>CAVZHQ010000001.1:0-482109 GCA_963775125.1 uncultured Acidimicrobiales bacterium
GGAGTTCCTCGAGGACGAGCTGAAGCGGGGGACGATCTACAAGTACAATATCGATATCGACATGGACGAGGACAAATTCGCCCAGGGCGTACTCGACATCAACTTGGAGGTGCTGCCGGTTGGTCCGGGCGGAAACCTTCGAACTCAAGATCGACGTGCCCAAGTTCGGCGACAAGGCCGCGAAGGGCTGAACGTGGCCGACGAAACCGAGGACCCGGCCAAACCCGATCTCAGGTTCTCCTCGATCGAGGATAAGGGCGTCCGCGTCGATCGCAGTCTCGATGGGTTCGGCCACCTCGCGCGGGGAGACAAGACGGAAGATGTCGGTGCTCAACTTCTCGTCCCGGCATCAAGCCCGGACCGAACGCGATCCCGATTTCGAATTTCGCCCCGCCCCGGCGAAGCCGGCCGAGTCCACCGACCTATCCGTGCCGGAGCCGGTGGCCCCGGCTCCGGCCCCGCCGGAGCCAGCCCCGGTGGCCGGCTGGAGAGTCGCCGTGGACAAGATCAAGGGGTTGTTCGGCTTGTGAGCTGTTAGGCGGCCGGTCGCGGCCGCCGCCTGACCCGTTTTCCGCGGTATATCGAGGATACTCCCATGGCAACGTACAATCGCGTGAAGGTGAAGATCGATTCGACCGAATTCCGCCCGTCCGAAGTGAAGTACACCTTGCACCGGAACGCCAACCAGGTCGGCCGCCGGGTCGGCGATTCCGTCGTGGGCCGGGTTGAGGTTTCGATCGACTCGAGTATCCTGGACAACATTCCCCAGGCCGCCCAAGTCGAACTCTGGAAGATCGCGACCGAGTCGAAGGACCCTCTCCACAAGGTCGAGATCACCTGGTATCTCGACGAGGCCGACAAGGTGCTCCACGCGGTTGAGTTCATGGGCTGGATCAGCAAGTTCGAAGTCGGCAATCCACCCGCCGATTTTCAGGCTGGTGGGACGACCGTTCAGTTCAAGAATTTGCTCTTCCTCGAACTGACCGTCGTTGTCGACGAAACCAACGTCTCGAAACACAAGTTCACGAAGTAATTCTCGCCGCGGGGCCATGCCGACAGCCTTTCCGCTCCGGGTCTTGCCTGATGGCTCGCTGGCCCAGCTGGACCAGTTCGAGGCCGTGATCGAAGTAATGAAGTTCATCGCGTTGACCGGGTCGACGGCGCTACCGCACGCGCCGTGGTTTGGGTTGTTCGAGGCGTTCACGGAGGCGGGCCGGCGCCAGACCCAAGATCACGAAAACCTCAAGGACGGGTTGAACATCGCCCTTGGGAAGCTGGGCGTGACGGCGGTCCGGATTCAAGCGGTGTCGACCGGAACCATGGACCCTCGAACCGGGCGGCGCGCATTCCGGGTGACCATGGTGGATGAACACGGCGCGGTGCGCCACGGCGAGGTCCAAGCGGCGTGAAGCCTGAGACGAGGTGGCGGCGGTGAAAGTTACCATGCGGGTTACGATCGGCGACCTGGTGCTTCGCAACAGCGAGCTGGATAGCCTGGAAGTGGTCCACGAGCTCGGCCAACACACCACCTGCCGAATCGAATTCGTGCGGGAAAGTGCGACCGACGTCAGTCTCGATCAACTGCTCCGAGACCCTGTGGTCGTTTCCGTCAAAGGCGAGGGCAGGGAACCGGTCGAAATCTTTCAGGGGACAATCGGCGACGGGACCCAGAGTCACCTGCTGAATGTGGGCTCCCGTTTCGTTCTCGAAGCGGCGTCGCCCTCGGAGTATCTCGAATTCATCGATACCGTTTACTACCCTCAGAGCACCCTCACCTCCATCGCGGGGACCTTCGGCGTCAAGATCGTCGGGACCCTCCGCCGAAGTCCCGAACCGTTCGACTACGTTCAGTGGGGCGAGTCGGAGATGAACTTCATCCGCCGGCTCGCTGATGAACACGGCGGCTTTCTCGTAACCAACGGGGCGGAGCCGGAAATTCGGACTGAGTTCGTCGACAAGGGCTGGGAGTTGCTGTGGGGCGACACCCTCCTGGAAGTCACGGCCCGGGCCCGTCCGGCCAACCATGGCGTCGCGGGAGCGAGTTACGATCCCAAGACCAAGCACACCCACGTGCACGCCGGCGTCCGCCAAACGCCGCCGTGGCTAGGCGGGGCGGCAAAACTGGTCGGCGCCGTGGGCGAGTTGGCGCGAGCGGCCGCCAGCGAAGGCGACCCCGGACTGGAGCATCCGAGTGCCCGGGAGGTCGCCCACGCCGACTTTAAGGCGTCGCTCCGCCGCGAAAGCGAACGAGACTTGGGCTCGGCGGTCCTGGTCGAGGGTGCCGCAACTCTGCCCGGACTGGCCGCCGGCGACCTCGTGACGTTGATCCCAGGGGTCAATTTCCAACTGCCTGAGACCACTACTCGGCAAGTTAGGGTTCTTGACTAAGGTGACCCACACCTTCACCGATCAGCACTACGTCTCCCGATTTTGTCGCCACGCCGTGGAAGAATTTCACCAACCTTGAGCGGCCCGCAGTCCCCAGGGTCGCCGGGCCGGTGACCGCTGAGGTCGTCGAGACGGCCTCCGACCCCCAGAAGATGGGGCGAGTCAAGATCTCCTACCGGTGGGCGGGGACGATGGCCACCAATTGGGCCCGGCTTCTTACCCCCCATGCCTGGAGCCGGCCGGGGGATGATGTTTCTGCCCGAAGTGGGAGACGAGGTCTTGGTCCTCTTCGAAGCGGGTGAGGCCGAAAGCCCCATCGTCGTTGGCTCGCTCTGGAATGGGCGCGACCTGCCCCCGGAGGCAACCGATGGCAACACGGCCAAGCGTCTCATTACCAAGAGCGGGAATACCATCCAGTTGCTGGACGACGAAGACGCCGAGACGATCGAGGTGTTCACGCCGGATGGCAAGTGCCTTCTCCAGCTTACCAACAAGGGCGGACACCCCGTCGTCACGGTTCACTCTGATGGAGATATCTCGCGCTCTCAAGCGGAAGAAGAGATTCGAATCACCTGTAAGAAACTGGTCCAGGATATCAAGGGCGATTCGGTACAGAAGGTGACGGGCGATTTTTCCCTTGACGCCGGCAAGGACGTTCTGATCGCGGCCGGGATGAAGGCCGGCTTGTCCGGCGCCGACACGGTGATCAAGGGCATGACGGTGGAGTCGGTTGCCTCGACCATCAACAGCCTCGTTGGCGCCATGGTCCATATCCAACCGCCGGGCCACATGGCGAAGGCTGTGACCGCGAAACCGGCCAAAGCCGATAAGAAGGATCACGGAAAGCGGCCGAAGCCGAAGCCCGCGGCGCCCCAGCGCACCGGGGACGCCAAGACACCTCGGGCATAGTACCCGTCGTGACTGCTCGATCCGCCCCCCGTCTGCCCCACAAGTCGGCCGCCGAGATTTCGGCTGAGTTGCGCAACAGCTTCGTCGAGTCCCTCTATCGCCTGACCGGGGCCCAAGCCGGCCCCGATCCCGTCTTGGCCGCGATGTTCGAATCGCTCGCCGTCCAGTTCGACCGGGTCTATCAGGAAGCCGACCAGGTCTTTTTCGGCGCCGCGCTCGACGACCTCATTCGAGGGCTGGGGATGCCGGCTCGATTGGCCCGACCGGCTCAAGCCGTCGTCCAGTTCAGCCAGCTGAGCGCCCGGGAAACGATTTCACCGGAAGTCGAACTGATCGGATACCAAGCGAGTGGCGAGCCGGCGGCCTTCGCTCCGGATGCCACCATCGATATTGCGCCGGTCGAGATCGTGTTTGCCGGGGTTGCCGAAGGCGGCCGACTGACAACGTTAGGCGGGGCCCGTTTGCCCTGGGTCAATCAGCCGCTCCTGCCCGGCCTGTCGAGCCCGGTGCCGCTCTCGGCCGTCGCCCCGACCCTGTTTCTCGCGTTCGAGGCGGACGCCGGCCACTTGAGCCGCCTTGGGCTGTTCGTCGAAACCGCAAGCCCGGCCTCGACCCTGCCCGCGACCCTCGCCGAGGAGTCCGTGGCTGTTGCTCGACGGCGGCGGGTCGGATGACCGAACGGGGCGTTCTCCGGGCCGCCCGGACCCGTGGCGGGATGCGGCAACTGGCCTTCCTGGCGATCTCCGGCCCCGAATCGAGACCGCAGGCGCCGCCGGCGTCGTGCCGCTGGTCGCCGGCGTGGTCGGTGACGCCGTCTGGCTCCTCCCAGGAAACCCCGGCCGAACGCCGGTGGCGCTCGTCGGATTCCGCCCGCCATTGCCGAGGCGGTGCCGCGCCTGATGCCGGTCGGTCACGAGCAGGCCCTCGACCGTCCCTTGGTCTGGCTTCAAATCCCGCTTGCGGCCGGAACTCAGCGCCAAGGCGAGTCAGATTTCTCGGTTTGCCGTCAATTGCGTGACGGGCGTCGAACATCGAAATCTGGAGCGAGCAGATCGATTTCCCGTGGCTCGGGAACGTCGTGAGCCATCGCCCGTCCACGGCAACGGACCGGCATGTCCTCGGAGTCCAGAGCGTCGTCGGCGAGACCGGCGAGCCATATGCCGAGGTCTCCGATCTCGAAACCGCCCCGGGCGTGGGGTCGGTTCCGGTATCTCGGCGCCGGCCGGTTCGAGTTCGCGCCGGCCCGTCAGGCGAGCGGCCGCTTCGATCTCTACGCCATGCTTCGGATCCTCTATTGCGACGGCGACAGTGCCAATGGAATCGCCGCGGGGAAGATCGAACAGATTCGGAGCGAGTTGCCGCAGAACCCGTTGGCCCGGGTCACCAGTTTGACGCCCAGCAAAGGCGGGTCTAATCCGCCCGAGTATCCGGAAGCCAGGCTCCGGTTTGCGGAGCAGCTTCGGACCCGCGAACGGGTCGTGACGGCGGCCGATATCGAGATCGCCGTCCGGGCCACCGAACCTCGGGTAACCGACGTCCAGGTCGCGGAGTATTTCGGAAATCACCACGGCCGGTTTTGAGCATGGTGACCATGGTCACCGCGACCGTGGCCCCCGAAGATTTCGCCGACCCCGAGGCCGAGTTCGAACGGCTCCGAACCGAGCTTGAAGCCTACCTGTCCGAGCGATGTATGATCGGCCAGCGGATCCAAGTGACCATGGATCGCCGGAGCCGGCGATGAACGCGGCCATGCCGAATTTCGTCGCCCCGACCCGGGGAGTGAAGCAGTCGCTTGACTCGGCTGTTGAGTCGCTCAATCAGCTCGGCGTCGAAATGAACCGGATTGTCCTCCGAAGCGCGGGCCCCGGGTGGCGTCGCGGCGCGGTCATCGCTCAGGATCCCGCGCCAGGCACCACGCTCCGCCCCGAGTCGAGGGTCACCCTCACGGTAGCCGGCGCCGGCGCCATCGACACCGCGCCGTTCGCGATGCGCGACAGTGCCGACGGGGAGTTTCGGATCGATAAGTTGTTTGACTTGTTCGACAACCACTTTCTCCGACTGGGCCACCATATTCGGTCGGCCGGTGGGATGCTGACGCCTGACCGGCCTGGGGGACTATGAAGGTGCCGCCAGGTGGATCACCGAAATATTTGGCCTCTCGGCCAAACCGTGGCCCAAGGAACGGTGGTACGACGTCGCCCTGGTCGTCCTCGTCCCTTCACCGGATTGCCGGCCGGCCGGAGGGGCGGCCCTGGCTTCTGGGTGGTGTTCCGGCTTCCGGCGTCGCCGGTTCGGCTGGTGTCTGGGATTGCCCCGGTCCGACCCGAACGCCGAACCAGGCTCGGCCGCACGAACGGACGGTTAGGCGTCGACGCCTTGATTGGTGACGGCGTGACCGTCCATACCGCCGTCGAAATCGAGATTGGACCGGTCGACCTGGAGACGTACTGGCGGTCGATTGCGGCCGCCTGAACGCGGTCAACGCGATGCGTTGTACCGCTTAGTGCTGCCGGCACACGTTCAGAACCGCGTGGTGGAGCGATGGATCGTTGGGAATCGCGAGGAAGGCGCCGTCCTCGGTGACCGGCAACGCCACGCGGCCCAGGTGTCAACAGTTATCTCGGGACCCCCGAGCCGAGGAGTGCCCGCGTAAATGCAGGATGAACAGTCGTTCCGATCGGTCAACTGGACCACGGTGGATGCTCCTCACCCCGGAGCATTTCCTCCAGCAAGATCGTCACAATGAGGAGTTGGTCGTTTGGCTGCTTCGATACTGCGTTCCGGTGTCCGGTCTCGTCGGCGGCGGAGTCCGCCTGGACGCGGTCGAGCAAGGCCTGGCCAAACTCGACCCGAAAATCGACCTGGTCAACGATGGTGATCGGCTCAGAGTCTCGGTCCTCCGCGCGCGGGCCATTACACCGAGCGGCGAGTTGATTGACGTCGACGAGTCCCGGCCGATCGACGTCCAAGTGAACCGAAGCGATCTGGCCGGGATTAGCGACCTTCTGGTTTACCTGGTGCGCCGGCCTGAGAAGGAGCCCGATCCTGATTCCGTCGGTCGTGATCAAGCGAACCCGAATCAGGCGGCCTACAGCCGGACCCGCTACGAGGTTCGGCTGGGTATCTCCGCGGACCGTGGCTGGTCCTCCGTCGCGGTCGCGAGGCTTCGGCGCGCCTCTGAAACGCCGGGTTCGAAAAGGACGGTCAGTACATTCCGCCCTGCGCCTCGCTCCTGGCGCACAGCGCCCTCTATGACGTGGCCACCAGGATCCAGGCCGAAACAAGGTTACTGGTGGGTGAGTTCCAGCTGGTCCACGAGAAGGCCGGCCACTTCGCCGAACGAGTGGCCAGCCGGGGTGTCGACATCCGCGCCGACCTCGATATCCGGAGCTTCGTTGAACGAAGCGGTCCTCGCTCTCGAAACCGCCGCCTACGAAACCGCCGACCTGACCGTGGCTCCGCAACGGTTCTTCCAGCAAATCCACCGGGCGAATCGGCTGATCGCCTTGGCACTTTCGTTGAGCCAGTCGAGCCGCCAATTCTTCAAGGATCTCGGCCAAGTCGACGCCTCCTACTCCGAACTGCTCGATTCCGAGCAGGGCGTGCTCCGTACCGCCAAGAGATCTCGATCGCCGTGAAGAGCTCCGCCCGGTTGCGACCCGAGCCATCGAGACCCTCACCCGCCTCCGGCGTTTGGTTGCAGCCCTGGCAGGCAAGTACGTCGACTACCGGTTGAACGAGTCGATCGAGTCGATTCGCTTCATGCTCGATCGGGATGGCGAACAATTCTCACTCAAGCCTGTGTCGTCGCCGTCGCACCCCCAACGCGAAGGCGACCTCCTCACGTTCGTCTTTACCCAGCTCGAACTCGCTGGGCGCCACGAGTACCGGGTCGTCCTCACCGGTGACCCGAGAGCCGCGGCCGGATGGGCGGTTGGGCAGGAACTCAGTGTCTCGATCCGGGTCAACGCCTCAGGAGGACCCCGGCCGCCGATGTCGAGTTCAGTCATGTGCGAGGTCGAGGGCCAAAGGAACTTTGCCGTCAACTTCGATACCCCGCAGGACGTCACCACGATTGCTGGGCTCACCGTCACCGTCCAACCGGGGCAGGGAATCCGCGGCGCCGTGCTGTTCCGCCGCCGCCTGGGAATGGCCAGCCCCGGCGCCGCGGGGGCGATGCCGATGGCGCCGGCACCAGTGGCGTCGCCACGCCCGTAGCCCCGCCGATTCAGGCCCCGCCCCCGCCGCCCCCGCCTCCAGCGGCCCCTAAAATCACGCTCAAACGCCCGGGTCAGGGCTGATCTGAGTCGAGGAAACCATGGATCTCAATCGTCTTTCGATGGACCTGACCGCGGCGCCGAAAGAGTCGCGCCGGGTCGCTACCAAGGCCGGGCAGGGGGTACATCCAGGCCAAGCACTTGTTGATGGCGCTGCTTGATCCGAAGGGGGCGTTAGGCCGGACCGCCGGCAAGCTCGGCCTGGATGCCGCCGGGGGTTCTTCGCCGGGTCGAGGCAGTCCCCGATGGGGCCGATGCCGTCAAAGCGGAGCCAGGGCGCCAGCCCGTGGCCGGCCGAACCTTGCGCTCGATCTGCTGGACCGGGCCACCGCCGCTGCCGACCAGAAGGGCAGCCACACGGTCGGCCGCTCCGAGGTGGCGCTTGCCGCGGCCAGCTCCGATCAAGCGAATATCGGACCGGCGCTTCGGGACGCCGGTTGGACCGTGGACAAACTCACTGCCGCCCTCCGGTCGCCTGAAGTGATGCAGCCGACCGAGGAAAAGGCAGCCGAAGCAGGCGGCAGCGTACTGGCAAAGTACACCCGGGACTTGACCGAGGCCGCCCGGGGCGGCAAGATCATGCCGGTGGTCGGCCGCGATTCCGAAACCAGAAACGTGATCCAAACCCTGCTCCGAAAGACCAAGAAACAATCCAGTTCTCGTCGGTGACCCTGGGACCGGCAAAACCGCTGTGGTCGAAGGCTTGGCTCTCAGGATCGCTGCTGGTGACGTCCCGGAATCGCTCAAGAAATGCCGCCTCTTGGCGCTCGACCTCACCGGCCTGGTGGCTGGAGCCAAGTACCGGGGCGAATTCGAAGAGCGGATCAAGGCGATTGCCGACGAGGTCCGTGAATTGGACGACGTCATTCTCTTCCTTGACGAAATCCATACCCTGGTCGGCGCGGGCGGCAGCGCCGGTGGGATGGACGTGGCCAATATTCTCAAGCCGGCCTTGGCTCGTGGCGAACTCCGGTGCGTCGGCGCCACTACCTTCGACGAATATCGTGAGTCGATCGAAAAAGACGGCGCCCTCGCCCGCCGGTTCGAAAAGATCGTCTGCGATGAGCCTGATGACGAAATGACTCTGGCCATGTTACGGGGTGTCAAGGGCAAGTACGAGGCCCATCACGGCGTCGCCATTGTCGAGGAGGCGCTCCAGGCCACGGTCAAATTGGCCCGTCGCCACATTCGCGACCGGTTCTTCCCCGACAAAGCCTTCGACATTCTCGACGAAGCCGCCGCTCGGCTCCGGATGCAACGCGAAGCGAAGCCCAATGTGATCGATGAGAAGGAACGGGCGCTCGTTCGGCTCAAGACGAAGCAAGAGGCCATCAAGGCAAGCGGCGAGGGCGATGCGCCCGCGGTGGCGAAAGAGATCAAAGCGGCCGAAGCGGAGCTGGCGGTCGTTGAGAAGCGTTGGGCCGAAGAGAAGGCCGTCGGCGACGGCCTCCAGACGACCCGCAAGGCGACCTCGGAAAAACAGGCCGAGCTCGAAGCAGCCGAAGGGGCCGGCGACGTCGCCAAAGCGGCCGAGCTCCGCTACGGAGCCCTCAAGTTCCTCGGTGAGCAAGAGGCTGACCTGCTCAAACGCCAGGTCGTGATCCTCGAGCTCGGGGTCTTGGTGCCCCACGAAGTGCGGGCAACGGACGTCGCCGATGTGGTGGCCAGGCGGGCCGGCATTCCGATCTCGCGCATGATGGAGAGCGAGCGCGACCGGCTTTTGAAGCTCGAAGAGCGTTTGGCGAGTCGCGTCATCGGGCAGCCCGAAGCGGTCGACGCGCTGGCCGAAGCAGCCCGCCGGATGCGGGCGGACCTCAGGAAGAAGCGGAAGCCGGCGTCGTTCCTGTTCGTCGGACCGACCGGCGTTGGGAAGACCGAACTCGCCAAAGGCCTCGCCGAGGCGCTGTTCGACGACGAGAGCGCCCTAATTCGGATCGATATGGCGGAGTACAAGGACTCCGGATCGATTTCGGGGTTGATCGGTTCGAGGCCGGGCCTCGTCGGCTCCGAGCAAGGTGGGTTCCTGACGGAGCAGGTCCGCCGCTCTCCCTACTCGGTGGTGCTGTTCGACGAAATCGAAAAGGCCCACGCCGAGGTGATGGACCTGATGTTGGGTCTCCTCGACGAGGGGCGCCTGACCGACGCCAAAGGCCGACTGTGCGACTTCACCAACACCATCGTCCTGTTGACCTCGAATCTCGGCGTCAAAGAGGCCAATGCCGTTGCCAAGACCAATGAGGAACGGCGCGACATCATCATGAAGGTCGTCCAGTCAAGCCTGCGGCCCGAAATCTTCAACCGCCTCGGGGGCGTCATCCCGTTCAACGCCCTTGAGATGGACACCCTGGAAATCATCGTCGGGATGCATCTCAAGAGCCTCGGCAGCCGGCTGAAAGAGGAGTACAAGGGCACCCTCGAGGTCGACCCGGACGCCGTCACACTGCTCGCAACCCTGGCCTATGACCCGATGTACGGGGCTCGGCCGGTCGAGCGGACCATTGACCGAAGCATTCTGAGCCGCTGTCCCGCCTGATCATCGGTGGCGACGTGACCGCGGGGACGGTGGTTCGGGTCGTCAGGGATGGCGATGAGGTCGTTCTGTTAGCGGGGACCAAAGAGGAAGTCGACGCCGAGGCCCTGGTGGTCAAGGCCGATGCAGCCAAGCGCGCAGAAGCCGAAGCGAAAGGCGAGAAGGAGGCTCCATGAAACGGTTGGCATTGGTGCTCGTCGCGGGGCTCTGCTGGGCCCCAGCCGCGGAAGCCCAGTTTCCGTTCTTCAAGAAAAAGAAGAAGGAGCAGCCGCCGGCCGAGGCCGCCGCCAAGGGTCCCGCCGAAACCGCGGCCCCAGGAGCCGCTCCGCCGGCACCGGCCACCGCCGATGGGCCTCAGCAGTCGGGTGCCGCGCCGGCGGTTGCGGCCCCATCCGCTCCAGCCCCCGCCCCGGGTCAGGCCAAGGGCCTGACGCCCGAGCAAGAGGAGGCCCTCCAGGCCGAGATCGACCAGGCGATCGGGGCCGATGCGGTCGTCGACACCTCGGTCGGAAAAATCACCGAGCGAATGAGCCGCTGGCAGCGGCTCCTGTCAAGCTCCCACTCCAGGACGAACGCCGCCAGGCGGCCCAGCAGGCCTTCGACCGGGCCAAGACCGACCTCGACCTTGCCAAGGCCAAGAGCGCTGCGCAAGGCAATGCCGGCGAGGACTTGAAAAAAGGCCATTGCCGACAAGCTCCAGTCCGCCGCCGCCGCCGTCCAGTCAAAGGACTGGGGCAACGCCGAGCGCGATGCGACCTGGGTCATCGAGCGCGACCCGGAGAACAAACGAGCCGAACGAATTCTTCAGCAAGCCGCAAGCGGCCGGAAACTGAGCGATCTCCTGTGGATGCTCGGCATGCTTGCCGCGGTCCTCGTGGTCGTTGCCGTTCCCTTGGTCCTAGTGGGGAAATGGTACGCCAAGAAGCGGGAGGAGCGTCTTTCCAAGGAGCAAACCGCGGCAGCCAACCGCGCCGCGGTCCTTCAGATCGTCGATGGCTTGTCCCGTGGCAAGTTGATTACCCTCGACAAGGACAAAGCCACCTTCAAGATCGGCGCCGCGACCGGGCCAGGCGACACCGAAAAGAACGATCTGATCCTCAGCGATTCGGCCACGCTTGTCTCCCGCTACCACTGCAGTCTGATCCGGCGGGCCGGCGATTATTTCTTCGTCGATTCGAGTCTAACGGCACTGCGGTCAACGGCGATCTGCTCAAGCGAGGGGAGCACTATCCCCTCGAGGATGGCGACGAGATTACGGTGGCGGACGTGTCCCGGATCAAGTTTCTCCACGCCTGACGGTGGTAGTCCCGGGCTATCAGCTGGTCCGCCGACTGTCGTTAGGCGGCGGACCCACTGAGGTGTGGAGCGCCCGCACTTCGATTGGCGGCGAGGCGGTCGCCCTCAAGATCCTCAGGCAGTGTGCCTCAGAAGACCAGCGACTCCGGTTTGCCGCCGAGCGGGCTCTGCTCGGCCGGCTGGGCGGCCGCCACGGCGTCATTCGGCAGCTCGGCACCGTCGACGCCCCCCCCGCGATCGTCCTGGAACTCATGCCGGGCGGGAACCTCCGCACCCGGATCGGGGAGGCCCCCGTGTCACAACCGGACGCGATTCGTCTTGGGATCGACACGGCTCGCACGCTTCAGTGGCTCCATGAGCGACAGGTCATTCATCGCGACGTGAAGTCGAGCAACGTACTCCTCGCTCTGGACGGGTCCTCCAGGTTGGCCGATTTCAGTGTGGCTGCTGAAGGCGATCCTCCGCGGAGCCTCCCGGATGGCTGGATTGAGGAAACGGTCGGGACGCTTGGCTACGCCGCGCCCGAGTTGCTCCGAGCGCCGAATACGGCAACGCCGATGATGGACGTCTACGGGCTCGGTGCGGTCCTCTATGAGATGCTGACCGGTCGGCTACCGGCCATGATGGAGGGAGACGAGGACGAGCTCCAACTCAGGGCCAGGGTTGCCGCTGGGGCGCAGGCCCCGCCCCTCCGGCCCGGGGTCGACTCCGCGCCCTGGCTGGCAGCGGTCGTCATGCGGGCTCTCGACCCCAATCCCGCCACTCGCTTCCAAGCGGCTCGTGACGTCGAAGCGGCCCTCCGAAACGGGTCTAGCGCGGTGTGACGGTGTATTTATCCCGGCGATCGCGGAACCGATCGATGTGGAGGTGCTTGCCGGTGCCGGCCCGATCCGGAACACCTCGCTTGATGGCGGCCTGAATCTGAGCCATCAGCACCGCATCGAGCGAAAAGTCCTTGACTCGAATCCCCCGGTCGCCAAAGGCCCCGATCAGAAACGTGACCTGTTCGGGGCGGAGGTCACGGGTCCGAACGTCGAGCGCGCTACTGGGACCGTAGAGGGACACATGCTCCGGATGGTCACGGCCGGTAACTTCGAACTCTCGTTGAAACTGTGCCTGGAAAGCCCGCTGAGCCTCCGCCACCGCTAGCGCGAACAGCTGGGGGGTCAAATTCGACCTGAGAGAGGCCCCGAGGTCCTTGAAGGAATTCTTGATCCTCGCCAGACCCACCGGTCCGGTTCGTTTGTTGAACTGATAGAGATCGACCGCGGCGTTGTTGAAGGTGTTGATGGCGGGAATGAACCAGGCATTGTCGGCGATCGTGCTGGTCTTGAGCAGGACAAGCGCCTCGGTCAGCTGATTGGCCGCCTCGTCAGTGGCCCCAAAATCCAGCAGGGTAGCTGCCCGTTCGAAACGAGTCGTGGCCTCGACCATCAGGCTATCGAAAGTCTGCGCATCAAGGTCCGACAGAGTCGGAATCGAGTCGCCAGCGGTGGCCGCGGTCCGGATCCGCTGGATGGTCGTGACCGCCAGATAGCCGAGCCCGACGAGGACAACCGAACCCGCAATCAGCAGCCCCCACGGGGTGGTCGACCGAGCGCCACGGACCCGGCGCCTCCGCTGCCACCACCGGCGCTTCCGTCCCGGCTCGAGCGCGGTCTCGTATTCCGGCTCAGGCACATCCACGATCGGCTTGACCCGCGGCTCACCGGTGACAAACTCAAATCGGGCCGAGGGACCGAGCTCGACCACGGCCCCATCGAGCAACTTGGTCGCCGTCGTGACCGCCGCCCCGTTCAGCCGAACCGTCGTCCCTGGACCGAACGGTGACAGGTAGTACCCATCCTGCCGCTCGCTGATCGACGCATGCCGCTCGGCCACGCCCGGCAGGTAGACCCGGAGACCGCTTGAAGACGACGACCCAATCCAAAACCAGCGCCACGCCTTGAATGTCGTCGCGCTTGATCCAGATCTCGGCACCGACGTCCTCGCTGAATCGATCGAGCCGTTCGAGGGGAGTGGGCCAGGTGCCGAGCCCGGCGCTCGGGAGGTCGCGCAGTCGTTCGAGAAGCGTCATCGCAGTTCGAAGCCGCGATCGGCCAGGAACTGTCGCATGTGCGGCCGACGTTCACCGTCGACCAGCGCGGCGATCTCCTCGGTCCAGCAGCTCTCCTTGTTGCCGCCCGTCCGCGCCCGGTAGTACGCCCGCATCGTGTCGTCGTAGTCAGCGATCTGCTGGGCCTCGGCGTCGAAGGAATAGACGTCTTCTTTCAGGACGACCTCGACCGGGAGCCGGGGCTTCACTTCAGGATCCTGGTCGGGAACGCCGAGGCACAGACCGAAGACGGGATAGACGTCCCTCGGCAGCTCGAGGAGGTCGCTGACGGTCTGTGGGTCGTTCCGCACTGCGCCGATGTAGCAGATACCGAGCCCCATGGACTCGGCCGCTACGACAGCGTTCTGGGCAGCCAACGCCACGTCGATGGTCGCGATCATGAACTGCTCGGTCATGCCCGAGGTCATGGTCCCGCCTGCCAGTTCGGCGGCACGGCGGGTTCGGTGCAGATCGGCACACCAGACGAGGAACGCGCCGGCGGTCTCGATGTAACGCTGCCCACCGGCGACCTCGGCAATCCGGGCCCGGACCTCGGGATTCTTGACCCGTATCACGGTCGTGGCCTGCAGGTTGCTGGAGGTGGCGGCGGACAGGCCGCTCTTCACGATCTCGGCAACCGTGTCATCGGTGAGGGCTTCGTCGGTGAACTTGCGAATGGATCGGTGGGAGCGCAATAGCTGGTGAACGTCGTTCATGCCCCAGAGCGTACGGGCAACGGCCGATCCCGGGTAGCGGGGCGCGAACCCAGGCCCCCGGCGAGTTAACACAGCCGAAACAAACGAGAAACGAGGCGGACTCAAGCTGACTGAAGACTGAACCCGTCTTGTCGCCCGTACGAAAGGCCCCCTCCCGATGGATACCGGTAACAACGCGTGGATCATCGTCTCCGCTGCGCTCGTGCTCTTCATGGTCCCCGGACTCGCGCTCTTCTATGGGGGCATGTCGCGTTCGAAGAACATGCTGAACATGCTGATGATGAACATGATCTGCCTGGGCATCGTGCCCATCTTCTGGGTGGTCATCGGCTACACGTTGTCGTCGACCGGAACGGACAACGGCTGGATCGGAACGCTCGATTTCGTCTTCCTCCAGGACATCAACGTGACCGGCGAGGACGGGGGTGAAGGCCTCAGAAACGTCTTCTACGCCCTGACCTTTGCGTGCATCACGCCCGCCCTGATCTCCGGCGCGGTCGCCGACCGTCTGAAGTTCTCGGCCTGGATCGCCTTCGTCCCGCTGTGGATGCTGCTGGTCTTCACGCCTGCATGGGCGTGGGTCTTCAAAGAGGGCGGCAGCGGCTGGCTGGCGGCCCGGGGCAGTCTGGACTTCGCCGGTGGGACCGTGGTGCACGTGGCTGCCGGCTCGGCCTCCTTGGCGTTCGCCATGGTCCTCGGCCGCCGGCGTGGCTGGCCCGAAGAACCGATGATTCCGCACAACCTTCCGTTCACCATGATCGGCGCCGGCATCCTGTGGTTCGGCTGGTTCGGATTCAACGCCGGGTCGGCGTTCGCCGCCAACAACGTGGCCATTCAGGCTTTTGCCAACACCTTCATCGCCGGCGCCGCAGCCATGCTCTCCTGGCTGGCGGTCGAGAAGATCCGCGACGGGCACGCAACGTCGCTCGGGGCTGCGTCGGGCATCGTCGCCGGTCTGGTCGGCATCACGCCGGGCGCCGGGTTCATGGGTGTCGCCGGGGCGATGGCCGTCGGCCTCATCGCCGGGGCGCTGTGTGCACTGGCGGTTCGACTGAAGTTCCGGTTCAAGTTCGACGATGCACTCGATGTCGTCGGGGTACACCTTGCGGGCGGTCTCATCGGCGGCGTGCTGATCGGGGTGTTCGCCAGCCCCGAGTCGCTGGGTGGCGAGTTCGATGCCGGTCTGATCGAAGGCGGCGGGGCCGGACTGCTGGGCGAGCAGATCTTGGCCAACGTCGTCGTCGGTGTGTTCTCCTTCGTCGTGACCTACGCCTTGGTCAAGGTGCTCGACCTGACCATCGGCCTCCGGGTCGAGCCCGACGAGGAACGCGAGGGTCTCGACACCACCCAGCACGCTGAAACCGCGTACAACAACTGAGCGTTCCCAATCGGCTGTAGACCCTTTTGGCGGTACACAGTGCGGAACACGATCCGTCTGTTCAGACCGAAGGGGAGCCACCCGCTGTGGGTTACTACGACAACGACACGTACACCAAGGTCATCCTGCCCGAGAGCGAGATGCCCACGCAGTGGTACAACATTGTTCCCGATCTGCCGGCACCGCCGCCACCGCCACTACATCCCGGCACGCGTGAACCCATCGGGCCGGCCGATCTCGCCCCGTTGTTCCCGATGGCCATCATCGAGCAGGAGGTCTCGACCGAGAGCTACATCGACATCCCCGGCGAGGTGCTCGACGTCTACCGCTTGTGGCGGCCGAGCCCGCTGTTCCGTGCACGACGGCTCGAGAAGCTGCTGGGAACACCGGCCAAGATCTTCTACAAGTACGAGGGAGTCAGCCCGGCCGGCTCGCACAAGCCGAACACCTCGGTGCCCCAGGCGTACTACAACCACAAAGAGGGCGTGACCAAGCTCACCACCGAGACCGGTGCCGGGCAGTGGGGCTCGTCCCTCGCATTTGCCACCGCTCAGTACGGGATGGAGTGCGAGGTGTGGCAGGTGGCGGCCTCGTACCGGCAAAAGCCGTATCGCAAGGCGATGATGGAGATCTGGGGAGCGACGGTCCATTCGAGCCCGTCGGAGGTCACCGAGTACGGACGGTCGTTGCTGGCCGAGAACCCCGATCATCCCGGTTCCCTCGGTATCGCCATCTCCGAAGCAGTGATGATGGCCGTCGAGGATCCCAACACCCGCTACGCGCTGGGCAGCGTGCTCAACCACGTGTTGATGCACCAGACCATCATCGGCGAGGAGGCGCTGTTACAGCTGGCCATGGTCGGGGAGACGCCCGACCTTCTGATTGGTTGCACCGGTGGCGGCTCCAACTTCGGAGGCCTGGCCTTCCCATTCCTGCGGGAGAAGTTGGCCGGTCGCATGAACCCGACCATCCGCTGCGTCGAGCCGGCGGCATGCCCGACGCTCACCAAAGGCGAGTACCGCTACGACTTCGGCGACACCGCGGGGCTCACACCCCTGGTGAAGATGCACACGCTCGGTCACAACTTCATCCCCGACCCCATCCACGCCGGCGGGTTGCGTTACCACGGCATGGCCCCGCTGGTGTCGCACATCTATGAGTTGGGCCTGGTCGAAGCCATCGCGCTTCCCCAGAGCGAGTGTTTCGAGGCCGCCGTGCAGTTCGCCCGTTGCGAAGGGATCGTGCCCGCACCCGAGCCGACGCACGCGTTGGCCGCCGCCATCCGCGAGGCGCTCGCGTGCAAGGAGTCGGGTGAGGAGAAGGTCATCCTCACCGCACTCTGCGGCCACGGTCACCTCGACATGGCCGCGTACCAGGCCCACTTCGCCGGCGAGCTGGTCGACTACGACTTGTCGGACGCCGAGATCGCCGAGGCCATGAAGTCGGTTCCCGTCCTGGACTGAGCCGTCCCCGCTTGATCGCTAGGGTTCGGGTCATGACCGGCTCGAACCCTGCACAACCGACATCGGTGGCACCGTCACCAGCAGATCAGTGGGAAGCCCGGTACGGCGGGGCCGACGGTTACTACTACGGAACGGAACCCAACGACTTCCTGAGGTCCATCGTCAGCGATCCTGTCGTCGACGGGGCTTCGGGGCGGTCGGGCCCACCAACCGCGCTGTGCCTGGCTGACGGGGAAGGGCGCAACGGCGTCTACCTGGCCCAGCTCGGCTACGCGGTCACGTCGGTCGACCTCACCCAGGCAGGCATGGACAAGGCGGCCCGGCTGGCGGCCGATCGGGGTGTTTCCCTGACGACCGTCGTCGCCGACCTGGCCGAGTTCGATCTCGGTGAAGGACAGTGGGACCTGATCGTGTCGATCTTCGCCCACACGCCGCCGCCGATCCGTGCCCGGGTGCACGCGGCGCTGGAGCGAGCGCTCCGGCCCGGAGGGCGGTTCGTGCTCGAGGCCTACACCCCCGATCAGATCGGCCGCGGTACCGGCGGCCCGCCGGTACCGGAGTTCACGATGACCATCGATCGGCTGCGCACCGAGGTCGTCGGACTGGACATCGAGTTCGAGCTCGAGATCGTCCGCTCGGTGATCGAAGGCCCAGGTCACACCGGCGACGGCGCCGTCGTCCAGTTCATCGCCCGCAAACCGGGCTGAGGCCCCATCGTTTGTCCCTCGGTGCCTGGCCGCTCAGGTTGGCGCGAATCTGGCCATGTCCGCTCCGATCGCCTCGGCGGCGGGTTCGGACACCCCGGCCTCGGCCGCGAAGTCGGTCCAACGCGAGACGGTGCCGGTGACCTCGGCGATGATGGCCTTGTAGGCCGGGACGCCGAAGCGATCTCCGATTGCCTCGAGGTCCGCTCGGGTGATGTTCTCGGCCTTCGCGTTGATCGTCATCTGATGGCGTGCGACCCATTCGCTGCTGATCTTGTAGGAGTGGGTCAGGTCGTAGGCGGGAGCCAATGACCATCGACCGTCGGGGCTGCACAGGAACGCGGTGTTCTTGGTGTGGTCGTCGCGGTTGACAGCGGCGACGTTGAAAACACATCGGCGGAAGATCTCGGCGGCGGCTTGGCGGCCGAGCGACAGCCGGTCGAGGACGAGCAGAAGGAGCTGTTCGTAGCTGTAGGCGCCAGGGAGCTTGTAGCTGGCGTGATCGAGGCCGCAAAGGCTGAGCAGATGGAGGCGTTCGTCGCCGGCGGGGCGGTCGAAGCGCCTCGTGATGAAGTGGGCTCGGTTCCCCTCCGGGATAAGGCGGGATTCAGCCATCTCGATGCCGGCTTCGGTCGCCATCAGGTAGTAGGCGTACTCGATGCGTCCGTAGTCGGTGCCCTCGGTGATGACGGCGCCCCGGTCTCGGCCGACGGACGCGCCGTCGAGCTTGACCAGCCAGTGGGTGAACCCTTCCGGCGCATCGAACTGCCCGGACCGGATCTGGTTGGTGTCGGGGTTGTAGGCCACCAGGGCTTTGGCCCGGGCGCCGCCGGCGGATGCGCCGACCTGGATGAGTTGCTGCAGCGCTTCGTCGGCGGGAGCATCCGGCCCGAAATCGCCGGTGAGCACCTGGCGGGCCGAGGTCACCAGATCGGCCAGTGCGAGCGCAGTCGGCTCGGCCCCGATCGACGTTACGGGCGGGTGGAAGGTGAGCGCGCCGAGTCCGCGCTCTCCGGTGTAGGCGAGGCGATCCAGCGCCGTGATGTCGGAGACGTCGATGCCCTGTCGCGCCATCCAGGCGTCGACGAGGGCGTTGCCGAAGTCGTCGGGCAAGGCGTCGGCGAGTAGCGGCGGTAGGCGCTTCCAGGTCGGCTCGTCGAGGCCCCGGAAGGTGAAGACGCCGGACGCGTTTGGCATCCGCAGGGGCGCAAGCTCGATCTGACCCGTCGCCCACTCGGGCGCGTACTCGAAGGCGTAGGCCCCGGCCGTGGGATCGGCGGCCACCGCCCCCACGGTTCGTCCCCACGCCCGCACTTCGACGACGTCGATGGGTTCGTAGACGCTCATCGGCGGGTTCGGGATGCCTTGGCCAGCAGGGCCATCGGCGACACGGTCGCCGGCGGCGCGAGGTCGTCGAGCCAGTCCTCGCGATCGAGTTCGCGCAGTACGGCGATCAAGGTGCTGAGACTCGTGCCAGCGCCTGCTTCGAGGCTGCTGATCGTCGACGTCGACACCCCCGCAGCGCGGGCGAGTTCTCGCTGGGTCATCTGGGCTCGTTTGCGCAGCACGCGAATCTGTTGGCCGACTGCAGCTTCAAGCTCTTGTGAGGTTCGACGTGCCACGGCTCTGGCTCCCAAGAAAGCGGAAAAACCGATCCATCGCAGGAAGAGTACTCTCCGTCCGCCCCGTTTGATAGGAGAAAAGCTATAAATTCGCTATCAGATGAATTCTTGTCTGCTTTTCCAGAGATTTAGCACACAACGTGTTCACGCAGGCTGGACTCGCTATGGAATCTCATGCTCAGTCGACGAGCTGTTCCACGAGGGCCCAGTCGGGCTGGAGGCCGCTGACCGGGTTGAGGGGAACCACCACGATGCGGTCGGCGCCAGCGTCGGCTTGGGCAGCGAGCCGACGCTTGATGTCGTCGATCGAGCCCCAGGCCACGATGGCGTCGACCAGCCGGTCGCTGCCCCCGTTGGTGAAGTCGTCGTCGTTGAAGCCGAGGGTTCGCCAAGCCCGGTGGTAATAGTCGAGTCCCATGTACATCCCGAGCGCCTTGCGACAGAGTTCTCGGGCGTTGTCCGGTTCGGGGCACAGCAGGCACATGGTCATCGGCGTCAGCGCCACCGAGGCGGGCAGAGCGGCCCGGGTTCGGGCGGTGTGCTCGACGTTCATGACGTAAGTGAACACGCCGTCGGCGTTGGCTGCGGCGACGTCGAGCATCTTCGGTCCGTGGGCTGCGACCTGGATGGGGTAGGAGATCGTACTGTCTCGGGGAAGGGTGAGCTTGGCGGCGCGGACGGCCTGCACGTACGACTCGAGCCGAGGTGCCGGTGCCGTCCACGTGTGGCCCCGTAGTTCGTTGAGGCCCCGGTTCGAGACGCCGAGACCCAGTTCGAAGCGGTTGCCGCTGAGTTCGGCAAGGGTGGCCGATGCCGCGGCCGCCGCCGTGGCGTCGCGGACGTACACATTGGCGATGGCGGTCCCGACCTTCAAGGTGGTGGTGGCGCCGAGCAGCGCGCCGGAAGCAGCGAAGGGCTCACGCCCGAACAGCTCCGCCAGCCAAACCGATTCGATGCCGGCGGCCTCGACCCGGCGGGCGTAGTCGAGGAAGTCCGAGCCGACCATGCGGTCGGTGTTGAAAAGGATGCCGATGCGAGTCATTGGGTGAGCGTCCGTTCGTGGGTGCGGATGACGTGTTGGGAGTCGAGCAGGTCGATGGCGGTCTGGTCGTAGCCGAGGTCGGTGAGGATGGCGCGTGTGTCCTGGCCCAGCTCGGGTGCATCAGTGGGGAACGCCGCCGGCGTGGTCCCGAACCGCCATGCTGGGCGAGGAACCCGGACCGAGCCGATGTGCGGGGCGTCGACGGTGGGGACGGATTGGCGGGCAACGGCCTGTGGATGATCGGCGACTTCGTCTCGGCTGAACACTCGACCGGCGGGGACGTCGTGGGCGGCGAATGTCGCGAGCGCGTCGGCGGTGGATCGGCCCGCAATCTCGTCGGCCAGGAGGTCCTGGAACAGACCGAGGTCGCCCTCGACCAGGTTCGGTGCCCAGCGAGGGTCGCTTGCCCATTCTGGTCGGTCCACGGCAAGGCAAAGGGACTCGAGCGGGGACATGATGGGCATGAGGACGATGGCACCGTCGGTGGTCGGGTACACCCGGTAGTAGTCGCCGGGGTACATGGCCGCATCGTCGGGCTCGCCCACGATCGTGTGCTGCATCATGCCGTCGGGCCAGAAGTACGCCAGGTTGGCTTCGTGCATGCTGACTTGCACGTGTTGACCGCGTCGAAGGGGATCGCGTTCGCGGGCGAACAGCGCAGCGAGGATGGCTTCGACCGTTGCGTGCGACGTGGTCTTGTCGGCGGGGAAGTGACGAGCGAGGTCGTGGCGACCGGTGACAGGATCCCGCTGGAGGTCGACCATGCCACTCACCGCCTGGATGACGTAGTCGTAGACCGGTTCACCCGCGGCCGGACCGTCCGCCCCGAAGCCGCTGATGCTGGCGTAGACGAGCGACGGATTCAGGGCGAGGCACTCGTCAGGGTCGAGGCCGATGCCTGCTGCCTTTCCCGGGCGCATGTTCTGGATCACCACGTCGGCGGTGGTCACCAGCTTCTGGAGTATCTGCCGGCCCTCGGGGTGGCGGCCGTTGATGGCCAGGGACCGCTTGCCCCGGTTGGTGTTGTAGTAGTACGCGGTCATGCCGCCCCGGCGGCTGCCGGTGCCTCGGGTGAAGTCGGGCGCCGCCGGGTTCTCGACCTTGATGACCTCGGCTCCGAGTTCGGCCAGGAGCATCGCCGTCAGTGGGCCAGAGAGGACAGACGAGACATCGAGCACTCGAATACCGGCGAGTGGCGGCGGGGAACCGGTGGTCATGTGGTCGTTGCTCCCTCGAAGAGGTGGGAGAACGTGCGCTCGACCCAGGCGGCGACGGCGAACAGGCTGGCATCGGACCATCGGGCGCTGGTGAGCTGAATGCCCAGCGGCAGACCGCTGGGGCCGATGCCCACAGGCACTTGGATGGCGGGAGTACCCAACGTGCTCCACACTCGGTTGAACACCGAGTCGCCGGTCGTCGCCATCAGCGGAGCTTCGCCCGGGGCCGACGGGGTGATGAGGGCATCGAGGTCGAGCCCGTTCGGACCGAGGTAGTCGTCGTGGGCGGCGGCCGCCTCGGCCACGGTCCGGCGCGCCCACTGGTACCGCTCGGCGCCGATGGCGTCGCCTCGTTCGAAGAGGCGCAGGATCTGGGGATGGACGAGGTCGGGGTGAGCGGTGCGTTCCCAAGCGAACACCCGTGCCGCCTCGTGAGCGAGGAGGATCTCGCCCGCCTGGGCGACCGGTTCCAGGTGGGGTGCCGGATCCAGTTCGACGACGTCGGCACCGGCATCCCTGAGCGCGGTGGTCACGGACTGCAGCAGTGGTTCGATCTCGGGTTCGGCGTGCGCGTATTGGAGCGACCGGTACACGCCGAGCCTCGGCGGGTGGAAGGCTGCGGCCGCCCGGTCGCCCGTGAGGGCCTCGTAGAGCGTGGCCGCATCGTTCACGTTGGCGGTGAGGCAACCGAGCGTGTCGAGGGAATGCGCGAGGGTGCCGATGCCGCTCATGGGCACGAAGCCAAAGGTCCCCTTGAAACCGACGACGCCGCAGTACGCCGCCGGGCGCAGGACCGAACCGACGGTCTGGGTTCCGAGAGCGGCACGCACCATGCCGGCCGCCACGGCTGCCGCCGATCCGCTGGACGAACCGCCCGGCGTGTGTGCTGGGTGGTGCGGGTTGGTGGTGACCGTCGGCGTGAACAGCGCGAACTCGGTCGTCGCGGTCTTGCCGGCCACGACGGCCCCGGCCGCTCGAGCCAGCGCAACGCAGGCGGCGTCGGCCATGGGCCTTCGGTTCCGGTAGATCGGCGAACCACGCTCGGTCGGGAAGTCGAAGGTGTCGATCACATCCTTCACGCCGAGCGTCCAGCCGCTGAGCAACCCTCGGCCCGTACTACTGGCCGCCCGGACGCGGGATCGCAGCTCTTCGTCGTCGAGTCGGCAGACCCACGCCCGCACGGTGGTTTCCCGCTCGGCGACTTGTGCCAGTTCGGCTTCGATGCCCGGGACGGGTGCGTTCACCGCGCCATCATGGCTCAGCGGTCGAAGCCGGAGCGATTGCGTCTCTGTTCGGTCAGTGGGGCGAGTGGCGTTGTTCATCGGCCGGATACCGGATGCCGATGACGACAGCCGTCACGAGCGTCAGTGCGACTGCGGCCAGGAACGCAACCTGCATGCCGTCGAGGAACGCAGCTTGGGCCGCGGGGACCAGATCAGGGAGGCTGGCTCCTTCGGCGACTCGAAGTGCTCCGCCGACCCCTTCGTTTGCGACCTCTCGCGCCTCTTCTGGGAGCGTATCGAGGACCGGTCCGAGGCTCGATCGGTACGTCGACGCCAAGAGGGTGCCCATGATGGCGATGCCCAGCGCGCCGCCGACTTCGCGGGTTGTGTCATTCCACGCCGACCCGACACCAGCCTTGTTCGGTGGCAGCGACGAGACGATGGCTTCGGAGGACGGCGGCATGATGATGGCCATCCCGGAGGCAAGCAGCACCATGCCGGCCGCGGCGAGGAGGTAGGGGGTCTCCCGATCGAGTTGGGACAGCAGCCCGAAACCGGCCGCCTGGATCAGGAGCCCGAGCGCTACAGCTTTGCGGGTCCCGAGTTTGGTGACCAGCACCGGTGCTCGCGGTGACACGAGGATCATGGTGATCGGGAACGGCAGGTTGCGGAGCCCGGCTTCGAGCGGGCTCACACCCAGCACGAACTGGAAATACTGGATGATGAGGAAGAACATGCCGAACATGACGGCGAAGCCTGACGCGATCGTGAGACTGCCGAGCGCGAAGCGGGGCAGCTTGAACAGGCTGGGGTCGAGCATGGGGTTGGTGGTGCGGGACTCCCAGACCAGCCAGGCGGCGAGAAGAACGACCGCCGCGGCGAACGCGCCGAGCGTGGTGGGCTCGGTCCAACCGGCGTCGCCGCCTTCGATGATGGCGTAGACGAGGGTGACGAGTCCGGCGATCGACAGGACCGAACCGATCGGGTCGAGGGGCGTGGCCTCGTCATCGCGTGACGACGGGACTCGAAGGGCGATCATGGCCATGGCCGCAAGCGCCAGGGGCACGTTGATGAAGAAGACCGATGCCCACGAGAACCATTGGAGTAAGACGCCGGCGCCGATCGTGCCGATGGCGCCGCCCGCTCCGGCGAAGCCGGCCCACATGGCGATCGCCTTGCCCCGTTCGTGGGGTGGGAACACCGACACGATGATGGACAGCGTGGCCGGCATCACGAAGGCGGCGCCGACTCCCATCGACGCCCGAGCGGCGATCAGCTGGACGGCGGTGTCGGCCTGAGAGGACCAGAGGGCGCCCGCTGTGACGATGCCGAGCCCGATGAGCAACGCACCCTTGCGGCCGTAGCGGTCGCCGAGCGCGCCCGCAGGCAGGAGGAGGCCGGCGAACACCAAGGCATAGGAGTCGACGATCCAGAGCAGCTCGGTGGAGGAGGGCTGGAGGTCGCTGATGATCGGCGGGATGGCAATGTTCAGCGAGCTGACACCGGCGACCACCAGAACCAGACAGCTGCACATGATTCCGAGGATCTGCCAACGCCGCGGATGGGCTTCGCCCGGTTGGTGGTCGGCCTCGCTGATGGTCGGCTCATCGAGCGTTCGTGGATCGACGTCGGGGTTTGAGGTCACCCGGTCACGCTAGGAGCACCGGAGGCAGGTTCAGCCCCGAAGGATCTTGCGTAACCAACCCGGAACAGCGTCGGCGCCGCACTGGCATCGGTCGGCTTTCGGGACGTCGCCCAGCACCTGCTCGACGTGGGCGCCACACCCCGCCCAGCTCGGCTTCTTGCACTTCTTGCACGTGGTTCTGCGACACATGGTCTCCAGCTTACCCCAAGAAGTCCGAATGTCCGTACAATTTCAGGGTCGCAGACGTGGCTGCTGAACACGCCATCTCCGTTCTGCAGTACTCCGACCGACGAAACGCCGGTGCCTGTACTGCAGAACGCCAAGCCCTCGGTTCTGCAGTATCCCGACCGACGAAACGCCGGTGCCTGTACTGCAGAACGATGGGGTGGCGGGGTGCGGTGGCAGCGCCGAGTCAGGCGAGGAGGGCGCTGCCGGCGGTGATGAGGGGGTAGAGGTTCTGGGCGCCGACCGATTCGGCGAAGCGGCCGACTTTGCCGCTCCATTCCCCGGGGTGGGCCCATTCCGAACGCCACGACCACAGCCGTCGGGACAAGTGGTGGAGGGCGTACTCCTGGGTCATGCCCATGGCGCCGTGGGCCTGGTGGCACTGGCGGGTGGCGGTGCTGGCGCACTCATTGGCCAATGACCGGGCCGCGGCGATCTCGAAGCGGGCGTCGCCCCGTGCTGCCTGCCGGGCCGCAAGTTGGGCGGCCATCTTGGTGATGGCCGCATCCTGGGCGGTCCACACGAGGTGCTGTTGCACCGCTTGGAAACGGCCGATCGGCTTCCCGAACTGCTGGCGAACCTCGCAGTACTCGACCGTGAGGTTCAGCATGGCCTCGAGCGCGCCGGCCATCAGCATCACTCGACTGAGGGCGCCCCGGTTCCGCAGGGCATCGACCGACACGTCGGGTCCGGCGTCGGCGACGGCATCGGCCGGGATGCCGGCCGAGGCAAAGGTGACGGTCTCGCGCGGTTCGCCCGCCATGTTGGTGAGCAGATCGGTGGTGTACGCCGAATTGGGTACGGCGATGACCTTGCCCGAGGCTTCGTCGAACAGCGCGAGGACGTCCGACCGAGCGGCCCACGGCACTCGGTGGAGGGAACCGTCGAGCGTGGCGGTGCCGTCGGGGTTGACCGTGATCTTCAGCGAATCGTCGGGCCGACCGGGGGCCACGGTGACGGGGCCGTCGGGGAGCGGCAGCCCGGCGCAGGCCAGAAGCCATCCGCCGATGATGCCGGTCTCGGCCAGGGGAATAGGAGCCGAATGGGCACCGGCGATGCGCAAGACTTCACAGGCGTCGGCGAGGGTACCGCCCGATCCGCCGGCCGATTCGGGCACGCCGATCCAGGCGAAGCCCGCTTCGGCGACGGCGTTCCAGACCGTTGGTGCCCATCGTTCGGCCTCGGCGGCCTGGACGGTGTCGAAGTCGGACACGTTGCGAAACAGCTTGGTGGCGGCGTCGCTCAGGAGTTCATCGACGCTGACGTCGGGTTCGCTGATGGGCGTGACATGGGTTGTCATGAGTGGAGTCCCTTCGAGGCGACGGAGCGGAGAATCTCGATCGTGCCGCCGCGGATGGTGAACGAGGGGCCGGTGAGCGTTGCAGCGGTGAACATTCGCTCGAACATCGACGCCGATTCGGGTGACGGTTCCAGGTCGACCAGTTCGATCAGCTTGAGCAGCGTGTCCTGTTCGAACCGGGTGCCCATTTCCTTGACCAGCGCCGACTCGACGGAAGGCGCAGCGCCCTGATCGATCATGCGGGCAACGGTCAGCGAAAGATTCCGCAGACCCCAGTAGCGAGCGACCGTTGCGCCCAGCATCTCGGCCGCTCGATCGCCCATCGGGCTCCCGGCATGAGAAGCGAGGAACTGCTCGACCACGCCGAAGGTCGACAACCAACGGTCGGGGCCGCCGCGCTCGTAGGCGAGCTCGCTGGTGTTCTGCACCCAGCCCATGCCGACGTCGCCGAGCACGTTCTCGTCGGGGACGAAGACGTCGGTCATGACCACCTCGTTGAAGCCGGGGGCTCCGTCGAGGAACGGAATGCCGTTGATCTGCAAACCCTCGGTCGCCAGATCGATGAGCATCTGGCTCAAACCCTGGTGCTTGTTGCCGTCTTCCATGGGGGCGGTTCGACAGAGGCAGATGAAGTAGTCGTTCTCGTGGGCGCTGGATGTCCAGATCTTGGTGCCGTTGAGGATCCAGCCACCGTCGGTGCGTGACGCCCGCAGCGAGACCGACGCCAGGTCGCTTCCGCTGTCGGGTTCGCTCATCCCGATCGAGAATCCGATTTCGCCGCGAGCGATGACGGGGAGGAAGCGTTCACGTTGTTCTTCGGTGCCGAATTTGTTGATGACCGAGCCGGTCTGGCGGTCGGCCACCCAGTGGTAGCCGATCGGCGCACCCGAGCGCGAGCAGCTCCTCGACGACGATGAAGCGATCGACGGCCGAACGGTCGTGTCCGCCGTACCGTTTGGGGAGGGCCATGCCGACCCAGCCCTTGGCCGCCAGCTTCTTGGAGAACTCCTTGTCATGGTCGGCGCCCATGCCAAGGGCCGGTTCGTAGCTGCCGCGGGGCATCTCGGCGGCCAGGAAATCTCGTACCTCGGCCTGGAGCTCGAGCTCGGCCGGTGTGAGTTCGGTAGGTGTGAATCGCACCGCCCGAGTCTCGCGGCGCCAGCGCCACCCGTCCACTCGGCTCCGCCGACGCGTTCGGCTCGGTTCGACCCGGCATTCTGCAAGCTCCAGCCACCCGAGCCCCGTTCTGCAAGCCCGAGACCCCACCACAGGGGGCTGGGGTCTTGCAGAACGAAGGTGGGTGGGGTCGGTCTTGCAGAATCGGCTGGTGGTCGGGGGCCGGGCTTGGGCTCGGCTAGGGGTGGACGCCGCCGTCGACGGTGAAGGCTTGGCCGGTGCAGTAGCTGGACTCGTCGCCGGCGAGGAACAGGACCATGTTGGCGATGTCGATCGACTGGCCCACGCGTTGGAGCGGGATGTTGCGCTCGGCCTTGGCTCGAACCTCGGCGTCGCGGAAGGGGCGAAGGTCCTCGGTCATGGGGGTCTCGATCAGGCCAGGGTGCACCGAGTTCACCCGGATGCCGTGCTTGCCCCATTCCTTGGCCGCGGCCTTGGTCATGCCCGTCACCGCGAACTTCGTGCCGGAATAGGCCCCGTGGTTCGCGACCCCTTCCAGCCCGGCCACCGAGCTGATGTTGACGATCGAGCACGGCTTGCCGGCCGAGATCATCGCGTTGGCCACTGTTCGCATGCCGAGGAAGGTGCCGGTCTGATTGATGGAGACCACCCGCTCGAACTCCTCGAGGCTGGTGGCAGCCAACTTCTTCACCAGATCGATGCCGGCGTTGTTCACCAACACGTCGAGTCGTCCGTGTTCGGCCATGACCTCGCCGACCACGGCCTCCCATTCGGATTCGCTGCGCACGTCGAGGTGGCGGTAGGTGGCGCCCTCGATCTCGGCCGCCGTCCGCTCGCCCTGTTCGTCGAGGACGTCGGTGAGAATGACTGTTGCGCCGTGCGCGGTGAACAGGCGTCCCTCCTCTGCGCCCTGACCCCGGGCACCCCCGGTGATCAACGCAACCTTGCCTTCGAGTCGTCCTGCCATGTGCATCCCTTTCGTTCGAACGGGTCGATCCTTGTCGGTTGCCGGTGCCAACTCAAATGGTGATGGTGGTTGTCGATCAGCGGTAGCGTCCGGCCATGGCTGCCAACGAATCGACCATCACCGACTGGGCCCAGGCCCTCGTCCACCAGATCGTGGCTCACGAGCCGTTCGATTCCCCCTGGTCCGAGCTCTCGATCGACGACGCCTACGAGGTGCAGGACGAGGTGCGGCGGCTGCTCGAACCCCACCGCGGCCCGCTCGGCGGATACAAGATTGCCGCGGGTGCCAAACCGTTGCAGGAGATGCTCGGCATCGACCGCCCCCTCGGCGGCCAGATCCACGCCGGGCAACTTCGAGTGTCGTCGCCCGGGCGCGCCGGCCATCATCTCGGCTGCCGACTTCGTTGGGGTGGCCCTCGAGTGCGAGGTGCTGGTGCGCATGGCGGCCGACGTCCCTGCGTCGCCGACGCCGTATACGAGGGAGACGATTGCTCCGTTCGTCGGCGAGCTGATCGTGTCGTTCGAGGTGCTCGACACCCGGGCCGCCGCCATCCCCGCGCTCGGCGCAGCCGGTCTGGTGGCCGACCGGTGTGGGTGCGAGGGTGCGATCCTGGGCACGGTCACCTCGGGGCTCGACGGTGTCGACGTCGATGGCCTCGGCGAGCTTGCGGTCGAACTCGAATGGAACGGAGAGATCGTCGATCGAGGAGTCACCGGCAACGCCATGGGTCACCCCTTCGAGGGGTTGGCGTGGGTGGCGAACCACGTCGCCGAGCGTGGCGGCCAGTTGAAGGCCGGCGAGGTCGTGCTCACCGGCGCCGCCTTCCCACCCAAGCCCGCTGCGGTCGGCGACAACGTGACCTACCGGATCGCCGGCCTGGGCGAGGTGTCGGCCAGAGTCGTCGACTGAGCCCGCTCGATTCGGCTGGGTCGGGTCAGGGCCGTTCGAAGGGGCGACGAGGGACGCAGATCGCTCGACCGGGTTCGGCCAGCACCCGTGATCCTTCGGCCACGATCTCGCCCCGGCTGAGGGTGTGCGTCGGCCAGCCGGTCACCGACCAGCCGTCGTAGGGGGAGTAGTCGGCGTTGGAGTGCATGGTCGAGCCGTCGATCACACGCGTCTCGTTCGGATCCCAGATGACCAGGTCGGCGTCGGAGCCGGGTGCGATGCAACCCTTCTGGGGATACATGCCGAACAGCTTGGCCGCATTGGTGCTGGTCATTTCGACGAAGCGGGCCACCGAGATGCGCCCGGTGGCGACCCCGAGCGACCACAACATCGGCATCAGTGTCTCGAGCTCGGCCATGCCCTGGCGGAGTTCCGACGGGCCGAGCGACGGGTCGAGCTTCTTCTCGAGGCTCCAGGGCGCGTGATCCGTGCACACCGTGGCCACCGAACCGTCGTTGATGCCGGCCCAGATGGCCTCGCGGTCGGCGTCCTCGCGAAGCGGGGGAGCGCCCGCGTACTTCGCACCGTCGGGCTCGTTGAACCGATCGCGGTTGAGATAGAGGTAGATCGGGCGGGTCTCGACGTAGAGCGGCAGGTTGCGGGCGCGACCACGGCGGCAGGCATCGAGCGCAGCCTGACTCGACAAGTGGACGACATAGGTGGGAGCGCCCGAGATCTCGCAGAACCCGATGGCCCGCTCGGTGGCGATGCGTTCGGCCTCGACGGGCCGAGTCTCGGGATAGTGGCGATGTTCGGTGAGCCCCTGCTCGGCCAGCATCTCGCCACAACAGCCCATGATGGCGGCATCTTCGCAGTGGATGGCGACCACGACGCCGGCGGCGGCCGCTACCCGCATGGCCTTGAGGAAGCGGTCGACGTTGCGGTCGAACCGCTTGAACGACAGGAAGATCTTGATACTCGGATGCCCCGACTCGGCGGCTTCGACGATCTGCGCCAATCCGACCTCGTCGGGTTCGAGCAATACGGGGTGCATGAAGTAGTCGGCGAGGCTGTTGGCCTTGGCGTCGGCCAGATCTCGTTCGAGCCCGTCGAGCATCTGCTCACCCCGGCGGTGGAACGACATGTTGCCGACCGTGGTCACTCCTCCGGCGAGTGCCGCCCGAGTGCCGGTGGTGAAGTCGTCGGCCCAGCTGTGGTCGCCGGGCCCGCTGTAGGGGTCGGTGAGGTGGACGTGGGCATCCACCCCGCCCGGCAGGACGAACCGGTCGGTGGCGTCGAGTTCGGTCGTGCCGCTGAGCGTTCCGCCCAGCTGCACGATCCGACCTCCATCGATGCCCACGTCGGTCACGACCACCCCGTGGGCGGTTGCGACCTTGCCTCCCCTGATGACGAGCTCCATGCCCGCAGACGTTAGACCAGCGCCAGCGCCAGGACCTGCTCGGCGGTTTCGACCAGGTGCACGGTGAGTTCGGCCAGCACGTCCTCGGGCACGTCGTCGAGATCGACGCCGTTGGCCTTGGGGATGAGGACCTCTTTCACCCCTGCGTGATGGGCAGCGAGAAGTTTCTGCTTGACCCCGCCGATGGGCAGGACCCGTCCGTGCAGGGTCATCTCGCCGGTCATCGCCACCGACGGCCGTGCCGGGACGCCCGACAGGACACTGGTCAGTGCGGTGACCAGGGTGACGCCGGCCGAGGGCCCGTCCTTGGGGACGGCGCCGGCGGGGAAGTGGATGTGGAGGTGATGTCCGGTCGGCACGGTGAGGCCCCGCCCGGCGACCACCGACTCGGCAATCTTCACCGACTCCTTCATGACGTCGCCCAACTGTCCGGTGATGGTGGGTTCACCCTCGCCGGGAACGACGGCGGCTTCGACGAAGAGCACATCACCCCCGCTGCCCGTCACGGCCAGACCGGCGACGATGCCGGGACGATCGATCCGCTCCGGCCACCAGCTCTCGTGGACGCGCCGGCCCGAGCAACGCGTGAAGGTCCGAGACGTCGATCGGCTTCGGTGCCCGTTCGGCGGCGGGCTCGACCGCAAGTTGGGCCGCCACCTTTCGGAGTGCCTTGTCGATCAGGCGCTCCAAGCGGCGCACGCCCAGTCCGGTGGCATAGCCACTGCTGATGGTCGGCCAGGGCCTCGTCGGTGAAGGACACGTCGTCGCCGTCGAGGCCGTTTCGTTCGAGCAGTTTGGGCAACAGGTGGTCCCGGGCGATCGTGACCTTCTCCCGCTCGGTGTACCCGTCGAGGGTGATGACCTCGAGGCGGTCGAGCAGCGGGCCGGGAATGGTCTCGAGGGTGTTGGCCGTTGCGATGAAGATGACCTCGGACAGGTCCAGCTCGAACTCGAGGTAGTGATCTCGGAACGTCTGGTTCTGCGCCGGGTCGAGCACTTCGAGCAGCGCTGCCGTGGGATCGCCCTGCCAACCCGAGCTGATCTTGTCGATCTCGTCGAGGAGGATCACCGGGTTCCGGGTCGCCTGCTTCCTGCAGCGCTCGCACGATGCGACCTGGCCGGGCGCCGACGTAGGTTCGGCGATGGCCTCGGATCTCCGCCTCATCGCGGATGCCGCCGAGGGCGACCCGGACGAACGATCGACCGAGCGCTCGCAGCGACCGATTCGCCGAGCGAGGTCTTACCGACGCCGGGAGGACCGACCAGGGCCAGCAACACGCCGGCCCGTTTGTCGGCGGTGAGGCCCCGCTCGTGGCGGAGTTTGCGAACGGCCAGGAACTCGATCAGGCGGTCCTTCACGTCGACGATGCCGGTGTGATCCCGGTCGAGGGTTGCCCTGGCGTCGGTGAGATCCAAGTTGTCCTCGGTCCGCTCGTTCCAGGGAAGCCCGAGGGTGACGTCGAGCCAGGTGCGGACCCAGCTGGCCTCCATGGACTCTTCGCTCGTCCGTTCGAGTCGCTCGATCTCCTCGAGGATCGCGGCCCGCGTCTTGTCGGGCACGTCGAGGGACTCGAGCCGCGCCCGATAGTCGGTAGCCGCACCCGACGAGTCGTCGCCGAGCTCCTTGCGAATGGCCGCCAGCTGGCGGCGAAGGATGTGCTTACGCTGGGTGTCGTCGAGGTTGCTCGTGACCTCGGACGCAATCTGTTCGCGGACGTCGATCTCGGCCAAGGCCTCGCGTAGCCAGTCGATGCCGAGCGCCAAGCGGTCCGCGACCGCCGGCGTCTCGAGAATCTTCAGCCGCTGTTCGAAGCTGAGCTCTGGCCAGTAGGCGATGGAGTCGGCCAATGCCGACGGCGAGGTGAGTTCCCGCAGGATCATCGCCATCCGACGGCCACCGACCCGGGTGAGGAGCGTCTCGGCCAAGGCCCGATACGTGCGGGTCCGGTCGGCGACCTCCGGCGCGTCGAGCTGTTCATCGACGGCGTGCGCCTCGATGAGCAGGGTTTCGATCGGCAGGGTCTCGCCGTCGGGCTCGGCCTGTCGTGCTGCGACCGCTGCTCCCAGGCGAACTCGGTGTTGGGCCCGCAGGGTCAGGGTGTCGTCATGACGGTTCTCGATGGTGGCCAGGACGCCGATGCTGGCGCCCTGGGGAGCCAGGATCAGTTGATCGTTGCCGCCGTTCGACGGATGCGCAGCCTTGGACGCGGCCCGGGCCTCCGGGGTGCTGACGGTGACGGTGATGACCATGTCGGGCAGCACGATGCCATCGGTGAGACTGATCAGCGGATAGGCGGTGAGGCTGGTCGCCCCGAGGCCGTGGCTCGAAACGTCGTCCTGCGGGCGGGGGTCGGTCTGATTGGGGTTCACGAGCTTCCCTTCGGAAATTACATGATTACGCAACAACTGCGTATGCTGTGCAGCACCACAACCGGCCGACGGTCCCGGGTATTCCCGGGGGTACGTCGTTCTGATGAAGGAGACCGATCATGGCGCCGCGTCAACCGAGTAACCGTCAGCCAGGTAGTCCTCGAACCAGCGCTTGCGACACCGCCGAGTGCGCCGCTTGGTTCGCCGGCCGTTTACCCGACGACTGGTACGTCGGGCCGCTGGAAGTCCTTGCCGACAAGGACGAGATCGTGGTCATCGGACCGCTCGCCAGTCCCGGCAATGCCCCCGAAGGGCACGAGCAACAGGCGGCCCTGGCCCGCATCACCGCCTTCCGAGAGGAGACCCGGGCCCAGCGAATGGCGGTGGCCGAAGCCGCGCAGCAACAGTGGCAGCGTTCGGTCAGTTGGGCGGTTCGTTGCGGGGAGCTCGAGGCCCGCTTCACCACCCAGGCCGTTCCGGTGATGACCCGGCTTCGCATGGAGGAACGCCAGATTCTCGACACGCTCATCGACGCGGGCGTGGTTCGTTCGAGGTCCGAGGCGTTGGCCTGGTGCGTCGGCCAGGTCGGGTTGCATCAACAGGAATGGATCGGCCGACTACGCGAAGCCATGTCCGAGGTCGAGCGGGTGCGGTCCGAAGGACCAACCGGCTGAACCACGCCCCTGGATAGACCCGCCAGGCTCGGTCCCGCTACCTTCGGCCACCGTGACCACCGCTTCTCAGCCGCCGCCCCCAGTCCTCGATGTCGACGCCGGCACGATTCCCCAGCTCATCACCTGGGCAGTCGACCATTGGGGAGACACGCTCGCGGTCATCGATCGCGACGAGCGCATCACGTTCACCGAACTCGGCGCCCGAGTCGACCAGGCCGCCCGGGCGATGGTGGCGTCGGGAATCGGTGCCGGCGACACCGTGGCGCTGTGGGCCCCCAACTGTTGGCAGTGGATCGTCGCTGCGTTGGCCACGTCCCGAGTCGGCGCCTCGCTGGTCCCGGTGAACACTCGTTTCAAGGGCAACGAGGCCGGTTATGTGTTGGCGACGGCAAAGGTCAAGCTGTTGTTCGTCGTCAACGGATTCCTCGGCACCGACTACGTGAACGCCCTGGTCGACGAGCGACCGAATCTGCCCGATCTGGCCGAGATCATCGATCTGGCCGACGCCACCGGCACCGGGTCGACCCCGTTCAGCGAGTTCGTGTCCCGAGGTTCGGGCGCGGACGCGGCTGCGCTTCAGGCCGAAGTCGAGCGCCGTTCGGCCGCGGTCGGCCTCGACGACGTCACCGCCATCATGTTCACCTCGGGCACCACGGGTCTGCCCAAAGGGGTGCTGGTACGGGGAAGCGCCATCATCCGGGCGTTCTCGAAGTCGGCGGCCGCGCTCGGGGTGCAGCAGGGAGACCCGTTCCTTCTCGTGAACCCGTACTTCCATGCGTTCGGGTACAACTGCGGCATCGTCAAGTGCCTCATCACCGGGGCCACCAACGTCCCTGTGGCTGCCTTCGACGCCACCGAGGTGATGGAGCTGATCCAGCGCGAGCGCATCGCCGTGTTCCCCGGCCCGCCCGCCATCTTCCAGTCGTTGCTCAACCATCCCGACCTCGACTCCTACGACCTCTCGTCGTTGCGAGCGTGCATGACCGGGGCGGCAACGATTCCTGTCGAGATGGTTCAGGCCATGAAGGACCGGCTCGGATTCACGACGGTCATCACTGCGTTCGGCATGACCGAGACCTCGGGCCTGGCCAGCTTCACCGGTCCCGATGATTCGCCGGAACTCGTGGCGACCACTTCGGGTCGAGCCATCCCTGACGTCGAACTGAAAGTCGTCGACGATGACCTGAACGAGGTGCCGCGGGGTACCGAGGGCGAGCTGTTGGTGCGCGGCTATCAGGTGACGCCGGGCTATCTCGACAACCCCGAGGCCACGGCCGAGACCATCACTCCCGACGGTTGGCTCCGCACCGGCGACATCGCGGTCATGGACGACGCCGGGTATATCGACATCACCGATCGTAAGAAGGACATGTTCATCATGGGTGGCTTCAACGCCTATCCCGCCGAGATCGAGCGAATGATGATCGAGCATCCCGAGATCGGTCTCGTCGCCGTGATCGGCGTCCCCGACCAGCGCATGGGTGAGGTCGGAGCCGCATTCGTCATCCCTGCTCCCGGTGCGTCCCCCACCGCCGAGGGAATCATCGAGTGGTGTCGGGAGAAGATGGCCAACTACAAAGTGCCCCGCTTCGTCTGGTTCGTCGATCAACTCCCCATGACCGCTTCCGGCAAAGTCCAAAAACCCGAACTCCGCGCCCTCTCCCGAACGAAATTTGCACCGTAAGCCACGTGTGACGTGGAGAACGCTGCACAGAACGGTCAGCGAGGGGTCAGGCGGGTGCGCTGGAGTTTGCCGAGCGCGGTGCGGGGGAGTGACTCGACCAGCTCGATGCGGCGGGGGGCATACCAGACCGGGAGCTCAGCCCGGACGGCGTCCCGGAGCTGCTCGAGCTGGGGACCGGAGCCCGAGGGGACGATGACGGCAACGACCTCGTGGCCCCATTCGGGGTGGGGGCGCCCGACGACGGCGACATCGGCCACGCCGGGTTGCGCCGCGATCACTCGCTCGGCTCGTTCGGGCCACACCTTCTCACCGCCGGTGGCGATGACGTCGCCCTTGCGTCCGTCGACGGTGAGGCTGCCGTCGTCGGCCCATCGGCCGAGGTCACCGGTGGGGAACCAGCCGGCGGCGTCCTTCGGATCGAATTCGGTCGGACCCGATTCCGCAGCCGCATTGCGGTAGCAGCGAAGGAGCATGGGGCCTCGGAGCCAAACCTCCTGGTCGTCGTCGATGCGGACCTCGAGCCCGTCGAGCCACTGCTTCTCGTAGATGACCCCCGAACCGGTCTCGGTCAGCCCGTAGGTGGCCCATACGTTGGCCGGCCGATCAAGAGGTGGCGCGGCACCCCCGACGAGGATCATCCGGAACCGTTCGGCTGGGACCTGTTGCAGCGCCTTGGTGACGAGCGAGACCAGCGTTGCGCCGCGGTCGAGCGCGCCGATCACCGCTGTGGCCGAGAAGCCATCGTGCACTTCGACGGGGGTACCGGTGACCAACGAGCGCATCACGACGGCGAGGCCGCCGATGTGAGCGAGCGGGAGGCACGCGAGCCAGCGGTCGCTGGAAGCGTCGACGGACAGAGCCTTGCTGGTCGCCCAGGCCGAGGCGGCAACGGAGGCGTGAGTGTGGACGACGCCCTTGGGGTGCCCGGTGGTGCCGGAGGTGGCAACGACCGCGGCGTCGCCCGGCTGGGTCGGCCGACCGCCGGCCAACGACCGCCGCTCGCCGTCGTGTTCGATGACGGCCGTTGGCGCAACGACCTCCATGACCCGAACGAGTTCGGGCTTCGGCAGACGTCGGTCGACGGGGAAGATGGCGTCGCCTCGCGCCCAGGTCTGCTCGATGGCCCGAACGTACGCCGGGCCGCCAGGGAGGTCGAGGGCGACGAGATCGGGCACGAACCGAGGGTACCAACAGGCCCGCCGAGCCTGATTCTGCAAGCTGGAGCCACCTCAGCCCCATTCTGCAAGCGTCACGAGCCCCACGGGGGGCGTGGGTCTTGCAGATCGGGGGTGCGTGGGGTGGGGCTTGCAGAATCAGGCTGAGGGAGGGGCGGGGGGATCGGGGGTACAGTCCGGGCGGTGAGTGACGAGACCGATTCCTTGATCTGGATCGACGGGGTGCTCCGACCGGCGGCGGACGCGACGGTTCCCCTCCTTTCGCATGCGGTGCAACGCGGGTCGACGGTCTTCGATGTGCTGCGGGTGTGCGAAACACCGGATGGACCGGCGGCGTTCGGGCTGCGCCCGCACATTGCCCGATTCGACCGATCGATGAGCCTGATGGGCATGACCTCGACCTGGTCCCTCGACCAGCTCGAGCGGGCGGTGGCCGAGACGACGCTGGCCAATCCGGGCGCCAATCTCGTGAAGGTCACGGCGGCCTGGGTGTCGACGCCGGTGTCGACCATTCCCGACACCACCGTTCCGCTCGTCGCGGTAGCGGCAATCCAGACGCCGCTCGCTGATCCGGTTGGCACACCCGGGATCCGGGTCAAGACGGCCACTGGCAGCAAGATGCCAGCCGATGTCCTGCCGCCAGGTCTGAAGGTCGCGGCAGCGTACACGTCGGGCATTCGTCAGAAGATGCTGGCCAGGAGCGAGGGCTATGACGACATCGTGCTGCGGACGGCCAAGGGCGATCTGGCCGAGAGCGTGTCGCAGAGCCTCTTCGTGGTGCGCGGCGACCTCGTACTCCTTCCACCGTTGGACGTCGTGCTCGACGGAATCACCCGGCGCATGGTCCTCGACATGGCCCACCACCTCGGGTTCCATTCCCAGATTCGGGGCATCACCTGGGACGAGGTCGAGGCGGCCGATGAGCTGTTCCTCTGTTCGACCACGAATCCGGTGCAACCGATCAGGGAGTTGGACGGCCGAGCCCTGCCCGACCCCGGCGATCACACCGCACGGCTGGCCGCCGAGTCGTCGGCGCTACTGTTGGGGAAGCATGTGCTGTCGGCGAAGTGGCTGACGCGCTTGGGTCCCCTGGCCTGAGATCCCCTGGCCTGAGATCTCCGTCCGGCGGTATGCCAGACTGCGGGCATGACGGACCAGCCAGCACCCCTCTACACCTACGAAGCCTCGGTCGACATCGCCGCGCCACCTGACCTGGTGTGGAACCTGGTGACGGCGATGGAGCGCTACGGCGAGTGGAGCACGGAAAATCAGGGTGGCTACTGGCGCAAGAACGCCGACGGCGTGCCCTACACCGGCCTGGTCGGTGAGGAGTTCGTCGGGATCAATCGACGCGGCGACCAGGAATGGAAGGCCCTCGTCGAGATCATCGAGCGTGAAGAGGGCCACGCTTTTGCTTTCATCACTGGGGGCAGCGCCCTCAACTTCGTGCGGTGGCGCTACGTGATCGAACCTTCCGACACCGGCACCTCCCTCACCGAACAGTGGGAACTGCGCAATCTCTCGCCGATCATGGTCGAAGGTGGCCAGGCTGAGGTCGACCGTCGGGTGGCCAACGCCAAGGAGAGTCTCGAGGCGACCCTGGCGGGGATGAAGGCCGAGGCCGAACGCCAGGCTCAGGCCTAGGAACCGGTTGTGGAGTTCGGGGTCACCGCCGGTCAGATCGACGAGATCGGTTTCGTCGCCCACGCCGAGAACCTCGGCTACAGCTTTTGTTGGGTGTGGGACAGCCAGTTCCTCGCCTCGAATCCTTGGGCGGTTCTGGCCCTGCTCGCCCAGCAGACCCGAAGAATGGCGATCGGGACCGGCGTCGCTGTCCCCGGTCTGCGCCTGGCTCCGGTCACCGCCAACGGCATCGCCACCATCAATCGGCTGGCGCCCGGTCGCACCTTTCTGGGGTTGGGCACGGGCAACACGGCCATGCGGACGCTGGGTCAGCGGCCGATGCCTGTCGCCGAGTTCGCCGAATACCTCCGAGTGGTGCGGGGACTGCTCAACGGCGACGAAGTGCAGTACACGTTGCGAGGCACCACGCACACGGTGCAGTTCCAGAACGTGGACCGCGGCTACCTCGACCTTGCCCCACGTATCCCGATCCACGTGGGCGGGTTCGGACCCAAGGCCCAGGCGTTGGCCGGCGAGTGGGGTGATGGGCTCATCACCGGCATCCCTCGCGGAGGCTCGATCACCTCGGCCCGGGCGAACGCCCGCTCCGGGGCCGACCGGGTGGGACGCGGCTTCGGCAGCTTCCGAACCTTTGCCTTGATGAACCTGCTGATGCTCGAAGCCGGCGAGTCATTGACCTCGGCCCGAGTGATCGAGGAATGCGGCTCGTCGATCATGGCCAACGTGCACTACCTGGTCGATCTGCATCGAGAAACCGGAGCGCCGCCGCCCGACTACGTCTTGCCGATCTGGGACGACTACCTCGCCTTCCACCGGACCCGGGACCACGCCCGGAGCCACCTCGAGATGCATCGCAGCCACTATGCGTTCCTCGATCCCGACGAGGCTCGGTTCGTGACACCCGAAATGATCCGCAACTTCACCTTGTGCGGCCAACCCGACGAGATCGCCGACCGCATCCGCGGCCTCGAGGCCGAGGGGCTGAACGGAATGGTCTTCGCCCTGGCGCCCGATCAGCAGTACCGAGTGATCGAGGACTTCGCCCGGCGGGTCATGCCGTTGCTCTGAGCGGGCAGGTGGAGTCGAGCGGAACGACGTCAGCGGCCGGCACGAAGCGCCAGCTTGCTCGTCGCCCGCCCCACGGCGTGCTCGAGGGCACCGTCGAGCAGGTTGGACCACATCTGCCCGCTGTACTCGAGATGCATCGAGACGACAGATGTGCTGTCGCTGTCGGTCCCGGCGGTGACGTCGGCCGTCATGCGCCAATCGGCGTGTTGACGGCCGTCCGTCTCGTGGCGAACGAACTCCACGTGACCGGCGGAGGTGTCGATACCGGCGCGGCACATGCGCAGTCGTTTGCTCCTCGAGAACGGTCCGATGTTCGCTCGCAACGTGACGGCATAGGCCGGACCAGGATCGCCGTCGGCGGGTGAGGTCGGTTCGACACGGCGCACCAGATCGAGCCAGTCGGGAAACGTCGTGAGGTCGGAGACGACGCCGAAGACCAGTGCGGGGGCGATGTCGAGGTTGGTGATGATGGTCCGATCCACCGGGTCAGTGTGCCAGCTCGGGACGCCGCCGGTCGTGACGGGCTCAGCCGATACGTGCCTCGGCCTGTCCTGCCCAGGCGTCGATGACACGAGTGGCATGATCGGACATCATCGGCAGGCGGCCCATCTCTTCGGAGGTGAACCAGCCGACATCGATCGTCTCGTCGCTCAGCCCGGGGGAGCCGGCGGTGACGACGGCTTCGAAACACAGAGCGACGACCTGCACCGTCTCGCCATCGCGGTAACGGGTGACGTGGTCCGGCGAGGTGTAGATGCCGGAGAGTCGGACGATCTCCACGGTCAATCCGGTCTCCTCGAGCACCTCCCGCCGGCAGGCTTCGGCCGCGTTCTCGCCGGGCTCCATGCGTCCACCGGGAACGCACCACTGTGCATTGTCCGTCCGTTGGGTCAGCAGGACACGGGATCGGGTGCCGTCGAGGATGACCGCCGCGCACCCCACCATGAGCTTGGCGTCCCGGCCGATGCGGTCGCCGTAGAGGATTTCTGCCATACCGATCTCGCGTACCGTAGTGGGCCAACAGGTGTGCCACCATGAGCGCTGATGACGATCGAGGTCGACGCCGACCGCTGGCGCCAACTGGCCATCTTGGCCACAGCCATGGTGCTGTCGATGAGTACCTGGTTCTCGACGGCCGCGGTGCTCCCGCAGCTTCGGGTGGAGTTGGACCTGTCCTCGGCCACGTCGAGCCTGCTCGCCATCGCCGTCCAGTTGGGATTCGTCGCTGGGGCGGTCCTGTCTGCACTGTTCAACCTGGCCGACCGCGTGCCGGCTCGCCGACTGGTTCTGTTCGGATCGATCGGTGCCACGCTGGCCAACGCACTGTTGTTGGTCGCGGACGGTCTGCCCTTCGCCGTTCAGTCCCGGTTCCTGGTAGGCGTAGCGCTCGCCGGGGTCTATCCGCCGGCGCTGAAGGCGATGTCGGCGTGGTTCGTTCGGGGGCGTGGCCTCGCGCTGGGCGTGATGGTCGGTGCGCTGACCATGGGCTCGGCCCTTCCGCATCTGCTCCGGAGCTTCGGTAGCCCCCGTTGGCAGATCGTCATCGGTCTGACGTCGGGCCTGACCCTCTTGGGTGGCGTCATTGCCGGGCGGGTCGCCAGGGATGGGCCGTTCGTCTTCCCGTCGGCGAAATTCGAGCCCGGTCAGGTTCGGATGGTCCTGGTGAACCGTCGGGTCATGCTGGCCAGCCTTGGCTACTTCGGGCACATGTGGGAGCTCTACGCCATGTGGGCGTGGATCGGTGTCTTCTACGCTGACGTGCTCCCGACCCGACCCGCTGCGGCCGCGCTGGCCACCTTCGCTGCCATCGCCGTCGGCGCGATCGGAAGCGTTGTCGGCGGTCTCATCTCCGACCGCTCGTCCCGCACCACTGCGGCCGGGTTGGCCATGTCGCTGTCGGGCGCAATGGCCCTGGTCGTCGGATTCACCGTCGAGCGACCGGTGTTGGCCGTCACGCTCGGACTGGTGTGGGGGTTCTGGGTCGTCGCCGATTCGGCCCAGTTCTCCACCATCATCACCGAGGTCGCCGATCAGCGTTTCGTCGGCACGGCCCTGACGGTTCAGCTGGCGTTCGGGTTCGTGCTGACTGTCTTCACCATCTTTCTCGTCCCGTGGGTTCGCGACCAGAGCGACTGGGGATTCGCCTTTTTGCTGCTGGCCCCGGGGCCGTTTCTGGGTGTTGCTGCCATGGCGCGGCTCTCTCGCCAGCCGCCGAGCGACCCTGCCCAGACCTCCGGACCGCAGGACCAGGTCTTCGTCAGCCCGTTCTTCTGACCGGCGTTCGGTAGCCTCGCCAGGTGAGCTCTTCGACCGTCACCGTCCGTCTCGATCGAGCCGGACGGGAACTCGACGCGGTCGTCGTCGGAGGCCGTTCAGGCCTCCTGTGGTCTCGGGGTGACTTCACACTCGCCGGGCTTGGAGTGGCCTGTCGCCTGCCGCTCGCCCGACCAGGCGGTGGGGCGGACGTGACCGCCGCACTGGCGGCGTTGACCGGCATCGACGAGGTCTGCGTTCCCGGGACTGGTGCCGTCGCCTTCGCCTCATTCCCGTTCGACCCGTCGGTGCCCGGCGAGCTGATCGTTCCCGAGATCGTGCTCGGTCGGGGGCCGGAGGGTCGGCGCTGGCTGACCACCTTCGGTGCCATCACCACGGACGAAGCCTTGTCCCGACTGGCGGCGCTTGGTGACGACGATCGTCCCGGCGCGATAGGTCCCGAGGCCTCCGACTACCGCCTCCGCTCGGCGTTGTTGCCCGAAATCTGGCGCGACGATGTGGTGGCGGTTGCTCGCGACCGAATACGGTCCGGGGCCTTGCGCAAGGCGGTGTTCGCCCGGGAGCTGGTGCTCACCACGGACCATCCGATTGACCCGGCCGTTGTGCTGTCCCGGCTCCATCAGGCGTTCCGATCGTCGATCCTCTTCGCGGTCGACGGGTTCATCGGTGCGTCGCCCGAGCTGCTCGTGTCGCGCTCCGACGACGTCGTGCGGGCTCACCCTCTTGCCGGTACGGCGCCCCGGTCGTCGGATCCCGAAGCCGATCAACGCCTGGCCGTGGGGTTGTTGGCCTCCGACAAGGATCGGGGCGAGCACCGCATCACCATCGACTGGCTGCTCGACACGCTGCTGCCGTTCTGTTCCTATGTGGATGCCGAGCCCGAGCCGACCATCGTCACCCTGGCCAACGTCCATCATCTCGGCACTCGGGTCGAGGGCCGACTGTCGAACCCCCCGGCCTCGGTGCTCGATCTGGTGGCTGCCCTGCACCCGACACCGGCAGTGGGGGGCGACCCGCAGGACGTGCGCGTTGGCGTTGATCGCCGAACTCGAACAAGCCGACCGCGGGCGCTACGCCGGGCCGGTCGGATGGGTCGACGCAGCCGGCAACGGAGCGTTCGCGGTCGGTATTCGATCAGCCACCATCGACGGCAACACCGCCCGACTGTTCGCCGGGGTGGGTGTGGTGGCCGACAGCGATCCTGACGCAGAGCTGGCCGAGACCAGAGCGAAGTTCCAGGCCCTGCTGGGAGCCCTCATTCGACCCTGAACCCTCCGACCCTGAACCCTCCGACCCGGAACGGGGTCAGTAGTGATAGGGGTAGTCCGACCAGTCGGGAGCACGCTTTTCCAGGAACGCGTCTCGGCCTTCCTGGGCTTCGTCGGTCATGTAGGCCAGGCGAGTGGCCTCGCCGGCGAAGACCTGCTGGCCGATGAGGCCGTCGTCGATCAGGTTCAGTGCGAACTTGGCCATGCGGTTGGCTGTGGGGCTCTTGGCGCAGATTTCCCGAGCCCACTGCAGCGCCATCTTCTCCAGCTCGGCGTGCGGGAAGACCGCGTTGACGACGCCCTGGCGTTGGGCTTCCTCAGCGGTGTAGGTGCGCCCGAGGAAGAAGATCTCCCTGGCGATCTTCTGCCCGACCTGACGAGCCAGTGCCGCGGAGCCGAACCCGCCGTCGAAGCTGGCGACGTCGGTGTCGGTCTGCTTGAAACGGGCGTGCTCGGCCGACGCGATGGTCAGGTCGCAGGTGACGTGCAGGCTGTGGCCACCGCCGGCGGCCCACCCGGGAACGACGCAGATGACGACCTTGGGCATGAAGCGGATGAGGCGCTGGACTTCGAGAATGTGCAGACGCCCGGCCCTGCCGGCCTGGATGGTGTCGGCCGTGACGTCGTCGGCGTACTTGTACCCGTCCTTGCCCCGGATGCGTTGGTCGCCGCCCGAACAGAACGCCCAGCCGCCGTCGCGTGGCGACGGGCCGTTGCCCGTCAACAACACGCAACCGATGTCGACGGATTGCCGGGCGTGGTCCAGCGCAGCGTAGAGCTCGTCGACGGTGTGGGGGCGGAACGCGTTGCGAACCTCAGGCCGGTTGAAGGCCACCCGGACGCACGCCACCTCCTTGGCTCGGTGGTAGGTGATGTCGGTGAAGTTGCAGCCTGGGACCTCGTCCCAGTCGGCGGGGTCGAAGATCTCGGAGACCGGTGAGGCAGGCGTCGTCATGCTCGGGGAGGGTAGTCGGCGAGGGCAGCATTGAGCCGACGGTGGAGGTCGAGGCCGGCCCCCCGATCGGTGCGGGCGATGAACACCTTGACCCCCTCGGGGACGAGTTCGACCAATCCGGCTTCGGTTCCCGGCCAATCGTCCACCACGAGATGATGGGCGACAGCCAGACCGGCGAGATCGGTGCCGTGCGGGGTTCCGAACAGCAGCTCGAACTGCTCGGAGGGCAGGAGATCGTGTTGGGGGAGGAAGCCGAAGATGCCACCGCCGTCGTTGTCGAGCACGACGATGGTGAGGTCGAGAGATCGCCGGGCCAGGGCGACGAGGGCGGTGGAGTCGTGGAGGAAGGCGACGTCGCCGACGAGACAGGCGGTGGGCACTCCGGTCGAGGCGATCCCGATTGCGGTCGCCACGGTGCCGTCGATCCCGTTTGCGCCGCGGTTGGAGTACACCGAAACGTCGTTGCGGTTGGCGCCGAACCATTCCAGCTCGCGCACCGCCATGGACGACGCCGCGACGAGCGCGCACTCCGAAGGCAGGGACGCCAGTAGTGCGCGAGCCACAGCGGGATCGTTGAGCGGCTCGGATGCGAGGATGCGTTCGATCGCAGCTGCTCCGGCCGCATCGGCCGAGCGCCACAGGTCCGCGGAGGTCGGTACAAGGGCCACGTCGGCGGCTGCCGGCTCGGGAAGTTGCGCCAGGAGCGCAGCGGCGAAGCCCCGCTCGGGAACGATGGTCGCAGCGAGCCGTTCGGGGTCGAGCCAGCGACCGGAGGGCGCAGCGACGAGCAGTTCGGCACCCGACGCCGCCAGCCACTGGTTGGTGACCTTGCTCGCGAGGGGTTCGCCGAAGCGGAGGATGACCTCGGGCCGATGTAGCTCGGCGAACTCCGGGTTGCGCAGCAACCCGTCGAAGTGGGCAATGGCGACACCCGGCTTACGACATCCTGAGCGGTGGTCGGCGAGAAGCGGCCATCCCAACCGCTCGGCCACCTCGATCACCGACTCGGGGTCGGTCACGCCACCGCCGGCGATGATCACCCCAGCGCGTCCGAGTGCGGATTGGGCCGCGGTGGCGGCGATGTCGTTCGCCGGCCCGGTGCCGTGGTGCAACATCGCGGTGCCGGCCTGCTGATGCCAGGGCCGCCCATCGGGACGTCCCGACGGAAGGGGAGCAGGGAGGCCCGCCAACGGCTCCCGGAAGCTGAGGTTCAGGTGCACCGGACCGGGGCGAGATCCACCCGCCCCGCCTTGGGCTTCGGCGACTGCCCGGCTGCCCCAGGATCGCCACGTCGAGGATTGCCCCGGGTCGGGGACGCCCGGCTCGCCGAACCATCGGACGGCGCCGCCGAACAACTGGGTCTGGTCGATGGTCTGGGCGGCTCCGACGTCCCACAGCTCCGGGGGTCGGTCGGCGGTGACGACGATCAGCGGCACCGAGGACATCGACGCTTCGATGACCGCGCCGAAGAAGTGCGAACCGGCGGTGCCGCTGGAGCACAGGATGACGGCGGGTCGTCCTGTGCGCATCGACCAACCGAGGCCGGCAAAGGAGGCCGCCCGCTCGTCGTGGAGGACCATCACCTGGACGTCGGCTCGTTCGGCCAAGGCAAGGGCAAGCGGTGTCGAGCGCGAACCGGGCGCAACGAACGCCGCGGTGGAGCCCGATCGGACCCATTCGTCGACCAGGGTGGCGCAGAACGTCGCTGCCGGCGAAGTCGCCGGCTCGACCGGTTCAGCGGCGTCGGAATGACCAGTCATGGACCCAGCGAATCAGCGGGAGCGGCCAAAACCGCAGGGCGCTCGACATTGAGCTTCCAACGCCGGGTGCCGAGCTGCCATCCTTGGACGATGACCACACCTCTCGCCAGCGAGTCGCTCGGGACGGGCCGACGATTGGTGCTCTGCCACGGGTTCACCCAGAACCGTGCGTGCTGGGGACCATTCGCCGAGGACCTGGCCCGCGACCACGAAGTCGTACTGATCGATGCGCCAGGACACGGCGAGTCACACCATGACGGCGCAGACCTTGACGAGTCCGCCGCCCTGCTGGGTGAGGTTGGCGGTCGGGCCATCTACATCGGCTATTCGATGGGTGGCCGAATGGCGCTGCACCTCGCGTTCGGCTCGGTCGGATCTGGTCGAGGGACTCGTCCTCATCGGCGCCACGGCCGGGCTCGACAACGAGACCGAACGTCAGGAACGGCGAACCAGCGATGAGGCGCTGGCGACCCGGCTGCTCGACGAGGGCCTCGAGGCGTTCATCGACTCGTGGCTGGCAAGTTCCCTCTTCGCGGACCTTTCTCCCGATGTCGCCGCTCGCTCGGCGCGGCTGCGCAACCGCCCCGAAGGTCTGGCCGCCAGTTTGCGGAAGGTCGGCACGGGTAGCCAGAGGTCGCTGTGGTCCCTGCTCGGCACCCTGCACATGCCGGTGCTGGCCCTGGCCGGCCGGTCCGACGTCAAGTTCAGCGCACTGGCGCAGCGGCTGGTCGACACCATCGGCCCGGCAGCCTCCGCCGAGATCATCGACGGGAGTCACGCGGTGCACCTGGCGTCACCCGAAGTGACTGCTGCTGCCGTCCGTCGGTTCGTGCAGCGAGTCGATGTCGACCCGCCCCGCTGACCGCTCGACGGTGTAGCGGGCGAGCACTTCGAGGTCCGGCGGTGGGGCAACCCCGGCGCCGTGAGGGATCTGGATCCGGCCCGGCGGGGGAGCGGACTCGAACTGAAGGTCGGGCCACGGGTCGTCGGCCAACCATCGCCGAGCCGGGGAGACGTCGCCCGTGATGGTGAACCCTTCCAATGCTGCGAACGCGGCCAAGGAGTGGCGGCCCAGGCCGGATTCCAGCATGCCGCCTGCGGTCGAACGCGACGTCCTCCTGCACGGCCCAGTCGTGGAGTTCTCGAGCGGCCCGCAAACCTCCGACGCGGGGTGGCTTGAGCGAGATCGCCGACAGCATCCCGAGTGCATGAAGCCGGCGAGCGTCGTCGAGGTCGTTGACCCCCTCATCGGCCACCACGGTGATGTCGGCCTGGATGAGGGACTGGGTTGCTTGCACCGTCTCGTGGTTGAGGTCACCGGCGGGAAAGGGCTGTTCGAGAGCGCGGATGTCGAAGCTGGCCAACTGCAGCAGCACCGCGAGGTCCCCTGGTCGATAGGAGCCGTTGGCGTCCACCTGGATCTCGAGATCGGGATGCTGCGCCCGAAGGGCGCGGACGGGTTGGAGGTCGTTGCCGGGCGCGATCTTGAGTTTGATCCGTCCGAACCCCGCATCAACCAGGTCGGCCACCCGCTTGCTCAGATCCTCGAGCGCTGCCAATCCGACCGCCGCTCCCGCCGGAACTGCGGTGCGCGTGACACCGAGCGAGGAGGCCAGACTCTGGCCCTCGGCCCGCAGCCGCAGGTCGGTCAACGCCATCTCCAAACCGGCCGTGGCCATTGGATGCGTCGGGTCCCAGGGCAGCGCCGGCCCGTCCGGCCGAGGAGAGGATTGCCTGGGAGAGCGCGACGAACGCGCCCCGAGCCCACTCGCTGGTGTAGGTCGGTCGGTTCAGGGCGGAACACTCACCCCATCCGGTGAGGCCTTCGTCGTCGGTGAGCCCGATGACGACGAGTTCCCGTCGTTCCTGTGGGCTGCGCTCATGGCCGGCGGCCAGGGACTCGACGGTGGGCAGGCTCAAGAGTCGTACGTCGACGTCGACGGGTGTCGACCTGCCTTGAACTCCTGGCGTGCGGGGTCCGCTCATGCGGCGAGGCTAATGAACATCGGTTGTGGCTACACTCGCCCGGCCGGGAACGAAAAGCCCGGCACCGACTCCAGCAGCGAAATCCGGTGTGAATCCGGTGCTGTCCCGCAACTGTGATGCGCGTGCTCGATCCCGATCACGACGCTGAGCCAGGTCGCCTGCTGAGCCGGTCAGCCACTCACGTCCTCGGAGGAAGGACACGTTGGAAGCGTCGCAAGCGCCTCGAACCTCGACCTCCGGGAGAACCCAGGAGATTCGAGTGAAATCCCGAGCATGCACCAACCACCGCAGCCGCCTCCGGCTCCTCTTGGTCGCGGCCATGGCGTCGACGGCAATGGCCGCCTGCGGCGCTTCGGACACGGCAGTCTCGAGCGGTACCAGCGCCGCTGCCTCGACCACCGAGAGCACGATCGACGTGGCCGAGACCGACGCGACCGACACCGAAGCAGTCGACACCGACGATGCTGCGCCCGATGCGCCGCAACGAATCGTCTCGTTGTCGCCCACCGCCACCGAGATGCTCTTCGCCATCGGGGCCGGTGATCAGGTCCTGGCCGTCGACTCGCTCTCCAATTTCCCGGCTGATGCTCCGGTGACCGATCTCTCGGCGTTCGAACCCAACCTCGAAGCGATCGCGGCCGAGAACCCCGACCTGGTCGTGTTGTCCTTCGATCCCGGCGACATCGTGAGCGGGCTCGAAGACGCAGGGATCCCGACGATGCTGCAAGCGCCGGCGGCCACGCTCGACGACGTCTATGCCCAGCTGGCCGATCTCGGGGTCGCCACCGGCCAGATCGATGGGGCGGCCGACGTGGTGTCCGAACTTCGAACTTCGATCGAGGAGATCGTGGCGGCAACGCCTGTCGGCGATGAACCCATCCGCGTCTATCACGAGGTCGACGGCACCTTCTTCTCCGCCAGCTCGAACAGCTTCATCGGTCAGCTCTATGGTCTGCTCGGCGTGACGAACATCGCGGACGAAGCCGACACCGATGGCTTCGGCTACCCGCAGCTTTCACCCGAGTACATCCTGCAAGCCGACCCACAACTGATCGTCATTCCCGAGTTCGCCGGCTACACCGCAGCCGAGGTATCGGCTCGGCCGGGTTGGGAGGTCATCAGCGCGGTACAGAACGATGCGGTACTCGTGGTCAACGACGACCTTGCGTCCCGCTGGGGTCCTCGCATTCCCGAGTTCCTGTCGATCATCAGCGAGGCCATCGTGGCTCAGCAGGTCGGCGCGTGACCCAAGCGCTGCCTCGGGCGTTGGCGGAAACGACGGCGCCCCGCGCGCTGTCGTTCCGCCTGCCTCGGCGAGCAATGGTCGCCAGTTGCGTGCTGCTGCTGGCGACCGTCGTGGTCGGCGCAATGATCGGGCCGGCCGAACTCTCGCCTGTTGCCATCGTGGCCGAGTTGCTCGATCGTCTGCCCGGTATCTCGATCGACTCCGGGCTCGACGAGCGACAGGCCGTGATCCTGTGGCAATGGCGCCTGCCCCGGGTGGTCCTCGGAGGTCTGGTCGGAGCGTCGTTGTCGCTTGCCGGCGCGGCCTACCAAGGGGTGTTCCGCAACCCGCTGGTTGCGCCGTTCTCGCTCGGGGTGGTCGCAGGGGCAGGACTCGGCGCGACCATCGCCATCGCCTACGGGCTACGGGTCGGCGTCGGGCCCTTCGACTCCATTGCGTTGCTGGCCTTCATCGGTGCGCTCGCTGCGGTGGCGCTGACCTCGGCGTTGGGCTCCAGGACCGGTCGATCCCCGGCCATGCTGCTGTTGGCAGGCGTGGCTGTGTCGTCGTTCCTGACGGCGATCCAGACGTTCGTGATGCAGCGCCGATCGGAAACGCTGCGCGAAGTCTATGCGTGGATTCTCGGCCGGCTGGCGACATCGGGATGGGCCGACGTCTGGTTGCTCGGGCCCTATGTGGCCGTCTGTGGTGCGGTGCTGTACGCCCACCGGCGCCACCTCGACGTGCTCCGCCTGGGTGAAGCGGAAGCCCATGCCCTCGGCGTCGATGTCCGGAGGGTCCGCTGGATCGTCCTGGTTGCGGCCTCGTTGCTCACCGCAGCGGCGGTTGCCGTCAGCGGCATCATCGCCTTCGTAGGGCTCGTGATCCCGCACGCGGTCCGCATGCTGTTCGGCTCGAGCTACCGGATCGTGGTCCCGCTGTCCGCGGTCCTCGGCGCAGCCTTCTTGGTGCTGGCCGACGTGGCCGCCCGAACCGTGGCCAGCCCGGCCGAGCTCCCCATCGGGGTGATCACGGCGTTCGTCGGCGCCCCGTTCTTCGGCCTGATCCTGTGGAACTCGAGGACCGCGCGTCGTGAACTCCGCGGCGATCAGCGTGCGTGACCTTTCGGTGAGCTATGGCAAGAACCGGGTGATTTCGAACCTGGCGCTCGACGTGGAGGAAGGGACCTGGCTCGGCCTCATCGGACCGAACGGAGCGGGGAAGTCGACGCTCCTGAAAGCCATGCTCGGGTTGGCCGAACATTCGGGCACCGTCACCTTCGCCGGCGAGACGCTTGCCGGTCGCGATCGAGCCAGACGGGTCGCCTACCTCCCGCAGTATCTGACCATGCCCGATGGCATGACCGTCGCCGAATACGTGCTTCTCGGACGCACCGCCCACCTCTCGTGGCTGGCGTCGGAAGGCGATGCAGACCGGAGGGCGGCCGCCGACGCAATGGATCGGCTCGACGTGACCAAGTTCGCGACGAGGAACGTGGGTGACATGAGCGGCGGAGAGTCTCAGCGTGTCGCGCTTGCCCGGGCGTTGGCCCAGGAGGCATCCATCCTGTTGTTGGATGAACCGACCAGCGCGCTCGGATCTCGGCCATCAGATGTCGGTGCTCGGTCTCATCAGCGAGCTGCAGGCCGAACGCAACCTGACGATCGTGGCCGCCATGCACGACCTCACCGCGACGGGACGCTTCGCCGACTCGTTGGTGCTGCTCGACGGCGGCACCATCGTCACCACCGGGTCAGCTGAGGCGGTGCTGCGACCCGAGGTCCTGGAGGCCGTATATGGCGGTCCGGTCGACATTCTCCGCGCCGACGATGGCAGCCTGGTCGTCGTGCCGCTGCGATCTGAGACACCGCTGCGAACCGACAACCCCGCACGAACAGAACCGAGCAACCATGCCTGACACCGAGATCCCGAGCGAATCCCCTCTCAGCGAAGGCGGGATGCGGGTCGCCAAATCGCTCGTGCTCGTGAACACGGGCAACGGAAAGGGCAAGTCGACGGCCGCGTTCGGCACCGCATTGCGGGCGTTGGCCCTGGACTGGCCGGTCGCCGTCGTGCAATTCCTGAAAAGCGGTGAGTGGCGAGTCGGGGAGGAGACCATGCTGCGCAAACTCGGCGCCGAGTGGTATGCCGAGGGTGATGGATTCACTTGGGACTCCGAGAACCTCGACGAGTCGGCTGCGCTCGCCGCAGTCGCGTGGGAGAAAGCGAAGGACATCATCAACGCCGGTCAGCATCGCCTCGTCATCCTCGACGAGATCAGCTACGCGCTCACCTGGAAGTGGGTGGACACCGCAGACGTCGTGTCGTGTATCGCGAACCGGCCGGAATCGGTGAACGTGATCCTGACCGGCCGTGACATGGCCGACGAGGTGATCGCCATTGCGGACACCGTGACCGAGATGAAACAGATCAAGCACGCCTTCGAACAGAAGATCGTGGCCAAGAAGGGCATCGACTATTGACCGTGACGCTCCTCATCGGCGGCGCCCGGTCCGGGAAGTCGGCCATCGGTCAGCGGCTGGCCGCCGCCGCCGGCGGTCCAGTGACGGTCGTAGTGACCGCCGACAGCACCTTCACCGACTTCCGACGGGCTTCATCGATACGGGCTTCATCGATATCGAGATGGCTGACCGTATACGCGCCCATCGCGTCCGATCGCCCCGCCTCCTGGGCCACCGTCGAAGCCCCCGTCGATCTGCCCCACGAGCGCTGGCCGTCGCTGGTCCGACGGTGCTGATCGACTGCGTCACCTTGTGGCTCTCGAATCTCCTGCTCACCGGCGCCGATGACGCCGAGCTTCGCGTCGCCTTCGACGAACTGGCCGCGGCCTGCACCGCACGGCCCGGTACGACCATCATCATCGCCAACGAGGTCGGCAGTGGCGTCGTGCCCATGGAAGCGTTGTCTCGGAGGTTTCGGGATGCGCACGGTCGGCTGAACCAACGGCTGGCGGCGGTAGCGGATCGGGCCTTTCTCGTCGTTGCGGGTCGGCTGCTCGAGTTGAGCCACCCGGCTCGGCACCTGCCCGAGCTCACCGAAGCGTTGCGCTGATGGCCGTCGAGCCTGCGTCTGTCGATCGGGGTCACGAGGCCGAGGTCAGGTTCGCTGCGTCCCTCGAGCCGTCGGCGGACCATCGGGAAGCGATGGCCGCTCGGGCGTCGCACGTGTTGCGACCCTCGGGGGCCTTCGCCCGCCTGGACGAGGTTGCCGTCTGGCTGGCCGGATGGCAGCGATCTGACCGGCCGACGGTCGAACGACCGAGTGTCCTGATCTTCGCCGCCGATCACGGCGTCGCCGTTCGGGGAGTCAGCGCCTACCCGGCCGAGGCGACGGCGGCCATGAAGCAGGCCATCGACCGAGGTGTCGCGACCTGCTCGGCCCTGGCTCACGCCCAGGGCGCAAGCCTTACGCTCATCGATGTGGGAGTAGGTCAGCCGACGAACGACCTCGCTGTCGACGATGCCATGGATCACGATCGCTTCGAGGCGTCCTGGACGGCAGGGGTCGACGCCGTGGCGGCGCTCGATGCCGATGTTCTGGTTCTCGGCGAGCTCGGGATCGGGAATACGACCGCTGCTGCCGCAGTCGCAGCGTGCCTCCTGGGTGGCGCCGCCGGGGAATGGGCGGGACGCGGCACCGGTGTCGACGACGGAGGGCTCGGCCGCAAGGTGGATGCTGTCGATGCCGGAGTTCGACGGGTCGGCCAGGGGTCGGCCGCGCCGCTCGAGGTGTTGCGCCGGCTGGGTGGCGCCGAGTTGGTGGCGATGGCCGGCGCTGCGGTGGAGGCCCGACGGCGCTCGCTTCCCATCGTGCTCGATGGATTCATCGCCACGGCAGCGCTGTTGCCCTTGGAGTTGACGGCCCCGGGAGCGCTCGATCATGTGGTCGCCGGCCACGTTTCGGCCGAAGGTGCGCATCGCCGTCTGCTCGAACACCTCGGCAAGCGTCCTCTCCTCGAACTCGACCTTCGTCTCGGAGAAGCATCCGGTGCTCTGGTTGCGCTGCCGCTCCTTCGGTTGGCGGTCGCCGCGGTGGTCGACGTCGCCACGTTCGGCGAATTCGCCGCCTTCGGTCAACCCACGTGAGTTCGGTGCCGGCATGGCGATGCGGTCCTTGAGGATGGCATGGGCGTTCCTCACCCGGATGCCGGGCGGGGCGCATCCCGTCGACGAGTCGGAGTTGCGGTGCGCCGTTCCGTGGTTTCCCGTCGTCGGCGCCGCAGTCGGCGCCATGGGCGCAGCGCTCTACGTCGCGCTCCTGGAAACGCCGGGCGACGTCCTGTCCCCGTTCACTGCCGCCGCGCTCACGTTCATGGTCACCGCGTTGGCAACGGGAGGTTTCCACGAAGACGGCCTCGCCGACTCGTTCGACGCTCTCGCGGGCGGACGCGATGCTGCCCATCGTCTCCGGATCCTGAAAGACTCGCGGCACGGCACCTTCGGCGTCCTGGCGCTGGTGACGGTCACGCTGATCAAGGTCGCTGCCTTGTCCGATCTGAGCGGGTGGAACGCCGCCGCCGCGTTGGTGGTAGCCCATGGCGGAGGTCGTTCTGCGGCCGTGGTCCTGATGGGGATCGCCCCAGTCGCTCGGCCCGACGGATTGGGGGCCGACTACGCCCGCCGGCTGCCGCGGGGAGTTCCCACCCTCGCGTTCGCGTTCGGAGGGATTCTGTTGGCCGGCCTGTTCGGACCCTGGGCCGGCGTGGTCGTTGCCGCGCTCCTGGTCACGGTCGGCGGCGTGGGAGTCTGGGCCTGGCGCCGAATCGGCGGGGTAACGGGCGATCTCCTCGGCGCAGCCGAACAGGTCGCCGAGTGCGTCATCCTTGTTTCCGCCGGCGCCCTATGACCGTGGCGAGGAACCAGACCGACCCGAAGACGAAGATGGGAGCCCAGAACTCGGGGCTCCACCGTTCGACGAACTCGTAGCTGAGCGCTTGACCGAAGGCGACCGCCGCCAGGAGCGTCGTCGCTACCTGAACCTTGGCGTTGTACCGGATGAAGCCGAGCGCTTCCCAACAATAGGCCAGCGTGGCCGGTATCGAGAGCGCCCAGATGATGAACGGGTCGGCGCTCTCAGGCCACCATCGTGCGCCGGAGGCCGACAGCACGGCAACCAGAAGACCCAATGGGTAGAGGGCGGCACAGCGTCGGCAGACGTGCCGACGGCCGACCGTGAAGCAGCGCTCGGCGTACTCGTCGGGCCAGTGATGGGCCAACCACATGTTCTTGCGGCCGAGGATCTCCTTCTCCCGCTTGGCCATCGCCGCCAGTTTGGCATCGAACATTGCGAGGGCGGCCATCTGCTTTTCGGAGCTCACCTCGGTCTATCGGCCCAGCGTCGGCGGAAGCTGAGGAGTTGGTGGCAATCTCGTTGATGCTGCCGATTCGGCCCTCCATGGTGCGGCAGGCGACGAGGCACGCGTGAGGCCCACGCCCGTGAGGTCGCGAGGTCGTCCGAGCGCTCGATCAGCGCAGCGAGGCCCATGATGCCGGTCAGCGACGAACGGAGATCGTGGCTCAGCGATCGGAACTCCGCGATGAGCAGGTGGTTGTCGGCGGGCTCGCCCTCGGGAGCACTCTCGTTTGGCATGGTTGGTCTCGTGCGGTCGTTTCGTCGGGTCGTTGACCTGCGGTCCACTGGCTTGGCGATGCACTAGGGTGATTGTCCATGCAGAGCAGTCGGCCCGAGCTCCGGCCAGACATGCGGTCCAGCAATGCGGCCAACACTACGCTTGGAGCAGGAGCGTTTCCACAGACACTGCGTGGCAGTGGCCAGGTCACCGATCTCCTGGCCGTCTTTCGGGGAGACGCCCCTGTCGACGGTGTCGCCGGTGGTCCAGCCGAGTTGCTCTGGTGGGCTGGTGACGTCGAGCAGGCGGTCGCGGTCAGCGGCGGAGCGATCGGGCTGCTCGATGAGGTGATCCCGTTGTTCGGGGCGGACGGGGAGTCCGGGTGGATGCTCATGCGCCGTCGTCCGGTGCTTCCCCATGGCGGTGCCCTCGTCGTCGAGGACGACGAGATCAATCGTGAGTTCTACGGCGTCGTGCTCGCCCAAATCGGGCTCGACGTGCATCTGGCCGCCTCTGCGGCCGAAGCGTTGGAGATCGCCCGATCGCATCCATTGTCCCTCGCCATCGTCGATGTGCGGCTGCCCGACGCCAATGGATTCGAGCTGTGCCGCAGCCTGGTTGCAGAACGATCGATGCAGGACTGCTCGATCCTGATCATGAGCGCTGATCCGCTCTCGGCTGACTACGAGCGCATCGAGGCGGTGGGCGCGGTGGGCTTCGTTCTCAACCCGGTCCATCCCGCTGAATTGGCCCGTCGAGTCGCCCAGGTGCTCGCTCACTCGGCCGGAGCACCCATCAGCGGCCATCCGACCAGGAAACCGGTGCGGTCGACACAGCCGGCCTCCCGACTCTCGTTCTTCGGCCGGCCGACCATCTCGGTCAGGGGAGTCAGCACCCCGCTCCGGCCAGGCCAGTCCACGGTCCTGTTGGCGGCGCTCGCAACCGCGTGTCCCGCGCCCGTGAGTTCGGAACGCCTCGGTCGATTCGGGTGGCCGACCGAAGCCGACGTCTCTCCGAACGCGGTCTACACCGCAGTCAGTCGCCTGCGTCACTTCCTCTCCGAGGCAGGCGCACCGGACTTGCTGCAGTCCGACGGGTCGGGGTACGCGCTCAACATCGAGCCGTTGAACATCGACCTGGTTCGCTTCGAAGCGGAGGCCCGCTCGCTTCTCACGGTCGCCGAAAGCGGGTTGGAGGACGCGCTCGAGAACATTCAACAGGTCCTCGGGCTCTGGACCGGCGAGCCGTTCGTCGGCACCAGGAACGAAATGCTCACCCGATGGGGGAATCGGTTGGCCGAGTCGCGCTCGCGTCTGCTCGAGATGCAGTGCGTGATGTTGGTGCTGGTGGGAAACGCCCGAGCCGCGGCTGAGGTCTGTCGCGACCTTCTGCTACAGGAACCGTGGCGAGAGTTCATGTGGGCCACGCTCATCGTCGCGCTGTACCGGTCGGGACGAAGCCGGGACGCGTTGACCGCCTTCGGTCATGCACGCAAGCGCCTGCAGGACGAGCTGGGTCTCGATCCGGGTCCGTTGCTCACCGACCTGGAGATGATGATCCTCATCCACGACCCAGCGCTACGCGACGACGACTGGCTGCGCCGAATGGCGCTCGGCAGCCCGTTCACCGCCGGTGAGCTCTAGGGGGCCGCAAGCCTTGCGAGCCATCGTGCGTGGTCGTTCGGTGTCGCAGAGAACAACAGCCCCAGGTCAGGTCCGAGCATCGCTCGGTATCGGGCATCGGCTGCCAGACGCTTCGGGGGGCACAACGCCTCGGCATGAAACCTGACACGCCGCGCTGCCCTGAGCGTCTTGGCGTCAGGCCGGGATCCGCCCTTGGTCCACTGCTTGCGGGCCTTGCGGTAGCCGGACGCTGCGTTTGCCACGACGACGGCGAGATCGGTCGGCGCCCGCCACAGAGGGAGGTCGATCACCTGGCGGACGGCGAGTAGCGCCACCTTGGCCTGCGTGACCCAGCTGCGAACGGAGGGAGCGAGCGGAGGTGGTGCGCCGGGGCGAAGTCGGCTGCGGTGCTCGAGCACGGGAGTCAGCAGGGTCCAGGAGTGATGCAGGGTCCGACGAAGGTCACGAGAGGTCCGACGATCGAGGTGGGCGAGCAGCGACAGGAGCGCTTCCGCTTGTTCGATCGCCCTCCGGGCACCCTCGACGGCCGTTCGGGGATCCTCGTCGAGCATGCTGAGGTTGAGCAACGCGTGATCGAGGTGGTCGACCAATTGTCGCTGTAGGCCGGACCGGACCCGGTCACGGCCACCGAACTCCGAGGCGGTGGGTCGGCCGACGATCAGCCGAGGTCAGCGCAGGTCGTGACGGCGTCTGCGATGTCCTGCTCGAACGCTTCGACCAGACCTTCGACGTCTGATTTGCCGTCACCGAGATCGTCGAAGACGTCGTCCATCGACGGAGGGTCCTCTTGGGGGCTGCCGTCGTCTTCGACATAGAACTCGGAGTAGTCAGCATTCTCCGTAATGTCATCGGCGACGCACTGGGCTTCTTCAGTAGTCAGATCGGCAATGTCGACCAGGGCGGCGGCGAGGGCATCGGGGTCCGAGTCGGGCTTGGAGGAACAGCCGACGAGAAGGAGCGAGGCCGCGACGAGGCTGGCAGTCAGGCGAAATCGGCGAGTCACCCGGTCATGTTAGGGCCGCGACAAGGGTTACCGGCGACTGGAGATGACCCCGGTGTTGAACCCTGCGAGGTGGAGACCTCCCGCGAAGCGAGCGTGTTCGATCTTGACGCACCGGTTCATGACGACGTCGAGTCCTGCGGCGGCAGCCACCTCGGCCGCCTCATCGCTGACGATGCCGAGCTGCAGCCACAGTGTCTTGGCCCCGGCGGCCACGGCTTCTCGTGGCGATGTCCGGGCAGTCGTCCGGCCGTCGGAACACGTCGACGATGTCGGGCACCTCGGGGAGATCCGCGAGCGAAGGGTAGACGGTGAGTCCGTTGATCTCGGTCTCCCGCGGATTCACCGGGTAGAGGCGGTAGTTGCAGACCGACGACTTGAGGTAGGTGATGACGAAGTTCGAGGCCCGGGCCGGGTTGGAGGAAGCGCCGACGATGGCGATGGACCGGGTGTTGTCCAGGATGTGCTTGCGCTCGGCGGCGGAGGTTTCGTGGGTCATGGCGCTCCCAATGCTTGGTCGAGGTCCCAAAGGATGTCCTCGAGATCTTCGAGGCCGACCGACAGGCGCACCATGTCGGGTCCGACGCCCGCGGCGGTGAGTTGTTCGTCGGTGAGCTGCTGGTGTGTGGTCGATGCGGGGTGGATGACGAGCGTGCGGGCGTCGCCCACGTTGGCGAGATGGCTCACCAGCACCAACCGTTCGATGAACGCTCGTCCTGCGTCGCGTCCGCCCTTCACGCCGAAGGTGAAGATGGCGCCCGGTCCCTTTGGCAGGTACTTCTGAGCGAGCTGGTGGTGGGGCGATGAGGGGAGCCCAGCGTACGCGACCCAGGAGATTCTCGGGTCGGCTTCGAGCCACTCGGCGACGGCCTGGGCGTTGGCCACGTGCGCGTCCATCCGCTGGGGGAGCGTCTCGAGCCCCTGAAGGAGAAGGAAGGCGTTGAAGGGTGACAAGGAGGCGCCGACGTCACGAAGCTGTTCGGCCCGAAGCGCCGTGCAGAACGCGTACTCGCCGAAGTTGTCGTACCACTGGAGCCCGTTGTAGGTGGGCACTGGCTCGGTGAATCGCGGGAAACGGCCGGAGGACCAGTCGAAACGGCCGGCCTCGCTGACCACGCCGCCGATGCTGGTGCCATGCCCGCCGATGAACTTCGTTGCGCTGTGGAGCACGATGTCGGCGCCGAACTCCATGGGCCGGCAGAGGTACGGCGTTGAGAAGGTGGCGTCGATGACCAGGGGAAGATCGTGCGCACGGGCCACGTCGGCGAGACCCTCGACGTCGGCGACCGCTCCACCGGGATTCCCGATGATCTCGGTGTAGAGGGCCTTGGTCTCGGGTCGGATGGCGGCGGCGAACGCATCGACATCGGTGTTGGGCACGAACGTGGTGGCCACTCCGAGTCGCTTGAGGGTGGTGGCGAGCAGGGTGTACGTGCCTCCGTAGATGCCAGAGGCTGCGACGAAGTGGTCGCCGGCTCCGCCCAACGTGGTCAGGGCGAGAAACTCGGCCGCCTGGCCGCTCGCCGTGGCGACGGCTCCGATCCCGCCTTCGAGGCTGGCCATGCGCTCCTCGAACGCCGCCGTCGTCGGGTTGGACAACCGAGTGTAGATCGTGCCGTATTTCTGGAGCGCGAAGAGGTCGGCCGCGTCCTGGGTGTCCTCGAACACGAAGCTGGTCGACTGATAGATCGGCACGGCCCGGGCGCCCGTGGTGGGGTCTGGTTGCCCGCCCGCGTGCAAGGCGCGAGTTCGAAATCCCCATGGGCGATCGGTCATTGCCCCATCCTGCCATCGGCCGGCCGGTCCACCAAGCCGAGTCCGGCCCGGAAGTTCACCCGAGGGCGACGACGGCCAAAGCCACGCTCAGCAGGATTGCGTTGCGATACAGGCTTCGCCGGTCGACGGGGCGATCACCACTCGAGCCGAAGCAGGAGCAGGCGGTAGGGACGCCGCGCCGAACGAGGTCGGCGAGGAACACGGTGAAGCCCGCAAGCAGGGCGAACGCGACCATCGCTCCCCAGGCCGGTCGAAGCACCAGAGCCGCCGCCGTCACCAGTTCGAGACCGGGCACGGCCAACGCGAGCATCCCCGGCCACGGGAGGTGCAGCGCCGCGAAGCCCTCTGCCGTGCGTCGCGGCGACCGCAATTTGGTCGACGCCGCCCAGACGAACACCAGCGCGAGACCGACCGCGAGGAGGGGGGCGACGATGTTCATGACGATTGCGTGTCTCCTGGCCCGTCCACGTTCCTGCATGTCGCGGTCGACGCTCTCCGTGGTCTATCGTCGATCGCATTCATTCGGGCATGCATTTCGGCAAGAGCGTTGGTGAGAAAGCGGTGGACAGCTTGAGGCGGGTCGGAGTCGTGCGGGACAGAATCGTGCGAGACAGGGTTTCGATCGGGTCGTCGACGCTCCGTCGTTCACTCCTCGCCGCCCTGACCCTCATGATCTCACTCTGCGTGAGCTCGCCGGTCTCGGCGGAATCTCCCGGGCACGACGCTCCTCCGCCGGCGCATCAGATGACCGTGGCGACGGTCAGCCCCGGAGTCCGTGACTCCATCGTGCGGCTCTACGGCGCAGTGTTCGACCGTGATCCCGATCAGCCCGGCCTGGACTACTGGGTCGACCGTTACCTGACGTGGACCCCCCTCGACCAGATCGCCCAGTCGTTCATGGGCTCGCCGGAATGGTTGGACACCTACGGGCCCGTCGATGATGCCCAGTTCGTCGTTCTGCTCTATCGCAACGTGCTCGACCGCGATCCCGATGCGGCAGGGCAGGAGTATTGGACGGGACAACTCGCCGGGGGGCTGACCCGGTCGGCCATGCTCATCGGTTTCTCCGAGTCGGCCGAGAACGTGGTTCGTACCGCCACCGCGGTCCCCGAGGCGCCCCCGCCGCCGCCACCTTCGCCCTTTCCTGCGTTGCCTGCGGGTTCGGGCGCCGGTCGGCGAATCGTGTACTCGGGGAGCCAACAGCGCGTCTGGTTGATCGAGTCGAACGAGATCGTCGTCGACAGCTACCTCGTCTCGGGCAAGGTCAACACCCCGAATCCCGGTACCTACGGCGTCTACTCGAAGTCGCCGATCGCCTGGGCCGGCCACGACGGCATCACGATGCGACACATGGTCCGATTCGCCCGAGGCGCTGCGCTCGCCATCGGCTTCCACTCCATCCCCCGCTTCGCCGACGGTCGTCCGTTGCAGAGCGAATCGGAGCTCGGCACGTACCGATCCAGCGGCTGCGTCCGCCAGGCCGACCCCAAGGCCGAGGCGCTCTACCACTGGGCGACCGTCGGCACGACCGTCGTCGTCACCCGGTAGCCCCACCGCCCCACCGTCCAAACCGACCCGTCCAAACCGACCCAGGTCAACCTCCGGCTCCACGCGTCACCCCCGCCGAACCTCCGGCTGGGTGCGTCGGTTTCCGACGTCTGGAGCCGGAGGTTCGGGGTGAGCGACGCTTCCAGCCGGAGGTTGACGGTGGGATGACGGGTTGGTCAGCCTCTTCGGCGGGCGGCCATTCCGGCGAGACACTCGAGGAACAGTCGATTGGCGACGTTGATGGTGCAGTCGGCGTGGTCGTACGCGGGGGAGACCTCCACGATGTCCATGGCCACGATCTGGTGTTCCTGACCCAGTCGTCTGACCGCGCGGAGAAGATCGGCGGCAACCAGGCCGCCGGGCTCTGGCGTGCCGGTGCCGGGGGCGTAGGCAGGATCGAGCGCGTCGATGTCGATCGAGACATAGAGGTACTCGGGTCCGTCGAGGGCTTCGGCGATGGCATCGTCGAGCACCGGTTTGAAGCCGCGGTCCCAGATCTCGTCCATCAGGTGCCAGCGCATTCCCTGCTCGGCCATCCACTCCCACACCTCGGGGCCGGGCCACATGCTCCTGAGGCCGACCTGTACGAAATTGGCTCCCGGGATCGCGCCCGACTCGATGAGGCGCCGCATCGGTGTTCCGTGGCTGGCAAGATTTCCGTCGATGGTGTCGGCGGTGTCGGCATGAGCGTCGAAGTGGACCATGCCGACCCTGCCATGGCCGTACACGTCGGCGACCGCGGTCGCCGACGGCCACGTGATGGTGTGGTCGCCGCCGATCACGAAGGGAACGATCCCGCGGCTCGCCACCTCGTGGACGCGTTCTTTGATGTTCGCAAGACTGGCGTCGACCTGGCCGTGGGGGCAGAACGCGTCGCCGTAGTCGATGACCTCGAGGTGATCGAAGATCTCGAGCCCAAGTCCGATGTGATAGCTGCCCGACTCGTAGGCGTCGACCCGCAGTGACCGAGGGCCGAATCGGGCGCCGGGCCGGTTGGTCGTTCCGAGATCGAATGGAGCGCCGATGACGGCAACGTCGGGCTTCCAGGAGTCGAGCTGCTCGACGTCGGTCAGGAGCGGACGTTGGGCAAAGGTGAGCACGCTGCCGAACGCGAACCCCTGATCGAGCTGCTTTCGGTAGCCCGGTGTGAGTGATCGCTGGGTGTCGTCCATCGGCAGACGGTAGTTTCTCGCGGCCGGTGGGGCCCGCATCGACCAAAGTGACTAACTTCGCCTGGTGGACGCACGACAACTGGCCCAAGTCTGCAATGCCGATGGCGTCTTTCGCCTCGCAGCCCGATGCTGGACCGGCTCGCTGAGCCTCGACTTCGGACATGCGCCGGAGTCGAGTCTCGACGAGGGGCGACCTCGACTCGTGCTCTCCATCGTCGATGGTGTTGCGCGGTGTCGATGCCTCTGCCCTCGGCCAATCCGTTCGGGGGCATGTTGCCATTGCCGCGACCGGCGACATCTGGACGGCGTTGCTCGCCGCCGTTCCACCGCCGCAGTGCAACGATTTGGGCTCGGCCCGCCACCTCGGACTGAAGGTCAGCGGTGATCAAGAGGCGTTCGCGCAGCACTTCGGCGCCATCAGCCGTGTGATCGAATTGCTTCGTCGAGACCGTCACGGGTTGCCGTCATCGTCCGGGCCGTATGCGCCCACCCACCTCGGTCCGGTCGACTCGCCGGTCGGCCGTTACCACCACGTCGAGCTCGGCGCCGATCGACTGGATCACCGGCTCTACGTCGAGACCGCGGGGCAGGGCATACCGCTACTCTTGCAGCACACCGCAGGCGCACATGGCGCCCAGTGGCGGCACCTGTTCGAGGACCGGTGGATCACCGAGCACTTCCAGCTCGTGGCCTACGACCTTCCGTTCCACGGCAAGTCTCTGCCACCGCAGGGCAAGGACTGGTGGTCAGAGCCGTATCGCCTCACGACCGAGTTCCTGATGTCGATTCCCCTGGCGGTCGCCGACGCGCTCGGGCTCCATCGGCCGGTGTTCATGGGCTGCTCCATAGGCGGTCTCTTGGCGCTCGATCTCGCCCGGTTCCACCCCGACCGGTTCCGGGCCGTCATCGGCGTCGAACCCTCCCTGAAGGTCGAGGGGAACTACGACGCCATGACCCATCTCTGGCATCCCCGCATCGACTCGAGCTACAAGGCCGCGTTGATGGAGGGCCTGATGGCACCGCAGTCACCCGAGGCCCTCCGCAAGGAGACAGCCTTCGTCTACTCCCAAGGCTGGCCGGCTGCGTTTCTCGGCGATCTGTACTTCTACGTGGTCGATCACGACCTGCGGTCCGACGCCGACCAGATCGACTCGTCCAAGGTGGGCGTCCACCTGCTGTCCGGTGAGTACGACTGGAGCGCGACGCCCGAAGCCGGTCGCCTGGCCCACGAAGCCATCGCCGGCTCGACCTGGGCGCTCATGGAAGGCGTCGGACACTTCCCCATGAGCGAAAACCCCGAGGTGTTCCTCGCCTATCTGAAACCAGTACTCCAGGACCTGCTCGCCGCTTCAGCGTGAACCTCCGGCCCCAGGCGTCACGCCCGCCGAACCTCCGGCCCCAAGCGTCGGAAACCGACGGCTGGAGCCGGAGGTTGGTGCGACTCGACGGCTGGAGCCGGAGGTTCGTCGGGAGGATGGGTCGATTGACTCTCTGAGGTTCTTCTCAACCGACCCCCTCATTGCGTCCGATACATGCGAGCATGGGTGCTGTGATCGAGAATCTGATCGAAGAGTTCAAGAGTGGCTTCAGCGGACAGCTGATTGATCGGGGTCGGGTCGTCGACCAACTCCTCGATCTGCGCCTTGCAGCTCAGGGGCAGCCGCACGTCACCGCGCTGGTCGACGAGGTCCTGTCGAACATCCCGGGCCGTACCGTCGTCGAGACTTCGTGGTGGGGCGAAACGCTCGACCGCCTGGCAACGGCGGCAACCCCGCAGCCGGTCGTGTAGCAGCCGTCCTACGCCCCGGACCCGGCCTGGTCAGGAAAAGTTCTTCCGGCGCATCAGCCGGTCGGCCCCGGCATCGATGCCGGGCAATTGGGGTTGAATCGCCCGGTCGTGAGCGCTGTGATGCAGCGCGGCCAACGCCATGACGATCTCTTCGACCTCGTCCCAGTTGCGCGCCCGTGGCCCATCGAGGTGGCGGTTGTAGGGCTGTTCGAACACGATCACGTCGTTGCCTGCGGCGCGGAGTGCTTCGATGTTGTGGGGGGCGTCGTCGATGTAGGCATCGGCCTCGACCTCGGGTTTCGCCCCGAGGAAACAGATGTCGCGGTAGGGAACCTGGGCGTTGTCGAGCCAGGTGACCGTGTCGCCGATGGCCGCGGCATGGCCCCAGTTGGTGTAGAGCCGGTGGGTGATGATGCGAATCCAGATCCCGGCATCGGAGAGTCGCCAGAGGGCGTCGGCGCAGCCCTCGAGCTGCGGAAGATCTCGAAGCAGGTGTCGCTCGGTGACGGCATAGCGGTGGAGTTCGTTGAACGCGGCGTCGTCGATGCCCCACTCCTGGAAACCCCAGGAACGTTCGAGAGTGAGCGTCTCGGGGTCGACGCCCTGATGCTCGGCGACGATTTCCCGGAAACCCCGGGTGTAGTCGGCGCACACTCCATCGAGGTCGACCCCGAAGACGAATGAACCAGGGACAGACGAACCAGACACAGGCGAGACGGTACAGTTCCGAGATGGCAGGGACGATCATCATCACGGGTGCAGGTTCAGGAATCGGTCGAGCAACTGCCGATCGGTTCCTTGCCGACGGGTGGTCGGTCGGGCTCGTAGGCAGGAGGGCCGACCGGCTCGAAGCCGTCGCGACGAGTGCCGGTTCCGGGCCAGGAACAGCCATGGTGTTGGCGGGCGACATTGCCGACGAGTCGTTCGTCCGGACCATGGTCGAGCAGTTCGTCGCCCGGTTCGGGCGGCTCGACGCGCTGTTCAACAATGCCGGCATCTTCACCAAGGCCGGAACCATCGACGAGATCTCTGTCGAGGACTGGAAGCGGTCGGTCGACACCAACCTGACGGGTGCCTTCCTGTGCGCGCGAGCTGCGTTCGCCGCCATGCGAGCTCAGGATCCGCAGGGTGGCCGAATCATCAACAACGGATCCATCTCGGCCCACGTGCCCCGTCCCGGTTCTGCGCCGTACACCTCGACCAAGCATGCGCTCACTGGACTGACGCGGACGATCTCGCTCGATGGTCGCCCGTTCAACATCGCGTGCGGTCAGATCGACATCGGCAACGCACTGACGGACATGGTTGCCGGCACTGCGGTCGGGGCCAAGCAGGCCGACGGCTCGGTCCGGCCCGAAGCCACGATGGACGTCGACCACGTTGCCAGGGCGGTGCTCCAGATGGCGTCGTTGCCGCTCGACGCAAACATTCAGTTCATGACCATCATGGCCACAGCGATGCCCTTCATCGGCCGAGGCTGACGTCGACACCGGCAGGTCTGAGCCGTTCGAGCACGCTGCGCATTCGCTTCTCGCTCACTGGTTGACGACCGGGCTGGCCTGGCCTGAGGTGTTGAGCGAAGAGCGCGACCCGCAGTTCCTGCAGCAGCCAACCGGCTTCTTCCAGCTCGGCGCTCCACGGAGTGTTGGCCACGAGGTCGTCCCAGGTCGCTTCCAACGACCGGACGCGTGCCATCAGCTCGGCGTCCCTCGTCGGCGCTTCGGGGAGGCGGGTCAGACGATGGACGGCTGCGTTGAGGTACCGGGCGATGTCGTCCAGCCGATCGGCCCCCACTTGGGTGATGAAGCCGGCGTACAGCAGGCGATCCCTCTGGGCACGGACATCCCGGTAGGCGGCGACGAAGCCGGTGGGCGGATCTTCGAGCCGGGTCTCGAGCTGGCGGTTGGCGACCAGCGCCTGCAACGAGCGAGCGGCGAGCTCGGCGACGCGGTCGGGGAGCAGGCGGCGCATCTCCTCGACCTGTGTGTCGAACGTGGTCTGCGTCCACGCCGGCCCACCCCAGTCGATGAGCATGGCCTCGATCGCCGCTTCCACACAGTCGTCGAGCCATGCTGACGGCGAGTCGTACGGGCTCACGATCAGCGCCAGCTTCGTCTCGGTAGTCAGGAGCGGGCGCAGAATCTTGCTCAACGAGGGTCGGTGAAGGGCGAGTAGCCGACGGCTCGCGGTCCACATCTCGTCGTGCTGCTCGTCCTCGGACGGCAACAGCCGAAGGTCGACCCGGTCGCCGTCGATCACGAGCGACGGGTAGGCGACGGCGCGATGACCGCGGTGGCTGACTTCGACCGATCGGGGGAGGTCGCCGAAGTCCCACGTCGTCACGTCCTCGCGTTCCAGGTCGTGGCCCGCGCCGCGGACGGTGGCCCGAACCCGTTGGTCCAACAGATCGCGCAGCAGGTCCAGGTCGGTGCCCTCGGCCAGGACTTCAGGCTCGGCGTCCAGCGCTCGGTCGTCGATGATGCGGAACCGTGGACGGAGGTGCGAGGGGACGCGGTCGAGGTCGAAGTCGTCGGGGACCACCGATACGCCGAGTGATCGAGCGAGAACCAGCGCAACGGCAACCGTGAGCGGCCGAGCCGGCGCCGGGTCATCCCGTTCGTCGAGCTCGGAGAGGACCCGCCGAGCCGTGTCGGCGATGGGCAGCAGCTGCTTCCGAATCGGCTTCGGCAACGTGCGGAGCATGGCCTCGACCAGTTCGCCTCGAAGTCCCGGCACCAGCCAGTCAAAGGCCGTGGAGTCGACCGACCGGAGCTGATCGAGCGGTACGTCGATGGTGACCCCGTCGAGGCGGTGGCCCGGTTCGAACACATAGGTGAGGCCGAGCGCAGCGTCCCCGTCGCCCAGCTCGTCGGGAAACGCCTCGGCTTCGACCTCGGACGCGTCCGGAGCCGTGAGGTCGTCGACGGTCAGGTCGAAACGGTGTGGTTCGACCATTCGTCGGTCTCTCCACCAGCGTTCGAACTCCTTGACGGTCGCCACGTCGTTCGGGACTCGGTGGTCGAACCACTCGACGATGCGGTCGTGTGCAAGCAGGAGATCGTCGCGTCGGGACTTGATCTCGAGCGCGATGACTGCCTCTCGCTGCTCCCGATTGTGTTGGGCGAAGTTCGGTGAGCGAGCGCCCCACTCGCCGAGCGCAAGGGCGTTGCTCAGCAGGAACCAGCGCGCAGCGTCGCGATCCGAACGGTGGAGCAGTTCGGTCCGGTTGGTGAAGACGGGGAGACCGTACAACGTTGCCGAGTGGTGGATCTTGGCCACGCCCTGATCGGCATCCCACCACGGGTCGCCGTAGCTGTGGGCCAGGAGGTGCGCACCGACCCGTTCGAGCCATTCGGGTTGGATCCTGGCAAGGACTCGGGCCCATACACGGTTGGTCTCGACCAGCTCGGCGGCCATCACCCACGACGGGTTCCGTTTGAACAGGCTGGATCCTGGAGCGATGGCGAAGTTGGTGCCCTGCGGGCCCCGGTAATCCGGCCCGTCCGGGTTCTTGCGGCCGATGTGTGAGAGCAGACCGGAGAGCAACGCTCGGTGCATGACGTCGGGATGCGCCGGCTGGACAGGATCGCCCGATTCGGGTGATCGATCGCGCAGCGCCCGTCGGAGCTGGCTGTGGAGGTCTTGCCACTCGCGAACACGCTGGGCGTTGAGAAACTCGTTCCGACACATCCGTCGGAACTGGTTGGACGACCGTTCGCGTCGTTCGGTCTCGAGGTGCTCCCAGAGATGGATCCACGAGAGGAAGTCCGAGGTGTCATCGGCAAAGCGAGCGTGGGCCTCTCGGGCGGCTTGTTCTTTCCCGGTCGGCCGCTCCCGGGGGTCCTGAATGCTCAGCCCTGCGACGATGATGCGAATCTCGCGCAGGCAACCCAGCCGCTCGGCTTCGATCAGCATCCTTCCGAGGCGTGGATCGACCGGGAGCCGAGCGAGTCGGCGCCCGAGCTTGGTGACCCAGTCGCCGTGGCCCTGGCGGCCGGGTCGGACGGCGCCCAGCTCTTCGAGGAGCGCGACGCCCGCCCGTATGGAGGCACGGTCGGGAGGGTCGACGAAGGGAAACGCCTCGACATCGCCGAGCCCGAGCGTTGCCATTTGCAGGACGACCGACGCCAGGTTGGTTCGCTGGATCTCGGGCTCGGTGAACTCGGGTCGGCCGGCGAAATCGTCCTCGGCGTAGAGCCGGATGCAGACGCCGGCGGCCACACGGCCGCAACGGCCCGCTCGTTGGTTGGCCGATGCCTGCGAGACCGGTTCGATGGGCAGGCGCTGCACCTTGGTCCGTCGATTGAACCTCGAGATTCTGGCGGTTCCCGGATCGACGACCGAACGGATCCCGGGCACGGTGAGCGAGGTTTCGGCAACATTGGTGGCCACCACCACCCGCCGCCCCCGATGGGCGGCGAACACCCGATGCTGTTCTGCTGCCGAGAGTCGCGCGTACAGCGGCACGATCTCGGTGTTCGGCAGCTCGAGATCGTTGAGCGCGTCGGTGGCGTCGCGGATCTCGCGTTCACCCGAGCAGAAGACGAGCACGTCACCGGGAACGTCCCGGAAGAGTTCCGTGACGGCGTCGCAGATGGCATCGGTCTGGTCGCCCTCTTCGATCGGGTGGTAGCGCATCTCGACCGGGAAGGTGCGCCCGGACACCTCGATGATCGGGGCCGGTGTGCCGGACGCGTCAGCGAAGTGCTCGGCGAAGCGCTGGGTGTCGATGGTGGCCGAGGTGATGATGAGTTTCAGGTCGGGCCGGCGCGGGAGCAGCTGGTGCAGCCAACCGAGCAGGAAGTCGATGTTGAGACTTCGTTCGTGGGCCTCGTCGATGATGATCGTGTCGTACCGACGGAGCAACGGGTCGTGCTGGATCTCGGCGAGGAGGATGCCGTCGGTCATCAGCTTGAGACGGGTCTGGCGGCTGACGACGTCGGTGAAGCGAACCTGGTAGCCGACCGTGGCCCCCAACTCCTGCCCCAGTTCCTCGGCGACCCGTTCGGCGATCGATCGGGCGGCAATGCGACGCGGTTGGGTGTGGCCGATCAGTGCCTCGGCGCCGCGCCCGAGTTCGAGACAGAGCTTCGGCAGCTGCGTGCTCTTGCCCGAGCCGGTCTCACCGGCGACCACCACGACCTGATGGTCGCGAATGGTCTCGAGGAGCTCGTCGTGACGAGCGGTGATCGGGAGCTCGGGTGGGTAGTTGATGATCACTCGGGGAGTTCCCGCAATGGGATGACCTTCCGGATCACCTCGCGGAGTCGGTTGACCGAGACCGGCTTCGGAAGGAAGTCGACGGCTCCTGCGCCGATCACCCGGGTCATGACGGTCGGGTCGGCGTGGGCGGTGATGACGACGATCGGGATGCGTCGAGTCTCACGAGTGCCTCGGAGGGCGTTGATCAGTTCCTCCCCGTTGCCGTCGGCAAGGTGCAGGTCGAGAAGAATGAGGTCCGGGCGGCGCTGGGCGGCGAGCTGCAGCGCGCCGGCCACCGTGGCGGCCTGGAGGAACGCGAGATCGGGTTCGCGTTGCACCACGTGGCGGAGGAGGAGCAGGCTGGCCTCGTTGTCCTCGACGGCGAGCACGACCGAGGGGCCATCGTGGCCGGCCAGATCGATCGGTTTCGGTGCCCGAGAGGCCAGCCCGAACTCGATCGTGACCGTCGTACCCTCGCCGTCGACCGATTCGAGCGCAATGGTGCCGCCCATCATCTCGACGATCATGCGGGTGAGCGTCAGGCCGATGCCGGATCCTTCGACGCGACTCTCCTCGCGGCCGAGGCGATCGAAGGGATCGAAGACCCGACCAAGGTCCTTGGCGGGGATGCCAATGCCGGTGTCGATCACCGTGACCCTCGCTCGAGCCCTGTCGTTCCAGGAACCATCGGCTGTCTCCACGATGACAGCGAACGGACCCGTTTGGCCGGTTGTACTTGCACGCGTTGGAGACAAGGTTGACCAACACCTGCTGGAGACGTTGGCGGTCAGCGGCGACGGCCGGGCCGGGTCCGTAGTCCACGGTGACGTCGAGCCCCGTGTCGAGACCGGCACTGCGAATCATGCCGAGCGCGGCGTCGATCACCGATGCAACATCGACCGGCTCGATCGACATGGCCAGCCGACCCGCCTCGATCCGGCTGATGTCGAGCACGTCTTCGACCAGCGCAAGGAGATGCAAGCCGCTTTCATGGACCTGGCGAAGCGAAGCCCTGTCGGCCTCGGGCCTGCCGTCGTCGAGCATGAGGAGTTCGGTGAAGCCGAGCACGGCGTTCAGGGGCGTGCGGAGCTCGTGACTCATGCGTGACAGGAAAAGGTCTTTGGCCTGATTGGCCCGCTCGGCTTCGGCTTTGGAGCGCTCCATGGCTCGAACGGCGTCCTGCCTCGTCACGGCGGTGGTGATGGCATCGCAGACCCCCCGGACCAGTTCGATGGTGTCGTCCGACCACCAGACCGGGATCTGCACCGAGTTGAAACCGAGCACTCCGACCAGCTCGCCTCCGACGACCATCGGCACCTGGAGCACGGACTTCACGCCATACAGACCGAAGGACTCCCGTTCGGCCGCGGCCTCGGGCGGCAGACTGTGCAGGTCGGGGATGTGCACGACGTCGTGGCCGGCCATGACCCCGCCACTCCAGGGGAAGGCCTCGTTGGAAAATCCCTGGACGTAGTCTCGTTGGCGTTCGATGCCCGGAGCCGTCCACTCGTACGCACAGCTGAAGATTCTGTGCACGGGATCGTCGAACAGGTTGATGTAGGCGCGGTCGGCGCCCTCGGAGCGGGCGATGGCTCCGAGCACGCTCTCGATCGTTGCGTCGAGTTCGGCATCGTTTGCCCGCGCCAGTTTCAGGGACACCTCCGTGAACATCGACGAACGCGCTTCGCGCTGGCGAAGCTTCCGCTCGGCATCGGAGCCGACTGTGACCGGACGGAGCAAGGACAGCAGCGCCTGCTTGCCGGCGAAACGTTCGCCGTAGTTGCGCGTTCGGCGTGTAGTCGATCGGGCAGGACCGAACCAGCACCGGAACGCGGGCTCCGTCGGCGAGCAGAATCTCCTCCCGGGCTTCGCGGCTGCGTCCCCGGCCTTCGAGGGTGACGGTCGTGCGTTGCCGGAGCGAAGGACGGTATTCGTCCGGAACGAGTTCGTCGATGCTGCGACCGACGAGGTCGGCCGCGGTCTCGACGTCGTAGAGTTCTCGGGCTGCGTCGTTCACTTCGAGGATGACGTGGTCGACGCTTATGAAGGCCGCATCAGAAGTGAGCGCGAAGATTTGATCGAAGTTCACAGCTGACCTCAGGTGAATGCATCCAGGCCAGTCGATCGTATAGGACCCGTCGTGGGAGAGAGGGCGAGGCATGGTGGTGGAACATGCAGGGGAATCGGCAGGCGGAGCGGTCGACGATGCGCGGATGGCCGGCATCGTCGAGCTGGTCCGACGCCTGCGCAGCCCGGCGCACACCATCGGCGGCCTGGTCGAGCTGTTGGCCGAGAAGCCCGAGCACGCGGCGGCGTTCGCCCCAACGCTCGGATCGGAGACGGCGTTGCTCCTGGTGACGATCGAACAGCTCGTCGAGCTCGTCGATCCCACCCCTCATGCCCTGGCTGCGGCGCCTCGACGTTCGGCCGATCTGGACCGCAGCATCGTCCTGGTCGTCGACGACAGTCCCGTCAACCAGCTGCTGGTGACGTCGCAGCTGGCCAAGCTGGGATTGGCATCGGCGGTGGCCCCGAGCGGGGTCACGGCCCTGGAACTGATGGTCGACGGGCGATTCGACGCCGTGCTCATGGACTGGCACATGCCGGGAATGGATGGACTGGAAACGACCGCGCTGCTGCGGCAGCGAGAGGAAGCGGAGGGACTGGCGCGTACTCCGGTCATCGCAGTCACCGCCCGGGCCATGCTCGGGGACAGGGAACGGTGCCTGGCGGCGGGCATGGACGACTTCCTCTCCAAGCCGCTCGGTATCGACGATCTGTCTCGGGCCCTCTCGACCTGGCTGCCGCTCAGCCCTCGACGAAGTGGCGGCGAGGCGGATGGGGCTGGCCCGGCGGCCCACGCAACGGATGTGGCCCTCGTCGAGCCATCGGCGTTGGCGCTTCTGGCGGAGGAGCTGGGAGACCGGAACATCGTGGTGTCGCTGGTCGAGACGTACCTGACCGAGCTCCCGGAGCGCGTCAAGACCTTGATCGGCGCAGTCGCCGCGGCCGATCACGAACTGGTCGGTCGAGTGGCCCACACGTTGAAATCCACCAGTTCGATGCTTGGCGCTTCCCCGTTGGCCGGCCTTGCCGCCGAGTTGGAATTGGCGTCCGCCGGCGACGCTTCTGACACACTCGTCCGGCTGGTGGTGTCGTTGGCCGAACTGGCCGAACAGACGCGATCAACGTTGGTCGAAGCGAGCGCTCAGTTCACGTTGAGCCGGTAGCCGACCCCTCGGACCGTCTTGACCCATTGGGCGCCACCGAGGTTGATCTTGCGCCTCAGGTTGGCGATGTGGACGTCGACCACATGGCCGTCTCCGTACCAATTCGGACCCCACACGCGCTCGATCAGCCGTTCTCGGGTGAACACCACGTTCGATCGGCTGCTCAGCTCATCGAGGAGGTCGAACTCGATCTTCGTGAGTGCAACGAGTTGTCCATCGATACGAACTTCACGAGCGGGCACATCGATCGTCAGGCCCTCGAACACCCGGACCTCGGTCCTGACGGCTTCCGCCGAGGTGGCGCGCGGCCTCCGGAGCATGGCCTGGATCCTGGCGGCCAGCTCTCGTGGCGAGAACGGCTTCACGACATAGTCGTCGGCTCCGACGGACAATCCGATGACCCGATCGATCTCGTCGTCGCGGGCAGTGACCATGATGACGTAGGCGTCGGTGAACGTCCGAAGTTGGCGGCAGACCTCCATGCCGTCCATGTCGGGCAGTCGAAGGTCGAGAACGATCACGTCGGGATCGTTGACACGGGCCTCCTTCAGGGCCTGCACCCCCGTGCCCACGGTCGTGACCTGGTACCCCTCGGCCTCGAGCATGGTCTGGAAGAGCTGCTGGAACTCGACCGTGTCTTCGATGACGAGGATGGACCTGGTGCGAGCGATTGTGGGGGCAGGAAGGTCCTGAGTCATTGCTGAACAACGTCCTCGTCGAGGTACCCGGGTCCGATGAACCGATGCACTGGTTGTCGACCGTCGAGCAGCTCGTCCCGATGGTTTGTTTGACCGTATTCCTACCAAACATCTACCCAGCCATGATCTTGCTTCGAGCGCCAGGCAAGAAATTTCGTGCTCCGGTCAGTCTCTCGGCGCTGTGGCCTCCATGCTGGGGGAGTGGGGCTTTGTGATCTAGCCATAGTTGTCGGCCCGGGCGAGGCCATCGATTCCGATACCCGTTCGCAGATGGAAGCCCTTGGCATCTTCGTGCGTTCCGTCGAAACGTTTCGGGTGGTGCACCTGCGGGCGTTCAGCGACGATCCGGACCACCTCACCGAGCGGTTGGCCGAGCAGCTGCTGATCGACCCCGTTGGTCAATGGTGGTGTCGCAGCGCGGACCACCGCCCCGAGGGTTTGATCGTCGAGACGGGCCTCCGGCCTGGGGTCACCGACCGTGAGGCCGCCGAGCTGGTCCGAAGCGCGTCAGAGATCGGGCTGCGCCTCGAAGCGGCCTCGGTCGGACGTCGGTTCGTCCTCGACGTGGTCCGCGACGACGGCTCGACCCTCGATCGTGAGCAGGACGCACCATCCATCGAACTGCTCGCTCGCCGCGTACTGCACAACGAGGTCATCGAACGCTGGAGCTTCGGCGAGCTTCCGCCGGCCTTCGCTGCTACCGAGGCCGAAGCGCCCGCCACGGTGTCGATCCCTCTCGACGGCCTCGGTCCCGACGAGCTCGGGGCGCTGAACCGGTCTCGCCGGCTCGGGCTCGACCCCGAGGAGCTCTCGGTCATCCAGGCCCATTTCGCCGACCAAGGTCGGGCTCCAACCGATGCCGAGCTCGAAACCCTGGCCCAGACGTGGAGCGAGCACTGCGCCCACAAGACGTTCCGGGCGCGCATCACCCTGACCCCTGACGGCGAGGTGATCGACGGGCTGCTCAAGAGCTACCTCCGAGCGGCGACCGACGATCTCGCCGCGCCCTGGGTTCGCAGCGCCTTCGTCGACAACGCCGGAATCGTCGAGTTCGAAGAGGGTTGGGACATCGCCCTCAAAGCCGAGACCCACAACCATCCCTCAGCGCTCGAACCCTTCGGCGGCGCCAACACCGGAGTCGGCGGTGTCGTTCGGGACATCCTCGGCGTGTCGGCCAAACCCGTGGCGCTCACCGACATTCTCTGTTTCGGACCAGAAGACCTTCCGCTCGACCAGCTGCCCGACGGCGTGCTGCATCCGCACCGCGTGCGCAACGGCGTCATTGCCGGTGTCGGCGACTACGGCAACAAGATCGGCGTTCCCAACCTCGCCGGTGCCATCGTGCACGATGCTGCATACACCACGACCCCGCTGGTATTCGCCGGCTGTTTCGGCTTGCTGCCAACCGGATCCAATCCCACGGCCGCCCAGCCCGGCGACTCGATCGTTGTCCTTGGTGGTGCGGTCGGCCGCGACGGTGTCGGCGGCGCCACGTTCTCCTCTCAGACCATGGGCGTCGAGACGGCCGATATCGCCGGCTCGTCGGTGCAGATCGGCGACCCGATCGTCGAGAAGGGCCTCATCGACGTGGTGCTGGAAGCCCGCGATGCCGGGCTCTACACCGCCATCACTGATTGCGGTGCCGGTGGCCTGTCGTCGGCCATCGGAGAGATGGCCGAGACACTCGGAGCCGAGGTCGATCTGGCCTTGGTGCCCCGGAAGTACCCCGGCCTTGCGCCTTGGGAGGTCTGGTTGTCCGAAGCGCAGGAGCGCATGGTCCTGGCCGTGCCGGATCCCGCGCCGTTGCTCGCGCTGGCCGAACGCTGGTCGGTCGGGGCCGCGGTCATCGGCAACTTCACCGGACGAGGGCGCCTGGTCGTCCGAGATACCGCCGGCTCGGATCCGAACGCTCCGGTCATCGACCTCGACTGCGGCTTCCTGCACGATGGCCGTCCGCAGCGGCAGATGATCGCCCAACGGGTGGAGACCGTTCACCGCACCGTCAGCCGTACGAACGACCCCGTCGATCCCGCCGACACCTTGTTGGCGCTGCTCGCCCACCCGTCGATCCGATCGAACGAGTCCGTGCTTCGGACCTACGACCACGAGGTGCTCGGCGGCACCTATGTCCGTCCCTACGGGGGACCGCACGGCGACGGGCCGGGTGATGGCACGGTGCTGATCCCCCCGGGGACCAGTGGAACGCGGGGCATGGCGTTGGGCATCGGGGTCAACGCGGCGATGGGCCGGCTCGACCCGGGCGCCATGGCGTGGAACGTCATCGATGAAGCCATTCGCAACGTGGTGGTTGCGGGTGCCGACCCGACCCAGCTTTCGCTGCTGGACAACTTCGCCTGGGGAAACCCCACCGATCCCGCCACCCTCGGCGGACTCGTTGCGGCGTGCGAGGCGTGTCATGACGCATCGCTGCACCATGGGGCGCCGTTCGTGTCGGGCAAGGACTCCCTGTACAACGTCTTCGTGCACCCCGATGGACACGCCGACCCCGTGGCGCCGACCTTGGTCATCACCGCCGTTGGCCTCGTCAAAGACCTGTCGGTGGTGCCCATCACCGGGGTGGTCGAGGCGGGCGACGACGTCTGGCTCGTCGGTCCGCAGTGGGGCGAGCTGGGGGGATCGCATCTCGATCTGGTGCTCGGGAACGATCACGGCGGCTTGGTGCCCCAACCAGATCCCGAGGCCCGCACTCGCCACAGCGAAGTTGCGGCCGCCATTGCCGCCGGCCTGGTGCGCAGCGCACACGACCTCTCCGAAGGTGGTCTGGCCGTTGCTGCGGCCGAGTGGGCCCACGCTGGTCGCCTCGGCCTCGATCTGGACGTCGGTTCGGCCGCGGAGGTCCTGTTCGGAGAAGGCCCGGGTCGTTACCTGCTCGAGGTCCGACCCGAGGAGACCGATCGGGTCGGGGCGCTGCTGCCCTCGGGCATGCGCATCGGTTCGGTGACCGACACCGGCCGTCTCCGAGTTGGACCCGTCGACCTCGATCTTGCTGCGGTCAGCCGCGCCTACACCAACCGTCCCGAATCCGTTCCGAGCGAGGGAAGCGGCGAATGACCAAGCCAAGGGTGTTGATCCCCGTTGCGTTGGGGACCAACCGAGACCACGATCTCGCGAGTGCATTCGAGTTGGCCGGGGCCGAAGCCCACGTCGTCCCGCTCAGCGCGCTGCGGTCGGGTGAGGTCCGGCTGGACAAGTTCCAGATCCTGGGCGTCCCCGGCGGGTTCTCCTATGGCGATGCGCTGGGCGCCGGCCGCCTGTTCGGACTCGATCTTGCCGGGTGGTTCGGGGACCAACTTCACGCGGCCGTCAGCCGGCAAACGCCGATCATCGGGATCTGCAACGGCTTTCAGGCGCTTGTCCGATCGGGCATTCTTCCCGGTCCGGGCCACACGGCCGTGCTTGCACGCAACGCGTTGGGCGACTTCGAGTGTCGCTGGGTCGATCTCGAGCCGGCGACGATGAAGTCGGTGTGGACCGAAGGGCTCACCGAATCACTGCGTTGTCCCATCGCCCATGGCGAAGGGCGTTTCGTGTCGGGTGACCTGGACGCACTGACCGAGGCCGGCCAGGTTGCGTTCCGTTATCTGAACCCCGACGGCAGCGTGGCCGACGGCTCCTATCCCGCGAACCCCAACGGTTCGGTCGGCGATGTCGCTGGTGTCTGCGATGCAACCGGCTTCGTGTTGGGACTCATGCCGCACCCGGAGGACCACGTCCTCGCGCGACAAGACCCCCTCCGAGGTCGCGACGGCGACGGCACCGGTCGGTGCCTGGACCTCTTCAAAGCCGGCGTGAAAGCGGTGGTCTGATCATGACGACGCTCGTTGCCATCATCATGGGAAGCCAGTCGGACTGGCCGACCATGCGCCATGCTGCCACGACACTGGATGCGCTCGACGTTTCCTATGAGGCTCGGATCGTTTCCGCGCACCGCACCCCCGATCGCATGGTGACCTTCGCGAAGGGGGCCAAGGCCGAGGGGTTCCGGGTGATCATCGCCGGCGCAGGGGGAGCGGCCCACCTGCCGGGAATGACCGCAGCATTCACCGCGCTTCCGGTGCTCGGAGTCCCCATGCAATCCCGGGCACTGTCCGGCCAGGACAGCCTGCTGTCGATCGTTCAGATGCCGGCCGGCGTTCCGGTGGGGACCCTGGCCATTGGCGACGCCGGCGCAGTGAACGCAGCGCTCCTGGCCGCGGCCATGTTGGCCACGACCGACGATGCGCTGGCCGAGCGGTTGGCGGCGTGGCGGGAAGCGCAGAGCGATGCGGTGGCGCTGTTTCCCGTCGACGCGGTACCGAACCCGTCGTGACCGGCGCTCCCACCGGCCAGTGCCAGGTCATCGGCATTCTCGGAGGCGGCCAGCTCGGTCGGATGCTGTGCATGGCCGCGGCCAGGCTGGGTCACGGAACGGTGGTGCTCGACCCTGATCCGTTGGCTCCGGCAGCGCAGGTCGCCTCGAGCTTCATCCATGCGCGGTTCGACGACGCCGACGCCCTCGTGCAACTGGTGGCCCTGGTCGACGTCGTCACCTACGAGTTCGAGAATGTCCCGGTCGAAGCCGTGCTGGCGCTTTCCGATCGGGTGCCGGTGGCCCCGGCGCCGATCGCGCTGCGCAAGGCCCAGGATCGGTTGGCGGAGAAGCGGTTCCTGAACGACATCGGCGTACCGACCGCCCCGTTCCTTCCGCTGACTGGACCCGCCGAGGTCGATGTGGTCCTCGACCAACTGGGTGGGCAGGCGATCGTGAAGACCCGCCGCTTCGGATACGACGGGAAAGGCCAGGTCAGGCTCACCGGACCGGTCGGTCTCGACGCCGCAACACGCCTGTTCAAGGATCTCGGATGCGACGACCCACATGCGTCACCGGACGCGCTCATCGCCGAGGGTTTCGTGCCCTTCGAAGGCGAGCTCTCCGTCATCGGTGCCCGCGACCGGGGCGGCCGGGTCGTGTGCTTCCCGCCGGCCCGCAACGTCCACCGGGACGGCATCCTCGCCACGTCGACCGTCCCCCACGGCTGGGGTGTCGAGATCGAGGCCGAAGCCATGGCCCACACCACCAATCTGCTCCAGGCGTTGGAGTACGTCGGTGTCCTGGGGCTCGAGTTCTTCGTCGTGTCGGGACCAGGGCCCAACCTGCTGGCCAACGAGTTCGCGCCGCGAGTCCACAACTCGGGTCACTGGACCGAGGTCGCCTGCGTGGTGTCTCAGTTCGAGCAACACATTCGGGCGGTGACGGGGGCCCCCGTGGTCGATCCGGGCTTTCATTCCCCCTGCGAGATGCGCAACCTCATCGGCCAGGAGGTCGAGCTCGTGCCCGCGCTCCTCAGCGAGCCTCGGACCTCGGTGCACGTGTACGGCAAGGCCGAGGTTCGCGCTGGGCGCAAGATGGGTCACGCCACGCGGTTGTTGTGACGGGAATCCGTTCGAATCGGGAGACAATCAGTGGTGGCCCGTGGTGATCGCCGGAGGGACTGACAGAATGAGGGCCGTGGGAGCCGTTGGCACAGCGTGGTCGCTGTCCGAATTCGAACTTGATTTCCCGGGCCGCGTGTCGGGCAAAGTTCGTGAGGCGTGGCCGCTTCCTGGTCAACGTCGGCTGCTCGTCACCAGCGATCGCCTCAGCGCGTTCGACCGGGTCATCGGGCTGGTCCCGCACAAGGGTCAGGTGCTGAACCAGTTGGCTGCCTGGTGGTTCGAGCAAACCGCCGACCTCGTCGACAACCATCTTCTGTCGCTCCCCGACCCCAACGCAGCCATCGTCATCGATGCCGCGCCGCTGCCGGTCGAGGTCGTCGTTCGAGGTCGCCTCACCGGAAGCACGTCCACCTCGATCCTCCCGCGTTATCAGGCCGGCGAACGCGTCCTCTACGGACACGAGCTGCCGGACGGCCTGGCGGCTCACGGTCCGTTGCCCCACCCCATCATCACGCCGACGACCAAGGCCCACGCCGGGGGCCACGACGAGCCGATCAGCGTGTCCGACGTCGAGACCAGCGGGTTGGTCGAGGGTGCACTCTGGCGCCGAGTTCAGGACGTGGCCTTGGCCGTGTTCGAACGTGGCTGTCGGATCGCCGAGGCGGCGGGTTTCGTCCTGGCCGACACGAAGTACGAGTTCGGCCTCGCGCCAGACGGCCGTCTGCTGCTCATCGACGAAGTCCACACCCCCGACTCGTCCCGCTACTGGGATGCTGCGTCGCTCGAGGACCGGCTCGCGGCCGGGGACCCTCCCGAAGGTTTCGACAAAGAAGCAGTTCGACTCGCGTTGCGGGCTGCCGGCTATTCCGGTGACGGACCGCCCCCCGAGCTCGATGCTCAGGTCTGGTCCGACACCTCCGCTCGGTACATCGACCTCTATCAGCGGCTGACCGGACTCGAGTTCGTGCCCGGCGAGGAACCGCTCGACGAGCGGCTGCGCCGAAATCTCCATGGTCTTGGACGAGAGGGTCTTGGACGAGAGGGTCTTGGACGAGAGGGTCTTGGATGAGAGGGTCTTGGATGAGGACAGGGTCTTCGATGACAGGACAGGACCGACGGCATGAATGACCAGATGGGGTCGGTCCTCGACCTTGACCGGCCGTCGGAGGAATGCGGCGTCATCGGCATCTCCACCCGGGGGGACGATGCGGCACGACTTGCGTTCTTCGGCTTGTACGCACTGCAGCATCGTGGCCAGGAGGCCGCCGGCATCGCCGTCTCGGACGGGCGGGCCGTGCGGGTCCACAAGGACACCGGTCTCGTCAGCCAGATCTTCGATCCTCGGGCCCTCGCGCCCTTGGTCGGCGGCCTCGGCATCGGGCACACCCGGTACAGCACGACCGGCTCGAACTCGGAACGAAACGTGCAGCCCTACGTGGTCGAGACGTTGCACGGACCGCTCGGACTGGCGCACAACGGGAATCTGGTCAACGCCGATCAACTGCGAAAGAAGCTCCTGGCCCGCGGCGCCGGCCTGCAGTCGTCGTCGGATTCCGAGGTGCTCGCCCTCATGTTGGCGGCCACCGAAGGCGAGAACTGGGAAGAGCGGTTGGCCAGGGTCATGCCCGAGTGGGAGGGCGCCTTCTCGCTCGTCATCATCTCGGGCACGAAGGTCATCGCCGCTCGAGATCCCTGGGGCTTCCGCCCGCTCTCGCTCGGCCGCCTGCCGAGCGGTGGGCATGCGGTCGCCTCGGAGACCGGGGCGCTGCGGACGCTTGGCTGCGATGCCATCAAGGAAATCGGTCCCGGTCAGATCGTCGTGCTCCAGGGCGATGTCGTCCGGACCTTGCAGGCGGTCTCGCCCAAGGAAAAACAGGCGAGGTGCACGTTCGAGCACATCTACTTCTCTCGACCCGACGCCGTGTGGGACGGCCTGTCGGTCCACCAGGTTCGCCAGCGTCTCGGCGAGGAACTCGCTCGCCAGCATCCGGTCGAAGCCGACATCGTCGTGCCGGTTCCGGACTCCTCGGTGCCCGCCGCCATCGGCTATTCGGCGGTTTCCGGCATCGCCTACAACGAGGCGTTCGTCAAGAACCGGTACATCGGCCGCACGTTCATCGAGCCGACCGACGAGCTTCGCCGAAGCGGCGTCGCCCTCAAGTTCAACACGCTCGAGGACAACATTCGGGGCAAGCGTCTGGTCGTCATCGACGATTCCATCGTCCGTGGCACCACGTCGGGTCCGCTGATTCGCATGCTGCGCGACGCGGGAGCCCTCGAGGTGCACGTGCGCATCACCTGCCCCCCCATTGCCCACCCCTGCTTCTTCGGGGTCGACATGGGGACCTACGAGGAACTCATCGCCCATCAACTGTCGGTCGCCGAGATCAACGCGCACATCGGCTCGGACAGCCTCGGTTTCCTGGAACTCGAGCGCATGATGAAGGCCATTGGTCGCGACGATGGCTACTGCAATGCGTGTTTCACCGGAAGCTATCCGGTGCCGGTTCAGCTTTCGCTGGCCACCAGCAAGCAACGATTCGATGGAGTTCTCGGGTGAACATTCTGTTGTTGGGCTCGGGCGGCCGCGAGCACGCCATCGCGGTGGCGCTGCTGCGTGAACCCGATCGGCGGCTGTTCGTCGCTCCGGGCAACGCGGGAACTGCGGCGCACAACGTCGACCTGGATCTCGACGACCATCAGGACATCCTCAACTTCTGCGAAGCCGAGCGCATCGACCTGGTGATCATCGGTCCCGAGGCCCCCCTCGTCGCCGGCCTTGCCGATGATCTGCAGGCATCGGGCATCCCCTGCTTCGGGCCCACTGCGGCAGCGGCCCGTCTGGAAGGATCGAAGGCCTTCACCCGACAGTTCGCCAGCAGGCACGGCATTCCCGGCCCTCGATCGGCCACGTTCACCGACGTCGGCCAAGCCTTGGCCTGGCTCGACGAGGTGGGCAAGCCGGTCGTGGTCAAGGCCGACGGACTGGCATCGGGGAAAGGCGTCATCGTCCCGGCCGACCGGGTCGAGACCGAACGGGCGATCTTCGAGATGCTGTCGGGCCAGACCCTGGGAGCCGCAGGCAGCACCATCGTCCTCGAAGAACGCATGGAGGGCGAGGAGATCTCGCTCATCGGGTTCTGCGACGGCCGCACGGTCAAGGCGCTGCCTCCGGCTCAGGACCACAAGCGAGTCGGTGAGCACGACACCGGCGCCAACACCGGAGGCATGGGTGCCTTCGCTCCCGTGCCCAGTGTGAGCAACGCCCTCTGGCACGAGCTCACCGTGAGCTTTCTCCAGCGCGCGGTCGATGCCATGGCCAGCGAGGGTACGCCGTACGTAGGCATGCTGTACGCCGGACTCATGCTCACCTCCGCCGGTCCCCGGCTGGTCGAGTACAACTGCCGGTTCGGTGATCCCGAGGCCCAGGTCTTGCTCCCGCTGCTTGCGTCCGATCTGCTCGAGGTGATCCAAGCGTGCATCGACGGTCATCTGGCCGACGTCGACCTGCTCATCCGACCGGGCACCGCTGCGGCTGTCGTGGTTGCAGCCGAGGGCTATCCCGCCGCGCCACGGGTGGACCTCCTCGTTCCCACGGTCACGGGGACCGCTGACGCCATGGTGCTGCACGGTTCGACCAAGGTCGATCCCGCAGGCCGCGCCGTGTCGACGGGGGGCCGAGTCCTCAACGTCGTCGGCATGGGCCAAGAGCTGGCTGCTGCCCTCGACGCTGCCTACGAGGTGGTGAACCAGATCACGATCGACGGCGCTCACCTGTTCGCCCGCTCCGACATCGGATGGAGACACTTGCCCCGCGACCCGTACGAACAAGCCGGCGTGTCCTTGAGCGCAGGGGCGGCCACCACCGCCCGAATCGCGGCGTCGGTGAAGAGCACGCACGATGCTCGGGTGGTCGCCGGCCTCGGAAGCTTCGGTGGCGTCTTCGACATCGCCGCGCTGGTGAAGATGGACCAACCGCTCCTGGTGGCTTCCACCGACGGGGTGGGGACCAAGACGCTCATTGCCGAGAAGCTCGATCGTTGGGAAGGGTGCGGCGCCGACATCGTGAACCATGGGGTCAACGATGTGCTCGTGCAGGGGGCGCGGCCGCTCTTCTTCCTCGACACCGTCGCGTCCGCCACGCTGGACCCCGAGATCGTCGGCCGGGTGGTCGACGGCATGGCCGAGGCCTGCAGGAACAACGGCGTCGTTCTCCTGGGCGGCGAGACGGCTGAGATGCCCGACGTACTGGTCGCCGGCGCCGTCGACATCTCCGGAACACTGGTCGGCGCGGTCGAACGAGGCCGGTTGCTGCCTCGTCCTGGCATCGCGCCCGGACATGTGTTGGTCGGGTTGGCCTCTTCGGGGTTGCACACCAACGGGTACAGCCTTGCCCGCAAGGTCGTGGCCGAGCTCGACCTTCGCCAACCGCTACCCGGCGGTGACGGTGAGTCCATCGGCGACGCGCTTCTCGCGGTGCACCGAAGCTACCTGGCACCACTGAGTGCAGCGCTCGACGCCGACCTCATCGACGGCCTGGCCCACATCACCGGAGGCGGGCTCATCGACAACCTGCCCCGCATTCTGCCCGACGGCTGCGGGGCCGCCATCGACCGCAACTCCTGGGTCGTGCCACCCCTGTTCCAATTCATCATCGCCCGCAGCGGGCTCGACCCGGTCGAGTCGCTCAATTTCCTCAACTGCGGCATCGGCATGGTCGCGGTCGTTGCCCCCGAGAACGTCGATGCGGCCCGCGCCGCGATCCCCGAGGAAACGTGGATCATCGGACACGTGACCGAAGGCGCCGAGGTGCGCATCGGATGATCGTCCCGCCGGCGGGTCGGGGCCGGGTGACGGTGTTGGTGTCCGGCAACGGCAGCAACCTGCAAGCCCTCATCGACGCGGTGGCCGCCGGAACCCTCGATGCTTCGCTGGTCAGCGTCGTATCCAACCGCCCCGACGCGTTCGGACTGGTCCGAGCCCGTGAGAGCGGCATCCCGACGACGGTCGTCACGGTCGATGGCGACGACCGGTGCACCTACGATCGGCGTCTCGCCGAGGTCGTCGGCCTGACGGAGCCGGACATCGTCGTGCTGGCGGGCTGGATGCGCATCCTCACCATGGAGTTCCTCGGCCGCTTCCGCGTCGTCAACCTCCACCCGGCCAAGCCCGGCGCGTTCCCGGGAACGCACGCCATCGAACGGGCATTTGCCGCTTGGATGGCCGGCGAGATCGACGAATCCGGCGTGATGGTCCACTGGGTCCCCGACGAGGGCGTCGACTCGGGGCCTGTCATCGAGTCGACTGCGGTTCCCTTCGAGCCCGGCGACAGCCTGGAGGCCTTCGAGGCCCGAATGCACGGCGCCGAACACCGCCTTCTCGTGTCCGCCATCGGTCGCGCACTCGACACCGTCGCTCACCGGCCGAACACCCTCTGGCCGAACACGCTCTGGCCGAACACCCTCTGGCCTAACCTTTCATCATCCATCACGCCCGAGGAGACCGGTCTCGCATGACTGACCAAGACCAGCTACATCCCAACCGGCCCAATCCGAATCATGACCTGTTCGGTCACCACGAGGCCCTGACGTTCGACGATGTGCTGGTCGTTCCGGGTTGGAGCGAGGTCCTGCCCACCCAGGTCGACACCACCACCGAGATCGCGGGCCTCGTGCTACGGACACCGTTGCTCTCGGCGGCCATGGACACCGTCACCGAGGCGCCGTTGGCCATCGCCCTCGCTCGGGAAGGAGGGGTCGGTGTCCTCCACCGGAACCTCAGCATCGAGGATCAGGTCGACAACGTCGATCGGGTCAAGCGGGCGCAGTCGGGCATGATCGACCATCCGGTCAGCCTCAATCCCCGAGCAACGTTGGCCGACGCCGAGGCGATGATGGGGCGCCACAAGATCAGCGGCGTTCCCATCTGCGACGACGACGGCCGCCTGGTCGGCATCCTCACCAATCGCGATGTCCGGTTCTGTGGCGACGACGAATACGGCCGACCCGTCACCGAGTTCATGACCAGCGATGGTCTGGTGACCGCCCCGGTGGGTACCGGCCTGGATGAAGCAGTGCAGATCCTGCACAAGCATCGCATCGAGAAACTGCCCCTGGTCGACGACGCCGGACGTCTGTGCGGCCTCATCACGGTCAAGGACATCGTCAAGCGCATCGAGAAGCCCGAATCGACCCTGGACGAGCGCGGACGCCTGTGCGTCGGTGCGGCGGTCGGCGTGACCGATGTTGCGGAACGAACCGAAGCTCTCGTCGGGGCCGATGTCGACTTCCTTGTCATCGACACGGCGCACGGACACACGCGAGGCGTCGTCGAAGCGGTGGCCACCATCAAGAAGGGCTGGCCCGATCTGTGCGTGGTCGCCGGCAACGTCGTCACCCGCGAGGGCGTCGAGGCGCTGGCCGAGGTGGGCGCCGATGTCATCAAGGTCGGCGTCGGTGCCGGGTCGATCTGCACCACCAGGGTCGTTGCGGGAGCGGGAATGCCCCAGATGACCGCCATCTTCGAATGCGCGCAGGCAGCGCGGGAGATCGGCCGGCGGTACGGGCGCCATCTGCCGATCATCGCCGACGGCGGTGTGGTCACTTCTGGCGACATCGTCAAGGCCTTCGTCGGTGGGGCCGACGCCGTCATGGTCGGTAACCTGCTCGCCGGGGTCGACGAGGCACCGGGCGATCTCGAACTTGTCGACGGCGCCATGTGGAAGACCTACCGGGGTATGGGGTCGGCCGGAGCCATGCGTGGCCGTGCAGCCGACCGTTACGGAACCGGGCAGGGCGGTCACAAGCATGTGGCCGAAGGAGTCGAAGCCCGGGTCCGCTACGCCGGGCCGCTGGCCGAGCTGGTGTCCCAGCTCATCGGCGGTCTTCGGTCGGGCATGGGATATGCCGGTGCTGCCAACTTGTCCGACCTCCAGAACCGCACCCGACTGGTCCGGATCACCGGTGCCGGGCTCCGCGAGAGCCACCCCCACGACGTCGACGTCACCCGAGACTGACGGTCACGCAGGACTGACCGTCACGCAGGACTGACCGTCACCCACGTGTCGTGGAACGCGGCGGAACCCCGGCCATCGGCGGGGACCGTCGGGTTGGTGAGCGCGTTGACGCTCCGCCCCTGCTCGGTGTGCCGGTTCCACCAACCGAACGGCATCGACGCCAGACCCGGCTGCAGATCAGTGCTCAGCGCGGCAGTGACCGTGAGCGTGCCCCGCTCGTTGTGCACGACCACCCGAGACCCCTCGAGCACGCCGCGCGCTGTCGCATCGTCGGGATGCAGCTCGAGCCGAGGTTCGGCCGGGTCGGGCAAATGGGCCGGATCGCCACCGTAGTTGGCGTTCAAGAAGCGGAGATGCTGTTTGCGGCTGATGAGCATGAGCGGCTCGGACTCGCCCGCGGGGGTCGGCGCGGTCCCGGGACCGGGCGGGCGATGGGTCAGGGCGCCGAGATGGAGGCGGCCGTCGGTGGTCTCGGTCGGCGCATCGACGTTGGGGCGGAAGCCGACCGGTACGCGCAGACGCTCCCAGCGGTGGGCGACCAATGATTCGAAAGTGATGCCGTCGAGCCACGGGTGACGGCTGTCGAGCAGCCCGCGAATGAGCTCCTCGTCGGACCGGGCCAGGAGCGGATCGGTCAGACCGAGTCGCTGGGCGAGAAGTCGGAAGATCTCGGTGTTCGGGCGGGCATCGCCGACCGGAGCGATTGCGCGGCTGGTTGAGCGAGAGGTAGAGGTGGCCCCACGAGATGCCGAGGTCGAGGTGTTCGAGCTGGGTGGTCGCCGGCAGGATGACGTCGGCGTAGCGCGCCGTGTCGGTCAGGAATTGCTCGATGACCACCGTGAAGAGGTCGTCCCGTTCGAGTCCGGCGATCACCTGGTTCTGGTCGGGACAGATGACCGCAGGGTTCGAGTTGTGGACGAACAGCAGATCGATCGGAGGGTCGAGGGTCGAGTTCGTCAGCACCTGGCCGAGCGCGGCCATGTTGAACCGCCGGCGCTGATCGTCGGTGGGCGGGGGAGCCGGGTAGTTGAGCGCCGTCTCGAAGTAGATCTGGGTGGAACGGGCAAGGCCACCGCCCGGGTCTCGCCATGCTCCGGTCAGCGCCGGCAGGATGGCGATCGCCCGCATGATCTCTTGACCGTTGGTCCGGTGTTCGGCACCGATGAGCGATCGCACTGCGGCCGGCCGTTCGGTGGCGAACCGACGGGCCAACCACTCGATCCGTTCCACCGAAATGCCCGTCTCTGCGGCGACTTGGTCGAGTGACAGGACGGCGGCCGACGCGACGAGTTCTTGCGACCCGGTGGCGTGTCCGTCGAGCCACTCGGGGTCGAGGAGGCCGTCGCGATGCAACACCTGCACCAAGCCGAGCACCAGGGCGACGTCACTGCCGGGTCGCACCTGGAAGAACTCGTCGGCTCGGGCGGCGGTCGGGGTGCGAACGGGGTCGACCACGATGACGCAAGCGCCACCTGCACGCGCCCGTTCGATCACGGGCCAGAGGTGCCGATTGGTGTGGTAGGTGTTGGTGCCCCACAGCACGATGGTCCGAGCTCGGTCCAAGTCCCATGGGTCGATCCCGAACGGCTGGCCCGAGACCTCGGCCGCGCCGAGCCAGGCGGTGACACCGCAAAGGTGCCGGTGCACGTCGCTGCTCTGGAGTACCGAGAAGAATCGGTCGGCGACGATGCCCTTCTGAATCACCCCCTGGGTGCCGTCGAACGAGTACGGCAAGATCCGCTCGGCGCGTCCCTCGTGCCGAAGTCCGTCGATACGGGCCGCCACGAGGTCGAGCGCGTGCTCCCACGTGGTCTGCTCGAACCGCGCCGTGCCCTTCGGTCCGACACGGACCAACGGATGGAGGAGACGCTCGGGGTGGTAGACCCGGTCGAGGTAGCGGTTGACCTTCGGACAGAGTTGGCCCTGGGTGGTGGGGTGGTCGGGGTCGCCTCTCAGCGAGACCGCTCGCCCGTTGTGGACCGTCACGTTCCAGACGCAACTGTCCGGGCAGTCGTGGTGGCAGGATCCGGTGACCGTCAACGCCGGCGTCAACCGAGGTTGCGGCGGAACAAACTGTGCAGCCGCTCCCAATGCCGTTCTGATGCCTCCTGCACGTACGACGGCCGCTCGGCGAAGGCGAACCCATGCTCGGTCCCGGGGTACCACTCGACTCGGCCGTTCGCGCCGGCATCAGCGATTGCGGCGCCGAAGGCTTCGACCATTTCCGGTGGAGCCCAGTGGTCGGACTCGGCGCAGCCAATGTAGATCTCGCCCGGGATCTGGCCCAGCCGGAGATGCGGCGAGTCATCAGCGTCGGTGATGAGCCTCACGCCGTGAATGGAGGCCGCAGCCTTCACCCGATCGGCGTGATCGGCCGCAACGATCACGGTGAAGGGCCCACTCATGCAATACCCAACGGTGCCGCAGCGGCTTGCGTCCGCTGCTGGATCGGAGTCGGCGTACTCGAAGCACGCGCCGGCATCGGCCGATGCACGGGCGTTCGTCAGGTTCTCCATCAGTTCGAACATGCGATCGCGGTCGCCCGTCTCGAAGAGGTTGTACTCGCGCACATCGCGGTAGTAGAGCATCGGCAGCATCACGTAGTAGCCGGCACTCGCCAACCGCCGGCTCATGTTCCGCAGCTCTTCGCGCATGCCCGGCGCGTCCATCTGAAACAGCACCACGGGGTGCGGGCCGTCCTCCTCGGGATGGACGATGAAGAGGGGCATGTCGCCATCGGGCGTCGTGAGGTCGAGGTGCTTTTCGATCATGGCCAGACTCTCTCCTATTTCGCGCGGGTTCGCCAGCTTCGCAGGGTCGGCCGGTCATACTGTGGGCGTGCCTGCTCGATCGAGCGAACCTGTCGTCCTCCTGCCCGACGAACGCGCCGCGATCCGGGCCTTCCTGCAGCGTTGCGAAGTCCGGTTGTCCACCCTGCACCGCACCGCCACCGCGTTGCTCTCCGGGGCCGGCCTGCTCGTCGTCCTCCCCATCGTCGCCAAGGACTCCATGACCGGGATCGTCCGGTCGCTCCTCATCGGTGAACGGTCCCTGTTCGATGGCCTGCTCCTGCTCGCCGTCGGGGCGGTGCTGCTCGTTCCCGGCGTTGCGTTGTGGCTGGTCTTCCGGGATCTCACCCGCTTCTACTTCCACGCCAACCATGTCGGCGACCAGAGTGACGCGACCTTCACCTTGCGGTTCACGCTCACGTCACTTCGGTTGCCCGTCGATGAGCTCGCCGCGTCATCGGCGTCGGCCCTGGCGACCGCTCGTTCCGCCGATGGGGCGATCGAACTCCTCGTCCCAGCCAATGACGCGGCACGACGACGCATCGACCGTCAGCTTCACGTCTACGACGCCGGACGGTCGCGGGTCATGGCCACCGACGCCGATCGGGCCGAGGCGATGTTCGAACTTGCGGCAGCCCACTCGCGCTCCCTGGTCGAAGAGGTTGCCAAGGTGGAGCACGGGATGGCCCGACACACCCTCCGGCTCCAGGGCATCGTGCTGCGCTACGTGAAGGCGTTGCTGGCGTTGTTGGTCACCGCAGCCGCGGTCTACGCCGGGGACGCTGCCGTGGCCGGCGCGCTCGCCACCGGCGACGGCGTGCATGCCATCGAGGCCATCTGGCTCTCGGCGATCCTATTGCTCTGGGCCCCGGCCGTCGTGCTGGCCGTCAAGTCACCCGTTCGGTGGATCGAGCAACTGGCTCGGTCGGAGGCCTCATCGTCCACCGCGGTTGCCAACGATCCGGAGTTCACCTTCGTCGAGCGAGTGACCTTGCGCATCGTCGGCGTGGCCGGAGTCGCCTCGGCCGCAGCGCTTGCTGCCGCCATCGTTCAGTACTGACCATAACCGACTGAGCTGTCCGATTTCCGCTAGCGAGAGCGGGACTCGTCGGTCAGACTGCGAGCATGAACCGTTCGTCGCCAACCGCTCCCAACAACATCGAGGCGTGGGCCCGGGCTGTCGAGAGTCGCGACAGCCGGTTCGACGGATGGGTGATTGTCGGCGTGACCTCCACGGGCATCTACTGCCGGCCGAGCTGTCCGACGCCAGTGCGACCCAAACGAGCGAACATGCGATTCTTCGCCACTCCGGCCTCGGCGCAGATGGAAGGCTTTCGGGCCTGCAAGCGGTGCCTCCCCGACGCCGCTCCCGGATCACCCGAGTGGAACCGTCGTGATGATCTGGTCGGACGTGCGATTCGGGCCATCGATGATGGGCTGATCGATCGGGTGGGCGTGAACGGGCTCGCTGGGCATCTGTCGGTGAGCGCCCGTCACCTGAACCGCCTGCTGGCCGCCGAGGTCGGGGCCACGCCGGTGGCCCTCGCCCGAGCCCGCAGAGCCCGGGCCGCCCGCGTGTTGATCGAGACGACCGACCTGCCGTTCTCCGAGGTGGCCTTCGCCGCCGGATTCGACAGCATCCGCCAGTTCAACGACACCGTGAGCGAGGTGTTCGCCTGCACACCGACGACGTTGCGGGAAAAGGCGACCCGCGCCGCGCCCAATCGGTTCCGGCATCGCCAAGCGGTCCCCGACTCGATCCCGACCGGGGCCATCTCGTTGCGGTTGCCGTTCCGCGTTCCCTACAACCGTGATCAGGTGCTGGCCTGGCTGGGATCGCACGCCATCCCCGGTGTCGAGGCCCGCAGCGGTCGGAGGTACGCCAGAAGCCTGCGCCTGCCTCACGGCCCGGCCGTCGCGCTCCTCGACTTCGAACCGGAGACGCACATCGAAGCGTCGATCTGGTTGTCGTCGCTTGCCGACCTGCAGACGGCGCTGCATCGATGTCGGAGGATGCTCGACCTCGATGCCGATCCCGGAGTCGTCGACCAGGCGCTCGCTGCCGACCCTCTCCTGGCCTCCAGTGTCTCGGCCCATCCAGGCACCCGCTCGCCTGCAGACGTCGACGGGTTCGACGCGCTGCTGCGGGCCATCATCCATCAGCAGGTCTCGGTTGCCAGCGCCGTCGGCGTGCTCGCTCGACTGACTGCCGTCCACGGTCACCGCATCGAGCAGGCCTTCTCGTTCGCCGCGCTCGGGGACGGCCTCGCCGAGGTCACCACGGTCATTCCCGGCCCTGAGGTCTGGGCTGCGTTGGATCCGAACGACCTCGGGCTGCCGGCCTCTCGGGCAAGAACCGTCGTCGCTGCGGCTCTCGCTGTGGCTGACGGGACCGTCGACCTGTCACCAGGTGCCGACCGCGAACTGGCTCGACAGCGGCTTCGCACGATCAAGGGCATCGGACCCTGGACCGCGGCCATCACCTCGTTGCGAGGCCTGTCCGATCCCGATGTCTTCGTGCCGGGTGACCTCGCCCTCCAGCGCTCGGCGGACTTCGTGGCCCGATCGAATCGACTCGAGGACACCCTCTCGCTTGACGAACGATCGCTTCGCTGGAGGCCATGGAGGTCCTACGCCATGCATCACCTGTGGCGTTCGTATCAACCGAAATCCCGCGCCGACAAGACTGGAACGACACGATGACCTGGAACGACACGATGACCGGGAACGACACGATGACCGGGAACGACACGATGACCCACGAACCACGAACACTCCTCCGCCACCGATTCGAGGTACCTGAAGGGCTCGACTGCCCGGTTGATCACCTGCTGTTGGTTGCCAGTCCCTCCGGCCTGCGGGCCGTGCTGTGGCCCAATGACCTCGATGGCTCCCGAGCCAAGCATCGTGTGCCCCTCGAGGCCACGACCGAAGGTGTCAACGAAGCAATCGAACGGGCGGAGGATCAGTTGGGTGAGTACTTCTCGGGTCGACGAACCGAGTTCGACCTGCCGCTCGACCCTGTCGGAACAGCGTTTCAGAAGGAGGTCTGGTTCGGCCTTGCCCGCATTCCGTTCGGGCAGACGACGTCGTACGGCAAGCAGGCCGTCGAGTTGGGGCGCCCCACCGCAGTTCGTGCGGTGGCAGCGGCCAATGGCCGGAACCCGATCTCGATCGTCCTGCCGTGCCACCGCATCATCGGTGCCGACGGCTCGTTGACCGGATTCGCGGCAGGCCTCGAAGCCAAGGCGTGGTTGCTGAAACACGAGGGCGCGGCCCTGTTCAGCTGACGGCCGCAGGGTTGGTTGCAATCGGGCGTCAGGTGTCGAACGCCGGGCACGCAGTCGCGGTGTCCGCCACGGCCTCGAAGAAGCCCTCGTAAGCGATCGGGTCAGCTCCGACGACGACCGCCCCGATCGTTCGGTTGCTGAAGGTGTCGGACACGTGCTCCGCGATGCACGACGCGTGGTCGGACGCATAGACGTCGCCGAGCACCTCGATGACCACCCGCTCGGTGTCGGCGCATGAGGTGGCGGCCTGACCGATCACGGCTAGCTCCTCGTCGCCGAAGACGACGTCGGGGAGCGGCACCGACGGATCCATCTCGATGGCGTTCACGACCGCGTTGGCGACGCATTCGGCGGCATCGGCGTCGGCCAGCGGGCTCGCTTCGACCGCGAGGAGCTGGGGAAGCAATGCGTCGGCGGCGCGGTCGTCGCCGGCACATCCGGCGAGCACGGCAGCGACACAGACCGCTCGGCCGAGGCCGACGCCGTTCACGATGTGGCCGATCAGTTCACGCCACAACTGGAGGTAGCGGTGATCATGTTCTCGAGGAACGCACTGTCGGTTGTCGGGTCGACGCCACCGAGCCCGGCGGCCATGGCCTCCTCGGCGAAGTCCTGGCCGAGCTTGTCCATCATGCAGCCTGCGGCTTCCTCGCCGAACTGGGTGGCCAGCTGCGTGGTCATGAAGGCGATCATGTCCGTGCAGTCGCTGAACGTGCCGACAACCATGTCGATTTCCTCATCGGTGAGGTCGAGCGTGTCGAGTCCACCGGTGGCGGTGCTCGCGGCCTTCAGCTCGGCCAGGCGGTCGGCGCCGATTCCGTCGACGATGCTCGATGCCGCACAGGTGGCCTCGTCCTCGTCGGCGAACGGAGAGTCGGCGTCGCCGGTGAGGTCGGCGACGATCTCGTCGACCAGGGCCGAGTCTTCAGAGCCGGCCCCGCCGACGTCTGCGCCTCCGTCGGAAGAACTGTCGGAGGACGATCCGGCCGCATCATCGGAGCCACTCGAGCTGCAGGCCGAGAACAACAGGGTCGACGCGGCAAGAATGGCAAGCAACGGCAAGGCGAACGGGGTAGCGGGGCGGCGCATGGGTTTTCTCCAGTGATTCGAGGTCAATGCATCATCGGCCGCGCTCAGAGCGTAATGAGCCTACGTTGGTGGCATGGAATCCTTTCGTCATCTGCATCAGCCGGGAAATCCCTTCGTGCTGGCCAATGCCTGGGATCGGGGCAGCGCTCAGGTCTTGGCCGCGCTGGGAGCCGAAGCCATCGGAACGACCTCGGCCGGGTTCGCCTTCACTCGTGGGGTTCCTGACGGTGGCCGAGTGTCGCTGGACGAAGCGCTCGATCACGCCGCCGACCTCGGATCGGTCACCGGCCTGCCCATCTCGGCCGACCTGGAGAACGGCTACGGCAGCACGCCGGAGGAGGTGGCCGACACCATTCGTCGGGCCGCTGCGGCGGGACTTGCCGGCTGTTCGATCGAGGACACGATCCTGGGTACCGGCGACTCCTTCGACCTGGCCGAGGCACTCGAGCGAGTGTCCTCAGCGGTTCAAGCGGCACGGGGGTTGGGGGGCGACTTCGTGCTGGTGGCTCGGGCCGATGGCCTGCTGCATCGCAACTACACCGTCGATGACGCCATCGAACGGGTCAAAGCCTTCGCCTCGGTCGGGGCTGACTGTGTCTACATCCCGCTGCTGCCCGACCTTTCGACGGTCGAACGGGTGTGCGCGGCAGTGGACGTTCCGGTCAACGTGCTGGTCGTCGGGCCGATGACCGCGCATCGGAGGGAGGCGTTCGGAGCGGCCGGAGTGGCGCGGCTGTCGCTGGGGTCAGCGCTCGCTCGGGTGACCCATCGGGCGCTGATCGATGCAGCGGCGGCGGTACTGGACGGCGGCGACTTCTCGATGCTGTCTGCGGGTGCGTCGGGAACTGCGGTCGACGCACTCCTGCTTGCCGGGTGCCGGTCGACGACTTGAGGCAGTGCGCATTCCACGCCTGCTGATTCAGAGAGCGTGGCGATGGCCGCGGTGTACTGGTCGAGTTGGCGGGGCTGGCCCAGGCCGCCGCTGTCGAAGATCTCACGGATCTTGCCGTCGGTTCCGATGACAACGGTTCGGCGCGTTGCGCAGCCAAGGTCGGCATTGAAGCACTCGTAGGCGGTGGACACGGCACCGTGGGGCCAGCCATCGGACAGGAGCGGAAAAGTGAAGCCCTGCTGGTCGGCCCACGCCTTGAGCGAGAACTGCCGGTCGCAGGTGATGCCGAACAGCTGGACGCCGGCACGGTTGAACGATTCGAGGTTCTCACTCAACTCGCAGAACTCCCCCTGGCACACACCGGTGAAGGCGAAGGGAACGAAGACGAGGACGACCGGCTTGTCGCCTTGGAAGGTCGAGAGCGTGTACTCGGTGCCGACCTGGTCCCTGAGGGTGAAGTCTGGAGCGGTGTCGCCGACGGACAGAGCCATGATGATTTTCCTGTCAGAGAGGGTGGACGGCCCACACGGCCGGAGCGCAGTCTAGGGTTCGCCGGTGTCTGACGTACCGGCGGTTGATCACTGGGCTCGCGAGGTCGATGCGCTGGTCGACGTGCTCCGGCTCGAACTCGGTTCGTTGCCCTTCGATGCCACGCCTGATGCCCTGTACTGCGCCGACGATCTGTACGCCGGGATCGACCTGGGGTTCGCCGCCACCGTCGACCAACAGATCTACGTGCGGGCCCACCGGGCGGGTCGACCGCCGCTCGCCCCTGCCGAGGAACTGGCGCAGCGTCTGCACGATCATGGCATCACCGCAGCACTGAACCAGTTCAGGGTGGGGCGGACGCTCGTCGGAGTGATGGGAGGCCACGCCATGCTCCGCGGCTCGGTCGGTTATCGCCAGATCGTCTCCTTGGGGCGATCGTTGACCCTCGCCGGGTTCTGCGTGACGACGGGAGGTGGTCCGGGCGCGATGGAGGCAGCGAACCTCGGAGCCATGACCTCGCTCACTCCATGGGACACCGTGGAGGCCATCGTCGACGACCTCGCCCGGTTCCCGAGTTTCCGGGACGATGCCGACGGGTTCATCCGAGCCGGTCTGCGGGCGGCGAGATCCATCGAGGACCCTCGGGTGTCCTTGTCGGTCCCGACGTGGTTCTACGGTCACGAGCCGAGCAACCCCTTTGCCCTTGCCATCGCCAAGTACTTCTCCAACAGCGAACGCGAGGCCGGACTTCTCGCCATCGCCGACGGTGGCATCGTGTTCGCCCCCGGCGGGCCAGGCACGCTGCAGGAGGTGTTTCAAGACGCGGCACAGAATGCGTACGAGACCTTCGGCCCCGCCAGTCCGATGGTCTTCCTCGAGCATCCCGACGACCCCGAATGGTGGCAGCGATCGGGGGTACTCGCAGCATTGCAGACGGTATTCGTCGATTACTCGGGCAGGGCGCGGCCGGGCAAGGCGCTGATTGGTCGTGCGTCGTCGGTGGCGAATGCCGTCGAGTTGCTGCAAGCGGGTAGGGTCAGAAATCCATCGAACAGCGCGTGAGCGGGAGGTGAGCATGACCCGACGACTGACCCAGTTCAGCCACGGCGCTGGTTGAGCCTGCAAGCTCGCCCCCGGCGACCTGGCGCACGTGCTGCGCCGTCTGACTCCGTCGAACGATCGTCGACTTCTGGTCGATGCAACCACTGGTGACGACGCTGCCGTCTGGCAGATCGACGACGACCGCGCGCTTGTTGTCACCGCCGACTTCATCACCCCCCTGGTCGACGACGCCTACACGTGGGGTCGCATCGCCGCGGCCAACTCGGTGTCCGACGTCTACGCCATGGGCGGCAGGCCGTTGCTGGCTCTGAATCTGGTCGGCTGGAACACCGAGGAACTGTCGAACGAGCTCCTCGGTGAGGTCCTGGCCGGTGCGGCTTCGATCGCGGCCGCCGCCGGCTTCGTCATTGCGGGCGGCCACACCGTCGACGATCCCGAACCCAAGTTCGGGCTGGCGGTCGTCGGTGAGGTCCACCCGGCCCGGATCCTCACCAACGCGGGTCTGAAGCCCGGGCAGTCCCTGGTGCTCACCAAGCCGTTGGGTATCGGGATCATCTCCACTGCGCTCAAGCGAGGGCACGAGTTTGCCGCCGAGACCTTCGAGCAGGCCGTCGTCGAGATGACGCGCGCTCAACGATCATGCCGCTCGTATCGCTCTGGCCGCCGGAGCCACCGGTGCAACCGACGTCACCGGCTTCGGGTTGCTCGGGTCATCTCGGCCGAGCCGTCCTCGAGTCACATGTCGACGCCGACCTTGACCTCGCGTCGGTGCCCTTCCTCCCAGGAGTGCGCCAACTGGCCGAGGACGGTTTCATCCCCGGCGGGTCCCAACGGAACCTGGCCCACATCAGCCCCCAGCTCGATGCCGGCCCGATCGACGAACTGTTCCAGGTCATGCTGGCCGACGCGCAGACGTCGGGTGGTCTGGTGTTCGGCGTCGATTCGGTCGACGCCGACGCCGTGGTGGCCGAACTCGTTGCGCTCGGTCATACGGCCGCCGTCATCGGCCGCACCCGCGTCGGATCGGGTCGGATCGTGGTCCGATGATGACGCCTTCCGACGTTCACGTTTCCACCATTGCCGTCCGTTTCAACGAGCTCGACCCGTACGCCCACGTGAACCACGCGGTGTATGCGACCTATTGCGAGGTTGCGCGCACGGAAGCGCTCGCCGCCATTGGGCTGTCGATCGAGGAGCTGGCGCGCCAGGGCTTCCAGTTCGTCGTCACCGAGTTGAGCCTGCGGTTCCGCAAACCAGCCGTCGCCGGAGACATCCTGTCGGTCGACACGTGGCTGTCGGAGATCGGCCGTGCCAGTACGCGCTGGTCGCAACGCATCCGGCGGGGCGACGAACTGTTGGTCGAAGCCGAGTTGAAGGTCGGTGTCGCCAATGGCCTCGGCCGGCCGACGCGGCCGACGCCCGAGATGGTGGCCACGCTCGAGGCACTTCACCGATCGCGGTGAGGTAGGCCACGATGAGCTTCATCGGCGTCGGGGGCGAGGACTGGGTCGAACTCGACATGGACCTCTTCGACCGGCAGCGGCTCAGTCGCCTGCGTGGTGCGCTGACCGACGCTGAGGAACGGCGGGCGATCGGCCTGGCGATCGGCACCGACTACGAAGTCGAGTTCGATGATGTCGGGAACGCGTTCCTGCTCGTCGGCGGGGTTCGCCGGTTCCAGGCCGAGATCACCAACAGCGACCGATTGATGCTCACGGGAATTCTCGATCCCGACGGACCCCTGTAAGAATCTGCCGATGGCCATCTCGTTCTACAAAGACTTCGATCCGGTGTACGGCGAAGTCACCCAGCTTGCTCCGCTCGTCCGTCGCGTCGTCGCCAAGAACGCCAACCCGTTCACCTGGAAGGGCACCGGTGTCTACCTCGTGGGGCGCGGTGACGTCGCCGTGATCGACCCGGGCCCGACGCTCGACGAACACCTCGATGCCATCCAGGCCGCCCTCGGATCCAGACGAACAGATCAACCACATCGTCATCACCCACACGCACACCGATCACACCGCCGGTGTACCGAAGCTTCTCGACCGCACAGGCGCCAGGACCTACGGCTTCGGCCCCCACGGCGAGGTTCCCGACAAGGACCCGCTCGAGTCCATCAGCTTCGACGAGTACTTCACCCCGGACGAGAAGGCCAAGATCGACAAGGAATGGGCCGACATGCCCGATGAGCTGAAGCGGGAAGGTCCCGACATCGAGTTCCGGCCCGACGTCCCGTTGGCCCACGGCGAATCCATCAACGGCGACGGCTGGAGCCTCGAAGCCGTGCACACGCCCGGCCACACCTCCAACCATCTCTGCTTCGCCCTGAGCGACGACGGTGACGGTCAGCGGGTGCTGTTCACCGGCGACCACGTCATGGGCTGGGCGACCTCGGTCATCTCGCCCCCCGACGGTGACCTCTACGACTACCTGAGCAGTCTCGAGGTCCTCCTCGGTCGCGAGGACGATCGCTACTGGCCAACGCACGGCACAGCCATCACCGACCCGAAGCCGTTCGTCCGTTCCTTCATCGAACATCGGCGCGGCCGGGAACAGCAGATCATCGCCGGGCTGGCCGACAAGAAGTCGGCGACGATCAAGGACCTCGTGCCCGCCATGTACGCCGACGTCGACAAACGACTCTGGCGCGTGGCGGCCAACTCGGTCTACTCCCATCTGCTCGCCCTGCACCGTGAAGACCGAGCCCACCCGGTCGAAGGCGACCCGTCGCTCAGCGCAACGTGGCAGCTCGTGTGAAGGCCATGCCAACGATCGGGTAGTCGAACAACAACTCGGCTCCCTCGAAGCGGGCATTGACGCCGAGCCCGTGGCCCTCGTCGATCGAGCGCACGAACGCCTGGCGGAAACCGTCGTGATCGGTTCCGTGCGATCGACTCAGCACCGCGTCGACCGATGCGCGCAGTCGGTAGGACACCTCGTCGACGACGTTCCAGCCCTGCGTTTCGAGAAGGTCGCGCTGCTCGGTCGATCGCAGGTTTCGGACGTGCGACGGATCGCGGAGTCGTTCGGCGTCGTCGTAGGCCGAGGCGATCGCTGCGGTTTCGGGAGCGGCGAAATCGACGATGACCACTCGCCCGTCAGGCTTCGTGACCCGGATCAGCTCCCGCACCACGTGCTCTGGGTCCGAAGCGTGATGGAGCGCGTAGCGACTGACCGCCACATCGAATGTCCCATCCTCGAAATCGAGCGCCGTCATACGACCGTGCACGAACGTGGTCCGATCAGCGACGCCCTCGGCCGCTGCTCGCTCCTCGGCCAGGAGGAGGACCGCAGGAGTCAGATCGACACCGGTCACCCGTGCCCCTCGTCGGGCGAGGTCGACCGAGACGATGCCCGGACCGCACGCCACGTCGATGACACCCACGCCGGGTGCGATCGCTGCCAACCGAGCAAGGGCGTCGAGGGCGCCTTCGTCGTTCATCAGAGGAGCCGACGCATACGAGGAGCCGTGGGCCGTGAACTGTTCGACTGCCGCCCGCTCGACCTCGCTCGAATGCAACGGTGATGCGCTCATACCCCTCCGATGGTAGTAGCGACCCAAGCAGACGGCCGTTGGCTTTTCGCAACCGCTCCAAACTCGCAACCGCTCCAAACTCGCAACCGCTCCAAACTCGCAACCGCTCCAAACTCGCAACCGTGTGCAGTGCGCACCTCTGGGAGGGGCAGAACTGCACACGGTTGCGATTGTTCATGCCGGGTCGGCGGCGTCCGCCGCCTCGATCATGCCGGGTCGGCGGCGTCCGCCGCCTCGATGTCCTCCCGGCGGACGCCGAGAATGAAGAGGATGGCGTCGAGGTAGGGGACGTTCACCGAGGTGTCCGCCGCCAATCTGACCACCGCCTTGGCGTTGAAGGCGATGCCGAGCCCGGCCGCGCTCAACATGTCGAGATCGTTGGCACCGTCGCCGACGGCCACGGTCTGATCGAGCGAGATTCCTTCGTACTCCGCGATCCTCGACATGATGCGGGCCTTGGCCTCGCGGTCGACGACCTCGCCGATCACGCGGCCCGTGAGCCGACCCTCGACGATTTCGAGGGTGTTGGCGTAGGCGTGCCGCAACCCGAGTTCGGCGGCCAGGTACTCGGTCACGTTGGTGAAACCGCCGGAGACGAGTGCGACGTGGTAGCCCAACCGTTTGAGGGTTCGGACGAACGTGCGCGCCCCGGGAGTGAACTGGACGTTGGCTTTCGCTCGGTCGATGGCTGCCTCCTCGAGCCCGGCGAGCAGGCTCACCCGGGCGTCGAGCGACGATCGAAAGTCGAGTTCGCCGGCCATTGCCCGTTCGGTGATGGCAGCGACCGCGTCGAGCTGGCCGGCCTCGGCTGCCAACAGGTCGATGATCTCGTTCTGGATCAGTGTCGAGTCGACGTCGAGCACGATCAGTCGGGCGGCTCGCCGACCGAGCCCCTCGCGTTGGACGGCGACATCGCAGACGAGTTCGTGGGCGAGGTCGAGCAGCGCGACGCGAAGCTCCTCGATGTCCGGCCCTGAGACCAGCAGCTCGTAGGCCCACACGGGGTACTTCGCCAGACGGATGATGCGTTCGATGTTGCCGTGGTGGGCGGCGACGACGCTGGCGACGGCGCCGAACTCCTGCGGATCGACCTGCCTGCCGATGACGGTGACCACCAGCCCCAGCTGACGGGTGATGCCATCCGCAGCCTCCACGACATCGAAATCGACCTCGACCTTCTGCTGCCAGGCAAAGAGCAGCAGCTCCTTGATGAGATCCTTTCCCCGAGGCACGGTGATGACGAGGCTGAGGTTCAGGCGCCCTCGGATGATGATCTGCTCGACGTCGTGCATGCCGGCGCCGGTGGTGGCCAGCAGGTCCATGAGGCGAGCGGTGATGCCAGGACGATCGGGCCCCGAGATCGTGACCAGTATGTTCTCGGCGGTTGAAGGCACGGCCCTCACCGTACCGTCGCTCGATCAGCCACCGGAAAAGTTGAACCGGCCAACCGACGCGAATCGCAGGTCTCCGGCCTCCTCGTTCTTGACCACGGTGGGCTGCGCCCCGAGACATCGGCCGACGGCAACTCCCGACCCCGTCCATTCCCAGCACGCGGACAGATCGGTGGAGGTATTCGGTACGGCCATCGACAGGGAGGTGCCGGCGGGTGCACCCGTCAGCTGGGCCTCGAAACCGTCGTCCCATTGGCCGAGCGCCGCCGGGGGTCGGGTCCGTGCTTCGCCGAACACGTCGGACGAGTCGTCCCACGCCATGAAGTCGATCACGTCTCCATCGGTGTCGAGGAGCCACAGGTCGTCGCCGAAAGCATCGAGGACCGCCCAGGGTCGATTCGCCTCGTACGAAACGACACTCCCGGGTGCCGCGGGGAACGGCCCGCCGCCTGCGCTGCTGTCGGGATTGGTTGTCCAGACGATCACCGACTGTCCCGGGCCCAACATCACCGGGTCGAACGAGACCTGGAACGAGGTGTCGAAGGGGATGATGGTGACCCAGAAGATGTCGTGGAGGCCGTCGACCGGGTCGAAGTCCTGGAGGCGTAGACCGTCGAGGGAGACGGGATCGCTGCTCACGTTGGTCACCTCGATGAACTCATCGATCACGACGAACTGCTCGGACTCGGCGTACAACACCTCGGTGATGGCCAACGCGCCCGACAGACCCGATCGCCCGTACTCCGAGATCGTGAAGAGGAAGCTCGTGCTCGCCTCCGCGCCGGACGGATCGGCTACCACCAGGGTCACGGTGGACGAACTCCCCTTGGTCGACGGGTCGGCGTCACCGGAGATGATTCCGGTGACGCCGTCGATCGAGAGCCCCGCCGGCAAACCGGTGGCGGTGAAGGTCAGCGTGTCGCCGTCTGAGTCAGAGGCCAACACCGCCAGCGAGAAGGGCACCCCGGCAGCGCCGGCCTGATCCGCCACGGCCTGGAGGACCGGTGTGTCGTTGACCCCGATGACCGTGACCGTGCCGGCACCGGCGCCGCAGAGCCCACCGGGATCGCACACCGTGTAGGTGAACGCTGCGGTCCCTACGAAGTCCGGTGGTGGCGTCCAAGTAGCCTCGGTCGTGCCGAACGTGATCGTGCCGACAGCAAAGGTGATCCCGGTTGCCGTGAGTGGATCACCGTCGACATCGACGTCGTTGGCGGCCAACGATGCGTGGCCGATCGTCAGCGGCGTGTCCTCCAACGTGGCGAACGCGTCGGTTGCGGCCACCGGGGCGTCGTTCACCGGCGAGACGCTGATCACCCCAGTGGCCGAGGTACACAGTCCGAGTGGATCACACGCGTCGTAGACGAAGGTGGCCGGGCCATGGAAGTTCGGCGGCGGAGTCCACACGAACGCGTCGGAATCGACGGTCAACGTCCCTGTGCCGAACCTGAGGTCGGCAACGGTCAAGGCATCTCCGTCCGGGTCGCTGTCGTTGGCCGGCAGCGTGGCCAACAAGACGGTCACCGGCGTGTCCTCGGTTCCGGCCACGAGGTCGTCCGCCGGAGTCGGCGGGTCGTTGACGGGAACAACCGCAATGGTGGCAACGGCAGGGCTGCAGGCAAGTGAGGGGTCACAGACTTCGTAGCCAACCGTCGCCGGGCCGTCGTAGTCGGTCGGCGGTGTCCACAAGTACCCGTCGGGGGTGGTGCGGCCGGTTCCGATACTGGAGGTCAGCCAGCGGATCGACGGTCGGTCGCCGTCGGGATCCACGTCGTTTGCCAAAACCTGGGCGGTCAGCAGAACGAGGTCGACGTCCTCGTTGACCGAGTAGCTCTCGCCTGCAGCGACGGGTGTGTCGTTGACGGCCAACACCGTAATGGTTGCGACGGCGGGGTCCGAACAGCCGACGGAAGGGTCACAGACGGTGTATTCGAACGTATCGGTTCCGTTGGCGTTCGGGTTCGAGGTGTAGATCGCAACCCGTTGGTGGCCGAGAGGGGCGCCGGCGGTTTCGCCTTGTCCGCTTGTCGCTGCGTCGCCCGGCGCCGCAGTCGCAGTGGCCGCGGTGAATCGGACCGAACCAAAGGATGGAGCTCGAGTAATGCTGAACACCGCCAGCCCTCCGTCGGTGGTCGCCTCGAGCGTGACGGCGAGAGTGCTGTCCTCTGCGGTCGTGGCACGAACTGCGAACGCGGTCGGCCGAATGGGGGCGGCGGTGGTCGTCGTGGTCGAGGAGACCGTCGTTGGCGGGGTGGTCGTGCGGGGAATGGTGGTTGGTCCCACGCTCGTCGCGGGCCGTGCCGCCGTGGATGCTGTTGGCGGAAGGCTCGGAGCCGTCGTGGTCGGAGCCTGGGTCGTCGATGGTCCCTCGATGGTGATGACGGTGGTCGTTGGCTCTCCAAGCTCACCGCTCGTGGTGCTGGTGGTTGCGTTGCCGGTCGAGTTGACGGAGGTCGTGGTCTCCTCGACGAAGGCCAGGGCCGGTGGCGGTTCCTCGGGCAGCAGGGCTCCCCCGAAGCCGCCGGTGACGAACGCCGCTCCGGCCGTCACCAGAGCGGTCACACCTGTGGCAAGCGGCGTGGCGACGGGGGCGAGGGGGACCTGGGACACGGCCGGCAGATTGGCGGCCCACGACAACGGTCCGATGGCCAGCCGGAGCCGGCCGATTCCGATGTTGAGGAAGGCGCGGGCGACGCGGGGGTCGAACTGGGTCCCGGCGCAGCGGGCAATCTCGGCTCGAGCGACATCGGCCGGCATTGGCTTCTTGTAGGAACGGACCGACGTCATCACGTCGAAGGCGTCGGCCACGGCGACGATGCGGGCACCGAGGTGGATGTCATTGCCGGACAACCCGAACGGATAGCCGTCGCCGTCCCATCGCTCGTGGTGCTGCGACACCGCGTTGTGCCACTCGCCGAGCCAGGGTTTCAGCGGGGCGATGAGCTTGTCTCCGGCCATCGGGTGAGTCTTGAGGATCTCCCATTCCGCGTCGGTTGGCCGACCGGTCTTGGTGAGGATCTCCTGGGGGACCATCAGCTTGCCGACGTCGTGCAGCAGCGACGACCAGCGGAGCTTGCTGGCCGACCGATCGTCCAGGCCCATCTCCTCGACGATGAGATCGGTGTAGGCCCGCACCCGTTCGCAGTGGCCGCGGGTCAGGCGATCGTGCACGCTGAGCGCGGCCACCATCTCGAGCATCGTGGTCGCGTAGTTGGCGTTCTGATTGAGCCGCCCTGACGCTTGGGCCTCCGCGACCCGTCGCTGGAGCTGACGGGTCGTCCCGGTCCGCAGCGCGGTCGAGAAGCGGTTCGGCGCCTGATCGGGGAAGATCAGAGACAGCTTGAACAAGGCCACGAGCGGGAGCATCCGCCGAGCGAGCGAATCCGAGGCGAGAAGCACGATCAGGCCGACGGCGAAGAGGCCGATCCACCACACGAAGACGTTGAGACCCAGGGCGTGGGGCGGAAGCTTGCGGGCCAGAACGAAGGTGGCGACGAACGAAACCACCGTCGGAGCCAGGGTGATGAGTGCGCGGAATCGTCCAGGCCAGCGCGGGTCGGCTGGTCCAGTGAGATTCCTCACTGGGGCGCCTTGTTGTAGAGGTGCCCCGTCCGGGCATGGCTACTCCCATAGTCGGTTCTTCGGTCGGAAAGCGAGCGGAGGTGAGAAGTCGGGGAGAACGACTCCCACACCCCCGGCGAGAAGGCACAAAAGGCCCATGCAAGGGCCGACGTGGCCAGTAAGTTCGACGCATGATTCGGCTCTACGACACCGCCCGTCAGGAAGTGCGCGCCTTGGAGCTGCGTGACCCCGAGAAGGTCTCGATCTACGTGTGTGGGCCGACCGTCTATGCGCCCCCGCATCTCGGTCACGGCCGAATGGCACTGGTCTACGACATCCTGCGTCGCTTCCTCACGTGGTCAGGTCTCGAGGTGACCTTCGTGTCGAACATCACCGACATCGACGACAAGATCATTCAGCGGGCCGAAGAGGAGGGTCGTGATTGGAAGGAGATCACGACCAAATGCGAGAACATCTGGTTCCGGGCCATGGATCGCATCAACGTCCAGCGACCTGACCTCACGCCGCACGCCACCGAGTACGTGGACGCAATGGTCGACCTCATCGCCGATCTGATGGCGAGAGACGCGGCCTATCGCACGTCCGATGGTGTGTACCTGTCGGTGTCGGTCGTTCCCGACTACGGGTTGCTGGCGCACCAGTCACTCGACGATCTCGTCGAGGGCGGTGGGGACCGAACGTTGGTCGGGTCGGCCGAGAAGCGGCATCCCGCCGACTTCGCACTCTGGAAGCTGGCCAAGCCGGGTGAACCGTCGTGGCCGTCACCCTGGGGCGAAGGCCGGCCGGGTTGGCACACCGAGTGCGTGGTCATGAGCCTCGACTTGCTCGGCGAAGGGTTCGACCTCCACACCGGCGGGCTGGACCTTTGCTTTCCCCATCACGAGAACGAGCGGGCCCAAGCGGTTGCCATGGGTTACACGTTCGCCCAGCACTGGATGCACAACGGCTTCGTCGAACTCGGCGGGGAGAAGATGTCCAAGTCGTTGGGCAACACCATGAACCTCCTCGACCTGACCGACACGTATGACCAGCGCGCCTACCGACTTCTCGTCCTCCAGGCGCATTACCGGTCACCGATCGAGGTCACCGATGGCACGTTGGTCGCCGCCGGCGCCGCGCTCGAACGCCTCGATGCCTTCGCCCGTCGTTGCGCATCGCTGCCTGCAGCGGCCGCCGGCGCCCCACTGCTCGAGCAGTTCACCGAGACCATGAACAACGACCTCGACACCGCCGGGGCCGTCGATCTGCTCTTCCGGCAGGTTCGGGAGGCCAACGCCGCGCTCGACGCAGGTGACACCGAGCGAGCAGCGGTCGCAGCGTCGACCGCCTCGGTCATCGCCGAGGTGCTCGGTCTGGTTCTGAACTCGTCGGCCGAGGCGGTTCCGGCGGAGATCCAGGCCTTGGCCGAACAGCGGCATGCCGCTCGAAGCGCTCGGGACTTTGCCACCGCTGACCGACTGCGGGACGAGCTGACCGCTGCAGGTTGGTTGGTCGAGGACTCGGCCGACGGGCCGATCGTCCGGCCGGTCTGAGCGTCGCTCAGGCGGCAGCGATCGGGGCCACCGCGGCGTCGAGCACCCGGATGAGGTCTTCGGGGGAGAGCGAGATCTCGAGCCCTCGTCGGCCGGCGCTCACGTGCACGACGTCCAACAGTTCCACGGTCTCATCGACGTAGGTCGCAAGTTTCTTCTTCTGGCCGAACGGCGAGATGCCGCCGACGACGTAGCCCGTCGTGCGCTCGGCGAGGGCCGGCGGAGCCATCTCGGCCTTCTTGGCGCCGGCAGCGCGGGCGAGTGCTTTGAGGTCGAGCTTCCCGGTGACCGGAACGAGCGCGACGACGAGGCTCCCTCCGGTGGACGTGCCGGAGAGTCGGGCGAGCAGCGTCTTGAAGACCGAATCAGGATCGAGCCCCAACGCAACGGCTGCCTCGGTTCCGTAGCTTTCCGAAGCGGGGTCGTGCCGGTAGCTGAGCATCCGGTGGGGGACGGCGAGCGCAGTGAGTTGGTCCACAGCGGGAGTCATAGGGGTATCATGCCGTGACAACAAACGCCGGGGAGCTCGAGGCAGTCGGGCTGAGAGGGTCGTCAGGGGTCGGCATCGCCGGCGGCCGGCGCGGCCGACCCGAGAACCTGCTCTGGATAATTCCAGCGAAGGAAGGCCAACCATGATGTACCCGTTCGGGGATTCCTCCGACAGGACGCCCCTCCCGACAGTTCGTCCCTCGTCAGTCCCTCTCGCGAGAAGCGGCGTCATCCGGGCGGCCGCACTCGCGTGCTCCGTGGGACTCGCGGCCGTTTCCTGTGGCGGCAGTTCCGACTCGGCAGCGCCGGGACCGGTGACGCTGACCCTCGTCACCCACGAGTCGTTCACCGTCTCGGACGGGATCTTCGATTCGTTCACCGCCGAAACCGGGATCACGGTCGAAACCGTCGGCGCCGGCGATGCGGGTGAGATGGTCTCCCGTGCGATCCTGTCGAAGGGCCAGCCCGAAGGCGACGTTCTGTTCGGGATCGACAACACGTTCCTCCAGCGAGGCCTCGATGCGGAGATTTTCGTGGCGCACGAATCGCCGATGCTCGAGTCGGTCCCCGAAGCATTGCGGCTCGACCCCGAGCACCGAGTCACGCCGATCGACTACGGGGACGTTTGCGTCAACTACTGGATCGATGCCCTGCCGGGAGATCCGCCGACGTCCCTGGACGACCTGGCCGAGCCCGAGCTGGCATCGTCGTTCGTCACCGAGAATCCGGAGACGTCCTCGCCCGGGTTCGCGTTCCTGCTCGCCACCATCGCTACCTACGGCGAAGACGGCTGGGAGGACTACTGGCAGCGCCTGGCCGACGGCGGGGTCACCATCGAGGCCGGCTGGGAAGAGGCGTACTACGCCCAGTTCGCCGCTGGGGGTGGTGACAAAGCGTTGGTCACCAGCTACGCCTCGAGCCCGGTGGCGGAGGTTCTCTTCGCCGATCCACCGGTCGACACTGCGCCCACCGGTGTGCTGACCGATTCGTGCTTCCGGCAGATCGAGTTCGCCGGGATCCTCGAGGGCACCGACCATCCGGACGAGGCGGGCAAGCTCATCGACTTCCTGCTGTCGCCCGAGTTCCAGGCAGACATTCCGCTCAAGATGTTCGTTGCGCCGGCGAACGCCGACGTCGCCCTGCCCGCTGCGTTCATCGAGCACGGCGTGACGGTCGAGAACCCGCTGACGCTGACGCCACAGGAGATCGAAGAGCATCGTTTGGCTTGGACGGAGCGGTGGACCGACATCGTTCTGCGCTGAACAACCTCCGGTCCGCCGCTCCGCCAACCTTGGCGCTGGTCTTCTTGGGGGCGCTGGTGGTGTGGCCGATCGTTGCCATTCTGCTGCGCAGCCTGGGTGGCGTCGGCCTCGGGCGGCTGACGGACATCTTGGGGAGGCAAGCTGTCTGGAGCGTGGTCGGTTTCACCGTTGGTCAGGCTGCGCTGTCGATGGTGCTGACTCTGGCGATCGGTTTGCCGGTGGCGCTGGGTCTCGCTCGCTACGAACTTCCCGGTCGCCAAGTGATCCGATCGCTCGTCGTGGTTCCCTTCGTGTTGCCGACGGTGGTGGTGGCCGCGGCGTTTCGGGCGGTGTTCGGGGTGTTCGGTGTCTTCGAGCAGTCGTTGTTCGCCATTCTCTCGGCCCATGTGTTCTTCAACCTGGCCGTCGTCGTCCGGGTCGTCGGAGGAGCGTGGGCCCGGATCGACGCTCGCCAGACCGATGCGGCGCGTGTCCTCGGAGCATCCGGTTGGCAGGCATTTCGCCGGGTCACGCTGCCGATGCTGCGGGGCCCGATTGCGGCCAGTGGAACGCTCGTGTTCCTCTTCTGCTTCACCAGCTACGGCGTCATCCTCATGCTGGGCGGGCCGACGAGGGCGACTCTGGAGACAGAAATTCAGCGCTACGCCGTCTTTCGCCAGGAGTTCGACGTCGCGGGCGTGCTCGCGTTGCTGCAGATGATCGTCGTTGCGTTGCTGGCAATCGTCGGCGGGAGGCTCCAGCGCCGAATTCCCACCGGCGGCCTGGTCTCACAACAAGCGCTTCGTCGTCGACGCCTGCCCATCGACTCCGGATCGCGTGGCGTGTTCACGGCGTTGGTGCTGGTCATCGTGACGGTCGTGATCGTGGTGCCGATGGCCGCATTGGTCGAACGATCGCTGCGAGTAGGCGACGGTCATGGCTTCGACCATTTCGCCCGACTGATGGAGCGTTCCGACGTACTGCCGGTCTCGCCGGCCCGAGCGCTGCTGCACTCGTTGTCGTTCGCGCTGGCGGCAGCCGTGATTGCTGTGGTCTGCGCGGTGGTGACCGCCCGCTCGATCGCCCATGGAGGTCGGCTGGGGAGGCTGGTCGGTTTGATCTCGCTGGTCCCGTTGGGAGTCTCGGCGGTGACGCTCGGCTTCGGGTACCTCGTCGGGTTCGCCCGGTTCGATCTGCGCCGGAGCTTGTGGCTGATTCCTGCCGCCCACGCAGTCATTGGGCTTCCGTTCGTCCTGGCCACGATCTTGCCGGCCATCACGTCGATCCCGGAGCGTCTTCGCAACGCAGCGGCCAGCCTCGGCGCCTCGCCGCGGGAAGTGGTTCGCCGAATTGAGCGGCCGATCGTCCGCCGAGCAATGCTCAACGGAGCCGGCTTCGCAGTGGCCGTGAGCGTCGGAGAGTTCGGCGCCACCTCGTTTCTGGCGCGGGGCTCCTCCGGATTCACCGCGCCCCTCGCCGTGTTCCGCCTGCTCTCTCGCCCCGGCGACACGCTGCGAGGCCAGGCCTTGGCCCTGTCGGTGGTCATCGGCCTGATCGTCGGTTCACTCGCCTTCGTCCTCGACCGAGTCGGCGACGCCGAATGACTTTCCCCGAGAGCAGCGGCGACGGACTGGGCGACTCTGGACTGGGCGACTCTGGACTGGGCGACTCTGGACTGAAGGTGTCGAAGCTCACCGTTCGCTACGGCGAGACGTTGGCGCTCGACGGCGTCGATCTGCACGTACCCGCCGGTTCGATCGTCGCCGTCATCGGCCCGAGCGGTTGCGGCAAGAGCACCCTGCTGCGAGCGGTCGCCGGGATCGAGAAGCCGACTGCCGGGTCGGTCGAGCTCAACCGACGCGTGCTGGATCGGGTGCCAACGCACCTGCGTGGCGTCGGGCTCATGTTCCAGGAGCACGCACTGTTCCCCCATCTCACCGTGGGGGAGAACGTGGGCTTCGGCCTCCAGTACGCCGGGCTGGCCGATCACCTGCGCGTGGATCGGGTACGCGAGTTGCTCGCACTCGTCGGTCTGGAGGGAACCGCCGACCGTGCGATCGATGAGCTGTCCGGCGGCGAAGCTCAGCGGGTTGCATTGGCGCGCGCCCTCGCTCCGTCGCCGGGACTCTTGATGCTGGACGAGCCACTCGGTTCTCTGGATCGGATGTTGCGGGAGCAGTTGGTGGGGGAACTGGGCCGAGTCATTCGCCGGCAGGGCATGACGGCGGTGCACGTCACCCACGACCAGGCCGAAGCCTTTGCGTTGGCCGATGAGGTCGTCGTGCTCCGGGAGGGCCGCGTGCAGCAGGTCGGGACACCCGAGGAACTCTGGTGCCGGCCCGTGTCGCCGTTCGTCGCCGACTTCCTCGGGCATCCCAATCTCTGGGCCCGAGGCGACGAGACGGTGCTCGTGCCCGTTGGCGGTCTGTGCCCTGCAACCCCCGGCCCGACCGGCGTGGCCCGCCGCGGGACGGTCGAGGCCTCGACGTTTCGGGAGGGGCACTACCGGGTGACGGCCACGAGCACCGACGATCACGCAGGAGAGTCGTTGGTGTTCGATTCTGCAACCGCGCTGTCGGCCGGGTCCGACGTCGAACTGGTCATCGACACCGCTCAGCTGTGGACCATGCCGACCGAGCGGCCGTTGGGCCCGACTCAGACGTCGTAACGCCAGCCGCCGCCCTCGGCGACGAGCCGCCCCGCCCCCGGCCCGGCGAAGTGTGTGCCGATGACCAGCACATCGTCGGCCTCCCACCGGGCGAACGCCGCACGACGGCTGGCGATGGCGCCTGCCGAGTCGGTGTCGGCGCTCGAGGCCAGCTCGGGGTGGGGGAACTGGACCGGATGGTGGATCATGTCGCCGGTGATGACGGCTTGTTGCCCGTCGGACGCGATGCGGACGCTGTGGTGCCCCGGCGTGTGACCGGGCGTCGGTTCGAGCCGCACCGACGGGGTGAGCACGTGATCGGATTCGACGATCTCTGCCAGCCCGGCGTCGAAGACGGGCTTGACCGAGTCGCCCATCACATCACCGAAGACCGCTGACTCGTCGGTGACCTTCCAATGGTCGTACTCGACCCGGCCGAACAGGTGCCGGGCGTTGGGAAAGGTGGGCACCCATGCGCCATCGACCAGCCGGGTGTTCCAGCCGACGTGATCGACGTGCATGTGGGTACAGACCACTTGGTCGATGGAATCCGGGGCGAACCCGGCTCCTTCGAGGTCGCTGAGAAAGGTGGTGTCGAGCATGTCGAACAAGGGAGTGGGCCGGGGCTTCTGGTTACCGACACAGGTGTCGACGATGATCCGCTGACCGTCGGATTCGACGACGAGCGCCTGGATCCGCAGGACGAGCTTGCCCACCTCGTCCACGAAATGAGGCTTCATCCACGGAATCGACGCGATGAGTTCGTCGGTGACGGTCGGGAGCAGCCAAGCGAAGCGCCAATGCTGCTCCGTCTCGATGATGCTGGTGATGGTGACATCACCAATGGTCCAGGTCGGTCCGAGAGGCATGCGTCATCTTGGCCCCGCCCGGCGAGCCGTGTCGACTCGGTCTGTAGAGTGATGGTCCGTGGCCTCCTATCCTTCTCGACGATCTGCGTTTGAACCGACAGCTTTTCCTCCGACAGCCTTTCATCCAACAGCATTTCATCCAACAGCAGAGCACGAACGATTCCAGTGGACCGGGCGGTGGTTTACGCGGCTGACTCGGACGCTGGCACACCTGGAGCTTCCCGAGGTGTTGCCGCTGCCCGACAACCGGCCGGTCATTCTCGCAGCCAATCACCGCAGTCTGCTCGACCTCGCGATCGCGATGGCGGTCTTCAGCCGGTTCGGCCTTTCGAGCCGGATCCAGATCAGGGCCGATCTCATGGAACGAGGGCCTGGGGCCAAGCTGCTGCACGGCATCGGAGCGATCCCCACGTCGACCAAGCTTCGAGAGTCCTCGGAGCGGGCATCGATCGAGGCCGTTGCTGCCGGTCACCTTCTGTCGCTGATGCCCGAGGGGCGCCTCTGCAAACCCGAGGAGTGGGTGCGTGGCGTGGGGCCTGGTCGGCCGGGGGTGTCCCGAATCGCGTTGGCCACCGAGGCCGTCGTCGTGCCGATCGGGTTCAGCGGGACCGAACGGGTCTGGCCACGCGGCCGGCCGCCGAGGTTCCAGGTACCTCGGCCCCAGATCCGCGTCGGCGTCGGCCCTCCCGTCGAGCTGGCCAGCACGAGTCACGCCGACAACAGTCGGCAGGTGATGGAAGCCATCGCTGATGTGCTGGTCGCGCTCGAGGACCCGCACGCGGTGGCCTGACTCATATCCGCAGGGCGTTTGCCGATGGTGAGCGATGGCTCTTCCGCGCGGGCATCGACCTCAGCTCGATGGACTGCGTGCTCTGGCGGTGCTGTCGGTCGCCCTCCACCACTGGGAGCACCCGGAGGTGGCCGGGCGATCCTTGGCGCTCGGCTACTTGGGTGTCGGCCTGTTCTTCGTCCTGAGCGGCTACCTGATCACCGGCGTGCTGATCGGTGTCCGAAGCGAGGCCGAACAGCGGGGCCTTCCTCGCCGCCGGGCAATGCTTCCTTTCTACGTGCGGCGGCTGCTGCGACTCGCGCCGGCGTTGTACGCGTACCTCCTGGTCGTGTGGGCCCTCGGCATCATCAGCAGCGCGGCCGACTTGCCTTGGTACTTCCTGTACGCCGGCAACCTCAAGGCCACGATCGATGAGGAGTGGTTCGCCGGCACCGCGCATTTGTGGAGCTTGGCCGTCGAGGAGCAGTTCTATGCGGTGATGCCCCTGGTCGTCCTGCTGCTGAAGCGCCGGGTGCAGGTCGCCACGTTCCTGGGGATCATCGGTCTCGGCGTCCTCATCCCGGTCCGTTTCGTGCTGCTTCCACCGACTGCGTTCATGGGCTTGTCGGTCGGGTGTCTGCTGGCGCTGGCGGCCGCATCCTTCGAGGTGAAGCGTCTCGATCTTCTGTCCAGACTGAGCCTGCCGGGGATGGTTCTTTGGTTCGTCTCGGCCCATTTCCTCCTGGAGTCGAGAGACATCGCGGCCGCTGACCGCATGGTCGACCTGCTCGGCTACGTCTCGATGGCCGGCGTCGTCTGGTACGCGGCGAAGGGTGGCGCCTCGGCTGTCGGTCGACTGCTCGAAGCCCGGATCATGGTTTGGCTCGGCGGCATCAGCTACGGCCTGTATCTCTGGCACGAGGCGGCGGCCGCCATGTTGAGGGTCGCAACCGACGGCAGCATCCTCGAGCTTCCCGCGTTGTTGTCGGTGCCGCTGCTGGGCGCGCTGACCGTAGGCCTGGCCGCGCTGAGTGCCCGACTGATCGAGTCGGCGCCCATGCAGCTGAAGGACCGGTTCCCCTATCTGCCCAAACCCGACGTTGTTCGCTCAGCTCCGGTCGCCCGGAATCATGATGGGCACGACATCGACCCCGTCCCGACCCTGGACGACAAGTACCTGGTCTGACGCACAGGCGTCGATGCGGGCTTGTACCTCGGCGGGGTCGACCGCAGCGACATCGGTCAGGTCGGTGCGGATGAGCCGGGTCAACCGGCCTGGGAGACCGCCGGCCAGCGGGGATCCGGCGGGCGTGACCAGCCAACCGGTCCGCTGATGGGTGACGACAGGCGGAGGGGGCAGCAACGCATCGATTGCGTGCCGGTCACGACGGAAGACGTTGAAGTGATACCAAGCCACCCCGGTGACCGTGGCGATCAACGCGATGCCGAAGCGGTTCTCGTCGAGGGTGGAGCGGCCGATGATGCCTTCGATGAGATCTCGAAGGGTCGACGTGATCGCGCCGATCAAGGAGACGATCACGACGAGCCCGCCCACACCGAACAGTCCGATGAGGTAGATCCGGCGAATCGGTGATCTGAGTTCCGATGCTGAACGGTCCGTTTCCTCCCTGACTCGGGCTTCCAGCCGGCTCCAGGCCCACCACCACAACGGGCCACCGATCACCAAGAGGATGACGGCCAGGATGACCCGGTTGACGACACTGACGTCGCCCGACACGACTCGGACGGAGAGCGCTTCGAGCAAGCCGACGAGGAGCATCGTCGCCCCAGCCATTGCGGTGATCAGACTCGCTCCGCTGAGGACGTAGTCGCGAACCCGTACCGGGTCGCTGCGAACCTCGGGGTGCTGGGCCGAGCGTTCATCGAGCACGAGTTGGTGGTGCCACCACGAACCTGCCCCGACGAGGAGCGCCCCGACCAAGATCGGGACACCGTCGAAGTGGCTGCGGGCCGCGTCCTCGGCCGGCTCGCCGACGAACCAGACCAACACGAGGTAGAGACCCCCGGCTGCGGATACCACGGTCATGATCAGGCCGAGGAGCGTCCCGGGGAAGAGGACGACGACGCTCCACAGGTCGGTTTGGGGGGAGCGCCGGTAACGCGCCAACCAGAAGAAGGCCCAGACCCCGGCACCCAGGACGAAGGTGATGACCCACGTCCAGGTGGTCGGTCCGTCGTCGACGTCGGGACCCTCCGACAAGGTGACGGTCATCAAGCGGTCGAGCACGTTGTCGCCGGCCTGTTGGAACAGCCCGACCGAAGCAATGAGGGTGACGACCAAGCCGGCGACCGACCCGGCAGCCAGGTGGAGATCACCGTTGATGCCGTAGCGGGGGAGGAGCCAGAGCCAGTGTCCAGCCCAGACTGCCGACCAGATGATCACTGCGACCAGCGCGCCACGGTCGAACGAGTCATCGTTGGCCCATGCCCGGAGGAACTTGTGGGCTTGGAACATGCTGACAGCCAACGAGACGGCCAGCGAAAGATTGAGGTAAGCGGACCAGCTGGCCGACCGGCGTTCGACCGGATGCGTGTCCAACTGCTTCATGCCGTAGCGGCCGAGCAGCACGAAGGCCGGAGCCCCCACGATGATGAAGGCAAGGGACTGAGCGACGGCCTCGGCCCGGTCGGAGGCGAGCGTCTCGCCCTCGATCAGTTGGCCCAGAGCACTGGCGAGGCCCGAGCTGAGCAGGACGAGGGAGAGGAAGGTCAGGCCGTAGAGCACCAACCTTCGGATCGACGCCGCCATGTCGATCTCTCCAGGTTCGTCGGTGTCAGCGACGTGCGGCCCACGGTTCTTGAGGGCGCTCACGACCAACCAAAGGAGCAGACCGAGCACGATGAGGGGAATGAAGCCGGCAATCACCATCGGTCACGACCTTCTTTCGCGCCGAGCGGGTCTCTCGGGCTGTACGGGGTATTCGAACGGGACGGTCATCGATCGCACGGCGCAGCAGGCCACGGGTCTTCGGCGATGTGCCATTGGTCGTCGAGCAGTTCGAGGAAGAACCGTTCTTCCATGTTGTAGCCGCCGGATCCGAACGGGCTCTCGTCGCCGAAGGTCAGCCGTACCTCGATCGTCGCACGGTCGTCCTCGACGCGTTCATCGATGAGGACCGCTCGAACCGTGTCGGCCACGACGTTACGGCGGAGCGGGCGCTCACATCGGTTGGCGGTTTCTCGATCGAGGAACGTCCCGGCCAGATCCGGGTCGCCGTCGAATACGGCGTCGAGGTAGCGCTGAAGGGTGGCCTGGGGCGATCCCTCGTCGAAGGACTGGCGCCGGCTCCGACCCGCGAGGAGGGTGATCGCGACGACGGCCGCCAACACCGCCACCAACACCATCAAGACCGGTCGACTGGGTTTCATTGCGGAAGTATGACCTGGTCTGGTCCAATCGGCCCCTGCCAAAGGTCACAAGGTTGACCGGCGAGCAGTGCACGGTGGCGATTCGTCGGGCGCGCTAGCGTCCAGGGGTGACCTCCCCGCAATCACCCGCGCCACCCCCGCAGCAGCAGCCGTCGGCGTACCCCGCCAACTGGTATCCCGATCCAGCCGGTCGGCACGAGCTGCGCTTCTGGGACGGCGAGCGATGGACCGACCACGTCAGCTCGCAGGGTCGCCAAGGCGTCGATCCGCTCCAGTCGCCACCGCCGCCGGTTCAGATTGGGCACAGCCCGGAGCAGATCCAGCAGCAGGTGGCCAATCACCAGGCCCAGGCGGCCAAGCGCGGTGGGCAGGTCGATGCGGCGTTCGTCGGCGACGGCACACTGTTCGGCGAACCGGTGCTCGTCGTGAACCAGAAGGCGAAGCTGATCGAGATCAACAACGAGTACGCCATCTTCGATCAGGGCGGACGCCAGATAGGCGCCGTGCGTCAGGTCGGTCAGTCCACCCTCAAGAAGGTCATGCGGGTCGCCACCAACCTCGACCAGTTCATGACCCACACCTTCCAGATCGTGGATGCCGCAGGAACCGTGGTCATGCAGGTCACCCGACCGGCGAAGTTCGTGAAATCCAAGGTGCTCATCGCCGATGGTGCAGGTCGTCCCATCGGGGAGATCCGCCAGGAGAACGCCATCGGCAAGATCCGCTTCGGGCTCTTCTCCGGCGACTTTCGGCTCGGCTCCATCCGCGCCGAGAACTGGCGGGCCTGGAACTTCTCGATCCAGGACGCCGACGACAACGAGGTGGCTCGTATCACCAAGACCTGGGAGGGCTTGGCCAAGACCTTGTTCACCACGGCCGACAACTATGTCCTGCAGATCCACCGACCATTGCCCGACCCGCTTCGGGCATTGGTCGTCGCTTCAGCGCTCACCGTCGACACGGCACTGAAACAGGATTCTCGCGGTCTCGGCTGATCAGATGCGGCCCGTTCGAGTGAGCGCCAGCACCGGGATGACCCGGTCGCCGGCCTTCTCTTCGTACTCGCCGAACTGGGGCATCAGCGCCACCTGCTTGGCGTACAGCTCCGAACGTTCATCGCCGGTGAGCTCGGTGACCGCGACCTTGAAGGTCTCGGTGCCGTACTCGACGTCGATCTGCGGGTTGGCCTTGAGGTTGTGGTACCACGCCGGGTTGTTCGGAGCGCCCGCCTTCGAGGCGAACACGATGAAACGGTCGCCGTCGAGGTAACACACGAGGGGCTTCTCTCGCACCTCGCCGGTCTTGGCGCCGACGGTGTGCAGGATCACCAACGGAGCGTCGCCGAATTGCGCGACCTTCCCGCCGTTTGCCCTGAACTCTTCCATGACTTGTCTGTTCCAGTCGTTCACGGAGAGCACCCTACCCTTCTCGTTCAGGTGAGCTTCTTGACCAGCTTCACCTTGGCGATGTCGGCGGGGGCGGCAAGGGCGGTCATGGCCAGCTCGTAGTCGGGGATCGCATGCACCTCGCCGTCGTCGCCGATCATGACGAAGCGGTCGAGGCTGGCCAGGAACGTGCGGTCGTGGCTGACGGCGACCACGGTTCCCAGGAAGCCGTCGAGGGCCTTCTCCAGCGCCTCGGACGACTCGATGTCGAGGTTGTCGGTCGGCTCGTCGAGGAGCAGGACGTTGTGGCCTTCGAGCTCGAGACACAGGACCTCGAGGCGCGCCTTCTGGCCGCCGGAGAGGGTCTCGAACTCCTGTCGGGCGTGCTGGGCCAGGCCATAGCGGGCCAGGGACTTCATCGCCTTCTCGTCCTCCTGGGTGCGGTCTCGGACGATGTCGAAGCAATCACGGCCGAGGAAGTCCGGCCGGTCGTTGATCTGGGTGAACGTCCCCACCGAGGTTCTCGGCCCGAACGAGACGCTGCCCTCGTCGGCCTCGATCGTGCCGGCCAACGCGCCGAGGAGGTGGCTCTTGCCTGTGCCGTTCGGCCCGATCAACCCGACGCGCTCGCCGAAGTAGATCTCTTCGGAGAAGGGGAAGAACAAGTCGCCGACGGAGAGTTGGTCGAGCACCACCACACGACGGGCCGAATCGGCGCCGCGCAGGTTGACCGAGATGAACTGGTCGGGCACGGGAGGGGGCGGCGGGCCGATGGCGACGAACTTCTCCCAACGGGTCTCGGCGGCGTTGGCCTTCGTGGCGTTCTTGAAGTTCTGGGCGGCCCGCTGCTTCATGATCTTCATGTGGTGGAACAGCCGACGTTCCTCGTCGTTCCAGCGCTTGAGCGCGTCGCCGAGCAGCTCCTGGCGTCGGGCTCGGGCGTCGGGGAAGGTCTTGTACGAACCACCGTGGACCCAGCAGCCTGACCCCTCGATGACCACGATCTTGGTGGCCACCGACTCGAGCAGGGCGCGGTCGTGGCTGACCATCAGGATGGTCGACTTGCACGCTTTGATCTGTTCCTCGAGCCACACGCGCGTCGGGATGTCGAGGTAGTTGTCCGGCTCGTCGATGAGGAGCACGTCGGCGCCCGAGGTCAGCAACAGGTCGAGCACGAGGCGTTTGCGTTCGCCGCCCGACAGCTCGGAAACGAGCCGGGTGCCGAAGTCCTCCACCGGCGTCTTGACGCTGCGGCGGGCGGCTGCGGCCCACTGGGCCTCGAGTTCGTAGCCGCCGAGATCGCCCCAGTCGGTGAGCGCAGTGGCGAAGGCCATGCCGTCGTCCTCGCCCGAGAGCATGGCGGCTTCGGCCGCCACCATGGCCCGGCCCGCGGTGCGAAGCTCGAACGGGGCGACCTCGATGAGCATCTGCCGGAGCGAGTCGGTCGGTCGAGCCATGCCGACGTCCTGGGTCATCGACAGGAAGCTTCCGCCGATGGCGAAGTCTCCGTCGTCGGGGACGAGCTCGCCCGCCAGGATCCGCAGGATCGTCGACTTGCCGACCCCGTTGGCTCCGACGAGGGCGGCGTGCTCTCCAGGGCTCACCCCGAAACTCACCTCGAAGAACAGCGAGTCGGCCCCGGGAGGCGCGTATTCGAGTTCGGAGACGACGATGCTGGACACGACGCCCATCCTGCCAGCGAGAGGCGAATCTCCGACGGTTCGCCGCGAGCTTTGCCGTAGGGTTGGTCGATGCGCGCTCCTGAACCGATCAGCTTGCAGCACGAGCTCGCAGTCCTGGAGCAGGCGCGGGTGGCGGTGCAAGCGAAGCTCCAGCGGCTGAAGGACATCAAGGCCGATGGAGCCGATGCCGTGACCGCTGACTACATCGCGTCCGTCATCGCCGGCACGGTCGAGAAGCTCACGCAGGAGCTGGTGGTGTTCGGCCGGATCGACGACGAGCACGCGTGGCGGATCGGGCTCTACGGCATCGACGATGGGTCCAACCAGCTCGTGGTCGACTGGCGGGCGCCCTTCGCCGCGAACTTCTACCAGGCCCGATTCGACGAGCCGCTGGGACTCGAACGGAGGGTCAGCTACGTCGGCAGCATCGTCGACCTGATGGTCGAAGAGTTTTCGACAGGAGAGGTCACCGGGTCATCTCCGCTCCTCACCGAGCTGTCGCGCTCCCGTGGGGACGTGATGCGCACGGCGGTGGCGACCCTGCAGTCCGAACAGGACGAGTTGGTCCGGCTCTCGCCCGAGGCCACGCTGGTCATTCGGGGCGGGCCGGGCACCGGCAAGACGGTGGTCGGCCTGCATCGTGCCGCCTGGTTGGTCTACAACGACACCCGGCTCACCGCCGATCGTCTCCTGGTCGTCGGCCCTTCGGACCGTTTCCTGACCTATGTTGCCAGCGTGCTTCCCACGTTGGGAGAAGCACGCATTCATCAGACGACCTTCGAACGTCTGCTCGGTCCATCGTCGGTGCCCGGAAGCGACGAGCGCTGGATCGAAGCGCTCGATCGCTTCGAGGCGGGGCTGTTGCAACCGGCCGAGTTCAAGGTGGGTGCGCGCACGATCCCCGAATACGAGGTGGTCGAAGCCGTCGAGCGGGTCTCCAAGCTGAACCTGCCGTGGCGAGATCGGCGCAAGCTGTTCGTCGACGGTCTGGCTCGAGCGCGGAACCTTCCGGCCAAGGACGTCAACAGAGCGGCGTCGTCGGTGTTCCCCGCGGTGACCCCGGCACAGGCCATGAAGGCGCTGCGGCGTCGGCCGACCCTCGAATCGATCGGGCTCTCGTCGGACTTCATCGATGCCTGGCTGGCGGTCGATCACGGCTCACGATTTGAAGGGCCGCTGGCCGATGAGGTCCAGGCCCGGTTCGCCGGGGTGCCGGCCCGTTACTCGCATGTGATCGTCGACGAAGCGCAGGACCTCTCGTTGCTGCAGCTTCGTGCGGTGCTCCGCCGTTCCAAGGGCGTGACGGTCGTCGGCGACGACGCGCAGCGTTCGGCACCCAACAGCCTGGGGCTGCGGCGAGTGGCCGATCTGTTGGACAGCGAGTTGATCGAGATGCGCACGGCGTATCGGATGTCGGCCGAGATCGCCGACTGGCTCAACGAACACGCCGAGCGGTACTCGCTCGACGCCGTACACCTCGACGGTGTGCGCCCGACAGGCACGGACGTGCGCTCCGTGACGGCGGTCGGATCCGTCGGACCGGTTCTGGCCGACCTCCACGAACGATGGGGAACCGTCGCCCACATTCGGGCGGGTGAAGTGTGGCAGCACAAGGGCGTCGAGTACGACGCCGTGGTGGTCGACCGCAGCGGGATGTCGGCCGGCGAGATCTACCTGGCTGCCTCGCGCGCGGCCCACGAGCTGGTGTTGGCCTGAGGGTCGGTCGCCGCTTCGCGAACGGCATGCACGAGCCGATCGGCCGCGGTGCACAGTTCGCCGGGAGCCAGGGATGCGAAGGACAGTCGGACCTGTCGAGCGAACCGATCGGAGCCGGTCCGGCCGCAGGTGGCGAACGCAGCGCCCGGCACGAAGCCCACGCCATGCTCCACCGCTCGGGGGAGGAGCGCGCTGGTGTCGGCGGTCGGGACAGTGACCCACAGGAACATGCCGCCCTCGGGCTCGTGGAAGGAGAAGTCGGCGTGTGCGCGAAGCGCTTCGGCCAGGGCGTTGCGACGTGTCCGGTAGGTGTGGATGAGGTGGCGCCGGTGGTGTTCGAAGAACGGCTGGTCGTCGAGGAGGTCGGCCACCACCAGTTGGTTCAGCGATGCCGTGTGGAGGTCGACGGCTTGCTTCAGCCTGACGATCGGCTCGACCAACCATGGGGGTGCCACGATCCACCCGACCCGCAGTCCGGGCGCGATGGTCTTGCTGGCCGACCCGAGGCGGATGACGCGGTCGGATCTGGCGCCCAGCGACGTGAGATCGGAACCGTCGTAGCGGAGCATGCGGTAGGGGTCGTCCTCGACGATCAGGAACCCGTAGTGCTCGGCCAGTCGGAGGAGATGCTTGCGTCGAGGCTCGGACAGCGTGGCCCCGGTCGGGTTCTGAAAGTTGGGTGTCACGTAACACAGCCGGACCTTGTTGCCGGCGAACAGGGAGGCCTCGAGCTGGTCGGTGTCCAGACCGTCGTGGTCGACCTCGATCGGGAGGAATCGTGGCTGCGAACCGCTGAGGGCTTGGACGGCGCCGACGTACGCCGGGCGTTCGATGGCGACGACATCGCCGGGGTCGAGCAGCGCTCGAGCCACGAGATCGAGGCCTTGCTGCGAACCCGAGGTGATGATGATCTGATCGGGTTCACACGATGTCGGCCCGTCGAGGGATCGTTCGGCGAGGGTTTGGCGCAGAACCGCCAGACCTTGCGTCGGTCCGTACTGCAGTGCGGCGGGTCCGTACCTTCCGGCGGGCCCGTCGGACGACAGGACTCGCTCCGTCGCCCGTCGAATGCGCTCGATGGGGAACGCCTCGGCTGCCGGTAGTCCGCCGGCCAGCGAAACCACATCGGGGCGATCCACCAGCGCCAACAGATCGCGGATGGCCGAGCCGGCGACGGCATGGGAACGTTGGCTGAGGTGCATGCTGTCCAGCGAACGCCCAACAACCGCCGGGCGGAAGAGTCGTGCTACTGCTAGGACTGATGATTGGTGGGACCGGTAGTCCCTGGTTGCGGGCTCGAAACCGTGACCGCAGCGAGTGGAGCCGTGGCAGAGTGAGGAATGGCCGGACGAGCCGATCTTGCACACTTCCTGCGCTCCCGGCGCGAGCTTCTCCATCCGACCGATGTCGGTCTCGCTGTCGGCGCACGAAGGCGGGCCAAAGGGTTGCGGCGAGAAGAGGTGGCCATGCTTGCCGGCGTGTCCGTCAGTTGGTACACCTGGTTGGAGCAGGGCCGAGCGATCAACGCGTCGGTGGACGTGCTTGAATCGCTGGCGCGCACGCTGCGGCTCGACGAGATCGAGCGCTCGCACTTGTTGTCCTTGGCCGGACACGCGCCTCGTCCTCGTTCGTCGTCGGGGCGGCGCGAGGTGCCACCGGGCATCGCCCTGCTTCTCCGATCGCTCGATCCGTGTCCGGCCTATGTGCTCGACCCGATGTGGAATGTCCTTGCGTGGAATCGGTCGCAACAGCGGCTGTTTCCCCGGTTCGCATCGATTCCGGTGGAACAGCGAAACCTGGTGTGGATCATGTTCTGCGACGATGACGCTCGGGCGTTGATCGGCGACTGGGATGCGGAGGCCCGACGCGTGCTCTCGCAGTTCCGGGCCGAGACCACGGCGCTACGCGACGAGCCCGAGTTCGTGGATTTCGTCGAGCGGCTGGTGGCATCGAGTGATGACTTCGCCCGATGGTGGCCGGCCCACGATGTCGGGGGATTCGTGGAACGCGAGCGCACGTTCCATCACCCCCAGGCGGGCGATCTGCGGTTCGTGACCGAGCAGCTGGTCCCGGTCGGCGATCCCGACCTCCGATTGATCGTGCATCTGGGCATCGACGGGGATTCCAGCATCGCCCGCCTGGCCTGACCGTCGTCGGGCTGTGCTGTCGTTTCGGGGTGTGCTGTCGTTGGGGTGCAGTACTGTCGGTGGGTGATCCGGCGATCGGCGTCGGGACCGTGAAACAGAAGGAGGAACCATGGCCATCAAGTCCGTCGAGGAGATGATTGCGGCTGCTCGAGCCGAGATCGACAATCACACGCCGGCCGAAGCCAAGCGGCGAGTGGACGAGGAAGGGGCGTTGTTGGTCGACATTCGCGACGTCCGCGAACTCGAACGAGAAGGGGTCGTGCCCGGTGCGTTCCATGCGCCGCGTGGCATGCTCGAGTTCTGGATCGATCCGGCATCGCCGTACTTCAAACCGGTGTTCGCTGAGGATCGAGAGTTCGTCCTCTATTGAGCGGGGGGCGGGCGGACAAGTTTGTCCGCAAAGGCTCTCAAGGACATGGGACTTCCCCGGGTGTCCCATATCGTCACCGGCTTCGGTGGATGGAAAGCCGATGGCCTGCCGGTCGTCGACTACCCCACGTGGAAGGCCGCCAAGTAGCACCTTGGTCGACAGCCACCCGGATCTTGACCTGTAGGAGAAGCGAGAACGTATGACCATCAAGTTCGGGTGGCTGTCGCCGGTCATCGGCAACAGCGGTAGCGACTATCAACCCATCGCCATGTACCAGCAGGAGCACATCCTGCCCACGGCATTGCCCCACTTCGATTCGCTCTGGATCGCCGACCACTTCTATGGCTTCGACGCCAAGACCGACCCGTTCCTCGAGGGCTGGACCACGCTCACGTGGCTGGCTGCGAAGTTCCCCGGCGTACTGCTGTGCCATCACGTGCTCGGTCACGGCTATCGACCGCCGGCGCTGACCGCCAAGATGGCGGCCACCCTGCAGACGTTGTCCGGCGGGCGTTTCATCCTCGGTATCGGTGCCGGCTGGCGCGAGAAGGAATACCTCGCCTACGGATATGACTTCCCGCGGCCGGCGGTCCGATTCGCGCAGCTCGAGGAGGTCGTGAAGATCTGCCGACTCATGTGGACCGAGGACGAGCCCAGCTTCCAGGGCAAGTACTTCTCGATCTCGGGAGCGTCGGCCCCGCCCCTGCCTTCGGTGGTGCCGCCCATCTGTATCGGGGCATCGGGCGAGCAGATCGGGTTGCCGCTCGTTGGCCGTTTGGCCGACATGTGGAACGGTTTCCCCAAGGGTTCCGACGACGACTGGCTACGCAAGGTCGACATCGTGCACCGCTCGGCCGTCGATGCCGGGCGCCAACCGTCCGACATCGAGATCAGCCAAACCATCGAAAAGGCGTTGCCCGAAACCGACGCCCAGTCGGCCGAACTACTGAACCTCTTGGCCCACAAGGTCGAGCTGGGCGTCCGTCATTTCGTCATGGACTTCGGTCATCCCCGTACCCCGGAACACGTCAGCCGATTCGTCGAGCAGGTCATGCAACCGCTTCGTCAGGGGGCGTAGCACACCGGTGTCCACACCAGGATGTCGTCGCCGACCGCGCCTTCGTCGTTGACGACGCCGGCACGGATCTCGAAACGCAGCAGACGGCCACTGGCCAACGGGAGCTCCTCCACCAGCTTGTGACGGAAGGCCAGGAGGTCGGCCTCGAACGCGGGGCCGACGTGGTCGCAGCCGTCCCAGGCCACGATGGTGGCCAGGCCGGGGAGCACCCGGCTGAGCGACGACTGGGCCAGCCCTTGGACGTGGCCGCCGTAGACCAGGCGCTTCCCGTAGATCGACACGGTCTTGTCGCGGTGGACGAACGCCTGGTTGAACGTCATGCGGGCGAGCGACGGCGCCAGGTCGACGTGGTCACGCATGGCGTCTGACCGTTCCTCACCCACGTTCCACTCGGTGGCGGGAAGATGGCTGAGGTCCCACGCTGGAGCGAGCTCGGCGACCTCGTCGAGCGGCACGGGATCCGATGGGCCGGGGATCTCGTCGGCGTGGCCGGGAACGGGGCCGCGGCTGGCCACCAGCGCGCATCGTTCGTAACGCACGATGGGGCCGTTGTCGCCGGTGGTCTCGATACCCAGCCAGACCTTGCCCCGGTGCTGGTCGCCCTTCGGTTTGCCGTCGGCCAGCCCGAGCACGGTGGTGGTGGTGCGTAGGGTCTCGCCCAACTCGACCGGGCGCAGGATGCGGACCGACCGGTAGTAGAGGTTGGCGATGGCCTTGCGGGTGGCGTTGGTGGTCTGGCCGATCGAGTACTGCATGGCCAGCGCCGGGTAGACGAGCCCGCGGTCCGAGCCGCTGACGGCGGCGTACTTGCGACGGTCGGCTGACGGGAGGTGCTGGTCGCCGGTGATCATGCGATAGGCGACGTTGTCGGCCTCGGTGACCGTCACCGGCGGCAGCGGGGGAATGGTCATCCCCTTGGTGAACTCGTCGTAGTAGGGACCGTCGTTGTTGGCGCTCATGGCCCGAAGTGTAGGAGCGGGCCGAGACGCCGACATCGCCCGGTGTCGTCGAGCCGGATACCGGGCGAACTCGCAACTGCGTGCAGTGCGCCCCTCTGGGAGGGGTGGAAGCGCACACGGTTGCGAATTAGCGTGCGCGCGGTGACCGCCGCCGTGAACACCATCGCTGCCCTGGCCGCCGATCTTGCGTCGGGGGCCACCACGGCCCGCCGCCTGGTCGAGGACGCACTCGATCGGATCGAAGATCCGGCCGGCGAGGGCGCTCGCCGCGTTCTTGTCGGTCGCAGCCGAACGGGCACGGGCCACGGCCGACGGCATCGATGCCATCCGGGCGGCCGGGGGAGCAGCGCCGCGTTTCGCCGGCATCCCGTTCGCGGTCAAGGATCTCTGCGACGTCGCGGGCGAGGTGACGACTGCCGGATCGACGGTGCTGGCCGACCAGGCTCCGGCCACCGCCAACGCGCCGGCGCTCGAGCGGGTCACTCGGGCCGGGTTCATCGTCATGGGTCGTACCAACATGACCGAGTTCGCGTTCAGCGGACTTGGCCTCAACAGCCACTTCCCGGCGCCGGCCAGCGCCTGGGATCGGCCGACCCGGCGTATCCCTGGCGGGTCGTCGTCGGGAACCGGCGTGGCTGTTGCCGATGGCATGGCGGTGGCCGGGCTGGGCACCGACACCGGAGGATCGTGCCGTATCCCCGCCTCGTTCAACGGCATCGTGGGCTACAAGCCCACGGCTCGCCGGGTCCCGCTCGACAACATCGTCCCGCTGTCGTCGTCGCTCGACTCGGTCGGTCCGCTGGCTCGCAGCGTCGAATGCTGCGCCATCGTCGATGACCTGTTCGCCGGTGGCGACGGATCGAGTGTCCCCGTCGCCCGAACAGCCGGGACCATCAGGCTCGGGGTGCTCACGGACTTCGTGCTCGACGGGCTCGATCGCCCGACCGCTTCCGGCTTCGAGGCCGCGCTCTCCCGTCTGTCGCGGGCAGGGGTGTCTGTCGCCGAGGTCGGCTTCCCCGAACTGTACGAAGTGCCCACGATCAACGGCAAGGGCGGGCTGGCCACCGCCGAGGCCTATCACTGGCACCGGCAATTGCTGAACGAACGAGGCGACGAGTACGACCAGCGGGTCCGAGTCAGGATCGCGGCGGGGGCGGCGATGTCGGCGTCCGACTATCTCGACGTCGTCGCAGCTCGTCGACGCCTGATCGGGCTCGCGGCCGAGCGCCTTGCCGGCTTCGATGCCTTCGTGCTTCCGTCGGTCGCCATCGTCCCACCAGCGATCGAGTCGTTCGATCGTCCACCCGATGGCCAGTCGGTGGACGACTACTACCGGGTCACCAACTTGTTGTGTCTTCGGAACACCGCGGTCGGCAACTTCCTCGACGCATGCAGCATCAGCGTGCCGTCGACCCCCGAGGGCGAAGCGCCGGTGGGTTTCCTGCTCATGGGAGCACCCCTCGAGGACAAGGCGCTGTTCGGGGTCGCCCGGACCGTCGAGCAGCTCCTGGCCACGAAGCAGACGAACTGAGTCAGGCCGTTGGCGCTTCGGGCTCCCAGGGAAGGTAGGCCGAGAGCTGGCGGGCTTGCGCCAACAGACGACCGTCGGGGGCCCAGGCTTCGGTTTCGGTGTTCACGTAGCCGTCGTTGGCAACGTTGCTCACGTTGCTCACGGCCACCCAGTCGTTGAGCGGCTCGAGGAGGGGGTCGAACAGGTGCACGGTCAGGTCGATGGTTGCGGCCAGCATCGGCGGCCCGGCCAGCATCATCACCGGTGGCGCCCACCCGTCGCACATGGCCACCAGCAGGGCAAGGTCCACCGGGGCATGATCCTCGGTGCGGCACCAGCCGGACGACTCGGCGGTCGGGAGGTTCTGGGGTGGGCTGTCGCCGACGACGTAGCGGGTGTCGTAGCGGGCCCGAACGGTCTCGGATTGCTGGATGACCTCGCGCGGCAGCGTGAGCGGCTCGGGGTAGTTCGGTGGCGTGCGGTGGTTGAAGACCGGTGCCGGTCGGGCTGCGGCGATGACGGCCCGAGCGGTGACCGTCAATCGACCGTGGGAATGCAGGCCGAGATCGAGCACCGAGGCCGAGCGACCCTGGCGCAACACATCGACCGAAACCTCGGCCGGCCCCGGCTGGGTGGGGAGGAGATAGTGGACGACGATGGATCGCAGTCGACGCTCGTGATCACCGGCCGCCACCATGGCTGCGTTGGCGAGAAGCCCTGCCTGGTAACCACCGTTCGCCCCGAAACCGACGGTCCATTGGTCAGAGACGGTGGTCCGCCAGCGGCTCGATCCACTGGGAATGCCGGCAGGGGATGGAGCGGGTTCGAGATGGACAGCGTCATGGAAATTCGACATGGGTTCCTGTGGTTCGGATCAGAGCCAGCCGGCGCCGAGGGCGATGCATGATGCCAGGCCGATGGCGATGCGATACCAACCGAAGACGGCGAGGCCCCGGTGCTGGAGCCAGTCGACCATCCACTTGATGGCCAAGACCGCCGAGACGAAGGCGACGACGAGACCGACGAGCGGGGCGACGACGCCGAACTGGTCGATGAGGTTGGAGCCTCCGCTCACTCCTTCGTAGAAGGTGGCTGCGGCCAGGGTCACGACGCCCAGCAGGAAGCTGAACTCGACCGATGACCTCAGATTCATACCGACCAAGACGCCGGCAACGATGGTGACCAGGCTGCGGCTGACCCCCGGCCAGATGGCGATGGCTTGGAGCAGCCCGATGATTGCGGCTTGCTTCGGGGCGAGCAGGCTGAGTTCGTGCCCGGCCCGGTTGAGGAACCCGCTGCGGACGATGGCCAGAATGGCAATGCCGCCGACCAGCCAGGCGGCTGCGATGGGGGCGATGCCGTTGCCGAAGACCCTCTCCTGGACGACGGGGAAGATGACGCCGGCGATGATGGCCGTGGGAACGAAGGCCGTGACGACCGAGATGAGGACGCGGCGTCCTTCGTCACTACGGCCGAGCAGCCCGTCGACCATCTGCCAGACCCGCGCCTTGTAGAGGAAGAGCACCGCGAGGATCGCCCCCGACTGGATACAGATGGCGTAGGTCTCGAGGGCATCGTCGGCCGCTTCGGTGCCGCCGAGATCGAGCAGCTTGTTGGTGGCCAGGAGGTGCCCGGTCGAGCTGACCGGAAGGTACTCGGTGATGCCCTCGACCAGACCGAGGATGACTGCGTGCACGATCGACAGATCGACGGTGCCGGCCGCCGCGGCGGTGGTCGTGGCTGTTGCGGCGGTGGCAATGAGGGCGAACGGCGAGAAGAAGGGCGCTGGACTCATGGTGGACTCACGTTAGAGACTCGCGGGACCAAGACGTGGAATGAGGTGCGCCGATGAGTGACGAGGCAACGGTGAAGAGGCAGCGGTGAAGAGGCAGCGGTGAAAAGGCAAGAGCGTGCACCGAAGTCGGCGTCGGGCGCGGCGCGGCGATTTGCCGTCGGGCTTCTGGCGTGGAGCGCGGCGGAGTATGCCGTGCATCGCTGGATCATGCACGGCCCGATCGAGAAGGCAGGTCGGGCCATCGGACGATTGATCGACCCGATCGTGGCCGAACACCTCGATCATCACCGACACCCGGGCTCGACGGTGGCACTACGTCTCGATCGTCACAACGTCGGCTACAAGGCGGGGGCGTTCGCCGCCGCAACAACCCTGGCCGGCACCGAATTCGGGGCCGGGTTCACGGTCGGATACGCCGCTTACACGCGGCTACACGATCGGATCCATCATCAGCGGCCGCACGGCAGGATCGCCAAGGCCGTTTGGAATCACCACCTCGAGCACCACCGGTTGGGTCGACAGGGGGTGGGTGCGAACTTCGGCGTGTCGTCGCCACTCTGGGACGTGGTCGTGGGGAGGTTGTCCTCCGACGTCGCCCCTGCCAGCCCAAAGCCGACCCGGTAGCGTGCTCACGTGCCCCCGCCTTCCTCCTCAGACCAGCCATCCTCCGACCAGCCGGCGTCAGACCAGCGATCCTCAGCCCAGCCATCGTCGCTGAACCCGACCGCATTCTCCCGGACCGCCGGCGGAGCAGTGCTCATGGACGGTAACCACCTGCGGGACACGCTGTTGGCCCGGCTGAAAGCGAAGGTCGAGGCCGCCGGATCGCCCGAGGTCTGCCTGGCTACCGTCTTGGTAGGTGAAGACAAGCCGAGCCAGATGTACGTGCGCATGAAGCAAAAGAAGGCGGTCGAGGCCGGCCTCACCTCTCGTCACGTCAGCATCGCGGGTGATGCCGGCCAGGCCGACATCGAAGCCGCCGTGCAAGGTCTGGTCGACGATCCAATGGTGCACGGCATTCTCGTTCAGCTGCCGTTGCCCGATGGCTTCGACGCGGAGGCAGTCCTCGCGTTGATCCCGCCGGAGAAGGACGTCGACGGTCTGACCGAGCGATCGCTCGGTCGGCTGGTGCGGGGGTTACCTGGCCATGCGCCGTGTACGCCGGTCGGCGTGATGCGACTGCTCGCGTACTACGGCATCCCGACCGTCGGCCGGCGCGCGGTCGTGGTCGGGCGCTCGACCCTGGTCGGTCTGCCCCAGGTTCTGCTGCTCGGGGCGAAGGGGGTCGATGCCACGGTGACGCTGGCGCACTCTCGGACCGTCGATCTGGCCGCGGTCACCAGGGAGGCCGACATTCTGGTGGCGGCTGCCGGCATGGGCGGGCTGATCACCGCTCAGCACGTCAAGCCGGGCGCTGCAGTGTTCGACGTCGGTGTGTCTCGGACCGAGGCAGGTGTCGTTGGTGATGTCTGCTTCGACGAGGTCCAGGCGGTTGCCGGTGCCATCACCCCCATGCCGGGCGGCACCGGGCCGATGACGGTCGCCTGTTTGATGGAGAACACCTGGGCCGCGGCGCTGATGTTGGCGTGACCTGATCCGGCCCGATCCTGACCTGAGTTCAGTCCCGAGTCTGAAGGATCGGCAGGGCGGTCATGGCGGCGATCGCCCGATCGACCGTGGTCTCGATGTCGATCTGGCCGAGAGCCAGTGGGTCATGCAGCCAGCGGGTGGTGAACGGCCCCTCCAAGAAGTCGAACGCGACATCGAAGGTGAGGGCCGATGGCAACTCGCCGCGTGATCGAGCCGCCTCGATGACTGCTCGCAACGGCCCCTTTCGCTCGTGCATCATCGCCCGGTGGATGCGATCGAGCTCGTCGTCACCCGCAGCCATGCTGATGACACCGAGCAGCAGACGCCGCAGGTTCAGGTCGGCAAAGATCGGCACCGCGGTCGCCGCCAACTCGAGGAGGTCCGATCGTAGGGCACCGGTGTCGGGCACGGGGAACGATACGACGAGCTGGTCGAGCGTGGCGATGAGCAGCTCGTTGGTGCTGTCGAAGTGCCGGTAGATGGTGGTCTTGGCCACGCCCGAACGGGCTGCGATCTCGTCGACCGTGAACGCAGCGAGCCCGGAATCGAGCAGCAGTTCGCGGCTGCTCGTCAGAATCCGCTCGCGTGCTTCGGTACTCAGCGGTCTCGCCACAAAATGGATCGTACCAGTGCGCGTCAGTTCCGCTACGGCGGAGTAGCGTAACCAACCATGTATCGCACACTGGGTCGTTGGTGTTTCGAGAACCGGGTGAAGGTGCTCGTCTTCTGGTTGGTGGCGCTCTTCGGCGTACAAGGCCTGGCGGGCGCCATCGGAGGGGAGTTCAACGGCGAGTTCGAGATTCCTGACTCGGAAAGCGCCGATGGCCTGAAGCTCCTGGAGGAGTACTTCCCCGGGACCGGCGGCAGTTCCTTCGGTGGTTCGATCGTGTTCCAGGCCGAGCAGGGCATCGCCGATCCTGCGGTTCAAGGGCCGCTGGAGAAACTGTTCGCCGAGGTCGAGGAGATCGACGGCGTCGCCGTGGTCAGCCCGTACACCGAGTTCGGTCAACAGCAGATCAACGCCGATGGGACCGTTGCCTTCGCCAGCGTCAACCTCGATCTCGACATCGATCAGACCGAGTCGGCGCTGATTGGCGAGAAGATCGCCGAGTCCATGCCGAAGATCGACGGCGTTCGAACCGAGATCGGCGGTGCGGCCCTGGCCGCGTTCGAACCTCCCGAGTCGGAGCTCATCGGCATTGCTTTTGCCATCGTCGTTCTCATCCTGTCATTCGGTTCGGTTCTGGCCATGGGTCTGCCGATCGCTGTCGCGCTCGCTGGTGTCGGCACTGGCGTCGGTCTGGTCACCCTCAGCGCCGGTGTCATCGCCGTCCCCGACTTCGCAACCATCATCGGGGCCATGATCGGCCTGGGTGTCGGTATCGACTACGCGTTGTTCATCGTCACCCGTTACCGGGAGGTCCATCGCGAGGGGGCAACGCCACTCGAAGCGACCATGCGAGCCATGGACAGCGCCGGCAGAGCGGTGGTCTTCGCGGGGCTGACCGTCGTGGTCTCCTTGTTGGGCATGCTGTTGATCGGGTTGAAGTTCATCTCCGGACTGGGCATGAGCGCCGCCCTCACCGTCGCCGTCACCATGATCGCCTCGGTCACGCTGCTTCCCGCCCTGATCGGATTCGCGCAAGAGCGGATCGAGGTCACTCGGTGGCGGGGCTTGGCCATGGCGACGATGATCGCACTGGGGCTCCTGGGGCTCGGACTTGGGCAGCCGTTGGTCTTCTTCGTCGCCTTGGTGATCGCCATCCTGATCCTGCTGGCCTCCTTCGTCGTCGAGCCGCTTCGGCAGCAGGTTCCCGCCCGGGCCCACAAGCCCCTGCGCGACACCTTGGCCTACCGCTGGAGCCGCCTGATCCAAGCTCGACCGTGGTTGTTCCTTCTGGTCGGAACCGGCCTGCTCTGCCTGCTCGCCGCTCCGGTCCTCGGACTGCGGCTTGGCTTCTCCGACGAGGGTAACTACTCCGAGGAGACCACCACCCGACGGGCCTACGACCTCATCTCCGAAGGCTTCGGACCCGGATTCAACGGCCCACTCATCGTGGTGATGAAGTCCGAAGCTCCCAGCGACGCATCCGTTGTCGACGCTGTCGCCGCGGCCATCGCCCAAGACCCGGGCGTTGCCTCCGTGTCTCCGCCCTTCCCCAACAACACCGAAGACCCGACAAAGGCCGAGGCGTTCCTGCTGCGAGTGGTTCCAACCACCTCGCCGCAGGACGTGGCAACCGAAGACTTGGTCAAGCGCCTCCGCGAAGACGTGATCGCCCCCGCCGTCGAAGGCACCACCCTGCAGGCGAACGTGGCCGGAGCGGTGGCGGCCAATATCGACTTCACCGGCTACCTTTCCCGGCGGTTGCTGGTCTTCCTCGGCGCCGTGCTGGCGTTGTCGTTCCTGCTGTTGATGGCGGTGTTCCGCTCGCTGCTCGTGCCGCTGAAGGCCGTCATCATGAACATGCTGTCCATCGCGGCTGCATACGGTGTGGTGGTGGCGGTGTTCCAGTGGGGTTGGTTCGGTTCGATCTCGGGTGTCGAAGCGGCGCCCATCGAACCGTTCATCCCGATGATGCTGTTCGCCATCGTGTTCGGCCTGTCGATGGACTACGAGGTCTTCCTGCTGTCACGGGTCAAGGAAGAGTTCGACCGGACCGGTGATCCCCGAAACTCGGTGGCCGATGGTCTGGCCGCTACGGCCCGGGTCATCACCGCTGCGGCGGCCATCATGGTCGTGGTGTTCGGCAGCTTCCTCTTCGAGGACGATCGCATCATCAAGCTCTTCGGCCTCGGTTTGTCGATGGCGGTGCTTCTCGACGCCACCCTTGTCCGCATGCTCTTGGTCCCGGCCACGATGGAACTGCTCGGTGCCAAGAACTGGTGGCTCCCGGGGTGGCTCGACCGTATCCTGCCCAACCTCAACGTCGAGGGTTCACACGAGCCGGTCGTCGCCGAGACCCTCGGCAGTGAAGCCAACGAACCGGTGAAGGTGGGCCAATGAGCGTCAAGGTCGAACTGCACGAGTTGCCCGAGGCCGTTGGGCTGGTGGGACCAACCGTCTTCCTGCTCACGACCAACGCCGATGCTTCACCGCACCCGGCCCACGTCAGTGTGACGTTCGCCGATGGGGTGTTCACCCTCTCGGCCGGGCGGCGGAGCTGTGCCAACAGCACCGACCGTCCCGCCATCACGTTGTTGTGGCCGGCGAGCGAAGCCGATGCCATGAACCTCATCGTCGATGGGGTCGCTGAGACCGTTGTGACCGATGCCGGCGTGGTGACGGTGGCTCCCACCAGCGCCATGTGGCACCGGCAACCGGATCACCCGCCGCACTGATCACCCGCCATCACTGATCACCCGTCAACCCTGAGCCGAGTTCTTCGCACCCCATGCAGCCGTTGCCAGCTCCACCCATGACACCGACTGCCGGCTGGTACCCGGACCCGTGGGCCAAGGCGGCCTGGCGTTGGTGGGATGGTCAGGCGTGGACGGCCCATGTCGCTCACCGCGAACAGCGCAAGCCACGACTGCCGGCGTGGCTGAGCCTCCCCGTCATTCCCTGCTTGGTCCTGGTCGTCCTGGCCGTCGGGGTGCTCGGTGTCCAGGCGCCGGTGGCCATCGCCCTGGGACTGGTTCCGCTGGTCATCGTGGCGCCAGTTCTGCAATGGCTCGACCGGGTCGAGCCGGAACCACGCTCGGCCCGCATCCACGCCCTGCTGTGGGGGGCAACAGTGGCGGTGGTCATCTCGAGCCTGGTGAACGGGATCGTCGCCGGCGCTGCAGGAGAGACCGTGGCCGCGGTGTTCTCGGCTCCGTTGATCGAGGAGGCGACGAAGGCGGGCGGCATCTGGTACGCCGTGCGTCGACGAGAGCTCGACGGAGTCATGGACGGCGTGATCTACGCCGGGTGGACCGCGTTGGGCTTCGCTGTCGTCGAGGACTTCCTGTATTTCACCGACGCCTCAGCCGACGGACAACTGGCCGAGCTCTTCGTCATTCGTGCCCTGCTCACCCCCTTCGCCCACCCGCTGTTCACGGCGTGGACCGGGCTCGCCATCGGGTCAGCCGTAGCGCAAGGCAAGCGCCTCTTCCCTCGGGTGCTCGTCGGTTACGGTCTGGCCGTGGCCAGCCACATGGCCTGGAACGGATCCCTGAGCGCGGGCGAAGACAGTGGCGCCCTGCTTCCGATTGCCATCCTGCTCTTCGTCGGCCTCTTCGTCGCCGGTGCCATCGCCCTCTTCGTCGTTCGTCGGAACGAGCAAGCGCACTTCGTGTCACTCGTACCCTGGTTGGCCCAGCGTTATGGCCTCACGCCCCGCGAAGTTGCGGTCTTCGGCGACTGGAAGGGCATGCTTTCGGCCCGTCGGGCCCTCCCCAAGGACCAACGAAAACACTTCGACCAATTGCATGCCGCCCTCGCCCGCCTCGCCCATCTCCACCAGCAGCCCGGGGAAACGGATCGGACGATCGAGGAAGTCCTCGCCGCCCAACTCCACCGCGCCCGCCACCCCTGACCCAACCTCCGGCTGGAGGCGTCGGTCACCCCCAACCTCCGGCCACAGGCGTCGGAAACCGACGCCTGTGGCCGGAGGTTCGGTGGTGGTGACGCTTGGGGCCGGAGGTTCGGCGGTGGGCGGGGTGGTCTCGGTCGGCGTTAGGACTTGGCTTCGGTGACCAGTCGGGTGACGTGGGCCGCAAGGTCGTCGAGGGGGACGTTGGTGGTTTCGCCGTTGCGGCGTTCGGTGACCTCGACCTCGCCGTTGGCCAGACCCTTGGGGCCGACGGTGACTCGGAACGGGATGCCCACCAGTTCGGCGTCGGCGAACTTGACGCCGGGGCGGGCGTCACGGTCGTCGAGGATCACGTCGACGCGGGCTTGACGGAGCTCGCTGATAGAGCCGCTCGCCGACGGCCATGCTCTCGTCGTCGACTCGCATGAGGGTGATGACCACCTCGAACGGGGCGATGGACGTGGGCCAGATGATGCCCTTGTCATCGTGGTTGGCCTCGACCGAGGCCGCCATGTTGCGACCGACGCCGATGCCGTAGCTGCCCATCACCACTGGGATCTGCTTGCCGTCGGGAGAGAGGACCATGACGCCGAACTTCTCGGCATACCCCGTACCGAGCTTGAAGATGTGGCCGATCTCGATGCAGCGAACGATGTCGATGGGGGTCTGGCAGTTGGGGCAGGCCTCGCCGGCCGAGACCTCGCGGAGGTCGGCCCACTGGGTGACCTGGAGGTCACGATCGACGTCGACGCCCCGCAGGTGCCAGTCGTCGTCGTTGGCACCCGTGGTCATGTTGGTCCGGCCCCGTAGGGCCTCGTCGATGATGACGGGGTGGTTGGTGACCCCGACAGCGCCGAGGCTGCCGGGGTTGGCGCCGAGCGCGGCAAGGGCTTCTTCGGGTTCGCCGGCGCGGACCTGGACGGCCCCTGTTGCGTCGAGGAGCTTCTGGATGTTCAGCTGATGGTCACCCCGGACGACCGCCAAGGTGATGGTCCCGTCGACCACCATGACGAGCGTCTTGAGCTGGCGATCGGCCGAAGCTCCGCCGTCGAAGGTCTCGAGGGCAGCGATGGTACGAACGCCGGGGGTGGCGAACCGTTCGGGTGCCGCGGGGCCGGTCTCATCGACCACTGCGGGCAGGTACGAGGTGGCCTTCTCGATGTTGGCGGCGTAGCCACATGATGGGCACATGGCGACGTCGTCTTCGCCGGCGTCGGACGGGGTCATGAACTCGACCGAGGAGTTGCCGCCCATGGCGCCCGAGCTGGCCTCGACGCCGAACGACGGAACGCCGATGCGTTCGAAAATTCTCCGGTAGGCACGGTCGTGGTTGTCGAACTGGACGTCGAGGCCGGCCCAATCGACGTCGAAGCTGTAGGAGTCCTTCATGGCGAACTCTCGCACCCGGAGCAGCCCGGACTTGGGCCGAGCTTCGTCGCGGAATTTGGTCTGGATGTGGTACCAGAGCTGCGGGAGTTGCTTGTACGACGACAACTCGGCGGCGACGGTGGCGAAGATCTCCTCGTGAGTGATGCCCAGTGCGTTGTCGTTGCCCTTGCGGTCGACCAGGCGGAACATGATCTCGCCCATCGTGTCCCAGCGCCCCGACTGCTGCCAGATCTCGGCGGGATGCATGGTCGGAAGAGAGAACTCCTGCCCGCCGATGGCGTCGATCTCTTCGCGGATGATCTGGGAGATCTTCTGATGGACTCGCCAACCCATCGGCAGCATCGAGTAGTGCCCCGCGTGGAGCTGGCGGATGAATCCGCCACGCACGAGCAGCCGGTGGCTGGCCGCGACCGCGTCGTTGGGGGCATCGCGGAGAGTGGGGACGAACATCTGGGACCAACGCATGCCGAGAGGTTACCAACGGCGGCGGGCGCCAAAGTTGGCTGTGAGCTGCGACAATCGAGCCATGGCCACCTCGTCTCTTCCCCGGAACCGCCTCTCCACCGTCCGGCCGCGACTCACCACCCCGCTGCTCCGCGTCGACGGTGAACTTCGGCCGGCGTCGTGGGACGCGGCGCTCAGTCGGGTCGCCGACGGCTTCACCGCCGTCAAGGAACAGCACGGGCCGTCTGCGTTCGCCTTGTTCTCCTGTTCCAAGAGCACCAACGAGATGAACTACGCGGCCCAGAAGTTCAGCCGTCTGGCGTTGGGGTCGAACAACATCGACTCCTGCAACCGCACTTGACACGCTCCCAGCGTCGTCGGTCTGGCGACAGTGTTCGGTGCCGGTGGCGGTACCTGCTCCTATGAGGAGGTGGAGGAGGCTGACGTCATCCTCCTGTGGGGGTCCAACGCCCGCGAGGCCCACCCCATCTACTTCCACCATGTACTGAAAGCGCTCGACAAGGGCGGCCGGATGTACGCGGTCGATCCTCGGCGCACCTCGTCGGCCAAGTTCGCCGACGTCTGGTTGGGACTGAACCTCGGGGCCGACGTCGCGTTGGCCAACACCATGGCCAATCACATCATCGGCCAGGGCCTGGTGAACCAGGCGTTCATCGATCACTCCACGGCTGGTTACGAGGCGTTCAAAGCAGCGGTCGCCCGCTACACCCTCGAGCGCGGCGCCGAGCTCACCGGGCTGCCGGCGTCGGTCATCGCCGAGATGGCCGAGGCCTATGCCACCGCCGGCTCGGCCCAGATCCTGTGGACCCTGGGCATCACCGAGCACCACAACGCGGTCGACAACGTCGTTGCCCTGTGCAACCTGGCGCTGCTCACGGGCCATGTCGGCCGGTGGGGAAGCGGGCTGGTTCCGCTCCGGGGCCAGAACAACGTGCAGGGCGGCGGCGACATGGGCGCTCTGCCCAACAAGCTTCCGGGCTTCGCCGACATCGATGATCCGTCGGCTCGCGCCCGGTTCGCCGCGGTGTGGGGCGCGGAGGTTCCGCCCGACCCGGGCCTGCACCTCACGCTCATGTTCGAGGCCATGGAGGCCGGAACCATCCGGGCGGCCTACATCCTGGGGGAGAACCCCGCGGACTCCGAGGCCGACGTCGCCCATGCCCGCAAGCTGCTGGCCGGACTCGACCTCCTCGTCGTCCAGGACATCTTCCTCACCCGCACCGCCGAGCTGGCCGACGTGGTGCTTCCCGCGTCGGTGGGCTGGGCCGAGTGCGAGGGCACGGTCACCTCGTCGGAACGGCGGGTACAACGGGTGCGCCCGGCGGTTCCTCCGCCGGGCGAGGCTCGCCACGACCACGAGATTCTCGGCGAGTTGGCGCGCCGCATGGGCGTCGACTGGGGAGACCCCTCGCCCCAGGACCTCTGGAACGAAGTGCGATCGTTGTCTCCCCTCCACGCGGGGATGTCCTACGAACGACTCGAGACCGAGGGAGGGCTGCAGTGGCCGTGCCCCGATCTCGATCATCCCGGATCCCCCTTCCTGCATGGCTGGCTGTGGGAGGCCGATCTCGGCGGTCGGCCCCCGGCACCGTTCTCGGTGGTCGAGCACGCGGGCCCGAAGGAAGAGCTCTCCGAGCAGTTCCCCCTGCGACTCACCACCGGCCGGGCCCTCGACTCGTACAACACCGGCGTCCAGTCCGGCTCGCTCGACGCCCCGATCCGCTACGGCGATGCCATCGACGTGAACCCCCTCGACGCGTCCGCCCTCCAGGTGGTCGACGGGGAGCGCGTGCGGGTCAGCTCGCCCCGGGGCTCGGTCGAGATGCCGGTACGCGTGCAACCGGACCTGCCGGTCGGCCTCACCTTCACCACGTTCCACTTCCCCGAACTCGTCGACCTCAACGTGCTCACCAATCCCGGAATGGGATCCTCGATCCGGAACCTCGGAGTTCAAGGCTGCCGCCATTCGGATCGACAAGTTGGATCCGTCCATCGCAGGCGTGCCCCGTGTCTGACCTGCACTTCACCGCCGATCAGGCGTCGCCGGACGAGCAGGCGGTGATCGATGCCGTCCTGGCCGGGCTCGGAACCGACCCCGCCACCAGCGCAGAGGGCGAACGGGTCGTGCGGGGCGGAGTTCGCCGCCGAAACGAGCGTCGCCACGTGCTGTTGCCGGGGTTGCACGGATTGCAGCGAGCCTCGGGCTGGATCACGCCCGGAGGGCTCAACTACCTCTGCGCCCAGCTCGGGGTTCCACCGGCGGAGGCGTACGGGGTCGCCTCGTTCTACGACCTGTTCCGCACCGAGGACCCTGGTCACACCGATTCGGTCCACCACGTCTGCATCGACGCGGCGTGCCAGATTGCCGGCGCCGACGACCGAATCGCCGAACTGGAAGCGGCCGGCCATCACGTGCATCGCAGCCCGTGCCTCGGCCAGTGCGAGCGGCCGGTCGCAGTCTTCGTCCAAGGGCGAGGTCGTGAGGACGCGGTCCCGATCGATGAGTCGGAGCCCACGGGATCAGGCAGTATTCCGCAGCGGTACGATCCCTCGCTCGTCCTGCTGGCTCGGGTCGGACGGGTCGAACCCACCTCGCTCGAGTCCTACGTCGGCGCCGGTGGCTACAAGGCCCTGGCCAAGGCATTCACGCGGGGCGCCGGCGGCGTGATCGACGAGATCCTCGCGTCGGGCCTCAGCGGGCGTGGCGGCGCTGCATTCCCGACCGGCGTCAAACTGCGGGCGGTCGCCGCCGAGCCTGGCCCCCGCTACGTGGTGGCCAACGCCGACGAGTCCGAGCCGGGAACCTTCAAGGACCGGATCGTGATGGAGAACGATCCGTTCGCCGTGATCGAGGCCCTGACCATCGCCGGCTTTGCCGTGGGCGCAAGCAAGGGCTGGATCTACATCCGGGGCGAGTACCCGCTGGCGACCCGGCGGCTGCAGGGAGCAATCGACGCTGCCCGCGAGGCGGGCTTTCTCGGTGAACGCATCGCCCGGTCGTCGTTCTCGTTCGACATCGAGATCCGTCGGGGGGCCGGCGCCTACATCTGTGGCGAGGAGACGGCGCTGTTCAACTCACTCGAGGGTTTCCGGGGCGAGCCTCGCCAGAAACCTCCGTTCCCGACGACCCACGGTCTGTTCGGTCGTCCGACTGCGGTGAACAACCCGGAGACACTGCTCAACCTGCTCGAGATCGTCACCAACGGTGGAGACGCCTACGCGGCCATCGGGACCGAGGGATCGAAGGGGCGCAAGCTGTTCTGCGTGTCGGGCAACGTGAAGACGCCGGGACTCTACGAAGTGCCGTTCGGGCCCACCCTCCGAGACATCCTCGACCTCGCCGGCGGGGTCGACGGCGAGTTGCAGGCGGTTCTGCTCGGCGGTGCCGCCGGCTCGTTCGTCACGCCCGACCAACTCGACGTCCCCTTGACCTTCGAGGGCACCCGGGCGGCGGGACTCTCGCTGGGTTCAGGCGTCGTCATGGCCTTCAACCGATCGGTCGATCTGGCCGCGGTGGTGACCCGCATCGCCGAGTTCTTCCGGGACGAATCCTGCGGACAATGCGTGCCATGCCGAGTCGGTGCGGTCCGCCAACACGAGCTCCTCGTCCGAACCGGCACCCGACTCACCCCACCCGACCTCGTGCTGCTCGACGACATGGACCGGGCCATGAAGGACGCGTCCATCTGTGGTCTCGGCCACACGGCGTGCACCGCCGTCCGTTCGGCGTTGTCGCTCGGGCTCCTCGAAACACCTGCCAACGGAGGCCCGCAATGACCGACATCACCCTCACGGTCGACGGCCGAACGGTCACCGCCGAACCGGGTCAGACGATCCTCGAGGCGTGCAACAACGAGGGCATCGAGACCCCGACGCTCTGCTGGGCCGCCAACCTCACCCCGGTGAACGTCTGCCGGGTCTGCGTGGTCGAAGTCGCGGGCTCGCGAACCCTCGTCCCTGCATGCTCCCGTCCGGTCGAGGAGGGCATGGAGGTCCTCACCGACTCCGACCGGGTTCGTCACAGCCGCAAGATGGTGCTCGAGTTCCTCGGTTCGGGTGTCGATCTGTCGCAGGCAGAAGCACTCCAGGGGTGGGCCGACCACTACGGCGCCGAACCCGGCCGCTACGTCGAGCCGCAGACCATGAACGAGGAGGTGAAGATCCAGGACAACCTCTACATCCGTGACTACGACAAGTGCGTGCTGTGTTACAAGTGCGTCGAGGCGTGTGGCGACGACGCGCAGCACACCTTCGCGATCGCCGTGTCCGGTCGAGGGTTCGGGGCAAGGATCTCCACCGAGTTCGATGTCGCCCTGCCCGAATCGGCCTGCGTCTACTGCGGCAACTGCGTGGGTGTCTGCCCGACGGGAGCGCTGCAGTTCACGACCGAGTTCGATCTGCGAACGGCCGGCAACTGGCGGCCGGAGACACAAACGGTCACCCGGACGGTGTGTTCCTATTGCGGCGTCGGCTGCAACCTGGAGCTGCACGTCCAGGACGAGACGATCGTGAAGGTGACCTCGCCCGCAGATCACTCGGTGACGTCGGGGCACCTGTGCATCAAGGGACGCTTCGGCTGGAACTACGTCCAGCCGATGTGATCCGCAGTACACGGTGTACTTGCGTTCGAGGTCACCGGCGGCAACCATCGGCGACATGGCATTCACTTTGGCAAATGTGGACGGACGAGCGGCGCTGGTGCGCAGCGGTGAATGGTTCGACGTGGAGCGAGCCAGCGAAGGGGCCATCAGCGCCGACCCGATGCTCGCCCTCGGTGACGCCGAGGCACTTCACCAGTTGGACGCGCGCCTCGGCCAGCTCACCGCCGACGGTTCCGTCGCTGACATCGAACTCGGTCCGCCGGTTCCGCGACCCCGGAACAGCTACGGCATCGGGCTGAACTATCGCAGTCACGCGGCCGAGTCCAACATGGAGCTGCCGGAGAATCCTCTGGTGTTCACGAAGTTCCCCAGCTGCATCGTCGGCCCCGACAGCGACGTCGAGTTGCGAACCGAGACCGGTGACTACGAGGTCGAACTCGTGGTCGTCATTGGCAAAGGGGGCCGCGACATTCCCGAAAGCGAGGCGTGGGACCACATCGTCGGCGTGACGTGCGGACAGGACATCTCCGATCGCCGCCTGCAGTTCTCGGCCAAACCGCCGCACTTCGATCTCGGCAAGTCACGGGACACCTACGGCCCCATCGGCCCGGTGCTGGTCTCGACCGACCAGTTCGACGACCCGACGCAGATCGACTTGTCCTGCACGGTCAACGGCGAGCCTCGGCAGAGTGACAACACCCGCAACCTGATCTTCACCGTGGCGCAGCTCGTGGCCTACCTCTCGTCCATCAGCACCCTCGCCACCGGCGACCTGATCTTCACCGGAACCCCCGAGGGAGTCGGCGCCGCTTCGAAGAACTACCTCAAGCCGGGCGACGTCATCGTCAGCACCCTGCAGGGTGTCGGCACCATGACCAACCACTGTCTCGCCTGAGCGGGGGCCGATCACATGGACTTGGGAATCAACGGCCGGGTTGCACTGGTCACCGGTAGCTACCGCGGAACCGGCTCGGCCATCGCGGCGTCACTGGCCGCCGAGGGAGCGCACGTCCTGGTGCACGGTTTCGAACCGGGCCAGCCCGAACCGGTGGTCGAGACCATCGTCGCCCGCGGTGGGTCGGCCCGGGGGATCGTCGGCGACCTCTCGTCGGACGAGGGTGCAAGGGCCGTGCTCGACGCGGCCGGCGAACTCGACATCGTGGTCTGCAACTACGGCGTCGCCCAGGGCGGTCGCTGGAGCCAGGTCTCGACCGACGCCTGGGTCGACGCCTACGACCGCAACGTCCTCACCGCCGTGCGCGTCGCCGCCGGGGCCGCCCCCGCGCTCGTCGAGCGCGGCTGGGGACGCATCGTGCTGCTGGGGACCGTCGGAACCATCCGACCGGCCGCCGTCCGGCCGCAGTACTACGGGGCCAAGGCGGCGTTGCCTGCCCTCACCGTCAGCTTGGCCAAGGAACTGGCCGGAAGCGGCGTGACGGTCAATCTGGTCAGCCCGGGCCTCATCGCGACCCCCGAGGTCCTGGAACGACTGGGCGATCGGCCGGTCGGTGACGCCTTCCCCGGCATGAGCGGCCGTATCGCCCTTCCTTCCGAGGTCGCCGATCTGGTCACCTACGTCTGCAGCGAGCAAGCCGGCGCCATCACCGGAAGCAACTTCCGTATCGACGGCGGTAGCGCCGAGGCCGTTCAACCGTGACCGTCCGACCATGACCGGACCCTTCGTGCTGCCGGTCGACGAGGTCACCGCAATGGTGCAAGCCGCCGGCCAGTTGGCCTTGGGCTGGTTCCGTCGCGCCGGTTCCGAGCCGTTGACGGTCGAGAACAAGCTGGCGGCCGAGGGCCGTTTCGACCCGGTGACGGTGGCCGACCGCGCCGTCGAGGATGCCTTACGTCATGCCCTGCTCGAGCGATTCCCCGACCACCTGGTCTTCGGCGAGGAGCGAGGGGTCAGCGGCAACCCGGCCAGCGAGTACCGGTGGGTCATCGATCCGATCGACGGCACGAGGGCGTTCGTCACCGGACAACCCCAGTGGGGCACGTTGCTCGGCCTCCAACACGGTGACGAGGTGATCGCGGGTTGGTTGCACCAACCGACGCTCGGCCACACCTATGTGGGGGCCGACGGCCGCGCGGCGCTGCACGAGGGAGCATCGAGCTCGCCGTTGCGTGTCAGCGGTCAGACCGAGCTCGCCGACAGCATCCTTCTCTGCACCCATCCCGACATGTTCTCGCCGGGAGAGGAGGCTGCAGCCTTCGCCCGAGTCCAAGGGGCGGTTCGGCTCAGCCGCTTCAGCGGGGACTGCCTGAACTACGGGTACGTCGCCACCGGGTACGCAGATCTCGTGATCGAGGCCCAGCTCCAGCCCTACGACGTCATTCCGCTCATTCCGATCATCGAGCACGCCGGGGGCGTGATCACCGACCGTGACGGCAACCGCCCACTCGCCGGTGGCTGGGCCATTGCGGCCGCCTCACCCGAACTGCATCGAACGGCGCTGGAGCTGCTGAACCAGCAGCGCTGAGGACCCCGGGTCGACGAGGGCGGGCAGGGTCAGTCAGGGTGCAGCCCGCGGAGTCCCCCCAGGCCAACGTCGTGAGGTCTCTGGCCAATTCGGCTCGGTCGAGCGCGGGACTGCGCTTCCAGAACCGAACCATCCCTTCGGCCATCCCGACCATGCCGTGTGCCAGCGCCTGGCGGTGGGCCTCGCTCATTCCCTCGACAACGATGAGGTCGGCGATGCCGTTGGCCACCGACTGTTCGACGGCGGCCGCGATGCCTGCCCACTCCTCGTCCTCGCGGCTGGCTCCTCCGAACAGCACCCGGAAACCGTCGGGATCGGCCTCGACGAAGGCCAGATACGCCTCGAAGCCGGTCTTGACCTGTTCGCGCGGCGAACCCGCACTCGCTGCAGCCTTGATGACGTTCTCCCGGAGGCGGTCCCCGACGTCCTCGAGCACGGCCTGATAGAGGTCGCGTTTGGACGCGAAATGCTGATAGAGCACCGGCTTGGTGACGCCGGCTTCCAGGGCGACGTCGTTCATGGACGTCTCGTGGAAGCCCCGGCGGGCGAAGACCTCGCGGGCGACTTCGATGAGCTGTGTTCGTCGCTGGCCTGCAGGCAACCGCCCGGAAATGGCGGACATCACCAGGTTCCGTCGCGGTCCGCCCGGTTGGCGGCCTTGACCCCGTACTTGAAGACCAAGGCCGGGGCAAGGAGGGCGGAACCGACGACGATGAGGACGATGACCAGAACCGAGATGGTCTTGGTGAATCCAGTCATGAAACCGATGAAGAAGACGACGCTGGCCGTGACGTACAGTGCGCTCCCGAGACGGAGCCCCTTCGACACCAGATCGGCGACCTTCGCTCGCTGGGCCAGTACCGGGTCCTTGGAGGTCCTGGCCCGGTGGGATTCAGCCATGGTCGGACTCGATGATGGTCACATTGCCGCCTTGGACGGTCCCGACAGGGGAGGGAGAGGGGTTCGGGAGGGACGAGGGATACGGGGTATCGTCGACCTGGTCGAGGACGATCCGGGTGTCTCGCAGATCGAGGGAACTCGATGAAGCGGCTACCGAGCCGTCGGCCGACATCGCCTCTGGAACCGCGGTGGTGACCTCGTCGGGGAAGAGGTCGTCGATGGTCACGGTGCGCCGCGGCTGACGCAGAAGCAGGTGCATGGTGAGTACCACGAGGCCGGCAAGCATGACGAGGTCGCCGAAGGAGATGACATCGTCGAGGACCGGAACGGGGACGATGTCGCCGAGCGGACGAAGGAGGGTGTTGGAGTCCTCGAACCGCCAGAGTCCGTTCAGGGCGTAGTCGGCGGGATCGCCGTCGAGCGGCATGCCGCCGACTGCCTTCAGCGATTCGACGCGGAGTGGAACGTACCCGTTGACCAGCACGGCCATGAGGTTCAGGGTGAGTCCGAAGCCGGTGATGGCAGCGCCCTTGAGGTGCACGTTGAGCATGGTGACGCCAACGAGCAGGGCGACCCCGACGAGGTAGAGCGAAAGACGGGCGGGAAGGTCGCCCCACTGCTCGGCCGACTGCAGCACAACGCCAACCAACAACAGCGGCCAATAGCGGACCTGGACGGACTTGACGGCGGACAACGAGCCGCCTCGAATCAGACCGAGGGCCACGCCGAGTGCGATAGCGAGCGGTGTGAGGAGCATGATCAGCGCGAATGCTAGCGACCAAACGCCCCCGGTTCTCATTCGGTGGGTTGCTCGGTCGTGGTGGTCGGAGGCGGCGGTTCCACGGAGTGGCAGACCACCCGGCGATCGCCGCGGTTCCACACGCCCTCGGTCGGTACGAACTCCTGGGCGACCCGGGTTGCGATCGAGTACGGCTGCTTGAACGCCTCTTCGAATCGCTGCAGGCAGACGCGGGCGGCGGCGCGTCGGAGCGAACGGTCGCCGGGGTAGTCGAGATCGGGGTCCCCGGGGCACGCGACCGCGGTCAGCTGCCCGGGGGCCTCTTCGTCGTCGCCGAGGCAGAAGGTGGCGAAGACCTGGCCGAGGTTGCTTCCGTTGCAGTCGACGAGGGCCAGCATCGGTGGCGCAGGAATGGTGGTGGTCACCGGCAGGGTGTCGGGAATGGTCGGTTCGGTTTCGATGGTGGACTGCTCGTTCGCGTCCGGTTCCGGCTCTTCGCCCTGGTCGGAGGTCTCGACGGACTCGACCGACGTGGCGGTCGGGAGGTCGGCGAAACACTCCGTGGCAACGAGGTCGAGGTTGGGACTGATGCCCAGGAACACCGGCGGAACCGTCGTGGTCGTCAGAACCGCAGTGGAGGCAGGGCCGGAGCTCTCGGCGTCGGAGTTGTCCGAGTCGGAGTTCACGGCGCCGGTGTCGCCGGTTGTGTCCGAGGTGCAGGCCGCGCCGAAGAGGAGCATGGCTGCGAGCGCGGCGCACAGGATGCCGGCGTGGAGGGTCGCGGCGGGGCGGGTCATCGTCGGCCCAGTCTGGCGGCTAGAACGCCGGCAACATCCGATCGAGGTAGATGAACGTCGCGAACAGAACCGTGAGGAAGACCGGAGCGGTCAGGAGGTAGGCAGGGACTCGTCGCCAGGCTCGCCCGATGAGCCAGCCGCCAAGCAGCACCAAGCCGGCCAGCGCCGCCCACAGAAGCGTTGGTTGGAGGTTCTCCATGTTCCAGCCGAGCGACTCGTCGAGGGACTCCGGCTCCTGGTCCGCTCCGGCGCCGACCGCGTCCTCGTCGGTGCTGTCGGACCCGACGGTGTTGGCATCATCGAGCGCATCATCACCATCTGGTTCGTCAGCGCCCAACGCACCCTCCGAGGGCGCTTCGATGGTCGGGGCCGGTGCGCCGACCATCAACGCGGTGACCACGATGCGTTGACGGGCTGATCGTTTGGGATGGCAGGCGGTGAGCGTGATCCGGTTGTCGCCGAAGTCGTTGATGATGTCGACCTGGGTGGGGTCCACGATGAAATGGCCGGCCGTGCCGCCGTCAGGCGCGGTCTGGGGCATGACCTCGTAATAGAAGGTTCCCTGGAGGGTCTCGACCTCGATCATGTCGCCGGGGTCGAGCTTGTCGAGGTCGTAGAACGGTTGGCCGTAGGTGGTTCGATGCCCGGCGATGGCGGCATTGCCCGCTTGGCCCGGCAGCGGCGTGTTGCTGTAGTGCCCCGGCCCTTTTCGCAGGTCGTCGCGTCCCACGCCCTCGACGATCGCTCGCTCGAGCCCGATGGTCGGGATCCGGATGTAGCCGAGTGGCTCGCCCTGCTTCGGCAACAGTTCCGCCGCCAACTCCGGCGCGATGACCACCGGCTGGGTCGCCGGCGGACCGGTGGTCGTGGGAGCGTCACCCGGAGCCGTGGTGCTCGGCGAGGGGGTGGTGGTGGGTGGCGAAGCGGTCGGGGGTGTGGCGCCGAGCGCAGCCAGTTCGGCCTGGCGAGCCGCGAACTCGGTTTCCAGCCGGTCCTGGGCTCGGCTTTCGAGCAGACCGGTACCCCAGAGCTGGTACCCGGCGAACGCCAAGACGATCAGGCCGAGACCGATGAGGAGCCGCCCGAGGGCGCCGACGATGAGGGAGAAGCGTGAGTTCATGGGCAAGGGTGGAGCGGGAACGCCTGAGGGTAGAGGTTCCGCGCCGTCCCGAAGAGTAACGGCGCAAAAGAGGACTGTCTGAACAGGACTGTCTGAACAGGGACTGTCTCAACAGGGACTGTCTGAACAGGGACTGGGCTCCGTCCGTCCTATCGTTGCACCCTGGTGATCCAACCCGACTCCATGGCCGAGCCTTCCGCTGTTTCTGCCCAACGGGTGGTTCGGCTTCGCGATGCCGTCTGTCTTCTCGGAAATTTTCCCGCGTTGGCCGGGGCGGACCTCGAGCTTCGCTCGGGTGAGGTGGTGTTGCTGGAGGGGCCGAACGGAGCAGGAAAGTCGACCCTGTTGCGACTGTGCGCCGGCCTGATCACGCTGCGCCAGGGAACCGGCGATGTCCTTGGTCACGATCTGGGTACCCGGGCGGGCCGCCACCAGGTTCGTCGGGAGGTGGGACTGCTCGCCCACCATTCGGCGCTCTACAGCGAACTCTCCGTCGAGGAGAACGTTCGCTTCTGGGCGCGGGCGAATCGGGCGTTCGATGCCGACCTCGAACCTGCGCTCGATCGCCTCGGCCTGGCCGGCCGGCTTCGAGCGGTTCCGGTTGGCGGTCTGTCCGCCGGTCAACGCCGGCGAACCGCGCTCGCGGTTGTCGTGTGTCGACGAGCGCGGCTCTGGCTGCTCGATGAACCGCACGCCGGTCTCGATGCCGACGGCCGTGACCTCATCGATGGCCTCGTACGAGATGCGGCCGCTGCAGGGGCGACGGTCCTGTTCTCGTCCCACGAGATCGATCGAGCGACCGACTTGGCCGACCGTGTGATCGAGGTCGTCGGGGGTCGGACTCGACCGGCGGGGGATCGGGCGTGAGGGCCGTACCCGAGCTGCTGGGTGATGCCTGGTTGGTCGCGGTGAAGGACCTTCGCATCGAACGGGCGTCGCGCGTCCTGACCAGTCAGGTGTTGCCGTTCGGTCTCATCGTCCTGATCCTGTTCGGCTTCGGGATCTCGCCCGATCGGCGGGTGGTCGAAGCCGACCGAACGGTGCTCGAACAGGTCGCGCCCGGCCTGTTCTGGCTGGCCGTCTTCTTCGCCTCGTTGCTGGCTCTTGGCCGATCCTTCGCCATCGAATCGGCCGACGGTGGGCTGGACGCCTTGAAGCTGACCGGACTCGATCCCTCGGGGGTGTTCCTGGGCAAGGCGGCCGCGGTGGCCGTCGAACTCCTGGTGCTCGAAGTCTTCCTGGGCGCCGGCGCGCTGCTGCTCTATGGGGCGCCACTGGGTCATCCGTTCCTGATGGCCGTCGTCGTCGTGGCAGCGACGGCCTCGATCGCCGCTGCCGGTACTCTGTACTCGGCGTTGGCCTCCGGGTCTCGGGTTCGGGAAACACTCGTGCCCATCCTGGTGCTCCCAGCGCTGGCCCCGGCGTTGCTCGGCGCCACCCTCGCCACCGAGGCCGCCCTCTTCGGACCGGCCGGCGATGGCTGGCCCTGGGCGGGGTTGCTCGGAGCTTTCGCCGTCCTTTACCTCGGCGCAGGCATGCTGTCATTCGGTTTGATGCTGGAGGAAACGTGAGTCCCAACCCCTCGAGCGTGAGCACTCCGAACGCGACCAGCCCGACCGGGTCGAAGCTGACCCGCGTCCTCGGTTCCCTCAGCCTTGCGTTCCTCGCGATCTTCCTGCTGTTCGGCCTGGTCCTGTCACCTCCCGAGGTGAACCAGCGGGAGGCCGTGCGACTGTTCTACATCCATGTGCCGTCGGCCGTGATCGCGCTCTACTTCGCCTTCGGGCTCACCGCAGTGGGCAGCATCATGTACCTGCGCAAACGTTCCACGTTCTGGGACCTCCTCGCGTGGTCCGCGGCCGAGATCGGCGTCCTGTTCTGCGCCTTCACCCTGGTGACCGGGATGTTGTGGGGTCGCCCGACCTGGGGAGTGTTCTGGAAATGGGACCCCAGACTCACCAGCACGGCCATCTCGTTCGTACTGTTCATCGGCTACCTCGCGGTTCGGCAGCTCGACCTGAGCCCCGAGGCTCGAGCCAGCCGGGCGGCCGTGCTCGGCATCATCGGGTTCCTCAACACGATTGTCGTTCGATTCTCGGTCTCCTGGTGGCAGAGCCTGCACCAGGGAACCACCCTCAACCCGGTCGACACCCAGATGGACGGCCTGCATCTCCTGTCGTTCTTCTTGGGCTTCGTGACGCTCACGCTGGTGTTCTTCTGGCTGCTGGTGCATCGATTCCGGGTCGCCTGGCTGACCCACCAGGTCGGCGAAGCCGGGCTCGATCGAGCGCTGGCCGAACGTCGGGCCGAGGCCACGGGGAGGACCGTCTGATGTATTGGGGTTACGTGGTCATCGGATACGCAACGGTGTTCGGGGGGCTCGGCCTGTACGCCGTCTCGCTCATTCGACGGGGCCGGAAATTGGCCGATCAGGTCGAGCCGGATCGAAGGAGATTCCTTGACTGAGCACGAGCCGGGCGCCGATTCGGTTGCGCCCATCGACCTCACGCCTCGGGATCTGCCTGCAGCTCCCAAACGACGATCGATGCGGAACTGGGTGATCGTCGGCGCGTTGGCCATCGTTCTGGTGGGCATCCTCTATCAGGCGCTGACCAGCGCGCGCGTGTTCTTCTACAACGTCGATGAAGCCATCGCTCGAAAGGGCGAGCTGGGCACCGAGACGTTCCGCATCCAGGGGACCGTCATGAACGAGCCGGCAAACGTCGACGGTGCGATGGTGTTCACCATTGCGTTCAACGACGAGACCGCAGAGGTGCGCCACGTCGGCGACGAGCCATCGGATTTGTTCGAGGTGGGCATACCGATCGTGGCCGAGGGCCACTGGGAGGGCGCAGCGTTCGAGAGCAAGCAGTTGTTGGTCAAGCACTCCGAGTCCTACGTCGAGGACAATCCCGACCGACTCGTTCCTTCGAACATCCCCTCGGACAAGTAGCACCGGTCCATGAACTCGGTACTCGGCTACTTCTTCACCATGGTCGGCCTGACGTCGTCGGTGGTGGGAGCCCTGGCGGGCGTCTATGCCCTCCGGTCGGGTCAGCTCCGGCTGCTCCGGATGGTCCGGCAGTGGAGCTGGCTGGTGCTCGTCGCCGGCATCGGATGTTTCGTGGTCATGGAGGTGGCGTTGTTCCAACGCGACTACACGGTGTCCTACGTCCAGCAGGTCGGTTCGGACTCGACCCCGACCTTGTTCAACTTCGCGGCGTTGTGGTCGGCGCTCGAAGGCTCGCTGATCCTGTGGGTCTTCCTGCTGGGCGGCTACCTGGGGGCGGTGCTGTACAAGTTCCGCAGCCGGGGCAACGACCCGTTGCTCGGCTGGGCGCTGGTCACGATGCTCGGCGTCTCGGGGTTCTTCTACGCGCTTCTCGCCGGCCCGGCCAACCCCTTCGTCCAAGTCTCGGTACCGCTCGGGTTCGTCGGCCCCGGCCCCAACCCGCTGCTGCAGAACCATCTCCTCGTCGCCTTCCATCCCCCGATGCTCTACCTGGGGTACGTGGGGTTCACCGTGCCGTTCGCCTTCGCCATCGCCGCCTTGGCCACGGGTCGACTGGGGGAGGGGTGGCTGGTCGAGACCCGACGTTGGACCGTGGTCGCCTGGGGCTTCCTGACCATGGGCATCGTGCTGGGTGCCTGGTGGAGCTACGAGGTGCTCGGGTGGGGTGGCTATTGGGCATGGGACCCCGTCGAGAACGCCTCGTTGCTGCCGTGGCTGACGGGGACGGCCTATCTCCATTCGGTCATGGTGCAGGAACGCCGGGGCATGCTTCGGGTCTGGAACCTGTCACTGGTCTGCGCGACGTTCTGCCTCACGATCCTGGGAACCTTCCTGACCCGGTCGGGCGTGGTCGAATCGGTACACGCCTTCTCCGACGGCGCCATCGGCCCGTGGCTCCTGGTGTTCTTCGCGGTGGTTGCGGGCACGAGCGTGGTGCTCATCGGGTGGCGGGGCGACGAGCTTCGCTCACCGGGCAGTATCGACTCGGTTCGATCGCGTGAGGCTGCGTTCTTCGCCAACAACGTGCTCTTCGGCGCGCTGGCGTTCGTGATCCTGCTCGGTACCGTCTTCCCGCTCCTGGCCGAGGCCTTCGATGGCACCCGGCTCACCATCGGCCGTCCCTACTTCGATTCGCTCGGGCGCCCGATCGCCTTCGTGATGTTGTTCCTGATGGCGGCAGCACCGGTCCTGCCGTGGCGCAAGGCTTCCACCGAACTGCTCTCCCAACGGCTGTTCTGGCCGGCCGTCATCGGTACCGGCTCGATGGTCCTCGCCCTCCTGCTCGGCGGGCGTGGCTTGTGGGCCGTGCTCACGTTCGGCCTGGGTGGGTTCGCCGCAGGTGCTGCCGGCCGTCAGGTGGTTCTGGCCACCCGCCGTCAGGGTTGGCGGGGTCTCGTCGGGCGCACCAATGGCGGGATGATCGTCCACCTCGGGGTGGTGTTGGTTGCGGTCGCCATTGCGTCGAGCGAGACCTACAAGACCGATCGAACCGCAACGCTGCTCCCCGGCGAGTCGATGAGCGTCGGAGATCACCAGTTCACCTACCTCGAACTGGGAGCCGACGAGAACGATCGACGGAGCCGGGTCTACGCCCTGATCGAGATCGACGGGGACGATGTCTACGCGCCGTCGATCGTGCGTTTCCGCCAACAAGGCATGTCGTTGGCAACGCCCTCGGTCCGCACGGGACTGACCGAGGACGTGTACTTGGTGCTTGACGGCGTTCCCGACGAGAACGGCGGCCCCATCCGCCTGCGGGTCATCCTGCGCCCGATGGTCAGCTGGCTCTGGGCCGGCGGCATCCTGATGGGCGTCGGTACGTTGCTCGCCGTCTTCCCCGGCAAGCGCCGCCGGGGCACCGACGCGGTTTCCGCGCCCAGCGATCTCGAGGAGCTTGCCGGAGTATGAACGAGGCGAGCAAGACGACCGACGTGTCCCGGCCGGTCGGTGGCAACCCGACCCGAAAGGCAGCGATCGGGGTCGGTGTCGTGCTGATTGCCCTCATCGCGCTGTTCGCCTTCGGTGGAGGCTTCGGGGCCACGTCCAACGATGAGACCGCCGACAGCCCGCTCCTCGGCCGGCGGGTGCCCGCGGTCGCCGGCACGAGCCTCGAGGGCGAGGCGTTCGACATCGATCAACTCCGAGGACAGTGGACGCTCGTCAACTTCTTCGCCACCTGGTGTCCGCCGTGCATTGCCGAGCATCCCGAGCTGATCGAGCTCGAGAGCTGGGGGGCCGAGAACGGGCAGCTGAGCCTGGTGTCCATCGTGTTCGACGACGAGCCGGACAACGTGGCCAAACTGTTCGATGAGCTCGGCGGGTCCTGGCCGGTACTGAACGCTCCGGGTTCGGTGGTCGACTTCCAGATCCGGCGGGTGCCCGAGAGCTTCCTGGTCAACCCCGACGGCGTCGTGGTTGCCCGGGCCATCAGCGGCATCGACGCCGACGCCATCATCGAGCAGATCGAGGGCGCGTCGTGACCCGCCGGTCGTTGGCGTGGCTGATCATCGTGCTGACGGCTGCCGCCAGTCTCGGTGTCGCTGCCTTCGACGATGTGGTGCCTCGGACCGAGACGGAGCGCACGCAGGCCCTCGCCCAGCGCTTCGCCTGTCCCGAGTGCGACGGACAGAGCGTTGCCGATTCCAATGCCGCGGTCGCGGCCAACATCCGGGAGCTCATCAGGTCAGAGGTCGCGGCCGGCTCGACCGACGACGAGATCCGAGACCGGTTGCTCCGGGCCTACGGCACCGACGTGCTGTTGAATCCTCCGGCCACGGGCGTGTCGTTGCTGATCTGGGTGCTTCCCGCCTTGGTCGTCGTGGGGGCCGTTGGGGCCTTCGTCTCGATCGCCCTCCGGCGCCGGTCCGACACCCTGGCCACCGACGACGATCGCCGCCTCGTCGACGCGGCCCTCCACGGCAGCGACCGAGGCGAGGCTTAGCCATGGCTGCGACCCACGACCTCGAAGCGCTGCGGACAGAGCGTGACTTCCTGCTGAGTTCCCTGAAGGACCTCGATGAAGAGTTCGCTGCGGGCGACATCGACGAGCAGGACTACGAGCAGCTCAAGGATTCCTACACTGCCCGGGCCGCCGCGGTACTGCGTTCGTTGCAAGCCCCCGATCCGACACCCGACGACCCGCACGCCGGCGGTTCGAAGCCGACGGGACCGAAGCGCCGGAGACTGGCGTGGGTCGGGGGGTTGGCGTTGGCCGGGCTGGTGGCCGGGTGGTTCCTGGCTCAGGCCGCCGGCGAGCGTGGAACCGAACAGCTGACCGGATCGATCGAGGACACGCTTCGCGACCGAGTCCTGACGTGCCAGCAGATGGGCGCCGACCTCACTCGTCTGGTCGAGTCGTTGCAGTGCTTCGACGCGGTGCTCGAGGAGGATCCGCAGAACGTCGAGGCCCTCACCTACCGCGGCTGGTACGTGATCCTCGCCGCTCGTACCGCCGGCGCTGCAGGTGACACGGCCTCGGCCGACGAGCTCCTGGCCTCGGGCGTCGCTTCGCTCGACCAGGCCATCGAGATCGCACCGAACACGCCCGACGCCCGCGCTTTTCGAACGGTTGCCCGAGAGCAGTTGGGCGATGACGAAGGGGCGTGTGAGGACGTTGGGGTGCTCGCCGAGATCAACACTCCGCCGATGATCCTCGGCCTGGTCGGCCCGGTCGCCGAACGCCTCGGCTGTCCACTGCCGGCGGGCTCGCCGGGCGGGTAGCCCTTCGACCGAGCCGGGACTACAGACGTTCGGCTCGCTTCTTGATCCTGCGGGCCTCGGTCCACGCTCCGCCGTCGTGGGTGAGGACCCACACCGAGCCCTTCTCGCAGCCATGCCCGATGACCGGTACGTCCTGTCGGGCCAGGAGATCGACGATCTCGGGGATGATGTTGCCGTGTGAGCAGGCGACGATTGCTTCGGCAGACAACTGCGCTTCCAGAAACGTAAGGCTCTCGGTCGCGAACGCATCTTCCCAGAGGACCTCGTACTCCTCGACCTCGAGCCCTCGATCTGCGGCCAGCGGGGCAACCGTCTGGACGCAGCGGGTTGCGGTACTGGCGAGGATGCGGGAGATCGGCACGCCGGCGAACAGCCCGACCAGAGCCTGGGCCCGGGCCTCACCCTTCTCCGACAACGGACGATAGAGATCGCTGTGGCCTTCGAAGCGTTGGCCGGCGTGTGCGTGTCGAACGAGATAGACCAGCATGAGCAGACGGAGGGTATCGGCCGAGCGTCGGTTAGGGAAGCTCGAGAATGGTCACTCGTCCGCGTGTTGCCGTCCACCTCGATCAGGGCGCCGTCGGGGATCCGACGGGTCGCATCGGTGACCGAGACCGCGCAGGGGATGCCGAGTTCCCGGCTGACGATGACGGCGTGACTCATCACTGCGCCGACATCGACGACGACCGCGTCGGCGGCCACGAACAACGGGGTCCAGGACGGGTCGGTGATGGGGGCGACCAGCACCTCGCCGGGTGCCAGACCCCGCGGGTCCGACGGGTCGAGCACCACCCTCGCCCGACCCCTGCTGATGCCGCGGCAACCAGGCAGGCCTTGGAGGACCTCGCCCCGGGACACCGAGGGCTTCGGAGCGTCCCTCAGCTCCCAGGTCTCGAGCGGTGGCTGCGTGCCCTCGAAGAAGAAGGGAGGTACGCGGCGAGCGAGTTCGGCGTGCATCGCCCGGCGCTCGGCAATGGTCTCGGCGAAGCCCGACGGGGCGGCCAGGTAGTCGTCCACCTCGGACTCGACGACGAACCAGAGGTCACCTCGCTGCCCGCCGCTCTGCTCCCGTGCCCGGCGGTCGATCTCCATCGAGCGGACCCGGGCGCCGTGGATGGCTCGGACGACCGTGGTCTTGCTGCGCTCCCGGCCCCGTGAGTAGGTGCGTGCCGAGAGGAGCGCCCGCTTGAAGAGGAAGCGATTGGGCCCCTTCAGCCGGGCCAAGGTTGCCTGCTCGAGCGCTGCGGCCTCCGAGGAAAGGTCGGCAAGGCGGACGCGGGGATCATGGCTCGGGTCGGTACCGCGCATGCGGTCGACCAGATGCAGCGCCAATTCGGGCTTGGTGCCCCAGGTGTCGAATGCGGTGTCCCATTCGTTGGGGCCGCGGGACCCGAATCGATCGAGAAAGCCCTGGAAGTCGGCAACGAAGGACGCGGCTGTCGGGTCTGTTTGCAGGCGATCCCAGAGCCCATCGACGCCTTGATCGAAGTGCGCGGTGAGGCCGGGTGACGCCGCAACGCTGCGACCCAGCACCCAGAGGGCGGTCGAGGGCGCAGCGGAATCGACGTCGCCGAGGCCGGCGAGGAGCTGCACCGCCAGCTCTGCATCGCCGAGCTGACGTTCGCACATCTGCGTGAGCGCCGTGACCGCGAGACCTGCGCCGCCGCTGACGATGATGTGGGTCTCGAACAGTGAGGCGCTGAGATCGGTGAGGCTGCGGGTGTCGTCGAGCAGTTGCTGGGTGCTGGCGGTCTCGACGGTGGCGAGCCCTGCGAGGGCGGCGTCGACCCGGCGTTGGTCTCGTTCGAGGTCGGGAAGCGTCTTGCCTCGAAGGACGCCGATGAGATAGCGGAGCCCGGCGAGCGATGCTCGGAGATTGCGGTCCGTCCCGTCGGGCGGAAGGGGTGGGGACTGACCGACACCCAAGTAGTTGGTGTCTGCGTCGGAGGCCTTGCCCCCGGGGAAGCGGGCAGCGGCGAGACGCTGGGTACTGAGGTTGAGGTAGACGTAGCCGCCGAACACTCCCGCGCCGAGGCCGGTCGAGAGGGGGATGCCGTCCACCTCCTCGTTGCGAATCAGTCCCGTGTGGGTCATTGCATTGCGGAACCCCTGCTCGGTCGTCTCGAACGCCATCGAGTACGTGAGGGGAGTGAAGACCTCGGGGTACACCTCGCCGGCGTTCCCCCGCGTGTAGACGGGAAAGCGCTCGCTGGCGTCGCTGCCGACCCACCGACCCTTCCCGATCGGCTTCCACGGGTCAGTTGTCGAATCAGACGCAGGTCCATCCACCATCGACGAAGAGTACGTGACCGGTGACGTAGCTGGCGGCGTCGCTGGCAAGAAACACGAGTGCCCCATCCAGCTCGCCCTCACGCCCCGGCCGACCCATCGGGGCGCCGGTGGTGATGTAGTTCATCCCGCCGCTGTCGGCGAACATCTCGGCGTTCATCTCGGTCTCGAACCAACCGGGGGCGATGGCATTGCAGCGAACGTTCTTGCGGGCCCACTGCGAGGCAAGTTCCTGGGTGAGGTTGTGCAGGCCGCCCTTTGCTGCGCTGTAGCCCGGCACCTTCAGCCGGCCGCCGGCGACGTCGCCGAGCACCGAGCCGATGTTGATGATCGAACCGGGACGACCTTCGGCGATCATCCACGCCGCGGCCTTGCGGGCGAGCTCGTACGGCGCCACCAAGTTGATCTCGAGTTCGTGACGGAACTCGTCGATGTCGTCGTCGATGGCCGCAAGGACTCGGGAAATGCCGGCGTTGTTCACCACGATGTCGACCTTGCCGTAGTGGTCGAGCGCAGCGCCGAGCAACGCGTCGGTGGCACCGGTCTGCGTGAGATCGCAGGGCACGGCCAGTGCGTCGGGAAGGGTGGCGGCCAAGGCCTCGACCCGTTCGGCGCGACGAGCGGCGAGCACGACCGACGCGCCGGCTGCGGCGAGGACCCGAGCGAAACGATCGCCGAGCCCCGAGCTTGCACCCGTCAGTACGGCGACCTTGCCGTCGAGGCGGAACATGTCGAGCGAAGGGATGGGAGCGGCAGTTTCGGGCATGGAGGCATGCTGCCACCCGGGTCTCGATATTGCACCCCGGTCGAGAGGTGCCGAGAGGTGCTGGTTGCGGCAGGCTTGGGAGATGTCATCGTTCGAAGCCGTCGAGGTCGTCCCTGAGGGGATCGCCCGGCCTGCAGCCAACTACGCCCACGCCGTGCTCTCGGTCAACGCGACCCGGATGCTGCACACCTCGGGCGTCGTGCCCACCCGGCCCGACGGGTCGGTGCCCCATTCGCTCGCCGAGCAGGCACGCACCGTCTGGTCGACGTTGCAGGCGTTGCTCGAAGAGGTCGAGATGTCGGTGACCAACGTGGTGTCGGTCACGACCTACGTCGTCGTCGGCGAGGATCTCGCAGTGGTCATGTCCGCCCGCGACACCGCACTCGGAGGCCATCGGGCAGCCTCGACGCTGGTCATGGTGCCGGCACTCGCCCAACCTGCGTGGCGCATGGAGATTGCCATCGTCGCCACCGCCTGACGGATCGTTTGGTCTCGGTTCAGCAGCTACCGGTCGAGGGGCGGTTGGGGATGGTCGGGTCGACGACTTCGATATGGACGTGCGGCAACGGCGCCGCGGTGTAGTCGTCGACCTGGCTGGAGAACGAGAACTTCGTCGCCTTGTCGGCGAGCGGGGTGACGCCGGCGGCCACCCGGTCGCCGGGACGCACGCTGACGTTGGTGATGTGCAGCACGCCGACCTCCAGGTGGGGCGCGGTGTCCGGTCGGATCACGGCATAGCCGTCGCGGTAGGTGCAGTACAGCGTGTAGTTGCCGGCCCGAAGCACGGTGCCCGTGACCGGTGCTCGTACATCGGCCATCGGATGCACGACGATGTCGGCGGCCGATCGAGCGGGCGTCCCGCGAGTTCGGCTCGGCATCGTCGTGTACGCAGCGCTCACCGAGGTCCCTGCCGGGTCCCCCATCGGTACCTGTTGCAGACCGCCGCCTCGGTTGGATTCATGGAACCCGACGTGAGCGACCGCGTTGGTGGGGTAGTGCACGGTGACGGCGCCGACGGTGGCATAGGGCAGGTAGCTCTGAAGCGTGTAGGACGGGAATCCGTCGGAGGCGCCGGGTGGTCGACAACTGCGGTCCGGGACACCGTCGGAGGGCAGTGGGCGGGCTCGCACGAACTCGTCGGACCACGAGAAGTCGAGCATGAGCCGGGTGCGGCCGATCGATCCATCCTCGAGGCGGCCGAGCCAATAGGCGCGACCGGCGTCGTCCGGAGATCGATCGAGCACGTTGCGATACACGAGGTCCACGAACTGGCCGTCGGTGATCGGGCCGTAGGACGTCGAGAACTCGGGACTCTCGGTGAAGAACGCCGCAATGCGCGGAAGGTCCCAACACTGCTCGTGGCGGTCGATCCAGAACAACGCGCCTGCGGGGTCGGGGATGCGGTCGAAGTAGGCCCAGTACAGGCGGAAGATGCGGGCGTGGCTGTCGGTGAGTTCGTCGAGGGACGCAAGCTGCTGGAAGGTCACTGGTTCGTCGGCTGCTGCCGCTGCTGCTTCCGTGGACGACCCATTCGTCAGGGCGGCGCCGCTCAGGGTTCCACCCGCCAAACACAGCACGGCCGCCAAGAGCGCCCGAATGACCCGGGGCATCATCGGCGGCTCTTCCGATTGGTCCAGCAGCCCCGGTGCCAATGACGGCGCAGATCGGGTGCCTCGGGCGGAACCGCGACCAGGTGCCCCATGCCGGCCGGGATCTCCTGGCGGCACCCCGGGCACAGGTAGGCCTTGACCGCTTCGAAGGGCTGCACGAAGCGGGTCTCGGAGTCCGGATGATCGGACGGATCGGGAAGCGATTTGGGCCCGGTGCGCTTGGGACGCTTCGTGGTCTTGCGCGGCGGCATCAGCCGAGGACCGCCCATACCAACAGTCCGATGGCCGCAAGACTGGCCGCGGCGACGAAGAAATAGTCGAATCGGGTGCGCTTGTAGCGGCGTGTCGGGTCGAATCCCACGAGGCAAGTATGGCTTGGCCCGTCGCGGTCCCGACCCTCGGCCTGTCCAGCTACCGTTCCGGACATGACCTTGCCCGCTGCCGAAACGCTGTTGTTCCACCAGACTGATGACGGAATCCTCACGCTCACCCTGAACCGGCCCGAGAAGAAGAATGCGGCAAATGGTCAGATGTGGGAGGAGCTCCTGCTGACCTTCCGCAGCGTGAAGCACGACCCCTCGATCCGCGCGCTCGTCGTCACCGGCGCCGGCGACGCCTTCTGTTCCGGCGCCGATCTCGGGGGAGACAGCGGCCCGAAACGCCACCAGCTCGCGTCCATGCGGCACATCCACGATGTCGCCATCGGCCTGCATGAACTGCCGATGCCCACCATCGCCAAGGTGAACGGCGTGGCGGCGGGAGCCGGCCTGAACCTGGCGTTGGGCTGTGATCTCATCGTGGCCAGCGACCGGGCCCGCTTCTCGGAGATCTTCGCTCGGCGAGGGCTGAGCGTCGATTTCGGCGGTACGTGGTTGCTGCCCCGACTCATTGGTCTTCATCGGGCCAAGGAACTGGCGTTCTTCGCCGACATCATCGACGCGGTGGAGGCCGAACGCCTCGGGCTCGTCAATCGGGTCGTCGCCCACGACGAGCTCGACGCCTTCGTCGCCGACTGGGCCGCCCGCCTCGCCGGTGGACCCCCGATCGCCCTTGCGCAGACCAAGGCGATGCTCAACAAGTCCTTCAACGCTTCGATGGACGAGGCCCTCGACCTGGAAGGCTGGGCCCAGACCGTGAATCTCGGCACTGCCGACACCCGAGAGGCGATCGACGCCTTCCTGGGTAAACGGGCGCCGAAGTTCGAAGGCCGCTGATGCCCCGATTCGGTCGGAGCGTGACGGTGGCTCTGGTGGTCGCAGCGTCGCTGACCGCATGCACCGGCGGAGGCCCCCCAGAGGTAGCCGGAGACGACCCGGTGTTGATCGAGGGCCGGGAGATCTACGGGAGCCTGTGCGCCAGCTGCCATACCGCCGACGGCTCCGGGGGCCGGGGACCGGCCCTCAATCAGGGGCGAGTGGTGGCGGCCTACCCCGACATCGAGGACCAAATCGAGTTGGTCACCAACGGTCGGGCCGCAATGCCGGCCTTTGCCGGCCGCCTCGGTGCGGACGAGATCGTGGCCGTGGTGACCTACACCCGCGAGGTCCTGGCCCCGATCGAGTGAACGCCGGTCAGCGGTCGCCGAGACCGAACATGAGATGCGTGGGGTCCTGTTCGCCCAGGATCCTGAGCAGCAGCGGTTCGATCGGCCCCAGATAGTCGAGCAACGTCGGCGCTTGGCGAGTCAGATCGGTCCAGCGTTCGCCGTTCCAGAATCGTTCGACCCCCTGGGATTCGGGATCGAGGTACCAGCCGGGGTATCTCCGTAGTTGGTTGGTGGTCAGCACTTCGTTCACACCCATGCAACGGCTTCTTCGGCGCAAAACCGAAGTCGCCTGAGGGCAATTACCCAAACAGACTTCCGAAGGGTCTTACCTGGTTCAGAGTCCCCACGCCTGCTCGAGGCGGGTGATCGTTTCGTCGAGCCATGCGGCCCGACCGCGTCGGCTCGGTCGTTCGACGGCAACGGGTCCGCCGGGGGCGTTCGTTCCCAGCTCCCGGAGCATTGGCAGGAGCTGGCGATCGAGGTGCGCGTCGCTCACCAGACCGTCGGCGACCAGGCCTTCGAGTTGTTCGAAATCGGCCGGTTGCAGGGTCGGCAGGTGGGTTCGCCGAAGTTCGACCAGGGGCCCGGGCGGCCGGAGGTCGGTGCCGAATCGTTGCACGTAGCGGGCGAGCACCTGAACGCCGAGCGCGACGAGCAGTAACGCAAGACTGACCGCGGCCACCATCATGACTGCCCCCAGGCCGTGACCACCTGTTCGAGTTGGAGCTGCAGGTTCTCGAGGGTCGACCGAGCGTCGTCGCGCATGCTTTCGGTGACCGGCTGGGTGGAGTACCGGGCCTGTTCGAACAGGTCGGTCAACCGAGAGAGGGCCTTGCCACCTCCCAGCGCAGGAAGGGCGCGCTCCAGGTACTCGTGCGGGGTTTCGGCCTCCCGAGGAGCGAGGTCGACCTCGGAGAGTCGGTCCTCGACTCGGGCGTAGGCGAAGCGAATGGCCCGACCGGGATCGGGTTCGGCGTCGAGATCGAGGAGGAGCCCGTGGATCAGCCGCGCGGTTCGGTCGACGTCGAGGCCGGCGTCCTCGAGCTCGGCCGGGTCGGGTAGGGACAACGAGAACCGGGCATCGTCGAGGTCGAAGTCGATGTCGTCTTGAACGAGGATGAGCTGGCGTCGGTTGAAGGCGCCGTAGAGCAGGCCCAGCACGGCGGCAGCCAGGAACACTCCGAACAGCGTCGCAAGGCTGCCCGACACCTGCTCGGGGTAGAGGCTTCTGATCTCCGACGAGGTGAGCGGTGTGGATTCGGGCAGCGGCACCCCGTTCGAGCGGTTCATTCGACGGTGTTGGGCGCCGAGCGCCACGGTCACCACGACGGCCACCGCCAGCACCCAGGCGCCGCTGGCGAGCCCGTATCGACCGAGCCGATGTGCGAACCGGCCGAGCACCTCGAACAATCGTGTCGCGAACAGCAACACGGCGATTGCGCCGATGCCGATCGGGACCCACAAGGGGGGCGGATCGTCGCTGAGGAATCGTCGAACGATGACTCCGGCTACGACGGCGACGGTTGCGCCGACCAGCGAGCTGCCCGAGGTTCGAATGATCACACCGGCGCCGAGCCGGGTCGGTTTTCTGGCATCGAGCGAGAAGCGGCTGGTCTCGTGCACGCCGGAGATGACGACGGCCAGGACGACGGCTTGGATCCAGCTGAAGTCGTCGCCGGCGACGATGGCACCTACGCCGAGTGTCAAGAGCCCGAGGTAGAGACCGGGCACCCAGCCCTGGACCAGAGCGACACCGACGAAGGTCATGCTGGCCAGTACCAGGACGAACCCGTACTGGACGGCGGCGAGCCCGCTCATGACGGCGCCGATCAGGAGGGTGGCCAGAGCGAGGAAGGCGGCGACGGTTGCCAGCACCGCCAGTTGGCGGATGCCATGGGTCTCGCTGCTCGTGGTCTGACCGTTGCGGCTCTCGCTCCGGACGGCCTTCGGCGTGGAGGTTTTCGGCGTCATCGGAAGGCCACTGGCCGTCGGTTCAACGCAGCGACAGGGATCTCGAGCGGATCGTCGGGCTTCCACTCGACCACCGCGATTCCCCGATCGCTGAGGCGGCGCCGCTGGGCGGCTCGTTCGACGCGCCACAGCCGGGCGGCAAGTTCCGCGTTCCTGCCGTTGACGACGAGATGGGCGTCGGGGCTGCACTCGAGGACGACCACCTCGTGGCCTCGACTTCGCAGGCCAACGGGGAGTCGGGCGGCACCCTTGTCGATGAGGCCACTGATGAACACGATCAACGCGCCCGAGTCGAGGTCGTGGAGCGGAAGTTGGGCCAGTTCGGGAGCCCGGAGACCGGGCTCGACCTGGGTGTCGAGCAATGCGTCGAGCAGCCGGGCCTCGTGAAGGCGCCCGAGCCTGGGTCGGTACCAACGAATCGACCGTCCAACGTCGAGGAGCCCGACGCGGTCGTACTGGCCGAGGTTGCTCTCGGCCAGCGCGAGCGCCGCCCGCACGGCCCGCTGTACGAGCCGATCACCCAAGGGCCCGATGTCGCGGAAGCTGTCGAGCATCAGGACGAGATCGCCGGACCGATCAGGGTGACGTACCGTCACCCAAGGCTCGCCTCGGCGGGCTGATACCCGCCAGTTGACGGCGCGTTGCGGATCGCCTACCCGGTACGGTCGGACCTCGGCGAACTCCGAGCCCTCGCCCAGCACTCGCGAGCGGTGGTTGCCGGCGCGGGCCAGAAGTCGTGACGGCGCGAGCACCGTCCGACGTGCGCCGTCCCGCGGATGCACCCTGATGGCCACCCCAGGTCGATGCACGAACGACGTGGCAAAGAAGCCGAATCGGTCGCGGGCGGTGACGGTGATGCGTCCGGGCACGCTCACACCCCAACGCGCGGCCCGGACGGGAATGCGAACCTTGATCAATTGGCCCGGACGAACGGTCACGATCGTTCGAGACGTGCCCTGTAGCGCTTCGAGGTCAGCGGGAAGCTCGAGGTCCAGCGATACCCACGGCGAACCGATGCGCGAGCCGACGCAGACGACCAGGGTGATCTCGTCGCCCTCGACCACGCGTTCGGGGACCTCCAGAGCCACCTCGAGGTCGGGCCAACGGTGCATCGCGGGCCCCACGAGGACAAGCGCGACGAGCGGGCTCGCCAGCAACGCCAGCATCGGCAGGCCGGCGATGATGGCCACGAGCAGGCAGGCAGCGCTCAGCGCAACCGTGGTGAGGTAGCGAGGGCTGATCTGCCGGTTCACGCGCCGGGGTGGACGCCGTTTGGCCGACCCGCCTGCCCGACGAGTTGGTCCTCGGCGGTGAGTGAGGCCGGTGTCGGGACCTGGTCGAGGCACGCTTGGATGACGTCGGCCTCGCGTACCCCGCGGACCCACGCATCGGTGCGGAGCACGACGCGGTGGGCCAGGGTGACCACGGCCAATGCCTTGACGTCATCGGGTGTGGCGAACGTGCGGCCGGCCAGTGCCGCTCGGGCTCGTGCGACCTTGATCAGCGCCAGCCCACCCCGGGGACTCGCTCCGATCTCCAAGGAATCGTGTTCGCGGGTTGCCTCGACGATCCGGACGACGTAGTCGACGAGATCGGCGTTGGCCTGCACGGTCTCGACCGCCTGCTGCATGGCTCTGATGCCCTCGGCGTCGGTCACCGCGTGCAGTTCCGGCTGTTCGACACCGCGGGCAAGACGGCGAGCAATGAGATCCCGTTCGGCGACCGCACCGGGATAGCCAATGGTCGTGCGCAGAAGGAATCGATCGAGCTGAGCCTCGGGCAGCGGATAGGTCCCTTCGGTCTCGACCGGGTTCTGGGTCGCCAGAAGGAAGTACGGGCGAGGCAGCGGATACGAGTGGCCGTCGACGGTGATCTGTCGTTCCTCCATCGCCTCGAGCGCGGCAGCCTGCGTCTTGGAGGGAGCACGGTTGATCTCGTCCCCCAACACCAGGTTGGCGACCAGGGGTCCGGGCACGAATCGGGGAACGCCGTCGGGTCCGGGCAACACCGTGCCCGTGAGATCGGTGGGGATGAGGTCCGGCGTGAACTGGATTCGGGAGAAACCGAGACCGGTGACCGTGGCCAACGAGCGGGCAATGAGCGTCTTGGCGACTCCCGGAACGTCCTCGAGGAGCACATGCCCGTCGGCCAGGAGCCCGGCGAGGACGAGTTCGAGCACGGAGCGTTTGCCGACGACCGCGCGCTCGACCTCGTCGAGAATGGTGGCGGCCAACGAGGAAACCGACGCGGCGGTCATCGCGGGTGAGTCAGTTGTCACAGCGGACACGTTATCGGGAGCGCACTGGCCAAAGAGCGTCGGGTCGTTCCAATAGGGTGGGCTGGGTGTCCGTCGGTTCACCTGCATTTTCGACCAGCTTGTCCGGCTTGTTCGATGATCTGGCGGGGCCGGGGGTGGTCGTGGTCCACGAGTTGACGGGCCGCCTCGATCCGGTGGCGACGGCCGACATGCACCCCGACGAACTGGCGCAGATCGAAGGCAGTGCTGCCGGTCGCCAACGCCAGTTCATGGCCGGCCGACGGTGTGCTCGCGCCGGACTGCGGCACCTCGGCCTCCCCGAAGGTGCGCTCCTCTCCGACCCGGATCGTCGGCCTCGATGGCCCGATGGCGCCGACGGTTCGATCACCCACACGGGTGACGTCTTCGCTGCTGCCGCCGTCGCCCGGCGGGAGGTGCTGGGGGCACGTGGCGTTGGTGTCGATGCCGAACAGCCCAGCCGGGTGACCCGCCGCCTCTACGACCGGGTGTTCACTTCGATCGAACGCGAACAACTTGCCAGGCTCGAGGCGGGCACGGAGGCGGTTGCGTCTGCCGTGATGTTCAGCGTCAAGGAAGCCTTCTACAAAGCGCAGTTCGGCGCGACTGCCGCGTGGGTGGGCTTCCAGGATGTCGAGGTTCACTTCCCGGACGTTTGGTCGTTCGACGCCGGCGGGACCGGGCTGGTGCGGTTGGCGCCCGCAACCGATCTCGCCGCCCTCGACCGCGTGACGTGGCCGGTCGAAGGTCGCTTCGAGCTTCGGCCCGAGCTCGTGGTCACCGCCGTCGTCGCCCGTTTTTCGGGGTGACGAACGAGGGCGCCCGGTGTCGCTGCCGAGCCAGTACCATGCGATCACTCGGCGCTCCGGCTCCCTTCTGAACACCTCCTCGCATCGGTTCTCACCGACGAGGGTGCAGGTAAGGGGGCGCAGTGTTGGCCACCGTGTCATCAGCGGTCGTTTCGGGTGTCGATGGTCATCCGGTCTCGGTTGAGGTCCACGCCGGGAACGGTCTTCCGGGATTCACCATTGTCGGCCTGCCCGACACGTCCTGTCGTGAGGCGCGCGATCGGGTACGGGCCGCCATCCTCTCGTCGGGCTTGAAGTGGCCGTCGGATCGGGTCACCGTCAACCTCGCGCCCAGCGATTTCCGCAAGGTCGGTGCCGGGCTCGATCTGCCCATCGCGTTGGGTGTGCTTGCGGCGAGTCGTCAGATCGAGGTGCAACAGCTTTCGGGTGTCGGGCGCAGTGGGGGAGCTGGGTTTGGACGGCTCGCTTCGTTCCGTGAACGGGTTGGTGTCATTGGCCGACGCGGTCCAGTGCACCGATCTCATCGTTCCGGTTGGCCGCTCGGCCGAGGCCGCCCTCATCCGACCTGGGTCGGTACGGGAGGCGCGGCACCTACGGCAAGTCGTTGACGGGCTCACCGGCGACGGCCCCCTTCCGCCCCTGGTCGAGCTCGGGGCCCAGCCGGCCGACACCGAGCACCGACCAGAACTGGCCGACGTACGTGGCCAGGCGATCGCCCGCTTCGCCCTCGAGGTGGCCGCGGCAGGTGGCCATCATCTCCTCATGGTCGGCAGTCCAGGCGCGGGCAAGACCATGCTGGCGCACCGCCTCGTAGGCCTTTTGCCCGACCTCGATCCTGCCGAGGCCCTGGTGGTCACCAAGATCCATTCGGTGGCCGGCGTCGCCGGCCCGGTGTCGGGTCTTGTGCGCCGACCACCGTTTCGGGCACCCCACCACGGTGCGTCAGCGGTAGCACTGATCGGTGGCGGGTCCGCGCAGATACGTCCTGGCGAGATCAGCCTGGCCAGCGCCGGGGTCCTCTTTCTCGATGAACTCGGCGAGTTCCCGGTGTCCGTTCTCGAAGCGTTGCGCCAGCCGTTGGAGGAGGGAGTCGTCCGAGTCAGTCGGGCCGGCGCTTCGGCCGAGATGCCGGCGCGGTTCCAGCTGGTGGCGGCAATGAACCCATGTCCGTGCGGCGAGGGGTTGGGAGACGGGGAGCTGTCGCTGCTCGGACGCGGCGAGAGCCCGGTACGCCCGCCGCCTCTCGGGACCGTTGCTCGACCGGTTCGATCTTCGGATCGAGGTGTCCGCCCCCGATCCGTCGTTGTTGCTGGGCGTTGTCGGGGGGCTCAGTGAGGAGTTGTCACCCATTGCGCTGGCGGGTGAGGAGACCACGGCCATCGTGGCGGCGCGGGTCGGACGAGCACGGGACATTGCTGCCGGACGCGGTGTTCGCTGTAACGCACAGCTGACGTCCGAACAACTGGATCGGTTCGCTCCGCTCTCGAACGGAGCGGTTCGGGTGGCCGAGCGTGCTCTGATTTCCGGCGAACTCACCGGGCGCGGCCTCCGACGGGCCCGCACCGTTGCCAGGACCATCGGGGACCTGCAAGGAGACGACGGCGGGGCCATCGGCGTCGACGAGTTGCAGTTGGCGCTGTCCCTGCGCGTCCGGCCGTTCTCCGTGCTCGGAGGTCTTCGATGAGTGGGTCTTCGATGAGTGGGTCGTTGCCGGCGCCTGACGAGCTCGACCTGGCCGCCAGGCTGGTGGTGATGCGGCTGTCGGGCGTTGGCCCGCGCCGAGCCCAATGGCTGATCGGGCCGTCGGCGATCGAGGCCGTGCGGGCGCTGCGTTCCGGGTCGCTGCCCGAGACGCTGGGCCCAGCGCCACCGGGAGTCAACTACGGGTTGGTCGAAACCTGGCGGGCCGAAGCCGCTCGAATCGACGGCCACGACGAACTCGGGCGTCACCGTCGTGCCGGCATCCATGTGGTCGGACCAAACGATCCTTGCTGGCCCTTCGCCGACGATCCCGATCCGCCGGTGCTGTTGTTCACCAGCGGCCCGCCCGACCCTGCCCTGGGTTCTTCGTCGCCGAGGATCGGCATCGTGGGAACCCGGCGATGTTCGACGGTGGGGCGTCGGGTCGCTCGATCGCTGGGGGCCGAGCTCACCGAGGCGGGTGTCTCGGTGGTGAGCGGTTTGGCGCTTGGCATCGATGGGGCCGCCCATCTCGGGGCGCTCAGCGGGCTCGACGCCTGGGCGCGGGGCGGCGCCGCACCGCCGTTGCCGATTGCCGTTGTCGCCACCGGACTCGACCGCATCTATCCGACCGCCAATCAGGGACTCTGGACCGAGCTCGCCGAACGCGGGCTGGTGGTGTCCGAGGCCCCGTTGGGCACGGCTCCCGAGCGCTGGCGCTTTCCGGCGCGCAATCGTCTGATCGCCGGGTTGTCGTCGCTGCTCATCGTCGTCGAAAGTCACACCAAAGGTGGTGCTCTCCTGACGGTCGACGAGGCCGCTGACCGCGGTGTGCCGGTTGTGGCCGTGCCCGGTTCGGTGCTTTCTGCTGCTTCGGCGGGTTCCAACGCCCTGCTCGTCGATGGATGCCCGCCCGTTCGCAGCGCCCAGGACGTGCTCGATCTCATCGGTCACGCGGTTCCGACGTCGGTGACGCCGGTCCGGTCGAACCCCCTTCGGCCGCATCCGACTCCACTGCATCCGATTCCACTGGATCCTGTCGATCCGCTCGAACGGCGCATCCTGCTGCACTTGGGCGCAGGGGAGGTCCACATCGACCAACTCGTGGTCGAGACCGAGACCGGATTACCGGCCGTGGTCCGGGCTGTTGCAGCGCTGGTCGACCGGGGACTTGCTTCTCGGGTCGGCAATCGCGTCTCGGTCGCCGAACCGTGAGTGCACGAATCGGAACGCCGGGTCAGGTACCGTGGTCGCCCGTGTCGATACCTCCCGTGTCAAGCGTCGCCCCGGTGAGTGTGGCGCGTGCCCGCTATCTGACTGCCCTCGGGCTGTCGGTTCTGCCGGCTGACCGGGGACCATCCCCCCGCCAAGAAATCTCGGACCAAGAAAGTCCGAAGAAGTCTGCCCCAAGTTCTCACTTTAGGTGGCTGAGTTCCGACGGAGAGTGGGAAGCGCTGCTGCAGGGTTCTGCAGTTGCGGTTCCAACTCACTCTGGCGGACCACAAACCTTGGCGGGACTCGTGGCGGATATCGACAATACGACGGGACCGGACCATGTCTGGGTTCGTTACAAGACAACCGGTGATCAATCCGATCGCGACCAACTCATCGTGTACTACGCGCCCTTGGTGAAGTACGTGGCGGGCAGAATCGCGTCAGGGCTTCCACAGAACGTCGACCAGAGTGACCTGGTCAGCTACGGGATGTTCGGCCTGATCGATGCCATCACCAAGTTCGACCCCGAGCGCGGTTTCAAGTTCGAGACCTACGCAATCGCCCGCATCAAGGGGGCGGTACTCGATGAACTGCGCTCCATCGACTGGGTTCCCCGGTCGGTGCGGGCCAAAGCCAAATCGGTCGAGCGGGCCATGAGCAAGCTCGAATCCGAGCTGCATCGAGCGCCCACCGACGAGGAGATTGCGGTTGAGCTCGACATCAGCCCCAGTCAGCTGAACACGGTGTACAACCAGATCAGCTCGCTCGGTATGGTCGCACTCGACGAGATGCTGTCCTTCGGTGGCGGCGATTCGATGTCGTTCGGCGACACCCTCGCCGACCGGCGTGAGGGACCCGGCGGTCAGTACGAGCGGGTCGAGATGCGACAACTGCTCGGCGAGGCCATCAACCGCATGGGCGATCGAGAGAAGATCGTGTTGACCCTCTACTACTACGAGGGTCTCACACTGGCCGAGATCGGCAAGGTGCTCGGCGTCACCGAGAGTCGGGTCTGCCAGATCCACACCAAGGCGGTGCTCCAGCTACGGAGTCGCCTCCAGGCCGTCGAACGCGAAGCGGTCTGAGCCGGAACTGACCTCGGGTCGAGCGACCCCATCAACACGCCTGCCGGTCCAGCCGGCGACTCCTCGGGAGATGGCAGATGGGTCGGGAGCGAGTACAGCAGTTCTTCGTCGGGAGCGTCGCGATCGGGCTCTGGTGCTGGGTCATGGTGTTGGGCATGTTGGCGGTCGGCGCCCCGGTGCTGGCGACCGGTACGGTTCCGACCGGGTGGGTGGCGCCGGTCGACGCCCCGATCGCCGATCCGTTCCGGCCGCCGGAGTCGCGTTATGGCGCCGGCAATCGCGGCATCGAGTACGCCGTCTCCGGAGGCGAGGCCGTCGTGGCCGTCGGCGCCGGTCGAGTGACCTTCGTCGGTGCGGTGGGCGGAAGCCGGTTCGTCGTCGTCACGCATGCCGACGGACTTCGATCGACCTACGCGTTCCTCGCGGAGATCCTCGTGGTCAAGGGACAGTTGGTCGAGCCGGGTCAGCTCATCGCCAGAGCCGGCGTCGGCTTTCATCTGACGGCACGACTCGGTGACGAGTACGTCGACCCGACCCGGCTCTTCTCCGGCGCAATTGCGTCGCCCCGGCTCGTGGCGGGAGACCCGACGGACCGGGGCCCGGTTGGTCGTGCCGACCCTGTTGCGCTCGGCCCCCTCGACCCGATGTTGGCGCTGCTCGACGCGGGGAACGACCTCACGCTCACCGGTCAACTCTCGGCGATTGCACAAGCAGCCGCGGCCTGGCGCAATCAAGACTGCGAGAACGATCCGGCCGCGCCCAGCCCCATCGGTGAGCGTCGTACCCTCATCCAGGTCGGGGGCCTCGGGAGCAGTTCTGCCGAGGCGTCCATCGGGCTCCTCGATGTCGGCGCCCTCGGCTACGACGCTGCCGACGTCCTCGGATTCAGCTATGCAGGTGGCTGCACCCGGGTGCCTTTCGGGAATCGCGGCGGCCCCCCCGACGACCCAGGAAGCCTGAGCGCCGAACTGCCATCCACCGACTACGAGCCCGCCGACACGTTCCAGAGCGTCGAGCATTCGGCCGAGCTGCTCGCCGATCTGATCGAGGCTGCCGCTGTCGCCCGGCCTGGCCAACCCATCGACCTTGCCGCCCACTCCCTCGGCGGAGTCGTCGCCCGACGCGCCGTCGAGTTGCTGGACCGGCGCGGCCGGCTGGGCGACGGTCCTGACGCACTCCCCGTTCGTGTCGTACTCACGGTCGGGTCGCCCCATCAAGGCGCCGATCTGGCGACGGCTTCGGTGGCCAGTGAGGGAACGGTCACCGCGGTCCTGATCGACCAGCTCACCGACTATCGGGAGGCGGATTCGGTACGTCAGCTCTCCGAAGCCGGTTCGATGCGCCTTCCCCGACCTGCGGCCCCGCCGGCGGGAGTGGTAGCGGTCGCGGTCGCCGCGGCGACCGATCTCGTCGTGGGAGCCGAGCACGCCATCTGGCCAGGCGCAGCCAACGTGGTGATCGCTCCCACGCCTCCGACCGAAGTCAGTGACGGCATCGGGTCGGTTCACGGTTCGTTGCCTGGGCGACCCGAGGTCGCAGAGGCGTTGGTACGAGCCGCGACCGGGCTGGCGCAGCGATGTGCTTCGTTGGGCGACCTGGTGACGTCGACCCTCACGGCCCGCGGAATTTCGACGCTCGAGGACCTGGCGACCACCATCCTCGGTATCGAGCAGTTCCTGTAGGGCGTCGCGCCCGATAGCCTGACGGACGGTCTGCAACTCCGCAGTCCGTGCCAGCCCCTCTACTCATCGACCGTCTCGCAGTTCCGGTCGTTCTGGGCAACCTGCCCCAGCGCGCGAGCGGTACACCGTCAACCGTAGGAGACCACGATGACTGCTGTCGTCACCATGAAGCAACTGCTCGACTCCGGTGTCCATTTCGGCCACCAGACCCGCCGATGGAACCCGAAGATGAAGCGGTTCATCCACGGCGAGCAGGGCGGTATCTACATCATCGACCTGGTCGAGACCCTGCGCCGCATCGAGAAGGCGTACGTCTTCGTGCGAGACACCGTCGCCAACGGCGGCACCGTGCTCTTCGTCGGCACGAAGAAGCAGGCCCAGGAAGCCATTCGTCTCAACGCCAATTCCGTGGGCATGCCCTACGTCGATCAGCGTTGGCTCGGCGGCATGCTCACCAATTACCAGACGATCTCCAAGCGAGTGGGCAAGCTGCTCGAGTACGAACGCATGCGGGCCTCGGGTGAGTTCGAGGAGATGCCGAAGAAGGAAGCGCTCCGGTACACCCGTGAGCTCGAGAAGCTCGACCGCAACATCGGCGGTGTGAAGACCATGGCCAAGCAGCCCGATGTCGTCTTCGTCCTCGACACCATCAAGGAACACATCGCCGTCACCGAAGCCCGCAAGCTCGGCATCCCCATCGTGGCCGTGGTCGACACCAACTGCGATCCCGACCTCATCACCTTCCCGATCCCGGGCAACGACGACGCCATCCGCTCGGCCCAGCTCATGAGCCGGGTCGTCGCCGAGGCCATCGCCGAAGGCAAGATCATGCGGGCTGGGCGCCTTGGTGTCCCCACCGAGGTCGAGCGTTCGCCCGAACAGGAAGCCGAGCACGCCGCCCTGCAGGCCGCCGCCCGGGAACAGGCGCTCGCCGAGGCCGCGGCCCGTGAGGCCCGCGTCGCCGCAGCTCAGGCCGCCGCAGCCGAGGCTGCCGGAGCCGAGGCTGCCGTTGAAACGACCGAAGCGGCCGAGCCCGCAGTCGAGACCGTCGAGGCTGCCGTTGAGGCCTCTGAGGCTGCAGAAGCCGACGAGAGCTGATTCGGTCCCGACCGACATCCAAGAACTTCAGAAGACGAACACAGGGAAATGATGAGTCATGGCTGACTTCAGCGCGAAAGACGTACAAGAGCTCCGCAAGTCGACGGGTGCCGGCATGATGGACGCCAAGAAGGCCCTGGTCGAAGCCAGTGGGGACTTCGAGGCCGCAACGCAGCTCCTGCGTGAGCGAGGTCTGGCCAAGGCCCTGACCCGCACCGATCGTGACAACAGCGAAGGCGTCGTGGCCATCGCCTCGAACGCTTCAGGTGCCTCGATGGTGCAGCTCAAGTCCGAAACCGACTTCTCGGCCAAGTCCGATGCCTTCGCAACCCTGGCCCAGGACCTGGCCGACGTGGTGCTCGCCAAAGGTGTCGATGCCGTCTCCGAGAAGCAGTCGACGCTCGAAGACCTGCAGCTCGAGATCAAGGAGAACATCGAGATCGGAAGGGTCGCCCATTTCGAAGCGGTCGAGGGTCGGATCATCGACGCGTACCTGCACGGCGGCGGCCGGGCCGGTGTCCTCATCGAGGGCGAAGGTATCAGCGCCGAGGTGCTGCACGAACTGGCACTGCACGTTGCCTTCGCGAAGCCCCGCTACCTCACCCGCGACGAAGTGCCGGCCGAAGACCTTGCGAAGGAACAAGCCGCGCTGCTCGAGATCACCAAGAACGAAGGCAAGCCCGAGGCGGCCTGGGCCAAGATCGTCGAAGGCCGGGTGAACTCGTGGTTCGGTGAGATGGTGCTCCTGGAGCAGGGCCTCTTCGGCGACAAGGAAAAGGTCTCGGACAAGATCGGCGCAGGGAAGATCACCCGGTTCGCGCTCGCCATGATCGGCTGAGCGCCGATCACCTGGCACAATCTCTCCAGCTCATGCCCTCCAGCGTGGGCTGATCAAACCAGCGTTTCGACCCCGGGAGAACGATGACCGATCAGAGCCCCATCAAGTGGACGCGGATTCTCCTCAAGCTCTCCGGCGAGGCCTTCGCCGGCGAGAAGGGTTTCGGCCTCGACGCGGAGATCATGAGCAAGATCGCCGATGACATCGTCGAGGCCCATGGCCTCGGCGTCGAGGTGGCGGTGGTGGTCGGCGGCGGCAACTTCTGGCGGGGCGCCGGCGCCGGCGGCGGTCTCGATCGGGCACAGGCCGACTACATGGGCATGCTGGCGACGGTGATGAACGCGCTTGCCCTGCAGGACGTGCTCGAACAAAAGGGTCTGCCCACCCGCACGCAGTCCGCCATCCGGATGCCCCAGGTGGCCGAGGAGTACATTCGCCGCCGGGCCATCCGTCATCTGGAGAAGGGCCGCGTTGTCATCTTCGCCGCCGGCACCGGAAACCCCTTCTTCACCACCGATACCACCGCAGCGCTCCGTGCGGTCGAGATCGACGCCGACGTGCTGCTCAAGGGCACCCACGGCGGGGTCGACGGCATCTATACCGCCGACCCACGTTCGAATCCCGACGCCGAGAAGATCGATCATCTCAGTTATCTCGACGTGCTCAATCGAGAGCTGCGGGTGATGGACTCGACCGCCATCACGCACTGCATGGAACATCACATGCCAATCGTCGTGTTCGAGTTGATGGGGGACGGAAACCTCCGTGGCCTACTCCAGGGCGAGTCCATCGGTACGCTGGTTTCATGAGTGAGCTGACCGACCTGGTTCTCGAAGAGGCGAAAGAACGTATGGAGAAGGCAATCGCGCACACACGGGCCGAGTTCTCGGGCGTGCGCAGCGGCCGTGCCGCACCGGCGTTGGTCGAGCGACTCACGGTCGAGGCCTACGGAGTCGAGGTTCGACTGCTCGAGGTCACGTCCATCTCGGTCCCGGAGGCCCGTCAGCTTCTGATCTCCCCCCACGACCCCGCGAACCTCGATGCCATCGAGCGAGCGATCCGGAATTCGGATCTGGGCCTCTCGCCCTCCAGCGACGGACGGTCCCTCCGGCTCAACTTCCCACCCCTCACCGAGGAGCGACGACGAGACTTGGTGCGCTTGGTGAAGGGAATGGCCGAGGACGGTCGCGTTGCCATTCGCAACATCCGTCGAGAGTCCCGCAAGGAACTCGAGAGTCTCGAGAAGGACAGCCAAATGTCCGAAGACGAGCTGAAGCGGGCCGAGGAGCAGCTCGACAAGCTCACCCATCGATCCGAAGCCGACATCGACGCGGCGTTGCAGGGCAAAGAAGAAGAACTTCTCGAGGTCTAGAGTCTGCACGAGGTTCGCACGACCCGATCTCCTTCCATCCGCAAGAAGGCGAGCTATGGCAAACGAAGAACACGAGCCGAACCGGTCAGGCGCCAACGACATCTTCGCGATGTTCGAGCCGCCGCCCGAGGTCGACCCCAACAAGTTCGGCCCTGTGCCGATCGTCAATGCCGATCTCGCTGGGGGACTCGATGCGGATCCGCACGCGTCCGACGACGTACTCGACATCGATGGCGCGGAGCGCGAGGCGCTCGCCGGTGCGCATTCCGCCAGCCTCAGTGGTGGCATCCACCCCGATGAGTTCATCGGCTTCGCGCCCCGCCTCGAGCCGGTGTCCGTGGGCGGCGCTGGGGCCGATGACGGCAACGGTGGTCATCGGCCGAACGCCGACCTGACCTCGCTCACCGGCACCGACGCGCTCGCCTCCGAGGTCGGTCTGCCGCACTGGACCGAGCCGGCAACCGGCCAGGTCCCCCGTGTTGTGGCACCGGACAACGACGGATGGTCGGAGCTGGCCGGGCCGCGTTGGAAAGGCGAAGGCCCCGACTGGGCCGACGACGACATTGCCGGTGTCTTCGGCTCGCCCAGCCTCGTGACCGACGCCGGTCTCTCCAACTTGGGAGTCTCCGATCTCGGCGCTTCGGGCGCCGAACTGTCCGACGAACCCTTGATCATCGACGATGCCGAGGACGACCTCCACGGGCTGATCCCTCCGGGTGCCGGGGCGCCACAACGGCCACAGGTTCGGCCTCGGCCACGAGTCGAGGCGGCTCCATCGGGCGAGCGCAACATCCCGCAGGCAATCATGATGGGCATCGTGTTGGCTGCGGTTGCGCTCATGGCCTTCCGCCTCGGGAACCTGTACGCCTTGGGGCTCATCGCCGTTGTCTCGATGCTCGGCTCGGTCGAGCTGTTCGACACCATGCGTCGGGCCGGTGTGCATCCGGCAACGCTCTTGGGGGTCGTCGCCTCGGTGGGCTTCCCGCTTGCCGTGTATTGGCGAGGGCAGCAGGCCTTCCCCCTGATGGTCGGCCTCGTCGTGGTGTTCGGCGCGCTCTGGTACCTCAGTGGGGCGGACACGCACCGACCGGCCCTCAATTTGGGCCTCACCTTCCTGGGCGTCTGCTGGGTCGGCGGCATGGCGGCGTTCGGCGCGATGCTGCTGAACCTGCCTGATGGACGTTCGACGATCGTGGCCGCCATCGTGGTCACCGTCGCCTCCGACACCGCTGCGCTCGCGGGCGGCAAGGCCTTCGGCAAACATCCCTTCCATCCCGCCAGCCCGAGCAAGACGTGGGAGGGAACGATCATCGGCTTCGTGGCTGCGGTCGTCGCCGGTGTGGTGATGGGGGTCTACGGCGTATCGCCCTTCAGTGAGAACCTGGCCCACGCCGCCCTGCTCGGTGTGGTCGGCGGCGTGCTCGCGCCGCTGGGAGACCTGACCGAGTCGATGATCAAGCGTGACCTCGGCGTCAAGGACATGGGCCGTCTGCTTCCCGGTCATGGCGGCGTGCTCGATCGGGTGGACGGATTGCTGTTCGTGCTGCCGGGTATCTACTACCTCACGCTGATTCTGGGCCTCGACCAGCTTGTGGCCGCAGCCGGCCTGTAGGCCGTGACCATCGACGTCGCCATTGCCGGCTCGACCGGGTCGATCGGCACCCAGTGTCTCGACGTCATCGGGAGAGCCGGCGACGCCTATCGCGTTGCGTCCCTGTCCGCGGGATCCCAGGTCGACGCGCTGATCCGTCAGGCCAACGAGGTGCGACCCGACGTGGTGGTCATCGGCGACCCGGCGCTCGAAGCCAGACTACGAGCCGGGGTGTCGGCTGGTATCGAGGTGGCCTCGGGGTCCGAGGCCATGGCCGACTGTTCCCGAGCTGCCGACGTCACCGTGAACGGCATCGTCGGGTTCGCCGGCCTGCCGGTCACCCTGGCCTGTTTGTACGCCGGCCGCCGCTTGGCCCTGGCCAACAAGGAATCGCTGATCGCCGCCGGCCCCGTCGTGCAACAGGCCCGCCGGACACCGGGGGCCGAGCTTCTGCCGGTCGACTCCGAACACGCCGCCATCCACATGTGCCTCCGAGGGCTCGACCCCTTGGCGGCGAGCGGCCGGCGCCGGGTCGCCCGGCTGCAGATCACCGCATCCGGTGGCCCGTTCCGAGGACGCACGGCATCCGAGCTGCAGGCGGTGACCATTGCCGAGGCCTTGGCCCATCCCACCTGGTCGATGGGGCCCAAGATCACGATCGACTCGTCGACCCTCATGAACAAGGGCCTCGAGGTCATCGAGGCCAACGAACTGTTCGGCGCGCCGGCGGGCGACGCCGGATTCGGAATCTCGCTGGACGACATCGATGTCGTCGTGCACCCGCAATCGATCGTGCACTCGATGGTCACCCTCACCGATGGCGCCACGATCGCCCAGCTCTCCAACCCCGATATGCGCCTCCCGATCGGGTACGCGCTGGCGTACCCCGAACGTCTGTTGGTTCCCTTCGGCGGCATCGACTGGTCGTCCGGTTCGTTGTTCTCGAACGGGACGCTCAGCTTCGAGCCACCCGATCGGGCGGCCTTCCCTTGCCTCGACCTTGCCTTCGAGGCGGCACGTGTCGGGGGAACGGCACCCGCATGGCTGAACGCTGCGAACGAAGTGGCTGTGGCAGCATTCCTCAAGGAGCGAATTCGCTGGGTCGATATTGCCCGGGTGAACGAATCGGTCCTCGACCACCACGACCAGGGCCCCGCACACACCCTGGCCGACGTGCTGGCTGCCGATCATGAAGCCCGGAGACGGGCCGATGAGTTACTGGCCGGCTGGGCGTGAACCCAGAACCGACCCTGATGGAAATCGATCTGATGGAGATCACCACTTGACCAACGACCAAATGGCCGACCAACCAGAGGCACGGCCGGCGAGCGAGAAGAAGCCGGTCTTCTTCATGCGGGAACCGCGCGAGGTCGCTCCCGGCGAGGAGAAGAACAAGCCTTTGGCGTTGCTCGTCCTTCTCGGGCTGTTCGTGCTCCTCTGGTTGGGTGGTGGCATCGCGTCGGTGATCTTCGTCATCGGGCTGATCCTCATGATCTTCCTCCACGAGCTCGGACACTTCCTCACCGCCCGCTGGACCGGTATGAAAGCCACCCAGTTCTTCCTCGGGATGGGCCCGCGCCTCTGGTCGTTCCGTCGTGGCGAGGTCGAGTACGGGCTTCGGGCCATTCCCGCCGGAGCGTTCGTCCGCATCGTGGGTATGAACAACCTCGACCCGGTCGAAGACCCCCGCGACGTTCCCCGGGCGTACATGAACAAGTCCTACCCCCGCCGGATGCTTGTCATCACGGCCGGTTCGATGATGCATTTTCTGCAGGCGTTGGTGCTGTTCGCCATCGCGTTCACCATGGCCGACGTCCCCGATGACACCAGTTGGCAGGTCGGATCGATCGCAACGCTCGACGAGAGCGACGGTGTCCGGGTGCCCGCTGAGGTCGTCGGGATCGTTCCCGGCGACAAGGTGATCTCGGTGAACGGTCAAGAGACCACTCGCTTCCCCCAACTCATCGCCGCGGTCCAGCCCTTGGCCGGTGAAGTCGTGACCTTGGAAGTTCGGCGGGCCGACGGCACGATCGAGGAACTCCAGGTCGAACTGGCCGGCATCGACGACGGTGCAGGCGGCGTCAACGGATTCCTCGGGGTCGGTGCCGAATACACCGAGTACCTGTCAGCGGCAGACACCTTTGTCGAGACCGGCCGCCAGATGAAGAGCGCGATCGGGGTCATTCCCGCCGTGTTCTCGCCGGCCCGCTTGGCCTCGCTCGGCAACCTGATGTTCGAGGGTTCCGAGGACGTCGCCATCGACAGCACCGAAGCCAGCGAGCGGCCGATCTCGATGGTCGGCGTCGTACGCCTCGCCGGCAGCGAGCAGGTCGATTGGGTGGGGCGCATCCTGCTGCTCGGGGCCATCAACATCTTCGTCGGGATCGTGAACCTCGTACCCCTGCTGCCGCTCGACGGCGGTCACGCGGCCATCGCCACCTACGAACGAATTCGGTCCGGCTTTCGGGGTCGGCGGTTCTACCGCGCCGACGTCGCCAAGCTCATGCCTCTCACGTACGGGGTGGTCGGCCTCCTGGCATTCATCTTCATCTCGACGGTGTGGCTGGACATTCTCCGGCCCATCAGCTGACCAGTAGCCTGCTGTCATGGATGCAGGCGCCGTCACCTTCCCCCGCAAGCTCACCCGCCAGATCATGGTCGGTGACGTTGCCGTCGGCGGGGGAGCGCCCATCACGGTCCAGTCGATGACCATCACCAAGACCGCCGACCACGAAGCGACGCTCCAGCAGATCTATGCGCTGGCAGCGGCTGGGGCCGACATCGTTCGCTGCACCTGCAACGAACCCGAGGCGGCGGAGGGCCTGGCCCGCATTGTCCCGCGCAGTCCCGTCCCCATCGTGGCCGACATCCATCACCAGTACCGTCGAGCCCTCGAAGCACTCGAAGCAGGGGTGCACTGCCTGCGCCTGAACCCGGGCAACATCCGTCGACCCGAACACATCAAGGCGGTGGCCGCCGAGGCAAAGGACCGCGGTGTTCCCATTCGCATCGGCGTCAACGGCGGCAGTCTCGACCCGGAGCTCTACGAGAAGTACGGCGGCCGGGTGACCCCCGAAGCGATGGTCGAGTCGGCGCTCCGGGAGATCGCCTACTTCGAAGAGGTCGACTTCGACCTCATCAAGATCTCGGTCAAGGCATCCAACGTCCCGCTCATGATCGAGGCGTACCGGCAACTGAGCGAGGTCACCGATTTCCCCCTGCACCTGGGAGTCACCGAAGCCGGGCCGCCGCCCGGGGGAATCGTCAAAGCCACCGCTGGTATCGCCACGCTCCTGGCCGAGGGCATCGGCGACACGATTCGTTATTCACTGACTTCCGATCCTGTCGACGAGGCCCGCCTGGGGCGCCAGCTCCTCGAGAACCTTGGGCTGAGAGAACGCAAGAACGTCGACCTCATCGCCTGCCCATCGTGCGGCCGGGCCGAGATCGATGTCTACAAGATCGCCCAAGATGCACAAGAGGCGTTCAAGGACCGTCAGATCCCGTTGCAGGTGGCCGTCATGGGTTGCGTGGTCAACGGGCCGGGGGAGGCCCGCGACGCCGACATTGGCATCGCTGCGGGAAACAAGCGCGGCCATCTCTTCGTCAAGGGCACCAACGTTGCGGTCGTTCCTGAGGACGAGATGGTCTCGACGTTGGTCGAGTGGGCCGAGTTCATCCACACCGAAGGGGTCGACGCCGCCCTCGAGCGGGCCCGGAGCACTCGCGACGCGGCGCGCCGGGCCGCCGAGGAAGATCGCCAGCGCAACCTGAACGACCGCGGCGACGACGCGAATGCGTCGGAGCAGGTGGTCGAACTGCTGCGCGCCGAGCGGGCGAAGGACCGCTGACGTACCCGTCTGAGTCACCGGTCGCCATGTGGGCCACTTGCCCGATTCTTCGGCTATCCTGACGGACGACTCGCCTGCAGGCGTGGGCTCAGGCCCACGCCTTTGTTGTTTGGCGGGCTCCACCATCCCCTGCGTTCTCAACAGCGCAGGCACGACCAGCGAACGAGGTGATTCATGGCCCTGCAGGACCGCATCGCAGAACTGCTGGCGCCCGCTATTGCCTCCCTGGGGCTCGACCTGGTCGACATCGACTACGGCGGAGCGACCCTGCGAGTCGTGGTCGATCGTCCCGTCGGTTCGCCCGAGGGCGGCGTCACCACCGACCAGCTGACCGAGGTCAACCGGACGTGCTCACCGCTTCTCGATGAGCACGACCCCATTCCGGGCCGATACACCCTCGAGGTCTCGAGCCCAGGTGTCGAGCGACCGTTGCGTCACGTCGACCACTTCATCCGGGCGATTGGCGAAGACGTGGTCGTCAAGATGCTGCCCGGAATCGAGCCGCGTCGGTTGAAAGGTCGACTCGAATCCGTTGCGGACGGCGCAATCGTCGTCGTCGCCCGAGAAGTCGACGGCACCGACCAGGCCCAAGCGCTCCCGTATCCGGTGTTGATCGTCGACATCGACAAGGCCCGCACCGTCTTCGAGTGGGGACCTGCACCCAAACCCGGCAAATCTCCCAAGTCGGCCCAGCATTCTCCCAAGCCGATTCAGCCTGCCAGTGAAGATCCGAAAGAGGAAGCCGAATGAGCAACGAGATGACCGAAGCGCTGGCCGCACTGGCCGAGGAGCGTGGAATCTCCATCGACCGTCTGTTCGGCATCATGGCCAACGCCATGGAGGCCGCGTACAAGAAGACGCACGACAGCTACGAGTACGCCTGGGTGACCATCGACCCGACCTCGTTCGACATTCGGGTGTATGCCCAGGAGCTCGACGAGGACGGCGAGCCGTATGGCCCTGAGCTCGACGTGACGCCGAAGAACTTCGGTCGAATCGCCGCCCAGACCACGAAACAGATCCTCATGCAGGGCATTCGTGAAGAAGAACGCGAGATGAAGTACGAGGAGTACGCCGGTCGGGAGGGCGACATCGTCACCGGCATCGTGCAACAGACCGACTCCCGCTACACCCTGCTCGATCTCGGTCGAGTCGAAGCGCTGCTTCCCCAGGCCGAACAGGTCTCGGTTGGTCCGCGGCCCGAAGCGGGCAGCCGCTACAAGGCCTACATCGTCGAGGTCCGCCGCACGGCGAAGGGCCCCCAGATCGTCGTCAGCCGTACCCACCCCGGCCTGATCAAGCGGTTGTTCGAGCTCGAAGTCCCCGAGATCGCCGATGGCATCGTCGAGCTGAAGGCGGTTGCGCGGGAACCGGGACACCGAACGAAGATCGCGGTCTGGTCCAACGACTCGAACGTCGACCCGGTCGGCGCCTGCGTCGGTGCTCGCGGGTCCCGTGTCCGCATGGTCGTCAACGAGCTGAACGGCGAGAAGGTCGACATCATCCCCTACTCCGACGACCCCTACGAGTTCGTCGCCAAGGCGCTGTCGCCGGCAAAGGTCAAAGAGGTCAGAATCCACCCCGACACCGGAACCGCGGAGGTGATCGTGCCCGACTTCCAGCTGTCGCTGGCCATCGGGAAAGAGGGTCAGAACGCGCGATTGGCCCATCGTCTCACCGGTTGGCGGATCGACATCAAGAGCGAGACGCAGCTCGAAGAGGAAGCGCTCGGATACGCCGACACCTACGAGGGCGAGGAGTGGGCTGAGGGCGAGTGGATCATCGACGCCGAGACGGGCGAACAGAAATGGCAGCCTGCCGACGGCAGCGAAGCCATCTCGGCCGAGGAGTGGGCGTCGGTCTCCGAGGACGGCCCCGGCGAAGCCGATGACGCCGCCGATGACGCCGTCACCGCCGCCGACGAGCCCGTGTCCGAAGACGAGGCCGTTTCCGATGATGCAGACGTGTCCGATGATGCAGACGTGTCCGATGATGCAGACGTGTCCGATGATGCAGACGTGTCCGATGATGCAGACGTGTCCGATGATGCAGACGTGTCCGAAGACGAGGCCGTGTCTGATGATGCAGACGTGTCCGATGACGAGGCCGTGGCGGTGACCCCTGCCGAGGCTGACTGAACCTCAGCGGACGTGCATCGGGTGCAGGCGGCGTCGCTCGCAATCCGAGCTGCGACGCGTTGCGCCCGATGCGGGCGGACGACTCGTGTGGGATCCGGCTCGAGCCCGCTCGGGCCGAGGGGCGTGGCTGTGCATCGACACGCTCGGTGACTGCTTCGCCGCCGCCCGCAAGAAAAAGGCGTTCGGTCGCGCACTGCGTTGCGAGGTCGACCCCGAGGACCTCGACCGCATGGTGGTCGCCGACTCGTGAGCTGTGGTTTACCCCATCCTCCCCGCTAGGCTCACGTGTTGGACGCGCCACCGTCGAGGCGTTGCTCCATTCGCCAACCCCTGAGGGTGAGTTTTCCACGTGCCATCGAAAGTCCGGGTCTATGAGATTGCGAGAGAACTTGGTCTCTCCAACGCGGAGATCATCGATCTTTGCAACGACCTAGGAATCGGGGTGAAGAGCCACTCGTCGAGCATCGTCGAGCCGCAGGCCGACCGAATCCGCCGCAAAGCCGAACGAGACGGACTCAAGCGTGAGCCCGGTTCCGGCCACGACGACGGTCCGGGCGCCGAGCGAGCGTCCGGCACAGACCCTACGTCCGATACTGGCAAGGCCGGCCCTGCCAAGTCCGACAACAACACCAGCGTAGGAACCACCTCGGTCGATGCTTCGGCCCAGCGACCCACGGCCGATCGGTCAAGTGCTCCCGGCCCCTCGCCGGCAGGACAGGCCCGCCCGGTTCCTGCACCTCCTGCTTCTGCGGGTAACCGTCCGCCCCAGCGCCTGATCTCCTCGGGCGGATCGAGCGGGGCAATGGGTGTCGTCAGTTCCCGACCGCTACCGCCACCCCCACCACGCGTCGGTGCGCCACCTCGACCCGCGGCTCCACCAGCCCGTCCGACCGCAGCGGCCGCCCCGGTCGTTCCGGCGCCGGCTGCTCCGCCTGTAGTGCCGGTCCCGGCTGCGGTACAAGCCCCATCCGATGCGGCGCCGTCAGCCTCCGCTCCGACGACCCCCGCTCCGGCGGCCCCGGCGACCGCAGTGCAGACGTCGCCGGCCCAAGCGTCGGTCGCTCCGGTTTCGGTCTCCGAAGCTCCAGCAGTTTCGAGCGCAGCTCCCGTCGGTGCGCCGACGAGTGAGGCTCCGGCTGCTCAACCGGATGCTCCGACTGCTCCAGTCCCTATGGCCGCCGCGCCGGCCGTCGTCGACGCTCCGGCCGTCGCGCCAGGTGCTCCCACGCCGCCCCGCACCGCCAGCGGGAAGCCCATCCCTCCTCCTCCCGGCCCGCCTCGTGGTCGTGGCGGCAAACCCATTCCGCCTCCGCCCGGCCAAGGCCGGCGTGCTCCCACCACCAGCGACTCCCGTCCCGGCGGCAGCACGGGTGGACCTGGGGGATTCCGACGCCCCGCTCCCGGCGGATCCGGACCGTCCACAGGCGCTCCCGGCGCCGGTGGCCCCGGGCGAGGTGCTCCTGCGGGGGGTCGCCCCGGCTCGGGTGGCCGTCCCGGAGGTGGGCCCAACCGGAACGATCGTCCACGCCGCAAGAGCCGACGCCGTCGCAACTCCGAAGAACTGCAGCCGATGGATGTGCCGACCTACTCGGCCAGCGACGCAGCAGTGCCCGACGGAGTGGTCGTCATCGAGCGGGCATCGAGCGCGCAGGATCTCGGTCCTCGCCTGAATCGGACAGCCGCTGACGTCGTTCGGTTCCTGCTCACCAACGGTGAAATGGTCACCGCCACCCAGTCGCTCAATGACGACATGATCCGACTCTTCGCCGAGGAGATCGGGGCCGACATCCGCCTCGTGAATCCGGGCGAGGAACAAGAGGTCGAGCTTCGGCGGGTCCTCGAGATCGAGGACGACTACGACGATGACGTCATCGAGTCGTGGCCCAACCGGCCTCCGGTCATCACCATCATGGGTCACGTCGACCACGGCAAGACATTGCTGCTCGACCGCATCCGGTCAGCCAACGTGGTCGAGGGTGAGGCCGGCGGCATCACCCAGCACATCGGCGCTTACCAGGTCGAGAAGGATGGGCACTTCCTCACCTTCATCGACACACCTGGCCACGCTGCGTTCACCGCCATGCGGGCCCGCGGCGCCGAGGCCACCGACATCGTCGTATTGGTCGTTGCCGCTGACGATGGCGTGATGCCTCAGACGCTCGAAGCGCTCGACCACGCTCGAGCGGCCGATGTGCCCATCGTGGTTGCGGTCAACAAGATGGACCGCGAGGGTGCCGATCCCGATCGTGTCATGTCGCAATTGGCCGAGCGTGGACTCATTCCCGAGGCGTGGGGTGGCGACACCATGTTCGTTCGCGTGTCGGCCATGACCGGTGACGGCATCGACGAATTGCTCGACTCGCTCAACGTCGTTGCCGAAGTCGAAGATCTCCGGGCGACCGCCGAAGGCCGCGCCGCCGGTGTCGTGCTCGAAGCCAACCTCGACATCGGTCGTGGTCCTGTTGCCACCGTGCTGGTCGAGCGAGGCACGCTCCGTGTCGGTGACCCCTTGGTCACCGGGGCAGCGTGGGGCAGGGTTCGGGCGATCATCAACGATCGAGGCGAGAACGTCATGGCGGCCGGGCCTTCCACCCCGGTGCAGGTGCTCGGCCTGTCCGACGTCGCCTCGTCGGGCGACAGTTTCGTGGTGGCACCCAACGAGAAGATCGCCGGCAAGGTCGCCGACACTCGGGAGCATTGGCTGCGTGTCGCATCGTTGGGTCGAGACGCTTCGGCCACCAGCGGTGGCGCAAAGCTCGAAGACATCTTCAAGCAGATCCAGGCCGGCGAGGCGGCGACGCTGAACCTCATCGTGAAGGCCGACGTCAACGGCTCGCTCGAAGCCGTGACCGACAGCCTTCGCAAGCTCGAACGTGACGACGTCAAGTTGGCATTCGTGCTCCGCGGCGTCGGTGGTATCTCCGAGAACGACGTCCAGCTGGCCGCCACCTCCAACTCGACCATTCTCGGGTTCAACGTCCGACCCGACCGCAAGGCTCGTGAACTGGCCGAAGCCGAGAAGGTCGAGATCCGGAACTACGAGATCATCTACAAGCTTCTCGAGGACATCGAGAACGCCATGCTCGGTCTCCTTGCGCCGGAGTACGAGGAAGTGGTCACGGGCGAAGCCCAGGTCCGCGAGGTCTTCCGTGTGCCCCGAATCGGCGCCATCGCCGGGTGTTATGTGCTCAACGGCACGATCACCCGCAACTCCAAGGTCCGATTCCTTCGAGAAGGCACCATCATCTGGAAGGGCGAGATCCAGTCGCTGCGCCGATTCAAGGACGACGCCGCATCGGTAGCTGCCGGCTTCGAGTGCGGTATCGGGCTTTCCGATTTCCAGGACCTCAAGGATGGCGACATCATCGAGACCTTCGAGGAGCGCTTGATCCCGGTCAAGTGACCGGTGTCGTGACCGTCGGCGGAGTCAGTAGATGAAACGGAAACCCAGCCCGAGATCGACGCGGCAGACCGCAGCCCGTCAGTACCCACGTACCGCGCGCCTGAACGCGCTGCTTCAAGAGATCGTCGCCGACTACTTCGAGGTGACGGGCGATGACGAACTGGGGTTCTTCACCGTCACCGGTGTCGAAGTCGACAATGACCTGAACGTGGCGGAAGTCTTCGTGTCGATCCTCGAGGACGACCCGACACCGGAGGAGGACGCCGCCTTCCTGGCTGCCCTCGCCGGACATCGCAAGGCGGTGCAGCGGGCGATCGCGCAACAGGCCAAGCTTCGCAAGACTCCCGAAGTGGTGTTCACCTTCGACCCGGGCGTTCGCACCGGTTCCCACATCGAGCGGATCCTGGCCGGTCTGGGCCCGATCGGCGCACCCACCGACCCGGAAGAAGCAGGCGGCGCCGCCGGTGACAGCCCGGATGACGCGGAAGAAGCCGACTGATGGCGCCGCGAGGCGGCGGCCGACGGCAGTCTCGTCCCGACAGCGGCGTCTCGGGCATGGTCATCGTGGACAAACCGGCGGGCATGACCAGTCACGACGTCGTCGATCGGGTCCGAAAGGCGCTCGGAACCCGCAAAGTGGGCCATGCCGGAACCCTCGACCCCGACGCCACCGGCGTGTTGGTATTGGGTGTCGGCCAGGGCACCAAGTTGCTGCAGTTCGTCACCGGCGTCGACAAGACCTATGTGGGGGAGTTGGTCCTCGGCGTCGAGACCTCGACGCTGGACGCTGCCGGCGAGGTCCTTGCCACCTTCGACATGACCGTCACGCCCGAGCAGGTGGCGGCTGCGGCCGAGGGGTTCCTTGGCGACATCCTGCAGATCCCGCCGATGGTCTCGGCCGTCAAGGTGAACGGGAAGCGCCTGCACGAATTGGCCCGCGAAGGCAAGGAGATCGAGCGTGAGCCGCGACCGGTGACGGTCCATCACCTCACGACCGCCCCGACCGCCGACCCGCTCGTCTACCGGTTGGAAGTGTCGTGTGGATCCGGAACGTACATCCGATCGTTGGCGGCCGACATCGGCACGGCGCTCGGTGGCGGAGCCCATCTCCGCGCCCTGCGCCGTACCTCGGTAGGCACGTTCCTCCTGGACCGAGCGTGCGAGCTCGACGACGTCGTCCTGCACCCGGTTGCCGATCTGCTCGGGGGCATGCCCCGGGTCGAAGTCGATGAGGTGGTGGCCGCCCAGGTGAGGAACGGTCGATCGCTCGGGCCTGCTCCCGGCGCCGGCCAGATGGCGATCGTGGGCTCGGACGGGCAGGTGCTCGCGATCTACGAAGCCCGGGACGGAGAGTTCCGACCAGTGAAGGTTCTGGCCCCGTGACCCCAGTCGGGGAACGGCCGGCAGCGGTCGATCTGGCTGTGGCCGATCCGATCTGATGCGCTAGCGTTTCCCCACCGTGGAGATCATCAGGGATCCAGACAACTACCGGCCGGTCGACGCGACCGGCGCCGTCGTCGCTCACGCCCTCACGATCGGCGTCTACGACGGAGTGCACCTCGGCCACCAAGCGGTCATCCGTTCCACCCAGCAGCAAGCAGCGGTCCTCGGGGTCAAGATGGCCGTGGTCACCTTCGAGCCTCACCCTGCCAGAGTGCTCCGGCCCGAGTCGGCGCCCCTCCTCCTCATCGACCTCGACCAGAAACTCGAGCTGCTCGAGCGGCATGGCGTCGATACGACGGTCGTGGTCCCGTTCACGGCTGAACGTTCGCACGAGACGGCCGACGAGTTCATCGAACACGTCCTCGTGGGATGCCTCAACGCCCAGGCCGTCATCGTCGGCCGAGACTTCCACTTCGGTGCGAACCGGGCCGGCAACGTCGACACGCTGCGGGCTGCGGGCGCCCGCTTCGGATTCGTGGCCGAGGGGGTCGAATTGTTGCCTCGTCCCGACGCCCGAATCGAGTCGGTGTCGTCAACAGCCATCCGGCGTGCCCTGGCCGGCGGCGAGGTGTCCACGGCGGCCCGAATGCTGGGCCGACATCATGAGATCCGTGGCCCGGTCGTCCCCGGCGACCAACGGGGACGCACCATCGGGTTTCCTACGGCCAACGTCGCGGTGCCGAAAGGCATGGCGCTGCCCGCCGACGCGGTGTACGCCGCGTGGTATCTCGGGCCTGATGGCAAGCGGTGGCCGGCCGCAGTGAACGTCGGGAAAACGGCCGACGTTCTACCGCGATCAAGAGCATTCGCTCGTCGAGGCGCACCTCATTGGATTTCACGGCGATCTGTACGGGCAGTCGGCTCGGGTCCAACTGGTCGACCTCATCCGCTCCGAGCAGCGATTCTCCGGTATCGACGCGCTGAAGGAGCAGTTGCAGCGCGACATCCAGAGCGCCACCGAAATTCTCGATCGCCAACGCTGATCGGGTCGGTTCCCCTCCGGGAGGAGACGCGCTCCCTGTCCTCTACGCTTGTCGGTCGCTGTGTTCGCTACCTGGTAGCGGGCGTGGCCGGGCCCCAGGACCCAACTCTTCGACCGGCAGTCCCGCCGGTCGCACCGAGCGCCGATACCACACCGGAGATGATCTCATGAGCAAGCCTGCTGCCAACCTTCCTCCCAAGGCCGACACGATCGCCAAGTTCAAGCGGTCCGGTCAGGACACCGGCTCTCCTGAGGTGCAGATCGCGCTCCTCACCGACCGGATCAATCACCTGACGACGCACCTGCGGACCCACAAGAAGGATCACCACAGCCGTCGTGGTCTGCTCATGTTGGTCGGTCGTCGACGCCGTTTCCTCGACTACCTGGCCGACATCGATGTCGAGCGGTACCGCGCGGTGATCGGTGAACTCGGGCTTCGCCGCTGAACCCCTCCGTCGCTGAACCCCTCCGTCGCTGAACCCCTCCGTCGCTGAACCCCTCCGCACGTTGGCCTACTGGTCGGGGTAGCCTGGGAAACTGGTGCGAAAGGTTCGTACCGCGGCAGGTCAGCTGCCAGTTTCCAACTCCCCGCCCATGCCCTGAAGGGCCCGTGCTGCGGGTGGCTGCAATCTGGGATCTGATCTGCCCCTCCGAGTCGGTAGCGGTACGTCCGTTCGGCTTCGGAAACCCAAGTAGATCAACTAGGAGATCCCATGACGGACGTAGTTTCCGTAACCGGGACCATCACCTCAGGTGATGGCCCCGAGATGTACCTCGAGACCGGCCGCCTGGCCGGCCTCGCCAGTGGTGCGGTGTTGGCCCGGGTGGGCGACACCAGCGTGCTGGTCGCGGCAACCGCCGCCAAGACCGTGCGGGACGGTATCGACTTCTTCCCGCTCACCGTGGACGTCGAAGAGCGTTCCTATGCCGTGGGCAAGATTCCCGGCTCGTTCTTCCGTCGTGAGGGCAAGGCCTCCGATGCGGCCACCCTTACCTGCCGGCTCATCGACCGGCCGCTTCGCCCGTCGTTCCCCGACGGGTACCGCAACGAGACCCACGTCGTGGTCACCGTGCTGTCGGCGGACAAGGTGAATCCCCACGACGTGCTGGCCATCAACGGTGCCTCGGCTGCCCTGATGGTTTCCGACATTCCCTTCAACGGCCCCATCGGCGCGGTTCGCCTTGCCTACACCGTCGATGGTGAATGGCTGCCGCACCCCTCCTACCAAGAGGGTGGTGCGTCCTCGTTCGAGATCGTCGTGGCCGGACGTCAACTCGACGACGGCGACGTCGCCATCATGATGGTCGAGGCCGGCGGTACGTCGTCGTCGTGGAACAACTACGAGAACGGCGCCCCGAAGGTCGACGAGGGAGCGCTGGCCCAGGGCCTCCAAGAGTCCAAGCAGTACATCAAGGAAGCCATTGCTCTGCAGCTGGCGTTGGTGGAAGCAGCCGGTGGTCGCAAGCCGGTCATGGCCCATCCTGAACTGGTCGACTACTCCGATGATCAGATGGAAGCGGTCACCGAACTGGCGGGCGCCAGATTGGCTGACATCATGGTCATCGCCGACAAGGCCGAGCGCACCGGGGCCGAGTCCGACCTCCGTGACGAGGTCGTTGCCGGTCTGGCCGAACGATTCCCCGGTTCGGAGAAGGAACTCAAGGCCGCCTACCGTTCGCTGTCGAAGAAGATCGTTCGTCGGCGCATCGTCGAAGACGGTGCCCGTATCGACGGCCGTGGCCCCACCGACCTTCGCCCGCTGTCGGCCGAAGTCGGCGTCGTGCCGCGGGTGCACGGCTCGGGTCTGTTCCAGCGCGGCGAGACCCAGGTGCTCAACGTGTGCACCCTGGGTATGAAGCGCATGGATCAGATGATCGACGGCATCGACATCGTCGAACGCAAGTCCTACATGCACCACTACAACTTCCCGCCCTTCTCCACCGGCGAAACCGGCTTCATGCGAGGCCCGAAGCGTCGTGAGATCGGCCACGGCCTCCTGGCCGAGCGGGCCCTGGTGCCCGTCATTCCCTCGCTCGAGGAGTGGCCCTACACGCTGCGCCTCGTCTCCGAGGTGCTCAGCTCCAACGGTTCGACCTCGATGGCGTCGGTCTGCGGTTCGACCCTGTCCCTCATGGACGCCGGCGTGCCCATCAAGGCGCCCGTTGCCGGTATCGCCATGGGTCTGGTGTACGCCGAAGGCAAGTACACCACCCTCACCGACATCCTGGGCGCCGAAGATGCCTTCGGTGACATGGACTTCAAGGTGGCCGGTACCGCCGACTTCGTCACGGCGCTCCAGCTCGACACCAAGATCGACGGCATCCCCGCCGACGTGTTGGCCGCTGCGCTCGAACAGGCCAAGGTCGCCCGCCTGCAGATCCTCGAGGTCATGAACTCGGCAATCGCTGCTCCTCGTGGCGATGTGCGCGACGGCGCCCCGAAGATCATCAGCTTCGAGATTCCCGTCGACAAGATCGGCGAGGTCATCGGCCCGAAGGGCAAGGTCATCAACGCCATCCAGAGCGAGACCGGCGCCGACATCAGTGTCGACGACGACGGCATGGTCGGCATCGTCTCCATCGCAGCGACCGACCGCACCGTGGTCGACGAGGCCGAGCGTCAGATTCGTCTCATCCTCGATCCGCCAACCGCCGAGGTGGGCGCAACCTACAACGGTCGTGTGGTCAACATCACCAAGTTCGGGGCGTTCGTCAACATCCTCCCCGGCCGCGATGGTCTGCTGCACATCTCCAAGATCGGTGGAGGCAAGCGCATCGACACCGTCGAAGACGTGCTTTCGCTCGGTCAAGAGATCGAGGTCGTCGTCGAGGACATCGACCCCAACGGCAAGGTGTCCCTGCACCTGGCCGGTCAGGCTCCCAGCCCATCGGACGAGGGCAGCTCGGCCTTCGGCGGTGATCGTGACCGATCCGATCGGGGCGACCGCGGCGATCGTGGTCGTGGCCGGGGTCCTCGTCGGGACGAGGAAGATGCTCCGACAAACGGGGCCGCGATGAGCTTCGACGAGGGCTTCACGGCCGAGTTCGGCGACCTTGGTCCCGAAGGCGATCCCATGCCCAGCGACGAAGCTCCCAGCCGACGCCGCAGTGGCGCCGGTGCCGGCGGCGGCGGCGGTCGTGGCCGCTCTGGCGGCGGTGGTGGCGGCCGAGGCCGCGGCCGACGCTGATCAGCCAGTAGCTACTACCAGCACTCTGGTTCACGAGGGCCCCCGCACCGAATTGGTGCGGGGGCCCTCGCCGTTCCGCCGTAGGATCCGTACATGACGAAGGGCAAGACGCGGGTTGCAGTGTTCGGTGCCGGCGGACGCATGGGCGTTGCGGTGTGTCACGCCGTGTGCGCGGACCCCGAATTCGAGCTCGTAGGCGCCGTCGACCCCTCCTTCGCCGGCATCGACATCGGCGAGGTCACCGGGGTCACCTCGTGCAGCTTCGAGGTGGTCGGTGCACCTGATGGGCTGCTTCGATCCCTACCTGACGTCGCCATCGACTTCACCCACATCGACGCGGCGCGTGAGAACCTGGCCTTCTGCGCCGAGAACGGCGTCCACGCCGTGGTCGGCACCTCGGGCTTCACCGAAGCCGAACACGCCGAAATCCGGGCGATGTTCGCCGCTGGTGGTCCGTCGGGTCGTATTGCCAATTGTGTCATCGCCCCGAACTTCGCCATCGGTGCGGTGCTCATGATGCGTTTCGCCGAACTGGCGGCCCCGTACTTCGACACCGCGGAGATCATCGAACTCCACCACGACGGCAAGGTCGATGCTCCCAGCGGGACCGCGCTGGCGACGGCCGAGCGCATGGCCCAGGCATCGTCCACCTGGGCAGCCGACCCAACGGTCAAGCACACGGTCGAAGGCGCTCGGGGGGCCAAGGGTCCTGCCGGAATCCCTATTCACTCCGTTCGCATGCGCGGCATCGTCGCCCATCAGGAAGTCATTCTCGGGACCGCGGGCCAGACGCTCACCCTCCGCCACGACAGCTATGACCGGTCGTCGTTCATGCCCGGCGTGGTGTTGGCCGCCAAACGAATTGCCGGTGTCCCGGGTCTCACCGTTGGCCTGGACGCAGTGCTCGGACTCTGATCGCTGGTGTACAGGTGAGCCACCGTGTTTCGTGAACTGTTGCGGGGCGAGAGCCTCGCCGACGTCGGTGAGCATCCCGACTACCGGTTCACGCTCGCAAACGAACGAACCTTCCTGGCCTGGATCCGGACCTCCATGGCCCTGGTTGCCGGCGGTCTCGGTCTGTTGAACCTGCTGCCGGATCAGACAGGGTCGACCGTGCTCGGCTTGGCCGTGCTGGCGATGGCGGTCGTGACGTCGGTCGCTTCGTATCGTCGTTGGTTCCGAGCCGAACGGGCCATGCGCCAAAACCAACCGTTGCCACCTTCTCAGCTCCCGCGCATCGTGGCCCTCGCCGTGGCGACGCTTGCCTTGGTCGGAGCGCTGCTGTTCGTTGCTGCAGGACCATCGTGACGTCGTCTTCGCGCCCGTCGGTCATCTTCGACGCGGGGATGCAGCAGGAACGTACGGCCATGGCGTGGGAGCGAACCGCGTTCAATCAAATCATCGTCGGCGCCGCCATCGGCCGTGTGGGGCTGACCCATCAGGGCAACCTGCCGGTCGTCGCACTGGCAACCGGCATCGGCGTTGCGGCGGTTCTCGTCGGAGTCGGGATGCTGTACTGGTCGGTCCTCCGCTACGAGAACCTGCACGGGACCTTGCGCGCCGGTGAGTCCCCCGTCCACCCTCGGGCCGCGGCGGTGGCCGGCCTGATGGCGCTGTTGCTGTCGTGCCTGGCCCTCGTGCTCGGAATCACCGAGGTGACGACCTGAACGAGCGGGCGCGGTCCCGCGTGGCGGTTGGTGGTTGAGCTGGCATACTACGGCTCTGCATTTCGAGTGGCCTTTCGGGGTCCGGCAACCTGGGATCGACACCCAAGGTGCCCAGTCGGCGGTAACGCCGGCGATGCGGCCGGTAGCACCGGCAACCAAGTGATCACGGAGAGATGAGATGACGACAGACAAGCAACCCGAACGCTCGGGGATCGGCCAGGAACAGGCGACGACCGCCATCACCGCGGGGCGAACCCATGGGTCCGGATCGTTGGCTCCGGCGTTGTACCCCTCGACGACGTTCCAGGTCGGGACCGTCGACGAGTCCCGCAAGCTGGCCACCCAGATACGCCCGACCCACTTCTACGGTCGATACGGCAACCCCACCGTCGCCGAGTTCGAGGACGCAATCGCGCAACTCGAATCGGCCGAGGCCGCTCGGGCCTTCGCCTCCGGGATGGCCGCCATCACCTGCACCGTGCTCGGTCTGTGTTCGCAGGGATCGCACGTCGTGGCCACCCGTCAGCTCTACGGCGGCACCAGACTTCTGCTCGAACAGGTCTGTCCCCGCTTCGGGATCGAGGTCACCTTCGTCGATGGCACCGAACCGGGAGCGTTGGCTTCGGCAGTCATCCCTGGACGAACCAGCCTCGTCCTCGCCGAGTCGCCGGCGAACCCGCGCCTCGACCTCGTCGACCTCGACGAGGTGGGCTCGATCCAGGGCCCGTTCACCGCGGTCGACTCGACCTTCGCCACCCCGCTCGGCCAGAACCCGTTGAACCACGGCGTGGATCTGGTCATCCATTCGGCATCGAAGGCGATCGGCGGCCACAACGACGCCATCCTCGGCGTTGTCGCCGGCTCTGCCGATCTAGTCGAATGGATCACCGGATTCTCCCACCTGCACGGCGGTTGCGCCTCTCCGGCCGACGCGCTCAACGGGCTCCGGGGGTTGCGGACGCTGCCGGTCAGGTTCGCCCAGCAGACGGCGACGGCTACTGCGGTTGCCGGCTTCCTCGCCGAGCATGCTGCGATCTCCGACGTCCGCTACCCGGGGCTCGAGAGTCATCCTCAGTTCGACCTGGCCAAGCGTCAGCTGCGCATCGCCGGCGGACTGCTCACCTTCGATCTGGCCGGCGGCCGCACGGCCGCCTCGACCTTCGTCGATCGTTTGCGGCTTGCCATTCACGCACCGTCGCTCGGCGGCCCCGAGACGTTGGTCTGTCATCCGGCGTCCACCACACACGTCGGGGTCGATCCCGAGGACCTGGCCGCCGACGGCATCGGGCTCGGGACCATTCGCCTCTCGTGCGGCTTGGAGGCCACGACCGACGTGTTGGCCGACCTCAGCCAGGCGTTGGACTTCTAGTCGGCCTCGTTCCGACGAACCGCAGGGTCCGAATCGGCGGTGGCCTTCTCGGCCGCCTCCGCAGCTTCGGCTTCCTCCTCCAACTTCCGCAGTGCGGCCAGCTCGCTGTTGTCGCCGCGGAACTCGCCGAAGACGGTCCAGGCCACCCCGATGACCGACACGATGAGGATCGGGGTTCGATACTCGCCGATGAAGTCGACGACCGACGAGATCGGTGACTCGAGCGTCGATCCGAGTTGTCGGATGGCCACGAGGCGGGCGACCGTTCCGGCCACGTTCAACACTGCGAACATGCGAAGGCTCACGCCCGTGGCCCCGGCGAGGGCACAGATGATGTTGTTGGGGGCGGCGAAGATGAGCGGTAGCGACAATCGTCGGAACCAGTGCTCACCGTCGCGGATCAGCGGTCCATAGGTCCGTGACCTCTTCTCGGTCCAGGCGATGGCGCGATCGCCGAACCAGAAACCGAGGAGATAGTTGACCGGATCGGAGGCGATGAGACGAACGAACCCCACGAGGTAGTAGGGGAGCGCGTCGAGTTCGTTGGTGGCGAGGATGAGATTGCGGTTCCGCGGGTTGAGGGCGATGAGCAGCAGCGGATTGCGGTCGACGATCTGGGACAGGAGCAGATCGCCGACCCAGCCCGAGAGCATGGACGCGATCGAGATGGCGATACAGAGCGTGACGATGGGGCGAGCAGGTGGAACCCCGCGTTGGAAGCGCACGGCTGCGAGTCTGGCAGGTCGCGGCGCCGGTACGGTGGCATCGTGCTGGACTGGAGCTTCGCTCGCCGCCCCAAATGGATCGCCTCCCACCTGTTCGCCGGCTCGCTGATCGTGCTCTTCATCTGGGCGGGGTTCTGGCAGCTCTCCCGTCTCGATCAGCGGCGGGAACAGAACCAGGCAGTGTTCGATCGGTCGACGCTCGAACCGTTGGAAGTGGGCGAAGCATTGGTGGGTCTCGATCTCGGTCAGGTCGGGGCGCTTCGTGAACTCGACTACCGCTCCGTCGTCGCCGAGGGCCGCTATCTCGACGGTGAGCTCGTTCGGGTGGTCAACCGCAGCCAGAACGGGGTCGGCGGCGATTGGGTCGTCGGCCTGTTCGAGACCGTCGACGGCGATCAACTGTTGGTGAACCGCGGCTTCGCCGATCGGGGTGAGGCGGCGGCCGCAGCGCCCGATGGTCTGGTCGAGATCGAGGGCTGGGTGAGGCTCAGCCAGACCAAGGACGGCTTCTTCGGTGCTACCGACACGGGGCAAGGCAACCGGGCGCCCCGGCTCGACGTGGCCGCGATCGGCGGGCGGATGGCGAGCCCCAACCCACCCGAGCTTCTGCCGATGTGGATGCAGGTAGCCGGTCCGGCGACCGACCTCGCCCCGGATCCTGTGCCCCTACCGCCGATCGGCGAGGGCTCCCACTTCGCCTACGCACTGCAATGGTTCACCTTCGCCGGCATGGGACTGGTCGTCTACACGTTGGTCCTCCGGCGACGAGCTCGAATTCGGCCCGGCGACGAGTCGGCAACCCGGGAGTGGTGACTTCTCGTACCAAATCCGGGGCCTCCGTTGTCATGGTGTTGGGCTCGGTGGTCGACCGAAGCCAAGTCGTGCTGCTTGGCCAGGTGAATCACGAACTTGGAGCGATGCCCTGGCGGGACCGCAGCGATCTTGTCTGGCCGACGATCCGTCGGGTGGGGGCTCGTGGTAGCAGTCAGGACCGGTGCTCGGACTCTCTGTTCACGGTTTGTTCGAGGCCGCAGGTGCCCTTCGAGCACTGTTCGGGGCGTCTGCTACGCCGCTCGAAGCGGTCTTCGATGGTCTCGCCGACTTCGTCACGGGCCACTTCGAGCCCGGCGTGCTGGATCGTTTAGTCGCATGAAGCGTGGGTCGAATGCTTCCAAGGTCCCCGCTCCTCGCTGCTAGCCTGCCCGGTCATGGCTCACGCATCTGAACCCGATCTCCTCGCGCTCCATGGCCTCCGCTTGAAGGGCTTCGCCGAAGCAAATGTCGTGGCCGCATTGCTTCGCAAGAGCGAGGAAGAAGTGGCCGCAGCACTGAAGGAAGCGTCGGCGTCAGAGTTCGCCTTGTACCGCGACGGCCGTATGAAGGGCTGGGCGCTGACACCGTCGGGCCGGGTCGAGAACGAACGGCTGTTGTCCGCCGAACTCGATGCGGTGCCCCCGGTCGACGGGGTCGACGCCCGGTCGATCGTCCAGTCGGTGTACGACCGGTTCCTTGCCCTGAACGGCACCATGCTCGCCGTCTGCACCCGGTGGCAGGTCAAGGACGCCAATGCCCAGGTCCTCAACGATCACTCCGATCCGGCGTACGACGCAGCAGTCATCGACGAGCTGGCGCTGCTCGACGCCGGCGTCCAGCCGCTCCTCGCAGAACTGGTCGTCGTGCTCGACCGATTCGGTGTCTACGCCGATCGCTTCACGCACGCACTCGAGCGGGTTCGTGCCGGCGACCAACAGTGGTTCACCAAACCCATCATGGAGTCGTATCACACCGTCTGGTTCGAACTGCACGAAGATCTGCTGGCCAGCCTGGGGATCGACCGGGCGAGCGAAGGAGCCCACTGATGCCTCGCTTCGGACCCGTGCTCACGGCCATGGTCACGCCGTTCGACGCCGACGGCAAGCTCGACACCAACGCGGCGCAGCAGCTCGCCAAGTGGTTGGTGGCCAACGGAAATGACGGCGTCGTGGTTGCCGGGACCACGGGCGAGTCGCCCACGCTCACCCATGACGAACAAGTCGAGCTCATCATCGCGGTCCGTGAGGCGTTGCCCGACCACACCGTCATCGCCGGGGCGGGGAGCAACGACACCGCAGCAGCGGTCGAGCTCACCGAACGGGCCACCGCGGCCAAGGTCGATGGGATCCTCCAGGTCACCCCGTACTACAACCGCCCGTCGCAGGCCGGGCTTGCGGTCCACTTCAAGGCATGCGCCGAGGCCACCGACCTACCGGTGATCCTGTACGACATTCCGGTCCGAAGCGGCCGCAAGATCTCGCACGCGCTCTTCCACGAACTGTTCGCCATCGACAACATCGTTGCGATCAAGGATGCAGCCGGCAACCCGGCGTTGACCGCTGAGCTTCTGTCCGAGGCCCCCGATCACGTCGAGGTCTACTCGGGTGACGACAGCATGACCCTGCCCCTGCTCGCGGTGGGCGCCGTCGGCCTCATCGGTGTGGCCACCCACTGGGTGGGTGTCGAGACCCAAGAAATGATCGCGGCATTCACCAAGGGTCAGGTGGCCGACGCGACTCGAATCAACGCTCGCTTGATCCCGTCGTGGAACTACGAAACCGGCGACGACAATCCCAACCCTGTGCCAACGAAGGTGATGATGAACCTGCTCGGAATTCCTGTCGGCACGTGCCGTCCCCCGATGGGGCCGGCGCCAGCCGGCCTCGAGGATCGGGCCCGCATCGTGCTCGCCAACCTCGACCGGGCGCTCTAGGTGGCGGCCGACGTCAGAGTCGTCTTCCTCGGCGGGCTCGGAGAGATTGGGCGGAACTGTGCCGCCATCGAGGTCGAGGGCCGCATCATGCTCATCGACTGCGGACTCATGTTCCCCGACGATGACATGGCCGGCGTCGACCTCGTCTTGCCGGACTTCACCTGGCTGAAGGAGAACGCCCACCGCGTCGAGGGTGTCGTCGCCACCCATGGCCACGAAGACCACATCGGGGCGATCGGGTTCCTGCTCGAAGAGATGCCGCTCACCATCATCGGGTCACCGCTGACCATCGGCCTCGCCCGGAACCGCATCGAAGAGCGACGCATGCTCAAGAAAGCCACGTTCATCGAGGTGAACGACAATGACCGGATCAAGGTCGGCCCCTTCGATCTCGAGTTCTTCCCCGTGACCCACTCGGTGCCCCACGGGTTCGCCACGGCGTTCCATACGCCTCAGGGCGTCATCCTGCACAGCGGCGATTTCAAGCTCGACATGACTCCGGTCGACGGTCGGCTCACCGACCTCGCCGGCATCGGTCACCTGGCCAAGGACGACGGCATCCGCCTGTTCCTGTGCGATTCGACCAACGCCGAGGAGGTCGGCTTCTCTGCTTCGGAAACGTCGATCGGTCAGTCCATCCACGACCTCTTCCAGTCGCGGAACGGGCAACGCATCATCGTCGCCTGCTTTGCCAGCCACATTCACCGGGTGCAGCAGATCGCCGATGCGGCGATCGCCAACGATCGCATCGTGGCGACCCTTGGCCGGTCCATGAACAAGAACGTGAATCTCGCCCGCCAGATGGGGCTGTTGCGGATCCCCGACACCCACCTCAGGAGTATCGAGGACGTCGGCGACATTCCTCCGGAGAAACTGTGCGTGATCTCGACCGGTTCGCAGGGCGAACCCATGTCGGCCCTGGCCCGCATGTCCAGCGGCGACAACCGCTGGCTCAACATCCTCGAGAACGACTGCGTGATCCTGTCGTCACACCCCATTCCCGGCAATGAGTCCAGCGTGTCGCGGGTCATCGACGGGCTGCTTCGTCGGGGGGCCGAGGTGATCCATTCCGGAATCGCCAACGTCCACGCCACCGGCCACGCCAAGGCCGAGGAACTCAAGGTCCTGCACTCGATCGTGCAGCCGGAATGGTTCGTCCCGGTCCACGGGGAGTTCCGGCACATGACCGAGCACGCTCGCCTGGCGACCCGCATGGGCACTCCCCCCGAGCGCATCCTGATCTGTCAAGACGGCGACTCGGTGGTGCTCGACGACGACGGGCTGCATCGGGGCGAGTCGGTTCCCGCCGAGTACGTGTACGTCGATGGCAGCGTCGGCGACCTCGATCACAGCGTCCTGGCTGAGCGTCGCACGCTCGGCACCGAGGGCTTCGTGTCGGCCATCATCACCCTGTCCATCAACGGGCCCCGAGCCTCGCTGGTCGGGCTGCCCGAGATCGTCAGCCGAGGCTGGGTCGACGGAGACGAGGGCGATCAACTGCGCAAGGAAGCCACCGAGGCCGTCCGTGACGCGATCGAGTCCGCGTTGTCCGATGGCCAACGCACCCGGCAGCAACTCGAACGGGCTGCCCGTCGGACCCTTGGTCGCTTCGTCAACCATCGCACACGGTTGCGGCCCATGATCGTCCCGGTCGTGCTCGGTGCCCACGAGGGCGCCGAGGACGACAAGGCCGGGAGCGACAAGCCCGAAGGCCGCAACAAGAGGTGAGCCCGGCGTTGCTCGTCACCGGTGCGTCAGGGTTCCTGTCGCACCGGTTGCTGCCGCTCTGCGTGCAGCACGCCGAGCAGAATGACAGGCGGGTCGTCGCAGTGTCCCGGACCTCACCGTCGGCTGAACTCCTGTCGTCACCCGCTATCGAGTGGAGACGGCTGGACGTCCTCGACTCCGACGAGGTCTGTCGGCTGGTGGAGGAGGTCGGGCCGGACGCCATCATCAACGCTGCCGCTGGGACCCCTGGTTCGCCGGACGCGTTCAGGGTCAACGTCGATGGCGCCGCCGGCGTGGCCCGAGCGGCGCAGCAGGTCGGGGCGCGCTTGGTGCACGTCTCCTCCGACATCGTCCATGCCGGCGATGCGGCGCCGTACGCCGATGATGCGGCACCGACGCCGATCAACGACTACGGCCGGACCAAGGCCGAAGGCGAGGCGCTCGTCGCCGAGTGGTGTGCCCGGGCGATCGCGGTGCGAACATCGTTGATCTACAGCCGCGAACGTATGGACGCCGCGACCGCGGGGTTCGCTCGGCGATTGTCCGACGGCGAAACCATCAGCCTGTGGGGTGATGCCATCCGCCATCCCGTCTTTGCCGACGCGCTGGTGGAAGGCATGCTGCGTCTGGCCTTCGACCTGGCGGACGAGGTAGGCACGATCAACCTTGCGGGGGCCGAGGCCATGAGCCGGGCGGAGTACTCCACCCGTCTGCTTCGACACTGGGGAGCGCCCACCGAGGGCATCGTCGTCGGCAACGCAGCCCCAGGACAGCCCTTGGATCTCTCGCTGCGTCTCGACCGGGCCACGACGCTTGGTCTTCCGTTGGTGACGACCGCGGTGCTCGCTACCTGAGGGTCACCGTTCCCGGCGGGGCCAGCTCGACCCACGTGGTTCCCGGGGTCAGCTCGACCCGGGAGCCCTGCGCATCGGTGAACACGATGATGTCGCCGGCAGCAGCGCGACTCCAGCGGCCGTCGACGCGGTGGCCCGCCGTGAACATCCAGGCCGGACCCTGGCCGACAGTGATGGCCTCCGGCGACTCGGTGTCCGCCGGACTGACCCGATAGTCGGTCTGCATGACCACGACGTTCTCCGGTGCGATGAGGCGGCCGGTGTTGTCGACGTGCGCCGTCCCGTTCTGCGTGCGACTCCAGCCGGCAGCCGACCATCGGAAGGCCACGCTGGTCTTTCCGAACACGATGTCCACACCGGCAGCAGGCACGCCGTTGGGGTTGATCGCCTCGCCGCGGGACCGGAAGTCGAACAGCACGGGGGGAGCGGTGGACGTCGGAGGAGCGAGGCCCCAGAGGTGGGCCGGGTTGACCAGCAGATTGTGCGGTGAGCGCCGATCGGCCACACGGTAGTAACCCCCCGCGACCAGCGCGGTGAGATCGACCATCGGGCTGGCTCGGAGGCCCGCCAGAACGACTTGATTGCCGCCGGAGGCGCCGACCAGCGGCCGGTTCAGCGGCGCGAGGAGGGCGAAGTCGGTGGTGCGCACGGATCGTATCGGGCCGGCCGCGACCGGAGTCTTCGTATGGAAGAGCGCAACGTGACGGGTCACGGTGCCCTCGACCATCTCCTCGTAGACGACGTCGGCCTGGTTCAACCCGATCTGAGGTCGGGCGAGTGGTGCGGCGTCGATCTTCAGCGCCAGGGTCGCTCGCGGAAGAGGCGTAGCGGAGGCGAACCCGGTGAGGGGCTGACGGTGCGGGAAGACGGACGTCAGGCGAGCCTGGTACTCGGGGGAGCCGAGGAAGCCCCGGACGACCGATGCGTAGTCGATGCCCCGATCGATCACCCCAGCCCAGTAGGCGAGACCCGCGTCGTCCGGACTCCGGCGCAACATGCCGAGGTACAGCATCGTCGCGCGCACCTGTCCGAAGGTGGCGCGGGTGTACTCGGCCGACTCGCTGAAGCCGACCATCACCGAACCGCGGCTGGCTCCCGCGTCGAGACGACCGACCCAGTAGGTCAACCCGCCGGCGTCGGGAGCGCGGCCGAGCACGTTCTGGTAGACGAGGTTGACGAATGAGGTGTTGTCGAGCGTTCCGTACCGCTGACCGAACTCCGGGGCGGCCGCAAAGAACGAGGAGACGTCGTTGAGGCTGCGGCCGGAACGCAGCTGTCCCGACCAGAACTGCAGACCCCCGAAATCGGGGGTACGTAGGAAGTACGCCTGGTAGAGGCGGGCCATGGGAGCGACGGTCTGGGCGAACTCGGGAGCCGACACCATCGAGTCGATGAGGGTTCCCGGGTCTGCGCCGTCCTCGATGCGGTTCGACCAGAACGTGAGCCCTGGGCCGTCCGGATCGCGGGCGAGGAAGTCCTGGTACTGAAGGGTCACGAAATCTTGCGGGGACGGCGTGATCATGCCGGTGTCCTGGGTCACCGCCGCGCCTACACGGGTCGGACCGGCGCCGAGCAGGGTCAGGAACAAGAGCAGGCTGGTGAGCACCGCTGACGCGGTGGCCGGTGGAGCCGACACGAAGCGTGGCGCCCGGCCACAACGAGTACGCATGCCGCTGACCCTACCTCGCGGCGAGCGGATCGTCAGGCAGAAACCGGCCGGACCGGACGGTCAGAGGAGCTGGACGTCGGTGACGCAGGTGTCGTCGCCGCGGGCGACGGAGGTTCCGAGCACGACTTCGGTCTCGCCGACCAGTGAGCTGAGCATGCCTCGCACCATGCCCCGGTCGACGGCACAGATGACCGGGTGTTCGATGGCGACGTCGCCGAACGGGCAGTGGCCGGAGACGATGCGGAGTTCGTCGCCGTGGCGTTCGGCGTGGGCGGAGAAGCCATGCGCGGAGAGGGCATCGGCCACGACATGGAGGGCCGAGCGAAACGACCGTTGGGTCGTGGGGCGGTCGGGCAGATTGGCGCCGGTCATGCTGGCGGCCATCTGCTTTCCGAACTCTTCTCCGACCTCCTCGGCCAGGGCCGCGGCTTCGTGGTCGGGAAGGCGGGAAAGCGCCTTGCCGAGCAGCGTGACCAGAATGTCGTCGTGGCGGACACCGAACTCGAGGTGAAGTTCGGGCTCGATGGCCCGGTAGACCTTGGCAGGGCGTCCGGCGCCGGCCGTCGGCCGCTGCGTGACTTCGAGGTAGCCGCCGTTGACCAGCTTGTCCAGGTGATGGCGGGCGACGTTCGGATGCAGGCCGGTGGAGGTCGCTGCGTCGCCGACGGTGAGGCCGTCGGGATGCTCGTGGGTCAGCAGATAGATGTCCCGCCGTGTCGGATCGCCGAAGGCAGACGTGATGGCGTTGACCAAGTTTGCGAACTCGGTCGGCTTGAGCGTTCGCCCTACCGGCGGAGTGGGGACACGGTCAGCCACCTGGCTAGCCTACAACCATTCTTCCTACGGTCGTAGGAGAAATCCTCGTTGATCGGTGTTGCCGTGTCCCAATCATCCTCAGGTACAACCTCGTCTTCAGGCGCAGCGCCCGCGATCGATGAAGCCGCTGTCATCGAAGCCCTTCGTCCGGTGCAGGACCCCGAACTGCACCGCAGCATCGTCGAGTTGGGCATGGTCCGGCGGGTTGATCTCGGTGGGCTTCCCTCCGTGCATGTCGCCATTGACCTGACGGTCGCCGGTTGCCCGCTTCGTGCCGAGATCGACCGAACGGTGAAGGAAGCCGTGCTCGGACTCGATGGCGTCTCGAGCGCCACCGTCGAGTTCGGTGTCATGACCGACGAGCAGCGAGCAGAACTGCGCAAACGGCTCCATGGCGATCCGGCTTCCACCGCCGGCAGCCAGACCGCCCATGGTCATGCCGAGGGTCGGGTCATCCCCTTCGCCGATCCTGGGAGCAAGACCCGCGTGCTGCTGATCGCCTCGGGTAAAGGTGGCGTCGGCAAGAGTTCGGTCACGACCAACCTGGCGGTTGCTCTCGCCGCCCGCGACAAGACTGTGGCGGTGGTCGATGCCGACGTCTGGGGTTTCTCCATTCCCCGCATGCTCGGCGTCGACCGAGATCCCACCATCATCGACGAGATGATCGTGCCGCCCGAGGCAAACGGCGTGCGCTGCATCTCCATGGGCTTCTTCGTCGAGGAGAACCAGCCGGTCATCTGGCGCGGGCCCATGCTCCACAAGGCGCTCGAGCAGTTCCTCACCGATGTCTATTGGGACGAACCCGACTACCTCTTGGTCGATCTCCCCCCAGGAACCGGTGACATCGCCCTGTCCATCTCGCAGTTCCTGCCTCGGGCCGAACTGATCGTCGTCACCACCCCGCAGCCCGCGGCGCAGAAGGTGGCGCAACGAGCGGCCTACATGGCCCACAAGGTCAACATCACCGTCGCCGGCGTCATCGAGAACATGAGCTGGTTCACCGGCGACGACGGGAAACGCTACGACCTGTTCGGCTCGGGCGGTGGCGCCGAGCTCGCCACCCAGTTGGGGGTTCCGCTGTTCGGACAGGTGCCGCTCATACGTGCCCTCCGTCAAGGCAGCGACGACGGTCACCCCATCGCCGCCCAACCCGAAACCGAGGCCGGAGCGATCTTCGCTGCGCTCGCCGAGAAGGTCGATGTCGAGATGGCACCGAAGCGTCGGTACCGATCTGAGTTGCGGGTGCTCTGATCCGATAAGTTCGACCCACCTCGAACTCGCTTGGTTCGAACGGTTCTCAGCAGGAGGCTTTCACCGGTGGACATCCGAATCGGTATTGCGCAATCGGGTCAGGTCGTCGAAGTCGAGCTGGCTGAAGACTCGGATCGGGCCGAGCTCAAGGCTCGTATCGAAACCGTGCTCGGGTCGGCCGACGACACCTCAGCCGTGCTCTGGCTGGTCGATCGCCGCGGCAAGGAGACCGGCATCCCTGCCGCCCGTATCTCCTTCGTCGAGCTTGGTGCAGCCGACACCGACCGTCGCATCGGCTTCGGCGCCTGACGTCCGGGTCGGCCGACAGCCCTCGGCCGATCTTCCCTCGGCATGGCCAGCCTCAACGATCTCGCCCGGCAACACACCGCCCTCGGCCCCGAGGCCCGTACGCATCTTCGACGCCTGGTTGCGTCGTGGGGCCTGATCGCCGATCTGTCGTTCGCCGACCTGCTGCTCTTCGCCCATGTGGCGGGGGCAGGGCCGGTGACGGGGGCAGGGCCGGTCGAAGCCGACACCCACGGTTCGACCGCTGACCGGTTCCTCGTGCTGGGCCAGATACGGCCGACCACAGCGCAGACGCTGTACCGAGAGGATCTCGTCGGCACGTTCATTCCCTCCGAGCAACGACCTCTGGTGATCCAGGTCTTCGACCACGGCCAGGTCGTCGACGGCGAGATCGATCTTCCGCTCGCCGGTCAGCGAGTGTCGGTCAAGGCCGTGCCCGTTCGCCACGAAGGGCAGCTGATCGGGGTCCTCACCATCGAGAACCCGCGCCTGGGTGCTCGGCCCGTCGGCGAACTGGAGCGGACCTACAACGGGGTCTTCAGCAAACTGGTCGGAATGATTGCCGATGGCGTCTTCCCCTTCGCCTACGAGGACGCCGACTCCGAGCAGGCTCCCCGTGTCGGTGACGGGGCCGCGATCCTCGACGCCGACGGGAGGGTCCAATACTCCTCGCCCAACGCCACCTCGGCGTTGCACCGGATGGGATTCCACACCAACACGCTCGGCCGCCATCTCGACGATCTCGGCTTCCGTCCCGACGTGCTGCGTACCGCCTACCGGTTGAAGGTGCCGGTCACGGAGGAAATCGAGCGGGGAACGTCAGTGACGATTCTTGCCCGGGTCCTCCCGCTCATCGTTGCCGGCGAGGTCGATGGCGCCTTGGTGCTCATCCGTGACGTGTCGGAACTCCGGCGTCAACAGCGGCTGCTCGTCTCGATGGATGCCACGATCCGGGAGATCCACCACCGGGTCAAGAACAACCTGCAGACCGTCTCGTCCCTCCTGCGCCTCCAAGGTCGCCGGGTCGAGGTCCCCGAGGCCAAAGCGGCGATCGAGGAATCGGTTCGCCGGATTCGCTCGATCGCGCTCGTGCACGAGATCCTGGCCCAGGAAGGCGGTGACGACGTGGCGTTCGGTGCCGTCGTCCGACCTATTGTGGCCATGGTCGAGGGGGCGCTGGTTTCACCCGATCGACCGATCCGGTTCCGGCTCGTCGGCGATGGACCCGACCTTCCCGCGGCCACCGCAAGCTCACTGGCCGTCGTGCTCACCGAATTCCTGCAGAACGCCGTCGAGCACGGCTTTCCGCCGGGTCGGTCGGAGGGTCGATCACGGTCGAACTCGAGACATCGACGACCGAACTGGTCATTCGGGTGCACGACGACGGTGTGGGTCTGCCGCTGGGCTTCGATCTGGAGAGTGAGCCCGGGTTGGGGCTCACCATCGTGCGCACGCTTGCCGCCGGCGAGATGGCCGGTCAGCTGTCGATCAGACCCGCGGTGGGCCAAGGGACGACCGCTGAGTTGCGGGTCTCCTTGGCGCCAGTCGAGCCCTGACTGACCGACCGGCCTTCGATCTAGCGTCGAACCCGACGGCGACCGAGGTAGGTGCGACGCAGGTGGCGCCGTTCCTCCTCCGAGGTGCCGCCCCAAACGCCGGAATCCTGGTTGGTCCGCAAGGCGAAATCGAGGCAAGGGGTCTGTGCGGGGCATCCCATGCACACCGCCTTGGCCGAGTCGATCTGGGTGATGGCAAGCCCGGTCGTTCCGACCGGGAAGAACAAATCTGGGTCGGTATCGCGACACGACGCAAGCGTTCGCCACGACGTGTCTACCGCATCGTCGGGCCGGTCGGCGACGCGCTGGGCTACTCGTTCGAACATCTCGGGCATCGCCAACCGGGGTTCGACCGGCAAGTTCCCGAGGGGACTTCCCTGGCCCAGTTGGTCGACTTGGGAGCGGTCGATCAAGAGTTTTTGTCCGTCCACGTGCACACGCTCCTCGTTGATGGTGTGTTGATGGGTGTGGTTGCTTCGTAAGGGGTATTGCGTACTGCTGGTTTTGCGGCAAAGACGCGTCGAAACAGACGCACGAGTAGGCCCGAATCCCGGCGGAGGATCTGACGGCAGGCACGGCGCACGACTGGCCGGTCCCGGGACGAACCGTACCAATTACTTCGACTCTCGTAAAGAGTTGTCTGGGTGGATTTTCTCGAACCTGGGAGACCGATCGTTTCGCCGCACGCCCGATCGTGCAAGAATTCCCTGGTGAGCACGGATGCAGGGCAGGTCGTGAGAGGTCGGGGACCGCTGATACTGGGTCACCGAGGAGCATCGATCGACAACCCCGAGAACACCATGCAAGCGTTTGCAGCGGCGCGTGACGCCGGCGCCGACGGCATTGAGCTCGACGTGCGGCGTTCCGCTGATGAGGTTTTGGTGCTGCATCACGACGCGCATCTGGCCGACGGTCGTTTGATTTGCGAGGTCCATTCGTTGGATTTGCCGCGATCTATTCCCACCTTGGGCGAGGCGCTGCTCGGAACCACAGGACTCTTCGTCAACATCGAAGTCAAGAATTCGCCGAGCGAGGCCGGGCATGACCCCGATCACGGCTCGTCGGTGGCGATCGCCGGGCTCATTGCGGGCATGGAAGCCCACGCCCGGACCATCGTGTCCTCCTTCGAATTGGACAGCCTCATGCCCATCCGGTCGATCGATCCGACCATCGCCCTCGCCTGGCTCACGTGGGGTGAAGCGGACCCGGCGACGCTGATCGGCCGGGCCGCCCACCACAACGTGCAGGCCATCAACCCTCACGATCGCCAAGTCAACCGGGCATTCATCGAGCGGGCACACGGTGAGGGGCTCGCCGTCTACGTCTGGACCGTCGATTCGATCGATCGAGCCCGGGAGCTGGCCGATCTCGGAGTCGATGGCATCATCACCAACGACCCGCGAGCCTTGGTCAACGGTCTTGCGGGTCGGGCGGGACCACGATCCTGACCGCGTCGGGAAGGTGTCGGAGCCGTAGTTCGCAGACCGCGGGCTGGGGCTCTCCATCCAGCTGGAACGGGAACCGGCCGGGCCGCCCGAATGGTCACACCCTGCACCTCGCTCCAGTGGCGGAACGTCCCGGTGTCGGGGAGTCCGTCGTGTCGACGGCCGGCGGCGATGGCGGCCACCGGTAGGAGCTTGTGCAGGGCCAGCGACGTGGTGGCGACCACCGAGAGTGGAGAACCGAGCGACGCCTCCGGGGCGAGATCGAGGGGCCGGTTTCCGAGGAAGGTGTACGGGCTGACGTTCATGGCCACCGCCATCTGAGCGCCCTCGACGTGGCGCCCATCGTCGGTGCACACGTCGAAGGACAGCTGGCGGCGTTGCGGTGAACTCCACGCACGGATTGCGTTGTAGATGAACCAGGGGTGACCGGCGTACCGCTTGAACGAGCCTCGCTCCTCGACCCGAGTCACCACGTCGGCGTCGAAACCGACCCCGACGTGGAAGACGAAGGCGCGGTCATTCGCCATACCGAGGCTCGCCGAACGGATCGACCCTGCCGCGAGTGCGTCGAGCAGGACCCGCGTCGCCGCGACGGCATCGTTCGGATAGCCGATCGCCCGGGCGAACACATTGGTCGATCCGCCGGGAAGCGGGACCAGCGCGGTGTGCGACCCGAGGAGGCCGTTGGCCGCCTCGTTCACCGTGCCGTCACCTCCCAGGGTCACCACGACCTCGCAGCCGTCCTTGGAGGCTCGATGGGCCAGGCGGGTGGCGTGCCCCCGTCGGGAGGTCTCGCGAACGACCACCTCGTGGGCGTCGGAAAGTGCCCGCTGGATCCGCACGCGGTCCCGACCGGAGATCGAGGATGCCGCCGGGTTGACGATGAGGGCCAAACGCACTCGGGCAGTCTGGCCCAATGGCGACACCTGGTCCATGACGGTTTTCGTCGCTGTTCTGCAAGCCGGCGCCACCTCAGCCCCGTTCTGCAAGCGTGGCGGCCCCCGCAGGGGGGCGGCCGGCTTGCAGAACGGAGGGGGGCCGTTCGGACGGATTCGGAGTTCGTTCTCGTTCTGCTGTGGTCTGACGAGGCCAAACCTCTACGCTGCACGCCATGAAGGTTGTCGTCTGTGTGAAGCAGATCCCCGACCCCGCCGATCCCGGGGCGTTGGATCCAGAAACCCGAACACTCAAGAGAGATGTGAAACTCATCCTCGACGAGTCCGACAGCTACGGCGTCGAAATGGCGCTACAGCTCGTCGATGCTGCCGGAGAGGGGGAGGTGACACTGGTGTCGATGGCCCCGAACGGCGAACGTTCCGGTCTGGCCACGGCGCTTGCCATGGGCGCAGCCTCGGCCACACTCATCAGCGACCCTGCACTCGTGGGCTCCGATGCCCTCACCACGGCAAAGCTCATCGCCGCGGCCATCAAAGGCCAAGAGCCCGATCTCGTCATCGCCGGCGCCGAGAGTTCCGACGGCTACACCGGCGTCGTGCCCGAGATGATCGCAGCATTGCTCGGTCTCCCTTCGGTCACTGCGGCCAAGGAAATCGAGGTCGACGGCGACGAACTCAAGGTGAAGCGTCAGACCGACGGAGGCTACGACAGCGTGGAGTGTCCGCTTCCCGCCGTGGTCTCGGTCACCGCAGGCGTGGTCGAACCTCGTTACCCGTCGTTCAAGGGCATCATGGCCGCCAAGTCCAAGCCGGTCGACGAGAAGTCAGCGGCCGACCTCGGGTTCGGTGCCGACCAAGTCGGCTGGGCCGGTTCCGGTCAGGAGATCATCGATGTCGCCAACGCTCCCAAGCGGGAAGCCGGCGAGATCATCGTTGACGACGGAGAGGGCTTCGCCAAGATCGTGGCGTACCTCGAGAAGATGAAGCTGATCTGAGGAGGCTGACATGACGCTGGACACCATTTGGGTATTTGCCGAAACCAACGAGGGTCAGGTCACCTCGACGACCCTCGAACTCCTCACCAAGGCCCGCGAGCTGGCCGACACCGTTGCCTGCGTGTACGCCGGTGACGCCGACGACATCGCCGAGAAGGTCGGCGAGTTCGGCGCCGAGACGGTGTATGGCATCGATGTCGACGACCGCCTCATCGGTCCGTCGGCCGCCGCGGCCATGGCCGCAGCCATCGAGGGCGGCGAGTCGCCCGACGCCATTCTCTTCGCCACCACGTACGACGCCCGTGACACCGCTGCCCGTCTGGGCGTGACGCTCGACCGCACGGTCGTCTCGAACTGCATCGATCTCGAGCTCGACGGCGATGCCCTCGTAGCGGTCGCCACCATCTTCGGTGGTGCCACCGACGTCAAGACCAAGTTCACGGGCGAAGGCCCCTTCCTGGCCCTGGTCCGGCCCAAGTCGTTCCCGGCCGAGGCCTCCGGTGGCGGCGAAGCCACCACCGAGGAGCTCGATCTGCCCGACCTGGGCAGCGCCGGCGGCGCGACGGTCACCGATCGCTTCACCGAGGAATCCGACGGCCCCAAGCTTGACGAGGCCGCAGTGGTCGTCTCGGGTGGCCGCGGTCTCGGCGAGGCCGGCAAGTACGTCATGGTCGAGTCGTTGGCCAAGAAACTGAAGGGCGCGGCCGGCGCCTCTCGGGCCATCGTCGACGCCGGCTGGGTGCCCTACTCCCAGCAGGTGGGGCAGACCGGCAAGGTCGTGAAACCCGACCTCTACATTGCGGCTGGCATCAGCGGCGCCACCCAGCACCTCGTGGGGATGAAGGGTTCGAAGAACATCATCGCCATCAACAAGGATCCCGAGGCCCCGATCTTCGGCATTGCCGACCTCGGCATCGTGGGCGATGTCCACAAAGTGCTCCCCGCGCTGCTCGAGGCCCTCGAAGGTCGTTGACCCGGTGCTCTAGACTCCGGTCATGACAACCGATCCGAACACGCTCGACCGTCTCACCAATGAGACGGTCGAGCTGCTTCAGGCCCTGATCCGGAACCAGTGTGTGAACGACGGGGCTGTGGCCTCCGGTCACGAGGATCGGTCGGCGCGCTTGTTGCGAGACGAACTCGAAACCACTGGGGTCGACTTCCAGACCTACGAACTCCAGCCAGGCCGGACCTCGCTGATCGCTCGCTGGGAAGGTACCGATCCAACGGCTCCCGCTCTCTGCCTCATGGGGCACACCGATGTTGTCCCGGTATCGGCCGATGGATGGCTTCGTGACCCCTTTGGCGGTGAGCTCGTTCCCAACGAGCGCGGCGTCGACGAGGTGTGGGGACGGGGCGCAGTCGACATGCTCAACCTGACCTCGTCGATGACCGTCGCCTTCCGCCACCTGTTGTTGTCGGGCAAGCGGTACCCGGGTGACATCGTCTACTTCGCGGTGGCCGACGAGGAGGCCGGAGGCAAGTACGGCGCTCAGCCGCTCGTGCGCGACGAATGGGATGCGCTCCGATGCGATTTCGTGCTCACCGAGTTCGGTGGAATCCCCATGCATTCCAAGCAGGGAAGCAGCTTGCTGGTCACCACGGCCGAAAAGGGCGTCGGGTGGCGTCGAATCACGGTGAAGGGGTCGCCCGGCCACGGATCGGCTCCCTGGGGAACCGACAACGCTCTCGTCAAGGCAGCCGAGGTGGTGCGCCGGTTGGTCGACTATCGGCCCGCTCCGAAGCTCGACGAGATGTGGGGCGCCCGAATCAAGGCGATGGGTCTGCCCGACGACCTCAGTCGACGCCTCCTCGACCCCGTCGCGTTGGACGAAGCGCTCTACGAACTGCCGCCTGATGCCGCACGGTACGCCCATGCCTGTTGCCACACGACGTTCAGCCCGAACGTGATCGCCGGCGGTGTCAAGACGAACGTCATCCCGGACAAGGTCGTGCTCGAGGTCGACATCCGGACCCTTCCGGGCGAGACCGGTGACGATGTCCAGGCCCATCTGCAGACGGCACTCGGCGATGCCATGGACTGGATCGAGGTCGAGGTCATCCACGAGGACGCCTCGACCGCATCACCGACCGACAATCAACTGTGGAGCGCGTTGACCTCAGCCATGGCCGACGCCTATCCCGAAGCCAACATCATTCCCAGCATCGTCACCGGAGGTACCGACAGTCGATTCTTCCGCCAACGCGGGGCGGTGGCCTACGGCGCCGGGCTGCTGAGCAACGAGGTCGACGGGGGCGAGTTCTTCCGTCGATTCCACGGGCACAACGAACGCATCGACCGGGAATCGCTCCGGCTGACTACGAAACTGTGGCTGGACGTGGTCGATCGGCTGTGGATCTAGCCTGAGCCGTGCTGCGGTCAGCGACGTTCCGGTGAGGAGACGCGCAGGACCAGTGGGCGACGGCCAACGGCCTCGATGTGTACCTCTCCGACCGGGCTGGTCGGAGAGGGCCAGAGGACGCGAAGGCTCACGGGTCGGCTCCCGTGAGCACCGAGTACGAGCAGGCGACCGTCGTCGAACACCCGAAGGCGGGGGGCGGGGCCGAGATCAGCCGGTAGCTCGATGGCCTCGCCGTGGACGGAACCGGCGACGACGGCCACCGGGTGTCCCTCACGAGCGAGGCCGAGGTGTCCGGCTCCCGCGACCTCCAGGGGGGCATCGTCGGAATGGTGGGTGGTGCCGGCCCGCAGCCCGCTGTAGCCGACCGCCAGCGAAACCTCGTTGAGCGTGAGGTCGAGCGTGGGCCAAGATGCGGACCAGGTCTCGAAGACGTCGAGGTGGAGCAGACCGAGGACCGGAATGGTCTCGTCGCCGATCACCTCGACCACTTCTGCACCCACCACTTCTGCACCCACCACTTCTGCACCCGCCGCGCCCGCGACGACGGTGGAGGCAAGCGAACGGAGTCGGGGGTCGTCGGTCCGGGTCCCGCTGAGGAGAAGGTGACCGATGGCCGTCGGCGCGGTACGGGTCTCGTGCACCTGGGGCTCGTCGACGTCGCCGGCAACAAGCCGGGTCACTCGATCGAGCGCGTCGGTGAGTCGGGCCCGGACATCAGCAGGATCGTCGGAGGCATCGTGGCTGAGCGGAACGGATACGAGGAGCCGGGACGTATCGAGATCTGCGGCACAGAACGACAACTGACCGTGGTCGTTGTCGATCAGCCCGACGACGCCCACAGGTGCGTGAGCGTGCGCCACGGGCCAACCAAGCGGCGAGCGCGGCGAGTGGCCGATCGACGAGGTGGTGCGCGTCGAGCTGCACGCCAACGCCGGCGAACCCGGCCCGGACGGCGTCTCGACACGCCGGCCCGAAGGATGCAGGCACGACGACCAGCGGGATTCCCGAAAGGTGCTGGCCCGATTCGAGCTCGGGGAAGAGCGCTTCGATGACTCGCTGTGCGGTCTCGGCCGCAGCGGCCTGGTCGTCGCCGGCCAACCGCAGAATGCGGTCGGTGATTCGTTCGCTTCGACCGGTTCCCGACCATCGGAGCCAAAGCCCCGTGTCGCCGGCGTCGTTCAGGGAAACCAGTCGGTCTTGTTCGCCGGCACGGAGGGAGCAGAACGATCGATGACGACCAAGATCGACTCCAATGACGTTTCGCACTCGAGGGCTCCCTGTCGCTGACGGCTCGGGACACGCTACCAAGCGAACCACCCGGGGGCAGAATGTCAACGCATGGGCAGAATGCTGGTGTGCCCAGCGACCTCGTTCCTCAACCTCTGCCGACTCCGCCGTCTCTCCAGGCGCCAGCGGCAGGTACGCCTGCCGGTCAGATCACGTTGCCCATTGTCGGGTCACTTGCGTACATCTGGGATCGGGAGCGCGACCAGGTACTGATGATTCATCGGGTCGCCCGGGCCGAGGACGACCACTACGGCAAGTACAACGGGCTGGGGGGCAAGCTCGAGCGGGGCGAGAGCATCACCGAGAATCTGCGCCGTGAACTCTCGGAGGAGGCGAACCTGGCGGTGACCGATGCCGCGCTTGCGGGGCACGATCGCTTGGCCGGGCTTCGGGCCGGCGGGAGAGGACTGGTTGGGCTTCATCTTCGTGATCGAAGGTTTCGTCGGCGACATTCCGTCAGCCAACCCCGAAGGCTCGCTGTCGTGGGTCGACCGTTCGCGGTTGCTCGGGGCTTGCTCCGACGATCCCGTGACGCGAGAGCAGGCCGCTCTGCCGATGTGGGAAGGCGACCGCTACTTCCTCCCGCTGGTCTTCGATGACGACCCGCGCCCCTTCCACGGCGTCATGCCCTATCACGAGGGTCGACCGATCGGTTGGCGCTATGAGCGCCTGCCCTGACGAGGTTTGCGACGGTACCGTTGCGGGGTGACTGAGTACGAAGCATTGATCGAGGCAGCGACCAAGGCACGTGAACGGGCCTACGTCCCGTATTCCGGGTTCCGGATGGGTGCCGCAGTGGTCACCACGGACGGCGAAATCATCGCCGGCTCGCTCGTCGAGAACGTGTCATTGGGTTTGGCGATGTGCGCCGAGCGGGTTGCCCTGTTCGCCTGCGTTGCCGTCGGAGCCAGACCCCGGGCGCTGGCGTTGGTCTCCCCGCGAACCAATGGCTCGGTGACCTTCCCGTGTGGAGCGTGCCTCCAGGTTGCACTCGAACTGGGAGGGCCGGACCTCACGGTCATCGCATCCAGCACTGACGGCGAGGTACACCAGAGCACCCTGGCCGAACTGCTGCCGAAGGGCCCTCGGAAGGTATGACTCCGCCGTTTCGGAGCTGACCGACTTCCTCTACGAGGAGGTTCGATCGAGCGAGTCGTGGGCACCAGTGGGCAGTCCTTGCCGGAAGCGGCCACGTGGAATCTCCGCGCCCATGCGCAGTAGCGCGAGGTGCCATGACGGTGAGGCGCCCAGGGCCCAGCGCAGCGCAGACACGCTTTGGCGGCCGACGGCGGTGCCACCCCGTCGCGGTGTCAGCTCGATCATCTCCGAAATGCGTTCGGGCACGGTGGCGACTGCGGCTTCGAAAAGCAGGCGATAGCCGACCTTCACCGCGATGGGTAGCGGAGGGGACCGGAGGAAGTCGATGGCTTGGGCCTGCGCGTTCGTGGGCGCAAGCGCAGGGTGGTTTGCCACCCAGTCGGAGAGCTCGTCAGCCGTGGCGGGCAACGGGTCGGCGCCAAGGAGCGCGCCGATCCGGGCTTGTTCAGCGACGAACCGATCGGCTTCGGCGCGCGTCAAGGCGCGAGATCCGTACGCCTGGAAGGCGACGAGGAACGAATCGGTGAGCACGTTGTGCACCCACGCAGCGAGCGCCGGTTGGCCGGCGCTGTAAGGCCTCTTCCGCTCGGACACGCCGTGGACGGGGAGGTGCGCTGTTCGCACCATCGCCACAGCCGCCTCGACCTCGGGCATCGCGCCATACGTGGTTTGGGTGACGTAGAAGGACGTTCGAGACAACCGGCCCAGCGGATCGAGGCGGTACGTCGAATGCTCGTCCACCCCGGCGACCACCTCGGGATGCGCGGTCTGGACCACCAGCGCCCGAATGCCTCCGACGAATGCAGCGACATCGGCGATGACCTCCCACGAGACCGAACCGGGGCCAAGCAATCCGGGATCGTTGCGGTAGGACAGCGTATTGGCCAGCACTTGGGGTCCATGCGAGAACAACGAGGTGGTGGAGTTGACGACGCGGGCCTTGATGCTGCCGATCATCGGACCACCCGCGTCGCGGCGCCCTCGGCCGCCTTGATCTCGGCCGTTGATCTCGGCCGCGTTGATCTCGGCTGTGTTGATCTCGGCTGTGTTGACAAGGCGCTGCGCCAATTGCTTCCAAATGACCTTGTGGATCGGCAACAGGAGCCACCAGTACGCCCGACCGGCGATCCCGCGTGGATGGAAGCGGGCCAGCTGGCGAAGTTGAGCGCCGCCATCTTCCCTGTTGGTCACCTGCCACTCGAGCCAGGCGTCGCCGGGGACCTTCATCTCGGCTCGCAGGCGGAGCAGTTCGGTGGGCTCGTACGCCTCGACCCGAAAGAAATCGAGGGCGTCCCCGACCCGGAGCAGATCCGGGTGACGACGGCCCCGTCGCATACCGACACCACCGATGAGTTTGTCGACCCATCCTCGCATCGTCCACATCCAACCGGCGACGTACCAGCCCCGTTCGCCTCCGACGCCTGCAACCGTTCTGAAGAGCGCGGGCTGGGTGGCAGTCGTGGAGACTTCCTGGACGTCCTGGTAGACGGTTCCGCCGGCCCAGTCCGGGTCCTGGGGCATGGGTGACGCCGCTGTGCTGCTCGCTGCGCTGTCCATCCAGCTGGTCTTGACCTCGAGGTTTCCGACGACCGCAAGGGCCCGTTTGATGGCCTCGTCGAGGGTGTACGGGTGGTGATCGATCAGGCGTCGGATGTCGCGGTCGGGGCTGACGACGACGTCGTTGATCAGACTGTCGACCAGCGGTCGGGCGAGGCTGTAGGGGAGCGGGGTGACCAGGTTGACCCAGTGCGACGAGAGTCGCGGCGTCAGCAGGGGCACGGGGATGATCAGCCGACGACGGAGACCCGCGGCATCGGAATAGCGGTCCATCATGTCCCGGTAGGTCAGGACTTCCGGGGCGCCGATGTCCAGGATTTGGCCGGCGGCTGCCGGCTCGTCCACGACTGCGACGAGATAGTGCAACACGTCAGCGATGGCAATGGGCTGGCACTTGGTCCTGGTGACCCACCGCGGGCAGGTCATGATCGGGAGCACCTCGGCGAGGTGGCGGAGCATTTCGAACGATGCGCTCCCCGAGCCGATGATGACCGCCGCGCGCAGCTCGGTGACCGGGACGCTGCCTGCGGCGAGGATCTGACCGACCTCGTGGCGGCTGGCGAGGTGGGGCGAGAGCTCATCGGGGTCGTCGGCACCGAGCCCGCCGAGATAGACGATTCGTGCGACGCCAGTGCGTTCGGCTGCATTCCGGGTGTTCTCGGCACCGACCCGATCGCTGCGCTCGAAGTCGCCGGAGATGCCCATGGCGTGCACGAGGTAGTACACCGCTTCGATGCCGACCAGCGCGGCTTCGAGCGAAGCCTGGTCCAGGACGTCAGCTGCAACCACCTCGACGTTGGCCCGCCACTCCACTCCGGCGAGCCGGTCGGGGTTTCGGGCCAGACAGCGAACACGGTGGCCGGCAGCCAACAACTCCGGCACCAGCCGACCGCCGACGTACCCGGTCGCCCCGATAACGGCGATGTTCATGCGACAGCGTACTTCGCTTTCCTTCTCTGATGCCATCGACTCGAGGCGCGTGAGCGCCACCCGACAAACTGCCAGGTAGGGGGCTGCCAGCACGGGCACCCCGAACCCGACCCGGCATCGGTTGTCGCCGAGAGGGTCAACCGTGTGGTCGGTGGCGGCCACGCCGGCGACCTTCCACGCCCAATGCGCTCCATCGTCGAACTCGGTGATCTCGAACGGCAGACGGAAACCCAATCACGGTCGTGATCGTGCCCTTCGCCCCCAAATGGAGACGCTCATCTCCAAGTTCTACGTTCCGAACCGACGGACCCCACTGAGGCCAGCTCTCGAGGTTGGTCAACAGGTTCCAGACGGCACCGGGCGGGGCTTCGATAGCACGCCGCACCCAGAGCTTCTTCACCCCGAGGACTCTACCCAGCGAGCCTCTGGAGCGGAGGTCACCGGGGTTCGTCGTTCAAGCCATCGAGATGTCACTCGGTCGGTTTAGGGTGGGTTCGTGGGCCAGATCATCACCAGCCGTTTCGGCACCCGGGCCGTCGCCGATCTCGCCCGAGTGCTCGGTCGTCACCTCGACCCGCTCGCTCCGGCCCTCGTGATCTGCTCGGGCCCCCTCGTTGCCGTCGGCGTTCGTCGAGCGCTGGCCGCGCAGTCGACCACCGGTATTGCCGGAATCGACGTCGTCACCTACGAACGACTGATCGAAGAACTCAGCCGGAGCAGGCTGGCGGCACTCGGTCAGCACCCCGCGTCCTCGCTCGAGCTGCAGGCCGCACTCCGGTCCGAACTCGCCGATGCACCAGGGCGTTTCGGCGCAGTCGCCGGACACCGAACCACCGAGGACCGCCTGCTCCGCCTGCAACGAGAACTGGCGGGCCTCCCCCGACCGGTCATGCGGCGGCTCCAAGAAACGGGAGGGCTTCCGGGTGACGCCTTGCGAGCCCTCGCCGGTGCGGCCCTCCGCTTGGGTTCGGGTCGTCCAGGGGGTGCCTGCGTCGCGTCCGACGTGCTCAGCCTTGCCCTCGAGGCTCTGTCCGACCTCCCCATCGGCGCTCGCGGCCCCATCGTTGTCTTCCTGCCCGACCCCGTTGCTGCGTCCGAAGGCCGGCTTGTGGCGTCGTTGGCGGCCCGTCAGGACTGCACGGTGATTCTCGGCCTCACCGGTGCCGACGAACTCGATCGTCGCTACCTCAACCGCATGGCCGGCTGGGGACTCCCGGCACTCGAGCTACCGACCGCCGTCGAGCCACTGACCACCGGCGCCCGAGTACTCGAGGTAGCCGATCCGGAGGACGAGGTACGCGCCGCAGTTCGTGAGCTCACGGCCCACGCCGCCACAGGCATTCCGCTGGCGCGTATGGCGCTCCTCTACACCGCGGGCGACCCGTACGCGTCTCTCATCCACGAACACCTCGAGGCGGCCGGCCTGCCGTTCTCTGCGCCCGGGCATCGACCGCTTGCGGCCTCTCTGGCGGGGCGGACGTTGCTCCGTCTGATCGAGCTGGCCCGGTCGGGAGTCGAGCGGGGCGCCTTCATTGCGTTGGCCAGCTCGGCTCCGCTGCGCCTGCCGGACGGCCAACCGGTGCCCGCCGGCCACTGGGATCGCCTGTCCCGCCAAGCGGGCGTGGTCGACGCCGACGACTGGCAACCTCGAATCTCCCGGCTCGCTGCTCACCTCGACCTCGAGGAGGACCGGCTTGCGGCGGCGTCCCTGATCCAATTCGTCGGGCAGCTCGCTCAGCTGCTCCGGCCGGCCGAGCTGCCCGGTTCGTGGTCGGCCTGGGGAGCATGGGCCAGGGATCTGCTCGGCTCGCTCCTCGTTCGGGGCCAACGCTGGCCCGACGTCGAACGGCTCGCCTTCGAACGAATCGGCCTCCTGCTCGACCGCTTGAGCATCCTCGACGACCTCACCACACCGTTGGCGCCCCCAGACCTCGACGCGTTCACGGCGACGATCCGGGCCGAGCTCGAGGCAGAGAACCTCCCCGGTCGGCCCGCCGGTGTAGGCCTCGTGGTCGCTCCGCTCGGATCGGCGGTAGGACTTGCGTTCGAGCGGGTGGCCGTGGTCGGTCTGGTCGAGGGCGCCTTCCCCCGGTCGACCCGCGACGATTCCCTCCTTCCCGACCAAGTCAAAGCACTGGCCCGCGGTCTGCTGCTCCCGCGCTCCGAGCTCGGCCAGTTCGATCTCCGAGCGATTGCCGCGGTCGCAGCTGCGTCAGAGGCGACCGCGCTGCTCACGACCTCCCGCGGCGACCTACGAAGCCGACGATCCGGTTCGTGGCCCCGCGTGCTCGATTTCCTGGTCACCGAGCGGGTCAGCCTGGCATCACATCATCAAGGCATCGTCGGCCACGGTCGCCCGGCGTCCTCGGTCGATCTCGGTCTCCGGAGCCTCGCCATCCATGTCGATGGTGGCGATCCCGTCTACACCCACGCGCTCGCTTCGGACGATGCCGCCCTCGCGGCGGGCCTGACACGAGAGCAGCAGCGAGCCGTGCCGGTGTTCAACCGGTTCAGCGGCCAGGTTGCCCGTGGCATGATCAACCCGGTTGAACGAGTGTTGTCACCCACCGCGCTCGAAAGCTATGCGGCCTGCCCCCGTCGCTACTTGTTCGACCGAGTCCTGCGGCTCTCGCAGGACGAGCGGCCCGAGCGGGTCGCCGAGATCACTGCCCGCGAGCGGGGCACGCTGATGCACCGCATCCTCGAGCGTTTCATCAGTGATGGCGTCACCGGCACGCTGCCCGAACCTGGGCAGCCGTGGGATGCCGACGCCGTGAGCCACTTGCTGGTGCTACTCGACGCGTCGGTTCAGGAGTCAGCTGAGCTGGGCATTACCGGCGGTCGGGTCCAGACCGAGATTCTGCGGCGCGATCTCCGCAACGAACTTCTGAAGTTCGTCAACACCGACGACCAGTTGCGGGCCGACCGCGGCTCGCGCCCGCACGCCGTCGAGTTGGCGTTCGGGTTCGAACCTGAGCCCCCAGCCATCGTCGAACTGGCCGACGGGCGCCGACTGCGGCTGCGCGGCATGGTCGATCGGGTCGACCTCACCGAAGGCGATGGGCTGCTCGTCATCGACTACAAGGGTGGGTCCGATCGGCCGTTCGCCAAGATGGACGACGACCCGCTCGCCGGCGGGCGTCGTCTGCAACTACCGCTCTATGCCCGGATCGTTGCCCAACGCCTCGGCCGTACCGGGCCACGAACCGCCCTCTACTGGCTGACCAAGTCCAACAAGCTCAAGCCCATCGAACTCGATCACGCCCTGGACACCCAGTTGGAGGAGCACATCGGTGCCGTCCTCGACGGCATCGCCGAAGGGCTCTTCCCGGGGGTGCCCGGCGGGACGCTGGGCTGGCCGCGGCTGACGTTCGAGAACTGCCAGTACTGCGACTTCGACCGAGTGTGCCCGACCGATCGACAGCGAGAGTGGGATGCGGTGAGTCCGGATCCGAAGCTGGCGAAGGTCGAGTTGCTGCTCGGTCGGGCATCGTCAGCGGGGCGAACCGCAACGGAGCCGACCGCATGAGCGGCCTCGAGTTGGCCGATGCCGAGGCTCGGCGGACGGTCACCCAGGACCTGGGGCGCAACTTGTTCGTCGAGGCCGGCGCGGGGAGCGGCAAGACGAGATCGCTGGTCGAACGAGTCGTGTCCCTCGTCCAGCACGGCGAACGCATCGAGCAGATCGCGGCCATCACCTTCACCGAGGCTGCTGCGGCCGAACTCCGGACCCGGATTCGCGAAGCGCTCGAGTCGCGTTTGACGGCAGACACCGACCACCGATTCTCCGACGCCCTGAGCAACATCGAAGCAGCACCGATCACCACGCTCCATGGTTTCGCGTTGCGCATCTTGATGGACCATCCGGTCGAGGCCGGTCTGCCCCCCGGATTTTCGGTTGCCGACGAGATCAGCAGTCTGGTGGCCTTCGACAAGGCTTGGCAGATTTTTGCCGGAAACGTTGGTGACGACCTCGATCTGCTCGATCTGCAGTCTCTGGCCAGCGTGCTGTCGGTCCGGCTGAGGTCGTTCCGTGAAGTGGCCCGGAAGTTCGACGACAACTGGGACCTCCTGGAGGGCGTCGAACTCCTCCCGCCCGCTCCCGATCTCGGCAACATCCCCACGCTGCTCGACGAGATCGCCGGTCTTGTCTCGCTCACCAGTCAGTGCATCACCGACGAGGACAAGTTGGCAGAGGCCATCGTGGAACTGGGGGACCACGCGGCCAAGGCCAAGCAAGCCGAGACCCTCGAACAGATCGAGCGCCTGCGTTCGCTTCCCTGGCCCAGGGGGAACATCGGGCGCAAGCCCAGTTGGCGAACCGATCTCGACTCGGTTCGGGCCACACTCGGTGCAAAACGGGAACAGGTCGGCCGAGAGATCGATCAGATCGTGGACGCCGTCCTGCAGCACTACCTCGCCCTGGTCGCCCAATTCGTGACCGAGCGCACCGAAGCTCGCCGAGCTGAGGGGAGCCTCTCGTTCCACGATCTCCTCGTACTTGCCCGGCGTCTCCTTCGCAACAACGAGCCCGTTCGACTCAGGCTTCACCAGCAGTATCGGCGGTTGTTGCTCGACGAGTTCCAGGACACCGACCCGATCCAGATCGAACTGGCAGTGCTCCTGGCGTCGCCGGCCCCTCCGCAAGGTCGTTCCTGGACCGAACTTGCCGGGGAGGTGCCGCCCGGCCGGTTGGTCGTGGTCGGCGATCCCAAGCAGTCGATCTACCGGTTCCGGCGAGCGGACATCGGGGTCTACGCCGACGCCGAGCGCACGCTGGTGTCGGAGACGACGAGGTTGGTGACCAACTTTCGCTCCGTGCCGGGCATCGTCGATCTCGTCAACCATGTCTTCACCAAGGTCATGGGCGAGGGCGTGCCGGGTGCGCAACCGGCCTACACGCCCCTGGTCAGCCATCGGCTACCCGACGCATCGTCGGGCCCCCCGGTGGTCGTGGTCGGCGGACCGCACGGCAAGGATCTGTCCGCCGGAGAGATGCGGGTGCTCGAGGCCGACGACATCGCCGCAGTCATTTGTCGGGCGATGGCGGATCGCTGGCCGGTAGGGGGCGAGGGCGGTTGGCGCAGTCCCCAACTGTCCGACATCGCCATACTCGTTCCGTCGCGACTGATGCTTCCTGCTCTCGAGTCATCGCTGAGCGCGGTCGGCCTCCCCTTCCGGCCCGAGACCAGCTCGCTCGTCTACGCCACCCAAGAGGTGCGCGATGTGCTCGCGGCCGTGCGGGCGGTCGTCGACCCGGACAGCGCCATCGATGTGGTCGCCGCGCTGCGGTCGGCGCTCTTCGCCGTCACCGATCAGGATCTGCTCGCGTGGCATCTCGCCGGCAACAGCTGGGATTTCCGGCAGTCGCGAGCGCCGGAAGTCGATCCGCCGGTTGCGTCCATCGCTGCTGCATTCGACGTTCTGGCGGGTTGGTATGCAGACCGCTGGTGGCTCGCGCCGTCCCAGTTCCTCGAGCGTGTCGTGCGTGATCGTCGTCTGCGCGAACAGACACTCGCCCGCTCCCGGCCCCGGGATCACTGGCGGCGGTATCGGTTCATCGTGGAACAAGCCCGCTCGTTCTCGGCCACCGTCGGCGGCGACCTGGTCGACTTCGTCGCCTGGGCCGAGGTCCAAGCCAGCGATTCGGCCCGCGTCAGCGAACCGATACCGGCCGAATCCGACGACGACGCCGTGCGCATCCTCACCATGCATGGTTCGAAGGGGTTGGAATTTCCCATCACGATCCTGGCCGGGGCCAGTACCGAAGATCAGAAGGGGGCGCGCGGGCCGGTCGTCATCTTCCCTCCTGGCGAGGCGCCGCAGGTCAAGTTGCGGGCCGACAGCGCCACGGCCGACTACGACATCCATGCGTCGGTGGAAGAGCTGCTGGATCAGAACGAACGGGTCCGTCTCCAGTACGTGGCGGCCACACGCGCCCGCGATCGGCTCGTGCTCAGCGCTCATCACAAGGAGAACAAGAGCTGTATGGGAAGCCGGGTCCATACAGCGCTCGCCGATCGTCCCGACTTGTGGGTCCGATTCGAGGCAGATGGCACCGAACGGTATGACGCTCAGCCCCCCACCCAGTTGCGATTCTCGCCCGGGGACTTCGAAAGTGAGCGCCGAGTCTGGCAGGCCGAACAGGAGGTGATCGACCAGGTCAACCGGAAGGCGCGGACTCGATCGGCCACCGCTGTGGCCGCGGCACTGGCTCCCCAACCCCCGGCTCCGCTGGCCGAGGCTGAGGACCAGGCCCGACCCTGGAGAAGGGGGCGGGCCGGCACCGCCATTGGTTCGGCGGTCCACGCCGTGCTCCAACACGTCGACCTGCAGACGGGTGCCGACGTCGACGAGTTGTCCGCCCTCCACGCCGATCGCGAAGGCATTGCCCGACTGGCCCCGCGCGTTGCCGAGCTCGTACGGGTGGCGCTGACCTCTCCGACCGTGCGCCAGGCGGCCCAGAGCCGGCACTGGCGAGAGCTCCACGTTGCCGTTCCTACGCCCGATGGCAGCGGTTTGTTGGAGGGGTACATCGATCTGCTCTTCGAGGCCGACGACGGGTTGGTCATCGTCGACTTCAAGACGGACCCCGTTCGCAATGCGGGCGACGCGCATCAACACATGAACACCTATCGGTACCAAGGCGCGTCGTATGCTCTCGCGGTGCACCAAGTCACCGGCCGACCTGTCGTCGATTGTCGTTTCCTCTTCCTCGCTGCCGACAACCTGCTGATCGAGCAAGCGATTCCCGATCTCGAGGGTGCAGTCGACGAGGTTCGTCGGTTCCTCCGGTGACCCAATCGCCGGTGCCCGGCGGACTCCGAGCAATCGGGACACTGGCGCTTCCCGTGCTTCTGCTTCTGAGCGCCTGCTCAGCTGCCGGGCCGTTCGGGGGCTCATCGGTTGCAGCGACGACGGAGCCTCCACGGACGTCTTCGTCCCTCCTGCCCAGCTCCGGCTCGGCCGGCGCCGGTCCAATCGGCACGGGTTCGAGCAGCACGGGTTCGAGTAGCAGCGTGCCGTTGTTGCGGGAATCGATTGTGCTCGGGTTCGCCGGAGATACGTCATTCACCAACGGACTGTCCGAACGAGACCCCTTCGGTGAGACCGCGGCGCTCCTGCAAGAGCCGGACCTCATGGTGGTGAACCTCGAGACGGCCGTCGCGGATCCCTCGATCGGTCGGCCACCGGTGTCGAAACCGTTCTTGTTCCGGTCTCCGCCGGCCTCGCTCGACCTCGTCACCGCGGCCGGCATCGACGTCGTGGCGTTGGCCAACAACCACACGCTCGACTTCGGGCCCGATGCCCTGCGGCAGACGTTGGTCGAGCTCGATGCCCGAGGCATTCCCCACGTCGGGGCCGGCGTCGATCAGACGCAGGCGTACGCCCCCCTCGTGGTCGACGTCGGGCCGTGGTCGATCGGTCTGGTCTCGTTGTCGCGTGTTCCCTGCGATTGGTCGGCGTCGGGCGAGAACGTTCGGCCCGAGGTTGCCTGGGCATGCGATCCGTTCCTGACGCTGGCCGATGCTGCGGTGGCCGAGGCCCAAGCACGGTCCGACCTGACCGTGGTCATGGTGCACGGTGGGGAAGAGGGGGTGCTCTGTCCCTCGTCGTTCATGACCGAGCTCAACGTGCACTGGGCCTCACTGGGGGTCGACATCGTGGTCAACGGGCATCCACATGTGGTCCAGGGCATCACGTCGGTAGGGGACACTCTCGTCGTCAACTCCACCGGCAACTTCGCGTTCCCTCCGGCACGGAGCGTCAGCGCCAACAGTGGCATCTTCCGCTTCACGGTCTCCGATACCGCACGTGGCGAGCCGAAGCTTGAGTGGTCGTTGGTTCCGCTGCGAGCCGATGGAGGGGTGATCAGCGTGCCGTCGCCCCTACAGGCTCAATCCATCATTGACCAGGTCAATGGCGTGTCGGCAGGCTGGCGGCTGGACGATCAGGGTGTGGCGCACGCCGATCCCGAGCACTCCGGCACCTGTCGTTAGACCGGCGCCGGTACGGGCCTGGCCCTTCAGGCGAGCGCGAGCAGCCGGGCTGGCGCGTGGCTGGGCAACGTGCCGGCTGCCTCCCGTTTCACCAGCTCCGCCCTTCCTTCGGGACAGTCGTTGGCGAAGGGGCACCAACCGCACAGCACGCTGGGTTTGGCGTCGAAGCGGTCGGAGGCGCATGCGGTTTCGATCCCCTCCCAGGTTGCGGCCAGCTGGCCGGCAGCTGCTTCGATCTTGGGGCTCGTGACCGTGACTTCGAGTACTCGTTGGCCCAGGTAGAGCAAACGGGCCCGGTCGGGCTGTTGACCGTCGACCTGCTCGAACGCCGCGGCATACAACAACACCTGCTGCATCTTGTCGGCACGCCACCGCTCCGCGGGAACCGCTCCCGACTTGTAGTCGGTGATGACGAGGCGGCCGGCAACCCGATCGACCCGGTCGATGATGCCGAGGAACGGGACGCCGGCCAGTTCGGCGGTGACTTTCTGTTCCGTGGAGAGCACATCGACATCGGCGGGATCTTCGAGCCGCCACAGTCCCGTCACCGCCAGCCAGGCCTGCCAACGAAAGGCCCGGGCCTCCTCTTCGCTCAGTGCGAGACCCAGATAATCGTCGTTCTCCTCGACCGAGGGCCACAGGGCGCGGGCCAGTTCCTTGGCCCGATCTTGGGTGCGCTCTGGCGCGGGGAGTCCGCACAATGCCTCGAGGACCTCATGGACGAAGCTGCCGACAATGGCTGCTCGGCCTGACGGCTCGGGGCGGCGCTCGACGTATTTGAACATCCAACGGCGAGGGCAGCCGTCGAATGCCGCGGCCGACGACGGCGAGAGGTAGGGGGGAAGGTCGGCCATACCCCACGATCATGCCCGCCAGCTGTGACAATCGGGCGGACCCAACCGAGAACGCCTAGAAGCCGCCGCCACCACCACGGGATCGACGACCGGATCGACCCCCGGATCGACCAGTGCCGAAGCTGCCGCCACCTCCCCGTGACGAACCCGACCGAGAGGGCGCGCGGGGACGGAGCACGCCACCGCCCGAGTCCGCCGCTGCCGAGTCCGCCACCGTACGAGCCGGTGTCCTGTCGTCGCTGCTCGGAGCGGTGGCTCGTCGTCCTCGGGCGACGCCCTCCACCCAGCATCCCGCCAAGCACACCGCCGAGCACGCCGCCCAGACCACCACCCATTCCGCCCATCCCACCGGGCAGCCCGCTGCTCCGTCGGCCGCCGGATCGACCGAGCACCGAGTCGTCACGTCCCAACGCCGGCTGATCCGTCGACCGGGCCGGCCCGCCGCCGCTGGGCTGGTCGGACCGGTTGGGGCTGGAGGGCGCGGACAGCGGGGGCGCGTCGGTGTCGGGCGCCGGCGCCGGTGGAGGGGTCCGTCCGTCGAGGCGGGCCTCGATGACCTCGAACTGCCATTCGGCCTTGTCGATCTTGTCGTCGAGGAGGTTGATCTGCTCGACGGTGGTTGCGTGCTCGAGTTCGGTGCTCACCTCTTGGTACGCCGTGGACGCTTCTTCGTAGATGCGAATGAGGTCGGCCTCCTTCTTGGCGATGACCTGATCACCAAGCCCGATCACCCGATCGGCATTGTTCTTCAGCTGCTCGGCGATCTCGGCCCGGTCGATCTCGATCAGCTCGTCCTCGGCTCGCTTGGCCTTGCGGCGTCCGCTGAAGAACCGGAAGGCGAAGAACCCCGCAGCTCCGACCAGCAGGACCGGGATCCACGGAATCCCGCCGCCGGATCCTGTCGCCTCAGATCCTGTGCCGGTGGATGCTGTCGGGGCTTCGGAGGTCGGGGTCTCGGGCGGGTCGTCCGGCAGCGGATTGCCGGCGACCGATGCGGTGAAGGTCTCGATGGCCTTGGCGACCCTGCCCGCGGTCAGATCGGGAACCATCAGTTCGGCGGCCGCCGCCGCGTCGACGACGGTCGATTCGGCCCAATACCGCGAGTCTCCGATCGCCACGACCGTGCGATAGCGAGAGCCGGCATTGTCGAGCACCGAGAGCACGTCCTTCGCGGTCGCTTCGGTGTCGTTGCCGATGATCCACACCACGGCGATGCCCTCGTCGTTGGCCCGGTCGATTGCGGTCGTGATGGACGCATCGGTCGCCTGCTCGAGATAGCGACCGGTCCGCTCGACCTCGTCGACCAGTTCGTCGAGCGATGGAGCCGTCGCGGTCCGGGCGACGGTTGTGGCGAGCACGGCTGGGCTCCAGCCGAACGACACGACGAGCCCAAGGATCACGAGAAGCAACGGATGCCGGGAGCGATTGGTTGCAGACACGATCGCGAGCGTAGCTGGCGGCGCGCTCAGAGAATTCCGAGTGGGGCCACCTCGTTGCCGAGCACCGATGCAGCCTCGACCCCCAGCCATTCCTCGGCCAAGGTCGCCAGATACCGGTCGAAACCGATGGTCACCTTCAGGTTCCCGTCGTCGTCGAGATCGTCGAGTGGGGGCCGTTCGCCGAAGCGTTCGTTCTTCACCGGGCCGGCCAGCAGCATCGTCGAGCCCGCACCGTGATCGAGACCACCGTTGTGTTCCTCGACGCGCCGGCCGAACTCGCTCACCGTTGCGACCAGGACGTCGTTGGCCAGGCCGTGCTCGACCATCAGGTCGAGGAAGCCATCGACGGCGGCATCCAACTGGCTCAGGTTTGCTGCCTGTTTGTACTCGTGGCCTGCGTGGGTGTCGTAGTCCCCTGCTTGGGCGTAGATTACGCGCACGCCGACGTCGGCAGCGATGAGGTCGGCGGCCACCATGAGCTGGCGACCGAGATCGCCGCCCTCATTCAACATCGGGGACTCCCAGTCGAGTTCGGTGCCACGGCCGGCAAGGCGGTGACCGAGTTCGGCCAGTTCGCGGTAGCCCGAGGAGATGGCGTCGAGGTTGGATCCTCTGGGCGTCGACGCTCCGCGAAGCTCGGCCAGGCCGTCCTGGTACGCCTGGGCTTCTGCCCAGTCCGGGGGCGCGAGGAACCAGAGGTCATCGACGCCGTTGAGCGCGACGGTGGTCGCGTGCTGGTTCAACAGGTGCGGGGTCGAGCCGGCCAAGGATGCTCCGACCAGGCCGGCGTCGTCGACCGCGCCGGCGAGCGCATCGGTCAGCCGACCGAGGAACCCGGTCCGTCGCCGATGGGTTCCGTCGACGTCTCCGCGCTCCCAGCGTTCGGTCATGGCGAAATGCGAGAGATCACCTTCTCGGGGTCCCACCCCTTCGACGGTTGCGATGCCGCGCCGATGCAGCCGCGCCAGCGATGGATGGAGCCCGACGTCGCCGTCGAGTTCCAAGACATCGTCGGCAACGGCTCCGAGCGCCGGCCGCAGATCCCGGTAACGCCCGTCGTTGTAGGGAATGAGCGTCGACAGCCCATCGTTGCCCCCTTGCAGATTGATGACCAAGAGCACGCGTTTCGCCGGGTGGCCGGCCAGCAGTTGGCCAACGGGCTCGAGCGGCGCCGTGGCCGACCAGGTCTGCGTCGCCGTGGTCCCCCGTTCGTTGATCCAACCTCCGAGCTCGCGACCGCCGATGCTGACGGCGCCAAGGGCCGCCACGTATTGCAGGAAGCGTCGTCGGTGCAACGCAGGTGGGCTGATTACCAGTGGGCTCTAACACAGGTTGAACTCGGGTGAGGAGAGTGCGAGGCGCCAGCGGATGCGAGCCACAGCAGCTACGTCGAGTTCATCGGACGTGGCGATCGTTTCCAGGGCGGCGACCGTCGTGTCGGACACCGTCCACAGCCCACAGCGGTCAAGCAAATCGGTGACCGTGAACCGATGGTTGCGATCGGGGTCGGCCTCGGGTCGGAGCGATGCCAAATCCAGGTCGTTGACGATCGACAGGCGAGTGAGCAGCGACCCTGGCGTCACCCAACGGTCGTCGGGCCAGCCGGCCACCGACGGCGGGAGGTACGGCTTCTGTCCGAGGTGCTCCATCCGCCAGTTGTCCACCTCGACACCCGTCGCGGCCTGGACCGCACAGAACCACTCGAGACCGCTGCGGGGCCGGTTGAGCTTTTGGTCGAAGAAGGACCGGTCCCTGAGAATTCGCTCGATGAGCGTATCGATGTCCAGGTCCTGCTTCTGCCACCAGGCACCGAGTTCGCTCGCAGCAGCGTCGGTGGGAATGCTGCCGACCAGCGTGATCCACAGCCGGACGGCTATCCGCCTCGCGGTCGCCGGATGATCGCAGAGGCGGTCGACGATCAGCGCGGTGTCCCAGTCCGCTTGCTCCCCGAGGAAGACCAGTGGGGCGATGAACGCGTTCTCTCGGCGGAACTCGACGGCGCCCTCCTCGACGACCCAACCAGCCAGGGCACGGGCAGCTGCACGCACGTCGTCCTCGGTGTACTGACCGCGACCGATGGTGAAGAGCTCCAGCAACTCTCGGCCCAGATTCTCGTTCGGCCGTGCGGCAAGCGACCCGCTGGCGTCGAGGAACTCGAGGAGGGGCCCGCTGGTGACGAAGGCGTGCAGCAGCGTGCGGAAGTTCCCTCGGGCGTTGTCCCGTACGGCCTGGAGTTGTTCGGAGATGAGGCCGGTGTTGCTCACTTTGTAGGCGTTGGTGGTCAGCAACCCGTGCCAGAACCAGGTCATCCGATCGGTGAGGCCGGTCCGCTCGGAGGTCATCTCCTCGACCCACCACTCGACGGTGGTGTTCCAGTCGGTCTTCGACGACCGGACCGGCCGCAGCGCTTCGGGAGCGAGGACCGTGTCGATGGCCTCGTCCCGGCTCGTATCGGCGAGGGCAGCGATCTGTTCGGGTCGAGCAGCCATGGTGGCGCGCCTCAGGAGGTGTGCGGCATCGGCTCGTCGTGGGTCCCGATCCCGCAGAGTCCCGCCGGGAGAGTGCTGCGCCATGCCTCGAACCTACTGATCACCCCATGAAGCCAACATGAAGGTCCGGGAGTCCCACGATCGCCGGGCACGATCACATGGCAGAATGGTTCGATGCGGCTGCTACTGGTCGAGGACGATGCTGCGCTCGGCACCGTGCTTCGGCGCGGTCTGGCCGAGGAAGGTCACGCCATCGACCATGTCTCCACCGTCGCCGGGGCCAGGGAGCAGCTCTCCTACACCGACTACGACCTGGTCGTGCTCGACCTCGGATTGCCCGATGGCGATGGCATCGAGGTCTGCCACTACCTCCGTTCCAGCGAACGTTCGGAGTGTCGGGGGACGCCGGTGTTGGTGTTGACTGCCCGGGACGGGCTGTCGGACACGGTGTTGGGTCTCGATGCCGGAGCCGACGACTATCTGACGAAACCGTTCCACTACCCCGAGCTGGCGGCGCGGGTGCGAGCGTTGTTGCGTCGGCCGAAGGAGTCCAGCCGGCCAAAACTCGCCGTGGGCGATTTGGTCCTCGACCCTGCCTCGCACACCGTGCACCGGGGAGAAGTGCTGGTGCCGCTCACGCCCCGCGAATTCAGTCTCCTCGAGTTCCTTCTGCGGCGAGCGGGCACCGGTTTGTCGTCGCGAGGACCTGCTCGACCACGTGTGGGACAACAACTACGACGGCCTCTCGAACGTGGTCGACGTACACATCGCCAACCTCCGGCGAAAGCTGGTCGGGCCGGCCGGCGACGAGATCATCGAAACCGTCCGCGGCGTCGGCTACCGGATCGGCCGGCCATGATCGAAGTGGGCTCGGGTCGGAATCGGGAACAGCGGGCGCTTCGTCGCCAGCGAGCCGCCGCCGCCGCCGGCGCGTTTCTCCTGGCCTTACTGCTGCTGGCACCGCTGGCCTACCTGGCGTACCGGCGAGACGCCGATCAGGCCGAGGCGGACACGATCGAATGGGCCGAGTCCCGCCTCGACCAGGCGCTGGCCTCGATCCGCTCTGCCGACATCGAACCGCCGGGGAATACCTGGTTGGTGAACCCGGTCGGATGGGTGGTCCGATCCGTTGGGGGAGACGTGGACCGAGCCGCCGCTACTGACCTTGGCCGGCCCCGTCGTCGGCGACGGAGACCCGATCGTGGTCGGTTCGTTGCAGCGAGCGTACGACTTCGACGGGCCATGGTTGGCCGCCGGCCGCTGGCACAACGCAAACGAGGTCGTGCTCACCGTGGTCGAGCGCGGCGATCAGGACGAGGCGGTTCGGTTGGCCAAGGTCCGCTGGTCTGCGGTCGCCGTTGGGTTGGCTTCGGTAGCGGGCGCAGCGGCCTGGTTCGTCGACTCGTCGAGCCCAAGCTCCGATTGATCGGGCCCACGCGGTCAACCGGGATTTCATCGCCGACGCCGCCCACGAGCTTCGCACCCCGCTGGCCGTCATCCAGGCATCGGCCGGCCACGCCTTGGCCCGAGACCGGGCGATCGAGGAGTACCGGGTGGCACTGGCCGAGATCCTCCAAGCCAGCGAACGGGCCGGCGCCAGCGTCGGCGAGCTCCTCGAGTTCGCTCGGCTCGAGGCCGGGCAGGGCACTCCCCGCATGGCGCCGCTGCGACTCGACTTGCTGGTGGAGGAAGTTGCAGCGTCCATCAAGGTTGACGCCACATCGGTTGAGGCCTCACCGTCGGAGGCCGTGGTTGTCGACGCCGACTACAACCTGATCCGTCAAGTGATCGACAACATCGCCCGCAACGCTGCTGCTCGAGCCCAGACGGTGACGGTGTCGACGCATCTCGAACAGCGGGGCGCCCGCGTTGAGGTGATCGACGACGGGCCGGGCTTCGACGAGGGCATCATCGACCACGTCTTCGAGCGGTTCCGCCGCGGCGACAGGTCGGGCTCGGTCGGGCTGGGGATGGCCATCGCTCGGTCCATGGTCGAACTCCACGGCGGTACGTGCGATGCCGCCAACCAGCCCGGCGGCGGTGCCCTCGTGACGGTACGCCTGCCCTACCGCCAATCTTGATGCAAGCGGCCTGATTCAGGCCGGTCCTGGTTCAGACCGACTTGTTCCGTGCGGTCTCGCGGAGCCAGCGGGTGGTTTCGGACCGGGCCTCGACCTCGGCGGGGATGGCGCGATACGCCTTCGACCATCGCCGCTTCGTCAGCAGACCGGCGACGAACGCCCGGTTGTACCCGAGGGTGAAGCGCAGGATCCCTTGGTCGTGGAACTGCCGCACATGCACCAGTTCATGGGCCAAGAGCGCACTCGGTGCGCCCGGCGGCAGCTGCCGGTCGATGATCACGACCTTGGCGATGGTGAGGCCCGAGTACGGTCCGGGGATGGCGGGAAGCTGCACGAGCCATACCTTCCTGGCGAGGTCGGCAGCGATGACCGTTCGATACACCTCGGCTTCGTCGGGGGTGATTCTCCGGACGACCTTGGTCGCCCGACGGCGTAGGCCGGTGAGGGCTGAGGTGGGCATCAGAACCTCAGTATGGCGCTTGCCAGTTCGCTTGTCCGAGCTCGTAGACGTCGACCCAGACTCCGAGCCCGGGAACGATGGTGCGTTGCTCACGCCGCATGCCGATCTTGTCGGCGACTCGATGCGATGCGAGGTTGTCGAGCTGGACGACGGCAATGAGCCGCTTCAGCTGAACGGTCGAGAACGCCCAGTCGACGACCGCGGCCGCGGCCTCCGTTGCGTAGCCGCGTCCCCATGCCGCGCGTGCCAGACGCCAGCCGATCTCGACCGAGGGCTCGAGTGGTTGCAGCAAATCGGGTTCGGCCAAGCCGCAGAACCCGATGAACGATTGGGTTTCGAGACACTCGATGGCCAAGAGGCCCCAACCATGTTTCGTCCAGCTTTCCTGGCTGCGAGCGATGGACAGTTGTGCGTCGGCCGCCGTCCGAACGGAGCCATCGCCAATGAAGCGCATCACGTCGGGATCGGCGCACATCTCGGCGAACGGGGCGAGATCGGTCGGAACCCAGGAGCGCAGCACGAGGCGAGGGGTCACAAGGGCGATCATCGAGAGCAGGTTAGAACCCCGGTCGTCATCCGCCGTGGACCTGCCGTCCCGACCCCGGCGCAGGGCAATGGCCGGGCGGGCAATCGTCGGGCCAGGGCGGAAGGGCGCCGATGGCCACTGGTTGGTTTCCGAGGGTGCGCTCCTCGATGAGCTCACGAATCATGGAGACGAACCGTGGATCGGTGCCAACGGTGGCGGCCCGTACCAGGTGCACCCCAACCGCGGCGGCTCGTTCGGCGGCGAGGGTGTCGAGGTCGTAGATGACCTCCATGTGGTCGCTGATGAACCCCAGCGGCATGACGGTGACCCGCTCGCAGCCGACGGCGGCCAAGGCCTCGATTCGATCGCCGACATCGGGTTCGAGCCAGGGAACCTGTGGCGGACCGCTGCGGCTCTGGAAGACGAGCTCCCAGCCGTCGGTCAGCGGGTGGTTGCAAGAGGCGCGCCGCCTCGTGGGCGGCCGCTCGAAGCTGGGCCTCGTAGTCGCATCCAGCAGCCATGGATTGCGGGATCGAATGGGCGGTGAAGAGCATCCGATGCGCGGACGGGTCGACGGGTCCTGGCGCGGCTGCCTCCTGGAGGGCGAGGGCGGACCGAACTCGATCGGCGACGGGCCCGAGGAAGCCAGGATGGTTGTGGAACAGCCGCAACTTGACCAGTTCGGGGGCACCCTCGCCGACGGCTCTACGTGCCCGGTCGAGATCGTCCCGATACTGGCGACAGCCAGAATAGGAACCGAACGCCGAGGTCACGAACACGAGCGCTCGCCGAACGCCGTCGTCGGTCATTTGCTGAACCGTGTCCATGAGATAGGGGGCCCAGTTCCGGTTGCCCCAGTAGACGGGTAGTCCGGTGTTCGCCGTGCTCAGTTCGACTTCGAGGGCAGCAATGAGGGCCCGGCACTGATCGTTGATCGGGGACCGCCCGCCGAACCGCGCGTACTGCTCGGCCACGACCGCGAGGCGATCGTCTGGCACGTCTCGGCCCCGGGTCACGTTCCGAAGGAACGGCAGGACATCGTCGGGACCTTCCGGGCCGCCGAAGGACAGAACGAGAAGCGCATCGAAGGGTTCGGTAGGCACGGTCCTAGTCAACCAGGCGTTTGGTCGGGCGGGTTCCGGTCGGGTCCGTTTCGTGCGAGCATCCGGGGGTGCGAGTCATGACGTGGAACCTGTGGTGGCGTTTCGGGCCGTGGGAGGCCCGACAACCCGCCATCGCCGCAGTGCTGGCCGAGGAAGCACCCGATCTGGTCCTGCTGCAGGAAGTCTGGGCCGACGAGGAGTCCGGCGCAGATCAGGCGCACCGGCTGGCTGGGCCGGGCGGATATTTCGTCGCTCGGTCGACCCGGACCGGCGGCGAGCCGTACCGGTTCGGCAACGCCGTTCTGAGCCGTTGGCCGATCTCGTTCGAGAAGACGCTGATCCTGCCGGGGCCCGACGCCCAACCCTCGCACCGTTCGGCCGTCGTGGCCGAGATCGATCATCCCGGAGGTCCGATCCTGGCCGTCACCACGCACCTCGATTGGCGTTACGACCACTCCGAACTGCGTCAGTTGCAGCTGGAAGCGCTGCTCGACGACTTGCGAACGGTCAAGGCTGACCGATCGATCGTTCGACCCCTGATCCTCGGCGCCGACCTGAACGCCGTGCCCGACTCGGATGAGGTGCGTCGGCTCACCGGGCTGGCCGCCCCCTATGCCGGGACTTCGGGCCGGGGCCCGGTGTTCACCGACTGCTGGTCGGCGATGAGCGACGAGCCGGGCCACACGTGGACCCGGGACAACCCGCACGCCGGCGACGCCGTGTGGCCGCGACGGCGCCTCGACTACCTCCTGGTGTCCTGGCCGCGCCCGAAGCCGACCGACAACCCCATTGCCGCCCGTCTGGCGGGCCACCAACCGGTCGATGGTGTCGTAGCCTCTGACCATTACGCCGTCGTTGTTGACCTCGATGACCGCCCACCCCAGGAGCTCGACGAGTGACGTTCCAGCATCCGGACAGCCGTCCGAACCAGCCGCCGACCAACGAGCCGAGAGCCGCCGGGCCTGCGCAACCGGCGGCCGGTTGGTACCCCGACCCCGTCACCGGCGTGGGTCTCCGGTGGTGGGACGGTGCCGCGTGGACCGATCACACCAATCGAACCGGCGTGTCGAGCCCCATCGTCACCCCCCCACCAAGCGGACGCTCCGGGGGCAGACTGTCGCCCGTCGGTCAGTGGTTCAGCAGCCTCTTTCGTCTGACGGGCTCGCGGGCCGGCCACTTGTTCCCGTTGGTGGTCCTGCTTTCGCTCGTCCCCGGTATCCCCGTCGCGTTCCTGACCTACCTGGCGTTCAGGGACGTCGTCATGGTCATCGACCAAGACGAACAGACAGGCGTCATCAACGAGTTCTCGATCGATGGATTCGAGCCGTCACGCTTGCTTCCGGTGGCTGCGGCCACCCTGCTCAGCTATGCGCTCAGCCTTCTGTTGTCGACGGCAACGATCCTGCAGATCGAACGAGCGTCGTCCGGCCAGCCGCAGCGTTGGGACGAGAGTCTTCGACAGGCGGTGCGACGCGTTCCTCGGGTCTTCGGTGTGACCCTGCTCGTCGGTCTCATGCTCGTCTTCGTCATTGGCCTCGTCGTCGTGCTGAACGTCGTGCTCGCCGTCTCGGCGCCGATTGCCCTGCTCCTGACCGTGCCGGCTGCCGTGTTCGTCGTTGCATGGGCGGCCATCCGGCTGTCGCTGGCGACGACCAACGCAGCCCTGGCACCCAAAGGCGTTGGGTCGATCTCGGAATCGTTGCGACTCACATCGGGGACGACCTGGCCGCTCTTCGGCCGCTTCCTCCTCCTCCTGCTCGTTCTCCTCGGCATTCAGCTCCTGAGCAGTCTGGCCACCGCCCCGGTGACGGCGATCTTCGGCTCCGACACCCCCGACTTCACCACCTCGAGCGAAACGCCGCTCATCGATCTGATGGGCGGCAGCCTGCCGCTCTACCTGTTCTCCCAGCTCGTCGGGATTCTGGCCGGTGGGGTGGCGACGGCACTGCTCAGCGCAGGGCTCGTGGGGTTGTACCGGGATCTCGGTGGTCGATCGGCCGCCGGCGGCCCGTCAGATGTCCAGCAGTTCGGGGTCGACGAAGCCTGAGCGTTCGACGATGTACTCCTTGCGAGTGGCGACATCGTTGCCCATGAGCACTTCGAACAGTTCAGCCGCCTGTGCCGCCTGAGCGCCGTCGTCCATGGTCATGCGCTTGAGTACCCGGGTCTCCCGGTTCAGTGTGGTTTCGGCCAGTTCATCGACGTTCATCTCCCCGAGGCCCTTGAACCGTTGCCACTTGCTCAACTCGATGTTGCGTTCCAACGAGATTCGATCCCGTTCGGCGTCGTTGAAGGCGTAGATCTGTTCCCCGCGGATCTTGGCGCCGAACAGTGGCGGTTGCGCCGCGAAGACGCGGCCGGACTCGAGCAGCGGGCGCATGTGGTGGTAGATGAGTGTGAGCAGCAGGCAGCGAATGTGACTGCCGTCGACGTCCGCGTCGCAGAGGATGATGATGCGACCGTACCGAGCCGCTTCGAGGTCGAAGTCTCGGCCGCTTCCCGCGCCGATGGACGTGATGAGCGCCTGGGCCTCGGCGTTGTCGAGCACCTGTTTGATGGTCGCTTTGCCTGCATTGACGACCTTGCCGCGAAGGGGGAGGACGGCCATCGTCTCGGCGTCCCGGCCCGACTTGGCGGGACCGGCCGCCGAGTTCCCCTCGACGATGAGTAGTTCGCTGTCGAGTCCATGGACCCGGCAGTCGGCCAGTTTGTCGGGGAGCCCGGTGGCGCCGAGGTTCGCTGCCTGGCGGCGGGCTTCGAGCTGTTGTTTGGCCGAGACCCGGTTGATGACCGCTTGGGTCATCTTGTCGCGTAGCGCGGCGATCTGGACCTTCTTGCCGTTGCCGTTGGACCAGTCGGTGAATCCGGTCTTGACGCTGTCATAGACCAGCGACTGCACCGCCGGGGTGCCGAGTTCCTGTTTGGTCTGGCCCTTGAACTGTGGCTCCGGGAAGGTGACCTTCACCGCGGCGACGAGCCCCTCCTGCACATCGGAGGGTGTTGCCCGGTCGTTGCCTTCCTTGGCCAACTTCTTGAGTTTCTTGGTGTCGGCCAGCAACACGTCGTTGGCGACCCACGAGAGGGCTCGTTCGAAACCGGCCACGTGCGTGCCACCATCGCTGGTCGGGATGGTGTTGACGAAGCTGACGATGTTGGTCTCGTAGCCTTTCACCCAGCGCATCGCGATGTCGATGGTGCAGGGGCGGGTGACGGTGGCCATCTTGCCGTCGACCGGGACCTTCTCGTCGAAGGTCGATTCGTCGTGGATGGTGACGATGTCGGTGACAGGTTCGCCAATGGACAGATAGTCGACGTAGTCAGCCAGACCGCCCGCGGCGACGAATTCCTCGGATTCGCGCCCGGCGCCGCGTCGATCCTGAAGTTTGACGTGCAGCCCAGGGACGAGGAAGCAGACCCGGGCAACGTGGTCACGCACCCGTTCGTAGTCGATGCGAGCCTCGGGGTCGAAGATCTCGAGGTCGGGCCAGAACCGAACGCGGGTGCCGGTGCGACTGTTCGGTACCGCCTTGACCTTGGCCAGCTTCGTGCCCGGCTTGAAGTCGCCCGACGCCAGGTAATTGCCGGGAATCCGCTCGTTGAACACCAGACGCCAGGTTGCGCCGTCGCGGTCGACTTCGGCAACGAGCTTGCTGGCCAGGGCGTTGACCACGGACGCTCCGACACCGTGCAGGCCGCCGGACGCGCCGTAGGCGCCCGACCCGAACTTGCCGCCGGCGTGGAGTTCGGTGAACACCACCTCGAGTGCGGTGCGACCGTCGGGCTTCTTGTCCACCGGGATACCGCGGCCGTCGTCGGAGACCTCGACCGAGCCGTCCTTGTGCAGCGTCACCTCGATGTGCGATGCGAAACCAGCGGCCGCCTCGTCGACCGAGTTGTCGATGACCTCCCACACCAGGTGGTGCAGACCATCGGTTCCGGTGCCGCCGATGTACATGCCGGGACGCTTACGGACCGCGTCGAGGCCCTCGAGGACCTGGATCTTGGAGGCGTCGTAATCCGACGATGATTTCTTGATGGCCAAGGGAACTTCCTACCAGCGAAGCGAGCCGATGTGGAGAATACGGCGGGGGGTCGGGTTGCTGGCCCCGTCTCGGCGACTGGGGCGCAAGGCGATGGAGTCGGGTGTGTTGTCGGGGCGGGTGGGGGAGTCGTCCTGACCGAAAACGGCCATGATGCGTTCGGGCAAGCCGATCCACACGTAGTCGAGCCGCTGTTCGTCGCGGAATTTGGTGAGCCGAACACCGCTGGCGCCTCGCCCCTTGGAGGGTACCTCGTCCGCCGTCGTGCTCTTGGCCGTGCCGAGGTCGGTGACCGAGATGATGACCGTTCCCTCTCGTGCGAGTCCGGCTCCGACCACGCGGGCGTTGCCCTTGAGCGCCATACCCACGACCCCTCTGGCCGCGGGACCCTGCAACGAGATCGCCGAGACCGGAGTACGGAGCGCCTGCGCATCGGTGGTGACCAGGAGCAGTTCGTCGTCCTCGGTTGCCGCCAACGCGGCGACCACTCGGTCCCGATCGGCCAGCCGCAGGAAGGACCGGCCGGAGACGAGTTCGTTGATGGCCGATCGCTCGACTCGCTTGACCGTCCCCTGGGCGGTGACGAACAGCATCGGAAGTGCGGCTGGGTCATCGTCGGGGAGCGAGGCGACGATGCCGACGATGGTTTCGCCTTTGTCCGCGCCGAACACCTCGCCGACGTCTCGTCCACGGCTTCGCCCGCCCACCTCGGGAATGTCGGCCGCCGTCGCCGCCAGGAGTCGGCCGGCGCTGGTGAACGCCAACACGCGTGTGCGGAGGGTGACGGCGACAACGGAGTCGATGACGTCATGGCGAGTGGGAACATAGGACTTCGAGGTGCCCTGCGGTTCGCGGCCGATCACCGCCGAAACCGAGAGTGACACGATGCACGGGTCGTCGGGGAGGTCGGAGACCGCCTGCTCCTCGATGACTTCGAGGGTGGGAAGGTCTTCGGAATGCACGATGCGAGTCCGACGCGGCGAGCCGTACTTCTCGACGATCTCGCCCAGCTCGCGGATGACAATGGTCCGCTGGCGCTGTTCGGAGGCCAGCAGCTTCTCGAGATCGTCGATGATCGAGGCCAGCTCGAGTTTCTCGGCCATGAGCTCGTCGTAGGCCAGCGCCGTGAGCCGGCGAAGGCGAAGTTCGAGCACGTATTCGGCCTGAATCTCGGAAAGCCCGAGTTCGGCCATGAGTCGGGTGCGCGCCTCGGGGGTGTCGCCCGATGAACGGATGATGGCAATGACACGGTCGATGTTGTCGATGGCGATGAGGAGACCCTCGACGAGGTGGAGTCGTTCCCTCGCCTTGCGCAGCCGGTACTCGGAGCGCTTGACCACCATGTCGAGCCGATGGGTCACGTAATGCATGCAGAGGTCGTACAGGCCGAGGGTGGTGGGGACGCCGTCGACCAAGACCACGTTGTTGATGCCGAAGGTCTCCTCGAGCGGGGTCAGCCGATAGAGCTGCTCGAGGAGGACCTCGGGGCGGATGCCGGTCTTGCATTCGACGACGAGGCGCATGCCCGACTTGCGATCGGAGAGGTTCGTCACGTCCGAGACGCCGGTGAGTCGACCGGCATTGACCAGTTCCTTGATCTTGGCCACGACCCGTTCGACGCCGACCAGGTACGGGAGCTCGGTGAACACCAGCCCCCGTCGATGTCGGGTCACGTCCACGATCTCGGCGGTGGCTCGGATGCGGAGGGTGCCCCGGCCCGTTTCGTAGGCAGTACGGAGGTCTTCGTCGATCACCATGCCACCGGTGGGGAAATCCGGGCCGGGAACCAAGGCCATCAGCTCATCGATGGTCGGTCTCGGCCGACGCTTGGTCATCACCAACTTGATGGCTTCGTAGATCTCCCGCAGGTTGTGGGGGGCCATATTGGTGGCCATGCCGACCGCGATGCCCGAGGTGCCGTTGACCAGTAGGTTCGGCAGCAACGCGGGCAGGTAGACCGGCTCGGAGCCTTCGCCATCGTAGGTGGGCCGGAAGTCGACGGTCTCCTCGTCGATCTCACCGAGCAGATCGAGGGCCGCCGGAGTGAGCTTGCATTCGGTGTAGCGGTAGGCGGCGGGCGGATCGTCGAGACTGCCGAAGTTTCCCTGCGGATCGATGAGGGTCACCGGGCGGCTGAAGTCCTGACCCAGTCGAACCAGCGTGTCGTAGATGGCGGTGTCGCCGTGCGGGTGGAACTTGGCCATGACGTCGCCGACCACGTGGGCGCATTTGCGGTGCGATCGGTCGGGCATGAGCCGCATCTCACGCATCGAGTAGAGGATGCGACGCTGAACCGGTTTCAGGCCGTCCCGAACGTCGGGGATGGCTCGTGAGGTGATGACCGAGAGCGAGTAGGCGAGGAACGAGTCGCCGAGTTCTTCGGAGACGGGGACGTCGAGTACCTCGCGAGCAAAGGGGAGAGACTCACCTTGAGCGGACATTCCACCTCGCGGGGGTACTTCACGGGACACACTCGTTGCCTTTCAATACCGAGTCGTTGACGGTATCGAGATTCGAGGGTCGATGGGGGGACCGTTCAGTCGCGGCGACGACGGCGACGCGTGGCGTCGATCTTCCGCGCTGCTTTCACGACGCGGTCGAGTCCGTCGGCGACCGGCTGGTCGGCGCCGCTCCTCGAAGCTGAGTTGCGGTGCGAGTGCCTCGAGGATCGCGCTCACGCTCACGCCCTGTTCGGCGGCAAAGCCGTGCCACTTGTCGTGGGCGTCGTCGCTGACATAGGCATGCAGCGCGCGGCGGCTGGAGTCATCGGCCACTGGGGCTCCGATCTGGTGCGGTGGATTACTTGGTGCGGTGGTACTGATGCGGTGGATTGCTGGTGCGGTGGTTGACAACGAGTCGGCCGGAGGCAGACCTCGCTTTCGCACCGTACAGGCGTAGACCAGTACAGGTTCAGAAGGTATCGTCCACGAGTGCGAAGGCGGCTGGGGTGCAGGCCTGCAGAGACGTGGAAGACGGTACAACAATCAGTGACTAAGGTCAAGCAAGGATGTGCAAGCAGCTTGCTTCAGGCGGACGTCGACGCCAGGGCAGCCATGACCTGCTTGGCTGACGGGTTGACCAGGGCAACCTCGCCGATCCGCACCGTCGGCACCGTCTCGTTGCCGTCGGCGATCGAGCGGACGATGGCCGCCGCTTCAGGCTCTTCCCAGATGTTGCGCTTGGCGAGGCTGACGCCTTCCTGATCGAGTGATCGCTCGAGCAGCATGCAGAACGGGCAGCCGGGCCGCCAGAAGAATTCGACCAAGGCGGGGGACTGGGCACTGTCGGACATGGAGGACCTCTTGGTTCGGTTCGGGGGTCGGGATCAGGGTTCGGCCGGTGCGACGAGGGGATTGTCGACCACGTCGTGGCGCTCGACGTAGGCCGTGAGGAACGCGGTGCCGGTGGCCACCACCGGGAGCGCGACGAGGGCGCCGGTCGGGCCGAACAGCTCGGTTCCGGCCAGCACCGCGCCAATGGCCACTCCGGGATGCATGTCGAGGGTCTGGGCGGTGATGCGAGGGAGCAGCACGTAGTTTTCGATCTGTTGATAGACGACCACAGCGCCGATGACCCACAGGGCGCGTGAGGGCTGAACACCGAGGGCAACGACGATCGGAAGCACCCCCGCGAGGTAGGTGCCGAGCGTGGGGATGAACTGCGAGATCACCCCGACCCAGATGGCGAGAGCGATCGGCGAGGGAAGGTCCAGGATCTGGAAGAAGATCCAGTGGAACACCGAGGAGATCACGGCGAGGAGGAAGCGGGAGGAAATGTAGGCGCCGGTCTTCGCAATGGCGAGATCCCAGACCTCGAGGACGGCGTGCTGCCGCTCGGGCGGCAGCATCGAGCAGACCGAGCGTCGAAGCCGTGGGCCGTCGGCGGTGAGGTAGTAGGCGAACAACGTGACGGTCAGGGTCTGGAACAGGAGACCGAGCACGGTGGTGCCGATCCCCACCAGGTTTCCGGCCAGGCCAGTGGCGAACCGACTGGCCTCCCCGCCGGGCTCGAACTGGGAGCGGAGATCTTCGGTGTTGAAGGTGATGCCGAACTGATCGTCGAGCCAGACCTGGGTCTCGTCGAGATAGTCGGGCAGGTTGTGGACCAGATCATTCAACTGGTTGGCCAGTAGCGACCCCATGGCGCCGAGGAACACGAGCGTGGCCACGAACGCGACCAACAGGCTGAGCCCGGTGGCCGCCGACCGTCGGACGCCACGCCGGCCGAGTCCTTCGACCACGGGATCGAGGGCGAAGGAGATGAAGAGGGCAAGCACGATCTGAACGAGCAGGCCGCGGAGCTCGCGGGCCATGACGTAGACCAGCCAGAGGGCAACGAGCGTCCCCCACCACAGGAAGATCGATCGTCGGACCCACTTGGGTACGTGTGTCGTCGTGCTGACCATCGCCCTGCAGGCTAGTGCCCTTCACGACCCCAGAAATCGATTGGCATCTCCACGAGATTGCGCACTTGGCCTCGGCTCAAGGTGCCGATGGGCTGGCCTCGCCGGGGCTCGTGCAAGACGACCATCGAGGGCATGGCACCACCGGACCGGTCCATCAACGCAGCTACGGACTCCGACGTCCAGGCTCGTGGGACATGGTTGAGAGGGAGCATGCAGCGGCCGAGCGATGTCCAGCTCCGCTCGGGCTGGCCGACATCGAGCAGGAGGCTGGGCGCCACGTAGCCGATCGGATCACTGCCCCACCGTACGACCGGCAGGGCGCGCTCCGGGCCGGGCCCGTGGTGATCGAGGAACTGTTGGATCGTCATGCTCTCGTGGACAGCAGAGGGGTGAGCGCTCATGATCGCCGAGAGTGGCGTCGCCTGCAGCCGGCGCCGTAGCGCAGCGGCGCCGATCTCGCCTTTCGCCGCGAACAGGACGAATGCCCCGACGAGCAGCGTTCCCCAACCGGTCTCCTGTGACCAGCGGAATCGCTCGAGCAGACCGAGCACGACGACCGCTGCGCCGATCCCGAGCCCTACCCGAGCCGAACGAAGCCGGGCGAGCTCGGCGTCGCCGGTGCGTTTCCAGATGATGGCGGTGAGGACACGTCCGCCGTCGAGCGGCGCGCCGGGTAGCAGGTTCGTGATTGCGAGGAGTAGGTTCACGACGACGAGCCACGACAGAACGCCGCGAACGAGCTCCGGTGCGTCGTACCGGGTCGCGGCGACGGCGCCCAGCGCGAATCCGCCGGCCAGCACCACGTTGGCGGCCGGCCCGGCAATGGCAACCCAGAACTCGGCGCCGGGTGTTCGGGGCTGACGGCTGAGTCGGGCGAACCCGCCCAGAAGCCAGAGGGTGATGCCTTCGACCTCGATGCCGTGGCGGCGTGCGGTGAGGGCGTGGCCGAGCTCGTGACCGATGAGCGAGAGAAGGAAGGCTGCGGCCCCTGCTGCGGCGACGACGATGCGAGACGTGAGCGACGTGTCCGGAAGGAACGACCGCAGGGTCGACGTGGCGAGGACGTAGGTGAGGAGCACCACGACGGCCGCGACGCTCCAGTGCATACCGATGGGGATGCCGAACAAGCGACCGAGTCGCAGGCTGTTGCGCACCGCCTCATTGTGGCCTGTGGCGCGGATCGGCACCCGTCACCCCGCGGGACGGCCGAGGTGACTAGGGTTCCGCAGGGATGAGTTCCGCAGCATGATGCAGGCGTTCAGCGTCCCGGTGTCGAACGGCATTCGGGTGGTCGAGACGAATGGGGCTGCCGCTCGCGACGCCGACGACGTGGTGGTACTTCTGAGCGGGTTCGCCGATTCGTCACGGTGGATCGAAGCGGTCGCGGCACGCTGCGGAGCGAAGATTGCGCTGGTGTCCGTCGATCAGATCTTCGGAGATCGCAACGAGGTGCACGATCTCACGGTCGTTCTGGAGGCGTTCGAGGTGAACGAAGCGGTCGTCGTCGGTAGCGGCGACGCCGCACGTTCGGCGCTCGACCTTCGGCGGTACACGCCGACGCGGGTGCGTTCGGTGGTTCTCCTCGGGCCGTGCGACGCGGTGCGACCGGCCGAACTCGGTGACAGACCGCCGACGTCCGACATCGAGGTCCTACTGGCGGGCGGCGTCACACGCGAGTGGGCCGACGTGCCGTGCAGCACCTTCGTGCCCGGTCTCGATTGGCCGGCATTGGTCTCCACCCCCGCCGGGACCGACGCGACCATGGCTGCGATCGTCCGGGCCCTCAGACGACGAGGAGCACCATCACCAACAGCATGACGGCGATGAACGCAACGAAGATCCACTCGAGACGCTGACGGGCGCCCATCTCGAACGCCAGGTGGTGTTCGAGCCTGGCCGCTTGCCCCGTGGTTTCCAGCAATTCGCGCTCGAGCATGTTGAGGCGGAGCTGTTTGCCGGCCGATGCCTTTCGGGCGATCGTCAACTGCTCGGTGATCGCTGCAAAGTCGGTCTGAAGTTGTTGGAAGGCGCCTTCGGTTTCACCCAGTTGGGTACGCAGGGCAATGAGATCGACCGGCTCCTGGATGGCACCGGCGGCATCGTCGGTCGACGGATTCCTGAGGCGGGTGCGGATGCGACGAAGGGCGATGGCGTCGTCAGGGGCCACTGGTGAGAGGAGTCGCTCGATGGACAACAGGATCCGGTCGAGGTACGAGGTGTCGTCGGGCAGGCTGAAGTGCGCCCAGAGGTTTCGGGCCTCGATCAGCTGGGCGACCAGTCCGCGCAGGTCTTCGCCGAAGAAGTCCGAGAAGACGGGGCCCCAGAATCGACGGAGCACCAGGAGCTGGAAGAGCGGGTCGGTCGCACCGTGCTCGTTGGCCCGGCCCATTCGGTTGGCCGCAGCATCCTCCCACGACAGGTCGTCGGCGAAGTACACCGTCATCCGCTCGTCGATGAAGGGCCCGATGCCCTGGGCGAGCAGCTCGAACGCCTCGGTCATCTGACCGTGGCGACTGATCTTCAAATCCGGGGTGCGAGTGGTCTTCGGGTCAGGCATGAAGTGGCGGCTCTCCTCCCGGAACTATCGGCATGGCATCGGCAAACCTGAGTCGGCGCCGCTGAATCGATCCAAGTGCTCAAGAACCTCGGCGGGAGGCCGTATTCATAGGCATATGCAGAACAATCGCCTGGCGAACTCTCCCGCGGTCGTCGTTGCCTGCGGCGTGTTTACGAGCCTGCTCTGGATCATTGCCCTCTATTTCCTGTTCGGCAGCCGGGATTCGGCCCTCGGGATTTCCGCCTCCTCCGGCCTGGTGGGAGCTGTGGGAGCTGCCGGTGGAGCCCTGTGGCAGAGTTGGTTGTCGCGCGGCGCGACCGCGGCGCTGGCCCGCGCCGAGCACGATGCAAACCACGATGCCCTGACCGATCTCCTCAACCGGAACGGTCTGTTCCAGGAACTCGAATGGTCCTTCGAACGAGCGAAACAGTCCGAGACGATCCTCGCAGTGCTGTTTCTCGACCTCGACCGGTTCAAGGTCATCAATGACTCGATGGGTCACGATGCCGGCGACGAACTGCTCCGGATCGTCGCGGGACGCTTGCAGCGAGCGGTGCGAGGAACCGATGTCGTCGCTCGATTCGGCGGCGACGAATTCGTTGTCGTGTGCCGCGACCTGCTCTCGGAGAAGTCCGTGCTCGCGGTCGCAACGCAGATCCTCAAGTCGTTCGCCCAACCCGTGTCACTCCGAGGCAACGCGCAGGTCGTGTCCACCAGCATCGGGGTTGCCATCGCGCGTCCGGGCGACGTGCGAGCGGCCCAGGATCTCGTACGAGACGCTGACGCCGCGATGTACCGGGCCAAGAAGGACCGGACGGGGTACGCCGTCTTCGACGAGGCCCAGCGTCGCAAGGTGCTCGACCGGCTCGACATCGAGCGCGATCTGGTGAAAGCCTTGGACGAGGACCAGTTCATGGTCTACTACCAGCCGATCATCGACGTGCCGGCCAAACGGTTGTACGGCTTCGAAGCGCTCGTCCGATGGAACCACCCGACACGGGGTGTCATCAGCCCCGGCGAGTTCCTTGCTGTCGCCGAGGAGACGGGCATGATGGCCCGCATCGGCGAGGTCGTACTCCGCGAGGCATGCGCTCAGGCGGCGGTGTGGAACCATCTCTCGCCCTCGGCCTACGACATCAAGATGAGCGTCAATGTGGCCGAGGCCCAACTGCTCGACTCCAACTTCCCGTATCTGGTGAGCGAGGTGCTTGCCTGGTCGGGTCTGCCGCCGGAACAGCTGGTCCTCGAGATCATCGAGGACGTGATCGTCGACCACCTCGACGGACTCAGCATCTTGCGGGACATCCGGGGACTCGGGGTCAACCTGGCCATCGACGACTTCGGTACGGGCCAGTCGAGCCTCAGCTACGTCAAGCAGTTCGACATGGTCTCGACGCTCAAGATCGACAAGAGCTTCGTCGATGACATGAACGCGACGTCGAGCAACCGGGCGATCATCGAGGCCGTCGTGGCGATGGCCAAGGCGCTGAACCTGCGCATCGTGGCCGAAGGAGTCGAGAGCGAGAAGCAGGTTCGGGAACTGCTGGACTTCGGGGTGACCTTGATGCAGGGCTACTTGTTCAATGAACCGGTCCGACCCGATGTGATCGACCCGGGCGTGTGGTTCAAGCCCCGGGAGCAGAGCACCGAACGCCCGGGTCTCACCCCGCTGGAGGTCAGCCGGGCATTGGCCGACTCGTCGGTCACAGGTCCGCGGCCCCGCCCGGCCCGCCGAGGGTGACGAAGTCGATCAGCGACTCGACGGCTCCGACGAGGGGAGCTTCGAGGTCCTTGTAGGTCGAGACACGCCCGAGGATCTGCTTCCAGAGCACCCCCGGTTCGCCGGAGAAGCCGATCGCCCGGGCAATCCCGGTCTTCCAGTCCGTGCCCTTGGGGATGATCGGCCAGGCGTCCAGACCGACCACCTGGGGTCGGACCGCCTGCCAGATGTCGACGTACGGGTGACCCGTGATGAGCACATCGGGATGGTCGACCCTCTCGGCGATCCGGGTCTCCTTCGAACCGTCGATCAGGTGGTCGAGGAGAACGCCCAGGCGTCGGCCAGGCCGAGGTCCGAAGCTTCGTACGACTTCTTCGAGATCGTCGGCGCCGTGCAGCGGCTGGACCACGATCCCTTCGATACGGAGATCGTCGCCCCAGACCTTCTCGACCAGCTCCGCGTCGTGGATGCCTTCGACGAGGATGCGGCTGGGTTGGGCAACTCGCGCCGCTGCACTCGGTACTGCAACCGAACCGGACGCCGTGAACGCAGCGCCTTGGGGCTTCGGGCCTCGGGGTGGGGCGACCAGCGAAACGGTGCGGCCATCGACCGAGAACGCTCCCGGCTCATTGCGAAGTGTGTGCTCGCGCCCGTTCTGATCCCGAAGCACGATCCAGTCGGGGGTGTATCGGAGGATGACGCCGACGTGGCCGTGGGCCCGATGCCGCACGGTCAGGCCCGGAGAACCGGGCACCTTCGGCCAGTTCGGTCTGGGGCGGCGGGGGCCGTTGATGTCGAGAGGTTCGCTCAGGATTCCGGACACCGGGAGATCGTAGCCCCTTCGGTATCGCCCGAAGGGTGAGGCGTCGCGCGCGTCGTCGGCTAGGAAGAGCGGGTGATCCTGCTTGATGCCGTGGCCGTCTCGATGTCGCGTCCTGACCGACCGCTGTTCACCAACGTCTCGGTGACCGTGTCGACGGGAGATCGGATCGGGGTCGTCGGGATCAACGGCACGGGCAAGTCGACCCTTCTGCGTGTCCTGGCCGGGCGGGCGCGGCCTGAATCCGGCGAGGTCCGATTGGGGGGTGGAGTCCGCATTTCGATGCTCGACCAGGACGCCCCGTTGCCCCCTGGACGCGTGCTCGACGCCGTCCTCGAGTCGTCGACGGGACGCGCCGAGGCCTGGGAGGCCGAGGCGGCGCTGACCCGGCTCGGGCATGGGACATGCGTTCGATCGCGACACCTCGGGCCTGAGCGGCGGCGAAGCCAAACGAGTCGGCTTGGCCAAGGCGCTGGTTGCGCCGAGCGACCTGCTCATCCTCGATGAGCCGACCAACCATCTCGATCTCGACGGGATCGAATGGCTCGAACAGCACCTGACCTCCTATCGGGGCGGGCTGATGCTGGTCACCCACGACCGCCACCTGCTCGACAAGCTGACCACTCGCATGCTCGAGCTCGACCGAGGGCGTGCGTACGTGCACGACGGCGACTACGACAGCTACCTCGAGGCCACCGCCAGTCGGGCGGAACAGGCGGCCGACGCCGAATCGATCCGCCGGAACCTGGCCCGTTCGGAATTGGCTTGGCTGCGACGCGGGGCGAAGGCGCGAACCTCGAAGCCCCGTTACCGGGTCGAGGCCGCCAAGGCCCTCATCGGCCAGAAGGCCGAGGGTCCCGCTCGACCGGCCGAGCTGCATCTCGAGTTCCCGACGCCGCGCCTCGGCGATGTCGTGATCGAGCTCGACGGCATCGGCGCAGCGACGCCCGACGGGCGCCAACTGTTCAAGGATTTCGGACTGAAGCTCGATCCACGCGAGCGATTGGGCATCGTCGGACCAAACGGGGCCGGCAAGACCACGCTGCTCGAGATCATCGCCCGACGCCGGGAACCCGATGCCGGCACGGTGACGTGGGGGAGCACGGTCGAGCTGGGCTACTTCAGCCAAACCGGCGGCGAGCTCGACCTGACTGCCCGCGCTCGCGAGTTCGTGGCCGGGCCCCACCGTAAACCCGACTGGACCGACGCCCGGCTCCTCGAGTCCTTCTGGTTCGACGCCGACGCCCAGTGGGCCGAGATCGGAACGCTCTCCGGAGGCGAACGGCGCCGGCTGCAGCTCCTCCGTGTCCTCGCCGACAAACCGAACGTCCTGCTGCTCGACGAACCGACCAACGACCTCGACCTCGAAACGTTGCGGGCCCTCGAAGACTTCCTCGAGGACTGGCCGGGAGCGGTGATCGTCGTCAGTCACGACCGGGCCTTCCTCGAGCGAGTCGTGGCTGACGCCCTCATCGTCGCGGATGGTCGAGCGGCCCGTTGGGCGGGCGGCTACAACGCCTGGGACGAACAGCGCAAGCGGGGCAGCGGTCCGTCGACGAAGCCAACCTCGAAGCAGCCGGTCAAGAAACCCTCGAACAGTCCGGCCGGCACGGCCAGGCGCTCGGCCAGCACGCTCGGGCATTTGATCCGAGCAGCCGAGAAGGAGATGGCACGGCTCGAAACCCGCAAGGTCAAGCTCGAGGCCGAGCTTGCGGCGGCCGGATCTGATCACGAAGTGCTGATCCGTGTGGGCGGCGACCTTGGTGAGATCACGGCATCCCTGGCCGAGGTCGAAGAGCGGTGGCTGCAACTGTCGGAAGAGCGTGAGGGCTGACATGATGTCCGCTTCCAGGTCTCGAGCAGGTCAGACCGATAGCAGAAGGAAATGACGTGACGAACCGCGTAGCGCTGGTAACCGGCGGAGGCCGAGGAATCGGTCGAGGCATCGCGATGGGCTTGGCCGAGGATGGTTTCGACGTTGCCATCACCTACCGCAAGGATGTCGATGCCGCAGTCGAGACGGTCGCCATGATCGAGGCCCTGGGCCGGACGGCGTTGGCGATCCAGGGTGATGTCTCGGTCCCCGATGACAACGCTCGGAATGTGCACGAGGTCATCGAGCATTTCGGCGGCTTCCACGTCCTGGTCAACAACGGGGGCATTGCCAGCCGCGGCCGGTCGGTGGTCGACACCGACCCCGCCGAGCTTCTCCGTGTCGTCGCAACGCATGCGCTCGGCCCGCACCACTTGTGTTCGGTCGCCGTTCCGCACCTTCGGACCCATGAACGTTCCGACATCGTGGTCATCTCGTCGGTGGCGACCATCACCCACGGTGCAAACGGAGCGCCCTACAACATGGGCAAAGCGGCCTTGGAGGCGTTGGCGGTCACCTTGGCGAAGGAGGAACGGGCCAACGGCATTCGGGTCAACATCGTCGCTCCCGGCCTGGTCGAGACCGACATGGGGCGACGCCTCGTGAAGGGCGCTGCCGGCATCGACGACATCACCAGCCTCAACGCCACCATGCCGTTCGGCCGGGTCTGTCAACCCGAGGACATCGCCGGCGCCGTGCGCTTCTTCGTGTCGGCCAATGCGGGCTACGTCACCGGTGAGAAGTTGAACGTGTGGGGCGGTGGTCAAGATTGGCGGTGACCGACGGAGCCAACCTCGAGCGCTTGCGCTCGCTCCACGGCATCAAATGGGGTCGTGACGGAGGCGACGTGTTGGCGGGGTGGGTCGCAGACATGGACTTCCTGCCCGCACCCGTCGCCATCGAAGCCGTTCGGGGCGTGGCTGATCGCGGTGACTTCGGGTACTCGCGTGCACGCGATTTCCCGTATTCCCGAGGTCTGGGCCGATTGGCAGGAACGTCATCACGGGTGGCGTCCTGACGTCGGTCAGCTCCGGATGTTCGCCGATGTCCTGCATCCGATCGATCTGGTCCTGTGGCTGCACACCGAGCCTGGCGACGGGATCGTTCTGCTCACGCCCATCTATCCGCCGTTCATCCACGCCGTCGAACACGGCGGTCGCCGGCTGATCGATTGCCGGCTCGACGCCGACGGATGGCGACTCGACGCCGAGCGACTGGAGGCGTGCATCGACGAGCGCACGAAGGTGATCCTCACCTGCAACCCGCACAATCCGACCGGACGGGTCTTCGACCGATCCGAACTCGAGGCCATCGCCGAAGTCGCCGAACGACACGATCTGTTGATCCTGTCCGACGAGATCTGGGCCGACCTCCGGCACCCGGGTACGACCCACCTGCCGATGGCCTTGGTCAGCCCCGAGGCGGCGGCGCGGACGGTCACGGTCTCGGCGGCCAGCAAGAGCTTCAACCTGGCGGGGCTGCGCACGGCCATCGCCCACATCGGTCATCAGGGCATGGCCGATGCCTTCAACGCAATGCCGTCGCACGCGTTCGGCGGGCTCAGCACGCCAGGCCTCGAGGCGACCCTGGCCTGTTGGACGGCCGGCGAGCCGTGGCTGGCCGAGGTCCGTCGACACCTGACCGAACAACGAGACCATCTGGCCTCCCGGTTGGCGCAGGAGCTTCCGGCGGTTGGCTTCCAACTACCTGAGGCCACGTATCTCAACTGGCTCGACTGCAACGCCTTGCAGCTCGGTCCCGAACCGGCCGCCGCGTTCCTGGAACACGGCGTCGCGTTGTCGCCCGGATCCGACTTCGGTCCGCACGGTCTCGGATGGGTTCGACTGAACGCGGCGACCTCTCGGGAGATCCTCGATCAGATGATCGACCGAATGGTCATCGCCGCGGAGGCCGCTGCCACCTAGGGCCTTCTGTCGACCCGGGCGGCGGTCGCTCCCTCGATCACTACATGGCCAGCAGCGAGCGGGTGACCTTCTCGGTGAAGTCGACCGGCCAGACGGCCGCTCGATCGAGGGTGTCGAGATCGACAATGGCGCCGGGCTCGGTGATCTCGCCGGCCAACGCCAGCGCGATGCTCAGGATGCGTCTCTGGGTGTCGGGCTGGTTCGGAGGGCCGAACGGGTTGCCCATCGGGTAGTTCACGAACAACGACCGCGGCGGGCGGACGAGTTCGGTGAGGTCCCGGCCGGTGGATACCAGCACGGTGGGGATGCCGAGGGATTCGATGACTCGTGCGACCAGACCCACGGTCTGGTGGTCGAGTGGTCAGGCAGGAACCAGGAGGAACAGGTCGACCTCGTCGGAGACGAGCTCGTCGAACAGCGCCGGAGCCGCAACTTCCTGAACGTGGCTGCGTTTGTAGATGCGACCCATGAAGCCGCTCCAGTGCCGCGGGGCGATCGAGCCGATGGTCCCATCGGCCTCGAACTCCCGGAGACGGTCGATGGGGAAGACGCAGTTGACGTCGACCTCGGCATCGGTGGTGTCGTAGTAGCTGTCGCTGACCGTGAAGTCGGCGGCGGGGGCGGCCGGGTCGACCGTGTCGAGTCGGAAATCGTTGCGGGCGTAGGCATCCCAGGTCGGCAACGTGCAGTGCGAGACTCCACCGGAAGTGAGCATCGACACGCGACACTCGGCCAGCGGTTTGGTCAGCGGAGTCAGCGGGGCATCGTCGTTGACGGTCCACGCGTAGGGCGGGAACCCCTGGAGTTGGTACCGCTGATTCAGGAGTTCGACGTAGCGGACGGGTTCAGACATGGTGGGCTCCTTCATGGCAGGCTCGTTCATGACAGTCGGGATCCTGCATCGACCAGGCCGGCGCTGGTGGCCGCCTTGCGGAGCAGTTTGACGGTTGCGTCGTCAACCGGAATGCCTTCGGCTCTGGCGGCTCGTGCCCGGTTCTCCGGATCGCCGGGCAACAGCACCTCGTCGAAGCCTTCCCGAAGCTCTGACCCCTGGACGTAGTCGAGGTAGGCCTCGGCCTCGGCCGCGAAGCCATCGCCTGCTCCCGTTGCGGCAGGGTCGATCACGATCGACAACATGTTGTTGACGATGCGGGTGACGACCCGCTTGTTGCCGGGTTGGATGGTCGGACCGCCGATGAGTGCCGCGCCGAGCAGTTCGGCCATGATGGCCAGACCGGAGCCCTTGTGCTCGCCAAGGGCGAGAAGTGCGCCTTCCCGAGGGTTGTTGAACATGCACGAAGGGTCGGTGGTGACTCTGCCCTGACCGTCGATCATGGTGTCGGGAGGCACCGGTTTGCCCTCCTCCATCGCGACCCGAGCCTTGCCGAACGCGATCTTCGACGTTGCCATGTCGAGCATGACCCGGGGCGTTGGACGCCCGTTGCGTTCGGGGCCGCCGGGAATGGCGAGGCAGATGGGATTGGTCACGAAGCGAGCCTCCCGGCCGCCGTAGGGGGCGACGAGGGGCGTGTGACCCGAGACGTTGACGAAGTGAAGAGAGGCCATGCCGGCCGCCGCGCACTGCTCGCCCCAGTGGCCGATGCGGCCGATGTGGTAGCTGTTCCGAAGTCCGACGATGGCTGCGCCGTGGGTTCGGGCCCGGTCGATCGCGTGCTCCATGGCCTCGAAGCCGTTGACCTGGCCGAAGCCCATGTTGCCGTCGAGAACGCTCAGTGCGCCGAGGTCCTGCACGATCGTCGGATGGCTGTTGACGGTGAGCTCGCCGCTGAGCGCCCCGCCGACGTAGGCAGGGAGCATGCCGACGCCATGAGAGTCGTGACCGGCCAGGTTGGCGCCGATCAACTGGTCGGCCACGAGGTGTTGTTCGGTTTCGGAACTCCCGAGTTGGGCGCAGGTGTCTCGAACGAAGGCATGGAGTTCGTCGGGATGCAGATTCGGCATGTCCAAGTTCTAGCGCATGTCGGTCTCTAGACTCTCGTCCATCGCCAGCACCGATATCGACGTCCGACAGTCTTGGCGCGGCATCGGGTTGGCGCGTGCGGCGGTCCCGTGCGGAGCGCTTGCGTTGGGTCTGTTCAGCACCTTGCTCGTCGTGGTGGGCGGCACGCTGGCGGGGGCGGCCGGTCAGGAACCGGCACAGCGACTGTGGTCCGTGCCCGCCGTACCGGTGCGGCCTCGGGTCGATCTCCTCGGCGCGCTCGTGATCTTCTACGCCGGACTCATCTTCCTCGTCCGCGCCTGGCTGAAGTTGCGCCGGGACGTCCGGGCTCGCGGTGCGTCGGCGGCGATGGTCGCGCTCGTGGTCTCGGTCTGGGCTCTGCCACTGTTGGCCGGCCCTCCTCTCGGGAGCAGGGATGTCTATGCGTACGCCGCACAGGGTCGATTGGCCGATGCGGGTTTCGACGTCTACCGCCAGGGTCCGGCGGCACTGGGCGACGATCCCATCCTGGATCCCGTCGACCCGCTGTACCTCGACGCGCCTGTCGTGTACGGCCCGGTGTTCGTGGCCGTCTCATCGCTGGTTTCATCGACGGTGAGCTCGCGGGTCGAATCGACTCCGGGTGAACAGGTCGTCTACCAGGTGCTCGCCTTCCGGGCCCTGGCGGTGCTCGGCCTGTTGGTCACCGCCGCAGGCGTGTGGCACATCGCCAAGGGACTCGGCCGTGACCCCGTCGACGCGGTCGTGCTGGCGGTCGCCAATCCGCTCGTCCTGCTTCACCTGGTTTCGGGGGCGCACAACGAAGCGCTCATGCTGGCCTTCCTGGTCGGCGGTGTGGCCATCGGGTTACGACCGCGGTGGCGGCTCGTCGGCATTGCGCTTTGCGCGTTCGCAGCTGCGATCAAGATGCCCGGCATCCTCGGCGCCGCCTTCCTTGCCTGGCCGTGGATTCTCGAGGCCGCCCGACCCTCCCGCCGAATCGCCGCGGACGTTGATCGCAGGGGGGAGGCGTTTGCGGTGATCGCCTTGTCCGGCCGCATCACCGGTTGGGGCTGGGGGTGGGTCGACGCGCTCATCAACGCGGCGCCGGTCGATGCCTACCTGAGCGTCACTCGCGTGCTGGGAGGCGCAGTGCAGCTCGCCACCGGGCTCGATGCGGCCCGAGTGCTCTCGGTTGCCCGAATGATGGGACTGCTGCTCGCAGCCGTGCTCACGGCTTGGCTCTTGTTCCGTAGGAAGGGCTCCGCGGTCACGGCCCTCGCGTGGAGCCTGCTTCTCCTGGCGGTGCTCCATCCGACGACCCAGCCCTGGTACCTGACGTGGGGTCTCATGCTGTGGGCCGCAGCATCGGCGGGCGACCAGAACCGGGCCTACCTGACGATCACCGCCGTCGCTGCGTTCGTGGTGCTGCCGGTGGGCCCGCAGGCCGGAGTCGTGCTCCTGGAGAACAACGGTGTCGCGTCGATGCTCCTGGCCGCATTGGCGCTCGGGCTACTGACGTTCAGCCCGAGCACTGTCGGCCGTGGCGCCGAAGCGGTCCGGCCGATGCTGCCGTCGGGCGAGCACCGCCGGGTGACGGTGATCGTGCCGACGCGAAACGAAGCCGAATCGGTCGCACCGCTGGCCGATCGCCTGATCGCGGCGTTCTCCGAACCCGACGACCTCGAGATCATCTTCGTCGATGACAGCGACGACACGACCCCACAGGTGCTCGCCGACCTTGGCGCTCGCTGCCAAGGGGTGCGGTGGATCCATCGCACGCCTTCCGAACGCTGGGGTGGTCTGGGTGGAGCTGTCGTCGAGGGACTCCTCTCGGCTGGTGGCGCGACCGTCGTGGTGATGGATGGCGATCTGCAGCATCCCCCCGAAGTCGTTCCGTCGCTGGTGCAGCGTTCGGTGGCGATGGCCGGAATTGCCGTCGCCAGCCGCCACGTGACCGGAGGAGCCTCGGTGGGCCTGTCGCCCACTCGGCGGGTTCTGTCGGCGGCGGCGGCGTTCCTTGCGCGTCTGGTTTTTCCTCGCAGCGTCGGTCGGGTCTCGGACCCGATGAGTGGCTTCTTCGCCCTACCCCGAGCTCAGATCGATCTCGAGCGGCTCCAGCCGGACGGGTTCAAGATCCTGATGGAAATGCTGGCGACGCACCCACAACTCCCGGTCGTCGAGGTTCCGTACCGTTTCGACGTCCGAGCAGCCGGTGTTTCCAAGGCGTCACTGGCCCAGGCCTCCCGCTATGCCGGCCACCTGATCGACCTGCGCTTGCGCACGAGCCGGCCGTGGGCCGGTGCCGTCGACCGCGAGCGGGTCTTTCAACCTGGCTGACGGGCCAGTCGATGGAGGTGCACGGCGGAGCTGACGATGATGCCGATCAGGAGTCCGTCGCGCAGGAGCAGCAAGGTCGCTGCGATCGGATGATCGACTCCGGGCGGACCGAAGATGGCGAGGGTGAGCGCAGTGAGGACGATCGCTCCTCCGGTGAGCGCCGCCGGTCGACGCTGCCCGCACGCCCAGGCCAACGCCCCCGCCGGCGTGAGCCACAACAGGAACTGGGGTGAGAGCAGCGGAGCGGTCACGATGAGCGCTGCCGTCGAACCGAGCATGGCCAGCGCAGCTGCGGACTCGGCCTTCGTTCGCTGCGCCAGCACGCAGAGGCCGAGAACGACGAGGCCGGTCACGACCCGGCCGGCGAGGACGAGGCCGTCGTCGAGCGTCCCGATCCGGTAGGCGTCGGCTTCGAAGCGTTGTTGGCCATCGCCCAGCAGCGCAATGAGCGAGCCCGGGATGGACTCGATGTGCCAGCCGCTCACGCCGCGAAGGCTCGTGATCTGCTCGAGTGCGTCGACCCCGGCCCAGGACAACCACGCCCCACCAATGGTGGCCCCGACTGCGACCGCGGCCAGCGCTTCGGATCTTCTCCGAACGGCGAAGGCCACCGGAATCAGCAGCCCAGGCGAGACCTTGATCGCCGCACCCGCGACCGCCGCAAGCGCGAAGACCCCGACTGCCAGGTTTCGGCCGAGGCCTACTGACCGGGGCAGCTGCCGGCGCTGTCCGGAAAGCAGCACCAGGCCGAGGGCCGTGCAGCCCGCCGCCCACAGGTCGAAACGGAGCAGCCCCGCCGGCACGGCAGCCGTTCCGAGCACCAGATACGCAAGCCCGGCGTCACGTCGGTGTCGCTCGAGCAGGCCGGCGACGCCGAGGTCGACGGCCAGCGACAGCGCCACCAGCAGCCGCTGCGTCCCGACCACCCCGCCGCCCGCAAGCCCGCCGCCGAACGTGATCACTTCGATCAAGGCCACTGACCCGGGCGGGTACTCGACCTCGTGATCGATCCACGGCCGCCCGGGCGCGTCGTGGATCGCTTGGAACCGGCTGGCGTCCCACCCCGCCAGCTCCTCGGCCTCATCGGTCCACGGCCCGACCAGCAAGGCCGACGCCGCCGTGACCCGGATCGCGAGGACGATCAGCACGAGCCAGCGACGCATCCCGCCACCCTAACTGCAAGCCCCCGACCCCCTCCCCCTCGTTCTGCAAGCCCGGCGCCCCCCTGTCGGGGCCCGCCGGCTTGCAGAACGGGGCTGAGGTGAGACCAGCTTGCAATTCGACGGGTCGGATCGGGTTGGGGGCAATGCGACGGGTGCAAATGCCGCTCGGTCTGGCGATACTTCGCCGGTCCAGTGCGAGCGGATCGACGCTCCGTGCGGTGCTCTCGCCCCTTCGGGGGCCGCTGGCCAACGGGCTCGAGGGCCCACGCACCTGGGGGATCCTGTGGGAACCACTCATCGATCAACAACGACGGCCGGGCTCGTCGATCAACTCATCATCGGTCTTGCTTGCCGCTCGCATGGTGTGACCACGAAGTCCGAGCTGCTGGCCGTCGGTGTCAGCCCGCGGTCCATCGAGCATCGTGTAGCAAACGGGGTTCTCGCGGTCGCTCACCGCGGGGTGTACGTGACGGAGGTGCTGCGGACCGAACGAACCGATTTGGCTGCGGCGACGAAGGCGATCAGCGGATCGGCGGTTGCCCGCGCGACCGCCGGCCTGCTGCACGGTTTCTCGTGGGAACGTTGGCTGGCTCGTCAGGGTTGGCACATCGTCGGTCCGAACGGAGCCGCGCTCAGCGACCGGCGAGTGGTCATGCACCAGACCCGTTATTTACCGGACCACCATCGGGTCATCATCGACAATCTGGTGGTCACTTCAGCCGAGCGGACGATTTGCGACCTGGCGGCGGCCATCAGTCCGGCACGTCTCGTCGAGTTCGTCGAACACCAGTTGGTCGAGCGTCGTGTCGACCTCGGCGGTCTCCTGGCGTGCCATCTGGAGCTGGCTCGCCGCGGTCGGGCAGGGACCCGCGCGCTGCGAGACGTGCTCGGAAACCTGGCCGACCCCCGCGACTTTCCCCAGTCGATCCTCGAACTCGCGGTCCAGGAGCGGCTCGTCCGAGACGGGCTGGAGCTCCTCCGCCAGTTCCGTCCTCCGTGGTACGACGGGAGAAGCGGGATCGTCGATTTCGCCGATCCCGCCGGACGCACGATTCTCGAGGCGGACGGTCGATCGTTCCATTCGACGTCGAAGGCGTTCACCGAGGATCGGCGTCGAGACCGGGTCGCAGTCGCGAATGGTTGGGCGGTCGTGCGGGTCGGCTGGCATGACGTCACTACCGGAACCTCGGCGATGGACGACGTGCTCGAGATCATCCGCTCTCGTCGGACAACGGATGCCGCCTGAGGGGCCGGCCCAGCCGGGTTCTGCAAGCTGGCGCCACCTCAGCCCCGTTCTGCAAGCGTGCCGACCCCCGGAGGGGGGCGGCCGTCTTGCAGAACGGTCAGGGGAGGGTGGTGGCTTGCAGAAGGGGGGACCAGGGACCGGGGGTGCCGTCAGCGGTGACGGGCCGAACGCGGTAGCCGAACGTCGTGGCGGCGGAGAGTCCGGTGTCGGTGAACCAGAGATCCTCGTCGGTGGCGATGACCTGACCGTCGCGCTCGATCTCGAAGTGATCGGCCAACGCTCGGGGATTCAGGCTTGCGGTCCAGTGCAGCACGATCCGCTCCCGGGTCTGGCGGGTCGAGATCACGGTCACGTCATCAGGCTGGATCACGACTGAGGTGTCCCGTAGTCGCCCAAACCCCTGAGCTGCGTCGAAGTTGTTGTGGGTGATGTCGCCACCGAACCACAGCGTCTTCTGCGACGCCGACCAGTGGAGGGCCCACACGCCAGATCGACCCGAGGTCCGTGGCTTGAACGACGGATCGAAGCTGCCCGTGTCGGCGTTGAAGGCCTGCATCCAGGTGCCCCGGAGATCGATCCAGGCGCTCTGCGGGAACGAGTCCCGGCACGCGAGGAAGCCCTTGCCGATGCAGCGGTTGTCATTGTGGAGGTCGACCATCATGCCGTAGGCGTGCCCGCCCGTATAGAGGCGGTTGCCGACGACGAGCAGTTCCTGGAAGTCGCCGCCCTTGTTGTTCTCGTCCCACCAGGTGGCGAAGTACGCCTTGTAGCGCTCGCCGGTACGGGAGTCGACCAGGTAGAGCAGGTGGCTTTCCATGCCGAGCCAGACCCGATCGGTGGTGGCCGCAATGGCGAACACGTAGGCCGGCTGGTTGGACGATGGCAGATTGGTGCGATCGATGCCCTGGGTGAACGCCGGCAGCAGATTGCCCGCGCCGCTGGAGGAGACTGCGGCGAAATACTTGGCCGTCGGATCGTTGTTGACGGTCGTGAAGGCTCCTCCGAGGTAGACGCGGGTCCCGTCGGGGCTGGGCTCGATGTCGTAGACGCGGCCATTGAGGGCGGCTGGGCGGAACCCGTCGGCGTTGCCCGATCCCTGGTAGATCCGAGCCGCCCGCCAGCGAGAGACGCTGCCCTGCAGATCGTTCCGAATGATGGTGAAGCTGCCGGCCACATACATCTGACCACCGACGGTCTCGAGGTCCATGACGGCTGGGGTCTGCGTGCCGTCGATGGTCGTCGTGAACGACTCGACGGTGGCGCCGGTCGTGGGATCGATCGCAACCAAACCCTTGCGCGCCGCTCCGTTCACCTCGGTGAACTCGCCGCCGACGAACAAACGAGCTCCATCGGTCGAGGCCTCGACGGTGAAAACGGCACCGTTCAGCTGTGGGGTGAATCCCGGCACAGGCTGACCGGTGACGGCGTCGAACGCCGCCAGGTACGGCTGACTGACCCAGTCGTCGCCGGCCCATCGGCGGACGGTCGTGAACTGGCCGCCCACGTACACGACTCCGTCGATCTCGGCGAAGTCCCACACGCTGACCAGCCAGGGCACCGACAGAGCCGGCGTCGGAGCTCCGACCTGGCCGGACTTCACGACCTCGCCTACTTCCGCACCGGCCGCGCCGCCGAATGACAGGAGGCTCATCAGCAGGATGACGACGAACGCGAGAGGTCGCAGCAGGAGTCGCGGGGATTGGTGCACCGTCCCAGCGAACCAGAACGCGTTCTCGCAGGTAAGAGGCGGATGGGCTTGCCCGACGGGCCATCCGACCCAGCTGCCACTGGGCCGTCCGCCCCACCTCGGAGGCTTCCGTGTGCAGTTCCACCCCGCTGGGAGGTGCCGGCTGCACACAGTGAGGTGGGTTGTAGCCTTGACCCATGACCATCTCCTCGTCGACCACGGCCGACACCGCAGCGGCCGACACCCCACCGGCCGACACCTTGCACGGGGTTCCCGTGCTGGCCGTGACCGAGGCGGCGCTGGCCACCGTGCTGGAGGTTCGAGCGAGCGAGGACGATCCGGGGAGCATGGCGCTGAAGGTGGCCATCACCGGGGCCAACATGACCGAGTACGCGTATGCGCTCGAGCTCGCTCCCATCGCCGATGCGCAGGACGGTGATGCGGTCTACACCCAGGGTGAGCATGGCGAACTCACGGTGATCATCCCGGCCGACTCGGTGACGCGGATGTTCGGCAGCACGCTCGACGTCCCGTCGTCGAGCAACGGGGGTCTGGTCATCCGCAACCCGAATCCCCCCGATCCGTTGGCCGGTCTCGACCTCGACCTCACGGGCGAGCTGCCGGAGAAGGTCCAGGCCGTGTTGGACCAGGCCATCAACCCCGCCCTCGCCGCCCATGGTGGGTTCGCCCGGTTGGTCGGCGTCGAGGACAACGGTCCCGAGGACACGAAGGTCTTCGTCATGATGGGTGGCGGGTGTCAGGGCTGTGCGGCCAGCGCCATCACGCTCCAGGACGGCATCCGTTCCATGCTGCTCGAGGCGTTGCCCGAGATCACCGAAGTACTCGACGCCACCGACCACTCGGCCGGTGAGAACCCGTTCTACTCTTAGGGAGTCCCGCCCCACTTTCTCCCTCGGCGGCCGAAAACGCTAAGGTCGTTCGAAACCGATCAATCGACCTTCTTCACCACCCGAGAGGTAATCCATGCGGGGAATTCTGGGCTACGGGGCCTACGTGCCCTACAACCGGCTCAAACGCAGTGTCATCGGCGAGGCGCTGGGCACTGGCGGGGGCAAGGGCACCCGGGCCGTGGCGTCCTTCGACGAAGACGCAACGTCGATGGCCGTCGAAGCCGGCCGAGACCTCATGCGCACCGTGAGCGTCACGCCCAGCTCGGTCGTATTCGCCACAACTTCGCCGCCCTACCTCGACAAGACCAACGCCAACGTGATCCACGCCGCGTTGAACCTGCCGTCGAGCGTCTTCGCCGCCGACATGATCGGCTCCGCCCGGTCAGCCGGGGCGCGCTGCGCAATGCACTCGAAGGTACGCGGCCCACGCTGGTGGCGCTGGCCGACGTGAGGACGGGACGCCCCGAGTCGGGTGACGAATCCAACTGCGGCGACGCTGCGGTCACCTTCATGGTCGGTAGCGACGCCGACGGCCCGGTCATCGCCGAGTACCTCGGGGGGGCATCGGCCACCGCCGAGTTCCTCGACCGCTGGCGCTTGCCCGAGTGGAAATACTCGCGGGTATGGGAGGAGCGCTTCGGCGAACACGTCTACCTGCCGCTGGTCACCGAGGCCGCCGTCGCCGCGTTCAAGGAATGCAGCCTCGAGCCCTCCGACATCGATGTCGCCATCGTCACCGGCCTCCACAATCGGGCCGCACGCGGCGCAGCCACTGCGGCCGGCCTCGACGGTGCCAAGGTCGCTGACGATCTGGCGCTCACGGTCGGCAACACCGGGGCGGCCCATCCGGGCCTGGTCCTGGCGTCGGTGCTCGACACGGCCCAACCGGGTCAGACCATCATGGTCGTCCATCTGGCCGACGGCTGTGACGTCTCGTTCTTCCGGACCACCGATGCCGTCGCCGCGTATCAGCCGTGCAGCACGGTGGCCGAGCAGATCGCTGCGGGCAACGACACCCTCACCTACAACAAGTACCTGACCTGGCGCGGCTTCCTCGATCGTGAACCGCCACGGCGTCCCGACCCCGAGAATCCTGCGGCTCCGCCCTCGTACCGATCCGAGGCGTGGAAGTTCGCGTTCATCGGCTCCAAAGATCGCTCGTCGGGCGCAGTGCACCTGCCCCCGCAGCGGGTGTCGGTCAAGGGCGGTGCGGTCGATGAGATGGACCTCGTGCCGATGGCCGATGTCCAAGCCACCGTGGCCACGTTCACCATCGATCGTTTGGCCTATTCGTTGTCGCCTCCCACCATCGCCGTCGTCATCGACTTCGATGGGGGCGGGCGATTCCAGTGCGCGCTCGCCGATGCCGACACGGTGAAGATCGGTGACCGCGTGCAGATGACCTTCCGCCGCCTCATGACGGCCAAGGGTGTTCACAACTATTTCTGGAAAGCGAAGCCGGTCAAGGCTTAAGAAGGGACCAACCGTCATGGCATCAAAAGGCATCAAGGATCAAGTCGCCATCATTGGCATGGGGTGCACCAACTTCGGGGAGCACTGGGACAAGTCGGTCGATGACATGCTCATCGACGCAGCCCAAGAGGCATACGCCTCGGCCGGCGTCAAGCAAACCGACATCGACGCCTACTGGTTCGGGACCCTCGGGTCCGGCGTGTCGGGCCTCACCCTCAGCCGCGCGCTGAAGATCGACTACAAGCCGGTCACCCGGGTCGAGAACATGTGCGCCACCGGGTCCGAGGCATTCCGCAACGCGTGCTACGCCGTTGCGTCGGGTGCCTACGACGTGGTCATGGCCATCGGTGTCGAGAAGCTCAAGGACAACGGCATGTCCGGTCTCGTCAGCGGCCTCATCCCCGACGACGGCACCAAGCCCGAACTCACGGCGCCCGCCATGTTCAGCCTCCTTGCGCCGGCCTACTCGGCCAAGTACGGCGTCGACGAGACCGAGATGAAGGACGTGCTCACCCGCATCGCCTGGAAGAACCACTACAACGGCGCTCGCAATCCCCGGGCCCAGTTCCGCAAGGAAGTGGGCAAGGACGCCATCTGCAACGCACCGCTCATCGCCGGCCAGCTGGGTATCTTCGACTGCTCGGGGGTGAGCGACGGTTCGGCCGCCGCCATCATCGTGCGGGCCGAGGATGCCCTCAAGTACACCGACAAGCCGCTGTACGTGAAGGCCCTGGCCTTCACCGCCGGTCCGGCCGCCGGCCCCATCGATCCCGACTACGACTACACCACGTTCCACGAGGTGTCGGCGTGTGCGAAGGATGCGTACGCTCAAGCCGGTGTCACCGATCCCCGGGCCGAGATCGCCATGGCCGAGGTGCACGACTGCTTCACGCCCACCGAGCTGGTCCTCATGGAGGACCTCGGGTTCGCCGAGCGGGGTTTGGGCTGGAAGGAAGTCCTGGCCGGCACCTACGACCTCGACGGTGAACTCCCGATCAATCCCGATGGCGGCTTGAAGAGCTTCGGGCATCCGATCGGAGCCTCGGGTCTGCGCATGCTCTTCGAATGCTGGTTGCAGCTCCGTCAGGAAGCCCCGGCCGATCGTCAGATCAAGACCGTCACCGAGGGTGGCAAGAAGCTGGGCATGACGCACAACCTGGGCGGCGCCCCGGGAGAATGCGTCAGCTTCGTCTCGATCGTCGGGAGCGAACTGGGTTAGCAGCTCAGATCATCGATGTTCCGTGGCTGGGCCATCGCTGCTTCGTATTCCGGAGCAGCGATGGCCCAGGTCACTTTTCGGCCGGAACCCGAGGCGAACACGACGCCGAGGAGCCGGCCATCGTCGGCGAGTACCGGGGCGCCCGAGTCGCCCTCGGCGACGGTGCCCGACAGCTCTAGTGCCTGACGCTCGCCGACTCCATCGAGTGAAATGGGTCGAACCGTTTGAAGCCCGACATCGCGGCGGACGGCCGAGTCTCCTTCGAATACGGCGATGCGGACGCTGCCGTCGTCGTCCAACTCGGCCGCGGGCACCAGCCCGAGATGTGGACGGCTCCCCGCGACGGCCACCAACGCGACGTCCCGGTCGACGTCGAGGTAGGCCAACTGGACCTCGACTGCAGCTCCACCGGCATCGGTCGCGGCGATCTCCTCGACGTCGACGTTGCCGTTGCCATCGACGAACCCGTGGGCGACCGTGGCCGCCACGTCGGGTCCGACGAGCACGGCGAGCACCCCCTCGTGGGCCACGCCGTTGCACCGATCGATCGACAGGCGAAGCAAGACGTCGGACGCATCCGGCTGTGTGTCGGCGCCGGGTGTGGCCGAGCAGGCCACGGCCAAGAACGACAAACCGGCCACGGAGAGCATCGTCCGCCGCCTGCGGTTCATCTCGCCTGGGGGAACCCGAGATCGACGCCGCGTTCGGAGGGGTCGGGCCAGCGCACGGTGACCGCCTTGTACCGGGTGTAGAACTTCACGCCCTCGGCGCCGTACACGTGGGTGTCGCCGAACAGCGAGTCCTTCCATCCCCCGAAGGAGTGGTAGGCCATGGGCACAGGAATCGGAACGTTGATCCCGACCATGCCCACCTGGACCTCACGTTGGAAGAGGCGGGCGGCGCCGCCGTCGTTGGTGAAGATGGCGGTCCCGTTGCCGTAGGGATTCGCGTTGACGAGCGCAAGCGCCTCGGCGTAGCTCTCGACTCGGACGACCGCCAGGACTGGTCCGAAGATCTCGTCTTGATAGATCTTCATGTCCGCAGTCACGTGGTCGAACAGGCAGGGGCCGAGCCAGAAGCCGTTGGGATGTCCGTCGATGCTGAGACCCCGTCCGTCGAGGACCAGGTCGGCTCCCTCGCCCAGCCCGAGGTCGACGTAGCTGCTGACACGGTCGCGATGCGCGGCGGTGACCAACGCACCCATGTCCACAGGATCGGCCGACATGCCGGGACCGATACGCAACGCCTTCGTGCGCTCGACGATGGCGGGGATCAGGCGATCGCCCACATCACCGACGGCAACGACGACCGAGATCGCCATACATCGCTCGCCGGCCGACCCATAGCCCGCGCTCACGGCAGCGTCCGCGGCCTGGCCGATGTCGGCGTCGGGCAGGACCACCATGTGGTTCTTGGCTCCGCCGAGCGCCTGAACCCGCTTGCCGTTGGCCGTCGCCCGTTGGTAGATGTGCTTGGCGATGGGGGTCGATCCGACGAAGCTGACGGCGCTGACGTCGGGATGATCGAGCAAGCCGTTGACCGCGGCGGCATCGCCGTGCAGGACGTTGAGTACGCCAGGCGGGAGGCCCGCTTCGCTGAACAGCTCGGCCAGCACCATGCTGCCGGCCGGGTCCTTCTCGGAGGGCTTGAGCACGAAGGTGTTGCCACACGCGATGGCCATCGGGACCATCCACATGGGCACCATGACCGGGAAGTTGAACGGCGTGATGCCGGCGACGACGCCCAACGGTTGTCGCATGCTGAACGCATCGACCGAGTTCGACACGTCCGGGGTCATCTCGCCCCGAAGCAGGTGGGGGATGCCGCAGGCAAACTCCGCCACCTCGATACCTCGTTGCACCTCACCCAGCGCATCGGCGAAGACCTTCCCGTGCTGGATGGTGATGGCCTCGGCCAGGCGGGCACGGTTGGCGTCCAGCAGCTGGCGGAACCGGAACATGATCTCGGTTCGCTTGGCCAGTGACGCCTCGCGCCAGCCGGTGAATGCAGCCTTCGCGCTGGCCACCGCGGCGTCGAGGTCGGCAGCGGCGGCCAGGCCGACCTCGGCGATCTGCTCGCCCGTCGCCGGATTGGTGACGGGCACGCAGTCCGTGGTGCTGTTGGCGACGCGTCGCCCGTCGATCCAGTGGTGGATGGTGGTAGCGGACGTGTTCGTCATGGCCGAAGTGTAGGCCTGCCCGAGGTCCCGCTCAGCCAGGGGTGTAGACCGCTCCGCCGTCGATCTTGAGGATGGCCCCGGTGGTGTAGCTGGAGGCGTCGCTGGCGAAGTAGAGCGCCGCGCCGACGATCTCTTCGGGCTGGCCGCCTCGCTGCAGGGCGATGGTGGCCTTGGCCGTCTTGGCGAACTCGTCGAGGTCCCAGGCCTTGGCGATGTCGGTCAGGAACGGGCCGGGCATGATGCAGTTCACCCGCACCTTCGGTGCGTACTCTCGGGCCATCGCAAGGGTCAGGGCGTGCAAGCCGGCCTTGGCCGCCCCGTAGGTGGCCTCGTTCGGTGTCGGGCGAACGGCGGCGACGGAACTCACGTTGATGATCGAGCCTCCCTTGTCCTTGGCCATGCGGTCGCCGAACAGGGCCATGAGGCGGAATGGGCCCTTGAGGTTGACATCGAGCACCTTGTCGTAGAGGTCTTCGGAGATCTCGGCGATCGACGGGTAGAGCGGCGACATCCCGGCATTGTTGACGAGGATGTCACAGGTGCCGAACTCGTCGTAGACGCGTTCGGCCAGCTGGTTGCACTGGTCCCAGTAGCCGACATGGCATTCGATCGGCAGCGCCTTGCGGCCCGTGTTCTCACGAATTTCGTCGGCCAGCGATTCGCAAGCTGCCAGCTTGCGGCTGGCAATGACGACATCGGCGCCGCACTCGGCGAACGCCCGAATCATCTCGGCGCCCATACCGCGACTACCGCCCGTGACGACGGCGACCTTTCCTGTCAGATCCACTCGCAAGTTCAAAGGAGTCATGCGGGCAACCTACTGCAGAAGTTCACCGGCTGAAATCGTGGCAACGAGCGACGGTATCTGTGACGATCGACACAGTTTCCCTTGACATGAGCGTCGCTCGCGGTCACGATCCGTGGACATTCGGTGTTCCTGTGGGGACCGGAGCATCGTCAGCCGAGGGTTGCCTCGGATGTCCTGCCGACCGCTGGCGTGGCGCGTTTCGACGCGGACGCGCCGACGATCGACAGATTGGGGGTTGCTTGCCGACCCCTCTCACACCGGGTTTGCCCGCCGATCTTCGGCGGGCAACCTGGAGTTTCGTCAGCCAACTTCTTCCGTCAGCCCAAGATGATGCAGCCGTTCTGAACCGCCGGCTGCCCGGCTCCGTTGAGCACCTCGAAGGGGACGGTGCGTCGCCCATCACCCGTCGAGTTGGCGGGCCACACGTTGACGGTCAACGTGGACGGCAGCGGCACCATGGCTGCGAACCGGCCGGCGATACGACGCACCTGGGTGGGATCGTTGTCGGCAACCGAGGCCACGATGATCGATACGGCGTGGGCGAGGTTGGCGGTGCCGTGCAGGATGATGTTGCTGAGGCCGGCAGCCATTGCGACCTGAGGGTCGGTGTGAATCGGGTTCCAGATCCGTGCGCATTCGGTGTACACGTGCGCTGCTCCAGCCGTCAGTGGAACGAGATGGGTCACCGGTTCGCCCCGACGCTCGCTGCCTTCGATGGCGGGTGGGGGATCGGGATCGGGATGGGGTTCGCCCGACGCCGGCACGTTGAGGTAGATCGATCCCTGTGTGGTCGATGCCACCGGCCGACCGTCGGCATCGACTGTTTCGAGGCGAGTGGTCGAGAACGCACCGGGTCGCTTGTCGACGAGCCCAACGATCTCCAGGGTGGTCGAGAGGCGGTCGCCGGGCTGGACGAGGCGATGAATCGTGACGTCGTGTGAGGCGTGAACGCCGGTGATGACCTCGGCTCGGGTCACTCCGGCCGATTCCGAGAGTTCTCGGGACGCGACGATCACCGGCCATTCCGGGCACACTGCGAAGAGCGGATGCGCGATCACGCCTCCGGGTCGAGTCGTGTCGAGGTAGCACGGCTGATGATCTCCGAGACCAGCGGCGTAGGCCATCGTCCAACGAAGGTCGACGTCGTGCACCACCGGTCCGAGCGTCATGCCGACGAGAGCAGCGGGAATGGTCATGAGGGTCTCATCTTCCGTTCTGGGAGAAGTGTTGCCAGTCCTTCAGCGTCGTCCAATGTCCGCCCCACTGCCAACCGATGTCGGCGAAGGCCTCGACCACCACGTCGCCGTCGGCGAGCATGCCCGGGCGGTGGACCGACCGATCGACGTACGCGCCGGCCAGTTCCGGCAGTACCAGCGATCCCTTGACGTAGGGATTGTGGAACGAGTTGACGTCGATGGCCAACCCGTACGCGTGCTGCGAGAACGACGATCCGCCCGTCACGGGACGGCACACGAAGCTTCCGGTGTTGTTGCCGTCGCCGGTCGGCTCGGCCTCGAGATCGGCCATCGTGACGATGCGCATCTCCTCGAGGGGGAAGTCGGCTTCCCACAGTCGCTCGAAAACGCTCACGATGTCGTCGGCGACGGTCGCAGCGACGATGAGTTCTCCCGTGTGGGCCAATCCATCGAATCCGCGAAACGAAACCTGCAGGTACCGAAGGTCGGCCGGGGCGACCGGACACCCCTCACGCCAGGTCGAGCGGGCCAGCGCGTCGCCCGACAGCGGCTCGATGCTCGACGCGAAGTGGCTCGACGCGAATTGCCCCTTCGACGGCGGTGGCAGGCTGTCGATCGTCGGGAGCTGTCGGTCGACCAGTTCGGGCGGAGTCGGTCCAGCGATCCCGAACCCCGAGCCGTCCGTCGGCAGAGGACGTTGCCCGAGCCAGTCCGGCCGCGTGGGCAGTGGCGTCAGGTGGTGTGGTGGGAGGTGGTGGTGGTGTCTTGGGAGGTGGTGTCGTCGGCGGTGGCGGTCGTCAGTCGAATGCTCGACAGAGGTGGAGCTCGAGGCGACAAGGGTCTCGGTGGGGGAGCACGCACCGGTCAAGACGAGCACGCTGATGAACGTCGTGCGCAACCGGTTCGGGGGGACCACCGCGGAAACGGTACCGCTCAACTCCGGCGCGACCCTGCCGACGAAAGACGGGAGCCCCTTCTTGGGTGCCACCTACTCTTATGGCCTTTCGTAGAAGCAACGAACCAACACATCCGGCGCAACCGCCGGTAGAGGACACCCACGTCGATGGGCTCACCGGTCTCCCCGACCGGTGGCAGGTCGAGAGCTGGGTGTCGCATCACCTGTCGCGTAATCGTCGCACGGGTGACCGCTTCGGCTTCTTTCTGATCTCTGTTGCCAATCTGGCCGAGATCAACGGAGGCTACGGCAGTGCGGTCGGCGACGAAGTCCTTCAAGCAGTCGCCGAGTCCCTGGCCGCTGCGGTTGGAAGCCGGGGGAGCCTCGCTCGCTACCTGGGTTCAGAGTTCGCCGTCCTGTGGCCCGGATTGTTCGGCGTCGAGGAGGCGAACCGCGTCGCCGTCGACCTGATTTCGTCACTCCCCCAACAAGTGACCTTCGAACGGTTCGTCGTCCCGGTCGAGGTGGCCGTCGCCGGGGTCATGAGCGACCCCGACCTGAACGAGCGCCTCTTGCTGGTCGAAGTCGAGTCGGCACTGGCAGAGGCTCGCATCCAGGGGCACGATCGCCTGATCATCCGCGACGAGGCCTACGGCATGCGGCGCAAGCCCGAAGTGCTCTCGGTCCGCCTTCAACGCGCGTTCGACAACGAAGAGTTCCAGCTCTACTACCAGCCGATCGTCTCGCTCAACACCGGCACCCTGGTCGGCTTCGAGGCCGTGTTGCGCTGGCTCTCGCCCGATGCCGGTCCCACGGGTGCCGAGCTCATCGCGCCCGGAGCCTTTCTGGATGCGTTGCGAGCGTCGCCGATCGTCGTGCCGCTGCACGCCTGGGTTCTCCGTGAATGCACCCGGCAGGTCAGCACCTGGAGTCGGCGACTCAACATCCCCAATCTCTTCGGTGCGACCAACCTCGATCCGAGCTTCGTGCGTGACGAGCGCTTCTTTCCTGTCGTCATGAACGCCATCCGCGAGATGAACGTGCGTCCCACTCAGGTGCTCCTCGACCTGAACGGGACGACGGCTGGCCCACAGATCAATCTGCTCTGGCCACAGCTCGCTCAGCTCAAGGCCGAAGGTGTCGGCATCGCGCTCGAGGACTTCGGTGTCGGCTTCGGCTCGCCCGATCTCCTGCGCCGGTGCCGCTTCGACGTCATCCGCCTGCCGAGGGTGCTCGTCGGTGGCCTCGGACTGGCCGAAGAGGACCGCATCATCGTCGGTGGCCTCATTCGGTTGGCGCACGACCTCGGTTGTTACGTGATCGCCGAGGGCGTCGAGAACGAGAACGCCGCCCGCATTCTCCGGGAGCTCGGCTGCGATCTGGCCCAGGGCTTCCTGTTCGGCAAGCCGGCATCGGATTCCGAGATCAGCCGAGACCTCGACGAGTACGTTGCGTTGGCCCGACGTGCCAAGGATGGCGGGGACAAAACCATTGACGCCGTGCTGGCTCGGAAGCGAGCCGAGGCCAAGGCCCAGCCCATCGCGAATCCGGACCTCTTCCCCGATCTGCTGCCCGCCTACGGGAACGCCGCTGCAGAGACGGGCATTTCGGCCGATGAGTTCATGAACTTCAACTGGACGGGAGAGCCGGACTCGGCCCTCTGAGTCTTCAGGCTATTCGGCGCCGGGCTATTCGGCCAGCGCGGCGCGGACGCTGGCCGCCACACCGGGTCCGTCGAGACCGAGTGTGGCGAGAATGTCGTCGGCTTTGCCCTGCGGCAAGTAGGCGGTCGGTACGCCCAACACCCGCACCTCGGTGGTTTCGAGGGTCGTGGCGATGCTGGATCCGATGCCGCCATCTCGAAGCCCGTCCTCGATGCTGACGACGAGCTTGTGTCGAGCAGCGTCGGCGAGCATCTCGGGATCGAGCGGCTTCACCACGCGTGGGTCCCAAACCGTCACCGACAACCCGTCAGCGGCCAGGAGATCAGCGGCTTGTTGCGCCGCAGCGAGCATCTTGCCGACACCGATGAGACAGACATCGGTACCCCGACGCTCGAGCCGGGCGCCGAGCCCGTGACCTACTTGGTCGTCGGACACCGAAGGCGCCGCCGTTTTCGGCCAGCGGATGCACACGGGGCCGTCGGTGATGGTGTAGGCGTCGAGCATCATCTGCTGGAGCTCTTGGTAGGACGATGGGCAGAAGATGGTCATGCCCGGAACCTTCGACATGAGGACCAGGTCGAGGATGCCATTGTGGGAGGGTCCGTCGTTCCCGGTGACACCGGCTCGGTCGAGGCAGAAGATCACCGGTAACCCGTGGAGCCCGACGTCGAGGTTGGTCTGGTCGAAGGCGCGAGTGAGGAAGGTCGAGTACAGGGCGACGACTGGGCGAAGCCCGCCCATCGCCATACCGGCCGCGCACGTGACCGCGTGCTGCTCGGCGATGCCGACATCGAACGTGCGATCGGCGAACCGTTCCATGAAGGGCAGCAAGCCGGTCGAATCGGGCATCGCGGCGGTGATGGCGACGACCTCGTCGTGTTGGTCGGCCAGTTTGGTGAGCGTTTCGGTGAAGGCGGCGGTGTAGCTCTCGGGCTTGAGGCCACCCATGTCGTGCATGTTCTTGATCGGGTCGTTCTCCGCTGGGGCGTAGCCGCGGCCCTTCTGGGTGAACACGTGGAGCACCACCGGTCCTTCGAAATGAGCTGCGTTACGCAACGCCGTTTCGAGTTCGGCGATGTTGTGCCCATCGAAGGGGCCCATGTACCGGACACCCAACGGTTCGAAGAACGACCTCGGTTCGAGCGCCTCGCGGATGGCGGCCTTGGAGGCGTTGATGCCGAGATTCGAGTACTTGCCGACCAAAGGAAGCTTCGAGGTCCAGCGCTCGAAGCGATGCTGGCGTTGCATGTAGACCGGGTTGGATCGGATCTTGACCAGGCTTTCGGAGAGCAGGGACACCGTCGGGGCGTAGCTGCGTCCGTTGTCGTTCAGGATGATCGTGACGTTCTTCCCCGAGTGCCCGAGGTTGTTCAGTCCCTCGAACGCCATGCCGCCGGTCATCGATCCGTCGCCGAGCACTGCGACGACTCGACGATCGGAGATGCCTTGGCGGTCGAATGCGGTGGCCAGTCCGTGGGCGTAACCCAGGACCGTCGAGGCGTGGCTGTTCTCGATCCAGTCGTGCGGGGACTCCTCCCGGCTGGGGTACCCGGAGAGCCCACCGGCCTGACGGAGGGTGGAGAACGCGCCGGTTCTGCCGGTGAGCATCTTGTGGGGGTAGGTCTGGTGGCCGGTGTCCCAGAGGATGATGTCCTTCGGCGATTCGAGGACACGGTGCAGAGCGACCGTGAGTTCGACCGCGCCGAGGTTGGAGCCGAGGTGCCCGTCGCTGAGATGGTTGACCGTGTCGACGATGAACTGACGGATCTCCTGGCAGAGACCGCTCAGCTGCTCGGCGCCAAGTCGGCGGAGCGCTTCAGGGGAGTCGATTTGGGCCAGGAGGGGTGACGGTACCGGAACCATTGATCGAGAACGCTACTCGCACTTGGAGAGGAAGGCGGCCTCATCGACGACCACCCGGACCACTTTGCCTACGGCGATGAGCCCGCGATCGTCGTGCGCCGCGACGGTGAAATAGCAGCGTCGTCCCTTGATCTTCTCGACGGTTGCCTCGGCCCGGACGACACGGCCGATCGGGCTTGGCGCGACGTGGTCGAGACGTACTTCGACACCGACCGACGTCGTGCCAGGGTCGAGGGTGGGCTCGATGGCGAGCACCGCTGCCTCTTCGCACCAGGCCAGCAGGCGGGGGGTGGCGAGCACAGGAACCGAGCCGGATCCGAGGGCTGCTGCGGTATCGGCGTCGGAGACCTCGTGGCTCACTGTTGCCGTTGCGCCCGTATTCATATGCCCGTTCTGGTGTAGCCCGCGTTCATGTCGTACACGGTACGAGGGCGGCGCCGTGAATGCGCCAACCGGCCGGTGGGCCTGCGGCCGCTACTCTTTGGGGTGTGGACCTACGAGACGCGTTGGATGAAGCAACCCTCAACCGAGTGCTCGGAGCTGCGCTCGCAGCCGGCGCCGACTTCGCCGAGATTTTCGCCGAGGACGCCGAGCGAAGTTCGGTGCATTTCGATGATGGACGAATCGAGACGCTCGCTTCGTCCCGCGACGTGGGAGTGGGTATTCGCGTCATCACCGGGACCAGAACCGGGTTCGCGCACACCGCCGACCTGGGTATCGACAGTCTGCTCCGGGCGGCTCGGGCGGCGGCCGAGGCGGCACGGGGCAGCGGTCGGGTCCGCACGGTCGAGGTCTCATCGACCTCGGTCACGCCGGCTCGCGTGGCCCTGGCTCCCGCCGACGTCGACAAGGCGACGAAGGTCGATCGGGTGCGGCGAGCAGACCGGGTGGCCCGGGCCCAGCACCAAGCCATCACCCAGGTCAGCGTCAACTACTCCGACAATCGTCGCCGGATCGTCGTTGCGAACTCCGAGGGCCTCCTCGTCAGCGACGACCAGACCCGCACCAACTTCTCGGTCAGCTGTGTCGCTTCCGGCGACGTCGGCCTCCAGACGGGCAATGAGTCGGTCGGACACACGATCGGTTTCGAACTCTTCGACCGCTACTCGGTGGACGAACTGGCGGTGAGCGCCGCGGCGCGTGCGGTCACCAAGTTGTCGGCGCGACCTGCGCCGTCGGGTACCCATCGGGTCGTCATCGGCCCCGGTTCGGGCGGGGTGCTCTTCCACGAGGCTTGTGGCCACGGCCTCGAAGCGGACCTCGTTCGCAAGGGCGCCTCGGCCTTCGCCGGACGCATCGGCGAGCAGGTGGCGTCCGATCTGGTGACCCTGGTCGACGACGCGACGATGGTCGGGGAGTGGGGACAGTTCGCCATCGACGACGAGGGTGCTCCCGCCCAACGCAACGTGCTCATCGAAGGCGGTGTGCTGGTCGACTACCTGTGGGACGGCAACCGGGCCCGGGACGCAGGGCGTGCCAGCTCCGGCAACGGTCGCCGCCAGAGTTACCGGAGTCTGCCGATGGTGCGCATGACCAATACCTACCTCGCCGGCGGCCAACAGGATCCAGCGGACATCATCGGATCGGTCGACCAGGGCGTCTACGTCGCCCGTCTCGGCGGGGGTCAGGTCAACACCGCCTCCGGCGACTTCGTGTTCGGGATGACCGAGGCGTACCTGATCGAAGATGGCCGGCTCACGTCGCCGCTTCGTGAGGGTCAGCTGATCGGCAACGGCCCGAAGGTGCTCCAGATGATCGACGCGGTCGGCAACGACTTCGAGATGGGGCCTCCGGGAACGTGCGGCAAGGACGGGCAGGGTGTCCCCGTTGGCGATGGTGTCCCGACGCTCAGGGTCACCGAGCTGACCATCGGAGGCACCGCAGCATGAGTACCGCGTTGTCGCCGGATCGCTTGTTGGAGCTGGCCGCTGGTCTCGTCGAGCGGGCATTGCCCGGTGAAGAGCTCGAAGTCGTCTGTGCCAGCAGCGCCTCCACGAGTGTCCGGGTGTACGAAGGAGAGGTCGAGTCCCTCACTCAGGCCGAGTCGCACGGCATCGGTGTGCGGGTCATCGTCGATGGTCGTCAAGGTTTCGCCAGCGCGGGAACGCTCGATCCGATCGTCGTTGACCAAATGCTCGACGAGGCTCGTGACAACGCTCGGTTCGCCGAGTCGGATCCTGACGCCGGTGTCGCGCAACCCGATGGTGTTGTTGCGATCGAACTCGACCTCTGGCGAGATGAGCTCTTCTCTTGGACGCTCGAGCAGAAGATTGCCTTGGCTGCCGACGTCGAACGGCGGGTACGTTCGGCCGACATCCGGATCACCGGGGTCCGCACCTCCACGTACAGCGACAGTGCCAGCGTCAGCGCGCTGGCGAGCAGCTCGGGCATCCGAGCTTCGTCTCGAGGTACGTCGGCCGGCGTCGGCGTCCAGGCGCTCGCCGCGGATGGCGGGCAGATCCAGACCGGCTACGCGGGCGACGGTGCCCGCCACCCCGGATTGCTGGACCTCGACGGTGTCGTGCAGCGCGCCAGCAGCCAGGCGCTCGACCTCCTGGGCGCCACCCAACCCACGACTCGGCGCGTGAGCCTCATCCTCGATCAACGTCAATCGGCCACGCTGCTGTCGGTGATCGCGGGCACACTCAACGGCAGCCGAGTCATCAAGGGACGCACCCCGTTCGCTGACCGGGTCGCGGAGACCATCGCCACCCCGTTGCTCACGATGCTCGACGACCCCATCGATCCCGACTCCTTGGGCGCCGAGTCCCACGACGGCGAGGGACTCGCCACACGTCGAGTGCCACTCATTGCCGACGGGATACTTCAGGGGTTCGTGTGGGATTCCTACACCGGACGGCGCAACGGGACCGGGTCCACCGGCTCGGCCCAGCGCGGCGCTCGAGGCCTGCCCTCGCCGGGCATCCACGCCTTGTCGGTTCACGCCGGTGCGGGCGGGACGTTGGAGCAACTCATTGCCGGTGTCGATGACGGCGTGTTGGTCTTCGGTTTCGCTGGTCTCCACTCGGGCGTCAATGCCGTTTCGGGCGATCTTTCGCTCGGCGTCGAAGGCCGAATGGTGCGAAACGGTCAGCTGGCCGAGCCGATCAACGAGGCGACGGTCGGCTCCACGCTGCAGCGTCTGCTCCTCGACATCGTCGCCGTCGGCAGCGATCGAACGCATCTCCCCAGCGGTGTCAGCACTCCGAGCCTGGTCATCGGAGACGTGATGCTCTCGGGGATGTCCGCGTGAGACCAACGCCGTCAGCCGAAGCCATCGCGCGCCATCCCCACCTCGCCGATCCCATTCCCGAGGGCTGGGTCCGGGTCGATCTACACAGCCACACCATGTGGTCGGGCGACTGCACGACGACACCCGATGAGTTGCGTGCAGCGGTCGAAGCGTCCGCCATCGACGTCCTGTGCATCACCGATCACAACGCCACCGCAGGAGCAGAGCGGCTGGCGGACGAGCTGTCGTGTCGAGTGATCATCGGCGAAGAATTGCGCGTCGGCCAGGGCGAGATCATCGGCCTGTTCCTCACCGAGCGGATCCCCGCAGGAACCGGCCTCCTCGACGCAGCCCGAATGATCCGTGACCAGGGCGGGATCGTCTACATCCCACATCCCTTCGACCCGATGCGCAACTGCCTCGCCGCTCCTGCCATCGATGCGTTGATCGAAGCCGGTCTCGTCGATGCCTTCGAGGTGCGCAACGCCAAGACCAGTCTGGAGAGCCTGAATCGACGGGCGGCCGAATACGCGGCGCAGCACGGGCTTGCGCCCGGGGCGGGGAGTGACGCCCATGTCCCCGATGCCTTCGGAGCGGCCTACATGGAGATGCCGGACTTCACCGACGCCGGTTCCTTCCTGGCGTCGTTGCGAGCCGGTCGGGTCGTCGGCCACCACTTCGACAAGGCGAGAGCCTGGAGCCCCCGCATCGTTCCCTCCGTGCCGGATCACGCATCCCCCTGACCTCGGATCCCAGATCCTGGGTCGTTAGGTCGTAAGGCCCACACATTCGGGAGCCGATCGGCCGATGGTAAGGGGTGCTTGCTCCCCCTCGGCAGCCATCCTCGCGCCGCTCAGACGAGGACGTCTCCGCCTCCATCGACGAAGTCTGGGGTCGTATTCAGGCGCGGCTCGAGCGCGGCTTCAGCCGAGTGGAGCGGCTGATCTCGAGCCTCTTCGACCGGGCACTCGAACCGGCCGAGCGTGAAGAGGGCGCCGAGCTGTGCGAAGCGATCGGGTCCAAGCTGGGTGCCTTGGGTCTCGGGGCGAGCGCGGAACTGATGCGTCGAGCGGCCGATGACTTCGAGGAAGCGGAGCTGGGCATGACCCAGGCGCTCGCGTTGTCCAGCCTGGTCGACGACGCGCGGGTGACCTTGGCGACCTCGGTGGCCGAGATGAAGGAACTGAGTCACACCGGGCAGCCGTTGGCCGTGATCGGGCCGGTCTGTGAAGCGCTCGATGAAGTCGTCTGGGTTGCATCGTCGCAGGGCATGCCCGTTCTGGTCCGTACCGACGGGGTTCCGCCCGGGCGTCGAGAGATCGCAGCCGTCGTGGCCGTGGTCACCGACGACGAACTCGGCGGCGCACGCCCGACCCTTCGCGGCATTCGCGAAGCGCACCCGACGCAGCCGCTGATCCTGCTTGCCCGGCCGGCGCCCCTGTTCGAGCGGGCTCGGGTCGTCGACGTCGTGAGCCTGGTGCTTCCGCTGACGACACCGCCGCTCGACGTCGTGGCCGAGGTCCGCCAGGAGTTGCTGCGGACCCGCCACCCGCGGTCGGTGGCCCTCTTCGGCGCTGGAGCCGAAGATCTCGCTGAACCGCTGTGGCGACGTGGATTGGCGGCCGTCGTCGAAACGTCGCCTGAGCACCTCATCGAGACGATCCGGTCGGGCGAGATCCGAGCCGTGGTTCTGACTGCCGACACCGGCGAGCTCGAACCGGACGAACTGCTCCGACTGCTCCGAACCGACCGCCAGACGAGGTCATGCGTCGTTGTCATCATCGACGTCAAGGACGACATCGCCCGAGCCCACGCGGCGCTGCGCGAAGGAGCTGATCAGTATTTCGGTCCGGACTTCGACCTGGATGACCTTGCCGTCACCCTCAAGGCCCGGCTGGTCAGACGGGCGGAGCTCGAGCCGCTCACCGATGCCGCGGGGTTGTCCGGCGTCGTCCCATGGTCGACAGCGACGGTGTTGATCGAACGGATGCTCCTGGTTTCGTTCCGCCAGAACGTGCCGGCAGGCGTCGGTCTCATCCGGCTGCCGAAGAACGTCGACAGCACCCTCGACCAGGACATCGCACGCGAGTTCCGCGGCGAAGACGTCATCGCCCGCGTCGACTCGGAGCATCTGGTCATCGCCCTGCAAGGCGTCGGCCGTCGCGTCCTGCTCCGACGCCTCGGGGACATCCACGAGCGGTTCGGCTTGGACGAATTGGGCGTGCGGGCCGTCGGCGTCGAGTTCCCCGGCGATGGCCGTTCCATCGACGAGTTGATGGACGGCGGTCGGAGTGCCTTGGAGCGCGCCATCCTCGAGGATGGGCCGGCGGTGATCGGCGGGGACTGGCAGCCATGGATCAACGAAGCGGCCGACGTGATGCTGATCGATCCGGACCCGACACTCGGCTCGGTACTCGGCGCGACGCTTGCCCGTCGTGGGCTGAAGGTCACGCAGCGGCTGGATGCCATTGATGCCTTCGACGAACTGATTGGCGGACACCGCGGTTCGCTGCCGCGAGTAGTGATCATGGAGTTGGACCAGCGAGGCATCGACGGGCTGCAGCTGCTTCGGCAGTTGCGCGACGCCGGTGTTGCCGGCCGCTTCAAGATCATCGTGCTCTCCAGCCGGAGCCAGGAAAGTGACCTGCGTCGGGCATTCGAACTCGGCATCGACGACTTCGTACCCAAACCGTTCAGCGCACCCCTATTGCTGCACCGCCTGCGCAAGGCCTTGGACGGCTGATGCGCCTACGCCTCTTCATCATCTCGTGGGGACTCGTCGGCCTCATGATGTTGCTCTACGTCCTGTGGGGTGTCGCAGCCGATGTGCTTTCGCGGGTCATCGAACGCCGTCGCGGGCAGGTTCTGCGGGTCCTGAGCATTGTGCTGTTCGAGTCCGACGACGAAGCGCAGAAGGTGCACGACCAGGTCATCGGGTTGCCCCGCGGCACGCTGCTCGGCGTGCTGCAGAGCCTCGCGGTCGACTTCGACGGCAGTGCTCGTCAGCGACTTCGTCAACTGGTTCGCACGACCGGGCTCGAACGATTCATCATTCGACGCTCGAGGAGCAGAAACTGGCGCATGCGGGTCCAGGCGGCCCAGCTCCAGTACCTGGTGCTCCACCCCGACTTCGATCGAGTGAAGCTGCTGACCGACAAGCATCATCTCGTTCGTGCCCGAACGGCCGAATCGCTGACGCCCGAACAGACACCGAAGTTCATCGACGAACTGATGACGATGTTGTCCGACACGTCACCCGCCGCCCGTTTCGCCGCCCAGCAGTCGCTGCTCCAGGCCGGTCCGGCCTGCGTCCCCAAACTGCTACTCCACCTTCAATCGCCGGACACCGACGTGCTTCAGGCGCTCGAGGTCGCCGCCAATCTGGCCGACCCGAGGCTGATCGAGGTGCTCGACACCCATGCCCAGTCGAGCGATCCGAAGATCCGGGAGATGGCGGCCAAGGCGTTGGGCAACGGTGCAGGCGACGACTCGGTTCAGTTGCTGCACCGGCTCGTTGGTGACCAGGACGCCGCCGTTCGGTCCCGCGCGATCGAGTCGCTGGCCCGCATGGAGTCGCTGACGTCGGCGACCCTCATCGGCCGACGTCTCTCCGATCAGGTCTTCCAGGTGCGTCGCACCGCAGGGCTGGCGCTCGAACAGTTGGGGCCTGCCGGTCGCATGACCCTTCGTCGACATCTCACCGACCCGGATCGTTTCGCCCGAGACATGGCCCGACAGGTGCTCGATGCCGCCGCGGCCAGGACCGGAATCAGCGTCATCGCACCGCTCGACAATCCGCTCGCGGGTCTCGACGAGGTCGATGGGTACGCGTCGATACCAGAAGGAGCAGTCCGATGCTGAGCAGAGCGTTCGACAGCATCGCCTCGATCGCCGGCGATCTGGGTCACCGGCGTGACGTTGCTCCAGGTCGTGATCATCGTGTCGGCGATCGTCGAGCTGCGGCGCCTCCGCCAGCGCGATCGACACCAGGTGTGGCGCCGAGTCCTGGCGTCGCCGTTGGCGCCGAAGATCTCGATCCTCGTGCCGGCCTACAACGAGGAGGTGACGGTGACCGAGACGGTCACGAGTCTCCTTGCGTTGTCCTACGCCAACCTGGAGATCGTGGTCATCAACGACGGGTCGCCGGACCGCACGGCCGAGGTGCTGATCGAACAGTTCGACCTGCGCTCGGTGCATCCCATCTTCCAGAAGCTGGTGCCGACGGCCGATGTCCGGAGCATCTATCGGTCGAGCAGGGAACCGCGCTTGGTGCTCATCGACAAGAACAACGGCGGCAAGGCCGATTCGTTGAACGCCGGTGTCAACATCGCGTCGGGTGACCTGGTGTGCGCCATCGACGCGGACACCCTGGTTGCGCCCGACGCCCTGCAGCAGTTGGTGGCGCCGTTCATCACTCGCAGCGACGTCGTGGCCGCCGGCGGGACGGTGCGACTGACCAACGACTCGCCGGTGCGGGGAGCACGCGTGACCGAACTGGTCGTGCCGAAGAAGCCCCTGCCGGCGTTGCAGGCGGTCGAATACGTGCGGGCCTTCATCGTCGGGCGCCTCGGTTGGAACCCGCTCGGTGGGAACCTGATCATCTCCGGCGCGTTCGGACTCTTCAAACGTTCGGCCGTGCTCGAGGCCGGGGGCTATGAGCACTCGTCCATCGGCGAAGACATGGAGCTGATCGTTCGCCTCCGCCGTTACGGCTACGAGCACAATCAGCCCGCCAGGGTCGAGTTCCTTCCGGACCCGGTGGCCTGGACCGAGGCGCCCGAGTCGCTTCGCGTGTTGGCTCGGCAGCGGAACCGGTGGCAGCGGGGTCTGATGGACGTCCTCATTCGCCACCGCAAGATGATCTTCAACTATCGCTACGGATCGGCGGGCATGTTGGCGATGCCCTTCTTCTTCGTGGTCGAGTTTCTCTCGCCCCTCGTCGAGGCCGTGAGCCTGACGTTGCTACTCGTCGGTCTGTTGGCCGGGCTGGTCGATCCCGCATCGCTGCTGATGCTGGGTGCGGCGTACGGGTTCGGTGCCGCCATCACCATCATGACGCTGTGGTTCGACGAGATCGCGTTCCGTTCGTACCCCAAGGCCCGCTACCGCATCAAGCTTGCGTTCTACGCCATCGCCGAACAGGTCATCTACCGACAGCTGACGATCGTCTGGCGCCTCTGGGGCGTCCGTCTCTTCCTGGCCGGTCGCACCGAGTGGGGTCAACAGGTCCGCAAGGGCTTCACGACCAGTTGATCGGCTCCGGGTTGATCTAGCTTGGGGGCGTGAAGATCGTCGCCGGGATGCCAAACAACGACCTCAACGCCGTCCCGGAGTTCATCGCCCGAGCCGAGCGCGCCGGGTTCGACGGTGTGACGGTCGCCGAGAACGCGCACAACCCGTTCCTGCCGCTCGCGGTCGCCGCAGTCAACTCCACGCGCATCGAGTTGGCGACCGGTGTGGCCATCGCGTTCCCGAGGAGCCCGATGATGATGGCCAACAACGCCTGGGATCTGCAGGCGGCGTCCAACGGTCGATTCGTGCTCGGCATCGGGTCCCAGGTGAAAGCCCACAACGAGCGTCGGTTCTCCACGCCGTGGTCGGCGCCGGCGCCACGCATGCGGGAATACGTGCAGGCGCTACGAGCCATCTGGTCCACCTGGAAGACCGGTGAACCCCTGAAGTTCGAGGGCACCCACTATCGCTTCAATCTCATGACCCCCAACTTCACGCCGGAGCCCATCGATGCGCCGCCTCCGCCCGTCAAGCTGTCGGCAGTCGGGCCGGCCATGTTGCGGCTCAGCGGCGAAGTGGCCGACGGCGTCAGCCTGCATCCGTTCTGCACCCGTGACTACGCCCTGCATCAGATCCTGCCGCGGCTCGGTGAGGGGATGGCGCGGACGGGGCGCCAACGTGAGACGTTCGAGATCTCCGGCGGAGGCTTCGTTGCGACAGGGGCCACCGATGAGGAGGTGGCGAAGATGGTCGAATGGGTCCGGTACCGGATCGGTTTCTACGGGTCGACCCGTGCCTATTGGCCCGTGCTGGTCGAGCATGGCCTCGAGGAGTTGGGCCAGAAACTGAACGAGATGTCTCGGCGAAACGAGTGGGACAAGATGGCAGCCGAGGTCACCGACGACGTGGTGCACCTCTTCGCTGCGGTTGCCCGCCACGACCAACTGCGAGCCGCCATCGCCGAACGATTCGGCGGCGTCGCCGACTCGGTGGCCTTCACCGACCCGACCCTCGACGCCGACCTCATCACCGACCTCCGGACGATCCCCACCGCCTTCGCCGGCTTCTAGTCAGATCAGGGCTATCTAGAGGAGCGCCTCGGCCAGACGTCGCCAGTCGTCCAGAGGGAGGACCTTCGCGTCCTCGACCAACGCTTGGACGCAGACGTGGTTGGCGCCGGCGTCGAGGTGGGCGTTGATGCCGGCGACGATGTGGTCGAGGTCGCCCCAGAGCACGATGGCGTCGACCAGCTTGTCGCTGACATCGCTGATGTCTGCTTCGGTGAAGCCGAGACGCTTGAGGTTGTTGGTGTAGTTGGGCAGTGTCAGGTAGCGCGCCATGTTCGCCCGGGCCACCCGCCGGGCCCGCTCCGGGTCGGTCTCGAGCAGGACCATCTGCTCGGGGGCGAGGAACGCATCGGGGCCAATGGCCTCACGGGCGATCGCGGTGTGCTCGGGCGGTGCGAAGTACGGGTGCGCCCCGTCGGCCTTCGCCGCCGACAACGCCAACATCTTGGGTCCGAGGGCAGCAAGTACCCGGGGTGGGCGCTCGTCCGGGCCGAAGGCGGCGAACGGTGAGGCATCCATGGCGTCGAGATACTCGGACATGTCCCGGAGGGGATGGGAGTAGTCGAGCCCGCGAACGCCCTCGACCATGGGTGCATGGCTCACGCCCAGGCCGAGGAGGAACCGGCCGGGAAAGGCCTCGCACAGTGTCCGGGCACCGGCGTTCATCGTGAGCGGATGACGGGCGTAGGTCTGTGCGATGCCGGTTGCGACCGCCATGCGTTCACACGCGCCGAGCCAGAGCGCAGCGGTGATCAGCGGGTCTCGGCCGGTGGACTCGGGCCGCCACAACGCACCCCATCCCATGGCATCGAGCTCGGCGACGACCTCGGTGCCGCGGTTGTTGGGGTGAAGGTCCAGCAGCGCCGTCCAGACGCCGTAGGTCCCGATGTCGATCTTGTTTGCCATGAGGTCCGACCCTACTCGTTCACCGGCTTCACGGCCGACCGACGATCTCGACCGTGCCGGCGGCCAGGCTCTCGAGGACCACCCGGACCGCGGACTCCGACACGATGACGGTGATGCCTCGTTCGTCCACGGCGGCAATGCGAGCGGCGGTCAGCCGCACGGATGCCGGCCGCACGAAGGGCTGGTCGTTGTCGTCGAACTCGGCAATGGCGACAGCGAACAGTTCGACAGCATCGCCGACCTCCACCGGTGGCGGGGCCAGCGGCAGAGGAAGGGTCACCGTACGTTCGTCCGGCAGGAGACCGTGGCGTCCGGCGCCCAGACGGAACGCGGTGATCGGCTCGTCGCCTGCGATGGGGGAGCGGATCACTTGGCCAACGGCGTCGCCGGGGTGCGATGCCGCGTCGGCGGGAATCAAGCCGATCGGCCAGTGCTCGATCGAGACGTCGTCGGGCCCGACCCTGTGACCGGCCGGTAGGTCGCCCCGGGCGACCACGACCGTTTGGGTCACACCGAGTTCGGCAACGACCTCGCGGCCGGCGAGCACCACACGCGTCACGCCGATGAGAAGCACGACGGACGACGCAGCGATGAGGAAGCGCTTCGGACTCCACCGTGCCCGGATCGCCAGCGAAAAGCGGGCGCCGAGGTCGGAGAGGAGGGGATGAGACACGTGTTCGGGACGCACCGCGAACCTCGCAAAGTGATTGCTCCCCGCCGTTGGCGTCGGGAGACAGCAGCGCTTGGGGGAAGCCGGCTAGCTGGACGCGGACGTCGATGCTTTCGAACCCGAAGTCTTGGATTCGGAGCTCTTCGATCCGGAGCTCTTTGCGGCGGAGGTCTTCGTGTCGGAGGTCTTCGCGTCCGAAGTCTTGGAATCGGAGGTCTTCGCGTCCGAAGTCGTGGAATCGGAGGTCTTCGTGTCGGAGGTCTTCGTGTCCGAGGACGAGGGTTCGGAAGTACCGGATTCGGAGGTCGACGAGCCGCCTGTCGTGGGCTTCGCCTTGGAAGAGTCGTTCTTGTAGAAGCCGCTGCCCTTGAAGGCGATGCCGGGGGCGTGGAACACCTTCTTCAGTGCGTGCTTCTTCTTGGGATGGCGTTCGTCGGCGCCGGCGAGGGTCGTGAGGGACTTGTCCTTGATGGACTGCTCGACCTCGAAACGCTCATCGCAAATGGTGCATTTGTATTCGTAGATAGGCATCGTTTGTCACAGAACGGTAGAGGGACGGAACCGACGGCGCATCCTAGCGGGCCGCTGCTGCGACCGGGCTACCGTGCCGCTGGGATACCGTCGCGGGTGTGAGTTCGAATTCGAAGACAGGTTCCGTTCGCCCCTCGGGTCGCCCGCCGGTCCGCAAGGCGGTGATTCCTGCGGCCGGTCTCGGCACCCGCTTCCTGCCGTACAGCAAAGCGGTGCCAAAGGAGATGCTGCCGATCGTCGATCGGCCGGTCATCCAGTACGTGGTCGAGGAGGCCATCAACGCCGGTGCCGAGGACATCCTCATCATCACCTCGCGCCACAAGAAGGTGATGGAGGACCATTTCGATCGTTTCCCCGAGCTCGAGGCCGCGTTGCTCGACAAGGGGAAGACTGCCGAGGCCGAGCAGGTTCGGCGCCTCAGCGACCTCGCCGACATCCATTTCATTCGACAGGGGGAAGCACTCGGACTCGGACACGCCATCGGGCGAGCCCGCTCGCACGTCGGCGACGATCCGTTCTTCGTGCTGCTGGGCGACGACATCATGCACGAGCGGGCCGGGGTGCTGCCCGGCATGCTTCGTGCCTATGACCGCACCGGCGAGTCGGCGGTCGCCCTGATGGTGACCGACGATCCATCCAGCTACGGGTGCGCTGCGGTCGAGGCGACCGACGATGCCTCCCTGGTCCGGATCACCGGCTTGGTCGAGAAGCCGAAGGCCGAGGACGCCCCATCGAACCTGGCGATCATGGGCCGCTATCTGTTCACGTCGACCATCTTCGAGGAGATCGAGCAGACCCCTCCTGGGCGTTGGGGGCGAGATCCAGATCACCGACGCCATGGTCCGCCTCCTCGAACGTGAATCCCTCCACGGCTTCATCTTCGCCGAGGGTCGCTTCGACACCGGCAAGAAAGAGGACTACCTGCGTTGCGTGGTCGAACTGGCGCTGGAACGTGAGGACCTCGGCCCCGCCATGCGGGCCATCATCGCCGACGTCGCCCGACGAGAGAACCTCCTCGCATGATCCCGCTCGAACAGGCGCAGAAGAGAATCTTCGACGACATCACCGTCCTCGACATCGTCGAGGTCGACCTGCTCGAGGCGCGGGGTCTGGTTTTGGCCGAGCCGATCTCGACGGTCGAACCCATCCCACCGTTCGCCAACACCGGTATGGACGGCTTCGCACTGCGGGCGGCCGACACCGCCGGCGCGTCGGAGGCCACCCCCCGACGCTTGCCCATCGTGGCCACCGTTGCCGCCGGGTCGGTTGCGCCCCGGCCGCTCGAAGCGGGCGAAGCGATGCGAATCATGACCGGAGCGCCCATCCCCGAAGGCGCCGATGCCGTCATCATGGTCGAACTCACACGCACCGACGGCGACGTGCTCGAGGCGTTGGCCGAGGTGCCGGTAGGGAATCACATCCGTCCTGCCGGCGACGACCTGCCCGAGGGAGTCGTGGTGTTCCAGCCGGGGGTCACGCTGTCACCTGGGCATCTCGGCATCCTGGCCAGTGTTGGCCGAGAGCGGGTTCTCGTCCACAAGCGACCCCGGGTCGGAGTGTTCTCCACCGGCGATGAATTGGTCGTCGGACCCCAGCGCCTGGCTCCCGGACAGATCCGAGACTCGAACCGCCCCACCCTGTTGGCGCTCGTCGAGGAGGCCGGCTTCGAGCCGGTCGATCTGGGACTCCTGCCCGACGACGAAGCCCTCATCGAAGCAGCTTTGACGGCAGCGGTGTCGGACGGGACGGTAGACGCCCTCCTCACTTCGGGTGGGGTGAGCATGGGTGATTTCGACTTCATCAAACGGGTGCTCGGTCGCCTGGGCGAAATGAACTGGATGCAGGTCGCCATCAAACCGGCGAAGCCGCTCGCCTTCGGTCTGCTCGGGGGCACACCGATCTTCGGACTCCCGGGTAATCCGGTCAGCGTCATGGTCAGCTTCGAGCTCTTCGCTCGTCCGGCGATTCGCAAGATGATGGGGCACGTCGACCTCCATCGTCCGCACGTGCTGGCCATTGCCGACGAACCGCTGCGACGGACGCCGGACGGGAAGATCCAGTTCGCTCGGGTCGTCCTGAACCAGCAGGCCGACGGAGCCTTCCGCGTGCGGTCGGCCGGAGGTCAGGGTTCGCATCAGCTGAGCGCCATGGCCACCGCCAACGGCCTGGCCGTGGTGCCCGACGGAGACGGCGTGGCCATCGGTGGCACGGTGCGGGTGATGCAACTCGGGTAGCGGGTGTCCGATAGTCTGATCTCGTGACTACGCACCCTTCGGACCGGACAGAACTCTCGGACCGATTCGGGCGGGTGCACACCGACCTACGGATCTCGGTCACCGACCGCTGCAACTTCCGGTGCGCGTACTGCATGCCGGCCGAAGGAATGCAGTGGCTCGATCGTTCCGAGGTGCTCACGTTCGAAGAGATCGAACGTATCGCCCGCGTGCTCGTCGAACGGGCCGGCCTCGCCTCGATCCGGCTCACCGGTGGCGAGCCGACGGTGCGAGCCCGGTTGCCGCTCCTGGTCGAGAAACTGGCGGCGCTCGGTGTCGAGCTGGCCATGACCACCAACGGCGCCACGTTGCCGCTGATCGCTCACGACCTTCGGGCTGCGGGGCTCGAGCGCATCAACATCAGCCTCGACACGCTTGATCGTGATCGGTTCATACAACTCACCCGTCGAGACGAACTCAGCAACGTGCTCCAGGGCATCGACGCGGCGCTCTCGGCCGGCTTCGCACCGGTCAAGGTCAACGCAGTGCTGATGCGGGGCATCAACGACGACGAGATCGTCGACTTCCTCCGACTCGGGCGCGACAAGGGCATCACGATTCGCTTCATCGAGTTCATGCCGCTCGACGCTCAGGGCGAATGGTCGAACGATCGAGTGGTGCCCTATCGCGAGATCCTCGATCGGGCGGCCGAGCACTTCGAGTTCGAGCCGATCGCCCGCGGGTCGTCGCCCGCCGAACGCTTCCGGTACGCCGATGCCGATCACTTGCCGGCAGGGGGCGGGGAGTTCGGCGTCATCGCAAGCGTGACCGAACCCTTCTGCGAGTCGTGCGACCGCATGCGCCTCTCGGCTGATGGTCAGCTTCGCAACTGCCTCTTCGCCCTTCGGCATGTCGATCTCCGGACGGTGCTGCGCGACGGAGGGACCGACGACGACATCCTCGCAGCCGTGGCCGGTGAGGTGGCCGAGAAGTGGGCCGGTCATGCCATCAACCAAGTGCATTTCATCAAGCCCAGCAAGGGCATGAGCCAGCTCGGCGGCTGAGCAATGCGCGCCGGCCCCTAGGCTGGCCTGGTGTCCGATCAGCACTTCACCCACCTCGACCCCTCGGGCAACGCCCGCATGGTCGACGTCACTCCCAAAGAACCAACAGCTCGCCGGGCCGTCGCTCGGGGCCGTGTGCACATGCAGCCGGAGACCACGAACCTGGTCGCTCAACGAGCCGTGGCCAAGGGCGATGTGCTGGCCGTCGCTCGGATCGCAGGCATCCAGGCCGCGAAGCGGACCAGCGACCTCCTGCCGTTGTGCCATCCACTCATGGTTGGTGCCGTGCTCATCAACTTCGCGTTCGGCGACGACTACATCGAGGTCGAGGCCCAGGTCGACACCTTCGATCGCACCGGCGTGGAGATGGAAGCCCTGACGGCCTGCAGCATCGCAACGCTCACGATCTACGACATGTGCAAGTCGGCCGACAAGACGATGGTCATCGGTGACATTGCGCTCTGGGAGAAGACCGGCGGAAAGTCTGGGCCCTTCCGTCGGCCGGCCGACCTCTGAACGCAGCGGCTTGCGTGCTCACCGTGAGTTCACCTGAGGTGGTTGTCACTCACGGAGGGTCGTAGTAGTTTCCATCGGAGCAGGCCGGATGCCGCCATATCCGGCCAGGTAGATCGAAGGTAGTGGATGACCCTGGTTCAGACAGTTGTGCTTGTCGGTCTCGTCGTGGTTTGGGGATGGGTGCTCGGTCGTCCGCTCTTGCAGAGCACGTTCAACCGGGCCCGTCGCGACCCCGTCGGCCATTTCAACCGCAATATGTCGGTGCTCGGCCAAGCGCCCCGACGTTCGCTCGATCACGGCATGACCATGGGTGTTGGTGGTTCCGGTATGGGCGCCTACTCGGCCAAGAAGCGGCGCCTGCAGATCTTCCTCGCCCTCGGAATGGCGGTTGTCGCCTCGGCCGTCTTGGCCGTGGTGTTCCGAGGCCTGTTCATCGGCCAGCTCGGCGTCCTCGCCGTCGCCCTGGTTGCGTACATCGGGCTGGCAGCCATGGCCGGTGCCCGCGAGGCCGAGCGTAGTGCCAAGGTTCGTTACCTCAACGCCAGCCGCACGGTCGAACCGGCCCGGGTGCGGGCAGTAGCCGAACGCTGATTTGGCGGCTTAGGCTGTTCTTTCCCCTTTGCGGGGCTGTAGCTCAGCTGGCTAGAGCGCCTCGGTCGCATCGAGGAGGCCAGGGGTTCGACTCCCCTCAGCTCCACAATCGAAACCCCTGGTCGTTGGTCACCCACCGAGACCAGGGGTTCGGCTTTTTTGTGGCCCGCTTAGGATGCCTTGATGCACGAGCCATCAGCCCTCGCCACTGATCCCCCCATCTTGGTGCTCGGCAAGCTGGTGCCCTACAAACACGTGGTCGCCGTTGCGTTCGTCATCGCACTGTTCATGGACATCCTCGATACCACCATCGTGAACGTGGCGCTCCCTGCCCTGCAGCGTGAGTTTGCCGCCGACGTGAACACGATCGAGTGGGTCGTCACCGGCTACTTGCTCAGCCTGGCGATGTGGATTCCGTGCTCGGGTTGGCTGGGGGACCGGTTCGGTTCGAAGCGCATCTTTCTCCTCGCATTGGGCCTGTTCACGTTCGCATCCATTCTGTGCGGGCTGGCGTGGAACATCGAGTCGCTCGTCGCCTTCCGGGTCTTCCAGGGCGTCGGAGGTGGCATGTTGACCCCGGTCGGGACCGCGATGCTGTTTCGGGCGTACCCGCCGGCCGAGCGGCCACGGGCCTCGTCGCTGCTCGCCATGGTCACCGTGCTCGCGCCTGCGGTCGGGCCGCTGATCGGCGGGGCGTTGGTCGAGAAGGCCAGCTGGCGGTGGATCTTCTACGTGAACCTGCCGTTCGGGATCCTCGGACTGTGGTTCGGCTGGCGTTTTCTCCGTAACCACGTCGAAGCGACGGTCGGTCGTTTCGACATTCCCGGATTTCTGCTGTCGGGCGTCGGTCTCGCGCTGTTGTTGTTCGGCATGGCCGAGGGCCCGGTGAGGGGATGGTCGTCTCCGCTCGTGCTGATCTGCCTGATCTCAGCCGTCGTCGCGCTCGCAGCGCTGGTCGTCGTGGAGACCCGGGTCGAGAAGCCGATGCTCAACCTGCGGCTCTTCAGCGATCGGTCGTTCCGCACGCCCAACGTGGTGTCGTTCCTCAGCTTCGGTTCGCTCATCGGCCTGTTCTTCTTGCTGCCCCAGTTCCTCCAGGGTCCCGCCGGCTATTCGCCCTTCGAATCAGGTCTGCTCACCGCACCTCAGGCGCTCGGAGTCATCGTCGCCGCTCGCGTCACGGGTTCGATCCTGTACCCCCGCATCGGCCCGCGGCGTCTTGCCATGGTCGGCATGGCGTGGACGGGGCTGCTCACCGCGATGTTCTACTTCGTCGAGATCGACACCAACCCGTGGTGGATCCGGTTGTTGATGGTGGCTCGCGGGCTGGGAATGGGCATGACGTTCATTCCTCTCCAGGCCGCAGCATTTGCCCGGATTGCACCGGCGCAGAGCGGTCAAGCCTCGGCGCTCTATTCGTCGCAGCGCCAGGCCGGGGCCGCCATCGGTGTGGCGTTTCTCGCCACGTTGCTCATCGAGCGACGCGATGCGCTGGTCGGCTCGCTGTCCGGTGCTGCCGCAGTACCGAAGATGGTCGATGCGCTTCACCAGGCGATGCTGGGCGCTGCCTTCCTCGCCATCATCGGCGTGGCCGCTGCCTACTTCATCCGTGACGATGACGCAGCTCCCACCATGGTGGGACGGAAATCGTCATGAGCGAGGAAGGGAGCGGCTGTTTCCGAATCCTGGTTCGGGTGCCCGACCGGCCCGGTGCGCTGGGATCGGTGGCCTCACGCATCGGCGCCCTCCGGGGTGACGTCATCGGGTTCGAGATCGTGCAGCGGGGTCTCGAATGGGCGATCGACGAGTTCGTCGTCGTGCTGCCCCCCGACGTTCCGCTCGACCTGCTCAGTCGGGAACTGACCGACGACGGCGCCACCATCCTCGGGGTCACCCCGGTGCACGACGCGGCGATCGACCCGGTGATCAGCGGATTGTCGGCCGCCACCGAGCTCCTCGCCTCGTCGGATGAAACCCTGGTGCTCGCCGCGCTTTCCAATGAGGCGGTCAGGCTCCTTCGTGCGGACTGGGTGGTCCTCCTGGGGGTCGACGAACCCTCGCCGAGACCTGGCCAGGGTGAGGCACTTCTGTGCCTGACGTTGTCGGCACGACCGCTCGTCCTGGTGGTTGCCCGTCGGATGCCCTTCAGCGAGAGCGACGAACAGCGCCTGGCCGCGCTGGTCGGTCTGGCTGAGGTCGTTCTCGGCCGGTTGGACGCCCCGTAGGATCCTCCCGTGGCAGAGCGCCTGTTCCTGATCGACACCGACACTGCGTCCGACGACGCCGTCGCCATGGCGATGGCGCTGCGGCACCCCGACATCGAGGTGTTGGGGTTCACTGTCGTCGCCGGAAACGTGCCACTCGAACAAGCCCTGCAGAACGCGCTCTACACGGTGGAATTGTGCGGCGCCGTCGTCCCGGTGTTCGCCGGCGCCGAGCGTCCGATGCTTCGGGAACTCGTCACTGCGCAGAACGTTCACGGCGAGGATGGCATGGGTGACATCGGGCTGCGGCTCCGAGGCCGGATTCCGGCCGCAGGTTGGGCGCCGCAGGTCTTGGTCGACACGATCCTGGCGAACCCGGGTGAGGTGACCTTGGTGGCCTTGGGCCCGCTCACCAACGTCGCCATCGCGTTGCTGTGGTGTCCCGAGATTGCGCAGGCGGTTCGACGGGTCGTCGTGATGGGGGGCACCGGTATGAACGGGCCCGGCAACGTGTCACCGTCGGCTGAGTTCAATTTCTGGGTCGACCCCGAAGCGGTTCGGGTCGTGCTCCGCTCGGGTATGCCGCTCGAGTTCGTCGGCTGGGACATTTCGATCGCCTCGGCCGTCGTCACAGCCGAACGTTCACTCGCCATGCGGGAGCAGCACGCACCCCTCCTCGACTTCTCGCTCGACATCCAGTCGGTGCTGGCCGACTACGCGGACACCGAGACGAGCCTCGCCGGACCCGACCTGCCGGACCCGATCGCCATGGCCCACGCCATCGATCCCGGTCCGTCGACGACCCGGAACGTGCACGTCGACATCGCCATCGGCCCGGACCCGATGCGGGGTGCGCTCATCGTCGACCGGTTCGGCTTCGGTGGCGGCACCCCGAACGTGGCCATGGTCACCGACTACCCCGAGACCGCCTTCTTCGATCTGCTCTACCGCCTCCTGGGTTGACGAGGACGGGGTTGACGAGGACGGGGTTGACGGGGACTGGGCTCAATGCGAGCGAACGTCATTGTTCGGTGTGTGATCGCCGCCCAGCCAACGGGCGAGTTCGTCGTGAGCCGTTCGTCGCTGGCGTTCGTTGACCTTGTCGATCCCTTCGGCATCGACGGTGAACTCGACCGTGAGACCGTCGGGGTCGAGGATGTAGAGCGAAACGCAGTAGCCGTGGTTGATCGATCGGTGGTTCACGTCGGCCGCGTCGAGCCGTCCACGGACGAGTTCCTGGGTGGCGGCATCGGTGTTCAGCGCGACGTGGTTCAGCGAGTTGCGGCTGTCGAGCCGCATCTCGGCCTGGTCCGCGGGGTCGGCGAACTGGAAGAAGGCCAGGGCCGAACCGTCGGCCAGTTCGAAGAAGGTGTGGATGTACTCGCGCTCCTTGCCGCGGACGTTCTCGATCTCGCACCAGGTGGCAACGAGTGGGAACCCGAGGACATCCTCGTAGAAGCGGCGGGTGGCCTCCATGTCGTCCACGACGTAGGCGTGGTGGTGGAGGCGGCTGGCAGGCGGGGCTGGGGTGTTCGTGACCATCGTCACCTACGCTAGACCCATGCGTTCAGTCCTGCCCGATGACTTGTCGGGGTGCCGCGTCACGCTCACCTTCGACAACGGACCAAGTGAGACCACGGCGTTCGTGCTCGACGTCTTGGCTGCACGGGGGCTGCACGCCTGGTTCTGCGTGGTCGGCCGCATGCTCGCCGCGCCCGGGGGTGCCGACCTGGTCCGCCGGACCCTGCACGAGGGCCACCGGGTCATCAATCATTCGATGACCCATCGGACACCGCTGGGTGAAGAGCCAACCAAAGCACACGCCAACACCGAGATCGTCGAGGCCGGCGTTCAGCTCAGCCGCCTGGCGCCAGGTTGGGACGCCGACGAACGCTGGTTCCGGCCCTTCGGCCGCGGCGGCCAGCTCGGTCAGCACGTCTTCAGCCCTTCGGCGCTCGAACGGTTCGCCAGCGAGGGCTACTCGGTGATGACCTGGAACAGCGTGCCGAGGGACTGGGTCGACCACGACGGCTGGCCCGAAACCGCCCGTCGTCATATCGTCGACAACGCCAACGCCGGGTGCGGCACGGTGCTGGTGTTGCACGACCTCCCCACAGGGGCCATGGCCCACCTCGAGGCGTTTCTCGACGGGCTCTTGGCCGACGGCGTCGAGTTCACCATGGAGCCCGATCCCAGCTGCGTGCCCGTTCGTAACGGATCGCCGACCGCCGACCTGTCCCCTCTCACCGTTCCGGGATGAACCTGCGAGTCCTCATCGTCACGGTCATCGCGCTGACGGGCACCCTGCTCGCCGTGCTCGTCGGTGGCGTCCCACTCGTGTTGGTGCTTTGCGTCCTGATCGTGCTGGGTGCCGTGGCGCTGCCGGAAAGCCCTCGCCGCTATCTCATGCGGCGGGTCTTCCGCGTCTTCATCTCGATCTTCGTGGCCATGGCCTTCGTGTGGATGCTGATGCACAACCTGCCCGACGCTTCGCGTCAAGACGAGACCGGCGTGGTCGCAGCAATGACGCGGTACGTGGAGTGGATCGCCGCTCTGGTCGGCGGTGACCTCGGCGACTCGTCCTACTCCGAAACGGTACTCACGGGCATCGGCCGAACCATTCCGCCCTCGGCCCAGCTGATGATCTACAGCCAGGTCATCACGCTTGCCATCGCCGTTCCCGGTGCCTTGGTCGGGGCTCGACTGCGGGGGAAATGGGGTGATGTCGGCTTCCGGGCCCTCGGACTGTTCGGGCTGTCGACGCCGGTGTTCGTCATCGGCCCCCTCCTCGTCTTCACCTTCAGCATTGGTGAACTCAATCTGTTCGGCCAGACGGTCGGTTGGTCGATCCTGCCGGCCGGCCGCTACGTGCCCCTTGGCTCGGGACTGCGACCGCACCTGACGTCGATGGTGTTGCCGACCATCACGATGGCGAGCACCACGATCGCGGTCTATCTGGTGTTGCTTCGATCGGAGATGCTGCAACAGCTCAAGCTCGATCACGTGCTCCTCGCCCGGTCCAAGGGCATTTCCCCCCGGCGCATCGTGCGCACCCACGCGCTCCGCCCCGCTGCGCCATCGGTCGTGGCTGCCATCGCCGCGCAGAGCGGAGCGGTCCTCAGCTCGACGGTGATCGTCGAGCGCCTCTTCTCGATGCCCGGATTCGGCGACTACGTGCTCATCGCCATCGGACGCCGAGATGTGGGTGCGGTCGCCGGTGCCCTGTTCGTCGTTGCCGCGATCCTGGCGGTGGTGAATCTCTTCGCCGACGCGCTGCTGCTCGTGATCGACCCTCGAATCACGTGACCGCCATCACCTGACATCCCAGAGGTGGTGCATCGGATCGTGCAGCAGGTAGCGGGCGAAGGTGGCAACGGTGAACGCTGCGCCGTCGCTGCGGAAGCCGGTACGAGACCAATCGTCGCCTGTGACGGTTTCGAATCGTGTGGCGAGAAGGTCGGCCTTCTCGGTCAGCTCGCCGGCGACGACGACCGGGTCTGACGACGGATAGTCCTTCTCGATCGCGGTGCTGTCCTGATCCCAGTTCGGGTAGTGGGGCCCGTCTTGGGTCAGCATGAGCCCGAGTCGATAGTCGTAGAGCTCGAACACGTCTCGGACGTGGCACGCGTATTCGAGCGGAGACCAATGGTTCAGTTTGCGCGGCGTCGAGAGGTCGGTCGAGCCCCCGGACCCGGTGAGGATCTCGACCCAGGCCGCAGCGTTCTCCCGGATCAACGCCGGTGTGCGCTCGAGATCGAGTTCTTGAACGTCGACACCGCACTCGGGACAGCGGCGTTCGAGGACCCAGGTCCAGTCGGGCTGGTCGGGGACGAGATCACGCGGCACGTCGGGTTCGGTCATGGGGCCGTTTGTAGCCCACTGGCCTGGGCCAAGCAGTGGATGATCGCGTCCGCCACGACGCGGTCCTCGCCGCGTCGGTCAAGGGCTCCCTTGACCAGGTCGACTCGACGGTGGGTCATCCCGGTTGCAGCGGCGATGGCGATATGTGCCCGGTGTTCGCCCCGCTTCGGTCGGTCACTGACCAGAGCGGCGGTGCAGGCGACGCCGAGCAGCTGCGCATGGTCTGGCGCCAGGAAGCGGGCGCGATCGAAAGCAGGCCTGAGCGATTGCCTCAGCCGTCGGTTGCGACACGGCTCCATCCGGCGGCTCGCCGCCGAGCAGGTCGACCATCGCCGAGTGGGCGTAGGGGACCCGTACCTCGAGCAGGGTCCGCGAGGCCCCCGGCACGTCGAGCAGATCGGTGATGGCCGCGTTTCCTCCTCCGGCAATGACCAGCACGATCAGCCAGGGAGTGTCGTGGATCGCCGCGATCAGCAGGCTGTTGGGCGGGTCGGCGTTCGAGAGGTCGGCGTTCAGGGGATCGGTCTGCCTCATTCGCCGTGAGCCCACGGGATGTCGTCGACATCGGGCGGCTCTCGGCCCTCGAGCGCTGCGTTGAACGACGGCGTGCGCTTCTCGAGGAACGCTCGGCCTCCCTCGATGGCGTCGGCGTGGAAGTCGGTGACGGCGGTCCGGGCGGCGATGTCCTCGAGCGAGTGGGCCCAGGTCTGTTCCGCAGCGAGGTAGATGCTCCGCTTGAGCATTCGCATCGCCATCTGCGGACCATCCGCCAGCTCGCGGGCGAGATCGAGCGCGGCCCCCATCAGATCGGCATCGTCGACGACTTCGTGGACCAGGCCGAGCTGGTGTGCCGTCTCGCCGTCGACGATCCGTTTGCGCATCATGAAGTCCATGGCGCCGGCGACGCCGAGGTGCTGCACCAACAGATACTGCCCACCCTCGTCGGGAAGGAGCCCGAAGCGAAGCGTCGCGCTGCCCATCTTCGCCGACCGGGCGGCCACCCGGAAGTCGCAAGCGAGGGCGAGCGAGAACCCGGTCTGGATGGCGAAGCCGTTGATGGCGGCGATGGTGAGCTTGTCGAGGTTCCGGACCGCAGTGTTGACGGCTTGGGAGATGACCCGCAGACCGTTGTAGGTACCGGTCGGCGTGTGATGGCCGCCGAAGATCGGGGCCATCACGGCGTTCGATCGATCGGGCTTGCGACCGCTCAGGTCATCGCCGGCCCAGAACGCGGTTCCGGCACCGGTGAACACCACGACCCGGATGGTGTCGTCCATCTGGGCTTGGGTGAGGGTCTCGATGAGGTCTCGTTTCATCGGTCCGTTCGACGCGTTCAGCGTTTCGGGTTGGTTGAACGTGACGATGAGAATGCCGGGGTCTTCCGTCCGAGTGTCGAATCCGGTTCGTGTGCCAAGTTCCATCAGCCTGTTCTACTCCGCTCGCTACCCTCTTGTCATGAGCGACTCCGTCATGAGCGACATCGTCATGAGCGATCTGGACCAGCATGCGAAGACCTGGCAGGACGACGGCTTCGTCGTCGTACCCGAGTTGATCGGTGCCGACGAGATCAAGCCGGCCTACGACCAGGTGCGCACGCTCACCCCTGGCCCCTTTGAGCAGGCGTCGCCCAGTCGCAACACCCAGGACAACGGACCGGCCGAAGGCCCGGCGTTCCGCCGTGACCAGTTCGGGGGAACGACCCTGTTCCCCTTCGCCGATTCGCCCGAGCTCAATGCGCTGGTGTTGCACCCGAAGCTGATCGAGTTCGCCCGCAAGGCGATGGGCACCGACGACATCCGCCTCTACCAAGCTCGGGCGTGGTCCAAGTATTCGGGCACGGTCAACTACGAGCAGCCGCTGCATCGAGACATGAACCACTCGCTGGTGCCGATCCGGAACGAGCCCGGATGGTGGCATCTCGAGACGTTCCTGTACCTCCACGACCTCGACGACTCCAACGGTGCAACCAAGGTGGTGCCCATGGAGGTATCGAACCGCGGCACCTACGGAATCAAGGCGCTGACGCCGGAGGTCGCGCCCGAGTTGTACGAGGCCGAGGTGTCTGCGTCAGGCCCCGCCGGTTCCCTCATGGCGTACCGAAGTGATGTCTGGCATCGCGGGGTCGACCTCCCGCCCGACACCGAACGGCACCTGTTGATCCTTGCCTTTCGGCCCGCAGGGGTCGAGTGGATCAACTACGACCCGCTGCCGCCGCTCGTCATCAACGGTGACTACCAACGCTTCGCTGCCAACTGCACGCCCGATCAGCTCTCGGTCTTCGGCGTGCCCCGGCCCGGTCACCCGTATTGGACCGAGGCGTTGGTCGACGCGTTCGCCGTGCAGTACCCGGGCCTCGACGTCACGCCTTGGCGAGAGGCACTGCAGTGACGTCGGTGAGTTCCTTGCCGATGACCGCCGCCGCAGCCGCCACCCCGGACTGACCGAGGCGCGCGCCCTGCGCCAGGAGGCCCGCCTCGAGCGTGCCCAGGGTTCCGAGCAGCATCGGCGGGTTCAGGTGACCCATGTGTCCGATGCGGAAGCCGCGCCCGATCAGCCCGCCGACCGCTTGCGCCGAGCGTCAGGCCGGTTCTGGTCTGACAGAGCGCCCGGAGCGATTCGGCGTCGGTTGTGGTGGTCCGCACGGTGGTCACGGTCTGGGCTCGCGCCGAGGGCTCCGAGATATTGATGCGCAAGTCGGTCGACATCGACCATGCATCGACCGCGGCGTGGACGGCGTGAGCCAGCACCTCGTGGCGATGCCATGCGGCTTCGAGGCCCTCGTCGAAGAGAAGGTCGAGTGCGGCTCGCATGCCGAACAGGTGCGGTACCGGGGGAGTGCCGGCGAACTTGTAGTAGTGGGCCAGGTTGGGGTCGGCTCGTGGTCCCCAGTCCCAATAGGCGGTGTGGAGGTTCGACCGGTGATAGGCATCCCATGCCTTGGCATTGGCCCACACGAGGCCGATACCCGGTGGCGCCATCAGTGCCTTCTGCGTGGCCCCGACCAACACGTCGACGCCCCACGCATCCATCTCGAAGCGGACCGCGCCGAGCGACGCGATGGCATCGACCATGAAGAGCGCGGGGTGGCCGGCGGCGTCGATGGCCGCACGGATGGCGGGAATGTCGTTGAGCACCGATGTCCCGGTGTCGACCTGCACGACCAGCACGGCCTTGAACTCGTGGTCGGTGTCGGCCTCGAGGCGTGCATGGACGGCCGCAGGGCTCACCGGGTCGGCCAGCGTGCCGGGCAGCACCTCGATCTCGACGCCGAGCATCGCGGCCATGGCACCCCAGCCGGGAGCGAAGTGACCGGACTCGAGCACGAGCACCTTGTCGCCACGTGAGAGGGTGTTGGTGACGGCCATCTCCCAGGCGCCGTGCCCGTTGGCGATGGCGATGAACGCGTCGCCCTCGGTGCGGGCCACGAGCTTGAGGTCGTTCAGGACCGAGTGGGTGACGTCGACCAGTTCACCGTCGTAGATGTTCACCATGGGTCGGTGCATCGCGGCCAGCACCTGGTCGGGCATGATCGAGGGTCCGGGAATGGCCACCATCGGGCGGCCCCATTGAAGAGTCACCCGTCCAGCCTAGGCACTTGCTCGCGACGGGTGAGGACGTGGCAAGATTGTCGTATGACCAGGGGACGTAATGAGGGACAGCAGTACGTGATCGGCATCGGCACCGTCGGCGCCGGAATGTGGATGAGCTACAACTCGGGGGAGAAGTGGCGCCACATCCAGCGAGGGCCGCACGCCGAGGGCAATACCCGGGCGCTGGCCGCCAGCCCTCACGGTGACCTCTGGGCGCTCTCCGACGGCGAGGGTCTCTGGCAGTCGACCGACAACGGTGGGAACTGGGAACTGGTGAACGCCGGCTTCACGACCGATCTGTGGTCGATCGGTTTCGACCCGAGCGACGACCAGCGCCTGTTCGTCGGCACCCGACCCGGGGTGTCCCGGTCGACCGATGGCGGTCGGACCTTCGAGGCGCTCGAAACCTCCATCGCCGAGGCCTGTGTCATCGGCGTCCCGAGAACCACGAACATCGTCGTCGATCCCAACGATCGCAACGTCGTGTGGGCCTCGGTCGAGATCGGCGGACTCCACCGGTCATCCGACGGCGGCGACACGTGGACGTATCTGGGCGATCTCGGCCCGACCGACTTCCACAACGATGTCCATGGCTTCACCATGCGAGCGTCGGGCACGGGCACCGAGCTGCTGGTGTCATCGCCGTACGGACTCGCCCGCTCCTATGACCAGGGCGAGTCCTGGGACTGGCACGGCTTCGAGCCGTTCCCGGGCGCCAAGTTCCCGCACGCCTACAGCCGCTGTGTGCTCGCGCCCTGGGATGACGTCATCGTCGTGTGCGTCGGTGACTACATTCCCGGTGCTGTCGGTGCTCTCGAGATCAGCCGAGACGGTGGCCACACCTTCACCCGGGAACGCTTGCCCCACACGCCGAACTCGACCATGTACTGGTTGGCGACTCATCCCGACGTGCCCGGCACCATCGTCGCCACGTCGGTGTTCGGTCAGGTGTACGTATCCGACGACTATGCCGAAACGTGGGAGAAGTTGGACCGCGAGTTCGGAGAGATCCGGGCGGTGTCGCTCAGTCCCGCCTGACCTAACCCAGTCATGACCTAACCCAGTGCTGACCTAACCAGTGGCCTAACCCAGTTTGACGACGAAGCGCTGGTGCGTGCCGCGTGACAGTGTCTTGTCGCCGCTGGTGACCGTGGTGGTGAAGACGAGTTTGCGTCGGTCGATCTCGCTCAGCTCGAAGGTCACCTCGACCTCGTCTCCTGAGAGGGCGGCCGCCTCGTGGCTCACGCACACGTGGGTGCCGACCGTCGTCTCGTCGTCGGCCAGGAGGGGCTGGACGGCTTGTAGGCAGGTGCCCTCGATGAGGCCGATCATCGAGGGGGTCGACAGGACCTTGCGTGGTAGGTGCGGCGGCGACATGTCGTCGGTCACGGTGTAGGTGGTGCTGCCCGTCATGCCGACGGTGGGTCCTGTCGAGTCTGCCATGCGGTCGACTCTAGTGGGGTCGAAGGTGTGTCTCTCGGCTAGCTTCTCGCCATGGATCTCGGCATCAAGGGAAGAACCGCAGCCGTCGCCGCCAGTTCGGCGGGACTGGGTTTCGGCACGGCAAAGGCGTTGGCCGAGGAGGGGGCCCGGGTCGTGATCTCGGGCCGAGATCCGGAGAAGTTGGCGGCGGCCGCAGCCGAGATCGAACGTGCGGGCGGTGAGGTCTTCGCCATCGAGGCCGACGTGTCCACTCCGGCCGGCGGCCGAGCCTTCGTCGAATTGGCGATCGCCGCCGCCGGGCCCATCGACATCCTCGTGACCAATGGCGGAGGCCCACCCCCCGGACGGTTCGTGAACACCGATCTCAGCGGGTACCAAGCAGCGATCGACATGAACCTCCTGTCGATGATCGAGATGTGTCGTGTCGGCATACCTCCCATGCGAGATCGCAAGTGGGGACGAGTGGTCGCCATCACCAGCGTCGGCGTGAAGCAGCCCATCGATTTCCTGCTGGCATCGGGGGTCGCCCGCGCCGGTCTCACCAGCTTCTTGAAGGTCACGGCCCGAGAGGTCGCCATCGACGGCGTCACCGTCAACTCGGCCCAGCCGGGAACCCACTGGACGGATCGGATGAAAAAGATCGTCCCGGATCAAGAGACGGCGGCGTCCACGCTGCCCGGCAAGATCACCGGCGACCCCTACCACTTCGGTCAGGCGGTCGCCTTCCTCTGCTCGGAGCAGGCTCGCTTCATCAACGGCACCGGACTGCTCATCGACGGTGGCCAGGCCATGGGGTTGTTGGACTGATGACGGAACAGATCATGACCGGCGGCCAGGCGGTCGCCGAAACGCTGCTTCGCCTCGGCGTCACCAAGGTGTTCAGCATCGCCAGCGTGCACAATCTGCCGATCTACAAGGCGATCGACGATGCCGAGGGGATCGACGTCGTCGCCTGCCGCCACGAGCAGTTCGCCGTGCACGCAGCCGATGGCTACGCCCGGGCAACCGGGAACCTGGGGGTGGCCCTGGTGTCCACCGGGCCCGGTACCACCAACGCAGTCAGCGGACTCTACGAGGCCTGCTACGGGTCGTCTCCCGTTCTCCTCATCACCGGTCAGGTCGAGTCGGCGTTCTTCGGCAAGGGCAAGGGGTTCCTGCACGAGAACGAGAACCAGCTGGCCATGCTCCGTACGGTCACCCGCCGGGCCGAGACCATCCGTCGCACCGAGGACATCTCGCGGGTCATCGCCTCGGTCGCCGACGACATCCGGCGGGGACGCCCGCAGGCAGGGGCGGTCGAGATCCCCATCGACCAGCAGTGGCGTTCGGCTCCGGTCCAGGTCTTCGGTTCGGCCATTGTCGACCCGATCGCCACCGACGAAGCCGGCATCGCCCGAGCGGTGCAGTTGCTCAACGGTGCCGAACGGCCGCTGATCTGGGCCGGCGGAGGGGTGATCTCCGCCAATGCCTCGGCCGAACTGACCGCGCTTGCCGAGCGTCTGGATACTCCGGTGGTCACCACGATCGAGGGCCGCGGAGCCATTCCCGAAGATCACCGCCTGGCCCTCGGGCCACGCACCGATCGAGCCGATGTCATCAACATCATCAACGAGGCCGATGTCGTGCTGGCCGTCGGCACCCGCTTCCAGAACTACGCCACCCGCATGTGGCAGCTGGACATTCCGGGCAAGCTCATCCACCTCGACGCCGACATCGGTGTGATCGGTCGGAACTATCCCGCTGAGGTGCCGATCATCGGCGATGCCAAGGTCGGGCTCGGCATGTTGTTGGCGCAGGTCGATGCCCGCACGACCGACTCCGGTTATCTCGACCGGTCGGCCAAGTCGGTCGAAGCCGACCTCGAGGTCTCCTGGGAAGAGATCGGCCCCGACCATCGGGCCCTGTCGGCCATCGTTCGTCGGCTCCTGCCTCGTGACGCGCTGATCGTTCGGGACTCCACGGTGCCTTCCTACCTGTGGGGCAACCGGGTCCTGCCCATCCTCGAGCCCCGAACCTCCATCCGACCATCCTCGTTGTCCATCGGTCCGGGTATCGGGCTTGCCGTCGGCGCCGCTGCAGGGACCATGCGGCCGACGTTGCTCATGGCCGGCGACGGCGGCTTCCAGCTCGGGCTCGGCGAGCTGGCCACGGTCGCTCAGTATCAGCTGCCCCTGGTCATCTGCGTCTTCAACGACCGTGGCTATGGCGTGCTCCGCCAGCTGGAGGAGGCCGTGATGGGCGAGCGTTTCGGCGTCGACATCCACACGCCGGACTTCGTGAAGGTGGCCGAGGGCATGGGCATCACCTCGGCCCACGTCGGTTCCGTCGCGTCGTTCGAGACCGAGTTCGCCGCGGCGCTGGAGCGTTCGGGCCCGACGCTGCTCGAGATCGACCTCACGGTGCTGTCGCCGCTGAAGTTCCCCATTCCCGCCCATCAGCGCCGAGCCTGAGCGAGTCCCATTGTGCATCTGAACGAATTCGCCGAGGGCCTCGCCCCGCTCGAGATGAACCAGACCGAGGAGTTCGGCAGCCTCTGCCAGAGCGCAGCCGACCTGGGTATCAGCCACGCGCCATCGATCGCCTACGCCTCCCGCAACCTGGTGCTCCGGCACCTGCGATTCCATTTCCTGCAATGGGGGATCGAGTCGAGCCAGCCGGTTCTGTTCCTGCACGGCAGCAACCAATCAGCCCATTCGTGGGATCTGGTGAGCCTGCACCTGGCCGACCGCTTTCGCATCTACGCGCTCGACCAGCGCGGCCATGGCGACAGCGAATGGTGTCGGGACAGCGATTACTCGTCGGCCGCCATGGGCCTCGACGCCGCGGCGTTCATCGACGCGTTGGGGTTGGATCACCTGATCGTCGTCGGCCACTCGATGGGCGGGCAGAACGCCATGCGGTTGGCATTGTCGCACCCCGAGCGGGTGACCAAGCTGGTGTTGGTCGACATCGGTCCCGAGGTCTCGGCGCTGGGGGCGAAGACGATTCGCCGGTTCGTCACCGAGACGCGCGAGTTCGACGACATCGACCACTTCGTGGCCCGGGTCCAGGAGTACGACCCGTACCGCACTCGGGAACACATCGAACGGACCGTCAAGTACAACCTCGTGCGCCGGGCCGACGGAAAGTTCATCTCGAAGCACGACCACGGGCCGCGCCTCGCCGCCACTGGCGAACACCGCGAACGAGGCGATCGGTTCACCCTCGACGATGTCCGGAACCTGCCGATGCCGATGCTCCTCATCCGGGGCGCCGATTCCAACATCCTCGAAGCCGATGCGGCCCAGCGGTTCGTCGATGCGGTGCCGAACGGGCGCCTGATCACGGTGCCCAAGGCGGGCCACAACGTCCAGAGCCAGAACACCCCCGCCTTCCTCGACGCGCTGGTTCCATTCCTGACCAGCTGACGGTTCGGAGTAGCTTCGGGCGATGCGCATCCTCGTCATCGGCGGCACCGGTCCGACCGGTCCCTACATCGTCAACGGGCTCGTCGATCGTGGCCATCAGGTCACGATCTTCCACACGGGTCGTCACGAGGTGGACTCGCTGCCACCCGAGTCCATCGTCCCCCACATCCATGGCGACCCGTTCGATCTCGATTCGACTTCGGCCTGTCTCGACGGTCAGACCTTCGATGTCGTGTTCGCGATGTACGGCCGGCTCCGGATGCTGGTCGACTACCTCGTCGGCAAGACGCCGCGCCTGTTCTCCATCGGTGGAGTGCCCGTCTATCCCGGTTTCGTCAACGACGTCGATCGATTTCCGACGGGCATGAAGCTTCCCTCGGCCGAGGGCGACGCCTATCCGCCGCTGGCGCAACCTTCAGGATTGGCCGATCCCTCACTGCGGGCCGACCATCGCTCGGACAAGGTCCGCAAGATCATCGAGAGCGAAGGCCGGGTCTTCGATCTTCACCCGCAGGCCACCCACTTCCGTTACCCGTACATCTACGGTGCGCACCAGGTCGTGCCCAAGGAATGGCCGATCGTCAAGCGGGCCCTCGACGGACGAACGTCGCTGATCCTCGCCGATGGCGGACGAACGGTCGAGTCGGCGGCGTACGTGGAGAACGTCGCTCACGCGGTGTTGCTGGCGGTCGATCACATCGATCAGTCGGCCGGGCAGGTCTACAACGTCGCCGACGATGAGCTGTACTCGAGACTGCAGGTGGTCGACGTCGTCGAGGAGGAACTGGGCCACCGGTTCGAACGCATCAACCTGCCCTACGAAGTCGCCGCGCCGGCGTACCCCACGATCCACCATCACTCGAGCCAGCATCGGATCATCGACACCACCCGCATCAGGACCGAACTGGGCTACCGCGACATCGTCCCTCCCTTGGAAGCCCTTCGGAGGACGATCCGCTGGCAGGTGGCCAACCTGCCTGCCGATCACGAGCGGGTGGACCAGGTGCTGCAGGACCCGTTCGACTACGCGGCCGAAGATCGGCTGGCCGACCTGTATCGCCGCTTCATCGCCGACTGCAGCGCGGTCGCCTTCGACGTGCACCCGGGGTACAGCTCGGGTTACTACGGACCCGAGGAGAACCCGGGCGGCAAGCGTCCCGGCATGCGGGCTCCTACTCGCTCAACCCCATGAACCTTCGGGCGTTGGTGTAGAGCACCTCGGGCCGTAGTTCGGTGAGCCCGATTCGCTCGAACGTCTCGTCGAGTTCGGCCAGAGCGCCGGGGTAGGTGCAGTCGTAGTGGGGGTAGTCCGAACCCCAGACGACCGTGTGTGCCAGTCCGAGATCGGCGACCTGAGCGAACGCTTCGCCCTCACCGGCCTCCATGGTGATGAAGCACTGCTCGGAGAAGATCTCGGTGGGCTCCCGCTTGAGTCGGGGCACGAGGTGACCCATGGTGACCTTGTGCTCGTCGAGACGTTCGAGCCAATACGGGAGCCAGCCGAGGCCGCTCTCGAAGAAGCCGACCCGGAGCCGGGGATGGTCGTCGAGGATGCCCGAGGCGACGACCTCCATCACCGAGGCCATCTGTTCGAAGGGATGGCAGACCATGTGGACGAAGAACGGGTTGTCGTACCGGGTGCGGGCGAAGCTCTGCATCTTGGAGCCGAAGCTGCCGTGGATGGCGACGGTGAGGTCGTGGTCTTCGGCCGCCGACCAGACTCGGTCCATCTCGGGGGAGTAGAGGGTCAGGCCGTTGTAGCGCTCGGGCCGGAACGTCAACCCAGTGAGCCCGTGCTCGGCCATGAACGCGATCTCGGCTACTGCGGCGTCGACCGATTGCAGCGGGCACACTCCCATCCCGTAGAGACGGTCGGGGTTCTCGGTGACGAAGTCGGCCATCCAGCGGTTGTAGGCCCGAGCGTTCGCTGCGGCGACGTCCCCTTCCCGGATGTCGCCGGCCAGGAGGTCGAGCGAAGGGAACATCAGCGCAGCGTCGAGGCCTTCGGCGTCCATCACCTTCACTCGTTCGGCAGGGTCCCAGCTGCCAGGAGTGATGTCGTCCCAAGTGACCTCGTCGTTGCCGTAGGCCCCCGGGATGCATGCCTTGGCCGCTCCGCCCAGCATGTCGACCCCGTTGACGTACATGGTGTCACGACCTTCGGCAGTGACGTCGGCCCGCACAATGAGGTCTCGGTAGGCAGGATCGCAGTACTCCTGCCACACACTGGCGGGCTCGCAGATGTGGGCGTCGGCGTCATAGACGAGAGTGCGTTCGTCGGTCATGGCCCGAGTCTGATCTCCCTCTGCCGAGGATGACAACTTCGAGCGAGCGCTGCTCACCCGCCCGTCATTCGGGTTCGTGGTCTGCTTTCAAGTGGTTTTCGGGTGCGCAGAGGGTTTGGCCGTTGTTGAGGGTGGTTGGTCCGCCGCGGCTTGCGGGTTTGATGTGGTCGGCTTGGAGCCAGGGGAAGGGTGCGTCGCAGCCGTTGGTGGTGCATCGTCCTTTGGATTCGAGGAGGAGGATGTGTCGCATCCATGGGGGGAATCTTCTCGATTTGCTTTGGATGCTGCGGACGTTGCGTTGCCGGTCCCAGACCGAGGTTTGGATGCGGCCGATGGCGAGCAGGACGGCGGCGTGAACGGGGTGGACGGGGGTGCCGTCGAGGAAGTGGCACCAGCGGTCGGGGTCGGTGGTGGAGGGTTCGACGGGTTCGACGTTCGGGTCTTGGAGGCGTTCGAGCACGTTTTGGGCGAGTTGGTAGCCGATGACCAGGTCGATGAGGGGGACGAGGGGTGAGCCGTCGGGGTGTTGGTGGCCTCGGCGGATGAGGTTGAGGAGGGCTTGTCCGGCGAGTTGGTAGGCGGTCCGCCGTGTCGGCGGGTTCCCGTCGTTCGGGTCTGCTCGGCGGGTTGTTTGAACAGTTTCTCGGTTTCGGTGCCGATGGCGGTGGTGAAGAGTTGGGCGGCGAGGGGGTCGAGGTGGAAGCGGCCGTCGACGGTGCCGTCGCGGTTGGTTTTGTGGCTCAAGCCGGTGGGTTTGTTCCGGAGGTCTTCTCGGGGTTGCAGGCCGTCGGGGTCGGCGGCGTTGACCCAGTGGGCGAGGGCCCGTCCGAAGTCGATCCAGTCGAGCGTGTCGGCGATGTCGACCAACAGTTGTTGGGATTCGGTGAGTTGTTGGTGGATGGGCGTCGCGGTCGACTTGTCGGAGTTCGTGGAGATGTTCGGTCGACAGGACACCGGCGCGGTGGGCGTCGGCGAAGGTAGGGAAGCCTTCGAGCCACCGGTTCAGGATGACGGCGTCGCGGAGGGGTCGGGGGTTGGTGTGGGATCCGGCGGCGATGTCGGTGGCGGGGATCCCGACGTAGCAGGGGGTCAACGCGGCGGTGTTGGTCGCGGCGAGCAGGTGCCGGCCGAGGACGGCGTCGAGTCGGCTGCGGAGTCGTTGGACTTCGGCGGTCCGGTCGATCAGTTCGGCCACGTCGAACCCGGAGAGTGGGGTGTCGAACACGCCGCTGATGGCCTTGTCCAGATCGATGAGATCGGGATGGATCCCCGATTCGGGTGAGGAGTCGGGTGTTGAAGGTTCTGAGATCCCGCCGGACATGGATCGAGTATAACGAACGCATGTTCGGCAACATACGTTCCGAAGATATGACATGAAAACGTAATACGAATCTGTTTAGGCAGATGGACCACCGACAAGTGAATCATCGAGGCGGCGTCGATGGCCGTGACGTTGGCGTCGTTCGCGCCCGATAGGCCGTGGCGTGAGCGGGCCTCGGTCGGGCTGGGCGACCACTCACGCTTGACCCAGTAGACGAGCGACGCAGCCTCGCGGCGCTCGCCACTGAAGTAGGGTCGGCGTCGTGCTGCAACGCTTCGGGACGCTCTACGCCGGCCAGGTCCATCTTCCCGATCTGGGGTTCGACGCCACGCCGGTGAACGAGCGCTGGTTCGACGACGCCACGCTGGCCACCCCTCTGGGCATCGCCGAGGAGCTGGCCATGGTCATGGACGACGCCGGCTACGACACGCTCTGGATGGCCGAACATCACTTCCAACGCGAGGGATACGAGTGCATCCCCAACCTGATGCTGTTGGCCACGCACCTTGCCGGTCGGACCCGACGCCTGCGCTTCGGTTCGGGCTTCAACGTCCTCCCCACCTGGCATCCGCTCCGCCTGGCCGAGGACTACGCCATGGCCGACATCCTCACCAAAGGCAGGGTGCGTCTGGGCGTCGGTCGTGGCTATCACGCCCGCGAGGTCAACGTCTTCGCCGACCTGGAACCTGACGATGCCCGAGACCTCTTCGAGGAACAGGTCGTCGTGCTCATGAAGGCGTTGCATGAACGGTCCTTCAGTCACAAGGGACGCTTCTACCAGATCCCGCCCGATGACCTTGACTACCGCGGCTACCAGGTCACCGACCTCACACTCGTGCCCAAGCCGCAGTACCAGACCGAGTGTTGGCAGCCCATCGTCAGCGCAACCGATCGTGGCATCGACTTCATGCTCGACCATCGGATCAACGGCTTCGTCGGCGGGGGCGCCGCGTCGGGTGGAGCCTCCCGGGCGTTGGCCGATCGGTGGCAGGCCAAGAAGGCCGAACGTGGCAACGACACCGAGTTGGGCGCTGACCTGATCTTCGGGTTCTCGTTCTACTTGGCCGACACGGTCGAGGAGGCCAAGGTCGCCGGGCGAACCATTCTCGAGGAGTACCAGAAGATGTTCGCTCCGCTCGGGTTCGCCGGACCGGTGACCAAAGATCAGCTCGATCGGCTGGCCGATCCTGTTCGTGCATCGACCGCCGGCATGGCCACCATCGACGAGGCGGTAGCGGCGGGGTCGTGGTTGGTGGGTCCGGCTGAGTACCTCATCGATGCGTTCGGCCAACTGCAGGAGACCTATCCCGGACTCCAGGAGGTCATGGTGGCCCAACCCGTCGGTGCTCCGCCGACGATCGTGATCGAGCAACTCCAGCGCTTCGCCGAGGAAGTCATGCCGTCGTTCACGACACGATGATGCGCGTCGGCATCGGACTCTGGTGTTTGCAGTCCACCGCTACTGCACCGCGCTCGTTCACGGCTGCCTACCAGGACCTCGTCGCCGACGCCCGGTTGGCCGAGCGCGTTGGCATCGATTCGCTCTGGTTGTCCGAGCACCACGGCTACTACGACGGCTACTGTCCGGCGTTGCTCCCCGCAGCATCGGCCGCCCTTGCCGCCACCGAGCGTCTGCGAGTGGGGACCGGTGTCCTGCTGCTTCCGCTGCAGGACCCACGACGTGTTGCGGGTGCCGTGCAGCAATTGCACGAGCGTTCGGGTGGCCGCTTCGAGCTGGGCGTTGGCATGGGTTACCGGCCGAGCGAGTTCACTGCCAAGGGTCTCGACATGGCCGATCGGGTCAAGCGAATGAGCGCCGGCCTCGATGTCCTGGCCGAGCAAGTGCCCGCGGGGTCCGGGCCCACCACCTGGGTCGGCGTCGGCACCGAGGCGGCTGCCCGCCGAGCCGGTCGGCGGGGGCTGGGCTTGTACATCTCAGGTGCGTTCGCCAGAGACGTCGTCGACACACTCATCGCTGCCCACCGCAACGCATGGAACGACGCCGGCCGACCGGGGCGAGACACCCCGCCTCGCGTCGGGCTGCTGCGGAATCTGTGGCTTGCCGACACGCCGGCCGAACAACGCCGAGCGCTCGACTGGGTGCGATCGAGCTACATCGTCTACGCCGGATTGGGCTGGGGGGCCAACGACACCGGGGTCGATTTCGTGGCCCAGTTCGAGGCGAGCATGGACGAGGTCGAGGCATCGGCGATCGTCGGGTCCGCAGACCAAGTGGCGGAGGAACTCTCGGCCTACGAGACCGGGTCGGGCGTCGACCTCGTCGTCTGCCGCATCGGATACGACCAGCCGCCACGCTCGGCGCTGGTCGAGGTCATCGAACGAATCGGCACCGACCTCGTGCCCCGACTCCGATGAGATTGGGACTCGACCTCCGCTCTCTCGCGCCGTCCGAACGGGAGACGGTGGCTCGGCAGGCCGACGCGCTCGGATTCTGGGCGGTATTCGTCGACGGATCGGACGCTCTGGTCGAGGTGGCAGCGCTGGCCGTCGCCACCGAGCACGTGATCCTTGCGGTGGCGGTCGACACCGCGGCCGAGCATCCCTTCACCCTCGCCGAGGAGATTGCGGTGCTCGATCACCTCAGTCAGCGGCGAGCGCTCGTGCTGGCGGAGGGTCCCGAGGTGCCGCGCCTGCGGGCATGGCTGGCGGGCGAGATCATCGACGGCACTGCACTCACCCCGCCACCCGCCCAGACCGCAGTGACCGTCTGGGACGCCGGCACCGTACCTGTCATCGAGCTCACCGGTGACGACGTGGCCGATCGGGCACTGATGGACCGACACCGGGACGCCGGAGTCACCCACGCGTTCGTCGGGGTCGGCGTCGCTGCGCTTCTACCGCTCGCCCGTCACCTGGCGACCCGAGCCTCGGTCACGACCTTCCCCCAGTTGGTCGCCGACCTGGCCGACCACCTGGGGGAGTGAGCGCTACTCGAAAGGGGCAGCTTGGTCTTGGCGTAGGTGAGCTTGTGGGTGAGCTTCCCGGCGTCGTTGAAGGTCATGGCGTCGAGACCCCGCCACGAGGTCGGCTCGCCCTTGACCTCGAGGGTGCAGCGCCACGATGCCATGACCTTGCCGGTCTCGGCATCGATCATGAGGTCTTCGTCCAGGAACTTCATCTCGCCGAAGGCTCCGGAGAACTGAGGAGCGAAGGCCGCGCGGACAGCGTCCAATCCCTGACTCAGCTTGCCGTTGAACTCTTCGTAAAGACCGTCTTCGGCGAAGTAGCTCATCATCCGATCGAGGTCGTTGGTGTTGAACGCATCCATGAACCCGGCGGTCAGGGTGGCGAGCTGGTCTCGGGTGTGGGCCATGGTGTACTCCTGGGTGATCAAGGCTGAACGGGTGTTTCGGGCATCGTGGGCATGACGGGCAGACCTTGCGGGGCGGGCGGGATCTTGGCGAGCCGGCGCTGCCCGAGAAGGCGGCGCAGGAACCAGATCACCGGCAGCACCCAGACGAACGGTAGCAGGAAGCCCAGAGCCAGTACGAAGGCGCTGAGGGCCCGCAGCAGCACGGCCCAGCCGGTACTCAGACCGGAAAGGAACCCGGGGAGCGAGTTGTCGGGTTCGACGGTGAGAAAGGTCTCGCTCCCACCGGCAACCTGTGATTGCCGGAGGTCGTTGCCCTCGGCGTCGACGGCCTTGGCCTGCACTCTGCCTTGCGCGGCCCGGCTGACGTCGGCCTCAGCGGTGGCGCTGAACAGGATCTGTTCGCCAGGAGCGAGTGGCTGATCGAGGTCGCCGCTCACCAGCACGACATCGCCGGCGTCCACGTCGAAGGCGACGTCGGTGATGACGAAGTCGGTGAGGTGCGTGTCGCCGGAGTTCACCACCGCGAAACAGAGCGTGAGCGCTTCACCTTCGGCGACCGTCAGGTCTTCCGAACCAGGGCAAGCCGGTTCGCCGGCCAGGAAGGTCTCGGTCAACTGGACCTCGGGTCCGGGCACCTTCTGGGTGATGGTCAGCGTGATGGTGGCCAGGGACACTTGCTCCTGCAGGGTGCGGAGCTGGCCGCGTAACACTTCGAGATCGGTCTCCCTGCGCAGCAGTTCGGCTTCGAGCTGAGCGATGGCCTCGAGGCTGGTTGCACCGTCGAGGAACCCTCGAAGGCGGATCACACTGGCCTGAGCGGTGATGATGCGGCTCTCGAGGTCGACCACCCGCTCGGTCACGTCGTCGGCCGAGATGGCTTGGCTCAGTACGTATCCGACCTTCCCCAGATCGGCGAGCGCTTGCTGGAACTGGGCCGGTGGAACCTTGAACACCAGCGTCGTCGTCGGGGTACCGGTGGTCGTGGTCTGCTGACCGAAGACCATGCCGCCGAGACTCTGCACCGCCGTCGCCGCTTGCAGGGTCGCCGTTGCAACGTCGGGGACCTCGACGGCGACGTTGGCGGTGAACACGATGTCCCGCCCGAAGTTCACCGCCTGCACCCCACTGGGCACGAGCCCGCCACCCGAGGCCGCTTGTGCGCCTTCATCGGATTCGGCACTGGCATCCTCGACGCTGTCAGCGCTCGCCGAAAGCGTCGACTCCGTGTCTTCTACTGCGAGCTCGTCGGTCGCCGCCTCCGCCTCCTCCTCGTCGACTGCGCCGCCGGCATCGCTCTCCACACTGGCGTCACCGCTGGTTTCATGTTCGGCGCTGGCGTCGTCTCCGCTACTCGGACTGCACGCCCCCGCAAGGAGGGCCAGCGCGGCGAGTGCCAGCAGCAGTTTGGTGATGGTGAGCTTCTTGGTGTGGTTCCGCATGGCCCGTTGACGCACCCGGGCCCGAGCCGGTTCCCGACGTCATGCAACTGTCACGAAACTGAGTGCTGGATGTCAGCCGGTGAACCAGCCGCCGTCGGGATGGATGAGCTCGCCGGTCACGAAGCTGGCGTCGTCACTGGCGAGGAACAGGGCAACGCTGGCGATCTCGGAGGGCTTCCCCTTGCGTCCCATGGGCGTCGAGCCCAGGACGAGATTGTTGAACTCGTCGACCTCGCCCAGTGCCGCCGTCATGTTGGTCTCGATGAAGCCGGGCCCGATGGCGTTGACCCTGATGCCGAGGGGAGCGAGGGTGCGCGCCGCATTCTTGGTCAGCATCCATACGCCCGCCTTGGACACGGGATAGCTGGGCGATCCCCACAACGGATCCTTGGCTGCGATCGAGGCGATCGTGACGATCGAGCCGGCCTTGCCCTGATCGAGCATCACCGATGCTGTTGCCCGGATGGCGAGCAGCGTTCCGGTGAGGTTGACATCCAACACCCGACGCCAGTCATCGATGTCCAGCTCGACCAACGAAGCAGCCGGATTCACCGCAGCGGCCTCAGCCGCTTGCTGCATCCGCTTCAAGCCACCCTCGAGGTCACCCGACTTGTAGTCGCCGTGGCTGATCCCTGCCGCAGTGACCACCACGTCGATGGTCCCGAAGTGTTCGACTGCGGCGGCGGCCATTGCCTCGTTTGCCTCCTCATTGGCTGCCTCCAGCTGCACGAAGCGAGCGTTGCCACCCGAGGCGTTGATGGCCTCGGCCGCTGCCTCACCTGGCTCGACGAGAAGGTCAGCGATCAGGATGTTTGCTCCCTCGGCAGCGAAGCGCTCGCTACACGCCCGGCCGATGCCGTTGCTGCCGCCGGTGATGACGGCGGTCTTGCCGGCCAGGCGCCCTGAGGGGTTGGAAGTGTTCGGTGTGGTCATGGCCAGACGGTAGTTCACTGGTTCGATGATCACGATTGACGATGTCCGCGCGGCTGCGACCCGGCTCGAAGGTGTGGCCCACCGGACGCCGGTGCTGACTTCGCGCACGCTCGACGAACGTGTCGGCGCGCAGGTTTTTCTCAAGGCGGAGAACTTTCAGCGAATGGGTGCGTTCAAGTTCCGAGGCGCCTACAACGCCGTGTCTTCGCTCAGCCCGGCCGAGCTCGAACGAGGAGTCATCACGACCTCGTCGGGTAATCATGCGCAGGCCATTGCGTTGGCGGCTCGGCTCTGCGGTGCCACAGCGGTCGTGGTCATGCCCATCGACGCGCCCGCCAACAAGGCGGCTGCCACCGAGGGCTACGGCGCGACGCTGGTCCGCTACGACCGGTATGTCGAGGACCGCGAGGCACTGGTTCGACGTGTGGCCGACGAGACCGGTCGGGTGTTCATTCCGCCGTACGACCACCCATTGGTGATGGCCGGGCAGGGGACGGCGGCGTTGGAGCTGATCGAGGACGTTCCCGATCTCGATGCCCTGCTGGTGTGTGTCGGCGGCGGCGGCTTGCTGGCCGGCTGCGCGACGGTTGGAGCGGCGCTGGTGCCGGGGCTGCGCATCTTCGGCGTCGAGCCCGAGGCCGGAGACGATCATCGCCAGTCCCGTCAGGCGGGCCACCGTGTCACCATTCCCGTTCCTCGAACCATTGCCGACGGCCAACAGACCGACGCTCCCGGGGAGCTCACCTGGCCCATCACCAATGCCCTCTGCGAAGACTTCTTGGCCGTGACCGACGATCAGATCATCGACACCATGCGGTTCTTGTTCGAGCGGATGAAGATCGTCGTCGAGCCATCGGGAGCAAGCGCACTCGCTGCGCTCGTCGGTGGTGTGGTCGACCTGCGGGGCCTACACGTCGGGGTCACGCTCTCCGGAGGCAACATCGACATCGCCCGCTGCCGGGAGCTCTTTGGTTGAGGCCACTGCGTACTGCAGACGGGCGATGAGTTCGAAGGCCTGCTGCGCGCTGAGCGAGAACCACTCGATGAACAGTGTCGGGAGCTCGTCGTCCTGGAGGTGGAGCACGGTTCCGATCTGCACGAGCTCGTGGTCACGGATGGTGATGGGAGCAATTTCGGCCATCGACCGCATCGAGCGAATGGTGTGGGCGATGCGAGGAACCGTGGTGCGGTTGCTGCGCTGATCGACCTCGTCGAGTTCAACGGCGGCCCAGCCGAGCCACAGCACATCGTGCTCGGCGTGCTCGGTCTGTGCGGCAGCGTCCGGGCGGAAGCGGTTCATGTCGACCCCATAGAACTCGGCCAGTCGCTCGAGGTCTCCCGGCGGCGGCTCGCGCATGCCCGATTCGTACTGGTTCAGCTCCCGTTCCGTCAGGAACAGCGCAGCGCACACGGTGTCGACCGAGTACCCGAGTCGCCGGCGCGTCTTCTCCAACAGCAGCCCGATGGGTGCTGCCCCGCGCCGGGGCAGAGGCGCGTCGGCCGCCTTCGGTACAGGAACGAGTGCGAATCCGGGCTCAGGCGTGGCGGCCATAGGCCTGTTCATCGGCGCGTGTGCTCGGCACCTGTAGAAGCAATCAGCTCGCCAACCCGCAACCGCGTGCGGTTCCACCCCGCTGAGAGGTGCTGGCTGCACACGGAAGGCGATTCAGGCGCGGGCTTCGGCGACCAGGGTCTGGCCAGCGGGAGAGTAGACCGCGGCGAACTGGGCGCCGATGATCACGATCCCACCGATCAGGTGCACCGCCGTGACGCCGTCGCCGAGGAACGCCCATGCCAACCCGCCGGCGATGACCGGTTGCACCAACTTCAGCAGCGGGGGAATGTTGGCGGGCACATAGCGCATCGGCCACGTCATGACTGCGTGGCCCAGCGCCCCGGGGATCACAGCAACCGCCAGCGCTCGCCACAGATCGTGATTCGACACGGTGAGCGGGTGGGCGCCGGAGGCGAGCACATAGGCGGAGACGACGATGGCCGCGGTGGTCATGGCGACGGTGAGGAAGGACACGACGGGTACGTCGTCGCGGCTCTTCTTGGAGATGAGGAAGAAGAGCGCGAAGAAGAACGTGCTCCCCGCTGCCATCGCCATACCGACCGCGTCGCCCGATGGTCCGGTCGATCCGCCAACGGCGACGAACGCGGCACCGGCCATGGCCACCGCCGACCAGAATTGAAAGGTCCGGCCCGGGCGCTCTCCGAACAACGGCAGCGCGATGGCGGCGACGACGATGGGGCCGAGGGTGCCCATCAGGGTGGCGTCGACCACGCTGGTGCGGTGCACTGCGGTGAAGAACAGCATCTGGTTCAACGAGAACGAGGCCCCGGCGGCGGCGGACCACAGCAGACCCGACCGTGTTCCGATGGTCCGGCCCGAGAGGCGGTGGATGAGAAGAGCGACCGCGAACACCCCGACGCCGAACCAGAGCCGCCAGAACGACAACAGCACACCCGACGTGGTGGCCGACTTCGCCAGCACCGGACCGGTGGCGTAGAGCAGGACACCCAGTGAAACCAGATGGATGCCGTAGCGGCGGGCGATGGAGTCGGTCGGCACTTGGGCCAAGGGTAGGTTGCTTGCCCATGGGCACCCAAAACGATGACGGCCATCGGGCGATGGCGGCGCTGGGCGAGCTGTATCACCGGTACCTCACCGGTCTGATCCTCACCCTGCTGGCAGAGAAGGGCGAGGACCGCACCGTCGACGCCCTGTTCGGACTGTTCCGGCGTCAGCACCTCGAGAAGTTTCTGCCCGGGCTGGAGAAGCTCGGCCTGTCCGGACTGCCCGATGCGGTGGCGTGCGCGCAGTACCACTATCTCTCCAACCACGTCGGCGGGGTGAGTGTGGTGTTCGTGCCCGAGTCGGATCGCAAGGCGTGGGTGCGCTACCTTCCGCCGCGCTGGATCTTCGATGGCACCGCACTGGCGGCCATTCCCACACGGGTCGAACGAGCGATGCTGCACGGCTGGCACGGCCACAACGGCGTGTCGCTCGGCAATCCCCGCTTGGGCTTCGTCTGCACCGGTCAGACGATGGACGGCAAGCCGGGGCTCGAGGGCTACTACATCGAGGAGGATCACGAACTGGCGCCCGAGGAACGGGTCCGGTTCCGATTCGGAGAAACGTGCCCGCCCGTCGACCTCGACGCGCTGCCCGGGCTCGAGGCCGACCAGTGGCCGACGGAGCGGTTGGCCAAGGCCGCCCGCAACTATTCGATGGACTACCTCCACAACTTCCTGCCGGTGCTGATGGAGCAACTCGGACCGCTCGATGCGTCGAGCCTGCTGTATCGAACCGGTCGGCGGATCGGCATGCAGTATTCGGCGGCGGTCGCCGAGGGATTGGGCGACACGCCAACCGAGGTGCTCGGCTCGTTGCTGTCCGCGCACGGCGACGAGGTCGACATGGGTGGTGCATCGGACGGCCACCTGGTCGAGCAACGGACCTGGCGACTGATGCGCGGACTCGAGGGCGAGTGCCCGCCAGAGATCTTCGATGGTTGGAAAGGGCTGTGGGAAGGCGTGGTCGCGGTCCTCGACCCGCAGGCCCGGCTGGACGTCACGTCCCGACTCGACCTGGGCGACGATGCCTTCCGGTGGCGGGTCACACAGCGTCGACCACCGACGCGGTTCTGAATCCGGGCTCGATTTCTGGCATGGTGAGCGCATGCTTCGCGTCACCTTCCTCCTCCGCCGCCGGCCCGACCGTTCGCTCGAAGAATTCCAGACCTACTGGCGGGACACCCACGGCCCGCTGATGGCCGGTTTCGCCTCCGACCTCGGAGTGTTGCGGTACGTTCAGGTGCACACGATCGCCGACGAGGATCACAGCCGTCTGCCGGGGCGGCGAGGTCAGATGGAACCGCCCTATGACGGCGTGGCCGAGGTGTGGTGGGAGAGCAAAGAGGCGTTCCTCGAGGCATCCACCTCGCCGGCGGGACGGGCCGCGGGCAAGGCGCTGATCGAAGACGAGCGGACCTTCATCGACTTGGCGTCGTCGCCGATCTGGGCCAACTACGAGTACCCCCAAGTGAACCCGACGCCCGAGAACCTCGTGGCGACCGAGCGGTCCACGGTCGTCAAGCTGTACTTCCCACTTCGACATCGGGCCGAGTTGAGTTTCGACGAAGCCCAGCGGTACTGGCGGACCCATCACGGACCGGTGATCCGCCGACAGGCGCACGGGGCCGGCATCCTGCGCTATGTGCAGGTGCATCAGGCAGAGCTGGAAATCGGAGCCGCGCTGCGGGCGGCGCGGGGAACCGAGGTCGAGCCGTACCTGGGTCACGCCGAGGTCTGGTTCGATCGGGCGGCCGCGGCTTCGACGCCGGAGCGCCGGGCCGCCTCGCAGCGGGCCTATGACGACGAGTGCAACTTCATCGACTTCGCCCGCTCGTCGATGTGGCTGGCCAAGGAGCACGTCTTCATCGACCGTCGCTGATCGGTGCCCGACTTCCTGATCGTGTCCTTGGTGTTGTCGGTCGTCCTGACCGTCGTGCTCAACGTGGGTCCGCGGTTGTTCCCGAGGACGCGCGAACGAGCAGCGAGGCGGCTGGAGGAACGCCTCGACCAGCGCGTGCCGGACCCGCACGGCCGGCGGGTGCAGGTGTTCTTTCCCTGGAAGGCCATGCTTGTCGGCTCCGTGGTCCTGACCATCCTGATCAACCTGGCGAACTGGCTGGCCTAGGCCGCCTGGACGTGGGAGTTCAAGTCCCCTCCGACACAGGAGTCGAGTGTCTTCGCAGGTAAGAGCCGCTGCGGAGACGGGATTTGGTTCGGTAGGGCGAGTTGAACCCCCACGGCGGGTTCCCTTCTTTGAAGGTGCCGACCTCGGGCCAGCCGCGGTCGCCGGGGAAGCCTCTATCCGTGGCCGACGGTGCGACCTGTTCGGTATGGCCGGGAGTGTGTGCCTGGTCGCAGGCGACCGTCGGAGCGGAGTGTGGTCGGGGTCGGCGTTCGGTGATGGTTGCGGCTCTGCCCGGGGTTGCGAGGAGTGGCGGGCGTTGCCGGTGACCTGTTCGTGCTCGCTACTCTCGACTGATGTCGCTACAAGTCGAGTTGTCGAGCCTGGTCGGGGAGGCGTTCGAGAGTCTTGGCCTCGAGCGACGATTGGGCTTGGTTGCGATCTCCCAGCGTCCTGACTTGGCGCAGTTCCAGTGCAATGGGGCGCTTGCCGCAGCGAAGGATGCGGGCCGGTCACCGCGAGACGTGGCCAACAACATCGTCGAGGCCTTGATGTCGAACCCGGTGTTCTCCCAGGTCGACGTCGCCGGGCCCGGTTTCGTGAACCTCTCGGTCACCGATACGCATGTGGCGAACTGGCTGAGCGTCGTCGCAGGATCGGACCGGCTCGGGCTCGAACCACGCAACCAGCGGTCGGTCATCGTCGACTACGGGGGTCCGAACGTCACGAAGGATCTCCACGTCGGCCACCTGCGCCCGGCAGTGATCGGCGAGAGCTTGAAACGGACTCTTCGGGCGACCGGGGCAGACGTGAAAGGTGACGTCCATCTTGGCGACTGGGGCCTGCCGATGGGCCAGCTCCTCGCAGCGCTGGAGGACGAGCACCCCGACTGGCCGTATTTCGTGCCCGGGCAGGCTGATCAGTATCCGAGCGAATCGCCGATCTCGGTGGGGGACCTGCAACTGCTGTACCCACAAGCAGCGTCGCGGTTCCGAGAGGATGAGGACTTCCAGGAACGGGCCCGCGCTGTCACGGTCGGTCTGCAAGACGGTCATCCGGGTTACCGGGCGCTGTGGTCGCACCTGCGGGCGGTGTCGCTCGACGCGCTCGCCCACACGTACCGGCGGCTCGGGGTCGATTTCGATCTCTGGCTTGGCGAGGCATCGGTCGGCGACCGTCTCGAACCGCTCGTGGCGTCGCTGCGTGAGGCCGGGTTTGCTGTCGACAGCGACGGCGCCGTTGTCATCCACCTCCAGACACCCGACGACACCGCCGACGTCCCCCCGCTGATGCTGCTCAACTCGAGAGGTGGCGCGACCTACGCCACCACCGACCTCGCCACGATCGAACAACGCGTCGTCGAGTTCGGCGTCGACGAAATCGTCTACGTCGTCGACCTTCGCCAGTCGCTGCATTTCGTCCAGGTCTTCCGAGCAGCCCGGCTTGCAAACATCGTCGACGACAGCGTGGTCCTGACCCACGCAGGCAACGGCACGGTCAACGGCCCGGATGGCAAACCGTTCAAGACCCGCCAGGGTGGGCTCCCGAGGCTCAGCGAACTCCTCGACGAAGTCGAGGTTCTCGCCCGTCGACGGCTCGACGAGAACGACCTCGCCACTGGTATGCCGCCCGGGGAACGCGAGGAGATCGCCCGCCTGGTCGGACTCGCTGCGCTCAAGTTCGGTGAACTGTCGAACCATCGCACGACCGACTACTCTTTCGATCTCGAGCGCTTCACCCAGATGCAGGGCCGCACCGGGCCGTACCTGCTGTACGTCGCCGTCCGGACCAAAGCGATCCTGAAACGGCTCGCCGAGCATGGCGTCACACCCGGGCCGTTCGTTCCCGCCTCGAACGACAAAGAGCGCCAGCTCGCCCTCATGCTGCTCCGCTGGCCAGAGGTCGTGAACCGGGCCGTCGACACCCTCAGCCCCAACGTCATCGCCGAGTACGCCTACGACCTGTCCGGTTCGTTTAACCAGTTCTACGACGCGTGCCACATCCTCACCGCCGACGACCCCGCCACCCAACGATCCTGGCTGGCACTGGTCGAACTCACCCAACGAGTCCTGATCACCGCACTCGGCCTACTCACCATCGAAGTCCCCGACCGGATGTAGCGAACCAATCCTCGGACGCAGCGGGCGACAAGTGCGGGTCGAGGTCGCCAAAGGCGGCCGTACCGAGCACGCGCCGTTGACACCCGGCGCGTGCCCGCCCAGCGTGTCGATCGCGTGCTCGCATCGAGACCACCCGGTGGGGCCGGTAGGCGCCATCCAGATCGTTCTTTGGGCAACCACGATCGGAGTCGGCGAGAGCGGGGGCCGAACGGCAGCCGCCACGCCCGCTTGGGACGGAAGGGTCGATGCTTGGCTGACCTGGTTGGTTCTGCGGTCGGCGGATCGAGCATCGTGCACAATGGTTCGTGTGACATCCGCGTCGAGTGTGCCGTTGGTACTTGGTGGGCACCTGGCGCCGCTGGGATGCACCGTGGCGTTCATCGATCGTTCGTGCAGCGAGGTGATCGCCGAGGCTGGGCGATTCGGGCTGGGCAAGAGCTCGAACTTGACGGCCCGCTGAGCTTCGCTGAAGCCGTCGGCCGCCTCGATCCGATGGAGGCCCCCTGGACCACCGAGGTGTTCGCAGACTGCGGCTCGTGGACCGCGTACTTGAACAACGGCCTGAACGGGGGCGATCCATCAGCGATTGCCCCAGTATTGGCCCGAGCGTTGGGCGCAACGTGTGTCACGGCGGTCCACATCGCACGGTACGGCTCTGGGCATGCCGGGACCCAGCTCATCCTCGCCGGGCCGGGCGGTGAGCCACCGCTCATGTACCTTCGCAGTCTTGCCACCCACTGCGAGGACGGGCGGTGGAGTTGGTACGAGTCCGGGGCGATCCAGCCGTTCGAGCGCCCCGAGCGCTATTCGGCGCGTCTGAAGCGGGATCGGCTCGACCGGGCCCTTCTGGTCGACTACCTCGCTGCGCTCGGCCTCGACGTCGATGACCAGAGCTTCTACCGGCGAGCATGGGTGATGCGTCAGCTCGTCGACTGGAACGTCCGTCGGCAGACAGCGAACGAGTTCAGGGCAGAGAACCGCTGGACATGATCGGAACGGGTGGGAACGCGGAGGCTCCCACCGTGTTCACCAAGCGGCTCGACGCACCACAAATCGCAGCTCGTAGCTCGTCCGTCGACACGAAGTCGAGCAACCAGTCGCCGGGCCCGGTCGTGGTCGGCATCAGGGGCCGGGTGTCCGCGTTCCGTTCAACGGGACCTCGCTGATGACAGCCGGTTGAGGCGGATCGAGCCGGCTGTCCATGATGGAGCGGTCGCTGAGTGGTTGTGACAGGTCGACGGTCACGGTGTGGGCAAGGAGCTGCCTTGCAGGCGACGTTGTCGTATCGTGGGAGACTCCGATGTTCACGAATACGGCGTCGTTGGTTTCGGTGATGTCGAAGTCGATGTCGTCGGCGTCGAGCAGCGCTCGGGCATACCGGATCTGCCACCGACAGGACGAGTGTCTCGGTGTCTTGGTTGGGGGTTGCCGACGATAACCAGTCGGCAGCCGCGTCGCTGCGGGCGCTGCCGGTGAGCGCCCATGTCATCGATGACGCCACGACAGCCAGGAGACCGACAGCGATCGGCCGGAACGCCACGGCTCGGCGAGGTGCCGCCTCGGAGGTCACGGGCGAACAGTCGGCCGAGTCCGCCAGAGGATGAGAACGGGCGGGTCCTTCGAATGGAGTCGACGTGCTCCTGCCGGCCCTGCGATGGTGATGCGGCTGACGCCGATCCCAGTCCTGCGCTAGTCTCGCAGCAGGATCAGAACCGGGCTGTGGATTCTTCGGGAGGCGACATGGGCAATTTCGTTACGCTCGTCTTTGCCGATGGAACCTGGTCGACCGATGCTGCGGTGACGTCACCGAGCCTCACGATCGACATCTACGACAGCGACATCGCAACCGTGGACTACAGGGGAGCCGATTCCGGCGTCGGCCGGTGCTACCTCGGCATTCAACCGAGGGAGATCTCGACGATCCCAACGCAAGCGACGAAGTCGATGCCGACCGCGAGGCGCGTCGTCTTGCCGACTGGGCAGCGGAAGTACTCGGAACCTCGGTCGATACCGCAACGATCAAGGCTCTCCTGGCGGTGGAGGGTGTCGAATCGCCGGACGTCTTCGTGGAGGACACGGTTCGCAGACTGTGTGAGGTGCTCGGCCTGCCGGCGCCGTCGTTCTAGCCGCGGTGTGTTGTCCCGCGTGGCCTTGTGGCGATCCTGGAACGGGGGCACAGACACGGCGGACCGCAGGTTCGGCTTCTGCCCACGTGGTCTCGAACACCTTCTGACCTGGTCAAACGTCTACACGATGGCGAGTTCGGCGGTCCAGGGTCCGCGTGTTCTTCGGTTAGGTACGCCCCTCCGAAACCATTGCCGCTCAAGCTCCAGCTCGAGGTGATCTGACCGCTGTCGACGTCGAGCGGTACGCGTCACGTTCACGCTCGGACGGTTCAACAGTCGATTGCGACGCGAAGCGCCTCGCACGCTCCGATGAGGCGTGTGGGGTCGAGGGTGCACTGACGCTCGACGAGGTACGCCTTCGCCACGACGCGAAGGTTGTCGAAGCTGGCACGGCGTTCGGTCGGCATACCGTCGCTCGGGCCGAGCCGGAACTCGGTCGGAATGTTGCGGATCGTCCGTGTGACCGGTGCAGCGAGCACGCTGTTCAAGACAGGGATCGCGGCGGTTCTGGTCATCACGAGGAAGGGTCGGCGGCCGACATCCTCGACCTCGCCCCACCAGATCTCTCCACGCCGCGGTTCGCTCACCACGGCTCCTCGGCGATGGCGTCGCGCAGGGAGGCGAGCGCAGCTGCGGTTTCGGCGCTGGTTGGGGGCGTGCGGCGGTAGCCCTCGACGATCGAGCGGTCGTCCTGGCGTCGTCGATCGAGTTCAGCGAGCGCGTCGATGCCGGCGCGCACCGGCCGCGGCCCGGGTCGGATAGACGCCACGGTTGACGAGGTCATCGAGAACCGCGAGCTGCTCGGACGGAAGACGCACGGCGATCTGCTCGGTGGTCATGCACCAAAGCATACCGTTATGGTATTCGATACGGTATGCGTGTCGGAACGGCGCGCGCTCCGGTGTCAAGTGGCCGCATCTCGGAGGGAACGTGTCGTATCGACGAGACAACGGTCGGATCGAACAGCCGCGTCACGCCGGCGCTCCCGGCCGGTGAACGATACGTGGCCGCGTTTCAAGCGGTGGAGGGCATAGCCGCAAGGCTGGCATTCCGGTACCGGGTCGTTGCGGTCACCGACCGTCAGATTCACGTCTATTCAGCCGAAGCTGTGGCGGGTCTGTGATCCGGGTCGGCTGTTGTCCAGCCATCCCCACGGCGCCATGGTGGCGAGACCTCCGCAACTCCTGAATCCGGCCCGTGAGATCTACATCGGCGATCGGCGTTTGTGGGTCCGCGGGCGTTCGAACCAGAACTGGCTGATGCCTTGTCCGCCGCGGCCGGTCCAGATCGCTGACCGATCGAACTCGGCCGATTCGCTGAACCCCGATCATGACCGCGCCGCGTGTCATGCCGGCTTGCATTCGGCCCGTGTCGTTGGTCGTTCATTGGTCAGCGACCGATCAGCCGAAGTGGAACCGGGTGAGGTCGGTGGGGAACGAGAACCAGACCAAGGCCTTGCTCGGGGTGAACCGCATGAGCCCACCGGCCTCGTCATCAGACCACGCTTCGGCCTCGGGCGAGTAGCCCCGCTCGGCGTACTTTCGCCCGATCTCGGCCGCCACCTGCATCGCCCAGTTGGGCAAGGTTTCCCCGCAGCGGTTCGGATCGAGCGGTCGTTCCCTCGATGATGATGGACGACTCGCGGCCGTCGCCGAGGTGGAGGGCGCAGGCCTGGTTGGTGACCGCGTTGCGCGGCATGCACCGTGGTGGGGGCGCCGTCGTAGTAGAGGTGCTGGTCGATCCACACCCCCCACCGAGGCACGACGTGCGGTCGGCCATCGGGGCGGGTCGTCGCCATCCAGTATTCTCCGGCGTCGACCAGCCGGGCCTCGACCACGGCCCAGTCGAGCAGGCCGTCGTCGGTCTCGGGAACTCCGTATCCTTCGGGCATCTGCGGGCGGTCCCGCCTCGTCGGTTCAGCCATGCTTCGAAGGTAGCCGGAACAGCGGGCTCGCGTCAGACGTGATCGAGGGCCTGCTCGAGGTCTGCCACCAGATCGGCAGCCGACTCGATCCCGACGCTCAGCCGCACCAGCGAGTCGGGGACCTGCAACGGCGATCCGGCGGCCGACGCGTGCGTCATCTGGCCCGGGTGCTCGATCAGGCTCTCGACCGCGCCGAGCGATTCGGCGAGCGTGAACACCTCGGTGTGGCGCACCACCTCGAGCGCTGCGTCCAGTCCACCGGTCAGCGTGAAGCTGACCATGCCACCGAAGTCCCGCATCTGTTTCGCCGCAGCAGCGTGGCCCGGGTGGTCGGGGAGTTGGGGGTAGAGGACTTCGGTCGACGGCCGGGTGACCGGTCAACAGGTCGACGACGGCCCGCGCGTTGGAGCAGTGGCGCTCCATCCGCAGGCCGAGGGTCTTCACGCCGCGAAGCACGAGGTAGCAGTCGAAGGGGCAGGCACGGCACCGGCAGCGTTCTGGGTGAAGCGAAGGCGCTCGGCCAGGTCGTCGTCGTTCAACGCAAGGAAGCCGCCGACCACGTCGCTGTGGCCGCCGAGGTATTTGGTGGCCGAGTGCACCACCACGTCGGCGCCGAACGCCAGAGGAGTCTGCAGGAACGGCGTGGCGAAGGTGTTGTCGACCACGACGAGCGCGCCGTGTGCGTGAGCGACTGCCGCGACGGCTTCGATGTCGACGCACGTGAGCAACGGGTTGGTGGGGGTCTCGAGCCACACCATGCGGGTGTCGGCCGGCCAGTCGGCGGCCAGGGCATCGACGTCGGTGAGATCGACCGCGGACCACGCAACACCGAGGGGTGCCCAGACCTTGGCGATCAGTCGGAATGTTCCGCCGTACGCGTCGTTGCCCAACAGGACCCGGTCGCCGGGGAAGAGGAGCCGGAGCACGTTGTCCTCGGCGGCGAGACCCGACGCGAAGGCCATGCCGTGTCGGGCGCCTTCGAGCGAGGCGACGCACGTCTCGAGCGCAGCGCGTGTCGGATTGCCGCTGCGCGAGTACTCGAAGCCCTTGTGGTTGCCGACGCCGTCCTGGGCGAACGTGGTCGACAAGGTGATCGGCGTGACCACGGCTCCCGATGTCGGGTCCGGGGCCTGCCCGGTGTGGACCGCTCGGGTCTCGAAGCCCCATCCCTGCTGCTGTTCTTGTTCACCCATGTTCGGCTCCAGCGGTTACTTCGAAGTACGAGAGAAGGTCGGTGCGGGTCAGGACGCTCAACGGCCGCCCACCGGAGAGAACGAGCAGCGCCGGCGACGCGTCGAGCATGTCGACGGCCATTGCCATCTTCTGGCCCACGCCGATCGTCGGGAGCGTCGGCCCCATCACGTGTTCGACCGGCATGCCAAGGACCGCCGGGTCGCGGTACACCGCCTCCATGAGATCGAGTTCGTCGACCGATCCTGAGACCTCGGCGGCCGCGAACGGGGGCGTGTTCTTGCAAACGGGAAGTTGGCTGATTCCATTGGCTCGCATGACCTCGATCGCCTCGCGTACGGTGCTCGAGGGGTTGACGTAGAGCAGGGCCGGAGTCGATCCTCGAGCGTCGAGCACGGCGGCGACGCATTCGTCGCACTGGCGTAGGAACCCGAAGTTCGCCATCCAATCGTCGTTGAACACCTTCGACAGGTAACCCCGGCCTGAGTCGGGGTTGAGGACCACGATGAGGTCGTCGGGATCGGCTTGCTTCGCCACCTCGATGGCGGCGGCGACCGCCATGCCGCCCGAGCCACCAATCAGGATGCCTTCCTCCTTACTGACCTCGCGAGCGGTCAAGAAGCTGCGCTCGTCGGTGACCGGGATCACCCCGTCGTACAGATCGGGAGACCACGCTGCGGGGAAGAAGTCTTCGCCGACACCCTCGACGAGGTAGGGGCGGCCGCTCCCGCCGGAGAAAACCGAGGCGTCGGGGTCGGCGGCGATCACTTGGATGTTCGGGTTCTGCTCCTTGAGGAAGCGGGCGGTGCCGGTGATGGTGCCACAGGTGCCGGCGCCGGCCACGAAGTGGGTGATGCGGCCGCCGGTCTGGCGCCAGATCTCGGGACCTGTCGTTGCGTAGTGGGCGGCCGGGTTGTTCGGGTTGGCGTACTGGTTCGGGCGGAACGCCTGCCGCTCCTCCGTGAGCCGTTCGGCGACTTTGTAGTAGCTCTGGGGATCGTCGGGCGGTACCGCCACCGGGCAGACGACCACCTCGGCCCCGTAGGCCCGAAGGAACTGGACCTTCTCGGGGGCGACCTTGTCGGTCATCACGAACACGCAGTGGTAACCCCGCTGGGCTGCGACGATGGCGAGCCCCACGCCGGTGTTGCCGCTGGTTGGTTCGACGATCGTGCGCCCGGGCCAGAGGAGCCCGTCGCGTTCGGCCGCCAGGATCATCTCGAGCGCTGGTCGATCCTTGGAGGATCCGCCGGGATTCGTCGTCTCCATCTTCATCGCCAGCACCGAACGGATGCCGTGGATTTCGCTGATCCGCTTCAACCGAACCAGCGGCGTGTTGCCGATGAGATCGATGACGCTCTCGGCGATCTGGGTTCCGTGGAGTCGGGCGTCAGCTGCGTCGTCACCCCAGGCCATGGCGGGACGTTAGCTCGGAGGAGCTGGATAGGGGTAGCCCCGGAGGCCGGTGGTGAGGCGTGACCGGTCGAAGGTCCAATACTGTCGGATTTCGTCGATGAGCCCGTCGACGAACCGGTAGTGCTCCGAGCCCCGGAACACGAAGGCTTCGCCGGTTCGAGGATCGGTGCCGGTCATGGACCACTCGATCGCGGCGTTGTCGCCCTCGGCGACGACGGAGTCGACGGCCCAACGCGCCCCGAGCCAGTCGGTTCGGATCTTGACCCAGGTCGCCCCGATGGCAGGGGCTCCCCGAAACGGGTCGAGATTGGTGTCGTAGATGACAGCGTCCGGGGTGAAGTGGGCAGCAATGTCGGCGGCGCCGCCGATGCTGCAGGCGTCGAAATACCGGGCGATGCGCTCACCATGTTCCATGGCCTCGGACTCTACGTCGTCTGGGCTCGTGGGTGCTGCGGCGGGTGGATCTCGGCCGGGTCCCGTCTGTCGGATCCTTACGAAGTCAAACTCTTGACTCGATCCGGAATTGATGCTTGACTCCGCAAGGTGCCCACTGAACAGCAGAGCTTCGAGCAACAGCTGAGGAGCAGTGGTCTCCAGGTGACCGCGCAGCGTCTGGCGATCATGCAAGCCGTCGCCGTCGCGCCGCACGCCACGGCCGAGGAGCTCTGCGAAACGGTGCGCGAGCGCATCGGTTCGATCTCCCGACAGGCCGTCTACGATGCGCTTTCAGCCCTCGCCGAGAAGGGCCTCATCCGCCGTATTCAGCCCACTGGCTCTCCCGCCCGCTACGAGAGCCGGGTCGGAGACAATCACCACCATCTGGTGTGTCGGGGTTGTGGGCTGATCTTCGACATCGACTGTGCCGTCGGGGCCCGACCGTGCCTCGATGCGGCCGAAGACCACGGGTTCGACATCGACGAGGCCGAGGTGGTGTATTGGGGGCGGTGCCCCGATTGCCGAGCCCCGGACTGAGATCGTCGAAGGCCCAGCCGACCCCGAATCTTCCTTAAACCAATACAACCAACCCGCAGGAGTCAGAAAGCAACATGACCGACGAAGCAAAGTGTCCAGTGCTGCAAAGTGATCATTCGGCTCGTGGTAGCCAGGCCAACCAGCACTGGTGGCCCAACCAACTGAACTTGAACATCCTTCACCAGGGCTCGGCCAAGTCCGATCCCATGGACGAAGACTTCGACTACGCGTCAGCGTTCGCCACCCTCGACCTCGCTGCGGTGAAGGCCGATCTCACGGCGCTGATGACCGACTCCAAGGAATGGTGGCCCGCCGACTACGGCCACTACGGACCGTTCTTCATCCGCATGGCCTGGCACTCGGCCGGCACCTACCGCACCCACGACGGCCGCGGCGGCGCAGGCACCGGCACGCACCGGTTCGCTCCGCTCAACAGTTGGCCCGACAACGGCAACCTCGACAAGGCTCGCGCCCTCCTCGAGCCCATCAAGCGAAAGTACGGACGCAAGCTCTCCTGGGCCGACCTGTTCATTCTGACCGGCAACGTTGCCCTCGAGTCGATGGGCTTCCAGACGTTCGGATTTGCCGGCGGCCGCGAAGACGTGTGGGCCCCCGAGGAAGACATCTACTGGGGTCCCGAGAACGTGTGGCTCGACGATCAGCGCTACAGCGGTAATCGTCAGCTCCAGGAGCCCCTCGGCGCGGTGCAGATGGGTCTCATCTACGTGAACCCCGAAGGCCCCAATGGCAACCCCGACCCGGTCGCCTCGGGCGCCGACATCCGCGAGACCTTCCGCCGCATGGCGATGAACGACGAGGAAACGGTGGCGCTGGTCGTCGGCGGTCACGCGTTCGGCAAGATGCACGGCGCCGGTCCCGAGTCCGCCATGGGCCCCGAGCCCGAAGGGGCTCCCATGGAGCAGCAGCTGCTCGGTTGGAAGAACGGCTTCGGCAGCGGCAAGGGCATCCACACCACCACCAGTGGGTTCGAAGGTGCCTGGAACTCGACGCCGACCCAGTGGGACAACAACTACCTCGAGACGCTGATGGACAACGAGTGGGAGCTCACCGAGAGCCCCGCCGGTCACAAGCAGTGGACCGCTCCGGCGTTGGCCGGCACGGTGCCCGACGCCCACGACCCCAACGTCACCCACGCTCCGATGATGAGCACCGCGGACATGGCGATGAAGTTGGACCCGATCTACGGTCCGATCTCGCAGCGCTTCCGCGACAACCCCGAGCAGCTCGACGATGCCTTCGCCCGGGCGTGGTACAAGCTGACCCACCGCGACATGGGCCCGATCTGCCGTTACCTCGGCCCGGAGGTTCCCTCCGAGGTGCTGAGCTGGCAGGACCCGGTTCCCGCTGGCACCGCGCTGTCCGACGCCGATGTCGCCACGGTCAAGGCCGCCATCATGGCGACCGACCTGACGATCACCGAGCTCGTCGAGACCGCGTGGGCCTCGGCGTCCACCTACCGTCAGACCGACATGCGCGGCGGTGCCAACGGCGCCCGCATCCGGCTCGCCCCACAGAATGAGTGGGAGGTCAACAAGCCGGCCCAACTCCGCCGAGTGCTCGGTGCCCTCGAGACGGTGCAGTCGAGCGTCGGCGTGTCGGTCTCCATGGCCGATCTCATCGTGCTCGGCGGTGCTGCGGCGGTCGAAGCGGCCGCCAAGGTCGGCGGTCACACCGTCTCCGTCTCGGTCAGTACCGGGCGGGGCGATGCCTCCCAGGATCAGACCGACGTCGAATCCTTCTCCTGGCTCGAACCGAAGAACGACGGTTTCCGGAACTATCTGGGCAAGGGCAGTAGCCACGTCGCCGAGCACATCCTCGTCGACCGGGCGCAACTGCTCGGCCTCGGTGCCCCGGAGATGGCCGTCCTCGTGGCCGGCCTTCGCGTCCTCGGGGTCAGCAACGATGGCCATGGTGTGCTCACCGATCGGGTCGGCACGCTGAGCAACGACTTCTTCGTGAACCTGATGGATCTCGAAACCGAGTGGACCCCGTCGGCCACCACCGAGGACACCTTCGAGGCTCGGGCGCGCTCGGGCGGAGATGTCAAGTGGACCGGAACCCGCAACGATCTGGTGTTCGGATCGAACTCCATCCTGCGGGCCGTCGCCGATGTCTACGCCTCCGACGATGCTCAGGAGAAGTTCGCACGCGACTTCGCCGCGGCCTTCGCCAAGGTCATGGACAACGATCGTTTCGACATCGCCTGATCCGTCCTGACCCCAGGGTTCTCGTAGAACCCGAGCCCCTGGCGCCCCGTCGGAACAACTCCGGCGGGGCGTCGTCGTGTCATCAGGGACGAGGGCTGTCGGCGATCGCGATGTCGAAGGCACCTGTGTCGATGTCGGTGATGGTGAGGGTTGCGTCGTACACGTCACCCGTTGCCGTCTCGGTCAGCCCACACACGAGCGTCTGTGACGCATCCAGCACGACGAGTTCGGAGCCGCAATCGATGTCATCGGGGCCGAGGCCGAACTCGAACTCGGTGTTCAGGGCATCGACGGCTGCCACTTCGAGCGTCGGCATGTCCTCGGCGAGGAGCACGTTGGTCGACGCCACGTTGACGTGGTCCTCGCGGTCGATCGTCGGCGAGGAACTCGATGACTTGATCGCCGGCGGTGCCGGTACAGGTGAAGGTCGTGCCCACCTCCTCGTTCTCGGGTTCCTGACACGATCCTTCAAGCGTGCCCAACCCAAAGGTGTCCGACAGCTCACCCTCGATGAGGCCGATGGCGGTTTCGCCGGCAGTCTCGCTGGCGGAACAGGCCGGCAGGCCGAAGCCAAGAAGCGCCACAGCGCCAATCCAGTAGTTTTTCCGCACCGCACATCCTCCTCGGTTCTTGCTTGGTGGGGCGATGGTAGCTGGTGCGGCTTGCCCTGTTCCCACCCTGACAAGCCGACGTGTGGAACGATCTTTTGTACGATGCTTTGATCCTCTGATCAGCAAATGAAGGAAGACTGTCACACCCCGTCGGTATTCTCGATTGCATGACGACCGCTGACGCAGACACCGTCGAGATGCCCGAAGAGATGACCTGGGCGCTGGAAGGAATCCTGGCCGAGGCCGCCGGGGCGAGGAATGCGGCCGAGGCTCGCATTGTTGCCGCGGTGGCGGACGCGTTGCCCACCGAGGCCTGGCAGGGGTGGGGTATCCACTCGCCCGAGCATTGGCTCTCGTGGAATGTCGGGGCCTCCCGATCGCGGGCTCGGGCCTACACCGCCATCGCCCGCCGTCGGGACGAGCTGCCCGCATCGTGGAGCCTCTTCGGCGAAGGGCTTTTGAGCGTTGACCAAATGCGATTGATCACGCGGTCACTGCCCAGCGCAGTACGACGCAGACGTTGCCCAGTTCGCCCTGGGTGCCACCGTCGTGCAGTTGTCCCCGAAGCCTCCGGGACTACCACTGGGACGCGGAGCATCGGGAAGCTCTCGACGACAATGTCCCCGAACTGACTCCGGTCCGGCGGTCGGCCGTGCTCCACCTGGGGGACAACGGCGAGTTCGACCTACGAGTCACAGGACCCGCCGTCGACGGAGCGATGATCAAAGCGGCCATCGAACAGTTCTGCGGGTCAGCTCGCTGGGGAGCCGACGGAGACTCGCACGAGGTCCGGGCGTACGACGGCTTCCTCGCCCTGGTCGAGCCCGGGGCCGGAGCCGACCCGTCACTCTTTCGACGCAAACGCCATCGGTTGTTGTGCCACCTGGACTTCGACGACGCCGGCAAGCTGGTCGGTCGACTTCACCTGGGCCCCCTGCTGGAAGAGGACGAACTTCGCTTCCTGGCCTGCGACGCCGACCTTCAGACGCTGTTCGAGGATTCGGGCCATCCCTTGCACCTCGGCCGCACCCGTCGGACGGTGCCCACCTCGCTTCGCCACATCGTGGTCGACCGCGACGGCTGCTGCCGGTTCCCTGGTTGCGGCCGGACCGTCCATCTCGATGTCCATCACCTGATCCACTGGGCCGACGGGGGGCCGACCGACATCGACAACCTGGTCACGATGTGCTCGTTGCACCACCGCCTGCACCACCAAGGTCACTTCACCATTTCGGGGAATCCCCTGGTGGTTCCCCGTCCCGGCGTGGCCGATGGGCTCACCTTCCGGAATCCCCACGGCGTGGAGATACGCCACACCCTCCCGGTCGCTCCCGAGGGCGACGGCCGCCAGGGTCCGATCTACCGGAAGGGTTATGGCGAGCGACTCGACTACCGACAGCTCTACTTCAACGCGGACCCCAGTCTGAACTGAGGCTCCGGGTCAGACCGGGAGCTTCGAGATATCGATGTTGTAGAGGTCGATGACGTTCGACCAGACCATCTTCCTCGCTCGTCGTCGGGGACATCCTTGAGTACGTCGGAGAGCACGCCCATCGAGTTGGGCCAAATGGAGTCGTGATGGGGGTAGTCGTTGCCCCAGAGCAGACGATCGACGCCGATGGCGTGGCGGGTGAGGATGCCGTGGATGTCGTCCTCGAAGGTGATCCAGAAGTTGCGCTCGAAGTACTCGATGGGACGCAGCGACAGCGACTGGTCGACGAGCCATGGGGTGCGGTAGCACGCGTGGTCGAAGCGCTGCTTGAAGTGGGCGACCCAGCCGGTCTCGAACTCGGCGAGCACGAACTTGAGGCGGGGGAAGCGCTCGGTCACGCCACCGCAGATGATGTCGATGGTCGAGTTGACGACTGTGGTGTGGGCCAGGGTGTAGCCCTTGATGGTGCCACCGGGCGTACCCCAGTGATCGGGGAGGCCGCAGTCGAACGACGTCCCGGTGAAGATGTGCATGGTGATGGGGAGATCCATCTCCTGCAGGACGGCCCACAGCGGGTCGTACATCCGATCGCTGTAGGGCTTGTCGATGGGTGCGTGCGACGGGATGGCGAACCCGCGGACACCCTTGGTGCCGGCCCGCTTGACCTCACGGACGCAGGCCTCGACGTCGGGGATCGGCAGGCAGCCGATGCCGATGAGCCGCTCGGGGTTCGGCGTGCAGTAGTCGAACACCCAGTCGTTGTGCTGCTGGAACGCAGCCTCGCGGATCTTGTCGTCCTCGACGGCGAAGGTGAACATCGACAGGCTGGGGTACATGACCTCGCCGACGATGCCGTCGACGTCCTGTTCGGCAAGGCGAAGTTCGGAGTTGCGAACGCCAGGGTTCAGGCCCTCGTAGCCGCGGGCGATCCGTGCTTGGGTCGCGGGATCGTCGAGGCGGTTGCCGGCAATGCCGAGGCGACCGACGGGAACGGGGCGGGTGTCCCCGATGACGAGGAATTCGCCTTCGTCGTTCTTGATGATGCGGGGGGCCTTCGACCCGAATCGCTCCTCGAGGCCGGCGAAGACTTCCGGTCCTTCGACGACATGTGAATCGCAGGAGTAGTACTTCATGGTTGTTCCCCTTTTCGAGCCTTCGCTCAGTTCAGCAGATCTCGCACCGCGGTGGCGAACTCGTTGGTCGTCGCGGTGCCTCCTTGGTCTACGGTCAGCGTACGCCCTCGGGCGTACACGTCGCCGATCGCCCGATCGAGACGGACGGCGGCGTCGCCGAAGCCGAGGTACTCGAGCATCATCGCGGCCGAGAGCAGTGTGGCGGTCGGGTTGATCCGGTCTTGGCCGACGAGGTCGGGCGCCGTTCCGTGGGCTGACTCGAAGTACGCGGAATCGTCGCCGTAACAGCCCGAGGGCGCGAGTCCCATGCCGCCGAGCGTTCCGGCGCCGAGGTCGGAGAGGACATCGCCGTAGAGGTTGGGCAACAGCAGGACGTCGAGTTCGTCGAATCGAGTGACCAGCCGGTGCGCCATGTCGTCGACGATGAACCGTTCGAGGCGCACGTCGGGGAAGTCGGCACCAACCTCCTCGACGATGTCGCAGAAGTAGCGGTCGGTGGCCGGCAGCATGTTGGTCTTGGCCGACACCGTGAGTCGAGGCTTCCGGCCCGAAGCCGCGGCGCGCTTGCGGGCCAGTTCGAAGGAGAATCGGGCGACCTTCTCGGTGCCGGCCCTGGTGATGATCTTGGCAGCGAAGCGTCCCTCGCCGTCCCAGGCCAGACGGGCCCTCGGCCCGATGAGCCCGCTTGCTCGCAACGCGTCGGCGTCGCCCATGATGCCTACGTAGGAGTCCTCGAGGTTCTCGCGAACGATCACATAGTCGAGGCCCTCGGGGTGCGCCATCGGTGAACGGAACCCGGGACGCCAGCGAACGGGTCGGACGTTGGCGTACGTCTTGCGGCCCCAACGCAGGTGTTGGATGCCGGGCGTGGTGCCGTTGGTCGAACCGAAGAGCACCGAGTCGGCGGCGTCGCAGCGCTCGTTGACCATCGCCTCACGTTCGCCCTCCGGCTCGTCGGCAAGCTCCGAGCCGGGCGGCAGGACGTCGAACTCGATCGGGAGACCCAGTGAATCCACCAGGGATTCGAGCACCGACATCGAGGCGTAGACGGCTTCGGGCGCGGCATCGTCGCCGGGGATGACCGCAACTCGTGTCGGGCCGGTCACCTCAGAACCCGAGTTGCTTGCTGACGACGCCTTCGAAGTCCTGGCCGGTCTGGGAACGACGCAGGTTCTCGCAGAACCGGGCCACGTTCTTGGGGGCCCGGAGCTGGCTGGCGCCCGCGGTGTGCGGCGTCATGGCCACGTTGTCCAGCAGGAACAAGGGGTGGTCGGCGGCCAAGGGCTCGCCGGGAGCGACGTCGAGGGCGGCACCGGCGAGCTTGCCCGACGTCAGGGCGGCGACCAACGACTGGTCGTCCATGATCTCGCCACGGGTGACGTTGACCAGGTAGCTGCCGTCCTTCATCTTGGCGAACAACTCGTGGTCGAACATCTTGTTGGTGTCATCGGTGAGTGGGCAACAGATGGCGACGACGTCGGACTGGCCGAGGAGGTCGTCGAGCCGGTCCATCCCCCAGGCGTCGCCCGTCGGGAACTCGTCGACCGCGATGGTGTTCATGCCGAAGGCAACAGCCCGCTTGGCCATGGCCCGGCCGGTGCCGCCGTAGCCCAGGACACCCATGGTCAGGCCCTCGAGCTCGATCTCCTTGGCTCGCATCGCTTCGCGCTTGGCCCACCCGTCAGGTCCGAGTTTGATGGCCGTGTGGATCTGGCGGGTGAGCGCCAGCAGAAGACCGAACCCGGTGTCGGCCAGGTGGCCGCCCACCAAGCCCTTCTCGCCGGTCAGGACGACGGGCGAATTGATGAACTCGTCGAACATGAACATGTCGACGCCCGAGGCGATGGCGTGCACCCACTTCAGGTTCGGAGTCTGGGCGAACAGCGACTTGGAGAGGATCCCGAGGATCACCTCGACCTCGGCCGCGTACTCGAACGCGTCCTTCACGCTGCCGACGACGTTGATGGTGCTCCCCGCAGGGGCGGCTGCCGTGATGTCGGCCAGGAACTCGGGCTTGGCCTCGGGCATCGTCAACCCTTCGATGACCAGGATGTTGACCGGCGCGTCGAGCGTGACGCGCTGCGCGGTTGAGGGGTCGGACATGCGAAGGCTCCTGCGTGTGAAGGGGGGAATGCTTAGTAGAGGTTGTCTTGCTCGTCGCGTTCGATGACGCGACGCATCTTGTCGGCGGGCCAGTTGGTCGAGGTGTGATCGGCCATGGCCTCAGCCAAACCGGACACGCCGGCGGCGTTCTCCGCCAACTGGTCGGCCTCGACGCCCCACAGGTTGGAGCGGATGATGCATTTGGCGCAGTGCAGCATCGCTTCTTCGACGTGTACCAGGAGCGCGAGGTCGGGAACGCTGGGTTTCCCGAGGCCCTGTCCGCCACCGAGTTGCAGCGCCATCGACTCCCGGAGCCCGAGGTCGTCGGTGATGGATGCATGTCCGGCAACCCGGAGAGTTGTCTTGACTCCGGGAACCAGGAAGATGAGGCCGACGTGGGGGTGCTGGAGCACGTTGGTGAAGGTGTCGGCCCGGTGGTTGCCCGGACGCTCGGGAATGGCGAGCGTGTTGGCATCGAGGATCTGGACGAACCCGGCGGGGTCACCCTTGGGGGACACGTCGAAGTGTCCCCGGCCATCGGAGGTGGCAATGAGGATGAATGGCGATCGTTCGATGAACGAGCGGCAGTGGTCGTCGATGTGATCGATGGCTTTGTCGGCGACGACGGCATGGGGAGGGGACAGGATCTGACGCAGCGCTTCCTCGGTTGTGATGAGGTTGTAGCGGGCGGTATCGGTCGGACCCATGACCCCGAGCCTTGCAGGTCGGGAGACCGGGTGCCAAGATCACCGCATGTCCGGACCCTTGACTGGTTTCAAAGTGATCGAGTTGGCAGGTATCGGACCGGGTCCGATGTGCGCCATGTTGTTGGCCGACCTCGGCGCTGAGGTCATCCGAGTCGATCGGCTCGAGCCGGCCGACCTCGGACTGGATCGCGGGCGCGAGTTCAACGTGCTGAACCGGGGGCGGCGCTCGGTCGCCGTCGACCTGAAGAGTTCGGACGGCATCGAGACCGTGCTGCGTCTGATCGATCAGGCCGACGCCCTCATCGAGGGCTTCCGTCCTGGCGTCACCGAACGGCTCGGGCTCGGGCCCGAGGTCTGCTTCGCCCGCAACCCCAAGCTGGTCTACGGGCGGATGACCGGCTGGGGTCAGGAAGGCCCCATGGCGCACGCAGCCGGTCACGACATCAACTACATCGCGCTCACCGGAGCGCTCAGCGCCATCGGGACCACTGGCGGACCGCCCGTTCCGCCGCTCAATCTCGTGGGCGACTTCGGCGGAGGCGCCCTCTACCTGGCGTTCGGCGTGTGCGCGGCGTTGCTCGAGGCTCAACGATCGGGTGAGGGTCAGGTGGTCGATGCCGCGATGGTCGATGGCGCGGCGTCGCTGATGGCCGCCATCTACGGTCTGTACGCCGCCGGCTCGTGGACCCTCGATCGGGGCGACAACCTCCTCGACACCGGCGCCCACTTCTACGGCACCTACGAGTGCGCCGATGGTGAATGGGTCTCCATCGGGTCGATCGAGAAGCGGTTCCACGACATCCTGCTCGACAAGCTGGGCTTGACCGAGGACGACATCCCGGACCGCATGGACCGGACCCGTTGGGTGGAACACAAGAAGAACCTGACCGCGCTCTTCCTCTCCAAGACTCGCGCTCGAGTGGTGCGAGATCATGGAAGGTTCGGATATCTGCTTCGCCCCGGTGCTGTCGCTGGCCGAGGCCCCCAACCACCCGCACATGGCCGCTCGCAACACCTTCATCGAACTCGAAGGTGTGCTCCAGCCTGCGCCGGCACCGAGGTTCAGCCGCACACCGGGCGAGGTCCACTACCCGGTACCAGCTCCTGGCCAACACACCGAGGAGATCCTGCTGGCATGGGGTTGGACCGCGGCTGAGGTGAAGGAACTGCAAGCCGCCGGTGCCATCGCCTGACGGCGCCATTGCCTGACGGTGCCATTGCGTGACGGACCAATAGCCTGTCCGGATGACTCCCGACCGCCTGCACCCCGATCGAATCGAGGTTCGAGGCCTCCGTGCCGTTGGCACCATTGGCGTCCTGCCCGAGGAACAGACCAGGGCGCAGCCGTTCGAAATCGATCTCGTCATCGAGAGCGATATCCGCAACGCCGGCCGCACCGACGACCTCGAACAGACGGTCAACTACGCGGCGGCGTTGGCCATGGCGGCCAAGGTCATCGAGTCCGAACCCACGATGCTGCTCGAACGTGTCGCCACCCGAATCGCGGATGAGATCCTGGGGATGGCCCGAGTCGACGCCGTCGAAGTGACCGTTCGCAAACTTCGCCCTCCGGTGCCCGAGGATGTGCAGACCACCGGTGTACACATCCGCCGCACTCGGACGGATCAGTTCCTCGTGCAGCGCCCCAAGTCCGTGGCCTATGTGGCCCTCGGTACCAACCTCGGCGATCGTCGAGCGCATCTGCGGTACGCGGTCAACCAGTTGCCCGATGTCACCCGCTACTCCGGCGTGTACGAGACGGCGCCGGTCGGCGGGCCGGAGCAGGGGCCCTATCTCAACATGGTCGTCGAACTCGAGACCGACCTCAACCCCTTCGACCTGCTCGAGACCTGCCTCGCCATCGAGGCCGGCGCCGGACGGGAGCGCGTCGTCCGCTGGGGTGCCCGCACGTTGGATCTCGACGTGCTCCTCTGGGGTGAGGCCTCCATTGTCTGTGACCAATTGACGGTTCCGCACCCCCGCATGTGGGAGCGCCGGTTCGTTCTCCAACCCTTGGCCGAGCTGGCTCCCGGCCGGCTTCCCGAAGACTGGGACCGTCGGCTGCCCGAAGGCGGCGTCACTCGGGTTGATGACCTCGAGCTCTGACCGCCGCACTCTTCATGGCCGCATTGATGCGATCGGGATAGTGGCAGCGCCCGTACTCGGGCTGCGCGTCGATCACGATGTCCAACAACTCGTTGTGCTGCACGGTGTCCTTCCACGGCAACGCGATGTACAGCGGCAGATCGTAGGTGCGCAGCCGATCGAGCTGGGAGTAGACCTGCTTCTGGTAGAGGTACCGCTCGTCCCACGGCCAGTCGTGGGGGGCGAAGCCGGTGCCCGGGTCGATCACCAGGTTCTGTCGGATGCCGAGCGCCTCGGCCTTGCTGACCATGGCGTCGAAGAAGCCGAGCAGGATGGCAACCGGGTCGTGGTCGGTGACGTGCTCCATGCGCAACGGGTCGGGGCCCGACAGGAACGGCAGCACTACGGGGCACTGGTATTCGGCCGCCAGCGCCATCATCGCGTCGTTCTGGAGCCCGTCGGCCGCGTTCAACCAACCGACGCCGGCATCGAGTGCTCGCCGTGCTGTTTCCGGGCGCCAGGTGTCGATGCTCACCGGTACGTCGAAGCTCAGCAGCACCGGGATGATGGGCTCGAGCCGGGACCATTCCTCCTCGACGGTCGTCTCGCCCGCGGCGAAGGTGGACCCCTGGCCGCCGAGGTCGAAACCCCAGACCTCATGGGACAACAGCCACTCGGCCCGTCGTGCGGCGTCGTCGGGAGAGCGCACGATCGACTCCTCGTGCAGCGAGTCGGGAGAGGCGTTGATGACGCCGAAGAGCTTCATAGGACCCGAACCCTAGCCAGGAGCACCGCCCACACAAGGACAGGCCACACAAGGACAGGCTGGCGATGATGACGGACGAAGAGGTCACGCACACCGACGGCCCGGTTCGAATCGTGGCCCCGACGTCGATGTCCTTGGACGAGCTCGTGCGGGCCAAGGCCGGCCGCCGGATCTCGGTGTGCCTTCCGGCGCGCAACGAGGCGTCGACGGTGGGGCCCATCGTCGAATCGATCGTCGGTTCGTTGATGACGGCCGAGGCCCCGTTCGTCGACGAACTGATCGTGCTCGATGACGGATCGACCGACGACACGGCTTGCCTCGCCGCCGCTGCCGGTGCTGACGTGCGTTCCGTCGGCTCGATTCTTCCCGATGAGCCGCAGGGTGCGGGCAAGGGCAAGGTGTTGTGGAAGAGCATTGCAGCCAGCACCGGTGATCTCATCGTGTGGTGCGACACCGACCTCGTCAGCTTCACTCCCGCTTACGTGAGCCGACTGGTGGCGCCGCTGCTCGAGGACCCGGAGCTCGCGTTGGTGAAGGGTTACTACGAGCGTCCGATCGACGAGGCGGGCCAGGGTGGTGGACGGACCACCGAGCTGGTGGCGCGCCCACTGCTCTCGTTGTTCTTTCCTCCTCTGGCCACCATCAAGCAGCCGCTCGGCGGTGAGTGTGCTGCAACCCGCGAGTTGCTGGAACAGTTGCCCTTCGTCGAGAGCTATGGCGTCGAGAGCGCCCTGCTGATCGACACGCTTCTCCTTCGGGGCACTCGCTGCATGGCGCAGGTCGACCTCGGCGTTCGGTTGCATCGGCACCGTTCGCTGACTGCCTTGTCCGAACAGGCGTCGGAGATTCTCTCGGTCGTACTCGGTCGGGCGGGAATGCGACTGCCCGATCCGTTGCCGCCGCTGCTCAACGCGTTGGGCGAGCGTCGGCCCGTGCACCTGGTCGAGCGACCACCGATGGTCTCGGTTGCGGCCTACCGCGATCGGGCGTAAGACTCGGCCAGTTCGAACAACCGGCGCTGGGCGTGGCTGCCCCCGAGCATCCAACGTTCCGAGCGGCTGCGGTGAAGCAGTTCAGCCGCAGTGGCCGGATCGCCGGAGCCAAGGGCGGCCATGGCGCGAGCGGTGTCGAGGCCGACTTCGGTGATCACGCCGGCCGCCGTCGTGTCCCGATCCTGCCACTCGGCCATGCCGTCGAGCAGGGTGCTCACCAGCTCGACCTGCTGGGCACGGGCCAGTGCATAGGCGTAGTGACTGTCGTTGAACGGATGGTCGTGATACCCGAGTCGATAGCGGGCGCCGTCGACGAGCGCATGCCAGCGGTCGCCGACATCGACGCCGGCGAATTCCAGTCGGGCGAGGCCATCGATGGCATTGGTGAGCGACAACCCGTCCAGTGCCGCCCCCGGTTGGACGTGCCGATCGTAGAGATCGAGCAAACGGACGTGGTCGCCGGACCGTAGGTGAATGATGGCGTGATGCCACCAGAGGTGGCGGGCAAACGACCCGACCAGATCGTCGTCTCGGCCTTCGAACCAGGCCAGTCCCTCGGTGGTCCGAGCCTCCATCTCGAGGACGTGCGCGACTGCATGCACGGACCAGAGGTCCGTGCGGTCGGCGTCGACCGCCTGGCGCCCGAGACGCTCAGCCTCCCGATAGTGGCCCTGTTCCTCGAGCGTGAACGCCCGCATGCCATCGAGATAGGAGCGGAACGGGAGGTCGCCCCACGCGGCGATCGACCGGTCGGTCAGCTGGATCATGTCGGCCAGACGTCCGCGGTTGAAGCAGACGAAGTGACCCAACCGGGTGGCCAGGATGTCGGTCGGCCATCGGTCGACGATGGCCACCAGAGCATCTGCTGCTCGGTCTGTTTGTCCGGCAACGATGAGGCGAAGCGCGTTCAGGTGAGCGACCTCGCGCGGATTGAGCGTCCCCTCCTCGGCGACGGTCAACTGGTTGACGATGCCGGCCGCCCGTTCACGGTCGGCGTGGGTGTGGACCTGAACGAACAGGTAGGCGGCGGTGATCGACGCAAGGGGAGCGATCGGTGGCGACAACGCGGCCATGAGCTTGTCGGCCGCGTCCGGAGCAAAGGTGATGTAGGCCCGGATCAGATCGAGGCAGCGCTGCATGGCAGCCTCGGCCTCATTCGGGTTGTCGGGAACCGTGACGTCCAATCCCCATGGATCAGTCAGTTGGACCACCATCGCAACGTAGTCGCTAGCGGACGACGCCCGCGGCGAAGAGCGCGTCGATGTCGGCTTCGGCCATACCCGAATCGGCGAGAACCGCACGGGTGTGCTCGCCGAGTAGCGGAGCAGGAGATCGGGGCCCGACGTCTGCGGTCTTGAACTTCATGGGCATGGCCACGGAGCGGTAGGGGCCCATCTCGGGATGCTCGATCGGGGGGAACATGCCGAGGGCCTCGGCCTGCGGGTCGTCGGCCACTTCGTGCAAGCCCAGGACCGGGCCCCAGATGACACCGTTGGCGTCGAAGATCTCGCCCCATTCGTCGCGGCCTTTGGCCGCGAGCGCAGCGTCGATGCCGTCGACGATCTCGGGCATGTTGCGGAACCGGCCCCGAATGTCGGTGAAGCGCTCGTCCTCCAACCATGCTTCCTTGCCGATGAGCCGGCACAGTTTCCCGAACGCGGCGTCTTCGGGCATGTTGAGCACCAACCATTTGCCGTCGCCGCATGGGAACCGATTGGCGGTAGCGATGATCATGTTGTGGCGAGCGCGCGGTGGCAGCGGTGCCCGGTCCATACCGGTGACCGAGTAGTCGGTTGCCTGGGTCCACACCGCGGTCTCGTACAGCGAGGTCTCGACCACCTGGCCGACGCCGCTGCGCTCAGCGAGGCGAAGCCCACCGAGGATGGCACCGACGAAGGACAACCCGGTCGTGTGGTCGCCCTGGGCGGGTCGGGCCATGGGCACCGGTCCGTCGGGTCCTTCGCGCATGGCGTCGTAGATGCCGGATCGTCCGAAGAACGCGGTGACGTCGTAGCCGGGTCGCCAGGCCTCGGGGCCGGTGGTGCCGTACCCGGTGAGCGTGGCGTGGACGATGCCGGGATTGATTGCCAACAGCGACTTCGGATCGAGGCCGAACTTGGCCTGTCGATGGGCCAGCAGGTTGCACATGAACACCTGGGCGTTCTGGCAGAGGCGGAGCACGATGGCGACACCGTCGGGCGATTCGAGATCGACCGAGATGGAGCGCTTGCCGCGGTTGTCGACGTCGAACTGGTAGTCGTAGCCCTTCAGATGATCGGGCAACTTCGGTGGCCGCATGTTGTTTCGCATGGGGTCGCCGGTGAGCGGTTCGACCTTGATCACGTTGGCACCCATGTCGGCGAGGATCGCGGCCGCCGACGGCGAGGCCATCCAGTTGTCGATTTCGATCACGGTCACGTCGTCGAGCGGGAGCATCGGCTGACAGTAACCTCGGGCGAGACAGATGCCCAGCTCCTGAGAACGAGGGTCGCCATGAAGTTCGGTTTCGTCCTACCCAACAACTACGGGCTTGCGGACCCAACGCCGGTCATCGACGTGGCCGTCGAGGCCGAGGAGCGTGGCTTCGACTCGGTGTGGGTCAACCACCACGTCATCAACATCGGGTACATCGCCGACCGCCTGGAGGACCGCCCGTACTACGACGCACTGACCGTGCTCACGTGGGCCGCGGCCCGAACGTCGACGGTTCGCCTCGGCACCTCGGTCCTGGTGATGCCGTACCTCCACCCGATGGTGCTGGCCAAGACGCTGGCGACCATTGACCAGCTCAGCCGCGGTCGGGTGATCGCCGGCCTTGGCGTGGGCAGTCTGCCCGAGGAGAACGAGGTGCTCGGCGTTGGCTACGAGAACCGGGGCCCGTGGTCCGATGAGTTCATCCAGGTGATGCAGGCGTTGTGGAGCCCAGGTCCGGCCACGTTCCGCGGCGAGCACTTCTCGATGGACGAAGCGGTTGCATCGCCCAAGCCGGCCCAGGCCGAGCTGGAAGTCTGGATCGGCGGGTCGGGAGCCCCGGCCCGTGCCCGCACCGCCCGATTCGGTCACGGCTGGCATCCGCTCACCTCGCTCGGCGGACTCCGCAAACGCATGCCCCGGATGATCGAAGCGCTCGAGGCCGAGGGACGCAGCCGGGCAGATCTCGTCGTCGCTCCGAGGGTCGATGTCAGTGTTCTGGCCGACCAGGCCGTGGTCGACCAGTGGGCCGAAGCCGGCGCCGATCAACTGATCGTCATGACCAACAGTGCCGATCTCGACACCATCCGCGCCGGTATGGCGCAGGCTGCTCGCTTCATCTGACGATGCTCAGCGGCTGAGGCCGAAACGCTCGAGGATGTCGTCGGGTTTGAAGGTCTCGAAGGGGACGTCTTCGGCCGTGCAGAGCCACACGAGCGTGTCGACGATTTCCTGGGGATCGGCTTGGTTGCCGAGCATGCGTTGGCGGGAGTTGGCGGCGAAGCCGAGTTCGACCGTCGGCGCACGGTCCGCGAGTTGCCGGTCGACACCATCGACCATTGCGTCGTTGAACCCGGTGGCGTAGGGGCCGGGATTCAGCTTGCACACCTCGATGTTGTAGGGCTCCATCTCGGCCCGCAGTGACTTGCAGAACGACTCGAGCGCATGCTTGGTCATGGCGTACGGTCCGGACAACGGGCCGCTGGTGACGCCGGCGATGGACGACACGGTCACGATGCGGCCACCTCCACGCCGTTTCATGCCGGGAATGACGGCCTGCGTGACTCGCAACGTGCCGAAGACGTTCACCTCGAAGACCTGGCGAACCAGGTCGATATCGATGTCGGCAAGGGGGCCCAGCTGGCCTCGCCCCGCGTTGTTGACCAGCACGTCGACCTCGAGCTCGGCGGCGGCCGCGAGATCGTCGGCATCGGTGACGTCCAGCTTGCGGCCGACGAGGTTGGGATGCGCGGCGCTCAGCGATGCCGCCTCGTCGGTGCTGACAGCGCCACCGATGACCTGGTGACCCAGCTCAGCGAGCGCCATGGCCGCGCCCCGTCCGAATCCGCTTCCGGCACCGGTGATCAGCATGGTCTTCATCCGGTGACGCTACCGGCGAGCAGTAGTCGATTCGGGCCGTCAGCTGCGGATGGTCTCAGCTGCGGATGGTTTCGTTCCAGGGGCCGGTGTCGTTGCGCGGCTCTCGGGGGAGGCCGAGCACCCGCTCGCCCACGATGTTGCGTTGGATCTCGGAGCTTCCGGAGTAGATGGTGCCGGGCCGGGCGCCCATGAAGGTGGTGACCCAGGCCTGAGAGGAGTAGGGGCTCGACACGTCGTCGAACCCGACGCCGGTGGCGGCGTCCCGGCCGGACGGAGCGATGGCGTCGGCGCCAAGGATGTCCAGCGCCAACTCGGTCAGCTTCTTGTGGTACTCGGACCACAGCAGCTTGTTGAGGGAGGACTCCGGCCCCTGGTGGTATCCGTTCACCGCATTGGTGACGGCTCGGAGTCCCTGGTAGCGCATGATCTGCACCTTGGAGTAGGCCCAGGCGAGGCGCTGGCGCAGGAGCGGATCGTCCAGCTTGCCCTTGTCCCGGGCGACAGCGATGAGGCGGTTGAGTTCTTCGCCGTAGCGGATGCCGGTGACGGTGGCGTCGTCGCCCCGCTCGTAGGCCAGCAGGGTGTTGGCAACGGCCCAGCCGTTGTTCACCCCGCCGATGACGTTCTCCTTCGGCGGTGTGCGCGTCGGTGAAGAAGACCTCGTTGAAGTCGTGGTGTCGTGAGGCGTTGACGATGGCCCGCACCTCGACGCCTTGCTGGTCGAGCGGGCAGAGCAGGAACGAGATACCCGCCTGCTTCTTGACCCCGGGATCGGTCCGGCAGAGCACGAAGATCCAGTTGGCCTTGTGGCCCGATGAGGTCCAGATCTTCTGGCCGTTGATCGTCCATTCGTCGCCATCGAGTTCGGCCTTGGTGGCGAGCGAGGCAAGGTCGGAGCCGGAGTTCGGCTCGCTGTAGCCCTGGCACCACACATCGGTGCCGTCGAGGATCCGGGGGAGGTAATGCTTCTTCTGCTCCTCGGTTCCCCACTCGATGATCGTGTGGCCGAGCATGCCGATGGAGAAGCCGTCGTTGTCGCCGCCGGTTGGCACCCCGGCCTTCGCGAACTCTTCGGCCAACACCGTGCGTTCGAGCTGCGACAGACCCGACCCTCCGTACTCGACCGGCCAGGCGACAGCGAGGAGGTCGTGCTCGGCCAGCGTCGGCCGCCACTGAGCCACGAACGCTGCTCGCTCGTCCGGGGAAAGCGCCCCCATGCCCTGCCAGCCGGTGGGCAGGTTGTCGTTCAGGAAGCCCTGGATCTTGACGCGGAAGGCTTCGGCCTCGGAGGTGTAGGTCGGGTTCATGGGAGCGAGTGTCGCAAACCGTTCACACGCGAGCAAAGTTGTTGGGCAGCCCCGGTGTGTCGGCCCGTGTGCGGAACACCGTGCCTTTGCGGCTGGGGTCGTCGGTGTTGTCGGCGGTGACGATGTACAGGTCACGCAGGTCGGCTCCGCCGAAGCAGACGCTGGTGACCTCCTTCGCCGGGACTTCGATGGTGCCGACCTCGTCCCCGGTGGGCGCGATGCCGCGGACGCACCGGCGGCCGAAGTCGGCCACCCAGATGATGCCTGCAGAGTCGACGGCCAGGCCGTCGGGGAAGAAGGTGGGCCGCTCGAACAGGGCCCGTCGGTTCACGAACTGACCATCGACGATGTCGTGGCAGATGAGGTGATGGTTGCCGGTGTCGGAGTGGTAGATCTGGCTGCCGTCGGGCGAGAAGCCGATGCCGTTGGTGAGGGCGACTCCGCCGTAGACCTCGGTGGCCGACCCGTCGAGTTCCAGCCGGATGCACTCGCCCGGCGTGCGGTCGGCGTTGAGATCGTCGAAGGGGTTGGATCGGAGGGTGCCGCAGTAGACCCGACCCTCGGCGTCGGCCATGAGGTCGTTGAAACCGGGGGCACCGTTGTCGAACACGACGCGGGTCTCACCGTCCTTGACGTGGCAGATGTTGCGTCCGCCGACCACCAGTCCACCGTCGGCATGGAGCGCGATGCCGCCGACACCGCGCCGTTTGGGGATGGCGACCGTGATTTCACCATCGGGCGAGCGTCGGAACACCCCACCGTTGTGGACGTCGCTGAAGAACAGGTTGTCGTCGGCATCGACGCGGGGGCCTTCGATGAGGCCGTACCCCCAGGCAAGGGTTTCGAGAGTCATGGTCAAGAGCTTTGCAGCAACTGGTCGGCCGGGGCGAAGTCGTCTCTCAGAACCTCGGCACCGCCGACGAATTCGTCGGTGAGAGCCTCCGCCCAGAAGAGCCCGTCGGCTGGGTCCACTGCGAAGCTTGGGAGGGGTGCGTCGGATCCGATGACGACGTAGTTGGAGAGGTCGGTCGTTTCACCTCCGGGCGGAACGATGACGGCGACATGGTCGAACGTGGTCTGCATGGTGGCGAGCTCTGCTCGGAGGAAGCGACGATGACCTCCGTCGATGATGTTGGCCATGAAGATGCCGTCGGGACGGAGCGTCCGATCGAGTTCGGCCAGCACTTCGACCGTCGTCAGGTGCCAGGGCACCGAGAGCCCGGCGAAGACGTCGCCGACGACGAGATCGAACGCGTCGTCTTCCAGCTCATCGAGTCCGGTTCGGGCGTCGCCGATTCTCACCCGAAGCGTCGGTCCGGTGACCAGCCCCAATTGGTCGCGGGCCACATCGACGAGGGCTTCGTCGATCTCGAACACCAGCTGGTCGGACTCGGGCCGAGTGGCCTCGAGATACCGGGGGAACGTGAAGCCGGCACCGCCCACGTGAAACGCGTCGATGGGCCCCTCGGGCAGCGCGGCGGCGACGTCGGCGGCCAGGCGGAAGTAGCGAAAGTCCAGGTACGTGGGATCGTCGAGATCGACATAGGAGTTGCGGAGGTCGGCCAGGTAGAGGCTCAGCCCGCTCGGCCGATCGGGATCGGGAACGACCCGGATGCACGAGTACGCCGACTCGACGTCGCAATACTCGGGGGACAGCCCGCTCAACGCCACCAGCCCGAGCGAGATCGCCGTGGCGCCCGCTGCGGTCCTGCGTGCTGTCTGTGACTGGCGGATCGAGAGAAACCAGAACGCAATGCCGGCAAGCACCAGCGCGGTGGCGACGACCAGAACCGTCGGTCGGCTGGGCAGCGCAGCGACCAACACGAAGCCAGTGACGAACGTACCGGCGAGCGCCCCGAACGTGCCTGCGGCCGAGAGTGAGCCGATCACCTTGCCGGTGTCGCCGAGGTCGGCGAGGCGGGCTTTGGCCACCATGGGGCTGATGGCGCTGAGCACGGTGGTGGGGGCAAGGAAGGACAAGCCGGCCAACACGACAATCGACGCGGGGTCGTTGGACATCGAGGGGCCGAGGGCCGTCACCAGAGGTACCGACAGTGCGGAGAGTACGCCCCCGAGGATCAGCGTGGGCCCGATGAGCGTCGCCGGAGGCCGAGCGTCGGCCAGGCGACCACCGACCGCGCTTCCGACGGCGATTCCGGCCAGGATCGTGCCGATGATGCCGGTGAACGTCTCGAGCGAGACCCCGACGTAGGGAGCCATGAGCCGACCAGCGAGTATCTCGAGGACCAGCACCGCCGCCGAAGTGAAGAACACCAGCGCATAGGCGGTTCGTTTGGTGGTCACGCTCGAACGGGTTGGGGCGACAGGCACCCGAACACGCTAGCTGTGACGCTGTACTCCTCGGATCAGCTGGCGAGGGCCGTGAAGGCAGCGGGCCCGTCGGGCACGGCGTGCAACCGGGGTCGGATCTCGGACAGGGCGCCTTGGGACACGGCGACCATGATCATCGCGTGGGCCTCGTCGTCGGAGATGGGGCCCTTGGCGTCGCGGAGGTCGAGGGTCGGCGAGTCCCGGAGGTCGATGACGGCATCGACCAGACCGGCGGCGACGGACGGGGAGTTCTGTTCGTCGGCGACCTTGTCTCGGCGACCTTGTGTCGGTGGCTCCTGTGTCGGTGGCTCTTGTCTCGGTGGCTCCTGTGTCGAAGTTGTCTGTGTCCGCCAGGATCGGGCGACCGAGGGTTGGCCGACGGAGGCCATCGACGACGCCGACGAGGAGAACGACGGCCCCGGCAATGAGGAGCATCCGGGGGGCACCGTCGATCTCGACGGCCTGGGTGGCGACCACGGCGACGATTCCGAGAGCGAGGACAGCGAGGAGTACGAGGATGATGCGTTTCATGGGGAGAACCCTCCGGTTCAGCGACTCGTGGTGCGGTCAAGGGTAGGCCAAAAAACCCAATGAACGCAAAGAGTGGTCGAATTACCCGGGATTACTCACGTTTCGTGGGATTGGTCAGGCGTCGAAGACGACGTTGCCTTCGTGAGGACCAATGAGCGGGGCATCGGTTGACCAGGGGAAGTTGATCCACTTGTCGGTCTCTTTCCAAACGTAGTCGCATTTCACCGACGAATGGGGTTTTTGGTACAGCACGGCGGTCCGAGATTCGGCGACGACGTCCTGGCAGAACTCGTGCACGGCCTTGAGCGTGTGGCCGGTGTCGGCGACATCGTCGGCAACGAGGATGCGGGCGTCGGTCAGGTCGACCTTGTCCATGTACGGCGGCAGCATGACCGGTACCTCGAGCCGCGAGTCGACGCCGCTGTAGAACTCGAGGTTCATCACGTACAAGTTCTTCACCGACAGCGCGTAGCCCAACGAGCCGGCGGCGAAGAGGCCACCTCGGGCGATGGCCAGGATCATGTCGGGCCGGAATCCGCTCTCGGCCACTTGCTGGGCCAACTCTCGGATCGCCACCCCATAGGTCGCCCAGTCGAGGATCTCGCGTTCGGGTTCGTTCGTCACGTCGGGTCTCCTTCAAGGCCGATTGGCCGCTACTGCGTCCGCCGGACAGAAGCTAGCGCCGTGCTCCCGAGACACCGTCCTCGGGATGCACCGTCCTCGGGACCGTCCTTGGGATGCACCGTCCTGTCGCGGCCGAACAGTACGGTTGGGGAACCATGCGCCGTCCCTGGGCAGTCAATCCAGTTCCGCAGGTCAAACCCGACCGCCGACCGACCTCCAGTCGGCCCGTCGCATGGCTCCTCCTCGGGTGCCTGCTGGCGGCCCTCAACCCGTTGGGCGCCCTGGGCGAGGACAAGCAACCCACTTCCGCGGCCGAAGCGCGCCGGCAACGCAATGAGCTGCGTGAGGAAAAGGCGCAGGCGGCCGCCGGACTCGACGCGGCCCGGGCGGCCGACGCCGAGGTGGCCGCGGCGTTGGCGGGGATCACCGACGCGGTCAACGCCAAGCAACTCGAGCTCGATGACGCGCAGCGGCAACTCGACGCGGCGGTGGCCGTCGAGCTCGAGGCCGAGGCGCTGATCGCGGTTGCCGATGCCGACCGCGTTGCGTTGCTCGCGCAGATCAGCGACCTCGCGGTCAACGGGTTCCTGGAGGCCTCGAACCCCGACCTCGGGAACTCCTTCCTCAGTTCGGCCGATCCCAACGAGGCGCTGCGTCGTTCGACGCTCCTGCGCATGGCCGATTCCGACAGCGACGACCTGCTCGAAGAGCTGCGGGCCGTACGTGAAGATCGGGCCTTGGCCGAGGAAGCGGCCCGCGATGCCGTCGAGCAGGCACAGACGTTGAAGGACGGGATGGCCGGGCTCATTGCCGAACTCGAGGCCCAGCGCCAGGTTCAGGCGACCCTCAAGGCCGAACTTGAAACGAGAGTGGCCGAGTGGGAGACGGCCATGGAAGGCCTGGCGGCCGAGGAACAGCAACTGAGCGATTTCATCCGCGAGCAGGAGGCGCGGCTGGCGCCCAGGGCGGGATCGCCGGCGGTGCCCGGCGTGACCTCATCGAGCGGCTTCATCTGGCCGATCAACGCCTCGGTCACCAGCGAGTTCGGTTATCGGGTGCACCCGATCTTCGGCACACGACGGCTGCACGCCGGCATCGACCTCGGTGCCGGGAGCGGAACCGAGATCTTGGCGACCAAGGGCGGAACCGTCATCTCGGCGGGGCCCTACGGCGGATATGGGAACGCCGTGGTCATCGCCCACGGCGACGGTCTCAGCTCGCTCTATGCCCACCAGTCGAAGATCGCCGTATCGGCCGGCGAGTCGGTCGACCGCGGCGAGGTCATCGGCTACGTCGGCTCGACCGGCCAGTCGACGGGCCCGCATCTGCACTTCGAAATCCGCGAGAGCGGTGAAGCGGTGAATCCCCGGCGGTACCTGCCCTGACCGCGGGTGTCAGGCGTCGACGGTGATCTGGTGCCATCCGCTGGCGCCGTCAGGGGCCGGCTGAGTTCTGGTCTCGGTCTGGGTGACACCGCTTCCGTCGGTTGCCCGGACCCGAACGTCGTGTCGTCCTTCAACCGGCGTCCACGGCAAGTACCACTGGCGCCAGGCGTTGGCGCCGAGCGAGTCGCCCAGATCGGCCTCCTGCCACGGGCCGTCGTCAACCTGGACCTCGACCTTCTCGATGCCGACGTTGGGGGCCCAGGCGACGCCCGCAATGGCGACGTCGACGCCGGCCGTAACCCGCGATCCGGATCGAGGGGTGTCGATGCGGGACTGGGTCTTGATGGGGGCGTCCTTGGCCCAACCTCTCGGAATCCAGTAACCGTCGAAGTCCTCCAGCGTGGTCAGCTCGATCTCCTGGAGCCACTTGGTCGCTGACACGTACCCGTAGAGACCGGCGACGACCAATCGAACCGGGAAGCCGTGCGCCAACGGGAGCGGCTCCCCGTTCATGGCCACCGCCACCAACGCCGTTCGTCCGTCGTACGCCGCCTCGGTAGGGAACCCGCAGTCCCAACCGTCGACCGATGCGCTGCGGATCTGGGTGGCACCGGGCTGCACGCCGGCCTCGTCGAGGAGTTCGCTGAGGGGCACGCCCTGCCAGACGGCATTCCCGACCAGCCCGCCGCCGATCTCGTTGCTGACGCACGACAGCGTGACCGGGAGCCACGGTCTGGGCCCGGTCGAGCAGCTCCTGGTAGGTGTAGGTGACCTCTCGATCGACCATGCCGCGGATCGTGAGTTTCCAGCCGGCTGGGTTCACTTGGGGCACGAGCAGGGCGGTGTCGATGAGGTAGAAGTCGTCGTTGGGGGTGATGAGCGGCGAGATTCCGCTGACCTGGCCGACCGGATGGGCGGCCGCCGCCTCGACGGCGGCATCGATCTCGGCCACGGCGCTTGCGGTCTCACCGGTGAGCGGAAGGGTGACGGCGGCGCGGGCTTCGGATGCCGCGGAACGCCCCCGCAACGCCTTGGAACCGATGCCCGCACCGGCTGCGACAGCAGCTGCGGTTCCGGCCCAACCGAGGAAGGCCCGGCGGGGCACGGGCACGACATTGGCCTGCGTCTGATGGTCGGTGACGAGCTGATCAGGATCGACGAGCGCATGGTCGTCGTTGCCGACGGGCCCGGCCATGCCCAGGAGGAACAGCAACGTTGCGACCCCTGCGGCGACAGCCACGGCGGCGATCACGGCAGCCGAGATCGGTCCACCCTGGGGGTCGCTCGCCATGGCGAACAGGCCGACGAGCCCGAAGCCGACGATGCCGATGACGCCGCGCTGTGCGCTGTGCCGCGAGACCCAGCCGAACGCGATGCCGAGGAGCAACGAAAGGATGATCGTGCCGGCGATGAGTGCCGGCTTGTCGGCCAGACCGAACAGATCCTTGCCGAACTGCACGAACCACGTCGGCGCGTAGTCGATGACCTTGTTGGCGACGGCGATGACTGGACCGGGACGAGGAGCCGCAAGAGCACCGACGAGTTCACCCGCGGCCAATGCCGCGGCAGCGGCGATGAGTCCGGCGATGCTGGAGCGTGCGGCCGAGCGAGGTGCCTGGGCGAGCGTGGGCTGGTTCATGTCGGCTTGAAGGCCTGCCATGATTCCATCATTCCCGAGGTTCGAGTTGTTTCGTGAATTGTTCGAAGCAACGGGCGCCTTCGACTTTCTCGAAGAGCCGGGAATGCAAACTGGTCGTCGAGGGTTTCGGCCCCCATGCGATCTCCCTCTCAGGTCCTGGCGTTGAGCCTGACCGTCGCGCTCATGGCCGCAGCATGCGGCTCGAGCTCGCCGGAAGCCAGTTCCCCGACTACTGCCACTTCGCCTCCGTCGACCGCTTCATCCGGGTCCGTAGGTTCAGCGACCTCGAGCAACCCGTCGAGTGACACCTCGACGAGCGCAGATTCGGCGGCCAGCGAGAATCTGTTTCCCGACATCGACGTTGCGGTCGTCGGCACGGGCGCCACGGTGAACCTGAAACAGGAGCTTGCCGGGGGTGACACACCGGTCCTGCTCTGGTTCTGGGCTCCGCATTGAAGCGTCTGCCGGGCTGAGGGCCCGGAGGTCGAGCAGTTTGCTCGCGAGCATGCAGACACCGTCCGAGTCGTCGGTCTGGGCACGCAGGACTCACTCGAAGATGCCGCCGACTTCGTCGATGACACCGGCACCTCGTCATTGTTCATGACTTGGGACGCCTCGTTCGAGACGTGGTCGCACTACGGCATCAGCAGTCAGCCGAATGCCATCCTGGTGACACCCTCCGGCGAGACGATCGAGTCGTGGGCGGGTCGGCTGTCGACCGATGACGTGCTCGAGGCGATCGAGAACCTGTAGAACGGTCGTTGGCCCGCTAACGTCTCGCAACGTAGCCAGCGTGTCGGAACCCACCGGGCCGAGACCAACTCCAGGAGAACGCCATGAAGGTTGTGGTCGATTTCGATCTCTGCGAGAGCAACGCAGTGTGCATGGGTATCGCGCCCGAGGTGTTCGAGGTCCGCGACGACGACATGCTCTACGTCCTCGACGAGCATCCTGACCCCGCACTGCACGATCGGGTCCGGGAAGCGGTCTCCCGCTGCCCGAAGCAGGCGATCTCGCTCGAAGACTGAGTCCGTCGAACCGGTGAGCGCCGTGAACCAGATCGTCATCGTCGGCGCCTCCCTGGCCGGGCTGCAGGCCGCGCAGACGCTCCGCCGAGCCAAGTTCGAAGGCTCGATCGTCCTGGTGGGTGACGAGACGCACTACCCCTACGATCGCCCGCCGCTGTCCAAGCAGTTCCTCGCCGGCGCTTGGGACGAGGAGAAACTGCGCCTGCGGGCCGCCGTCGACCCCACCGAACTCGGGCTCGACTGGAAGCTCGGAACCCGGGCAATCGCGCTCGATCTCGAGGCACGAAGCGTCACCCTGGGAGATGGGCAGGAGGTGGCCTACGACGGACTCGTCCTGGCATGCGGAGCGCGTGCAAGATCGCTGCCGGGCTCGATGCCGGGCGCAGCGCAGGGAGTCTTCACCCTCCGGGGACTCGACGACGCAAGGGCGCTTCGGGAGGCCTTCGACGCGGAACCAGCCCGGGTCTGCGTCATCGGTGCCGGCTTCATCGGCGCCGAGGTCGCCGCCACTGCACGTGAGCGCGGTCTCGAGGTCACCATGATCGAAGCGGCTTCGGCCCCCTTGGTCCGGGTGCTCGATGCCGGCGCCGGGATGGCGATTGCCGACCTCCACCGACAGCACGGCGTCGAAGTGCGCCTGGGCGTTGGCGTGGCCGGAGTCGAAACAGGTGAAGGCGGCCTGGTCGAGAGAGTGGTGCTCGATGATGGCTCGGCCGTCCACGCCGATGTCGTCGTGGTCGGTATCGGTGTCGTGCCCAACACCGAATGGTTGGAAACGTCCGGCCTCACGATCGACAACGGCATCGTGTGCGACAGCACCTGCCTCGCGGCTCCCCATGTCGTCGCCTGTGGCGACGTCGCCCGGTGGATCAATCCTCGATACGGACGCCCCACCCGAGTCGAACAATGGGACAACGCCGTCGATCAGGGCGCCTACGCCGCCCGCCGCCTGCTTTCCGCGCTCGACCCAGCGGCGCCTGCACCCGAGCCGTTCTCGCCCGTGCCCTGGTTCTGGTCCGATCAATACGATCGCAAGATGCAACTGGCCGGTGTCACCGGGCCACGAGCCGAGGTGGTGAACGGTTCGTTCGATGAGCAGCGTTTCGTCCAGGTCTACGCCGACGAGGCCGAGCGCTTCGTCGGTGCGTTGGCCTGGAACCGGCCGCGCCAGGCCATACAGGCGCGCCAGCTCCTCGAGCAGGAGGCCACACTGGACGAGGCCCGGAGCACCCTTGGCGGCTGACGCCGAGCTGGTCGAACACGTCTCGACCGCCGGCGAGGTGATCGAGGTGGTCACCCGCGCCGAACTCCGTCGCCGGCGACTCCGACATCGGTGTACCTACATCGTCGCTGTCACCACCAACCGCCGGGTCGTGGTGCATCGCCGGGCCGAGTGGAAGGACGTGTTTCCGGGCTACTGGGATCTGTGTTTCGGAGGAATCTGCGGGGTGGGCGAATCGTGGGAGCGTGCGGCCGAACGTGAACTGTTCGAAGAGTCCGGCCTGGCCGGGGATCTCGTCGACCTCGGACCGGTTGCGTACGAGATCTCGGCACCCACCGGGCCGATCATCGGTCGAGTCTTCCTGCTGGTGACCGATGCGATTCCCACGTGCCCCGATGGCGAGGTGGTCGAAGTCGACTCGGTTCCCTTGGACGATCTCGACGGCTGGTTGGCGTCCCACCCGGTGTGCCCCGATTCGTACGCTGTGGTCCTGCCGTTGTTGCGCCGTTGGTCCGCATTTCGCTAAGGCCCCGGGCACTTCGCGCCGAGACTCTGGGAATGGTTGACGCAGCTGGAAACACGACGAGCCTGCACATCGATGCAGGAACCTCGTTCGCATCAGAGCCTCGTCGCGGGCGGCTTCGTCTGGTGCCGATCGAGGGCAGCATGCTGGCCGAGACGCTCGAGATCGAACTCGAGCTCAGCCGCCCGGACGCTCGGCTCACGCTCGGAGACATTCGGCGGGCGGCAGTCGCCCACGTCGAGGCCGAACTGCACGAAGAGGCCCACCGACTGTGGGCAGCGCTTGCGCTGGCCGCCGCATCGGTGGACGCACCCGCACTCGAGGACTTCGCCCGCCAACGGGTGACCGACGCTCACGCCTCGAGAGGAGCGGTCTCGGCATCGCCCCAGATCGATCAGGTCACCGAGAGCTTCCGTCGCAGCAATGTGCGCTTCGATTACCTCGCCATTGCCAAGGACCGTACGAGCGGCTCGAGCGCCGGACAGACGGCGACCCTGCACGGTTGTTCGGTCAGTACCGTCGCTCGCGCCCTGGAGTTCGTCGCCCAGCGCGAGGACCTCCTCGCCCGACACCCCGAGTTCCCGACGGAAGTCACCGGTGGCCTGACGCTGGAAACCGACCCCGCCATCCTCGCCGCCGAGTACGGAGTGGACCCTCCCGTCATGCGCTGGATCCTGGCCATCCGCCACGACCGCCGTCAATAGCCGCAACAGTTACTTCGTCGCCCTCGACCGACTGCTCCGCCACCCGACGCGTGACCAACCTCCGGCTCCAGGCGTCACCCCCCTCGAACCTCCGGCTCCAGGCGTCGGAAACCGACGCTCCCAGCCGGAGGTTCGGTCACACCGACGCTCCCAGCCGGAGGTTCGGTCACACCGACGCTCCCAGCCGGGGGTTCGACACGGATGACGTTGGGCGGGCGGTTTTGGGTGTGGGCTTGGTAGGACGATGGCATGGAACGTTTGGGCGTTCGCTCGTTGCATCTGGCGCTTGGTGATTGGCAGCGCGGCGTCGGTGCATCGCTGGCGGGTCGGCTGGCCGGAGCGTTCCGCGAAGCGATCGACACCGGGCTACTCGCTCCAGGAACGGTGCTGCCGGCCGAACGGTCGATGGCAAGGGCCCTGGGGGTCAGCCGATCGACGGTCACGGCCGCGTTGTACTCGCTGAAGGCAGAGGACTACCTGGTTGCACGTCACGGAAGCGGGACCGCGGTCTGTGAGGCGACCACGGTCGAGGCCACGGGACGGGGCGATCGGCAGGTCATCGACCTGGCCGAGTCGAGTCCGGGCGATGCGCGGGCGTTGCCCGTGGTGGGCGTCGACCTCGAAGCGTTGCTTCGATCAGGCTCGGCGTCGGGGTACACGCCGGCGGGTCTGCCGAGTCTCCGTCGAGCAGTCGCCGACCGATTCACCGATGACGGCTTGCCGACGGACCCGTCGCAGATCGTGATCACCAACGGGGCGCAGCACGCGCTTGCGCTGTGTTTCGCCCAGTTCGCCGAGCCCGGCGACCGGGTGCTGCTCGACGAGCCAACGTACCCGGGCCTGATCGATCTCCTCGAAGCACGAAGACTGGTCCCGGTGGCAGTTCCCCGGCGGTCAGGAGCGGTCGATGGGGAGCAACTCGGTCGGCTCGCCGAAGAGACCGGGGCGAGGCTCGCCTACCTCCAGACGCTGGTGCACAATCCGACCGGCTTCACCGGCGACGATGACGCGCTCGACCGGCTCGCCGCTTCCCTCGCCGACTTGGATCTGACCGTCGTCGAGGACGTCGTGTTGGCTGACCTTCGGTTCGATCACCGCAAGCCCGCCCCACTGGCGGCGAGGATGATCGCCTCATCCCCGGGGCAGGGGTCGCCCCGAGTGATCGTCGTAGGCTCGGTGTCGAAGCTGGGTTGGGGAGGACTCCGGATCGGATGGCTCCGAGCCGACGTCGACCAGATCGATCAGATGCTGCGGTCGCGCCGAGCCGACGATCTGGGGAGTTCGATCCCGTCGCAGGTCATTTCGACCGCCGTCCTGGCCGAGTTCGCAGTGCTCGCAGAGAGCCGACAGCGCACGCTCGGCCGACGGGCTGATCTCGCCTGCCGATTTCTGGAGGCCGAGTTCCCGGAGTGGAGCTTCGTTCCTCCTGCGGGCGGACTGTCGATCTGGATCGAGCTGCCCCCGACCCAATCTGCTCAGGGGGTGGTGGCGGCCGCCGGGAACGAAGGTGTGCTGATCGCCTCCGGCGCATCCTCGTCGGTGACCACTGCCGGCGAGCAACATCTGCGCATCTGTTTCGATCGGCCCGAGCCTCAGCTGCGAGAAGGCTTGCAGCGCTTGGCTCGGGCCGTCGGGCGGATGTCGGAGGCCGTCGATCTGGTGCCGCGGGCTACGGAAGGACCGTGAATTCGATGCGGCGGTTCTGCTGCTGCTTCTCGAGCGTGTCGTCGGGGTTGTTGAGGAGTCGGGTCTCGCCGTAGCCGACCGCGGACAGCTGGGTGACCACACCGCGTGACTGCAACGCGGCCACGACGGCCTCGGCCCGCTGCTGGCTCAGTGTCTGGTTGCCACCCTCGTTACCGCGGCTGTCGGTGTGGCCTCCAACTTCGACGGCGCCTTCAGGGAAGCCGAGCAGGATCTCGACTGCCCGATCGAGGGTGGGAAGCGAGGCCGGCACGATGGTGGCCGTGCCCGTTTCGAACTGGATGGGATCGAGGGCGACAAGGTCGTTGAGCGCGCTGACCACTTCGCCCCCGGCGCTGAGCTCGAGCGCGGTCACGACGGTGCCGCTGCTGACCGCGCCGAACGCCGCGGTCAGGGTGTCGATCGACGCCTGGTTGTCGAGGACGCCGTTGACGGTGAGGCTGAACGGCTCGGCCCCATCGACGATGACAAGCTGGTCGTCGATCTGCTCGGCAGCGTAGACCGTGGACGCCGCGGCGCGGATCTCGTTGGCGGTGGCCTCGCTCGGCACCGTTCCGGAGAGCACGATGCCTGCGGCGGTGGCATCGACCAACGCATCAGCGGGAACGACGACCGGCGTCACCTCGGGCTCCTCCTCCTCCTCCTCCGGCTCGGCTACTTCTCCTTCTTCCTCGTACTTTTTCGTCGGCTTCTGTTTCGGCCGCTTCCTCGTCTTCTACGACCGGCTCGACGTCCTCAGTTTCGTCCTCGGGGACAGCAGCGACAGAACGGTCGTCGCCGTTGTTGGACTGGTAGCTGAAGGCCCCGGCGAGAGCCAGCATCGACACGATGATGGCGGCAATGACGCCCATGCCCGCCATCCCGCCGAAGGCGACGTCGCCCTCCTCGGCAAGGGCGGGGGCCCCTCCGAGCATGCCGGGCCGCCGACGCGGCTCCTTGTGAACGCTGTTCTGTCCATGATCGTTTGCCATCGCCCATCCTGTTCGCGTACTGGAGTGCTGCCGACTGCGGATTCCCGGAGCCGAAGTCGCACCCGAGGAGTCTCTCAGCAGGAGCGGCTCACTGCTACCTGTCCTTCCAGTTGAGCGAGAAACACCGCTCGTCCGGCCGTCCGGGTGACCAGAGACCCCACACTCCCAGCACGGCGCCGCGGCTGTACTCGTGCCATTCGATCATCGTCCGGGTCTTGCGGACGATCTGTCGTATCCCGCCCTCGTGGACGACGTAGCCGGCCCACACTCCCGGCCAGTCCTTGGTCGAGCCAACCTCGCAGAAGGTCACGCCGTGATGCATGCGTCGCCGGTTCCGGTGTGAGTGACCTGATGAGACGAGCGACCGCGGGTTGACTCGCCGCAGCTCCGGGAAGAAGCGGTCGGCGTCGGCCTTGTCGATGCCGGGGGGCCAGTGGGTCATGGTGCCGTAGCGCTGGAAGTGATGGTGTACGCCGATGAACACCGGCCGGTCACAGTCGGCCAGGTCGAGGATCTGTTCGCGGCACTGGTCGAGCGTGCCGCGACCCTGTCCCGGCGTCGTCGTGTCGGCGATGATGACCCTGGCCCCTGGAACGTCCTGTTTGGCGGCACCGTGGGTGTAGGCGAGCTGACGTCGCCCCAGGAGCGGGAGTGGCATATCGGAATCGACGAGATCGACGTCGTGATTGCCGGGAATCAGGAGCATCGGTAGGTCCGGGAACTCATCGAGCAGCGCGCCGGCCTGCGCGAAGTTGCGGGTGTTGCGATGCTGCACCAGGTCGCCCTTGATGACGAGCAGTTCGGCTCCCCATGCCGTTGCCTCGGTCAGCGCGGCGCGTGCGCACCGCAGGGGGTAAGGATCGACGTGCAGGTGCGCATGTCGATCGGTCATGGTCTTGAGAAAGCCCCAATGCACGGCCCCGAGGTGGACATCGGAAATGGTGGCGAAGCGGAACAGTTCCTCACCCGGCGTCGGATCGTCCGTACGGGCCGACAACGTTCGGTCGCCTCCGCTCCAGGAGAGTTGCAGCGTCAGGTCGGTCGCTGGTGGCAACGAGTCGATCTCCAGCAGACCGGGACCGCCGGAGTGGTTCGCTGTCGCGTAGCCGATCGGAGGATTGAGCCCGCCTCCTCCCGCTCGGCGGGCCTCGAGCGTGACAGGACCCTCGGGCAAGTGACCCCAGATGACCTGGAGCGCCCGATCTTCGAGCGCCCAGATCTGGAGTGGAGACGCGGTGAACGGGGGACGGGGCAACCTCACTCGACCAGGCTCACTCGAAGAAGCGGGACAGTCGCCCGCTTTCCCGGGCTCGCAGGGAGGCACCGACGCGCTGACGCTCCAGGATCTGGGCGAGGGTCGTAGCGCCTTGGGGGACGGGGTGACGGTCGAAGAAGGCCTGCACGTCGCTGACCTGCGCCGGTTCGGTCAGCGTGGCAACTCCAGCGACCATTCGGACGATGGAGCCGGAGGGGAAGAGTTCGTTGAGCACGTCCCAGTTGTCGGTCACGAAACGCCACACATCAGCACCGCAGACCCGGTTCGTGAGCGCGCGACCCAACCAGTAGGGAGCGTTCTGTGAGCGGACGTCGCCGGCGAGAATCGCCGGGAACAGGCGCGCCACCAGGTCGAAGTCCGGGAAGTCGGCCAGGGCCATGAGGTAGCGGATTTCCTCCTGTGGGGTCGTCGCAGCGCGCGACGAGGCGAGGAAGTCCTCGTAGTCCGCTTCGTCGCCGATGGCGGACGTGACGGCGAGTGCTGCGGCCAGGACGGCGGCGTCGACCAGTTCGGGGTTGCGTCGGCCCTCGGCCACCGTCCGTTGCGCCTCCTGCTGGATCTCGAGATCGTTGGCCAGCACGCCCATCGCCCGAATGAGGTCACCGCGAAGCTGCCGAGTGCGGTCGTCGTCAACGGGCAGAGGCGTGAGACCGATGCCGGCCAGAGCGGGGGCGACGGCGTCGTGCACGACGCTCTGGAACGACTCACGCGGCGTCCCGTCGAGCAGGCGATCGAGCGAACCGAGCCCGGTGATGAGCCGTTGCCACACCGAGCGATCGTCGTCGACCGACAGGGTTTCCACGAGCGAGAGGAACGAGGCCGCCGTCATGCGGTCGGCGAGGACCGCAGCCCAGGCATCGTCGGCCAGGGCGTAGCGTTCGGTGGGAAGCAGCGCATCGACGGCTACTTCGGCGAGTCGCTCGAGCACGTCCGATGGGTAGGCAACCCGGAGGAAGCTGGCGCCCTCGGCGTTGGCCACCAGCCAATCGGCCGGCTCGTCGAGCTGGATGGTCACCGTCGGTCCGTCGATGAGAATCTTCTCCGTTCGGGGCGCCGAGTTGGGCGCAGTCGGTTTCCAGCGAAAACGGAGGGGAGCAACCCACTCGCGGGCTTCGCCGACATCGCCCCCGACGAAGCCGAATCGCTCCTGGGTGAACGTCACCGACCGGCCGTCGGGCGACAGTCCCACGGAGACGAGGGGATAGCCGCCCTGGAAGATCCACGAGTCCATCATGCGGCGAACCGGTTCGCCGGTCTCGGATTCGATGGCGTCCCAGAGGTCGGTGGTTTCGGCGTTGCCGTAGGCGTGTTGTCGCATGTAGCGGCGAATGCCGGCCTGGAACGACGCCTCACCCAGATGCTGTTCGAGCATGCGTACGACGGCTGCGCCCTTTTCGTAGGTGAGGGCGTCGAACATGCCCTCGGCGTCGGTCGGGCTGACCACGGTGAACTCGATGGGACGCGTCGAAGCGAGGGAGTCGACATCGAAGGCCTCCGACCGCGAGATGCCGAAGTCGACCCAACGCTTCCAGTCGGGACGAAAGGCGTCGGTGCACTTCATCTCCATGAAGGTGGCAAAGGCCTCGTTCAACCAGAGACCATTCCACCATTTCATGGTCACGAGGTCGCCGAACCACATGTGGGCGAGCTCGTGGTGGATGACGTCGGCCACACGCTGCAACTCGGGTTGGGTCGACTGGTTCGGGTCGACGAGCAGGAGCGTCTCGCGGAACGTGATGCAACCGAGGTTCTCCATGGCTCCGAACGCAAAGTCCGGAATGGCGACCATGTCCACCTTGTCACCGGGATAGGGCACGTCGAAATAGTTGGCGAAGTAGTCGAGTGCGAAGGCGCCCGACTCGAGAGCGAACCCGGTGAGGTGGGACTTGCCCGGAACGTGCACGATGCGAAGGGGCGTTCCGTTCACGTCGACCGGTTCGGTCATCTCGAGCGGCCCCACCACGAAGGCGACGAGATACGTGGACATGACCATCGTCGGCGCAAAGCGCACCACCACCGAACCGTCGTCCTGTGACTGGCGGTCGACCTCGGACGAGTTGGCGATGGCGTCGTGTCCTGGTTGGACGACGAGCTCGATGCCGAAGCTCGCCTTGAAATCGGGCTCGTCCCAGCAAGGGAAGCATTTGCGAGCGTGGGTGGCCTCGAACTGGGTGGCCGCCAGCACGCCGGGGCTCCCGTCAGCGAGTTCGAATCGACTGAGATAGAAGCCGACGAGCTGCTCGTTGAACCGTCCCTCGAACTCGACGACGACCTCGACGGGTCCCGCAGCAACCGGGCAGTCGAGGACGAGCCGCTCGGTGTCGGAGTCGACCGACCACGGGCAGGGGACGCCATTCACCGTGGCGCCGGCCACGGCGAGGTCGGCTGCGTTCAGCAGCACCTGGCTCGCCGCTTCGGTGGCGTTGGCGGCGATGCGAACGCGTCCTGCGAACGTGCCGGCATCGAGATCGGGGGTCAGCCGCAGGTCGTAGTGAGAGGGGATGACGGATCGGGGAAGGCGATACGGGTTGGTCGGCACTCGACTGAGGGTAGCCGCAGGGCTCATTCGCTTGGGATAACCTCTGACCCTTGTGACCGTACCTGCACCTGATCCCGCCTCACTCTTCGATGTCGTCGGCGTCGGAAATGCCATGGTCGATGTCATCGCCCAGGCAACGGACGCGTTCGTTGCGGGCCAGGGTTTGTCCAAGGGCTCGATGACGCTCATCGACACCGAGCGGGCCCACCAGCTGTACGACCTCATGGGCCCGGGCATCGAGGCCTCCGGTGGCTCGGCCGCCAACACCGTCGCCGGGGTCGCGAGTTTCGGCGGAACCGCGGCCTACATCGGCAAGGTTTCCGAGGACGCGCTCGGCGAGGTCTACGCCCACGACATGCGGGCGTCCGGTGTCTCCTTCGAGGTGGCGCGGGCAACGTCGGGCCCGGCGACCGGGCGGTGCCTCATCTTGGTCACGCCTGACGCCCAGCGGACCATGAACACCTATCTCGGTGTGTCGTCGCTGCTCGAGCCCGACGACGTGCAGGCCTCGACCGTCGAGGCCGGCCGCCTGCTGTTCTGCGAGGGCTACCTCTGGGACATCGATCTCGCCAAGCGGGCCATCGTCAAGGCCATGGATCTCGCTCGCGCCGCAGGCCGGCGCTCGGCGCTCACGTTGTCCGACACGTTCTGCGTCGAACGTCACCACGCCGAGTTCCGCGACCTTGTCCTGAACCGGGTCGACGTGCTCTTCGCCAACGACAACGAACTTGCGGCTCTCTATGGGACCGATGACCTCGACGCTGGAGTCGCGGCCGTCGGAGCGGACGTCGAGCTGGCGTGCGTCACGCTTGGGCCGCGCGGCTCGCTCATCGTCTCCCAGGGAAACGTGATCGAGATCGCCGCCGTCGAACCCCGGCAGGTCGTCGACACCACCGGGGCCGGCGATCAGTACGCCGCCGGCGTGCTCTTCGGCCTGGCCCGCGGCTTCGATCTGGCCGAGTGCGGACGTCTGGGCTCGGTCGCTGCGGCCGAGGTCATCTCGCATGTCGGGCCCCGGCCGATGACCTCGCTCCGGGCGCTCGCGGCCCTCGACGAGAGCAAGGTCGAACCGAGCAACTAGGCCGTTTGAGCCTATTCGAGGTGCAAATTACCTTCCCACTAGGTGTCGGGCGGTCGCGGGCGCTATAACAATGGATGTGCCGGTGGGGACGCGTCGCCCCGCCCCCACCGGCCACTCTTCTCCCGAGTGATCATCAGGTGCGAGCGAGTAGCGGCCGGTCGGCGGTGAGTGGTGCGTCGGCCAGCGGAGCGGGGAGGCCGAGGAAGTGACCTTGGCCCCAATCGACGCCGAGTGACCCCAGGAGCTGGGCTTGGTCGATGCGCTCGATGCCCTCGGCGACGACCCACGTGCCGGTCTGGTGTGCGAACTGAACGACCGCGGTCACGACGGCACGCGCCTCAGGCCGCGGCAGGTCTCGGATGAGCCGGCCGGAGATCTTCACGACATCGGGCCGGAACCGGCTGACCAGCAGCAGGCTGGCGTAGCCGTCGCCGACGTCATCGACGGCGATGCGCACCCCGAGCGACCGGAGTTCTTCGATCTGCGCAGCAGCGGCGTCGAGATTGGAGTACCGGTTGCGTTCGGTGACCTCGAACACCAGTTGGTCGGGTTCAATGCCCTGACTCGCCGCCATCGCGACGGTCGACTTCGCCGCGCCGATGTCGAAGATCCCGCCGGGAGCCAGCACGTTGAGGAACAACAGGCCATCTCCAAGCCAGTCGCCGATGGCTCGCAAGGCAAGCGTCCGCCCGAACTGATCCAGTTCGGACAACCAACCGCCTCGCTCGGCGCGGGCGAGCAGCTCTGTCGTGTCGACCGGGACTCCGGCGGTCGACGCACGAATGAGGCTCTCGAAACCGATGACCGACTGACTCGCGAGGTGAACCACGGGCTGGAAGCGAACGTCGTAGACCGGCGGCTCGGCCGCAAGCTCGGCCTGGTCGAGCGCGACGGCAAGCTGGCCGAGGTCGACCGACGAAAGCGCGCACGCAAGCAGTTGATCGAGGGTTGCGTCGGGCGCAGCGAAGGCAACGCGGATCAACGGCAGGTGCTGCGCGAACTCTGTGGACAGCACGGACAGGAACTGTCGTCCGTTCGGGACTTCGGCCCACACGATTCCCGAGCGAAGGTCGAGCACGCTGGCCGCACGGGCGGCGGCGGCGTCGAGCGCAGGCGCCAGCAGGGGATCAGAGGTGTTCAACAGGACGAGCGTGGGAGCGTGATCCGGCAGCACGCCGGGCGATGGGGGCTGATGGAGCTGCCGGGCGTCGTCGTGCGCCCCAGACACCGATCGAGGTTCATCAGCCACTCCCACGACCGGGAAGCCTAGCTGCTGGCCTCGCTGCCCACGCCAATCGGCGGTCTCTGCAATCGGGAGGTCGAGGCCAATCGGGAGGTCGAGGCCAATCGAGAGGTCTAGGCCAATCGAGAGGTCTAGGCCAACCGGACTTGGCCGCGGCCTCGGTCCATGATCGCCGACCGCCGGGCCTCGACCTCGGAGGGGTCGAAGGCTCGTTCCTTCTCGAACTTCCAGGCCTCGGTCGCCTCGATCTGCCATCCGTCGCCGACGGTCGACTCTCCAACCTCACGGTAGGTCCGGAGCATTTGGCGAACACCGCGCTGATCGTTGCCCACCATGTCCTCGGCCAGCTTCTGGGTGAAGGGCAGCAGATCGGGGTGGGTCACCACGTGGTTGACGAGCCCCCAATCGAGCGCTTGTCGGGCCGAGACGAAGTTGCCGGTGAGCGAGATCTCACGCGCCCGCCGCACACCGACGACATCGGCGAGCAGGGTGGTGAGCCCCCAGCCGGGCATGACGCCGACCCGGGCGTGGGTATCGGCGAACGCAGCGCGTTCGGAGGCAATGAGAAGGTCGCAGTTCAGTGCCAGCTCGAAGCCCCCCGTGATGGCGACGCCATTGATGGCGCCGATCAGCGGCTTGTCCAGATCGGGGAACGGCCGCTTGGGGAGCGGCGGAGCGTCGTACGTCGAAAGACTGATCTGATTGCCTCCGCCACCGAGCTCCTTCAGGTCGAGGCCGGCGGTGAATGCCGGGTCGGTGCCCGTGAGGATGATGACGTCGACCTCGGGGTCCTCGTTGACCTCGGTGAGGACTCGGGGAAGCAGCTCGCGCACTTCCCGGTTCAGCGCGTTCCGCGCCTCGGGCCGGTTGATGAAGACCGTGGCCACTCGGTTGGTGACCGTTCGGTACACCACCGCCAACTTCGGATCGTTCTGGACAGGACTGCTGGGCATCGGGCAAGACTAGGGCGATGTACGACTTCGAGCTGATTCGCGTGGAAAGCAACGACGGCGTCGTGACCGCGACGATCGACAATCCGCCCATCAACCTCATCACTCGGGAGCTGTATCGAGAGCTGCGCCATTTCGCCGAGGAGGTCGCCGTCGATCCCGAGGCACGCGTCGTCGTGCTCCGCAGTGCCGACCCCGAGTTCTTCCTCGCGCACTTCGACGTCACGCTGATTCTGGGTTTCCCGGTCGAAGGCGACGCGCGGCGCAGCAGCGAGCTCAGCGGTTTCCACCTCATGTGCGAGCGCTTCCGCACGATGCCCAAGCCCACGATCTGCGAGATCGCCGGCCGCGTCGGCGGCGGTGGGGGAGAGCTGGCGGCGAGCTGCGACATGCGATTCGGCGCAATCGACCGCACCATCCTCTGCCAGATGGAGGTTCCGCTCGGCATCCTTCCTGGCGGAACCGGCACCCAGCGACTACCGGCGCTGCTCGGACGGGGCCGGGCGATGGAGGTGGTGCTCGGCGGTGACGATGTGGACGCAGCAACCCTCGAGCGATGGGGTTGGCTCAACCGGGCGTTGCCGGCAGACGACCTGTCGTCGTTCGTCGATCGCCTCGCCCGCAGACTCGCAGGTTTCTCGCCGGGGGCGGTCGCCCTGGCCAAGGCGTCGGTCCTGGCCGCGTCAGCGGACCCAACGCCAGGCCTCCTCGAAGAGGCGTTCCTCTTCGACCAGTCACTCCGGTTGCCGGACACCGCCGACCGGATGCGTCGCTTCCTCACCCTCGGAGGACAAACGCGCGACGGCGAGCTTCGAGTGGGTGACCTGGGGGGCGAGATCTGACGCACGAGATCTGACGGACGAGGTAGCCCTGCGTGCCCGTCGAACTGGGTCAGGCCTAGGCCGTTCGGATCGCCTTCTCCATCGTCTCGATGAACTGGCCGATCTCGTTGTCGGTGACCACCAGGGGAGGGCACCAGATGATGTTCTCGCCCAGCCCGCGAACGACGACGCCGTCCGCGAGCATCTTGGTCTTGACGGTCAGGGACTCCCGACCCAGTTCGACGGCCCACACACCGCCGATGCCGCGATAGCTGGCCAGCAGGCCGTCGGCGACCAGCGCGTCGAAACCCTCCACCGTCTTTTGGCCGATGTGGGTCGAACGCTCGACCAGCCCTTCGGACTCGATGATCCCGATGTTGGCCACGGCGGCTGCGCACGAGGCCGGGTGGCCCGAATAGGTGTAGCCATGGCGCAGCAGGAAGCCGGGTTCGGACAGTTCGTCGGCCACGGCCTTGGAGATGATGACGCCGCTGAGGGGCTGGTAACCGGAGGTGACGCCCTTCGCGAAGGTCATGAGGTCGGGAGTGACGCCGAAGGTCTGGGCGCCGAACCAGGAACCGGTGCGGCCGAACCCACAGATGACCTCGTCGAAGATCAGCAGGGAGTGGTGCTGATCGCACAGTCGGCGGAGCCCTTCGAGGTACCCATCCTCCGGCGGATGGACTCCGCCTGCGCCTTGTACCGGCTCGCTGATGACTGCCGCGATCCGGTCGCCGTGTTGGGCGAAGACCTTGGCGGCTTCCTCGATGTTTCCGCTGGGGATCTCCATCATGTGGGGCAGGAGGTCGCCCCAGCCCTCACGGTTGAGTTCGATGCCCTGCGCCGACGTACCGCCGATGTTGGTGCCGTGGTAGCCGTGCGTCCGGCGAACGATGATCTGCCTCTCGGCCGATCCGCGGCGTTGCTGCACCAGCCGCGCAAGTTTGAGGGCCGTGTCAACGGCCTCGGAGCCGGAACATCCGAGGAACACGCGCCCGTCCGGGTGGGGAGACTTCGACGCGATGAGGTCAGCGGCTTCGCTGGCGCGGGGGTTCGTGAACGGATCGAAGATGCTGTAGACCTCGAGCTGCTGCATCTGCGCAGTGACGGCCTCGATGATCTCCGAGCGGCCGTGGCCCACTTGGCAGTACCAGAGACTGGCCATACCGTCGAGATACTGCTTGCCGGTGTCGTCGGTGAGGGTCGAGCCCTTCGCGCTGACGATGTTGATGAAATCGGATTCCGCCTTGGCCGGCTCGGCGAAGGGGTGCATGAGGGCCGACATGGTGAACCTCCAAGAGTTTGGTCTGCCGGATTCTTGCAGAATTTGGGACCAAACGAAACCATCACCTCGGTGCCGTACGCTGCTCCCATGGCCGGACCGTTCCAACTCCACTTCGTGACGTCCGCTCAGCGGATGACCGAGCTGCCCTGGACGCCGGCCGAGGTCACCTTCGTCGGACGCTCCAACGTCGGCAAGTCCTCACTCATCAACGCACTCGCCGCCCGTCGGAGCCTGGCCCACGTGAGCAACACCCCAGGTCGGACCCGGCTGCTCAACCTGTTCTCGGTCGATGCAACGCCACCCAAGTCGGTCAACGGGAAACCCATCAGCCGCCTCAACGCCCCCTCGATGGTCGACCTCCCTGGCTACGGGTACGCCGCAGCGCCGGCGAACATGCGGGCCCAGTGGCAGCGCATGATCGAGGGGTATCTGCTCGAGCGGGAGAATCTGCGGATGGTGGTGGTGCTGGTCGATGGCGTCGTCGGACCCACCGATCTCGACCGGCAGATGTTGGCCTGGCTGCGCAGCCAGGGACTGCCGCACACCGTCGTTGCCACCAAGCACGACAAGGTCAAATCATCGAAGCGTGATTCGCGAAGGGTCGAGTTGGCGCGTGGATGCGACCTCGAGCCCGGGGACGTGATCTGGGTCAGCGCCGAGAAGGGCGACGGCATCGATCGTCTCCGTTCCCTCGTCCGAACCTGGGTGTCCTGAACCTCGGCGGCCGAAACCTCAACGAGCGGTGGCCCCGCCGTCGATGGTCAGCACGACGCCGCTGACGTGACTGGCTCGGTCGGAGACGAGGAAGGTGACCACATCGGCAACCTGCTCGACCGTTCCCGGTGCCGGGTCGGTGGGGATGAGTTCCTGCCACCGATCGGGCTCTCCGAACCGTTCGTCGGCTTGTTTGCGGAGGAGGTCCGACATCCGGTCGGTGATGATGAGCCCCGGGTTCACGGCCAGCACACGGACTCCGTGTCGGAGTGACGTGCTGCCGAGCGCCTTGCTGAAGGCAACCAGTCCGCTGTTGCCGACGGCGCCGGCGATGTAGCCAGGGCTCGGACGGTCGGCGGCCGCGCCGATGACGTTGAGAATGACACCCGATCCTCGCGTTTCGAGGTGGGGCAGGATCTCTCGGGTGATGTTGAGGTACCCGAACACTTTCAGGTCCCACGCGGTGCGCCACGTCGCTTCGTCGATGTCGGTGATGGAGCCTCCGGGAATCGCGCCGGCGTTGTTCACCAGGATGTCGAGGTCCCAGGCGATGGCTGCCTCGGCCAACTGTTGCTGGCCCGCCGCAGTCGAGAGGTCGAGTGCCAGAGCGGACGCGTCAACGCCGAACTCCCGGGCGATGCCTGACACCTCATCGGCCAGGCGCTGGTCGTTCCGGGCGGCGAGCAGTACCGCAACGCCTTCGGCGGCCAAGGCCCGCGCAACGCCGAGACCGATTCCTTTGGACGCGCCGGTGATGACGGCACGACGGCCACGTAAACCAAGATCCATGCGGCGATGCCTAGCACACAACGCTGCTGTTCAAACGACTCTGCCGTTCAGGCGACTCTGCTGTTCAAACCACCTCGCGGATCAGGCCTTCCTGGGCGATGGTGGCGATGTGCAGGCCGTCGGCGGTGAACACGTGTCCGGTGGACAGGCCTCGGGTGCGGATGATGCCCTGACCGGTCATGTCGAACAGCAGCCAATCATCGGCCCGGGCCGGTCGATGGAACCACATGGCGTGATCGAGGCTTGCCGACATGAAGGTCTGGTCCCACTCCTCGTCGGAAGGCAGACCCCGTGGGTGCGAGGCCGCAACCGCGTCCATCATGTTGGTGTCGCTCAGGTAGGCGAGCGCGCAGGCATGGAGTCTCGGGTCGTCACCCAAGTCGATCGGATACCGGCACCACACCACCGAACGAGGTTCCTGGCGTTGTCGGTCGACATCGAGGCGGTACACGCCGTTGCCTTCGAGCGGAGGTGCCTCGGCCGGCGGCTGGGGAACGTCGGAGGGGAAATCGGCGGTCTGGGTCTCGACCCCTTCCTCGAACCGCTGGAACGAACAGGACAGGTTGAAGATCGCCCCGCTCGACTGGCGGGCCGTGACCGTCCGGGTGGAGAACGATCGGCCGTTGCGGAGGCGGTCGACCTCGTAACGGACCGGCTCGGTGGGGTCGCCGCCCAGGATGAAGTAGCCGTGGAGCGAATGCACCCAGTGATCGGCGACGACGGTCTGCGACGCGGCCCACAACGCCTGGGCGATCACCAGCCCACCGAAGATGCGGCCCCAGTGGTACTGCGGACTCTCGCCGATCCAGACGTCAGGACCGTGGGTGACGAGTTCGAAGACCGCCGCCAGGTCAGCGGGCTCGCGATCGTTCACCCGCGTCCCGGGGGCAGGCCGAACAGCTTGCGGGCGTTGTCGCCGATGAACGCCGCCTGGTCCTTCTCGGGGAAGGCGGCGACCAACTCGTTCAGGTCGTGCACGTATTCGGGGGTGTGATCGGCGTGGGGGAAGTCGGACGCCCACAGGAAGCGGTCGGCCCCGAAGCGTGCGGCCAGCGCCGGGATGGTGCGCTCGTCGGGGTCGCAGCTGATCCAGATACGTTCCCGGAAGTAGTCGCTTGGTTTGTGCTTCGAGCGGCACTCTGTTGCCGATGAACGTATGGCCGTAGACCGCGTCGATGCGGTCCAGCCAGTACCCGATCCAACCGCCGCCCGACTCGAGGACCAAGACCTTCAGCTGGGGGAACTTGTCGAACACGCCGTAGTCGAACAGGGTCGTGAACTGGTGGCGGACACCGTCGGAAGCCTGGACCGAGGCCAGCAGACGCAGCTGCTTCACGTGCTCCCAATCGCCCATCCGGTTGCCCTTGGTCCACTGGGGCTCGAAGGTGGGGTGGATGGCGAAGGGCACGCCAAGATCTTGGGCGGCTGCGAACACGACGTCGTGATCGGGGTGGCCGAGTGGCTTGCCGTCGTGGGTGAACGGGCAGACGTAGCAGCCTTTGGCGCCCTCGCCGACCGCTCGCTCGAGCTCCCGGGCCGCCGCAGCGGGATCGCCGAGCGAGAGGTGCGCGGTCGGGACCAGCCGCGGTGAGTCCTGACAGAATTCGGTGATCCACCGGTTGTACGCCTTGGTGTACGCCTGGGCCAGGGCGGGGTCCTGAACCTCCGCCTCCCAGAGCAGCCCAACGGTCGTGTACAGGATCACGACGTCGGTGTTCTCTGCGTCGAGGAGTTCGAGGCGCTCGCCCGGGTGCATGGTTCCGTAGGGCGCCTCCCGCAGGTAGGTGCGATCGGGGTCTCGCTGCAGTTCGGCGAGGTCGGGGAACCCCATCGCGCCCAGCGTCGACGGGAAACCTCGGCGGCTCATGGTCGACCGTCGACCGTCGATCTCGAGTTCTTCCAGCCCGAGTTCATCGATGCGGAATCGAAGCGCGCGGTCACGGAACTCGGGGTCGATGTAGTTCTCCCAGAGATCCGGTGGCTCGAGGATGTGGCCATCGGCATCGACCGCGCCATCGACGGCAATGCGATGGGTTTCGTGCATGGGCTTCTGGGCAGGTACGGCAACCGACATGGGGGCATTCTGGTTTGGGCCGGGGATGCGTGTCGAATGATGCCAGACTTGGTGCATGACGGACTACCGACTGCTCCGCGCGCTCGCCTGTGGACCGAATCCGACCCGGAGCCCGAGTACCGAACCGAAGTCGAAGGTCTCCTCGCGGCCGACAGCCCGGAGTTGGCCGAACTGTTCACCGGTCGTCTGGCGTTCGGCACCGCGGGCCTGCGCGCCGCGTTGGGCCCGGGGCCGAATCGCATGAACCGCCGCGTCGTCCGGGAGACAACCGCAGGACTCATGCGCTGGCTTGCAGGAGCCGATTTGGGACACCGCCATCCACCGCTCGTGGTCATCGGATACGACGCCCGTCACGGATCGGCCGAGTTCGCCACGGACGTTGCAGCCGTGGTCGGTGCGCTCGGCGGGCGGGCCGAGATGCTGCCTCGTCCCTTGCCGACGCCCGTGCTGGCCGCCGCCGTTCTCCACCTGGGCGCCGACGCCGGCGTGATGATCACCGCGAGCCACAACCCGCCTCAGGACAACGGGTACAAGCTGTACCTGGGTGACGGCATCCAGTTGGTCCCGCCTGCCGATGGCGAGATCGCGGCCTCCATCGACGAGGTGGCCGCCGATCCGGCCATGGTCGAGCAGCTCGGCGACCCCCTCCTGGCTCACGCTCCCGAGCCGATCGTCCTCGGCGAGGAGGTTGTGCAACACCACCTCGATCTCGCGGTGTCGGCCCTCACCATCGAGGCCCGCAGTCTTGGTCTGTGTCTACACCGCCATGCACGGGGTCGGTGGCGAGCATCTCCTTCGAGCCTTCGCCCAGGCGGGGTTCCCCCCGCCTCACGTGGTGGCCGAACAGTTCGACCCCGATCCCGATTTCCCGACGGTCCCCTTCCCCAATCCCGAAGAGTCAGGAGCGCTCGACTTGGCTCTGGCCAAGGCGGCCGCGGTCGGGGCCGACCTGGTGTTGGCCAACGATCCCGACGCCGACCGACTTGCCGTCGCCGTACCCGCCCGAACCTCGGCGACCTCGGCAGGTCGGTACGTCGCTCTCAGCGGCGACCAACTCGGCGTGCTCCTGGCCGACCACCTCCTCCGTGTGCGCCCAGGCCCGAACCGGCAGGTGGCGATGTCGTTGGTTTCGAGCCGGTTGATGGCTGCGATGGCCGAATCAGAAGGCGTTCGTTGTACCACGACGCTCACGGGCTTCAAGTGGGTGGCCCGTCCGATCATCGAGCGGCCGGACCTCCGGTATTTGCTGGGGTACGAGGAGGCAATTGGGTACTCGGTCGGCGGGTTGGTCAGGGACAAGGATGGCATCTCGGCGGCGCTCGTCGCAGCAGAGATGGTGGCCGACGCCAAACAACGTGGCGAAACTCTCTGGGATCGCCTCGACCGACTCGCCGTCACCCACGGGCTCTACCGAACCGCTCCGATGAGCGTTCGGCTTCCGGGCGCCGACGGTATGGCCCGTCGTGCCGCGTTGCTGGCAGGGCTCCTCGCCGATCCACCCCGGCAGGTGGGAGGGGCGACACTGACCGAGGCCATCGATCTCGAAGCCGGCCGGGACCTGCCGCCGACCGAGGGTCTGGTGCTCGAGTACGACGATCGCACCCGGGTCATCGTCCGCCCGAGCGGCACCGAGCCCAAGCTCAAGGCCTACTTCGAGGTGATCGTGCCCGTCTCCGGGGTCGAGTCCTTGCCGGCGGCCGAGTCCACGGCAACCGATCGTCTCGCCGAGTTCACGGCTGCCTTCGGTGCTCGCCTTGCGGCGCCGGCCGAAGCGCACACGCCGCAGTAGCGTCAGCTATTCGTCGATCAGCTGAGGAGTCAGCGACCTGCGTTTGGCTTACGGCCGTGGTTGGCCTTCTTGCGGCGAGCGTTGGTGCGCTTCTTGTTCCGACGCTTAGACATTCGAGCGAGCCTATCGGTCGAGACTCATCTTGCGGCAGGACTGTCCGACAAGGAACGTGTGAGAAGTTGGGACGATCGAGTACGAGGTGCGAGCCAGAAGGCGGAGACGGCAGTCGTGCCCGTCGAGTCTCGCGGTCGCGTTCGTCGAACCTCCGCCCACACCGTCGAAGATGTCCCAGCGATGCGGCCCCTGCAGTTGGGGGAGCCGCTCACGCCGCCTGACGAGCCGCCGGGCGGGAAGACCTGGGGCAGCGGCCAGTTCGGTTTCGCCAGTTCGACCCACGCGGTCAACGTGGACTCGATGGTGCTGGTCGGCATGGTCCAGGCCATCGGCGCAATCAATCTGCCCGTACTCGTCGTCGAACGCACCGGCGGCCGCGTCCTCTGGGCCTCGGATGCATGGCTCACCCGTTTCGGCTGGCAGACCCACGCCGCTCGCTATGTCGCCAGCTCGACGGAACTCGGCGAATCGCCGATGCCCGCCCCGGGCGACTCATGGCAGCGAACCCGGTCCGATCCTCCTTCCCGATGGCACAGAGGACCTGACCGACCTGCTCCTGATCGGCGCCATGTGGCCCGCGACCGTGCGCGGACGATCCGAGACCGCGGATCACCGATGATGCGTCCGACGAGTCGGCGGTGAGGGCCGAGATCGTGACGATGGTGGCCATCGAGCGTACGACCTCCTCGTCGGTCGTGACCGACCGCGCCGAGGTCATGTCGATCATCGACAGCGCCATCGAGGACGCCAACGACGGCTCGGTCGCCGTCCTGTACGTCGACCTCGACCGCTTCAAAGTGGTGCACGATCTCGTGGGCAACCTCGAAGCCCGCCGCCTGCTCGAAATCGTCGCCCGGCGCCTCGGGTCGACCGTCCGAGGCAGCGACCTGGTGTTCCGGCTTGCGTCCGACGAGTTCGTCATCGTCTCGTGCGAACTCGAACACCCGGCAATGGCAGAGGAACTTGCGGAGCGCGTGCGTGTATCGATCGCGACGCTCCCTGGCCAGGGTCACGACCTTGCGTTGACGGCCAGCATCGGAGTAGCGATCTCCGATGACGAAACCAGCGGTGAGGCCTTGTTGTCCGCGGCCGAGACCGCCGTCTACCTGGCCAAGGGTCGGGGGCGCAACCGAGTAGCAGTTCACGACGACGAGCTGCGGAGCCGCAGTCAGCGCCTTCTCACCGTCGAACGTCAGCTGCGCCGGGCCATCGAGCAACGCGACGTCGGATTCGCCTACCAACCGGTGGTGCACCTGGCCAGCGGCACCGTGCTCGGCGCCGAGGCCCTCCTGCGTCTGGGAGGAGAGATCGGCCTCGAGCGCGGTGGAAGTCGTGGCGGCGGCCGAGCACAGCGGCCTCATGGGCACCCTGGGTTGCCTGGTGCTCGAAGGCGTGCACGAACAACTCGACGCCCTGATCCGCGATCCGGAGAACGACTACGTCGTCATGTTCAATCTGTCGGCCACCCAGCTTGCCGACGACACACTCAACATCACCCTGTCCCGGCTGGCGAACGATGACACGATTCCGCCCGGTCGACTCGCCGTCGAGGTTCCCGAAGTCGTGGTGCGTGAGCAGCGCGAAGCGTTCCTCCAGTTGGCCGAACGCATCCGACCCCGATTCAAGCTGGGCATCGACGGGTTCGGCACGAGCTATGACTCGCTCAGTCGCATCGACGGGCTCCCGATCGACTACGTGAAGCTGCACCGGTCCCTGACGGCGAGCATCGGGAGCGAGTCCGACGGTCGCCACGAAATCGGCGAGATCATCGCTGGTCTGCGGGCCCGAGGTCTCACGGTCGTGGCGCTCGGTGTCGAACGGCAGGATCAAGCGTCCGTGCTCGCCGAGCTCGGCTGCTCGATGGCCCAAGGTTTCCTGTTCGCCGGAGCAGTTCGCGCCGGAGAACTCCGCGACCTCATGGGCTCCGGCTTCGCCGACGCGCTGACCTGACTGACCTGACTGACCTGACTGACCTGACAGACGCACTGACCTGACCGACGCGCTCTAGCCTGCGGGGATGGAGAAGTTCGGGTTCGTCGGTCTGCCCAACGCAGGCAAGTCATCGCTCTACAACGCTCTCACGGGCGGGAGCGCCCTCGCGGCTCCGTATGCGTTCGCCACCACCGACCCCAACATCGGTGTCGCCAAGGTGTTCGACGAGCGCCTCGAGGCCTTGTCCAAGGTCAGCGGTTCCTCACGCATCGTGCACGCCACCGTGCAGTTCAACGACATCGGCGGGTTGGTGGCAGGGGCCTCGCAGGGTGAGGGGCTCGGCAACAAGTTCCTTGCGGGCATTCGCGAAGTCGACGCCATCGTGTTCGTCCTCCGGGCCTTCCGTGACGACGACGTGCCCGGACCGCATGATCCGCTCGAGCATCTCGGGGGTGGTCGAGACCGAACTCACCCTGGCCGACCTGGAAACCGTCGAGAAGCAGATCGACAAGAAGCGCAAGGCCGCCAGGGCCGATCGCTCGCTGCAGCCCGAGGTGGATGCGGCGGACGCCGCGCTGGTCTACCTCGCGCGAGGGCACTCCGCTCTATCGCAGCGGGCTTTCCGAAGAGCACCGCAATCTGCTCAAACCCTGGTTCCTGCTCACCAACAAGCCGGTGCTCGCGATCGTCAACATCGACGAGGAACAGCTCGCCGACGTCGACAACGTCATTGCTCCCGTGCAAGCAGCGCTTCCCCAGGCGCCCGTCTTCGGCGCCTGTATTCAGCTCGAGGCCGAGGCAGCGCAACTCGATGCCGCCGATCGAGCCGAAATGCTCGATGCCTACGGTCTTGGCGAGGGAGCCCTGCCTCGCTTCATCACGGCCGCGTACCACGTGCTCGGGCTCCGAACCTTCCTCACGACAGGTGAGAAGGAGACACGCGCCTGGACCTTCCGGGTGGGATCGACGGCTCCCGAGTGTGCAGGCCGCATCCACTCGGACCTCCAACGGGGCTTCATCCGGTCCGAAACCATCCATTGGGACGAACTCGTCGAGATCGGATCCTGGTCCAAGGCCAGAGAGATCGGGAAGATCCGATCCGAAGGTCGTGACTACGTCGTCGAGGACGGCGACGTGGTGGATATCCGGTTCAACGTCTGAGACCCGTCCGGATCCATGAGCCACCGCGACCGAACCCCCGCTACCGCCGATGAGCAGGCAGGCGCCTGGCTGGTGCGCGACGGGAAGGTGTTGGCATCTCTCGAGATCCCGGCTACTCGCAAGGCACGGGCCAAAGGACTCCTGGGTAGGACGGGGATCGAAGGGGCGATGCTCTTGCGTGGCGTCCGATCGGTGCACACCGTCGGCATGCGCTTCGACCTCGACGTGGCCCTCATCGACGAGGCCGGAGTCGTCATCAAGATGCTGCGACTCAAACGGAACCGTGCCTGTGCGCCGGTCATGCGGGCTCGAGCCGTCGTCGAAGCCGAAGCGGGCGCCTTCGGGCAGTGGGGCCTGCAGATCGGTGACCTGCTCGAGATTCGCGAATGACTGACCAACGATCGACCGGCACGCTTCCGGCGAGGTCAGCGGGCGTGCTCTCGATCGTTGGTACCCCGATCGGGAACCTCGGTGATCTTTCGGCTCGGGCGGTGAACGCACTGACGCAAGCAGATGCGATCGCGTGCGAGGACACCCGCCGGACCGGGCGGCTGCTGGCGCACTTCGGGATTGCCGCGCACCGTATTACTCGTCGTCAACGACCACACCGAACAGCATCGGCGGGCCGAGATCCTCGAACGGTTGGCTGCCGGGGAACGAATCGCCCTGGTCTCCGACGCCGGTATGCCCTTGGTTTCCGACCCTGGCGCACGAGTCGTTCGGGCGGTGCTCGACGCGGGATTCGCAGCCGAGGTCGTTCCCGGCCCGACCGCGCTGGTCTCGGCGCTGGTCCTGAGCGGTCTCACGGCCGAACGCTTCGTCTTCGAGGGTTTCCTCCCACGCAAAGGCGAGGAGCGTCGGACGCGCCTCGCCGAGGCGGCGGCCGAACGGCGGACGGTCGTGTTCTACGAGTCCCCGAAACGAGTGTTGCGGACCCTGCAGGATCTCATCGAGGTCTGTGGGCCTGACCGACAGGTCGCGGTCGCCCGAGAGCTGACCAAGCTGCACGAAGAAGTGGTGCGCGGATCGCTGACCGACGTCGCCGAGCGCTTGGGTACCGAGGTTCGGGGGGAAATCGTGGTCGTGCTCGACGGGGCGCCGGACCCCGCCTCGCCGAGCGACCAGGATCTCCGGAAGCTGCTCGACATCGAACTCACTGCCGGCGCCTCCGCCCGCGACGCGGTGACCGCCGTGGTCAAACGAACCGGTGAGCCCAAGCGGCGGGTCTACGCCATCGCAATCGACACATGACCGGTCGTGAGCTCGACAAGAGCCAGATGCGGATCGACAAATGGCTGTTCGCCGTGCGCGTGTTCAAGTCCCGAAGTCAGGCCACCGAGGCCTGCGCCTTGGGGCGAGTGAAGGTCAACGAAAACGGCGTGAAGCCCAGTTCGAGCGTGGCGGTAGGCGACGCGGTCGAGATCCGTACCCGGGATCGCACGCTGCTCTACGACGTGGTGGAACTGATCGACAAGCGGGTCTCGCCCGCCATCGCTGCCACTTGCTACGTCGATCGATCACCGCGCCCCAAGGGCACGGACCCCGACGCTGCCGCGCCCACCCGGGAGCGGGGGAGCGGCCGGCCCACGAAGAAGGACCGCCGCCAGATCGAACGGCTCAGCCGGCCGAAAACCTGAGCGGGCCGAACGCTTGAGTGAGCCCCAAAAAACAGAGTGAGCCCAAAAAACAGAGTGAGCCCCAAAACAGAGTGAGGTGAACCGTTGTTCCCGGAGGGAGTGAGAACAACGGTCCACCTCGTGCCGGTACGTCCACTGTGCGGCGGCTGGTATGGACGTACCAACAAAGGAAACGCTAGCAGGTGCGCAAGCGACAAGGACATCGTAAGGCCGAGGTATTTTCAGTTCTTGAGTTGACCTGGGAGAACCTGATCCGCGACGAACGAACTTGACGAAGTCTTGAGGTTCAGCCCTGCCCGAGCCCTTGGAAGTTGGCCGGTCGTTTCTCGAGGAACGCAGCCACGGCCTCTCGATGTTCGGGCGTGCGGTAGGCGCTCTGGAGCGCTTGCATCTCACGCTTCTGGGCGGCAGCCACGTCGGTCTCCCCCATGTTCAGGGTGAGGAGTTCCTTGACCCACAGCAGGTGGGGTGGAGCGTTTTCGGCATAGCTGCGAGCCCGGGCGAGGGCAGTGTCGAGGAGGGCGTCATCGTCGACCAGTTCGTCGATCAGACCTAGTCGATTCGCTTCGTCAGCGTCGATGATCCGCGCCGAGAGCATGAGATCGGACGCGGCGCCGAACCCGACGCGTTGGGGGAGGAACAAGGTGCTCGCCAGTTCTGGCACAACCCCGACCTTGATGAAGCGGGCGCTGAACCGGCCCGATCGGCCGGAAACGATGCGGTCGAACGGGAGGATCATGGACAATCCCATGCCGATTGCCGCCCCATTCACTGCGGCGACCATGGGCTTGCTTCGCCGGATCAGCGCAACCCAGTCCGACGCGCCGCTGTCGTCCTTCGAGTCGTCTTCCTTCGGGCGGCGGCGCGGCTCTCTCGGCTGTCCAGACCCGCCTGGAACTCGGCGGACATGTCGGCGCCGGCACAGAACCCTCGACCGGCGCCGGTGACCACGATGGCGCCGATCGAGGGGTCGGCGTTGGCCGCTTCGATCGCAGAGACCAGCTCGCGGCTCATCTGTCGGGTCCAGGCGTTCAGCCGATCGGGACGGTTGTAGGTGATGAGCAGCACGCCATCGCGTGTCTCGGTCAGAATCTGGGTGTATGCATCCACCCAGCCGACCTTAGTGGGCGCTGCTCAGGGGACGCTCATCACGCGGATGGTGTCGGTTGCTCGGGCGGCCATTGCGTGCCCGGAGATGACGACGACACGGTCGCCGGAATGCAGCCCGTAGTGCTGCTTCGACGACTGGAGCGCGGCATCGATGGTGTCCCGGATGCTGGCGAGGTCGGGCTGTGCGCTGGCCGCTGAACCCCAGCTGAGGGCCAGTTGGCGAACGGCACGCTCGTCGGGGCTGTACGCAAGAATTGGCACGCGAGGCCGGAAGCGGCTGACCGAACGGACCGTGTACCCGGTGCGCGACAGACAGACGATGGCGGCAGCACCAACCTGATCGGCGACCCGTACCGCCGCCATGGTCATGGCGTCGGTGGTGACGGCTCCGAGGTCATGGGTCGGGCGCACCTCGCGGAGTTGGTGAACCTGCTCGGCCCAGTCGTCGTGGTCGAACTCGGTGTCGGCCCTCGCCGTGATCTCGGCCATGGTCGAGACCGCGTTCACCGGATCGACACCGATCGCGGTCTCGCCCGACAGCATCACCGAACTGGTTCCGTCGAACACCGCGTTGGCGACGTCGGACGCTTCGGCCCGGGTCGGCGTGGGGGAGTAGACCATCGACTCGAGCATCTGGGTGGCGGTGATGACCGGCAGCCCGCCGGCGATGCAGCGGCGGATGATGTGCTTCTGGAGGTGCGGTAGTTCCGAGATCGGGATAGTCGACGCCGAGATCACCTCGGGCAACCATCACCGCGCCGGACGCGGCGATGATGCCCTCGAGGTTCTCGACCGCGGCCCGGGTCTCGATCTTGGCGACGACCAACGGGCCGCGGGGCGGTGGTTCGACGCCGAGCGATCGGACGTCGTGAGCACTGCGAACGAACGAAAGGGCAACCATGTCGACGCCCGCTTCGATGAACGCGTCGGCGAACCGGATGTCCTCGGCCGTCGGCGTGGTGATCCGCAGGCGATCCGACGGCACCTGCAGGCCGGGCCGGCCCTGGACTCGCGAACCGCGGAGCACGCGGGCATGAAGGGTGGCGCCGTCCTTGGACTCGACCACGAAGGTGACATTTCCGTCGCCCAGCGCGAGTCCGTCGCCAACCTCGACATCGGAGACGAGGCTCTCGTAGTCGGTCGAGATGACTTGGATCGATGAGGCTGCTTCGCCGGCGGTGAAGATGACCGGTGCGCCGTCTTCGAAGACCACGCCACCCTCGGGGAACGGAGCGCAGCGCACCTTGGGTCCGGGTAGGTCGGCGAGGATGCCAACGTTGGCGCCGACCGCCGCCGCGGCGGCTCGAATGTTGTGGTACTTCTCGAGATGTTCCTCGAGCTTGCCGTGGGCCAGGCCGATTCGGGCCACGTCCATGCCGGCTGCGATCATCTTCCGCAGCGTGCCCGGGTCGTCGGAGGCGGGGCCGATGGTGGCCACGATCTTGGTGCGTCGCATAGGTGGCTTCTCCGGTATGACTGGATCTGATCGCAGGGCTGTTTGCGGCTCGCTGCGGTCGGTGATTAGGTGGGGAAACGGGCGACGTCGTTGTCGGACGCTCAAACGTGAGCAGCTCAAGACTATACCCTGCCCCCAACTTTCGATCGGAGACAGGTGTTGCAACGCAATCGGCCGCGGAGTCCCACCGAATCGTCGCGCGGTCGGGTGTACTACGGCTGGAGGGTGGCGTGGGCCGGCGCCTGGATCCAGTTCCTGCACGGTCTGCTGATGGTGCAGGCCTACGGTCAGTACGCCGTCTTCCTGCAGGACCAGTTCGGTTGGAGCAAGACCACCCTGTCCGCCGGGCTACACGCTCAACCGGGTCGAGAGTGGCCTCCTGGGTCCGGTGCAGGGATGGGCCCTCGACCGATTCGGTCTGAAGCGAGTGATGCGACTCGGCGTCGTGTTGATGGCCATCGGTTTCGTCGCGCCTCAGCCGGATCAACAGCGTTCCGACCTTCTTCGCCGCGTTGCTGTTGACCTCGGTCGGTCTGAGCCTGTCCGGGTTCCTGAGCATCGTGACGGCCATCGTGCCCTGGTTCGAGCGCAAACGGGCCCGAGCGTTGTCGGTCGCCAGCGTCGGGTTCGCCGTCGGTGGCATGTTCATCCCGGGGCTGGTGTGGTTCATCGACCGCTTCGGATGGCGCACGGCGTTCTTCGTTTCGGGCGTCCTGATCCTCGTGCTCGTCTTGCCGCTCACGTCGGTCTTCGGGACGTCGCCCGACGATCTGGACGAGCCTCTCGACGGAGTCGAGCCGGAGGCGGAATCGAAGGGATTCACTGCCGAAGGAGTGTCGGCCGTTCACTTCACCGCCAAGGAGGCGTTCCGCACCAGCGCGTTCTGGATGATCTCCTTCGGGCATGCCTTCGCGCTGTTGGTCGTCGGCGCGGTGATGGCCCATCTCAGCCTGTACCTGACCACCGAGCACGGGTATTCGAAACAGGGAGCGAGCTTCGTCACCGCCGGGCTCACGGTCACCCAGCTGGTGGGCATGCTCGCCGGCGGTTTTCTGGGCGACCGGATGAGCAAGCGGGTCCTTGCGTCGGCGGGGATGCTCGGCCACATGGTCGGGTTGCTGGTCCTCACCTTTGCGACGAACTCGCTGATGATCTGGCTCTTCGTTCCGATGCACGGCATTGCGTGGGGAGTCCGAGGACCCCTCATGCAGGCGTTGCGAGCCGACTACTTCGGATCCAGTTCGTTCGGCTCGATCATGGGTGCGTCGTCACTCATCCTGATGTTCGGCACCGCGGGCGGACCCATGGTTGCGGGGATCCTGGCCGACCAGACGGGGGACTACCGGATCGGATTCACCATCCTGGCCGTCATGGCCGGTCTCGGCATGATCTTCTTCGTGTTGGCATCGCCCCCGCAGCCACCGGAGCGACCGGATCTCCTGAACGACCGACCGTCTGACTAGGCTCGCGGAGTATGCCTGCTCCGCACTGGATCGCTCTCGTCGATGCCGTCGAGGAAATCCTCGTCAACACCTCGCTGCTTCTTGCCGAGGTCGACACCAACGAGGACGGCACTCGACCGACCGACTGCCCGGGCTGGACCGGTGCAGGATCAGGTCAGTCACGTGGTCGGCCTCGAACAGCTCCTCTCCGGCGCGGTGCACCCACCCATCGAACTTCCGCTGCTCGACCACGTCGTCTCCGAACTTGACGCCTACATGGAACGCCCGATCCAGGCCCGGCGGGCCCTGCCGTTCATCGCCGTCATCGACGAGCTGAATGGCATGTTGCCCCGGCGCATCTCGCAGTATCGAGAGCTGATCGACCAGGGCGACCCCGAAACTGCCTCGCCCCTCGGTGGCACCCGCCCGCTGTCGAAGGCCCTACCCGCTCCGGGTGTTCGACCTTTGGGTGCACGAGCAGGACATCCGGCGGGCGCTCGGTGTCGCGCCGCGCCTCACGGGCGTCTCGTCTGCCTTGGTCCAGAACCGCATTCTCGACGCGTGGCAGGAACGGTTCCGCAGTCGGGTCGCCGTCGACGGACTTCTGCGGCTCTCGGTGAGTGGTGCCCTGCCCGCCCGGGTCGAGATGACCTTCGGTGACGGCGGACCGATCGGCGTGCTCGACCTCGACCTCGACACCCTTGCCCGGCTCGCCTGCGGTCGGGGTCGGCGCGACGAGGTCGCTCCGCTCGGCGACCGTCGCGGGATCACGCGAGCTGATCGGCGCCGTGCTCGGATTTCGGCGTCATCACTCCATGAAATCTGTCGGCCTGCGACCCGCTGAAACAGTGGGCAAACGCACCGTTCCCGGGAAAAGCTTCGAGATTTCGTCTGGACGTGACCGAGGCCACATGTCTATCTTCGGGCGAGCTTCGTACAGGCTCAACGCTCGAAAGGCCGGCGCGCAGACGTGTCACTACTTAGATGTAAGCAACATCACCGTCCGATTCGGGGGTATCACCGCCCTCGACAATCTCAGTTTCGAGGTCGAAGAAGGTGCAGATCTGCGCCCTCATCGGGCCCAACGGTGCCGGGAAGACCACGTTGTTCAACGTGGTCAGCCGTATCTACGACCCGACCGAAGGGTCGGTGATCTTCGACGGCATCGACCTGACGTCGCTGGCCCCCCACCAGATCTCCCAGAAGGGCGTCTTCCGGACGTTCCAGAACCTGGCGCTCTGGCCCGGCATGACCGTTCTCGAGAACGTCATGGTCGGGAACCACACCAACACCAAGGCCAACTTCGTCCAGTCGATGCTGCGTCTCGGGACCAAGTCCGAGGAACGGGCGCTCAAGCTGAAGGCCTGGGAGGCGCTCGACGAGCTCGACCTCACCGACGTCGCCTTCCACCCGTGCGCCGGTCTGCCCTTCGGAACACTGAAGCGCATCGAGCTCGCACGAGCCCTTGCCGGCGATCCCCGGCTGCTCATGCTCGACGAGCCGGCGTCTGGCCTGACGCACGCCGAGGTCGACGATCTCGGCGCCACCATCAAGCAGCTGCGCGACAACCACAATCTCACGGTCGTGCTGGTGGAACACCACATGCAGATGGTCATGGGCATCAGCGAGAAGATCGTGGTGCTCAACTTCGGACAAAAGATTGCGCAGGGTCTTCCCAAGGACGTCCGGGAAGATCCCAACGTGATCGAGGCTTACCTGGGGAGTTCAGCGAATGAGTAGCAACGAGAACCGAGGCGACATCGTCCTCAAGGTCGAAGGGCTCGATGCCCGCTACGGCCAGATCCAAGCCCTCCGTGGTGTCAACTTCGAAGTCGCCGCCGGCGAGGTCGTCGTCATCCTCGGCGCCAACGGCGCCGGCAAGACCACGACACTCCGGTCGGTGTGCAACATGCCCATCGTCCACTCGACGGGTTCGGTGCTGATGAACGGCACCGAGGTCAAGAAGAAGGACACCGCTGGAATCGTCCAGATGGGCATGGCCCACATCCCGCAGGGCCGTGGCACCTTCCCCGAACTCTCGGTCATGGACAACCTCGTGGTCGGCGGCTACATCCGCAACGACAGCCTCACCTCCGACATCGAGAAGTACTTCGAGATGTTCCCTCGTCTCGCCGAGCGCAAGGATCAGCTCGCCGGCTCGTTGTCCGGTGGCGAGCAGCAGATGCTCGCTGTGGCCCGTGCGCTCATGTCCCGACCCAAGATTCTGTTGCTCGACGAGCCTTCGCTCGGTTTGGCGCCGCTCATCATCGAAGGGCTGTTCCGCACCTTCGCAGAGCTGAACAAGCAAGAGGGCACCACGATGCTGATCGTGGAGCAGAACGCCAACCTTGCCCTGAACATCGCCGACTACGGGTACGTGCTCGAGGCGGGCGAGGTCATCCTCGGCGGTCCGGCCGAGCAACTGAAGAACGATCCATCCATTCAAGCCGCCTACCTCGGCGCATAACGGTAAGGAGAAGAGCAAATGGGATTATTCCTGCAGCGTTTGTTCGATGGTCTCGAACTCGGTGCCATCTACGCCGTTGTCGCGGTGGCGTTGGTGCTGATCTTCAAGGCCACGACACTCATCAACTTCGCCCAGGGCGAGCTGGCCATGTTCGGCGCGTTCATCGCGTATGTGTTGGCGGTCGAACAGGGCCTGCCAACGTGGCTGGCGATCGTGGTGGCCATGGCGATCTCGGCGGTCGTCGGCATGGCCATCGAGCGGATCCTCATCCGGCCGTTCGACCCCGCCGACCACTTGCCGGTCGTACTCATCACGCTGGGCGTGTTCCTCATCCTCAACGCCGTTGCCGGTCAGATCTGGAACTACCAGCCTCGGGCGTTCCCGTCGATGTTCCCCAACGAAGCCGATGATTTCATTGGCATCGGTGGGGCGCGGCTCTTCTACTCCTCGCTGGGCGTGTGGGGCATGTTGGCGATCATGATGACCGTCCTCTTCTTCTTGTTGAACAAGACCAAGATCGGGCTGGCGTTCCGTGCCGTGTCGTCCAACACCGACTCGGCCCGCCTGGTCGGTATCCGTACCGGGCGTACCCTCATGTTCGGGTGGGCGATTGCGTGCGCATTCGGCACCCTCGGTGCGTCGCTGGTGGCGCCTCGATTGTTCATCCAGCCGAACATGATGGCCGCGTTGTTGATCTTCTCGTTCAGCGCTGCGGCGTTGGGTGGCCTCGACTCGCTTCCGGGCGCCGTGATCGGCGGCATCATCATCGGTCTGATCCAGGCGATCCTGGTCGGCTACCTCGCTGACTGGGAGCCCCTGTCCTTCCTGCGCAACCTCGGCATGGCCGTGGCGCTCGTCATCATCCTGATCGTCTTCTGGTTCAAGCCAACCGGCCTGTTCGGCACCAGTCGAGTAGAGAGAGTCTGAGGAAGCACCCATGAAGAAAGCAATGTTCACCTTCGAACAGGGCAGCAAACAACACCGGACGTACCTCCTGATTGCCTGGGGTTTGTTCCTGTTGTTCGCCCTGGCCTTGCCGCACCTGCTCGGTGACCGCTACTACCTGGTCAGCCGCATGAACCGGGCCTTGTTCATGGCCGTGGCGATTCTCGGCCTGAACTTGGTCATCGGATACTCGGGCCTCATCGCCCTCGGTCACAGTGCCTTCATCGGAATCGGTGCCTTCACCACGGCCTCGTTGGTCCAGGATGAGGGATGGGACTACTGGATGACCATCCCGGTCGCCCTCTTCTTCTGCTTCGTCGTCGGCGTGTTGCTGGGCATTCCGGCGCTGCGAATCAAGGGGCTGTACCTCGCCTTGGTGACCGTCGCCTTCGCCAGCGTGTTCCCCAGTTTGGCCAAGATGCACCTATGGGGTATCGACGAGCGCACTGGTGGAGTGAACGGCAAGAAGATCGACGAGCGGGTGTTCGCCCCCGACTGGGTACAGGGAATCATCGGTATCGGGAACACCCCGGACGAGCAGGCGATCTATCGGTACTACATCATTGCGATCCTCTCCGGACTGTCGTTCCTGCTGGTGCGCAACCTGATCAAGAGCCGCTCGGGTCGAGCCATCATCGCCATCCGCGACAATGAAACCGGTGCTGCGGTATCGGGGATCAACCTGCCGCTGTACAAGGTGTTGACGTTCGGCGTCAGCGCATCGCTGGGCGGTCTCGCCGGTGTCATGTGGTCGATGGATCGTGCGTTCGCCGCAGAGCAGGACTTCACCTTCGTGCTCGCCGTCGACCTCCTCGTTGGTCTGGTCATCGGCGGGGTGGCGACCTTGCAGGGCGGCCTGCTCGGCGCCTTGGTGGTCGTCTTCGTCCGTGAGTACACGAAGGGGCTGCAGATCCCGTTGGGCTTCACGACCATCGATGGAGCCGGCCCATTGTCTCAGGCCATCTTCGGCGTGATCCTCATCCTGGTCACCTTCTTTGCCCCTGGTGGGCTGGCCTCGCTGACCAAGAAGATCAAGGCCCAGATCATCCGGGTCGATTCCTCAGCCCCCGGAGTCCGTGCGAGCCGACCGTGAGGTCGCACTGGCCTGACCGGGCCAATCGCCACGTTGAGCGACGCATGCCCACCACGTGATGTGGTGGGCATGCGTCGTTTTGCCTCCGCCCTGGTGCAGGTGTCGCCCATCGTCAATGGCGATGGGTCGTATCCGTTGCATCTATGTTTCAGTTTCGCGCGCTGGCCTCGTCCCGCCGACCGGCACTGCTACACACGAAGGCGTGTGAGTGGGGAGACACCCTTGTCCCCCAAGGAAAAGGAGAACCATATGAAGCAACGCATGTTCCGCATGCTCAGCTTGTTGTTCGCGTTCTCGCTCGTCGCTGCCGCTTGCGGTGGTAGCTCGAGCGACGCCGCGAGCGACGGCAGCGAGACCGAAACCGAAGGCGAGCAGGCCGGCGGCGGTGTCGACGAAGACGCCGTCGACGACGCGCTGAACGAAGCCGACGGCGAAGGCGAGACCGAAGAGACCACCGAGACCACCGAAGCGATGGCTGAACCTCAGAACATCGAGGAACTCGAAGCTGCTTGGGCGGCCAACCGAGCCGCCATCGTCGAGACGATCAAGGCGGAAGGCTACGGCCTGGGCGATGACGGCATCGTGACCGGCCCGGGCGGATTCACCATCGACACGAACACCTGCCCCGCCGACTGGAGTGACACCGAGGGCCTCGAGTCCAGTGTCAAGATCGGTGGCACCTTCGCCCAATCGGGCAATCTCGCTTCCTACGGCAACATCGCCGCCGGCATGGAGACCTACTTCGACTACGTGAACGCCAACGGCGGCATCGGTGGTCAGGACATCGAGTGGATCGTCAAGGACGACGGCTACGTCGCCACCCAGACCATCGAGCTGGTCGACGAGCTGCTCCAGTCGGACAAGCCGTTCGCCATCACCACCCTGGGCTCGCCCAACACGTTCGCGGTGTACGACACCCTGAACGAGAAGTGCGTGCCGCAGCCCCTCGTGCTGACCGGTCACCCCGCCTGGGGCGACCCGGAGAACCACCCGTGGACCACCGGCCAGCAGATGTCCTACAGCACCGAGGCCATCCTCTGGGGCGCCTGGATCAAGAAGAACATGGCCGACCGCTTGCCGGTGAAGGTCGCGGGCTTGGTCATGGAGAACGACTTCGGTCTCGCCTACGAAGGCGGCATGGAGGCCTACGCCGAGGAGAACCCCGACGTCATCAGCGACTTCGTTGCCATCCGCCACGAGGCGGCAGCCCCGACGGTGACCAACGAGATGACCACCATCGCGGCCGAACAGCCCGACGTGTTCATCGCCATGACGGCGGGTAACCCGTGTCTCTTGGCGGTTCAGGATGCGGCTCGCGCCGGCCTGACCGGTGGCGAGACCGTGTTGTTCATGCCGTCGGTGTGCAAGGACCCCAACGCCTACCTCATCCCCGCCGGCGACGCCGGTAACGGTTGGAACATCGTGGGTGGCGGCGTCAAGGCCTTCACCGATCCGCAGTGGGCCGACGATCCGTACGTCTCGTGGGCCAACGAGCTCATCGCCGAGGCCGGTCTCGATCCCAAGGTCGGCCTCATCGGCACGGGCTTCGGCAACTTCGCCTGGCCCATGGTCGAGGCGCTGCGCATTGCCGCCGAGCTCGACGGTGGTCTTACCCGGACCAACTTCATGGTTGCCCTGCGGAGCCTGAAGGGCGACAATCCGTCGCTGCTCGATGGCATCAACTTCGGGATGAACGGCAACGAAGATGCCTACTTCGTCGAAGGCTCCGACTTCAGCGTCTACGACTCGGCCACCACTTCATGGATCAGCGACGGTGACGTCGTCGACCTGAACGGCTCGTCACCCAACTGCGCCTGGGACAAGGCTGCGCTTTCCTGCTGACTCCCGGAACGGGAGTCACACTGAACCGTAGTCACAAACTGCGCTGGCAATAGCCGAGAACTGAGGGGGCCGGCACTTGGTGCCGGTCCCCTTTCGCGCTCGGCAATGGTTTGCGGGTCGGGACCCGGTGTGTCAGAACTGTGACAATCGACACCAACAGCTGTGTTGGTGGGTGGTCAGAGTGATAAACCTGGCGGGATGGAGAGGGGTCTCTCCATGATTCCCTTTCGATTGAAGGAGTGGGGACTTGTCCAAACAACGATTGCTGAGACTTTTGTCGATGCTGTTCGCATTCAGCCTGGTGGCTGCGGCCTGCGGCGGTAGCAGCAGCGACGCCAGTGACACCACCGAAGCTGACGGCGACGGCAGCACCGGTGGCGCCATCGACATCGACAAACTCGAGGAAGAGGAAGAGGAAGAGGCGACCTCCACGACCGCGGCCGAGCCCGCGGCCGAGCCCACCAATATGGAGGAACTCGAGGCCGCTGTGGGCAGCAAACCGGCAGACAGTCCTCGACCGGATCACCGAAGACGGCCTTGGTGTGACCGATGGCGTCGTGACCGGTCCCGGTGGCTTCACGCTGGACACCAGCGTCTGCCCGGCCGACTGGAGCGACACCGAGGGTCTCACCGACACCACCATCAAGTACGGGGCAACGTTCGCCCAGTCGGGCAACCTTGCGTCGTACGGCAACATCGCTGCCGGCATGCAGTCCTACTTCAAGTACGTGAACGAGAACGGTGGCATCGACGGCCGCAACATCGAGCTGATCATCAAGGACGACGGCTACGTCGCCACCCAGACGATCGAGCTGGTCGACCAGTTGCTGCAGTCGGACAAGCCGTTCATGATCACCACCCTGGGCTCGCCGAACACCTTCGCGGTGTACGACACCCTGGGCGAGAAGTGCGTTCCGCACCCGTTCGTGATGACCGGTCACCCTGCCTGGGGCGATCCGGAGAACCATCCGTGGACGTGGGGCAACCAGATGTCCTACAGCACCGAGGCCATCCTCTGGGGTACGTGGATCAAGACCAACATGGCTGATCGCTTGCCGGTGAAGGTTGCGGGTCTGGTCATGGAGAACGACTTCGGTCTTTCCTACGAGGGCGGCATGAAGGCGTTCGCCGACGCGAACCCCGACATCATCAGCGAGTTCGTGGCGGTTCGTCACGAAGCCGCAGCTCCGACCGTCACCAACGAGATGACCACGATCGCGGCCGCAAAGCCTGACGTGTTCATCGCCATGACCGCCGGTAACCCCTGCCTGTTGGCGGTTCAGGAGGCCGCACGTGCCGGCCTGACCGGCGGGACCACGGTGAACTTCATGCCGTCGGTGTGCAAGGACCCCAACTCCTTCATGATTCCCGCCGGTGATGCAGCCGAAGGCTGGAACATCGTGGGTGGCGGTCTCAAGACCTCCACCGATCCCCAGTACGTCGACGAGGTGTTCATCTCCTTCATGAACGACACCCTCACGGCTGACGGCCTCGACAAGACCGTTGGCCTGTACGCCACTGGCTTCGGGCTCTTCGCCTGGCCAGTGGTCGAAACGCTCCGGATCGCCGCGGAGATGGAGGGCGGGCTCACCCGCACCAACTACGTGATCGCTTCACGAGCGTTCCAGGGGGACCACCCGGTGGCCCTCGATGGCATCGAGTTCGGCATGAACGGGAACGAGGACGCCTACCCGATCGAAGGCTCCGATTTCGCGGTGTACGACGCCGCGAAACAGAGCTGGATCCAGGTTGGCGATGTCATCGACCTCAACGGCTCGTCCGGCCTCTGCGCCTGGGACAAGGCCGCGGTCAGCTGCTGATCGTTCTGTTCTGAACAACCGATTTGTCTGAGCGAGGTCGGGGGCCGATGATGGCCCCCGACCTTTCTCGTCCCCGGCGGCCATCCCCCGTTCGCTCCGCCCTGCTGCAAGGACCTCGCCCCTTGGCTCTCTTCCTCCAACGTGTCTTCGATGGCATGTTCAACAGCGCCATCTACGCTTCGCTGGCCATTGCCCTGGTCTTCATCTACCGGGCGACGGGTCTGCTGAACTTCGCCCAGGGCGAACTGGCGACGTTCAGCGCGTTCGTCGGGTATCTGCTGCTCGGCCCCCACAACCCGGGAGTCGCGGGCGGGGACCTTGTCGGGTTCCTTCCTGGGCTGCCCTGGCCCGTGCCGCTCGCCATCCTCGGCGCCGTGATCTTCGGTGTGCTCGGAGGTGCCACGGCAGAACGGGTACTCATCCGACCGATGGAATCCAGACCGCTGCTTGCGGTCGTCAACATCACCATTGGCCTGCTCATCGCGCTCAATGCACTGACGACCGAGCTGTGGACCACGAGGCCCCGGATCTTCCCCAGCCCGTTCCCGTCGGAACCCGAAGACTTCTTCGGTGTCGGGGGCGCACGGCTTCGGTTCGAAACACTCGGTGTCTGGGCCGCACTGCTCGTGGTCTTGGTCGTGCTCGGGTTGTTGCTGCGAAAGACCCGCGCCGGTCTCGCCTTTCGTGCCATCACTGCCAATCGCGATTCTGCTCGATTGGTCGGCATCGACGTTGGCCGGACCCTCATGTTCGGCTGGGCGGTCGCCGGCGGCCTGGGTGCGCTTGCAGCCACGCTGGTAGCCGATGCGGTGCTGCTCGAGCCGAACATGATGCTCCGGCTCATGATCTTCTCCTTCGCGGCAGCGACCATCGGTGGACTCGACAGCCCGAAGGGAGCCATCGTCGGCGCCATCATCGTCGGGATGACCCAGACCCTGATCCCGGGGTACACGTTCATTCCCACCGAGCTCAGCCTTCTTCCGCCGCTCGTGGCCATGTTCCTGGTCCTGATGTTCAAGCCAACTGGCCTCTTCGGTGAGCGTCAGGTCGAGCGCGTATGACCACGCACGACGTCCTCGATCGTCAGAATCTCGAGCGGCCCCGACGGTCATTGCGCAAGCAGTGGCCGGTGTTGGTCACGATCGGCCTGCTGCTCGTGCTGCCCCTGCTGGTCGACAACCTGAACCTTCGACGCTATGGCAGCTTGATCGTGTTGTCCCTCGGCGTGCTGGGGGTCGTGGTGGCGACCGGCTACACCGGGTTGATCTCCCTCGGCCACGGCGTCTTCGTCGGTCTCGGGGCGTGCACGATGGGTGCGATGCTCGACTGGTGGAATCTGCCCTTCGTCGTCGCGGTCCTGGGAGCGTTCCTCGTGACTGCGGCCGTTGGCTGGGTCTTGGGGCTGCCGGCGCTGCGGGTTCACGGCATCTACCTCGCCCTGCTGACGCTCGGGTTGGCGCTGCTGTTCCCGTCCCTGATCAAGAAGTTCCCATCCTTCAGCGGTGGGGTCAGCGGCAAGGCCATCGACAAGACGCTCGAGCCTCCCGGGTGGCTGGAGCTGGGGGAGGAACACACCATCACCTGGCGCTACTACTTCTGTCTCCTGGTCTGTCTCGTCATGTTCTGGCTGACCCGGAACCTGGTGACCGGACGAATGGGACGAGCGATGCAAGCGGTACGTGACAGCGAACCGGCTGCGGCCAGCTTCGGGGTCAACCTCCCGCTGGTCAAGGCCGGAGCCTTCGGTTACTCCGCCGGCCTGGCCGGAGTCGCCGGCGCGCTGCAAGTGGTGCTGTTCCCCTTCGTCAGCCATGACCAGTACACCGTCTTCCTGTCGTTCCGCCTGTACGCCGCAGCGGTCATGGGCGGGGTTGCCGCCATTTCCGGAGCGGTCTGGGGCGTTGTTGCGCTGGTGTTGGTGCCCGCAGTCAACGATGCCCTGCAACTGCTCGAGAACGACGTGTTCGTCTTCGGTGTCGGACTCATCGCGTTGACCTTCGTCTCGCCGGACGGGATCGCCGGACTGGCGCAGCGACTGCGGGCCTCGGGCGGATTCGGCAAGCTGTGGACGAGCATCCGGACCCGCTACGCGGGTTGAGGCCTACGGGCTCTTGAAGTTGTTCGACGAGCGCGGTGGCTGCGGCCATCACCGAATCGGTGATCGAGCGGTAACCGGTGCAGCGGCAGATGTTGCCCGACAATGCAGTCCGCACCTCGTCCCGCGTCGGCGAGGGATTCGTGGCCAGCAGATGGACGGCGGTCATGAGCATGCCCGGGGTGCAGAACCCGCACTGCAGTCCGTGGCAGTCGCTGAAGGCCTGCTGGAGCGGGTGCAGGGTGCCTTCGCTGTCGGCCAGCCCTTCGACGGTCTGGAGGTCAGCACCCTCGGCCTGAACGGCGAGCATCAGGCAGGCCCGGGCCGGACGCTCATCGACCAGGATCGTGCAGGCGCCGCACACACCGTGTTCGCAGCCGAGGTGGGTGCCGGTCAGCCCGAGATGCTCCCGGAGCGCGTCGGCCAGGGTGACCCTCGGCTCGACGTGGATTTGGCGGTGTTCGCCGTTGACCGAGAAGGACACAGCGGTTGGTTGGTCGATCACTGGCTCCTCGACACGGGTCTCCCGAAAAGCAGGACGTCCGCCCCATGGTAGGGGCGGACGTCCCGCAGTTCAGAACGTGAACTCAGCTAGGAATCAGCCACAACCCGAACCGTCGGTCTTCCAGGCGCAGGTGCCGGAGAGACCGTCGATGTCGACGAGTCCGCCCAGCTGCACCCAGCTCTGGCCGGTGGCGTCGAACTGGCTGAAGTCGGAACCCTCGACCAGGTAGGCGTCGTTGGTGCCGTCGACCCGGAACTTGATGCCGTCAATCAGATGCGGGTGCTCGAGGTCGAGCGAACGCAGCGCCAACATGAAGTTCGTACGGGTGAGTCCTTCGGGAAGTTCCTCGGCGATGCGCAGCGCCTCGACCGTTCCCCAGGCGAAGAACATCCCGGTGAAGATCAGACCGACCTTGATGTCCAACCCGGCATCGGTGATGAGCTGGTTGGCCCACTGCACATAGACGTCATCGGCGTACTGCGGATCGGTGTTGACCTTCTGACCGCCACCGACGATGTACCAGCCCTCGGCCGCCGGACCTGCAGGGATCATGAAGGAATTGGGGTCCTTGCACGTCTGGGAGATGAAGAGCACCATGCCCGACGCCTGCATACCATTGCGCCCGGCCTCCTCGATCATCTGGAGGCAGGGATTGCCGGCCATCATGCCGATGGCGACGTCGGCGTTTTCAGCGGCCGCCGTCGTCATCTCGTTGGTCAGCGTCGGCGCAGCCGGGTCGAAGGGAATGGCCACGAACTCGCTGATGACGTCGGGGTTCTTGTCGGCGTAGTCCTGCATGCCCTGCTGGTAGGCGATACCGAAATCGTTCTCCATGACGATGCCGACGACCTTCACCGGCAGCTTGTCCGTCATGTTCTCCTTGATCCAGGCACCCCAGAGGATGGCCTCGGTCAGGTAGTTCAGGAACGACCCGCTGGTCCAAGGGTGGCCGAGGGGATCGCCCCACGCCGGGTGGCCGGTGTTCACGAACGGATTCGGTACACACTTCTCGTTGAGGGCGCCCCGGGTCGCCATCACGCTGGGCGTGCCCAGCGTGTGGATGGCGAAAGGCCGCTCGGACTGGAGCAACTGGTCGACCTGTTCGATGGCGACGGTGGCCACGTACTGATCGTCCTTCTTGATCAGCTCGATCGGCGTGCCTCCGATGCCACCGGTCTCGTTCACGTAGTCGATGTAGGTACTCCAGCCGACACCCAGATTGCCGTAGGCCGCCAGGTTGCCGGACTCGGGCCCGGAGTAACCGAACTTGATGGTGTCGGCAATGCCCTCGGTGTTGCTCCAGTCGGTGGGGCAGTTGTTGAGGTCGATCACGATGCCGCTCGGGCCGGTCACGATGTTGGTGGCCTCGTCGAGGCCGTACTCGCCGGACTCGATGCCCTCGGTGAGCATGTCGACGATCTTCTGGCGGTTGGCGGCCCACCGCTCTTCCAGTTCTTCGATGGTGGTGGGCTCGGCTACCACCTCTTCGTCCTCGGCCGCCTCGTCATCGGCGGGTTCTTCCTCGTCGTCGAGGGCGTTGGAGACGGCGTCTTCGATTTCAGCCGTTTCCTCGTCGGTCTCGGTCTCCAGTGGCTGCGCCTTCGGCGTCGCTCGAGCCACCGCACGCTGCGGCAACCATGCCGAACGCGAGGAGCAGTGCAATGAACCTGATCAATCTGTCCTTATTTTTCATGTGATCCCCTTTAGTTGATGGGCCGCCATGCCGCGAAGGCGGTTCTCGCAACCTATTCGGGGTCGGTTTCGCGGCTCCAATCCCGGGGGATTCTGTAACGTTGGGCTTCATCAAACCGCAACAATCGAGGTTTTGGCCTCAGCGCTGGTGCGCCTGACGGAGCGATCGTTCGACGAGCTGACCGGTGATGGCAGCAAGGTAGCCGGCGCCGGCGTGCAGATTGGGCGATGGAGAAACCGTTGCTCGGGCAACGTCGGCGACCTCGGTCAGGGGGAGGTCACCCTCACCCTTCGCACCCTCGGCGTTCAACATGGCCTCGGCCTCGCTCAGCCGGATCGGTACCCCGCCGAGGCCGCCGGCCACCAGGCGCCAACCGTCGGCCAACTGGACGGCGACCACCAACGCCAAGGCGAAGTCGCCGTGTTTGCGTGCCACCTCGGCGAAACCCCAGCGGCGAGGGAGTGGCAGATCGATGGCGACGAGGACCTCCTCGTGGGCGAGCGTGGTCTGCAGCGGACCGACCAGGAACTCCTCGGCCGGGATCTGGCGGTCGCCGTCGGGGCCATGCGCGTGCAGGGTCGCGCCCAGAGCGAGCGCGAGCGACGGCATCTCGGCGGCGGGGTCGGCGTGAGCGAGGCTCCCGCCGATGCTGCCGCGTGATCGGATGGCGGTGTGCCCGATCCAACCGCGCGGCCTCAGCGGCCAGCGGGTGTTCGCTCTGGGAGGCAACCCGATGGTGGCGCACCATGGCACCGAAGCGGACGGCTTCGGGTTCGCCGTCGGCGCCGGGAATCGTGGTGATGGTTTCGAGCTCGGGGAGGGCGGCCAGGTCGACGAGAAGCGAGGGCCGGGCGAGGCGCAGCGAGAGGAGCGGCAGCAGGCTCTGTCCTCCGGCGATGACCTTGGCCTCCTCGTCGCTTGCCAACAGGCCCACCGCCTCGCCGAGGGTGGTCGGGCGCTCGTATCGGAAGGGCGCCGGTTTCATCGGCGGGCCCTTTCAGGCTCGTGCAGCAGCGACCACAAGCGCGACGGGGTGATCGGTAGCTGGTCGACCTCGACACCGACCGCGTCGGCCACGGCCCCGGCCAGGACTGCTGCCGGCCCGAGCGTCCCGCCTTCGCCGACGCCGCGCACGCCGAGCGGGTTGTCTGCGGGGTGCTCGACGTGGCCCAACCGGAACTCGGGTGTCTCGGCCGCGGTCGGCATCAGGTAGTCGAGCAGGGTGCCGGTGTTGAGGTTGCCGTCTCGGTCGTAGATGAGGTGTTCGTACAGTGCGCCGCCGAGACCCTGGGCCAGTGAACCCATGACCTGACCCTCGACGATCTGCGCGTTGATGACTCGACCGGTGTCCTCGACACAGACCCAGTCGAGGATCGTGAGTTCACCGGTGGCGGGGTCGACTTCGACGGCGGCGACCTGAGCGCCGCCGGCGAACGCACCGAGCACCGGGTCGTAGAAGCGGGTGGCTTCGAGTCCGGGCGAGAACCCCTTCGGCAGCCGGTTGGATTCGAGGTAGGCAACGCGGGCCACGTCGGCCAGCGAGCCGATGGGTTCGGGGCTTCCCGCCACCAGCACCTGTCCGCCGACCAACGTCAGGTCGGCGGTGTTCGCTTCGTACAACTCGGCCGCCAGTTCGAGGATCTGGTCCCGAACCGCGACGGCGGCGGTCGATGCGGCGCCGCCGCCGATGACGGCCTGGCGAGACGAGAACGCCCCGAAGCCCCAGAGCGATTCGTTGGTGTCGCCGTAGCGCACTTCGACGTCGTCGTAGCCGACGCCGACGGCTTCGGCCACCACCTGGGCCAGTGTCGTCTCGAGCCCCTGACCCTGTGAGGTGACCCCGGAGAGCACCACGATCTTGCCGTCCGGGTTCACCCGAACCGTGCAGGCTTCGTGTCCCGTCCGGAACGGCATTCGGGGTCCGGCCGAGGCGGCCCGACCCAGCCCGGTCAACTCGTTGTAGACCGCGAATCCGATGCCGAGCGGCTTCTCGGCTGTCGTTCTCCGGCGGGCCTGCTCGGTGACCAATGCGTCGTAGCCGATGAGCTCGAGCGCTTGGTCGAAGCACTCGAGGTAGTGCCCGGAATCGTCGACGAGGCCGGTGGGCATGCGGTACGGGATGTCGGTCGTCAGGATCAGATTGCGGCGACGAATCTCGGCCCCGCTCATGCCCAGCGCTCGGGCGCCTGAGTCGAGCACGGCCTCCATGGCGAACACCGTTGCCGGTCGGGCGACGCCTCGGTAGGGGCCTGACGGTGAGGTGTTGGTGGCAACGCCCCGGACCTCGCAGCGGTAGTGGTCGAGCCGGTACGGCCCGGTGAACAGGCCGCCGGCCATGAGCGGTTCGATGCCCGCCGTCCAGGGATAGACCGAGTAGGCGCCGACGTTGCACCAGGCATCGACCTTCAGTCCGAGGAGCCGGCCATCCTCGGCGAAGCCCGCCTCGACGTCGTAGCGGTGATCGCGAGCGTGGCTGGCCGCGTGCAGATGTTCGACTCGGTCCTCCACCCATTTCAGCGCCGTGCCCACCATCGTCCGGGCCATGGCGCAGAGGGCAAGATCCTCGGGATAGAGCACGGCCTTCACACCGAAGCCGCCGCCGACGTCGGGCGCGATCACGCGCACGTTGGACTCGGGGAGACCGAGCAGTTCGGCGAGCATGTTGCGCACGAGGTGGGGGATCTGGGTCCCCGACCAGAGGGTCAGATGCTGGTGGTCCTCCCACAGCGCAACCGTCGCCCGACATTCCATCGGGTTGCCGGCGTGGCGATTGGTGATCAGCGATCGGCGGACCACGGTGTGAGCGTCAGCGAGCGCCGCCTCGGGGTCGCCGTGGTCGAACACCCGGTGGACGAGGACATTGTCCTCGGCGCCGTGTGTGGATCGGCAGTCGCGGGTGGGTCCCAGGCACAGACCGAGACCGGCAGTCGTTCGTAGTCGACGAACACCAACTCGGCGCCGTCCTCGGCGAGGTAGCGACTGTCGGCCACGACCGCAGCGACGGCCTCTCCGACGAAACGGACCACCCCTCGGGCGAGGGCCGGTTGCTCGGTCTCGACGTAGCTGGGCAACGCCGACTTGGCCCGCAGTCCGAGACCGACCAGGGCCGGACTGTCGGCGGTGAAGACCCGTCGGACTCCGGGCAGCGCCTCGGCCTCGGTGGTGTCGACCTCGTTGAGCTTGGCGTGGGCCGAGATGCTTCGAACGAAGGCCACGTGAGCCATGCGGGGCAGCTGCAGGTCCGAGACGTACCGACCGCGCCCGATCAACAGCCGGTGGTCCTCCTTCCGTGTGACCGGAGCCACTGCCGCTCAGACCCTTCCCGCTCAGACCATGGCGTAGCCGCCGTTGACCGAGAGGACCTGACCGGTGGTCCAGCTCGACAACGGGGAAGCCAGCAACAAGATGGTGGGGGTGACGTCGTCCGGCCGACCCAGGCGGCGAAGCGGGTACATCGCCAGGATCTTCGCCATGCGCTCGTCGTCGGCCTGGCCGGTGTGGGCGTCGAGGTTGTCGGTCCGAACGAGCGCGATCGACACCGCGTTGGCCCGGATGCCGTTGCGGCCGAACTCCTTGGCCAGTGACTTGGTCAGCGCTGTGGTGGTCGCCCGGGTGGTTGCGGTGACCAACAGGCGGGACTCGCCGACTCGACCCGAATCGCCCATCAGGCTGACGATCGAGCCAGACCCTCGTTCGACCATGCCCTTGACCACGGCGTGCACCATGCGAATGGTGCCGCCGACCGTGACGTCGATCTGTGGCGCCCAATCGGCTTCGGTCGTTTCGAGGAACGGTTTGGACTGGGTGGCGGCAGCGTTGTTGATGAGGATGTCGATAGCGCCGAGTTCGGCTTCCACATCGGCGACAGCTTGGGGCACGATGTCGGGTTTGGTCAGATCGGCCCCGATCGCCATCGCCTTGACCCCGAGGTCGCGGGCCTCGGCTGCCCCTTCCTCGGCACCGGTTCCCGATGAGTTGTAGTGAAAAGCGACGTTCGCCCCCTCACGGGCGAAGGCCAGGCCGATGGCCCGACCGAGCCCCTGTCCCGCTCCCGTGACGAGCACGTTCTTCCCCTGCAGCTGAAGATCCACGCCCGCTGTTCTAGCCCACCCCCCTCCATTCCGGCCCACCCCTCCCGAAATTTGCAGCAAAAACCACGCGTGACGTGGCTCACGCTGCAAATTTTCGCTCGGGTGGGGTCAGTCGAGGGGGTCGAGGACGACGAGGACCGCGCCGTTGGTCACTTGGTCACCGACCGAGCAACGGACCTCGGCGACGACCGAGGCCTCCGGGGCCCGGATCGTGTGTTCCATCTTCATGGCTTCCATGACCACGAGCGACTGTCCGGTCTCGACGTGATCGCCGACCGCCACCGCCACCGCTCGGATGACGCCGGGCATCGGAGCAGTCTGGCCGCCGGCCACCCCGCCGCCGTCGACCTCGGGGAACCGCGGGATCTCGATCAGGTCGACGGCGCCGGCCCGGCTCTGGACGTGCCACCGTTTGCCAACGGCGATCACCTGGTGGGTGCTGCGCAGCCCGTCGAGCTCGATGGTGACCGATGCGCTGTCGGCCCCGACCACCACGGCGCGCCTGCCGTCGGCCCCGTTGCTGGTCGTTACCGTGAACGAGCTGTCTCGCTGGGACCGATACTGCACGGCGACCGGATCGGTCGCTTCGCCTCCTGCGAGCGTGAACCGCAACTCCTGGGGCGGCATGACCGAGTTGCGGTAGCCGGAACGCATGAACGAAAGCACCGTGGCCTTCGTCCGGTTGCGGGCCTGGGACCACAACGCGACCGCAGCCAGGGCAGTATCGAGCTCTTCGTCCGTCGGACTGAATCGGGTGACGGGCTGGTACTTCTCGATGAAGTCGGTGTGGGTGTCACCCGCGAGGAAGGCGGGATGTCGGAGGGTGGCGACGAGGAAATCCCGATTGGTGGTGACGCCGGCGAGGGTCATGCGTTCGAGGACCAGCGCCAGTCGGCGGGCGGCCTCGACCCTGGTGGGGGCGTGGACGATGACCTTGGCCAGCATCGGATCGAACTCGACCGAGACCTCGGACCCGGCCTCGACCCCCGAGTCGAAACGGGCCGCAAGGTTCGCCGGTGGCAGCCACGCATCCAGGGTCCCGACTGCGGGGAGGAAGTCGTTGGCGGGGTCTTCGGCGTACAGGCGGACCTCGATGGCGTGACCGCGTGATCGACAGGTCGTCCTGACCGAAGCCGAGTGGATGGCCCGACGCGATGAGCAGCTGTTCCCGCACGAGGTCGAGGCCCGTGATTTCTTCCGTGATCGGGTGCTCGACTTGGAGTCGGGTGTTCACTTCGAGGAAGTAGAAGGTGTCGTCGGTGTCATCGAGCAGGAACTCGACCGTGCCCGCCGAGTAGTACCCGATGGCGCGGACGGCTTCGAGAGCGGCGGCGCCCATTGCGGCCCGAACCTCGGGCGTGACCGCCGGGCTGGGCGCCTCCTCGACCACTTTCTGGTGGCGACGTTGGATCGAGCACTCCCGCTCGAAACAGTGCACGAGGTTCCCGTGTTGGTCGCCGAGCACCTGGATCTCGACGTGACGCGGTGCAGGCAGGTACTTCTCGAGGAAGACCGTGGCGTTGCCGAACGAGTTGAGCGCCTCACGCTGGGCACCCTCGATGGCGGCGGTCAGGCCGTCGGCGGCGTGGACGATCCGCATGCCCTTGCCGCCTCCACCGGCCGCGGCCTTGATGAGGACCGGGTAGCCGATGGCGTCGGCCTCGGCGGCCACATCGGTGTGATCGTGAAGTTCGACCGACGGGAGCGTCGGGATCTGGGCCGCGACCATGAGCCGCTTGGCCTCGAGCTTGTCGCCCATGGCCGCAATGGCCGAAGGCGGAGGCCCGACCCAGGTGATGCCGGCGTCGATGACCGCCTGGGCGAAGGCCGCGTTCTCGGACAGGAAGCCGTAGCCGGGGTGGATGGCGTCGGCCCCCGAGCGTCGAGCGGCGTCGAGCACCTTGGCCGCGTCGAGGTAGGACTCGGTGGCCGAACGCCCGCCGAGCGCAACAGCCTGGTCGGCCTCGGCGACGAAGGGGGCGTTGAGGTCACCCTCGGAGTAGACGGCGACGGTCTCGATGCCCATCGCCGACGCCGTGCGGAAGATGCGCCGGGCGATCTCGCCCCGATTGGCGACCAGCAGCCTGGTGATCTGATTATCGGAAGACACCGAAACCCTCCGCTCCCTTGACGATGTTGGTGTGACAGGCCGAGAGCGACATGGCCAGCACTTGCCGGGTGTCTCGGGGATCGATGATGCCGTCGTCGGCCACTCGGCCGCTGGCGTAGAGGGCGAGCGACTTCAGCTCGTGATAGTGCTCGACGGTGGCCGTGATGGCAGCATCGGCGGCCTCGTCGAACTCGCCACCCTTGCGTGCCGCCTGGGCCCGGCGGACCAAGGACATGACCCCGGCGATCTGCTTGGGACCCATGATGGCGATCTTCGCCGTCGGCCAGAGGTAGGTGAACCGGGTGTTGAATCCGCGGCCGGACATGCCGTAGTTGCCTGCGCCGTAGCTGGAGCCGAGGATGATCGAGATGTGGGGGACCATCGAGTTCGAGACGGCGTTGATCATGCGCGAACCGTTCTTCACGATGCCGCCATGTTCGAAGTCCTTGCCGACCATGTAGCCGGTGATGTTGTGCAGGAAGACGATGGGGATGTCCTGCTGATTGCAGAGCTGGATGAACTGGGCGGCCTTGTTCGAACTCTCGGAGAACAGCGGGCCGTTGTTGCCGATGATGCCGACCGGGTAGCCGTGTACGGTCGCCCAACCGCAGATGAGCGTGGTGCCGTAGCGGGCTTTGAACTCCTCGAAGTCCGAACCGTCGACCACTCGGGCGATGACCTCGCGGACGTCGATGAAGGCGTAGAGATCACGGGGCATCAGGCCCAGCAGTTCGTCCTCCTCGTAGACCGGATCGGTCCACGATGCCTTCGGTCCGTAGCCGAGCTTGCGGTAGTTGAGATGACCGACGACCTCGCGGCACATTCGCAACGCGTCCAGCTCGTCCTCGGCCAGGTAGTCGGCGAGTCCGGAGACCTCGGCGTGCATCTGGGCGCCGCCCAGCGTTTCGTCGTCGGAGATCTCGCCGGTCGCCATCTGCACCAGGGGAGGGCCACCGAGGAAGACCTTCGACTGCTCCTTGATGAAGATGTTGTAGTCACTCATGCCGGGCTGGTAGGCGCCACCGGCGGTGGACGACCCGAACACGACGGCGACCGAGGGGATGCCCAGCTTGGACAATTCGGTGACGTCGTAGAAGAGTCGGCCGGACTCGCCGAAGTGGTCGGTCTGCTCTCGCATCTGGCGCTCGGGGTCGTCGTCGCCCCGCAGGTCGCCGCCGGCCGACTCGACGAACTGGACGTAGGGCAGCCGGTTCTCCCGACTGATCTGGATGCCCCGCATGATCTTCTTGCCGGCGAAGGAGGTGATGGCCCCGCCCAGCACCGTTGGGTCGTTGCCTTCGATCAAGCACTCGACGCCGTTGATGACGCCGATGCCCATCACCAGACCGCCGCCGACCGCGTAGTTCGAGCAGTAGCCGGCCAACGAGCTGATCTCGTAGAACGGTGCGTCGGGATCGAGCACCGCCTGGATGCGCTCACGCACGGGGAGCTTGCCCCGGCTGCGCATCCGCTCCATCGACGCGGGGCCACCGCCCGCAGCGGCCTCAGCCTGGAGGTCGTCAATGATGGAAAGTTGTTCGAGCATGTCGGCGCGGTTCTTCTGGAACGCTGCGTCGGCGACGTCGAGGGTTGATCGGATGACTGCCACCGCACCGTTGTAGACGATGCGCGGGTCTCGGGCGAGTTATCGGCTCACCGAGTCGGGTCGACGGTCAGCTTGATCGCGGTGATCTCCCGATCGGCCATGCCCTGGATCGTGGCGCCCAGCTCGTCGAGTCCAATGGTGCCTTCGTGGAGCTCGGCGGCAGGGAGGCGACCGGACGCGATGAGGTGTCCGACGGTGGTGGCTTCGTCTCGGGTGAACACCATCGACGTTCGCACCGTGACTTCCTTGGCCATCCACCGGTTGGTGCGGACCTCGGCCGGCCGGCTGGTGGCCCCGACGAGGCAGGCCGTGCCGCCCCGCCGAAGCAGGTCGATCGACGTCTCGAGCGTTTGGGGGACACCGGCGGCGTCGATCGCCACGTCGACGCCGAGGCCGCCGGTGAGCTCTCGCACCCTGGCGCGGGTCTCGGGCCCGCCGTCCAGGCCGACGTCGGCTCCCACCAACACCGCCTTGTCCCGACGAGCCTGATCGGGCTCGACGACGATGACCAGTTCGGCGCCGGCGAGCCGCGCGCATTGCGCAGCGAGCTGGCCGATTGGGCCGGCTCCGACCACGGCCACCGAGTCGCCGGGACGCATGCCCGACTGGCGCACGGCATGGAAGGCGACCGATGCCGGTTCGACCAGCGCGCCCTGAACCGCCGACATGCCCTCGGGCATGATGGCCAACCGGCGGGCGTCGACCGCGTGGAACGCGGCGAACCCCCCGCTCGGCGAGGGGCGTGTCGCCGGCACCGTTGTACTCCCGGAACGCTGTTTGACAGTACTGAGGTTGGCTGATCCGGCAGTAGTCACAGCGCCCGCAGCCGGGGGCGACCCCTCCCATCACCAGGTCGCCTTCTTTCACGCCGCCCTTCTGCCCCGCGGCCGCCTGGTCGAGGGCGACGACTTCGCCGAACCATTCGTGGCCACAAAGCGAGGGGGCGTAGTGCCAGCCCTCGACGAAGGCATGGACGTCGCTGCCGCAGATGCCACACAGCTGAATCTGCACCACGGCCTGTCCCGGCCCGGGCGTGGGATCGGGAACCTCGATGAGTTCGAACGAATGGAGACCGGTGATGATTCCTGCGCGCATGGCAGCAACCTAGTGCCGAGCGCCGGGCCGAGCCATCGGCGACGGGCTCGGCCCTCAAGCCGCCGACGTTGATGCCGATGGGCAGACCATGAAGTGGCACATCTCGAACGTTCGCCTCCTACCCGTCGTGTTGATCTCTCTCGGGTCGGCGGTCCTGCTGTCCGCGTGTTCCGACGACACCCCGCCGGATTCGTTGGCCTTCGAGGAGACAGCGTCGACGGTCGTGCCTGCACCGGTCATATCTGTATGGTCGACCGATTCGCTATCGGCGACATCGACCGAGCTGGTCGCGTCGCTCGACGGACTCGACGCCAAGTATGCGGTCATCGAAGCCAACCTGGCTTGTAGCAGACAGTCCAACAGCTTCGCCGAACTCGGCGGTATCGATGAGCTTCGCACGGAGATGCTCGCCCAACAGGGTGGCGACGACGCCGGCCACCGTGCCTTCCTCGCTCGAATGGAATCCGATTCGGAGCTTCGCTCTGCCGTGACAATCCTCTTCCTCGAGAACTGTCCCCCGGGATGAGCCGGCCGCCCATTTGCTTCAGTTCGCTGGGCCTGCCAGCGAGGTCCTTGGGTGAAACCACCCGGAGCCTGGCAGAAGTGCCCATTGCTCTCAAGGTCCCGTCGGATCTGACCGAGAAGCTCTTCATGAATCGCAAGCTCGCCCTCACCGCGGCCCTTACCTCGCTGTTCCTCCCGCTAGTTCCCTCAGGGGTCGGCGCCCAGACAGCACCCGATGTGGATGCCAGCGGTGACGCGAGGGTCGTGCTACTGACGCCGACATCGGCACCGCTTGTAGCTGGATCGTCTGCTTGGATCGCTCTCAACTGGACGAGCGAGGTCGCCGAAGCTCGTGACTTCAGGGTCACGGCGACTGGACCCGACGGCGTGACGGTTTCTTACCCCGAGAACACCGATCCGTTCTCGTCGCTCTGGGCCGACGACACATTGAGCGTGCAGGAGCTCGACTACACCGCACTGCGTGTCGACGTTGCTGACACGGTTCAGAAGTCGTTCGCGTTGGCCATCCGCCTGAGCTACACGTCCGATGGTCAACCGGTGGAGGTCGAGCACGTTGTGAAGGTGCCGGTCACTTCTGTGGATCCAGTCGATCCAGCCGATCCAGTCGATCCAACCGATCCGGTCGATCCGGTCGATCCAACCGATCCAGTCGATCCAACCGATCCAACCGATCCCGATCCGACCGATCCAGCCGATCCGGTCGATCAACCATGGGAGCAAGCCGATCTATTGACCATCGCCAACGGCGAATGGGCCAACGCTGACAACAACACGGCAACCACCGGCCAGTGGGAGGTGGGCATGCCGAGCGCAACCGAGTGGATGGGGATCAGCCTGCAACCGGGTTCGACGCCCTCTGGGTCGGCCGCCCTCATCACGGGTACTTCGGTCCGGCGACGAGCCTGGAGCGTTCGACGTCGACGGCGGTCGGACCGCAGTCACTTCACGCCGAATCGCGCTCGCGGCTGACGCCGAAGACATCTCGCTCAACTTCAGCTACTACTTCACCCACCTGTCCAATGCATCGTCGGATGACTACTTCCGGGTGACGGTCGTCGGTGAGAAGGATCGAAAGGTCGTCGTCGAGCGGACAGCGAGTTCGTCCAACGTCGGGTTCCGGTGGAGGACTGCCCGTGCCGACCTTTCAGACTTCGCCGGTCAGACGGTGGTCGTCCTGGTCGAGGCCAGCGATGCGTCCAGCCCGAGCTTCATCGAGGCCGGGGTGGACAGCCTGGTTCTCCGAGGCTGAGCGAGAACGCAGAGATCGGGCGCTGTCCGTCTCGCCAGAGCTGGGCAGGCGCCGCGTAGAGTGCCCGCCATGAGTTCTCGGGAGCTGGTGGTACTGGGGACTGCCAGCCAGGCTCCGACTCGGTACCGGGCGCACAACAGTTACGCGCTGCGGTGGGACGACCAGCTGATCCTGTTCGATCCGGGCGAAGGAACGCAGCGCCAGGCCATCTTCGGTGGCATCGCCATCGCCCGGGCCACCGCGGTCTGCGTCACCCACTTCCACGGCGACCACTGCCTCGGCTTGCCGGGGGTGATCCAGCGGCGGGCGCTCGACGCCCGGACAGCCGCCGCGCCGGGGAGCCAGGCCAACGCACTGCCCCCTCTGCCGGTCTTCTTCCCCGCCGACGGCGCCGTCTACCTCGAGCGCATGCGCCACGCTTCGATCTTTCACGACACCTCGAACCTCGAGCTTCATCCGATCTCGCTGCCTGGTGCACCGGAGCCGGTCGGCCGCCTCGGTGCCCTGACACTGAGCGCGGCTCGACTCGACCATCGGGTCACCACCTACGGCTATCGCATCGACGAACCCGCAGGCCGACGGTTCGTCCCCGAACGACTGGCTCGTTACGGCATTGCCGGACCGAACGTCGGCCGAATCGAACGGGACGGGGCGATGACGCTGCCGAACGGCTCCGTCGTGACGCTGGACGAGGTGACTGTCGACCGACCTGGACGATCGATGGCGTTCGTGATGGACACGCGACTCTGTGACGCCGCGCTCGAGTTGGCGCGCGGTGTCGACCTGTTGGTCTGCGAGTCGACCTTCCTCGACGCCGACCGAGATCTCGCCGGCCGCTACATGCACATGACCGCCCGCCAAGCGGGCGAGTTGGCCGCTGCGGCCGGCGCCCGCCGTCTGGTGCTCACCCACTTCTCGGCCCGCTACCCCGACCAGAGCGTGTTCGCAGAAGAGGCCCGGCGCTTCCACGACGACGTCGTCGCCGCCACCGACCTCGCCGTCATCGCCGTCCCCTGAACCGCTGTTCTGCAAGCCCCAGCCCCCGCTCCTCGCATCTGCAAGCCCGAGACCCACGCCTCGGGGTGCGCGGGCTTGCAGTTCGGGGCTGCGGGGTCTGGGGCTTGCAGAACGGTCGAGGCAAGACAGTACGGTCTGGGGATGGCTGAACCTGGTGCACCGATCCGCATTGCCAACTGTTCCGGCTTCTACGGCGACCGGCTGTCGGCGGCCAAGGAGATGGTCGAGGGTGGTGCCATCGACGCCTTGACCGGCGACTGGTTGGCCGAGCTGACGATGCTCATTCTTGCTCGGACTCGGGCCAAGCGTCCCGGAGGCGGGTTCGCGGGGACGTTCGTGAAGCAGATGGAACAGGTCATGGGGCAGTGCCTCGACTCGGGGATCAAGGTCGTCACCAACGCCGGTGGCCTCGACCCCGACGGGTGCGCCGACGCGGTCGCCGAGGTTGCGGCCAAGCTCGGGTTGGCACCGAAGATCGCCTACGTCAATGGCGACGACCTGTTGCCCCGACTGCAGGAGTTGGTGGACGCCGGGGTCGATCTGGCCCACTTCGAGGACGGCTCACCGGTCGGTGACATCTCCCGCTTCCTGACCGCAAACGCCTACCTGGGCTGCTGGGGCATCGTCGAAGCCCTCAACCAGGGCGCCGACATCGTCATCACCGGAAGGGTGACCGATGCGGCCGTCGTCTGCGGGCCGGCAGCATGGCATCACGGCTGGGGCCGAAACGACTGGGACGCGTTGGCCGGAGCAGTCGTGGCGGGCCACATCATCGAATGCGGGGCCCAGGCCACCGGCGGCAATTATTCGTTCTTCACCGAGGTTCCCGGTATGGAACGCATCGGCTTCCCGTGGGCCGACGTTGCCGCCGACGGCTCGTGCATCATCGGCAAGCACGACGGCACCGGGGGAGAGGTTTCCATCGGCACGGTCACGTCGCAGCTCCTCTACGAGATCGGCGGCCCTGCGTATCTCGGGCCCGACGTGACCAGCCGCTTCGACACGATCAAGCTCGAACAGGTGCAACGCGACCGGGTGCGGGTGTTCGGTACGAAGGGCGAGCCGCCCCCATCCACGCTGAAGGTGGCGATGAACGAGGTGGGCGGCTATCGCAACGATGTCGCCATCATGATGACCGGGCTCGACATCGAGGCCAAGGCCCAGCTGCTCGACGATGCCTTCTGGGTGGCGTGCCCGTACGCGCCCGAAGACTTCGCGTCCGTTCGGCGCCAGATCATCCGAACCGACCACATCGATCCGACGACCAATGAGACCGCCGCCGCCATGTGGAAGCTGACGGTGAAGGATCCCGACGAACGCAAGGTCGGTCGAGCGTTCTCCAACGCGCTCACCGAGATCGGACTGGCGTCGATCCCGGGCCTGTACGGAGTCGGCAGTGGACCGTCGGGCGGCGCTCAGTACGGCGTCTACCGCCCAGCGGTCGTACCTGCAGGTCTGGTGCCGAGCTATGTGCACATCGACGGCGTGACCACCGTGGTCGAATCGGTGGCGCCCGCCGACACCGTCTCGATCGAGCCGGCCGAGGGGCCGACTGCAGCTGCGCCCGATGGCCCCGCCGAACGCGCCCCGCTGGGACGGGTGATCGGCACCCGATCAGGCGACAAGGGTGGCAACGCCAACCTCGGCGTGTTCGTGCGCAGCGACGCAGCGTGGGCCTGGATCGACGGTTACCTGACGATTGATCGGTTGCGTGAGTTGCTGCCCGAAGCCGCCGGGCTCGTGATCGATCGCCACCGGTTGCCGGCCATTCGTTCGCTGAACTTCCTGATCCATGGCTTGCTGGAGGAAGGCGTGGCGTCATCGACCCGCCAGGACGGGCAGGCCAAAAGTCTGGGCGAGTGGCTTCGCGCCCGAGTGGTCGAGGTGCCGACGGCGTTGCTCGCCGGCTGACCTCCGGGCACTCGGAAGCGATCCCGTCAAGAACCGATCAGAGCGTCCGGTCGACGATGAGGTCGAGAATCGGCTCGCCGTTGTCATCGGGGCGGGCGTGCTCGATCCGCAGATGGGGTGGGCCGCCGTTCGGGGGGAACGAGAGCAGGCCGATGTTGTTGGCGAAGAACGGTCCATCGTCGAGTTCCCACACCAGCGGTGTGGTCTCGCCACGCACCGAACGCCGCAACCACCGTCCAATCGAGCGGCCGAACCGGCTGAGCGAGAACCGGATGACGAAACGCTCCTTGCCGTTCAACGCGTTGCGGATGGGAGAACTGACGACCTGGCAGATGCGGCTCGTGACCTCGGGTCTCTCCGGAAATTCGGCCGACGCGGTGTAGGCGAAGTGGATGTCGCCGGCGAGCAGCGTGATCGTCTCGGGTGCCAGGCGGGAGTCACTGCTCGCCCCGACCGTTGCCAGCAGTTCGCACAGCTTGCGAAACGATCGATCGAAGGCCGCCCAGTCCTCCAGATCGATGGCTCGCCGGATCCGTTCGCTGACGCGGGCAACGGGTCGACCCCACTTGCCGGCGCACAGCATTTCGTTCCAGTACTGCAGATCGTGCAAGCCGCCGGGCACGAGCATCGGCAGCGAACCGGCGATCATCAGATGACGACACGGCTCGAGGGCGCGGCGCTCGATCCAACTCCATTCGTCATCGTCGACAATTCTCCGGTCGGCCGGATCGAGCACTCGGCCGTTGCGATTGTCGATCACGATGAGATGGGCGTCGCCGAGTTCGCGGTGGTAGCTGAACGAGTAGCCGCCAGGCACTGGAGTGAACCGCTCGGACTCCCTGGCCCACTCGCGCAACAACGACGAGCCGTCGGCGACCTTCCCGAGATCGGACAGGATGCCTTCCTCGGCGATCCGCTCGGGCGATTGGTTGCCGAGGTGCTGGTAGATCCAGTACGACATCATCGCACCGACGATGTGTTCCTCCCACCACGGTTGGGCCCGGATGTCGGCGACCCAGCGATCGGAGATGTTCCAGTCGTCGATCACGTCGTGGTCGTCGAACACCATCGTGCTCGGGACCACCGACAGCAACCACCGTTCGACCTCCGGAGTCCACGATTCGTGGTAGAGCCACGTGTACTGCTCGAAGCCCCCGACGATGTCGACCGGGCGTTCAGCGTCCGCTTGCCTCTCTTCGCCGGAACGTCTGCGCCGGCGCCGGAGAACTCGATGGAAGAGTCGTCGGCGGACCTCGGGCGACGGGTCGTCGGCGTACACCTGGTCGCCGAGCAGCACGAGGAGATCGGGCCACTCGTCCATCGGTGTCGCGAGCATCCGCAGGCCGTGGGCGCGGAGCGAATCGACCCCGCGGGCCCTCGGGTCGCTTCCGAGCTCGAGCGAATACGGCGGCTCGTGTGGAGCGGCGGCACGACAGCTCCCGAAGAGCACCCGCTGGCTGCCGGAGCCGAGCGTCCGAATCGTCGGTGACGGGAAGGGATCGTCTGCCAGGGGCCAGGCGATCCGACCGCCGAGGGACACGTCGTACTCGGTCGTCGTGCCGGGTTGCAGGCCCTCCAGGATGACGAGGGCGTAGTGGTGCCCTTCGACCGTGAACGTCCGACCGGTCGATCCGAGGATCGAGACGTCACAGCGATCGGAGGTTTCCATCCAGATCGTGGCCGTGGTCTCGGTGACGTGTCGAAGTACCGGCCCCAGTAACAGTGTGGTCACCTCTCGGAACGTACCGGGATCTCCTCGAAACTGTCGGATCGCATGATGAGGTGGCGAACCAGGAGCAGGGTCAGTACGCCGAGGACGACGCCGCCCACGGCGTCGCTCACGTAGTGCATCCCTTGGTAGAGCCGCGACACGATGACGATGCTGGGGGCGACGATGGCGATCGCGAGTGCGCCGATTCTCGACGTGCGCGACTTGTTGTTCCACATGATGACGATGGCGAGGGCACCGTAGAACACCACCGCGGCCGCGATGTGGCCGCTTGGCCAGCTGTTGGTGGGCGCCCCGTCGAGCTGTTCGACGGGCGGCCGATCGCGGCCGATGATCTTGGCGGTCGCGCCGAACACGCTGACCTCGAACAGCAGACCCACGGTCACCAACGCCCAGTCGTGCCAGCGTCGGTACATCCACAGCATGAGGGGAAGGAGCGCCACAACGAGAGCGATCTTGGTCTCGGTGTTGGACAACGCCGAGCCGAACTCGGCGAGCTGGTTTCGCTGGTCGGTGCGCGCGTCCTCGAACCACCGGTTGACCCCGGCCTCGGATCGGCCCAGGGACGATCCATCCCACCATCGCACGATCATCCACCCGATGGCGAGGTAGATCGGTGTGAGGACGAGGTACGCAATGGCCAAGACGCGCACTTCTCGGCGGCCGAGCGGGGCAGCCTTCACTCGATCCATCATGAAGCAAGCCGCGCTCGGTACGCGTCGACGTCGCCGTCGAGCGATGGATACTCGCTGCGCAGGTCGGCGAGGTGTTCACTCAGCAGCGATGCGACCGCCCAGTTCCGATACCACTTCTTGTCGGAAGGGATGATGAACCAGGGTGCGATGTCGGTGGATGTCCGACCGATTGCGGAGCCGTACGCGATCTGGAAGCGAGGCCACTCGGCTCGGGTGTCGAGGTCGGATTCGTCGAACTTCCACTGCTTGTCCTGGCGGCGAAGGCGGCGCAGGAAGCGGCGGCGCTGTTCGTCGAATGACAGATGCAGCAGGCACTTGATGACCACGGTGCCCGACTCGATCAGTTCGCGTTCGAACGCGTTGATGGCATCGATGCGCCCCGAGAGTTCCTTGTCCGACAGGTCGTCGAGCACATCGGGGACGATGACGTCCTCGTAGTGCGACCGGTCGAAGAAGGTGACGTGGCCGGGATCGGGCAGCTCGCGGCGGATGCGGGCCAGAAACGGTTCGGCCTCCTCCTTGGCATCGGGCTCCTTGAAGGCGGCGACGCCGGCGCCGACCGGATTCAAGATTCGCCCGACATGCTTGATCGTTCCGCTCTTGCCGGAGCCGTCGAGCCCTTGCAGGATGACCAGGACCGAGTGTTCGCCGGCCGCCATCAACCGATCGTGCAGGTCGGCAAGATGAAACAGGTCCTGGTCGAAGGCCTTCTCGGCCGCCTCCCGATTCTCGATCAAGGGGGTGGAGTCGGTCGAGTAACCCTCGAGCACCAAGGGCCGGCCTTCGGATCCGACTCGGAGCTGCGCAGACACCGAACCCGGCGCCCAGAGGCCGGTGATGTGTTCGGCCGGATGCTTCTTCATGGTCTCGACTCCTACTTCTCCGTTGCTCTGGTGTCGCACGGCAAGCGCGTTCGGTTCGATCCCGAACTCGAGCAGCTTGGTGCTTGGACGGTCTTCGCCATCGAGCTCGTAAGGCATCGCATCGCTCAGCGACACTCGCACCGACGTACCGGTGAACCGTGCGACCAGGTCCGGGCGTTGGGGAACGCCGCGCACCAGTCGCCACAACACCGACGCCCATTCGCGCAGGTTGGTCGCCGAGAGGATCGCAACGTCGAGCCTGCCATCGTCGGGACGTGCGTCCGGGAACACCTCGAGGCCCCCCGTGACCGTGCCGCAGTTGCCGACCAGAACCATCGCGGTCCGGCCCGACCAGACTCGCTTTCCATCAATGGCAACGAAGGCGTGGGTGAGACGGGCCGGCGCGTTACGAATGGCCGAGGCGACGTAGGCGACACTGCCGAAGCGCTTCTTGACCTCGGGCTGAGCGTCGCGGATCATCGCCGCGTCGAATCCCACACCGGCCATCACGCTGAATCGTTCGCCGTTGACGATGCCCACATCCAGTCGACGCACCGCTCCGCCAATGGCGGCGGCCACGGCGTCGATGCCGGTTTCGAGGTCGAGATTGGCAGCAAGGAGATTGCCGGTGCCTAGAGCCACCACGCCGAGCGTCGATGCTGTGCCGGCAACCGACTCGATGACGGCACGGACCGTGCCGTCGCCACCGCACGCGATCACCGTCTCGGCCCCAGATGCCACCGCGCGTTCGGCCTGCCCCGTACCCGGGTCGTCCTCGGTGGTAGGTGCCCAGGTGAGGTTCGGTGCACTGACGAGTTCGTCGAATGCTGCGCGTAGTTCGTTGTCGTCGGTGGCGTTGCCGCTCTTCGGATTCGCGATCACGACAATCTTGCGGGCGGGGATTGTCATGTCAGTCCTCGAGTTCTTGATGCCGGAAGCTCAGGATGCAGAACACCCCATAGGCGATCAGGGCGAGACCGGCGGCGAGCACGACGTATTGGCCCTGTTCATGCGCCGCCAACTCACGCAGTGCACGGTCGAAGCCGCGGGCGTCTTCTCGGTCGACCTCCCAAGCGGCCTTGGCAACGAAGAAGCCCACGGCGGCCGTGACCAGGCCGCGGCCCACCCATCCGATCGTTCCTGCGGTCGTCACGAACCGACGTTCCTGTTGTGAAGCGCTCTTGAACGAGAGTTCTTCGAGGAACGACTTGTTGATGCCCTTTTCCACGATGAAGTAGATGCCGAGCACCACTACTCCGAGACCGGCGAGCAGCAGGACCCACCGCCCGACCGACGACTCGAGCATTGCCTTCGAAAGGTTCTCGACGGTGTTCGAGTCGCCTGGTTGGGTGTCGGTCAGGATGACGCGGCCGGCGGTGAAGGCCAAGATCCCGTAGAACCCGGCGCTGAAGAGGTAGCCGATGCGGTCGAGCCAGTCCTTGGGCTCGCCCCCGTGGACGAGGGCGGCGGAGAGTGCACGCCAGATTGCGTAGAGCGCGAGTCCGACGGCGAAGAGGCCGAGCAGCGCCTCGCCTCCGCGACTGGACGCCACTTGGGAGATGGCCCCTTCGGGCGACGCCTCGTCGTCGGAGAACTCACCGCGGCCGATGGCGAACGCCGTGAGGCCCATCAGCACATACACGGCGCCCTTGGCGACCCAGCCGGCCCGGGCGAGCGCCTTCACCCATGGCTGCTGGTGGACGGTGTCGGATACCTGTTGGCTGACGGCGTCGTCGACGCCACTGGCCACGTTCGTGGTGCGTTTGGTGGTGGTCACGCAGGAGCGATGCCCGGAATGTCGATCGGTCAAACTTCCGTCCGCCAAACCTTGCGTTATCGGCGTGCGAAGCCACCCCATTCAAGCATTGGGCAGTTCTGCCCGATTACTCTGTGTGAGGTTCGCGCCGCGCTCGTGGCGGTGAACCTCGGAACCGAGACCAAACGGCGGAGGCCAATCATGTCTGCAGAGAACACGAAGCGAACGCGAGCGCGCCGGTCCACCATCGGCCTGGCGGCCGCGGCCGGAGCCTTTCTCTGGGGGCCGGCGGCGTTGGCGCTGGTGTCGCATTCATGGTCCGACGGTGCGGACGAATAGCCGGGCGGCGACTCACCTGCCCCGGTGGCATCAGCCGCCTGGGCCATGTGCTCAACGAGCAGGCCTCGATCTTCCCCGGCGACCCGAAGACCAAGATCGAGATCGCGGCAACGATTGCCAAGGACGGCTACCTGGTCGAGGCGGTTTCCGTGGGTTCCCATACCGGCACCCACCTCGACGCCCCCGGCACACTTCATCGAGGGTGGACGAACCGTTGACGATCTTGGTGCCGACGAGTTGGTCTGGCCCGTCTACGTGATCGACGTGACGCGAGCGCATGGCCGACGCTGCAGCTGCTGGCCGGCCCGTTGACTTCCAGCTCACCGTTGACGACGTGAAGAACGCCCTCAAGGATCAGAAAGTCAAGAAGCTCGAACCGAATTCGATCGTGGTGCTGGTCACCGGGTTCGAGGACGACTTCGGGACCGAGGCCTACCACGAGCCGATCCCTGGCTTCTCCGGTCCTGCAGTGCAGTACCTGTTCGATCAGGGAGCAACCGCGCTCGGCACCGACAACTTCGGTCCGGACGCCAGCAGTGACGAACTGTTCGATGCCACCTACACGGCGTTGGCCAATGACGGTGTCGTCATCCCCGATCTGAACAACGTCGCCGACAACCTGAAGACGGGCGACCTCATGATCGCTTCGCCGGTGGCGCTCGAGAACGGCTCGGCCTTCCTGGTCGATCCGCTGGCCTGCCACGGCTGATCACCCTTGAACTGGGCCCGTCAGCCCCCGGGTCACTAATGGGACTCGACCGGTGTTGCCGAGTAGGTGATGCTGGTGTCGGGCCGCTGGCCGGCGAGCACTTTCGTTCACAGAAGCCTTCCGAGGATTTCTAGGGTTAGACCGTGCCCCGGCCAGTTGGTTTGGGTTGCCCATCAAGCGCTCATGGGGTGTCGTGCTTCGAGCACTGATCCATTAGGTCGCCGCTCGGGAAACCCGCCGGCTCAGCCTGTTGGATCAACTGCGAGGAGCATCACGATGACCGTATTCGTGGGCGATGACTGGGCCGAAACCCATCACGACGTCCATCTCATGAACGACACTGGCGACCGGCTCGCCGCCAAACGACTACCCGAAGGCCTCCAAGGAATCGCCGCCCTCCACGAACTTCTCGCCGGCCACGCCAGCGACCCGTCCGAGGTGATCATCGGTATCGAAACCGAACGCGGACTCTGGGTCCAAGCACTGACTGCGGCCGGCTACCAGGTGTACGCGATCAACCCGCTATCGGTGTCTCGCTACCGCGACCGCCACAGCCTCGCCGGAGCGAAATCCGATCCGGGCGACGCGAAACTGTTGGCCGATGTTGTCCGTACCGATCGGCACAATCATCGCCGGGTCGCTGGTGACACCGACCAAGCCGACGGCCTCAAAGTGTTGGCCCGAGCCCATCAGAACCTGATCTGGGACCGGACCAGGCACACCAACCGGCTCCGCAACGATCTCCGCGAATACTTCCCGGCAGCCCTGATCCCGTTCGAGAGTCTCGCTCACCGAGACGCTGTCGCCGTGTTGGGCAACGCCTCGCACCCCGATCAGGCACGCCGACTCTCGGTGACTCAGATCCGGTCGGTGTTGAAACGGGGCGGACGGCAACGCAACCTCGACACACGCGCCACCGAAATCCATGCAGCGCTGCGGTCTCCGCAACTCGCCGCGTCGCCGGCCGTCGCCAACGCGTTCGCTGCGACCACCAGCGCACTGGTTGCCGTGATCGCCGGGTTGAACACCCAGATCGCATTGCTCGAGACCGAACTGGCCTCGTTTTTGATCAGCACCCGGACGCCGGCATCTACCTCTCCCTGCCAGGACTCGGTGTCATCCTCGGCGCCCGGGTACTCGCAGAGTTCGGGGATGACCCCGAACGCTACGCCGACGCCAAGTCTCGCCGAAACTACGCCGGGACGTCACCCCGAACCATCGCATCGGGCAAGAAACGGGCGGTGCTCGCCCGCCATGTCCGGAACCGGCGGCTTTACGACGCCATAGACCAATGGGCGTTCTGCGCCATCTCTGCCAGCCCCGGCTGCCGCGAGTTTTACGACCAACGACGTGCCGCCGGCGATCTCCACCACCAAGCCTTACGCTCTCTCGGCAACCGGCTCGTCGCCTACCTCCACGGCTGCCTCGCCGCCCGAACCCACTACGACGAACACATCGCATGGGCCAACCGACAACAACAAACCCCGATCGCTGCTTGACACCATGCGGCCCTGGGGTGTCTAGGCTCGGGGGCTGATGGACGCCTCTCGCACGCTCGACCTCGCTGATGCCGAGGTCAATCAGGACCCGGACCGTTTCGCCCGCGAAGTGCTCGAGCGGGGCCCGGTCCAATGGAGCGACACCCACCGAGCGTGGCTGGTGTTCAGCCATGCCGAGGTCGCCGACTGCTTCCGCGACACTCGACTGTCGGCCGATCGGATCGAGCCCTTCCAACGGGTGGCGGCCGAACACCCCGAGGCGTTCGGCCAGATCGTCGAACTGCTCGCCGGCTGGATGATCTTCCGGGACCCACCGGCCCATACCCGCCTCCGGGACCCGGTGCGTCGAGCCGTGACCCCCCGAGTCGTCGAGGGCGTGCGGCCTGCAGCCGAACGCATCGTCGAGGAGCTGCTCGCCGCCATGCCGTCGAGTGGCCTGTTCGACTTCGGGGCCGGCTTCGCCGAGGTGCTCCCGGCGTTGGTGATCGCCGACCTGCTCGGCGTGCCCGGTTCCGAGCGCCACAACTTCAAGCAGTGGAGCGACGACCTGGGCGAGATCGTGTTCTCGGTTCGGCCCGGCGCCATTCCTGCCGACCGTGTCCGCCAGGCCGCCGACGACTTCACCGCATTCTTCTCCGAGCTGATCGAGCACCGGACCAAGCATCCCGGTGACGACCTCATCAGCCTGATGGTGAAGGGCGGAGCGAACCAACTCTCGGCGATGGAGATGGTGGGGGCGTGCACGCTGTTGCTCTTCGCCGGTCACGAGACCACCACCAACATGCTGGTCAGTTCGGTCCGCGTGCTCCACGATCACCCCGACCAGCGCGACCGTTTGGTCAATGACCCAGCGGTCCTGCCCTACGCGGCCGACGAACTGCTGCGGGTCGCGGGTCCGGCCAAGTCGATGGTGCGCCGGGTGGCCGAGCCCCACGAGCGCGGCGGCCAGCAATTGGAGCGCAACCAGAAGGTGTATCTGGTCATCCTCACCGCCAACCGCGATCCCGCCCAGTTCACCGAGCCCGAGCGCGTCGACCTCGGGCGCGAGCCCAACACCCATCTCGGATTTGGCTGGGGATTGCACCACTGCCTCGGCGCGCCGCTGGCGCGGATGGAGCTGACGGCCGCACTTCGCCGCCTCTATCAGGAGTATCCCAACCTTCGGCCGGCCGAACCCGACCGTCCGTGGTCGGGGAACGAACTGGGCCGTGGCTTCGGTCGGATGCCGGTTCTGCTCTAGGGCTCTGGAATGTCTAGGGTTCGACGATGAAGTTCGGCTTGCGCTACGGCAACATCGGCCCACTGTCTGCTCGCGGCCCGTCGATCGAATTGGCCCAGTTCGCCGAAGCGGCCGGTTTCGAATCGTTCTGGTCCATCGAGCACGTCGTCATTCCTGCCGGCTACCAGTCGGCCTACCCGTACTCGGACGACGGCCGTTTCGGGTGGCCCGAGACGCTCGACTACCCCGACCCGCTCATGTGGCTTGCGGTCCTGGCCGGCGCCACCACCACCATCAAGCTCGGCACCGCCATCCTCATCCTTCCCCAACGCAACCCGGTGGTGCTGGCCAAGGAGTGCGCCACCCTCGACGCCATGTCCGACGGGCGTCTCCTCCTCGGTGTCGGCGTCGGCTGGCTCGAGGAGGAGTTCGATGCCATCGGCGTCCCGTTCGCCGAACGCGCTGCCCGGACCGACGAAGCCATCGACGTCCTGCGATGCCTGTGGTCCGAAGACGAAGCGACCTTCGACGGACGGTTCACGTCGTTCGACCGAGCGATCATGTTCCCCAAGCCCATCAGTCGCATCGGCGAACGACCGGGCGTTCCCATCATCGTCGGCGGACACTCCAAGGTCGCAGCCCGTCGTGCCGGACGGACCGGGGACGGGTTCTTCCCCGCTCGGGCCACCCCCGATGATCTCGGACCACTGGTGGACATCGTGCACGCCACGGCGGTCGAGCACGGGCGTGACCCCGCTGCCGTCGAGATCACCGCCGGCTCGGTCTTCGACTACGACTCGGCCCGCCGCTTCGAGGAAATGGGCGCCGATCGTGTGATGTGCGCGCTGATGTTGCCCGACCTGATCGACGACATCGATACGGCCAAGCGCAAGATCGACGCCTTCGTCAGCGACATCATGAGCCGGTTCGAGTGACGGCGGCCGAGCCTGAGGCGGCTGCACTTCTTGCCCGCCAGGTGGCCCGGGCCGCCGAGTCCGTGCACTGCGTCGGCTACTACACCGCGGAAATCCGCACGCTGACCGACATGGGGTTCAGCGGAAGAGGGTTCAGCGGAAGAGGGTTCAGCGGCTGGTGGCACGCCTACTTCGGGTACCGGTTCGCCCCCCTCGGCCGGGCATCAGCCAACCTGGTCACGGCAACGGCCTACAACTTCGCGCCGCGCATGGTCGCCCGAGCCGTACCCAGCACCTGGGACGTGCTCGAACCCGACGCGTTGCTCGATGCCCACCGCTCGCTCGTGTCGACGGCGATGCGGCGGATCTTCGCCGATGGTCTGTTCGCCAACGAGATCGCCGAGGCGGCAACGCTGGCTCGGACTGCCGTGACCGATCTCCCGCTCGCCGGGCGTCCGCTGTTTGCAGCCCATGCACAGCTCGAGTGGCCCGACGATCCGCTCATGGCGCTCTGGCATGCGTGCACGCTGATCCGCGAGTACCGCTTCGACGGCCACAACATGACCTTGGGCGCAGCCGGGATCGACGGCGTCGAATGCCATGCGCTCATGGCCGCGTTCGGCCACGGCAACCAGGCCACCATCCAAGGGATACGCGGGTGGACGAAGGACGAGTGGGACGCCGGGGTACAGCGACTTCAACGCCGTGGCTGGCTGGATGGCGACGGCCAGTTCACCCCCGAGGGGCGGGAAGCCCGAGCCGGCGTCGAGCGCGGCACCGACCAACGATCGGTCGGCCTGGTCGACAACGTCGGACCGGTCGCTGTCGGTCGGCTGATCGACCTGCTCAAACCCATCGCCGGCCATCTGGTGTCGACGGGCGAAGTGGCCGGTGTGTGGCCGCCCCCCGCAGTCATGCGGCCACTAGCCTGAGCCCGTGTCCGACTCACTGCCCGATCGTCTGCCTGTCTCGCTGCAACAGCTGGAAGCCCGGCTGCTCCAGGCGGTTCGTGACATCGGCCCGACCGTCGTTGCGTTCTCGGGCGGGGTCGATTCCTCCTTGGTCGCGATGGCCGCCGGCAAGGCATTGCCCCGCGCCGACGTGCTTCTCGCCACCGCCGACTCGGCGTCGCTGGCGTCGGGCGAGCTCGACGACTGCCGGCAACTCGCGGCCGAATGGGACCTGCCGTGGGTGGCGGTCCGGACCGAGGAACTGTCCGACCCGCGCTACCTCGCGAACGAGGGTGATCGCTGCTACTGGTGCAAGACCTCGTTGATGGACCAGATCGAGCCGCTTGCGACCGAGCGAGCCGCCACACCGACGCTGGGTGTGAACGTCGACGATCTGGGTGATCATCGGCCCGGCCAGCGAGCCGCTGCCGAACGCGGTGCAAGGTTCCCCCTGGTCGAAGCCGGGCTGGCCAAACCCGAGATCAGGGCGTTGGCCAAGCATTGGGGGATTCGGGTGTGGGACCGGCCGGCCATGCCCTGCCTGTCGTCGCGTGTTCCCTACGGCACCGCAATCACGGTCCCGCTGTTGTCCAAGGTCGACCGGGCCGAGGCGGCGTTGCGGGCCCGAGGTCTGAACGACGTCCGTGTGCGTCACTACGGTGACACCGCCCGGATCGAGGTACCTGCCGCCGACGTCGCTCGGGTCGCGCTCGACGCCGCGGCCATCGACCGGGACCTTCGGGCTGTTGGTTACCGCTACGTGACGCTCGACCTTGCGGGGCTCCGTTCGGGCAACCTGAACGGCGTACTCAGCGGTTCATGAACACCGATCCCGACGTCCGGTTCGATCATGGTCGGCCACAGCGAATTGGGATGCCTGAGGCGATCTTCTGCGCGGGCAAGACTGTCGAACAATGCGTCCGGATCGTCACCGACCTCTTGACACCCGGTCTCGATCGGACCGACACGGTCATCGCCACCCGGGCAACCCCGGAGCAGTTGGTGGCGCTTCGGACCCTCGGCCCGCACGCCGATGCCGCAGGCACACTCACCTGGCGCCATCGGCCGCCGACGTTGGCGACGGTGGCCATCTTGTCGGCGGGCACGTCCGACCTGCCGATTGCCGAGGAGGCTCGGCTGACCCTCGAAGCGCTCGGCCACACCACCGTGCGCCGCACCGATGTCGGGGTCGCAGGTCTGCATCGCCTGCTCGATGTGCTCCCGGCCTTGGCGGAGGTCGACGTCATCATTGCGCTGGCCGGGATGGAGGGTGCGCTTCCCACCGTGCTCGCCGGGCTGGTCCCTCAGCCGATCATCGCGGTTCCAACGTCGGTCGGGTACGGAACCTCGTTCGCCGGAGCGACGGCACTGCTGTCGATGATGGCATCGTGCGCGCCGGGCATTGCGGTGGTGGGTATCGACAACGGCTACGGCGCAGCGTGCGCGGCCCATCGAATGATCGGCACGGGACGGTAGATGCAGCTCTGGCTCGACCCGACGTTCGGGGCCTCCGGCGACATGCTGCTCGGCGCCATCGGCGGGCTGGTCGACCAGCCGTTGGCTGCGCTGGCGCCGCTGCAGCAACTGGGGATCGGCGGCTACGGGGTGTCCTTCGAGACCGTCGTGCGTTGCGGACTGTCGTCGACCAGAGCAGTCGTCGTCACCGACGAATCACGATCATCACGATCATCACGATCATCATGCGCATCATCGTCGTTGGTCGGAGATCGACGCCTTGCTCGCCGGGAGCGGCCTGCCCGAGCGGGTGGTGGCCGGGGCTCGATCGACCTTCCGCCTCCTGGGCGACGTCGAGGCGGCCCAACACGACGTGCCCATCGACGAGGTGCAGTTCCACGAAGTCGGAGCGGTCGACGCCATCGTCGACATCGTCGGAGCGTGGCTCCTGCTCGACGAGCTCCGCAACGGCCAGTCGATGACCGTCACGGTCGGGCCGGTAGGGCTGGGCCACGGGGTGGTCAAGGCCGCCCACGGGCTGCTTCCGCTGCCCGCGCCGGCCACCGTTGCGCTGCTCAACGGAAAGCCCACCCATCCGCTCGATGTCGCCTTCGAGACCTGCACCCCGACCGGTGCGGCCCTTCTGGTCTCGCTGTCTGATGCCTGGGGGCCGCTGCCTGCGGGCTCTCTTGGACGGTCGGCCCGTGGAGCCGGCGGCAAGGACCCCGCTGCTCATCCCAATGTGGTGACCGCCATCCTGGTCGATTCGGCCGACTCGGCCAATGGCGTCGGCGCCGAGCGGCGAATGGTGCTCGAGACCAACGTCGATGACGTCTCGCCCGAAGTACTGGCGCACGTCATCGGCCGGGCATTGCGTAATGGGGCAGACGACGCCTGGATCACTCCGATCCTGATGAAGAAGGGGCGTCCCGCGCACGAGGTGAAGGTGCTGTGCCGACCGGAGCTGGCGGCCGAAATGGTCCGGCTGCTGATGGTCGAGACAGGCACGCTCGGCGTCCGGTCACGCCTCGTCGATCGCCACGCAGCCGAGCGGCACGTGACATCGGTCCACGTCCACGGTCACGAAGTGCGCGTGAAGGTCGGGCCGTTCGGCGCCAAGGCCGAACACGATGACCTCGTTCGTGTTGCCGAGGCGACGGGCCTTCCGCTGCGTCAGGTGGCCGCTGATGCCGCCGCCCAACTGCAGCTCGGGTGAAGGCTCAGCGCTTGTCGGCCGCCCGAGAGAGGATCGCTCGGCTGATGACCAGCTTCTGGATCTCGCTCGTGCCCTCGCCGATGATCATCAGAGGAGCGTCGCGGTAGAGCCGCTCGACGGGGTATTCGGTGGTGAACCCGTTGCCGCCGTGGATGCGCATGGCGTCGAGCGCCAGTTCGGCCGCCGTCTCCGACGCGAAGAGCTTGGCCATGCCGGCCTCCATGTCGGCCCGCTCGCCGGCGTCGACCCTGGCGGCCGCGTCACGAACCATGAGACGGGCAGCGTGCAGCTTCGTTGCCATCTCCGCCAGCTTGAACCCGATGGCCTGATGCTGAGCGATCGGCTTGCCGAACGCTTCTCGCTGCTGGGCGTAGGACAGCGCCGCGTCGAATGCCGCCTGGGCGACGCCGACGCCGCGGGCGGCGACGTTGATGCGCCCCAGTTCGAGGGCGGTGAGCGCCCAGCGGAATCCCTTGCCCAGGCCCGCCTCGCCGCCGAGGAGTGCGGACGCCGGGAGGTGATGATCGACGTAGCTCATCTCGACGGTCTCGAGCCCGCGATACCCGAGCTTGTCGATGTGCTTGGAGATGCTGATGCCCCCATCGCCGTTCGGTCCGGGCGTCTTCTCGACCATGAAGCAACTGATGCCCGCAGCGCCCGGCTCGTCAGAGGTTCGGGCCAGGAGCGCCACGATGCCGGCTCGCTCACCGTTCGTGACCCACATCTTGGTGCCGTTGATGACCCACTCGTCGCCGTCTCGGTGCGCCTTGCATCGCAGCGCTGCGGCGTCCGAACCCGAGTCCGGCTCCGAGAGCGAGAAGCAGCCGCGCAGGGTTCCCGCGGCCATGCCGGGAAGCCATTTGGCGCGTTGGTCGTCGGTGCCGAAGCCGTTGATCAGTTGGGCCGCGATGAGGTGGCTGTTGATGACCCCCGACAAGGACATCCAACCGCGGGACAACTCTTCGATGACACGGGCGTAGGTCGAGACATCCAGACCCAGTCCGCCGAACGCTTCGGGAACGGTGGCGCCGAAGAGCCCGAAGTCGCGCATCTGATCGACCATGGCGTCCGGGTAGAGATCGTCGAGCTCGAAGTCTCGGACGTGGGGGAGTACGTCGTTGTCCACGAAGCGGGCGAGGGTCTCGATCATCTGGTCGGCTACATCGGAGTCCATGCGGTCGATGATGCCACGGCGTCCCGTATCAAGACGACCCGGCCCCAACCCGCTCCGGTCCCAACACTCGTCCAACACTCTGGTCCCAGCACACTGGTCAAAAGTGCTCCAGGGTCGTATGCTCGACGAGCTGTGCCTACTGCAACCGAACCCAAACGCTCGCTGGCGGCCGCTCCCGACAAAGCACGCCTGCTTCGCTACGGCACCGTCTCGGCCATCAACATTGTCGGTCACCAGGGCATCCTGGCCGTCGCCAATACCGGACTCGACATCCCCGGCGGTCCGGCCAATGCCATCGCCGCCTCCATCATGTCCATTCCCGCCTATCTGCTCAGTCGGAACTGGGTCTGGCAGGTCGACGGTAAGCATTCGGTGACTGGCCATGTGCTCCCGTTCTGGGTGATCACCGTCCTCGGACTGCTCGTCTCCACGGGCATGGCCGCGCTGGCGCAATCTCTGTTCGGCAAGGGCCTTGCCGTCAACATCGCAGCGTTCCTCGGATACTTCATCGTGTGGGTGATCAAATTCTTGGTGCTCGAGCGCCTCTTCGGCCGGCACGCTGCGTCATGATGCATGCATGGCTGAACCAGGTGGGTACCGGGACCGACTTCGACGCAACGCGGCCGCCGGCAGGAAGCTGAGCGAGCACCAACCCGAGCTGCACCAGTCGTACTGGCACACCCACGATCTGGCGATGGCGCCCGGCGCCCTCGATCGCAAGTCGAAGGAACTGATCGGTCTGGCCCTGGTGGTCACGATGCAGTGCGATGTCTGCATCGCGTTCCACGTCCGTGATTGTCTGGCGGCAGGCGCCACCCGGGAGGAGATCTACGAGGCGCTGAACGTCGCGGTGATGCAAGGCAGCGGACCGGCCATGGTCTACGCCGGCTACGCGGTCGAAGCCCTCGACGAATACCTTGCCGGCCGCGGTTCGACCGCGACGCCCGCCGAGCGCCCTGCACCCCATTCCCACTGAACCAAGCCCCACCGACCCCATTCCCGCCAGGTCCAGGTAACCCGCGCGTTCTGCAAGCTGGGCCCACCCCAGCCCCGTTCTGCAAGACCCGCAACCCCCGGAGGGGGAGCGGGGTCTTGCAGAACGAGGGTGAGGTGGTTGGGGCTTGCAGAAGGGCGGTGGCTAGGCTCGCCGTTCCATGGGCATGACTGACGACGATCACCCGGTTCGAGACTTTCTGCAACTTCGGCCTGGGAGCTCGGACGGGCATTGGCGACTGCCGGTCACCGACAGCATCTGCGGTGGTCGAGGCAACCTCTACGGCGGATGCGGGTTGGCGGCGGTGATCGAAGCGGCCGAGGGGACCGTCGGCAAGGCGACGGCGTGGGCCACCTGCCAGTTCGTCGGGGGAGCGAAGCCACCCGACGTGATCGACCTGCAGGTCGAGGTGTTGGCCACGGGGTTCTACATGTCCCAGGCCCGCATCACCGGGTTCGTCGACGGCAACCTGTTCCTCACGGCGCTTGCCGCGCTGGGCCGTCGACCTTCGATCGCCGAGGGCATGTGGGAGCAGATGCCGAACGTGCTCCCTCCCGACCAGTGTCCCAGCCGCAAACTGGCAAACGAGGAGCGTCGGGGCGGCCTCCGACCACGCATCGACGAACGCACGGCGACCCTGACACCCGACGGGTTCATGGCTGCGAACGCCGAGGGGAGTTCGGCGCTGTGGGCGACGATGCCGGGCGGCGTACCCGCGTTCGCGTCGGCGTTGGCGATCGTGGGCGACGATGTCTCGGCTGGGGTCGCGGCGGCGGTGGTCAACGATGTCCGTGCCCGCTCGATCGACAACACCATTCGGGTGGTCTCGCCCCAGGCCTGCGACTGGGTGCTCGCCGACATCAAGATCCACGCAGTGACCGAAGGGCTCGGGCATGGCAAGGTCAACCTGTGGAGCCCGTCGGGCCATCTTCTCGCCGTCACCGAGCAGAGCGGGCTCGTCGGGCCCCGATGAGCCCGGCCGAACGGGTCCCCTCGGGTAGCTGGGCCGCCTTGTCGCTGGCTGCGCTGGCGTTCTCCATCGTCATGTTCAACGTGACGGGCACCAACATTGCGTTCTCCTCGATTGCCGAAACGTTCGAAGGAGCGTCCCGTTCGAGCCTGTCCTGGGCGCTGTCGGGGTACAGCATCACGCTGGCCACGTTCATGGTCCTCGCCGGCCGCATGGCCGACCGCGTGGGCCGACGGCGGGTGTTCTTCATCGGCGTCTCTGTGTTCCTGTGCGGTTCGCTGCTCAGCGCACTCGCGCCTCGCGCCGGGGTGTTCGTTGCCGGTCGGATCGTTCAGGGCCTCGGCGGCTCACTCGCCGTACCATCCTCGCTGGCGTTGGTGTTGCCCGGCTTCCCTGCGTCGCGTCGAACGACGGCGGTAGCGACCTGGACGGCGAGCGGTTCGACGGGCGCTGCCATCGCACCGAGCCTTTCGGCCTTCATCGTCCACGGTCTCGGCTGGCGGTACATCTACCTCATCTCCGCACCCATCGTCGGGTTCGTGCTCGTCGTCGGTCGGCGCTGGCTCATCGAGACCAAGACCCAGACCCCGACCGACCGCATCGATCTGGTCGGGGTGCCGATGGGGACCGCAGCCATTGGACTGTTCGCGGTTGCGATCGTGCAAGGACCGAAGTGGGGCTGGACGTCGTTCCCGATCCTGGGTTGTGTCGCCGGCGCGGCGTTGCTTATCCCGCTCTTCGTCGTGCGTTCGCTGCGTCACAGCGCGCCACTGCTCGACCTCCGACTGTTCAAGGTTCGCAACGTGTGGACGGCGTCGTTGGCCAACGTCTTCCTGTCGATGATGGGCCAGTCGATCTGGCTGGTATGGCCACTCTTCCTCACCGGTATCTGGGGATACTCACTGCTCGACGCGGGACTGGCGATCACGCCGGCACCCGTCTGTTCGGCGGTTACCGGATTGATCTCCGGGCGCATGGCCGACCGCTACGGACCTCGACTTCTCATCTCTGTCGGCTCGCTGCTCCCGATCCTGGTGATGCTGTGGATCACCTTCCGATTCACCAGCGAGCCTGCCTACTGGACCACGTTCTTTCCCGCCGTGGTCTGCTTCGGCATTGGCTTCGGCATGACGTATTCGCCTCTGAACAGCGCAGCGCTGGAAGGCGTGAGCCCTGACGTGTTCGGCGAGGTGAACGCGGCGTTCAACACCATCCGGAACCTCGCGGGGGACTCGGGATCGCGATCGTCGTCGCCATCCTGGGTGACAGCGACCGGATCGCGTTCGAAACCTTCGACAAGGTCTTCTACTTGTTCGCGTTCCTCAGCGCCGTTCCCGCCGTGGTCATCTACACGCTCTATCCGAGGACAGCCCCTGTTCAGTGACGAGGATGATGGTGACCGTCGGAGTGGTCGAACTGGTCGTGGTGCTGGCGGAGTAGATCGGCTCCGTAGTCGCCGCCGTTCGGGGTGCGCACGAGGGTGTGCACGTGATTGCGCGAAGGGACTTCGTTGTCGAACACGACGCCGGGATGGTGGTCGAACTCGATCAACACAACGGGACTGTGCAGCCGGTAGTAGAAGGCGCCGTGGTCGTCAGTGGCGCCCATCCACGAGAACCAGGTCTCGTCGAGGTGGGCCGCAACCTCTTCCATGCGATACTCGTTGTGGCCTTCGGTCGTGTACCCGACGTACACCGACGCGAGGTTCAGCATGAGCCGGCGTTGCCCGTCGGACAGGTCGGTCGCCCGCACGCCGATGCTCGGCATCACCGCGTTGTCATGGAACGCCCCGCCTTGCATACGGCCGTCGAACGGATGCTGGAGCTCCCGGGGCAGGTCGTCGGGGTGGATCGATGAACGCACGATGGCCTTGGCGGCCTGACCCGTGTCGAGCGACCGCACCAGTTGCAGGCCGGCCTGTTCTTCGGTGACGAACACCTGCGTGCCGGCGTAGGGCCCTGCGTGGATGCTGGTCGGCTCCGATCCCAGGAACATCGGGGTGATCACCAGTTGGTCGCCCACGATCGTGACGTTGAGATTGAGGTGATGCCCGTCGATCTGCCAGCCCCACGGTTCACCATTGGAGGGGTCGCCGAAGATGGACACGAAGTAGGCCCACTGGCCGTACTCGTCGGGACTCCCGGTGAAGTCGGCGAGGAACTGGTTCAGCCGCATGAGGTCCTGGGCCAGTCCGTAGCCCCGAGCCGAGAGCGTGGTTCGCAGCAGTTCGAGGGCGAGATGGCGTGTAGCCACCGGAAGGTCGTCGAGCAGGACGCCGTGACGGAAGAGGTACATGTGGACGTTGATCCAGGTGCGACGCTCGGCGGCGTCGAGCGGGAACGTCGCCTTCGCCCGCTGGTCGGGACTGAGCGCGGCGAGGAAGGCCTGTGCGGCCTCGGCCATGGGTCGGGTTTCGACACCGGTCGAGTGCAGCGGAAACAGACCCTCGATGGGCGTACCGGACGTGGTGATGCCGCGAAGTGGATCGGGGAGGAGGGCAATCCGCTCGTCGACCAACGGCCGCAACGGCGGGGGCATGGGGGTTTCGGTCCGCGCCGACATCGGCGGAAGGCCGCGCAATCCGAACTCGGTCCAGTGCTGGTGGCTCATGACGTCTCCGTGGCGTTGGTTGGAGTGGTGTTGTTTGGAGCGGTCTCGTTTGGGGGCGGTGTCGTTGGGGGTGGTGTCGTAGGGATAGTCGTCGGCGTTGAGCACCCAGCCCGGCTGGGCGGAGAAATCGTGTCGAGGAGGGCAGAAGAGGTCGAGCAGCTGATGGGGGGTGTCTCCGACGCCTTGCGAGGTGTGGATGGAGGGTGGCGGGATGATGGTGACCGAAGGGCTGGTGCAGAACTGGTGCTCGTCGTCGCGCCACCGCGATTGGTCGACGCTCCACGGTGTCCGGATGTGGTGGACGTAGTCGCCGGCCAACTGCAGGGACAGCTGTTCGAAGTCGTCGTGGTGATGGGGTGAAAGGCGAGCGGGGTCTCGGGGGCCGGGGTCCTGGTAGAACCAGTTGACCATGCCGGTCGTGCAGCGATAGAGGCGCCCGAAGCGTCCCTCGGCCGGAGCGACGGCGTCGATGTCGTAGACACGGAGGCGCCAACCGTCCGGCGGCGGAGGCCATGCCTGCCAGGCTGCGACGTTGGGATCGGCCCGGTCGAAGAAGCTGTTGTTGGGGCACCGGTTGCGCAACACATCGGACTGCGAGCTGAACAACAGGACGACCGTGGTGGGCCGATCAGCGGTGAGCGACGAGCCTCCAGGAGGGACGACCACCAACGCCCGTCCCGCAGCTTCGACGGTCTGGGCTTCGAGGATCTGGCCAGCCTCGAGCCCTGGTCCGGCGGTGACGGAGACGACCGCTCCGGGCTCGGTGACCAGCGCCATGAACTCGTCCGGTTGGTCGGAGAAGGTCAAGGGGTCCTGAGCCGCCAGCTCGGCGAAGCAGACCACCGCCGCTTGGCTGCGGAGCCACCACAACCGGGAGCCGGCCGCCGTGGCCTCGGTGGGCTCGGTCTTGGCGAACTCGAAGTACTGCGGCGCCACGTTCGTGCCCGCAGCCCGAACCGCACCCGAGGTCGACAGTACGGAGCGGGGGTCGCTGGCCTGCATGGTCATGGTCGGTCTCCTCAGAGCGGGTTGCCGTCGGGTCCGAGATAGGACTCACTCAGATTGCCGTCGGCGTCGAGTGTTGCATAGTCGTCGTCGCTGTACCCGCAGAGGTCGCGGAAGATCTCGGCGTTGTCGCCGCCGAGAATTGGCAGGGGATCCCAGCGCAGATCGGGGCCGTCCCAGTGCCAGACATGGGTCGGGTAGTCGTGGGTTCCCGTGTCGACGCTGCCGTTCGGACGGAACATCCCTCGTGCCCGCAGGTGAGGATCGGCGAGTGATTCGAGTTCGTGCAACACCGGGGCCGCAGGCACTCGTTGGGCTTGGCACAGATGGAAGACCTCGTAGGGCGTCAGCCCCGCTGTCCATGCGCCGACGAGTTCGTCGATCTCGTCGTGATGATCTCGGCGACCCGCGGCGGTGGCGAAGCGTGGATCTGATGCCCACGCCGGGCTGCCGGCCGCCCGGCCGAGCCCGGCCCATTCGTCGTCGGTGCCGACCGAGATGACCGCCCAGGCGTCGTCGCCGACGCACGGGTAGCAGCCCTGGGGTGCCCGGACCCGGTGACGATTCCCCAGCGGTGCGTGTTCGGCCCCGGTCCAGGCCGATTCGATGACGTACTCGCCGATGTGGTTGATCATGTTCTCGGACTGCGAGAGCTCGATCATCTCGCCGACACCGGTCTGGCCTCGACGGCGGAGCGCGGCCAGCGCCGCGAACGCTCCGGCCGAACCCGAGGCCGCGTCCATGTGGAAGACGGCTTCGTTCTCCGACAGGTCGGCATCGGCGTAGCCCCGCAACGCGGTCAGGCCGCAGAGGCCCTCGAAGTTGACACCGAACCCGAGGTAGGTTCGGTAGGGCCCCTCGAGGCCGACCGACGGCATGCGGATGAGAATCAGGCGCGGGTTGCGAGCGTGAAGTTCGTCCCAGCCGATGCCCAGCTTGTCGATGAGGTCGACCGAGTTGTTCTCGATCATCACGTCGCACTGCTCGGCCAGTCGGAGGAAGGCCTCACGACCCGAGTCGGTCCGCAGATCGAGAGTCACGCTGCGCTTGTTGCGGGCGTGGGCATTGAACAGCGCCACCCGATTCCACGGCCGATCGCCAGGCTCGGCGTCGGGGTAGCCGCCGAAGATGCCGCCGATGGTGTCGGTGATCATGCGGGGAGGCCGGGGCATGAGTCCGCGGGTGGCCGACGGGAACACGTGCGGGTTGTCGACCCGGATGATCTCGGCGCCGAGGTCACCGAGCAGGGTGGTTGCGTAGGGTCCGGCCCAGACGACGGTGAGGTCGAGGACGCGCACGCCGGCCAGGGGAAGTGCGTCATCCGGCAGTGCGTCATCCGGAAGTGCGTCATCCGGAAGTGCGTCCGCCGGCGGTGGATCGGCGGACGTGGTCAGCGCTGTCTCGGGAGCAGTGCCGAGTCCGGCCAACACCTCGTCGGTGTGCTGACCGAGCAGCGGCGCCGGGAGCCGGGATTGCCACCCGTCCTGCATGCGAATCGGTGCTCCGGGGTGTACGACCGGGCCGGCGGCAGGGTGCTCGATGGTCTCGAAGTAGCCGCGGGCGGTGAAGTGACGGTCGGTGAGAAGATCGACCGGGCGATTGACCGCGGTGATCGGCCATCCGCCGGCCTGGGCCTCGTCCATGGCGTCCTGCTTGGTCCGGGCCAGCGTCCAACCGAGGAGCTGTGCGTCGGCGACCTCGGGCAGGTCGGGGTTGAAGAAGAACATGGGGTCGCTGTAGAGCTCGGTCATGACGGGGTCGTCGAGCACCGCCAGCATGCGAGGGATCCAGTTGAGCAGCGTCGACACCTGCACGTGGCCGTCGCCGGCGATGCGGCAGCCGTTGGTGAGCGGACCGACGACGTAGCCCCCGAAACGCGGTACGTTCTCGCCGCGATAACTGCCGTAGAGCAGGTAGGTCATGCGACGATCGATCGAGCCCACCTGGGTCTCGATGTTGGACAGGTCGACGTGCGTTCCGACACCTCGGGCCAGGCCGGCCAGGGCGGCGACGGCCACGAGCGTGCCGCACTCGTACTGGCCGAGATCGGCCCCCATCTTCACTGGCTCACGATCGGGGTTGCCCGAGGCCGACATCGGCCCGCCGAGCGCGTAGTGGATGATTTCCTCGCCCACCATGCCCGCATAGGGACCGGTGAGGCCGAAGGAAGTGACCGTGACGACGACCTTGTCGGGGAAACGGAGCCGGAGATCGGCCGGGTCGGGCACCGGCTCGGACTGGATGATGACGTCGGCCCATTCGATCAACCGGTCGAGCGATTCGGCGCCGCCGTCGGGCAGCCCGTCGAGCACGACGGAACGCTTGTTGGTATTCAGGTGGAGGTAGAGCGCGGAGGCCTCGGGGTCGGTGCGGTCGGATGGGAAGGGACCGAGGTGACGGGCCCGATCGCCGGTGCTCGACTCGACCTTCACGACGTCGGCGCCGTACCCGCCGAGGAGCTTTGCGCCGTAGGGTCCGGCGATCCCTTCAGCGAGTTCGAGGACCCGAATCCCTGCGAGCGGTTGTTGCATACTGGGAAGCTAGCGGGTGGGTTCAGGAAGGGGCGAGGGGGCCACGGAGCAGGCGGCCGGGACGCGCTCCAGTCGGCTCACTGTGCTCCACCAGGACCTCGCCGTTGACGATGGTCGCAGCAAAACCGGTGGCCGTCTGGCGAAGCCGACGAGCGCCCCCGGGCAGGTCGTAGACCAGTTCGGGGAGGTCGGGCGTGAGCTGGCCGAGGTCGAAGACGTTGAGATCGGCGGCCATCCCCTGAGCCACCAACCCGCGGTCGGCGAAGCCCCACGCCGTGGCCGGGACCTGGGTCATACGATGGACGGCGTCCTCGACGGTGATGGCGCCGACGTCACGGACCCAGTGTCCGAGCAGATGGGTCTGGAGCGAGGAATCCATGATCTGGCTGACATGGGCGCCCGAGTCACTGAACGTCGGGATGGAGAAGGGCTGACGCAACAATTCGAGCACCACGTCCTGGTCGTGGTTGGCCGCAGCCTGAATGAAGAACAACCGGAGGTCGGCGTCGAGCGCCAGATCGAGGAAGACCTCCATTGGCGCCTTCCCGGAAGCAGCTGCCCGGGAGGCGATGGACTCATACGGCGGAAGTCCGGCGGTGAGCGGCGAGATCCACTGCCAGTCGGGCTTCCGGGCTTCGGCACCGATGGCTCGGCCGTAGTCGGCGTTCTCGGCGATCTCGATCAGCTTCGCTCTGGTGGAAGGGTCGGTCAGCGCCCGCCGTTGCTCGGCGAGCGGTTGAGACCGCAACTCGGACCAGACGGGGAGCGCGTCGAACGGCAAGCGCGTTTCGAACGAGAGGAGGACGCCGAATTGCCGGGAGTGCACCTGCGCCCATCCGGTGCCGCCGGCGGCGTTGATGCGTTCGTACAACTCGACAACCGGCCGCCATTGGTGGTCTTCGGCGCCGAACGCCAACATGCCCGACGTGATGGGCACGCCGGTGCTGCGGGCCAACTCGACCAGCCACGAAATGTAGCTCTCGCGCTTTTCCGGATTGCGTGAACGGATGTCCGCGTGGTGGGCCAGTTCGAAGATGCCGACCCCCAGCTCGCCCATGGCACCGACGAGTGCGTTGATCTCGTTGCGGGTCGAGAGCCTGCTGGCGACGGGACGATCGTCGGAGGTTTCGTGGTTCATCGAGATGGACGTGGTGAACCCGACGGCCCCGGCCCGGAGCGAGTCCTGGATGTGCGAAGCCATGAGCGCGAGGTCGTCGGCGCTGGCTTCCTCGGTGAACGCTCGTTCCCCCATGGCCCAGGTTCGCAGCGCCGAGTGACCGACGTAGCCGGCGTAGTTGATGCCCTTGGGTGTCCGGTCGACGAAGTCGAGGTACTCCGGGAAGGTCTCCCACGACCAGTCGATGCCGGCCGCCATGGCCTCGGCGGCGATGTCTTCGGCCCGTTCGAGGTTCCGGACCACCAGCTCTCGTGCGTCGGAATGGACGGGAGCGAGGGTGAACCCACAGTTGCCCATCACCGCCGTGGTGACGCCATGGAAACACGAGCACTCACCGAGCGGGTCCCACGCGATCTGCGCGTCCATGTGGGTGTGAACGTCGACGAAACCAGGGCTGACGATGAGGCCTTCAGCGTCGATCTCCCGGCGCGCTGCCTCGCCGGCGAGGTCGCCGACGCTGGTGATGATGCCGTCGCTGACGGCGACGTCTGCGGGGCGCGGAGGGCGGCCAGTCCCGTCGACCACCATGCCATTGCGGATGATCAGATCGTGCATGCCGAGACGCTAGTCCACGGACGTCCGGGGTGCCGAAGCGGCACAACAAGCCTGATTTAACGATGTTTTGGGGTTCCGACTACCACAGGACAGGTACGCGTGCGCCAAAGTGGAGCAGTGACCAGCAACGCGCCGTCGCCGAACCGGCCGAGACGACTTGACCGCATTGGTTCACCGTTCGCGTCGTTCGTCATCGTCGGCCTGGTTGGCATGATCGCCATCGGTCTCGGCAGCTTGTGGGCGTCGCTTCGCGCCGGCGAGACCGAGGCGATGAGCGACGTCCGCTCGGTCACCGGCGTGGTGGCGCGCACCGTCGTCCAACCCAACCTTTCACCCGAACTCCTCGCCGGCGACCCCGACGCCCTCGCTCAGCTAGACGCCATCGTCCGTGACCGGGTGCTCGACGACAAGGCGCTACGCGTCAAGCTGTGGGACACCGAGGGGCGTATCGTCTACTCCGACGAGCCTCGGCTCATCGGCGAGGTGTACACCTTCGACGAGGAGAAGCGAAGCGCCTTCTGGACCGCAGAGATCGTGTCCGAAGTCAGTTCTCTGACCGGCCCCGAGAACCGCTTCGAAACCGAGCGGGAGCAGATGCTCGAGGTCTACCTCCCACTCGACGGACCCGACGGTGAACCGCTGCTCTACGAGACGTACTTCGACATCTCGTCGGTCGACGCCTCGGCGGGTCGTATCCGCTCGGCGTTCTTCCCGATCGTCGCCGCGGCGCTGGTACTGATGGAGGCGATGCACCTCGGATTGGCTTGGATCATGGGCCGGAGGTTGCGCAATGCCCAGGCCGAACGAGAGCTCTTCTTCCAGCGGGCCATGGACGCATCGCAGCTCGAGCGTCGGCGCATCGCGGCCGAGCTCCATGGCGGCGTCGTGCAGGAGCTCGTCGCCACCTCGACCGCGGTGGCGGCCGCGGCCGACGGCGCCGACCGCGAAGGCAGGGAATCCGCCGACGAGCTCCGGGTTGCTGCCGTTGGGGCCCGTCGAAGCCTGCGTTCGCTCCGCACGCTGCTCGTCGATCTCTACCCGCCGTCGATCCAGGACCAGGGACTCGAGTCGGCGCTCACCGATCTGCTGGCTCCCGCCGAAGGGCTCGGCATTCAGACCCGGCTCCAGGTCCACGACGTTACCGACGACCGCATCGAGACCAGCGCGCTCGTGTACCGCGTTGTTCAGGAGTCGGTGCGCAACATCCTCCGCCACGCTCGCGCCTCCAACATCGAAGTGTTCGTCGAAGGGGTCCGGAGCGACGACAAGGCAGCTCGGTGCGCCACGGTCGCAACCATTCGCGACGATGGCCAGGGCTTCGATCCCAACGAGCCCTCCGATGTAGGCAATGTCTCGCTGCGGCTGTTGGCCGACATCACCGCCGATGCCGGGGCCGAGCTGAGCATTTCCAGCACGCCAGGTGCAGGCACAGTGGTTCGCCTCGAAGTCCCGAACTGATCCTCGTCAGGCCGAGGGTCAGCCGGCGCCCTCGACGAGGGGGATGCGCAGCTCGATCTGCGCTCCGCCGAGCGAGCTGGTGGCGACCGTCAGCGAGCCGCCAACCTTCTCGACCGTTCGTCTGGCTATGTCGAGGCCGAGTCCGGTCGACCCGGCGCCGGACTGGCCCCGCTCGGTGGCCGACGGGTCGATGCCGGGTCCGGCGTCGGCCACCCAGATCTTTGCCGCATCACCCTCGCGGCGGTAGCCGATGGCCAGGGGGAGGCCGTCGTCGGTGTGGGTGAAGACGTTCTCGAGCAGGATGTCGACGGCCGCCGCCAACTCGGCTGCAGGAATTGCGACCGGCAGACGACCACCGCCGCGTTGGAACCGCCAAGCCCGTTCCTGGTCCTCCGCGAGGACCTGCCAGAATTCGGCCCGTTCAGCGACGATGGTGCCGGCATCGCTCCGTTGGGCTTTCACCACCGTTCCTCGCGCTTCGTTGATCAGGTCGTTGATGACCCCGGTGACGTCGTCGAGATCGTTGCGGAGGTCGTCGGCGATACGCCGGGTGTTCGACTTGGTCGACCCGGAGGCGCATCTTGGTGAGCGGCGTGCGGAGACGATGGGAGAGTTCGGCGACCAGCTCTCGTTCGCGGTGCAGCATCGAGCCGACCTGCGCGCCGAGATCGTTGATGGCCCCTGCGAGGTCGACCAGCTCTTGGGGGCCGTCGACTTCGACCCTCGTCTCGAGCTGGCCGGAACCGAGGAGCCGAGCGGCGCCAGCAAGCTGCTCGGTCGGCCGCACGATGTTGCGGGCAAGCCGATCGGCCACCACGACCGAGATGCCTACCAGCGCGAAGGCCACGGCAGCCAGTGCGGCCCAGGCCCGGGCCTGGCCCCGGCGCAACGTCGCTTCGGGGACGAAGACCCGCACGGCCGAAATGGACTCGGGACCGGACGCCACGGCGGCGACGACTTCGACACCACCGCGCACCGGACCGATCGAGGACTGCCCGCGTTCGAGGGCGTCGATCATTCGCGGGGAGGGGTCGATGTCGATGCCGATGATGCGCCCGTCGAACATGTAGATCGACATCCGCCGTTCCTGACCGGCCGCAGTGGCCCCGAGCGCAGCGGTGACGTTGGCGGTGGATCCGTCGGCGACCAACACCGGCACGACGGCGGTTGCGTCAGATCGGGCCGCGTCGATTGCGTTGTCCTCGGCCGTCCGGCGGATGAGGAACCCGAGCGGCACGACGAAGGCGAAGGCAACAAGCGTCGAGAGTGCGAGGAACACGAGGACGAGCTGTCGTCTCATGACGGATCGACGAGCTTGACCCCAACCCCCCGGACGGTATGGAGGTAACGGGGCGTCGCAGCCGTCTCCCCGAGTTTGCGACGAAGCCACGAGAGGTGCACGTCGATGGTCTTGTCGGCGCCGCCGTAGGGCTCACGCCAGACCTCGGCGTAGAGCTCGTCCCGGGTCACCACTTCACCGGGCCTGCCCGCTAGGTACGCGAGAAGATCGAACTCTTTGCGGGTGCAGGTGATGGCTGTCCCGTCGACGGTTACCGACCGGGCCCGGAGGTCGATGTGTATGCCGCCGACGAACAGCTCGCGGGTCTCACCGCCCTTGTCGAGCCGCCGGAGCAGCGCTCGTACGCGCGCTTCGAGTTCGGCCCCGGAGAAGGGTTTGACGACGTACTCGTCGGCCCCGGCGTTGAGGAGCTTCACGATCTCGTTGTCGTCGTCTCGGGCAGTGGCGATGATGACCGGTACGTCGGAGACCGAGCGGATCATGCGCAGCAGGTCGGATCCGTCGAGGTCGGGGAGGCCCAGGTCGAGGATGACCACGTCGGGTGGAGTGTCGACGATGCCCTGCAGGGCGGCCATGGCCGTGGCCTCGGCTCGAACCACGTGTCCGGCGTTGGCCATCGTTCGCACCATCAACGTGCGAATCTGGTGGTCGTCCTCCACCACGAATATCGAGGCCATGGAGAAGGACCCTACCAAGTGGCCCGGGAGCACCCGAGCCTTGCTCTTCGTGGTTTAAGGGTCATTTATGTTCTGGTTGACGCCGTTCGGGGGAGCACGCCGCCACACTCGGTGACATGAAGTCCGCAGCGTTCGTGTTGCTCTGGCTGGCAGGATGCGCCGCCGCCATCGGCGTCGCCTGGACGGGGATCGCCGTCGTGGACAATGAGGTCCTGGACCCGCCGTCGGTACTCGGCCTCGATGACACCGTCCGGTCTCGACGGGTCGGGCGGCGGACGCGATGACCGGACGCTGGGCTTGACCCTGGCCACGAGCCCGGCCACGACCCCGGCCGACAGGGCCTCGAGGCTTCGGGCACTGCCTCAGCGCCGGCACCGTTCTCCTCTGCGACCCAATCGGCCGCGCTCCAATCGACTGCGCCCACCGCTGCGACCACGCTACCGACCGCTGCTCCGCCGACGCGCCGGCTGGCCGCGCGCAACCCTCCCTCCGACCACCGCGCCTCGGACGACAGCGCCTCCGTCCATCGCGCCTCCGGCGACAGCGGCACCGGCGGCAGACGACCAAGACCTACAACCTCCGAGGCGGATCGACGGCCATTTCGTTCTCGGCATCGGGTGCCAAGGTGCTGTGGGCGACCCCCAACCCGGGCTTCGAGGTCGAGATCAGTGACAGCGGCCCCGGCACCAGGGTCGAGTTCGACTCCGATGGCAACCGGTCTCGCGCCTCGATGCGTGGTGGTCCGGCGGCCCGCAACAGGAAATCCGCGAGGAGTAGCGCCCGATTTGCGGACGGTCAGCCCCAGCCCGAACCGCTGTGTTCCCCGAGGCGGGGCCGGGCTCCGGTGCGGGTCCGGCGCCGCCGATCAGCTGGCCGAACACCTTCAACCGCCCGTAGACCCCGGAGTCCTGGGTGACCACCAGCCCGTTGGCGGCGGCCAGTTCGGTGTCCGTGAGGCCGTGGGTGCACACCGCCTGGCGATGTGCACCATCGACCCAGACGTAGCCGTCGTCGGCCTCCTCCCAGTGGCTCACGTCGTCACCGGGGAAGTCGAAGCCGCCCAACCTCGGCGGTTGTCGACCCTCGAAGCGGGTGTACTCGGCGGCCTGGGCGACCATCGTGCTCTGGACGAGCGACGTGTGGACGTGCTGGGACAGGCCGGTGGCGAGACGGCGCCAGAGCCCGCACACGACACCGAAGGCGCCGAGCATGGGGGTCGTGACGTCGTGAATGGCCACGCTGAGGAACACCGGTTCCGGCCCAGCCTCGGGCCAACCACCCTGCGCGGCCATGAAGCCGCCGAGGGCCTGCACCAAAGGATCGAATGCGGGCCGCTCGGCCATGCTCTCGTCGGCGCCGTAGCCGGGTGAGGACAGGAAGATGAGGGAGGGGTTCTTGGTTGCGAGGGTGGCCTGGTCACAGCCGAGGCGGCTGGAGACGCCGGGCCGGAAATTCTCGATCACGACATCGGCGTCGGCAACGAGTGCGTGCAGCCGTTCCTGATCGTCGGCTGTGGTGAGGTCGAGGATGATGCTCCGCTTGCCTTGGTTCCACGAGGCGAAGCTGCCGCCGATGCCGCGGAACGGGTCGCCCGTGGGTGGTTCGACCTTGATGACTTCGGCGCCGAGCATGGCCAGGTGGCGGCTCACGACCGGTCCGGCGATGAAGCCGGCGAGATCGAGAACGCGGAGCCCGGAGAGCGGTCGCTCACCCGAGCCGGGCCCGAACGTGTCGGCCGGCAGCGGTGCGGCCAGCCATTCCGACACGGCGTCGTCGGTGTGCTCGCCGAGCAGCGGGGCGGGCCGACGAACCGAACCTGGAGCGCTGTCGACTCGGACCGGGACCCCCATCATGTGCACGTCACCGACCTCGGGGTGGGCGACCGTGACGTCCATCTCGTTCGCCTTGACCATCGACGTCTGCAGGAACTCGTCGCGGGTCAGGACGGGTTGGGCAGGGACGTCGGCGGCAGCCAACAACGCAAGCCACTCGTCGCGTGGCTTGGTGGCGAACACCTCGTCGAGGATCGGGGTGATGCGGGCGATGGCGTCGTCGAGCATGAGACCCCACGGTGGGTTCGCCAGCTGGGGGTCGTCGATCAGTTCGGGGCGGCCGATGACGTCGAGCATCCGTTGGTAGAACCGAGCCGTCCCGCAGGCCAGGAAGAACCATTTCTCGTCGCCCGCCATCACGAGGCGATAGCAGGCAACGCGCCCTTTCGATCCGAGCCCCGAGTCGCCGGGACGGGGCTCGGTGTCGCCCTCGACCCGGAATTCGCCCAACTGGATGGCGGCGGCGCCCGCGACCTGCGAGACCTCGTAGGTGGGCGCAAGCCCAGTGGTCGCCCGATGCACGAGGCCGGTGACCGCGGCGAGCGCGCCCAGGACACCGGTGCCGTACGCCGCGATGGGGATGACGACGTCGACGGGAACCTCGGCATAGGACTGCTGATTCCAGGCAATGCCGGTGGCCGCGTGGACGAGCGCAGGCGTCGCCGGGTCGTTCACCTTGGGGCCATGCTCACCCCAAGGGGGCATGGCGACGACAACGGCGCCCGGAGCAAGCGACGCGAAGTTCGGCCGCGTGCCCAGGACGGTCGGTGAAGATGACGTCGGCCCTGGCGGCCAACTGGGCGACGGTTTCCGAGCCGCCGACGACCGATCGCTTGTTGCGGTTCACCGTGTGGAAACCGGGATCGCTGCGATACGAATCGCCCGCCCCCGACTCGACCTTCACCACGTCGGCACCTTGGTCGCCGAGGAACATGGCCGCGTAGGGGGCGGCGATGTCGGAGCCGAGATCGAGGACCCGCACCCCCGAGAAGAGCAACGCTGACTGCGTCATCGCAGGACCTGTCATGGGATGACCCCCGCTTCCTTGAGAGCATCGATGGCATCCCAATCGAGCCCGAGTTCCATGAGCACCAGCTCGGTGTCCTGGCCGAGTTCGGGAACCGGCCGGTCGACCGACCACGGATGCTCGGGGAAGTCGATCGGCGAGGCAACCATCTCGACCGTGCTGCCGTCGGCCATCGGCACGTCGACCCAGCAGCCGATGGCGCGGGCCTGGAGGTCGTCGTGGCGCATGTCGAGCGTCGACTGGACCGCCGCCCACCAGACGTTCTCGGCGTCGAAGATCTTGCCCCACTCGGCCCGCGGGCGGTTGGCCAGGGCGCCCTCGATGGCAGCGGTCAGGTCGATCGCGTTCGCCACTCGAGCTTCGATCGTCGCGAATCGAGGATCGGTCTCCCATTCGGGATGCCCCAACGCTCGAAGGACGTCGGGCCAGTGCCGTTCGCCTTCGAGGCCCAGCATCCACAGCCACTTGCCGTCACCACAGCGATACCCGTTGATGAGTGGGTTTGCCGGACCCTTGCGATTGGTGGGCGGCACGTCCACATCGAGGCGAGCTGTGACATTGTGGTCCCAGCCGAGCATGTAGGTGCCCAAGCGCATCAACGACCCGAGGACGAGCTGACCCGCTCCCGTCTTCTCCCGTTGGAACAACGCCGCCGAGATGCCACCAGCCACCGCCATGCCGGTCATGTGGTCGCCCATGCCGCCTCGCTGATAGGGGAGATCTTGGCCCTCGGGTGTGAGGGTGTGGGCAACGGCGGCTCGGCTCCAGAACGCACCGACGTCGTACGCGTGGCGGTCCCGGTCGGGGCCGTCGAGCCCGTATCCGGTGACCGCACCGTAGATGAGACGAGGGAACCGCTCGTGCAACGCGGGGTAGTCGAGGCCGGCTCGCTCGAGCCCTCCGGGCCGGTAGTTGGTGACGAACACGTCGGCCTCGGCCAGCAGCCGACCGATGACCTCGCGACCTGCCTCGGTCGAGATATCGAGCGCGATGCTGCGTTTGCCCCGGTTGTCGAGCTCGAACGGGGGATTGATGTTGCCGGGATAGAGCCACTCGAGCGATCGGAAGGGATCGCCGGTGAGCGGTTCGACCTTGATCACCTCGGCCCCCCAGTCGGCCAGGATCGCCGAGCAGGAGGGCCCGGCCACCCAGAGCCCGAGCTCGACGACTCGGACCCCGTCGAGCGGACCGGTCACAGCGCCCTAGATCCCGAGGTCTTCGAGCACCGGGATGAGGTGGCGACGCAGGAGCTTGCCGGTGGACGTGCGGGGAAGCTCGTCGGTGAGGTGGATGGCGTCGGGTCGCTTGAACGAGGCCAGGTGTTCGTGGCAGTGGGCTTGAACGGACTCGAGGGACCCCCCTTCGCGCAGCACGAGCGCGGCCACGACCCGCTCACCCCAGGTCTCATCGGGCAGACCCACGACGGCGGCCTCGACGACATCGGGGTGTTCGTAGAGGACGGCCTCGACCTCTTCAGGAGCGATGTTCTCGCCGCCGCGAATGATCATGTCGCCCGAGCGGCCCGACAGGAACAGGTAGTTGTCGTCGTCGAGGTAGCCGAGGTCGCCGGTGTGGACCCAACCCTCGGTGTCGATGGTGACACGGGTCTTCTCCTCGGCGCCCCAGTAGCCGTCCATGGCCCGGTAGGTGCGCAGTTGGACCTCGCCGGGCTCGCCGACGCCGAGCACCTTGCCCTCGGGGTCGACGATCCGGATCTCGACGTCGTCGAGGACCTGGCCGACGGAACGAATCCGGGCCAGCTTGAGGTCGGAGTCGAGCACGTGGTCGTCGGGTCCGAGGACCGCTACGGTGGAGGTGGTCTCGGTCTGGCCGTAGGCGCCCGAGAAGCTGACGGTCTCGGGGAACATGTAGATGGCCCGCTTGATGACTGCGGGGGGCATGGGGGCTGCACCGTAGGTGAGCGCCTCGAGCGAGGACAGGTCGGTGTCGGTGAAAGCCGGCGAGTCGAGGACCTTGGCCAGCATGGTGGGCACGAGGAACGCGTGCGTCACGTGGTGGAGTTCGACGTACCGCAGCCAGTCCTCGGCGGTGAACTGGCTCATGACCACGGTGATACGACCGGCATAGAGCGCGTTGAGGAACGAGGTGAGGCCGGCGATGTGGTAAAGCGGAGCGGCCAGGATCATGCGGCCCATGTCGCTGCCGTCGGCGGCGTCGTTGGCGCCCATGATGTAACCGGTGAGCGCTCCGTGGGTCAGCTTGACGCCCTTGGGCATCGACGTGGTACCCGACGTGTAGAGCAGGGTGGCCAACTCCTCGTCGTCCACGTCGTTGACCAACGGCCACTCCTCGGCGGCGTCGCGTCGGGCGGTGTAGTCGTCGTCGAGGTAGATGATGTCGGTGAGGGTGTCGGGCCGGCACCGTTCGACCAGCTCGCGATAGCGGGTCTCGGTGAACAGCACCTTCGAGCCTGAATCGGCGAGCAGATGGGTGACCTCCTCATCTGCGGCCCGGTAGTTCATGGGAACGATGGTGGCCCCGATGGCCGACGTGGCGAAGTTGGCCTCGATCAACGCGGTCGAATTGGTGGCGAAGAGGCCGACCCGGTCGCCATGTTCGACCCCCAGTTCGGTGAGCAGCCCTGCCGCGAGTCCGACGGCCGCCCGGAGTTCTTCGTAGGTGACTTCCCGGGCTCCACCGGGGGCGGTGGTATCGATGAGGGCGACCGAATCGGGCACGATCATCGAAGGCAGGTCGAGCAGGCTGGCGAGGTTCACTGGGTTCCCCCAAGAAGAGTCCGATACGAAGCGCGCCCGAAAGCGTGGCGCGATGCACCATCTTCGCCCGCGTCGACGCGGATTGCCACCTCGGCTGTGAGGTCAGTCACACCGAGGTCCGCTAAGTTCGCCCGCGTGACGAACGTTCTGCGGGAGTCGGCTGGTGAACCAGCCGGTGAACAGGCGCTCAGCGGTCAACCGCTGAGGACTGTGCGAGTCTTGGAACTGGCCACCGGCGTGGCGGGACCGTTCGCCGGGAAATTGCTGGCCGACTTCGGCGCCGAGGTCGTGAAGGTGGAGCCGCCCGGCGGTGACCAGGCCCGAACCCATGGCCCCTTCCCGGAGCATCTCGAGGAACGAGCAGCCAACGATTCGGAGCGCCGGGAGAACAGTGCCCTGTTCCTCCACCTGAACACCAACAAGCGCTCCATCGTCCTCGATCTCGACAACGTCGACGATCAGGAACTCGTCAAAGGGCTGGTGGCGGACAGCGACATCGTCATCGAATCGTATGCACCGGGGTTCCTCGCTGCTCGGGGCCTCGACTACCCGCGCCTGACGCAGCTCAACCCGAAGGTGGTGGTGGTCAGTGTCACGCCGTTCGGGCAGGACGGGCCCTACGCCCACTTCGTGGGTGAGGACATCGTCACCTACGCGATGGGTGGGCCGATGTTCTCCACCGGGGTCGAGACCCTGGAGCCGGTGAAGCTCGGGGGGAACCTCACCAGTTACCAGTGTGGGAACTTGGCGGCCACCGCGGGGTTGGCGGCACTCACCATGGCGGAACGATCCGGTGAACCGGTGCACGTCGACTTGTCGATGTTCGAGGCCCAGGCCGGCAGCGTCGACCGTCGAGTGAGCTACCTGCTGTGGTATCTGTGGTCGGGTCTGGTGGTCGGACGCCAGCCCATGGATTCGCTTCGGGCCTTACCAAACGGCTTCTTCGAAACGGCCGATGGCTACGTGCTCGCCTTCACCCTGCCCATGTGGATCGAGCGGATGCTCAACGTCCTCGACGACGATGCACTGCGGAACCGATTCCTCGATCCGAACTGGATGCGTGACGACGATCTCGTCGATGAGATCCAGGCGCTGTTCGTTCCCTGGCTGTACCGCGGCGACAACGCCGACCGGGCTCGTGAGGCCCAGCGGCACAAGTGGGCCATCACTCCGCTCAACGCCCCGGTCGCCCTGATCGACGACCCCCATTTCGTCGGCCGGGGCTTCTTCGTCGAGGTGGAGCATCCGGTCGCCGGCACCTTCCGACTGCCGGGGGCGCCGTTCCGGATCGGCGATGCTGCGGACTCGGCATGGCAGCTTCGCCGGAGCGCGCCCACCCTCGACCAGCATGGCGACGAGGTCCGGGCCGAGCTCCGCTCCTGGGTGTCCGACGAGCAGGTGCCTGTCGGAGAGACGGGAGGGGTCTCGGCGGACGGAGCACGCCTGCCACTCGAGGGCGTCCGGGTGCTCGATCTGACCGTGGTGTGGGCGGGACCGTCGTGCACCATGCACCTGGCCGACCTCGGTGCCGAAGTCATTCGCGTCGACAACGCCTGGGTGTTTCCTCCTGCGACCCGCGGCAATCAGCCGCGTCCGCCTCAAGACATGCTGGTCGACCTCGGCCCGTTGGGCGGCGGCTACCCGAATCTCGACGTGTCGGGTCGACCGTGGAACAAGCACTCGATGTGGTCGGCCCAGGCACGCAACAAGCTGAGCTGCACCCTCGACATCCGTGAGGACGAAGGACGCGAAGCCTTCTTCCGGCTGGTCGAGCAGAGCGACGTCTTCGTCGAGAACAACTCGGTCGACACGTTGGCCAAGCTGGGCATCGGGTGGGAGGAACTGCACGCCCGTAACCCTCGGCTCATCTGTGTTCGCATGCCCCCGATGGGGATCGACGGCCCGTACTCGTCCTATGTCGGGTTCGGCGCCAGCTTCGAGGCGCTCTGCGGATTGACCCGCCTTCGTGGCTACACCGATGACGATCCGACCACGACTTCGGCGGCGTTCCACATGGACCCGACGACCGGAGCGGCGGGAACATTCGCCGTGCTGTGCGCGTTGCGGCGACGCGAACGAACAGGAGTCGGGGAGTTGGTCGAGTTCTCCCAGGGCGAGAACATGATGCACCACATCGGTGAGTACCTGATCGACGCAGCTCGCACGGGACGGACCCATGGGCCCGGCGGCAACCGACACATCAGCCGAGCTCCGCAGGGCTGCTACCGGTGCGTGGGCCATGATCGTTGGGTCGTGATCTCGGTCGGCGACGACGAGCAGTGGCGGACCCTCTGCCAGCTCATGGGGCGTCCCGATCTCGGCGGCGACGAGCGGTTTGCGACGCTTCCGGGACGCCTCGAGCACCACGACCTCGTCGATGGCGCCATCTCAGCGTGGACCAGCGGCCTCGACCGATGGGAGGTGTTCGCACGCTGCCAGGCCCGGCACATCCCCGCCGGGCCGGTCCTCGACGAAGCTGACACCTATCTCGATCCTCACCTCCTGGCCCGCGGGTTCTTCCGTGACCAAGGCTCCGAGGACGTCGGCCGATGGCAATTCCCCGGCCATCAGTGGTCCTGGACCGGGCCGCCGATGCGGTGGGGCCCGATCTGTCGCCTCGGCGCCGACAACGACTACGTCCTGCGAACCGTCGCCGGGCTGACCGACGACCAGTACGCCCACCTCGACGCCCGAGGCCACCTGTCGCTCGACTACCTCAAACCCGACGGCACTCCCTACTGAACCCCTCCTCGACCCCTCCCATCGGGAATTTTGAGCATTAGCCACGTCACACGTGGCCAACGCTGAAAATTCCCGGGGTTCAGGTGGGGAAGTCGTAGTCGGGGGTTGGGCGGCGGGGTTCGGCCAGGGACTTCGACACGAGGAGACCGGCGACGAAGCCGAAGAGGTGTCCCTCCCATGAGATACCGGGTTGGGGCACGAAGCCGACGAGCATCGTGCCGTACAGCAACAAGGCGACGAGGCCCGGGGCAATGGCGGCCGGGCGACGCTCGAACGCTGCCGCACCCAGCAGGGCGCCGAGGTAGCCGAACACGACCCCGCTGGCACCGATGTGGTTGCCGGCGCCGCCGAGAACCCAGGTGAGCCCGCCCCCGATCAGCACCGCAGCGACGGTGACCGCGGTCAGGCGGCGGGCGCCTCGGAGGGCGACGAGGCCGCCGAGGACAGCGAACGGGACCGAGTTGGAGATGAGGTGCGGGAACCCGCCGTGCAGCAGCGGGGCCCAGAGGATGCCGTCGATGCCATCGGTTCGCCGAGGGTGGATCCCGCCGCCCTGCATCCAATCGCCGAGGGCGACCGTGTCGATGATTTCGATCGCCCACATGGCGGCCAGCGCAACGCCGATCGCCAGCAGAGGCGATTCCTTCACGTGCCGGTCCAGTTGGGCGAACGTTTCTCGGCGAAGGACCTTCGGCCCTCGTTCGCGTCGTTTGACTGGTTGGCGACGAGGCGCATGGTTTCGCCGAACCGGACCGATTCGATCCAGCCCATGTCGGCCGTTCGAGTTGCGACTTCCTTGACGACGCGAGTGGCCAACGGTGCCGCGTCGCACAGCCGCGCCGCCAGGGCATTGGCCTCGACCATCAGTTCGTCGTGATCGACGACCTTCCATACCAGACCCATTTCCTTGGCCCGGTGGGCGTCGACCGGTTCGCCGATCATCAGCAATTCCATGGCGTCCGCCCAATTGAGTCGGCGCGGGAGGCGGATGGAACCGACAATGGTGGGAACGCCGATGCGGACTTCGGGGAACGAGAACGTCGCCCGGTCGCTGGCGATGACGAAGTCGGCGAAGCTGACGCCGGTGAGGCCGTACCCGATACACGGCCCGTTCACCGCCGCGATGACCGGTTTGAACAGCTCGAGACCGCTCTCGAAGGAGTTGATCGTCGGCTTCTCCCAGAAGGTGCCGGCGAAGGTGCCGGTGCTGCCCGCACCGTCCTTCAGGTCGGCGCCGGCGCAGAAGGCTCGACCGGCGCCGGTCATGATCGCCACCCAGGCGTCCTCGTCGTCCCGGAAGGCAAGCCACGCTGCGTTCAGGCTCTCGCGCATGGCTCCATTGAGGGCGTTGAGTCGTTCGGGACGGTTGTACGTGATGGTCACGACATGGCCGGACTTCTCGTACTTGACCGTCTCGTTCGGGAGCGGTGCTTGGGGGAGAGGCTGCGTCACCGCGCCACGTTAGGCGAATGCCGGCGAAGGAACTCGACGACCGCGTCGTTCCACTGTGGAGGATTCTGGGCGTTGACCGCGTGCGACGCATCGATGTCGACGATCTCGATACCGGGGATGAGTCGGGCCTTTTCGACCAGCGGAAGGAATCGTTCCTCGAGGACCCCCACCGTCAACATGGTCGGGAGGGCCACGGACTTCAGCCGGTCACCCAAGGGCAGCGTCCGGTTCGTGAGTTCGAAGGACCGCGCAATCCCCTCGGTCTGATGCTCACCGAATTCCTGGGCCAGGGCGAGGCGCGTGGTCTCGGGGATCCGCCTCGATCGCGACGGATTGATCCAGCTGTCCCGAAGCGATTCGACGCCGTCCGCTCGGACCTCACGGGCGCGGTCCATGACCATGGTGGCGTGACGGTGCTCCCAGGCGGTCGGATTGGCGAACGCCGACGACGAGTTGGTGAGCACCAACGCCAACGCCCGTTCCGGCCTGGCCAGGACGTAGTGGAGCATCAACGCCGCTCCCATCGACTGGCCCACGAGGTACACCCGGTCGGCGCCGAGTGTCTCGCAGATCCGCTCGAACTGCTCGATGTAGCCCTCGGGCGTGTACGCGTCGGGGTCGTCGGGGCTGGGCGATCGGCCGTGCCCCCACAGTTCGATGCTGACCGGACGGCAGACCTCGGAGAGGGCAGGCAGGTTCTCGTTCCAGTAGGACCGGCTGCCGAGCGCTCCATGGATCATCAGACACACGGGCCCCTCGCCGTCATGCGCGTGCCAGTTCAGGCGGGGGGAGGACGTCATGGCCACAGGGTGCCGTGACCGGGGCGCGTCGCGCCAATGCGAATCGAACGGCGAATCGAACGGCCACCCCGACCCGTGCTAGAACCCGACCATGGCAAGCCCACAGTTCGACAAGTTCCTGAAGTTGCTCTGGGGTGCGAAAGCGTCCGCTGGGGGCGGTTCGGGGAGCAACGTGAACATCGAGGCGATGCGCCGCAACATGGACCGGGTTGGCGGACGCCTGCCCGAGTCGGTGTCCGGCACGCCCGCCGAGCTGGGAGGGGTCCCCGGCGAGTGGATCGATGCCGAGGGCGCCGACCCGACGCGGGTGTTGCTCTACTTGCACGGCGGTGGCTACGTGGCGGGCTCGGTCGATTCCCACCGGAACCTCACCGGGGCGTTGGCCAAGGCCACCGGGGTCCGGGTCTTCGCGCTCGACTACCGCCTCGCTCCCGAGGACCCCTTCCCCGCTCAGGTCGACGATGCGGTCGCCGCCTATCGGGCGTTGATTGCGCCCGTCGCCGATGGTGGCCAGGGAATCGAGCCCACCCAGATCGCCGTCGCCGGTGACTCCGCCGGAGGCGGTCTCACCGTGTCGCTGCTGCTTGCGCTCCGAGATGCCGGCGATCCGCTCCCAGCCTGCGCCGTACCCATCTCGCCGCTCTTCGATCTTGCGGCCACCGGTGATTCGATGGTCACCCGCGCCGAGGTCGACCCCATGGTGTCCGCCGCTGATCTGGCCGTGATGGCTCGAATGTTCGTGGGGCCCGACGGCGATCTCGACCATCCGCTGGCATCGCCGCTCGGTGCCGACGTGGCGGGGTTACCCCCGCTGCTGCTTCAGGTCGGTGATGCCGAGGTCTTGCTCGACGACTCGACGCGGATGGCGGCCAAGGTCGAGGCGGCGGGCGGCGACGTGACGCTCGAGGTGTGGCCCGAGATGGTGCACGTGTGGCACTCGTCGGCCGGATACGTCCCCGAGTCCGACGAGGCCATCGCCAAGATCGCCGCGTTCCTGGCTCGTCACCTCTGACCGGGGGGGCCCGCCTCAGTCGCCGTAGACGACGGGCAGCAGGATCCGAAACGTCGTACCCTCGCCCTCGGTGCTGTCGACGGTGATCGGGCCTCCGTGGTCCGTCACCGCCGCATAGACCGACGCCAAGCCCAGACCCGTGCCCTTGCCCTTTTCCTTGGTGGTGAAGAAGGGCTCGAACAGTCGACGTTTGATCTCCGCGGACATTCCCGCGCCGGTGTCCCTGACCTCGAGTTCCAGGAATGCCGACCCCGAAGACGTCCGGAACTCGATGCTTCCGCCTCGATCCATGGCGTCTCTCGCATTGAGACCGAGATGCAACAGCGCGCTCTGCAACTGGGACGGGTCGCTCTTGAGGCGGCTGTGCTGGGCGCAGAGGCTGGTGACGATGGCGATGCTCGGTCCGGTGCTGCGGCGCAGCAGTTCGGCGACCTCGTCGATCAGCTCCTGCAGATCGATTTCCCTGTTGGTGTCGTCCTCGTGCCGGGCGAACGAGAGAAGTTGGGCCGTGAAGTCGGCGGTGCGCATGGCTGACCGGATGATCGCCTCGCAATAGCCCTGCGTGGCCGGGTCGTCGAGTTTGCGTGCGAGCAACTCTGCGTAGCCGAGAATGCCGCCGAGTTGGTTGTTGACGTCGTGCGCGATGCCGCCGGCGAGCTGACGAGCGACACCGAGACGTCGGCCGTGACTGCTGAACCGTCGGAGCGCCGGTACTTGCGAGAGAAGGTGGCCGGTGACACGTCACCGCGCAAGAGGAGCTCGAAGTGGTCGGGGCCATCGACGTCCTCGTCGGCGTGATGCAGCGACGCGATGGTGCGACCGACGAGTTCGTCGGGTTGGTAACCCCACAGGCAGGCCAGGCTTCCGTTGACCTCGAGGAGCATGCGATCGATCGCCACCAGGCAGATGCCGGTGTTCGCACCCTCGAACGCCTGGCGGAAACGGGTCTCGCTCTCGCACAGCGCCTCCTCGGTGTCGAGACGGTCGGCCAAGTCGGAACCGGTGCGACGCAGGCGACCGATGAGCGCATGGACGAGGTCGGCCAGATGCTCGAGGGTCGACGTACCGTCGGCGACCCATCGCTGTCGTTGCCCGAGTGTCAGATCGCCGGTCTCGAAGGCCATCACGATCTGGGGTTCGGAGAGATACTTGACCGCAACGAAGAGGTACGCGGTGTCCGCTGCGCAACGAACATCGAGCAACTGGTGGAGGTCGAGCGGGTCGTACCCGGCGAACGCGGCGGTGACACTGCATTCGGTCGGCCGGCTGCAAATCTGAGCGAGCACCGGGTCCGGATGCGTCCGGTTTCGGATCGGGCAGACGACCCGTCGAACGACCACCATGCGCCACCGGTCGCGCTCAGCGATTTGGTGAGCAGGGAGACGCACGTGCCGAGGAAATCGCGGAGATCGTCGAGATCGGCGACCCGCTGGGCCTCGATGGCCAGTTGGAGCACCACGCGTTTGCGCGGCCTCTGGTTCGAAGACGAACTCCGGCTGGCTGCGCCCGTGATTTTGCAGTGCTTCCATGCGTCCTCCGCCTGGCCGTGGGCATGCTTTCACTCCGAGGTCGGTCGTTCAAGCAGGTCTCACGTCATCGCGAACACCTGAGGTCTACGCCAAACCCACAACGCCAGGGTTGCAACCCCAATGCCCATGCTCACCGTCAAGGCCGTCGACACGCCCAGTCGTTCGGCCGACTCGCCCAAGACCGCCATTCCGACGGGGAGTGCTCCGATTGCCATCGAAAGCAGACCGAGCGCTCGGCCGCGCAGCTCGGGTGGTGCTGCACTGGCAACCAGCGTGCTCTGCATGGCGCCGAAGCATCCGCTGCCCACTCCGGACAGGATGATGGCGAAGAGAGCAACCGGGTAGGCCGTGGCCCGCGCAAACGGGACCACGATCAGCATGGCCGCGAAAACGCCTCCGACGTACACGAGGCCGCGTCGACGTGGTCGAAGCTGGGCCGTCAGCAACGACCCGGCCATCATCCCGAAGCCGGTACCGGCTGCGAGAAGCCCTGTCTGACGGGGCGAGGCGTCCAGGGACCTCGCGATGACGGGAATGATCGGGAAGTAGGCGAACAGGAAGAAGTTGGCGATGGCGGTCACCCCGAGAATGCTGACGACTGCCGTGTTCCTGCGCAGCTGGCGCACGCCATCGGTCAAGTCGCGGATCGGCGACACGCCGCTTCCCTTGGCGGTCGGCGCCTCTGGACGCTTGACCCCGAGGAGACAGACGAAGGCCAGGGCGATGAAGCCGGCGATGATGAAGTACGACGATCCGATGCCGACGGCCTGGAGCGCCGAGCCGCCGACGAGTGCGCCGATGACCATCCCGGTCGACGCGCTGAGCGATTCCATGGCCATGGCGTTGTCGGTGCGTTCCTGGCCCACGAGGTCGAAGACGAGCGCTCTTCGGCTGGTCATGTCGGTGATCCATCCGATGCCCACCAGGAACAGGTAGACGTAGATCATCCAGACGCGAATCTGGCCGGACCGCACGAGCACACCGATGAGGATGGTCAGCGGAAACAGGAGCACCAGTTGCAGCCGCACGGTTCGCAGGCGGTCCAGCCGATCCGAAACCACTCCGCCGATCACGCCTCCCACGAGCAGCGGGGCATACAGCACCGTGCCGGCGAGCTGCACCATCCGAGGCGAGCCGGTCAGATCGGCGATGAGGTACGTACCGAGGAACGAGACGCCCCAGCGACAGAGATGCCAGAGGAGCCCGCTGAACCAAACCGGAGCGAAGGCCCGCACCTGGAATGCGGCGAAGGGCGAGGTGCTCCCGCCCGCAGTCACTTGGGCATGGACAGGACGGGACTCTGCAAGGACTCGACGACGATCGGGTCACCGACGGCCAGCCGATGACCGACCGGGCCGATGGTGCATCCGACACCGAACAGGCCGTTGCCCTCGACGATGCGGCGGAACTTCTCCGGCACGGTGGGGGCCGCAGCACACCAACGGTGTTGGCGAAGGACCTTCGCCGGTTCGGCGCCTCGGACGGGTTCGAGACCTTCTGGGTCCTGGTCGATCTGGGGCATGGCGCAGCGGGGCCACGGGAGGTGTTGCACCAGCTCGGCCCCTCCTACTCGGAACGCCCGCCAGGTGTCCTCGGCCCAGGGTTCGTCGGTGTCGACGATGAGGTTGGGTCGGAACCGCTCCATGCCGAAGGGTTCCGACGCGCGTTGCTGTAGCCAGGTGAGCGACGCCCTGCTGGCGACCAGGACGGGGCTGGCATCGGCGAAGCTCATGGGCTGCTGCCAGATGTCGTACCCACTGGGAAGCGGAAGCCACTGATCGGGAAGTACGCCGGCCAAACGCACCGGTTCGCCGAGCAGATCGGTGAACCACGCGGCAACTTCGTCGCCGGCGTCCCGGGCTTGCAGGCCCACGCCGAACAACGTCTTGGCCGTGATGACGGGCTGCTCGGTCGAGGGAGCAGCGACCTCGACGAAACCCTTGCCTGGCGCGGTGATGCGCAGCCCTCCGTCGAGCGTTTCGGGTTGCACTGCGGCCAGGACCGCGTGCTGGCGCTGGGTGATACAGGCTCCCTCGGCTCCGATCACCTGCCAAGCTCGGTCGCCGTCCAGTCCATAGGCGCTGACGATGGCGCTGTCGACCTCGACTCGTCGGCAGGACTTGATGGGGTGAAGGTGTAGGCCGACGAGCGTGCCCGTGAGAGTGGCCGAGGTCATCACCGCAGACTAGCGAGGGTCGCGGCGAGGCGCCTCTCGACGGCCAACCCCTCGCCGAGCGGCAGGTCACCGGCGGCACGAAGGGCCCGGCGAGCAGCGGCGACCACATCAGGATCGAGCCGAGCGAAACCTCGGGCGAGTTCGAGAACGAACTCGTCGGCATCATCGGCAACGAAGGACACCATGCCCCGTTCCAACGCGTCGGCCGCGTCGATGGTGACCGCGGAGGCCACGATCGGCAGGGCCGCGTGCGGCCCAATGGCACGGGTCAGGCTCTGCGTACCCCCTGCGGCGGGAAGCATGCCGAGCTTGGTCTCGGGCAGCCCGAGCCGAGCGGTCGGCTCGGCCACCCGCAGATCACAGAGCATGGCCATTTCCATGCCGCTGCCGACGGCGACGCCGCGCAAGGATGCAATGGTGGGGACGGGGCAGTCCCACAGCGGGCCCCACGGGTCGCGGTCCCAGCGGATTCGCCGGGCCTCGAAGATCGAGTCGGCGGTGCCGAACTCGCTGAGGTCGGCCCCTGCGCTGAAGTGCTTACCCGCCGACCGCAGGATCATGGCGCGGACATCGGGAAGGTCGCGCACGGCAGTGACTGCTTCGATGAGCCCGTCGCGCATCTCGAGATCGAAGATGTTGAGCGGCGGCGAGTCGAGCGAGACCACGGCCACCAGACCTGAACCGGCCGTGACGAGGTCGAGATGGACGGTCATCCGAGATGCACGTTCGTGATCATCGCAAACTGCTTGTCGGCAGCAACGTTTCGGCGGCAACCATCTGGCCGGCGAGCGACAGTGGCAGCTCGGTCGACCTGTCGGCGAGCACTGCGCTGACGGCGAGGTAGCTGGTGAGCGGGTCCGGGTAGGCGATGGGTGTTGCCGCGTGCCGCCTCGTCGACGAGGCCCAGGCCGGACATCGCGTGGATCCCTGTGCCGTAGGCGAGCCACTCGGACTGCGGACTGTCCGAAGGGAACCCGACAATCGCAACCGTCCGAAGACGCGGGTTCAGGCGGTGAAGTGCTTCGGCCTCGAAGCCGAGATTGGGCAGGACGCGGCGAGAGAAGGAACTGATCAGGACATCGGCCCACTGCACGATCTGCTCGAACCTGGCACGGTCGGAATCAACGCGCAGATCGAGCGAGTAGATCTCCTTGTTCCGGTTGAGTGCGGTGTAGAGGTTCGGGCGCTCGCCGAAGCCGTCGGGCCGACAGTCGGGATCGATCTTGATGACTTCGGCGCCATGGTCGGCAAGAAGCGCCGTGGCGAACGGTCCGGCCCAGAGTGCGGTGAGGTCGAGGACTCGCAGTCCGTCGACGTCGAGCGGCTCGCCCCGGAGAGGCGGCGCTGCCGGCACCGGTACGACGGGGGAAGGGACCGAAGCGAGGTGTCTGTAGGGAAGCACCGGCAACCGCCACTGTTGGGCGGCGGCAGCGAAGGTCTCGGGGTCGGCGTCCGGCAGGAGTTCGCGGAGCCGATGCAACGTGTCGAGGTCATCGTCGGTGACATCGGCTTGCACCCAACCGCCGAGCACTCGCTGCGGCGCCATCGGACCTGGCCAATCCGGCTCGACTCGCAACGGCAGCAGCAGTTCGTCGAGGATCGTCTCGTTCTCGACCCGCTCGTCGAACTCGACCCGCTCACCGAGTGCTCGCATCGCCTGGCCGCGTAAGCGCCGGGCGACCGGCAGCACTGCGGCGGGAATGCCGGCCGGTAGGCCCTGCTCGGCGCTGCAGGATTCAGCGTCCACTGAAGTCGGGCGGTCGTTTGTCGAAGAACGCGCGGAGTCCTTCGGCGCGATCCTGGGTGGCGGCGAGTTGGTGGTTCAGGTCGCCTTCGAGGCGAAGCCCGTCGCGGAGCGGGAGTTCGCTTCCTCGATGCACCGCCTCCTTGGCGAACTCGAGTGCCAAGGGCCCCAGCCCAGCCAGCACGACCGCCATGTCGTGCGCCGCCTGCTCGGGGTCGTCGACCACATCGAACACCATCCCGAGGCTCTTGGCCGTGCCGGCGTCGAGCGATTGGCCAGTCAGCAGCATGGCGGCAGCCGTTGAAGGACGAACGGCCCGCGGCAGCCGCTGGGTGCCGCCCCAAGAGGGCAGCCGGCCCTGGCCGATGTCGGGGAACGCAAACGTTGCGTCGGGGCTGCAGAATCGGATGTCGGCGCAGAGAACGAGTTCGAGCCCGACGCTGACACACTCGCCGCGTACGGCGACGATCAGCGGGGGTCGCAGCGCGGCAAGCGCGGCGGCGGGATCGATGGCCCCTACGTCGAGGTCGGAGGCCGGCCCGCTGCAGAACGGCGACGTCCGAGCGGTGAGCACCACCACTCGGACGTCTCGTGCTTCGTGCAGTTGTTCCGCGGCGTCGGCCAGTTCCCTGGCTGCAAGAGGGCTCAGGCCATCGCCGGGGAGTCGGAGTTCGGACCGGTGCCCATCTGAGGATCGAGCGACCTCGAGCTGCCGGTACTCCATTGTTTCGGGAGATCGTTTCGGGGAGATCGTCCGCTTGGTGGCGGCCGTCAGTCGGCTGACTTGGTCTTCTTGGGTTCCTGGAGCGCCATCTCTGCGCCATTGCACATGAGCGTGGCGGCGCCGGGTTTGGTGACCAGCACCTGGATCCCTGTCGACTCGTCTTCGTAGCGCTTGCCGACCTTCAGGCCGTCACCGCCTGCTGCGGCGGAGATGTCGCCATCGCCGCCCTTGGTCACGATGATCGCCACCCCGAACTCTTCGAACTCAACCTTTTCACCGGCCTTGGTTGCCACGTGGGCGCCCCTTTCGTGCATCGTTATCCCAGGCGCGTTGTTTCGAACCTGCGTGGCCGCTGAATGTATCCGATGCTCGCAAATCGAGGTAGTCGGAACGCGAGGTAGTCGGAAGGCGAGGTAGTCGGAAGGCGAGGTAGTCAGGACCGGGTTTGACAGGTCCGTTTGCCGGTGGGCAGGCTCCAGCTGTGGCATCACCGTCAGTTCGCGCGCTGGATGGGTATCGGATCTGCGATTTCACCGGGCAGCTCGCCGGAGCGGGCGCCACTCGTTGGCTGGCCTCGTTCGGGGCTGAGGTCATCCGGATCGAGGATCCGGTGAAGAAGGGCTCCTGGGATATTCTCCGTGGCTCGCCACCCTTCAAGGACGAACGGCGAGGCGCCGAGTTCGGATCGGGCTTCAACAACCACAACATCGAGAAACTGGGTATCACCCTCAACCTGCGGACGGATCGGGGCAAGGAGCTTCTCCGAGAACTGGTCGCCGTGTCCGACGTCGTGTCGGAGAACTTTGCCGCAGGCGTGCTCGATCGCATGGGTTTCGGGTTCGACGCCCTGCAGGCACTCAAGCCCGACATCATCTACGTGTCGAACTGCGGCTTCGGTCAGACCGGTCCGTACCAGCCCTTCAAGTCCTGGGGCCCCATCGCCCAGGCGGTCAGCGGGCTGACCCATCAGTCGGGTCACGTCGGCGAAGAGCCGGCCGGCTGGGGATTCAGCTACATGGATCACACCGGTGGTTACTACATGGCCATCGCCATCTTGATGGCCTTGTGGCATCGCGACCAGACCGGCGAGGGTCAGTGGGTCGACATGAGCTGCACCGAGGCCGGCGCGGGGCTCCACGGCGCCGATCTGCTCGACTGGTCGGTCAACGGCCAGGAGCTACGGGCCCCGGACCACCCAGCCAGCAACCGAAGCTCTTCACCGGCGATGGCCCCGCAGGGTGTGTACCGCTGCAAAGGCGACGACAACTGGCTGGCCTTGTCCTGTCGTTCCGACGCCGAGTGGCGTTCCCTCTGCCAAGTCCTCCTCGACAGTGGGACCGACCCCGACCGACTCGCCGGTTTCGACACACTGGCCGAGCGGATGGCTCGCCATGACGAACTGGACGCCATCATCACCCACTGGACTCAGCGCCGCGTTCGCTTCGATCTGGAGTCCCAGCTCCTGGGTCTCGGCGTACCCGCTGCGGCGGTACGCCGCCCGGCGGAACGGATCGACGGCGACATCGCCACGGCTCGGCGCGGGCTCTGGCCGGTTGTCGATCACCCGGCCATGGGGGCGGTCCGGGTCGACGGTCAGCCCGTGACATTCAGCGAAACGAACTGGTCGATCGAGCACGCTGCGCCCCTTCTGGGGCAACACAACCACGATGTCTACCGTCGGGTCCTCGGACTGTCGGAAACCGAGATCGACCGACTCGCCGCCGACGGCGTCATCTGACGGTTACGGTAGGGGTGTGATCAACGTCGGGAACTACACCTTCACCCTCATCGATGCCCGGAAAACGCTTGGCAAGTTCGAGGAGCTGTGGGATGGGTACCTCGTCGGCTACGACTCGGCCGCCTTCCAGGACCGGCGGGACGAGGTGCTCGACGGTTTCGCAACACTCGACCTCGACACGGCCACCGAGGCCCAGCTCACCAAACCGCTGACTTCGGCGTGGACGGCCCTCCTGGAACTCGGTCAGGGCCTTCGGGCCGGTGCCGCAGACACCGAAGGTGGCCGTCAACACGGCTCGGTCGAATTCCTGGCGTTGAGCAAGGGTGGGGTTCCCAAATCCGGAGTCGGAGCGGTCGACATCGATTACCGGGGCGTGATGGGCGACGCCCAGAAGAACCGCATGCTTCATGGCCGCCCGTTCCAGGCGCTCTGCCTCTGGAGCAGCGACGTGATCGAGAAGTTCCAGGCCGACGGTCATCCGGTCTCGGCCGGTCAAGCGGGCGAGAACGTCACGATCGGCGGCATCGACTGGGGTCAGGTGCGGCCCGGCGCTCGCCTGGCGTTCGGCTCGGTGCTCTGCGAGGTCAGCACCTACACGTCGCCCTGTGCCCAGAACGCCGCTTGGTTCGTCGACGGCGATTTCAAGGTCATGGACATCGCAAACGGTCCAGTGAGTCGGGTCTATGCCATTGTCATCGAGCCCGGTCGGGTCACCGTGGGCGACCGGGCCACTCTGGAACCGTAGGGTCGCTCCGGTCCATGGCCGAAGCCGACGCCGACATCGGCCAGCTTCTTGCCGAGCACGGATACCGCGTCACGGTTCCCCGGACTCGGGTGTGGGAGGCGCTGTCGGCGTCCGATGGCCACCTCACGGTCGACCAGCTTTCCGCGGCGGTGCACGCCGCTGACCCGTCCGTCAACCTGGCGTCGGTGTACCGAGCGCTGGCCCTTTTCTCCGAACTCGGGTTGGTACGTGAGTCGCGCCTGGGTCCCACGTCGGCCAGCCGCTGGGAGTTGGCGCACAGCGATCACCATTTCCATGTTGTGTGCGGCCAGTGCGGCCGGGTCGAGCACCATGGCGGATCCGCGGTGGCGTCGATCGTCACCCACCTCCAACGGTCACATCGCTTCACGGTCGAGAGCGTGGACCTCACGGTGCACGGACGTTGCTCGGATTGCCGCGACCTGGTTGCGAACGATTCGCAGTAAGAGTTAGCGTCGTCGGCGTGCACGCGCCCGACGGATTCCTGACGCCCGAGGTGGCGGTCGCAACTGCCGTGCTCAGTGGCGCCGCGGTCGCGTTGGCGCTTCGGAGCTGCCGCCGTGATGCGCCGCCGACGGCTGTGGCCGGAATGGCTGCGGCGTTCGTGTTCGCCGCCCAGATGGTGAACTTTCCCATCGCTGCGGGCACGAGCGGCCATGTGCTCGGTGGTGTACTGGCCGCGGTGCTGCTGGGGCCCTCGCTCGGTCTCGTGGTGCTGACCACCGTGATCTTGGTGCAGGCGTTGGTCTTCGCCGACGGGGGACTGACTGCCCTCGGGTACAACGTGCTGAACATGGGCATCGTGACGACGTTCGGCGGCTACGCCGTCTATCTGGGGCTCCGTCGGTTGATGCCGGCCACCCGTTCCGGAGCGGTGATGGCGGCCGGCATGGCCGCGTGGTTGTCGGTCGTGTTGTCGGCGGCGACGTTCTCGCTCGAGTGGCTGGTCGGTGCGACGGCCCCGGTGCCCTTCGACCGCGTCTTCGGTTCGATGGTCGGGGTGCACGCCTTCATCGGGGTGGGAGAGGGCGCCGTCACCGGTCTGGTGTTGAGCGCCGTGCTGGCATCTCGACCCGATCTCGTGCGGGGCCTCGGCTCCGCCCTGACGAGTGAGGGGCTGAGGGCCGCGCACGGCCCGACGCCGCGGCGGGTCGAACCTCGGGGCCTGTTCCTCGGGGCGGTCATGGTCACCGTCGTCGTCGCCAGCGTGGTGAGCCAGTTCGCATCGGACGATCCCGATGGCCTCGAACGGGTTGCGGCCGATCGGGGTCTGGGCTTCGGCAAGCCGCCCTACTTCCGGTTGCCCCTTGCCGACTACGCAACCGCCGGTCTCGGCAACGAGTCGTTGAGTCTTGCCGTCGCCGGGTTGAGCGGCGTGGTCATCACCGCATTGGTGCTCGGCGGCCTCCTCGCCGCGACGCAGCGCGTCGAGCGCGCGTAGTCGTTTGATGCTGGCGGCCGTCGTTGCCTTCGTCGTGCTGGTTGCCCTGACCCCCGCAGGGGCGTGGTGGGCGTTCGCCGCGAATGCGACGGTGTTGCTCCTTCTGTGTGCCGTCGGCCGGGTGGGCCCTGGCCGGTTCCTGCGGCAGATGCGCCTGCTGGCACCGTTTCTCGTCAGCTTCGTCTTGCTCGCCCTGTTCGCCGGGGGCGACCGGGTGCAACCGTTCGGCGACCCGGCCGGGCTGTCCTGGGTTTCGGCGTCCTCGGAAGGTTCGCTTGCAGCCGGGACGTTGGCCTGCCGAGCTGTCCTCGGTGCCACTGCCGGTCTTCTGCTCGTCGAGACCCTCGGTCACCTGGGCTTGCTGACCTCGCTACGCAGGATGCGTCTGCCCGGCCTCATCGTCGAACTCATCGGTTTCGTGCTCCGCTACTCGGGCCTGCTGGCCGATTGGTTCGGTCGGCGCTCGGTCGCCATGGCCTCCCGTGGCTATCGCCCTCGCCGATTGGCAGACCTGCCGCCGCTCGCGGCCTCGACCGGGACGTTGTTCGTGCGGAGCTTCGAACAAGGTGAGCGCATCGACGCGGCGATGCGAGCTCGAGGCTACGACGGCTCGGTTCCCGAAGCCCTCAACGATCTTCCGGCGCAGCATCGACCGGGCGCCGCCGCGGCACGGCGGATGGCGTTCGTACTTCCGCTCGTCGCCGGCGTGGGTGCGGTGCTGGCGTGACCGCTGGTCGTTTGGGTGATGTCGGGTGTTCGGGCCCGGCCATCGAGCTTGCCGGGCTTTGTCACCGGTACCCCGACGGGCGGGAAGCGTTGGCCTCGGTGGACCTGGTCGTCGAGCGGGGGGAGCGGGTTGCGTTGCTCGGCCCGAACGGCGCGGGGAAGAGCACCCTGGTGTTGCACCTCAACGGGATTCTGCTACCGACGGGGGGAAGTGTGCGAGTGTCCGGCATCAGCACCTCCGGTGGAGCGTCGAGCTCGGACCTGGCCCAGCTGCGGCGTCGGGTGCAGCTGGTCTTCGCCGACGCCGATGATCAGCTCTTCATGCCCACGGTGCAGGAAGATGTGGGGTTCGGCCCGGCAAACGCCGGGCTGCGGGGCGCGGCCTTGGCCGAGCGTGTTGCGGCGGCCCTGGCGAGTGTCGGAGCGTCCGAGCTGGCCCATCGGACGGCTCACCGTCTCAGCTCGGGCGAGAAACGGCGGGTGGCACTGGCCACGGCGTTGGCATTGGAACCAGAAGTGCTGGTGCTGGATGAGCCGACGGCCGGACTCGACCCGGCTGGACAGGCCGAGTTGGTCGTGCTGCTCGGGCAGCTGACCGTCCGGAAGACGACGTTGCTGGTGGTCACCCATGACCTCTCGTTCGCTTCGCGAGTCTGCGAGCGCGCGGTAATCATCGACGGCGGCCGTATCCACGCCGACGGGGCCATCGGCGAGATTCTGGCCGACGGACCGCTGCTGTTGGCCCACCGGCTCGCCGCCCGAACCCCCCAAATTTGAACGCGTTAGCCACGTCTGACGTGGCTAACGCTTGCACAGAACGGTCGGGCGGGGAGAAGGACGGGCGACCGCGGGCCAATCGTCCGGGCCTGACGTCGGGGTTGGCGCTACTCCAACAGTTCGGCGATGGCGAGTTCGGCGATGCGATCCCCGTCGTAACCCAGCACGTCGGTCAGGATCTCGAAGGTGTCCTGGCCGATGGTCGGCGCGCCCCGCAGGACATCGCCGGGGGTGCGTGACATCTCGAAGCGGGGGCCTTCGACCCAGGTCGTGCCCTGCTTCTCGTGCGGGACCTCACGGAAGTGGCGCCGATGCTGGGCCTGGAGGTCGGCGACCATGCGCGGGCTGTTGTTGACCTGGTGGCTGGGGATGCCGAGCGACTGGAGGTGCAGTTCGATCTGTGTGCCCTGCTTGTCCTTCGTCCATGCCTCGATGTACCCGTTGATCTCGGTCTCGCGGCCACGCCGCTCGGCCGCGGTCAGGCCGGCCAGGTCGGAGTGGCCGATGAGCCCGGCCAACGTCTTCCACTGCTCGTCGTTGGTGCACGCGATGGCCACCCATTCGTCGTCGGGCGCGAGGGCGTAGACCCCATGCGGCGCGTAGACGGGGTCGCTGTTGCCCTGCCGGGAGAAGACCTCGCCCTTGACCTGGTCGTAGAGCAGCGCGGTGGACAGCAGTGGTAGCGAGGACTCGCCCTGGGACAGGTCGATGTACTGGCCTTCGCCGGTCTCTCGCCGGTGCTCGACCGCGGCCATGAGGCAGGCGGCCAGGAGCCGAGGCGAGACGTAATCGGTGTACGCACCGAACGGGCCGGCGGGCGCGCGGTCGGGCCAGCCGGTGATGTTGAAGAAGCCCGAGATGGCCGCGGCCATCGTGCCGTAGCCGGCGAGGCTGGCGTGCGGGCCGGTCTGGCCCATCAGGCAGCTCGAGGACATGATCAGATCGGGTTTGCGTTGGCGCAGCGTCTCGTAGTCGAACCCGAAACCCTTCATACCCCGAGGCGAGTACGCCTCGGTCACGACGTCACACCAGTCGAGCAAGTCGTACACGACGTCGCGGGCCTCGGGCTTTCGCAGATCGATGGCCATGCCCCGCTTGCCTGCGTTCATGTTGTTGAACAGTCCCGACAGGTCGGGGTCGCCGACGTCGTCACGGAAGGGCTGCAGGGTGCGGGCCGTGTCGATTCGGTTTGCCGACTCGAGACGGATGATGTCGGCTCCCCAATCAGCCAACACCCGGCTGGCAGCCGGTCCGGCCATCACCCACATGAAGTCCAGGATCTTGAGACCCTCGAGCGGTCGGTTGGTGTTCGGCCTCGCTTCCTTGATCGGGACGTGGGGGACACGAGGCGGCTCGTTGAGCACCGCGACGGTGTGCTCACCCAACGCAGGTGCCTTGGGAAGCACGACCGATGGGGTGGCCGAGAACTTGGCCAGCGCACCCGGGTAGGAGAGCGTGCCGATGGTGCCGCCGTGGTCGACCGGTTCGAAGAATCCCCGGTCGGCCAGCTGCATGCTGTGCAGCACGTCGTTGGTGGTCGTGACCGGAGCGATCAGCATCCGCTGGTTGATGGCGGCATCCATGAGCTCGGCTTTGGTCTTGGTGAGCAGGAAGGCTCCGACGACCTCCTTCACCCGCTCGTACTCACTGACCGGTTCGGCGCCGGTGCCCAGAAGCGTGACGTAGTTGATCCAATCCTTGTCCCGGGTTGCTTCGTCGCACATGCCCTCGTCGTGGATCCAGTTCATGAGCAGTTGGGTCATGGGGCCGAGGGCAGCACCGAAGAGGAACGTGACCGAGACGTGGCCGTCCTTGCAGGGCCACATGAGCTGCACCTTCAAGGGGCCGAGCTTGAGCCCACCCGCCATTCGGTTGATCGGACCTGCGTTGAGGGGGCTCGACAGGAGCATCGATTGCGCCGCCTGGTTGAGGCTCTGCTGCGCCGACAGGTCGATGTGTTGGCCCAGCCCAGAGGTGTGCTGCCGCTCGTACAGAGCGATCAGCACGGCGGTGGCTCCCTCGACACAGGTGTGGTAGTAGGCCTGGGGGAGCGAGATGCGGATCGGTGACCGGTCATCGTCGCCGGTCTGCCACATCTGACCCGAGGCAGCGGCGATCGTGAGATCGGTGGCCAACCAGGTGGACTTCGGACCGCCGCTGCCGAACGCGGTGATCGAGGTGTGGATCAGCGCAGGGTTCACCGCGGCAAGATCGGCGTAGCCGAGGCCGAGGCTTTCCCAGAATCCGGGGTCGGCCGACTCGATGAGGATGTCCGCGCCGCGGACCAGGTCGAGCAGCTGCGCCTTGCCTTCGGCGGTGTGGACATCGATGACCACGCTGCGCTTGCCGCGGTTGTGGGCCCAGTATTCGAGGGAGGCCTCGGGGTCGGCGGCGTCGCCGGCGAACGGACCCCGGTGGCGGGCCGATGAGCCTTCCGGCGGCTCGATGACGATCACATCGGCCCCGAAGCCGGCGAGTACTGCGCTGCAGAGGTGGCCTCGTTCATCGGACAGATCGAGCACGCGGTAGGGGGAAAGCATGCTGGTGTTGGTCGCTGACATGGCGCTCAGTGTGGCATAAGCCTCCGTCGACGTGAACTGCGTCACGCCGCCTGCCAGACTGCTGGCCATGACTTCCCTGGACCCGTTCATCCCGACCGAGCCGGCCCCCGACCGACCCGGCCCGCTGTCCGGTATCCGGGTCGTCGAGGTGGCGCACGAGTTCTCCGCCTTCGCCGGCCGACTCCTGGCCGACGCCGGCGCCGAGGTGATCCTGGTGGAACCACCAGGTGGCGCCGAGCAGCGAACACATGCCCCCTTCGCCGACCACGAACCCGGACCCGAACGCAGCCTCAGCTTCTGGGCCGAGAACACCAGCAAGTACAGCGTCGTCGCCGACCTCGACCAGCCCGACGGAGCGACGTTCTTCCGCCGGCTCGTTGCCAGCGCCGATGTGTTACTCGAAGCCGAACCACCCGGGCGGCTCGACTCGCTCGGCCTCGACTACGGCGATCTCGTCATCGATCACCCGGACATCATCCACGTGTCCATCACCCCGTTCGGGCGAACGGGAGGGACCGACCCGGTCACCGATCTGACGATTCTGGCCCGCGGCGGACCCATGTGGTCGTGCGGGTACGACGACCACCAATTGCCGCCCGTCCGAGGGCGAGGCAATCAAGGCATTCGCACCGCGGCCCACTTCGCAGTGATGTCGACCATGACCGCCCTGTTGGCCCGGCGACGCCATGGCGGGCAGTTCATCGATGTCAGCATGAACGCTGCGGCCAACGTGACGACCGAGTTCGCTAGCTACGGCTGGCTGGCCGCCCAGCAGACCGTGCAGCGCCAGACCGGCCGTCACGCAACGCCCTCACCGTCGGAGCCCACCCAGGTCCGGTGCGCCGACGGCCGCTATCTCAACACCGGAGTCCCGCCCCGGCGGCCGGCCGAGTTCGAGTCGCTCTTGGGCTGGATCCGAGAGTTGGGCTACGAAGACGATTTCGAGCTCAGCGCCCTGGTCGAGATGGGAGCCGGGTACGAGTACTTGTCGCTCCAGCTCATCGCCGAGGACCCGCTCGTCGGTGAGATCTTCCAATCCGGCCGAGAGGCCATGCACTTCATCGCCTCGAAACTGTCGGCCCACGACACCTTCGTCGGGTTCCAGAAGCGGGGCATCGCGTGCGGGGTCGTCTGGTCACCCGACGAGGTGATGTCCGATCCCCATTTCGTCGAGCGTGGGTTCCCCACGCCGGTGTATCAACCGCAGATCGACCGAACCGTGCTGTATCCCGGTGCACCCATCCGGTTCACCGCCAGCCCGATGCGGATCGCCCACCCGGCCCCGGCCCTGGGTGCCGATACCGAGCGCCTCAGGGCCGAGCTTGCCGAGCGGGGCGAACACTTCTGGGACGTCCGCAAAGAAGAAGAAGAAGAAGAGGAGGAGTAGACGCGGCAGAAGTAGAAGGAGACAAACTGGTCGAGTGGGTCGGTTCCGGCCGGACTGCGGGCCGTTACCGAGGTCAGGCCTGCGATTCGAGCAGCAGCACAGCATCACCATGCAGCGATGCCATGCCTCTGTCGAGCGTGACGATGCGCGACTGGCGACGGCGAGCCAGCGCCACCAGATAGGCGTCGGTGACCTGACGATGCCCGGTCACGCCCCTCAGGTGCTCGAGGCTGTACTCGAGGTCGTCAGGCCAGAACTCGTGCCATGCCTGCTCTCGAATGGTGTCGATCACGGTCATCGCTCGGGTCGCGCTTGCGCCTTCTCGCATCAGGAACCGAATCAGTGTTCCCTCAGTGATTGGGCATGTCGCGAGCAACGCGCTGGTTTGGTCGAACCAGCGGATGGCGGTGTCGTGGTGCACGTGGTCGACGACTGTCAGAGCGACCAGAACGTTGCCGTCGGCGAGCAGGCCCGTCACGCCTCGTCGTCCAGCGACCGTACGTCCTCAGAGGTGATGGTGCGACCGACCGAGACCTGGGGTAGTCCTCGTCTGGATGACGACACCTCGATCGACGATCGCTCCAGACCTCGTCGGATCAAGTCAGCGATGACGGCGCTCATGGAGCGATTGTCGTCGTGAGCCATCTGGCGGGCCATCGCATGAATGTCCGACGGCAAATCGACCGTGGTTCGCATCAGTGCATCATAGCATCATAGTGCACGATCGATCGAGCGATTGATCGAGCCCGCCCGTCGGCCCTAGCGGCCGGTCCAGGATGGCGGGCGCTTCTCGGCGAAGGCGGTGGCGCCTTCGGTGGCGTCGGACGACGCAAACACCGAATCGAGAAGGGGCTGTTGCAGGGCCCACCCTTCGGCGTCGGTGAGGCCGACGGATTCCTTGATGATCTGCTTGGACGCCATCACGCCGAGCGGGGCGTTCTTGGCGATCTGCTCGGCCAGTTCGAGGGCAACGGCGACCGCTTCGCCCTTCGGCGCGACACGGTTGATGATGCCGAGCTGAGCAGCCCGTTCGGCCGGCATGGGGGCACCGGTGAGCGCGAGTTCCATGGCGATGGCCTGCGGCAGGTGATTCGGCAGACGGAACACCGCGCCCGCACCGGCGAAGAGGCCGACGGTCACCTCGGGAATGCCGAGCTTGGCTCCCTCGCCGGCCACCAGCAGGTCGCACGAAAGGGCGATCTCGAGACCCCGGCCAACGCGAATCCTTCGATGGCGGCGATGAGCGGCTTGCGGGCGCTGCGCTCGGTGATGCCGGCGAAGCCACGGCCCGGCACGATGGGCATGCCACCAGCCACGAACGCCTTCAGATCCATCCCGGCGCTGAAGCCACGACCGCTGCCGGTGATCACGCCGACCCGGAGGTCGTCGTCGGCATCGAGCGTGTCGAGAGCTGCGGCCAAGGCATTGGCCAGGTCGAGATTCACCGCGTTCATGGCGTCGGGCCGATTGAGGGTGATGAGCAGCACGTGACCTCGGCGCTCGGTCAGGACGGGCTCGGACTCGGCAGGAGAAACGGTTTCAGACATGACGACAAACGTATCGTGCGACCTGATCTGGCGCCCGCTACAGACGCGGCACCGTTTCTGTGGTTTGATGAGGCAGACCAACCGGCTTACGAGGAGACTGCACCGTGACCGAGAGTGTCTACAACGTCATCGAACTGATCGGCACCAGCGCCGAATCCTGGGAACAGGCAACATCGAACGCAGTCACCGAAGCGGCACGAACGCTTCGCGACCTGCGCATCGCCCGTGTCATCGAACAAGACGTCGTGGTGGAGGACGGTCAGATCACCCTCTACCGCACCAAGGTCCGCTTGTCCTTCAAACACGAGAATGCCGTGTTCGAAGGATTCGATGAGTAGCGCAGCACAGACGAGTCAAGAGATGGCACGCACAACCGAGCACACCTACAAGGTCATTCGGCTGGTCGCCACCAGCTCGGTCTCCTGGGAGGATGCCGCCCAGCGAGCGGTCGCCGAGGCCTGCAAGACCATTGCGAACCTCGATCTCGCCCGCGTGATCGACATGGACACGGTGCTGCGCGACGGTCACATCGCCAAGTACCGGGTGAAGCTCGAGATGGCCTTCCAGATCGACCGGGCCCGCCCGAGCGAGGTCGAGGGCCAGCCCGACGTCCAGGTGAAGCGTTTCCTGATCGTCGCCAATGAAACCCTGGCCGGCGAGTTGGTCCCCGCGCTTGTCGCCGAACGGGTCAAGGCCGGACCATCGGAGTTCCACATCCTGGTTCCGTCAAGCCCGTCCAAGGACACCCAGCGGCTTCGGGCCTTGGTCGGCGACCCGATCTCGGGGTACTCCTCGGTCGACCTCGTCGGCCTGCAGGAAGCACAAGCCCAGGATCGGGAGCGGGCCGCCGAGCGGCTCGAGACCTTCATCGATCGTCTCAGTGAGTATCGAACCATGATCACCAGCGAGATCGGTCGACCCGACCCATTCGCCGCCATCACCCAGGTCATGGGCCGGTCCAGCTTCGACGAGATCATCATTTCGACGGCCCAGCCCGGGGTGTCGAGGTGGCTCAAGCTCGACCTCCCCAGCCGGGTCCAGCGAGCCTTTCCGATCCCAGTGGTGGTGGTGCACCCGCCGACCTAGTGTGCGGTCCATGTGGATTCGTCTTCGTCAGATTGCCGTCGTAGCCGCCGACCTTCACCGGGCCGGACTCGACATCGGGACCGTGCTCGGGGCGGAAGCCTGTTTCACCGATCCCGGAGTCAAACAGTTCGGACTGAAGAACACGCTGTGGCCCATCGGCACCCAGTTCCTCGAAGTGGTCACGCCCATCGCCGAGAACACCGCGGGCGGTCGCTACGCCAAGCGGCGCGGTGGCGGCGACACCGGATACATGGTCATCACCCAGGTCGACGATGCTCCCCATCGTCGGGCACGTGCTGCTGAACTCGGCATCCGCATCGCCTTCGACATGCAGTCGCCCGAGCACGGCCACGACGGAATGCAACTCCACCCGGCCGACACCGGCGGCACGTTCTTCGAGATGGACCAGATGACCGGCCCGGGCGGAGACGATCCCGGGGGCGTCTGGTGGCCGGCGGGGAAGAACTGGGAGCCCTACGTCCGCACCGCCCAGGTCGGCGGCATCTCGGCGGCCGAGTTGCAGAGCCCCGATCCCGACCGGTTGGCGGCGCGGTGGTCCGAGATCGCCGAGGTCGAGCTGACCACCGACTCCGATGGCCACCCGATCCTTCCGCTCGACAACGCGGTCATCCGTTTCGTGCCCGAAACCGACGGTCGCGGGGAAGGGCTCGGCGGCATCGACGTCATCACCAACGACCGAGACGCCGTGTTGGCCGGGGCCCACGCCCGCGGCTGTTACGTCAGCGATGACGAGGTGTCGCTGGTCGGGTTGCGGGTCTACTTGCGCTGACCGCCCTCGAAGACGTGACGCTCACCGGTGGGACTGAACACCCACAGTGCGGCGTCGCGTCGATTGATCGACTTCGACTGTTGGCGCTCGTCGCGTCGGGCTTCGAGGTCGGCGACCGCGGCCTCGGCTGATTCAGCCTCGGTCTCGTAGAGCGCGAGATACTTGTGAGCCGATGGTGCGCCCTTGGCCTCGTCCAGGACGAAGCGCTGGGCCCACGCGAAGTTGGTGGTGGTCAGCACCTCGTCGAGGTGGGTGTGCTCGTACCACTCGTTGAACTCGTCCTCCATGCCCTCGCGGGGATTGCTCATCACCAGGACGAGAAACTTGGGCATGGTGGAGACTCCATTCGGTGTGATCAGCGGCCGGTGTTCAGGAAGCCGATGAGATGATCGGTCCATGCTGCCAGGTCGTCGGCGGTCGTTGCCAGGTGCAGCTGCGAAGCCGGCAGCAGCTCCGCCAGCTCTTTCGCGGTCGACACCGGATGCGTCGGGTCGCCGGTCCAGGCCAGGATGAGGACCGGCATCGTCAGCTTGCGAAGGGCCGAGCGTGCAGGAAGATCGGCACCGGCTGCGCCTCGGAAGACCTGGGCCAGCCGTTCGGGGTCCCAACCCCGCAGCGTTGCGGCCCGACGGTCGAGGTAGGCCGCATCATCTCGGAACGGGTCGGGACGGGGGAGGGTGGGCAGGGCCTGGATCATCGGCTCGACCCCTTTGGCCGACACGACACCGGCGACGGTTTCCCACTGCTCGGTCTGGGCGGCACGGGTCTCCCACGCGGTTGGTGGGATCACGAGCACGAGCGCGTCGATTCGCTCGGGCGCGAGGACGGCGGCGTGGAGCGCCGTGCCACAGCCCATCGACGCTCCGGCCGCCACGTAGTGGTCGATCCCGAGCGAGTCGGCCAGCCGCAGCTGGTCTCGCGCCAGGGCGTCCCACCCGAAGGCAGCGAGGTCGGAGGTCGTCGGAGCGTCGCCGTGCCCCCGGGCGTCGTAACGCACGACCTTGGTCGCTGCATCCTCGCTGACCCTGGCCCAGTCGATGAGCGGCGCCGTGTCCTCGATGCGTCTCGAGTTCGACAGCCCGTGGCCCCAGATGAGCGGTCCCCCCTCCCCGATGACCTCGTGAGGCAGAGCGATCTGTTCGTGTCCCGGTGTATTCACCCCGCCACCCTAAACCCCAACGTCCGCGGGAGTCAGGGGAGAGGTGCAGGCCACAAGTACCGGGTCGATCAGACATGTTGTGCTTCCACCACCATCGGCCGGCAGCATCTCGTGGCCCTCGCGGTTACGGTCGGGTTCATCAACGCGCTCATGAAAGCCGATTCGGATACGGCGAAGGGCGTGCTCGCCGAGCTGCGCGGCTCTGCAGAACGCGGGCAAGAAGGCCCGGGACGATGTGTCGATCCGAGTTGTCGTCGGGAATGGCAACGGCGGCCTCGGCCCCCGGGGCAGGGGTCTTCCATCCGGGAACGCCCCCGGTCGCAACGCGGTGTCGTCGTGTCCCGTCGATGATCTTCGCGGTGGTCGTCAGGTGAGCGAATACGATGCCGTCGTCGTCGGCTCAGGCCCGAACGGGCTGGTCGCTGCGATAACGCTTGCCGGTGAAGGCCGGCGGGTTCTCGTCGTCGAGGCAGCTCCGAAGCCGGGTGGTGGTACCCGGTCGGCCGAGCTCACCCTCCCCGGCGTGGTCCATGACGTGTGCTCGGCCATCCATCCACTGGGAATCAGTTCTCCTGCATTGCGCGCTCTGCCGCTTGCGGAACACGGTCTCGAGTGGGTGCATCCCGAGGTGCCTCTGGCGCATGTGATGGACGGTGGACGAGTGGCGCTTCTCCATCGTTCCATCGACGAGACGGCAGCGGGCCTGGGGGTCGACGCCACGAGCTACCGCCGTCTCTTCGAACCGCTGGTCCGCGCCGGGTTCCACCTGACCGACGGTCTGCTCTCACCCTTGCAGCTGCCCCCGGCACCCGCTGGCACTTGCGCGCTTCGGGGCCGCCGGGATCTTGTCGGCATCGCAGCTCGTCCGTCGGTTCGATACCGAAGAAGCCGCTGGGCTGTTCGCCGGGCTCGCCGGGCACTCGATCCTCTCGCTGGACGCGCCCGCGACTGCCGGATACGGGCTCATGCTCGGGATCCTCGGCCATCTGGTCGGCTGGCCGATGGCCAGAGGGGGGTCGCAGTCCATCGCCGACGCCCTCGTGGGGCTCCTCGAAGCGCGCGGGGGCACCATCGAGTGCGATCGGCGGGTCGAGTCGCTGGCGGAGTTGCCGTCGTCCGACGCCGTGCTCCTCGACGTCACGCCCCGTCAGGTGATCGAGATCGCCGGTGATCGACTTCCCACCCGGTACCGGCGAACGCTCGAGCGTTTCCGGTACGGCCCGGGCGTGTTCAAGGTCGACTGGGCGCTCGACGGTCCGATCCCGTGGGTCAACCCCGACGCAGCGCTGGCGGCCACGGTCCATCTCGGCGGTTCCTTCGCCGAAGTCGCCGCGGCCGAGGATGCGGTGCAGAAGGGCCACCACCCAGACCGTCCGTTCATCCTCCTCGCCCAGCAGTCGTTGTTCGACGCCACCCGCGTTCCCGACGGCACCCACACTGCGTGGGCCTACTGCCACGTGCCAAACGGTTCGACCGTCAACATGACCTCTCGTATCGAGGACCAGATCGAGAGGTTCGCCCCCGGCTTTCGTGATCGTGTCCTCGCCCGCCACGAGCTCACGCCGGCCGGGATGGAGGAACACGACGCCAACTACATCGGTGGCGACATCAACGGCGGCGTCGCCGACCTCCGCCAGTTCGTCGCCCGTCCCCGCTTTGGTCTGCACCCCTGGCGCACGCCCGTTGACGGCCTCTACCTCTGCTCGTCGTCGACGCCCCCCGGCGGCGGCGTCCACGGCATGTGCGGCTACCACGCGGCGAACGAGGTCCTTCGCCGACACGGCTGACGGCACCGGAAACCGTTCTGCAGTACACCGACCGGCGTTTCGGCGTTCTCGGTACTGCAGATGGTGCGGGGACGATCAGGGGAGGAGGGCGAGATCGTCGGGGGAGACGAGGCCGGAGGAGACAGCGTGTTCGACGAGGCGGGTGCGCCGGTCGGATGCCAGGACGCCGGCTTGGCCTCTCATGCCGCTGACCCCGGCGCGGGTCAGCCGATCGCAGACGTTGTCCAGCTTGCGGTTGAAGCGGGTGATGGTCCAGCCGAGCCGGTGGGCTGCGGCCCGGTTGCTGGGTGTCTCGATGTCGGCCTCGCCGCTTCGCAGGGTTGGCTCGGCGAGGGCGACGATCAGAAGCTTCTGATCGAGGGTCAGCGGCACATTGGCCAGGCTGATGGTTTCGCCGTCGGCCGGATCGCCCTCGTCTTCCACCAAGCGGAGGCGGGGCTGATCGAAGGGAATCGGAACGGAGATCTCGAGTTCGTAGTTCGAACGGCCGGCGCTGAACTGCACCGCCGCCAGTCGGAAAGCTGATGGCGAGGGATCGGCCCGGCGCAAGGGTCACCTGCGAGCGGCTGGTCAGGTCCTTGACCGAGAGCGGGATACGGGTACCGATGTTGTCGAGCCACCACAGGCCTGAGCGGTGCGCCAACTGGCCGACCTGGCGATGCAGGAACTGATTGTCGTCGATGACGAGGTCGGCCGCCCGCCCGAAGGTGAGTGACTGACCGACGTCGATCTGGTGCAGCTCACCGCAGAAGTCGACGGTGGCGAATTCGGGGGACATCAGTCAGTCGTCCAGGTCGATCACGGTGAAGGACTTCGCACCGAAGTAGACCGCGGCACCGGGGCTGACGGCGATGGGCTCGGCGGCCACCAAGCCGATGGGAGGTCGGTCAGCGGAAGGTACGAGCACCGAACCGTTGCGGGAACCGCAATCTTCGACGATCACCTCGCCCCCGCGGCACCGGACGATGAGGTGGGCGCGGGAGACTCGGTCGCCGGTGACCACCAACGGATGTGCGTTGCCCAGTTCGGCGACCCGATCGGGGTTGCGGCCGATGACGATGTCGGTCAACAGCGGCACGATGGTGCCGTCGTCGAACTGCAATGCTTTGCGCCGCGACTTGCCGTGTTGGCCGACGAGGAGGTGGCCGGACGGGCCTGCGTCGATGCGTTCGGCGGGCAGGCGGTCCTGGGCCTGCGGGGGAGGCGCGTCCGCAAGTCCGTCACCCACGAACGCCTCGAGGACATAACGGAGGAAGTCGGGATCGCCGGGTTGGGGGTTTGGGACGTCTTTGCCGGTGGCGAGACCATCGGTGGCCGTCGACGTTCTGCCGGGTGCGGCCTGGTCGCCGGTCGAGGTGACGAGGAGGTTGAAGCCGCCGGCGTGCACCGTTCCCAGCACGAGGTCGGTGACCTCATCGAGCTGGCTGTCGCTCACCGCGATCTCGGCCGCGTCGGGGTGACCGTGGATGCGGTGGTCGATCCACGTGGAGGAGTGGTCACCGATCAGGCTGGGCACCGACCGTTGATCGGTTCGGAGTTCGATGTTGCCGAAGACTCGCAGGGTGATCTCCTGCCCGGCATGGACACAGGCAAAGTGAGGTACGGCGAAATCGTTGTCGATGACTGCGTCCGCAACCGCGTCGAACTCGTGACCATCTGCGGCGGTGACGAACGCGGTGAGGAGCTTCTCCATGCCGTCGCCGGCGCGGGGAATGAACAAGACCGCGTCGGGCTTCCGGCTGATGATGCCGGATCCCGGTGCGATCTGCAGCACGAGGTTGTACGACGAACCGGCAGCGGCGTGGCCGGTGGACGAGGTCATCGTGGAGCGCCCCCCTCCCCAAATCGAGGGTCGGCGGCGAACCGAACAACGGTCGCAGTGGCGTTGTCTCGCCCTCCAGCGAGGTCGGCGTGTCTGGTCAAATTCGCAGCAATCCCCGCGGCACCCGCTGTCTCAACACGGGCTGTCTCCACACCGGCTGTCTCCACACAGGCTGTGTCCAAACAGATGTCGACGATCTCATCGGGTCGGAGCTGGCGCGACACGCCGTCGCTCACGAGCAGCAGCAGATCCCCCGGTTGGGGCACGAACGACGTCACATCGGGCACGGATTTCTCATCGGCACCTCCCACGTGTCTCGTGAGCGCAAAAAGCGGCAATCCTCGGCGGCCGGTTTCCCGGACGTCGATCCCCGCAGTACGTAGCTCAGCTTCGACCGTGTGGTCGTTGGTGAGACAGGTCAAATGGCCCATTCGCAGCCGATAGGCCCGGCAATCGCCCACATGCGCGACGGTGACTCGACCGTCCGCGACTGCTGCGGCGACGATCGCGGTGCCCGCCTGGGCGAAACCCCTCGCCAAACAGGCAGTTCGGACCTGGTTGTTGAGTCGCCGAATCGTGCTTCTCCAATCGTCGATTCCGCGGGCGCGCACCGTCGATACCAGCCCGGCGACCGCGCCCTTCGCGGCAAGATCACCGCCGGCTTGTCCGCCCATACCGTCGGCGACAACGAACAACTGGCGGGCGTACTCGCCCCACGCGTCCTCGTTCCGGGTTCGGACCAAACCGACGGTTGTCGAGGCACCCCAGTCGCAGACCGCGGCAGCAGGTTGCGTGGGCGTCCGTGTGGTCGAGAGGCCGCGAGCGCCGCTGAGATCGTTGGCGAACAACTCGTCGAGCGTGTCGTCCTCGACGCTCATGCGCCCAGACCCCACCCCAGCAGCCCGATCGCGACGGCCGTGGCGACCACGCCCAGAACGAACGCGCCGATGACAGCAGCCAATTGCCACCGACCGGGTTTGGCCGCGACGCGGGTTGCCCTCACCGCCGGCCCAGGCGGAACCCACCGCTCCGCAGATGGCTGGAGCGTCGGGCCGGCTGCGAGGTCCGCGGGTCGGTCGGCGGGTCGGTTGGCGGACGGTGCGTGCTCCATGACGAGCGGATCGACGTTGGCTTCGGCCCGGAGCCGGCGCAGGAGTTCGAAGCCGTCGATCGTGAACTCCTCGTCGGTCAGCGTGGGCTCTGGTGGTGGGTCGGTATCGGTGGGAGCGGCAGCCGGAGCGGGTGGCCGGCCCGTAGCCCAGCTGGGCCCGTATCTCGGCCAAGAGGTCGGTGCCGTCGATGGTGGCGTCGTCGGTCAACGACTGGTGCTGGTGGGTGGTCATCGTGAGGTGGGCCTTCTTTTGTGCATCGGACTCGTGAGCTTCGGATTGGTTGAAGGGAGCAGCGGTCGTGGGTCGGTGTGCAGGCAGAGCCGTTCCCAGCGGGTGCGGTCGCGATGGAGCGATTCGACCGCCGAGCGGCAGTGCTCCCAGGCGTCGTCTGCTGATTGCTGGTCGGGCGGGATCGACGAGAAGACCGCCTCATCGACCGAGTCGGCAAGCGCCTGCAGTGCGTCCCTGCTGGCGAGCGCGGCGGGCTCGGCTTGCATCAGCGCCGCCACGGCCTCGCTGGGGGTGCGGGCGGCGTCGGTCGCCCAACCTGCTTCCCGGTAGCGATCGCCCAGTTCACTCCACGCCCCGGCAATTTGGGCATCGGTTGGTCCGCTGCGCCGGCGGCGGGTGCGGCGACGCTTGGCGGCGATCACTCCTCCAGCGGCGGTGGCCAGGGTCACCAGCGGGAGCCCGACGACGCCAGCACCGACGACTGCTCCCGCGGGGCACCGAAGCCAGAATGGACGGGTCTTCGTCGATCTCGTCGTCGTGCTCCGCGTCCTCGGCGGTCTCCTCCGACCGGGCCGGCGGCGTCAGCTCGGGCGCAGGAGGAGGCGGCGGCGGGGGGTTCGGTACCGCCACATCGCGGGTCGTTACGCCCAGCTGCTCGGCCTCGGGCTCGCGTGAACGGTCGGGGGTGACGGCGATCGGAACCCAGCCCCGTTCGACGGTCTTGACCTCGATCCATGCCTCGATGTCATCGGCTCGGACCTCGGCGGCCCCGTTGCGGTAGCGGTCGACGGGAAGGACGTAGCCCACGACGACTCGGGTCGGGGTGCCGCCGATTCGTGAGAGGACACCGGCACTGGCTGCGTACTGTTCGGCGAATCCGATGAGCGCGGTCCGGCTCGGCGAGGAACTCCTCGAGACGCGCGAGCGAGTGGCCGGGCCGTGCGGTGTCACCGTGATCGTAGAAGCCCTCGTCGACCAGACGACTGGCCAGGGCGAGCGTACGTGGCAACCCCGGCGCTTCGCCTTCGAAGGTGTCGCCGGCGAGATCCCTCAGACGGGGCGGCACGAGATCCAGATCCCCGTCGGCCTCGTCCGCACGGGTGGTGAGCCGTCGAAGTTCGAGCTCGGTCAGCTCGGGTCGGGGTTGGGTCGCCATGGTCCAGGTGTCGCCTTCGGCGAAGCCTGCGGGCGAGGCGAGCGTGCCGGTTATCGTGTTGAGGCGAAGGTCGGCCAGCGAGGTTTCGGTCGGCCATCCGGCGACGGGGACCCACGGCCCGCTCAGCGTGCCGACCGTGACCGAGTAGCTGACGACTCGGTCCGACCTCGATGCCGTTGGGAGGTTGGGGGAGCGTCGTGTCCACCGGATGGAACCGGCTGTCGCCCTCGGGGCCGACGGCCCACACGACGCCGTCGTAGGCGTCGAGGACCGCGAGGTTGAATCGTGTCAGCGGCCGATCGGCCTTCACGGTGAACACGATCTCGGAGCTGCGACCGTCCTTGAGTGAGGCTTTCAGGGTGACGAGCGGGCTGGGGACGTCGAGCGGTGACCAGGGGCGATCATGGGGCTGGCGCAGGTCGAACCGTTCGTTGCGGTCGGCGAACGGGGAGCGTGGCCCGAGGAAGGGGCGCGGCGACGACGACGACGGACAGCAACGCGGCTCCTGCACCGAAGCGTTGCACCGACAACACAAGAGCGCCGAGGGCAAGGACGACTCCCTGCGCTTTCGCCGTAGCGGCGTGTTCGATCGTCAGGGGAGTGGTGACGGCCAGTGCGGTCAGCGGTCCCAGCATCAGGGCGAGGGGCTGCCGCGCTCGATGGCTGAGTTCAACGGCGATGAGGGTCGACAACCAGGCGACGGCGAAGGGAACAACACGGAGCGCAGGGGTCAGGTCGGTCGGCGGTGCGCTGGTGACCAGCGATGCCCACGAACCGACCAGGCCCGTCGAAGAAGTCTGCGTACGCAGCGGGTGACGGCAGGACCCGGTGGCGGGAGCACCGAGGAGACAGAAGAGAAGGAGCGAAACGCCCACTGATTCGCCCAGCAGCAAGTCGACGCCGGCGGCCGACCTCGGCCGATCCCCGCGGCTCCGAGCACACCTAATCCGACGGGGCACGAGGTAGCCGGAGCCGGAGAACGTTCCGCCGAATCCGGCGGTCGAGATGACCACGAGGGCTACTGCCATCAGCGACCGCACCCACACCGGTCGGTCGGAGCCGGCCAGGATCGGAACACAGGACGGAGGTCTCATGCCTGGACTTGCCGGTTCCAGGCACGCGCAAAGCCTGCAAGCGTCAAGGTGTCGGTGACGTCGACGACGATGGGATGAGCGTGGTGCTCAGCTGCTGCTCGTGCCGCCAGCACGTCGACCGCTGATGCGACCGAGGTCACGATCACCAGGGCCGAGGTTTCGGGCGCAGCCCGCAATCCGGAGCGGACCCAGCCTTCGAGCGGCGCCTCGGCGGAGACGACTGGTCGGGCCACCACGAGGCACAGGCGATCGAGGAGGTCCTCGGAGGCTGTCGACCCAGGCGACGAGGCGCTAGTCGTTGCCGGGTCGCCGCCCACCAACAGGGTCACGGGGACGCCCCGGACTGCGTGGCTGGCGGCAAGGGATGCTGCGATCGCCACCGCAGTTTCGAAGCGGCGTCTGGTCCTCGTCTTCGGGATCGTGCCGATCGTCGAGGAGGATCGTGACCCAAGGCAGGCGGTTGTCGACGTACTGGCGAACCATGAGCGAACCGGTCTTCGCGGTCGACATCCAGTGGATGTGGCGGTGGTCGTCGCCCACCTCGTAGGACCGCAACGCATGGAACGACACATCGCCTGCCGGTGAAGATTCGGACGTGGGACCCTCGAGATCCTTGGCCAACCCGACCGGAACAGGGTTCACGAGCACGACAGGAGGCCGAACCCACAGTCGGTCGGTCCCTGTCTGAGGGATCTCGCGGCGCAACAGCCCGAGCGGATCCGCCTTGGCCACCGACGCCGGGCCGATGGTGAACACGCCACGTCGGTTGGTGGGGAGCGTGTGACGCATCTCCGGCGGCCGGAGTCGAGCCGAACCCGGCGACCAGTCCACTCGGTCTTCGATGACCAGTCCGACGGCCGCGAGACAGTCGCAACCGCGCCGGTGACGGTCAGCACAGCCTCGGCGTGATCATCGACGGTGACCCGATGGGGGTGGAGCGAGCGTTCGACATCGAGACCGCGGCGGCGTCCGACGACGAAGGGCACGCTCACCAGCAGTGCGAGGCCTGATGCTGCTGCGAGGACGACGAGCTCGGTCCAGCCGAGCAGCAGCGCCAGCGCCGTAGGAGGACAGCGCCAGCACTGCCATCGTCCGACCCGAAGCGAGTGAGCATCAGCCGGCCTGCGCCAGGCGCGGGACCTCGACCTGGTCGAGTAATTGGAGTACCAGCTCGGCCTGAGACACTCGGGCCAGCTCGGCTTCGGGAGTGAGCAGGAGCCGGTGGGCGATGACGAAGGGGGCGACGGTCTTCACGTCGTCTGCCCTCACGAAGTTGCGGCCTTGCGAGGAGGCGAGCGATCGGGCCGCTCGCAAGAGGGCCAGCGATCCTCGGGTCGAGACCCCGAGCCGGAGCTGAGGCATCGCTCGGGTCGCCCGGGCGAGGGCGACGATGTAACGGTGGATGCGGTCATCGACATACACGGCTTCGGCGACCGAGATCAGGTGACGAATGGTTCCGGCTGACAGGACCGGCCGGAGTTCGGTGAGGCCTTGCCCAGCCGAACGCAACACGTCGATCTCGGCTTCCTCGTCGGGGTAGCCGAGCGACGTGCGCATGAGAAAGCGGTCAAGCTGAGCCTCGGGCAGGCGGTAGGTGCCGGCCTGCTCGACCGGGTTCTGGGTGGCGAGGACGACGAAAGGTCGGGGAGCAGGGTGGGTCTCGTTCCCGATGGTGACCTGCCGCTCCGCCATCACCTCGAGGAGCGCCGACTGTGTCTTCGGCGACGCTCGGTTGATCTCGTCGGCGAGGACGACGTTGTTGAACACCGGTCCGCGGTGGAGGTCGAACCGGCCGTCGGACTGGTTGTAGACGAGACCGCCGGTGACGTCGGAGGGGAGCAGGTCCGGCGTGAACTGGATGCGGCTCCAGTCACCTCCGATCGAGGTGGCGAGCGCTTTGGCCAGGACCGTCTTGCCCGTCCCGGGAACGTCCTCGATGAGCAGGTGCCCCTCGGCGAAGATGCACACCAGCGTCATGGCGATGTGGTCACGCTTGCCTTTGACCGCCCGCTCGATGTTGCCGAGCAGCAGATTGAAGTGCTCGGCAAAGGCTTCGGTCTGTGCGTTGGTTTGGTGGCTCATGTTTGCGTTCTCTTCGGTTCGGGGAGGGGTATGGGGTGAGCGGGGGATGCTGGTCAGGGCCAGAGGATGCGGTTGGACTCGACGCCGTTGACGGTGATCCACACCGTCTCGCCGTCGTAGCCGTAGAAGCAGGGCGTGGAGGAAACGGTGCCATTGCCGGCAACGGTGGCGGTGCCGGTCTTGAACCGGCCGACCAGAGTGTCGAAGCACTGCACCGAGACGCTGACGCCGGGGTTGAAGTTCGAGGCGTTGAGCTGAATCCAGTTGCAGGTCGTGAGGCAGCCGGCGCCGGTGTAGCTGCCGCCGATCGAGATCGTGACGACGGGGGGAGGGGCGGTCGGTGTAGCGGATGCTGCGGCCCACGGCCCGCAGCCCACCGCGCTGCATGCCCGCACCTCGCCGGTGTAGGTCGTGCCGTTGACCGCTCCGGGCAAGTCGTAGGAGAACGTGCCGGCTGCCACCGCGTTGGGGGCGCCGCCGTTGATGCGGAACTCGTAGGCCGAGACGGACGAGCCACCATCGGATGCGGGGGTAGACCACGAGAGCTGCCAGGTGCCGTTGCCGGCGGTGGCGCCGACGGATCGAGGTGCGGTGGGAGGACCCCACGTTGTCGCTGAAGCCGCGCTGCTCCAGGCCCCACAACTGACGGCGTTGCAGGCGCGAACCCGGAAGGAGTACGGACGTGTTGTCGCCCAGTCCGGTGGCGGTGAAGGTGAGGCCGGTCGCGGCCAACGGGGTGCCGTTGTCGACGGACACCTCGTAGCCCGTGACGGGCGTTCCGTTGCCGTTGGCGGGACTCCACGTCAGCGTGATCTGGGCCCGGTTCGACGCAGCCGCGCTCGAGATCGACGGCGTCGACGGAGGTCCCGCCGGGGTGGCAGCGGCCGACGCGGGGCTCCACGGGCCGGTGCCTTCGGAGTTGGTTGCTTGCACCTCGAAGGAATAGGCCACGCCGTTGGTCAACCCGGTGAACGTGTGGCTGGTGGACCCGGCCCCTGCGGTCTGTACGCGAGCGTGGTGCCGCCACTACTGGCCCGCAGGTTGTAACTGGTGATCCCGCAACCCTGGTCCGAAGGGGTCGACCAGGAGAGCGAGACCTGACCGTCCCCCCGCGTTGCGTTCGGCGGCGTTGGAGCGTCCGGAACCGAGCACGGCATCACCGGCGCGGACCACGGACTCCATTGCCCCGTGATCGGTGCCCGATTGTTCGCCCGGACCCGGAACTCTTGGGCGACCCCGTTGGTCAGGTTGGCCCAGCGGTAGTTGGTGCCTGCGCCGCCGGCGACAGTGAGGGTCTGGCCGGTGCTTCGCATCTCGATGTCGTAGGTGCCAATGGGATCGCCGTTGTTGGACGGCGTGGCCCAGTCGAGGTCGAGGACGCGGTTGCCACGGGTCACCACGGGCGCCGCTGGAGCGAATGGCGCGCCAAGAGGATGTTCGTTGACCGACCAGCGAGACCAGTCGGAAACGCCGGCCGCGTTCACCGCAGCGACCCGGAACTGGAACTCGGTGCCGTTCTGCAGACCTCGCCAGGTGAAGGTTCCGACGGCGCCGACCGGGACGATCTGATTGACGCCGCCACCGATCTCCAGGCGGTACCCGATGATGGCACTACCAGAGTTGGTCGGTGGCAGCCACGACACGACGAGCTCCTCGTCGCCGAACGCAATGGTCGGCGCCGTTGGGGCATCGGGTCGGGTGTCGGGCCGGACCGGTGACGACCAGGCGCTCCATTCGCCCCAGCCGGCTTCGTTGTGGGCCGAGACCCGGAACTGGTGATCGGCTCCGTTGACCAGGCCTGCGAGGCTGTGGCTGTTGACCTCTGACAGGTCGATCGATCGGACACTCGCGGGTGTCGACACCTCGAGGCGATAGCCGTCGACCACCGAGCCGTTGGCCACCGGTGTGCTCCACGTCACCGTCGCAGTGCCATTGCCTGCGACGGCGTTGGGCGGCGCAGGAACTGCTGGGCGACCGATGACGTCGATGGTGACCTGGCCGACAGCTTCGCGTTCGGCGCTGTCGGTGGCATCCCTGAGCGTGTACGTGAGGCTGGTCGTTCCGAAGAAGTCGGACACCGGAACGAAGCGAATGTCTGTTCCTTCGATGACCGCTGTTCCGGCGGCCGAACCACCGATCTGGCGGAGGGTCAGGCCGCCGCCCAGTGGATCGAGGTCGTTGACCGTCGGGCTGATGACGACCGGTGTCCCTTGATGGGTGCGGGCGCGGTCGTCGACCGCTCGAGGCGGAGCGGCGTTGGTCCGGGTGATCGTCACCGTCACCGTTCCCTCAGCGCTCTGTCCGGCGGCGTCGGTGACTCGAAAGGTCAAGGGAAGGTCGCCGGGCACGGCATTGGCGGCGGCGGTGAGACGGAGCGTCGACCCGTTCAGTTCGGCCGAGACGGACACCGACGGCGGACCGGTCACGGCGTATCGATGTGCGTCGTCGAGGTCCGGGTCGTCGATCAGCGAGTCGAGGCGAAAGGGGACCGATGTCCCCGCTTCAAGACCGACCGCCCCGGGTCGCACCACGGGTGGGCGGTTGGCGGGTGCCTGCACGAGGATGCTGACGTGCCCGGCGACGACGTGACCCGCTTGGTCATCGATGCCATAGCTGAACCCGGCCGGCCCCACGAACCCTGGACTCGGGACGAAGCGGACGTCGAGCGTTCCGGCAGCGGACTGCAGGACCTCGACGACGCCACCCTGCGCGTTGTCACAACAGACGAAGAACAGCGGGTCGTCGTCGGGGTCGCTTACCTGGTCGGCCAGCGTCAACGTCAGCGGGAGGTCGAAGGCGGTCTTGGTCGAGAGGTTCGTCACCGTCGGGGCGGCGTTGTCGACGACGAACACAGTGACCGTTGCGGTGTCGGTCATGCCCGCTGCGTCGGTGACCGCATAGATGTGTTGGCCGCTCAGTGCGCCGACGGCGATACGCAGCTGCCCGCCGCTGACCGCGACAGCAGGGTCGGCCGAGCTCAACGTGAGTGGCGCGGTGCCGACGTCGTTCGCCAACACGTCGACGGTGATCGAGCGGTTACCCAGGGTGGGGCCGGCGACATCGTCGGCCGCGACGGGAGGCGGCGGAGCATCCGGCTGGACTTCGAGTCGGACGACGGCGTCATCGCTGTTCCCGTTGCCATCCGACACTGTGTAGGTGAAGGAGAGGGTCGGAGTCCCGGTCCTTCCCCGGCTCTGCTGTTCGTCGACGAATGCCTCACCGACGAATGCCTCACCCTCGAACACCACGCGTCCATCGTCGGTCAGGTTCAGGGTTCCCTGTGTCGGCTGCGACACCTCGACGATGGTGAGCCTGTCACCGTCGGGGTCGTGGTCGTTGGACAACACATCGAGCTCGACCACGGCAACCGAGCCGAGCACGGCGATGGTGTCGTCGTTGGCCGCCGGGGCTCGGTTGGTCTCCGGGCGAGGGGCGACGCCAACCATCACGTGGCCGATGGCTCGCGCGCCCTCGGTGTCGAGGACGATGTAGGTGAACTGGTCGGTTCCGGTGAAGCCGGGGTCGGGACGGTACGTCACCGTTCCGTCCGGCTCGAGGGTCGCCGAGCCGTGGCCGGGTTGATCGGCGATGCCTTCGATGGTGAGGGTGTCGCCGTCGGGGTCGGCGTCGTTGGCGAGGACGGCCATCGTCAAGCCGGTGGACTCGTCCGAGGTTGTGCGCCCGGCCTCGGTTCGGCCGACATCGGGTCGCGCAACCGGTGGACGGTTGGGCTCGGTACCGGACACCAGTCGGACGTCGACGACCCCTGCAGCGGTCGCCCCCTCTGCGTCGGCGACGTCATAGGTGAGGCGGAAGCCGCTGGTCGCGGTCGGATCTACCGTGAGGCTGAGCGTCTGGCCGTTCGGGCCGACCTTCGCGTCTACTGCAAACCCATCGGGCGGCGAGACCCGCAGCACCTCGAGCGGGCCGTCTTCGGGGTCGTAGTCGTTCGGACAGGACCGGCACGGTCGTGGTTCGACCCGGTCGGACGTCGATGGTGTCGGAGCGGACAATGGGAGGCTGGTTGACGGTTTGGACCTCGACGGCAGACACCACGACCACCGATCCGACCGGCTCTCCGATCCCGTCGGAGATGGCGTAGCGGAAGGACACGCGGTCGGGAGCGTCGGCCAGGACCGTGACTCGGAAGCCGACGCCGGGGACCTCCTCCACCGAGAGGCCGTCGGCGGTGGACCAGTCGACGATGCCGACGACATCACCGTTGGGGTCGCCGTCATTGTCGAGGACCCGAACCAACCGGGTCTGCCCACGCGGGATGGTGATGTCGTCTCGCGCCGGGGTGGGAGGCAGGTTGGTTCCGGCGTCGGACACGTCGATGCGAATCTGGGCGACGTCGACCGCTTGCCCGTCGGAAATCACGTACTCGAAGACGTACACACCCGCCGCGTCAGGGACGAACGTGAGGTCGCCGTCGGCGGTGACTTGGAGATCGAGAACGGCTCCAGCGCCGGGGCCGGCGTCCGAGCTGACCAGAACGGGTTGGCGGGCGACGATCAGAGCGTCGTTGTCCGGGTCGGTGTCGTTGGCCAGAACACGCAGTTGCACCGGCCGGCCGGCGCTCGTGACCCCGGCGTCGTTGCGGGCATCGGGGGCGCCGTTGGCCTCGGCGAGTCGCACGCTCACCCGCACCCGACCCTCCGCGGTGGCACCATAGTCATCGGCAACGACGTAGGTGAGTTCGGTGGACAACCCCTCCGCGGGGTCGTCGGTGGTCAGGTTGGGGGTGAACACGATCTGGCCCGAAGGGTCGTGCACCACCGTTCCGGAGTCGGCGCTCACGTGCTGGAGGACGAGGGCATCGCCGTCGGGGTCGGTGTCGTTGGCCAGCACGTTCAGCGAGACCGACTGCCCGGCTCGCACGGTCGCCACATCGGTCACCGGCATCGGAGGCCGATTGGTCTGCTGGGTACCGGCCGAAACGACGACCGTTGCGATCGCCTCGGCGGAGCCACCCCGCCCGTCGCTGACCTGGTAGGCGAAACGGATCGTTCCCGTGAACCCGGCCGCTGGTGTCACCTGGACTGCATCGCGGCCGTTGGTGACCCAGGCCTGTGCGCCGACGGGATCGCCGATCGACTCGACCCAGTCGACGAGGAGGACGTCGCCATCGACGTCCTCGTCGTTGCGGAGCACCGGCACGAGTACCGGCCGATCGGCGCGGGTGTCGACCTCGTCGTCTCGGGCGATGGGCGGCTCGTTCTCGCCGTCCTCGTCCTGCTCGTCAGCCGCCAGGAGTTCGGCGTCGGAGCTGTCGGGTGCCACCCGGAGTTCCTCGATGCCGCCGGCGCTGTCGCTGGTGGCGTCGGACTCGTCACGGGTGTCTTCGGCGAGGGCTGCGCCCCAGTCGTCGATACGAGCGAGATCGGTTTCGGCGTCGGTGAGCCATGCGCCGCCTGAGTCGAGGTCGTTGATCCAGATCCATCCGTTCACCAGCCGGAGCCTCAGCGACGAGCCGGCACCGGTGAGCGCCTGCCGCTGAACCCGGTCGCCGCAAACGCGGGTGAACGTGGGAGGAATGGTGGCGACGGCGAAGACGCAGCCGTCGTGCACGATGGGCGGTAGGGCGCCGGTTGCTCCGATCGATGCGCTGTTCGTCGTCTGCATCGTTGCCAGGTCAATGTGGTGCAGGCGTCCGTCGGCATCGACGATTACCAGGGTCTCGGCATCCGGGCTCGGCTGCTGCAACACGATGGGCGCAGTGACGTTGGCGCCGAGCGGCCTGGTCACGGCCGCCTCGCCCTCATTGGCGATTACGAGCGTGCGCTCGGTGGCGGCAACGGTCCACGCTCCCACGGTGGTCAGTGACAACAGCGGTTCCGAGTCGTCGACACTGATCACCTCGGCATCGCCCAAGCGGCGGAGCGACGAGGATCTGCCGTCGTAGAGGGTGACACCGTCGAGTCCCACGGAGACCAGACCTGGCGCGTCGCTTCGATGGTCCGGCTCGACAGCGGCGAGGTCGGTGATGGCCAGCGCTTCGTCGATGGTCAAGGACCAGACTCGAAGCGGGTCAGGCTGCCAGATGACGACTCCGTCCTTCGTGGCGTTGGCGCGGGCGGTGGCGGGAACCTGGATTGATCCGCGGGTTGCGTGGGTACGTGGGTCGACCAGGAGTACGAGCCGAGCGTCGCGGTCGTGCACGACGATGGCTCCGTTCAGGGCGGCGTTCGGCGCCTGGTCGACGTCGAAGTCCGAGCCGGGCTCGGCGACCCGAACGCCGGCCGTCACCTCGAGTACCTCTCGGTTCAAGTGGCCGATGGCGCCGGCGTCCCGCTTCAAGAGCCAGGCCCCGCCATCGTTGGCGAACGCTTCGGTGCCCTCGCGTCCGTTGGCTCGGGTCGCAGCGAAGGCGATGGCAGCGACGATCGTGATCACGACGAGTGTGACGCCCAGCGAGCGGAGGCGACGCGTGCGCGTCACGACGGTGCACCGGTCGACTCAACGCCCAGCGAACGGGGCCGATGGGAAGAGCGATGAGACGCAGGTTGACCGAGAGCGACGTCGTCGACGTCGACGGTTTCGAGGTGCAGGAGCTGATCGGCTCCGGCGGGTACAGCCGCGTCTATCGCGCCCTGCAGCGCGGCTTCGATCGCGCCGTTGCTCTCAAGGTCTTGAACGTGGACGTCGAGTCGGCGGCACAGCGGCGTGCGTTCGAGAACGAGTGCCGGGCCATGGGCTCGCTCAGCGAGCACCCCAACATCGTCACCGTCTTGATGTCGACCTTCACGGTCGGAGCGCCCGGCGCCGCGCCCAAACCTTGCATCGTGATGGAGTACTACGGCGGTGGCACGCTGGGCGACGTGGCGAAGGCATCGGGTCCACTTGGGCTCGATCGGTTGCTGAGCATCGGCGTGCAGATCAGCGGAGCCCTGGCGACCGCCCACCGGCGAGGGGTGCTGCACCGGGACATCAAGCCGCACAACATCTTCCTGTCCGGGTACGGCCAGCCGGCGCTCGGCGATTTCGGCATCTCGAGCTTCGAAGGCGAACGAACGGTGACGGGAAGTGGGGGAGGGCTGACCCTTCACTATGCGCCGCCGGAAGTACTCGAGGGTGCCGAGGTGACGGCGAGATCCGACGTGTACTCGTTGGCCGCGACGATGTATCTGTTGGCGACGGGCGAGCGACCGTTCCCGCGCGGTTCGGACCAGTCGATGACCGATGTGGCGAGGCGGATCCTGCTGGAACCGGCGCCACGACTGGGGCCGTCCTTTCCGACAAGCTTGGCTGACCTGCTCGAATCGGCCATGGCCAAACAACCGTCGGACCGACCCGAGTCAGCGATCGTGTTCGGCCAGCGGCTGCAATCGATCGAGGCAACCAGCGGGCTGCCGGTCACCGTGCTTCCTGTTGCGGGGCTTGCTGCTCGACCGGAGATGCCGGTCTCGTCCGTCGATCCCGATCGAGTCCGTCGGCGACGCAGCTGGGCGACCGCTGCCGGCGCGGTTGGCCTGCTCCTGGTCGGCGGCGCCACTGCCGCGTGGCGCGCCGGCGACTCGGGGGAAACCGGCTCCACCGGGTTCGCCCCCGGCGTCCTCTCCGCCGATGACGATCCGTACTTCGCCGTTCCCGGTTCGCCGACGGGCGTATCCGTCTCGATCGGTCCGCACGATGGAGAAGGCGAGCAGACCGTGAACGTCTCCTGGTCGCCGTCGGCTGATGCCGTCACGTACCAGGTGGAGCGGATCGACGGTGGACCCTCCGAAGGTCCGGGACTCGACCCCAATGGTTCGACGAGCATCATGGCCGAAGTCGACGAACCGATGGCAACGTTCGAGGTGGGCGTCGGTGAACGCCCGTGCGTGACCGTGACTGCGGTCGGCTCGGAGGGCCACCAATCGCAGCCCAGCAGCGCTGCATGCGCCGAGGAGAGTTGATCCATTGAACTGTGTCGCACCATTGCCCGAAGCACCGTCGCCCAAGGTACGAATTGGCGATGAGTTCGGCCATGGGTTGGGGTCCCCATGGCGTTCAGGGAATTTGCTTATCCGCTTCAGCCGACCCCTCGTCCCCTAGGGTTTTCGATCACATGCTTCCCAACAGTCTGCTTGCCTTCTTGCCCGGCGCTCCCGGCATGCTCGCCCTCGGCCTCGACCCGGCCGAGCTGATCAAGAACTTCGGCATCATCGGGGCCATCGTCATCGTCTTCGCCGAGTCGGGTCTGCTCATCGGGTTCTTCCTGCCCGGAGACTCGCTGCTCTTCACCCTCGGTCTCCTGCGGGCCACCAATCCGGAGATCGTCACCTGGCCCATCTGGCTGATGTGCATCTGCCTGTTCGCCGCCGCCGTGCTGGGCGACCAGGTCGGGTACCAGTTCGGCAACAAGGTCGGTGCGAGCTTGTTCGAGCGAGAAGACTCGCGGCTGTTCAAGCGCAAGCACCTGATCAAGTCGCAGGAGTTCTTCGACCGTCACGGCCCCCGAACCATCGTCCTCGCCCGCTTCGTCCCCATCGTCCGCACCTTCGCCCCGGTCGTCGCCGGCGCGTCGAGCATGGAGTACCGGACCTTCCTCAAGTACAACATCGTCGGTGGTGCGCTTTGGGCGGTCGGGATCACGATGGCCGGCTGGCTCCTGGGCCGCCGGTTCGAATGGCTGGGTGAACGCATCGAACTCCTGAGCCTGGTGATCGTCGGTGTCTCGGTGCTCCCGATGGTGTTCGAGTTCGTCCGCCACCACCGCCGCAAATCGCAAGCCCCCACCCCCTAAACCCCCGTTCTGCAAGCCCACCGCCCCCCTCCGGGGGCCGCCGGCCTTGCAGAACCAAGCTCCGTGGCCTCCAGCTTGCAGATGAGGTGTCGCGGTTAGGCTGGCCACCCCGGCCCGGGTGGCGGAATGGCAGACGCAGAGGGCTTAAACCCCTCGGGCCGCAAGGCCGTGCGGGTTCGAGTCCCGCCCCGGGCACCGCTCTGAGCAGGGAGTATTTGGTTTCGTACGCTCTGGACCGGGAGACAGCCAACGCCCGACGCGGACAAAACGCGGACGGACCTTTCCCGAGTTCGGTATCGTTGCATCCATGGCTCGGGGCTCGGTCTTCAAGAGGAACAACAGTTATGGCTTCCGAGCCGAACTCGGACCCGATCCGGCGACGGGCCGGCGGCGGCAGGTGTCCAAGCAGGGGTATCGAACGAAGAAGCAGGCTGAGGAGGCGTTGAATGAGGCCATCAGCGCTCACACCCAGGGGAACACAGTTTCGACGTCGCGCCTGACGCTCGGCGCCTACCTTGACGACTGGCTCGAAGGCCAACGCTTCGGCCTGAAGGAGACCACCTGGGAGTCCTACCGAGTCGCCATCGCCCGTGCGAACCTCAGACTCGGCTCGCTCAGGCTCCAGGGTGTGAAACCGAACGATCTCCAAACGCTGTATCGAGTGCTGGCGTCCGATGGCGGTCAACGAGGTCGACCACTCTCGGCAAAGACGATCCGCAACACCCACATTGTTCTGCGCAAAGCGTTGGCCGACGCTGAACGCCTCGAGCTCATTGTGCGCAACCCAGCGGCGCTGGCACGGCCTCCGGCGGCATCTGCTGTAGAGCGAACGACTTGGTCGGGGGATGATCTTCGGGAGTTCTTCGACTTCGTGGCTGATGATCGCCTCTACGGGCTGTGGGTGCTGCTTGCCACTACTGGCATGCGGCGCGGTGAGGCGCTTGGGCTTCGATGGAGCGACGTAGATCTCGACGGGGGTGTCCTCACCATCAACCAGACTCTGACTACGGCTGATAGTCGATTGATCTTCGATTCGCCCAAGACGAAACGCAGTCGTCGGTCCATCTATCTGGATCCGACAACCGTGGAGGCGCTGCGGCGCCATCGACGCCATCAACGAGAGGAACGACTTGCGCTTGGCGATGGTTGGCTGAATCGACCGAGACCTCGTCTTCGTCGACGAAACGGGGTGTCATCTCCATCCCGACAAGGTGACGCGCCGGTTCCAGATCTCTTGCCCGTGATGCGAAGCTTGTCCCGATCCGACTTCACGACCTTCGGCACACCTATGCGACCATCGCTCTCAAGGCCGGCATCCATCCCAAGATCGTTTCGGATCGACTCGGCCACGCAACCACCGGGATCACGCTCGACTTACTCCCACGTCACCCCTGGCCTCGGGCGAGAGGCCGCAGACACGTCGCGAGCAAGATCTTCGGGTAAGAAGCTGGGCGCGGGTTGCACTGGTGCCCTGGCGGTCGGTGCCTCGCCATAGCGCTGGACTAGCTGCCGTTCGAGTAGCAGATGAGCGCTTGCTTCCGCTTGGTGAGGGCATCGCGTGCGGTCGCCGACCTACTTGTGCGCCGATCATTCCTGACATCTTGCCGATGGGCGGCGACATGCAAACGGAGCGGGCGGGACTTCCCGTAGGTTAGCTGTTGGTCCGGCGGCGGCGGCCGTTCTCCGATGAGTCGCTCGAGCACGACAGGACTGATGAGTCGCCGTCCACCGAGTCGGACGGCCTCGAGTTCGCCGCGAGAGATTAGTTCGTGTGCGGTTGATTTGCTGATGCCGAGCAGGGCGGCTGCTTCGACGACGGTGTACATCATTCGTTCGGGTAGCGCGGTCATCTCGTTGTCTCTTCGCTGGCTGGAGCGCTGGTTGGTGACGGCGATGAGCGTCATGCCAGACAGAGAGCGCCGCCGGTTCGCCAAAACGCGACACCGGCTGACCGATTGGCCGGGGCCGGGTGCGCAGATACGAGGGCAGCGGGTGTTGACCGCTCGATCCGGGCCGCTTGCGGCCGCCGGGGGTTGGGGAGCGGGAGTGTCATCGCTCGAGTCCGA
>CAVZHQ010000002.1:0-1246730 GCA_963775125.1 uncultured Acidimicrobiales bacterium
TTCAAGGCGTGGCGCTGGCGGGCAACAAGATCCGCAAGTTCGATGTCGTCCTCGGTCAGGCAATCGCCGACGGGTACGAACCCTCGTGACCACGGGCGCTCGGCAGTCGAACTCGGCTCGCACCGGCGCCGCTGCCGCCGCTGCTCTCGGGCTCGCTTGTGTGCTGGTGCTCTCGGGCGACCAGCCGGCGCAGGCCGCTGCCAACCTGTTGCTCGACCATCTACTCGGGGCCGAGGTTCGGTTCGCCGGTGACGTTTCGTGGGCCGAACTCAACCAGCTGGTCGACCAGGTCGTTGCCGAGCGCAACGATGCGGGCGCTCGAGCCTTCGCCGCTCCTGTCGGGTGTTCGTCGCCTCTCGGTTCCCTGGGGTTTGCACGTGCGTTCGACGAGATCGACCAACAGCTCACCCGCATCGACCTACAGCCGGAGGCAATCGTTCACGCTTCGACGTCGGGCGGCACGCACGCCGGCCTTCTCGTGGGCCGACAGGTCTGCAAGCGCAGCGTTCGCCTCGTGGCCGTCGACGCAGGGCGCATCTCCAACCGGCCGGCCCGGACACTGGCCACGATGGCTCGAGCGTCGGCCGGTCTGATCGACCTCGAACTCGACCTCGACGAGGCCTCGGTCGAGGTGATCGAGGATCAACTCGGGCCGGGCTACGCCATACCCACCGAGGCCGGCAACGACGCCATCCGACGGCTGGCCCGCACCGAGGCCATCCTGGTCGACCCCGTCTACTCCGCCAAGGTCTGGCCGGGCTCATCGCCATGATCGAACGGGGTGAGGTATCGGGCCCGGTGGTTTTCTGGCACACGGGCGGATATCACGCCCTGTTCGACCCCGACCTGGTCGTCAGTCCGTCCGAACGATGCTGATCGTGACGCCCCCGTCCAGCGTGATCGTCTGCTCGTCGGGGAGGACCTGACCGACCCGACCGACGAGCATCGCCGTTCCCGCCGAAGCCCGCTCGCCTCCGAGTTCGACGGCCAGTTCGAAGGAGTTGTCGACGAAGGCGTCCAGCGAATGCTCGAGCAGGACCAACCCGGCGCCGGGCCCAGTCAATGCCGATTCCCAGGTCGCCCCCGGCCCGACCTCCAGTGGTGACAGCGGCCCACTGACGAGGATGGGCGCCTCGAGGAGTTGGCGTCCGTACCGCGACGCCGTCTGTCCGATGCCATCGGGCTCGACGAAGTGGACATCGGTGACGCCGAGCGCAGCGTCACGTTCGACCTGCAGCGACGCGCCGACCGCCGTCGCCAACCCGGCGGTCAGGTCGGGGTCGGATGCATCGGTGTCGATCAGCGTGATCACCAGGCGCTGATTGGATCCGTCGGCGGCCGACCGGATGACCTCGACGGACACCAGCGCCGAGAGCTCGACGCTGCCGGCCCCCGAGCGGTTCGAGTTGCCGCCTTCGGTGCGGTCGACGCGATAGTGCGTGACCGAACCGACCGGAGCCGGCTGGACGATCGGCCGCCACGGCGTGGCCCCGCGGTTGGTGACCTCGAGTTGATAGCCGGCGCCGGGAACGTCGGCCAACGTGGCGAACGACGTGGTGCTGGGCGTCGCTTCCTCTGACGAGGCGCATGCCCCGGCCAACAGCACGGCCAGCAGAACGGGCGACAGAGGTACTCTTGCGGCCGTGAGGGCGCGGACGATCAACGCCGTGAGGCCAGCGCGCCCCGTGCCAGCTCCAGATCATCCGGGTTGGTGATGCCGATCCACTGCTCGGTCGACGAGGTGACGTCGACCTCGATACGGCCGTCGGCCATGAGCTCGGCGACCACGGTCGGCAACTGGCATTCGGCCTTGGGATCGTCGGCCTTCGCTTCGAAGAACGCCTGCCAGCGCTCGGCGAAGTCGTCGAGTACCGAGTGATGGAACGTCCAGATGTTCATGGACGCCGGCGTGTCGTCGGCCACCTGTACCCCGCCGGCCCACAAGGAGCCGTCGGGCCGACGCTCGCATTCCTCGGTCTCGACGATGCCGACCAGGCGACCGTCCTCGACGGCACAGATGCCACGGGTGACCGAGCCTGCGGGGGCACCGTGTTGCCGAGGTTGAACGCGATGTTGGTTGCGTGGCCCGGAGCGGCGTGGGCCAGGTCCTCGGCGGCCCGGAAGAACGAACCTGCACCGTAGTAGTCGTCCGCATTGATGACGGCAAAGGGCCGGTCGAGCGCCTCGGATGCCGACAGAATCGCGTGGAGGGTTCCCCACGGCTTCGCGCGCGCCGGTCCGAAATCATCCTGACGGACGAATCGGAAATCGGCATCGGGCCCGTGGACCTCGGCCAGGTGGGCCCGCACGTCGGCCTCGATGTCGCTGCGAACGATGAGCACCGTCGGGCCGAAGCCGGCTGCCTGCGCGTCGCGGATCGAATAGTCGAGGATCGCCTCGCCCGAGGGCCCGACGATGGCAAGCTGCTTGACTCCTCCGAATCGACTTCCCAAACCAGCGGCCATGATGAGCAAAGATGGAGCCTGAGTCACTCGCCCAACCTAGCCCGGCTCCTTGGCCGTTCGGTCGAGACGCCGGCCTCCTTGCGCTTGCCATCGTCGCTGTTTCCTTCGGCGCGATCCTGGCCCGCTGGACCCTTGCACCAGCCCTCACGCTGGCGTTCTGGCGCACGTTCGGCGGCGGGCTGCTCCTCCTTCCCGGGTTCGTTCGGGCAACAGGCGCGGCGCCCGTCAGGTGGACCAAGCGGGATCTGGTCTGGATCGCTGCTGGAGGTGTGGCGCTTGCGGTGCATTTCTGGAGTTGGCTCGAATCACTCAACCACACCTCGGTTGCGGTATCGGTCACGTTGGTCACGACGACACCGTTCTTCGTGGCCCTGGCCGAGCGGATCGCGGGCCGCAAGCTGGCCCCCCGATCACAACTCGCCCTGATCGTCGCCTTGGCCGGCGCGGTCGTTCTCGGCAGCAGCTCACGACCTGATGATGTGGCCGACACGACCGGCCGCCTCGATCCCAGTCCGCTTCTCGGTGCAGGGCTTGCGATCGTCGGAGCGGCGGCCATGGCCGTCTACCTCGTCGCCGGCGCGCGCGTTCGCCGGGCGCCGTCGACTCCGGCATCGACCGCTCCAGTCTTTCTGGTGGCGGCTGCGGGGTTGTTCAGCGCCGCCGCCGTCTCCGGTGTCAATGTCTTCGACCTTCGCCCGCTCGACTGGCTCACCGTTGGCGGGATGATCCTCGGGCCCCAACTCGGCGGGCACGCGGTCCTCAACCACGTGGTCGGGCGGATGGGTGCGATGACGGTCTCGCTTGCGTTGCTGGCCGAACCGGTCGCATCCACGCTGCTCGCCTGGCTGTTGCTCTCCGAGCAGCCGACGCCGGCGGCCGTGATCGGGGGGCTCATCGTTCTCGCCGGCCTGCTCCTTCGAGCGCTCGACAGCCGGTCCAGTCGGGATCAGAGCACCAGTCGAGCAACGGCGAGGACCTCATAGAGCGGCAACGCCTCGTCCAGGACCGCTCGCGACAGTGGATCGACGTCGGGGAGCGGCTGGACCTGGGTACGGCTTGCGAACCCGGTCGAAGCCCACACCGCGTCGTACCAATGCGGCGCCCAGACACCGTCGCTGGCCCGGCGGCCGGCGGACCACTGCAACATGCTCGGGTCGAACTCCAGTCCCGCTCGCTCGCACATCGCCCGGAGGTAGTTCTCGGGATCGACGAGGAAATCGTCGCTGTCGATCACCAACGGCCGGTCGAACCGCTTCACGAGTTCGATCTGTTGTGGCAACCCGAGGTCGGCGACCGTCACGGCACCATCTCGTTTGCGGGTGTAGGAGGCAAGCACCCGGGCAGGGTGGCGAAGCAGCAGGAAATGGTGATCGATCTGATCGAGCCAGGCGCGATCCATTTCGGGTAGCAGATGATGGGCCATGTGCTTCTGGTACGAAACCGCAGTCTCCGTCGGTGCCAGACACGCGGCGACGGCGTCGTGCTCATCGACCGGTCCAGCGCTGATGATCTCGTCCCGCATCGGATGATCGAGTCCCGTGACCGCCAAGTAATGGGCGTAGAGCGGCTCGTCCATGACCGACGTGTCCGACCGGTTCTCGAAGCTGCGCATGAGTGCCGTCGACAGGTTCCGAGGTCCCGACCAGACCGCAATCCGGGTCACCGGCCCCGCGGTAGGGAGGTCGATGGTCATGCCACGTTCTCTTCGATCAACTCGAGGTACCAGCGCTGGAGTTGTTCGACCGTCGAACCCCGACCGCCATCACCGAGCACTCGACCGTCGACCTCGCCGACGGGCGCAATCCCCGCAAAGGTTCCGGTGACGAACGCCTCGTCGGCGCCGTAGACATCGGAGAGACTGAAGTTCCGCTCTCGGGTGGTGACGCCGTGGCGCTCGCAGAGTTTCAGGACGTTGCGTCGCGTGATCCCGTCCAGGCAGTAGTCGCCGGTCGAGGTCCACACCTCTCCATCGCGCACGATGAAGAAGTGAGTGGAGTTGCAGGTGGCGACGAAGCCGTGCGGGTCGAGCATCAGCGCCTCGTCAGCGCCGGCCTTGGCCGCCTGGATGCAGGCGGTGATGCAGTTGAGTTTGGAGTGGGTGTTGAGCTTCGGATCCTGCACGTCGGGGTAGCCACGCCGGACGTGCACGGTGAACAGTCGCAGGCCGCGGGTGAGGACCGCTGGGTTGGCCTCCTTGAACTCGGGGATGATCACGATCGTCGGGGCCGAGATGGTGAACCTCGGGTCCTGATAGGGGGTGGACTTGATGCCGCGGCTGATCATCAGACGGATGTGCACCCCCTCGGTCATGTCGCCGACGGCGGCGGTGTTGGCGGACAGGGTGTCGTACAGCATCGATGCCAGCTCCTCGGGCGGGCGGCCGATGTCCATGTCGATGGCCTTGGCAGCGCGGTAGAGCCGCTTGAGGTGCTCGTCGAGGAACGCGATCTTGCCGTGGTGGACCCGAAGCCCTTCCCACACGCCATCGCCGAGGATGAACCCGCTGTCGAAGACCGACACGACCGCACGCTCCCGGGGCAACAGATCGTCGTTGATCCGAATGAGGATCGTCGCGTTGCGGGGGTCGGATACATGCTCGTGCGTGCCGGTTGCCATGGTCGGATGCTAGAACTGCCTGCCTCATGAGACGACGGGACTTCCTCACGGCCGCCGCCGCCCTGGCCGCCGGCGCCTGCACTCCCGGCCAGTCAGCCGACTCCGATGGCACAGGCACGTCTCCGAACGACACCGGTTCGACCAACACCGCTCCGGCCGGTACCGGATCGACCATCGCCCCACCGCCTTCGACTGATCCGCAGGCGACCGTCGCTCCTCTGACCGAACCGTCAGTCGACCTACCGGAGGGCGTCTTCGCGCTCGGCGTGGCGTCGGGTGACCCAGGGCCTGATTCGGTCGTCCTGTGGACCCGGCTCATCGGCGAATTGCCAGGCGGAGTGCCCCTTCTCTGGGAGGTCGCGGACGACGAGGGCTTCGTCGGCTTGGCTGCGACCGGCCTCACCGAGGCCACCGCTGATTTCGCACATTCCGCCCACGTCATCGTCACCGCGCTCCAACCCGACCATTGGTATTGGTACCGCTTCCGGGTCGGCGGGCAGACGTCGCCCGTCGGGCGCACCCGCACCATGCCCGCGCCCGGTCAGGCCGGTGCCCGTCTGCGCATCGGTCTCGGCTGCTGTCAGCGCAAGGATGGTGGCTACTGGAGCGCGCATCAGGACATCGCGGCCGCGGCCATCGACCTCTTCGTGTGGCTCGGCGACTTCATCTACAGCGAGACCTCGTCCCAGCCGGTTCCGGGCCGCGAGCACCGGTCGAACGATCCGGTCGACCTCGCCGGCTATCGGGCCCGCTACGCCGACTACCGCAGCGATCCTGCGCTCCAGGCGTCGAGCGCCGCCCAACCGTGGGTGGCGACCTGGGACGACCACGAGGTGTTCAACGACTACACCAGCGCGAGCATCGACCCACGACGTCGAGCCGACGCCTATCGGGCGTGGTGGGAGCATCAACCCACCCGCCTGGCCCCACCTGCCGACACCTTGGAGATCTACCAGACCATCGACCTCGGCTCGCTCGGCCGGGTGGTCGTGACCGACACCCGACAACACGCCGACGGGGTCACCCTGTTGGGCACGGCTCAACGAGAGTGGTTGGCCGAAGCCCTCGACCATGCCGGTACGTGGACCATCATGGCCAGCTCGGTACTCGTCGGTGGACTCCTGGTGCCGACCCAGCGCGAACCGCTGTTGGCCTACACCTGGGACGGATACCCGAGCGAGCGGGCCTGGCTGGCCGACCAGCTCGCCCTCCATCCCAACCGCATCTGCGTGTCCGGCGACCTGCACGTCGCTGCTGCCCTCGAAGTTCGAGGAGATCCGGGAGACCGCTCGCTTCCCGTCGTGGCCACCGAGTTCATCGCACCGGCGATCAGTTCGTCGTTCCTCGAACGCTACGAGCCCTACCTCCCGTTCATTCCCTTGGCCAACGCCCACATCGACTACATCGAAGCGGCGAACGGATGGCTCCTGTTGGAGCTGACCGCGGAGAAGGCGACCGCCGAGTTTCGACTCCTGACCGACGTGACCCTGCCGGACCAGACGTTGGCCGCGGGGGCGCGCGACGAAATCCTCAACGGCGGAGCGCTGGCTCGGTCTGGGTGACCTTGGTGCGAACGGTGAACACGCTGTCGCCGGCCAGGACGCCCCCCCGGCCGAAGAGACGCCCGTACTGCCAGTTGGAGAGGCCGAGTTCCGGTCGGTCGAAGGCGTACTGACCATCGACCCAGCGGGTGAATCCATCACCGACGAAAGGGGCGTCGATGCTGGACCAGAACCGCTGCTGGACATCGGCATCATCAGAGATCAGCGAGGCCACGAACCGAGGGGACTGGGCGTTGAAGAGCGCAACCGCCTCGTCGACCGAGTCGACGAGAACCACGGTGATCTCGGGCGAGTCCTCCCATTCCCATTCGACACCGAGCTGGTCCTCCGGCAGCGACTCGGCTTGTGGTTCGGCGACCGTTCCATCGGCTCGGACCACGGGCACCATCAGGTCGAACCACTCGGCCGGCACGGCGTCCTCGCTCCCCCGGGCCACGTGCACCTTGGCCACCGTCGACCGCTCGGCGGCCGCTGCTTGGGCACCGGCGAGCACTCGGGGAGCGAGACGGTCGACGTCGGATCGCAGGATGCAGCACGTGTTCAGGGTGTTGCAGACCTTTCGGTCGAGTGAATGGCGGACCACCGCTTCCAGTCGATCGGCATCACATTCGGGCCCGGTGATGATCCACGCCCCGCCGGTGCCGTGCAGGCTGACCGGAATGCCGGCCTGGCGGGCCACGGCGCCCAGCTGGGCGACCGCCTCGCCGCTTCCCCTGGCCACAGCCAGCGACAGGCGGGCATCGCTGAACATCGCCCAGCCGCCGGATCGGGCTGCGCTGGCCAGCAGGATGGCCGATCCCGCCGGAAGTCCTGCCGCCTGCAACGCCGGATCGAGGGCGTGTTCCACGATGGCCAGCGCGGTGCCCAACGCATCGGAGCCGATGCGGAACACGACCGTGTTCCCGCTTCGCAACACCCCGCAGGCGTCTGCGAAGACGTTGGGGCGCCCTTCGAACACGAAGCCGACGACGCCGAGCCCGGCCTGGCGCTGCTCGACGGTCCAACCGTCGTGCTCCACGGACTCGACCAGCCGGTCGCGGGTGGTGGGCGCGTCTCGCCACGTCCGCAGACCGGCGATCATGTCGGCCCGCATCGGCGCCGTCAGCTCCAAGCGGGTCGTCGACCGTCCGCGCTCCCGAGCCGAGGCGACGTCGGTCAGGTTGGCCTCGGCGATCGGTTCGAACGAGGCATTCTCCTCCAACCGTCGAGCGAACTCCTCGTAGAAGGCCGAGATGGCTTCGTCGGGCAACGACCCCAACTCGAGGAACGAGCGATGCGCCCGACCGACAGCGTCGGCAGCTCGGTCCCAGACCGCGGCCTCGATGTGCAGCAGCGCACCGGTGTCGTTGACCACGATCAGCCGGTCGCCATCGACGAAGGCGGTCGCCAACGCTTCGGAGACCTGCGCCACCCTGTTGCCGCCGTAGACGATCGGTTGCCCGGATTCGAGGGCAGTCAATCGCAAGCCCTCGGTCAGACCGGTTCCTGGCGGGTGGAGGTGCTCTCGTGCTGACACGTTCTTGGCTGCTGACACGTTCTGGAAACTACCGGCTGGCACCGGCCCCCCGCCCAACTACCCGCATCGGGAGTGCCCGGGTGCTGTTTTCGGCACTCAGGCACTCCCGATGCGGGTTGGGGTGGGTGGATTCGTCGGCGAACACCGCCGATGACGATGTTCCACATCGGGGTGAAGAGGAAGATCAGCCACGCCACGAGGACGAGCCCCCACAGGCCAAGCCGCATCCACCCCGACGTCCCGCCCTCCACCGCGACCGACGCAATCATGTGCTCAGCTTCGGTTCCATCAGTGCCGGTATCAGCGCTCGCCCACCCAAATACCCGCATCGGGAGTGCGTGGGCGCCGAAAACGGCCACCCGGGCACTCCCGATGCGGGTTGGAGGGGGTTGGGGGTTGGGGTGTCTAGCCTCCAAGGCGTGACTCCGCCGATGCCGACCGACCGATTGCCCGAGGGGGACGAGAAGCGGGCAGCGGTCCAGGAGATGTTCGACACCATCGCTCCGCGGTACGACCTGGTCAACCGACTCATGACCTTTCGGCTCGACGTCGGCATCCGGCGCCAGACCCTCGAGTCGCTGAACCTTGCGCCAGGGTCGGTCGTGCTCGACCTGGCCTGCGGTACCGGCGACTTCGTGAAGGCGCTGGAGAAGAAGGGCCATCGGGCCATCGGTGTCGACTTGTCCTACGGCATGATGGCCAACGCAGGGTTCGACGGGCGGTTCGTCCAAGGCGACCTACTCAGCCTGCCCGTCGCCGACCGGTCGGTCGACGCGGCGGTGTGCGGCTACGCCCTACGGAACCTCGTGGCGCTCCCTGCCTTCTTCGACGAACTCGTACGCGTCGTGAAGCCGGGTGGACGGATCGCTCTCGTCGACGTATCGGCGCCGGAGCAGAAGCTTCTGCGGATGGGGTACGACTTCCACTTCAACAAGGTGGTGCCGTTCATCGGCGGGCTCCTGTCCGACCGGGATGCGTATGCGTACCTCCCCCGATCGGTCTCCTATCTCCCGCCGCCGACCGAGATGCTGCAGATGATGGCCGATGCGGGACTGCGGGATCCCCGACGTCGCCAGCTGACGCTCGGCATCGCCCAATTGCTCACCGCCGAGCGGGGTGCCGACTGATGAACCCTCCGATGGCTGCAGTCACGGACCTTCGGATCGACGCCATCGTCATCGGCGCCGGGGTGATCGGCGCCTCCATCGCGCTCGAGCTGCAGCGGGGTGGTCGCCAGGTGCTGGTGGTCGACAAGGGAACAGCGATCGGCGGAGGCTCGACCAGCTCCAGTGCATCGATCATCCGCTTCTCGTACTCGACCGTCGGCGGCGTCGCTGCTTCGTGGGAGGCCAAGCACCTGTGGGAGCGTTGGGCGGAGCACCTCGGCGTGACGAGCACAGACGGCGTCGCTGACGGGCCCCTTGCCCAGTTCCACAAGGTCGGGTTCCTCCTCATCGACCAGACCGACACCGATCCCCGACGCATGCTGGACCACTTCGCGACCGTCGGAGTGCCCTACGAGCTGTTGTCGGGCGACGACATTGCCGCCCGCTTCCCCGCCATCGATCCCGGCCGGTTCGGGCCGCCCTGTCACGCGTCGAGCACCGAGTTCTTCGAGCCGGCACGCGGCACCGTGACCGGCATCTTCCAGCCGGACGGCGGATTCGTCGATGACCCCCAGCTCGCGGCAGTCAACCTCATGGATGCTGCACGCCGACACGGCGCAAGAGTTCGCCTGCGCAGCACGGTCGTGGAGATCATGACCGAGGGTTCAGGGGCCAACCAACGGGTCACGGGCATCGAGCTCGACGATGGCAAGCAGTTCTTCGCACCCGTCATCGTCAACGCCGCCGGGCCGTGGAGCGCGCTCGTCAACGAGCTCTGCGACGCCCCGCTCGACATCAACATCCCCACCGAGGCCATGCGCCAAGACCTTGCGTCCACCGCGGCCCCCGAGAACTTCGGCATCGGCTCGGGCGGAACCGTCGTGGCCGACCTCGACTTCGGCACCTACTTCCGGCCGCAGCCGGGCGGATCGTTCCTCATCGGGGGCGTCGAAGCTCCGTGCGACGCCCGTGTGTTCGTCGACCACCCCGACGAGGCCAGCCGCAGTCTCGACGGGCACACGGCCGAGCTCCTGGCGTTGCGGGCGGCGCGCCGCCTGCCGGAGTTGCGCATTCCCCGTCAGCCCCGGGGCCTGGTCGACTTCTACGACGTCAGCATCGACTGGACCCCGATCTACGACCGCAGTTACGTCGGCGGTTTCTACCTGGCCATGGGCACGTCAGGAAACCAGTTCAAGAACGCCCCGCTGGTCGGCCAGCTCATGCACGGGCTCATCGACTACGTCGAAGCCGGCAATGACCACGACCGGGTTCCCTTCCGGTTCCCCTGCCGACACATCGATCAGTGGCTCGATGTCGGTCAGTTCTCTCGCCTCCGCGAACCCGGGTGGTCCGACACCGTCATGGGTTGATGCAACCAGGGTCCAGCCCGACCGGCTCGGGCCCGACGTAGCGGGAGGACGGGCGCATGATCTTGTTGTCGGCCGCTTGCTCCAAGAGGTGGGCGCCCCAGCCGAGCACTCGGCTGACGGTGAAGCTGGGGGTGAAGGCCTCAGCCGGCAGGCCTGCCAGGTGCAGCACCACCCCGGCGTAGTACTCGACGTTGGTGACGATGACCGCGCCCGGCTTCGCCGCCCGCAACGCGTCCAACACCTCGGCTTCGATGGCGACGGCCCGCTGGACCAGTTCGATCTCGGCAGGGGTGGAGGCCAGGTCTTCGGCGACCGACCGCATGAGCGTCGAACGGGGATCGTCAGCCCGGTACACGGCATGACCGAACCCCATGATCTTGGCTCCGCGTTCCAACTGATCGGCCACCCACTGCCGCGCCGACGACGGTCGGCCGATGGAGTCGATCATGGCCAGCGCCCGAGCAGGTGCGCCGCCGTGGAGCGGACCGGAGAGCGCTGCGACGCCTGACGACAAGGCGCTGACCACATCGGCCCCGGTGCTGGTGACGACCCGGGTGGCGAAGGTCGAGGCATTGAATCCGTGGTCGACCGTGGCGATGAGGTACGCCTCGACCGCTCGGGCCTGGGTGGCGCTCGCCAACCGGCCCGTTGCCAGCCGGTACCAGTCGGCCGCATGGCTCAGGCCGGGATCCGCCTCGAGCGGTCGGCGTCGTTGACGGACCGCCAGACCTGCCCCGAGAATGACGGGGACGACGGCCATGACCCGGTGCACGTCGGCGGCCCGTTCGGTCGGGTTCTGGTCGAGGGTGGCCCGGGCGTCGGGAAGCACCAGCGGAAGCGCAGCCTGCAGCAGAAGATGCGGAGCCTCGATCCGGGCGGCGAGGTCTCCGATCAGCGAGAGCAACTCGGAGCCGATCCGCCGTGCCTCCCCGATCTCCACGCCAATGGCCGACTCCTCGGCCGAGGTCGGGAGTCGATGGTCACCACCGACGGCCTCCCGGTGCAGCAGGTACCACACGGCTTCCAGGCTCTGGCTTCGGGCGAGGTCGACGGCGTTGTACTGCCGGTAGTGGTAGTACCCCTCGTCCCCGCGAACCGAACCGACCGCCGTGTCGGCAACGATGAGCCCCTTCAATCCTGGCGGGGCGATGGTTGACGGAGCGGTGCTTGGTGGCGCGGTCATGGTCATCTACGGATTGTCCGCCGCCGAGTCAGATTGATCAATCTTGATTTGATCAACATTGATCGATCAACAAAGCAGGCGTAGAGTCCTGGGAGTGATCGACTCCGAGTCCACGCTCACCGCCGAACAGGCCGCCTCGAGGCTCGGGGTCAAGCGTCAGACCCTCTACGCCTATGTGAGCCGGGGTCTGCTGGCGCGAACGGTGGCCCTCGACGGTCGCACCAGCCTCTTCGACGCCGATTCGGTCGACGCCCTCCGAAGTCAGCGGCGGCGAATTGCCGACGGCGAGGTGCCGACCGTCATCGCGTCGAGTCTCACGTCCATCGACCTGTCCGGTCATCACTATCGGGGCCGCTCGGTGCTCGATCTCGTGGCCATCGACGAACCGTTCGAGCGGGTCGCCGACCTGTTGTGGGACGACGTCGACGTCTGGTCGCTCGATGCCGACATCGCCACCCGGGTACGAGAAGCCAATGCCTTGCTTCCCGACGGCACACCGCTCCTCGACCGCCTGCGCATCACGGTGGCGCTGCTGTCCGCACTCGATCCGTTGCGCAACGACCTCACGCCCAAGTCGGTCGCCCATGCCGGACGCAGCATGCTGCTGGCCATGGTTGCGGCGCTGCACAAGCTTCACCTCGGCCCGCGGGAACTGCTGGCCGATCAGCTCTGGCTCAGTCTGACGATCACGCCCGGAACCGCCGATCAGCGTCGGGCGCTCAACGCGGCACTCGTGCTTTTGGCCGACCACGGCCTGGCGGCGTCCACCTTTGCCGTTCGCATCGCCGCCTCGGTCCGTGCCGACCCCTACTCCCTGGTCTCCACCGGCCTCGGGGCCATGGGTGGAGTGCTGCACGGCGCCGCCTCGGGGCAGGTGCACCACCTCTTCGAACAGGCCGCCCAGCTCGGCGCTGACGTGGTCCTCGGCCGGGAGCTGGCGGCAAACCGTCGCCTTCCTGGTGTGGGCCACGCCATCTATCACGGCAGCGACCCTCGAGACGTCGCCCTCTTCCGGCTGCTCGAGGCGGGCTGGTCGAGTTCGCCCCGTTTCGAAATCGTCGCGACGATGCGAGAGCTCTTCCTACGTCGACTGCCCGACGCCCCCAACATCGACTTCTCGTTGGGTGCACTCACCTGGCTGGCCGACATGGAACCGTCCGCCGGCCAGCTCTTCGCCATTGCCCGCACCGCAGGGTGGGTCGCCCATGCCATCGAGGAGCTGAACGAGCCGGCGCTGCGGTTCCGCCCGGTCGCTCGCTATGTGGGCCCGCACCCCAACGCACACCCCCTGTGACACCGGATGGACTGGACGACGAGATGACGGGATGATCGGCCGCTTCGCTCCCTCACCCACCGGTCGCCTGCACCTTGGCAACCTCCGCACCGCGCTGGCGGCGTGGCTGTTCGCCCGGTCCGAAGGTTCCGCGTTCCTGCTGCGCTTCGAAGACCTCGACCAGGCGTCGGTGCGGGCCGAACACTACGAGTCCCAGGTTGCCGACCTCACCGCATTGGGGTTGGACTGGGATGGAGCACCGGTCCGTCAGACCGAACGCCGCGTCCTCTACCAGGACGCGCTCGACCGATTGACCGACGCCGGGCACACCTATCGCTGCTACTGCACTCGGCGGGAGATCCAGCAGGCGGTGAGTGCGCCGAACGGACCACCCGCCCTCGGGATCTACCCCGGTACGTGCCGACGACTCACCGGCGGAGAACGAGCGCAGCGCGAAGCGGAGGGACGCCGCTGGGCCCTTCGACTCCGGGGACCGGAGTTCGAAGTCGGGTACCACGACCTGTTGTGCGGCGCCGGTTCCAGCACCGTCGACGACGTGGTGCTCTGCCGGAATGACGGTGTACCCGCCTACAACCTGGCCGTCGTGGTCGACGACACGGCCCAGGGGGTGCAGCTGGCGGTGAGGGGTGACGACCTCCTCTCATCGGTCGCCACCCAAACCCACCTCGCCCGATTGCTCGGGCTGGTACCGCCGCAGTTTGCCCACGTTCCCCTGGTGCTGGGGTCCGAGGGCCGACGTTTGGCCAAACGGGATGGTGCCGTCACATTACCGGACCGAGTCGAGCGAGGAGAGACTCCGGCCGAAGTCCTCGGTCACCTGGCCGCAACCCTCGGTCAGTGCCGACCGGGCGAACCGATCACTCCGACCGAGCTCGTCCGTCGCTTCGACCCGACACGGATCCCCCGCCAGCCGCTGATCTTCGACGACGGGTGAGTGTTCGACGACGGGTGGGTGTTCTAGCGAGTGGGTACCGTGACCCCGATGGCCGACCGACCCGAACCCAACCTGTTCGCGGACGCCGGCGAGTTGCTGCGCATGATGGTGCCCGAGGGCCTGGGAGACGTCCGCACCCGGGCCCACCGTCGAGGTGTCAAGGTGTGGTTCGGACCCGAGAGACCGACCCGCGAGCACTACGAGGCCCAGCTCATCCCCCGCCGGTTCGTCGACGACCGTGACGGCGCGGTGCTCGAGATCGGCTTCCACGCCGAGCACAGCGACGAACGCGCGAACCAGGCCGTCGCCGACCGCCTCGAGGCCAAGACCAAGATCTGGCGCAAGGAGCTCGGCGCTTCCGCCGAACTCGACACGTTCTTGGGACGGGACTCGTGGCGTCGCCTGAGTGAGATCTGGGACGACGTCGCCGAACTCGAAACCGACCCCGAGGCACCCTTCGAGATCGCCTGCCGATTGGTCGACTATCTGTCGGTCATCGAGCCGATTCGACTCGGCGACTGAACGATCTCAGCGCTCGTACCAGTCCTCGAGCGATCGCCCGAGTTCCTCGAGCCGCTTGACGGCCCAGCGCGGAGGATCCAGCATCTCGCCCGCCTCGAGGCGTTTCACGTGCTCGCCTTCGGTGTCCCAGACGTGGCAGGTGTTGAAGTTCACCTTCATCATCTCCATCCGTTCGGCAGTCGAGACCGCTCGGAGATTGACCGGCTGCTCGCCCTGGGTCCGCATCGACCAGAGGGACTGAATGGCCACGGGCGCCATCGCCTGGAGCAGGGCGCCGACATGCGTGCAGCCTCGAGGCCCGCCGAACAGCTCGCGCACCAGATGGGTGAATCCTCGGGCGATCGACACCCCGACGAGCCCTTGGTACACCTCTTCGATCGAGGTACATCCGGCGTGCGGTGTCACCTCCATCACGACCTGCGCGTCGACGATCTCCAGGCTCGGAAAGGCCACGATGAGGTCGACGACCATCTGGTGCACCGACATGGGCTCGGTGTCGCCGACGATGTAGGTGCCGGCAGGTTTGCGGTCGTGGACCATGCCCCGGATACGCATCCGGTCCGAAGCCATGCGGTAGGCACGAACGGTGTACTCACGCTGATGGAGCAGTGGCTCCTCGTCGGGATCGGGTGGGAAGAACTGGGGGGATTCGAGACCGGTCATCCGTTCCGAGGTTACCGGTCGCCGGCCAAGTGACCCCGACGGTGTCCGCCCGTCCAGTCTTCCTGCGTCGGTATCTGGGAAACGCCGCCGAGAATGTTGAGTTGCGGTGCTTCGCGCAGGCTTCGCTTCATCTCCGCGAACCCCGGGAAGTTGGCCAGGGTCACCACCGCATCCCAGAGTCGGAGGGCGTCGGCGTCATCAGGAATACGCGAGATGACCGGCCCGAAGAACGAGACCCCTTCCGGCGGTTGGAAGGTGATGATCGGGGTGCCGACGTCACGCCCGGTGCGGGCCAACGCAAGCTCGGTCTCGTCGTCGAGCATCCCGTCCCACGACGTGTCGTCGAGCGCGGCTGCGAACCGGGCCGGAACCCCTGCCGCTTCGAGGACCTCGGTGGCATGTTCTGTGGTGCTCAGCCGGGCCCGCATGCCCGAACCCTTCGGCTTGTCCCAATAACTGCGACCGAAGGCTTCGACCAGGGCACCCATTGGTTCGCGGCCCAGTTCGTCCCGGACCGCCGCCGCTACCCGCAGGAACCGCAGCCCGGCAGTGTGGCCGTGCTCGTACTCGGGCGGGAACTCGGTGGCATAGTCCTTGTGTTTGTTGAGCAGACGAAGCGAGATGAACCGCCAGTCGACCTTGTAGTCGCGTTGGTCGGCGACCTGCTGGACCCAACGGGACGTGACCCAGGCGAAGGGGCACACCGGATCCCAGAAGAACTCGATGTCGTACGGCGTGGTCTCTTGAGGGGTCGTCTCGGAACCGACCGTCATCAGCGGGTCCATCCGATCGGGAAGCGGTTGTCGTCGGCGGGGTACGCGCCCGGCTGGACGAAGGTGTCGGCCTGGGTGACCGCAGGGTCAGCGGCAGGTCGGGGATCCCAGGTCGAGTCGTCGCCGAGCCATCGGGTGGACAGGGCAACGCGACGCTTCGAACCGGCGTTGCCGGGAGAACCGTGCACCGACCACGCCGAGAAGACGAGCGCATCGCCGGCCGCAACGTCGAACCCGACAATGTCGTAGTCGCCACGGGCTGCCTCGATGTCGGGGAGCTCGTCGCCAGGGTTGGCTTCGGCCCAGCTGCTCCCCCCTTTGGTGAACGCCTTCGGCACGAAGTAGCGGCCCCACTTGTGAGAACCGCGGATGAACTCGAGCGAGCTCTCGTCGACCGTGAGGTCGGTGGCCGACACCCACACCGACGCAATCTGCGAACCGAGGAACGGCCAATAAGGGATGTCCTGATGCCACGGCGTCGGGTCGGGCGTCGACGGCTCCTTGATGAGCAGGTGATCGAAGTAGAACCGGACGCTGTCGGCGCCCATCAACTCGCCGGCCAGCCGAGCAACGCCGCTCTCGAAGACGAACCGTTCGACGAACGAGTTCTCCCGCCACAGGTAACGGTCGGTGAACAGCCGCCCTTTGGTGAGGGTGTCGGTGTCGAGGGCATTGCCGGCCGATGTCGTGCGGCCGGCCGCGGAGTCGCCGACCCAACGACCGGGAGCGGCCAGCTGCCGGTCGGCCAGATCGAGGATGCCGGAGATCCATTCGGGGTCGACGGCTCGTTCGATCTTGACCACGCCGTCAGCGGCGAAGGTCTCTCGGTGGGCATCGGTGATGACGGACATGGATGTCATGATCCCAGTACGGTTCTCCCATGTCCACCCCTACCGCAGCCCCAGACCAGCAACCGCAGGACCGGACCCAAGAGTGGGAAGAGCTCCGCAACCGGTACCTTCAGCCCCGTTCCGAGCGACCCCCGTCTTCGGCAGGTGGCGTGCACCACGTTGCGCTCCTGAGTTCCAACGTCGCCCGCACCATCGACTTCTACCAGGGGGTCCTCGAGTTCCCTCTGACCGAGCTGTTCGAGAACCGGGACTATGAGGGGTCCACGCACTTCTTCTTCGACATCGGACACGGCAACGCCCTGGCCTTCTTCGATTTCCCCGGGCTCGACCTCGGCCCCTACGCCGAAGTGCTGGCCGGCCTGCACCATCTCGCCATCTCGGTCACCCCCGAACGCCAGGCCCATATCCGGACCAAGCTCGACGCGGCCGGCGTGCCCATCACCTTCGAACACAAGTCGTCCATCTACTTCTTCGGTCCCGATGGCGAGCGGCTCGAGCTGCTGGCCGATCCATTGGGCGAGATGTACGGCGAATCGATCGGCTGAACCTCCGTCCTGCCCACGTCGGGTCAGACGAGCAGCAGTTCGGTCACCGCATAGATCGCCAAGCCACAGAGGCCGCCGACGATCGTGCCGTTGATGCGAATGAACTGCAGGTCGCGTCCCACCTGGAGTTCGAGCCGATCGGCGGTCTCCTCGCCGTCCCAGCGCTGGACGGTGGTGGCAATGAGGTCGGCCACTTCGTCGCGGAACTGCTCGGCGATGTAGCCGACGGAGTCGATGATCCATCGCTCGATGTTGGCCCGGATTTCAGGATCGGACTCGACGCTGCGGCCTGCGTCGACCAACGCCTGTTCGAGCTTCTGACGCAACTCGGACTCGGGGTTCTCGGTCGCCTCGATCAATCCGGCTTTGATGCGCGCCCACAGCGACGACGACCACGCCCGAACCTCCGGGTGGGCCAAGAGTTCTTCCTTGAGTTCTTCGCCCTTCTGGATCAGCCGTGGGTCCGACTTCAGGTCCTCGGACAGTCGACGGGTCCGCTGATCGAGCTCGAGTCGGAGCGGATGCTCACGCTCACTTCCCAAGTCGGAGATGAAGCGGGTGAGGACGTCGTAGATCTTGCCGAAGACGACGTCGTCGAGCTGCTCGGGCACCCACCACGGCGACTCCTGGTAGAGCCGCTGGCGGAGAATCTCCTGATTGTCCGAAAGGAACCGGGCCAGGCCGCCCAGCGTTGCGTCCAGCAGAACCTGATGGTGTTGTCCCTCGACGGCGACGTCGATGGCCTTACCGGCCAAGGGCGCAACAGGGAAGGAACGGATCCTGGTCTGGACGAGGTCCTCCAAACCGGCCTGAACCGTGTGGTCGGACAAGACCTCGGTCACGCCTTTCACCACGACGGCGGTCTGCCCGCCGATGGTCTGGGCGTTCTTGGGTTCGGCGAGCCAGCCGCCGAGTCGGCGCCCGAGCTCCGCCTGTTGCAGATCGCTCGTTGACCACGTCGCGCGTCAAGAAGTTGTCTCGGACGAAACCGCCGAGACTGTCGCCAATCTGGTCCTTGCGCTTCTTGATGATGGCCGTGTGCGGGATCGGCAAGCCCAACGGGTGACGGAACAGCGCCGTGACTGCGAACCAATCGGCCAGCGCGCCCACCATCGCCGCTTCGGCCGTTGCCCGCACGAAGCCCCAGCCCGGCCGCGATTCCTCCTGGACGCGTGCGAACACGAACACGACGGCGGCCACCAACAGCAGCGACGTCGCCAACCGCTTCATCTTCTTCAGGTCTGCCCGACGCTGCGCATCGTCGTTCATGGCCGGCTCGGTGCTCATCATTGGAACGGGTACAACCCGGGGAGGTCGAGCAGCTGGGTCAGCTCGTCCAGTGCACCGAGGGTCTCGTCGATGAACCGGCCGTCACGAAGGTCGTCGGGTCGAAGCTCATCGCGATAGTGCCGCACGACCCACGCTTCGAGCGCGTCGAGCAACGCATCATCCACGAGCACACGTCCCGACAGCGCTGCCTGTTCGCGTTCGGTCAGCACGACGCGCAACCGCACGCATGCGGGGCCGCCACCGTTGCGCATGCTCTGGCGAAGGTCGACGATGCGGACCTCGTCGATTGGGCCCGACGATGCCACCAACTGTTCGACATAGCGAGCGGTCGAAGGCGTCTCAGCCACCTCGCCGGGCGCGACCAGGAGCATCCCTCCGCTCGGCAGGCTGATGAGCTGGGAGTTGAACAGGTAGGAGGCGATGGCGTCGTCGAGCGGCACCGCTTCTTCGGCCACCTCGATCAGCTCGACCCATTCGGGAAGCCGGCGGCGCACCCCGTCCCGGTCGGCAAAGGCCCGCTCGTGTGCGAAGAGCACGGTTTCATTGGCGACGGCAACGACGTCGTTGTGGAACGCCCCGGCGTCGATGGCAACCGGCGATTGACGCACCAACATCGTCTGTTCCGAGGCCAAGCCGTGCGAGCGGCCGATCAACTGCGACGCCAGACGGGACTGACGCCGAGGGAAGCCGAGCGTTGGGGCATCGTCAGCGTCAGCGCCGAAGACGAACAGCTCGATGCCTGCCTCGCCGTGGGAGGTAACGAGTCGGCCGTGATTGGCCGCACCTTCATCGGCGAAGGCAGCGGTCGCCGGCATGGCATCGTGGACGACGAACCGCTCCCGGTCGGCGAACACCCGGCTCAGCAGCGTCGTTGTCTGCACCGACTCGAACGATCGGTGGGCCGTCGAGACCAGGTTGGCCGGGGTCAGATGGACCCGGCCGTCAGCGGTGTCGGCCGACGGGGACACCGTCGCGGCGTTGGCCGCCCACATCGGCGACGCCGACATGGCCACCGCCACCAGGACAGGAGAGAGCGACGACAACGCGGTGAGGGCGTCGGCCGGAGCGAGGTGGCCGACCCCGAGGCGGGCCAGGGCGGTCGGGTCGGGCCGCTGCGGTGGAGGCAGCACCGCCTGCGCCAGACCGAGGTCGTGCAGCATCCGCATCTTGGCCAGGCCCTGGAGGGCGGCGAGGCGAGGGTTCGAGACCGCCCCGGCGCTCTTCATCGAGGCCCGGTTGCCGAAGGACAGACCGGCGTAGTTGTGGGTCGGTCCGACGATCCCGTCGAAGTTCACCTCTTTCGCTGCGCTGCTCACGATCCGCCCATCGTAACCGCTCCAGGAGAGTGGACTCCTGGTCGCTCCGGGAGCCACTGGGAGTCCACTATCGGGGCGTCTCCGTGCTGGTGAGGGGGACGACCGAGACAAGTGCGCCGGTGTCGATGGCCAAGTGACGAGCGATCGACGAGCTGATCACGATCGACCCATCGGAGCGGAGCTCGACCCCACCACGGGTGGCAGCGAAGTCGCTGACACTCACCGTGGAGACCAGCGCGTCGGCCAGGATCGCGCTGTCGTCGATCACCACCGCACCGACGACTCGACGACGGGCACTGGTGGTCTGGCCCAACGCACGGACCACTGTGGGTCCGCCGTCGACCGGGTCGTACATCCCATTTGGTCGGAAGTCCTCGGCTCGCAGCAGATAGAACGCAGGCTGGGACGCCGAGTTCACCGGGCCGAGGCTGCTGAGGAGGTCGGGTGTGAGCGCGATGACCCGACGACTGAGCAGCGCAATGCGGGCGGGGTCGGTCTGCAGGGCGCGCTCGGCGTCGGGCGAGGTGGGCCATTCGGGCAGGAACCGAGCCCCGAACGAACCCCAGAACGGAGCGGTGCCGTCAGGCTCGAACACACCGCGAAGATGGCTGACCAGCAACGGCGGGATCTGTGAACCGACGATGAGCAGGAACAGCAGCCGCCCTCGCGACAGCAAGGTGCCGTGGCCTGCCCCCCGGCCCTCTGGGGCGAGAAAGGTGCTGTTGAGTTCGGTGCGGGTCCATGGGGTCGACGAGCTCCTGGCCACCAAGCCGGTGCCGGCGTCGCTGGTTCGCACGTGGACCGCCAGGTTGAGCACCCGGTCCTTGAAGACCACGCCCGACGCGCCGATCAGCCGACCATCGGGATCGGCGAGCACGAAGAAGAGCGATCGACTGATCCCCCGCTGCAGTTGCATGCGTCCGGCGGCCAGATCGACCAACACCTCGCTCGACTCGATGGCGTACGCCAGTGCCGAGTCGGCCGAGTGCGGCAACGACGTCATTCCGGTCAGATCGTCGACGTTCTCGGAGACCAATTGCCAGAAGGCGTCGGCGTCCTCCCGACGCAAGGGCCGCAGGATCGCGGTCATGTGCGGTGACGTTCGATGATCTCGACCACCAGCGCAGCCCGACGGGGTAGCGATTCGAGAAGGGCGAACTCGTCAGGGCTGTGGATGCCCCCGCCGCAGATCCCGAGGCTGTCGACATTCACCAGACCAGCGGCCGCGAGATCGTTGCCATCGCAGGATCCGCCCGTGTCTTCGGCTTGGAACGGGTGGCCCAACGCCTCGGCCGCGGCGACGACTTCGGCCAGCAACGCATCAAGGTCTGCCGATCGTTCCTTGGGCGGACGGGCCGACGTCCATTGCACCATCGCCTGGATGCCGTCCGCCGTGGCCTCGGTGACGGCCTCGTCGAACGCCGCTTCGATCAACCGATGGGCGCTCGCCGAGTCGACCCGAACGTTGAAGCTGCCGACCGCGAGGTCGGGGACAGCATTGAGGACACCGCCGCCGCTGATGCGTCCGCAATTCACCGTGATGCCCGGCGAGCCGTTCTGGGCCTCGAGGCGCTGAATCAGCCGGGCGAGGGCCAGGATGGCCGACCGACCGTCGCCATGAGCCCGACCGACATGCGCCGAGCGTCCGTGGACCACCAGGTGCGCGGTCAGGGAGCCCTTGCGAGCCGCGGCGACGCCGCCCGAAGGCAGGGCAGGTTCGAAGCCCAGCCCCAGTCGGCAACCTGATCCGATGGTCTGCAACCATGCCTTGGACCCGGCCGATCCGACCTCTTCATCGGGCACCGCAGCAAGACGCCACCCGATCTCGTCGCGCCACGGGCTTGCTTCGATCGCCCGCAACGCCTCGATGGCGGCGACCAAACCGCCCTTGCAGTCGGCGACACCGGGACCAAAAAGGGTGTTCCCCGCTCGGGTCACCTTCTGGAAGGCGCTGTCGCTGGGGTAGACGGTGTCGAGGTGGCCGAAGAGCAGCACCTGAAGGGGGGCGTCCGGGCGTTTCGTCGCCAGGAACGCACGCCCGACGTCCTGCCGGTCGAGCTCACCACGGTCGGTCATCACGGGAGTCGGACCGATGGTCGGGGCCTCGACACGATCGGGCCGCAGGCCAACGACCAGCTCGCCCAGCCGCTCGCCGCAGCGGTTCACGCCGTCGACGTTGAAGGATCCCGAGTTGATCTCGGCCAGGCCGATGACGGTCGACGCCAGTCGCTCGAGGTCGTCGGCCAGACTCGCTTGCAGGTCAGCGGCCGTACTCATCACGCCAGCTTGGCGAAGAGTCGCTTGGCCTGCTCGGCCGCTTTGGTTCGGACCTCGACGAGGTCGACCCGGGTGGGTACGCCGTCACGCAGCACCGGTTCTCCGTCGACGACGATGTCGGTGGCCCGCACGCCGGGACTGTAGGCCAGATGCCAGGGCTCCATCGTCGGATAATTCCACGAGACGACATCGTCCTTGGCGTCAGGCATCAGCTCCCATCCCGCCTCGAGCCATTTCCAGGCCACTTCCGGGGTGGCGGTGACATCGAGTTCGCGAAGTTTCACGAAGGCCAGACGGAACTCGTCGAGCATGTCGGCCCCGATACCGTCGGTGCCGAGCGCAACGGGGATCTTGAACCGGGTCGGTTCGGCGTAGCCGACCGCATTGTTCATGTTCGAACGAGGATTGTGGACCAACGTCCCCTTGAGATCGATGCCGTCGGGTAGGTACACCCCGTGGATCAACAGCCAATCGGCCTGCGCCTTGCGAGCGAGCGCGGTGCCGGGGCCCGAATCGGTGACTCCTTCGGCGACGTGGACGTGCACCCCCACTCCGAGGTCCTCGGCAAGCCCGATGGCCTCATCGAGCGTGGCCTCGGTGCAGGTGAACGCGGCGTGGATCCCCACCATGCCCCGCCCGCCTTCGCGCAGGAAGCGTTCGTTCTCGGCCAGCCCGGCCGTTGCCCCGTCGGGGCCGTTGCGATCGGTGACCCCGTACGAGCAGCTGACCCGCACGCCGACCTCGGCGCACGCCTCGGCGATGATCGACAGACTCCCGTCGATGGCGTTCGGTGATTCGTGGTGGTCGATGATGGCCGTGCAGCCCGACATCAACGCCTCGACCGCCCCGAGCTTCGCCGACCACTCGATCATCTCGAGGTCGAGGGCCGAGTCGAGCCGCCACCACACGTGCTCGAGGATCTGCAGGAAACGCTCGGGAGTGTGCGCCGGGGCCGGCATCCCGCGGGCCAACGTCGAGTAGAGGTGGTGATGGCTACACACCAAACCGGGTGTGACACCGTTGAATTCGCTCATGCGGTGACCGTACTCCCCTTCCCCCTCGCCTTCCCCCGCATCGGGAGTGCCCGGGTACCGTTTTCGGCACCGTCCCACTCCCGATCTCAGGTGGCCAGGGTGAGGAGGACCTGGAGCAGGACGTTGGCGCCGGCTTCGAGGTGGTCGGGGTCGGTGTGTTCGGCCGGGTTGTGGCTGAGGCCGCGGTGGCTGGGGGTGAAGATCATTGCGGTCGGGCACACCCGGGCCAGCATCTGGGCATCGTGACCCGCACCCGAGGGCATGCGCAGCGTCGACAGGCCTTGGGCGTGGGCGGTGGATTCGACGAGGTCGACGACCGACGGGTCGAACACCACTGGCTCGAACCGGGCCAAGGTCCGGGTCTCGTGGGTGACGCCCTCCGCCGTCGCCAATTGATCGAGGCGGGCCAAGACCCGCTCCTCTGCGGTGCGGAGTATCGCATCGTCGGTGTTGCGCAGGTCGACGGTCATGGTGACCCGGGCGGGAACCACGTTGACGAGGTTGGGGGCGAACTCGATGCGGCCGACGGTGCCCACCTGGGGGTGACCCACCTCGAGGACGAGCTCTCGGACGAAGACCGCCAGCGCCGCGGCCACCGCACCCGGGTCACGTCGCAGACGCATCGGGGTCGTTCCGGCGTGGTTCGATTGGCCGACGATCGTGATCTCGGTCCACGAGATGCCCTGGACACCCTCGACCACCCCGATCTGGATGCCGGCCTCTTCCAACACCGGTCCCTGTTCGATGTGCAGCTCGACGAACGCCTTGGGGATCAGCCCTGGGCTCGGGGCGGGGCCGAGGTAACCGATGCGCTCGAGTTCGGCGGCGACGGTTACCCCGTCGATGCCCACGGTGTCGTGGGCCTCCTCGACCGACAAGCCGCCGACGTACACCAGGGAGCCCATCATGTCGGGGGCGAACCGGGCGCCTTCCTCGTTGGAGAAGAAGCCGACAGCGAGCGGGTGGCGAGTCGTGATGCCGTGCCGGGCCAGCGTCTCGATCACTTCGAGACCGGCGAGGACCCCGAGGTTGCCGTCGTAGCGGCCGCCGGTGGCGACCGTGTCGATGTGACTTCCAGTCATGACCGGCGCCAGGTCGTGGTTGCCGGGCGTCACCGCGATCACGTTGCCGACCGCGTCGACGTGGACGTCGAGCCCGAGGTCCTCCATCCAGGTCCGCACCAGATCTCGGCCCGCCTTGTCGGCGTCGGTGAAGGCCAGTCGAGACGAACCGGTCGTGCCGTCGATGCCCCCTATGTCCGAAAGCACGGCCAGCCGATCGAGCATTCGATCGCGGTTGATCCTCATGATCGTCCCGAATCCCCGGTGACCATGTCGAGGAACGGTCGGAACTCGGCGAGCCGGTCGAGGCAGAACGGAACGAAGCGGGGAAGGGTCGAGGTGGGCGGCAAGGGGTCGTGCCAGCCGATCCGAACGTCGCTTGGTCCGACCGGACCGACGAGCGCCGGACTGGGCGGCGGCGCGGGAGCGGCGAACGGGGTCGGGCGGCGCGGTGGGGGTACGGGCGGCTGGGCCTCGGGGGCGAAGCCGATGACCGACAGCGTCGGATGGTGGGCCAGGGCCGACGTGACCGCCTGCTGCACGGTGACATCGTTGTTCCAGCCATCGATCGATGCCGGTGTCGCACCGCAGGCGAAGCCGACGGTGTCGTGCCCGATCCGCAGCCGGAGCCAGGGCTCGGAGGCGGGTGACACCTCGAAGGTGAACGTGAGCAGCGTGTAGTCGACGTACCCGTCCGCAACGTCGAGTGAAGTGACCGAACCGGTCATCGGCCCTCGCCCCAGCCGTTGGGCCAGGGGATCCAGGAGCGAGTCGACCAGGCAGGCCGCCGGCCCCAGCAATCCTTGCTCCAACCGTTCGGCATGGATGGCGTAGTCGGTGTCGGACCACTGCGGCGCCTTGGAGAGCAGCGCCATCGCACCCCAGTCGAACCCTTCGAATGGCCGCCTCATCGATCGAATGCTCCCGACCGATCGACATCGACGGCACGAAGCCCGGCCCGGATGCGGGAGGGTGTGAGCGGGAAGGAGTCGAACCAGACGCCGGTGGCGTCGAACAATGCGGCGACGATGGCCGGCGCGTACGGCAGCATCGGCATTTCGGCCATGCCTCGGACGCCGAACGGTCCCCGAGGGTCGGGCACTTCGACCAGCACGGCGCGAACCTGTTCGGGGATGTCGCCGATGCCGGGAATGAGGTAGCCCGACAGCCGGGGGTTGAGCACCCGGGCGTCGGCGACGTGGAGCTCTTCGGACAGGGCGTATCCGTGCGCCTGGATCACCGCCCCTTCGACCTGGCCGGTCACGAGCTGCGGATTGATCACCCGACCGACGTCTACCGCGCAGACGACATCGTGGACGACGACATGACCGGTTTCGATGTCGACGGTCAGATCGACGGCCTCGGCCACATAGCCGTACGCGAAGTTGGGGACCGTTTCGGCGAGACCCTCCGGGTCGAGCATCTCGGTGGGAGGCGGCGTGTAGCGGAAGTAGCCGCGGGCCGGTCGGGCTCCGTCACGCCATGCCTTCTCGGCCTCCTCGGCCGCGCCCAGGATAGCGTTGCCGGTCATCCACGACAGGCGGGAAGCCGACGCCGAACCCGAGTCGCCGCTGGTGGCGGTGTCGGAGAAGACCGGCGTGATGGCGTCGACGGGAAGGCCAAGGGCCTCGGACGCCATCTGCAAGAACGCGAGATGCGCCCCTTGGCCCACCTCGGCGCCGGCGAGGTACAGCTCGGCTGTCTCGGGCCGGGCGTCGGGATCGTCCGGCCCGTGTAGCACGATGTCGGCAACGGATCGCTCAGGGAACCCGAAGGAGAACCCCACGTTCTTGTAGGCACAGGCAAAGCCTCGGCCACGTCGGGCGGCCGACGCCGTGGCGGGCAGGCTGGCAAAGGCCTGCATCGGCTGAGGCGGTGTCGGCGGGCGATCCCAGTCGGCGGTGTCGGCACAGATCTCGACGACGTCGGGCAGGCTGACGCCCGGTGGTAGCGCGGTGCTGGTGATACCGATGGACCCTTCGCCGAGCAGATTCCGGCGCCGCAATTCCACCGGGTCGAGATGAAGCGCGGCCGCCAGGCGGTTCATCTGCGTCTCGGCCACGAAGCAACCCTGCGGTCCTCCGAATCCGCGGAAGGCCCCTCCGGGGATGGCGTTGGTGTAGACGACGTAGGAGTCGAGGCGGGCTGCCGGTACCTCGTAGGGACCGGCGACCGACAGGTGCAGGTTCCCCAAAACCTTGTTCGAGGTGTAGTTGTAGCCACCGGCGTCGAGGTGCGACGTTGCCTCGACCCCGAGGATGATGCCTTCCCGAGTAGCAGCCAACCGAGCGTGCACCCGACCGCGGTGCCGCTTGTGGTGCCCGACGATCGACTCCTCGCGACTCCACTGGCACCGCACCGGCCGTTCGAGGCCCATGTCCCGGAGCTTGCTGACCGCAAGCGCCAGCACGATCTGGAGGCTCATGTCTTCGCGACCACCGAAGGCGCCGCCGATCGGCGGGTAGATGACGCGGATCTCCTCGGCCGGCACATCGAGCGCATGAGCGACCTGTTCCTGGTCCTCATGAGCCCACTGACCACCGACCTCCAGGGTGATGCGACCGAGGTCGTCGAGGTACGCGAGTCCGGCCTCGGGCTGGAGATACGCATGCTCCTGGTAGGGGACCTCGTAGGTGCCTTCGATCACGATGTCGGCCTTGGCAAACGCAGCTTCGACATCACCCTTGCGGATCTTGTACCCGTGGTAGCGATTGCTGCCCGACGGATGTTCGGGATGCAACAGCGGCGCCCCCTCGGCCAAGGCCGCGTCGATGTCGACCAAGACGGGCAACGGTTCCCACTCGGCCCGGATGAGGCCGGCCGCAGCCTGGGCCAGCTCGAACGTCTCGGCGACGACAACGGCCAAGTGATCGGCCTCCCACCGCGAGACGTCCTGGGGCACCCGGCCGGCGGGCGTGGGCCCCGGCCCGATCAGCACCGGTTGATCGAACATGGTGAGGCCGTACTCGTTCACCGGAACGTCGGCCGCCGTCACCACACACCGAACGCCTTCGGCCGCTTCGGCCGCCGCAACGTCGAGCGCCAGGATGCGGGCGTGCGGCTGATCGGTGAAGACCACGAACGCGTGCAGGACACCGTCAGGCCAACGGTCTCCCGCGTACGGTGCAGCACCGGTGACCTTGTCGCGCGCGTCAGGTCGGGGAAGCGATCGGCCCAGGCCGGACAGGGGCGATCTGGTCTCCTCTGCGGTCATCGGAACGCGTCCTCGATCTTGTAGTAGCCGGTGCAGCGGCACAGGTTGCCCGACAAACCGAGCTTGAGCTGTCGATCGGACGGAGCGCCATCGGCCTCGGCGATCAACCGTTCGCCGGCCATCAGGAACCCGGGGATGCAATAGCCACACTGCACGGCGGCAGCGTCGACGAATGCCTGCTGCAACGGATGGAGAGCGGCCCCACCAGCAAGCCCCTCGATGGTGACGACGGTCGCCCGCTGGGCCCTCCCGGCGGGAACGAGGCAGCTGAGCACGGCGGCCCCGTCGAGGTGCACCGTGCAGGCGCCACACTCCCCCTCGGCGCAACCCTCCTTGGTGCCGGTGAGGCCGACGTCCTCGCGGAGCCAGTCGAGGAGGGAGCGATCGGTCCATCCGGCCGAGCATGCCTGGCGGTTGACGGTTGCGGTGATGATGGGCGTCTCCGCCGAGTCGTAGCCGATGGCGTCACCGGGTATCGACGGACCGCCCAGCACCGGAGGTGGTGGCCCCAACGCAACTCGCTCCTCACCGCGGCGAATGGCGCTGAGCGCTCGGGTGACCATGATCTCGACCTGTTCGGATCGGTAGTCGGCCGGCGCACGCAGGTCGTCGATCGGAGAGATCGAAGCCGCCGCCAGTCGGGCGGCCGCCGAAATGTGGGTTGCGTCGAGCTCGGCGCCGACCAGCGACGCTTCGGCCTCGGCACAACGAACGATGGTGGGTGCAACGCTGCCGAGCGAGATGCGAGCCTCGGCCACCGGCGCGGACGGCGATTCGCCGTCGAACCGAAGGACCACCGCCAGGTGCACCACCGAAATCGCCTGTGACCGACGCAGGCCGAGCTTGACGAAGACACCCCGCTGGTCGGCGGTCATGGCTGGGAACGACAAGCCCGTCACCAACTCATTGGGGGCCATGAGGGTCCGGCGGACACCGACATGGAAATCGGCAAGCGAAACGGATCGCTGCCCGTGGGCTGAGGCCAGGTGGACCGTGGCGTCGAGCGATCGGAGCGCACTGATGGTGTCGTTTGCCGGGCTTGCCGTCACCACGTTGCCGACCACCGTCGCCCGGTTCCGTAGGGCGGGGGCCGCGACCTCGGCACAGGCCTGGACCAGGGGGAGTGCCTTGGCCCGCAAGAGCGCCGAGACGGCGACCTGGTTGTGGGTGACCAACGGCCCCAAGTGAACGGCCTCGGGCTGCTCGTGGATCAGGTCGAGATCAGGCAGCCGGCTGATGTCGATGAGCAGCTCGGGCGCCACGCCGAGTCTGCGATCCAGCTCGACCATGAGGTCGGTGCCACCCGCAACGACTCGGGCGCGGGCGCCCCATTGGTCGAGCAACGACAGAACCTCGGTGAGCGAGGTGACCGCGACGTAGCGGGCAACCGAGAACCGCGGTTGCTGCACGTCGTGGAGCAGGCTCGACGGGTTGACATCGGGGTGCGGGGGGGACACAGCGCAAGGGTAACGTCGGACCCGTGCGTCTGTCCGACCCGGGTCCATCCGTTCTCCTGCCGCGATCGGTGCGCCGGCTCGCCGTCGTCGTTGGCCTGCTGCTGGTCGGTGGATGCAGCGCAGGCGACGACCTCGGCATCGACGAGGGCATCGATGTCATTGATCGTGACCGCACCGAGGGCACCTGGATCGTCGAAGGCGTGACCCCCGAGGCACGTGTCGTGTTCGACACCACTGCTGCGTCGGTCGAGGTGCAGGTTGGGTGCCGGCTCCTTCTCGGGTCCTTCACCTTCGTGGACGCTGCCCGCACAGGACAGGACGACGTGGCCAGCGATGGCACGGCCGGGTTCTCGCTGCCCGGCAGGTCGACCGACGAATGCCCGGCGGAGGACGACTGGGCGGCGGCTCAGCTCACTGATCGTCTGCAGCAGGTGGATCGATGGGTTCAGGAAGATGATCGTCTGGCGTTCGAGGGCCCTCAGGGACAGGTGGTGCTCCGCCCGGCCGGCTGAACACCTCGACCGGCAGCCCGCCATGTCCGAAGCGGTGGGTGACGACAAGGCGACGATCGGCCGCTCGAGCCAGCCGCCGGTCGGGTGTGATCAGGGTCAACCGCCAGTCGGGCCGCCGTTCCCGCAACACGGTGCCGAACCGTCGATAGAGGGGTACGAGGTCCCCGGTCGCCAGCCGCTTCCCGTAAGGAGGGTTGGTGGCGACCAACCCGGCACCGGTGTCGCCGGTGAGGTGCGAGACCACCCGTTCGGTGATGGCGATGTCGGCGGCCACGCCCGCCCGTTCGGCGTTGGCTGCAGCGGCTTCGACGGCCACGGTTTCCCGGTCGGAGGATTCGATGCTCGCCGGTGCTTGGTCGAGCGCCCCCGACTTCGCTGAGCCGGCGACACTGGCCCACGTACCCGATTCGAAACCGGGCCAGTGCGCCAGGGCGTAGCCCGGACGCGCTCCCGGTCCGCCGAGACGTCCGGGGTCGGGCGGTAAGCGGCGGGCGAGCAACGCACCCTCGATGGCGATGGTGCCCGAGCCGCAGAACGGATCGAGGAGCGGTTCGGTGCCGTCCCATCCTGCGGCCAGCAGCAGCGCGGCAGCCATGGTCGAGCGCAACGGTGCGGCGACATGATCGGTCCGCCAGGTCCGGTGGTGGAGCGCCTCTCCGGAAGCGTCTGCGCTGATGGTGAAGAGGTCTCGGTCGGCTCGGACCACGAACGCCTGACGGGGCTGATCGGCGCGCTCGACCGGTGCGTTGACCAACCGTTCGAGCCGTTCGGCGATGGCCACCGTGTGAATCAGCTTCGACTTGTGGGCGGTGACCCGGAACTCTGCGGCGACACCCGACCCGAGCCATTGCTCCCACTCGATCTCCTCGGCCCTGGCCACCAAGTGCTCGAAATCGGTGGCGCGGAACGTGGCCATTCGCACGAGCACACGGGAGGCCGTGCGGAGCCACACGACCGACGCGTAGAGCTGGCGTTCAGTCGCTTTGAACTCGATGAGACCGGGCCCGACGTTGGCCACCCGGATGCCGAGCGCCTCGACCTCGGCTCGGCAGATCGCCTCGAGGCCCGGGGTGCACACAGCAACAGCTTCGAATCGGGCCATCCGCCCGTTCTATCGCCGGAACCAGGCCGATCAGCTGACCCGGCGGAGGGCTCGCTCGAGCAGCTGCTGGTCACCGAGCCGGCGTCGAAGCTCTCGTTCGAGCCCGGCGATGGGATGCAGGTTCTGCGGGGCCCGGGAGTCCTTGTGCGGCTGGCTGGCGAACCGCGGCAGCAACGCGCTGATGAGATCGGCCCGGTCGGCGGCGTCGGACGCCTGCCCGAGGGCGGGCAGCTCGATGCGGACCACCCCACTCAAGGGGTGCGAGATCGGACCCGGGAGCCGGAGGTACCAGGACCAACGGTTGTAGCGACCACCGATCAGGAACAGGGGAGTACGTTGCCCTGCGTCCAGCCGGCCGACGACTCCGTGCTGTGGTGGTGGGAGGTACTGGACGTGCTGGGTCTTCACGTACCCCACCGCTGCCGGCGACTCCCGACCCCGTAGCGGGCCGTCGAAGATGACGATGCCGCGGGCCAGGTCGGCCGCCATCTGGTGCTCGACCGCGGTCATGTGGGAATGGATTGCCTGGTTCAGGGGATCCTCGCCGTCGGCGACGATGGGGCGGAGTTCGTACGTTCCGTGTTTGGTGACGATGCTCGTGGCCTGTGGAGCCGAGGTGTAGAACCCCCGCTCGACTCGGGCATCGACGATGCGGGCCGACCCGGACGTGCACTCGACCACCCCGGCCGCCACCGTGGCGCACACGCCCGCGATCGACGGCAGGCTGGCGTTTGACGGGACAGCGTCGTCCCCCGGCGGCCGCACCCAGACCTGGGCGTCGGTTCGGCGGACGCCATCGACGAAGTACAGGACCGGGATGTCGGTGACCGACGTCGGGGTCAGGGGCCGCCAGTCGGCGGCACCGATCTCGACTCCGACATCGACCGGCTCGTTGGGATCGTCGAGGCCCTCGTCGCCCACCGATCTGCCGTACCCCGGGTCCCAGGACTCGACCGCGAACTTCATCACAGCATGACCCGTTCGACCGACGACGAGGTGGGGCCCTTGGTCACCTGGTACCGCACGGGCATGCGCTCGGCCAGCGCCTCGATATGGGTCACGATGCCGACCAAACGACCGCTGGACGAGAGTTCCTCGATGGTCGATGCGACGACGTCGAGCGTGTCGGCGTCGAGGGTGCCGAACCCCTCGTCGAGGAACATCGAACCGAGGCGGGGCGAGTCGACCGGAGCCAACTCCCTGATCGAGTCGGCCAGAGCCAACGCCAGCGACAACGAGGCGAGGAAGGTTTCGCCCCCCGAAAGCGTCCGGACGTCTCGCTGCTCACCGGCGTTGTTGTGGTCGATGATCCGAAACACACGGTCCGCGGCCGCCAGCGAGTACTGGCCGTTGGAGAGCTCCTTCAGTCGCACCGACGCTCGATCGACCAGATCTTCGAGGGCCTCGGTGAGCAGCCAGCCCTCGAACCCGCCGGCAGCCAGGTGCCGCCCCAACGAATCCTGGACCCGTTGCTCGGACCGCAGCTCGGAAACCTCGACCTTCCATCGGTCGAGTTCGGCCAGGCGCTCGGCGATCCGGGCGACCTCGGCCTCGGTCGAGGCCTGTGCGCGGGCCACCGTCTGCAGCATGGTGGTCGGTTCCGGGTCGAGTTCGAGCGGTTGAGCCAACGCGGCCAGGCGTTCCAGAAGGTCGGCCTTGGCCGCGGCAACCGTCTTGCCTTCCTCGGCGACGACGGCCCGGGCTGCCTGCCGGTCGGTGCTCGTCTGCCGGGCCCATTGACTGAGCTCCGACCAGTCGTCGGAGAGCGACCGGCCGGCGGCCGGCGGCGGAACGAGGGAGGAGACGGAATCTCGTTGGGCGTTGAAGGTTGTCCGCAGCGCATGCTCGGCCTGCTCCGCCGCTTCGATCGCACGTTCGGCTGCGACCACCGCCCGCTCGGCTGCGGCAACAGCGGCCTCGGTCGACTTGGCCTGCAGTGACAGTTGTCGAACCTCGGCCAGGCGGCTTTCGAGCTGGTCGACCGCTTGGATGTCGGCTGCGCCGGGAGGAAGTCCGAGCGCTCCCAGCTCCTTTTGCCGGTCGACGAGTCGAGCCGTGAGGGTGTGGGCGCGGGCGACGGCTTCGTTGGCCGACGACCGGCGTTGCTTGAGGGTCGCGGTGGCGACCGCGACCGCCGTCTCGGCGGCGGCCAGTTCAGCCGACACGTCGTGGTCGGGGAGGGCGGCGACGGTTTGACGGCATACCGGGCAGGGTTCGCCGACCGAAAGCGTCGAGATCCAGGCGGCGGCTTGCGCTCCGGAGCGTGCTGCGGCCAGGGCAGCTGTGGCCTGGTCGACCAAGGCTTCGCCCTCGGTCAACACTTCCGACGATGCCGTCGCGGTCTCCTCGGCCGACCAGGACCTCGGCGGTCAGCACCTCGACCTCCCCCGTGAGCGCGCCCGCTCGGCGCAGCGCGGCCAACCGCGCCTCGATGGCGACGGGGTCGCCCGATGCCGCGGCAGCTTCCTGGGCTCGATCTCGTTCGGCCCGGGCGGTGGCCAGGGTCGTACGCGGCGCTGCTCCAAGGTGTCGCGGTGGTGCAGCACGACTTGACCCCGCTCGGCCAGGTCGTCGGGGACGATGACCTGGGCCAGTCGCTGCACGTCGGTGTCGATGTCCTTGACCGACGTCCGCAACTCGACCAGGCGAATCTCGGTCATCTGGATGGCGTCGAGCAGCTCGTCCGCCGTTGGCCGCGAACGTCGGCGAGCGCGTCGAGCCGTTGGCGTCGGTCCTCGAGTGCGCGGGGAGTGATGTCGGGATAGCGGGCCAATTGGGCTTCGAGCACGTCGGCCTGCTGACCGGCCGCCTTCGACGTCTCCCGCGCCTGGGTGCCCATCCGGGCATAGACCTCGATGTCCAACAGCCGACGCAGCAAGCGTTGCCGGCTGGCGGGATCGTCGGTGAGGAACTCGGCGAAGTCGCCCTGGGGCAGCACGACGGTGCGAGTGAACTGGGTGAAGTCGAGGCCGAGGAGCTGTTCGACTGCTTCGGTCAGCTCTTTGGCCCCCGACGCCAGGACCGGGGAGGCATCCTCGTCGATCTCGGTGCGCTGCTCGAGCCTGGCTTCTCGGGTGGTGGCGCGGTCGGCTTTGCCGCGACGGACCACCCGCACCGCGGTGTACTCGCGTCCGCCGACCTCGAAGTCGAGCCGGACTCGGGCCTCGTTGGCCCGCTGATGGATGACGGGCGCCACCAGCCGGGCGTCGTTGTAGCGCGACACCGACCCGTAGAGGGCGAAGGTCATGGCGTCGATGATGCTGGACTTGCCCGAGCCGGTCGGGCCGACCAACGCGACCAGATCAACACCGGAGAAGTCGACCTCGGTGCGGTCGAGAAAGGTGGAGAACCCTTCCATCGTGATGGTGATGGGCCTCATGTCATACCGACTGCGCCTCGTAGAGACGGGAGAAGGCGGCGGTGAGATCGGGGTCGGAGATGTCGTGCTCGGTGAGGTAGTCGGCGAAGAGCTCGTGCGCGGTGCGACCGTCCCGGCGGCGGACCCGCGACGATGTTCCGGCCACCGGGTCGTGGTCGACGATCACGTCGACCACGTTGTCACCCAGGAGAACGCGCACCTCGTCGGCCAGGCCGCTGCGACCGGGTTCATTGACCCGGACCCGCAGCCATGCGTCGTCCACCGTGTCGGCCAGCGCCGCCAACTGGTCGAGCGTTCCACGAACGGTTCGAAGTGCGCGGCCCGAAGACAGCGGTACGGCCATCACCTTGGCCGGCAGCCCCGGCTGCAGCTCGACGAGGTTGACCTGTTTCTCCTGCTCGCCTTCGCCGAAGTCGAGTTGGAGGGGCGACCCGCAATAGTGGATGGACGTTGCCCCACGAACGACTTGGGGCCGGTGCAGATGCCCCAACGCCACGTACCCGGCGGTGGCCGGGAAGGCCAGGGCCGGGACGGCGTACTCCTCCTGGAGGTGAGCCGACCGCTCTCCCCCACCGACCGCTCCGCCCTGGACGAACGCGTGGGCCACGACCAGATTGACCGATTCGGCCGAGAAGGTCGACGTCAGGGCGCCGAGGACCCGTTGCAGGCGGTCGGAATAGACGCTGCGCCTGTTCGAATGCTGCGTCATCCATGAGCTGTTCGGCCCGGACGATGGCGCGCTGTGACACGAACGGCAGCATGGCCACCTTGACGGGGGTGCCATCGGCCACCGTGAGGTCGAGCGTTCCACCGGCCGCTGGTCCCACGGCTTCGGGCAGCAACGTGACCCGGCCCAGCTCCAGCAAGGGAGCGATGGCTCTGAACCGACGGGGGTTGTCGTGGTTGCCGGCAATGGCGAGGACGGGGGCGACGGCCGCAAGTTGCAGAAAGGCCTCGTAGACCAACGCTTCGGACTCGGGATTGGGGGCCGCGGTTTCGAAGAGGTCGCCCGCCATCACGATGAGGTCGACGGCCTCGTTCTGGGCGATGCCGACAATCTCGGACAGCACCGCGCGATGCTCCTCGGCCCGAGAACGGCCACGTATAGCCTTCCCCACATGCCAGTCCGAAGTGTGCAACAGCTTCACGCCGAACACGGTAGGCCGAGCCTGTGACAACCAACGTGACGGTCCCGGTCCTGATCGCCGGTGCCGGTCCCGTCGGCATCACCCTGGCCATGGACCTCGCTCGCCTCGGCGTCGACAGCATCGTGCTCGAAGCCCGGCGGGAGGTGCCTCCCAACCCGCGGTGCAACACCACCAACGCTCGGTCGATGGAGCTGCTGCGTCGACTCGGCTGCGCCGACGCCGTTCGCTCGGCCGGCTTGCCCCCTGACCACAACACCGACATCGTGTACCTCACCCGGCTCACGCACGACGGACAGCCCGGCCCCGAGCTCACCCGCTATCACCGCTCGACGACGACCGAGGTTCGCGAAGACAGGCAGCACGACGTCGCCGCGAACTGGCCGACACCCGAGCCCCAGCACTACCTCTCGCAGCTCTACCTCGAACCCGTCCTCCGACGGCACGCCGTCGACCATTTCGGCATCGACCTGCGGGAAGGTTGGCGGCTCGAATCCTTCGAGCAGGAGCCGTCGGACCAACCGGGCTCGTTGCCGGTTCGGGCCGTGGCCGTTGACGTGGAGAGCGGGAACCGGACGGTCATCGAGGCCCAGTACCTGGTGGGCGCCGATGGTTCCAACAGCGCCGTCCGCCATGCCATCGGCGCTCGACTCGCAGGAATCCCCCGGATCGGCGACACGGTGTCGACCTTCCTCCGATCACCGCAACTCAGCGAGTTGGCCGCCCACGTCCCCGGCTGGATGCTGCGATTCATCGGCAACTCCGTGCTCATCGCCATTGATGGGGCCGACCAGTGGTTGTTCCACATCCGGGTGCCTCCAGGCGCCGATCGGGAGACCTTCGACCCTCAGCAGGCGATGTTCGACGCCGTCGGACGGCCGTTCGACTTCGAGGTCGTGAACCAGGCCCGTTGGACGGCTCGGGCCATGGTCGCTTCCCGGTTCAGGGACCGGCGGGTGTTCCTCGCCGGCGACGCTGCCCACTTGTGGATTCCGATGGGTGGGTTCGGGATGAATGCCGGCATGGTCGACGCGGTGTCGCTCAGCTGGCGTCTGGCCGGTGTCCTGCAGGGTTGGCTGGACGAGCGCATCCTCGATACCTACGAGATCGAGCGGGCGCCGCTCGGCGCCGAGGTTGCGAGCCAGGCGGCCAAATGGGGACGAGACCTCGGCCAGTTCTGGATCAGTGACCCGGCGGCCATCGAGGCCCTCGAAGCCGATGAGGCGGCCCGAGCCGAGCTGGGTCGCCGCATTCGCGAGGTCAATCTCGGCGAGTTCGAATGCCCCGGCTTCCAGCTGGGCACCTTCTACCGCGAGTCACCGATCATCTGCCACGACCCCGAAGCGCCGCCGCCGGCGACCACGCTCGAGCAGTATCACGAGACCTCCTGGCCCGGCGTCCGCCTGCCCCACGTGTGGCGATCGGACGGAGCGTCGTTGTTCGATCAGCTCGGCCCCGGCTTCACCCTGCTGCGCGTCGGCGACAACCCGCCGGCCGCCGACAACCTGATCCTGCGGCGCGGCCGAGCGCAACGTTCCCCTCGTTGTGGTCGAGCTACCCGAGGCCGAGGCCGTCGAGAAGTACGAGGGCTTCGACCTGGTCCTCGTGCGGCCCGACCAGCATGTGGCCTGGCGGTCCTCGTCCGACCCAACCGTGGCCGACGCCGAACACGTGCTCGATGTCGTCACCGGGGCAGCCATCCTGGCTCCGACACCGGAGATCCTGATTGCCGAGGGGCTCGAACCTTCCGCTCTCGGCGCGGCACTGCTCGACGCGCTGGCACAGCCCGTCCGGTCGGTGATCTCGGCCGATGGCCAGATGCAGTTCAGCATCGACGCCTCGTCCGTCACCGCCGCCGGGAAGATTCGGCAGTCACGAGTCCTGGCGGACGGTTCCATCGGTGCGTCACGGCCCTTCGCCGCGGTGACCGCAAGCGCCCTGGCCGCCGACCCGGCCGGCGGCGTGTGGGCCTGCTCCGACGACGGGCAACGTGTCGTCCGTATCGACCAGGGCGGCAATGTCGTCGCCACCGTACCCGTCGAACCCGTACCCATCGAACCGGTACCCATCCCCGCAGTCCCCACCGAGGATCGGCCGCTGCGTTGCGTCGCCTCGGACGACGTGCTCGTGATCGCCGCCTCGGGTTCTTTCTGGCGGGTCGCTCTGCGCGACTGAGGCCGCTAGTCGAAGTTGATGATGAGATCGGGGCGGTCTACTCGCTTCAGCACCGAGTTGAGGACTCGGACGTCATCGTCGAAGCCGACAACGTTCTCGATGTCGCCGTCGGCGTCATCGGAGAGCAGAAAGTACTCGACGGCACCGCGGATGAGGGCCCGCTCGTCGGGAGCAAAGCCCGAGGTGCTGAGCAGGAGTTGCTCGAAACACGACGCGATCCGCTCGGCCATCTCGACGTCGGTGCGGTGATCGGCGAGCTCGATCACCCGGTCGAGGTGCATCCGGACCACGCCGACGAGCTCGGGCAGATCGGACGAGCCGGTCTCCATGCACAACCGGCGGAACCGCAGCTGCTCGTCGGGGTGCAGCAGATGGTCGAGATCGATGCTGAACCGCTCGTGGCTCTCGTCGTAGGCCGCAACGTCACTCACGGGCACGAGTATGACGGCATCAGTGCAGGCCCACAAACGGATCGTCGGGCCCGTCGGCGATGCGGCGTCCGGCTTCAGCCGAGCGGGTGGCCCAGGCCGGGAACGGGAACTCGACCAGCAGCGGCACGGGCAAGCGCGGCTGGGCGACGTACATCGAGCCCGGCTTGAGGATGGTCGCCCGTTGACGCTGCACGGCGGGAAGGAACCCATATTCGTCGCGCCGCGCTTCGGCCGGGTCGAGGCGGCCCACGACCCGGATGGCCGAGTTGGACACGACCCTCCGCTCGACCTCACTCGCGGTCTGCTGGGCACCGATCAGGATGATGCCGAGCGACCGTCCTCGTTCGGCGACGTCGAGCAGGATCTCCTTGATGGGTGACGAGGAGTCTCTCGGCGCGTACTTGTTGAGTTCATCCAGCACGACCAGCTGGAGCGGCTTGGCGATGCCGCTGGCCTCCTTGGCGTCGAAGGCCTGTCGGAGCACCACGCCCACCACGAAGCGTTTGGCCCGGTCGTGCAGCGAATGGATATCGACCACGGTGACCTGATGGGCGTCGAGGTCGAGCGCGTGTCGTTCGGCATGGTCGACATCGGCTCGGATGAGCTGCTCGACGTGGCGACGCGATGACGACAATCGACGGATGAACGCGTTGATGGTGCCGGCACCCACGGCGCGGCCCGACCACTTCGGATCGGACGAGTCGTCGGGATCCTCGGGGATCAGCTTGTCCTCGATGGCGTCGACCAGCTCCCCGAAGGTGCGGACCGTGCGCCCCTCCAGGCGCACCGCCCCGTCGCCCACTCCCTCGAGCGACGCCAGCTGCGCGGTGACCGACTGGACGACGATGGTGTACTGCTGGCGTTCGTCCTCGGCGTCGGCGAAGAGGAACGGCAGGAGTCCCTGCCGGCAGAACTGCTCGATGGTCCAGAAGAACGGTTTGACCCCCAGGGTGCGGGACCCGGTGGCAGGTGTGGCGTTGCGGTCGCCCTTACGAGGCGGGGCCAGGATGCCCACGTCACGAAAGGGCCCGGGCAGGAGGCCAAGATGCTCGTAGCGGGCTGCCGCCTCGGCGTCGAGCTGGCTGTTGGGATGATCGAGGAACAGCAGGTCCTCGCCTTTGACGTTGAAGATGAGGGCTTTGGTGTTGGCCGACTCGGCCCCGAGGACACCCGAGTGGAACAGCGAGTACAGGAGGAACGTTGCGTAGCTGGTCTTGGTGGCGACCCCGGAGATGCCCGAGATGTTGATGTGGGCGCCCTTCGTGCCGTCGACGAAGTCGAGATCGAGGTAGACGGGCTCGTTGTTGCGAGACAGGCCGGCGGGGAGCAGCCGATCGACGCCGTCGAAGGAGAGCGCGGTGTCGCGTTCGGCCTCGGTGGCGATGCGCACCGGGGCACCGGGTAGCGGGGGCAGCAACACTTCGGGTTCGAACCGGGTGGGCTGGATGAGGGCTGCTTCGCTGACCTCGGCGGGCAGGATGCCGTCGGCGATGAGGAACACATCGCTCTGGAACCGAGCGCCCTCGTGACGGGCGCGGACTTGGGTGACCAGGCCGTACATCTTGACCAGCAGCCCGTCGGGCAGCCGACGTTCGAGGGCCACGACATCATCGAGCTGCAGCGTGTGGTTGGGATCGACCGCCACCCAGAACTCCAGAGGTGTCGCATCATCGATTCCGATGACCCGTCCGACAGATGGCTGAGGTCGCCGCGTCTGAGGTCACATCGCTCATCACCCAGGAAGGTACCCCACCGTTGGGACAGTCTCGTACCGACCGCCTGTGGGTGACCGGTGGATAACCGAGTGGTCGGTGGGGACAACCGGACCGGCGAGAAGATATTCTGCGGATAACCCTGGGGATTGCGCGAAAGCCCTTGACCCTCGTCGAGCGAGCGGTGTTTGATGGGGGCACTCCAGGGCGACGAGCCGAAGAGAGCGGGTCTTGAATCCCGGGACGGACACACCAAGCCTTTCGGGGTCGAGTGGGAAGGTCTCGGAATGAACGAGCCCATATCTCCGAAGCGCTGACACCCGGGATCAGATTCGAGTCCTCCCCGGTGGAACGCCCGCCAGCCAACCACCAAAGCAAACTTCCCGCCGGGCCTTGGCCCGACGGGAAGTGGAATCGTCGTGACGTACCGTACGTTCGGAAAGATCGACGAGGGTGGATACTCGGATCGAAACCGACACCCCTGGCACCCGAGAGGCTTCTGGCCACCGGATGTGCCGGGGGTGTCACACTTTCTGGGTCTCCTCCAGCTCAGGCGTGGCTGGCCCAGGTCTCGAACATGCGGGCGTAGGCCCCGCCCGCGGCGAGTAACTCGGAGTGCGAGCCCATCTCGATCACTCGGCCCTGGTCGACCACCGCAATACGATCCGCCCGCATGGCCGTCGCCAACCGGTGCGCGATGACGATGGCGGTTCGCCCTTCGAGGACCACGTCGAGCGCTCGTTCGATGACCGACTCGCTGCGGAGATCCAAATTCGACGTTGCCTCGTCCAACACGAGAACGCGTGGGCGGGCGTGGAACGCCCGAGCCAGGGCCAGGAGCTGACGCTCGCCCGATGACAGCGACGAACCCCGCTCGTGCACCAGGGAGTCCATGCCGTCGTCGAGTCGGTCGATCAGCTCGCCGAGCCCGACCAGGCGGCACGATGTTCTCGATCTCCTCGGTCGATGCGTCGGGGCGACCGAACGCGACGTTCTCGCCGATGGTGCCGTTGAACAGGAACGGCTCTTGGGGCACGACGCCAAGTTGCCGACGTAGCGACGCAAGGGTCACGTCTCGAAGGTCGTGACCGTCGATCAGGACGGCGCCCGCATCCGGGTCGTAGAAGCGGGTCACGAGCTTCGCTACTGTGGATTTGCCTGCTCCGGTCGGCCCGACGACGGCGACCGTCTCTCCCGGCTCGATGACGAGGTTGAGCCCGTGCAGGACCGGATGCTCGGCGTCGTAGCCGAACGTGACGTCCCGAAGTTCGATCCGTCCCGAGATGGCCGGCAGCTCGTACGCGTCCGACCGCTCCACCGTGGAGGGCACGGTGCTCAGCAGATCACGCAGTTTCACCACTGCAGCTTGGCCCTGCTGATAGGTGGTGTAGAGCTGCACCAACTGCTGGATCGGAGCGAAGAACGCGGTCAGGTACAGCAGGAAGGCGAACAGCTCGCCGACGGTGAGGGTGCCGTCGAGGACCATGCGCCCGCCGACCAGCAGCAGCACGGCTTGGCCGACGACGCCGACCGCTTCGTTGGCCGGCCCGTAGACGGCGCCCACCGTCGATGCATAGAGGTTGGCGTCTCGATGCTCGCCGACGATGTTGGCGTGCTGGACCACGTTGTAGGCCTGCCGGTTCGTGGCGGCGATGACACGAATGCCGGCCAGGCTCTCGGAGAGATCCGACAAGACCTCGGCGATCTTGTCCCGAACCCGCCCGTAGCCTCGCTCGCTTGCGCCCCGGAACCAGATCGTCAGCAACCCCATCGAGGGAATGACAACCAGCAGCGTGACCAACGCCAGCTGCACATTCAACGCGAAGAGCACGCCCGTGATGATGAGGAGCGTCAGGCCCTGCACGGCGAAGTTGACCAGACCGTCCTGGAACAAGGCGGACAGCGCGTCGACATCGCTCGTCATCCGGGTCATCAGTCGCCCGGCCTTCTCGTCGGTGTAGAAGTCCAGGCTCTGCCGCTGGAAGTGTGAGAACACCCGAAGACGCAGCTCGTACATGAGCCGCTCGCTGAGTCGTCCGGTGTAGGAAACCCGCCACGACGACGTGACCGCATTGAGCACCACCGAGGCGAGGTAGGCGGCGCCCACCCACCACAGGACCGACAGATTCCGGGGCACGATGCCACGATCCAGACCGACCTGGGTGAGGAGCGGACCGGCCTGCAGGGTGAGCGTCTCGACGATCACCAGGGCGACGGCGCCGAGCAGGCCGAGACGATGACCTTCGAGGAATCGTCGCAGCGTGAACGGTTCCCGGTCGAAGACCGCAGCCGAGAACGGGACCTCGGCGACGACATGCTCTGGTTCGTCGGCCAGGATCTGCTCGGCCCGTTCGGCCAGTTCCGACGGCATGCCGGCGAAGGGAAGCCCGGCGGCCGCGCTGGTCGAAGCAGCCGAAGGTCCGCTGAACGGAGATCCGACCGGCGATCCGAAGCTCATCGTTGTCCCCTCTCGTCGCTGTCAACCTCGACACTGCTGAGCTCGTCGCTCTCGAGGTGCGCGAGGACCTCCGCGTAACGAGGTTCAGTGACCATGAGTTCGCGGTGGGTGCCCGAGGCCAGGATCCGGCCTTCGTCCAGCAGCACGACCCGGTCGGCCAGGGCGATGGTCGAGAGACGATGGGCGATGACGATCGTGGTGCACTTCCCGAGCCGGTCGACCAAGGCCTGGTGGATGCGTTCCTCGACGTGGACGTCGATGGCGCTGGTCGCGTCGTCGAGCACCAACACCGCCGGCTCGGCCAGCAACGTCCTGGCGATGGCGATGCGCTGCCGTTGACCGCCCGAGAGGGTGTAGCCGCGCTCCCCCACGACGGTGTCGTACCCATCGGGCAGGTCGGCGATGAACTCGTGGGCCTGGGCCGCCTTGGCTGCCGCTTCGATGTCGGAGCGGTCGGCGTCGGGCCGGGCGTAGGCGATGTTGTCGGCCAGGCTGACCGAGAACAGGAACGGCTCGTCGGTCACGGTGCCGATCGTCGACCGCAGGCTCTGGAGCGTGACATCCCGGATGTCGTGTCCGTCGACACGGATGGCGCCGCCGTCGACGTCGTAGAAGCGGGCCAGGAGGCGGGCGATGGTGGATTTGCCGCTCCCGGTGCGCCCGACAATCGCCACCGTCTCGCCCGGCTCGATCCTCATCGACAGATGCCGAAGGATCGGGGCCGAGTCGCCCGTCGGGCTCGAATCCGTCCTGTAGGCGAAGGTCACATCGTCGAACTCGACGGCGCCGAGGGAAGACGGCAACGGAGCCGCATCCGGTCGGTCGAACACCAGCGGCGGCTCGTCGAGCACCTCGAAGATGCGAGCAGCGGATGCCCGGGCCCGCTGGCCCATCATCAGGAAGAAGCCGAACATGCGAAACGGTGCCTGGAGCATCGTGACGTAGGCGGTGAAGGCGAACAACGTGCCCGGGGTGACTTGTTCTTCGACGACCAGCCAACCGCCGTAGACCAGCACCAACAGGGTGCCCAGCCGGGGCAGGTTCTCGATGATCGGGTTGTAGCGAGCCCGTAGGTCGATGGTCCGGGTGTTGGCCCACCGCAATCCGGTCGCCGCCTTGGCCAGTTCGTTGATCTGGCGCCGCTCGGCCGCGAACGACCGGATCACCCGGACGCCTTGGATGTTCTCGTCGACGATGGTGGCCACGTCGGCCTGGCGACCCTGAACGATCCAGGACAACGGGAACAGGTCGTTCCGTAGCTTCACCCCGAGCCAGTACACGCCGGGCAACGGAGCGATGGCCACCAGCGTGAGGGGCACGTGGATCGTGAACATGTTGACCACCGCAGCGACGAACATGACGACGGTCATGAGCATGAGCGGGGCGAAGGTCAGGAACAGCTGGACGGAGCGAATGTCGCTGTTCGCCCGGGAGATGATCTGCCCCGACTGGACCCGGTCGTAGTAGTTGAACGACAGGCGGGTGAGGTGCTCGTACAGCCGGTTCCGTAGGTCACTGTCGATTTGGTAGGCGGTTCGGTAGAGGCCGTACCGATAGATCAGCGTCAGCAGCGCCCGAGCCAGACCGACCGCGATCAACATCCAGACGTAGCGGGACAACGGCGCGCTCCGGGCCGTCAACGCCTCGTCGATACCCGACCGCAGGATGGCCGGCAGGGCGACCTGGAGCAGGTTGGCGACGAGCGCAAGGGCGAGCGTGCCGAAGAAGGTTGCCTTGTGGGCCAGGACAATGGGGGCCAATCGGCGGATCCAACCCAGCGACGCATCGGGGTGGACCTGGCCCCTCGGAGGCGGATACCGCCGGATCGGCGGCGGGGCAGTCGTGGTCATCGACCTGTGACTCTACTTTCCCCGGCTGCCAGTACTTTCCCGAACTTTCCGGCTGAGCGGGGAACCGGGCAGGAAGCCCGAACGTACAACCGGCATGATTGACAAGCGTTTCCTCGGCATGCTGCTTCCTCTCGGACTCCTGCTCACGTCCTGCGGATCGGGCTCGGACTCGGCCTCGCCCGATACCGGCTCGGATTCTGGGGACGCAAACCCCGACCTGCCCGGCGACCAGGGGGCCATCGGCAGCCTGCACATCGTCGTCCGCCACCCCGACCTGACCGCCGACATCGAGTACGACGTCGGCTGCTTCGGTGACGCGTTCCCCGTCACACCCGAGGTCGACGGCGTCGACGGTGCGACCGGCTGCGAACTCCTCGGCGATCCCGCCGTGCTGGCGCTGCTCGTCGATGGCGTTCCTCCGGACCAGGCATGCACCGAGATCTACGGTGGTCCCGACGAGGCCTTCATCACCGGCGAGATCGACGGCCGGCCTGTCGACGCCACGGTCAGTCGCAGCAACGGCTGTGAGATCGACCGCTGGGAGCAACTGGTCGGCTTGATCCCACCCGCCCTGGGCGTCACCGACGCCCCCGGCGGCGACAATGGCGGCGGCGACAATGGCAGGGTCATTCTCGGCGGCGGAGGGCCCATCGCCAATTTCCACATCATCGTCCGCCACCCCGATCTCCCATCGGACATCGAATACGACGTCGGCTGCCTCGGCGACACCTTTCCGGTGACACCCGCAGTCGACGGGGTCGACGGAGCGGCCGGCTGTGCCCTTTTGGAGGATGACGCGATCAGGGAACTGCTCGTCAACGGCTTCCCCGCTGACCAGACGTGCACCATGCAGTACGGCGGGCCCGACGAGGCATTCATCACCGGCGAGATCGACGGCGAGGCCGTCGACATCACCATCGCTCGTTCTGACGGCTGCCAGATCGCAGCGTGGGATTCGCTCGTCGGATTGATCCCACCGGGCATCGGAGTCACCGAGTAGGACCACCCGGCCGCCTCCGTGACAAGATGCCCTCATGAGCATCTTGATCACTGGTGGCACCGGCTTCATCGGGGCCGAAATCGCAAGGGTTCTCCACGAGCGGGGTGACGGCCCCCTGCACATCGCCCACCGTTCGTCGAACTTCGACCGACTCGGGCCGATCGCCGACGAGGCCCACCTCCATCAAGTCGACCTGGCCGATGTCGATGCGGTCGCCGCGCTGGTCCAGGACGTGAAACCCCGACAGATCTTCCATTTCGGAGCGATGCTCACCGGCCCGGGAGAAGCCGACCCGCAGGCGCTCCTGCAGGCCAACGCCATCGGCGTCATGCGACTGTTCGAAGAGGCCCGGCTGGCCGGTACCGAGCAGTTGATCTTCGCCAGCAGTATCGGCACGTACGGCCGGGACCTCGGACCCGGCCCCGTGACCGACCTGAGCCTCCAGCGGCCCAACACGATCTACGGCGTCACCAAAGTCTTCGCCGAGAACCTGGGCGCGTACTACCGCACACGTTACGGGCTCGACTTCCGGGGCCTGCGGTACCCGTCGATCGTCGGTCCTGGGGTGACGACCAAGAGCCTCGCCCAATACACGAGCTGGATGATCGAGCACGCAGCAAACGACGAACCCTTCACCGTGTGGACCGGTCGAGACACCGTCATCCCCCTGCTGTACTACAAGGATGCCGCGATGGCCGCTCTCGACTTGGCCGCGGCCCCGTTCGACTCGATCAAGACCATCAACTACCTGGTCGACGGCCCGCGCCCGACGCCGAACGCCGGACAGCTGGCTGACGCCGTCCTGACCCGGCTGCCCAAGGCCCAACTCACCTTCGAACCCGACCCGGCCGCGGCCTTGAGTCTCTCTCGCAACCTGATCATCGACGATGCCACCGCGCGCCAGGAGTGGGGCTGGCAGCCCCATTTCGATCTCGACCAGATGATCGACGACTTCCTGGCCGAGGTCGCAGGTCACCGATCGTGACAGTTGCACCGTCGGCTGACAGACTGCGGCCATGAACATCGAATTCTGGGTCGACCCCATATGACCATGGTGTTGGGTGACGGCCCGTTGGGTCGTCGACGAAGTAGTGCCCAACCGCGACGTCACCGTGACGTGGCAGCCCATCAGCCTGATGTTCAAGAACGACATCCAGCCTGACAACGAGCGATACGACGTCTACCTCAGCACCCACCGGATGCTGCGCGTGATGGAAGCAGTGCGGGCGGCCGAGGGCGATGGACCGATCGGGTCGTTCTACTGGGAACTCTGTCGCCGGATCCATCACGACAAGGACCGCGAATTCGACATCGCCGACGCGTTGTCCGCAGTCGGCCTCGACCCGGCGCACGCGGCAGCTGCCGACGACGAGCAGTGGGACACACCCATCCGGGAACGTCAGGCAGCAGGCATCGCACTGGCGGGCGAGGACATCGGCACGCCCATCATCGCGTTCGACGATCGCCACGGCGACAAGCAGGCCTACTTCGGCCCGGTCATCACTCGGGTACCTCCCACCGAAGATTCGTTGGCCCTGTGGGATGCCATGGTCGCCATGATGAACGTGCAGGGATTCTGGGAACTCAAACGCACCCGCACCGAACGGCCGGAGTTCGGCGAACGGCCGTAGTCCTGCTATCAAGGGTCGGTGAGTTCTGACGTTCCCCTGCCCATCCACCTCGATGGCACCGACGGTGCGTCCATCGCGCTGCACCACCTCGGGGGCGACGGGCCACCGCTGCTGTTCGTCCACGCCACGGGGTTCAACGCGCGCACCTACGGACCGTTCGTCGCTCCCCTGACCCGGCACTACACGGTCTGGGGCCCAGACCTTCGCTCCCACGGGTGGAGCAGCGGACCGACCAACGACGACTACGGGTGGGATCGTCTCGCCCTCGACCTCTTGGCGGTGATCGATCATCTGGGCCTCGAGCATGGCACCGTGAAGGGCGTCGGCCATTCCGTCGGCGCAGCCTTGCTGCTGTTGGCCGACGTTCAGCGGCCAGGGCTGCTGCACCGTACCTACGGCTACGAGCCGGTGATGTGGCGTCCGGGCGAGGCCTTCGGCCCGGGCGAGAACCCGCTCATCGCCGGGGCCGCCAAACGCAAGGAGGTCTTCGCCAGCCGGGCCGAGGCCATGGAGCGCTTCGCAGCCCGTCCTCCGTTCTCCACCGTGCGCGCCGACGCCCTGTTGTCCTACGTGACCAACGCCTTCGAGGACCTCGAAGACGGCACCGTGCGTCTGCGGTGCCGCGGGGCCGACGAGGCCGCTACCTACGACGGCGAACGGGTCTCGACCAACGATCGAGTCACCGGCGTCCACGCCCGCGTCACCATCGGCAAGGGCGCCGACGATGGCTTCGGTAACTTGGGAACCCCGGCGTTCGAGACCCTCCCCAACGCGGTGCTCCAAGTGCATCAAGACCTCGGCCACTTCGGACCGCTGCAGGCACCCGACCGCCTCGCAGCCGACGCCCTCGCAGCCCTGACCGACTGAGCCCACCGATCACCTGAGAGAAACGAGTGCAACCATGGCAGAACTCCGCCACATCCGTCCCGAGGGACTGAGCAACGCCCCCACCTACAGTCACGCCGTCGCAGCCAGTGGCGGAACGACCATCTTCATTTCCGGGCAGATCGCCGTCGACGGCACCGGGAAGACGGTGGGAGTCGGCGACCTGGCCGCTCAGACCGAGCAGGTCATGACGAACCTGGGCATCGCCCTTGAAGCTGCCGGGGCGACGTTCGCCGACGTGGTCAAGATCACCACGTTCGTCGTCAACTACCAGCCGGAGCATCGCCCGGTCATCGCCGAGGTCCGCGGTCGCTACCTTTCGGCCGACAACCCGCCGGCTTCGACCCTGCTGGGCGTCACCGCCCTCGCCGCCCCCGACTACCTCATCGAGATCGAAGCCACCGCGGTCGTCTGATCCCGCCCACGTTCAGCCGTTCCTCAGCCGTACCTCCGGCTCCAGACGTCGCTCCCCACGAACCTCCGGCTCCAGACGTCGGAAACCGACGCTTGGAGCCGGAGGTTCGGGTTCGGGTTCGGGTTCAGCGCCGATGCGGCGGGCGTTAGTTGCGGCCGACGTCGATGACGTCGTCGTAGTCGACCATGCCAGTTTCCAGGCCGCTGAGCGGGGCGGCTTTGTAGCGGGCGACTTCGGCCCGGCCGACCACCATGTGGTGGACCTCGTCGGGGCCGTCGGCCAGTCGGAGGGTGCGCTGCTGGTGGTAGAGCTCGGGCAGGACCGTCCACTGCGACACGCCGGTGGCGCCGTGGATCTGGATGGCGTCGTCGATGATCTTGCAGACGCGCTCGGGGACCATGGCCTTGACGGCCGAGACCCAGACTCGGGCCTCCTTGTTGCCGAGGACGTCCATGGCCTTGGCGGCACGCAACACCATCAGGCGCATGGCTTCGATCTCGATCCGCATCCGCGACGCGGTCTCGATGTTCTTGCCAAGCTGGATGATCGGCTTGCCGAACGCCTCCCGACTGAGACCTCGTTCGCAGAACAACTGAAGCGCCTTCTCGGCTGCTCCGATGGAGCGCATGCAGTGGTGGATACGACCAGGGCCGAGGCGCAGCTGGGAGATCTCGAAGCCGCGGCCTTCGCCCAGCAGCATGTTCTCCTTCGGCACCCGCACATCGTCGAACTGGATGTGCATGTGGCCGTGGGGAGCGTCGTCGTCGCCGAACACGTGCATCGGGCCGAGGATCTTGACGCCCGGCTGGTCGATCGGTACGAGGATCTGCGACTGCTGAAGGTGGGGCGCAGCGTCGGGGTTCGTGCGGACCATGGTGATCATGATCTTGCAGCGTGGGTCGCCGGCGCCGGAGATGTAGAACTTCTCGCCGTTGATGACCCACTCGTCACCGTCGAGGATGGCCTCGGTGCGCACGTTCTTCGCGTCGGAGGAGGCGTGGTGCGGTTCGGTCATGGCGAAGGCCGAACGAATCTCTCCGGCCAGCAGCGGTTCGAGCCACTCCTTCTTCTGCTCGGGGGTACCGACCCGCTCGAGCACTTCCATGTTGCCGGTGTCGGGCGCCGAGCAGTTCAGGCACTCCGACGCAAGGCGGTTCTTTCCGAGCTCCTGGGCGATGTACGCGTAGTCGAGGTTGCTGAGGCCTTCACCCGTCTCGGCGTCGGGCAGGAAGAAGTTCCACAGACCCTGATCCTTGGCCTTCTGCTTGACCGTGCCGAGCAGTTCGAGCTGGCCTTCGCCGTAACCCCAGCGCTTCTCCCGTCCCTCGCCGAGCCGATGGAATTCCTCGGTGATCGGGTCGATCTCCTCGGCGATGAACTTCTTCACTGCGGCGAGCAGCGGGCGGGACTTCTCGGACATGGCGAGGTTGTACATCTCGCCGCCCAGATCGTCGGTGTTCAGGGGATGAGCCGGCATGGCGTCTACCTTCGGTTGATTGGGTTTGGGGGTTTGATTGGTTGGGGGCGCTGATCAGTTGGGTTGACTGAGGTTTGCCTCGATGATCACAAGCATCATGCCTTGGTCAGGCGAATTCGGCGCGGAGCGCGTCGCCGTGCTCGTCGATGGCCGGAACCCGGAGAGGTTCGTGCCAGTCGGCGCTGACCGGCGGTGCCGGCAATGCGGCGGTTCCGAGCGCGTGATCGACCGCAACCCGGCGCAGCTGCGGGTGGGTGGACAGATCGGCCAACTGGTTGACGGCTCCAAAGGCGATCCGTGACGAGCGAAGCCGCTCCTCCAACTCGACCCGGTCGAATCGGGCGAAGGCTGCGGCGACGACCGCGTCGGTGTCGACACGATTGGCCGATCGGTCGTTGTTGGTGACGAAGCGGGCGTCGTCGGACAACTCGGGCTGGTCCATCACTTCCTCGCACAGGGTCCGCCACTCCCGGTCGGACTGGATGGAGATGACGACCGTCTGGCCGTCTTGCGTCTGGAAGCCGCCGTAGGGGGCGACCGAAGGATGGGCGAGACCGACCCGCTCGGGGGCCTTGCCCAGATAGTCGTAGTGCAGCAACGGCACCGTCATCAGGTCGGCGGCGCACGAGAACAGCGACGTCTCGAGATGGGCGCCCTCGCCGGTTCGGGCCTTGCGGTACAAGGCTTCCATGATGGCGATGGCCGCGTTGTAGCCGGTGACGCCGTCGACCAGGCTGACGCCCACCCGACCGTAGGGCCCTGGCGGGCCCGAGATCGACAGCAGACCGCTCTCGGCCTGGACGAGCAGGTCGTAGGCCTTCATCTCGGCGTAGGGCCCGTCCGGCCCGTAACCGGAGACATCGCAGACGATCAGGCCGGGGTGCGCAGCCCGCAGCGTCGCGGCGTCGAGGCCCATGCGGGCGGTTGCTCCGACGGCGAGGTTCTGGACGAACACGTCGGCCTGTTCGAGCATCCGCTTCATGAGCGCCAGATCGTCCGGCCGCTTCAGATCGAGAGCGATCGACTCCTTGCCCTGATTGGCCCAGGCGAAGTAGCTGGAGATCCCGTTGGCCGCGACGTCGTACCCCCGAGCGAAGTCGCCCTCCGGGCGTTCGATCTTGATGACCCTGGCGCCGGCGGCCGCCAGTCGGGCCGTGGCGAGAGGCCCGGCGACGGCCTGCTCCAGGGAAACGACGAGGACACCCTCGAGCGGTTTGTCGGCCATCAGGCGAGCACCTTGGACGCCTGAGCCAGCACGGCGTTCAGCAAGACGCTCGCTCCTCGCTCTGCTTGGTCCTTGCTGATGTTCTCGGCCTCGTTGTGGCTGAGCCCATTGTCGCAGGGGACGAAGATCATGGCGGTCGGGACGTGCAGCGCCACGTAGCAGGCATCGTGGCCCGCACCCGAGACGATCCGTCGGGCCGAGAACCCCAGCTCGGTGGTGGCCGACTCGACGTCGGCGACACAGTTCTCGTCGAAGGTCACCGGAGGCGAAGCGTTGTCGATCGACACCGTGACCTCGACTCCTCGACGACCGCATTCCTCGTCCACGATCGCCCGCATCTGGGTCTCGAGGTGATCGAGCACCGCTCGCTCGGGGTGTCGAAGATCGAGCGTGCAGACCAATCGCTCGGGGATGGTGTTGGGGCTGGTCGGCCAGGAACGGAACTGAGCGAACGTTGCGCGAGCCCAGGGGCCGTGGTCGTCGACCAGTTGGTAGACCCGCTCGACGATGTTGGCGACGACACGGCCCGGATCCCGCCGGCCCACCATGGGGGTCGGGCCGGCGTGGGCGGGGAACCCGACCAGTTCGATGGTGAACCAACGCAGACCCTGGACGCCGGTGACGATGCCGATCTCGATGTTCTCTTCTTCGAGGATCGGTCCCTGCTCGATGTGGAGTTCGAATGCCGCCTTGTACGGCACCGGTTTTGCGGGTCGGGTTCCGGCCCAACCCAGCCGGGCAAGCTCGGACCCGACCGTGATGTCGTTGATGTCGGCGAGCGCCAGGGCCTCGTCGAGCGCCAGCACGCCACCCCACACGCCCGAACCCATCATGGAGTGAGGGAATCGCGAGCCTTCCTCGTTGGTCCAGACGACCAGCTCGATCGGAGCGGCGATCTCGATCCCGAGGTCGTTGATCCGTTCGATCACCTCGAGACCGCCGAGCACGCCGTAGACCCCGTCGAAACGCCCACCCGTCGGTTGCGTGTCCAGATGGCTGCCGATCAGCACCGGCGCAGCGGCGGGGTCGCTCCCGGGTCGGTGGACGAACAGGTTCCCGATTTCGTCGGTCTCGGCCGAACAACCCGCGGCCAGTGCCCAGCCGAGGAACAACGCCCGACCTGCTGCATCGTCGTCACTCAACGCCTGACGGTTGTTGCCACCGTTCGCGGTGGCCCCGACGGCAGCCATGTCCATCAAACGCGACCAGAGCCGGTCGGCGTCCACTCGCTCGGTGCGGGGTGACGCGTCAGCCCCGCTCATTGATCGTGTCATTCGTTCGAGGATAGGCGAACCACAGAATGGGAACGGCCAGCGCCATCAGCACGACGACGACCCACCACGAGAGCCGGAACGAGGACAGGGGGTGTGCGCCTTCCACATTGCCCAACAACGACGCAGCCATCGCCACGCCCAATGAGCCGCCCAAGAGCCGGCAGGTGTTGTAGACCGCGTTGGCCGCGCCCAGCTGCGCGTCGGGAACATCTCGGAGCGCCGCCGAGTTGCCGGGGCCCAACATGAACGACATACCGAATCCGATGAGCACCGTGCCCGGCAGGAAGGCGAACACGTAGGGTCGGCCGGGAGCGAGGAAGATGGCCATCCACGCCGTGCCCAGACTGGCCAGAATCGTGCCGAGCGTGAGCAGCCGCCGATATCCGTTGCGGTCGGCGAAGCGTCCCGAGAAGGGCGCAACTGCAACCAGGATCAACGGGCCGGGGGTCATCGCCAATCCGACCTGGAGGATGCTGTAGTCCCAGATCTCCCGCATGAAGAGCGGGTAGAGGAACCATGTGGCCGTCGTCGAGAGTGCCAGCAGCGACGTCGCCAAGGTGACAACGGTGAAGGACCCGATCCGAAACAGTCCGAAGTCGATCAGCGGCTCGTCATGACGCAACGAGCTGGCGACAAAGACGGCGGCCGCGACGACCGCGCCTGCGATGGCCGCCAGGATCCGGGGGTCGGTCCAACCCCAGACCCTCCCCTGGACGATGGCCAGTACGAGGGCGGCGAGGCTGAACGTTCCGGCGGTGGCGCCCACCCAGTCGAGTCGGCGCTCGGACTTGCGTGATTCGTCGGGCAGGAGCACGAACGCTCCGGCCACGAACGCAATGAGCGCGACGGGCACCGCGAGGAGGAACACCGCACGCCACGACGAGATACCCAATACCCCGGCCGCAACGGTCGGGGCTGCGGCCGAGCCGAACACCCCCATCGATGACCACATCGACACCACGGTTGCGTGTCGCTCGCGGGGAAACTGGGGCAGTACCGCAGCGAGCGACGACGGCAGGATGAGCGCCGCACCGACCGCTTGGATGGCCCGGGCGGCCACGACCAGCAGGATGGTCGGCGCGAAGCCAGACAGCCCGGCGCCCAGAGCGAACAGCAGCATGCCGGTGAGGAACACGCTCTTGCGTCCCAGCCGATCGGCCAGCCGTCCGCCCAGCAACATGAACGTGACCTGGACGACGTTGAACCCCGAGACCACCCACGAAATCGTGGACAGCGGAGATTCGGTGAACTCGTCCTGCAGCACGGGCACGGCGATGTTGGTCGCGGTACCGACGAAGCTGATGACCAGCATGGCGCTGGCGGCAACTACCAGGCCGGCATTGGCCCGCCGCATGTCCGGGTTGGCACCCGGCAGCGTGCTGAGGTTCTTCAATCGAGTTGGGCCCTCGCTTCGAGCACGAGGTCGATGAACTCGGACCGCTCGGCCGGTTCGAGCGCTGCAAAGCTCGGGGCGCAGATGACGGTGGTGAGTTCCTCGGCGCGCGCTCGAGCTGCCTCGTCGGGCTCGGGATGTGGCGCCGGCCAGCCGAAGCGTTCGGCGCCGGCCGCTCCTCCGCGGATGGTGTCGGCGGTGAAGGAGATGACGGCGCGGTGAGGCGTGAGTCCGGCCGCGTGCACCGCAGCGAGATGGGCACCACCGCGCATCTCCCGCAACACGTTCAACGCAACCGTCGCACCTCCCGCCGGGTCATCGGGCTGTGGGATCGTGCGCCATCCGGCGAAGAGGACCCCGACCGAGGCGGGCGTTGCTGCGGCAACGCGGTTGGCCAGCTCCTGCAGCCGGGACAGCCGAGCGGGATCGACATCGGCCAGGATCGCGACGGCCCCACGCAGCAGCGACGCCCGCGTACTCCAACGCGAACTCTCTCGGCGAGCGGTCGCCCTTGTGGGCCCAATTCTCGCTGACGAGGCGGGGCGTCATGAAGCCGATGGCGGCGCCGGCGCCCTCGGGCGAGATGTCGCCCAACGCCCCTGCCCGACCAAGGACCCAGAACCCGAAGCCCTGCGGGAGGCCGAGCTCGACGGCGCGTGCTCCGGTGCCTGGGTCGAGCATCCAGCCCCGGCCGAACTCGAGGATCGGGATGGCCGTTGCGGTCGACGTCTCGGCGGGATTTGGCGCGCTGCTCATAGGGGCGCGAGCGTAACCCGCATGCAACTTGCGGTCTGCATTGCCTCCAAGATCGACGACATCGACTACGTGGTCAGAGCCGAGCAGCTCGGCTACACCCACGCCTGGCTGGCCGACAGCCACATGATCTGGTCCGACCCGTATGCCACCCTCGCGCTCGTGGCCGACCGCACGTCCACCATCCAGGTCGGCACCGGTGTGTCCGTCGCAGCCACCCGACCCGCTCCCGTCACGGCAGCCAGCATCGCCACCATCAACGCGATGGCGCCCGGACGAACGTTCCTCGGCATCGGCACCGGCAATACCGCCATGCGCATCATGGGTCACAAGCCCATGCCCATCGCCGAGTTCGACGAGTACCTCACGGTGCTTGCACCCCTGCTCCGGGGGGAGGAGGTCGACTTCCGCTGGCGCGGTCGAGTATCGCCCATCCGCCACATCATGCCCGACAAGGGATTCGTCGATTTCGAGCACCCGATTCCGATGTACGTCTCGGGTTTCGGGCCGAAGTCGCTTGCGTTGGCCGGCAAACACGGCGACGGCGCGGTGCTCTCCGTGCCACCTCGGGCCGGCGGCATGTTGCGGGTCTGGGGCATGATCGAGGCGGGCGCCACCGAGGCCGGCCGAGACCTCGATCGCAGCACGTACTTCACGTCGTCCCTCACCACCATCGTCATCCTCGAGCCGGGCGAGGCCCGCGACTCCGATCGGGTGAAGCACCTGTGCGGTGCCTTCGCGATGGCCTCGATGCACTACAGCTACGACCAGGTCCGCAACTACGGCAAACAGCCCGCCGCTGCGGGCATGCCCGGATGGGACGCCTACGTCGAGAAGATGGAGGCGATTCCCGCCGAGGTACGCCACCAGTACGTCCACATGGGCCACAACTGCTGGGTCATGCCCGACGAGGAGCAGTTCGTCTCCAAGGAGTTGATGGAGGCCACGTGCATCATCGGCACCGCCGAAGAGGTCATCGATCGACTGGGCATCTTGGGCGAAGAGGGCCTCGACCAGGTCATGATCCTGCCGCCGTTCGACCCCCGCTACGAGGTCCTCGAGCAGGTGGCCGAAGAGATCCTTCCCCGCCTCTGACGAAGGAGACCCAGCGTTCTGTGCAGCGTTGGCCACGTCTGACGTGGCTAACGCTGCACAGAACGGTGGGAGGGGGTCAGAGGAGCGGGCGAACGAACCGGATCAGCTCGGCATTCAGGGCGTCGGGGGCGTCGTACTGCACCATGTGACCGGCCCCCTTCAGCACCGCGAAGTCGACCTCCTTGAACGCGTTGAGTTGGTTCTGCTGCTCCTCGGGCGTGAATGGGACGGCCTCGGAGTCCCCGCCGATCACTCGCTTCCCCCAGAACTTGTCCCAGGCATCGCCACCCAGGACGACTTGCACGGGGCAGGAGATCGCCCGCCAGCGCTGCTCGGCCCGGCCGTGATCGTGGCCGGCGAGCCAGTCCCGGGTCGCCGGATCGAAGCTCCACTCGCAGCTGCCGTCGTCCAGCATTCGAATGCTTCGCTCGACCAGGAACCGAGCTCGGTCGGGTGCCAACAACGGATGTGCCCGAGCGAAGCGTCGTACCGCGTCGTCCACATCCGGCATCGGGCGCGAGCCGACGGGCTGACGAACGATGTCGGCCACCCAACGGGCCCAGCTCCACTCGACCTCGTCCGCGGTGCGGGTTCGGGTCCGGTTGACCGGTGGGCCGAGCCCTTCGATCAAGGTGACCGCCCGAGGGATCTCGGAGTACAGCCCACAGAACTGGGCCGCCACCTGTCCGCCCAACGAGTGGCCGATGAGAATCGGCGACTCCAGCTCGAGCGCATCGATGGCTCCCCGAAGGTCGCCGATCATGTGGAGGAGCGTGTACGCACCCCGGTCACTCGTCCCGTGGCCACGATGATGGAGGGAGTACACGGGCGCCATCGGAGCGAGGGCCTCGGCGATCCAGTGCATGCTCCACGCCGAGTCGGCTTGGCCGTGCAGCAGCACGATCGGCGGGGCCGCCTGCTCGCGCGGTCCCCGCGCGTGCCTGCCGTAGTCGAGGCAGCCCAACATGAGGCTGCCGACATCGATCCGTCTTTCCACCGGTTCCAACACGGCGGCTACGGTACGCCGGCATGGAGCTGAAGGTCACACGCTACGCCATCGACGAGAACGGGGTGGCCACGCTCTGGCTCGACCGACCGGGCCGAGGGAACTCGTGGACCGGTCGGATGCACCACGAGATCCGGTGGATCTGCGCCCGGTTGGATGCCGACCCGGCGGTCCGGGTCATCGTCCTCACTGGTGCCGGGAACGTGTTCTGCGCCGGTGCCGACTTCAAGGCCCTCGATCACTACGTCGAGTCCGACCACTACGACCCAGCGCTGCCTGCCGAGTCGGCCAACCCGGGCTACGGCGTCCGCCCGGAGTTCGACGGCGACATGGTGTGGCAACTCGGGCTCAGCAAGCCGATGATCGCGGCGGTCAACGGAGCCTGTGCCGGTATCGCCGTCGCCCTCGCTGCCTTCTGCGATCTTCGCATTGCCGTCGACGATGCCAAGGTCACCACTGCGACCCCGAAGCTGGGGCTGCCCGCCGAATACGGACTCTCATGGATCCTGCCCCGCCTCGTCGGCGCAACGAGGGCCGCGGACATCGTGCTCACCGGGCGCATCATCCTGGCCGGCGAGATGAGCGACTGGGGTTTCTTCAATCAGGTCGTGCCGCGCGAGCAGTTCGACGAGACGGTCGCCCGGTACGCGGGCTACCTCATCGCCGCCTCACCTGCATCGGTGACCACCGCAAAACGGCAGCTCTGGGCCGACCTGCTGCACCACGACCCTCGGCAGTCGATCGAGGACTCCAAGGTGCTCATCGGGCTGATGATGCAACAGCCGGACTACGCAGAAGGGGTCAAGGCGCTGAAGGAACGACGGCCGCCACGCTGGCCGGGAGCAACCCGATGAATCCCGCACCTCTCGAAGGACTCCAGGCTGTCGAGCTCGGTCATTGGGTCGCCGGCCCTGCTGCCGGGGGCGTGCTGGCCGACTGGGGAGCAGACGTCATCAAGGTCGAGGCAACCGGAGGTGACCCGATGCGTCACCTCTTCCGGCCACCGCCGGATTCGCCGGCCGCCCACGCCCCATCGTTCTCGGCCGTCAACCGGGGCAAGCGATCCATCGAACTCGACCTCGCCTCCGAAGCGGGCCGAGACGTTCTCGACGCGCTCCTGTCCCGGGCCGACGTGTTCCTCAGCAACCTTCGCCCCGGAGCGTTGGAGCGTCTCGGCCTGTCCCCTCCCGCCGTCGCCGAGCGTCACCCCCGCCTGGTCTACTGCTCGGTCACGGCCTATGGCTGGGAGGGGCCCGAGCGCGAAGCCGCCGGCTACGACCTCGCCGGATTCTTCGGCCGCGCCGGCGTCCTCCATCAGCTGACCCCTCCGGGCTCGTCTCCGGCGCCGTTCATGAACGGTCTGGGCGACATGTTCACCGCCATGACCGCCGTGGCCGGCATCCTGGCTGCCGTCAACGAACGCCACCACACCGGGCGTGGTCGCTTCGTCGAGGCCTCCCTCTTACGGGCCGGCATGTGGTCGATGTCGGGTGAGATGAGTATGGCGGCCAATGGCACCGCGCCGAAGCCGGTCGCCGACCGGGCCCAGAGCCGCACCCCGCTTTTCAACGTGTATCGAACCTCGGACGATCACTGGTTCGTGCTCGTCGGTGTCGAAGCCGACCGACATCTGCCCGCGGTGATCGCCGCAGTGCAGCGGCCCGACCTTCTGGAGGACGAGCGATTCGCCGATGCCCGCTCCATCGGCAGGAACCGTGCTGCCTTCATCGCCGAGCTCGACGCCGAGTTCGTCCGTAGGCCTCTGGCCGAATGGTCCGAGCGCTTTGCCGAACACGACGTCTGGTGGGGCCCGGTGCAGACGCCCCTCGAGGTTGCGGCCGACCCCCAGGCCCGGGCGTCGGGCGCCTGGGTCGGCGTGGTCGGCGAGGACGGGACCGACCGCGGTGTCAGTGTCGATGCTCCGATTCGCTTCGATGGCGAGACGCGCGGCAGCGTTGCGGACGCCCCCGACCTGGGTCGGCACACCGAGGAGATCCTCGCCGAGATCGAAGGCACCCCATGACCGCTGATCCGACGAATGCCGGCACCGAGGCCACCCGAACCGAGCAGGAGGTCCTCTACGAGAAGGACGGACCGGTCGTCCATCTCGTGTTGAACCGACCCGAGAAGGGCAACGCGCTTCCGTTCGCGGCGCTCGACCGCCTCGTCGAGCTGATCCACCGGGCGGAGGACGACGACGATGTCAAGGTCATCATCCTCCGCGGCAACGGTCGATCGTTCTGCGTCGGCGACGACTTCGAGGACATCGCCGTCCACTACGGGCACGTCGGCGCCGAGCCGGGCAAGCGTCCGCCGCGTCTCAGCCAACGAGCACGGCTGGCCGTCGACCGGCGCCTCGGGCGGGCGGTCGAGGCCTTCCAGACGTCCGCCAAACCCGTGATCGCCCAGGTGCACGGGCATTGCGTCGGCATCGGCATGTTCCTCGTCGAAGTCTCCGACCTCGCCCTGTGCGCGGACACCACCCGGTTCAGTCACGCCGAGCAGCGCCTCGGGTTGGCGGGCAACACGTTCAACCTGGCCCACCTGATCGTGATGTACGGGCCCAAGAAGGCCAGAGAGATCTTGCTCTTCGGCGACCAATTCGACGGTCCGACCGCCGAGCAGATCGGCCTGGTCAACCGGAGCGTTCCCGAGGACCAACTCGACGCCACCGTTGCCGAGTGGGTCGAGAAGGTCTGCCGCAATGCCAAGGACGCGTTGGTGATGGGCAAGGCCGCGCACAACATGGCGTTGGCTCAGCTCGGCATCAGTGGCTACATCCACGCGGGCATGGTCGGCCACGCCTTGGGCACCAACGTGAAGTTCGACGAAGGCGAGTTCAACTTCTTCCGCGCCCGCCGAGACGGGGGCACCAAGGAAGCGTTCCAGAACCGCGACGCCCACCACGAGGAGTAGCTCGGGCGGTCGGCGATGCCACCCACGCTTGCCATACAAACACTTCTCCCTTACCATACGAGTATGTCAACCAAGACGACGATCAACCTCGACGACGAAATGGTGGCGGCACTCGCCGAGCTGGTTGCTGTCGACGGAACCAAGACGCTCGCGATCAAGCGATCGTTGATCGCCGAAGTGAAGCGGCGCCGCCGCAACCAGGCGCTGCTCGATCTGATCGCAGGGTGGGAAGCCGAGGACGGCCCCATCGACCCTGCCCACCTCGATTGGGCCGATGCCCTCCTCGACCGACAAGGCGTCGAGCGTTGATCATCGATGCCGGTCCCCTGATCGTGGGTGGCGAGACAGTCAATTCGCGCCTCTGGGCGTTGATCAAACGGGCGGCCGAGCGAGGCGAAGAACTCCACACGACGCACCCGGTACTCGCTCAGGTCTGGCGAGATCCAGTGCGGCAGGCGAATCTTGCTCGAGCAGTCCGCTCCTTCGATGTGCACGCGCTCGATGAATCCGTCACGGTGGGGCGCCGTCTCGCTGCGTCTGGAACCTCAGATGTCGTCGACGCTCACCTCGTCGTCGTTGCCGAACGACTTGGCACGTTCATCCTCACCGCCGACCCCAAGGACATGACCGAGCTCGGAGCGCGTTTCGAGACCTACTGACGACCGAGCGACCAACCCACCGTTAGCGTGAGCCGGTGGAAATCACCCGCGAGTCCTGGCTCGCCCTGACCGTCACCACCCTCGTCTTCTTCCTGGTGGTGATCGATGTCTCGGCCGTGAATGTTGCGTTTCCCAGCATCGGCGACGACTTCAACACCGGGGAGGCTGCGCTCAGCTGGATCCTCTCCGGTTACAACGTCGTCGTTGCCTCGCTGCTGCTCGCCGCCGGCCGGCTGGGAGACAGCATCGGACGTAAGCGGGCGTTCCTTCCCGGCGTCGCCGTCTTCATGGCGGGGTCCATCTTGTGCGGGCTGTCGCAGAACACCGGACAACTCGTGGGGTCCAGGGTGATCCAGGCGGTCGGTGGCGCCTTCGTGTTGGCCACCGCGATCGCCGTTGTCCTCCCCGGTTTCCCTCCGCACAAGCGCAGCACCGTCATCGGAATCACCGGCGCCACCGGCTCCCTCGGCGCGGTGTTCGGGCCTGCGGTCGGCTCCGTCATCATCGACACGTGGAATTGGCGCGGCATCTTCTTCATCAACGTGCCCATCTGTCTGCTCGTGCTCGTTCTCGGTCCCCGACTGCTCCAGGAGTCGAAGAACCCCGCCGCAACCGGCCGCATCGACCTCGTCGGCGTGGCCATGGGCACCACGGCCATCGCCTTGATCATGCTCGGCATCGTCCAGAGCGAGAGCTGGGGCATCGACGATCCCCGGTCGCTCGCGCTGATTGCTGTGGGGGTTGCGCTCATCCCGCTGCTCATCCGCCGGTCCGCCCACCATCCCGAACCACTGCTGGAGCTCGACCTGTTCCGCTTCGCATCGTTCCGCGGGGCCAACGCAGGCGTCGCCCTCTACTCCATGGCCTTCACCTCGGGGTTCCTCGTGAACTCGCTGCTGTTACAGCGCATGTGGGACCTCCCCATCACCACCACCGGCAAGGCGCTCATGATCTCGCCTTTGCTGGCGGCGACCATCTCGCCGCTGTCAGGTCGACTGGCCGATCGGATCGGCCACCGGTGGATCCTGACGCTGGGCTGCCTCTGCTCCGGCGCCTCGGTCGTGCTCTATCTGACCTTGCTCGGGCCCCACCCCACAGGTTTGGACACGCTTCGTCCCCATCAGCCTGCTGGCGGGCATCGGGGTCGGTTCCACCATCGCCACCTGGGCCAGCGCGGGCATCAGCGATGTCGACCCCGCCCGGTTCGGCACGGCAAACGCCACACTCCGAACCACCCAGCAGGTCTTCTACGCCCTGGGCGTGTCCATCGCCATCACCCTGTTGGCTGCCGGCAGCGACGGCGGAGGCATGCAAGGCTTCCGTTGGGCCTGGTCGTTCGTGGCGATCATGTACCTCGCCAGCGCCGCCGTCGTGGCCCTGCTGTTCCCCTCCGGCTCCAGCCGCGACCGCCTCGAACCCCCCACCCGCCCCTGACCCCCACCAGCGCCACGCCCACCCCACCCAACCCGTTCTGCAGTACACAGGCCGTGGCTTCGCCGGTGCCGGTACTGCAGAACGAGGGTGGAGCGGCGCGCTAGGGTCCGGGGCCATGAACGAGCCCCTCAGCCTTCACGTCGAACAGCACTCGTCCGGCGCTGAGCCGGTGCTGCTGTTGCACGGACTCAGCGCCATCAGCAGCACCTGGAACTCCACCGTCGACCATCTGACCGGCGGCCAACGGGCAGATGCCTACGAGGTCTGGACGGTCGACTTCCGAGGGCATGGCCGATCCGGCCGGGCGCCCGGCACCTACCTGATCGACGGATACGTCGAGGACGCCCGATCGGTGCTCGACACCATCGGACAGCCGACATGGATCGTGGGGCACTCGCTCGGAGGTGTCACTGCGGCGGCAGTTGCGGCCGGAGGAACCCACGAGGTGAAGGGCGTGTTCCTCGAGGACCCGCCGATGTTCCTCAACCAACCCGGCGTGTGGGAGACAGCGCCGTTCGCGCAGCTCTTCACCCTGATCCGTGACGCAGTCCGTCGCCTCCAAGATGCGGGCGCGCCGCTCGAAGCGTTCGTCGACATGGTCGGCAACGCGCTGACCCCGTCGGGCGCCATGGCCAAGGACGAACTCACGCCCGACACCGTTGCCCAGTCGGCCCTTGCCCTATCGCTGTTCGACACCGGCTGCTTCGATACCGCCATCGACAACACCGTGTTCGCGGCCTACGACCCGTTCCGCCCCATGCCCTGCCCGGTCACCATCGTGCAGGCCGATCCGACGTTGGGACCCGCCTTCCTGCCCGGCGACGACACCCGGGTCACCACGAACTCACCGCACGCCCAGGTTGTCGTCTACGAAGGCGTCGGACACCGCATCCACGGCGATCGCCGCTTCGTCGACCGATTCCACACCGACCTCGATTCGTTCCTGACCCAAGGCTGAACCAAGATCAGCCGATGGCTGAACTACCACCCCTCGCCGGGATGACGGTCGTGGAGATCGGCGGAGGCATCCCCGCAGCGTTCTGCGCCCGACAGCTCCGAGGCTTCGGGGCTCGCAGGGTCCGAGTCGAGGTCGGGGCCGACCATGACCTGCTCGATGCCGACGAGACCGCCTTTCTTCTCACGGGAGCCGAACGGGTGGCCCTCGGCGACGTCGACCTGGCTGCGTTGGTTGCAGACGCCGATGTGCTCATCGAAGACCAGGCGCCGGGCTGGCTCGCCGCTCACGGCCTCGACCCGCTCGAACTGCGCCGGCGCCATCCCCACTTGGTCATCACGTCCATCACCCCGTTCGGCCAGACCGGTCCGCGCGCGCAGTGGCGCAGCACGCCGGCGGTGCAATTCGCCGCAGGCTCGCTGATGAGCCTCACGGGCGAGCCCTACCGGAGCCCGTTGGTCACCGGCGGCTCACAGGCGTTCTTCCTCGGCGGTCTCCAGGGCTTCGCCGCCACCACTGCCTTGCTCCTCGGGCGCAGCCGCACCGGCCAGGGCGAATGGCTCGACCTCTCGATGCAGGAATGCGCCGCATCCATGGCCGAGCTGTACGGCGCCCAGAGCGAATACTCGTTGCAGGCTCCGGTCACCCGCTCGGGAAACAGTGTGCGAGCCATCTGGGGCGTCTACCGCTGCGCCGACGGATTCGCCGGTGTCTGTTGCCTCGAACGCCAAGCACCAGCCTTCCTGCGACTCCTCGATGACGGCGTGGCGACGGACGAACGCTTCGTCGACCCGATCATCCGGGCCGAGTACGACGACGAGCTCTTGGCCCACGTCATGTCGTTCATGATCGAACGGACCAAGGACGAGCTCGTCGCCCTCTCACCCGTGCACCGCGTACCGTTCGGCGCGGTGCGAACGCCTCGGGAACTCCTGGACGACGAGGCCTACGCGCTTCGTGGGTTCTTCGACGACATCGGCTCGGTGGACACCGGATCGATCCGCGTTCCCGGCCGGCCGTTCCCGGGACTCGGATGGGTGCCAGGAGGCGCCCCGACCCCCGACGCCGTCCCGCCCGCACCGCCTCGACAGTCCTCGAGCGACTTGCCGCTCGCCGGCTTGCGCATCCTCGACCTCACCATGATGTGGGCCGGCCCGTACGCCACCAAGCTGCTCGCCGAGCTGGGCGCCGAGGTCATCAAGATCGAGTCTCCGAGCGCGTGGGACAACATCCGAACGCTCGTCCCCCAGGACCCGTCGATTCCCGATCCCTGGAACAGCGCCTATTACTTCAACGAGTACAACCACTCGAAGAAGTCCCTGACCCTCGACCTGGCGCAGCCGGCCGGACGCGAGGTCTTCCTGCGACTCGTGGCCGACGCCGACGTGGTGATCGAGAACTATCGAGCAGACGTCATGGAGAATCTGGGCCTCACCGACGAAGTACTGCGGGCGGCCAACGACGACGTGGTCCTCATCTCGATGGCCGGCTTCGGCAAGAACGGGCCACTGCGCAACCACGTCGGCTTCGGTCCGATCATCGAGATGATGTCGGGCCTCATGTCGCTGACCGGCTACGGCGATGACGACGTGCCGGTGAAGTCGGGGATCTCCTACGGCGACCCCGTCGGCGGGCTGAACGCCGTCGCGGCCGTCGCGCTCTCGCTCATCGCCCGCGATCGTTTCGGTACCGGGCGTCACATCGACCTGGCCCAGCGAGAGACGGCGTCGACCATGGCCGGCCCCGCCTTCGTCGCCGCGGCCCGACGGCGAAGATCCGGTCTTCCGCGGCAACCGACATCCGCGGTTCGCGCCTCAGGGTTGCTACCCCGCCGGCGATCCGTCTGACGATCGGTGGGTCGTCCTCTCTGTCTGCACCGACCACGCAATGGGCCACGCTCGCCGACCTCCTCGGCCGCCCCGACCTGGCGGGGTTGGACGTGGCTCAACGCCACGCTCGCCACGACGAACTCGACGAGGTCATCACCGGTTGGACCGCAGTCACAAGAGCCGGAGCACGTGGCCGACCGGTGCCAAGCTGCCGGTATCCCGGCATCGGTCGTCGTCGACACCCAGCGCATGCACGACGACGCGCAGTTGAACGCACGCGGATTCTGGCGTGTCGTGCCCAACGACAAGATGCACCCCTATCGCCAGAGCGGACCCACGTGGCGCCGGGTCACCGGAGCCGAGCACGAGATGGTCCGGTCGCCGTGGTTCGGCGAACACAACCACGAACTCCTCACTCCGCTCGGGCTCGGCGACCGAGAGCTGGCAGCCCTGGCCGACGCGGGCGTCATCGCGGAGGCGCCCGTCAACCCCGGCGTGGGGTAAGGTCTGCCCCATGAACCAGGCGCACCAGATCACCGAACGAGGGAACCCACCGCGACGGTCTCGCCTCGTTGGCCATCATGCTGCTGGCGATTGCCCTGCTGATCTTCGCCGCGGTGCAGATCATCTCCTAGTCCTGGTATCTCATCGTCCTGACATCTAGAGTCCACGTCCACCATTCGGGTAATCCTGAGCGGAGAAGAGATCCGAGCGCTGACCAAATGGCGGTTACTGAGAGTTTGTGTTCAGATGTCCCCGCCGGGGGCCGGCCCGATCCCAACAGGGACGAGGGCTCCCCTGGTGGTCCGTTGATGGATCACACCAAATCGACTAAGGGGATTAGATGACAAGCCGTGAAGGAACTCGATCGTCCGAGCTGCGTTGGCGATCTCTTCGGATGATGGCCGCGCTCCTCGCCGCGCTGGCGCTGGTTGCGTCGGCATGCGGCAGCAGTGGCTCGGAGGCCGGCTCGAGCGACGCGCCGACGCCGACTGACTCGGCCGACACCGATGCTGATGCCGATGCCAGACGACGGACACCGACGACGCGAAGCGCCGACCGGAGAGCCGCTGAAGGTCATGACGGTCACCACGCTCAACGCCGCAGGACCGACCTACGAGAACATCGCCAAGACGGCCGAGGCCTACGCCCAGTACATCAACGCTCGGGGCGGCATCGCCGGCCGTCCGCTCGAAGTGACCGTCTGCGACGAGCAGTTCGACCCCGCCGTGGCCACAACCTGCGCTCGTGACGCCGTCGAAGGGGAGATGGTGTCGGTCGTCGGCTCGTTCACCTTCTTCGCCGAGTCCATCGTGCCGGTCATCGCCGAGTCCGACATCACGTGGTTCGGCGCCTGCTGTCCCATCACGCCGTCCGAGCTCACGAGCAAGCACTCGTTCAACATCGGGAACCAGCCGATGTACGCCGTCGGCGCCGTGAAGAAGGCCGTCGACGACGGCTGCGAGAACATCAACACCGTGATCGTCGAGGGAGCCGACGCGATCTTCCTCCCGCCGATGGAGAACGCCATGAAGGCGCTCGGGAAGAGTTTCGGGGCCGTGGTGTCACTGCCGGCAACCGCCCAGGACTACTCGGCCGAGGTGGCCGAGGTCACCGGTAACGATGCGGACTGCGTCATCTCCATCATCGGCGAGACGCCGTTCATCACCTGGAACACCGCGTGGACCCAGTCCGGCACCGAGGCTGTGCAGTACGGACCCCAGGGCAACCTGAACGATGTCTCGGCCAAGGGCAACGAAGAGGCCACCGACGGCGACATCGTGGCCGGCATGTACCCCGACATCTCCACTGCTCCGTGGGACGAGTACCGGGTCGCCTTGGACGAGGCCGGTTTGGACACCACCGAACTCGACTACAACAGCCTGGGCGGCATGGGCACCTGGGCCGCCTTCGTCGCCTTCACCCAGATCGCAGAGACGATCGAGGGTGACATCACCGCCGCTTCGTTCTTCGAGGCTGCGTCGAACACCTCCAACCTCGACCTCAACGGCATGGTTCCGGTGCTCGACTTCACCCAGGAGTGGACCGACGGCCTCCCGGGCTACGAGCGGCTCTTCAACCGCAGCGTGGTGTTCAGCACCTTGGAGGACGGCAAGATCGTCCCCCTCACCACCGAGTTCGAAGACGTCGGCAAGCTGGCCACCGGCGACGCCGGCTGATCAACGCCAGGTGATGCGAGTAGGTGGGTGGCCGGGTTCAGCCCGGTCACCCACCGCAACTGAGGCCCCCATTCGGGTGCCCCAGAGTCGTTAGACAGAACCGCAGGGGAGAAGATGAACGAGGTCATACGGTTCGCGCTGTTGGGTCTTGGCGTCGGGGCGCTGTACGCGTTCGCATCGCAGGGGCTCATCGCGATCTATCGAGGCACAGGAGTTCTCAACTTCTCGCTCGGTGCAACCGCCATCGCCGGCGTGTTCATGCAGTTCGAGCTGCAGTACGAACAAGGCTGGCCGTTCCTGGCCGCGGCGGCCGTCGGGATCGCCTGGTCCGCCCTCCTCGGAGCCCTGACCCACTGGGTGATCATGCGGCCGCTGCGTCGGGCCAGCTCGCTGATCCGGGTGATCGCCACGCTGGGCGTACTCATCACGATCCAAGCCGGTGTGGTGCTCCGCTACGGCTCGAACCCGAATCAGGTTCCCAGCTGGCTTCCGACCAGTCGGGTCACCCTCTGGTCGGACGTGTCGACCACGGCCGACCGGCTCATTCTCCTCGCCATCGCATCGGCGTCGGCGGCCCTACTGTGGCAGCTCTACCGGTCGAGCCAGTTCGGTCTGGCCACCGAGGCCGTCTCGGAAAGCGAACGCTCAGCGGCCGCCGTCGGCATCTCGCCCAACCGGGTCGCCATCCTGAACTGGGCTCTCGGTTCGGCCCTGGCCGCGATGGCCGGCATCTTGGTGGTGCCCATCATCACCCTCCAGGTCACGGCCATGACGTCGTTGGTCCTGGCTGCGCTGGCCGCGGCGCTGGTTGGCGACTTCCGCTCCTTCCCCATCGCCACCGCCGCCGGGCTCGGCCTCGGCGTCGGGCAGACGGTGGTCGGTCGCTACGTCGACCAGCCCGGGCTCGGCCCCTCCCTACCGTTCCTGGTCATCATCATCTTCCTGGTGTTCCGCGGTCGGTCCCTGCCGCTGCGGGACTACTTCCTCCGTCAACTTCCCAAGGTCGGCAACGGTCGGATGTCGTGGGACTGGATGGTCTTCGGGTCCGGGGTCATCGCCTTCATCATGTTGACCAAGCAAACCAAGTGGATCGACGCCTTCACCGTTTCGCTGGGTGTCGCCATCGTGCTGCTGTCGATCGTGGTGGTCACCGGGTACGCAGGCCAGCTGTCGCTCGGTCAGTTCGCCATGGCCGGATTCGGCGCCTGGGTGGCCGGCCGTCTGGTCGCCGTCTACGACATTCCCTTCGTGCTGGGTCTGGTGGCCGGCGTCGTGGCCGCCATTCCGCTGGGGATCCTGTTCGGACTCCCGGCCGTGCGGACCAGGGGGATCAACCTCGCCATCGTCACGCTCGGCCTCGGGACGACCATGGAGCTGATGCTCTTCGGGAACCGTGACTACACCGGTGGCATTCAGGGCACCCAGGTCGGCAACCCCGACCTGTTCGGATACGACATCGGATCCATCACCTATCCCGAGCGCTACGGCCTGTTCGTGTTGGCCATGGCGATGCTCACGGTCATCGTGGTCGGCAACGTCCGTCGCGGCCGAAGCGGCCGCCGGCTCATTGCGGTCCGGACGAACGAGCGGGCGGCGGCCGCGCTCGGCATCAACGTCATGATCGCCAAACTCTTCGCCTTCGCGTTGGCGTCCGCCATCGCCGCCCTCGGCGGCATCCTCCTCGCCTTCCGACTCAGCTCGATCAGTTACCAATCCTTCGACAACTTCGCCTCCATCACCTTCGTCGGGCTCGCGCTCCTCGGTGGGGTCGGCTACATCCTGGGCGCGTTCGTCGGAGCGACGTTGGCCACCGCAGGTTTCAGCCAGGAAGTGATGGAAGCCGCCTGGGGCGACGTCGGTCGATGGATCCAGCTCGTCAGCGGTATCGGCATCCTTCTCACCCTTCTCGGGTACAAGGATGGCGTCGCCGCCGAGTGGGCCCGAGTTGCTCGGCTGGCCAAGCGAGTCAAGAAGTGGGGACGCCCCTACATCATCCAGCTCGACGAGGTTTCGGCTCCCGAATCCGCGGGCGATCTGCCCGCTCGAGTGCCGGCTCGGGCGCTCGAGGTCGAGAACCTCTCCGTTCGGTACGGTGCCGTGGTCGCCGTCAACGACGTCAGCTTCAAGCTGGAGCCTGGTCGGATCACCGGCCTCATCGGGCCGAACGGCGCGGGCAAGACGTCGTTGATCGACGCCCTCAGCGGCTTCACCCCCGCAAGCGGGCGGGTGGTGCTCGGCGGCACCGACTTGTCGAAGAAGGGGCCCGTCGTGCGAGCCCGCGGCGGCTTGGCACGGTCGTTCCAGTCGCTCGAGCTGTTCGAGGACTCGACCGTCTTCGAGAACCTGAGCGTGGCCGCCGACCCCCAGGACTTGAAGTCCTACCTGCTCGATCTCGTCTGGCCGCGCAATCCCCTGTTCCCGCCCGAGGTGGTGCGGGCCATCACCGAGTTCGAACTCGACCACGACCTCCACCGAGACGTGACCGACCTCTCCTACGGCAAACGGCGTCTGCTCGCCATCGCCCGGGCGGTCGCCATGCACCCCAGTGTCATCCTGCTCGACGAGCCGGCTGCCGGTCTGAGTACCGCCGAGAGCGCCGAGCTCGGCCGCGTGGTCCGGCGACTCGCCGACGATTGGGGCATGGCGGTGCTGGTCGTCGAACACGACATGAACTTCGTCATGGAAGTGTGCGACGAGGTCATCGTGCTCGACTTCGGCAACCTCATCGCCTCAGGCCCTCCCGAAGAGATCCAAGTCGATCCCGTCGTCATCGCCGCCTACCTGGGCGACGAGACCGATGCCGAGGACACGTCGGCAATCTCGGAGACTTCTACGGTTGCTGGAGGTGTTTCATGACCGCCCTTCTCGAGACCCGACTACTGAAGGCCGGCTATTTGGGCCGAGAGGTCGTGCAGGCCGTCAACCTCAGAGTCGAGCCGGGCGAAGTGGTCTGTCTCCTCGGGCCGAACGGCGCGGGAAAGACCACCACCCTGATGACGATCGCAGGCGAACTGCCGCCCGTCGACGGTCTCGTGATGTTCAACAACGTGCCGACGTTCACGCCCATGTACCAGCGGGTACGTGACGGTGGCATCGCCCTGGTGACCGAGGATCGTCTGATCTTCTCCAAGATGTCCGCCCGCGACAACCTTCGCATCGGCGGAGGCTCGGTCGAGTCGGCGCTGAAGCTGTTCCCCGAGCTCGAACCGAGGCTGTCGGTGAACGGCGGCATGCTCTCCGGCGGCGAGCAGCAGATGCTTGCGCTGGCCCGAGCGCTCAGCCGCAAACCGGCGCTGCTCCTGGCCGACGAGCTGTCGCTCGGGTTGGCCCCCAAGATCGTCAACCGACTGCTCGGAGCTGTTCGCCAGGCAGCCGACGAGCAGGGCACCGGTGCACTGATCGTCGAGCAACACGCTCGCAAGGCGTTGTTGTACAGCGACCGGATGTACCTGATGGCCCGCGGTCAGGTCCAGCTCGAATTGAGCTCAGCCGAGGCGTTGGAGCGGCTCGACGAGATCGAGCAGACCTATCTCCGCGGCATCGCCGAGACAGAAGACGACCACATCGAGCGCAAGCGACGATTCGACAAGCGCAAGGTGTGGAGACGTCAGCGGGTTCGCGAGCGCGAGCTCACGCGACTCAGCGGTGCGGTCGTGTCGACACGCAGTGAAGAAGATGATGATTATTACTTCGAAGGTGAGCGCGAGCGTCGTGAATGGGCGCAGCGCATGAGGAGGAGGTAACCGAAATGGCCTACCGAACTGCAGAGCTCCCCCCGGTGGAGTTGGACAAGTTCGCCGACATCCCGTTCTTCGAACGCATGAAGCTGCTTCAGCTGCATTGGGTCGAAGCGGGCTTCGGCACCCCGAAACAGACAGGCACCTTCTATGCGTGGAAGATCTTCTTCTACGGGTTGTTCGGCCTGATCTTCGCGGGAGCGTTCACCGCTGGACTCGAGTTCAACGACATCGGCGGCTGGTGGGACGAGCCCATCCTCTACCAGAAGCTGATGATCTGGACGATCCTGATGGAGATCCTGGGTCTGGCCGCAACGTGCGGGCCACTGGCGTTCCACTTCGATCCCCCGATCGGCGGGGTCCTCTACTGGTGGCAGACCGACACCCTTCGGGTGCCTCCCTATCCGAACCACGTGCCGTTCACCAAGGGCTCGCGTCGGACGCCGTGGGACACCGGCCTCTACAAGCTCATCATCTTCTGGCTGGTGATGATGTTGTTCCTGTCCGGCGACAACGTCGCCGGACTCCCCGAGGGTCGGGCCGGCGTCATGCCGCAGTGGGCGCTGGTGGTCTACGCCGGGCTCATCGTGCTGATGGGCCTTCGGGACAAGATCGTCTTCCTGTCCTCCCGGGCAGAGCAGTACGTGCCGACCATGCTGGCCTTCGGTCTCATGACCAACTTCGTCGACATGATCGTCGCGGCCAAGATCTTCATCGTCGTCGTGTGGATGGGGGCCGGGTTCTCCAAGTTCAACCACGGGTTCTCCTCGACGGTGTCGATCATGGTCCAGAACACCCCGTGGGTGGTGTGGGACAAGTTCCGCAAGGCCACGGTCAAGGACTATCCCAGGGACATCCGGCCCTCGAGGACGACGCACCTGATGGCCCACGTGGGCGGCAGCGCCTGCGAGCTGGTCATGCCCCTGGTGCTGCTGTTCGCACCGTGGCACTGGATGACCTGGGTCGCCATCGTCTCCATGTGGATGCTGCACACCTTCATCATCTCCACCTTCCCCCTGGCCGTGCCGCTCGAGTGGAACGTGTTCTTCATGTTCTGCGCAGCGTTCCTGTTCGGGAACTTCCATGTCAGCGATGGCTACGGCGTGCAGGACATGCAACCCGGCCTTTTGGCGATCGTGGTGGTCGCAGCGCTCTTCCCCATCGTGCTCGGGGCACTCTGGCCCCAGTACGTCTCCTTCCTCGTCGGCATGAAGCAGTACGCCGGCAACTGGGCCTCTGCCACCTTCTCGCTCCGCAACAAGGAGATCGAGGACCGGATCAACCAGAGGATCGTGAAGGCGGCCGACAACCAGATCGACCAGATCGAGCCGCTGTTCGGCAAGGAGATCTCCGAGATCTTCATCCAGAAGGGAGTCGCCTTCCGGATGATGCACCCGATGGGTCGGATGCACATCTCGGGTCTCATGTGCCACGTGGACAGCCTCGACAATCGCATCCAGCGCGAGGGTGAGTTCCTCAGCAACGTGCTGACCGGCTGGAACTTCGGGGACGGGCATTGCCTCGACGAGCGTTTGATCGCGGCGTGGCAGGAACGGTGCCAGTACGAGCCGGGCGACGTCATCGCCGTCTTCACCGAGTCCCAGCCGGCGTTCAGCAAGAAGGTGCAGTACCGGGTGATCGATGCCGCGCTCGGTTGCGTCGAGAAGGGCTGGTACCACAACGACGATGCCTACAACACCCAGCCCTGGCTGCCCGACGGGCCCATTCCGCACACGGTGACCTGGCGGATGGACGGCTACGAACCGCAGGGCGTTCCCCATCCTGGGGATGCGCGGGACAAGCCCTCCATCGGCAAGGACGGTGCCTGGCTCATTCCGAAGAAGGCGCTCGTCTGACGCACTCCCCCAACTGACGCACTCCCCCGATCGGGCATGGACCGCTACCCTTGGCCCATGCCCGATCGGTCTTCTTTCCCGCTGGCGGTGGCGCTGGAGCTCACTTCACTCGGGGCCGAACTCCGGGCCCAACGCCATCGCCGCGAACACCCCGACGCGACCGAGGAAGAGGTCGAGGCCGCGGTGGCCGCATGGCTGGCCCACCGCCCGGGTGCTGAGTTCGGCGACGCCGAAGGCCGCCGCATCGACTTCTACAACCGCCGATGAAACCTGTGTTCACGTGACCGGCCTCGAGTCCGAGCTCCGAACGATCTGCGCCGCCCTCACGGCCCGTCGTCGCGGCTTCGCGCTCGTGGGAGGGCTCGCGGTATCGACCCGGGCAGAGCCCCGGCTGACTCGAGACGCTGACCTGGCCGTCTCGGTCGCTGACGACGCCGACGCCGAGGCGCTGATCCGCGACCTGGCCGGACTTGGCTACCGAGTCCAGGCCGGCATCGAACATGGTCCGAGCGGCCGACTGGCCACTGTCCGACTTCAACGAACCGCTGCCCGTTCGACCGTCACCGATCTCCTCTTCGCTACGTGCGGCTTCGAACCCGAGCTCGTCGTTCGTGCGGATCAGCTCGAGGTGCTCCCGGGCTTCATGGCCCCCGTTGCCTCGATCGGACACCTCATTGCCATGAAGTTGCTGGCCCGGGACGACCGGAATCGGCCGCTCGATGCCGACGACCTTCGGGCGTTGCGCTCCTTGGCCGACGAAGCAGCCTGGGTCGAAGCGGGCGTGGCCGTCGGACTGAGCATCGAGCGGGGCTTTGCCCGCGGGCGGGATCTTCGAGCGGCCCTCCAGGAGCTACGAGCGGAGGAGGTCGAGGATGAAGCGGGCGACGCGTAGCACCAGGTCGTCCCGATGGTGGGTGGCCACGATCTGAAGTCCGACCGGTAGCGGTCCGCCAGGAGCCTGGACGGTTCCCACCGGGATCGACATGGCCGGTTGGCCCGTGTAGTTGAACGGCACGGTGAAGGGCACGGCGTCGGCCCACCGATCGAAATCGGCCGAGTGGTACACCGTGTCGACGGTGGGAGCGACGGTCGGCATCGTCGGTGTGAGGAGCACGTCGTAGGACTCGTGGAAGCGGCGCATGGTCTCGGCCAGCCGGACTCGGGCCGCGTGACCGGCCTGCACGCCGGCGGCGTCCACCGCCAGACCTTCCTGGGCGAGTTGCCGAAACCCGGGATCGAGATCGGACCATTGGTCCGACGGGATGACCCGGATCCGGGCGGCGAAACCCGCCTTCCAGTAGTCCTCGAGCTGCGGACGCAACGGCTCGAAGATCGTGCCGACCGGGGTGACCGTGTGCCCCGCCGCTTCGATGGCCGAGACGGTGGCCTGACACACTGCGGAGACCTCGGGCCGGGTGGTCGCCCCGCCGAGGACATCGGTGTAGGCCACACGGAGACGGCCCGAGCCAAGGGAGCCGAGACCGTCGTTCAGGCCGACCCGCCAGTCACGTCGGTCGTGGGGTACCGCGTACCAGTCCCGAACGTCGGGTCGGCTGAAGACGTTGAGCAGCAGCGCTGCGTCCTCGACCGACCGGGCCAGTGGCCCGTTGGACACCAGGGTGATGAACGTCGAGTCGACCGGCGCCTGCGGAACCCGACCAAAGGTGGGCTTGAGCCCGACCAACCCGCAGTAGCTCGACGGTAGGCGCACCGATCCACCTCCATCGTTCCCGTGGGCAACCGCGCCGATACCCGCTGCCATGGACGCGCCGGCGCCGCCCGACGAGCCGCCGGGGGTGTGGTCAGTGTTCCAGGGGTTGCGGGTGACGCCGAACCGCGGCGTATCGGTCATGCCCTTCCAACCGAACTCCGAAGTGGTGGTCTTGCCGAGGAAGATGGCTCCCGCTTCCCTCATGCGGGCGACGGGCGGAGCATCCTCGGTTGCCGGGATCGGACTCCCTGCGGTCGAGCCCTCGCTGGTCGGGTATCCGGCCATGGCGACGATGTCCTTCACCGACACCGGGATGCCGTCCAGATCCCCCATCGGTTGGCCGGACGCCCAGCGTTCACGGCTTGCACGCGCCGCCGCGAGCGCCTGCTCGGCATGCACCGATACGAAGGCGTTGATGGTCGGCTCGGTCCGTTCGATCAGCGCGAGCTGCTGTTCGATGACTTCGACCGGCGAGACCGTTCGTCGGCGAAAGGCGTCGAGGAGGCCGTGGACGGTCCACACCGGCTCGTCGACAGTTGATGGAACGGGGACCGCTGGCTCGATCATGGAGGGGCCCTCAGTCGCCGGGTTGATCGACACGAACCAGTTCGCCACCGTCGACGACCAACGTCTGACCGGTGATCCACTTGGAATCGTCGCTCGCCAGGAACAGTGCAGCCATGCCAATGTCCTCGGGATCACCCAGTGTCTTCATCGGCATCGAATTCGCAACGGCCACGCCGCGCTCGCCTTCCCACAGGACTCGGGCGAAGTCGGTCCGGATGAGGCCGGGGGCGATGCAGTTCACCCGGACTTTTGGCCCGAGTTCGGCGCCCAGCTGCTTGGTCATGTGGATCAGCGTCGACTTGAAGATGCAGTAGACGCCGATGTCCTTGCTGGTGGAGTATCCGCCGACCGACGCAATGTTGACCACGACGCCGCCGTGCTCGGACATCCAACGATTCCATGCGTACTGGGTCCACAACATCGGGCCTCGGACATTGACCTCGTAGGTCTTGTCGAGCATCGAGGCGGGCACGTCGATGGTTCGTCCGTTGTGGGGGTTGGTCGCCGCGTTGTTCACCAGGATGTCGAGCGAGCCGAAGGTGTCGATGGTGTGATCCATCAGTTCCGCTCCCTGCTCGGGATCGCCGACGTGGCTGGGCTTCCATGCGACGGCTCCGGGGAGGCCGAGGGCGGTGAGCTGGTTGGCCGCTTCCTCACACTTCTCGGCTTTGCGAGAAGTGATCATGACGTGGGCCCCCGCCGCGAGGAAACACGTGGCGATTCCCAAGCCGATACCGGCCGATCCGCCGGTGACGAGCGCGGTTTTACCTGCAAGCTTCTGATCCATGCTGACCTTCTAGCATCGCAACCCACGTTCTCGCACGATCGGACCCGCGGGGGCCGGCCCTATAGGCTCAGGCCATGCCGAGCCTGGATCTTCAAACCATCGAGTATTCGACCTCCGACAATGTCGCCCACATCCGCTTCAACCGTCCCGAGGGAGCCAACGCCGTCAACGTCGCCTTCTCCAGAGATCTGCGCGAAGCAATGCTCGAGGCTGCATTCGACAACGACGTCAACGCAGTGGCGGTCACCGCCGCCGGCAGGGTCTTCTGTGCCGGCGGCGACCTGAAGGAGTTCCACGAGGCCGGCGCAGGGTTGCCCAAGCTCGCAGCCGACATGCTCACCGACTTCCACGGGGCCATCTACCGCATGAACCGCATGCCCAAGCCGGTGGTCGCTGCAGTCGGCGGCGCCGCCGGCGGTGCCGGGCTGTCCATCGTCAGCGCCTTCGACCTGGTCATCGCCCAAGAGTCGGCCAAGTTCACCATGGCGTACACCCGCGCCGGAGTGACTCCCGATGGCACCTCCACCTACTTCTTGGCCCGTCACATCGGCATCCGTCGGGCCCTCGACCTCACCCTCACCAATCGGGTCCTCACCGCAGCCGAGGCCGAATCGTGGGGCCTGGTCAACCGCGTCGTGCCCGACGGCGAGGCCGATGCCGCCGCGCTCGACCTTGCCAAGCAGCTCGCTGCCGGCCCTGCGTGGGCACTCGGACACGCCAAACGGCTCATCTACGAAGGTTTCGACTCCTCGCTCGAGGAGGCCGGTGAGCGCGAGGGCGAGATCATCGCCATCGCCATGGCCGGCCACGACGGCCAGGAGGGCATTGCCGCCTTCGTCGAGAAGCGGGCCGCCTCGTTCATCCAGACCACGAACGGCTGAGTGACGTGGACGTCAAGCGCATCACCGAGGTAGGCATCGCTGTTCCCGATCTCGACGCAGCCACCGAGATGTTCCGCGAGCTCTTCGACGCCAAGATCGGCGACGAACTCGACGTGCCGATGTTCGACATGAAGTTTCGCATGTGCCGCGTCGGCAAGGTCGACTTCGAGGTCATGGCCCCGACGGCCGACACCGGCGTCATCGCAGACTTCCTGGCCAAGCGTGGGCCCGGGCTCCATCACATCGCGTTCGCGGTCGATGACCTTGCGGACACGATGAGCACCCTCGGGCAAAAAGGCGTGCAGTTCGTCTCCGACACGCCGGCAACGCTGAAGAGCGCCATGATCGACTACGCCGGCCGACGAATCGACGGCGACATCAACTTCGCGTTCTCCCACCCGAAGTCCATTCTCGGCATCCTCTTCGAGTTCATCCAATACCCGCCCGACTACCAGACCCCCTAAGGCCGAGTGTCCGATCTGCTCAACTGGATCGAGTCGTTCACCGGCGACCCGTTCTTCTATGTCGTGGTCTTCGTCATCGCACTGCTGGACTCCGTGCTCCCGGTCGTACCCAGCGAAACCACGGTCATCCTCGGCGGCATCGCGGCCGGCCAAGGATCACTCCGGCTCCCCGTCGTCATCGCGGTCGGGGCCGCCGGCGCGCTCATCGGCGACTCACTTGCCTATCTCTTGGGACACCGCGCGGGTGGATGGGCGAAGCGCCGGATGGCCGGTTCGGAGAAGGGTGCCCGCCGCCTTGCCTGGACCGAGGACCAGTTGGCCCGCCGCGGCGGCCTGCTCCTGGTCACCGGACGCTTCATTCCCGGTGGTCGAACCATGATCACGTTCGCGTCCGGACTGACCAATCAGCCCTACGGCAAGTTCCTCCTCTTCGACGCCATGGCCTGCATCCTGTGGGCCACCTACGGCGGCTCGCTCGGCTACTTCTTCGGCGAGCGGTTCAAGGACGATCACACCTCGGCGTTCCTCTACGCGTTCGGGACGGCGTTGTCGGTCACGGCCCTCATCGAAATCGTCCGCTGGCTACGACACCGCCGATCGTTGCCGGCTCAGGATCTGTCGAGTCAGGATCTGTCGAGATAGGGCAACACCTTGTCGGCGAAGAGCTCCATGGACCGCATGACCTTGCCATGAGGCATGTCTCCGACCTGGAACTGGGTCATGAGCGTCCCCGCCCCACACGCTTCGAGGTTGCGGGCGATCCTCTCCCCCACCTGCTCGGGACTTCCGATCAACGGCTCACCCGCCGACAGCGTCACACCCCCGGACGCCTGCGTCTGGCGAGCGATCTCGACCCGTGTCCGGTACGAGGAAGTCGCCGTGTAGCCCGGCGGGAAGAACATCGGCAACGGCAACGTGAAGCACCGCTCCCGGAAGTAGGCCAGGTGTTGCTCGAGGTCGGCCATCGCCGCCTCCTCCCCGTCGGGATGCACGTAGACGATCGAGTTGAACGCGAACTGTTCGGGTCCAGCCTCGTACCCGAACTGGTCGGTGGCGTACTTCCGGTAACCGTCGTAGAACTGCTTCAGCCGTTCCATCGGCACGAAGACGCAGGCCAACGGATACTTGTGCTCGGCCGCCCACTCCAAGGTCTCGGCCGATCCCTGCGACGGCACGAAGATGGGCGGATGCGGCTTCTGTAGCGGCCTGGGCCACACGTTGACGTAGCGGTAGTTGTAGTGCTCACCGTCCCAGGCGAAGGGACCAGGATCGGTCCACGCCTTCACGATCAGGTCATGGGCCTCGAAGAACCGCTCCCGGGAGGTCGTGGGGTCAATGTTGAGCGAGTGGTATTCGGCCCCGATGCCCCGCACGAAACCCGAGATGATGCGCCCACCCGACATGACGTCGAGCATGGCGATCTCCTCGGCCACCCGCAGCGGGTTGTCGCGCAATGCGATGCCGTTACCCAGGATCGCGATCTTGGCCTGCTTGGTTCGGCTGATCAGGGCAGCAGCCATGATGTTGGGCGAGGGCATGAGGCCGTACGCGTTCTGATGGTGCTCGTTGACACAGATGCTGTCGAACCCGACCTCGTCGGCGAAGACGAGTTGGTCGAGGTATTCGCCGTAGAGCTTCTGACCCAGCTCGGGGTCGTATTCGGAGTTCGGGTAGACGACCCAGGCCGAGTTGGTCTCGGCCAGGATGTCCGGGTTGATCTTTGGCCACGGCATCAGGTGGAACGACGACAACTTCATGACTGACTCCCTGCTGATTTGCGCGGTTCCGGCGGTGAGGCTTCTGTGAGCGAGGCGGCTGGCGGCGGCCGCCACTGCGGCCGGCTGGTCGATGGTCACCAGGTGACCCGAGTCGGGGACCACCTCGAACTGGGCACCCAACAACTGGGCAAGACGTCGACCGTGTTCGACGGGCAGCAGCCGATCGGCTTCGCCCCACACAACGGTCGACGGCCCCCGGAAGTGGTGCACGCGTCGAGGCAGCCGACGGTCGTAAGGTCGCTCCCACATCAGGCGCGCCTGAGTTGCCTGCTCGACCCACAACGCGGTCGCCGCGTCGACGTCGCCCGTCATGGCATCGACTTCGCCTGCGTCGATGCGCTGCGCCAGATACCCCAAGGCCTCAGGACCCGCCATGAGGAAGAGATCGGGCATGGGTTCGGTCGGTCGAAGCCCCAGGGCGCCCACCAGCAACAGCGCGCCGACCAGGTCGGGGCGGTGCACGGCAAGGTCGAGCGCAATCCACCCGCCGAGCCCGGCCCCGCACACCAGCACCTGCGCTGCACCCGCCGTCCGAGGTAGGTCCAGACCGAGTTCGGACAGGAGGTCGGCGTAGTGGAAGGCAAGGTCGTGCACGTCGTACAGCCACGGCGGCAGGTCATCACCACCGAACCCGGGATGCACCGGCGCGTAGACGGTGAAGTGCTGGGCGAGCTCGTCGTGGACCATCGACCACTGCGAGGTGTTGGCCTCGGCGTGGAGGAACAGGAGCGGTGGACCTTCGCCGCCGACCTGTACGACCACCGGATGGTCGTGCACCGTGACCGTTCGGGTTTCCCTGTTGTGTCGCGTCACCGGTCGTCTCCCTCGTTGGTCAGCACACGTTTGTCAGAGCGTTCGGCCGTCGGCATCGAGATAGTCGAGCGACAGATGCCGCTCGGCATCGAGCTGCCCCATCGCGTCGTCGTTCAGGCCGAGCACGGTTCGATACACGTAGTCGTTGTCGGCGCCCATGATGTTGATGGGGTCCCAGCGCAGATCAGGCCCGTCCCACTTCCACAGATGCCCGGCGAAGGTGGTCTCGGGAATCTCCGCGGAAGCGTTGGTGCGGAAGAACCCCCTGGCTGCGTGCTGTGGGTCGGCCAGCAACTCGGGTTCGTTCAGCACCGGCCCTGCGGTGATCCGGTTGCGACGACACGCTTCGACCAATGCGTCTCGATCCCAGCCCGCAATCGCCCGACCGAGCAGGACGTCGAGTTGGTCATGCCCAGCCTGTCGCTGCGACTCGGTCTCGTAGCCCTCGACATCGAGGCTCAGAACAGCGGCCAAACGTCTCCATTCCTCGTCGTCACCTGCTGACACGACGATCCAACGCTCGTCGCCGACGCATGCGTAGACGCCCTGTGGGGCGCGATGGGGATGCCGGTTGCCATGTCGATCGTGGGCGGTGCCTTCGGTGCCGGCGTCGATGATGTACTCACCGATGTAGTTGAGCAGGTTCTCCGCCTGCGCCACCTCGACCAGTTCACCCACCCCGGTCTGGTCCCGTCGTCGGAGCGCGCACAACGCGGCAAAGGCGGCGGTGACACCTGTGGCCGGATCCATGAAGTACGTGGGATCGAGCTCGGTCGGGCTGAGGTCGGGATAGCCCCGTAGTGACGACAACCCGCACAGCGCCTCCATGTGCGCTCCGAACCCGATGAAGTCCCGGTACGGGCCGGTCAGGCCGAGCGATGGGAGCCGCAGCGCAATGAAACGTGGATTGCGGGCGTGGAGCACCGGCCAGTCGAGGCCGAGCTGCCCCAGGACCTTCACCGAGTTGTTCTCGACCAACAGATCGGACTTCTCGACCAGGGACAGGAAGGTCTCTCGCCCCAACTCGGTACGCAGATCGAGCGTCGCCCCCAACTTGTTCCGGGCGTGGCAGACGAAAGGTCCCGGCTGATTCCACGGGCGGGCTCCGGCGCGACCCCCCGGGTAGGCGCTCCAGAGCTGGCCGAGTTCGGACTCTCGACCCGGGGCGGGACGAACGACCGCGCCCGCGTCGCGGTCGGGAACAGGTTGGGATTGTCGAGGCGGATGACCTCGGCGCCGAGATCACTGAGCAACGTCGTGCACAACGGCCCGGCCCAGACCACCGTGAGGTCGAGGACACGAAGGCCCTCGAGCGGCAGGGGTCGACGGCCGCCCCGTGGTTTCGCCGAAGCGATCGCTCCACCCGATGTCGGACGTGTCGACCCGTTGCCGTTGGCCAGCTCCGTCTCGATCTCGGCCTGGTGTTGACCGAGCAACGGCGCCGGCCGTCGCTGGCGCCAGCCATCGGCCATGTGGAACTGGGGGCCCGTGGCTTCGAAACGACCCATGACCGGGTGATCGACCTCGACCCAGAACGACCGGTCGCGGAAGTGCGGGTCGGCCAGAACCGCCTGCGTGTCGTTGACAGGAGTGACCGCCAACCCACGGGCCTGGGCGTCGATCATCGCCTCCTGACCGGTTCTCGACAAGGTCCACACGTGGAGGGCCTCGTCCATGGTCTCGGCCAGATCGGGATGGTCCCGAAAGTCCGGCGTCGCTGCGATCTCGTTGAGCACCTCGTCGTCGAGCATCTCGATCACCCGAGGTAGCCAGTTCGGCGCAAAGACGATCTGGCAATACCCGTCAGCGGTCGGGTAGATGCCGGTCGGGATGGTGGAGATGACGTGACCACCGACTCGCGCTCCGATCCGGCCGGTCCACTGGTGGCTGATCAGCAGGGCAGCTCGGCGATCGATCGAAGCCGATTGCACCTCGAAGGCCGACACGTCGATGAGCGAGCCCCGGCCACTGCTCGGCGACGGGTCCGCTTGGCCGACCATCCGAACTGCGGCGAGCGCGGCGAGCGCGGCGGTGCTGCCCGTTTGATAACCAAGGAGGCTGCCGGCCAGGCGGAGCGGTTCTCGCTCACTCGACCCGGTGGCGTGCATGGGGCCGGCCATGGCGTAGGTGACGATCTCTGCTCCGGGAAGCTGGGCGTACGGTCCGGTCAAACCGAACGGGGTGACGCTGACGACGACGAGGTCCGGGTAGGTCGAACGGAGCGCGTCGGCGGTCAACCAGTCAGGGTCACCGGCTTCTGGTGCACATACGACGATGTCCGCCCCGGACAGGAGACCTTCGATGATTCGACGCCCGCAGGCCTCGTCTCGATCGGCGATCGCCGAGCGCTTGTTCCGGTTGATGTGGGCGAATACGGGACTGGTCTCGGGATCGGGTCGTCCTCGTTCGGGGCGAACGCCCTCCTTTCGAGTCGGATCACCGTCCGGCGGCTCCACCTTGACGACATCGGCACCGAAATCGGCCAGCAACTTCGCCGCATAGGGACCGGCGACACCCGTCGCCAACTCGACCACCTTCAGGCCGGCGAGGGGCTGTTCCGTCATGGGCGGACACTAACCGTCGAGGCCGCGTCGGACGAACCCTGTGTCGCCGCCGTTCGACAGCAAGTAGCGTGCGCGAGTGCTCACGACTCGTACCAGGAACGGCCGCAGCCTCGTGCTCGTGGTCCTCGCCGCCAGCCTCATGACCTCGATCAGTCTCGGAGCCCGATCGACGTTCGGCCTCTACCTCAAGCCCGTGATCGCCGACCTCGGGACCGGGCGCGAGATGTTCAGCATCGCCATCGCCATCCAGAACCTGGTGTGGGGGCTGTCCCAGCCCTTCGCCGGCGCGATCGCCGACAAGTACGGCGCGTCGCGGGTGCTCAGCATCGGTGGCGTGGGGTACGCGCTGGCCCTCGTGCTGATGTCGACAGCTGAGTCGTCGGGCCTTTTCGTCCTGTCGATGGGGTTCCTGATCGGCCTGGCGACCGGCGCTGCAAGCTTCTCGGTCGTGCTGGCTGCCGTCGGCCGCATGGCACCGCCGGAAAAGGTGTCGATGGCGCTGGGGGTGGTCACGGCCATGGGCTCGATCGGCCAGTTCGTCCTGATTCCGATCACCGGCAACTTCATCGAGTCCTACGGTTGGCGCACGACCGCAGTCATCCTCGCCTGCTTCGTGGCCAGCATCGTGCTGTTCTCGTTCCCGGTTCGAGGGCGCTCGGCCGACCAGCAGGGCCCGGTCGCAGCGGGGACGACCGCGGTTCCGGCCACGCCCCTGCGAACCGAACTCCGCCGAGCGATGGCTCACCGTTCGTTCCTGCTGCTGAATCTGGCGTTCTTCGTGTGCGGGTTCCACGTCACCTTCATCGCCACCCACCTGGTCTCCTACGCCGACGACGTCGGCGTCAGCGAAGGACCCGCGCGCCTCGGGTTGTCGCTCATCGGTCTGTTCAACATCGTCGGCTCACTCGTTGCCGGTTACCTCGGCAGCCGAAGGCCAAAGACCTATCTGCTGTCCGCCATCTACTTCACCCGGGCGGTGGTCATCACGGCGTTCGTGCTCATCCCGGTCACCGCAACCACCGTCATCGTCTTCGGCGCCGCAATCGGCCTGCTGTGGCTGTCGACGGTACCCCTCACCGGCGGCATCGTCGCCTCGCAGTTCGGCACCACCCACTCGGGGACGCTGTTCGGCATCGTCTTCCTTGCTCACCAGCTCGGCGCCTTCATCGGCGTCTGGCTCGGCGGACGTCTGGCCGACACCACGGGCAGCTACATGACCGTCTGGTGGATCGCCGTAGGCCTCGGCATCTTCGCCGGTGTCATCCACCTCCTCATCAGCGAGGCCCCGGCACCGCCGGCGCCGGCGAGGAGCCAGGGTGCAGGACGGTTCGTCCCCGCAGGAGCGGCCGCGGTCGTCGTGGTGGCCGGTGGAGCTGCCGCGCTCAGCGCCCAGCCCCTCAGCGCCCACGAGTCCAGCGCAGAGTCCGCTCAAGTTGCGTCCTACCTCTGTTCGCTGCATGGTTCGTGACATGGCCAGCGAAACCGTCCACCCCGAGAACCCCGACACCCTCGACGCCGCTCGGCTCGACGAGCACCACAGGAACATTCTCGGCAAACTCCCCATCGACCTTCTCGATTTCAGCGACCTCGACCGCTCTCGGACGATGTTCGACGCGCTCCCGCGCCTCGAACCCGACCCGACGGTCACCATCGAGGAGTTCGTCGTCCCCGGTTACGGTGGGGGTCCCGAGGTGGCCGTCCGGGTGTACCGGCCAAGCAACCTGGGAGCCAATCCCGGCGCGCTGTACTGGATTCACGGTGGCGGCATGGTCCTCGGCTCCGCCGAGCGCGACGATGCCCCCTGCGCCCAGCGGGCGGTGAATCACCGGGCCATCGTGGCCTCGGTCGACTATCGCCTGGCTCCCGAGCACCCCTACCCCGCGCCGATCCACGACTGCTTCGCCGGCCTCGTCTGGTTCGCCTCCAAGGCCCACGAGTTCGGGTTCGATCCGGCCCGCCTCGCCATCGGGGGCGCGTCGGCCGGTGGCGGCTTGGCTGCAGGTACGGCACTGTTCTCGCGAGATCACGGTGGTCCGGCGCTCTGCTTCCAGCTCCTGATCTACCCGATGCTGGACCATCGCAACGTCACCCCGAGCAGCCACGCCATCCTCGATCGGCGGGTCTGGCACCGCGACGCCAACCTGTTCGGTTGGAACGCCTATGTCGGCGACGCTGCAGGATCAGCCGAGCCCGACGCCGTCCCGATCTACGCCTCGCCGTCGATGGCCGTCGACCTCTCGGGCTTGCCACCCACGTACATCAACATCGGCGACCTCGACATGTTCCTCGACGAGGATGTCGCCTACGCCCTTGCCCTCGGACGAGCTGGGGTTCCCTGCGAGCTGCACGTGTATCCCGGTGCCTTCCACGGAGCGCCCACCTTCGTGGTCCACTCGCCGCTGAGCCATCGCTGGAACGCGGACGAAACCGCGGCGCTCGAGCGGGCGTTGAACCCGTGACGAGCGACTCCGGCCGGGGGCCGCTCGGCTACTACGCGCTCGCCGGCGCAGCGCTCGAGCCGCGGGCGCTCATCGCCGAGGCGGCCGACGCCGAGGAGCTCGGGCTCGACATGGCCATCGTGTCCGAGCGCTATGCCTTCAAGGAAGCGTGCACCATCTCCGGCGCGTTGGGGGCTGTGACCGAGACGCTCGGCATCATGACCGGTTGCACCAATCACAACACTCGACACCCCTTGGTGCTCGCCGGCCACGCCACCACCATGCATCGGCTCACCGGCGGACGCTTCGTTCTCGGCCTGGGGCGGGGCGTCGACCGACGGTTCACCTCGATGGGTCTGGCCGGCGTCACCACTGCCCAGATGGAGGACTTCGTCGGTCTCATGCGTCGGCTCTGGCGAGGCGAAACCATCATCGGCCACGACGGCCCCGCCGGCCGCTACCCCGCCCTCCGCCTCGACGACCGCCTCGACGATCCCATCCCTCTGTCGCTCGTCGCCTTCGGCCCCAACTCGCTCGCCCTGGGCGGCCGGGCCTTCGACCACGTGATCCTGCACACCTTCTTCACCGACGAGACGCTGCAACGCTGCGTGCGCACCGTGAAGGAAGCGGCGGAGCAAGCGGGCCGCGACCCCGACGACGTCACCGTTTGGTCCTGCTACGCCACGATCGGCGACTGGCTCCCCGAGCCGGTTCGCCTGAAGAAGACCATCGGCCGCATGTCCACCTACCTCCAGGCCTACGGCGACCTCCTGGTCCGTACCAACGGGTGGGACCCGGCGGTGCTCGACGCCTTCCGGGCCGACGCTGTCGTCCGCAGCTTCACCGCCGCCATCGACGACGTTGCCACCACCGAGCAGCTCGAACACATCGCCGAACTCCTTCCGGCCGAGTGGTTGGCCCCCGCAGGCCAAGGATCGCCCGAGGAGTGCGCCACCGCCGTGATGGGTCAATACGACCTTGGCGCCGACGCCGTGATCCTCCACGGCGCCTCCCCCACCGAACTCTCCCCCATCACCCGAAATTTGCAGGGTTTTCCACGTGAGGCGTGGAAAACGGTGCAAATTTCGGGGGTGGAGACCCGTTAGGGTTTCCGCAAGGCACTCGAAAGGAACCACCATGCCCCGTATCAATCTCACCGACGCCTCGGCCATCGTCACCGGAGGCGCCTCCGGAATCGGCGAGGCTTCCGCCCGCCAGCTGGCAGCGCTCGGTGCCAAAGTCGTCATCGCCGACCTGAACGAGGACCTCGGCCAGAAGGTCGCTTCCGAAATCGGCGGCATGTTCGTCAAGTGCGACGTTTCGAGCGAAGAGGACGGAGCAGCGGCAGTGCTGGCCGCCGGAGAGATGGGCCCGCTCCGCGCGCTGGTCAACTCCGCCGGTCTCGGCAAAGCCGGCCGCACGGTCGACCGCAACAACGACCCCATGCCCCAGGCCGACTTCGACTTCGTGATCCGCATCAACCTGCTCGGCTCGTTCAACATGCTGCGTCAGTCGGCGGCGGCCATGGCCAAAACCGAACCGCTCGACGCCGACGGGCAACGAGGAGCCATCGTCAACATGGCGTCGGTCGCGGCGTTCGACGGACAGATCGGGCAGGCCGCCTACTCGGCCTCCAAGGGCGGCATCGTCGGCATGACCCTGCCGATCGCCCGTGACCTCTCGGCCGTCGGCATCCGGGTCAACACCATCGCCCCCGGCCTCATCGACACCCCCATCTACGGACAAGGCGAAGAGGCCGACAAGTTCAAGGCCCACCTCGGCCAGTCGGTGCTCTTCCCCAAGCGTCTCGGCTACGGCGAAGAGCTCGCCTTCATGGTGATCGATCTCATCACCAACCCGTACATGAACGGTGAGGTCGTCCGGGTCGACGGCGGCATCCGCCTCCCGCCCCGCTGACCCGAACCCGGCGCTCCGGTCATCTGGCCGAACCGCGTGCAGTCCGCACCTCTGAGGGGTGTGGAACTGCACGCGGTTCGCTTTTTCGGCTCGCAGCGGGCTGCGCTAACGTCGTCCTTTCGGCACCACCAAACTGCCTTCGGCCAGGCAGGACCAGGGAGCACACAACATGCTGGACGGCGTACGCGTACTCGACCTCACCGATCGACGAGGCAACCTGGCATCGATGATCCTGGCCGGATTGGGCGCCCAAGTCGTCGCGGTGGAACCTCCAGGCGGCGTCTCGACGCGCACGCTGTCGCCCTTCGCCGGCGGAGTTCCCGATCCCGATCGGTCGCTCATGCACTGGGCGACGAACCGCGGCAAGCGCAGCATCGTGCTCGATCCGAGCGACGCCACCGACCGGGACCACTTCGCAGCGCTGATCGCCGGCGCAGACATCCTGTTCACCGACGACCCAGGACGGCTGGCCCAACTCGGGATCGACCCCGCCCGACACAACCCGCGGCTCATTCACGTCGCCATGAGCGGATTCGGCGCCGGTGGACCCAAGAGCGACTGGGACGCCCCGGATTTGGTTGCGCTCGCGGCCGGCGGACAGCTGCGGCTCTCGGGTGACGCCGACCGGGCACCGGTGCGCTGCTCGGTCCCCCAAGCGTGGGCCCACACGTCGGGCGACGCCGCCGACGCGTCGCTGATCGCTCTACACGAGCGGCACTCGTCCGGTCTCGGTCAGGTCGTCGACATCTCGGCCCAGCAGTCGGTCATGCAGGCCACCCAGTCGCTGGTGTTGAACCACGCCTTCGGGGTCGAGCCTGGTGCCCGAGTAGGCGGCGGCATGCGCCTCGGCCCCATCGACGTTCGCCTCGTGTGGCCGTGCCTCGACGGCACCGTCACCATCACGTTCCTGTTCGGCGCCGCCGTCGGCCCGTTCTCACACCGCTTGTTCCAGTGGATCTGGGAGGAAGGACAGTGCGACGAGGCCACCCGCGACTCGAATTGGGTCGAGCTCGGCAATCAGATCCACACCGGCGAGGTTCCGGTGTCGGAGTTCGAGCGCCTGAAGGAGGTCCTTGCCGCCTTCTGTCTCACCAAGACCAAGAGCGAACTGTTCGAGGCAGCGCTCGAACGTAAGCTCTTGATCGCGCCCGCGTCTTCCATCGCCGACGTGTTCGACACCGCCCACTTCCACGAGCGTGACTATTGGGACGCAGTCGACCAGCCCCAACTCGGGCGAGCCATTCGCCAACCCGGACCCATCGTGAAGCCGTCGTTCGGGCGGTTGCCGACGCTTGGTCGGGCCCCGCTCCTCGGCGAGCACACCGAAGAAGTCCTGGCCGAGTTGGCCCGACTGTCCCCGTCCGAGGAGCCAACTGTCGCCGCAGCCGCTACTCGGGGAAATGACGGCCAGGGACCGCTGGCAGGGCTGAAGGTGCTCGACTTCATGTGGTCACTGGCCGGGCCGGCCATCACCCGGGTGTTGGCCGACTACGGGGCGACCGTGGTCCGGATCGAGTCATCGGCCCGGATCGAAATGGGTCGCACCCTCAATCCGTTCTGGCAGGACAAGACCGACCCCGAAGGCTCCGGCGTATTCCTCAACGCCAACGCGGGGAAGCTCGGGGTCTGCCTCGACCTCAATACCGAAGAAGGTCGCGAGGTTGCCCGAGACCTGGCCAAGTGGGCCGACGTCGTGACCGAGTCGTACTCGCCGTCGGCGATGAAGCGTTGGGGCCTCGACTACGAGAATCTCCGGAAGATCAACCCCGGTCTGGTCATGATGTCGTCCAGCCTGGCCGGCAACGTCGGACCACTGTCCAACTTTGCCGGTTTCGGCAACCTGGCCTCGGCGCTCGCCGGCTTCTTCAACACCACCGGCTGGCCCGACCGCACGTGCGTCGGACCCTACGGCGGCTACACCGACTACCTTTCCCCCCGCTTCGCCATCGCCGCTCTGCTGGCAGGGTTGGAACGGCGCCGGTCGACCGGCGAAGGCTTCTATCTCGATTTCTCCCAGGCCGAAGGGGCGATGTGGGCATTGGGTCCGGCGTTCGCCGAGTTCGAGGCCAACGGCGACCTCTGGGAACGGACCGGCAACACCGACCGCAACCTGTCCCCGCACCTCGTGGCCCCGACTGCGGGCGACGACCGCTGGATAGCCGTGGTCTGCGAATCCGACGAGCAGTGGCGCACGCTGTGCGACCTGGCCGGATTCGGCGACGACCTGGCCGACCTGACCGTGGACGAGCGACTGGCCCGGAACGAAGAACTCGAGGGTCTGGTCAGCGCGTGGACGGCGACCCAATCGGCCGCAGCGTTGAGCGCAACCCTGCAGACCGCCGGCGTTCCGGCGCACGAGCTGGTTGATGCCGTCGACCTCTGGAACGACGAGCACCTGGCGCAGCGCAGCCATTGGGTGTGGGTCGAGCACGACAAGCACGGTCAGATTCCGTTGGAAGGCAGCCGGTTCCGCCTGTCTCGCACCCCGGCTCCACCGATTCAGGCCCCGCCGACGCTTGGTCAACACGCCTTCCAGGTGCTGACCGACATCCTGGGCTACGACACCGATCGCATCGCCGAATTGGCCGCCAACGAAGTATTGGAGTGAGGCGGCGGCTGCAGTCCAAGCAGGATCGCGAAGTGCATTTGACTGTCATCATCGGCGGCAGAGGTCCGTCACCGTCACGACTCAGTGGCGGAGGACCGACACGATGTCAGCAGTTCGGAACGACGCGATGCGTACCGACCACGAGTCGATGGTGGCTCGGGTGGAGCCGGTCGAGAAGAACGTGGTCATGGCCCCCTCGGGCTGGTAGGCGTTGGCCCCGACGACGGTGACCACCTCGCCCGACGACAGGCGGACGGCGTAGGAGACCGCAGCGGTCTCGGCGTTGGGATACGCGGGCTCGATGACGGAGCCGAGGGTGGTGAGATCGATGGTGAGATGATCGGTGGGGCGGGCGAACACATCGGTGACGGTCATGTCTGTCACTATGACCCTGGCCTGTGACAGGCTGAGCGAAACGGGAGGGCTGCCATGCCAGACACCAACAGGCCAAGCACGACGGATCGAGCGTGACCGAAAGCCGCCGCATCACCGAGAGCCCGTTCATCATCGACGACCGCCAGACACCACGCTTCCGCGTCCATCGTTCGGCGTTGGTCGAGGAAGCGGTGCTGGAGCAGGAGCGGCGACTCGTCTTCGACCGATCGTGGCTGTTCGTCGGCCACGAGTCCGAGCTGGCCAAACCGCACGACTTCCGGACCCGTCGCGTCGGTGGCCGCCCGATCATCTTCACCCGCCACACCGACGGCACGCTCCAGGTGTTCGTCAACTCGTGCCCGCATCGGGGCATGGCCATCGAGACCCGCCCCGAGGGCAGCGGCCGATTCCTCAAGTGCTTCTACCACGGCTGGAGTTTCGACACCGAGGGGACCCTGGTCGCGTTGCCCGACGAAGACTCCTACGGGCCGAACTTCGATCGCCACAATCTCTGCCTGGCCCGCCCGCCCAAGGTCGAGTCGTACCGGGGCTTCGTGTTCCTGTCTTGGACCGACGACATCGTCGACCTCCAGACCTACCTCGGCGGCGCCTGCGACATCCTCGACCTGTTCGCCGACCAGTCCGACACCGGTATGCGCATCCTCGGCGGCACGCATCTCTATGCCATCCGGGCCAACTGGAAGTTGCTGAGCGAGAACAGCTACGACGGCTACCACGCCATGACCACGCATCACCGCTACCTCGCCATGCTGAAGGAGTCGGGCAAGGATCTGTCGAAGGTGTTCGCCCGCGGCGCCGGGCCAACGCTCGGTTGGGACCTCGGCAACGGGCACGCGGTCATCGGCGGCGCCGACGGCACGGGCGGCACCAACACCGGTCTCGGACGAGACCTCGCCACCGAGGCCGCGCTCACCGCCCAAGTCGGTCGTCGCAACCACTTCGCGGAGAAGTTCGGCGAGGACTGGGCCAACCGCATGTTCAGCGGCCGCAACCTGGTCGTCTTCCCGAACCTCGCCATCGTTGACCTCATCATGGGCATCACCATCCGTACCTACTACCCAGTGAGTGCCCGACTACATGGAGGTCACGGCCTGGAGCCTGCAACCCAGCGACGACGTGCCCGAGTTGCAGCAGATGCGCCAGGAGAACTTCCTCACGTTCTGGGGTCCGGCCGGTCTCGCCACCCCCGACGACATCGAGGCGCTCGAGCGTTGCCAGCAGGGGTTCGCGGCCTACGACATCGCGCCCTGGAGCGACATCTCACGGGGCATGGTGCGGGACCGCCCGAACTTCGCCGACGAGCTGCAGATGCGCACGTTCTGGCGAGAATGGGACCGTCGCATGACGGGCACCGAGCATCCGCCCGAGGTCCCCATCGCCCCACGCGCCGGCCGCGTCAACTGGCCCTATCCCGAGCAACCCCAACTCCAGACAGAGCCGGCATGAGCCGGGCCGAGGTCGAGGACTTCCTGTACCACGACGCCGATCTGCTCGACCGGTGGCAGCTCCGCGAGTGGTTCGAGCTCTTCACCCCCGACTGCCGCTACCTCATCCCCACCACCGACAAGCCCGACGGTGACCCTGCCGTCGACCTTCACCTCGTCAACGACGACTGGTTCCTCCTCTCCCAGCGGATCGATGCGCTGCTCACCGGATCGGCGTGGGCCGAGTCACCCCGCTCCACGACGCACCGCATGATCACCAATGTCCGCGCCCACGAATCCGACGACGGCCTCCTCGTGGCGAACGCCAACGTGCTGGTGCACCGGTCACGCGGCAACCGGATCGACGCCTACCCGGCACGGCTGCGCCTCAAGCTCGTCCCCGGAGGGCCGGCCGGCTTCGAGATCGTCGAACGCCAGGCCGTGCTGGCCATGGAGGAACTCCGTCCGCACGGCCGCCTCAGCATCCTGCTGTAGCGCAGTTCCCACCGATCAATCCCACGCCCATCCATCGACACCGAACCGAGAAGAGCACCGCCATGGCCGAGATCCAACTGTTGGGAATGACCCACTATCCCCCCTTCGCGCTGGTCCGACGACTCGATGGCCGGCATCATGCGCGCCATCCTGGCCGACCCCGGCATCCCCGTTGACGCCAAGGACCCGGCCAACTGGTCACCGGCCATGCAGAGCGAGTGGGGCGACGACCAGGGTCGGGCGTCGGCGCCCACCCATCGAGCCCAACTCATCGACGGCTTCGACCGTGTACGGGCCGAACTCGAGTCATTCAACCCCGATGTCGTCCTCATCTGGGGCGACGACCAGTACGAGAACTTCCGCGAGGACATCATCCCTCCCTACTCGATCCTCGCCTACCCCGACCGGGTCGTCCGGCCCCACGAGACCGAGGTCGGCAAGCGCTTCCCCAGCTACTGGGAGGAACCGGCCGACCACGAAGTCCACATCGCGGGACGACCCGACATCGCCCGTCAGTTGGCCGCGGACTTGCTGAACGACGGCATCGACGTTGCCTACGCCTACCAGCCGCTCCACGATCAGCAGTTGCCGCACGCATTCCTCAACGCGTTGCTGTTCCTCGACCATCGCCGCGTCGGGTTCCCCTGGCCCGTCATCTGCATGCCCATCAATTGCTACGGCTCGAAGGTCATCGCCGCCCGCGGCGGCTGGAAGCCGTTCGGGACCGAGCTCGAGCTGGACCCTCCGTCCCCCACTCCACGCCGTCTGATGGAGGTCGGAGCCGCCACCGCCCGGGCCCTGGCCGCCAGTCCCTGGCGAGTATCGATCATCGCCTCGTCGTCGTGGTCCCACGCCTTCCTCACCGATCACACCTGGCGTTTGCGGCCCGACACCGATGCCGACCGAGCGCTCTACACCGCGCTGGTCGACGCCGACTTCGGAACGTGGGCGGCAACGACGACCGACCAGGTCGTCGCCGCCGGCCAGCAAGAGGTCCTGAACTGGTTCGCCCTCATGGGAGCGGCCCGGGAGCTCGGCGCCGAACTGAGCTGGAGCACCTTCGTCGAGACCTGGATCTTCAACTCGAACAAGGTGTTCGCCGCGTGGGAAGCCAAGTGAGCAGCGAGGAAGGTCACCAGCCACTTGCCGGCCAGGTCGCGCTGGTCACCGGCACCAGCCCCAACATCGGCGGCACGCTCGCCTCCGCGCTGGCCGCGGCGGGAGCCGCGGTCGCGTGCAACGACGTCCGGCCCGAGGTTGCGGCCGAGCGGGTCGAACGGATCGAGGCCGCAGGAGGCCGAGCCCTCGCGGTGCCCTTCGACGTGACCGATGAGGTCGCCGTGGTCGCTGCGATCGCCCAGGTGACCGACCGACTTGGGCCGATCGACGTCCTGGTCAACAACGCGGTCAAGTTCGACATGGCGGGCGTCCTCGACATGCCGGTCGAGCGTTACCGACGTCAGATCGACATCATCCTCGGCGGTGCGTTCCTGGTCACCCAGGCGGTGGCCCGAACCATGATCGGGCACGGTCGGCGTGGCTCGATCATCAACGTCCTGTCCACCGCGGCGTGGCAGGGTCAGGCCGGAAACATCGGGTACTGCACCGCCAAGTCGGGCCTCATCAACTTCACCCGCTCGGCCGCCATGGAACTGGCTCCCCACGGCATCCGTGTCAACAGCCTTACCCCGACCGCCACGATGCCCGAGGACCCCGAGATCGCCGAACGATTCACGACCGCGATCACGGCTGCGGCGGCCGCCGGGCAGGTCGACTTCGCCGGCCTGAACCCCTGGGAACGCCTCCCCGGGCCGTCGGACTACGCGGGCCCGTTGGTGTTCCTGGCCTCGGACGCTTCGGCCATGATGACCGGCAGCAACCTCACCATCGACGGTGGCGCCCTGGCCAAGTACTGGCCCCAGATTCCCCGCCGAGCCGAGCAGGTGCACACCGATGAGTGACCATCCAGACCAGACGAGTCCAGCCAGGGCCCAGGGAACGGTCGTCGACATCCACGCACACCACTTCCCGGTCGGGCTTCCCGATCTGGCCGCCGAGACCGGTGACGCCCGATGGCCGCAGTCTGGTCATCGGCGGGGGGCTCGGCTCCACGCGTGAGGCCGACGGAGCGGGCGGTCGTCTGATGCGGGGCGATGCCCTGTTCCGCAAGGTCCAGGCCGTCTGCTTCGACGGCGGCGCTCGGGTCGGCGACCTCGACGCCGCCGGCGTCGACCAGCAGGTCATCTCCCCGGTCCCGGTGACGCTCGTCGACTGGGCGGCGCCCGCCGACGCGGCGAGGTTCCTCGCTGCCCAGAACGATGGCTTGGCGCAGGTGGCGGCCGAGTCCAGCGGACGGCTGTTGGCCATGGGTGCCGTTCCCCTCCAGGACACCGAACTCGCCATCGCCGAGATGGCCCGACTCTGGGACGAACTCGACATGGTCGGCATCGAGATCACCGCCTTCGTCGACGGCCGAGAGCTGGACGACCCGAGCCTCGACCCGTTCTGGGCCGCGGCGGCCGCCGAGCAGGTGCCGATCTTCATCCACCCGGCCCACCAGCGCAGCGCCATCCGACGCAAGGGCGAACCCTACGAGTTCGGCCTCGGCATGCTCACCGACACGGCCCAGGCCGCATCGGCGTTGGTCTACGGCGGCGTCCTCGACCGCCACGCCAACCTGCGCATCGCGCTGTCGCACGGGTGCGGCACCTTCGGCTGGGCCCACCCCCGCCTGCGCTACATGGCCGGCAAGGACGAAGCGAAGAAGGCACACCTCGACGAGCTCGTGCGCAGCCTGTGGGTCGATGCGCTCGTCTTCGACCCCGCCCTGCTCCCCGTGCTGGCCGAACGATTCGGCGCCGACCACGTACTCTTCGGCACCGACCATCCATTCCTTCCCGAGGGCTTCGACGGCCCACGACAAGTCCTCGAAGTCGGGATTGCCGCCGGCCATCTCGACCACCGCTGCCTGGGCGACAACGCCCTCGCCTTCCTCACGCTCTGATCCCGAAGGTCGGGCGGGGTTCGGGCGGTGGGATAGGGTCCTTCGATGACCGACGAGCTGCTGTACGAGGTTCGGGACCGGGTGGGCGTGATCACGTTCAACCGACCCGAGCGCATGAACACCATCACCATCCCCATGCTGAATGCGCTGTCCGAGCGCCTCCTGCAGGCTGATGCCGACCCGGGCGTGCGGGTCATCGTCATCACCGGCACCGGCCGGGCCTGGTGTGCCGGCCTCGACATCGGAGCCGCGGTTTCGGGTGAAGGGATCGGCGGCGAGGGTTCCAACAGCAGCGGCAACGGCGAGTTCAACCTACGGGACGCGCCTCCCGTGGTACTCCACAAGATCGATACCCCAACGATCGCCTCCATGAACGGTTCTGCGGCCGGCTACGGCCTTGATCTGGCGCTCGGGTGCGACATCCGCATCGCGGCCTCGGGGGCCAAGCTCTCGGCGGCCTACACCGCCCGAGGTCTGGTTCCCGAGAGTGGCGGCACCTGGCTGCTCCCCCGCATTCTCGGCTGGTCGAAGGCCGCCGAGCTGCTGTTCACCGCGCGCACGCTCAGCGCAGCCGAGTCACTCGAGTTGGGTCTGGTGAGCCAGGTCGTGGCGGCCGACGAGCTCGAAGCGGCGACGATGGCGTTGGCCGGAGAGATTGCGGCCAATGCGCCCCTGGCCATCCGGGCAGCCAAACGAATGATGCGCCACGCCATGTCGGAGAACCTCGAGGATCACGTCCAACGCCAGTACCTGGCGTTGCTCCCGCTGTTCAAGACCAAGGACTTCCGCGAAGGCCTGATGGCCTTCCTCGAAAAGCGCGAAGCCGACTTCCAAGGCCGCTGACGCCCATCCACACCATCCATCGGGAGTGTGTCGGTGCCGAAAACGGCACCCGCACACTCCCGATGCCGGTTTAGAAGCTGAACAGCGCCAGCATGGAGGCGGCGATGGCAGCACCGTCTTCCATCGGTCCGAAGTGGGTCAGTCCGGGGAACTCCTCGAGCCGGCCGTTCGGCAGCGCCTCGGCGATGGGCTTGGCCACGGCGGCCGGGATGGCGTGAGCGTCGGCCGTCGCCTCGCCTCGACCGATCACGGCCGGACAGGTGATGACTGCGAGCGTCGAGAAGTCGACCGGCTTGCCGGAGCCGAACACGCGGGCCTCGTCTGCTCCCTCACACGTGAGACGGACACCGCCGCCGGGGAGCTCGCGCATCCCCAGCTCGACGTAGCCACGCAGCGCGTCCGGATCTGCGGTGTTGAACGGTGGCTTGGCGGCGAAGTTCGTGAGGGCCGCGTCGACCGAGTCGAACTCCATCCGCCGACGTCGGGACGCCTCGATGAGGAAGCTCGGCGGCTCGAGCGACGGCATCGAATCGGGCCGCATCACCGGTTCGAACAGCCACAGCGCCCGGAAGAGCTCGGGCCACCGCAGCGCCGCTTGGAGACCCGAAGCGCCACCGAGCGAGTGCGCGGCGTAGAACAGCGGCCGGCCACCGAGCGCGTCGATGGCGGCGCGCACATCCTCCGCGAACCGGTCCCGGTCGATGTCGTAGTCCGGACGAGTGGGACGGTTGGCGCCATGGCCGCGAAGGTCGAGCCCGTAGCAGTGGAAGTGCGGCAGTAGATGGGGCAGCGCCGCACGCCACATGCCGGCGTTCAGGCCATTGCCGTGGCTGAGCAACAGATCGGGGCCCTCCCCACCGAAGTCGTGGAGCGAGGCGTGCTCGCCGTCGGCGCTGATGAGCGTCGTGGTGGACAGGGGGCAGGGAGGCGTGAGGGTCGAAAGCACCGCCGAGACGATGTCAGACGATGCGGGCGTCGCGCAAAGCTGCAATCTCGTCTGCCGAGTAGCCGAGTTCGGTCAGGACCTCTTCGGTGTGCTCGCCCAGTAGCGGCGCCCGGCGACGAATGTGGCCCGGCGAGGCACTCATCGACACCGGGAAGTCGACGACCTTGGCCGGCTTGGCCAGCGTCGGGTACTCGACGTCGGCCAGGATGCCGATGGCCTTGATGTGCTCGTCGTCCAAGGCCTGCTGGGGCGAGTAGACCGGACCGCCAGGCACCTTTGCCGCTTCCATCGCGTCCAGAACCTCGGCCGACGTACGGGTCGAGGACCATTCGGACATGATGGCCGAGAGGGCCTCGCCGTTGTCGCCACGAGAGATGTCGTCCTTGAATCGTTCGTCGTGGAACAACTCGGGGCGTCCGACCATCTCGCACCACCGCTCGAACTGATACGAACCGATGACCATGCACATGACCCACCCATCGGTGGTGGCGTAGACGTCGGACGGGCCGGCCGTCTGGGCGCGGTTGCCGCTGGCGACCCGGTCGAGGTGAAGCGCGTCCTGCTCCAGCAAGTGGGCATTGGAGATGGTCAACGCGGTCTTGAGCAGCGCTCCTTCGATGACTTGTCCTTCGCCGGTGAGGTCACGGTGCCGCAGCGCTGCCATGGTGGCGAACGCGCTGAACGCCGCCGTGCCGAAGTCGACGTAGGCAACGCTGGCCCGCATCGGTTCATCGGCGTGCCCGCTGACGTGCAGGTTCCCCGACATCGACTGGGCGAGCCCGTCGAAGCCGACCTTGGAGCTGATGGGCCCGCCGCTCCCGAAGGCGTTGGCGGTCGTGAGGATGATGTCGGGCTTGAGGGCCTTCAGCGATTCGTAGTCGAGGCCCATGCCCTGCAGTGTCTGCGGCGGCAGGTTGGCGACGACGATGTCGGCGGTCCGAATCAGTCGCTCGACGACCTCTCGGCCCTCCGGCTTGAGAAGGTTGAGGGTCAGGCTGCGCTTGTTCCGTCCCACCTGGAGGAACATCGCGCCCACACCATCGTCGGTGACGGGCGTGACGAAACGGTCTTCGCCGCCGTCGACGCGTTCGACACGAATGACGTCGGCACCCAAGTCCCCCAACAACGTGGCGCAGAACGGCCCGGCAATGTACCGGCCGAAGTCGACGACGCGAATACCTTCCAACACTCCAGCCATGGCAATGTCCTTTCGAAGTCCCTGCGTGTATCTAAACACTCCCCCGCCGGTCGATGCCAGACCGGGCGAACGGCCTGCCCGCAACGGACGTCAGGCGAGACAACGGGGCAGGGCACCGCCGTTGAAGTGGATCATGTCGCCGATGGCGGACTCGATGGCGAAGGATTCGTTGTGGCCGGCCTCTCGATAGGCGACGTGCAGGTTGCCGACCAGGCGTTCGGTGTCGGTCCACGCGGCAAACCGACCGAGGTCAGTGACGCGTGCCTGTTCCAACGGAGTCCGTCCGGCTGCGATCCCCAGTGCGGCCTGCTTCTGGACCAGTGACAGGTACTGCCGTTGATCGTCGAGCGCTGATTTGATGGCCGAGCCCCGGGCCGCGGGTCCATGTCCAGGGACCATGACCTGCGCCCGATAGGCCTCGAGTCTGTCCATCGCCTCGATGGTGCCGACGATCGAACCGAAGAGGGCAAAGGGCGTTCCTCCGTGGAACACCAGGTCGCCGGCGAAGAGCACGCCGCGTTCCGCGATCCAGGCGTGGACGTCGCCGGTGGTGTGGGCGACGTAGCCGAGATCGCTGAGTTCGACCTTCAGGTCGCCGGCGTACAGATCGAGCGAGCCTTCGAACACCAGCGACGGCGGCCGGAACCGCAGAGCGCCCCATTCGACGCCGGGAAAGGCGGCCGAGTAGTCGACGATCCGGCCCGCTCCCATCATGACCTCGCGGCAACGACGATGACCGATGACGGTTGCGGCCTCGAACAGGTAGTTCCCGTGGGTGTGGTCGCCGTGATGGTGGGTGTTGACGACCGTGACCACCGGTTTTTCGGTCACGGAGCGGATGGCGTCTCTGAACGCCTTCGTGCGGGCCTCGGTCGAGGTGGTGTCGATCACGATGACGGCATCGGGACCGACGATGAAGCCGCAGTTGTTGATGAACCAGGTGCCATCGGGCTGGACGTAGGAGTAGATCCCGTCGCTCACCTGCTCGAGCACGGGAGGGGCAGGGAAGGGTGGAGCCAGAGGAGGGTCGTGGGGCGCAGACATGGCCTGAGGGTAGATCGTCGGGCAGGATGTCGGCCATGACTGTTTCCGATCCTCCCGTCGGGCCCGCTACCGAGAGCTTCCGGTTCCCGGTCGACGAAACCGCCGTCCTACTCTTCGCACGAAGCCTCGGCGACGAGCACCCCGACTACATCGCCGGTTCCGCCGTACCGCCAACGTTCTTCCAGGCGGCCGCTCACTTCGAACCCGACTACCCCTATGACACCACCCGTCCCGGTTGGCGTCAGAAGGTCTCACCGCGCTACCCGGGCGCAGGCAAGACCTTGCACGGCGAACAACGCTTCAGCTACCACCACCCCGTCCATGTGGGCGACGAGCTCACCGTCACCGTCCGGATCGGTGCTCAGTGGGAGAAGCAGAGTGGCCGGGGCGGCACGTTGGGCTTCGTCGAGCAGATCACCGACTATCACAATCAGGACGGCGTCCTGTGCGTGACCGCGATCAACGTTGGGGTCATCCCCGAGAACAAGCCAGGAGGCGCGCACCGATGAGTCCGATCGAGATCGGCGCAAGCCGCCGTCAGGTTGTGATCGAATGCGTCACCCCCACCCACCTGGTCAAGTACGCAGGGGCCAGCGGCGACTTCAACCCACTCCACCACGACGACGCCTTCGCCCAGGAACACGGGTACCCGGGCCTCTTCGCCCACGGCATGTTCACCATGGGACTCACGGCCAAGGTCCTGACCGATTGGTTCGGCCCGGCCGCGCTGAGAAGTTACGGCGTCCGATTCACCCGGCAAGTGTGGCCAGGCGACCGGCTCGAAACCACCGCGACCGTGGTTGCCGCCCAGGGCACCGACGTGACCGTGGAGCTCGTCACCCGCAACCAGCGCGACGAGGTCGTCGTCACTGGCGACGCTGTCGTCGATGTGTCGGAAATCGCCGGCTCGCTCGGCACGGTTTGATGCGCTGAGCGGTTGTGGTCGGGTCGGGCTGGGTCAGCCGCCGGCTCGGCAGGCCAGTGCCGCTGCGACGATGTCGGCGTGGGTGCCGGCCGGTTCCATTCGATTGGTGTAGTTGGTGTTGTCGAGCGTCGGCTCGGCATCGGCTGCGCATGCCCGGGCGATCTCGGCCTCGAACGCCGCATCTGCGTCGCTGAGGATTTCGGTGGTGAACCAACTGCGCATCGTGTCCACGTGGGTTTCCAGGTTGGCGATCTGCGCCTCGAGGGCCGCGGTTTCGCCGTCCGGCGTTGCGAGTGCCTCGTCTCGCTCCGCGGTCACGACGGCCAGTTCGGCCTCGATGGCCTCGAGTTGGGCCGCCAGCCGCTCGGTCTCGCCCGTGTCCTCGGTCGTCGTGGTCGAAGGCGTCGCGGTCGTCGGTGGCAGGGTCGTCGGGGTGCTCGCCGCATCCGAGGAGCTGTCATCGAGGACAAACCGTTGGACGGCCAAGCCGCCGGCGAAGGCGGCAGAGGCGATCAGCAAGGCGCCCAGCAGCGAAGCCAGCCGGCGGGATCCGCCCTCACCCTTCCCTGTCCCACCCGCGGGGTCCTGGGCGACCGGCGGTGGCGTCGATGACCGGACCGGCCTCGATTGCTGCCGCGGCACGGATGTATCGCCGATCGGCGGTGAGGGAACCCCGGATTCCGATTCCGGCTGCGGCGCAACCGAGCGTTGGTCCGTCACCACCCCGAACAACGACCTCTGATCCCCGGTCGCTTGGGAGCCAGGCAGCTCCGTCGCCGCCGGCCGGCCTGCCGACTGGTCAGTTGTCGGCAGGATTGTTGTCGGCACGACTGTTGTCGCCGGGACTGGGACTGGTTGCTCCAGGGAAGGCGCTACGGACCTCGGCGCGATCGATTCCGGTTCGACCGCTCTCGACGCTTCGGGCCCGCTGGAGCCCGGGGCGTTCCCGACCGACTGGTCCTCAACCGGTGTGTTCTCGACCGGCGTGCGTTCGACCAGGGGTGTCGACGCCGTCTTGGCCTCGACCGGCTCTGGCCGCGGAACAGGAACCAGTTTGACCGCGAGGTCACGCCCAGCAGTTGGCTCGGCGGCGCCGCTGGCTCCCGGAGCGGGTACGGGAGCGGGACCGCGAGTGTTTGCCGTCCACTCGGTCCCATTCCAGTAGCGATGCGCGGCGCGCCCGACCGGGTCGGGATACCAACCCGGCTCGGGGCTCCGCTGGGTATCTGCGCCCGACAACGCCTCGTCCATCATCCCTCCAGTTTGTAACAGACGAGACCCGCTCGGGTCGATGCTGTGGGCCGCGGCAACCCGGCAGCCAAGGGCTACTTGATGTAGTGCGAGCCCTGACGCAGGAAGTCGATGGTGTCGCTCGATCCCTTGCCCGTGCCGTTGACCGCGGAGGTGGTCTGGGCGAAGGTCAGCACCGCGTGGGCCACGGCGCCGGCCATCTGGCCGAGGATGGCTTCATCGATGTTGGTGATTGTGTCGCAGGCCTGGTGGTAGCAGGGGTCAAATGCCAGCCCCGCCGTACCGCCGAACAACTCGGCCTCTCCAGCGCTCTTGATGTCCTCGGCGCCGGTGAACAACCCGCCGGCCGGGATACCTCGGTCGATGAACGGCCCGTAGTCGGAGCGGCCGTCGAAGGCAGTCGGGGCCGTGGCCAGGCTCTGGGTGACGAAGTAGTCGGCAAAGACACTCTCGATCACTGCTGACCCGTTGGGGCCGGCATCGGTCGAGTCCGAACCGTCACCGTCGTAGATGAACCGTCCGCCGTTTGGCGAGCCGATCATGTCGAAGTTGAGGTTGAGGGCATGGTTCTTGACGTCGCGGGCCGACAACTGATCGACGTAGTACTGCGACCCGATCAGGCCGTCTTCCTCGCCGCTCCAGAACGCGAACCGAACCATGTTGCGGGGCTCGATCTCGAGGGCTGCCATCTGCAGCGCCACCTCGAGCAGGGTCATGGTGCCTGACCCATTGTCGTTGATACCAGGTCCTTCGGCCACCGAATCGAGGTGGCCGCCGGCAACCACGATTCGGTCGGTACGACCGGTTGGCGTGTCGGCCAGCACGTTGTAGGTCGTGATCTCTTCACGCTCGGCCGAGACGGTGATCGACACCGACACCCCAGCGCCAGCGGCCAGGACCTGACCGACGGCGAACGTCGTGCCGATCACCGGGATCATGATCTTCGTTCCATCGGCACCGAGGGTGCCGAACAGCAAGTCGGTGCGGTCGGTGTTGCCCTCGTTGAAGATGATGACTGCCGAAGCTTTCGCTTCCTGAGCGTTGAGCGCCTTCTCGTAGAACGTGCAGGTACCTCGCTGGATCAGGGCCACATCGCCAGCGACGAATCCGTCGAAGTCGGCGTCCTCACATCCGCTGGTCGAACCACCTACTGGTGGGAGCAGCAGGTCGATGGGCTGAACCGCGCCCGACCCCGTAGCGCTTCCCGAGTAGCTCATCACGGCAAAGTCGGTACCTTCGGAATACGGTGCCGCTTCAACGCTGAACGAGGCGGGAGCCAACTGCGTCCACTTCTCGTAGCTGAACTCCTGCAGGGTCACGTTGTAACCCGCGCCGTCCAAAAGACCGGCGACGTACGCAGCCGACGCCTCATGCCCGCCAGTACCGGCCGAGCGAGTACCGGAGTTGGCAGTCGCGAAAGCTTGCAACTCCTCCAGGTGGCCCAGAATCCCGCTCGCCGTCACCGCCTCACGAAGCGCCGACGAATCGGTGCCGTTGTCGGCTCCGACGGACGCCGGTACGGCCACTGCCGCCAAGAGCGAGCCGGCGACCAGCGCCGATCGGGCTCCGAACCAACGCCGGGGTCGGTGAGAATCCAAGGAACGTCGCATTAGGTTATCTGCCCATCGCTTTCGACCCAGCCCGCCCGGGTCCTCCCGTCTGACCATAGTGGCGGGTTGGGACACAAATGCCGCCGGAAACCGATCTGCGATCAGCCGCCCGTGGTGTTGACGATGAGCACATCGCAGTTCGCTCGTTTGAGGACATCGGACGCGATCGAGCCCAACACCCGGCTCACGCCCTGCACTCGGCGGTTGCCGACCACGATCATCCTGGCGCCGAGCTCGTCGGCCGCGTCGCAGAGCGCGGCGGCCGGACCCTTGTCGCTGATCGAGTGGGTGACCTCACCCGGGAACTCGCCGGCCATGGCCAAGAGGAATTGTTCGGCCTCGGAGAACCAGTCGGAGTGCCATTGGTCGCCGCCGGCGATGTTGACCGAGTTCGTGCGGCTGACGGCCGACACCAGGTGCAACGGGCAACCCAACGCCGTCGCCATCTCGGAAGCCGTCTGGGCAGCCCGACGCGCCGTTTCTGAACGGTCGACGCCGATGATCACCGGTTGGGCTTCCATGCTGCACTCCTCTACGTTCGCTTCGGGTCGCTTTGCTGCCTGCAGTTGGCGAACCCTACACGGACTCCTCGGTGGCGTGCCCGGGATAGAACCGCGCGCTCCCTCAGAGCGACAGCTCAGCGCACAGACGCCCAGCCGACACGACCTCGCGTCCGTCGAGACTCACCGTGCAGCCCCGCATCGGCAGGTCGAAGTGACCGCGGGTGAATCGGCCGGCAACCTCGTTGGCGCCAGTGGAGTACAGGAAGTTGCCGGCGAACGCCCGCAACTCGGTCCCGTTGATGTCGCCCTTGTCCCACATCGCCAACGCCTCCCAGTGGGCGCCCGGATTCATCCCCCAGCCCACGTGACTCACCGCGTACGCGTCGCGCTCGTCGAACGATGCGAGGTACGAGCGCATCAGTTCGGCGTCGAGCCCGGACCCCGCCACCTCGGTCACGTAGTCGTCGACAACGGTCAGCGTCACGGCGTCTCGGAGGTACTGCTTGAACGTCAAGTTCACATCGCCCGTCGCCAGCACCACGGTGCCGTTCACCGATCCTGCCGCAGGGAACGCGAGCACCAATCCTCCTGGCCAGTGGGCGATGGAACCGGGTTCGGTGCACCAGCCGTGCGAGCCCGCCCGGAACGCCCCGGCGAGCGACACGGTCAGGTCGGTCCCCGCGTTCGACGTCACCCGCATGACCGACGCAGCCTCGAGCCACGAGACGCCGAGCGCAACGCGCTCAGCGAGACCCGGATCATGGGGCCAGCGCTCGATGTTCTCCGGATGTTCCGCCGAGATCATGAGCACCCGTGCACCTCCGGCCAGGATCTGGCCGAGCTCGGGCGCATGTAGCAGCCCCTCCGAGGTGCAATCGACGACGAAGTCGGCGGTGGCGAGGGCGGCAATGGCCGAACGGTGCCCGGCAATGGCTTGCGAGGCGCCCGTCGAGCGAATGGGCAACGGGCCCGGATTCGGTGGCGTCGGAAGGCGCACGTCGGCCACGGCCGCGCCCAGCGACTCGAGCGCCAGGCGGACATGGTCGACGATCAGCGGGTTCGACGACGCCTCGTGCAGCAGGACGGCGACCTCACCTGACCGCAGGTTGCAGGCCTTGAACTGGGCGGCGTAGCGCTCGACCCATCGCCACTGCGCCGGACCGGTACTCATCGCCCAGCCCCGTCATCTGGCCCGGTCTCGTCGTACAGGCCGGAAGCACCGAGCCGTTCGAGACAGACTTCGACGCTCCAGGGCAACATGGTCGCCCCGCACCGCGCGTCCCGGTAGGCCTGCTCGATGTAACTGGGTCGGAGCATGGAACGACCGCCGCACGTTCGCACCGCGATCGACGCCATCTGGGGCGCACCTTCCATCACCGACACGAGCGCGGCCTGGGCCCGACGGAGCTGGGCTTCGGACGGATCGGCGGCGGCTTCGGCCAGCACTCGGTACATCAACGCCTGCGCCTGCTCGTAGGCCAGGTTCATCTGGGCCCATCCCTGCTGCTTGATCGGGTGATCACGACGCCCGCCCGATCGGAGATAGTCGGCGGTGAAATCTCGGATCGATCGCATCATGCCGAGATAGGTGAACGACAGCGTGAGGTAGAAGTAGGGGAACCGCTCGGCGATCTGCTCGAACAGACCGGGCGGAAGCCAGTTTCGCTCCTCGGGCACGTACACCTGGTCGAGGATCAGGTTCCGCGAATCGGTGCCCCGCATGCCCAGCGGATCCCAGTTGCCGTCGATCGTCATGCCGGGATCGTCGTGGGCGACGCCCATCAGGCGCAGGAACGGGTCACCCTCGACGTGGCAGAGCACGTTGTGCCAGGTCGACGCCCCGCTGGAGGACGCGAAGATCTTTCGACCCGAGATCCGGTACCCCTCGTCGGCGGGTACGGCCATGGTGTTGTAGCCGGCAGTAGCTCCGGCGGCGATGCCTTCGGAGAACGGTTGGCTGTGCACGTCTCCTCGCTCGATCACCCCGCTCCACAAGGTCGAACGGCGCGCCTCGAGAAACGCCGAGGCCGGGCCGTCAACCGTCATCAGGTCGGCCAGTGGCCCGATGAGCAACGTCGTGGCCACGTGCATGTTGAACGTCAGCCCCGTGCTGGGGCAGTACCGGCCCAGCTCCTCGGCCGCGAGTGCATACCCGACGAAGTCGGCGCCGAGTCCGCCGTACTCGGTGGGGATGGCGATGCCCAACAGCCCGGCCTCTCGAAGGTCGGCCCAATTCTGGTGCGGGAACGCGGCCTCGGCGTCGATGGCCGCCGACCGAGAAGCAAACGCCGGGCCGAGGGCAGCAATCCGCTCGACCAACTCCCTCCGTGACGGGGTCAGAAGCGGTGAATGGTCGGCATCGGGCATGGGGTCTCCGTCAGGGGCGAGTCACGGTTCGGGCCGGGCATCCAGGAACCGGCCGACCAGGCGGTTGAACACTACCGGGTCCTCGGAAGGTGCGAGATGGCCGACCCCTTCCATCACGACAAGCTCGGCAGACGGCAGCCCCTGGGCCATCACCTGGGCGTAGGACACGGGCGTCTCGGTGTCGAACTCACCCACGACGACCAGGGCACGGTGTGTCACCGACGGCAGGGCCGCACGGACATCGTTGGTCGGCAGACAAGCGACCGCAGCCCGGAAACCCTCGACCGAGATGCCCGCGAACGCCTCGACCAAGTCGTCACGGATGCTCGGCTCGAGGGGTCGGCCGGCAATGGCGTCGAGCACAAGCGGGGCCAGGTCTCGTAAGGAGCGCCCGTCGTCGATGGGGCCGAGCCGCGCCCGCTTCCAATCGTCGGGGTCGGTACCATCCATACCGAACGCCGGACTGGTGTCGGCCAACACGAGACGGTCGACCCGATCGGGATGGGCGATGGCCGTGTGGAGCGCGTGCATCCCGCCGAAGGACAGGCCGACCAGATGCGCCTTCGGTAGCTCCAACCGGTCGAGCAGACCGATGAGCCGGTCGGCGACGCTGGGAAAGGTCAGAGGCTCGATCGGATCGGAAGCCCCGTAGCCCGGCATGTCCCAGGCAATGCAACGAAAGCGATCGGCAAGCCCGGACAGCTGTGGGTTCCACGCGCCCCGTCCGCCTCCGAGCCCGTGAAGAAAGACGACGGGTTGCCCGGCGCCGGCCTCTCGCCACGAAATCGGAGACTCCAGATGTTCGGTGTACCGCACGACTCAGTGCTGGCGCTGAATGAGCACGCCGTCCTCGTAGAGCCGGCCGATCCGGTCGGCGTCGTATCCGAGGAACTCGGCCAGCACGATGTCGTTGTCCTCACCGAGCGCATGGGTGACGAGGTCGAGTTCGGGCGGGGCATCGGAGAACTTGATGGGGAAGCCCGGCACGGTGATCTCGCCGATCAGCGGATCGGGCACCTGGCGGACCGCCCGCCGTTCGACGAAGAACGGATGGTTGACCGCGTCGGTCGGATCGAGCACCGCCGCTGACGGCACTCGGAACTGATCGAGGCGCTCGAGCACTTCGGCATCGGTCGCGAAACTCTGCATCCATTCCTCGATCGCGGCGGTCATCGCGGTTCGATGCTCGAGTCGACCAAGGGCCTTGGCGAAACGAGGGTCGTCGGCGAAGTCCGGGCGTTCCATCGCGTCCCACAGATAGCCGATCTGGTTCTGCGTGCAGAGAATGGCGATGTATCCCTGCGGAGCCTTGAACGCTCCGGCAGGCGACAGGCTCGAGTAGTGCGCCCCGTGCCGTTCTGCTTTGTAGTCAGGGTCCATCGAGGCGCTGTGGACCGCCAGCTCCTGCATGTGGAACAGAGCCTCGACCATGGAGATGTCGATCTGGCAACCGACGCCCGTTCGCTCCCTCCGGTACAGGGCGTACCCCAGACCGGCGAACGCGTGGAATCCGGCGTTGTTGTCGCCCAGCGCGATGCCGGTCGGAGTGGGCGGCCCGTCAGGAGACCCTGTGACGTGCATGAGCCCCGAGTACGCCTGGGCGATGAAGTCGAAAGCGGTCTTGTGCTTCATGGGTCCGGTCTGCCCGAATCCGGAGATCGAGGCCATGATGAGCCGGGGGTTGATGGCCGACAGGTCGGACCAACCGAGCCCTCGTCTGTCCATCACTCCGGCGCTGTAGTTCTCGACGACGACGTCGACCAGCGGGACCAACTCCTTGACCAGCGCGACACCTTCGGGCCGAGTCATGTCGACACAGATGCTGCGTTTGCCACGGTTCTGCTGCACATAGCCACCGGAGCGCTTGTTCTTGCGGGGTAGTCCCGACCGCTGGGGATCGCCGTACGGCGGGATTTCGACCTTGATGACGTCGGCGCCCATCTCGGTCAGCAGCCGGGTGCACGCCGGTCCCGCCAGGTATTGCGTGAAGTCGAGCACCTTGATGCCCGCAAGATAAGGATCATTCACCAAACAACTCCGTTCACCAGACAACACCTTGGGCTTTGAACTGCAGGATCTGATCGTCGTCGTAGCCGAGTTCGGCCAAGACCGCATCGGTGTGTTCGCCGTACTCGGCGGCGTGGCCGCGAGCGCCCCGCCAACCATCGACGTCGAAGGGCGAGGGCGGTCCGACGAACCCATCATCGAAGGAAACGAGATATTCGTTGGCCAGGACGTGCTCGTCGGTTGCCAGCTGCTCGATCCGATTGACCGGGGCCACCCAGATTCCGGCCGCTCGCAGGAGCCCCCACCAGTGATCGGTCGTTTGCTGGATCAGGTGGGCGGCCATCAACGGACGGAAGTCGTCGCGGTTCTTCAGTACGCTGCCGAAGGTCGCGAACCTTGGGTCGTCCATCAAATGGGTCAGCCCCACGGCACCGGCGATGGCCGGCCACTGCGGCGACAGCAACGCAGCAATGGCGATCCAGCCGTCAGCGGTCTGGTAAACGGTGAAGACCGGGTTCGAGGTGCGGTCGTGGTTGAACGGTTCGACCCGCTTTCCCATGTTGGCCGCGATGCCGATGCTCTGGAGCTGCAGCCAGATGAGGGCCTGGACTTGTGAGGTGCCGACGACGCAGCCCTTGCCCGTGCGGGCCCGCTTCAGCAAACCGGCCATGACCCCCGACGCCATGTTGGTGCCGGTGAGGATGTCGCTCATCGACCCCGGCGGGTAGTTCGGCGCGTCCCCTTGTGAGGTGATGTCCATGAACCCGCCATACGCCATACCGACCGTGTCCTGGCACGGGTCGTCGGCCAGCGGGCCCCGCATCCCGAAGCCGGCGCCGCGGCAGTAGACCAACCCCGGGTTGACTGCGTGCAGGGTTTCGGGGTCGGCCCCCATCCGGGCAAGCCCGGCCTCACGTAGGTTCGAGATGAAGACGTCGGCCCCGGCGATGAGCTTGTGGAAGATGGGGCGCCCGGCCTCGGACTGGATGTCGAGGGTCAACGCACGCTTGTTCCGGTTGAGCGATGCGTACATCCACTCCCTGCCTCGTTCGTCGAACGCCACACCGAACGCACTCTGGAAACTGCGCATGTAGTCGGCCTGGTCGACCTGTTCGATCTTGACCACATCGGCGCCAAGGCTGGCCAGGGTCAAGCCGGCAACGGGTCCCTGCACGTACATCGAGAGCTCGACCACCCGGATGCCGGCAAGGGGAGCCTCGGTGTCGGGCGTGCTTGCAGTCTCTCGGTCCACGCCCCAGCCTGTCACCATTGCCGGTGACGGACCAATTGTCGCGAGCTCGCCTCACGCCCGAGCACGGGGAGCTGCCAGGCTCGGGAACCCGGTCGGTGTCGAACGCTAGGGTGCGGTCATGATCGAACAGGAACTCGAGATCACCACGCCCGAGGGCGAGATGAAGACCTTCATCTTCCACCCCGAGCACGATGGGCCCCATCCGGTCGTCCTCTACCTGATGGATGCTCCGAGCATTCGTCCCGCGCTGAAGGACATGGCGTCGCGGTTGGCCACGGCCGGCTACTACGTCATGCTTCCCTACCTCTTCTACCGCGGCGGCCCGTTCCGGGAGTTCGGCCAGAGCGACGAGGACATGCACGCCCGTCGGGAACTGATGGGCGCCGTCACTCCGACGAACATCGTGAGCGACGCCCAGGCGCTGCTCGATTTCGCTGACGCCGACCCCGCAGCGCGCGGCGGCAAGGTGGGCGTAGTCGGGTTCTGCATGAGTGGCGGCCTCGCCATCTCGCTGGCGAGAGCGTTCCCCGACCGGGTCAGCGCTGCCGCGTCGATCCACGGCGCTTGGCTGGTGCGAGACACGCCCGACTCACCGCACCTCGGACTCGATTCCGTCAAGGCCGAGATCTACTTCGGATGGTGCGACAACGATGCCACGGCACCGGCCGAGCAGGTGCCGGTGATGGAGGGAGCGCTCGACACCGCCGGAGTTCGGTACACGCTCGACTGGTTCACGGAGGCGGTCCATGGGTACGCCCCGCCCGGCACCGAGCGGTATCACCGGGCCACCTCCGAACTTCACTGGGAGCGGGTGCATTCGCTCCTGCGCCGCAACCTGTGAACGATGAGCGCCGACGAAGCTGAGGCCATTGCGGCCGTACCGGTTCCGGCCACGGCCGGTTCGGTCGTGGGAGATCTGCACGACCTCGGACTCGCGACAGGCGACATCGTCATCGTCCACACGTCGATGTCGAGGCTCGGCTGGATCGCGGGCGGGGCCCAGGCAGTTGTGGAAGCGCTGCTCCAGGCAGTCGGCCCTACCGGGACCATCGTCATGCCCACGCAGTCAGGTCAGCTCAGCGATCCCGCGACCTGGAGCAACCCGCCCGTTCCCGCCGAGTGGCAACAGGCCATCCGCAAGGGCTTCCCCGCCTATGACCCGTACCTCACACCGACACGAGGAATGGGCCAGGTGGTCGAGTGCTTCCGCGGTCATCGCTCAACGCTCAGGAGCGCCCACCCGCTCGTCTCGTTCGCTGCCAACGGCCCTCAGGCTCACGAGATCCTCGAGCCCCATGCACTGACCCCGGCGCTCGGTGACGCGTCACCCCTCGGCCGGCTCTACCAACTCGACGCCAAGGTGCTGCTGCTCGGCGTCGATCATTCCACCGACACCTCGCTCCACCTCGCGGAGTATCGCGCCGAGTGGCCGTCGAAACGGCGGATCACAGAGGGAGCGCCGCTCCTCGTCGACGGACGGCGAACGTGGGTCACCTACGACGATCTCGACCTGGACACCGACGACTTCGCCGCGGTCGGCGACGCCTTCGCTCGGACAGGCGGAGAACGCAGCGGGCCAGTCGCCGGGGGAACCGGCAGACTGGCCCGACAGCGAGCGCTCATCGATTTCGCCACCGCGTGGTTCGCAGCGCAACGACACTGATCCCAGCGAGGCGCCGTTGCTTACGGCCTTGACGTGTCAGTCGGCCTTGCCGTGCCGCAACAGACGCCCCGGAGTGGCTCCGGTGCATTCGCCGTCCTCGAAGGTGACCTCACCGTTCACGATGATCTTGTCGTAGCCCTTGGCCCGCTGCACCCGGCGCCATTCGCCGCCGGGCAAGTCGTACTCGACACCGCCGATCCATGGCGGGTCGATGGCCAGCTCTTCCATGTCGTAGACAACGACGTCAGCGGCCCGCCCTTCCTCCAGCGTGCCCCGATCACGGAATCCGGCGGCTCGAGACGGCAGGTTCGACAAGCGGTAGTGCGCCTCTTCGAGGGTCACGACGTTTTCGTCGCGCACCAACCAGGTCAGGAAGTCGGTGGTGTAGGCCCCACCGGTGAAGAACTTGGTGTGCGCTCCTCCATCGGAAATGCCCGGAATGGCGTAGGGCGAGGTGTTCATCATCTCGGCCATGAACTCGGCGTTGGATCCCTTGTCCGGTCCGAGGAACTCGACGTTCAGATCGCCCATGAGCGAAAGGTCCAGCATGACCTCGATGGGGTGCTTGCCCTCGGCCTCGGCGATGTCGCCGACCGACTTGCCGACGTACTGTTGCAAGTTCTCCTGACGATTCACCCCCTGGACGATGAGCCCCTTGGGATTGCCCCCGACACCGGCCTGGATGACCTGGAGGCGGCGGTCGGCTTCCTCGGCCTCGTCCAGAAGCGCCACGCGCAACTCCGGGTCCTGCATCTTCTCGATCTTCTCGGCCTTGGTTCCCGTGGTCACCATGCGCCACGCCGGAGAGGCGTCGTAGAGGTTCCAGTGCTCGAGCGTGAAGGCGAAGCCCGCCCGGCCGGTGCCGCACTGGGCGTAAATCGGCAGGCCCTGTTCGCGACATTTGTCGATCCATCGCAGCGGCCGACGGTGCACCTCGGGATCCTGCCGTGCCGGCGCAACCGCGTTGTGGAGGATCGGCCGCTTCGCGACGGCCGCGAGCTTTTCGAGGAAGGCGAGGTCGGCACGAATGTCGCCGGTGCCCTGCGTGATCTGAATGAAGCCCTCGTCCCGCTCGGCCAAGACCTCGGCCAACGCCAGAATGTCTTCGTCGTGCATGATGTCGGTGACCATTGGGGAGCCGTCGAAGTCGGCTTGCACCGAGTTCTCACCCAGTCGCTGGATCGAGAACCCGCAGAGTCCGGCGTCCATACCCTCGTGCAGCAGTCGCTGCATTTCCTTGCGCTCTTCGGGGCTGGCGGGCTCGCCGGCTTTGGCCTTCTCGAGACCCATGACGTAGATCATCAGGGACGCGGTGGGCATGTACTGGATGCAGTTGACGCCCAGCGGGCCACGGTCGAGCGAGTCGAGGTACTCCGGGATGGTCTCCCAATCCCAGTTCATGCCCTGCTTCATCGACTCGTAGGGAATCGCTTCGGTGCGGGTCATGGTCAGCATCGACCGCTCACGGAAGTCCGGCTTCACGGGGGCGAACCCGAACCCGCAGTTGCCGAGCACGACGCTCGTGACGCCGTGGTAGCCCGAGATCGTGCACCACGGATCCCAACGGACCTGGGCGTCGTAGTGGGTGTGCAGGTCGACGAAGCCAGGAGCAACGATCTTGCCCGTGGCGTCGATGACGCGCTCCGCTACACCCTTGGGTCGCCCGCCGATCTGCACGATCTTGCCGTCCTTGATCCAGAGGTCGGCCTTGAATCTCGGCGTTCGTGTTCCATCGACGATGGTGCCACCGCTGATGTGAATGTCGTAATCGGTCACTGGGCTATCCCCCTCGGTAAGGCAGGGGCTCGGGGGTCGAGTCCCTTTATGTTGGTCCCTGGGCAAAGACTACTCTGCACCCATGACTGAAATCGAAGTGATGGCAGAGGGGCTCCAGTTCCCCGAGGGACCGATCGCCATGCCGGACGGCAGTGTGATCCTCGTCGAGATTGCGCGAGGCACCGTCAGCCGGGTGCAACCCGATGGTTCGATCGAGGTTGTCGCCGACGTCGGCGGTGGCCCGAACGGCATTGCGTTCGGGCCCGACGGCCGTATCTACGTCTGCAACAACGGTGGGTTCCCGACCTTCATCGATAGTCAGGGCCGTACCCGAATTGCCGAGGGCGACGACAAGGACACGGTGCTCGGCTGCATCCAAGCGGTCGATCCCCAGACCGGCAGCGTCGAGACGCTCTACACCGAATGCGATGGTCACCACCTGCGGGCCCCGAACGATCTGGTCTTCGATTCCACCGGGGGCTTCTGGTTCACCGACCACGGCAAGAACTGGTCGAGGCAACGCGACCACGGGGCGGTCTACTACGCCAAGCCCGACGGCTCCTCGATCGAGGAGATGATCTATCCGGTCGAGGGCCCGAACGGCATCGGTCTTTCCCCCGATGAACAGCGTCTGTACGTGGCCGAGACCCACACCGGTCGAGTGCGCGTCTGGGACGTCGCCGAGCCCGGCAAGCTCGACTCACCGTACGGCAAGAGCACCCGTGGTCGACTGTTGGTCGGCCTCGAAGGTGAGCAGTTGCTCGACTCCCTCGCCGTCGACAGCGAAGACCACGTCTGCGTGGCCACGATCCGCAACGGCGGCGTCACCGACATCGCTCCCGACGGCACCACCGTGCACATCCCCACCGGCGACACCCTCACCACCAACATTTGTTTCGGTGGCTCCGACCTGCGCACCGCCTACATCACCGGCTCGCTCAACGGCACGCTGCTCAAGACCCAGTGGCCCCGCCCCGGCCACCGCCTCAACTTCCAGCCCTGACCCCACCCCACCCTCCCCCCGCCAGCATCGGGAGTGTGTGGGTGTCGTTCTCGGCACCCGAGCACTCCCGATGCGGGGAAGAGGACGGGGTCAGGCGCGGTGGGCGTCGACCTCGGCGGCGACGGCTGCGGCGTCGGCGTGGTGGCGATAGCGCTCGGGGACCGGGAGCTTGAAGATCCGGGCCGAGTTCAACCCGAGGATCTTGGCCCGCTCAGCGTCATCGAGGTTGACCATGGTCCGCTCGATGGCCTGCGCCGAATAGGGCCACGTGCCTTCATGGTGGGGGAAATCGTTGGCCCACAGGAAGTTGTCGACCAGGTTGTGCTCGCGGGCAAGGTCGAGTCCGGCCTTGTCTTCCTGGAAGGACGAGAAGCCCTGGCGGCGGAAATACTCGCTGGGGAGCAGGTCGAGCTTGGGTCGCACCCACATGTGGTGCTTGAGGTAGGCCTCGTCCATGGCCTCGAGCAGCCACGGCACCCAACCGATGCCTGCTTCGATGGCGCCGAACATCAGCTTGGGGTGACGCTCGGCGACCCCCGAAGCGCAGATGTTGACCAGCGGCTCCATGGTCGGGGCAAGCGAATGCACGGTGTAGTTGATGACCGCTCCACCATCGCTGCGAGCCGTCCGAGGATCACGCCCGGTCGAGACATGGAAGGTGACCGGCAGATCGACCTCTTCGATGGCGTCCCACAGACGCTCGAACTCCTTGAGGTTGTAGTTCAGATCGTCGACGTTGGGCGGGCCGAAGATGGGCTTGGCCGGCAACGAGAGGCCCTTGAACCCCAAGGCAGCGCAGCGCTGGATCTCGGCGATCGACTCGTCGATCAGCGCGGGGGCGATGCACGCCATCGGAGCCAACAGGTCGTTGTGGTCGACGAAGGTCTCCCAGGCCCAGTCGTTGTAGGCCCGACACATGGCATGGCTGAATGCAGGATCGAGTGTGGCCCAGATGGTCAGGCCCTTGTTCGGGAAGAGGACTTCGGCGTCGACGCCATCGAGCGCCAGATCGGTGACGCGGTCCTCGGGCGTGCGCCCAGAATCGTTGCGCAACCGTTCGTGTCCTTCGAGCGGCTGGACCCAGTTGAGCTTCGCCTGACGGAACCCTTCGGTCTTCTGGAACTGCTCGCCCGAGACCCCCAACACGATCCCGGGGAGACGGTCGTGGTACTTGGGGTCGATGCGGCCCGACAAGAAGTCGCGCGGTTCTTGAACATGTCCGTCGGCCGATGCCATGAAGAACTTGTCGACGGCATCGGGCCGGGCCGAACGCAGCCAGCCGTCATCGACGCCCGGTGTCTCGGTGCGCCAGAGATTGTGGATGTCGGGTTCGGGAATCACGTTGGTCATGGGAGTCCTCCTTGGAATGGGGTCAGATCTGGATGGGGTAGATCTGGAGTGGGGTCAGATGCGCTCGACGATGGTGGCCGTGGCCATTCCCCCGCCGGTGCACATGGCAATGAGTCCGGTCTGCAGATCGCGTCGTTCGAGTTCGTCGATGATGGTGCCGATGAGCATCGCTCCGGTGGCGCCAATGGGGTGGCCCAGAGCAATGGCGCCGCCGTTGACGTTCACCTTTGCCGGGTCGGCGCCAGTGTCGCGGAAGAACCGAAGGACGACCGAGGCGAAGGCCTCGTTGACCTCGAAGAGATCGATGTCGGAGATCGACATCCCCGCCTTCTTCAGGCACTTCAGGGCGGCGGGGCCAGGGGCAGTGAGCATGATGAGCGGCTCGTCGGCTGCGACTGCGGACATGATCACCCGGGCTCGGGGCGTGAGGCCGTGGGCCTTCGCGTAGTCGGGCGAGGCCATCAGCACCGCGCCGGCACCGTCGACCACACCGCTCGAGTTCCCGGCATGGTGCACATGGTTGAGGGTGACCCCCGGGTACTTCTGCGCCACGAACTCCGCCATGGTGTGGCTGGATTGCTCCATCTTGAGGTCGACCATCTTCGGGAAGCTGGCACCAAGGCCGGCCAAGGCCTCCATGGTGGTGCTGGGCCGCGGGTACTCCTCGCGATCGAGGGCAACCGAACCGTCGTCGTTGAGGATCGGGATGAGGCTGCGATCGAAGCGCCCTTCCTCGATGGCGATGCCCGCACGACGCTGGCTCTCGAGGGCCAGGGCGTCGCAGTCTTCTCGGCTGGCGCCGTCGAGCGTGGCGATGAGGTCGGCCGAGAGACCTTGAGGCACCTGAGGGTGCAGGTGGAGCAGATGCTCGTTGTTGGCGTGGAAACCGTCGGTGCCGTTGCGAGCCGGGCGGCTCATCGACTCGACACCGGCCCCCACCACGAGATCCTGATGCCCGGAGGAGACACCCATCGCGGCAAAGGTCACGGCCTGCTGACCCGAACCACAGAAGCGGTTGAGCGTCACGCCGGGAACGGTGATCGGCCACCCGGCGTCGAGCAACGCCATGCGGCCGATGTCGTGCGCGTGGTCGCCGGCGTGCGAGCCGTTGCCACAGACCACGTCCTCGACGTCGGCACGATCGATACCGGTCCGTTCGGCCAGGCCGTTGAGCACCTGACCCAGCACCTTCTGAGGGTGCAGGTGAGCCAGGCCTCCCTTTCCTTGCTTACCAATGCCTCGCGGCGAACGGACTGCGTCGATGATCCAGGCTTCTCCCATGGGGACAGACTACGGCGCGCGGACGGACCGAAGGAATTCAGGCCCACCCATTGGCCAACTCGCCGCCGTTGGGTGGGCTACTCGGCGTCAGTCTCGGGGTCGCTCTCTGTCTCGGGGTCGCTCTCTGTCTCGGTCTCGGCGTCGTCCCCGGCACTGCTGCCGCTGCCGGCGGTCATGGCCCACAACTCGAGGATCTGCTCGTCGTCGACCTCACCGGACGAGCGGGCGACGACCCGGTTCTCACCGTCCAGGTACACGACGTAGGGGAAGGAGAGACCGCCCCAGGCCTGCAGCGCCGGGCTACCGCTGTCGTCCTTGAGCGTCACCGGCGTGAAGTTCTCGACGTCGAGCCAGGACTCGGGCGGGAAGTTGCCTCGGCTGGGATCGACGGCGGTGGACACCGCGTAAATCTCGAGGCCTTCCGGCACCTGATCGGAGTTGATCAACTCTTGGATCTTGGGCACCTCGGCCTGGCAATGCGGGCACCAGTGCGCAAGGAAGTAGACCACCTTGGGGGTCCCATCCGGCCCGAGCGTCAGCGGCTCGCCGGAGAACGTCGTGCCGGTGAGCGTCGGTGCGACCAAGCCGATGGCCGGATCGTCGCTGCTGGAAACACCGGATTCCTCGAAGGCCGGAAGCTCGTCGCCTGCCACCTCGACCGCTGCGTTCTGCTCGCCCACCTTGCTGTCACGATTGGCGGCCAAGACGGCGACTGCGCCTGCACCCAACAGCACGACAGCGATGATGGCGAGGATGAAGCCCTTGCCGCCACCTTCGGGCTTGGCCACCGAGGCGGCGGACTTGGGAACCTTGATGCCCGATTCTTTCGGCGTCCTCTTACCCATTGTGTTCTTTCCCATGATTACTCCACTCGTGCGATCTGGCTGGTTGAACTAGGACGGTCGGCGGTCAGCCGACAGCAGAACGAAGACGATGATCGACGCGAACCCGATCCCGGCCATCGTCGGGATGGTGACGAAGCCGTACTCTTCGATCCATTTGAGGCTGCAGGGGTTCTCGATCTCACAGACATTGCCGAACCCACCAACGGCCTCCTCGACCCGGTGGAAGATCGACACCGGCAACCCCAGGGCCGACAGAACCAGTGCAATGCGACCGAACAACCAGCGCCGATTGGCGACGAGCCCGATGAGCAGCATCACCGCAGCGGGGTACATGAAGCCGCGCTGGATCCAGCAGAGCCGACACGGTTTGAAGTTTGCGATCTCCGACATGTACAGCGAACCGAGCATGCAGCCCAGGGCCACGGCGGCGGCCAACTCGTAGGCCACCGGCCGGAACACGGCGAAGAGGGGCTCGACCGCCGATGCGGCGAGGGTGCGGCCAACCACCGCGATGACGACGAACGCCGCCAGCGCAAGGGCGATGGTGGCAAAGAAGAGCGAAACGACCGAAACAGACACGAAGGCAGGATCCTATCGGGGGTCGGTCGGGCGAGCAGGGAGGGACATGATCATCCAACTGATACGGGCTCGGGGCGAAAGCCGAACGAAAGGGGTCGCCGCCGGATCACCGTTCGGCTAGCGCGCGATGATGCCGATGGCTGCCCGGTTCGGGCACCGGGGCGCGGGCGACCGGCGGCGTACTGACCACCAGATCGGCGGCGGCGGTGAAATCCTCGACCTCGAGCCGGGACAGCGTCTCGCTGTCGAGGCGAGCCGAGCCTGCCGCCAAACGCACCGCCTGACGGTTCACGGCCTGCTCGAACAGCGTGCGAGCGTACCGCGCGTTGCCGAAGCTCTCGTGACGAAGCGCGCGATCGTAGACGCCGCGCAGGACCGGTTCGACCCCGACCCCGAGGCGATAGTCGGCTTCGCGTGCGAGTTTTCGGGTGATCGCCAACAGCTCATCGGTCGTGTAATCGGGAAAGGTGATCTCACGGGCGAACCGAGACCGGAGTCCGGGGTTTGACGTGAGGAATCGGTCCATGAGCCGCGGGTAGCCGGCGACGACGACGACGAGATCGTTGCGATGGTCCTCCATCCGCTTGATCAGCGTCTCGATGGCCTCTTGACCAAAGTCGTTTCCGGCGATGACGCCCTGCGGCGACAGTCCGTAGGCCTCGTCGATGAAGAGGACACCACCGAGCGCGCGCCGGACCGCCTTGTTGGTCTTGGCCGCCGTGTGACCGACGTACTGGCCGACCAGTCCTGCCCGGTCCACCTCGACCAGGTGTCCCTTCGCGAGCAGACCGATGGATCCGTACATTTCGGCCAACAGTCGGGCGACGGTGGTCTTCCCGGTACCTGGATTCCCCAGGAACGCAAGATGCTGGCTGGTTGGCACGTCGGCCAGACCATGCTTGCGTCGTTCTCCCTGAATCTCGAGGAACGCCATCTGGCTGCGAATCTGTTCCTTGACCGAGTCGAGGCCCACCAGCGCATCGAGTTCGCCCTGAATGTCGGCCAACGCTCGAGGTTCGGTGACCGGTTTCCGATTGAGCGAGGCGAAGGATGGCAAGCACCGCAGCGTGCTCCTCGAAGCGGCTCTCCGCCGACTTCCGGACCTGCTCCCCGGCATCGCGAAGCTTCTTGACAAGCTTCTCCGGTCGTTTCGCCATGCGCCTGACGCTATCGGGCGGTTCGGGCAGTAGTCCCAGCAGTAATCCCCGAACGCGGGGGAACCAACACGCCGTCCCGGGCGTCTATCTCCGACACATGCGACAGTTGTCGGCGTCATGATCTCGTCGACCGGGAGGCAATGGATGCGATCGAGTAGGTGGGCGACTCGCTCGACCCTGCCGACGTTCCTGGCAGCGACGCTGACCGGTACGACGCTGTTGACGCTCGGTTCGTCCTCGGCCGTGCTGGCCAAGACGGAGATCGAGGTCACGACGGCCGCAGGCGGCCGCTACCAGGTCGGCACCACCACTCCCTTCATCGTGAGCCTCTCGGCCGACCGCGCCGTAGCGGGCACCGTCGTCATTCGCCAGGACGGGTCGCCGGTGGCCACCGAACGGGTGGAGGTGTCCGGCGGCAGCACCGACGACATCATCATTGCGGTGCCCACCGTTCCTTGGCAGGCCACGTACACCGCAGAGTTCGAAGCCGAGGACGACGAGGACGATTCGGACACGCGCATCACCGCCACCCCAGCGGGTGGCGACGAGCTGGTCGGAGTCCTCCCCACGCTCGCCCAGCGAAACCTTCCCGAACAAGGTTCGTTGATCGTCGACCTCGGCGTGGCCCGCTTCTATCCGCTCGATCCGGCGCTCCTCGATCTCGGACCCGAGGGATTGGGTACCTTCAACCAGGTCCTGGCCACTGCCGAGGACCTCGACGCACTCACCGACCAACAACGAGCGGCGCTGAGCTCGTGGGTGGCAGACGATGGCGGCACCCTCATCCTCGACGAGGCATCGGACGTCGGGGTGCCCTTCACCCCAACTACTCCCCTGGCGGATGATCAGGTTTCGTTCGGACTCGGACGCATCCAATTCACTGACGGCGCAGCACGCGGTGGGGCCTTCGACGATTTGGTGCGCCCCACCCCTGCACGATCCGGAGATGAGTTTCCGTGGGCCGGCCAGATGAGCGGTGTCCCGACCACGATGCAGCTCGCCCGCGACGCCGGGGTCCGGGTGCCCGCCATCAGCAGTCTGATTCTCGCATTGCTCGCCTATGCCGTGTTCGTCGGACCGATCCTGTGGATCTTCCTCAAGCGCCGCCGCCGAGAACCGCTGCTGTGGGCTGCAATCCCGTTGACCGCGCTCCTCGTGAGCCTCGGCGTCTACCTGGTCGGTCGCCAGCTCCGCTCCTCGACGACGGCCTCACACGCCACCGTCGTCGCCGACCTCCCGAACGGCCGAGAGATTGCCAGCCACGTACTGGTCACCTCGCCGAACGGTGGTCGGGCCGGCATCCGTCTGCCCGATGGTTGGCGTATTGCGCCGTCGTCACAGCAGCTGATGTTCGAAGGTCCGTTCGGCCGGAGCGCCCGGCCTCGGCGGAGCACCGATCGAGCGCGACGGCAGGCTGACGGTCGAACTCGACCCGGGAGGGATCAGCGTGCTGTCGGTCGAGGGAACAGACCCCGGTACGGGTGAACCCTCGTTTGCCATCGACCTGGTGCCCGACGGACCCGATCTGATCGGCTCCGTCACCAATACCACCTCCGAGACACTCACCAACGTCCTGGTTTCCAGCGGTCAGGCCATCAGTCGAATCGCCACTCTTGCTCCGGGGGAGGCAAAGCAGGTCACGCTGCGGAACCCCAACACCGTACGGATCCAGGGTGATGTCGTGACCGAACAGCTCAACAGCGGAGACCCCTGGACACCAAATGACGGCGACACCAACCCTGGCGTGCTGCTCGATTACCTTGCGCGCTCGCCTCGGCTCCGAGGCGCAGGCATCGTGATGGCCATCGGTTGGACCCGGGCTGCGGAGCCCACGATCGAGACCTTGTCCGGGGCGCCGATTGCGAACGGCCGAACGGCCTTTCTCACTGCGGTGCGTGTGGATCAGAGCAAGGGTGACACCAGTTCAGCGCCTGCCCCGCTCGAATTCCTGCGAGGGTACGCCAGCTCGGCGTCGTCCGACCGATCGACCGCCGGCTCAGATCTGCACCGACATCCCCCTCACCTGGAGCATGGGTCTCCCCGCATCCGATGGCACCGAGGTCCCGCTGGTTCTCGACATCAACACTCGTTCGGTCGCGGCACTCGACGTCTGGACCGGCGAAGAATGGCTACCCGCCGGCATGAGCGAAGTGGACGGCAGGCGCATTCTCCCGGGTCGTTGCCGTGCCCGCCGCCTCCCGAGCTGGCGCCCTGCTCTACCTCCGGGCAACGTTCAGCTGCGAAGCGTGGAGCTTCGCCGATCCCCTGCCGACCCTGAGATCTCCGACCACTGACGACGAAGCCATCGCCCTCGACGACGCGCTCGCCACGACGGACACCGAGTCATGACCGAACCAGGCATCATCTCCACCCGAGGACTGACCAAGCAGTACGGCAAGCTCACCGCGCTCGACCACCTCGACCTCGACGTCCCCCGGGGCTCGGTGTTCGGGATCATCGGCCCGAACGGTGCGGGCAAGTCGACCATGTTCGGCATTCTGGCCACTCTGCTCACGCCGACGTCGGGGACGGCCACGGTCTGTGGCGCCGACCCGACCAAGCAGCCAAAGGATGTGCGCCGACGGATGGGTTACATGCCCGACGTCATGGGGGTCTACGAACGACTCCGAGTCGACGAGTACTTGTCGTTCCACGCCGCGGCCTACCGGGTCCCACCGAAGGACTGGCCCGAACTGGTGTCGGGTCTGCTCGAACTCGTCGACCTCGACGTCAAACGCGATGCCATGGTCGACGGATTGTCACGGGGGATGAAGCAACGGCTCAGCCTTGCCCGGTCGCTGATTCACGATCCCGACCTGTTGATCCTCGACGAGCCGGCTTCCGGCCTCGACCCACGGGCCCGTATCGAGTTCCGCGAGCTCCTTGCCGAGCTACAGAATCTCGGTAAGACCATCCTGATCAGCTCGCACATCCTGGCCGAGCTCCAACAGATGTGTACCGACATCGCCGTCATCGAGGCGGGAAGACTGTTGGCGTCAGGACATCCCAGTCAGATCCTTGGTCAGCTCGGTCACGGTCGGCGGGTCAAGGTCACCTTCGTAGGCGGAGAAACGGCCGAGTATCCCGTGGCCGACGAGGCCGACCAGGCGCAGCTCCTGAGACGGCTGGTCACCGAGGAAGCCGACGGCGGCCGCCAGGTCGCCGAGTTCGCCTTGGCCAGCCAGGACCTCGAGGACATCTTCCTCAAGATCACCCAAGGAATCGTCCAATGAAGTCTGGACTCAGGACCCTCAACCCCGTGCTCGACCGCGAACTCCGGGAGCGCTCTCGGACCATGCGGTCCATCGTCATGCTCACGCTCTTCCTCGCGACCTTGATTCTCGTGCTGCTCGTCACCTACGAGGGCACCGAGTCGGCGTCGGCCTTCAACGGCGACCCCTTCGCCTCCACTCACCCTGCGGGCCGGACGCTCGATGTTCGAGTGGGTCCTCGCCACCGAACTCGCCATCATGCTCTTCATCATCCCCGGGATCAGCGCCAACGCCATCGCCGGTGAACGAGATCGTCAGACGCTCATCCCCCTGCAGGTCACCCTGGTCGGCCCCCTCGGCATCTTCCTCGGCAAGGTCCTCTCGTCGAGCGGATTCGTGCTGCTGCTCATCGTCGCGGCGGCGCCGATCATGGCCATCCCTTACGTGGTCGGAGGCATCTCGCTCACCCAGGTCTTCCTTTCCCTTCTTTCGCTGGTGGTGCTTGGCGTGATGCTGGCAGCCATTGGCGTTGCCTGTTCCGCCATCTTCCGACGCACCCTCACGGCAACGCTCGCCTCCTACGGCATGGTGCTGCTCCTCACCGGCGGCACGGTCGTCGCCCTTGCCGTCCTTTCGGTGATCGACTCCAGCCGGGGGGTCGACGAGGTCGAACCGCAGCTGGCCGCGCTCTACGCCAACCCGTTCGTGGCGGTCGCCGACGCTGCCGGCGACATCGGCAGTGCCGGCTTCGGCCCGTTCTCGCCGATCAAGAAGCTCTTCATCGAGAGCCAGCTCGGCGGCGACGTGGTCATCCAGGGCGACGTCGTGTTCGACAACCAGACGGGGCAGATGGTCGACGTCGAGCCCGAGGGTGGCATACCGCTGTGGATCCGGTCGCTCGGCACCATCTCCATGCTGGCGTTGGTGTTGTCGTTCTTCGGCGTTCGCCGGCTCCGTGCCCCCCAACGGGACATCCGGCCATGACCTCACTCGACCGCTTTCTGCTGGCGATGGCTCGCCGCTTGCGCCTCGTCTGGGCGTGGGCAACTGCCGCGTTGATCGCACCCGTGCTCGCCGGTGTCGCGCTTCTTCTGGTGATGGTTGGCCGACTGCGGCCCTGGTCCTGGCCCGAACCGGTGGCACTGGCGCTTGTCCTCGCCTCGGCGGCGGTCGTCGTGGTTTGGGCGATGGTGCAACGACTGCCGACGATGGCGGTCGCCCGAGCAGCTGACCGAGGTCTCCGCACCGCCGACGGATTCGGCGCTGCGCTTCAGTTTCGCGACGTTCCCGGGCCATTCGCCGAACCCATCCGGCTTCGGGCCGAAGCGCTTGCCGATGCTGCTCGCCCATCGGAAGCCGCGCCGATGCCGCCGCGTGGCCGGCGATGGGCAGTAGCTGCCGGCATCGCCGTCGCCGCGTTGGGATTGGCGTTGGCCGACAACCCTCAGGACGATGTCCGAGCCGAGCAAGCCGAGACGCAACGGCTCATCGACACAGCGGCCGAAACGCTGGAGGAGGAGGTCGAGATCTTGGCCGAAGACCCCCGCACGCAAGAAGTAGCCGAGCAACTGGCGGCGCTGGCCGAACAGCTCCGCGAAGCCGACGATCTTGCTGCCGCACAGGCGTTGCTGGCCGAAGCGCAAGAGCTTCTTGACGAGAGCCGTCCCCAGGACTTCGCAGCCAAGCAAGCGGCAACTGCCGGCCTCGAACGTGGCTTGGCGGAACGGCCGCTGGTGCCGGAGGGTGCGGGCGCTTCCGCCGCGCGAGCAGCTGACCGCCGCAGCCGAGACGTTGGCCGAGATGTCGGCCGCCGAACGACAAGCCTTGGCCGAGCGACTCGCCGACCTCGCCAAGACCCAGGAGGCGGGCAACCCCGCGCTTGGGCCAGGCGCTGGCTGATGCGTCGGCGGCGCTGGCCTCCTCCGACATCGCGGCGGCGCAGGCCGCCTTGGGTGAGGCGGCGCTGGCGCAGAACGCAGCGGTGGGCGCGGTCAGCAACCAGCAGGCCGCTGACGCGGCGGCAGCCGCGGTGAGCGCCGCCCAGGCCCAGCTGCAACAGGGGCAGGGACAAGCGCCCGGGTCGGGTCAGAGTCAAGGAGCGGGCGCCGGCCAAGGTCAAGGTGAAGGTGAAGGTGCAAGGTCAAGGGTCGGGCGCCGGTCCAGGTCAGGGCGCAGGTTCGGGCGCCAGTGGCGCGGTCGGTGGTGCCGCGGGTGGAACCGGCTCGGGTCAAGGTGGTCAAGGTCGCCCGACAGGCACCGACCAACCTCGGGTGGAGGCCAACGACGGCGCCACCATCATCGATCCCGACGCCCTTGCGGCCAATGCCGGGGATCCGCTGGGACTCGGCGGCAGCCCTACGGGCACACCGGGCGAGGTCGTCGGCCGCGGCGATGGACCGACGTCGGCCGGCCCATCCCGCGTCGCTGTGCAGGACATCATCGACGACTACGCCCGCCGAGCGACCGACGCGTCCCAGCAGCAGCAGCTGCCACCCAGCCAACAAGAGCTCGTCGGCGACTACTTCGACCTGCTCGCCAACTGAACGGAGGCCTCATGCCGTCAGCCGAATCACCGGACAACAGCCAGCCGCTTTCGCTCCTGGCCGGGCACCGCGCCGGCATGCTCGCCGCGCATCGGACAATTGAGGAGGTGCTGGAACGAGCGGATCGTGATGGCCGGTTGGACCCCGCGGGTCCTTCTCGATTGCCCGGGTGGTCTGTCGGCCATGTCCTCACGCACATCGCCCGCAACGCCGACTCGGTCACGCGTGCGTTGCTCGGCGCCAACGCAGGTCGGGTCGATGCCCGCTATCCGGGAGGTCTCACCCAGCGAGACGGGGACATCGAAGCCGGTGCACACCGTTCCGCCGCGGCGCTTCTGGGCGACATCCGGCAGAGCAACGCGTGCACTCGAGCAGGCGATGGGCAACATGACCACCACCGGATGGTCGGGTGCCTGTCTGGCCATGGGACGAGCACAGCCGGTCCACGAACTTCCGCTGAACCGCTGGCGTGAGGCCGAAGTCCACTTGAGCGACGTCGGGCTGTCGTCGTTCACCATCGATCAGTGGTCGGACGACTTGGTGCGACACGATCTCGCTTTTGCGGCGGCCCAACGGGACGCCGAGTTGCCCGAACCCATCGCCCGACGCAGCCCCAGGCGCCAGCTGGCCTGGGTTCACGGCCGCTACGGGCCCAACGACGCCGCGTGGGATGCAACCACCCTGCGATCGGGATGGCGTCGTCCCTTCACCACCGATGAGGTGGCCGCGATCGAGGCCGCGGCAATCGACCCCGAGATCCGACCGGTGCCCCGACCCGTCGTGCTACCCGCGCTCGAACGGCTCGTCGACGAGCTTCGACAGCACCTGGTCGAGGGTCAGGGCGTTGCGGCGTTCGAGGGTTTCCCGGTGGAACGATTCGATCCGACCCAGCTCCGGGCGATCTGGTGGGGAGTCTCCTGCGCGCTCGGGACGCCGGTCTCCCAGAGCTGGCGCGGCGACCTGATCGGCGATGTGCGGGATCTGGGCACCGGTATCAGCGGCCCGGTCGGGCGCGGGTACACCTCCAACTCCGAGCTGAACTTCCACGCCGATGCATGCGACATCTCGGGACTGTTCTTCCTACGCACGGCCAAGGACGGTGGGGTCACCCGAGTCGCAAGCGCCGTTGCCGCCCATGACGTGATGGCCCGGCGACGACCCGACGCGTTGGACCTGCTCTACCAACCACTGCCGTGGTCGTGGCAGGGCAACCAGTCGGCGGGCGAACCGGGATGGTACGAGATGCCGGTCTTCGGTCTGGTCGATGACCGGGTGTCGTGTGCGTACGTGCGGACGAACATCCTGCTTGCGCCCCAGAATGCCGGTGCCCCCGCGTTGTCGGCTGAGCAGGTCGAGGCCGTGCAGATGTTGGTCGAGACCGCCTCGGAGCCCGGCCTGTGGGTCGAGCACTCCTTCGAGCCGGGGGCGATGGTGTTCGTCCACAATCACACGGCGCTCCACTTACGTACCGCCTTCACCGACTGGGACGACCCGGCGCGCAAACGTCACCTGCTGCGGGTGTGGATCTCGACGCCGAACAGCCGCCAATTGCCCGAGTCCTTCGGCTCGTTCTTCTCGTCCCTCGACGCTGGAACCGTTCGCGGCGGCTACGCCCCCAACCCTTCAGCTGCGGCCAACGCAGCGAACACCGACACCGCGACGAGAGCGAGTACGTCATGAACCCATCGCTCACCCCCGGTCGCTGTGCCGAATTGGCGCACGCCATCGCCGGCGAGATCGGCCGGGTCATCGTCGGTCAGCGCCCGCTGATCAACGAAGTCCTGCTCTGTCTCCTCGCCGAGGGCCACATCCTGCTCGAGGGCGTCCCCGGCCTCGGCAAGACCCAGCTGCTCAAGACCCTCGCCGATGCGGTGGACATGCCGTGGTCACGGATCCAGTTCACTCCCGATCTGATGCCGGCCGACATCGTGGGAACCCAGATTCTCCATCAGGCCGAGGATGGCAGCCGAGACCTCCAGTTCCGGCCGGGACCCATCACCGCCAACCTGGTGTTGGCCGACGAGGTGAACCGGGCGACACCGAAAACACAGGCCGCAATGCTCGAGGCGATGCAGGAGCGGGCGGTGACGGTTGCCGGCGAGACTCGGCCCTTGCCCCGACCGTTCCTGGTGATGGCCACCCAGAACCCCCTCGAGATGGAGGGCACCTACCCGCTCCCGGAGGCTCAGCTCGATCGCTTCCTCCTGAAGGCCGTGGTTCCGTTCCCGACGGCAGAGGATCTCGTCACCGTCATCGAACGCACGACGGGGGCCGAGATGCCGACGGCGAGTGCAGTGTGTGATGACGAGACCTTGCGGGCCATGATCGCGCTGACACGACTCGTGCCGGTCCCCGATCATGTGGTGCGCCACGCAGTGGACCTGGTGATCGCGACTCACGCCGACCAGGGCTCGGCACCCGATCTCGTGCGGCGTTACGTGCGGTTCGGCGCCTCGCCTCGCGGGGTGCAGGCACTCATCCTCGCCGGGAAGGCGAGCGCGATCATGGACGGCCGCCCTTCGGTCAGTATCGACGACGTTCGAGACGGCGCTCTCTCCGCATTGAGGCACCGCCTGGTCGTCGGGTACGAGGCGACGGCCGATGCGGTCACACCCGATCAGCTCGTCCGGACCGTTCTGGCTGCCGTGCCCGAGCCGCCGTCCGGCATCCGAGGCGCTCCGTGACCCTGCTCTCCGCCAACCTCCTTGCTCGGCTCGAGCGGCTACAACTGGCCAACCGCCGTCGGCTGGCCGGAGGTTTGGCGGGCGAGCATCGATCGCCCCGCGCACGGATCGTCGCTCGACTTCGCCGATTTCCGCCAGTACTACCCGGGCGACGATCTCCGTCGACTGGACATGAACGCGCTCGCCCGTCTCGATCGTCTGCTCATCAAACTGTTCGAGGCCGAGGACGACCTGACACTCCGTCTCCTGCTCGATACGTCGGGCTCCATGGCGGGACCGAAGCTGTTACGGGCCAAACAAATGGCGGCCGCCATCGGGTTCGTGTCCCTCGTTCGCCGAGACATCGTGACCGTGCACACCCTCCCGCAAACCGGAGCGGTCCGCGTCCCCAACCCTCGTTTCCGGGGACGTGCCGCGCATCCGGCGTTCTTCGCCCATCTCGAACAGTTGGAGGCCGACGGACCTTCGACCATCGTCGCTGCGGTCGATCGGGTCCTGGCTCAGCCGGGCCCACCGGGGCTGACGGTGATCCTTTCGGACTTCCTGACTCCCGAATGGGAGGCCTGCATCCGACGGCTTCCGGCGCGTCGCGGCGACTTTGCCGTCGTGCAGAGTACTCGACCACGTCGATCTCGATCCGAGCACTCCCGGCTCAGGCCTCCTCGGCGATCTCGAGCTGGTCGACCGCGAGTCAGGCGAACGGGTCGCGGTCTCCTTGTCCGCCACCGCGCTCGATGACTATCGGCGTCTGGCCAACGACTGGGCCGACGACGTCGCCCATGCCGCTCGGGCCAACGGAGGTTCGTACCTTCGCATCTACAGCGACGACGACCTCGACCGGGTCTTGCTGGGCGGAGGCCCGAACGGCCGGTGTACTGCGATGAGCGGTTGGGGCCTGGCCAACCCTGCCGGCTTGCTGTGGGGCTCTGCTTGCTTTGCCGATCGTTGCCCTCCACATCCTGCGGCCCCGGCGAGTCCAGGCCCAGGTATCGGCCACCTTCTTGTGGCGTCAGGTGGTCACACCGGTGACCGCCTCGCGCCCGTGGCAGCGACTCGTTCCCAGTTGGCTACTGGCGCTCCAGGTCTTGGCTGCGCTCCTGCTCGGCTTGTTGATGGCGCAGCCGGTCCGGCTCACCGACGAACCACTGGCCGATCACACCATCTTCGTCATCGACGGGTCCGGCTCGATGACGGCCACCGATGGCATGCCGCGTCGTATCGACACTGCTCGGCAGCGAGCGGCCGAACTTCGGAGCCGGCTTCCGGCCGGGGCTCGAGCCAGCATCGTGCTCGCCGGGGCCGACGCCCGCGCCTTACTCACCCACTCGACCGACAAGGACGCGTTCGACGAGGCACTCGGCCTGCTCGAGACCACCGACGGCGGCGCCGACATCACCGGCGCGTTCGCCTTGGCCGCTGGTCTCGATACCGGCGAGGGCTCCAGTCGCGTCGTGTTCATCTCCGACGGTGGGATCTCGGCCGCCGACGTTCGAACCGCGCCGACCGGCACCCGATACGAGCGAGTCGGTACCTCGGCCACGAACCGCGGCATCACCCAGTTCTCGGTGGAACCAGCCGACGGTGGCCTCTTGGCTCGGGTGACCATCACCCATTTCGGCGGACCCGCAGCAACCCAAACCGTTCGGATCGATGTCGATGGCATCACATCCACCCAGACCGAAGTGGTGCTGGGTGATGGCGGGTCCGAGATCGTCAACCTGGCCCTTCCGATTCCCCTTGGCGAACGGATCGAGGCCTTCCTCGAAGGCGAAGACGTGTTGGCGCTGGACAACCGAGCAGTCGCCACGGTGGCCCGACGGCCAGAGGTCCAGGTGCTGTGGGCCGGACCGGAGAATCTCTTCCTCGAGGCAGCCCTCCAGGCCATGCCTGGCCTCACGGTCGTGCGGGCCGAGGCCGTCGGGACAACGCTCGATCCCGCAATCGACGTCGTCATCGCCGACCGGGTCCGCGTCCCCGACGGCCTCGAACTGCCGGTGTTCGCCATCGCTCCGCCAGGCGGTGTCGAGTCCGTCGCCGTCCGTGGCAACGTCGACGCTCCAGCGCTCAGCCTCGTTCGCACCACCGAGCCGCTGATCGCCGACCTCGACTTCAGCGAGGTGCTGCTGGCCACGAGTCAACGCATCGTCGCTCCACCTGAGGCCGACGTGCTCCTCGGCGCCGAAGGTGCACCATTGCTGGTGTCCCTGGAGCGCGCGGGTGGAGACCTGATCTACCTCGCGTTCGAACTCGACCAGTCGACCTTGCCCTTGCAGATTGCGTTCCCGATACTCGTCGATCGGGTCCTGACCGATCTGTCGGAGCTGGTCCAACCCCCGGCACGGCTGCCCGTCGGGTCTGTCCTTCCTCTCGACCCACGGCTCCCGGCATTCGTCACGTCGCCACTGGGCACCTCGGAGACCATCGCTCCCGGCACGTCGAGGCCGCGTGCCGATCGAATCGGCTTCTGGTCGATCGAGCAGGACGATCGACCCGTCGTCCTGGTCGCGGTCGCCGCCGACCGCGACGAATCCGAGGTCGCGCCCGCAGCGGACCTCACGTTCGAGGCCGCGTTCGACGGGACACAGAGCGGCGAGCTCGATCGGGGTGAGACACCGCTGCGGACCCCGATCATTCTCGGTCTGCTGGCCCTTCTCCCGATCGAATGGCTCCTCGCCCGCCGAAGGCGCGGCGTCGGGCCCCGACAGTGGAAGACGGCGACCGTCCTGCGGGCGGCGGTCGCTGTCGCACTCATCGCCGTGCTGGTCGGACCGTCATTCGACCGTCCGACCGATCAGGTGGCAACGGTCTTTCTCATCGACGCCAGCGATTCGCTCGGCGCCTCCGGACGAGCGGCTGCGGTTGCCGTGGTTCGAGACTCCCTCGGCGCTCAGCCCGAGAACACCCGGGCGGGCATCGTCGTCTTCGGCCAGGACGCACGGCTCGAGTCGCTCGTGCAGTCCGATCCGGCGTTCGACCGTGTCAGCGTTCGGATCGACAGCAGCGGCACCGATCTCAGCGCCGCCCTCCGTCTCGGGGCTGCCTCTCTGCCAACCGACGCCCGCCAACGGTTGGTGCTCATCACGGACGGAAAGTCGACCGTCGGTGATCAAGCGGCCGAGATCGACCGGTTGGCGGCACAAGGCGTGCCGGTCGACATCTTCGTCATCGACAGCGGGACGGCGGGGGACGTGGCCGTCGGCAGCATCGAGACCCCATCGGTGGCCCGAAACGGCGAGCGGGTCACGGTGAAGGTCGACGTGGTTGCCCCCGTCGCCACCCCGGCGAGTGTCACGTTGTTCCGCGACGGCGAGGTGGTCGAGACCCGCAACGTCGAACTGGCCGGCGGCTCCAACATCATCGAGTTCGTCGACACCCCCGAGGGCGAGGGCGTCCTGCGGTACCAGGTCGAGGTCGATGCTGCCGGAGACAGCCAGAACGCCAACGATGTGGGCTACGCAGCCCTGTCGGTCGAGGGGGCCGAGAACGTCCTCGTCGTCGAGGGCCGTTCCGGGGTGGCCAACGGCCTCGAGGCTGCGCTGTCGGCGGCCGGCCTGCCCTTCGACACGGTCACACCAGCTCGTATCCCATCCATCGACGACCTCGCCCAGTACGCATCGATCGTTTTGGTCGACGTCGATCGACTCGACTTGAGCGACGGCCAGGTTGCCGCATTGTCGGCCGTCGTGAGAGATCTCGGACGGGGCATGGTGGCAATTGGTGGCACCCATTCCTTCGGAGTCGGCGGCTATCGCGAAAGCGACCTCGAAGAACTCCTGCCCGTGATCAGCGAGATCACGGACCCCCTTCGCCGACAAACCGTTGCCGAGGTGCTGGCCATCGACACCAGCGGATCGATGGCCGCGTGTCATTGCGACGAGAACGGTCAGAACGGCATGGGCGGCACCGACCGACTGGGCGGTGGCGTGACCAAGACCGGGATTGCCCGCAACGCTGCTGCCCGCGCCATTGCCGCGCTGGCCGTCACCGACGAGGTCGGCGTGCTCACCATGGACGCTACCGATCGCTGGGCCATCGAACTGCAGCAGAACCCTTCCCAGGACATCATCGACGATGGACTCGGCCAGCTCGTCCCGGACGGCCCGACCTTCATCGACACGGGGCTGCTCACCGCAGCAGAAGCACTACGCGAGTCCAATGCCAGCCTGAAGCACATCATCTTCTTCAGCGACGGCTTCACCGAACCCGCATCGCTGACCACGCTCGAGGCCCAGGCCGCCGACCTGTTTGCCGAGGGCATCACCGTGTCCGTCGTGGCGACCGGCGAAGGTGCAGCGGCCGACCTCGAACCCATCGCGCTGGCCGGCGGTGGGCGGTTCTATCCCGGCCGCAATCTCGACCAGATTCCTGAACTCATCGTCCAGGAAGCGATCATCGCCAGTCGGGACTTCATCAACGAGGGCGAGTTCCATCCGGTGCTCGCATCGAGCTCCGGAGTGGTCAGCGGCTTGACGGCATCACCGGCGCTGCTGGGGTACATCGCAACGACCGCGAAGCCGACGGCCCGCGTCGATCTCCGCATCGGGCCGGACGAAGACCCGTTGCTCGCCTCGTGGCACGTCGGCCTCGGCCGAGTTTCCGCGTGGACCAGCGACGGTGGGGAGCGCTGGCTGGGCGGCTGGAATGGCTGGGACGGTACCCCGACCTTCTGGGCCGACGTGATCAAGGAGACCTTCCCGGTCGCCAGTACCGGCGGGGGCATCGTGGCCAAGATCGTCGATGGTCAACTGCAGGTCGCGATCGAGGGAACCGAGGACTGGCCGGCCGACGCCTCCGCCAAGATCCGGGTCGCCGGGCCCGACGGCACCAGCGTCGAGGTTCCCCTCGAACGCATCGACGGTTCAACGTTCGCCGCCACCACGGCCATCGAAGCGGCCGGCGTCTACGCCATCGGTGGCCAGGTGACCGCAGCATCCACCCTCTGGGCCGGTGTGGGGCTCACCACGCGCTCGTACCCCGCCGAGTACGCACCCCAGCCGGTGCCTACGGCGGAACTGACCGACATGGCGCAGTCGACGGGTGGACGGCTCGACCCCGACGCGACCGACCTCTTCTCGGCCCTCGCCACCAAACCTGGCCAACGTCTGGTCGACCTCACGAGCTGGCTGTTGTTGTTCGCGCTCCTGGCGTGGCCCATCGCCGTTGCCCTCAGCCGTGTCGCGTGGCCCCGTGGCGTTGCTGCCGTGGGAAGCCAGCGGGCGTCGGACACCGTGACAACGCTCCGTCAGCGACTCCCGGTACGGGATCGGCTGCCGAAGTTGACCGAGCCCGAACTCCGTCCGGAACGGCCACCGACCTCGACGCCGGCCGCTCCGCCGTCTGCCTCGACGTCGGGCCCCGATGAACAAGCATCCGACTCCACGGTGAACCGGTTGCTCGACCGCAAACGAAACCGCCCTGAGTCGTGAAAGACTTCACTGCACGAACTGACTGCCGATAGCTGAACACTGGCCATAGGTACCGGCCGGTCGACCGGAAGGAGACCACCTCATGGGGATCGAGCGACTCGGGCTCTCCGATGCCGATCTGGACGTCCTTGCTGCGGCCATGGACACCACGGTGCTCCAACTTCGGGCCGACCTCGATCGTCGGCCATGGTCGATCCTGGATCACCTGGAACATCCCGGGGTGGTCGAGGCGGCGATGGAACCCGCGGACCCGTTCCGCTCGAACGTCTCACCGTTCCTCTTCTTCGCTGTGCTGGCCCAGCAAGCGGCCAACGATCTTCGGGCGTCGACCTACGTCAACGAGTGGACCGGACCGCGCCAGCGGCTACCGGTGTTCGATGTCGAGCCGCTCCGCGAGTTCGCCGAAGCCCCTGGTCGCGTGCTGTTCATCGCGCAGTTGCTGGCGGCGTTCGCTCGCCCGAGTGCCCTGCCCGTTCCTGCGAACGCGCTGGATCTCGAGGATGTCGCGGCGTGGATCGAGGTCTCGGTACCGGAAGATCAGGTCACGCTCCTGCGTCATCTTGGCGACCTCGCGCTGTTCCGCTCCGGGGTGCTCGCCGACGAAACCGGTCCTCACGCCATCGACGCCACCCTCATCGAGCGCCTGCTGCACCCGCTGCGACTGTCGGCCGACGAGCTGGTCTCGCTGCACGAGCACCTCGCCGACGTCGCCTCGGTGTCGCCCGGCATCGACGCCATGGAGTCCCTGGGACCCACCTGGTATCGAGCCGCCAGCAACGCCGACGATCGCGGACGCCTCTCGCTCACCGTCACCGACATCGCCACCCGGTTCCGGCCTGCTCGCCGGTTCCTCAACCATCTGGCCGATCAGTACCTGGATCCTGGCTCGATCGCCGTCGGCTTGTCGATCTGACCAGCAGCCCGGCGGCCGACAACGACGCTCCCATCCACACCAGTCCTACTCTCGGTATGCGATACACCCGGTAGGTCGTGGTCCGGGCGTCGCCGTCCACCAGGATGACCTGCACCTCGTCCAGTCCCCGGAAGCCGTGCGCCACCTCGGCCGTCGATGTCCCACGTAGCGGGTAGCTGACCAGTGATGGGGCCAGAACCGAACCGTCCACCTGAAGCGAGGCGGTCGCAACTCGGCGCCCGGCCGAGTCGACTGGTTCGGTCGGCACCTCCAACGCCAGATGGACGAGATCGAGCCCGATGGTCGACCGATGCTCACCGACGTCGAGCCGCACCGTCGCTCGCTCGGTCGCCAGCGTCCCCGCGACTCCGACCAGCAACAGCCCTACGCCGACATGCGCCAGCCGCCCGGCCGGCCTCCCGCCGCCCGTCGCCCTGCCGGCGATCAATGCGCTGCCGACAACCGATCCGCCGACCCCGGCGAGCACCAGCCCGAATGGTCCAGCCGCCAAGGGAGTGAAGGCGACGGCCACCCCGGCTCCGGCGAGGGTCAGCATCATCCTGCGCCTCGGACGCGAAGGCCACCGCCGCTAGGCAACCACCCACCACGACCACCGGCCAGAGCGCCCGGGTGAAGTAGTGCCCGCCAACGGCCAGCCGGTCGCCGGTGGTCGCCGCCTCGATCAGCGGCTCGTAGGTCCCCACCGCCACCACCAACGCCGCCAACCCCAGAACCCCCGCCCCGAGCCGCGGCGAACGCCACCCCGCCGACCCCCACCCCGCCGACCCCCACCCGGCGGCCTCATCCCGCAACCGCGTGCAGTGCACGTCGCTGGGAGGGGTGGAACTGCACACGGTTGCGAGAGACGGGGAGGTTCGGCCGACGAGGGCGGGCGCCGGCGGCGCGGCGGTAGCGGCCAGCCCGAAGGCGAGGGACGCAGCGGCGGCGACGGCGATGAGGGCGACCCGCAGCGTTGGGTTGTCGGCGAAAGCGTGGACCGACTCGACCACTCCGATCCGGGTGATGGTGGTGGCCCACAACACGGCGATGGCGGGCAGGACGCCGAGCAACAGGTGCATCCGCCCGCTCGGACGGCCATCGGGGGAACGTGCGTGCACTGCGGCTGCACCGACGAGGAACGCGACCAGACCAGCGGTCTCGATCGGGTCCCAAGCCCAGTACCCGCCCCATCCGACCTCGGCGTGCGCCCAGCGCGAACCGGTCGCCAACCCGATCACCAGCAGCCCGAGCGGCAGCAGCCACAGCCGACGCTCAGCCGGCGAGCGAGCGGCTGCGCTGCGGATCGATGGGTAGAGCAAGCCGACCAATCCGGCATAGAGGACCGGCGGGTGCCAGGTCATGGCCGGGTGTTCGAGGATGGGCTGCAGCCCGATGCCGCCGACAGAAGGAAGGTCCGGCCGTCGGAAAGGCGATGCCACCAGGACAACCGCACCGGCATAGGCCGCAGTGAGTCCGCCACCCAGCAGGCCGGCAACGAGCCCCGACGAGAACGGATCCGAAGACGCCGAGCGGACCGCAAGCGCGGTGACGCCGGCGACCATCACCGTCCACAGCAGCAGCGATCCCTCCGGACCAGCCCACAATCCGGCGACCCGCATCGGCCAGGCCACGCCCGCCCGCGTGTTGTCGGACACGACGAGGAACGACCAGTCTTCGGACCCGAAGGCCCACGCCAACCGGACCAGGCACCCGAACGCCACGACGAACGCGGCGGTCGCCCATTGCACGCGAAGGCGAGGCCAGACCGCAGTCATGACCCCGCAGACCACGATCCCCCAGAGACCGAGTTGCTCAGCCACCTGGGTCGAGCCTCATCGACGGGTCAGGAGCCTGTCTCGAAATCAGCGCTGTCGAGCGCGTGGCGCATGTCCGCGATGAGCTGTGCCGCCTCGTCGACCGAGGCCCCTTCGAGGACACGGCGCATCAGGGCCGAAGCCGAGATCACACCGTCTGAGGTCCGACACGCATCGACGGCGTGTTGCGGTGTCGAGATGCCGAAGCCCACGAGCAACGGTACATCCGACACGGCTCGCACCCGCCGCGTGAGCACCGAGGCGGCATCGTCGAGGTCCTTGCGTTCCCCGGTGGTGCCCATGGTGCTCACCGCGTACAAGAAGCCCTCGGTCCGTTCCGCCAACATCGCCAACCGCTCGTCGGAGCTGACCGGTGCGACCAAGAGGACGTTCTCGACCCCATGGGCGTGGGCGGCGGCGAGCCAGTCGTCGGCGAGTTCGATCGGCAGATCAGGCAGGATGGTCGCCGACACGCTCGATCGAGCGAGATCGGCGGCGAAGCGCTCGTGCCCGTAGTGGAACACGAGGTTGTAGTAGGTCATGACCACGAGCGGCACGCCGAACTCGCGAGACTCCAATTCGGCCAGCGTGCCCGCAGGCGTCGTTCCCCGATCGAGGGCCTGCACGGAGGCCTGCTGAATGGTGGGTCCGTCGACCGAGGGGTCCGAGAACGGAATGCCGATCTCGACGGCGTCGGCCCCCGCCTGGATGACGGCGTCGACCAACTCGAGCCAGTCGGGAATGATGCCTGCCGTCACATACGGGAGCAGCAACTTGCGCCCCTCGGATCGGCGCCGGCGTAGGGTCTGGGACAGCGAGAGCACAGTCATTTCTCCAATCGTTCCTGGATCTGGGCGACGTCCTTGTCGCCGCGGCCTGACAAGTTGATCAGCACTGTCCGGCCCGCCAACTGCTCCTTCTCCTGCACGACCCACGCCAGCGCGTGCGCCGACTCGAGGGCCGGGATGATGCCCTCCTTGCGGGCCAGCATCCCGAAGGCGTCGACCACCTGATCGTCGGTGACGGGGTAATACTCGGCCCGCCCGGTCACCGACAGGTACGAGTGCTCGGGGCCGATGCCCGGATAGTCGAGCCCCGCCGAGATCGACTCGGCCTCGATCACTTGACCCACCTCGTCCTGGAGGAAGAAGGCCTTCATGCCGTGCACGATGGCCGGCACGCCGTGGCCGACGGCAGCACCGCCTGCTGGTTCGACGCCGATGAGGCGGACGGAAGGTTCGTCGGCGAAGCCGGCAAAGAGACCGGCGGCGTTCGAGCCTCCGCCGACGCAGGCCACCGCCAGGTCGGGCATCCCGCCGAGCAACCTCAAACACTGTGCGTGGGCTTCGGTTCCGATGATCTCGTGGAACGTCCGGACCATCCAGGGGTAGGGATGCGGGCCCATCACCGACCCCAGGCAGTAGTGGGTGTGTTCGACCTCGGACACCCACGCCCGCATGGCCTCGTTCACCGCGTCCTTCAGCGTTCTGCTACCCGACAACGCCGGAATGACCTCGGCGCCGAGCAACCGCATTCGGAAGACATTGAGCGCTTGGCGCTCCATGTCGACCTCACCCATGTACACCGCGCACTCCATACCCATGAGCGCGGCTGCAGTCGCAGTAGCGACTCCGTGTTGCCCGGCGCCGGTTTCGGCGATCAGCCGGGTCTTACCCATGCGTTTGGCCAGCAGCGCCTGGCCGATCACGTTGTTGATCTTGTGGCTGCCCGTGTGGTTCAGATCTTCGCGCTTGAGCAGGAGTCGAAGCCCGAGATCGCGGCTGAGGTTGAAGCACTCGGTGAGTGGGCTGGGTCGGCCGGCGTAGTCGGTGAGCAGGGCGAGGTACTCCGCCCGGAATTCGTCGGAGGCCCACGCCTCGCGAAAGGCCGCCTCGACTTCCTCGCAGGCGCCGATGAGCGGCTCAGGAACATACCGCCCGCCGAACTCACCGAAGAAGCCCTCGTCGTCGGGATCCCCCATCACGTGTCGTGGCGCTACCTCGTGGTCGATCGTCATCGCAGTCTCCCGGTGACTCTGGTTCAAAGTTCGACAAACTTCTATACTTCTAGAAGTTTGAGCATAACCCGTCAGACTCGCAAGCGATACCGCAGATCGAGACTTTCATTTGTTCGATCGGCGTCGATCGACGCGGCGTCGCCGACCAACAACGCCCGGTCGAACAAGAACGGCGTGTTGTCGACTGTCAGCGACGTCCGCACCGACTCGATCGCCGGTGCCCCGACCTCCTGCTCCAGAAGTGCTGCATCCGTCTCCGAGAGCAACACGGCACGGAGGGTCTCGAGTGCACGCGCCACCCGCCGGCCCGAGGTCGTAGAAATGAGTTCGTACAGCGAGGTCTCGGCCAGGGCCGCACGATCGATGTGCTTGGCAAGGGATGCGGCGAGCACCGTCCGTTGGAGAACGACTGGGCGGCCCGAGACCCGGCGCACGCGCTGAATCTCCACAAGCCTCGCTCGGGGAAGGTCGAGCGCCTGGCGTGCTGCGGAAGCATCGACCGGGGACCCAATCGACAGCACCTCGGTGGTGAGCTCGAGCCCCTGGTCCCGCATCTGTTCGGCAAAGCTGGTGAGATTGCCGACTCGAACCGAGACCGGCTGATCGACGACGAAGCTACCCCTGCCGCGCGAAACCCAGATGAGACCATCGGATTCGAGCTGCGCCATGGCTTGGCGGAACGTCATCAACGTCACCCCGTAGCTCGCCGCCAGCTCGTGCTGGGCAACAAGTTGGGTACCCGGCTGGAGACGACCGTCGAGAATCTGCTGCCGCATGTCCTCGTAGATGGCCAGGTATTTCGGCCGAGTTGGAGCCACCGGCGCCACGCTAGGGCGGACGGGGCTGTGCGACACTGGGGCATGCCACAATCCTCTGTCTTCCATCTCGGGCTGCATGCATCGATGCTCGAAGGAGCCACGTTGGCCATCGTCCCCGGCGATCCTGCCCGGGTGGCCCGCATTGCCGCCGAAGCGGATCCTGGAAGTGCCAAGCCGCTGGCCTCGAACCGAGAGTTCACGTCTGCCCTCATCACCCTCGGCGGGCAGCCGGCGGTCGTGTGCTCCACCGGCATCGGCGGCCCGTCGACGTCCATTGCGGTCGAAGAGTTGGCTCAGCTCGGCGTTCGCACCTTTCTACGAGTCGGGACCACCGGGTCGATCCAGGCGGATCTCCCCGCAGGAGACCTCGTCATCAGTCAGGCCTCGGTTCGTCTCGACGGCGCAAGCCGGCACTTCGCCCCGATGAGCTATCCCGCGGCCAGTAGCTTCGAATGCACCCGAGCGCTCGTCGATGCCGCGATTGCCCTCGGCGTCAACCATCGAGTCGGCATCACCGCGTCGAGCGACACCTTCTACCCCGGCCAAGAGCGCTACGACACCGTGGCGGGCACCGTCACTCGGGAACTACGCGGAAGCCTGGCCGATTGGTCGGCGCTCGGGGTCCTCAACTTCGAAATGGAATCGGCCACGCTGTTCACCATGTGTTCCACCAACGGTTGGCGCGCCGGTTGCGTTGCGGGTGTCATCGCCAATCGGATGCTCGAGGAGATCCCTTCGGACCACGACCTCATCGAGCGGACCGAGGCGTCGGCGGTGCGCGTCGTGCTCGAGGCCGCAACCCGACTCCTGGCGCCCGCCTGAGCCTCCACCCATCGACTACACCGGGTCGGGCCCGGCAACCTCGTGGAGCCGACCATCGGTCACGTCGTACACGAAGCCCCGAATGTTGTCCTTGAAGGGCAGGAACGGGGTGAGATGCAGGCGGTGAATCGACTGGCTCACGTCGACGTAGGGGTCGGTGAAGGACTCGAGCGCCCACCAGGGCTTCACCCCGAGTTCGGCCTCGAGTTGTGCCTTGAACTCGTCTTCGCTCACCCGCTGGAGCCCGCAGTCGGTGTGATGGATGAGGATGATCTCGCGAGTCCCGAGATTGCGCTGCGAGAGGCACAGCGACCGGATCACATCGTCGGTGATCACACCCCCTGCGTTTCTGATGATGTGCGCCTCACCGTGGCCCAAACCCAACATCTCGAACACGTCCATGCGGGAGTCCATGCATGCAACGATTGCGAGGTGTCGCAACGGCATCACCTGGAGGTCGGCGTCCCGGAAACGGGAAGCGAACGTGGCGTTTCGGCGGACGAGTTCTTCGGCCGAGGGTTCGAACGGTTCTGACTCAGCTCGTTGATCGGTCATGGGTCGGCTCCTGCTCAGGTGGCGGTCGGCCGGATGACGCACCGGCCGTGGGGTTCTCTGTACTTGTCCTGCCGGCCTTCGCTCTTTGCGAAACGAAGCCAGCGGATCGCCGGCCCGAGGGCGGCGGCTTCGGCGGCGGCGCTCATGCCGAAGCGGCCACCGGGGGCAATCCGAGGTCGACGTGGCTGGCAACCGCCAGATAGCGGATGCCGCGAGCCTCCAGGCCTGGTCCGACGTGACCTCCGCGGTCGATGAGGGTGCAGGCAGCGACCACGGATGCACCGGCCCGCTGCACCACGTCGATGGCGGTCAGCATGGACCCACCGGTACTCACGACGTCTTCCACGATCACGACTCGGTCGCCGACTCCGACGTTGGCGCCTTCGATCTGCCGTCCAGTGCCTCGACCCTTCGGTTCCTTCCGTACGAAGAACCAGCGCTTGTCTCCGGCGAGGGCGGTGCCGACGGCGAGATGATCAGCTCCCAACGTGAGACCCCCGACTGCGTCGTAGTCGATCCCAGCGGCAACCAGCATCCCGTGGATCGCTGCGCAGGCCACACGAAGGTCGGCTGCTTCAGCCAGACCCGCCTTGCCATCGACGAAGAAGTTCGAAAGCTGGCCCGAGGCGAGCTCGATTGGTTCGTCGAACCGAAGCACGGCCTTCTCGGACAGGATCTGTTTGGTCCTGGCAACCAGTTCGTCCACCGTCATGCCCCGAGGCTAACTCCACCTTCCACCCACGCCACGAAGGAGTCGGCTGAGGTCGGGCGAGCCAGCAGGTAGCCCTGGATCAGGCGGACTCCCGACGCCGTCAGGGAGTCGAGCTGCTCCTCTGTCTCGACGCCCTCGGCAACGAGCGGCACGTCCAGCGCCGAGGCCAGTGCAACGATCGCCTCCAGGATCGCAAACGGGTCGCCGGCTGCCCTGATCCTTCCCGCATCTGCTCCCGAGGAGTGATCCACCAACGTCAAGAGAAGCGACCGGTCGACCTTGATGAGGTCGAGCGGTAGGCCCGCCAACTGACCCAGGTTCGAGTAGCCCGAACCGAAGTCGTCCACAGCGATCCGAATGCCTGCTCGCCGCATTCGCTGCAGCAGCTCGGTTGCGTCCCCGCGATCATCCACCATCACCGACTCGGTGACCTCGACAATCAGCCGTCGAGGATCGACGTCCAACGTGTCGACCCAAGCGAGGAGCCGATCGACGAACGAGTTGGTGATCTGCCGAGCCGAAACGTTCACCGAGAGGGAAAGGGCTGCGCACGGCCCCTCGGTCCACGAAGCAAGCTGGCGGCACACCTGCTCAGCAACCCAGTCGCCTACAGCATTGATCTGCCCGCTTCGTTCGCACAACGGGATGAAGATCGATGGTGCAACGGGACCGAGCGTCGGGCTCGTCCACCGTAAGAGGGCCTCCGCTGCGACGGCCCGGCCGGACTCGATGTCGATGACGGGCTGGAAGTACAACTCGAACTCGACGTCGAAGTCTGCTTCGCTCAGGGCCCGATTGATCGAGGCCTTGGCCGCCACCTCCGCTTCGAGCCCAGGATGGAAGAGCACCGTTCGTCCACCACCCAGACGCTTGGACTCGTAGAGCGCGATGTCGGCCATCCGGAGCAGTTCGGTTCCGTCGACGTCTCCATCCGAGAGCACCACACCGAGGCTGGCCTTGGTCCGTACCTGTTGCCCGCCGATCTCGAACGGCTTGCGGAGCGCCCCGTGGATCCGCTCACCCACCTTCATGGCGCCGTCCTGCGTACCGACCCCGGGCAGCACCACAGCGAACTCGTCGCCACCCAACCGGACGAGCGTCTCCTCGCTTCGAACGACCCTGCGCAGACGGCTCGCCAGTTGCCGCAACAGTTCGTCTCCGCAGCCGTGACCCAAGGAGTCGTTGACCTCCTTGAAGCCGTCGAGATCGAGCATCAGCAGCCCGAACGAGCTTCCGTGACCAACCGACGAGCGGGCTATGTTCAAGGTGGGGTCGAGCACACGTCGGTTTGGCAGGCCGGTCAGCTGATCGAGCATCGCCTGGCTCTCGAGTTCGTTTCGGAGCTCGACCTCGCGATGCGTGTCCCGGATCGTGACCAGACGGCCCTGCACCTCCGGCACCGACGACAGATCCGTGACCCGAAGATCGAACCAGCGATGGGATCCATCGTGCCGACGAAGTCGGTACATGCCGCTCGAGCCGCTGACGTCCAGCTGCTGTCTCACCTCATCCGAAGCGCCTTCGGCCAGATCGCACAAGTGCATCATGTTCGAAACCTCGTCGGCCCGGAAATGTTGACGGGCGGAGCCCGACGCGTAGGCCAGTTGTCCGTCGGCGTCGAACACGAGAATCACGTCGGTCGAGTCGTTCAGCAAGCCCTCGATGCGGCGGGCAGCGTCGAGCTCTGCCTGGGTCCGGCTGCGAAGGGCAGCGTGGCGATTCAGGTAACGCACGAGGAGCGCGCCTCCGACGAGCGCGATCATCGATCCGCTGAACAACGACCAGCGGGCGATTGCTTCGGCCGACCTTGCCCCCTGTCGAGCGCGCAGCACCGCTTGTTCGAGCAGCTCGTCCACCCGATCGTGGTTGTGGGCCGGTGGGTGGAACGCTCCGTCCTCCTCGGCGAGCATGAGCCCACAGTCGATCAGCTCGCTCAGTTTGTCCCGGATCTCAAGCCTCTCCGCTCGATTCAAGGCATGAAGCGCCGTGGCGTCACCGCTGACGAGTTGCTCGTACACCTCGGCCAGCCTTGCCGTCGCCTGGGTGAGTTGATCATCGTGAACCTCGCCCGTCTGCTGATAGACCGAGTCCGCGGTGTGCACGATGAGTGCATCCATCCGGAGTTCGACCGCGGCCAGCGCGGCACGACGCTCCTCCCGCGCTTCCGCAGTCGTGTAGAACACCAGACCCAGACTGCAGAGCAGCGCGACGATGGCCGCGATGGGCGGCCAGATCGGCGGAGTGGGTGCAGTATCGACCGCGTGCAGAGAAGGCACGACCGAACATCGGCGCTGTTGGCCCAGTGCTTTATCTACTTCATCCGATCGACCCGGTGGGTGGGCGAGTCTGCCCACGGTCGGTCGATGTTCAGGCGCGCCAGCGGTCGATGTCGGTATGTGCAGCCAGGACTGCGAAGACCTGGAGGCGCGGACCTTGCACCTCTCGGCTGATGTGGCCCTGCCCCGTGAGATCGTCGGCAAGCAGCAGATCGCCGGGCCCGAACGTTCGACGGACTCCGTGACCGACCTCGATTTCGGTGCGTCCGACCAAATGAATCGCGAACTGGCGGCGTGGCGCCACGTGGTAGTCCCAGACGTCAGGCCCGGCCTCGCTGGTGTCCCGCAAGAAGATCGACTCGATGGGAATGGGCGAGGACATCGCTCCAGCGGCCGAGACCGTCAGCGGAAGGTCGAGCTCCTCGAAATGCGAGAGGCCGTCGTCGCCCGTGTAGATGCGGGTGACGAGCATGCTCAGATCGCCGAGGCCAACGATGCCCGGGTGCCATCGGCCTGGGCCGGTGCATGCAGCGCGTCGTCGGGTCCGAAGGTCTTCGTCCAGCACGCGAACTCGAGCACGATGCCGTCAGGATCACAGAAGTACACCGAACGGACGAAGACACCCTCATGCATTTCGGCCGCCACCGTCCGCTCGCTGTCGTCGTGGTTGAGCACGGCCCCGAGCTCGACCCCTTTGGCCTGCAGCTTTTCCACGTACTCGTCGAATTTGTCGGCCGGAACGTCGAACGCCAGGTGGTTCATGGACCCATGGGCGGAGGTGATGTCGCCGCGCCCTGGCATCTGGGCCGCGCCCGAGACACCCGGCACCGCTTCGGGTGCGTTCGGGAACCAGAAGAAGGCGACGGAGTCACCATTTCCGCAGTCGAAGAAGAAGTGCTGAGCTCCGCCGGGAATCTCGAGCGTCTTGATGAGCGGCATTCCCAGGACGTTGGTGTAGAAGTCGACCGTGCGCGCCATGTCCTTGCAGACGAGGGCGATGTGATTGACCCCTCCGAGTTGGAACTCAGTATTTGATCGAAGCCCGGTAGTTGACATGTCGACGTCCTCCTCAGACAGACCGGCTGCCCTGTGACGTCTGTCCCAGCGACGAAGCCAGACCTACAGTACGCCAGATGACACGAATCCGACAGATCCCCCGCTCCGAAGCTCCGCCCTCGGTCCTTCCCGTCTATGAACGCCTCTTCGGAGACCGCGACCCGGTGGCCGAACCGGGGACGGCAACGGGCACGCCGGGCAACTGGTGGACCGTGTTCGCCCAGACTCCCGACCTCCTCGACCACATGGTCGCCGGATTCGGCCTGTTCTCCAGCCCCGACCGGGTCCTGCCGGCCGATCTCCGCGAGCTCGCCCTGACCCGCACCGGATTCACCGCCGGCAGCCAGTTCGTCTTCAGTCAACACTGCAAGGCGGCCCGCCGGACCGGCATCAGCGATGCGCAGCTCGAGGCCCTCCCGACCTGGGTCCTCTCCGACCTCTTCTCCCCGACCGAACGCGCCGTCTTGGCCTACGCCGACGAACTCGTCCTCGCTGACGGCCGGGTCCAGGACGCCACGTTCGAGGCACTGTCGGCTGCGCTCAGCGAACCGGCGATCGTGGAACTCACCTACGCCGTCGCCAGCTATCGACTCCACGCCCTGATGTGTCGCGCCCTCCGGCTCGAGTACGACGACGTCGACGAGCGAATCGTCGAGATCGCCGCACCGGCCGGTGGTTCCGAAGATGTCATGGGCACGATCTCGATGCGCTGATCGCCGCCGAGTCATCGGGCCGCGTATGTTACGTCCGCAACAGCATCTGTTTGACACAACGTAACATGTGCGCGCTACGATTCCTTCCATGACCGACGTGGCGCACGAGACCGACTTCCCCATTTCAGCCGGCATCGCCGTCGCCCCCGAGCGCGACACCGCTTCTGAACACGACACCGCTTCTGAACACGACACCGCTTCTGAACACGACGCGCTGTTGGCCAAGATGACTGGCGGTATGACCCGCCGGCTCCCCGCCGAGGCGTTGGCGCCCTTCGCCGGTTCAGCGCGACTCCGCGCCGATGGCCGGCCACGGGCCGAGTTCCGCACCGAACTTCGACAGATCGCCGACCTCCGCAATGTGTTCACCTGTGTCAGCGCCGTCGGTTTTCCGGTCTTGCTGGTTGCCGCAGTGGTCGCGCTCGATCACTGGGCCGCGGTGGCGGTCGGCGTCGTGGCCATGGGCGTGCTGCAGAATCGCATGTTCATCCTCCACCACGAGGGTGCCCACCGCCTCTTGTTCAGCAACCGCCGAGTCAACGACCTCATCGGCGTGAACCTGTTCGGATGGCTGGCGTTCGGCACCGGCACCCACGCCTATCGCCGGGGACATGCGAACCACCACCGTGACGAGTTCGGGCCGAAGGAGCCCGACTTCATCCTGTATTCCTTCTACCCGGTCAAGCGCAGCTCCCTACGACGCAAGCTCCTTCGTGATGCCACCGGCGTCTCGGCCTACCGCATCCTCAAGCCCCGGCTCACCGGCATCCTTCATCGTCGATTCTTCGTGAACAGCCTCCGCTTCTTCGCCGGCCAGGCGTTCGTCTTGGGTCTCTTCGCCCTCGGGGGGCACCCGTGGCTCTACCTCTGGCTCTGGGCGCTGCCCTATGCAGTGGTGTACCAAGTCCTCAATCGTCTGCGAGCGATCGCCGAACACGGCGGGATGACCCGATCACCTGACCGGCGCGCCACGTCACATCACGTCCATCAAAGCCTGCTGGCTCGCACCGTGCTGGTTCCCTACGGCGTCGGCTATCACCTGGCGCACCACGTCGACTCCGGCATCCCGTTTCGGAACCTGCCGCGGTTGCAGGCCGCTCTCGATGAAGACGGCTACGTCGCCCCGGCCCTGACGTGGCCGTCGTACCCCAAGCTCTGGAAGGCGCTGGCCGCCGGTTGAAACGACAACCCCTTTCGGCGCGGGGCGTCATTGCCTCGACTCTGTTGGGCACCGACCCGCCACGCCTTCCCGGCCGCCTGCTGGTGGCGATCGGCGAACCGTTCGACATCCCCAGCGGGACGATGCGCGTTGCCCTGTCTCGGATGGTCGAACGGGGCGAGCTGGCGAACGTCGATGGAACCTACGAACTGCGGGGAGAACTCCTGCAACGTCAGCAACGCCAGAACCGAACTCGACGCGCCCGTGACCATCACTGGGATGGATCGTGGCAGTGCGCAATCGTCACCGCCGGCGGCCGGGCTGCGTCCGACCGGGCGCAACTCCGCACCGTTCTGGCCTCGTTGGGTCTCGGCGAGCGACGGGAGGGTGTCTGGATGCGGCCGGACAACATCGAACACGCCGGTCCGACGGAGGCCCACCTCGCTGAGCTTCGAGCGTTCGCCGACCAGCAGGTCGAGTGGTACCGCGATTGCTCCGCTCGATCTCATCGATGCCCAAGCCCTGGCCCGAGCCCTCTTCCCGCTCGACCAGTGGTCCGAGGACGCCTTGACCCTGACCCAAGAACTCGAAGCCTCCGCCGCGCTCTTGGCCCCGAGCGGCGACCGGGTTGCCCATCCTCTGCTCGCCGAGGCGTTCCTGCTCGACGCCGCCGCTCGTCGCCTCTTCCTTCACGACCCACGACTCCCGGTCGTCCTCGAACCGGAAGACTGGCCGGCCCCCGCCTTGGACCTCGCGTTCCGCCAACTCGATCGCAATCTCGGCTTGGCCCTTCGAGCATTCTTCAAAGGTGTGCCCCGACGGTGATCCGCCGTGGCCAGCCGGACACGACCCGGCCGAAAACGAGCTGAGCCTCCGACCTGGGTCGGAGGCTCAGCAGTACGACGGGGTGTTCGGACTAGAAGTCCATGCCGCCCATGCCGCCCATGTCGGGCATGCCACCGCCGGCACCCTTGGGTTCCGGCTTGTCGGTGATCAACACTTCAGTGGTGAGCAGCAGCGAGACAACCGAAGCGGCGTTCTGCAACGCAGCCCGGGTCACCATTGCGGGATCGATGACGCCCGCGACAACCAGGTCTTCGAAGACGCCGGTGGCCGCGTTGTAGCCGATGTTGCCGGTTTCTTCTTCGGCCCGGGAAACGATGATGCCAGGCTCTTCGCCCGCATTGATGACGATCTGGCGGGCCGGAGCGCTGAGCGCCGTCCACACCAGACGACCGCCGGTGGCCTCGTCATGGTCCTTCAGCTTCTTGGTCGCGGCCGCTACGGCACTGCGTGCACGCAACAACGCCAGACCACCGCCAGGGACCACACCCTCTTCGATGGCTGCACGAGTCGCCGAGACGGCATCCTCGATGCGGAGCTTGAGTTCCTTGAGCTCGACCTCGGTAGCGGCTCCGACGTTGACGACGGCAACACCGCCGGCCAGCTTGGCCAGACGTTCCTGCAGCTTCTCACGGTCGTAGTCGGAATCGGTGTTCTCGATCTCGGTGCGGAGCTGGTTCACGCGGGCATCGACCTCGGCACCGCTGCCGGCGCCATCGACGATGAGCGTGTTGTCCTTGGTGACGACGATCTTGCGGGCCTGGCCGAGCAGATCGAGGGTGACGCCGTCGAGCTTGAGGCCGACCTCTTCGCTGATGACCTGACCACCGGTGAGGATGGCCATGTCCTGCAGCATCGCCTTGCGACGATCGCCGAACCCGGGCGCCTTGATGGCGACGGAGGAGAAGGTGCCGCGGATGCGGTTGACCACCAGGGTCGCCAGCGCTTCACCCTCGATGTCCTCGGCGATGATGACCAGCGGCTTGCCGGTCTGCATGACCTTTTCCAGCACGGGGAGCATGTCCTGGACGGAGCCGATCTTGCCCTGGTTGAGCAGGATGTAGGGGTTCTCGAGCACGGTTTCCATGCGCTCGGTATCCGTCACGAAGTAAGGCGAGAGATAGCCCTTGTCGAACTGCATGCCTTCGCTGAAGTCGAGGTCGAGCCCGAAGGTGTTGGACTCTTCGACGGTGATGACACCGTCCTTGCCGACCTTGTCGAACGCCTGGGCGAGAATCTTGCCGACCTTGCGGTCACCGGCCGAAATGGAGGCGACGTTCTCGATCTGCGAGCGGTCATCGACCTCGATCGACTGGGCCTTGATGGCCTCGACCGCGGCTGCGACTGCCGCTTCGATGCCCCGCTTGAGGGCCATCGGGTTGGCGCCGGCCGCCACGTTGCGGAGGCCTTCTTTGACCATGGCCTGGGCGAGGACCGTGGCGGTGGTGGTGCCGTCGCCGGCGACGTCGTTCGTCTTCGTGGCGACCTGCTTGACCAGCTGGGCGCCCATGTTCTCGAACGGATCTTCGACGTCGATTTCCTTGGCGATGGTGACGCCGTCATTGGTGATGGTGGGGGCTCCCCACTTCTTGTCGAGGACCACGTTGCGGCCCTTGGGGCCGAGCGTGACCCGTACCGCGTTGGCCAGGCGGTCGACGCCGGCCTCGAGCTTGCGGCGAGCTTCGTCTTCGAACAGCAGTTGCTTTGACATCAGAATCCCTTTCGTTGTTCGGTTCGGTCAGTCGATGATGGCGAGGATGTCGCGTGAGCTGAGCACGAGAAGGTCTTCGCCGTTGTTGGTGATCTCGGTGCCGCCGTACTTGGAGTACACGACGGTGTCGCCGACCTTGACGCTCATCGGCATGAGCTCTCCGGTCTGCTCCGAGCGCTTGCCCGGACCGGCGGCAATGACCTCACCCTGTTGCGGGCGGTCCTTGGCCGAGTCGGGGATCACCAGCCCCGAAGCCGTCGTGGAGACGGGCTCGTCGGGACGCACGACCACTCGATCCTCGAGAGGAGCCAGCGTCGTTGCTGGCTTGGTTGCGGCTTTCGTTGCCATAGGTTGGAAACCTCCGGTTAGCAGTTGAGAAGATACTGAAGCCTATTCAGTAAATCTGAAAGACGTTCACGCAAACAGAAGATGTGTGCATATTCTGTTGTGCATGGCCAGACCACGTATCCGCCACGGCGACGTCGTCGACACCGCGATCGACCTCGTCGACCGAGAGTCCCTCGACAGTCTCTCGTTGGCGGCGGTCGCCAACGTCCTCGGCGTCCGGTCCTCTGCTCTCTACACCTACGTCGATGGTCTCGACGCGCTCCGCTTCGCCGTCGCGGTCCAGGCCATGATCAACCTCACCGAAACCGTGCGCGATGCGGCCCTGGGCCACGCCGGCGACAACGCACTGTCCGCGGTCGCCTACTCGTACCGAGGGTTCGCGTTCGATCATCCCGGCCAATACGCCAGCACCCTGCTGCCGCCCCATCGACCGAACGACGAACTGGTCCTGGCGACCGCCGACCTCCTCAAGGTCTTCTCGCGCATCATCTCTGCGGGCTGGGGGTACGAGGGCGATGCCGCGGTCTATGCGGCCCGCACCGCCCGCAGCGCCATCCACGGCTTCGTCGCCCTCGAGGCCGGCCAGGCCTTCACCAGCCCCGCCGACGGCAACGCCAGCTTCAAACACCTGGTCCACACCGTCATCGTCGGCCTCAGCTGACCCCGGGCACCCCGCGCCCCACGCCCCACCACCCGTTCTGCAGTACAGGGACCGGCGAAATGCCGGCGCGGGTACTGCAGAACGAGGGCCGATCGATTCTGGTTAGCCTTGATGTGACATCTGACCGAGGAGTCCGTCCATGTACACGATGCGAGATCCGTTGCGTCGCGCCGAGCAGCTGTTCCCCCAACGCGATGCGGTCGTGTGCGGTGGGACGCGTCGCACGTACGCCGAGCTTGCCGCCCGTGTACGCAAGGTCGCCGGTCTACTCGAAGGCTTGACCGAGCCCGGAGACCGGGTTGCATTGCTCGCCCTCAACTCCGACCACTATCTGGAACTGTTCATCGGCGTTCCGTGTGCGGGGCGAGCCATCGTTCCCCACAACACCCGCTGGGCCGAGCCCGAACTGGCCTACGCCACCGCGGACGCGGGGGCCAAGGTCTTGATCTGTGACCGGGATCCCGGGGCCCTCGCCGAACTGGTCGAACGGGTCATTCGGCTCGACACCGGCGAGTACGACGAGCTCCTCGCCGCCGCTCCGGAACTCGAACCGGATCTCGCACCCGAGACGCTCGCCGGCCTGTTCTACACCGGCGGCACCACGGGTGCATCGAAGGGCGTGATGCTCACCCACGCCAACCTGATGGCAAACGCGGTGCACACCCAGCTCGCCCAACCGCTGGTCATCGACGACCGCTACCTCACCATCGCGCCCATGTTCCACGCCGCCGGCGTGTACGCCGCGCTGGCGCTGGCGTGGGTAGGTGCCACCAACATCGTGCTTCCCGCTTTCGAACCTGGCGCTGCACTCGACCTCGTCGTCTCCGAGTCCATCACATGCTTCATCGCGGTGCCGGCCATGCTGGCCGCCATGGTCGAATTGCAAGCCGATACTCCTCGGGACGTCTCGACCCTCCGGTTCATCTCCCACGGGGCGTCCCCCATTGCGCTCGAGGTACTCCGACGGGCCTACGGGCTCTTCGGCTGCGAACTCATCCATTTGTACGGCTCGACCGAATTGTCACCGCTGGCCACCATCTTCCGGCACGAGGAGCAGCACCTCGATGCCGAGCGGGCGAAGAGCTGCGGCGTCGTTCCCCCCGGTGTACAGCTCCGCATCCTCGACGCCGGCTTGAACCCGCTGCCCGCGGGTGAAGTGGGTGAGGTGACCGTCAAGGGCCCGAACGTCATGGCGGGCTACTGGAACAAGGAGAAGCAGACCACGGCGGTGCTCGACGCCGACGGCTGGTACCAGACCGGCGATCTCGGCTACATCGACCCCGACGGCTACCTGTTCCTCGTCGACCGGTCGAAGGACATGATCGTCTCGGGAGGCGAGAACGTCTATTGCACCGAGGTCGAGGACGCCATCTACACCCACCCCGCCGTACTCGAAGCAACGGTCTTCGGCATCCCCGACGACCGCTGGGGTGAGGCGGTGCACGCGGTGGTCGTGCCGAGGGCCGGGGTCGAGATCGACGAGGCCACCCTGATCGCGCATTGCCGCACCCGTATCGCCGGCTACAAGGTCCCGAAGTCCATCAGCTTCCAGGAGGAACCGCTCCCCAAGTCCGGCCCCGGCAAGGTCTTGAAGCGGAATCTCCGAGCCCCGTTCTGGGAGGGCCGCGAGCGCCTCATCAACTGAGGCGCTCGCTCTCCCGTTCAGCGACCCGTTTGGCGCCGGCTCAGCGGCCGCCGCGGATGAGACGTCCGGGCATCGGCCCCGGTGTGCTCGCCGTTCTCGTAGGTGACCTCACCGGCACAGATGGTGGCGACATACCCGTCGGCCCGCTGGATCAGCCGTTGGCCGCCTGCGGGGAGATCGTTGACCATTTCCGGGGCGTGGAGACGCAGTGCGTCGTAGTCGATGATGTTGAGGTCGGCACGCATCCCGGGGGCGATGACTCCCCGGTCGAACAGGCCGTACAGACGGGCGGTGTCCTGGGTCATCTTGTGCACGGTGCGCTCGAGGTTCAGCTTGGGTCCACGCTCGCGGTCGCGGGTCATGTAGGCCAGCATGTACGTGGGTACGCCGGCGTCACACAGCACGGTGCAGTGCGCTCCTCCGTCGGACAACCCGAAGACCGAGACCTCGTTCTCGATCATGTTGCGCTGGTTCTCGAGGTGGCCGGGATAGTTGCCGAACAGGTGCAGGATCGGGATGCCGTCGGCAAGGGTGTCCATGAGCACCTCGCGCACATCGAGCCCGCGGGTCTCGGCCAGCCCGGCGACCGAGTCGGGTCGGTCGGGCTCGTAGGTGAGGCTGGGGTCGAGCACGTACATGCGGTCCCAGGTCGAGGTGATGCGGTTGACCTCGGGGAAGCGGTGGCCGCGGGCCTCGTCGGCCAGGATCGCCGCCCGGAACTCGGGGTCACGCAGCTTCGTCCGCTGCTCGTCGATCGGAAGCGAGGCGATGGTGCGATAGTGCGGGAACTGTCGCATGGGGTTGAGGCTGCCCTCGAGCGTCATGAGTACCGAAGGCGGACGGGCGCCGACCTGGGGCCGGACCTCGACACCGTCGGCGGCCATACGCTCGGCCAACCCCCAGATGCCGTCGCCGAAGTCGGCGGTCGCAAGGACCGTGACGGGTCGAGCGGCCCGGCGGGCGACGGCCTCGATCCAGCCCAACTCGTCTTCGTCGTCGAGATGGTCGGAGATGATCTCCATCGTCCCGTGGCCGGCGTCGGCGACGGCGTCGGCGAAGCCCATCATCTCGGCCACGCCGGCGTAGGTGCCCGGGACGACCTGACCATGCTTGTCACGGTGGCCATAGAAGCGAGAGGTCGAGAACCCGAGTGCTCCGTCGGACAACGCCTGCCGGGTGATCTCCGACATCGCCAGAATGTCTTCGGCCGTAGCGTCCTCGTGGCAGCGCTCGCCCATCACGTAGTGCCGCAACGCGACGTGGGGAACCTGGGTGCCGATGTCGACGGTGTAGGGCGTGTCGATGACGTCGAGGTACTCGGCGAAGGACTCCCAGCCCCACGGAATGCCTTCGTGGAGGGCGGTCCCCGGGATGTCCTCGACGCTCTCCATCAGCTCGATCAGCTCGTCCTGTGCACCGGGGCGAACCGGGGCAAAACCGACGCCACAATTGCCCATCACCACGGTGGTGACGCCGTGCCAGCTGCTCGGGGTCAGCTGCTTGTCCCAGCACACCTGACCGTCGAAGTGGGTGTGGATGTCGACGAACCCGGGAGTGACGAGGTGGCCTTCGGCGTCGATGACACGGCGGGCCTGGCCGGACGAGGCGCCGACGGCGGTGATGACCCCGTCGTTGACCGTGATGTCACCGCGGTAGGCAGGAGCCCCGGTTCCATCGACGATTCGGGCGTTGGTGATGATGAGATCTTCCATGGCACGGGTCCTCTTCCCTTGTGTGCAGACCGATGACACATTACGCGAAACGACGGCGCCACTCCCCATTGGCGAGCTGTGCCCCGCCACGATCGACCACGAGACAGCCGACACGTTCGAAGCGATCGACGAACGCGAGGGCGTCCTGCGGAGACCGCACGCCGGCGGCGGTGGCGATCACGTCCGCGGCTTCGGCGTCGGGCGCGAACACGGTTACGCTGGCGACCTGGTCAGCGGGCCGAGCTGTTCGTGGGTCGATGACGTGTCCGTGCCACACCCCATTCACCCGAAAGCCCCGGCGGGCCACCCCACTGGTGGCCAGACCGGCGTTGGCCAGCGAGACGACGAGCAGGGGTGGTTCGTTGTCGTAGGGTCGCAAGGGGTTCTCGATCCCGACCCGGAGCGGACGCTCACCGCCGTGACGCAGATCGCCCCCAGCGTTCACCAGCAAGGTGCTGCACAGACCGGTTTCGAGGCCGACCAGGAGCGCACGATCGACGATGAATCCCTTGGCGATCGCGTTGACGTTGAGCTCATCGCACGGGCCGGTCCTCACCGGAATGCCATCCACGATGTCGACGAAGCCGCTCGGGCAACCGAGCGGTTCTGGCGGGCGGACGCGTCACGCTCCCGAGCCGCCGGTGGCAGCGGGTTGGGCCTGGCCATCGTCGATTCGATCATGGCGGCCCACGGCGGCTCGACCACGGTCGACAGCGTCGCCGGCGAGGGCACAACGGTGCGGCTCACCTTTCAGACCGCACCGGCTCAGATCACAGGACCGTGATGCCGCACACAAGCCACTCGTCGTTCGTCTGGCGCATCTTGACCCCCACAGGGAGTTCTCCCGAACTCGAGAACGTGACGTCACCGGTCACCTCGGCGGTTGTTTCTCCACTCGCCGAGGTCACGAACGACGCGATGAACGAGTAGCTCTCGATCGACTCGCCGCCGAAGAAGCTTTTGAGATCGGCCTCGGCGGTCTCGCCGAAGCAGGACGGAGTCGTGTCGACCAGGGTCATGGCTCGGGTCCAATCGTCGTCCTTCACGGCGGCCATGAACTCGTTGGTTGCGTCGACCGGTGCCGAGACCGCCTGGAACAACCAGTACGAACATCCGCCGACCAGCAGCACGAGCAGAACGAGCATTCCGACCAGCCACTTCCAGACCGAGCGCTTCTTCTTCACTGGCTGCATGCCGGGAAGGTCGAAGCCGTAGCCCGCCGGCTGGTCGTATCCCGGTGGTTGGTTGTGACCCGGTGGGTAGGACGGCTGACCGGGCGGCGGCTGCTGGCCGCCGTACGGGGGCTGGCCGTACGGGGGCTGGTTGTACGGGGGCTGGCTGTAGGGGGCTGGCTGTAGGGGGGCATCGGGCCACCGGGAGGGGCCGGGGGCTGCTGCTGGCCAGGGTAGGTGGGCTGCTGCGGCGGCTGGAATGGTGGGCGGAACGGGTCGCTGCCAGGTTGATCAGTCACGTCGTCTGTCTTGTCCTGTTCGCTATGCGGGCCCGGCGACCGACAGCCCGACAACGCCGTGCTTGGCGATGAGTTCGGCGACGTAGCCATCGGCTTTGGCCGTCTCGACAAAGGTCGTGAGGTAGTCGAAGCCGGCGTCGTCGCGCCCTCTGGGCGTTCCCATCGCCTGCTGGACGGCGGTGAACCGTCCGTCGAGCACGCGAGAACCGGGAAGCTGCTCGGCGTCGGTGAGCAACCGGGGACGCAGGCCGGCGAGCGCATCGCATTGCTGCTCGACGAAGACGTCGAAGGAGCCATCGAGGCCCGAGCCGTGCACGAGTTCGGCGTGCTGCAGATTGTTCTCGAGCCAGAGGTCGTACGCCGCCCGCGCGGCGCTCGCGATACGCCGGCCGGGCTGATCGACCTGGTCGACCGTCATGATGTCGGACCCGGCGGGCACGAGGTAGGTCGATTCGATCTCGCAGTAGGCCGCGGTGAACGCAATCTCTTTCGCTCGCTGTGGTTCGGCACCGATGTTGGCGATGTCCCACTTGCCCGAACCGCCGTCGTCGGCGATCTCGCCGGGAGTCTTGTAGCGGAGCAGCTCGATACCGACGCCGAGGCGAGCGGCCAACGTCTTGGCCATGTCGGGCGAGACGCCCTCGGGGTTCCCGTCTGCGCCCTTGCCGGTCACCAACAGGAAGTTGCTGAGGTTGATCGCCGCCCGCAAGACACCGGTCGGGGCCAATGCCGCCACTGCGGCCGCTGAAGGTTCGGGAAACGCCGATACGGAGAAGGACATCGTCGGAGTCTTGCATCCAAGCGTCCCGTTCCCAAGTCCCTTCCCGTCCACGCCTCACCCCTGCCCAACCTCCGGCTCCAGCCGTCGGTTTCCGACGCCTCCAGCCGGAGGTTCGTGGCGAGCGACGCTTGGAGCCGGAGGTTGGCTGAAATCGAGGGCACCATGTCATTGACGCCAAGGCCCCGATGGCTCAGCATGACGGCCATGGGATCCCGGGCCGTCGACATCCTGATCTTCCCCGGAGTCCAGTCGCTCGACGCGGTCGGCCCCTTCGAGGTCTTCTCCGGAGCAAACCAGGCGCTCGGCACGCTCGAGCGAATCGGCCCTCGCTATGCGGTCACCCTCCGTTCGACTCAGCCAGGACCCATCAGGTCCGAGTCCGGCCTGATGCTGCAGGCGGAGGCGCTTGCGGCCAAGGCCCCGCACACGTTCGTCGTTGCGGGCGGCTGGGGCGTGCTCGAGGCGCGACACGACGACGAACTCCATCGGTGGCTGCGCCGTCACGAGCCGAAGATCGAACGCACTGCCTCAGTGTGTTCCGGCGCCTTCATCCTCGCCGAGGTCGGGCTGCTCGATGGTCGACGGGCTACCACCCACTGGTCCAGGGTCGAGCAGCTGCGTCGCGAGTACCCCGCTGTCCACGTCGAGCCCGATGCGGTCTACGTCAAGGACGGCAACGTCTGGAGCTCGGCGGGCGTGACCGCCGGCATCGATCTGGCGCTCGCCCTCGTCGAGGCCGATCACGGGTCGGAGGTCGCCCAGCTCGTGGCTCGTTGGTTGGTCGTCTTCCTTCGGCGTCCCGGCGGGCAAAGCCAGTTCGCCACCGGCATTTGGCGGACCGCCGATGCCGCAGGTCCGGCGCACCGAGCGATCGAGCTGATTCGGGCCGAGCCCGAACGATGCGTGGTCGGTCGCTCGGCTGGCCGAGGCGGTCGGTGTCAGTGAGCGTCACTTGTCTCGCCTGTTTCTCGACTCGGTCGGGGTGACGCCGGCCAAGTACGTCGAACGGGTACGAGTCGAGGCCGCCAAGCACCTGCTCGAGACGACGCCCGCCGGCGTCGAGCAGGTGGCGAGGCAATGCGGGTTCACCAACGCCGAGACGCTGCGCCGCACGTTCCTGCGCTGCGCCGGCATCGCCCCCAGCGACTATCGCGCCCGCTTCTCGCTGGCCCACCAGCCGTGATTCGCCACCAGCCCTTCAACCCAAACAGAACAAGGAGACTCCCATGCAGATAGCCGCGGTCCTCTTTCCCCGTCTCACCGCGCTCGACCTCATCGGGCCCTACGAGACCCTCCAGCGTCTGCCCGACACGACCGTCACCTTCGTCGGACACCAACGGGGCGAGGTCCGCACCGAGAACGGATTCCTCGGCTTGACCGCCGATGCCACCTTCGACGAAGTCCAGCGACCCGACGTGGTCATCGTTCCCGGCGGCATCGGCACCCGAGCACTCTTGGACGATGAGGTCCTCCTCGACTGGCTGCGCACCGTCCACCAGACAACCTTGTTCACCACATCGGTGTGCACCGGGTCCTTGGTGCTGGCGGCGGCTGGACTGCTGACCGACCTCGAGGCGACGACTCACTGGTCGGTGCTCCACGTGCTCGAATCGCTGGGGGCCAAGCCGACCACCCAGCGGGTCGTCGAACACCTCGACCAGAGAATCATCACCGCGGCGGGCGTGTCGTCGGCATCGACATGGCGCTCCGCTTGGCCGAACTTCTCGTTGACCGAACCGCAGCCGAAGCAATGCAGCTCGCCATCGAGTACGACCCGCAGCCGCCCTTCGACTGTGGCCACCCGACCGGGCATCCGCGGCCGTCGTCGAACGACTGGCCGACTACTCCAAGACCAAGGCGTAGCCGACGTCGGGCTCGGCTGCGTCGGCCTACTTCAAGAGTTGCCGGGCGATCGACCAGCGATGCACTTCGCTCGGGCCGTCGTAGATGCGGAAGGCCCGGATGTCCTCGTAGGTCTGGCGGACGACGGTGCGGGAGGTGATGCCGGTGCCGCCCAAGGTCTGCAGGGATCGATCGACCACCCGGCTGAGGGCTTCGGAGCAGTAGAGCTTGGCCACCGAGGACTCGGTACGCGGCCTGATCGCCTTGATCGAGCACCCACGCGCACTGCCAGATCATCAAGCGGCAGGCGTGCATCTCGACCAGGTTGTCGGCCAGCTGGAAGCCGACACCTTCGTGCTCGCCGAGTGACTTACCGAACGCCTGGCGTTCCTTGGCGTACTCGACCGCGATGTCGTGGCAACGACGGGCAGCTCCGAGCCACCGCATGCAGTGGGTGAGCCGGGCTGGTCCGAGGCGAACCTGGGCGTACCGGAAGCCCCGACCGATCTCGCCGAGCACCTGGGTCTTGTGTACCCGGAGGTCGTGGTACTCGATGACCGAGTGACCGCCCACGGCGTTGGAGTCCATGGCATCGAGGATCTCGACCTGATCGAATCCCTCGACATCGGTCTCGGTGAGGAACATCGAAGCCCCGAGGTCGACCCCGTTCTCGTCGAGCGTGCGGGCCATGACGATGGCGATCTTTGCTCCGTCGGCCGAGGTGATCAGCCATTTGCGGCCGTTGATCACGTAGTGGTCGCCGTCCTCCTGGGCGATGGTCTTCATCATCGAGGGGTCGGAGCCCGCGCCGCCGTCGGGCTCGGTCATGGTGAAGATGGAGCGGGCTTCGCCCGATGCCATCCGCCGGAGGAACTGCTCCTTCTGGTCCTCGCTGGCGACCTGCTCGATGAGATGACCGTTACCCTCGTCGGGCGCAGCGATGTTCAAGGCGATCGGTCCGAGGGGCGAGTAACCCGCCTCCTCGAAGACGATCGCCTTGGTGCGGTGATCGAGCCCCATGCCGCCGTACTCGGTACCGATGTGGGGCGAGAGCAAGCCCGCCTTCTTTGCCTCGTTGACCAGATCGTCACGCAGCGCGTCGCTCGGGCCGTGACTGCTCTTACGAGGGTCCGCCTCGTAGGGGATGACGATGTCGCGCACGAAGGTGGCGGTTCGTTCCTTGAGCTCTTGTTGCTGGGGTGTCAGTCCGAAATCGATCACCCGCCGACCCTACCGTTGCTGCGCGCCCATCTCGAAGCTCGGTCGGTCGGCGATCAGGAGTCGAAGCCGAGACCGAACTTGTCGAGGCCCTTCAGCCACAGGTTCCTGCGGCCGGTCTTGTCCTCCCGGTCGAGCGACCAGCGGGTGGCCTGGATCCCGAGGAAACGGAACGGTTCTGGGGGGAACGGCAACGGCTTCTCCTGGACGAACTTGGTCTGGACGGCGAGCGATCGTTTGCCGTCGAGTAGGTCGAGCATGACCTCGCCGCCGAATCGGGCCGACGCCGCACCGAGACCGGTGTAACCGACGGCGTAGGCGACCCGCCCCTGCCAGGCCTGACCCCAGAACACGCAGAACCGACTGCAGGTGTCGATGGCGCCGCCCCAGGTGTGGGTGAACTTGACCCCTTCGAGCTGAGGGAACGTGTCGAAGAAGTGCTTGCTCAGCTTGGCCCACGTCTCGGGCCGGCTCTCGAGCTCGGCGTTCACCTTGCCCCGCCAGAAGTAAATGGCGTCGTACCCGCCCCAGAGGATGCGGTTGTCCTCGGTGAGTCGGTAGTAGTGGAACTGGTTGGCGATGTCGCTCAGGCCTTGCCGGTTCTTCCAACCCAGGTCGTCGAGCTGGGCCTGGCTCAACGGTTCGGTCACCAGGCAGTAGTCGTACACCGGGGCCATGTAGTGGCCGATGCGGTTGAGCAACGGCTTGAAGGCGTTGGTGGCCAACGCCACCTTCCCGGCCCGGACCCGTCCCAGCGGGGTGTTGATGAGGACCCCGACGCCGTCCTTCTCGAGCGAGGTGGCCTTGGTGTCCTCGTAGATACGCACTCCGAGCGACTGCGCTGCCGCCTTCAGGCCCCATACCAACCGGGCGGGGTCGACGATCGCGGCGCGATCCTTGCGCCACAGCCCACCCGTGTAGGTCGGCGAGTGGACCTGGGCGCGCATGCCGTCGGCGTCGAGCCACTCGACCCGCTGCCCCAACGACCGAAGCTCCTGGAAATCCTCCCGCAGCTCTGACAGGTACGAAGGCGAGTGGAACGTGGTGGCAACGTCGATGACCCCGGTCCGTTCGTAGTCACAGTCGATGTTGTAGCGACGGATCGCGGACTCGATGTCGTTGAGGTTCCGCAGGCCGAGCTCTTCGAGCTGGGCCAGTTCGTCGGGGAAATGCTGTTGGCCGTTGGCGACTCCGTGGGTGAGGCTCGACTCCATGAACCCACCGTTACGACCGCTGGCGGCCGAGCCGATCTCGTGCGCGTCGATGAGCACGATGTCGCGCGACGGGTCTCGCTCCTTGGCGATGATGGCAGTCCACAACCCGGTGTAGCCACCGCCGACGACGCAGAGATCGCAGGTCTCGGTACGAACGAGGGTCGGGTTACTGTCCGGCTTGTCATGATCTTCGTACCAGTAGGGGTACGGGTCGGCGTCGGCGATGGCGTCGAGGTGGAAGTCCTTGATGCCGCCACCAGCGTGGCTGTCGTGGGGGTAACTGTCGTTGGTCTCTTCAGTCGCCATGCGGGAGCACCAGTCGTGTGGACGTGCGCCGAGGCTACCGGAGCGGAACCTCTGGCTGCGTCCGGCTTCTTTGTTCAGGTGCTCCGCCGTCGCGCCGATAGCCCCGAGGTGGAAGCAAGTCTGTGGTTCAGCGCCGTGACGGTCATCGGCATCGCCTGTCTGCTCCTCGCGGCCGTCGTCGTGGCTGCCGGCCGGCGTCGCCAGTTGGCCGAAGTTGCGATTCTGGGCGGCTCGCTGGTGACGATTTCCGCGCTCACCACCGCCTTGGGTCTGAGCGTGACCCGCTTCGGTGGCGGCGAGGTCGCGTCGGGCTGGGCCGGCTTGCTTGCGCTTCCTCTTGGTGCTGTGGCTGCTGCTCCACTCCTCTCACCCGATCGGCCGTGGGCGAAAGCGATCGCCCGGGCAGCCACACCCTGGGTCGCGGGCACGCTCGTCGTCGCGTCGATCTCCGCTGTCGTGCTGGTCCGGATCGATGCAGCACCTCCGAACCCGGTTCGTTTCGCCGTGACGACGCTGGCCGTCGGCGGGGCCCTTCTGCTGGCACGGCGCCAGTGGTTCCTCTACCAGGTCAGCCGGCAAAGGTCACCCCAGGTTGCGGCGATCGCCGTCATCGCCCTGACGACATCGAGCATCGGGGCCCTGTGGGCCCAACCCGGGACCGCTGCCGCGTGGGCGGTGCTCGTGCTCGACAGTTTCGGTGTCCTCGGGTCGTGCATCGCCATCGCGGTCGGTTACCGATCGGGACGCGGCGTCGCCGAGGTGCTCGCTCCCATCGTGTCCTCCGAGCCGCTTGCCGCGCTCGAGCTCGGGCTGAGTCCCGAGGTCCGCGCCTTCGTCACCGCGCTGGAACGCAAGGACCAGATCACCAGTGAGCATGTGGTGCGAACCTCGGCACTGGCGTTGCGACTCGGGGTACGAGCCGGGTTCGACGCCAGAACGGTTCGAAACATCGCTGTCGGCGCGCTCTTGCATGACATCGGGAAGCTGGTGATTCCCAGCGAGATCATCAACAAGCCAGGATCGCTCACCGACGACGAGTTCGCCGAGATCAAGACGCACCCCGAACAAGGCGAACGGCTCCTGGTCGGGTCGCCGTCCCTTGCCGGCGCTCGAAGGTTCGTACGGGGGCACCACGAACGAGTCGACGGCCGTGGCTACCCCGACCAACTGGCGGGCCAGCAGGTCAGCATCGAAGTTGCGATCGTGAGCATCTGCGATTCGTGGGATGCCATGACGAACACCCGGCAGTACCGCCAGGGCATGGGCCGCGATGCGGCGCTGGAGGTCATCGCCAAGGGGTCGGGGACCCAGTGGCGGACCGAGGCCGTGGCGCTACTGCTCGCCGAAGTCGGCGAACACGACACAGTCGCAGCTCCGCCAGCGGACGTCGCCACCGATGATCTCCCCCTCATCGATCCCAACGTGACCGAGGAATGCTGTTCCTCGATCGAGCAGGCGACGTCAACCGAACCACTGTCCTCAACTGATCAACCGTCGACAAATGAGTCAGCAATGTATGAGAAGCCACACCGCCGACTTGCCGCCGAGTCGGCGGGGCCCAATTCCATCACCCTGATCGCCATCACGGTCGACGCCCTGCGTGATATCCGCCAGACCTTCGGCGACACCGAGGCAAGCGAAGCTTGCGAGGCGGCGTTCCAGGCGCTGCTGGCAGGAAGCCGACGTCACGACGTCGTGGCCCGAGTGGGCGAGCACGACTTCATACACGTCGGCGATGGTCGCGACTGGGGGAGCACCGAGGAGCTGGCCGAGCGCGTCCTTCGAGCCGTACGGACCGCCGACGATGTCCTCCTGGTGCGAGCACCATCGGTCACCATCGGCGTAGCGGTGGCCGAGTTCGGCGACGGCCAAGACGTCAGCGACCTGCTCCGTGCAGCCCGGGCGAACGCGGTCCGCAAGGCCGCCCAGCCGGCGGCCGCGGCCGAGGGCCCGAGCCGACTCCGGACTCAGGACTTGACCAGCAACAGCTGAAACTCGACGACGGCGACGTCTTCGACCGACAGCACGATGGGCGCCGTGGGCGCAACGACGCTGAAGTCCGCGAGGCTGATCTCGAGCGAGCCCACGATCACAATGGTCGATCCCACCAGCTGCGCCTCCAGCGGAAACACCACAGCCTTTGTGACGCCGTGGATGGTGAGGTCTCCGGCCGCAGCGACCGAGATGGGCTGGCCTGCCGCAGCATCGGCGCCCAGGTCGACCGGCTGGGTCAGCACGAAGGTCGCCGACGGGAACTGGTCGGTCTCGAGGGCACCTTGGACCTTGTCGTCCCGGCCGCGGTCGTTCGTCGTCAGTGTGCTGAGGTCGACCGTGAACGTGGCGGCCGACAGCGTCGAGCCGGCGATCTCGATGGACCCTTCGACATCGCCGGTCCGGCCGACCGCCGTGGCATCTCCAACCTCGGAGATCTTTTCGTTGATGCGGAACCCGGCGAAGGTTCCCGTCGCCGACTCGAAGTCGAACTCGCCCGATTCGGTGTCGACCGACCACACCCCCGGAAGCTCGACCGTCACCGCAGTCGCCGCCGTCGTGTCCGATACCGCCGTCGAATCGTCGGTGCCCTCTGGTGCGGCGTCGCCTGAGGCGGTGTCGGTCGTGTCCGGTACCGCCGTCGTGCTCGAAACCGACTCGGTCGCGGCCTCGAGACTTACTGCCGGCGGGGCATCATCTCGCAGGTACCAGAAGAGGCCACCGCCGATGACCACGACGACGGCCAGGCCGATGGCTGCGATTCGGGCAGTTCTGTTCATCGGCGAACCTTAGCCTCGCTGGTCCTGCCGAAGGGTTTGGCCCGAACGGCGCGGTTGGGACAACCTGGGGCGTCACCGCTCGTTTGAGCTTCACGAGGAGTACCAACCATGGGTCCGTTGTCGGGCGTCAAGATCGTCGAGTTGTTCTGCATCGGCCCCGGCCCGTTCGCCGGGATGCTGCTGTCCGACATGGGCGCCGACGTGGTGTTGGTCGACCGCATGGAGGAGCAGGACCTCGGGTATCCCGACCACAAGTACCGCTACCTCTACCGCAACCGCCGTTCGGTGCGGTTCGATCTGAAGGACCCCGAGGACGTCGAGCAGGTGTTGCGGCTCGTCGAGGGGGCCGATGCACTGATCGAGGGCTTCCGGCCCGGCGTGACCGAGCGGCTCGGCCTCGGACCCGAGGCGTGTCTCGCCCGAAACCCGAAGCTGGTCTACGGGCGCATGACCGGCTGGGGGCAGGAAGGCCCGAACGCCCGACGCGCCGGATACGACGCCAACTTCTTGTCGGTGACCGGTGCACTCTGGTCGATCGGCGACGCCGACCGGCCCCCGCCGCCGCCCCTCATCCTTGCCGGCGACCTGGGCGGTGGCGGCGCCTATCTCGCGCTGGGCATGGTTGCGCGCACTGCACGAGGCCGCGCGGTCAGGCCAGGGCCAAGTGGTCGACGCCGCCATCTCCGACGGGGCGCTCAACCTCATGGCCTACTTCTACGGCAACCTCCACGGCGGGACGTGGGTCAACGAACGCTCGGCCAACCTGGTCGACGGCGGCGACTGGCGGTACGGCACCTGGGTGTGCGCCGACGGCAAGTTCGTCTCGACCGCGCTGCTGCAGCGCAAGTTCCTCGACAACTTCGTCACGAAGACCGGCATCGACTTCAGCGGACTCGGAACCCCGTCGGAACGAGCCAACTGGCCCGGCTACCGGGCGCGGATGGCCGCGTTGTTCCTCACCCAACCGCGGGATCATTGGGCCGCCCTGTTCGACGGAGACGACGACACGGTCATGCCGATCCTCGATCTGCTGGAAGCGCCCCACCATCCGCAGAACGCCGAGCGCAACGCGTTCGTCGAGGTGGGTGACACCGTGCAGCCGGCGCCGGCGCCCCGCTTCAGCCGGACGCCGTCACAGATTCGGCGCATCTCACCCACGCCCGGTGAGGGTGGTGCCGAGGCGCTGGCCGAGTGGGGCTTCGGCCCCGACGAGATCGCTGCGCTCAGCGAGCGCGGCGCGTTCGGGTAGCAGTCGTCTGGGGCTCAGGGCACCAGCACGAGGCGGCCGCTCACCTGCCGGTTCTCGAGCAGGTCGAGGGCGGCGGGGAGGTCTTGCAACCGGATCTGGTCGGTGATTCCCGGCTTGATGGCCCCGGCGAGATAGAGCTCGATCAGGTGCGCGTGAGCAGCGTCGATGACGGCTCGTCCGCCGTGCTCGACGTACGCGCCCCAATGCAGCCCCAGGACCGAGTAGTTCTTCACCAGGACGTGATTGGCCGGATAGGTGCCGATGCCGCCGGACGCAAAACCGACGACGACGAGTCGTCCCTCCCACGCCATCAAGCGGCGCGTGATGTCGCCCACCGGACCCCCGACCGGGTCGTAGGCGACGTCGACGCCACGGCCACCCGTAATGCGCATGACCTCCGCGTACATCGCTTCGGGGTCGGTGTAGTCGATCGGCGAAGTGGGCTCCGTTGTCGAGGCAGTGCTGAAGCTTGGCCGGGCTGCCGGCGGTGGCAATGACCCTGGCGCCGGCGGCCACCCCCAACTGGACCGCGGCCGAACCGACTCCGCCTGCACCGGCGTGGACCAAGAGCCATTCGTCCGGCTGGAGCTGGGCCCGATGGTGCAGCCCGACGTGGGACGTCTGGTAGGTCGAGTACAGCACGGTGGCGTCGGTAGCCGGAATGTCCAACGGCATCTCGAGGGCGGTGTGGGCGCGGATCAAGGCCTTGTCGGCATATCCGCCGGCCGGGAGGGCCGACATGCCGGCGACTCGAACGCCGGGCTCGATCTCGACGCCGGGACCGACGGCTTCCACAACGCCCGACGTCTCCAGCCCAGGCGTGAACGGGACGCCCGGCCGGTCTTGATAGATGCCCTGACACAACAGGATGTCGGCGAAGTTCACGTTGCCCGCCTCGACCCGAATCAGAATCTGGCCCTCAGCCGGAACCGGATCTGCGATCTCCTCCAACTGGAGGGACACCGAAGGGTGACCAAGCTCGTTCACTCGCCATGCACGCATCGTCGTACTCCTGTCATCGATTCCAAAGACGAAAGCTGTCTTGGGACGTGGCCTATCACCTAGCGGATCTACGCCATCCCGAACAACTCGAAGAGGTCGGGGTGTCCCGTCGAACAGGTGACACCGCCGTCGACCACGAGGTTGGCGCCCACCATGAAGCTGGCATCGTCCGACGCCACGAACGCAATGGCGCCGGCGATCTCGTCCGGTTGACCGAACCTGCCCGCCGGTATCGCCCGAGCGAATGCCTCCTGAGTGTTCTGGGGCCCGGTGGTGGCGGTGGTCATGGGCGTGTCGACCGCTCCCGGCGACACGCAGTTCACCCGGATGCCGCTCGATGCCACTTCGAGCGCCAGCGACCGACTGAAGTTGACGACACCCGCCTTCGCTGCCCCGTAGGTGGTCATCCCCTTGTCGCCGCCAACGGCGTCGAGCGACGCGACGTTGACGATCGACGCCGAACCGGGCAAGCCCTGCCCTCGGCGCTGGGCCACGGTCGCCCTGAGGTGAGGCAATGCGGCCTGGCACAGGTCGAACACCGACAACAGGTTGACGGCAATCGTCTTCTGCCACTGCTCCCGGCGAATCCGCTCGAACGGCGTGACCACGATGGCCCCTGCCGAGTTCACCAGCACGTCGAGTTGCCCGAATCGCTCGATCGTCTGGCTGAACAGGGCATCGACCTGGACCCGGTCGGTCACGTCGGTAGCGATGAAGCGGACACGGCCCGGGGCTGCTGCGTCGAGGAGCGATTCGGCCGCCGTTCCCCGATCGGCGTCTCGCCCCGCGATGATCACCGACGCCCCCTCGACCGCGAATCGACGAGCCGTCGCCAACCCGATCCCCGACGTCCCGCCCGTGACCGCCACGACCCGGTCGACGAAGCGCCCCGCTGCGGGCCAAGGAGTCGTCGATGCAGGCACGTCGATCATCCCGACGACGCTATCCCTACCCCCGTTCTCCCACCTCGTTCTCCACCATCTGCAAGTCCCAGCCCTCGCACCCCCGTTCTGCAAGACGGCCGCCCCCCTGTGGGGGTCGCCGGTCTTGCAGAACGAAGGACCGAGGCGACCAGCTTGCAGAACGCACAGGTCTCGGACGGGACGAGGCCGCCGGAACGCTGAGCGGGGACGGGGCCTACGATCGATCGATGGTGACTTCAAGAAGTCGGCGAGCGTTGGCCATGGTCGTGGCGGCGCTGATGCTGGTCGTCGGAGGGATGACGCAACCGGCGCCCGCCGGGGCGGCCGAGCTGTTCGGCACTCGATTTCCCACCGAGGAGGCCTTCGTCGACCAGATGTATCGAGACGTCCTGTCGCGGGGGCCGGATCAGGCTGGGCTCTCCTACTGGGCGGGCAGGCTCCGCTCGGGTCTCCCGCCCGAGGAGTTGGTCGAGTTCCTGATCAACTCCCCAGAGTTCGAGGCGACGACCGCGCCGATCATCCGTCTCTATCACTCGATCTTCGATCGGAGTCCCGATCTCGGAGGGCTGCGTTTCTGGGTCGGCCGGAGCGCCTCGGGAGCTGCGCTCGCTCACACCGCCCAGGCCATGCTGGCCACCGCCGAGTTCGAGACGCTGGCCAACGCCTCGAACACCGGCGAGGTGGTCGCTGCGGTCTACGGACGAGCGCTCGGCCGGATCCCCGACCCCGAAGGCCTCGCCTACTGGCGGGGCGAGATCGACTCCGGCCGGTTGACGCTCGGGCAGTTCATCGCTCACGTCTCGGAATCGTCGGAGCATCGCGCGTTGCTCGGCGGCGACGTGTCCACGACGTTGCTCTACCTCGCCATGCTGCAGCGGCTGCCCGAACCCGCTGGTCTCGACTATTGGTCCAACCGCCTCGATGCGGGAGACCGGGTCCGCACGCTCATCGCGGCCTTCCTCTACCAACCCGAATGGCAGAATCGCTTCGCCGTTCAGCCGTCGCTGACTCGGCGAACCATCGGTGGTTTCGCCACTCCGTGGGACATCGACTCGCTGCCCGACGGCACCCTTCTCGTCACCGAGCGGCCGGGCGCCCTCTCTTCCATCGCACCGGGCGGCACCATTCGACGAGCCGTGACCGCTGACCTCAGCGACCTGTTCGCCAGCGGCGAAACCGGCCTCATGGGTCTCGCCATCGATCCTGGCGTTCGCGACGAACCGTCGCTTCTACACCTGTCAGGGGTACCAGGACCCGACCAACCCTGCCGCCCACGACATCCGCGTGGTCGTCTGGACCTTGCGCGCCGACGGCGCCGCTGCCAATCGCGTCGGCCCGCTGGTCGCCGGCCTGCCGCTCTCGTCGGGACGTCACGGAGGTTGCCAGCTCGAGTTCGCCGATGACGGGTCGCTCTTCATCGGCACCGGCGACGCGGCGATCGGCACGAACCCTCAGAACCTCGCATCGCTCGGCGGCAAGGTGCTGCGAGTCGACTCGGCGACTGGGGCCGGGTGGCCGGGCAATCCCTTTGCATCCTCGCCGAACCTCGATACCCGCCGGATCTTCACCTACGGCCACCGCAACGTCCAGGGCTTGAGCGAACGACCGGGAACCGGCCAGATGTGGTCGGTCGAGCATGGCCCTTCACGAGACGACGAGATCAACCGCCTTCGCCCAGGAGGTAACGCGGGTTGGAACCCGGTGCCCGATTACAACGAGTCGGTCTCGATGACGAACACTGCGTTGCCCAACGCCATGCCCGCGGCGTGGTCCACGGGTTCGCCGACGTTGGCCATCTCGGGAGCCGAGTGGCTGGACCACGCCGGTTGGGGTTCACTCAATCGAGGTCTTGCTGTCAGCGCGCTGAAGGGACAAGGCGTGTGGGTCCACCTGTTCAACGCCGAGGGCTTGTCGCTCGGCCGGAGCGCGCCCCTGGCCACCGGAAGCCGGTTCCGGGGTGTGCACCAAACCACCGACGGGTCGTTGTGGGTGACCGCCGACAACGGCGAGGTCACCGTCCTCACCCTGTCGTGAGGGTTTCGAACCCGTCGAGGACGTTGGCCACGTTGCGGCCGAGATCGTCGACCGCGTAGCCGCCTTCCATGACGAACACCGTTGGCAGTTCCACCGCCCCGAGCAGGCGGCCCATCGTCGCGAAGTCGGCTCCGGCAAGTCGGAAATGGCTGATGGGGTCGGCCTCGTAGGTGTCGACCCCGAGCGAGACCACCAACGCTTCGCATCCCCTCTCGGCCACTTGATCAAGGCAACGACCGAGCGCAGCCGACCAGTCGGCGAACCCCGTACCGAGCGGCAACGGTTCGTTGTGGTTGAACCCAGCTCCCTCGCCGTCGCCGACCTCGTCGGCATGCCCGAGGTAGTACGGGAAGTCATGGGTCGGGTCGGCGTGGACGGAGCAGTAGAGGACGTCGTTGCGCCCGTAGAAGATGTCCTGGGTCCCGTTGCCGTGGTGGTAGTCGACGTCGACGATCGCCACCCGCGTGCGGCCACTGTCGAGCAGGCGCTGGGCCGCGATGGCCGCGTTGTTCAGATAGCAGTAGCCCCCGAACTGGCTGGCGGTGGCGTGGTGACCGGGCGGCCTGCAGAGGGCGAACGCAACACGCTCACCGCCGGCAACCGCAGCAGCCGCCGACTGCGCCAGCGCGGCGCTCGTGCAAACCGCCGACCAGGTTCCGGCGGTCACCGAACAATCGACCGCGAAGCTGTAGTAGCCGAGCTGGCCGCGCACCGACGTCGGGACACGTTGCTGGTCCATTCCCCTGGTGGGCCAGCACAACGCCATCGCGGCCTCACCCCGCTCACCATCGGCCACCCAGCGATCCCAGACCGTCGCCAAGAACTCGAGGTAGCCGGCATCGTGGACCGACGCAACCAGTGCGGGTTCCAACGGATCAGGCAAACGGAACGCGTGGCGACCAGACAGCGCGGCCTCGATGGCGTCGATGCGTTCCGGGCACTCCCACGACCGGATCAGGCGCCCTCCGTCCACCTCGAGCGCATGGTGTTGGCGATGATCGGCCGAAGCGAAGACGAGCATGGGGAACCTTCCGAACCGGGAACCGTCCGCCAGGTTCGACGGGGCGGGCCGTTACTGCTGGGATAGGAGCCAACCTAACCACCTGCACGTCCGACCGAGGAGCAAGTATGAAAGCCGTGATCTGCAATGCCTTTGGCCCCCCAGAGAGCCTGGTGGTCGAAGAGGTGCCCGATCTCACCCCGGCCGACGACCAGGTCCTCATCGACGTGAAGGCCGTGCCGGTCACGTTCCCGGACACGCTGATGCTCGAGGACAAGTACCAGTTCAAGGTCCCGTTGCCCTACATCCCGGGCGGCGAGGTGGCCGGGGTGATCGCCGCGGTCGGCTCGGCCGTGACCAACGTGAAGGTCGGCGACCGGGTGGTCGCCTCGGTCGGGTTCTCCGGCGGATTCGCCGAGCAGGCGTTGGCCAAGGGGCGCGACGCCCGGGTGTTGCCCGACGCGGTCGGGTTCGCCGAATCGACCGGCCTCGGTTACGCCTACGGCACCACCTACTACGGGCTCAAGTGGCGAGGAAATCTACAGGCGGGCGAGACGTTGTTGGTGCTCGGCGCCGGCGGCCACCTGGGCATGACCGCCATCGAGATCGGCAAGCTCATGGGGGCAACGGTCATCGCCGCCGCGTCCACCGAGGAGAAGCTCGATCTGTGTCGCCAGTTCGGGGCCGATGAGACCATCAACTACGCCACCGAGAACCTGAAGGACCGGGTCAAGGAACTGACCGGCGGCAAGGGAGTCGACGTCACCTACGACCCGGTCGGCGGCGCCTACGCCGAGCAGGCCATCCGGGCCTCGGCCTGGAACGGCCGCTTCTTGGTCATCGGCTTCACCGCCGGTATCCCGAGCGTCCCGCTGAACCTCACGCTGTTGAAGAGCTGCTCGATCGTCGGCGTCTTCTACGGCGCCATGATGGCCAACGAGCCCGAACTCGGACGCGAAGTGATGGGCGACCTCCTCGAGTTCACCGCCACCGGCAAGCTTCAGCCGTTCATCTCGGCCCGCTATTCGCTCGATGACGCCGCCGTCGCCCTTCGGACGATGATGGACCGAAAGGCCATCGGCAAGATCGTGATCGAACCGTGAGCGGCCGCCCCACGCCCACACCAGGGGCGAAGATGCAGTACCTCATCAAGCGCCGACCGGGAGCCACACGGGAAGAGCTCGTGGCCCACTGGTTCGCCAATCACATGCCGCTCGTCATCGCCGGCCAGGAGCGAGCCAAGGACGCGGGGCGGCTGCACGCGTGGCGCTACATCGCCACCCTGTTCGATGCCGCTCCCGACGGCACGCATGCCTGGGACGGCGTGGCCCAACTGTGGTGGGACGAAGCCCTCCCCGCGCCGAAGGAGCCCCACGGCACGACGCCGTCCGACAGCTTCCAGGAGCGAGCGCTCCCCTACTCCCCCTGGGCCACGACCGAGTACGTCGTCATCGACGGATCCGACCGTCTGCCGGTTCGGCCCAACACCTTGAACCAGCCGTTCCCCTGCACGCGCACCGGGTTCTTCAAGGTCACGTTCCTGGTGGGTGCCAAGCCGGACGCCGACACCGACGCCTTCTTCGCTCACTGGCTCGACGTCCACGTCCCCAACGTCAAAGCGACCATGGAGCAGGCCGGAGGCTGGCGGTACGTGGTGAGCCAGAGCATCGACCCGTCGACCGCTCCGTTCGCCGGCATGGCCGAGCTCTACTTCGACGATGCAACGGCGTGGAAGGCATTCCTGTCGGCGCTCGAGCCCGACGGCATGGACCGGTGGTCCGACGCGGCCACCTCGCTGGTGCTGCGCAGTCAGACCGAGATGGTCGGCATCGCCTGAGTCGAGTGCAGCTCAGGCCAGGCCCGGGGCGGGCTCCACGAACGAGCCGCCCCGGGCGCTGGCCGGTGAACTCGCCGTCGGTCAAGGTTTCGACACCCGCCACGAAGGTGTGCCGGTACCCGATCGGTCGCTGCACCAGGCGCTTGCCGCCGGTGGGGAGATCGAAGGCCAACTGCGGCCGACCGACCGACAGCGCCGCGTGGTCGACGATGTTCAGATCGGCCCGGTAGCCGGGGCGAAGCAGACCACGGTCGAGCAAGCCGTAGGCCTCGGCGGTGCGCCGCGTCTGTTTGTTGACCAGGAACTCGAGCGGCAATTGCTCGCCTCGGGTCCGGTCTCGGGCCCAGTGCGTGAGCAGGAACGTGGGGTAGGACGCGTCGCAGATGGTGCCGACGTGCGCGCCGGCGTCGCCGATCCCGCAGACGGTGTACGGGTCGGCCAGCATGGTGCGGATGTCCTCGAGGTCGCCGTTGTAGTAGTTCTCGAAGGGATAGAGCAGCAGTGTCGAGCCATCTCCCGATGACAAGAGGTCGAGCATCAGCTGCCAGGGATCGATGCCACCGGCAGCCGCTCGCTTGGCCACGGCGTTGACGGGGTCCGGCTCGTAGTCCAGCGCCTCGCCCAGTTCGTAGGCACGGGTGAAGGCGTAGTCCATCCACTCGGTGTGCTTGTCGGTTGGCCGACCGGACACCAACGCGTCCCGCAGCGCAGTGTCGGTGCGCATCAGGGCTGCCCGCTCGGCCAGCGGCAGATGGGCAATCGCCTCATAGGCAGGGTTGGTCCGAAATGGATTGACGGTGGCGTCGAGTCCGAGCATGACGCCGATGGGGCGGCACCCGACCTGGCCGGTCACCTCGACGCCGCCCTCGTTGGCCGCATGGATCTGGTCTCTGGTCGTCTTCCACCGCTCCGGGTCGTTGTCGACCTGGAGCAAGAGCACCGACAGGGGTCGGCCCGAGATCTGGGCAGCCTGTCGCAGTCGCTCGAAGTCGCCGGGCTCGAAGTCCGAATTGGCTTCGATCACACCAGCGCCCGCTTCACGCATGGCCTCGGCCACGGCGGCCAACTCGGGGTCAGTGGCCGTCAGACTGGGTGTGAAGCGGCCATCGGCAGCCCGATGCTTGATCGTGCGGCTGGTCGTGAAGCCCAACGCCCCGGCATCGAGACCTTCGCGCACGAGACGCCCGAACTCGGCGAGTTCGGCGTCGGTCGGGATCTCGTCGTGCACCGCGCCTCGCTCGCCCATGACGTAGAAGCGGAGCGCACCGTGGGGAATCTGTGCGCCGATGTCGAGCACGCGTGGCATCGATTCGAGCGCGTCGAGGTATTGGGGGAACGTCTCCCACCGGAAGTCGATGCCCTCGGCCAGCACCGTTCCGGGGATGTCCTCGACCCCCTCCATGAGGTTGATGAGGAAGTCTTCAGTGCCCGGCTTGACCGGTGCGAACCCGACACCACAGTTCCCGAACACCGCAGTCGTGACCCCGTGCCACGATGAGGGCGTCACCTCCGGGTCCCAAGTGGCTTGGCCGTCGTAGTGGGTATGGATGTCGACCCAACCCGGCAGCACCAGCTGACCCTCGGCGTCGATCGTGCGCCGGGCGGCGCCAGAGACTTCACCCACGTCGGTGACGACACCGTCGCTGACCGCCACGTCACCGACAAACCTCGGTTGACCGCTTCCGTCGACCACCGTCCCATTTCGGATCACCAGATCGTGCATCCCCCGACCCTACTCCCCACCCTCCCCGCAGGACCCCTCCGACGGCGGCACACTTGGACGGTGACGTTCACCGTTCGGGGCACGCTGTTGTCCACGCCGACACCAGACCGGCTCCAAGTTCGCGAGGACCACGTGGTCACCATCGACGACGAGGGGGTCATCACCACGATCGAGCCGGCGTCGGCGACGACCGTTGCCGACGTGACACTGCGCGACGGCACCTGCCTCTTGCCTGGCCTGATCGACCTCCATGTGCACGCCCCCCAATGGCCACAACTCGGCACCGGCTTGGACGTTCCACTCGACGAGTGGCTCTTCCAGCACACGTTTCCGCTCGAGGCCCGCTATCGCGACCTGGCGTTCGCCGAGCGGGTCTGGGCGTCGCTCGTGCCCGAGCTCCTGGCCCGGGGCACGACGACGGCCGTCTACTACTCGTCGATCCATGAACCGGCGACGTTGGCGCTGGCTGAGGCGTGCAGCCGGTTCGGTCAGCGGGCGTTCGTCGGCCGGGTTGCCATGGACCACCCCGACGGCACCCCCGACTTCTATCGGGATGCCACGGCGTCTGCCGGCGTCGAGGCAAGCGCTCGGAGCCTCGACGCCGTCAACCGCCTCGGCTCGCCATTGGTGCAGGGCATCATCACACCCCGGTTCATCCCTGCGTGCACCGACGCCTTGCTCGAAGGGTTGGGCGAGCTGGCCACGGCCACCGGCGCGCTTGTGCAGAGTCACTGTTCCGAGAACGACTGGGAACACCAGTACGTGCTCGATCGCTTCGGCGTCAGTGACTCGGTTGCTCTGGAACGGTTCGGCCTGGCACGCGACCACAGCGTCTTGGCCCATGGTTGTCTCTTGTCCGACGACGACATGGCGCTGTTGGCCGGCGTCGGAGCGGGCGTCGCCCACTGTCCGCTGTCCAACGTCTACTTCGGCAACGCGGTGTTTCCCGTTCGGCGGGCGATGGCGAACGGACTGCGGCTCGGGTTGGGTACCGACATCGCCGGAGGGGCAGAGGCGGGCCTCTTCCCGGTCTGCGCCCACGCCGTCGACGTGTCCCGCCTCTTGCAGGACGGCGTCGATCAGCGTCTTGCGCCGACAGATCGGGGTGTGGCGGCCAGCGCCATCGATGTGACCACCGCGTTCTGGCTGGCGACCGTCGGCGGGGCCGAGGTTCTGGGCATCCCGGCCGGTCGGCTCGAGGTCGGACAGCGTGTTCGACGCCATTGCGGTCGCCACTCGCCCCGCAGGCGAGCCCGGCGTCGGCGTTGCCGTGTGGGATCTCGACGACTGGACCCGCGTGTTCGAGAAGATCGTGCGACTCGCCACCCCGACGGACATCACCGACGTCTGGGTCAACGGCGCCTCGGTCAAGGGCAAGAGACTCGCGCCCTAGCTGCACGAAGTCTTCACAACTCCTGCGGGACGTGGACGTTTCTGTTCTCTACCTTGGAGCTCGTGGCAACGCGCTCGCACATCCTCGTCGTCGAAGACGAACCGATCATCGCCGACGCGATCGCCGACCGGCTGCGTAGCGAAGGCTACGAGGCGACAATCGCCCACGATGGCTTGGTGGCAGTCGAGCGATGTGCAACGCTCCGACCCGATCTCGTCGTCCTCGATCTGAATCTTCCGGGCATCGACGGTGTCGAGGTGTGTCGCCGGATCCAATCGACCCGTCGGGTCCCCGTCGTGATGCTGACCGCCCGCGACGACGAAACCGACATGCTCATCGGTCTCGGGGTGGGGGCAGACGACTACATGACCAAACCGTTCTCACCACGGGAGCTCGTCGCGGGTGAAGGCCGTGCTGCGGCGGTCCGAGATGACCGCGGGACCTGCGCTGGAGCGGGGCTCGATCGCCATCGACCCTGCGAGCCGTGTCGTCCGACGTGACGATCAGCAGGTACATCTCACGCCAACCGAGTTCGACCTCGTGCGGGTTCTCGCCGAAGCGGGCACTGCCGTCCTCAGCCGGGAGCAGATGCTTGCCATGGTGTGGGGGTATCGCGACGGCTCCGGGGTCCGGACGGTCGACAGCCACGTCCGATCGGTGCGCCGCAAGCTCGGCGACGACACCATCAGGACCGTGCACGGCGTCGGCTACGCCTTCGGTGACCCATCGTGAGCTGGCCCCGACCACTCGATCCGGTCCCTTCGATCAAGGCGAAATGGTCGATCGTCATCGTCGTGGCGGTCGCCGTCACCGCACTCATGAGCCAGATCGGCATCCGCTTCGGCTGGCCCGTTTGGCTTCGTCCCGTGGTCGCGGGCGCGCTCGCGTTGCTCATGGTGCAGTTCCTCGCCCACGGCATGACCTATCCGTTGCGGCAGATGGCGGCCTCGGCAAAGGCCATGGCTCGAGGTGACTACACCCAGCGGGTCGTCGTGACGGCCAAGGACGAGGTCGGTCAGCTCGCCGAGGCCTTCAACCAGATGGCAGGCGAACTCGCCGATGCCGATCGCAGGCAGAAGGAGTTCATCGCCAACGCCTCCCACGAGTTGCGGACGCCGGTTGCTGCGCTGCAGGGAACGCTCGAGAACCTGGTCGATGGGGTCGGCACGCCCAATCGCGCCACGCTGGGACGAATGCTGGCCCAAAGCGAACACCTCGGCCGCCTCGTCAGCCAACTGCTCGACCTCTCCCGCCTCGAAGCGGGCGCCGACCGGCTCAGCAAGGAAGAACTCGACCTCGGCGATCTCCTTCACGAACTGGCCAGAGACTTCCGGCTCACCCACCCCACGTCACACATCGAGGTGAAGGCCCCGCTCGGGCTGCGCACGATCGGTGATCGACAGCAGGTCACCCGGGTGCTCACCAACGTGATCGGTAACGCGTTGCGGTTCTCCCCCATCGGTGCTCCGGTCACGGTGGTCGCCAGCAGGCTGAACGGATCGGTTCGCCTGGCTGTTCGTGACTGCGGGCCAGGCATACCGGTTGAACAGCGCTCCAAGGTCTTCGAACGGTTCTGGCAAGCCGACGGTGTGCCGACCGGCGGCGGTGGTGCGGGGCTCGGTCTCTCCATCAGCAAGACGATCGTCGATCGACACGGCGGCGAGATCCTGATCATCGAGAATCAGCCAACCGGGGCGTGCGTGGTCGTCACCTTGCCGGCCCTCACCTGAGCGACCCACACCACCGGCCTCCGGGCCGCAGGGCCGCCCGACGAAAGCGACACCCCAATCATGCTTCCTGTTTCAACGCGCCGCAGCGACACCTCGACCGACCCTCCGCCACCGCCAAACGAGGCCCGCGGCGCTCCATCGTCCTCGGGTTCCGCCGGCCAAGGGCCCGGCTCTGACACTGGTGGCTGTCGCAGCCGTCCTTGCCAGCGTTGCCATCCAGGGGCGAGTTGCCTCCGTTGCGGGCTGGTGTGCGGTCGCAACCACCGCAGCGGTGATTCTCGCCGCGCCGGCGCGCCGGTCTCGGACGGCGTTCGTCGCAGCAGGCACGGCAACCGCGCTCGGATCGAACCTCATCCTCCGAGCCAGCGACTGGGTGACCGGGCCGACGGTGGTCGCCTGCGTCGCTCTCCTGACCCTGGCTGCGCTCGATCGGCTCACCACCGTCCGGCTCCGGGGGGTGTTGGACGATGTGCTTCGCCTCATCAGCGGCCTCATCGACTCCCCGGCCCACCTCACCGGTCCGATGCGGACCTGGCTCGCACGAGGTTCGAGCGAACGGGTCGTCCTGTTTCGAGGCGTCGCCGTAGCCGGAGGCGTGGTCGCACTCTTGACCCTTCTCCTCGCCAACGCCGACGCCGTCGTCGGCGAACTGATCGGCCAATCGTTCGGCTCCTCGTTCTGGGCCCATGGTGTGCTGTCTCTGCTACTGGCCCTCCCGATCGGCGCAGTGGCGGCCGTGTCGCAGCGAGCCGCGACACCCGCAGCAGCACCTTGGATCTCCACCTCGCGTCCGATCGAAGCGCTGATGGGGCTGGGCGCAACGGCGCTGGTTCTCGCCGCCTGGGTCGGCGTCCAGGCGACCATCGCACTCGGCGGCGCCGACCACATCCTCGCCGGCGCCTCCATGACTCGTGCCGAGTACGCACGCGACGGCTTCTTCGAACTCGTCCTGGTGGTGGTCGTGGTCCTGTCGTTGACCGCGACGCTGGGCGCTCTGCTCGATCGGCGACGCTCGGCGACGGCGAACGGACTCGTGGCCCTCGTCGGTGCGCTCACCGTCGCCCTCGTTGGCGTCACCTTCTCCCGGCTGAGCCTCTACATCGAGGCCTACGGATTGACCATGCTTCGCCTCGCCGTCGCTTGGTTTCTCGGTTGGCTTGCCGTCGTCGTGATTGCCGTAACCGCCCGCATAGCCGGAGTCGGTGGTGGTCGGGCGTGGCTGCTTCCGTGCGTGATCATCACCGCTGCGTTGGTGGTCGGGGCCTATGGATGGTCCAACCCCGAGGCGACGGTTGCTGCAACCAACCTCGGCCGGGGCAACGCAACGGTGCAGTTGGACGAGCGCTACCTCGAACGCCTCGGCCCGGACGCGGCCGCCACGCTCCGTGTCGCCGGCCTGGCCGATCCGAACCTGTGCCCCGAGTCGGTCCATCCGTACGGACCGCTCGGCTGGAACCGCAGCTGGGCCCTCGCCTGCTGATCGGTCGGAGGCGGTTGGGTCAGTCCGCCTCGTGGTCAGGGCCCAAGGTGTCGGACTCGAGCGCAACGAGGACAGCTTGGGACACGTCGTCGATCGTACGAATCTGGGCGGGCGTGAGTTGGTCGATGAAGTATCTCCGCACGGCGGTCACGTGACCAGGAGCGGCCTGGACCATGGCCGAGCGTCCGGCCTCGGTCATGACGACGAACGAACCCCGTTGATCGGTCGGGCAACGCTCTCGGGTGACCAGGCCACGGGCAACCATCCGCGTGATGTGGTGCGACAGCCGACTCTTCTCCCAACCCAGCTTCTGCCCGAGCGAATACGCACGCTCGCGGTTGTCGTCGGCGTCGCTCAGCGCCGCGAGGATCGAGTAATCCTGGAACGAAAGACCGTCGGCGGCGAGCTCCTGCCCGAGTCGGCCGGTGAGCTGCATGTGCATGATGGTGAAACGGCGCCACGCCTGAAGCTGGGCAGGTTCGAGCCATCTCGGTTCTTCCATCGGGACAACGGTAGCGCGAAGATCCATCCGGCTAGTTGGTTGATAGATCATCTTCATTTGTCAACGTAGCCCCAACGACACCGGCGCGGCGTCATGCTGTCCGACAAGATCGCCCTCGAGTTCGAAGTGTCCGCCGTCAAGGCTCAGTGGGCCGCAGATAGGTCAGGACCGCCAGGACTCGCCGGTGCGCGTGATCCTCAGGCTCGAGACCGAGCTTGGCGAAGACGTTCGAGATGTGTTTCTCGACGGCCCCCTGCGAGATCACCAACTTCTCGCCGATGCCCGCATTCGAGAGGCCTTCGGCCATCGCGGTGAGGACCTCACGCTCACGTGCGGTCAACACCTCGAGTTCGCTGGAACGCCGTGATCGTCCGAGCAATTGGCGGACGACCTCGACGTCCACCGCCGAGCCTCCGGCCGCAACCCGGCGCAACGAGCCGACGAACTCGGCGATGTCCATGACGCGATCCTTCAACAGGTACCCGACGCCGGCGACCTCCCCCGAAAGGAGGTCGCCGGCGTAGCGTTCCTCGACGTACTGCGACAACACCAGCACGGCGACGGCCGGGTGGTAGCGACGCACCTCGATGGCAGCTCGAATGCCCTCGTCGGTGTGGGTCGGGGGCATCCGAACGTCGAGCAGAACGAGATCGGGCTCCAGTTCGGTGACCGCATCCAGCACACCTGATGCGTCGCCGAAGGCTGCGACCACCTCGATGTCGTGGTCGGCCAACATGCGGGTGAGACCTTCGCGCAAGAGGACCGAATCCTCGGCCAACACCACGCGCAATCGACGCTCGCTGGGTTCAGCCATGTCGGGGAAGCTCCGCGGTCAGGGTGGTGGGCCCGCCAACGGGCGAGGTGACGGTGAGCACTCCGTCTCGACCCTCGACACGAGCCTTGATGCCGGCCAGACCCGAGCCCGAACTCGCTCCCGTCGTCACGATCCCTCCCGCACCATCGTCGTGGACCGTGATGCGAACGTTGGCCCCGACCCTGGCGACGTGGACCGAGGCCACCCGTGCCTGTGCGTGCTTCAGCACGTTGGCCACCGCTTCGTTTGCGATGAAGTACACGGTCTCGGCGACGTCCGTGCCCAGGTCCAGATCCTGATCGACGTGGACCGAGATGGGCAACGGAGCGTTGGCCACGACCGCCGACAATGCGGCATCGAGGCCCCGGTCCTCCAGGATCGCGGGATGCAATCCCCGGCCGAGCTGGCGCAGCTCGCCGATCGACCCCTGGACCTTCTGTCGTGCCAGGCCCAACAGCTCACGCGCTCGCTCGGGATCGTCGACCAAGTGGCTGTCGGCCATTCCCAAGTCGATGCCCAACGCCACCAGTTGTTGTTGCACCCCGTCGTGCAGGTTGCGTTCGATCCTCCGGCGTTCGGCGGCCACAGCATCGAGGATCTGATGACGTTGCCCTTCCAGGTCCTCGGCCCGGGCTTCGGCGACGGCAAGACGATCTGGTCCGAGGAACCAGCGAACGAGGCGAACCCGAAGCTCGACAACTCGGGTCGACACTCGTGGCCCCGCGCCCAGCGCCACCACCGCAAGCGGTAGCCCGAGGAGCCCGAGGTTCGTGTCGACGAGTCCACTGATGAGCAGGAGATCGAAGCCGAGAACGGTGCGCACGAAGAAGGCGTACGGAAGGATCGCCAGGCTGTACAAGAGTGGCGAGAGCACGACGTTGGCAAGGATGAATCCGACCTGCCGCATTCGGACCGGGTCGGCGAAGGCGGTTCGAATACCCCGAGGGCCGCTGCTGGTCAGGGGCGTCGGCCGCCGCAGCTCGATCACCTCGTCGACCCATTGAGCCAAACCGACTTCCGCCTCGCACAACGCCTCCACCATTCGGAAGGCCGGCACCGTCAGGAACACGCCGACCAGAATGAAGGCCAGGCCGAACGCCGTCCAGGCCACCGCGTTGAGGGCAACGAACGCAAGCAACGACAACACCATGCCGACGAACAGGTACCCCAGGCCCATCCATCCGGCCGGATCGAGCAGCGGGCCGAACCATGAGCGAGCGGTTGCGGCCCACGAATCGAAGCGGTCCGGCGCGTTCATTTCACCAGTGTGGCCCGTCGGCGTCACGCTGCACCTCGCAAGGTCACAGCGATCGACCGACGCGTGCAACCCCGAACCGCTGCCAGCGCAAAGAGGCCCGTACCGATCAGGACGCCCAACAACGATGCCGGAGCCACCATCGGAACGAACTCGGCAGGTATGTCCACCGCGTTGAAGGCCTCGAACGAGTCGACGATGGCCAACGTCCCCAGCCAACCGGCCATCAGGCCGACGAGTACACCAAGCACCGCCAGAGGGGCGAGTTCTCTGGCAACCAGACCCCGAAGGTACGAGCGGCGAGCCCCGATGGCCTGCATCGCGGCAAGCTCGTGCCGGCGCTCGAACAGGTTCACCGAAAGGTTCGAAACAACCGCAAGCGTCGCGACGCCGGCGACGATGAGACCAATGGCAGCGAAGATTCCGACGATCGCCTCCCGTCCTCGGCTCTCCGCCTCGGCCAGTTCGGCTGCGGTCACGACCGTCATCTCCACCGCCGGGTTGTTCGAACCCAGACGCTCGACGGTGGAGGCGTAGACCACATTGCTCCTGCCTGCCGCGCCGAGGTCGGCAGCGAGAACCTCGCGATCGACGTACACCGAACGGGCGAAGTCACCGGCAAGACCGATGACCGGGTACCGATGCTGCCCCGACGCCAGTTCCACCAGCATCTCGTCGCCGACGTCGATCCCGTTGCGGCTGGCGAACCCATCGCTCACCACGACCCCGCGTTTGCCTGGCTGCAGCCAGGTCCCCGAGCGAAGATTGGGATCGAACGTCTCCGTGGCCGGGTCGAGCCCGAAGACATCCACCTCCCAATCCGCCGCTTCGCCGAACACCCAGATCCCGGTCTCCCGGCCCGGCTCGGTGTCGGACACCAGGTGGAGACCGGGTTCGGCCACCATCGCTCGAGCACCCCACGACCACGGTGCCCGCGCCGACGTGTTGTACGCGTTCACCGAGGCTGCCATCCCCGTGACGACCACGATGGCCCCTACGCCCGCTGCCACTTGCGCCACCAACGCGATGCGACCGCGCCGGGCGATGCACCGAGGCCCGAAGCGCCATTCGATCGCGGAGCCGACCCAGTCGAACACGTCCGGCAAGGCGTTGCGTCCAGCTCCGCCCGAACGGTGCGCCGTCCCGATCACGCAAGGCCTCGGCGAGGGCCAGGCCCGCAACCCGCCTGGCCGAACGGGCCGACACGATCCGAGCCCCGATCAGGACGCCCGCAGCGGTTCCCGCCGAGACCCTCCAGTCCCACCCCAGGTCCGGCGAGATGCCGACGAACTCCTCCAGCACCATCCTCGCGATCACATTCGCGATGGCGATGCCCAGAGGAATCCCGACGAGCAGAGAAGTTGCACCGATGCCGAAGGCCACCCGGCGCAAACGGCGGCGGACGGCGCGGGGCCTCGCCCCCAGAGCCCGCATGACTGCCACTTCGCGGCTCCGCTGAGCGATCAGCGTGCTCGTCGTCGACGACAGCAGGACGAGGGCCACCAGCCCCGCAGCGATCCCGAGGAGCCCGATGATCGAGCTGACCTGCTCGATCTCATCGTCGATGGGCGTTCGATCGCCGGGCAACGCCACCGGCAGCTGGAGAAACGTGTCTCCGTCCTCAGCCAGTTCGCCCCGGATCTGTGACGCCAGCGAACGGAGTCCCTCGGCGGTGTCCAGGTCCACGCTGCCGTCGACGCCGGCTCGAACAACCAAGTGATTCGCACCCCGGCTGGGTGAGCGCTCGAGGGCCGTCGTCGAACGGCAAGTACACCGTCGCCCCATCCGACCACCACACCGTCTCGCCGATACCGACGACCGTCAACGGTTCACCACCCGCCTCGAACTCGAGCAGCGCGCCCAACTCGACACCAACTGCCGCAGCGAAACCGGGTGAGACGATCACCTCGTTCGGAGCACCGGGCATCCGGCCGGCGCTCCGGGTGATCGTGTCCATGGTCTGCTCGGACCCGAAGACCATGCCCACCATTCGCACCGGCTCGGGAGCGGCAAAACGCTCCTCGCTGGACACCGACTCGCTGAAGACCACCTCGCTGAACGACCACCTGCGGTTCGACGCGGGCGATGCCGTCGACTGACTCCAACCTCCGAACCTGATCTTGCGACAACGGCGTCGTGTCGATGATCAGATCGGCCAGGCCATCTCGGGCCGTGACCTGTCGCAACGCACCACTACTCACCGCCGGAACCGCCATCACTCCCACAGCACCAGCGGCCAGTGCCAGTGCGAGCACGCTGGCCAGGATGCGCCCCGGTGCCCGCCTCAACTGTCGAAGCGTCCTCATCAGTCGTGACCACATGGCTACCGCACCCCCAGAGCCAGGCCGGCGGTGTTCGTCAGCGTCGGGCAACTCGACTCGACCGCAGCAACTCGTCCGTCTTCCAGGTGCACCACCCGATCGGCGGCCGAAGCCAGAGCAGGATCGTGGGTGATGAACACCACGGTGGTCCCGGTCGTTGGCCAGGCCCATCAACAGGTCGAACACGACCTGGCCGCTCGCTCGGTCAAGGCTCCCCGTCGGCTCGTCCGCCACCAGGAGCCGAGGTTGATGGGCCACCGCACGGGCAATCGCCACGCGCTGCTGTTCACCACCGCTCAGCTGCGACGGCAAACGACCGGCCTTGTCGGCTCAGCCCGATGGCGTGCAAGGCCAAGTCAGCCAGCTTTCTGCGCTTGCGGCCCGACCGTCGACCGGATTCCTGGCCCAGCTCCAAACCGAGTTCGATGTTCTCCCGTGCGGTCAGGGTCGGCAGCAGATGAAAGTCCTGGAAGATGATCCCGACGTTCGCTGCCCCGCCACCGAGCCAGGGCGTCGGCCTTCATCGCGTCGATGCGTACGCCATCGATCACGAGGGAACCAGCCGTCGGCGAGTCGATCCCGGCGAGTAGTGCCCCCAGCGTCGACTTCCCGGAGCCGGATGGGCCGACGAGAGCAACCACCTCACCCCGCAGTACGTCGAGGTTCACTCCTTCGACGCCTACTTGGGCGGCCGACCCTCTTCCCCAGATGCGGGAGAGATCACGAGCCTCCACCAGAACGGCTGCGCCGCTCCGATGGTTGGTTGCCGGAGGTCTGTTCGTCACGTCGATGTCCATGCATCGATGGTGACGAAGGGCGGCGGCCGACAGAAGGGCGCTGCCCGGTGTTCCGTGGGTGGGGATATCCCCACCCACGTACGACGGAGCGGGCTACCGCCTCAACGGCGGTTGAGGCGGGACAACAGACGCAGGAGTTCGAGGTAGAGCCAGACAACGGTGACCATGAGACCAAAGGCGGCGAACCACTCGAGTTCCCGAGGCGCCCCGCGCTGCACCGACCGTTCGATGAGATCGAAGTCGAGCAGCAGGTTGAAGGCGGCGACCCCCACGACCACCAAACTGAAGACGATACCGATACCCGAGGCATCGGTCAGGAACGACACTTGCGCGCCGAGCAGGCGAGCCACGATGCCGACCAAGTAGATGACGGCGATGCCTGCTGTGGCTGCCATGACCATCTTGCGCATCCGGTCGGTGACCTTGATGATGCGCTGGGAGTAGAGGAACAACATGGCGCCGAAGACGCCGGCCGTGCCGAGCAGTGCCTGGACGACAATACCGCTGTAGCTGGCCTCGTAGACGTGCGACAACGCGCCGACGAACAGTCCCTGACAGACGGCGTACGCGGGAGCAGTGAACCGGGCAACAGCCGGCTTGAATGCGGTGACGATGGCCAGGCCGAACGCCGCGATCGCCGGCACGATGAGCCAGATCGGGAAACTGGTCACCCCGAGCTCGCCCGTCGTCACCATCGACCAGCCGACGACAGCGGCCGCCACGACGATGGCGAAGAGCATCAACGCCCTCCGAGCCGTGCCCTCCATGGTCATCAGACCGGTCTGATAGGGAGTGATCGGGCCGTCGGAGATCGGCCGACCGGGTGCCTGCCGAGGCAGGGAGAAACCGGGGGCCGCCGGGCCTGATCCGCCGCGCAACGAGCCGAAGGCCCGGTCGAGCGATTGTTCGTTGAGCATCGGGTTTGCCATCGAGGGCTCCTGCATTCGTTCCCTGGCGCCATGCACAGGGACACGTCCAGAACACATCATCGCAGCATCGACCCCTTCCGCTACCGCGACGCGGGCGATTGCTCACCGAACCGGGGAGAATGGGGGCATGACCTACACCCGCGCCGACGTCGCCGCAGCCATCGACCACACCCTGCTCAAGCCCGAAGCCACCACCGATCAGGTGCTTGCGCTCCTGGCCGAAGCGAATCAGCTGGGCGTCGGGGCAGTCTGCATCAGCCCGTGCATGCTGCCACTTCCCGACGATCTGCTCGACGATGGGATCGAGCTCTGCACGGTCATCGGGTTCCCCAACGGAACCGTCGACCCGAGAATCAAAGGGGCCGAAGCGGCGCTGGCCTACGCCGCAGGCGCGGTGGAGATCGACATGGTCATGAATCTGGGATTGGCCAAGGGCCACGACTGGGAGGGCGTCGAGACCGACATCGCCGAGGTGCGGGCCGCGGTTCCCGCGGCCCTCCTGAAGGTCATCTTGGAGACCGGCGTGCTCAGCGACGAGGAACTGGTGACGTGCTGCGAGATCGCCGAGGCCGCCGGCGCCGACTTCGTCAAGACCTCGACCGGCTTCCACCCGACGGGCGGAGCCACCCTGCATGCCGTCGAGCTGATGGCCACCACGATCGGTGGGAGGCTTGGCATCAAGGCCAGTGGAGGCATTCGGGACTCGGCCACTGCACTGGCCATGCTCGACGCGGGCGCCACCCGGCTCGGGACGTCCTCGAGCAAGGCCATTCTCGGTGGTCTGTGACGAACGCGGTCATTCGGTGCCGACCAGATAGCCATTGTTGAGCTGCGCCCGGTCGGCCGCCGTCAACCCGCTGATGTAACCGGCGCCGTCGAGATTCCGGCGGCCCGGACGAGTGACGATGTCGAACTGCTCCATGAACTCGTCGATGTCCTCCTGCCGGGATTGGAGAAGCGGCACCAGTGCTCGACCCTGCTGGGCTTCGACGTCGGCGATCACCGCCTCGTTCACTTGGCGGAGCCGCTCGGCGATCCGGTGGGTGAAGCCCGTGAGGAAGCTGGTACGGAAGACCTTGGTGCGAGGCGCGGTACCCGGAGGCGCGACCTTGGCGGCCTGGGTCAGCCCGTTCTGGGCCTGCAGGAGCAACGAGGTGAACAGCACCTCTACGGCGGCGATGTCGTCGGCGAAGCCCACCACCGTCGACATGGCGAGTCCATTGTGCAGGAAGGCTCGGCACCTGCCGGCCTCGGCAACGACCTGCAACAGGTAGGACTTCGTCGACACATAGGGGGCATCGACGAACACGCGTCGCATGACCGGTCGCTCGCCGATGGAACGTTGCGGGTGGGTGAGGGTGAGTGCGTCGATGGCGTGCCGGGTCATCAGCTCGTGCGCCTTGGCCGAGAAGGCCAGGGCCTCGGCCTCGAAGGTGGAAGATTCGGCTTTGGCCAACAGGTTCCGGATCTTCTCCAGCACCGGATCGTTGGTCGTGCCCGAACGCGGTCCTGGTTGTCGGGGGTCCTGGTGATCGTTCAACGGCGAGCCTGGCGGCGGCAGCACTCGCTCGAGCGGGGGAAGCCCCATCACGTTGGCCAACAGGTCGATCGTCGCCTCGGCCACCGTTCGCCACTCGAGGCCCTCGGTCGACGCCCACCGGAGCAACCAGTCGCCACGACCATCGACCGCAGGCAGATCGAGGCCATCGACCTGTGCCACCCAGCGATGGTCGAGCGTGCTGGACCGCCGGTTGACGTGGTCGGTGGCGATGGCCCACGCCGCCAGCTTCGCTGCACTGGGACTCGAACCAAGACGAGCCTGTCTGAGCAGCTCGGCCGGCAACCAACCCTGCGCCCAGTTGGAGGCCACGTATCGGAGCAACAGTTCCTCTGCCACCTCGGTCAGCAGGCCGAGGAGGCAGCGATTCGACAATGCCTATGGCTACCGGCGCCAAGGGATCCCGTTCTCGTTGGCTCATGACCGCGGCCAGCAGGACCTCACGGGCGAAGCCGGCAGACGGTTCGACCTCGTCGGTGAGCAGACGCCATGGCTCATCGCGCGTGCTGTTGGCGGAGAGCCTGCTTCGGAAGTTGTGACGACGCATCATCGGACCCTAATCAGCGGCTGTGACACTCAACGGTCGCACGACCGAAACCGCTGCTCGTCCCTCATCGAGGCTCGTCGCCGACCGATAGGAACTCCATGTTCGGGAACCTGGTCACTGGCCGCCGCGGCACCGCCCTGGCCACGCTCGTGATCCTGGTCATCTCGGCGGCCATCGGGATTCTGGGCGACGCGCGAATCTCCTCGGGTAGCGATACCGGCGGCAAGATGGCGACGGTCCGCATCATGGCGGAGTCGGGAACCGCCTCAGCCGATGTCGGCTACTGGGCGGAGGACCACGACCCGACTGGCGAACTCCATCAGCTCCTGAAAACTCAGCGCACGGACGAAGGCTGGGTGCAGGTCACGAGTCTCCCGATGATCCTGACGGCCGTCCCCCTCTGGTCCATCGGTGGCGCATCGGCACTGCTCCTGTTGACGGTGCCCTCCGCCGCCATCGCGGCACTCGCTGCTCGGCGCCTCGCTCGTCAACTCGGCGCGTCGAGCGGGCAAGCGGCGTTCTGGCTCGTCGGCCTCGGGTCGCCTGTGCTGTTCTATTCCGCCGACTTCTGGGAGCACGGACCCAGCGTCGCCATCGCGCTCTGGGTCCTGAGCCTCGTCCTCGGGATGGCCGATGGAGACGGTGGACGTCGAGACCTGATCACCGCGATCGTCACCGGCGCGCTCGCTGCCCTGTGCGTCACCCTTCGCTCAGAGGTTGCGCTCAGCTTCGGCTTCATTGGCCTCGCTCTCGTTGCCACAAAGGTCGAACGGTCCCGCCTCACGGCCCGGCTACCGCACTACGGCTTGGCTGTCGCAAGCTTCGCCGTCATGTCCGCGGTTTGGCTCCGCTTCGAGAGCCCGAAGCTCGGGACCGTGTCCCGGGGCACGCGAACCAGCGGCCAACTCGGCCAGGCCGGGCTCGACGTCGGTCAGCGGATGAAGGACGCGGCGCTCACCTCGATCGGTCTGTGGCCGTCGCAGGACCTCGTGTCGTTCCTCCTCGGCGGCTTGGTTGTCGGCCTCCTTGCATTTGGTGTTCGCATGGCGGTCAAAGGACGAGCACTGCCCGCGGCGGCACTCGCCATGGCCGTCGTGCTCGTTCTCCTCCGGGCAATCGACCTCGGTTTCATCCCTGGCGCCCTGCTCACCGCGCCCGCGGCCATTGCCGCGATCGGGGTGTCGACCGTCCGACAGAAGGCCTTGGCCATCGGCGTGATGCTCGCCACGGCGGCAACGTGGGCGCTCAGTTGGAGCGGCGACATGCAGAGCCAGTGGGGCGGACGCTACCTCCTCGTTCCCGCTGCCGTACTGGTCGTTCTCGGGGCGGTCACGCTCGAACGCATCGGATGGCGCTCTCCCATCAGCATCGCCATCGTCGGCCTGACCGCGTTCGTCAGCATGTACGGCGCCACCTGGCACATCGTGCGATCTCGCTCCGTCGGCGTCGCCATTGACCAGGTCGAGGACGTGCCAAGCGACGTCATCCTCGTCTCGACCGGTGTCGACAACGGGCGTACCGCCGGAGCCTGGTACGGCGAACACCGGTGGTTCACGGCAATCGGTACAACTGAGCTGGAACGCATCATGGTGATCGCCGGCGATATCGAGGCCACGCGCATCGACGTCGTCTACCCCGAACCCGTCGATGGCGAACGACCCATCGACGGGGCGACCGAAACAGGGCGGCGGAGCATCACCGTTCTCGACGGCGTCGAATTCACGGTCGTCAGTTACCAACCGGTCAGCGGCTGACCTGCTCAGGACGATCTCCGAAGTCCGGGCTCTCGGTGCGAGTGCGCTTGAGTTCCCAGAATCCCTCGATGTCCATCAGCCCATCGAGGCAATCCCACAACTTCAACGCTTGTTCACGCGCCGGAACCCGGGTGATGACCGGGCCGAAGTAGGCGACCCGTTGGCCCGCAGCGTTCAGCTTGGCGATGATGGGCGTACCGACGTCGTTGCCGGTGAGACCGAGGCCGTCGTCCATCGATTCCTTGATGACCGCGTCGAACGATGCATCCGTGAACGCCGCCGCGTGCACAGGATCGAGACCGGCGGACACAAGCGCGTCGACGGGGTCGAACTCGAGCGCCTTGTCATGATGGATCCGCGCGCCGTACTCGAAATACAGCGCCTGAAGCGCGGCGTCTCCCTCGGCGGCTCGCACCGACTCCATGACTCGGAGCAGCCCATGCGAGCGGGTGACCGCATCGAAGAAGGGACTGTCCGGTGTGGTCTGATTTTTCACCAGAAGACTGATGGGCTTCCAGTTGATCGAGAGGTCTCGATCGTCGGCAATGTCGACGACCCAACGGGCCGTCACCCAACACCAGGGTCAAATGGGGTCGACCCAGAAGTCGATTGCTGTAGTCATCGGGGTAAGGGTAGGGCGCCTCCTGGAACAAATCGTGATGGTGTCCGGGTTCGTTGTCGATGTGACCACCGCACACTCCGATCATGCCGGCATCACCGTCTACTGGAGACCGGGCTGCATGTTCTGCACCGCGCTACGACGCCAGCTCGACCGCAAACGGGTGCCCCACGAACTGGTCAACATCCACGAGGACCCTGCGTGCAGCAGCGTTCGTTCGATCGGTTGCCAATGGCAACGAGACGGTCCCGACCGTCGCCATCGGCCCGGTTTCGCTCGTCAATCCCAGCCTCGACGCCGTGCTGGTGGCGGCGATCACCCACGCGCCGGACGCCGTCCCTGCAGGCTACGAGCCTCCTGCGCCTGGGCGCCTGGGCCGCATGGTCGCCAGACTCCTCGGTGGCTGACCGGCTCAGGGTGTCAACGGCCTGTTGGCCCGCGGCACACCGTGCACTTTGAGGTAGAAGAAGGCCGCAACCAGCATCACGCCCGCCACGATGTCGCCGAGGTTGGCGAGCATGTGGAACCCGATGGAGCTTCGGATGAAACCCGAGGAGATCCCGGCGATGCCACCGCAGAAGCTCATGACCAGATCGGCGCTGCCCTGCACCTGGACGCGAGTGTCGATGTCGAATGCCTCGGTGAGCAGTGTCGAGCCGCCGATCATGCCGAAGTTCCAGCCGACCCCGAGTAACCACATCGACGGGAAGAGCAGGTAGTGGTGGTAGCTGGACGCGGCAGCAACCAGGCCGGCCACCACGAGAAAACCGCCGCCCACCATGATCGACTGCACCCGGCCGACCCGGTCGGCGTACCGACCGACCAGCGGAGCGAACGCGAACATGCCGGCGACGTGGACCGACACGACGTAGGGGCTGAGATTCTCCCAGCCGTGAAGCTTCATGTGAACCGGCGTCATGGCCATCTCGGCCACCATCACGAACTGCGACACCACCATGGCCAAGAGCGCAAGCCGCGCCTTGGGAATCGCCAGGATCATGCGAACCGATGTCATGACCGGCGGGAGGCGTTCCTTGCTGCCCGCCGCCGTGACACCACCGGCAAGCACCAGGGGGTCCGGCCGAAGTCGAATCGAGGTGTTGACGGCGGCCAAGACGAACAACATTGCGGCAACGAACCACGGTCCGGTGTATTTCTCGAATCCCATCGACTGTCCGATGGACTCTGCCGGGCCGATGGTGAGCGGTCCCCCAACCGCGCCGAATGTCTGGGCGAACACGATGCGCCCGATCGCTCGACTGCGTTGGTCGGGCTCGGCCAGATCGGCGGCGGCGTAGCGAGCGAGCAAGTTCGAGGCCTGCCCGCTCCCGAAGAGGAAGAGCCCGACGAGGAACAGCGTGAGTGAGCGAGCCTCGACCGCCAACCCGGCAACCACAGCGCCGATCAGCGCAGTGCCGTAGCCCATCTGGAGTCCTGGCCGCCGACCCATTCGACGCATCCGCCGCGACAGGACCTGGGAGGCGAACGCAGTACCCGTCGTGGTGGTCGCCACCGAGATGCCGGCCCAGCTCGAGCCGGTGTTGCCGAGGAGGTCGGTCACGACCAGCGATCCGACCGTGACCGACGATGCCAGAGCTGCGCCACCAACGATCTGTCCGGTCGTCAGCGCCGACAAGACCTTGCGTTGGACTGCGGCCTTCTCCTCGGTCGAGAGGGTTTGCGGTGGTTCGACTACGGGGGCGGCCGTCATTGGCCGGACATTAGTACCTTCGTCCATCCGCATGCCGAATCGTTTCCGACGTGCTCTACTCCTTTCATGCGACTTGGGCTTCTCACCTTGGGCGACCTCATCACCGATCCTGTCAGCGGGAAGCGGCACACCGCTGCGACGAGACACCGGTCGATCATCGAACAGGCCGTGCTGGCCGAGGCCAGCGGCTTCTCGTCGGTCCATCTGGGCGAGCACCACTTCATGGAGTACATCCTCTCGGCCCCCCAGATCGTGCTCGCCTCCATCGCCGAACGCACCCGGACCCTTCGGCTCTCGACCGGCGTCACGTTGGCCGCCAACCTCGACCCCGTCCGAATCGCCGAAGACTACGCCACCCTCGACGCGGTCTCCGGCGGCCGCGCCGAGCCGGTCTTCGGCCGGGGCAACTTCTTTCCGTACGCCTACACCGGCTTCGGCCAGGACGAGCAGGTCGCCACGGAACGCTTCGCTGAGAGCGTCGAGCTCGTCCAACGCCTGTGGGCCGACGAGTCGGTGACGTGGACCGGGCAGTTCCGTGCACCCTTGACCGAGGCGACCGTTCACCCACGGCCGACACAGGCACCTCCGCCGATGTGGATCGGCGGCGGTTTGTCGACGTCCTCGGTCGATCTGGCGGCCAGGCTCGGATGCCGGTTGATGCTGCCCACCGTCTTCGGGCACTGGGGGCTCTATCGGCCGGCGGTCGAGCGCTTCATCGAACAATGGGAGGCGAACGGACACGACCCGGCCGACCGCCGCATCGGCGCATGCACCCACTTCTTTGTTGCCCGAGACTCGGCCGATGCCCGCCGACGCTGGCTTCCCCGATACCAGGCCTACCTCAGTGGTGTCACCAACTGGCAGAACCTCTCGGCCCGCCAAGCAGGGAAGTCGACCGGGTTGTTCAAGGACGGCTCGGCCGAGAAGAACCTGTCCGGTGTCGCCATCTGCGGCTCAGTCGAGGAAGTCATCGACCGAATGGGCCAGCTCCACCAGGAGCTCCAGATCGATACCCATCTTCTCATGTCGGACATGGGCGGCATGCCCGACGAGGAACTGTTCGAGGCGATCGAGCTGACCGGCTCTGCGGTCCTTCCTGCCGTCGCCGACTGGTAGGGCCACAAGCTGGTGGAACGCCGGGCAGGGGATCGTCGGTCACGCGAGAATCCGGCTGAATACGTGGCGGTGCGGCAGACTGACGCCGTGGACATCGCCACTCTCATCGCCGCCACCTGGTCAGCGGGAGTCAACGCGTATCTGACGATCCTTCTACTGGGGGTCAGCGGGCGTCTCGGTTGGGCGGAAACACCTGACGCACTGCAGCAGACGTGGGTCCTGATCGCCGCAGGTGCGCTCTTCGTCGTCGAGTTCGTCGTCGACAAGGTTCCCCTGCTCGACAGCGCCTGGGACGCCGTGCATACCCTCGTCCGCCCGGTCATCGGTGCCGCAATCGGCGTAGCGATCGCCGACCCGGAGGCGAACCAACTGGTCGCCGCACTGCTCGGCGGCGGCCTGGCCTTCACCGGCCACGCCGCCAAGGCGTCGACCCGGCTCGCCATCAATTCCTCCCCCGAGCCCGTGACCAACAGCTTGGCCAGCCTGGGCGAGGACGGCGTCGTCGCCACCATCGTGGTCCTGTCGATGTCCTATCCACGCGTCGCAGCGGTCAGCGCCATCATCGCCATGATCTCCTTCGCAGTTGTCGCCTTCGTGCTCCTGCGCTTGGCCCGACGCGGGCGTCGGCGCCCTCCGGCGCCTTACCCAACCCCCGCCCCCCGTTCTGCAAGCCCGTGACCCCCTATCCCCGTTCTGCAAGCCCGTGACCCCATCGCAGGGGTCACCCGTCTTGCGGAACGGGGCTGAGGTGCGACCAGCTTGCAGTTCGGGGCGGGCGAGGAGGAGTGGGCTGGAGCCTGGGAAGCAGCGGTGGCTACGCTCCGCGACATGACGATGGCCGCCCGGACCTTGCCAAACGCCTACACGCCGAGACTGATGGGGAATCTTCCGGCCGAGGCCGCCCGTCTGTGGGGTGACCGAGAAGCCCTCGTCTGGGGCCGAGCCCGATGGACCCACACCGAGTTCGCGTCCGAGGTCGACCTCGTGGCGAAGGCCCTCGTCGGTATCGGGGTTCAACCGGGTGACAAGGTCGGCATCTGGATGACGAACCGTCCTGAGTGGCTCTTTCTGATGTACGCCATCCCGGCAGTCGGAGGAGTGACGGTTCCTCTCAACACTCGTTACCGGGCCGAGGACGTCCAGTACACGGTCGACCAGTCGGATACTTCGACGCTGATCTTCAACGACAAGTCGGGGCCCATCGACTACGCGGCGATGGTCCGTGAAGTAGGGGCCGAGTGGCCGAAGGTCGAACGCATGGTCGTGCTTGGCGACGACCGACCCGACGGCTCCATTGGTTGGAGCGAGTTCCTCGCTGCGGGCACAACCGTGAGCGATGAGACGCTCGCTGCACGCTCCGCCGCAGTCCGGTTCGACGATCCGATGATCATCATCTACACGTCGGGAACCACCAGCCTCCCCAAGGGAGCGGTGCACAACCATTCCGTGATCCGCAACGTGGTCGAGAGGACGCAAATGCACGGGGTCACCGTCGATGACGTCCATGCAGGCTACCTGCCGCTCTTCCACGCGTTCGGCTACACCGAGGTCGCGCTGTTCACCATCCTCACCGGCGGCAAGACCGTTCTGTTCGAGACCTTCGATGCCGAGGCCATCCTCGATGCAGCCGAGACCGAAGGCATCACCTTCCTGCACGGCTTCGACACCCACTGGGGCGATTTCCTCCGGGTGAACGCCGCTCGGCCGCGCCAACTCGCCCTGCGGCTGGGCACCCTTGCTGCCGGCCAGGAATCGAGCACACCGGTCGCACGGCGGGTTCAGGCCGAGCTGTGCCCGACCGTGTCGGGCTGGGGCATGAGCGAGGTGTGGACCGCCTGCGTCGTCGGCCACGTGACCAACACCATCGAGCAGCGAACCGAGGCGTCCGGTTACCCCATGCACGGTGTCGAGTTGCAGGTCATCGATCCCGAAACGGGACTCGAACAGCCGCCGAACACTCCGGGCGAACTGCTCTGCCGCAGCTATACCACGATGCTCGGTTACTACCAGAAGCCCGAGGCGACCGCCGAGACCATCGACGCCGAGGGCTGGCTGCACTCGGGTGACCTGTGTCGAATGCGACCCGATGGTCACGTCGTCTTCATGGGTCGACTGAAAGACATGCTGAAGGTCGGAGGCGAGAACGTGGCACCCGCCGAGATGGAGGGTCGTCTCCGAGAACTTCCCGGAGTGAACGACGCTGCAATCGTCGGCCTCCCGGATGCTCGAATGGGTGAGGTACCGGTTGCCTACGTCTTGCCCGAGGCGGGAGCGGTCCTCGATCCCGATCATCTACTCGATCATCTGCGGTCTCGTGTCGCCAGCTTCAAGATGCCGAGGCACGTCAAGATCGTCGATGCACTTCCGATGACACCGACCGGCAAGATCCGCAAGGTCGAGCTTCGTGCTCAGGCGTTGGAGGACTTCGGTGGCTGATCCCACAGACCCACGAACTGCAAGCTCCATCCCACGCAGCCCGGTTCTGCAAGCCCCCGACCCCGCCACAGGGGTCGGGGGTCTTGCAGAACGGCGGGCGGGGATGTTGGGGCGCTACCGGGTGCTCGACCTCACCGACGGCGGGGCGCAGCTCGCCGGTTACGCCTTGGCCCAGCTGGGCGCAGACGTGATCGCCGTGGAGCCGCCGGGCGGCCAGGGGTCTCGAGCAGTGGGACCGTTCACAACGGGACGAGCCCACCCGGACTCGAGCATCACGCATTGGGCATACAGCCGCGGGAAGCGATCGGTGGTCATCGACCTGCAGACAGCCGAGGGTCAGGGTGCGCTCCGCTCGCTCGCCGCCGGGTCCGATGTCCTGATCGAGTCCGCTCGACCGGGCACGATGGCCGCCCTCGGCCTCGGACCCGAGGCGATGCTTGCGCTCAATCCGGCGCTGGTCCACGCGTCGCTGACCCCGTTCGGTTCGACAGGACCGAGGGCACAGTGGCACGCCACGGACCTGACCATCATGGCGTCGTGCAGTGCCATGGCGCTGACCGGCGATGCCGACCGGCCACCCCTGCGGTTGTCGGCACCTCAGGGCATGCGGTTCGCGGGCGCCGCCGGCGCCTCGGCGATCGTCCTGGCACTGCTCGATCGCGCCCGGACCGGTCGGGGGCAACACACCGATGTGTCGGCCCAGCAGGTCGCTGCGCTCGCGACGCAGGCGGGGCTGATGGCCGCAGCGGTGAACGCACCGATCCCCTCGCGGACCGCGGGCGGAGCGCAGGTCGGCCCGTTGGCGCTGCGGTTCGTCTACCCGGCAGCTGACGGGTACGTCTCGATCACGCACGTCTTCGGGCCGGCCATCGGTCCGGCTACTGCGGCGCTACTCCAATGGGCGCACGAAGAGGGACACTGCTCGGCCGACGCTGGTTGCCAAGGACTGGATCGCCTTTCCGGTCCTGGTCGATCAGGGTCTCGAGACGGTCGAGACGTTCGAGGAATCGAAGGCCGCCATCGCCGCACTCACGTCCTCGAAGACGAAACTCCAACTGCTGGCCGGAGCTCGTGAACGTCGCCTACTGATGGCCCCGATCGCAACACCGCTCGACGTCATGAACGACGAACATCTCGAAGCTCGCGGCTTCTACGGGCATCTCGACGTTGTCGGCCGATCCGTCCGCGCGCCCGGCCCATTCGTGCAGGCGACCCCCTCGGCGCTTCGACCGCTCGGACCACCCCCAAGCCTGGGCGCCCACACTGCGACGGTCGCGAACGAGCCTCAACGCCAACCCGTCCTGGGTCCACGCTGGGGTGACCCGACGGCCGACGGTCCCCTGGTCGGCCTGAAGGTGCTGGACTTCACCTGGTCGATTGCCGGGCCGCACGCGACGCGCGTCCTGGCCGACCACGGGGCGACCGTCGTCAAGATCGAATCGGAGACCAAGCTCGATGCGGCCCGCGGGTTCATGCCGATCCACGACAACCAGCCTGGTGCCGAGCAGTCCGCGCTCTTCGACGACATGAACGCAGGTAAGCACTCGCTGACGCTGGATCTCAACAAAGCCCAATCCCTCGACGTGATCCGCGACCTCGTGATCTGGGCCGACGTCGTCACCGAGTCGTTCTCGCCTCGGGCCATGCGCGGCTGGGGACTCGCCTACGAGGACCTCGTGAGGATCAATCCGTCGATCATCATGCTCTCCACCTGCCTGACCGGGCAGACCGGCCCCCTCGCCGGCTTGGCCGGATACGGCAACCTCGGCGCCGCTCTTGCCGGCTTCTATGGGCTGGGCCGCTGGCCCGACCGTCCGCCCGCCGGGCCGTTCGGGGCGTACACCGACTACACCTCCACGCATTTCGTGGTCACCGCTGTGCTCGCTGCGCTGGACCATCGGCGGTTCACCGGGGAAGGCCAGTACCTCGACCTGTCGCAGGCCGAGGCCGCGATGCAGTTCCTCGCGCCCGAACTCTTGGCCGCTTCGGTCACGGGCACCGACCCGGAACCGATCGGCAACGACGACCTGGCCATCGCTCCCCACGGGGTCTACCCCGCGGCGGGCGACGACAAATGGGTGGCCATCGCCTGCCAGAGCGATGAGGCATGGTTGGCTCTCTGCGTAGCGATGAACCGTCCCGACCTGAGAGGCGAGGCGAGCCTCCTCGAAAGCAGCGGCCGACTTGGGGCCAGACGACGACTGGATGAAGCGGTCGGTGCGTGGACCGCCACCCGGGACGCCGAAGTCACCGCAGTCCAGCTCCAAGCGGCAGGTGTCGCCGCCTACCGGGTGCAGAACAGCCCGGAATGCTTGACCGACCCGCAGCTCCTTGATCGGGGGCATTTCGTCGACCTCGATCACCCGAACCGACCTTGCCTCGTTGAAGCGACCCGCTTCCGTCTGGAGGCGTCGCCCGGCCGGCCGCGTCGTCGTGCGCCGCAGCTCGGTGAGCACACGTTCGAAGTCCTCACCGAGTTCCTCGGGTACGACAGCGATCGAATTGCCGAACTGGCCGAGGCCGAAGTTCTCGGCTGAAGCCTCATCAACGCCGGCGAATGGTCGCCAACTGCAAGACCGGCGCACCTCAGCCCCGAACTGCAAGCCCGTTGACCCCCAGGCGGGGGTGAACAGCTTGCAGAACCGGGGGGGGTGGGTGGGGTGGGGCGGGTGGGTCAGGGAGCGGGTCAGGCGGGGGCGTGCGCCTCGAACCGGAAGCCCTCGTAGCCGTTGGCCGCGATCTGCTCGCACCGCTCGACGTAGGCCGGGAAGCCGGGCAGCGGCATGAAGACACGAGGCTTGCCGGGGATGTTCGCTCCCAGGTACCACGAGTTGCAGGTGGGGAAGATGGTGCGGTCGGCAACCGAGTTCACGTGGGCCACCCACTCATCGACGGCATGGCGTTCGGCCTCGATGACCGCGTGCCCCGCGGCGTCCATGTGGTCGATGCAGTCCATGATCCAGTCGACGTGCTGCTCGGTGGCGATGACCATGTTGGCCAGGACCGAGGGCGAGCCCGGACCGGTGATCATGAACAGGTTCGGGAACCCGGTCACCCCGAGGCCGAGGTAGGTCACCGGGCCGGCGGCCCACGTCTCGGCCAGCGGCTCGCCGCCCCGTCCTCGGATGTCGACCCGCAGCAGCGAGCCGGTCATGGCGTCGAAGCCGGTGGCGAAGATCAGCACGTCGAACTCGTACTCGGTCTCGCCCACCTGCAAACCCGTCGGGGTGATCCGGCTGATCGGTTGGCCGTGCTCGCTGACGTCGACCAAGGTCACGTTCGGCCGGTTGTAGGTGGCGTAGTAGTCGGTGTCGACGACCAGACGCTTGCAGCCGATCATTCCGCGTGGGCGTGAGCCGCTGCGCCACGGCGGGATCGTGCACGATCTCGGCGATCTTGCCGCGGACGAAATCGGCGGCCAACTGATTGGCGGCCGGGTTACGCATGAGATCACGGAAGCCGGACAGGAACATGGGTCCGCCCTGCTGCCACAGATACTCCATCTCATCCCGGAACGCCTGGGGCGAGAGATCGACGGCGTTGGGCGCCGGCCGTTGGTACCGGTCGCCGAATGCTCCGGGCATCCGGCGGTTTCGCTCCCGGAACGCGGCGTACTCGGCCTTGATGGCCGCTTGCTCGGCCGGATCGAGGGGACGGTTCTGCGCGGGGATGGTGAACTGCGCCGTTCGTTGGAAGACCGTCAGGTGCGCGGCGGTCTGAGCGATCACCGGGATGGCCTGGATTCCCGAGGATCCGGTCCCGATGATGCCGACGCGCTTGCCCGCGAGGTCGACGCCATCGTGGGGCCAGCGACCGGTGTGGACCAGTTGGCCGGCGAAGGAGTCCCGCCCTTCGATGTCGGGAAGGTTGGCGGTCGAGAGGCAACCGGTGGCCATGATGACGAACCGGGCGGTGACCGCCTCGCCGGCGTCGGTGGTGACCCTCCACCACAACCGGTCCTCGTCGAAGACCGCCGCTTCGACCCTCGTCTCGAAGGTGATGTGGCGGCGAAGATCGAACCGGTCGGCGACGTGCTGGGCGTACCGAAGGATCTCGGGCTGGGTGGCGTAGCGCTCGGTCCACTCCCATTCCTGTTGCAGCTCGTCGTCGAAGTCATAGGAGTACTCCATGCTGTCGACGTCACAGCGGGCGCCCGGGTACCGGTTCCAGTACCAGGTTCCGCCCACGTCGGTCCCGGTCTCGAAACAGCGGACCGTGCGGCCCGACGTCGCCATCCGATGGACCAGGTACATGCCGGCGAAGCCGGCACCGACCACGACCGCGTCGACCGAAGGTGCATCGTTCACCTGCTCGTTGCTCACAGGCAGGAAGGTACCCGCGGCAGCCAACCCGGGCGAACCTGGGGCCGTCGGCTCAGTTGACGCAGGGATCGCCGCCGCGGTCGATGACTGCGCCGACGGTGGAGAGGAATCTCCATTGGTAGCGGTCGGGATCCAACGAGAGGGCCAACACGCCATGGTGGCTGGTCGAACGGAAGGCCGAGGTCGGCAGGAGTTCGCCGGCAACGGGTTTGCGAAGCGAAACACCACCGGTTCCGCCCACCGCGGTCACCATTCGGGACCGGTGGCGGCCGAACTTGGGGTGGAAGCAGTTGTCGTACTCGGCCCGGGTGCCGTCCTGAGAGGCGCAGTCTCCGACGGGGAGAATGGTGCCCGGCAGCGTGTCGAGCAGCGCGCTCACCGCAGGTGCCTCGTCAGTGCCGCACGTCGCCATGTCACCCACCGCCACGACATCAGCCACGAACGGCCGTCCGTTGGTGCATACGGTCTGTGCCGACACGGTGCCGTTCGCGGCCCGGGCCGCGACGTAGTACTGCAGTTGACCCGATCGAGTGGAGTCGACGGACGACAGACCGGCGACCCCGCCCCTCCAGTAGATCGGCCCACCGTCGACCGACCGGTACACGACATAGTTCGCCGCACCCACTGCGGTCGGCCACGTGACCGTGTTGGATGTGGCCGTGGCGACGACCGAGCAACTCGAAGGGGAACAAGCGTCTGAGCCTCGGCCGTCAACCCGGCGCCGAGCGACGCCGAGAATCGTCTCAGCCGAAGACTCGGGTCAACGGCGCTCGAGCAGTAGCCCGGCGATCCGTTCGCCGACGACGATGGCAGGGATATTGGTGTTGGCCCGAGGGATTCGGGGCATGAGCGACGCGTCGGCCACCACCAGTCGATCGAGGCCGTGCACTCTCCCCTCAACGTCGCACACCGAGGCCGCGGGGTCTGAGCCCATCGCCGCCGTGCCTACTGGATGGTAGTAGTGCTGGACGTCTCGCCGGATGGCCTCGTCGGACCGGTCCCGGTGAGGTGCCTCGACGAGCACGGAGGACAGCGAGGGTTGGTCCAGCAACTCCTCGGCCATGGCCAAACCGTCGCGAAGCACGGTCAGGTCGTGGTCCTCCGGGTCGGACAGGTAGCGGTGATCGATCACCGGATGAGCATCGGGGTCAGGGCCCGAAACCATGATCTGGCCCCGGCTCTCGGGAGCAACGCACGCAACCTCGACCAGCGCCCGACCATCGGTCAGCTGCGTCTGGGTCGACACGCACACCGGGAACAGGTGCAGGTCGTAGATGCCATCGACCGCCAGGGACGAGCACGCCTTGCCCAAGGTCTGTTCCTCGGGCACGAACCCGCCGGCGCTTGCTTCGGCCAACCACTGTTCGAGCTCCGGACCCAGTTCCCGACTGGCATGGATCATCGGATGATCGTGCAGGTTCTGTCCGACGGCGAGAAGATGGTGGGTCGGTGTGATGCCGACCGCTCGGAGGTGTTCGGAGGGCCCGATACCCGACCGCTGCAGTACCAGTGGTGTGCCGTACACCCCGCCGGCGAGGACGACCACTTCGGCCGAACGCGTCTCGCGACGACCATCGCGAACGAAATGCACGTCAACGTGGGTGGGGTGATGCTCCACACGATCGACGAGCGCATGATCGAGCACCGTCAATCGAGGCGACGAGCGAACCGGATCGAGATAGGCAAAGGCCGAGTTCCACCGGACGCCCTCGAACACGTTCACGGGTTCGAGCCCGAAGTTCTGGCCGGCATCGAGATCGCAGAGATCGGCCGCGAACGATGATGGGTCGACGGGCCATCCGGCGCTGACGGCGGCATCGAGGCATCGAGCATGAAACGGCCCGGCCTCGGCCAGGGTGTAGGTCCGCACCCGCATCCGCTCCAGCACGGTGGCGAAGATCGGTCGCAGGTCGTCGGTCGTCCACCCGGGAAGACCCCAGCCGTCATAGTCGGACCGGTGGCCCACCGCAGCAATGGCCCCGTTGTGGGACGAACACCCGCCCATGATTCGGGCTCGCTCGAACGTCCAGGACGCCCGACCGGCCACGGGGCCAGAGGTGTAGTTCCAGTCGTGCGTGGTCGCCAGCATGGTGGCGTCGAGGATCTCGGTCGGCCAGCGGCCCGAAGTCCGGTGACCGTAGTCGGGACCGGCTTCGAGCAGCGTCACCGCGACGCCTGCTTCGACCAAACGGCCCGCGACCGTCGCACCGCCGCTACCGCCACCGACCACGATCACGTCTGGGTCCGTCGTTCCGATCGTGCTCACCATCCGGACAGGCTAGGCCAAGGCTCGTGTCTCGCCTGAACCGCGTCGTCGGGCCAGTAGGAGCTAGCATCAACATACCCCACCCGGGTATACTGGCCGAGGTGGAATCAGTCGGACCACTCGGAATCGAGCAGAGGTAGGAGCCATGAGCACCAGCACCATCACGGTTGTCGGAATGACCTGCGGCCATTGCGTCAAGGCGGTCACCGAAGAGGTTTCGGCCATCGAAGGAGTGACCCACGTCGACGTCGACCTGGACTCCGGCAAGGTCACCATCGAGTCCGACGCGCCCCTCGAGGCCGCTGCCCTCGAGGCCGCGGTCGACGAGGCCGGCTACTCGATCGCCTCATGAACACCGGGGCTCGGCTCGGGTTGTTCGGTGTGAGTTTGGTGGCCGTCGTCGGCGTCGGCGCGCTCATCGGCAACGCCGTCGGACCCATCGACACCGGCGCATCGGGCCAGACGCCAACGGCCACGCCAACTTCGGTCGATTCTGGGTACACGCTGGTTGCAGACCAGACCCAGATCGGCGACGAGCCCTTCTCGTTCACGATCATCGATCCCGGTGGCGAGCCGGTCGCCGACTACGACGTGCTGCACGAGAAACAGCTGCACCTCATCGTGGTGTCGACCGGTTTGCAGACGTACGCCCATCTGCACCCCGAGCTGGCCGAGGACGGCCAGTGGTCCGTCGCTCTACCGGACCTCGCCCCCGGGGACTATCGGGCCATCGCCGATTTCTCGCCTGCGGGCGCGGGCCAGATGAACCTCGGAATCGACCTGGTGGTTCCGGGCGAGGCCACGACCGAAACGGAACTCGAACAGACACTCGTCGATGACGTCGATGACCTCGAAGTGACCCTGGAAGCGGTAGGTCCTGCATGGTCAGAGGTACTCATCACCGTGCGGCGGGGCACCGAGGTGCTGACAACCGAGCCCTACCTCGGCGTCGCGGGCCACCTCGTTGCCATTGCCGCCGACGACCTCACCTATCTGCACACGCATGCAATGGACGCGGCGCCCGCCGGGCCCGTCCGCTTCGCCGTCGAACTGCCCGTGGACGGAACGTACGCCCTCTACTTCGACTTCAAGGTCGATGGCGAGGTCCGCACCGCCCACTTCGTCATCGAGAGGGAGGGAACTCATGGAGACAACACCGAACACGGTCATTGATCTGAGCATCGGCGGAATGACCTGCGCCTCCTGCGCCACACGAGTCGAGAAGAAGCTCAACAAGATCGAAGGGGTGTCGGCAACGGTCAACTACTCGACCGAGCGGGCACGGGTCACCTTCATCGGCGACGGACCCCCGCCCGATCTGGTCGATACGCTCATCGCCCAGGTCGAGGCAACCGGCTACACCGCCGAGCGCCCGCGCCCGGCCCATGCCACCACTGGCGGGGACCCGTCCGTTGCTCGCTCCGCCGGCGAGATCGACCCCGCAACCCAGGCCCTTCGGCAGCGGGTGCAGATCAGCGCCGCGTTGGCGATTCCGGTCATCGTCCTCGCCATGGTTCCGAGCCTCCAGTTCGATGCGTGGCAGTGGCTGTCGCTGACCCTGGCCGCGCCCGTCGTCACCTGGGGGGCGCTGCCATTCCACCGGGCGGCATGGGTGAACCTCCGGCACGGTGCTGCCACCATGGACACCCTGATCTCGATCGGCGTCCTGGCCGCATTCGGTTGGTCGCTCTATGCCCTGTTCCTCGGCACGGCGGGCGAGATCGGCATGAGCCACGGCTTCACGTTCACCGCCAATCGGTCCGACGGGGCGGCCCACATCTACCTCGAAGCCGCTGCCGGTGTCACCCTGTTCATCCTCCTCGGCCGGTACCTGGAAGCACGGGCCAAACGACAGTCCGGGACGGCGCTTCGGCTGCTGCTGGAGCTGCAGGCCAAGGATGTTGCCGTTCTGCGAGATGGCGCCGAGGTACGCGTCAGCATCGAAGACCTCTCGGTCGGCGATCACTTCGTGGTTCGTCCCGGCGAGAAGATTGCCACCGACGGAGTCGTACGAGAAGGTACGTCGGCCATCGACGCCTCACTGCTCACCGGTGAGTCCGTCCCGGTCGAAGTCGGGCCCGGTAGCCAAGTCGCCGGGGCGACCGTGAACTCCGGCGGCCGGCTGGTGATCGAGGCGACCAGGGTGGGGGCAGACACCGCACTCGCTCGTATCGCCGCGCTGGTGAACGACGCCCAGACCGGGAAGGCACCCATCCAACGTCTCGCCGACCGCGTCTCGGCCATCTTCGTTCCTGTCGTCATTGCCCTCGCCGCGGCCACCATCGGCTTCTGGTTCGCCGCGGCCAGCACCGGCAAGGCCACGGTCGCCTTCACCGCCGGGGTCGCAGTACTGATCATCGCCTGCCCATGCGCGCTCGGTCTTGCAACGCCCACGGCCCTGATGGTGGGCACGGGGCGCGGAGCACAGCTCGGCATGCTCATCAAGGGCCCGGAGATCCTCGAGTCCACCCGCCGGGTCGACACCATCGTGCTCGACAAGACCGGAACGGTGACGACCGGCAAGATGGCGCTGGCCGAGGTCGTGACGGTCGACGGAGGGGACGCCCGGCTGCTGCTCCTCCTTGCCGGCTCGCTCGAGGACGCCAGCGAACATCCGATCGCCCGGGCCATCGCCGTCGGCGCGACCGCCAAGGGGATCGACCTCCTACCCGTCGAGTCGTTTGCGAATACCGAGGGTCTCGGAGTCCAGGGCGTCGTCGACGGGCATGCGGTGGTCGTCGGACGAGAACGATTCCTCGCCGACTGGGCCATCGCACTCCCTCCCGAGTTGGCCGCCGCACGCGACCACGCACAGGCCGAGGGAAGGACTCCCGTCTTCGTCGGCTGGGACGGCGAGGCACGTGGCGTGCTCGTGGTCTCCGACACGATCAAGACCACCTCGCCCGATGCCATCGCCCAGTTCAAGAGCTTGGGTCTCCGACCCGTTCTCCTCACCGGTGACAACGAACGGGCGGCCAATGCAGTCGCCGCGGCGGTCGGCATCACCGAGGTCGTTGCCGACGTCCTCCCCGAGGAGAAGGTCGAGGCCATCAGACGGCTGCAGGCAGATGGTCGGGTCGTCGCCATGGTGGGTGACGGCGTGAACGACGCCGCAGCGCTGGCCCAGGCCGACCTGGGCCTGGCCATGGGCACGGGCACCGACATCGCCATCGAGGCCAGCGACATCACCCTCGTCCGAGGCGATCTACGAACGGCGGCCGACGCCATTCGCCTGTCACGTCGGACGCTTGCGGTCATCAAGGGCAACCTGTTCTGGGCCTTCGCCTACAACGTCGCCGCGCTGCCGCTCGCAGCGGCCGGCCTCATGAACCCGATGCTCGCCGGAGCCGCCATGGCCTTCTCGAGCGTCTTCGTCGTCACCAACAGCCTGCGCCTCCGGAGGTTCCGCGCTCATGACTGATCAGCCGACACAGGTTTCGTCGACACGGGGCTATTCGATGGACAAGGACGACTACGTCAAGCGGCTCAACCGCATCGAAGGGCAGGTGCGGGGCATCCGTCGGATGATCGACGACGACACGTACTGCATCGACGTCCTCACGCAGGTCAGCGCAGCAACAAAGGCCCTGCATGCGGTGGCGCTCGGGCTGCTCGACGGCCACGTTCGGCACTGCGTGAACCACGCCGCGGCGTCGGGCGACCAGGATGCCGCCGACCGGATGGTCACCGAGGCGACCAAGGCGATCGCGCGTCTCCTGAAGGCCTGACTGGCACTCGTCCCCTCCGGTCGATCTACGATCCGGCGGTGGACCCCTCCTACGACGATGCCGCCGAGGCCTACCGCCAATCCATCAAGCAGTTCCTCTCGACGAATCTTCCCGAGCGTTGGCAGGGCTTGCAGGCGCTCGCCCCGGCTGAGCGGGAGCCATTCGCCGAGCGCTGGAGAGCCAAGCTGGCCGAAGCGCGCCTCCTCGCACCGTCCTGGCCCGCAGAGTACGGGGGCGGTGGACTCTCGCTGATCGAGCAGGTCATCGTCCACGAGGAGTTCACTCGCGTTGGCGCCCCGACGGGCATCCCGACCGACGTACTGAGCATCGGGATGCTGGGGCCGACGATCATCATCTGCGGCACCCCGGAACAGAGACGCCACTATCTGCCCCGGATCCTGTCGGGTGAGGACCGATGGTGTCAGGGGTACTCCGAACCCGATGCCGGTTCGGATCTCGCCGGCCTGAAAACCCGAGCCGAGCGCGACGGCGACGAGTGGGTCATCAACGGGCAGAAGATCTGGACGTCACACAGCCATCTGGCCAACTGGGTCTTCGTACTCTGCCGCACCGACCCCACCGCACCGAAGCACAAGGGAATCAGCTTCCTCTTGTGCCCGCTCGACCAACCCGGTATCGAGGTTCGCCCCATCGTCAACGCCGCCGGCAGCCACGAGTTCAACGAGGTGTTCTTCACCGATGCCCGCACCGCTGTTGGCAACATCATCGGCGAGCCGAACGAAGGGTGGCGGGTCACGACCCAGCTCCTGGCCTACGAGCGAGGCGGAGACTCCACCACCATCCCGCTGGTGGTCCAGGCCATCGTCGATCGTCTCATCCAGACCGCTCGGGAACGGGGGCGCCTGACCGACCCCGTCGTCCGACAACAGCTTGCAGGGCTGCAGGCTCGAGCCTCGACGTTGCATGCTTCGGGTCTTCGCACGCTCACCACCGCGCTCAGCGGGCAGCCTCTCGGCGCGGAGTCGTCGTTGAGCAAGATCCAATGGACCGAGCTCTATCAGGACGCCACGATCGTCGCAGCCGATCTCTGCGGGGCCGACGCCTTGGCGCACCTCGACGTCGCGACGCACGTCCCTCTGCCACCCGATGCCATGGGAACGACGGTCGCGGCCGAATGGGTGAACCATCTCCTGTGCGCCCGCCCCGCCAGCCTCTATTCGGGATCCAACGAGATCCAGCGCAACATCATCGGCGAGCGGGTCCTGGGCCTTCCTCGCGAGCCCCAAGTGAAGGACTGACGTTCCATGACGCAACCCGAAGCATTCCTGATCGACATCCGCCAGGCCGATATCGACGACCTGCACGACCGTCTCGACCGAGTCCGCTGGCCCGCTGATCCGGGCAACCCCGATGGCCGGTACGGGGCGCCTCGCTCGTTCATCGAACCGTTGGTGCACCACTGGCGCCACGACTACGACTGGCGCGCCGTCGAAGCCGAGATGAATGCCTACGAGCACTACCGGGTGATCATCGACGGGGTACCGATTCACTACATGCGGGTTCCGGGCAAGGGCCCGAACCCGACGCCGCTCATTCTCACCCACGGGTGGCCGTGGACGTTCTGGGACCTGCACAAGGTGGTCGACAAACTGGCCGACCCTGCGGCGTACGGCGGCGACCCGGGCCAGAGCTTCGACGTCATCGTGCCATCGCTGCCGGGCTACGGCTTGTCCGTTCCGCTGCAGACCACCGGGGTCGACGTCGCTCGAATCGCCGAGCTCTGGGTCAAACTCATGGTCGACGTTCTGGGCTACGAACGGTTCGGCGCCCAGGGCGGCGACTGGGGTGCGTTCGTGACCGGACAGCTGGGCCACGCGCACGCCGAGCACCTCATCGGGGTGTACCTCACGCTCCCCGTCATCCCCCGGGTGTTCGGCCGCTACGCCCCCACGCCCGACCAGTTCGCCCCCGACGAGCAATGGATGTTGGAGCGGGCGCGACACATCGCACCCAAGGTCGAGTCGCACGTCTCGGTCCACCGGCGCGACCCACAGACCTTCGCCTACGCCATGTCGGACTCGCCCGTCGGCATGGCCTCGTGGATCTGGTGGCGGCGCCAACTGTGGTGCGACGGCGACGCCCTCGACGTGTTCGGCGCCGACGACCTCTGCACCCTCGCGTCGCTCTACTGGTTCCATTCCTCCTTCGCGTCCTCCATCCGCTTGTACGCCGAACAGTTCCGCGGACCGCAGACCCTGGCCCACGACCGCTCGCCGATCATCGAAGCACCCACCGGGTTCGGCATCTTTCCCAAGGAACTCATGTTCCTCCCCCGTTCGGTCGCAGCGCAGCACACCAACCTTCGACGCTGGACCGTGTTCGATCAGGGCGGCCATTTCGCGCCGGCCGAGCGTCCCGACGACGTCGTCAACGAACTACGGGCGTTCTTTGCCGACCTCTCGTGACGGCGCAGGCCGAGTCCCGAAGGGCTACGCGGGTCGTTCCTGGTGCGCCAGGACACCGGCCTCGGCCAGCAGCGTCGCCTCGGCCGCCGAGCGCCCGAGCCAGTCCTGGAGTACCTCGGCATTGTGCTCACCGCGATAGGGCGCAGGGCCGCGGACCCCACACTCGGCATCGCTGAACTGATAGGGGGCCTGGGTCGTCAACCGTGTGCCGCCCACCCGATCGTCGACCTCGGTGAGGATGTGGCGCGGACCGGTACTGGGGCTGCTCGTCACGGCATCCTGCCAGTGACGGACTCGACCCCAGGCCAGATTGACGTCGTCGAGGAGTGCCGTGACCGCGTCCCATGACGGTTGCCGGGCCAGGAAGCCCGCCAACACTGCCTGGCGCCCCTCGTCGTCGCCCGGATCCTCGAGGCCATGTTTGACCGCCAGCATTCGCCAGAGGTAGCGCAGCGGGGTTGCGATGAGAATCTGCCCGCCGACCACGTCGTAGATGTCGCCGCTCCCCGCCGTCGGCCGGTCGCCGTTGAGGACCATCGACAGAAAATCATCGTGGTAGAACTGGGCGTTGATCATCGACAGATCGATCTGCTGGCCAACGCCCGTGCGTTGGGCCATCACGACGGCCGACAGCACTCCGATGACACCGTGCACCGCGGCCGTGGTGTCAGCAATCGAGAGCGGGAAGTCGACGGGTGTCCGGCCATGCAGCTCGGCGAAGCGGCTGATGAGCCCCGTCTCGGCGTGGAGCACCGGAGCGTACGCGGCCCGGTCTCGTTCCGGCCCGTCCTGGCCGAAGCCGCTGATCGACAGCATGATCAACTTGGGGTTGCGTTCGTGCAGCCTCGACCAGCCCAAGCCATGGCGTTCCATGACGCCCGGGCGAAAGTTCTCGACCAGCACGTCGGCCACGAGGGCCAAGTCGAGAAGGAGATCGGCGGCGCCCTCGGCGGCGAGATCGATGCAGACGTTGCGCTTGCCCACGTTGTGTTGGGTGTAGTGACTGGACAGGTTGCCGATGCGGCTGCCGTAGGCGCGGGTGATGTCACCGACAGGAGGTTCCACCTTCACCACATCGGCGCCGAGATCGGACAGCATCCGTGTGGCGTACGGACCGGAGAGGGCCCTGGTCAGGTCCAGCACCCTGATGCCTTCGAGCGGGTAGGTCATGGCTCCCCCTTCAATCGTCGATGCCGTGTTCGGGGCACCCGCCCGATTCTGGCATCTCACCCGGTCAGGGTGTGATTCACTGGGCCAGTGACGCCGTTGCGTGCCGCCGTTCCGTTCCAGACACCCGCGCCAGGCGGACCGTTCGGCAACGGTCGAACTCGGTGCTCTCGACCAGGGCCACTTCGATCAGACCCGAGACACGCCCGTCGAGCTGCTTCCACAGCTGGCGCACGATCTCCTCGACCGTTGCCTCTCGTTCCCAGACAACCGCCGAGTATCCCTTCCACTCGCCAACGTCCTCATGCGTGAGGTAGCGGCCGACCCACGGACGCACCGTTTCGTGCAGGATCTCCTCGAGGTCGTCCGCCGGGAACACCTTGTCGGCGTCGAGGTCACCGGCGACGGTCGCCTCGACCGTCCAGGCGTGGGTGTGGATGAGCCCATCGACCCGATGGCCCCAGCGGGCGTGGATGGCGGCGGTCATGGTCAATTGCACGAGAAGACTCCCGTTGTGCGGTCGTACGGTCGGCAGTACCTCCAGGTCAGTCCGACGCAACCCGAAGTCGGGTGGCTGTTCCCATGGTGCCACAGGTGATGAGCACGGACGAGCTTCGACGCAAAGCCGAGGAGATCCTCGTGGAGAACGACCGAGGTGGATACACGGTCCCGAGCCCGACCATCTACCCGTTCCAATGGAACTGGGACTCGTGCTTCACCGCGTTGGGCGTGCACACCTTCGATCCCGACCGAGCGTGGCGAGAACTCGAGACGCTGATCGACCATCAGTGGGACGACGGCATGATCCCCCACATCGTGTTCCATGAGAACGACGACCGGTATTTCCCCGGCCCGGTCGTCTGGGGAACGAACGAGCAGTCACCCCGGGCATCGGACGGCATCCTCACGTCCGGGATCACCCAACCCCCGGTCCTGGGCATGGTCCTCGAGGTTCTCTGGAGCCGCTCGGAATCGACCGATCCCGCCATCCGGCGTCGAGTGATCCGGCTCGGCCGAGCGGCCGACCGTTGGCACCAGTGGTTCCTCAACGCTCGCGATCCCCACGGGCAGGGACTGGTGGCCATCCTCCACCCCTGGGAGGCCGGCCGGGACAACTCCGTCGACTGGGACGAGGGACTCACCGCCGTCCGAACCGATCGGCTCCTCCCGTACCGACGTCGCGACACCGATCATGTCGATGCCGACCAGCGGCCGACTGACGCGGACTACGACCGCTTCATCAGCCTGCTGCAGACGTTCCGCTCGCTCGGGTGGACACAATCGGTGCTTCACGACGCGTCACCGTTCTGCATGATCGACCCGGGATTCAACGCGTGCCTCATTGCCTCCGATCGCTCGCTGGCTCGTGTCGCCGCCGGCCTCGGCCGAAGCGATCTCGCAGCGCGGGCGACGCGCCGGGCCGACACCATGACCTCGGCACTCGACGCGCTCTGGAACCCTGGCCTCGGCCAGTTCGCGTGCTGGAACCGGGTCGCCGGCACTCGCTCGGACAACGCATCGGTCGGAGGCCTCCTGCCACTGTTGGCGTTGTCACCTTCTGATCCTCGATCAACCTTGTTGATGGCCCGGATCGAACGCTGGATGGACGTCGCACCGTTCGGACTTGCCTCCCAGGACCCGACGAGCGCGGCCTTCGACCCTGTCCGCTATTGGCGCGGCCCCTCCTGGCTCGTCGTCAACTGGTTACTCGTCAAGGGCTTGCGTGCCCACGCTCGTGAGGATCTGGCGCAGCGTCTGATCGAGTCCAGTCTCGGGTTGGTCTCCACGTCCGGATTCCGCGAGTACTTCAACCCGACTCACCGGTCAGGGGCTCGGGGGTCACCGCTTCTCCTGGACCGCCTCGATGACCCTTGAATTCCTCGCCCGGCCGGCCCGGTGCTAACAAGGCGAACCATGGGACCACTTCAGGGCATTCGAATCATCGAGATGGCCAGCCTCGCCCCTGGCCCGCACGCCGCCATGATGCTGGCCGATCTGGGCGCCGACGTCCTGCGCATCGACCGACCCGAGCCGATGGAGTCCAACGCCAACATCACCGTCAACCTGCTCAACCGCAGCCGCACGTCGATCGCGCTCGACGTCAAGACTCACGACGGCCTCGCAGCCCTCAAACGGCTGATCGCCAACGCTGACGGTCTCATCGAGAGCTACCGACCGGGAGTCATGGAGCGGCTCGGTCTCGGGCCCGACGAATGCCTCACACTCAACCCTGCCCTGGTCTACGGGCGAGTGACCGGCTGGGGCCAGGAGGGACCGCTTGCACAAGCTGCCGGACACGACCTCAACTACATCGCGCTGACCGGCGCCCTGCACTCGCTCGGAGATTCCGACCGTCCGCCAACCGTTCCCCTGAACCTCCTCGGCGACTTCGCCGGGGGCGGGATGCTGCTGGCCTTCGGCATCGTCTGCGCACTGCTCGAAGCCAAGGGATCCGGCAAGGGACAGGTGGTCGACGCGGCGATGGCAGACGGCGTGTCCTCGCTCATGACCTACATCCATGGGTTCCGGGCCAGCGGCATGTGGAACGACGAGCGGGGCACCAACGTGCTCGATGGCTCGGCGCCCTACTACGCGGTCTACCGGACCAGCGATGATCGCTACGTGTCGGTTGCGGCGGCCGAAGGAAAGTTCTTCCACGAGTTGCTCGACTCGCATCGGGCTCGACCCGGCCGAGCTACCCCACCAGCACGACCGAGCGGGCTGGCCCGAGCTTCGACGCCGACTGACCGAGGTCTTCGCTTCGAGAACCCAGGCCGAGTGGACTGCGCTCCTCGAAGGCACCGACTCGTGTTTCGCTCCGGTGCTCAGCATTCCCGAGGCGATCGAGCATCCGCACAATCGGGCACGGGGGGCGTTCATCGACATCGACGGGACGGCTCAACCGGCGCCTTCGCCACGATTCAGTCGTACGCCCGCGCAGGCGTCCGCGGGACAGGTCCTCGTCGACGACCCCGATGGATCGCTCGCCGCCTGGGGCCTGACGGCCGACGATGTCACCGACCTTCGAGAACGCGGGGCGGTCGGCCGCCGGTGATCCGACCGATCAGGCCGGCGCCCATTGCGGAAGCTGAACGGTCCCGAACTCGTCGGACAGCTCCTGCCAGACGGCGTGCACCGGCATCCCGACGCGGATGTCGTCCATCGCGGTGTCGAAGAGGTTGCCGAGCACCCGAATGCCGGGTTCGTCGTCGAGCGACACCAGCACGACCGCGTACGGCACCGAGTCGGCCAACGACTTGTTGACGGCGTAGTGCACGACGGTGAACGAATGGATCGTGCCCGTCGGGGCCAGTTCGGTGCTGGTGAAGCTCATGGCGCCGCAGCGGTGACAGATCTCTTCCGGCGGGTGCTGCAGCGCCGCGCAGTCGGCGCAGGTCTGCACCCGTAGGGCTGCGCTCTCGAACCAGTCACGGTTCAGGTCGGTGACGCCGGGCAAGGTCCAGTTCTCGGGCATCGAAGCCATGGTCACGCCTTGCCGAACAGAACAGCCGAACCTGGCGCGTAGCCGGGCCCGGACACCGATAGGGACAGTTCGGCGCCGTCGACCTGACAGGTCGACTCGCCGCGAATCTGGCGGACGGCCTCGACCACGTTGCCGAACCCGTGGATGTAGGCCTCCCCGAGGTTCCCGCCGCTGGTATTGATGGGCAGGCGGCCCTTCCACTGGATGGCACCGTCGGCGACGAACTCGTTGAGGCCCTCAGGTGGGCAGAAGCCCATCTCGGCGATGGCCATGAGCACCGGACCGGTGAAGTTCTCGTAGAACTGTGCGACGGGAACGTCGGCGGGCGTGACGCCCGATCGGCCCCAGAGCTGGCGCGCCACGTGGGTGTAGTGCGCAGTCGGGAAGTCGACTTCGGTGAAGGCCGCCCCGCCGTCGCGGTGACCGAGCCCCTGGGCCGCGGCAACGATGGCGACCGGCTCCTTTGCGCAGTCCTTTGCCCGCTCGGCCGAGGTGACCACGATGGCCGCCGCGCCGTCGTTCTCGGGACAGCAGTCGTAGACGTGGAACGGCTCGGAGATCCAACGGGACTCGTGGTACTGCGCTCGGGTCAGCGGCGTGCCGTAACGAATGGCCCGAGGGTTGTGCTGCGCGTGGGCGAAGGACGCCAGAGCGACCTCGGCGAGGGAATCCTGGGTGACGCCGTGTTCGTGCATGTAGCGGGTGGTTTGCATGGCGCAAATCTGCGCCGGCGACAGCATGCCGTAGGGCGTGGTGAACGCAGAACTTCCGCCGGCCCGGCGCTTGCGGGCGGCCTGCCCGTAACGGCTGAACTGGCCCTGCGCCAACGATCGGAACACCACCACACACTCGGCGTAGCCGGCCGAGATGGCCATGTCGGCAAGGGTGACCGCAGCCCCCGAGCCGTTTCCTCCGCCGCCGAAGGTCTGGCCGGTGAAGGCGAGATCGCCGGTGCCCAGCGCGTTGGACAGCCGGACCGGCTCGTTGCGATCCATGTAGGAGGCGAAGCCGTCGACGTCGGACATCTGCAGGCCGGCATCCTCGACGGCGTTGCGAATGGCGATGCAGGCAAGCTGGAATTCGCTCTCGGTCGCTCCGCCTCGTTTGTAGTAGGTCGACTCGCCGACCCCGACGACCACCGCTTTTCCGTCCATCGACCGAACCTACCGCACCTCGCCGCCGCACAAGGAAGCCAGGCTTCGATGAAAGGCCTGCAGTGCCGGTTCGTTGCGGCCGTACAACACGTGTGTCTGCGCGCGCGAGCCGAATCCGGCTTGCGCAGCCCGAGACACGGCGAAGTCCTCGTTGAGCACCGTGCCCATGAGCACCGCCCAGTTGCGATCCCAATGTTGTTGCTCCGCCTCGGTCTCGGTCGACTTGGGCGCCAACAGCGATGCCGTCATGATCGATCGTCCGGGGTCATCGCCGTGCGGGTACATGCGCCACACTTCGAGGTGATCGCCCTGCCAGACGAAGACCGTGTTGGGGAACAGGATGTACGCCGCCGCGATGTGTGGCATCGGATCGACGAACCCGGAGGCCTCCGCCACCTCGGAGAGGTAGCTCGAACGCAGGACGACCATGCGGATGTTGTGGCCGTAGGTGGTGGTTGGGCCGTAGTTGCTCCGGATGAACGGGGCAATGGTCTTCGAATGCAGGAACCGGAAGTGGTAGGTCTCGAGGAACCCGTCGATGGCGAACTTCCAATTGAAGGGCTGCTCGATCAGTTCCGTCCGCTCGAGGACGTAGGTCTCGGCTCGGTAGGCGGCGAGCTCGGCATCGAGTTGGCCGAGGGACTCGATGAGGTCGGCCTCGTGCCAACCGGAAGGGAGCCGCCAGATCAGGCCGTGGCGCTCGACCACCGGCAGCTCGCTCAGGCGACTGCGTGCCTCGTCGAGATCGGGAAAGGCGTAACTCTCCGGGACGGAGCGCAAGGTGCCCGTGGTGTCATAGGTCCAGCCGTGGAATGGGCAGGCGAACCGGCGTTGGCTGCCGCTGGGCTCACAGACGACCTTGGTCCCCCGATGTCGACACACGTTGAAGAACGCACGAACCACGAGATCTTCGCCACGGACGATGAGCAGAGGCTCGCCGGTGAGTTCGTCGGTGACGAAGTCACCAGCGTTCGGCACCTGTGCGCTGGCGGCGATGACCATCGGTTGCGTGTCGAAGACAAGCGTGCGCTCTCGTCGGGCGTGCGCAGCATCGGTGTAGGAAGCTACCGGGTTCTCCATCGTGGAGGGAGCCATCGGCACCACCTGCTCGCGGAGATGCACGGCCACTTCGGCGACGAAGCGCTCGCGTTCGAGTTGTTCCATGCTTGGCTACTCCCGCTCGCTCAGGCCGGGCCGAAGATGCGATCCGGGCACCCAGGGCGATGACCAGGTCAGGTTTGGAAGGTCGGTCTGGTCAGCCATGGACCCCTCCGTCGACGGTGAATGCCTGGCCGGTGCAGTAACTCGAACGATCGCTGGCGAGGAACAGGGCCATCTCGGCAATGTCGTTCGGCGTTCCCAGCCGACGAAGCGGTTGTTTGGAGGCCATGCGGTCCTCCTTGCCGGTCACCATGTCGGCGATCATGTCGGTGACGATCACCCCGGGATGAATCGAGTTGACCCGGATGTCGTACTTGCCGACCTCCTTGGCCACGGTCTTGGTCATGCCGGTGACCGCCCACTTCGTCGCGGTGTAGGCCGTCGCCCCGAAGCCGCCTTCGAGACCGGCAATCGAAGAGGTGTTGATGATCGACCCGCCGTTGCCGGCAGCGATCATGGCTTTGATGGCGGTTCGCATGCCAAGGAAGACGCCGGTCTGATTGATGGCCACCGTGCGATTCCACATGTCGGTCGACGTGTTGACGATCTGGGCGGGCTGGAAGATGCCGGCGTTGTTCATCAGGATGTCGAGGCGGCCGTGCCGCTCGACGATGCCCGAGACAACGGCTTCCCACTCCGCCTCGGACGTCACGTCGAGGTGCAGGTATTCGCATCCGAGCGATCCGGCAGTGCGTTCGCCATCCTCGTCGAGGACGTCGGTGATGACCACGACCGCCCCTTGTTCGCCGAAGAGGCGCGCCTCGGCCGCCCCTTGACCTCGGGCGCCACCGGTCACCAACGCCACTCTGCCGTCCAGTTCACCCATGGTGCCCCCTGTGTCGTCTGACCTGGACCGAGTTCTAGCAGTTGGTGTCGTTGCTCCGCCTGTTCACCAGATGCGCGCGGCCATGTCGACGACGTGTTCGAGCTTGGCCCACTGCTGGTCCTCGGTCAGGGCGTTGCCTTCGGCGGTCGACGCGAAGCCGCACTGGGGGCTGAGGCAAAGTTGATCGGCCGGCACGTACGAGGCAGCCTCGGAGACTCGGGCCGCCAGGTCTTCGTAGGGTTCGAGCTCCGGCCGCTTCGAGGTAACGAGGCCCAACACGACCGTCTTGTCTTTCGGGACATGGCGGAGCGGAGCGAAGTCACCGGACCGCTCGTCGTCGTATTCGAGGAAGTAGGCGTCGACGTTCAGCTCGTTGAACAAGACCTCGGCGACCGGCTCGTACCCGCCTTGCGCGAACCAGGTGCTGCGGAAGTTGCCTCGACAGAGGTGAATGCCGACCGTCAGGTCGGTCGGTCGGTCGGCGAGGGCCGCGTTGATGAGCGCGGCGTATGCCCGCGGTAGAGCGTCGGGATCGTCGCCGCGTTCCACCGCTCCGGCCCGCATGACGGGATCGCACAGGTAGGCCAGGTTGGTGTCGTCGAGCTGCAGGTACCGACAGCCCGCCTGGTACAACGCGTCGATCTCGGCTCGGTAGACCGCCGCCAGGTCGTCGAAGAACCGATCCAGGTCGGGGTACGCCTCGATGTCGATGGAGGCTCTTCCGCCACGGAAATGCACCATGGTCGGAGACGGAATCGCCACCTTCGTCACATGGTCGGTAATTGATGCCAGGTAGCGGAAGTCGTCGACCTGAATGTCGTGCGTGTGCCGCAGCGGTCTGACCACCGACAGCTTCGGGGGACTCATGTGAACGGTCTGTTCGGAATCCGAGCTGGACGCGATGCGCCCCGTGACTTCCACCCCATCGACCTGCTCGAGGAAGTCGAGATGAAAGAACGCTCGACGGAACTCGCCATCGGTGATGGCCTGCATCCCGGTGGCTTCGAGTCGGCGCACCGCGACCGCGATCGCGTCGTCCTCGATGGTCCGAAGCTCTGACGCACTGAGCTTGCCCTCGGCCCGCAGGGCCCGAGCCTCGTGGACCGCGGGCGGTCGCAGGAGACTGCCGACGTGATCGGCGCGAAAGGGGGGATCGAGTCGGTGCATGCGCCTCAGACTAGGGTTTCTCCATGGACGAGCAAGCGCCAACGACAGGGATCGAAGCGAGGTTGGCCGTCATCGAGGCCAAGGACGAGATCCGCGAACTCACCGCCAGGTATTGCTTCGCCGTCGCCGAGGGTGACGCCGACGCCATCATCGACCTGTTCTGCGCGGACGGCGTGTTCACCATGCGCGACCGCGAATGGGCGGGTCACGACGGGCTTCGCTCTCTCTATGACGGCGCAGCCAGCGGCGTCACCCCAAAGCCCTACATCCAGAACCACGTCATCCAGGTCGATGGGGAGACGGCTACCGGCCGATGCGGCGTCGAGATTCGCATGGTGAACAAAGGCGTGGCCAACACCGTTGCCGGCCACTACTTCGACACCTACCGCAAGGTCGACGGTCGCTGGTTGTTTGCCCGCCGCGACTTCAAGGTCTTCCACTGGGTACCCCTCAGCGAGGGCTGGGCCTGACCTCCGACCCCGCTCACTTCTCGCATCGGGAGTGTGCGGGTACCGTTTTCGGCACCCGCACACTCCCGATGCCGGGGTTTGGGGTTTGGCTACCAGCCCAGTTGGGCGAGGTGCGTCTCCACTTCGGCCAGGTCTTGCACCGATCGCAGCACGCCCGCTGATGCAGGGAGCGCCTCGGCGAGGGCCTTGACCTCGAGATCCCGCTGGCCGTTCGACACGTCCCGGACGAACGCCCCCATCACTCGATAGGGGTGCGCTGCCATGACCCGAGCAAATGCTCGGGGATCGGACTGGCTGGTGTCGCCAATCAGCACTGCGGTCGGGTTCGGCAGTCGCTGGAGGATCTCGTTGATGGCGCTCACCTTCTGCGACTCGTGGGCGCTCGCGCCCAGCGTCGCTCGATTGAGACCGAAGTCGCGGAGCAGCAGCGGCGCCCGAGGGAACCGATTGATGGCGAGGAACTCCACCAGGAAGTCGTACAGATTCCAGGGGCTGCTGGACACGAAGAAGAGGGGCGTGAGCGGCGACGGAGTCCCGGCAAGAGTAGGCGTTGCGGGCGACGGTCGGGTCAGGTGCCGGTAGAGATCGGAGGCGCCCATGGTGGCTCGACGGCTGAGAGCTGTCCCGGCCATCGTCGTCCAGACCGTGCGAAGCGTGCTTCCCTCCCCGTTCAACAGCACCGTGTCGTCGATGTCGCTGATCACCATGCGATAGCTGTCGGGTGGCACGATCAGGACCTCGATGGGGAACTTCGTACCTGGGCTGGTGCCGAGTGTGGCGTACGCGGTCACCCATCCGGCGCTGACGCGACCGGGCGACAGTTCGATGTCGAAGTAGCCGCCGCTGTCGGTCCGGCCGCTGGCCGTGGTGTCGCCAAGCCGAATGGTTACCTCCGCCCCCATCACCTCGAAGGTGGTGAACCGGGCAATCATGTAACTCAGGTCATGGATCCGGGTGGACGACAAGCGACCTCGGATCCACGCTCCCAGTCGAACCGGAGGTTCGGCCAGGACTCGCCCACGGACACGGACGCTTGTCGGTGAACCGAAGGATCGGTAGCCGACAATCAGATCGGGCGGTCGTGGAGTTCGTCTTCGCACTCCTGGACCGCCCAACCCTGATTGGCAATCTCGTTCGTTGAGTGACTCGCTGTTGGGTGTCTCAGTCGGCATCGATCATGTTGTCGTCGCCCCAGACCTCGACGGCCTCGAGATCGACTTCGGTCTCGGCAACCCAGCTGTCATTGTCTTCGTGGCTCGACTGATCGGTCCACGACTCTTCCTGGGTCCATGAAGTCAGGTCGTTGTCCTGAACTGCGGTGTTGAACGAATCCTCCACCGTGCTGGAGTGGGTGTCGTTGTCCTCGAAGCGCATCTCGGTGGACTCCTGGGTCAACGAGTTGAACGAGTCCTCGACCGAGGCGTCGACATTGAAGCTGTCCTCGATGTTGGTGGACTCATCCTCGAGCGCAAACTGGTTGTTGTCCTCGCCGACGGCCACGTTGACCGGGCCATCTGCACCGTCGACGTCGACATCGACATCGCCGGTCACGTCATTGCCGTTTCCGGTGACGATGGTGGCGTCTTCGCCGGCGTCGACGTCGAAGATCTGGCCGGAGCCGAGGTTGACGTTCTCGCCCGATGCCGAGGTGGCGTTGCCACCCAGAGCGAAGGCGTCGATGTTCGAGTCATTCACCTGCAGGTTGTCGTCCCCCAGGATCGAGTCGTTGAGTTCGACGTCGTCACCGGCGATGATGCCGGCGTTCAGCCCGGTGTTGACCGCGCTGTCCTTCATGTCGCCGTTGACCGCAATGGCACCCGCAGATGCGATGACGGTGTCGGTGTCGATTTCCTGATCGAAGTCGACGTCCTTGCCCTTGATCTCGGTGATGGTTACGTTCTCCATTGTTTCATCCCTCTCTTGGCTCAGCTGGCCCCGTTGACCGGCTTGATAGGGACAACGTACTTCTGTCTTGACTACCGCGCCTCGGGAACAGCCCCTATCCCCTACACCACCAGTAGGGGATAGGGGGTGATCCAACCGATCAGGCCCGCGGCGCCACCGCGATCATGGGGTTCGCGGCCGACACGGTGACCGTCGCGGTCGACTCGGCAAGCTCCTCGTCGAGCGATCGGACGGTGCCGTTGAACGACGAGGCGGCGCCGGGCTCGAGCTCCAGGACCTCGGTGGGCAGCCCGATGCGGTCGAGGAGTTCGATGAACGGTTCGGGGTCGAGTTCCTCGACGTTGACCATGGTCCCGGTGTCCCAGGTCGCCCTGGGCGATGAGCACCGCGGCGGCAACCGGCGGGACGCCGGCGGTGTAGCTGATTCCCTGCGACTCGACCTCGGCGTAGGCCTCGGCATGGTCGGAGACCTGGTAGATGAAGACCTCGCGGGGCTTGCCGTCCTTGGTGCCCTTGACGACGTTCCCGATGCAGGTCTTGCCGGTGTAGTTGGCGGCCAGGGTCTGGGGATCGGGGAAGAGCGCCTTGACCAACTTGAGTGGGACGACCTCTTGCCCGGAGTCGAGCGTGACGGGGAGGTGGGACAGGAAACCCGAGCGTCCGCAGCACCGTGAACACGTTGATGTAGTGGTCGCCGAAACCCATCCAGAACCGGATGCTCTTCGCGTCGATGTTCTTGGACAACGAGTGGAGCTCGTCATGGCCGTTCAGGTAGACGGGCTGCTCGCCGACGACGGGGAAGTCGTAGACCCGCTTGACGGAGTGCGTCGGGAACTCCTGCCAGGTGCGATCGATCCACGTCCACACCTTGACGAACTCTCGGAAGTTGATCTCGGGGTCGAAGTTGGTGGCGAAGTACCGACCATGTCGACCCGCGTTCACATCGAGGATGTCGATGGTGTCGATGGTGTCGAAGTACTTCTTGGCCGCCAGCGCGCAGTACGCGTTGACCACTCCGGGGTCGAATCCGGCGCCGAGGATGGCAGTGACGCCGGCCTCGGCGCACCGCTCCCGCCGCTTCCACTCGTAGTTGGCGTACCACGGTGGGTCTTCGCAAACGATCTCGGGGTCTTCGTGGATGGCAGTGTCGATGTAGGCGGCCCCGGTCTGCAGGCACGCCTCCAGCACGGTCATGTTCACGAACGCCGAACCGAGGTTGATCACGATCTCCGAGCCGGTCTCTCGAATCAGCGCCGCCGTGGCCTCGACATCCATCGCGTCGAGCTGGCGGGAGTACAGCCGCTTGGTCGGGTCGGCCAGATGTTCCTTCCGTCTGACGCTCTCGATGATGGCGTCGCACTTCGCCACGGTCCGTGATGCAATGCAGATGTCGCCGAGGACGTCATTCTGCATCGCCGCCTTGTGGGCCGCGACGTGGGCAACCCCACCGGCGCCGATGATCAACACGTTCTTCTTCACGAGGGCTCTCCTTCTTCTCGTCTCACGACAGACTCCGCTTGAAGTCGTCGTACTCGAACTGGCGGACCACCTCGACCGAGCCGTCGAGTCGGCGAACGGCGATGCTGGGGCGAGGCACGCCGTTGAACCAGTTGGCTTTCACCATGGTGTAGCCGGCGGCGTCGGCGATGCGTACTTCGTCCCCGACGTGAAGCGGGGCCGCGAAACCTTGCTCGGCGAAGACGTCGCCGGCGAGGCAGGTGCGCCCAGCGACGATGACGCGGTGCGAGCCTGGCTCGGGGAAGGAGATGCGCGGGTTGGTGCCGTAGATGAGGTGATCGAGCATGTGGGCTTCGACTGATGCGTCGATGATGGCGATGTCGGACTCGTTGTGCACGACGTCCAGCACGGTGGTGACCAACTCGGCCGCGGTCGTGATCATCGCTTCGCCCGGCTCGAGGTAGACCTGTACGCCGAAGCGATCGGCGAAGGATCTCAGAGCCTCGGCGAGCTGTTCGAGCGGGTAGCCGGAGTTGGTGAAGGAGATTCCGCCGCCGAGGCTGACCCACGACATCCGGTGGAGCACGTCGGCGTACTTCGACCCGATGGCCTCGAGCGACGCAGCCAACCCGTCGATGTCGTCGTTCTCACAGTTGAAGTGGAACATCAGCCCGCTGATGCGGTCGGCGACGCCTCGTAGCTCGGCCGTGTCGGTGACGCCCAGGCGTGAGAACCGGCGGGCCGGATCGGCCAGATCGAAGTGAGAGTGGCTCAACCCCGGGTTGACGCGCAGGCCCGCTGGGGTTCCGCCCGTGAGTTCTTGGTGGGCACGAAGCTGCGAGACCGAGTTGAAGATGATCTTGTCGGCGAAGGTCGCGACCTCGGCCACCTCGTCTGCCGAGTACGCAACGCTGTAGGCGTGGGTCTCCTTGCCGAACTCCTCGTGTCCCAGCCGAGCCTCGTTGAGGGAGCTGCTGGTTGTCCCGTCGAGGTAGCGACTCATCAGGTCGAAGACGCTCCACGTGGCGAAGCACTTCAGCGCAAGCAGAAGCTTGGCGCCTGAGTCCACGCGCAACTGCTCCGCAACCTCGAGGTTACGGAGCAGTCTAGGTTCGTCGAGCAGGTAGTAAGGCGTAGTGAGCAACGTCGGGGGGAGTGAGGAGGAAGCGGACCCGCAAGGCTACCAGCACCAAGCCGATCAGGTCTTCGAGTTCACCCCACTCCCCCAGTCGCAAGGGCGTCAACGATCGCCTCATCAGGCGTCGACCATGTTGTCGTCTCCCCAGACGTCGACTTCTTCGACGTCGATCTCGGTCTCAGCGACCCACGAATCGTTGTCCTCGTAGGAAGAGGCATCGACCCACGACGACTCCTCATGCCACACCGACAAGTCATTGTCCTCCACCTCGGTGTTGAACGAATCGACCGTCTTCTCCGAATACGTGTCGTTGTCCTCATAGGACTCGGTGTGCTCGGTCTGCGTCACCGTGTTGAAGCTGTCCTCCACCGACGCATCAGTGTTGAAGCTGTCCTCGATCGTCGAAGACTCGTCCTCGAACCCGAACTGCTGGTTGTCCTCACCAACCGCAACATTCACCGGACCCTCAGCATGATCCACATCCACCTCGACATCACCCGTCACGTCATTACCGTGACCCGTCACGATCGTCGCATCCTCACCAGCGTCCACATCGAACAACTGACCCGAACCCAGATTCACGTTCTCACCATGCGCCGACGTCGCATCCCCACCGACCGCAAACGCATCGATCTCCGAGTCATTGACCTGCATGTTCCCGTCACCCAGGACCGAATCCTCCAGCGACACATCATCACCAGCAATGATCCCGGTATTGACCCCGGTGTTCACCGCACTGTCCTTCATGTCGCCATTCACCGCAACACCGCCACCCGACGCAATAACCGTGTCGGTATCGATGTCCTGATCGAACCAGATGTCTTCGCCCTTGATTTCGGTGATCGTGATGTTCTTCATTGTCCTACCCCTTCAGCGTGGTTGTTCAGTTTGGTTGTCTCGGCCGGTTGCCTCGATGACCACAACCTAAAACCAGAACCCCAACCCCGAATCGGGCCAAACCCCCATCCCCCACACCCCCCATAGGGGAACCCACACCCCACCCGCCGGCGTCAGGGGACGTCGTTGATGTCTCCGGTTGGGCCATGGTGGGGATGCGGCTCGTGGGGCGGAGCAACGGGTTCACCGCCGACGGGGACCATGCGAGCCAGGAAGTCGATGACCGACGTCGAGAAGATGTCGTTGCGATCTCCGGCCACCATGTGGGCGGCGCCGGTGACGTTGACGTACTCGGCGTGCTTGCACAGTGCCAGGAACGACTGCGCTCCCTCTTCGCTCAGGACGTCGGAGAGTCCGCCACGCACCAGCAGCGTCGGCACTTGGAGGTTCTCCGAGCACAGGTTCAGCCGGGTCTCGCGTTCTTTCAGGTCTCGTCGACCGGCTCGGAACTTGGGGTCCCAATGCCAGTGATACCGGCCGTCTGCGCCGAGGCGGACATTCTTGGCCAAGCCATCGAGGCTCCGCGGACGTGTCCGATGGGGCTGGTAGTTCCCGATGGCGGCGGCGACGTCTTCGAGCGTCTCGAACCCGTCGGGCGCCTGGCTCATGAACGCCTGGATCTTGGCGGTTCCCTCGGGCTCGATGCGCGGGCCGATGTCCACCAGCACCAACGCCGTGCAATCGATGTGGTCCTCGCCGATGGCCACGAGGCTGACGCCGCCGCCCATCGAGGCGCCGACGAGGACGGGGCGACGTCCGCCCAGTTGCCGGACGACGGCCTTCAGGTCCTCGACCATGATGTCCTGCCCGTACTGGCCGTCGGGAGCCCATTCCGAGTCGCCGTGACCGCGGGCATCGAACGCGACTGCGTGGTAACCCGCCGCCCCGAGCGTCTCGCCGGCGCCTTTCCATGCGTGGCGGGTCTGACCGCCGCCGTGCTGCAGGATCACCAAGGGACCGTTCGGGTCTCCCCAGGAATCGCCGGCGATCATGACGCCTGCCCCTTCCCACTGATGCATCGGGGCGGGGGCTCCGGGTAGACGGGTTCCAGCGCTCATGGCTCTCCCTTGGTTGGGCGTACGAACTGGTTGAACTTCGACCCTAGACCACTACCTCCGCCAGATGGAAAGGCGCACGGGACCACGGGTTAGCATCCGGCACTCAGGGGAGGTGGCCGATGCCGGCGCTCGATGGACTTCGGATACTCGACATGACCCAATACGAGGCGGGCCCGTCGGCGACCCAGGCCCTCGCATGGTTGGGCGCGGAGGTCGTGAAGGTCGAGCCACCAGGAGCCGGCGATCCCGGACGAGGCGTCGGCGTGGCGCCGCTGGGCTATTTCATGAACTGGAACGCCAACAAGCAAAGCGTCGTCCTCGATCTGACGACCACCGAGGGGAGGAGCCTGCTCCTTCGACTGGCGGAGCACGCCGACGTGTTCGTCGAGAACTACGGGCCTGGCGTCGTCCAGAAACTCGACATCGACTACGACGTACTCAAGCAGGCAAACCCGTCGATCATCTACGCATCGGTCAAGGGCTTCGGGCTCACCGGGCCCTACGCCAATCGGAAGTGCTTCGACGGCGTCGCCCAGGCCGCGGCCGGAGCGCTGTCCATCACGGGCTACGCCGACAACGAGCCGCTTCTCCCCGGTCCGACCACCGGAGACTCGGGCACCGGTGTCCAGTTGGCGTTGGCCATCACCGCGGCCTACGTCCAGAAGCTGCGGACGGGCGAGGGTCAGCGGATCGAGGTGTCGATGCAGGAGGCGATGACCTACTACATGCGAACTCGAGTCGGCATCACGCCGGGCTGGGGCGAGCGGGCCGCGCCCCGAGTCGGAAACGGATCCATGGCGCTGAACAATCTGTATCCGGCAGCAGGCGGAGGACCCAACGACTACGTCATGATCATGGCGGTCACGCCCAGGATGTTCCTCGATCTCTGCGCAGCCATGCAACGGCCCGACCTGGCCGACGATCCTCGGTTCAGTTCCTATTCCGGCCGAACCGCCAACGCAGCCGAACTCCGAGCCGAGATCGCAGATTGGACGGGCCAGTACGACAAGTTCGAGGTGGGACGACGACTGGAAGAGCACGGTGTTCCCGGCGGCCCGGTTCTCGATACCGCCGAGGTCCTCACCGACCCCCACCTCGTTGCTCGAGGCTTCATCAAGACCGTTCAACATCCCGACCACGGCCCGGTGCCGATGCTGGGCTTCGCCCCGCGTCTGTCCGAGAGCGAGGTCGAAATGCGTCCGGCCCCGGGTCTCGGTGAGCACACCGACGAAGTGCTGGGCCGCGTGCTCGGGCTGGGCCCAGAGGAACTCACTGCGCTCCGGAGTCGTTCGGTCATCGGGTAGCGCCGTTCGTCGGTGCCGAACGCAGCGGTCGTGAACCAACGGCTCGAGCCGACATGAACGACACATCTGCAAGTTCCAGCCCCCCGAGCCCCGTTCTGCAAGCTCCCGCACCCCCGTAGGGGGGAGGTGGGCTTGCAGAACGAAGGACCGGGGGCTGGGGCTTGCAGAACGAAGGAGGTCAGAGCTCACGAGGGTCGGAGTTCAGGAGGGTCAGAGTTCAGGAGGGTCAGAGTTCAGGCAGAGTCCACGTTGGGGTCGGCGTGCGGTCCCGAGGCGTTCAGACCCATTGCGTAGGTTCGCTCCGAAAGCAGAACCCCCCTTCACCCGAAATGATCGGAGCACACCATGCGACGCAACCTGAAGATCGCATCATCAACCGCGCTCGGCCTCAGCCTCGGCCTGGCCGCCACCGCCAACGCAGCGAATGGGCCGATGGCGTTCGAGCCGATCGAGGCCTCGGCGTACACCCAGCTCGGGACCACTTGGGCAGAGCCGTTCCTGGTGCCCGACGGCTACAGCCAACGGCGGGTCCTCGACGAAACCGGCCTGGACGTCTATGCCGGAGTGGACGATCTGACCGACATGAACACCACCAATGAAACCGGTCGGCAGGCCGGCCGCTATCTGTATCGCACCCACGAAGTCGGGTCGAACGGCGCGGTCACGGTCATCGACCTCGATACCGGCGAAGCAAAGGTGATCGCCCAGGACGCCGGATGGCGTCGCCTCGATGGGCTTCGCTGGACGCCGTGGGGAACCATTCTGTTCGCCGAGGAGACGACCGGCGGTCGAGTCTTCGAGGCGTTCCTGGACCCCACCGATCCGACGGTCGTGACCCGGGTCGAGACCAGGAAGCAGCTCGGGATCCTTCGCCACGAGGGCATCGGTGTGGCCCCGGACGGCTCGGTGTTCGTGATCGATGAACTCAACGGCGGCTCGATCTTCCGGTTCGTCCCCGATCGACGAGGCGATCTTGCCTCCGGTCAGCTCTATGCCCTACGACTCATCGGCCTCGAAGACGCCGCCCAGAACTGGAACCCTGCGACGGTCACCGACAAGGTCGGCGCCTATGAGTGGGTCGCCCTCGACATGGCCATCGCTGTTGTCGATGCCAAGGCTGCGGCCGATGCCGTGAACGCAACCGAGTTCGGTCGACCGGAGGACGTCGAGATCATCGCCAACGTCCTCTATGTCGCCAACACGAGCGAGGAGCGGGTCATCGCCATCGACCTGAAGAAGCAGTTGTTGACCAGCTTCGTCCTGGCCGGCACCAACGTCCCGGTCGAAGACCGCACCGCCTTGGTCACCGGTTTCAACAACCCGGACAACCTCGCCAAGGGCCCCGATGGCGCGTTGTGGATCGTCGAGGACAACGTTCCCAGCGACATCTGGGTCGCCTATCCCACCAACAGCGGGGTTGCCACCGAGGTCGAGCTCTTCGCATCGCTCACCGATTCCGGAGCGGAAGGGACCGGCATCTACTTCGGCAAGGACCCGCACACCTTGTTCGTGAACGTGCAGCACCCGGCCAAGGACCTGGCCGACGGCACCTGGGCCATCACGCGGGACTGACGCCGAAGCGTTTCCAGGCCGATGGTCCGACCGGTTGGTCGGGCCATCGGCCCCTTTTCGCGTCATCACCCGGCTTGGCGGGTCAGAGCGTGGGAGAGTCTTGTCATGGAGCTGTCTGACGCACTTGCCTACGCCCGGCGCGAACGAAACGGGATCCTGACGACCATCAAGCGGGATGGTCGGCCGCAGCTCTCCACGGTGACGTACTACGTCGGCGACGACGATGCCCTTCGAGTTTCGCTGACCGACGATCGGGCGAAGACCCGGAACATGCGCCGCGATCCTCGCATCAGTCTGCTCGTGACGGCCGCCGACTTCTACTCCTATGTCGTCGTCGAGGCCGACGCCGACCTCATGCCGCCGGCGAGCCGGCCCGACGATGCCACCGCCGATGCGCTGGTCACCTACTACCGAGCGCTGCGCGGAGAACACCCCGATTGGGACGAGTACCGGGCGACCATGATCGCCGACCGTCGCCTCGTCCTGACCATCCGCCCGACCTACGCGTACGGCATGGACCTGCGGACGGGTGGCGATCCAGCCGCTACCCCTGCGCCTTGAGTCTCTTGTAATCCGCCTGGTACTTGCGCGCGAGGGTGACCTTCTGCTTCTCGGTCAGCAACCGACCCGAGAGCTGGAAGAACCCTCGTTCTTCCTCCCGTAGGTGGTGGACGACCTCGGTAGCCAAATCGGAGGCACCATCCCGGAACTCGTCCGACTCAGGATCGACACCCCGAAGCGCTTCCACCAACTCATCGAGCTCGTGGTGCTCCGCCAGCGCATGGCGACTGACCGCCAACCCACCGTCGTCCATGAGCATCGGCACGTACAGGAACCGCTCCTCGGCGGCGGCGTGCGCCGCCAGTTCCACCGCAAGGTCGAGAAACGCTTGGCGCCGCCTCTCGGGTCGGGCCCGGCCCGACGTCATGGATCGACGAAAAGCTGCGCTGGAGGTCGTGGCTTTCTCGCAGGGCTTCGTACAAGTTCATCGGTCGATACCCATCCTTCGAACCTACCACGGCCCCGCGAACCCGTTGAGTGCCGGTAGGCCAGGACACTCGTCGGAGCGGATGGCGTCGCCGTCTCGACTCCGTCGTTCCGGTCGCCACCGGTACGCTGGCAGCCGTGACGCCAACCGACCTCAACGCCGACGACGGCGCCATCGACGTGGTCGGGGTCACCAAGGCGTTCGGAACGAACACGGTGCTGCGCGATGTCGCACTCGAGGTCGCGCCGGGTTCGACCGTGGCGCTCCTTGGGCCGTCCGGGTGCGGCAAGACCACCCTGCTGCGCATCATTGCCGGGCTCGAGCGCTCCGATCGAGGAACGGTCAGCATCGGCGGCGAAGTCGTCTCTGATCCGCGTACCTTCATCCCTCCCGAGCGTCGCCGGATCGGCATGGTCTTCCAAGATTGGGCCCTGTTTCCGCACCTGACCGTTGGTCAGAATGTCGGGTACGGCCTCCCGAGTGGAGGTAAGCAGGCTCCTGAACGCGTCCGGGAGAGCCTTGCGCTGGTGGGCCTCCAGGATCTCAACGACCGCATGCCTGGGACGTTGTCGGGGGGACAGCAACAGCGGGTTGCGCTGGCCCGAGCCATTGCGCCGCGTCCCCGAGCGTTGCTGTTCGACGAACCGTTCTCCAACCTCGACTCACACCTGCGCATCCAGATCCGGACCGAGGTCAACCAGCTCCTGACCGACCTCGGCATCACGTCGGTCTTCGTCACCCACGACCAGGAAGAGGCCTTCGTCCTCGGTAAGGAAGTGGCGGTGATGTCCGGTGGCGTCATCCGCCAACAAGGTTCGCCGGCCCAGATCTACCAGCGACCGGCCGACCCATGGGTGGCCGACTTCGTCGGTGATGCCAACTTCCTTCGGGGGGCCGCGTTTGGACGGCGTGCGGAGACCGCGCTCGGTTCACTTCCGCTGCTGCCCGATGGTGCGTCTCTCAGCGGCAGCGTCGAGGTGCTGATCCGGCCCGAACAGCTGACCGTCGAGCGCTGCAACAAGACCTCGGGTCAGCCGATTGCGAGCGTCGTGGAGTACTACGGCCATGACCACATGATCCGCGTGCAGCTGGCAAGCGGCGAGGAGCTGCACGTCCGGGGCGCAGGTGCCCCCAACGTCGACCCAGGAGACACCGTTGCGGTCGGCCTACGGAGCGGTCCGTTGGTGGCCTACCCCACCGAAGCATGACCGTCGCACAACAACTCCCCTAGCTGTCGGACTCGCGCAGCACGAGCACGGTCATCGGCAGCGCCGACAGAAGGATCAACGCAGCCGCCGGCGCCGCCGCTCGACCGAAGAACGCTTCGGACGTTGCGCTCCAGACCTGGGTGGCCAGCGTCGAATAGCCAGTCGGTGCCAGCAGCAGCGTGGCGGGCAGCTCCTTCATCGTCGTGAGGAACACCAGGGCGCCGGCAGCGGCCAGTCCTGGTCGGCTGAGAGGAAGGACGATTTTGCGAAGCGTGGTGGCCGGACCGCGCCCGAGGAGCAGCGAGGCTTCCTCGATGCTCGGGGTGATCTGCAGCAGCGAGGCGCGGATCGAGCCAACGGCTTGAGGCAAGAACAGCACCACGTAGGCGAACACCAGCATCGCCAACGTCTGGTAGAGCGACGGCAGCACTCGTGCTCCGAGGAAGACCAATGACAACGCGACCACGACGCCGGGCAGTGCGTGGCCCGACCATGCCAGCGTCTCGACCGTGCGGCCGAGCCATCCGCGCCGTCGGGCCACGACGATTGCGACCGGCCAAGCCACCACCACGGCGACGATTGCTGCCAGGAAGGCGGCGGTCAAGCTGTTCCGTGCGAGCTCCCAGGTGAGCCGAATCGGCTCATCGGCTCGGAGTCCACGGACGAGCCACGTTCCGATGACGCCGAGCGGAACCCCCAGGGCCAACAGCGAGAGGAGCCCGCATGCGAGGAAGGCCGGCCAGCGCAGGCGACCGAGGCGCACCGTTGCTGCTGCCCTGCCGCCTCCCCCGTGGAGGCGGTGGTAGTGCTCTCGTCGGCGTGTGCGCTGCTCCATGGTCAGGATGACGATGGTGAGCGCCACGAGCACCAAGCCATAGACCGCGGCAGTGGAACGGTCGAGTGAGGACCGGTATTGGATGAAGATGGCGCGGGTGAGCGAGTCGAACCGCATGAGAGAGACCGCACCGAAGTCACTGAGCGCGTAGAGCGCGACCAGCAACGACCCGGCGCTGATGGCCGGCCGCAACTGCGGGAGAACGATTCGCCTGAAGGTCTGCCACGAGCTGGCGCCCAGGAGCCGACTGGCTTCCTCCATACCCGGGTCGATCCGCCGTAGTGCGGCCCGGACCGGGAGCAGGACGTACGGGTAGGAGAACAGCGAGAGGGCGAACCAGGCGCCTCGGAAGCCGTAGATCTCAGGAAGCCGATCGACGCCGACGGGTTCGAGCCAGCCCTGGAGGATCCCCTTCGGGCCGAATGCCGCAATCAGCACGAACGCCCCGACGTACGTCGGAATGGCCAGGGGAAGGGCCGAGATCACGACCCAGAGCCGCCGACCCGGAAGGTCGGAACGCACGGTCAGCCAGGCCAGGGGAACGGCTACCGCCACCGAGGTTGCGGTGACCGCAACGGCCAACAGCGAAGTCTCCAGTAGGAGCCCGCCGACCCTCGCCGAAAGCGCGATGTCCCAGACTCGGGTCCAGCCGAGATCGGCTGCCCGGATGAGCAGATACGAGAGCGGCGTGGCGGCCGCAAGCGCCACCAGGATCGCGAGGAGCGTGATGAGTGACCCAGAGCCCGCAGGCCGCGCCGTGCTTCGACTCCGGGTCACCATCATCGGGTCAGAGGGCTCCGACGGTGGTCAGAAGCTCGAGTGTTCCGGCCAGGTCCTCGAGCTGATCCAGGTCGATCTGGGGCAGGGTCGCCGTCTCCAGATCGGGGATGGCGGGGTCCTGCTCGACTCCCTCGACCAACGGGATCTCGTAGGTCTCGGAGGCGAAATACTCCTGAGCGGTGGTGGACAGCATGAAGTCGACGAACTGCTCCGCCAACCCTGGCTGGTCCGTTGTCCGGATGACCCCCACCCCGGCGACGTTGACGAGACCGCCCGGATCGCCGTTGGTGAAGTACTTGTTGGCCACGGCCAGGTCAGGGTTCTCGGCCAGCATCTGCAGGGCGTAGTAGTGGTTGACGAAGCCGACCTCGATCTCGCCCGCCGCGACCGCTTCGACCACTGGGGTGTTCCCATCGAAGACCACGGGCTCGTTGGCCACGATGCCCTCCAACCACGCCTTGGCTTCGTCCTCGCCAATGAGCACCCGCAGCGCGGTGACGAATGCCTGCATGGAGCCATTGGTCGGCGCCCAGCCAATGCGCCCCTTCCATGCCGGGTCGGTGAAGTCGAGAATCGAATCGGGGAGGTCGTCCTCGGCGACCAGCGTCGGGTTGTAGACGACCACGCGCGCTCGGCCGGAGACACCGACCCACTCGTCGTCCGGAGAGCGCAGCGCCTCGGGCACCCGATCGAGCAGATCCGATGGAAGCTCGGCCAAGGTGCCGCCCGACGAAAGCGCTCCCAACGCGCCCGCGTCCTGACCGAAGTAGACGTCGGCCGGCGAGTTGTCGCCCTCTTCCAGGACCAGCGCGGCCATCTCGGCGGTGTCGCCGTATCGAACCTCGACTTCGATGCCGGTTTCGGCGGTGAAGAGTTCGAGCACCGGCGCCACCAACTCCTCGCTCCGACCCGAGTAGATCGTGAGCGGGCCTTCAGCGTCAGCCGCGGCGTCGCGTCGGTCGTCGTGTCGGTCTCCGTCGTGTCGGTCTCCGTCGACGTGTCGGTCTCCGTCGACGTCTCGCCGGCCGAGTCCGAGCTCGAACAGGCCGCGGTCAACAGCGTCAGGCACAGGACGGCGAGCAGTGATTTGCGCAGATACGGGGGCATCGATGTCTCCTCAGGTGAATGATAAGCAACGTTAACAGTTATCGATTCACCCTTACAACATGATCAGCTATGACGACCGATCATTTCGAGTATGGCCTCACCGTACTTCTCGACCTTGGCCGGACCAATTCCTGGCACCCGCAGCAGATCGGCCTTGGTTCGCGGGCCCAGGCGAGCGATCGCCTCGGCCGTCTTGTTGTCGAACACCACATAGGCGGGTTTGCCGTCACGGAGTTCGTGACGCAGCGCGCAGAGTGCGTCGAACAAGGCACCTCCGACGTTGGCCGGTGGCGCCGACTTCGACCGGACGACCGGAACAGCCGCGCCGGGCGGAGCAGGAGCCGGCAATGGGGCAGGCTCGGTCGTCAACTCAGACACAAAGGGACTGGGATGCGCCCCGGTCACGATCGTCGCCATCCGACTTGCTCGGGTCATGGCCACGTGAAAGAGCCGTCGCTCCTCCTCGGTGTCTTCCGCAAGTCGATGCGGATACTGGTCGACCTCGGCCAGATGCACGATCACGTGCGGCCATTCCTGACCTTTGACCCGATGCACCGTGGCCAGTGTCACGCCGTCGGGCGAGCGCTTCACCGCCAACTGGTTCCGAAGCCACGAGCCGAACGTTTCCGGCCGGTCGTGCAAGCCGGCCAGATGCTCGAGGGCGGTGAGATCGTCGCCTTGTGCGGACCGATTCATCCCCCGGCGATGCGCGTCCAAGGTGGTCACGGCACGAGCAAGGCCGATGTCGTTGATGAGCAGGTCGAGGAGTTCAGCGGTGGTCGCCCCGCTACGGGCCAGGCCGGAGAGTCGCCCGATGTCGGCGGCGAAGTCGAGCACCCGTTCGGCGTCCTTCTCGTTGTTGAGTCGCTCGGCCAGCCGAACCAGCTCGGGCGGAGTCCCTTGTTCGGTGACCCAATCATTGATGCGAGGATGAAACGAACGGGAGGGGCGCCGCAAGGCCTCGCGCATGTCGCCGGGGTCGAAACGAGCGCCCCGGCTCTCGGCCGTCGCCAGACGCAACCAGGCCAACACGGTCTTGACCGCCGTTCGTTCGACGAACTCGAGACCCACACCGCCGGCAATCGGCACCCCATCGGAGACCAAGGCCACCTGCACCGGCGCCAGGATGGCATTCACGCGGGACAGCACGGCGATGTCCGTCGGACCTGCACCATCCGAGAGTGCAGCGCGCACCGCGGCTCGCGTCGCCGCTACCGGATCCTGGTTCGAGTCGATTCGCCAGCCGTCGTTCGCTTCACCGGGCACCGCGGCCCGGATCGACTTCGGGACCCTGCGCTGGTTGTGCCGCAGCAGCCGATCGACGGCGTCGACGATGCCGGCAGGGCAGCGGTAGTTGACCTCGAGCGGGTGGGAGCCGGCGCCGGGGAAGAACCGTTCGAAATCGATGAGCCACGAGGGGCTGGCTCCGTTGTAGCCGTAGATGGTCTGATCATCGTCGCCAACGCCGAATACTGCACCGCCAGGAGCGGCAAGCAGTCGGATGAGCAGCAGGTGGGCCGGAGCGAGATCCTGGAACTCGTCGACCAACAGCATCCGGCTGGCCCGCTGTGCCGTTGCCCGGGCGTCTGGCTGCCCCAGGAGGACTTCGAGTGCCCGATAGATCTGGTCGTCGAAGTCGACCGCTCCCATGCGGTCGAGCGCTTCCCGGTACCGAGGCCACACGCCGGGGAGGCCGTCGACCTCGCCGTCATAGCGCCCTTCGACTTCTTCGGGGCTGAGCAGCCCGAGCCGGATCAGGCTGAGGGCCTCGATCCAGGGCGCAACCGGATCGCTGTTTCGTCGACGAGGAAACGTGACCAGGTCACCGATGATCCGCCGCACGTCGATCTCGTCGATCGTTCGCCAGTTCCGCTTCTGGGGAGCGAACGGAGGTGAGCCGTTGACAATGGCCAACGCAATCGCGTTGAGCGTACGGACCTGGAGCCGTGGCAGGTCAGCGGTGCGCTCGGTCATCTCCTCTTGGGCGCGCTTGTTGAACGCCACCAGGCTCACGGCGGTCGACGGCAGATTCCACGTGTCGAGCAACAGCCGCGCCCGTTCGGTCAGCACCCGCGTCTTGCCCGAGCCCGCGGGTGCGATGATGCGCGCCGGTCCCCCGGGATGCGTGACCGCCGCAAGCTGATCGGGCGCCAGGTCGGCCCGGCTCACGTTCGGTCCTGGAGGTCTCAGGGAACCATGTTCGATGGCCATCGCGTGCACCACCGGCACGCCGTCGATCGGATCGGTGTGGCGCACCGGCCCACCGTCGAGCCACGCCGGCTCGCCGTTCGGCAGCACGATGTCGCCCACGCTGCCGCCGGCTCCGTCGTCGGCCGGACGAGCGCCGAGGCGGACGGCGGCGTCGAGCAACTCCCAGCGAGGTTGTACTGGATCACGCAGGTCGACCGCGTTCGACCAAATCAGATGCACCAGCTCGTCGGCCTCGAACTCGCCGAACTCCAGCAACCCCCCGAACTGCAGTACCGGGACCGCCGAGACGAGGGCCTGTGGGCTGCAGTCCGTGTGGTTGGGGTCGAGCTCGATCACGAGCCGCTGCCGGGCGTGGCCAGCCGCTCGGAGTCGACGTCAGTACGGGTGCGGGCTCGGCGAAGGTATCGGCGTCGACGAAGACCCGGTCGACGTCGGTCCAGGGCGCGGGCGCCGGGGTGCCCGGTTCGACGATCAGATTGCGTCCCAGCTCGTCGGGCCCGGGCTGGGCCGACGCCGTGACCGAGCTGACCGAGGCCGGCGTCGAGCTCGCCGTTCTGCGGGCAACGGGCTTGGCAACGGCGGACCTGCGAGCCGCTGTCTTGGGCTGGCTGGTCTTGGTCTGGTTGGTCTCGGGCTGGTTGGTCTCGGGCTTGGCAACCGGCAACTTCTGCTGGCCGTTGCTCTGCTCCCAGCACTGGCGGACCAGGCTGGCCGACGGATGCTCACCGCCGCAGTACACGCACGCAATCGCCATCCCGAGGAACCTACCCGGTCGCCGCGAGCGCCAGTCGGGCCGCAACCAGGTCGGCAGTGGCGAAGCCGACCGACTTGAAGACGGTGATTTCGCCCTCCGTGCGGGGCCTCACCGCACCGCTCGACAGGTGGGCCAGATCGCCGACGATCCCCTCGGGGACGATGACGCCGTCGTGGACAGGCTGGCTGAGGTCACCCGCCAACAGGGCGCCGGTCCGAGTGTCGACGTAGAGCGTGGCCCGCCGAATCAGGTCGTCGTCGGACTCTCGCATGTCCGGGCGGAACGAGCCCATGAGGTTGACGTGGGTCCCCGGCGACACCCATCGGCCGCACAAGAGCGGGTCGGACGACGCAGTGACACAGACGATGATGTCAGCTTCGGCAACCGCAACCCGCAGATCGGAAACGGCCGTCACGGTCACCCCGCTGGTGCCGTCGCCCTCGATCTCCTCACGCGCTCGCTCGACAGCCAACTCGGCCGCAACCATTCGGCGACCCCAGAACGACACCTGGGTCGGCGCACCGCCTGGCTGTCCGACAGCGACGTGGGCGGCCGCAACGACAGGAGCCAACTGCCCGGTCCCGACCACCAACAGGCGGTGTGCATCGGGCCGGGCCAGGTGGCGGGCAGCGAGGGCCGAGATGGCGGCAGTTCGGCGAGCGGTGAGCGTGTCACCATCGAGGAGGCCGACCGGGACACCCGAAACACGGTCGAACGCCAGATAGTTGGCGTGGATGGTGGGCAGGTTTCGTGAGGCGTTGTCCGGGACGTAGGTGACCGCCTTGACGCCGATGAGGCCGTCGTCCTCGACAGACGTAGTCCAGGCCGGCATGACGAGGAGCGACGCCGGGTGCCGTCAGCGGCCGCGAAGCCGTGCACGTGACGCTCGGGGCTGACGCTCGACGGTGACCTCATTTCGGCTTCGATGGCGTTCGCCAGCAGCCACCCAGGGGGTGGCGCTCCGCACTGCTTCGGCATCGAGCACGATCATCGCATGTCTCCCTCGGGACCCGTTCCGAATGATTGGGACGAGGGCAACCATAGAGCGACGAGCCAACCGGCCAGAGCCAGGCCGGCGACCACAACGAGAATGCCGGTCGATGGATCATCTCCGTCGGCGAGCACCGCGATCACGACGAACATCAGCATGCTCACCGACGAGCCTCCGAACGCGGCGACGCTGGTGACCGTCGCCCGCGTCGTGCCCGAGGTCCGCTCCTGGAGCCGGGCGTCGGCGTTGACCGACGCGACCTGCAGCGTGGCGTACCCAACGGCCACGAGGCCCAGCGACCAAACCGCGTCGGTGACGAAGGCCAGCGCCGTGATGATCATCGACCCGACGAGGGCCAACCCGAGCAATCTCGGGTTGGCCCGCTGCCAGCGGGCCGAGACCTCTCCCCCGAGTAACAGGCCGATCCAGACGATCACCACGATGACGGGTGCGGCATCGTTCGAACCTCCGCGGGCGCGGGTCAGCAGCGGAACGTACTCATCGATGACGAACAGCCCCTCGAGCAAGGCGACCAGCAGCACCAACCGACCGATGACACGTGTCCGGGTGGCCTCGGCGACACCGGCCCGGAGGGTCGCCCACCATCCATCCTTCTGCTGATCGTCGGCCGAGGAGGTCTGCTCGACGGCAATCGGGAAGCTTCGCAACCAGAGCGGTTGCGACGAGGTTGACGCACGACCGTCGTCCATCCGAGCGCGGCCAGCCCGCTGTCCAGACGCAACGCTACGAATGCGATTCCTGCGCCGACGGCGATGCCGAGGTGGCTCAGTTGTCCGAGGCGCGCCATCACGTTGCCATAGCGGTGGGCGGCGTCGACCGCATGCAACTCATCGTGCACCAACGCTTGCCATGCGCCGCTCGCCAGGGCGTCGTGCATCGCCCACAACAGCGCTCCGATGAAGAGTCCAGGCAGAACGGGCCAGAGGAGCCAGATGACGACACCAATCGCCCGGAGCCCCAACGCCAGGGCGACCACGACGCGGCGATCAACCCGGTCGGCAAGCGCCCCGCTCGGCACCTCCAGCACGATCGCGACGATCGCCCAGAACAGGAACACGGCCGGAGATTTCGGCGGTGGTGGCGCCGTTGTCGTTGAACCACAGCGTGTAGACGGCGTACAGCGGACCGACCTCGTCGAGGAACGCAAACACGTACAGACGTCTACGCAACGCCTCGAACCCCGGCAACGGCACGGGCCGACAGTAGTGCTCCCATCCTCCGGTTTCGGACAGTCCCGCGCCGACCGGTAGCGTGCCCAGTCATGAGCACCTCTGACGCCCGACGAGTCGTGACCCGGTATCTCGACGTCCTCTACAACGAGCGGCGCCTCGACCTCATCCCCGAGCTGATCGCCGACCCGACCTGGCGTCACAAGGCCGGCGAGGTGAAGGCGCTCACCATGGCCGAAACCATCCAACGGCTTCAGGACACACTCGACCTGTGCCCCGAACTCCACTTCGACAGCGTGGTCCTGCACGACGACGGGACGATGGTGACGGTCAACTGGAACGGACGAAGCACGCAGACCAACGGCAAGACGTACGAGTACTGCGGCATCGAGGTGTTCAGGGTCGCCGACGGAAAGATCGTGGAGATCTGGAACAGCCGCGAGACGGGCGGCCATTGGCAACCCTCGAAGACGTTCTGATCTCATGACCGAAGACGGCCCTGCCGGGGTGGACATCACCGCCCTGGCCCGATGGTTGGCCGACCTCGCAAACCAACCGGTCGAGTCAGCGACCCTGGACATCCGCAGGCCCTCGGGCGGCGGCTGGTCGAACGACACGCTGTTCGTGAACGACGTGGTCGTACGGTTGGCCCCGTCTGGACCAGCCATGTTCCCGGACTACGACCTGGGTCGGCAGTACCTGATGATGCGGGAACTCTCGGCGGGCAGGCGCGTCCCGGTCCCCGAAGTACTCGACGCCGACCTCGACGGCTCCCGGCTCGGTCGCCCAGCGCTGATCATGGAACGGGTCAACGGCCGGGCACCCAGCGACGATCGGCCCTCCTTCGCCGAGGCCGGGTTCCTGTTCGAAGCCTCGCCGGCCGGTCAGCGGAGCTTTCACGTCGCCCTGCTCGACGCAGTCGTCGCCATCCATGGCACTCCGCTGTCCGCTGACCTGGCCGTCGCGCTGGGAGCCGACCAACGCAACCCGCTCGAACGCGCACTGGACGAGCTGGAGAAGACCTGGCGGTTCGATCGCGGCGAACACTGGGCCAGCGTCGTCGACGACGCTCTGGAACACCTCCGGATCACAAGGCCGCCGGCCCAGCCAGACGAGGGCGTGCTGCTCTGGGGCGACGCTCGCCCGGCCAACGTGCTCGTCGGCAACGACGACCTGGCGCCCGTTGCCTTGCTCGACTGGGAGTTGGCCACCGTCGGCCCAGCCGAGCTGGACGTGGTCTGGTTGGCCGAGATGAACCGGATGCGCATGGAAGGTTCAGGGATCCCGCGTCTCGCCGGTTTCCTGACCGACGACGACGCCATCGACTACTACGAGGAAGGGTCCGGCCGAACGTTGCGCAATCTCGGCTGGCATGGGCTGTTCGCCGCAACGCGAATCGCGGCGTTGATGCACCGACACCTTCGCGTCATGGTCCATCTCGGCCGGCTTCCCGAAGCCCATCGCCTCCTTACCGAGTCGGTATCGACACGACGGGTGGTCGAGCTGCTGGGCCGGGCTACGAGGCAGGCCTGAACGCCGGCAATACCGCCTCGGCGATGAGTTCGCCGTTCTGTTCGGCGTACTCCGGCGGACATCCGCCGGCGAAAATGACGGTTCGCGCGCCGGCGTCGACGTACTCCCGGAGCCGGGCGATGCATTCATCGGGCGAGCCGGCGATGACGTACTTGTCGACGATCTGGCTGAAGTCCTGTCGGTACTGTTTCGACAGTTGCTGGTTGGCGAGATCGAGCGCGGTCTGGCGGTCTTCGTGGACGCACGTGAACGCGAACATCCCGCCTCGAACGGTGCCTTCCGGTCGACCAGCGTCTTCGGTGAACTGGGCGATCTTGGTCATCGAGTCGGCCAACATCTCTGGCGTGTACATGTAGGGGAGCCACCCCTCGGCGTAACGGGCAACCCGCTTCATCGCCACCTCTTTCCGACCGGCAACCCAGAACGGCAGGCGCGGCTTCTGCACCGACCGGGGCGAGATGGACACGCCATCGAGCTGCGTGAAACGGCCGTTGAAGGTCACGTCCTGCTCCCGCAGCAACAGGTCGATGACCTGAAGGGCTTCGTCGGTTCGGGCGCCCCGTTGGTTCAATGGCACTCCCACCGCCTCGAACTCCTTCGGGAACTCGCCACCGACGCCAACTCCGAGTTCGAACCGACCGCCCGAGACGACATCGAGCATCGCCACCTGCTTGGCCAGCAACGCCGCCGGGTAGAGCGGGGCAAGCACGATGCCGGACAGCAACTTGATTCGATCCGTGGCGCCGGCCGCAGCAGCCAGCGACACCAAGGTGTTGGCAACCGGGATCGGGAACATCACGTGCTCGCCGGTGACGAGGTAGTCGAACCCGAGCGCTTCGTAGCGTTGGGCCTCGGCCTTGACGTTCCACAGGAGTGGCGCGGAGATGCCGAATTCGACCAGAGGGTTTTGGCTGTTGGTCACGGTTCCTCGATCACTTGATGATGCGCAGCGGCACGCGTCGAGGGCCTCGGACCGGGCCGACCGTCCATTCGATCTCGTCCTCGTCGATGGTCATTTCGAACTGTGGGATTCGGGCCAACCAGGTTTCGAGCGCAACCCGGACCTCCATACGAGCGAGGTTGGAGCCGAGGCAACGGTGGATTCCGACCCCGAAGGTCATGTGGCGGTTCTTCTGACGGTCGAAGATGACCTCATCGGGTCGGTCGAAATGGGTATCGTCACGATTCGCCGATGGATAGGACAAGAGGAGCCGTTTGCCAGCGTCCACTGGGCAGCCCGCAATCTCGGCGTCGTCGGTGATGACACGGGCGATGGTGACCGGCGCGAAGTAGCGCAACAGCTCCTCGATGGCCGAATCGATCAAGCCGGGATCGTCTCGGAGCTGCTGAAGATGCTCTGGGTGGGAGCCAAGGAACATCAGACTGGAGCCGAGCAAGGACCAGGTGGTGTCCACGCCGCCCAGCAACAGCACGAACAAAGCGCCGATTCGCTCCCGCTCGGTGAACGGTCGAACCGTGCCATCCTCCTCCTCGGCCTCGGCGTTCAACACCATGGTCACCAAGTCGTCAGCAGGATGCTTGCGACGATCGGCCAGTTGCTCGGCAAAGTAGGCCTGCACCTCTCGATTCGCCTTGCGAGCAATCTCGAGGTCGGTGACGCCGTCTTTGAGCATGCCGTCGACCCAAGTCCTGAACTGCGGTCCCATCTCGGGCGGGACACCGAAAAGGTGAGCCATCACCTCGACCGGCACGAGTTGGGCGTAGTCGAGGGCTCCATCGACGAGCTCCTGATCGATGAGGCCGTCGACCAGTCGGTTGGTCATCTCGACGACGAAGGGTTCGAGCTGGTCGACCTCGCGAGGATTGAACGCGGGAAGGAGCGCTCGGCGGATCGGCCCGTGGTACGGGGGGTCGAGGGTGATGGGTGGGATCTCGAGCTTGACCTTGTCGGGGTGATTGTCGTTGATGAGCGTGATCCGACTGGAGAACACGTCGGTCTGACGAGCGACGTCGGCCACGTCGTCGTACCGCGTCACGAGGTAGGCGCCGTAGAAGCGTTCGGTGCTGGCGACCGGACACCGCTCGCGAAGGTCAGCGGTGATCTCGACCGAATGGTCGCGCCACTCGTCGGTGAGATGATCGAAGTCGGTGGCCCAATCGGAGACGGGCGGGCGTTCAGTCATGACGATGCTCGATTCTGTGAGGGTCAGGCAACGGAGATGCCTCCGTTGACGCTGATGACTTGTCCGGTCATGCGAGCGGAACCAGGTCCGGCCAGGAAGAGCGCCAGTTCCGCGAGATCCGACGGCGTAGCCACGCCGAGCTGGGCCAGCTTCGCCGCCTTGGCGAAGAGCCTGGCAGAGAAGGGGTCGGTCTCGATGAGTGCGGCGCCGGGTGTGTCGGCCACCAGCGATGGAGTGAGCACGTTGATGCGAACACCTTCGCGCTTGCACTCCATCGCGGCGGTACGGGCAAACATGCAGATGGCTGCCATCCCGGCCCCGATGATCGATTCACCCGGCGTGGCCACCTTCGCAGCATCCGAGGCCACGAGGATGACCGACCCGCTTCCTTGGGCCCGAAGATGGGGAAGGAAGGCCTGGGTGACGTGCAGCGGGGGCAACACGATCTCGCCGAGGCGGTCGGCAAAGGAGGCGACGGGTATCTCGTGCAGCAGGGCGGGAAGCGTGCCAGGCCCGCTGGCACACATGAGCACATCGAGACCTCCGAGCAACCCCAAGGCAGCGTCCGCTGCCTGGAGCGCCTGCTCCGGATCGGCGCCGTCGACCCGAACAAACCCGATGTCGCCATTGGGGACCCGGTGTCGGATGCGGTCACACGCCGAGGCGCCGCGCGCATCGTCGCGTCCGAGAAGGACGACTCTGGCCCCTTCTTCGACGAAGCGCGACGCAGTCTCCCAACCGATTCCGGCGGTGCCCCCGAGGACGACCACCCGACTGCCCGTGTGCTGCTCCATCATCGGTACAACCTAATGTCGCACGAGTCGACGCTTCGAATTGGATGCGCTCGGTCAGGTCAGCCTGGCAACGCAAAACGGGAGAAGAACTCGAGCATCAGCTCGTTGGCGTCGATTGCGGTGGACGGTTCATCGCCTCGCCTGCTTCCCGGTTGGCCGCCCGGCCAACCGTGTCCACCGTCATCGGTGAGGTAGAGCTCGACCACGGTGTCGGCCTCGCACGGGCCCCACGTTCGGTGCGTCACCTGCTCGGCTGTCACCTCATCCGGATCGGCTGGGCAGCCGTTGATGGCCACCCAGCTGCCAATCGTCGCATCGAGCGGCGGGTACTCGTTCGTCTCGGGGCCGACTCCCGCGCCGCCCCCGACGGGCACGTTCTCGTCCAGGACCGAATGCAGATGCAGGACGGGAACCGGCCTGGTCGGAGCGCAGTCGTCGACCACCATGGCCGTGCCGTTGGCCGCGACCGCGGCGATCCGGTCGCTCGACTCGCAGGCCAACCGATACGCCATCATGCCGCCATTGGAGTGGCCGGTGGCAAAGATCCGCGTCGGGTCGATCGGGTAGTCGCGTTCCAGGAGTTCGAGTAGCCGGCTGATGAACGCCACGTCGTCGACGTCGGTGTCGACGGCCCGGCCACAACAGGCGCCACCGTTCCACGTCTGCAGGCCGAGTGGACCGCGGGACTCGATGCCATTGGGATACACGACGGCGTAGCCGGCCGCGAGCGCTGCCGGGGTCAGTTCCGACGTGTTCTCGAACTGTGCCGCGCTGCCTCCACCGCCGTGCATGGCGATGACCAGGGGCAGCAGCGCGCCCTGCGACGGAGGCACGACCAGGGTGAACGTGCGGTCCTCGCCATCGACCGACAGGACGCCCTCGAACCGTTCCTCCGATGGCGGGGGCGACTCGCCGTCCGCAATCGCTCCCGAGTCCGAGGACGAGATGCCGCAACTGGCGAGAACGACCAGGAAGACAATGGCGGCGACGACTCCAGGGCTCCGCAGCGGTTGCATCGGACTGAAGACTAACCGCGAGTACCGCCATCTGTTCTCCCCTTGGGGACCCCCATACCTACGCACGAGCGGTAGGGATTTCCCCGATTCACGCCTTGCCGACAACTCATACGTTGTCATCAACCAACAACCGAACGACAACTGGGAAAGGACTCCCCATGGCTACCGCAACCGAACAATCACCACAGATCTTCTGCCAGATCGACCAGCTCCGAGCAGTACTCGACGGGCAGATCCTTGTCTCACAGAACCGCTGGGTCGACCACTGTCTCGATCTCTACAACCAGCTCGATCAACACTCGCTCCGCCAGGTCGTCAAGCGAATCCTCGCCGAGATCTGCCATCTGTGTTCGATCGACGCTCGCTGGCTGAGTGCCCAGCTGGCGCTGCTGGCGACGGCGGTCGAGATCGAGTCAGCGTTCGACCAGCTCGCCATTCCGGCGCACTGACCCGCAAGCGGGATTCAGCTCCCGCCATGCGAGACTGAGTTCATGACAGAACCCTCCTCACCCGGTCGCTCCCCCTCCATCATCGGGACGATCGGGTGGTGGATCGTGGCGATGGCCGCAACCACCGTCCTGGCCGTCGGGGGGAGTCTCTTGATCGGTCTGAGCCCGAAGTTCACCCTGGCGCTGCTCGTGGCCGTCTCCGGCGGTTCCCTGCTTCTCCTGCTCAGGCGGGCGCGGCGCAGCAGCGGGCGTCGGCAAGGAGCCCTCGGGGTAGCGGGCGCTGTGACTGCGGCAGGGCTGGCGGTCCTGGGATTGGCGCAGCTCGTGCCGCTTGGCCGGGATCATTCCAATTCGCCCGTAACCGGCGAGCCGGAGTGGGCGACCCAAGAAACCCGAGAACTGATGGTGAGCGCCTGCTATGGCTGCCACAGCAACGAGGTCGAGTGGCCGTGGTACTCCAACGTTGCACCGCTCTCGTGGGCGATCAGTGACCACGTCGACGAAGGTCGAGACGAGGTCAACTACTCGGAGTTCACCACCAACCCCGGAGAGGCCGGGGAAACCATGGAAGTGATCGAGGATGGCTCCATGCCGCCGGCGTACTTCACCCGATTCGGGCTGCACCCCGAAGCAACGCTCACCGACGAACAGAAGGCAACGCTCCTCGCCGGCCTCGCCGCCACGCCCGGCATGAGCGAGGACGGCGAAGGTGAGGACGGTGAGCGTGAGGACGGTGAGCGTGAGGACGGGGACGACGACGATTAGGGATCGTTGCTCTCGTCGTCGGCAACAATGATGAGGGAGACGGCAACCTCGTCTCCGACGTTCAGAAGCTCGGCGCCACGTACCGCCTTCTTGATGGGGAGCAGGTACGCCCGCGCGTTCTTGTCGGGGAACAACGAGGTGTTCCACTCGGTCCGCCCAACCGTGACCCGAACTCGCACCGAGCCGAACGCAATCGAGCGGTGCGCGGTTCGTGCCTCGATGTCGTCGGACACGTCGGCGGGCACGGTCAGAAACGTCCAGGCGGCCTGTCCGTCATGGAGCCACAGTTTCGCCTCGAAGTCGTACCTGGCAGCGCTCATCCTCGGGGTCCCGGCTCAGGAGAACCGAGGCTCCCGCTTTTCGACGAACGCCCGGAAGGCCTCGGCGGTGTTCGGGCTGGCTGCGATGACCAGGTGGCGCTGAGCCTCGAAGTCGACGAACTCCGAGAAGGTCATGGACTCGGCGGCCACGTAGTGCTCCTTCACGCCTCGCAGCGCGATCGGCGACTTCTTCAGGAGCGTCCCGAGCACGGCGTCGGTTTCGGTGCGAAAGGACTCGTCGGCGAACACCCGAGCCACCAGCCCGATCCGAAAGGCTTCCTCGGCGTCGACCTTGCGGGGGATGAACGACAGGTCCTTGGCCCTCGAGGCGCCGATCAACCGAGGAAGTGACCACGGGATGCCCATGTCCCCCGCAACGGCGACGTCGAGAAACGCCGTGTTCAGCTTGGCCGATGCCGCCATCAGACGAAGGTCGCAGGCCAGCGCCCATCCCAACCCCGCACCCGCACACGCTCCGTTGATGGCAGCGACGGTGACGACCGGGATGTCATGAAGGAGCGCAGTCACCTGGAAGTGTTCGGCAGCCAATTCGGTGTCATCGGTGCCACCCTGCGTGAAGTGTTTGAGGTCCGCCCCTGGGCAGAACGCACTGCCGGCACCGGTGAGCACGAGCACCCGAACCAATGGGTCCGACTCTGCCAGTTGGAGCGCCTCGGTTGCCTCCCGAACCATCTGGTTGGTCATTCCGTTCATGGCGTCGGGTCGGTTGAGGGTCAGACGGGCCAGGCCGCCGTCGACCTCGTACCGCAGTGTCTCGAACTTCTTGCCGGTCATGCGCCCAACCTAGGGAACAACGGCGACCGCCGCTCGAGCAGCGCCGCCGCGCCTTCGCCCGCATCGGCGCGATCGAGCGCGGCGTACTGCACCTCGTCAACGTCGTTGAGCGCGTCGACGAACCCCGTGAGCTCCAGAGCAGGTCGAGGGCAGCAATCACCGGCTTGGGGATGGACAACAACCAGGTGAACAGGCCCGGCACGTCGGCGGTGACGGGTCTTGCACGCGACCCGGCCGCCGTCGCTTCGGCCAGAACACCGCCGATCATCACCCGGCCCCGACCCTGCGCGCTCATCTCAGATAGTGGCAGTACTGCGGGGCGTCCGTCGAGCCCACTCGGATTTCCGACGACGACGCTCACCGAGCGGGCTACCTCGATGCGCCTTCACTGGTGAGAGACCTCCGGGGAGAGGACGGCGAGCCCGTCTTCCGGATCGCCTTTCGCCGCCTCGACGAACCTGACCCCCGAAGCGAGCTGGCGAATTCTGACATCCTGGCTGCCGCCGAGATCGATGCCATCACCGCGCGACTGGATCGACTCGACCGGGCGTCGTCCCATGGTCCGTGGACTCGGGTCGCTCTGGAAATGATCGAGGCCCATCCCGAGCGACGCGCTCCCGATCTGGCCGAGATGTTGGACCGTGAGCCGTTGGCGTTCAAACTCGACGTGCGCAAGCTCAAGAACCTGGGTCTCACGGTCAGCCTCGCCGTCGGCTACCACCTGTCGCCCGAGGCGTTGCCTACTACAGGCGTCAGACCGAAGGGGCCAATCGGCTAGTGGGCAGCGTCGCCGCCGGCTCGCGTGATCTTTGTTACCGATGGGGAGGCGGCTCACGACCGCCATGACCAGGAATCCGGCGGCGATGCCAAGCACAGCCGACGCCATCGTGTTGACGATCCAGGCAAGGACGCCCCCGATCCCACCGACGTCGTGCACCGATTCTTCGAGCGAGTGGACGAAGTCATAGGGCGCATCCCACCCCAGCTCGTGAGCGCCGACGAGCAGAATGTGGCCACCGACCCACAGCATGGCCGCGGTTCCGACCGTCGACAGCAGGTTGAGCAGCTTCGGCATGCCGGCAACCAGTCCCCGCCCGAAACGCCGAGAGGTCGACCCTCCGTTCGTTGCCAGGTGCAGCCCGACGTCGTCCATCTTGACGATGGCGGCCACCACCCCGTACACGACGGCGGTGATGACGATCGCCACAACGACCATGATCGCGGCCCGAGAGATGAACGACTCGTCGATGACCTCTTTGAGAGCGATGACCATGATCTCGCCCGACAGGATGAAGTCGGTTCGGATGGCCCCGGCAATGGTCTTCGCCTCCGCGTCCTCGCCCAGCGCCACCGCCGGAACGTCCACCTCATCGAGGTGATCGCCGAAGCGATGATGGAGTTTCTCGGCGCCTTCGAAGCAGAGGTAAGCGCCACCGATCATCAGAATGATCTCGACGAGAATCGGCACGAACTGACTCAGCAACAGGGCGGCCGGCAGGATGAAGAGCAGCTTGTTCCGTATCGAACCGACAGCGATGCGCTTGATGATCGGCAACTCCCGCTCGGCCGCGAGCCCGTGCACGTAGGCCGGCGTGACCGCCGTGTCATCGACGACAACGCCGGCCGCCTTGACGCTGGCGCGGCTGGCTGCCATCCCTACGTCGTCCACCGATGCCGCAGCCAGTTTGGCCAACGCTGCAACATCGTCCAACAAGCCGATCAGGCCACCAGCCATAACACCATCACCTCAATCGGTCCGAACGCGGGCGTCACACTATCCCGCACACGAGTCAGGCCGGCACGGGTCAGGTGGGACCGACTCGACGGCCGAGCAACTTGGCCAGGCTCCGCATGCCTTGAGCGAACCCGAGCGCTCCGATCTTGCTGAAGACCGGACTGAGGAACGATGGCACGTAGCGAATGGTCACGTCCTCCAGCCACTCGAGCATCGTGCCGTCACCGTCAGGTTCGATGGTGAACCCCGCCCGTCCCTTGAGGATCGGGCCGAGCTTCGCCACCTCACACGAACCCGACGTCGATGCGTCATCCCAGTCGAGCCGGACCAGCTCCATCCGATCCTCCAGGGACAGCGGCCCGAAACCGGTCCAGGCGGTGAAGCGAGCGCCGACGGCGAGCGGATCGCCGGCTGCTACGTTGACCCGTGTTGCCGGGATCCACTTCGCGTGTCCCGCCCAGTCGACCAGCTCATTCCACACCGTGCGAGGGGGGTGTTCGAAATGGTGTCGGACAGTGAAGTGGACGTTCGCCATGCACACACCGTGCCACACGGGCCGATCCCAAATGGATCAGCGTCCGCCGACGATCGGCGACGACGGTGCTCCGCCGGTCAGGCAACCCGGCGCGTGGTAGTCAGGACGGAGCAGCGGGTTGTGGTTGGCGGCGTACCAGTTGGCCGTGGCCGAACCGTCGGCCGTCGAACCTCCGAGAGCGAGGGCCGTCCGGCCGACTGCCCACATCGCCACGCACTCGGTCTCCGCTTCGCTCTGATGACCGACGAGGTGGGCCAACTCGTGGGTCAGGATCATGATGCCCAAGCGGGTGTCGCGACCTGCAGGATCGTCCGACCACCGGAGAGCATCCGCGCACACGGACCAGGAGAGCTGCGCCGTATCGGAGCCCCACTCGACGTACCCGGGGTGGACCGACATGTTGAGAAGCGTGTCCCACCAGCGTTCGCAGTGGATGCCCAGGTCGGGTCGGCCCGTCACCGTCACGGCGACCTCGGTGAGTTGTCGGTCCCGCTGTGCCCCAATCACCTCGACCCCCAGGTTGACGACGACGAACGCAGCGAACGCCCAGCGCCAGAACCGCGTCGAGGCCCGAGTCCTCGGTCGGAGCTCTCGTTCGAGCACGGTCGCTGCCATACCAGGGTCATCGACCGATTCAGCCGTCCTCTGAACCAGCAGCTGAGTCTCCAGCGGCTGAGGTGGCCAAAGGCTGACGTGGTGTGAAGCCGGCGCCAGCTACTACCTTGCCCTTGGGCCGATCGTGGCTCGTCCTCTCTCAAGAAGGTGAATGCTCATGAACGAAGCCTTGATCATCGATGCGTGCCGGACCCCTCGGGGCGTTGGCAAGGCAGGGAAGGGAGCGTTGGCCGACATCCATCCCCAGCAGCTCGGCGCAACCGTGCTGGCTGCCCTCCGCGACCGAAACGACCTCGACACCTCGACGGTCGACGACGTCATCTTCGGTACGAGCATGCAGGTCGGCACCCAGGGCGGCGACCTGGCCCGCATGGCGCTGCTCGATGCCGGGTATGACACGAAGGCATCGGGTGTCACCCTCGACCGGTTCTGCGGATCGGGTATCACCACCACCAACCTCGCCGCAGCATCGATCATGTCGGGCATGGAGGACATCGTCATCGCCGGCGGCTGCGAGATGATGTCGTTGCACCCGGCGCTCGGTGCCGCGCAGCAAAGCGTTCGCGGTCCGCTGATGGACGCCGGCAACGAGCGGCTCCGGGCGCGTCACCCACAGACCCACCAGGGTGTTGCCGCCGACGCCATCGCCACCATCGAGGGCATCTCACGCGAGGCGCTCGATCAGTTGGCGTTCGTATCTCAGCAACGGGCAGCACGGGCCATCGGCGAGGGCCGCTTCGACCGGAGTCTCGTGCCGGTCTTCCACGAAGACGGCACGCTGGCCCTCGATCACGAAGAGTTCCCGCGCCCGACCACGACGCTCGAAGGACTCGCCAACCTCGGCGCATCCTTCGCCGCCATGGCCGACATCGACCTCGACGGTCAGGGCACGACGCTCCGTTCGATGGTGCTCGCCCGTTACCCCGGCCTCGCGATCGAGCACGTGCACCACGCAGGCAACAGCTCTGGAGTCGTCGATGGTGCTGCCGCCATCCTGCTGGCCAGCCCCGCCGCAGCTGCAGCCAACGGCTGGAAGGCACGGGCCCGCGTCGTTGCCGCCGTCAACATGGGCGATGATCCGACGCTGATGCTCAACGCTCCGGTGCCGGCGGCCCGTAAGGCGCTCTCGCGTGCCGGGCTGACCGTCGATGACATCGACCTGTTCGAGATCAACGAAGCCTTCGCCGTCGTCGCCGAGAAGTTCATCCGTGACCTCGATCTCGACCGGGACAAAGTCAACGTCAACGGTGGCGCGATGGCGCTCGGTCACCCGATTGCCGCCACGGGCGCCATGCTCATCGGCACCGTGCTCGACGAGCTCGAACGCACCAACGGACGCTACGGCCTGGTGACCATGTGCGCCGCCGGCGGCATGGCCCCCGCCATCATCATCGAACGCGTCTGAGTCCCCGCCCCGGATCGGGAGTGTGACGGTGCCGTTTCCGGCACGCGCGCACTCCCGATCCGGCGGTCTTCGACGGCTCAGCGGGCGGGCCGGAGGTCGTCGAGGTCGAGCAGTCGGGAGATGCGAGGGTCGCTCGCACCCAAGTAGTGGGCCAGCACGCCGGCAACGGCCTCGACATCGAGCGTGCCGGCGGCGGCCATCTCCTCGAGATCAGCCCAATCCTTGGTGCGATCGAAGAAGGCCTTGAACACCGCAAGGTCTCGACACGCCAGAAAGGGGACCTCGGTTCCACCGAACGGTTCCGTGCGCACTCGACCTCGGGTCGCAACATGGAAGTCGGTGGTGTCGAAGAAGACGTCGACCGGGGTCCTCTCCCACCACAGCCGGGTCTGGCCGTCGGCTGCGATTCGAGCCCGGTCATCGTCGGTGACCTCAACGCCTGGGGGCAGGGCCGCGAGGACCTCGCCCGCCTTTGACACATCGACGAACAGGTTGATGTCGATGTCGATCGTGGCTCGGGCCCGCTGGGTGCACCACGCAAGGGCCAGCGCACCACCGAAGGCGTGGGGAACGTCCGCTGACTCCAGCGCCCGATGGAGAGCGACGATGCGCTCGACCAGATTGGTGGGCCGAGGAGTCATCGGCCGAACACCGGTGCATTCAGCAACGGGGCGTGTCGCGCCGGGAACTGCTCAGCCAACTGCAGTACTGCTTCGAGTTCCTCTCCTCTGGGCATCTCGGCGCCACCATCGATCCGGGCGCTGAGCTCGACGTCGGCCCGAAAGCCGGCGGCCCGGATGAGACGATCGAGGGTTGCGGTCGTCGGGATCTTGCGACCGGCCTCGTAGGCAGCGATCGTCGAATGCGAAGTGCCGGCCAGCTCGGCCAACGCCCGCAGCGACAGCCCGGACCGGCGACGGCATTCAGCGATCACGACCGCAGCGTTCATGCCTCCACGTTACCCGGACTTCAGGGTGGTATCCAATCGGATACCGCTAGACGCCTGGTCACCGGAGGCTGAGGAAGAGCTTCTCCATCTGATCGGGGGACATGCCCTCGGCCTCAGCGGCGTCGGGGTCGGCGAGGCAGTGGCGCATTCCGGCGACCATCAGCCGAAGACCGGCTTTGTGCAGCGCAGCCTGGGCTGCGGTGAGCTGGGTGACGACCGTCTTGCAGTCGGCGCCCTCCTCGATCAGCCGCTGCACGCCGCGCACCTGCCCTTCGGCCCGGCGAAGCCGTTTCACTACTTCCTCGGAGACCTCGTCGGGAAACTGCATGGTCATGAGGTTATACCCCCTCTGGTATGACGTCTGCGGGGTGCCGGCACATCTCAGTGGCTGAAGTTCACATGCGGGAGGATCCGTTGAAGCCAGTTGGGCGCGTACCAGTTCTTCTCCCCGAGGAGGGCCATCGTGGCCGGGACCAGCATCACTCGAACGACCGTGGCATCGAGCAGGACGGCCATGGCCAGCGTGAGGCCCAACTCCGTGGGGGGAATGGGTCCGGTGACGCCGAAGGCGACGAACACGATGATCATGATGATTGCAGCGTTGGTGATCGGCCGTCCGGTCCGAGCGATGCCCTCGCCGATCGCTCTGCGAGTGTCGCCCGTTGCCTCGTACCGCTCCTTGATCGCGGCCAGCAGGAACAACTGGTAGTCCATCGACAGACCGAAGAGCAGCGCGAAGAAGAACAGTGGTGCCCAGGCATCGACGAAACCTTGCGGTTCGATCCCGATGAGGTCTGCGCCGTAGCCACGCTGGAAGACCAGGGTTGCGAATCCGAACGCTGCGCCCACCGTCACCAGGTTCATGACGATGGAGAACGTTGCGATGACCACGCTGCGGAACACCACCAGCAGGAGCACGAAGGCAACAACGAGGATGACGGCAATGGCGTAGGGCGCGCGGTCGACCAGCACCTGGGTGAGGTCGTGGTTCTGGCCGGCGGGCCCGCCGACCTTCGCACTCGGCACCGTCGAATCGAGGTCTGCCCGAAGGGCTTCGACCATGTCAGCCGTCGCCGGGTCGTCGATCTGCGTTCCGGGAATGACGCGAACCACGACCCGACCCGACGTCGCCGGAGCGGTGATGACGGCGGCGTCGACGACGTTGTCGACGCCTGACGCAATGTCGAGCACGCGCTCGGCATCGACCGCATCGACGGTGATGAACGCGGGGCCGGCGGCGCCGGGACCGAACGACTCGACCACCATGTCGTAGCCATCGCGGCTGGTTCGACCAGCATCGACGACCCGGGCACCAGGCATTCCAAGCTTCATTCCGAAGGCGGGCACGATCAGCGCGCCCAGGAGCACCAGGCCGACGGCCAGGGTGCGGCCAGGGCGGCGCAATGCGGCGCCCGTCCACTTGGCCCAACGACCCTCGGCGACCAGGTCCGGGTCGGTCTCACCCCGAGCGACGAGCACTCGGTCACCCATGGCGACGAGCACGGCGGGCAGGAGGGTCAGGGCGGCGAGCGCTACGGCGATCACCGAGATGATCATTCCCAGCGCCATCGTCTGGAACACCATCACCGGGACGAGGAACACCGCAGCGAGCGACAGCACGACGGTCAGCGCCGAGAGGAACACCGCCTTGCCCGATGTGGACATCGCGTTCTCGATCGCCTTGATGGCGTCCTTGCCCTCAGCCCGCTCCTCCCGATAGCGAGACACGATGAACAGGCTGTAGTCGATCCCGACAGCGAGGCCGATCATCATCGAGAAGTTCATCGACCACACCGACACCGGGGTCACCGAGCCGATGAGGTAGAGCGATGCGAAGCCGGTAGCGATGCCGGCGAGTGCCAGGATCAGCGGGATGCCGGCGGCGATCATGGCGCCGAAGGCGATGAAGAGCATGATGAGCGTCGGGAGCCCGGAGAGAAGCTCGGCCTTGTGCAACGCCTCTTCGTTCATCTCGTTGAAGTCAGCCCAGACCGGCCACTCGCCGGTGACTTCAGCCTGTCCGCCCTCGGTCAGTTGGAGGCCGGTCACGTAGTGCGCCAGCTCCCCCGCTGCTTCCGGGCGGTCCTTGTCCTCCCCGATCTCTTGTTCGACGGGGAGCAACGCCGTCAGTCCGTCGCGCGAGATCAACCCGGCTTCGGGCGGCATGGTCAAGGGATTCACGACCGACAAGACTCTCGGCCCTTCCTCCAGCTCGGCGGCGAGGGCCAGCAGCCCGTCAGGGTTCTCGGCGATCGGCGTGGCCTGGCGATAGACGACGATGGGGTTCTCGGCTCCCATCGCAGGGAAGTCGGCCCGCAGCTCGAGGCGAACCTGTTCCGCGACGGAGCCCTTCGCGTCCCAACCGGCACCGGACAGGGTGTTGGTCAAGGTCAGCGCCAACGGTGCAGCAGCAAGCGTCACCGCCAGCCAGATCAGCATCACCGCTCGGCGGTGGCGGGCCATCGACGCGGCCAGTCGGGAGAACAACGCCCGCTCGTCGGGGTCGGGTGACGGTTCGTGGCCTGCAGGCAGGATCACGTCGACAACTGAACTCATGATGGCGTCCTCCACGACGTCTTGGCATGCGCATCGCATTGCTCGAAAGCATACCCCCCAGGGTATAAGGTGACGCAACCCCGGCGAGCCAAATAGCATCGAGAGACGGATCGCCATCAGTCACCGGCCCCATGTTCCAGACGTTGCACCTCATGTTCGAGACGCAGGTACAACGAGTTGGCGCTCGCAGTCGACCTCATCGCCGAACGCATCCGATCACTCGGGGCACCCGCCCCCGCCGGCTACCGGGAGTTCGCGGCCTTGTCCTCGGTCACCGAAGACGACGATCGGCCCGACGCCACCGAGATGATTCGTCGTCTCGTCAAGGGCCAGGAGACCGTCGCCCGAACGGCACGTTCGGTGTTCCCGGCGGTCGAGCACGCCCACCAGTCAATTCGACCGGGGGCTCACCGTCCGGCGCAGAACGGTGAGCACTTCGCTCCACGCAGCCGACTGGGGGTCGATGACGTCGAAGTGGTCGGCGTCATCGATGACTCGCACGTCGACGTTCGGATGCGATGCAGCGTCCAACGCCTGGGACACGGGCACGATGTCGTCGTCGGTCCCGTGGAAGAGCACGACAGTGCCGATCGACAGGTCGGGCTGCGCTGTGGCGTAACCTTCCTCGACTTCCTTGGGTCGGCCGCCGATCAGTTGATCGGTCGCTCGTCCTCCAAGTCCGAGATCGGACGCGGCCCGGAGGTCCGTGACCGCCGCAAGTCCGACGGCGAGCAAGGGTTCGACGGCCGGGCCTCCGCCCATCGCCTCGGGCGCGAATCCCGCGCGGCCGTTGGCCCAAAGGGCAAGATGTCCGCCGGCCGAGTGGCCGACGACAAGCACCCGATCGGTGTCGAGGTTGTGGTCGGTTGCCAGGTCCGCCAGTTCGTCGATTCCAGTTGCGACATCGAGCAGGGTTCCCGGAAAGCCGCCACCGTTCTGCCCCACCCGCCGGTATTCGAGGTTCCAGACGGCGAAGCCCTCGTCGACGAGGCTGTCGACCAACGGGTCCATCAAGTCGGCCGCGTAGTCGCTGCGCCAGAAGCCCCCATGAAGAAGCACCACCACCGGTACCGGGTCGGCGGCGACCGGAACGGTCAGGAACCCGTGTTGCTCGGTATCCGGCGCCGTAGGCGATCTTCACAGGATCGGCCGGGCCGAGAACGATCGCTGCGTGCTCGGCCAACAGGAGGTCACTCACGCCGAAGCGAATCGCTTCCTGCATCGGACCGACCGCCTCCTCTTGGCGACCGGCCTGATGGAGCGCCCAGGCGTACGCATGCGCCACCTTCACGTTCGCCGGTCGTTCGCCGTACAAGATCTCGGCCAGACGGAGCCCGTCATCCACGTTGCCCCACGAGCTCGCAAACAGCGGGACACTCGGATCGACACCGAATCCCGCTTCGTGCTCGCCGAGCGCAGCTGAAGTCACCGCGTTCGCCGCCTCGTCCGCCGTTCGATCGTCGCCGAGTCTCCGGCTGGCCTCGGCCAGAAGCATGAGGGCACCGGTGTCGCCGGGGTGTTCCAGAAGCACCTGCTCGGCGATCGCCCTTGCCCCCGACACATCCCCCTGGCGAATCAACACCTGGCCCTGACCTGTTCTGCCGGCCGGCTTCGTCGGATCGCCGGCGTGCGCCTGCTGGAAGTGCTCGGCGGCCGAGGTCACGTCACCTTGAGCGAGGAACACCTCACCCAGGAATCCTTCGACACGAGTGGTCTCGTACTCCAGGCCGGCTGCGGCGGATCGTGCGAGGAACATCGCTTCCACCGCCCCCGTGGGGTCGCCGGTCAATTGGCGAAGATAGGACAGACGGCTGTAGGCCTCCAGGCCCGGGCGAAGGGCGAGCAGCTTGTCGAGTTGCCGTTCCGCCTCGTCGTACTTGCCCACTTCGATGTTGGCGTCCACCAAGGCCGCCAGCGCAATGTGGTCGTCGGGGCGGAGCTTCGTCGCTTCTTGGGCTCGGGCGCGGGCCGCCTCGAAGCGATGCAAACCGATGTCGGCGATCGCCGCGCCACGCAGCGCTTCGGGGTGTTGAGGCTGGTCTTCCAAGATCGAGACATAGCTCTGGTAGGCCCGATCGAAACTCTGGGTGCTGTCGGTCCTGAGCGCTTCGGCCAACGCGGCCTCGGCGTCAGCAAGCACGCTGGCCGGGTCGGCCGAGGCGGTCCGCTCGATCCAGAGCGAGCGGCCGAGCACGATGCCGACCACCAGGGCGGCGAGCACCATGCCCGGCAGGTAGCCGGGCATGGTGCGTCGTGTTGGCGTTGGACGACCGTTGCTCATCTGCTTCTCGTTCTCCATGAGATTGGTCGTCGTCATCGCCGGATCAGCCCTTCGAGATGAACTCGGGTGAGTTGCTGAAGTTCAGCATGAGGTCGCCTCGGGACATGCCGCCGGCCAAACGGCCGAGCCAGTACTGGCGCCCGCCGGCCTCGCTCGCCCGGCCGAGCACGTTCTGGTAGACGAGCTCGACGAACTGTTCGTTGGCCAGCACGCCGTAGCGGGTCCTGAACTCGGCAGAAGCGGCGAAGAAGTCGCTGACCTGCTTGACCGTTCGACCATCGTTGACCCAGAACTCGAGACCGGCGGCGTCGGGCTCCCGAAGGAAGTAGGCCCGGTAGAGACGATCGAGCTGACGCACCCGCGACATGGGGTCGACGTTGACGTTCACGTTGCCCGAATCGTGCTGATGCTCGAAGCCCTGGTGAGGGTGGGGCAAGTACGGGAAGGTGGTCAGGAACGGACGATCGTTGCCCGACACGCCATCACCGAGCGCATTGTTCGGCGACTTACCGGCGCACTGTCCCACTGGCGTGGCACCGGCCACGGCCTGCAGCTCGATGTCGACGACATCATCGATGAGTCGACGACCGTTGGGGAAGCCGTCGGCCTGTCCTGCCAGGAGCCCAAGCGGATTCTGGCTGATGAACGGGGTCGGCGCGGTGCTGGTGTTGAGCCGCAGCTGTTCCGACGGCACGACGTTGGCCGGCTGGTTGATGCCAGGAATGCCGGTCAGGAAGATGGTGACCAAGTCATTGCGGGGAGCCGTCGGGTAGCACCCGGCGAAGGCACCGGGATACAGGACCGGCAACAGCTGGCCGAGCCGCGGATCCTGCACGATCGGCAGGAACGCAGAATCGCCGCTGCTGAGCGGGGTGCCGTTGAAGGTGTCCTTCGCTGCGAGCGGAACGACCACCTCGTTCACCAGGGGCATGCCGAGGCGCGAGATCTGCACCCAGTCGCCGGAGGAGACCGGCGCGCCTGAAGCGCTCCGGGTCGTCGTCTGGCGCCGGGATGCGGTCGAGTGCACACCGATCACGGGGTCCGACTCGATGACTCGCCCCTTGGGAACCTGGATGGCGATGGAGTGGACGTTGTAGCCGGTGGTGGCGTTGACGCCGGCCTCTGTGGCCATGGGAATCAGATGTGCCCCGTTCAATGGGCGCAGCGCGCCGAGGTCGAAGATCGATCCGAGGTCGACGGGGAATGCTTCGTCACGGGGTCCGGCGAAGACTCGCATCTGTCCCTCGGGAAGATCGATCGTCTTGACCGCAGCGGCGGCAAGCGCGGCGTAGTTCGGCGTCGATCGAGGCCCGACGTTCGCTGGTGGAACCAACACGTTGCTGGCCAACACCGTCGAAACGCCGTCGCGCACCTCGGTCACCGTGTAGCTCTGCTGGACGTTCAGATTGTTGTACTGACCGCCCGAGAACGTGATTGGTCCCTCGTTGTAGAGCGGCGTTGCGCCGTCCTTGACGGTGGTTGCGAATCGGAACTGGTACCGAAGCTCGGCCGAGGCATCGCCGTCGTTGTCGACGTTGATCTCGTAGAGAACGTCCTCGCCGAAGTTGAAGAAGTTCGGGCCGCTGGCCGGCTCCTGGAGAGGGATGAAGTTGCTGATCAGGGTGACGTGGTTCGGGGAATCCGGCGCCACGAAGGCGTAGACGTCGGTGTTGTCAGCGACGGGATCCTGGGCGATGAGCGGGGCGTCGCGGTGGCTGGATGCGCCGCCCCCTGTCGAGAGCGCCACTGCGGTCGCTCCCATCATCATGGCTCCGAGGACCGAAGCCGTCCGTATCGGGATGGAACGGGACATGGTTGGTCTGCTTTCTGGTTGTTTGTGCGGTCTGGTTGTTGGCTTGCGTGCGCTCAGGGGCGCAGCTGGGCGTCGATGACGACCCAGGCATCGCCGATGGCGGCCAACACCAGCTGGGAGCCATCGGCGACGGGGAAGGTCCGGGCCCAGGTCGAGGCGCCGCTGCCGTAACGCAGGCCGAGGTCGGCGGCCAAGCGACCGGAGACCGGCAGGGAAGCGCCACCGTCCGCTTGCCCACCGGCGATGCACAGGCGATCGAGGAGTGAGCCCACGAGCGGTGAGCCGATCGTTTCGACGGTGGCCGACGCCGGAGCGCAACGATCGGGGTCGGCCAGCCATTGGTCGGCCGCGGCGGCTACGCCCTCGGTCGATGGGAGCACTGGCTCGACCGTCGACTCGGTCAACGAGACGCGCCATCCATCCTCATCGACGACATGCCAACGAACCACCATCTCCCCGGCGGACCATCCGCTCGTGGAGGACAGCCCGGCATCGAGTTTCAGCACCGTCGACAGGTCGGCCTCGCTGGTCTCATCGGTCCAGCTCCATGTCTGGACGGCGCCGAGTGCAGCCGTGCGGCGGGCGCTCCACGTCGCTTCGTTCGGGTAGCGCTCACGATCACGGTGGCTGAGCAGCGCGAACGCATCGCCGGCCAGACCGTGACGTTCGGCTTCCAGGAACGACTGCACGGCAAGGCGGGGCGTCGTCGCCCCTGGGCCCTGGGCCGCAGGGACCAGGGGCAACACATTTGCCTGGCCGATGGCCTCCGGCGCATCCGCCAACCGCAAGCGGACTTCCCCGATTGCCAACAACGATGCTGCGCCGAACGCGATGGCGGCGACGCCGATCAATCCGTCCCGCAACACTCCCCGAGGCTTGCCACTCGTTCTCCGTTGCACCGCCTCGACATGCGCCATGCTCCTACTTCGGAGCCGACCTCAGGTTCGGATTGGTGCACCTGCAGATTTCTCCCGCTGTTCCAACGACCCCGTTCGCCGGCCGCCGAGGGTCGACCGGCCCAACCTTCAATGTTGCAGTTGTCGACGGTGAGGTGTTAGGTGTACCTTCTGTTCATGGCTGTCGTCTGTCTGTGCGTCGGTGTTTCAGAGCGGAAGGTCCACCGGGCCATCGGCAACGGAGCCGCTTCGATCGACGACGTCGGGCGGGCGTGTGGTGCCGGCTTACGTTGTGGCGGATGCCACGAAACCATCGATGCACTCCTCGCCGAGCCACACCACGCTCGCCTCTCGCTGCATGTGGCTCGGCGGCGAAAGCCTCATCCCCAGCGCTAGGGTGAACTGATGCAAGGTGACCCCCAGGTACTGGAAGTGCTGAACGAGGTCCTCACCGCTGAGCTCACGGCGATCAACCAGTACTTCCTGCACGCGAAGATGTGCGAGCAACTGGGGGTTCGAGCGGCTCGGGAAAAGATCCGGGACGAGTCGATCGACGAGATGAAGCACGCCGACCCGCTGATCGACGGATCCTGTTCCTCGAGCGGTCTCCCGAACGTCCAGCGGCTCGGACCGCTCCGGATCGGCGAGACGGTCCCCGAGAAGTTCGAGTCGGACCTCGGGCTCGAGACGAAGCGATCAGCGGCTCAACGAGCGGCATCGCGTTGTGCGTCGAAGCGGGACAACGGGTCACGCGGAGCTGCTGAGGCGATCCTCGTGAGCGAGGAGGAGCATGTGGACTGGCTCGAGACGCAGCTCGAGACGATCACCCAGATCGGCGCCGAGCTCTACCTCAGCCAGCAGCTTTACTCCTGAGCGCCGCCGACCGCCCAGATCGCGTTGCTCGTAATACTCGTTCAATCCCGCCTGGATCTGGTCGGGCGAAGCGTCCAACGCGGCGTGACGCTTCACGATGGCCGCAGCCGATGGCCGAGCGTCGACCGATGGCCACGTGTCGATGTCCCATACCGAACCTCGACGGAGTGCGGCGCCACAGTGGATGAAGCACTCGTCCACTTCGACCCTGATCGCCACCTTGGGCGTAACGCCACCGATCGCACAGCGCTGGAGCAGCGGCTGGTCGGTAACGATCGAGGCGGTACCGTTGACTCGCAAGGTCTCGACCAGGCCGGGAATCATGAAGAGCATCCCGACACCAGGATGAGCGACGAGGTTCGTGAACGAGTCGAGGCGGTTGTTCCCGACCAGGTCTCCAAACGCCAGGTAGCGATCGTCGAGCACTTGGACGAACCCTGGAGGCCCTCCTCGCGGCGAGGCGTCGTTCCGCTGGCCGTCGCCGGTTGACAGGACGAACAGTGGCGAATGTCCGATGAACTCGGGCAACCCCCAATCTAATGTGATCGATGGCCTTGTCCAGCGCCACCTTCGACGGCTCACGATAGATGGCTCGCAGGCCGCCCAGGTCGGTCACGCAAGTCTCAGGATCCATGGAGCGCACCCTAGACGATGGATCCTCATCGGCCCCCCGGCCAGAAGACAATTTGATAGCTACTCAAAACAATTTGTCATAGGGGTACTTAACATTTAGGGGGAAAACGCATGAAGCGTGAGGTGATTCGAACCGGCGTGGCTCTGGTGCACGCAATTCCGGGTGCAGCAGCAATGGTGACGATGTCGGGCGGCGATCAATTCCTCGTCGCCCACCATCGACCGGATGCATTGCTCACCCCCTGCCAGCTACGAGCCGCTCTGATCGAGCCACCCCTCCCCGGGGCCGCCGAGCTGATCGACCCGATGACGGCAATGCACCTCGTTGGAGGTGTCACCCATCTGGGCGGTGGGCTGTTCGCTCGTCGACGTCCCGGCAAGGCCGACGACAGGTGGTTCTCCACGGTGTACCCCGAGGAGGGCGTGCTCCGGCTGGCCGTGCGAGTGCCCCGAGGGCATCGGGAGCGTGTCGGTGGTGGTGAAGATCGACGAGCCGCTCGGCACCTGCGCCGTGTCGGTGTCTGCGCCACCCGGCAACGAGCTTCACCTTGACGAGGCGGCGTACTGGCTCATGAGCCGGGTGATGGTCGCCGAACTCATCGCCGCGAGTGAGTCGGCGGACCGACGGTGAGCTCCCTACCTCGCCCCGGTGTCTGTCCCTCCGAAACCAGGACCAGTCGAATGCAACGAACTGCTCAGTGGTTCGTGAAGGTCCGTTTGTGATGCACACCCCTGCGGAGGCTCACCTGACCGCAACGGACTCCGAGGCAGTATCACTCGCCGTTCTCGGCGTCGGCGGTGTAGGGCTTGTCGTGCGCGTCACCGAACAGCTCGCGGCCGACCCGGGCATGCTGCTGTCGCTGGAACGCGTGGGGCTGATCCCGGGCACACAGGTACAGGTGCAGGACGTCTCAACCGACGGAGCGATCGTTGTGCGCGCCTCGCTCCGCACGTTGCCGATGTCGGCGGCAACAGCAAGGTGCATCATCGTGAGGCCCGGAGACCTGAACGCCATCTCCGAGGAGGTGTCCCGTGGCGGTCACTGAGGCGATTCTCCGGTCTGGCGAACCAGCTCCCCTTGCAGCGCCAGTAGTCGAATGACGCGTTCCGACTTCGACCTGATGCGCGCCCTCAATGCCGAGGTCATCGCCCACGGCATTGCGAACGACGAGTGGTTCCGAATCACGTTCGCCGAACAAGTTCCTGCCGGTCGATGGACGACGCCTGCTGCCTTGCTGGCCAACGACGCTTTGGGCATGGACCAGCTCGTCGCCGACATCGTCGCAGGTCGACCCGCGCTCGAGGAGGCGACGGTGTGGAGTGGCATGCATCAACGGATCGGCTGGCCGGTCGTCGGACTGGCATCCGCATACCTCGCGAACGTGGACCGCCTCATCCGAATCGACCCAGCCGACGTCCGGCTGGCATTGAGCTTGGTCGGCCAGGATCCTGGAGTCGGCGGGGTCTGCCTGACGAGGGCTCGGGTCGCCGTGCTGCCCGATGACCCGTGGGCTCGGCTCGAATCGTCGTTCATCGACGTCGTCGCCGATGCCTCCGAGCAGCACCGCCTCCTGGCCGCTGACGCCTGCAGCTTCTTGGCGCCGCTGGTCGAGGTGGTGCGCGCGAGAGTCAAGGTCGGCCGTCGCGGGCTTTGGGGAATGTCTCTGGATTCCCTCCTGTGGCCGTTCGCGGTCGAACGTGACGACGACGAGCCATCCACAGCCCAGGCCAGGGTCGCGGTCGTGCTCGCCGGCTTTGCCGGGACGCCGCTGGCTCGAGCAGTCGACTGGGTCGGTTTCGAACACGGCGGCCGCCAGTACCTGCGGATGCGCACGACATCCTGCTGCCTCGCGTACAAATGGCCGGCCGAGTCCGAGCCTCGTTGCGACGGCCGCGACCCCCAATGGGATCACTACTGCGCAAGCTGCCCGCTCTTACCCAGAAAGGAATTGATCCTCCGAGCAACGTATGCCCTGGATCATCCCGAGGATCACCGCTGAGATGGGAAACTACGGCCCGCCAGACCCGTTCTCCGACCTCGGGCCGATTGGAGCCGGCTCGGTGGTCACGCCGGAACGGCACCCGACCGTGCGGACGCTCGCCTCGGTGTCGGCGCTTCAGGACCTCGGGTCGAAGATGACCGTGGCGATCTTGCCGTTGTTCTTGACCGGTCCGCTCGGTGCCTCGGTCGTGGTGGTCGGGCTGCTCGACGGCATCGCCGACCTCTCGGCCGCAGTGTCCCGGCTGATCTCTGGTCGCCGCTCGGACCGGGGCTCACGGTCGGACCTCGTGCGCGCTGGCTACGGCACCGCCATGATGGCACGAGTCCGCTTGGCCTTGGCCTGGGCGTGGCCGATCGTCCTCGCAGCTCGCTTCATCGACCGGATCGGCAAAGGGGTTCGCGCCGGTGCCCCGAGACGCAATGATCGCTGACGCACTTCCGGTCTCGATGCACGGCCGCGGCTTCGGTTTCCATCGTGGGTCCGAGAAGCTGGGTGCCGCACTCGGGCCGCTTGTCGGGGCACTCGTCTACTGGCTGAGCGGTCGGCAATTGCGGGTCGTGCTCCTTGTCTCGATCATTCCGGGAGTGGCGGCCACCTTGCTGACGCTGCGGCTTCGAGATGATCGCCCGATGCCGGCGACGGGCGGCCGCACCAAGCCAGTGCGTCTGCCGAAACGATTCTGGGTCGCGGCCTGGCCGCTTTGGGCCGCTTCGCTCGTCGTCGTGTCGGAATCGTTCGTGCTTCTTCGATCGTCGGCCGTCGGTGTGGGGACGTCGCTTCTCCTGGTTTTCGTGGCAGCCAACCTGATCCAGGCGGTGGTCGGCCCTCGAATCGGCTCGTGGACCGACCGACACTCGACCGCGCCCCGATCGCCCTCGGGATGATCGGTGTGGGTGCGTCGCTCGTAGCCCTGGGGTTTGCCGCAACGTGGTGGCAGGTTGGGCTTCTGCTCCCGGTCTTCGGCCTGGCGGTCGCCGCGACCGAAGCCGCCACGAAGAGCCGGGTCATCGCGTCGGCGAGCAGCGACCTCCGCGGAACACCGCTTGGCGTCTTCCAGGCTGGTCAGGGTGTGGCATCACTGTTCGGAGGTCTTCTCATCGGTGTCACCTGGGGCAGCGATGGGAGCGTCCCACTCGCGGTCGCCGGCGGTTTGGCTATTCCGATCGCGGCCTGGATCCGCTGGTCGCCGGCCGGACCGTCAAACGCATAACGCGGTTCTGCGTCGCCCGAGCGGCAGAACGAGGGGGGCTCCCGACGTCGGGTCGGTGATCACCTGGCAGTCGAGACCGAACACGGCCCGCACCATGTCGACGTTGATGACATCGAGCGGTGCTCCCATGGAGTGAATGCCGCCGTCAAGCACGGTGATCAGTTCATCGGCGTAGCGCGCCGCAAGGTTGAGGTCGTGCAGCACCATCACGATGGTGGTGCCCCGATCGCGGTTCAGGTCGGTCGAGCAGGTCGAGCACGTCGATCTGGTGGGCGACGTCGAGGAAGGTGGTGGGCTCGTCGAGCAGCAGGATGTCGGTCTCCTGGGCGAGCGCCATCGCGATCCACACCCGCTGGCGCTGTCCGCCCGAGAGTTCGTCGACTGCGCGGTCGGCGAGGTCGGCGATGCCGGTCGCCTCCATGGCGGCCGCGACTGCCTCGTGGTCTGCGGCGGTTCCACGGGCGAGCAGCCGCTGGTGCGGGTGCCGGCCTCGGCCGACCAGGTCGGCCACCGCGATGCCCTCCGGCGCGATCGGGCTCTGGGGCAGCAGGCCGAGCGTGCGGGCGACCTCCTTGGACGGCAGCGAGTGCACGTCCTTCCCGTCGAGCAGGACCGCGCCCGGACTTCGGCGGCAAGAGCCGAGCCAGCGCGCGCAGCAGCGTCGACTTGCCGCACCCGTTGGCGCCGACGATCGCGGTGATCTTGCCGGGCGGCGATCGTCAGGTCGAGGCCGTCGAGGATGACTGCGTCGCCGTAGGCGAGCGTGAGTGTTCGGCCGCGAGCCGATGGCGGTGGTCACAGCGAGCCTCCGGACCGGTTGGTCCTGATGAGCAGGAAGACGAGATAGGGCGCGCCGAGCGCGCCGGTGACGACCCCGACGGGGTAGCGGGTCTCGAACGCGTGCTGGCCGACAGGTCGGCGCCGAGGACCAGCACCGCGCCAACCAGGCCGGCCGGAGCAACCAGCGAGCCGCCGGGGCCGACAAGCCGCGCTGCGATCGGGCCGGCCATGAACGCCACGAAGGCGATCGGTCCGCGGCGGCGGTCGCGAAGGCCAGGAGGACGACGGCCGCGAGCGATCAGCAGCATGCCGCGTGCGGGCGCACGCTTACTCCGAGCGCGGCGGCGGTGTCGTCGCCCAGGCGAAGGACCTCGAGGTCGCGGCCTGCGCCAGCAGCAGGACGGTGACTGACGACGACGCGTTGCGATGCCGAGGGGAACGATCCGCGCCCATGTGGCGCCGTTGAGGCTGCCGGTGAGCCACCGCATCGCGGTCTGGAGGTCCCACGCCGCATGCCCGCGACAGGACATAGGTCACGACGCTGTGGAGCATGGCGGCCACGCCGATCCCGACGAGGATGAGGCGGGTGCCGGCGAACCCGCCGCGGTTCGACCAGCAGCGTAGATCAGCGTCGCGGTGAGCGAGCGCGCCGGCGAGGGCGAGGAGCGACACCGCGGTCTCGCTCCATCGAGAACACGACGATGCCGATCACCGCCGCTGCGCTCGCACCCGAACTGATGCCGATGACGTCGGGTGACGCAAGGGGGTTGCGCAGCATGATCTGGAACGTCACGCCGGCCACGCCGAAGCAGACGCCGGCCAGCACGCCCGAGCGCGGCTCGCGGGCAGGCGCAGCTCGCCGACGGTGAACGAGGCGCCGGGGACGTCCTCGCCGCAGGACACCCGGAGCACGTGACCGGCCCGTAGAACGTGTTGCCCACCATCAGGCTCGGCCGCGAAGAGCCGACGACGCCGATGGCGAGCACGCCGAGACCGACGCTCGCGCGCGGCGCCGCCTGCTCGTGCCGGCGGCCGGCGATCACGGCTGCGGCGGTCACAGATCGCGCGCCTTCGGCGACGGCACGACCCAGATGAAGACCGGCGCTCCGACCAACGCGGTGACGATGCCGACCTCGATCTCCTCGGGGCGGGCAACCACGCGGCCGATCACGTCGGCGCCGATGAGCAGCGCCGCGCCGGCGAGCGCCGAGATGGGCAGCAGCCAGCGGTGGTCGATGCCGATCAGCAGCCGGCACAGGTGCGGGACGACGAGGCCAACGAACGCGATCGGCCCTGCGACCGAGGTCGCGGCGCCGCAAAGGATCACGGCGCCGACGCAGCCGAGGAGTCGGGTGCGGCCGACGTTGCTCCCCCAGGCCGGCGGCCATGTCGTCGCCGAGGGCCAGCGAGTTCAGCCCGCGTGCGCGCGGCAGACAGATCAGCGCGCCGACGACGAGGAAGGGCGTGACGATGCGCGATCCGGTCCCAGGTCGCGCCGCCGACGCCGCCGATCTGCCAGAACCGGAACGTCCATCACGTCGATCCGGGGCAGCAGGATGGCGTTGATCAGCGAGCAGAAGGCGGCCGACGATGGCGGCCCCGGCGAGCGCGAGCTTCAGCGGGGTCGCGCCGCCGCGCCCAGCGAGCCGACGGCGTAGACGAAGACGGCGGCCACCGCCGCGCCGAGCGATCGGCCACCCAGATGTAGGCGTACGGGCTCGGACGAGCCCGAAGAAGGCGATGCCGACACGACGGCCAGCGCCGCCCCGGTCGACACGCCGAGGATGCCCGGATCGGCCAGAGGGTTGCGGGTGATGGCCTGCATCGTCGCGCCCGACGAGCGCCGAGCGCTGCCCCGACCAGCAGCGCCAGCACGGTGCGTGGCAGCCGCTCTGGCGACGGCGGCCTGCGCCGATGCCGTCGGATGCCTCCGCCCAGGGCGGCGAACACGTCGTCGAGCCGACGATCGCGGGCGCCGAACGCGACCGACAGCGACGCACAGCGACGCCAGCGAGGCACGGCGACGAGCAGCCACGGCCAGGCGCACCGCGCCGGGCGTCGCAGCGAGCGCGGCGCCCGGCGATCGGTCGTGACCGCGTGATCGGTCACTCACGGCTGGGCTTGCAGGCGCCGGCGAGCAGAGCGAAGTACTCGTCGATGCCCCAGCCGATCGACAGCGGCGACGGGTTGGCCGACGCCGCCAGCGGGGTCGAGTTCTCCAGGATGGCGATGGAACCGTTGGCCACGGCCGGGATCTGGACAGCAGCGGGTCGGCCTGGATCTGGCCGATGATGGCGCCGTCGGCGTCGCCGTAGGTCACGAACACGTCGACGTCGGCGAAGCGGTCGGCCTCCTCGGAGCTGACCTGCACGTAGAACTCCTCGGTCTCGGCCGACTCCTCCGCGACGACGGAGGGCATGGGCAGGCCGAGGTCGGCCAGGAAGCCGGGCCGGGTGTCATGGCTCGTGTAGAAGCCGATCTGGCTCAGGTCGGCCGGGTCGATGTAGGCGAACATGATCTTCTTGCCCGCCAGCCCGGGTGGGCGGCGAGCGCGGCCGCGACCTCGGCGTCGAGCTCGGCGATCAGCTCGTCGCCCTCCGCCGCCAGGCCCATCGCCGTGGAGTTCAGCCGGATCATGTCCTGCATCGAGGTGCCCCAGGCGACGTCGGGGTAGGCGACGACCGGTGCGATCTTGCGACAGGGTGTCGTAGTCCTCCTGGGTGAGGCCCGAGTACGACGCCAGGATCACGTCGGGCTCGGTGTCGGCCACGGCCTCGAAGTCGATGCCGTCGGTCTCGTCGAACAGCACCGGGGTCTCGGCGCCCAGCTCGGCGAGCTTGTCCTCGACCCACGGCAGCACACCGTCGTCGTCGTCGTCGCCCCAGGTCGCCTTGCTCATCCCGACCGGCACGACGCCGAGGGCGAGCGGCACCTCGTGGTTGGCCCAGGCGACGGTGGCGACCCGCTCGGGCTTGGACTCGATCGATGGTCTCGCCGTACACGTGCTCGATCGTGACCGGGAAGGCGTGCCGTCGGCTTCCTCGGTTGCCTCGACGGTCGTCTCTGTCGTCTCGCCGGTTGTGGCCGAGTCGGCGGATTGGTCGCTCCCGCAAGCGGCAACCACCAGCGTCATGGCAAGTCCCAACGCCAACCAGTTCGAGTTCTTCTTCATCAGCATGCTGTTCTCCTTGTGTTAAGCAAGGTGAACATACTGAGCCAAGGTCAATTACACAAGCCAAATTGCAGATCAGCCCACTTCTCCACTCAACGAACTGCAAGCCGACCACCCAATCACCCCCGTTCTGCAAGACCCCAAACCCCTGTGGTGGGGTGAAGGGCTTGCAGTTCGGGGCTGCGGGGTCGGGGACTTGCAGAACGAAAGGTTGATTGGTGGAGCTACGCCGCCTCGGCGAGTTCGTCTCGCTGCAGAAGTCGGAGCAACCGGGCCTGGATCTCGCCGTAGGCGGCGTGGCCCACGACCGATACCCGATCCCGCGGGCGCTCGATCGGGACGTCGATGACCTCGGCGATCGACGGGCGCTGACGGTCGGTCCCCTGGTGGAAGGGCAGCGGGTTCTGCATCACGACGATTCGATTCGACAACAGGATCGCCTCGTCGATGCCGTGGGTCACCATGACAACGATCTCGGTGTCGCTCTCCGAACCCCACAACTCGACCAGCTGCGACTGAAGCCGCGCCCGAGTGAGGGCATCGAGAGCGCCGAAGGGTTCATCGAGCAGTAGCGCTCGGGGTTCGACGGCGAACGCTCTGGCGACGGCGCATCGCTGCAGCATGCCGCCCGACACCTGTGCCGGTCGCTTGTCCCGGTGCTCCCACAACCCGACCGCGGTGAGATAGCGCTCGACCACGACGTCGGTCAGATCCTTTGCGCGATTCGGTCGGGCCGACACGGCGGCGATGCGGACATTCTCGATGAGCGACAAGCGAGGCAGCAACGAGTAGTTCTGGAACACCACCGCCCGGTCGGGGCCCGGACCGGAGATCGGTACACCGTCGAGCAGCGCCTGGCCGGCGTCGGCCGTTGCCAGCCCGGCCATCACGCTCAACAGCGTCGACTTGCCGCAGCCGGAATGGCCGATCAGCGACACGAGCTCTCCGGGCTCGACCGACAAGGTCACATCTCGGAGCACGTGCTGGCGTGTTCCCTTGTGATCGAACGACTTCCACACTCCGGCGACGTCGAGGCTCATGGTCGTGACTCCTTCAGGGCAACAGCTTTGGTGAGACGTAGGAAGAACAGGTCGAGCAGGAGACCGACGACACCGATGACCAACAGGGCGCTCAGCACCTTGTCCATCGCTCCGGCGTTGTAGGAGTCCCAGGTGTAGGTGCCGATGCCGGACCCGGCGCTCATCATCTCGACGGCGACGATCACCATCCAAGCCACGCCCATCGACAGACGCATGCCGGTCACGATCGACGGGAGCGAGTTCGGCAGGACGATGTGTCGGACGTACGTGCGGCGATTGAACCGGAACACCTTGGCGACGTTGCGCTGATCGAGCGGGATCGACCCCGCGCCGACCGCGGTATTGAGCACGATCGGCCACAGCGCCGTCACGAAGATGACCCACAGCGCCGCCTGTCCCGAATCCTTGAACACCACCAGCCAGATGGGGAACCAGACCAACGGCGAGACCGGTCGGAGCAGCTGCACAACCGGGTTGCTCGCCCGCCACACCCGCTTGCTCGTGCCCATCCACAGACCGAACGGAACCCCGACGATCGACGCCAGGGCGAAGCCGCCGAACACCCGCTTCAGCGACGTGAACAGTCGGAGGCCGATGCCCTGGTCGTTCGGCCCGTTGTCGACGAACGCGTTGGCGAGAAGCGTGCCGAGACTTCGGAAGGTTTCCGTCGGCGACGGTAGCCCCTCTACGTTGGCCGACCCGACGCTCCATACAAGGCCGGCGACAGCCACGCCGACCAAGGACCACAAGACGGAGCCGAGCGCTCGACTCGGCGCCGACGTTGCCTTCGGTCCGATGGGCACGGCGACCAACCCGTCGAGTGGACGGGCGTCCAGGCCCACAGGCTGATACGAGTCCGGTTCTTCGTTCGTTGTCGGGGAGAAGAGATCAATGCTCATGTCCGGGCAGCCTCGAGTTCTGGTTTGGTGGGATCGAACGTGATGTCGTCGAGCTTCACGGTGAAGCTCGACATGTCGTCGTCGGGGACGGTGATGCCCTCGGCCGCTGCGACCTCGGCGTAGAGATCGGTGAGCAGCAGGTCCTTGACCAGCGAGTCGTAGTCCGGCGCAGCGCTGAGCAGACCGAACCTCTGGAACTGGGCGAGGAACCAGATGGCGTGCGAAGCCCGAGGGGCGTTGGTCTGCCCGTCGCGGAAGAACTGCATCTGGGTACCGGTGAACGTCTTGGTGCCGAGGCCCGCACCGAGCTCATAGGTTCCGGTCAGCCGCCCGCGAATGTCGTCCGGTTTTGCGTTCACGTATGCCTCGGTGCCGATGATCTCCGCCGCCTCCGACCGGTTGGCCGGATCGTCGAGCCACTTGCACGCCTCGAGCAGCGCGCCCATCACATCCTTGAGGGTGTCGGTCTGCTCGGCGAAGGCCGCGTTGACCACGAATGCCTTCTCGGGGTGATGCTCCCAGAGGTCCTGAGTCGCCAACGTCGTGAACCCGATGTCCTTGGTGACGGCCACCGCGTTCCACGGTTCGCCGACGCAGTAACCCTGCACGTTCCCGACGCTCATGTTTTCGACCATCTGCGGTGGCGGTACGGGAGCGATCTTCAACTTGGCAGCATCGGCCCCGCACGCCATCAGCCAATACCGCAACCAGGTGTCATGTGTGCCTCCGGGGAAGGTCATGGCCAGCGAAGGAGCGTCCTTCGAGTTCAGCAGGGCGCCGGCCTTGGCGAGATCGCCGTAGCCCACCTCGGCAAACTCCTTGGCCAGCGTGATCGCCTGGCCGTTGTTGCTCAGCACCATGGCGATCTTGAGGTCTCGTGCCTGGTTCCCGCCGATACCCGTTGCGACCGCCAGCGGCAGGGAGAACAAGGCATGAGCGCCGTCGATCTGTCCGTTCTGCAACGCGTCACGAAGCGCCGGCCAAGACGCCTGTTTGGTCACGGTTGCGTCGATCGACCGCTTCTCGAAGAAGCCCAGCTCCTTGGCGATTGCCAATGGTGCGCAGTCAGTCAGAGCGATGAAGCCCAGATTCACCTTGCGAACGGCCTTCGCCGCAACCGCACCGGAGCCGGTCGTGGACGTGTCGCTCGAACTTCCGTCGGCCGTGTCGGCCTGAGCGTCGCCGCCACACGCAGCGAGCAGTTGCGCCAGCGCCGGTGCGAGGATCGCAGCGTTGGTTGCACGGAGGAAGTGACGTCTGTCCATGACCACGAATCTGCCGGGTCGATGATTCCCGGCCGTTTCGGTAACAACAACGACGGGTCACGATCGGCGCACCGGCCACTCAACGAGGCTGAGAGAACAACGTCAGGAAGGAGTCAGACGCCATACGTCCGACTGTGACCGGTCGTTCATGCTCGAGTGGGCCGCCGGCGGCCGGCGCCCCCGCCGGGGACGTACCTGACTTCAGTTACTCGACCGAGCGCTGATCCACTCGAGCATCATCGTCTCGACGTGGTGGCGATCGGTATCGCGCAACAGTGCGTGGTAGCCATCGGGCCAGAGGTACAGCGTCTTGTCCTCGCTGGCCGCCAATTCGGCAAGGGCTACGCTGCCTGCCGGATCGGCCATCGTGTCGGCGGTGCCGTGGAGGGCGAGGAACGGCAAGCGGACCTTCGACAGCTCGCTGCTGATCGACGCCGTGACGGCTGCGATCTCGGCCAAGAACTGTGCCGGCACACCTTCGACGTCCGCGTGCAGCGGGTCGTCGAAGGCGACGGCCCGCATGTCCGGGTCTCGGGTCGAGGCGTCGAAGCCCCCGCGAGGCATGCGCGACAGGATCACGTCAGGCGTCGTGGCCGCGAGCTCTGCCGCTCGCGCCAGCGCCGCGGGATCGATGCGGACGTGGAGCGCGGCTCCGGTCGTGATCAACCCGTCGACCGGCAACCGGCCTTGCGACGCCAACGTCACCGCGATCAGCGCGCCCATGCTGTGGGCGACGACGAACAGCGGCCGACCTCGGTGCGCCGCGCGGCGGCCATCGAGCCAGGACTCGGTGTCGCGGAGCAGGTCGTCGAAACGATCGATCTGCAGGCCGACACCTCGTACCCGATCGGACGCACCATGAGACCGTTGATCGAGCGCATCGACCTGAAGCCCCGCTGCGGTGAACCGGGCCGCCGTGTGGGCGTAGCGTCCGCTGTGTTCGGCTCCCCCATGGAGCAGTGCAACGGCCGCGATCGGCTCGGCCGCGGCGGGTACCCAAGAACGAATATGGAGGGACAGGCCATCCTCGGCCACGAAACGGTCGGTCAACTCGATCATTGCGCTCCTCAACGTCCGACGCGCGTTCTGTGGTGGTGGGGCGCACGTTGACGGACGTATCGACAATTGTCAATCTGAGCGAAGAGCTTCGTAGGCGGGGACGAACAGGCCCGCGGCGGGTTGCGAACGGATGGTCAGATCGAGCGGGCCGAGGCGACTGAGCGATGCCGACGGGTCGGCCTCGGTCCAGTCGTCGATCCGGCCCGAGTCGACCGGGAGGGCAACGCCGGGCCGCAGCGGCCACCACGGCGCCACCTCAGGGGTCTGGGAGTCTCGAGAACCGAGATGCGCGAGGATCTCGTCCCGACTTCGACCCCGCCAGAGCAACAGCAGCCATGGATCGTCGTCCAGCTGATCGGCCAGGACGTAGAGCACGGCAGCCACGTGCTTGCACGGGTTCCCGAAGTCCGGACACGAGCAGACGGCGTCCAGGTCGCTCCACCGCCGAGGAAGCAGCTGCACGCCCGCATCGTCGAAGACTTCCTCCAGTTCCGCCGGAACCTCGCCGGCCAGCAACCGTGCCGAGAATCGAAGCGATGCCTCGATCTCGGCCTGGACGGCGGCCCACTGCGACTCGGTCAGCGGGGCGAAGGTGATCTGGACCTCGTAGGGCTGGCGCCGCGAACCCTGCACTTCGGCGACGACGGAGCCGGGCGCGACCTCGAAGGAAACCAGCTGGCCTTGCCGGGCGTACCGGCGACCGCGCTGCATGCGGCCACCGAGCCCGTAGGAGTCGAGCAGAGCCACCAGTCGGCCGGACCACCAGGTCTCGGCCATGGCTCCACGCTGTTTGCGGGTCGCGATGCCGTTCTCGGTCGCAATCGGTTTGGATGCCGGGAACGACTCCCATCGGTCGTCCCAGCCTCGCCCACGAGTCACCATCTCAGCTCTCCTCCCCGCTTGCGTCATACGACAGGAGATCCCGCAGGTCGTCGTTGGAGAGCTCGGTGATCCAGCGCTCCCCCTGGCCGACGACCTTCCCCGCGAGCGCTCGCTTACCTGCGATCATTGCGTCGATTCGTTCCTCGATCGTGCCGGTGCAGACGAGCTTGTGGACCATCACGTTGCGATGCTGACCGATCCGGAACGCTCGGTCGGTTGCTTGATCCTCGACCGCAGGGTTCCACCATCGATCGAGATGCACGACGTGCGACGCTGCGGTGAGATTCAGGCCGGTGCCTCCGGCCTTCAGCGACAGCAGGAACAGCGCCGGTCCCTCGGTCGCCTCGAACTCGGCCACGATCTCATCCCGGCGTTTGCGGCTGGTACCGCCGTGCAGCCAGAGGATGGGAACGCCCATCCGTCGTCCGAGATACGGAACCAGCAACTCGCCCCACTCGGTGAACTGGGTGAAACACAGGGCCTTGTCGCCCGCCGCCACGACCTCTTCCAGGATCTCCTCGACTCGCTGCAGCTTGCCCGACCGGCCGAACAAGGCACTCTCGTCCTTCAGGAAGTGCGCCGGATGATTGCAGACCTGCTTGAGTTTCATGATCCCGGCGAGGACGAGGCCGCGGCGTTCCTGGCCCTCCGAGGACTCGGTCTTGACCAACAGGTCGTCGACCACCGCCTGATACAACGATGCCTGCTCGTGGGTGAGCTGACAGGCGTCGGTGACCTCGATCTTGTCCGGGAGGTCATCGATGATGCTCCGATCGGTCTTCAATCGTCGGAGCACGAACGGGCCCGTCAGGCGCTGGAGGCGGGCGGCGGCGACGTCGTCACCTTCCCGCTCGATCGGGACGGCGAAGCGTTCCTTGAACGCCGACATCGTCCCGAGCAGGCCGGGGTTCACCACCTGCATGATCGACCAGAGCTCGGAGAGGCGGTTCTCGACCGGGGTGCCGGTCATCGCGATGCGGCGACTGGCAACCACGCGTCTGGCCGCCTTGGCCTGAGCGGTCGAAGGGTTCTTGACCTGCTGCGCCTCGTCGAGGGCCAACCTCCCCCACTCGACGCCGCCGAACAGCTCGATGTCGCGAGCCAGCAAGCCGTAGGTCGTGAGCACGACGTCGTGGGCCCCGAACTGTTCGCTGAACTCGTCGCTGCTCTTGGCTCGCGCCGGCCCGTGGTGAGCGACCACCCGAAGCTGCGGTGCGAACCGGGCGAGTTCTCGTTCCCAGTTGCCGATCACCGAGGTCGGGCAGACGACGAGGGTCGGTTCGTCGACGTGGTCTGCGAGCACGGTGGCAATGAGCTGGGCCGTCTTCCCGAGGCCCATGTCGTCGGCCAGGCAGGCGCCGAGTCCCAGCCGGCCGAGATACTGCAGCCAGCCCACGCCTCGTTGTTGATACTCGCGGAGCTGACCGACGAAGCCCTCCGGGGTGGCCACCGGAGCGCGCGCTCGGTCGTGGAGTACGCCGGAGAGCAGCTCGCCGAGCTGACCTTTGGCGACGACGCCGACGACCGCTACGCCCTGCGGAACGGCGAGCGACGGAAGACCCAGACTGCTCCGCACCAGATCGCCTACCTCCGCCCGACCTCTCGTACCGGCCTGGCGCAGGAGCGCGGCGACCTCGTCGGCCCGCACCTCGACCCACTGCCCTCGGACCCGGACCAGGGACTGCTTCGCGGCGGCAGCACGCTCGAGCGCGCCGAGTTCCGCCTTGGTCAACTTGGCCTCGCCCAGTGCCACCTCCCAGGTGAACTCGAGGATGTCGGTGAGCCCGAACCCGCCCTTGGTCACCGACCCGGTCGATTTCGATGCGTTGGCCCGAAGGCCGACGCGGCTTCGGTTCGTCCACCACGACGGCACCAGCACGCTCACGCCCACCTCGGCGAGGAGAGCGGTGCGCTCGGTCAACAAGGTCACGAGTGATGCCTCGTCGAGTTCGGCCGGCCCGGCATCGCCACTGTCCAACAGCCCGGCGATCTCGGGGGCCACCCGCACGGCGCGGCCGAGGGTAGCCAGGATGGCCTCGGGTGCATCGGGAGCGAAGGGCGACATGGGGCCCAGCGCGTCGGCCATCGGGACGACGAGGCTCGACTCATCGATGTCGTAGACCAGCGCCTCGACAGCCCAAGTCGCGTCGGGGGACTCCGGTTCGAGGATGCGTAGTCGGAGACCGACCGTCCCAATCCCCACCAATGCACCCCGTACCCACTCCGCTACCTCTGCGGACAGGGTCGCCGCCCGAGTCGGATCGACGTCAGCAGGCAGCCACGGATCTCGAGATGTGAGCGACCGCAGCCACAGCTCGGGCAACGACCGTCGCCCCGAACGCCGCCCGGCAAGATCCACGTCCAATTCGGCGAGACGCTCACGAACGAGACGATCGACTTCGAACGCAAGTCGATCGGCGGCAAGTTTGTGCGCCTCGAGGTCGTTGGCCTCGTGGACCAGCGTCGCCAGTAGCGCTCGGTCTTCGGCCGCCGGTAGGGGCCACCACCAGGAACGGGTCCGACCGTCGTCATCGACCGCCAGCGCCGGAGCCACCCTCCCGCTCCTGACGAACCAGGACGCCACATCGGTGGCCGCGGTACGGTCGACGTCGGCCAAGCGGTTGGCGTCGGAGACGTACGACTCGGCGAGGGTCACGGTTCGCACGTATCAGCCTTCGTGGCGAAGTCGCGTCAACTCGGCCCGTAGCTCTCGCTCGTCGGCCCATCGTTGCGTCTCGTCACGCACAACGGCCGCGATCCCGGTCACCGCTCCCGAAGCGTCGGTGAGCAAGGTGACGGTGAACGCGATCGATCGGCGTTTGCCATCGGCGTGCAACGAAGGAACGCGCAGCAGCTCGGTCCCGTAGCGCGTCTCTCCGGTCGCCATGACTCGCTCGTATCCGTCCCAGTGAGCGGATCGTTGCCGGTCGGGGATGATGAGATCCAGCGATGCACCGACGGCCTCTTCTGCGGACCAGCCGAAGACCCGCTCGGCGGCGACGTTCCAGAACACGATCGAGCCGGCGGTGTCGGCGATGACCACTGCGTCGGCGAGGCCCTCGGCGAGGTTGCGGAACGTGCGGTCGTCGAGGCTCACAGGAACTCCCCCGGCAGCAGGCTCGCTTGTTTGACCCAGTCGACGAATTGGGCCTCGTCGAAGGGCTTGTCCTGGTAGATGTCGAGGTAGCGGACGTGCTCCTGCTTCGACTTGCCGGGCGGCACCGGCTCGAGGTGCGCACCCTGGAAGAACGACACCTTCACGTACTTGGTGAGGCAGTGGTAGCCGAGGAACCAGCCCTCCCCCTCGATTCCGTAGAACGGCGTGTTCCACTTGACCGCCTTGTGAACGTCGGGGACAGCCTCGACGATCAGTCGGTCGAGCAGGCGCCCGACATCGTGCTTCCACCCGGGCATGGCCGCGATGTAGGCCTGCACCGGCCCGTCACCCTCGCCCTTGGCAATCTGCGGGTTGCCGCCCGACAACAGGACCGGCTTCACCTTCTGTTCCGTCATCCACCCAGTATCGCCACCGCATCGGGAGTGTGTCGATGCCGAAAACGGTACTCCCGCACTCCCGATGCCGAAGGACCCGAGGTCAGGGGTGCCAGGCGTCGACGGGTTCGCCGGCGCGCCAACGGTTGAGTGCGGCATCGATGGCCCGGTGGACGTCGGCGGCTCCGTGTTCGTGGCGACCGAACAGCATCGACTCGTTCGCGCCGCTTCGGAGTCCGCGCTGCACTTCCTCGGACATGGCGAAGTCCTCGGCCAGCGTGAGGTCGAACAGATCGAGATTCGCCTTCAGGTGTGTTCGGGTGGCGTCGGTGTCGGCCTCCCAGTCGGCGACGATGATCTGTGTGCAGATCGTTCGGTCGACAGCAACGGGCCATACCGACAACCAGGAGAGGTAGTCCTGGGTCCAGAACGTCTGGGTGTTCGGGAACAGGTTGTAGGTTCGCAGCGCATGGTCGAGCAAACGCCAGGACTCGCGAGGTTGACCGGCGAGTCGGCGGATCGACTTACGGGCATCGACCCGTCGCCGGTTCGGCCAGAACTCGTCGAACAGAATGCGGTTGGGTTCGAACATCGGGCCGATGTTCGAGGAGTGGAGCGTCGCCAGGTGGTACAACTCGAGGAAGTTGTCGAGCAGCACCTTCCAATTGCACCCCACCTCCCACGAGCGCGACGCCAAGAGATGAGGGGCAACCGGCTCGGCGTCCAGCTCGATCCCGATGGAACCGAGGAAGCTGTCGAGGTCGATCGGGTCGCCCGGGCGGGGACGCACGAAGATCAAGCCGTGTCGCTCCGCCAGCGGTAGCGGCACGAGCCCGTGGGCGTCTCGGTCCAGTCCCTCGAACCCGTCGGCCAGCGGCAGCCCCCGAAGCCGACCGTCGAGGTCGTAGGTCCAGCCGTGGAAGCCGCACGTCAGCCGTTTTGCCGGTCCGCATTCCTGAGAGGTCGCCCGGCCGCCGCGGTGTCGGCACGTGTTGATGAAGGCCTGGAGCTGCCCGGAAGCGTTACGCGTGACGACGATCGGCACCCCACTGTGGTCGTGCGTCAGGATGCTGCCCGGTTCGGCCAACTGGGCCGTATGCCCGACCACAACGGGGTGGGCCCGGAACAAGGCCTCCTGCTCCTCGGCGAAGCGCACCGGATCGACATACTCCGCCGTCGGACGCGTCACCATCTCCGGCCCACGGTCGCGGGTGTCCGCGTCGACGTGCGCCAACAGCCGGTCGATCAGGCTCAGTTCGGTGTCACGATCCACGTACGCCTCTCCTCCACCCTCTCCCTTCGCTCGGATCGGGAGTGGGTCGGTGCCGAAACGGCATTCTGGCACTCCCGATGCGGTGGAGCAGCTTCGGGGCTGTTGGCTACGCTCACGCCGATGTGGCGCCGGGCAGTCGAGGCAGATGACGGCGAGGTCATCAGGTTCTGTCTGGCACTCAATGACGAGGATCCCGGGCCGGCGCCGGTGCTGGCCGCGCAAGTAGAACGCAGCTTGCACACCTTCCGGCTCGAGCCCCACCGCGGCATGGCGGTCGTCCTCGACATCGATGAGACAGTGGTCGGCTACGCACTCCTGACGTCGTTCTGGTCGAACGAGTTGGGAGGAGAAGTCTGCCTGATCGACGAGTTGTATGTTGCGCCTGACTCCCGGGGCCGGGGACATGCCACCACCCTCTTCGATCAACTGGCCACTCTCTGGGGTCGACCGTTCGTCGCAGCGAGCCTCGAGGTGAGTGCCACGAACGAGGACGCCATGCGCCTCTACCGGCGCGCCGGCTTCATGGGAACGAATGTCGTGCTCGTGCGACGTTCACTCGGGGACGAGCTGGACGGACAGATCCAGCTGGATGTCGTCACTCAGCATGAACGACGGAATCTGTGACGCGACACCGAAGGCCAGTCGCGAGACGACGCCGCTGGCTACGAAGCCGATGTGCTCCTTGTTGTCCATCGGGAACACGGTGCGACCGGTGAGCGTCGCCTCCAGCGACACTGGCACGCTCGCGCCTCTGAGCGTCAGTGGACCGGTCATGGTCCACTTGTCGCCCGACCCAAGAATCTGGCTGGTCGAGAATGTCATCATCGGATGGCGTTCCGAATCGAAGAAGTCCTCGCCTTGGACATGCTGTTCACGGCCGGGGTGGCTGCTCTGCAACGAGGCCAGCGCTACGGTCACCTCGAGGCTCGATGCCTCCGGTGATTCTCCTACGTCGAGTCGCCCGTTGAAATCTGTGAACATCCCGCGGATCGGTGTGATCCCGAGATGCGTGACGACGAATCCAATCTGTGTGTGTGTCTGATCCAGTACATAGCCGCCGGGCTTGAGGGGATGTTCCATGACACACCGTGCATCCCTTCGAGGGCCTCGTCAAGCCGTCGATCGGTTGAGCGAAACAAGCTTCTCGCAGCGCACGAGATGCGCGATCAGCCGCCATTTTCTCCGAGCACTTCGAGTTGGCCGGCAGCAATCTGGTCGCGCAGGACGAACTTCTGCACCTTGCCTGATGGCGTCAGCGGGAACTCCGAAACCGAGTACCACGAGGACGGCGCCTTGAACGAAGCGATCCGCTCCCGGCAGTACGCTCCCAACTCGACACGGTCGGGTGGGTTGGCCGGGTCTGCGGGTCGGAGAACGGCGGCAACACGCTCACCCCATCGATCGTCGGCGATACCTACGATGGCAGCGTCAGCGACCGCCGCATCCGTCGGCGTTGGGGACTCACCGAACCCCACCGGCGACTTGGATAGTCGGTGCTGGGTCTACGACTCCAGGGCCCCGACGGGTGCCGATCAGCAGACCGCAGCCCACGACATCGATGGCGGCCAGCGCGGCGACCGTGCCGGAATAGCCGCCGAGCAGGTCGTGGAGCAGGGCGGTGAGCGGCGCGCCGGCGGCGATGGCGAGCTGGAGCCCGACGTTGAACACCGGGAAGGCGGCGCCGAATGCGACATCTGGGAACGTCGACCGCACGAGCAGCGGCGGAATGGTGATGAGCACGCCGACGCCCCACCCGAACAGCGCGCATCCCAGTGTGAGCCGAAGGGTGTCACCGTCGGCCAGGCCCAACGCCGCCAAGGCAACGATCTGCCCGACGAGGTACCAAGCACCCAGCACCCGCGGCACCCATCGGGAAGACAACGCCATGAACACCAATCGGCCGACGAGCGCTGCTGCGGTCGTGGCCCCGACGATTCGCGACGCCGTGGCATCCTCGACGCTGTCCGCCAACAGACTCAGCTGGTGCACGAGGAACCCGACCTGAACGGCGAAGCCGAGCGCGAGGCCACTGAGCAAGACCCAGAACCGCTTGGTTCGTGCGAGATACCACGCAATCCGATTGTCGACCGGGTGTCCCGACCCGTCCGGCGAGTGCGACGGGGGCGCACGCCCGATCACGGCAATCGCCAGGATTCCAACCACCGCCACCTCGGTCCCGCCAACGAGGCTCAACGCGGTCGCGAGGCCGAACCGCTCGGTCAACGCGGTCAGCAACGGAATCATGATGATGCCTCCGGCGCTGGCCCCCGTGAGGGCCAGCGCGAGGGGCGGTCCGTTCCGTTCCGGGAACCACGCCAGGACGACCGCACTGATCGGGTACAGGTTGAGGCTTGCCCAGCCGCCCGCAAGGATCAGGTACCCGACGACGAGTTGCCAGGGGGTTGCCACGTGCCCGACAACTGCGACGCCCGCACCGAGGAGCGTCCCGCCGGCAACGAAGACCCAGCGGGGTCCGAACGCCGCCAGCAACCGCGAGACGAGGAACGTCAGGAGCGTCGCAGTCGCGTAGAAGAGCAGCGTCACCCAGGACAACGACGAGACGCTCCACCCGTGAAGGCGATGAAGCTCGCGCAGGTAGAACCCGAGCGAGTAGAACGCGAGGCCCCAGGCGAAGACGGCGACGATGAAGAGCGCGGCTACCACCAGCCACGCCTCGCTGCTCGATCGCTCACTGGGCGCGGGCGTCAAGGATGTCTCTGATCTTGCGAATCCATCACCGCCGGCATTCCCTCACCCGGAGTTCCGTCCATTCGAAACCGGCGCAAAGGACATCACCAGCCGGCGGGGGGTCGAGCGGACGACCGACCGCTCACTGGCTGTAGAGCGCGTCGTCCGGGCGACGCCCACCCTGGGGTATACGCCCCGCCCACGAGTTGAAGTCGACCAGTGTGTCGACGTCGCGTAGCGCCTTGCGGTGGGCGATTCGCCAACGGCCGTCGCGCCGCTCGAAGCGGTCGAGGTAGCGACCGGCGAACACCTCGACACGCCCGGGCGTCCCGTCCGGACGATCGATCCGCCGGTTGAACGCAAGCACATAGCTCTCCACGTTCGCGATTCCGTTTTCGCGCCAGTCGATGATCACGTTGTGCACGGTGTGGTGTGATGCGGTCCAGTACTCGCTCGCCCCTTTGCAGGCCCAGGCGGCGAAGTCCTTGCCGAGACCGTCGAACGTGCCGTGGTCGTCGGTTCCGTCGTCGTGGTACACGCCGGCCAACTCGGCTTCGTCGCAGCGATCGACACCACGGCAATAGCGATTCAAGACCTCTTCGATCTCGGCGGAATCGACCAGGCGCTGCACGGCTTCGGCATCAGTCATGACCAATCATCGCGCGCCAGCCGGGCACCCACCTCCGTAAGCGTGGCAGGATGACAAACATTGAAGATCCGAGAGCGCGAGGGGAACGATGACCAACTACGACATCCACATCAAGGGGGGCACGATCGTCGATGGCACCGGCGTACCGCGCTATCGAGGCGACGTCTGGATCAAGGACGGAAAGGTCGCACGCCTCGGCGGCCGGGACCACGGGGGCGCAGACCAGGTGATCGACGCCGACGGTTTGATCGTCGCGCCAGGATTCGTCGACCTGCACACCCATTACGACGCCCAGATCCGCTGGGATCCGTGGTGCACCATCTCGGGCTGGCACGGAGTCACCTCGGTCGTGCTCGGTAACTGCGGCTTCGGTTTCGCTCCGGTGAAACCGGACTTCCGTGAACGATCCATGCTCACGATGACCCGCACCGAGGCCATCCCGTACGAAGCCATGGTCCAAGGCTTTCTCCCCCACTGGGATTGGGAGTCGATTCCCGAGTACCTCGATTCGCTCGAGGCCGCACCCTTGGGTGTGAACTGCATCCAGTACATGCCGACGGCCTCTCTGATGACCTACGTGATGGGACTCGACGCAGCCAAGACCCGCCCGGCAACCGAAGCAGAACGCAAGGAGATGCAGCGGCTCCTCGGTGAGGGGATGGACGCTGGACTCTGCGGCTTCTCCATCCAACGTCTCGGGCGGAACTCGACCCAGGCCGATTTCGACGGCACACCCATGGTGACGGACACCATGTGCGACGAAGACATCCTCTGCCTCGCGGAGGTGCTCGCCGAGCGGGACGAAGGCTTCATTCAGATCACCCAGGCGACCGGCAAGATCAAGAAGGACCTGGAATTCGTCGAGCGACTGGCGGCGGTGTCCGGCCGCCCGGTGATCCACAACGCAATCGCGCCGACGCGGCGCAACCCCGACCCGCATCGCAAATCGCTCGACTGGCTCGCACGCTGCTGGCAGAACGGTCTGCAGGTCTACGGCCAGTGCGCGACCGTTCGCTCCGGGTTCGTCTTCAGCCTTGATGACTGGAACCTGTACGACTTCTCCAAGACCTGGCGGGTCCTCACCACCGGCTCCCACGAGGACAAGCTCGCCAAGATGTCCGACCCGGCGCTGCGCGAGGCCATGGTGGACGACGAGACTCGCAACAAGGCCGTCTATCGCAAGCTCCGGCCCGGCGTCGGCGGACCCATCGAAGACCTCGTCGTGCAGGGCGTGGCCCGCCGCCCCGAACTCCAGAAGTACGTCGGGCGATCGTTGGCCGACATCGGCCACGACGAAGGAAAACACCCCGGCGAGGTCATGCTCGACCTGTCGCTTGCGACCGACCTGAAGGCAGAGTTCCTCGGACCGGACAAGGGCTCGAACGCCGAGTTCATGACCGAGTTGCTCGACGCTCCCTACACGCTGCCGGGGGTGTCCGATGGCGGGGCCCACACCAAGTTCTTCACGGGCGGCGCCTGGCCGACCGACCTCCTGAAGTGGCTGGCCCGGGACGAGCAGCTGATCACGCTCGAGGACGCCCACTATCGACTGTCCGCTCTTCCCGCCCACGCTGCCGGCTTCCGGGATCGCGGTGTCCTGCGCGAGGGCGCCGCGGCTGATGTGGTCGTGTACGACCTCGAGGAACTCGACATGGATCCGCAGTGGACCGGCGAGGTGGTCCACGACCTCCCGGCCGGCGAATGGCGCAGAGTCCAGCGAGCCAAGGGCTACCAGAACATCATCGTCAACGGCGAAGTCACCTTCACCGACGGCGAGTGCACGGGCGCCGTACCGGGACGCTTGCTGCGCCACGGCCGCGGCTGACACGCCTCCCCTGATCCGGGCGGTTCACCGCTCGGTCCAGGGGCGTTCGACTCGTAGATGCTCGGCAACGAGGGTGAGGAGCATCACGAGATCGACCGCGACGAGGAAGGCGATGCCGTCCCAGTTCGCCGAGAGGAGAACGAGGAGCAACAGTACGGCGGCGGCGACAATTCGTTCGATGGCGACCGCACCAAACGCTCTGAGCACCGCCGCTGACACTCCGACCACCACCAGGCCAAGCCCTCCGAACAGCATGACCCGGAAGGCGAGCGGCAAGGGATCAGTCGGATGCAGCGGTGATCTGTTCCAACGCTGCTGCGCTCAGCACGACACCGGCGACCAGCGGGGCGTGAGCGTAGGTGTAGACGTCGCGGACGAAACGGCCGCGTTCGCTGTCGGGCAACCCCGCCGCGAAGTGCTCGAGGCCAGGCTGCGGTCGGTCGAAGTAGGACCACCACAGCAGCCCAGCGAAGGCACCAGCCGCAATGAGAGCCACGACGGTGGCGCCAGGGACACCGACGCCCTTCTCGAGTGATCGCACCACCGGCACGCCGATGGCGACGATCACCTCGCCGAGGGCAACAATGAAGATCAGCCCGTGCCGCTCGGCGAAGTGGCCCGGACGGATGATCCAGTCCCCCTTGCCGGCCCGCACGGTCCCGACGAGCACGATCAACAGCGCCGCCGACCACGCACGACACGCGGCGAGCCTTCGATGAACGAGCCGCCGATGAGCACCACCATCGCCACGACGTTCGGGATCGTGTACTGCACCGCCGAACGGAACTCGCTGCTGTCACGGTTGAGGTTCAACGTCATCATGCCGAGGGCCAACGTCAGGATGAGCGACACCGAGACCGCGAAGACGGTGCCACCTCGTCCGAACGCGGTGCTCACCGCAGCGGCCATCGGAACACTGATGGCCGTGGCGATCAGGAAGAGAATCCGAATGGGCCGGCCATTGCCGGAGATGGCGTTCGCCGACCAGGTGAACTGCGTCCAGGGCAACCAGAGCAGCCCGAAGAGAAGGGCTTGCTTGGCCACACCGGTCCACGTTGCGTCGACGATGAGCAGGCCAACCAATTGGGAGAACGCAAACACAAAGGCAAGATCGAAGAACAGCTCGACCTGGTCCGCAGCAAAGTCTTCCTCACGATCGGGCACAACGACGCCTCGCATCGGTAGACAGTAACGCCGGTCCTGCGCCGCCGCAGCCATTCCCAAGCCCGCGGTCGAACGGTGGGGCAGAATCTCGGCATGGCGATCGAACTCAACCACATGATCATTCCGGCGAAGGACGGCCAGGCCGCGGCCACCTGGTTCGCCTCCCTCTTCGACCTTCCCGGTCACCGAAGAAGAGTTCGACACGATCTTCGGACGCATCCGGGAGCAACGAGTGGCGCACTGGGCCGACCTTGGCCGAACCAACGCCGAAGCAATCAACCACCACGACGGTGGTCGGGGTGTGTACTTCGCAAGTCCCGACGACCATTTGCTCGAGATCATCACTCGACCGTACGGTGGCTGGGGGGAATCATGACACTGACCAATCACGACAAGGTCGAGATCCGAGAGCTCGTTTCTCGCTACAACAAGACCATGGACACCGCCGACCCCGATGGCTGGGTCGAGACCTTCACCGATGACGGCGAGTTCGTCGGCGTCACCGGCACCTTCCGTGGAACCGACGAGCTCCGAGCGTTCGCCGTCAGACACGCCACCGAGGCGTCGTACGCCGAGTACGCCGCAGCGCAGCACTGGGTGACGAATCTGGTCATCGAAGGCGATGGCGACGATGCCACGATGTTCTCGCATCTGATGATGGTCCGACCCGAAGACGGTCGGGGAGTCATCATCCTGTTGGGCCAATACAACGACACGCTGCGTCGCGTCGATGGACAATGGCGCTTCGTGCAACGAGTGATCACCGCCGACCTTCATCCCTGAACGACGCCATCCCTGAACGACGCCATCCCTGAACGACGCCATCGGGCGACTCAGCCGATGGCTCCGGCGATGACCAAGTCGGCGACCTTGTCGGCGTCGTAACCGAGGATCGTCTCGAGCACGTGCTGCGTGTGATGGCCGACCGGCGGTCCGGCGAACGCTGGGGCCGGTTGGGTCCTCGACCACCTCGCTTGGGAGTTCTCGATCCACACCTGGCCGTAGCGTGGGTGTGGAACCTGGACGGGGGTCCCGCGATGCAACAGCTGAGGGTCGACCACGATCTCGGCACTGTGCTGGACGGTGTGCGCCGCCACCCCGGCGGCCTGGAGCTTCTCGGTCAGTTCGTCGGGTTCCTGGCCGGACGTCCACACCGCCAGCGCTGACTCGATGGTCTCCTGCTCCTGACGGCGGCGACCGTTGTCCCAATCGATCCAGGAAGCGTCCAGTCCGGCAACGTCGACGAGAGCAGGCCAGGCGTCATCGTGACAGGCAATGGCCAGCCACCGGTCGTCCTCCGGGTTGCCGGCCGGGAAGACGCCGTGCGGGGTGAGCACCGGGTCGGCGTTGCCCAATCGACCGGCCGTCACCCCGGCAAGCTGCTGGGCCAACAAGGCCGGGGCCAACAGATGACTCGCCGCCTCGGCCTGCGAGACGTCCAGGTACTGACCGGTACCGGTGCGGCGTGCGTGGTCGACCGCGGCGAGGATTGCGGCCGCAGCGAAACGCGGTGAGACGTAGTCGGTGTATGCGGTGAACGGTCCTGCCGGAGGCCGATCGGGCCAGCCCGTCACCGCGACGAAACCCGCCAGCGCCGCGGCAAGGTTGCCGAACCCGGCAAAGCGGGCCAGTGGGCCGGTCTGGCCGAGCAACGAAGTCGACACCATGACCAGTCGAGGATTGATCTTGCTCAGTACCTGGTAGCCAAGACCCGCTCGGTCGAGCGCCTCGGCCGAGAATGACTCGTAGGCAACATCGGCCCAACGAGCAAGGTCGAAGACGACTTCGCGGCCGGCTTCGGTGGTGAGGTCGAGCTCGAGTGAGTATTTGCCGGCCGCCGTGTTGTGCCACAGCGCGGTCGCATCGCCGCCTTCCTCCCCCGCGAGGAACGGGCCGGATGCCCGGATCACGTCAGGCCGACGTTCGTTCTCGATGCGGACGACCGTTGCTCCCAGATCGGCCAACATCCGAGTGGCGAGTGGTCCGGCAAGCACCCAGCTGAAGTCGAGAACGTTCAAACCGGCCAGCGGTCGCTCATCGTCGGCGTCGGACTGAGGGGTCCTGGACGACGGCGGCACCAAGGGTTCTCGCGTGGTCAGCTCGACCATCCGATCGTTGTCCGCTCCCGGTTTGCCTGCAGGTCCAAGGGTCCGCAGCGGGGTCCGAGTGGCGCGTGCCCACGAACCCGGGTGGAGCACGGAGGTTCCGTCCGAGACGGTCGCGGCTTCCCAGAAGCCACGGGCTTGGAACTGGTCGAAGACCAACGCGTCGGCCGTCGTCGACACGGGCGCGATGAGCAGGTTGCGATCCATCGCAGCCCCGAGCAACTCGGCCTTGGTCTTGGTCGATGTGAGGCGGGCGATTGCATCGGACGCCTCCTGCAACGTCGAAGGAGCCAAGGAACCGCCGTAGATCAGTTCGAAGAACCGGATGTAGTCGAGGTCACGAATCTCGTCACTGCAATGTCCCTCGGCGTGGACCCACTGCATCAAGCGCTGGGTGTATCGACCGATCATGTCGCCGAACAGGAAGGTCACGGCCACGTGCCCGTCCGATGCCGGATACACGAGGCGGATCGTATAGTTCGCCAATCGCACGCCTCCGCCGAATCTTCGAGGAGGCACTGCGCCCACCGCCGCAGCCAACATCTGCGATTGGCTGGCCTGGAGCATGCACTGGTGCGCCGCGACGTCGATGTGCTGACCCAACCCGGAGCGCTGCCGTTCCATCAGCGCGGCCACCAGATGGACCACCGCCTCGCTCGAGGCGTGGTGGAAGGCTTGTGGCTCGCTGATCCTGACGGGTGGCCGGTCGGCGTCACCATTGAGGATCACGTGGCCGCCGGCGGCGGCGAGCACCAGGTCGCTGGCCCGCCACTGCGACTTCGGGCCTGTCTCACCCCAAGGCGTGATCGACAGAGTGACCAGTGCGGGGTCAGCCGCTCGCAACGTCCCCAGGTCGATGCCGTCGATGTCAGACCCGATCACGACATCGACGCCTGATGCCAACTGGTTCACCTCATCCAGGCTGCCCTCCAGCAGCGTCCGCCCCCGAAGGTAGGCCTCTCGCCACGACGGGCGTAGGCCGGAGCAATCACGACCGCCTGGCGGCTCGACGGCGATCACCTCCGCCCCCAACTGGGCGAGCACCATGCCGCACAGCCAACTCTCGGGCTCGGTCAGATCGAGGATTCGGTAGCACGAGAGCATCAGGCGCCGATACGTTCGACGAACCGGATGACAGCCAAGGTGGGAGACATCGGCGCATCGTAGGTCGATCCGTCAGGGGGCGCCCTCGTCGGTCTCGACCGCCGCCGGCTCGATGCGAAGGATCCACGTGCCGGCGCCGAGCGGTGGGATCGTCGCCATCGACGGGCCGCCGCCCGAGGGCCGACTGTTACTCCCAGCGCCCCCGCCCCCCGGACCGGCGAGACTGTTGCTGGACAGGAGCCCGCCGATGATCGGAAGCGCCACCACGTTGGCGGCGTGCAGGATGCCCATGATCAACAGGATCCCTCCGATCCGAGCGACCTCGTGCTTCAGCTGAGTCCCAGTCGAGCCGGTCCAATCCTCAGGAGCAACGAACGTAACCGTGAACAGCACGAACGACGTGAAGATGAGGTAGTAGGCGACATCGGTGAGCACGAGGTAGCTCTTGCCGGTACGCGGATTGGCCCGAAACACGTCCGCCGCGTAGGAGCGGCCGAAGCGTTTGATGAAGGGACCGAGACCAATGGCCAGCGCCACGAGCACGATGTTGGTGATCAGTTCGATGACCCACCAGGACATGGTGAACCTCCCATTGCTGTAATCGGATAAAGCGAGAGCGAGCGCCGCGTTGGCGCCGATGAAGGCAAGAATCCAGCGGGCCAATTCCCACCGGAACCGGCGACGTGCCCGAGAGTCGGCGAGTGAGCGATTGACCCTGGCGAACAGATCAGGATTTTCGTGGATGGTCGTCCGAGCGTCGGCGAACGCGTCGATGAGCCGGCGTTCGAGATCGAGATCGAAGGCGGTGTCGTTCACGATTCGCCCAGTGTCCGGTTGAGCGCGACCATCGCGCGTTTCAGATGCGTCTTGACCGAGTTGGCAGAAACGCCCAGCGTCGCAGCGATTCCGTCGATGCCGAGTTCTTCGAAGTACCGAAGCGTGATGCAGTCCCGTTGTCTCGCCGGCAGTTGTCGCACGGCGTCGAGCACCCGCCGGTTGTCCTCGGATCGAACCAGCCGGTCGACATCGCCGGTGACAACGTCGACCTCCCTGCCTGACGGCTGGTGGTGGCGCAAAGAGACCAGGCCCCGCCGATTGTGGTCGCGCGCCAGGTTCAGAACGATCGAACGCAGGTAGGCGGGGGCGCGATGGTCCTCATTGATCCGATCGGCATGGCGGGCAAGCCGCAGGAACGCTTCCTGCACGATGTCTTCAGCAGCATCGCGGTCATCCACATACAGGCGCGCGAGACGCACCAATGAGCGTCCTTCGGCGTGGAACAGGCGCACAACCAGCGCCTCGGCAGCGTCGTCGATCGTTTCGCCTTGAAGGCGCGCAGCGGCGATCGCCAGCACGAGGGCCGGCAACGGCATCGTCTCGATCGGCCCCGGCCGCGACTCCGGCCCCAGTACAGCCAAACGCACCACGGCAGGTCATGCTCCTTCCCCGAGCCTTGTTCGTGACTGCTGCTCGTTCGTACTGACGTTCCTGGACGGCGTCGGGGTGACACCGTCGACAAAGTTCTCGTGCGGTGGAGCTTCGAGGGTGGGCTATTCGATGATGCCGGCTGCGGCCAATTGACCTGCTCGGTCATCGTCGTAACCCAGTATCTCGGTCAGCACCTGCCAGCTGTGCTCACCGAGCGTCGGCGGAGTTCCGGCGATCCCTGGCGTGCGGGACAGTCGCAACCGAGGTCCTTCGACCCAGGTCTCCCCCATCGCTGCGTGTGGCACCTGACGGAAGTGCTGTCGATGTATGAGTTGCGGATCGTGGAACGCCTCGGCGATGCCCTGCACCTCGTGGGCCGGCACTCCGACCTGTTGCAGGTGTTTCATGACCTCGGTCGACGACCGCTGCGAGGTCCAGCCCGTGATGAGCTCATCGAGGTCGCGTCGACGAGCCAGCCGCTCCTCCAGCGAGAGAGCGACGAGATCGTCCCGGTCAAGGACGCCGCACAGCGATCTCCAGTGGTCGTCGCCGGCGACGACCACTGCGACCCATTGGTCCTCACCCTGTGCCTGATAGATGCCGTGGGGCGCGAGATACGGATCGTCGTTGCCGTTGCGCTGCATGACACGCCCGTTGACCGTGTAGTCGAGGACTGCAGGGAGCATGAGATGCAGCGAGGCCTCGGCCTGGGACAGGTCGATGTGCTGACCCTCCCCCGTGCGTCGGCGATGTTCGAGCGCGGCGAGCAACGACACGACGAGGAAGCGGGGCGACACGTAGTCGGTGTAGGCGCTGAAGGGACCGCAGGGCAGGCGATCGGGCCAGCCGGTGATGTTGAACCAGCCCGACACCGCCGCGGCCATGGTGCCGAAGCCGGCGAGCGCGGACTCTGGGCCGACCTGGCCCATCAGGCAGCTCGACGACATGATCAGGTCTGGTCTGACCTTGCACAACGAGGCGTAGTCGAGCCCCCATGCCCGCATCGTCTTGGGGGTGAAGGACTCGCCAACGACATCCGCCCACCGAACCAGGTCGTGGATCACGCCCTTGGCTTCGGGTTTGGACACGTCGAGGGCAAGGGACAGCTTGCCGGCGTTGACGTTGGTGAACTGCAGCGCCCAGTCAGGGTCGGTGTTGTTGTCCTGGAAGTTGCCCGCTGTCCGCAGCGTGTCCAGGTGATGGATCGACTCGATCCGAACCACGGTGGCGCCGAGGTCGGCCAGCGTCCGGCTGGCATAAGGACCGGCGAACACCCACATGAAGTCGAGCACCTTGAGGCCCTCGAGCGGACGATCCGGCGCAGCGCGATGGACGGGCGGCGACACCCGAAGCGGACGCGGTGTCCAGTCGGCAGCGATGTCGACCGCGGCGTGGGTGCCCGGTGGTTCGGCCGCGGCAAGACGGTCGAGGGGTGAGCTGGAGAACCGGGCGAACGCTCCCGGAACGGGCACGGGACCCCGATCGGCGACCTCAGCCGTCTGCCAGAAGTCACGCGCCTTGAAATGTTCACTGGCCAACAGGTCAGCGATGTCGACGACCGGGGCAATCAGGACTCGACGGGTGAACGTGGCCTCGTAGAGCTCCGCCCGGGTCTTGGTGGCGAAGAAGTCATGCAGCACCTGTTTGCAGCGAACGTACTCCGAGATCGGTTCACGACCTTCGAAGAGATCCGAGGCAAACGTGACCCAGTCCTTGTCTCGCGTGGCCTCGTCGCAGAACCCTTCCTCGCAGACCCACTCCATCAGCCGTCGACTGAACGGACCCATGGAGGATCCGAACAGGAAGGTGACCGACACCTGGCCGTCCTTGCACGGCCACAGCAACTGAACCTTGGAGTCGAGTCCAGCGAGCCGGAGCCCGCCGGCCTCACGGCTGACCGTGCCGCCGTTCGCCGGGCCGGACAGCAGGAACGATTGTGTGCACACGCTCATCGAGTGCTGAGCCGAGAGGTCGACGTGCTGTCCCAAACCCGAGTGTTGGTCTCGCTCGTACAGCGCTACCAGCACGGCTCCCGCGGCATCGGCGGCTGCGTGATGGAAGGCCTGAGGCAGGCTGATCCGGAGAGGCGCACGGTCGGGGTCACCGGTGAGCGTGGTGTAGCCCGAGGCGGCGCACAGGGTGAGGTCGGTCGCGGCCCAGTCGGCCTTCGGCCCATCAGACCCGAACGCCGTGATCGACGCGTGGACGAGCGCCGGATTGACGGCCTCGATCGTCTCGCGGTCCAGACCCAACGCGGCCAGGGCGCCAGCGTCGTGGGATTCGATGAGCACGTCGGCGTTGCGGAGCAGCGACAGCAGTTGCTCTCGGCCCGACGGGAGCGTCAGGTCCGCCTCGACGGTCCGTTTGCCCCGGTTGTACGCGAGATGCCACAGGCTGCGATCGGGTCCTTCGATGTCGTCGATGAAGGGAGCAAGGGCACGGCTGGTCGAGCCACCGGGAGGCTCGACCAACACGACGTCGCAACCAAGTGACGCGAGGATGTGCCCGCTGAGCTGACCCCTCTCGTCGCTGAGGTCCACTACTCGGTACGCCAGCATGACGGCACCTCCTCGAGCCGAAGCCATCCCCGACGTCGGCGCACATGATTGCACAGGTCCCACCCGACAACAGCACCGCAGCACCACAGGACGTGGGTCGTGATCAGCGGTACGCTTCGGCCGTTGCAACAGGCGAGCGTGGGCCGTCGGCTCCATCGCTCCGCCGGAAGGGGAAGCGACAATGTCTGATGCAGTGCCGTCTGATGCAGTGCCGCCATCCATCCAATCCAATGGCCTCCAATCCAATGGCGTCCAATGCAGTCGGCTCCTATCCAGTCGACCTTCGACTCGATGCCCCACCCGAGGTCGCCAACTGGCGACCGCTCGTCCAATGGATCTTGGCGATCCCGCACCTCGTGATCGCCAACGTGCTGGGCCAGGTCGCCGGCGCGCTCGCGGTCGTCAGCTGGTTCATCATCTTGTTCACCGGCAGGCTGCCAGGAGGGATCGCGCAGTTCCAATGCATGGTGTTGCGCTACGAGACACGAGCGAACAGCTATGCGTTCTGGCTCCGCGAGAACTACCCACCGTTCGAGTTCGACATGACGACCGCCGACCCAGGCACCGATGCCATCCGGGTCGACATCACACCGAAGCTGGAGGATCGCAACCGTCTCACCGTCGGACTCCGCTTCTTCTGGATCATCCCGATCGCCATCTTCAGCGCGTTGGTCTCCTTCGCCATGTTCTTCGCCCTCATCGCTGCGTTCTTCGTCGTCCTCTTCACCGGTCGCTGGCCGGAGGGCCTACGCCGCTTCGTGGTCGGCGCGACGCGGCTGTCGACTCGGGTGAACGCCTACGGTCGACTCCTGATCGACGAGTACCCGCCGTTCTCACTCACCTAGGGCTTCGCTCAGTGACGCGATATCGCGGGGCCTTCAGAGGAGGCGGAACCAGATGAGGCGCTGGCTCTACCTGACACGGGTCGCACTCGCTGCCACATCTGCCGCGCTCGAAAACCCCGATCCGGAGGCTCAGGCACGGTCCCACTCTGCCTTCGTGGACATGGAGTGAGGAGTTCTTCGTCGCCATCTCTCGCGCGATCGGCTTTGCCAGCGCGCGGAATGTGGCGTTCATGACCCCACGAGGAAAGGGACTCCGACCCGCGCTCAGCAAGGCGGCGCGCGCCGGGCTGACCGCCGAATGGGTCGACCTGGGCGGCGTCCGAGCCGAGCGGTACCGCCCGAAAGCGACCCCGTCAGGCACCATTCTGTGGTTCCATGGCGGTGGCTTCGTGACGGGCAGCGTCGGCCTGGAGCGAAGGGTGGCGGCGGACCGGGCGATCAGGTCCAACTGCGACACCTTCAGCGTCGACTACCGCCTTGCGCCCGAGCACCCGTTTCCCGCGGCCCTCGACGATGCGGTCGCCGCGTACCGAGCGCTTCTGGGCCGCGGGGCCGATCCGGCAACCATCGTCTTCACCGGAGGGTCCGCCGGTGCCGGCCTGGCGCTCAGCGCCATGTTGAAGTTTCGGGAACTCGGGCTTCCTCAACCTGGCGGCGCCGTGGTCCTCTGGCCCTACGCCGACTTCACGTTCAGCGGCGAGTCGATCGTCACCAACGCGGCGATCGACATGGTGCCGATGCATGATCTCTCGTACCTCCTCGGGCCGGCCTACGTCGGTACCGCCGATCCTGCCAATCCGCTGGTGTCACCCGCGCTCGCCGATCTGACCGGGCTCCCCCCACTCCTCATCATCGCCGGTGGGGCCGAGTCACTGCTGTCCTGCGCCGAGCAGATCTACGCCAACGCACAACGAGACGGCGTCAGGGCCCACCTGAGTGTGTACCCCGAGAAGGTGCATGGATGGATGATCCTGCCGAAGCTTCCCGCCACGATCGAAGCCGAGCGGGAGATCGATCAGTGGATCTCGGAGCGGCTCGGCGTCAGTCGATGATCGCCTGGTAGACGAGCGAACGAAAGTCTCGGTCAGGGAGCAGAACGCCGGTCATGTACTGCGTCATGAAGACGCCGACAAGCTCCTCGACCGGGTCGACCCAGTAGTAGGTCTTGGCCGCACCGGCCCACCCGTACTCACCGACCGAGCCCGTCCCCGTCGTCTGGGCCACATCGAGGACGACACGCGACCCCAAGCCGAAGCCCATACCCGGCACAGGTCGACCCAACAGTTCGAAGGGCAGCAGCGCCGCCGGGAGATGGTTGCTGTGCATGAGCTCGAGGGTCTTGCGACTCAAGAGGTGCCGGCCGTCGCCGGCGCCATTGTTCGCAAGCATCTGGGCGAACTTCATGTAGTCGCCGGCCGTGGAGAACAGTCCGATCCCGCCGCGAACGAATACGTCGGGCGTATTCGTCGGATAGGTCGCCGAGACATCGATCCGCTCGTTGAATCCGCCGAGAGCGGCTTCGATGAGCTGGATCGCCGAATAGTTCTGGCCGAAGAGATCGGGCAGCCCGTACATGGCGGCAAGTCGGTCGACTTGGGAGTCGGGCACACCGAAACCGGTGTCGACCATCCCCAGCGGTTCGAAGAGCCGAAGGCGTAGGAACTCTCCGAGCGGCATGTCGGAGAGGACCTCGACCAACCGGGCGGCGACATCGATACCGACGCTGTAGTGCCATCGCGTTCCCGGTTGGAACGCAAGCGGGATCGTGGCCAGCTCGTCGATCACTGACTCGAGCGAACGACCGGGATCGTGCATCAGCTTGGCGTCGCGGTACATCTGGGCGACCGGGTTGTCCGACATGAAGTCGTAGGTGAGCCCGCTGGTGTGCATCAGGACGTCGCGGATCTGCATCGGACTCGCCTGGTCGACGAGCACGCCCTCCTCGGACAGGACCTTCGTCGCCCCGAACGCCGGTAGGTACTGAGCCACCGGATGTTCGAGCTGAAACCGGCCCTCCTCGTGGAGCATCATGAGTGCCGTGGCAACGATGGGCTTGGTCATCGAGTAGATCCGGAAGATCGTGTCGGGGGTCATCGGCGTGCCCGCCTCCTTGTCCCGGAAGCCGAACTGCTCGGAGTGGACGATCTGGCCTCGGCGACTGACCATGGTGCTGATACCCACGACCCCGCGCTCAGCGACATAGGACTCCATCACCGGCCGAATCCGATCGAGCCGGCTGCTGCTCATGCCGACCGCCTCGGGCGATGTGACGTCGTTGCTCATGTGGTTCCTCACTTCTGGAAGAGGTAGGGCTCTCTGCTTGCCTGGGCCTGCTCGCAGATCATGTTCCACTGACGACCGCCGTAGTAGGCCAAGCTGCCGGGTGCCGCGTCGCCGTGGCCGTTGTAGTACGAGATGCAGTCACGCAGAGGCGCCGAAGCGATGTCGACCTGGGCGCAGTGACGGGCGTACTCGTCCTCGGATTCCTCGCGGACGTCGACGACCCTGTAGCCCTCGTCGCGCATCGAGGTCAGCAGCCACACGATGTAGTCGGAGTGGGCCGTGATGGCGTCGGTGAAGTTGAAGCTGCCACCGCCCCCTTGGGGGCCCGACACGATCAGGAAGTTCGGGAAGCCGCTGCTGTGCAAACCGAGGAACGTCTTGGTTCCTTCGCTCTGCCACTTCTGGTTCAGGGTCCGGCCATCGCATCCCTTGATCATGTCGAAGGACGCGGGAGCCATCCATTGGAAACCGGTCGCGTAGATCAGTACGTCGAGCGGGTACTCGACTCCGTCGTGGACCACGCCGCTCTCGTTGATCCTGTTGACCCCGATCGGTGCCGTGTCGATCAGGTGCACATGGGGCTTGTTGAAGGTGGGGAGGTACTCGTCATGGAACGTCGGGCGTTTGCAGGCGTAGGGGTAGTACGGCTTCAACGCAGCGGCCGTGGCGGGGTCTTCGACGATGGCATCGACCCTGGCCCGGATCTGCTCCATCGCCGCGAAGTTCTCGTCGAGCAACCTCTGCGTCCATTGTTCGGCTGACAACCGCTCGCTGAGCTTCTCCCGCTTCCGATACTCGGCGGTGCGCCCGGCCATGTAGTCATCGGGCGCCTTCACGGCATCTCGAATCGATGTCATCGCCGCGAACCGCTCCCGGCGGGCCCTGGCCCAACCTGGCTCTTCCTTCCAGGTCGCGATCTCGTCCGGTGTCGTCTCGCGCTGCGCCCGAACATCGATGGTCGACGGCGTGCGCTGGAACACGTACAGCTCGCCGACCACCTTGGCCAGCTCGGGGATGGCCTGGACCGCGGTCGCCCCGGTACCGATGATGCCGACCCGCTTGCCCGCCAGGTCGATGTCGTAGTTCCAACGCGACGTGTGGAACGACTCGCCCTGGAAGCTTTCCATGCCGTCGATCCGCGCCAGTTTCGGCGTGGTGAGAATGCCGTTGGCCAAGATCACGAAGCGAGCCTTCATGGCGTCGCCCCGGTCGGTGCGGACGGTCCAACGCTGCGTTGCCTCGTCCCATGCGGTGTCCTGGACCGACGTGTGGAAGAGGCACTTGTCGTAGAAGCCGAATTTCGTTGCCATCGCCTGGCAGTACTCGAAGATCTCGAAGCCCGAAGCGAACTTCATCGTCGGGATGTAGTCCATCTCCTCCAACAACGGCAGATAACTGTAGGACTCGACGTCGCAGGCAATCCCCGGGTACCGGTTCCAGTACCACGTGCCCCCGACATCCCCGCCCTTCTCGCAGAAGCGGACGTCGTGGAACCCTGCCTCACGGAGCTTGTACCAGAGCATGAGCCCGGCGAACCCGGCACCGACGACGAGGATCTCGCACTCGTCGGTCAACGCCTCGCGCTCGATCGGCTCGGCCGAATAGACATCCTCGAGATAGCGGCCGAAGTCTCCTTCCATTGCCATGTAGTCGGCCGCGCCTCGGCGGGCTTCCTTGAACTCGAGGTACTTCGCCTGCTCCTCGGCGTTGAAGACCGCTCCGGCAGGCGTTGGGACCATCTCGGTCAGGGCCTCCTCGACGACCGCATACCCGCGACCTTCCACGCCTCCCATGCGGCTCGCGGCTCGGGTATCGAAGATCTTCAGTCCTGTGACGGGATCAATGCTGATGGCCATCGTGCTACTCCCCATTTCTCGACGATCACGTCGTCGGACGTCCCGGGCGGGAGCCTAGCCTTCGCCGACAGAACGCCAGAAGTTGACGACGGTCAGGAACAGGAGATCGCAGTGAACCAATGCGTGTTGTGGGTGGACGCGTTCCCTCGGTGATGCACGACCGAAGTGAACCCGGCGCCGTCGAGCAGCGTGCGGATCTCCCCGATCGGCGAGCACCCGATAGACCGAGGCATCCATCCAGCCGGGCAAGGCGTCATCCCCGACTCTGCAGGCGATGACCAACATCCCACCCGGTCGGAGCACTCGGGCAACCTCCGGAGAAGGTCGCCGAGGGGTCGGGCATGAAGTAGATCGTGTGGACGGTGAGCGCCGCGTCAGCAGCGCAATCGGGGAAGGGAAGGCCGATGCCATCGGTCCGAACGAGGTGCGCTCGACCGTCAGCGCATGCCCGACGATTGCGAGCGCCTGCCTGGGCGACCATTGTGTTCGACACGTCGACGCCGAGGACCCTGTGGCCGGCATCGACAAGACGTGCCGCCGTGCGACCCTGTCCGAAGCCGACCTCGAGGATCGGTGCTGGGCGTGGTGAGCTGCAGCAGGTCAACCGCGCGATCGTTGGCGCTTGCGGTGTCCTTCACCATGACCCGCCCGATGATCCGCCCGAGCAGGCCGGTCGGGTGCCCGGCCTGGCGCGACCGGATTCGGTTGACGATCGAGGGTGCTGGGGCGGTGGTCATGGCATTCCTCCGGTGACGAGCGAGCGGATCATCACCGCGCACGCCAAGCCGTTGTCGGTGGGGTAGGGACGAGGGTGCAGGGTCCCAGGGCATCTTCACGGCCCAAAGAGTGAGAAGCTCGACGATCGTGCGAGCAAGCAAGTCATGGTCGATCGAGATCGTGCCGAGGTGTTGGCGCCGCCGATCGAGGTATCGGACCCATAGGTCGACCAGCGCGTAGCGCCCGAGCTCGTACCAGTCGCCGGTGATGGCGGGGATCTCGGCGGCGCACCGATCGAGCACCATCACCGTGACCCGGCGTTCGGACAACATCGAGTACACGTCCAGCGCCAGTCGCTCGACCTCGTCGGCGACGGACTCCTTCGGGGAGCGACGGGCACCGGTTGTCACCGCGGCGGTCAGGTCGAGAGCATTGACTGCCGCTGCCAGTCCGTCGCGCAGACGAACCGACAGCTCGGTCCACTCGATCGGAGGTAGGGATCTGCCTGGAGCGAGAGCGTCGGGCTCGTCCCCGTACGTGAGCACCGCAGCGAAGAGAGCTTCCTTCGACTCGACCGATCGATACATCGTCCCCTTCGAAACGCCGAGCCGGTCCGCAATGTCGTCCATTTGCGTCCTTTGAAAGCCCCGCTCGACGAAGGTCGCGGCCGCCGCAGCGATCAACTTCTCCAACCGATCTGTCGGCATGACTCGAACCATGTCCAGATCATAACCAACTGAGTCAGTCATGTATAGCATCTCGAGCGCAGCTTCGCCCGGGCTCGACCTCGACGAGTTTGGTGAGCAGCAGGCCTCAGGCGCCAACTAGTGTTCGACGAGGGTGGAATTGGACAAGGAGGAAGCAGATGAGCGACCCATCAAACCCCCGCTTCGGACTCGTGCTCGATTGCACCGACCCGAACCGTCTTGCCGAATTCTGGGCTGCGGCTCTGGACTACACGAACCGTGGTTCCGCCGGCGCCTATGTGGCGCTCTACCCGCGGGAGGGCACCGGGCCCAAACTTCTCCTCCAGCGCGTTTCCGATGCGAAGACAATCAAGAACCGCATGCACATCGATATCGACGCAGCCGACATCGAGGCCGAAGCGGACCGCCTCACTGAGCTGGGCGCCCAGCGAGCGTCCGAGGACACCTGCGCCGAGCACGGCAGCCGGTGGCTGGTCATGGTCGACCCCGAGGGCAACGAGTTCTGCGTCTGCGATGGCGGCGATCCGGCACCGAGGACGGACCGACCAGAGGACTGACGGTCTCGCTTCAGGGTCGTCGCAGAAGCCGACCCGGCCGCTCACCGGTGTCGGTGTCATTGGCCCGGGTCTGCACCCCAGCGACGATCGTGGCCAAGTAGCCGCTGATCGGCTGGAGGAAACGCCAACCACCCGCGGGAAGGTCGGCATGCACGACCGGCCGACGAACCGTCAGCGCATCGAGGTCGATGACGTTGAGATCCGCTCGCATCCCTGGCGCAAGCACCCCGCGATCGGACAAGCCGTAGAGCCGGGCGTTGCGCCGGGTCTGCTTCTCGACGATGAACTCGATGGAAAGGCGTTCACCCCGGCTGCGGTCGCGCACCCAATGCGTCAGTTGCGTGGTGGGGGCCGAACCGTCGCAGATCAACCGCACGTGCGCTCCGGCATCGGCGAGGCCGGTGATCGTGTCAGGGTCGCTCAACATCTCGCCCACCGCGTCGAGGTTGCCTTCGACATACCCCGATCCCCAGAGCACGGCGAGGTTCGTTCCATCGCCCGAAGTGAGGTGGTCGTAGAGGAACTCGGCGGGAGTGACGCCGTGGGCGTCGGCCAGTGCGCCGACGCTGTGTTCGGATAGTGGCTCGTAGTCGACTTGGTCACCGACGAGGAACATCCGCTTCATCGAAGCGAACAGACCGCGGTGCATGTTGTCCATGGGCCCGTTTCCAGGCAGCGGAACATCTTCCCCGCCGAGCACCGTCGCCCGGACCATCGGGTCGCGCAATGCCGCGGCTCGGTCGGCCAACGGCAAGGCGGCCCGCTCGAGGTAGCCGCCGCGACGCGTGAAGGGGTGGTAGCTGTCGAGGCTCACGAAGATGCTCGTCGGGCGCGAGCCGACCTGCGGGAAGAGCGGGACACCGGCTCGTCGTTGTTCGGCGGCGAAGTCCAGGACCTCTCGCCATGCGTCGGGATAGTCGACATTCTGGACGGTGGTGAAGGTGACCGGAGCGCCCGTCGTTCGTGCAATCGAGGCCAGGAGCGCCAACTCTTCATCTTGCGTGAAGCGCTCACCGCCGAGTGCCCGCATCGCGCCGGCGGACGATGCCGTGATGGCTTCGAACACGCCGCCGCCGCCGTCCATCATTCCCTGGGCCAGCGCAATGAGTTCCTCAGGGGCGGCGAAGGTGCCGGGCACCTGAGAACCGTCGAGCGATCGGTGATACACGGTACGGGAGGTGGACAGCCCGAACGCCCCGGCCTCTGCGGCTTCCCGTACGAGGCGACGCATGTCGGCCAAATCATCGGCCGTGGCGTCTTCGTTGCGTACCCCCCGGTCCCCCATCACCGCGAAACGCAGCGCCGCGTGCGGGACCTGCGCGCCGACGTCCATCGTGTACCGGCGGGTGGCCAGGAAGTCCAGATACTCGGGGAACGTCGACCAGGCACCCCATGGCACACCTTCGTAGAGCGCGGTGCCCGGAATGTCCTCGACGCCCTCCATCAACTCGATCAGCGTGTGCTCGCCGCCAGGAGGGCAGGGAGCGAATCCCACGCCACAGTTACCCATGATCACGGTGGTCACGCCGTTGGAGAACGACGGGTCAAGGGTGTCATCCCAGGTGACCTGACCATCGAAGTGGGTGTGGACGTCGACCCAGCCGGGAGCAACCACAGCCCCGTCTGCGTCGATGATCCGGTCCCCTCTGAGCGAGCCCCCGACCGCAGTGATGAGGCCGTCGTCGATGCCGATATCGCCGTTGAACGGAGTCGAGCCGGTGCCGTCGACGATGGAGCCGCTGCGAACGACGAGTTGGTGCGAAGAAGTCATGAGCAAACGATCCTCATCAGGGGGTGGGAACGGGGGTGAGCGTGGAGGTGGGTTCCGGCCAGGTCACGGTCAGGCGCTGCGGTCCGCGGAACGAGACGTTCGGGTGGTAGCGCAACGGCTCGTCATCTGACCGACCGAGACGCGGGAAGCGAGCGGTCAACTCCTCGAGCACGACCTGAAGCTCGAGCTTGGCGAGCGGTGCGCCGATGCAATAATGCTTGCCCCAGCCGAAGGAGAGATAGCGACTGTCTGTCCTGGTGATGTCGAAACGCTCGGGCGCATCGAACACAGCCGGGTCGTGGTTGGCCGACCCGAGCAGCACCAGCACCTTTGCCCCGGCAGGAACCTCGGTTCCGCCGATCACGGTGTCCGAGGTGGTGACCCGTCTCCAGGCGACCACCGACGAGTCGAACCGCAGGGTCTCCTCGACGGCGCCGGCAATCGCTGCCGGATCGGCAACCAACGTCGCCCAAACGCCCGGCTCGGTCAGACAGCGGTGGAGTCCGTTCGCCAACAGGTTCGTCGTTGTCTCGTGCCCGGCGAAGCTGAAGCCGAAGATGATGTGCGCGGCCTCGGCCAAGGTGAACGACTCGGGCGATTCGAGGTGAAACTTGAGGAGGTCGGTGGTGAAGTCGTCGGCGGGTTCAACGAGCCGACGTCCGACATGGTCGTCGCAGTATTTGCGGTAGGCGATCATGTCTGCCGCCACACGAGCCTGATCGGCGGCCGACGGCCGACCCCAGCTGAACGACAGGCGGTCGTTCGCCCATTCCTTCAGCCGGTCGGTGTCCTCCGGCGGGAATCCGAGCAGGGTGAAGATGATGGTGGCCGGCAGGGGGAAGGCCAGCGTGGACACGAAGTCGACGCCAGGACCGGCCGCCACCAGATCCTCGATCAGCGAGCGGGTGGTCTGGCGAACCACGGGCTCCAGAGCACGCAGGCGCCGAGGGGTGAAGCCAACGAGACTGAACCGGCGGTTACGAGTGTGATAGTCGCCGTCGGCGTTCGACATGGTCTTGAGCGGAACCCACCCTTCGGCCAGCACCGCCTGCGCCTCGGGGTGGAGCGGGAACATCGGGTCTTGTGCGTTTGCCGCCGAGAAGGTGGCCGGGTCACGAAAGACCGATTCGATGTCGGCGTGCCGGGCGACGACCCACATGTCGAGGTCGTCGTTGTAGTGCACCGGTGCGTCCTGCCGAAGCTCGGACCACACCGGCGTCGGGTCGGCCAGGAACGTTGGATCGAGCGGATCGAAATGGACCGGGCAACCAGAGGTCATGGTCACCCATGTTCGCCGACCAACCCGGCCGGCGCCATCTCGACCGCCCGTGCACCGGCCGGCACTGGCCGGCCAGCGGTCGAGTCAGCCGGAACGACGAGCCCGGAACACGATGTCGTCGACGTGGTGTCCGGCGGTAGCTGCCCCGTGGGGCCGGGCGCGCTTCTCGTGGACCTCGATCTCCCACTCGGGCGAGTCGGCGATGGCTGCTGCGAAGTCGTCGACCCGCACATACCCATCCGGGTCGAAGGGGCGGCTGTGGGAGTGGGTATCGATCGGTCGGCGCATCGGCTCGAGGTCGTGGCTCACCACGAGCAGGCGTCCGCCAGGGGCCACCGCGCCGAGGACGTTGCGCACGCCGCGCCCGTCGGGCGTGCGGGGAATGGATGCGTACTGTGCCGACACGAGATCGTACTGGCCGGTTCCGAACGCGCTCGCCGCATTGGCGTCGGATTCGAGGCATTCGACCTGCAACCCGCGACGCTCGGCTTCGGCCTGTACTCGATCCAGCCCTCGCCTCGAGATGTCGTTTGCGGTCACCGTCCATCCGTTCTCCGCCAGCCAGACCGCGTCGCCACCTTCGCCGGCACCCACGTCGAGCGCACGTCCGGCGGCCAAGCTGCTGGCTTCGTTCACGAGCGAGCCGTTGGGGTTCCCACTCCACAGTTGGTCGCCCGAGTACCGGTGGTCCCAGTCGGCCTTGTTCGCCGATGGCCGAGCGGCCGACTGGAGATCGTCGTGGGCCAGGCTGAAGCAGATCATCGCCCCAACCCAGCTGCCGTTCGCTGCGGCCGGGAGTACCTGATGGCTCGGGTCGGTCACGTTGCCGGCCGCGTAGATGCCGGCGACCTTGGTGGCTCCCGTCGGGTCCGTCTCGATGTAGTCACCGAGCCCCGTGGGATGTTCCGCCGGCAGGAGTCCGATCGACTCGAACGGCTCGGCCCGCACGCGGAAGCGGACGCCGGTCATGACGACATCAGCGTCGATGCATACGCCGCTGACCAGCTCGACCCCGGCGAGACGACCGTCATCGCCCGTCACAATGCGACGCACTGGCGCGTCAACGACATTCACTCCGGCCGATCGGGCCACCTCGAGTTCTGGGTTCGTCGCGTCGATCCCGTCGTGGAGCACCACCGTGAGCTGGTCGGTCAGATGCCGGAACAAAGGAACGGTGTGGAGACCCATCGGGTTCGTGACAATCTGCACGACCCTTCGGTCTCGGGTTTCGTAGCCGTGGCAGAAGGGGCAGTGGATGACGTCGCTCCCCCAATGCTCGGCCAGTCCTTCGATGTCGGGCAGCACATCGACGAGGCCGGTCGCAGCAAGCACCCGACGGGCGACGATCGAGTGGCCACCGACGAGCTCGACCCGAAAGTGTTCGTCGTCGATGCGGGTGACGTCGAGGGCTCGACCCGCAACCACCTCTCCCCCATAGCTGCGAACTTCCTCGCGGCCGATGCTGGTCAGATCGGCAGGCGAGCTGCCTTCGTAGCCGAGGTAACTGTGCATGTGCGCTGCGGGCGCGTTGCGAGGCTCGCCGGCGTCGACGACGATGACCGAGCGACGCTGGCGCCCGATCTGCAGGGCGGCGGCCAGCCCGGCGGCCGAGCCGCCGATGACGGCGACATCACAGTGGCGTTCGATGGTGCGTGGTGCGTGATCACTCATGACGACAAACGATAGGGTCAGTCTCAAGCAGTGCATGATGTCTTGCAGTATTCGCAAGACCCTCGAGTCAGCAGGGAACCATGAGCCAGGGAAACGAGATCGAGCAGGTCGTTCGCACCCGGTTGCGCAGCCTGCGGCACACGCTGGGCCTGTCGCTGGATGAACTGGCGGCGCTGACCAACCTCAGCCCGTCCACCATCAGTCGGGTCGAGACCGGCCGGCGAACCATCAGCCTCGACGTCCTCGTTCCGCTGGCCAACGCTCTGCACGTCGACCTCGACTCGCTGCTGGACGTGCGCAGCGACGACGACGTGGTGATTCGGCCGGTTCCTACGAGCTCGGGCAAGCGGACAACGTGGGTCCTGAGTCGACCCACGGGCAACACCATCGCGATCAAGATGCGGCTGGAGCCAACGAAACGAGCGCCCGAGCAACGAGTGCACCCAGGTCACGATTGGCTCTTCGTCACCGAAGGTCGGGTCCTGTTGCGGCTCGGTGACCGCGAGATCATCGTTGAGACCGGCGAGGCCGCCGAGTTCGCCACGATGACCCCTCATGCGTGCAGCGCCGTCGACGGCCCGGCCGAACTCATCATGATCTTCGACCGCGACGGCCAACGAGCGCACGTCCATCACGAATGAGCGCGAAGTCATGCTCGACGCCGCGGAACCAAACCCCGACTGCGGACGTCTCATCCGCATGACAACCAATCGACTGGCTTCGGTGTCCCTTCTGGCGTTCGCGCTTTTCGCCGCCAATTGCGGGAGCGACCGGGCGGCACCGGACTCGGATGGCTCCGGGGTCGGATCCCTTGTCCCGCCATCGGCCGGTGTCGATCGGGCGGCGGTCGCTGCCAACGCACCCGTCGATCAGCTCTCGGCGGGGTTCACCGACGCCGGGTTCGAGCTGATGCGGACCCAACCCATGGACACCAACTTGGTGTTCAGCCCGTTGAGCATCGGTCACGCCCTCCTCATGGCCCGAGGCGCAGCCGACGAAACCACGGGCTCGGCCATCGACCGGGCGCTCTCGCTGCCCGATGGAATGAGCGCCCACGAAGCGTGGAATGCGCTCGACGCGGCAATCGCCGACACCAACGGCGTTGCCGAGGCACTCGATGGCACCGACTCACCGATCGTCACCATCGCTGACCGACTCTGGCCATCGCAGAGCGCCAACCCCGACCCGATCTGGGTCGACCTCATGACGTCGCATCACGGCGTCGACGTCGAGATGATCGATGTCGACGATCCCGATGGCTCCCGAACCCGGATCAACCGCTGGGTCTCCGACCGGACCAACTCGCTGATTCCCCAACTTCTGCCGGAAGGATTCATCAACGCCGACACGGTGCTCGTGCTCACCGACGCCGTCTACTTCAAAGCGCAGTGGCGATCCGTGTTCGGGAAGTACGGACCAGAGACCGGTCCCTTCACCCTCCTCGATGGCAGCACCATCGACACCAGCTACCTCGTCGACCTCGGGCAGCCAGGACCTCGAGGCTCCGGCGATGGATTCGTCGGAGCATCGATTCCCTACCTCGGCGATGACTACGCCATGCTTGTCGTCGTCCCCGACGAGGGCCGGTACGACGAGCTACGAAGGCGCCTGTCCGACGATCTGCTCGACGAGATCGATGCCACCTTCACCACCGGACCCTACGAACTTCGGATGCCCGAGTGGGAGACGACCACGGCCATCGACTTCCTCGGCTGGCTCACCGACCTCGGCATTGCCCCTGGCGCCTATCCCGGCATCAGCCCCGAAGCCTTCCTGGCCGGTGCCGTGCACGGTGCCGATATCTCCGTCGACGAGAACGGCACCGAGGCGGCGGCCGCGACGGCCCTTGGCTTCGAGGAATCCGGTCCCCCCGAGCCCGAACTCGTCGTCGCCGCTGATCGGCCCTTCTTCTACGTCGTGCGTCATGTCGCCACCGGCGCCGTCCTCTTCGCCGGCCAAGTCACCGACCCATCCGCCTAGTCCGGCGTCGGCGGTCGACCCGGACCGGTCTCCAGCGACCAGCGATTCTGCAAGCCCCAGCCCCCTCACCCCCATTCTGCAAGCCCAGCCTCACCTGGAGGTGGGTGCCGGGCTTGCAGAATGGGGCTGGGGCGAGTCGGGCTTGCAGATGGGGCCGACGAGTACAGGGTCGGAGGTGAGCTAGGGCTGGAACTCGACGAGCAGAACTTCGCCCGAGCCTCCGGCAACCTTGAACTCGGCCACCTTGCCGATCCCGGGGACGTAGTACTTCTCCTCGACGACCTCGGGCTCGAGCGGGCTCCAGTCGCCGGTGACCACAGCGCCATCGAACGATCCGTACGGGGTTTCGATGGTGCGATCGACGGCTCGGACCTCGAACATGTCCTCGGCCTCCCCGGTCAGGAACTCCTGACGGTAGGCGTCGCCGACTTCGGGGCGGGCGGGCATCACGATACCGGGCAGCGCTCCACCGACCCCCGCCTCCCACGACCCGGCGACGGAAACCACTCGACCATCGACGTAGTCCTTCACCTCTTCACCGAAGTACCAGACGTTGCCCTCGCGGTCCTGGGCGAACCAGTCGAATGTGTCCTCGACCAACGAGCCGTCGATGGTCACGCGATCGCGGACGACACGGGCGGTGACGCCCATGACGGTACGGGTCTCATCGAGCACGGTGATCTCGACCACCTCGTCTGCGTCGTCGCCGTCGGTGCCCTCGTATCGCCATCGTGCGCCGACTGTCAGTGGCAGAAGAGGATTGTCGATATCAGGCGAGAAGTCGTCCGGGTCGATCGTCGGCGCGTAGTCGCCGGCTCCTGGATCGACCACAGGAACTGCGGTTGTCGGGGTTACCTCCGGCTGGATAGCAGCGTTCTCGCCGCAGGCAGCGACGCCCGCAGTCGCTGCTCCCACCAGCATGACCGCCGGAAGGATCGCGTTGAATCGTCTGGACATACCTCTTCCTCGCTCTCTCGAGTCGACACCGGTCGTGTCGGCAGGGACAACTGTCCGCCTGGCGCGCTGACTGCCACCTGAACCAGGCTGACCGGACGCTGAAGCCCGTTCAGCGGCGGGTTAGGTGAGGCGAGTTAAATGGGCCCATGAAGATCCTGGTAGTCGAGGACGACCTGAAGATCGCCACCATGGTCAAGCGAGGGCTCGAGGCGGAAGGCTTCGTCGTCGAGGTCGCGCTCGACGGCGCGGACGGGCTCTGGAAAGCCCAGGAGTCGACCTACGACTTGATCGTCTGTGATCTGATGCTCCCCGGCCGCAACGGATTTCAAATCTGCGATGCCCTGCGCCGCTCCGGCGACTGGACCCCCCTGCTGGTGCTGACGGCAAAGGATGGGGAGTTCGATGAGGCCGAAGCTCTCGATACCGGAGCCGATGACTATTTGACGAAGCCCTTTTCGTTCGCCGTCCTCGTCGCACGAGTCCGGGCGTTGTTGCGTCGAGGAGCGATGGCGGCTGCCCCAGCGCTCGAACTCGGTTCACTACGGATTGATCCCGGCGCACGCAGGGTCTCGCGGCACGACAAGCCCGTGGACCTCACCGCTCGGGAATTCGACGTGCTCACGTTCCTCGCCCGGCGCGTCGGGCAGGTGATGTCAAAGTCCGAGATCATCGCCGGCGTATGGCACGATGATTTCGACGGCGACCCGAACATCGTCGAGGTCTACATCGGGCGCCTTCGCCGGAAGCTGGAAGGGCCGTTCGAAGCGACCCTGATCACGACCATTCGAGGCGCCGGATACCGCCTCGAATCCGTCGGCGGCTGACGATGCGCCACCGTTTGTCCTCCCTGCGGGTCCGGGTCACGATCGCGGCAACAGTGGCGGTCGCCATCGTGCTCGCCGGCTCGGGTTGGGCGCTGCTCACAATCCACCGCGGACGGCTCCAGGACAATCTCGACAACACATTACGTTTGCGCGCCGATGAGCTGACCGCCGCAATCGCGAGCGGGCCGATTGCGGCTGGGCCAGCGAGCCGCGACGGTGAGGTCGGCCTCTATCAGGTGGTCAGCGCCGACGGCAGCATCCTTGCGTCGAGCGCCAACGTCGCCGGCGATCCGCCGATTGCGGACCAACCACTCGAAGTGGGAGACCGACTCGTCTCCGTGGAAGCGCTCCCGGTCGACGATGATCGATTTCGGATTCTTTCGCGCTCCGTCAACAGCCCGTCCGGCCCCGTCTTCCTCCACCTGGCGGCAAGCCTCGACCCCCTCGACGAGTCTGTCTCCGAACTGAAGTTCGCGCTCTTGATCGGCTGGCCTACGATACTCGCCGCGCTCGGCCGGGATCGTGTGGGTCCTCGTCGGCCGCACCCTTCGCCCGATCGAGGACATACGCACCGAGGTTGCGGCGATGACCGGCGACGACCTCGACCGGCGTGTACGCGTCCCCGCAGTCGCTGACGAAGTAGGTCGGCTCGCGTCCACGATGAACGCTCTGCTCGCTCGGATTGAACACGTCACCCAAAGTCAACGGCGCTTCGTCGCCGATGCGTCCCATGAACTACGAGGCCCGCTCACCCGCCTGCGATCGGAACTCGAACTGGGTGTCCATCCACCAGACGAGGCCGAGAGAGCGAGTCTGCTCGGCGAGGTCGTCGCGCTCCAACAACTGATCGAGGACCTGCTCCATCTCGCCAGGAGTGACGCCGAAGTCGGAACCGCCAGAGCTGCTTCTCTCGGGCTCGTCGACCTCGATGACCTCGTCCTCGACACCGCCCGGTCTCTTCGCGCCCAGACGACGCTCACGGTCGACACGTCGGCAGTTTCGGGTGGCCAGATCAGAGGACACGCCGAGCAACTCCGAAGAATGCTGGCAAATCTCACCGCCAACGCGACCCGCTACGCGGTGTCTTCCGTGCGGCTCGCCGTGCACGAGGGAACAACGACCGTTGAACTCGTCGTGGAGGACGACGGACCCGGAATCCCACAGCATGAACGGGAACGAGTCTTCGAACGATTCGCCCGGGTCGATGACGCCAGGACTCCAGGCAGCGGCGCGGGACTCGGCCTCGCAATCGTCCGAGACATCGTCGACCGGCACGGGGGCAGCGTGACAATCGACTCGGTCTCACCGTCCGGAGCCAGAGTGGTCGTGCGGTTTCCGGTGTCACGATGACGGCCACGACGGATCGCCGACCGTCAAACTGCGCGCATCCGGTTGTTTCGGGCGTTGTGCTCGACCTCGGCCAACCCGAGGGCCTCGAGTACCGGAGGGACGTAGGTGCCGAAACGTCCTCGGTAGCCCTTTCGGAGGCCGTACCAGCCACCGATCGGGTTGTCCACCGACCGGGCCCACGCCTCGACGGTCCCCGCCTTGGCCTCCTTCTGCTCGTCGGCATTGCCGAGCGGAACCCAGTCGCCGTTGGAGCGAAGCATCGAGCAGAGGTCGTCGATGCAGCGAAGTCGGTAGCTCAGCCGCGTCGATCCGACCTGGACCACCAAGGCAGGTGGATCGGCGGCCTCATCTCGCCATGCGTCGAACTCGGACGTCCCTGGTGGTGTCGTGAGGATCCACGGATCCTCGGCGGTTCCTGAGCCTTCGATGTGATCAGACATCCGTCTACTTTGATCCGGTAAACATGACACCGTGTGTCATGTACTGAAGAATTGTCCAACCGGACGGTTGCGATCGCAGTCACCGGGTCAGCGATGAGGGCGGGCCGCCTGCTCAATCTGGTGATGCTCCTTCAGGGCGGCCGTCGAATGACCGCCAACGAACTAGCGGACAGACTCGAAGTTTCCACCCGCACGGTGCTGCGCGATCTCGATGCGCTGAGCAGCGCCGGCGTACCCGTCTATGCCCGCGCGGGCCGAAAGGCGGATTCGAGCTTCTGGATACCTTCCGTCAACAAGTCGTAGAAATTCCTGTCGGACTCGACGCCTCACGCGGGCGCCTTCGACGGGTTCGGGTCCGGGTGTCACCAAACGCGCTCCGCCTGGCGTTGGCTCTTGGAAAGCCCGCCGGGTGGCGTGCTCGACCGAATCTGGACCCACCGAGCGACCGCATGGACTGGATCGAAGGGAGTTTCAGGTTCGATTCGTATGAGTCCGCCATTCGTGAGCTGCTGTCGATCGGGCCCGAAGTCGAGATTCTCCTGCCCTCGGCGCTCCGCGAAAGCATGGCAACGGCCGGTCGTCGTCTGGTTGAACTGCACCAGCCTCAATGAGCCGAGATGAGCTTCGCCGCGGCGACCCGATTGGTCACCCCCAACTTCATGTAGATGTTCGAGACGTGGTACTCGACGGTGCGCTTCGAAAGCCCGAGTTCGCCAGCGATGGCTGGATTGGCCAGGCCGTTGGCGATGCGTTGAGCGATGCGGAGCTCAGTCGGCGTGAGTCCTCCGATCGATGTTCTGGGAGAGGTCGAAGCTCCTTTGAGCGACCTGTGCACCACGGCAAAACCGAGCTGTGTGCGGAGCTGCTGCACCTCGCGATCGTCAGGGCCCTTGGAACCACCCGCCTCCAGCGCCTGCAGAAGACCGGGAAGGCGACGAGCAGCGCGAAGGTGCTGCGCGGCCTCCGATAGCAGCTCGTTGCCTCGAGGATCCTGGGCGGCGCTCGCTACCAGGCCTCGACATAGCAAGGCTGTTCCTCGAGCCGAGTCGACCCGCACCACCTGGTCTGCGAACGACTGCAGTTGGTCCGCGACATCGGCTGCCCTGCTCAGATCGCCCGCAGCAAGAAGCGTTCGCACGACATCGGGTGCAATCCACACCTGGACCAGCCTCGCCATCCCGACAACCGTGTCGTGAGCGAAGAGGAGCGTGCCCGCCGCGTCTTCGATGCGACCCTCGCGTTCGGCAAGCAGACCCTCGAACCAAGCGTGGAACAACAGCCCCGGCAGTTCCGCCCTCGGCCCTGCGGCACGGGTCGACAACTCGCGATACCGGTGGACGACCTCGTCCGACGCGCCTCGACGGACCGCAACGAGTCCTGCCGCCGCCGGCGCTTGCGGCATCCCGCTACTCATACCGGTGTCGGCATGGAGAGAGATCACCGCTTCGGCGTCGGCGAGCACCGAGTCCCACTCGCCGGTGAGCACCTCGCTCGACATACGAGCCAACTGGTACCGAGACACGAGCCACAGGTCGGAAACCGCCTCCGCGTCGCCCTGGCCTTTGGCGAACCAGATCGCGGCTTCATCGTGTTCGTCGGCGTTGGCCAGCGCGAGCGCCAGGTAGACCTCACGAGCAGGCGAGAGATTGCGGTGGGAACGGCCGAGGAGGACCGCCTCGCGTGCAAGATCGACCGCGTTGCGAACGTGACCATCGAAGAGCGACATGGTCGTCAACGCGCAGCGGGCCTGGAGCTCAGCCTGCTTCTCACCGAGCTCGGACGCGATGCTCAACGCCTCCTCGGCATCAGCGCGACCCGCGGCCCGATCCACTCCCCACGCTTCCTGGGTGGCCAGCTCCGCCAGGACCAGCGCACGAAGCGGTGCAGGGGTCGTCGGGTCGTCGGCGACTGATCGGTACTCGATCGAGGCCGACGGGAGATCCCCGACCAGGCCAAGGCTGGTCGCTCGAACCATCCGCGTCCGAGAGCGCTGTTCGGCTCGCATCGGCTGGGCGATTGCTTCGTCGGCCACGCGCGAGCGACGCAACGGCCTGACCAGACCATTGGAGCGCAACAACCCGGTCGGCCATGACATCAGCCCAGACCTCCGACCCTGGGGTGCAGATCGCCGCGGCCTGGCCGAGCAGGTCGGCTGCGGCCGCGGCGCTGTTGCGAACCACGGCTTGGCACGCGTGGCGGATCTGCTCGGCGGCCTCTTCGTCGCCCGGTCGAGCACCGCGCGCCAGGTGCTGAGCGACGATGCCGAGATCGGCACCGTTGGCTGCGAGCACGACTGATATCTCGCGGTGCAGCGCCGCTCGCAGGGATCTTGGGAGGCCGGAGGCAAAGCTCTCACGCACCAAGTCGTGACTGAACGCGAAATGCCCTCCACCGACCTGCAGGATGACCCCGGCGCGAACTCCTGGCTCGACGATGTCGATCAACTCGGCGGTAGAACGTCGGGTCAGGGCGCCGAGCACCCCGATATCGAACTCGTGCCCGATGAGCGCCGCGGTCGTCAGCGCATCGCCCGTCGATGAGGGCAGGCCGTCCACCCAACGCCGGACAGCCTCAGACCGGGTCGATCCATCACCGTGTGACAGCAGCGCGTTGAGGAAGAACGGATTCCCTCCGGCGACATCCAGTCGAGCGCGTTCGAACTCGTCGGGTTCGTGCCCGAGGACCTCTGAGGCAAGGAGGCCGATCGCAATCGAATCGAGCGGATCGAGCTGGAGCGAAACGAGCGTTTCGGACAAGCGCGAGCCGAGCAGTTCCGACACCGCGCTGGGAGCGCTCGATCGACGCGTCCACGCCAGAAGCAGCGGCGTTGTCCTGGTGTGGCGCGCGAGCGCAAGCAAGACGCCCGCGGTCCCCGTGTCGGCCCACTGCAGATCATCCACTGCGATCAGTGTGGGCCCACGGTCCGCTGTCTCGAGGATGAGGTCGGCAATGGCCTCCTGGACAGGGAGTCGCCACGCAGCATCGATGTCGAGGCGGAACGGATCGATGATCGGATCGACCGAACCGGCGAGCGACTCGGCCACCCGGCGACGAGTCGGATCTGGGTGCTGCAGTCGGCAGTCGAGGACATCGAGCAGAGCCCCGAACTGGCGTATTTGGTCCGACTCGGTGCAGGTCGGAGTGACCGTGTACCAACCCCGCTCGTCAGCGATGTCGACGAGCGCGCGCAGGAGGGTGGACTTTCCGATGCCTGCCTCGCCCTCGATCAGCACTCCTCCGCCGCGTCCCGGTCCCCCATTGGAGGGAAAGGCGACCAAGTCGCTGAACGCCAGCAACTCGCTTTCGCGACCGAGGATCCGCGGAGACTTGGCGTGCAGCGTCACTGCGCCCGCCCTTCCGCTGCGTTGTTCGGCTCGTCGATCGAAGCACCGGCTTTCGCCAGCTCGACCCTGGTCGCCATCCCCAGCTTTCGGTAGAGAGCCGCCAGGTGCGACTCGACGGTCCGCTTGGAGATGAACAGCGCGTCAGCAATCGCGCCATTCGGCTCGCCTGCGCTGACGAGCCGAAGAACCCGCCGCTCGGCCGCCGACAACGACTCCATTGTGGCCGGCGGCTGCCCCGTCCGATCAGTTTCATGAAGCCAGTCGAACCCTCGCCCGCTCCGAGCAGCGGTTGCGTGCACGTGAGCACCGAGCATCTCGTATCGGTCCGCCGCAGCGCGGAGCAGCTTGGCTGCCTCGCGGTTACCGGCCTTTGCCCCGACGATCCCGGCAACGTGCAGAGACGTTGCGGCGTCCCAGACTCGTTCCGTCTCGGCCAGCCGGCGGGCCGCAGCGGCGATGTCAGCAGGTTCGCCGGACGCGAGCGCTCCGACGTATCCGGCGACGCTGCGCCGGTTCTCGGTCGGCGACACCGTAGCCGCAGCGGAAACGATCGCGTCCACGGCACGGAGCCGAGTCAGGTCGCCCACCTGCCACGCCAACCGAGCAGCGTCAACAACCACGATGCTCTGCGCCGATGGGCCGGCAGGCGCCAGGACTTCGGCGACCGCGCAGGCATGGACGCACGCCTCAGCCAATGATCCGAGCGCCTCCAATTCGGCCAATCGAGCCAATGCAACACCCAACCTCGCTCCCGGGTGCGCATCGCCGAGCGTGTGCTCGGCTCGAACCCGCGCCGCCAACGTCTTGACTTCACCGAAGCGGCCGCGCCTCATGGCGACGCTGGCGGCGAAGCCCAGTGGGAGCACAACTCCCGACCGCGTGCCCGTCTCGTGGCCGATGTCCGCCATCGCCTCGGCATCAGCTACGAAGGCGTCCCATTCCCCGATGTGATACCGCGTTGCCTGCATCGTGACCTGGGCCAGGACCATGGCCTGGACATCCCCGGCTCGTTCGGCCGCTCGGAGGCTCGAGGTCAGGATTGGCAACGCCTCGCTCATTCGACCTGTGGCCGCTACCGCTGTTCCGAGCGCCAACGCCGGCGCCGCCGTCTCCAAGAGGTGTTCACGATCAGCAATCTGTTGTGCCGCAAGCGCATCAGCGATGGCGTCGTCGGCGAAGCCTCGGAGCGCCGCCGACTCCGAGCGTGTGCACAGCGCGTGCATCTCGCCGACGGGCCAGCCGGCGGCCCGACTTGCGTCCAGCGCGACCGTCGCAGCGACTTCCGCCTGCTCGGCGTCAGCAACATGCCACTGCAAGCGAGCAATGGCGTTGAGCGCTTCAGCCCTCTGGATTGCCGTCAGCGACGGGGCTTCCAGGGTCTCGCCGAGGAACTCGATCACAGCGGACGCTCGCCGCGTGAGGAGCAGCGAGGACGCCATCGCAAGGCGCACCCGGCCGAATTCCTGGTGATCCGATGTTCGACCGGCGAGCCATCGCTGGCCGATGGCGAGCGCCTCCTCGTGTCGATGTCTCACCGCCAGACACCGGATGAGGTACGCGGCGGTCTCGGCATCCGCGGGATCGAGACCGTGCGCACGATTGGCGAGGGTGAGGGCGATTGGGTCGTCGGCAGGAAGGGCGTTGAGCGCCGGTCGGATCAGGGCAAGATCGTCGATCGTCAGCAGATAGGCGGCGGCATCGAGATGGAAGGCGACACGCCCAGGAGCATGGCCGACACGCCCGATTGCGCGTCCGAGTTGGAGATGCTTCCGGTCGCGCGCGTCCACGGGCAGCGCACTCACGAGCGCCTCCACGAGCAGATCGTGCCGAAAGCGAACCGACTCCCGATCAGATTCGAGCCAGCCGATTCGCTGGCAAGCCCGCACCTGGCTGACGACATCAGCGAGCGGTGCCCCGGTCGCCTGTGCGAGGGCATCGACATCGATCTCGCGCCCGGCGATCGCCGCCAGCTCGAGCAGGGCTCGATGCTCGGGCTCGAGCCGTTGCGTCATCGCCCGCAGAAGCTCGGAACCGAACTGCGGGGAGCCAACCGAAGACGGCTGTCCAGCTGCGACAAGCATGGCGAGAAACGGGTTGCCACGCACCGAGCGCAATGTCGCGAGCATCTCCTCGCTCGGCGCGACGCCCATCACCTGCTCGGCTATGCCGGCCAGCTCCTCGTCGGCGAGTTCTCCCAGCGGGCACCGCTGGGGGGAGTATCCATCGAGCAGGCGGCTGACGCGCCTGCTTGGCCGAGTTGCCGCAATCACACCGAAAGGAATGCCACGAAGTCGACGGGTCAACGAACCGACAAAGGTGACGCTGGCGTCGTCGACCCATTGGAGGTCGTCGACCAGCAGCAGGGTTGGTCCGGTCGACGCAACCCGTTCGATCACGTCGATCAGCAGTTCCTGAATGGCGGGAGCGGAGCCGATTCCCGATGTCGGTCCCGCTGACCGCAAGAGCTGCGCGATACGAACCCGAGTCGGGTCTGCACTTGTCGGGCGGCATCCCATCGCGTCCGCCAGACATCGGAAGGATCGCAGATCGTTCGGGTCACCCTCGCCCCACAGGAGCTGGAGTCGGTCGGGGTTCGATGTCGCCACGACGTGCTGCAGGAGGGCGCTCTTTCCCGCACCGGCCTCGCCCTCGACGAGAAGTAACCCGACCAGACCCCGGTGTACCCCGTCAATGAATCGATCCAGGACACCGATCTCGGAGCGACGGCCGATCAGCCGAGGTCCTCCGGGAGCGGGAGAATCGCGGAGACCGCGGTCGAACGGCGACCCGTCCCCATTCGGTTGTGGCTCGGGGGCGTCCCGCGTCGCTCGGCTCACGTGTGTCGGCTGGCTCACTCTCTCGTGGGTTGAAAGTGGCAGATTAGCCATCCTCCGCCGGATCCGCATTGGCCGGTTCGCGAGCCTGTTGCAGCATTGCCAGCACCTCTGCGATGTCGCCATCATGCACGCCGAGCAGACGCAGCACTTTGCCCGGCGTGCGCTCGAACTCCTCGGCGAGGTCACGATCATCGACCAACCGGTCCGCCACGACGGCAACCAGAGACCATCGTTCACCCGACGGCAGCAGTGGATTGTTCATCTTCGCTCGCTTCCGGTGACAGAGATCCGCCGAACTGCGGACCACTCCAGAGTGAACGATCAGCAGTCGCCTGACATCAGTGCGCGCACGGATTGGGAAGGTTCAGCGTCGTAACCGGGAGTACGCGATGAGCAGGAGGAAGATCAGTCCCGTCAACACGAGAAGGACCATCGCAACCGCGATCATGCGAGGGCCTGTACGTCCCGAAGCAGAGCGACGAGTCCGAGCACGGCGATGGCCAGCCACAACGCCCGAATCACGAGCCCGCCGACCTTCGGCATGCCGCCCGACGTCACGAATTCTCGACGGATCGGGACCCAGGCGACCAGCACGAGCGACGCGATCAACACGATCGGAATGGTGATCGGGAACGCCCCGACCAACACCACGGGGATGATCCATCGGCGGTGCCCGCTGGGCATCGGATTTCGCGCAACCCAGTCCACCGCTGCGGCGATGGCGGCGCCGAACGCGGCAGGCAGGGCGACGAAGAGTCCGATGGCGAGCCACAGCGGCTTCAGGAGTCGGAAGTCGATGCCGTCTGCGTGCACCAACATCGAACCCACGACGGCGCCTGAGGCCGCAGCGACGGTGACCCGCTCGAACCAGCGCGGCCCGAGAAGCCACGGAGAGACGGCCCGGTACGCTGCGGCGCCGATCAAACCAACTGCGGCCCCGAGCACCAACAGGTTGTAGGAGCCGCTCAACGTGAAGCGACCGATCTCGAACCCGTCGTCGCTCGTCACGCCGCGGACGGAGTCGGGCGAGGTCAACCGAAGCAAGAACATGGCGAGGCGACTACCGATCCCTACCACGACCACACCGGTCGGGATCCCGGCCACCACCAGGACCCACAGTCTCTGGAGGACCTCGCGCCCGATCGAGATCGGTTGGGTATCGGGACTGGCTATCGCAGTTGTCATGTGATCAACCTCCTTTGCCGCTGCACGTTGGTGATGAGCGAGACGACCGCCAGCACGGGAATGGCAATCAGCGAGCCGACCAGGCCCACGCGGTCTGCACCATCGATCCCGTCAAGGTGACCGACGTGGTAGACGAGGTGCCCGACCCCTTGCACCAGCCATGCCGTGGCCATCGGCACCACGAACTCGCCTCGCCATGCCGCCCAGGCGGTGACGATGATCAGCGACAGGAACAGGAACCCGACATCGCGTACGAGGTGCTCGTCGTAGTCACCCCCCTCAGCCGCAATCCAGCCCCGGCCGAGGGGGAAGTCGTCGAAGAACGACTGGGGCGAGAACGCAGCCTGCAAGCCGGCCGGCAGCATGAAGACAGCGATGGCTGCGAGACACAACCGCGACGTTGCTGCTCCGGTCACCGTGATCATCGCAGATCGGCGCACGCAATCCTGGTGCCGGTGACGGGTTCGTGGACGATCACGGACCGGGCGTTGGTGTGGGTGGTCGAGGAAACCCGCGCCTCCCACCCGGCCGAACCTGCGCCATGAGCGACACCGCCCGGGTTCGGCACAAGGACCGTTCCGGCCGGATCCGTGGTGAACCACAGCTCGTTCGGCGGGACCACGGCGCTACCCTGGACATCCTGGTAGTGGCCACCGCCTCCCGAGGCACACGTCCCGTTGTGAAGATGCGAGCCGTATCGCTTTTGGGGATCGAGTCCCGAAACGTTGATCTTTGCCACGGTGCCGCCCGCACTGATCGTCATCTTCGCCGAACCATGAATGTCGTATCCAGCGGTCGAACCCGCCGCCGTTTCGGTGAACACCCCGTGGAGCGAATCGCGGTTGCCGGCGCCCACTGGCCCCCCGCCGCCGGCCCACGCAATGGTTGCGATGCCTCCTGCGACGAAGGCCACCCCGACCAAACGCTTGCTGCTACTACCCATGATCCGCTCCATCATCTCGAGACCCCCGACGTTCGGGCGACCGAACTTGTTGTTCAAACAAGACAGACGCTCGGGCCCCCTCTCCGGGTGACAAGACAGCCAGAACTTCCGAACGCGCAACCTTCTTGATCGACTCGGCAGTTGGCGGGCTGACAAAGGGCTGCTATCACCATGATGTTGCCTACACCGAACGGCCGCTGCTTCCAATGGATCAATCTCCCGCACCATCCTCGAGTCTCCCGGCAACGCCGGGCGACCAAGAGCTGGGCCCTCGCCCAGTGATGCCATGACCTCCGCCATCGTCGTCGGCAGCGGGCCGAACGGTCTCGCTGCCGCCGCTCGCTTGGCCCGGGCCGGGCTGGAGGTGACGGTGCTCGAGGCTTCCGACACCATCGGCGGCGGTACTCGCAGCTCGGCGATGATCGTCCCCGAGCTGTTGCACGACCACTGCTCGGCGGTACATCCCATCGCTGCCGCCTCGCCGTTCCTCAACGGCCTCGACCTCGCCGCGCACGGCCTCACGTGGCTACAACCCGCGGTCGACTGCGCCCATCCCCTCGACGACGGTTCGGCCGGTGTCCTGTACCAGTCGATCGACCGAACCGTCGAGGGCCTCGGAGCCGATGGCCGGCGCTGGAGGCGGCTGTTCGAGCCGATGGTTGCCGGGTTCGACGAGCTGCTCGCCGACGCTACACAGCCGGTGCTGAGCGTCCCGGACCACCCACTGTTGCTCGCCCGCTTCGGTGCTGCGGCTGCACTTCCCGCCACCGCGCTCGGTCGTCTCTGGTCGACCGAGGGGGCGAAAGCCTTGTGGGCAGGCGTGGCCGCTCACGCGTTCTACCGACTCGATCGACCGATGACGAGCGCCGTCGGACTGATGTTGCTGACGTCGGGGCACGCCAAGGGTTGGGTCGTCGCCAAAGGCGGTTCTCAGACCATCGCCGACGCATTGGCCGCTGACATACGTCAACACGGGGGCGCGATCGAGACCAACCAGCGCGTGACATCGGTGAAGGAGTTGCCGGTCAGCGATGTCCTCATGCTCGACGTCTCACCGTCGATCGCCCTCGGGATTCTGGGCGACCGGCTTCCGGGCCGAGTCGCCCGCTCGTATCGGCGGTTCCGTCACGGACCTGGCGCCTTCAAAGTCGACTTCGCCGTCGAGGGTGGGGTCCCGTGGACAGCCTCAGTCGCCCGCCAGGCCGGCACCGTCCACGTCGGAGGCGACCTCGCCGAGGTCGTTGCGGGCGAAGCAGCGGTGCACCGGGGTGTCATGCCCGAGCGGCCGTTCGTTCTCGTCGGCCAGCAGTACCTGGCCGACCCCGGCCGGTCGGTCGGCCAGGTCCATCCGCTCTGGACCTACGCCCACGTGCCTCACGGATACGGCGGCGATGCCACCGAACCCATCATCGCCCAGATCGAGCGATTCGCTCCCGGCTTCCGAGAGCGCATCATCGGCATGGCGGTCCGCTCCACCACCGAGTTGTCGACCTACAACCCGAACTACGTCGGCGGCGACATCATCGGAGGGGCAGCCTCCCCCACCCAACTGCTGTTCCGGCCGCGGTTCTCGCCCAACCCGTACTTCACCGGTATTGCCGGCACCTATCTATGCTCTGCCTCGACGCCGCCCGGAGCCGGGGCACACGGCCTCTGCGGCGCCAACGCTGCCAACCGGGCGCTGAAGGAACTCGGCCTCGACTGAGACACCAGGAGCATTCCCGTGCACATCGAATCAACGGCGATCATCGTCGCCGACTACGACGAGGCGATCAGGTTCTTCGTCGATGCCCTCGGATTCGAACTCGTCGAAGATGCGCCCTCCACGACCAACGATGGTCGGCCCAAGCGCTGGGTCGTCGTCAGACCACCCGGCGCGGTCACCGGGCTGTTGCTCGCCCAGGCCGACGGCGACGCACAGCGTGCCGCTGTCGGCGCGCAGTTCGCAGGCCGGGTCGGGTTCTTTCTCCGTGTCGACGACTTCGACCTCTCACGGCAGCGGATGCTCGATCACGGCGTCGAGTTCGTGAGCGAACCTCGCCATGAGCCCTACGGGAGTGTTGCCGTCTTCGTGGATATCGCCGGCAATCGATGGGACCTGCTCGGCCCGCCGTGACAGACTCGGAACCACGCACAGATGCAAGGAGACCCCTATGTCGCTGACCCTCAAGCCACTGCACTCGCTGTTCGTCGCCGAGGTGTCGGGGGTCGACCTACGCCAGCCCCTGTCCCCCCACCAGCGCCGAGACATCGAGGCCGCAATCGCCGAGCACGGGGTGCTGGTCTTCCGCGACCAACCACTGGGCCAGGATGAGCAGGTGCGCTTCGCCGAGTCGTTCGGACCACTCGACATCGGGCTCAGCAAGCTCTCGACCGCGGTCAAACGCCCTCATCGCTTCGATCATGAAACCCTCCTGGACATCTCCAACGTCGAGATCGACGGTTCGGTGGCAGCCCGGAACTCGCGCAAGAACGCCAGCAACCTCGCCAACCAGCTCTGGCACAGCGACAGTTCATTCCAGTCGCCGAAGGCGCAGTTCTCGATGCTGTCCGCCGTGGTCGTTCCGCCGAAGGGGGGCGAGACCGAATACGCCGACCTGCGCGCCGCCTACGACGCACTACCCGAAGATCTGCGAGCGGAGATAGCGGGGCTCGAGGCCGAACACTATGCGCTGCATTCACGCATCATGCTCGGCGACGACGACTACACCGAGGAGCAGAAGGCGGCCATTCCGGCCGTGCGCTGGCCGCTTGCGCAAATCCACCCCGACTCGGGTCGACCGCTGCTGTTCGTCGGTGTCCACGCCCGGGAGGTCATCGGCTATCCAACGCCCGAGGCACGAGTCCTGCTCGGAGATCTGCTCGAGCACGCCACGCAACGTCAGTTCGTCTACCGCCATACCTGGAGCGTCGGCGACCTCGTGATGTGGGACAACCGCTGCACCATCCATCGCGGCCGCAGGTATGACCTGAGCCAGCGTCGAGAGATGCGCCGGACGACCACGAACGACCTGCTCCCTGTCCAGGCCGTCGCCGCGTAGACGACGGACTCAACCGCCACCTCGGGGAGGCGTTACTGCAGGAGCCGATCCAGGAATCGAAGTGCAGCGTCGGAGGACTCGGCCCGCCACAGCGCGACAACATCACCAGGTTCCTGCTCGATCTGGGCGATGATCGCTTCGGCGAGTTCGGCGATCAGTGCGCGCTGCCTCTCGAGCATCTGGGCCACATCGATGGCGCAGACCTCTGCGATGATCAGTTTCAGCAGCAACTCGCTGCGGAGGTCGCGTAGATGGATGACCGGTGTTGCCAGCCATTTCCGGAGTTGGGCACGACCGGCCCGGGTCGCAGCGAGGATGGTCCGTTTGCCGCCGGCGATTCCGGGCTCCTGTCCAACGGGTGCGACATAGCCGCGAATGGTCAGCTGGTCGAGGGAGCGATAGGTGAGTGCTCGGGAGAGGGACCAAACTCGGCCGACGTCGCCGGTCGGCTTGAGCCGCGCCGCTATCGCAAAGCCGTGGGTGGGAGCCGGGTACAGGATGCCGAGACACGCCCACTCGCCGAGGAGCAGTTGTTGTTCGGTCGATCGCCCAACGTTCACCATCGTCGAAGCCGTGCCCCGACCGTGCGCATGCCGGTGCGGCTCATGCGGGATAGACCTCGATGTCCGTCGCTTTGACCGATGCGTGAATCTCGTCGCCCGGCCGGAGTTCCAGGGCGTCGAGCGCGGCAACGGTGATCTCCGCCGTGAGCGGGAGATGACCATCGATCCCGACCCGGACCCGGTCTCCGAGCCGGTCGATTTCGATGATCCTGCCGCTCCACGTGTTGCGGGCACTCGACCCAGCAGCCGGCTCGCGTACGAGCGCGATGGAGTGCGGCCGGATCACGGCGAACGACAACCCGGGAAGGGCGTCGGCGATCACGACGTGGGCGCCGGCGTCGGTGGACAACACACCGTCGGTGACGGTGCCGGTGACGAGGTTGACTCCCACGAGTTCGGCGACGTAGCGCGACCTGGGATGTGCGGTGACCTCGGAGAGGGTTCCGATCTGGACGATGCGACCGGCGTCGAGAATTGCCACCCGGTCCGCGAGTGCGTAGGCGTCGACCGGATCGTGGGTGACGAGGATCCTCATTCCGTCGAACGTCTCGAGATGACGGCGCAGATCGCGACGGACGGTGCTGCGAGTGCCGGCGTCAAGGGCGGCGAGGGGCTCATCCAACAACAGCAGCCTCGGATTTGTCGCCAGCGCTCGGGCAAGCGCAGCTCGTTGGGCCTGTCCGCCCGACAGGGTCCGTGGCCGCTGATCGGCGTACTCGGTGAGGCCCACCCGCTCGAGCCACTCGGCAGCCGTCCGCCGAGCGTCCGCCTTCGGCGTCCTGCGAGCGCGGAGTCCGAACGCGACGTTCTCGAGAATGCTCATGTGGTCGAACAAGAGGTAGCTCTGGAAGACGAACCCGATGGGCCGAGCGTCGGGCTCGATGAAGGTGTCGGTCGACGGGTCGTCGACAACGACCCCGTCCAGCGTGATGCGGCCACCGTCGATCGGGGCGAGACCGGCCAGACAGCGCAGCAGCGTGCTCTTTCCCGCGCCATTCGGGCCGAGCAGCGCAAGCAGCTCGCCCGGTCGCACCTCCAAGTCGGCGTGGAGATCGAGTGTGCCGAGCCGGAGTGCGATCTCGGCCGACAGGGTCATGTGGCAACCGTCGACATCGAGCGGTCCGAATGCCCGAGCCACCGGTCACGCATCCCGACCAGCACGGCGAACGAGATGGCGATCAACAGCAGCGCAAGGATGATCGCCTCCTCCGGGTTGGTCTCCAACGAGAGGTAGACAGCGAGCGGCATCGTCTGCGTCGTTCCGGGGAAGTTTCCGGCGAACGTAATGGTCGCCCCGAACTCACCCAGGGCTCTCGCCCAGGCGAGCACCGCGCCGGCCACCAGCGCCGGGCGGATCGCGGGCATCGTCACACGTCGAAAGGTGTACCAGCGTGAGGCGCCGAGCGTCCGAGCTGCATCCTCGAAGCGGTGGTCCAGTTGTCGCAGCGATGCCTCGACGGTGATCACCAGGAACGGCATGGCCACGAACGTCTGGGCGACCACCACCCCGGCGGTGGTGAAGGGGAGGGTGATGTCGAACCACCTGTCGAGGTACTGGCCGACGATGCCGCGCCGGCCGAGTGCGAAGAAGAGTGCCACGCCGCCGACCACCGGAGGTAGGACCATGGACAACGTACAGAGCGCCCGCACCGCACCACGGCCAGGGAACTCGACCCGGGCGAGCAGCCACGCCAGCGGAACACCGAACAGGACCGACAGCCCAGTCGCCCAAAGGGAGCAGACCATCGACAGGCGCAATGCGGTGAGCGCGTCGTCCTCGGTGAGGTACTGCCATGCGCTCGTCCACGGTGCCCGCCACAGCAGCCCGATCAGGGGCAAGGCGAAGAACAACACCGCAATCATCGCAAGCGCCAGTACGGGGATCGGCAGGCTGAGTCGCCGTCCACTGCGCCGACGTCGGCTCATGGAGCGAGGAAGCCGAACGAGGCGAGGATCGTCTGGCCCTGCTCGGCCGTTGACGAAATCGATGAACGCCTGCGCACCTTCAGTGTTCCGCGCTTCGGTGGTCACCGCTATTGGATACTCCGCGACGACGTTGAGGTCTGCTGGGATCTCGACTCCTTCGGCGTCGGGGCCGGCGGCAGTGACGTCGGTCTTGTACACAATGCCCGCGTCGGCTTCGCCCAGGGTCACCTTCGTCACCACGGCGTTGACGTTCTCTTCGAACGACTTCGCCGAGACGGTCACGTCTGCGTTCTCGAAAACGGCGGAGGCGTACTTGCCGCACGGCACCTCTGGAGCGCACAGGACCACGATCAGATTCTCGTCGGCCAGATCGGCCACACCGCTGATCCCCTTCGGATTGCCCGAGCCGACAATGATCTCCGCCAGATTTGTGGCGAACACCACCGGTTCGGTTGCGTTGTTGTCGGCCTCGATCAGCTTTGCCATGTTGCTCAGATCAGCCGACGCAAACACATCGGCCGGCGCGCCCTGACCGATCTGGGCCGCAAGCTCGGACGACGCCGCAAAGTTGAAGGTCACCGCCACCTCCGGGTTCTCGACCATGAACGCTTCACCGATCTCGGTGAATGCTGCAGTGAGCGATGCGGCCGCGAAGACCGTTACGCCCCCCGACGGCGAAGACTCGGATGCATCCGATCCACACGAAGCCCCGACGAGCGCCAGGAGCACAAGCGCAACGACAGGGAGTCCATGAGTTCTTCGCATGCGGACCACAATAGTCAGGCATGAACTAACTGAGCGTCAACGGCGGCAGCACAGATCTCCTCATCCGCATCTCGCTGGCCCGCTCAGCACACAGCACCTCATCCCCAGATCGCTCTCCTCGATCGGCCCCTCCTGAGATCCACCTGACCCCCTGCCCCCCCCTCACACCCCGCCCCCCCCGGCGTTCCCGGCAGGCCGACTCGTACACCGCATCGATCTCCGCCGCCCCAGACCGGTCGTACCGTGATTTTCACCATCGAGGCCAGGCGCCGCTGGTCGGCTGCGCATCGGGTCTGCCGGATGTGAGCCATCGTTTTCGACGCTCACGGCCGGCAAGAACGCCTTCAGCGCCGTAGGTCGATGCCGGCAAGGCGCTTGGCCATGGCCCAGGCGATTCCGTGGGCGCGATGGCGGGCCGTCTCGGCCAGCGGACCGCTCCAACCAGCGTCGAGGGTCACGTCGAAGATCGACAGCCAACGCTCGAAGAGCTCCTCATCGCGCCAGTCGACGTGGGCGATGGTCTCGAACCAGTGATGGAAGCGGGCGTCTTGCGCGATGTCGCGGTAGAACCGGGTGACGAACTCGGCGATCTCCTCCCGGTCGTCGAGATCACGATGGCGGTGTTCGGGTAGCGTCCCGCCGCTCACTGCCCCACCCCGGGCTTCGCGTTGATGCCCAACGCATGTCGTTGACGGTGAATGCTGAGATAGGTCATGCCGGCGCCACCGGCGTGGATCTCCCGTCGAGTCCCCTTGGGTATCAGTGCGAGCACGTGGTTCTCCAGCTCGTGAGTTGCGCCGCCGAGCATCAGGTGGCCATCTCCGGCAATCACCGAGATCACGACATCGACCTCGTGGTTGACGTGGGGCTGGATTGCACCATTGGCTGGAGGTGTACCAGGTTGGCGTCGAGATCGCCGCCGTGCGGCAGGCTCCAGATCGCCCCGGATCGACCCTCTGACTCTTGGGAATCAAGATGGACGACCACGGGAGCAGTTGGATCATTGCCGGCCACGGAGGCACCCTACTCGGGGTCAGAGCCGGTGAGCATTCGCCGTTCGGACCGCCGCCGAAGTCGTTGCGTCACCTCGGGCGGCCAGGCCGGCGACGACGCCCAGGACATCTGCCTCAGGACGGTTCTGGCTCATCTTGATCTTGGCCTCGATCCGCACGATTTCGACACGGACGCCGACGATGGCCCGGAGCTGACCTTCCACGAACGCTCGCGGAGCATCTTCCAGTGTCCATGGTCGCTCGCTGCCCAGTGCACCCTCGTGCTTGGCCGTCAAACGCCGCACGAGATCCTCGACCCAAGTGACATCGTCGTGCCACTCGACTTGGCCGTGAACGTGTGCGGTCGTGTAGTTCCAGGTCGGAACGACACGTTCGTGCTCCGCCTTGCTCGGGTACCACGAGGGGGTCACGTAGGCGTCAGGACCTCGCACGATGACGAGCGCTTCGCCACGCGACGGCTGTCGCCACTGGTCGTTGCTCCGAGCGACGTGGCCAAGGAGCGCCCCCTGTGGCCCATCGTCGGCGTCGAAGACGAACGGCAACAGCGTTGCAACCAACCCTTGGTCGGTGAGGGTCACGAGGTCCGCGGCGCCGTGGTAGGTCAGAAGGTCGCGAACCGCCTCGTCATCGGCGGCAAAGTGGGCAGGTACGTACACGGCGTCTCCTCGGCGATTCATGGGTTGGTTGTAGCGTAGTGTCACACGCGAGTGCAGTATGATGCATTGATGAGTGCACTTGTGGAGGAATTGGCGACGACTGTCCGCAGTCTGAGGGGGGCTCGGCAGTGGACGCTCGACCATGCAGCGGCTCGGCTCGGCATCAGCCGCCGGTTGCTGGCACAGATCGAAGCAGGCGACGCCAACCCCTCGCTCACCACCCTGCTCGCCTTGGCCGACGGCTTCAGTGTTCATCTCACCGACCTGCTGGAGGCGCCGCCCTCCGCCAGCACGACCGTCGTACAGACCGACCCCGGCGGCGGCCCGGTGTTGTGGTCGACCCCGGCCGGCAGCACCGCTCGTCTCCTCGTCAGCCGAGGCCCCCTAGAACTCTGGCACTGGCTCCTCGCACCCGGCGACAGCCGGATGTCCGAGGCCCACTCCGAAGCGAGCGCCGAAACACTCCACGTTCTCAGCGGCACGGTCGAGCTGCGAGACGGGTGCCGAGACCCTGAGACTCAAAGCCGGAGCATCAGTCGCCTTCGCTGCCAACAGTGCGCACACCTACCGCAACCCGACTCGACGACCCGCCGACCTTCCTCCTCACTGTGCACGATCCCAGCGGGAGCTGAGCCACCGTGCCCGCTTTGCTTGCACTCACCGCAGCTGCGTTCTCTGGCACCGCTGACTTCGTCGGCGGCTACGCCACCCGCCGCACGCCGGTTCTGACGGTCACCCTGATCTCCAACGTCGTCGGTGTCACCATGGCGCTGGGTCTCGTCGTCGTGATGGGCGGCGCCTGGACTCCCGCTGGTATCGGCTGGGGTGCCGTTGGTGGCGCTTGTGGTCTACTCGGACTGCTTTTCCTCTACCTCGGGCTAGCCGGCGGACCCAATCGACTGGTCAGTCCTCTCAGTGTGGTGCTCGCTGCCGCCATCCCCGTCGCCTTCGGCCTGGCCACCGGGGACCACGTCGACCAACGAGTGGTGACTGGTCTGCTTCTCGCTCCGTTTGCGATTTGGCTCGTCGCCGGAGGCGCCGCCACCTCGAGGGCGGGACACGAAACACGCTGTGCCTCGCCATCGGAGCGGGTGTGGGCTTCGGACTGTTCTTCACCTGTCTTGGCGCAAACGCCGGACGATGCTGGACCGCGGTGCCTCTCCTCGCGGCTCGAGCCACCTCGACCACCCTTCTCCTCCTGTCGACGTTTCGACAGCGGCCCCACCGAGTTCCGCGGCCGCGCCATCGGACTGCCGGTTCTGACCGGCGTGCTCGACATGACCGCCAATGGACTCTTCCTCTGGTCGAGCCTCGACGGAGACCTTTCCGTTGTCGGGGCTCTCGTCAGCCTCTTTCCGGTCACCACTATTCTTCTTGCGCTCGCCGTCCTTCACGAACGGCTGTCACGCAGCCAGGCCATCGGGCTCGGGCTGGCCGTTGGATCGGCCACGCTCCTCAGCTGAACCATCGATGATGGCGGGAAATGGCGACGTCTGCCGATGGTTCAGATGGCGGCGAGGCGCTGCAGGAGCTGCTGTTGCAGCTGCCCGAAGAGGTCGACCAGAAGATCGTGCTCCCTACCCGGCGGGGTTGCTTCGACCGCGCGCCACGCAAGGATCGACATCTTCACCCCGGTGAGGACCTGCCAGAAGGCCAACGAGTCGGGATCGACAAGGCTGCGCGCTGCTGATGCGTAGTCGGCCAGCCAGTCGTCGTCCGTCAGCAAGGCTCCGACCAGCCCCGTTCCCACCCTCCATGCCGCCAACTGGGCCCAGGCGACATCTTCGAGCGGGTCACCAGGATGCGCCATTTCCCAATCGAGCACGCCGGTGATCCCTGCGCACCTTGCGGGTCATAGAGCAGGTTGCCGGTCCGATAGTCACTGTGGACGATGCAGACCTGGCGCGGCGGTGCAGGTTCCGTCACTCGCAGGAGGTCGATTGCGGATCGCATTGCTGCGGTGTCAGCCGTAGGTGTGCGCACGAGTGCTCGACTCCAGCGTTCGGTCTCGAGCCGGGCGACCCGGTCAGCTGGCGGATGCTCTCCGAACGCATCGGGCGGGCATGGGGAACGCGTGGATGGCCGCCAGGATCTCGGCTTTGCGTCGGCCCAGGGTTCGACGCTGTGCAACCAGCGCTTCGTCACGAACGAGGGGACCCAACCGCAGCCGATGCCGGCAAGGCGCTGCATCACGAACCATTCAGCGCCGAAGGGTTCTGCGGCGGCACCTATGGTCGCGATCGCCGGAACTCGGCAACCCTCCACGGTGGACATGCTCGATCAACCTCGCTTCGTCGCGACGCCTTAGCGAGTCGTCGCCCACGACACCGGCAGGCGAATCGGTGCACAAGATCCACCGCGACCGTCGACCCTGCCGGTCAACAGCGTCGAACGCCCACATCTGCCTGGAGTAGCCACCCTTGAGCCGGGCGACATCCTCGACCTGGACACGCGCCCAGCGGGCCGCTCATGACCTCGAGCCAGCAGGTTGGCGATCTCGGCCGGATCGGCGTTCACGCCGCGCCCATGGCGTCCATCCACGCCCCGACGAAGGGGCCGACCTCGCCGGCGAGCACGCCATGCAACAGCAGCTCGTCGGCGCCGGCGCCTCGGTAGGCCCGAGCTCGCTCGACGCAATGACCGACCGAGCCGACGGCTGCGCCGTCGTCGAACCATTCCGACGGAATGACCTCCGACGATTCGACCAGCCGGTCGCGGGTCAGCGACGTGTCGGCAATGCCCTTGCCCGACCAGCGTCGGGTGGTCTCGAATCGCTTGCAGAACCTCGGGGTTCCAGTCGTTGGTCTCGACCAGCAGTTCACCCAGACCACGTACCTGCAGATAGCTGATGGCTCTCGCCCGGGCCGCGATGGCCTCCCGTTCGGGACTGAGCCCAGGAGCACAAACCACGGTGGCCACGATTCTGATCGCGCCGGGATCCCTTCCGGACGCTTCGGCCGCGTCTCGGATGGTTCTCGCCGATCGGGCCACCGCTTCGGGGGTCAAGAAGGGATGCAGTATTGCCCCATCGAAGCATCGACCGGCCAGAGCGAGACCACGAGGACCGATCGTGCCGAACAGGATCGGCGGCAGCGGTGCCGGAGGCAGGTCGGAAAAGCGCAGCCCCCGGAACGAGCCAGCCGGGCCGCTCTCGCTGATCCGCTCACCGAGCCACAACCGCCGCACCGTCGACACCAGATGTTCGATGCTGGCGAGGGTCGGTTTGGCCACGCCAAGCGACGGCGCCAACGCTCCCAACCCGCGACCCAGCCCGAGCGTGAAGCGTCCCCCGCTCAGCAGCTGGAGGGTCGAGGCCATCGAGGCCATCGTCAGGGGGTGCCTGGTGCCCTCGTGGACGACGGCTGTGCCGATCCGCACCTCGGACGTCGAGGCCGCGATGGCGCCGGCGACCACGGCGGCGTCCTTCACATCGAGGCGTTCGCTGACGTAGACCGCCCCCAGCCCGGCCGCTTCGGCCTGCAGCGCTTCTTCGACGCCCGACACTTGGGTCAGGCGCCCGACCAGGCAGCACATAGATGCTCAGGTCGTCGGCTCGATGCTGCATTGTCTCCACCCGGACCTCCGAAACGAACGATCGAACAGCGGGTTGCGATGTGCCGGTTGACACGCAGCTCACGCACGAACGATATTTACATAGACGCATGTGTCGAACAAATTCGAAAGGGGAACCAACCATGAGCACTGCCACCATGGCACCCGAGGGCAAGTCCTGGAATGAAGGCGATGCCGATCTGCCCGACGAGCTTCGCGAACTGCTCGTTCGGATGCTGAGCTACCACATCGAGAACGACACCAACCCGCACTTCACGGCCCTCATGGACATGCTGTGGGATCGCTGCCTCACCTTGGCGCCTGACGAAGGCACCAAGGCAGCGTTGGTGAAGCTGATGGATCAGGAAGTCGAGCACGGCAAGATCACGGCCCGATTACTCAAAGGTCTTGGCGTCGACCAGGTGACCCGCCCCATCGAGCAGTACGCCTTCCGCCTGTCCATGGACACCTTTTGTGATCTGTCCTACTTCCACGGGCTCATCGACCGGGTCGGCTGCTACATCGGCGAAACCTGGGAGGGCGTGCCGTACGAACCGCTGATGGCCGTCGCACCGCAGCTCCACAAGGACGAGGTCTTCCACGCAACCCTCGGCCTTCGCAACCTCCGGCTCATCTGCTCGACGCCAGAGGGCCTTGCACAGGCGAACGAGCTGATCCACAAGTGGTGGCCCGCCGCGCTCGACATGTTCGGTCGATCGGACTCGGCGTTCTCGGATGCCTACGTCCAGTGGGGACTTCGTCAGCAGTCGAACTCCGATCTTCGGCGGCAGTACATCAACGACACACGGCCATTGCTCGAGGAGCTGGGCATCAACGTCCCCTCGAACCGGCTCAATCGCCGGTTCCTCTGACCAGGAAGCTGGACCGACTTCATGAACCTCGACATGCTGGGCCAGGTCGTCGTCGACACCGAACTGGTCGTTGACGGCGCCCGCATCGAACAGCTCGCAAAAGCCATCGGCACGCCGACCGCGATGGAAACCGCGCTACGGGCTCCGTTCTTCGGACCCACCGCGGCAGGCCAGGAGTCGGTGGTGGCACCGCTTCAGATGGACCTCAGCCGAGCCCTGCAGGGTGGCCAGTCCTACGAATGGCACCGACCGTTCCGGATCGGCGAAACCGTGCGACTGAAGGTCACCATCGAGGACATCCTCGACAAGACGACGCTGCAGCTCGCAACCGTGTTAGCCGAGTTCCGCAGCCCCGACGGTGAACTCATTCAGCGCCAGCGCACCACGTTCATCGAGCGAGCGTTACAGGAGGCCCGGTCATGACCAGCCCACCACTACAAGAAGCGACCTCGGCGCCCATCAGCCGAGAACGCGTCGCCGACTACGGCGACGCGGTAGGCGATCACAACCCGGTGCACTTCGACGTTGCCTTCGCGAGGGCGGCAGGCCTTCCGGACACCGTCGTGCACGGACCTTTCACTGCCACGATCGTCATCGATCAGTTGATCGCGCAGCTCGGCCCCGACTCGCTCCTCAACCTCGACCTCCGTCTGCGTGGGCCGGTGTTCCCGGGCGATGAGCTCACCATCCGCGACGCCGAGTACGGCGTCGATGTCATCAACCAGTCAGGGACGCTCATTGCGACGGGCGTCACCATTCTCTCGGGAAGCGAAGACGCATGAGCAGCACAGGCAACACCAAGCACGGCGCAGGTCTACGAACACCTCCTGGTCGAAGACCGAGAAGGCGGCGTACGCATCGTCACCCTGAACCGACCCGAGAAGTTCAACTCCTGGAACGCGAAGATGCGGGCCGAGCTGCGTGACGCGGTGGAGCAGGTCGCAGTCGACCCGGCGGTCCGCGTTCTGATCTTCACCGGTGCGGGCCGGGCGTTCTCCGCCGGCGAGGACGTGTCGGAGATGGGTGACCTCACGGCGCTCGGCACCCGCGGCTTCCGTGCCATCGCTCGCAGCATCCATTCGGTCTTCGATCTCATCGAGTCTGTCGAGGTGCCGGTGATCGCTGCAGTCAACGGCGTTGCAGCCGGCGGCGGGTTCGAGCTCGCCCTCTCCTGCGACTTCCGTGTCGTTGCGTCCGATGCGCCGATTCGTGATGCCTGAGGCCAAGGTCGGCCTCATCCCCGGGTCGGGCGGCTGCTCACGACTCGTGAGCTACGTCGGGCTCGGACGGGCCAAGGAACTGGTGATGCTGGGGCGCCCGCTCAGCCCGACCGACGCGGTTGCGTTCGGGATGGCAACCAGCGTCACCGAACCGGGCGGTGCGCTCGACGGCGCCCTCGCCCTTGCCCACGAGATGACGGCCTACGCCCCACTTGCACTGGGCATGGCGAAGCTGGTGCTCAACACGTGCACCGACGTCGACCACGAGACCGGACGCCGGCTCGAACGGTTGGGGCAACCGGTGTTGAAGACGACGAGCGACCATGCCGAAGGAACAGCTGCGTTTCTCGCTCGTCGGCCGCCCGAGTGGCAGGGTCGCTGATGCCGACGCCAACCGTCCTCTCGGCGACGACCGCTACTGGAACAAGCCGACCCAGACAGCGCCGCGCGACGTGCTGGATGCCTGGCATCTCGACCGGATCCAACACCTGATCGCCTGGGCGTACGACAACTCCCCGCTCTATCGGCGCACCTACGACGCGGCCGGCGTGAAACCGGCCGACATTCGCAGCTGGGACGACTTCCACCACCGTCTTGCCATTCATGGACAAGCCGGACTTCCTCGCCGATCAGGACCGCGAGCCTTCCGGCTATGGAGGCCTCGCGCTGCCCGTCGACGAGATCCAGATGTATTTCCACACCACTGGCACCACCGGACGCTTCCTGAACGAGGGCTTCACCCAGTTCGAGATGCAGAAGAGTGCCACCCAGTACTGCTACTCCTTGTGGGACCACGGCATCCGCCCCGGCGACTCGATGTACCTGTGTTTCAACTTCGGCATGTGGATCGGGCTGTGGAGCATCTATTGGGGCGCCCGCAACCTGAACCTTCGGATCCTCGCCGGCGGTGGCACCACCACCAGCGAACGCGTACGACACATTCTGCAACACCGGCCGACCGTGGTCGTCGGCACCCCGACCTACTTGCTGCACCTCGTCGAGGTCGCCCGCTCGGAAGGGCTCGACCTGCGCGACGCAGGAGTACAGATGCTCATGGGCGGCGGCGAGCCGGGGTTCTCCGTCCCCGTCACCCGCGACAAGTTGATGGAAGGGTGGGCGGCGACACAGGTGCTCGATGGGTACGGCATCGGCGAGGCGATGCATGTCGCCCAGAGCTGCGCCGACTGGGGCGGGGGCGTGCACACCATCGAGGACGTCGCGCACACCTACACCGCAGATCCGGAGAGCGGCGAGCCCCTGCTCGACGACGGCCAGATCGGCGAGAACATCATCACCAGCTACACCCACTTCTCCCAACCGTTCATCAAGTACCGCAGCCACGATCTCGTGCAACGCGACAACCACCCCAACCACGGCTGCGGCTGGACCTGGTCCCATCTGCCCGGGGTCGTCCTCGGCCGCAGCGATTTCATGGTGACCATTCGCGGCACCAACGTGTACCCGACAGCGGTCGAGAACCTGATCGGCGGCGTACCGGGCCTCAGCAACCACTACGAACTTCACATCTCACGACCAGCATCGTTCGACGAGATGACGGTCAAGGTGGAAGCAACCACGAGCACGAGCGACCAAAGCGCGCTGGCTGGCGCGCTCGACGAGCACTTTCGGCGCAGCCTCGGCGTCCGCCTTCAGGTCGAGGTCCTCGAACCTGGGGCGCTGCCCCGCTACGAGCTGAAAACCAAGCGCATCTTCGACGGCCGGGGAGCAACCAGATGACCGGTTTCCCCTGGAACTTGCCGGAACACGGGACGAGCTCCTCGCCTTACGCTCCGAGCTGCAGCGCCAGCGCGAGCTGCTCCGACACCGGGCATCGCCCATGCGCTGCGCCTGGCCGACGCCTACCTGTTCCTTGCGCTCGGGTATTGCGGCCACAACGAACAGCTCTTTCCCGAACAGGGCCATGTGGAGCCGGGCACAACCGCCTTCCCACACCTGCGCTGACCTCCGATAGCGTGCCGCTCCAATGGCCGACCCTGCTGCAGCGACACCATCGGGCACCGCCCCGCGCAAGCGAGGCCGCCCGCGCCATGAGCAGCCTTCGGTCGCCTACTTGGCCCGTCAGGCCGAGATCATCGACGTCGCCATCGACGTCTTCAAGGAAGGCGGCTTCGACCAAGGCAGCCTCGACGACGTCGCTGCTTCGCTCGGCACCGGCAGGGCCAGCCTCTACCACTACGTTCCGTCCAAGGCCCACCTGCTCTACCTGATCTTCGATCGGGCGATCTCCACCACGCTGGAGACAATGGATCAGATCGCGGCGACCGAGGACCCCGCCGAACGACTGCGTGCCCTCATCCGCCAACAGGTCCACACCATTGCTGGGAACCCCGGCATGTTCATCGTGTTCTTCGGCGACCGACCAGCGCTCGAGGAGCGCTACGAAGCCGACATACGGCCCAAGGAACGCAGGCTTTTGCGCTACCTGATCGAGGCCGTGAAGGCCGCCGTCGATGCCGGGGAGCTCGTGGACGTGGAGCCTCGCATGGCCGCCCAGGCACTGCTCGGAATGACCAGCTGGTTCCACAAGTGGTACGACCCCGAGCGCGATGACCCAGACGCGTTCGCCGACATCTGCGTGAAACTCATCTTCACCCGTCCTCCAGCTCGAACCTGACCAGACCACCACACGGTCGGTTCTGTGAAAGGGTGTCGACATGGCAGGCATGGTGAAGACGTTCACGATCGCTCGACGAAGGAGCGGGGTCACCCACGCGGAGGTGGTCGACCGTTGGAGAGGTGTTCATGCGTCGAACGTCATGGAGCACATGCGGCCCGACCGTTACACGCTGACCTTCTTCGACGATCGGGAAGGCAAGGCGCCCTATGACGGCATGGCCGAACTGTGCTTTGACGATCCCGAGCGGGCGAAGTCGGTGACCGGCGCGAACATTCCGGATGCAGCAGCCCAGGACGGTTGGGCCGACCTCATCGACTTTCCGAGCACTTGGCTGCGTGTAACCGAGCACGAGGTCGTGGCGGGGCCGCACGGCACGCCGGCCACCCAAGCGGAGCGCGCAGAAGCGTTCAAGCTGACCTTCTTGATCACCGCTCGACCCGGCCACGACGTCGAGGAGGTCCGCCGCCACTGGCTCGAGGTCCACGTACCGAATTTCAAGGAACGTTTCGTGGCGAGCGGCGGGCTCCGCTACGTCGTCAACATCGCTGAACGTTCGGCGGGCGAGGACCTACTTGGCCTCGCCGAATTGTCCTACCGCGATCGGGCCAGCGCCGAGGCTCACCAGCCGCCCGACGACGGCTTCACGTCGATGGTCGTCCTACGCGCCCTTCCGGGTCACGAAATCGTCGTCAAGGACTGAGGCTGTTCGGGCCACAGCAGTCCGGCTGGGCGAGGACCCAACCGGACCAATGATGATCAGCTGCCCTTCTCCCGGAGGTGCCGGTCGGTGGCGTCCTGCACCGCCCGCTCGACACGATCACCCAGCGCTTCCCACTCACCGATCGCGGTTTGCTCGGCCATCTCGAGGCGGCGGGCCGAGCCGGTGAACTTGGGTCGCACATGCTGGGCGATCAGTTCGTAGCTTCGCTTCACGGCGTCGGGGCGGGCCCATTCGTGATGCATGAGCAGGTAGCTACCGAAGCCACCGTTGGACTGCTTCATGAGTCGATCGATCTGGTCGACCGCCTCGTCGGGCGTGCCGATGACGCCGAGCCCCGTCTCGTTCACCCACGCGACCCGTTCTTCGAACGTCTCGCCCGCCGCGCGGAAGTGGGGAACCGCCAGGATCTTCTGGGTGTAATGACACCAGGCGTCGAACCCGTACTTCACTTCCTCGATCGCCTGCTCCTTGGTTTCGGCGATGTGCATCGGGCCGACGAGACGCCACTTGCTCCGGTCGGCGAAGGTCCCGAACTCCTCGGCGCGAGCCTCCATGACATCCCAATGATGGGCGAGGACATCGAACCCGCTCGCCGCTGTCGCCCCGATGGAAAGCAGCCCGGCACCGTGCTTGCCGGCGATGCGAGGCCCGGTGGGCGAGGCGATTGCGGCGATGGCAATGTCGAAGTCGCTGTACGGGGAGTATTGGGAACGGGCGTTGCGCAATCGGTAGCGGGGCGTCTCGATCGTGAGGGGCTCGTCGCTGCGGAGCAGGTGCATGAGGACATCGGTGTCCTCTTCGAGCGCGCTGCGTTGCTCCTCGATCTCGATGCCGATCATGCCGGCGTCGCCGGGAAGCGCGCCTGGACCCAGCCCAAGCATGAATCGGCCGCGCAACAGCATGTCAAGGAACAAGGCACGGTTCGCGACCCACAACGGGTTGTGGTACGGCAGCGAAAGGACACCCGTGCCGAGTTTGATGTGGCTCGTCTGCGGCGCGCAGTAGGCGATGAAGGACATCGGATCCGGGATCGTCTCGGTCCCGGCGCTGTGATGCTCGCCGACCCAGACCTCGTCGTAGCCGAGCCGATCGAGGTGCTGAATGACCTCGAGATCTCGCTGATAGGCAGACAGCGGATCCTGCCCTGCGAGCGGGTGGAACGGGGCCATGAAGATGCCGAACTTCAAACCGATCACGGTTGTCTCCTTCGAGGTGATGAGGGTCGTGCGCTGCCCGATCCTAGGTCTCGCGGCACAAGCGAGGTCGAAGCCTCAGGGCCGATGGTCGATCGAACTCCGCACCTGGAGCGAAGCGCCGTCGTCGACCAGCAGGTACGACTCACGCCACGTCACGATGACCTCGAGGCCACGATCGAGCAGATCCCAGGTGACGGTGGCGAGCACGTGGCTCGATCCGACATCGACTACTACGAGATCCCGATGGCGACACGACCGGACACCGCTTGCGTGATAGCCATCGACGACACGCTGGAAGTAGACGCCGGTCTCGCGCCGCAGCGGGAACGTTTCAGAAGAACCGTCCGCTCGGCATGCGAAGTAGGGCTCTGCGTAGCGCAGCGCTATGTGGTGTCCGTCGAAGCTGACGAACGCAGCGTCGAATGCTTCGAAGAACCGGCGAGCTCGAGCGACCTTCGAATCGGTGTCGTCCGAATCTGCTCCGTGACTCATGCACCAGGACAGTACCGCGATCGAACTCATCGCCGGTCAGGCCCAATTTTCGCCCTCTCACGTGGGCCCCCCGTCCTCGCCCTTCGAACCCGCGTCGGTGACGAAGTCGAACGGGGTCGTCTGGTAGAGCCGGTTGATCCAGTTGCCGAACAGCAAGAACGCGTGTGATCGCCAGCGGTTGAGCGGCTTTTGCGTTGGGTCGTCGTCCGGGAAGTAGTTGTGCGGAAGGTCGATCGGCTTGCCGGCATCCACATCGCGGAAGTACTCCCCCGCCAACGACGTCGAGTCGTACTCGACGTGGTTGAACATGTAGAGCCGGTTGCAGGTGTCCTCGGAGACCAAGCACACACCGGTCTCGGCTGACTCCATCAACAGCTCGAGTCCCGCGACCCGTTCGACGTCGCTGCGTCGCACCTCGGTCCAACGCGAAACGGATACGGCGAAATCATCGGAGAAGCCGGCGAGATAGGGCGAGGTCGGCTTCAAGTTCCGGTGCTGAAACACACCGAACGCCTTGGTGTCCAGGGTGTACTTCGGCACGCCGTGGAAATGCCAGATCGCCGCCATCGCTCCCCAACAGATGGAGAACGTCGAGTGCACGTTGGTGGTCGTCCAGTCGAGGATCCTGGTGAGCTCGGGCCAGTAGGCGACCTCTTCGAACGGCAGGGTCTCTATCGGGGCGCCGGTGATGATGAAGCCGTCGAACCGTCGATGCTTGACCTCGTCCCAGGTCTGGTAGAAGGAGATCAGGTGGTCTTCGGCGGTATTCTTGGCCGCGTGGCTTCCGATGCGCACGAGGGTCAGATCGATCTGCAGCGGCGTCGACCCGAGTAGGCGGGCGATCTGAGTTTCGGTGACGACCTTGTCCGGCATCAGGTTCAACAACGCGATCTGCAGCGGACGGATGTCCTGCCGCAGGGCGGTCGACTCGTCCATGACCATCACACCCTCGCGCTCGAGTACCTCGCGGGCGGGCAACGCATCGGGAATCCGAATCGGCATGCGTTCGAGGGTAACGCCCTGGCCTGGCAGGTTCGCCAAGAGGGTCGCCGCTGACTGGCTAACCGGTGAGGCTCGTCGACGATGCAACGGTGAACTGGTGGACGTCCGCTGAACGAACCATCTCTGCCTGGCCATCGTCGGGTCCGGAGCCTCGGAATGACTCCACTGCGGCTGCGCTGTCCCACGCCTCGTAAATGTTGATGCGGTCGGGTTCGAGGGCGTCGGCAGACAGGTGGAAGTCCAGGCATCCTTCGGTTTGACGAGCCGCCTCGATGACCGAGCGACACCCGGCGAGATACGTCGGTCGATCCGCAGGATCGACACGGAGGTGGCCGGCGACGATGATCATCGATGCATCCTGGCAGCAGTCGGCGTCACGCGCCTGCGGGACGTGCGATGACGGAGAGCGGCAGCCGAGCGAGCCCGTGCAGCGTGTTGTTGATGAGCCACTCGGCCTCGCCGTCGAGCTCGAACCGCCCGACCGATCGGCGCAACGCCGCGAGGAGGGAGTGCGCCTCGATCCTGGCAAGGTTGATGCCCACGCAGAGGTGGATGCCACGTCCGAACGCCAGCTGATCGACCGGGTTGCGGGTGATGTCAAAGCGGTCAGGGTCGGGGTACTTGCGCTCGTCACGGTTGGCGCTGCCGTACATCAGCAGGACCTTGGAGTCCGCTGGCACCAAGACCCCGTCGACCTGGACCTGCTCTGTCGTGCGACGGGTGAAGTAGTGCACCGGCGCATGCATGCGCAGGACCTCGGCGAATGAACTCGGGATGAGCGACGGATCCTGACGCAACCGCTCCCACTGCACCGGGTGTTTGGCGAAGAGATACAGCGCAGCGCCCAGCCCGTTGACGGTCGTGTCGATGCCCGGCCAGGTGTAGGCGACGATGTCATCGGGCCGTCCGCTCTCGGCAAGCTGGGCCGCCCGCCCGCCGGGGCAGAGCTGGCCCCCGGCGACCACGGCACGGGCGTGGCCGAACAACTGACCCAGGGCAGAGGGCGCTGCCGCCAACCGATCGTTGGTCGGGCCGAAGATGTTGAACGCCCGCTCGGCCAAATGGGGAAGAGGGTCGCGTCCTTCGTCTGGCAGGCCGATCAGATCGCCGACGACCTTCAGGCTGTAGGGGCGTGCAAGATCGGCAACTCCATCGAACCGGCCTCGGTCGATGACGGCCGCCACCATCTGCTGGGCTGTTCGCTCGATGGTTCCCACGTCGTCGGCCAGGGACCCCACCGAGAGCTGCGACGTGAGTGGCTTCCGATAGTTGTCGTGGGCCGGGGGATCACTCTTGATGGTGCTCGGCGGCATCGCCTCGTTGGCCGCGTCGTCAACTCCCACACCCGCGGCGGAGGAGAAGTGCTGCCAGTTGGTCAGCGCCGAACGCACCGCGCTGTACTGGGTGAAGGCAAGCAGACCATGGCGTTGCAGCCATACGACGGGACCAAGGTCTCGGAGCGCCCGGTAGGAGGAGTACGGATCGGCCAAGACGTCATCGGACCAGAGGTCGACATCAGAGGTCGGGCAACCCTCGGGCTTGCCACCAAATTTGTCGTTCACGTCTTCCCCTCCCTGGGACGAGGTCTACCCTCCGCCGTCGGCACGTCAAGAAGTCTGCCGAGCGTGGAGGCGATGCTTGCAGCGGCGTAGCGTTCTTCGACAGATATCTCTGCACTCGTCGTGCGGACGAGGAACCGGCCATGTTCCTGCGGTGGTCGGCCCACGGGGATCTCGAGGTCGCGATGACGTACTCTCGTACTCTCAACTGCCCCCTGGGCCGCGTCCGCGATGAATCCGGTGACGATGCCAACGGCGACCAGCACCACCATGATGAGCGAGATGCTCTGGGCCAGATGAGGTCGGAGTGGGATCAGCGCCACCCCGGCCACGACAGGCAGTCCAAGTGCGATGGCGGCCGAGTTCATGATGGTTCATGGATGTTCTCGAGGCGATACCCAATTCCTGGTTCGGTGACGAAGTATCGCGGGTGGCGCGGATCCGGCTCGAGCTTCTTGCGGATCTGAGCCATGAAGACCCGTAGGTAGTTGGACTCGTCTCCGTACGCGGGCCCCCAGACGTCGTGCAATACATCTCGTTGCAGCACGAGCCTGCCGGGCTGGCGTGCAAGGGTACTGACGATTCCCCACTCCTTGGGCGTGAGATGGGCCTCGCTCCCGTCGGCGAGGTGGACCCGACCGGCAGCGAGGTCGATCACGAAGTGGTCGGTCCTGACGATGGGTTCGGTAGGGGTCGAGGGTGTGGTCCGTCGAAGTTGGACCCTGATCCGGGCAAGCACCTCGTTCATTCCGAACGGCTTGGTGATGTAGTCGTCAGCGCCGGCGTCGAGGGCCGCGACCTTGTCTGCTTCGCGATCGCGGACGGTCAGCACGATGACGGGCACGTCGGTCCAACCTCGAAGACCGTGGAGAACCTCGATGCCATCCATACCCGGCAATCCGAGATCGAGCAGGACGACATCGGGCACGTGGTCGGCCACCCGCAGGATCGCGTCCTCGCCGGTCCCCGCCTCGATGACGCGATGGCCTCGAACCGTGAGATTGATACGCAGTGCCCGTCGGATCTGCGGTTCGTCGTCCACGACCAGAATCGTCGCTGACTTCTCGACATCAGTGGTCATGAGATTCCCCCGTTGTCGGCGAGCCGGTCACCGGCAGAACGATCGACATCGTAAGCCCTCCCCCTGGAGTGTCCGAGGGTTCGAGCGAACCGCCCATCGCCTCCACCAGCCCCGTGGCAACGGCCAAACCAAGTCCGGCTCCAGCGCCGTGGTCGGTGAGGCGCTGGAACTCACCGAAGATCAGATCACGGGCCGCAGGCGGCACGCCGGGCCCGTGATCGATGACACGCAATCGCACGACGCCGTTGTGGGCATCGTGAATCGCTTCCAACTCGATGGCGCCTGGAGCATGGCGGATTGCGTTCAGGATCACGTTTTCGAGCACGCGTTCCAGCAAGACGCGGTCCGCGAGCACCGCCGGGGTCTCATCGGCAAACCTCACGCGTATCTCGGCCTGGGGGTCGACGGCCGCGACCACGCTCGACACGAGTTCGTCCAGATGGACGGGATGCCGGTCGACGGTCAGGACGCCGGCCTCGAGACGGCTTGCGTCGAGGAGGTTCGAGACGATCCGATCGAGCCGGTCGCCCTCCTCGATGATCGTTGCGAGAAACTCGACCCGGGCATCCTCAGGCCAGTCGACGTCGTCCTGCTGGAGCGACGTTGCCGCGGCCTTGATGGAAGCGAGCGGGGTGCGCAGGTCGTGCGAGACCGACCGGAGCAGCGCTGTTCGGAATCGGTCGATCTCGGCGAGGGTGCGCGCCTCGGTCTCGCGCGCCGCCAGGCTGTTCCGGTGCATCGCGGCAATGAGCTGATCGGCGAAGGCGCGGACGACCGAGACCTCATCAGGGTCATCGACGATAGGGGCGAGCACGAGCTGGCGATCCCCTTCCAACTGGATGCGTTCGGCGTGAGGACTGTTGGCGGCGGCGACATCACCCGAACCGTCAACGATCGCACCCCCCTGCTCGATCGCCACAAGGTCCGCGCCGAGCAGGCTGCGCAGTCGGTCCAGAAGCTCGGGGACAGGATCGTCCTCGGCTACCGAGGCTGCTGCCGCTGCCAATGCCCGCGCCTGTGCCCGGCTGTGATCGGCATCGGCCGTCCGTGCGCCGAGCCGTCCGACGAGCACCGCGACGACGCCCGCCACCGCGAGGAACGAGACGAGGCCCACGAGACTGGCGAACTCGTCGATCTGCAGGGTGCCGTACGGCCGAGTGAGCGCCACGTTGCCGAGCCCGAAGCCGACGATTGCGGCGACGAGGGCGGGGATCGTCCCCCCGAGCAGTGCGCACGCGACGACGATCATCAGATAGGCCGGAAGCACCCCCGGCAGCCCCTCGTCATCTCGAAACGGGAGGAAGGCGAGCGTGAGGAGCGGAGGTCCGAGCGCCGCCACACCCAGCGCCAGCACCCGTCGGCGCACCGGTATGCGGCGCCAGGTCGAGCGGTTCGGCCTGGCGATTCGAAGGCGCGCCGCTGCTCGAACCTCCGGGTCGGGAGCGTGTGCGACGACGTGGATGTCGAGATCCTTGGCCCTTCGGAGGGAGTCGTTGATCACCGAGCCGTGAAGCAGTTCATCGAGCCGCCCACGCTGCGAGGTCCCGAGCACGAGCTGGGTTGCGTTCTGGCTGCGGGCGAACGAAACGAGCGCAGTAGCCGGATCGGTCCCGACGACCTCGTGATACCTGCCTCCGATGTCAACCAGGAGCTGTCGGTGCTCGGCCAGCAAATCGTCACCGTGCATGCTGCTCAGACCATCGCCGCGTCGGATGTGGACCCCGAGGAGATCGGCACGCGACCGTTCGGCGATACGGGCGGCTCGACGCACCACCTTCTCCCCCGACGGAGCACCGGTCAAGGCCACGACGATCCGCTCGCGCGTTTCCCAGGGACGGCTGATCCCTCGCTCTTGGCGGTACTCGGCGAGTTCGTCGTCGACCCGATCGGCGACCCACAACAGCGCGAGTTCACGCAATGCCGTGAGATTCCCGACGCGGAAGTAGTTCCCCAAGGCAGTGTCGACTCGCTCGCGGGGGTACACGTTGCCGTGGACGATGCGCCTTCGAAGCGCCTCGGGCGTCATGTCGACCAGCTCGATCTGCTGGGCCCGCCGGACGACGTCGTCGGGGATGGTCTCCTTCTGTTCGACGCCGGTGATTCGCTCGAGCGCGTCGTTGAGCGATTCGAGGTGCTGCACGTTCAGGGTGCTGATCACGTCGATTCCAGCGTCGAGAATGGTCTCGACGTCCTGCCAGCGCTTCTCGTTCCTCAGCCCGGGTGCGTTGGTATGGGCGAGTTCGTCGACGAGCACCACGGCCGGGTGGCGGGCGAGCACCGCATCGACGTCCAGGTCGTGGAGCACGGTGCCGCGGTGCTGCACGGAGCGCCGGGGAACGATCTCGAACCCGTCGACGAGCGCCGCGGTACGTTCTCGGCCATGGGTCTCGACGATGCCGACAACGACATCGGTTCCGCGCTCGAGCCGCCGACGACCCTCCTCGAGCATGCGGTAGGTCTTCCCTACACCGGGCGCAGCTCCGAGGTACACCCGAAGACGGCCACGGGTCATGGACGCAATCGGAGCTGCGTCCGGGGTCACGGCCGACCGGTCTGCTCGTCGAGCGCGAGGTTGAGTTCGAGCACGTTGACCACGTCCTCGCCCAGGACACCGAGTGGCCGCCGCTGGGTATGGACATCGACGAGACCCAACACCATCTCGAGGTCGAGACCGCGCTCAGCCGCCACGCGCGGGGCCTGGAGCCGGGCGTTCGCCGGCGAGATGTGCGGGTCCAGCCCCGACCCCGACGTGGTGACGGCATCGACCGGAATGGCGACACCAACGGTCAGCCCGTTCACACGTCGATACGCGTCCACCCGCTCACTGATGGCCGCTACGAGTTCCGGGTTCGACGGACCGAGGTTCGATGCGCCACTGGCTGCTGCATCGAACTCGACTGCGCTCGGTCGCGGGTGGAAGTACCCGGTCGATCCGAACGGCTGAGCGATCAAGGACGACCCAACCGGCTCGCCTTCGACGTAGACGAGCGAGCCATCCGCCCGATTCTCGAACAGGACCTGAGCGATCCCGGTCACGGCCAACGGATAGGCGAGCCCGAGCACCACGGTCATCACGGTCAGGATACGGGCGCTGGCCGCAAGCTGGGAGAAGGAGAAACCACGCATGACTACGACACTCCTAGGGCAGCAACTACGAGATCGATCAGTTTGATCCCCACAAATGGTGTGATCAGGCCGCCGAGTCCGAACACGAGCAGGTTGCGGCGCAGGACCGCTTCGGCCGACGCTGCCATGAACCGCACCCCTCGCAACGCCAACGGAACGAGCGCCACGATGACCAGTGCGTTGAACACGACTGCCGAAACGATCGCTGATCGAGGAGAGTCGAGACGCATCACGTTGAGCTGGTCCAGGGCCGGAAGCACACCGCCGAACATCGCCGGGATGATGGCGAAGTACTTGGCGACGTCGTTGGCAATCGAGAACGTGGTCAGCGCCCCGCGGGTGACGAGAAGCTGCTTGCCGATTTCGACGACCGCAATGAGCTTCGTCGGGTCGGAGTCGAGGTCGACCATGTTGCCGGCCTCCTTCGCGGCCTGGGTGCCCGTGTTCATCGCCACCCCGACATCGGCCTGCGCAAGCGCTGGGGCGTCGTTCGTGCCGTCGCCGGTCATGGCGACCAGGCGACCTCCTGCCTGCTCACGTCGGATGAGGGCGAGCTTGTCCTCCGGGGTTGCCTCGGCGAGGAAGTCGTCCACCCCCGCCTCGCGGGCGATCGCCGCTGCCGTCAGCGGGTTGTCACCGGTGATCATCACCGTCCGGATCCCCATGTCACGCAGCTGAGCGAACCGCTCGACAAGGCCTTCCTTGATGACGTCCTTCAGGTGGATGACGCCGAGCACTCGGTCACCGTCGCCGACGACGAGTGGGGTACCACCCGATCGCGAGATCTCGTCGACGAACGCCATCAGCTCGGGAGGTGTCGCTCCGCCCAGCCGTTCGACATGACGACGCATCGTGTCAGCGGCACCCTTTCGAAGTCGACGGCCATCGGGTAGATCCACCCCGGACATCCGGGTCTGCGCCGTGAACTCGACCAACTCCGAGCCCATCGGCAGACTCGGAGGGAGCCCCTCCTTCACGACCAGCTCGACGATGGAACGGCCTTCGGGTGTTTCATCGGCCAGGCTCGCCATCATGGCGGCTTCGGCGAGTTGCTCGTCGCTGACTCCGTGAACGGCCAGCAAGGCCACCGCCCGTCGGTTGCCGTACGTGATGGTTCCCGTCTTGTCCAACAGCAGCGTCGTCACATCGCCTGCCGCCTCGACCGCCCGACCGCTCGTGGCCAGAACGTTGCGTTGGACCAGACGGTCCATCCCCGCGATGCCGATTGCGGACAGCAGCCCGCCGATCGTCGTGGGGATCAGTGCAACGAGCAGGGCCATGAGCACCACCAACTCCTGCTCTGCTCCCGAGTAGATCGCAAGGGGCTGCAGCGTCGCCACCGCCACGACGAACACGATGGTCAGCCCGGTGAGCAGGATCGAGAGGGCCAGTTCGTTGGGGGTTCGCTGGCGTTCGGCCCCCTCTACGAGCGCGATCATCCGATCGATGAAGGTCGCCCCCGGTTCGGCGGTGATGCGCACGACGATCTCATCCGACAGCACCCGAGTCCCGCCCGTCACCGCAGAACGGTCCCCACCCGATTCACGCACCACCGGCGCGGACTCGCCGGTGATGGCCGACTCATCGATCGTCGCGATGCCTTCGACGATGTCGCCGTCACCCGGGATGATCTCCCCCGCAGAGACGATGCACTCGTCGCCGACGTGCAGCTCTGTCGACGCGACGGTCGTGATGCTGCCATCGGAGCCACGGAGCCGGGCCGACGTATCGCTGCGTGCGTTCCTCAAGCTCGCAGCCTGGGCCTTCCCGCGCCCCTCGGCCATCGCCTCGGCGAAGTTGGCGAACAGAACCGTGAACCACAAGAAGCCGGCGATGAGTACGTTGAACACGTCCGTGGAGGTGTCTTCGCCCAGGTCTCTCAGGAAGACCAGCGTCGTGAGTGCGCTGCCGACCTCGACAAGGAGAATCACCGGGTTCCGTACCAGTGACCTCGGGTCGAGCTTGCGGAACGCGTCACCGATTGCGGGACCGACGATCGTCGAGTCCAGGAGCGAACGGCGCGGGAGCGAGTGGGGCGACACAGCGGGTCCTTTCATTGCGACAGCTGCTCGACGATCGGTCCGAGCGCCAAGGCGGGGAAGAACGTGAGACCGGCGATGATTGCCACCACCCCGACGACCAGGCCGCCGAACAGCGCTCCGTGCGTCGGCAGCGTGCCGCTCGTCTCCGGCACACGGGGCTTGGCGGCGAGCGAACCGGCCAACGCCACCGCGGGAATGATGAGGAAGAACCGGCCGACCAGCATCGCCACGCCGAACGCACCGTTGAACCAACGCGTGTCAGCGCCGAACCCTGCGAAGGCTGAGCCGTTGTTGTTGCCCGCCGACCCGAACGCATAGAGCACCTCGGTCAGGCCATGGGGTCCCGGATCCTGGATGGATTCGGTTGCCGACGCCCACATGACCGACACCGCAGCAAGAGTCAGCACCACGACCGGCATCGCCAACAGGTAGAGGACGATCAGCTTCATCTCCGCCGCCTGAACCTTCTTGCCCAGGTACTCAGGCGTGCGGCCGACCATCAGTCCGGCGATGAAGACGGCAAGCAGTGCGTAGACGAACAGGCCCATGAAGCCGACGCCGATTCCGCCGGGGCTGACCTCTCCGAGCAACATGCTCAGCAACGCAACACCGCCACCAAGGGGGGTGAAGCTGTCGTGCATCGAGTTGACCGAACCGTTGGACGTGTTCGTCGTCGCCGCGGCCCAGGTCCCCGAGGCGGCGGCGCCTATCCGGACCTCCTTGCCTTCGAGGTTCCCCCCGGACTGCCCCCACGAGATCGACTGGTCGACCCCCACCTCGGTCAGCCCCGGGTTGCCCGAGGCCTCAGCGAACGCCGACAACAGCGTGGCGGTCATCAACAGGCCGACCATCACCGACAACAGAACGCGACCTTGGCGACGGTCGCCGACGAGCCGCCCATAGGCGATCGGGAAGGACAGTGGAAGCAGAAGGATCATCACCAGCTCGATCAGGTTCGATGCCGGCGACGGGTTCTCGAACGGATGCGCCGAGTTCACGTTGAAGTACCCCCCGCCATTCGTTCCCAGCTGCTTGATGGACACCTGCGATGCAACAGGGCCGCCCGGTAGATCCTGCGAAGCACCCTCCACAGTGGTCACCACCGTCGAGGCATCCAGATTCTGAACGACACCGGTCGCAACCAGCAGCAGCGCTCCGATCAGTGCGAGTGGCACCAGGACGCGGACGGTGGAGCGAACCACGTCCGACCAGAAGTTTCCCAGCGTGTCCGACCCGGCTCTGGACACGCCACGGATGATGGCGACACCGACCGCGAGGCCCACTGCAGCGGACACGAAGTTCTGGACCGTCAAGCCCGCCATCTGTGTGAGGAGGCTCATCGTCGTCTCGCCGCTGTACGCCTGCCAGTTGGTGTTCGTCATGAAGCTGACAGCGGTGTTGAAGGCCAGCGGTGCCGGGACGCCGTCAAGGTCCGCCGGATTGCCCGGCAACAAACCCTGTAGGCGCAGAAGCAAGTACAACGACGCGAAGCTCACCGTTCCGAACGCGAGCAGCGACCGAAGATAGATCGTCCAGTGCTGCTCGCTCGCTGCATCGATACGGCACCAGCCGATACAAGCGTCGCTCGATGGGCCCGAACCAGCGATCTCCCACCGCCGGTCCGTCACCGAACACCGCTGCCAGGTACCGGCCGGTCATCGGCACCAGGACCCAGAGAATTCCCAGTGTCAGGACGAGCTGGCCGAACGCCGCCGCCGACATCAGAACCGCTCCGGCACGATCAATACGAGGAGAAGCAGAACCGTCACCACGATCGCCACACCGAGACCGACCCAGTTGTCGTAGCCTGCCGCCAACATCATTCGCCTCGCTCGGTTGCCGTCAAGGAATCGTCCCGCCCGACGATCCAACCGCAGGCACGGACATATCCCGAGGCGAGCGCCATCGCTGCCACGAACAGACTCAAGAACACGACGTCATCCATGCCGCCATTCATCCACGGCGGTCCGGACGAGACAAGGGCCCTGACGCCATCCTGACGCCTGCGTCGTCGGATCTATCGCGTTCTTGATCCCAGAGCTCGGAGCACCCCCAGGAATGCAATTGTCACTTCAAACGGCACCCGCAGAAACCGGCGTGGCGATCTCGACGAGGACCCCGTTCGGATCGAGCAGGTACGCAGCGGTCTGGCCCCACGGCTTCTCGGTCGGATCGACGTAGCGGCGTGCGCCGGCGGCGACCGCCGCTTGCAGGGCGCCCGCAACGTCGTCGGTGATCAACGTGATGGAGATCCCTGGCGGTCTCGTGAGATCGTCCAGGCGGACGAAGCCACCGGCATCGCGCAGATTGACGTCCGCCAGACTGTTGGCCGCGAATGCCAGCGTTGTTGCCCCCGTCTCCAGTTCGCCATAGTCGCCTTCAGGCGTGATGAATCGCTCGACGAGACCGAAGGCCGCGTTGTAGAAGTCCAGGGTCGAGCGCACGTCATCGACATAGCAGATGGTGTATCCCAGTTGGACAGTCATAGGGAGGCTCGCAGGTCCTCGCTCGTCTTGGTCATGAGCGGACCCTAGAACTGTCCTGCGACAGCCCTCTGTCGGATATTCGCGAATTTCTTGACGCCGCTGGGCTTCTGGGGTGAGGTGTCCGTCTTGAACCGAATCGAACCGGTGCGCCGAGCTGCCCCCCAACCCGTCAGCAGCGGCCGTCAGCTCGCCGAGCGTCTCGGCGTGACTCGTCGAACCATCGAGCGCGATCTCTCAGCGCTCCGTCGTGCAGGCGTGCCCCTCTATGCAGAACATGGGCGGACGGGAGGCCAGGTCAGTCTCGACCGCTCCGGCTCTGCTGTCCTGATCTCTCACTGCGATCGGACTGAGTGTAGGGCGGCGATCGTCGGTCGCGCACGTAGCGAGCTACAGACGGCCGACCAGATGCCGTGTCGCCGAGCCGAACCGTCCGCATCCCGAAACACCGAACGCCCGCGACGCTCACGACGAACCGTCGAGGAAGCCTCCGACGATCGGTCGTCGTCAACATCGACTACACCGATGCGAGGCGGCCAAACCACCCGAGGTCGATCCGTCGGCTTCTACAGCGTGGAGAAGGCTGGTATCTCATCGGCTGGTGCCACCTCCGACAGGCGGGGCGAATCTGCCTCGACCGGATACGGAATGCCGGATGACCACCCGACCGGCCGGCAACACGACGTCGATGCCGTTCTCGGATGGGTTCCCGGCGACGTAACGAAACCATGAGCCTCACGGCCGACGGCCAGTGAGGTCGAGTAGTCGAAGCGACGGCGGGCTGTCGCTCGACACGGTGCCAGATGGGCCCTCTCCGAAGGTGCCGCGATCGTTGGCCGCCTCGAGGATGGGCTGGTACGCATCCCACACTGCCGGCACGAGTTCCTCGTCGAGGGTGTCGTCACCGCCCGTTGACCGTGCAAGGTCCCACCCGTGGAGGAGCAGATCGCCCAGCCGAAACCCGAGGAACTGCCGAGCGGTGATGTCACCGGCGGGGTGACGCACCAGGAAGTCGAGCTCGCCGGCTGCCTCGAAGGCATCGTGTTGGGCTTGCACGCTCGAGCGGTAGGCGGTCAACGGCTCGTCGTCGAACCCGCCCTGCCTGGCAACGGTGATGGCGCCGTCGGCGTCGAGACCAGCAAGCAGGCCGACGGCGAACCGATTGCCACCGAGTACATGATCCGCAAGGTCTTTGATCGTCCACCCGTCACAGATCGACGGCATCGACCACTGATCGTCGGCGATCTCGGCGAGACGCCGGTCATAGTACTCGCTTGCGCGGCGCAGCATTTCCAAGGGCTCCATGACCCGGGACCGTACCCGGGCCGGATTTCAGTTTCCTTCGCTCACGGCTCGAGCCGAGCCTGCGGCAGCGTCGTTCCGGAGTCGGCGGGCTGCGATCACCAGCACGTCGTCGTTCAGGCGAGAACGAGCGTGCTCGATGGCGGCATCCACACAGGCGTCGACGATCGTCGTCGCAGCCTCGGTCTGTCGAGCGTTGATGAGTCGATGGACGAACTCCTCTCCGAGTTCGTGACCTTCGGGCGAGCGCGCCTCGGTGACTCCATCGGTGTAGAACACGACCAAGTCGTCGACGAGGACCTCGAAGACCCCGACGGCATGTTGCGCCGTACGAAGTCCGAGCAGGGGCCCCGTCCGGGTCCACTCTGTCATGACCCCTGATCGGAGGTGGACCGGCGCTGGGTGTCCGGCGTTGACCACCTCGACCGAGTCGGAGCCGGGCTCGAAGACGATGAAGACTGCCGTCGCGATCGTGTGCCGACGGAAGACCTTCGCGTTGGTGCTGGCGACGATCGTGTGAAGATCGGCGCCCGATTCCCACAGCGCGCCGATGTGGGCTCGAAGCCCGTAGGCCACAACGGCCGAGTAGACATCGTGCCCGGCAACGTCCACCAGCGCGACGAGGGTCGCTGGGTGAGGTTCGTTGCGCACGTGCACCTGCACCGAATCTCCGGCCAAGTGGCCGGTGGCAGGCTGGTAGCGCATGCCGATTTCCCAGTCGTCGATCTCGAGTGCGGTGATGGTCATCTCAGCGGTGACAGCCTCGACGAGCGTGTCGATGTCTCCGTGGTCCTCGTCCCGTCGCCGAGCGGCGTCGAGCTGTTCACGAAGCTGGCGCTCGGTGCGTCCGATGACTGCCGCCGGGATGAGAACCGCAGCGCTGAGCACCGCGACCTGCACGACGGAATAGACCGACCGCGACAATTCTTCGTCCCGCAGAACATTTGCAAGCACGTCACCAGCAACCAGCAGGAGTGCAGGTGCCGCCGCGACGATTGCGGTCACTCGTCGTGAGACCCCGCCGACAAGGCCTCCATCCAGCAGCTGTGCCGTGAACCCGACATTGGGGCGAACACAGATGGCGGCGATGCCGAGTAGAGCGATGCCGACGCCGGTGTGCAAGGCCATCCCGACATACAGGTGGCCGCCGAGCCTGGATCGGTCGACGCCAATCAGATAGCCGAGGGCGGCAGAAATACCGACCGACGCACCGGCGACTGCGAACGCTTGACCCAGACGCGCCCAGCGCCGCAGAACGAGGGAGCCAAGCGCCATCGCAAGAAGAATGAAAGCCAGGCACGTCTCGGCTGCCGGCCGGCCTCCGACGGGGGTCGTGGCCTCGACGAAGTCATCGGGAAAGAGGCCCTCGAACCACGTCGGCCCGGCGCCGGCGATATGCAACGAAAGGCTCACAGCGCCGATGACGCCGATGCCGAGCGCTCCTCCCGCTGCGGCGACCCGCAGGGCGCCTCGCCGGTTGCACCCCAACACCGCGCCGGCTCCCAAGATCAGGCCGAGCGCAGCATTCGGATACATCGGCGGGAGTCGGCCGGACAATCTCACGACCCCAGCCGTCCTGGTCAAATAGCCGACCACGACCATGAGCCCAACGATGCCCGCAAGGGACGCAAGCCAGGAGCCCCACCGCCGGAGACGCAACGCTCCGCGCTCGAGAACCTGCGGTCGATCGACGAACAAATCGTCACTGCCACCATTGTTCATCATGCGACTCTCTGGTCATTGGAGGAGCAAGCTCGTCGAGCCAAGGGGCCTTCTCGCACCGTAGAGGATTTTCTCGTCGAGTTCGCCCTTCGACAGCGCGCAACCCATTCAGGCCACGGTCAGGTGGAATTCTATGTGAGATAAAAAAGAGTGGAACACCCCAAACCTCCCTGCCATCTCCACGGCGACCTCGAACAGCGGCATCGACGGTCAGGAAGACCAGAACGAATCCCCCGACACTCCCATAGGTGAGCGCCCCCGGCCCGCTACTACGAGGTCGAGGTAACGCTTGACGACGGCAACCAGGTTGACGTGCAACTCGACGAGAACTTCAACGTCGTGGGCTCCGAAACAGACCACCCGGACGACCTCGAGGAGACTGACCGTCGACCCGGGAGGGCTCGCCGCAACCCTCTGCTGCTCGCCAGGCCGTACCCAGTGCTCCGACCAAACGCCCCCCCCCCCCCCTTGGTGGGAGCGCTTAGGGGTTGTTGTCCGGCGCCTACCCCGCCAATCGAGCCGCGCGACTACAACCGGTGGAAGCACTCCGCTCGGGCACCTAGTGCGGCCACCGCCTGCCGGGCCGGTTCTGGTGGTGCTAGAAACGCGAACGACATCCGCTGGGGACCCGAATGCAAGCCAAGGAGACCATCTGTCATGAAGCTCGCTCTCTACTTGCCCAACTTCCGAGACCAGGTGACGGTCAAGGAACTCGAAGACCTCACGGCCCTCGCTGAGGATCTCGACTTCGACTCGGTCTGGACGCTCGACCGCATCGTCGTACCCGAAGCCTCCGATCGCGCCGAACTCCAGTACCCGTTCGGAATGATGACCGAGTTCCCGAAGGCGCTCCCGGTGTCAGCGCGCGGCCAATGGTTCCAGGGTTGGCCGCTCATCCCCTGGCTCGCCGCCAAGACCTCGAAGGTCCGCATCGGCATGAGCATCACCGACACCCCCTACCGGGCTCCGGGTGTCCTCGCCGCCGAGATCGCCACCATCGATCACCTCTCCAACGGGCGCATCAACGTGGGCCTGGGTGCAGGGTGGATGCCAGAGGAGTTCGCAGCAGCGAGCGCTTCGCACATCTACCCGAAGCGGCACGCCCACGTGCGGGAAACCATCGAGATCATGCAGGGCATCTGGACCAACGACCTCTTCGAGTACCACGGCGAGTTCGCCGACTTCGACCGATGCGGGTTCGGAGCCAAACCGGTGCAGGACCCGCACCCGCCGATCTACTTCAGTGGCCTGAAGGACCCGAAGCGTTCGGCCAATCGCATCGCCAAGTACAACCTGTCCGGCTGGATCGGCATCCAGGACACGCCGGACGAACTGGTCGAGTGGCGAGGACCGATCCAACATGAACTCGAAGAGCTCGGTCGTCCCGACGCGATGGACAGCCTCGAACTCTGCAGCATGTACTGGTTCGTCATCACCGAGGAAGCCTCCGATCAGGCCCCGGCGGGCAAGGCCAGCAACGTGCTGATCGGCACGGCCGCCCAGATCACCGACAACCTCAAGCGCCTCAAGGAGGCGGGGCTGACGATGCCGCTTCTCTGGCCGCCGTTCCAGGATGTTCCCGTGTCCAAGACGCTCGACGACCTGAAGCAGCTGAAGGAAGAGATCATGCCCCAGGTCGACGCCATGTAGGCGAGGCTCAACCAGCAGGTGTCGGAGAAGGTGACCGCCGTAGGGCCAAGCGGATCTCGTGGCCAGCCAGGACCACGAAGAATTCCAACACGCTGAAGGCTGCGATCGTCGCGCCGCCGGCGGTGGCGTAGTGGTAGCTCGTGAGCAATCCTGCGACCACCGCCAGCGTGCCGAATGCCATCGACGTGATCATGATCGCCGGCACCCGATGCACCACGAGCGACGCCGTCGCAGGTGGGCCGACCAGGAGACCGAACACCAACAGCGTGCCTATGGCCTGGAAGCTCGCGACGATGCTCAGCGCCAACAGCGCCAACAGCGCCCCCTGCGCCAACTGTGGACGCATGCCCAGGGTCTGGGCCTTTGCCCGATTGAAGGTGAGTGCGAGGAACGGTCGATACAGCACCGCGCCGCCGATGAGCACCACGACCGTTGCCACGAGCTGTGATCGGATGTCGTCGAGGGTGACGCCGAGCACGTCGCCGAACAGCAGTGACGTGACCTCGGCCGAGAAAGACTGGGCCCGCGACACGATGACGATGCCCAATGACAGCATGCCGACGAACAGCAGGCCGATGGCGGTGTCGTCACGCACGACGGTGCGATTGGACACGACGCTGACCAGCCAGCTCATGACCAACGCCGACAGGAATGCCCCGATGATCGGGCTGAACCCCCAGAGCACCGCCAGCGCGATGCCAGGGATGACCCCGTGAGCGAGCGCGTCCCCGAGGAACGCAAGACCTCGAAGCACGACCCAGGTGCCGACAAGTGACGTTGCCACCACGGCGATGAGGCTGCCCACGAGTGCCCGCTGCATGAACGCAGGCTCGAAGGCCTCGACGACGAACCCCACCACGGCGAACATGGCCGATCAGCCGACCAGGGCCGAGCGGATACGTTCCGCGTTCGTCCGCACCATGTCGAGGTAGGTGCTGCCATCGGAACCCGGGTCGCCCAGCGACTCGGAGAACAGCTCGACGACGTCGATCTCGCCGACCTCATCGGCCAGGGTCTGCGCCAGATCGGCCGACGATGACGTATCGGCGAAGATCGCGGCGACACCCTCACGTTCGATGACCTCGACCAACTCGGCCAGATCACCGGCGCTGGCGCTATCGGCCGTTGTGCCGCTTGGGATGACCGTACCTACCACCTCGAAATCGTATCGATCAGCGAAGTAGCCAGCACCTCGTGATTCGTCACCAGCACCCGATCTTCCTCGGGGATCTCGGACAGGGTGGACTCGACCTCGGCATCCAGCGCTTCGAGTTCCGCGATGTACTCGTCGGCCTGGGCCTGGAGCCCGGCAGTGTCGATGCCTTCTACGTTGTCTGCAAGGAAGGCGGCGATCCCGGTCGCGGCCTGGGCCATTCGAGCCGGATCACCGAAGAAGTGGGGATCGCCACCCTCGTGCTCGCCCTCGTGCTCGCCCTCCTCCGCCTCGCCCTCGTGCTCGGTCACCTCGAGCACTCCCTGGATGGACCCGAGGGCCTCGAAGACCGGGACGCCATTCTCCTCGGCCGATTCGATGACGTCGAGGATGCCCTCCTCGAAACCGCCGCCGTTGACGACCAATACCCGTGCCGTCTCGATCTGGTCGACCTGCTGGGCCGACGCCTGAAAGTCGTGGGGGTCCACTCCGACGGGAAGGATCGTCACGACGTTCATCTGGTCTCCGACGAGGTTGGCCACGACGTCCCCGAGGATGTTGGTCGTCACGACCACCGTCGGCCGACTCACTGTCGGCGTCCGTCTTCCGTGCCGGCTATCGCTCCACACGCAGTATCGCCAAGATCGCGGTGAGCAGCGACGGCTGCGAAGTTCCGAGAAGACAGGACCATGACCAACTCCAGATTGAGAATCACTATCGAACTGCGAGTCACCGTAGGGCGACGTCACGGGCGACCACAACTCAGAATGAGAATTGGTTTCGTTTCGACCTAGCATCAAGGCATGACGATGGCGATCTCCATCACCGGCCTCGAGGTGCGCTACGGCGACGCCATCGCGCTCGCCGACGTCGACCTGCAGGTCCCGACCGGCAGTTCCCTCGCGGTCATCGGCCCCAACGGGTCGGGCAAGTCGACCCTACTGGGGGCCATCGCCGGGATCACCGAGCCGTCGGCCGGCACCGTCTCCGATTCCCGGCACGCCGGCGGCACTCGTGCTGCAGTCGACCGACGTCGACCGCAGCCTCCCCATCACCGTCCGGGACACGGTCTCCTTGGCCCGGTATTCGACCCTCGGACTCTTCCGACGCTTCAAAACTGCCGACCGAGCAGCCGTGGATCGAGCGCTTGCGCGACTGGACGTGAGCGATCTGGCCGGACGACAGCTCCACGACCTCTCCGGTGGCCAGCGCCAGCGCGCCCTCGTAGCTCAAGGCCTGGCCCAGGACACCGACCTGCTCCTGCTCGACGAGCCGGTGAACGGTCTCGACATCGTCTCGAAAGCCATCATCCTGGAGGTGATCGACGAGGAGGTGAGTGCCGGAAGAACGATCGTCGTGACGACCCACAACCTCGAAGACGCTCGGCGTTGCGACCAGGTGCTGCTGCTCGATCGATCGCCGGTTGCGGTAGGAACACCCGACGAAGTACTCACCGAGGAGCACCTACGTCAAGCCTTCGGCGGGCGTTTCGTGAGGGTCGGCGGCGAGCTCATCCTCGACGATCCCCACCATGACCACTGAGATAGGGTGACGTCCGTGACCCCGAACAACGTCGATGACGAGGTCGCCGGCCTGCTCCGCGAGGCGGATCAGCGATTCACCACGGGACGCCGTCGACTCGTCGACATTCTCCGTTCCGGTGGCGGCCCGATGACCATCAACCAGATCCTCGATGCCGATCGTCGCCTCCCGCAGTCCAGCGTCTATCGAAATCTGACGATCCTCGAGCAGGTCGGGGCAGTCACTCGCATCGTCACCCGTGACGACTTCGCCCGTTACGAGCTGGCCGAGCACCTCACCGAACACCACCACCATCTCATCTGCTCGACCTGTGGCGACGTGGCCGATTTCTCACTCGACGCTCGCACCGAGACCAGCCTCGACCGCGCCCTGCAGAAGGCCGCCGAGCAAGCGGGTTTCAGCATCGACACCCACCGCCTGGACCTCATCGGCACTTGCCCGAGCTGCGACGACGCCTGATCAGCGCTGACCCGTGAGCGTCGGGATGAGCGCTCGGGCCACCTCTGCCGGGCGTTCCTCATGGCAGAACAGCCCAGCACCCTCGATGATCTCCAGGTGCGCGTTGGGGAACTGGTCAACCATCACCCTCGCCTTGGCCACGGGGAAGAACGGGTCTTGGTCACCCCAGACCAGCTGGACGGGAACATCGATCTGTTGGTGGATCCGTCCCAGATCGTTGACCAGGCCCATGTCGAAGCTTCGGAGCAACTTCGACGCGGCATCACGCCGACCTGGGATCTCGTGAAGAGGCTTGAAGAAGAATTCGTCGAACTCACCTTCGAGCAGGGACCGGTCGGCGAATGCGTCGCCGAAGACGAGACGGCTACGACGAATCCGAGGTTTGCCGGCGATCCAGCCCAGGCCTGCACTCAGGCCAGGCAGTCGCCCAGCCGCGATGAACGACTTGAAACGCCAGCTCGGATCCGGTGGCTCGGTGTTGATCAAGCCCATCGCACGGAGGCGTCGGTCGCCGACCATGGCGTGCCGGGCGATCATGCCACCGCTGTCGTGGCCGACCACGGCGACGTTGCCGAAGTCGAGAAGATCGACAACGCGACGAAGGGTCTCGATGTGCTGAGCGATCGACATCGGCGTGTCCTGATCGAAACGACTGGAGCCGGCCGAGGGGAAGTCGATCAGATGACAGGACACGTGATCGACCAGGTGAGGCAGGAGCTTCCGGAACGTCGCGGCGCTCACAGGCCAGCCGTGAACGAACAGAACGTCGGGCCCCGTCCCGATGCTCCAGTAGGCGACTTCGCCTGCACCGACGTCGAGGAAGCGATCAGGTTCACGTCGGAAGAGGTTCGAGGCGTCGATGTCGCTGAGGGTCGTCATGCGGTTCCAGTTCTCGAGCCAAGGCCCGTTTGTAGTTATCACTACAAACAGTATTCGCAGCGGTCGCTACAGTCAACGATGCGATGGGCTACAAGCACACACGGCAGGACCTCCTCGACGGCGCTCTTGCAGCCGCTCTCGAACACGGACTCAACCAGCTCACCTTCGGCCGGTTGGCCAAACAGCTCGGGATCAACGACCGGACGATCGTGTACTACTTCCCCACCAAGGACGACCTGATCACCGAAGTCCTCACGGCGATGGCGCTCGAACTCCAGACAGCGCTCGGTATCGCCTTCTCGACGCCTGCCGACAGCCATCGCGAGCTGGCGCGGACTGCATGGCCGGTGCTCGCTCGGACCGACGACCGACCCGATCTTCGCGTTGTTCTTCGAGGCCAACGGTCTCGCCGTGGCGAACAGAGCGCCGTACAACACCCTGGTTCCTCAGCTCGTCGAGGCCTGGATCGACTGGGTCATGGCCTTTCTCACTGGGCCGCCGAAGCGCCGCCGCGCCGAGGCCGAAGCCGCGATTGCCCTGATCGACGGCCTGCTCCTCCTCCGCCAACTGGCGGGCCCGCGGGCTGCAAACCGGGCTGCGGTGCAGCTCGGGGTCGCTTGAGCCGTTGACAGCTCGCTACTCGCCGGCGTCGACCATGGCGAGTGTCACCTTCGTTGTTTCCGGCAGTGGTGGCAGGCGAAGTGAGAACAGCCAGGTAAGGACGACGAACGCGGTCGATCCCCACAGCGCTGCGGGGAGGTCGCCCCAGAGATAGAGCACGCCGGACAGCAGTGTGCCGACGAATCTGCCTGCAGCATTGGCCGAGTAGTAGAAGCCGACATCGAGAGCGACGTCGTCATCGTCGGAGAAGGCGAGCACCAGGAACGAGTGCAATGCCGAGTTCAGCGCGAACACGGCACCGAACACGATGAGGCCACCCACGACCGCAAGGGTGACCAGAACGTCGGCCGCCACCATCACGGCGATCGCCGCCGAGACCACACCGAGCGCAACGGCCCACTGCCGGGTCAACGTGACCTCGTCAGTTGCTCGTCCAATTCGGGCGAGCAGCTGGGGCGCAAACGACTGAACGATCCCGTAGCCGATCACCCAGAGCGCAAGAAACCCGCCAACACCTTGTTCGGTCCATTCGAGCTCGTCCGACAGGAAGATGGGCAGAGCGACAACGAACCAGATGTCGCGCGATCCGAACAGGAAGAACCGGGCGGCGGAAAGCCGGTTGATGGCGGATGACTTCGACAGGACGGATCGCAGCGGCGGCTTCTTCTTCGACTTCCCGATGTCCTCGTTCAGGAACACCAGCAGTCCGACCACCGCGACGCCAAGCGCGCCCGCCATGGCCCACAACGCTCCGTCGTAGCCGATCCACGAGAGCAGGGCTGCGCCCACGAAGAACCCCACACCCTTGAGCGCGTTCTTCGACCCGGTCAGAATCGCCACGAGTCGAAACAGCGAGCCCTCACCGGCAACGGTCTTGACTGCGCTCTTCGAGCTCATCTTCGTCAGGTCCTTCGCCACTCCGGACAGCGCCTGCATGCCCATCACGAACGAGACCGACCACCATCGCGCCCACGACGGCGACTCGAACGTGAGCGCGCCGAGGGCGACGATCTGCAAGCCCAGCCCGGCGACCAGGGTTCGGTTCAGCCCTCGCCGGGCACCGATCCAGCCGCCCAGCAAGTTGGTCACGATTCCCATGAACTCGTACGCAAGGAACAGGAAGGCGATGGCGACCGGCGAGTAGCCGAGCTCGTTGAAGTGCAGCAGCACCAGCATTCGCAGCGCGCCGTCGGTGACGGTGAACACCCAGTAGCCGGCCGTCACCAGGATGTAGTTCCGGAGCCTCACCGCACTGGCTGGATGGAGGGTGGGATGGAGGCGGCGACCTTCGCTGCCAGCTCCGCCATGCGGTGGACGTACCCGTACTCGTTGTCGTACCAGACCAAGACCTTGACCATCCGGCCGTCGATGACCATCGTCGAGGGGCCGTCGACGATTCCCGATCGTGTGTCGTTGAGGTAGTCGGCCGAAACCAGCGGGCGGGTCTCGAACCCGAGAATGCCCGCCAGGTCGCCGTGCGGCCGCGTCCCGAAGAAGACCGTTGACTTCCTCGACCGTGACGTCTCGGGACAGGGTGAACACGCAGTCGGTGAGTGACGCGTTCAACAGCGGCACCCGCACGGCGATGCCGTTCAGCTTCCCGGTCAGGTCCGGGTAGATCATGGTGATCGCGGTCGCCGAGCCGGTGGACGTCGGGATCAGCGAGTTCAGCGCCGACCGAGCCCGACGGAGATCCTTGTGCGGAGCATCCACGATCACCTGGGTGTTGGTCACGTCATGCACCGTGGTGATTGCGCCGCGTTCGATGCCGATCTGCTCGTGAAGCACCTTCACTACGGGCGCCAGGCAGTTGGTGGTGCACGAGGCTGCGGTCACGATCCGATGGATCGCCGAGTCGTACAGATGGTCGTTGCACCCCATCACGACATTGAGGACTCCCTCGCTCTTGACGGGGCACGCCACCACCACCTTGCGCGCACCCCGCTCGAAGTGCGGTTCGAGGTCGGCGGCCGTCTTGAACTTACCGGTCGACTCGATCACCAGATCGACGCCGAGGTCGCCCCAGGGGATGTCGCCCGGAGAGGAGTGCTCGCTGAAGGTGACCGCGTGGCCGTCGACGACGAGGCTGTCGGATTCGACCCCAACCACGCCGGGGTATCGCCCGTGGACCGTGTCGAACTCGAGGAGATGCGCTGCAGTCTCCAGGCCTCCCTTGTGCTCGTTGACGTGGACGAGCTGCAGGTCGCCTTGATGTCGCAGGGCGCGAACGACCAGCCGGCCCATCCTCCCGAATCCGTTGATTCCGACGCGTACGGTCATCGCTTCTTCTCGTTCCTCCTGCTCTTGTTCTCGTTGTTCGTCGTCGTCAGGTGGGCCAGCTACCGAGGCAATCCGGGCGTCGAGTTCGGCCACGACGGCGTCGAACGCCGCTGCAGTCCCGCTCGGCACGGGGTCGGGGATGGACCAGTGCCACCACTCAGGTCCCGGCTCCAGCTCCTCGTGCGCCAGATCACACACGGTCACGACCTGCGATGTCAGTGGAATCGACTCGATCGATTTCGGCATTGCGTCGGCGAGCGATACGCCGGCCCGCCTGGCCGCGGCAACCGCACCGCGGTGGACCCGATGTCGCCGGCCGGGTTCCCGCCGACGACGCCTGCCTTCCTGTTCGAGCGGTCCACAGCGCCGCGGCAAGCTGCGAACGGGCCGAGTTCTGGCTGCAGAGGAAGAGCATCTCTCCTTCCGGTGCATGGCCGATCGCTTCGAACCCGGCGGTGTCGCCGAACGAACCAGCCGCACGTACTTGCGTCGCCCGTCGCCGGCGGAGGCCGATCGAGCGATGAGGCCGACGTCCTCCAGTACCTCGAGGTGATGGGCCAGAAGGTTCGATGGGATCGACAAGCGGTCGGCCAGCTCCTTCGGCGAGCGATCACTCGTCGCCAGTTCGTCGACGATCGCCAGGCGTGCCGGCTCACCCAACGCAGCGTGCACCGCAGCTCGGGCCGCCAGCTCCTCGTCCTTGGTCCAACCCCTGTTCACCTCGCGACCCTTCTGTTGGTGCTCGTTCGGTTCTGTGTTTCACTCATCACTGTTGACTCAATCATGATTGAGTGTCCTGAGCAACCGTCTTCTGTTGAACTTCAGCTGAACTTCCGACGACCACCAGCTCGCCGCTGCTCTCTGTCAGTGGCCCGTCGTAGACTCGATTCGTGGCATTGACGGACACGAGCGAGCGGGCCAGGCGACTCCAAATCGAGATCTATGCGACGCATGACGGGGTCCGAGAAGGTTGCGCTAGCCGTCGAGATGGCTGAACAGTGCAAGACCACGACCCTCGACGGCATCCGGGCGCGGAACCCGGAGCTGTCCGAGGCCGAGGTGCATCGAGCCTGGCTGCGCCTGCTCCACGGAGATCTCGTCGACCGCTTCCCTCTGGTCACCGAACCCGAGGTCCCGTAGATGCAACACGACCTTCTGGCCAAGGTAACGGCGGCTCTCGACAAAGCCGGGGTGCCGTACATGGTCGACCTCATCATCCGCAAGGACAGGCCGTTCAGCGCCGAGGAGTTTCGCCGGCGCATCCCCGGGTTGGTCAGCGGCGTCCCCGCCTTCGTGGCGAGCGCCGAAGACACGATCCTCTCCAAACTCGAATGGTCCAAGGCCTCAGGCTCCGAGCGCCAGGTCCGCGATGTCGTCGCGATCCTCCAGGTCCAACGCTCCACGCTCGACTTCCCCTACCTCGAGCGCTGGGCGGCCGAGCTTGGCATCGCCGACCAGCTCAGCGAGGCGATCACCATTTCCGAAACCTGACACCCGTTGCCGGCAACCGCTCGAGGATCACAGGTCGTAGCGCTCGACCATGTCGGCCATGACTCCCGGGTCAGGCAGGCGGCCTGATGAATCTCTTGCGATCCGCCTGAAACGGCCCAGAGTCAGCTCATCTGCCAAGTGCGGCACAGCAGCCAAACCACCGCCCCGCCCGCGAGCCGTCGTTGGGATCTGGTGGATCGCTCAGGCCGTTTTCGGACGGCTCTTGTGCCGGCGGACGAGGTCGACCGACTTCTCGAGCCGGTAGAGCGGCAGGAGTGCGAACCCGAGTCCGTTGTAGGAGAAGAACACGAACATCGTCGTCAACGTGCCGAGATGGAAGAGCAACACGCTGGGCACCCAGAGTCGACGCCACCAACCGCCGAGCAGCGCCAGGGGCGCAAGTAACTCGACGGCCAGGGCGCCCACGGCCATCGGTTGCAGCAACCAGCCCTGCCGGATGACGAACGCGGCCAGCGGCGGTCTGGGTTCGCCCAGGAGATCCAGCCGGGTGGCCGAGTAGCCGATGTGGTTGGCGAGTGTCGTGCCCTCGACCCAGGCCCAGCCACTGGCCCGCAATTTCGCCACACCGGCCAGTGCGTAGGTGACGACGGTGACGATCGCCAGCAGTCTGATCGGCCATCCGTACCGAACCGCCGGTGCCTCGATCGGGCCGGGATGTTCGGCGAGCGTCGATGCTCAAGGCGTCGGCGGCGGGTGAGAACCCGAGAACGAGCAAGTGCAAGGTCACCAGGTGCTCGAAGTGCAGCATCTGACCCCACGATGCGTGATACGTGGCCCAGGCCAGGCTGGCCACCGCAAACACCGGTCCGCTCACCCGGAAGAACGCACCCCCGACGAAGGCCGCCCCGGCGACCGCAGACAAGGCAAAGAGTGACCACAGGACGATCGGTGGCACCGGCCCGTCAAGAAGGGTGGCGAGCCCGACGGGTTCGAACTGTCGCGCCGGGCGACTCGCAAGGCGTGCGAACTCACCGGTGCTGATGAAGACGTTCACGAGCGCATAGCCACCGACAGCGAGGCGCAGCAAGGCCAGGCGCTCGGGCGGGGCCGAGCACAGAAGCCAACGATCGGCTCGACGGAGGACGGAACCGAGCACCATACGGGCCGGTCCTCTCAACGCCAGCCGAGGTCATTGCGCCGACCTCACACGATCGCGTGCACCTCGCGACTCCGCAGCGACGGCTCTCCCCGAAGGCGTGCGATGGTGTCGTGTTGCTCCCGTGCGATCTCGACGCCGGTCAGGTCTCGTTCGACTCTGGACGCAATCTCGGAACAGACCTGCGCTGCATCTCCCCTGCCGACCGCATCGTTCAGGAACGATTGGGCGATCAGCCGATCCCTGGAGCCCGAAATGACAAGCGCCGACAGTGTTGATCGATCGCCGTGCTCGTCGACGCCCGAGGCGGTGGCGAAGGTGCTGAGGTTCGATCTGGTCGACGAGTACATGGGGTAGGTCGAGAGCGGCAGCCCATCGACGTTGCGGACCGCCGGGGAAACGAGCGCACCGAGGAGCCCGAGGGTCAGGAACCGGCGGACCCAGTTCACACGCTCGGCCGGACTCATGGCTCTCGGCCGGGCAGGAAGCGCTGATCGACCCAGCCCTGGTCGTAGGCGGTGAAGAAGGCAACGTCGATCTTCGTTCCCGAGATGAGCCAAGTGTCATCGACCCGGTCGTAGGTGTCGGCATAGGTGGCGGCCAGCCACATGGCCTTCTCGCCGTCCTTGTTGGCATTGGTACACGGCTGGAAGAGCAGCCAATGACCGGTTGCCGAATCGCCGTCGACCTCGATGATCGGGTTCATCACCTGGTGACGGGCAATCGTGACCCGGCGGGAGGCGCCCTTGGAAGTGGCGACGGATGGCTTCGCGCCCATCGGCGACCCCAAAGGTCTTGCCGCCGTCCCAGATGGCGTCGGTGGTGAACAGAGAGGCCAAGCGGTCGGCGTCGTAGCCGTCGTCACACGCGGCGCAGTAGTGGGCCTTCAGCTGTTTGATCGCCTCGATGTCTTCGAGACGGCGGATACGTGCTTCGAGATCGGTCATGGTCTCATCCTTGTCGTCAGCGTTCAGGAGCGTCCAGCGACTCGCTGTGGAGGCGGCCCACGACGTAGGTTCCAGCCATGAGCGATCAAACGAACGGCAGGTTCAGCGGCAAGGTGGCGGTCGTGACAGGTGGGGCGTCGGGCATCGGCGAAGCGACCGTCAGGCGGCTGGTCTCCGAGGGAGCGCAGGTCCTGATCGCCGATCTCCAAGGGGAGGCAGCGGAACAGCTCGCCGCCGACCTCGGAGCCTCGACGGTTGCACTGCAGCTCGACGTGACCGACCTTGCGGCGGTCGAGGCCATGATGACCAAGACGGTCGAGAAATTCGGCCACCTCGACATCGTGTTCAACAACGCCGGCATCTCCGCCATGGGTCGGGTGGACGAGCTCGACGTCGAGTCCTGGCACCGGGTGATCGACGTCGATCTCAACGCCGTCTTCTACGGCTGTCGAGCGGCAATCCCCCATCTGCGAGCCAATGGTGGCGGTGCCATCGTCAACACGGCGTCCATCTCGGGCCTCTTCGGGGACTGGGGGCTCCCTGCCTACAACGCGGCGAAGGCGGGAGTCATGAACCTGACCCGAACGCTGGCCGCCGACCACGCTCGGGACAACATTCGGGTCAACGCTGTCTGCCCCGGCGGGATCGAGACGTCGATGACCGACGCCCTCGTTCGCAGCCACCGAGCTCAGGAGCAGTACAAACGACTGGTGCCCATGGCTCGCATGGGCCTGGCGACCGAGATCGCATCAGCCGTCGCTTTCCTCGCCAGCGACGACGCCTCCTACATCACGGGCCACGGCCTGGTCGTCGACGGTGGGGTCACCGCGACGACCGGGCAGCCCAACTTCAGCGCGCTCTCCGAGCGTTGGTGGGACTGAGGTTCCTCAACCGGGCCAGACCGTCGGCGCCGACGCGTCGTAGCCCGGAGGCGGCCCGAACGCTCCGGTGAGGTCCGGCGCGCCCTGATAGAACCAGTTCAGTGTCCGGCTCGAGAAGCGCCACCCGTCGGACGTGCGGGTGTAGGTGTCGTGGTAGGCGCCCACGTAGAAGAGGTTGCGGCCGGTTCGAGATCGGGTGTACTCGGTCATGTACCAACGTCCTTCGCCCTGGTCGCCATCGAGGACCGCCGTGCCCTGATGCGCCAGTTGAATGACCGACTCGAAGAGCCCCATGGCGGTGGCGAACGCCGAGGCGATGGCGGCCCGGCCCACCACTGGTCCACGTCCGATCTCCCAGCGCCCGTCCTCGGCCCATGTCGCAGCGAAGGCCTCGTGATCGTTGCAGCACACGGCGTCGCAGTACCGATGGACGAGCGCCCGGATCTGGTCGAGGTCTTCAGCGGGGCCGGCGGCACGATTCATAACCGATTGCTAGACGGCGCCGAGACCCAGGTCAACCTGACTCCGTGAGGAGCCACGACCCAACCGTGTGCGGTACCGCACCTCTGAGCGGTGCCGGCTGCACGCGGTAGCGGCACCGGTTTTCGATCGCCAGTAGGGTTTGCCGATGACCGACGGCGAGGATGACATCGAACGGATGCGGCAGGCACGACTCGCCGCTCGATCCGGCCTGGGCGCAGCCGGCGATTGGTTGACCGGGGCCGAACGCATCGAGGTCTGGCAGCACGTGCGGGACGCCGAGTCGAACGAACTCGATCGGGCAAGGTTGGCGGCCCTCAGCCCGACGGCGGTCGAAGGCCGACACGAGGCCGGTCAATTGCTCGACGCGACCGATGTAGAGGTCGTCCACCGGGTCGCCTCCGATCCGGGACGCCTCACGAGGCGGTGGGCCGACGAAGCGATCGACGAGCTCGGGGAGGAGCGATACACCGAGCTGGTCGCCGTCGTCGCCGTCGCCCGGGTCCTCGACCGGTTCGACGACGCCATCGGCGATCCCCGGTCTCCGCTGCCGACACCGGTCGCCGGCGAGCCGAGCCGGGTTCGTCCCGATGGTGTCGGCGACGTTGGCGCGTGGGTGTCACAGAGTCTCGCTCCGGCGCTGGCCAACGTGGCTCGGACCTTCTCGCTCGTTCCGACGACGAATCGGTTGTGGCGCGGATTGGTCGACTCGCACTACTCACGAGGGCCGCAGTTCCTCGAGTGGGTCTGGCACCGGGCGCTCTCTCGACCCCAGGTCGAGCTGGTAGCGGCGAGGACGACCTCGCTCAACGAGTGCTTCTATTGAACGTCGTCACATCTGACGTTTCTCCGTGAGAGCAGCGACGCAATCGGACTCGACCTCGACTTGGATGCCGCGATGGCCGGCCGCCCCGGGACCGGTGTTCCACTGGACGCCGTACTCCTGGCCTTCGCCACCGCAGCGAACGGCGCCGGCGGTGGCCTCGCAGCGGCCCGGGACGCGCTGGCAGCGCGCCGTGGGCTCGGAGGGTCTGATCGAAGCAGCGGCCACCGTGGCCATTTTCAACGGGCTCGTCCGAGCCGCCGACGGTACGGGCATCGAGCTCGACGCCCGAGTCTTCGAGGCGTCGGCCGACTTCCGCACTCGCCTCGGGGTCGACAACTACGGCGGAGCGGCCAATTCTCTCCGCAATCCAGCGCGGTGACGCCGGGGTCCGGGGACTCAGCCCTCCGGGGCGTCCAGCTGGAGCCAGTAGTAGAACGCGTCGACGTCGCCATCGAGTGAGTAGACAGCGCGCTCGATGCCGTCGAACTGGGTGAGGGTGGCGTCGAGCTGGGCCAGCAGAGCGGCCGAGCCGCAGGACGCCGACGCATTCGGAATGGTCATTGGCAGCGCCGGATCGAACGCAACACGGGCGACGCCGTCCTCGATGACGACGGACATCAGCATGCCGGCGGTCTCGGGGGTGAACGAACTCCACCAACCCTGCGAGGTCTCCTCCGCGGTCGGGCCGGCGAGAAGGACAGCCAGAGCTTCAGCCGGGGCACCCTCGACCGTCGATGTTCTGGGCGACGCAACCACGTTGTCGCACTGCTCGTCACCGGCCAAGAGGAAGACGTCGTAGTCCACCGGCCCCTCCGGCGTGCTCGTGTCTGTCGTGCTGGTGAGTCCGCTCGTCGGTGCACTGGCGTCCTCATCGGACCCGCACGCCGACATCATCACCAGCAGGAGCAGGCTCGAGACGGTCAACCTCGAACGCGTCACCGGACGAGCCGAAGGGTGTCACCGGCGAACTCGTCCACCGCGTCCCAGTTCGTGAACTCGTGGTCGACCGACGGATCGGCATCACCGTGTTCGGCAGCGGCGATGCGCTTCATCAGTGTTCGTTTGAACCATCCGTAGCGGGTGTACGCCAGGGCGCCGGCGAAGAGTCCAACGATGTCCGGGTCGATGCCCGTCCGCTCGAGGAACGTATGTACCAGCCGTTGAGCCTCGGCGGTGTGCTCCGCATCGTCGTTCGCCGAGGTGAGACTCACCTGGAAGAGGGCTACCGGCATTGCCGACAACTGGTCTCGGTGCCGGTTGGCGTACCGTTCGAGCGCCCGACTGTGGCGACCGGCGTGAATCGAATCGCCAAGCACGACCAACTGGTGATCGTTGGGCGGCGGCGCGTCATCGGCGTCGTACACGTCGATCGTGTCTCCTGCGGCGCGAACGATTTCGGCGATGCGTTCGGCGACCCTGGCCGTCTGCCCTTCGACCGAGTGATACACGAGTAACAACCGAGCGCTCATGGGTCCATCCTGTTCGCGCTCGACCGCGGGCGAAAGGGCAGAAGGTCACCTGTCCCCGGTCGGGTTCCGGTCCTAACGTGCTCCCCATGAGCGAGAAGACCGTCGCTGCCGTACTCCACCGACCGGGTCCGATCGACCGATCGCCCCTGAGACTCGAGGAGATCGTCCTGGCACCACTGGCCGACGACGAGGTACGCATCGAGGTGGCGGCCTGTGCGGTCTGTCGCACAGACCTCCAACTCTGCGAAGGCGACCTCACCCCACGCACACTCCCCGTGGTGCCGGGCCACCAAGTCGTCGGCACCATCACGGCCGTCGGCAGCGCTGTCGGAAGCCTCAGCCTCGGCGACCGGGTCGGCGTGGCCTGGATCGCCGGCACGTGCGGCACCTGCCGCTTCTGCCGGTCCGGCCGAGAGAACCTGTGTGATACGTCGACCTTCACCGGGTGGGACCGCAATGGCGGATTCGCGCTGGCCATGACCGCCCGGGCCGACTTCACCCACCTCCTCCCCGACGGGTTCGACGCCATCGCAGCAGCTCCCCTGCTCTGTGGCGGTGCCATCGGCCTTCGTTCGCTTCGCGTGTCGGGCATCGAGCCCGGAGGACGGCTGGGTCTCTACGGCTTCGGCGCCTCGGCAACCTGCGCGATCCAGATTGCCCGGCACTGGGGTTGCGAGGTCTACGTCTGCACCCGCTCGGCCGACGAGCAGACGAGAGCCCTGGAGCTGGGAGCAGTCTGGGCGGGCGGGTACGACCAGAAGCCACCGCAACCGCTCGATGCTGCCGTGACCTTCGCTCCCGCCGGGTCGGTCGTGGTGGCCGCGCTCCAGGCCCTCGACAAGGGCGGTGTCGTTGCGGTCAACGCAATCCACCTCGACCACATCCCTGAGTTCGACTACGACGACCTGTGGTGGGAGCGCCAGATTCGCAGTGTGTCCAACGTGACTCGTTCCGATGTTGCCGAGCTGATCGACCTGGCGGCCCGGCTCCCCATCCGGACACGAACCGAGGCGTTCGCTCTCGACGAGGTCAACCAGGCGCTGATTCGGCTGTCGCACGGAGGGATCTCGGGTGCTGCGGTCCTGGAGATGGCAGTCGGACTCGCTGGGCGCGACTGAGCGTCAGCGATGCGACTCGAGGTATCCGGCGACTTCCCGAATCGTGCGGAGCCCCGGGTAGTCACGTTCGGGAATCTCGATGCCTGTGCCTTCAGCGATGGCCGCCGCCACGTTGAGCAGATCCATCGAATCGAGTCCGAGGTCGTCGTGCAGGTCGGCGTCCAGTTCTGCGGGGTCGACGTCGGGAGCGACCATCGCCAGGGCGGCCGCCACGTGGGCGATCGCATCGAAAGGTTCGGCTGAAGGGTTCATGCTTCGATCGGCTCCTGGAGTACGGCGGACAACGTGCTGAGATACGCCGAGCCGATGCGTCCATCGACCGCCCGATGGTCACCGCTCAGCGTTGCGTGGACCACCGGCCGCACGGCCAACATGCCGGCCTCGGCCCACGGCTCATCGTGCACGGCTCCCAGCCCGAGGATGGCCACCTGCGGCGGATGGATGATGGGGGTCACCGAATCGACTCCGCCCTCGCCCAGTTCGGTGACGGTGAAGGTTGCGCCGCCGACCTCGGAGGCCCGCAGTCGACCCGCACGGGCCCGAGTCACGAGGTCCCGCAACTCCGACATGATCTGGAGTAGGTCCTTGTTCGAGGCGTCACGAATGACCGGAGCCACGAGTCCTCCGGCACGTCGGGCCGAGGGCCGCAACGCAATGACGACCCCGAGATGGACACCCTCGCCGGGTACGAAGGTTCCGTCCTGCCAGAAGCCGTTGACCTCCGGCACGGCGGCGGCGGCGCGGGCGGCCGCGTGAAGCAGCAACGCCGCGGGCAGGACGCGCTGGGCGGCCGGGCGCGAGCTGTTGGCCACGGTGAGGGTTTCGAGCGACCGATGGAGGTCGATGCGCTTGGCCACGTGATAGTGGGGGATCTCCTGCCATGAGCGTTCCATCAGCCGGGCAATGGCCTGCCGCATGGCGTCGGACCTCGGTGGCTCCGCCGGTGGCGGGGAGATCGGGACAGGCGGAACACCGCCCACGGCGGTGCGGTCGAGCACGTGAGCGCCGGTGATGACCCCGGTCCCATCGAACTGATCCAGATCGATGCCCTTCTCGATGGCCAACCGCCGCGCCCGAGGTGTCACCCGACGGCGGGCCGCCCGCTCCACGTCTGCTCGCAGAATCCGATGGCCCGGTCCGGTGCCCTGCAAATGGTCGGTGTCGACGTGGAGCTGCTCGGCCAGGTGACGAACGACGGGCGAGGTCAACGGGGACGCCGGTTGACGCGCGACCGGACCCGACACGATCGAGGGCAGCCGCCGGAGGTTCCGGACGCATTGCGGCGGGGCCGGCGGGAGCGCCCACTGGTGGAGCGACGACTGGTGGAGCGACGACTGGTGGAGCGACGACTGGTGGAGCGACGACGGCGGAGGCACCCAGCGGAGAAAGCAAGGCCAGGACCGTGCCCACGGGAACCTTGACGCCTGGAGGTACCACCAGTTCGACCACGGTTCCCGACACGAAGACCTCGACGTCGAGGTTGCTCTTGTCGGTCTCCACCTCGGCCATGATGTCCCCGCGCTGCACGGTGCTGCCGGGGCTGACGTGCCACTCGACGATCGTGCCGGCATCCATGTCGGCGCCAAGCGACGGCATGGTGAATGCGACCAGGTCGCCGGCGGATGCGTCGTCAGGCATGGTCCGCCAGAACCTGTCGGGCCGCGGCGACGACGCCGGCGACCGAGGGCAGCGCGGCGTCTTCGAGGTGCTTGGCGTATGGCACGGGCACCTCGACGCTGCAGTAGCGACCGACCGGCGCATCCAGGTCGAAGAACGCCTGCTCGACGATTCGAGCGCTGATCTCGGCCGAGATGCCCCCGCTGCGCCAACCTTCGTCCACCACGAGAGCGCGATGGGTTCGGCGCACGCTGGCAAGGAAGGTGGCATCGTCGAGTGGACGCAGTGAACGAAGATCGATGACTTCGACGTCGACACCTTCGGAAGCGAGCACCTCGGCGGCGGCCATCACCTTGCCCAACGAGCCACCGTAGGTGATGGCCGTGAGGTCACGGCCCGGTCGTCGAACCACTGCCCGATCGACGGGTTCCAGCGGGCCATCGCTCAGCTCACCCTCCTCGTTGTAGAGCAGTACATTCTCGAAGAGCAGAACCGGGTCGGGATCGGCGAGGGCTGCCGGGAGCATCGTGCGGAAGTCATCGACCGTGCCCGGCACGAGAACCTTCAGTCCGGGAATGTGGGCGTACCAACCTTCCAGGCTGTGGGAGTGCTGCGCCGCCAGTTGGCGGCCACCACCCGTCGCCATCCTGATGACCAGCGGGACGCCCAGTTGCCCGCCGGACATATGCCTCAGCGTGGCTGCGTTGTTCATGATCTGGTCGAGCGCGAGCAAGCTGAAGTTGACCGTCATGATCTCGACGATGGGCCGCATGCCCGCCATGGCCGCCCCGATCCCCGCCCCGACGAAGGCCGATTCCGACAGTGGGGTGTCCCGGATCCGCTCGGGACCGAACTCGTCGAACAGGCCCTTGGTCACCGCGAAGCAGCCCCCGTAGGCGCCGACGTCCTCACCCATCAGGAACACTCGGTCGTCGGCGAGCAGCGCGTCACGGATCGACTGCCGCATGGCCTCGCGGCACGTCATCACCTCACCCATGACGGAGCACCTCCACTGACTCGGTTGCCGGATCGGCGTACAGGTAGCGCGTCAAGTTCTCGACCGGCTCCAGCGTTCCTGCCTCGGCGTGGGCGACGGCGGCCTCGACCTCAGCATCGACCTCGCTCTCGATCGTGGCCCTGGCCGTCGGGTCGAGCTGGCCGGCGGCGATCATCCGGTCGACAAGTGCATCGATCGGGTCCCGCTCCTTCCACTCGGCGACCTCGTCACGAGTTCGGTACAGCTCCGGGTCGTACATCGAGTGCGCCCGAAACCGGTAGGTCCGCAACTCGAGGAAGGCGGGCCCTCCACCGGAACGCACCGCGACGAGCGCCCGTCGGGCGGCCTCGTCGACGGCTTCGACGTCCATCCCGTCGACGGCCCAAGCCGGCATGCCGTACGCAGCCGCCTTCAGGGCCAATTCGGTGTCGCTCTCGGACCGGGTCAGCGCCGTCCCCATTGCGTACAAGTTGTTCTCGCAGCAGAACAGCACCGGCAGCCGCCAGAGGGCTGCGAGGTTCATGCATTCGTGGAACTCGCCCTCGGCCATCGCTCCCTCGCCGAAGAAGCACACGGTCACCCGGTGTTCGTTCCGCATTCGGTCAGCCAATGCCAAGCCGACCGCGATCGGTAGGCCGCCGGCAACGATGGCGTTCCCACCGAAGAAGCGGTGCTCGACATCGAAGAGGTGCATCGACCCGCCCCGTCCCCGGCTGCACCCCTCGACCTTGCCGTACATCTCCGCCATCACGGCACCCATCGGCACCCCGTGCGCGATCGCATGGGCATGCTCCCGATAGGTGGCCACCAGATTGTCGTCGGGCTCGAGCGCGCCGATCACGCCTGCTGCGACGGCTTCCTCACCGATGTACAGATGCATGAAACCCCTGATTCGGGTCTCGCTGTAAAGCTGGGCGCACCGTTCCTCGAAGCGCCGCATGAGCATCATCATGCGCAACAGGGTGAGGCGATCGGTCGCCGAGGCTGGTTCCTTCATGTGCGTACTCCGGTCTCGAGCGTGGATGGTTCGAGGGTGGACGGTTCAAGAGTGGAGGTGTCCCCCTCTGGTAGGCCGAGCGCACGAGCCCGCAAGACCCGTCGCATGATCTTCCCGCTGCGGGTCTTGGGCAGGTCGGGTACGACGAGGATGGTGCGGGGTGCCACGGCGGCACCCAACTTGGATCGAGCGTGTCCCATGATCGAACGGATCAGCGCGTCGGTCTCGGTCACGCCCGATCGCAGGACGACGACCGCCTGGACCAACGAGCCGGCCACGGGGTCGGGCACGCCGTACACACCGGCATCAACCACGTCAGGATGCTCCTTCAACGCGCTCTCGACCTCGAATGGCCCGACCAGATGGCCGGACGTCTTGATGACATCGTCGGCCCTGGCGATGAACCAGTGGTAGCCGTCACTGTCTCGGCGAACGAGATCGCCGCTGAGGTACCAGGTGGTCCCGTCCGCACGGGCAAAGCAGGACTGGTACCGCTGCTCGTTGTCGAGGTAGCCGCGGAACATCGACGGCCACCCGGCACGAAGGGCCAACATTCCCTCACCCTCGCCGTCGACCAGTTCGATCTCGTCGGAGTCCTCGTCATCGTCTCCGACGCTCAGCGGCGGGATCGGTTCGCCGCGATCGTCGCATCGCACGAGGGCGGCCTCGATCCCCGGGAGTGGACGTCCCATCGAACCCGGACGGATCGGGACCGACACGAAGTTCGACATCATGATCCCGCCGGTCTCGGTCTGCCACCAGTTGTCGTGGAACGGCACGCCAAGCACCGCTTGACCCCACACCACCGCTTCGGGGTCGAGAGGCTCCCCCACGCTTGCCGCTAGGCGAAGACGGGGGCGTGGCCGTTCGATACCGGGGACGTCGGTGCCGGCCCGCATCAGCATGCGCACCGCGGTGGGTGCGGTGTACCAGACATCGACGTTCTCGTCGGCCAAGATGCGATACCAGCGGACCGGATCCATCTCGGCCTCGTCGACCACCACGGTGGCGCCGCAGGTCAGCGGCGAGATGACGCCGTACGACGTGCCCGTGACCCAGCCCGGGTCTGCGGTGCACCAGAACACGTCGCCGTCGTGGAGGTCGAGCGCGAGTCGCCCGGTGGCGTGGTGAGCGACCACGGCCTCGTGCACATGGACGGCGCCTTTGGGGGTACCCGTCGTGCCGCTGGTGAAGTGAAGCAGCGCCCGCTCCTCGGGATCGGTGTGTCCGATCCGGTAGGCGGGCGAAGCTGCGGCCAGCAGCTGGTCCAAAGCAGACGTGGACTCCGGGGCTCGGGACCCCGTCACCAGGACGTCGGTGAGCGTCGGCAGGTCGTGGCGAAGTGCGGCGACCTTGCGCTCGTAGATTCCGGCCGAGGTCACCAGCACTCGGGCCCCGCTGAGAGCAACCCGCTGTCCGGATCGGCTCGGGGCCGAAGGCGGAGAACAGTGGGCTCACCACGCAGCGGTGCTTGAGGGCGCCGAGGACGGCCACGAACAGGTCGAGGCCCCTGCCGCACAACACGACGACGACGTCGCCGGCGTTGACGGATCGTTCGGCGAGCACGTTGGCGAAGCGGTTGGTCAGTTCGGCGAGCTCGCCGTAGGTCACCTCTCGGCGCTCGTCCGCCTTACCCAGCAGGCGCAGGGCGATCCGATCGCCGTTGCCGTGTGCGACGTGGCGGTCGACCGCCTCGTAGGCGATGTTCAGGCCGCCGCCGGGGAGGCCGTCGAGCTGTGACCGGGCATGGTCCCAGGAGAAGTCCCGGTAGGCCGAGTCGTAGTCGATGAGGTTCGGGGAGACGGACACGGGCGGCTCGTTCGGTTGTCCGATGGAGTGCAGCCGATGGTACGTCGGGGTACCTCGGGCGCCCAGGGCCCAAGGTCACCGATGGTTGTCATCGGGCGTCAGTCGAACACGAGCGTCTCGTCGATCAGAACCTCGCCCGCCCACGTCTTGCCTTTGAGGGCGACCGTGAGCGCATCGCCGTCGTCGACGATGTCGATCACTCCGTACTGCCCGCCACCGGGGAACGTCCCACCGGAGTAGGGCCCGCCCTTCACCGAACCGGCGCGATCGAGCGCGGCGGTGTGGAACAGCGGGAAGGCGCCCGCGCCTCCGCCGCGACTCGAGTAGTCGGTGTTGGTGCCATCGTCGTACGCCAACATGTGGGCATCGCCGGAAATCATGAGCAAATTGTCGATCTCGGCACCGGCGATGACATCGGCGATTCGCTGCCGTTCCTCCGGGTAGCGGGCCCAGCTGTCGCCGACGCCCGGGGTTGCAGGCCCCACCCACGGAGCCGGATTGAGCCACACGACCAGAGCGTGGGTACTGCTCGCCTCGACCAGCTCGGCTTCCAGCCAAGCCAGCTGTTCGGCACCCAGCATCGTGGCGTCGGTCCGCTCCGAGCGGGTGTCGGTCACGACGAAGCGCACCCGCCCGACCGTGAATGCCCGATGGATCGGACCATCGGGCGACTCGAGCTGATGTGAAGGGACGAACTGGCGGAACACCGCTCGCGCTACCTCCCTCGTTGGCGAAGTGGAGTCAGCGTCGTTCGGGCCGTAGTCGTGGTCGTCCCACACGTACTCGATCGGAGCGACCCGATACAGCGCCGCCTGAGCCGGAGCCGTCAACACCCGCCGGTATGCGGCGCGGAACTGGGCCGGGTCGGCGGAGGCGATGTTGGAGTAGTGGAGATCACCGAGGTTGACATAGAAGTCGGCCTCTTCAGCCGCCATTGCATCGAAGACTGCGCCGTTGGAACCATTGCGCGCGCACGACGACGCCAGGAACCGGAAGTTGCCGGGCCCGTCGGGCAGCGTCGAGAAGCGGCCGGAACCGCGGCCCTCGTCCGGTCGATCATCGACCTCGATGGACAACTCGTAGTCGGTGTCGGCGTCGAGCCCGTCGAGCGGCATCCTGGCCACGCCATCCTCGTCGGGCTGAACCATGGCCGACTCGATCCGGGCCCCGTCTTCGCCGCCATCGGTTCCCTCGACCGTAGCCACAGCCCGGACGGACTCGGCATCTGTTCCGACACCGACCAGGACCGTCACCGAGTCGGACCCGAGGGCACCCATCCAGAGCCAAGCCACCCGGTCTGCCCTGACCGATGCCACCGAGCTCTCGGGGTGCGTGCCGCCCATCGTGGCCTCGTTCACCCAGGACGCAGCCGCCCACGTTCCGGCAACCAGAACGCCGGTGGTCACCGCCAATGAGATGATCTCGATGGGCGTGCGGTGCGATTGCCAGCTCAACCACAGCAGCACGGCCGGAACCAGGATCACGATCGTCATGAGCACTGCGGCCCGCGGTTCGTACTCGATGGCGGCGAAGAAGCCGAGGCCGGTGGCCGCAATCGCCAGCAGCACCGCTCCCACCCGGGCGAACCGCCAGGACAGCAGGGCCGCTACCGACACCAGCCCGGCCAGGCCGAGTTGGATGGGTTGCTGGATGGCCTGATCGATGCGGGCGCCGTCGGGGTCGGAAGGCAAACCTTGCGTCATGGTCAAGACCGCCAGCAGGATGGCCACCAGTGCCGCGCTGGCGTGGGACGCCAGGCCGAGCACGCGGGTCACCGACATCGGGAGGGGCACACTCCCTCGTCTCGGGACCACCGAACGGGGCTCAGGCTGCCAGGGGCAACCCGAACAGCGAAGGTGCCACGCCGGATGGGCAATGGCCCACTCAACGGCCAGCACGATCGTCACCCCGATCAACACCGAGCCCAGCACGTCGGTGGGCCAGTGCTCCTGGTCGTGCACCCGCTGCACTGCAGCGGCCAGCACCCCGACGGCGGCGACGATTCGCACCGCCCGTATCGGACGGGTGGTGTGGGCCATGACCGCCACGCTGAGGGGCAGCAACCCGGCAAGGATTGCGGCCTGCAGCAGGTGCCCGCTCGGGAACGAGTCGTAGCGGTCCAGGCGATCGGCACCCGGCGGCCGCTCGCGGCCGATGAGCTTCAGGGTGTTGTTGATGATGAACCCGCCCACTACCGCCAGCGGATAGCTGGCAACCAGGGCCCTGCACCGAAAACTCGCCAGCCCGAGGAGCGCGCCGGCGATCACGGCGAACAGACTCGACCCGACGACGTCGACATGCTGGAGCGAGCCGAGCCACTCGACGTCGGCCACCGCTCTCAGGATGGGCTCATCGCCGCGGGCAAGGAAGCTGCGAGACGAACCGACCAGGCCGGTCACCAGCACGGCGAGTCCGCCGGCGATGAACACTGCAACCGTCAGCGCGGCAGCAGGACCGGTGTAGTCGTCGTTCGGTGACGGAACACCCGGCGCCCTTCGTGCCGCCAGCCGCCTCCAGCGTGGCCCGAGGGACTGCCACCGGTACGCGACCAGGCCGGTGAAGACACCAAGCGCAGCGAACACGGCGGCGAGGATCAGCGAGATGGCGAGGATCCAGGCGATCTCGGCCGAGTAGCCCCCCGGCCGTAGGTAGTTGGCCGTCGCTCCGATCAGGACATAGAGGGCAAGGCCGATGGACCCAATCGTCGCCAGCGTCACCACGGGTCGCTGCTCGGGACCCACGAGCGGCGGATCCGGCGCCGGGTCCCGGCCGACGGTCAGGGACGCCAACGACGCTCCGGCGAGCCGGGTCCGACGTTCGAGCGACCGGGCTCGGCGGCGGCGGAATTGGTCGCGCGCAAGGGCGGCCAACCAGAACACGAAGCCGACGCTCATCAGCGCAGGAACGAAGATGTAGAGCCGAGGCGAAACCAGGTCCAGGTACGGGGAGGGCCGCCGTCGGGTGCCTGGCTCCCTACGACTTGACGGATCCGTCATCGCTCCGCACCCTCTGCATCTGATCCCGGGACGTCGTTGCGATGCACGACGACCACACCAACGGTCCCCGTCGACGGTCACCTGCTCGCCCGAAAGCGCCAGCGTCGCGCCGGTCACGTTCAACACCGCAGGGACCCCAAGCTCGCGGGCCAGGATCGCCGCGTGCGAAAGCGGACCTCCTCGTTCGACCACCACAGCGCCTGCCCGAATGAACAACGGGGACCAAGAGGCGTCGGTGGAAGCAGCCACCAACACCCCTCCGTCCGGGAACGTCAGGTCGCTTGCATCGTTCACCACGGTCCCGACGCCGGTGAATCGGCCAGGGCTCGCCGCCCAGCCCTCGAGGCGATCGCCCGACGGCAGTTCGACCGCCATCGACGCCGGTGAGCCTCGGAAGCGGTTCGGCAGCTGTCCCTCGGTCTCGTAGCGGTCGAGCCATCGACGGCGGCGCAACAGCTCGTTCGCCGCCGGGACGTCGCCGATCCCGCCAATGACCCGATCGAGCTCGGACCTGCTCAGCAGCTCGATGTCCTCCTGCTCGGCCAGACGACCACCGTCGACGAGCCGCTCACCGATCGCCAGAAGAACGCGACGGGTCTCACCGCCCACCCACAACAATGCGGCCTTTGTCGCCTCCCGGCGCCGAAGGGCGACGACTGAGGCATCGATCATCTGGCGAAGTCCACGAGTCCGCACGGCCGAGCGCAGACCCGAATCCCCCCAGGATTCGATGGCCCGAAGCGTTGCGAACAACTCGTCCTCTACGGCGTAGGGATCGTCGCCCGTTGTCCGGTGTAGGGCCTCATCCGTCGGCGGACAGCGATGAAGTTCTCGCCATGTGGGGCCGGCGAAGACCGCCGCCGATGCGTCGGGCGACATCGCAACCGTCACCCCCCGCTCCGAGGTGACCCGCTCGGCCCACCGCCCGGCCGAGTCTGCGCCCAGGTGAGGCAGCAGGATCAGCTCGATCTTGCGATACGCCGAAGTTGCGCCGGCGGCGACCTCGAGCTCGGCGCCCAACGTCCGGACGCCAAGGTCGATCAGCCGGAACAAGTAGGCCCGCAATGTCGGCAGGGCGAGGCTGGGCAGGTCGGCTCTCGGGCTCATGCCGGCGACGGCAGCGATGGCGACTTCGGCGTCGAGCGAGGCCCGTCGTTCGACGCGCAACAGCCGCAGGTCATGCGACACCTCCGCCACACGCGATGTCCTGGAGGTGGGCTGAGCCGCCGCTCCTCCTGGCTGTTGCGATCCGAAGTACTGACGATTCAGTTCATCGGGGGACCCCCCGGGAAGGGCGCTCGCCAGCTCGCACAGCGCGTCGAAATCCATTGCGGCCCGGCCTCGCACCCGCCGCACGAATGGTCGAGGGCGGGCGTCAGCGATCATGGCATCGGCGCCAAGGTCGGAGACCATGCGCCGGAACGCTTCGTCAACCAAGTGGGAGACGATCTGCCACCGAAGGGGCGGCAGGACACCGGGCAGCATCTCGCCGATGCCGGCGGTGGTGAGCTCGACGTCATCGATGTCGCTGTCGAAACCGTCGGACACATCGGCCGCGACCACGGTGATGGGCCGGGCCTGGACGACCCAGAGGTCAGCGCCATCCCACGCCCATTCGACGTCCTGTGGCCGGCCATCGTGGCGTTCGACGGTGAGTGCCCACTCCAAGGCCTGGCGGATCTCGACCGGCCCGTCGAAGCCCTCGAGGTTGCGAGGGACGACCCAAGCGTCCGGCGTACGTTGCCCCGATACCAACGACTCGCCAAGACCACTGACCGCCTCGACTCGGGCCGCGCCAAGTGTCCCGCCCGGATCCTCCGTGAAGACGACGCCCGCTCGCCGTGCATCGACCATCTGCATGAACACCGCCGCCATGGCCACATCGGCGTCGTCGACACCGAACGCCGCTCGGTAGGCACATGGCGCTGGATGCCACAAGGACGCAAAGACGAGCCGCACGGCACGCAGCACCGCCACTGCGTCCGCTGGATCGATCTCGAGCAGGGACCGGTACTGCCCGGCGAAGGACGATCCAGCCAGGTCCTCGACGGTGGCGGAAGACCGCACTGCCAGCAGGCGACCGCCGCCGACGGCCCGCGCCGTTTCGAGGATCTCGTTCGCCAGATCGGCGGGCACATCTGCAGCGAGGAAGACCTCGTCTACCGAAGCACCGTCGACAAGACCGGTCCCCGAGCGGACTCGCTCGATCACCTCGGCGATGGCCGGGTGTGCCACGAAACGGCGGTAGGCGGTAGTCGTCACGGCGCCAGTTGGCGGTACCGGGATCGCCCAGGCGATCAGCCGATCGAGTGCGGCTCCCTTGCCGCCCAGCACACTCCCCTGCCGGCAGGAGCCATCCAGCACGAGCGCCGGAACGTCGTTTCCCTGCGCCCTCACGATTCCGAGTGTGGCAAGAACTCAGCGCGATAGGCCGCCATGGCCCGATCGACGACGGCGTCCGGAGTGTCATCGGTGAGGGCGGCGTGGTCCACCACCCATGATCGCAGATCTCGACGCAGCCGCACCGCCGTGTCGAAGGTTCTGGCGAGTGACCAGGCCAAAGCCTGCAACGCCACCAGCACCACCAGCAGGAAGAACTGGTCCCAGTGCTCGCCCCGTGCCGCGTCCACGGCTGCCAATGCTGCGACCACCACCGAGAGCAGGAGGACGATCTTCAGGGCCGAGGCGCTCATTTGGACGGAATGTGGCCTGGACCGCTGCCGTATCGCTCCGGATTCCGCAGGAGATGCGCTGGTCCATTCGGACCGTAGACCGCTCCTGCGTTCTCGCCGTACAACCGTTCCTTCGTCCACCCGGTGATCTCGCGGCTCCGGGCGACCCGCAGCAGATCCGTCGCTCGGGCCATCGCCGAGTCGAGGACCAGTTCCTCGGGCACGATCTCTTGCACCACGCCGGCCGCAAGAGCCTCCGGTGCGGACCATCGTTTGGCCAACACGATCGTCTGGTGGAAGGCGTCGGCCGACATCTTGTGGGCAAACAGGGACATCTCCGGTTCGGGGATGGCGAAGCCCAGCTCGAGTTCGTTGGCGCACAGGAAGCCCCGATCGGCACGCATCACCCGAACGTCGTGGGCCATGGCAATCATGAGTCCCGCACCGAATGCATGGCCACCGACTGCGCAGACCGTCGGCAGGGGCAGGGTGATGAGTCGGGCGAAGAGCCCCATCGCCTCGGCCGCGAACACCCGGCGTTCGCCGCCCACCGCCTCGCCCTCGCTCGGGCCGGTGATCCATGCCAAGTCGAGCCCGTTGGAGAAGAACTTGGGATTCGTCGACGCGGTCACCAAGGTCGTGGGCCCTGGGGTCGCCTCGACCTCGTCGAGCGCAGCATCGAAGGCCCGGGTGAATGTGGTGTTCCACCGGTTCTCCCCAGCGTCCATCGTCAAGACGCAGACCGTCCCGCTGTCCAACGTGTGGCGAGTGACGGTGATCGGCCCGGAGCGTCGGGACTAGAGGCGTCGTCAGGGATGGAACGGGTTTCGGACATCTCCGAACCCTAGGCGTTCGGCCGCCCTGGGGTCACTCCATCATCTGGTCGAGGCACGTCGAATCGAATGGGCCGCCGTCTGCAAACGGACCAACGCCTACGACGTTGCCCGCGCAACGCAAGCATCGACGCTCGAGCTAATCGCCAAAGTCGGCAAGGATCTGCTGCAGCATCAGAGGAAGCGCGTCGCGAGGCACCGCCGCTCCCTCGTGGACGGGCAGCCGCTGATTCTGCACGACGTGGAGTTGGTCGAGGGTGAGGTCCGCGCCGGGTATGCGGCCACGTCCGAGCCAGCTGGCAGCCATGGTCCGGCGACGTCCAGTTTCGGCGAACTTCCGCGTCGATAGAGCACCCAGCGAGACGCCAGCAGCAGAGATACGACGAGCCAATCGCGTCGATGAGAGAGTGGCTCAACGCGGCCTCGTAGGCGGCACGCACGTCGGTCCCGAGAGATTCGGCGTGAATGGCGACCGCTGCAGCCGAGGCTCCGGATGAAATCGAGGTTGGCGGCCTCTGCCGAATCGAGTGCTCGGCGGAGCAGTGCTGCCGCTTCCTCGCACGGTGCTGATCGATCAATGCATCAGCGAGTGGATAGGCGACGTAGGCGGTGTACGCAGGATGTCGATCCGGGTGATCAGCTCGAAGGCCTCCGAAGCGATAGCGAGAGATTCGGCGGGCTGCTCGAGCGAAGCGCCATTGCCAAATGGGCCCGGTGGAGGCCGCGTTGGACCGTGTCGGTCGTGAGATCAACGATGTCGATCGCCTCTCGATGCACCTCGATGGCCTCCTGGCGGCGACCTCGCAGCAGCAAAAACGATCCCAGGGTGCCAACACGTGGTGCCAATGCGGATCGGGCTGCGTGTCGAGCTGCTGGCGGGCCTGCTCACCGAGCGAGATGGCGCGGTCAAGATCCTGACCCACTCCGCTGAAGAAGACGGCGACGGCATAAGCACACGCACGGATCGGCGACTGACTGAATGGCCCTTTCGCCCAGCTCAGCACCTCGTGACGCAGCGACATCCAACTCCACGAATACAGGCCGGCGAACATCGGCGAACGTTGTCCGCCTCATCATTTTCAATGCAAAGTCGACGGCGACACGCAGGCTGTCGAACTCGAGGTCAAACCATCGTTGACCGGTGAAGAAGCCGCTCCTCGGAACTGCTGGTCGGCCGCCTCCACGCCTCGAGGAAGAAGGCTGCATGTCGTCGACGGGAGGCATCGATCTCACCTCGCTCCCGAGCCGCACCTCAGCGAATTCGCGGCAGCGTTTCAAGGAGCCGAAACCTGGTGCGACCATCGATGGGGGAAGACGTCACCATGGAACGCTCGACCAATGAACCCAGAAGATCAACGACATCGTCCATCTCGAGCGGGGCACAACCTGCGACCTGCTCAGCCGCGAGTCGAACGATCGCGAAACACATGAGCCGATCGAACAGCAACTGCTCACCAGGGGAAAGCAGCTGGTAGGACCACTGCACGCGGCACTGAGGGTCTGATGTCGATCGACGTCCGCTCCCCCCACGGAGCAGCCGGAAGCGATCGTCCAGACGCTCGAGCAACTCAGCTGGCTGCATCAGCCTGGTTCGAGCGGCGGCGATCTCGATCGCCAACGGGATGCCGTCCAAACGTTCGCAGAGCGCAGCAATTGTCACTTCGTGCGGCAAAGTCTCATCGAGCGCCGGCGATCAGGAACAGTGTTACGGATCCGCGGTCGCTATCGGCGCAACAACTCGCACGATCTCGCCGGCGACACGAAGTGGCTCCCTACTCGTGGCAAGCACTGTTGCTGCCGATTTGTGCTGTCTCATGGCGTTGAGCAGTTCTCGGATCGAGCCCAATACATGCTCGCAATTGTCGAGCACGACGAACGCCGACCGATCCGAGAGCGCATCAACGACGCTGTCGATCGAACTGCCACCGCCCTGTTTCTGCACCCCCAGAACTTCCAGCAGAGCGTGCCTACCGCTGCGGTCACCTGGGAGGAAAGGTCGACGAAGAACACTCCTTCCGGGAACTCGGGGCTCGCATGACTGCGATCTCCAACGCCAGCCGTGTCTTCCCGACACCGCCGGGACCGGTCAGCGTCACCAGCGTCTGGTCTTGGACCAGCTCAACAATGCGCTTCGATCCTACCTGCTCGCCCCACGGAATCGTTGACACTTGTGACAACGACCTAGCGCAAGCGGGCTGGACGTGAATGGCCGCGAGACGAGCCCTGGTGATTCAAGGACCACGAGGTCGATCGGTTCTGAGACTCCCCGCAGTTCGTAACTGCCAGCCTCCGGAAAACACGACGCCGTCGACCTTGCCCGCCAACTTCGCGACGAGGTCGGAAATCACGATCTGACCACCGTCCGCGTAACCCATGATGCGGGCCGCAGCGTTGACTGCGGGGCCGAAGTAGTCGTTGCGCCGTTGTCTGCAGCTCCCGCATGCAAGCCGATGCGAACCTGAAGCTGGCGGGCAAGCGGCCAGTCCTGGGCACCGACGGCCAGTTGGAGCGCCACCGCCGCCCGGACTGCGTCATCGGCCCGGGCGAACGACGATTCCAAACCCGTCGCCCCCACCGCTGAACACGTAGCCGCGCCACGCAGTCACGACCCGATCAACCAGCTCGTCATGGGCGACCAGCGCCAACGCCATGGCCGCTGGCTCGTTGTCCCACAATCGGGTCGAACCAACGATGTCGGTGAACATGAACGTCACTGTTCCCGACGGCTGCACCCCCACACCGGAGAGTATGCCTCACCGCCTGCTGCACCGACGAGATCCCCGAACGACCGGTTAGACATCGCAACGGACCCCGGGACGGCGCTCGGCCACGTGCCACAGCACTCCTGCGGGGTCGACGACGTAGGCAATGCGGAGGCCCCAGGTCTGTAGCGCTGGGGGCTTGGGTGGCGGAACGCCGAAAGAGCCGGGGAGGTCGAGCACCTCGACGTGGTCGAACCAAGCGTCGAGGTCGTCGACCATGAGCTGCATCATGCAGTTCGCGGCCCACGCTTCGTCGAAGTGCCGCTGGAGGATGAACCCACCTGAACCGGCGGTGAAGATGGTGACCTCGTCGCCCTCGAGTACCGCCTCGAATCCCAGCGCCAGGTAGAAACGCTTCGAGAGTTCGAAGTCCCGCGTCGGCAAGAACGGCCGGGCGAGTTCGGTTCCGCTCGGGACCTTCCGTCGCTCGTCCGCCTGCATTCCTTTCGTACCCGGGTCATGCATGAGAATGGTCACATCATGTGGTCAGCCGGCGCGACCGGTCGGCGTCCAGCCGAACACTCGGCTCGCCGAGCCCGCCATCAACTGCTCTCGGTCGCTCTCGCTCAGGCGGTTCGTCGCCGCGAACGCATCAACGGCGTCGCTGTAGGTAACCAGCTCGACGGCCCGCGTCCAGTCGGTTCCCCAAAGGCATCGATCGAGTCCGAACGAGTCGAACACTCGCTCCAGGTGCGGCCACAGGTCGTCGAACGGGAATGGCTCATGCGACAGCGTGGCCGCTCCGGTCACCTTGATGGCGGCGTTCGGGTACGCGCTCAGAGCCAGTACCGCCGGTAGTCCGGCGAAGGGGTCTGGTGGCACGGGCGGCTCGAACGGCTGCGCCAGGCCGAGGTGGTCCAGCACGAACTGCGTGTCGGGATGCCGACGCACGATCGCTTCGAAGCGGTCGAGCTGTCCCCACGCCAACACGCAAACAGGAAGCCCGCAGGCCGACGCCGCCCGGCAGATGGCGTCGATGCCCACGTCCTCCTCGGAGGATCGTTGACGACCAGCCAGCATCATCCTCGCGGCCACGACGCCCGGTTGCGTCGCCCATTCGGCAACCTCGTCGCCAACGCGCTCGCCGAGAAGGTCGAACGGCTTGCTCAACGCAATCCGGTCCGGGTGGGCTCGCTGGATCTCGATCACATAGCTGGCGTCGAACCGATACAGCGTCCACGGGGACACCAGCACCGCTCCATCGACGCCGACGGCGTCCATTGCGGCGATCAACTGATCCCCGGTGACCTCGTCCGGCCCGTGCAGAAAGCCGACCCAGGGACGACCCGGATGATTTCGCTCATAAGCGTGCACTTGTGCGTCGATCCTCATCGGCTCATCTTGTCAGGCGCGCTGCATCGTACGCATCGGGAGTACCAAGGCGGAGGTGAGCAGGCCGCCCAGGACGATGATCAACCACACGTCATCGAACGCCGCCAGGGCGCTCTCGGCCGAGGTTCTGCTCACGAACGCGATGGCCAACGCAACGCCGAAGGTGCCACCGAACTGTCGGCCGGCCTGCAGCGCGGCTCCCCCGACTCCCGGCGGTTCTCCGGTAGAGCCTGCGCCACCGCACTCGAGAGCTGGGGGAACAGGCACGCCACCCCGACCCCACTCAACACCATCGACGGGAAGTAGTCCCACAGATAGTTGGACTCGGGCGTCAGGAAGGCCAGGCGGAGCACACCGCTGCCGGCGTAGAGCACGCCGCCGGCCAGCATGATCGGCCGCTGCCCGATTCGCCCCGCCAACCGTCCGATGAAGGGGGTCACCAGGCCCACCATCATCGGGCCAGGTGCGACGCCGAAACCGGCCTTCAGGATCGACCAACCCCATACCTGCGTCAGGAACAGGATCGACCCGAGGAAGAGTGCCGAGAACGCCGTCCCGAACACCAACATCGCCAGATTGCCCCATGCGAAGTTCCTGATCCGGAACAGTTCGAGGTTGAGCGCCGGAGCGCTGCTGTGCCGCTGGTGGGCGACGAACGCCACCAACACCACGAGGCCTGCGGCAAGGGCGCCGAGTGTACGGAAGCTGGCCCAGCCGCTTTCTTCGGACCCGATGACACCGAAGGACAGCAGCCCTGCGGCCACTGCGATCAGCACGACGCCGACGAGCGACGGCACCTGCGTCTCGGGATCGGACGACTCGGCAAGGTTCCGACGGCCGGCAAGAACCGTGTAGAGGCCCACCGGAAGGTTGATGTAGAACGCCCATCGCCATCCGAGCGATTCGACGATGGCCGCACCGAGCGTTGGGCCCAGCGCTCCCGCCACTGCTCCTGCGACTCCCCAGATGGCGACCGCCCGGGGAAGTTGATCACGGGTGAATGCATGCATCACCAGAGCCAGCGACGCCGGAATCAGCGCGGCCGCGCCAACGGCTTGCACGATCCGGAAGAGGATCAGGATCTCGGCGGTCGGTGCCAGGCCACAGGCCATGGACGCAACGGTGAACGCCGTTGAGCCGGCGAGAAACGCTCTGCGGTGCCCGAACCGGTCCGCCAATTTGCCGGCCGGAATGAGTAGGGCGGCGAACACGATGGTGTAGGCGTTCAACACCCACGACAACTGGGAAGCACTGGTGTCGGAGAACGTCGCCGAGATGTCCGGGAACGCGACGAAGAGAATGGTCGTGTCGAGAAACGTGGCCAGCGTCGCCAGAGATGCGATGACCAGCGTCCGGCGAGCGTGTCTGCTCTGAGGGTTCGTCACGGGAGGCTCGCTGAGTTGTTTCATGCAACGCACAATACTCGATGAGTTCGATGATGCAACTCTGACCACCGGAGTCCGGTAAGGTCACTCCATGCGGAAAGCGTCGTTCGCCGAGATGAACTGCTCGGTAGCACAGGCACTCGAGATCGTCGGCGAGTGGTGGACCTTACTGATTCTTCGCGATTCCTTTTTCGGAGTCCGGCGCTTCGACGACTTCGTCGACCGGCTCGGCATCTCCCGCAACGTGCTCACCAGTCGGCTCGACACCCTGGTCGATGCCGGCATCCTGGTACGTCGACCCTACGACGAAGGGCGTGGCCGCTACGACTATCTCCTCACGGACAAGGGTCGAGCTCTGTGGCCGGTCATGACGGCGCTGCGCCAATGGGGCGACGAATGGATCGCGGGAGAAGGGAACGAACCGCTCGTCGTCGAACATCGCGGTTGCGGCCAGATCTCCAACGGCGTCTTCGTGTGCGAACACTGCGGCGACCCACTCGATGCCCGCTCGGTACGCGCCTTGCCCGGCCCGGGCGCCAAGCCAGGCCAGACCCCCCTCGTCGCCGACAACTGAGGCGCACGAGTCCGTTGGCAACGTTCCACTCTCAGACGCCCGGGTCGTGAGGAAGGGGCCGGACCTTCGAGGTCCGACCCCTCCCGCTTGCGCTCTTCGGTGAAGGGGAGAGCTCAACCGTCGAGCGCGGTCTCCCAGTAGCCAAGGCCCAGGAAGATGGTTTCGCCGGTGGCATCGTCGATGCCATCGTTGTCGGTGACGACGTACACCTGTCCGTCTGCGGCGATCGCGACGCCTTCGAGCTTCTCCGCGGTCCACACACTGTTTGCGGCCAGATCTGGCAGGACGTCACGAAGAAGCTTCCTGGGAACCGTCGTCAGGCCGTTCGGGTCGTCGTAGGCCCGGAACTCGGCCGTCGCGAGATCGAGGCCGAAGAGCGCCTTCAACTCGGCGTTGAAGCCCGTCGTCGGACCCCAACCCTTGTCCCGCTCGATCACCGCGAAGCTCCCGTCCGGCAACAAGGTCAACTCGGACAGGCCGATCCAATCGCCGCGACCGACTGCCTCGAGTGGGTAGTGCACGAAACCCCACGTGCCGTCGGCAGCGTTGTAGCGGCCGATCTTGGTCTCGGCACCGTCTTCGTCGCCCTCGGAGGGCCACGCCCGCTGGATCGCCACGTACACGGACTCGCTGCCAATCTCGCCGGTGACGGCGATGCCCTCGATGCCGTTGCCTCGACGCTGATCCACGAGACCCGCAGGGAGCACGATCTGTTGGAGGACCAGCCCGGAGACGGGATCGACCTTCAGCACCAGGTTCGGCCGGCTGTTGGCGTCGCCCTCGCTACCCAACCACCACGCCCCGTCCGGGCCGATGGCGATGCCCTCGAGATCCAAGGCGGCGGAGGCCCCGACGATCGCTGTGCGATCGACGATCCTGGCCGGCGAGCTGCCTACGTCGATGGTGTAGACGAACCCCTTGGCGAGGAACGCGTCGCTCACTGCGTAGATCCTCGACGGATCGTCAGGGTCGCCGACCATTCCGGAAAGCGCCACCCACGGGATCGGGTTGCCCTCGACATCGTCGACCGATGAGATCATCGGGTAGGTACCTGCGCCTTTGGCGTAGGTGTAGATGTTGATCATCGTCGGGATGCCGACGTCGGCGACATCGGTCTCGGTCGACGCCACGAACAAGTCGCGGGTCGGAATGGCTTTGAGTCCTTCGGGGCCGATTCCGGTGGGGAGCAGCTGCACCGGTGTCGGAGTGCCGTCGTCCACGTTGTAGACGCCGACGACATTGGAGCGCTCCGAGGCGACGAACAGGAAGTCGGTGCCTCGGAAGGTGCCGGCCTCTACCGATTCGGGTTCCACGCCCTTGTTTTCCGAACGGCCCTCGTTGTAGTGGCCCGCCGACGCGAGCCAGTGTTCGAAGGACTCCGCCGATTCGTATTCAACACTCCCACCGATGTTGAAGACCGTGAATCCTCGTCCGCCGCCTTCGTTCCCGGCGCCGTCCTCGTAGTCGCCCTCGTTGGCGGTGACGAACGAGTCGCTGTCGATCCAGGCAACGCCATCCGGCTCCCGCCGTTTGCTGAGGTCACTGCTGAAGGTGATCAGATCATCTTCGACCGTGTCGACGTTCTGGAGGTCCACCGAGCCGGCGGAGAATTCCGACAACGTCGCGCCAGTGCGGAGGTCGATCACCGCCAGGTGGTTGTTCTCCTGGAAGCTCACCACGGCCAGATTGTCGTGGTTGATGTCCACGTACTCAGGCTCCAGATCATCGCCGGCGAAAGCGTTGGCGGCGACAGTGCTCAGGTCAGCGGCTCGCAGGCTCCATTTGCTGGGGTTGCCGCTGAAGTCGATGATCTGCAAGGCCCCGGTTGGAACTTGCGGGAGCAGGCCATCATCGAGTTCTTCGTCGCGCTGGTTCTCGATGACCAGTGCTCCGTAGCGCTGGTTGGGCGAGAGCGCCAGCGAATCAGGCTGGGCTGCGAGTTCGAACGTCCGCACGACGGTCCGGCTGTTCAGATCCACCACCACCAGCCGGCCGGAGGGGTTCACGAAGTTCCCGTCCGAGTCATCGACCGCAACCAGAACGTGCGAGCCCCGCACCACGAGACTCGTTGGCTCACCGCCCAGGCTGAGCACGCCACCGGCCTGCGGAGCTGCTGGATTCGCAATGTCGACGAACCCGATCTCACCCTTCGCCCCATCGGTGTAGACCAACTGGCGGCCATCGGTGGTCACATCGACGATCTCGGCCACTGCCGAGCCGTTTCCCGCCATCACATCGAACGACGCAGTCACGGAGAAGGCTCGGTCATCGCCGCCCGTGCCCCCGGCATTCGAGGCACCGTCCACTGCCGTTGGCAGCCCGGCAACGACCAGAGCGACCGCAACAAGACCTCCCGTCCTGGCACGTGTCCGCCTACGGACGCTCCGCGCGGGTCTCATCGCCGTTCTCATCATCGCCATTCCTCTCATCGTCGGACAATCGACACCGAGTCAAGCGCTGCACAACGACCCCAGACCGTCCGCCGGTTCAACGACAGGTGAACGTTGGCCGAACGTTCGATCGGAAGCGGTTTGGATCCAGCACCGGGTTGCCGCCGGACGAAGTTTCGATGATCAGTTGGTGAACATCGCTCGCACGAGCCCATCGGCTGGTAGCTGTGAGGAGGCCATGAGCCAACCGAACCCATCAGAGGCCAAGGGAACCGACCACTGCCTCGACTACCCCGAACTGGTCCCGCGCGGTGGGCTCACCGGACTCGCTCATCGTGGGACCGCCGCAACTTGTCGAGGCAGACGCTGGTGGGACAGATGCTGGTGGGACGGTGCCGATTTCGAGGTCTTGCCAGTCGTGATGGTCGACAGCGCCGTCTATCTCGATGGTCGGCGATCCCAGGACGGGCTGGAGTCGATCCGCTTGGACGGCCAGTCGGCCGGGCATGCCCCGTTCGCTGGGTCGGCCTTCGTATGCCGGCAGCGGACGAACTGGCTGATGCCTGCGGTGATCTCGGTGGCGCCGATCTCCCGTTCGACGACATCGTCGCTCCTCACGATCGACCGATCCTCGTGCTCGACGGCACTCGGTCCAGTTGGTGTTGCGCACTGCGAAGTACCTCGAATCGAGCGACGCCGTACAGCTCGGCGAACTCTCGGTCATCCTCGCTCCGTACGGTGTCGTGACCGCCCGCTTCGGTCACGCCACCCCGCTCGGCGACCTGCGGCATCGGCTCGAGGACGACCCGGATTGGCTTCGCCTCGGGCCGTCGGCGGTGCTCGCTTCGATCCTGGGTGAAGTGATCGACGACTACCGACCGGCCCTCGACGGGTTCGAACGAGACGCGGTCGAGGTGGAGCGTGACGTCTTCTCCGACAGCGCGCGCCGTCCCGCTCGCCGCCTGTATCGATTGAAGCGCGAACTTCGGATCATGCTCCTGGCCATCGGCTCGCTCCAAGAACCGTTGGGCCGGTTGATCCGCGTCGCCGAGGACCGATTCCCCGAACCGGTTCTCCGCCGCATCCAGGAGGCCTCCGAGCAGCTCGAACGGACGATCAGTCGGGCCGAATCGCTCTCGAACCTGTTGGACGCTGCCCTCGGTGCCACGTTGGCCCAGATCTCGGTCCAACAGAACGACGACATGCGTCGCATCAGCGCCTGGGTCGCCATGGCGGCCGGGCCCACGCTGATCGCCGGCGTCTACGGCATGAACTTCGATGCCCAACCCGAGCTCCACTGGCGCTACGGCTACCCGCTCGTTCTCGGGGCGATGCTTCTGCTCTCGGCGGCGCTGTTCCGTGCCTTTCGCCGAGCCGGCTGGCTCTGACCTTTGCGGCGAATCAGTCCGGTCGACCGTTACGGGCCAGGGCGGCATTGCTCCAACCCGACTCCCCGGTGAACTCCCGGCCGAACCATGCGGGGGGGATGAACGCGGCCGCTTCGGACGGTGAGCCGAACTCGACCTCGGCCACCATCAAACCGTCGAGCGCTCCTGCGTACACGTCGATCTCGGCGACGGGCCCCGACCGATCCCCGAGTGGAACGCGGTGCCTCGTCTTGTCGATCCGTCGTCCCGTCGTGTTCGGCCATAGTTGCTCTGCGTCCTCGACCGAAATGGGCACGTCGACCTCGGTCCGGGACATCCCCCGCCCCGTCTTGACGGTGAGCGTGGCCCCCGCCGACGTGATCCGGATTCGGACTTCGACTGCGTCCTCTTCGGCGAGGTAGCCCTGGCGGATGTGGACACCGGCTCCGATCTGGTCCAAAGGGGGCGCCGTGGACAGGAGGAACTTCCGCTCGATCTCGACGGTCACTCTGTCAGTATGGGACGAAGTCCGGTACCTTCGGGGTAGTGACGCTGGTGGCCACGTTCCGGGGAGCAGGACACGACAGCACCGCGTTGGGGACCTTGGCGGGTCTCGGCTTCACCTTCGACGCACCGTTCGAGGCGGCGACGACGCTGCTCGACACCTTCGACGGCCGCCTGCGCCGTGCCGGGTTACGGCTTCAGTTGACCCAGTCCGACCGGGCCGAGCTCGAACTGTTCGACAAGGACCAAACGTCACCGCCTGTCCTGGTCGACGCGGTTCCCCGCGTAGCCGACGACCTGCCGCCTGGCCCTGTCCACAGCCGTGTCGCCGAACTCATCGACGTTCGCGTTCTCCTGCCACAGCTCCGGGTCAGCGTCCGCCGTACCAGGGGTGAGAAGCGGAACTCGACCGGAGCCGTGGTCGCCGTCGCCGACATCTATGACCGCATCAGCGTTCTGGACCGGCCGCATGCGGCACCGGTGGAGCCGACCGTGGAGATCCGTTCGGTTTCGGGTCACACCAAACAGGCCCGCCGCGCCGTGGCTGCGCTCCGCGAGCTCGGCCTTGCCGCCCAGGATGCGGATATCTGGATGTTTTGCGCTGCGGCGGCCGGCGTCGATTTGGCCGGTTTCGTGTCGACGGCGGGCGTTGCCCTCGACCCCGAGATCGCCGCGGGCGACGGTTTCCGGCTGGTGCTGGCCAACCTGGCCGCCACCGTCGACGCGAACTGGCAGGGCACCATCGACCAGACAGACCCGGAGTTCCTGCACGATCTACGCATCGCGGTTCGACGGACCCGCACCGTGCTCGCGGCGGCGAAAGAAGTGCTGCCGGCCACCGTCCTCGAACCGGCCCGCAGGGACTTCGCCTGGTTGGCCGGCCTCACCAGCGCACCCCGAGACCTCGACGTCTACTTGCTCGAATGGTCCCGCTACACCGAACCGCTCGGCGCCGACGTAGCACCGCGGCTGGAACCGGTGCGGGCTGTCCTCGAGCGTCGGCGGGCCGACGCCCACCTCGAGATGGAACAGTCGCTGCGTTCCGAACGGGCCGCCGGACTGATGAACACTTGGCAGGCGTGGCTCGTCGACGCAGCCGCCACCGACGCGCTCCCGCGCCGGGCAAAGCGGCCGCTCGGCCCGCTGGTCGCCAAACGGATCACCCACGCCCACGAGAACCTGCTCCAACGGGGCCGCCTGATCGATCCGGCCACCGCGGCCGAGCACCTCCACGATCTCCGCAAGGACGCCAAAAAGCTCCGCTACCTCCTGGAATGCTTCGGCGACCTGCTCCACGACGGCGCCCGGACCAAGTACGTCAAACGGCTCAAAGCGTTGCAGGACAACCTCGGCGAACACCAGGACGCAGAAGTCCACGTCGACCTCCTGCTCGGCGTCGCACGACAACTGGAACACGCAGACGCAGCAGCCGCCACGACGACCGCGATCGGTCAACTCACCGAACGACTCGATCAGCAACGCCACGCAGCACGCGCCGACTTCGCCAAACGATTCGCCCGCTACGACCGACCCTCCAACCAACGCTCGTTCAACGCCATGCTCAAAGGCCTCAACAAATGAAGGAGCGACGGAGCCGTGCTCACCGAACCGTCCCAAGCGAGGCGGCGAGACGAATCACGTCGAGGACACCATCGAACGCAGCCGGTCCTGCCGGGTCGTTGCGTTGGGGAACCCGCAGCGCGACCACCTCGTCGACGAGACCCTCGTAATCCTCGAGCCGGGCAAGGCACTCCTCGGGCGTCCCGCTGATGGTCAGGGCGTCGACCACGTCGTCGGGCACGCGGTCCATGGCCTCACGAGTTCGACCTGCCGGCATCAGCTCGGCCGCCATGTCGGCCACCTCGCCGAAGCCTTGCTGACGAAGCTGCGTGTCGTAGTAGGGATGCGGCACGGGGTGGAACAGCCCACAGATGGCGAAGCGGGCTGCAGCCCGCGCCGCCTCTCGGCTCTGGTTGACGCTGAGCCAAGCCCCCATGGGGAAATACAGCTCGTCCGCAGGTCGGCCGGCCAGAGCGGCACCGGCGAGTGCCGTCGGCCGAACGAAGTCCCGCACGTGTGCCGGCGAAGCCAGGATGCCGATGCCGATACCGTCGGACACCTCGCCGGCCAGGCTGGTCAACTTCGGTCCCGACCCGGCCAGGTAGACGGGGACCGACGGGCGCTGCAGCTCGGTCATCGGCGCCCAGCGGATCTGATGCTCCGGCCCCTCATAGTGGAATGTCTCACCCAGAGGCGTTCGCAACATGCCCCGCACGATCTCGACGTAGTCACGGAGCTTGCGCAGTGGCTTCGAGGAGTCGACGCCCTGATACCAGTCATTCATGTGGAGGTTGCCGGTGCCGATTCCCAATGCCAGCCGGCCGCCGCACAACTCGTCGAGGTCGCGGGCCGTGATTCCCAGCAGCCACGGTGAGCGGGCATAGGCGTTGACGACGTAGGTGCCGAGCTGCACCCGTTGGGTCGCCGACGCCACCGCAGCCAGCGCTACGACTGCGCTGCTGCCGGCCTCAACGAGGTGAATCGAGTCAGCCCCGGCGTCCTCAGCAGCGCGGGCCACCGCGACGGTCGCGGCCAGCGAACCTTCGAATCCGAGCATCAGTCCCAGTCGCATGGCGTGTTCTCCCTCGTCGATCGTTCATCGGTCCGGCCCTGACCCTGACCTGACCCTAACGGGGGTCCCGCGACGGGAGAAATGCTCGGTAGCGTCCCCGGACACGAGTCGGAGGAGGATGCGGCAACGGAGCTGCACGACGGCACCCCCTTCTGGCCACGGCGCAACGGCATCATCGCCGTGCATCCTCCGCCGTCCGCGGACCTCCGCTGCGACGTGGCGGTGGTCGGTGCCGGCATCACCGGTGGTCTGATCGCGCTCGAGCTGACCCGCAAGGGGCTCGACGTCGTCGTGCTCGACCGCCGGGACGTCGCCGGGGGCAGCACCTCGGTCAGCACGTCAATGCTCCAGTACGAAATGGACGAGCTACTGATCGACCTCACCGACACGCCGGGGTGGGAGGCGGCGTCGATGGCATACCGAGCCTGCAATCGCGGGATCGACCTCGTCGAACGCGCAACCCAGGCAGTCGGCGACAACTGCGGTTTCCGACGATCGCCGAGCGTGTTCATGGCCGTGACACGGCTCGACCTCCCCACACTGCGACGGGAGCTGGACGCTCGGGCCGCCGCCGGGTTCGCCGTGCGCTGGCTCGATGATGACCAACTCGGCGACCGTTGGGGGCTGGTCGGCTACAGCTACGGCAGGACGACCGACGACGGACGCCTGCTGATCGGCGGTAAGGACGAGTCGTACCGTGACCCGCTGCGCCGCCGCCGAGCACTCCCGACCAATACTCGCAGCCTCGCCGCAGCGGTACCCAAGCGGTTCCCGGGCGTGGGTAAGATCGAGGTGGCGTTCAGTTGGTGCGGCACGTTCGCCGAGACCCTCGACGGCCCCCCGACGACGCCCACCTCTTCGACCTCGAACGACCAGCGGTGACGGTCGTCAGCGACCGGTGATCCGGGCGAGCAGCGTGCGGCGATTCCGCGTGCCGGCCTTGGCGAAGATCGACTTGAGGTGGTCTTGAACGGTGTGCTCCGACAGGAACATCCTGTTGGCGATCGAGCGCGTGTCGGCGCCGTCGACGAGATGGTCGAGTAGCTCGGCCTCCCTCCTCGTCAGCGCGTGGCCACGTGCGAAGAGGTCGGCTCGCTCGGCAGGCGAAGACGACTCGATCGTCACCGCGATGTCGGAGTCGACAGCCGCTGCGCCACCGGTCAGGCGCGCCGCGCGCAACGTGAGCCAGCTGCCGTCCCCGAGGTGCACCCGCGCCGACGGCTGATGGTTGTCCACGCCGGCCTCGACGGCGAGGAGCTGAGCCGCCACGTTGTAGGCGCTCGCCGGGATCGGCCGGCGAGCCGCGTCGGTCGGCACCAGCGTGCGGAGCAGAGCATCGCTCTCGGCCGTCTGGGTCCGAACCTCCAACGTTGGAGAGAGCACGAGCACAGCCGGCCCGACCCGGAGAAGGGCGGGAGCGATGAGATCGAACGTGCTGGCGACGGCGTTGCGCAACGTGGCCGTGATGGGCGCTACGACGCGACGAAGCTGCGCGACCTCGTCGGGTGAGAACCGAGCATCAGGACCGTTTCGCCAGAGGTCGAGGAACCCCCAGCAGCCGTGCAGATCTCGGAAGACGAGCGATGCGACATCGCCGATGTCGTAGGCAGCCTGGAACTCGCGCCATACCAGGCTCTCCTCCCGCCGGTCGTCGGTTGCTGCGCGCAGCGTCGCGACCGGCGGGTCGAGCGACGTCCAGCGGTTGACGCTCGTCAGATACTTGAGGCGGATGAGCCGAGGTAGCTCCCGCGGTAGCTCCGGCAGACACGGGACATCGGCGAGCGGCGACGAACCCACGGTCGTGACCGGGTCGGTGAGCACCCAGGCGTAGGCGTCGAAGCCGATCGTTCGACGCAGCGCATCGAGATGGGACACCCGCGTCGCTCGCTCATCGCGGTCGTTCACGGGGCCGACACTACTTCGACCGTCCCGCGTACCGCCGAGCGGCCGACCCGGACGAGAACCCCAACTACCTGGGATAGGCGCCGAGGGCAGCGATCCGTAACTTCCAGTGCATGTCCTCACTCCACATCGAACATCCCATCACCGACCTCTCGACCTGGACCTCGGTGTTCAACGGCTTCAGCGAGATCCGACGACAGGCCGGCGTCACCGCGGAGACCGTCCGGCATCCACACGGCGACGACCAGTACGTGGTGATCGACCTGGATTTCGACACCACCGAACACGCACATGCCTTCCTGCACTTCCTCCAAACCAAGATCTGGACCAACCCGGCCAACTCTCCCGGGCTCGCCGGCACCCCCGAAGCCAAAGTCCTCGAGCACGTCCCGATGGGCGAACAGTCAGCCTGATGGGCGAACGGTCAGCCTGATGGACGAACGGTCAGCCTGATGGGCGAACATGCTGAGCAGGCAAGTCGTGCGAACAACGATCACCTCAGATGCTCGTCGAGGAACTCGACGACGTGTCGTTGCCATTCCGATGGTCGGGTGTCGTAGCCGCCGGTGTGCGTAGCTCCAGCGACGTTCCAGACCGTGACGCGTTCCGTCGCCCCTGACCGGATGAAGGAGGCTGCGTGCCCCTCGTCCTCCACGCTTCCCGCAGTGATCAGGAGGAAGCGGGTGTCCGGAGCGTTGGCCACCGCCGATCGAAGGGAAATGGGCGGCGAGGCCTCGGTGAGAAAGTCGGTGACGCCATCCTGGGCGTACTCCAAGCACTCCTGCAGCCAGCCTCGCCATCCGTAGACATCGGAGAGCCACTCCTTGTCGGTCGAGCGACGGGCCGTCGCCCCTTCGGCGACCACGGCGCGGATCAGCGGATCGGAAGCCGCTGCGCCAATAGCTTCCTCGCCTCCCATCGAGAAGCCGACAACGCCGATTCGCTCGGGGTCGATCTCGGCCCGTGACGCGAGGAACGCCGTACCTGCGGCGATGTCCAGATCACCGTTCCATCCGAAGTCCATCGCCGTGCCCCGACTGCCGCCGTGGCCACGGGCGTCGATGAGTAGCACTGCGTACCCGCGGTCGGCGAGCGACGCGGCCTGGTCGAGCACGTCGGATCGGGTGGAGCCGGCGCCGTGTCTCACCACGACTCCAGCCCGATTCGAGCCGCGCAGGTACCAGGCTTCGAGCTCCACGCCGTCGGCGGTCGTCAAGGTGTGTGACTGATACTCGAGTCCGGCCGACGCCGGCGTCGACTCCAGCTCGGTGGACGGGACGTTGGTCGCCGCTACGGCCGGGGCAATGATCGAAATGGCGACCGCGAGGACGATTACCGTCGCAGCACTCCCCGCCAGCTTGTACAGATCACGCCGTCCCCGTAAGGCCGACAGCGCACCGACGACAACGCTCGTGATCCCTGCGGTCAGAAGGACAATGGACGCAACCGACATACTCGTGAGACCGCGCTTTACCGGATGCGGCAGGAGACCGACCCCGGCCGCACCAACGATTGCGCCGACGGCGACAAGGAGAAGCCCGCGGCGGCCGGGACCGAGCCGGACCCGCCTCGACGCAACGACGAAGAATGCGCCGATGCCCAGGTACGCCGGCTGGAATAGCGAGAAGGCCCGAAGCACGACGACCTGGACGACGATCCACCCGATGAGCATCAGCCCGACGACGAGTGCGACGTCGCTGGTCCGGTCCGCGCCGGCCCAGGCCGACCACGCCAGCATGGTCAGCGGAGCAGCGACGATCGCAGCCAGCGCGAGGCCAGCGAACACCAGGCTGTCGAACGGCAGACGATCATTGGCGCGATCGCCGAAGTCGATGCCGCCAGTGACGAGCGCAACGGCGCCTGCCCATGCCGCAATAGCGTTCAGCGCAGCGAGAGCCGCCAGCCACGGCCGTCGAGCAATCCGGTCAACGTGCAGCGCGGGCATGAGAGATTCTCCGCGCCGACGTTCACCGGCAGGAAGAGCCGAAGGTCCTCCCCCTGGTTGGCTTCAGCCCCCAGGCGGCGCAATTTGGGACAACAACCCGGCATCTTCGGGATACTCCACGTTGTGCTCGAGCGCGAGCCCGACGGCGCGTTGGCGATCGCCGGCGACGATCAGCGCAGCGATCTCGACCACTTGGCGCTCTCTCCGTGCGGCCGAACGCGCTTGGTGCTGTGCGGAGGAAATGTGGGCCGCTGCAGTGCGAGCGTCGCCGCGACGCGCAGCCGTCACCGCGAGCAAGGCGAACTCGATGGCGAGATGAGTCATGTCGACAGCGTGCGGCAGCAGGCTGACGCGGAGCTGACCTCCCACTGAACGCCCCGTGGCGACTACCGTCGACCCATGCGCATCGGGTTGCTTGGTGAACTCGAAGTGTTGGACGACGAGGGGAACAACGTCGCAGTCGCGGGAGCGAAGCTGCGGGCACTGCTCGCGATCCTGGCCCTGCACGTCGGCCGGGTCGTCCCTGCAGAGCACCTGGTCGAAGCGCTGTGGGGTGAAGACCCGCCGGCAGCGGTGCGAAACGGGCTCCAGGGCCTGGCCTCCAAGCTCCGACACGCGTTGGGATCCGGCGACTTCGTCGTCATGCGCGGCGATGGCTACGCCCTGGAGATCCCTCCCGAGGCGATCGACGTCCGGCGGTTCGAGCGGCAGGCCGGCGAGGGGAGGGCGATGGCTGCCGCGGGTGATCTGGCCAACGCCGTCGAGCGCCTCGCCCAGGCCGACGGCCTCTGGCGCGGTGACCCTCTCGCTGACTTCGCGTATGACGACTTCGCGTCCGGCGCGATCGCCCGGCTCTCGGAGTCACGCCTCGCCCTGCTCGAGGAACGCCTCGACCTCGAGCTTCAGTTGGGTCGTCACCAACGGGCCGTCGTCCAGCTCGAGGAACTCGTCGCCGCCAATCCGCTACGCGGAAGGTTTCCGGGGTCTGCTGATGCTCGCGCTCTACCGGGCCGGTCGACAGGCCGAGGCGCTTCGGGTCTTCCAGGAGGGACGCCAGATCCTGGGTGAGGAGCTCGGCCTGGAACCGGGACCGGAGCTGCGTCGATTGGAGTCGGCGATCTTGACGCAAGACTCCTCCTTGACCCCGCCGGCAGCGCCATCCGCCGCCGCGCACGGCTACCGGAACGGCGTCGCACCCTGGCATCCCCGAGGCCCTGACACCCCTTGTCGGTCGCGACGCCGAGCTCCAGGACCTCCGGGCGCTCTTCGCCGAGCACCGCTTCATCACCCTGGTGGGCCCCGGAGGGGTCGGCAAGACACGCCTCGCCCTGGAGGTCGGACGTACCGCAGCTGAGGGTTTGAGCTTCGGCGGATGCCTGGTGGAGCTGGCGGCTGTCGGTGATCCCGCCGGTGTTCCGGCAGCTATCGCCGATGCGCTCGGCCTGCCGGACCCGGACCAGCTCGCGGAGGTGATCGCCGACCAGGATCTGGTGCTCGTGCTCGACAACTGTGAGCACGTGATCGGCGCCGCTGCCGAGGCAGCCGAAGCTCTGTTGCGTCGTTGTCCGGGCCTACGACTCCTCGCCACCAGCCGTGAGGGCCTACGAGTGGGTGGCGAAACCATCTGGCCGGTGCCGCCATTGGCGCAAGACGATGCGGTTCGACTCTTTCTCCAGCGCGCCCGTGCGGGCGGCGTCTTGCTCGACGTCTCGAGCGATCAGCATGGCGACATCGTCGACATCTGCGCCCGCCTCGACGGGTTACCGCTTGCGATCGAGCTGGCCGCGGCCCGCACCCGAGCCTTCCCGACCTCCCAGATCGCCGCCCGGCTCAACGATCGATTCCGTCTTCTCACGGGTGGGTCGCGGACGGCCCTTCCCCGCCAACAGACGCTGCGCGCCGTGGTTGACTGGAGCTACGAGCTCCTCTTCGACGGCGAGCGGCGCATCTTCGAACGACTCGCTGTCCTTCCCGGTGGTTGCGACCTCGCAACCGCTGAGACCGTGTGTTCCGACGACGCCATCGCTGCGGACGACGTCGCCGATCACCTCCACGCCCTCGTCGACAAGTCACTGGTCATCGCTGTTCCCATCGGCGATGAGCTGCGGTTCACCCAGCTGCAGACGCTCGCCCAGTACGGCCGCGAACGGCTCGCCGAACGCGGCGATGCCGTCCGCACCCGCGATGCAATGGCCACTCACTACGCGCAGCTCTGCGCGCAGAGCGCCGCTGCATTCACCGGCGACCGGCAACGAACGTGGCTGACGGCGATGGACCAGGAGGACGACAACCTCAAGGCCGCGCTCGAGTGGGCGGTGGCCAACGAAGATGCGGAGACGGCCCTCCTGATCGCCGGCGGTGCCGCCTGGCCCCACTGGTTGACCGGCAGGGTGGCCGAAGGCCGGCGCTGGCTCCACGAAGCGTTCGCCTGCGGGGGCGAAGCGACCGAACGCACGCGAGCTCTGGCGCTGACGGGTCGCGGCCTCCTCGACTTTCTCGCCGGCGCCGGCGAGCACAGCGACGAAGACCTGGCCACCGCCCTCGAGATCTTCGAACGCCACCACGACCATGAGTCGATGGCGCTGGCCCACTCGTTCTACGCCGAGCAGGCAGCGGTCCGCGGAGACCTCGACGAGGCTCGGCGCCGTCGTACGGTCGTCCTCGACTTCTACGGTGAATCGCCCGAAGACCCGTTCGCCGCAGCGGCCCGTACCTACTCGCTGGCGAAACTGGCGATCCTGGATGGCGACCTCGACGCGGCCGAGCGACACTATCGAGCCGCCACCGAAGCCTTCGGACGCCTCGATCGTCCTGTCATGAACTCCATGTGCCTGGGCATGGTCGCCGATTTCGACGAACGTGCCGGCGACTACCCGGCGGCGATCAAGACCCTCGAGGCAGCCATCGAGACCAATGAGTCGCTGCTCGGGGGGTTCACCGGTTCGCTCCAGGCCCGCCTCGGCTGGGTGTTGCTCCACGACAACCAACTACCGCGAGCCGAAGCGATCTACCAAGGCGCACTCGACTCGGCCCGCCGTGTGCGACACACCATGGTGCTCTTCCAGGCCCAGGCCGGGTTGGCCGTCCTCCACCGCCTCCACGGACGGAACGATGCGGCAGTTGAGGCGGCGGTAGAGGCTCTGGAGCTCTACCGGGCCGATGGGTTCCGGCGGTTCCGAAACCGGATCGATCCCAAAGTCCGACCTGCAAGCCACTGCTGCGGTGTGCTGGGAGGTGCTCGCGGTGATCGACGCCGAACGGGATGAACCGGAGCGGGCCGCAACGCGCCTCGGGCAGGTCGACCGCCTGCGCTCCGACGCCAGGGCCGCCATCCCGAGGTTCCAGCAGGACGACGTCGCTCGAGCCCGGGAGACCCTGACGGCGGTGCTGGGTCCGGCCGGTTTTCTCGCCGCCTTCGAGCAAGGCAAACGCGGAGACGCGGTGATGCCGACCTCCTGACCCGGGACTTCAGCGGCAGCGCAGCGCCGCGTCAGTGCCTTCCTGGATGGTGCAGTCATCCCCGCAGTGGGCGGGGCCCAATCCAGGAGGATCCCATGAGCGCATTCCTTTACCGGCTCGGCCGAACCAGCGCCCGCCACCCGTTCCGGGTGCTCGGCGTCTGGGTCGTGGCCGCCATCGCCATCATGGCATTGCAGGGTGCCGCAGGAGGCGAGTTCGACAACAGCGAACGCGTGCCCGGCGTCGAGTCCCAGCACGCCGCGGACGTCCTGACCGACCGATTCCCGAGCCAGGGTGGCCTGTCGGCCCGCATCGTGCTCCACACCGACAACGGGCGACTCGACGACGTCGACCATGCAGCGACCGTCGAGCAGACCCGGACCCAGCTCGCCGCCGGCAACGACGTCGCCGGCGTCACCGACCCCTTCGGCTCGGAATCCGCCGCCCTCAGCGTCGACGGCCAGACCGCCTACCTCGACGTCACCTACAACCTGGACAAGCTCACTGCTGTGCACCTGGACGATGCCAGGGCAGTCACCGAAGCGGCTCGTGCGGACGATGTGCAGGTCGAGCTGACCGGGTCACTCGCCCTGCTCGCGCAGGACACCCCGAGCAGCGAGCTCATCGGTGTGGGTGTCGCCATCATCGTTCTGCTCGTCGCCTTCGGCTCGGTGGTCGCCATGGGACTTCCCGATCGTGACGGCGCTCATGGGCATCTTCGTCGGCGTTGCCGGCGTGGGCGTGTTGTCCGCCATCATGGACGTCCCGGAGTTCTCCCTGATCCTGTGCGCGATGATCGGCCTCGGCGTCGGCATCGACTACGCCCTGTTCATCGTCACCCGCCACCGTCAGTTCCTGCTCGAGGGCATGAGCGTCGAGGACGCCGCCGGTACCGCGAATGCCACCGCCGGGCAGGCCGTGCTGTTCGCCGGCACCACCGTCGTCATCGCCATCCTCGGCCTGTTCCTCGCCGGGCTCCCGGCCATCAGCGCCATGGGCGCAGCCGTGGCCCTCGTCGTGACGGTTTCGATGGTCGCCGCGGTCACGCTTCTCCCGGGCCTTCTCGGCCTGGCCGGAACCAAGATCGACAAGCTCTCCATCCACCGCAAGACCCACGTCGCCAAGCCCGCCGAGGAAACCCTGTCCGGTCGATGGGCACACCACGTCGGGAACCACCCGGTCCGTTATGCCGTCATCGGCCTCGGGGCGCTGTGTGCCATCGCCGTCCCCGCGCTCAGCATGCGAATCGGCGTACCCGACGACGGCAACGCTCCCGCCCACACAACCCAGCGCATCGCCTTCGACCAGCTGGCGGAAGGCTTCGGACCCGGGTTCAACGGGCCCATCCAGGTTGTCGTCGAGGTTCCCTCCCTCGCGGATCGGGATGCGGTGGACCGCATTCACGACGCCTTGCAGGCCGACCCCGGCATCGCCGCAGTGACGGCTCCCGTGTTCAATGCCGCCGGCGACACCGCCGTCCTGACGGCCAACCCGACGACTGCGCCGCAGGCCGAGGCCACCGACCAGCTCGTGCGTCACCTGCGCTCCGATGTGCTGCCGGCGACGGTCGACGGCACCGGCGCTACGAGCGTCCCTCACCGGCCGGGCGATGATCACCGACCTGACCGACCGCATCACGAGCCGGCTCCCGGTGTTCATCACCGCCGTCGTGGCGATGTCGTTCCTCCTGCTGATGATCGTGTTCCGGTCGGTGCTCGTGCCCTCAAGGCAGCACTCATGAACCTGTTGTCGATCGCTGCGGCCTACGGTGTGCTCGTCGCCGTGTTCCAGTGGGGCTGGGGCGCCGAGCTGATCGGACTGCACAGCACGATGCCGATCAACCCGTTCCTCCCGCTCATCATGTTCGCCATCCTGTTCGGCCTCTCGATGGACTACGAGGTGTTTCTCCTCTCCCGTGTCCGTGAGGAATATCGAGGCCACCGGCGACAACCATGAGGCCGTCGTCCGAGGACTGTCCAGCACGGCGCGGGTCATCACCTCGGCGGCTCTGATCATGATCAGCGTGTTCGGCGCCTTCGTGCTCAGCGACGACCCGAATGGCAAGCTCTTCGGAGTCGGCCTGGCCGTCGCCGTTCTCATCGACGCCACGCTCATCCGCATGATCCTCGTGCCGGCAACGATGAGCCTCATGGGCCGAGCGAACTGGTGGCTCCCCAGCTGGCTGGACCGGGTGCTCCCACACCTCGATCTCGAAGGTACACCTGAGGCCCCCCACGACCGGGCTGCGGAGCTCGACCGCGAGCTCGTCTCCGCCTGACCTACGGGCCGACGGGGTGGTTGCGATCCGTCGCAGCCAACCCGTCATTCTCGCGCCGGGGCGTCCACCGGAGACAGCCGGTCTCGACTCGGAAAGGTGTCGGAGGTCCCTAGTGACCGGACCGACCGACCTCGTACGGTGGCTGCATGACGATGTCCCACGCAGTGGTCCAGATCGGCCACGACAGAGCACAGATCCTGCAGTTCGACACCGAGCACGTCGAGGCCCAGAAGGTCAAGGCCCACTCGCATCACACCTCCGCCCACGGCAGCAAAGTCCGCACCGAGCACGAGTTCTTCGGCGAGGTCTGCGATGCGCTCGGCGACATCGCCGAGGTCTTGGTGGTCGGATCCAAGACGGCGCTTTCCGACTTTCGCCACTACGTCGAGAAGCATCGTCCGTCGCTGGTCGAGCAGGTGATCGGCTACGAGACCGTGGCCCAGCCGACCGAGAATCAGCTGGTGGCGATGGCCCGCACGTCCTTCTTGAAGCACGACCGCCTCACGGGTGACGCCCCACTGGGATAGACAACACTGGGTTGGTCAACGTAGCGAAACCTACGCTCGTAACAGCGGTCGAGCCGGCACGCCGACCACGGTGGAGCCGTCTTCGACGTCGCGGTTCACCAGTGCGCCGGCTCCCACGATGGCGTCGGAGCCTATGGTGACCCCCGGCATCACCGTCGCTCCGGCAAAGATGGTCGACCGGGCTCCCACCGTCACTCCCCCGCACAGCGTCACAGACGGGCTGAGGGTCACGAAGTCGTGCAGCACGCCGTCGTGGCTGACGATGGCGCCCGTGTGGAGCTGACAGTGTTCACCGATTCGCACGTTGCCAGTGAGCCGGACTCCTGGCGAGAGCATGCTGCCCTCACCGATGGTGACCCACGGCCCGATGGTCGTATCGGCGTGGATCAAGGTGGCTGCGACCAGGGCTTGCTCCGCCATGGCGGCGATGACCTCACGTTGAAGCGGGTGATCGCCCGATACGGCCACATGGGTTCCCTTCGACAGGTCGCGGGCGTGGGGGAGAAACGGGACCCGAAGCCGGCTTGCGATGTCGGCGAGGAGTTCGCCCAATCCGACGATTGCAACGATTTCGTACCGTCGACTCCCGGGCCGTGGGTTCTCGACGATGCCGATGTACTCGGACGCGGCACCGGACGCTGACACGATCGCTAGGGGCGTTAGGTCGCTCATCGGTGCAGTGTGACACGCTTGGCCTGAACAACCGAAGGGGACCGATATGAGCGACGCAGCGAACCGTTGGACGACCTACGTTCGCGATCCGATCGAAGTGGCGCCCGGCTGCCGGCTCGAGACCGTCATCCAACCTGCCCGCCTCGGCGGTGCCAACGGGATCGTATGGTCTCCGGACGGAAGACTCATGGTCACTCAGGTCTTCGGGTCCCAGGTCACCGCCATCGACGTCGACTCCGGGGAACACCGGCCCTTCGCCGCGCTGGGCAGTGGAATCTGCGCGCCCGACGACGGAGCCTTCGGCTCCGACGGCACGTTCTTCGCCACCGAACCCATGAACGCCACGGTCTCGGCTCGAGAGCCGAACGGCACCTACCGGGTGCTGCACGACAACCTTCCGGGAGCCAACGGCATGACCGTCAGTCACGACGGCCGCAGGTTGTTCGTCGACGAGTTCCGACCGGGAGGTCGCCTGCTCGAGCTGGATCCAGCCGGCGAGCGCCCGCCCACCGTCCTCGCCGACGATCTCGCCATGCCGAACGCGTTCGCCATGGGACCTGACGGGGCGCTGTGGTTCCCTCAAGTCCTCGCCGGCGAGATCTGGCGTTACGACCTCGACACCGGGCGACTCGAGCGTCGCTTCACGGACCTGGCCACCCCCACCGCGGTCAAGTTCGACGGGCAGGGCCGCCTGCTCACGAGCGAAGGGGGGAGCGGTCGGCTGACTCGCATCGACCTGACGACCGGAGCCCGCGAGACCTTGGCACAGGTAGCGGCCGGTATCGACAACTTCGCCATCGCCGACGACGGGCGCCTCTTCGTTTCGCACTTCACCGATGGCCGAGTCGCCGAGGTCACCGGGGGCGTCGAGCGGATCTTGTCTGGATCGGGGCTGATCGGCCCCTTCGGGTTGGACCGAATGCCCGATGGCTCATTGCTCACCGCCGACGCCTTGGCGGTGAACCGCACCGATTCGATCCCCGAGTCCGATCCGCTCGTGATCATGAGCCTCCTCGCCGACCTGCCAGGCATGGCAATCGACGTGGCTCACCACGGAGACGACCCGTTGGTTCTCCTGGCCCGCGGGCAAGTGCTGCGTCGCCGCTCCGAGGGTCACCTCGATCCGATCGCCGGACGGCTACAGGATGCGACCTCCATGACCAGCGCCCACGGTGGTGGTGCGTTCGTGGTCGAGCGTGGCACCGGAAGGGTGTTGCGCCTCGATGGCGAGGGCGGTGTCGAGCCGGTCGTGGCGGGCCTCGACCGGCCGCAGGCCGTGGCCGAGGCGGCCGATGGTTCGTTGTGGATCTCTCGTGCCGGCGGGCTGACCGCCGTGGCCGATGGTCATGTGGTCGCGAGCATCGATGGGTTCGATGATCCGCACGGCATCGCCGTGCTCGACAACGATATCTTCGTGGCTGAACCGACGAACCGGCGAGTCGTTGGCGTCTCTCGCCTCACCGGTGCCCGCCGCGATCTGGTGACCGGGGCGCCCCTGGGGCTTGCCGTCCGTGATGCTCGGGCCCCGCACAGTTTCTCGCCGCTGTTGGCCGACGGCCAATCGGTGCTCGTCGGATGCGACGGAGACGGCAGTGTCCGCAGGTTGACAATCTCCTGACGACTGCTGTGACCGAGGGCCCTGTCCCGCCGGCGCTCGGCGAGAGAGACTGGTGAGATGAACCGCCCCGCCGCGTCGCTACTCGTCGTCCTGCTCGTCGTGACCTCGTTCGCCGGCGCCTGTGGCAGTGACAGCTCGGATGGCGATTCGGCATCGACCACCGCGGTTTCGTCAACCACGAGCGGTCCCGGCACCAACGATTCGGCTCCGGGCTCCCCGACCACTCAGCCCGATCCGGGCACGGTCACCTCCACGACCACGGCAACCACCACCATCCCCGGGTCGACCGCTCCCTCTGGGGCCCAGCCGGTCGACCCGGCCTGGGCGTTGTACGACGACGAGTTCTATGTCTGGGGCGTCGCCGACGACGATGTACTCAACGTGCGTCAGGGCCCGGGCGTCGGCCATCCGGTGATCGTGTCGTTTGAACCCGGCCAACGCGGGATCCGTCGCTATGACACAACCCGCCAGGCCAACGGCGGTTCGTGGGGACCGGTGGCGGTCCCGGGCGGGGTCGGCTGGGTGAACCTTGCGTACCTGCGACCCGAAGGCAGCCGACCACCGCGGACCGAGGGCACCATCGAACCCAGCGTCGAGACCGCTGCCGACGACGTTCAGGCCCTCCTCGGTGCCGTCGAGTACGAGACACTGTCCGGGTTCATCGACCCGACGCGGGGGGTGACCATCTCGCTGCACGCGTTCGTGGCCGACGATGCCGTGGTGCTGACACCGCGTCAAGTCGTCGACTCCGCGGAGGAGCGCGAGCTGTTCCTGTGGGGATACACCGACGGTGAAGGGCGGGCGGTTAAGACCACCATCGGAACGTCGTCTCCAAGAGATTGCCGGCGATTGGGCCCTTACGAGTACCGACGTGATCGGCTACGACGTCCGGCTCGGACTCGGAAACTCGATCGACAACATCGCCGAGCGGTTTCCCGGCTCGCACGTCGTCGAGTACCACTTCGAGGGGACCTCGCTCTACGGCGACTTCGACTGGAGCAGTGTCCGGTTCGTCTTCGACGCTACGAGGACTGCCCCGAACGGTCGGCCGGCTCTGCTGGCAATCGTGCAGGACACCTGGACGATCTGAGCTGCGATGACAGGACTTTGGGCCCGGGCGGTGGGACACGATCGGTTCTAGGTTGCAGCTATGACACCGAACCGCTTGCGCCGTGATCGCCGGAACTTCGATCGTCAGTTGATCGTCGGAGCAGTGTTCTGCCTGGCCGCGCTGTCCGCGTGCGGTTCCGACTCCGATGCCGATTCCGATCCTGCCCCAGGCCTGGCCAACCCCGCCTCGGTCTTCTGCGAAGAACAGGGCGGCTCGGTCGAGATCGAGACTGACGACGAGGGCAATCAGACCGGCATCTGCGTACTGCCCGATGGCTCCCGGGTCGACGAGTGGGAGTACTACCGGGACAATACCGAGTAGCGGCTACTCGGCCGAGGACTTCGTCGGGAGTCCTGCTGAAGGGGGCAACCGACCGACGATCTGGCTGGTGCGTTTGGTGATTGCAGCGTCCCAAGCGTTGTCGGTGAAGAGCCAGAACTGGTTGGCGAGGACGGCGTCGTGGACCATGTCGGCCACGGCCTCAGGGGCCAGCCCCGCACCCAACGCTCGTTCGGAGATGTCCATCCAGCGGTCGCCGCGCTCATCCTTGGTCGAGCCCGGCTCCTGCGTCGCCCGGGCCCGCGCCGCCGCCACGATGTCGGTGTTGACGAACCCCGGACACAGACAGGTCACGCCGACGCTGGAGTCGTCGCCTCGAAGCTCGAGTGCGAGCGTTTCCGAGAGCGCCACCACCGCGTGTTTGGCTGCGGCGTACGGGCCGCTGTAGGGCGACGCGATGTGGCCGGCGATGGACGCGGTGATCACGACGTGGCCGTCGTCGTGAGCGACCAGGTGGCCGACGAACGCCTTGATTCCGAAGATCACACCGTCGAGCAGGATGCCAAGGCTCCAGCGCCAGTCGGCTTCGCTCAGCGTCCATGACCGTCCGACGGAACCGGTCACGCCTGCGTTGAGACATACCAGGTTGGCCTGACCGAATCGATCGATCGTGGCGTCGAGCAGCTCGAGATTCGCCTCGGCATCAGCGACGTCTGTTCGCTTGGCCAGTGCTCCCGCTCCGAGGTCTTCGACTTCGGCCGCCACCGCGTCGAGGCCCGCTTGGTTCAGGTCGGCCAACACCACGTTCATGCCGGCACCGGCGAAGCGAAGCGCCATGGCCCGCCCCATACCCGAGGCCGCTCCCGTGACTACCGCCGTCTTTCCCTGCAAGGTTTCCATCGCCAGAACCTACTCCCGTCCGCCGGACCCGGCCCCGGTCGTCAGCGCGAGCCGTACTGCACGAGCTCGAGCACGGTGCCATCGGGGTCGTGGAAGCACACAAAGGTGACCGGGTCGCCGCTGGGACCGGCGATCGTGACGGGCTCGCTGACGAAGTTCACACCTGCCGCAGTCAGTTCGGCGACGTCTGCTACGAGGTCCGATGTGGCGAAGGCCAGCCGCGCGATGCCGACGTGGTCGAGGCGCGGATACGGTCGGACCCTCGCCCCGTGGCTCCTGCCACTCGAGGAGATCGATCATGGTCGAACGTACGTCGCCATGGAGGGCCATGACAGCGCCTCGAACCCGATAGGGCGGCAGTCCAACAGCAGCAGCGACCGCAGGACCACCGACCGTCGGCACCTCCCAAACCACGTGAAACCCCAGCCGCTCGTAGAAGGCACGGGACACGGTGAAGTCCGAGCAGTTGACGTTGGCGTGAACGAAACCGACGAGGTGCATACGGCAGCTTCGCGTCCGGAAAGCCGCGCTGCACGCGCGGCCATTTGACGGTCTCGGTCCTCGGACGCAGACTCGCGCCGACGGCGCTCACCAACTGAAGGGAAGCCCCTGTGCCCATCTCGTCCGCGTTCCCCTACGAAAAGCACAAGCTCCGGGTCAAGGGCCGAACCATGGCCTACGTCGACGTGGGCGAGGGTGACCCGATCGTGCTGTTGCATGGCAACCCGACCTCCTCGTACCTGTGGCGCAACATCATCCCCCACCTCAGCGGGCTCGGACGTTGTATCGCGCCGGACCTGATCGGCATGGGCGACTCGGACAAGCTGCCCGACACGAACGCCGACTCCTACCGGTTCGTCGAGCATCGCGAGTACCTCGATGGACTGTTGGATCAACTCGGCGTGGACGAGCGGGTCGTGCTGGTCGTGCATGACTGGGGCTCGGCGCTGGGGTTCGATTGGGCCAACCGCCACCGCGATGCGATCGCCGGCATTGCCTACATGGAGGCCATCGTGCGTCCGGTGACCTGGGCGGAGTGGCCGGGCGCGGCCCGGGGCGTGTTCGAGGGATTCCGCTCTCCCGCAGGAGAGGAGATGGTCCTCGCCAAGAACGTCTTCATCGAACGCGTCCTGCCGGGATCGATCATCCGGCCGCTCGACGAGGTCGAGATGGCCGAGTACCGCCGACCGTTCCTCGAGCCCGGCGAGGGTCGTCGCCCGACACTCACGTGGCCTCGCCAGATCCCCATCGAAGGCGAACCGGCCGATGTGGTGGCCATCGCCACCGACTACGCCGAATGGCTCGGTCGAAGCCAGATCCCGAAGCTGCTCGTCAACGCCGAGCCGGGCGCGATCCTCAAGGACGCCGCCCTCGAGTTCTGCCGCAGCTGGCCAAATCAGCGGGAGGTGACCGTGGCCGGCAACCACTTCCTGCAGGAGGACAGCCCTGACGAGATCGGCGCTGCCATCGCTGACTGGATCACGACCGCGGTTCGGCCGGCCCCCTGAGCATCAATCGATGTCGCGATGCCGGAAGAGCTCGCCGGCGACGATCAGCGCAATGACCGTGTAGGCGACGAGCACCAAACCCGCCAGGAGGTAGCCGTGATCCTCGACCATCTCGAATGAATCGGAGAAGACGCTGCCGTCGATTCGCTCCACAGCGCGGCCCTTGGCGAATGCCGCTGCGTTGGTGACGGGTAGCCATGCCGCAACCCGGGGCAGGAACGACGACACGAGGAACGACTCGACGATGAACCAGTAGATGACGAACCCGGTGATCGAGCCCACCGAGCTGTTCACCACCAGCGTGACCGCGATGCCGAACGCACAGAACAGGCCACAGGCCAACCCCGTGCGGCCAACCGCCACCGCCGCATTGGCCCAGAGTTCCCCGGTGATGCCCCGGGTCGATCCATCGACGGCGATGGTCAGCGCGTAGAGCAGACCGATGAGGAAGACAGCGAGCGCCATCGCAACGACCGCAATCGTCGCCAGACCGGCGACTGCCCGCGAGATCACGAAACGATTGCGGCGAGGCTCCCACGTCAGGATCTGTTCCACCATGCCGGACTTGAGGTCGGCGCCCACGTAGGACGCCCCGATCACGAACGCCATGACCGGCAGCAGGTCGGCGACCGGGCCAAGGATCTCGGAGGCGGAGACGCCGCCGGCAATGTCGCTGACGAAATCGATCGTCGTGTCGTTCGAGGTCATCACCGCAAATGCGATGACAACACCGATCACCATCATCGCCGCGAGAACGAGTGGGAAGTACCTGGTGATCCGTCGAGCCCACAGACGCCGTAGGTCGGAGCGCAGAAGGTGGGTCAGGGTCGAGGGTCACTTGTCCACCTCTGGTGGCGGAGGCGGTGGCGACACCACCGGTGGAGGCGGACCGCCGGTCAGGTTCAGGAAGGCGGCCTCGAGCGTGGCGTGCTGGGTCCGGAGCCCGCGCAGGTAGAGACCGTCTCGGGCCAGAACCTCGGTGACTCGAGCAGCCGCTTCGGGTTCGACGTCGACAACGATCTCGGAGGCCTCGGGACGCGGGCGGGAGGGCAACCCCGCCGCGTTCAGGACCGCCATTGCCCGGTCACGTTCATCGATGGTGACGACGACCAGATCACTCCCGGCGTGAGCCCGGACCTCGGCCAGCGTTCCGGTCGCCACCAGCCGACCGTGGTCGATGATGGTCACGTCGTCGCACACGTGCTCGATCTCGGCCAACTGGTGGCTGGAGACCAGCACCGCTTTGCCCTCGGCCGCTATCGATCGGATCAGCACTCGCATCTCGGCGATTCCCGCGGGATCGAGGCCGTTGGCCGGTTCGTCCAGGATCAGCAGATCAGGGCTCTTGAGCAATGCTGCGGCAATGGCGAGGCGTTGGCGCATCCCCAGCGAGTAGCTCTCGAAGGTGTCACGACCGCGGTCGTTCAGTCCGACGACACGGAGAACCCGCTCGGTCTCGCTTCGGGGCAGGCCGGCCAAATCGCCGAGGAGCTGGAGATTCTTGCGTCCCGAGAACTTGGGGAAGAGCTTCGGGTTCTCGACGATGGCACCGACTCGGGCAGCTGCCCGATGGAACTGGGTGGTCGAGTCGATGTCGAACACCTTGACGCTGCCCGCCGACGGGCGGATGAGACCCAACGGCGCACCGGATGGTCGTGGTCTTCCCTGAGCCGTTGGGTCCGAGGAACCCGTGCACCGCGCCGGCCCGACACAAGGACAGATCGAGGTCGTCGATTGCAACTACCGCGCTCTCGGGGTTCCGCCCGTACACCTTGCGCAGGCCGCTCACCTCGATGATCGACATCGCCGCACGCTAGCCGACGACAAGTGGTCCCGTTGCCAAGCAGCGATCGACGGGTGTTCGACGAGCTTGCCCGTCAGGGCTACGTTCGAGCCGGTGACGCCGCATCGCTGCCCGACCTGCTCCCCCGGCCCCCTGCGGGTACTCGATCACGAGCGCGGCATCGTCCGGGTGCCCCGGGGCTTTCGTGGCCCGCCCGACTCGATGCACGGCGGGGCGGCCGCCGGTTTGGTTGCCTGCCTCGGCGATGCCCATCTGTCGGCCCCGACCGTTCGCTTCAACGTACGTCTGCACGCTCCCCCGCCGCTCGACACCGAACTGCCCTACCTCGTCGAGGTCGACGACGATGGTCGACGTCTGAGTTTCCGCATCGGTGTCGGTGAGGACACGGTGCTGTCGGGCTGGGCCTCCACATCGTGTGATGAACCGGTCGTACCACCCACCATCGTCGCCGAGCTGGCCGCTCACGCAAGCCTGAGGGACGATGAGCAGCAGCGATTCGCCGACCACGTCGAGCCTGAGGACGAAGAGTTCTCGGAATGCTTCGGCTGCGGATCGGGTAACGAGGTCGGGCTGCACCTCAGAACCCGACCGATCAACGACCGTCAAGGCTGGGTCGACTGGACGCCCCACGACCGCTGGAACGACAACGGCATGGTGTCGACCTTGCCGGCAATCGCCGCCCTGGACTGCACCTCGGCGTTTCCGCTGCGACACCTCGGCCTCATGCAGGACACCGAGACGACCCTGCTCGGAACCTACGACGGCCAGATCCACCGCCGACCGCCCGTGCGGGCCGACAGCTCCTATCGCATCGTGACCTCCCCCCGCCGACGAGACGGGCGCAAGATCTACGCCGACATCGGCCTGTTCGACCCCGAAGGCGAGGTCTACATCACTGGTTGCGCCACCTGGATCGTCCTCGCCGCTCAGTAGCCGCGTCCCCCATGACGATGACCGAGTTGCTCCCTGGGCTGGCCGTGCTGCGGCAGTACCGGAGTCGCTGGCTGCGAGCTGACCTGGCCGCCGGGCTGACCGTGGGAGCGATGCTGATCCCGCAGTCGATGGCCTACGCGGAGTTGGCGGGTTTGGCGCCACAGTTCGGGTTCTATGCCGTGATCGGGGCGTTGGTCGTCTACGCACTCGTCGGAACCAGCCGGCATCTGGGTGTCGGCCCCGAGCCGGGGACGGCGATCCTCGCCGCGACGGGCGTCGGCTCGCTCGCCGGTGGGGACCCGACACGCTACATCGCGCTGATGGCCGCTCTTGCCCTCGTCGTGGCCGGAATCTGCATCGTCGGAGCGATCGCCCGGCTCGGCTTCCTTGCGTCGCTTCTTTCGAAGCCGGTGCTCGTCGGTTACATCACGGGCGTCGGCCTCACGCTGCTGAGCAGCCAGATCGCCGGGTTCACCGGCGTCACCACCACGAGTGACACCTTCTTTCCACGGTTCAGAGAGTTGCTCGACGGTCTCGGCGAGATCGACGGGGCGACGTTGGCCCTGGCGGTCGGAACGCTCGCGTTGATCCTCGTACTCAAACAGGTGTCGCCTCGCCTTCCGGGCGCGCTGCTGGCCGTCGTGTCGGCTACAGCGATTGCGGCCCTCCTTGCTCTTGACGATCGTGGCATCGCCGTCGTCGGCCAGATCCCGCCTGGCCTTCCGATACCCGGCCTCCCCGATGTCTCCTTCGGCGACCTCGCTCAGCTCGTTCCGGTCGCGGCCGGGATCGCACTGGTCGGCTTCAGCGACAACGTCCTCACTGCGCGCTGCCATTGCCGCCGGACGCGGGTACCGGATCGATGCCAACCAAGAACTGTTGGCGCTCGGCCTCACGAACTTGTCGTCGGGGCTGTCGGCGCGGCTTCCCGGTCTCCTCGAGCGCCAGCAGGACAGCGGTGCCCGCCTCCCTCGGGAGCAAGACACAGCTCGTGTCGCTGATCAGCGCAGCGTTCGTCGTCGTCGCTCTGCTGACGATGCGCCCGCTGTTGGCCGAGATTCCACGGGCAGCGCTCGCTGCCGTGATCGTGTCCGCCGCCATCGCGATCATCGACGTCGCCGGCTACCGCAGCCTCTGGCAGGTGAGCCGGGAGGAGTTCGTCCTGGCCGTTGCCACTGCACTCGGGGTGATCGTCTTCGGCGTACTCGTCGGAGTGCTGCTCGCCGTGATCCTCGCCGTCGTCGTCGCGCTGTACCGAATTGCGAGGCCGCATGACGCTGTCCTCGGGGACCATCCGGACACCGACGGCTGGGTCGATATCGGCGCCTATCCCGAAGCGGTCGCCGAGCCTGGCCTGGTCGTGTTTCGATTCGACGCCCCGCTGTTCTTCGTCAACGCCGAGCGTTTCCGAGACCGCGTCGAGCAAGTCCTCGTGGACAGCCCAGGTGAGGAAGAGTGGCTCGTGCTCGACTTCGAGGGCGTGGGAGCCCTGGACGCAACGGCCCTCGACGTCTTGGCCGAAGTCGCCGCGTTCGGCCGAGGAGCTCGGGGTGCGAGTCGTGGGGGTGACCCGTGCGAACGACTGGGTCATCGCCCGTCTCGCGTTGGCCAAGCTCGTCGAACCGGCCGGACCGCTACGAATCTTTCCGACCATCAACGGCGCAGTCGCCGCGTACCGGCAGCGAGGCTGCTGAGGAGTGGCGACGGGTGACCTCAAACCGTGGTTTCGAGATCAGCCGATCCGTCGGTCGACGTCGCATCGACCAGGGCAGCTCGCACGCCCAGGTTACGAACGTAGGGTGCCACGGCCGTCGGCCCATGAATCGCCACACCACCGTCGGTGTTCTCGACGCGCACACCGGCTCGGCGGGCAACGGGGTCCGTGGTTACGGCGAGGCGGATCCGGGCTTCATCCGCCAGCGCTCGACGTGAGCGCTTCGCGGGCACCCGCTTCGGGATGGTCAGGAGGAACCCCAGCCATCCGACGACCTGAGACCTGTTCCGCCAGATCCACACGATCAGGGCGATGCGGCCGATTCCAAACGCCTTGAGTGCACGCCCGAAGGGCGACCGTCGCGTCATGGGCGGGAACTCCCGCCTCACGCCATGACGAAACCTCCATCGTCAGGTCGGCACGCGACCGACGGCGGATCGTGCGGTGGCCCCCAGCTGGATCTCACCAGTTGGCTCGCCGAGCCGGTCGAACAGCGCCCGTCGAATTGCGGCTTGACGATCGCTGTCCTGGGCAACGCAGTAGGCGCCGGCAGGACCGACGCCGGCAAGGAAACCGGACCAGAGCTCGTCGAAATCCCGATACGTCGAGCCGACGTGCAGTGTGGTCTCCGAAATGGCCGTGAGACCAGCGGCCTCCATCCACCCGGCGATCTCTCCGGGGCGGCCGAACCGCATCACCCGCGCCTCGTCCGGAGCGTCCGGGTCGACATCGAGCGCCGCATCCCAGAACGCTCGCAGCATCTCCATTCCGCTCTCGAAGTCCCACACACATGCCGCAATCGCTCCGCCCGGCTTCACGACGCGTCGCATCTCGCGGCCGGCTGCGGTTGCGTCAGAGACGAAATGCAGCACGAGTTGGGCGAGGGCAGCGTCGAATTCGGCATCCTCGAACGGGATCGCTTCCGCAGACCCCTGACGGACGTCCACCCCCGGGTGACGTTCCCTGCAAGCGGTGATGAACGAGTCGGTCGGATCGATCGCGGCGGTGGCGTCCATCCCGACGAGGTCGCTGAGCACTCCCGTGAGGGCGCCCGGGCCACACCCGACATCGAGGACGCGTTGACCGTGCTGGACTCCGGCGCTCGCGACGAAAAGTCCGGCGAGCGGCTGCGAGTAGCGACCCATGAACCGGTCGTAGTCGCTGCCTGCGACCTGGAACGTGCGACTGCCGGACACCGGCTCCATGACACCTCCGTTTGGGCTCGACCCGACGCTACACCCGGGGCGCTCCCGCCACCGCTCCTCAAGCGGCGGACATCTCGGCCAGCGCGAGAACGGTTCGCCAGTTCCGAGCGGTCGAGGGCTGGTCGCCGCCCACCTTGGTCAGCGCGGCGACCAGTGGTGACCGTCCTTGTCCGAACGGCAGGTTGAGATACATCTCCCGTCCGTGCACGGTCAAGCCCTCGGGTGCGAACGCGGCGAGGTCGAGATTCGGCACTGTGGCAACGCCTGCGACGAACGCAACCACGGCCTTCGTGGGGTCTTCGCAGTCGTAGGGATTGAACTTCACGATCGCCGCCAACTCTGATGCTGTCCGCGTCAGCACGGCCACGCGCAGACCGAACTCATCGAAAAGGCAGTCGCCGATGGACTCGCCAATTGGGAAGTCCGGTGGGACGTCAGCGTTGAAGACCACGTTGCCGCTCTGCAGGTAGGTCGAAACGTCGGTGTGTCCGAGAGACTCGACGGCAGCGCGGAGGTCGGCCATCCGCAACCGGTTGTGCCCGCCCACGTTGACACCACGGAGAAGGGCCACGACTCGCATGAGGCCACAGTACGCGACGCTCAGAGCAGGCGGACGGTTCCGTGTTCCGGATCGACTTCGACCTGAGCGCCATGTGGAATGCGGGTCGTGGCACCGTGGGCGCCGATCACTGCCGCAAGGCCGAACTCGCGGGACACAATCGCCGCGTGGCACAGCGGTCCGCCTTCCTCCACGACGATGGCACCGATGGCCGGCATCAACGAATTCAACGATGGCCCAGTGAATGGCGCAATCAACACGTCGCCGGGCTCGAGTTGATCGAACGCGAGCATCAGGTCACGTACGACGCACGCACGTCCTCGGTACGGGCCGATGCCGATGCCGATGCCAGTGACGATCGACGACTCGCTTTCTACGAGCGGCGGCGTCGAATCGGCTCGCAGGTTGGCCATGATCGCGGCCGTCGCGCGGGCCATCGCCCTGGGAAGCGCGGTCGAGCGGAGGATCTGCCTCCGCCTCGCCGAGGAAGCGTGGCGGGGGTGTGGCCTCGATGCGGTCACGTTCGGCAGCCCGCTCGTCGAGCGTCTCAGCAGATGGTCCACCGACCCCTCGCAACAGGCCGTGGAGCTCATCGGGGAACAACTCCACGACGTGCGAGACGTCACGCAAACCACCGGCAGCTTGCAGGCGGCGCCCGGCCTCCATGAGGCCACGTCGCACCAGTCCGCACGGCCAGTTCCAAGAAAGGCCTCGGATGTCCTCGCGCTGACGATGTCCATAGCGAGCTTCGGCCAACAACTCGTCGAAGCTGTCCCGGTGCTCCGGTGGGACGCGCTCACGGACGGCCGCACTGTCGGGTTCGACGACGTCGAGCTTCTCGGTAGCCCCGAGCAAGCTCGCCAGCTGCAGTGCCGGTACTTCGGCGAGGGTGGGCCGGTCGACGTCATCGCTGGTGACTGTTCGCCACGCGTGAAGCTCGAGCCAGGCATCGACGGCGATGCGGACCTCAGCACCGAGGGCTCGCACGTCGTCGACCGAACCGAGCTCCGATGCCGGCACCCCGTTGTGCTGGATGGCACGCGCCACCGGCCGCAGCATCTCGGCCGTCTCGACGGTTCCCGGCGAGCTTCCGGTGAGCAGACCCGCCGCTTCGTTTGCGTTGATCCCCCACGCCTCACAGTGCGCCACCAGATCGCCCGTAGGCACGAGATCGCCGCCATGCGTCGCCAGATTGCGGCGAGCCGACCGTTCGAAGTGTGCCAATACGCTCGCAAGATGCGTCGCAAGCTCGGCGTCATCGAGGGCCCCGGGATCGATGGCTTGAAGCGCAAGGTTCTGCGCCCGCTGAGCCGATCGGTCCCGGTCGAACCACTGATCCACCTCCTGGCGCCAGATGCGCTGCGCGAACGCCCGCTCGGCTGTCTTGGCCCGCCGGCGTAGTTCCGGATGCAGACGGGCGATCAGCTTCATCACGAGCGCCGGCGGGGGTCCTTTGGGAGTGGAGCCCGGCTTCTCTCCGATACCCAGCGGACGCATATACAAGCAGCCGTGAACGAACTTGGCCTCGACGGTCGCCAGCGGCAGACCGTAACGCTGGAGCGGCTCGACGATGCCTTCCTCGAACGCTCGGCGGTAGGTGTCACGCAGAAACGGCGAGAGCGGGCGAAGCCCATGATGGGTTGTCTCGAGCTCCCATTGTCCTGGACCCGGTGGCTCGAATGTGAGGGCGGGCGGTGCCGTGTTGGTGCTGCTGGTGACCGTGTGATCGGTGCGGATGGTGTGATCGATCATGTCATTTCCCCCTGGTCTTCGGTTGACTAAATCATGTCAGTCGACTGCCGTCAAGCCATAACCTTGTCACCATGTCTGTCATCTGCCAAGATGGTCCGGAGGAGGCGACGATGAGCAAAGCAGCGAACGGTTCCACCAGTAAGCGGTACACCTCGACACTTCGCGACCGCCAAGTGGCCCAGACGCGGGAGTTCATTCTCGATGCCTTGACCCTCTTGCTCGGAGATCGACGGGCGGACGAGGTGACCACACGCGACATCGCTGCGGCCGCCGGAGTTTCCGAACGCACGGTGTATCGCCATTTTCCCGACCGTGCAGCCCTCCTCGAGGGGCTGACACAACGTCTGCCGCCATTCGACGGACCGAAACCGTCGTTCGGTACGGGTGGCCTCGACGACCTCGCCCCCACCAGCCGACGCCTGATGGAGTTGCTCGACGAGCACTACGTGACCGCTCGCGCCGAAGCGGTGTTCAACGCCGATCCGCGCCGTTTCGCGTCCGAGACGCAGGCCAACTCTCGCGAGATTCAGGACATGCTTGCCGCTGGGCTTCCGAACCTCGACGAGCGGGAGCAGCTCCGCATCGCCGCGGTGATCCGCTGCTTGGCGTCCTCACAAGCGTGGCTGCGAATGCGGGAGGAGTTCGGCGTGCCGGGCACCGAGTCGGGCCCCGTGGTCGCATGGGTGATCGACACCATCTTCCGAGAACTCCGCGCCGGCAACGGTCCTCCTGGCAGTTGACCAGAGCTCCGGCTGTCTCGGGTCCCGGGCGCTCTTCATGCGCTTGCACATATATATGCTCTGATATATATTCTTGCAATGACAGCAGCCCTGGCGGTCCTCGAGGTGATCGCCGAACCCACTCGGCGCCGGATCCTTGACGCCGTCCGAGTCGGCGAACGGTCGGTCAGCGAGATCGTCGATGAGGTCGGAATGCACCAACCAGGGGTGTCTCGCCACCTGAAGATCCTCCGTGACGCCGGTCTGGTGGACGTTCGCCGGGACGCCCAGCGGCGGATGTACCGACTCCGACCCGAGCCGCTGATGGAGCTCGATGCATGGCTCCAGCCCTACCGGACGGAGTGGACCGCCCGCCTCGATGCTCTCGAGCGACACCTGCAGCGCACCACCGAACCCATCGCCGCTAAGTCGAAGGAACGACCCTGATGACCCATCCCCCAGCTCACTCCTACGACGGCCAGTTGGAACACACGCCCGACGGCGGCGTCATTCGATTCGAACGCCACCTTCCCTATCCGATCCGAGAAGTCTGGGATGCGATCACGAACCCGACGCGATTGGCCGACTGGTGGTTGCCGTTCGACGCCGACATCACCGTCGACCTTCGGGAAGGCGGTCAGATGATCTTCACCTCTCGTGACGATGAACCGATGACGATCACCTGCACCTTCCTTCGGGTCGAGCCGCCGGTGCTCCTCGAACACACGCAAGTCGATGCTGCCTCGAACATGCGGTGGGAACTCGAGTCGGTGGACACGGGCTGCGTGCTGCGACTCAGCCACTTCGTCACCGACCCCGGCGCAGCAATCAACAAGTGCTACGTCGTCGGGCTCCATACGTCACTCGCACGGCTGGAACCATGCCTTGCTCGACGTCCGATCGCCTGGGACTGGGATAGCTTCGCCGATGCGCAGCGACACTACGCCGGCATCGGCCTTGCTCCGCCGGTCGATGCGTCGATGAGATCGACCGCGAATGCTCTTCGCCCCGAGAAAGGAATCTAGGGATGTCTCAACTACTTCGAGTGCAGAACTTCTGCGTGTCGATGGATGGTTTCGGCGCTGGCGAAGGCCAGAGCCTCGAACGACCCTTCGGCCACGCCAACCCGGCCGACCTGGCCGGCTGGGCGGGTGCAACCGCAAGCTGGCCGAACCGGTCCGAGCCGGGCGGATCCCGAGGGCTGGACGACTACTTCACCCGCGACTTCGCCCGGAACATCGGCGCCGAGATCATGGGCCGGAACAAGTTCGGGCCGCAGCGAGGCCCGTGGGAGAACCTGGACTGGCAAGGCTGGTGGGGAGACTCCCCGCCGTTCCACACGCCGGTGTTCGTCCTGACCCACCATCATCGACCGAGCTTCACACTCGACGACACCACGTTTCACTTCATCGACGCGACCCCGATCGAGGCGCTGCGGCAGGCCAAGGAGGCTGCAGGTGAGAAGGACGTGCGGCTTGGCGGCGGAGTGGCCACCGTGCGGGAGTTCCTGGACGAGGGCCTCGTCGACACCATGCACGTCGCCGTCGCGCCACTCGAGATCGGCCGAGGCGAACGTCTCTGGGCCTCTCCCGACGAACTACTCGACCAGTTCCACCTCGAGTCCGTACCCAGCCCCAGCGGAGTCACGCACCTCTTGTTCTGGCGACGCTGAGCGGGGTATCGAACCACCGACCTCGCAGCCAGATCAGCGCAGCTCGGCGCTTGCCCGGTAGTCGCTCGTGAGTTCGTCGATCCGCTGGTAGAGATCGGCGTCGAGCGTGACCTCGAGCGCCGCAACGCTGGCTGCGAGTTGGTCCGGTCGGCTCGCGCCGATGATCGGTGACGTGACCGCCGGCTGGGCCAGGCACCACGCGACCGCCATCGTGACGAGAGGCATGCCGGCCTCTTCGGCCAACTGCTTGAGCGCATCGACCGTCTCGAACTGGTGGTCGTGCCAGTATCGGTCTTGGTAGCGGTCGCCGGCGGAGCCCAGCGTGAAACGAGTCCCAACCGTGGCCGCACCCGGTCGGTGCTTGCCCGAGAGCAAACCACCGGCAATCGGGTTGTACGGGATCACCCCGATTCCCTCCTGCTCACACAAGGGGAACAGCTCGAGTTCATTGCGACGGTAGAGCAGGTTGTAGCGGGGCTGGATGCAGTCGAACCGAGCGAGCCCCAAAGCCTCGGATCGCCCGACGGCCAGGGCCAGCTGCCAGGCCGCGAAATTCGAGCAGCCGATGTAACCGACCTTTCCCTGACGAACGAGATCGTCGAGTGCGTCCAGCGTCTCGTCGATCGGGGTCGACGGGTCGGGCGAATGCAGCTGGTACAGGTCGATGTGATCGACACCGAGCCGACGCAGCGAAGCATCGACCGCCGACGTGATGTGCTTGCGACTCGCCCCACGATCCCAGCGCCTGTTGCTCATCGGACCGACGCATTTGGTCGCAAGGATGACGTCCTCTCGCCTGCCCTTCAGCCAGCGTCCAACGATCTCCTCGGTTCGGCCCACGTGCTCGAACGTTCCGCCGAGCGGATAGACGTCGGCGGTGTCGAGGAACGTGATGCCGGCCTCGGCCGCCGCATCGAGGATCGCGAACGACTCCGTCTCGTCGCACTGAAGACCGAACGTCATGGTGCCGAGGCAAAGGCGCGAGACAGGCAGGCCGGTTCGTCCGAGGTTCACGTGGCGCATGCGCGGAGACCCTAGTCAAGACCGCGTGATCGACGAGACGGGTTCAAAACGTTTCCGACCGGCTCGTCTCGTGTCGAAGCATCTGAGGCTGCTGCGCGAGGCGGGCTTGGTCACGATGCGTATCGATACCAACAAGCGCATCTACAGCTTGCGGCCGGACCCACTCATCGAAGTCGACGGTTGGCTGTTGCCTATCGCCGACGATGGGCCGATCGCCTCGATGCACTCGAACAGTTCCTCGACACCTCCGATGGTCTCGACCGACCCGAGCCGCTGAAGAAGGAGACACCCACATGAACGCCAACGATCCGCTGGGTGAGGTGTTGCGCGACGGCGACACCATCGGCCTTCGCTACCGGTGGTCGCCAAGTACGACATGGTGGACAGCGTGATGACTGGCCGGATCCTGACCTGGGACCCGCCTCGCACCTTCGCCTGGACCTGGGACACCGACACGCTGATCTTCGAGCTTCACCCCACCGACGCAGGCACGCGCTTGGTCTTCACCACCTGGGTGGTCGACACCACTGCCGGAGTGGACAAGACGGCGGCCGGCCATCACTGTGCCTCGACCAGCTCGTGGCGTTGCTCGATACGAGTATTCCACGTCGGTTCATCGATCAGGATCCGACGGGGTACGAGGAGATCTACGCAACGCGCATCGCGCCCTGAGACGCTGGGCCGCGTAGGCGTTCACGTCGGCCAGGCGCTTCCTCGTCGGAACGCTTTACCGACGCCGGTCCCTTCAGGAACAGTCGGGGGTGAACCGATCCATCAATACGTCGAGTTGCTCCCACGGGTCAGGGCTCGACGTCTCGCCGGAATCGAAGGCGACCGCTACTCGAGGCGCCAGGCAGCGCACGAAATGATCGGGCGCTCCCACCGCTGACCCGTCGACGGTCACCCACGCCAAGACCACCAGAGGAGTCAACGCTTCGACGCCTTGCGCTCGATGACTGGTGATCGGGTCACAGACGTCGAACCGCAGCCAGTTCTCGCCGTCTGGTGCCTCGATCGGACCGAGAGACTGATAGGCATCGCTCACGACCCCGAGCGCGGCGACCAGCTCGGCTCGGTCCTCGACCGATTCGCTCCAGTAGACAACAGCGAGACAGACGGCGCCGTCTTGCTCGAATCGATGGAAGTCGTCGTGGCCATAGCCGAGCACGGCCTGCATCGCGACCTCCGGACCCACGGTCGGCGCCAGCACCTGGTACCAGGCAATCGGCCCGAGCGAGCCGGAGTAGTGGTAGTCACGCTCGGTCTTGAACGGAATCAGTCCCGAGTAGGGTTCGTCGTCGGGTCGAGCGAACGGATCGATCAGGAACTCGGTGCTCACCGACCCAGCGCGCATCCGCCGGTCGAGCTCGTCGACGCCCCAACGCTGCACGATCAGTTCGACCGCTGGATCGCCGAAGGCGTACGGCTCGTAGAAGCTGGACTCCAAATAGCTGTCGTCCAGCGGAGGCATCGATTCCGACTCCGCCAGCATCATCTGCTCGTACTCCGCCAGCTCGGCTCGGGGCCGCGCGTCCAGCCACGCCTGCTCGATGCGGCCCGCGTCGCCTTCGGTCAACGCAGCACCAGCCGAGTACTCGTTGGCCGTCGCCCGCTCGGGGCCGAAGAGACCGTGCTGGTGTTGGAGTGCATGGGTCAACTCGTGAACCACTGTGGCTTGGTCTGCGACGGTCATCTCTCCGGGTGGCAGGACGATCTCCTCCGAGAGCGGGTCGTAGTAGGCGACGGCCAGGCCGGCAACGGTCTCTTGCTGAGCCTTCGACACGTCGAGGGTTGCCGGCAGGAGCCCCAACACCTGATACGGCTCGGCCCAGGAGACGTCCGAGTCGTAGCTCAACTCCCCGCTCGCCACCGCCTCCTCGACGCTCAACCAGCGCACCTTCACCGGATGATCGAACTCGAGTCCACGGCTCTCCTCGACGAACGCCACATAGGGCTCCACCGCGGGGTCCCAAGTGGCCGGCCGAAGCCACACCGCCAAGCCCGCCAACCCGAGGAAGGTCACTACCACGCCGCAGACGATCAAGACCCGCTTCGACGGCAACCGCGTTGCCCGACTCGTCGACGGCAACGCCCCGGCCGGGGGCGGAGGCCACATTCGGTGGCGGTGGCGGCTGCATCGGCGGCTGGCTCCACCCGTCGGTCAACATCACCAAACGATCGTCACACCGCGTTCGCTCCTTTAGCGATCAATCCCAGAACCGAGGGCCAAGTTCGAACCGTTCGAGCGCCATCACCGAGCCGCTGTCGTGGCCCTGACTACTCGACGGTCAAGCCAAGGTCTCGGGCGGCGGCCGCCTGCTCCTTGTCGCGGGAGATGAACATCGCCGTGTCACCAGGGCCGACCAGTTCAGGCAGCACGATCTGTGCCGTAGCGATGTGGAGGGCGTCGAGAGCCCGGATCCCATAGGTCCGAACCGCATGGAGCGCCCTGCGTTCGACTTCGTCCTGGTCTGCGCCGACGAGCGTGATCACGCCGTCGGCGAAATCCTGATCGAGTCGGGCCAGCGCATCGGCTGCTTTTGCCTTCGTCGAACGTGCGGCGCGAACGAGAGCGCCCGAGGACTCGATGCGGGTCAGAGCCGAGGTGATGACCGCGACATCATCGTCATTCAACAGCGCCACGACCTCCCCGCGACCCGGATCGTTCGGCAGGTAGTAACGGACCACGATCGACGAGTCGACGTACACCACCTTCACCGCGGACCCCGCTGCTCCTCGATCAGCTCGGCCGCAGTCTTCGTGACCCGTCGAAACCTCTTGGCCACAGCGTCGATGGGTGGGGGCACGGTCGCCGGGGGGTCGATCGGTCGGAGCAGCCCCCGAGACGCAGCTCGGGCACGCACCACGTCACGAGCCGAACCCGATTCCGCCGCCACCGATGTATCGAGCATCTCGGTGGCGATCGCATTGACACTGCGACCCTCGGCTCGAGCCCGCGCTGCGAGGCGCGAGTGCAGTTCGTCGGGAACTCGAAGCAGCAACTGTTTCACGGAGAGGATGATATCAGAGAGAAGTCCTTGATATCAGAGTGGCACGATCAGGCGGAGAAGACAGCGAAGGCAGCTGCGATCCGCTCCGCCACCCGAGAAGCAGAGCCGAGCATCCTGCGTCATGGTCACCAACTCGCTCGGGCAACGCTGGGAGCCAACCGCTCGCTCCGCCGACCACCGTCAGGCTCCTGACGAACTCCGGTTCAGCCAGCCGGGGGCCCCATCGGAGGCTTGATCAGCCGGCTGCCGTCGCCGTTAGATGGCGAGGTCCTTGGTGTTGTAGTCCCGAATCACCGCTTCGAACGTCTCGTCGTTGAAGCGGAAGTCGTCCTCCAAACCGACGAAGGGCTGGTAGCGGAACGGCTCTTCGTCGGGGAAGTACTGGCGTCGAGCATCGATGCCGACAGCGATCACCGCCGAACGATCAAAGATCCGCTGATCGTCGTAAACGGGACCTTGATACTGGCCAGGCGACGCATCACCGAGGGTGAGCTTGCCCTCGACGCCGAGCACCGACGACCGGCGGTGGAACCCGAAGGTCATCGAGATCCGAGGATCGGGGGAAGTATTGGCGAACGAACCGTGCAGGATCTGGCGGTTGGCGATGGTGACATCGCCGGCCTCGCACAGCAACGGGATGGCATCGGGCAGCATGTCGCTGCCGCCGTTGGCCGTCACCTTGGCTTTGATGTCGATGCGGCCCAGCTCGTGGGTACCGGGCACGACCCACAGGGCATTGGCTGCCGTGGTCCGATACAGCTGTACCTGGAAGTTGAAGCCGTGAATGCCGCTGTCCCAGGTTGGCGCATCCCAGTGCGTTACCCCGTCTTGATGCCACGCAACCGACCCGCCGAGCCCGGGCTGCTTGACGAATACGGCGTCGTTGTAGGGCACGAAGTCCGGCCCATTGACGGCTGCCGCTATCGACAGGATCTGCGGATGACCGTAGAGCCGAAGGAAAGCCGGCATGGCCTGGCATGCCCCGAACATCAGGTAGGGCACCTCGTCGGGTGCATCGGCGTCGGGAACCGGCTCGATCATCTTCGACGGATGCCGGCCGCCCAGTTTGTTGGTTCCACCCCAGGGGTCCGAGAGTGGTCTGATCATCAGGTAGGGCTCGACCTTGTAGTCGCGCCCGAGGGCGGGACGGCCCTTCGCGTCCACCTCGGCCCCCCGACGAACGGGTGCTCGATCGATCATGTTGGTCACGTCTGCCCGAAGGTCTTCGACCTCGCGGTCGCTCACGACACCTTCGAACACATAGAAGCCGTGCTTCCAGTACGCCTCGAGGATCTCAGGGTGCACGTTGCCCGCATCGTCCAACCGCAACGGCCCTCGATTGCCGGCGGCCCGTGCCCGCTCCTCGCCATTGCGCACGTAGTCGGCCATCGCCGCCGCGTGCTCGTCCCGAGTCAACTCGACTTCGGCCAGATTCCCGTTCCCCATGGCATGCCCCCTTTGGACACGACCAGTGCAGCACACAATCGGTCCCAGAGCAGAAGTCGAATCCGGACGGAGTGGCTATTCGCAGCCGATTCCGTCGCTGTCACCATCGAGGTCGTAGCTGTCGACCCCGATGACCTGAACGGGGGCCAGCGACGTAGGCCGGGCCGCTTCCGCCGAGACAGTCGACGTCCGAGCGACGACCATCGCCTTCCGGTCCGGGAATCCCCTCACCCCGGGCGCGGTTCACACAGAACAACGGGGATGTCCCGGTTGGTCTTTGCCGCATAGCCCGCGTAGCCCTTGTAGGCGGTGGTGATGCGGGGCCACAGCTCGTCCTTCTCCTCCGCACTCGCCGTGCGAGCCCTCAGTGCAAGCCTCGCTCCAGCGGCGGTTACCAGCTCGACGTCCGGGTTGGCGACGACGTTGAGGTACCACTCCGGATGGCGGTCGTCACCGCCCTTGGATGCAACAAGAACGTAGGCACCGTTCTCCACGATGGGAGCGATGAGCATCGTGACCCGGGTCTTGCCGCTCTTGCGACCCTTGACATGCAGCTCGATGACAGGCATCGAGCCGAGGGTGCTTCCGATCCGACCGCCCGACACGCGGAGCAGGCCGCGGTGCAATGCGTTCGCCAGCTTCAACGCCCTGTCGGTCAGCATCGGGTTCATCGAACGTCAGACCTGCAAACCGCTGGTTGCCCCGCCGTCGACGAGGATGTTGGCACCTGACACGAAACTGGCGCGGGGGCTCGCGACGAAGGCGACGACGTTGGCGATCTCTTGGGGGGTACCGAGTCGACGGAACGGGTTCTCACGCACGATCGCCTGCCACAACTTGCCATCCGCTTGCCTGGCTTCGTCCCAGGTCCCGCCGGGAAAGATGATGTCGCCGGGCGACACGACATTGGCCCGAATACCGCGGCGGGCGACCTCTCGGGACAGCGACTTGACCATGCTGACCGTCGCCGTCTTGACCGCCGCGTATGCGGGGATCCGAGGTGCCGCGACGCTCCCGGCCCGCGAGCCGATGCATACGATGTTCGCATCGACGTTGTCTTCCATCCGTGCCAGGCCGGCACGGATGAGAGCATCGGCTCCGATGAGGTCAACCGCGCAGGACGCCTCCCAGTCGGGGCCTGCTGCCGCCGACACGTTGGACACCACGATGTCGAGCCCACCGAGCGCATCGGCCGCCCATTCGACGAACTCGGCCGGCTCACCGACCGAACCGATGTCGGCCCGGCGCTGATGCACCTCGCCGTGAGCGGACAACTGATCGGCTGCCGCCGTCAGCCCTCCAATGTCACGAGCACAAAGAGCGACCCGCGCACCCTCATCGAGAAACGTCCGGGCGATCGCGAATCCGATGCCCTTGCTTCCTCCGGTGACGATGACCCGCTTGCCAGTGAGATCAAGATCCATCGACGCAATCTAGACGCACCCGACTCGAATGCTGAGCTTCGAGCCCGCACGAGAAACCGGAGGCCAACCGATGGCCGCTGTATACCTCGGCGATGGCCCGCAATGTCTGAACCGGAACCGAGGACGAGGTCGACACGTGAGCACCTCACCGAGAACGTGCTGCTTTGTGTACCTACTGTTGCGCGAGCGCGGCCTGTTGCTCGGCGGCTGGGTCGCGGTGCGCCGGTCCGGTCGTTTCGATGACGACGTGGTCCAGGACCCCCGGCGTGATCGGGGCGTTGCCTCGCAGTTCGGGAGCGACCGGGGTCATTCGTTGGTAGCCAACGCTGAACGGGTCGACTCCGTAGGTGATCGGAGTCGTGGCGGGGATATGGCCCCGGCCGACGGGCACGTCGCCGTACCAGAGCTCGAGCGTGCCTTGGAAGCGGCCGGTCGGTGCAAACGTCGCCCGCACGAGCACGTCGCCAACGGGTAGCTGAACGCTCGCCGACACCGTCGTGTGGGTCGTGCCGAGGAAGTTGTTCACGTAGTGGAGCCGACGGTCAGCGAGGTAGAGGGCGTAGCCGCCGGAGTGTCCGCCGTGGGCAACGAGGACACCCTCACAGGGTCCGGCGGCAGGCACCTGGAGTGCGGCGGAGATTTGGAACCTACGGTTGCGGAGGTTCGGGGCGAGCATTTCGGGGATCGAGGAGATTCCGGGCTGGTACACGTACCGCTCCTGACGGAACCGCCGGTCGCCGTGAAGGCCGGGCTGGTTGTTGAGCGGCAGGACTTGGTGTCGCTGGGCCTCGGTCCACCAGAGCGCTTGGAGTTCGGCAAGTTTGTCGGGGTGTTCTGCGGCCACGTCATGGCATTCGGAGAAGTCGTTGGCGACGTTGTAGAGCTCCCAGATGTCGTCGTCGAAGGAGCGGGAGGCATCGGAGCCGTCGTAAGCCATCGGTACCGGCGGGTGGAAGACGACCGCCTTCCACCCGTCGTGATAAAGGGCCCGCGAGCCGAGCATCTCGTAGTACTGGGTGACGTGGGCGCTTTCTGCCGCACCGTCAACCAGAGATGCCGCAAAACTGGTTCCGTCGAACGGTGTCTGCTCGACACCGGCGATGTGCGACGGCGGATCGATGCCGATGAGCTCGAGCAACGTCGGGGCGACGTCGATGGCGTGGAGGTAGTGCGACCGCACGGCGCCGGCGTCGGTCACGAGGCGGGGCCAGTGCACGACGAGCGGGTCGCAGACACCGCCTTCGTGGGTGTCACGTTTGAACCGCTTGAGCGGAGTGTTCCCGGCCCACGCCCAACCCCAGGGATAGTGGTTGTTGGCGTGCGGAGTGCCGAGGTCGTCGATGCGTCGCAGGTTCTCCTCGAGACTCTCGGGTACGAAGTTGAAGAAGTACTGCTCGTTGAATGATCCCGTCGGGCCACCCTCGGCGGAGGCGCCGTTGTCGCTCATGACCAGGACGATGGTGTTGTCGAGTTCGCCGAGGCGTTCGATGAAGTCGATGACTCGTCCCACCTGCGCGTCGGTGTGGGTCATGAATCCGGCGTAGACCTCCATCATCCGCGCATAGAGGCGCCGTTCGTCAGCGCCGAGCGTCGACCATTCGGGCACCCAGGACGGCCGTTCGGAGAGTTCGGTTCCGGGAGGGAGGAGGCCCGAGGTGACCTGGCGAGCAAAGACCTCATCACGCCATGCATCCCAGCCGAGGTCGAACCTCCCGCGGTACGGCTCGATGTACTGCGGTGGGGCCTGGTGAGGTGCATGGCACGCGCCCGGCGCGAAATACAGGAGGAACGGCTTGTCCGTCGAATAGGAGCGCAGGTCCTTGAGGTAGGAAATCGCGTGGTCAGCGAGATCCTCGGTCAGGTGGTAGCCCTCCTCTGGAGTGAATGGCGGGTTCACCTGATGATTGTCGGCGATCAGGTCCGGGTGGTACTGGTCGGTCTCGCCGGCGAGAAACCCGTAGTAGCGCTCGAAACCCTTGCTGAGCGGCCAATGATGTCGGGGTGCCCCGAGGCTCATCTCGGTCGCCGGGGCCAGATGCCATTTCCCGAGGGCGAACGTTGCGTATCCGTTTCGAACCAGAATCTCGGGGAGAAACCCGTTCTCCGGTTGAATGGTCGCGTCGTAGCCCGGGAACCCGGACGAGAACTCGACGATGCGTGCCATTCCGCTGGCGTGATGGTTCCTGCCCGTCATCAGGCAGGCACGGGTCGGGGAACACAACGCCGTCGTGTGGTAGTTGCTGTACCGCAGGCCACCACTCGCAAGGCGATCGAACGTCGGCGTTGCGAGGTCGGAGCCGTAACAGCCGATCTGGGCGTAGCCGACGTCGTCGAGCAACACGATCACGACGTTGGGCGCGCCCTCGGGCGCACGCTCGATGTCCGGCCACGCAGCTACAGAATCGGCGAACGTCCTACCGACCGTGCCGTTGAAGTCCTCCGACTTGCCCACTTGGCCATTCCTCCCTTTCAGTGTCCCGTACTCAGAAGCCAGGATCGAAGTGCCCAGTTCACTCGCCGAGGATCAATTCGACAAGCGCTCGCTGCAGACTCGCTATCGGCAGGCGGACCTGAGATCCGACCGGCCACATCGACCGTCGCTGCTGCCGTGACCCGGTGACCTCCCCACGAGCGAGTTCTGGGTTCTGCCGACCACGGGCCTCCCGACCGGTCCGTGCCGCTATCCGGGCGACCGCGCTGTTCGCGTGGTTGGTGCTGGCTGCCGGGTGCGCCAACGACGACTCAGATGCCGGGGCGGTCGATCAGTCAACGTCGCCTGATGCCACTGATGCCGCCACCAACCCTGCGCCCGATGACGGATCGGGCGACGACGTCGGCAGCTTCGAGAGCGAGCAGTGCGACCTGTTCACCGGCGACGAGATCACGGCCGTGATCGGCCCTCACGACGGCGGTCAGCAGGACTTCCAGCTTGGTGGCTGTGTGTGGACTGCGACCACAGCCGACGCCGACGGCTTCACCCCTGCCATACAAGCCACCGTGACCGAACCCGACCTCTACGAGATGGTGGCGGAAAGCGGCGAGCCCGTGGAGTGGCTTCGGCGACTGGCGCCAGCCTACGCCGGAGTCTACGGCGAGTTTGGCTTCACCGCCATCGCGACGGGGACGTGCTGCGGTGTCAAGGGCGACATCGCTGACGGCGCGAGCGGCCAGGGAACCATCATCGACACGCTCTCGGGCGCCCTGCTCCGAGACCGCAACTGATGCCGGATGGATGCTCGTTCCGATCGCGGCCAGCTGCGAGCGATCGTCCGGCAGAAGATGCTCGGCTGCGTCCATGACACCAGCGACAGCAGCCGCTGCTCGCGACGCGGGAAGAACTCTTGTGTCTATCGATCACGGTTCGCCACCGGTCCGGTCGCCGCTGGACCTGGTGTCGAGCGGCCCACCGCCGCAGCGGCGGCCAGATGGGTTTCGCCGAAGGACAGAAGTCGCTGCACTCTGGCTTCAGAACGCTCCGATGTGGAGATGACAACCTCGAATGCCTCAGCACTGAACCCTCCGGCGAGAGCATCGAGCTGCTCCGCGTCGAGCACGCCGAGCGACGAAGGTTGTCGATTGAGGCGATGGGTTGCGTTTCGCCAGCGGTAGTCGGTGCAAGCAAGGCCGCCGTCAATTCGGCGTCTGCCGGATCGTCTCGATGAAATCGCATGAACAGCGAATACGGCTCCTGCGATGAGCCCTGTATCCCGTGCAGCTAAGCAGGACACCCCGCCCCTCAGTAGTGGTGGCGGATTGGAGCATCGCAGAAGCGTCTCGGCCCAGGTCGGAGCGAGTGAGCGTGTGTTCATCTGCCCTCATTTCTGTGTCAAAATGGCGTCGGCGACTTCGATCACCGTGACGCTGAGCCCCTTCCGGGTCGTTCGCCGCTTCAGCGGCGGACCGTGACGACCGCCGCGGTTCGAGTACACCGTCGAGGTGCCATTGGATGCAGCCAGGCGATAGCTGTACGTGACGCCACGGGTGCCCGAGGAGTCGACGTAGCTGACTGGCCGTGACCGGCAGGGTACCGATCGTGGCTGAACGAGGTGCGAGGCCGTACCTCGGCAGCGGTTGGACCGGACAGTGAGGTGGCCGAGGTTGCCGGGTTCGTCCACGCAAGGTTGACAATCTTTCGAGTCGGTGAGACGGCGGTCAGATTGGAGGGTGCCGCCAAGGGGGGCGCCGGCGGCGCAGTGACGACGATCAACACACTCTGCTGTTCGTCGTCGGGGCGAAGACGCCAGTGAGGGTGACCTTTAGACCGCGGCGTAGACGCCAGGAGTGGTGAACGTATCGGGACACCAAGGCGCCCGAAGCGAGTCTGGTTGGTCGCCGAACGACCAGGCCCACGCAGTCACTGTGCCATTCAGGCCAGTCGAAGTCCGAGCCGTCGAAATTCACGGTCAACGGGGCTTGTCCGGACACCGGGGTGGCGACGATGACGGGGGTGGCCCGCCCGTGCTGAACAACGAGGCGTCGGCCGTGTTGGAGTACGCCGATGGTCCGGCGGCGTTGGTCGCTCGCACCCGGTACCTGTTCATGGCGCCCGAAGCGACGAAGCCATCGCCGTAGGACGTGACACCTGCGCCGACCGTTGCGATCTGGCCCGCAGCGCTGCAGTCGGCCGAGAGGCACCGCTCGAGTGGAGTAGCCGGTCTCGTCAGTGGCGTTGTCGACCCAGTTGAGGGGGTCGATGCCCCAGTCGAGTAGGTGGCAGTCAGTCCGGTGGGAGCGGCCGGCGGGGTGGCGGCAGCCAAGGGGGACGCCACCGTCATCAGAGAGGCGATGGCGGCGAGCACCAACAAGATCCGTTGCACTGGCCGTGTTCCTAGCGTCACGAAGTCGCCCTTTCGAGAAGAGAGTCGGGTGTGATGTGATGAGCGAGACTTCGCGAGTCCGGCTGCACGATCGTTCATGAGCGTATCGACTGACGGCGATCGCCACTAGGGTCAAACGTCACCACACCGACAATCGGGCCGAGCCCTCACGCCCCACGCAACCTCGCGGTCCAGAAACCGACCATGTCCTCATGGAAAAGGTCGGGTTCGCCCGTCGATCGACCCGATCGCGGCGCCCCGACGCCCGAACCCGGCCTTCACGGCGTAGATCATCATGTCCCGGTCGACCGCCGCGGAATCACTGGCGCCGGTCACGGGATGGATCATCGCCCCGCCATGGTCCAGGTAGATCGTGGGGGCATGCGGAGATACCGAGGCTTCGGCGACGACCTCTCGGGGCTGGCGCCGATCGAAACTGTGGTGGGCACCGGGAACAAGGCGGAACGTGGCATCGGCGCCGGTGCGGGCGATGGCCTGCACGAAGCCCTGCACCTGTTGGGGAGAACACCATTCGTCGCGCTCTCCGATGATGGCCCGCACCACGGTGGCGCCGACGTCGGGATCGATGAACTGATGGCCACACCAGGGGTAGGCGGCATAGACCGCAGTGAGGAACCGGTCGCCGATCACCGGTCGGGCGAAGGCCCGCATCCCGGCGGTGAGAACGGCTGATCCTCCCCGGCTGTGCCCCTGCGCCCCGATCCGTCCGGCATCAATCCTGGCATCGTCGGCCAGCACGTCGAACGCAGCCAGGACGTCGTAGGCGCTGGCGGCGAAGGAGTACTGCGTCTGGTCGGCGACGGTGGACACGACGGACCGAGCTCCGAAGGGATCGATGACGAACGCGGCGAACCCAAGCGAGAGGAAGGTCTCGGCGTGAGCGAGATGGGAAGGGGCAACACCGAGGCTGCCGGGCACGATGATCACTGCCGGTATCGGACCAGTCGCCCCGTCACCCGGAAAGAAGAGCTTCCCGTCGATCGAGCGGGTCGCCATTCGGCCGGTCGATGACAGCACCTCGTAGTAGTTACGGGGGTCGGCGGTAGGGAACTCGACGGTCTCGCCGAGCACCCCAGCGAGCGTGATCGACTGGTGAAGGAACCGTGTGTCAGTCATCGCCGTCATCTTGTCACCGACGCCTGACCCTCAGCTACCGCTCGTCAGGCAGTAGTGGCCGACCGGGCACTCACCCGAGAGCGGGGCTGAGGGCGGCCAGCAGGCTCATTGCGCTCGGCCTGTCGTGACCGATCGCCATCGCCACTGCGGCATCGGTTTCGACCGGCAGCCATGCGGCGGCCCTTCCAGCTTCGACACGAACACGCGGAATGCCGGCGTCGATTCCAACGAGTACCGCCGTCAAGACGAAGCGAGCCGCGCCGACCGACACCGAACTCAAGGCGCCTGCAACGCCCGGACCGAACGACTCATCGTGGTGCACCAACGGCCGTCCACGGCGCTCGACACGCAACGAGAGGTCGAGATGCCCCGACACCTCGTCGCGGCGGCCCAGCACGGCTTCTTCGACCACCCGGCACGTCGCATCACCGTCGAGCCGCACCACGGTGACGGCGCGGTGACGAGACAGGGCCACCGAGATCATCGGCTCCATCCACAGTTCGAGGTGTCCGCCGGAACCCACAACGCACGTCGTCGTCGTCGTCGAACGCTCGCCGCCGACGCCAGGCCACACGATGCTCGCTGCCACCGAGCCGACATCGGCCCGGGCTCCTGGGCCCACGTCGATTGCCAACTCCAGCTCGTCGCCGCCCACAGGCGCGGCCGCCGACGAGGCGAGCAGGATTCGCGGGCCGCACTGACGGACACTGAGCGGAGCGGCGGAACGTTGGTCGACGACGACGTTGCGGTCACCGATCCGAGCGACCGCGATCGTCGCCGATGCCCTCACGAACTCGCTCGCCAGCGCCGCAGTCGGTGCCGGATCCAATCAGCGATCTCCGTTGCTCCCTCTGGTTCCACGAGCGAGGCCCGCACGACCGGGCGACCGTCGCGCCGCTCGGTCGCCTCTCGCAACATCAGGTCGACATCGGCACGAACGTACGGCGCAAGATCGACCTTGTTGATGACGAGCAGGTCGGCGAGCGCTACTCCGGGCCCACCCTTACGCGGCACGTCGTCGCCGCCGGCGGTGTCGATCACGAAGATCTGGACATCCACGAGGCCTCGGCTGAAGATGGCCGTCAGATTGTCGCCACCCGACTCGACGAGCGTCAGGTCGACGCGACCGTGGAGCTTCTCGAGCTGTTCGACGGCGTCGAGGTTGGCGGCGATGTCGTCCCGGATCGCGGTGTGGGGACAACAGCCCGTCTCGACCGCGACGATCCGATCGGCTGGAAGCACGGCAGCCTCACGAAGCGCCATTGCGTCTTCGGACGTGAAGATGTCGTTGGTGACCACAACGATCGACATCTCATCGCGGAGCAGTCGACACAGCGCGCCGACGAGGGTCGTCTTGCCGCTACCGACTGGTCCGCCGACACCGACTCGCAACGCTCGGTCGGTAGCGGGGGGCGCCTCGGCGGGCGCATGGCTGTGGAACAGGTCGTGGGAAACGTCATGTGGCGGCATCAATACTCCATCCGGTCGAACAGCATTCGGTCAGGCGACGAACATGCGGGCATCGAGTGACCCATGGTGCTCGCCGAGTATTTCGGTCAGGGATCCACCCCAGGCCGGCAGCTCGGCCGGCGGCATCGACGCCCACCGCGACGATTGCGAGCGGTAGGCGTCGCACTCCCGACCTGCCCGCTCCTGTACGACGGCGAGCTCGATCGGATCGAGGCCGAGGAGCCGAACGGCGGCCGACGTCACCGCAGCCGTCAGGTGATGGAATGAGAGCGCCGCCGCGTCGGCCGCGGAACCTCCCGCCGCAGCGACGACTGCACCCAGCGCGATTGGTTGGTGGGAGCCTCCATCGGTCTCCGACACGGCCACGATCCCCGGGCTCGTCCAGATCCGGGTAGCTGCTCGTAGGAGCTGGCGTCCGAGTCTTCGGCTGGTCCCACGGAGGTAGGGAGAAGGCATGCGAGCGGAGTACTCGCCGTCGAGCTCGGCGGCCAGGACGCCGAGGGCTCCGGCGTCGGAGCCACCGCCCAGCCGAGCGCACGAGTGCGCGGCGAACGCCGCTTCGACCTGGCCGGTGGTGGCCAGGCGCCCTCGCAGGTAGCGCTCGAGTGTCGGACCGTCAACCACGTCGCCGATGGCGACGGCCGCCTCGACTCCCGCCGAGTACGCGTGGCCACCCGCAGGGAATCGTCCGTCGACGAGCATGAGCAGCGCGGCATCCATGACAATCAGAACAGAAAGTAGCGCTGGGCCATGGGCAACACCTCGGCCGGCTGCTCGGTGACGAGTTGGCCGTCGATCCGCACCGCAAAGGTGTCGGGGTCGATCTCGATGCTGGGCATTGCGTCGTTCAACGGCATGTCGACCTTGCCCAACGATCGAGTGTCGGCGACCGCCACGAGCGCCCGCTGGACGTTCAATCGGGCGGCGAGGCCGTCATCGAGCGCAACTTGCGCCACCCAGGCGATCGAACGACCGGGAGCGACCGCCGGTGCCGCTCCGAACATCGGCCGCGGCAACTGCGGCTGGGGTGTGGGGATGGAGGCGTTGGCATCGCCCATCGTCGCCCACGCGATCATTCCGCCCTTCAGCACCGCGTGGGGTCGGACACCGAAGAACGCCGGCTCCCACAACACCAGGTCGGCCAGCTTGCCCACCTCGACCGATCCGACCTCGCGCTGGAGCCCGTGGGTGATCGCCGGGCAGATCGTGTACTTCGCAACGTATCGACGGGCCCTCAGATTGTCGGCCGGCCCGTCGCCGTCGAGGCTCCCCCGGCGGAGCTTCATCACGTGGGCGGTCTGCCAGGTGCGCAGAATCACCTCGCCGATGCGGCCCATGGCCTGTGAATCCGACCCGATCATCGAGATCGCACCGAGGTCGTGGAGAATGTCTTCGGCTGCAATCGTCGACGGTCGGATCCGGCTGTCGGCGAACGCAAGATCCTCGGGGACAGCCGGATTCAGGTGGTGGCACACCATCAGCATGTCGAGATGTTCGTCGACGGTGTTCACCGTGTGCGGCCGAGTGGGATTGGTCGATGACGGCAACACGTTCGGGTGAGACGCCACCGTCATGATGTCGGGTGCGTGGCCACCGCCGGCGCCCTCGGTGTGGAACGTGTGGATCGATCTCCCTGCGATCGCCGCCAACGTGCTCTCGACATAGCCGGCCTCGTTGAGGGTGTCGGTGTGAATGGCGACCTGTACCCCCGACGCATCGGCGACCCTCAGGCAGGCGTCGATCGCGGCCGGCGTGGTCCCCCAGTCCTCGTGGAGCTTGAACCCGGCAGCGCCGGCCCGGAGCTGTTCCCACATGGCGGCCTCGTCGACCGTATTGCCCTTGCCGAGCAGGGCGACGTTGATCGGCCAATGATCGAGCGCCTCGAGCATTCGTTCGAGATGCCACGCACCGCTCACCGTCGTGGCCTTCGTACCCTCGGCCGGGCCGGTGCCCCCGCCGATGATCGTGGTGATCCCGGCGCCCAGCGCCTCGTCGAGGAGCTGCGGGCAGATGAGGTGGACGTGACAGTCGATCGCACCTGCCGTCACGATGCGACCGTTGCCGGAAAGGATCTCGGTCGACGGTCCGATCACGAGGGCGGGATCGATGCCATCCATCGTGTCGGGATTGCCCGCCTTGCCGATGCCGACGATCCGCCCGTCGCGGATGCCGATGTCGGCCTTCACGATTCCCCAATGATCGAGAACGATCGCTCCGGTGATCACGAGGTCCGGCGCGCCTGCCGCGCGCGAGCGGGTCGACTGGCCCATCGACTCCCGGATGACCTTGCCGCCCCCGAACACGACCTCGTCGCCACCGGCGCAGAGGTCTTCGGTCACCTCGATCCAGAGATCGGTGTCGGCGAGGCGGATCCGATCGCCGGCGGTCGGCCCGTACAACGCCCGATAGCGGTTGCGGTCGATGAAGCTCACGCTCCGCCTCCTGTGGCCGGCGCGGCCGGCCGATCGAGCGGGCCGCCTACGGCGCCACGCAAACCGGGGATCACACGAGCGCCGACGAATGGAACGAGATCGATATCCATGGCGATACCCGGTTCGAACCGGACGGCGGTGCCGGCCGGGATGTCGAGACGGTGACCGTAGGCCTGGTCGCGGTCGAACACGAGCGACGGGTTGGCCTCGGCAAAGTGGTAGTGCGAACCGACCTGGATGGGGCGGTCGCCACCGTTCTCGACGCGCAGGGAGATGACGGGCCGCCCGGCGTTGATCTCGATCGGCTCGTCGGGCCCAACCACTTCGCCCGGGACCAATCGCTCGCCGCTGATCGAGGCACCGCCACCGCTGATCGGATCGTGCAGCGTCACGAGCTTCGTCCCGTCGGGAAAGGTCGCTTCGACCTGTACCTCGGGCAGCATCTCCGGCACACCCTCCATCACGTCGTCACGGGTCAGGACGTGTCGGCCGTCTTCCATCAGATCGGCGACTCGACGCCCGTCACGAGCGGACTCCAGAACCCACGAGGTGAGCACCGCGACCGCCTCCGGATAATTGAGCAGCAGTCCACGGTCGCGGCGGGCGCGAGCGACGCCGGCGGCGCTGTGCAGCAGCAGCCGCTCCTGTTCGTGAGGTGTGAGTCGCATACGTTCAGACTGCCATCGCAGCTCGGACCTCGTCGAGCGAGTCCTCGCCGCCCTGACCAGAGGCCGTAATCCGACCCGACTCCAGCATGAAGTAGCGGTCGGTTGAACGAATGGCGAAGCCGACGTGTTGCTCGACGAGCACGACGGTGAGGTCGCCGCGGGCCGTGAGGTCGACGATGACTTGCTCGATCTCCGCAACCACGTTGGGCTGAATCCCCTCAGTCGGTTCGTCGAGGATCAACAGTCGCGGCTTACCGAGTAACGTCCGTGCGATGGCGAGCTGTTGGCGTTGGCCGCCCGACAACAGTCCCGCCGGCCGGGGAAGCAGGCCGGTGAGCGCCGGAAAAGTGTCGAGGACCTCATCGATCTCGGACCGCACGTTCGAGACGAGCTGGAGGTTCTCCATCGTCGTCATCTGCGGGAAGCAGAGCTGGCCTTGCGGGACATAGCCGACGCCCTTGCGGACCCGGTGGTTGGGCCGCGTTCTCGTGACATCTTCGCCGTCGAGCAACACGGTTCCCGACTTCACCGGGACGAGGCCGACAGCGACCCGAAGCAGCGTGGTCTTCCCGGCGCCGTTGAGGCCCAGGATCGCTGCCGCGCCACTCTTGGGAACCGAGAGGTCGACATCGAACAGAACCATCGAACGCCCATAGCCCGCAGTCACTCCGACCAGCTCGAGCATTGGTTCAACCATGTGTCGTTGCCTCCATTGTTGGCCCCATTGCCGCCGCCTCCGGTGTCGTTCCCAGATAGACAGCTTGCACTCGTCGGTCCGCTTGCACCTCCGCCACCGATCCCTCCGCAAGCACCGTGCCGGTGTGCATCACCGTCACGAAGTCGGCGTACCGACGCATGAACTCCATGTCGTGCTCGATGATGACGATGGTCCGATCGGCGACGATCCGCTTCAACAGCTCGCCCGTTTCGTCCCGTTCCCCGCTACTCATGCCTGCAACGGTCTCGTCGAGGAACAGCACCTTGGCGTCCTGCACCAACAGCATGCCAACCTCGAGCCACTGCTTCTGGCCGTGCGCGAGGATCCCAGCAGGTCGGTGCGCCAGCCCCGCCAGGCCGATCGTGTCCAACGCCTCCTCGACCCGCTCGGGAACCGAGCCACGGGCAAAGAATCGACCGGCGCGCCTTTCGGTGCACACCCGCTGCGATGTCCAGATTCTGGAGCACGCTCAGCTGTTCGAATACCGACGCCGTCTGGAACGTCCGTCCGATCCCGAGGCGGACGATCTCGTGCGACCGCATCGTGAGGAGGTCTTGGTGCCGGAAGATCGCCTCTCCGGTGCCGCGCACGAGTCCGGTCAGGGCATCGACCAGCGTGGTCTTGCCGGCCCCGTTCGGGCCGATGAGGAAGTGCAGCCTGCCCTGCAGAAGGGTGAGGTCGACCCCGTCGACTGCCTTGAACCCGTCGAAGTCAACGGTCAGGTTGCGGATCTCGAGGTAGTCCTGCTCGAGGAACGAGGCCGTCATGCCACTACCGCCGACTCTGCTTGCCCGGACCGCAAACGTGACTTCAGTTTGGGCCACAGCGAGGCGACGCCACCGGGGAGGAACAGGATGACCAGAATGAAGAGCGCTCCCAGGAAGTAGGTCCACTGCGTCGGAAACCTCTCGGAGAGCGTGGACCGGCCGTAGCCGACGGCGATGGCACCGAGCACGGGGCCGAACAGCGAAGCACGCCCGCCGAGCGCGACACCAGCCAGTAGCAGGATGGACGCCGGAGCGTCCACATTGGACGGCGAGATGATGCCTGCGATCGGAACGAAGATCGCACCGCCGATGCTCGCCATGACGGCGGCCGTCATGAAGGCGACCAGCTTGATGTTCGCGGGGTCGTAGCCGAGGAATCGGATGCGCTCCTCCGCGTCCCGAGTGGCGACCAACAGCTCGCCGTATCGACTGCGGTAGAGCTGCCACAGGATCAGCAGGAACAGGACCACCAACCCGGCCGCGAGTCGGTAGAGGTTCTTCTGGACCTGAGGGTCATAGAGGTTGTGGCCGAAGACGGTGGAGAACGTGTTCAGGCCGTTGAAACCGCCGGTCTGCTTGATCGTCGCAATCAACAGCGTTGCGAACGCGACCGCCATGGCCTGAGTGAGGATGGCGAAGTAGGCACCTTTCACCCGGCGCTTCAGGATCGCGAACCCGAGGAGGAACGACACGACCATGGGTAGGGCCACGATGACGAACAGCGTGAACGCCCCGCTGCGGAACGGTTCCCACCAGCTGGGCATGCTGCCGTCGCCATACAGCACCATGAAGTCGGGAACCCCGCCGGGACCGGCCGCCTCGAGCTTCATGTGCATCGCCATCGCGTAGGCGCCGAGACCGAAGAACACGCCCTGGCCCATCACGAGCATGCCCCCACGACCCCAGGCGAGACCGATGCCCATCGAGGCAAGCGCCAACGCGCAGTACCTCCCCAGGTTGCCGAGTCGGAACGTGCTGAGCGAACTCGGAGCCCAGACGAGCAGCACGACTGCCAGAAGGACGATCCCGATCAAGGAACCGTAGGTGTTGAGTGTGTTCGCCAACGAGAGCGCGGGTCGAGCAGCAACAGCCCGTCCTGCGCCTTCCCCAGCGTCGGACCCCTCGGACGATTTGGCTGCGATCATCGTCATGCCAACGACCTCGTCCGCACGGTGAAGAGACCCTGCGGCCGAGCCATGAGAAAGATGACCACGAGCGCAAACGTGATGACCTGCGCCATGCTTCCGCTGATCCAGTCGGTCAGGAAGGCGGTGACCACGCCGACGGCCCACGCTGCCATCACGGTTCCCTTGAGCTGCCCGACACCCCCGACCACGACAACGAGGAACGCCGGGATGATGTACGACGTGCCGAGCGTCGGGTTCGTACCCGAGATCAACGCAATTGCGACGCCCCCGACACCTGCGAGGCCCGTGCCCAAGAAGAAGGTGATGCGGTCGACCTTCCGGGTCGAGATCCCCAGCGTCTCGGCGAGCTGCCGATTCTGCACCGTCGCTCGGATCTGCCGACCGAAGGAGCTGTACTTCAGTACCGCGCTGAGAGCGCCAAGCGCGCCGAGCGCCAGCACGATGGTGAACAGCTGACGGTGAGGCCAGTCGTAGCCGAACACCGAGATCTGTCCATCCAACCAACTCGGTGCGGTGACCGGGTCGCCCTGCGCCCCGAACACATCTTGGGCGAGCTGCTGAAGTACGAGGGCGACACCGACGGTGACGAGAAGGGTGTCGAGGGGCCTTGCGTACATCCACTGGATGACCGAAACCTCGAGCAGTAATCCCAGCAGTCCCGCAACGATGAACGCCATCGGCAACGCGATCACGATGGACAGACCGGCCGCGGAGATCACTTGCTGGGTGAGGTAGGCGACGTACGCACCGACCATCAGGAACTCGCCGTTCGCCATGTTGATCACGCCCATCTGGCCAAAGGTCAGCGAGAGGCCGAGCGCCGCCAGCAAAAGTATGGCGCCGGTGGCGGTACCGGTCAGGAAGGGGGTTGTGAGTGCGTCCATCGTTCTGCTTTCAGATCGTCGTCGAACCGGAGCGGCTATCCGTCGGGGGCGCCGTGCGGATGCACGGTCGCCCCCGACGAACACACGGTGTGCGAAGCCCTGCCTCAGTCCTTGGTCGGGTCCCACCAGGAGTAGCCCTCGAGGAACGGGTCGGGCTCGATCGGACCCTCGGAACTCCACACGATGTCGAACTGGTTGTCGGCGTTGATCTGGCCGATCAAACCGGTCTTGGCGATGTGGTGGTTCTCTCCGTTGACCGTGACCGGCCCTTCGGGCGAAGCGAAGGTGACACCATCGGATGCCGCGTTCACCGCGTCCACACAGAACGACTCGGCCTTCTCGACCATGTTCTTGTAGAGGTAGAGCGAGGTGTAGGCCGCTTCCATTGGATCCGACGTGGGTCGGTCGGTTCCGTACTTGGCCTGGAACGCCTCGATGAACGTTGCGTTCTCGGGGCTGTCGACGCTCTGGAAGTAGTTCCAGGCGGCGTACTGGCCGGTGAGATCGACGCCCATCGCCGGAGCTTCTTCTTCGGCGATCGACACCGAGATGATCGGCGAGTTGTCCGCGCCGAGGCCGGCCTCGTCGTACGCCTTGATGAAGCCAACGTTCGACGATCCGTTGATGGTGTTGAACACGAAGTCCGGCTTGGCTTCGGCGATCTTGGCGACCTGCGTCGTCCAGTCGTCGCTGTCGAGCGGCACGTATTCCTCACCGACGATCTCGATACCGAGTTCCGCGGCGTACTGCTTGATGATCTTGTTCGCAGTGCGGGGGAACACGTAGTCAGACCCGGCCAAGAACAGCGTCTTCACACCTTCCGAGGCCAAGAAGTCCATGGCGGGGATGATCTGCTGGTTGGTCGTGGCGCCCGTGTAGTAGATGTTCTTCGAGGCTTCGAGGCCCTCGTACTGGACGGGGTAGAACAGGAGACCGTTCGCTCCTTCGACCACCGGCAGCATCGCCTTACGAGATGCTGACGTCCAACCACCGAACACGGCGGCGACGTTGTCCTCGGTGAGCAGCTTGTTGATCTTCTCGGCGAAGATGGTCGGCTCGCTCTGACCGTCCTCCTCGATGAACTCGATCTCCTTTCCGAGAATTCCGCCGGCCTCGTTGATTTCCTCGGAAGCGAGGATCAGGGAGTCGCGGACCGTCTGCTCGCTGATGGCCATCGCACCCGACGTCGAGTTCAGGAAGCCGAGCTGGACGGTGTCACCTTCGACGCAGATGTCGCCGGATGCCGTTTCGGTGCCGGCTGCCGCCTCGGTGCCATCGGTCGTTTCGCTCTCTTCCGCCGCATCGCTCGTGTCGCTGCCGCAAGCGGTCGCCACCAGGGCAATCGACGCGAACAGCGGCACGGCACTTCGTAGGAAACTTCGGTTGCGCATGGGACTCCCTGGGGATTGGAGATGAACATTTCACGACTGTCACCGGTCGCCCTAACCGCCGTTCGGTGAACAGGCGTGAACCTAGAAAGGTCACGTTTCCGGAATGTGTCCGGGAGGTGAAGCCACCGCTCGACCCAGCACCGGCCGATTGACAGGTGACCAAACGGTCACCTATTGTGCGCTGGTGCACGACGAGGACAGTGTGTTTCGGGCGCTTGCGGATCCGACGAGGCGGCATCTCCTCGACCGGCTCTTCGAACGCGACGGACGCACGCTGACCGATCTCGAAAGCGACCTCGACATGACCCGCTTCGGTGTGATGAAACACCTGCGGGTACTCGAAGAGGCCGGTCTCGTCGTCACCCGGAAAGCGGGACGGGAGAAATTGCACTTTCTCAACCCGATCCCCATCCGAGTGATCCACGACCGGTGGATCGACAAGTACACCGAGCGCCAAGTGACGGCACTCGTCGACCTCAAGAACCAACTGGAGCGAGCATGACCACTGACGGACCAACCACGGTCGCCACGACCGGCGCCGTGACCACACAAGTGCATCGCGTGTACATACGCGCCACTGCCCAAGCCATCTGGATCGCGATCACCGACCCTGAGTGGACGGCCAAGTACGGCTACGGCGGGCACGCGCACTACGAACTCCACTCGGGGGGCGCGCTGCGAATCAATCCCGACGAGCAGATGGTCGAGGGTTCGAAGGCGATGGGGTACGAGATCCCCGACGTCATCATCGACGGCGAGGTGCTCGAGGTCGACGAGCCGTTCCACCTGAAGACGACGTGGCGCATGCTGATGGATCCGGGCACGGCCGGCGAGGGATTCTCGACGATCAGCTACGACATCAAAGAGTACGAAGGCGGCGTGTGCTCACTCACCGTCACCCACGAGCTCGAGGGGATGCCAATGTTCGCCGCGATGGTTGCCGGCAGCATCGACGACCCCAACATGGGCGGCGGTGGACACCCATGGATCCTCAGCGACCTCAAGAGCGTCCTCGAGAACGGCAAACGGATGGCCGCTGCCTGAACCCGCTCGCCATCGTCGAACCTGCACTCCGCCTCGGCCCGCTGAACCCGCATCGACGAGTTCGGCGGCGTCGACGGAAGGTTCGCGCTTCGGATCGACTACTGACCGCGACGGAGTTTGACGACGTTGACCACGATGGCAATCACGATGCCGATCCCGACAAAGGCGGCGATGAAGACTGCTTGACCGGCCGATCCCCATCGATCGCCCGCGCTTTGCGCTCCGAGCCAGCCGAGAAGACCGCCGAGCACTGGGGCGGCCCTTCTCAACGGTCGCCCTTGGAAGGCAGCGTGATGGGAGTCGACACGATCGACCCTCACCGGGGTCGGGGTGCAGTGGTGGAGTTCCTCGCCGGGTTCTGGTCCATCCAGACGGACCAGCGTCGCCACATCTTCACCAACGTGGTGATCACCGATCTCGACGAATCGACCGCGGTGGCCCATGCCTACCTCCTTCTGACGGCGGCCTCGAACGGGGTCATGGCTCCGATCACCACAGGCCCCTACCGGCTCGCGATGCGCCGAGAACAGGGCGTGTGGCGCATCGCCCGCCTCGTCGCCGGCTTCGACGCCCCTTTCTGACCGGAGCCCGCCGGGTTTGCGCCACAGCTGGCCTCGGGCAGGCGATCGTGGGCGTCGACACCTAGCGAACACCTCGGCTAGAACGGCAGTGTCCCGGAGTGACCGGGCCAATCAGGGGAGCGCTGGTGGCCGCAGCAGGCGACGACATCCTGGAGCTGATCCGGCGCTTCCTGGCCGGGCAGGCTGACGTCGCGTCCCTGCCCCGCATCGACAGCGTTGAACGGGTGGCGGTCGGTCGATCCCGGGAGAACTGGATCTTCGATGCCGAGTGGGCATCGGCTCCCGACGGCGCTCCGGTCGGTCGGTCGATTGAGCCCCTGATCGTGCGCCGGGACCCGTTGGGTGGCCTGCTGGAGACGAGCCGATCCGAAGAGTTCGCCGTGCTGCGGGCCTTGGAGGCCACGGCGGTACCTGCCCCGCGGGTGCGGTGGCTCGACGCCGACGGCTCGAATCTGGGGCGCCCTTCGCTGATCATGGTGCGAGAGCCCGGGGCCTGCGACTACTTCGTGGTCAACGGCGACCGGCCCCTCGATACAAGGGTGACACTGGCCCGGCAGTTCTGCGACCTGCTGGCCACGATCCATACCGTCGACTGGGCTGGTGCTGGCATGGGCTCCTTCCTGCCCGACCCGGGCCGGCGCGCGGCGCACCACGAAGTCGACCGCTGGGAGGTAGTCCTGCGCCGAGACCAGCTCGAGCCCTACCCCGAACTGGAGCTGGCGCTCGGCTGGCTGCGCCAGACCGCCCCCGACGCCGCACAAACCGTGCTCGTCCACGGCGACTTCAAGCCGGGCAACGTGCTGCTCGACGGCGACCGAATCGTGGCCCTGCTCGACTGGGAGCTGGCCCACCTCGGCGACCCGATGGAGGACCTCGGCTGGATAACCCAGCCCTTACGCCAGCGCGAACACCTGATCCCCGGGGCCTGGGAGCAGGCCCACTTGTTCGCCCGTTACGCCGAACGCACCGGCATCGAGGTCGATGAGGCGGCGGTGGCGTGGTGGAACGTGCTGGCCTCGTTCAAGACTGCCGTCATGCAGGTGAGCGGGCTTCGCTCCTTCGTCGAGGGTCGTAGCGATGAGCCGTACCGGCTGACGGAGACCGTGCTGCGATCCCTGCTCGACGACGTCGCTCCTCCCGACGCTCCGCACAAGGGCGAACGGGCCGACCCCGCACCAACCGGCTACATCCTCGACCAGCACCTCAACGGTGCCCAACGGCTGTTGGACCAGGTGGCCGGCGACACCGGGCTCTCGCCCGCCAGTGCGGCGATGGTGGCCGACGTGCGCCGCCTCCTGCGCCAGGTGGCTACCGGCTGGCCCGGCACCCTGCGGTTCCTGCTCGACGACAACGCACGGCTGGAGCAACTGCTTGTCGAGCTGGGCTCGCTCGTTCCATCCGATGTGAACGAGACCGACCGGGTGCCCGCCGTGGCCGACGTTCACCGGCGCAACCTCGACCTTCGGGCCCTGCTGGCAGATGCTGCGCCCGCACCCGCTGCACGGGCCCGCGTGGCCGCCGTGCTGCGACAACGCCTCGACGCAGATCCCGCCACTCGCCGCACCCTCAGTACGGGCGATCGCCCACGACGGTGACGCGTTCCATGACTCGTCGATGGGGGGCGTAGTCCGACGTCGCATAGTGCTGCGTGGCGCGATTGTCCCAAATCGCGAGGTCGCCAGGTGCCCAACTCCAACGGCACTGGTACTCGGGGAAGTCGGCTTGGCGACACAGGTACTCGAGGAGCCGATCACCCTCGACGGGGTCCATGCCGACGATGTGCGTGGTGAAGATCGCGTTGACGTAGAGCGTCTTTCGTCCGGTCTCGGGGTGGGCACGAACCACAGGATGTACCGAGGGCGGGAAGTCGGCCCTGGTCGCAACACGCTCGTCCTCGGACATGAGCGCGCCGAACGTATCGATCCAGTCGTGCACGGCGTCGAGACCCTCGATCTGAAGCTTCACGTCATCGGGAAGGCAGTCGTACGCCGCGCCCATATCGGCCCACAGCGTGTCGCCCCCCGTCGCAGGGACCTCCACCGCGCGCAAGAGCGAGCCCAGCGACGGCGCGCTCCGCCAGCTGACATCGCTGTGCCAGACGTTCTCGTAACCCATGACCTTCTCGCCCTTCTCGAACCGGACGGTGGTCGGATGGTCTGGTCGGTTGACGAGGAACGGGTGGTACTCCAGCTCACCCCAACGGGCGCCCAGTGCCGCATGCGAGTCGGGATCGAGCCCCGAGTCACGAATGAACAAGACCTTCCACTCGAGCAGAGCCCGATGGAGTTCGGCGAACGCGTCGTCATCGAGGCCGACGAGATCGATACCGACGACTTCGGCTCCGATCGTCGGGCTCTTGGGGCGAAGCTCGAAGCGAGTGAACGGCTCGTCCTCCCACCCGTCGGGAACCCGCCGGGCGACCTGAGGCCCGAAGCGCAGCCTCGTGCGGAACGACGAAGGTGAGGCTGTGGACCCATCGTGGGTTGTGGTCTCGGTCATGGTCGACTCCTTGAAGCTCGGGTTGTGGGCACGCGCGCCGTGAGCACGGCGTGGCAGGTCGCCGTCAGGTCGACGCAAAGCTCGTCAGGTGACGGGCTGGTGTTACCGCGATGGCGACGCCATTCCCATCCGGCAACCGTGCCGATCAGCAGCGTCGCCATCTGGTCGATCCGATCGACACGAGCTTGGTGCGGCTCGTCGAGCTGCGACGCGATCAACTCGATCGCTCGACGAAAGCTCGACAGCACCGCTACGTCGGCGACGACCTGTTGGGCGAAGGTGTCCCACCGTGTGCGCACCAGGAACCGGCCGTACCAGCGTCGGTTTGGCGACGACCTCGACGAGCGGGCGGACGGTCGCGTCCACCAACCGGACGAGATCATCGGTCGAGGCATCGAGCGTCAACGCGTCGAGCAGCGCATGGCGTCGAGCGTTGACCTCGTGCATTCGGTGTTCGAAGACCGCTGCCACCAGCCCGGCGCGATCGCCGAAGTGGTACTGCGCTGCCGAGTGGTTGCGCTGGCCGGCGGCAGCCGAGATGTCACGCAGCGACACCGACTCGATGCCGCGTTCGGCGAACAGTTGCTCTGCCATTTCGATCAGTGCGAGCCGGGCCGCATCCCCGCGCGGTCTCATTCGTCAGAACGTACGCCACCTGTCTTATTGAATCAACTGTCTCATTTCGTGAACGCCGTTCGCGATTGTTTCGCAGATGGCTCCTGTCCGTTTCTTGAGTTGCGTCGGGCCAGCATCGACGATGAGGGCTGGCGATTTCGGTCGCCCAGAACCACCTAGCTGCAATACATCGGAGACCCATGATCACCACCTATAGCCCACCAAAACGCAGCGTTTCCCGCCGAAGGCTCGCGTTCCGCGGCGTGGCTCTGGCCCTGTTGAGCGTCGGCTTCATCGGAGCGCCATCGGCGGTAGTCGCCGCCAAGCCGGCGCCGAGACCCGCGGTGCTGGCGACCCCGACCGTCGCCACGATCTCCCAGATCACGACCCGAACGGCCTTGCTGAACATTGGCGGCTCAACGGCCAAGAGCTACGACGTGTTCCTCAACGGTTCCATCGCTCGGGTCAACGTGACGTCGAGCGCATCCCTTGCGGTGCAACTCGTGGACATGGTTCCGAACACCTCCTATTCGGTCCAAGTGCGTGAACGCAAAGACCTGAACGTTTCCCCTTTGTCCAAGCCCTTCGTGTTCCGCACCTTGACAGGAGTGACCGTCGCCCCGATCTCGAACCTGCAAGTCGTGTCGGCAACAACCGACGCGATCACCGTCGCCTGGGACGCTTCACCCAACCAGGGTGCGAGCTACCTCGTGCGGTTGAATGGCGAACCGAGCCGCACCACGTACTTGACCCAAGCCACGCTGACCACCGAGGGTTTCTCGTGCTACCCGGGCCCTTGCACCATCCCTGGCCCGCGACCGGGCCTCAACACGGTCAGCGTCGAGACCACCGCTCAGACCGAGCCGTACTACTACCAGACTTCACCCACGATCGTATCGATCACCGTGAATGTGCCGAGTTGAGTTGAGTTGAGTTGAAAGGCGCCCCGAAGGAGCAAATCTCCGTGACCGACGATCTCACCACCCGCGATGACGGCGTCCTCGAACGCACCGCCGACGGCGGCGTCACACGATTTGAGCGGCACCTCGCCTACGACGTCGGTGACGTGTGGAACGCAATCACCTCCCCTGCGCGACTGGCCGACTGGTGGCTCCCGTTCGAGGCCGACATCACGGTGGACCTTCGAGAGGGTGGGGAGATGGTGTTTGCCGGTACGCCCGACGGCGAGCCGGTCACATTGACCTGCACGATCGTGCGCCTCGAACCGCCACTGTTCCTCGAACACACCCACCCTGCGCCCGGATCGACCATGCGCTGGGAGCTCGAGGCCGTCGAAACTGGCTGCATCCTGCGTCTGAGCCACCACGTGCCTGACAACCAGGAGGCGATCGACAACTGTTATCTCGTCGGTCTCCAGACATCCCTTTGCCCCGGTGGCTGTGTCATGAGCGCCCCGACCGAGCAGCTCCTGCGGGTGCAGAACTTCCTGCTGTCGACCGATGGTTACGGGAATCAACTATGCCGACGATCATGTCCTGTCCCCGGTCTCAGGCCGCGTAGACGGCATCGGTGTGCGTGTCAGTCACGGGACCTCCCGCCAAGGCTCGTTCTCCATAGGATACCTATATATATTCCTCCCTATGGACCTTCACCGAGAGTTCCCCACCGCTCCAACGCTCGCAGTGTCGCGGTGGTTCAACACCGACACGGCGATCGGCCTCGATGACCTCGCCGGTCAGGTGGTCGCGATCGAGGCATTCCAGATGCTGTGCCCAGGGTGTGTCAGCCACGGCCTTCCCCAGGCCCAGCGGATCGCCAGCACGTTCGCCGGCGAGGTGACGGTGCTGGGGTTGCACACCGTGTTCGAGCACCACGACGCGATGGGCCCGGTGTCATTGGAGGCGTTCCTGCACGAGTACCGAATCGGATTCCCCGTCGGGGTCGACACCCACGACCAGCCCGGCGGCACCCCGATCACCATGGCCCGTTACCAGCTGCGCGGAACGCCCAGCCTGATCCTGATCGATCGCGCCGGTCGGGTCCGGCTCAATGCCTTCGGCCACATCGACGACCTCAACCTCGGCGCGACCCTGGCCCGCCTCATCGACGAACCACCGCCCACCCAGCACTGCGACCCCGACCAAGGGTGTCTCGCTCCACCCAATCGGAACATCGGCCCATGAACGTAGACGCCGACCTCGACCGCAAGGTCCTCGCCGCGGTCGAACGCCTCGGCCGAGCGCTCCGGGCCGCCCGCCAACACATGGCAACCCGCCACGAGCTGTCCGTGCTCGGCCTCAGCGTCATCGAGACGCTGGCCGACGGTCGAGCCCGACGTATCGGTGACCTCGCCGCCGACCTCGACGTATCCCAGCCCACGGTCAGCGACGCCGTCACCACCCTCGACAAGCGAGGGCTGATCGGCCGCCACCGCGACCCCGCCGACCTACGCTGCACCCTGGTCACCCTCACCCGCGACGGCACCGCCATCGCGGGTGGCCTCGCCACCGAACTCCGTCCGATCCTGCGAGCCGAGACCGGGACCACTACCGACCGGGCAACGACGCTGCGAGTGCTGCTCGGCGAGATCGCCCGCCTCCAACTGGCCGGAATCATCACCGTCAACCGCAGCTGCCTCACCTGCCGCCACTACAAATCCCCCGGCGCAGGCACGCGCGCTCGCTGCCTGCTCCTCGACGTGGCGCTCCGCCACCATGACCTGCGGGTCGATTGCCCCGAACACCAACCCATCGCTTCTTGACCTCAGTCCAGAGGTCGTCGGCTGTCGGGAACCCAACAGCCGGCCCGCTGCTCGTCAGCTGGTTGCAGATGCGTGTTTCGCTCGAGATGCCCCCAGTAACTGAGCTGCGCCCCTGCCCTGCTGAATCGCAGGGATGTAGTTCTCGAGCGCTTCGAGCGTGTCGGCGTCGGTCAGATCCACGACCCGGCCCATCTCGGCGGAAAGATAGGCGGCCATGGTGAGCTTCACGATCTCGACGCCGTAGTCGAAGTTCAGTAGCGCGTCGCGACCTTGTCGGAAGGCGGTGGCAGCCTCGATGTTCTCGTCGGTGTAGCCGTAGAGGTCCGGCTCGTTCGGTTGCACGGCGAGGAGGCCCCGGGATGACGTGGACTTCTCGAGCGCACGCTCGGCGTCAGCAACGCGGTCCGCCGCGTCGTCACCGATGAAGATCTCCAGTGGCGAACGAAGGCTGTTCGCTTCGAGCGCGTACCCCGGACCGATTCCGTCGACGAGCAATCGGAGGCCCTGCTTGTCGTACATCCAACTGACCGTGAACTGCGCTTTGGAGATCGCAGCCGTGTCCGGGTCGGCGTAGGTGACGATCCCCGTAGCGAAGTCCTCGGCCGGCGTGATCGCGTAGTCGACGCCGTAGTGATGTTCGAGCTCTTCACGCCACCGGGGCTGGCCCCACTTGAGCAGCGCCACGTCGGCAGAAACGGACAGCGGCACGAGGTGCCGGAGTGGCTTCCCGTTCGGGGTGAGCAGATACCAGCCGACCGCCAAGCAGTGGCAACCCATGTCGGACAGCACGCCGCCGCCCTGCAACGTGGGATCCCAGAACCAGGCGCTGTGCGGGCCGGCGTGCTCCTCGCTGGAACGAGCGAGGGTCAGCGGCCCCATGACGGCGGACACGCCCTCCAGCTGCGAGCGGGCCTGGGTCACCATCTTCATGTGGATCTGGTTTTCGAAGTATGCAGTGGGCACGCCGATCCGTTTCGCCAGTGCGGCGACCCGGCGAGCTTCCGGAAGGTTGCGGCCGAGTGGCTTCTCGCAGATCAGCCCACGAAGTTGGGCGCCCGCCCCGACTGCGTCAGCGATCTCTTCCATCGTGTCAACGCGACTGAAGTTCGGGCTGAACAGGGCGAGCACGTCAACGTTGTGAGCCATGTGTTGGACGCTGTCGTACACCACAGCGTCGCCAAGACCACGCGAGCGAACCGACGCCGCGAGGTCGTGCGGTGGGGTGCGAGAAACCAACCCGGCGATCTCCACGCCTCGGACGCTCTCCATGGCACGCAGGTGGAACTGGCTGACGAAACCGCTGCCAATCAGGCCGTAACGCAGAGTCTCCACGTTGACTTCTCCTTGTTCTACAGGCGGCGGATACCGACGGACGAGCGCAGTATCAGGTTCGGCGCCGCGGCAGTCCACTTCCGATGAGGTATCGGTGACTGTCTGCGACCGCTTCGAACGGTCAAGCCACCCCCGCAGCGTCACCCAACGAGTAGAGCCGGATCGATGTCGGAGGAAGCGTTGCCGTCATGGGAAAGCCTCATCGTGTCAGGAAAATCCGCAGCGGTGCCGGGATCTCCAGCCTCCGAGCGAGCGCCACGGAAACTCGTCGATCGCGGCGGCGCATCGACCTCGCGGCGGCACGATCACTTGCGGTCACCCCGAGCAGGTGGTGGCCGTCGGCGTCTTCCGGGACCAATCGACCGAGGAGATCATCGACATCATTGGCCATCTTGGCCTGCATGGCGCACGCGAACCCCATGGCGAACACACACCCGAGGACGCCGGCACCGTAGCTGCTGCGGTGAAGACGCTCATCCTCGCCACGACCGTCGAAGACCTTTCACGGCGCTGCGTCGACGAGCACCCCGCCGCCGTCATCATGCTCGACGGGCCAGCGTCCGGAAGCGGCGAACCCTTCGACTGGGCGACCGTCGGCGACCTCGTCACCGCTCACAGAATCTTGCTGGCCGCCGGTGCCAGCGCTGGGCCTCGAGAAAGTGCTGGCTTGAAACGTGCTGTCAGACTGGCTGCGTAGTGTTCACAAGATGACCCTCACTCCACTCAAAGCGAATGCCGCAGTGGCCGGCAAGACCCCGGTCTTGCCGATTGCCACTCCACACGAGAAGAACACGGTGCTCGAACAGCTGTTGGCGAAGCACCCCGAGCTGGCGGAGGAAGCGGACCGACTCGCCAGCGCTCTGCTGTCGTCAACCAGCGCCGATGCAGTCGCAGACGAGGTTGCCGACCATTTGGGATCCCTTGGATTCGAGGACCTCGCTGGCAGGGCCGGCCCGATATCTGGACGCGGATATGTCGACGAGACCGAAGCTACCTGGGAGCTGCTCGACGAAGCGCTCGAACCCTTCCTCGCCGACATCCGCCGCCGCGCCCATCTCGGCTTCGTTCAGGCCGCAGCCGCGATCCGCGTCGGGCGCCATCACCGGCCTGGGCCGCCTTCACTCAGCACCCAACGGCCGGCTGATCGCCTTGGCTGGAGACGACGCCATCGACACGCTCACCAACACCGTCGTCGATCTTGCCGAGAACCTCGGGCTCGAACTCGACGAAACGACGTCGTGACCCACGATGAACGGCAAATTGTCACTTGACGTCCGGCAGATCGTCAGTCGGACGAATGCGCTCATGCTCCTCCACTCGTGTGCCAGGACCCTCCGATGATTCGAGGATCGTGCCTGTGCGGCGAGGTGGCCTCCGATGGGAGCGCGGCGAAGGGTCCATCAAGATGTACGCGATGGACGATGATTGGCAAGTCGTCTTCTGCCAGACGTGCGGCAGCCCACTGCCGCTGCTCGGAGACGACGGCAAGCGCTATTGGGTACCTGCCGGCTGCCTCGACGACGACCCATGCGTCGGAGTCGTGGAACATATCCATGTTGCGGGTAGAGGCAGCTGGGAGGAGATCTGCGGCGACGCACCACGGTACGACGGAGAGGCTCCCTAGTCGGGCTGTCCGAAGTCGTCGGAGATGCCCGGCCCGAGTTCCCGAATGGTTCGATGAATGTCCTTCATCAGCAACACCAGGTGCAGTTCGTCAGTGGGCGATGGTTCGAATTCTGGGATGAGGTGCTGATAGAAGTCACGCGCATCGGTTGTCTCTGCGTGCACCAGCAGCCCACGACAGCCAATCGCGGCGCCGAGCGCAACAGTACGTGCAATGACGTCCTGAAGAAGCCCGGCGCCCAGGCCTTGACGCTCGTGGTCGATCGAAACACCGAGTCGGGCCAACAACGCGACCGGTTGCGGATACCGACCTGCCCCCTTGTGCATCCGGGTTGGCGCAGTCGGCCACCGCGATCGTGGCCATCGCCCAGGCGTAGTAGGCCACAACTGCGGTGGTGGCCGTCTCGGTTACTACCAGCACCCGCGCCCTGCCCGAGGCGTTGGCTTGACGAGCGTTCCGTCGCAACCACTCGGTCTGCTCCACCGAGCGGCATTCGAAGCCGTCGATCACATCGTCGGATTCGAGCAGCCGAGGAGCGCGATAGCGCCCGATCACCCTTCGACGAACGGCGAGGGACGCTTCATCAGGGCACGTAGTCCGGGGAGGTCTCTCGCCCGGCGCCGGTTCACAGTCTCCCACGCCGCTTGCGCATCCTCGTCGAGTACGAACTCGGAGCGATCGGCGAGCACTCGTTGTGCGGCAATGGTCAGGTTGGCCACGACGAACTCGGTCAGTTCGGTTCCCGCGGCCGCCACAGCACGATCGATCATCACCCGTTCTTCGGGTGTTGTACGCACCTCGAGCCGCTCACTTCGTCGTCTGGTCACGTGCGGCGCCTCGCGATCTCCTCCACTGAGGTCCCTCTCGTACGGCCATCGTACGGCCACTCCTCAGACTCGTCAACCACACGCCACTCGCCTCTGCCCCGTGGAATCGACGGGGAGTACGGCGCCTTGACAGACTCCGGGGGTTCGACACCTGTCAACGACTGATCCGGGAGCAATTGATGCGCGACCCATCCACGACGCACTTCGACGCCATCGTCATCGGAGCCGGCTTCGGCGGGCTCTACGCCCTGCACCACCTCCGGGACCAGATGAGCTGTCGGTTCGGGTGTTCGAAGGCGCAAGCGGAGTCGGTGGCACCTGGTGGTACAACCGCTACCCGGGCGCCAGGGTCGACGCACCAAGCAGCCCGTTCTACGCCTACACGTTCAGCAAGGAACTCGTCGACGAGTGGAAGTGGGCCGAGACCCAAACGGCGGGCCCGACGTCCTGGCCTACCTCGACCACGTCGCAGAACGGTTCGATCTCCTGAAGGACATCCAGTTCGACAGCTTCGTCGAGGACGCCCGCTACGACGAGACCACTCAGCGTTGGACGATCGAGACAGCTGACGGCGGTCAGGCCTCGGCCCGGTTCCTGATCTGTGCGACCGGGGCACTGTTCGTCGCCAACAAGCCCGACTACCCCGGCATCGACGACTTCGCCGGTGAGATGTACCACACCGGACGCTGGCCGCACGAGCCGGTGTCGTTCGAAGGTAAACGGGTCGGAGTGATCGGGACCGGTTCTTCGGGCGTGCAGTCGATCCCCGAGATAGCGAAGACCGCCGACCACGTCACGGTCTTCCAACGGACTGGCCAGTACTCACTCCCCGCTCGGAACCGGCCCCTGTCGAGCGAGGAGCTTCAGGCGTTCCGTGACGACTGGGCCGACCTACACGATTCGATGTACCGGCGTGGCGGCTGGCCGTTCCCGACCAGCCGGCTGAACGCGTGCGGACTTCACGCCCGAAGAGCGCCAGGCCCGGTACGAGGAGTTGTGGAACGAAGGCGGCATCAACCTCTCGATCAACAGCTACACCGGGGTACTCACCGACGAGGAGCTGAACAAGGAGGTCGGCGAGTTCGTCCGCGACAAGATCCGTGCGATCGTCGACGACCCGGAGACGGCCCGCAAGCTCATGCCCGACTACCTGTTCGGCACGAAGCGTCTCATCCTCGACAACGGCTACTTCGAAACGTACAACCGAGACAACGTCACGCTGGTCGACCTGCGGGAAGACCCGATCGAGGCGTTCACGTCCACGAGTGTACGCACCCGGCACGGCGAGCACCCGATCGACATGTTGGTCCTTGCCACCGGCTTCGACGCCGTCAGCGGCTCGATGCTGCGATTGAACCCTCAGGGTCGAGGAGGCATGCGACTCCGAGACAAGTGGGGCACCCGATTCCAGACCTACCTCGGCATGACGATCGCCGGCTTCCCGAACCTGTTCATGATCCATGGCCCCCAATCGCCCGGCGTGCTCTACACGATGCCTCTCGGCGGTGAGCGTCACGTCAACTGGATCGAGACCTGCATCCGCCACCTCGAGAACGAAGGACTCGGCACCATCGAAGCGACCGAGGAGGCCGAAGCAGGCTGGGACCAGGAGATCAGCGACCTGGCGAACCGAACCCTCTATCCCCGGACGAACTCGTGGTACACCGGCGCGAACATTCCGGGGAAGCCGAGCCAGTTCCTCGCCCACCCGCTCGGGTCGCGCTATTTCGACCGGCTCGACGAGATCGCCGACAAAGGGTTCGAAGGTTTCGTCTTCGAACCCCGCTGACGTCGCGCTCTGGCGGCGTTACCGGCTGCGCCTGGTGAATCGCAGGGGAAGCGAGATGGGTCCTTGGGTGAAGCCCACGTGTCGCCAACGTGTTTCGCCGTCGAGTTCGATGGCCTCGAAGTTGTCGTGCAGCACACGGATGGCCTCGATCAGTTCCAGGCGGGCCAGGCTGGCACCCAGGCAATACTTCGCTCCATGCCCGAACGCCAGGTGCGGGAGGGACCGAGCCTGACCAGGTTCGAAGGCATTCGGGTCGGGGGCCGCTGCCGCATCCCGTGTGGCCTGGGCCGAGTTCAGCATCACCAGAGTGCCGGCCGGAATGGTCGCGCCGTGCAGTTGCACATCGGTCGTGGCGATCCGGAGCAGGGTGTGACTGATCGGGGCGAATCGCAGCAGTTCGTCCACCACCGCCTCAGCGTCCAGGTTCGTCCACACGTCCGGACGAGTGGCCAGCAGATGGAGCCCGATCGCCAGTTGGTTCCGAGTGGTGTCGGTGCCCGCCATCACCAGCGAGCCCACGATCGCAACCACCTCGTCGTCGCTGAGCTTGCCGTCGAGCAATTCGGTGTCGAGCAAATCGCTGACCAGGTCGGCGCGAGGTGCGACGCGGCGGGCCGCCACGATGCGTTCCAGGTGCTGATCGAGTTCGTCGTGGGCAGCCAGCCCGTCAGCCACGTACTCAGCCGCTCCGGACTGCGCGTTCAAGATCCGTTCGGCGACATCGGAGAAGACAGCAACGTCTCGAGCCGGCGTGCCCAGGACGTGGCTGATCACCCGAACGGGATAGTGCTGGGTCAGAACGGCGACGGCGTCGCAACGTCCGTCGGCGGGCACGTGGTCGATCATGTCCTGCATGATCTGGCGCATCACCGGACGGTACTTCTCGGCCGCCGCCGGAGTGAACGCCCGCACCACCGTCTTCCGTAGCCGGACATGCTCGGGACCGTCGCGCAGCAGCAAGGCGCGCTTGCGTCGTTCGACGAAGTCCTGATCGAGATCGGGGTTTCGTTCCATGAGAACAGTGATGCCTTGATGGAAACGCGGGTCAGCAAGAACGGCCTTCACCGTGGCGTAGTCCTGCACCACCACGACGTTGCCGAGCAACCCGGCCCACGAGTCGTGCGGCGTGCGACCGTACCGATCCCACGGGCATTCACCGGTTGCCATGACCCGCGGGTCGGCCACCTGAGGGAGGTCTGCGTCGAAGACGTTCACGGCAACTCCTTGACAGACACGCGGATGACAGTCCTACCGAGCTCGAACAGTAGTACCTCCCTGGGCGACACCCCTTGCCCGCAAGCTCGTGAGTTAACCCGCGATGCAGTGCTCAGAGCAGTTCGATGCGGCAGTTGATGCCTGGAGCGTTGGCGAGACGAGCATCCGTGGTCAGCAGCGAGGTCGCTCCGATTGTCTCGGCGAGGGCGACGTAGGTGGCGTCGTACACGCTGAGGTTGTGTCGGAGGGCCCATATGCGTGGTCGGAGCCAGTCCGCTGGGAAGCGGGTCAGGGTCATCCGGGTGAAGCCATTCAACGCGATCGTGCCTTGCTTGTCGCTGAGGACCCTTTGGGCGACGAGGCGACGAAGGACGTTGGTCACTTCGCTGTCGATGAGGTGGGGAACGGCGAGTTCCTCGTCACCGAGTTGGTCGGGGTCGAGATCGTTGGCGAACAGTTCGACGATGACGCCGGCGTCGACGACGTTCAATCGCCGCGCCCTTCGTGCAGGGCGGCGAGGATCGTGCCGCGATCGATGCCGCCTCGTACTTTCGCCTGAGTTCGGCGGATCACAGCGGCGTTGTCGCGGACGACTTGGGAGCGTTTGGCCAAGTGTTCGAGTTCGCGCAACATGTATCGAGTCAAAGAGAGGCCCTCGGCCTCGGCCGCGCCGGTCAGGGCATCATGCACGTGGTCGGGGACGTCCCGGATCTGGATCACTCTGGACATGATTGCCACCATATCACCCGATGGGTGCACACTGCACCCATCGCTCCACGCCAACCTTCAGCGACCGGACGCGGGTCCTCGGTCTCGCAGCCAGCCTGGGTCGACCGCGATCTCGTCGCGCTCCAGGCCGTAGTAGTCGGCCACCTCCCGAAGCGCATCGTCACCCCGGCCAAGGGTGAAGCGGTGCCCGTCGGGATCGCTCACCACGAAGTCCCTCATCCCGTACGGGCGAGTCGCCACCGGCGCGACGATCGTTGCGCCAGCCTCCTCGTACTCCGCACACAAGGCGTCGGGGTCCTCCACATAGACATACGCCGACTGGGCCGGCGCGGGGCCCTCGCCCTCCCACGGCACCAGAAGGAGCATTTCGCTCGGGCCGCTCGCCAACGCGGTGAGCTTCCGGTCGGTCGTCTGCCACGCCACCCGAAACCCGAGCGACTCCTCGTAGTAGGGGACCGACACGTCGATGTCGGCGACGGGGAGATGGGGCATGTAGTGGAGCCAGGAGGAGAGGTCGGTCAGGGCAGAGGTGGGTGCAGACATGGTGTCGGTGCCTTTCATGGTGAGCTGGTCGACGGCGTCGAGCAGGCTGCGGACTTCATCGAGACGGGCCTCCAGACGAGCACGATGCTCGGCGAACAACTCCTGCCGTTCAGCCTCGTCGATTCCGGCCAGCACCCGACGGACATCGGCCAAGGGCATGTCCATCGACCGCAACAGCGCAATCACCCGGGCGGCGCCAGTTTGTCCGGGGCCGTACATCCGGTAGCCAGAGGCCGTCCGCCCCTCGGGAGCGAGCAAGCGCAGCCGGTCGTACCGACGCAGCTGCGGGAATACTCAATCCGACGAGTTCAGCGAACTCGCCGATCTGGAAACGGTCTCGTTCATCGGCCACGACCACACCATGACAGCCTCACCCGAGAAAGGGTCAAGAGGTTCACCCCGGACGAACCAGGAATGAGGCTGGCACCGGACAAGTCGCCCGAAGTCCGTCCCAGGTCGGGTATGGATCTCGGACGTAGTCCGTGTCGCACAGGTCGTAGTCGACGCCCCGGACGTTCTGACCGCTCGACGGCGAAGGGGACTGACCAGCCGTTCCGCTCGGCCGTTCTGGTAGTGATCGGGCCGCAGCGCCTCCTCACACGTGTAGCCCTTGGACGCAGGGTGCGCCTTGTCGCCACGAATACGGGCTCGACCGGTCCGGATTCGTCGCTCATCGCAGGTCTCCTCGATCTCAGCCAGAGCAGAACACGCCCCGGTCAATTCTGTGATGGAATCCATGGTTTGTCACAATACGTTCCATCATGTAACTCAACGGAGGAGGCATGGAATACTCGGCATTCCATGCGGCACCGCGTTGTCCTAGACTGGGCCGGTGAAGCGCGTCGATACCTCGGACTGGCCCTGCCCCATCGCACGGAGCGCTGCCGTGCTCGGCGACCATTGGAACCTCCTGCTGATCCGCCAGGCGTGCCTGGGCACGCGCCGCTTCGACGAGTTCCAACACGAGCTCGGGATCGGGCGCAACATCCTCACCCAGCGGCTCGCCGGTCTCGTGGAACAGGGTCTCCTGCGTCGGGTCGAGTATCAGCAGAACCCCGCTCGCTACGAATACCGCCTCACCGAGAAGGGCCGGGACGCCTACCCCATCCTGGCCGCGATGGCGGCATGGGGCGACCGCTGGCTCACTGGCCCCGAAGGCTCGCTCCTCGTCCTGCACCACACGACGTGCGGCCATGACATGCACCGCGGTCGTGGCCTGCAGCGAATGCGACGCTCCGATCGACGTGCACGACGTGCGAGCCACCGCCGGGCCCGGCGTCCTTGCCGCCGCACCCGCGGGCACCGTTGACGAACGTTGAGCTGACGAACGTCGTCGAGCGCCTCGACGCAGGCCGTCAAACCCGGGCACCAGCAACGTCGTGGCCGTTGCCACGAGTTTGCGTTGCCCATCGCGGACACCGAACAACTTCCCCCTGGTAGACCCTGGCCACTTCGATGGCGCCCACCGGTTGAACGAGGCCGTTGTCGTGAGCTCACGGACCTTATCCAGCATGTCCGCCTCCATCACGGTTCCGCCGGCGTCAGGACGGCGACGGGGATCGTGCGCTCGGTGAAGGTCTGATAGGAGTCGAGCCTGCGGGGGCGGCCGTCGCGAGGGACCAGCATTCGTCGCGTTCGGGACCGGCGGGGAGTTCCCGAGCGGTGACGGACCAACGGTCTGACCCGACCTGCACGTGGCCGCCGCCCGCGGCCATCAGGTTCTTGTACCAGTTCGGGGTCGTCGTACTTCCGCCGGCCGAGCCGACGACGGTGCAGTCGTTCCCACGGGGCACGTACATGAGCATCACCGGACGCCGAGGACGACCTCGGCCTTGCTACTGCGACTCTGCCAGCGACTTGATGCCCTCGATCGTGCGCTGCATGTTGACCCGGACATCGTCGAGTCGGCGGCGCAGGATGCGTGCCTCCTTCTCGGGTCTCGCCTCGATCGCGGCCGCCGTGCCCGAGCCGCCTGGGCCCATCGTGTAGCTGAAGCGCAGGCGCTGCCTCGTGCCGGCGGGTTCGAGGTCGAAGCGCCAACGGGCACCGGGTCGATCCGGGTCGGCGGTGCGCCAGCCGAACGTCTTGGGTTCGTCGTAGGCGTCGACCGTGCAGGCCAGGTCCCAGGTGCCGACGGCGTCGTGGGCGTTGTGGCCGATGAAGGAGGCTCCGAGGCCACGCTCGTCGCCGACCCAGTCGGCACCCTTCGACTCGGTGGAGAACCTGGTGGCGATCTCGATGTCGCTGATCAACGACCACAGCGCCGAAGGGCGGGCATCGATGTCGATCTCGACGATCACACCCGGCCCGTCCTCGAATCGCATCTGGCCATCCGGACCGCTCTCGAACGTGGTCCCGAAGCGATCGAAGTAGGTGATCTCACGGGCGGGGTGGCGCGGGGCGCGGCGGAAGTCGGTGCCCTTGGTCCACGCCACGGGGAGCAGGACGATCTCTGTCATGTCCTCGGGGATGTCGAGGATCTCCTTGATCCGTGCTTCGTCCTGGAGCGCTGCGGTGACCCACGTGGTACCGAGGCCACGAGCGCGCAGGGCGAGGCAGAAGCTCCACGCCGCCTGGATCACGGAGTCGAACAGGCCGGGGCGGCCACCGCCGTCATGACGGCCGATGATGGTCGGGATGACGATGGCGGGGACTTCGGCGAGGTGTTCCACGAGGTACATCGACGAAGCCAGGACCCGCTCCTGGGGGTGACCGGTGCCGCGCAGTCGCTCGACGGTGGCGGGGGTCACGAATTGCGACATCTGCTCCTTGTAGAGCTCACCGATCTGTTCCTTGACGTCTTGGTCGCGGACGATGATCCATCGGCGACTGCCGAGGTTGCCTCCGGTGGGGGCCTGTTCGGCGAGGTCGATGCAGTCGAGCAGCAGCTGATTCTCGACCGGTCGTTCGAGGTCGAGCCGCCGTCGTACTGCTCGCGTGGTCGCCAGTACTTCATCGACGTGTTCTGCGTGGATCTCCATGGTGCTCCTCGTGCTTCCCGGTGATTGGTTGTGGATGGGTCGTGGTCGACGCGGCAGGGTTCTGTCTCCATGGTTGTCACTCCTGCGTCGAATGTGCTGTCGGGGAACTTGGTGCTGTCGGCGAACTTGCGGCCGGCCGAATTGACCAGGTCGAGCAGGACCTCGAGCTCGGCGATCAGGCGGTCGAAGGGTCGGTTGAGGTTGATTCGCAACGTGGTCACACCGGCGCGTTCGTAGTCGACCAGCCGCTGTTCGAGCACCGCTGGTGGTCCGATGAGGTTCGTGCCGAATCCGATCTCGATCGGTACCCGAGCGGCCGCCGCGTCGCGGTTGCCGGCCGCCCACAACTGACGAACCGCCTCCACGTCGTCGCCGAAGCCCTGCCGGGCGAAGGCGTCGTTGTAGAAGTTCTTGCTCGCCGTCCCCATCGCCCCGAACGTGAACGCGTACCCGTCGGCGTGGCGCCGAGCGGCCGCTTCGATGGCCGCCGGATCGTCGTCGGTCAACTCGAGCGACACGGCGACGACGCGGTCGAGGTCGTCGAGACTGCGACCGTTACGCGCCGCTCCATCGGCGATCGGCCCGAAGAACGCGTCCGGGCTGTCGGTGAAGAACGAATTGCCGATCCACCCGTCTGCCAGCTCGCCGGTCAGCGCAAGGTTGGCCGGACCAAGCGAGGCGACATAGATCGGGATGGGCGCCACGTCCGCGCGCGAACGAATGGCCCGGCCCGCACTGTCGGGCAGAGGCAACTGGTACACGGTGCCGTCGTAGGCGAGCCGTTCGCCGGCGGTGATCATCCGCACGAGCTCGATCGTCTCGCGGGTGCGTTGCACCGGGCGATCGAAGCGCACGCCGTGCCAACCCTCCATCACCTGTGGCCCGCTGGTGCCGATCCCGAGGATCAACCGACCGTCCGACACGGCCTGCACGCCCTGGGCCGTCATCGCCAGCATTGCTGGCGTGCGCGCGCCGAGCTGGGCGATGCCGGTCGCCAAGCGCAGCCGCTCGGTGACCGCGGCGACGGCGGCGAGCGGGGTGAACGCGTCGTACGCCCAGTACTCGGCCACCCAGACCGAGTCGACGCCGATCCGCTCGGCCTGGCGGGCGACGTCGATGAATCGCGGCATCGACGGATCGATCGACAACCCGATCTGCAGCGTCATCGCCGACACCTCCGAGCGCGTTTCGGCCCCGATCATGACGGGCCTCCTTCGGCGAGTTCCTTCACGCCCTCCAGGACCCTCGCCATGTTGACCCGGTGCTCCTCCAACCGTCGAGCGACGATTCGCTCCTCCTTGTCGGGCATCGCCTCGATGGCGTAGTTGAGACCACCTCGACCGGGACCCATCTGAAACCAGTAGTCGAGACGGACGAGCCCGTCGACGGCGTCGGCGATGGTGTACCGCCAGATCGACGAAACGTCGCCGTCGCGTCCGATCACGCTCCACTCGAAGAGCCGTTCCGGTTCGAACCCTGTCACGATGCACGTCGTCGACCACTCGCCGATCGCGTCGTGCGCGCTGTTCCCGACGAAGCGGGCGTCGAGCGCCGGTCCCGTCGCCCCGTCGATCCAGTCGGCGCCGCTCACCTCTGTCGAGAACCGCGAGGACAAACCGATGTCGGACACCAGGCCCCACACCACTGCGGGTGGCGCATCGACATCAACGGACACCGCCACGGTTGGGCAATCGGCGTACTTCATCGAAACCTCCAGGATTCATGCAACCAACGTCTGAACGATGCACCCAGCACCGGCATCACATCCATGAGCACTCGACGATCTCGCCGGCGCTGACCGTCGGACCGTCTGGGATGTGGGCGTAGGCGTTCGCGCTCGCCGTCGCCGCCAGATGGTGGCGGGTCGGGGTGCCGACTGGGTGGACCGACATCCGTCCGGCGACGATGTCGGCGACCACTGGGACCACGTGCAGACGCCCGTCCGGAACGCGGGCCAGGTCAGACGCTGCCACCGCACCGAACGACCGGCGCGCCCCAGCCGACGAGTCGCCGGCGAGGCGATCGAGCACCGGGCGAGCGAACAGGTGGTAGCTCACGAACGCGCTCGCCGGGTTGCCCGGCAAGCCGAGGACCGGCACCCCGCCGATGGTGGCGAACATGAGCGGCTTGGCGGGCCGTACCGCGACCCGCATCCAGCGGGCCACCCCGGCCGACCGCTCGGCGAGCTCGGCGAGCACGTGCTTGACGTGGTCGTGATCGCCGACACTGACACCACCGGTCATGATCACGACGTCGCAGTCGTCGATGGCGCGTTCGAGCCGGTCTGCAAGCTCCGCGGCGTCGTCACCGACCACGCCCAGGTCGACTGGCGTCGCCCCGTCTGCCCGGACGAGAGCGATCAGGCCCGGGCGATTTGCGTCGCGGATGCTCGAAGCGTCGCCGGCCGCACCGGCGAGCTCGTCGCCCGTCGACAGGACACCGACCCGCGGGCGGCCGATCACCTGAGGGCGGTCGTGGCCGATCGAGGCCAACACCGCGACGTGTGTGGCGTTCAGCCGGGTCCCAGCCTCCACCACGACGTCACCGACCTCGTGGTCGGAGCCTCGGGCACGGATGTTCGCACCCATGGCGAGATCGCCGAACGAAGTGACGAACCCGTCCACCTCGCTCACGAGCTCCAAGGGAACGACAGCATCAGCACCCGAAGGCACACGTGCGCCGGTCATGATCCGAACCGCCTCACCGGCCCCCAGCTCCCCTTCGAACGAGCCGCCGGCGAGGACGCGCCCCACCACCCGCCACGCCGACGAAGGGCCGGGCAGCGGATGAATGGCGTAGCCATCCATCGCCGAGGTGTCGAAGGCCGGGAGCGGCTCGACGGAAACAACGTCGCCGGCGAGGATGAGGCCGGCGCACGCTTCCAAACCGACCGCTCGCGTCGCGCCCGGTTCGACCTGGGCAAGAATCCAAGACCGCGCCGAGTCGACCTCGACGGCCAGCGCGTCGGCCCACGGCGCGTTTGCCGCGTGTACCTTCATCGCCGCGGCGCTCACGACGCGATGGCAGGGTAGAGCAGTGCGAGCTCGCCCGAGAGCGCGGCTTTCACACGGCGGCTGGCGTCGTCGGCGAGTACTTCGGAGTCGCCGCGCTCGACGGCGTCGAGCACGAGACGGGCGATGTCGTCGGGGGACGACTTGGGGACGGTCAGATCAGCGGTCATGTCGGTGTCCATGTAGCCGACGTGAACGGCGACCACCTGCGTCTGCTGTGCCGCCAGCTCGAGGCGCAGCGAGTTGGTCAGCGACCAGGAAGCCGCCTTGGCCGCGCAGTACAAGGCGTTCGGCGGGGCCGCCAGCCACGACAGAACCGACAGCACGTTGACCATCGCGCCGCCGCCGTTGGCGGCCAGCACGGGTGCGAACGCCCGGCTCATCGCCAGAGGCCCGAACACGTTCGTGTCGAGCTCTCGTTGGAGTTGCGCCATCGTGTCCTCGGCGAGCACGCCGGTCCCGGTGCCGATCCCGGCGTTGTTGATCAACAGTGTCACGTCGCCGCAGTGCGCCACCGCTGCTTCGATGTCCGCCGGTGAGGTGATGTCGAGGCGGACGGCCTCGACACCCGCGGTGGTCAACGTGGCGACGTCACGGCCGCCTGCGTACACCTTGGCTGCGCCCCGCTCGACGAGCGCTGCGCACAGCGAGGCGCCGAACCCGCGATTCCCGCCGGTGACCAATGCGACCGATCCTGCAATCTCCACGGCGACCTCTCGAGACTTTTGCGCATCCGCTTTGCATCTATCCGTTTCGTAATGGAACGCACTCTAGGTCCCGGTGGGGTCGCCGACAACTCGGGTTGCGTCACAACTGCCCGCCCCATAACCTGCGTTGCATGATGGAATCTACTGATGGCAGTGCCGTCGAACGTCATCCGCACGGCGAGGTTCGCGTCGAGGTGGTGGACGATCACATCCTCGTGCTCACCGTCGACCGGGTCGAGAAGAAGAACGCGTTCACGCCGAAGATCATGCAGGAGCTCGAGGACGCCCTGACTCGCCTCGACGACGATCCCGACCTGTTCGTCGGTGTGCTCACCTTCGCCGGGGACCACACAACCGCCGGCTTGGAAATGCCGCTGTTCTTCACCGACGAGGCCCGCGCCGCAGCGGCCGAGCGGAGCGCCACCCAGACGACCGCTCCGGTGGACCCGTTCAGCCTCGGTCGCCGGTTGACGAAGCCTCGAATCACGGCGGTGCAAGGCATCACGTTCACCATCGGCATCGAGATCGCCCTCGGCGGCGACATCGTCATCGCCGCCAACGATCTGCGGATGTGTCAGCTCGAACCCAAGCGCGGCCTGGCCCCGCTGGGTGGGGCGACGGTGCGCTACGTCCAGCGCGCCGGGTGGGGCAACGCCATGTACCACCTGCTGCGGGCCGACGAGTTCGGTGCCGACGAGGCATACCGGATCGGTCTGGTCCAGGAGGTCGTCGAGCCCGGCACCCAGCGCGAACGCGCCGTCGAGCTCGCCCGTGAGCTGCTCCAGTGCTCGCCGACCGCGCTCCGCCACACCATCGCCAACGCCCGCATCGCCCTCGACGAGGACGAGCCGGCGGCGATCGCAGCGATCGCCGAGATGGAGCGCACCGTACGCGAGACCGAGGACTTCAAGGAAGGCATCGCCTCGTTCATCGAGCGCCGCGCGGCAAAGTTCACCGGCCGATGAGCGCCGTCTCCATCCTGTCCCCGTCCGCCGAGCTGCTGGCTGTGATCGACCGCTGGCACGCCTTCATGGATGGCTCCGATTCCGAGGCACTCGACGAGCTGTTACATGACGACGTCGTGCTGTACTCGCCGGTCGTCTTCACGCCTCCGCGCGGCAAGGCCATCGTGGCGACGTATCTCACCGCAGCGAAGGCGACGTTCGCGGCGATCGGTTTCGATGCCCCATCGGGTCCATCGTTCCGCTACGTCAAGCACCTCGCCTCCGGCGACACGGCGATGCTGGAGTTCGAGACCGAGATGGGCGTCAAGTACGTGGACCGCGGACAACACCGTGATCTCCGAGCCGCTCGACGGCGAGACCATCACCGTCGATGGCGAGGTCCTTCGCACGATCGTCGTCGGGCTGGCTGACATCCCGAACAACACGGTGCTGCACGTCCCGTCGATTGTGGCGGTGGTCGCGGGCGACGTGATCTACAACGGGATCAACCCGTTCCTCGCCGAATCCGACCTCGACGGCTGGCACGGTTGGCTGGCCAGCGTGGCCAAGATCGCCGAGCTCGCACCTCGGATCGTCGTCGCCGGGCACAAGCGCCCAGACCTGCCCGACGACGATCTCGCCGCGTCCCTGGGGTTCACCCGAGACTACATCGCTGACTTCATCACCGAGGTCGAGGTGGCGACCGGATGCGGGACCTCGTCGAGCGGATGCAGCGCCGCTACCCCGACCTCGGGAACCCGAGCGCCTTGGTCCTATCGGCCGTGACCGCGCTCAAGCGTCGCCGGAGCTGACGGCGCTGACGACGTCGCCGAGCAGCTCGAAGCTGCGAATCATCGCCTCGTGGTCTCCGGTGACGTGGCGGACCATGACGTGGTCGAAGCCCATCGACTCATAGGACCGAAGTCGGGCCGCCACGGTGTCGGGCGTGCCGACGAGAGGCGCGAGGAGTCCAACCCGCGATAGCCCTGCTCGAGGATCGGTTCGATGTGCGCCCGTGCCGCTTCGTCGGTCTCGGCCACGTGTACATCGCGACGCAACACCGGCCGAAACGGTCGGCCGTGTTCCTCGGTGGTGCGTCGATACAGCTCGAGCTGTTCGACCAGCACGTCGTCGGTTGCGTTCTGTGCCGTCAGCCACCCGTCCCCGAGCCGCCCGGCTCGCTCGACCGTGATGTCATTGGTGCCGGCGACCCAGATCTCCACGTTCCTTCTGGGTAACGGCGAGATGACGCCCTCGACGACGTCGAAGGATCGGCCGGCGGCGGTGACGACCTCCCCGGCGAGCAGGGCTCGGACGACGGGGATCATCTCTTCCGAACGTGGGCCCCGCGATCCCATGCGGTAGCCGAAACGTTGGAAGGCGTTGGCCGAACCACCGGAAGCGAACGTGATGACGAGCGGAGCGTCGACGAACGCACTCAATGTTCCGATCTGCTCGGCCAGCAACAGCGGATGGTAGAAGGGCGCCAACAGCACCATGCCGAGCATCATCGGGCCCGTCTCTGCGCTCAGCCTGGCGATGGTGGGCACCGGCTGGAACATGTTGGCGTACTGCGGCGGGATGGCGTGGTTGTCGCCGACCAGCAGGCCCCACAGGTTCGACGACCGGGCGGCCTGTGCGATCTCGACCAGGTTCTGGGCCTGGCGGCTGACATCGAAATCGCCCATCGGCCGATCGGTGAACGCCCCCGGCGGTAGCGCCGCGGTGATCGCTTGGTACATCGCCAGGGTCTGCGGGCCGGCCGGAAACAGGAACCGCAGCGAGGTGCCAACCTTCATCGCCATCTCAAACTGGCTCGAGCCGGGCCGGAACCGACTTGTGCCACGGCGTACCGGCCCACGGGTCTCGGTCCTCGGCCGTGGTCAGCTCGTTTGGCGCAAGGCCGGTGAGCACACGGGTGCCATCCTCGAGATGATCGAGGCCGAGCCCGTTCGGCACGGCGATGTGGCCGGGTTGCATGCTGTCGTCGATGGTCACGGTCACCATGGCGCTCGCACGCTTCGTCGTCAGTCTCGCCGCGTCACCCTCGACCAGGCCGATCCGCTGCGCGTCGAGCGGCGACAACCGCAGCGCCCCGTCTGGATCTTTCTTCCGCCACGCCGGGTCGCGGAAATTGGTGTTGGCGGTGAAGGCTCGGCGCTCGCCGGCCGAGAGCACGAGCGGCCATTCGGCGTCACCTCCGGGCGGCACCTCGTCGGCAAGGCCGCGCAGCTCGTCGAGCAGCTCGGGGATGCCGACATGCACGAGGCCGTCGCTCGTCTTCAGTCGCCGAAGCGTCGTCTCCCAGGTGTCGTCGGTGGTCACGACGCCGGAGGGACTGTCGACGATCGCGTCGAACAGTCGATCGCCGGCATCAGCACCCTCGCCGTGGCCGGCACGGGCGACGCCCTCGGGGTTGATCTGGGCGCAGCGCACCGCCAGCGGCCACAGCGCCGCGGCCGCCGCCGCGTCGTGCGGGAGCGTCGGGCCCGAGCGTGCGGTACAGCAAGATCGGGGCGATCGCCGCGGCGCGAGGATCCGATGTCGTGATCTCGGCGAAGCGGGCGGCGAACTCGGCCCGCCCGGCCTCTGCCGCCTGTCGCAGGTCATCGATGTGGCCTTCGTCGATCATCCCGAGCGCCGCGACCAATCGGGAGTGGATCTCGGGCTCCGCCAGCGGGCCCTCCGGTGGCTCGACGACCGGTCGGCGCAGGTGGAAGTAGTTCCGTGGATACTCGAAGTTGAAGAACGTGGCCTCGAACTTCTCGAACTGCGTCGTGGCCGGGAAGCACGTAGTCGCATTCCCGGGCCGTCTCGGTCATGAACACGTCGATGCACACGCTGACGTCGAGGGCACGCATTGCCTCGCGCATCTGCGCGCTGTCCACGACCGAGTGCACCGGGTTGCCCGACTCGACGACCATCGCCCGGTAGCGCTTGGGATGATCGGTGAGGATCTCTTCGGCGAGGATGTTGCAGGGAATCAGCCCACCGATCAGTCGCCAGCCAAGGACCGGCGACACCGGGAAGTTGGTGGGGTGAAGCTCGGCTCGAGTCATCCGCAGGATGCCGCCGAGCCCCACCATGGCGTACTGGCCACCCGGGATCGCCAGGTTCCCGGTGAGCAACCACACCAGCTTCTCGAGGTAGCTGACCAGCGTCGAGTGGCGATTCATCTGCACGCCGAGATCCTCGAACGCAGCCACGCTCGACGCCCCCGCGAGACGCCGGGTGGCGGCCCGCACGAGCGCCTCGTCGACGCCGGCGATCTCGCAGAACTGTGAGATCGGCACCTGACCGAGCGCGGCCAACGTGTCGTCGTAGTCGACCGCGTGGTCGCGTAGCCACGCCCGGTCGACGAGACCCTCGTCGACGAGAACGGCCGCCATCGCGGCGACCAGCCAGGCGTCACGACCGGGTCGGACGCGCAGATGGAAGTCGGCCAGCGCCGCCGTCTCCGACACGCGGGGATCGATCACGATCATCGCCCGGTTCGGGTCTGCGGCGATCGCCTTCAGCGTCGTGCGGGCATGAGGGATGCCGTGGGAGATCCACGGGTTCTTCCCGATGAAGAAGGCCACCTCGCAGTGCTCGAAGTCGCCGCGTAGCGGAACCCCGAACATCTTGCCCATGACGAGCATCTCGCCGGTCTTCTCCTGCGAGATGGCGCTGGCCTTGAAGCGCGAGCCCAGCGCGGCGAGCGTCGCCGAGCCGTAGACACCGCAGAGGTGGTTGCCTTGCCCGCCTCCACCGTAGGAGACGATGGACTCGCCGCCGTAGGTGTCGCGGACCGCCGCCAGCTTCTCGGCGACCTCACGAATCGCGGTGTCCCAGTCGATCTCCTCGTAGGAACCGTCGGGGCGGCGCCGCAGCGGGTTCAGCAATCGCTCACTGCGACCGTTCTGGTAGTAGTCGAGCCGCAACGCCTTCTCGCACGTGTAACCCTTCGAGCCGGATGGGCCTTGTCACCCCGAACACGGGCGAACGTGCCGTCACCACCGAGACGGATCTCGACCCCGCAGTTGCACTCGCACAGGATGCAGGCCGACGGCTGCCACGGGGCCTGGGCTGTCGTCGTGGCTTCGGCTGTCGTTACGGGCTCGGTCATCGGTGGTCCTCCCAGTCGATCCGGGCACGCACCCGGCTTCCGACCGAACCGGTCGATGCCCGATCGGGTTCGTGATGGAGCGGAGAGTAGTCCGCGTCCGTACCATCATGCAACCATGTCCGACCGGGTGGGCGGGTGCCGACCGGTGGTTGCCGTGGTCACCCGGTGCGCGCCTCGGCGCGGTCCTGGGCCCAGACCGACCCCGCAGACCTCGTGCGCCTCGTGTCGACGCGGTCGAGGCCGGCCAGTACGAGGTGCTCGCCGACGACACGTCTGTCCAACTCAAGGCTGCAGTCAGCGCACCGCTCGAAGCGCTGTACACCCAACTCTCCTCGCCGGCGGCGTGAGACCGCTGGCTTTGACCCGATCACCGGGCAACGTTCGAACGGACGGAGCGACTCCGGTCTAGGAGAAACCGGCCGTCCGGATTAGGGTCGGGCGGAGAGCCGAGAACGAGTGCCGGGGGGCCCATGGCGTACGAACTGATCATCGATGTCGATACGCACATCACCGAGCCGCCAGACACCTGGACGGCTCGGGTGCCGAGCAAGTATCGGGACCTGGTTCCCTATACCGAGCGCAATGCGGACGGTCGCGACTACTGGTACCTCCAGGGCAAACGCATCAGCAACGTCGGTCTCAGTGCGGTCGCCGGCTTCGACGGCGGTCCGTTCCCCGACTCGCCCAAGGGGTTCGATGACGTCCACCCCGCAAGCTGGAACGCCGATGAACGTCTCAAGTACATGGACTCAGTCGGCATTTGGGCCCAGGTCCTCTATCCAAACGTTGCCGGATTCGGGAGCCAGACCTTTCTCCGACTCGATGATCCTGACCTCAAGCTCACCTGCGTCGAGGCCTACAACGATTTCCAGACCGATTGGGCGTCGGCCGACGCTCGTCGTCTTCTCCCGGTAGCGGCCATGCCGTTCTGGGACGTCGAAGCCTCGGCGCGAGAGATCCGGCGGTGCGCGGCCAAAGGACACAAGGGAGTGCTGTTCACCGGCGAGCCGCAGGTCTTCGACCTTCCCTTCCTCGGTGATCATCATTGGGATCCGATCTGGGAGACTGCCCAGGAATGTGGCCTCCCCATCAGTTTCCACATCGGTTCCGGCGACATGTCGACCATCTTCGACCGGCGTCGGGTGGAAGCCCACGGCAGCGGCGCCACCTACGCCAAGAGCACAGTCAGCCTCACTCTGGGCAACGGTGAACAGGTCGCCGACCTGCTGCTCTCGGGCGTGCTTCCTCGATTTCCCGACCTCTCGTTCGTATCGGTCGAGTCCGGCATCGGATGGGTGCCGTTCGTGCTCGAGACCTGTGACTACGCCTTCATTGACGGTCAGGTCGCCAGCCAGCGCCCCGAGTTCGGCGACCTGCTGCCGAGCGACCTGTTCAAGCGCCAGGTCTACGCCTGTTACTGGTTCGAACAGACGGCGCTCGACGCGGCGGTCGCGAAGGTCGGTGCCGACCGGGTGATGTTCGAGACCGATTTCCCGCACCCGACCTGCCTCTACGCTGACGAGGTGCGAACCCGCCTCGAAGGCGGCCTGGCTGATCAGCCCGACGACGTGCGGCGCAAAATTCTCTGGAGCAACGCCCAGGCCCTGTACAACGTGGACGAACCGACCAGCGCCGATCTCGAGCGACTCGGGGCCGTCGTTCCGGCCTGAGGTCCAGAGGCCGTGTGCTCAGAAGTGGTGCCGTGTGATCAGTAGTAACGCGGGCCGTAGACGACGGCGTTGACGTCACGTTTGGTGTTCACCGCAGCCTTGGCCGGTTGGGCGGCGAAGCGGGCGGCGATCGAGCGCGCCTCATCCAGGAGTTGGTCCGGCCCGACGACCCGATTGATGACGCCCAACGTGCACAATTCTTCGGCGCTGAACCGGCGGCACAGGATGACGGCCTCCTTGGCGAGCCACGGACCCATGCGGTGGGTCAGAGCGAAGCTGGAGAGACCGCGGAACGGCACCCCGAGATCGACCTCGGGAACCCAGAACTGGGCGGCGGGCACCGCCAGGCAGTAGTCGGCGGCCAGCGCCAAGGACCATCCGCCCCCGACGGCGTGACCGTTCACCGCAACGACGGTCATGGTCTCCAAGTGGGCGAGTTGGTCGAAGATGCGCCCGATCATCCGCGGTCCGTCGACCGCGTTTCCCGACAGGTCCCCCTTCTCGGCTCGCCTCGTCACCGAAGTGGGCTCGGCTCCGGCGCAGAACACTGTCCCGGCGCCGGTGAGGATCAGGGCGCGGATCCGACCGTCGTCGCGAACATGATGAATGATCGATTCAAGTTCCGCCAGGACCGCGCTCGTCAAGCCGTTGCGCTGGTTCGGCCGGTTGAACGTGACGGTCAGGACCGGTCCGTCTGACTCGACGAGGAAATGAGACAGGGACGCGAGTTGATGCTGAGGCATCGCCGGAACGCTAGCGTCCCGCACAACACGGTGCCCTAGCCGACCCGTGGTGGAGATCGGTTCAGGTCGGCCGGTCCAGGGCGGCCCGGTCCCAGGATGCGGTGGTGGCAGCGGCATCGTAGGTGGACTGCAGGAACGCGAGCAGGACTGCGTCGGGGTCGTCGGCGGTGCGGACGAGTTCGTAGGGGAGGATGAACTCGGCGAGGTCGTCGTCCCACCGCGCGCCGGCGGGTTCCACGACGGTGTCGCGGTAGCCGGGGGGTTCCGGGTAGGCGTAGGCGTAGAACACGCCTTCCTCTCCGGGCGGTCCGGGCCAGTAGCCGCAGCTGCTGACCTCGTGGGAGTAGGCCTCCCACATCACGTGGGGTCCGCAGTTCGGTGCGCCGCCCGGATGCGCTGGCGCCGGGCGGCCGGAGAAACGGGTGTAGGCGAGATCGAGTGCGCCCCAGAACAGATGCACAGGACTCGCCTTGCCGACGAACCGGGCCCGGAACACGTTGAACACACGTTGCATCTCGACCAGCCCGAGCCAGAACTGGTGCACGGCGTCTGGGTCGTAACGGACATGGGTGCGGTCGTCGGCGAACACGATGGCGTCAGGGATCTCGACCGGCACCGGCCAGATCGCCGTGGAGAGTCCGAGCTCGTCGAGCATCGACATCACCGCCCGGTGGAAGTCACCGACCGGGCGATCCTCGAGCGGCAGCGACCGGCGGGCGCCGTCGACGGTCACGATGTCGAGCCGATGTGCGCACAAGTCGAAATCGATCTGGAACGCCGAACCAGTCGGGTGCGGCATCAGCGACGTGGTGAGCCCGCTCGCGGTGACGTACAAGGTGGTGTTCCACCAATGGTTGACGAGGGGTTCGTTGGCCAGTCGGATCTTGCCAACCACCTGCGTGTAGAGGTGCAGGGTGTCGCGGGAGTCCTGCCAGCCGGCGACCGGGATCGACGGCCATCGCTGGGTGTCACGTTCAGTCAAGGGATCCTCCTCACGACGGTCGTCGTCCATGCCTCATCCTCTCATCGTCGAGGTGCCGCTCGATATCCTATGTAGGGAATAGATGATATGTCCACTATGTTAGATGACGTATCCACCACCTCCGAAGGAGCAAGCAGAATGAACACCACCACCACCACGATCCCCACCGGGACCTACACCATCGACCCGACCCACAGCCGGATCGGCTTCGTCGCCCGCCACGCCATGGTCACCAAGGTCCGCGGTTCGTTCAACGAGTTCGAGGGCACCGGCAGCTTCGACGCCGCCAACCTCTCGGCCGCGCAGCTGCAGCTGACGATCAAGGCCGCCAGCATCGACACTCGCAACGCCGACCGCGACGCCCACCTGCGCTCGAACGACTTCTTCGACATGGACACCTACCCGGAGATCAGCTTCGTGTCGACCGCCGTCGCGCAGTCCGACGGCGAGTACCGGGTCACCGGCGACCTGACGATCAAAGGCGTCACCAAGCCGGTCACGATCGAGTTCGAGTACGCCGGCACCGCCGTCGATCCCTACGGCAACACCCGCGTCGGGCTCGACGGCAAGACGACCGTCAACCGCAAGGACTGGGGCGTCAACTGGAACGCCGCCCTCGAAGCCGGCGGTGTGCTCGTGAGCGAGAAGGTCACCCTCGAATTCGAGGTGTCCGCCATCCGCATCGGTGAGTGACACGACGGCGGCGTGGTCACCGGCTTCGGCACCGAGCACGAGCCGTGCGCTTGGAGATCGCCGGGCAGTGGGTCGGTCCCGCTGACCGTCACACGGTCTGTCCTCCGTCGACGACGAGGGCGTGGCCGACGGCGAACGATGCTTCGGTCGAACAGAGCCAGAGGACTGCGGCGGCGATCTCATCGACGGTGCCGAGCCGGCCGATCGGTTCCTGGGAGATGAAGGCGTCGCGCAGACCGTCGACTTCGTCCGCCAGCCGATCGATCATCTCGGTGTCGATGACGCCAGGGCAGGGAGGGTTCCGTCGCTGCGGCCGACGACCGCCCACAGGCCGTTCTGGGTCGAAACGTCCTGGTCTGCCCTCGGCGTCGCAACGGTGATCTTGGTCCAGTTCGTCAGGTCGGTCGAGTACCAGGCCAGCCCGATCGAGCCGGCACCGGCGCTGCCAACGGCCACGAAGCCGTCGCCGGTGGCCGCGACGTCCATCGCTGCGCCGTCGAGGCCGGCTGTCGGGTCAGCTGCGTCGAGGATGGTTCGCCGGAACGGGCTTCCCGACGTCGACACCCAGACCGCCGGGCGCATGACCGCAGGTGTAGTCGGGCCCACGTCGGCCGGCCATTCGTTCACGATGCCGGTGATGATGGTGACCTCGCGCTCCGGACGCCTCGGCCACGCCAACTCCCGGCTTCACCATGCCACCCACCAACACGTCCTCCCGAGTGGCACCACGCATCCGAAGGTGTGGGCCTGTCGGATCTCAGGATCGGGTGGAAACGTATGACCGCACCGAGCATGATGCCGCTGGTGATGGTTCCTGCGCCCATGGAGGGCGTCCCTGCCGACGATGTCTATGCGGTCGGCGGCTCTCGGGCTGGCGGGCTCACGACCGACGAGGCACGGACCCGGCTGCGCACGTACGGGGCGAACGAACTCCAGATCGCCCAGCCGCGACCGTTCGTGGTCCGCTTCGCAGCGCACTTCACCCACCTCATGGCGTTGCTCCTGTGGGCGGGAAGCATTCTCGCGATCGTCGCCGGTCTCGGTGTCCTCAGCGTGGCCGTCGTGTCGGTGAACGTGATCAACGGCGTGTTCAGCTTTTGGCAGGAGCACAAGGCCGACAAGGCGACGGAGGCCCTTCGGCGCCTGCTGCCGCTGCACGCCCGCGTGCTGCGCGATGGTCGTGAGGCACGGGTGCCCGCCGAACAGCTCGTCCCCGGCGACGTGATCCTCCTCGGCGAGGGTGACCGCATCTCGGCGGACGCTCGCGTCGTCGAGCACGCCGAGCTCCGCGTCGACCAGTCCACGCTCACCGGCGAGACGACACCCGTCCGCAAGACCGCCGAGCCGGCACCCTCTGTCGCCGGCAACCGGGCGGACACGCCCAACCTGGTGTTCGCCGGCACCAACGTCTCCGCAGGCCGCGGGAAGGCCGTCGTCACTGCGACGGCGATGCACACCGAGTTCGGACGCATCGCCGGGTTGACCCAGGAGATGACCAGCCAGCCGAGCCCGCTCCAGCAGGAACTCAGGACCCTGAGCACGGTCGTCAGCATCATCGCAGTCGCCGTCGGATCGTTCCTCGCGACCGTTGCCCTCCTGCTCGGCGTCATGGACCTCACCGAAGGTCTGGTGTTCGGGCTGGCCATGATCGTCGCCTTCGTCCCCGAGGGCCTCCTACCGACCGTCACGCTGTCGCTCGCCATGGCCACCCAGCGGATGGCCGAGCGCAAGGCGCTGGTGAAGCGTCTGTCGGCCGTGGAGACGTTGGGATCGACGACGGTGATCTGCACGGACAAGACCGGCACCCTCACGCAGAACGAGATGACGGTGCGCGAGGCGTACGCGCTCGGCGGCCGTTTCGAGTTCGAGGGCGTCGGCTACGAGCCACACGGCGCAATGCGGGTCCTCGCTCCGCAGATCCCTGACACGACGACCGAAGCTGCTGCTGCGGACGCGTGTCTGATGCTCGTCGCCGGGTCGTTGTCGAGCAACGCCCGACTGGTGGAGAACGACGAGCGGTGGACGGTGCTCGGCGACCCGACCGAGGCCGCGGTCGAAGTCGCCGCCCGCAAGGCCGGGATCGACCTCGACGTCGAGCGCCAACGCGCTCCCCGGGTCCACGAGCTGCCGTTCGACTCGTTTCGGAAGCGGATGAGCACGTTGCACCGGATCGACGGTCACGACAGTGCTCTACTCGAAAGGAGCCCAGCGGGAGCTGGTCGACCTGTGTGTCATGGCCCGTGTCGACGGCGAGGACCGTCCACTCGACGAGTCCCTGCGGTCGCGCATCGCGGCGTCCAACGACGACATGAGCCGGCGGGGATTGCGTGTGCTGGCCGTCACCCGGCGTGAGCTCGATCGCCGTGCGGACGGCAGTGTCGATCGGTCCCCCGAGCGACTCGAGGCCGAGCTGACGTTCCTCGGGCTCATCGCGATGATGGACCCACCACGGCCGGAGGTCGCCGATGCAGTGAACACCTGCCACCGGGCCGGCATCCGCACGATCATGATCACGGGCGACTACGGGCTCACCGCCGAGTCGATCGCTCGCCGAGTCGGTCTCCTGCACGGTCCCGACGTTCGAATCATCAACGGTGACGAGATCACTGCGATGAGCGAGGACGAGCTGGAGGAGGCCCTCCGCGGCGAAGTGCTCTTTGCCAGGTCGTCGCCCGACCACAAGTTACGCGTGGTGTCTGCACTCCAACGTCAGCACCACGTCGTGGCCGTCACCGGTGACGGAGTCAACGACGCTCCGGCCCTGAAGAAGGCGGACATCGGCGTGGCGATGGGCGCCTCGGGAACGGACGTGGCCCGGGAGGCCGCCGACGTGATCCTGCTCGACGACAATTTCGCGTCGATCGTGCACGCGATCGAGGAGGGTCGGGCGGTGTACGCGAACATCCGCCGCTTCACGTCCTACATCTTCACGAGCAACGTCCCCGAGGCGGTGCCGTTCACCGTCTTCGCGCTCAGCGGGGGAAGTATTCCGCTCGCCATCGGCGTCATGGCGATCCTGGCGATCGATCTCGGCACCGATCTGGTCCCGGCACTGGCGCTGGGCGCCGAACCGCCGGCGCCGGGGCTCATGGATCGCCGACCACGATCACGCTCGGACCACATCGCCGACCGATCGCTGCTCACGCGCACCTTCCTGGTGCTGGGGGCCGCCCAGAGCATCGCCGTGATGGCGGTCTTCTTCGGCTGGTACTGGGCGAACGGCTACTGGGGCCAGTTCCTCGACCTTCCGGACGAGGGGGCGATCTACCATCAGGCCGTGAGCATGGCGCTGGCGACGGTGGTCTTCACACAGATCGGCAACCTGTTCGCTCAACGCGCCGACAGCTTCTCGTTCCGGCAGGTCGGATGGTTCACGAATCGGCTCGTCTGGGTCGGCGTCGCGTCCGAGTTGGTGATCGTCGCCTTTGTCGTCTATGTCCCGTTCATGCAGCACATCTTCGACACCGGGTCGATCCCGCTGCTCGCGTGGCTGTGGCTCGTCCCGCTGATCCCGGTGATCCCGCTCGCTGACGGGATCCGCAAGGCCGTCGGACGACGGCGCCGACCGACCGAGAGCGAGGTGGCCGTGGCATGAGCATCATCGTGATCGGCTGAGGTCGGACGGGGCAGGGCTGGCCCGGGTGCTCGACACGGCAGGGCACGCGGTGACGGTCGTCGACTCCGACCCGAGCGCCATCGTGCCGGCATCGAGGCAGCGGACGGCGTTGCCGCGGTCACCGGCGACGAGGTGAACGCTGTGGTCGCGCGCATCGCCGGCGCTTGTTCCGTGTGCCGAAGGTCGTCGCACGGCTGCACGACCAGCGCAAGGCGGACATCTGCCGGCGGCTCGGCGTATGCGTGCATTCGTGACCAGTCGAAGCCTTGGGCCGCGTCGGCCACGCAAAGTGAGGTCGAGCCCGCCGGTCAGGCGACCTGGACTGCGTCGATGAGCTTGTCCGGGACCTCGGTGGGAAACGAAAGAACGAGATGCCGATCGAGCGCCGTCGCTACTCGGGCAAGGGTGTCGATCCGGTTCCTCGCACCGCCGCCTTCTTCGAGCCGGGAGATTACCGACTGCGTGGTGCCCATCCGATCAGCCAGCTCGCGCTGGCTCAACCCGGCCTCGGTCCGCAGGTCATAGATGAGCTGCCCCAGATCGAGACCCTGCTCGACCCCGGCCCGCGTCTCGGCCGAGGGCTCGCCCTTGGTCTTCTTGACGTCTTCCCATCGGGAGTAGTTGGCCATCCAGGTCTTCTTCTACGGGCTGCGCTTCGCGCAGTCCTGAGCGATCTTGCGGGCCCGAGCAACCTCGGCCCGCTCGTTGTTGCGTTGCTTAAAAAACGTCGTCAACAGAATGATCCGCCCATCGCTGGTGAACCGGGAAGGGTTCGGGAAGGACGACGACGCCGCACTGCTGCAACTGCTCCACAAGCGCCTCGGTATCCGCGACAGACGTTGCTGGCGGTGTCGCAGTCACGACCGAACCCCAGTGGCTCCCATGGTGGGACGATGAAAACCGGACCCACACCGGCACCTGATGATCCTCCATCGGTCCCGCTTGCATCGCCCAGCCCACAAGTGATCGAACGGCATTGTCCTCGGCCCATGTCATGTGGCGTCTCAGCCGACGACCGACCCGATCCAGGCAACCAGGTTCACCTCGACCTCGTCGCGGTTGACTTCGTTCAACATTTCGTGCCGCCCGCTCGGGTAGAGCTGCACGGTGATGGGGCCGGCACCGAGCGCCTCATATCGTTCGACCAGGTCATGAACCATCTGCACGTTCTCGCCGCCGACGGGATCTTTGTCACCGCCCATGACCAGGATCGGCAGGTCGCGGCGGATGGCCGACTCGGCCTCCGGTTCCCACATCGCCGCCGTGCCGGCCAGCATGTCGGCCACATAGCCATTTGAAAGCGGGAACCCGCACCAGGGGTCGTCCACATACTTCTTCACTTCTGCGGTATCTCGACTGAGCCACTCGAAACCGGTCGATTCCGCATCGGCAAACGGCTGGTTGAATGCGGCGAACATTCCGGCGAACACCTCCGAGGGTTCATCAGCCCCATCGCCCTCACTGAGGCTCCGGATCCTCTCGAGTGCAGCGTCGTTGCGAGCGCGACCGCCCGTCGTGCCCGACAGCACCAACGCGGTGAGGTCGCCGCCCCAGCGCTGCAAGTAGGCCTGGGCGATCATCGAGCCCATGCTGTGTCCGAACAGCACGATCGGCACGCCGGGACGCTCGGCCATGATGTGCTCAGTCAACCGATGGGTGTCGTCGATGATGGCGTCCCATCCCCCGGGCCGCGCCACACCGAGGCGGCCGTACTCAGTGGCGGTTCGACCATGGGCGCGGTGGTCCTGGGCGTACACCGCGTAGCCGGCGGCCACGAGACGATCGGCCACCCTGCCGTAGCGCGCGCTGCGTGTTCGGCCGCTCCATGAGTGATCTGGACAACCGCCTTGGGCGAACCGGTGGGGGCCCACGAATACGCGGCAACCGTCTGCCCGTCGACCCCTTCATACGTGAACTCGGTTCTCTCCATCAGCGGGTCAGCCATCCGTGGGCCTGGGGCTTGCGGCCGGCCGTGGTGTCGAGCCGGACGTGGACGATTGCCGGGCCGTTCAACGCAGCCGCAGCATCGAGCGCAGGCCGCAGCTGGGCGGGGTCCTCGACGAAGAAGCCTCCTGCTCCGAACGCCTCGGCGATCTTCTCGTATCGGGCCGTCGGGAGGTACATGTTCGGAGGAGGGGGACCATCGGTCGGAAGCTCGGTGAGGCCACCACCGATGCCGTTGTTGTTCAGGATCACGACGACGATCGGCAGTTGGTAACGGCAGATCGTTTCCATTTCCATGCCGCTGAACCCGAAGGCCGAGTCGCCCTGGACTGCGACAACCCGCTGACCCGGGTTGCACACTGCAGCTGCGACGGCGAACCCGAGCCCGATGCCCATCGTGCCATAGCTGCCGGCATCGAGGCGGTGCCGAGCATGGACGTTCGGCATCTGGGTGCGGCCAATGTCCATGGTGTTGGCGCCCTCGCCGACGATGATGTCGTCGGGCCGCAGCCAGTCGGCGATGTCACGGAAGGCCCGGTAGTAGTTCATGGGCGAGGACTCGTCGGCTTTCATGCCCGCCACTGCCTGTTCGTTGGCGATGATCTTCTCGGCGATGGCGTGTCGCCAAGGCGTGTCGGCGGCGAAGCTCCACGGGTCGTCCGCAAGCTCGGCGTTGAGCTGGCCCATGATGGCTCGGCCATCGCCGACCAGGGCGACTGCGGCCGGCACGTTGTGGCCGATCTGCTCGGGATGGGAGTCGAGTTGGAGGATCTTCACCTCGGGGTTGAATCGCGGCTTCGTGCCGAAGTGCATGATCCAATTGAGGCGAGCACCGGCCAACAAGATGACGTCGGCTTCTTCCAGGGCCAGAGATCGCGCTCCGCCAACAGAGAGTGGGTGATCGTCGGGAACCACCCCCTTCCCCATGGGCGAGGCGAGAAACGGGACCTGGGTCCGATCGATGAACTGTCGAACTTCGTCCTCGGCTCGTGCCCAAGCCATTCCCTTGCCGACGATCACCAGCGGCTTCTCTGCGGTCTTCAACACGGAAAGCGCCCGTCTGACCGAGTCGGGTTCGGCGTGCGTTCTCGGAGCTTCGCCGACGGTGACAGCTACCCCGATCGAATGCTCGTCGACGCGCCCGTCGATCACGTCCGCAGGCATGTCGAGGTAGACGGGACCGGGCCGCCCGAACAGCGACGTGCGGATGGCCTGCTCGACGTAGTACGGAATCCGATCGAGGGTCTCGACTCGGCGGGCGTACTTGCACCACAACTTCGCCGCCGCGACCTGGTCCTCCTCCTGGAAGGCTCCCATGCCGTTCTGATCGGTCGGCGATGCCCCACCGATCAGGATCATCGGCCACAGATTCTCCTTGGCATTGGCGAGGCCGGAAAGGGCGTGAACGACTCCCGGCCCGGACACGACGAGACACCCCTGGGCGCGACCGGTCAGGTAGCCGGCGGCCTGAGCGGCATAGGACGCCGACTGCTCGTTGCGCATCCCGATGAAGGTGATGCCTTCTCGCTGCATGGCCACGGCGATCGGAACGACTGGGAAACCGACGATGCCGAAGACATAATCGACGCCCTGTTGTTTGAGATTGCGGGCAAGAATCCTCGCCCCCGAGATGTCAGCCATTCCTGGGAACTCCTTGTTCATCCTCGACCCATTGTCGATCTTGACGACCACACCGAACCAGGCCAACGCCTGGGTGCCTGACGGCCCGACATCGTATTGCGTGAGGTCCAATACTCGCAGTCCAGCAAGTGCCGGCATCTCTGACCCCCTGTCGGGATGGACGCTATTCGATCGCGTCGTCGCGTGCTTCGGCATTGGTCTAGCCTCACGACCAACCGACTGGAGGCGATGCTCATGGGCGTCGAACGCTTGGAGATCATCGAACGATCCGCTTACCAGAACGGTGAGAGCTTTGGTCAGGTCGGTGCCTACGAACGCATCGACGCCGTGGCCCGGTACGCGGTTGATCCCACGTCGAACTCCGGCGGCTTTCGATCCCCCGGTTTTGGCCGACTCGTGGTCCCGCCCCTTGTGATGATGTCGTCGGAGCGGAGGTCGGTTCGACGATCGCAGCCACACATCTCTACAACGGACACATCATCATTGCCGATGCAGCGAACTACGTCGAGGCAGGCCGAGTCAAGTGACGCACGGCTGCCGACGATGCACACGACAGCGTCAGAGTGATCGAGGTCGAGGCATGATCACCGACATGGACGCCGCTCCTCTGGGCAGATATGTGGGCGGTCGCATCGGTGTTGTGCTGGCGGCCGCCGCTGGGGTCCTGGCGTGCACGCCGGCCACCTGGGCCGTGGCCTCGTTGCTACCTACGACAGTCGAACCCGCCACTGCCGATTACATGCTCGATCCGCCCGACCTGTCCGCCGCGACCCGCGCCATGATCGGCGTGGTGGCGGCAGCAGCGGTGGCCGCTGCGATCGCCGTCGTCGCTCGAGCGGTCCGTAGTCGCGCACTCGAGCGCTCGTGGCTTCCCGTCGTCGGGCTGCTCGCCGGCTTAGCCGCGTACCTGGGGTTGACCTACGCCACGGTTACGGCACCGACCGTCGGTGCGAACATCGGCGGCGGACTTCTCCTCATGGCGGGTGGCCTCGTCGTACCGGTCGGTGCGGTCGCCGCGGCGATCTTGGCTCGACGTGCGGCTCGACGACACCGGCGAGGTCGTGGCGGCAAGGGATGACGATGCCTATGGCGGGCGGGGGCATGCTCCGCGCGGTCGGCACAGCTGGTTCCTGACGCCGGCAAGCGTCGTTGTCGTTTCGGTGCCAGCATCATTCCTGGTCGAGGGCGTCGGTGACGACGCGCAGCTCCTCGGCTGTCACGTGGGCTCGTGCAGTGGCGAGGAGGAGTCGCTCGATGGTGCGTTCGGGGTCGTCGAGGACGTAGGGCGGGTCGGAATCAGGGCTCAACACCTTTCCGGCATAGGCGAGCAGCGGGCCGTCGGGGGTGACGATGGTGAACCCGTGATAACCGAGACCGCCGGCCGGAGCGGATTCGTTGACCCTCGTCAATGTGGCGAGCGCGGCGGCGAGCTCGTTCGCCTGCTCAGTCGTGAGCGTCCACGCTGGATCGGGTACACCCGAGTAGAGCCCGAGGACGACCTGCACCCGGGTCCCGGCGTCGACATCGACGACCGTAAACCGTCCATCCGCTGCTCGCTCGAGGTACAGCACGGCACCCTCCTTCCAACTGACCCCGCCGGCGGTCGTCATGCCCTCCACCGCGGCCAGATCCAGCCCGACCAGCTCGACCGCTGGCTCACCGCATTGCGGCGGATAGCTCTCCAAGATCGCCGCGCACAGCCGGGCGATGCCCCCCTCGATGTGGAGCAAGCCCTGCACCGCGACCGGCGTGTCGGACGATCGTGCGAGGAGTTGCTCCACGGTGATGGGATCACCCGCATCCGATGTCGCTGGTCGATCGCTGTCGTCGCCACACCCAGTCAGCGCAGCCAACAGCCCGATCGTGACAACCATCCCGAACAACGACACCCGACGTCTCATGGTTGTCCGACGCCGCGCGCCGCTCCCTGGTTTCCCGCACACCGGCGTCGCTGCGGCTCGCGCGCTCACGGGAGGTGCCGACCGAGGAATCCGACGGTGCGTTCCCAGGCGAGGCGGGCCGCTTGCGGATCGAAGGCGTCGGGTCGGTCCCACTCGAAGAACCAGTGGCCGGTGCTCGGGTAGCGGTGGAACTCGACTTCGAGGCCGGCACTTCGCAGCTGATGCTCCTGCCGGATGATCGCCTTGTCGCTGACGAACGGGTCGGTCTCGGCGAGATGGAACTGGAACGCCGACCCGCTGGTCGAGAAGTCACCTGCTCTGGTCGCGTAGAACACCGTGGTGGCCGAGATCGGTGGGATCTCAGGTCGCGACTGCTTGGCCAACCACAGCGCCCAGTGGCCGCCCATCGAGAACCCGATTTGGCCGACTGCCATGGCCCCGTGTGTGGCGCGCGCCTGATCAACCGTCCGAACGATCTGCCGCCACATTGGTGTCGACCGTTTCCGTGCCCGCAACGCTGCGGCCTCCTCGGGCGTTGCTGCCAGCTTCCCGGCGTAGAGATCGGGGGCGACGGCGACGTAGCCCAGCTCGGCGAGGTCATCGCAGACACCGGTCACGACCTCGGTCAGGCCCCACCAGGCGTGTAGCACCGCGATCGTGGCCCGCGCCGGCCCGACCGGCGCTGCGGTGTAGGCGTCCGATGATCGTGTCGAGGTGAACCTGCCCGGGTCCGGGTGCGCGCCTGGCGTCATCGGGTGCTGCGCTCTCGCCGCTGCGGCTTCGGTGGGCGGGCCGTGCCGGTACCGCCCTTGGAGCTGGTCAGCGCGGTGACATCAACCGCAGCGGCTTCGTCGCACAGATCGTCGAACCGATGCAGCACCCGCAGGACGCGCGCCGTGGCGAACGGTGATGGCCGCTGCTTCTGACCGAACGAGTAGTCCTCGAAGCCCCGGTAACACGACCGTGGCGTGACGGTCCCGTCGTCGGCGACGTTGTACGCGATCGGGCAAGCGACGAGTTCGGCCAGCGCACGGCGATCCGCCGGATCGGCCGCAGGCCTGGCCAACAACGTCGGGTACCGGCCGAGGGTGTCGAGGACCCCGTGGATGTCGTACCAGGTCGTGGGCCACTTGACCGTCTTGAACCGTGATCCGTGACCGAACATGTACGGCTTCTCGTCGCCCTGCGATCGCCAGACGTGCAACGAGGCCCGAGCCACCTCGCCCAGCTCGCCAGGTCGCTGGGGGGTCGGCACATGCGACCAAATGCGAAGCGCCTCGAGGGTTGCCTGGGGGCACAGGTCGTCGCCACCGGCGACGACCATGTCGGCGAGCAGTCCGAGGAGGTTCGGCGCGAACGCCGGGTGTTGATGCCCGGAGATCTCGGCGACGTTGTTCCACTCCGGAAGACGGGCGATCAGCTCGACGGTGGCCGGGTCGTTCAGGACCGCGTTGTGCGCAGCGGCGGCGAGCCCGACATGGTCCGGGCCGTCGAGTAGGTGGGCGTGCACGATCCAACGAGCCGCCGGCTCCGGGGACGCAAGGATCCATTTGATCACCCTGGGATCCGGTGTCATCGCCGACTCGGTTCGTCCCACCACGTCAGCACGCGCATGGCCCGCAGCGTCGACCAGCGGCTCACCCCGCGCGCTTCGAGGGCGAACCAGTAGCGCCCCGGATACGGCCGATACATCGGCCACCTGCCATCGGCTCGTCTTGCCCGGCGGACCTCCTCGACGGCCTCTTCGAGACGATCGTCGCGGTCGGCGCCGGCGGCGCGGAAGTGCTCAAGACCGCGCATGATGTCGAAGTGCCACTGTGGTGGGAACGGGAACCGTGCGAACGCCCGGTCGACCACCTCTCCGGTCCGATGCGACCGGTAGAGGCGGTGATCGAGGAAGAACTCCCGGCCCGCGGCCATCGCCGATGCGACGGGAACCGAACCCCCGCCTCGCTCGTAGGCCGACAGCGCCTCCAACACCGTGATCGACGTGTGGAACGACCCGTGACTCGAGCCACGACGGATGGACTCACAGTTCCAGCCACCATCGGCGAGCTGCTCGCCCACCAACCACTCCACCGTCGGATCCACACGCGGGTCCGGGTGACCGAACGCCCCGGCCAACAACACCAGCATCCCGGTGATGCACGTCTCGGGTTCCCGGATCGACTTGGCGAGGGTCAAGCCGCCGCCATACCAGCGCGCACCCTCCCACAGCTGCCGACACCCCGCCAGTGCCCGAGCATCACCCCGTTCCAGGCCGAGGCGTTCCAGCAGCAGCAGGGTGTACGTCGTCGAGGTCCACTTCGGGCTGTACAGGGCACCGGCCCAGCCCCCGTCCGGGTCCTGGGCAGCGAGGAGCCGTGCACCCCATCCCTCGGTGGCTACCCGGGCACGCTCGACCGCCACCTGATCCTCGGGTCGGCCGAGCAGATCCCTCATCACCTGCCACCGCACCGACGGATCACCCGCCAGCAACCACTCGATGGTCCGGTCCCCGCCAGGGTCGATGTCGACAACGCCCGGTGGACGCGCCCCGCCAACCCGCTGCAGGTGCCGAGCCGGTCCCGGCGACATGCTCATCGGTGTTCCCCGTCGGGACTCGGACCAGGTGACCTGTCCGGGGGGAGCACACGGACAAGCAGCGCATCGGTACCCGCCGCCCCGACGATCAACACCATCAAGACACCGACGAACACCGAACCGTCGACGCCCTTGAGCACGACCGCAATGGCCAGCATGACCACAGCCCACACCACCGCGTTCCACAACCTCACCCGCTGACGCAACATGACCGACTCCTCTCCATCAGCATGCACCCAAACAGGCGACACGAAGCAGAGCCGAACGTCCCCCGCACCCGACCGCGTCGAACGGAGCACCGTCGTCACGACCTTCGACGGACCTCAGGGCGCGTCCGACGAAGCAAGACCGTCATCACCATCTGAGACGCACGCCATGCCACCGCCCACCGCCCACCGGCCCGGTGCCCCGCGTGACCGAGCGACAGACTCCTCGTACCATGCAGCGCCCGGTGCCGACGCCCGACAACCCCAGGACGCGCCCTCCCGATCACGAACCTGAGCGTCCCGCTGGTTCCGGCGTGGCCGACACGCCCGAAAAGAGCACGTTCGTCAGAGCTGTCGACCAACTCGTCACGCTGCGTCGTCAACAGCGAGGCGCGCTTTCGAATCCCGCCGGCGCCGGCCCAAGGGGCCTTCGGGTTCGGCCCTCCACGTGCGGTGTCGGTCGTGTCGATCCTTGATTCCCGTCCCGTGAAGGGGCTGGGTCATCAAGGAGGCCACCATGGCCACACCCACAACTACCGCCACTGTCGAACTCGTTCGGGTCGATGAACCACTCGGAGTGTCCGAGCGCGCTGCGATCGCCGGGTTCCTCGCCGGCTACACCGGCAACACGCTGATCAGCTCCACCACCGACCTCCGTCTGTTCGTCCAGTGGTGCACGAACAACGACCTGCCCCTGGTCGACGTCCGGCGCGCCCATCTCGAGAACTTCGGTCGTCAGATGGAAGCCGACGGTCGGATGCGCTCCACCGTCGCCCGCCGGCTCTCTACGTTGGGGTCGTTCTACCGGTACTGCCACGTCGAAGGGATCCTCGAGCGTAACCCGGCCGCCAACGTCCGCCGCCCGAAGGTGGACGTCGAGTCACGCACCCTCGGGTTGGATCACAACGAGCTCGGCGCCTTGCTCGTCCAGGCCGGGCTCGGCTCGGAACGTGATCACGCGTTGATCTCGTTACTGGCGTTGAACGGGCTCCGTATCAGTGAAGCGCTCGGCGCCGACATCGATGTCGATGGACATGGACCGCGGGCATCGGACGTTGGCGATCGTCCGCAAGGGCGGCAAGCACGTGACCATCCCACTCGCCCCACGCACCGCCAGGACCCTCGATCTGTACCTCGGAGAACGCACCACCGGGCCGATCTTCCTCGGAGCCAACGGCCAGCGAATGGACCGCTACGCCGCTGACCGGACCGTGAAGCGCCTGGCGAAGCGGGCCGGGATCACGAAGCGGATCTCGCCCCACAGTCTTCGGCATTCGTTCATCACCGCAGCGCTCGACGCCGGTGTCCCGCTGCGCGATGTGCAGGAAGCTGCGAGTCACGCCGACCCGCGGACCACGATGCGCTACGACCGCGCCCGGCAGTCACTGGACCGGCACGCGACCTACATCGTCGCTGCATTCCTCGTCGGCGCGTCACGCACCAGCTGACCACCCGCCGTGACCGGGCGGATCACACCGATACCGCCCGGCACTTCGCCGGAAGTGAGCGCAGTCGGGGCGGTTCCGGCTCGTGATTATCGCGTGGGTCCGACGAGCCGATCCGCCGATCGGAGTACTGAACTTGCCCTCGTGTCGGTTGCAGTAGGAGACGCGGTTCTGATCGGGTAGGAGCGACTGCAGGACTCCGTGCGGTAGGCCGTTGTGGTCCACTGGACGAGTCGAACGTGACGTCCCGTCTTGACTCGTACTCAGCTGCTGTCGGTGGTCGCCGAGTAGGTCTGTCGGCGGCGTGGCCGCTATCGGGTGACCGGGATGGCGAACAACGTTGCGTCATCGAAAGCGGTCGTCCACACCTGACCGAAGGCGACGATCATGTCGCCGCCACTGGTCGCGTCGGAGGCGTAGGTCTGGAGGACCTCGCCTGTCGTGCCGTCGAACTCGGTGAGGAACGTGTCGACGTTACGAATCCACACCGATGTGCCGTCGGTTGCGATGGAGCCTGTCGAGCCCGCTCCTGTGTCGATGGTCCGGGCGACGGCACCCGTCGCCGGGTCGAGCAGGACCGACTCGGTGAGTCCGGCCACCCACACGCCGCCCGCGGTGGTAATGGACATGGGTCCGTCCAGCGGAGTGTCCGCGAGTATCGCTCCGGTGTCGGCGTCGACGTGTACGACACGGTCATCGGGTGTTGAGATCACCCACAGCCCAGCCTCGTCGGCGGTGAGATCGGTTCCTCGAATGGGCAGATCGATCGTTGTGATCACCCGTTCCGTTGACGGGTCGACGCCGACGAGTGTGTCACCGGTACCGGTCAGCACCCACAATCGACCTGCTGCGGCAATCAGAGTTCTCATCGAGGCCAGTGACCTGGAGGTGGCTGGTTCGCCGAACAATCTCGATGCCCTCACCCAGCTCTTGTTCGGCGATCCCTCTTCTCCTACCTGAGTGCCACGAGCGTGGTGATCACGTCACCGAGGTGATCGATCGACCGGGCGGCGTTCGCCGACGTGAGGTAGTCCCACCGCCCGGCGGTGCGCCAGAGCGCCTCGTAACCGGTCCACTGGCCGGACGCACCGGGCCTTCTCACGTGGTACTCCATCTGGTGCGAGCTGTGCCCTCCACTTGTTGCCCAGCCGAGCAGCGCCTCGAAGAGCGTCCCGTCGACCGAGCCCCCGAAGCGGTCCTGGTCGCGGGCGAGCTTCACCGGCTCAGCGCCGAAGCGGTCCTGCATCATCGTGGCGACCAGACGACGCAACGTCCGGGGCGGAACCGGCTCCAGCTCGTCGAGGCTCGCCGCCAGGGCGGGCGGCGGGAGCGCGGCCGCGCCGGTGAGGCCGGACTGGGCCATCCATCCCTCCAGTCCGCCGACACCGGAGTCGCGACCCACGCCGGCCAGGACCTTCACCGGGACCCGACCGAGGCCGCGCGCCGGCGGTCGATCCTCGGGGACGAGGAACCTCGCCAACGTCGGGTGCGCCCGTGCCCGCGCCTGCCAGTGGACGAGGGTCTCGGCGGGGGAACCGTCGTCCTCGAACGCTGCCAGTTCGAGTACGAACTGCACCGCCTCGTCGGCGGTCAGCGAGTCCAGGAACGTGAGCGTGGCGGTTGCGCTGGTGCTGGGGCATCTGCGCAACGTCTGCCAGCCCGTGGCGGCCTCGGAACGACGGTGCGCATCGACCTTGTCAGGATCCAGCCCAACTGCGTGCCAGGGATTCGCCACCACCGCAGCTTCCCACGTCCCGCGAATCGGCGCGGGGCAACCGGCCGTGCCGTGCCGGGGCCACCCATCCCGACGTCGTGCCCGTTGACCTGAGCGCTGTCCGGCCGCAGCGGCGGTCGTCATCGCAGCGACGATCACAATACAGACCAACTCGGCACTCGCCGGCGCCGACGGCACGCAGCGTGAGGTCAGGCCGCTGGTTCCTTGCCCAGATGCACCGGCACGCGCCGCCCTTCGTCGTCGAACACAGCGACGAGCTCGAGCCGCGCGCCGAGTGCTTCGAGATAGTCCCGCAGCGTCGACACCCGGACGTCCTCAGCGTGTTCGAGCTTGGACACCGCGCTCTGGGTGATCTCCAGACGCCCGGCGACCTCGGCCTGGCTCAGCGCTTCGGCATGCCGCAGCTCATACAGCCGCAACTCCTCTTCCAGCTCGGCCCGCGCCCGCTCGACCCGCTCGGCTGCGCCGGGCCGCTCCATCATCTTGTCCCGAAGCTCGGACCACTTCTTGTGTCCAGTCACTCGATCAATCCTTCCTCACGGAGCTCGTTCAGGTACTCGTCGTACAGATCGTCAGCAGCCGGGATCGCCCACTCGTACCACTCCGCCCACTGCCCGGACTTGTCGCCACCCAGCAACAAGATCGCCTGCCGGCGCGGGTCGAACGCGAACAACACCCGCAACGCTCCGCCCTCGCTGGCCCGGAGCTCTTTCATGTTGTGATGCCGTGACCCGCTGATCCGATCGACCGACGGCCGGCCCAGGTCCGGGCCCCGACTCTGGAGCAGGTCGATCCGCACGCCGAGAGCGGCCTGCTGATCGACGTCGAGGGTCACCCATCAGTCCACGAACTCGTCGGTGACCTCGACTTCCCACACCCACCCAGTATGAGCAATAACTACTTAGTCGTCAACACTCATGGCCCCGTCGGCGGTGGCTGACGCTCCATCGGTCTCACCGCCGCGGCCCTTGCGGGTCAGCCGCCGACGACCTCGACGCGCCCCTCTGGAGGGCGCCCAACGGTGTAGAGCCGTCGTTTCGGCTGATGGGGCCCACGATCGTCTTCGCGAGCCACACCGAAAGTCCGACCAGATCGTCGGGATCGGAGCGTCCGGTGCTGATCGTGTGCTCGGCCATGAACACGAACTCGTTCATCACCCCCAGCACCTGACGACTCGCCGTCTTGGCCAGGACCGCCGACTGCATCTCCATCGTCTCCGCCTCCACGAACCGAGGATCGATCCCAAGCGTCGCGAGCACGTCGGCCATCGCCGCCGGGAACCGGCCGACCACACCGGCCGCCGGAGCCAACGGCATCAGCACCGGCACGAACGTCGACGCGTTCACGAACAGCGCGACCTGCGGGCGCCAGAACAACACGTTCGCATACCAGTCACCCAGCACCGTCGACGACGACGCCGGATCCGGCACCGGTCGACCGACCCGATCCAAGAACTTCTTCGTCCCCCGAACCGTGAACACGACGATTCCTACTCCTCGACCAATGCGGCCTCGAGCACGGCGCACGCCTCATCGAGAAGCCGGGCACGGCGCCGGTCGCTGTCGTGGTTGGCCTCCGATGCCACGTAGCCGACCAGTTCGTCGAATGCGTCCGACGGTCCTGCCAACACGACTCCTTCCGACGAGCCTTGGGCGCGAGCGATCAGCAACTCCGACGCCGCATCCAACACCAGCACTTCGCGGAGCAGGTCGAACAAGGCGCGAGACATCATGACTGCGACCGGTTCACCGTCGGCGTAGCTGTCATCGAGCTCGGACACATCGGTCGGCGAACCCTCCCAACCGGTGATCACACCCTCGTCACCGCAGACATCACACGCCCAGGCGATCTCCCCGTTCGCGTGGCGGAACACCATGATGAACCCGTCGCACGGCCGCCGGCCGGGGCGCTTCGTGCACCCGACCCCACTGGTCGCGCTGGTCCCGACCGGCCGGGCGCTCCCTGCGCGCACGATCGCCCCGAGTTGAGCGGCGAGTCGCTTCGCCGGCCCGGGAGTGTGCTCGGGCATGTCGAGGCAGTGGCGGAGATCGCTGACCAACACGCGGCCAAAGGTAGCCCGCCCCGCTCACCTGCACCTCCGACCCGCCAACGTCTTCGACCAGTGCCAATGACCTTCGGGTTGAGGCCTTCGTATTACGTCTTCGGGTTCGATCAGCTCCCGTAGCGATCTACCAGGGGTTTCGAGAGCGAGGCGTTCGGGGACGACGTCGACGGCGATGATCTTGGTTGCGGGCGACAGTTTGGCGGCCATCACTGCGGCGAGTCCGACTCCCTACGCCGAACACGACGACCGTGTGGCCGAGTCCGGGTTTGAGAACCTGGACCATGGTGGCGGCGCCGGTCTGGAAGCCGAGGACGAGTGGGGGCGAGCATCGGTAGCGGAGCGGGGTGGGGACCTTGATTGCTGCTGCGGCGCGGACGACGGCTCGGGTGGGGAACGATGACCGAGCCGCCGCCTGATGTTTCGTCGTCTGGGCGGGCGACTACGACGAGTCAGCGGTCGCCCGGTTTGATCTGATGGAGAGGGAGCACACTTCAGCGAGCGTGCACGGGATGAAGGTGCTCGGCCCAACCGGCCCAGAGGACGACGAGGGCAAGAAGGGGTACGGCGACGAGTGATCCGACCAGTCCGATCTTGTCGATGGTGTGGTATCCGTCGAGATGGCCGGCGTGGTAGACGAGGTGGAGGACGCCTTGGACGAGCCATGCCACGGCCAGTGGGCGTGTCGGGTGATGGCGCCAGGCCGTCCAGGCGGTGACGATGATCAAGGCGAGGAAGAGTGCTCCGACGTCGCGTACGAGGTGTTCGTTGTAGGCGTCGCCCTGTTGCGCGAGCCAGCTTCGACCGAGCGGGAAGTCGTCGAAGAACGACTTCGGGGCGAAGGTTGCTTGGAGTCCGACTGGCAACGTGAAGAGGGCGGTCAGCCCAAGTCCAGCTCGTTCGACTCGTCGATGGTTCATTGGTCGACCCCTCTCTCGGGTGTGACGGACATTCTGATGGAGATCCGGAGCTGAATCGATCGAACGTTTGCCGATCGCGCATGTGAGGTGCGGCGCCGGTTGGCTCCGCACCTCACATAAGGAGGCCGCTGCGTTACTGGCCGGGTGGGGGCAGGATCGTGGTTCCGTTGGCTGCGGCGTGCCGCACGACAGTTCCCACGTCGGGGGCTTGTGGTACGGGGAGTTCGAGCCGGTCGGCGGGCGTTCCGACTGACCGGAAGAACGCCTCGTTGCTCCCTGCGGGTGAGGCGATCACGATCATGCGCGACACCTCGCTGGTGGTTGCGTAGGCGTGTGGCACGCCGCGTGTGGCGAAGGCGAACCCTCCGGCTGACAGCGACGTCGTGATTCCGTCGAGGGTGACGTCGACGGTGCCTTCGAGCACGAGGAATGCCTCGTCGGTATCGGCGTGCAGGTGGGGTGGCGGGTCGCCGGCCGCGGTTCCCCATACTTCGACGACCGAGTACTGGCCGCCGGTGTCCTGTGCAGTCGCGCGTTCGATCAGGAGGGTGTTGAGCATCCAGAGGGCCTGGTGTCCGTCGCCGGTTGCCGGGGCTACAGCCTGGGTGTTGGTGGTGAGTGTTGTGGTCATGAGGTTCAGCTTTCTGTGGTGAGTGCGCGTCGCGGAATGGCGATTTGCGGGTTGGAGGTGGGGTTTGACGGAACGGTCCGACGATGCCTGTCGGCGTTACCGCCGTGGCTGCGTTCGATTTCGATGTTCGGGAGGATTCGGTCGAGCCACCGGGGGATCCACCAGTTGCGGTCGCCGAGGAGTTCCATGGTCGATGGAACGAGGACCATCCGCACAAGGGTCGCGTCGAGGGCGACGGCCACTGCGAGGCCGAGTCCGATGACTTTGATGAGCACGTCGTCGCCGAGGATGAACGCCGCGAAGACCGTCACCATGATCGCGGCCGCTGCGCTGATCACCCGGCCGGTGAACGCGAGACCGTCGGCGACGGCCGTGGCGTTGTCGTGAGTGCGCCGGTATTCCTCGCGGATGCGGCTGAGGAGGAACACCTCGTAGTCCATCGACAGTCCGAACAGCAGTGCGAACATCATCATGGGTGCCCATGCCGGGATCGGTGTCGGTTCGTCGATGCCGATGAGTTGGCCGAGCCATCCTCCGCGGAGGGCGACTGCCATCACGCCGTAGGCCGCTCCGATGGCGAGCAGGTTCATCGTGGCGGCCTTGAGGGCGACGAGCGGCGAACGGAAGACGACCAGGAGCAGTACGAATGACAGGGCGATGACCGCTCCGATGAAGAGAGGTAGCCGGTGACCGGTGCGTGTGCTGTCATCGATGAATGTCGCGGTGGCGCCGCCGATGTGGATGCGTTCCGCGTCGCTGCTGGCGAGTTCTGTGCGAGCGTGGTTCCGCAGTGAGTGCACGAGTGTCTCGGTTGCTTTGTCCTGGGGGCCTGATGCGGGAATCACGAACAGGGCGGTGGTCGGTCCGGTGCGGCTGACGACCGGATCGAGCACGGCTGCGACGCCGGGTTCGTGACGGATGCGCTCGGCAACACGGCCAGCAAGCGCGTCGTCGGCAGAGGTATCGACGGTTACGAGGAGCGGACCGTTGCTGCCGGGTCCGTACGCTTGGCTCACGAGGTCATAGGCGCGGCGGCTGGTGAAGTCGGTGCTCGTTGAGCCGGAGTCCGGGTTTCCGAATCGGAGGTCGGTGAACGGAATGGCAAGGGCCAGCAAGACGATCAGCGAGACGGCACCGGTCGCCAGCGGCGATCGCTGCACGATTCGGCTCCAGCGGTGCCACAGTGACTGTGAGCCCGTTTCCTTTCCGAAGAACGGCAGGCGGAGTCGATCGATGTTGCGCCCGGCGAAGCCGAGAACGGCGGGGAGCAGTGTCATCGCTGCGACGAGCACGACGAGTACCCCGACCGAGGTGACCACGGCGACGCCGTAGAGGTAGTTGAGGCCCATGGCGCACAGGCCGAGCAGCGAGATCATCACCGTGCACGCGGCGACGACAACGGCACGGCCAGCGGTCGACAGGGCCTGTGCTACGGCGTCTTCGGGTTCGAGTCCGTCGCGAAGGGCCGAGCGGTATCGCACGACGACGAACAGGGCGTAGTCGATGCCGACTCCGATGCCGATCATCGTCACGAGCTGCGGGGCCCAGTCGGGCACGACGAGGAGGTGGTTGATGAACGAACTGATGGCGAGGCCTGTGCCGACACCGAAGATGGCGACAACGATTGGCACCCCGGCGGCGAGTAGCGAACCGAACGCGATCAGCAGGATGAGGAGCGCCGCGATCATGCCGAACTGTTCGGAGCCCGGCTCTGCGGCTTCGGTCATCTGGATCGCGGTGCCGCCGGCTTCGACCTGAAAGCCTTCACTTCGGGTTTCGCGTGTGATCTCGATGATCTCTTCGATCGCCCCCTTCGGAACCTTCTCGGCCGTGTCGTCGAGTTGGGCGACGACGAGAGCGGTCCTTCCGTCCGGCGCTACGAAGGCCGGCTGCATCCAGACGACGTGTTTGACCAGCGCGACCCGGCGCGTGAGTTCGTTGATGCGGGCGGTTGCTTCCGCTGACGTCACGCCGTTGTCGGAGTGGACCACGAGTTGGATCTGGTCGCCGGACAGTTCCGGGAGGTCGGTGGTTAGCCGGTCGAACGCGGCGGCCGAGTCGCTGCCCGGCACACGGTAGTCGGTGCGGTGATCGCCGCCCCAGCGCCCGGCCGCTGCGGTAAGCAGCACGAGTGCGAGGATCCAGAATCCGACGACGGATCGACGCCGGCGGTACATGACGCGGGCGAATCGGTCGAGATTCATGGCGCCGCCAACGGCTGGCGTGCGAGCGGCAGTGAACCGAACGCGGCGGTTGCGAGGCGGGCGTGGTTCGACCGTGTCAGTCGGTAGAGCACACGGAAGGGAAGTCCGGCCTTGTTCAGCAGGGCGTCGCGCATTGACGGCTCCGAACCGAGGGCCAGGAACGGCACGGTGAACAGCGCCTGCTTGCCGATGCCGAGAGACTTGATCGCTGCCTTCGACAATGCGTCGTACTCGGCTTGTTCGAAGTGTCGCGTGTACAGCGGGATCAGGTCGGCATCCTCGAAGTCAAGATGCCGACGAAGCACATCGTCGAACCGATCGAGCGTCCCCGCTGCAGTCGCTGTCGTGCTCCGGCCGCTTGCCAGGCCCTCGATGCTGTTACCGGCCTCGACCAGAAGTTCGTCGATCAGACGATGGTCGTCGTCGACTCGCCCAAGTAGTTCGGCTGCGATCGGGACGCGTTTCACCAGGGCGGGGAAGAACGTGCTGTCCTCGATGGTGTGGTGGGCGACGAGTTCACCGGCGAATCCCTGCCAGTATCGGGCGATCGCCTCGGTTCTCCCGGGTTCGGGTTCGAGCGCGTCGACACTGGCGAGAGTCGCGGCGAGTGCCGCCGACGCGTCGCGTAGGCAACGATGAACGGTGTAGAAGTCGGATGGGTCTGCGGCGGGCATGGCCGGCCTCCTGTGGTTGGAAGGTGGTGTGTTCACACCATCGCAACCCGCATTTGGGGCGCACTTGGGGCACACCGATGCCCACTTGGAGCCGGCTTGGAAGCCCTACTTCGGTGTAGCGGACCGTTCGGCCAGTTGACGCTGGAGCAACGTGAGGCCGTGGCGATCGGCCAGCGAACGGGCGACCGCGAGGTCGGCATCGCCGCCGGAGATCGTGGCGCGCCGCATCAGGGCTCGCACGACCCACGGCCCTGACTGGCTCGCTGTGAGCTGCGCGATTGATCGATCGATCGCCGCCGATGCACGGTCGGTATCGCCGAGGTACTGATACCCGGCTGCCAACGCTGAGTCGACGTCGCCGAAGGCCGACGCGGTGCCCGCGGCTGCGAGTTGGCCCGATGCCGGTTCAAGCCGAGTCACAAGTTCGCGAACTGCGGGGGCGTCGTCGAATGCGATGTGGTTGTACAGCGCAGTCGCGTCGACGGCCGGAGAGAACCACGAGTCCGCCGCTGGCGGAACGGCGTGAGCCAGCTGTACGGCCCGATCGGCATCGCCGAGTTCGAGCAGCAGGAAGCCCATGATCGACGCGAAGCCGGTTGCATACCGGCTCTCCGCAATCCCATCCGCTACCTCTCGCACGGCATCGAGACGGTCGCGCTCGGTCTGTATCACCGCGCCGACTGCGCCGTGGAGTTCGGTAGCGCCCCAACGTCGGCCCCGCCCGTAGAGGGTGGCACCGGTCTGCAGAAGCGTTTCCGCATCATCAAGCTTGCCCCGCCACAGTGCTATGCAGCTCGCGAACCAACTGGCTTGCGTCTGGATGGCGAGTGAGCCGACCGCGAACCGCTGAACACGGTCGAGCAACATGCCTGCGGTCGGCACGTCTCCCTGCGTGTATGCCGCTCCGGCTGCGTGCAGCAGCGCTGCGGCCCGCTCGGCAGGTTCGAGTTGGTCGGACAGCTGCAGCAGTTCATCGGCAACCATTCGACGGTGATCGGTGAGCGACGAGCGCCACATCCCGACAAGCGCCTTTCTCATAGTGCGGGCCAGCAAGACGTTGTCACCGGTGGCGCGCGCGAGGCCGATTGCCTCGGACGCGATCGCGTGAGCCTGCTCGGTGGAGTGCCGCCAGTACCCGTAGTCGCTCATCAGGCCGAGCACACGGGGCAGCTGTGGCGAGTCGAGAGGTAGGCGCGTTCGGACGAGTTCCAGCACCCGTGTCACGGTTCCGGCAACTGACGACAGCTCGCCTGCTTGCCAGACGCCGCCGGCGTCGAGCGCGATCGCCGCTTGTGCCGCAGCCTCGACGTCATCGTGACCGAGCGCGAGGTCGATGGCGGTCTCGATGGCCTTCGCGCCGCGGATGATGTCGTCGAGCCGAATGTAGGTGCGTCCCTGTTCGATGAGGAGCTGTACCCGTCGCTCGATATCGTTCGGTGCGCTCATCCGCAGCGCTTCGATCGCACGGCCCCACAGTACAGCGGCGTCGTCATCGGCGAGGCGTTCGCCGGCAGACCGGGCCGCGGCCGACAACGCCTGTGCGGCGAGTTCGGCAGTCCCGGCTGCCATACCCAGGAACGCATGGTGAGCAAGGTCCGCCACCGACACGGCATCGGACAACGCGCCAAGCACATGCAGCGCCGACGCCGCCTTCGCGTGGATTCGAGCCCGACGTGCCGCGCCCACTTCGGACGACAGCGCATCGGCAGCAATCGCATGACTGAACTGGAGCGACCCCGGATGCTCGGACTCCGTGAGCACACCCCGCTCGATAGCGGCCTCGAAACGTTCGAGCACGTCGATCGCGTTCCCGCCAGTGATCTCGCCAACGAGCTGAAGCGAGAACTCCCGACCCAGCACACTGGCCGTGGACAGCAGCTGCTGCGTTTCGGCCGGCAACGCACTCACATGCCGCCGGACAACCTCATGGACCGCGGACGGCACCGTCTCGGCCGATGCACCGGCGGCGATGAGCGCCGCGACTTCCCCGACGAAGAACGCGTTGCCGTTGGTTCGGCCATGAACCGAAGCCACCATTGCCGGATCGACCCGATGGCCGATCGAGTGGGTCAGCCACGACGCCACATCGCCGGCTGACAGGCCACCGAGCTCGATCCGAGTGCTCGTGTGCTGGCGCGTGAGTTCGGTCAGACAGCGAACGAACTCGGGCGACGACTGGTCATCGCGCGGTCGGGTCGTGACCACGAGCAGCAGAGGTAGCCGACGAATCTCGCCAGCCAAATGCCCGATCAGCTGCAGGCTCGCGGCGTCAGCCCATTGCAGGTCATCGACGACGACCGTGAGCCGCCGGCGCGTACCGGCCAACAGATCGGTGACCGCGTCGAAGCGCTGGAGTCGACGCACCGCCGACTCGGCAGTGGCATCGTCGGTCACCGCTGCCAAGCAGCTCGACCACGGCTCCCGATTGGATGACATCGGCACCCTCGAGTTGACGGAACAACTCGTTCGCAACACGGTACGGCGCATGGATTGCAGTCTCCGGGCATCGCCCAAACGCGACCACCGCTTTCCCGTTCGCGGACATAAGATGTTCCACGAGCCGGGTCTTTCCGACACCCGGTTCGCCGACGACCACAACGATCGCGCCCGACGTGTCGGTGACCTCGGCGGCCGCCTTGCGAAGCCGTTCAACTTCCACAACGCGGCCAAAGAAGTCGCCAGCGACGCGAACCGCCGCCTCGGATGGAACTGCCACGATTGGGTCGACGTGAGTAACCGAACTGCACGCGGCGACGTATCGGACGCTCAGGTGTTCTGCATGCTCAAGAATCGCCAGTTCCATCGCCTGCAGCTCGGGACCGGGCTCGATCCCGATCTCATCAAGCAGGACCCGGCGAACCTGTTGCAGTCCTTCCAACGCGTCGCGCTGCCTACCAGCCCGATATCGGGCATGGGCCAACAGCGCGTGGAGATGCTCGTCGTACGGGTGAGCCGCCAGCAGCGGTTCGATATCGGCAACGACGCCGGCTGGTGCACGTCCCTGTGTGAGTGAGAGTTCCGCCCGTTCGACGACGGCTCGAAGGTGGAGACGATCAAGTGAGACAACCGCTTCGTCGACCCACGGCTCGCCGGCGAACTCGGGCAGCAGGTTTCCGCGGCGTTCGGCGAGAGCCGCGTCGAGAGCTTGGATTGCCGCCTGAACGTTGCCTGCGGTCCGAGCCCACTCGGCCTCGCCGATGCGTGTTTCGAAGCGGGACACGTCGAGCGCTTCCGGTGCGAGAAGCAGGCAATACCCGGCTGGCTTGGAGACCAGAACCGTTGGCGGTGTGCGCGGCCGTCGGTCGGGTTCGAGAATGCGCCGAAGGTTCGAGATGTACGCCTGCAACGACGCCTCGAACCGGTCCGGCAGCCCTTCGCCCCACACCCGGTCAGCCAACGCGTCGGGCGAGACCGGCACGCCACGCGCGAGTAGCAGCACGGCAAGCACTGCGCGCTGCTTCGGACCGCCGAGATCGACGATCGGGCCGGCAGGGCCCACCAGTTGCAGGCCGCCGAACAGCTGGTATCGAACCATCCCGTCATCGTAGTCCTCGATCTGGGGACGCTGAGCCGACGCCTAGGGACCCGAGACCGAGGGGCAGTCTCCGGGTGGGATTGGTGGTGTTTGCGTGGTCTACGACAGGTACACCCGCCATCTCTTGCCTGCCGATCGCCCCTCGGCAATCGATCCAGCAAGCCGTTCGATTTCGATGACGGTGCCTGCGATCACAAGGGCAGTAGCCGAGCTCCTCCAGACCTCGCGGCTGGTGTCGCGTGCGCCGTTCGGGAGCACAAACGCGACGCGGTGCTTCTCGCCGTTCACCACGAAGTTCGCGCCCCCGGACATCTGCAGACGAGGCCAGGAGACCTCGATCTGCGACTTGGGGGCCTCGAACACCGTGCCACTGTCATCGACGAACGCAACGACCCCGCCAGTGGACACGAGCACGCCCGGTGTGTTCCCGAGTCCCTGCAACAACCACGCCCTCGAGATCATGTCGGGTGCAATGCCCGGCGATTCGTGTGGCGATCGGTGAGCGATGGTGGTCATGATTAGTTTGCCGATCTGTGAGTGTCGTCGAGTTACGAGGCTGCGTGCCCGGCGGCCGAAGGGCCACAGCTGACATTCGGGTTCCACGCCGCGAGCGTGCCGGCCGGGTTGCGCTTGTACAGCCACACATGCAGGTCGTAGTGGACCGGCATGTCAGGGCCGTGACCGGGCATCGGACCGTCGAACGGCTTGCCGAACAGGGTGGGCCGATCCGCGTCCGTTGCGAGATTCTGATCCCCGTCGGCGGCGAAGTACTCGATCGAACCGAGTCGTCGCTTGCCGTTCGCCGCTGTGTAGTAGACGAGGATCTCGGGCAGCGTCGGATCGATGCCGGCCGTGGCAAGCGCAGCTGGGTTGACGTAGTGGAACCCCATTCCCCCTACGCCCGGAAGCTCTGCGCACTCGTCGGTCGGGATGTAGCCGGCAGCAACAGCGGCTTCGGGATTGCGGAACTGGCGGGTCGCTTCGGCAATGACCTTCTCCTGCGAGAGGGTGAGTTCGAGGGCCGGGTTTGTACGGTCGTCGTTTGCCGAAGCGATTGCCGGCAGGGCGACGGCCCCGGCAACCACAGCAGCTATTCCGATTATTGCGGTACGGCGGGGGTTGGTGGTGTTCATGTTTCATCTCCTTGTTCGGGTGAACGAACAATGCACCGCGGCATTTGCGCCCGACTTGGCGTTGACTTGGAATGCTGGAACGCTCAGTCACCGCCGTTCGGATGCATGGCACACGTGCCGGTTTGAAACAGAACTCCAACACGACACGCACGCTCCGACTTGACCGAGCCGATCCCTCACTTGTGCAAGGCCGCGACCGTAGTGCGCCGTCGGAACTAGTCGTGTCCTTCGGGTTCTCACCACGACGACACGCGTGACGCCGGTGATGTCGTCCACGTCAGTCGGACTGCCGGCGAGGTCAACTTTTCCGGGCCGGCGATCCGCGGCACGAACGAGCACTTGAAGCGCTCGAAGTCGCTCCGAGCGTGCCGGAATCGAGGCAGTTCTTCGGGTTGTGGCCCGCAGAACAACGCAATCGCTGGCCGTGTCACGAAATCGTGATGACAAATCCGATGACAAATCGCCGTCGCGAGCCCGGGAACGACGAAAGCCCCAGTCCGGATTGTGGTCCTGAACAGGCATTTTGTTGGTGGCGGGGGCAGGATTTGAACCTGCGACCTTCGGGTTATGAGCACGAGCCCGCCGATTCATCCCGGGAGCGAGCCCTGGACGCCAGTTCGCTGCCGGCTCGCACACTCAGAGCCGGCGCCGAACCTCGTCGGCGAACTGTGGCACACCAGCCCGAGCGAGAACATCAAGCAGACCGGCAACCGACTTCGGCTCCCGGCGATTGGCCGCCGCCTGTGCTTCGAGTTCTTCGACTACGGCTCGCGGCGACAGGTCGAGCTGGTCGAGCAGGAACGCGTCGGGATCGATGACATCGATCTGGAACGGGTCAACGCTCTGGTTCGGGAAGTCTCGGATGTTGAAGGTGATGATCGCCGCTGCATCTGCACGGACGGCCGCAGCGAGAACATGGCGATCCTTGTCGTCACACGTCATCGTAGGAATCAGCCGCCGATAGCCGAGGACCAACGAGTCAGGGAATGCGCGCTGCATCTGCCCCAACAGATGCAAGACGGACATCGGCACGATGCCAGCCTCGATCAGATTGCGTTCCAATTCGATGAGAATGTCGTCGGACCACAGTGCTCGATACAACCCGCGCTCGGCCAGCCGGAGCAGCGTGTCTCGCAAATTCGACGGGTAGAGCACACAGGTGTCCAACACAACGGTGAACGCCATGAGGGCCGGTTCAGCGGGTGCGCTTGGGCGTTGCTGTCAACTCGTACATTCCGCTCTCATCCGCGATCTCGACCATGCGGTCCAACGCGTCGCGGGCCTGAACCGAGCGGCGTTTCCGGTAAGCCAAGACATCGGAAAGCAGAACCCGTCGATGGCGACCCGGCTGTTCGTAGGGGATTTCGCCCTCCTCGAGCAGCTTGACGAACGTGGGCCGGCTGATGCCCAACAGACTGGCGGCTTCTTGGGTCGTGAGACGCTGATGCACCGGGGCGATCGTGACTGCCTGGCCCTGCGCCATGGCGGTCACGACATCGCGGAGCACCTCGAAGACCTCCGCCGGCAACACCAGATGCTCGCCGCTAGGCCCGGTCACTGTTGTCGACGGGGCCTCGGCTCCAGTGAGGAGCGCGAGCAAACCGTCAAGGGACTCCTCGGGAGGGAGAACCGTGTGTTCGATTGTCGATGGGGTCAAGGCGCAACTCCTCGCGAGATCCATACCAGTGTAGATCAATTCGAAAAAATCGCAAGCCCAGACAACGACTTGGGCAGTCTGCGATCATCGCCGGGTGGTCGCATCGCGAGAGCCGTCGAGGTCGGAGCTGCTGGCCGAGATCCAGGAGCTACGCGCCGAAGTCGCCCGGCTTCACGACCTGCTTGGACTCAGCGGCAGGACCGGCAAAGAACACGAGCAGGCGCAGGCGCCAACCCTGTTCGGAGCCGCAGAGCCCGTCGCAGAAGTGACGCAGGCGTCACCTCCAGCCGAGAAACTCGAACTGGTTCGGTCGTTGTTCGGCGCACGATCCGACGCCTACGCCCAACGATGGGAAAACCAGACCACCAACAAGTCCGGGTGGTCACCGGCGGTTCAGGGCGGCTGGTCGAACAAGCACCGCAAAGCAACCGACTACCTGCCGTTGACCGACGAGGTGATCGCCTCACACCTGCGCGGCGATGCCACCATCGGGATCTATCCGCTGCTTCGCGACGACGCTTGCACCCTGTTGGCCTGCGATTTCGATGACGGCTCCTGGGCCCTCGACGCACTCGCCTTCATGGACCGATGCCACACAGCCGGCGTCCCCGCCGTGTTGGAACGATCACGTTCCGGCGACGGCGCACACGTGTGGGTGTTCTTCACCGCGCCGGTGTCGGCCACCGCGGCCAGGGCGATGGGTATCGGGTTGCTACGCGAGGCGATGACGCTGCGGGCCGAACTCGACCTGGCCAGCTACGACCGGTTCTTCCCCTCCCAGGACTTCATGCCCAAAGGATCGTTCGGGAACCTCATCGCCCTGCCACTCCACGGAGAACGGGCACGCCATGGCTGCACCGTGTTCCTCGACCCGACCACCATGGAACCCTGGCCTGACCAGTGGGCGTTCCTTTCCACCGTGTCACGCATGTCTCCTGACGCAGTTGTGGCCCTCGCCGACTCATTCCGGCCCGTCGCAGCAGGTCCGGGCCTGTCGCTGGCCGATCTCGCCAACGTTGATGGGCCGAAGCCGCCGCCGGTCATCGAAGCGCAACTCGGCGGGATGCTGTCGATCCGTCGGGCGGGTCTTCCACCCGCACTTGTTGCGGCGTTGAAACATCTCGCATCACTCGCGAACCCCGAGTTCTACGAGAAGGAACGGATGCGGTTCTCCACCTGGGACACACCCCGGTTCATCCGCTGCTATCGAGAAGACCTCGAATGGATCCACCTCCCCCGGGGCCTGCACGACAACGTCACCGAGCTGATCGAGACCGCCGCGTGCGCGACTCGATATCACCGACCAACGACCCAACCATCCAGGAATCGAAATGCTGTTGACGACGGCGCTACGTCCGCATCAACAGGCCGCAGTCGAAGCCGTTCGAGGCCATGACCTGTCGGTGATCGTCGCACCACCCGGATCAGGCAAGACCGTGACCGCCTGCGCAGTAATCGCCCACCACCAGCAACCAACACTGATCCTGGTCGACCGCAAACCGCTCCTCGCTCAATGGCGCGAACGGCTCGGCGAACACCTCGGCCTCGGCGACGACCAGGTCGGCGTGATCGGCGGCGGCAAAGACAAGCCAACAGGGATCGTCGATGTCGCCATGATCCAGAGCGTCGCCCGACGCGAACACCCCGAGGAGTTGTTCGCCAACTACGGACTCGTTGTCGTCGACGAATGCCCCCACCTCCCGGCCATCTCGTTCGAGTCCTGCGTCCGCACCGCGCCCACCCGACGATGGCTCGGTCTGACCGCCACTCCGTACCGGCGTGACGGGCTCGAAGGCATCATCGCCCTGCAATGCGGACCAGCCCGCCATGAAACCAAATCAGGCGACATCAGCGAAACAGCACTCGTGCAACGGCGACTCATCGTCCACCCCACCAACTTCGCCACCGACGACGACGCCTTGATCCAAACAATCTTCGGAGCCCTGGCCGACGACGACCGCCGGACCGAACAGATCTGCGCTGACGTCGCAGCCGCCGCCAGCACAGGACGAACCTGTCTCGTCCTCACACAACGGACCAGCCACATCGACGCCATCGTGACTCGCCTCACCGAAGCCGGGCATGACGCTCACGTCCTCAAGGGCGGTCTCGGAAAGAAAGCTCTCGCCGCTGTCCACGAAGCAATGAGCGCGCCGACGAGAGACACCGGGATCGTGGTCGTTGCCACCGGCTCCTACCTCGGCGAAGGTTTCGACTGGCCCGAACTCGACACCCTCTTCCTTGCGTTCCCCATCGCGTTCAAGGGCAGCGTCGTCCAATACGTCGGCCGACTCCTCCGAGCCCACGGCACCAAACACGACGTCGAACTCCACGACTACCTCGACGAACACGTCACCGTCCTCGCCCGCATGCACACCAAACGCCTGCCCGCCTACAAGACCCTCGGCTTCGACAATCCGATCCGCACCACACCACCAGGGAGTCCCGACGATGCCTTCTGACCCCGACCGCGACCCCGAAACCGTCGCCGAACTCATCGAACGCATCACCGTCGATGCCTACGGCGACGAAGGCCACGTCAGCTTCCTGTGCGCATTCGAAGACGAACTCGACTACCCAATCGCCGCCACCCTCGCCGGCGCACCCGCCTCACTCGACCGGGTCGACCACGACCGTGACGCACCTCGCCTCCTCGGCGTGATCACCAACGACCAGGGGCACCACCAGGTCACATTGATCGACCTCGAGCTACACGACCCCCACGCCAAACAACTCCTCCACGCCTACCGCCGCTGGCTCGGCCTCGACCACTGACAGCAACGACCCGACGACCAAGCGCTCCTGCCACTGTTCGCTCTGACCATCGGGTCGTCGGCCCGAAGAGCCGATGGGTGGCCATGTCCTACATCGTGCAACGCAACCAGAACTACTACGTCGTCGCCTACAACGGCCGCGACCCGATCACCGGAGCCGAGCGTCGCCGCTGGCATCCCGCCGGCAACCAACGAGCCGACGCCGAGAGGATGCAACGACGTATCGATCAGCAGCGACCCTCGAAGCGGTGCGAACGCACTCTGGCCGGGTTCATGTCCACCACATGGATCGGTACCAAGACAACGCTGACACATGCGACGAGGAACCGGTACCGATGGATGATCGACCACAACATCGGCCCACGAATCGGGACCCTCCGACTCGGCGCCATACGGCCAGCCGACATCGACGCCTGCTACGCCGACCTCATCGCCAACGGCGGCCGAAAACGACAGGGCCTCTCAGCAAAGACGGTGCTCGAAATCCACCGAGTCATCGCCAACGCGCTCGACCTGGCCGTCGACCGAGAACTGATCGCTGCGAACCCAGCACACCGTGCACGACCACCCCGACCGTCTCGACGATCAGATGTCCCAGCAATCTGGAATGCCGACCAACTCCGCCAGTTCTTGAACATTGCCCGACCCAAGCGGCTCTACCCCGCACTCCACCTCGTCGCCCACACCGGAATGCGACGCGGTGAAGTCGCCGGACTGAACTGGGGAGACCTACACGTAGCAGCAGCGAGTGTTTCGATCGTGCGAACCCGCCAAGCCACCATGGGCCGCACCGTCGAAGGCGCAACCAAAACCAGGACCAGCCGACGCAGCATTGACCTCGACCTCAACACGGTCCGAGTACTCGAACAATGGCGGGGGCACCTGATCAGTGAAGGCGCCAGGATCGAGCCGTTCACGCCCATGTTCCTCAACCTCCATCACGAGGCACCATCGCCGGAGTCGTTCTCTCAATTGTTCACCCGCACCGTGGCCGACACGAACCTACCCACGATCCGGTTCCACGATCTGCGCCATACCCACGCCTCGCTCCTCGTCGCCGCCGGCGGGCCCATCAAGGTCGTCTCCGAACGACTCGGCCACGCCCACCCCGGCTTCACCATGCACACCTACCAACACCTCCTCCCAGGCATGGGTGCCGCTGCAGCGACCCGCTTCGCCGAACTCATCGAGAACGGTCGGTAGACATCTACCGTCCCGATCCGAAACCGCAGGTCAACGAACTGGTCGGGATTCGGCCGGTAGACACCCCGGTAGACGCCGCCCTCAGCCCAACAACGACGAAGGCCCGGAAACGCAGTGTTTCCGGGCCTTTGTGTTGGTGGCGGGGGCCCGAACCGCGCCTTGACTGCAACGCTCGAACTTGGGCAATGAGCGTTGCTCCACTCAGTATGACGAAGTATGATCGGTTCATGAGTGTCGAACGACTCACCGTCTCGATCGAACCAGAGCTCGCGATCGCCGTCCGCGAGGCCGCCGAAGCCGACGAGCAGAACGTGTCCGCCTGGCTCGCCGACGCTGCCCGTCGCCAGCTCGCCAATCGCGGCCTACGCGACGTCGTCGCCGCGTGGGAACGCGACCACGGCGCCTTCAGCAATGAGGAACTTGCAGCCGAGCGCGCCCGCGTCGACGGATGAGCGCACTCGTCCTCGACACCGGCGCGCTGATCGCGCTGGACCGCAACGACCGCACGGTCTGGGCGATGCTCCGCAACGCCGCCGACGACTCGGCGCAGGTGTCCGTACCCGCGGGCGTCATCGCACACGCATGGCGCGACGGAAGCCGCCAAGCCCTCCTCTCCCGAGCACTGACCCACTGCGACGAGGTACCGCTCGAAGGAGCACTGGCACGCGCGACTGGGCTGTTGTGCGGACGCGCCGGCACGGCCGACATCGTCGACGCCTCCGTCGCCCTGGTCGCCGCTGCCCAATCGCAAACCGGCCCCACCGCCCTCATCACCTCCGACCCAACCGACCTCCGACACTTACTCCAGACGCTCAACGCGTCAGTCCGCCTCGTCGCCATCTGACGCCCTTCGGCTCTCCCGCTGCGATTTCGAGCACCCGACTCGGGCCGGAGTAGCGCGGCCCGGGTTGGACTCGAACCGACGTCGCGTCGTCGTTATCGAGTGATCTGGTCCGATGCACTTCAAGGGTTGGCGTCCGGCGGCGTGTCGCTGGAGCGCTATGAAGCGGCTCCATGGTGAAGACATCGACTTCACAGCGAAGTCCAGCTGCATGTGTCGGTGAGAGACCCGACGGGCCTCGCCGAGGAGTCCAGAACCAGCAGGGTGATCTTGCCTCAGATGCTGAGGATGTCCACCGACGACCGAACGATCAGGAACAGGCTGAATCCGACGAGCCCCACCACGACGACCCGCCCCGCCAGCTGGACGGGGCGCTGAACGAGCACGGCGGAGAGACGCCCCGGGAGGGCGGTGCGGCCGATGAGGTAGACCATCACGCCGACGGTGACTGGCGGCACCAGAGCGAACGGGATCACACCCAAGATGGGCGCGTTGCGGAACCGGCTGTTGCCGCCCGCTGTCTTCTGGAGCCGAGCAGCCACTGAACCAAGGGCAGCCCCGAACAAGGCGGTTCCACTCACGATCAGACCCACCGCGAGCCAGGTGGGCGTCAAGATCGAGAAGTCCAAGTTCTCCGATGAGAAGTCGTTGCCGCCGACTAGGACCAGCGGCGCCAGACCAGCCATCACCCCCGCCGTCGCACCGTTGACGTGCAACCAAGGACGCGCAACCAGCAGCACGATGGCGGTGATCGCGCCAGCACCCAAGCCGACGAAGACGATGAAGCCGATGGTCCCATCGAGCGTGATCTCGCCGACGACCTGCTCGGCATCGGTGAGACGGCCTTGGGCGTCATCACCTGATGTGGCCGCCAGCACCCGCATGACGAACCGGCCGAGGAACCCGGCGACGAGCACACCGCAGATGATTCCCGCCGAGCACACCGGACCGAGGGCTCGAAGCGATGCGGCGAGCCTGGACGGCCATCGGCCATCACCCGAGTTGCCTCGGGATGCGGGCACCTGGATCGGGAGCCGACCCCATCGCAGGATCGCCACCGCGGAGAAGGCCACCCCGATCAGCGCAAGCCCGATGATGATCAGGTTGGCGGTACGCATCAGACACCCCCTACCCGAAGGCCCCGAAAGGAGATGGTGCGAGTCTCGCACACGCAGCAGCTCTGCGGTGCGCCCCGCTCGGGCCGGAGTGTGCGGGTCGTCGCGCGCCCGCTGGGATTATGGCGTGCGCGCTATCGAGTGCTCTCGGGCCACGCCTTGGCGGTGATCCAAGCGAGCCGTCTCAGATGCGGGTCCTCTATCGGCCCAACTCTTGCCACCGAACTTCGAAGAGTCGTCCAGGGTCGTCGAAACCCTTCAGCGTGACTGCTCTGCGTTCACCGAATGAGAACGCTTTGCCTGCGAGTAGGTGACGCACCGCTTCGGGGACCAGCCGGACCTCAGACCGGCTGACCGCCGACTCGCTCCGTCCTCAGGACAGAGTCGTCTCCCATGCTGCATCGACGGGAGTGGCCTCGCTGTCACCGACCCACGGAGGCATCGTGACGCAGATGAACGTGAGGTCATCGTCACCGATGTTCCGGTACTGGAACTTCGTACCTACCGGGATGTCGATGGTCACGCCCGGCGTGAGATCGACGATCCTCTCCGTGTGGGCGTCTTTGCGCCAGATCTGTCCGTGGCCGCTCAGCACGTGCCAGAACTCGCTCACCGTCTTGTGAACCATTCCTCGATTGATCTGACCTGGAGGCACCGTGCTGTGAATCATTCCCCCATGCTCGCCTTCGATGAGATACCGAATCTGGGCCCCAGCTGGAGATACCGCATCGGGTTCCGAAGGGAACGTTGATTCCTGCATCGCGTGACCATACCGCGGGGAAATCTCGGCCCGCGAGCCGCGCCGGCTTTGCAGCACTACCGGCGCAGTGGCACGCCTTCCGACCGACTGAGGCCGCTCGGTAATCACGCGATCCGCTCGGTCACGACTGCCGTGCGCCACGACTGACCCGGCATCAGGGGATGGTCACCGTCGAGAACACGCCTGCAGACCCGGGCCTGAACCTCACGCCACCCCTTGGCCCCGACCGTCATCTCCCCGGTGTAGATCGCGTCCTCCAACGCAGCCGCGACAGCGGACCGGGCGTTGGCCTCCTCGGCCCGCATCACTGACGACCACACGAAGTCGTCGAGGTCGGGCACGTCGACACCGGATCGCCCGATCGCCTTCCTCATCGCAGAACGGCCGGCCGTATCTGACCGGTCGAACGCCTCATGCACCTTCACCGTTTCGTCTGACCGACAGATCGCCGCGTAGCCATGAAGACCGAGCTCATCGAAGAGCACCGCCGCCGTTTCGGCGAGGCGACCCATGTAGCCGACCTCGTCCGTCAGATACTTCGTCGGCACGACATACCAGAGCCACTCCTGCAGCCCCGACTGGCTGATCACGCCCGGACCCTCGCCCCACGTCAATGACCCAACAACATGCTCCGCCTCGTCCGCAAGATCGGCATCGCGTGCCCTGATCCGACCGAAAGCCGACGCGACATCGTCCTCGGTCAACTCCCAGGGGCGGCAGCGATTCCCAACGCGCTCGGACACCAGTCCAGTCTGCCAGCCAAGCCCCGCAAGCAAGCCCTTCGGGCCTCTGCTCCCCGCTCGACCCCCCTGTTTACGGTTGTGCTGTTACCTGTGTGTTACCTCGATCGACCGACCCCGCCGAGCCTTGAGCTGCGGCCGCGACCACGCAGTGTGAACAACCACGGTCATCCGGCCGAGGCGAGCCTGACGTCGTAGTGCACCGTCACCTCGAGCGCATCGGCGATCTCGACCAAACGAGCGAAGCTCACGCCGGCGTAGTCACCGGCCTCGTACCGCTGGATCGCCTGCTCCGCGAGACCGACACGCTCGGCCAGCTCGCGTTGGGTCAGACCACGGGCGATCCTGGCCCGGATCAACGCCGTCGGGAACTCACCGATACCGGTCGCCTCGATCAACGTCGCATCATGCAATGCGTCGTACTCGGCCAACTCGGCCTCGAGATCACCCAGCACCCCACGCAACGCCTCGACCTGCATGACCCGCATCTCGGCCGACACCCCCACCGGCAGCGGAGCGGGCTCCACCTCGGCGAGCTCGACCCGGACCTCGTCGGCCTTGGCACGGGTGATCTTGTACTGCCGTTCGTTCTTGATCATGACTCGAACTCCTCAGTTTCCAGGTCGATGACGACAATGCCCTTGGGGCGACCATCACGGTCTTGTTGAAAGAACTCCACGAAGAACTTCCCCGACCCACCCTCGACGATGTTGGGGAAGAACTCGCATCCGAACTCGGCCTTCTGCGCCGGACGCCCCGGCGATAGGTCACGCAACGCCGGCTGCAAAATCCCGACGTCCACGCCGACCGGGTCGTGGCAAGCGTCGATGTCACCGGGATGGACCTTGCCGGTCACGAAGCTGCCATCGATCCACACCCGTCGGCAGCCTGCTGCCCGCAACGACTCCAACGCTCGCTGACAGCCGGCGAGAAGGAACCGGCGCCAGTCCGACGTTCCGAACGCCTCGACGACCTCGGCCCACGACGCGTGCCACTCCCCAAGTGGCAACACACCATCGACGAGCCCAGGGACCATCAACACAACATACCAGTTGTGTCAGCCGAAATCGACGACCACGCTCCACGGGTCGGCCAAGACCAAGCCCGCACTTTGATCCGGCCAACGATAAGAAGTGCCGACAGCGGGTATGTCAGTGGCTTCATCCGTCTCGGCGAGATGGGTGCCACCGAACGGCGCCTCGAGGATGGCCGGGCCTACTGCCCTTCGACTCGTAGTGCCGGGTTCTGGCCGCCGCGTGCGCCCGCCGCCACAACCTTTGGTGACGGCATACGGCGGAACAAGCTAGGGGGACCCACACCTCATCCGGCAGTCGGCGAGCGGCAGCGCTGGCCGGCGCGGCGTCGGGTCCGCCGGAACGCTTCGTACGTGCCGTACTGAGCGGGGGCGCCGAGTCCTCGCCGAGCGATCTGCACGGCCGATCTGAGGAGGCCGTCGTCGGCGCTGCGAGACTCGGAGGATGGGTGAAGGCGACACAACCGTGCACGTGCTCTTCGCTCTCTACGGGGACTTCGGTCCGGACGAGGTCACGAAGCAGCTCCTGATCGACCCGACTCGCACGTTCCGTAGTGGCGACCTCGTCGGAACGGGTCACACCGGACGCGTGCAGGACGAATCGGGCTGGATAGTGGAAACCGATCCGCAGCTAGGCGACACCATCGACCCTCACCTGGATTGGCTGTTGAACCGACTGGAGCCAGTCGCTCTTGCGCTGTCTGCCCTCCGCGAGCGCGGCGCGCGAACGAGGCTCGACTGCGCTTGGTCATCCGTCGGCATGAGTGGTGGACCGTGGGTGACGGCCGAGAAGATGCGGCGACTGGCGCACCTCGACCTCGACCTCATCATCTCGTTCTACGCAGTCGACTGAGCGGCGTCGCGTCACGAAGGTCGATCAGAACAACGCCGGGTCGTCGGCTCCGGACCCACGCGCTGAACCGGCAATAGGTCGCGCTCACGGTGTCCGCCGGTGACGGGTCTGCGGCCATGTCCCGGGCGGTTCGAGCCGGCGGAGGCGCTCGAGGGCGTATTCGGGCTCGGCAGTCTAGGCGTTCACGGCTTCCCAGGCATGCGATAGGTCCTGGGATCGCCGGTGCTCGCGGTTGTCGAGGATCTGGACACGAGGTTCGACAAGTCGTGCTACGTGAGATCGACCCGTGCTTCGTCCCAGTCCAGCAGTCCGACCCGCCCGTCAGCTGCGATCCGAATGTTGTTGGGGCCCGGATCACCGTGCACCACCGCCGTCGGCGGGACGGCATCGAGGTCAGCATCCACACTGCGCCGCGCATCATCGAGCTCCCGAACAGAGACACAGCCCGGCCGTTGCCGATACATACTCGTCTCGACGTGGAGCCGCTGCAGCTCGCCGGCGACCGCTGTCCAATCATCATCTGACGATGGCGGTCGTCCATCGAGCCAGTCCTGGACCACGACACCATCGGCGAAACGGCGGCCGTCATCGCAGCCGATCGATGTCGGCACGCGGAAGCCGGCTCTATCGAGGTCATCGAGCAAGTCGACCTCCCACGCGAGCGATGCCGCAGAGCGCCGGCTCCGCCGCTCAACTACATCAGTGCTTCGGAACCGGGCGCGCCAGACCTCGTTCCGGTTGCCCTCCTCAACAGGCTCGATCAGTTGCAGCCCGGGCCACGCCGACACATCGATCACGTTTCGACCCTAGACCGGGGTCAGGACCGCACCGGACGCAACGATTTCGAACGGGGTCACGCACGCGTCCACGCATGAGACGATGCAAACTCGGCCGAAGTGGCGACCGACGATGTCCCGAACACATCGCCAGTCCCGAACACGTCGGCCAGATGACCCGACTCGCGAGGTCGGAGTTCACGATCCAACGGCGGCGTGCCGTTGCGCAAGGGGCCCGCCGACCGTCCTACGGCAGCGCCACCCATCAGGGGTGAGCAGTCGCCGATTTGGAGCGCGGCCCGTCAGCCGCCGAACTTCCCGACCGCTGTGCGAGCCATCTCGACGAATTCCGTATCGCTGACGGCGGGCTGAGCGCCGTCGCTCTCGAGGATCTCGGCGAGCCAGAGGCTGACGATGTGTCCGCCCACCCGCATGCTCGCGTTGCGCACATGCCAGATCACCCCCGCGTTGCCACCACTCTCGGTCGCCACGCTGATGTACGCGGCGCGTTGGTCACCCAACTCGCCGAGTTCCAGTGGGGTCACCGTCACCGCCGCCCCATCCCACGTTGCCCCGGGTGGGCAGGAGCCCACGGCCCCGATGTAGGCGTCCAGTGCCGCGGCCAGCTCATCCTCCACACCGGTGGTGACCAGCTCCATGACGTGACGGCTCGAACCGTCGATCGGCTCGAACTGCGTGCCGGCGCTCGGGCGCAGACGGTCGATCAGCGTGGGGTTGACAGCGACGTCATCGCAGGGGATCTGCCAGGAGTCCCGGAAGTCGGCCTCCCCCACCTCGTGCCCCTCCTGCCATCCCGAGCCGAGGTCTTCTGCGGTGAGCAACATCGCCGTCACGTCGTCGGACGGCACGCTGGCCACCGGAGCGGTGGTGGGCGCCAGGGTGCTGTTCGGAACGCTGGTGCGCTCGTCGGTGGAGTCGCCGCCGCATGCGACGACTGCGCCGAGAAGTCCGATCACGACAGCGAGGTTCCAACGGATGTGCATGATGCTCCTCTTCCACGCGCCGTGACGTCTGGTTCCCTTGCTCTCACGCTACGCCCGGCCGTGCCGGCGGACGAAGGCACAAAGTCACATACCAGTTGCGTTGGACCGGGCGCTTGCTGCAGCCGGTGACCATCGAGGCCGAGCTCGATGTCGAGTTCGACGGTGCCGAGATCAGGATGCCGGTCGTGTCGACGCTGAGCGTGTCCATGCTGTCGAAGTGCGTCCATGATGTCGAAGTCCTCGATCGAGGACAATTGCTTCACGAGGATCCGATCCTTCGCCCCGAGGACAGCAGCGAATCGACCACCGCCCTGCCCAGGTCGATCCGCGGTCAACGTGCATCCGCGGCGAAGGCTGGAGCACGCCAGCACGAGGCGACGTTCGTTCCTCGCGACCCGTTTACACCGAGCAGCCGGCCCCTCATGGCCCGACCTCCACGAAAAGGTCATCGCCACACTGGCCAACAGGGCAGATCAATCTGCTCTTTACGCTCGGCACACTCCACGATCCTCGCCTCGCCTGGGAGCAGGCGCACGAGTTCGGGCTCGACAACGACCTCGTCTGGGTTGAGCTTGCAAAGGCGTACGAGAAGATCGATCCGCTGGCCGTGCTCCCGGTCCACCAGCGGCTGGTCGAACATGAACTGGTCACCACCGACGCGCAGCACTACCGGCGGGCAGCACGGCGCCTCGCTACGATGCGAAAGCTCGCCGCCGGGAACGCGCAAGCATCCGAGGTCGACGCGTTCATCGCCGGTCTGCGCGAGCACCACCGGCGGCGTCCGCGACCACAACAAGAGTTCGACCGGGCTCGCCTGCCCTGACGCCCAGCGCACATCAGCGGCGCTACGTGCTCGGGTACGATGTCAACATGGCCAAAACCGCTCACGACCTACGCGAAGAGGTGCTCGCGCTCCCCGCCCAAGAGCGAGCGCGGATCGCGTCGGACCTGCTCGCCAGCCTCGACAGCGAAACCGTCGACGAGGACGAGATCGACCAGCTCTGGTCGGCCGAGACGCAACGACGAGCAGCGATGCTCGAAGCCGGCGACGCAGGCACACTCACCTGGGACGACATCGAGCAGAGGTTCGCCGACCGCCGCGCCCAACGCGGCGCGTGAGCCTTCGCGTCGAGTACCACGACCTCGTCGACCTCGACCTCGCGAACGCCTGGAACTGGTACGAGGATCAGGAAGAAGGACTCGGCGACCGCTTCCTCGGCGCGATCCACGCAACCGTCATCCGGGCGTCGCGATGGCCAAATGCCGGCCAGGCCGTCATTCGTGACGACAACGATGAGATCATCGAACGCAAGGTCCCAACCGATGGCTTCCCGTACGCCGTTCGCTACCGGATCCTCGGTGATCGACTCTTGGTCATGGCAGTACTGCACCAGAGCCGCCACCCCAACTTCGGCACTGACCGTCAGCCTTGACGTTCGGCTAGGCGCGAGCCAGCGGCCTCGTCGGCGACCAGTTCGCCGAACCGAAGGCGCCTCGCGCCGTCTGCACGGTCACCGGATCGCACCGCGCAGTCGCACCGGACACCGATCGCCGAACTTCGGGTTGGTGGCCCGAAGTACCGATGGACAGCGATGTCGTACATCGTGCAACGCAACCATCGCCTCTACGTCGTCGCCTACAACGGCCGCGATCCGATCACCGGCCGTGAACGCCGCCGATGGCATCCCGCCGGCTCCGACCCAGCTGATGCCGAGTCCATGCAGCGCCGCATCGACGACCAACGACCGAAGCCGTCATGTGAGACAAGCCTCGGCGGGTTCATGTCCACGACGTGGCTGGGGACCAAGGTCGTACTGACGCGTCCCACTGCGAACAGATATCGATGGATGATCGACCACAACATCGCGCCGCGAATCGGCGCGATCCGGCTCGACGCCCTGCGTCCCGATGACCTCGATGCCTGCTACGGCGATCTCATAGCGAATGGCGGGCGCCGCCGTCAGGGCCTGGCACCCAAGTCCGTGCTGGAGATCCATCGTGTGATCTGCAACGCGCTCGATCTTGCGGTGGACCGTCGACTCATCGAGACCAACCCGGCACGCCGGGCCCGACCCCCGAAGCCGACGGGCCGATCAACGGTCCCCGCGATCTGGAATGCTCAACAGCTCGGTCAGTTCCTGCGAGCAGCGAGCCGTCTGCGGCTCTATCCGGCGTTGCATCTCGTGGCCCACACCGGGATGCGACGCGGTGAACTCGCCGGCCTGAACTGGAGCGATCTCGACGTGGCAGCATCCGCCGTGTCGGTCGTGCGGACACGTCAGGCCACGATGGGGTGCACCGTCGAGGGCCCGGTGAAGACTTGCACCAGCCGGCGCCGGATCGACCTCGACGCGAACACTCTCGCTTTGCTCGAGCAATGGCGGCGCCTCCTCGTCAACGAGGGGGCAACGATCGAACCGTCGACGCCGATGTTCCTCAACACCCACCACCAGACGCCGTCGCCGGAGTCGTTCTCCCAGTTGTTCGGCCGCATCACCGCGAAGACCGATCTGCCACGTATCCGGTTTCACGACCTGCGGCACACGCACGCGTCGTTGCTCGTCGCCGCCGGCGTTCCTATCAAGGTCGTGTCCGAACGACTCGGTCATGCCCACCCCGGCTTCACAATGCACACCTACCAACATCTATTGCCTGGCATGGGCTCTGCCGCTGCGGCCCAGTTCGCCGCCCTTATCGACATCAGCCGGTAGACGTCTACCGTCCCACTCACCGCGAACCCCCAGGTCCCAGGCCTCTCGGTCTCGGGGCCGGTAGATAACCCGGTAGACGCGCATCTCAGCCCGACAACGACGAAGGCCCGGAAACCGCTTGTTTCCGGGCCTTCCAGTTGGTGGCGGGGGCAGGATTTGAACCTGCGACCTTCGGGTTATGAGCCCGACGAGCTACCTGGCTGCTCCACCCCGCGGTGGAAGTGAATCTCCAACCATACCGGGCACCTACGGCTTCGCCAACCCTCGATCCAAGCCCCACTCGTCGGCGACCTCGCCCGCCACGCTGGCCAGGGCCTGAATCACGGGCCGGTCCTTGCTCGACGTCCGGTACGCAAACGTGAGGTGCCGACAGATCGGCTGCTCCAACTCGAGCACCCGCACCCCGGGCGGCATCCCGGCCAGGCCCAACGACGGCACCACCGCCACTCCGGCTCCCGATGCCACCAAGGCCAGCGTCGAGGGAAAGTCGTCGAGCTGATGCACGAACTCAGGCTCGAAGCCGGCCTCTCGACACGCCTGCAACGCCCAACGTCCGCACGAGGAACGGCCGGCGTCGCCGATCATCGGCTCCCCCACCAACTGACCGAGACCTACCGTCGGACCGGTGAGCCGATGGCCTTCGGGCACCACGACTCGGAACCAGTCGTTGCATACCAACTCCCGCTCCAAGCCCTCGTAGTTCGACTGCCCGCCCGGGTATTCCACCACGAAGCCGGCATCGATCTGACCCGACCGCAACCAGTCGTACTCCTCGGCCGATTCATACTCACGGGTCCGCACGCTCAACCGCGGGAACCTCGCCCGCAGGTGACGCAGCCACGATGGCAGCATCGACATGGCCACCGACTCCATCACCCCGACAACCACGGTCCCGGCGACATCGGTCGACAATCGCTCGATGGCCGCCGAGGCTTCCTCGACCTGGGCCAACACCAGGCGTGCGTGCACCACCAACTCCCGCCCGGCGTCGGTCAGGCGCACGTTCCGACCCACCCGCTCGAGGACCGGCACCGCGACCGCTCGCTCCAACCCGGCCAACTGCTGCGATACCGCACTGGCGGTGTAGCCGAGATTCGAGGCGGCCATCGCAATCGTGCCGGTCGTCGCCACCTCTTGCAGCATCCGCAGTTGCTGAATCGTGAGGTCCATGGACGAAGACTACGCACCTCGACTGTGGCAGCATGCGCCCATGGCCGAACCCAAGCCCGCCACCAAGATCATCGTCGCCACACCGGACCCGCCGCCTACCGGCATCGCCAACCCCATCCACGCCGAGGACGGCGCCGCCGGGGCGGGCTATCGGGCGCGCTGGTCGCCGGCGTCCGCACCTACGGTTGGGTGGTCGAGGCCACCCTCGAGGCCTTCGGGCCAGAGTGGCTCGACAACGGATGGGCCGACATCACCCTCCGACGACCGCTGTTCGAAGGTGAGACGGTCACGGTCACCGTGGAGCCGATCAAGCAGTCGACCGGAGGACCAACGGCGAGCGTCGCGGCCGCCGTGGGAGACCGCATCGTGCTCGACGGAACCGTCGGTCTGGGCCAGGCCGAATGGCTCGGCGACATCGACCCGCCCACACCGACACCGGCAGAGGAGCCGCCCGATGTGCGGCCCACGTACACCATCGACAGCGTGCCCATCGGCCAACCGTTCCGGCCGCTCGGCGCCTACCTGACCACAGCTGCCGCCGCCAAGCTGGCCCACGAAGAACTCGGCCAGACCGAGTCGAACGTGCCACCCGACCGCATCCACCCCTGGTTCCTGGCCGCCCGCATGGCACCGCTCACCCGCCACAACTTCACCTACGGTCCCACGATCCACGCCCGCACCCAGATCCAGCACCGGGGCCCGGCCGCCGTCGACCAGCAAGTCGTCGTCGGCGCCAAGATCGTCGATGCCTACGACCGCAAGGGGCACTGGTACCAGGTCCTCGACGGCGTGGTCACCGGTTGGGCCGGCGGCGAACCGGTCGAGCTCGCCCGCATCCGCCACCACACCATCTTCCGTCCCCGACCGGCCCAGCCCTAGACACCCCAACCATTAGCGTTACTTACGCGAACACCGCGCAAATCATCGCTTTTCCTGATGGCTGGCCGTGCCGATACTGAATACATGTTCAGCATCCACTGCCCCGTGTGCGACCAGAACCACCTCGTCACCACCAAGTCCATCATCACCTTCGACAACACCGACGGCGGCCCGATCGCCGTGGTCCGCTGCCTCAACGGCCACGAAGTCGTGACGGCCTTCGGCCGCCCGCTCGCCCACAACTAGGCCACAACCAGCCCGAGCCCGCGGCCAGGCGAGCGTGCCATGATGAACCGATGACCGCCGACGCCTGGCAGCCCGCCCAATACAATCGCTTCGCCGCCGAACGTCGACAACCCTTCGACGAGCTCGTCGGCCTGTGCCACCCGGTCAACGGCGGCGTGATCTACGACCTGGGTTGCGGCACCGGCGCGCTGACGGCCGAACTCCCTGACCGGCTCGACGCCCGTCTGGTCATCGGGACCGACAGCAGCCCGGCAATGCTGGCCGACGCGGTGGCGCACGGGAGCCCATCGGTCCGCTTCGAGGCCGGAGACCTCCGCAACTTCACCCCCACCGATCCACCCACCCTCATCTTCTCCAACGCGGCCTTGCAGTGGGTCGACGACCACCGCGCCGTGCTGGACGGCTGGCGCAGCCACCTCGGCCCCGGTGGCCAGATGGCCGTGCAGGTCCCCACCAACGGTGACCACCCGGCCTATCTGTTGGCGGCCCGCCTTGGCCAGGAGCTGGCCGACTGGTTCCCCGACGGCCCGCCCGCCCTCGCCCCCGACACCGTGCAGGTCCCCGAGTTCTACGCCCAGGTCCTGCACGACCTGGGGGCGGGCGAACAGCACGTGGCGCTCCGGGTCTTCACCCACTTACTCGACTCGACCGCCGCCGTCACCGAATGGATCAAGGGCACGTCGCTCAACCGGTTCCGCGTCGCGCTGGGCGACGAACGCTTCGCCGACTTCGAAGCCGAGTACACCCGCCGCCTCGTCGCCGAACTCGGCGACCAGCAGCCCTACCTCTTCACCTTCAAACGCGTGCTGTTCTGGGCCCAATTCTGACCCGCCAAGGCCCCAAACCCGGATCGGGAGTGCGGGGAGGCCGAAAACGACACCCACCCACTCCCGATGCCGCAAGGGGTGGGCAGCTCAGGCGGTGGCGCCGGCGTAGCGCACCTGGCAGAACCCGTGGTTGCAGTAGCCGTTCGGCACCTTGGCCAGGTACTGCTGGTGGTACTCCTCGGCGTAGTACCAGGTGCCGGCGGGGGTGATCTCGGTGGTGATCTCGCCGAACCGGCCGGCGGTCAGCGAGGCCTGATAGGCGTCGCGGCTGGCGATCGCGGAGGCGTACTGCTCGTCGGAGTTGGTGAAGATGGCCGACCGGTACTGGGTGCCGATGTCGTTGCCCTGACCCATGTGCTGGGTTGGGTCGTGGTTCTCCCAGAAGATCTTGAACAGCGTGTCGAGACTTACCTGGTCAGGATCGAAGACCACCAGCACCGACTCGGTGTGGCCGGTCCGCCCGGTGCAGGTCTCCTCGTAGGTCGGATTCGGCGTAGTGCCGCCCGTATAGCCGACCGCAGTGGTGTAGACACCGTCGAGCTGCCAGTAGAACCGCTCGGCCCCCCAGAAGCAGCCCATGGCCACGATCAGGGTGTCCATGTGCTCAGGGAACGGTGGAGTCAGCGGGCGACCGTTGACGTAGTGGGCCGACGGCACCGGCACGGGCGTGGACCGGCCGGGTAGGCAGTCCTCGGGGGCGGGAACCTTCAACCCTGCGGAATTACCACGGAAGAACATGAGTGACACGCTACCGGCACCGACCCGATGCCTGCAGGTCAGGCCTCGCCCGTGACCACCTCGGGCGCGGTGCCGTCGCCGCCGATCAGCTCGTCGAGCGCAGCCAACGCCCGACGAGCCTCGGCTCGTAGCCACGCAGCACCTTCGGCGTCACCACCGATCTCCGCTGCGTCGGCCCGGGCCAACAACTCGTCGGCCACGGCGACCAACTCGCTCACGCTCAGCCCCTCGAGCTCGATCTCATCGGGCGACGTCGGCGACGTGCTTCCGCCCTCGCCCGCCTCGGCCGGTTCGGCCACCGCGGCGACGGCTTCACCAACGGTCGATGCCATGGCGATTCGATCACCGTTCGCCGCCAGAACCCTGGTCAGTTCGGGCGCGCCCGTCCCGCTGCTCGACGTCAGGTAGAGCGGCCGCACGAACACGACGCTGTCGGCCAACAACACGATCTGCATCTCACCGAACTCGACGGTCGAATTTCGGACGTCGGTGATGAACTCCGACGCCTCGTTCCGCATCAGCTGATCGACGAGGTCAGGTGCAGGAATGTTCCCCGGTGGAAGCCGGTACAAGATCAGCTCTCCGTAATGCCCCGGATCCGAGCGGGCGACCATGACCGCAGTCATCTCGGATCGCTCGGCGTTGACCTCGATGCCCGAGCGAGGCACGAAGGCCCGCTGCAGTACGAACTCCGTTTCGGTCTCGCCCGGCAGTCTCGTGAGTCGATACTGGGGCGGCATGAGGATGGGTCGGCCGGAACTGGTCGACGAGTTCGGCGACAACGGCGACACCGTGGTACTGGTGGTCGGCGGCACCGTCGCCGACGGCGACTCGGTCAGCGTCGCCCGCGCCGACGGCTTCCGGGCAACGCTCCAGGCGAGGTTCCCCTGGATCAGCTGCTCCGGGGTCGACACCTGATAGGTGGCCCACATCTCGGTCTGCACCTCGAACAGGTCGGCCGGATAGCGGTAGTGCCGCTGAAGATCCATGGGCGCCTCAGATCCGGGCTTGAACAAGGCCGGGAAGGCCCGGGCCCACGCCTCGATGATCGGGTCGTCGTCGATCACGTAGAGGGTGACCGTGCCGTCGTAGGCATCGACCGTGGCCTTGACCGAGTTACGAACGTAGTTCTCGCCCCGCCGCAACCCATCGGCTTCGAGGGCTTGCGATGTCGGTGCTTGCGCATACGGGAACCGGTCGGTCGACGTGTACCCGTCGAGGACCCAGATCACCTCGCCGTCCACCACGACCGGGTACGGATCGCTGTCGAACTCGAGGAACGGCGCAACCTGCTGTACCCGCTCCTCGACATCGCGGTGGTAGATCACCCGGACATCGCCGGTGATGGCGTCGGAGAAGAACAGCCGAACCTCGCTGAATCGCACCGAGTAGGCGGCCCGCCGAAGCGCCGAATCCAACCGCACCCCTCCCCCACCCTCGTACGTCGCCTCGAACAGCGCCTTGGAGCCCTCCGGGTAGTCGACCTCGTCGCGGTCGATGCCGACGATGGCGTAACCAGGCAGATTCTCCGAGTAGTACAGGTAGGGCTCCACCTCGTCGACTTCGAACGAATCGTCCGTGGGTGCCAGATCGGACCCGATCCCACGCAACAAGAACGACGGCTCGCCTCGAGCCTCGACGTCGTCACCGGCGGCAATCACCACGCCGTTGCCGTGGGTGTACACCACGTGCTGGTTCTCCCAGGTGCGGCTGGGCACCGCGTTGAGACTGAGCCCACGAGCCCCCAACACCACCGGCTCGGGTTCACCGTCCACCTCGTACCGGTCGACGTCGAGCGGGTCGGCGAAGGCGTAGTACTCACGCTCGCCCTGGCTTCGAGCGAATCGGGCAGTGGTGAGGTGAGGATCGACGACGGCGATGTCATCGATGACATCGGACCAGTCGGAGAGGTCATCGATCGAGAACGAGCCGTCGTAGCCATAGCTCACCGACTCGAGCTGTTCGGTGTCGAGTCCGAAGGCGAAGCGTGTGGCCTCGATGTTTCGCTCGACGTACTGCGTCTCGTTTGCCAGCCGGTCGGACTCGACGTTGATCCGTTGATACAGCGCGGGGTAGATGCCGATGACCACGACATGGGTGATGGCCCACAGTCCGATCGCTGCGATGGACAGACCCCATCCGGGCCGGGTCAGGTTGGCAACGAACAACGCAGCGCAGAACAGCGACACCACGGTCAGCAAATTGAGGCCAGGCAACACGATGTTGACGTCGGTGGCCAACGCCCCGACGAAGCCGCCTCGGGTCGAGGTGACGAGTTCGTAGCGGTCGTGCCAGTACGCCATCGAGCGGACCACCGCGAGCACGGCGAGCAGCGCGGAGATGTGCAGCTTGACCGGGTTGGCCAGCAGCGGGTTCTGCCCGCGGGCGCCGTTCGGGTTCATCGCTCCCGCCGCCCGGATCCCGCCGTTGAGGTAGTGGGCGATGAGCGAGAGGAGCAACACGAAGACCAACGCCGCGAACAGCCAGTCGATCAGGAACGTCCAGAACGGTAGGCGGAACACGTAGTAGCCGGCGTCGTGCCCGAACAACGGATCCTGCCAGCCGAAGTCCTCGCCGTTGTTGAACAGCATCCAAGTCGTCCAACGCCCCGCCGAGTTCAGGCCGGCAATCAGACCGAACAGCGCCGAGATGGCCAACCGCAAGGCCGCAGCGTGGGGGGCAACCGACTCGTGGAACCGTTCGACGACATCGTCGGGTTCGTTGGTCGCCCGGAACGGCGGAGCCAACCGGTCGGCCAGGTAGAGGTTGCCCCACAGCAGCCCGAAGAACGCCAGCCCGAAGACGAAGATGAGGACCAGCTGGGTGCGGATCACCTTGTTCCACACCGACACGAAGCCCAGCTCGTCGAACCAGAGACGGTCGGTGTAGACGCGCGCAATGCCGTTGGCGGAAAGCAGGAGCACCACGATCAGCCCGAGCAGGGTGAGGACCACCACCCGCGAAGGGGGCGTCCGGGAAAGACGGATCGTGCGCATCGTTGCGAAGGTTACCGGTCGCGTCGAAGCTGCAAGGCTCAGGTCCGATTCGAGGGTGAGCTCAGAAGCCCGAACCGTCCAAGCGCAGATGTCGGTTGGCCCACCAGACCATGACCGAGATGAACACACCAGCGATGGTCAGTCCCGCGGCGAACGGGGTGACCGACGCGTGCATCTGCGCGTCGATGAACGCACCGATCAACGCGCCGACTGCAGAGGTGAACGTGGCCACCAAGGCCGAAGCCGTCCCCGCAGCGTCGGCCATCGGAGCCAACGCGACGGTATTGAGGTTGGGCGAGAGGATCATCTGACAAGCCAGGGTGATGGCGACCAACGGCATGAACACCCAGAAGCTGGGCACGCCATCGGACGCAAGCGCCGCGACGAGGCTGAGTCCCGCGGCTCCGACGTAGACCAGCGACGCCAGCGGGAGAATGCGACGCAACCCGAGCGAGCCGAGCAGCCGACCGTTCAGGAACGACGCCGCCCCCAGGAGCAGCGCCACTGCGGCGAAGATGATCGGGAACTGGGCCCGGCGGCCGAAGATCTCCGAGATGATCAGCTGCGAGCTGCCCAGGTAACTCGACATCGACGCCATCAGCGCGGCGCTCGCCAGCATCGACGCCGCCGTGGCCGGGCTGAGCACCATCCGCTTGGCCGTCGAGCCCACCGTGGCCAGTCTCATCGGCTGACGATTGGCCACCGCCAGCGTCTCGTCCAGTCGACGAGACCACACCAACACCACGACCGCGGCGAAGACGGCCAACCAGAACACCCCACGCCAAGGTCCGATGCCCACGATGATGGCTCCGAGTGAGGGAGCGATGATGGGCACCAGCACGAACACGCCCATGATGTACGACATGGTCTTGGCCATCTCCTCGCCGTGGCGGGTGTCACGAATGATGGCGAACGCCACCACCCGGCCACCGGCCGCACCCAATCCCCAGACGAAGCGAGCGACGAGCATGAACCCCAACGAAGGGGCCAACGCCGATCCAATGGCGCCAATCATGTAGACCGCTCCACTCAACCACAGCACCGGTTTGCGGCCGACTCGATCGGCAAGCGCGCCATAGGGCAGGGGCGCCAACGACATCCCGAGGAAGTAGGTGGTGACGATGCGGGCCACCTCGTTGGAGTCCGATGCCAGACCGAACGCCTGGCGCATGTCGTCGAACGCCGGCAGCATCAAGTCGATACCCACGGCCGAGAGGGCCATGACCATGGAGAGCAGCGCGATGAACTCCTTGGGGCCGATCGCCTTCCTGTGACTCACGGCCTTGTCATGCACCGCCGCACCCTAACCAGCACCACCTCGATGTCAGCCGAGACGCGGAAGCAGGATCTGTGACTGTTGGCAATAGGCCAGCTCAGTGCCGTCCTCGTCGCAGAAGACCGCGTCGGAGGTGGACCACCATCGTTCCTTGCGCTGCTCGTTGCCGATCCACCGCCCCGCAACCGTTACGACCCTGGGGGCCCGTATGGGCTGCAGGTATTGGACCCGACCCGTCGTATGGATGCCGGCGACGAAGCGGTAGCTGTGGCGAATCAACGGGGTCATCTGACCGGGCACCCACGACGGGTGAGCGATCGGCGTGGCGCCGTCGTGGTAGCGGGGATGGAGGTCGCCGAGGCGGTCGGCGCACCAACTGCGGTTGGACTCGGCCGTCAGCGTGACCGCCATGGCCGGGTAGTCCTCGCCGACCGGCGCCTGCTCGGGCAGGAGGATCGGGCCGCCCACGACCGGCGGCTCCGCCGTCCTGGCCTGCGGTAGCTGCCATTCGTCGTGGAACGGCGCAAGCCCGACCCCGGCACGGCCATCGACGGTGACCTTGCCGGCCTCGTTGCGCTGCTCGTAGGCGCACGTGCCATCGTCGAGCAGCGTCGCCGTTGTGACCAGACGGTCACCCGCGAACACCGGACGTCGGAACGCCATGTCGGCCCAACCCCACGACAGCCACGCCTCGCCGAACAGTTCGATCATCGACGCCGCGGCCCAGCCGTAGCTGGAGAGCCCGGCCACGATCGGACGCTCGTACCCATACGCCGATGCCCCCTCGGCGTGGATCGGATTGGCCTTCTGGATCTCGGGCGGGTCCTCGATGGCGACGCTCTCGGTCACCGCCGACGATCTGGCATCGGATGTTGGACGGTCGGTCATGGTCGCCAGTCTGGAACCGTCTCGCCATTGACGCCAGCTCGAGCCGTCGCCAAACTGAGAGCATTCAGGAAGATCCGAGCGCGCCGCAGCCAGAGTCATTCACCTGCCGGGTCCAACGACCCGACGGTCCGATCGATGTCACCGTCCCCGCCGACCAACGGGTACTCATCGCGATGGTCACAGCCGGCCTCGAAGCGCTACCGGTCGGGTGCCGGAGCGGAGGCTGCGGAACCTGCCGCATCCAGATCTTGGGTGGCCGCTATTCGGCGATGCGCATGAGCCGCTCGTACATCTCCGAGGATGAACAGCGCCAAGGTTTTGCCCTGGCCTGCCGGGTGGTCCCCCGATCAGATCTCCTGGTCCGGTCGGCTCCCCTCGCCACTCCCCACGAAATCGACTTTCCGGTCTGACCCGTCAGGCGGGGAGTACGAGGCAGCGACAGCCCGGTGATCCAAGCGGTGCCTTGTGTCCGGTCGGGAACGGCGCCGGCTTCTTGATCCGGCCGGCCAAGGTGTTGTCGAAACAGTCCGGCCCGGGCTCGCTGCGAGGGTCGGGGACCCACATCAGGGACGTGCCGTCCTTCAGCCCGTGATAGACGCCGAGCGCGAACGCCTCGGCCAACGCATCGTCGGCGATGCCGGGAAGATCGACCGCTCGGGCATCTCGATAGTGCGCCCGAATGGGCTCGAGCACCTCAGCTTTGTCGCCGTCGGTTCGTTCGATGGCCCGCTCGACGCGATCACGGAGCGGCTCGGCCAGCGATCGGGCCACGCGATCGATGAGCTCGTCGACGACCTTGAGAGACACCTTGCCGCCCGAGACACGGGCCCCGCTCTCGGCCGCCGAACGCACCGGCCCCGAGAAGGCCGCGGCATAGGCCTCGAGCACTTCATCGGCGGAGGGGAGATCGTTGATCGTGACCGTCTTGCGGACTCGACGAAGCCCGTCAAGGACCAAGCTCTGGTCATCGGCGAGCGCCCGCTTCAGCTGGCGGCGGAGATCGGGCCCGAACCGGGTCATGGTGACGTCACGCTCGAAGAAGGCCTCGGGAAGGTCGATGGCATCCTCGTCGGCCTCGGCGCCGTCCGCATCGTCGGCCATGGCTGCCTCGTCAGGCTCTTCGGCCGCGGCGACGGTCACTCGGGCGCGAGCGGCCTTCGCCATGGCATCAGCCGACACATCGGCCCTACCCGCAGGCTCGCCGTCGACCAGCGTCACTCCGTCGATGTCGTCGTCTCCCTCGACGTCTTCCCCTTCGATGTCGATCAACCCGTCCTCGATCAGACCTTCCTCGATCAGATCGGTCTCGATCACGATCGTCTCGACGACGAGCGTTTCGATGACGAGCGTCTCGCCCCCCTCTGGCTCCACCCCAGCCGGCTCGACCGCATCCGACGCGGCAGCATCTGTCTCGGCCCTGTCCGTATCGGCATCGCCGGTGCGGAGACGGTCGAAGAGTGCATCGATGTCGGGAATGGCCGCAGAGCCGTCGACGATGGGGGCGCCGGCGTCCCGGGCGCTGTCGAGCTCTGCCGCCAACGCCACCGCCTTCCGGGCGTCGACCGAGTCGGGCACTCGGCGGCCGACTGCTTCCATGGCCGCCCGCGCTTCGGGTACCGAGGCCACCAACTCGCTCATGGCTTCGTCGAGGTCTTTGCGAACGACCGCCAGCGAGCGGGCCAGACGGTCGCGCGCCGCCTTCACCTGATCGAGCTGTTGGCGCCCGGCACGACGCCGCTTGACGAGATCGGCCAACACCTTCTCTCGGACCGACTGCGCTTCGTGCAGCATCAAGCGCGCCTGTTCGCGCGCCGAATCCTGAGCGGCCAGCGCGTCGGCGGCCGACTCGTTGCGAACCTGCGCTGCCTCGGTCTCGGCCTCGCGCCGGACACGGGACGCGTCGGCCTCGGCCGAGCTTCGAAGTTCGGTTGCCGCCTTCTCGGCCGCGGTACGCATGGAGGCCGCGTCGGACTGGGCCGACTCGCGTGCCTCCAGGGCTTCACGCTCGGCCGCCTCCCGGAGGTTCTTCGCCGCCTCCTTGGCGGCGTCCTGCAGCCTGGACGCCTCGTCCTCGGCGCTCGACCGCAGGGCGGCGAGGTTTGCCTCGGACTCGGCCTGCTTGCGTTGCAGTTCAGCCTCGACTTCGGCGACCCGCTCATCGAGCGCAGCAGTGCGGGCCGCTGCGTCGACTTCGCTCCGGGACACGGTGTCGCGCGCCGCGGCGCGGGCCGCCTCGAGCACGCGAACCGTCTCCTGACCGAGGAACAGCGTCAACGTGGCCTCGTCGACCTCGGTGGGGATTGCCGCAGCTGCAGCCGCGGGGAGCGCCTTCTCGGCTTCCTCGGCCCGGATCTCGGCTCGCTTCACCTGTTGGATGAGTTCGGCGACCTCGACCTCCAGCTCGGTGACGGTCGCCGTCAACCGGTCACGCTCGGCAGAGAGGCGCTCGACGTTCGGCAGGGTCAGCGAGTTCTCACTGCGGTTCGCTGCACGGAGAGCGCCGGCGAGATCCTCGAGGAACCGCCGCACCTCATCCTGGTCGAAACCCCGGAACGAGGTGGAGAATCCCCGCTTGGCGACCCGCTCGGGGTCGAGGAGTCGCTGCTCGTCGCTTGTCATAGAGATTTATGCTAGGTGCAACCGTCGCCCGGCCGAAGGAACCCCGGCCGGAATTACGGGTGGCGGCTGGCGAATTCCCCAAGATCATCGACCTCGCCGCCCAGTCCCCTCATCACCTCGAGCGCCTCGTCGAGGTTGGCAACCGGGTGGATCGTCACGTCGTCTCCCGCTCGTTCCCTGATGAGGGCGAGGGTGTCGTCGCCCAGGGCGAGAGGAACGATGAAGTGGTGGTAGCCGTCGTCTCGGACCGCGGCCGCCTTCTGGGGGACGCCTCCCACTGCCCCGATCTGACCGTCGAACTCGATCGTGCCGGTGACGGCCACCTTCTCACCACCCGTCAGATCCCCCTCGGTGGCTGCGTCGATGATTCCCAGGGTGAAGGCGAGACCAGCAGAGGGACCGCCGACCGACCCCGAATCGATCTCGACCTCGAATGGCAGGTCCTCGCTGATGGCGACACGATCGAGGGGATAGATCCCGAGGAAGGCGACGTTTTCGTCATCGTCCCGCGCTCCCATCGCAACGGACACCCGATCGGACGAGCCGTCGGCGTGTTCGACGTCGAAGGTCAGCTCGACTCCCGGCTCGTTGGTCGCCAAGAAGCTGATGAGATCCAATGCGCTCGGCATGGGATCGTCATTGACGGCCGTGATGGTGTCGCCGATCTCGAGGAAGCCATCGGCGGCCGAGCCTTCGACCACCTCGGCGACAACGACGCCGTCGGAGGCGATCGTCTCGTAGCCCAACGCCTCGAGCGCTACCGCAACCGCCTTCTGCTTGGAGTCGACCATGAGTTCCAGGTTCATCTCCCGGTTCGCCTCGGGCGTGCGATCACCCAACACTGCCTCGGCCGGAAGCAGTTCGGCGTCGTCATCGAGCTTCAAGAAAAGGGACTCGAACAGGCTGAGTTCCTGACGGAGTCTGATGGTCGTGTAGAGGATCTCTCCGTCGCTCGGATAGGACTCGGTCCCCTCGATGATCACCAGCGGCTCGGTGTCGCGAACCGTTCCGGGGACCAATGCGACCTCATCGACCTTGATGCCGAATCCGAGCGCGAGCACGACGACCAGGAAGACGAACGCCGACCAACCGGCGAACCGTCGCGCTCGCTGACCCGGAGTCCGCACTAGGCTCGGGTCAAGATGCAGTGGCGAGTGGAACTGCGGCAGGGGCGAATCGGACATTGTTTCTCAATCGGCAGGCGAAGGCATGGCTGTAAACATCACGAAGAGCCACGATCTGATTGATAGCAGACCCCTCGGTAAAAGGTCCCGGCGCGGCCAAGCGCGTGAGCGTGCCGAGGGTACGGGTCCCGCTGTGGCGGCGGCTCACTGCGCTCATCAGCCTCAGCTCCCTTGTCGTGATCGTCGGCGTGTTGGTCGCAGCGATCACGGGATCGAGCATCCTGCTGTTGCTGATGTTCCTCGAACGCGCCGCCGGCTGAAACAGGCTCGCGAAAACAACAGCGGGTGAGCTGCGTCTGCCCGCACAGACGCAGCTCACCCGCTCGTTGTCGCGGTTGGTTCTGATGCTGTGGTTCAGCGCCCGAACAGGCCGCGTCGGGCACCGACGCCGTTGTCGCCAGTGGGCTCAGGCACCTTGACCGTTTCGTTGATTACCGGGGTGGCCTCGGGCACGGCGTTCTGGGGCCGGAGCTGCGGGCGTCGTGGTGAGCGGCGGCGGCGACAGGATCGAGTTGGGCGATGGCGCCGGCGCCACCGGGGTAGCGACCACCGGGTTGGCGACTACCGGGTTTGTGGGCGGAGGCGCCACGATGGGGGCGACAACGGATGCAGGGGCCGGCGGATCGACGACAACCGCGGCCACAGGAGCGGGAGCTTCGGGGGCCGGAGCCGGGGTCGCTACGGCAGTGGGAGTGGGTGCAGCCGATGGCGTAGGAGCAGGAGCTGCGACCGCCGGCATGGGCGCCGGGCCGGAACCGAGCATGGGTTCGCTGGCACGCAGTTCGACGCGGAAGTACGGCCGGTATTCGAACGACACCTCTTCCAGTCGGAAAATACGGGCGTGCTCGACGCCGTCATCGTTTCGGAGCTGCTCGACGAAAATCACCGCATCGTGGATGTCGTCCGTTTGGTGGTACCCCGGCTTGCCGTCGGTACCTCGATAAATAACCATGTGCGACACGTCGTGTCTCCTTGTCCTGCCCATCAGTACGGGCTTGTGCAGCAGGGCGTTGCCGCAGGTAGCGGCGCCACTAGCATTCCACGTCTTGTGGCAAATCACCACCCCCTCATTGATCTGAGTCAAATTAGGGCGGTTACCGAGGCAGGGTACCGCGGGGATGCCTCGGTCATCGGGGAAAGCCTCCACCACACCAGCGAGCGAGTTCGAGCAGCGGCAGCCGGCGCCGCCGCCCGGGCCGGCCTCCTCGATCTCCCGCTGGTTCTGCGTCTGAGCGAGGATGCGTCGCCCCTGGTGCGGCGACGCATGATCGAACTGGCCGCTCGACATTCGTGGAGCGACGACGAGCTCGACGCACTCCTTCCCGTTCTCGTCTCTGCGCTTGACGATGTTTGGATGGTGGCGGAGATGAGCGCGTTCGCCCTCGGCGAACTGGAGGTGGCGAGTGCCGAGGTCGTTGGTCCTCTCGAAGGCATGGCGACCGGCCATGAAGATCCGCTGTGCCGCGAAGCCGCAGTTGCCGCACTCGGCGCCCTCGGGGCGGGCCGTGCGGCCATCCTCGCTGCCCTGCACGATCGGGCTGCGATCCGCCGACGAGCGGTGTTGGCCCTGGCGCCGTTCGAGGGCGAGGACGTCGACACCGCGCTTCAGCGAGCCCTCGGCGACCGGGATTGGCAGGTCCGCCAAGCGGCGGAAGATCTGCTGACCCCTCCGGTCAGCGACGACCCCGACTGGTCATGAACATCTCGCCGACCTCATCGAAGCTCTCGATGCATTGACCGGCGCCCAACACCACGGATTCCAACGGCTGTTTCACCAGCGTGACCGGCACGTGTGTCGCATCTGCGATTCTCCTGGCCATCCCGCGGAGCATCCCGCCACCGCCCACCAGATGAATGCCGCGAACGATGAGGTCCTGGGCCAGCTCCGGGGGCGCCGAACCGAGGCAGGAAACGACCGAATCGACCATGGCCGACACCGGCTCTTCGATGGCATCTCGAACTTCGGGGCTGGTGAGCATCACCGTTCGGGGTAAGCCGCTCATCAGTTCCCGACCACGGACCTCGGCGCCCCACAGCTCGTCGGTGGGATGGGCTGACCCGATGGCCAGCTTGATCTGCTCGGCGGTCTGCTCGCCAACTGCGATGCCGTGCTCTCGCCGGACGAAGACCTGGACTGCGGCGTCGATGTCGAAGCTTCCGACGCGCACGGCCTCCAAGGCCACGACACCGCCCAGGGAAATGAGTGCCGTCTCGGTGGTCCCGCCGCCGATATCGACCACCATGTTTCCTACCGGCTGGTCAATGGGGAGGCCGGCGCCGATGGCGGCAGCCATGGGCTGTTCGAGCAGGTGGGCCTCGGCGGCGCCGGCGCGGCGGGCGGCCTCTCGGACGGCCCGTTGCTCGACGGCAGTGATGGCCGAAGGCACGCAGATGATCACCCGAGGGCGGTTGAATCGAGACACGCCGGCTCGGTGCAGAACCAGGCGGATCATTCGCTCGGTGATCTCGAAGTCGGTGATGGCGCCTTGCCGCAAGGGCCGCACGGCCACGATGTGGCTCGGGGTCCGACCGATCATCTTGCGAGCCTCGTGTCCGATGGCGAGCACATCGCCCGAGCGAGTGTTCAACGCGATGACGGTGGGCTCGTTCAGCACGATCCCCTCGCCCCGGGCCCATACCAGCGTGTTGGCCGTTCCGAGGTCGATGGCGAGGTCGCGGCTCATGTCGAGGAGCCCTGGGCGGACTCGGCCGATTGCTGCTCGATCTCGAGGATGTGCTGCGGCTCGAGACCCCAGCTCTCGCCGTCGGCCCAGGTCTCCTTCTTCCAGATGGGCACCGTTTCCTTGAGCGTGTCGATGGCGAAGCGAGCCGCCTCGAACGCGTCGCCCCGGTGGGGCGCCGACACCGCGACGACGACCGCTGACTCGGTGACGGGCACCAACCCGATGCGATGGATCACGGCCACCCGCTCGATCTCGGGCCAACGCCTGCGGGCCTCGGCGACGAGCGCATCGAGGCGCGGGACCACCTGCTCTTCGTAGGCCTCGTACTCCAGACGGGAGACGTCGGCCCGTCCCGTTGAGTGGTCGCGTGCCGTGCCGCTGAAGACCACGACAGCGCCACACGAGGGCAGCACCGCCCAGGATGAGGCAGCCTCGACGGGCACCGCACCCTCGACGAGGGCGGTCCAGGTATCTCCCGTTGGGCGGTGTGGTCACGCCACCCAGCGTAACCGAGGCGCCATCGAGACTTGCCCCGACCGGCTCAGGGGGCAAGCGAGCTGTACTGTTTTCAACCGTGCACGAGGAAGACGGTCCGTCTCAACGAGACGAGGGACACGAAAGCGGCGGACCCCCACCCGATCCTTCGCTACGCGCCTGGCGCCACCCGTCCGAGATCGCTGCCGCGCAGGCCGCAGCACTTCGCGATCTTCACGAGGAAGCGGGCCGGCCATCCGGCTTGCGAAGCGCCATCCACGACCGCGTCGACAAGCACTGGTCGTTCGGCTCGTTCGTGCTTGGTGGCACGATCGGTGCGGCGGTCATGCTCGGTGCTGTGGTCCTCGGTGGGTCGCTGCTCGATGGAGGAGACGGCAGCCGTGTCGAGTTCAGGGCTGAAGGCGCGTCGGCTGCTGCCGCCACCGTCACCACAGAACGCCCAGGGCGACGACGAGTCGAACGACGAGTCCGAGCATTCCACGACGACCCCGGGCGGTTCCGGGGTCACCACCGCCAGCCTCACCCGGGACGAATGGACCCGCATGACCGAACCGACCGATGGCGTCGTGGCCATCACCCAACTCGACGGCAAGGAAACGATCGCGACGGGAATCGTGATCGACGGCATCTTGGTGACCAGCGCATCTGCGCTCGGTGGAGCCGAGCGGGTCCTCATCCACGCAAACGGAGTCATGAACGAAGTCCTCGTCCGCGGCCACGACCCCTTCGCTGACCTCGCCGTACTGGTCCCCGTCGACGACTCCCAGGATCTTGCCCTGGGCTCCGGATTCGTCACGGCGCCTCACGCACCCGACACCGAAGACGTCGTGGATTTGGTGGCCAGCGACGGTAAGCCGCAGCCCATCGTCGTCAGAGGTCACATACTTGCCGTCGGCCAACGGGCGACCACACGCAGCGGCCGAACGGTCATGGGAGCGATGCACACGAGCGCCCGGGTGCCCGAGCTCGGCGCCGGCGCAGCCCTGCTCGATGAGCAGGGTCGGGTGATCGGTATGGTCATCGACGTCGAGGACTACCTGGCCGTTGCGCTCCCCGTCGAACGGATCCAGCGCATCGCAGCCGAGATCCTGCAGACCGGTTGGCCCAACCCTGCATGGGTCGGCATCGAGGGCCACACGTCGAGCGAAGGCATTCTCATCACCGACCTCGATGCCGAGGGCCCCGCAGCGGACTGCGGGCTGGCCGAGGGTGACCTCATCACCATGGTGAACGACGAGCCGGTCACCGACATGGCCGAGCTGGTCGACGCCGTACGAGACGCAGGGCCGGGCACGACCGTGCGGTTGAACATCCACACCGATGACAACGAGTGGACGGCCTACCTGGTGGTAGGGCACCGTGAGGAACTGGAAACCATCACCGCCGGTGAAGCCGAATCGGACTGACGAAGCCGAAGCGGACTGAAGGGTCAGGGTTTGGTGAGCTTGCGTGCGAGTGCGGCAGCGAGGGCAGCGGCCCCGGCCAGACCGAGTCCGGCGACGCCGAGCGCGACTTCCTGGCGCCGTTGCGCACTCATCGCCCACGGCGGGCTCGGCGTGCTGATGACATAGGTCTCCTCGTTGGAGAGGCTCGGGGCCCAACCCGCCGAACGCAGCCGGTCGTTGGCGACGACCCAGGGGTAACGCACGTACGGCTCGATGCCCTCCGGCGTGGGACGAATACCGTACCGACGTCCCGCAGCGAGCAACCGATCACTCACCTGACCCGGAACCCGAACCTGGACGCCCCCAAGGAGTTCTCGGAATGCCTCGGGACCGATCCAGCCGTCGGGGGCAACGTTGTAGACACCCGACAGCCGCCGACCGGCAACCACCGCCAAGGCGGACGCCAAATCCTCGTGGTGCAGGAACTGGACCGGAGGGTCGGCCTGATCGGGCCGGACCGAGGCCGCGGCACGGATGGCGGCCGCCACCCAGCTGACGCCGGTTTCCGACACGGTCGTCGCCGGACGCAGGATCGCCAGTTCCCGCCCCTGACGCTCGGCCCATTCGACCGAGCGGGCCTCGATCAGCTGCTTGGTGACCGCGAACTCGAGTTCGACGTTTGGCCGCAGCGGCTCGGATTCGGTGAGCGGGATCGGGTTGTCGGCATGCGCGCCGTAGACCGTCGCCGACGACAGCACGACGAGGTGCGCAACTTCGGCCCGGTCGACCGCGGCAAGCACGGTGTTCAGCAGGAGCAGCGCGGCCGAGGCGTCGCCGCGTCTACTGCTGTCCTCGGCCAGGTGCACGACGGTGTCGGCACCCGAGAACGCCGCAGCGAGATCGCCCGAGAGGACATCCATCCGCTTCACCGTGACCCGATCGGCCGCGGCGACTCCCGGCTGCGGCGCCTGATCCAAGGCGACGACGCGCGCCACCGACGAGTCGGCCGAGAGCTGACGAATGGTCCGACTGCCTACTGCGCCGGCGGCCCCGGTGACCGCGATCGTTGTCACCGTCCTACGATGCCCCTGTGAGCCACAGCGATCCACCGGGAAATCCAAACTTTGGTTTCGGCGATTTGAACAAACTGTTCGCAGGACTCACCGGCGGCGACCCGTGGGGCCAGGCCGCGCAGATCGCCCAGAGCGTGGCAACCAGCGGTGTGTCGGAAGGCAATGTCGACCCGGTCGTGCGCATGGCCTTCGAAGACCTGGCTCGAGTGGCCGACCTCCACGTGCGCCAGGCCCCCGGACTTCATCTCCCGGCCCAGACCTCCCTGCGCCCGGTGACCCGATCAGCCTGGGCCCAGACCAGCCTGACGACCTACCGCCCGTTCTTCGAACGGTTCGGTCAGGCACTCGCCCGCCCCACCACGGAACAGATGAGCTTGCCGGGCGACGATGCGCTTGCTCCAGACCCTCTGTCGGCCATGTTCGGCCAGATGTTCCAGTCGCTCAGCCCGATGATGGTCGCCATGTCGGCCGGCTCGATGATCGGACACCTCGCGCAGATGGCCCTTGGTCAGTACGACCTGCCGGTTCCTCGTCCCACCGATGATGTCCTCGTCGTCCCGTCGGCCATCGACGCCGCTGCGGCCGAGTGGGGTGTCCCGCTGGCGGAAATGCGCTTGTGGGTCTTGATCCACGAACTCGTCGCTCACGCCATCTTGTCGGTACCTCACGTACGAGACCGGCTCGACGCCCTTTTCATCGACTTCGCCACCGCGTTCCGTCTCGACTCACCCGCGCTGACCGAGCAGTTCGAGGGACTCACCGACTTCACCAAGATCGGCGAACTGGCCGAGACGTTCAACGATCCCGGCGCCCTGTTCGCCATGATGCGAACCCCCACCCACGATCTTCTCGTCCCTCAACTCGAGGCCTTGGTCGCCGTGGTGCTCGGCGCCATCGACTACTTGATGACCCGCATCTGCACCAACCTGATTCCCAGCCACCCCCACATCCGGATGCAGTTCTCCAACCGTACGGCCGACGCGTCGCCTGCCGATCGCTTCATGGAACACCTCCTCGGCCTCGACATCACGGTGGAGACCATCGAACGGGGCCGGCGCTTCGTCGCCGGTGTCGTCGACCGGATCGGCGATGACGGCTTGGTTCGGCTGTGGCAGGACGAACTGGATCTCCCGACGCCCGCCGAGGTCAACGCGCCCGGATTGTGGATCGCCCGAATCGGACTCGATCCCGAACTTCCCGGCGGTAGCGCTATCGAGGTTCCGGACGATCTCTCCGGCCTCGACGACCTTCCCTGACCGGCTGCTCGGTCGAGCGTCCCCCACGAGCGCCCCGCGCTCGGCCGACCAGCTGGTCCGCCAGCCGTTTCGGGTCGACACCGACCGAAGCGAACAGCTTGGGGGTGGCGTCCTTTCCGAGCCAGTAGCTGACCGCGGCAAAGGCTGCCGTCACCGCCAGCGTCAGATAGCCGAGGCGGGCCGGGATGCGCAGAATCACGGGAATCAACGCGCCGAATACCCACGCCAACTGGAAACGCGATTCGAATCGACTGAAGAAGCGGCCGAGATTGGCGTGGGTGGCGTCCCGCTGCACGATCGCGTCGAACGACTGCTTGCCGGCCTGGGCCGTCAGGGCGGCGACACCGGCGAACATCATGGCCCCGACCAAGCCGCCGGCCAGCGCTGCGAGCAAACCCACGACCGCAACCCCGCCGAGGGTTCCCACCAAGATCCGTTCCTCGGTGGCCAGACGACGCATCCGAGGAGAGATCACGGCTCCAGCGAGCCCGCCTACCCCGGTGGCCACCAGAACCAGGCCGAAGTGCCACACGGGCGATCCGCCGGTGGCCAAGTCGAGGCGTTCAGCTCCGAGTGCTTGCCGGACGCGGTGGCCGATCTCAACGCCGATTCCCGTCGGCCCAGGGTCGATGCCGCCTCGAAGCTCGAACGCCAGGAGCATGGTGAGGAACCCGACAACCCCGCGGAGGTAGCCCATCGCCGACGCGGCCAACACGATGCCCGAACCCCGGGCTTCGGCCTTCTCCTCGGGTCCTGCAGGCTCGGCCGCAATGCGAGTTGCGGGGATCTTGAAACCGAAGCCACCGGCAACACAGAACACCACCGCCGCCAAGCCGAGCGTCCACGGGGCGCCACCGAGCTTGAGCAACAGCACACCCGGAATTCCGGCCAAGCCTGCGGCGATGGACGAAATGATCGAGAGGCGAGAATTGGCGCGCACCAACCCCTCCTGGTCGGGAACCGTCGAGGGCACCAGGGCACTCTTCGCGATGTGATGTGTCTTGCCCATGACCAGCATCGAGAAGGCGAACGGGAACAACAGCAGGCTGTCGACATACGCCGCCATCCCGACGGCGAGCGCGGCCCGCACGAACGACGCCCCGATCAGGACGAACCGGTGCCCACCCTTGATCCGGTCCATCGCCGGACCCACCCAGGGGGCAACGACACCGAACGGGGCCACCGTGAGAAGCAAGTAGAGGGCCACCCGCCAACGGGCGTCGTTGGGGTCGATCGAGAAGAACAGCGAGTCGGCGAGGGCAATTGCCACCAGCGCGTCGCCACCAGCGCCGAAGCCATGGGCCCGGGCCAAACGGGCGAAGGCCGGCACTCGAAACGCAGCCGCGCCTCGCGCAATCTTCCGCTCGGGTTCGGCGTCGGCGGCACTCACCTTCGCAGAGTAGACGGTGCGGTGTGAGCCGTGGTTTACGCTCGCGGCTTCTCGTACTTGTATCCGAGACCCCGAATGGTCACGATGCGCGTCGGGTTCGACGGATCGTCCTCGACCTTGGCCCTGATGCGCTTCACGTGCACGTCGAGGGTCTTGGTGTCCCCCACGTAATCGTGACCCCAGACCCGATCGATCAGGGTCTCCCGCGAGAGCACACGACCGGCGTTCTCCATGAGCAGCAGGAGCAGGTCGAACTCCTTCAACGCAATCGGCACGTGGACGCCGCGGACGATCACTTCATGGCTGTCGGGGTCCACGCTGATGTCGCCCACCTGGACCGTTGACGTCTTGACCGGCCCGGCGACCACTGCGTCATCAGCCCGCCGAAGCACTGCTCGAACCCGGGCGATGAGCTCGCGCATTCGGTAGGGCTTGGTGATGTAGTCGTCGGCTCCGACCTCCAGGCCGACGACGGTGTCGACTTCGCTCGACTTGGCGGTGACCATGATGATCGGCACCTTGGACCGGCGTCGGATCTCTCGACACACGTCGATCCCCGAGATTCGGGGCAACATCAGGTCGAGAAGGATCACGTCGGGATTGTCGGCGTCGAAACGGGCCAACGCCTCGGCGCCGTCGCGGGCGACGACCACTTCGAAGCCCTCCTTCGACAGGCCGAGGGTCAACACGTCCACGAAGGCCTCCTCGTCCTCGACGACAAGAATGCGCGGGGTCTTCACCGTGGAACCTCTTCGGTTGCTGCTGGCAGATGGAGGGTGAACGTCGTGCCGACCCCCTCGGTCGAGCGGACGGCGACGTGGCCATCGTGGTTCATCGCCACGTGGCGCACGATGGACAGGCCGAGCCCGGTGCCACCGGTGCTCCGGCTCCGGGCCGGATCAACGCGGTAGAACCGCTCGAAGATGCGACCGAGGTCTGCTTGGGGAATACCGATGCCACGATCCTCGACCCGCAGCACGATTCGGTCGTCGTCACGCTCGGCCCGGACCCAGACCTCGGATCCCGGGTCGGAGTATTTGACGGCGTTGTCGACCAGATTTCCCAGCGCCGACACGAGTTGCCGCTTGTCGCCGAAGAGCACCAAGGGCTCGTCGCACTGGTCGACGCGCAACGAGATGCTCCGCTCGTGGGCTCCGGTCGATGATCGGGCGAGGGCACTGGCGATGACCTCGTCCACCGACACCTCGACCGGTTCCATACGATCACTCTCGATCTCGGACAGCGCAAGCAGATCGTCGATCGTGTTCGCCAGTCGAACGGCCTCGTGTTGCAGGCGGCCGGTCAATCGAGCAGTTGTTTCCGGGTCGTCCTGTTCGGTCAGGGCTTCGGCCAGGAGGCTGATGGCACCGACGGGTGTCTTCAGCTCATGGCTCACGTTCGCAACGAAGTCGCGGCGAACCTCGTCGACGCGCCGTTGTTCGGTGACGTCCTCGAAGATGACCATCGACCCGGCGGCGCCTTCGCTGATCGGCACGGGGACGACCCGGAGTTCGATGTTCCGTCGAGGCGGACCGTAGAGATCGAGGGTCCGTTCCAGAGGCCCCTCCGGCGGATTGGCCGCGATCGGTGCGACGGACCCCCGGGGTACCGCAAGCTCCGCCAACTCGAACACCGCCGCCGAGACCAGCGGTCCCAGGTGGTGCTGACCCATGATCGTGCGGGCGAACTGGTTACGAAAGACCTCGACCCCCTCGATGTCGAACAACACCAGACCGAGAGGCAATGCATCGAAGGCGACCGGGGCTATGGCCGTCATCGGAGCCTCCTCGGTCTCGGTCGAAACGATCTGCTCGGTCAGCGCCGTTGACCTTGTCTTGACTGTCGGTCGACCGAACCGCAACCCGGCGGCGCCGCCGGCGAGGACTCCGAGCAGTACGAGGAAGGCGGTCAGCACAAAGAGGCCCTCTACGGGCTGGATTCCTCAGCGGTGAGCTGATCGGGTTCGGCACCGTCTGGCTGGTGACGGCGTGCGTTCGCCCGAAGCGCACCGGTGTGCTCCGGCAACCAGCCGGTCACCATGTACGTGACACGTTGGCCGATGTTGACCGCGTGGTCCCCGATCCGCTCGTAGTACCGGGCGATCAACGCCAGCTGGACGGCAGCCTTGATGTCGAGATGCCCATGGGAATGGGCTTCGAACACCGCCTCGATCATCTCCCGGTTCAGTTGGTCGAGCTGATCATCGATGTCACCCAGCGCACCGGCCAGGGACTCGTCGGAGTCGGCGAAAGCCTCGAGCGCCAGGCGCAACAGCTTCTGCGCCTCGGAGGCCATGGCGCTGATGACGCCCCGGATCTTGGGCGTGAGTTCGGCTCCGTACATTCGCCGGGCTGCCTTCGACACGTTGACCATGAGGTCGGCCGAGCGTTCGAGCTCGCCGGCCAACTTGAGAATGGTGATGAGCCGCCGGAGTTCACTGGCCATCGGAGCCTGGCGGGCCATGATCAGATAGACACGCTCTTCGATCTCGAGGCTCAGATGATCGAGTTCGTCGTCGTTGTCGACCAGAGCCTGCGCCTCGGCGAGGTCGCCCTTGAGCAACACCGTCGTGCCGCGTGGAACGGTTTCGGCGACCAACGCACCCAAGCGCAGAATCTCTGCGTTCAGGTTCTCCAACTCACGGTGATAGCTGATGCGGTGCTCGGTTCCCCGCACGCCCGCCTCGCTCTCGCTCATCATGCGACCTCATCTGCTAAATGGCTCGGATCTCCGGTGACAAGGTACTTCAAGCGAGCGATCAGAACGTGCGTGTGATCGGCGATGCGATCCAACGAACGGCACACGACGAAGGCGTTGACCCCGGCGCGGACGGCGTCGGGCCCGGACAACTCCATGATCTTCGAAGCCAGAGCGGCGGCGAGCGCTTCGGGCCCGGCATTGCCGAGCGTGGAGGACTCGGCGTCGGTCCTCCGGCGATCGACGTCACCCTCGCCGAGCGGTTCGAGCGATCCTTCGGCCCACGCGGTCTGCATCCGGCGAAACGAGCCCAGGACCACGTAGGCGAACTCGATGGCAACTCGATGGACGTCTGCGTTGGCCGCGATCAGCGGTTGTTGATCGACGGTCTTCGCTATGCGCAGGCAGAGGTCGCCGATTCGCTCGAGGGAGTCCAGCGCCCGGATGACCGACACCACCAGCCGAAAGTCGGACGCGACAGGACCCTCGCGTACGAGCAGCTCGTAGCAGCGCTCCAGCAACGAGATGTGCATCTCGTCGATCTCGTTGTCGGAGGCAAGCAGCTCTGCGGCGGCGGCCTGGTCGCCGAACTCGATCACTCGTATCGCTCGAACGATCGAGGCGTCCACCCGCATCGCCATCACTTCGACCTGTATCCGAAGCTGCTCCAGCTCCTCGGCAAACGCGCCTCTCATGCGGGTCCGTGACACATGTCAGCCGAAGCGGCCGGTGACGTAGTTCTCGGTGCGGATGTCCGCCGGGTTCGAGAAGATCTTCTCGGTGCGGTCGTACTCGACGAGTAGGCCCGTTCTGCGGTCGTTCTCGCTGTCGAGCTCGGCCGTGAAGAAGGCGGTTCGGTCACTGACCCGGGCGGCCTGCTGCATGTTGTGCGTCACGATGACGATCGTGTACTCGGACTTCAGCTCGTGCATGAGATCCTCGATGCGTCCCGTTGCGATGGGGTCGAGGGCCGAGCACGGCTCGTCCATGAGCAGTACGTCCGGTCGGGTTGCGATGGCCCGGGCGATGCACAGCCGCTGCTGCTGACCGCCGGACATGCCGAGGGCCGACTCCTTGAGCCGGTCCTTGACCTCGTCCCAGAGGGCCGCCCGCTTCAGCGACGTCTCGACGATCTCGTCGAAGTCCGCCTTCGACGCGCCGGCGATGCGGGGACCGTAGACGATGTTCTCGTAGATGGACTTGGGGAACGGATTCGGTTTCTGGAAGACCATCCCGATCCGGCGTCGAACCTCGACCGGATCGACTCTCGGGTCGTAGAGATCGATGCCGTGATACTCGACCCGGCCCTCGACCCGAGCGCTGGCCACCAGGTCGTTCATCCGGTTGATGCACCGCAGGACCGTCGACTTGCCACAGCCGCTGGGACCGATCATGGCCGTGATCTCGTATTGGCGAACCGGTAGGTTCACATCGCGCACGGCACGGAACTTCCCGTAGTACACCGCCAACTCGTGGAGGTTGAGCACGACGTCGCCGTCGACTCTCACGTCGTCATCGGTGCGGGTCACGGGAGTGCGGGTAACCGCGGCGGTACGTTCCATGGTGTGCTCGGCCTTCTCGTTCTGAGCGGTGTCGGGATGGTCGTCGGGTGGGTTCGGGGTCATTGCGAATCAGCCTTCGCGCCGCTTCTCGAAGCGATTGCGCAACACGATGGCGGCACTGTTCAGCAGCAGGACGAAGATGATGAGGATCACGATGGCCGCAGCGGCATTGTCGACCTTGAAGCCCTCTTGGGGCTGCCGAGCCCAGGACGTGATGACGATCGGCATCGCCGTGAAGCTCTGGCGTGCCTGGCTGACGTCCCACCATGCAGGATGGTCCGACATGAACCCCGTGACCGAGCCGATGAGGATCAGGGGCGCAGCCTCTCCGGCGGCGCGGGCGACGGAGAGCAGCGTGCCGGTCAGGATGCCGGGCGCTGCGTACGGCAGGACGTGATCCTTGATCACCTGCCACTTCGTCGCCCCTACCCCCACCCCGGCTTCGCGCAGTTCTGTCGGAACGCCACGGATTGCCTCGGCGGAGGTGATGATGACCACGGGAAGCACGAGGCAGGCCATCGTCAGACCGGCGGCCAGTGGTGTACTGCCCCCGGTGATCGACCCGATTCCCGGTCCTTTCACGAAGATGGTCAGACCGAGGATCCCGTAGACGACCGAAGGCACGCCGGCAAGATTGCGGATGTTCAGATCGATGAAGGTCGAGAACTTGCCCTTGGTGGCGTACTCCTCCAGGTAGATGGCGGAGCCGATACCGAGGGGGAAGGCCACCACTGCGGTGATCACACAGAGGTAGAACGTGCCCCGAAGCCCTTGGATGATGCCCGACGTCTCGGGCTTGGAGCCCAGGCCCGTGGTGAGGAAGTCACCCAACCGCGATCCGAGAATCGGCCAGCCATCGATGAGCACCTGACCGAGAAGAACGACCAGAACGAGGAGGGTGAACAAGAGCGAACCCAGCAGGCCCCACCGGAAGATCACTCCACCGATGTCGCTCTTTCGCCGCAGCCCGGGGAGGATGTCCGCCTCGAGCCCGGTCTTGGGGAGCGTTGGTGCAGCCATGTCAGTACTCCTGCCGGTAACGACGGACGAAGCGATCGGCGATCAGGTTCATCGTCATCGTCATGAGGAACAAGAGGAACCCGACGAAGAACAGACTCTGGAAGGTGAGACCGGAACCAGCGACGTTGTCGGTGCCCGACGCCACCGAGGCCATCGCCGCCGTCATTGTCAAGCCCGGTTCCAGCGGGTTGTAGGTCTGGATGGCACTGTCGGCCGCCCCGCCGGCGATGTACACCACCATGGTTTCACCGATGGCTCGGGACGTGGCCACGATGAAGGCCGCCGTCAAGCCCGAGATCGCCGCCGGCAGAACGATCCGAAGCGTCGTTGTCTTCTTCCGAGCGCCGAGGCCGGAGCTGGCCTCACGAAGGGCCTTGGGCACGGCGCTCAGCGCATCCTCGGCAATGGAGGCGATGAGCGGGATGGTGAGCAGCCCGACACCGATACCGGCAGCGGCCAGGTTGGCGGGCTTCGCCGTGGAGAAAAGGTTCCCAATGATGTTGGGGGCGATGAACCGCAAGGCGAAGTAGCCGAGCACGACCGAAGGGACCCCGGCCAGAACTTCCAGGACGGGCTTCAGGATCTTGCGCGTGCGGGGGTCGGCGTACTCGGAGAGGTAGACCGCAGCTGCAAGACCCAGGGGCGCCGCAACGGCCATGGCGATGGCCGTCACGATCAGGGTCGCGGCCACGATCGTGCGAAGATCGAAGATCCCTCGGCGGGGGAACCAACCGATGTCGACCAGCGTGGAGAAGTCGACATCAGCGATGAACTTCAGCGCCTCGAACACCAGCGAATAGAGGATCAGGACGCTGACCAGGATCGAGGCCGAAGCGGCCGCGAACATGATCACCTTGATCCGGCGCTCCTTGCGCTGACGCCCGGCATCGCCCTGCAGCGTCGAAATGTCCCAGTCCGTGGTCGTCATCTGGTCCTACTGGTCGGTCGAACAGGTCTCCACCCCGCAGCCTAGGGCTCGGCCCCAGGCTGCGGGGTGGCTACGGGCTCTTGCTCAGCGAGCGTCCCAAGCGGCGATCGCCTCGGCCTTGGCCTCGTCGGTCAGTTCGACGTAGCCGACCTCGGCCACAGCCTCGTCGAGTCCGAAGCTGAGGTAGTGGTCGACGAAGGCGACGAGGGCGGGATTCTCCGCAGCCTTGGCCTTGTTCACGTAGATGAACAGGTCTCGGGAGATCGGATACTCGTTGGAAGCGATGGTCTCGGCGGTGGGCTCGATGCATTCGCCGCCGGCTTCCTCCGAAATCGGAATGAGCCGGACCAGGTCGCCGGCTTCGGCCGCGTAGGCATAGCCGACCCAGCCGAAGGAGCTGGGGTTGGTCTCGATGGTCTCGATGATCACATTGTCATCGGCTGCGCTCGAGTAGTCGGGCCGGGTCGTTTCTTCCTGAGCCCGCTCCTCGGCGATGTCACCGAAGACGATCTCGAGGAAGCTGTCGTAGGTGCCGGATTCGGTACCCGGAGCGCTGATCACCAACTCGGCGTCGGGAAGACCGCCGTTACCGCCGGCCTCGACCGCCAGCTCGTTCGCGTCGCTCCAGTTGCCGAACCCAGTGGATTCCGGTCCGACCAGGGCGTAGAGGTCACCGAAGGCGAGGCACTCGACAGCCGTATTCTCGGGGCTGGTCATGACGGCGATGCCGTCGACCGCCACCTTGATCTCGACGAACTCGATGCCGGCTTCGGCGCAGATCTCGGCTTCCTCGTCCTTGATCGCTCGAGAGGCATCGGAGATGTCGGTTTCCCCCGCACAGAACAGCAGGAAGCCGTCTCCGGTGCCGGGGCCGCTCACCTGGGTGTTCACGTCGGAGTTCTCGGCCGAGAACGACTCGGCGACGGCGATGGAGATGGGCTCGACCGTCGAGGAGCCCGAAACGACGATCTCACCGCTGAGGTCACCGCCGGCTGCCTCTCCGTCGGTCTCGGTCTCGCCGGCCTCGGTGGATTCCGTCGACTCGCCGGCTTCGGTTGTCTCGGTGGCGTCGGAATCGCTGCTGCCACAGGCAGCGGCCGTGACGCTCAGCGAAAGGGCAAGAGCCAGGAACTTCAGCATCTTCGGGTTCATAGGGGTACGCCTCCTTGGCGGAGCGGGCCCTCTCAGCCCGCAGTGTCTGGTCGTTTGTGCGACAACCACAACGTACGGATCAAGCATGTCCGGGCACCCCCGCCGAGGTGAACAAAAAGTGAACGGCCGCTGAAGGATCGGTCCACCACCAGGCCTTTTAGGCCTGATAACCCAGCCAGTCGAGCCGTTCGGCTGGAGTCGGGTGCGGCGCGGCAAGGCGCGCCAGACGCCCAGGGTCGAGGTCTGCCGTCGCCGAGACGTGCAACCGCCGAACCATCGACAACGGCGGTAGGACGGCAAGTCGATCGATCGCGTAGCGATCGGCGGCGCGCTCCTGGGCCCGGCCCACGAACGCCCGAACGAAACCCCCGGCCGCGGACAAGGCGACCACGATCAACCACAACAGCGGCCACCACCTCGGTTCCAGGAGGTTCAGTCCGCTCCCGTGAAGCGCCCCGACGATGCCGGCCAGTGCGCACACGACCGCCAGCGCGCCCCCGGCGGCAGTCAGGAACGACGCCCGATGGTGCCCGAGCTCGAGATGTCCCGCCTCGTGGGTCACCACGAATTCGAGCAGGGCCGGGTCTTCGGCAAGCAGCCCTCGTGTGACGGCCAGACGGGGTGGACCGAATGCGCCGGCCGAACACGCGTTGAGTTCGACGTCGCTCGTGTCGGACTCGGCGGCGAGTAGGCGGAGGGAGATGTCGTGCAGACCCAACCGCTCGACCACCTGCGAGACTCGCTCTGCCTCAGGACCCGACAACGGTGTGCCCTCCTGGGCGAGCGACCCGATGCTCGACCGGTCGAGCAACATCAGGGCCGCCGCCGCGACAGCCACCGACGCAACCGCGATCCACCAGCTGGTCGGGTCGGCCGCATCGATCAACGTCCAGAACGCGAGTGAGACCGCGCATCCCATGGCGGCCGAGCCGACGAGAACGACCGCACCAACCAGGACGAACCGTCGGGGAATCGGGCGAGGTCGGCCGAAACGCGGCTCGTGCACGAACTGGAACCAGGCCTCGATCACAAATCCTGGCAGCCACCAGAGCAGCGCGGTCGCTGCCGGAACCCAGAGCAAGGGAACGGAACGCTCGAACGTTGTCGGTGCTCCTGTCGCAGGGACGACGCCGGAGGTGACGACGAGGAACACGGCCAGCAGCACCAGACGGGCCGCAGCCCGGATGGCCGCGGCACGACCGAGCGGCCCGTGGTAGCGCCTCGAGTCGGCAAGTTCGACGGCGCTGAACCAGAGGGGGGCCGACGAGGGCGTCGCCCACCAGGTCGACCTCTTCAATCGACGTACGGGATCATGCCGGCAGCCTCGGTCAGCAGCACTCGATCATGCGGATACGTGAGCAGGCCGGCGGCTTCGGCCGGCGGCAGCCAAACCACGCGATCGACCTCGTCATTGGGCAGGAACGATCCGGACTCGTGCCGCATGAGCCAGTACCGAACCACCTTGTCCCGACCCTTGTGATCCACGTAGTGGGCCGACCCGAGTTCGGGTCCGAGCACGCCACCGACGTTGGTCTCCTCCCGCACCTCGCGCCGCGCGCACTCCTCGTCGGTCTCGCCAGGGTCCCGTTTTCCCTTCGGGAACGCCCAGTCGTCGTAGCGATTGCGATGGGCCAACAAGACCTCGGGTCCGAGCTCGCCCATCCGCCACACCACGCAGCCCGCAGCGCGCACCGGCTCGGGAACCTCAGCTCCCATTGCCGGCCGCCTTGCGGGGCTCAAAGGTTCTGGTACGGATCGCCGGTCGAACGGCGGGCTGTGACGTGCAAGGCGGCCCGTTCCAAGGCCAACTTCTGGAAAGTCTCATGACACTGGACCGTACGCTCCTGGCGCCGCCGATACACGGCATCGGGACCGAGCTCCCACGCCAACCAGTCATCGGCCAGATTGATCTCGATGACCTCGGCCAACCGATCGATGATCTTCGGGTCGTTGATCCGGACCAACGCCTCGACCCGCCGATCGAGGTTGCGGCGCATCATGTCGGCCGATCCCAGGTAGTAGAGCGGTCGACCGTGACCGTCGCCGTTACCGAAGTAGTAGATCCGGCTGTGCTCCAGATACCGCCCGAGGATCGACCGGACTCGAATGTTCTCCGACCTTCCGGGTACACCCGGGATCAACGCGCACATGCCTCGCACGACGAGGTCGATCGAGACCCCGGCCTGGCTCGCCTCGTAGAGCAGATCGATGAACTCGGTGTCGACCAGCGAATTCAGCTTCAAGATGATGCGACCTTCGGGTGCGTCCATCTCGTTGCGAATGAGCCGCCGCAGGGTTGCACGCATGGTCAGCGGCGCCACGACGAGATTGCCGTACTCGGCGTCACGCCCATACCCGGTGAGGTAGTTGAACAGCTGGGTGAGATCGTCGCCGATCTCGGGGTCAGCGGTCAGCAGGCCGAGATCTTCGTAGGTACTGGCGGTGCGGGAGTTGTAGTTGCCGGTACCGATGTGGCAGTACCGCCGGATTCCGTCTGGCTCGTCCCGAATGACGAGCGTCGTCTTGGTGTGGATCTTCAACCCGATCAGCCCATAGGCCACGTGAACGCCGGCCTGCTCCAACCGACGCGCCCACTCGATGTTGGCCTGCTCATCGAAGCGGGCCTTGACCTCGACGAGGACCGCAACCTGCTTGCCCATCTCGGCGGCGCGGATGAGCGACTGGACGATCGGCGAGTCACCCGAGGTGCGATACAGCGTCTGCTTGATCGCAAGCACCCGGGGATCGATGGACGCGAGGCGGATGAACTCCCCAACCGAATCGTTGAACGAGTCATACGGGTGATGGAGCAGCACATCTTCGTTGCGAAGGCGGGCGAACAACTCGTCACGGTCCTCGAGATCTCGAAGCGGCGCCGGCGTCAGGCCGACGAAGGGAGGATGGAGAAGATCGGGGCGGTCGAGCCCAACCAGCTGCCAGTACCCGGTGCAGTCGAGGAGACCCCGGTAGTCGTAGACGTCCTCGGGATCGAGGTCGAGCTCACGAACCAGGAGCTCGAGGGTGTCATGAGGCATCGAGTGGTCGACCTCGAGTCGGATCGCCCGCCCGAAACGGCGTCGGCGAAGCTCGAGCTCGATGGCTTCGACGAGGTCATCGGCGTCGGCATCGTTGAGCGTGTAATCGGCGTTGCGCGTGACCCGAAACGCCCACGCTCCCACGATGTCCATTCCGGCGAACAGGGGCCGGAGGTTCGAGCCGATGACCTGCTCGACCGGCACGTACCCCCCCGAGGGCAGGGCCATGAAGCGGGAAATGGTGTTCGGCACCTTCAGTCGGGCGAAGCGACGGCGACCGTCGACCGGATCGGCGACCTGGACGGCGAGGTTGAGCGACAGGTTCGAGATGTACGGGAAGGGATGGCCCGGATCGACGGCAAGGGGCGTCAGCACCGGGAAGATTCGCCGTTCGAATTCGGCACAGGCTGCAGCGCGATCGACCGCATCGAGCTCGTTCCACTGACGAATGAGGACACCGGCGGCGGACAGCGCCGGCTGCAGCCGATCAACGTGGAGGCGCTCGAGCAGCTTTGCTTGTCGAACCACCATTCGCCGCACTTCGGACAGCTGGGCAAGGGGCGTGAGCCCGTCAGCTGAACGGGCGCCGAGACCGGCAGCGACCTGATCCTTCAGACCGGCAACTCGAACCATGAAGAACTCATCGAGGTTCGAGGCGAAGATGGCGCAGAATTTCAGCCGCTCGAGAAGAGGCAGCAACGGATCGTCAGCCATGGACAGAACCCGCTCATTGAAGTCGAGCCACGACAACTCTCGGTTGAGGTAGCGAGGCGTGCCCTTCGTCTCGACCACAGGCGACGCCCCTTGTGTGCCGTTGGGGTCCATTCCCCCAGTCAATCACGCATCGCACCGAGGCAAGGTGTCGAGAACGTGAACAGCAGGCATCCGTCAGGCGGAGGCGGCACCCTGATGCAGCTCGTCGCCGAGGTCCCAGTCGAGACGGATGAGTTCACGCTCGGCGTCACGGTTCACCCGCTCACGGTTGCGGCGGAACTGTGGGTCGTGTTTGGGCAGCAACAGCAGGCGGGCATCGACTCGGGTGCGGAAGGCGTCGATGAGTCGCTCATCGCCGAAATGGGTCCGGATCTCCCAATGCGGAGCGACCGGACCGAGGTACACGATGGTGGCGTGGGCAACCGGTGGCTGCTCGGAGGTCGGCTCGACGTACGTCATGGCCAAGGACTCTAGCCGCTCACCCTTCCGAAATTTCTTTGAGACTTTTGGTTTAGAGGGAACCATTTTGGGCAGATAAACGTCTCTATGGCCATGGATACCACTTGGATGGCAGAGGGACTCTGTAACCATCACCCTCCCGCCGTGTTCTTCCCGAGCGACGGTGTCGGGGTGGAGATCGCGAAGAAGATCTGCGCCGAATGCCCCGTCAAGAGCGAGTGCCTCGAGTACGCGCTCGAACTCAGGGTCGATCACGGCGTCTGGGGTGGCGAATCAGAACGCCAACGACGCCGCATGCTCAAGAGCCGGCGCCACGCCGGAACCAGCGTTCACATCAACGCCTGACCCAGACAATCTCACCCAAATCTCTCCCACCAGAAGTAAGAGCCCCGGGCCAACCACCCGGGGCTCTTACGTCGTCAGTCAGTCGAGGTCGGCGAAGCCCAACTGGGCACTGATGGCCGACGCGGTCTCACGGAGCCAGGCCGCGGCCCCCCGCGACCGACGAGGCAGCGTCTGCAACGGCCCGACCAGCTCGGCAGGCGAGAGCCCGACGATGGTCACCGCAGCGTCGGCGGACTCGACCAACACCAACTCCTGCTCGGGGTCGACCCAGGCCGGCACCCCGCCGAGCGTCTCCATGCCGTCACTCGGGAGTTCCTCCCAGTCGACCCGACCCGGCTGGGAGAAGACCGACACCGCGTCGCCATCATCGGCGTACAGCGTCTGGTCTTGGTGGCCGCCCTGGATGTGGCCCTGGGGTTCGAGCGAGCCGGGCAAGGAAAGCGGCGGACTGGCGCCGTCGTCGCCGCGTACGAGCCCTTGGCCGCTTTCCAGCGTGCCGTCGTGCATGGCGACCTCCGCCGTGGCGTGACGTTGGAGCAAATCGTCCACGGGCGGGACGACCTCGTGGCGGTCGAGTCCGCCGACCTGCGTCACCCCGAACAACGCAAGCGTCGCCCCGCACAGCAGGGCCACGGTGCCCCGCAGGGCAAACAACGGACGATGGTCGACGGCCCGCTCGAGGAATCCCGGTGGGGGCTCGACAAGCGGCAACGAAGCCAACAGCGTCGAGATCTCGGACTCCCACCCTTCCTCTTCGAACACTCCCTCTTCAGACACTCCCTCTTCAGACACTGAGGGCCTCCTTGAGGCGGCTGCGACCTCGATGGATTCGGCTTCTCACCGTTCCGACGGGAATGTCGAGACTGGCCGCGATGTCGTCGTAGGAGTAGCCGAGGACATCTTTGAGAACCACGGGGGCTCGGTACTCGGCCGGGAGGTCGGCCAGCAGCTTCTGGAGATCGTCCGGCAGGTCGGATGCGGCCATCTCGGCCTCGATGCCTGAGGACCCGGGCAGATAGTTCTCGGCCTCTGTGGGCAACGAAACGGTCGGGCGCCGCTTCTGTCGCCGCACCCGGTCGAGGAACGCGTTGGTGGTGATGCGTCCCAACCAGCCCTCCAGGTTACCGGGCTGGTAGTTGATGAGTCCGCGCCTGACTCGCAAGAGAACCTCCTGGACGAGGTCCTGGGCATCGTGGTGATTGCCCGTGAGCCGAAACGCAAGGCTGTAGAGAAACCGACCGTAGTTGTCCGCGACCTCTTCCCATGTTGGGACTGAGTCTCGATCGAAGGTCCGTGGCTCAGCCATGGACCAACGTGTCGGCTCTCGGAACGCCGGCGCGGTCGGTTCGGTTCCAGGTCAGCGCGAAGAATCTCCGTCTGCGCTTGCATCGGCGCGTTGCATCGGCGGTTGTGCTGGACTTGCCCTCGGCCAGGCCGTCCTTGAATTCCTTCTGCGCGCGACCCACGTTGCGGGCCAGCTGCGGGAGCTTGGCGCCACCGAAGAGGACCAGGAGAACCACGGCAACGATGATGAGTTCTTGACCTCTGAGACCAGCCATGGCGTAAGTGTACCCCTACGCAGTGAGCCGGGCGGCGGCAGGAGGAACGTCCGACCTCAGGCCGTCTCGATGGCCGCCGCAACCTCGGGCTGGGCCTGACGGGCGACGGCCCGGGAGCGGCGGATTCGGCGACGCTCACGTTCGCTCATGCCGCCCCAGATACCGAACTTCTCGCCGTTGGCCAACGCATACTCGAGACAGTGGTCGCGAACCACACAGCCCTTGCACACTTCCTTGGCTTCCCGAGTGGACGCGCCTCGCTCCGGAAAGAAGAGGTCGGGATCGACACCGAGACAGTTCGCCATCTCCTGCCAGCTGGTGTCCAGCATGATTTGCTTCCGCCCAATACGCATTCTGATGCTGCCTCCTCCGCCTCTTGCCGGTCCTTCGGGTGCGGGTTTTTCGTGGGGAACAAGAAAGGACCGACGGTGTCGGCAGTGCGGGAGAACCCACCGACACCAGGTGCAGACTTCGAGAAGTCCGCACCTGTAATTACAACAGTGGGATTCTGCCTGGAGTTTCCGCGATTTACAAGCAGAATGTGCTATCGCGCGAAAACTCTGGCGGGAGGTCAGCGCTTGGCAAGACCCTCGACCACGTCGACCGTTGCCCCCGGTGTCGCCTGGGGGCGGGCCAGCAACCACGCCGGCGGAGCGACGAGCTTGCGGTCGCGCCCACCGCCCCCGAGGACGATGGAGGTTCGCTCCATGACTCTGGCATCGATCCACACCGGGAGGTCAGCCGGCACACCGACGACGGTTACGCCCCCGATGGTCATGCCGGTCAACGCGCCGGTCTCCTCGGCGCTGGCGAACGACGCTTTCCTCGTTCCAAGACGTCGGCGCACCTCCCCGTTCACGTCGAGACGCGAGTCGGCCAGGACGAGGCAGACCGCGTAGATCCTGGGCTCGGACTTGCCGACGACGAGAATGGTGTTGGCCGAATCGGCGAGGGCATAGCCGTACGCCTCGCAGAACTGGGCCGTATCGGCCAGCGCTGGATCACAGGCGATCACATCGAACGCCAGGCCGCTGGCCTGGCTCAACCGCTCGGCTTCAAGCAGAACACGATCCACTGTCAGGCTCGACCGCGGCCCGTCAGCAGTTTGCGTTTGTGTTCGATGAAGTCGACCAGCACGTAGTCTCCCAGGTTCTGAGGGGTGGTGAAGAAGGCCCTCCCCTGGTTCAGTTCGGTGAGTCGCTCGACAAAGCCCCGCAGGCCCGCATCTGGGTCGAGCATGAAGGTGTTGATGGTGATGCCGGCTCGGGTGCATCGCATCACCTCGGCCAAGGTCAGCTCGACGGTCTCTCGCGCCGGCGGATAACTGAAGAAGGGCTGCCCGCCCGGCAGGAGATGGGCGGTCGGCTCTCCGTCGGTGATCATGATGATCTGCTTGGTGCCGGTCTGGCGGGCCAGCATCTGCTGGCTCAACTTGAACGCGTGGTGCATGTTGGTGCCGTAGACGAAGTCCCAGCTGACTTCAGGCAGATCGGCCGGCTTGAGCTCCTTTGCCACTTCGCTGAAGCTGACGATGCCCAAGTAGTCCCGGGGGAACTGGGAGGAGATGAGGGAGTACAACGCCATGGCCACCTTCTTGGCCGGCAGGAAGTTGTCTCGCATCGGCATCGACAACGAAAGATCGAGCATCAGCACGGTGCTCGACCGCACCTGACGCTCGGTCTGCTCGATCTCGAAATCGTCGGGCGTGAGCTTCACCGGCGTGCCGCCGCCTGCCCGCTGGATGGCGTTGCGCACGGTCTTGCCGATGTCGAGGTTGAAGGGATCGCCGAACTCGTAGGCCTTGGTGTCGAAGGCTCGTTCGTGGCCGATGCCGGCCCGATCGATGTCGTGTCCACCGAGACTGCTGGGATCGAGTTTGGAGAACAGGTCACCCAACGCCTGTTGTCCCAGTCGACGCAAACCCCGGGGTGTCAGCTCGAGCCGGCCTTCCTTGTTCTGGATCAGGCCGGACTCCTCGAGCATCTTGGCCAGCTCGGCCACCCGCTCCATCGAGGCCGCGGCGTCGTCGCCCATCAGCCTCCGGACCTGTTCGAGGTCGACCTCGGCCAACTGCTGGGGCGAGGTGGCCTGCCGAAGGAACTGCTCGAGCCGGTCCAGCTGGCCCATCTCCTGCATCATCTGCGAGGCGTCGGCCAGCCCGAGTGGGTCGAAACCCTCGAAGTTGTAGCCCTGCTGCCAGCCCGCGTCGGGGAACATCTGTTGCAGGTTCTGACCCAGCCGGTTCATCTCGAAGTTGAGGTCCATGTCCTCCATCAGCTGATTGGAGAGATCCATCAGCTGTTGACGCTGCTCGGGCGTCATGGAGTTGAGCATGGCCTGCATGGCCGCCATCTGCTGGGCCATCTGCTCGAGGAGCTGATCGAGGTTCTCGGGTTCGCCGGGGAAGAAGTCGCCGAACTTCTCCATGAAGTCGGCGAAGTTGGCCGCTTCGGTGTCGGGATCGATGCCCTGTTCACGCTGCTCGAGCATCTTGTTGAGCTCGGACATCATGTCCTTCATACGGGCGAGATCTTCGGGTGTCAGGTTCTCCATGGAGCCCGACATCTGCTGGAACTGCTGCTGGATGAGTTCCTGCCGGAGCTTGTCGACCAGCTCCTCGAACCGCTGCCGAGCCTCGGGGGACTCGAACTCGTACTGCTGGAGCGAGCGGACCTTGCCGGCCAGGTCGTCGGGCAGCATGCCCAGTTCCATCTGTTTGGACGCCGTGGTGTCCTTGGCGAGTTCGGCGTTGCGTCGGTCGTTGGCCGACGCGTCAGGATCGGCCAGCTGCATGTCGGCCAAGGCCTGACGGTCATCGAGACCCTGCATCTCGGTGGAGACCACGTCGTTCAGGGCCTCGTTGATCTCGTCGTAGACGCCGCCGAGATCGTGATTCTCGAGCCGCTCTTGACGCTCACGGCGGAGCTGCTCGAGCATCTCGCGCAAGCCCTGGATGCGATCACCGTTGCGGTCCTCGAACCCCTCCTGCATCAGTCGTCGCAAGGCAGCCATCGGGTCGCCGTGATAGAGCAGGTCGTCGGTGAGTTCGCCGAGCACGTCGAACGCGTCGAGTTCGAAGCCCTTCTGCGTGCCATCCCAGCGGGAGTAACGGAATCGGGAACCGACCATGTCTGCTCAACCTTTCGTCGGCTGCGTCTGCAGACCCTAGCTGCCCTCGGCGGCCCACGCCCCCTCGGGCACACCGGCCGTTAGCCTCGGCCTTGTGCCAGGGCAAGGGTCTCCATGCGATGTGCTGCTCGTCGGATGGGCGGGAACCGTCACCGATACGCCGCTCGATCCGTCACCGTTGAGCACTCAGCAACTCCTCGACCTCACGTTCGAAGCCACCGACCGCCCCGAGTTCGCCGATCTCCTGGTCGAACTGTGTGACGCCGGCCTGATGGTCATGTTGGTGGTCAACCACCTCGTCGAGGGCCAGGAGATGTTGGCCGCCCGCTACCTCGACCGGGGGCTGGCGTCGGCGTTGGTGAACTCGGCGATGGTCGGCCTCGAACTCCCCGATCCCGAGTTCTTCGAGTTGTGCCTCGATGTCGCGGACTGTGGGCCTGAGGACGTGCTCTACCTCGACCACGACCAGGGCAACCTCGAGGTCGCCGCTGCGCTGGGGATCCAGACCATCGCCCTCGATCTGGCCGACCCCGACTCGGTGGCCGAGTCCGCCGACCTCATTCGTCAGCGGATGCTGACATGATTCGACCCCTGGGCGCAGTGCTCACGGAGAGCGAACTTGCGGGGGTGCCTCCAAGCTCGGACTGGTCGCGATGGATCGCGGCCGGCCGCGCCCCGTCGTCGGGCGACGGGATCGGCTACCGGAGTACCTGGTCCGATGACCTGGCGCAGCTTGCGCTGTTGGGTTTCAACGAAGTGGCCATCACGCTCGAATGGGCAACCCTCGAGCCGCGCGGTGGGCATCCGAACCAGGCGCGGGCCGAGCACTATCGCGAGGTCTTCCAGGCCGCCAGACAGTTGGGATTGGCCCCGTGGGCCTGCCTCGTCGACGGCACCTTGCCCGGGTGGTTCGTCGACGACGAGCACGGCTTCGTCGATGACCGTGCCCGCACCCTGCTGTGGCCCCGCCACCTCGACCGAATGGGCGAGAACTTTGCCGACCTCGTCGCCGGCTGGATCCCCCAACGCGAGCCGGTCCATCATGCCGTGCGCAACAATCTGCTGGCGCTCGGCCCGCCGGGTGGTCGTGACCTCGACACAACGGCAAAGGCGGTCCGTGCCGCGGTCTTGGCCGACGGAGAAGCGTGGCGGGTCCTCGGAAGCTCGGCTCCCGTCGCCACCTACCAGACCGCCCGATTGTTCGAGCCGCTCACCGACAACCTTCCGGCCACGGAGCGGGCCCGGTGGCTCGACGGTCTCTTCCGCCGTTCGTGGGGCCAGGCGATCACCGAGGGTGTGGTTGGCGTGGACGGGTACCCGACGACCGTCGGTCACCTGCGCGAGGCGTTCGACCGCATCATCGTGCAACTCCGTCCGGCGGTGCGCATCGACGCTCAGGGCGCCTGGTCACCCATGCCGCTCGGCTTCCTGGCCGAGGGTTTGCTCACCGCCTTCGAGCAAACCTGCGAGTCGCTGCCCGAGACCGAGAAACTCGCGGCGGCCGATCTGGCCCCGGTCGACGACGACAGCGACGCCCAGGCCCAGCATCTGCGGACCCTGCACGAAGGAGTCCTCGACCGCAAGGGCTCCGGCTGGTGGCAGTCGAGCCCCATCGACGGCTGGCACTGGGAGCGCGGGTTCGACGGCCGAGGCGGCCTCATCGACGCCTCCCGTTCCGAACGCGACGTCGCGCACGCCTTCGCCGACCTGACCTGACCTGACCTGACCTAGTGTTCGCCAGGGGCGAACACAAACCTTGCTCCATCGGGTGCCATCGGTGATGGTGGGCTCATGGCCAGCGCATCCGTCACGCCCAAGTCCTACGTGCCCACCGCCCCCATCGGCGAGACACCAGTGGTCTTCCCTCCGATCCACCTCGACTACCTCCGCAACCGGTGGTACGTCGCGGGTTGGAGCCCCGATCTCGAGCCGGGTCAGATCATCTCGCGCACCATCTGCGAGGAGCCGATCGCCATCTTCCGTCGCCACGACGGCGTCATCGCCGCCATTGCCGACCAGTGCTCGCACCGGTTCGTGCCGCTCAGCATGGGCCGCGTCTGTGAAGGTTCGAGCAACGTCGAGTGCCCCTACCACGGGCTGCAGTTCGACGAGACCGGCGCCTGCGTCGTCAACCCGCACGGATCGGGTCGGATCCCGTCGGCGCTGCACGTGAAGAGCTATCCCATCGCCGAGCGCCACACCCTCATCTGGGTGTGGATGGGCTCCGAACCGGCCGACGAGGCGCTGATCCCCGACTTCTCGTATCTCGACGAGGACGCTCCTGGCACCGCCAGCAAGCGTGACTGGATCGTGATGGAGGTCGATTATCGCCTCGTCGTCGACAACCTGATGGACCTCAGTCACGCGGCGTTCCTGCACCGGGGCATCATCGGCAACGAGGACACGCTCAACGTCGACCTCGACATCATCGAACAGGGCGACACCCTGTACGTGAACCGGACCGCGCAGGCCGTCGAGCCGACCCCGATGTTCGATCTCATGTTCCGGAACGACGGGCAACCCGCCGACACCTGGTCCGAGATGCGCTGGGACGCGCCCGCCAACCTTCGCCACGACGCCGGGATCACGGTGCCCGGAACACCTCGCGAGGAAGGCCTTCTGGTGCGTGGCACGCACCTGGTCACACCGTCGACCCCTGGACGTTGTTACTACCATTTCTGCGCCGTCCGGATCTGCGATCTTCCTGCGCCGGCCGACAACGACGATTCGGTCTCCGAACGCCTGTCGATCATGCGACGGTTCGCGTTCGACGAACAGGATCGACCCATTCTCGAGGCCCAGCAGCGGGCCGTCGAACGCGCCGGCGGACCCGACAAGATTTCGCCGGTGATGTTGTCCATCGACACCGCGCCCCTTCGGGCCCGACGAATTCTCAGCCGCCTCATCGACGCCGAGCAAGGCGCGACCGGCGCCGACGGTCTCGACATCGTGCACCTGCAGACCCCGGCCGCCGCAGCCGGCGGCGGGGCCGCCTAGTGAACGGCCGGTAGCGTCACCTGCCGGGCCGCGATCGCAGTAGCCAGCTTGCGTGCACCGACCTTCAGCGCCGCGACGTGCTTGGCCTCGAGTTCCACGATCCGACGGGTCGGACCGGCGACGCCCAGCGACGCGACGACGGGCCGGTCGCCCTCGGCGCTCGGTGGCCCGTGGACCGGGACCGCGATCGACGCCCCTCCCAGCTCACTCTCCTCGACGCTCATGGCGTACCCGCGCGCTCGGACCCGTGCCAGCTCCTCGAGGAACAGCTCGGGGACCACGACGGTGTAGCCGGTGCTGGCAGGAAGGCCCGCTCGAATGCGGGCCTGGGCGATGTCGGGGTTCCAGGCGGCAAGGACCTTGCCGTTCGAGGAGCGGTGCACCGCGGTGTACCGGTAGCTCTCGCTCGAGTGACGGAGGCTGCGGACCGCTTCGACCCGTTCGAGGTACAGGACGTCGGCTCCAGCGGGAACGCCGAGCTGAACGGTCTCTCCGACGGCATCTCGCACTTCGGTGAGGAGCACCCGGGCCTGGGTGCTGAGCCCATGGCGGAGCTTGGCCAAGTGCCCGTACTCCATCAGCTTGGCTCCGAGGCGGTACCGGCCAGTGTCGGATCGCTCGAGCATGCCGCGCTGCTCGAGCACCGCGCACATACGTGATGTCGTGCTCTTGGCCACCCCGACCCGACGGGTCAACTCGGTGACCGACAGCTCGGCATCGCCCCGGAACGCCTCGAGCAGGTCCAGGGCAATCGTGACCGACCGCAAGGTTGGCTCGGTGCTCATGCCCCGACCGTACCGGTCAAACGGTCGACGTTTCGCCGCCCGCTTATCTCCGCTTTCGCCGGGTGAGCGTACGTTCGCCTCATGAGCTGGACCGAGACCGAACCAACGCAACCGCATCACCTCGCCGACGAGACCCACGCGTACCCCGGGTTCGTCCGTCCGGCCCCGGTCGAGCCGGCCACCGGGCGAGGCAGTAGCGGTGGAGGCAGGGTTGCGCTTGCATTCGTCGCCGGGGCCGCGCTGTCCGCTGCGAGCTTCGGCCTGGGCACCCTGGCTACCTGGAACGACTCCGACGGAGCCAACGGAACGCCGCTCGCCGGTACGCAGACGGTCGACACCGAGGTTCCCGGAGGCGTTGCCTCGGTGGCAACGCTCCTCAGCCCATCGGTCGTACAGGTCGAAACTCCCACCGGGCTCGGTTCAGGCGTGGTGTATGAGGACGGCTTCGTCCTCACGAACCACCACGTCGTCGAGGGTTCGAGTTCGTTCATCGTCCGCACCGCCGACGGGCGGGCGCTCGAAGCCGAACTGATCGGCAGCGACCCCCGCAACGACATCGCCGTGCTCAGTCTTGGGGCAGCGTCGGGAATCCCGGTCGCCGAGCTGGCGACCGGGGTCGATCTCGAAGTGGGCGAGACCGCAGTGGCCATCGGGAGCCCGTTCCAACTCCAGCAGACCGTGACCGCCGGCATCGTCTCGGCGTTGAACCGACCGGTTCCGAACGCGGCAAACGGCTTCAGCGCCATGATCCAGACCGACGCCCCGATCAATCCGGGGAACTCGGGCGGGGCTCTGGCCAACTCGTCGGGTCAGGTCATCGGCATCAACGCCAGCATCCGTACCGACGGGGTCAGCAGCACGAACGCGGGCATCGGGTTCGCCATCCCCATCGATGTCGCGGTGAACGTGGCTTCGCACATCCGCACCGGCTCATCGCTCGAACCCGGATTCCTCGGCGTCGCTCCGGCGGCCGTCGATGACACCGCACCCGGCGTGCAGCTCGGTGAGGTCACCGCCGGCAGCGCGGCTGAGGCTGCCGGGTTCGAGGTCGGCGACCGGGTCCTGTCGATCGACGGAGCGCCGGTGAGCGGCTTCGCCGAGCTGGCCGGCCTGGTGCAGTCTCGGTTCCCCGGTGAGTCGCTGACCGTCGTCGTGGATCGTGACGGTCAGCGGCTGACCCTGACCGTCACGTTGGCGGCCAAGGGCTGAGGCTCAGGCTCGGGCTCGGTAGGCCGAGCGGGAGCCCACGGCATCCTTGTTCAGCCGCTTCGACAGGTGCAGGCCTTCGAGGATGAACTCGACGGCCGACGCCTGTGAGGCGGGCGAGAGATCGTCACCCAGAAGCTCGGCGACCGGCGCGGCCATGGCCGGAAGCGAGGCCAGCAACGCCATGTAGTCGGCGACCGGAACGTCGTCGCCGGTGCTGGCGACGAGCTCGTCGTCGAAGGAGTCGACGACCTGCCGAATACCTTCCACCGACACCCGCCCCTTGAACACGGTGAGGATCGCGGTGCGCAGCAGATGATCGATGACCTGGGCGTCACGACCCTCTTCGAGCGCCTCGATCTCGATCTTGCCCGAGGTCGAGGAGATGAGGGCGTCCAGGTCCGAAACCCGAGGCACCACGACGTCTTCGCCGAGGCGCAATGCCCGGCGGGTGGCCGCGGCCGCCAGCGTTTCGAGATTGGACACGGTGAGTCGAACCGACACGCCCGAGCGCTGATTGATGTGCGAGCTGCCCCGGGCCACATGGGAGAACGTCGCCACGAGCTCGGTCATGAAGTCCGGGATGTGGATCTCGGGACCGTCGGTGGGGATGGTGGCTTCCTGGTTGGCGATCGCGATCTCGGTGTCGATCTCGAACGGGTAGTGGGTGCGGATCTGCGCGCCGAAGCGATCCTTCAGCGGCGTGATCATGCGACCGCGATTGGTGTAGTCCTCGGGGTTGGCCGAAGCGACGAGCAGGACGTCGAGCGGTAGCCGCACCTTGTAGCCGCGGATCTGCACGTCGCGTTCCTCGAGCACGTTGAGCAGACCGACCTGGATACGTTCGGCCAGGTCGGGAAGTTCGTTGATGGCGAAGATGCCACGGTTCGTGCGAGGAACCAGGCCGTAGTGCAGGGTGAGTTCGTCGGAGAGATAGCGGCCTTCGGCCACCTTGATGGGGTCGACTTCACCGATGAGGTCGGCAATCGAGGTGTCGGGCGTGGCGAGTTTCTCGCCGTAACGGTCGTCCTGGTGTACCCAAGCGATGGGGGTGGCGTCTCCCTGTTCGGCTACGAGCTCGCGGGCCATACGGGACACCGGATGGTAGGGGTCGTCGTTGATCTCGGAGCCGGCGACGATGGGCATCCAAGGATCGAGCAACTTGGTGAGCGAGCGGATGAGGCGGGTCTTCGCCTGGCCTCGTTCGCCCAGGAACACCACGTCATGGCCGGCCAGCACCGCGTGCTCCAGTTGAGGAATGACGGTGTTCTCGTACCCGAGGACGCCAGGGAACAGGTTGTCGCCGTTGCGTATCTTGGCGATGGCGTTCTGACGAAGCTCGACCTTGATGCTGCGCGATTGCCACCCGGATGCCTTCAGGCTTCCGAGATCACGGGGTAGGTCGGCGGGCGGGGTGGGGCTGAGTTCCGATGCCGCGGGTTGAGTCACGTCGGTGACCCTATACGGGAACGGTGGGTCGATGCCCACCAGGCTGCGAGTATGGTTCTGGCAGTGGACCTCTCAGGACCGTGGAAGGCAGCGCCGCTCAACGCCGAGCTCAATCGCTCCGGCGCCGACCCGGACCTCGACGACGACGCCTGGGCCACCATCTCGGTTCCGGGGCAGTGGGACGAAACCGCCGCCTTCGCCGGAGTGACCGAGCCCATGCTGCACCGACGCCGTTTCGTCACCGACCCACCTGCTCCGAACAAGCGGGCCTGGCTGCGCCTGGACGGCGTGATCGCCCAGAGCGAGGTCTGGCTGGACGGCGATTACCTCGGCGACACGAACGGCTATTTCGTGCCCCACCAGTTCGAGGTCAGTGATGCCCTCCGAGCGAGAGACGACCACCTGTTGGCGGTCGAGGTTGCGTGCGCACCGCCGTCAACGACCCGACCCAAGCAGTCGGTCACCGGTTCGCTCCAGACCGGCCCGCTCGCCCCTCGGGGCAATCCCGGCGGCATCTGGCGTCCGGTCCGGATCGAACAGACCGGCCCGGCCGCCATCCTGTTCAGCCGCCTGGTGTGCGCCGAGGCCAGCGCGAACACGGCCGAGCTCCGCATTCGGCTGGTGCTCGACGCCCGCGAGCCCGGACCCCACCGAGTCGACACGTCGGTCACCGGCCCCGACGGAACCGCGGTCGCCGGCGGTGTGACCTCCCACACGCTGGCCCACGGTGAGAATCGCATCGAGTTCACGGTCACCGTCGACCAACCGGCGCTCTGGTGGCCCCACGCGTTGGGAGAACAGCCCCTCTACGAGGTCGCGGTCGCCATTCGGACTCCGGACAACGACGTGAGCGATCGGCGCCACTGGCGAACCGGGATCCGCTGGCTCGCCGAGCACAACATGACACTGAAGGTGAACGGCGAGCGCATGTTCACCAAGGGGATCGTGCTCGGGCCGCAGAGCCCGTACCTCGCTTCGCTCGATCCCTCGATCATCACCGATGACCTGCGTTCGATCGTCGAGGCCGGGCTCGATCTGGTTCGGGTGCATGGGCATGTCGCCCGACCCGAGCTGTACCAAGCAGCCGACCGCCTCGGACTGCTGGTGTGGCAGGACCTTCCGCTGGTCGGTCCGTACGCGACCAGCGCCCGCAAGACCGCTCGGGCGGTCGCCCGGTCGGCCGTCGACCTGCTCGGCCACCATCCATCGGTGGCGTATTGGTGCGCGCACGACGAACCGAACGGCCCCCCACTGCCCGCCCCCGCCCGAGCCGGAGATCCGGAGGCCCCGACCGCCCGACGGCTCGCCCGACATTACGCACCGAGCTGGAACCGCTCGGTGCTCGACCCGATGCTGCGCCGCGAGCTCACGGCGGCCGACGCGAGCCGACCCGTCGTCACCCGGTCGGGCAGCCTGCCGTCGATCCTCGACCCCGCCTCCTCCGACACTCACCTCTGGCTCGGGTGGCACTCGGGCACCGTCGAGGACCTGCCCGATTTGGTTCGCCAATGGCCCCGACTGGCGACCTTCCTCGGCGGGTTCGGGAGCCAGTCGGCTGTGGTCCGCGAGTGGGACGAGCAGGAGCCGACGTGGAGATCGGCCCAAGTCGGCGCGTTCGACCGTTACCTGCCCCGCCGGGCCTACTCCGACGGTGCCGCCTGGTCGGCCGCCACCCAGGCCTATCAGGCCGAACTGCTGCGCTATCACATCGAGACCATCCGGCGCCTCAAGTTCCGACCGGCCGGCGGCTTCTGTCTTTCGGCGTTGGCTGACGCCGAACCGGAGGGCGGGTTCGGGATCCTCGACCACGCACGTCACCGCAAGCCGGCCTTCAACGCGGTCCTCGATGCCTGTCGACCCGTGGTCGTCGTGGCCGACCCGCTCCCCGAGGTCCTCGCACCCGGCCAACGGGTCCAGCTCGATGTCCACGCCGTCAGCGATCTCAACCAACCGCTGGGCCGGGTGAGGGTCAGGGCTACCGTTCGGTGCGGCAACTGGAGCCTCGCACGTGACTGGGAAGGGGACCTGCCGGCCAACGGTTGCGAGTTCATCGGCCTCTTCGAGTTCGTCGTCCCCGACACGCAGGGCTCGCTGATCGTCGACCTGCATCTCCTCACCGCAGACCGGGTGGCAACGAATCGCTACAAGTCGGTGATCATTCCGGCGGCCGAGACGTACACGGCCACCGAAACAACCCCAAATCTGCCTCGCCCCAGGTTGGGTTGATCCGCCATCTGGCGGCTAGCGTTTGCGCTGGTCGGCCCTAGGACCGGCAAGCAATCCGACGGTTCAGCTTCCCCTCAGCTTCTCTTCAATTTCCCACACTCGGAGGTACCCGGTGGCCGCACCGACCCTGGCCAAGAACTCAGCCGATGCGCCTCTGCGAAAGAAGCGCAAAGAGCTGCCGTTCCCCCTCAACCTCTATCAGACGGCGGTCGGCAAGAAATGGGTCATGGCCCTCACCGGCATCATGCTCCTCGGCTTCGTGGTGTTCCACATGGTCGGCAACCTCAAGATGTACCTCGGCGAGGTGCAACACCTGAGCCCCGAGGGTGAATACGTCACCGACTACGACATCAACATCTACGGCGAGTTCCTCCGAGACCTGCTGGTCCCGTTGCTGCCCCGTACCTATTTGTTGTGGATTCTTCGTGTCGGGCTCATCGGGGCCTTCGGGCTCCATCTGCACTCCGCCATCAGCCTCTCCAGGATGAACCTGGAGTCGAACAACCGGTACGAGTCCAAGCGTGACTGGGTGGCGGCCAACTTCGCCTCGCGGTCGATGCGCTGGACCGGGCCCATCATCCTCCTCTACCTGCTGTTCCACCTGGCCGACCTGACCTGGGGAGTCGGCGCTGCGTCCAGCGAGTGGGAGCGCGGCGAGGTCTACCAAAATCTGGTGCACTCGATGTCGCGGCCTGCCATCGCGATCATCTACATCGTGTGCAATATTGCGCTCTGTGTGCACATCTTCCACGGGGCATACAGCATGTTCCAGAGCCTCGGCATCAACAATCCGGTGTACAACCAGCTTCGCCGAGGCTTCGCCGCCGGGCTCGCCCTGTTGATCCTCGTCGGGAACCTCAGTTTCCCCATTGCCATCCTTTCCGGCATCGTCGATCTTCCCTGATCTGCCTCTCCCAGAGAAAGCGTGACCCGAATGCTCCCCAACGCAGGCATCCCCGAAGGTCCCATCGCAGACAAGTGGGACAATCACAAGTTCAACGTGAAGCTGGTCAACCCGGCCAACAAGCGGAAGTTCAAGGTCCTCGTTGTCGGCACCGGCCTCGCCGGGGCCTCGGCTGCGGCCACGCTGGCCGAGCTCGGCTACAACGTCGAGGCCTTCACCTTCCACGACACGCCCCGACGAGCCCACTCGATTGCGGCCCAGGGCGGCATCAATGCGGCCAAGAACTACCGCAACGACGGCGACAGTGTCCATCGGTTGTTCTACGACACCGTGAAGGGCGGCGACTACCGCAGCCGTGAGGCCAACGTGTATCGCCTGGCCCAGGTCTCCGTCGACATCATCGACCAGATGACCGCCCAGGGCGTGCCCTTCGCCCGCGAGTACGGCGGCCTCCTCGACAACCGCTCCTTCGGCGGCGCCCAGGTCAGCCGCACGTTCTACGCCCGGGGCCAGACCGGCCAGCAGCTGCTCATCGGCGCCTATCAGCAGCTGATGCGCCAGGTCGGCTTGGGCAAGGTCAAGCTGCACACCCAGACCGAGCTGCTCGACGTCGTGGTCAAGGACGGTCGCGCCGTAGGCATCGTGACCCGCAACCTGACCACCGGGGAGATCGCAAGCCACTCCGGGCATGCCGTTGTGCTGGCCACCGGCGGCTACGGCAACGTGTTCTACCTCTCCACCAACGCCATGACGTGCAATGTCACGGCCGCATGGCGGGCCCATCGCAAGGGCGCCTACTTCGCGAACCCCTGCTATACCCAGATCCACCCCACCTGCATCCCGGCATCCGACGACTTCCAGTCCAAGCTGACGCTCATGTCGGAGTCTCTGCGCAACGACGGCCGCATCTGGGTGCCCCGTGACCGCGACGATGTCCGTTCCGCCGACCAGATTCCCGAGGCCGAGCGTTACTACTTCCTCGAGGAGAAGTACCCGGCGTTCGGCAACCTGGTCCCCCGGGACGTCGCCTCCCGCAATGCCAAGACCGTCGTCGACGAAGGCCGCGGTGTCGGTCCGGCCCGAAACGGCGTCTACCTCGACTTCTCCGACGTCCTCAAGCGTGACGGCGTCAAGGTCGTCGAGGAGAAGTACGGCAACCTGCTCGAGATGTACGAGCGCATCACCGGCGAGGACCCCCAGAAGGTCCCGATGCGCATCTACCCCGCCACCCACTACACCATGGGCGGGCTCTGGGTCGACTACAACCTCATGACCAACGTGCCCGGTCTGTACTCGGCGGGCGAGGCCAACTTCTCCGATCACGGTGCCAATCGCCTCGGCGCTTCGGCCCTCATGCAGGGCCTGGCCGACGGCTACTTCGTCCTGCCGGCCACCATCGGGAACTATCTCAGCGACTTCCTCAACAAGCCGCCGGTCAGCACCGACGACCCGGTATTCCAGCAGGCCGAGACCGAGGTGCGCGACCAGATGCATCAGTTCCTCTCGATCGGCGGCACGCACTCTCCCGAACACTTCCACCGTGAGCTGGGCAAGCTGGTGTGGGAGTACATCGGCATGGCTCGCAACGAGAACGGTTTGCAGAAGGCCATCGGCGAGATCCGGGCCCTGCGTGACGAGTTCTGGAAGGACGTTCGGGTCCTCGGCAACAACGAGTCCCTCAACAGCTCGCTCGAAAAGGCCGGCCGCGTTGCCGACTTCTTCGAACTGGCCGAACTGATGGCCCGAGACGCCCTCACCCGCGAGGAGTCCTGTGGCGGTCACTTCCGCGAGGAATACCAGGACCCCGACGGCGAAGCGCTCCGCAACGACGACGACTTCGCCCACGTCTCGGCGTGGCAGTGGAACGACGCGGACACCCCGCAGACCGAGCATCGCGAGAAGCTCGAGTTCGAGTACGTCAAGCTGACGCAGCGGTCCTACAAGTGACTCAGAACGAAGCCAGGAACAAGAGGAAAGAGACCAACCAGTGAGCAAGATCCTCAACCTCACCTTGCAGGTCTGGCGGCAGGCCGGCCCCAACAAGCCCGGAACGTTCGAGACCTACCAGGCCAAGGGCATCTCCGACGATGCCTCGTTCCTCGAGATGCTCGACATCGTGAACGAACGGCTCATCGCCGAGAACAAGGTCCCGATCGAGTTCCCCCACGATTGCCGAGAGGGCATCTGCGGAACGTGTGGCGTCATGATCAACGGCCAGGCCCACGGCCACGAGCGGGGCACGGCAACCTGCCAGCTCCACATGCGCAAGTTCAACGACGGCGACACCATCGTCGTCGAACCGTGGCGGGCCAAGGCCTTCCCCATCGTCCGTGACCTCGTCGTCGACCGGTCACCGCTCGACGCGGTCATCGCTGCCGGTGGTTTCATCACTGCTCCCACCGGCACCGCCAACGACGCCAACGACATCCGCATCCCCAAGGAGGTGGCCGACTCCGCAATGGACGCGGCCGCCTGCATCGGCTGCGGCGCCTGTGTGGCGGCGTGCCCGAACTCGGCCGGTCAGCTGTTCACCTCGGCGAAGATCTGGCACCTCAACTCGCTGCCGCAGGGCCAGGCCGAGCGGTACAAGCGCACCGAGGCCATGGTCGAGACCATGGAACAGTTCTTCGGCTCGTGCACCAACCACGGCGAATGCTCCGAGGCGTGCCCCAAGGAAATCAGCCTCGACTTCATCGCCTACATGAACCGTGACTACATCAAGGCCAAGGTGAAGAACCGCCGACTCGCCGGTCAGAGCTGACCGTCCTGCCCATCATGGCAGCCCGAACCTCATGAACGTGCCTGCGCCCCCGCCCCTCGTGGTCACCGGGGGCGCCGGCTTCTTGGGTCGACTCCTGATCGACCGGGCCCGGGAGATCGATCCGGCCCGGTTGGCCACGTCGGTCGATCTCATCGCCCATCCCGACCCCACGGTGCGTTCGGTGGTCGCCGACCTCGCCGCTGAACCTGCGGTGCTTGCTCCGCTCCTGGCCGATGGTCCGGTGGTGCTGGTGCATCTGGCGTCGGTGGTCAGCTCCGGCGCCGAGGCCGACTGGACCGAGGCGTGCCGGGTCAACATCGCCGGGCTCATCGGCCTCATCGAACAGTGTCGGGCGTCGGGCCATCGTCACACCGTGATCTTCACCAGCAGCGTCGCGGTGTTCGGAGGCGAGTTCACCGCGTCGGCCACGGGAGACGGAACCAAGCAGACACCGTCGTCCACCTACGGCATGACCAAGGCGATCGGCGAGCTGCTGATCGACGACGCCACACGCAAGGGGTTCATCGACGGCCGCACCGGCCGCCTGCCCACGGTCATCGTCCGGCCCGGCAAGCCGAACCTCGCCGCCTCGAGCTTCTGCAGCGGTCTGTTCCGAGAGCCGCTGCAGGGCGAGGTGTGTCATTTGCCGGTGCCCCTCGACACTCCCCTGGTCGTCATCTCTCCCCAGACGGCGGTCGCCGGACTGCTTCGCCTCGCCGAGCTCCCGAGCGAGGCCCTCGGCGCCATGCGGGCGGTCGCCCTCCCCGGGCTCAGCGTCACTGTCGCCCAGATGTTGGACACCCTCGAACGAGTCGGCGGACCCGAGGCCCGTGCGCTGGTCGAACTCCGGCCCGATCCTGGCATCGCCGCCATCGTCACCGGCTGGCCGGGTCAATGGGACGATCGGCGGGGCCGAGCCCTCGGCCTCCCCGCCGACGACGCCCTCGACACGATCGTCACCCAGTTCGCCACCTCCCTCCAACCCCCCGAAATTTGAAGCGTTTGCCACGTCTGACGTGGCTAACGCTTCACAGAATGGCGGTTCGGGGGGTGGTGGCGGTGACGAGAAGGCCGGTGGTGGTCAAGTCGACCGTGCGGACACCGGCCGGGGTCGGAACCAGGGCCCGCTGCATCGACTCGCCGGTCAGGTCGCCGATGCGGTCGACTGCGTGCCAGGACGAGCCATCGGGCCGACCCCACCAGTGCCGTCGAATGGCCGGTCCCTCCACGTCGAGGGGTGGGTGCGGGCCGAGCAGCGTTCCGTGCACCAGACCCTGCTGGCTGTAGCCATCGGCCAGCGATTCAGGCGACTCGGCCGATTCGAACTCGAGGTCCCAACCGAGGGGAACCCGGTCACCGACCGATGCATGGAGCAGCTGATCGGGGACGTCGATGGCCGAGCGCGAAGGCTTCGAGTCCGTAGCTCCAGTGCTCGTTCGGCGTTTCGCAATGGTGATCGGCCCACAGACCAGACGTCCGGATCTCCCAGCCTCGCCGCGGAAACGGGATGTCCTCGTCGACCAGGACGACGGCGGGGGCGTCGGATCGAACCACAACGGCAACGAATCGCGCTGCCGCATGCCGAGGGTGAACGCTCACCTCGAAGGTGATGCCGACGCCGCGATCAGGATCGAACATCGATACCCGGTGACCTTCGGCCCACTCCGGATCGGGGCCGGGCCCCCGGCGCTCCTCTTCGATGTCCACCGCGGTCAAGCTACCGCCCTGTCTCCCTCTACCCTGAGACGGTGGCGACCGACCTTCCCTCTGAACCACTCGACCCATCTAAATCCACTCCGCACCCCTCTGAAGCACTCGACGAGCCGAACACCTTTCCGCCACCGCCGGTCCCGGTCGAGGACGGGCCGACCGAATCGCTCATTGCGGCGCTCACCGAGCTGGCCACGGCCCTCGCCGGCCCATCCTTCCGTCTTGGCCTCACCCACGCCGACTCGGCCGAGCCAGTGCGGACCGAGCTCAAGGATCAGATCACCGACTACCTCGTGCCCCGCCTGCGGCGCCTCGATGCACCCCTGCTGGCGGTCCTCGGTGGTTCCACGGGCTCGGGCAAGTCCACCATCACCAACTCGCTCGCCCGATCCAACGTGTCCCCCGCCGGGGTCCTTCGGCCCACCACTCGGGCGCCTGTGCTGATCTGTCATCCGACGGACGAAGGCTGGTTCGTCACCGCCGACCTGCTGCCCGAGCTGCCCCGCGTGACCGGCAACGCAACCGCTACCGGGCAGGTGCTCCACGTGAAGCCGGTCGATTCGATGGCCCCCGGGCTCGCGCTGATCGATGCCCCGGACATCGACTCGGTCGAGGGCGCGAATCGCGAACTGGCGACACAGCTGCTCGCCGCGGCCGACCTGTGGATCTTCGTCACGACGGCCGTCCGATACGCCGACGCCGTTCCGTGGGACTTTCTTCGTCGGGCACAGGAACGCGGAACGGCCCTTGCGTTGGTGATCAACCGCATGCCGAGCGGTGCGGCCGGCGAAATCGTGCCCCACCTCGAGAGCATGTTGCAGGCCGCCAACCTTGATCGAGCAGAGGTGTACCCGATCGACGAGGGAGCGCTGCGAGACGGGCGACTCCCCGACAGAGTCGGTCGCGCAACTTCGCGGCATGATCGAAGCCTTGGCCGCCGACGCCGGACGCAGAGCAGGGATCGTCCGATCGACGCTCGACGGTGCGCTTGCCAGCCTTCCCGCAAGAGCTCGTGTCGTGCATGCCGCCGCCCTCGAACAGGACGCCGCGATCGCCGACCTCGCCACTGTCGTGCACCGGACCTACGCCGAGACGGCCGAGACCCTCGCTGCAGACTTGTCGGGCGGTGCGCTGCTGCGGGGCGAGGTGCTCGACCGATGGCAGGAACTCATCGGCACCGGAGAACTGATGCGGGCCGTGCAAAGCCGCATCAGTTGGCTTCGCGATCGGGTGGCGGCTGCCATCAGTGGTCGCACCAGCACGACCAACGAGGTCAAGGGCGAGATCACCTCGACGCTCGAACAGCTGCTCATCGACAACGCCGACGCCGCTGCGCTCCGGGTCACCAGCAACTGGCGCCAGATGCCCGGCGGTCCGGCAGTCCTCGGCGCCGACCGTTCGCTCGACCGTTCATCGGCCCAGGTCCGCGACTCCTTCGGCTCGGAAATCCGGGCGTGGCAGGACGACATCCTCGAGCTCGTTCGGTCCCGCGGAGCGGGTAAGCGCAACACGGCACGCGTGCTCGCTCTCGGCGTCAACGGCGTAGGCGTGGCCCTGATGATCGTCATCTTCGCCCAGACGGGTGGCATCACCGGCGGGGAGGTGGCGGTGGCGTCGGGCACCGCGGGAGTCTCCCAGGCGCTGCTCAACGCACTGTTCGGTGAACAGGCGGTCCGTGACCTGGCCAACGAGGCCCGACGGCTGTTGCTCGAACGCATTCGTGGGCTGCTCCTGCAAGACGCGTCCCGGTTCGACGCTGCGCTGCACGCCACGGGCGCCGACGGCGAATCCACGGACAGACTCGACCAGGCCATCGCCGAGTTCGACCGCGTCCGCCGAGCCACGAGGCAACCATGATCGGTCGTCTACGCGGCCCGCGCTCTCGGCGCGAGCGATCCAGGATCGACGTTCCCGCTCGGCTCGCTGCGCTGGAACAGGCTTTGGAGCTTGCCGAGGGCCTGATCGATCACGCAGTCGTCGAGCGGGCGAGGCAGGTGGCGACCAAGGCCACCGAGCGGCTGCGCCACGGCAGCACCCACACCCTGGTCTCGCTGCTCGGGGCTACCGGCAGCGGAAAGTCCTCGGTCACCAACGCCTTGGTCGGCTCCGACGTTGCCACCACCGGCGTGCGGCGACCCACGACGTCGAGCACCCTGGCCTGTGTCTGGGGTGATGACGATGCGTCCGCGTTGCTCGACTGGTTGGAGGTCCCCAACCGTTACGAAGTACCGGACAGCGCGGTACCCAGACGACTCGCTCGATGGACTGGTGCTGCTCGACGTCCCCGACCACGACTCGGTGGCGGTCGAGCCACCGACTCGAGATGGAGCGAATCGCTCGACACGCCGACGTCATGCTCTGGGTCACCGATCCCGAGAAGTACGCCGATGAGGCCATGCATCAGTATCTGCGACGACTCACGGCCACGGCGCCGTGACTGCCATGGTGTTGAACAAGGCCGACCGGCTGGACACCGGTGAAGGCGAGGCCGGCGACGGCGAACGGCGGCACCAGGCGAACTGCGGTTCGGAACGACTTTCCCGCCTGCTCGATGAGGACGGACTTCCGGACGCGCCCGTGTTCCTGGTGTCGGCGACGAACGCCGCCGGGATCGAACCGCTGCGAGACATGCTCGCGCGAGACCGTCGCCAACCGGCAAGCCATGGTCGAACGTCTGGCGGCCGACCTCGAGGTCGGCAGCCGACGAACTGACCGCGGTCGTCGGGTCGGACGAGACCCCAACGCTGTCCAAAGCGGTCGCCGAGAAACTCATCGACGACCTCATCGGTGCAACCGGCATCGGAGTCGTCGCCGACGCAGTGGCGGCCGGCCACCGCCGAGACGCCGCCGATCGCACGGGTTGGCCGTTCACACGCTGGGTGCGACGCCTTCGCCCTCATCCTCTGCGCCGGCTTCATCTCGACCGAGGCAGCGCCGGTCGCACCTCGCTCCCCCAGGCGAACGGCGCCCAGGTCAGCCGGGCCATGGGCGCGATTCGGGAGACCGCCGATCAGGCCTGTGATGGTCTGGCCGACCCGTGGCCCGATCACCTCCGGCGGGTCGCAACACCAAACGAGGTGGTGCTGCGAGATCGCCTCGACGGGGCGCTCGCCGACGCGCGTCCGCAAGCACCAAGCTCGCGAACCCCGTTGGTGGCAGCTCATTGGCGTGGTGCAGGTCGGACTCGCCGTAGCGACCGTGGTCGGCCTGGCCTGGCTGCTCGGTCTCGCGGTCGCCGGGTACCTTCAGCTCCCCGAACTGCCCACACCGAGCGTGCGGGAGATACCGATCCCCACCGGCCTCGCCATCGGGGGCGCCTTGCTCGGCTGGATACTCGCCGTGTTGTCGCGCCGGTTGGCCGGGCTCGGCGCTCGTCGGGCTGCGGCCCGGACTCGTCGATCGGCGGGAATCGAGATCGAGAGCGTTGCCGAGGAACTGGTTCTCGGTCCGCTCCGATCCGAACTCGATCGCAGAAACCGACTCGTGGAACTCCTTCAGATCGCCTCCGGGCTAACGCCGCCAGGTAGCGTTGGCCGAGCATGCGGTATCTCAGCGATTCATGGCTCCACGCGGCTGACCAGGCCCTCCAGGGACTCGAACCCCTGCCCGTCGGCTTGGTGGTCGGTTACCTGGTCGAGGGTGGACCGGACGGAGACCGTCGCTACTCGGTCCGCTTCGGACCCGAGTCGGTGGGAATCATCTCCGGTACCGACGGCGCCGACGTGGTGCTCCAGCTCGATTGGAACCTTGCGGTCGGCGTGGCCCTCGGCCAGGACAGTGCACAGCGGGCCTTCCTCGATGGGGGACTCCGACTGGCCGGCGACGTCAACCTCCTCTTGGTCCACACTGCCGCGCTCGCCGCCTTCGACGACCGGTTGGCAACACTGCGGGCCACCACCGACTACGACGACGCAGCATGATGGCCGAGGCGTCAGTGGACACAGGTTTGGTCGAGCGGGCCCGAGCGCTCGCCGACGACGTCCTCTTCCCCCAAGCCCTCGATGTCGATTCGTCGACCGAGATTCCCCGAGCCGCGCTCGATCAGATCGCAGCGTGCGGCTTGTACGGCCTCGTCGGACCTACCGAACTTGGCGGGGCGGGTGCCAACCATCCCACGCAGATGCTGGTCATCGAGGCCATGGCGGGTGGATGCCTGAACACCGCGTTCGTCTGGACCCAACACCAGGGTGCGACCAACGCTGCCGTCGGATCGACCGGCGCAGCGCACGACGAGTGGGCCGCAGCGCTGTCGAGCGGCCGCGTCCAAGGGTGGCGTGGCGTTCGCCCACCTGCTCCGACCAAAGGCAGTGTTGACCGCGCAGCCGACCGCCGGCGGGTGGCTTCTTTCCGGTGTCGCGCCCTGGGTCACGGGTTGGGGCTACATCGACGTCGTGCTGACGGCGGCACGGGTGGGCGCCGACGCCGACACCGGACGGGGCGGTGACATCGTCTGGCTCCTGGTCGACGCAGTCGATGCAGCAACGCTCCGCTCGGTCCCCCTGCGCCTGTCGGCGGTCAATGCTTCGGGCACCTTCGAGATCGAATTCGACCGCCATTTCGTGCCCGATACGCGGGTCACGTCGGTGCAGCCCTACGACCAGTGGCGCGCCGATTACCCCAAAGGACTCAGGAACAACGGCTCGCTGGGCCTTGGCATCGGGACGCGGACTGCTTCGCTGCTGGGTCCTTCGGTCTATGACGCTGCGCTGCTCCGGGTTCGTCACGAACTGGACCACGCGACTGTCGAGCAGCTTCCGGCCGCCCGGGGGCGCCTGGGTGCCCTCACGGTGAAGATGACAGCCGCCCTCGTGGCCACCACCGGCGGGCGGAGCATCCTTGCCCACGAGCACGGTCAACGACTGGCGCGTGAGGCCGTGTTCCTGCTGATCCAGGGCCAGACACCCGAGATCCGTGAAGCCCAGCTGGCCGATCTCGCGCCCTGACGCTGAGGACGAAGCGCCACCAGCGGCTCCGGAAATGAGCAGGACCCCGCCGAGCAGCTCGGCGGTGTTCGGCCGCTGGTCGAGTAGTAGCCACGCGGCGAACATGGCAACGACGGGTCCCCACAGCGCCCACGGCACCACCGCCGACGACGGGTAGCGGGACAGCAGCCCGTTGAAGACTCCGTAGCCGAAGAGCGAGGCGAGGCAGGCGGTGTACAGCGTGGACACGATGGACTTCCACGTCGGTTCGGTCAACGCCGAAGCGACCGCCGACGGTCCGTCGAGGAGCAGCGAAAGCACGAGCAGGGGCACGGGCACGACCAACGCGGACCACACCGTGAGTGACAGCCCGCCGCGAATCCCCGATGCCCGGGAGATCACGTTGCCAATGGCCCAGCAGAGGCCGGCGAACAAGCACAGCGTCAGAGCCCAGAGCGTGATCCGGCCTCCCCTGCCGAGCGCCACCGCGAGAAGTCCAACTGATCCCAGCGCCACCCCGCTCAGCTGGGACCGACTTGGACGCTCGCGCAGCACTCCAGCCGCGATCAGAACCGTGAGCAGCACCTGCGCCTGGAGCACCAGCGCGGCGATACCGGGCGGCATCCCGGCATGCATCGATGAGTAGAGAAAGCCGAATTGGCCGAGCGACATGAAGGTTCCCACCCCGAGGACCGTGCGCCATGGGGCATCGGGTCTCGGGACCAGAAAGACCGCCGGCAGCAGGACGACGGTGAAGCGAACGGCGGCGAAGAGCAGCGGCGGAACGCCCTCCATGCCCCAACCGATGACGACGAAGTTGAAACCCCAGATGGTGACGACCAGCGCGGCGAGGTAGGTGTCACGGCGGTTCACGCCAACAGGATGACGCTCTCCGCCATGAAGCACCAGCGAATTGATGTGCACTGATTCATGTAGCGTTGCTTCATGATCGATCTGGACGCTCTTGCTTCGTTACGGGCCGTGCATCTCGAGGGATCGGTGGTGTCGGCCGCCGCCAGCCTGGGGTTCACTCCGAGCGCCATTTCCCAACAGATCAAACGCCTCGAGCGTCAGGCCGGCGTGTCGTTGCTCGAGCGCGTCGGACGCGGCGTTGTGCTGACCGGGGAGGGGCGACAGCTCGTCGACCGCGGCGCACGCCTGCTCGGCGATCTGGAGGAGATCGAGTCGTCACTCCACCAGCAGGCGGGGACGGTCACGGGCACCATCCGTCTGGTTGCCTTCTCCACCGCCGTTCGAGGGCTTCTGGCCAACGCACTACCCGGCGTGCTCGGCCAGCACCCCGGCCTCGAGGTTCGTCTTCTGGAGCGCGACCCATGGGAGGCCGTCGATCTCATCGCCACCGGGCGAAGTGATATCGGGCTGGTCCACAGCTGGGGCGATGTCCCTCTGGCAATTCCCGACCACGTGCACTCCGTCCACCTCATGCGTGACGTCGCCGATGTGCTCTTGCCCCGGAGTCATCGGTTGTCAAAACGGGCCAAGGTCACGCCCTTGGATCTTCGAAACGAGCGATGGGTGGCAACGCCCGAGAACACCATCTGTCGAGAATGGCTGACCCGCATGCATGACGGCACTGGCGGTCTACCCAACATCGTGCACCAGTCGGGAGAGTTCGAATCCCACATCGTCCTGGTCGCAGCCGGGCTCGGGGTCGCGTTGGTGCCTCGTCTCGGACGCGCGGTGCTACCGGCCGAAGTCGTTGCGGTACCGGTGCACAATCCGGTGCCCAGCCGCGAGATTTCGCTGATCGTCCGGCGGACCATGGCCGGATCTCCGGCCGTGGCGGCGGTGCTGGCGGCCCTGTTACCGTGAGCCGATGCCGGAGATGCCCGAGGTTCAAGCGCAGGCCGAGCGGATGTCCTCGGCGCTCGCCGGTCGATCGCTCAGCCGGTTCCAGCTGCTGAACTTCGCCGGACTCAAGACGTTCGCTCCTCCCGCCGACGGGGCGGTGGGCGCCACCGTCACGGGCGTCGGCCGTCGGGGCAAGTACCTCCTGCTCGGCTTCGACAACAGTCAGACCCACGTCGTCCACCTCATGCAGGGCGGCCGGTGGCGTCCTGACCCGAAGCGCTCGGCCAAGCCCCGAGGCGGAATCGCCCGTTGGATCTTCGACGATGACCAGGCGTGGCTCCTCACCGAAGCCGGCACCGAACGCAAGGCCGGCATCTGGGCCATCGAAGGGGATCCCCTCGGTCAGGAGCCCCTCGTTGGCCTCGGGCCCGAAGCGACCACCCTGTCCCTCGAAGCGTTCGCGTCGATCCTGGCCGCGAACAGTGGCCGGGTCCACGGGGTCCTCCGTTCGCAGCGAGCGTTGTCCGGCCTGGGCCGGATGCTCACCAACGAGGTGCTCTTCGACGCGGGTCTGTCGCCGTTCGCCAACGCGGCCAAGCTCGGTCCCGACGAAGTCGCCCGCCTGCACGCGTCCGTCGTGTCGATCGCGGGTAGTGCGCTGGAACACGAACGAACCCTCGACGACATCGGCAGCAGCGCCGACCGACCATCGAGGGTTCACAATCGTGCGGGCAAGCCGTGCCTCGACGAAGGCTGTGGCGAAAAGATCGCCACCGTCGAGTACCGGGCGTACACCGTCTTCTACTGTCCGGCCCGCCAAACCCAAGGCAAACTCCTGGCCGACAACACGACCAGCAAGTTCTTGAGGTGAACGGTCCTGAGGTGAACCGTCTTGAGGTGAACGGCCTGAGGTGAACGGTGTCGAGGTGATCAGGCCTCAGATGAGGCCGAGCTCCTTCACCGCGTCGCGCTCTTCGACCAGCTCGTTCCAGCTGGCTTCCATGCGGCCCTGGCTGAAGTCGTTGATGTCGAGACCCTGCACGATGTGGAACTCGCCGCCGGCGCAAATCGTGGGGGTCGAGGTGACGATGCCCTCGGGTGCGCCGTAGGAACCGTCGGAGAAGGTCGACATCGACACCCAGTCGCCGTCGGGGGTGCCGAGTGCCCAGTCACGCACGTGGTTGATGGCGGCATTCGCGGCCGAGGCGGCCGACGATGCGCCACGCGCTTCGATGATGGCAGCGCCGCGTTGGGCAACCGTGGGGATGAAGGTGCCCTCGAGCCAGGCCTGGTCGCCAATGAGGTCGGCGGCGTTCTGGCCGTTCACCTGGCAGTGGAAGAGATCCGGGTACTGGGTCGAGGAATGGTTACCCCAAATGGTCATCTTGGTGATGTCGTTGACCGACGTGCCGGTCTTGGCCGCCAGCTGGCTGAGCGCTCGATTGTGGTCGAGCCGGGTCATGGCGTGAATCTGGCGAGGATCGATATCGGGGGCGTTCGACAGGGCGATCAGTGCGTTGGTGTTGGCCGGGTTGCCGACGACCAGCGCCTTGATGCTCTTCTTCGCGTTGGCGTTGATGGCCTTGCCCTGCGGGCCGAAGATGCCACCGTTGGCCGACAGAAGGTCGGCGCGTTCCATGCCGGCTTTGCGAGGCATGGCACCGACGAGAAGGGCGTAGTCGGCGTCGCCGAACGCAACGGCGGGGTCGTCGGTGCGCACCATGCCGGCGAGCAACGGGAAGGCGCAGTCATCGAGCTCCATGGCGACACCCTCGAGGGCGCCGAGCGCCGGGGTGATTTCGAGCATCTGGAGGATGACCGGCTGGTCCGGGCCCAGCATCTCACCCGAAGCGATACGGAACAGAAGGCTGTAGCCAATCTGACCGGCGGCTCCGGTGACGGTGACACGGACGGGTGTGTTGCTCACGATCGTTGCTCCCTTGCTGATGTGGGCTGGGCTTGGTGGGGATCGGTCGTCACTCTAACGTGACTGTCACCCATCAGGAGCAGGGCCAAAGGCCCCAACCAGCTGTTCCAGCAAGGGAGCAACGACCCGGTTGGAAACAGGTCCGACTCGTCGGACCTACTCAGCCGCCAAGCAGACACTCCGTGGTGATGCCGGTGATGACGGCAAGTTCTTCCTCCGTGGGATCGCCACGGTCGCTGAGGCGGTCCTCGCCGATCTGCTCCTCCATCCCATCGACAACGCACGTGGCCGTGGCCTCGTCGAGCCCTTCGTCCACCAGGTCCTGGATCGTGTCCTCTCGGCTGTAGGAAGCCGAGCACGCGCTCAACCCCAACAGCACCGCCAGCACGACTGGAGCCTTGAACCTTCTCTGCATACGTGGCTTCTTCCTTCAGTCCACAGCGCAGATCGCTGTGCGTGGCGCCGAGAGTACATGCCGGGGTCGAAGCACACGAAGGGAAACCGACCCTGAACGCGTTTCCGGTCAGTGGCGGAACTGGCGCTCGCCGGTGAAGATCATGCAGAGACCGCGTTCGTTGGCTGCCGCGATGGTCTCGTCGTCTCGCACCGAGCCACCGGGTTGGATGACCACGGCGGCTCCGGCGTCGGCCGCCGCCTCGACGCCGTCGCGGAAGGGGTAGAACGCGTCGGAGGCGCAGGCACCGCCGACGGCTCGCCCGTCGGCCTTCGACGCAGCCAACATCCCCGATTCGACCCGGTTCTGCTGACCGGCCCCGATGCCCCACGCCGTGCCGTCCTTGACCAGCACGATCGCGTTCGACATGACATAGCTGCACAGGCGCCAGGCCAGCTCGGCGTCGACCAGTTCGGTCGGCGTGGGTTGACGGTCGGTGACCACCCGCCAGTCCGACGGCTTGGCTCCGAAGTAGTGGTTCTGTTGGACGAGGAAACCGTCGGACAGCGGGCGCAGGCTCAGCGTTGCAATGGCCGGCGCCGGGGCCGTGAGCAGGCGGGTGTTCTTCCGCTTGGCGATGAGACGCTCGATGACACCTGGGTGCGTACGACGGGGCGATGATGACGTCGGCCTGCGCCGCCGCCTTCGATGGCGGCCACCGTGGCATCGTCGACCGCGTCGGTTCAGGGCGACGATGCCACCGAAGGCCGACCGAGGATCGCAGGCGAACGCCTGGGTGTAGGCCGTCGCCAGATCGTCGTGGACGGAGACGCCACACGGGTTGGCGTGCTTGATGATGGCCACCGCGGGCCGGTCGCCGAGATCGTGCACCAGCCGCCAGGCCGCGTCGGCGTCGAAGAGGTTGAGATAGCTGAGCGCAAGACCGCTGTGCTGCTGGACGTCGTCCCACCACGTGTGGGTGCCGGTGACCCGGTAGCGGGCGCCCTGCTGGTGGGGGTTCTCGCCGTACCGCAGGTCCTGGGCTCGCTCGAGCGCCAGATGGATCGTCGGGGGAAGGGGGTCCGCCTCGGCGCCGTCGGCCACGGCCTCGGCCTGCAACTGCTCGTCGAACCAACCGACGATGGCGGCGTCGTAGGCCGCGGTGTGGGCGAAGGCCTTGCGGGCCAAACGGCGGCGGGTGCCAATGGAGGTGGCACCGGTTTCGGCCAGCTCGTCGAGCACCAACGGATAGTCGGCGGGGTCGACCAGGATGGTCACGTGCTCGTGGTTCTTGGCCGCAGCGCGCACCAGCGTCGGTCCGCCGATGTCGATGAGTTCGATGGACGGGTTGGATCCAAAGGGGTAGAGGTTACCGACGACGATGTCGATGAGCCCGATGTCGTAGGTGGCGAGGTCGGCTTGGTGCTCGGGATCGTTGCGATCGGCCAGGATGCCGCCGTGCACCTTCGGATGCAGCGTGACCACTCGATGGCCGAGCATCGCAGGGAACCCGGTGAAGTCGGCCACGTCGGTTACGGGGATGCCGGCGTCGGCCACCACCTTGGCGGTTCCGCCCGAGGAGACGAGGTCAACCCCGCGCTCGTGGAGCGCCTGAGCCAGAGCGACGATGCCGGTCTTGTCATACACAGAGAGGAGAGCTCGCACCCGGCGAACCTAGCGCGTGACCGCCACGTTCGAACTGGTGAGATCAGTGGCTGCTACTCGAGGATCGGGTTGACGCAACCGCGGGAGTGACCCGTGCTGCCGTCGGGGGTGAACGAGCGGGGCACCGGCTGCAGTCCGCCGCCGATCTCGTCGGTCTCCAGCCAGCGCTCGATGGCTTCAGCCAAGGCGACGGAAGCCGCGTCGACGTACTCTGGCGTCGCGAACAAGGCCGCTTCGGTCGGATTCGACAGGTACCCGAGTTCGACAAGCGCGGCGGGCATGATCGGTCGCCGCACCATGCCGTAGGAGTCCTCACCCTGACCGTTGATGACTCGCAGCACACCGGCGTCTTCGGCAGCGGCCCAGGCAATACCGGGGAACTGGGCCAACGCTTCGACGGTCTCCTGCCAGATGAGCCCGCCCAACCGCCGGCTCTCGTCCGATCCCGTTTGCGTGTACACCTCGGTGCCTGGCCGGTCGGACGCCTGGGGCGTCGGCGCGTTGTGATGGATCGAGACGAACACCGACGCTTGGAGCTGGTTGGCGATCGCGCCTCGGACCTCGAGCGGGATCCGATAGTCGCCGGTGCGGGTGAGCACGACCGAATGGCCCCGCTGATTCAGTTCCAGTGCGGTGCGCCGAGCGATACGAAGGTTGATGTCCTTCTCGATCAACCCGTTTGCGCCGACGGCACCGGTCTCGACCTCTCCCCCATGACCGGCGTCGAGCACCACCTCGGCTCCGTAGAGCGGCGTTCCCCCCAAGATCAGGGCCTCGTCGCCGCAGGGAGCGGTGACCCGATAGCCGCCGGGGCCCACCTCGAGCACCGGCACGACGACCCCCGTCGGGGTAATCAAGGCCTTGGCTTCGGCCGGGTCGCGGCGCGCTTGCCTGGGTCGTCGAGGTCGAAGTCGAGGTCGAGGTCGAGGGCCGACTGCTGGTGGTTGGTCGGGACACCTCGGTCGGGACCGTCTGGCCCGAACGCGGCCTCGTCCACGCCGGAGCACCCGGCGAGGCCGGCCGCGCCGAGGGCCAAAACGGCCGAAACGGCCAGCAGCCGAGAGGAAGAACCTCACCGGTTTGCGGACCGTTTCGTGGATCGTGGACGTCGATCTCAGCTCGTCACCCGTTTAGAGGCTGGCGACGATCTCGGCCATGAGTTCGCCGGCTTCGGTGGGGTTGTGACCAACCCGCACACCGGCGTCCTCCAACGCTTCCATCTTGGCCGCAGCGGTGCCCTTGCCGCCCGACACGATGGCGCCGGCGTGGCCCATCTTCTTTCCGGGAGGAGCCGTGACACCGGCGATGTAGCTGGAAATCGGCTTGGTCATGTGGTTCTTGATGAACTCGGCGGCTTCCTCTTCAGCGGAGCCACCGATTTCACCGATCATCATGACGGCCTTGGTGTCGGGGTCGGCTTCGAATGCTGCGAGGCAGTCGATGAAGCTGGTGCCGGGGACGGGATCGCCACCGATACCGACACAGGTCGTGACACCGATGTCCTTCTGCTGCAGCTCGTACAACGCCTGGTAGGTGAGCGTGCCGGAGCGGCTGACGATGCCGACCGGACCGCCGGCCTTGGCGATGTGGCCGGCGGTGATGCCGACGTTGGCCTTCCCGGGGGAAATGAGTCCGGGGCAGTTGGGGCCGAGCAGCCGGGTGTTCGGGAAGTCCCGCTTCAGCTTGTTGAAGAAGTAGGCCTCGTCGTGGGCGGGGACGCCCTCGGTGATGCACACGATCAGCTCGATGCCGGCTTCGGCTGCTTCGAGCACCGCGGCCTGGACACCCGGAGCGGGGATGAAGATGCAGCTGACGTTGGCGCCGGTGGCCTCACGGGCATCGCCGACCGTGGCGAACACCGGGATGCCTTCGACGTCGGTGCCGGCCTTCTTGGGGCTGGTGCCGGCGACGACGTTGGTGCCGTAGGCCTTGTTGAGTAGGCCGTAGTAGCGGCCCTGTGAGCCAGTGAGGCCCTGATAGACGACCTTGGAGTTCTCGTCGAGGAAGATGCTCATGATCCTGTTCCTGTTCTTGCGGCGTGCGCTCAGCCCTTGGCCAACTCGACGGCCTTGCGGGCGGCGTCGAGCATCGTTGGTTCCATCATCAACTTGTCGCTGAGATGCGGGGCGAGGATCGCCCGACCTTCGTCAGCGTTGGTGCCATCGAGTCGAATGACGATGGGCGAGTCGAGGGTGACTCGGCTCATGGCCTCGACGATGCCGTTTGCCACTTCTTCACCTCGGGTGATGCCACCGAAGATGTTGATGAAGATGGCCTTGACGTTGGCGTCGTTGTTGATGACTTCGAGGGCTCCGGCCATGACGTCGGCGTTGGCGCCGCCGCCGATGTCGAGGAAGTTGGCGGGACGCCCGCCGACCTGGTTGATGACGTCGACAGTGCTCATGGCCAGGCCGGCGCCGTTGGCGATGACGCCCACGCTGCCTTCGAGGCCGACATACTGCAGACCCTTGGCGTGCGCAGCTTCTTCACGCTCGTCGCGGGGCTGGGTGGCGTCGTACTGGGCGTAGTCCGGATGCTCGTACACCGCGTTGGAGTCAAGGCTGACCTTGGCGTCGAGCGCGTGGACCTGCCCGGTTGGCGTGAGGATGAGTGGGTTGATCTCGCAGAGGTCGGCGTCGCCGTCGACGTAGGCCGTGTACAGCTTGGTGAGGATGTCGATGGCACCTTCGGTGGCTGCGGGGTTGAGGTTGGCCGCCAAGACCCACGCGCGACAAACCGCCTCGGTGAGGCCGTCGACCGGGTCGATCCAGATCTTGGCGATGGCGTCGGGGTTCTCCTCGGCCACGGTCTCGATCTCGACACCGCCCTGGGCGGAGAGCATGCCCAGGTGCTTCTTGGCCGAGCGGTCGAGGGTGAAGCTGGCGTAGTACTCCTCGGCGATGTCCGAGGCGTGCTCGACCCAGATGGTCTTCACGATGTGGCCCTTGATGTCGAGCCCAAGGATGTTGGACGCGTGCAGGCGGCACTCTTCGGCGTCGTTGGCCAACTTCACACCGCCGGCCTTACCGCGACCTCCGGTGTGCACTTGGGCCTTCACGACGACGGGGTAACCGACGCGATCAGCGATGGCCACCGCCTCGTCGACTTCGCCGGTCGCCGCGCCGTCGGACACCGGAATGCCGTAGGACGCGAAGAACTGTTTGCCTTGGTATTCGAGAAGATCCACTGTGTGGCCTCCGCCTCGTTGGTCGGGGAACGTCATCGGCGATACTAGGGGGGTGAATCCACTTCCGCCGAAGTCAGACGCGAGTTTGTGCCTGGTCCCCGCTCGGACCGCCGACGTGGTGGCATCGTGCCGGTAGCGCGACGAGGCGCCAACGGGGCTCGGCAACTCACGGTCCTCGGCTTCGCGACCGTCGGCGGGCTGGCTGCCATGTGGTTCTTGTTCAGTCGGGCCACCGACCTCGCATCCTCCGGCGAGGTCGACGTCAACCTCGGAAGCTCGGTGTTCCAAGCCGGCAACATCGACCGGCTGTCCGACGACATCGACAACGCCGGACCGCTGTTCCTCGGTGATCTCGTGGGCCGTGACCGGGACATCTACCTCCAGCACGTCGGCGACGATCCCGAGGAAGGCTGGTCGGCCTTCGCCGTTCGCCCCCTCGACTCCCCGCGGGAATGCTTCGTCGAATGGGAGCCCGACGATCGGACCTTCGTCGATAATTGCGATCAGACGACCTACCCCGAAACTGGTGAGGGACTACCCTCCTATCCAGTGGTGATCGACGCCGACGGCAACGTCTCGGTCGACATCAACGCCGCTGAACGGCCGTCCGGCAGTTCAGACTGACCATCGAGGGGTGCCGCGTGTTGCTGGCCCAGCTGACCGACACTCACGTCATCGGCCCGTCCAACGACGAAGTCCTGTTCGTCGACAACAACGGCCGACTGGCCGAGGCGGTTGCTTCGCTGAACGCCGAGCATCCCGTGCCCGATGTCGTCGTGGCCACCGGCGACCTCGCCAACTGGGGACGACCCGACGAGTACCACGAGCTGGCCGAACTGCTCGGCGAGTTGTCTCTGCCCCTGCTCGTCCTGCCCGGCAACCACGATCATCGCCAACGGCTGCGCGCCACCTTCCCCGACACGCCCTGGGTCGATGCCGAGCACGCCAGCTGGGCAGTCACCATCGAGGGCGTCCGCATCATCGGCCTCGACTCGACCGTCCCCGGCCAGGCCGGCGCCGAGTTCGACGAGGTTCGGGAGCAGTGGCTTCTGGCGGAACTCGATCGCGCCGAGGGGCCGACCGTGCTGGCGTTGCATCATCCACCCTTCGTCACCGGCATCGAGTGGATGGACGGCGCCGGATTCATCGGGCTCGACCGACTGCGTTCGGTGCTGCACCAAAGTGCGGTGGATGGCAGGCCGGTGACCCGCATCATCTGTGGCCACCTGCACCGGCCGGTCTCCTCCGCCATCGCCGGCATACCAGCACAGGTCGGCCTGTCCACCGTCCAGCACGTTGCACTCGACCTCGATCCTCGTGCCGGCGTGACCCTCATCAACGACCCGGTCGGTTATCTACTCCATCGCTTCACCGGCGACTCCTGGGTCACCCACACCCGGTACATCGCAACCGGCGAGGCCCCCTACGTCCCCATCTGGGCCAGCAACCCGCAAGCCAAGAAACCCGACGCCTGAACGAGGTCAGGGGGTGGCGAGCTTTTCAGGGGGGCCCAGGCGAGGAGGAGTGTCTTCTCGCCGACGGTGGGGAAGCGAACGACGGCTTCGGCCTTCTCGCCGTTGCCCCGGATCGACAGGATCACGCCCTCGCCCCACTTGTTGTGCATGACGTCGTCGCCGGTTCGGAGATCGAGCTCGGCCGCACCCGACGCCTGGGGGCCTCGGGGCTTCATCGCCGTGTCGATGATGTGGTCGCGTCCGCCGAAGTAGGAGCCGCCCGAACCGGTCGACCCGTAGCCTTCGCGTCCTGACGTTCCGGACGAACCGAACGACGACGAACGGCGTCGCATGCCCCGGCTACCGGACGCCTCGGTCATCAGCTCGGAGGGAATCTCGTCGAGGAAGCGGCTGGGCGGGTTGTACTGCGTCTGGCCGAACAGCAGCCGAGTCCAGGCGTTGGTGAGGTAGAGGCGCTTCTCGGCCCGGGTGAGCCCGACGTAACACAGCCGTCGTTCCTCCTCGAGTTCCTCGGGTTCGGTGAGGGCCCGAAGATGCGGGAACACGCCATCCTCCATGCCGATGATGGCGACGACGGGGAACTCGAGGCCCTTGGCCCCGTGCAAGGTCATGAGGATGACCGCCGAGTCTTCCTCGTCGAGTTCGTCGGTGTCGGCGACGAGGCTCACCTGCTCGAGGAACTCGGTGACGGTCTCGTAGCCGCGGGCCACTCCGATGAGTTCTTGAAGGTTTTCTCGTCGGCTCTCGGCCTCGATGCCCCGGTCGTCTTCGAGTTCGGCCATGTAGCCGGTGTCACGGAGGATGGCTTCGAGCGCCGACGCGGGCCCCTTCTCGAGTTCGGGTGTGAAGGACTCCATGAGCGAGAGATACGAGGCGATGCCCCGCACCGCGGTGCCCGAGACACCGGCCTCGTCGGCTCGTTCCAGCGCCTGGGTGAAGGTGTACCCGTGGCCCGTTGCGAACCCGTCGAGCCGGGCGACCGTGGTGTCGCCGATACCCCGCTTGGGGGTGTTGAGCACTCGCTTCACCGAGACCTCGTCGGCCGGGTTGGACACGGCCTTCAGGTAGGCCAGGGCATCCTTGATCTCTCGGCGGTCGTAGAAGCGTGTGCCCCCGACGACCTTGTACGGAATGCCGCTTCGGAGGAAATACTCCTCGAGCACACGGGACTGCGCGTTGGTTCGGTAGAAGACCGCCATGTCGCCCCAGCGGTGATCGCCGTTGGCGTGCAGTTGGGCCAGCTCGCTGGCGACGAACTGGGCCTCGTCGACCTCGTCGTCGGCGTGGTACCGGATGATGCGGTCGCCGTGGCCGGACTCGGTCCAGAGGTTCTTGGGCTTGCGTCCGAAGTTGTTGGAGATGACCGCGTTTGCGGCGTCGAGGATGGTTTGTGTCGACCGGTAGTTCTGTTCGAGCAGGACGACCGTGGTGTCGGGGAACGCGTCTTCGAACTGGAGAATGTTGCGAATGTCGGCGCCGCGGAAGCCGTACACACCCTGGTCGTTGTCGCCGACGGCGGTGACCTGACGGTGACCGGAGGCCAGCTTGACCACGAGTTCGTTCTGCACCGGGTTGGTGTCCTGGTACTCGTCGACCAGGAGGTAGCCGAACCGGCGTTGGTAGTGGGCCAGGACCTCGGGGTAGAGGCGAAAGAGATGGACGGTGTTGAGCAGCAGGTCGTCGAAGTCCATGGCACCCGCCTGCTGGAGGCGACGCTGATACTCGGCGTAGACCTCGGCCGCCTTGCGTTGGGGCGGGACGATGGCCCGCGCCGCCAACTGATCGGCGTCGAGGCCCTCGTTCTTTGCTGCGCTGATGGCGTTGTGCAACGCCCGCGGCTGGAACCGCTTGGGATCGATGTTGAGGTCACGAACGACGTATCCGACGAGGCGACGGGCATCGGCTTGGTCATAGATGGTGAAGCTGGAGGGGAAGCCGAGGTGCCGACCTTCGGAACGAAGGATGCGAACGCACGCCGAGTGGAAGGTGGACACCCACATCTTCTGGGCCACGGGCCCGATGAGCGCCTGCACCCGATGCTTCATTTCGTCGGCTGCTTTGTTGGTGAAGGTGATGGCCAGGATCTCGAACGGCGAGTGTCCTTGCTCGATGAGCCAGGCAATGCGTCGGGTGAGCACCCGGGTCTTGCCCGAGCCGGCGCCGGCGACGACGAGCAAGGGGCCGCCCTGGTGGCAGACCGCGTCTCGCTGCGCGGCATTGAGGTCGGTGAGGATCCGCGCGTCCATCATTCCCTGGGCCATTACTTCCACCCTACAGCCGGCTACTGACAGGGCTGATCCACCTACTCACGATTGCGGCCAATCTGCCGATACCAAGGAGGTGACCGCAACGACCCAATCGAAGGTCCGGCGCCGCCGCGCTGCCCCCGACGCTGATCTCCTCGAGACCGGCGTACCGGAAACGCACGCAGTCGACGAGCTCGCCGCGGGCGACGTGCTGCTGGCCGAGGCCCGAATGCTTATGGCTGGACGCCAATGGAAAGCGGCCTGCTCACTGATCGAGGACTACCGCTCGCTGGGTACGGCTCAGGCGGCGAACCAGGAAGCCGACGAACTGCTGGTGGTCGCCGCGGCCTGGGCTCGCAACAAGGGCCTTCGGGACGACGCGCTTTCCCGGCTGTCGGCCACCGCGCCCGATGCGCGGGCGTGGGAAGCCATCGCTGCCGCGCAACTGGCCGGGAACAAGCTGCTCGACGCTGACCTCAGCGCGCGCCAGGCGCTGGAGCTCGCTCCCGAGTCGGCGGCAGCGTGGGGCACGCTGGCCACCAGCTACGCCGGCCTCGGCTGGTTCGACGAAGCCGCCGATTGCCTCGACACCTGCGAGTCCTACGGTGGCATGAGCCCGCTCGGGCACTTGCAGCTCGGTCGGTCGATCAACCGGTGGGCGATGGGACGCAACCATGCGCCGCTCGTCGCGCTCCTGGCCACCATGCTCATCGGCAACGTGTTCCTCGGCCTCGCCGTAGCCGTCACCACACCACTCGCGGTCCGAGAATTCCGAGCCCGACGACTCGACGAACGGTTCAAAGCCAGCGCCGAAGAAGCGTGGGTGACCCAGCGGGGCGTGCGAATCGCGCTACGCGTCGGCCGTGATCGCACTGATCAGTGTGTGGGTCGTGCTCCTGGTCCTGTTCCAACCCGCGTAGGTCTTCCCGCCGGACCATCGGCGATCGAGGCGGCCCATGAGTTCGGCGACGATCGTCGGAGGTCGGGCGCCTACAGCCGCTCGCTCGGCGGTGGCTTCGACCTCGATCCGAATCTGGTCGACCCGCCGACGATGGCTGACGCGGGTCACCGCCCAGCCGATGCCCACCGCGGCGGGCACTCCGGCCAACGCCACCGGTGCGGTCAGCAACGCCACCAGCGAGAGCAGGCCGCTGGAGCCCGACGGCAACGGCAGCGCCGGCGGCGACCGACTGTGTCCGGTGATCGCGGACGTCGGCCACCAAGACGACGGCCGAACCGGAGTCACCGGCGTCGACGACTGCGGCCCTGACCTCTCGCACGCCCTCGAGTCCGGCGGTTCCGTTGGCCGAACGCACGCCACGGGAAACGGCAGGGACCATGCCGCGGCGACGCACCGCGATCAGCGTGCCGTCCTGCGTCTGGCGGACGTTCAAGCGGTGGCGTCGGGCAAACCAACGCTGGAGCTGCTGCGACGCGTCGTCAGCCGACAGGCCGCTGCGGTGAGTGGCCGAGACGGCGCCGGGCCCGAACAGCCGATCAGCAATCGAACGCTCACCGCGATCGGCGGCTCCCTTGCTCTTCGTCGCAACCTGGTACTCGGCCAACGCAGCCGCCAGCGCGGCGGGCGCAATGGCCAGTTCGGCGGCGACATCGTGGAGCACTTCGACGGGCACGAGGTCGCCGGTGATCTCGGCCCCGCCGACCGAGGGCTGGTCGGCCGAGAGCTCGATGGCCCGGCGCAACACCGCCTCGACCGCAGTGGTCTCGATCAACACCGCCAAAGTCTGCCAGAACGAGCTGGGTCATGATCGGCAGAGATCGACGTCGACACGATCAGAGACGTACGGGGTGAGGTCGACACGGTCGAGGTGCGGATCGACCAGGCCAGCTACCCCAATACATACTATGGTAGGATGTCGGTATGACCAGCCTCAAGCGGAAGCTGTCGGTATCGCTCGACCCCGATCTCGTCGAAGAACTGGAGGCGGGTGGCGAAGCCATCTCGGCTCAAGTCAACGATGCGGTTCGAAACGAACTCGTCAAGCGACGCGGCAACGCCTCTTGAAGGAAATGCTCGACGATTTCGAGCAAACCAACGGCCCAGTCGACGAAACGCTCGTTTCGAAATACAGCGAACTCCTCGCATGACCCGATCGCTCATCCTCGACGCCGAGGCGCTGTCGAGCCTCGCTGACCGACGGAGCAAACGATTCGAGGACGTCAGAGCCGCCCTCGAGGCGATGCGTCCGACTCCAACGCGACGTTGTCGTCCCGACAGTCATCCTCGCCGAGCTCTACCGAGGCCCCGCACGAAGCCAGCTGGTCGATGCGTGCCTCAGCCGAGAGACCGGGCTGACCATACGAGACACCAGACCGAACGCTCGCACGGCTTGTCGGAAGTGTCCTCCACGGCGCTTCCGCCGGAAGCGAGCACCTTGCCGACGCGCACTGTGTCGCCGCTGCTGTCGAGCGCTGGCGGCGGCCTCATCATCACCGGCGACCACGGCGACCTGACTCGGCTCTCGGCCGCCTACCCGAACGTGCAGGTCTCACCCATCTGATGACGGCTCGATCGGGTCGGAGGCCTGCTGTCGTATTCGGGTAGCGGGCAGCAACGTTCGCTGCTGCGACCATGGCCTCCCGGGCCCGGCTCGGGCGGAGTCCCCGAAACCAGGCGTTGGCGTCGTATCGCCCGTTCGACAGGGGGAAAGCACAGGACAACACCGGCTGGCCGCCGGACCATCGGTCCAGCGCCGCGTCGGAGTAGCGGAACTCGAGGTTCCCGGGTCATGCCGTCCGTCGAGATGGCACCGACCCTGACGCCGTGGAGCCAGACGTTGAGACTCTTGCGTCTAGCCACGGTCGTCCGGTGCTTCGCCCGGTCGGTCCCACGTCACCGTGACTGACGCTCCCATTCGGCGCCAATGTTGGAGGAGGTGGTCGAGGACCAGGTTGGACCGGCCCGACTCCAGCTTGGCCAGCCATGACCGGCTCAGTCCGCTGGCCGCGGCTACCTCGGCCTGGGTCATGCCGCGTTCACGACGAATGTCGGCCACCGCTCGTCCCAGATCCTGGGCTGAGTGGACGGTCCAGGTTCTGTGCATCCGATCCTCCGACCTCGCTGGCGGTTGTTCCTGTTCAGGCACACACCGTATCACTGCAATGGTGTGCCTGAGACAGGAACACCAACCATTCGCTTGGTTCCGTCCGGTCACGGGAGTCTTACATGGCCGTTTTATTACGTTTTCATGTCATATCTTCGGAACATATGTCTCCAAACGTGTGTTCGTTATACTCAACCCATGTCCGGCGGGATCACAGACCACTCAGCACCAGACCCCTCGTTCGAACCGGGATCCACCCCGACCTGATCGACCTCGACAAAGCCATCAGCGGCGTGTTCGACACGGCCCTCTCGGGGTTCGGGGTCAGTGAACTGATCCAACGGGCCGCCGAAGTGCAGCGGCTTCGCAGCCGTCTCGACGCCGTCCTCGGACAACACCTGGTCGCCGCCACCGACACCGCAGCGTTGACACCGTCCTACCGGGGGATCCCGGCCACCGACATCGCCGCCGGATCCCACACCAACCCCCGCCCTCTGCGGGCCGCCGCCGTGTTGAACCGGTGGCTCGAGAAGTTCCCCGTGTTCGCTGACGCCCACCGCGACGGTGTCCTATCGACCGAACACCTCCAAGCGTTGAAAACCGTCGACCGCGACGCCGTCCACCACCTGTTGATCGGATCCCAAGAACTGCTGGTCGACATCGCCCGATCGCTCGACTGGGTCGACTTCGGACGGGCCCTGGCCCACTGGGTCAACGCCGCCGACCCCGACGGCCAACAACCCACCGAAGAGCTACGGAACAAACCCACCGGACTGAGCCACAAAACCAACGACGACGGCACCATCGACGGCCGCTTCCACCTCGACGCCCTCGCCGCCCAAGCCTTCAACAACGCCCTCGGCCCCGAAATCGAGAAACTCTTCAAACAGCCACCCGAAAACAGTGACGGCAAGCCGGCACGGCGGACCGCCTACCAACTCGCAGGACAAGCCCTCCTCAACCTCATCATCCGAGGCCACCAACACCCCAACGGCTCACCAACCGTGCCCGCTGGTGGACCTGGTCATCGGCTACCAACTCGCACAAAACATCCTCGAACGCCTCCACGACCCCAGCGTCGAACCCGTCGCCCCGTCAACCACCGACCCCGACCGCTGGTGCCACTTCGTGGACGGGACACCCGTCCACCCGGTCCACGCCGCCGTCCTGTTCGCCATCGGCAAGATCCAAACCTCGATCTGGGACGGGCAAACCAGAGTCCGAAGCATCCAAAGCAAAGCACGACGCTTCCCCGCATGCATGCGACACATCCTCCTCCTGGAATCCAAAGGACGCTGCACCATCACCGGATGCGACGCACCCTTCCACTGGCTCCAAGCCGACCACATCAAACCCGCCAGCCGAGGCGGACCAACCACCCTCAACAACGGCGACACCCTCTGCGAACCCCACAACCACCTCAAAGCCGACCACGAACCCGAAGACGGCTGAGCGAGCGTCACCCCAGCGACGGCCACTGCGGGCACGTCGCTCGATACGGCTCGCCCTCCGGACCGAACTGGTCCCATTCGTCGCGCGTCATGTTCCGCTCCGCCGCCCGACAGGCGATCTCCGGCCACTCGTCGAGGTTCAGGTTCCACAGCAGCGCGGACCCACCGACGATCGTCGCCAGCCGCCACCTGTCATCGCCCGTCGCGCCCTCGGCAATGTTCCCCTCATCACTCGGGAACGCCCCGAGATAGGCCCGATCCTCGAGGGTGAACGCGTCACGGATCGTGATCCCTTCACCCGCGGTCCTGAGTCGGCAAGGGTCTTCCCGTCGGCCGAGAAGGCGAACGCCGTGATGGCGTCCTCACCGTACGGACCAGGGTGATGCACCGTCAGCACCCTCGGTATGGCTGGATCGATCTCGATAAGCGACCCTCCCATCGTCGCCACCAACAAACGCCGCAGACGCTTGTTACTCCGAGCCTGTTGTTCGAGCCGCTCGCGTTCCGCCGCCGCCTCTCGCTCACGGGCCTCGACGCTGGCAGCGACGAACTCAGCCTCGACCGGCGTCAACTCGGCTGCATGGCCAGAAGCGAAACCTTCCCAGGTCAAGGTTTGGGTGGTCGGGACCATCCGCCGTAGTCCACCGAGAGCCAAGACTAGTGTGCGGTGATGCGCCGGCTACTGATCTCGACGATTGCCCGTGTCCGTACCGTGACGGTCCTAACGATGACTGTCCTTGCTGTGACCGCGGGGCTCCAGTCTCCCGCTGCGGTCGAGGCGGCGACGCCGACCCCGCCGGGTTGCGTATTCGACCCGGCGTTGGCCGGCACGGGTCACGTGATCGTGCCCATCACCGACGGCTACAACCTCGACCGGGTGACGTTCGATGCTCAGGGCCGGATGTACGTCAACACGATCCGACCCGTGAACAACTCGTATTACGCCGACCGACTGCGGCGCTTCACTCCGTCGGGTGAGGTCGACACCTCGTTCGGCACCAACGGATACGTCGACGTGCCCGGGCAGAACCACGGCTACGGCGGTCGCAACGTCGCCGTCGATTCGCAGGGCCGGTTGTGGTTCCTGCGCTCCACCTTCACCGATCGGCTCGAAGTGCTGCGCTTCGACTCCACCGGGCGACGAGACACGAGCCTCCCAGCAATAAACCTCGACGTACCGACCGACGGATTCGAGTACGAGGGTGTCGGCGCCCTCGTTGCCGACGGTTCCGGTGTCGTCATCGCCATCGGCGTCAACTCGGTTCCGAACTTCCAAGGCTTCATCGCTCACCATCGGGTGACGTCGGCGGGCGTTGTGAGCTCGAAGCACAGCCCGACCGCGCGCCGTTCTACCAGGCGGTCTTCGACGCAACGGCGGACGGCTGGGTGTCGGGGACCGCCTTCCTTCCCGATGCCACGGACCGGGGCCTTCTCTGGCACGAATCGACAGCCGGTGTTCACGCCGACGCAGACTGCTACCCACGGTAGTCTCTTCGCGCTGCGGTCGTCCGGCTCGTCGGTCGCCGCTCTCGGCCAGCAGAGGACGGACACCGATCCTCCCGACGTGCGGCCCCTCGTGGTTCAGGCCAACCTTGTCGGCGGCGTCGGGCCATCCATCGTCTCCGAAACCGTGTCGGGTCCGACGACCGAGGACGGCGGCGCCCATCTCTTCGGTTCGGGGAGATCAGGTCATCGGCCTCGTCGGTCAAGTCGGGTCGCCGGCCGACCTGTTCGTGGGCACGCTGGGGGCCGACCAGGCGGTGACCCTCGGGCCGCGCCTGGCCAACGTCGGGGGCATCAGACTTCGTGATGGAGCGTGTCGTGTTGCCCGACGGTGGTCAGCTCGTCGCCGGGTACTACGACTATCGCTGGCGACAAGCTCTCCCTGGTTCGGCTGTCGCCGCCGACAATGGCCCCGCTGCCGACCTCGACCTCGTTGTTCGACCAGGTGACCCTGGCTCTACCCGGGCCTACTTCCTGCGTCCGGCGGACAGCTCTGGCTTTGCCTACTGGAGTGGTCAGCGCGCCGCAGGGCAGACCCTGGCCCAGGTCTCCAACCAGTTCGCGTCGTCGCCCGAGTTCGTGACACGGTACGGCTCGGTGTCCAACAGCGCCTTCGTCGCCCTGGTGTACGCCAACGTCCTCGGCCGCCAGCCCGACGCCGCCGGATTGCAGTTCTGGACCCAGAGGCTGGACTCGGGCGCTATGACCCGGGGTCAGGTCATGATCGGTTTCAGCGAGAGCCCCGAGTTCGTCGGGGTCACCGCCACCTCCACACCGCACAACCGTGACGACGGGAGCCTGGCTCGCCTGTACCGGGCCTACCTGGTAGCGGGACCCCGAACTCGGGGGCTTCTGTTACTGGTCCCGCCGCATGGTCGGCGGAGCTTCAGTTTGACCTGCGGTCTCGAACCATTTCGCCAAGCTCTGCCGAATTCATCGCAAAGTATGGCGCGCTCTTCCCGACCGACAATTCGTGGAGCGGGTGTACAGCAACGTGCTCGGTCGCCCAGGTGATGCGGCAGGCATCGACTTCTGGATCAGTCGCCTTGGCGTCGAGGGCAATGACCCGCGGCCAGGTGATGATCGGCTTCAGCGAGAGCGCCGAGAACGTGCTGCGTACCGGAACCCTCCCGCCGAACGGCTGAGGCAGCAGGCAGCGCCGGAGACAATGCGGCCACCACCAAGTTGGCAGCCAGGCGCATCATCAGGAGGCATTTCAGAAAGGTTTCAGACTCCTACTCCCATTCGATGGTGCCTGGCGGCTTCGACGTGATGTCGTAGGCCACCCGGTTGACGCCATCGACCTCGTTGATGATTCGGTTCGACATCCGCTCCATCAGGTCATAGGGCAGGCGGGCCCAGTCGGCGGTCATGACATCGTCGCTGGTGACCGCACGAACGATGATCGGGTGGGCGTAGGTGCGCTCGTCGCCCATGACCCCAACCGTGCGAATGTCGGCCAGGACCGCGAAGCTCTGGAAGATCTCCCGCTCGAGCCCGGCGTTGCGGATCTCCTCACGGACGATGGCGTCGGCGTGTTGCAGGATGCCACCTTCTCGCGGGTGACCTCACCGATGATGCGCACCCCGAGGCCGGGGCCGGGGAACGGTTGACGCCAGACGATCTCGTCGGGGAGCCCCAGTTCGGTGCCGACCTTGCGGACCTCGTCTTTGAACAGGTTCCGCAGCGGCTCGACCAGATCGAACTGCAGATCGTCGGGCAAGCCACCGACGTTGTGGTGGCTCTTGATGGTCGGCCGCATCGGACGTGCCGGACTCGACGACGTCGGGGTACAAGGTTCCCTGGACCAGGAACTCGGCGTCCTGCAGCCCGAGCGCGGCCTCTTCGAAGACCCGAATGAACACCTCGCCGATGGTCTTGCGTTTCGCTTCGGGCTCGACGATGCCCTCGAGCCGGTCGAAGAACCGATCGGCCGCCCGGACGTGGATGAGCTCGATCCCCTGGTGCTTCTGGAAGGTCTCGACCACCTGGTCGGATTCGTTCAACCGCATCAGCCCGGTGTCGACGTAGACGCAGGTGAGCCGATGACCGATGGCCTTGTGGACCAGCGCCGCGGCGACCGCGGAGTCGACACCACCGGACAAGCCGCAGATGGCCCGGCCGGTCTCGCCGACCTGCTCTCGAATGGCCTCGACGGCGGAGTCGATGATGGAGCCCATCGTCCAGTTGGCCTCGAGGCCGGCCTCGTTCACCAGGAACCGGCCCAGGATCTCCATGCCGAACTCGGAGTGGACGACCTCGGGATGGTGTTGAATGCCGTAGCGGCGCCGCACGGTGTCCTCGAAGGCTGCGACCGGCGAGTTGTCGGTGCTGGCGGTGACCAGCGCTCCGGCGGGCGGTTCGGACACCGCATCGAAGTGGCTCATCCAGACCGTGTGCTCGGAGGGAATGTCGCCGAACAGGGACGACTCGACGGCGGACCGGCGGAAGGTGGTGCGGCCGTACTCGCCTCGCTCGTTGCGACCGACGGTGCCGCCCAGCTGGTGAGCGAGAAGCTGCGCGCCATAACAGATGCCGAGGATGGGAATGCCGAGGTCGTAGATGGCGGGGTCGAGGCGCGGTGCGCCCTCGACGTGCACGCTCTTGGGACCCCCGGACAAGATGAGGGCGGCCGGTCGCTTCTCGGCCAGTTCGGCGGCCGTGATGCGATGGGGAACGATCTCGGAGTAGACGTTCAGCTCACGAACCCGGCGGGCAATCAGCTGCGCGTACTGGGCACCGAAGTCGACGACATAGACGACCTGGTCGGGATGGCTGATGCCACCGGTGACGGGGCCATCAGCCACGGGTGACCACCAGCTCCGCCTTCTGGAGGTCCTTCACCGATTGATACCCGAGCGCCGCCATCGAGTGGCGAAGCGCCCCGCAGAGGTTGAGTCGACCGTCAGCCAACGGCGACGGACCGTTGAGCACCACCTCGAGCGGGCCAATTGTTCGGCCCGCATGAGCCGACCCTGCGGCAGGCTCTCGTGCACCAGCGACCGGCCCCAATGCCAACCGCGTCCGGGCGCCTCGGTGGCCGCGGTCAGCGCCGTGCCCAACATGACGGCATCGGCACCACAGGCGATGGCTTTGGCCATGTCGCCGCCCGTGCGCATGCCTCCGTTGGCGATGACTTGGACGTACACACCGGTCTCGTCGAGATGTCGCATGCGGGCCGCCCGCACGTCGGCGATGGCGGTGGCCATGCCCGAGCCGAGACCGGTGACCGAGCGGCTGGTGGCCGTTGCCCCGCTGTCGATACCCACCAACACGCCGGCCGCACCGGTACGCATGAGATGGAGGGCGGCCTGGTAGCTGGCGCACCCGCCGACGATGACCGGCGTTTCGAGTTCTCGGACGAATTGCTTGAGGTTGAGGGCGTCGGGGTTGGTCGACACGTGCTCGGCCGAGATGACGGTGCCGTAGATGACCAGCAAGTCGAGCTCGGCCTTGAGTAGCGTTGGGGCGAGATTGGCGACGCTGCGGGGCGAGACCGCTCCGGACGCGTAGCCACCAGCGGCCTTGAGTTCGCCGATGCGTTGACGCACGAGGTCCGGGTCGACCGGGGTCGCATGCCAGGCCCGCAAGCTGGTCGGTGGCCGCGTACTCGTCCATCGATGCCAGCTCGGCCAGCTTGTCGCCGGCATCGCCGTGGCGGGTCCAGAGGCCTTCGAGGTCGAGCACGCCCAAGCCGCCGATGCGGTCGAGTTCGACCGCGGTCTGCGGGCTGGTCACGCTGTCCATCGCGGCGCCGATGACCGGTAGACCGAACTCGTAGGCGTCGATCTGCCAACCGAGGTCGACCAGTCCGGTCTCGCGGGTCCGCTTGTTCGGAACGAGCGACAGATCGTCGAGGCCGTAGCTCCGACGACCCGACTTACCCCTACCGATCTCGATCTCGGTCACGTGTCCTCCCGCTGGCTGGTCGAAGGCTGGATCAGCGAAAACAGCAAGAGGACACGCTATCAACCGGCGACCGGCTACCCCCCGGTCGCCAGATGGGAGAGCACCTCGACAGCCAGCGCCGAACCGCTCTCGTCGGAGACCGAGATCACGTACGGGCCGTAGAGGTAGGCCGCCCATCCCTCCTCACGATCGATGACCTGCGTACCGGCCGGCAGTCCGGCAGGAACCAACGCCGGGTCCATCATCTCGTAGCCCCAGGTGCCACGTTCAAAGGCGATGTACGGCTCGACGTGGCTGGTGTCGGGCATGGTGACGACGGTGAGGTATCCGCCGTCGGCACCGAAGACCTGGGTGGCGATGGCACCCGTCATGTCGATCTCGGCGAAGGCGATGTCGGTGAACTCAGGATCCGACCCCCACGAGTCGGCGCCCGGCGGCACCACTGCCGGGTCCGAGGGATAGTCGGCATCGCCGCTGCTGGTGTCCGACTCGGACTCCGTCGCCTCCTGATCGAAACCTGACCTCGCCGAAACCTGACCGTCAAGCCCATGCCCATGCCGAACGCCGAGCTGACCAGTTCTTCGAAGTCATCGATCATGGCCTCGATATCGGCGGGCTCCATCTCGACGAGCACGTCGTTGACCCGGTAAAGCATCGAGGGAACGAGGCTGACGTACCAGCGTCCGTCCCGCTCGACGACGGTGAGGTCCGCCTTCCAGAGGTCCGTTCCCACGAGGCCTCCGAGCCCACCGAAACCAAGTTCCTCGACATCCTCCGGACAGAACTCCTCCGTGGCGCCGTCGGAAACAGTGGTCACGCAGTTGCCCGTCAGGGTCATCTGCATGTCGATGTCAGGCCCCGACATCGCGGCGTGGACGACGTCAGGGTGACGACTGTCCGGCCATTGACCTCGGCCGCCTCGGTCTCGACGCCCTCCACCGACCACGTAGCGCCATCGGCCTCGGCGTCGGCCCTGAGTTCGTCGATGGACGATTCCAGACTCGGGCAAGAACAGATTCGAGTAGTCGTAGAGAACCCGCGCTTCTTCTGGGTCGAGGAGCGTCAAGACGCCTTCGGCATCCAGCGCGGCGATGTTCTCGATCAAACCCTCAAGGGCCGCCTCGGGGCTTTCGGCGCCGACCGGTGCCGGCCCGCCGCCGATCACCGGAAGAGCGGTTTCGCCGGCATCGGTGCGAACCGCCTCGGCTGCGCTGTACCAGAGACTCACGTACCACGAGCCGTCCTCCTCGACGACCGCGATCTTCAGCGGATCATCGGCCATCGGACGTCGGTTCTTCGATCCACGCATCGGTGTCGAGGTCGAAACGGTCTGCCAAGGGAACGGCTCCGCTACCGCTGGCCGAGATCATGCCACCGGTCGTCTCCACCATGGTCAACCCGGCGGCCACCGGTGTCGACGTCAGCTCCAAACCTTCGATGGTGACGTCGAAGTACTGCATCTGGCCGAGGTTGGCTTCGGCATCCACGACCTCGAGTCGCTGGAGTTCGCTGAAGATGGCCAGCCCAGGCTCCACCATCGACTCCCGCTCCGACGGCAACATGACTTCGGTCATGCCCAGCAGGTCCTCGTTGCCCAGAGCCTCGAACAGCTGCGTCACGGCCTCCTCCGGCGACTGCGGGCCGGCCGGTTCGCCCAGGGCCGTCTTGACCGCAAACGCGCCGGCACCCGCCACCGCGACGGTCGCGGCCAGCATCCCGACCCGCAGCCCCCAGTGGCCCTTCTTCTGTACCGAGGTGGTCGACACCAGCACAGCGCCTGACTCGTCGAGCAGGGTCGGTGGCCCATGGTGGGGATGGTCGATATCAGTCATCTGCGGGTGGTCCCTTTCGCGGCCGCGGCACGTATGGACTGTGGATCGGAGAACCTACGCCAATCCTTGAGCAGGATCCTTGCCCATCGCAAGCAGTACCCCGCCGGCGAAGCCTACGACGCCGGCCGGAATCGCAAGCTTCGGTCCGATCCCGACACCGAGGCCCGACTGCCCAAACCGTGATTCCCGCAGCAACGACCACCACCGACTGTAGGGAGACCACCAGGCCGGCCATTCGACGCTGCTTGGAGGCAAGGCACAGTCCGAACGCCAGGGTCGCCACGGGGAGCAGGTACCAGACCACACGGAACGGCGTGAGTTCGTCGAGGCCCAGACGCTGGGCCGACCGGAAGAGCTCGTAACTGTTGCGATCGGCGGTCCCGGTGCGCATCCACGCCAGTTGCCCCACCACGAGCTGGAGCGCTGCACCAGCGACCGCCGTCACCAGACTCCACCTGCCGCTCCACCTCATGAAAGCATCGCCTGCACCGCCGGAGCCAGGTTGCCGCGGCGACCGACCTCGACCCCGTCCAGGCCGAGGAACGCCGCAAGCCGCTGCAGTTCGACCGCCAGCGCACCGGCGACGGCTTCGGACAGATGCCCGTCCTCGCCGAAGACGCCCCGGGCCAACAACACGCCGTTCGCCCGATCGGCCTTCAGATCGACTCGGGCGACGAGCTGGTCGCCCAACAGGAACGGCAACACGTAGTACCCGTACTGACGGTCCGCCTCGGGCACGTAGATCTCGATGCGGTAGCGGAAATTGAACAATCGCTCGGCCCGCGGTCGGAACCACACGACCGGATCGAAGGGACTGAGCAACGCCGCTCGGCGCATGACCCGCGGCTGACGAGCCTCGGGCCACAGGTAGGCGGCGTCCTTCCAGCCGCGCACCTCGACGGGCTCCAGGACGCCGGCGTCGACCAGGTCGGCAAGCAACGGCCGGGCCTCGGGCATCTTCAATCGGAAGTAGTCGGCGAGATCGGCGGCCGTGCCGACGCCGAGACTCCGCCCGGCCAACGTCAGCAGCCGCCGCTTGGCCTCGGCATCGTCATGGTCGGGCCGGTCACGTACCAGCTCGGGCACGACCCGCTCGGGAAGGTCGTACATGGTGACGAAGCTGCCGGTTCGGTGATGGACGGCCAGCCGACCAGTCACATAGAGCCACTCGAGCGCCAGCTTCCCCTTCGAGTATCCCCACCACGGACCGGTTCGCTCGCCGGGGTCGCTGAGATCGCTGACCGAGAGCGGCCCGCGCTCGTCGACCTCGGCCCGAACGGCGGCCAGGTACTCGGGTTCATCGGCCTCCAGTCGAAGCCCGAGCTTCCACCGGCCGTTCCGCATCCGGTACCGCAACAAATGATGCACGTCGAAGGTCGTGACCGACGCCTCGTGCGCCAGGTACTCGGTGTTCTCGCCCGAGCGCCACAGCCACTGATCGAAGCGGGCGCGGTCGAAGTGTCCCAGGCGGGCGAAGATCGGAAGGTAGTGGGACCGGCAGACCACATTGACCGAGTCCAGTTGCAGCACCGACATGCGGTCGAGCACCCGGCGAAACGCCCGGGCATCGGGTAGCCCCTTCGGCTGCGGATCGGCGAAGCCTTGCGCGGCCAGGGCGATGCGCCGGGCCTGGCCCGGGGTGAGGGTTTGCACGCTCAGTCGTGCCTCTGGGTGCCGACCTTGATGTCCCGCCAGGCGACATCCCGGGAAAGGTCGGGTTCCTTCGGCAAGCCGAGCACCCGCTCGCCGATGATGTTGCGCTGCACCTCGTCGGTGCCACCGGCGATCGACATGGCGGGCTGGAACAGACCGTAGGCCTGCACGATCCCGTCGAGCGGCGCGTCGCCGTCGACCAGCTGCCCGTAGGGCCCTTCGATCGCCAACCCGACTTCGCGGAGCTTTCGCCCGAAGTCTGAACCCATGAGCTTGCCGGTCGACGACTCGGCTCCTGGCGGCTGGCCCTGCTTGCTCCGGGCCTTGGCCCGCTGGCCATTGAGCCGCATCAGCTGGCGATGCGCCCACAGATCGACCACTGCCTGACGGGTCACCGGATCCTCGGCGCAGCCGAACTGGCGGGCCAGTTGCATCGGCACTTCGCTGACCCCGCCACTCATCGCTATCTCGAACCCGTCAGGGCGATGGTCCGGGTTCGGCTTCATGAAATCGCCAACCGACATCGACAGGTCGGGACGACCGATGAACGTACCGCCTCCCCCACCACCGCCGGGGTTCTCGTTGTCCCGTTCATGGCTCAGCGTCGTCATCGCCACCCGCCAACCCTCGCCGAGCGAGCCGAGCAGGTTGGCCACCGGCACACGGGCTTCGGTCAGGAACACCTCATTGAAGGTGGCCCCGCCCGTCATCTCCTTGAGCGGACGAACCTCGACCCCTGGCTGGCGCATGTCGAAGGCGAAGTAGCTGATGCCCTTGTGCTTGGGTTGGTCGACGTCGGTGCGGGCCATCAGGATGGCCCAGTCGGCGTACTGGGCGCCGGTATTCCAGACCTTCTGTCCGGTGACCACATACTCGTCGCCGTCCCGCTCGGCCCGGGTGGCCAGGGAAGCGAGATCGGAGCCCGACCCCGGGTTCGCTGAACAGCTGGCACCACACGTCGGTTCCCTTGGCGATCCCCGGCATGAACCGCTGCAGCTGTTCGTCGGTGCCGTGGGTCAACAGGGTCGGAGCCGCCAGGAAGGGAGCGATGCCGGCCGGAGGTCCGAGCACGCCCCGGCGGCCGAGTTCGGCTCGGGCGCGCTTGGCGACGTTGCCGGGCAGACCCCGCCCGAACCACTGCGCCGGCCAGGCAGGGAACCCCCAACCGGCTTCGGCCAGCGACGACCACCATTGGCCGAGCGTCAGCGACGGGTCCCAGGTGGCGTCGAGCCACTCGTGCAGTTCGGCCAGCGTGTCTTCCACCCAGCCGACCCTACTTCGACTGCGCTACGAGCGCTTCGAGGAGGTCACGCAGGCCGCCGACCTTCAGATTCTTCAGCACGGTGCCGGGCGTGTCGTCCCCGCGTTCCCACTCCATCCAGTGGGCAAGGAGCTTGGCGGGGTCGGGCGCAGGGCGGTCCATCTGCCAGAGGGTACCGTGGCGCCGATGGAGTCACGGGGAACGCGCACCACGGCCTTCGGCGCCGGCCGGAGAGAAGGCCATGACGCCAGTCCCTTCTACGAGCGGTTCGCCCCACCGGTGCTCAGCGACGACGACACCATCGGCTGGACCGAGGCGCTCGCCGCGCAGCTCCGGCCGGGCCTTGCGGTTTGCGGATCGTCGACCGCCATGACCCAGCTGCCCGACAACAGCGTTGCCCTCGTCGTCACTTCGCCGCCCTACTTCGTCGGCAAGGAATACGAGCTCGCGGTCGCGGCGGGAGCGGCGGTCGACTCGGTTCCCGAGACCTACCTCGACTACCTGCAGATGCTGCGGGACGTGTTCAGCGAGTGCCTCCGGGTCCTCGAGCCGGGGGGCCGCATGGCCATCAACGTCGCAAACCTCGGCCGCAAGCCGTACCGCAGCTTGTCGGCCGACGTCATCGGGATCCTCCAGGACGACCTCGGCATGCTCTTGCGGGGCGAGATCATCTGGCGCAAGGCCCGCGCCTCGGGTGGGTCGTGCGCGTGGGGATCCTTCGCCAAGGCCGGCAACCCGGTGCTCCGAGACGTGACCGAACGGGTCATCGTCGCCGGCAAGGGCTCCTTCTCCCGCGCCGTTCCCCCCGCCAAACGCGCCGCCCGGGGTCTGCCCCACCGTTCGACCCTCACCAACGACGAGTTCATCGACGCCACCCTCGACGTCTGGGAGATCGACGCCGAGTCGGCCCGGCGGGTCGGCCACCCGGCGCCGTTCCCCGTCGAACTCCCCCAACGCCTGATCGAGCTCTACACCTACGTCGACGACATCGTCGTCGACCCGTTCCTCGGTTCGGGCACCACCCTCGTCGCCGCGGCCCGCACCGGTCGCATCGGCGTCGGCTACGACACCGATCCGCACTACGTCGCGCTCGCCCAGAGCCGACTCAACGCAACACCCCCTCCGTCCGCCGAGACCGCCACCAGCCTGGCCCTCGACGAGAAGCGCACCGCCCGGGACATCGCCGGCAATGCCTTGCGCGCTGCGGGCTTCGAGGTCAGCCGAAAGGCTCGGGTCGCCAAGGCCGGCTTGGCCTTCGATCTCGTCGCCACTGCGGCCGGTCGCCGGTTCTACATCGACGTCGTCGGTGCCTTCACCACTCCCAAACCCGGCATGCTCAGCACCGACGAGGTCTGGCGGGTCCTCGGCAAACTGAGCGTCCTGTCGGCCGTCGACCCCGACGCCAACCTGATGGTCCTCACGCCTCGCCTCCCGCGTCGAGGCAGCGAAGCCGAGAAGGCGCTGCTGGCCGTCGGCTCCGGCCGGCTGTTCGACGTCGTCGAGCTGTTTGCATCCGACACTCCGACCCGCCTGGCCCACTACGCCGACGGAACCACCCCACCCCTCCCCGGCTTCTGGCTCCCCCGCCTCTTCTGAGCCGGCCGGTTCTGACCGGCTCCACCCGGGGTGCGGGGGCTGGAGCCTGCAAAACGGCGAACGCCGACCCCCGAAAGGGTCGGCGTCGGTACCGAATGAACGATCGAGCCGGAGGCTCGGGTTACATCATGCCGCCCATGCCACCCATGTCGGGCATGCCGCCGCCGGCGCCGCCCTCTTCGGGCTTGTCGGCGACGAGGACCTCGGTGGTCAGGACCAGTGCCGCGATGGAGGCTGCATTCTGCAGCGCAGCGCGGGTGACCTTGGCCGGGTCGGTGATGCCGGCAACCATGAGATCGGTGATCTCGCCGGTAGCGGCATTGAGACCGACGGTGCCTTCGGCCTCTTCGACCTTCGCCACCATGATGGCGGCCTCGAGACCGGCGTTGGAGGCAATGAGGCGGGCCGGGGCTTCGAGGGCCCGGTAGACCGACTCGGCGCCGGTGCGCTCGTCACCGCGGAGCTTCTTGGCGACCTTGGCGACCTCGCCACGGGCCCGAAGAAGCGCGGTGCCGCCACCGGCGACCACACCCTCCTCGAGGGCAGCGCGGGTGGCCGAAAGGGCGTCCTCGATGCGATGCTTCTTTTCCTTGAGCTCGACCTCGGTGGCTGCGCCGACCTTGACCACGGCAACACCGCCGGCCAGCTTGGCCAGACGTTCCTGCAGCTTCTCACGGTCCCAGTCCGAATCGGTGTTCTCGATCTCGGCCCGGATCTGCGAGACACGACCATCGACATCGGCTTTGCCGCCGAGACCTTCGATGATGGTGGTGTTGTCCTTGGTGATGACGATCTTGCGGGCCTGACCCAGCATGTCGAGGCTGACGCCGTCGAGCTTCAGACCGATTTCCTCGGAGATGACCTGACCACCGGTGAGGATGGCCATGTCCTGCAGCATGGCCTTGCGGCGCTCGCCGAAGCCGGGAGCCTTGACCGAAGCCGAGGCGAACGTGCCGCGGATCTTGTTGACCACGAGCGTGGCGAGGGCTTCACCCTCGATGTCCTCGGCGATGATGCAGAGCGGCTTGCCGGACTGCATGACCTTCTCGAGCACCGGCAGGAGGTCCTGGACCGAGGTGATCTTGCCCTGGTTGAACAGGATGTAGGGATCGTTGAGGATCGCTTCCTGGCGGTCGGGATCGGTCACGAAGTAGGGCGAGATATAGCCCTTGTCGAACTGCATACCCTCGGTGAAGTCGAGCTCGATGCCGAAGGTGTTGGACTCTTCGATGGTGACGACGCCGTCCTTGCCGACCTTGTCGATGGCGTCGGCAAGCACCTTGCCGACGCTCGGGTCAGCCGCAGAGATGGACGCAACCTGGGCGATCTCTTCCTTGGAGTCGATCTCCTTGGCCTGGGCGGCGATGGACCGAACCGCGGCCTCGACCGCAGCTTCGATGCCTCGCTTGAGGCCCATGGGGTTGGCGCCGGCGGCCACGTTGCGGAGGCCTTCCTTGATGAGCGCCTGGGCAAGCACGGTGGCGGTGGTGGTTCCATCGCCGGCGACATCGTTGGTCTTGGTGGCGACTTCCTTCACCAGCTGGGCGCCCATGTTCTCGAACGGGTCGTCGAGCTCGATCTCCCGAGCGATCGACACGCCGTCGTTGGTGATGGTGGGAGCGCCGAACTTCTTGTCGAGCACCACATTGCGGCCCTTCGGGCCGAGGGTGACCTTGACCGCATCGGCCAGGGCGTTGACGCCGGCCTCGAGGGAGCGGCGAGCTTGTTCGTCGAAACGCAATTCTTTAGCCATGTTCAATCAACTCACTTAACAGTCGCGAGGACGTCGCGGGCGGACAGGATGAGGAGGTCTTCGCCACCGACGGTGATCTCGGTGCCTCCGTACTTCGAGTAGACGACAACGTCGCCCACCTGGACTTCCATCGGGACCAGATCGCCGTTGTCAGCGCGGCGGCCGGCGCCGACAGCGATGACCTCGCCCTGCTGGGGCTTCTCCTTGGCGGAGTCGGGGATCACCAAACCGCTGGCCGTTGTCGACTCAGCTTCTTTGGCACGGACCACAATGCGGTCTTCAAGGGGTTGCAGGCTCATGCAGGTCGCCTCCATACGGCGTTAGCACTCTCAATGGACGAGTGCTAATGGTAGGCGGTCGCTTGGCTGCGGCAACCCGCAATCGGAAAAATCCTGTCAGCGTCTCAGTGGCCGTGCCCGTCGTGGGCATCGTGGCCCAGTCCGGCAATGCCCAGGCGCTTGGCTCGACGCTCGCTCAGCACGATGGCACCCACCAAGAGCGCCACGATGACGCCTAGCGAGATGCGGGTGTCGAGGTGGTACCAGTGACTGATCGACATCTTGACCCCGACGAACACCAAGATGGCACCCAGGCCGTGCGAGAGGTAGTGGAAACGTTCCCGGGCGTTGGCCAACAAGAAGTACATGGCCCGAAGCCCGAGAATGGCGAACGCGTTCGAAGCGAACACGATGAACGGCTCCTTCGAGACGGCCAAGACGGCCGGCACCGAGTCGAGCGCGAAGATCACGTCGGTCACCTCGACCACGACCAGCGCGGCGAACAGCGGCGTTGCGGCACGTTTGCCGTTCTGCAGGGTGAAGAACTTGTGCCCGTCGAACGTCTCGGTGACGGGCATGACTTTTTCGAGCAATCCGAGACCAGCGGTTGCGCTGCCCTCGCCCTCGTCCTCGCTGTGCATGAAGATCTTGACGCCGGTGAAGATGAGGAACACCCCGAAGACGATGAGCAGCCAGAAGAAGCGATTGATGAGCGCGGTGCCGACGAGGATGAAGATGAGCCGCAGGACCAGCGCACCGAAGACGCCCCAGAAGAGCACGCGGTGCTGGAACTTCAGCGGGATCGCCATGGTCGAGAAGATGATCGACCACACGAACACGTTGTCGACGCTCAGCGATTTCTCGATCAGGTACCCCGAGATGTACTCACCCCAGGCGTCGCCGCCCCAAGCCCACCAGATGACGACCGAGGCGCCGAGACCGCAGGCGACCCAGCCGAGGCTTTCGAGGGTTGCCTGCCGTGGCGTCGGCGCGTGATCTTCGCGATGGCGGACGAGGTCGACGGCCAACATGACGACGATGGCCACGCCCAGGATGACCCAGGCGATGGGCTTCACATCGAGGTCGACGAACTTGTCCCGCGCTGGACTCGAGTCGCGAGGAGGCCGGACAGAACGGTTGGTGAAGTCACCGGGTCATTGTGGCAAACCTCACGGCCAAGACGCGCCCACCTCCCCCGACTTTCACAAACTGGACCGTAACGTTGGCGACATGCGCCCGACCGATGCTTCCACCTCCGACCGCGCCGGAGCCTTCTTCGCGCCCGAGCTGGTGAAGGCCGCAGTGTTCGACATCGGCGGGGTCTTCCTCTATCCGAACTACTCCCAGGTGCAGGCCTTGTTGGCCGACCTTGGTGCCACGCTCGCCACTCACTCGGTCGTGGACGACCTGACCTTCTACCGGCGGGCCCATCATGCGGGGGTTGCTGCGCTGGCGGCTGCGTCGGATCTCCAACGGACCGATGGCCTTCCCGAACACACCGAGCACTTCTGGCTGGTCTACGACCATGCATACGCCCAGGCCCTCGGAGTGGAGGACCACCTGATCGATCAGGTGCGAGTGGCCATCCGGACCGAGTGGGCGTGGCCCCACCTCGAGAACATCCAGGCATTCCACCGACTCGTCGCAGCCGGGCTACCGGTGGCCATCGTGTCGAACAACGACGGGTCGGCAGCACAGCAGATGGCCGACCATGGCGTGTGTCAGGTCGGTGACGGCCCGTTGCCCACCGTGCCCGTCATCGTCGACAGCGGAGTCCTCGGCGTGTCGAAACCTGACCCCAGGATCATGGCGCCGGCCCTCGCTGCACTCGGTTTCGCTCCCGAGCATGTGGTCTACGTCGGTGACACGGTGCACGCCGATGTCGTCGGCGCCACCAATGCCGGAATGCAGGTGGTGCAGCTCGATCCCTTCGATCATCACGCCGACTACGGCCACCCTCGGATCCGTGACGTCGCCGAACTGGCGAGCCTTCTCGGCTTCTGAGCCGCCGGCGGGCCGACTCAGAGCAGGCGCAAGCTGGGATTGGCCCCGTCGTCCAAGGGCGTCGGCCCGTCGTTGGCAAGCCGCCAGTGGGCTGCAGCGGCGATCATCGCTGCGTTGTCGGTGCAGAACGCGCGGGCCGGTACCAGCGCAGTCCGGCCGGCATCGGCGACGCGATCGGCGAAGACCTCGCGCAGTCGACTGTTGGCGGCGACGCCACCGCCCAGACACACGCTTGCTGCCCCGACCGTCTCCGCCGCGCGTAGCGCCTTGGTGACGAGCACCTCGACGACCGCTTCCTGGAAGCTGGCGGAGAGGTCAGCATTGTCGGCATCGGGGTGCTTGCGGACATAGTTGACGACTGCGGTCTTCATTCCGCTGAAGCTGAAATCGAGCCCCTCGTTGAGCAACCCGCGCGGGAACCTGATGGCGGTGCGATCGCCGGTCGCCGCCAGCCGGTCGATGACCGGGCCACCCGGGTAGCCGAGGCCGAGGTAGCGAGCCACCTTGTCGAAGGCCTCCCCCGCAGCGTCATCGACGGTGGAGCCGAGCAACCGGTAGCGGCCCGGCGCCTTCATCTCGATCAGCATGGTGTGCCCACCCGAGACGAGGAGGACAACCGCGGGCAGCGGCAGATCCGGCCGTTCGAGAAGGGTCGCGAACAGGTGTCCCTCCATGTGATTCACGCCGACATACGGCCGCTGCCACGCCACCGCGAGGGCCTTCGCCGCACTGACGCCGACAAGCAGGGCGCCGACCAGGCCGGGCCCATGGGTCGCGGCGACCGCCTCGAGTTCTGCTGGGCGGACCCCCGCCTCGGCCAGGGCTTGGCGAACAACCGGCACGATCAAGTCGAGGTGGGCCCGGCTGGCGACCTCGGGCACGACGCCACCGAACTCTGCGTGCAGGTCGACTTGGCTCGACACGACGTTGGCCAGGACCTCACGCCCGTCCCGCACGACGGCGGCCGCGGTTTCGTCGCAGCTCGTCTCGATGGCGAGGATCACGATGCCTCCTCCAAGCCGAGCCGCCGACGGAACTCGTCGGTCTGGATGTCGTGGGCCCACAGAATCAAGGCGTCCTCACCATCGGGGTAGTACCGGGGTCGTAGGCCGACGGGGCCGAAACCGAGTTGTTGGTAGAGGTTCCGGGCCGGCTCATTGGAGACCCGAACCTCGAGCGTCAGATGCTCGACCCCGCGTGCGATCGCGTCGGCGAACGCCTCGATCAGCAATCGGCGAGCGATACCCCTCCGGGTGTGGTCGGGTCGGACGGCCACGTTCATCACGTGGCCCTCCGGGTACGCCCCCACCTCATCGGGCACGAACATCATCCCGACGAAGCCGACGACCTCACCGCCCTCCGCGGCATCGCAGGCAATCAACCAGTGCCGCAGCGCCGGCAACACCGACAGTTCACCCTCGAACAACGCAGGGGTCCAGGGATCGGGGCTGGCGACGGCCTCGATGGCCGCGACGGCTGCGACATCGGAGGATCGGAACTCGCGCACCACGATCATGAATGCCGTGTCCTGATGTTGATCTGGACGTCGGGGTCCCGCAGGTAGAGCGGCTCCACCATGGCCGCATCGAGCGCCGGACGGTTTGCGGCCAACCGCACCAACCACGACGGCGACGGCTCCCTGCCCTGCACAACCAGGACCCGTTCGCCGTAGAGCGCCAAGTATCGATCGGCTCCGTCACCGACGGCGACGGCGTTGTGAGGCACCAACGGCGCAAGGTCGAGCGCGGCGCCGACGACGGGGTCGCCCAGCGGCCCCTCGGGGCCGTAGAGCTGTTGGAAGACCTCATTTCGGCGAGCATCGATGACCGAGGCGGCGGGAGTGTCCGCACTCGGTGCCTGTTCGACGGCAAGCAACTCGAGGCTGCTGACGCCCGTGACGGGAAGGTCGAGCGCCAGCGCCAGAGCCCGAACAGTCGACAGTCCGACGCGTAGACCGGTGAACCGCCCAGGGCCGACGTCGACGGCAAGCCGGCCGATGTCCTGAAGCGTGACACCGGCGAGCGCCAACGCCTCAAGCATCAATGGCGTGACGTCCTCAGCGTGGCGGCGGTCGTTGGCCGAGGTCGCCTCGGCCAACACCGTCACGGACCCGTCGGCGTCGATGCGGCCTACTGCTACACCCACCCGTGCCGTCGACGAGGTGATGCCGAGGATCAGCATGGAGGCCATTCGGCAAGTCCTTGCCGGATGGCGTCCCGTCGTCGTGCCCAACGGAGGCCGTGAAGCTCGATCTCCAACGTGCGGTCGTCCGTCGACTCCGGCTCGTCTGATTCTGTGCTGTCTGATTCTGTGCTGTCTGATTCTGTGCTGTCAGATTCTGTGCTGTGGCGGATGCGGACGAGGAGGAGGTCATCGCCCAGGATCGGCAGGATCTGTTCGCCCCATTCGATGACGGTGACCCCGTCCTCCAGCAACTCGGGCAAGTCGAGGTCGAGGGTGTCGGCCAAGTGCTCGATCCGGTAGACGTCCAGGTGGTTGAGCGTGAGCGTGCCCTCGTAGCGGTTGGCGAGGGTGAACGTCGGGCTGGTGATGCGGTCGGTGATGCCAAGGGCCCGCCCGAGGCCCTGCGTGAAGCAGGTCTTGCCGGCGCCCAGGTCACCCGAGAGGACGAGCAGGTCGCCGTCTTCCAACAGATCCGCCAACACGGCTGCCACGCGTTGCGTGTCCGCAGCACTCGCGGTGCGAACCGTGATCGTTAGGGGTGCTGACGCAGACATGGCGTCTTTGAGGTTACCGGCCCCGAGCGTTACGGCCCCGAGCGCGCGCCACCAAGCCGGCGACGGCGGCGGTGCCCACTGCAGCCGCTGCACCCAACAGTCCGAGGTCGGCGCCGGAATCGGTCTCGGACGCGTCGGGAGTTGCAAGCGCCGAGGTCGGCCCCGTGGTATTCGGGACCCGTGGTACTCGACCCCGTGGTAACCGGACCGGTGGTGCTGGTCGACGGCCGCTCGGTCGTCGTTGGCTGAGCGGTTGTCGTTGGCTGAGCGGTTGTCGTTGGCTGAGCGGCGGCTCGCAGTTGGGTCACCACCAGGGGCAGCGTCGACGTCACGATCGGGAAGAACGCATCACCGGGGCAGGACGTCAGGCTCATCGAGCGATGGCCGTTGATGGTTGGTGTCACGACCGTCGTGCCCGCAGGATGACGGTTCGAGCCGAGCGACACGAACTCGGTCTGGGCTCCGGGTGAGGTGTCGAGGCCGTTACGGTCCGCGAGCCACGCGAGTACGACGGCCAAGCTCGCCTGGGCCTCCTCCGACGGCTCGGCGCTGGTGAAGTCGCCCATGAGGCATACGAGCTGGCTGAAGCCCTGGTTCCCTCCGGTGGCGTCGCCTCGCTTCGCCGGGCCCGGACCGATGGAACCGGCGCGACCTTCCCACACGGCGCCGAAGCGGTCGATCAGGAAGTTGTACGCGATGTCCGGCCATCCCTTGTCGGCGCCGGTGTGGAATGCATGGAACCCTTGAAGAATCCCGGCAACGTCGGCGGGCTGATAGTCGTTGGGCGAGGCCGAGTGATGTACGAGCAGAAACCGAACATCGGGCTCGTCGTCGATGGTCGAGAGCGGCGGGCGCGCATCGCCGGCCCAGGCGGCGCGAGGCCAGACGGTCAGGCCCGACGCCACCTCGATCGGCATGCACCGCCTGAAAGAGGCGGGCATTGGCCGGCAAGGCTCGGCCTCGGCCTGCCAACAACGCGATCAGGCCGGCCGTTGCACCGAAGCTCAGGAGCTTTCGACGCGAGAGCTCGTTTGCGGGAGAAGCGGGGCCGCACTGGTCACACACGACCCGACTCTAACCTTGCGTCGATGGACGACTTCTCCAGCAGTCGACCCAGTCCGCAGCCGGCCGAGATTCGGGCCGCGCTTCGGAGGCTGGGTCCCTTCATCCGCACGACACCGGTACTCACCGTTCCCGGGCCCGAGTTCGGCCTCGGGCCGGACCAACCCAACAGCACCGTCCATGTGCACCTGAAACTCGAACATCTCCAACACACGGGCACGTTCAAGGCTCGAGGTGCGGTCAACGCGTTGATCGCCCCCGTCGAGCGCGCGCATCGTGTCGTCGCCGCATCGGGCGGAAACCACGGCGCCGCAGTGGCGTGGGCCGCTCAGCGCCTCGGGATACCCGCGGACATCTTCGTGCCCAGCATCGCGTCACCCGCCAAGGTCGATCGACTCGTGTCGTACGGCGCGCGGGTCCACATCGTCGGCTCCGTCTATCAGGACGCGCTCGACGCGAGTGTCGAGTTCGCGGACGCATCGGGGGCGCGCACCATTCACGCCTACGACGATCCTCTGGTCGTGACCGGTGCCGGCACGGTCGGCTGCGAACTCAGCGACACGCTCGGGGCCATCGATCACGTGGTCGTCGCCTGTGGAGGCGGTGGACTCTCAGGAGGCCTTGCCGCCTGGTTCGGCCCATCTGGCCCGACGATCCACGTCGTGGAGACCGACGGCACCGCAACGTTCAGGGCGGCGTTGGACGCGGGCGAGCCGGTCTCGATCGACGTCCACGGCATCGCCGCCGACGCCCTCGGCGCCACGAAACTCGGCGAGGTGGGTTGGCGCTCGCTTCAGGCCGCCGGAGCCACGAGCGTGCTGGTCACCGACGACGAAGCTGCCAACGCCAGAGCCTGGCTCTGGGAGCGTTTCCGCCTGTTGATCGAACCCGCCGCAGCCGCGACGGTCGCTGCGGTACTCAGCGACCGCCTCGCGCTGACCCGCAGGTCCGACCTCCGGCCGACCTCGGTTGCCATCGTCCTCTGCGGCGCCAACACCGCCCTCACGTCGTAATCCCCCAGCATCCCTCCGAACCTCCGGCTGGGGGCGTCGGTTTCCGACGGCTGGAGCCGGTGGTTCGGTCAGGACTGGGCGAGCGAGCGGACAGCGGCGGCGACGGCTTGCTGAGCGAGGAGCCGCAGGTGGAACGGATCGGCCTCGACCTGGCCGGTAGCGGCCGCGACCAGTGCGTCTCCGTCGGCGGCGGTGTGCGCCGGAAGCAGAGAACGGGCAAGGCCGTCGTGGCCGCTCTGGGCCAGCCAGTGGCACAACAGTTTGTCGGCCGTTGCGTTGGTGACGATGATGCCGATCGTGGTGTTGGTGGGGTCGATGGGCGTCGATGACGCAGGCGGGCCGATGTCGGCCACACTCGACCCGTCGTCGATGAAGCCGACGGCATTCACGGCGATCAATGCGCTGACGATGAGATCGCCACTGCGGTAGGTTGCGCCGCCGAGCCCGCCCGGCGTGGCCAGCTCTCGGCCTGCCCACTTCCCGACCGTCGCACCGGCGCCGGCGCCCACCGCGCCCAACTCCCCCGCTTCCGACGACGCCGCTTCAGCCGCTTGGCGACCGTGAGAGGCAGTCGGCCGTACCGATGCATCGCCCACCCCCAGGTCGTACAGGCTCATGCCGACCACGATGGGGACTCGGCCGTGCGCCGTCTTGAAACCCCGATCCTGCTGCTCCAACCACTCGGCGACACCTGTCCCGGCGGCAAGTCCGAACGCCGACCCACCGGAGAGGACGACGGCATCGACGTTGGCAACCGTTCGAAGCGGGTCGAGCAACGCGAACTCGCGAGTCGCCGGCGCACCGCCACGGATCTCGCCCGAGGCAACCGACCCTTCGGGTAATACGACGACCGTGCAGCCCGTGCGGGCCTCGACATCGGTCCAGTGCCCCACCAAAACCCCGGGAACGTCGGTGATCATCCGCTCACTGTAGGTCCGGCCGGGCCGGGCCACGGGAGGACGTCGACGTCGAAGGGAATCGGCACGACGGTGATACCCCAACGCTTGAGGTCGGCGGCGACCGTGCCCACCTCGCTGGTCGTGACCCGCCAGTCCCAGCTGTACGGCGGATGCTCACCCGCCGCCCCCCAGAGCGTGAGCGTCCGATGACGGCCGGTCACATCGTGACGCGGCAGCGCGAGAACGGCCGAGAAGCCGGCCCGATCCAAGGCCGCGGCCCAGGCCCTGGTCAGACGCCGGTTGGTGGTCGTGTGGATCTCTGCGGTGAGGCCGAATCGTCGAGCTGCCTTGACCGGAAGATTGGCGACTCCCTCGAGCGCTCGTGGCAGCGACGCCGCGCTGAGGGCGAATCGATCGACCAACTCGGCTGGGATCAGCGTCACCGGTCGGCGGGCCAGTGTTTCGAGAACGGCGACCACGGGCTCGAGCGCCCAGTACGACGCGCCGCGCGGTGGCGCAAGATCGAAGCGGTTTCCGCCTGGATCAGCCTCAGCGGTTCCAGCGAACCAGAACGGCCCGAGTTCTCGGTGATGGAGGCGATAGATGGTGCGTCCCTCGGTCAGCTTCCTGGCCGGAAACCCGCTCAGATCCCCAGGATCGGGCGGCCAGGCGGTGTCAGACTCAGCCTCAGATTCAGATTCAGCCACGCAGGCTCGCAGCGACGTCTCGAGCCGCCGGCAACACCGCCCGGAGATCTCCTTGTCGAAGGGCTTCGATGGGCGAACGATCACCCAACGCAGCATCGGAGGTCGTGAACCATGAGGCCACATACCAGCCTTCGGTGTCATCGGGAGCAATGACCGTGAGCGCCTCGGGGAGACCGGGCACGACCCGGCGACCATCGAACTGGAAGGTCGGATAGACGAGGCGACCCGAGCCCGTGCGAAGCCCGAGCAGTCGATGCCGCCGAACTCGATCGCTGACCGCCTGTTTCGTGATGTCGCCGAGCAAGGCGCGGACGCCATCGGAATCGAAGAAGGGTCCTGCCACGTCGTTCCACAGCGTGCCCGCCACTGCTTCGAGCGCGGCGACGTTACCGACACGCACGGGATCTCCGGTGGCAGGGCGCCCGCCCAGGAGATTTTCCAGCGCCGCCTCGAACGCATGGGAGGCATCTTCGATCCATCGTGATCTCGGTGCTGAAACGGTCATGACCCAAGTGTAGTCAAGATGGTCAAGGTCTATCAAGATCGTCAAGGCTCAGTCGCCTGACAGGACTTCGCTGACCAAACCGGGAAGGTCGCTGGCGGTCATGCCTACAGCGGGTCCGCTCCTCGCCGCCAGACCATGCACGCTGGCGGCGAGAGCAGCGGCCCATCCTGGCTCCAGGCCATGCGCGAGCGCGGCCCCGATGACCCCGGCCAGCACATCGCCCGAGCCGGCCGTGGCCAGCCGGGCGTCTCCGGAGGTGCTGAACCTCGTGGTGCCGTCGGGCGACGCAATCAGCGTGGTCGGGCCTTTCAGCAGCACGACCGCCGACGAGAGCGCAGCGATCGATTCGACCGAGGCCAACCGATCGTCGAGCTGGCCTCCCATCCGCACGAACTCGCCGTCGTGGGGTGTCAGAACGGGCGGGGTCGTCCGGGCCTTCCACACCGACGGTGCTCGGCCGACAACCCCCAACGCCGCCAATCCTCCGGCATCGACGACGAGCGCGGCCGGCCAGCGCTCCACCACCGAAGCGACCTGCCGGCGTTGGTGCTCATCGGTCGTCAATCCGGGGCCCAACACCAAGGCGCCAAATCGCCCGGCGTCGCGGAGTACCTCGTCCGCCCAGTCGATGCCGATCGCATGGCCGACCACCTCCATGGGCGAGAAGGCGGGCGACGAGGCAGTACCGGCCAGGCCAGGGATCGAGAGGCGGACGTAGCCGGCACCCGCCCGAGCGGCCCCGAGGGCCGCCAGTTGTGGCGCCCCCTCCAGGCCGGGGGAGCCGCCGATGACCCAGACTGCGCTACGCCACTTGTGCGCCGTGGACGAGCGACGGGGCCAGGCGTGCGTGCTCGCCGACTCGTCCAGCCAGAACCGGTTGACGTGCTCGGCCGCCGGTAGCTGAAGCCCGATGTCCGCCACCCTCAACCTCCCGACGAATCCTGCGCCAGGGTGCAGCAGCAGGCCGGGCTTTGGCGCGACGAACGTCATCGTCTCGGTCGCATGGAACGGCTCACCGGAAACGGCGCCGGTCAGACCATCAACACCGGATGGAATGTCCACCGCGAGCACGGGAGCATCCGTCGACGGGGCGTGGAACGTGCCCCGAAAGCCGGTGCCGTAGCAAGCGTCGATGACCAGATCGATCGGACGTCGGCCCCGCGCCGGCAGCGTCGAGGGAAGTTCTTCAGCTCGGTGGACAACGCAGCGGGCGCCCCAGCGCTCCAGCACACGGGCGGCCACACGACCATCGGCGCCGTTGTTTCCTTTGCCGACCAGCACGGCGATCCGCCGACCATAGGTTCCGCCGAGCATCCGCCGGGCTGCAGACGCAACCGCCCATCCCGCTCGTTCGATGAGTTCCTCGAGTGGCTCGGCCGCTCCGGCGTCGATGCGGCGCATCTGCGCGGGGGTGACCACCGGGATCATTGCGGATCGGGCTCCAGGCCGAGCATCACGTCCAGTGCTGCCCCCAATTGACCGTCGTCCAGGTGCACACCGCCGACAAGCGTCAGTCCGAGGATCACCGGCTCGCTCGCAAGCCAGCCCAAGACTTGCCCTCGGCGATCGGGTTGCTGATCCCAGGCCGAGCTACCGAGGCCACCAATGGCCAGATCGGCGAGATGCAGAGCGCCGGCCCCGTCGAGCCCCACGAGCAGCGGCTGCAGCCACCGCACCAGCGGCTCATCGAACAGCGCTAGGGAACCGAGCACTACATCCACACCGGGCGGCAGCGGGTGGATCTGGATGAGCGTCGCCCACCAGGCATCGCCGCATTCCAACACCGCTCGGCGATGCGCGACCGACCACGTCGGCCAACCGTCCCGGGCAAACAAGCCGGTGACTTCCCAGGGCTCGACCGCCTGGAGCTCACCGGTGATGAGCAACTCGACCAGCCGAGGCGTACACGGATCGAGGTCGCCGGCGTTGGCCAAGGCCCAGAGGGCCTTCTGCGAGAGTTCGTCGATGACGCCAGTCGGTCGCGGCGCGTCGTGACCGAGGCCGGCGAAAACGCTCCGAAGGGCGCTCAGTGCGACCGCGATCGGTTCGTTCACGTTTGGAACCAGCGGGCCGCAACCTCAGAGATCGGCGCGGTGAGTAGTTCAATGGTGGGAACCTCAGCCAGCAGATCTTCGCGGAAGGTCGGCTGACGCTCCGTGACCACGTCGACCAGCTGCCGGTACCGATTGTGATAACCCTGCAGCACGGCTCGGGCCGCAGCGACACCCAAATCGTTGTTGAGGCGGAGGTGGCAGAGTGTGAGCCCGGTGGCCTCGCCATCTTTGACCTCGGGCACGATCAACACGACGCGACCGTCCGAACCGACGGTCACCAACGGTTCGCGTTCGACCGCCACCCGGTGCTTGGTGCCCCGCAAACTTGGGTCCCGGTCAACGCGCGATGACAGGGAGGCCGCAATCCCTCCCTTGTCGACGATGGACAACTGGGCGTCGCGATCGGGATGGCCCTCGATCCGGTAGCGGGTGTAGCCGACCACCTCGTCGACCGCGGGGCCGACTGCAGCAAGCGAACGAAGCGTGCGGTAGCTCAGACGGTCACGCGGGCAACCGGTCGCCAGGACGTCCTGGATCAGTTCGGCCTGGAGCAGACTTTCGTCGGCGCGCGAGATGCCGACGGTGACGGTCTTCGCCTGGTGCTTGATGGCGTCGACCGGTCGGGTGAGTTCCTCGATCGCCGCCGTGAGCGCGTGGGCCAGATCCTCGACGATCACGCCCGGGGTTCCGACTTTCCCCATCTCCATCTGGTAGCACTCGAAGGGAACGACGCCGGTGGCGAAACGCAGCAGCATGGCCAGACGGGAAGCGGTCGACGCCTCGAGGTGCCCGTTGTAGGTACCGGACCGGAGCAGCTCGAAGAAGCGAGCCGAACGAGGCTCGATGTCGCGGCCGAACGATTCGAACCAGGCGTCGCCGGTCTCGCCGACATAACGCTCGATGGCCCCGCGGGCCTCACGCAGCGGGCGGGCCGACGCATCGATGGCCAACGCCGCTTCGTATCCGAACAGGTGCCCGACGATGGTGGACAGCACAAACGCCAACAAGGGGTGCACATCGGGAACTGAGATGACGTCGAGCGCGGCCGAGAAGCGATTTTCACCTTCGGTGGCGATGACGATCGGCGCCGCCTTGTGGGCCCGGAAGATCGCCACCTCCTTGGCAACGTCGTCGGCGTTCGAACCGACGAGTCCGGCAGCACACACCAGGATCATCGGCTCGGAGGAGAGGTCGATGTGTTTCTTGTCCTCAGTGATGTCGCAGGCAATCGACTTGTAGCAGAGCTCACTGAGTTTGATTCGAAGCTCCCGCGCTGCGATGGCATTGGCTCCGTTGCCCACCATCGCCCAGTAGCGCCGGCTCGGCGCGTGCCGTCCGGCGGCGGCGGCGATGGATGCGCGCTTGGCCAGCGTCTGTTGCATGGCGTTGGGGAGATCTCGGAGCGAGGCGAGAAGAGACTGCCGGTCGGCGTCGGGCAACGATGCACCGGCGACCATCGAACCGACACCCACTGCCAGCAGGAAGCCGGCGGCAATCTGTGCGTAGAACGCCTTGGTCGACGCGACGCTCATCTCGACGTCGCGACCGTCGGATGTGTAGAGGACGCCGTCGGCCTTGTCGACGAGGTCGGAACCTCGCCGATTGACGATGGCCAGCACCACGGCACCGCGGCTGCGGACCAGGTCCACGGTCCGGTTCGTGTCGGTGGTGGTTCCTGACTGGCTGATGGCGACGACCAGCGTGTCGGACATGTCGTCGCGAAGCTCGAAGCCGGAAAGCTCGGTGGCGGTGACCTGACGAACCGGGATCTGCGAACCTCCGAGGGCCCATTGGAAGGCAGCGCTGGCGGCCTGTCCTGCGACGGCGGCCGTGCCCTGGCCGATGATCTCGACCCGACGGATGGCGCCCGAGCGAATCCGGTCGGCAATCGACTCCGACATCGTCTCGGGTGGGAGGCGAACCTCGAGCCTGCCGCCGATGTCGATCAGGCGACCCCGGAGGGTCTTGGCGAACGAGAAGGGCGATTCGCTGATCTCCTTCAACAAGAAGTGGTCGAAGTCGCCCCGGTCGATGTCGCGAGTGGTGACATCGGGTGCTTTCCACTCGGCGTCGGCCACCGGAAGAATCGAACCGTCGTAGCTCATCCGGCTGACGCCCGAACGCTCGCCGGCCAATGCGCCGGTGATGCGGATGATCTGGCCCTGGCTGCCCGTCGGATTGTCGGGATCGGCCGCAGTCTCCCCGTCCATCCGCAGGTAGACGGTGGCGTCTTCGACGACGCCATACGGCTCGGAGGCAATGACGAAACAGTCTTCGGCCAACCCGACGAAGACACCCTGGCCGCTGCCCCGCAACGCAAGGTGCACGTCAGACGGCACGTCGGCCGTGCTGATGCCGATGGCCACCGAACCCTCGAACTGGGACACGGCGCGACGCACGGCCTCGTCGAGCACATCGCCCGAGCCGAGGTAGCGCGACACCAAGGTCGGGATGACCTTCGCGTCGGTGGTGATCTCGCCGGCGATGCTGAGGCGCTCGGCCGCGATCAGATCGGAGAAGTTGTCGACATCGCCGTTGAGGGTCGCAGTCACATACGGACCGGGATCGCTTCCGATCTCGTCGCTGTTCACTGGATGGGCGTTCGGTTCCGAAATGATGCCAACCGACGCCCAGCGGGTATGCCCCAGGACAGTGGCCTCGGCATCTTCGCTCACGAGAGCCATGCGGAGCAGCGGGTCGGCGGAGATGGCGGCCCGCATCGCTCGGGTATTGTCCCCGAGCTCACCGATCTCGGCTGCGGCCTTGTACACCAGCGACAGATGCCCGTCGGGGGTCCGCACCGCGTTGTGGGTGAACAAGGCATCGGTGAAGCGAGGCTCGATCAAGGCGCGAACCGCCTCGGAGTCGAGATCGAGACCGTGGTTTCGGATCAGAACATGAAGGCCAGCGCTGTCGCGGCCGCGGACCTCGAGGCGGTCGAGCGCACTGAGGGCCTGCTGGATGCTGAGATACGCGGCGACCGCTGAGCCCGACGGGTTCTTGCCGACCAGCGCTGCCACCTCCCGAGCCGTGCGAAGCCGATCACGTTCGATCGACCAGGCGCCGTCCTTGGCGCGAATCAGGGCGGCGTTCACCGCTTCCAAAGCAGCGACCCGATCGCCCTCGACCTCGAGATGCTTCTCGATGCCGAGGAGGGCGGTGTTGATCTCGATCAGGCGGGCCTCGATACCCGGGCCAAGGGCCGGATCGTTGAGCATCGCATTGAGCCCCGCTTCGCCGCGAAGGAGGAGGTCGACCTCGACGAGCTTGGCCCCGGCCCGGGCAAGCGCTCCGGCATCGACATCGGCCGCTGTCGGGAGGAGAGCCGTGGCCTGCGCCAGACCCTCCAGGAGTTGAGCGCTCGCAGGGGCTTCGCGTTGTGTCCGACGACGGATGACTGCAATGATCCCGCACATGTGGTGATGGCTCCCTTGGCTTGCGCTCGCCTCGTTCGATCAACTACACGATCGGCACCAGGGCCACCGTGCTGAGGGGTTGGAGCGCCTTCAGTGATGGGCTCAGCGGCCGAGAAGATGCTCCGCCGTCGAGACTAGGCGGTTGCACATCGCCTCGGCGGTCGCTGCAATGGGATGTTCTACCATGATGCGCACCAGGGGCTCGGTGCCCGAAGACCGCACGAGCACCCGACCCTGACCACCCATCTCGGCCTCGACCTCCGAAACGGCCGGCGCGAGGCGGTCGGCAATCTTGGGGTCGCGAACCGCAAGCCGCACATTTTTCAGCACCTGAGGCAAGGTGGTCATGGCTTCGTCGGAGAGGGCCGCCAGCGACCGACCCGACCGCAGAACGGCGTCGATGAGCTGGACTCCCGCCAGCACTCCATCTCCGGTAGTGGCCAGGTGGCGACAGATGACGTGACCCGATTGTTCGCCTCCGAGCGAGAACTGTCCCCCATTGAGCGCTTCGAGAACGTACCGGTCGCCGACGCCGGTCTCGACCACGGTGATCCCCGCATCGGCCATGGCCAGGCGGAAGCCGAGGTTCGACATGACGGTGACGACGACCGTGTTCTCAGCGAGGCGGCCCGTCGACTTCCAGTCGAGGGCGAGCATGGCGAGAATGTGGTCGCCGTCGATGATGCGGCCAGAGTGATCGACGGCGATGAGGCGGTCGGCGTCGCCATCGAACGCCAGCCCCAACGCTGCGCCGGCAGCGATCACCGACGCAGCCAGCCGCTCGGGGTGGGTCGAACCGAATCCTTCGTTGATGTTGACGCCATCGGGTGCAGCCCCGATCACGGTGACGAGCGCGCCCAGCCGTTCGAAGATGCCGGGCGCCAAGGCGCTCGCGGCGCCGTGGGCGCAGTCCAGGACGACTGACAGACCGTCGAAACGCCGGCCGCTTGTCGACGCCACGACCGCCTCGGCCCATCCAAGCGCCCGGTCCGAGCCGTGCACCCGACCGATGTCGCCACCCGTGACCGACGTCGACGCTGGTGAGGCTCCCTCGAGGAGCGAGTGGAACAACGACTCGATACGAGCCTCGACTTCGTCAGCCAGCTTGAGCCCACCGGCGGCAAAGAACTTGATGCCGTTGTCGGCGAAGGGGTTGTGGGACGCAGAGATCATGGCGGCCGGCACGCCCTCGACCGCCGAGGCCCACGCCACGGCCGGGGTCGGGACCTCACCGAGCAGTTCGACGTCTACGCCCGACGCGGTGTACCCGGCAACCAGCGCCGCTTCGAGCATCGGTCCCGATTGCCGGGTATCACGCCCGATGAGCACTCGCGGGCGAGCCCCCGAGCTGCCACGCGGAGGAATCAGCAACGCGGACGTGGCCCGGGCAAGTGCCAGGGCCACGTCAGGAGTCAGTTCGATGTTGGCTTCCCCGCGGACGCCGTCCGTCCCGAAACGAGGAAGGTCGACACGAGGGGACGGCACAGAATCAGCGCTTGCTGTACTGGGGAGCCTTTCGGGCCTTCTTCAGGCCGTACTTCTTCGACTCCTTCTTGCGGGGGTCGCGGGTGAGAAGACCTTCGGCCTTCACTGCCGGGCGAGCGTCGGGGTCGACGGTGATGAGCGCCCGGGAGATGCCGAGGCGGAACGCACCGGCCTGGCCCGACAGGCCGCCACCGTGGAGCGTCACGTCGATGTCGAACGCTTCTTCTTGGTCGGTGACCCGGAGCGGCTCGGTGATCAGGCGACGGTGAACCGCCGAGGGGAAGTAGTCGTCGAACGCACGGCCGTTGGCCTTGATCTGGCCGGTGCCGGGGCGCAAACGCACCCGGGCAACGGCTTGCTTACGGCGACCGGTGGTCTGAATGGCAGTCATCACTTCACCTCACGACGGGCGCCGGGAATATCGAGAACAGACGGCAGCTGAGCCGAATGCGGATGCTCAGGGCCGGCGTACACCTTGAGCTTGGTGGCCACCTGGCGGCCGAGACGATTCTTGGGCAGCATGCCGGTGATCGACTTACGGACCGTATCGGCCGGCCGACGCTCGAGCGACTGCCCGTACGTGAAGGTCGTGAGCCCGCCCGGATAACCGGAGTGGCGGTGCACCAGCTTGGTGTCCGCCTTGGTGCTGGTCTTGTTGGACGTCAACACCACCTTGGAGGCATTGATCACGATGACGTGGTCGCCCATGTCCATGTGCGGGGCGAAGGTTGGTTTATGCTTCCCTCGCAGCACACGAGCGACCTCGGTCGCCATGCGACCGAGGGTCAGGCCCTCGGCGTCGACGACGAACCACTGTCGTTCGATCTCGGACTTTTTCGGTGTGTACGTCTTCACGGAAACCTGCTCTAGAAAGTCGGGGCACGGCGGGGCCCCCAATAAGACCGAAGGGTAAGGATAGACCGACGCTTCACGCGCTCCAACCGGATGCCGGTTCTTCGTACTGAACCTCGAACAGGTTCAAACCGTGGGGCGGGGCCGGATTCTCCGCAGCGTTGCGGTCCCGAGCGGCAAGGACGCCAAGAAGCTCCCCTGCGGATCGTCGCCCTCGACCGACCGCCACGTGAAAGCCGACGATGCTCCGCACCATCTGATGACAGAACGCTGGACCTGCGATCTCGAAGCGGAAGATCCCTCCGTCGAGCGCATCCCACCGGGCGCGATGCACGCGTCGGACCAGCGGAACCTCGGACCCGTCGACGGACTTCGGTCGACGGCAGAACGACGAGAAGTCGTGCTCCCCGATCAGCGGATCGCAGGCCAACCGCATGGCTGCCAGGTCGAGAGGCTCGGGAACCCACCACGCCGTCCGAGCGAGGAAGGGGTCCGGAACCGGACGGTTCAGCACCGTGTAGCGGTACCGCCGTCCGGTGGCGGAGAACCGGGCCGAGAACGTCACGGGCACCACGGCACACGAGCGAGCGACGATCTCGGGGCCGAGGCGCGAGGTGACGATGCGGCCGATGCGCTCGGGGTCTGCGGTTCGCTCGGGGGCGTCGAACGAAAGCACCTGACCCGAGGAATGCACGCCGGCGTCGGTTCGTCCTGACATGACAATGTCGGGCACGTACCCGAAGTACGGGGCCAGCACTCGTTGGAGTTCGCCGACAACAGTACGAACACCGGCATTCGGGGCCAAACCCCGAAAGCCGGTGCCGTCATAGGAGATATCGAGCCTGATGCGCTTCGTCGGCCCTGGGTCGAGGTGGGCAGTATCGAGGTGAGCGGTGTCGAAAAGCGTCAGATGCTCGCTCAACTCGGATTGTCCGGAGTGGCGCGTCAGACCAGTTCGATGCGGGCCATCGGGGCGTTGTCGCCCGGACGAGGACCCAGCTTCAGGATGCGGGTGTAGCCACCCGGCCGGTCGACGTACCGAGGGCCGACATCATCGAAGAGTTTGGTGGTCATCTCGACATCGCCGAGGTAGGACAGCACCTGGCGGTAGTTGTGCAGACCGCCCTTCTTCGCTTTGGTGATGACGCGCTCGGCGATGGGGCGAACCGCCTTGGCCCGAGCTTCCGTCGTCTCGATGCCTTCTGCGGCCACCAACGAAGCGACCATATTGGCCATCATCAGCTTCTGGTGCTGGGCCGATCCGCCGAAACGGCGGGCTTTGCGTGGACGTCCTTGCATGGTCAGCTCCTCGAGCCGCGGAGGGACAGGCCCCGCTCGTCGAGTTTCATGATGACCTCGTCGAGGGACTTCTGTCCGAAGTTGGTGATGGCAAGCAGGTCGTCTTCGGTCTTGGTGAGCAACTCGCCCACGCTGTTGACCTGGGCCCGCTTGAGGCAGTTGCGTGGACGCTCGGAGAGGTCGAGGTCTTCGATCGGAAGATCGAGATCGGGCGAACCCGATGCTGCAGCCGGGGCCTCACCCAAGGTGAGCCCCTCGGGCTCGTCCGACATTTCCTCGACCAGCTGCACGAGGGCTCGCAGCGTTGCACCCGACGAAGCGAGGGCATCTCGGGGCGTGATGGCACCGTCGGTCTCGATCTCGAGAATGAGACGATCGAAATCGGTGGACATCTCGACCCGCACGGGCTCGACCTTGACCGAGACTCGGCGAATCGGGCTGAAGATGGCGTCGATCGGGATGACACCGATGATGCTGTTCTCGGACTGGCGGTCCGAACTCAACCATCCTCGACCACGCTCGACCGTCAAATCGACCGCAAGGCGGCCTTTACCGTCGAGCTTGGCCAGGTGGATCTCGGGGTTGAGAATCTCGACCTCGGAAGGACAGGAGATGTCACCAGCGGTGACGTCTCCGGGGCCACGAGCGTCGAGGCGAAGGGTTACCGGTCCGTCGCCCTCGCAGGTGACGACGATGTCCTTCAGGTTGAGGATGATGTCCGTGACGTCCTCGACGACACCCGTCAGGGTGTCGAATTCGTGCAGTGCGTCGTCGAAACGCACCGTCGTGATGGCGGCACCCGGCACCGACGACAAGAGCGTGCGGCGCAGGGAATTTCCGATGGTGTGGCCGAATCCGGGTTCGAGCGGACCGATGGCAAAGGTGCCATGGCCCGACTCGCCGTCGTCCAATTGCTCCACGGTGGGGCGCTGAATGATCAGCATGAGGTTCCTTCCAACCGAACTTTTGGGACGGGTCTTACTTGCTGTAGAGCTCGACGATCAGCTGCTCACGCAACGGCACGTCGATCTGCTCACGGAGGGGTTCGCTGTATACGGTGACCGAGAAGCCGTCGGCGGCCCGGTCGAGCCACGCCGGCGGCGTGCGATCGAGAACATCTTTGTTCCACTGGATGATCGGATTGTTGCGGCTGGCCGAACGAATCTCGACGACATCACCCTTGCGCACGCGGTACGACGGGATGTTCACTCGCTTGCCGTTCACATTGATGTGCCCGTGGCTGGTGAACTGGCGGGCCTGGGCCCGGGTCGCACCCATACCGGCCCGGTAGAGGACGTTGTCCAACCGGAGCTCGAGGAAGCGGAGCATGTTCTCGCCGGTCACCCCGGGTCGCCGCGAGGCTTCCTCGTAGATGCGACGGAACTGACGCTCGGTCAGACCGTAGGAGAGGCGAGCCTTCTGCTTCTCCTGGAGCTGGAACAGGTACTCGGTGTTGTTGTTGCCCCGGCGGCGGGTGCGGCCGTGGACACCGGGAGGATAGGGGCGCTTCTCGAGCGCAGCAGCCTCACCACGAGTGTCGAAGATGTTGGTGCCGAGGCGGCGGGAGATGCGGGCGCGAGGGCCGGTGTAACGCGACATGAAACTTCGCTCTCAGACTCGGCGCCGCTTGGGCTGGCGGCATCCGTTGTGGGGCACGGGCGTGACATCTTTGATGCCGGTGACTTCGATTCCGGTGTTCTGAATCGAGCGAATGGCGGTCTCTCGGCCCGAACCCGGACCCTTCACCTGCACGTCGACCTTACGAACTCCATGTTCCATGGCTCGACGCGCTGCCGCCTCGGCGGCCATTTGAGCGGCGAACGGGGTGCTCTTACGCGAACCCTTGAATCCGACGTTGCCCGCCGATGCCCACGACAGCACATTGCCGTCCTGGTCGGTGATCGCGACAATCGTGTTGTTGAAGCTGGACTTGATGTGCGCGACGCCGTAGGTGACGTTCTTGCGTTCTTTGCGGCGGGGCCGACGGCCCCCTGCGCTGGGCTTCGCCATGGGTTCTATTACTTCGCTTTCTTCTTGCCGGCGACGGTGCGCTTGGGTCCCTTGCGGGTACGGGCATTGGTTTGAGTGCGCTGGCCATGCACGGGGAGGCCCTTGCGATGCCGGATGCCCTGATGGCAACCGATTTCCATCTTGCGCTTGATGTCCTGGGAGATCTCACGGCGGAGATCTCCTTCGGTCTTCACGCTCGAGTCGATGTAGGCCCTGATGGCCAACACTTCGGCGTCGGTCAGATCCTTGACCCGGGTGGTGGGATCGATGTTGCAGGATTCGAGGATCTGCTTGGAGATCGTGCGACCCACGCCGAACACGTAGGTGAGAGAGATCTCGACCTGCTTGTCGCGGGGAATGTCGACGCCGGCGATACGTGCCATCTCAGCCCTGCCTCTGCTTGTGTCGGGGGTTCTCACAGATGACGAGGACCCGGCGTCGGCGCCGGATCACTTTGCATTTGTCACACATGGGTTTGACGCTGGGTCGGACCTTCATCGGGGTTCCTTGAGCGAGGGAATGAGCGGATGGACGGGAGGAGTGGAGCGGGGTGGCGCACCCGGGAGGGCGGGCCTACTTGTATCGATAGGTGATGCGTCCCCGCGTGAGGTCGTACGGCGTGAGCTCGACCTGGACGCGGTCGCCGGGAAGGATACGGATGTAGTGACGGCGCATCTTTCCCGAGATGTGACCGAGCACGGTGTGTCCGTTCTCGAGTTCAACCCGGAACATGGCGTTCGGGAGGGACTCAGTGATCGTGCCTTCGAGCACAATCGCGTCTTCCTTGGACTTGGGCAGGACTATTCCTCCTCGTCGGGAGCGGGTACGACCTCGAACCACATGCGCAGAAACCACATGTGCATGGCCGACTCACCATGCTAGGCCTGTCGGCCCGACGCTCCAACCCCAATCCCTTTATCACATCAAGCGATGTACCGGGCGGAGGCGGAACATTCGGGACTAGCGGGCGGCGGCGGTCTCGATGGCGGAAAGAAGACGCTCGGTGATGTCGCTCTCGGTACCGAGGCCGTCGACCGTCACCAACAGTCCTCGGTCGGAGAACCAGTCCAACACCGGACGGGTTTCCTGTTCGTACAGTTCCAGCCGGCGAGCAATGCCATCGTCGGTGTCGTCATCGCGACCCGCGAGCTTTCATACGGGCCGTGACGTCCTCGACCGGGACATCGAGGTCGACCACCGCGTGCAGTTCGTCTTCGCCCAGGATCTGCACCAAGCCCTCGGCCTGCGCGATCGTGCGGGGAAATCCGTCGAGCACGAAGCCGTTGGTCCGACAGTCGTCCTCGGCCAAGCGTTCCCGCACGATCCCGAGGATGATGTCGTCGCCGACCAGGTTGCCGGCGTCCATGACCGCCTTGGCCGCCTTGCCCATTTCGGTCCCGGCCGCAACCGCGCCGCGAAGCATGTCTCCCGTCGAAATGTGAGCGACACCGAAGTGCTCGACCAGGCGCACGCACTGGGTTCCCTTGCCTGCGCCCTGACGACCGAAGATGACCATTCGGATCGGCTGGCTGGTGGAAGAGGGCTTGTTCACGGGTGGAGCCTCCGCTCGACGTCTTACTTGAGGAATCCCTCATAGTTACGGCTCATGAGCTGACTGTCGATTTGCTTCATGAACTCGAGGGCAACGCCGGCGGCGATGAGGATGGAGACACCCGAGAACCCGATCGACACCGCGCTGCTCCCCGACCCGAGGGCTCGAGCCAACGCGGCCGAAGGAATCAACGCCACCACGGCAAGGAAGATGGCACCCGGCAGGGTGATGCGATTCAGGATCTTGGACAAGTGAATCTCTGTTTGGCGACCGGGCCGGATGCCGGGGATGAAACCACCCGACTTGCGCAGCTCGTCGGCGCGACGCACCGGATCGAAGGCGATGGAGTTGTAGAAGTAGGCGAAGCCCACGATGAGCAGGCCGAACACGAGGATGTAGCCGAGGTTGTCCGGGCGGAAGAGGTTCCGGTCGATGAAGCCGCGAACGTCTTCTCCCCATCCACCGGTCGGAAGCACGTTGACGATGAGGGTCGGCAACTGCAGGAGCGACGAGGCGAAGATGACCGGAATGACGCCGGCCTGGTTGACCTTGAGGGGGATGTAGGTGTTGTTGCCGCCGTACTGACGCCGCCCGACGACGCGTTTGGCGAAGTTGACGGGAATTCGGCGCTGACCCTGCTCGACGAACACGATGCCGGCGATCAGACCGATCAGCATGACGAAGCCGATCACCAAACCGACCCAACCGCGCAGCTCCTGGATCTGGATGGCGACCGCCGGAAGGCTGCTGACGACCGAGGCGAAGATGAGGATCGACATGCCGTTGCCGATGCCCTTCTGGTCGATCATCTCGCCCATCCACATGAGCAGCGCCGTTCCTGCGGTCATGCACATCACGGCCAGGACGACCTTGAAGGCCCACTGGGGTTGCGTGTCCGGGAACAGGTTGGGGGCGTTGGCGCCGAAGAGGCTCTGCGGGTTGCGGCTGATCAGGAACACGATGCCGGTGCCCTGCACCAGCGCAAGCACCATGGCCACGTACCGGGTCCACTGGTTGATCTTGCGTTGCCCGACTGCTCCCTGTCCCTGCCACTCCTCGAGCTTGGGCACCGCAACGGTGAGGATCTGGATGATGATGCTGGCCGTGATGTAGGGCAGCACCCCGAGCGCGAACAACGACAGGTTGCCGACGCCACCGCCGGAGAACAAGTTCAGGTAGCCGAAGATGCCGCCCGAAGTGTCGCTTGCGTTCTCCCGTAGGGCTTGGATGGCGTCGAGGTTCACACCGGGTGCGGGAACCTGCACCCCGACGCGGTAGATGACCAAGACCATCAAGGTGAAGAGGATCTTGTTGCGCAACTCAGGGGTGCGGAAGACGTTCTTGAGCGTGCTCAACTTGGGGTTCCTCCTGCGGGAAGGGGACGATCACTCAGATCGGAAAGACGCGTGACCTTAGGGGACGAACGGCCCGAAAAGGCGCACAAGCGTCGGGCGGTACCCACCCGAAGGTAGGCACCGCCCGACGCCATGAGGCGGATCAGCGGTTCTGGTGCTGGTTGCCCGCGGCGGGCGGACGGACAGAGAAGGGCAACGGGATCTGTTCGGTGGTGCCGCCGGCAGCCGCAATGGCCGCTTCGGCCGACTTCGAGAAGGCGTGCGCCTTGACAGCGACAGCGGTGGACAGCGTCCCTCGTCCGAGCACTTTGACGAGCGCGCCCTTGCTGATGAGACCCTTGCTGAACAAGGCCTCGGGGGTCACTTCGGACAACCCGCTCTCGGCGATGGTGTCGAGGTTGATGGCCTGGTACTCGACGCGGAACGGGTTGGTGAAGCCGCGCAGCTTCGGCGTGCGGATCTGCAGCGGCAACTGGCCGCCTTCGAACCCGACCCGGACGGTGTTGCGAGCATGCTGGCCCTTGTGGCCACGGCCTGCGGTCTTGCCGCCCTTGCCACCGATGCCGCGTCCAACTCGCTTGGCCCGTTTGCGGGAACCCTCGTCGGGTTTGAGATCATGAATCTTCACTGGGTACCTCCGGCTTCGGTGCTCTCCACCGCGGTGGTGACCGAAACGAGATGAGGCACACGTGCGATCATGCCGCGGATCTCCGGACGGTCGGGCAGGGTGTTGCTCTTCCCGATCCGGCCGAGCCCGAGCGCACGCAACGTACCGCGCTGCTTGGGCTTCGAACCGATGGCTGATCGGATCTGGGTGACGGTGAGTTCGCTCATCACTGGACCTCTGCCGACACGGCCGGCCGGCGCTTGGATTCGTTGTAGGCGGTGAGGAGTCCCTTGGGGGTGAACTCCGAGGCATCGAGGCCACGCAGGCGAGCGACCTCGTCGGGTCGCTTCAGACCCTTCAACGCGTTGATGGTGGCGCGAGCCACGTTGATCTGGTTCGAGGACCCGAGCGACTTGCAGAGCACGTCGTGGATACCGGCTTCTTCGAGAATGGCCCGAGCCGCGCCACCGGCGATGACGCCGGTACCGGGAGCGGCCGGCTTCAGGAGCACTCGTCCAGCACCCTGCTCACCGATGATGGTGTGGGTGATGGTGCCGCCGGCCAGCGGAACCTCGAACATCAACTTGCGAGCCTCTTCGGTGCCCTTCTGGATGGCCAGGGGCACCTCCTTGGCCTTGCCGTAGCCCAGGCCAACCCGGCCATTGCCGTCGCCCAACACGACCAGTGCGGTGAAGGCGAACCGGCGGCCACCTTTGACCACCTTGGCGACGCGGTTGATGGCGATGACGCGGGACTCACGGCCATCGCCCCGGTCGTTACGATCATTGCGGTCGTTGCGCTCATTGCGCTCGTTTGCCATTGGTCCTTCTCCTAGAAATCGAGGCCGGCTTCGCGGGCGGCGTCAGCGAGGGACGCCACCCGACCGTGGTAGCGGTTGCCACCTCGGTCGAAGACGACGGTGCTCACGCCGGCGGCCTTGGCCCGTTCAGCGATGAGTTTGCCCACCGCGGAGGCCGCGACCTTGGAACTGGTGCTTCCACCAGCGCGCACATCGGTCTCGAGCGAGGACGCTGCGGCCAACGTGTGGCCAAGCGTGTCGTCGATGATCTGGGCGCTGATGTGACGGTTCGAGCGGAAGACGGCCAGACGAGGCCGGCTCGGAGTGCCCGAAACCTTTTTGCGGACTCGACGCTGACGCCGTTGCCTTGGGGTGAAGTTCTTGGTGTTCTGCATGATGAATCGTCCCTACCGGCTCACTTGCCGGACTTGCCGGCCTTGCGAAGTACTCGCTCGCCCGCGTAGCGGATGCCTTTACCCTTGTAGGGCTCGGGCTTACGGTATGACCGGATCACAGCGGCGACCTGGCCGACGGCCTGCTTGTCGATGCCGATGACACCGATCTTGGTGGGCTCGGGAACCTCGAAGGTGATGCCCTCGGGTGCCTTGACCTCGACGGGATGGCTGAAGCCGAGCGCCAGGTTCAATATGTCGGGGCTGGTCGAGTTGGCGCGATAGCCAACACCAACGATCTCGAGGTCCTTGCGGAATCCTTGGCTCACACCGACGACCATGTTGTTGACCAGTGAGCGACTCAGGCCATGCAAGGCCTTGGTCGGACGCTCGTCGTTCACACGACCCACGGTGAGCACGCCATCTTCCAGGACGGCAGTGATGCCTTCGGGCAAGGTGTGCTCGAGGTTGCCGCGGGTGCCCTTGACGGAGACCTGCGAGCCAGAAATGGAAACCTCGACCTCGGCGGGAATGGTGATGGGGGCCTTACCAATTCGTGACATGTCGACCTACCAGACGTAGCAGAGGACTTCGCCGCCGACTTTGGCCTTGCGGGCCTCACGGTCGGTCACGAGTCCCTTGTTGGTGGACAGAACGGCGACACCCAAGCCTCCGAGCACCCGAGGAATCTCGGCTGTCTTGGAGTAGACCCGCAGACCGGGCTTGGACACGCGCTTGATACCGCTGATGACTCGCTCGCGCTCGGGCGAGTACTTCATCTGAATGGTGAGCGTGTTCCCCACACCGTTCTTGGACGGCTGGATGGTGTACTCGCCGATGAAACCTTCGCTCTTGAGCACCTTCGCGAGGGACTCCTTGAGCTTGGAAGACGGCATGCTGACCTCGTCGTGCATCGCGATGTTGGCGTTGCGGATACGAGTGAGCATGTCGGCGATGGGATCGGTCATTGACATCGTTCGCTACCTCCTCACCAGCTCGACTTCGTCACACCGGGGATTTCTCCGGCGTGGGCCATCTCACGTAGACAAATTCTGCACAGACCGAACCGGCGATAGACCGCCTTGGGTCGGCCACAAACCTTGCAGCGCGTGTAAGCCCGGACTTTGTATTTGGGCTTCTTCTGCTGCTTGTTGATGAGAGCTTTCTTCGCCATTACTGAGCCTGCCCTTCCCGACGGAACGGGAAACCGAAGGCGTCGAGCAACGCCTTACCGTGTGCGTTCGACATTGCGGAGGTGACGATGGTGATGTCCATACCACGAGTGACATCGACCGTGTCGTAGTTGATCTCGGGGAACATCAGCTGTTCGGTGAGACCAAAGGTGTAGTTGCCGCGTCCGTCGAACGAACGAGGGTTGAGTCCACGGAAGTCGCGGATGCGAGGAATGGCCAGCGTGACCAAACGGTCGAAGAACTCCCACATGCGGTCTCCCCGGAGGGTGACTTTGGCGCCGATGGCGTTCCCCTGACGCAGCTTGAAACTGGCCAGCGACTTCTTCGCCACGGTGATAGCCGGCTTCTGGCCGGTGATCAGGGTGAGGTCGGTCGAGGCGCTCTCGAGCATCTTGGAGTTCTGCAGCGCCTCGCCCACGCCCATGTTCACCACGATCTTCTCCATGCGGGGAACCATCATGATGTTGGGCAATTCGAGTTCAGCCTTGAGCTGGGCCCGAATCTCGTCGTTGTACTGCGCCTTCATGCGGGGCATCGATGAGGTGGTTGTGGTCACTTGGCCACCTCCGGAATCTCCACGCCGGTCCGCTTACAGATGCGAACCTTCTTGTCGCCGTCGATCTTGTAGCCGACACGGGTGGCCTTGCCATCCTTGGGGCTGATGATTGCAACGTTGGACACGTGCAACGGCATCTCCTTGTCGATGATGCCACCGGGCTCGTCGGCCGAGCTGGGCTTGGTGTGTCGCTTGGCGATGTTGACGCCCTCGACCTTCACCTTGTTCCTGGTCGGAAAGGCCTCGGACACGACGCCCTCGCGGCCTCGATCCTTGCCGGCGAGGATGATGACTCGATCCCCTTTGCGAATCTTCATTACAACACCTCCGGTGCAAGCGACACGATGCGCATGAAGCGCTTGTCGCGAAGCTCTCGGCCCACGGGGCCGAAGATGCGAGTGCCACGAGGTTGGCGCTGATCATTGATCAACACTGCGGCGTTCTCGTCGAAGCGGATATAGCTACCGTCGGGTCGGCGACGTTCCTTCTTGGTGCGAACGACCACGCACTTCACGACGTCGCCCTTCTTCACCGCCGCACCCGGGATGGCATCTTTGACCGTGGCGACGAAGATGTCACCGATGCCGGCGTAACGCCGCTTCGAGCCACCGAGCACCTTGATGCACAGCACCTCGCGGGCACCACTGTTGTCAGCCACCCGCAGGCGGGTTTCCTGCTGAATCATCGGGCACGCTCCAGGATCTCGAGCAGACGCCAACGCTTGGTCTTGGACAGCGGACGGGTCTCGACAATGCGAACCCGATCCCCTTCACGAAGCGTGTTTTCCTCGTCGTGAACGACATAGCGGCGACTGTGTTGCAACCGTCTTGTTGTATTGCGGGTGGCTCGAGCGACGGACGACCTCGACCACGACGGTCTTGTCCATCTTGTTCGACCGGACCGTGCCTTCACGGACCTTGCGTCGTGCCCGCTCGGGCGCTTCGATTGTGGATTCGTCAGTCATCACGACTCCTGCTGGGCGAGCTCACGAGACCGCATCTCGGTGCGGATTCGGGCCACGGTCTTCTTGACCACGTTGATGCGGGCGTTGTTCTCGAGCTGTCCGGTTGCCAGCTGGAAACGCAGGTTGAACAACTCGCGCTTGGCTTCGGCGAGCGACTCGACGAGTTCGATGTCGGACTGGGAAGTAACGGTGATCTCAGCCATCGAAGCCATCCTCTCGGGCAATGATTCGGGCCTTCACGGGCAGCTTCTGAATGGCTCGTTCCATGGCACTGCGGGCGATGGCTTCGTCGGGGAACGAAAGCTCGAAGATGACGCGTCCGGGACGCACGACGGCGACCCAACGCTCCGGGTTGCCCTTGCCAGAACCCATTCGGGTCTCGGCCGGCTTCTCGGTCACGGGCTTGTCCGGGAAGACATTGATCCAGACCTTGCCACCACGGCGGATGTGGCGGGTCATGGCGATACGAGCGGCCTCGATCTGACGGGCCGTGATCCAGCCCGGTTCGAGCACCTGGATGCCGTAGTCTCCGAAGGAGACCTTGGCAGCACCCTTGGTGATGCCCTTTGTTCGACCGCGCTGCTGCTTGCGGTGCTTGACCTTCTTTGGCATCAACATCAGTCAGCATCCTCCGGGCGGAACTTGTCGTCTGACGACTTGGAGCGGAGGCTGGCCTCGATGGCCTCTTCCTCGGCGAGCAAGCGCTCGAACTCCGGGTCGGCTTCTTTGACCAACGGTGCCGGCTCTTCGACCAGTTCGACGTCGTCAGCCGGGCGCTGGGCACGGCGGCGGGCCGAGGAGACCACCCGACGGGGGGTGTCGCCGGCTCCGGCGGTTTCGCCAACGGCCATGGCGGCCTCTTTGGCTGCCTTGTTGACGGTGGCCTTGTACGGGAGCACATCGCCCTTGTAGAGCCACACCTTCACGCCGATTCGACCGGCGGCGGTGTGGGCCTCGCGGAGCCCGTAGTCGATGTCGGCCCGCAGGGTGTGCAGCGGCACACGACCTTCGCGGTACCACTCGGTGCGGCTCATCTCGGCGCCGCCGAGGCGACCCGACGACTGGATGCGGATGCCCTTTGCCCCGGCCTTCATGGCGTTCTGCATGGCCCGCTTCATCGCCCGGCGGAACGCCATGCGACCAGCGAGCTGGTCAGCAACGCCTTGGGCGATGAGTGCAGCGTCGAGTTCGGGTTGCTTGATCTCGATGATGTTGAGCTTGATGCGCGGATTGCCCGTGATCTTGGAAAGTCCCTGACGGAGGCGGTCGGCCTCGGAGCCCTTGCGACCGATCACGATGCCGGGACGGGCGGTGTGGACGTCGACCTGCAAGCGGTCAGAGGTGCGCTCGACCTCGATGCGGGAGATCGCGGCATTCGGCAGCTGGGTCATGAGGAACTTGCGGATCTGGTAGTCCTGGTACAGGTTCGTGCGGTATTCCTCACGATCGGCGATCCAGCGTGACTTCCAGTCGGTGGTGACACCGAGCCGGAAGCCGTAGGGGTTGACTTTCTGGCCCATCAGGCGTCTCCCTCGGGTTCTCCGGTGGTGTCCTCGGCTGACGCGTCGTCGGCATCAGCCTCTCCGTCGGCTTCATCGGCAGCGGTCTCGTCAACAGCGGTCTCCACCGCTGCGCTCTCGTCAACGATCGCCACCTCGACGGCAGCATCCTCGACGATCTCCTCGAGGATGTCCTCGGCGGGTTCTTCGATCGCAGGCTCTTCGGCCACGACGACATCGCCGCGGCTCCGGGCCACTCGCTCCCGGCGAGAGGCTGCGGCGTCACGGGTCGTGCCGCGGCTGGCGGCTCGGCTGCGCAGAGCATCGAGTTCGTCGTCGCTGAGTCGGGAGACGATGACGGTGATATGGCACGTCCGCTTGGCAATCTTACCGGCGCGGCCACGGGCCCGGGGGCGGAACCGCTTGAGGGTCGGGCCTTCATCGGCGTAGCACGCCGAGACGTACAGCTCCTCTGCGGGGATCTCGTCGTTGTGCTCGGCGTTGGCAACCGCCGACTGGAGCACCTTGGAGATCTCCCGGGAGACACCACGCTCGCTGAAGGCCAAGATCTGGCTGGCTTCGCCGACGTGCTTGCCTCGAATCAGGTCGAGGACGATACGGGCCTTGAACGGCGAGACTCGAAGGTAACGAACCTGGGCGCGCGTACCTGGACGCTCGTTGGTCTTGGCTCCGGTCATCGCCGACCCGACTTCTCTTGACCGGCGTGGTACCGGAATGTGCGGGTAGGCGAGAACTCGCCGAGTTTGTGTCCGACCATCGCCTCGGTGATGTACACCGGCACATGCTTCCGGCCGTCGTGCACCGCAATGGTGTGTCCGACCATGTCGGGGATGATGGTGCTGCGTCGTGACCAGGTCTTGATCACGCGCTTTTCGTTCTTGTCGTTCAGATCGTCGACCTTCTTCAACAGATGGTCGTCGACGAACGGACCCTTCTTCAGACTCCGCGGCATCGTTACCTCCGTCCGCCACGCTTGCGCCGGCGGCGAATGATCTGGTCATCGGACTTCTTGGGACTACGGGTACGCCCTTCGGGCTTGCCCCACGGCGACACCGGATGGCGACCACCCGAGGTCTTGCCTTCGCCGCCACCGTGTGGGTGGTCGACGGGGTTCATGGCGACGCCACGGGTCTGAGGGCGCTTGCCCTTCCACCGTGAACGACCGGCTTTGCCGATCTTGATGAGCTCGTGTTCGGCGTTGCCAACCTCGCCGATGGTGGCCATGCAGTCGATGGGAACTCGACGCATCTCGGTCGACGGCAGACGCAGGGTTGCGTTCGCACCTTCCTTGGCGACCAGCTGGATACTGGTTCCGGCCGACCGAGCGAGCTTTGCGCCGGCGCCGGGCTTCATCTCGACGTTGTGCACCACCGTACCGACCGGGATGAAGCGCATGGGAAGCGCGTTGCCCGGTCTGATGTCGGCGGTAGGGCCCGACTCGACGGTGTCGCCGACCTTGAGGTCGCGGGGAGCGATGATGTAGCGCTTCTCGCCGTCGGCGTAGTTGACGAGGGCGATGCGACAGTTGCGGTTGGGGTCGTACTCGATCGTCGCGACGCGGGCGGGGATGCCGGCCTTGTCACGACGGAAGTCGACGATGCGGTAGCGGCGCTTGTGGCCACCACCTCGGTGTCGAGAGGTCTTCCGACCGTAGTTGTTCCGTCCACCGGTGCTCGTCTGCTTGGCCAGCAGGCTCTTCTCTGGCCGGTTCGTCGTGAGCTCGGAGAAATCGGAGGTCGTCTGGAACCGCCGACCGGCGCTGGTTGGTTTACGTTTGCGAATCGCCATCAGGCTCTACTCCTGTGTCCCGGCCTCAACTACCGAAGAGCTCGATCTCACCCTCGGAAAGGGTGACGATGGCTCGTTTGCTGTCTTGACGCTTGTTCCAATGGCCGGACTTGCGGTTGCGGACACGCTTGCCCTTACGGTTGAGCGTGTTCACTTGGGCAACCTTCACACCGGCGAAGATTGCCTCGACGGCGGCCTTGATCTCGGGCTTCGAGGAGCCCTTGGCGACCACGAAGGTGTAGGCGTGGTAATGGTCGACCTGGTTGTACGTCTTCTCGCTGACCACCGGTCGAATGATGATGTCGTGTGGATCCTTCATCGCCTCAGTCCTCTCCGCCGGCGGAGCCAGGCAGTTGTGACTGATCGAAGACCACATAGTCGTTGACCAGCACGTCGTAGGTGTTCAGCTGATCGCCGAAGAGCAGGTGCACCTGCGGAAGGTTCTGCATGCACTTCCAGGCCACGGTGTTCTCACGCCCGAGGACCACGAGCACTCGACCTTCGACACCGAGATCGGCGAGCGCTTGCTTTCCTGCCTTGGTGCTCGGCTGATCGAAACCCCAGCTCGCAACGACCATGACCCGGCTCATCGCCGCACGGTCGCTGAGTGCCGAACGCAATGCGAGACGCTTCATCTTCTTGTTGGTGCGCTCGGAGTAATCTCGGGGCTGCGGGCCGTGGGCCACGCCGCCGCCGATCCAGAGCGGTGAACGACTCGAGCCGGCACGGGCGCGGCCGGTCCCCTTCTGCTTCCAGGGCTTGGCGCCACCGCCACTGACCTCGGAACGAGTCTTGGTCTTGTGGGTACCGGCGCGTCGGGCGGCCAGCTGGGCGTTCACGACCTGGTGCATCACGCCCACGTTGGGCTCGATGCCGAAGGTTTCCGGGTCGAGTTCGACTACGACCTTTTCCACGGCCATCAGGCGCTCGCTTTCTTCACGGCGTTGCGGATGATCACGGTGCCACCACGCGCTCCGGGCACCGCGCCGCGGACGAGGATGATCTGGTTCGCGGCGTCGGTCTGCACGATCTTCAGGTTCTGGGTGGTGGTGCGGTCGTTGCCCGAATGGCCGGCCATGCGGACACCCTTGAACACTCGGCTCGGGGTTGCGCACTGGCCGATCGAGCCGGGCATACGGTGCACCAAGTGCGCGCCGTGCGTTGCCCGCTGACCTTTGAAGTTGTGACGCTTCATGACGCCGGTGAAGCCTTTGCCCTTGCTGGTTCCGATGGCATCCACCATCTCGCCGGCCTCGAACAGCTCGGCCGTCAGTTCCTGACCGACCGAGTAGGACGAGACGTCATCGAGGCGCAGCTCGACCAGCTCGGTACCGGGGGCGACGCCGTACTTGGCGAAGTGGCCGGCCTCGGGCTGCGTGAGCTTGCTTGCGTCTTTCCGGCCGAACGTGACCTGCAGCGCCGAGTACCCATCGGTCTCGGGAGACTTGATCTGCACGACCCGACAGGGGGTGACCTTCACGACGGTCACGGGGACGATCTTGTTCTGGTCGTCCCAGACCTGTGTCATGCCGACTTTCTCGCCGACAATCGCCTTGTTTGTCATGCCTTCTACTTCCGTCAGCGGGCTCTGTTCTCGAATGCGAAACGTCGAGCCGTTCACGTAAACGCTCCGCCAGCCAGGTGGGCCGCGGAGCGTTGCTTGGGTTGTGCCGACTGGTACCCAGAGCTTGGAGGCTGCGGGCCTGGCCGGACGTCGAGTGGTGAGGGATTCGGAAACCCCTCGACCTGACCTGGCAAGGCTACTGGGTCCGACCAGCGCTTCCACCTCCTCGTCGGGGAGAAAACGACGGAACCCGGGCCGAGGCCCGGGTTCGGAGGGTTTGCCTGCTCCAGCCGTTTGGGCTAGAGCTGCTGAATCTTGATTTCGATGTCGACGCCGGCAGGGAGCTCGAGGCGCTGGAGGGAGTCGACGGTCTTCGCGTTCGGCTCGAGGATGTCGATCAGACGCTTGTGCACTCGCATTTCGAAGTGCTCGCGGCTGTCCTTGTCCTTGTGCGGGGAGCGGATGACGCAGAAGCGGTGCTTCTCCGTGGGCAAGGGGATCGGGCCTCGGAATTCGGCGTTCGTCCGAGCGACCGTCTCGACGATCTTCGCCGTCGACTGGTCGATGATCTCGTGATCGTAGGCCTTGAGCCGAATGCGGATCTTCTGCTTTGCTGCCATGTTCGGTCCAGTCCTACTTGAGGATCTTGGTCACACGACCAGCACCAACCGTACGACCACCCTCACGAATAGCAAACCGCAAACCCTCATCCATCGCAATCGGATTGATCAACTCAACCGTCATCTCCGTATTATCCCCCGGCATACACATCTCCGTACCCTCCGGCAACGTCACCGTCCCCGTCACATCCGTCGTACGGAAATAGAACTGCGGACGATAATTCCCGAAGAACGGCTTATGACGACCACCCTCCTCCTTCGTCAACACATACACCTGCGCCTCAAACGACGTATGCGGCGTAATCGAACCCGGCTTCGCCAACACCTGACCCCGCTGCACCTCATCCTTCTCAATACCACGAAGAAGCGCACCAATATTGTCCCCCGCCTGCCCCGAATCCAACAACTTCCGGAACATCTCAACACCCGTACACGTCGTCGTCTTCGTCGCCCGAATACCAACGATCTCCAACGAATCGCCCACATTCACCACACCCTGCTCAACCTTACCGGTCACCACAGTCCCACGACCCGTAATCGAAAACACATCCTCAATCGGCATCAAGAACGGCTTATCCAAATCACGCAACGGCTCCGGGATGTACTCATCCACCGCCGTCATCAACTCCATGATCTTGTCCCCAGCAGCCTCATCACCCTCCAACGCCTTCAACGCCGAAACATGCACCACCGGACAATCATCACCCGGAAACTCGTACTCCGAAAGAAGCTCACGAGCCTCCAACTCCACCAACTCCAACAACTCCTCATCATCAACCATGTCCGCCTTATTCAAAGCAACCACGATCGCAGGAACACCAACCTGACGAGCCAACAACACATGCTCACGAGTCTGCGGCATCGGACCATCAGCAGCCGAAACCACCAAAATCGCCCCATCAACCTGCGCAGCACCCGTAATCATATTCTTGATGTAATCCGCATGCCCCGGCATATCAACATGCGCATAATGCCGCGCCGCAGTCTCATACTCCACATGCGCCACATTGATCGTGATCCCACGCTCACGCTCCTCAGGAGCCTTATCAATCATGTCAAACGCCGTCGCCGAATTACCAGCAACACGATCCGACAACACCTTCGTAATCGCCGCAGTCAACGTCGTCTTCCCATGATCAATATGACCCATCGTCCCCACATTCACATGAGGCTTATTCCGCTCAAACTTTGCTTTACCCATTTGGGGCTCGTTTCCTTTCAGATGCTTGGGGTCACTCGCCCCGGACTCGCTTGATGATTTCTTCCTGAACATTGCCAGGTGTCTGCTGGTAGCTGTCGAACTGCATGGTGTAGCTGGCGCGACCCTGGGTCTTCGACCGCAGGTCATTCACGTACCCGAACATTTCCGACAGCGGAACTTCGGCCGTAACCACCTTGTTGGTGCCACGGGCTTCCATCTGGCCAACTCGTCCCCGTCGGGAGTTGAGGTCGCCGATCACGTCACCCATGTAGTCCTCAGGGGTAACGACTTCCACCGACATGATGGGCTCGAGCAGAACGGGCTTGGCCTTGGCCGCCGCCTGCTTGTACGCCATGGTGCCGGCGATCTTGAAGGCCATTTCGGACGAGTCGACGTCGTGATACTTGCCGTCCTTGAGGGTGACCCGAATGTCAACGGTCGGGAAGCCGGCCAGCACGCCGCTGGTCATGGCGTCACGAATGCCGGCGTCGACCGATGGGATGTACTCCCGCGGGATACGGCCGCCGGTGATGCCATCGACGAACTCGTAGCCGCCACCGGGTCCGGTGGTCTCGAGGTCGATGGTGACCTCGGCGTACTGTCCGGTACCGCCGGTCTGCTTCTTGTGGGTGTAGGTGTTGCCGGTGACGACACCGGTGACGGTCTCGCGGTACGCAACCTGGGGCTTGCCCACGGTGGCGTCGACCTTGAACTCGCGGAACATGCGATCGACGAGAACCTCGAGGTGGAGTTCGCCCATACCGGCGATGATCGTCTGACCGGTTTCCTCGTCGGTGCGGACGCTGAAGGTCGGGTCCTCTTCGGAGAGGGACATGAGCGCCTTCGACATCTTCTCCTGGTCGGCCTTGGTCTTGGGTTCGACCGCGACGTGGATCACCGGATCCGGGAAGTCGAGGTTCTCCAGGATGATGGCGTTGGTCGGGTCGGTGAGCGTGTCCCCGGTCCGGACGTTCTTGACGCCGATGGCGGCCATGATGTCGCCGGTCACGGCGACATCGCGGTCTTCCTGCTTGTTGGCGTGCATCTCGAGGAGGCGACCCATGCGCTCCTTGGAGCCGGTGCGGGTGTTCATCACCTGCGTGCCCTTCTCGAGGCTGCCCGAGTACACCCGGAAGTAGGTGAGCTTGCCGACGTTCGGCGCCGTCATGATCTTGAACGCCAATGCGGCGAAGGGCTCGTCGTCGCTGGGCTTGCGCTCCAGCGGGGCGCCGCCCTTGAGGGCCTCGCCGGTCACCGGCGGAAGGTCGAGCGGCGACGGGAGATAGTCGACCACGGCGTCGAGCAGAGGCTGGACGCCCTTGTTCTTGAAGGCCGAGCCACAGAGAATCGGGACGAGTTCACCCGAGACCGTCGCGGCCCGGATACCGGCCTTGAGTTCGGCCTCGCTGAGTTCCTCGTTCTCGAGGTAGGACTCCATGAGGGCCTCGGACGTCGAGGCGACGGCTTCGACGAGCTGGGCGCGGTACTCGTCGGCCAGGTCCTGGAGATCGGCAGGGATGTCAACCTCGTCCCAGGTGGCTCCGAGGTCCTCGGAGCTCCAGATGAGGGCCTTCATCCGCACCAGGTCGACCACGCCGGCGAAGGCCGATTCCGTGCCGATGGGCAGCTGGAGAACCAGCGTGTTCGGGGTGAGGCGTTCCTTGATGGTGCCGAGCACGAAGAAGAAGTCGGCACCCATGCGATCGAGCTTGTTGATGAAGCACATGCGGGGCACGTTGTACTTGTCGGCCTGACGCCACACCGTCTCGGACTGAGGCTCGACCCCGGCGACACCGTCGAAGACGCAGACCGCTCCGTCGAGCACACGCAGCGAACGCTCGACCTCGACGGTGAAGTCGACGTGGCCCGGGGTGTCGATGATGTTGATGCGGTGGTCGTTCCAGAAACAGGTGGTGGCAGCGGAGGTGATCGTGATGCCGCGCTCTTGCTCCTGCTCCATCCAGTCCATCGTTGCGCCGCCGTCGTGGACTTCACCGATCTTGTAGTTCTTGCCGGTGTAGTAGAGGACGCGCTCGGTGGTCGTGGTCTTGCCGGCATCGATGTGGGCCATGATGCCGATGTTGCGGTAACGATCGAGGGGGGTGATTCGGGCAGACATGATCAGGGCCTCTGGTAGCTGACGAGCGTAGGTGGAAGCGGAAAAGGGTCACAGGGTGCACGAGCGACCCATTGGGTCGCTCGGACGCTGCATCATGGAAAGGAGATGGTTTGTCCGACTACCAGCGGTAGTGGGCGAAGGCCTTGTTCGACTCGGCCATCTTGTGAAGGTCTTCACGTCGCTTGGCCGAGGCGCCGATGCCGTTGGAGGCGTCGAGGATCTCATTGGCCAATCGCTCGGCCATCGTGCGTTCGCGGCGGTCGCGGGAGTAACCGACGACCCAGCGGATGGCCAAGGTGGTGGCCCGACGGGGACGAACCTCGACCGGCACCTGATAGGTGGCGCCGCCGACCCGGCGCGAGCGGACCTCGAGCTGCGGTTTGACGTTGTCGATGGCCCGCTTCAACGTGGCGACGGGATCGCCGCCGGTCTTCTCACCCACGACGTCGAGCGCGGTGTACACGATGTTCTCGGCCGTGGTCTTCTTGCCGTCCAACAACACCTTGTTGATGATCTGGGTGACGAGCACCGAGCCGTGAACCGGGTCGGGCTGAAGGTCGCGGCGGGGAGCAGCACCCTTACGAGGCATATCAGTTGTCCTTCTTCACGCCGTAGCGGCTACGGGCCTGCTTGCGGTCACGGACGCCCGAGGTGTCGAGCGTGCCCCGGACCACCTTGTAACGAACACCGGGAAGATCCTTCACACGCCCGCCGCGCACCAACACGATGCTGTGCTCTTGAAGGTTGTGACCTTCTCCGGGGATGTAGGCAGTCACCTCGACCCCGCTGGTCAGACGAACGCGGGCCACCTTGCGCAAGGCAGAGTTGGGCTTCTTCGGAGTGGCGGTGTACACGCGAGTGCAGACACCGCGACGCTGGGGCGAGCCGACCAGGGCGGGCGTCTTGCCCTTCTTGGCTTTGGACTGGCGGCCCTTGCGGACCAACTGGTTGATGGTGGGCACAGAAGACCTCTGGACGTTCCGAGGGGACCCTCGGGTTTCGATGAACCGGGCGCCGACCGAGACGGTCAGCAACCGTGACGGGCGACGACGCGCGGGCAGGCGGACGACGTCGGCCAAACGGCCGACCCTCAAGGCTACGGGTGCCGTGCGTCTATCACAACGCAGGCTGCAGGGGTTCCATGCAGCCTGGGAATTGTGGCCGCGATGACTCATGCCGTCGCCGAGCTCCGTCCGACCCTCACCCCGTTCGCTGTCGAACCAAGCAACGAGGGAGTAGACCCAACATGCGTACCCGAAACCAGAAACACCTACCAATGGGCAGTCAGCGCGGTTACCGCCTGTCCAAGGCTCGAGCCCTGGCCGGCATCGGCCTCGGCGCTCTGAGCGTCTTGACCCTTCCGGCGGTCCCGGCATTCGCCGGCCAGAGTAACCACGACGAACCGATCGTCATCATCAACCCCGCCGGCGGCGTCGCCACCAACGGAACCGATGGTCTGCGTATGGTCGTCAATTCCAATGGCGAGTACGCCGAGGCCTACGTTCCAGGCCAGGATCAGCTGTATTATCGCAATACCTATCAGTACTGCTGCGGGGCAGCAGCTCCAATGCTGAACATCGGGGGAACGCTGTACGGCGAGGCCGGCCCGGCTTACGGGTCGAACTCCTGGACCACTCTCGAGGTCACGAGCACTTCGGGATCGGCCTCGGATCCCGAGTCGGGTCTGGGGAGCGGCGGCTCGGTGATCCGCTACACGGCGGTAAAGAACGAACTGACGTACATCGTCGAGCGAACGGTCGACTATCGCCACCCGAACAACTTCGTGACCGACTCCTACGAGTTCGTCATTCCCGATGGCAACACCGAGACGGTGAAGTTCTACCTCGGTGGGGATGCCGCGCCGGGCTCGAGTGACGCCGGCTCCGGTGTGATGCTCACCTCGCCTGTCCGCACCGTCTACTCCGTCAATCCCAGTTCCGACATCCAGCTGGGATACGGCGAGGTGCCCGGCGATGAACCATTCGACGGCGCTCTGGCCATCTCGTTCTACGATCCGTATGACGACGTGGCGGCCGGCGCCGACATTGGTTTCGCGTCCGATCCTGGGGTGCACGACGCCGGCATCATGATCCAGTGGACGCTGGGTTCTACCCCGGGGACCTACGATCGGTCGCTGCGTCAGTATGTCGGCGCCCGGGGTGCGGCGCTCTATGCATCCTTCACCGACCAGGAAGTCGTTCGTGGCGAAGGCACCGACCTCGTCCTCGAGCTGCTGAACACCGGAACCAACGAGGTGACCGGTGCGGGCTTCGAAGTCGTCCTGCCGGCCGGCATGAGCGTCGATGACGGACCGACCGCCAACACCTGCGGAGGCACGGCCACCGTCACGCCGGGTTCCGTCATCCTCACCGGTGGCACCGTCGCCGGCGCCGAGAACTGCACCGTGACCGTTCCGGTCGTCACCTCCGCTGCGGGCGAGTATGTCCTCAACGCCGAGTCGGTCGCCACGATCGAGGGACTGGAGAACGCCATCGGCGCCACGGTGCTCACCGCAGTGGAGCCCGACGGCCCGGTTGATCCTCCTGCCTCCTCCAACGGTGCCTGCCCCGGCGGCACCGGTGGCGTCGCCGTGAACGATCAGATCTCCCGCGTCTACGGCGCCGTGCTCGGCCGTCAGCCCGATGCCTCGGGTCGGCTCTTCTGGGCCCAGGCCCGAGCCCATGGCATGAGCGCTGACGCCATGGTCCGAGCGTTCCTTGCTTCACCCGAACGGGTGCTCCGCATGAGCGAGACCAACAATGCCGCCTTCCTCGAGACGCTCTACCAGGACGTGCTCGGTCGATCGGCGGATGCGGCCGGGCTCGCCTACTGGACCCAGCGCCTCAACGGTGGCCTCAGCCGGGAAGGCGTCGTGTTGCTGTTCGCCGACTCCCCCGAGAACGTGGCCCGCACCGAGACCACGAGCCCGCTGACCGACAGCGAAGCGCTGGCTTGCCGCCTCTATCAGACCATCCTCGGCCGCGAGGGCGAAACCACGGGCATCGCCCATTGGTCGAATCTGCTCGACCGCGGCATCTCCCCCACCTCGGTGGCAGCCCGCATGATGACGCTCCCAGAGGCACAGCCGCTGGCCGCAATGACCGACCGAGATTTCATCGATCGGCTGTACCAGAATGCCCTGGGTCGTTCGGCTGATGCCGACGGCATGACCTATTGGCTGGCACAGACCACAGCCCGTGGCCGATCGGCGATCGCCGCCTTCCTGGCCAATGAGATCGAGGCCATTACCGTCTGACGGTTCCCCAACGGTCGAAGCCCGGGTGGCACCAGCGCTTGCTGGTCCACCCGGGCTTCGTCGCGTCAGCGGTTGTCGCCCGAAAGGATCGCGGCCAACTGCTCGATCGATTGATAGGTGTTGCCGGACACGAAATCGTCCACGTGCGGCAACGCCGCCGCCATTCCGGCGGCCAGCGGCGCGTACCCGGGTGATGCCTTCAGCGGATTGACCCAAATGAGACGATGCGTGACCCGGTGCAGACGCTGCATCTGTTCGCCGAGGAGTGCTGCATCACCTCGATCCCATCCATCGGACAAGATCACGACCACCGCTCCTCGGGCCAGCCCGCGCACTCCCCATTCGTCATTGAACCGAGCCATTGCCTCGCCCAGACGAGTACCGCCGGCCCAGTCCTGGACTTCGGGTGTTGCTGCGGCGAGCGCAGCATCGGGATCGCGGTTGTTGAGCTGGCGAGTCAGACGCGTGAGCCGGGTGCCGATGGTGAACACCTCGACCCGGCCGCGAGCAACGACTGCTGCGTGGACGAATCGGATCAGCGCGCGGGCATAGCTCTCCATCGAACCCGAGACATCGAGGATCATGATGAGCCGACGTGGACGCGATGCGGGATCGGTGTGCGCCCAGCGGAGCGGTTCACCCTGATGACGCAACGCCCACCTCACCGTCCGGCCGAGATCGGGCCGTTGCCCCCGACGTTTGGTCGGAACTTGTCGGCGACTGAGACGGCGGAAGGTGGTGAACCGGAGCTTGGTCATCATCCGTGTCAGCTCCGCCAGTTCCTCATCGGAGCATTCGGAGAAGTCCTTGCTCGTGAGGATCTCCACCCGGCTGAACCGGACAGCTTCGATGTCATCGGATGCGTCGTCGTCCGATGCTTCGGTGTCGTCGACGGCATCGTCGTCAGCGTCGAGCACCAGGGTGGTTGGGGTGGCCGGTGTCTCGACCCGCATCAACTCGACGGGGCGACGTTCCCAGAACGTCCGGAACGCGTGGTCGTACACGGGAATGTCCTCAGGGTGGTGGAGCAACGTTGCCCGACCCGCCCAGTAGACCGAGTCCCTGTCGGTCACCCCGACCGCACCGAGGGCCAACGTGAAGTTGATGGTGGAGCTGGCCGGGACCTTGAGGCCCAGTCGGCGCAGCACGCGAACGAACCCGACAGCAATGCGGTCGCCGGCAGTTGCGGCTACGTCGTCGGTCGCGGGCTCTCGTTCGAGCACGGCCGGTCAGGTGCTGCTGCGGCTGGTGGCCGACGCGATGAGTTCGTCGAGCCCGCGGGCCGCAACCTTCTGTTGATCCTCGCGATACTTGAGCACCGTTCCGAGCGTGTCGGCCACCGAGGCTTCGGACAGCTCGGTCTGACCCAGCGCACTGAGGGATAGTGCCCAGTCGATGGTCTCGGCAACGCCAGGGGGCTTGTAGAGGCCGAGTTCTCGCAGCGCCTCGGTCGCGGCCGCTACCTGGCGGGCCAGGTGTTCACCAACCATGGGGGCGCGCAGCTGGACGATCTTCACCTCTCGCTCGAAGTTGGGGTGCTCAACCCAGTGATACAGCGCCCGTCGTTTCAGGGCGTCGTGCACATCCCGCGTGCGGTTGGACGTGAGGATGACCAAAGGGGGATCGACCGCGGTCACGGTTCCGTACTCGGGAATGGTGACGGTGTAGTCCGAGAGTGCCTCGAGCAGAAAGGCCTCGAACTCGTCGTCGGCGCGGTCGACCTCGTCGATCAGCAGCACCGGCGGAACGGCGTCGCCGGAGTCGAGCGCCTGGAGTAGCGGGCGCCTGACGAGGAACCGATCGCTGTAGAGCTCGGCCTCGAGCCGATCGGCGTCCTCGACCTTTCCTGTCGCCTCGGCGGTCCGGAGGTGCAGCAACTGTCGGGCGTAGTCCCATTCGTAGAGGGCCTGGCTGGCATCGATGCCTTCGTAACACTGGAGACGGATGAAGGTGCTGCCCAACCAACGGCTGAGGACCTTGGCCACCTCGGTCTTGCCGACGCCGGCCTCGCCTTCGAGAAAGAGCGGTCGACGGAGGGTGATGGCCAGGAAGATCGAGGTCGCCAGACCACGGTCGGCCAGATAGCCATTGGCCTCCAGCGCTGCTTCGACATCTTCGACGGTATGCGCCCCACCCAGTGGGGGCCGTGTCTGCAAGTTCGAGGTCACGGCCACCGAGGGTACCGGGCGTCAGCTTGCGTGTATCGCCTCCCACACCCGCTGGGGCGTGGCGGGCATGGCAATGTCCTTCACGCCGTGCGGGCTGAGTGCGTCGCAGATGGCGTTGATCACCGCAGCGGCCGAACCAATGGTGCCGGCCTCCCCGACACCCTTGACGCCGAGCGGGTTGCTGGTACTGGGGGTGATGGTGAACCCCGTCTTGAGACTGGGAACCTCGGCGGGCGAGGGGACCAGATAGTCGAGCATGGACGGGTTCTTGCAATTGCCCTCGTCGTCGTAGCTGGCCACCTCCCACAACGCCTGGGCCACACCCTGCACGATGCCCCCATGGACCTGTCCCTCGACGATCAGCGGGTTGACCTGATTGCCGCAGTCGTCGACGGCGATGTAGTCGATGAGTTGTACGAAGCCGGTCTCCTCGTCGACCTCGACGACGGCGACATGGGTGCCGAAGGGGAAGGCGAAGTTCGGCGGATCGAACGTCATCTGTTCCTGCAGATTCGGCTCCATACCGTCGGGAAGGTTGTGGGCAGTGAACGCACCGAACGCCACGGCCTGGATCGGCACGGTCTTGTCCGGTGAACCCTTCACGGTGAACGATCCACCGACGAACTCGAGATCGTCCGGGTTGGCTTCGAGCTGATGGGCTGCGATGAGCCGAGCCTTGTCTACGACCTTGTCGCACGCCATCGCAATGGCGACCCCGCCGACCGAAAGTGATCGGGAACCGTAGGTGTCGAGGCCAAGGGGGCTGATGGCCGTGTCGGAATGGAGGACGGTGACATCGGCGGGATCGATGCCCAACTTGTCGGCAACGATCTGGGACCACGAGGTTTCGTGGCCCTGCCCGTGGGGTGTCGACCCGCTCACGACTTCGACCTTGCCGGTCGGCAGGAACCGAACGACCGCGTGCTCCCAACCACCGGCGCCGTAGTTGAGGCCGCCCAATGCCCGGCTCGGCGCCAGACCACAGATCTCGACATAGGTGCACAGCCCGATGCCGAGCTGCTTGGTTCCGCCTGCGTCACGTCGGCGTTTCTGCTCGGCCCGGAGACCGTCGTAATCGGACAGGGCGAGCGCAGCGTCGAGATTGGGTGTGTAGTGGCCAGAGTCGAACACGAGTGTGGAGGCGACGGTGAGGTTCTCGAACTTTTCGCCGCCCGCCAAGTAGTTCCGGCGCCGGATCTCGTCAGGGCCGACGCCCACTTCCAAGGCCAGAAGGTCCATGGCCCGTTCGATGGCGTAGCAGGCCTCGGGCCGACCGGCCCCCCGGTAGGCGTCGGTGGGCGTCAGGTTGGTGAACCAGCCGTCGCAGGTGAACCCGAACGCCGGCACGTCGTAGACGCCGGTGTAGAGAAAGCTTCCGAGCAGGGGAACGCCCGGGGTGATGAGCATCATGTAGGCGCCCATGTCGGCGTCGAGATGAACCCGGCAGCCCAGGAGCTTGCCGTTGGCGTCGGCCGCCAACTCGATGCGCTGGTTCTGCCCTCGTCCCTGATGCGTCGAGAACGCAGCCTCCGATCGAGTCTCGGTCCATCGAACGGGACGCCCGAGTCGGACCGCAAGGGTGACGGCCAGTATCTCGTCGGCGTTGATGTTGAGCTTGGCTCCGAAGCCACCACCTACCGACGGGGCGATGACTCGGACACGGTGTTCGGGGATCCCGGTCACTGCGGCGATCATCACCTTGAGAATGTGGGGCACCTGGGTCGAGCTGTACAGCGTGACATCGCCGCCGTGAGGAGCCGGCACCGCCAGCACACCACGGGGTTCCATGGCCATCGGGATCAGCCGTTGCTGCACGAAGTTGGCGGTGATGTGGTGGGTGGCGTTGCCGAACGCAGCGTCCAGCGCAGCCTGGTCGGGGATGAGCGGCCAGTGGTAGGCCTTGTTGGTCGTCAGCTCGCTGTGCGCGGTGGCCGTGTCGGCCACCGCGGCGCCGATCGAGCCGACAGCGGGGAGCGGGGCGTAGTCGACGTTCACCAACTCGGCGGCGTCTGCTGCCTGGTATCGGGTGTCGGCGAGGACGAGAGCCACGATCTCTCCGACGTAGTGCACCTCGTCGGTGGCTACGGGGAAGTGCGGAGGGTTGACCATGTCCGGGGTGACGGGCCACGCGCACGGCAGTGGCCCGCCCCACAGGCCCATGTCCTGCAGCTGGGGCCCGGTGTAGACCGCGTGCACGCCGGGAGCGGCTGCGGCGGCCGAGACATCGACGCCCAAGATTCGGGCGTGGGCCATGGGACTTCGGACCATGCCCATCCAGAGCTGGCCGACGGCCTGGATGTCGTCGACGTACTTGCCTTCGCCGGTGAGGAGCGCCGGGTCCTCTTTGCGAAGCATGCGGGTTCCGACTGCGGTCATCTTGCCTCCGAGAAGCGGGGTTTGCCGATGACGCAGATTCTTGCACAGAACCGACACGGGCTCCGGCCCACGCCGATGAGCGTGGACCGGAGCCCGTCCGGAAACGTTGCTTGTCGAAACGTTGACTGCCTGGCTCGGCTAGCCGATCTCCTCGACGCTGACCCTGGCCGCGTCGCCGGCCTCGACCCCGATGGACGCCAGCCATTGGGCCGGGTCCTGCTCCTCGCCGTCCGAGGTGTAGAACGACATCGGCTGATAGAAGGGAGCCGCGGTCTTGACGTCTCGGTGACGAGCCAGGCCGGTACCGGCCGGGATGAGCTTGCCGATGATGATGTTCTCCTTGAGGCCGATCATGCTGTCGGACTTGCCTTCGATGGCGGCCTCGGTGAGCACACGAGTGGTCTCCTGGAACGATGCGGCCGACAACCAGGACTCGGTTGCCAGCGACGCCTTGGTGATGCCCATGATCTCGGGACGGCCCTGCGCGGGCGCCATTCCTTCTTGGGCGAGGCGCTTGTTGGTCTCGATGAATTGGTACTGGTCGACCCGCTCCCCGGGCAGGAAGTCGGATTCGCCCGGCTCCTGAATGGCGAATCGGCGGGTCATCTGACGCACGATCAGCTCGATGTGCTTGTCGTGGATCGACACGCCCTGGTCGCGGTAGACCTTCTGGACCTCTTCGACCAGGTACTGCTGGGTCTCGCGGATGCCGCGAATCTCCAGGAGTTCCTTGGGGTCGCGGGGCCCGTCGACGATGGGATCACCGGCCTGGATGTCCTGGCCGTCGACCACCTCGAGCCGGGCCGCTGACGGCACGGTGTAGGTGTCCTCTTCACCGTCGTCGGTGACGACGGTGATGACCCGGCCCTTGCCTTCGTCGTCGGCGATGCGGACCACGCCCGACATGCGGGCGAGCGTTGCCTTGCCCTTGGGGCTGCGAGCTTCGAAGAGCTCGACCACTCGGGGCAAACCGCCGGCGATGTCGGCACCGCCGGCGATACCGCCGGTGTGGAACGTACGCATGGTGAGCTGGGTTCCCGGCTCACCGATGGACTGCGCCGCGATGACGCCGACCGCCTCACCCACTTCGATGGCCTTACCGGTCGCAAGCGACAGGCCGTAGCTGGCACCCGAGATGCCGACCGGGGAGTCGTCGGTGAGCGGCGACAGCACACGAACCGACGACACCTTGGGATCGTCGCGAAGCGCGATCATCTCCGGTTCGGTGACGATGGTCCCACGCGGGATCACCGTGCCGTCGGCGAGCTCGATGTCGTCGGCCAAGGTGCGGCTGAACAAGCGAGTTTCGAGATAGGTGCGCACCATGCGCGCATCGGGGGCTCCCGTGGCGGCCGGCTCGCCGGTCTCCTTGTGGTAGTACCCGTCGGGCTTGATGTCGTCGAGGATGAGACCGCGAACGGGACGGCCCTCGCTGAAAGGATCGCGATCGTTGATGATGACTTCCTGGGCGACGTCGACCAGTCGTCGGGTCAGGTACCCCGAGTCGGCGGTGCGGAGCGCCGTGTCGACCAGACCCTTGCGGGCGCCGGGAGTAGCAATGAAGTACTCCAGCATGGAGAGGCCTTCACGGAAGTTCGACTTGATCGGGAGCGGGATCATGTCGCCGCGAGGGTTGGCGACCAACCCGCGCATACCGGCGATCTGTCGCACCTGCATCATGTTGCCGCGGGCACCGGAGCCCACCATCATGTCGATGGGGTTGAAGCGCACCGAACGGAGGCTCTCTTCCATGGCGGCGCGAACTTCGTCGGTGGCCGTGGTCCAGATCTCGACCTCCTTCTGGCGCCGCTCACCGTCGGTGATGATGCCTCGCCGGAACTGGCTCTCGATCTTGTCGGCTTCGATTTCGTGGAGGTCGAGGATCGCCTTCTTCTCGATCGGGGTCTTCACGTCGTTGATCGACACCGTCAGCCCGGATCGGGCCGCGAAGTGGAAGGTCAACGACTTGATCCGATCGAGGCTGGCACCAACCTCGGCCTTGGAGTAGTTCGACGCAAGGTCGTCGACGATGACGCCGATGTCCCGCTTCTTGACCACATGGTTCACGAAGGGGAACCCTTCGGGCAGGGTCTGGTTCAGGAACACACGCCCAGGCGTGGTCTTGTCGTAGACCGCAGCCTTACCGTTGGCCGGCTCGAGGAGCAGGTCAGGGTGGCGGAAGTAGATGGGCTGATGCAGCCGGAGGTCACCGGCGTCGTAGCCGGCCTCGATTTCGTCGACCCGTCGGAACGTGCGGATGCGGGCGTCGGGGTCCTCATCGATCATCTCGGTCAGGTAGAACGCGCCGATCACCATGTCCTGGGAAGGCGTGACCAACGGACGTCCGTGCGCCGGCGACAACACATTGTTGGCCGAGAGCATCAGCACCCGCGCTTCGGCCTGAGCCTCGGCCGACAAGGGAAGATGGACAGCCATCTGATCGCCGTCGAAGTCGGCGTTGAACGCGGTGCAGACCAGGGGATGGATCTGGATGGCCTTGCCCTCGACCAGCACGGGCTCGAAGGCCTGGATGCCGAGACGGTGCAGCGTCGGAGCACGGTTGAGCAGCACCGGGTGTTCCTGGATGACCTCCTCGAGGACCTCCCACACCTGGGGGCGCCGACGCTCGACCATACGCTTGGCCGACTTGATGTTCTGGGCCAGTTCCTGGTCGACCAGGCGCTTCATGACGAACGGCTTGAACAGCTCGAGCGCCATGATCTTGGGCAGGCCACATTGATGGAACTTGAGGGTCGGGCCGACCACGATGACCGAACGGCCCGAGTAGTCGACGCGCTTGCCGAGCAGGTTCTGACGGAAACGGCCCTGCTTGCCCTTGAGCATGTCGGACAGCGACTTGAGCGGGCGGTTGCCAGGACCCGTGACCGGCCGGCCGCGGCGGCCGTTGTCGAACAGGGCGTCGACGGCCTCCTGGAGCATGCGCTTTTCGTTGTTGACGATGATCTCGGGAGCACCGAGGTCGAGCAGGCGCTTGAGCCGGTTGTTGCGGTTGATCACCCGGCGATACAGGTCGTTGAGATCCGAGGTGGCGAAGCGACCACCGTCGAGCTGCACCATGGGGCGAAGTTCTGGTGGGATGACCGGGACGACGTCGAGGATCATGGCCCGCGGGTCGTTCTGGCGCCGGCCGTTCTCGTCACGGCGGTTGAACGCAGCAACGATCTTCAGCCGCTTGATGGCCTTCTGCTTGCGCTGCGCGCTGAGGCCCTTCTCGCCTTCAGCCGGCTCGATGGCCGCCCGGAGCTTGATCTCTTCTTCGTCGAAGTCGATGCGTTCGATGAGCTGCGCGATGGCGTCGGCACCCATACCGCCCTCGAAATAGTCGCCCCAGCGATCGCTCATTTCACGCCAGAGCATCTCGTCATCGAGGATTTGGCGGGCGAACAGGCCCTTGAACTCGTCCCAGGCGCGGTCGAGGACGTCGAGTTCCATCTCGTACTGCTCACGAACGGATGCCAAATCCTTGTCGGCCGAACGGCGGCGAGCGCGGAGCTCGGTGTCCTTGGCCCCATCGGTCTCCAGCTGGCCGAGTTCCTTCTCGAGCGCCTCATGCTCTTCGGCCAGGCGCAGTTCCATCTCCTTGATGATGGTGTCGCGCTCACCGATGACCTCGGCTTCGAGGTTGGGGAGGTCATTGTGGCGACGCTCTTCGTCGACCCAGGTGACCAGCGACGCCGCGAAGTAGATGACCTTCTCGAGTTGCTTGGCCTTGAGTTCTTCGCGGGGCTCGGTGCCCATGAGCAGATAGGCCAACCACGAACGGGTCCCGCGGAGGTACCAGATGTGCACACACGGAGCGGCGAGCTCGATGTGGCCCATGCGCTCGCGCCGAACCTTGGAGCGCGTGACTTCTACGCCACAGCGCTCGCAGATGATGCCCTTGAACCGGACCCGCTTGTACTTGCCACAAGCACACTCCCAGTCCTTGGTCGGGCCGAAGATCTTCTCGCAGAAGAGGCCGTCTTTCTCCGGCTTCAACGTGCGGTAGTTGATGGTCTCCGGCTTCTTGACCTCGCCGTTTGACCACATGCGGATGGAGTCCGCGGTGGCCAGACCAATCTTCAGCTGATCGAAATCGTTTACGTCAAGCATATGTTCGCTCTATCTCCTGCTGCGGATCGCTTCAGCTGATGGTCAGGCTCGACGAGCGGCCCGGGCCGCATCGTCTTCATCGGAACCACGTTCGGGGCGGGACAGATCGATGCCGAGTTCCTCGGCAGTGCGGAAGAGTTCGTCGTCGATCTCCCGCATCTCGATCTCGGTACCGTCGGCCGAAAGCACTTCGACGTTCAGGCAGAGAGCCTGCATTTCCTTGATGAGCACCTTGAAGCTCTCGGGGATTCCGGGCTCGGGAATGTTCTCGCCCTTGACGATGGCCTCATAGACCTTGACCCGGCCGAGGACGTCGTCGGACTTGATGGTGAGCAGCTCCTGCAGGCAGTACGCCGCCCCATAGGCCTCGAGGGCCCACACTTCCATTTCGCCGAAGCGCTGACCACCGAACTGGGCCTTACCACCGAGCGGCTGCTGGGTGATCATGGAGTACGGGCCGGTGGACCGGGCGTGGATCTTGTCGTCGACCAAGTGGGACAACTTCAAGATGTACATGATGCCGACCATGATGCGGTTGTCGAACGGCTGGCCAGTGCGGCCATCGAACAACATGGTCTTGCCGTCGGGGCCGATGAGGCGCTCGCCGGATGCGGCCTCACCGTTGAGGTTCTCGAAGATGCTCTGGATGGTCGGCTTGGAGCCGGCCAGCTCGACTTCGTCCCACTTGGCACCGTCGAACACCGGCGTCGACACCAGGGTCGCAGGCGTGGTGAACGGGCGGGTCTTGTTCTCGGTGCCGCGCAACGGCGCCTCGCCGACCCGTTGGCCGTCGATGGTCCAACCCCAACGTGCGGCGTAGCCCAGGTGCGACTCGAGCACCTGACCCACGTTCATCCGGGACGGAACGCCCAAGGGGTTGAGAATGATGTCGACGGGGGTGCCGTCGGCAAGGTGCGGCATGTCCTCGGTCGGCAGGATGCGCGAGATGACGCCCTTGTTGCCGTGGCGGCCGGCGAGTTTGTCGCCGACGGAGATCTTGCGCTTCTGTGCGACATACACCCGCACCAGCTGATTGACGCCGGGGGGCAGCTCGTGACTGTCGTCGCGATTGAACACCTTGACGTCGATGACCTTGCCGGTCTCGCCGTGGGGAACCTTGAGCGACGTGTCCCGCACCTCGCGGGCCTTCTCGCCGAAGATGGCGCGAAGCAGACGCTCCTCGGGGGTGAGCTCGGTCTCGCCCTTCGGCGTGACCTTGCCGACCAGAACATCGCCGGGGCCGACATCGGCGCCGACCCGGATGATGCCCCGCTCGTCGAGGTCGGACAGGATGTCCTCGCTCACGTTCGGGATGTCCCGGGTGATTTCCTCGGGGCCGAGCTTGGTGTCGCGAGCGTCGATCTCGTGCTCGTGAATGTGGATCGAGGTGAGGACGTCGTCGCGAACGAGGCGTTCGTTCAGGATGATGGCGTCTTCGAAGTTGTAGCCCTCCCAAGGCATGAAGGCCACAACGAGGTTCTTGCCCAGGGCGAGCTCGCCGTTGTCGGTGGAGGGACCGTCGGCCAGCAACTCGCCGGCCTTGAAGGTGTCGCCGGCCTGCACCCGAGGCTTCTGGTTGATGCAGGTGTCCTGGTTCGAACGGTCGAACTTGAGCAGTCGGTAGATGCGCTTGCCCGACTGCTTGTACTCGACGGTGATCTGTCGGCCGTCGGCGTCGAGCACGATGCCGTCCTCGGTGGCAACCAGCGTGTCGGCCGCGTCATGCGCCGCACGCTTCTCGATGCCGGTTCCGATGTAGGGGGCTTCGGCCACCAACAATGGAACGGCCTGACGCTGCATGTTGGCGCCCATCAGGGCGCGGTTGGCGTCGTCGTGCTCGAGGAAGGGAATGAGCCCGGTACCGATGGACACGATCTGCTTGGGCGACACGTCCATCATCTGGACCTCGTCCGGCGGGACCTGGGAGATCTCGGTGGTGGCACCGAAGAAGATGTCCCGCTCGAGCTGCAACTTCAGGTCTCGCAGCGAAGCGGCCTGCGGTGACCGGCGAGCCAGCACCTTGTCGTTGCGGAACGTGCCGTCGGGGTTGAGCGGGGCATTGGCCTGGGCGACGACGAAGTCTTCTTCCTCGTCGGCGGTGAGGAACACCACTTCGTCGGAGACCTTGCCGTTGTTGACCCGGCGATACGGCGTCTCGAGGAAGCCGAACTCGTTGACCCGGGCGTAGCTCGAGAGATAGCCGATGAGCCCGATGTTCGGACCCTCGGGGGTCTCGATCGGACACATGCGGCCGTAGTGCGAGAAGTGGACGTCTCGGACTTCGAAGCCGGCACGTTCACGAGACAGACCGCCCGGGCCGAGCGCCGAGAGGCGACGGCGGTGGGTGAGGCCGGAGAGTGGGTTGACCTGGTCCATGAACTGCGACAGCTGGGAGGTTCCGAAGAACTCCTTGATGGCAGCCACGACCGGCCGGATGTTGATCAGGGTCTGCGGCGTGATGGCCTCGACGTCCTGGGTGGTCATGCGCTCGCGGACCACCCGCTCCATGCGGGAAAGACCGATGCGGACCTGGTTCTGGATGAGTTCACCCACGGACCGCACACGACGGTTGGCGAAGTGGTCCTGATCGTCGAGGCGGTAGCCGGGCTCGGCCACCATGAGGTGCAGCAGGTAGGTCGCTGCGGCCATGACCTCGCAACGCGAGAGCACCGGCTGGTCGACCTCGGGCACGTCGAGCATGCCGCGCAGCATCGGGAACAGTTCCTCGATGCGACGGATCTCGGGACCGAGCTTGCGGTTGAGCTTGTAACGGCCGACGCGGGAGAGGTCGTAGCGGCGGCTCTCGAAGAAGGCGTTGCGCAGGTACGAACGGGCCGCTTCCAAGGTGGGGGGCTCGCCCGGACGCGCTCGCTTGTAGATCTCGATGAGGGACTCGTCCTGGGTGGGGGCGATGTCCCGGTCTTTCTCCCACTGACCTTCGAGGAAGTCGAAGTGGTTGACGAACGCCTCGAGGAAGCCGGGCGCATTCTCCTCGTCGAAACCGAGCGCACGGAGCAGCGTGAACAGCGAGAGCCGGCGCTTGCGGGCAACGCGGACCCCGGCGGTCGGATCCTTGCCCGGCTTCTGCTCGACGTCGAACTCGATCCACTCACCGCGGTAGGGGTGAATGGTGCCGGTGACCATCTGATGCTTCGACATGTTACGAAGACGGAATCGCTCACCAGGCTGGAAGATGACCCCGGGCGACCGGACCAGCTGGGACACCACGACACGCTCGGTGCCGTTGATGATGAACGTCCCCTTGTCGGTCATCATCGGGAAGTCGCCCATGAAGACCGTCTGCTCTTTGATCTCGCCCGTGTTGGCGTTGATGAACCGTGCGCGCACGAAGATCGGCGCGGCGTAGGTCATGTCCTTTTCCTTGCACTCCTCGACGGAGAACTTCGGATAGGGCTTCAGATCCTCGTCATCGGGATCGAACTCCAGCTCGAGCTGGAGCGTCTCGGTGAAATCCTTGATGGGGCTGATATCGCGAAAGGCGTTGGCGAGGCCGTTCTCGAGGAACCAGCGGAACGAGTCACGCTGGATGGCAATCAGGTCGGGGAGCTCGATGGCCTCCGCCAGATTGCCGAACGAGTAACGGTCGCGAGCAACGGTACGTGCTGGCAAGGGACACCACCTGAGTGAGCACGGGGGCTGGAGACAGGCCGGGCGCGAGTCGTTTCCCGAACCGATTCAATCTGCGAGGACACGTGCGAGGTCAACGCAGAAAATTGAGGTCGGCAAAACAGGAGCGGGCAGGCACGGCAACAGACAAGCATAAGCCGGTTCCTCCGCCAGGACAACCACCAAACCGGCGGAGAATAAACACCAGGGAGGCCGAGGTCAAGGACCTTGTGACGACAAACCCGATTGTCGGGCGCGAAAAGGCCCCGCCGCCGCAGGCAGAACCTGCGACCGCGGGGCCACTTCGACCGGTACTCGTTACTGCAGATTACTTGACGTCGACCGAAGCACCGGCGTCTTCGAGCTTGGCCTTGGCAGCGGCGGCCTCGTCCTTGGAGACGCCCGAAACCACGTTGGTCGGGGCGGCCTCGACGAGGTCCTTGGCTTCCTTCAGGCCGAGGCTCGTGATTTCACGCACGGCCTTGATGACCTGGATCTTCTTCTCCCCGGCGCCGTTGAGCACCACGTCGAAGGAGGTCTGCTCTTCTTCTTCCTCGGCCGCAGCCGCAGGGCCCGCCATGGCGACAGCCATCGGGGCGGCAGCGGTCACGCCGAAGCGCTCTTCGAACTCCTTGAGGAGTTCGGACAGTTCGAGGACGGACATACTGGCGATGCCGTCGAGGATTTCTTCCTTGGTCATTTCAGCTCTCTTCTCCCTCCCCGGCATCGGCCGGGGTTTCGATTTCGGTGTTCTCAGATGCGGGGACTTCTTCAGATGCGAGGACGTCATCGGACGCAACCGCGTCCTCAGCTACAGGGGCCTCTTCGGATATGGCCTCGTCGGATACGGCCTCGTCGGCAGGTGCGGCGTCGTCGGCTTCGGGAGCCGACTCGTAGGTACCACCCTGTTTTTCGAGGAGCGCCTTGAGCCCGAAGGCGAAGTTGCGAGGCAGTGCCTCCAACAGGCTGGCGAACTGCTGCATGGGAGCAGCAATGAGGCCGGCAAGTTTGGCCAACAACACTTCACGGGGCTCGATGTCAGCAAGGCGAGTAACGGCCGACGCGTCCATGACGATGCCTTCGAAGACACCGCCCTTGACGATCAGATTCGGGTTCGCCTTGGCGAAGTCCCGGAGCGTCTTGGCCACACGGACCACGTCGCCGGGCTCACCATCTGGGGTTTGCTCGACGAAGGCCAATGCGGTGGGGCCCACCAAGAGATCGCCGAGGTCGACGCCGGCTTCGTCGGCCGCTCGACGGGCCAGGGTGTTCTTGTACACCCGGTAATACCCACCGGCAGGACGGAGCTCACGTCGAAGGTTCGACATCTGCGCCACGGTCAGCCCGCGGTACTCGGTCACCATCACGGCACTCGCCGAATCGAGGCGCTCTCGCACCTCTTCGACGACGGCGACCTTCTCGGGTCTCGCGCCACGTTCGTTCGCTTCTGTTTCCATTCTCACACCTCCTTTCGTTTGTCTGGTTTCTGGTTGGGTTTCGAGGCTCGATCGCCGATCAACCACAACCGAGCCGAGACACCGAGGAGGCGGCTTGAACACGGAGGTAAAGATCGCCTCTTCAGGATTTGCACACCAGCGGGGTGAGCCGAGGTGCGACCTGAGGTCTCGGGCGGGAGCATTCGATGTTGGCGCTCTTCGCATGCACGCGAGCAGCGCCGAGGACGTGTCAGTCGATGGTGGTTTCCTCGACCCGGGTGGGGTCGATCTTGATGCCAGGACCCATGGTGCTGGCCAGTCCGACCTTCTTCATGTAGCGACCCTTGGCCGCGGACGGTTTGGCCCGGTTCAGCTCACCGACGATCGCAGCGAAGTTCTCCGCGAGCGCCGAGGTCTCGAAGCTGGCCTTCCCGATGGAGACGTGCACGTTGCCATACCGGTCCGTGCGGTACTCGACGGTGCCGCCTTTGAAGTCGGCCACAGCCTTCGCGGGGTCCGGTGTCACGGTGCCAGTCTTGGGGTTGGGCATGAGGCCCCGCGGGCCGAGCACTCGGCCGAGCTTGCCCACCTGAGGCATGAGCTCGGGGGTCGAGATGGCCACGTCGAAGTCGAGCATGCCCCCCTCGACCTGGGCGACCAGGTCTTCAGCGCCGACGATCTCGGCGCCGGCGGCACGAGCGGCATCAGCCGCTGCACCGGAGGCAAAGACCGCAACCCGAACGTCCTTGCCGGTTCCTGCGGGGAGGGCCACCGTGCCACGAACGATCTGGTCGGCCTTGCGAGGATCGACGCCGAGGCGGAAGACCACGTCGACCGACTCGTCGAACTTCTTGCTGGCCAAGCTCTTCACCAAGTCGAGCGCCTCGAGTGGTGTGTGGAGTTGATCCCGGTCGAACCGACGGGCGGCGTCGGTGTACTTCTTACCTTTGCTCATCTTGCCTTTCGCCTTTCGGCTCCCTCAGTCGGTAACAGTCATCGGGCGAGGTCCTCCCGATGACCGGCTTACGGTCAGTCAGATTCGACGGTCAGGCCGGCTCAGCGGACCCGGACACCCATCTGGCGGGCGGTACCCACGACCTGCTTCTTGGCGGCGTCGAGATCGTTGGCGTTGAGATCGGGCATCTTGACCTGAGCGATCTCGGTGACCTGAGCGTCGGTGAGCACACCCGCTCGCTCCCGCTTGGGGTCGGCTGCACCCTTGGGGATCTTGGCCGCTTTCTTGATGAGCTCGGAGGTCGGGGGGGTCTTCAGGATGAAGCTGAAGGTGCGGTCTTCGTACACCGAGATCTCGGCCGGGACGACGTTGCCCCTCTGGGCCTCGGTGCGAGCGTTGTACTCCTTGCAGAAGTCCATGATGGCAACGCCATACGGGCCGAGCGCGGTACCGACCGGGGGAGCCGGCGTTGCCTGGCCCGCCGTGATCTGGATCCTGACGACCGCCATTACCTTCTTCTTGGCCATGGGAGAACTCTGCCTTACTGCTGGGCTGTCTTCGTGTGTGCTGACTGCGTGTGATTGAGCGCGACCTACAAGCGTAGCGTCGGCGGTGAAACTTTCAGATCTTGCCGACCTGGGCGAAGTCGAGCTCGACGGGTGTCTCGCGGCCGAAGATGTTGACCAACACCTTGAGCTTGAGCTGCTCCTCGTTGAGTTCGACGATCTGGCCCTGGAAATCGGCGAACGGACCTTCCTTGACCCGGACCGTCTCGCCAACCTCGTACTCGAGGCGAGGCTTGCCCTTACGGTCCTCGGTGTCGTCCTTGCTCTGCAAGAAGTTCTCGACGTCCCGGCGAGGCAACGGCGAGGGCTTGTTGCCGGCACCGACGAAACCCGTGACGCCTGGGGTGTTACGAACCACGAACCATGAATCATCGTCGAGGTGCATCCGGCACAAGAGGTAGCCGGGGAACACCTTCTTCTGAACGACGACCTTCTTGCCGTTCTTGAACTCGACGACGTCCTCCAACGGAATGACGACCTCGTGAATCCGCTCGCCCATGTTCATCGACTGGGTTCGAGCCTCGATGTTCTTGCGAACCTTGTTCTCGTAGCCCGACTGGGTGTGCAGCACATACCAACGACCGGGACGATCGTACGGCGACTCGTGACGAGGGGCCGGTTCGACGACTGCTTCGTCGACGGCTGACTCCTCCACAGCCGGTTGGGCGTCGGCGTCCAACTCGGTCTCGGGCTCGACGGTTTCGAAATCGGTCATTGGGCAAGCCTCAGAATGCGTAGGACGCCCTCGGCGAACAGATAGTCGAGTCCGGCGATGAAGGCAGTGAGGATCAGAACGGTGAGCGTGACAACGATGGTGTAGTTGACCACCTCGTTCTTGGTGGGCCAGTTGACCCGCCGCATTTCGGCCCGAACTTCGCGAATGTACTGGGCAGGCCCCACTCGCTCGCCGCGCTCGGGCGGACGCGCGTCACGCGGCGTTGCGACCGGATTTCCTTCAGCATCGATCTGGCCCTGCTTCTGCAGGTACCTTCGCTGCTCCCGATTCATTGCCATGTGACGTGCCTCGTGAATGATCCATCGCTGGGCAGGGCACGAGGGACTCGAACCCCCAACCCCCGGTTTTGGAGACCGGTGCTCTACCAATTGAGCTAGTGCCCTAGGGCGCATCGAGGGTACCACCCCGAAGGCTTGGTCCCTCGTACAGGCTACCTACTGCCCGGCTTCTGCCGTTCCCTCGGTCGGCGCGGGCGGGATCGCCAGCCCCTCCCCGTCGCTTCGACGCAGAATCTCGCGCAGACCCTTGCGGGCCCGGTGCAACCGAACTTTGGCCGCGCTGGTGGTGATGCCGAGCTCCTCGGCGATCGCATCGTGGGACAGATCGTAGATGTCCCGGAGAACGACGACCGCCCGAAGCTTGGGTGGCAACGACCGCAACGCCTCCACGACCTGGCTCCGAAGGTCACCGAGGTCCAAGCGGAGCGCCGGATCGTTCTGCGGCTGCGAGTCCGCGATGGGCGGGTCGTCGGGGAGCGGATCGTGGCGGTGACGGCCGCGCCGTCCGAGCAAGGTATTGGCGCAGTTCGCCGTGATTCGGTGGAGCCAGGTTCCGAACTGGGCGTCGCCCCGGAACCGACCGATGCTCCGATGCGCCCGGAGATAGGTCTCCTGGGCGACATCGCGCGCATCTTCGGGATCTCCGGTGAGTCGATACGCCAACGTGTAGGTGTCGGCGTAGGTGCGTCGCACGATTTCCTCGAACGCGCGGTCATTGCCGTCTCGAGCCTCAGCAACGAGTTCGATGATGTCGTCCGGCAACGGAAACGGGTTCGTAGGTAGTTGGTGTGGTTGATCGACTACTTGATGATCTTGGTCACACGACCAGCACCAACCGTACGACCACCCTCACGAATAGCAAACCGCAAACCCTCATCCATCGCAATCGGATTGATCAACTCAACCGTCATCTCCGTATTATCCCCCGGCATACACATCTCCGTACCCTCCGGCAACGTCACCGTCCCCGTCACATCCGTCGTACGGAAATAGAACTGCGGACGATAATTACCGAAGAACGGCTTATGACGACCACCCTCCTCCTTCGTCAACACATACACCTGCGCCTCAAACGACGTATGCGGCGTAATCGAACCCGGCTTCGCCAACACCTGACCCCGCTGCACCTCATCCTTCTCAATACCACGAAGAAGCGCACCAATATTGTCCCCCGCCTGCCCCGAATCCAACAACTTCCGGAACATCTCAACACCCGTACACGTCGTCGTCTTCGTCGCCCGAATACCAACGATCTCCAACGAATCGCCCACATTCACCACACCCTGCTCGACCTTACCGGTCACCACAGTCCCACGACCCGTAATCGAAAACACATCCTCAATCGGCATCAAGAACGGCTTATCCAAATCACGCAACGGCTCCGGGATGTACTCATCCACCGCCGTCATCAACTCCATGATCTTGTCCCCAGCAGCCTCATCACCCTCCAACGCCTTCAACGCCGAAACATGCACCACCGGACAATCATCACCCGGATACTCGTACTCCGAAAGAAGCTCACGAGCCTCCAACTCCACCAACTCCAACAACTCCTCATCATCAACCATGTCCGCCTTATTCAAAGCAACCACGATCGCAGGAACACCAACCTGACGAGCCAACAACACATGCTCACGAGTCTGCGGCATCGGACCATCAGCAGCCGAAACCACCAAAATCGCCCCATCAACCTGCGCAGCACCCGTAATCATATTCTTGATGTAATCCGCATGCCCCGGCATATCAACATGCGCATAATGCCGCGCCGCAGTCTCATACTCCACATGCGCCACATTGATCGTGATACCACGCTCACGCTCCTCAGGAGCCTTATCAATCATGTCAAACGCCGTCGCCGAATTACCAGCAACACGATCAGACAACACCTTCGTAATCGCCGCAGTCAACGTCGTCTTACCATGATCAATATGACCCATAGTCCCCACATTCACGTGAGGCTTATTCCGCTCAAACTTTGCTTTACCCATGGTGTTGTCTCCTCAAGCGGGATTTGAACGGCGGGTAGCCGAGCGAGGTTTCAGGGATTCTCGCAGTAGCGACGGACGGACTTGAACCGACGACCTCTCGATTATGAGTCGAGCGCTCTCACCAACTGAGCTACGTCGCCATGCCCAGACGAATCTGGACCACGGCAGAAAGGCCCCAGAGGGGCCCCGATTACACTGCGAGCCTCCTGAGAGAATCGAACTCTCGACCTTTTCCTTACCATGGAAACGCTCTGCCGACTGAGCTAAGGAGGCAGGGCCCCGAAAGGCCAACGCAGAAGTCTGCCACGAGGTCGCACCGTCCCCAACCACACCGACGAGAAACTCGACGGCCGTCAGACGTGCTCAGAGCGGTTCTACGTGGCAGTCTTCGACCGTGAACACTGCATCTCCGAACCCCTCGGCATCCCCGAACCCCTCGGCATCCCCGAACCCCTCGGCCGTCGTCACCGTCGATGGAACCTGCGACGATCGCTTCGCCAGCGTCAAGGACGCGTTCGCCGCAAACTTCACCGACCACGGCGACGTCGGCGCCTCAGCCGCGGTCGTCATGGGCGGTGAGCTGATCGTCGATCTCTGGGGCGGCCACCAGGACGTTGCCCGCACGGTGCCCTGGGAAGGGGACAACATCATCAACGTCTACTCGACCACCAAGACCATGAGCTGTCTGTCGCTCCTGGTTCTGGCCAGTCGAGGGCTCGTCGACGTCGACCAGCCCGTGGCGACCTACTGGCCCGAGTTCGCCCAGAACGGCAAGGAAGGCATTCTGGTCCGGCACATCCTGTCGCACACCGCCGGCGTTCCGGCATGGGATCGACGCATCGAGGGCACCGACCTCTACGACTGGGACCTGGTAACCGGCCTGTTGGCCGAACAGGCTCCCTGGTGGGAGCCCGGCTCGAAGTCCGGCTATCACGCCATCACCCAGGGCAACCTGGTGGGCGAAGTGGTCCGGCGCGTCGACGGCCGATCGGTCGGGCGCTTCTTCGCCGAGGAGATTGCCGGCCCCGTGGGCGCCGACTTCCACATCGGAACCGGCCCCGAACACGACGACCGCGTGGCATTGGTGATTCCTGCGCCACCACTCCAGTTCGGCAGCGCCGACGGTTCCGTCGCCCCCGACTCCTCCTCCATCCCCTACCGTGCCGCCAATCCGCGGCTCAACGCCGAGCAATCCTGGGAAATCCCGTGGCGCAGGGCCGAGATCCCTGCGGCCGGCGGCCATGGGAACGCTCGCAGCGTTGCGCTGGCACAGGCCGCCGTGTCCCACGGCGGCACGTTGAACGGGGTCGAGCTGCTGAACCCCGAGACCATCGACCGCATCTTCGACGTTCAGGCTGCCGGACGGGATCTTGTCCTCGGCATCGGCGTGACCTTCGGTGTCGGCTACGGGCTCAACTCGCCCCGCAACCCCATCAGCCCCAACGCCAGGGTCTGCTACTGGGGCGGATGGGGCGGGTCGCTGGTCGTGAACGACGTCGATGCCGGGTTCACCTTCGCCTACGTGATGAACCGCATGGGCGAAGGAACCGTCGGGGACGATCGAGCCCACAACCTCCTCCGCGCCATCTACACCTCGCTGGACGCCTGAACCAAGTAGGACCGGGGCCCGTCCGCACGCCTCCTACGATCTGACCCGTGGATCTCCGAACCGCCACACTCGCCGACACGTCCACCATCCTCGCCATCTACAACCGCGAGGTTCTCGAGATGGCGACGACGCTCGATCTGGTGCCGCGCACCGTGGCCGAACAGGAGGCGTACATCTCGAGCCGCACGGGCGGTCTCGCGGTGCTCGTGGCCGAGACGGGCGGGGATCCGTCGGCCATCACCGGCTTCGGCAGCCTCAGTTTCTACCGGGACCGACCCGGCTACCGGACGTCGGTCGAGAACTCGGTCTACGTCCACCGCGATCATCACCGGTCCGGTGTGGGGAGTCTGCTTCTTTCCGGCCTGATCGAACAGGCCCGTGAGCATGGCTTCCACGCGATCTTCGCCCGCATCGTCGACGCCCAGGAGCCGAGCATGAACCTGCACCGGCGCCACGGCTACGAGGTCATCGGCATCGAACGCGAGGTCGGCCGCAAGTTCGGCCAGTGGCGCAACGTCGCCCTCATGCAGTTGCTGCTCTGAGTTGCGTGCTGCTCGAGTTGCGCCAATCGGCGGCCCGGTCGCTGTTCGAGCGCCGGGACTGTGTTTTGTGGGCCGGGTAGGATTTGAACCTACGTAGGCGATGCCGGCGGATTTACAGTCCGCTCCCTTTGGCCACTCGGGCACCGACCCTGGACCAGACGAGGTTAGCGGCTCCCCCACACGTTGGCGCGCCCCTTGGTTGTTTCGAGTTGGTAGTTTCGAGACATGCCGACTTTCGACATCGTCTCCGAGATCAACATGCAAGAGGTCAAGAACGCCGTGGACCAGGCGGCGCGTGAGATCGCCACTCGATTCGATTTCAAGGACACCAACTCCTCGATCGACCTCGACGAGAAGGGCATGCTCCTCACGCTCGAAACCGCCAGCGAAGATCGCATGATCGCCCTGCGCCAGCTCCTCGACGAGAAGCTGATCAAACGCAGCGTCTCGTTGAAGACGCTCGACCCCGGCAAGGTCGAAGAGGCCTCCGGCGGACGGGCCAGGCTCAAGATCACCCTCAAGGCCGGCGTCTCGTCCGACATGGCCAAGAAGATCAACATCGCCATCAAGGACATGAAACTCAAGGGCGTCCAGTCCCAGACCCAGGGCGATCAGGTGCGGGTCACCGGTAAGAAGCGGGACGAGCTTCAGGCCGTCATCGCCGCGTTGAAGGAAGCCGAACTCGACCTGCCGCTGCAGTTCCAGAACTTTCGCGACTGATCAAAAAGCTTCGCGCCATTCGCCGGAGCGAAGGCGGGCGACTCGCTCCTCCGCCGGTGGGTGGGTGGAGAACAGCTTGGCGAAGTTCTGGGTCCGGCCGGCCAGCGGGTTGATGATGTAGTTGCTGGCCTGGGCCGGCTCGACGTGCGAGGGGATCCGGACCGAATAGCCGTGGAGCTTCTCGAGCGCCCGAGCGAGGGGCTCGCCGTCACCGATCAGGCGGGCCGCGGTGCGGTCGGCTTCGTACTCGCGGCTTCGACTGATGGCCATCTGGATGAGGCCGGCGGCAATCGGGGCGAAGATGATCATGGCAATGGCGGCCAGCGGGTTACCGCCTTCTCGGTCATCGCGCCCACCACCACCACCGAACATGGCGCCCCACATCGCCATACGAGCCGCGAACGTGATCACGGTCGCGATGACCGCCGCAACCGAACCGATGAGAATGTCCCGATTGCGCACGTGGGAAAGCTCGTGCGCCAGCACGCCCCGGATCTCGTCCCACGACAAGGTTCGCAACAGGCCCTCGGTGACACACACCGCGGCATGACTGGGGTTCCGACCCGTCGCAAACGCGTTTGGTTGCTGCTCGGCCGAGACGTAGAGCCTCGGCATGGGGATCTCGGCCCGCTGGGTGAGTTCACGCATGATGGCGTAGTACTCGGGGAGCTGCTGTTCGGTGACCTCCTGCGCTCGGGCCGACCGAATGGCAAGCGTGTCGCTCTTCCAGTACGAGAAGCCCGTGAGGGCCAGGGCCATGACGAAACCGATGATCAGGCCGCTGCTGCCACCCAGAGCTGCGCCGATGGCCATGACCAACGCGCCCATGGCCGCCAGAAGCATCGCAGTTTTGAAACCATTCTTCATGTTCGCTCCAACGCATCGTTGACGACAGTCGTTCCCGCCGGTGCCAAAATCGCGAGCCGGAGTTCGCTACCGTCACGAGTATGTCCACCCTCGTCTGCTTCCATGCGCATCCTGATGACGAGGCCACGAGCACCGGGGGCACCATCGCCCGGGCCAAGGCCGAAGGTCACCGAGTCGTCGTCGTCATCGCCACCGACGGCCGATGCGGTGAGACACCCCACGACTTGGGCGTCGACGAGACGCTCGCCGATCGGCGTCGGTCCGAGGCCGAGAAGGCCGCGGTGGTGCTCGGCACCGACCGCGTGACCTTCCTCGGGTACGAGGATTCCGGCATGACGGGCTGGGAACAGAATGCCAATCCGGCCTCCTTCTGGCAGGCCGACATCGACGAGGCGGCAACACGGCTCGCCGAGATCCTCCGCGAGGAGCAGGCCGACGTGCTCACGGTCTACGACTGGCACGGCAACTACGGTCACCCCGACCACATTCAGGTGCACCGAGTCGGCATCCGAGCCGCCGAGTTGGCTGGTGTCACCGAGGTGTTCGAGGCGACCATGAACCGCGACGCCATGCGACGCATGTTCGAAGCGGCCAAGGCGGATCCCCCGACCAACCCGATCGCTGACGAGCCCGGAGGCGAGGACTGGGACGTCGATGGGCCGGCCGACGACGGCAATCCCGTCGGCACCCCGGAAGCCGAGATCACCCACACCATCGATGTCCGTCCCTGGGTGATCCAGAAGCGCGAGGCGCTGCGAGCCCACGCAAGCCAGGTCGGTGAGACCTCCTTCTTCCTCCAGATGTCCGACGAGATATTCGCCGAAGCGTTCGGAACCGAGTGGTTCGTCCGCCGGGCCGATGATGGCCGTCCGAGCACCCACTGGCTTTTCGAGTAGCGAGCCTCTTCGAGGCCTGACGAATGCACTCGCGCTTGCATCGGCCGGCCCACGCAGGGAGGATGCACACATGGCCTCTCCTCGACTCGACGTTGTCCTCCAGATCGTCTCGGCGTGGCGGACCCATGACATCGACACGGTTGTGGGCCACCTGGCCGAGGACATCGAGTGGCACTACCACGTGGGGTCCCGGCCCATCATCGGCGTCGAAGGGGTCCGCAAGACGCTCGATCGACTGGCGAGTCATCAGCTCGAGGTCGCCTGGCAGGTCGTCCGGGCGGCCGAGTCCGACGATGCCGTGATGGTCGAGGGGACCGACGACTACCGCAATCCCACAGGCGTGCATGTTCGGGTCCCGTACATGGGCGTGTTCCAGTTCGGTGACCCAACGTCCAATCGCGTGACCGCGTGGCGGGACTACGTCGACCTCTCCCTGATGAAGGCGGCCGAAGCAGCGGAGCCCCAGGACCCCTGGGTCATCGCCCTGGTCGAACGTTCGGGCATGCTCTGAGCGCTAGACATCGGCTGCCCAACCGGTCAGGCCGGTGATGCCAACGCGCACGACCGGGCCGGCAGGGCGCCGCTGCCGATACTGCGGATACTTGGCTACCAGTGCGTCGATCGCCGAGTCGGAATCCGAACCTGGAGCCAGCTCGGTGGCGTGCCCTCGCAGCCGAACCCACCAGAGTGTGGTCCAGTCGTCGTCGTAGTGATCGACGAGGACCGTGACGCCGGGATCGGCCGCAATGTTGGTCAGGCGTTGGAGCCGTGACGAACGCTTCGGTTTGTGGTCGACCGCGCTGACCAGGCAACCGAAGTTCCCTCCGGGCATCCAGGCGAAGACAAAGGGAACGAGGTCGATGAGACCCGCCGGGCTGCGGGTGGCGAGACGGGCGACGTCGGACTCGGCGACCCGAGTCATCCAGTCGGAAGGCGGTTGGGCTGCGGCCAGCGTCTTCAGTCTTCTTCGCTGCTCAGCGCTCGCTCGGCGATCTCGGCAACGACGCCGGGATCGGCGAGCGTGGTGGTGTCGCCCAGACTTCGTCCGTTCGCGACATCGCTCAACAACCGGCGCATGATCTTGCCCGATCGGGTCTTGGGCAGGTCGGGCACGATGATGACCGTCTTGGGCCGAGCGATCTTGCCGAGCTTCACACCCACGTGCTCACGGATCTCGTCGCCGAGCGCAGCCGACGCCTCGAACTCACCCCGCAGGATGACGTACCCGACGATCGCCTGGCCGGTGATCTCGTCGTTGGCACCGACGACCGCCGCCTCGGCAACCGCGAAGTGATCGACCAACGCCGACTCGACCTCGGTGGTGGAGATGCGGTGGCCCGAGACGTTCATGACGTCATCGACCCGGCCGAGAAGCCACAGGTACCCTTCCTCGTCGAGCTTGGCTCCGTCTCCGGCGAAGTACCGACCCTCGAACCGGCTCCAGTACGTGTCTCGGTACCGATCAGGATCGCCCCAGATGCCCCGCAACATGCCCGGCCAGGGGCGGGTGATCGTGAGATAGCCGCCACCGACCGGCACCGGCCGTCCGGCGTCGTCCACCAACTCGGCGAAGACTCCGGGGATGGTTCGACACGCCGATCCCGGCTTGGTCGTCGTGACTCCGGGCAACGGGGAGATCATGTGCCCACCGGTCTCGGTCTGCCACCAGGTGTCGACGATGGGTCGGCTCGAGCCGCCGATGTGTTCGTGGTACCACATCCACGCCTCGGGGTTGATGGGCTCGCCCACCGAGCCGAGGACCCGCAACGACGAAAGGTCGTGCTTCGCCGGTTCTTGCGCGCCCCAACGCATGAACATGCGAATGGCGGTCGGAGCGGTGTAGAGCTGAGTGACGCCGTACCGCTCGACGATGTCCCAGAGGCGGTCCTTGCCGGGTGTGTCGGGAGTCCCTTCGTACATCACGGAGGTGACGCCGTTGGTGAGCGGGCCGTACACGATGTAGCTGTGCCCCGTGACCCAGCCGACGTCGGCCGCGCACCAGTACACGTCGGTGTCGGGCTTGATGTCGAAGACGTACTTGTGACTGAACGCCACCTGCGTCAGGTAGCCGCCGGTCGTGTGCATGATGCCCTTGGGCTTGGCTGTCGTGCCCGACGTGTAGAGCAGGTAGAGCAGTTGCTCGGAGTCCATCGGTTGCGCAGGACATTCCTCGGATGCCTCGGCCATGAGGTCGTGCCACCAATGGTCTCGGCCGGCGATCATCTCTGGATCGGTGTTGCAGCGGTTGACGACCACCACGTGCTCGACCGACGCCGCGCCGCGGCTGAGGGCCTCGTCGACCGTGGGCTTCAGCGCAGCCGCGGCACCCCTGCGGTATCCGGCGTCGGCGGTGATGACCAGCCGAGCGGACGCGTCGTCGCAGCGGTCGATGATGGCATCGGCCGAGAATCCACCGAAGATGACCGAGTGGGCCACACCGATCCGGGCGCAGGCCAGCATCGCAATGGGTAGCTCGAGGATCATCGGCATGTAGATGGCAACCCGGTCCCCTTTCTGCAGGCCGAAGCCCTTGAGGACGTTGGCGAACTTCTTCACCTCGGTCAGCATCTGGGCGTAGGTGAGGGTCAGCTTGTCGCCCGGCTCCCCTTCCCAGTGGAACGCGACCTTGTCGCCCTTCCCGGCCTCCACGTGTCGATCGAGGCAGTTGTAGGTGACGTTCAGTTCACCGCCGACGAACCACTTCGCGAAGGGCGGCTGCCAATCCAGAATCTGGTCGAAGTCCTTGCTCCACGTCAGCAGCTCTCTCGCTTGACGAGCCCAGAACGCTTCGTAGTCGGCCTCGGCTTCCTCGTACAGAGCGTTGTCGTTGACGTTCGCCGCCGCGACGAACGCAGCCGCTGGCGGAAAGGTGCGATCTTCGACTTCGAATACGCCGATCGTGGGCTCAGACATGACACGTCCCCTACTACCTCGAATACCGATGACGGGACGATCGTAGTAGGCGAGCTACGGAAGCCCGTAGTTCGAGCGCAAGCCACGCACGAGGACGGTCAGGCCACGTTCGAACACCACGTCGTCGGTCAATTCACGACCGCTCAGGACGAACTCGGAGATGTCCTCGTCGAACGACAGACCGGGCGGCAGGAGGTCGACCGAGCGGCCGGCTTCGGCGACGCCCGCCCGCAGTACCGCGTTGCCCACGAGGAAGGCCACGGCCAGATTCACCATGCAATGCGCATCGGCTGGGCTGATGCCGGCCCGACGCATGACCGCGTACCCGTTGTAGAAGGTGTCGAAGCCCTCACGGCTCCTGCTCGCTGGACGGCCGACGAACAGCGCCACCGTGTTCGGATGATCCAACAGGACCTGGTTGAACGAGAGGACGGCGCGGAGGAATACCGCTTCCCACTCGTCGTGCTCGACCAGCTCGGCGATCTCGATCTTGCCGTACAACAAGTCGAGGACAGCGTCGAGGAGATCGTCCTTGCTGGTCACGTAGTGGTAGATCGACATGGCTTCGACGCCGAGAGCCCCGCCCAGCTTGCGCATGGACAAGCCGGAGAGACCATCGCGATCGATGATGCCGAGGGCTTCCAACGCAACGCGCTCGCGGCTGAGTTGCACGCGGCCGGATGAGTTGTCGCCCTCGCTGTTGGAGGCCAGCGGTGCCTGGTCGATCATTATTGCAAGACTACTGGTCGATTTCCCAGGTGGCGACCATCCAACTGCCGAGGCCCCCGGGATCGAGCAACGCGTCGGCCTCCCGTAGGCGACTCCGCATTCGCATGGCGTCGAGGTCGGGGCGTGCCGCCTTCTCCAACCACACCGCCCGGCCTTCCTCGACGAGACGATCGATACCGAACCGGCGCAGGAACGCAGCTTGGGACTCGAGGCGAGTTGCCGGCGGAAGCTGATCGAAGGGGATGTCGGTCGTGATGTCCCACTGACCGGGCTCGAGGAACGGATCTGCGCCTCGTGCATGCTGACGGTAGGTACGCAGCCAGCCTCCGCGTCCTGCGAGCTCGGCCGTCGTTCTCGTCCCGTAGTCGAAGGCCAGGATCCGAGCGGGACGCCGGTCGAGCGCGTCGGTTACCCACCGGTTGGCCGCCTCGACGAACGGAAAGCGCCCGTCGGACGGCGGCTGAGGAGTGAGCAACGGACCGCTCACCGACACCAACACCTCGACGGGCGTCGCCCCGCTCCAGTCGACGTACACCTCGTGGAGGCCCGGCGTGTGCGCCTCGCCGACGCCGGCGGTCGGTTCGAGGATTCGGAAGGGCAGGTTGTCCAGGAGTTCGTTGGCCAACACCACTCCCCCGGCGATGTCACCGAGGTCCGGTGTCATGCCCGGCGCGACGTCCGCGGCTCGAAGCGTCCAAACGGCTGCGCACCGGGGCGAGGCGAGTTGGAGCGCCTTGAGGAGGGTCCCGGGCCCGGAACCAGCATCGACCACCGGGAACCGTGCCGGCTGACCGAGCTCGTCCCACCACTGGTCGAGGGCGTGGGCCAAGACCGCCCCGAACAGCGGACCCACCTCGGGGCTGGTGAGGAAATCCCCGCCCCGCCTGCCGGCCCGTCCACGGCCGGCACGGTAAAAACCGATCGAAGGGTCATACAGGCAGTAGTCGACCCACTGGTCGAACCGCATCCGCATTGTTGGATCACGCACCGGCGGATCGTGCACTCAGCCTCGATCCACTCAGGCCTCGATCCGCCTAGGGCAGAGCGATGCTGAAATCGGTCATTTCGGACAGCGGGCCGATGAGCACCGTGCCGGTCACCAAGGTGACGAGCAAGGTCAGCACCAGGGCGGCCATGAGCGCCGGGGGAACGACCACCGGGCTGTGATCGCCATCGGGGGCAGGCATGAACCACATCTGCTTGGCGATGGCGAGGTAGTAGAAGGCCGCGACCACCGAGTTGACCGCAGCGACGACGGCCAGCGCAATGCCGGCCGACGAACCTCCGGTGGTCAGCACCCGGAAGATTTCGAACTTGGCCCACCATCCGCCGACGGGAGGAATCCCCGCCAAGGAGAAGAGAAAGGCCGTCATGGCCAAGGTGAGACCCGGGGCGTAGCGGAACAGCCCACCGAAGCTGGTGATCTCGCCGGAGTGAGTCTTACGAGCGGCGATGATGACCACCGCGAACGCGCCCAGGTTCATGGCCGCGTACACGACCAGGTAGGTGACGATGGCCGAAGCGGCCCGGGCCGGCTTGTCCCCATAGACCGCAAGCGGTGCAAGCATGTAGCCCGCCTGCGCGACGCCCGAGTACGCCAGCATGCGCACGATGTTGGTCTGACGGATGGCGATCAGGTTGCCCACCGTCATCGTGGCCGCAGCCAAGACCCACATGAGCGGTTCGACCACGTCGGGCTGGGAAGCGAAGGCCACCGTGACCACACTGATCAGCGCGACGAAGCCGGCGGCCTTCGACGCAACAGCGAGGAATGCGGTGAGCGGCGTCGGCGCACCTTCGTAGGTGTCGGGTGCCCAGGTGTGGAACGGGACGGCGGACACTTTGAAGCCGAAACCGATGACCGTGAACACCATGGCAAGGGTGAAGATGGGCTTGGACTCGCCGGTGGCCATGGCCGTGGCAATGTCGGACAGTTTCGTGCTGCCCGACACGCCGTAGAGCAGGGACATCCCGTAGAGCAGAATGGCCGAGGCGAACACGCCCATGAGCATGTACTTGAGTCCGGCCTCGTTCGATTTCAGATCTCGCTTGCGCCAGGCTGCCAGGAGATAGGCCGGGATCGACACCAGCTCGAGCGCAACGAACAGGGACACGAGATCTCGGGCCGAGGACATGACGACCATGCCGAGGATCGAGGCCGAGATGAGCTGGTAGTACTCGCTGTCGTAGTAGTCGCCTTCGCTCATGTAGTTGGTCGACAACAACACGATGACATAGCCGGACAGCAGGAACAGACCCTTGAGGACCAAGGAGTAACGGTCGATCACGTAGGCACCGTCGAAGAGCGACCGCGGCAAGTCGTCACTCTGGTTCCACAGCGTCAGCACGGGAATCATCGGAAGGAGGAGGCCCAGGCCGGTGAGCGTGGGGATGATCCGACGGACCCGCTCGAGACCCACGAGATCGACGATCGTGATGATCACGCCAACGGCGAGCAGCACCAATTCCGGGGCGACCGCGTGCCAATCGATGACGGGGCGGTCGAACGGTGCCTGCTCGACCTGCGCGAGGACACCGACGGCAGCGAGGTGGATCACGGAGCGCCCCCAGGCAAGAAGGCACTGACCGCCGGGTCAGTGAGGTTGAAGATGATGCCGGGCAGGAAGCCGAACAACACGATGAGGATCAGCATCGGGACCCAGGCCACCCACTCGGTGAAGACCATGTCGTGAATGTGCGGATCGTCGGCGAACTCCTCTGACGGCGTTCCGAACGCAGTGCGCTGGAGCAGCCACAGCAGGTACGCGGCAGCCAGCACCGTGCCGATGGCGGCGATGACCATGTAGACCCGGAACAGGTTGGTGCTGATGCCGGCCGCAGGCTCGTAGGCCGCGAGGATGGCGGGGAACTCACCCCAGAACCCGGCGAGTCCCGGGAGACCCAACGAGGCCATGGTGGTGAAGCCGAGGATCCACCCGAGGTGCGGTGCCTGGACCAGGAGGCCGCCGAGTCGCTTGATCTCGAGGGTGTGATACCGCTCCTTCACCGAACCGGCGATGAAGAAGAGCATGCCGGTGATGAGGCCGTGGGCGACCATCCCGAAGATGGCGGCGTTGATACCGAAGTCGGTCATGGTGGCGATGCCGAGCATGACGTAGCCCATGTGGGCAACGGACGAGAAGGCAATGAGGCGCTTCATGTCGGTCTGGGCGAGGCACCCGAGGGCGCCGTAGATGATGCCGGCGCATGCCAGGCCGCCGATGATCGGGGCCCAGTCGATCGCGGCGTTGGGAAGGATCGGCAGTGCGATGCGGACGAAGCCGTAGGTGCCGAGCTTCAGCAGGACCGCAGCGAGGATCACCGAACCCTGCGTCGGGGCCTGGGTGTGGGCGTCGGGCAGCCAGGTGTGGAACGGGAACATCGGCACCTTGATGCCGAAGCCCATGAACATGCCGCCGAAGATGAGCCACTGGGCCCGATCGGAAATGTCGCTCTCGGCCACCAAGTCGGCAAGGCCGGCCATGGAGAAGGTCTGCGATCCGGTCAGCCAATACAGCGCCAGGAAACTGACCAGCATGAGGGCCGAACCGAAGAGCGTGAAGAGGAAGAACTTGATGGCTGCGTACAACCGGTTCTCGCCGCCCCAGACGCCGATCATGAAGTACATGGGCAGGAGCACGACCTCGAAGAACACGAAGAACAGCACGAGGTCCTGAGCGACGAAGCTCCCGAGCATGCCGGTGTGCAGCACGAGGATCAGGGTGAGGAACGCCTTCGCGTTCCCCGGATCGGGAATGTGATTCCAGCTGTAGATGATGACCAGCGGCACGACCAGCAAGGTGAGCGCGATGAGCGGCATGGAGATGCCGTCGATACCCACCAGGTAGCGAGCGTTGACGATGTCGATCCAGCTGCGATCGACGACGTAGTGGAGGCTTGCCCACTGCTCGGAGCCCAGACGGTAGAAGTCGACGGCCAGCCAGAGCCCGAGGGCCCCTGTCAGCAACGAGGTGACCAGGGCGATGGTCTTGTGGTTCTCCTCCTGCTGTCCCGGGACGAGCATCATGATCAGCGCTCCCACGAGGGGAAGGAAGACCATGAGGGTGATGCCCCAGTCTTGGAGAAATGCGTTTTCCATACCTGTTCCTCTACCTGTCTCTCAGATGTGGATCAAACAGCGATGATGAAGATGCCGGCCAGCACGGCCGCGGCACCGAACATCAGGGCTGCGTATTGACGAATCTTGCCGGACTGGACCTTGCGGAGCAGTTGCCCCGACTCCGACGCACCAGCGCCCGATGCATTGACCGCTCCATCGATGGCGCCCTGGTCGACGTACTTGTACACGAAACGGCCGACGACCGTTGTGCCGACACCGACACTGTTCACGACGCCGTCGAGCACGCTCTGGTTGAACCAATAGGCCGCCCGGGCCATCCAGCCCTTGACGCTGCCGGCGATGACGCCCGTGTAGAGGTGATCGAGGTAGTACTTGTTGACCAGGAACGTGTGGCCGGCGCGAAGCACGGGCATGCGGGCGATCCAGTGGTCGGTGTACTCCGACGCATGACGGTCGATGCGGTACAGGCGCTTGTAGTAGCTCCAGACGGCGAGACCCGCGAGTACGGCGAGACTGGTGGCCAGGATGGCGAGACCGAGGCTGGGTTCGGCGTGCTTGATGACCGGGAAGGTGGAGATGCCACTGGGCTCGACTTGGTGCTCGAACCAGAGACCGATGCGACTACCCAACACCGGCAACGTCTCGGGGACGTTGGCGAAGCCCGCGACCACCGAACCGATGGCCAACAGGATGAGGGGGACCGTGAGACGGTTCCCGGATTCGTGGGGGTGGGCGTGACCGCGGTACTCGCCGAAGAAGGTGAGCCAAACCGCCCGGGTCATGTACGCCGCGGTCATTGCGGCGGTGATCATGCCGAAGGCGAACGGCACGTAGTAATCGCCGTTGCCGCCTGTGCCCGGGAAGACGCCGGCGCCGACCAGGATCTCGTCCTTGGACCAGAAGCCGGCAAGCGGCGGAATGCCGGCCAGCGCGCCAGTGGCGATGATGAACGTCCAGAACGTCTTGGGCATGTACTTCCGTAGCCCGCCCATGTCCGCCTTCATGTCGAAGCTGTGGTGGCACGCGTGGCTGACCGAACCGGCTCCGAGGAAGAGGCAGGCCTTGAAGATGGCGTGGGTGAACAGGTGGAACATGCCGGCGGTGTAGGCACCCACACCGAGGGCCAGGACCATGTACCCGAGCTGGGACACCGTGGAGTAGGCCAAGACCTTCTTGAGGTCTCGTTGCACGAAGGCCAACGCCCCACCGCCGACGCACGTGAGTCCGCCGATGAAGGCCATGGCGTTGAACGTCCCGCCGTCGATGCCGAAGCCGACATAGAACACGGCGTACAGACGACCGATGAGGTAGATGCCGGCCACGACCATGGTGGCGGCATGGATGAGCGCCGAGACCGGCGTCGGACCGGCCATGGCATCGGGGAGCCAGGTATGCAGGATGAACTGCCCCGACTTCGACATGACGGCGGCCATCAGGCACAGGCCTGCGACCAGCAGGGTGTTCTTGCTGATTGCGCCCGAGATGGCGGCTTGGTTGATGGCGTCGATGTCGAAGGTCTTGCCGGCGGCAAAGTAGAGGATGATCATGCCGACGAGCAGGCCGATGTCGCCGACACGGTTGGTGAGGAACGCCTTCAGCGCCGCGTCGGAGTTCGGCTGTTCTTCCCACCAATGACCGATGAGGGCAAAGGAACAGACGCCCACGAGCTCCCATCCGACGATCATCTGGAGCGTGCTGCTCGAGAGCACGTAGAAGAGCATCGAAGCGGTGAAGAGCGACAGGAAGGCGAAGTAGTGGGTGTAGCGCCGGTCGCCCTTGACGTAGTCGGTCGAGTAGATGTGCACCAGCAAGGAAATGAAGCTGACGACGACGAGCATCATGATCGACTGGCCGTCGACCAGGGTGCCGATCTTGATGTCCGAACCACCCTCGGCGGTGGTTCCACCGTTGTTGAACCAGGACACCTCGTTCACGACGGCGCACGGGGTGAGGTGGTGCTCTTCGGCCTCGCCCTCCTCGCCGCCCTCTCCGGCCGCAGTGAAGGCGAGGGCACCCGGCGCCGCCTCGTGCTCCTCGTCGGCTTCCTCAGCGCCGACGCAGTCGACGGCTCCGTGGGACTCTGAATCCTCAGCGCCGGCTGTCTCGGCGCTGTGGGCGGTGTCGCTGACATAGCCGATCCAGCTTGCGGCCATCACCAGCGCGAGGACGAAGCAGGCACCGACGCCGGCGATGCCGAACCAGTGCGCCTGGATCCGCAGCCGCTTGGCGAACAAGAGGATGCAGACGAACGAGGCGGCCATGATCGCTGGGATCAGCCACACCCAGTCGAAGATGGCAGGCGGTGACACGGCGTGCGCCGCTTCGGTTGCGAGGAGTTGAGTAATCACGACGCTGGATCAGCCCTTGAGAAGGTCGGCTTCGGCCACGTTGATGCTGCGGCGGTTGCGGTAGATCAGCAGCACGATGGCCAGACCCACGCCTACCTCAGCAGCAGCGACGGCGATGATGAACAGAGCGAAGACCTGACCGGCGATGTCCTGGTTGTACGCGCCGAACGCCACCAGGTTGATGTTGACCGCGTTGAGAATGAGTTCGATCGACATCAGGACGAGCACACCGTTCTTGCGGGTGAGCACGCCGTACACGCCGATGCAGAACAAGATGGCGGCAAAGAAGAGGAACTGGTTCAGCCACATCGTTCGATCAATCCCTTCTGGCGACGACGACGGCGCCGATGAGCGCAGCGAGGAGCAATACCGACAACGCCTCGAAGGGCACGATGTAGGTACTGAAGATGGAATCGGCGACGGCGTCGGTGCGCTGCACCAGGCGATCGTCGGGCAGTTTGGCGTCGCTGAACGCCTCCCACAGCGAGTAGCCCATGACGGCGCCCATGGCCGCGGCAACGAGGCCGCCGATCCATTTCTGCTCGTGGTCGAGATCGGTGTCGGTGCCGATCTTTGCCCGGGTGAGCATGACGCCGAACAGCAGCAGGACCAGGATGGCGCCGATGTAGACCAGCACCTGGGTCGCTGCGGCGAACTCGGCCCCGAGGATGACGTAGACGGCCGCGACGCCCGACAGCACGATGAGCAGATACAGGGCCGCGTGGACCACGTTCTTCGTGGTCACCATCTTCAACGCAGCGGCGATGGACACGAGGGCAATGACCAGGAAGAAACTGTTGGCGACCCAGACCTCGGTCTTGGTCATCTCGGAGGCGAGCAGCGGGATCATCGCGGCACCTGCTTGGCCTTGACCTGGGCGCCGGCCTCGTAGGGCTCGAAGTCGGGAACCGTGGTCATCCACTGTCCCAGCCGAGTCTTGTCGTGCAGGAGGTCGGCGATGCGGGGCTCGGAGTACTCGTACTCGGGGCTCCAGAACAGGGCCTCGAACGGACACACCTCGACGCAGATACCGCAGTACATGCACAGGCCGTAGTCGATGTCGAAGCGGTCGAGCTTGTTGACCTGCCTCGGCTTGCCTCCGGCCCGCCGGGGCGGGGCGAGATCCTTGTGGCCTTCGATGTAGATGCACCAGTCCGGACATTCGCGGACGCAGAGCATGCAAGCGGTGCAGTTGTCCTCGTGGAGGGCGATGACCCCGCGAGCCCGCGGCGCAGGGTCTTCCTTCTCGTGGGGATACTGGACGGTTTCAGCCCCTTTGGTGACCGTCTTGACGATCTCCTTGAAGGTGATCCCGAGACCAGTGAGGAGGCCAGGGACGAGCGGCATCAGAACACCACCTTCAGCACGCCAGTGGCGGCGATGTTGACGAGAGCCAGCGGAATGAGGATCTTCCACGCGAACTTCTGCAGCTGATCCTCGCGGAAACGGGGGAACGTGAATCGCACCCAATAGATCACGAAGGTGAGCAGCAGCATCTTGGTGAGCATGACCAACGGCCCGAGCACGTTCATGAGGTTGGAGTCCCACTCGACGCCCAACAGGTCGGTGACGAACGGGGGCACCGCCCAACCACCGAGGAACAACACCGAGGCCAGGAAGGCGAAGATGTTGGCGGTGGCGAACTCGCCGATGAAGAACATGAGGAACCGGAAGCCCGAGTACTCGGTCATGTAGCCCGACACCAGTTCGGACTCGGCGATCGGCATGTCGAAGGGGACCTGCGTGAGCTCGGCCTGCACCGCGATCATGAAGATCAGGAAGCCGACCGCCTGGGTGAGGAAGTACGGATTCCCGATGCCACCAAACCCGAAGATCTCACCTTGGGTTTGCCGGGCAATGATGCCCTGGAGGCTCAGCGTGCCCGCCTGAATGACGACGCCGACTACCGCCAGAATCAACGGAAGCTCGTAGGCGATGAGCTGGCCGGCGGCACGCAGGCCACCGAGGAGTGAGTATTTCGAGGCGCTGGCCCAGCCGGCCATGAGGATGCCGACCACCGAGATCGACGAGACGGCGAGGGCCAGGTACACGCCGGTGTCGATGTTGGTGAACGCAGCGTCGGGGCCGAACGGGATGACGACGGCGAGCAGGAACGTACTGGACAGCACCACGTAGGGCGCAAAGGCGAACACCGTGCGGTCGGCCTTGGCCGGGAAGATGTCCTCCTTCTGGAGGTTCTTGCCCAGCTCGGCGAGGAGCTGCATCGAGCCGTAGGGGCCTGCCTCCATCGGTCCGAGGCGGCTCTGCATGAACGAGACCATCTTGAACAGGTAGAGGTAGACGGTGGTTCCTGCCGGGATCAGCACGGCAACGATGGCCATGATCGACTTGAACACCGTGGTCTGCCACCACGCGAATTCGACAGCCAGTAATTCGGTGACCGGCAGTTCGGTGGCAAGGACTGCGTTGAGCGCGGCGGTCATCGGTCGATGTCCCCCAAGATGAAGTAGAGGCTGGCGAGAATGGTGATGACGTCGGGGACGTAGCTGCCCTTCAGCAGCCACGGCGAAATCGACATGTTGGAGAAGCTCGCCGAGCGGATCTTCACCCGGAAGGGCTCGAGGCCGCCCTGGCTGACGACGTAGTAGCCCATCACACCGAGCGGGTTCTCGGTCTCGACGAAGGCTTCACCCTCGGGCACCTTGATGATGCGGGGAACCTTGGCCATGATCGGGCCCGCCGGCATGGTGTCGAGCAGCTGATCGACGATGTGGCAGGCCTCGCGCACCTCTTGGAGACGGACCCAGTACCGGGCGAAGCTGTCGCCGTCGGGATGGGTCCAGACCTTCCAGTCGACTGCGTCGTAGGCGAGTCCCGGGTGCGGATTGTCGCGCCGGAGGTCCCAGTCGACGCCCGACGACCGGATGTTGGCCCCCGAGAGTCCGTAGGCCAGACCGACATCGGCGGGGATGACCCCGATGCCGCGGCAACGGGCCTGGAAGATCTCATTGCCGACGATCAGGTCTTCCATGACGTCGCAGAACTTGCGGATCTGGCCGAGCGACTGCTTGGTCTCGGAGATCCAACCGGCGGGAAGGTCGTCCTTCACGCCACCAATGCGGTCGAAGTTGGGGTGGAACCGTCCGCCGGTGGCCGACTCGATCTGGTTGAGGATGTGCTCGCGGTCACGGAAGGCGTAGAAGATGGGTGTGACCGCTCCGAGCTGCACGCCCATGTCACCGAGGAACAGGGTGACATTGGCGATGCGGGCCAGTTCGAACAGGATGGTTCGGATGTGGCGGGCGCGCGGCGGTGCCTCGACTCCCATGAGCTGCTCGGCCGCGAGGATGAAGGGGACCTCGTTGGCGAAACTTCCCAACCAGTCGATGCGGTTGATGAGCGCCGTGACCTGGGGGTAGGTGCGAACCTCGGACAACTTCTCATAGCCGCGGTGCATGTATCCCATGATGGGATCGGCCTCGACGACCTGCTCGCCGTCGAGGCGGGCGACGATGCGCAGCGTGCCGTGAGTGGCAGGATGCTGCGGGCCGATGTTGAGGGTCATGCCCTCGGCCTCGAGTTCGACATTGACGCGGGCGTCGGCCGCCTGGGCGGCGATGTAGGCCAGCTGGCGGCGATCGGAGATGGCGGTCATGCGGACTCCGGGTTCTCAGTAGATGCCGATCCGACAGAAGCTGGGTCGTCCGTTGCTTCTCCGTCACGGCCCGGCATGGGCTCGACGTCGACGATCCCCGGCCACGGCTTGATCAGACGAGCGAGCAGCGGGAAATCCTTGCGAAGCGGATGGCCTTCGAAGTCACCGGGCAGGTACAGGTGCCGCAGACCAGGATGGCCGGCGAAGGAGATGCCGAACATCTCCCATGCTTCACGTTCGTGCCAGTCGGCGCCCGGGTACTCATGCGTCCAGGTCCCGACCTCGAGGCCGGGCTCGGGCACGTCGGCCTTGACCGTGAGACCCAGGTTGGTCGTCAGGCTGTGGACCCGGGCCAGCACCTGGAAGCGGGTCTCCCCGCCGGCGTATCCGGTGACTCGGCCAGTCGATGATTCTGCCGGCACGGCCTCGGTGTCGGCCGTCGCGCCGAGGAGGTTGTCGACGGTGGCGTCGAGCGAGCGACCGAAGGGTGACGGCATCCAGTCGATGGCCGACAGGAAGTTGAAGAACCGGAACTTCTGGCGCCCATGAAGGTACGTGGCCGTCTCGGACCATGCCTCGGCCGTGACCCGGATCCAGAGATCCTTTCCGGCCAGGAGATGGGACCCGACGACCGCGTCGCCGAGGTCGGTGGTGATGGCTTCGAGGAGGGCCTGTCGGGCCTCGTCGGAAGGGGCGGCGGTGGTGGCCTCGGTGTCAGCTTCCGATGGCAAGAGGATCTCCCTTCCACTTGGCGGCCATGTCTTCGTTCTGGATGAGTTCCTGGAGGAGCACGATGCCCTCGAGCAGTGCCTCGGGACGAGGTGGGCAACCCGGGACATACACGTCGACGGGAATGATCTGATCGACGCCCTTGGTGACCGAGTAGCTGTCCCAGTAAGGGCCGCCACAGTTGGCGCAGGAACCCATGGAGATGACGTACTTGGGTTCGGGCATCTGCTCGTACAAGCGCCGGATGGCGGGCGCCATCTTGTCAGTGACCGTTCCGGAGACCACGACGAGGTCGGCCTGGCGGGGGCTCGCCGGCAGGGGAATCACTCCGAGCCGCATGACGTCATAGCGAGGGGAGCCGAAGGCAGCCCCCATCTCGATGGCGCAGCAGGCCAGGCCCCACTGGTACACCCACAGGGAGTACTTCCGGCTCGTGTTGAGGAGCGCGGTGAGGGACTTGGGCAGCTTTCCCGACTCGACCAATCCCATGCTGTTCTCGCCTCTCCCTGACGTTCGACTGTCCGCTGACCATTACCTGCCCGGGGTTATACCCAGCGCAGCACACCCTTGCGCCAGGCGTAGGCCAGGCCGAGGGCGAGAATGAAGATGAAGATGACCATTTCGACGAGTCCGAAATACCCGAAGGCCTCGAGCCGTGTGGCCCAAGGGAAGATGAACACCGCCTCGACGTCGAACATCACGAACAGCAACGCGAAGATGTAGTAACGAATCTGGCTCTGGGACCACCCGTCACCCACCGGATCGACGCCGCTCTCGTAGTTCTCGACCTTCTGCTTCGTCGGACGATTGGGTCGGAAGAGGCTCGCCAGACCGATGAAGGTCCCGACGAGGCCAAAGGCGAGGAGGGCGAAAATGCCAACGAGGAGGTAATCACGGAGGAAGTCCGACACGGCACCGGATGCTATCCCTTATGAAGCCCTTGACCAAAGCCTCGGGGCCCGGAACTTTGCCAGGGGTCAGCGGATGTCGAGCCCGAACAGCTCGGTGAAACGAGCTTTGTACTCGTCGTCGTCCTCGATGGCCCCCAACGCAACCCAGTCCTCATCGCTGACCAGGGCCCGGTTGGCCGAGAGCTCGGGCCCGCCCCAGCCGCATGTCCAACGCAGCCGGTACGCATCGGTGGTGACCGCGTCGTAGATCACATCGGCCACTTCGGAGGGCACTCCGGGGGTTTGGAGTCCCTTGGCGTAGAACGCGAACAGTCGGCGGTAATGGGCGTCGTACGCCCCCGACTCGTTCGGCGCTTCGGTGTTCTTGGCCATGATCGCCGTTCGGACGATCCCGGGCTCGATCACCACGACCCGGATGCCGAAGGGGGCGAGTTCCTGGGCCATCCCTTCGCTCAGTCCCTCGACCGCCCATTTGGAGGTGACGTAGGGTGACTGGGCGATGGCGGCGAATCGGCCGGTGATCGAGCTGACGTTGACGATGCACCCGCTCCCCCGCTCACGCATCTGCGGAAGTACCGCTTGGCTGCAGCGGATGACACCATGCAGATTGACGTTCATGACTTCGTCGTACAGCTCGATCGAGCACTCCTCCATGACTGCGTTGCCCCCGATTCCGGCGTTGTTGACCAGGACATCGATGCGTCCGGCGTCGTCGAGGATCTCGGCCATCGCCCGGTTGACCGACTCCGAGTCGGCAACGTCACAAACCACCGGATGCACCACGACGCCGGCCTCCGCCGCCATCGAGGTCAGCTTGTCGCCCTTGTCGAGGCTGCGCATGGTCCCGTAGACGGTCCACCCTTTGGCCGCCAGGTCGACGGCGGCCGATCGGCCGATGCCGGAGTTGCTGCCCGTGACGACGGCGATGGTGGAGGAACTGGCGTGGTCGTTCATGGGGGGAGCCTACGCAGTCTCGCCTGGCCCGTCACGCCCATGACCCGCCCATGACCCGCCGATTGCGCGGCCTAGCCTGGGCGGGTGAAGATCGGTCCTCTCGACGTCCCGACGCCAGTCGTCCTGGCCCCCATGGCGGGCGTGACCAACGCACCGTTCCGTCGGCTCTGCCGCCAGTTCGGCGGCGGACTCTACGTGAGCGAGATGATCAGCGCGCGGGCGCTGTGCGAGGGCAGCGAGAAGACCGACAAGCTCGCCAGCTTCGCCCCTGACGAGAGCCCGCGGAGTCTGCAGTTGGCGGCCGTCGATCCGGTGTTCGTGAGGCGAGCCGTCGAGATCCTCGTCGCCCAGAACCGCGTCGACCACCTCGACCTCAACTTCGGTTGCCCGGTCCGCAAGGTCACGCGCCACGGCGGAGGCGGCGCCCTCCCCTACAAGCGCAAGTTGTTCCGGGCGGTCGTTCAGTCCGCGGTCGAAGCCGCTGGTGCGGTGCCGGTCACCGTCAAGATGCGGGTCGGGATCGACGATCAGCACCTCACCTACCTCGACGCCGGGCGCATTGCAGCCGACTGCGGTGTCTCGGCTATTGCGCTCCACGGCCGCACCGTCCAGCAGCTCTACGGCGGCACCGCCGACTGGACGACGATCGCCCGGCTCAAGAAGGCCGTTCCCGATGTTCCGATCCTTGGCAACGGGGACATCTGGGAGGCGGCGGACGCCGTGCGGATGATGGACCAGACCGGCTGCGACGGTGTGGTCATCGGCCGTGGCTGCCTGGGACGCCCCTGGATCTTCGGCCAGCTCGAAGCGGCCTTGGCGGGGCGAGCCGATCCCCGACCCGCCGACGCTCGGGCAGGTCGTTCCGATGATGGAGGACCACGCCGCGCAGCTGGTGTCGTGGTTCGGCGAACGCAAGGGTGTCCGCGAATTCCGCAAGCACAGCGCCTGGTATCTGAAGGGCTATCCAACGGGTGGTGAGGCACGCGGCCGACTCGGCCAGATCGAAAGCCTGCAGGAGCTCGGCGAGTTGTTGGGCAACCTGCCCGACGTCGAGCTGCCCTCGTTCAACTGGCGGGCGCAGAGGGGCCACACGCGGGGCCCTCAGGTCGTGGCCCTGCCCGACGGCTGGCTCGACGATCCCGACGACGATCGCACGGCCGACACCGACGCCGAGAACGAGAGCGTCTCCGGCGGCTGATCGGTTGACGTGTCAGCCCTGAGGCGCGTCGTGTAGTTCTCGCCGAGGCCGGGCGCGTCGCTCGGCGAAGACCTTGGTCCAGTCCTGGTAGTGGCGCCGATCCCCGAAGCCGCGACGCTCCGCGGTGGAGCAGTTGTCCGGATCGTCGAGGAAATCAGCGAGGTTGGTGAGCGCCGAAAGAATGGCGTCGATATCGCTCTGGGGCACGGCCTCGGCGACGCCCGGTTTTCCGAAGAGTGCCTGGGGTTCGCCGGGGGTGGTGATGATCACCAGCGAGTCCGGTGATGCCTCGGCCATCTCGGCCAGGACGTCACGGCCGCGCAGACCCGGCGACTCGTCGGCCATCAACACCACAGCCGGCTTCTGGGCCTGCACCGCGAACAACGTCGCGACTGCGGTGTCGGTGAGACCGATGAGATCGAATCGTGGATGCTCGGAAACGAGCCGCCGCAGGTGCGCAGCAGCCATGGGATCGGCAATTCCGAGCACAACCGTGTGCTTCAACATGGCCCTAGCATCGGCATCGCAGCGGCCGAGTTGAGCCGCCGCCCGAGGCTGACGACGCTAGCGGAGCGCGCCGAGCGCCTGGGCGCCTTCGTCGAGCGCCGTGCGAAGAAGATCGGGGAACACGCCGAGGGCCAGGGTGCCGACCACGGCGACCCCGATGGCCACCATCGTCGTGGGGGCGACCCGGCGGAGGGCAGGCAGCACGGCAACAGGGTCGACAGCCAGTTCTGGGTCCACATCGACCTCGGCCGCAGTGTCGAGGAAGACCGACACGATGATGCGAAGGTAGAGGAAGGCACCGACGACCGAGCCGACCATGGCTGCTCCGGCGATGATGTATTCCTCGCCTCGGACGGCTGCGACGATGACGCCGAACTTGGCGAAGAATCCGGCGGTGAAGGGGACGCCGGCCTGGCCGAGGAGGAAGAGCACCAGCGCCGCGGCAAGCACGGGGCGGCGGTGCGCGAGCCCGCGATAGTCGTCGAGCGAGTGATCGTTGTCGCCGGTTCCACCGGCGACCGTCGCCACGGCGAAGGTGCCGGCAACCAACAAGGTGTAGGCGATCATGTAGAAGAGCAAGGCCCGAATGCCGAGCAGCGAGGTCTCGGCCGAGCCGCTCCCCCCGGCATGGACGGCGATGAGCATGAAGCCGGCATGGCTGATGGACGAGAACGCCAGCATGCGTTTGACGTTGGTCTGCACGACAGCAAGGAGCGAACCGACGACGACGGAGACGACGGCCATGGCGCCGAGCACGGGCCGCCAGTCGTCGGCCAGCTGCCCGAAGGCGACGATGAACACACGGGCCAGAGCAGCGAACCCGGCCACCTTCACCGCCGAAGCCATGAAGGCGACGATCGGGGTCGGGGCACCCTCGTACACGTCCGGCGTCCACACCTGGAAGGGGACCGCCGACACCTTGAAGCCGAAGCCGACCAGCATCAGGGCCATGGCGACCAGGATCATCGAACTGTCCTGGGAGGGGGTCAGCCCTCGCTCGTTGGTCATGGTGAGCGCTTCACGCATGGCCGACAGCGAGGTCGAGCCCGTTGCTCCGTAGGCCAACGCGATGCCGTAGAGGAAGATCGCCGACGAGAGGGCACCCAGGATGAAGTACTTGAACCCGGCCTCTTGGCTGTCGGAGCGCCGGAGATGCAGTGCAGCGAGCACGTAGACGGCGATGGACATGATCTCGAGGCCGACGAAGGTGACGATGAGATCCTCGGCCGCAGCCAGGATCACCGCCCCCGCAGCCGAAAGTAGGAGGAGCACGTACCACTCGGGACCGTCGAGGCCTTCGCGCTTCAGGTAGTCGTCGAGGATCAACGCGGCCAGGAACACCGACAGGCAGATGACCGCGGTGACGACGATGGTGAAGCTGTCGATCGCGAGTGCTCCGGCGACGACGGTGGCTCGTCGTCCTGGCAGGTCATCGAGGCGATTCCACATCGAGGGCAACGTGGCGAGCGCCGCGAGCGCAAGGAACGCGGTGACGCCGGCAGGAATGCTGCGGGTACGAGCCTGCGGGAACAGCGAGGTGAACGTGATCAGGAGCACGCCGCCGAGGGCGAGAATCACGAGCGGCCACAGCAGCGACCACTCGATCGAAGGTGTCTGCAACATCAGTCCTCACCCTCGTGTGACTCGCCCGATTCCTCGGTCTCGGACTCGTGCGAGCCCGACTCGAGCGCGGTGGTCAGTTGTTCGACGCCGGCCCGCTGGGCCGGAGCGGCGGGCTCGGGGCGTTCGAAGTCCTCGACATTGCCCTCGACATGCGTGAGGAGGCGATCGACGGCCGGTTCGATCCGTTCGAGCACCGGCTTGGGGTAGACGCCCAGGAAGACGATGAGCGCAAGCAGCGGCAGGAGAACGAGTCCTTCGGAGAATCTGAGCTCCGGGAAGGTGGCGTTCGGTCCTTCGGCTGGGCCATGGAAGACCCGCTGATAGGCCCACAGCAGGTACAAGGCGGCGAGGATCACCCCCGAAACCGCAACGACGGTCCACCAACGGGCCCCGTTGAATCCGCCGAGGAGGATGAGAAACTCACCGACGAAGCCGTTGAGTCCGGGCAGACCGATGCTGGACAGCATGATCCAGGTGAAGCCCGCGGCGAAGATCGGGGCCGACTTCTGCAGGCCGCCGAGCTCGGCGATCTCACGGGTGTGCCGACGCTCGTAGATCCAGCCGACCATGATGAACAGCGCACCGGTGGACAAACCGTGGTTGACCATCTGAAGGATGGCCCCCTCCATTCCCTGGGTGTTGAAGACGAAGATCCCCAACACGATGAAGCCCATGTGGGCAACCGAGGAGTAGGCGACCAAGCGCTTGAGGTCGGTCTGCATCGTTGCGGCGATGGCCCCGTACACGATGCCGATGACGGCAAGGGTCAGGAACAGCGGAGCCAGCTCTTTGGCCACCTGGGGGAAGAGGTAGACGCCGAAGCGGATGTACCCGTAGGTGCCGAGTTTCAGCATGACGCCGGCCAGGATGACCGAGCCTGCGGTGGGGGCCTCGGTGTGCGCGTCGGGCAGCCAGGTGTGCAGCGGGAACAGCGGGACCTTGACCGCGAAGGCGAGGGCGAAGGCCAGGAAGATCAGCCGTTGCGCGTTGGTACTGAGCGCCTGGGCCTCGGCCAAGGCGGTGACGTCGAAGGTGATGCGCTGCCCGGTGTTACGAGCGGTGAGCACCGCAACAGCGACGATCCCCACGAGCATCAGCGCCGAGCCGGCCATGGTGTAGAGGAAGAACTTCAGGGCGGCGTAGATACGCCGACCGTGGCCCCAGCCGCCGATGAGGAAGTACATCGGGACCAACACGATCTCGAAGAACAAGAAGAAGAGCAGCAGGTCGAGCGCCATGAAGACCCCGAAGGACCCGGCCATGAGGATCATGAGCCACACGTAGTAGGCCTTCGGATCGTGGTGGGGCTCGGCGGCGAGAATGGCGATGGGGAAGAGCAACCCGGTGAGGACCACCAAGAACAGCGAGATGCCATCGACCGCAAAGAACCAGGACAGGCCGAGGCTCTGCACCCAGTCTTCCCGAACCACGAACTGCAGCCCGCCGTCGGCCTTGTCGAAGGCCTTCAGCAGGTAGACCGACAAGGCGCCTGCGATGGTCGAACCCAGCAGAGCGGTCAGCTTCAGGTAGTCGGGACGAGAAGCCGGGAGGAGCGCGATGACCATTGCCGTCACCAGGGGGACGATGATGAGCGCCGGCAACAGGGCCAGCGACGCGCTGCTCTCGGCGGCCAGCAGCATCATGAGCCCACCTCAGACCACAGTCGAACAAGGAACCAAATCGACACGAATGCGCCGCCCAGCGTGATGCTGAGGGCGTAGTTGCGAACCAACCCCGGCTGGAGACTGCGGAGTCCTTCGCCGGCGGTCTGGGACAAACGGGCCACACCGTTGACTGCGCCATCGACGAACGTGCGGTCGAACCAGGCGACGAGATCGAAGAGCCTGCGTCCAGGACCTCCGGAGAGGTCGGCCAGTGCCTTGTCGTAGCGCACCGCCAACGCAAGCTCCGGCTTCTCGAGATCGGCGGGATTCACCCGGCCCCGTACGTAGACCAGGAAGGCGGTCGCAATGGCGGTCAGCCCGACCATGATGGCCACGACGGCGAGGACCCACTTGGTCGCTGCAGATGCGGACCCGTGGGCCTCGTTGCCGAACAGGGACGGCTCGAGCCAATTACCGAGGAAGTGCAGGTCGTGGGCGAATGGCAGGTTGAGCAGGCCACCGGCTGCGGCCAGGCCCGCGAGCGCGATGAGTGGAAGGGTCATGGTGATGGGTGACTCGTGCGGGTGGTACTCCTGGCGGTGCCGGTAGGAGTCGGGCAGCGACTCCTCGAACGAATCGATGTCGGGAGCCTCGCTGAACGCGGTGACGTGCTGAGGCACGCGGGGCATACCCGAGGTGTCGCCCGCCGCCGCCTCGGCCTCGGCGCGGGCCGCCTCGACTGCGCTCTCGGCCGCGGTCAGCTCGGCCTCGGCCTCGGCCAGTTTGCCCTCGGCCTTCTCGAGCGCGGTTTGCGCCTTCGGTACGGCCTTCTCGGCTTTCTCTGCGGCCTTCACCAGCTTTGCGTAACCGTCGTCGTCGGGGCTCGAGGCGGCGACCGAGGCCTTGGCCGTCTCGACGTCGGCTCCGGCTTCGGCGAACGCATCCGTCCGCTTCAGGACATCGGCCCGAGCCTTCTCGACGGCCTCGGCCGCCTTGGCTACCGCCGCCTCGACCTCGCCGACCTGGCCCATGGCTGCTTGGGCACTCGCCGCGAAGGCGCTGTCGATCTCGTCCTGATGGGCATCGAAGAAGCGCAGACGGCCGAAGAAGGTGAGGATGACCTGGCGAGTCATATAGAAGGCGGTGAGCAACGCGGTCACCAGACCGATGACCCACAGCGCCTTACCTCCATTGGGCGCATTCCACGCGGCCAACAGAATCTCGTCCTTCGACCAGAAACCGCTGAACGGCGGGACACCGGCGATGGCCAGCCAGCCCACGATGAACGTTCCGGCGGTGATGGGCATGATGCGATACAGGCCGCCCATGCGGCGCATGTCCTGCTCGCCGTGGAGCCCGTGAATGACCGAACCGGAGCCCAGGAACAGCAGCGCCTTGAAGAACGCGTGCGTGACCATGTGGAAGATCGCCGGGATGTACCCCCCGACACCAACGGCTAGGAAGAGATAGCCGAGTTGCGAGACCGTCGAGTAGGCCAGGACCTTCTTGATGTCGTTCTGAACGACGGCGGCCAGGGCAGCGACGAGCGCGGTGATGGCGCCGACCCAGGCGATGACACTGGTCGACCACGGGTCGGCCTGGGCGAGGATCGGGTTGAGGCGGGTGAGCAGGTAGACGCCCGAGGTCACCATGGTGGCTGCATGGATGAGGGCCGAGACCGGCGTAGGCCCGGCCATGGCGTCGGGCAGCCACACGAACAGCGGGATCTGTGCCGACTTGCCGGCAGCCGCCAGGAGGAACAGCAGCACCATGACCGTGGCCCAACCGGTGGTGATCGGGCTGGTGAGAATGTCGGCGTAGCGGATCGAGCCGATCTGGCTGAACACCGCGAACAAGCCGAGCATGAACCCGAAGTCCCCGACGCGGTTGGTGACGAACGCCTTCTTGCCTGCACTGGCATTGGACGGATCTTCGAACCAGAAGCTGATGAGCAGGTACGAGCAGGCGCCGACACCCTCCCAGCCGAGGAAGGTGAGCAGCAGGTTGTCGCCAAGGACCAGCAGCAGCATCGACGCCGCAAACAGGTTGAGGTAGAGGAAGAACTTCGAGAAGTTCGGATCACCGTGCATGTAGCCGATGGAGTAGAGGTGAATCAGGGCCCCCACGCCGGTGATGAACAAACACATCGTGATCGACAAGGGATCGACCAGGAAGCCGATGTCGACGCTGAAGTTGCCTGCCGGCACCCAGGTGAAGAGGTCCTGTAGGAAGTAACGCTCTTCAGCCGGTTCGCCGATCAAACCGATGAAGACGAGAAGGGTGACGAGGAAGCTGGTGCCGATGGCGCCAGTGGCGAGCCAACCTGAGAGAGGTTCGCCCAACTTCCGTCCGACGAGGAGCAGCGCCACGAATCCGGCGAGGGGAAGCGCAGGGATCAGCCACGCGAGTTCGAGCATGCCGTTATCCCTTCAGCGCCGCGAAGTCGTCGGCCGAAGCCGTTGGCCGACGACGCAGGAGCGCCACCACGATGGACAGTCCCACAACCACCTCGGCCGCAGCAACAACCAACACGAAGAAGACCGCCGTCTGTCCGGCCAGGTCGTCGAGCGAGTTCGAGAACGCAACGAACGTGAGGTTGACGGCATTGAGCATGAGCTCGAGACACATGAACATCACCAGCGGGTTCCGTCTGACCATGAGCCCGAATGCGCCGAGGCAGAACAGCAGGGCGCTCAGCACCAGGTACCAGGTTTCGGTCACTTCCATTGCGTACCCTGCTTGTGTTCGGCCCGTGGTGAATTGCGCTGCGGCTGCTTCGTGATCGACTGGATCATGCTCGACCGCTCACTCGATGCTCGTGCCGGGATCGTCGACCACCAGGTCCTCGGCGCCCTCGTTGCGAACGAGCACGACCGCTCCGACCGTTGCGATGGTGAGCAACAGCGCGGTGGCCTGGAACGCCAGGACGTTGCGGGTGAGGAGATCGTGACCGAGTTCGACGATGTTGCTGGTGTCGTTGCCGTTGATGTCGCCGTTGTTGGTGGCGCCCGCCTCTGCCTGGCGGGGCACCATTGCCCCCGACTGACCGGTCAACGCTATTGCGCCGTCCTCGCCGCCCGGGCCGGAGAGGAACAAACCGCCCAGAATGAAGGCAAAGAGGGCGAGCGAACCCACGAGGGCCGCAGGCCGTTGGTAGGTGAGCGGCTCGGCCTTGATGTTCTCGGTGCGGTCGACGCCGAGGAGCATGATGACGAACAGAAAGAGGACGACGATGGCCCCGGCGTAGACCACGACCTGGACGAGGGCGAGGAAATGTGCCTGCTGAACGACGAACAGCACCGCAACGCCGAAGAAGCTGGCGATCAGTGACAGTGCGGCATGCACGGGGTTGTTCTGGAAGATGACGCCGATGGCACCACCGAGCACGATGGCGGCGGCGATGACGAAGACCACTACGTCAATCAATGGTGCCCCCCGTGGTCATCGTGCTCATCGTGGTCTCGTGGCCGTGGCCGTGACCGTGATCGTCATCAGCGGCTTGCATCACGGGAGGATCCTCATGCGCCTGGCCCAACTCGGGGGCCCGCACGCCGTAGCCCAGCTCGCCAGACCAGCCGACTCGGTTCTCGTAGTCGGCACGGCCCGCCGGTGAGGTGGCCCGCATCCAGCCCGACGTGAACTCGTCTTCGCCCGGACGCCAGTCTTCCCACGGGAGATGCTGCGGTCGCCCGGTGACGGCATCGACCAGCAGCTCGTCCTTGGTGTAGATGGCGTCGTCTCGGTTCGTGAAGGAGAACTCGAACAGCTTCGATTCGGTGATGGCCTCGGTGGGGCATGCCTCGACGCAGAGGTCGCAGTGAATGCAGCGCAGATAGTTGATCTCGTAGATGAAACCGAAGCGCTCACCTGGCGATTTGGGATCGTCGACGGGGTTGTCGGCGCCCCGGACGTAGATGCACTTGGCCGGGCAGACACCGGCGCAGAGTTCGCAGCCGATGCACTTCTCCATGCCGTCTTCGTAACGGTTGAGCACATGGCGTCCGTGGGCCCGTTCGGGCTTCGGTGCTTTCTGATCCTTGTCGCTGATCTGCCCGTTCCGGCCGAGCCGGCCGCCGCGGTACTCACGAGTCGTCACGCCCTCGCCCCATTTCCGGAGCGTGACGCCGAATCCTTCGAGGTAACCCATCAGTGATGTCCTCCATCGGCGTGTACCGGCTCTTCGGGGGAGGGCTCAGGCGCCGCCACCAGGACCAAACCTTCTCGGTCGAGGCGATCGGCACGCGAGTTGGCAACGGCCTTGGTCACCAGCAACCCACCGAGAATCAGGCCACCGATCGAGAACGCAAGCACCACGACCGTGTCGCCAACCGAGTCACCGGTAGCCCCAAGATCGCCATTCCGGGCGATGCGGATACCACCGAGGATGAGGAGCCAGGCCAGGGAAATCGGGATGAGGACCTTCCATCCGAGGTTCATCAGTTGGTCGTACCGAAGCCGGGGAAGGGTGGCACGGAACCAGACGAACACGAAGAGGAAGACCAACAGCTTGGCGAAGAACAACAGGAAACCGGTGAACCAGGAACTGGGCACATCGATGAACGGCAGATCGAAGAACGGTGCGGGGCCGCCGAAGAAGAGCGTGACGATGATGCCGCCCATGGTCACGGTGTTCATGAACTCGGCCAGGAAGAACAGGGCGAAGCGGATCGAGGAGTATTCGGTATGGAACCCGCCGACCAGTTCCTGCTCGGCCTCGACGAGGTCGAAGGGTGGGCGATTGAGTTCGGCGGTGCCGGAGATGAGGAACACGACGAATGGCAGGAAACCCGTGGCGACCACGTGCCAGCGGGTGATGCTGGAGGCCTGCGACAGGACGAGGTCGTGGGTGCTGAGTGCGCCACTGACGAGAAGAACCGCCGCCAGAGACAGCCCGAGTGCCGCTTCGTAGCTGATGGCCTGGGCCGACGCTCGGACGGAACCGAGCAGCGGGTACTTCGAGCCTGACGACCAGCCGGCGAGCATGACGCCGTAGATGCCGAGTGAGCTCATGGCGAGGAAGAAGAGGATGCCGACCGGGACGTCGGCCACCTGCCAGAAGAAGGTGCGGCCGAACAGCGTGCTGGAACCGTCACCTCCGCCGGAGAAGTCGCCGGCGATGGGCACCAGGGTGAAGGTGAGAAACGCTGGTACCAACGACAGGTAGGGCGCCAGCTGGAAGACGAAACGATCGGCACGGCTCGGAATGAGGTCTTCCTTGAAGAAGAGCTTGATGCCATCGGCGAGGGTTTGGAAGAGTCCGAACGGGCCGGCGACGTTGGGACCGATCCGGTTCTGGAGCCGGCTGACCACCTTGCGTTCGAACCAAACCATCAGCATGGTCGAGACGAGACAGAGGACGAACCCGATGACGGCGATGACTATGGCGAGGACGACGTCGCCGAAATCGACGCCGTCGGAAAGGAACGGATGACCCGCGCCCAGCAAACCTGCGGTTGGGAGAAGCCCCGCCATCAGTTGGCCGAAACCCTGATCTCGACCACGGCTTCCCCGGCCGTCAACAGGCGACTGGCGTCGAACCCGGAATGGCGGAACGGGAGACGGGCAGCGCCTCGGGGCAACGCATCCGAGGGTTGAATGGCAACTCGGTGCGTGCCGACCGACGAGGTGACCGTCACTTCGGTCCCGGCAGCGACCCCGACACGATCGAAGTCCTCGCGGGACAACGACAACACCGCGTCGCCGGCCAGACCGGCCAACGACGGAGATTCCTGCACCATGGTTCCCAGGTCCCAGAGCTTTCGATCGACCACCAACCGCAGACCGTAGCCGTCGAGCGGCGGGGCGACGACCGAACGTCCAAGGTCGGGAGCCCAATCTCGGGAGAGGTCGAGGAGCTGACCGTCCTCGGCGCCGGTGAGACGCTGCCAGTCGACGCCGGCAAACGAGCCGACGGCGGCGCTCAGGGCCTCGCGGCATTCGACGAGCGAACCGAAACCGAGGTCGGCGTCGGCCGACATTGCCACGTCGACGGCGATCATCCAGTCGGAACGCGCCTGCCCCGGCGGCGTCACTTTGGCCGCCACGGGAGAGAGTCGGCCTTCGAGGTTGAGGAAGGAGCCTTCGACCTCGCCGTAACCCGCAGCCGGAAGCACGATGCCGGCGTAGCGGCAGGACTCGGTCATGAACAGGTCGACCGCGATCAGGTTGGCGACGTTGGCCAAGGCCGATTGGGCCCGCTCGGCATCGGGAACGTCACCCAACGGGTCAGCGCCCAGGAGGATGAGCGTGTCGATCTCGCCGTTGGCTGCAGCGTCCAGAATGCCGATGGCGTCAGCCTGTTTCGCGCCGGTTCGCCGCAGACCGCCCGGTCCGAACCCTGGGGCGAAGCCCAGCTCGAGGGCGCCATGCACGTTGCCTCGCCGCAGTGCCGGCAGGAACCGGGCGCCATCGATGCCGCCGACGATGGCGGCAATGGCTTCGGCGGCAAACCCGGCATCTTCGGCCAGATTGCCACGACCGCCGATGACGGTGAGGGGGCGACCCGATGCGATCAGGCGGGCGGCCGTCTCGAACGCTCCCCCACCGGTTCCGGCGAGGGCATCCCGGGCGGCCTGGTGAACCGTGCCCGGCACCGGGTGGATGCTGGCCGCAGCCAAGGACGAAAGGCTGGTTGTTCCAGGCGTGAGCTCGATGAGGGAGACCCCGTCGTTCTCGATGCCGTGACGAAGCCGCAGGAACAGGGTCGGCAGCTCTTCCTTCAGGTCGGCGCCGATGTGGACGACGACGCCGCCCGGTGCGCAGGCCTGGGCGATCGTGGCGCGAGGAAGCCCAAGGACCAGTTCGGCGGGCAATCCGTCGGCGAGTTGGACGTCGGCTTCGACCGAAGCGGCGAGTTCGTTGAGCAGAGCCGACCAGGCGAACTGGGCCTCGACCGTGAGTCGAGCGCCGCCGAGGACGCCCACCCGCTTGCCCTTGATGGCCTCGGCCACCAGAGACGACGCCGCCGACCACCGGGCCGAGACGAACGCTTCGCCTTCGCGTCGCAGCGGTTCAACCAGCCGGGTCGGTCCAGCGGATGCCTCGTACCCGAAGCGCTCCTTGTCCGAGAGCCAGCCCCAGTTGGTTGCCTCGGAGTCGAGGCCGAGTACGCGGACCAGCCGGTCACGCGTCGACTGGAGGACGACTCGGGCGCCGGTGGTGTCGACCGTCGACGTGGACTCGATTTCGGTGAGGTCCCACGGCCGCGCCGCGAACCGATACGGCTCGGCGGTCAGGGCGCCGACAGGACAGATCTGCACCGTGTTGCCCGAGAAATACGAGGCAAAGGGGTGGTCGGGGAAGGTGTTGACCTGCGTCTCGTTACCCCGAGCGATGAAATGGATCAGGGGGTCGCCGGCGACGTCCTTGGCGAACCGGGTGCAGCGATCGCAGAGGATGCAGCGCTCTCGGTCGAGGTAGACGAGGTCGCTGATGGCGATGGGTTTCTCGTAGTGCCGCTTCTCCTCGACGAATCGGCTCTCGCCTGGTCCGAAGGCCACCGTCTGATCCTGGAGCGGACATTCGCCACCCTTGTCGCAGACCGGACAGTCGAGCGGGTGATTGACGAGCAGCATCTCGAGAATCCCCTCTTGCGCCCGCTTGGCCCGGGGGCTTTCGGTGTCGACCACCATGCCGTCGGCGACGGTGATCATGCACGACGGCTGCAGGCCGGGTCCGCGGCCCGAGTCGACATCGACCAGGCACATGCGACACATGCCGACCGGCTTCATACGCTCGTGGTAGCAGAACCGGGGAATGTAGGTGCCGGCGCGCTCGGCGGCGGCGATGACGAGTTCGCCCGGAGCGCAGGCGATCGGTGCACCGTTGACGGTGATGCTCAGTGCCGGCGGAGCGTCCGTTGGTTGATCAGCCACTGTGGGTCAGACCTTTCAGCTCGACCGGAACGCCTCTGGGTCGATCGTCGACCGAGGCGTGGTCGTGATGGGCATCGTCGGCATGGGCGTCGTCGGCAGAGACCCGGGCGTCGAATTCCTCGGGGAACAGGGTGAGTGCGGAGTGCACCGGGGCGAAGGCCGATGGACCGACGAAGCAGATGGTGGTCATCTGGTACGGGAAGGGAGAGGCCGACAGGCCGAGTCGTTCACTGGAAGCGTGCGGAAAATTCCCGGGACAAATCGAGGCACCGACCTCGAGGAGAAGGTCGAGATCGCGTCGGGTGCCGTTGCCATCGACCACTCGGGACAGGATGCGCTCGAGCCAGGTTCCACCTTCTCGGCAGGGGACGCACTTGCCGCACGATTCGTGGGCGTAGAACCGGGTGAGGCTGAGCGCGGCCTTTGGGATGTCGGTGGTCTCGTCCATGACCATGATGGCTCCGGAGCCCAGCATGGATCCCTGCGGACCGATCTGACTGCCTTCGAAGGGAAGGTCGAGTTGTTCAGGAGTGAACCACGGAGCTGAGCCGCCCCCGGGGACGAAGGCCTTGAGCGCTCGATCCTCTCGGATCCCCCCGCAGTACTCCTCGTTGTACAGCAGATCACGGAAGGTGGTGGATCCGTTGATGATCTCGTAGACGCCCGGGCGCTTGACATGCCCGGACACCGCGACCATGCGCGTACCCGGCGAGGTCTCGGTACCGATGGCCTTGTAAGCGGCTGCGCCGTTGTTGAGGATCCAGGGGAGATTGGCCAACGTCTCGACGTTGTTGACGATGGTCGGCTTGCCGTAGAGACCGATGGCGGCCGGGAAGTAGGGCGGCTTCAGTCGAGGCATGCCGCGATTGCCCTCGAGGCTCTCGATCAGCGCGGTCTCCTCGCCGACAACGTAGGCACCGGCACCCCAATGCAGCACGATGTCGACCGAGAAACCGCTACCGAGGACGTTCTTGCCCACGTAGCCGGCGGCGTAGGCGTCGTTCAGGGCCTTGGCGACGCGCTCTTGGGCAAGGGCCATCTCGCCCCGGATGTACAGAAAGCATTGGCTCAGGCCCACGGCGTAGCAGGCGATGAGGCAACCTTCGATGAGCTGGTGCGGGTCCCGCTCCATGAGCAAGCGGTCCTTGTAGGTGCCGGGCTCGGACTCGTCACCGTTGACCACGAGGTACCGCGGCCACACGTCGGCCGGCATGAACCCCCACTTGACACCGGCCGGGAAGCCGGCGCCGCCCCGTCCGAGCACGGTCGCGTCGCGGACCTCGGCGTGGACCGCCGCAGGTGGGCGACCGAGCGCCGAGCGAAGACCTTCGTAGCCACCTGTGGCCAGGTATCGCTCGAGGGTGTAGCTGTCTTCGTACTCGAAGCGACTGGTGACGATGCGCGGGGTCTCGTTGGCGATGAACCCGGGTGCGTGGGGAAGGGCAGTGCCGGCCGGACTCACTTGGCCTCCTGTGCGGGCAGCCACTCGGGCGGACCGGTGACCTGTTCGGGCGGCACCGCGCCGACGGATCGATTGGTCGGGATGTGCTGACGAACGCGTGAGAGCGTTCCGTGCTGGGGAACGTCCTTGACGCCGGAGCGCAGGTCGTTGACGAGCTGATCGAAGTCGGACGGAGAGACTCGATACTCGTGTCGGTAGTTGACCTGGAGGCAGGGAGCCTCGGTGCATGCTGCCTGACACTCGGCCTTCTCGAGGGTGAACAGGCCGTCGGCGGTCGTACCGCCAACCGCCACCCCGAGGACGTGCTCGGCGTAATGCAGCAACTCGTCGGCACCGAGCAACTGGCAGGACATCGTCCCGCAGATGTTGACGAGATAGCGGCCGGTCGGAGCCAGTTTGAACATCTCGTAGAACGAGCAGGTGCCGAGCACTTCAGCAGGTGTGACGCCGACCAACTCGGCCAGATGCTCCATGGCGTCGTTGGTGATGTGGCCGTCCTGCTCTTGGGCCAGGTGGAGCAACGGGATGAGGGCCGACTTGGGACGGGGATACCGGCCGATGATCTCCCGTGCCAGCATCTCATTGCCGGAGTTGAGACGGCTCATCGGTCGACCTCGCCCATGATGGGGTCGACGGAGGAAATGATGGCCACGCCGTCGGCCAACATGCCATTGGCCATCATGTGCGGCAACGACTGCAGGTTCACGAAGCTCGGTCCTCTGATGTGCATGCGGTACGGCTTGGGCGATCCGTCGCTGACCAGGTAGCAGCCGAGCTCACCACGCGGCGACTCGACCGCGGCGTAGGCCTCACCGGCCGGAACCTTGAAACCTTCGGTGAAGATCTTGAAGTGGTGGATCAGCGCTTCCATGGACTCGTCGATTCGGGCCCTTGGCGGAGGTGTCACCTTGGCGTCGCCTACTCGATAGTCGCCTTTGGGCATCTTGTCCAAGATCTGTTCGACGATTCGCAGTGACTCGCGAATCTCGTTGAGCCGGATGGCGTACCGGTCGAAGGCATCCCCGTAGGAGCCGACCACGACGTCGAAGTCGACCTGGTCGTACGCCAGGTACGGCTCGTCGCGACGGAGATCCCACGGGCACCCCCGTGCTGCGAAGGATGGGCCCGGTGACCGAGAGCGCCATGGCTTCCTCGGCCGACAGGACGCCGACTCCCTGCAACCGTTCGCGCCAGATCGGCTGCCCGGTCATGAGGACGTCGTACTCCGCGAGGCGTGGCGGGATCATGGTGAGCAGTTTCTCCACCTCGCCTCGCCATCCATCGGGAAGATCGGCGGCCACTCCCCCGGGTCGGATGTAGTTGTGGTTCATCCGCAGACCGGTCACGATCTCGAAGAAGCGGAGCACTTCCTCGCGTTCACGCCAGCCGTAGATCATCATGGATACCGCCCCGAGGTCCATGCCATTGGTGGCCATGAACAGCAGGTGCGACGAGACCCGGTTGAGCTCGGTCATGAGCATCCGAATCCAGACCGCTCGCTCGGGGACCTCGATACCCAGCAACTTCTCGGTCGCCAGCGAGAACGCCAGCTCGGTGAACAGCGGCGAGGCGTAGTCCATTCGAGTGACGTTGGTGGGTCCCTGGAGGAACGTGAGCGACTCGCCGGTCTTCTCCATTCCCGTGTGCAGGTACCCGATGACCGGCTTCGATCGGCGGACGGTCTCGCCGTCCATCTCGAGCATCAGGCGCAATACCCCGTGGGTGGAGGGGTGTTGGGGGCCCATGTTGACCAGCATGGTCTGATCGTTCTCGCCCTCGAGCGGCGAGTTGACCAGCTCGGCTGCGTGGACCTCGGACATTCGCAGCACGGCGTCGCGGCGAGGAAGCAGGCCGAGGCGCCCTCCGGGGCCAGTGGAGGAGGAAGACCCGGTCGGGACGGAATCAGTGACGGTCATCGTTGCGCTCCTACCGTGGCCCTGGGGCGCCTTTGAACTGCACCGGAATCGATCCGATGCCGTAGTCCTTGCGCAGCGGATGGCCCTCCCAGGTCTCGGGCATCAGAATGCGTGAAAGGTCGGGATGTCCCTCGAACACGATGCCGAACATGTCGAACACCTCGCGCTCCATGAAATCGCAACCGGGGAAGAGCTCGTAGAGCGACGCAATCGTGGTGTCTGCGACGGGGATCTGAATCCGGGCGCGTATCCGCTCGCGGCGCGCCTGGTTCATGAAGCTGGCCACCACCTCGAAGCGCTCCGGCTGCACACTGGTCGGCAGTGCGCGGGGGACCGCGTAGGTGAGGTAATCGACCGCGGTGAGATCGATGCACATGGTGAAACCGTCGGCCAACAGCTCCGTCGCAACCGCCAACCATTGGTCACGATTTGGGTGGATGACCGCAGAGCCCAGGCTGTCGGTGAGCAGACAGCCGAACCGTTCGGGTTCAGGATCCGGCGGCGGAGTGTCGGGCAGGGCGTCAAGCGCTGAGTCTTGGGCGGACTCGCTCATCGGGCGCGCCCCAGGGTCACAAGCTGGGGAGCCCCCTGGCCGTCGCGCTGTTCGACGATCAGCCCGGCGCCGGCGCCCGTCGAGGAACGTCGGCGGAGAAGCTCACCGTTCTCGATCTTGTTGTGCAGGGTATTGATGGCATGCAGCAGCGTCTCGGGGCCGGGCGGGCAGCCGGGGGCATAGACATCGACGGGCACGATCTGGTCGACGCCCTGCACGATCGCGTAGTTGTTGAACATGCCGCCGCTCGAGGCGCAGACGCCCATGGAGATGACCCACTTGGGTTCCATCATCTGGTCGTAGACCTGTCGCAGCACGGGAGCCATCTTCTGGCTGACCCGGCCGGCGACGATCATGACGTCGGCCTGGCGCGGCGAAGCGCGGAAGACCTCCATGCCGAGGCGGGCGATGTCGTAGTGCGAGCCACCAGTCGCCATCATCTCGATGGCACAGCAAGCCAGGCCGAAGGTGGCAGGCCACGATGAGCGCGCCCTGCTCCAGTTGACCAACTGCTCGATGCGGGCGGTGATGACGTTGTGCTCCAGGCCGCCGAGGCCGTTGTCCTGAACATCGCCGATGATTCCCATCAGGCTGCTGCTCCTTTGCGTTCAGCCTCGACATAACGGCCTTCAGCGCCGACGCGGCGAACGGTGGACGAGGTGGTTCGGCCGGCGTCGACCAATGGTGATTGCCGGCGGTTGACCTGCAAGGGTCCCCAATCAAGCGCACCCTTCGACACGAGGTAGACGAAGGACTCGAACACCATGGCCGAGAACAGCAGGATCGAGAGCAGTCCGAAGAGGCCGAGCTCTTGATGCGTCACCGCCCAGGGATACAGGAACACGATCTCGATGTCGAAGATGACGAAGAGCATGGCCACCAGATAGAAGCGGACCGGGAACCGCTGCGGCGGCTCACGTCCCGGCACGATGCCGCATTCGTAGGGCGCAAGCTTTTCCTCGGTCGGTCGCCGGGGAGCGAGGAGTTTGGAGGCGACGAAGCTCAGCGCGGCGAACAGAATCGCCAAAATGAGCAGCGCCAGAACCGGCAGGTACTGCGCCATGGGCTTCTCCGTTTCTCGACTAGAGGTTCAGACGAACGAGCAGGCAGACATCAACTGCCCGCCCGGATGAGGGCTTCACGCTTTTCACGGTTCTGGAGGCTCCAGATGAAGAGCGCAAAGATGATGCCCGTGGCGAGCGTGAACATGAGGGGGGTGAAGCGAAGGCCACCCATGAGCCACGGAATGGGACCACCTCGATCGCGCTTCATGATGACGTTGAAGACACTCTTCTCGTCATCGGCGCGGGCCACCGGTGGGGCCTCGCCCGGAAGCGTCGGTTGTTCGACCGTTCCCTGGACCTGGATGACCAGCAGTTCTTCGGGGTGAATGATGTGCAAGGTCATGGTGTCGAGTTTGTGCAGCGCTCGGGCAGGAGCGTCGGTGAACATCTCGATCCAGGCCGACTTGTCGGGATCGTTTGCCGAGATGTCCGGGTCGAGGAGCGGCTTGCCGCCGGTGCCGTAGGCGCCGAACTGCAGCGGAATGTACTCGGCGGTCGAGTCGTAGATGTGTTCGGAAATGAGGTGCTCCTCGGCCGCCGACTGGGCCTCGCCTCGAATCGGGGTCCGACGACGTCAGGTAGCGCCATCCGAGCAGGCCTTCGTCGTTGTCCCGGGCGAAGGCCAGCGCCTCACGCTGTGCCTCGTCGGGATCGTCAGAGGTGACACCATCGGCGACATTGACTGCCTCGAGCCCGAGCCCGAGTCTCTGGGCCTTTTCGCTCTCGGCGATAGACGAGCCCGTCGTCCTCGGTCGTTGGATTGTCGCCGCTGATCTCGACCAGCTCCCATGTGGGGGCCTGGCCACGCCAGCCGATGCCGTAGATCGTCCACACGATGCCCATGAGGAACATCCAGCCGAACAGCGCAGATCCGGCGATCATGCCGCCGGTGCGGGCACCCGAGTTGGTGGCCACCAGCAGGTAGGTACCGCCGATCAGCACCACCACGCCGACCATGACGCTGAGGAAGCCGCGGAAGAAGGGGTCGAACCCGAGGCCTTCGATGAGAGAGAGCATCAGCATGACCTACAGACCTCGCTCATAGTCGATGACCGCTTGGATGAGTTCGGATGGCAGCGAGCCCCCGAAGCCGGGCATCTTGCCGAGCCCTGGCCGCCGTTGCCATAACCCACACCGGCATTGGATCCGGCGTAGATGAAGTCGTAGTGCGCCTGGCTCGTTCGTTCGGGCATCTCCACCAGGTTGCAGTCGTCGGCAAGACGACCGTCGGGCAAGGCGATCGCATCGTCGGAGAGATCACGGAGCGTCAGCTCCTCGGGGTCGATGAACTTCTCGGCTCCGTCGACCAAGCCGTACTCGACGACGGCGTCCTGAGCGAAGGGATACGGGTCGCCCTCCTCGGGTTCCCAGAGCTGCGACACGTACTCGCAGTCGGCGAGATCACCGCCATCGAGGATCAGGTACGGGATGGCGTTGCCGTCGGCATCGAGGCGATCGGTGACCGGCGCACCCTTGTCGCTGAGGTACACCTTCTCCTCGTCGGACGAGAGCAGGTACTGGGTGGGTACTCCGTCGACGTCTTCGGTGAGTCCACCGAGCGGATACCACGATCCGTCGGGCATCTTCCACGTGTCATCGGAGAATCGCTCGATGGTCGATCCATTGCACAAGTTGAAACCGATACCGCTGGGGTTGCCACCACCGCAGCCGGCGACGCCCTCGTCGAGGATGTCGGGCTCGATGTCGGCACCCAACGACCATCCGGCGGTGTGACAGCGCGCACAGGCGAGTGACCCGTTGCGGTAGTCGCTGAACAACCCGAGGTTGAAGACGGCTTCACCCTCGGACTCGAATTCACCGGCCTCGAGCGAACGATCGACTTCGGCCCGGATCTCGTCGGCCACGAGGTCGGCTGCCTCCTGGGCGGCTTCGGGGTCGGCCAATTCGGAGATGGCGATCGGGTCGATCGTGGCGATCTGTTGGGTCTTGAGGTACTCGATGAGGCTCTGCACCTGCTGGGTGGTGAGTGGGCCACCACCCGGTGTCCCCCATGCCGCCATCGGCGAATCGGGGCGGCCATAGTTGAGGATGTAGGTGACCTCTTCCTCGCTGTAGCGATGCATGACATCGTTGAGTGCCGGGGCGTTCCAGATGGCGTTGGCTACGAACTGTCCGTCAGCGTCCTGCAACACGTAGTCCTTGCCGCCGCCGACACCACCGGCGCCGTGGCAGTTGACGCACTGGGCACCTTGGACGTAGAGGTCCTCGCCCCGGCTCTGGAAGTTGAGGAGGTACGCGGCTACCGCGCCCTCTTGACGACCGGGTTCGGCGAGCCAGTAGATGGGCAACGACAGAGAACAGATACCAAGGACAACGAGCGCGAAGCTGAGCGACTTGTCCAGCTTGGGACCCTCGAGCTCTTCATCGGTCAGGTACGGCTTCTTGTTGGCGGCGAGTTCGATCTCGGAGCCGAGTTCGGCCTTCGCCGTGCCGACGTTGCGGATGAACAGGACGATGAAGGCGATTGCCACCACCGCGGCAACGGTCAGACCGATGGCCCGGAAATTTGCGGCCAGAAGAAGTGTTGCTGTCATCAGTGCGAACCACCGCTAATGCAATTGGGACCCTCGGCCTCTTGGCCGGTGGTGTTGGTGCCGATGGGCGGGCCCTGGATGACGACGCCCGTGTTGACGATGAGCTCGTTGCCCGCCGTGACTTCCATGGGGAAGCGGTCCATGCCGCGCGGGGCCGGACCACCCTTCTTCTCGCCGACCCGGTTGTACTGCGAACCGTGACACGGGCACTCGAACCACTGGGAGGTCCTGCAGTCAGGAACACGACAGCCAAGGTGTGGGCAGGTCTGATAGAGGGCGACGACCCCGGCCTTGAGGCCTTGTTCGACCTGCGGCAGGAACGAGTAGGCCGAAGCCTTCTGGAGTGCGGACGCCGGATACTCGGTGATCCACATACGTCCCTCGGGCACGTAGAAGAAGCCTCCGCCGGCAAGGATGGCCGCCTGGATGTCGGGAATGCGGCCGACGGTGATCCTGGAGCCGAAGCCCTTCCCGCCTTGGGGCCACAGGAACGCAATGCAGGCGGCGCCGAACCCGCTCAAACCCAGCCCGAACATGGCGACGACTCCCCGGTTGAGGAACTGGCGGCGAGCGACGCCGACGGTCTCGGGGTCTGGGGGCACGTAGGCGACCGGAGCAGTGGAGCCGGCCTTGACCAGTGTTCCGCCACGCTGTTCGGCCCGCACGGATGCCTCGAGCGCCCGGCCGGGCGCCACCGTTTCGGAGTCGGACAGGGTGACGGGCGAACGGTCACGCTTGATGGTTTCGGAGGCCAACTGCCCGTAGGCCGCGCTGCTGTCGCCTTTGCGCAGGGAAAGTCCGATGACGCTGACCGCTACCAGGGCCAAGACGACGAGAGCACCGATGATGTACACCATTTTGCTTCAGCCTCCTACAGCTCGAAGAACATGCCGTCGGCCCACGGGAACACGAAGTTGAAGCCCGGGCCACGGAAGAACGATCCGATCATGACCAAGACGGCCCAGAACATCATGAACACCGTGAACAGCGAGACCGCGAACTTACGGTGCTCGGGCTTGTTCGACGGGTTCTTGTCGATGTAGGGAGCCATCGTGAGGATGATGAGGCCGATGCCCGGGATGGTCACGCCGGCCACCATCGGGTGGAACATCGTGAGCAGCTCTTGCAGACCGAGGAAGTACCACGGCGCCTTGGACGGGTTGGGGGTCTGGTTCACGTTGGCGAGCTGGAGCAACGGGGCATTGACGAAGATGGAGAAGATGGTGAGAAAGGCCGTGCAGAAGAGGGCAGCGCCGAATTCGACGATGATGAGGTGCGGCCAGGTGTGCACCTTGTCCTGGGGCTTCATCTTGATGTCCTGGATGGATCCCGACTTCACCACGGTGAGGAGGCGCTGGGTGTGCCCGCCCGGACCCGACATCGCCGGCAACGGCCCGGCCCCGGCGGACGCCGCAGCGACACTCGCCGCAGCGGCCGGCGTCACCGCGGTGGATTCGTCGCCGCGGCTCTTGGCCGACTTCGACCGCTCGAGCAGGTGCGCAGGGATCTTGGAGCCGCCGGCCGAAGCTGCGGCGGCAACAGGCACATTCTCGGTCAGCCGGCGCAGCCGCTTCGGCGCCGCTGCCCTCGGCCTTCTGGCGGGCCTCTGCGGCTCGCTTGCGCAGGTGCTCTGGAATCTCGGTCATTGGTTCTGCTCTGTTCCCTGATCTCGTCCTGTGTGCCGAACTGAACTGATTGGCCTAGAGCGGCCCGGAGATGCCGCCGTCCTTGCGGACTCTCCAGAAATGGATGGCCATGAAGATGACCGTGACGAACGGCAACAGCAGCACGTGAAGGACGTACCACCGCAGCAACGTGTCGGTGCCGATGACCTTGCCACCCAGCAGCACGAAACGAACCTGGTCGCCGAAGACCGGCGTGTATCCCATCATGTTGGTACCGACGGTCACCGCCCACAGCGCCAGCTGATCCCACGGCAGGAGATAGCCGGTGAAGGAAAGCAGCAGGGTGAACTGCAGGAGGAACGTGCCGATGACCCAGTTGAACTCGCGGGGCGCCTTGTAGGCACCGTGATAGAAGACCCGAGCCATGTGGAGGAACACCGAGAGCACCATGAGGTGCGCTCCCCAACGGTGCATGTTGCGCACCAGGAGGCCGAAGGTCACCGAGGTCTGCAGGGTGTAGATGTCGTCCCAGGCTGCGGCCGCCGTCGGCCGGTAGAAGAACATCAGGAAGATGCCGGTGATGGTCAGGAGGATGAACAGGAAGAAGCTCAGTCCACCCAGGCAGAGGGTGTAGCTGACCTTCACCGCATGCCGCTTCACCTTCACCGGGTGCAGGTGATAGAGCACGCTGTTCATGATGACGTACGAGCGGTTTCGGGGGCTGTCGGTGTAGCCCTTACGGAACACCGAACCTGGCCGGAAGATGGAGTTCCACGCCTGGGAATCCTGCACGTTGTCGACGATGCCGGAAAGCTGGGCTTGCGCCTTCTCGGCCATCGTGGGCTTGTCCTGGATCGACTTGGCCATTCGGTGTTTCCTGGATTCGGTCGGTACTGGGCTTCAGTACTGGATCTGACGGGGCGTAGTAAGGGAGTGGTTGCGTGAGGGCGTGAGCGTCAGGCGAGACGCATGCCGTAGCCGTAGCCGTGGGAGTCGGTTCGCTGATGGCGGTCGCCGGCGGGATAGGCGACATCGATCTTGCCGAGGATGATGACGCCGGTGGGGCAACGGTCGACGCAGAGTGCACATCGGGTGCAGACGTCGTCATCGATGGTGAAGATGAACGCATCCGACGGATCGTCCCCGGGGCGGGCGATGCCGAAGCTCTCGGCGATCGCCTCGGTGGGCTGCATGTGGATGCACTTCCACGGGCAGATGTCGACGCAGCCTTCGCAGGCGATGCACTCGGACTGGTCGATGTGGATGAACTGCTTTGGCTTGACCGCTCTGGCGAGATAGTCGGCGTCGACCTCGACGAGCACGTAGTCGTCCCGGAATTCCGGAAGTGGCGGATTGGCGTCGGTCTTGACCATGGTGTCAGCCCCGTTTCACCAGGGGACGGCCGTAGGCGCTGGTCGGGAGGGCCGCAGACTTTGCCTTGGCCTTGGCTCCCCGGCCCTGCCACGAAGCGAAGAACGCTTGCATGCCTCCGAGGAACACGATGTAGATGATGGCGGCGATGCTGTCGGAGAGCACTCGGTACGTGATCTCGAAGGGGAACCAGCCACCCTTGCTCTGTGCGGTGATGAGACCCCAGGCGTTGAAGATGCGGTCGGCGCGGAAGCTCCATTCGTTCTCGGCCAGGGTGAGCCACTGGTGCGGGACGACGCCGAAGATCAAGAACAAGATGAAGAACACGTAGACCGAACCGAGCATGGCTTCGGCCCAGGTCGTGGGCTGGCCAGCAGGGCGCCGGGCCGCGTACCACTGGATACCGCCGGCCAACACGAGCGACACGAGTATCGATGCCACGAGGGCGACCACGGCGACTCCTTTACCTCGGGAACTTCTTGCCTTGTTTCTGACTGTGCTTCTGACTGTGCTGCATGCCTTGCTTCGCTGCCGAAGCGGTTCTTTGTGAAGCTGTGCACAATCTACTAGGCGGCGCCGCCACTCAGGCAAAACGGACGCCCAGACGACCGGACAAATCATTGGTTGCTTCTGCCCGAAAACGTAGCCCCTCACCAGCCCGACCGCCCGACGCACCCGACGGACTCACCGAGCCCTGCTTCGGGGCGCCCCGATCGCGCCGAACAGCAACTCGCCACTTTCCGGCGCACCGGCCTACAGTAGGCACCTTCCAGCCAATCCCTTTTCCCGATCGACGGAGCACCCGGACACCGTGACCGAGATCCCCGAACATCTCCTGAAGCGCAGCAAGGCCCGCAAGGGTGGCGGCGATGAGCCCGCGGCATCGGCGGTCGCCCCCGGCGCCGCAGTCCAGGCTGCCGGATCCGCCGCGGCTCCCGCGACAGGACCCGCATCTCTCGCCGCAGCTGCTGCGGCCATCCCGGCCGATCGGCCCGTCGCTGCCGCCCCACCCGATCCGTCGTACATTGCCGCGGCCAAGGCCCGCAAGAAGATGCCCATCTGGGCGATGGGCCTCGTGGCCTGCGTCCCGGTGTGGGCGTTGGCGTACGCCGGAACCATGCAGCAGCCCGAGGTCGAGGACTTGCTCTTGGTCGATGCGGCGCTGGCCTACAACGTCGAAGGGGGCTGCGCCGGCTGCCACGGTGCCGGCGGCGGTGGCGGCCAGGGCTATGCCTTCTCCAACGGCGAGATCCTTGCCACCTTCCCGACGGTCATCGACCACATTGCCCACGCCGCTCGCGGCTCGGCACCGATCGCCGGCACGCCATACGGCGACCCCGAGCGCCCCGGCGGACAACGCATCGCCGGCGACCGAGGCAACATGCCAACGCAGGTCGCGCTTCCCCTGCTCACCCTCGAGCTGGCCGTCTACCACGAACGAGTCGTCCTGGGTGGCGACGACGCCGAATCCGAAGCCAATCTCGCCTGGGCCGAGGACCTCCGGTCTCGCATCGAAAGCGGCGACGAAGCACCGGTCATCGTCGAGGATCTCCTCGGCTGCGCCGACCCCGTCTACACCCCCGATGCCGCACCGGAGAACCGACCCGAGGCTTGTCCCGGCGGTGCCACCGAAGGCGAAGAGGCCGCAGCCGGCGAATAGCGGGTGGCCCGTAGGGCAACCGCCACTTTCTTGACACACCGCCCCATCGTTCGGTTCGTTCTGTGATAGAGCTGAACGTTCGGTTTCGCTTCCAGCAAGCAGGTTACATGCGGCGCATTTTCCTCTGTCCCCTCGTCTTGGCGTTCGCCTTGACCTTCCCGGCGTCAGTCCTCGCCGGCACCGCGGTCGCGGCACCTTCAGACGACGGGTACCGCCAGACCGACGGGACGATGATCGTCGAGACGAGCGACCACCGACGCACTGATGAGATGACGATCGGCGATGTCCTCGCCATCCGCGAAACCCTCGGCGAGCCGCAATCGAACCCCGTCGTCGGTGCCCGAGGGACCGCCGCGCTGAATGGCGGAATCCGGGCGACGTACGAACCCAGCGTACCGAACGCAGTCCGCACGGTTGTTTCCGCCGCGTTGGCCCAGTGGGACGCCGCCCTGACCACCAACGTGCCCGTCGTGGTTCACGTCGGCTGGGAATGCTTCAACAACCCGGGAGTCCTCGGGTTTGCCGGGCCCAACCATCTCTACACCAGCCCGACACTGCCGACCGGCAACCAGTACCCGGTGGCGTTGGCCAACACCTTCGCCGGTCGGGATCTGAATGGCGCCGACGCAGAGATCGTCATGGGGTTGAACGCCGAGCTGGCCGGCTCGAACAGCTGCGGGTTCGCGACCAACGAGTGGTACATCTCGACCGGCGCTGCCGTCGGTGGTGGGCAGATCGATCTCTACTCCGTCGTGCTCCACGAACTCGGCCATGGCTTGGGCTTTCTCGGATCGGCCTTTCAAGAACCGAGCCAAGCGGCGGCACTGGACCTGCCGCCCTACGCCTACGACGGGTTTGTCTTCACCGGGGCCACACGCCTCCTGGACACAGGTAATCCGAACGGGCAGCTGACGGTCAACGATCTGTTCTTCGATCTCGGCGGCGGCCATCGCACCCGCCTCTACGCGCCGTCGGCGTTCGAGAACGGCAGTTCGTTCTCGCACTTCGACCTCAGCGTCATTGCCCAGCCCGGGGAACTCATGACACCGGCCCTGGGCAATGGGCAGATCCGCAGGGTGCTCGATGCGCCCGTGCTCGCGGTACTCCAACAACAGGGATGGAACGTCGTTCCTCGAGCGGTCGCGCCGGTCAGCCTCACCGTCGCAAGCGCCAACGGCTCGGCCACCGTCAGTTGGGCCCACAACCTCGGCGCCTACGGGTTGCCTCCTCTCGGCTATCGAGTCGACGTGCTGCTCGGGGGCGCCGTCGTCGCCACCTCGTCGGTCGCCGGAACCGAAACGTCGGCCAGCCTTGGCGGCTTGACCAACAACACCACCTACACGGTCGTGGTCACCCCCCTTGATGCTCGTGGCTCCGCCCCGGGCAGCCAGTCGTGCTTCTACCTCGCTCAGGCCCCGTCGGCACCTCAGCTCGTGCGGTCTGACGGAATCGGACGGACCCGGGCCATCACGTGGCAGGCACCGGCCAGCCCCGGTGCGGGCGGCGCCGTCTCCTACGGAGTGCAGTATCGGATGGTCGGCGCCGATTGGCAGGACGCCGGCAGCACCGCGTCGCTCTCGCTCACCACCGGACCGCTTCCGGCCGGCACCTACCAGTTCCGGGTCATCGCCAGTAACTCCTTTGGTGCAGGGGCGTGGGGGTACTCGACGTTCATCGGGGTGGGCGACTCATACATCCGACCCATGCCCCTGGACAGTCAGGTGAGCCGCCTCTATTCGGCCTACTTCGTCCGCTCCCCCGAGCAGGGTGGCTTCGACTACTGGGTGGCTCAGCGCGCCAACGGACGGCCGCTCAATGATGTCTCGGCCAACTTCGCGGCGTCGCCCGAGTTCGTCGCCGCCTACGGATCCCTGTCGAACAGTGCGTTCGTCGACCTGGTCTACACCAATGTCGTCGGTCGACCGGCCGACAGCGGCGGACGGGCCTTCTGGATCGACTACCTCAATCGAGGCAACAGCCGGGGTGCCGTCATGATCGGCTTCTCCGAGTCCGCTGAGTACGTCCTTCGGACGGCCACCATCGCCCCGACCACTGCAGCGGTGGGCAAGATCCAGCGGCTCTACCTCGCGTTCTTCCAGCGCGAGCCCGACGCAGCCGGGCAGGCGTTCTGGGTCTCCCGACTGGGAAGCGGAACATCGCTCAACAGCATCGCCAATAGCTTCGTCGGGTCGAGCGAGTTCCAGAACGCGTACAGCTGCCTCAGTGATGCACAGTTCGTCCAGCTCGTCTACCGGAATGTCCTCGTTCGCGACGCTGACGCCGGCGGCCTCTCCTTCTGGACTGCCCGGTTGGCGGCCGGCGTCACCCGCGGCGAGATGATGACCGGATTCTCCGAATCGCCCGAGTTCATCACCCGGACGGGCTCGATCACCTGATCGGTTCCTTGGCAATCCCCGTTGCCACCTCGGCGGCCGCTTCGACCGTTCGATCGAGGTCGGCATCGGAGTGGGCGAGGCTGGGGAACAGGGCCTCGTAGGGCCCGGGGGCCAACGCAATCCCACGATCGAGCATGCCGTGGAAGAACCGCCGGTACAGGCCGTTGTCCGCCGCTTCCTTGGCGTCGTCGTAGTTCCGAACCGAACGGTCGGTGAAGAACAATCCGACGAGCGGGCCAACGCACGGTACCTGCGCTGCCACCCCGGCTTCGCCGAACGCCGTCGCCAGTCCGGTGGCCAGATGTTCCGCCTTCGCTCCGAGTTCGAGGTAGCGGTCGTCGGTCATCTGGCCCAGCACCGCGAGTCCAGCGGCGGTTGCCAACGGGTTACCCGACAGCGTGCCCCCTTGGTACACCGGGCCGAGGGGGGCCACGTTGGCCATGATCTCCTTGCTGGCTCCGAACGCTCCGACGGGCAGGCCGCCACCGACCACCTTCCCGAACGCCCAGAGGTCGGGATCGACACCAGACCAGACGGTGGCGCCACCTCGCCCCATTCGAAATCCCGTGATGACTTCGTCGAAGAAGAGCAGGGCACCGACACGGTCGCACTCGGCACGAAGCGCAGCAAGGAAGCCGGGCTCGGGTTCGACCAGTCCCATGTTGGCTGCCACCGGCTCGACCACGAGGACGGCGACATCCTCATCGAGCGTCGGAACGACGTTGTAGGGAACCACCACGGTGTCGGCGACGGCCGACGGTGGAACCCCGGCCGAGCCGACGAGACCTTGATTGGCGATACCCGATCCGCCGGCAGCGAGAAGGGCATCGGCGTGTCCGTGATAGCAGCCGGCAAACTTCACGACCTTGGACCGGCCAGTGGCTCCTCGTCCCAGTCGAATGGCCGACATGGTCGCCTCGGTGCCCGATGAGGTCATCCGGATCATCTCGAGACCCGGCACCCAAGACGTCATCAGCTCGGCGAGTTCGACCTCGGCGCGGGTGGGGGCGCCATAGGTGGTCCCTCTGGTCGCTGCGTCGGTGATTGCGGCGATGACGACGGGGTCAGCGTGGCCGAGCAGCGAAGCACCGTAGCTCTGGACATAGTCCAGGTATTGGGTCCCCGCCTCGTCCCACACGTACGCACCATTGGCCCGGGCCACGAAGTACGGAGTACCGCCGACTGAGAGAAACGCTCGGACCGGCGAGTTGACACCGCCGGGCAGGACATCGCACGCCCGTTTGTACAGCTCGGTGTTCTGGGTCGAAGGGGTCATTGAGCATCCTGTTCGGTCGCGTCTCGGATCAGCCGAGAAGCTCGGCGACCTCGGCCGCCAAGTAGGTGAGCATGAAGTCTGCGCCGGCGCGCTTGATTGACGTGAGCGTCTCGATCGCGGCCGCGTCACCGTCGATCCAACCGTTGGCGGCGGCCGCCTTCAGCATCGCGTACTCGCCGCTCACGTGATATGCGGCCAGTGGAACATCGAAGGCATCGCGTGCTTGGCGAATGACGTCGAGATACGGCAACGCCGGTTTGACCATGATCATGTCCGCGCCCTCGGCCAGATCGAGTCGTATCTCCTGCAGGGACTCCCGGCCGTTCCGAACGTCTTGTTGGTAGCCCTTGCGGTCTCCACCATCGGCAATGGTCACGTCGACCGCATCCCGGAACGGACCGTAGAACGAACTGGCGTACTTGGCCGAATAGGCAAGCACGGACACCGACTCGGCGTGCCCGTCGGCATCGAGGGCGGCCCTGATCGCTGCGACCTGGCCATCCATCATGCCGGACGGGGCCACGATGTCGGCCCCGGCGCGAGCCTGCGCCACTGCCGCCCTTGCGTACAACGAGAGCGTTGCGTCGTTGTCGACTTCGCCTGCTGCGGTCACGATGCCGCAATGGCCGTGATCGGTGTATTCATCGACGCAGACGTCGGCCATGAGCACCAGGCGCGAGCCGTAGGCCCGCCGCAACTCACGCAGCGCCACCTGAACGATCCCCTCCGGGTTCCAAGCCTCTGACCCCTCCGCATCCTTCCGAGCCGGAACTCCGAACAAGATGACGCCCGGCACCCCGAGTTCGACCAGCCGACCAGCTTCGACGACGAGAGAATCGACGGTCTGTTGCGCCACCCCGGGCAGCGAGGCGATGGGCTGAGGGGCCGAGATTCCCTCACGGACGAACAGCGGGGCAATGAGATCGTCGACCGAGAGCGTCGTTTCGGCTACCAGGCGACGAAGGGCCGCCGTTCGACGAAGTCGCCGGGGCCGATGGGTGGGGAAGCTCATGCCTGCAGGCTACGAGGTTGACCCAGCGAGTGAGCGGGCGGATCAACGGAACGCTCGCACGAGCGCGGCGACGATGCCATCGACGTCGTGGGGATCGGCTTCGACGGTGGGCGGCATCCCCTGTTCCCGCATTCGTTCCGAGGTCCGAGGTCCGATGCTCACGAGCACCGGTGGCAGTGGCGCGAGCCCAGCGGACCGATAACCGTCGACCAGAGACGGTGACGTGAAGATCGCAGCATCCGCGGCACCCGCGGCCGAGCGCTGCCACGGTTCGGGCGGAACCTCGACCAACCGATAGGCATCGACCCGTTCCACTCGAAATCCCCGCATGGTGAGACCATCGACGAGATCGGGGCCGGCGAGCTCGGCCAACGGGGCGAGGACCCGATTGTCGCCGCGGTGTGGAAGCTCGGCCGCGAGATCCTGCGCAGTCGCCCTCGACGGCACGAAGGTGACCGGTGCGCCCAACGTCCGGAGGGACGCGGCGGTCGCCTGCCCGACCGCCGCCAGACCAGGATGGTCGACCACCAACCCGGCCGCCAGGTCGGCGACCGAACGGACGCCGTTGCTCGAGGTGAACACGACCCAGTCGAAGTCCGTCAGACGTTGAACGACCCCGGCGAGCGCAATGCCGGAGTCGGCCGGCGGCCCGACTCCGAAGAGCGGAACAACCACCGGGATTCCTCCGAGCTCCTCGATCGCTGCCGCAAGCGTTCCCGACTGCTCGATCGTGCGGAAGACCGCCACACTTCGCCCGGTCAGTGCTCCGGTCACAGCCGAGCGCGGAGCCGCTGCGCGAGCGCACGCCCCGGTCGATCGGCGGGAAGCCCGATGACCGAGCCACGCTCGATTCGTCCTGGTTGCCCGTCGACGGTCGAATCGACCGGGTGGGCCAGCAGCCCGACCACCGACAACACCCCGTCGGCTCGGAGCTGCGCGTAGGCCCCGGCGGGAAGGTCGCAGTCGCCGCCCAACTCGACGAGGAAGTCCCGCTCGGCCTCGACGACCCGCCGCGTTGCCGGGTGGTCGATCGACGCCAGCCGCCGCAAGGTTGCCGCATCGTCACCTCGACACTCGACCGCCAAGGCCCCTTGTCCAACCTGGGGCAGCATGACCGACGGTTCGAGAAAATCAACGACTGCGGCACGGAGACCAAGGCGCTCGAGCGCTGCGGCCGCGATGACGACGGCATCGAACTCGTCGAGTCGGGAGAGTCGGGTTGCGATGTTGCCGCGCAGCTCAGCGAACCGAAGATCCGGGCGAACCTCGGCCAGCTGGACTCGCCGTCGCTGGGAACCGGTGGCGACCACGGCGCCCGTTGGCAAACGGTCGAGGGCACAGCCGACGAGTACATCTCGCACATCGCCGCGAGGAGGGAACGCTCCAAGACTCAGACCAGGGGGCGTGACCGCCTGCAGGTCCTTCGCGCTGTGCACGGCAATGTCGGCTCGGCCATCGAGGACGACCTGCTGGATCTCCTTGCAGAACGCGCCCTTTCCGCCGATCTGCGAGATGGCCAAGTCGAGACGGGCATCGGCCGTGGTCTCGAGGGCGACGATCTCGACGTCGAGCAAGGAGTCGGCCGAGCGCAGCAACGACACCACGTGTTCGGCTTGCCAGAGGGCCAGCGGGCTACGCCGGGTCGCAACCCGCAGGGTCACGAGAAACCGAAGAGCTCGCGGGTCACCTCGGCCAGGCGATCACCGCGGGGGGTGCCGGCAGCAGCGCGGAGTTCGGCCGACGGAGCGTGCAGCAATTTGGCCACGACCGCGCGGGTCAGCGCTTCGACTGCTTCGAGCTGGGCACCGTCGAGTTCACCGAGCCGACTGCGATAACGGTCGAGCTCGACGGAACGAACGCCGTCGGCCCATCGATGGAGGGAGCCGAGCAGCGGTTCGACCTCTCGGGCACGAACGGCGTTGCGATAGCGGTCGAGTCCGTCAGCGATGACCGCCCGCACCGCGGGAACTTGCTCTTGTCGACGTTCGATGCCCCGGTTGGCCAGTGCCTGAAGGGAGGTGAGGTCGAGCAGGCTGGCGCGGGGATCGAAGCCGACTGCCGGATCGATGTCACCAGGCATCGCAAGATCGAGCAGCAGGGTCGGACCATCGCCGAGATGCTCGATGCCGATGAGGACAACGCCCGACGCGGTGGCTGACACCACGACATCTGCGCCGGCAACCAGCAGCGCCAACTCGTCGATCGAAGCGGGTCTGCCGCCGAGTTCGGCTGCCAGGGCCTGCGCCTTCTCGGGTGTTCGATTGACGATGGTGAGGTCGAGGACTGCGGCCGTGTCGTTGGCCACCTTCATCAGCGCCGTCGCGACGGACGAGCCCACTTCTCCCGCACCCACGAGCACCACACGCTGGCCGTGGAGGCTCGGCGTGCGCTCGAGTACCAATTCGACAGCGGCGTGGGACAACGATGCGGTATGTTCACCGATGGTGGTCTCCGACCGGACTCGCTTGCCCGTGCTGAGCGAATGCTGGAAGAGCGCGTTGAGCACCGGGCCGGTGGCCCCTTCGGACCGGGCCGCCTCGAACGCCAGCCGAACCTGACCGAGGATCTCGTGTTCACCGAGAACGACCGAGTCGAGGCCCGCCGCCACCTCGAAGAGGTGTTGCACGGCGTCATCGTGGTAGTGCACGTAGAGGTGCTCGACGAACTCGTCGACCGGGACGCCCGAAACGACGGCGAGAGCTTCTCGTGCCGCCTGATACCCCTCGTGGAACCGCTCGGCATCGACGTAGAACTCGGTGCGGTTGCACGTTGACAACACGACCGCTTCGTTGATGAAGGGACTGCCGAGAATCTCGACCAACGCCTTGGGCACGACATCCGCCGCAAGCGCGACATCACCCAATACCGATGCGGGGGCACTGCGATGGTTGAGCCCGAGGGCGATGACGGTCATGCGACTCCAGCCAGCTCTGGCGCAAAGCGCCAGCAGGCGATCGGTGTGAACCCAGTGTCTCGCGCGGCGAGGCCTCCGGCCAACTCTGGCGGCGGTTCTCCTTGCGTGTCTTTCGTCACGGGTTGGTTACAGGCGGGTGGGATACAGGCGGGTTGGCAGATCATGCGTTCGGCTCCACGGCCAGCGGTAGTCCGGCGCCCGACCGCGCTCCGGTCGTCCGACGTTGATAAAAGCTCAGAATCTGCAGCTCGGTGGCCAGATCGACTCGTCGGACCTCCACCCAGGCCGGCACAACCAGTGCCTCCTCCGTGAAGTTCAACAGCGAGGACACCCCGAGCGCAACGAGTTGATCGGCAACGACCTGGGCCTGATCGGCCGGCGTCGCCACGATGCCGACCCCGATGCCGGCATCGCGGACGACTCGTTCGAGCTGGTCGAGATGCAGCACTTCCAGATGACCGATGTGCGTCCCGACCAACGCCGGGTCGACGTCGACGAGCGCTCGGACCGGGAAGCCGCGAGCAGCAAGACCCTGGTAGTTGGCCAGCGCACGTCCAAGGTTGCCGGCACCCACGATGACCACCGGCCAGTCTTCGCTCACTCCGAGGAGCAGGCCGATCTCGTGGATCAGGTAGCGGAGGTCGTAACCGAGCCCACGCGTACCGGCGATCCCGAGGGAGGCCAGATCGCGCCGGACGGTCGCGGGATTGACGCCCGTCTCTTCGGCCAGACGATCGGACGAGACACTGGACAGTCCGAGTGATACCAGTTCGACGACCGAACGCAGATAGGCGGGCAGGCGACCCACCGTGGCTCCCGATACCGGGGCCCCCAACTCCGCATCGCTGGTCACAACGGAAGGATACGCCGTGAATTCACAAGTTCACGAACGACGCCGATGCTCAAGTTCGTCGACGACTGGGCCGAGAACCAGGGGAGTTCTGTTCGCCGGGTCTGTCGACCCGGTACTCCCCTTCCTGAGGTCGATGATGATCCAACCGACGAACCAGCACCGAGCGACCAGACTGATGGTCATTGTCGCCGTGCTCTTCGGCCTGCTGGCCGGCAGCCCGAACGGCGCCGCCGCCTCCGAGGCCACCGACGAGGCCCAGTTCGTCACCCTGATCAATGATCTTCGGGCCTCCCGCGGACTTCCCGCCCTCGAGGTGCACCCCCAGCTGGTGCCCCCGTCTCAGGACTGGGCGGCACACATGGCAACCACCGGGACCCTCGCCCACGCTCCCGACCTCTCCGTGGGCGTCACTGTCTACTGGACGAAAACTTGGCGAGAACGTCGGTGTGGCTCCGCAAGGGCAGATCCAGGAACTCTTCGATGCCTTCGTTGCGAGCCCCGCCCATTTGCAGAACCTGGTCGACCCGCAGTTCCGCTACGTGGGTGTCGGGGTGGTGTACGACCAGTCGGGTCAGATGTGGACCACGCACCGGTTCATGGCCCTGGGTGACACCCCGGCCGCGACGACAACGACCCGGCCGGCGACCACGTCGGCGCCGGGGCGAACACCCGCAACCCAACCCGGCGGATCGACACCGACGACCGCTCCTCCGGCAACGACCACAACGGTCCCCTCCACCACGACATCGAGTTCGGTGCCGCCGACGCTGCCACCCAACAACGCCGGCCCCTTGGCTCCGACCTCAGTGGCCGGCGTGCTGGCCTCGATGGCGGGCTCGGGTATCTGATCGCCCGTTCAGCGGGTCTCGATGAACAACTGGAGCGCTCCGGCGACGAGCACCGTGAGCATGAGCAGAGCCAGCGTGATGACGGTGGCGGGCCTCATGAGCAGTCGGGTCCTTCCTCGGGCCGTTCGGTCGACGGCTTCTGACCGAGCGCAACGGTCACCGGTCGACCTTTGGTGGGTTGACCCGCGGTTGCCGGTCGAAGCGTGACCGCCTGACCGGGGCCGAGGTCGAGTTCGAAGGCCGCCGATCCTCGGTCTACCGCGACCGAGAGCAGCCCGTACGAGTCAACGATCAGGCCGACGCTGCCCACCGGGATCCTGGCGTAGGTAGCGACCCGCATCGCTGCTCGCTCGGTTCGGCCACCGCTCAGCGACACCGCATCGGGCCATCCTTCGATGTCTGCGGGGTCCACATTCAGTTGGGCGTTTCCGTACCGATCGACCCACAGCACCTCGGCCGAGATCGACCCGTCGTCTTCGACCTGGCTCACCGGAAGCAGACCGGGCATGAGCCGAACCGGATCGATGGGAGTGCCGAGCTCGTTGGCCGGAACGCCGTTGCACAGATGGGCGGCGACGGGGGCGAAGATGTCGCGGCCGTGGAACGTCGGCCCGGGGGCCGGTAGGTGGAAGTCGGCGTTGTCCAGCACGAAGGCGCCGGTTGCCCCTCCGACCATCGCGACCGCGGGAGCGAGCAGACCGTTGTCGGGCCCAACGAGGTACGCCGCGCCGTCTGCCACCTCGACGACCACGGGATGACGATCGGTCCCGACACCGGGGTCGACGACGGCCAGCACTACTCCGGGCGCCAGATACTGCACGGCTCGAGCCAATGCCAAACCACCGGCCCGAACGTCGTGAGCCTCGATGTTGTGGGTGACGTCGATGACCGCAGTGCCGGGCGACACGGTGCGAATGACCGATTTGACCACGCCGACGAACTCGTCATCGAGGCCGTAATCGGAAAGGAAGGAGATGGTGTCGAACCGCGCAGCCATGTCGGAGTGGTTCAGCCCGCCGAGCGGCCGAGTTCCCGCGAGCGGGCAGTGGCTGCCTCGACCGCGGCGAGCATGGCTGCCCGCACCCCGTGGTGCTCGAGCTGGCCGGTCCCAGCAGCGGTGGTTCCGGCCGGAGTGGTCACTCCGGATCGCAGTACCGCGGCGGGTTCGCCCGATTCCAGCAGCATTCGGGCTGAGCCCAGCATGGTCTGGTAGGCCAACAGCTCTGCCGTGGCCCGAGGCAGCCCGACCGCCACGCCGGCGTCGGCCAACGCTTCTCCGACGAGGAAGAAGTACGCCGGACCCGAGCCCGAGAGCCCGGTGACCGCATCGATCTGGCTTTCGGTGACAACCACCACTTGACCGACGGCTCCGAGGATTTCGGTCGCCCACTGGAGGTCGGCCGGGCCGGCGCTCGACCCGCCGGCGAGCGCAGAGGCACCGGCGGCAAGAAGCGCCGGGGTGTTGGGCATCGAGCGGATGACGGGCGTGCCCGAAGGTACGTGCGCCTCGATGGCGGCCAAGGTCACGCCGGCGGCAATCGACAATACGCGACCGGGTCGAACAAGGCCGGCGGCCACATCGACGATCGACCACGGCTTGACGGCGAGAATGGTGTCGACATCGGCCAAAGGATGCTCGCCGATGGTGACCCCGGGAAATTGGGTCTCGAGCACCCCTCGGAGTTCCGCGACCACCTCGACGATGGTCAGCTCCGCAGGCTCGAGCCAGCCGGAGGAAAGGAGTCCTCCCGCCAGGGCCTGGCCCATCTTTCCCCCACCGATCAGCTGGAGTTTCATGACCGCAACCTACACCCCGCCGCGCCGGATGGGTTCGCCGGATGGGCTGAACCGCGGCGTTCTTCCCCGAACCGCCACCGAGCAGCCACATCCGACTACTAGGACATTAAGCCCCAACAGTCGGATTTACTACTCATTCGGATAATTAATCGTATTTCAATGTATTTCTAGTCAGACAGCATCACTAGCGGGCTTACGAGAACTTCGAAGCGAACCCAATACGCAAGGCGGGCCGAAAGTACTGCTCGACCCACGCATACATCGATCCGAGCACGCGGTCGAACTCCGTCTCGTCAACCCACCGTGCGTCGATCCGGCCTTGGAGGAAGACTCCGTTTTCCTCGCCGATCGTGAAGGCTGCGCCGTAGAGCCGGCTGTTGCGTCGCAACAGGTGCTCGTAGAACGCCGCCTGGTTCTCCTCGGGGGCCGGCATCACGTAGGTCTCATACGCCAGGGTTCGCTGATCGAGGTGGAAGCGGACAGTGAACACGTCCTTTTCCTCGCCCAACATACGCACGAACCACGACCGGGGGCCGTCGACATCGCGATCCACCGCGGCGACGGCAGGGTTGGACTCGAGTTGATCGGCCAGCCACCCGTCGATCCGGAGCCGGAGGATCTCGATCTCTTCGGGAGTCCTCGGGGAATTCACGATCCGAAGGGACCGGTACCGGCCAGCGAGGTCGACTCACCGCATCGGGCGAGGTCAATGGTCGACAGATCGTCATAGAGCCGACGAAGACGGGCCGCTGAGGTGGACCACGTGTACGTGCGGGCCCGCCCGGCTGCTGACACCGACAATCGGCGAGCCAGTACCGGGTCGGCGAGAATGGCATCGATCCACGCCGCGTACTCGTCGGGCTCTCTGCTCTCGACCAAGTATCCGGAACGTCCGTGTTCGACGAGGGTGAGCAGCCCGCCGACCGCAGATGCCACGACAGGGACGCCGCAGGCCTGGGCCTCGAGCGCCACCAGGCCGAACGATTCCGACCGGCTCGGCACGAGACACACATCCGCGGCGCGGTAGTAGGTGGACAGAAGGTGGTGGGGCTTGGGCGGCAGGAATTCGACTCGCTCCCCAAGGCCCAGCTCGTCGATCAAATTCCGGACCCGCTCGACCTCGACGTCGCCGGCCGAGCCGCTCGCACCGCCGATGATCCAGAGGCGGGCGTCCGCTCGCTCGACCCGGGCGAGGGCACGAACCGCTACGTCGGCACCCTTCAGCGGCTGGATGCGACCCACGAACAGGAGCAAAGGACGGTCGAGGTCGGTGTCGAGCGCCCAGCGGGCGCCCGCCTGGCTACCCGGCGAGAAAAAGGCGTGATCGACTCCGGGAGGCACGATCTCGATGCGCTCTCGGGGAACGTCGTAGAACTCGACCAACTGATCGGCCTCGGTCGTGCAGTTGGCAAGAACGACGTCGGCGCAGGTCATCACTTCCGCCTCGGCCCGCGCTCGCCGCTCGGGTTCGGGGTCGCCGAGCACGGCCTTGACCCGGGCGAGGGTGTGAAACGTCGTCACGAGGGGAAGCCCCAGCTGTTGTTTCAGGAGCTGGCCCGCGACACCCGACAGCCAGTAGTTGGCGTGAATCACGTCGGCCGGTTCGTGGCGCAGGTGCGCCGCCACCCAGTCGCTGAACGCGCCCACCAGTCCCGGCAGTTCTTCCTTTGGCACGTCCGCCGGCCCCGCAGGCACGTGCACGACCTCGAAGCCCGGCTCGACCTCGACTCGCTCCGGCAGCGTGTCGTCATACCGGCGCACGAACACTCGACACTGCAGGCCCGCTTGGGCCAAGGCCGAGACGAGCTCGCGCACGTAGACATTCATGCCGCCGCCGTCACCGGTTCCTGGTTGGGCCAGCGGTGAGGTATGCAAGGACAGAACGGCAACGCGGCGCACGTCGAACCTCAACCCTTCCCTGCGTCGGATTCTTCCCAGGCAATCACGACAACTCCATCGGTTCGTCGTCGATCAGCGACGAGCTGGCCACGAAACTCCGATACACCGCGAGCAGAGCCCGCCGCTGCTCAGCCGTCAACTCGGCCGCGCCGCGGATGGCGGCTTCGAGGCTGCTCATCGCGCCCGGAGACTCGTCATCGAGAATGCCGGCTCTGACGTACAGACTCTCGGCCGAGATCTCCAACGCCCGAGCGATCTGTTGGAGGATCTCCGCCGATGGGCGCCGGAGTCCACGTTCGATTTGGCTGAGGTACGGATTCGACACTCCGGCCAGCTCGGCCAGACGCCTGAGGGAGAGCTCGGCCAACCTGCGTTGCTCGCGGATGAACGCGCCAACCTCTTCCTCGCCGCGGGAGGTGTCTCCCCCGATTCGTCGTTCCCGCCGAGAAACCCGCACCCGTTACGACAACGAACCGTTAGGAGAGGAGGCTGTCAATGGAGGCCTCGCCGTCGCGATATCGGCGGCCGATCTCTGATTGGATGGCGTCGATTCGTTCGTGCAGCTGATGGCGAGCGGATGAGAGTTCGAGCTCAAAGCTCCGGAGACGTTCGAAGATCTCACGCACCTCGTTGTCGGCGATGCGGTCGATCCCCGAGAGGTCGGCCGGCGTTACGGCCCGATCGAGACGCTCCACCAACGCCACGGCAACCGGGCCCGGCAGGCCGACGTCGACGGGCCGGCCGCGGGACGTCTGACCCTCGGGTCGCGGCGCGTCGGCCAGGAGATCCGGGAGGTCGAACAGCAGCGACTGCGGCGACTCGGCCTGGGTGTCGCCCGCCCGCCGGCGAACCTCGTGACCGACGATGTCCAGTCGGCCCTGGGCGACCCGGCGCACCAGGGAGATGTCTCCTTCGACTTCCGAACACTGGATCCGTAGGTCACGAAGCTGGGGCAGCGGCCGCGTCGTCAGACCCTTCAGAGTGTCAGGGGCGAGCAGACGCGCAAGGGGTTCGATCACAGCTTGCAACGCTAGAGGAGAATGAGCCAGAGGGGCGCAACGACCAAGTAGGAATCCAGGCGTCGCAGCGCGGGAGCCGAGCGGTACGCCCCCTGTGACAGCGCGGGAGCCGAGCCGTGCGCGCCTTGTGACCCGGGGAGCAACGCCGAACCGCACAGCTGTCCGAAAGGGGCGCAGACCGCGGCGGCGAGGGCATAGCCGGGCAGGTTGCCCGTCGTGAAAGGGTCGGGCAGTAACAAGAACAGCGACATCGCGACCAAACCGAGCGCGCTGAGGCCGGCGACCACGCCGGCGATCTGATTGCCAGGTCGCTCGCTCCCACCGCTGCCCACCAGGAAGTCGCCCATCTCGTAGGCGCCGATCAGCACCACGAGGCTGACGAAGGCTTGGGGCAGATCGATCGCGAGCGCGAGCAGGCTACCCGCAGCCAGACCAGCCGGCATCGACGACAACATCAGCAGCTCGGACACGCGTATCCGATTGGTGCGTTGCGGCAGAGGGAGCACGAGCGCGTAAGCGAACAGGGCCAGGGTCACCGCCAGAACGGCTGCGCCGAGCGCGGTGACGCCGAACGCGCCCGATATCGCCAACGCTCCGCCCGCCAGGGCGGCCGCCCAACGATCGGTGAAGTCGACGCCCGACCAGGCGTTGGCAACCTGCAACCCGGCCAACGCTCCGACCGGCACCAGCACGACGCCGCTGAGCACTCCTCGACCAGCAGCGGCAGAGGCCAGCAAGCAGGCAGCCCACAGCACACCAAGCACCACCTTCGGGCCATCGGTGTCGTGCACGATGACGAATCGCCCAGACGAGCGGGGTTTCGCCCGCAGACCGAGACGCTCAGCCACCGGAAACCGGGGGAAGCACGGCGACTTCGTCGCCCGCGGCCACCGCATCGGCCCGGGTTGCCGGCGCACCATTCAGCCACACGCGGGACCCCGACAACACCGCATCGAACTCCGATCCGAACTGGGCCACGGCTCCATCGAGAATTTCTCCGACCGTTGCGCCCTCGAACACGGCCATCTTCTCTCCGGCCGCTTCGCGGGCTTGGGCGAAGAGTCGCAACGTGATCACAGCGGCAAGTCTACGTCGGTAGGGTGCGGCGATGGCTGAGCTGACGCGCCTCCTGCTGGTTCGACATGGCCAATCGACGTGGAACGCCCAGCGACGGTGGCAAGGCCAAGCCAACCCTCCCCTGTCAGACCATGGACGTTTCCAGGCCAAGGAAGCAGCCAAGGCCATCGGGGTGATCGACGCCATCGTGGCCTCGCCCCAGCAGCGGGCCAGCCACACCGCGGAACTCATCGCCGACGAGTTGGGCATTGGCCCCGTCGTCCTCGTCCCGAACCTGCGCGAACGCGGCGCGGGACCATGGTCAGGATTGACCGTCGAAGAGATCGAGGCGCGCTGACCCCGGGTACCTGGCCGACCACCGACGCCCCCCAGGCTACGAGACCGACGAGGAGCTTCTCGCCCGCACGAAGCCGGCGCTCGATGCGCTTGCCGTCGGCAATCCGGGACGCCTCGTCCTCGTCGTCACGCACGGGGGTGTGATCCACCGCTTCGAGGAGTACCTGGGACTGGAATCGGGCCGGGTGCCCAACCTCTGGGGACGACTCGTCGAGTTCTCCCCGGACGACAGCACCGGCGGCACGTGGCGGGCAGGCGAACGACTCGAGTTGATCGAGGGGCAGTACGCGACCGGCGGCGACGTCGACCGGGTATGACGCCAATGACCGAAACGGTGCGGGTGGTGCGAAGCACCAAGCGACGGAAGACCGCAGAGGCGCACCTTCGAGGCGGCGTCTTGGAGATTCGGATACCGGCCCGATTCACCAAGGCGCAGGAACGCGAAATGGTGGCCTATTTTCAGCAACGCTTCGAACGCAAGCGCCGGGTAGGCCACCTCGACTTGACGGAGCGAGCGGCGCAGCTGGCCCAGGTCCACGATCTACCGCCACCCACCTCGATCCGATGGGTGAGCAACCAGGCACAGCGGTGGGGTTCGTGCACCCCGACGCAGGGCTCGATTCGGCTCTCCGACCGTATGGCCGGCTTTCCCGACTGGGTGGTCGACTATGTGATCGTTCACGAGCTGGCCCACTTCGTGGAACTCGGCCACACGGCGAGGTTCTGGGAACTCGTCGGCCGCTACCCGTTGGCAGAACGAGCGCGTGGTTTTCTCATCGCCAAGGCGTGGGACGAGCAGGATCCTGGTGAAGCCCGTCAGGAGTCGATGGCGGGCGGTGAAGCTGCCCCTCCGGGACTCCCGCAGCGTTGAGTTCGAGGTCCGCCAGTACCCGGTCGATGTTGTTGAGCGCCACCTCGAGCCCATCGAGGTCGATCATCGTGGGTAGCGGCGATTCCTGCATCGGGCCAGCCTACGGGTCAGCCGAACGAGAGGGAGCTACGGGCGAAGGTGACCGAAAGCGCGTCCGCCCCACCGAGCACGACTGCATCGGTGGGTTCATTCAGATCGATGAGCATCGGGCCGGACTCGATCTGGGGGTTGAGGCTGGTTCGTATGAACACGAGCCGCTGCCCGTCGAACGCCAGTGAACTGAGGCGATCGCCCGCTCCTCCGACCTCCAACCGGAACACTTCGGTTCCCGCTTCGAATCCGCTCGCTGACGTCAACTGGAGACCGACGATCGACGTACTGGCCTCGACGCCGTCGGGCCGGTAGCTCACCTGGGTGAAGGCAAGCACGGCTCCATCGGGGCTGAGCGCAACGTCGCCGAAGGATGCGAGCGAGGCCACGGGGCAGAGGGCCTCGGGTAGAGCAAGGGGAACGGCGGCACCGATCTCGTCGAACACCTGAATGCCGCCGCATGACGCGTCAGCGAACGTGACGGCCGAGCGGTTGCCGCCAGTCGCGAAGTTCAGCACCGTCCGTCCCGGCTCGATGTTCACAAAGGATGTTCGGGTGCCGGTGACCAAGCCGACCGTCTCGATCCGCTGAGCAACGGCCATGGTCGATTCGTCCTCGGTCGTCGCCGCCGGGTCGTTCACGCGCTCCTCGACCAAAAGGACCGCGAACGGGGTCGAGTCACTCAGCCCGACGCCAAGCAGGGTCCCGCCATCACCGTTGATGAGCTGGCTCGTACCGCCCTCGCCCGGGAACCACCAGACTTCGCCGTCCGAGGCTTGCGCCACGAGGCCTCCCAGGAAGTCATCGACCGCGAAACTGGGTCGGATGCCGATGAACGGCTCGCCGAGGGGCCGAAGCTGGGCTGCGGGTCCAACCGCCACGAGGGTGCCGGTGGCGACGATGAGTTCGGCTGAACGAGGTTGATCGCTGGCGTTGTCGGCGGCTCCAAGACTCCGCGCTTCGGCCGCCTCGGCAGTATCGAGTACGTCGAGTTCGGTGGCCAGGCCGGTCGGAGGCGAGCCAACTTCCGGTTCCGGGAGCGCTCCGCACGCGACGCTGAGCCCGACGAAGATCGCAGTCACCAGACCGGACCGGACCAGCGCGCGACGGCGGAGAACCAGAGGAAACGCAGTCATCGTGTGCACATCTTGGCGGTACCGTAGGTCCTTCGTCGAGAACTTGTTCCTCGCGAGGGCCGCTAGCTCATCTGGTTAGAGCAGGGGACTTTTAATCCCAAGGTGCCGGGTTCGAGCCCCGGGCGGCCTACGAAATTCCGGGACTTCCCACTCTGGCAACGCCGATGAGGGATTGTCCGAACGGCACGGAAACGCGGGTCTCGATGGCCGAAACCGCAGGGATGACCAGCCGGTCGTAGGCCGTCACCAGCGGACCGGCAGCCGGAACGATCCGTAGGAGACGAACCGCGAGCAGCCAGGTGAACCAACCGGGAAGGTTGACGTAGCGCAACTCGACCGTCTCCAGGCCCGCAGACCGAAAGGCCGAATCCAGACCAGACTTGCGGTAGCGGCGGTGATGTCCGATGAGTCGATCGAAGCGGCCGTACAGCGCCTCGAACGCCGGCACGAAGATCACGATGTTCCCGCCTGGTCGCACCAGCTCACGGAGGCGGGCGAGCGCTGCGACATCATCGGGGAGATGTTCGAGCACGTTCACGAGCACCGCCGACCCGAAGCCGCCATCCGTGGCGACGCCGGTCAGCGCAGCGCCATTCGACGCACACGTCGTGATGTCGAGCGTGCCGACGGTTACCCGCTCATCACCGGCGAAGCGCCCCCGAAGACGATGCAGGCAGCGATCACTGATGTCCGTTGCGTGTACCTGCCCGATCTGGGCAAAACGAGCGGTGAGATCGCCGTGGCCCGAACCGACCTCGAGAATCGGTCCGCGTAGATGCGGGCCCAGGAGGGTCAGGATGAGCTCGAGATAATTCTCCGCTCCAGACAGGGAGTCGAGCATTTCCGCCAGATTCTCGTCGGCCGTTTCGACCGCGACCGGCGACGCGACACGGCTCATGAGGCTCGACGCAGACGCTGACCGATCGGCGAGTACTTGACAATGCAGATCGCCGCTCGCACACCGTCTTTCCAGCCGATCTTCTTGCCCTCTTCGTAGCCGCGGCCAGCGTAGGAAATACCCACCTCCCAGACCTTCCAGTGTGCTGCTGCAACCTTCGCCGTCATCTCGGGCTCGATCCCGAAGCGATTCTCCTGGAGCTCGAGACCCTGGACCACTTCGAGACGGAAGGCCTTGTAACAGGTCTCCATGTCGGTCAGGTTGAGGTTGGTGAACATGTTGGACAGCACGGTCAGGAAGTGGTTGCCGACGGAGTGCCAGTAGAACAACACCCGTCGAGGTCTGCCGGTGAGGAAGCGTGAACCGAAAACCACATCCGCCTGGCCGGACAGCAGGGGCTCGAGGAGGAGCCGATACTCACCAGGGTCATACTCGAGATCGGCATCCTGCACCACGACGAAAGGCGACGTAGCCATGCTGAACCCCGTGCGCAGCGCTGCGCCCTTTCCCTGGTTCACCGACTGCAGTTGTACCCGCACGCGCTCGTCCGATTCGAGCAGCTGCAGCTGATCTCGGGTCCCGTCCGTCGACCCGTCGTCCACGATGATCAACTCGCGCGACGTAGGGCGATTCGAGAACCCGCTTCACGATGGTGTCGATGGTCGCCGACTCGTTGAAGCACGGCATCACCACCGAGAGCACCGGATGGGCCACGCCCCAATCGCCCGAAGCCGAAGCGTCCGAGGACGTGAAACTCGGCCTGAGCCTGGGTCGCGCCTTGAGCGTTGTGTTCTGCATACGGTGTGACCTCCGGGCCCGAACCAACCGTCGAGGTCTCTATCGGCAGGAACCACGGAAATCGATAGCAATCCGTGTTCCGGTAACCTCCAGACCATGCCGCGCATCAAGCCCGATCTCGACACGCCCTTCCGCACCGGCGAGAGCGTCCGGACAACGCGGGATCTTCCCGGCGTTCCCGAAGGTACGCCGCGGCAAGGTCAAGCTGGTGAATGGGTTGCATACCTGGATCCGCTACTGGGTCAAGTTCGACAACGGCGAGATCATCGGCCAGGTTTGCCAGGACGATCTGGTCCGCCCCGACATGGTCGGCGCCTGGAACGAGCGGGCCGCCATGGCGAGTGTCGCCACCCCGTCTGCCGGATCCGGCGAGGCCGCTGCCGTTGGCGCCGCACCCGCGGCGGACGGCGCAGCAGGGCTCATCCCTACCTCCATTCTCGAACGCAGCAAGGCGGCAAAGGCGCGACTGCGCGGGTGAACAGCAGCGCCGGGGCATTCCGCTCGGTTCCTGTCCTGATCGCTGTCGCCCTGAGCATTGCGGCTTGCTCCCCGCCGACCGCTGACCTCCGCCAAGGGACCATTGCGCCACCCCCAGGGTCGCCAACCAGCTCAACGTCGAAGACGTCGTCCTCGCCCACCGCTGCTCCTGGACGCTCCCCGAGTTCCTCGGGCGGCGCATCGACCCTCGTCGGCGACTACCGGGTGGAGATCGTGGCCACCTACCCGCACGATCCCGAGGCCTACACCCAAGGACTGGAACTGCACGACGGACTCCTGCTCGAAAGCACCGGGAGATTCGGCGAGTCGAGCCGCCGGTGGGTGGAACCCGAGACCGGCCACATCGTCGATGCCCAACGGCTCGACGACGAGGAGTTCGGAGAGGGCATCACGTTGGTCGACGAGCGCATCTTCCAACTCACGTGGACCAACAACCGCGCGATCATCGCCGACGGTGCGACCCTCGACGACCAGTCACAGCTGACCTACGAGGGCGAGGGTTGGGGCATCTGTCACGACGGCGCGTCCCTGATCATGAGCAACGGCTCCGCCGATCTGACCGTCCGCGATCCGCAGACCTTTGCCGTGCGATCCACCGTCGAGGTGACCCGGGACGGGGTACCCATCGATCGGCTCAACGAGCTCGAGTGCCGAGCCGGACAAGTGCTTGCCAACATCTACGGTTCGGACGAGATCGTCGTGATCGACCCACAGACCGGAGCGGTCGCCGCCACGATCGATGCCCACAGCCTGCGGCCCCCGGACCTACCGATCGACGATCTCGACTTCGCCCTCAACGGCATCGCCCACGATCCAACAGCCGACACGCTGTACCTCACCGGCAAGCTTTGGCCGGTGCTGTATTTGGTACGCCTCATCGCCAACTGAGTTTCCCCTCGGCCGACGGTTGCAGCAGAATGCTGCGGGACCCTCGACGTGGGAGCATGACATGGTCAACTTCTGTTGGTTCAACCTGATGCCTTGGCCGGATCTGCCGGACGACTTCAGGGAAACAACGCGGTCGGTGTGGGTCGACATCCCCAACACCCTCTTCGATCCGGAGCGGGCCAACGGGCTCTACCACCAGTACATGGACCAGCTCGAGTTTGCCGACGAATTGGGATTCGACGGCATCGGCGTCAACGAGCACCACCAGAACGGCTACGGCATCATGCCGTCTCCGAACATCATCGCCGCCGGCCTCGCCCGTCGGACCAGTCGGGCCGCGCTGTGTGTCATCGGCAACTCGATTGCGCTCTACAACCCGCCTCTACGCGTCGCCGAAGAATTCGCCATGCTCGATGTCATCAGCGGCGGACGGCTCGTTGCCGGGTTCCCCGTCGGCACGTCGATGGACACCAACTACTGCTACGGCCAGATCCCAGCCCTCACCCGTGACAAGTACGGCGAAGCCCACGAACTCATCATGCGGGCCTGGGCCGAAGAGGAGCCGTTCGCGTTCGACGGCAAGTACAACCAGCTCCGCTATGTGAACTGCTGGCCGAAGCCGATCCAGAAGCCCCATCCGCCCATCTATATCCCCGGTGGCGGTTCCATCGAGACGTGGGACTTCTGCCTGGACCACGACTACAACTACTCCTATCTGTCCTTTGGTGGGCACAAGGCCGGCAAGCTGCTGATGGACGGCTACTGGAACAGGGTGTCCGAGCGCGACAAGGACGAGTCGCCGGGCCGGGCCGCCTTCGCCCAGATCTTCTGTGTTGCCGACAACGACGCCGAGGCCGAGAAGCTCTACGCGGAGCACATGCTCTACTTCTTCAATCGGTGCCTGCACGTCTATCCGGGTTTCGCCGATGCCCCCGGTTACCGGACCATCAAGACGGTGAAGGCCGGCGTCCTCAGCCAGGTCCGCAAGGAAAACCAGGACATGTTCAGCAACCTCACCTGGAAGGACCTGGTCGAGGGTGGTTTCATCATCGCCGGCGGGCCCGACACCGTGCGAGAGCAGACCGAACACATGATCAAGGAGCTGCGCCTCGGCACGGTGTTCACCCTCCTGCACATGGGCAACATGCCCGATGAGAAGACCCGGTACTCCTCACAGTTGTTCGCCGAAAAGGTGATGCCCCAGCTGAAGAATCTGTGGCCCGACTACGCCTCGGACGATCGTTGGTGGCCCAAGCCCATGGCAAACCGGGTACAGCCCGAACTCGGGCTCGACCACGCTCGCCGTGCTGCACTGAAACCCGAGGTGAACTGACGTGACCGATGGACCTCGCGTCTCGACCATCGTCACCCGCCGCGGCCTCGAGATCGAGGTACAGACCAGAGGCAGCGGAGCCGACCTCGTCTGGTTCCACGGCTTGGTCGGGTTGGCTCCGACCGAGCCAGCTCTCGATCTGCTGGCCGAGACGTTCACGGTCCACGCACCGGTCTGGCCCGGGTACGGCGACATCGAGAACGAGACCGACATCGAGGACATGCTCGAGTTCGCCTTGCTCGGCTGGGACATCGTCGACGCGCTCGGCCTCGATCATCCCCACCTCGTCGGCCACTCCTTCGGCGCGATGATCGCGGCCGAAATGGCGTGTCTGGCGCGCAACGACCTCGACCGCCTGGCGCTCGTTGCCCCCTATGGATTGTGGGTCGACGCCCTCCCGTTGCCCGACCCGTTCGCCACGCTCCCCTTCCAACTCGCCGAAATGTTGTTCGCCGACCCGGCCAACGCTGCAAAACTCCTGCCCCCGGGGCTCGACCTGTCAACCGATCAGGGCCTGGCCGAGTTCATGATCCGCAACAATCGTCGGCTCGGGACGGCGGGGAAGATCATGTTCCCGATACCCAACCGACGATTGTCCAAGCGCCTCTACCGCCTGACGGCCCCGACAGCCGTCATCTTCGGCACCAACGACACCCTCGTTGCACCCCAGTACTCCGAAGCCTGGAGAGCCGCGCTTCCATCCGCCCAGATCTCCGAGCTGCCCGGCGGACATCTGCTCAACCTCGAAGCCCACGAGGCGTTGGCCACCGCGCTCGGCGACTTCTTCGCGGCCTAGCCTGCACCGGGTGCGCTGGCTGATCATTCACGCCAACCCCGATCCGAACTCCTTCAGCGCAGCGTTGCGCGATCAAGCCTTGGCCAGCCTGGCTTCCTCGGGCCACGACGTCCGCTTGATCGACCTCTACGGACTCGGATTCAACCCCAACTTCACCGCCGACGAGCACCGCAACTACCTCGACGTTGCGACCGACCATCCCGATCCCTTGGTCCGAGCGCATATCGAACTGCTCAGGTGGGCCGAGGGTTTGGTGTTCGTCTATCCGACCTGGTGGGCCACGATGCCGGCCATGCTCAAAGGCTGGGTCGACCGTACGTTCCTGCCTCACGTCGCCTTCACCCTTGACCCCAAGACACAGCGAGTCACCCCGGCGCTGAGCAACATTCGCCGCCTCGTCGGCATCACCACCACCGGCTCACCCACCTGGCGGGTGCGACTGTTGGGCGACGGCGGCAAGACCACGATCGGACGCACGGTACGACTCGTTTGCCACCGCCGAGCCAAGGTGAGTTGGCACGTGCTCGGAGCAATCCACGGCCGATCCGCCACCGAGCGGGCCCAGTTCCTCTCCAACGTCGACCGAAGCCTACGGGGACTCCAGTGAAGGCGAAGAGCTGCTGATGGCCACCCTCGTCGTCATCTGTCATCCGCGCCCGGACTCGCTCACCCGGGCCGCAGCTCAACGAGTCCTCGCCGGACTCGAGAAGTCAGGGGAACCCGTCCGCGTGCTCGATCTCGAGGCCGAGGACTTCGAGGCCTGCCTCAGCCTCGAGGAGAAGCTGCACTACGACGCAGGCCCCGACTCGCGGCCTGACCTCATCGAGCACTTCGAGGCGCTCCAGTGGGCAAGCCGCGTCGTCTTCGTCTACCCCACCTGGTTCAGCGGACAACCCGCACGCCTCAAAGGTTGGTTCGATCGCGTCTGCATTCCAGGCTTGGCGTTCGACGTCCCCGCCGGGTCGAATCGGGTGAAACGTCGCCTCACCAACATCCGCCGACTCGAGGTCGTGACGTCCCACGGATCATCGCGCTGGATCAACCTCCTCCAAGCCCATTCGGGTCAGCGGTTGATCTTCCGGTCGCTCCGAGCCGTCTGCCACCCGCTCTGCACCGTGCGCCGCACCACGATCTACGATCTCGACCGGATCTCTGATGCCGACGTGCGAGCGTGGCTCGACCACGTCGAGGAACGATTCACTCGCTAGGTACTCGCGCCACCCAGCTCGTTCAGTCGGCGACCAGCTCGGCTGCTCTGCCCTCGGCATCCGCGGCCTTGCCCTCGGCATCCGCGGCCTTGCCCTCGGCATCCGCCTTGCGCGGCACTGAGGCGGGCGGCGACCCGGGCCGACTTCTCGATGTAGGCGAGTATCCGCTCGCGGGCCGCGTCGGCCTCGGGGGTGAGGCCCGTCAGATCGGCCAAGCCCCAGTGCCGCAACACCACCGGTTCGAGAATCTGCTCGTGATGAACCGCCAGGTTGTAAATGCCCGCCTTGGCGATCTTCTTGGCGTGCGCAGCGAAATCTGGTATCCCGGTCCCGGGCATTGCGAACTCGAGGACCTCTGGTTCGAGCGCCAGCACCATTATGGATGGGTCCAACTCGAAGCCGGCGGTCGCGATATCGCGGTAGAACAGGAAGTGATGATTCTCATCGATGGCAACCTGCCGCATGATGTCGTAGCCCGCGCGGTCCTCGATGAGGGCGCCGGTGTTGCGGTGCGAGATCCGGGTCGCGAGCTCCTGCATGGTGACGTAGCACATGCCATGGGCGACAGTCGGCGGCTCGGGAACCTTGCCTCCGCTCATCTGGGCCATGCGGCCACGCTCGAGGGCCACCGGATCAATCGCTCGGGTGACGGTGAGATAGTCGCGAATTGCGGTTGCGTGACGACCCTCCTCCGCGGTCCAGCGGCGCACCCACTCGCCCCACGCGCCATCTCGACCGAACATGCGCTCGATATCACGGAAGTAGTAGGGAAGGTTGTCCTCGGTGAGGAGGTTGACGAACAAGGCGCTTCTCACTTCGTCGGGCAGGGCCGCCTCATCAGGCGACCACTCGTACCCCTCTTCGAAGTCGCGACCACGGCCCCACGGAACCAATGTGTGCGGGTGCCATTCCTTCGACTTGGTCAAGTGACGATCGAGCAGGGAGGCCGCTACGGGCTCCAGCTCGGCGAGGAAAGCAACGTCTCCGGCGGGGGTGTCAGCGCGCGTAACCATGCGGCCAGCCTACCGACTAGTAGGTAGGGAGTGTGCGCGTGTCGACCGATCGAGCCACCAACCAACCGTTCATTCCCCCGATGAAAGCCGTCAGCCGACCGCGGCGCAACGCCTCGTTCGACGACCGTTGGGCGATCGAGCTCAAGTGGGACGGCATGCGCATCCAGGCGCATCTCGGGCCCGACCGCACGACCCTCTATTCGGGGTCAGGAAAGCTCATCACCTCCGGCTTCCCCGAGCTCGCTCGGCTCGGACCCGAAGTCGGCGTCGCAGCCATCCTCGACGGTGAGGCCGTCGTGTTCAACGCCGGCCGACCGTCGTTCGCCCACCTCCAACAGCGCATCCACGTCAGCACGCCGAACGCGCAGTTGCTCACGGAGTTTCCGATCCACTACTTGATCTTCGACCTCTTGTCGCTCGACGGCCACGACCTCGGCGCACTGGCGTACCGCGAGCGGCGACGTCTCCTCGAATCCCTCATCGACGACGGACCAGCCTGGAAGGTTCCACCCTTCCACGTGGGCACCGCGCCGGAGCTTCTCGTGTTGGCCGAAGCCCGGGGCCTCGAGGGAATTGTGGCCAAACGGCTCGACAGCCCCTACCAGCCGGGACGACGGAGCCCTGACTGGGTCAAGGTCAAGATCCGTCACCGCCAGGAATTCGTCGTCGGCGGGTGGACCGAAGGGAGGAACTCATTGAACGGTCGGATCGGCTCGCTGGTCATGGGGGTCTAGGGACCGGACTGGGCTCGAGTTCGCCGGATCCGTCGGATCGGGGTTGACCGACGCTGAACGGTCTCGGCTCGCCGGTCAGTTCGAGCCGGCCGGGAACCCCTTCGTCGAGGGAACCTCGAGTGATCCTCGATTCGATCCCACAGACACCCCATTGGGTCGCCCCCAACCTGGTCATCGAAGTCGAGTACTCCCTCTGGCCCACAGGGGGCTCGGTCTGGCATCCCGTCTACCTCGGCCAACGGGTCGACCGCGACCCGACGGACGTGGTCCGCGAGACCACCTAGACTCCCCCGCAATGCACGACGGCACGTCAGACTCGATTCGCCTCGCCTTCCCGGCGTCGCCAGAGTTCGCGCGGATCGCCCGCGTCGCGCTCGCCGGCCTTGCGCTCCGGCTCGGCGTCGAGGTCGCAGTCGTCGAACGGCTCCGGTTGGCGGCCGACATCTGCGTCAAGCTGCTCGAGGGCGACGGCCGGATCGTCGTCGAGGCGCGGTGGGACCCCGGAAACCTCGACGTCGATCTCACCCGTACCGGCTTCCAGCTCGACGAGAACGCATTCGCTACCGCGTTCGGAGAGCTGGCCGCGTTGGTCGATCGCATCGAGGCCCTCCCCGCAGGTGTCTCGTTCGGTCTGTCCGCCTGACGACAACTCAGCCCGAACTCCCGAATCCACTGGCGCCCCGGTCGTCGGAGGCCGGAGGGAGATCAGCGACCAGCGCAAGGGTCAGCTCGGGAACAGGGAGCACCAGGAGCTGCGCGATCCGTTGACCTCGCTCGTAGACGAAGTCCACGTCGCCGTGGTTGACCAACACGACCTTGATCTCGCCCCGGTAACCCGAATCGATCAGTCCGGGCGCATTGAGCACCGTCACTCCATGGTTGAGCGCCAGCCCAGATCGGGGAAGGACCAACGCGCACGCCCCGTCGGGCACGGCGATGGCAAAACCTGTCGGCACCAGCCGACGTTGGCCGGGACGCAGCACGCCGCCTTCGCACGCGGGCAGATCGATGGCGGCGTCCCCGGCGCGAGCCTTCGCAGGCACCGCGACCGTTCGATCCAGAGGTTGAAGGTAGACGCTCAGCGATCGAGCGGGAGGTTGTTCGGCCATCGGGACGAACTCTATTCCCGCCGGTAGGGTGACGGCCGTGTTGGTATGGATGGACCTCGAGATGACCGGCCTTGACCCCAAGCAGCATGTGATCGTCGAGATCGCAACGCTGATCACCGACGATGATCTCAACGTGATCGCCGAAGGACCCGACCTCGTCATCTCGGCCACCGAGGACCAACTGGCGCTGATGGACCCCGTCGTCGTCGAGATGCACACCAAGTCCGGGCTACTGCACCAGATCCGCGCCTCCAGCGTCACCCTCGAAGACGCCGGGAAACGGACGATGGCCTTCCTGGCCGAGCACATCGAACCGTCGACCGTGCCACTCTGTGGCAACTCGATCGGCATGGACCGCCGCTTCCTTGCCGAGTACCTGCCCGACATCGAGACCTACCTGCACTATCGCAGCATCGATGTCTCGACGATCAAGGAACTCGCCCGCCGTTGGCATCCTCCGGTCATCGAGGCTGCCCCGCGCAAGGCCGTTGCCCACCGGGCCCTCGACGACATCAAGGAAAGCGTCGCCGAACTCCTCTACTACCGCCAGCACGTGTTCCTGCCCACCACGGCCTGATCTCCTGCCCGCCGGGTCAGTACCAGTCGGGGTCGACCCGTTCGACCCTGGCCGACGCTGCAACCCCGTTGCCCGGACCGGTCAGCCACCAGAGTTCGTCGACGCCCGGCACCCGATGCCGAGCGATTCGGACCGACACTTCGGGGCCGATACCGTCTCGATACTCGACCGTGAAACGCGAGGGAGCGGAGCGTCGCGAGGTGAGGTCGGGCAGCAGTTCTTCGACGGCAGCCCAATACGCCGCGTTGTTGACGTGGTTGAACAGGTCGAAGTCGACACGGCGCAGCGGCCAGGACACCAGCTCGGACGCAGGATCAAACGGGCGATGCGTGAGTCGAGCCTGAACCTTGCGACCTTGTGACGCCGGCCCGTAGAGCTCGAGGAAGCGTTCACCGAGCAGCCGTGGGCGACCCGACGAGGCCTCGATGTAGATCCAAAGGGTGGCCACCTCGTAGTGGGCCCGATGGTCGCCTCGAACGCTGAGGCGACGTTCCGCCCACCGGTTCCCCAGCCCGCTGCAGAAGGTGACGAACTCCAGCGATTCTCCGAACACCGCAGGGCGAATCACGTCGACGACCGTTCGTCGCACCACCCACGCCATGTCGTCGGGTAGCTCGGCATCGCCGGTGTCATCGTTGGAGACATCTTGGGTGTAGCGGGTCAGTGCGTCCAGCCGGAGGGATCCGTCGGGCCGAACATCGCCCAGGCGAACCAGACGATGCCCGGTGAACAAACGGCCGACGGTGGGACGTGGCGTCAGGGCTACTGCGGACAAATCGGTCACGGCGCAAACGGTACGCGGTTAAATCAGTTGACAACCCTGGCGCGACGTAGTTCCCTCTCGGGAACGCAACGAACCGAAAGGAGGCACACCCATGACGACTGACCTGTCCACCATCAGCATGACGCAGGGTGCGTCTTCCTGGCGTCCCTCGTTCGTGAGCCTTCCGGCCGTAACCATCTCCGGTGCTTCCCGTCCGTTCGCCGCCGTCGTCGTCGCCATCGAAGCAGGCACCGCTGGCTTCACCACCGGCAACACCAAGCGTCATAACCCATGCAACGACGCACACTCCCATCGAGCTCGATCGACCTGACAGAACGACAGGTCGAAGTCACCGAAGCCGCTGGGAGCAAAGCTCCCAGCGGCTTCTTCGCTTTTCCGCCCCAGCCCCCGCAACGCCAACGATCTCAAACCAGGAAAAATCATGACTTTCACCGCAGTAGACACCGACGTGATACCCCCGGACATAGCCACCGAACTCTGCCGCTCGATTCCCGACGCCACCGCCATGTTCTTCTCCGAGGACCTCGGGAGGATTGCCGAGGCCAAGCGGACCTGCTCCGCCTGCCCCGCCATCGTCTCCTGCCTCGAGGGAGCCATGCAGCGGGGCGAGCCCTGTGGGGTGTGGGGAGGCCAGCTGTTCGAGCGGGGCCACATCGTGCACCTGAAGCGGCGGCGCGGCCGGCCGTCGAAGCATCCTCGGCCCGAGGACCAGGTGCCGGACCTCCCGGTGCCCGATCACCTGTTGGCGTACCTGGGTACTCGACAACGGGACCGGCAGCTCTTGGCCGGCTGAACCAGGAATGCTGACCTGAGGAATGCTGACCTTAGGAATGCTGACCTTAGGAATGCTGACCTTAGGAATGGAGTGCGACGCGGTTAGGTTTCTAGACGCATGACTTCCGACATCGACCCCGGCACCGAGCCCGACGTGACCGAACACGTTGCGTCGGGCTCGAGGCGTCTTTCCCTCGTGGCCCTCGCCGCGGTCGCTGTCCTCAGCGTTGGCCTGGTCGTCGTCAACCCGTTCGCCGGCGAGGAGAAGGCGCCCGAGGGATTGCTGGGTTTCTCGGTCAGGACCACCGAGGGGTCCGACGCCATCGTGGCGGACTTCACCGGCGAACCGCTGGTGGTCAACTACTTCGCCGCCTGGTGCGGTCCGTGTCGAGCCGAGCTCCCGGGCTTCGAGAAGGTCAGCACCGAAGTCGCTGCGGAGGGCGTCAGGTTCCTGGGTATCAGCAGGGACATCGACGAAGCCACCTGGAAGAGCTTCATCGCCGAGACGAACGTGTCGTTCCCCACCGTTTTCGAGGGATCGGGTGAAGGTTCGTTCGAAGCCTTGGGAGCCACCGGCATGCCCACCACCGTCTTCCTGCGGTCCGACGGGTCGATCGCCGACGTGTTCAGTGGTCTGCTTCCCGAATCGACGCTGCGGGAGAAGGTGGCCGCACTGGTCGCCGCGGACGAGGGAGGTGAGTGATGGGGGAACTGTTCGATGCGCGAGCCTTCGCCCTCGGGATGGTCGCCCTCATCAACCCGTGCGGGTTTGCCCTTCTCCCCGCCTATCTGGGCTTCTTTCTCGGGCTCGATGAAGCCGGCAACGAGCGCCGGATCGTCGCCCTCAACCGGGCCCAGCTGGTCGGGCTGTCCATGTCCGCCGGGTTCCTCGCCGTCTTCGGCACCCTCGGGCTTGTCTTCGCCGGGCTCGGGACCACCATCCAACGGAACCCGTGGATCAGCACGGTCATCGGTGGAGCACTGGTCGTACTGGGAATCACCATGCTCTTCGGCTTCCAGCCGATCGTCAAGATCCCGAAGTTGGAGAAGGGCGCCGGGAATCGCTCGATCGCCAGCATGTTCCTCTTCGGTGTCTCGTACGCCATCGCCTCGCTTTCGTGCACCATTGCCCTTTTCCTCAGTGCGGTCGGGACTTCGTCGTCGGGTGCGTCCTACCTCAGCCGTTTTGGAGGATTGCTCTCGTACGGTCTTGGCATGGGACTCCTCGCGACCGCGCTCACGTTGGCGGTCGCGTTCGGAAAACGGGGCCTGGTCTCGCGCTTTCGCCAGCTGCTCCCTCGGATCAACCTCATCTCGGCGATCATCCTGGTCGTCGTCGGCGTCTACGTTGCGCTCTACGGCATCTGGTCCACTCAGGTCTTGGACGACCCGACGTCGATCACCCCCTGGATCGACGCCATCGTGACCCGAGCCGAGACGGGCCAGACCGCGCTCGCCTCCTGGATCGATGCCCGCACCACCGTGCTCGGGTGGGCGTTCCTGATCCTCAACGTCGGCCTGGCCGGAGCCGGACTCCTGGCCCGCCGCCCAGCAACCGCTCCAGTCCGGTGACGGGACCTGCCGTTGGGTTCGGCGAGCTCCTGGCTCAACCGGGGGTGGTCGAGGTCCTGGATCTGCGCAGCACGTTCGGCTTCTGCGCTTTCCACGGGGGGAACCTGGAACGGTTCACCGACCAGATCGCCTCAGAAGCCGCTGCTCGCTCCGGAGCATCGTTCTACGGCGTCCTGCAGCCCGCTCCGATGCGCCAGCACGTTCCCTCGAAGTTCGTCTCGCCAACCGAGTCGCACCAACTCAGCGCCTTCCTCGACCACTGCGAGGTGGTGGTCGCGCTTCACGGTTACGGTCTTCGCAAACGCTGGACCGATGTTCTGCTCGGTGGCTCCAACCGGCCGCTGGCCGCCCACGTGGCCCGGCACCTCCGGCACGGCCTGCCCGCGTACCGGATCATCGACGACCTCGACGCCATCCCGGTGCACCTCAGGGGCCAGCACCCCGACAATCCGTGCAACCTTCCCTTGCCGCGGCGGGGTGCAGATCGAGCTCCCGCCTCGGGTTCGTGGACTCTCGCCGTTGGCTGAGCATTGGCCGGCCAACCTGCCCCACACGCGTCGCTTCGCCCACACCGAGCACCTCATCAACGCGCTCACGCGGCGCTGCACTCGCATGGCCGGGCGGCCCACAGCAGGTCGCTCCGCCGGCATCCGTGTGAACGATGTCAGGGTGAGAGGCGCTCGATGCGCCACCCGGAGGCGGCGCGGGTGTAGCGGAGTCGATCGTGAAGGCGACTGGGTCGGCCCTGCCAGAATTCGATCGACTCGGCGACCACCCGATACCCGCCCCAGTGCTCGGGTCTGGGTACCGGGCCGTCGGCGAACCGACTCCGGGCGTCATCAAGTCGCGCCTCGAGCACGCTTCGGTCAGCGAGCACCGAACTCTGATGGGAGGCCCATGCCCCCAACTGTGCTTCTCGTGGCCGGACCGCGAAATACTCGTCGGACTCCGCCGCAGTCAGTCGGTGCGCCCGGCCGCTGATGTTCACCTGTCGATGAAGATCGAGCCACCCGAAGGTCAGCGCAACTCGGTCGTTGTCCGCCAGATGGACGCCCTTCTGGCTGCTGTAGTTGGTGAAGAACTCGAAGCCTCCCTGGCTCAGGCCCTTCAGGAGTACGTGTCTCGTCGTCGGGCTGGCCTCGACCACGGTGGCCAGGACCATCGCGTTCGGCTCACGGACCCCGGCCCGCACGGCATCGGCGAACCAGCGCTCGAACTGTTCCAGCCCATCCGCCAGGACGTCGGCCTCCTGGAGCCCGTGTGACTCGTAGTCGTGCCGCATGCGGGCAAGGTCGTTCACGCTGGGCTCGGCCACGCTCAGCGCGCCGGTTCCGGCGGGGCCGGTGCGGCGGCGAACGCCTTGGCGACATCCTCGAAGGTCAGGGCGTCGGTTCCGACCTCGGCATCGGCCGTCGCCTGTCGCTCGTCGAAGTCCCGTATTCGTTCGAGGTCGATGATTCTGCGCTGCTTGTTGTTTGCCTTGCCCTCAACCGACGCCCAGCGGGAGAAGATCACCACGATGATGGCCCACAGCACGAACCCGCCGAAGAGCTTCATGATCGCGCCCGCGGTCTGTTGATCGGCCAACACATCGACGCCCCACAGTCGGGTCGGCGTGTCGTAGTGCCGATAGACCACGCCCTCGGCAAAGACCAACCAACCCCCGGGGACCGTCGGGACGATGGACATCGAGAAGAGGTAGATGCACTGGGCCAACGGCTGGAGTCGCCATTCGGTGATGGGGCCGATGACGGGCATCCACATCAGCATGCCGAACGTGAAGATGAGGAGGTGAAGGGTGAAGTGGAGCGCGCCGCTGTCGGCCGACAGTTGCACCAGTCGGGACCAGTGCAGGCCCAGCGTCAGGGCGTTGAAGGCAACGCCGGCCACGATCGGGCTCGACATCCGGCGGAAGATGCGCCACGTACGAGACTCTGGGGTCACCAGGAGTTCGAACAGCCAACGCGGGGTCGCAAGCACGAAACAGGCCGGGATGAGCATCGACAGGAGCAAGTGCTGGATCATGTGCACGAAGTACAGATAGTTCTCCGCGATGTCATGCATCGGCCAGTCCGACGCCAGCCAGATACCGAGGAAGCCCAACGTGAACCAGACCCGTTGCCGGCGACCGATGCCGGTGTAACCGAGGGCGAGCGCCTTCGGTTGCAGAACCTTGGACGTGTACCAACCCAACGCGAGCGTGCCCAGCAGCAACATCCAAACTTCAGGATGCGGCGACCACGGCACCAGGCTCATGAGCGTTGACCGGTCCCGCTGGTCAGAACGCGCCGGAGATGCGGAACTCGAAGGAGGCGAAGACCACGAAGTACAACAGGCCGGCGAGCACGAGGGCCGACCCGAACGCCCAGCTGAACAGCTTCCCGTTGATGGCCTTCATGTCGAAATAGAGGTGCATGAAGACGCCTGCGACCAGGAGGAACTTGACCACCATCATCACGACGAGCGGCAACACCAGCGCCGGCCCCTCCACGCCGAGGAACGACCACGCAACCTCCACCGCGGTGAGTACCACCAGGATCGCGAAGACCTTCCAGTACTGCGCCTCGGTGGGGTGGGCGTGATCGTGAACCGCGGCCTGAGAAGCTGCGGTGTCGTGGTCGGCTACTGCGTGTGCGTCGGCCATGGGGGCTCCTAAGGAATGAGGTAGACGATGGTGAAGATGAGCACCCACACCACATCGACGAAGTGCCAGTACAGACCGACGAGCTCGACGGTTTCGGCCCGATCGGCGTTGAGCTTGCCGCGGAAGGACAGGAAGAGCAGCGACACCAGCATCAAGATGCCACCGCTGACGTGCACGCCGTGGAAACCGGTGAGGGTGAAGAACGCCGAACCGAACAGGTTGTTGGTGAACGTGAGGCCCTCGCGGTAGAAGGCCGTGAACTCATAGACCTGACCACCGATGAACAACGAGCCCAGGAGCGCCGTGGTGGCCAACCAGATGCGAGTGTTCCGGTAATCGCCCCGGCTCACGGCCGAGTGAGCGAGCACCATCGCCAGCGAACTCATGAGCAGCACGAACGAGCTGAGCGACGTGAAGGGAATGTCGAACATGGGCTCGACCGACTGCTTCTCGGCGAACTCGGCCATGAGCGTGCCGTCGGGCATGGTGCCGACCACATTGGGGTTGCCGGCGACGACCTCGGTGATGAACCGAGCCTTGCTCAACAGATAGGTGCTGATGAGTGCCCCGAACAGCAGGCACTCTGATCCCAGGAACAGCCAGAAGGCCAGCTTCATGTTGGACAAACCCAGAGAGGTGCGATGGCCTCCATGGTCGTCGTGGTTCTGGAGAGCGGCGTCCACGTGGGTGGCAGCGATGTCAGTCATCAGTTCAGGCCTTCAGAACGATCAGTGGTGAGCGTGGGAACGGTCGAGATCATCGGCTGGTTCGAGCGCCCACCCGTAGAGCGACAGCAGCATGAGCAGGCCACCGGGAATGGTGATCCACAGGCTGTACAGGACGCCGTAGCCGATGAGCGGCAGGGAGAAGGCCAACAAGATCGGCCAGTAGGACGGGGCCGGCAAGTGCACGCCCTCGCCGTTTCCAGGCTGCGCCAGTTCGGCGCCGGTGGCGATGCGACGGACCTTGCCGTTCTCGTCCTCGGCGTACTTGCGGTGCCAGAAGTCATCGACGCTGGTGACGACCGGGGCGACGTCGAAGTTGTGGGCCGGCGCCGGCGACGGGATTGACCATTCGATCGTCCGGGCGTCCCACGGGTCGGGTCCGACATTCGGGCGCCCAGCAGCCTTCCAGGCCTTCCAGGAGACGAAGGCGTTGAGGAGGAGGAAGAGCGTGAAGATGCCCAGAATGAGCGACCCGATCGAGGCCACCATGTTCCAGAAGTTCAGGCCCATCGCGTCGTCGTAGGTCTGCATCCGGCGAGGCATGCCCTGCAGGCCCAGGATGTGCATCGGGCCGAAGGTCATGTTGAAGCCGATGACCATGCCCCAGAAGTGCCACTTTCCGATCTTCTCGTTCAGCTTGAAGCCGAAGGCCTTCGGCCACCAGAAGTAGAACCCGGCGACGAACCCGAAGAGTGCGCCGCCGAAGAGCACATAGTGGAAGTGGGCGACGATGTAGTACGTGTCGGTCTGCTGGGTGTCCCAAGGAGCGAGCGCGTGCGAAACGCCCGAGAGACCGCCGACGGTGAACTGGGTGACCAGAGCGATGGAGAACAACATGGCGGTATTGAGGATGATCTTGCCGCCCCACAACGTGGCCATCCAGTTGAGGATCTTCACACCGGTCGGCACCGCGATGAACATGGTGGCGACCGAGAACGCCGTCACCGATGCGGGACCGAGGCCCGACACGAACATGTGGTGGGCCCACACGCCGAAGCCCATGAACCCGATGGCGATGCCCGAGAACACCATGAACGGGTACCCGAAGATGGGCTTACGGGCGAACGCCGGGATGACCTCGGAGACGATGCCGAAGGCCGGCAGGATCATCAGGTACACCTCAGGATGTCCGAAGATCCAGAACAGGTGCTGCCACAGCAACGGGTCGGCGCCCTGGTCGATGTTGAAGAAGTTGGAGTCGAAGTTGCGATCGAAGAGCAACAGGAGCTGGGCCACGGTGAGCACCGGGATGGCGAACAGCAGCAGGAACTGCGTCACCAACGTCATCCAGACGAAGACGGGCATCTTCATGAGCGCCATGCCGGGCGCTCGCATGTTCAGTACCGTCGTGATGAGGTTGACGGCGCCGGTCAGCGAACCGATGCCGGCAATCAGCAGACCGATGTTCCAGTAGTCGATGCCGTTGGACGGGGAGAACGCAACGCCGTTGTTCGGCGCATAGTTGAACCAACCGCCATCGGCGCCTCCACCGAGGAACCAGCTGGTGTTGAGCATGAGGCCACCGGCGAAGAACACCCAGAAGCTGAAGGCGTTGATACGAGGGAAGGCGACATCTCGTGCACCCACCTGAAGGGGCATGAGGAAGTTGGCAAAGGCTGCACCGATGGGCATGACCACCAGGAAGACCATGACCGTTCCGTGCATGGTGTAGATGCGGTTGTAGGCGTCGCCGCTGAGCAGTGTTCCGTTTGGCACAGCGAGTTGGGCCCGGATGAGGAGCGCAGCCACACCGCCGATGACCAAGAAGAACATCGCGGCCAGGCCGTACATGATGCCGATCTTCTTGTGGTCGACCGTGGTCAGCCAGTTCTTCAGGCCCGACGCCTCGTGCGGCCGGGCGAAGACGCCGAGCGGCTTTGCCGCGGTTCGCGGTCCGGTCGGGAGCGCTAGTGGTTCACCTTCGATGATCGCCACGGGTCAGTCGACTCCTGCTCAGTCCAAGGTCGCCAGGTAGGCGACCAAATTATCGAGATCTGCATCACTGAGAGCCGGGAATGCCGGCATGCCCCGTAGGTCGTCGGGGGCCATGTCCTTCTGACCGGGAGCGTTGCTGATCCAACGCTTGAGTTGGGCGACGTTGAATCGGCCATTCTCGGACAGGTCGAGGTACGTGGCCACGTCGAGCGCGTCGTCATCGGCATCGACCGGATTCCCTGCACCATCGGTGATGTACTGGCTGTAGATGGCTCCGGCGAAAACCGAACGAGTGGCGAAATGGGTGAGGTCCGGCGCGGCGCCCGACTTGAGCTGGGCGGGGGTGAAGTCTTCCCCGTAGATCTCGTCGGAGCCTTCGGTCCGCACCACGTGACACGAGACGCAATTCTGTTCGAACAACGCCCGGCCGGCCGCTTCGGGGCTGGTTGCCTCGCCCTCGGCCGCCGTCTCGGGGAGCGCGGCCTGCTCGACTTGATTGGCGAGCCAGGTGTCGAACTCGGCGGGCGCCAACGCCACCGTGGACATGCGCATCCGAGCGTGCGAGAGCCCGCAGAACTCCGTGCACCAACCGGTGTACTTTCCGGCTTCGTCGGCCTCGAGGCTCCAGGTGTGGAATCGGCCGGGAACCGCGTCTCGCTTGCCGTTGAGGCGCGGAATCCAGAACGAATGGATCACGTCGCCCGACGTGATCAGCAGGTCGACCTGGGACCCGGTGGGGATGACCAATTCGTTGGCCACCGAGAGATCGTCGTCGTCGAGGGCGATGTTCAACGGCCACTCACGGTCGTCCTTGTCACCACCTGCACCGTCGATGCCCCAGATCTCACCGTCGCCATCGGCGTCTTCGAAGAATCCGTCGCCGTCGAGGTCGTAGCGGTACTCCCACCACCATTGGCGCCCGATGACCATGACATCGAGCTGGCCCTGCTCGTTCTTCTCTTCGAGCTTCCAGATCGTTGACACCATGGGAATGGAGATGACGGCGAGCAGAATCGCCGGAGCGATGGTCCAACCAATTTCGAGCTTCTCATTGCCATGGGTTTGGTGCGGCAAGTCCTCGTAATCGAAGTCCTCGGGCTTCACCCGGCCCTTGATGGCGAGCACGATGCCGCCACCGATGACCAGAACGAAGACGACGGCCATGATGTACCAGATGGGCCGGGCGAGATCGTCGATGATTCGGGCCTGAGGTCCGCGTGGTTCGAAGGTATTGAGCGGCTTGTCGTCGGCGCACGACGACACGGCAAGCGTGGCGAGCAGCGCAAGGCCGAGACCTCGTTTGTGACGGGGGAGGAAGGTCATGGGAGCAGGAGGGGAGGCTTTCTCAAGAGTTGCCTGGCGGGCACGGCCTTGCCAAGTTCTACGTCGTATGAAAGCGGTCACTCGCCCTCTCCTTCGTGCTCGGCGTCATGGCCTTCCTCGTGGTGGAAGTCGCGCTCGCCGACGACGCCGGCCGCGATGCCGCCTCCCAGGAGCACGAGGCCACCGAGGACGAGCATGCTCCGCACGACGGCCGGTTTGAGATCGACTCGGGAGAGAAGCACGGCGCCGCCGAAGATCAGCACGGTGGCAATTCCGCCGGCGACGACCGACCAGATCTCCGGTACAGCGAGGAAGACGCGGGAGGCCAAGATCACCACGATTGCGATGGCGAGCGTCGCCATGACCGGCACCTCGAACGGCGCAACGAGGCGCCGGCGGACAACCCGGTTCACCTCGACATCGCCGGTTGCGCGATCGCTCCAGGCGAGGACGAGCCACTGCAGCGCACCGACGAAGACGACCGCCAGACCCAGATAGAACCAGAGGCTGCCGAGCGAAAGCCCGAGCACGACCCCTGCCAGGCCGAAGGCCACGAACAGGCCCCAGTACGACGGGTCGGCGGGAGCAGTGACCGCTGGGAGCGAGGTGGCGCCGACGCGAGCGGCAAGCGCTTCGGCGTCTCCGTCACGAGTGGCAACGAGAATCCAGCCCAGTACATGGGCAGTGACGCCGACGGCCAGCAGGATGGCGTAGCCCGTGTGGTCACCGACGCCTCCCTTGTAGCCGGACGTGACGACCCCAATGGGCTCACCCCCGGTGACGAGGCCGTAGACGACTGCTCCCAGGAAACCCGAGAGCGAGATGGCGAAGAGAAATTTGGGACCCCAGGTAAACATGGTGCTTCGGGACCTACTTGGTGATGTAGATGGCGTACCAGAGAACGAGATACAGACCGACGGTCGTGTACCAGAACATCGCGGCGCCGTACACGCCTTCGAGGTCCTTGGCTGAGTACTCGCCGCCGAAGGCTCGAAGAGCCATGCCGGCGAGATACGCCATTGCGGCGACCAGGAGCACCATGTGGGTGCCGATCACCGCGTAGATCAACGGAGCCCGGGGGCTGGCCGCGATCTCCAGTTCCATGATGGAGAGCAGATAGGCCGTCTGCGCCAGGAAGGCGAACCCGAGGAGCAAGCTCAGACCAGCTGCGATGTGGAAGTTGGGCCGGTCGTCGTTGCGCATCGCCTGAATGGCCCAAGCCATGGTGGCCGCAGAGAACACCAGCGTGAACATCATCATGTTCGGCTGGGTGAGCGGGATGTCCACCCCTTTGGGTAGCCACCGCTCTCCGGTGCGAAGCACGTCGGCCCGGTTGGCGGCGTAGAAGCCCACCAGGCCGGAGAACCCCATGGTGACCGCCAGCGAGACCAGCGCCGTGCCGATGAGGAGCAGCCGGGGCTTGGCCGGCAGCGCAGCAGGCACGTCGGCCGGAATGGCGTCGAACGGCGTGATGTCAGTCATCATGCATGCTCCGTGAGAGCGGCGTCGGTCGGGGCTGCGGGCGCAGCACCGTCTACCTGGATGCCGGGGATCTGGAAATCGGGGTCCGCAAGCGGCGTTGCCGAACGAACGACCGGCAGTGCCGCGAAGTTGGTGGCCGGCGGAGGGCTCGAGGTGGCCCATTCGAGGGTCATACCGTGCCAGGGCTCATTGGCCGAACCGGATCCTGCAGCTGCCTTCCCCACGTTCGCAAGCAACAGCAAGAGCGCGAGCGCCAGCAAGGCAAGCCCGGCAGTGGACACACCGTTCATGGCTTCCACTCCGTCGGGGATGCTGTCACCCAGCAGAGGAAGGCTTGCCTGGCCAAGGAACCCGGCGACGATCCCGCCGACTCCCCAGACGAAGCCGCCACCTGCAGCAGCCAATGCGGTCAGCAATCCGAGCCGGTCATCGAGCGATCGACCCCAGATCTTGTGCGCCCAGTGGTGGACGCCGGCGATCGCTCCGAGCACTGCGGCCCCGATGACCAGCCCTCGAATCCCCTCGTGGAACGACGTCGACGCCAAGTCGAGGGAATCATCGAGCGAAACGTCGGTGTCGAAATTCTTGTTGAGGAAACCGACGATGGGCCACACCACCCCGAGCAGCGCCGCGACGGTTCCGGACAGGAGAAGCACACCCGACAGCAGACCGGCGACGAGCGGGGTCCGGACCTTGATGCTGCCGTTGCGAAGGCTGTCACCGGCGAGGCCGAGCGTCGCCAGGATCGGAAGCACGGACACAATCAACGCGACCACGAGCAGGCCGTTGTCGAACGCAATCTGGCGACCGCTGCCGGCGAAGGTGAACATGTCCGCTCCGAAGGCGACCACACCGAGCAGACCGATGAGGCCGAGCACGGATCGATGGAACCGCGCCGGCCGGCCCGTGTGCACGCCGATGGCCTCGACTCCGATGGCCAAGGCCGGCACGGCGAGCCAGTAGAGGCCCGGTGCAAGGGAGACCGAGTCGACGATGCCAACCAAGGCAATGCGGGCCGTCTCGTCCGCCAGGAAGCCATGCTTCACTTCGAGATAGCCGAGAACCAACTGGGCGACGACGAGCGGAAGGCTGAACAGTCCTCCGAGGCTGAAGACGAGGAAGCCCCAGGTCGCCACCGGGACCCGGTCGAGATCCATCCCCGCGGTGCGGGCACCCAGCACCGTGCTGGCGACGCACACCATCGCCCAGACCAACGCCAGAACGACGAACCCCAAGGCCGACGCCCACATGAGGACGTGATCGGTGCTCCAACCGCCGGGTCCGCCACCGGCTGCGTAGGAAACGATCAGCAGGATGACGCCCAGGAGCCAGGTCCAAAAGGCGGCGGCGGCGCCACGGGGGAACGCAAGGGAGAACGAGCCCACCTGCAGTGGCACGACATAGATGGCCAGGGCCACGAACAGCGGCACCACGCCGCCGAAGATCAGAAGATCTCGCCCGAGGGACCAAAGTTGGGCGAACGCTGCGGCGTCGTCGGAAATCGTGAAGCCAGCGAGATCGACCTGCTCAGCGGCGGCAACAACGGAGACCACGGCCCCCGCCAGCAGGAAGACCACCGAACACAGCATCCACAGGCGACCGATCACCTTGTGGTCGCCGGCACCGAAGTAGGCGTCGAGGGCGACCAGAGGACTGTCGGACACCGGATGGTCTGAGACACCACTGAGGGAGGCCTCAGCCTGGTCAGCAGTGGAATCGTGGCGAGTTTCTGTCAGTGCCATGAACGAATGGACCTCAGCGGCGAAGCGTCTCGAACAACTAGTGTCTCAGAAGTGGTGACCGGGCGCCGCCGATTCACCACAGGTAGTGCGGGCCGTACTGTAACCGCGCCGGAGCTGGTTAACGAATGTCGTCCGCCAACGAATCTGCCGGCCTGCACCCTCACGATCCCCACCCAACCAGCTGGTCGACGGCGATACCCGCGAAAAGCACCGTGAGATGGGTAATGGAGAATCCGAAGTAACGAATCGCCTTGGACTCGAGGGCCTTGGCGTCCCGCTCGCGAACGAGCTGAACCGCTCCAGCCGTGAACGCCGCTCCGATGATCAGCGACACACCGGTGTAGATCCAACCCATGTCCGCGACCGGAATCAATACGAGGGTCACGACCCAGACGATCACCGAGTACACCAAGATTTGTCGCACCGTGCTTCGATGTCCCGCTACTACAGGCATCATCGGGACTCCGGCTGCGGCGTAGTCGTCCTCGTAGCGGATCGCCAATGCCCAGAAGTGCGGTGGTGTCCAGAAGAAGATGACGGCAAAGAGAATGACGGCCGGCCACCCGACCGAGTTGGTGACCGATGACCATCCAATCAGGGCAGGCACCGCCCCGGCCGCACCACCGATGACGATGTTCTGGGTGGACGTTCGCTTCAGCCAGAGGGTGTAGATGAAGACATAGAACAGACAAGCGGCGACCGCCAGGGCCGCCGAAAGCAGGTTGACGAACGCCCAGAGCCAAGCGAACGCCAGGGCCTCGATCGCCAATGCGAAGATCATGGCTTCGGCCGGTGTCACCTCTCCGGTGACGAGCGGTCGACCCTTGGTCCGTTCCATTTTGGCGTCGATGTCTCGATCGACGTACATGTTGAAGGCGTTCGCCCCGCCCGCAGCCAAGGTTCCACCGATGACGGTCGCAACCATCAGCCAGATCGAGGGCAACCCACGTTCGGCAAGCACCATGGTTGGGACCGTACTGACCAACAGCAGCTCGATGATCCTCGGTTTGGTGAGCGCGACGAACGCCGCTGCTCGGGATCTCGAGGCTGTCGCAATCAACACCACGAGCAGAGGGTACCGATCCAAAGGCCACCAGGGCACCCGGTAGATTGCCCGCATGACCGCGATCGACACGCCGACCTCCGAAGCCGGGGCTGCTCGGTCGGTTTCGCCGGAGTTCTACGTCAAGGTCGTCTGGGTTTCGGCGGCTCTGTTGGCGATGATCATTTTCACCGGGGCGGCCGTGCGCCTCACCAGCTCGGGGCTGGGGTGCGAAGACTGGCCGCAGTGCTCGGCCGACCGCGTGGTGCCCGAGTGGGGCTTCCACCCGTGGATCGAGTTCGGCAACCGTTTGATCTCGGGTCTGGTGTCGGCCTCTGTCGCCGCCGCCGTTCTGCTTGCCTACCGACGGGCGCCGCGGCGAACCGACCTGATCCGATGGTCATGGGGGCTGGTCGCCGGAGTCCTCGTCCAAATCGTCCTCGGCGGCGTCACCGTCCTCGTCGACCTGCATCCCCTCTTCGTCGCCGTTCATTTCCTTCTTTCGGCGCTCTTGATGGCCAACGTGCTCGTGCTCGCCGCACGGGCCAAGGCGTCCTCGGCCGAGACTCGGCCGAACTATCGGTCGCACCAGATCTGGCACAGTCGACTGATCGTGCTGCTCGCGTCGCTGGTTCTCGTCGTCGGCACCCTGGTCACCGGCAGTGGACCCCATGGCGGCGACACCCGAGCCGACCGACTCGACTTGTCGTTGCAAGCGATCGCTCGGATACACAGCCTGCTCGCCTGGATGCTCGTCGCCGCCACCGTGGCCTTCGCCCTGACGACGAAGGCCCAACCGCCGGCGACATTGCATCGCCTGGTTGCGTTGATCGTGCTCCAGGGCGCCATCGGCTATTGGCAGTACGCTGCCGGCATTCCTGCCGGCTTGGTCGAACTGCACATCATCGGCGCCGTTGCTGTGTGGTGTTCGGTGATCTGGCTGCACCTGGGCCTCTTCGACCGATCCATCGCAACATCGTCATCCCCCAGCCTCTCGTCATGACCCAGCCGCTGGAAGTCGCAGAGCCCATCGTCGATACCGACGAGGAGCTCGACGTCGATCGCCCATGGATCGTTGTCGTCTGGAATGACCCCATCAACCTCATGTCGTACGTCACCTACGTCCTCCAGAGCGTCTTCGGGTACTCGAAGGAGAAGGCCACCAAATTGATGCTCGACGTCCACGAGAAGGGCCGAGCCAACGTGAGTGGGGGCACAAGGACCGAGGCCGAACGAGACGTGCACAAACTCCACGCCTTCGGTCTTTGGGCGACGATGGAACAGGAGAGCTGAGGGATGGGCCGGTTCAAGCGACCGATCCGTCGACTGAAAGACGGTCGCTACGCCTTCGAGATCGACGGCGACCTCAAACGATTCATCGCCGATCTCGCATCGCAGCTCCACGGGGTGCTCGGCGACGACGCTCCAATGCTTCGCCGTCTGTTTCCCACGGCGTACCCCGATGACGCTGAACGCGATGCCGGCTATCAGGTGCTGGCCCGAGGCGAGCTCATCGACCAGCGCCAAGCATCGATCAATGAGGTCCTGGCCACAGCCGACCAGAAGTCGTTGAGCCACGATCAACTGCTGGCCTGGATGCGAACCGTCAACGATCTCCGCCTGGTCCTCGGCACCCAACTCGACGTGAGCGAGGACGACGATGGGCCTGATGAGGGCGACCCCACCTTCGACAGTCACCACGTGTATCGCGTACTGGGCATGGTGCTCGAGGAAATCGTCAACGCGCTGACCTGAATCCAGGTGGCAAAGTCCGGCGGTCCCAGCTACATTGGCGCAGCCTTCACGGGCGTTGAGCCAGTCAGCAGGCCCCCATCGTTCAGCGGCCTAGGACACTGCCCTTTCACGGCAGGAACACGGGTTCGAATCCCGTTGGGGGTGCTAGAGTCAGCCGCAATAACATCAGCAATCCTGGTCCCGTAGTGCAGTCTGGAGTGCACGCCGCCCTGTCAAGGCGGAGGCCGCGAGTTCAAATCTCGTCGGGACCGCCAATCAACCTCGCCGCCCCCGCTCCTGGGGGCGACAGGGTCGGGTAGCTCAGTAGGCAGAGCGACCGCCTGAAAAGCGGTAGGTCACCGGATCGACGCCGGTCCCGACCACAACTTCTCGCCTGTCGGCCGGCACGGGCATCGACCACACAGGCTACCGGTACCGCAAGGACCGAGGGCACGGCGCCGGTCCGGTGCGGCGACACCGCACAGAACCCAGGTTGTTCATGGATGACGAACGTCGACTGCACATCGAAACCGAATGGAACCCTTCGGGCCCGACTCTGATCGTTTCGGGCGATCTCGACCCCGCGACCGCCCCGGAATTGCAGCGCGCGATACAGGCTGCGAGATCGGCCGACGACAAGACCGTCACCATCGACTTGGCCGCCGTCGAGTTCATCGATTCGGCCGGACTGCGTGGACTCGTCGAAGCCTTCCACCTGCTCGAGGCCGACGGAGTAGCCCTGACGCTGCGCCGTCCGAATCGCATCGTGTCCCGACTCCTCGAGATCACTGCGCTCGACACCGTGCTCCCGATCGAGCACTGATCAGCGCTGGTCCTCCGGCTCGCGTTCTTCCGGGCTTGCGTTCTTCGGTTTGCGTTCGACGTGGCACGGGTAGCTCCGGGTTACCCCCACGAAAGGAACAGCCATGACCAAGGATGCAGAGGTCACCAGGAGTCTCGTGAAGACGCTCGAGAACGGCAAGGAAGGATTCACCAGGGCTGCGGAGAAACTCGCCGAGAGCGAGCGGCCCGACATGGCTCGCTTGTTCACGGAGTTCGCCGAGCAACGTGCCACGTTTGCTCAGGATCTACGATCGATGGCCGCCAGCTACGGCGATGAAACACCCGATTCGGGAAGCATGGCCGGTGCGATCCATCGAGGGTGGATGTCCGTCAAGGACGCCCTTTCGGGTTCGGACCCAGGGACAGTGCTCGACGCCGCCGAGCAAGGCGAGGACCATGCCGTCTCGGAGTACGAGGGATCGTTGGCCGCCGAGATCTCGCAGGGTCTGCGCCTGGTGCTGGAGCGACAGTACCTCGAGGTCAAGAAGGCGCACGACACCGTCCGGTCCCTACGGGACGTAGCCAGCTGACGGGTCGAAACCGTACGCCTCCCTCGCTGAAAATCCTGCACGGAAAAGGTTTGACCATGCAGCGAGGCGGGTAACGACTCCTTTCGGTTGAGCTACCCGCCTCCCGTTCCTGCCGCCCCCGCGGCTCCCCCCCGGAACGGGAGGCGGGCTCACCATCAACCAGTTCCGGGAGAACCCACATGCCAGACCAGTCACATCTGACCATCGAGGAGGGCGGAGCGCACGGACTGCTCGTGCTCCGTGGCGATCTCGATTCGCACTCGTGCCAGACACTCGCCGAATCGTTGAACGCGATCGATCTCACAGAGCGACTGGTACTCGACATGGGCGCGGTGAGGTTCATCGATTCATCAGGACTTCGCGCCCTGCTGGCAGCGCACGAGGTTCGACGCGACGGTGAGCCGCTCGTGCTTCGTAACCCAAGCCGGGCGGTACGGCGGCTCCTCGAGATCACCGCGCTCACCACGCACCTCACGCTCGAAGATGACACTCCCGAGCGAGAGGTTTGAGGATGTGACGCTGCGCCATCTTCGGTCGGCGGAGACGTTCGTGATCGGCCGACAAGGCACCCCACCTTCGCCATGAACGATTGCCCCAACGTCGATTCGGGAACCGACTCCTTCGAGCGGCGAACCTCCGGCGGCTTCGACCAGTCAGTGGCTCCCGATCCTGCGGCACTCTTCCAGGCCCGCGAGGAGCTCAGGTCTCAGCTCGAGTCGTGGCGTCTGACCGAAAACGACATCGACGACATCCTGCTCATTCACAGCGAGCTGGTAACCAACGCCATGCAGCAGAGCACCGGTCATCCGATTACGGTCTCCGTGCGCAATCGGTCCGCCGGCGAGCGGTCAGCAACGAACATCGCTCCCGACCCGATCTTGCCCGATGAGATCAAGCCCGACGAGATCAAAATCGTGGTCACCAACAGAGACTCGGTTGATCGCGTGCCCCACCCGAGTTTCTGGCATCCCGCCGGTTTGTTGGCGAAGACGGGCCGCGGACTCTTGATCGTCGCCTCGCTCAGTGAGCGCGTCGAAGTGTCGCAGGACGACAGCCACGTGGCCGTCACCAGCTGGTACAGAAGGGGTTGACTTCACGCGGCGGATCACGGTGACCGTTGATGCGGCCCGACCCACACGCCTTCGCCCCCACAGACAACGTCGAATCTCCGCTCTCGACCGACATGCATCCCGCGGAGCTCGAGGTGCCCGTCCACGTCCGGGACCCAGGCTGCCGCGGCAACCGAGCCATCTGCCCTCCTCGGAGTGAGGTCGAGCATGGAGCGCAACGCCAGCAGCGGCGCCGCTGCGGACCAAGCTTGGGGCGAGCAGGACGAGGGGTAGTCGACGGGGAATGGAAGGTCGGCTCGGGAGAAGCCGGCGATGAGTTCGGGCAGTCGCCCGTCACGAGCGCCACCGAGCTCGAGAAGGCTGCACGTGAGCAGATGGGCCTCTGCCCGACGGCCATATCGGGCCAGACCGGCAATGGCGATCGCCGTGTCGTGCGGCCAAACCGATCCACAGTGATACGACAACGGGTCGTACCCCCCCATCGATGCGGCGAGCGTCCGCACTCCCCAACCCGTGAACAGGTCCTTGCCGATGAGGTGTTCCGCCACTTGGTCGACGAACTCGTCCTCGACGATGCCGCACCAGAGCAAGTGCCCGAGACTCGAGGTCAGACTGTCGATCGGGTTCTTGGCGGCGTCGAGACCGACGGCGTACCAACCCGGTTCGGACAACCAGAAGCTCTCGGTGAATCGATCCTTGAGTTCTCGCGCCGCATGCTCGAACGGCGCCGCCGCCGCGTCGCCCTCCATGAGGCGCGCAAGATACGCCCTTCCCTCCAGGGCGGCGTATGCATATGCCTGTACATCGGCGAGCGCAATAGGCGCTTCGGCCACTGAGCCGTTCCGGTAACGGACACCGTCCCAGGAGTCGCGCCAGCCCTGGTTGGCCAAGCCGGCCGGTGTCTTGCGTTGGTACTCGATCCAGCCATCGCGATCAGGGTCTCCGGCACCGCGCATCCACCCGATCGCTCGGTCGACATGAGGGAGCAACCGGGCGATCGCCCGCTCGTCCAGACCCCACCGAGCCGCCTCTGCAATCAGCATGACGAACAACGGTGTCGCGTCCGCCGTCCCGTAGTACCGACGAGCGCGACTGAAGCTGCTCGCACCGAGACCACCGAACCGCACCTCGTGCAGGATTCGGCCTGGCTCCTCCTCGGTGTCGTCCACGAAATCGACGCCTTGGTGTTCCGCCAGCGTGTCGAGCACACCTCGCGCAAGGTTCGGGGCGAACGGCAACGTCATCCACGCCGTCAACAACGAATCGCGCCCGAACAGCGTCATGTACCAGGGTGCTCCTGCGGCGACCACCAACCGATCGGGGTGATCGGGGTCGAAGACTCGCAAGGTCCCGAGATCCTGGACGGACTGAGCGAAGACAGCGTCGAGGTCCTCGTTGCTGCTGTGTAGCGTCGGGGCCGTGCGTCGCCATTGGCGGTGGTGGACGGCGGGGGGCTCCCGCAGACTCCAACGGTCGAGCAGGGCCGGATCGTCGAGCGTGGACTGAGGCTCAGGTCTCACGTGCACCGACAGCGTCCAAGTACCACCCGCAGGAATCGTCGCCGTCCACTCGACCAGCGGTCCAGTGGTCGATGTCGGAGTCGGGTGCACATCGAGCCGCACCGGTGCATGCCCGGGGTGAACGTAGCGAGACCGGCCGCCCTTCCATTGCGGTGTCACGAAAGGCGATGGCGGTCGCCCTTCCTTGACCTCGAAGACATCGGCGAAGTCGACCTCCACCGACAGCTGAACCGAAACGGTTCGCGGTCCCAGACCGGTGTTCTGGATCTCCGCTGTCTCGCGAAGTCCTTGGCCGAGCCGGCGACGCCTGACCACGACGAGGCGTTCGGAACGTCCGACGGTCGGTTCGCAGCTGGCCACGAATGCCGCGCTGACCGGTCCGGTCGGAAGTGACCCGAGACTTCGCGGCAGCTCGCCGTCCACCATCAGGCGAAGTCGGGAAAGCACCCGGGTGTCCAGGACGAACAGTCCCATCGGTGAGCCGGGCTCGATGTCCCCGCTTGCTGCCGACACGCAGAAGGTCATGCCCTCGACCAGGGTGACGGTTCCCCCCCTCGATGGAGCCAAGCAGCTGTCTGGCCGTCGCGCCACGGCGAATCGACCGCATCAACCAGTGGGCTCTCGTCAGCCATCGACGTGGAGTGACTCGAGACCGATGCCACTCCGAGCCCGCATCAGCTCGAGGCTCCTCTTCAGGAGTCGCGACACATGCATCTGGGACATACCGACTTCTTCGGCGATCTCGGATTGCGTGCGCTGACCGAAGAAGCGAAGCCAGACGATCTGCCGTTCGCGTTCTGGCAATTGGGCAAGGAGTTGACGTACGGCCACACGCTCAGGGGTCCCTTCGATCGACGGGTCCCGAGTGGCCAGGTGCGCCGAGCGATCGTTGGCGACTTGGTCGTCGTGAGGCGAGGGGCTGTCCAGGCTGTTGGGCTGGTACGCAGCCGACGCGGTGAGTGCGTCGACTACCTCGTCGACCCCAATCTCCAGGTGTTTCGCAACGTCCGCCGGGGTTGGTGCTCGTCCGAGCGTGTGGCGCAATTCGTCGGATGCTCGGCGCACCGCCAGGTGTACCTCTTGGGTGTGGCGGGGCACACGAAGCACCCACGTTGCGTCACGAAAGTGCCGTTTGACCTCACCTTCGATGGTCCTGCCGGCAAAGGTCGAGAACGCAAATCCGCGGTCGGGATCGAACCGCTCGACCGCCTTCACCAGTCCCACAACAGCGACTTGTCGAAGGTCTTCGACCGGCACCCCGCGGAACGCGTAGCGCTTCGCAATGTGCTGAGCCAGGCCGAGGTAGCGCTCAACCAACTCGTTTCGACGTTGACGCGTCGGATCGAGGACATACTCGCGAAAGAGTTCCATGTTCTGGGCCTCGTCCGGACGGCCGGATGCCGGACGGGCCGACGGCGCAGACTCGGAGGACTCCGTCACGCGTGGTCCGCCAGCCGGTGCTTCGTCAACCAAAAACTGGTTGCGTCGCAGCGATACGAGTCGACAACGACGTTGAGAATCTGTAGAGCGAGTTCGTCGATCTCCTGATCGAGTACGGCGATCTCATCTTGGAGCCGGCCAGAGACCTCCAGCCCGTCAGGCTGAATCGTGTAGACCAGCTCGAGGCTGGAGCCGGCAGCGGACCGCTCGACCAACAGACTCACCAACTCGTTGACGCCGATACGGAGCTCCTCGATCTGATCGACGTCGAAGTCGAGTTCCACTGCGAGGCTGGCGGCGGCCACCCGAGTCACCGCGACGAAACGATGCTCTGCCGGGATGACGAGGACGACCGCAGCCGCGTTCTTGGCGACCTTTCGATCCTCCAACTCAATTCGATTGTCCACGCATTGTCCTTCCGAGCAGGGCACGACAGCAGTCGCACCGCAGGTGGTTCTCTGTTCCCGCCATCGGTCCTAGCCAAACAAATCAGCAGACAACCAAATCTGCGGACGTTGGCGGCGTCGAGCCGGTTTAGGAACAAGTCTGGCGGGACACGCTTCCCCCATGACTCATTCTTCGAAATCCGTCTCTCCTGAACCAGAGGACGCCGCATCGGTCGCAGCCCTCGCGCCGACCGACCCCACCACGCTGACAGAGGTTCTCGCCGACTACGGTGACGCTGGCTTCACGGGCGAGTTCGACGTGACCGACGATCGCGCGACTCCGTTGTCTGAGCTGCATGGACGAACTCGATCCGAACCGCCTCGACGTGCTCTCGTTGCGCCGACTCGAGGGAGCATCGGATCCAGCAGACATGCTGTCCGTCATCACGATGATCTGCCCCTCGTGTGACGTGAAGGGAGTACTCGTTGCCAACTATGGGCCTGAGGCCACACCGCAACAGGCAATTGTGGTTCAGGCGCTCCGGGACGAACGTGGCGCCGGCGAGCTTCCGGGCAGCCAGACACCGCCTGAGGCGGCGTCCTGAGGTTCGACATGTTCGCTCAACGACCTCGTCACATCCTGACCGCTCCGCTGGAGGAGAAGCCTCGATTGCGTATCGGATTGATCGCTCCCCCGTGGCTCCCGGTTCCCGCTCCTGCGTATGGTGGAACGGAGGCAGCGGTCGATGTGCTTGCCCGAGGCCTCAAGGCTGCCGGCCATGAAGTGGTGCTCTACACGACGACGGAGAGTTCCTGTCCGGTCACCGTGCGAGCATCGGCTCCCTGTGCTCCGCGGTGGCGCATGGGTCATTCCCTCATCGAGTTGCCTCACGTCATCGACGCCTACCGGGCATTGGTCGATTGCGACGTCGTCCACGATCACACGGTGCTCGGGCCGGTGCATGCAGGGACCCTGGGGACAGCCCGGCCGCCGGTGTGTGCAACGGTCCATGGCTCCTTCGACGACGCGGCGCACAAGATCTACTCGACGCTCGACCCTTCAGTACGTCTCATCGGCATCTCCCGACATCAGGCCTCGACCAGCCCGGTTCGCCTGGATGCCGTCATCCATCATGGAATCGATACGAGTCGAGTCCCGATGGGTCGAGGTGACGGGGGGTACGTCGCGTTTCTCGGTCGGATGACGCCCGAGAAAGGCGTGCACCTCGCCATCCGAGCGGCCCGCAACGCGGGCATGCCCCTGCGGATCGCAGCGAAGATGGTCGAGGACACCGAGATCGAATACTTCCACACGTGCATCGAACCCTTGCTCGGATCCGGCGTCGAGTACCTGGGAGAGCTGGGCCACGAGGAAAAGTTCGAGCTGCTTTGTGGCGCGGTCGCGCTCGTCAACCCGATTCAATGGGACGAGCCATTCGGAGTCGTCATGATCGAGGCGCTCGCAGCCGGAACGCCGGTCCTCGCCGTTCCCAAGGGGTCTGCACCCGAGATCGTTCGGCATGGCCGTAACGGCTACCTGTGCGATGACCTTGACCAGCTGGTCGTGGCCATCGCTGCCGCCGGCAACCTCGACCGCAACTACTGCCGTTCTGATGCCGAGGATCGATTCTCGATGGAACGGTTGGCCGACGACCACGTCACCCTGTACCACGGCATGGTCAAGTCTGTGGCCAGTAAATAGCAGCAAAACCGAAACACGGTGAGTCATTGAGGATTTCGACTCAATTCAGGGCGAGTGACCTCTCGAATTGTTGTGAGCCGGCGAGTCAAGTGGTTGAATCATCCGTATGACGCCGCCTAAATCGCCTATGTCCTCCGAGCACAAGGCCGCATTGGCCGAAGGACGCCGCCTCGGACGAACCGTTCGCGCCTACCTGGAGGCCCTGGAAACCAACAAGCCAAAGCGTGGACGCAAGCGGACCACCGACTCGGTTGCCAAACGCCTCGAACGCCTCACCGTGGAGATCGAAAACGCCGATCCCCTGCGTCGCCTTCAGCTCATTCAAGAACGCCTTGATCTTCAAGACGAGCTCGAGCGGATGGGTTCCAATGCCGATATGGCGGCCCTGGAGGCCGACTTCATCCAGGCCGCCAAGCCGTATGCCCAACGCAAGTACATCTCGTACGCCGCCTTTCGAGAGCTGGGCGTCGATGCCGCAGTACTCAAGAAGGCCGGGATCAGCCGAGCAGACTGACGGTCAAAGAATCTCTTCACCCCGGTAGTCGGCCGAGATTGGATCGGCGGCAACCAGCGATTCCGCCGCAGAGACAAACCGCTGCACTTGCAAGTCGATCATTCCCAAAAGGTCAGACGGGTTCGCCATCAGTTGCATCAATTCGGACTTGGTCCCCGGGAAACGTTGGTCGTTGGCCAAACGATCGACCAGCCCTTCCTCTCGCCCAAGAACCGACCCTTCTCGCATGGACAGAGCGGCCGCGACTGCGTGTTCCTTGATGATTTCGTGAGCCGCCTCGCGGCCCACACCGTGCCGAACCGCGTGCATGAGCAACGTGGGTGTCGCCACAAACGGCAGGTATCGCTGGAGTTCAGCCTCCACGACGTGAGGAAACACCCCCACGTCGCGCACGACGGCAAAGCTGGTCTCGAGTACGCCGTCGATCGCAAAGAACGCATCGGGTAGGACCACCCGCCGCACGACCGAACACGACACATCCCCCTCGTTCCACTGGTCGCCCGACAGGCCTGCGGCCATGGTGACGTGACCCTTGAGGATCACCGCCAAGCCGTTGATCCGTTCGCAGGATCGGCTGTTCATCTTGTGGGGCATTGCCGACGAGCCGACCTGGCCAGGCCGGAAACCCTCGGTCGCCAAGTCGTGCCCCGCCATGAGCCGGAGGAGCAGTGCGAGATTCGCCGGCCCGGCCGACAACTGGGCGAGACAGGTCACCACATCGAAGTCGAGCGAGCGGGGGTACACCTGCGCTACTGCATTCATCACCCGAGGTACCCCGAGGTAGGCGGCAACGCTCGCCTCGAGTTGGTTCACCAGTGACGCTGAGCCGAGCAGGTCGAGTTGATCCTGCTGGGATCCCACCGGACCCTTGATGCCACGCAGCGCGAAGCGGTCCAGGAGGTCATCGAGGCGTTCGATGCCGCCCATGAGTTCCTCACCGAACTGGGCGAAGCGCTTGCCCATTGTGGTGGGTTGGGCCGGAACGTTGTGGGTTCGGCCAACGACCGTCAGCGTCGCGTACTCGGCTGCGCGCTCGGCCATGCGGGCCACGAGCGCTACGGATCTGTTCCGAACATGGCGCAGCGCCTGGTAGGTGAGCAACTGTTCGACGTTCTCGGTGGCGTCCCGTGAGGTCAGCCCCTTGTGGAGGTGCTCGTGTCCCGCGAGTGCGCAAAACTCATCGAGCCGGGCCTTGACATCGTGCCGGGTCTGCAACTCGCGAGTGCGGATGGCGTCGAGGTCGATGTCTTCCAGCACCGCCTCGTAGTCAGCGAGAACCGATCGATCGACGTCGAGCCCGCAGTCCATCTGTGCGGACAGAACTGCCAACCAGAAACGGCGCTCCAGCCGAACGCGGTTGGTGGGATCGAAGAGCTCGACCATCGCGGTACTTGCATAGCGGTCGGCAAGAACATTGGGAATGGTCATGATCTGAGCCCAGTCGGCGTTTGGGGATTCATAGGCAGTCTTCCGCATTCGGGCTGGAAGTTCTCAAGGCTGGTCAGAACCTGGTCGATCCTGACATCAGTCGACCGCCATCCGGGCGGATCGAACAGAAGTCTGCCTGCACGGGGCCTCCGCCTCCACCAGGCCTGTGCCGAAAGCCACACGATCAGGAGAAGGGGTCAGCTGAATGAATGGCCGTTGCGACAACGATCCGCTCGACGTAGCCGACGACATCTGCGACATCTGTGGAGGCGAGTTCTGCACGACCTGCGTCATCTGGCCCCGGGGGCAGACCAAGCCACCGGTCTGTAAGACGTGCGCTCTCAAGAACAGCGGACTGAGAGGAACAACGAAAACCGAACGCAAGGCCAGTCGCCGCGATGCGAAGAAGCGGCGCGAGGAGCTGATCGAGACCCGTCACGAGCGCGCTGACGGCAAGTTCAAGTTCTTCGACGAGACCGACGACTTCCAGCTACCGACCGACTTGTTCACCGGCAGCGTGCAAGCGCCCGAGGAAACGCCCAACCGTCGCCGCATCAGCCTTGGCCGCAAGAAGCACCAGGAAAGTGAAGGTGAGGCCCGAAGCGAACAGACCGAGATGGACACCTCGTGGGAACAGGACGTGAAGGGCCGAGCGCCCGGGCAAGGCTCGGGCCTGCCGACCGGCGCGGTGGCCGACTTCGACACCGATCCTTTCGCACCCGTCCCGGACGGTGAAGAGGGATCCGCCGATCACGAGGTCGAGGACTCCGAGTTCCCTGATCCGGCCCTGGAAGACGCCGAGATCGTTGCGTCGATGGCCGACCCTTCGACAGCAACCGCATTGCTCGAACGAATCCGTTCGGAAAGCCAGTTGCCGCCACTTCCGATCTACCCGGCGACGGCCAACGAATCCGGCTTTGCCTTCCCCCAGTCGGCACACGATGAGGAACCGACCTTCGCTGCCGGCGCCCTCGATTTCGACCAGAACGCGCTCGATCAGCGGGAGTTGGCAGCAGACGCCTTCAGGCGGGACAACCAACAGACCCACGTGGACCCTTTCAGCTCCGGCGCGCTCCACGGCGACCCGTTCGCCACCCATCAGGGCGCGTTCGAGCACGACCCGTTCGGCCCCATCGTTGCGGCTCCAGCAGGGCCTCAACCTCATTCCCTGCTTCCCGACATTCCGACACTCAGCGACCCAGTCGTTGCTGACCCAGCCGTTGAGCCGGCCATCGGGCTCGACGATCCCTTCGGCGCCGCGGAGTCGACCGCGCCCACAGCGGTAGCGCCGCCGCCACCACCACCACCACTCCCGACGCCTCCGCCGCCGTTGGCCACGAACCCCGCACCACGACCGCTGGTCAGCCACGTCCTGCCTTCAGGCACCGCCAAGCCGTCCAGCGCGGACGTCGATGCCAACGGAAACTGGATTCCACCATTGCTCCGAGGCATGGCCCCCAAAGCGGAGCGCGAACTCGAGACCTTGCCTCGGCGCACCTCACAGTTGGTCGACGACGGCTCGATCCCTGCCGCGTTACGCGGCGTCAGGTCCTGAGGCAGACCAGTGCAGGAATTGCTCCCGTCCGGGCCCGGTCGAGACCAACGAGACCGGCACCCCGACCTGCTCCTCGAGACGGCGCAGATAGGTCGCCGCTTCAACAGGTAGGTCTGCCGGCTCGGTGGCCGCCGTCAGGTCGGTTTTCCACCCCGGGAACTCTTCGTAGATGGGTTTCGCGCGATGGAGCTCGGACTGGTGATACGGCAGGTGTTCGACCCGCCGACCATCGATCTCGTAGGCGACGCACAGCTTCACGGTGTCGAAGGTGTCGAGCACATCGAGCTTGGTGATTGCCAGCTCGGTCAACGAGTTGAGCCGAACCGCGTGCCGCAGCATGACCGCGTCGAACCAGCCCGGGCGGCGGCGACGCCCCGTGTTGGTGCCGAACTCCCGACCGATGTCGACCATCCGCTCGCCGTCAGCGTCGAACAGCTCGGTGGGGAACGGTCCGGCGCCGACTCGAGTGACGTAGGCCTTGGCGATGCCCAGCACCGAATCGATGTGTTTCGGCCCGATACCCGCACCTGCGCACGCCCCACCCGCGATGGGGTTCGACGAAGTGACGAAGGGATACGTGCCATGGTCCAGATCGAGGAACGTGGCCTGGGCTCCTTCGAACAGCACGTTCTGCCCGGCCTCCAGGGCTTCATGGATGAGGTTCACCGAATCGGCGATGTGGGGCCGCAGCGGCTCGAGGCACTCGGCAAGTACTCGATCGGCCAATTGATCCGGGTCGATGGGGAGACGGTTGAAGACCTTCGTGAGCACCTTGTTCGCGTGGCCCAAGGCAACGTCGATCTTGGCTCGGAAGATTTCCTCGTCCAGAAGGTCCTGGACGCGGATGCCCAACCGCATGCTCTTGTCGGCGTAGGCAGGACCGATCCCACGTTTGGTGGTCCCCAGTTTCGCCTTACCCAGATGCCGCTCGTGCAAGGCATCGAGCTGCTGGTGGTACGGCATGATCAGGTGCGCGTTACCCGACACCTTGATTCGGCTGGTGTCGATGCCGCGACTCTCGAGCATGGCCATCTCGGAGAGCAGTACGAACGGATCGACCACGACGCCGTTGCCGATGACCGGGACGATGTGGTCGTACAACACCCCGCTCGGCACCAGCTGGAGCGCAAAGCGCTCGCCGTTGACGACCAGGGTGTGGCCGGCGTTATGGCCTCCCTGGTAGCGAACGACCATGGCCATTTCCTTGGCAAGGAGGTCGGTGAACTTTCCCTTGCCTTCGTCGCCCCACTGAGTTCCGACCACAATCGTTGCTGGCACGTCGGACGAGCCTAGCGGTCGGCAATGGCGCATCCTTTCGGTCAACGACTTGAATGGGGCGATGCCACCAACGGTCGAGCAACACCTGAAGACCATCGACGAGCAGGGCTTCACCATCGTGCAGATCGAACCCGAGCTCAATCGACGCCTCGCCGACACGGTGAAGCGGCTGGAGGACGAGCTCGATGTTCAGCCCAAGATGAACCGGGCCGAGGGTTACAACACCAAGCGCATGTACAACTTGTTGGCGAAGGACCGGGCGTTCTGGGAGATGCCGGTTCACCATCGAGTTCTGCCGCTGGTCAACGGAGTGCTCGACAAATGGGCGTTGCTTTCGGGAACCACCGCCATGAACATCGGTCCTGGCGAGGACCTGCAGGGCATGCACACCGATGAAGGGAACATCACGCTGCCCCGCCCTCACGCCGCAATGATGGTCGTCACCATCTGGGCCTTGTCGGACTTCACCGCCGAGAACGGGGCAACGCGTTTGGTTCCCGGCAGCCACCGCGCCGACCGGGAACCCCGGCCCGATGAGGTCGAGGATGCCATTGCGGCCGAGATGCCGGCCGGTTCGGTCCTTGTCATGCATGGTGGCACCTGGCATTGCGGGGGACCGAACACGACCGCTGACCAGTGGCGTATGGGCGCAAACATCCAGTACTGCGTCGGATGGATGCGGACCCAGCAGAACCACTACGTCGGGATCCCGCCCGAGCAGGTCGCCGAGATGCCCAAGCGGCTCCAGCAACTCCTCGGCTACGGCCTGTACCGGGGGGCGATGGGTCACGTCGAAGGGCTCAGCCCCGGCGCAGTGATCGGAGCCGAGGCGACGACCCAACGCGCCTATCAATATGCAGAATCCCGATCGATCCAGGGCACCAGCCTGTGACCATGCTCAGCCACTACCGGATCCTCGACCTGACCGATGACCGCGGACACATGGCGGGCTTCATGCTGGCGCAGCTCGGCGCCGACGTCATCCTGGCCGAGCCCCCTGGCGGGCATCGGCACCGTCACCGCGGCCCATTCCTCGGTGAGCCCGATCCCGACCGGTCGATCGACTTCTGGTCGTTCAATCGGGGCAAACGCTCGGTGGTGATCGACGACGTCGATGTTCTGTACCAGTTGGCAACGAGCGTCGACGCGGTGATCAGCTGTGGCGTCTTCGACATCGATCTCGATCGCGTTCGCCGAGAAAGCCCCCACCTGGTCACAGCGTCCATCTCGGCCTTTGGCCTCACCGGTCCGAAATCGACGTGGGCGGCAACCGATCTCACCATCGCTGCGGCGAGCGGCACCATGTCACTCACCGGCGATCGCGATCGGCCACCGGTCCGAATCGGGGAGCCCCAGACGTGGCTGAACGCGGGCGCCGATGCGGCGGGAGCGGTGCTGTTGGCGCTGCACGAGCGGCAACGATCGGGGCACGGACAGCACGTCGACGTGTCGGCACAACAGTCCTTCGTCGACTGCACGCAATTCCAGATGATGGCGGCCCTGGTCGGCGCACCGATCCCCGAGCGTCTGCCGGGCGCAGTCAAGCTCGGCGAGTTCGTGATCCCCTGGGTGTACGAATGCGCCGACGGCTACGTAACCGTCACCTTCCTGTTCGGCCCGATGATGGGCCCCTTCTCCGGACGCCTCATCAAATGGATGCACGCCGAAGGTCTGTGCGATCACGCCGACCTACAGCAAGGACTGGGTCGATTTCGGCCTTGCCGTCTTCGAGGGCCGCGAGACCATCGAAAGCTTCGACTGGGCCATCAAGCAGTTGGCGGCGTTCATCCGAACCAAGACCAAGGCGCAACTGCTGGAGCGGGCGCTGGCCGACAACTTGCTGATCGCACCCATCACCACCACCGCCGATGTGCTGGCCTTGCCCCAGCTGGCAGATCGGCAGTACTGGCAGACCATCGATGTCGGCGACCCGTCGGGTGAACGCCCGAGGTTCACCGGACCGTTCGCCAAGACATCAGGTCCCGCACTCGACGCCTCCCGACCGGCGCCATCTCTCGGGCAGGACACGGTCGTGGTCGCCGAGCAGGTTCGGCACCGACGTTCCGATGCGGCGATCGAGCCCCAGGTTGACGCGACGGCCCGACCCCTGGACGGCGTCAAGATCCTCGACTTCATGTGGGCGTTGGCCGGGCCGGGAGCGACCCGCACGCTCGCCGACTACGGAGCCACCGTCGTCAAGATCGAGAGCGAGGGGAAGGCCGACGTCCTTCGCGGCGTGAACCCGTTCATCGGTGAGCAGGGTGGCCAGGAGAACGCGCTCCAGTTCCACTCGTTGAACGCCAACAAGCTCGGACTCACGCTCGACCTCTCGCTTCCCGAGGCGCGCGATGTGGTCTTCGACCTCGTTCGCTGGTGCGACGTGCTCACCGAATCGTTCTCGCCGAAGGCGATGACCAAGTGGGGGTTCGGATACGAGGACCTCAAGAAGATCAACCCGAACCTCGTCATGTTCTCGAGCTGTCTGATGGGACAGACCGGCCCCATGCGAATGTACGCAGGATTCGGGACCATGGCCGCGGCGATCGCCGGTTTCTATCCGATCACCGGCTGGCCCGACCGGATTCCTGCGGGGCCGTTCACGGCCTACACCGACTACATCTCGCCCCGGGCATCGGTGGCGGTGATCCTCGCCGCCCTGGAACACCGTAGGCTCACCGGCGAGGGACAACACATCGATCTCTCCCAGCTCGAGGCTGCGTTGCAGTACCTCGGCCCGGCGCTCCTCGACCAAGAGGTCAACGGGGTCACTGCCGGTCGTAACGGTAATGCCGATCACCACTTGTTCCCGCACGGTGTGTTCCCCGCAGCGGGCGACGATCGCTGGGTGGCATTGGCCTGCGAGACCGACGAACAGTGGAACGCTCTCGCCCGGGTTCTGGGGGCCGATGCCCTGGTCGACCTCGACGTCGCCGCTCGCCGGGTCCGCGCCACGGAGATCGACGAGTTGATCGAGGGGTGGACCCGAAGTCTCGAACCGTCGGAGGCACAGGACCGGCTGCAAGCCGTCGGCGTTGCGGCCCACATGGTCAACAACGCGGCCGATCTCATCGCCGATCCACAGATCCTCCACCGTCAACACTTCCTCGCCGTTCCCCACATCGTGCACGGCTCCACCTGGGTCGAGGCCGCCAGCTACACCTTGTCGCGCACCCCGGCACGGGTCGACTGGGGTGGTCCCATGTTCGGCCAGCACAACATGGAAGTCCTCGAAGGTCTCCTCGGGTACGACGGCGACCGCATCGCCGACCTGGTCATCGCAGGTGCGATCGCGTGAGCAGCCGCCGAGAAGATCCCGATTTCCTCACGGGGCAGGCGCTCTTTCTCCGCGATCTCGTGCATGACGACTGTCTTCACGTTGCGTTCGTTCGAAGCATTCTCCCGCACGCAACCCTTGTCGACGTGCGGGTCGATGCCGCGTTGGCCTCCCCCGGTGTCGTTGCGGTGCTGACCGCAGCAGAGCTGGCCTTGGTGCCGTTCCGTTTCTACGACGCCATTCCCGAGCCCTTCGCCCGGCCGCCCTTGGCCGTCGATCGGGTCCGGGCCGTCGGCGAACTCATCGCAGTCGTCGTCGCGGACTCGCCGTCACATGCTCTCGATGCCGCCGAGGCGGTCGAGGTCGATCTCGACCCGCTCCCAGCCGTGCTCACCGCCGACGAAGCCCTCGACGCGTCGCCATTGTTTCCTGACACCGATTCCAATGTGGCCATGAGCTACCAGCGAGCCCGGAACGAGCACCTGTTCGACCTGGCCGCTCATGTCGAGACCGGACGCTTTCCCAATCAACGCCTCTGCTCGGCCCCGATGGAACCGACAGCGGTCATCGTCCGGCCAACGTCCGAGGGCGGCATCGACGTCTGGGCGACGGGTCAGGGGACCCACGTCATCAAGCACGATCTCGTCAGATCCCTCGGAATCACCGATGCGCTGGTCCGAGTTCGCAGCGTCGCCGTCGGCGGCGGTTTCGGCGGCCGTCACTCTGCCCCCATCGAACTCCTGGTCGTCGCAGCCGCCGCTCGGCATCTCGGCCGGTCGCTGCGGTGGGACGAGAGCCGGAGTGAGAACCTCCTGTCGATGGTGCACGGGCGAGCCCAGGACCACCGGGTCGAAATGGGCTTCGACGACGAAGGGCTCATCGTCGGTCTTCGGGTGCACAACCAGGCCGACTGCGGCGCCTATCCGCACCTCGGACCGCTCATGCCGTTCATGTCCCGCAAGCTTGCGCCCGGTCCCTACCGGATTCCCTCGGTCGACTACACCTGGGCCGGCATCGTCACCAACACCAATCCTGTCGGCCCGTACCGTGGGGCGGGCCAGCCGGAAGTGACCAACGGCCTCGAGCGGAGCATCGAGAATGCGGCGCGTGCCATCGGCGTCGACCCCGTCGAACTGCGTCGACGCAACCTGCTCAGACCGGACGAGCTTGCCTCCCCCACGGCCACCGGCCTGACGTATGACTCCGGCGACTTCATCGCTGCGCTCGACCGGGCCGTCGACCTCGTCGGGTACGAAGAGGTCCGAGCCGAACAGCGACGTCGACGGGCGGGCGGACTTCGGCTGCAGCTCGGGGTCGGCTTCGCCTGCTACGTGTCGGCCGTCGATGTGTCGCCCGAGTTCGCCGAAGTTGCCATCGACCGCAACGGGCACGTCTCGGTGCGTTGCGGCACGTTCAGCCACGGGCAATCACACGCGTCGACCATCGGCAATCTGGTTGCGGCCGAATTCGGCCTGGACCCGTCACGGATCTCCTACATCGACAACGACACCGCCGCCATCCCGCGAGGGGCCGGAACGGGAGGGTCCCGCAGCGCGCAGATGGCCGGAGGCGGTGCGGTCACCGCAGCCCGAATCGTGATCGAACGAGCGAAGCAACTCGCCGCGGAGCTTCTCGAGGCGGACCCTGGTGACGTGCTGGTCATGGCGGGGGACTCCGAACCAGGTGGCTCCGCCGGACTGGGTGTGGCCGGGGTCCCGTCGTCGGTCATCGGCTGGGGTGCCTTGGCTGCAGCCGCGGCCGAGCGCGGCGAGGCCTTGACCGAGGCGGTCGACTTCAACAGTCCCGCCACCTACCCCTCGGGCACCCATGCCTCGGTGGTCGAAGTCGACACCGAGACCGGCCACGTCCGGCTCGTCGCCCACGTCGCTGTCGACGACTGTGGCACGGTGCTCAACCCACCCATCGTCGAAGGCCAACAGCACGGCGGCTCGGCGGCGGGGATCGGTCAGGCCCTGTTCGAGGAGTTCGTCTACGACACGAGCGGAACCCCCCGGACCGTCACGTTCGCCGACTACCTCCTGCCGTCAGCGGCCGAGTTGCCGTCGTTCGTGACGTACGCAGTGAACCGGCCGACCCCGGCCTCGATCACCGGAGCGAAAGGCATCGGGGAGAACGGTGCCATTGCCGCTCCGACGGCCGTGCAGAACGCAGTGGTCGATGCGCTCGCCCCATTCGGCGTCGAGCACATCGACCTTCCCGTCACCCCCGAGCGAGTGTGGCGAGCGCTGCATGCAGGAGACTGAAGCTCAGTCCCGGGAGACCCTGAGGTCACCGTCGACGAGGTCCACCTTGACCCGGTCCCCTTCGCCGATGCCACCGTCGAGGATCGCAAGGGCCAGCCGATCGACGACTTCCTTCTGCACCACTCGCTTCAACGGGCGTGCACCGAAGGCGGGGTCGTACCCGAGTTCGGCCAGCTTGAGTCGAGCCTCGTCGGTGACCTCGAGTGTCAGTCGGCGGTCGGCCATTCGAGCTTCGAGACGACTGAGCTGGATGTCGACGATGGCGGCGAGGTCGTCCCGTCGAAGTTCGCTGAAACGGACGATGTCGTCGACCCGGTTGATGAACTCCGGCCGGAAGAAGTCGCGGGGATCGCCAGCCAGGTTCGAGGTCATGATCAACACCACGTTGGTGAAGTCGACCGTGCGCCCCTGCCCGTCAGTCAACCGGCCGTCGTCGAGCAGCTGCAACAGGACGTTGAAGACATCGGGATGCGCCTTCTCGACCTCGTCCAGAAGCACCACGGCGTAGGGCCGGCGGCGAACAGCTTCGGTCAACTGACCGCCCTCGTCGTAGCCGACGTAGCCAGGCGGAGCACCGATGAGACGGCTCACCGAGTGCTTCTCCATGTACTCCGACATGTCCATACGGATCATGGCTCGCTCGTCGTCGAACAAGAAGTCGGCCAGCGATCGTGCCAGCTCGGTCTTGCCGACACCGGTCGGTCCGAGGAACAAGAAGCTTCCGATGGGCCGGTTGGGATCGGAGAGGCCTGCACGGCTGCGACGGATGGCCGACGCGACCGCCGACACCGCCTTGTCCTGTCCGATCACCCGTTCGTGCAGTTCCTCCTCGAGGCGCAACAGCTTGCGGGATTCGGCCTCGATGAGTCGGCTGACCGGCACACCGGTCCAACGGCTCACGACTTCGGCGATGTCCTCCTCGTCGACTTCTTCCTTCAGCATCGTCTGCGTCTGCTGCAGTTCGGCCAGGGCCTCGGTGGCGTGTCCGATCTGGCGTTCGATCTCCGGGATACGGCCGTAGCGGAGCTCGGCCGCCTTCTCCAGGTCGGATTCTCGTTCGACATCGCGCCCGAGCCCCTCGAGTTCTTCCTTCAGGCTGCGGATGCGACCGATGGCGTCCTTCTCGTTCTGCCAGTGCGCCTTCATGGCCTGCGATTGTTCTTGCAGGTCGGCCAGCTCGGCTTCGAGCTCCGACAGACGTTCGACCGACGCCTTGTCGGTCTCCTTGGCGAGCGCAACGGCTTCCATCTCGAGCTGACGGATCCGCCGTTCGACGATGTCGATCTCGGTTGGGAGCGAGTCGATCTCGATGCGCAGTTTCGACGCAGCCTCGTCCATCAGGTCGATGGCCTTGTCCGGCAGGAAGCGCCCGGTGAGGTAACGGTCCGAAAGCGTGGCCGCGGCGACCAGCGCCGAGTCCTGGATACGAACGCCGTGATGCACCTCGTAGCGCTCCTTGAGCCCACGCAGGATGGCGATGGAGTCCTCGACCGACGGTTCACCGACGAACACCTGCTGGAAGCGGCGCTCGAGCGCGGCGTCCTTCTCGATGTACTTGCGGAACTCGTCGAGGGTGGTGGCGCCCACCATTCGGAGCTCACCGCGAGCCAGCATGGGCTTGAGCATGTTGCTGGCGTCCATGGCACCTTCGCCCCCGGCACCGGCGCCGACCACGGTGTGCATCTCGTCGATGAACGTGATGACCTCGCCCGAGGAGTCGGTGATCTCCTTGAGCACGGCCTTCAGGCGCTCCTCGAACTCTCCGCGGTACTTGGCGCCGGCCAGCATCGCCGACATGTCGAGCGAGATGACCCGACGATCGCGAAGACTCTCCGGGACGTCGCCTTCGACGATCCGTTGGGCGAGTCCCTCGACGATGGCCGTCTTGCCGACACCTGGCTCGCCGATGAGCACCGGGTTGTTCTTCGTGCGGCGGCTCAGGACCTGAATCACCCGTCGGATCTCTTCATCGCGACCGATGACGGGGTCGAGCTTGCCTCGGCGTGCGTCCTCGGTGAGGTCCCGCCCGTACTTCTCGAGCGCTTGGAACTGGGCCTCGGGGTTCTGATTCGTGACCCGATGGGAGCCGCGGACCTCCTGGAGCGCGGCGAGCAGTTGATCCCGACTGAGGTCGAGACGCTTGGCCGTCGCGCCACCGGCGTCGGGATTGGACAGTGCGAGCAGCAGATGTTCGGTCGAGAGGTACTCATCGCCCAACTCGGAGCGAACCGTGTCCGCGTCGGTGAAGATGCGATTGGTCTGGCGACTGAATCGGGGTTCAGCCCCGTAGGCCTTGGACAGCGCGTCCAGGGCGGTTTCGGTTGCGGCGCGCAGGGCGGTCGGCTGGCGACCGACCTTGGTCAGGATGGGAAGGACGATGCCTTCGGCCTGCGAGAGGAGTCCGGCGAGCAGGTGGTCGGGGGTGACCTCGGGGTGGGCATCCTTGCGAGCCCGGTCAATTGCGGAGGTCACCGCTTCTTGGGTCTTGATGGTCCAACGGTTCGGATCGAGGGTCATAGCCGCCTCTTCCTGTGCTTTCTGTGATTTGGTCTGTTCGAGGGTGTGTCGGGGGAGTTCGGCGTGGCAGCGTCAGCGGGGCCGGCGGGTCTTGCGGTAGAGCGTCACGGCCTGGCTGAGCGGGACGAGATCACGTCGGTACGAGCGGTGGGTCTCTTCGATCGCTTGATCAGCTGCCAAGCGGAGGGCAGCCAGTTGGCGCTGAGACTCGGCGAGTTTCACCTCGAGTTCGAGCACCCGCTTCACTCCGGCCAGGTTGAGACCTTCGTCGGTGAGTTCTTGGATGCGGCGTAGTGCCGCGATGTCCGCTTCGCTGTATCGGCGGCTCCCGCCGCCGGTTCGGTTGGGGGCCAGCAGGCCGCGTCGCTCATACTGACGCAGGGTCTGCGGGTGGACACCTGCCAGCTCGGCTGCGACCGAGATGACGTAGACCGCAGCCGTTGACTGTGTGGGAAAGTCTCGGGAGGTCATCGGGCGCTCGCTTGTTCAGTTTTCGGAGTGAGGTCTCGTGGGCTTAGGACTTGTCGACCGTTTGGAGATGACGTCGAGGATCGTCGGTGAAGACTGAGCCGAGGGCCTCCACGGCTTTGCGTTGCTCGTCAGTCAGCGAGGACGGAACAACCACCTCGACCTTGACGAGGAGATCGCCGGTGGTCTTGGCGCCCGCCACTCCCCGACCCGAGACCCGGAAGGTCCTCCCCGCCGCGGTTCCCGGTGGGATCTTCAGCTTGACGGAGCCACCATCGACGGTGGGCACCGTCACGGTGGCGCCCAGAGCTGCTTCGGCGAAACGTGATGGGGACGCCAATCGTGAGGTTGTTCCCGCTTCGCCCGAAGAGCGGATGGGTGGCGACCTGGACGATGACGAACAGATCGCCATTGGGGCCGCCGTGTCGACCGGGACCGCCGCGACCCTTCAGGCGAATGCGCTGGCCGTCCTTGACGCCGGCCGGCACACGGACCTTCACTTGTCGGGGGCGACGTTCGATCCCGTTACCCCGACACGTCGGACAAGGATCGGTGACGATACGCCCACGCCCGCCGCAGGCACTGCACGGCTGGCTGAAGGAGAACAAGCCTTGGTTGTCGTCGAGGACCCCACGCCCGCCGCACGTGGCGCAGACCGACGGGGCAGAACCTGGTCGACTGCCGGCACCGTGACACGTACTGCACGGTGCATCGGAGGTGAGGTGCACGGAGGTGGTGACTCCGGCGATCGCGTCGTCAAAGCTGAGATGCAGCGTGGCCTCGAGGTCGTCACCACGCTGAGGGCCGGTGCCCCGACGTGGGGCGCCTCCCCGGCCGAACAGCCCACCGAGCAGATCACCGAGATCGCCGCCGTCGACGGTGAAGCCACGGCCGCCACCCGGCGCACCACTGAACCCACCTCCGAATCCCCCGCCCATACCGCCGCCGAGACGACCGAGGCGTCGAACCTCGTCGTACTCCTTGCGCTTGTCGGCATCGCCGATCACTTCGTAGGCGGCCGAGATCTCCTTGAAACGGGTTTCGGCCGACGGGTTGTCGGGACTGGCGTCGGGGTGGAACTGCCGAGCCAACTTTCGATACGCCTTGGTTACGTCCTTCTCGGACGCATCCTGGGCAACGCCGAGAACGGCGTAGAAGTCCTTTTCGATCCAATCGTGTTGGGCCGTCATTTCACCCCCTCCTTCTCAACCCTTGACCTTGACCATGGCCGCCCGGACGGTGCGGCCCTTCCATTGATAACCAACCCGAAGAACCTCGGAGACCACCGGGCCGGGCGGCCCATCCGCCGACTCGTCGGCCGGTTCGTGCATCACGGCCTCGTGTTGCTCCGGATCGAACGGTTCGCCCGCCGGCACCAGACGACTGAGGCCCTGCTTGGAGAGCAGATCGACCAGCGCATTCTGCACCAGGGCGACGTCAGCCGCTCCATTGGCGACGGCGCTGTCGCAGGCGTCGAGCACCGGCAACAGCTCCGACACCAAGCCTTCGTTTGCCCGCTCCCTGGCCTCGGACTCTCGCTTGGCCACAGCCTTGCGATAATTCTCGAACTCGGCTTGGAGGCGACGGAGGGCGTCGAGATAGTCGTCACGTTCGACGGTGACCTGCTCGAGCGATTCGACCAGATCCTCGACGGTCAGTGGAGCGGCGTCGGCTGTCGAGTCCGGCTGCTGTGGGGTCGGCTCGTTGACACCCGGCCCTGGGGCCGGGGACGCACTCGACTCGAGGTCGAGTTCGTCCGGTTCGGCGGCAACACCGTCGGGCCCGTCGCTCACGCCGACCCCTCGCCCTCGTCCTCGACGATCTCGGCATCGACGACCTCGTCGTCGTTGGCAGCCGGCGTGGTGTTGGACTCCGCTGCTGCGGCAGCCTGCTCGTACAGCTTGGTGCTGACGGTCTGGCTGGCCATCATCAGCTTCTCGGTGCCGTCCTTGATGGCCTCGAGATCGGTTCCGGCGATTGCCGTCTTCAACTCGGCCAACGCCTCGTCGACCGCCTTGCGTTCGTCGCCGGTGATGTTGGCATCCTGTTCCCGGAGCAGCTTCTCGGTCTGGTAGACCAAGGAGTCGGCTCCGTTGCGGATTTCGGCCTCTTCCCGACGCTTGGCGTCGTCGGCGGCGTGCGCTTCGGCGTCCTTGATCATCTGGTCGATGTCCTGCTTGGACAGCTTGGACTCGCCGGTGATCGTGATGGACTGCTCCTTGCTCGTGGCCCGGTCCTTGGCGGAGACGTGCACGATGCCGTTTGCATCGATATCGAAGGTGACCTCGATCTGCGGGATGCCACGGGGGGCCGGAGGCAGATCGACCAGCTGGAACTTTCCGAGCGTCTTGTTGTACGCCGCCATCTCGCGCTCGCCTTGGAGGACGTGCACCTCGACCGACGGTTGGTTGTCGTCAGCGGTGGTGAAGACCTCGGTACGGCGGGTGGGGATGGTGGTGTTGCGCTCGATGAGCTTGTGCATCACGCCACCCTTGGTCTCGATACCGAGCGACAACGGGGTGACGTCGAGCAGGAGGATGTCCTTGACATCGCCCTTCAGCACGCCAGCCTGTACTGCGGCGCCGATGGCGACGACTTCGTCAGGGTTCACCGATTTGTTCGATTCGCGACCCGTCATCTTCTCGACCAGTTCGACCACGGCCGGCATGCGGGTCGAGCCACCGACCATGACCACGTGGTCGATGTCGGCCTGCTTCAGGCCGGCGTCGGAGATGGCGGCCTCGAAAGGCTTGCGGACTCGAGCGAGCAGGTCGGCGGTGAGCTCTTCGAACTTGGCCCGCGTGAGCGACTCTTCCAGGTGGAGCGGGCCATCGGCCGTTGCGGTGACGAACGGAAGGTTGATGGAGGTCGACGTCGTCTGGGAGAGCTCGATCTTCGCCTTTTCGGCTGCTTCCTTCAACCGCTGCGTGGCCATCTTGTCGTTGCCGAGATCGACGCCGTGGGCGTTCTTGAACTGCGAGATGAGCCATTTGATGATGGCCATGTCCCAGTCGTCGCCACCGAGATCGGTGTCGCCCGAGGTGCTCTTGACCTCGAAGACCCCGTCGCCGATTTCCAGGACGGAGACGTCGAACGTTCCGCCACCGAGGTCGAAGACGAGAATGGTTTGATCTTCGGCACCCTTGTCGAGGCCGTAGGCCAGGGCCGCGGCGGTGGGCTCGTTGATGATGCGCAAGACCTCGAGGCCGGCAATCTGACCGGCTTCCTTCGTCGCGGTGCGCTGGGCGTCGTCGAAGTACGCGGGCACGGTGATGACGGCTTGGGTGACGGTGTCGCCCAGGTACGCCTCTGCGTCCCGCTTGAGCTTCATGAGCGTGCGGGCGCTGATCTCCTGTGAGGTGTACTTCTTGCCATCGATGTCGATGGACCAGCTCGTACCCATGTGGCGTTTCACCGACCGGATCGTGCGATCGGGGTTGGTGATCGCCTGACGCTTGGCGACTTCGCCGACGAGGACCTCGCCGTCCTTGGAGAAGGCAACGACGGACGGGGTGGTCCGGCTTCCTTCGGAGTTGGGGATGACCACCGGTTCACCGGCTTCAAGAACCGATACCACCGAGTTCGTGGTACCCAAGTCGATGCCAACTGCCTTTGCCATGCATTTCTCTCTTTCTCTGGCTTCGCCGTTCTCGGCTCTGAATTGGCTGGAACGTTCGCTTTGCGGGGGAATTGCTTGCCTGCTGGTGGGGTAGAACGCCGGCTTCGCCGACGTTGTTCCCGGTCGAGCAAATTGTTGAGTCGCTTTCTGTCAACTTTTCTGCTGCTTCTTCTGTGAAGCGAGGTGAGTGTACCGCGACGCAGGGCGGACAGGTCAGCAGGTCTGCCCGCACGGCCGGGCCGTTCTGCCCTCTCGCCGGCCGCGCCAGACCAGTACCTTCTCTTGTCATGGCCCGGCTCGCTCCCCGCACGATGATCGTGGCCGTGCTGGTGGGTGGCGCGGTTGCTGCGCTGGCCGGGACACAACTCCTGGCCCAAGGACGCGCAGAATCGGTGGAGACACCGCGGTGTCGAATCCGACGGCCACGGCGACCTCGACGACGATGACCTCGACGATGGTGCCCCCAACGACAGGGCTCGCAACAACGGGGGCCCCGATCGTGGCGTCGACCCCATCGACGAGCTCTCCGCCCGTGACCACGCCCGAAACCACCGACGCTCCAACACCGAGCGACCGTGGACAGGACGCACTCGAACTCATCGACTACGACTGGCAGACCAGACTCCCCGGGTGGTCCATCGTCTTCGCTCCGGGCCGTGAGCAGGTGCTCGGCTTGACCTATGTCGACGCCAAGACCATCGAGATCTACGTTCGCGACAACCAGACCGCCGATTTGTTGGCCCACGTCATCGCCCACGAGATGGGCCACGCGGTCGACGTCACCTTGAACGACAGCGACGAGCGTCAGCGCTGGCAGGAAGCGCGCCGTATCGGTTCTGCACCGTGGTGGCCCGGTGAAGGCACCACCGATTTCTCGACCGGGGCCGGAGACTTCGCCGAAAGCTTTGCCGCGTGGCAGGTCGGGTCAGGGAACTTCAGAAGCAAGCTGGCCGGTGTCCCGAGCGCGGAGCAGCTCGGCCTGGTGGCCGAGCTGTCCGACAATTGAGTTGATCAACTGAGTTGATCCGAGGCCGAGCTGATCCGAGGCCGACCGCGGGCCGATCAAACGGCGTCGGCGTTGAGCTCCCCGGTCCGAATTCGGATGAGCGTTCCGACCGGAGTCGTCCAGATCTTGCCGTCACCGATCTTGCCGGTGTGCGCGGCCCCCGAAATCACTTCGGTGACCTTGGACGCATCGGCATCATCGACGACGATCTCGAGCTTGACCTTGGGGATGAAGTCGACTCGGTACTCAGCGCCGCGATACGTCTCGGTGTGACCACCTTGGCGGCCGAAGCCCTTGACCTCGGTAACGGTCATGCCAGAGATGCCGATTCCCCGCAGGGCCTCTTTGACCTCGTCGAGCATGTGGGGCTTGATCACTGCGGTAACAAGTTGCATAAAGGGGTGCTTTCTCTCGAGACCAGGGGTGGGCTCAACCCGCTGACGTCACCGTCTTAGAAGATAGCCGTCTTGGCCGGATGCTGTGCTGGAGTGTCAGCGTATGAACCATTCATTTCTCCAATGTTCGCCTTCGGTTACGGGTCGTGGTCAGCAAGCTGACAGAAATCTGAACAATTTTCAGCGAGTGCCCGTAGAAGCGTCAGTGCGGAGATAGGGCATACCCCCTCGATCGGACCGTGCGGATCTCGATCCCGAGTTCGGCGATCCGCCGACGCAGCCGAACCATGTGGACGTCGAGCACGTTACGAGTTGGCGACCCCCCAGGCCACGCCGCCTCGACGAGCACCATGCGGCTGACCACCGACCCGGCAGCCGCCAGAAGGGCGGCCATCAGCGCCGCCTCGGTTTCTGGGAGCGCGACCCAGTCGTCGCCGCAATGGAGCAGACCGTGGTCGTCGAGGACGATCCGCACTTCGGACGGCTGCGATCGACGGATGAGTCCGAGGACCCGGGCCTCGACGTCCTCCTCTGAAGCCGGTAGACGCACCCAGTCTTCACGGGGGTCAACCGCAACCGGTGCCGGCGCCGACGACTCGACCAGGAGGAGTCGAAGCCGCCCGGATGCGGCAAGAACGCTCCGACGACCGTCTTCTTCGGGCCAGCGCAAGATCGAAACCGCTCCATTGCCCGAGACCGAACCGGCGGTGACCGAACCGCCGGTCACCAAACTCGCAGATGCCTTCGCCGCGCGCTCTGAGCCGACTGAAGTTCTGTTGGCTTGAATGCCGGCGGTTACGTCCATGGTGCGATTGACCGTAAACGCGTCAGGTTTCGTCACCTGGTCCCCTCTGTTTCGGATTCGTGAACGCTCCCCGTTGCGACCGCGCCACTGTGAACAGGATTCGAGTCGTCCGACGGCACCCAAAGGCAGTACCGTCTGCAGTGTTATGGACGCTCCCGCACGCGATGAAACCAATCCAGATGCACGCAACGTAACGGAGAACGCCCCGGGCAGGATCCGACCCTTTCACCTCTGGCTCGGCATCGGTGCGCTCATCGCCGCCGTCACTGCGCTGTCCGGTGTTGCTGCGGCGGTCTTCAATTTTCACGACGACTCCGAGGTACAGCGAGAGGTCTTCCACAACATCCCCGGCGCGGTGAAGCTCGCGTTCTACACCGTCATCCCGCTGCTGTTGTTGTGGGGTTCGGTGCAGCTGGCCTATCGGGTCAAGAACTGGGAGCGGGGCGCTCCCGACCGCCGGGCGACAACGCCTCGCAACGTCAAGCGTCGCCTCGAAGACTTCCGCTCCGGCATCTACATGCAGACCCTGATGCGCGAGCCAGGGGCCGGCATCATGCACAGCCTCATCTATTTCAACTTCCTCATCCTGCTCGCGGTCACCACCGTGCTCGAGATCAACCATCAGGTCCCTGTCAGCCTCAAGTTCCTCCACGGCGACGTCTACAAGGCCTACGCGCTGATCGCCGATCTCGCCGGCGTCGGCTTCCTCCTCGGCATGTGCATGGCCATCGCCCGCCGCTACGGCCCCAAGAGCTGGCGCCCGTACCGGATCGCGGTGAAGAGCCGACCCGAACACCTCGTCATCAACGGAGTCCTGTTCGCCATCGGCGTCACCGGTTTCGGGGCCGAGGCCTTCCGCATCGCCCTCGACGACTCGCCCGAGTTCGAGAAGTGGAGCGTCGTGGGTTACCCGCTCGCCCAGGCGGTTGACGGTCTCGGCAATCTGTCCGGTTGGCATCAGGGCTGGTGGATTGCGCATGTGCTCTCGTTCTGCGCCTTCCTGGTCATCATCCCCGGAACCATGTTGCGCCACATGTTCACCTCGCCGCTGAACCTGTACCTCAAGGACAAAGACCGTCCGAAGGGCGCCATGCGGGCCATGCCGGACCTCGAGACCACCACGCTCGAGAACTTCGGCGCCAGCAGCATCGGAACCTTCACCTGGAAGCAGTTGCTCGACACCGATGCCTGCACGATGTGCGGCCGTTGCACCGCGGTCTGCCCGGCCAACGCCACCGGCAAGCCGCTCGATCCTCGGGAGATCGTGCTGAAGACCGGCGAGGTCATGGCTCGCACCGGATCGCCGGCAGTTTCTCCCCCCATCGGCGTCGACCCCGAGATCAAGGTCACCGCCGACTCGATCTTCGAGCGGGTCACCACTGACGAGATCTGGGCCTGCACCTCGTGCAAGGCCTGCGACGAGAACTGTCCGGTCGGCATCGAGATCCTCGACAAGATCCTCGACATGCGCCGCTACCTCACGCTCATGGAGTCCAACTTTCCCACCGAACTGGGCAACGCCTTTCGTTCCATGGAGAACTCGTCGAACCCGTGGGGTATCAGCAACACCACCCGCGCCGACTGGGTCAAGGATCTCGAGGTCGACATCGTCGACGGATCCGAGCCCTTCACTCATGAGTACCTGTACTGGGTCGGTTGCGCCGGCAGCTTCGACGACAAGAACCAGAAGGTCACCCAGGCCATGGCTCGCCTGCTCAACCGGGCGGGCATCGATTTCGGCATCCTCGGTCCAGCCGAGCTGTGCACCGGCGACTCGGCCCGTCGCTCAGGCAACGAGTACCTCTTCCAAATGCTGGCCAAGCAGAACATCGAGACGCTCAACGGCATCGGCGTGAAGAAGATCATCACGCAGTGCCCGCACTGCTTCAACACCCTGATGAACGAGTACCCGCAGATCGGCGGCCAATACCAGGTCGTCCATCACAGTCAGTTCCTCGAGTGGCTCATCAACGAGGGCAAGCTCGACGTCAGCGAGGCCACCCTCGAGGAGCGCATCGTGTACCACGACAGCTGCTACCTCGGTCGCCACAACGACGTGTACCTGTCGCCTCGAAACGTCATCGGCTCGCTCAAGGGCGTGCAGATCGTCGAGGCCGGACGCAACGGCACCAAGGGCATGTGTTGCGGCGCCGGCGGCGCGCGCATGTGGATGGAAGAAGACATCGGCACCAAGGTCAACGACGAGCGCTCACGCGAGCTCATCGCCACCGGTGCCAGCCGCATCGCTACGGCCTGCCCCTTCTGCTACGTCATGATGGATGACGGCGTGAAGGCCCACGGTGTCGAGGACGATCAGATGAAGGTCGCCGACATCGCCATGCACGTGCTCGAGGCCATCGAGAACGGCGAAGCCGCGAGTGCTGCGGCCCTCGCGGCCCGCCGGTCGGCCATGGGCGCAGAACCCAGCGTCGACTGACGAGCGTTTGGTGGGTCAACGCCCGTAGAACAGCGGGGCGCGGTAGCCGGCGCCTCTGAACGGTTCGCCTGACTTGCGAGCGAACCGCCACTGCAGCGAGACGCGCGGTCCCACGGCGCGCCCCGGCAAGTACGGGACCGAATGCTCCCAGTCCCTCTGGCACCGGCCGCCCATCACCAGGATGTCGCCCGAGGCGGGCGAGAGATCGTGGGTCGCTCCCCTTTCCGGCGCGTCGCTGTGTCGAGCCGAGGTTGGGCGAAGCAGCCAAGGCCGTTGGACGCCGAAGGTCAAGATGACGATGACCGTGTCATCGAGCCAGCGCATGTCCGTGTCCCGATGAAAGGCCTGGCCGTCATTGCCGTCTCGATACTGGATCATCGAGAAACCTTCGAAGGCGGCGTTGTAGCGGTGGCGGAGGTGGCGATGGGCCTCGGCCAGCACAGGGTGCGGAGCGGGTCGCCCTGGCTTCCATCCCGATCCCAGTCGGCGCTCCTCGACAACGTGGTCGTACCGGAAGAGACGGCTGGTCTGCCAATCGACATCGTGCAACAACCGATCGTGGACCGCGTCGGCGTTGGCGATCCAGCCTCGCCCGACGTCGACCCAAGACCGCTCGTCGAGCATGATGCGCTCGAAGACGCTCTCTCGATCGAAGGTCGGCTCAGCGTGGATCGAAGTTCTCCCAATAGCGGCTGGGCCGAGGGCCTCTCTGGCCTTGGTATTTCGACCCGAGCTCAGAGCTGCCGTAGGGCTTGTCCGCCTCGGTGGTCATCCGAATGAAGCTGATCTGGCCGATCTTCATTCCGGGGTAGAGCGTGATGGGGAGGCTCGCCACGTTGGAAAATTCGAGGGTGAGCTGACCATCCCAGCCGGCATCGACGAAGCCGGCGGTGGTGTGGATGAGCAAGCCGAGCCGACCAAGCGACGATTTACCCTCGATGCGCCCGACCAGGTCGGCCGGGATCGCCACCCGTTCCGCGGTGGAGCCCAGTACGAACTCGCCCGGATGCAGAATGAACGGGTTGTCGTCAGCGGCCTCGACCAGCTCGGTGAGCTCTTCGAGGTTCTGTTTGACATCGATGTGGCTGAGCGTGTGGTTGCGGAACACCCGGAAGTACTTGTCGAGCCGGAGATCGACCGAACTCGGCTGGACCGCCGCATCCTCGTAGGGCTCGATGATGATGCGCCCTGCGGCGATCTCTTCCTTGATGGTCCGGTCCGAGAGAATCACGAGCCGAGGCTAACAGTCACGACGACTCGTAGGTACCGGCGACCACGAGCTCGACCCAGGTCCGCCCGGGCGTCAGCTCGATGACCGTCCCGTTCGCGTCGGTCAGTACGGCAGCGCTGCGAAGCGTCGGACGGGTCCAGGTACCGTCGATCCGGCGCCCGTCGCTGAAGACGCTGACCTTGCCCGAGCCGACAAACACGAACTCAGGAACCGGCGAGCCGACGGAATCGGTCATGCCGGTCGCGGCCTCGGTGACGACAGCCACCACGACGTTCGCGGCCCCCACCTGCACTCCGCCGTCTGTCTTGTGCACACTGCCGTTCTGGGTGCGCAGCCAACTCGACCCGTTCCAGTCCCACCGAACTCTGGACTGACCAAGGGTCACCGAAAGCACACTGGCCACCCGACTTGGGGACGATGTTCGAACGACGGTGGTCGAGACCGAGGTCGTTGGCGATGTTGTGGAAGTTCCTGGCTGCTCGGTCGAAGACGTGGAAGCAGACGTACTCAGCTGCGAGGTCGAGGTCGAGGTCGAGGTCGAGGTCGAGGTCGAGGTCGAGGTCGAGGTCTGGGATGTCGTCGACGTCGCTCCGTCAGTGGTCGTGGTCTGGGCCGTTTGCGAACCGGTCCTTGGCTGACGGTAGGCGAACTGCGCAGGAGGGCTGCTGCCGCGGTGAACGAAGCTGGCGGAGTCGGTGAACAGGTTGTGGGGAATTCGACGGGACGAGTCACGCCAGTAGCCCGAAGAACGGGCCGCCGAATAGTTCAGGATGGTGTCCTGACCCATGATGATCGAGTCGACCATCCTGTTGGCTCCCGAGTACAACAATGCTGGTCCACCGAAGGCGTTGATGAACGAGATGTCGGTCGTTCGAGTCGAGCGGATCGGGCCGACTACCGCGGTCTGCGAGTGGAAGACGGCGGCGAATCGAGTCAGACCACCCTCGACCTGCTCCTCGAACACGATGTCCGCTGCATTCAAACCACGCTGCGGTCGGCCCGCCGGGCTGTTGTCGATCTTGGCGATCACCGCCGGCCGGTTGGGAACCGTTCCGGGCAACCCGGTGAGCGGCGCCGTGCCGGGAGCTGCTACCGGCGGCGGAGCGGCAGCGCCGACGAGGACCTCGTCGAGCCCGAGGTTGCCGAGCACGCCGGTGTAGCCAGCTGGGCGGGGACCCGCGCCCGTGTAGATCGTGGTTGCCGGGCCGCGAACCTGTTCGTCGGCGGCAATGGTCTCTGCGGGGTCGAAGGTGGACGGCGGCCGATCCCAGTCTTCGAAGGCCGATGCCTCGTCGATCACGTACGTCTCGTAATCGAACGTGCTCGGGGTGGGTTCAGTGTTCGTCGTGATGGCCGCGGCCTCTGAGGCTGCGGGCGAAGCCGAGCCGTCGGAGTCGCTGTCCGAACACGACGACAGGGCGAGCCCGACGACCAAGAGGCCAAGCAGCAAGGATCGGGGACTCGGGTCGGTCACAGATCAACAATCGGCCGCAGGCTCACAGGTGAAAGCACTTCCCGACACGAGAGCAAGCTACAACCTCAGAGACTGCTCACAACCACACTTCGGCGACCGAACCTTGGGGCGTGATCGGCGAACCATCCCAGATCCTCGACGCTCTGCCCGATCCGGTGTTCCTGGTGGACCTGGATGGCATGGTCGAATGGTTGAACCCTGCGACGGAGGACCAGCTGGGCCACCGGCTCAGCGACTGGCAGGGAAACAACGTCCTCGAAGCGATCCATCCCGACGATCTCGGTTTGGCGCTGACCGCGTTGCGGACGATGTCCCAACGGGCGACCGACCAGGCTGGTCTGTTGCTCGCCGTCCGGGTTCGCCACGGCGATGGAAGTTGGATTCCGGTCGAGCTGCGGGGCCGAGCGCTCGACATTGCAGGTCATCGGCGCCTCGTCATCATCGCCCGGAATGTCTCGGACCGGCACCGAACAGCCATGGACGGAGGCGATCCGCTACTCCTCCGTACGCTCGTGCATCATTCGAGCGCCGTCCTGGTGCTGCTGGATAACGCTTTTCGTATCCGCAGCGCCAGCAGCGAACTCACCCGGCTTCTCGGTCACGACCTCTTGGCGGTGCAGGGGCTCGAGCTGGTTTCGCTCCTCGCTCCCACCGACCGCGAGACGGTTCGGGACTGTCTGCTCAAACTCGATCCCGTGGACGGTCAGGCACTGCTCGAGGCAGACTTCCTTTGCGTCGGCGGGGGCCGGATGCGCCTTTCGCTCACCATCAGCGACCTGCGACAGGATGAGGTCATCAACGGTCTGCTCGTCAGTGGAGTCGACGTCACCGCCCTACGCAATACCGAGGCAGCACTCCGCCGGATGGCAGAGCTCGACACTCTGACCGGATTGTTGAACCGGGCCGCGCTCATGCAGCGGGTGCACCACTACACCCGGTCGATCGAACCGGTGCCTCTGGCGGTGCTCTTCTGCGATCTCGACGGGTTCAAGGCAGTCAACGACGTGCTCGGCCACGCTACCGGTGACCTGATCCTGCAGGATGTCGCGGCACGCCTCCAGCGCTGTGTCCACAGCAACGATCTGCTGGCTCGACTGGGAGGCGACGAGTTCGTCGTGATCCTCCACGACTGCGACGAAGCCGGCGCCCGGGTCGTCGCCAATCGCATCCAGGACGCCATCGACGAGCCGTTCCTTCCCTTGGGCAAGTTCGTCTCGGTGGGAATGAGCATCGGCATCGCCTGCGCCGACGAGTGGCAGTCAGTCGAGCCACTGCTCGAGTCGGCCGATGCCGCCATGTACGAAGTAAAACGCAGCCGGAGGACCTGACGGAGTCGCCGCAGCACGAGTCCACCCGCTACTCTGCAAAGACGTGCGGGTGTAGTTCAATGGTAGAACATCAGCTTCCCAAGCTGAATACCGGGGTTCGATTCCCGTCACCCGCTCCACACGAAAGCCCTCCGCCTGATACGGCGATGGCGGCTCTTCGGGAGCCGCTCGGCGGGGATCACCCGGCGTCGATGAGGCCGCGACAGTACGGCCGCGACGGGCCCGGCAGCTCAGCGGCCTCGGTGGGCGTAAGCGGGCGCTCGGTCAGCATCACAGTGACCCGGTGTTGGCAGCTCAGCTGCCACGGCCCGCCAGGCCTTGGCGAGCACCCTCGGCACCGGAAGGTCCGACCCGTCGGGGAGCTGCGCGATCAGCCGTCCCCGGCCCGGCTCGGTGGCGGCGACCACGGAGGCCGACGCCTCGACCCAGGTCGACCTGCTCAGCGCCTCGGCTCTTGCCACGGTGCCGCCTCCTCACCCACGCGGTGACAGCTCCGGTTGCGCGCCGCCCACGTAGCGAGCCATGAAGCCGATTTCTTGGGATCGGTGAGTGGCAAGCAGTACGGAAAGGCGAGCCGAGCGATCATCGCGAGCCGGGTCAACGTCGCTGTTGGTGACCGGCTCGCCCCCCGACGACCTCATCTCGGGCCCCTCGAGCCGGCCGTCCGATCGGTGCACCCCAGACGTTCTGGCACACGGAGCGGCGCCCTGAGGGAGCGCTCGTTGTGTTGCACGCCGGGGCTCCCGACGCGCCGTTCGGTACGTCGGCGATGAGGATGGAGGACGGATTCTTTCGCGCCTGCTACGACGTCCTCGACACTTTGGTTTGGTGCTCTGAGGCCGCCAGGGGGTGCTAGCACCCTCTGGCGGCGGTGTCGCCACCCTCGCCAGATCGCTCAATTGGGGGTGGAATGGTCGGGTGACCGCCGCGTGGTATCGGGCAAAGGGTGAGTTCCGTCGTCGGCGGCGTGCGGCGTTGCTCCTGGTGCTATTAGTAGGGATGGTCGGCGGCGCGGTGCTGACGACGGTCGCCGGGGCCCGTCGCTCGTCGAGCGCCTACGAGCGCTTCCGCCGCGAGACGCTGGCGTCGGACCTCGATGTCGCGTTCGACGGCCCGCCGGGCCAGGACCTCGAGACCGCCGCCGATGCCGTCAGGGCACTGCCGCAGGTTGCGGCCTTGGGTCGGCTGGACTTCCCATTCATCGTCCCGGCCGGCAGCGGCTTCTACCCCTACCTCGACTTCCTTGCGGCGGTCAGCTTCGACGATCCCGACGAGATGGACATCGACCGGCCGCGCATCCTCGAGGGTCGTGCTCCTGACCCTGACAACGCCGACGAGATCGCGATCATCGAGACGTACGCCCGACGAATCGGGGCTCCGGGTGGGCGATCGAGCCGAGTTCGAGTCGTACGCACCTGAGCAGCTCGGGCCGTTGTTCACCACCGGTGATGCGGGGCCGCCCGCCGGACCCCGCTTCACGCTCGTCGTCACGGGGATCCTCGACGCGCCGACGTTCCTCAGCGAGAGCTCGGGCGACTTCACGCCTCGGGTGTTCTTGTCGCCCGCGTTCGCGAGGCGCACGGCGACGAGGTGGCCATCTACCCCGGTGGGTTCTCGCTGCGGCTCCACGGCGGCGCCGCCGACGCCAGCGAGGTCACGGAGGCGCTGCGGGAGATGTTCGCGGACTCGACCACGCTCGAGATCACGCCTGCATCGGAGATCGATCGGAAGATCGAATCGGGCATCGACGTCATCGTCACCGCGCTCGCGCTGTGCGCACTCGTCGCCGCGTTCGCTGGTGGAGTGGCGATTGCGCAGACCCTCACTCGGCACTTCGCCAGCCAGGTCGCGAGCGAGCGGTGGCTCGCAGCGCTCGGGATGACGCGGTTCGAACGAGTCGCATCGCAGGCGATCACGACGGTGCCGATCGCGGTCGTCGGCGCGTTCGTCGCGGTCACCGCAAGTGTGCTGGCGTCGCCGCTTATGCCGGTCGGCATCGCTCGGCGGGCCGAGCCGGACCCCGGTGTCTCCGTCGACTGGCCAGTGGTGCTCCTCGGGTTCGTCGTCATCGTGGTCGCCGTCTTGGTTCTCGCGGTCCTCGCCGCCATGGCGAGCGCACGGCGGCGCGCGACTCGCCAGCGACCCCAGCTCCGTGGCGAGGTCCTCGCGGTCGATGGTCGTGCTGCGTCGCACGAGCCTCGCACCGCCTGCGACCACCGGCGCGGGCATGGCGATCGAGCCCCGCGGCGGAACCGCGTGGGCGGTGCGATCGGCGTTTCTCGGGGTCGCCTTCGGCGTCACGGGCGTGATCGCCGTCTTGGTGTTCGTCGCGAACGTCGACGCGCTGGTCAACTCACCGGACCGCTACGGCTCGCCGTTCGACGCCGCGGTCTCCGGGTTCAGCGGCGATGTGCTGGAAGAGGGAGGCGCGGAGCTCCTCGACGACCCCAAGGTCGCCGAAGTGGCGTTGGAGCTGGGCGGCCTGGGGCGCGTTGGCGGTGAGGAGGTGAACACCTACGCGGTGGAGTCGATCAAGGGCGACATATCGCTGATACTGCTCGACGGGCGCCAGCCGAGCAGCGGGGCGGAGGTCGTCCTGGGCACCTCCACGCTCGAAAGCGCCGGTGTTGTGCTGGGCGAGGAGGTCGAGGTCGAAGGCGCCGGAGACACCTTGCTCGCAACAGTGGTCGGCACGGCCGTGTTCCCGGTGACCGACGAACGTAGCGCACCCGGTCGGGGTGTCCTGCTGGGGCGAGAAGACTTCGAGCGCATCTCGGCACCAGACGAGGTCAACGCCGACGTCCTCATCAAGTGGGCCGACGGTGTCGATCCCAAGGTCGCCAACGAGGAGCTCGCCGAAGCGACGGGGACTGAGGTGTCCGCACCACGGCTGCCGTCGGACGTCAACAACCTGCAAGACGTCAAAGCGCTCCCGCGAGCGCTCGCAGCCTTCCTGGCGGTGCTCGCCGCGCTAGCGGTCATCCATGCCCTCGTCTCGACTGTGCGCATGCGTCGCCAAGAGCTCGCTGTCCTCCGCTCCCTCGGGTTCGAGCGCCGGCAGCTCGGGTCGACCCTCGTCTGGCAGGCGATGACGATCGGCCTGATCGGCCTCACCGTCGGCGTACCGCTCGGCCTCGTGGTGGGCCGTGTCGTGTGGCGGGCAGCGGCGAGCGGCATCGGCGTGGTCGACGACCCGGTCACCCCCGCGCTCTCCGTCGCGGTGGTCGTCATTGCCGCGCTCTTGATCCTGAACGTCGCCGCCATCGCGCCAAGCCGCTCGGCCCGCAAGGTCTCTGCAGCTGCTGTGCTGCGCTCCGCGGGCTAAGTGAAAGGTGGGCGACCTCCGTGGCGCGCTCAACGAGTCGACCATGACGGCCGGACCGCTTGCGAGTCTTCCTCCGATGCCGTGATGCGCTGTCCTCCGTTTGGTCGGTATCGCGCTGCCCCACAACGCCGGCTTGTCGACACCTCTCCGATGACGAACCGAGCAGATCGAGGCACGCCCCAGGGCACTTTGGGTTCAGCGTCCATCGAAGTGAACAGGATGCCACCACCCGGCCGGTGGCCCATTCGACGCTGTCAGGCCGCCGATGCTGACGTTGGCTCGTCGATGGTCTCGAGGCTGCCAGCCCCAGTACAAGTGCCGCTTTCCTTGTCCCCGCTCTCGACACCTTGCCGCCTCCTCGTGCAACTACGTTGTGCAGGCATCGGCGCGGTAGACACCGGGCTTGACCAAGGAGTTCTATTCCCGCGGACTGATTCCCAGCAGAGACTCGTACACCCCGACATAGCGTTCGACCATGACCGCTACGTTGAAACGTTCGACGGCGGAGGAGCGGATGGCATCACGGTGGAGCGCGCCCACTCGGCCGACGGCGTCGACCGCCTGAGCGGTTCCGGCTACCAGAAAGCCGGTGACACCGTGGTCAATGATCTCGGGCATCGAGCCCCGTGCATTGGCGATCACCGGCGTGCCGCTGGCCAACGCCTCGACGACGCTGAAACCGAACGGCTCATCGAACTCGACGAGGTGAAGCAGCGCGTGAGCGTCGGCCAACAATCGCAGACGCTCATCCCCGCCAACCGGGCCCACGAACCGCACCCGTTCGCCGTCGACGTGGGGCGCAATCCTCTCCCGAAAGTACTCCTCGTCCTGAACGATGCCCGCGATCACCAACGGCCGCCCTGCTGCTCGTGCGACCTCGATTGCACTCTCCGTCCCTTTGTCGGGATGAATACGTCCGAAGAAGAGCAGAGAGTCGGACGGTGCGGGCGACACGTTGAAGGTGTCGGTATCGATCCCGTGATGAATGGTCGCGGCGTAGGTCAGCCGCGGGTGGCGGTCCGCGTCGCTGATGGCGACGTAGGCGCCGATGTCGTTGTACCGCTCGTAGACGGGAACGATCGCGGGCGAGGAGAACCCGTGGATCGTCGTCACCACCGGCGTATCGACCAACCGGCTGTACGTCAGCGGCAAGAAGTCGAAACTGTTGTGAATGATGTCGAATGCACCGGCTCGCTCGAAGACGTTGGCGATGTGGACGCACTCGGCCACCTTCGGCTCGACGGCTGGATCCTCGGACCACCCCGTCGGACTCGTCGCCACGAGGGTGCCAGAAGTCTCAGAGTCGGCCGTGGCGAACAGCGTCACCTCATGACCCAGCCGCACCAGGCCCTCCGCCAAGAGCGAGGCGAAGAGTTCCCAAGGCCCGTAGTGCCTGGGTGGCGTGCGCCACGCAATCGGCGAGAGGACAGCGACGCGAAGTGGCCGAACGGAGGGCAACGAAGAAGTAGCTACATCCGGATGCTACAGACCGAGGGTTCAACATTGCCCGTTGGGGGTAAGGTCGAGGCAACCTCTTGGAGAGCGCCTCGCCTGGGTTGGGCGATCGAAATGATCCCATCGCCCTGTCGCAGGCCCGTCGCCCCCGCCCGAGCCGAGACGGGAGTCCTTCGATGCCCACTGTCCCCTTTTCCGATGAAAACCGGTCCCCACTGACGACATCCCCCACTACCGACAGCCCGCTCACCTTTGGCATGCTGTCGACGTTTCCACCCACTGAGTGCGGTATCGCGACCTTCGCGGCCGCGTTGGCTGCCGGCATCATCGCGGGGGGAGGCGCAGTCGACGTCGTTCGATGCGGACCCGCCCCCAGGCTCGAAGACGCCTCGGTTCTGGCCAAGATAGGCGGCGACGCGTCCCGTGACATCGCCGCCGCGGTTGCTGTGTTGAATCGCACCGACGTAGCCATCGTGCAGCACGAGTACGGCATCTACGCCGGCCCGGATGGCGCCGCGGTGCTCGACATCGTCGACCGTCTCGTCGTTCCGACGATCGTCGTGGCTCACACCGTCCTCGAGCAGCCGAGTCCAGGTCAACGGAGAGTTCTCGAAGGTCTGTGCCAGGTCGCAAATGCGGTCGTCGTCATGACCGAGGTTGCACGGCGACGCCTCATCGACGACTTTCACATCGAGCCCCACAAGGTTACGGTCATCCATCACGGGGCGGCGACACCTTCCGCCTCCGAGTCGACCGAAACCCGTGTGTCGGATCGTGAGCCTCGCCTCCTCACCTGGGGCCTCCTGGGTCCTGGCAAAGGGATCGAGTGGGCCATCGATGCGCTGTCGCAGCTCGCCGATCTTCGCCCACTCCCCCGGTACATCGTGGCGGGGGCGACCCATCCCAAAGTCGTGCAACGATCAGGCGAGGCCTACCGCGAGATGCTGATCAGGCGGGCCGCCGAGTCCGGCGTCAGTGCACAGGTGTCCTTCGACGGCGCCTATCGAGACCTCGCTTCGCTGAACTCGCTGATTCGGTCGGCTGATCTGGTGGTGCTCCCCTACGATTCGAAGGACCAGGTCACGTCGGGGGTACTGGTCGATGCCGTCGCTGCCGGTCGTCCCGTGGTTTCGACCGCCTTCCCCCACGCCGTCGAGTTGCTCGCCGGCGGAGCCGGAATCGTGGTTCCCCAGGGCGATCCCGCCGCGCTCGGCGCAAGCCATCCGATCCGTTCTCACCAACCCGGAACGCCGAGAGTCCATGGCGACCCAAGCGAGGCGGCTCGCACCCGAACTGTCGTGGACCGCCGTGGCGTCGCGCTACGAGGCGCTCGGTGCTCGGTTGTTGGCCACGAGCGAGCCGATGATGTCGTGATCTCCTATTCCTTCGATCATCTCATGCGTCTCTCGACGACGGTTGGCACGTTCGAGCACGCGGACCACACGACGCCACGCACGGAACATGGGTTCTGCACCGACGACCTGGCGCGGGTGCTGATCGTCACGAGCCGCGAACCGAGGCCAACCCGCGCTGTTCTCGACCTCATCCAGATGTCGTATCGATTTCTCGCCGACGCGCAGGCAGCCGATGGACGGATGCACAATAGGCGCAGCGCCGACGGCCGCTGGCTCGACCGGCCGAGTGTCGAGGACTGCTGGGGCAGAGGTCTCTGGGCGTTCGGAACTGCCGCCCGATACGGAGCCGATCGAGAGCTCGGCCAGGCGGCCTTGACGTCGTTCGCAAGAGGAGCGACCCAACGTTCCCCGTGGCCGCGTGCGATGGCGTTCGCGGCACTGGGCGCTGCCGAGGTTCTGGTCGAGCACCCTGCCAACCCGGCGGCCAGAACGCTTCTTGGCGACGCGGCGGAGACAATCGGTGCGCCGAGCGCCGACCCTGCCTGGCCATGGCCTGAGGCACGCCTTCGCTATGCAAACGCCGCGTTGCCCGAGGCGCTTCTGGCCGCCGGCTCCCATCTCGATCGGCCCGATCTGGTTGCCAACGGTCTGCAGCTGCTTCGTTGGCTGCTCGACCGCGAGACCAGGCAAGGTCATCTGTCACCGACTCCTGCGCAGGGTGCGGGCCCCGCGGACCACCCACCTGCGTTTGATCAGCAGCCCATCGAGGTGGCAGCAATGGCCGATGCCTGCCACCGGGCGGCCGTGGTCAGTGGCGACTCCGCGTGGCTCGACGGACTCAACCTGGCCGCAGGATGGTTCGAAGGCAACAACGACGTCGGCGTGGAGATGATCGACCGTCGGTCAGGCGGGGGCTTTGACGGGCTCCACCCGCTCGGGCCGAATCTGAACCAGGGCGCCGAGTCGACCCTGGCCATGATCTCGACCCTGCAGCTCGCAACGCTGTCCAAGGCCGGCGCAACCACCCGTTAGGCCGTCAGGCGGCAGAGCAGGTCGTCCAGCGGCACGGTGGCGATGCTGGCTCCGACGTCGGCAAACCCGTACGGCAACACGAGATTGCCGGCGTGAATCATGCTGCCGCACGAATAGACGACGTTGGGAACGTAGCCTTCGCGCTCATCTGAGGACGGTGTGAGCAGCGGTTCCTTGAGGTGACCGATCACTTTCGAGGGTTCATCGAGATCGAGCAACAGCGCCCCGAGGCTGTAGCGGCGGAGCGGACCAACGCCATGGGTGATCACCAGCCAACCGGCATCGGTTTCGAGCGGTGACCCGCAGTTGCCGAGCTGGACCAACTCCCAGGCGCGCTTCGGTTCCTGAATCAACTGGGTTTCATGCCAGACCCGGACGTCGTCGGACGACATCAGGAAGTTGTTCACGTTGTCGTGGCGACCCAGAGCCAGGAATCTCCCATCCACTTTTCGCGGGAACAGCGCGATGCCTTTGTTCTGCGCGCAGTCGCCGCCAAGCGTCGAGATTCGGAACGACTCGAAGTCAGCGGTTTCGATGAGTTGCGGCAGGATCTTGTGCCCGTCGTACGCGGTGTAGGTGCCGTAGTAGATGACCCGCCCGTCGTCGTGCACGAACCGAACCAGCCGAACGTCCTCCATGCCGCGGCTCTCGGTGGGCCCACCAGGAAAGATCACCCGCTCCGACACTTCGCTTTCGCGGTCGAAACCGATCCGATAGCTCGATGAGGCCAGCCAGTGAAGCATGTGAATGGTCTCGGCAAGAATCGCCGGGTCGAACGGCCTTGCGTCGAGTGCTCGCATTGCTGTTTCCAGCTCCACCAGCGTGAAGTGCGGCCCTACGCCGCGAAGTACCTCTTCGGCGGCGCCGGTCAGCGCCCCGAGTTCTGAGAGCCGGGTGACGAAGAGGCTCTTCTCGTAGTCGGCGCCCGAACGTGTGCCGGTGGCGACGTATTCGCTCGGCGGCTCGAGGCTGACGGACAGGTCGCTCGAGATCACGCCTGTCCGAAACTCGATGGAGGAGATGTGACCCTCGCCGATCGCGCGAAGGCTCATCGTGAATCTCGTGGCCCCCGGGTCGAGCCCGGACTGATCGGGGCTCGCAACGATCGATGGGTTGCCGAGGGCCGCGGCCTCGATCGAGTACTCCTGGGTGAAGTAGGCCCCGATCAGTAATCGCTTTGCCGGCGACAGATGCTCAGGCAGCGGCGTTCGTTTCGCCACCTCGTCGGCGCTCCGCTGCAACAGCTCGTCGAATTCACGATGGCGGAGCGAGAAATCGGAACAGGTTGTATCGAGGGTCGACTCGCGCGTCGCGCTCCGACATCGCCAAAATTCGGGCGAGGGCGACGCCGATACGAGTGCTGCCGTCGGCGAGCACCGCGTCGCCCGGGAGGAACGGCTTGGCGATCACTCGTCGACAATCGGGCTCGATGCGCACGTTGGCGCAGCGCGTGACCGAGATCGGGGTCATTGCCCAGCATCCCAACTGGGCCCGAGTCCTGCGACATCGACCGCCGACTGCCCTGCCGCATCACGCCTCTGAGGTTTCATCCATCGGCACCCTAGGCGCTTCACCACTCGTTCAGAGCGACCCACCGCTCACGAAGCATGAGTCCGACGCTCTCAACGGCGTACATCTGGACGTGGAGGTTTCACCCATCCGCACTGCGGGTAACTGACCGCCATGAGTATTCTCTGGATTGTCATCATCGTGCTTGTAGTACTTGCCCTGATGGGCGGGATCGGAGTGCGCGGACGGCGCTGAATGGCGTCGCCCCCTTCAGCCAAGCGACCGAATCGGCCTCCGACGGTCGAGTGAATTGCAGCAATCAAGCCAACGACAACAGAGGGAGCGAGCAATGAGCGGTAACACCTATCGGTTGACCGAACTCGTCGGGACCAGCGATGAGTCCGTCGAGGACGCCATCAAATCCGCGGTGAAGAAGGCGTCCGCGACCGTCCACAACATGGACTGGTTCCAAGTGGCGGAGGTCCGGGGCACCATCAGGGACGGCGCGGTGAGCGAGTTCCAGGTCACCATGAAGGTCGGCTTCCGGGTCGACTGAACACCACAGCAGCCTTCAGAGAGTGAACTGCTGGTCGCTCGAGGAGCGACTGGGAGTTCCCTCTCGGTTCGGGCGACGAGAAGGTCCCGCAGGTTTGCGCGGCCGACGAAGCCCGCAGCCGGTATCGACTCGAGATCGCCCCGGAACGAACCGGTCACAATCGAACCCGGAGCGGCAAGACCGGCAGCCAAGATCCGCTGTTCGATTGACGGCGTCACTGGATCGACCAGCATCACGCCCGGGAAGAGCTGGACCAACGCCCCCGTCGCTCGCCGGCGAGCGAGCGCATGCTTGTCGACTCCCATCTCCGCTGAGTCTGACCTCCGCCCGTGACAATTTCAGAGAGTGGACCAGGGTTACGCTGCGGCGCCATGCACCCGGGCCAACCAGTCCACGATTTCACGGCGCTCGACGACCAAGGGCGCCCCTGGACGCTGTCGGAGCATCGCGGCCACCCCGTGGTGCTGATCTTCCATCGCCACTTGATGTGACTGCCCTGCCAAGAGCATCTGCTCGCCGTGCGCGATCAGCTCGACCGCTTCGGCGACACTCACATCGCCGCGGTGACGTTCGCAAACCAGGAACGCCTCGCCGCGCATCGTGACCAGCTCGGTCTGCCGTTTCCGCTGCTCGCCGACCCCGATCGAGCCATCTACCGCCAGTTCCGGTTGGGTCGGACCTCGTTCCGCCACGTGTACAACCCGAGCACCTTGCTCCTCTACGCACGCCTCCTGCGGCGTGGACGAAAGCTGCGACGCCCGACCGAAGACACACGCCAACTCGGTGGGGACTTCGTCATCGATCGGAACGGTCAGCTGCTCCAGGGCTTCTGGGCCCGCTCACCCGATGATCGCCCATCGGTGGACCAGCTCGTGGCTGCCCTTTGGCGCGCCTGAAATTTGTCCGGGCCAAGGCGATCGCTGCCGTAGTGTCGAGACCATGCAGCATCAGGTACTACCAGCGCTCCCTCTTCAGGCCGACGAACGAACGACGCTCGTCGCCTTCCTCGGGTACCACCGTGCCGCACTGATCGATCGGGCCTTGGGTCTGTCGGACGAACAGCTACAACGTGCCCATCCCCCGTCGTCGCTGACGCTCGCCCGACTCATCGGGCACCTGATCCTGGTCGAACAGATCTGGATCGCGCACCGCCTCGACGGCGACCCCGAGTCGGAGCCGTACGCGTCGCTCGACTGGACCGCCGACCCTGACGCCGAGATGACCCTGGCGCAGACGTGGACCGCCGACGAACTACTCGATCGATTTCACACCATGGCCGCCGACAGCCAACGACGCATCGATCGTGCGCCATCGCTCGACACGCTCACCGTGGGCACCAACGGCGACGGAGAACGCTGGAACCTCCGCTGGATCTTGGTGCACCTCATCGAGGAGTACGCCCGTCACTGCGGTCACGCCGACTTGATCCGAGAAGCCATCGACGGTGACCTCGCCGAATAGGCCGAGATCACCGTCGACAAGGACTGGCCGCTTTCAGCCGACGATCTCGGAGATCTGCATCACCGGAGTGATGTTGGTGTAATTGGTAACGTCGGCCTGAATGGTCGGGGTCTCTGGCCCACCGGCGGCCGTCTGGAAATCGGACATACTCTCGAAGTAGAAGTGCACCGCGGCGACGTTCGGGCCGTTGAGGCCCTTGTCGATCTCGGTCTTCACCGGACTCCAGGCGGCAACCGCCATGGGGATGTGCGTTGCCGCGTAGTAGTCGTGGTCGAAGGTGCTGCCATCGGCAGATGGATAGAGAACGCTGACTCGGATCATCCTGGGACCCTACGCAGCGAATCCCGGTCTCGCAATACCCAATCCTGCTGCCGCGCCGGGCCATCCCCTACCATCTCGGACATGACCGAACTCTCCGAGCCCGGCGGAACTCCAGGCGGGCTCGGCATCTTCTTCGCCGGGTGCGCACTTACGATCGCCTCGGCCTGGTTCTTCATCGACTCGGTACGGGTCACCACGTTCGGCCCGGGTTGGATGTCCGGCCTCGTCGGCGGTTCGACGGGCGTGGTCTTCCTACCCCTGTTGGTCGGTGTCATCGGTTTGTTCTACGACGCACGCAAGCTCTGGGCCTGGGTTGTGTTCGCCGCAGGGTTCGGCATCCTCTTCGTTGAAATCCTCAGCCGGCTGCAGTTCTTCCTGAACCTCAAACTCTCCCATCTGCTGATCATGCTCATCAGTTTCGGTGCGGGGATCGGCATGATTCTCCGCTCGCTGCGCTCGATGTCGGGCCCCGACGATGAGCCGCCCTGGCGGGACGCCCTGAACAAGTTCGAGAAGCGGAGCTGAGCCCGATCAACGTTCAGCGAGTTCGTCAGCGCGCGGTAGCTCCCTCGATCGGAGCAACGTCGACGACCGCAACCACCAGCTCGGGGCGAGCCGGCGACAGCCAGGTCAAGCGGCCGGGCCAACGCTGCCGTCCAACCCGGTTCATCCAGAGCCCGACCAGCATGAAAACCACAGCGACGATCCCGTCGGCCCACCAATGGTGCCCGGTCGCCGCCACCACCCACACGGTGACGAAGACGTGGGTCAGAACGACCCAGCGCCATCGGCTCGGGCTCACAGAGAACACACCGAAGGAGACGATGGCCGCCCAGGCCACGTGGATGGAAGGCATCGCCGCAAACTGATCGGAGATGCCGGTGCCGACGGGCCCGTACACCGAGATTCCGATGCGATTGCTGAGGTCGACGAATCCATACTCCGGCAGGAACCGCGGAGGGGCCACCCGCAGGAACCGGATAACGAGACAGAAGCCCGTGAGGATGGCAAGCGCGGTACGCCACGTGTGGTAGTGCTCCCGGTGTCGAACCCACATCCAGACGAGGAAGATGATGAGCGCGGGGACATGGACGGTGGCGTAGTACACGCTGGTGAACCAGGCCACCCAGTCTCGTTCGATCACCCACTGCTGAATGGTCGCCTCGGAGGGCAGGAAGAGCCGGTCCTGCCAGACCGCTATCTGGCGAGCCCGTTCCAATGCTCCCGCTTCGTGAGCAAGCGGCAGCTTCCGGGCCAGCCGCCACAACGTGTAGAGGGCAGCAACGAACGAGAACTCCCACGCCGCGGGAATGAGGGCCATCGAGACCCGGGTCGGCCGAAATCGGCGGAGTAACAGCACGAGGAGCGCGCTCGATGAGCGCGGCCACTGCCGATTCCTGCCACGTCGGCCACGGCACAGTCCCTACCTCCTCCGAACCCGTAGAGTTTCTCGGCTCCCCAGCCTAGAACGTGCAGTCGAGGACCTGGCTGCGTCCGAGCGGTCGGTCAGCGTTCGGGAATCAACAGCTTGCGGGTCGATGATGAGCCCCGAAAGCCGAGGCGACGATAGACGGCTTCCGCCGAGTTGCCGTCGGTGACCGCCAGGCCAACACTTGTCTCGCCCGCCTCGGCCAAGAGGTGGATTGCGCGTTGGAGCACCAAGGCCCCCATTCCCGCGAACGTCTCCCCGGGTTCACGGAACACCTCGCTCACCCAAGGCTCGGCGTCGGATGCATCGCCCTCCATCTCGTTGATGATGCAGACCGCAACGATCCGGTCACGCCAGCGGATCAGCCCGCTTGCGTCGTCGCGGAACGGTCCCACCAACGTGCCGTCTGCGAGGGCGACGAACTCGTCCGCTGCCTCGAGCGGATCGGCCGTTTCGAAGTCGAGATGCCCCAGCGGATACGCCCGAACGGCGAGTGCCCCCAGTTCCAGCGGGGTTGCGTCCATCGGGCCGAAACGAAAACCCGAAGGAAGGGTCGGATACGGAATCTCCCCTCGTGAGAGTGATCGGCGGTAGAGGTGCGCATGGCGGACCAGCACGGCTCCCGCCTCGAGCAGGGCGGCGGTGAGCGCGTCGTCATCGGAGACCACCCACCAACCACGAAGTCGGTCGAAGGCAGCGCCGACTGCGGCCACCACACCGCAGGGGGTCAGGACCTGCTCCGCAGTCGGCCGTTCTTGCGCGCAGGGGACGTAGGACAGCAGGATCCGACCCGCACCGTCATTCAGCTCGCATCGATCGACCAAGCTCCAAGTATTGCCCAGCGCCTGCTGTGACCGACTAGGAATTGGGTATGTCCGATCAGCTCGTCATCATCGAGGTTGCGCTCAACGGGGCAACGCGCCGCTCTCGGAATCCGAATGTCCCCATCACACCGCAGGAGATCGCGGTCGACGCTTTGGCGTGCCTCGAGGCCGGCGCCGCAATCGTTCACCAACACGATGCCGACGGAGCCACCAGCGCCGCTCGCACCGCGGAACAATCGCTCGAGACGTACCGCCTGATTCTGGCCGAACGACCCGACGCCATTCTCTATCCCACCGCCACCTTCTTGGACCCGGTTTCGGAACGTTGGGGCGCCCACTCGCCGCTCGTCGAGGCCGGCGTTCTTCGCACTGCATATGCCGATCCCGGCTCGGTCAACCTCGGGTCGATCGGCGCCGCAGGCTCCCGGGGCCCGTCGAGCTTCGTCTACGTCAACAGCCACGCAGACTTCGCCTACCAACTCGAAGGGTGTCGAAGGCTCGAACTCGGCCCGAACATCGCGATCTTCGAGCCCGGCTTCCTACGAGCCGCCCTGGCACACGTAGCGGCCGGAACGATGCCGACTGGAGCGTTCGTCAAGCTGTACTTCGGCGGTGGCGGCAACTGGAGCTTCGGGCTGCCGCCCACCGAGTCAGCGCTCGACCTGTATTGCGAGATGCTTGCCGGGCACCCGGTTACCTGGGCGGTCGCTGTCCTCGGTGGGGACGTCGTCGAGAGCGGCATGGCCGGGTGGGCACTCGAGCGCGGTGGCCATCTGAGGATCGGGCTCGAAGATCACCGAGGGCCAAGGCAGCCCAGCAACGTCGAACTGACGCAACAAGCGGTGGCGCTCGTCGAGCGCTCCGGCAGGCGAGTGGCAACTCCCGCCGAGGCCGCCGACATCATCGGCCTGCCCCGAAGCGGGATGCAGCCAGGGTTACCGGTTCGTTAGCGCCGGCGCCGACCCGAACCCGTCGAACCCCGACGGTCCGATGATCCTGTCGATCTCGCCGGTCCTTCTCGGCATCTGCACGATCGACCATCCGGTGTTGGCCTCCGACACCGCGACGGAGTAGGAATGCCGCAATGCACGATCTTCCACCAGGGTGCCTCGAGGGCATCCGGGTCATCGACCTCACCACGATCCTCATGGGTCCGCTCGGCACCCGCATCCTCGGTGACCTTGGTGCCGACGTCATTCGGATCGAGACCCTGCAGGGCGATTCCCTGAGGAACAGCGTCCCTGCCCGCAACCCCGGCATGTCCGGCATCCTGCTGAATGTCCACCGCAACAAGCGGTCGGTCTCGCTCGACCTGAAGAGCGACGCCGGACGCGATGCGGCCCTCGCCATCACCGACTCAGCCGACGTGGTGGTCACGAACATGCGACGCTCGGCGCTGACCCGCCTCGGTCTCGGTCCCGACGCGCTCCGGGTGCGAAAACCCGAACTCATCGTGTGCGTCGCCAACGGCTATGGGTCGGGCGGACCGTACGCCCAACGAGCGGCCTACGACGACGCCATCCAGGCCGGCTCAGGCCTGAGCTGGTTGGTCGGACAAGTCCAGGACCGGCCCGGCTACCTTCCGACGATCGTCGCCGACAAGGTCTGCGGCATGGTGATCGCTCAGGCGGTGCTGGCTTCACTCGTCCATCGGTATCGCACCGGACTGGGGCAAAGCATCGAGGTCCCGATGCTGGAGACCATGGTCGCCTTCAACCTTCTCGATCACCAGCGGGGGCACGTCTTCGACCCGCCCATTGGCGACTTCGGGTACGAACGCCTGCTGTCTCCGTACCGGCGGCCGGTACGGACCGCAGACGGATGGGCCGGAATCCTTCCCTACGCCGACCAGCAGTGGCAGGCCTTCTTCCGGGTGGCCGATCGACCCGACCTCGCTGCCGACGCCAGATTTGCCGACCACAACTCGCGCATTGCCAACATCAACGAGCTCTACCGCCTGCTGGATGAGCTTGCGGTCCAGCACACCACAGCCGAGTGGCAGGCGCTGTGCGACGCCAACTCGATCCCCATGAGCCCGGTACTCGACCTGCCCGACGCGGCCACCGACCCGCATCTCGCCGCCGTCGGTCTCTTCGAGTCCGAACTCCATCCGACCGAAGGCCACTACCGAAACGTGGCGGAACCCGTCCGCTACGACCATGCTCCCGCCGGCCTGAGACGTCACGCGCCGCGCCTCGGTCAGCACACCACCGAGGTCCTGACCGAGGTCGGTCTCGACGCCGAGACCATCCGGGCCATGCTCGATGCCGGCCAAGCCAGGGAGACCTGACCGACCCTCGACCGTTCAGCGAGCGGCGACGACCATGATCTCGACTTTCGCCTTCGGTGCCGCAAGTCGGGCCTCGACCGTGGCCCGGGCCGGCGTGTTACCCGGCGAGATCCATGGGTCCCAGACCTCGTTCATCTGCGCCCACTCCGAGATGTCCGTCAACCAGATGTTGGCCGACAGCAGTTTGGACTTGTCGGTTCCGGCCGACGCCAGGAGTTCGTCGATCCGGCTCAGGATCTGCGCTGTCTGACCCTTGACGTCGAGGTCGTAGTCGCTGGCCACGATGCCGGCCAGGTACACCGTGTCGCCATGAACCACGGCCGAACTCATGCGGGCACCGACGTCAATGCGCTGGATGTCGTTCTGGATCTCTGTCATGGCGCGAGCATAGGGCCATGATCACCTCCGCCGGCCTGCTGCTCTATCGCCGAACCCAGGACTCCGCCGACGACGCCGAAATTCTGCTCGCCCACCCCGGCGGGCCGTACTGGGCGAAGAAGGACGAGCACGGTTGGTCGGTCCCGAAGGGCGAGATCGATGACGGCGAGGATCCGATGGACGCTGCTCGACGCGAGTTCGCCGAGGAGGTCGGCCACCCACCGCCGGACGGTGACTACCAATTGCTCGTCATGCTGAAGGGTTCCAAGCGCATCTCCATCTGGGTGCTCGAGACCGATTTTGACCTCGGCCTCTTCGGTCAGCGTCCGGTCAGCACGACCGAGATCGAGTGGCCGCCGCGTTCGGGTCGGCGCATCACCATCCCCGAGATCGATCGCCTTTCGTGGTTCTCGCTCGGCGAGGCCGAAGTCAAGCTGCACAAAGGCCAGATCCCGATTGTCGCTCACCTCCGCGACTTCATTCGTCGCAACGAGACCACCTCGTAGACTCCGGGCATGGCGCTTTCCCTGAACCGACTGCCTTCATTCACTGGTCGCCCCGGGCCCCTCCTTCTGGTCATCGCCGACGGCGTCGGTGTGGCGCCGCCGGCGCCGAGCAACGCCGTCACCGAGGCGGCAGCCCCAACGCTCGATGCCTTGACCGATGGTTCCTACCCCCACACGCTCACCACGCAGCTGGCCGCCCACGGACCAGCCGTCGGTCTCCCCAGCGACGACGACATGGGCAACAGCGAGGTCGGCCACAACGCCTTGGGTGCGGGCCGAATCTTCGCGCAGGGTGCCAAACTCGTGAACGCCGCCCTGACCACCGGTTCGTTGTTCCAGAATGCTGTGTGGAAGGCGGCGGTCGACCACGGTCGCACCCACACCTTGCATCTCCTCGGCCTGCACTCCGACGGCGGGGTGCACAGCAACAACGAGCACCTCTACCACCTGCTGGAGGTTGCGGCCGAGCAGGGCGTGCGTCGGGCAAGGGTGCACATCCTGCACGACGGCCGCGACGTCGCCGCACGTTCCGCCCTCGACTACATCGCCCAAACCGAGCAGGTGCTCACCAAGATCAACGAGCACTACCACGCGGACTATCGCATCGCGTCGGGCGGAGGGCGCATGACCATCACGATGGATCGTTACGGAGCAGATTGGGCGATGGTCGAACGGGGCTACCAGTGCCACACCCATGGGGTGGGTCGACCCTTCGCCAGCGCCGCGGACGCCGTCCGGACGATGTACGCCGAGAGCGACGACGGCGACCAGTACTTGGAGCCCTTCGTGGTCGTCGACGCCGACGGCGCCCCCGTCGGGACGATGAGCGACGGCGACGCGGTGATCCTCTACAACTTCCGAGGCGATCGCGCGATCGAGATCTCGCTGGCGTACGAACGGGCCGTGTTCACCGAGTTCGATCGAGGGAACCACCCTGCGGTGTACTTCGCCGGGATGCTCCAATACGACGGCGACCTCGCCGTCCCCACCAACTACCTCGTCGAGCCACCCGCCATCGACCGAACGGTCAGCGAGTATCTGTGTGCAGAGGGGGTGCGCAGCTTCGCCATCAGCGAGACCCAGAAGTTCGGCCACGTCACCTACTTCTGGAACGGGAACCGGTCGGGCTATATCGACGCTGCGCTCGAGACCTACATCGAGATCCCATCGGACAACGTGCAGTTCAACACCACGCCCGCCATGAAGCTGCGCGAGATCACCGACCGGACCATCCAACTGCTCCGCTCGGGTGACTATCGATTCGGGAGGCTCAACTTCCCCAACGGAGACATGGTCGGCCATACCGGCGATCTTCCCGCCACGATCGACGCGATCGAGGTTCTGGAGGAGTGTCTGACCGAGCTGCTCGCCGTGGTCGAGGAGCTGGGCGGCATTCTGGTGTTCACTGCCGATCACGGCAACGCCGACATCATGTACACCGAATCCGACGGCGTCCGCTCGCCAAAGACCTCGCACACCTTGAGCCCTGTCGCCTTCTCGATCTTCGATCCCGGCAACGGGGGCGAGTACCGCCTCGCACCGCCCGCAGGCGCAGGACTGTCGCACGTTGCGTCCACCTTGCTGAACCTTCTCGGCTACGCCGCGCCGGCCGACTACCAACCCAGCCTGCTGGCCTTCTGACACCTGCTTCAACACTGATGTCCTTTTGGGCCCGCACGCTCAGCAGGCGCCGAGGCCATCCGACAAGATGGAGGTGGCGATCAACTCTTACTCACAGATCCTCTGGACGGCGGCTGGCCTCACGGTTGGCCTCGCCGTCATCGTCTGGTTCCGAACCGTCCGATACTCGCAGTCTCGGGTCACCGGACGCCGGACGGCCAACGAGCAGTGGCAGTCGTTGGCCGAGGCACTTTCGGCTTCCGATCGGGGGCCGATCTCAGCCGAGGCGGCGAACCGCCTGGTTCGGGCTCTCGACCAAGCACCGGATGACGCGGCAACTCTGACCTTCGTCGCCGAATCGCTGTCGCTTCGGCCGAACGACCATCAACTGCTGGAACTGGTGAACCGCTCGCACCTTCGATCGAGCCTTCATTGCACCCTGCTGTCCGGCGAACAAGACCGTCAGGTCGCGGCGCTGCAGCTCACCAGCCGTCTCGGAGCGACCGAACAACTGCCGCTGGTCCTCGTCCTTGCCCTCTCGCCCGAAACGGCGGTCGCTCGAGCGGCGATCCAAACCCTCGAATCCATCGACCCGACGAGCGCGCTCGACCTCCTCTTTCGAGGCCTCCGGACCGAGGGCATGTGGGCCTTCGGCCAGACCCTCAATCTCCTACGCCGGGACGCGCTCGACGGCTGGTTGAACACCTACGGCGATGCACGGTTGGCAGACGTCGTCACACTCCTCGCCACACTCGTGCAGACCGAGACCGAACCCATCCGGCTGGCGTGCGTCGACATACTCAGCCTGGTCCCCCATCGGATGGCGACCCAGGCCATCGGCCGAGCGGCCCGAGGATCGGATGTCGTCGCCTCGTCGGCCCAGGAAGCGTTGCGGACGACCGTGTCGGGCCGAGTCCTTCTGGCCAAGCTCGACCTGGCCCAGGACAATCGGGATCGGGCCGAGCGACGCCTCAACCTGTCGACGGCGAAGGCGTGAGGCCGGACGCAGGTACGGCGTCGCTCGTTCTCACTTCGCTCGCCGTTGTCCCACTGCTCTACACCGCCATCTACTGCGCCACGCTCGCATGGTTGGCATTCCGTTCGACCAGCGAGGACGCTTCCCGTTCCGGACACTGTCTTCTGGCCAGAAGCGACCTTGCCATCGACGCGGACACCGTCCGACCCGGCGTGTCGATCGTCATGCCGGCGTACAACGAACGGCCCGTCATCGAAGCCGCAATCAGGAATGCGCTTCGCCAGGACTACCCGACGATCGAGATCATCGTGGTCGATGACGGGTCGACCGACGGGACACTCGAGACCGTCATCCAGGCGTTCGGACTCCGAACGATCGAGACTGACATCCGGGCAGAGCTCCCGACAACCGCCGTTCGCGCCGCCTACACCAACGCTGCCTACACCAATGAAGAGCACGTCAGCGGACATGGCACATCCATTCGGGTCCTCTCGATCGAGCCCAGCGGTTCCAAGGCAGCCGCGGCGCAACGCCGGCGTCAACATCGCCCGATACCCGTTCGTGGCGATCCGCGATGCCGACGGACTCATGGAGCCAGACGTCCTGAGCCGGTGCATGGCCGAGATCGACCAGAGCACCGTGCCCATGATCGCGGTCGGGACGACGCTGTTACCAGCCAACGAATGCGTCATCGTCGATGACCAGGTCGTCTCCACGCAGGTGTCGTTGTCGCCTCTGGTGGGCGCCCAAACCATCGAGTATCTCCTCGCCTTCTTCTTGTCGAGGCCTGCGCTGGCAAGCCACAACGTGCTTCCGTTCGTGTCGGGCGGTTTCGGCCTGTTCTCACGCGAGGCGATCCTGGCGGTGAACGGCTTCGCGCCCGACCACATGGGGGAGGACCTCGACTTCTGCATTCGGCTCCATCGTCACTACATCGATCGCCAGATTCCCTACGCCGTCACCACCGTTCCCGAGGCGATCGTCTGGACCGAGGTACCCACCTCCCTGCAACAGCTCCGCCAACAACGCAGACGTTGGCAGTGGGGCTTCCACTCGGTCATCCAGGCCAACAGTGACCTGCTGTATCGAGGAGGCCACGGGCAACTGGGCACCTTCGGCTACGGCTACCTTCACGTTTTCGAATGGTGGGGGCTCTTCCTGGAGACCGGCGGGTGGGTCCTCACCGCGCTGCTCGCCGTCGGTGGCTTCGTTCCGCTCCACATCGTCGTGTCCGCCTTCGTCCTCGCGCAGATGCTCTCCCTCGCCACGGCCGCGCTCGGGGTCCAGCTTGCACTGCGGCGCACCTCGTGGTTTGCCGACCGACGAAGCCTCGTGCGTCTCGCCATCCTGACCGCGGTGTTCTCCTTCGGATACCGCCAGCTGACCTCGATCTGGCGGCTACAAGCCATGCTGTCGACCGATCGGCAGTGGGGCGAAATGACGAGAGACGGCTTCGCCTCAGGCGGGACCACTCCAAACGAATGGGCGCTGACATCATGAGCCGAGTACATCGTCTGCCGCGGGTCGTCACCATCGCACTCGGTGCCGTTGCGCTGACCGCTTCGCTGGCGAGTCCGTCGGCGGCCCTTGCCGCCGACGTCACCCGAACCCAGGTCGCCGACGATTGGACGTGGAAGCCGAGTGCGTCGGGCTGGGCCTTGCCGGTCAGCTACCTCGGCTGGGGCGACACCATCTCGTTCCGTCACGATGAACCGATCGCCGTCATCGAACTTCCTGACGCCGGCGGCCACCGACTTCGCCAGGTCGAGTTCAGCATCGACGTCCCGGAGTTCGTCAACGGGGTCCGCCTCGACGTCAGTGTCGATGGACAGTCGATTCACTCCGAGCGGTATCAGCCGGGTACGACCGACGTGGTGCTTGCGCTCGCAGAACCCATCGAGGACCTCACCTTCGAGGCCACGCCACTGGTGACCGGATGTCCCCTCACGGATCAGCCCTATTTCGCCCACCTGCGCGATCCGATCTTGTTCTACAGCACCGACACCAACGCGACCGCCGACGATCGCCCCTTCGCCCCGCCCGACGTGGTCACCCATGCAACGTTCATCGTCGAGTCCGGCCGGAGTCGCTACGCCGACGGTGCAGTGCTCGACGCGGCCGCTTCCCTCTCGTTGGGCTTTGCCGGTCACCAACGCGTCGCGGTTTCCTCCGCGACCGCAACCACCGACGATCCCGGCCCCTTCGGTCTGATCATCGAGGTCGGCGAACGTGAGCATGCGGAGATCACCGCGGTGGGCGCCGGTGAGCTTCGGATCACCGGACGGTCTGAGGCTCTGGTGACCCAGGCGCGCGGCCTCAACGACGCGTTGTCCGCCCTGGGTGCTGTCCGGTCGTTCACGGTGGAACAGATCGATCCGGGGCCGGTCGCCGATGACCAACCGGTCAAGGTGACCGACCTACCGGGCGCGCGACTCTTCGAATCCGGCGGCCGACAACTCGAGGTGGTCGTGCCGCTCTCCCAGGCCGCCTTCGGCGGACCTGTTTCCTCCTACACCGCTCGCCTTGGAGGGGTGGTCAGCCCAGCCCAACCCGCAGATCTCGGCGGATCACAATTGAGTCTCTGGCTCGGCGACGAACTCCTCGAGGTCGTCCCCGTCTCCGACCAGGGACGTTTCGACATCGAGCGGTCGATCGAACGTCAGAACGTCGAGCGCGACCGCTCGCTTCGGTTGCGGTTCGATACCTCGCTCGAAGGGTGTGGCCAAGCCGAGCTCTACCATCTCCAGCTCGATGATGGCTCCTGGGTGAAGCCCACCTTCGGACAGGGCCTGGCGCCCGGACTGCACCGGTTCCCGCAGGTTGCGGCCACCGGACTACGCGTCATACCCGGCCGCGAGGTCTGGGAGCTCGCGGTCACTGCTGAGCTGGTCACCATCATGCAAGAAGCCTCGCCGATACCGTTGCCTCTCTCGGTCATCGAGGCGGACGACGCGCTGAACCATGAGACCCCCCTCTTGGTCACCGACCCCGACGTCGAACTCCAGGAAGCGTTGGGAGCACCGACCAACCCCCGCCTTGGTCGGATGGACACCGGCGCCGTGACGATCCAAGCAGACGAGCGACTCGACCTACCGATGACCCTGCAGGGATTCGTCGGAACCGATGGCGCAGACATCGCGCTCGTCGAGAGCACGCCGCACGACGGCGCAGGCGGCCTCCCGGACGCTGTGGCGAGCCACGGCATCGGGCTCCTCACCGGCACGAGTGTGTCGGTCGGCGAGCAGCACGAGGTGCTGGTGGCGGGCGTGCAACAAACTCGCGCTACCGAGGAAGCAGTACAGCTCCTGCCATCGACGAAGGAGGCAGGGCCGCCCAGCGGGTCCAGTTCAGCACGCTCGGCGTTCGTGACCGGGCTCCTGCTCGCGCTGGCCGGTGGCGTCGTGGTGCTGGCGACCCATCCCCTCCGCCGACGTCGTTGAGCGGCTAGATGCCGATCTCGGCCATGAGTTGGCTCTTGCCTTTGGCGCCGACGATGCGACGCTCGACCTCGCCATCCTTGAACACCAGCAAGGTCGGAATGCTCATCACGCCGAATCGCTGAGCGATACCGGGATTCTCATCGACGTTGAGCTTGGTGACCTTGACGACGTTGACCTGCTCGGCGGCGATCTCGTCGAGGATCGGGGCGATCATCTTGCAGGGTCCGCACCATTCGGCCCAGAAATCGACAACGACCGTTTCGGTGGCGGAGTTGACGACCTCGTCGAAGGTGGCCTCGGTCAGGTTGGTGATGTGCTCAGACATTGGTGCTTTCCGTTCTGACTCGGTGGTGATGCGGCCGGACGTTGATGCGACCGATGGTGGTGCGGGCCGATGGGCTACGGGTGCCCGACTGAGTCAGACGAGACAACCCCCCGTCGATCTTGGCTATTCCTGGGCTTCGAGCCAACGCTCGGCGTCGATGGCGGCAGCGCAGCCCGAACCTGAGGCCGTGATCGCCTGCCGGTAGGTGTCGTCCTGCACGTCGCCGCAGGCGAACACGCCGTCGACATTGGTGCGGGTGCTCGGGGCCTGGGTGATGAGGTACCCGTTGTCCTTCATGGCCAGCTGACCTGCGAAGAGGTCGGTGTTCGGCCGATGCCCAATGGCCACGAACAAGCCGGTGACGGCCAGTGACGACCGCTCCTTGGTCTGCAGATTCTCGACCTCGACGCTCTGCACTGCCTGGTCGCCGATCACATCGACCACCTGAGAGTTCCAGAGGAACGAAATCTTCGGATTGGCGAACGCCCGATCCTGCATGATCCGCGAGGCACGAAGCTCGTCGCGACGATGGATGAGCGTGACCGAACGAGCGAACCGGGTGAGGAAGGTGGCCTCTTCCAGCGCGCTGTCGCCACCTCCGACGACGGCGATGTCCTGATCCCGGAAGAAGAACCCGTCGCACGTCGCGCAGGTCGAGACCCCGTGACCCAGAAGCCGCTGTTCGCCGGGCAGGTCGAGCATCAGCGAGGTTGCTCCCGTGGCCACGATGAGCGTCTTCGCCAGGTAGGTCGGCTCGGCCGCCTCGGGATCGCCGACCCAGACACCGAAGGGGCGCCGGGAGAGGTCGACCTTGCTGGCTTTGTCGGTCTTCAGCACCGCGCCGAACCGTTCCGCCTGCTGACGGAAGTTCATCATCAGCTCAGGGCCCATCATGCCCTGCGGGAATCCCGGGAAGTTCTCGACCTCGGTGGTGAGCATCAGCTGGCCGCCCGGCTGATCGCCGGTCGAGGAGGGCTCGCCCTCGATGACGAGCGGCTCGAGCGAAGCCCGAGCGGTATAGATGGCCGCGGTCAGGCCAGCGGGACCACTGCCCAGAATCACCACGTCACGAACGTCTGACATCATGCACCTTTCTTGCGCCACAACAGCGCTCCGAGGAGGGAGAACACCAGACCCAGGAACAGATATGCCCCCCAGGTCTCCCCCTCGTCGATGACCGGTAGGAGCTCGGTCAACGACACGACGAGCCGGACCAGAAGGATGAAGAAGATGAACACCGCGACGAGACCGATCAGCGCCGCGGCGAGGGCGTAGACGACGATGCGGGACTTGTCGAGAATGTTGCCGGTGGTCTTTGACCGGACAGTGTCGACGTAACCGACGAGCGTTTGGGTGAGACGGGCCGGCCAGTCTTCGGTCGCCGCGGAACTGCTGGTCAGGTCTTCAGACATCGCGCAAACTCTAGCGGGGCGGCACCTTTGCGTGGTGAGCTGCGGCCGGCGCCCTCAGTGATCGGCTCAGGGAGTCTGGTCGACGATCGCGCACGACGGAAGGACGAGATAGGACCGATAGGCACCGATCCCACCGTAGACGTACAGGTCGAGGGAGTCACCGACGACATCGATGGAGACGACGGCGGTGAGGGCCTCGCCGGCCGTCAACTCCTCGCTGCAGCCGCTCGCATCGACCGCAGTACCGTCCGGCGCCGCAGGGACCAGCCCCATCTCCTGGGCCAGGGCGAGCGCTTCCTCCACGCCAGGGGTCTCCGCAAACGTCATCGAGGGCGCCATGCGCGTCGCTGTGTCGGCCGCACCGCCCGTGGACTCTTCGCTCTCCTCGACCGCGTCTTCCATCGCGAGGGCGCTCTCGGCCGACCGAGTCACGTCGGCCGCGGCCCGACTCAGCATCGGTCTCTGCCTCGGCCGTCGCGAAATCGTCGTCCGAACCGCTGTCGGAGCTGCGCTGTTGGAGGGCGACGCCGACACCGGCGAGGACCACCGCGGCCGCAGCCACGGAACTCAGCCAGCGGACCCGGTGGTCGGGACGGGACCTCCTCGAGATCTGCTGCACCGGCGCCAGAGAGTCGAACTCGGCCAGCGCTGCGGCCAGATGTCGTTCCTTGAGATCGTGAGGAGGAGTCACCGGGGGCAGCGAGTTCAGTCGCACGCGCTCGAACTGCCGTACCTGGCGGAGCAGCGAGGCGTCGGCCTCGACCTGGGCGGCCTCCTCGGGGGTCACCTCGCCGTCGAGATAGGCGGAGACAAGTTCGTCGTAGTGGTCGCTCATGACATCAGCTCGGACGTTCACCGGAACCGCGTTGGTTCCCTCGGTCGGAAACATTTCCCGCTTCGGATCCCACGAGGTTGGCCAAATGACGGCGCCCTCGGGCGATTCGCGACCGAACCGTACCGGGCGGCAGGTTCAGGACATCACCGATCTCGGCGTAGTCCATCCCCACGACATCGCGGAGCACGACCGGCGCACGGAACTCGACAGGAAGCGATTGCAGGGCCGCGTCGAGTTCCATTCGGTCAGCCACCCGACCGGTCTCATCGGCAGACTCGCCCCAAGCGGCGCCATCGCCATGATCGGTCGCATCGAGGATGGGCTGGGGACGGCGGCCACGGCGACGCAGCTCGTCGAGGCAGGCGTTTGTGGCAACGCGATAGCTCCAGGTCCGAAAGCTGGCCCGACCATCGAACCGGCCGAGGCCCCGCACGATGGACAACAGTGCCTCTTGACAGGCGTCGGCGGCGTCGGCCTCGTTGCCGGCCAGCCGGCGGCAGATGGCGAAGAGGCGGTCGTAGTGACGCCCGAGGAGCTGATCCAGCGCTGCTCGATCACCGAGTTTGGCCCGCTCGACCAGCTGTTCGTCAGGAGGATGGTCCTGGGGCGACGCGATCGTCCTCAGTCAAGACCGAGCTCCGCGATCTCGAACCGATGGAGCGGAGCCGGATCGTCGGAATCCGCGGGTGCCGGGCTGAGCCCGTGGTCGGTGATCCACACCAGGACGTATCGGCCGGCGAGAACTCCACCGTCGACTGCGGACAGCTCGATGGTGATCTCGTCGTCACCGTCGTACGCGGCCTGTCCGACTGGTTCACCCCACGTCGACCGGTCGGCGAACGGCTCGACCGAGGCGTAGACCTCGACGGTCCAATCGGTGGACGGGGTCAGGAGCTCGAGTTCGGAGAGCTCGGAGTTGGCCGCAAGCTCGACGATGAGGCCGACGCCCGACTTCAGTGCAGCGAAGTCGGCACGCTTGTACCTGTCGGTTCGCCAAACCGTCGACTCGTCGCCATCGGCGACCAAACCCAAAAGGTCGTCGTTCTCGCTCTGGTCGCCTTCGGGGTCGAAGCTTCGGAAACCAACGACCTCGGCCGACACCAGCTCTTCGAAGTCCGTGAGTGCTGTGCCGTCGTCGCCTGCGGTCGAATCCTCAGAACCGGATCCGCCGAGCCCGCCGGGCAGCCCGATCGGCGATCGCGAGATCAACATCGCCGCCACGGCCAGGCCAACACCGAGCAGCACCACGACCACCGCCGGCAACAGCCAGCGGCCCATGCGAGCGACGTCGTCGTCCTCGCGATCGTCCGTCAGGGAGTCGTCGTCGTACCACGGGCCTTCCGGCGACTCTGGCGCGAGTTCGTCGGCCTGCCCGGTGGCGTTGTGATCACGCAGGTCGATGGCCGTCCGGTCGGTGGTCGACCAGCGTCGTTGCGTCCACCTTCGTGGGATCGGACAAGCCCGAGAGCGCGGCACGAACGTCGAGCGCTCGTTGGAATCGGTCGGCCGGATCTCGCTGCAACAGCCGATGGATGACGCTGGTCAGCGCCTCGCCCGCGTCGGCGCGGAAGCCGGCGAGCGGCGGAGGGTCTTCGTGGAGCCGGATGAGCGCCGTCGCGGCGTCGGTCTCGCCCTTGAACGGGGCGCGCCCCGCCAACGCTTCGTAGAGAACGACACCGAGGGCATAAAGGTCGGAACGGGCGTCGGCTGCGTCGCCCCGGACCTGTTCGGGTGAGAGATACTTCGCCGTTCCCAGCAACGTGCCGGTGACCGTCAGATCGGTGTCCTCGCCGGCTTTCGCGATCCCGAAGTCGGTAACCATCACCCGACGATCGGCGCACAGCATGATGTTCGATGGCTTGATGTCCCGATGAACAACGCCACCCCGATGGGCCGCATCGAGCGCCTCGGCTACCTGGAGTCCGAGATCCCGGGCGTCGAGCGGACTGAACGGTCCCGCAGTATCGAGCACCTCCCGCAAGGTCCTGCCCTCGATGAACTCCATCACGATCGCTTCGAGACCGTCGGCGGAGACGGTGTCGTAGATGCTCACGACCGAGGGGTGACTCAACCGGGCGGCGGCGACGGCCTCTCTTCGGAACCGCAACAGGAAGCCGCGGTCTCCGGCAAGATGCGGGTGCAGGATCTTGACCGCAACCCTGCGGTTCAGGATGCGATCGACCGCCTGCCACACCTGGGCCATGCCCCCGCTGGCCACCGGCGAAATCAACTCATATCGGTTCCCGACCAGGTAGCCGGGCTTTGCCCGTTGCTGCAGGGGGTCATCGATCGTCATGAAGCGACGGCCTCGTGCTTCGAACGACGTGCTTTGAGGATGGATCTGGTCCACCAGACCCCAAGCATGCCCAACGCTGCTCCCGAAAGGAGAAGCCCGAGTCCGGGGACAGCGGTGGATCGGACCTGGAACCTGGTCCGGGCCAGCTCTCGACGACCATCGGGTGTGAGGATCACCACGTCCATGGGGGAGAGCCCGACCGAACGCGCAATGACGTCGATGTCGAGCGACGAACGCGCCAGGGCCAACCGCAAGCACGGTGCCGTCGGCCGGCACCTCGACCTTGTCACTCTCGAATCGCAGCATCACGTTGCGACCCCCAGAAGCGTCGTTGTGAATGGCCAGCGGAATCACACTCTGCTGAGCCGCCAGGGTAACCGCCTGGAAGTCGGGCAGGCTGACAACGGAAAATGCCGCATCGAGTTCGGCGCGAATCTGCGTCAACGCGGCGCTTCGACTCGCCGGGTCCAGTTCTCGACCGAGCGCAGCCACGGCCTGGCCCCGAAGCGAGTCGGGATCCGTACCGCCGGAGATGTAGAAGCCGCGGTAGGTCGCCAACTCGTCGAGAACCGTCGCGACCTGATCGGCCAGTGGCCGCAAGTCCTGGGTCGACCGCTCATCGGGCCGAACCGAGCCACCGAGACCCAGGTCTTCGTTCAGCCCGACCGCCTCGAGGAAACCCGTCGGGTCGAACCCGTTGAGCAGCACGTCGAGCGCAATCGGTGAGAGGCCACCCGAGTCGGGACCCCCGAGCAGCACGGGGGATGGTTGCTCGTCGACCGCAAGGGCACCTCGAAGCGATAGCTCGGCCAGCAATCGATGCGCCCTGACCGCGCTGAATTCGTCCTCCCTCAGCTCGGCCGTACGGTCGGCATCGAGGGGGACCACCGCCAGATTCCCATCGGGCGTGGCCAGCAGCCCACCCTGGTCGGCATCGCGGGTTCCGTCGATCACGGTCGTGACACCCGACTGCACCAACAGCGCCGCACCGGCCTCGGTGAGTGCACCATCGAACAGGATGGCGTGTTCGGCGGGAACGAAACCGAGCAAAGCCACCCTCGCACGGCTTTGACTGAGCACGGGCTCGTACAGTCGGCCCTGGTCGATCTCGGCCAGGGCGGACGGGTCGAGATCGAGATCGGGTGGACCGATCACCGGCCGTCCCGCGAGGGCGGTCCGAAGGCGATCGGTCAGCTCCGGCGACGCTCGAGAGCGTCGAGCGCTGTCTCGTCGAGTGAGACCGTGAGGGGGGCGGACGGGTGGTCCTCGAGGAGCGCGATGGCCACCTCGGTCGCCAGGCCGGTGGCACCGATACCCAGAAGCAGCGAGACCGGTTGCTGCTGAACGGTGGACGCTGCCTCAGGCAGGCGGATGAGCTGGGTAGCGATCGACGCAACGGGTCCGTCGGGTCCACGAATCTCGACGACGACGGGATAGATACCGGCAGCGGGAACGAAGATCCGGTTCGGATCGACCGGAGAGGAGCCTCGCAGCGGGAGCTGGACGAGAAGATGGCCTTCGGCCGAGCGGGCGATCGTATCGAGGGGAACTCCACCGGGAGTGGACGAGGTCGGCCCTGGCCAATGGTTCAGTACCTGGCCGCCCCCCTCCCGCAACTCTTCTGAAGAGGCCACTTGGCCGTACACGGTGAAGCCCACGCTGTACGAGGGATCGATGGGACCGGACCAGGCGAGTTCGGTGGCAAAGACACCGTCGACGGCAACGGTGGGACTCTGACCCACCAGGCGCAGCGTGAAGTCCTGCGCCGACACGCCCGAAACCGCAACGCCGGTGCCGTCGAGCAAAGGACTCGCCAACAGACTTGCGCAGGCCAGAGGCAGACAGAGGCCAATCCGAAGCAGGGCACCGACAAGCCGGGAACGTGACCAAGTTGGGGTCACGCCGCGCTCCACCGAAGGACGACGAGACCTTCGGGTTCGGACACGAATCCGATCCTTCGATAGAGCTCGAGCGCCCGAGCATTCGTTTCCTGGGTGTTCACCATGACCGTGTGAACACTCCTGGCCGACAGCCATTCGAGCGCGTCATCAACCAGGAGCGTCCCGAAGCCGCGCCCGGACACAGCCGGCTCGACCGCGAGCCGCTGCAAGTAACCCCGGGGCCCAGCTCGACCAGTCACGGCATAACCGACCACGGGCCCGCCGCGCGATCACCCATCCGGGCAACGCGATAGCGACTCACCGGAGTTGCCTGTCTGGCTTCCTTCAGGGTGCGCTCGTCGAAGCGCCAGAACGGGTCGAACGCCTGCTGGTCGATGTCGAGCACCCGCCGGAGATGCCACGGACGCCCGCGAAAGGTTCGCCGGTTCGACAACGCAGACCGCACCGGCCCCTCGAGGCGCAGCGACAACAAGTGGAGACGTTCGTGCAGCTCGAAACCCGCCTGGAGGAACGGCTGTCCGTCTCTCGGACTCATGGCCGCAGTGAACGCCTGCTGGGTTCCCCGGTAGGTGATCGCGTGCAGGCACTGGACCACGTCGGCGAAGGCCGTCGGGCGCCCATCCCGGCGCGGTCCGACCATGACGACCGACGACTGCCCCTGCCACGGGGCGACACGAAGTCGGGTTCTGGGTGCTCGGTGGGCCCAGCCAAGCCCCGGCACGTCGGTCGTCGGATGGGCGTTGTCCACCAGGTGAACAGACTACGCGCTCCAACCGACCCTGCACTCGCCCCTCGTCGGTGGGGACGCCGTGCAATGGTCCGCGTGATGCAGCGCTCTCCGCTTGGGCCAAGCCCGCGCGCTACCGTTGCCCAAGTGACGCCCCGAGTGAGCCCCTCCCCTCTCGACGGCATCCGCCACGCCCTGCGGCCCATCAGCGAACGGTTCGATCAGGCAGGCTTCCAGCTGTACGTCGTTGGTGGGATCGTCCGAGATCTGCTCCTCGGCCTCCCAACGACCGGCGACATCGACCTCACGACCGACGCGCTCCCTGACCGAACGCTGGCGTTGACCAGCGATCTGGCCGAGGCCATTTGGAGTCAAGGAGAACGCTTCGGCACGATCGGTCTGCGTTTCGCCGACCTGGACGTCGAGATCACGACGTTTCGGTCGGAGGCCTACGATCCGGCGAGCCGCAAACCGGCCGTCAGTTTCGGGCGCGACCTCCGCACCGATCTGTCACGCCGGGACTTCACCATCAACGCCATGGCCGCGTCCGTCCACGACGGCGTCATCATCGACCCGTTCGATGGCATCGGCGATCTGGAGAACCGGGTGCTCCGCACCCCGCTCGACGCCGACCTTTCCTTCGGCGACGATCCCCTCCGACTCATGCGTGCCGCCCGTTTCATTGCGCGGTTCGACCTCCGACCGACCGACGAACTGTCCTTGGCCGCGAGCCGCAACGCGGCACGCCTGCCGATCGTGTCGATCGAGCGGGTGCGTGACGAGTTCGAACGGCTCCTCGATCTGCCCGCTCCAACATCCGGCCTGCGATTCCTCTCGGAGCATCGCCTGCTCTCGACGCTGCTTCCGAGCGACATTCCAGCATCGTTCGACCTGACCGCCGCCCTCCTCCGTGCTGCGGCTACGGGACCGATCGAACCCGAACCGCTCAAAACCATCCGGCGAGCCGGATTCCTGTTCGACCTCGGACCTGGTCCCGCGGAGCTGCATCTGCGCCACCTTCGCTATCCCGGTGCACAGGTCACCGAAACCTCCGCTCTGATCGAGTTCGCCCGCCGGCTTCTTCTACCCGACCCTTCGGTCTCCGATCTTCGCCAACTCGTTGCCGACTCAGGACCGGCGAACGAGCCGGAACGGCTCGACGCGGCCGCCGACCTCGCCCGCATCGTCTCCGGCTCCACCCGCCGCCCCGAGACCCACGAAGCGCTCGTCGACCTTCGCCGAACCGAAGACCTTTCCGATCTCGAGCCACCGATCGACGGACGACAGATCATCGATCACCTCGGTCTGGAGCCTGGTCCGATGGTGGGCAAGATCGTCTCTGCGCTGCGCCGCCACCGGATCGACCACGGACCGTTCACCGCGGCGGAGGCGCTGGATCTCCTGCCCGACCTTGCGGCACGAGTCGGTGTCGACCGCCCGCGCGAGGCCTGACTGGGTAATCTGACGTCGATGAGCCCCCGCGGAAACGAAATCTCCGGCGTGGTCAGCTATCGACTGGCACGGGAGCGACTCATCCGCGCGGTCGACGAAGGTGTGACCAAACCGGATGAAGTGTGCGACGCGCAACCGGAGCTCCGCCGGGTGGCACATCATCACGCCACCAAGCTCGACGAACCCTGCCCGATCTGCCGTGGCGACGACCTGACCACTGTGCGATTCGCCTTCGGACCCGGACTCCCTGCTGCCGGACGGCTCGTCGCCAACGACGACGAGCTCCAGGTATTGCGAGGGCGCGGGCGCCCGGCAACGTGCTACCTGGTCGAGGTCTGCCGCCAGTGCTGGTGGAATCACCTCCGCGAATCCTTTGACATTTCCGGCCGGCGGATTGCGTCGTCGGCGGGCTGATGGCCGGTAGACCACAGGCGTCGGCGTTCGACGACAGCACGATCGGCCAACTCCTTCTCGGAAGGCCGCGACCACCGCGCAACCGGAACCGGAACCCGTTCTGGCGTTTCCGGCGGGCACTCTTCCTGCTCGGGCTTCTGGGCTTCGGCGGTCTGGTTGGGACGTTCACCGTGTTGTCCCAGATCGAACTCGATCTCACCGGCATCGATGACCTGGCGCAGAGCGGCTATGTCTGCGCCGCCGAGGTCACCATCGACTGCAATGCAGACAACGCGGTCGCCGAGCTCTCGGCCGGCGAGGACCGTGAGTTGGTGTCCTACAACCAGATTCCACCAGTGGTGATCCAGGCGGTGGTCGCAACCGAGGACAAGACGTTCTTCAGCCACAAGGGAGTGGACCCGGCGGGCATCGTTCGGGCGTTGTACCGAGATCTGCGCAACGAGGGGGTCCGCCAAGGTGGTTCGACCATCACCCAGCAATACGTGAAGAACACGTTCACCGGCGACGAACAGTCGTTTGGTCGCAAGCTCCGCGAGGCCACCCTCGCCGTCAAGCTCGAACGAGAGTTCACCAAGGAGCAGATTCTCGAGCGATACCTCAACCGCATCTACTTCGGTCGAGGCGCCTACGGCATCCAGGCGGCCGCCCGAAACTACTTCGGCAAGAACGTCGAGCAACTCGATCTGGCCGATGCTGCGTTCCTCGCCGGTCTCATCCGGTCCCCGTCGCGGGCTGATCCCGCACAGGACCCCGAGGAAGCGGCAAGACGCCGCGAGGTCACCCTGGCGAGAATGGTCGAGGACGGCTACATCACCCAGCAGCAAGCCGATGACGCAAACCTCCGCGGCTGGGAGACCATCGTTCCCGTCTCCAACCGCGAAGGGCTCGGCGTGGTGCAGGGATCCGCGTTCGGAACCGAGTACTTCATCGAAGCGGTACGACAGGAGGTCGCCCTGATCTACCCCGAAGGCGAGCTCTACACCAGCGGACTTCGGGTCTACACGACGCTGCAACCCTCCCTGCAACAAGCGGCGTTCGAGGCCGTCACCGACGTCGTCGACCCTCGCGCCGACCCGAACGACCCCTCTGCATCTCTCGTTGCCGTCGACGACAAGGGCAACGTGGTCGCGATGATGGGCGGTTACGACTTCGCCGCGTCCCAGGTGAACCTGGCGCTCGGGCGGGCCGGAGGCGGATCGGGTCGACAGCCGGGTTCATCGTTCAAGCCCATCGTCCTGGCCGAGGCACTCGAGCAAGGGCTCTCGGCTCATTCGTTGTTCCCGGCCCCTTCCAGCATCACCTTGCCAAAGGCCAACGACGGTGCCGACTGGATCGTCAAAGGGGGCGGGAGCCCTGACGGTTACCGAGACCTCATCGACGCGCTTCGGATCTCGAGCAACGTGGTGTACGCCCAACTCATGGTCACCATCGGCCCGGACACCGTGGTCGATCTGGCGGAACGGCTCGGTGTCTCCGCCGAACTCCCCGCAGTCAACTCTCTCGTACTGGGTTCGGGAGAGGTTTCCGTCCTCGACATGGCTGCGGCCTACTCGACCATCGCCAATACCGGAGTTCGCTACGCTCCCGTGTTCATCGAACGCATCGAAGGACCCAAGGGCACGTGTTGGTACCCGTCCGGCGGCGTGTGCGCCCCGGCCGGACCCGGCCGCACCCCGACGGATCCTGCAGCCATCTCGCCCGAGACCTCCCAGACAGTCACCTACGCGCTCGAACAGGTGGTGAACGCCGGTACCGGCGAACTGGCGCAGTTCAGTGAGCCGGCGGCAGGAAAGACGGGCACCACCCAGGACAACCGCGACGCCTGGTTCGTCGGGTTCACCTGCCGACTCACAAGCGCCGTTTGGATGGGCTATGCGGGTGGGCCCGGCGAACCGATTCGAACGATGGACGACTTCCGCGGGATCGAGGTCCACGGTGGCGACTTCCCCGCGGAAATCTGGTCCTCGTTCATGCAAAAGGCCGCTGACCTTCGGATCCAGGCCGGGGGGGAGCCGTGCGAAACCCTGAATGGAAGGGACGTCGCCGGAGGCAAGCTGCTGAACCCGCAACTTTCCACCACCACGCTCCCCCTCTGCGTCCCGCCCGGAACCGACCCGTCCAGCACCAACCCGTCGACCGGACCCGACCCCACGGTGCCGGGCGACGGTGACAGCGGCCTCACCCACCACTGCGCCGTGCGCGCCCGACCCCAACGCTCCGACAACCGAGACGTCCGGCACGGCCGCCGTCGACCCCGAGGTCGATCCCGACGGCGGGCCCGACGATGATGTGGAGCCGGAGCCCGATGACCCCGGCGACATCACCACGACGACCTCGGCGAGCACCAGCACCAGCGCGTCGACCACCACCGCAACCGGGGCCGCTCCCGACGACGATCAGTGACGCTCGGCACCTCTCGGAGCCATTGCGTGCTGGTCCCGCTACTCTGGGTCGGTTCCGATCGGGATTTCCGGTCGGGTGGGTTCGCCGACTGGCGTCTTGGTCCTCACTGAAGGACCACTGTCACGTGAACCAAGCCCAGTACACCCGCCCGACAGTTCGGGCAAGGAGTTTCCATGTCCTCCCCCTCGTTCGCCGATCTCGGCGTGCCTCAGAACATCACGGCCGCGCTCGCAGCGCGCGGCATTCTCGAACCCTTCGAGATCCAGTCGGCCGCCATTGCCGACGTCCTGGCCGGCAAGGACGTTTGCGGTCGGGCGCCTACCGGCTCCGGTAAGACGCTCGCCTTCGGCATCCCGCTCGTTGCCACCGCCGCCCAAGGCCTTCCCTATCATCCCCGGGCGCTGATCCTGGTGCCCACCCGAGAGCTGGCCGACCAGATCACGACCGAGCTCGAAACCTTCGCCGGCCGGGTCCGGGTGCACGCCGTGTACGGCGGCGTCGGCTACGGCGGCCAGCGAGCTGCCCTGAAGCGCGGCGTCGACATTCTCGTCGCCTGCCCCGGCCGCCTCGAAGACCTCATCGAGCAGGGTTCGATCCGGCTCAAGGACGTCGACAAGGTTGTCATCGACGAGGCCGATCGTATGGCCGACATGGGCTTCCTGCCCGCGGTGCGACGCATTCTCGACATGACCTCCTCGGAGCGACAGACCGTTCTCTTCTCGGCAACGCTCGACGGTGACGTCGCCCGCATCATCAACGAGTACCAGCACAATCCGGTACGCCATGAGGTCAAGCCCGTCGGTAACGACGCATCGAAGGCGGAGCACGTCTTCTGGCTGACCAACCGCGACGACCGTGTCGAGGTCACCAGCCAGATCATCGCCAATGCTTGGCCCTCCATCGTGTTCTGCCGCACCCGGCACGGTGCCGACCGGCTCGCCCGTCAGCTCGAGCAAAAGGGCATCGTTGCCGCGCCCATCCACGGTGGACGGAGTCAGAGCCAGCGCACTCGTGCGCTCGAAGACTTCATGGGCACCCGTGTCCAAGCCCTGATCGCCACCGACGTCGCCGCTCGCGGCATCCATGTCGACGGTGTGAGTTCGGTGATCCACTTCGATCCCCCCGAAGATCACAAGGCGTACATCCACCGGTCCGGTCGTACGGCCCACGCCGGGGAGACCGGTCTCGTTGTCTCGCTCCTGATGCATGACCAGGTCAAGGCAGCGAAGCTGATGCAGCGCCAGATCAAGTTGGATACCCCCCCGGTCAAGGTCGACGCATCCGGGTTGTCCGGAGCGCTTTCCGACCTCGGTCTCGCGCCGGCGGCACCGTTCGTTCCGGCCCCCGCCGCACGTCCGTCCAAGCCCAAGACCCACAGCAGTCGCCCCGGCGGACCACGTGGCGGTCGTCCTGAAGGCCGTTCACGGTCCCCCAAGGCCGGCAAGCCGCGCACGGGCGCGGGTCCCGGAACCTCCGGTCCCGCCCGAACCGGCAGCAGCCGGTCTGGCGCACCCCGTGCTGCCTCACCACGGCCCGCCGGACCGCGGTCTGGCGCGCCCCGGTCAACTTCGCGCTGATTCCAGCTACCCTTCACCACGTCTTGTCGGCAGGCTTCGAGCTCTGCCCGGTGAACCAAAGACCCTGCCCCGAAGTCCGGGGCCCCGGTTCCGACCGGGTCCACAGGGAGGTACATGCCCGTGCGGGCTTATGAACTCATGATCGTTTTCAAGGCCGACACCGAGGAGTCGGCCGTTCAGACCACCATCAACCGGTTGGGCGAAATGGCCAAGGTTGATGGTGGCTCCCTCGAGAAGATCGACAAGTGGGGCGTCCGTCGCTTCGCTTACGAGATCAAGCACCAGTGGGAGGGCTTCTACGTCGTCCTCGAGTTCCTGGCTCCCAATGCGTTGAGCGAGATCGATCGCACGCTTCGCATCGCGGATGGTGTCATCCGCCACAAGTTCATGCGGCTGCCCCTCGGGGAGGCCCACAAGCGTGGGCTCGCCGCTGCAACGGCCTAGGAGGCCAAGCCATGGCAATGGACAACACGGTCACGATTACGGGAAACGCAACCCGCGAACCCGAGCTCCGTTTCACTCCGGGTGGACAGCCCGTCGCCAGTTTCGGCGTCGCGGTCAACCGTCGCTGGCAGAATCGTCAGACCCAGGAGTGGGAAGAAGCGACATCGTTCATCGATGTGACCTGCTGGGCCCAACTGGCCGAGAACGCAGCCGAATCCGTCGCCCGGGGTACCCGGGTCACGGTTACCGGACGCCTCGACCAACGCAGCTGGGAAACAGACAACGGCGAACGACGCTCCAAGATCGAAATCGTCGCCGATGACGTGGCCGTCAGCCTTCGCTGGGCCACCGCCACCGTCAACCGTAACGCTCCCCGTGAGGGCGCTGGCGGCGGAGACGGACGATCATTTGGTGGACCTGCGCCGCAGGATTCCGCTCCCGCCTATCAACCTGACGAGGAACCGTTCTAATGGCCGGACCAAAAGCCCCCCGTATGGGCGGCAAGCCCAAAGATTCCGCACGACGCGGCAAGAAGAAGATCAGCCCCATCTCGACGGAGCGTCTCGACTACATCGACTACAAGGATGTCGATCTGCTGCGCCGCTTCGTCTCCGATCGGGCCAAGATCCGTGGTCGATACGCAACCGGCAATGACTCCCAGCAGCAGAAGGTCGTCAGCACCGCGGTGAAGAACGCTCGCGAGATGGGCCTGCTCCCCTACGCCAGCCGAGTCACCACGATGCGCCGCGGTCGCGGAGGCCGTCGCGACGACGAGCGAGGCGAACGTCCGGAGCGGGACGGAAGCCCCGAGGTCGAGGTCCTGGAAATCGATGAGTTCGCCGGTGGCGACGAGAACGAAGGGGACGAGTAAATGCGCATCGTTCTGCATCAAGTTGTCCGCGGACTCGGGAACCGAGGCGATGTCCTCGACGTCGCCGACGGCTACGCCCGCAACTTCCTCATCCCCCAAGGTCTCGCCCAACGGGCCAACGCCGGTGTCGAAGCACAGGCCGAGGCCATGCGCAAGGCATGGAATCAGAAGAACACCCAGCAGCGCGAAGCAGCCGAAGAGGTGGCCAAGACCCTCGTGGCCAAGACCATCGTCATCGCCGCTCGGGCCAGCGGTGAGGGCAAGCTGTTCGGTTCGGTCAATACTGGCGACATCGCTGAGGCCATCGAGGCTCAAACCGGCGTGGTTCTCGACCGCAAGTCGATCCATCTCGAGGAAGGAATTCGGTCCGTGGGAACGCACTCGGTGAAGGTGCAGCCCCACAACGACGTCGAGTTCCCGGTGACCCTCGAGGTCTCGGCCCTCTAACCGGCCGAGGCTGCACCTCCAGACAACCATCCAACCAAACCGCAGGGCTGTCGTGGGCCACTGAGGATCGCGAGCCGTGGGTCTCGCCCAACCGCTTGCGCAAGCATCGGCAGGGTTCCGCAACTAGCTATCCACAGTGGTCCACAGGTTTTTCCACAATCCGCGGAAGACCCACAGGTTTGTCCACAGATATTGTCGGGTTGACCCACTAGAGATCCACAGCGTGGGTGGAGGAGGATCGCAGCATGCAAGATTCGGCGGGAGACCGCAGCCGGTCCGGTTCGGTCAACACTGCCTCGAACACGTCCGGTTCACCGCGACTTCCGCCCCGCAACCTCCAGGCCGAAGAGTCGGTGCTCGGGGCCATGCTGCTCAGCCGCGAGGCAATCGCTGACGTTGTGGAACTGCTCGAACCCGAGCACTTCTACAAACCGGCACATGGCCACATCTTCGAGGCCATTCTGAGCCTCTACGGCGCAGGTGAACCAGTCGATGCGGTCAGCGTCGGCGAAGAACTCCGCCGAGCCGGACTCCTCGACTCGGTCGGTGGACCGAGCGTGTTCATCGATCTACAAGCCGTCACGCCCGCCGTCGGCAGCGCCGGCCATTACGCCAAGATCGTCGAGGAGCACGCCCTCCTCCGGCGCCTGATCTCGGTGAGCAACGAAATTGCCGAGATGGCGTACCGGGTTCCCGACGACGTCGTGAAAGCGGTCGACGACGCCGAAGCCCGCATGTTCGACGTCGCACAGCGGCGCGTGGCCAATACCACCGCTCCGATCAAAGATCTGCTCTCGGCGAACCTCGATCGTCTCGAATGGCTCTACGAGAAGGGCGAGTCGATCACCGGTGTTCCCACCGGTTATACCGACCTCGACAACCTGCTCTCGGGACTCCAGCCCAACGCGTTCTACGTCGTCGGCGCTCGTCCCGCCATGGGGAAGACGGCGTTCGCTCTCGGGATGGCGACCAACGCGGCGATGAAGTCGGGCAAGCCGGTGCTGGTCTTCTCGCTCGAGATGAGTCAGCTCGAACTCTCCCAACGCATCCTTTGCTCTGACGCCAAGGTCGATGCCACTCGGGTCAAGACCGGCAAGCTCGACGAAAGCGACTGGACCCGCATCAGCCATTCGGTCGGACGTTTGGCCGAGGCTCCCATCTTCATCGATGACAATCCGCACACGTCCGTGATGGAAATCCGGGCGAAGGCTCGGCGTCTCCAGAGCCGAGTCGGTGAGCTGGGGATGGTGGTCGTCGACTACATCCAGCTCATGTCCGGTCGAGCAAACGCCGAGAGTCGCCAGGTCGAGGTGTCCGAAATCAGTCGAAATCTCAAGATCCTCGCCCGTGAACTCCAAGCCCCGGTCATTGCGCTGGCACAGCTCAATCGAGGTCTCGAGCAACGCCAGGACAAACGGCCGATGTTGTCCGACCTTCGTGAGTCCGGGGCCCTCGAACAGGATGCCGACGTCGTGATGTTCCTGTACCGCGACGAGATCTACAACGCCGAGAGCGACCAGCAGGGCATCGCTGAGGTCATCGTGGCCAAGCACCGAAATGGTCCCACGAGCACCGTCAAACTCGCATTCCTCGGGAAGTACACACGCTTCGAGAACATGGCCCGCCAACAGGTGCCGGCAACGAGCGAGTTCTAGCGCAACAGACTCGGCCCCGAATCAGTCTGTCTGCACGAAGAAGGCCGGAGGCGGTTGCTCGGTCGTGTCGGACTCGGTCGCCTGGTTGACGACGGCGACCAACGACAGGCACGCCGCGGCCCCCAGAAGCACCTCGAAGACCCGGTCACTGCGACGACGCAGGCGACGGAGTTCCACGATCTGGGCCGAGACGGCAGGGTTGACCGACGGATCGAAGGCAACAGGACGCGGTCGAGCCCTTCGGGTCGAAGCGATCTTCCGCGTCGGCTTGTTCTTGACAGCTACCTGCATCACTTGTCTGGCCTTCCTGTCCCCGGGCGAACCATTGGGGACATCTCTTGCATCGGCCAACCCGTCCGGTGCCTTGAGCCCTTGGGCACTTCTAACCAGCGCTGAGTCAGAAGACCTATCGGACCAGAACCGAGAGAAGTCAGGTGAACAGCGTCGCAAGCGCCCACACCGCAGCGAGGGCACCAATGACGATTTGGAGCACGGTGCGGGACAGTGGCGCCCGATCGAGCGAGCCCTGCTGCGGGCGTTCGGGTGGACGGACCAGAGCGAGCCCGTTGCCGACCACGAGCGCGGCCCCGATGGCCAGCACCAACCAGGCCAGTAGATCCTCGCCCAGGAATGTCTCAGCCAAAAGTTCCTCAAGTCATCGACGAACGTGGCCGATCATACAAACAAGCCGGTGGTCATCGCCCACACCGGTGCCGGGTAGCGAGCGGGGGTTTGCCACTCCCTCCACACGCATCGCCACCAGTGCCCTCGGGTACTGGAGCAGGTGACTCCCGCTCGCCCCACCTATTCCCAGCCCGGCTCCAAGTCAGCAGGGCTCGGGTCGCCCGAGAGCGACTCGGCAACACGAACGGTCCGCCGGTCACCTCGGAAGGTCTCGATCAGCCGAACAGCACCGGTGGCGGCATCGAAGCAGACCACGCTCGACTGGCCCCAACGACCGAAATTCGACGGCGACTCGGCGATGAGTTCGAGACACCCGACCTCGGGGTGTTCATAGACCAGGTACTCCGAGAGCTCGGACGCCACCAGCACCCGTTCTTCGTCGGCAGTGACGGCAGAGACAGGGCTCGTGCATGCCACCTCGTCGCCCGCGAAGATCTGACAATCTCGCTGCTCACCGAATGCAGTCACGATCGCTGTATCGCCGAGTTGATCGAGCGCTCGATCGCCAATTCGGGCTTGGCGGAAACGGAGCAAGTCTTCGGTCCGACGTTCCTGACCGGCCCCCGAAGTCTGGGTCACCGTTCCGACGGCAACGTAGGTGGACGTCACCGACGCTTCCCAGCGGTCGAGGAACGCATCGAGCGGAAGAACCTGACGTGCTGCGGTGGTGCTGGCACCCGAAGAGGCTGAGTCGGCCCCCCGGTCCAGCCCCCAATCACGGAAGGGAACGACGGCGATGACTGCGCCGACCGCTGCTACGCCGGCGAAGAACGCAAGCCCCACCAGGAGTGCCCGTCGAATCACTCGGCCAATCTAGAGGCCGCGGATCGGGGTGAACACAGATCATCCAATAGGGTCATGGCGTGACCGATCATGAAAAACTGATTGCCGCTGCCACCGTCTTGCTGGTTCGCGATGCCGAGCGAGGCCTTGAAGTCCTGATGCTGCGGCGCAATTCCAAGATTGCGTTCGGGGGCATGTGGGTCTTTCCCGGCGGCCGAGTCGACGCCCACGAGATCGGCCCCGACGAACTCGCGTCGGCCAAAAGAGCTGCGGTGCGAGAGACCCAAGAAGAAGTCGGGTTGGAGATCGTCTCTGATGCGCTTGTCACCTGGTCGCACTGGCAACCGCCGGCGGCCGCCGAGATGGTGGCCAAGGGCGGCCCACTTCGCCGCTTCTCCACCTGGTTCTTCATTGCGCCGGCGCCCGACGGCGACGTCGCCATCGACCACGGCGAAATCCATGAAGACGCCTGGCTCACTCCCCAAGAGGCGATGGACAAGCACGCAGCCGGCGAGATCGAACTCGTGCCTCCGACCTGGATCACCCTTCATCAGCTGTCGCCCCACTCGACCGTCGACGAGGCATTGGCGTGGGCCGAGGCACGAGAACCCATCCCCCGATTCTGGACACGTCGCCTGGCCAAGGATCCCATCACCCTCGTCTGGCACGGCGATGTCGCCTACGACAACCTCGCTGCCGAAGAAGCGGGACCGCGAAATCGCCTCCTCCTCCACCCCTCCGGCTGGGTGTACGAGTTCGACCGGTGAACGACCCCAAGCACGAATTCGGGTTGCTGGGTGTTCCGAGACCGCTCCTCGACGTTCTCACTCGGAAGGGGATACACACACCTTTCGGTATCCAGCAGGTGACGATTCCTGATGCCCTGTCCGGCCGAGACGTGCTGGGTCGAGCACCAACGGGGTCAGGCAAGACCCTCGCCTTCGGTCTCCCCTTGCTCGCGACGCTGACCGAAGCCAAGCCCCGAAGACCAGTCGGTCTCGTCCTGACGCCCACCAGAGAGCTGGCCGAACAGATCCGGCGCGAACTCGATCCGTACGCAAGTTCCGTCAACCGCACGGTTGGCGCCATCTACGGTGGCGTCGACTACTCACGTCAATCGGAACGCCTGGCTCGAGGCCTCGACCTGGTCATCGCGACCCCGGGGCGTCTCATCGATCTCATCGACCACGGCGACGTCACCCTCGCAGACGTGAACGTCGTAGTGGTCGACGAGGCAGACCGCATGGCCGACATGGGCTTCCTACCCGATGTGCGCCAACTGCTCGATCTCACGAACCCGCGTCGCCAGACCATGTTGTTCTCCGCGACCCTCGGCGAAGAGATCCAGACCCTCATCGACGTCTATCAGCAGGATCCGATCATCCATGAGGTCGGCGAGATCGAGCCGGACCTCACCCAGGTCGAGCACCGCTTCTACCACTCGCACAAAATGGGCAAGATCGATCTCGCAGCCCGACTGATCCCAGAGTTCGGCACCACGCTGGTGTTCTGCCGAACCCGCCACGGCGTCGATCGGGTTGCCCGCCAGTTGGCCGAGAAGGGTGTCAACGCCGGCTGGATTCATGGCGGACGTAGCCAGCTGCAGCGCGATGCTGCACTTCATGCCTTCACCACCGGACGCGTTGCGGCGTTGGTCGCGACCGACGTCGCTGCCCGAGGTATCCACGTCGACGACGTTGCCTGTGTGATCCACTATGACCCGCCGGAAGATCTCATCACCTACGTGCACCGTTCGGGACGCACGGCAAGGGCCGGGGCGACGGGCTTGGTCGTCTCGTTCGTCAACTCCGACCAGGTGAAGGCGACCTTGGCCCTGCAGCAGGCACTGGGCCTTCCGCAGGAGATCGCCGACCCCCCACCCGGCTCGATGCCCGCGGAGAAGGTCGAGGAGCAGCCTGCGAAAGAGGCAACGCAGCAGGCCGACCCATCGACCCCCGAACCCGACCCGAAGCCGAGAGAGCCGCGGAAGAAGATGGGCAAGAAGCAGCGAGCGAAGGCCAAGGGGCAGTGGCCGAAGCTCATCTGACCGCTCAGGCCATCGCAGCTCGCGGTCAGGTAGCGACGGGAGTAGCGACGGCCGAGGTCGACGAGAAGTTCGTACCCGATGGTGCCGGCCTCGGCCGCGACCTCATCGATTGGTCGATGAGATCCGATCAGTTCGACTGGCGCTCCGAGCCAAAGCGACCGCTCCGGGACATCGGTGACATCGATGGTCATCAAATCCATCGAGATGCGCCCGATGATCGGCGCCGGACAATCGGCAACGAACACCGTGCCCCGCGCCGACAGCGATCGGAGGAACCCGTCGGCGTAACCAACAGCGAGTGTCGCCAAGCGACGCGGCTGGGTGGCCGTGTAGGTCGCGCCGTACCCCACCGAGTCGCCCGGTTCCACCGACCGCACTTGAACGATCGGCGCCTCGAGCGAGACAACCGGCTCCATCGGGTTCGGTCGACCGGGTGTGGGATTTCCGCCGTACAGGCAGTATCCGGGTCGGAGGAGGTCGTAGTGATACTCGGGCCCCAGAAAAATGCCGGACGAGTTGGCCAACGAGCGAGCGGCTCGTACCTTCCCGTCTGCGGCCGACTGGGCAAACCGGGCGGACAGTCGCTCGAAGCGTTGCCGTTGCCTGGCGTTCTGGGGGCTGGTCGCCTCATCAGCTGACGCAAGATGGCTCATGAGCAGCTGCACGTCGATCGAGGCCAGAAGCTCGGGTTCGGTCAGCAGGCGTTCGAACTCAGGGGGTGTCAAACCCAGTCGGTTCATTCCCGTGTCGACGTGCAGCGCTGCGGGTGGCCGAACCGACGGCCCGGCAAGGGTGGACCACCGGTCGATCTGTTCCAGGCTGTTGAGCACGGGCACCAGAGCGTCCCGTAGCAAGTCGGACTCGGTGCCGGGGTGAGCTCCGATCAGTACGAGAATGTTCGGCTCGTCGATGCGACCGTGATCGGAATCCTCGTCTTGCAACCCGCGACGGAGGTCGTGACCTTCGCCGGCGTTTGCGACGAAGAACGTACGGCACCCGGCAGCGCGCAACGCCTTGGCGACTTGTACCGCACCAACGCCGTAGCCGTCGGCTTTCACCATGGCGGCCACCGACACCGGGGCCCTCGACACGCGCGTCCCGGACGCCTGAATTCTCGGGGCGCCATCGACAAGCAGGCCGTAATTCGTCACCAGCGCGCCGAGGTCGATGACCAAACCAGCCGAAGCCAGTACACGACGAGCGCCAGATACGACCACCGAACGAAGGTTAGGGACCCCGGGGCGTTCTGGCGCGGCACCTACGAGCTTCGTACACTGCGGTCGTCAGATACCGAGAACGGACGAAGCGGTCAGCAAACGCTGCGGCGACGATCTTGAGGTAAGGGACGTTCCAATGCGCTATCCGTGCACCGTCAACTCGTGAGGCGACTCCGGTGAGCCTCTTCCTGCAGCGCATCTTCGACGCGATGTCGAACGGCACCGTCTATGCATCGATCGCCGTTGCGCTCACGATGGTCTTTCGTGCCAGCGGGGTCCTCAACCTCGCCCAGGGCGAGATGGCCATGTTCTCGGCTTACGTGGCGGCCCTCCTGCGGTCCAATCCCCCGGGTGTCGGCCCGCCCGGACGGCCATTCTTCGGCTCGGGACTCTTTGCCTATCTCGGGACTCCCTGGCCGGTCTGGGCCGCGATCCTCGGATCGATCGTCTTCGGCGCGTTGCTCGGCGCCCTGGTCCAGCGGTACATCGTTCAGCCGCTCGGTGATCGGGATCCTTTGCCGGCGATCGGAGCCATCGTCGGGATCTATCTCCTCCTCCGCGGCCTCGCCGGCAAGTGGTGGAGCGGCGGTGTGCGGATGGTGGGCTCGCCCTTCCCCGCCGGATCCGACGACAAGTTCGATGTGTTCGGTGCCCGACTCCGGTTCGAGACCATCGGCATCGTCGTCACGTTGGTGACCGTCCTCGCGGTACTCAGCATCGTCCAACGTCGAACCAAGATCGGGCTTGCCTTCCGGGCCCTTGTCTCGAACCCCGACGGCGCACGGTTGGTCGGCATTCGTGTCGGCAGCGTCCTGATGGTCGGGTGGGCGATTGCATCCGCCCTCGGCGCGCTGGGCGGCGGGCTCGTTGCCAACACCCTCAACGTTCGGCCGGACATGATGGCCCGCGTTCTTGTCTTCTCGCTCGCTGCCGCCATCCTCGGGGGGCTGGGCAACCCCCTGGGCGCCGTGGTCGGCGCATTCACCTTCGCCCTGCTCGAGACCCTTCTCACGAGCTACGTCTCGTTCATCAGCGGCGACATCGCGCTGGTGTACACGTTGGGAATCCTGGTTCTGGCGCTCATCATCCGGCCGGGCGGCATCTTCGGTACGAGCCTCACCATCGATCGGTCGCGGGCATGAAGATCGCCTGGCAGGCCGCAGCCCTTGCGGTCGGTGGTCCTCATCCCGGTACTGGGTTCAGCGGTTTTCGTGCTCCATGCAACCGAGATCTTCGTGTTCATGGTGGCCTTCGCCGGCTTGCACGTACTGACCGGTCGGCTCGGTCTGATCTCCATTGGTCATGGCGCGTTCATGGGAATCGGGGCCTTGGGCGCGGCCCACACGGTGGACGATCTCGGCCTCCCGTACCTCATCACCCCGCTGGCATCGGCCGTCGCCGCAGCTGCGTTCGGCGCCCTCATTGCCGTGCCGAGTCTGCGCCTCCCTGGTGCCTATCTCGCCTTGCTCACCGTTGCTGTCGCAATGGCCCTTCCCATCCTCATGATCCGCATCGACGGACCGCTCGGTGTTCGGGTCGGCGAGGATCTCCTGCCACCAGCCTGGACGGGACTCGACCAGCACCGCGAGGAAATTTGGCAGTACGGCCTGGTCGTCGTCGGTGCCGCCTTGGCCCTCGGCTTCGCGGCTGTCGTTCTCAACGGTCGATTCGGTCGGTCGCTCATCGCCGTTCGGGACGAACCGATTGCGGCCGCAGCCTTCGGAATCAACGTCGCCAGAACCCAGGTGCTCGGCGTTGCCTTCGCCTGCGCCCTCGCCGGCTTCGCCGGCGGACTCCTCGTGTTCGCTACGCCTTATGTCGCCGGCGACCGGTACACGTTCGAACTCTCGCTGTTCATGTACGCGCTCACCATCGGATTCGGCGCACGTCGCCTCTGGATGTCCGTCCCGGCGGCCACGGTCCTCATCATGCTCCCCCAGCTCCTGGTCAACGTCGGATGGGCCCCCTACCAATCGGTGATCTATGGTCTGCTGCTCCTGATCGCTACCCGCATCTCCGGTTCCAGCGGCTTGGCCGACATCGTTCGTCGCCAACTCAGTCCATCGACGAGGTCGGCGAGCGGTACCGACTCGACCGAGCCCGACGTCGTTCTTCTCGAGGTCTGACCCGATGCACCTCATCTTCGACCCCAACCCCTGGTCCAACTGGTCGGGGCGCCAAACGGCGACGCCCCGGTTGGTCGCCAATCCGCGGCAGGAGGACGACTTCGTTGCGCTCGTCCGGGCCGCCCGGGAACAGGGTCTGACGATTCGAGCAGTCGGCGCCTCGCACAGCCACTCGCGGGTTGCTGCTCCTGATGGAGCGTTGGTTGTCACCGACGATTGGCAGGGACTGGTCGACGTCGATGGAGCCCACCAGAACGCGACCTTCCGATCGGGTACCCGAATCTTTCAGACCGGGCCGCTGTTGCATCAACACGGCCTGGCCCTTCGCAACCAAGGCGACATCGACAAACAATCCCTGGCGGGAGCCACGGCGACGGGCACCCACGGCACCGGTCCCGGGCTGCAGAACCTGTCGGCCTCGATCGAGCAACTGCGCCTGGTCACCGCGTCGGGAGAGATCATCACCTGCGGGCCCCACCTCCATTCCGAGATCTTCAACGCCGCTGCGACTTTCCCTGGGTGGCGTCGGACTCGTCACCGAACTGACCCTGGGCCTGCGGGACAGCTATCGCCTCCACGAGCGGGTCTGGCTGGAGCATCCGGACGACGTGATGGGCAGGATCGACGATTTGGTCGGCGCAAGCCGGCACTTCGAGTTCTTCTGGATGCCCGATCGCGACCAGTGCGCGGTCAAGACGCTCACCGAAACCGAGGCCACCGACCTCCCCGCGTCGGCGAACCCGAGGCGCGAGCGGTTGGGCTGGAGCCACGAGATCATTTCGTCCGTACGCGACGAGCGGCACACCGAGATGGAGTACTCCGTACCGGCGGCCCGAGGTCCGGAATGCTTCTCCGAGCTTCGGGCCATGATCCAACGAGACTTCCCCGATCTCACCTGGCCGCTCGAGTACCGAACGCTTGCCGCCGATGACCTCTGGTTGAGCCCGCATCACATCGGCCAACTGTCACCATCTCCGCGCACCAGGACATCACGCTCGACGACCGACCGCTGTTCGAGGCGTGCGAGGAGATCTTTCGCCGCCACGACGGTCGGCCACACTGGGGCAAAGTGCACTACCGAACCGGCGACGAGTTCGCCGAGATGTACACCGATTACCGCCGTTGGTGGAACGTTCGGGATCAGGTCGATCCCGACGGTCTGTTCCTGACCGCGGACTTGACCGCGCTTCGACCGAACACTCACCACTCGCCCTAGACCGAACGGAACCTGAACCCATGACGACAACCGACAGCACCCCTCGACCCCTGAGTGACGACCGGGTCCTCAGGCTCAATCACGTTGCCTACCGTTGTCGGGACGCCTCGGAGACGGCCCGCTTCTACCGCGACGTCCTCGGGATGCCACTTGCGCACGTGATCGTGCAAGACCGGGTGCCGAGCACCCAGGAGTTCGCCGCCTCACTGCCACCTGTTCTTCGAGATGGCCGACGGGAGCTGGGTCGCCGTTCTTCGACGTCGCCGACGAGGAAGAAGTGAACCAGCAAGCGAACCCCGACTGGGCCCAACATCTCGCCATGGAGGTCGCCTCACTCGACGTGCTCGCCGCCAGAAAGGCCAGCACTCGAAGCGCACGACATCAGCGTGCTGGGTCCGGTCGACCACGGCTTCATCACCTCGATCTACTTCCACGACCCCAGCGGTCATCGACTGGAGTTGGCCTGCCGCACCCACGCACCCGAGGAACTCAAGACTTCGCGGCCACTGCCCCCAATGCGCTGGCGGCCTGGGATGCAGCGCAAAGCCAGCCACCTCGGGTGACGTAGGCTCCGCCCATGACCGCAACCTCCAACCTCGCCCCGCCTCGATCGGGCGGACGACACCAAAGCAGCCAACCGAGCCGACGCCATCGCCGGGACGATGTCTCAGATCCGAGCGATCGAGGCGGGTGCCGGAGTCACCGCCGAAGGCGTCGCGGCGATCCGCGCCTGCCTGCTGCAGCTTCAGCAAGCAAGAGACCTCTTCAGCCTGGATGACTTTCCGTTCCCCGACACTGGCCGGAAGGGTTGCCTCTATCGACTCAGCGAGGACGACGACCACCGGTTCGCGCTGTACGTCAACTCGAGCGGCGGCGATGTCTCGACTCCAGCGCACAACCACACCACCTGGGCCGTCGTCGTCGGGTTCGAGGGCCAGGAACTCAACCGCTTCTATCCGACGATCGGCCGTGCGGCGGCGTCGAACTGGTACGCGAGGAGACGGTCGAGGCCGGTACCGGTGTTGCGATGCTGCCCGACGACCTCCACTCGATCCACATCGACGGTCGGGCCCTCAACTTCCACTGCTACGGCCTGGCCCTCGAACAACTCCCCCATCGTCAGTACTACAGCGAGAGCACCGGCGAATGGAAGGTCTTCCCTGCCAACGCCGACATTCGGGAAGCTCGGTACGCTCGGTGACGAACGCCGTCGAGCGCATCTCGCCCGCGGAGCTGGCGCGTCGGCTGCATGACGGCGAGGAGCTCGCCGTGCTCGATGCACGAGAGCAGGGCGTGTACTTCCATTCACATCTGTTTCGGGCGAGTTGCGTTCCCGTGTCCAACCTCGAGCTCCTGCTCGACGAACTTGTGCCTCGCCGCGACACCCAAGTGATCTGGTGCGACGACGGGTCGACCGGCCCCAACGGCGTCGGACTCGCAGATCGTGCGGCGGCGCGCGCCAACGCCCTTGGCTGGACGAACGTGGCAGTGCTCGATGGCGGCACGCACGGCTGGCAAGCTTGGGGAGGCGAGCTCTACGCCGGGGTGAACGTACCGTCCAAGGCGTTCGGCGAGTATATCGAACATACGTTCGACACTCCACGAATTTCGGCACCGGAACTCAGAAGATGCTCGACGTCGGCACTGACCTCGTGGTGCTCGATTCCCGACCCGTCAACGAGTTTCGCCGAATGAGCATTCCTTCCGGGATCGATTGTCCCGGCGCCGAGCTCGTGCATCGCGTCAAAGACATCCTCAGCCACCCGGACACGCTGGTCGTCGTCAATTGCGCCGGGCGGACCCGCAGCATCATCGGCGCGCAGTCGCTCATCAACGCGGGTCTCGAGAACCGGGTCGTGGCCCTGGAGAACGGCACCATGGGTTGGCATCTCGCCGGCTTCGAAGTGGACACGAACTCCAACCGCGCCGCGCCCGATCCATCCCCGGAAAGCCGGGCATGGGCTGAACATGCCGCAGCAGAGGTCGGAGACCGCTTCGGGGTACTGTCCGTCCCCTGGGACACGGTCAAGTGTTGGCTGACCGATGCGTCCCGAACGACCTACCTGCTCGATGTCCGCACTCCGCACGAGTTCGAGTCCGGCCACGTGCCCGGCAGTCGGAACGCTCCCGGAGGACAGTTGGTCCAGGCCACCGACGAGTACGTTGCCACGATGCATGCCGCGCTTGGTGCTGATCGACGACACGTCGGTCCGAGCGACCATGACGGCATCGTGGCTACGTCAACTGGGTTGGGACGACGCAGTGGTGCTGGCCGGCGGTGTCGAAAGGACCGGTGTGACACTCGCATCAGGACCCGAACCTCGATCAGAGCTCGCGCGGGAAGCAGCCGGACCGGTGGTCACGGTCCGAGCGTCAGAGGTTGCAGCGCTGATCGACGCCGGTTCCGATGCGGGCTCGGTCGCAATTCTCGATCTCGGTGACAGCCTCAAGTACCGCCGTCGGGGACACCTACCCGGTGCATGGTGGGGTGTTCGAAGCCGTCTCGACGAAGCTCGTACGGTCATCGGCGACGTCGACCAACTGGTGCTCACTTCGTCCGACGGACAGTTGGCCAAGCTCGCTGCCGCCGAAGCGCAGGTCCATTGGCCGTGGCGCTCGCGTGGTGGTGCTGGCGGGAGGCACCAAGGCCTGGCGCCACGGCAAACGACCAATGGAGACCGGCTTCACTCGTCCCACCACTCAGGCTGACGACGTGTGGTACAAACCGTACGACCACGACGACGGGGCGCCCGAGCAACACATGCAGGAGTACCTCACGTGGGAGATCGCGCTGGTCGAGCAACTCCGCCGCGACCCGCTGGTGCAGTTTCCCTCCTTTCCTCCTCGCTGATTCCGGTCCCTCAAGTCCTTCCACGAAATGGTCGTACCGTGAAGCTTCTCGTTACCTTGCTGGCCGTACTTCTTGGCGCGTCGCTCTTCGAGCGCCTTCACGTGCCGGCGGGCGCACTTCTCGGAGGAGCGCTCGGCGCAGGGCTGATCAACACGCTCGTTCCCCAGGGAGTGGCGAACGTGACTCCGCCGGTTCGGTTCGTCGCGTTCGCCATCCTCGGATGGTCGATCGGGTCGACGATCAGCCGGGAGAGCCTGACTGCGCTCCGCTCCCACGCCCTCCTCCTGGGTACCGCCATCGTCGTCCTGCTCGCGTTCAGCGGGCTGCTTGCCGTGGTACTCACCCACGTCGGGGGCCTCGACCCGATGACCAGTTACCTCGCAACCTCACCAGGGGCACTGTCACAAATGACGGTGATGGCCGGCGACCTCGGCGCCGACCCCCTCATCGTCATCTCGGTCCACACCACCCGAGTCATCATCGTGCTCCTCAGCGCCCCCATCGTGACCCGCCTGCTCCAGAGTACGTCCGGGTGAGAGTACGTCCGGGTGAGGCAGGCAGGGCACTTCCCACCGGGGTGACCTACACGTCTGTTCTGACCGTCAGGCTGTGCTGACGCAGGCCGCCGCCAAACTGGCAATCGCCGAACTACGACGAGGCTCGCGAATCTGATGCCGGTCGTACCCGTTGGTAACATACCCGAGCGACAGGCCGGTCTCAGGATCAGCCCAGGCCAACTGGCCTCCGGCTCCGTTGTGACCGAATGCCGCTGGGGACACGCCGCGACCCATTCCCCGCAGGTGAGACCGTCCGTCGTCCCCGGCCACCACCACGCCCAGCGCCCTATTGGCGGGCACGCCCATTGGGTCGGGCAAGGTGTTGCGCACCTTCCCGGTCACGTCGGCGAGCAGTTCAGCTTCCCAAATGCCGTGCGGGTTGTGCAGCAGCTCTTGGTAGAAGTGCGCCAGGTCTCTGGCTCGGGCGAAACCGCCACCGCCCGGCACGCCCAGCGAGCGAACCGCGGGCTCGTTGAACCGTAGGACCACCTCGTCGGTGACTTCGCTGCCCGGGAGTTCTCGGACCCCAAAGACGGCTTCCAGTTCGTCTCCGGTGGCCGGCTCGCCTACGAGGACCAGATCGGCGATCCCCTCCTGCTGGTCCTCCGGCAAGCCGACGAGTCGGGGCAAGCCAGCAGGTGCAGTGACACGTCGGGCAATCTCGTCTCGATAGTCCTCGCCGGTCACCCGCTCGATGATCTCGGCCAAGACCCAATGAGCGGAGGTCGGGTGGTACTCGAAACGGGTACCGGGCTCCCAGTTGAGTCGCCACTCGGACATTCGTTGCACCCGGCTCGCCCGGTCGGACCAGCGAGGCGGGCCCAACGGGGCGTGGGGAAATCCGGAGGTGTGGAGCAGTACCTGCTCGACGGTAATTTCGCCTTTGCCATGATCGGCGAACTCGGGGATATAGCTGGAGATCGTCGCGTTGACATCCACCAGGCCCTCGCCCATCAGGGTCCAGACGGTCGCCGCGACCAAGGGCTTTGTGGCCGAGAAGATGCAGAACCTCGTGGCCAGGTCGGCCTGACCGAAGCATTCTTCGACCACGATCTCTCCGCCGAAGCCCAGCGCCACTTGCACCGCAGGCAACAGGCCATCGTCGACCTCGCGGCGGACACGCTCGAGCAGTTTGTTCACGGCTCCTTGGTCAAGGCGTACGGTCGAAGACATCGCCGAACGCTAGGCCCGATTCGCCACCGGCGGCAAGGCAGGCTGGCCGTACGGCCGGGCCGACATCCCCGCCTTTCCGCGCCGACGACCCCCGACTACGCTCGCGGGATGGTCGCACCCGTCAGTGAAGCCGCCCCCATGCTCAACTCGGCCGTTCAGGGCCTGAAGGTCATCGACACCGACACTCACTGGTCCGAACCCTACGACTTATGGACGTCCCGAGCTCCCCGGGCCTACGTCGACCGAGTGCCGCAAATGGCCGAACGAAGCGGGCGCCGGCGTTGGTGGTTCGACGGAGACATTCCGATTGGTCTCCCCATTGCGTCGAGCGTCATCAATCCCGACGGCGACAAGATCACCGGCACTGCGTTCTTCGAGCTCGACAACGAGATGGTCCATCGAGCCAGCTTCGACGCCGAGGCCCGCGTCGCCATGATGGACGCGCTCGGCATCCACGCACAGATCATGTACCCGAACGTGGCGGGCTTCGGCAACCAACAGTTCCTCAAGTCGCCCGATGACATGTTGCGGCTGATCAGCGTCCAGATCTACAACGACGCCCTGGTCGAATTCCAGGAGGCGACGGGAAACCGCGTGTTCGGCATGGCCCTACTCCCCTGGTGGGATCTGGCGGCCGCTGCCGACGAGATCGAGCGAGTGCACGCCAACGGGCTCCGAGGGATCGTCACGTGCTCCAATCCAGAAGAGGCAGGCCTTCCCGACATGGCCCAGCCCGAGTGGGACCCGATCTGGCACGCGTGCAGCGACCGATCGATGCCCGTCAACTTTCACATCGGCTCCTCGAAGGGCAACCTCGACTTCTTCGGCAAGGCTCCGTGGCCGTCATTCGGAGAAGAGCGCAAGCTGGCGGTTGGCTCAGCCAATCTCTTCATGGGGAACGCGCGAGTCATCGGCAACCTCATCTACTCCGGTGTCCCCGAGCGCTTCCCCGATCTCCGCTTCGTCTCCGTCGAGAGCGGCATCGGTTGGCTGCCCTTCTTTCTCGAGTGTCTCGACCACCAGCTGCTCGAGACAGCACCTAACGAGCTTGCCTTCCTCAGCCTCAAACCATCGGACTACTTCCGACGCCAGTTCTTCGGGACGTTCTGGTTCGAGCAGGCCATGGTCGGGGCCGCAGTCGACTTCCTCGGACCCCAATGCCTCATGTTCGAAACCGACTTTCCCCATCCGACCTGCCTGTACCCCCGAGACGACCAGCGCCTCGCCAAAACGCTCTCCGCCCTCACGCCCGAAGCCACCAAAATGGTGATGCAGGACAACGCCGCACAGCTCTACAACATCGACCTCTAGCGGCACATCGACCTTTCGCACATCGACCTCCCCCGCATCGTCGAGACGTTCCGAACACCGTGGCCGACTACCGCCAGTTGGCAAACCACGGGGCCAAGCGGGTAGCTACGGTGGCCGTAGCGCTGCGGTACACGGCTGCCCTCTTCGCCGGCGGCGCCGGAGCGGGCGCAGTGGCCGGAGGAGCTGGACTCATCCTGATGGGAGCTCCCCTCATGCTCGGGCTCCTCGTCGGCCTTGCCCTCGGCCTCCCCATCATCGGGCTGTGGAGGCTTCGGGCAGGACTCGCGCTGGTCGCCGCTCTGCCCGACCGTGTCAGGAACTTGCCGACGAGCATCGAGATCGCGCAGGCGGATCTCGGCCAGCTCGTGGCCGGCCTGCGCCGCCTCCGGGGCAATCCCCGGACACCCTGGGCGTTCGTCAACACGCTCCGAGCTACCGTCCGGGCCTATGAGCGCATCAACGGCCTCAACCCGTCCCATCTCGCCTCTGCTGGACTCGCGCTCAATCCCGCCGCCCTCCTGGCCGGCGCGCTGTCTGCCGTGTGGGCTGCAGCGACCCTCATCCTGGGCGGAGCAATCCTGGCTCTCGCCCTGCTCTTCCGTTAGGACGAACCTCAACTCTCACGCGAGAGTTCAGCTTCCTCACAGGTTTATCCACAGCCTGTGAGGAAGTGGCTCATGCCTGTGATCGCATCATGACCTGATAGATCCGCTTCAGGTCCTCGATATCCGCGAACTCGATCACCATCCGGCCTTTGGCCTTTCCCATCGACACATGCACGCTGGTGTCCAAGTGTGAGCCAAGCAGATCCTCCAATTCGAGAAGCGCTGCCGGCCGCGTCTGGCCAATCGACGCCGCCCGCTCCGAGCGCTCCGCGCCATCCGACGAGCTCGCCTCCGCACTCCCCACGGCCCGGCGCACCAACTCCTCGGCCTGCCGCACACTCAAGCCTCCTTTGACCATCGTCGACGCCATCCTCTCCTGAAGGCCTCGATCGGGATGCGTCAGCAACGCCCGGGCGTGGCCCGCACTCAAGTCGCCGTCCGCGATCAAGCGCTGCACGGGGGCCGGGAGCTGAAACAGACGGAGCGTATTCGTCACGGCTGAGCGCGATTTACCGACACGACGGGCGACCTGATCTTGTGTGAGACCGAACTCCTCGATGAGTCTCTGATAGGCGCCAGCCTCTTCCATGGCATTGAGGTCCTGCCGATGGAGGTTCTCCACAACTGCCTGCTCAAGCGACACTTGCGCGTCGACGTTGCGAACTACAGCAGGCACGGTCGATAGCCCGGCTCGCCGAGCCGCCCGCCATCGCCGTTCGCCCGCGATCAGCTCATATCGTCCTTCGCCCGCTGGCCGAACCAAGATCGGCTGCAAGACACCCAGCTCTCTGATCGAGTCAGTCAGCGTCACCAACGCTTCCTCATCGAAGCGGGATCTGGGCTGCTGCCCGTTGGCCGAAATCGCCGAGATGGGAATCTCGACCAGACCGAGCACTTCGCTACTCGCAACTGCGTCGGCCGGAATGAGGGCTTCGAGACCTCGGCCGAGACCACTACGTCGGTTCACCCATAACCTCCTTGGCCAAATCCCGGTAAGCGATAGCTCCGCGGGACGAGGGATCGAATACCGTAATTGGCTGACCAAAGCTGGGAGCCTCGGACAGACGAATGTTCCGGGGAATCACGGCCCGGCAGACCTTGGGACCGAAATGCTCCCGTACTTCTCCGGCGACCTGAGCCGACAAGTTCGTTCGGGCGTCGTACATCACCAGCACAATCGCCGACAGCTCCAGATCCGCGTTGAGGTTTCGCCGAACCAGATCCACGTTCCGCATCAACTGGCCCAAGCCCTCGAGGGCGTAATACTCGCACTGGATCGGGACCATTACCTCGCTCGCGGCAGCGAAGGCGTTCACGGTCAAAAGGCCGAGCGAGGGCGGACAGTCGATCAACACCAAATCGAAGTCCGACGCCACGGTGTTGATGGCGTTCTTCAATCGCATCTCCCGACTGAAGGCGGGAACCAGCTCGATCTCCGCGCCGGCCAGATCAAGATTGGCTGGAGCAATGAAGAGGTTCTTGACCTCGGCCGCCTCGATCGCCTCGTCCAGAGGAACGTCATGAAGCAGAACGTCGTACATCGATGCTTCCAGGCTCCGGGGGTTGATGCCCAAGCCAGTCGAAGCGTTCCCTTGCGGGTCGAGATCAATGATGAGGACGCGGTGCCCGAGTTCGGCCGCCGCCGCACCGAAGTTCACGGCGGTCGTCGTCTTGCCCACACCCCCCTTCTGGTTTGCCACCGCGATGATCCGCGGGCCGTTCTGGCCTCGACTTTGCCATTCCGGTGCTGCCAGGCCGCGCTGCGACGGGCGCGCAACCTCGGCGGCACGTGACGCCTCGGTCGCATCTGAACCGCCGGATGCAGAGTCGGACGGGGCACGGGCGGTCAGCCGTCCAGGCTGACCGAAGGCCGGTCGACCACCGGTACCGGCCGTGCCTCGACGCCTATCCTTGAGCGAATCCAATCCCCTGGCGTGAGTCTGCGCGCGAGCGCCCGGCATGCCGACGGGGGGCGCCGGATCCTCAGGACGTTCTTCAGCGGCAGGCTCCGAGTCAGGGGTCCAAATGGGGTCCGTCTGCTCAACCTCAGCCACCACACCACCGGTGTCCACGTTGACACCAGACCGAGAACCGGTTGGCCCCGATTCGTTCGAGTGGGAGGGAGCCGCGCCCCGTCCCGGGCCCGAAGGGTGCATGCTGCCGTCAGCTATATCAGGAGGCAGCGGCGTCCTGGCGTCCAAGGCGGGCTCGCTCCTCAGCTTGACACCATCGCCGAATGCGTCTCCCACCTCGGGCGCTTCGTCCGAGGTAGGCGCTCCGACGTCCTCCATCCGAGGATCAGAACCCTGAGTCTCCGGTGTGCTCTCACGGGCAGCTTCTGCGGAGGTATCTCGACTCCAGTTGGACGAATGTTCGCTCACCGTAGTGCTCCTTGCCTTTGAGCCTCCGCCGGTTCGATTCCGAGGCCCGGTTGGTATTGCCCAATGTTTCACGTGAAACATTGGGCGGGCTTTCCAGCCCGGCATCATGTGTGCCCACAGACGGTAGCCGAGAATGGTCGGTCGTAGACACAACCGATCCATTCACCGGCCGTCCCGGTGCCTGAGGTGGGGGTGTTTCACGTGAAACATTCCCACGTTGGCCGAGTGCGGGGCCCCTTCCAGTCCGGACGTAGCACCCAGGCGCACGGCCATCTGTCCGGCAGCCAGTGCAGAGGGGCGACCCGAACCTGGATGTTTCACGTGAAACATTTTCGAGACTTTGCTCCCGAGCACCCGACCGATGAACCTGGGTTCACGTCGTCTCGCCGCCAGAGGCCTCGGGACCACGACATGCGTGTCATGTCCTCCGGAGGTGCGTCCGGGAGCCCAAACCGGAACGACGCTAGGCGCCCGCCGTAGGCCCCGGGGTCAGTATCAGCTCGTTCCGAGACGGCGTTCGGCCGTCAGCAGGCGGCGACTACCGCCGACCCCCGGCAGGTAGTGAGGTGCATGACGTGCGCTGGCCGGCGTTTGTCGAGCGGTGCTTCGGGCCAGCCAACTTCGTCGGCTGAATGTCATTCATCTCGCCCGTGAGGCGCAGCATGTGGGGCTCTCGGCCACTCGTTCCGAGCGTCTCGGACCTGACGCGGGTGAGTCGGCAGCGAAGAGGAGTGAGCCCTCGGTCGGCCTCTCCCGGAGATCGACGCAGCACCGGTCTGGTCACCTTGTTCGTCAGGCGGACCGTTCGGCTTCGCCCGGATGGCCGTCCCCCGGACGCCTCGTGCCGTGAGCCGCCCCTCGCCGGGCGGAAGGGGCCGGCGGCTCGGCCGCACAGACCAGGAGCGTGGGGCAGGACGTTCTTACCCGACCTGACGACGCACCAGGTCGAGAGCAGTCAGCGGTCGCAGGCGTGGTCAACACGAACGTCCCAATGTTTCACGTGAAACCTCCGAAGCTGCCTTGCTACTCCAGTTCGAAGAGGGGAGCTCGGCGCATTGCTTTGATGTTTCGCGGATAGGGACTGGAGCCGGCGTCCCCGACGAGCGTCAACGCCGCGAGGCCCTCAAAGGCCGCGGAGAAGCTCAGCTCGAGACCCGGGAACAAGAGGCTCTGCCACCGTCGGCGGACGGGCGGTTCGCTGATCAGGAGAGTGGCCCCGGCTTTCATGAAGCCGAGCGCGCATTCGACGGCCAGAGCGGGAGGCCCGAATCCCCTCGCGACAACGACATCGTATCGAGCGCGCATTCCGGGCAAGCGTGCCAGCTTCTCCGCTCTTCCCTCAGCGACACTCACTCGGTCATGGAGCTCCAGCTCGTCGACGACAGTCCTCAAGAAGTCGCATCGTCGTTGTCCAGAGTCGAGAAGGGCGACGCGAAGGTCGGGACGCCACCATGCGAGGGGAAGGCCCGGAAGGCCCGCCCCTGAGCCGAGGTCGAGGACGTGGAGCGTCGATGGGGGCTGACCGGGCGCATCTGGTGCACGCGGCAAGTTCTCGATCGCAGTCAGATAGCGGGTCGTGTGCTGCAAATGTTCGCGCAACGGGCCCGGACCAAGGAATCCCAAGGCCCGGGCCCGTTCGAGAACGGCTAACAGTTCTGGCTGGTCTAGATCAATTGGCGGTCTCGTCATCGGAGTCATCATGCCCGGCTTCGTCATCGTCCGCGCCGCGGTCAGGCACCACGACAACCCGACGCCGAGGTTCGTTTCCGGCGGAGCGAGTGGAAACGCCGGTCACCTCGCCCAAGGAGTCGTGAATGATCTTCCGATCGGCGGCGTTCATCGGCTCGAGGGCCACCTCGATCTGATCCTGGATCGCACGCTCCGCCGCGGTGGCAGCGAAAGCGATGAGCGCCTCGCGTCGAGCCTCGCGATAGCCGCCCACGTCGACGCGGATACGGGTCGACGAGGGGGCGCTCCGTTGCGCGCTGACCCGTGTCAGCTCCTGGATCGCTTCAAGGGTACGTCCCTTCGGGCCAAGGAGCAGGCCGTGCTTTCCCGCAATTTGAGCGTCGAGAACATCGTCGGTGACAACGCTCGAGACGGTGGCATCAATACCGAATGCCGTCGTGAGACCACGCAGGAATCCTTCAACGTTGGCCTGTACATCTTCCACGCTCGACTCCTCGGTCGGTTTCGGGGTCCGCTTGCGGGCCGGTGCTGGCTCCGCAGGTTTGACGGAGACGGGGGTCGCAGCGTCGGCCGAGTCCGATTCGGTGTGCTCGCCGCTCTGGGCAGCATCGGCACCCTCGCCGTTCTTGCGCCCCTTCGTCCGCCGACGATCGTTTCGCTCGGCCTTGGCGCGAGGCGACTTCGGTACAACGCGGGCCCGAATACGGGCCTGGCCTCGGACCCGGCCGAAGAGCCCTGCCTTTGGTTCCTCCAGCAATTCGAACTCGGCCTCGGCCTCATCGACGCCAAGCTTGTCGAGCGCTTGCTCCTTGGCCTCTTGGACCGACTTGGCGGTGGTTTCGATCCATTCCATTGATCTACCTCTTCTTCTTTCGCTTGTCCCGGTTCGCGGATGCGCCGGGTTGTGTCCCTTTGGGCGTGAGTCGACTGGGCGCGCTGTCGATCACGGTTGCCGACTTTTTCTTCTCGGCCTTCGCCCGGCGAGCCTCCCAGTCGGCTTGACGCGCCGCGGCTCGCGCCGCTCGATCGGTCGGCTGGTCCGGCGAGTCGGAGGCGTGGTCACTATCGTGTCGCACCTTCTTCGCCGGCACCGCGGCCTTCAGATTCTCGGGGCCAGCAGGGGTCTTCTGGTCGGCACCTTCCGCCTCCGATGTCGCCTCGAGGTCGTCGCCAGCGCCGTAGATCCTTTTGCTGATGTAGGCCTGTTGACCGATGCGAAAGACGCTTGAAGTCGTCCAGTAGAGAACCAGGCCCGTCGGAAAAACGAATGCCCAGACGCCGGTCATCAGCGGCAAGAACCGCATGATCTGCTGTTGCTGCTGCATCATGGGCGACAACTCGGCGGTGGACGAGCGGCGCGCCGTGATCTGGTGCTGTTGATAGAAGCTGAGCGCCACCATGACGAGGATCAAGACCAAGTAGGGGAGTGCTCGTACGAAGTCTGACTTGACCACATCGAGGGTGTGCGCGGCGAGGTCGAACGGCCCGAACTTCATTTCCTCGTGGGTGCGGAGATCGGTGTAGAGCTTGCTGCGCTCGGAGAGGTGCTGGGGATCGAACAGTCGACCGTTGATGGCGCTTTCGCCTCCGGCGCACCCGAATCTTGTTGGCAACGGTGAAGAACGGTTGCTCCTCCACCCGCGTCGTCAGACCTCGAAGAATCCGGAAAAGCACCAAGAACACCGGCATCTGCGCCAGCATGGGCAGACAACCGCCGACGGGATTGATCCCGTGCTTGGAGTAGAGCTTCATCAGCTCGGCATTCATTTGCTCTCGGTCGCTCTTGAACTCTTTCTGGACCCGCCGCAGCTCCGGCTGGATCTGCTGCATCTTGATCGTGCTGCGGGTCGCCTTGAGGGTGAGCGGCATGAGACAGATCATCACGAAGAAGGTCAGGAGGATGATGGCCAACCCGTAGTTGTCGCCGACAATCGGCAACTCGTAGAAGAAGGACAGGATTCGAGCGACGAGCTCGGACAGGCCGTCAAAGATTGCCATGAGATCTCCACATTTCAGGACGCGTGCGCAGGGGGAGGGGCACTAGGGGTGCGAGGGATCGGGAACAGGGTCGAAGCCGGAGGAACCGAACGGATTGCAGCGAAGCACTCGGCGGACACTGAGGCCGCCGCCGCGGATGACCCCGTGGCGCTCAATGGCCTCACGGGCGTAGTTCGAACAGGTGGGGAGGTACCGGCAGCGAGCAGGACGTCCCGCGGAATACGCTTGATACAGCCCAAGAAGCCAAAGCACCATCGCAACGCCCACCGAACGTGGGGTGCGACCGCTGGCGGTGACGCGGGCGAGCTGTTCAGCGCACATCGGCCGAGTGGTCGAAGAGCGGCAGAGTGGTGACGAGCGGCGCGCGGCCACGAGGCCACGACATTCCAGAATGAGCGCCTCATGGGACAGGCTCAAGACCTTGGGTGAGCAACTCACCAGAAGGTCTCCGACCAACGGCCGCTGGTCTGGGAGTGGCGCTGCATTCGGGCCGGCGATCACGTCGTGCAACGCGTGCTTCAGTCGCCTGCGCACCCGATTTCGTTGCACCGCCGACCCGAACGAACGTCCGATCGCAAACGCAAGCCGGAGCCTGGCGGCGTCGCTCTGGGGCCTGGGCCGAAACCGAGCGCGGAGATTCGTCGTTCGCAAGCGGACCCCCTCGCCACGGAGCGCAAGGAAGTCAGCTCGGCTGACGACAGACGGGAGCATCACCGACAGATCTGGATGCGAATGGCGGAGGTGACGGAACCGCTGGGCGCCCCGGGCGATGACCGCCTAGGCACTGAGGCGGTGACGCCCCTTGAGCCGACGGGCACGCAGTACCGCGCGGCCACCACGGCTGGCGACGCGGGCACGGAAACCGTGTTTACGAGCCCGCTGAAGGTTGTTGGGTTGGAAGGTGCGCTTGGACACGGGACTCCTTGAGACCTCGAGCGATGTCGAGCGAGGGCGGACCGAATCGAGGGCCGACCAGAGCCAACGGCGGCGACCAGGGCAATTCGGTTGTTGATCCGTCGTCGCTGGCTCGACACAGGTCGAGTGCAGCGTACGCGAACCTGTAACGCTAGGGGTTCCCGGTACGCAAGACAACCATGGCAGTCCACGCAACCTCGGGGCAAGGTGCGCGAATGTCCTGCTCCCGAGCACAATCCACAGCCTCTGTAGCCGAGGTCCAGCCCATCCGGGTAGGGTTCTGCTTCCTCTTGGCAGCGGCTCTCGGCCGGTGTCAATGGGCGAAGTCCTGGCGGCCTAGGCAGAGGCCAGAGGGCAGGTCAGGCTTTGTCCACCGTTCTGTGGATAAGGATGTGAATAGTCGGGAGTTAGTGATGGAGCGACAGCGACTGGGGGCGGCTGAACTGTGGTCCCGGGCGTCTGACATCCTCCGTAGCCAGATCGCAGAAGGCGTCTGGCAGTCCACGTTCGCTCAGATCGTTCCGATGCTCCTGATCGACGATCGGTTGGTGCTGTCGGTACCGAACGCGATCGTTCGGGAGAAGCTCGATGGTCGGTACCGTCCGCTGGTTGAGGACGCGCTCACCGAGTCGGCGGGACACACCTACCAAGTCGAGTTCGACGCCTCTCCTCCCCAGCTTTTCGATCCCGATTTGGTCGATGGCCCCGACAGCGGTTCCCGAGAGGTCGACGGCCAACTGATCGACCTCACCGGACCGGCCGCAACCGGCCGCTCGCCCAACGCCGAAAGCGAGGGCGCAAACGTAGCGCTTCGGTACAACTTCGAGAGTTTCGTCATCGGTCCCTCGAACCGATTCGCCCATGCCGCAGCTCTCTCGGTCGCGGAACGACCAGGCGGAAGCTACAACCCGCTGTTCATCTACGGAGGAGCAGGGCTGGGCAAGACGCACCTGCTTCGAGCCATCGAAGCCTACGTTTGCGACGTCTACCCCAGAATGAAGGTTCAGTACGTCTCGACCGAGGCGTTCCTGAACGAATTCGTCGAATCCATCAAGACGTCCTCCAACGCTGATTTCAAGCGTCGGTATCGCCAGATCGACGTCCTCCTGGTCGACGACATTCAGTTCATCGCGGGCAAGGACGGCCTTCAGGAGGAATTTTTCCATACCTTCAACGAGCTCTACGGCGGCAACCGCCAAATCGTGTTGACCTCGGACCGTCCGCCCGATGCCATTCCGACCCTGGAGGATCGTCTGCGCAGCCGCTTCATGATGGGTCTGCTCACGGACATTCAGCCGCCCGACATCGAGACGCGAATGGCCATCCTGTCCAAGAAGGCCGATCGAGACGGGTATTTCCTTGCGAGCGAAGTGAGCGAGTTCATCGCGCACAACATCACCTCGAACATCCGGGAACTCGAAGGGGCGCTGAACAAGGTCACGGCGTTCGCCAATCTCAATCGAGAACCGATGACCCGCGACCTCGCCGAACGCATCCTCGGCGACTTCATCGCCGATCGCCAGCCTCGCCCCATCAATGTGGCACTGATCCTCACTGCCACGGCGGAGCGCTTCAACTTCACGATCGAGGAGTTGGTGGGCAAGTCCCGGCGGAGACCGCTGGTCTCCGCTCGCCAGATGGCCATGTACGTGGCCAGGCAACTCACCGATCTCAGTTTTCCCCTCATCGCCCGAGAGTTCGGCGGACGAGACCACACCACCGTGATGCATGCATGCGACAAGATCTCTGCGCTCATGAAGGAACGATCACAGATCTACGAGCACGTGATGGCCCTCGAGAAGGCCGTACGGCAGCAGGCGCGCGCCGGAGAATGAACCCACAACCTGTGGAAAAGACAGTGGATAACGGCTGGTCGGATTCGGGACAACCTGCCCGTCATCCCCAGCAGCCGGGCACCGACGGTTCGGCGGTCATGGAGCCTGGGGACAGAAAGAACCGCCCCGTGGATGACAACGTCTAGGCTGACCAGGCTGAACAGTGGTTCATCCACAATCCACAGCCCCTACTACTACTTCCCTCTTTCCAGACAGAAAAATGACAACAGTTGAGGACAAGGGAGCACCACGGTGAAGTTCCGTTGCGAACGAGATGTACTGGTCGAGGCACTGGGAACCGCCGGCCGCGCCGTGAGCGGCCGCGGCGGCCTTCCTGGGCTCTCCGGCGTTCGAGCTGACCTGCAAGGCGACCAACTTCGGCTCACTGGCAGCGATCTCGACCTGACCATCACCGTTCTGGTGACCGTTGCCGGTGAATCCGACGGTGTTGCGGTCATACCCGCCCGGCTTGCATCAGACATCGTTCGGGCGCTGAGCCCCGGCGCGGTCTCGGTCGCCGCGGTCGGCGATGAGTTGTCGATCAGCTCAGGTCGCAGCCAGTTCAGCATCCGACTCATTGCTGGTGACGAGTTCCCGCAGTTGCTCCCGATCGCGGTAGAGCCGGTCTCGTTGCCGTCTGCACAGTTGTCCGAAGCTCTTCGGCAGGTCGTGCTGGCCGCAAGTTCCGACGACGCTCGTCCCATCCTCACGGGCGTCCAGATGTCAGCGGAGAACGGCGGGCTCCGGCTTGTGGCCACCGACTCGTACCGGTTGGCCATGCGCGATGTGCCCGAGGCTTCAATTCTGGCGGAGGGACAATCGGTTCTCCTCCCCTCGAGAGCCCTCAACGAACTGAATCGCATTCTCAATCAGGGCGACAGAGTGCAACTTCGGCTGGGGGAGCGCGACGCTTCGTTCGAGGTTGGCCCTGTGACGTTGGTCACACGCCTGATCGAAGGCGAGTTCCCCAACTATCGCGGGCTGATCCCGAGCAGTCATCCGAACAAGCTCACGGTGCAGCGGGACTCGCTGCTGGACGCCTTGCGAAGAGTGAAACTGTTGGCTCGTGAAGCGACACCCGTTCGTTTGGAGATGTCGACGGACGGTTTGGAACTCGTCGCCGTCACGCAGGATGTCGGCAATGCTCGCGAGAGTGTCGAGGGGACCTACGAGGGCACACCCTTGACGGTCGCGTTCAATCCGCAGTATCTCCTCGAGGGGATCGAGGTTGCGAACAGTGAAGAAATCACGCTCTCGACCATCGACGAACTCAAGCCGGCACTGGTACGCATGGCCGGCGTCGATCAGTTCCTCTACCTGCTCATGCCGGTGCGGGTTTCTTGAAACTCGGCCGCCTCTGGCTGCACGATTTTCGAACCTATTCCGAACTCGAGTTGCCGTTGGCCGACGGACTGACCGCCATCGTCGGCGCGAATGGCGCCGGTAAGACCAACCTGCTGGAGGCCATCGGCCTCCTCGCAACGTTGAAATCGTTCCGAGGCGCACCGACCGAGAGTTTGATTCGCAAGGGTGCGGATCGGGCGGTTGTCCGGGCCGAAGGTGAGCGGGACGGGCGATCCGTGCTCATCGAACTGGAGTTGGCGAAGGGGCGAACGCGATCGCAGGTGAACCGGCAGCGGCTCGCACGAACACGAGATCTTCTCGGCGCCCTGCGAGTCACGGTGTTCGCTCCCGATGATCTTGCCCTGGTCAAGGAGGGTCCGGCGGTTCGACGTGAGTACCTCGATGATCTTCTGATTTCGCTGCAGCCGTCCGCCGACGCCATCTGTTCAGACTTCGATCGGGTCGTGCGACAACGGAACGCTCTGCTCAAGAACGTGCCAGTGCGAGGTGGACGACCGGCGCTCGACGAGACGATGAGCGCCACCTTGGACGTTTGGGACATGCAATTCGCATCGTTGGGCGAGCAGTTGGTCGAGCTTCGCTACTCCGTCCTGACCGATCTCGTGCCACTGGTCAGCCAGAGTTACGAACAGCTTGCGGGACGAGCGGCCGAGGTTGTTGCCAACTACCGAACGTCGTGGGGGAGCGAAGCGCTTGCGTCTGCTCTCGACCGCGAACGCTCCAATGACCTTCGCCGTCGGACCTCCACCGTCGGACCGCATCGTGATGAGATCAGCTTGTCGCTCAACGGGTTCGCATCTCGGACCGAGGCTTCGCAGGGAGAACAACGGACGCTCGCGCTCGCGCTCCGCCTGGCCGGGCACCGCTTGGTTTCCGAGCGGATCGGAGAACCTCCGCTGCTGCTTCTCGACGACGTGTTCTCTGAACTCGATCCGAGGCGTTCTCGAGCTCTCCTGGATTCGTTGACTTCGGGGCAGACCATCATCACCAGCGCATCCGATCTTCCCGCCGGTACGATGCCTGATCAGTTGCTACGCCATAACGGCGTCGAGCTTCTGCCCGATTCGTCGGCTTCGCCGCCCAACCGTTCAGTGTCGATCGCAACGCGGCCGACGCCCCTCGAACCTGAGGCGTGACCATGAGCCAACCCTGGTTGTACGCATGAGCACAGAACCGCCCGCTCGACTTGGCGACAGTCTCGAGCGATTCCTGAGGCACCTCGGTGCGCCGCCCGTGCAGGCGTTGACGTCGCTCCACGATCGTTGGCCCGAGGTTGTAGGCCCCGTGTTGGCCGAGGGGAGTCGGCCGATCGAGATCATCGACGGCGTGCTCGTCGTGGGTTGCACCGATCCTTCATGGGCTTCGCAGCTGTCGTGGATGGAAACACAGATCAAACAGCGGTGCGCAGTGCTTTTCGATGGGCTCGCCGTCGTCCGCATCACGGTGCGGGTCGATCGGTGATTCGTCAACGGCTCACGCTCCGTGCACTGCTGGCTGATGACCGCGGTCACAACCCTTCCTACTGGTAGACTGGACCGGCTCCGAGAGCGACTTCCCATGGACTCTTCAACCTCACCCGAACGGCTCGAATCCGCAGATCAAAGCGGCTACAGCGCCAGCGACATCCAAGTTCTCGAGGGCCTCGAGGCCGTCCGGAAGCGGCCCGGTATGTACATCGGGTCCACCGGCTCGACCGGTCTTCACCACCTGGTCTGGGAAGTGGTCGACAACAGCGTCGACGAGGCCATGGCGGGGTACTGCGAACGCATCGACGTGCGCATCATGGCTGACGGCAGCGTCGAGGTTCGAGACGATGGTCGGGGTATTCCCGGTCGATCGTCACGAGAAGTACGAGGACATGTCGGCCGCCGAGGTGGTACTCACGGTGCTCCACGCCGGAGGCAAGTTCGGCGGCGGCGGCTACAAGGTCTCGGGCGGACTCCATGGCGTCGGCATCTCGGTGGTCAACGCGCTGTCGAGCAGGGTCGAGGTCGAGATCGACCGTATGGGGAAGCGGCACTTCATGTCGTTCCGCGACGGCGGTGTCCCCGATCAGAAACTGCACGTCATCGGAGACGCCCCGCTGAACGACGATGGCCGGGCCCGAACCGGAACCACCGTTCGTTTCTGGCCCGATCCGTCCATCTTCAAGGAAGGGACCGACTTTCGGGCTCAGACCCTGGCCGAGCGCTTTCAGATGATGGCGTTCCTGAACGCTGGGCTCGAGTTCCACCTGATCGACGAACGCGATCCGTCGTTCGAAGAAGTCGTGCACTGCTACGAGGGCGGCATCCGGGATTTCGTACTGCACCTCAACCGCTCCAAGGAAGCGCTGTTCGAGGACATCGGTTGGTACAGCGAGACCGGCGAGGGTGAGGAAGTAGAGATCGCCTTCTGCTGGAACACCGGGTACCAAACCGACGGCATCCACAGCTTCGCCAACGGCATCTCGACCCTCGAGGGGGGCATGCACGAACAGGGTTTCCGAACCGCACTCACGCGCACCGTCAATCTTTACGCGCGTGACAAGGGCCTGTTGAAAGAGAAGGAAGAGAACCTGCAGGGCGAGGACATTCGTGAGGGTCTCACCGCCATCATCGCGGTTCGAATCTCCGAACCCCAGTTCGAGGGCCAGACGAAGTCGAAGCTGGGCAACGTCTCGGTTCGGTCGCTGGTCGAGAAGGCCACGAACGAGAAGCTCCGCGAGTGGTTCGAAGAACATCCCCGCGAAGCTCGTGCCATCGTGGGTAAGTCGACCATGGCGGCCAAGGCCCGTATCGCCGCGACGACCGCACGCCAGACCATTCGCCGCAAGTCCGCACTCGATGGTGCCGGCCTGCCTGGCAAGTTGGCCGACTGCCGCAGCAAGGATCCGGTCGAGTCCGAGCTCTACATCGTGGAGGGCAACTCGGCCGGTGGATCGGCCAAGGAGGCTCGGGACTCACGCACCATGGCCATCCTGCCGATCCGGGGCAAGATCCTCAACGTCGAGCGGGCTCGGCCCGACCGCATGCTGAAGAACACCGAGATCGTGTCGCTCATTCAGGCCATCGGCGCCGGCCTCGGCGAACCAGCGGAGGCAGGGGAGGACGGCTTCACTGTCGAGAAGGTTCGCTACCACAAGATCATTCTGCTGGCCGACGCCGACGTCGATGGCAGTCACATCCGGACGCTGCTGCTCACCTTCTTCTTCCGCCAGATGCGGCCCATGGTCGAGGCCGGCTACGTCTACATCGCTCAGCCCCCGCTCTACAGCACCGAGGTGGGACGCTCCAAGCTCTACCTCAAGGACGATTCGGCCAGGGATGCGTACAGCGCGGAGCATCCGAACGCCGAGTACCAACGGCTGAAGGGGTTGGGCGAGATGGACGCCGACGAGTTGTGGGAGACCACCATGAACCCGGAGAGCCGCACCTTGCTGCAGGTCACCGTCGAACAGGCGGCCATCGCCGACGAGATCTTCGCCGTGCTCATGGGCGACGACGTCGAGAGCCGTAAGCACTTCATCCAGACCAATGCCGACGACGTCCGGTTCCTCGACATATGACCGATCTGCCTCCTAACGCATCCGACCCGTCGTCCGACGAGACGTCTGACAACAACACCGCGTCAGGCGACGGCGCTGTTCCAGTAGCTGACGCGCCCGCGCGCTCGCATTCCGGAGTCGATCGAACCGATCGAGATCCAGGCCGAGATGGAACAGTCGTTCCTCGAGTACGCCATGTCGGTCATCGTCTCCCGGGCGCTTCCCGACGCCCGCGATGGGCTCAAGCCCGTGCATCGGCGCATTCTCTGGGCCATGTTCGACGCCGGCCACCGGCCCGATCGCAGTCACGTCAAGTGCGCAACTGTCGTCGGTGATGTGCTGGGCCGCTATCACCCTCACGGCGATCAGTCTGTGTACGACGCGTTGGTTCGGATGGGTCAGACATTCTCCCTCCGTCACCCGTTGATCGATCCGCACGGCAACTTCGGCTCCCCGGACGACCCGCCAGCGGCCTATCGCTACACCGAGTGCCGACTCACACCCCTGGCCATGCAACTCTTGGCCGACATCGACGAGGACACGGTCAACTTCCGTGACAACTTCGATGGAAAGCACCGCGAGCCCGAGGTTCTCCCGAGTCGCTTCCCCAACCTGCTGGTCAACGGCAGCCAGGGCATCGCGGTCGGTATGGCCACCAACATCCCGCCGCACAATCTCGGCGAGGTTGTCGACGCCACGATGCACCTCCTCGATCATCCGGAAGCCACCGTCGATGAACTCATGCAGTTCGTCAACGGGCCCGACTTTCCGACCGGGGCGCAGATCTTGGGCCGCGTCGGGCTGCGTGACGCCTATCGGACCGGTCGTGGCTCGGTCAAGATGCGTGCCGTCGCCGAGATCGTCGGCGGCCGGACCAACGATTCCATCGTCGTCACCGAAGTGCCGTACCAGACCTCCGTCGATCAGATCGCCCGGAAGACAGCCGAGCTGGTCGAAAAGGGCGAGATCACCGGCATCCGTGAAATCCGCAACGAATCGGCCAAGGGCAAGCTTCGCCTGGTCTTCGAGCTCAAGCGGGACGCGACCGGTCTCGTCGTGCTGAACAACCTGTACAAGCACACGCCCATGCAGACCACGTTCAGCGTGAACATGGTGGCGCTGGTCGATGGTATTCCTCGTACGTTGACCTTGCGCGACGCCCTCGTCGCTTACGTTTCCCATCAACGCGAGGTGGTCCGCCGGCGCAGCGAGTTCCGGCTTGGCGAAGGCGCGCCGACGTGCGCACATCCTGGAGGGCCTCATTCGAGCCCTCGACATGATCGATCTGATCATCGCTGCCATCCGGGCCAGCGAGGACCGAGGGGAGGCTCGGGCCCGCCTCATGGGCGAAGGCTTCGAGTTTTCTGAGGATCAGGCCAACAGCATCCTCGATATGCAACTCGTGCGCCTGACCCGACTCAACCGGGCGACTCTCGAAGAGGAGATGGCAGAACTTCGTCGGACGATCGACGAGCTGGTGTCGATCCTGGCCGACCAAGCCAAGCTCGACGCAGTCATCAAGGTCGAGCTCGGCGAGATTCGTGACCAGTTCGCAAGTCCACGCAGGAGCGCGCTCACCACCGACCCTGGCGAACTCGACATCGAAGACCTCATCGACGACGACGATCTCGTGGTCACGCTCTCGAGCTCGGGCTACATCAAATCTGTATCGGCCGAGGAGTTTCGTACCCAGGCCCGAGGTGGCCGGGGCGTCACCGCGGCCAAGCTCAAAGACGACGAGGATGACATCGTCGAGCAGTTGCTGCATACCTCCGCCCACGCGTACTTGTTGTTCTTCTCCAATCAGGGGCGCGTCTATCGCATCAAGGCCCACGAGATCCCGGTCACCAGTCGCACCTCTCGCGGGTTGGCGTTGGTGAACCTCCTGCAGCTTCAGGACGGAGAACGGATCCAGGCGGTTGTCGACACGCGTGACTACGAGACCAACCGCTTCTTGTTCTTTGCCACCCGCCAGGGTCGCGTGAAGAAGACGTTGTTCACCGCCTACGACTCGTCGCTGAAGGCTGGGCTTCGGGCCATTACCCTGAACGACGGCGACGAGTTGGTTTCGGTTGTGGCCACCAACGGCGAGCACGACATCATGATGGTGTCGCGGCAGGGGCAGGCCCTGCGGTTCGCCGAGGCCGAGGTGCGTCCCATGGGTCGCACCGCCGCCGGCGTTCGGGGCATGAAGTTCCGGGCCGGTGATGAGCTCGTGAGCATGGACGTCGTCTCTCCCGGCACCCACCTGCTCGTCGTGACCGACGAGGGCTTCGGCAAGCGCACCGACCCCGAACTCTTCTCGCAGAAGGGCCGTGGGGGTTTGGGTGTTCGATCCGTTCGGGTGAATGAGCAGCGGGGGCGAGTCGTCGGCGCCCTGTTCGTCGCCAACGAGGCCGAGGTGCTCCTCATCTCTGCCCAGGGAGTCATCATTCGGACACCCGTGAGTGCGATCTCCCAACAGGGCCGAGACGCAACGGGCGTACGAGTGATGAATCTCGGTAAGGGCGACAACGTTGCCGCAGTTGCTCGGCTTCTGAACGAGCCTGAAGCAGATGACGAGGCGCCGGCACCGGAAGTCGACGAGAGCTGACCCCATCGGAGGAACAAGCTCGCTGGTTCCTCCCCCGTATTGATCTGGTCAAGGGATGGTCGTCATGGCGCGACGTCACACGCATCGGTCAAGGGGTGAGGTGGGATCAGCCCTACCGCTCCTCGGATTGGTGTTCGCGTTTCTCCTCGTCTGCACAGCGCTGCTCGTCGGAGTGACCGATCGGGTGGTGAGCCGGGCAAGGGCCCAATCAGCGGCCGACGCTGCTGCTCTTGCCGGTGTCGTCGAAGGTCGCTCGGGGGCCGAGGAACTTGCTCGTGACAACCAGGCGTCGCTCGTGTCCTTCGAGCAGTCGGGTTCAGTCGTGCAGGTTGTCGTTCAACGAGACGGTGTCCAAGCATCGGCCTCGGCGGACCTCGAGCTCCAACTTCGCTGAACGGGTGCCCCGATTGTGTTCGACCATGCACCTAGACTGCCCAAGGTATGGCATCGGACGACGTGACGTCGCAGGACTCGATCGTGATCGGCGACGATCTCGTCGAAGCCCTTGGCTTCGAGCCCATCATCCAGGACGACTCGCAATCGCCCAACAACACAGACGACCATCATCTCTCATCTGTCGATACCGACTTCCCATCCGTCGGGCTCCTGTCCTCGATCGAGGCGCCCGAACCCGACACCCCCCTAGACCGCGTGTCGCACGAAGCGGAGGCTGAGACCGACATGGCGATTGATGAAGCAGTCGAAGTAGACAACGCGGACGTGCAAGCTTCCGATGAGGTGTCCGTCCACGAAGAGAACTCAGACGGGCTGTCGAGCAACGGTGTCATCGACCTGAGTGACAGTGCCCCGACGCGTCGGACGGTGTTCGGCAGGTTCTCCTCACGACAACGAGACGGCGCGGTTTCAGACGGCGCGGCCGCAGTGCACGCAGTGCCAGACGACGCCCTCTCCGACACGGCTTCCTCAGACGATCAGATCGCTGGTGAAGCCGAATCAAACGAGCACTTGCTCGACGTGGTGGGAGAGGGCGAAGCTGCCACCAGCGTGCCGCCGCCGCCCCCGACGATGGACGACCTCATCACGTTCGTTGCCACCGACGCCCCGCCGGCGTCGTTCGAGGATGAACCGGTCGCAGAGGTCGATGCGCCCGCCTTCGAATCGATCGACATACCTCGTTACGAGTTCCCGGACCTCGTGGTCAGCGATGCTCCCGACCGCCCAGCAGACGCCACAGAAGCTGTCGGGGAGCCGGTCATCGAAGACGAACTCGGCGACGAGTCGGGCAATGACGAAGTCATCGGGATGGAATCACGAACTTCGGTCCCCGCCGAAGCACTCGTGGCCGAGCCCATCATCGAACTCCCGACGATCGAACCCCCGACGATCGAACCCCCGACGATCGATCTTGACCGCATCGAGCTGCCCTGGCTCGAGACGGCTGCGCCTCCTCTTCTGGTCGAAACGGCTCCTGCCGTGCCGCCAACGGAGACCGCGATCCAGTCATCGTCGGCCGGGGCGCTGTCCAAGCGGCATCAGCGGCTTCGGGCGAGGAAGACCCGCCGGGTGATTCGTCACATCGACCCCTGGTCTGCGCTCAAATTCTCGATCATCTTCCATTTGTGCTTCTTCGCCGCCCTGTTGCTCGCCTCGGTGCTGGTGTGGAACGCGGCAGTCGCGGCCGGCACCATCGAGAACATCGAGAGCTTCGTCCGTGAGTTGGGTGACTACGAAAAGTTCGAGATCGATTCGAACAAGGTGTTCACCGCGGCGATGCTCATTGCGGGGATGCTCACCCTGGCATCGACGATCATGGTCGTGCTCCTGACCGTCGTCTTCAACCTGATTTCTGACCTGGTTGGTGGAATCCGTGTGACGGTCATCGAAGAGGACACCGTTCGTGTCCTCGATCCTTCGACCACTGCCTGAGCACCTGTGGTAGTCGGTTCGCTCACGAGCCGGTAAGGTTTGAGCCTTCCCGGGGCTATAGCTCAGTCGGTTAGAGCGCACCCCTGATAAGGGTGAGGTCACAAGTTCGATTCTTGTTAGCCCCACGTACGACTGGTCGTTGGACGGTGTGAACGCACCGACGGTCACCGCCGGGGATGGGTTGGCCTCTTCGTCATGTGAGGCCGGCGGACTTTCTGCCCTGCGACGATTAGCCTGGGTCGGTGCTCGTTCTGATCCGTCGTGTCCTTGCTGCTTTGAGCATGGCCGGCATGCTTGCTGCGTTCTTCAGGTTGCGTGGCACGGGCGGCGTCCCGCCTCGCAATGGAGGCTGGCGCGAGGTCACTGGCCCGGACCTTCGATGACGTTTGCGGTCCTGGGCCTGGGCGCAACGGGCTCGGGGATCGTGCAGCAGTTGCTCGCCTTCCCCGATCAAGGAGCCAGCGGGTCGGTTCGGGTCGACGACATCGACCCATGCCGAGTCGAACAGGTGCTCGCGGCGCAGCCGGGCGCAGCCGCGTTGGCTCACTCGGACAATGCCGAGGTGGTGATCCTGGCGATGCCGGGCGGGTTCCACGTCGACGCTGCCCGCAAGGCCTTGGTTCGGGGAGCGCACGTCGTGTCGGCCAGCGACCATCCGGCGGATGTTGCCGGGCTACTCGAGCTCGATGATCTTGCCCGAGACGGCGGCCGGGCGCTCGTGGTCGGGGCTGGCTTCGCGCCCGGCCTCACGTGTCTGCTGGCGCGTCACGCCGGCAACGCCTTGGACCAGGTGGAGGAGTTGTCGATTGCGAAGGCGGGGACTGGTGGGCCCGCGTGTGCTCGTCAGCATCATCTCGCGTTGAAGCATGTGGGTCACGAATGGCAGGGTGGCTCGTGGCTCCTGCGTCGTGGTGGGTCGGGTCGGGAACTGACCTGGTTCCCCGATCCCTTGGGGGCTCGTGATTGTTACAAGGGTTGGTTGTCCGAGCCGGAACTCCTGTTGCGGGTCTATCCGGAGGCGCTGCGCATTACGGCGAGGATGGCCGCCACTCGCCGGGATCGGCTGACATCGCGCTTACCGATGCTGCGTCGACCACACGCCGACGGAGGACCCGGTGGAGTTCGGGTCGAAGTTCGCGGGCGACGTGGCCGTTCCATCGAGACGATCGTCTACGGCGTGATGCTCCCACCCTCATTCGCTGCTGCGTGCGTGGCCGCGGAGGCGGCAAACTATGTTGCTCGCTTCGACCCGGCTCCCGGAGCGTGGGGGCTCGGAGAGCTGGCTGAACCGCTCGAGCTGCTTCTCCGTCTCCGAGATCGGGGAGTGGTCGCTTCCACCTATGAAAGCTCCCGATAGTCGAGAATCTCGCCCTGCGACGTTTTTATCCTCAAGATCCTGCGCAGAGTGGTCGATCCATACGACAGGGAGATTTCTGGAACTTTCTTCTCAAGTTTTTCTTCAACGATGCCGAGAACTCTGGCGTGATGGAGGACAACCGAAAGAAGATGAACATGGGCGAACCAACGCTGGAACAGATCAACGCTCGCATCGAGCAGCACCTGCCTCTCGTGAAGCATGTGGTGTTCCAAGTGGCGGTGCACTTTCCCCGCCACGTAGATCGCGAGGATCTGGCTCGGGCAGGTGCGCTGGGTTTGGTCGAGGCCGCTCGTCGGTTCGACGAGACCCGCGGCGTTCCGTTCGACCGCTTTGCCGCTCAGCGGATCCGTGGATCGATTCTGGATTCCGTGCGCGCTGCGGACTGGGCTCCCCGGTCGGTCCGCCTGCTGGCGCGCCGCCTCGAGGCCGCCGAGCAACACCTTGCTTCGGAGCTCGGTCGGATCCCGAGCACGGTCGAGATGGCCGACGAGTTGGGCATCTCGCTCCAGGAACTCGCTCGCCTTCAGGACCGTCTGTTCCGGTCAGTTGTGCTGGCGCTCGATCATGAGACCAGCGACGACTCCGACGAGGACCTGACGTTGGTCGACGTTCTCCAGGATCGTTCCTCGATCGATCCCTCCGAGGAACTCGAAACCCGAGAACTCCACGCCTATCTTCGCGATGCAGTGAAGCTCCTCCCCGAGCGTCAGCGGTTCGTGATCGTGGGCTACTTCCTCGAAGGGAAGACCTCACAGGAGATCGCCCGGTTCTTGGGTGTCACCGAAAGCCGAGTAAGCCAGCTGCGGTCCGAGGCTCTGCGAAACCTGAAGCTGGGGATCGAATCGCAGTACGAGTTCGAGGAAGACACCGAGGCGAGCGGGCGGATTGCTCGCCGTCAGGCCGCCTACTCCGACGCTCTCCGAGGCGAGTCCGACTGGAAGACCCGTCTCGGTCGCTGGGATGCCGACTACGACATTCCCGAAGAGCCGCTGCTACCGGTCGGCCGACGCTAGAAGGTCGCTGCCATCTGCCAGCGGTCGAGCAAGCTGCTGTCACCGAAGATCTCGAGCCTGCTCGGGGGAAGACGCCCCCAGAGCAGCAGGAGAAGGTCCGAGACCCGGCCTCGGGCGGCAACGTCGGCTTTGGTGTGGGCGTGCTCCCAGGTCACGCCGTCCGCGCCCAGCGTCAACACCCACTCGGCGTCTTCGATGTCCGTGCCGTGTAGGTGGATGGTCTCGCCTGCCCCAGCGAGCACGTCGAGCTGCAGTCGAGCCGGTACGAAAACCTCGAGTACCTCGTCGATACCGTCCCGAGCGTGTGCCGCCGCGATGGGCTCAGGGGTCGTGAATGCCGCTTCGACGTCCCATCGGTGCATCGCCGTCTCGTGAGCGAGGCGACGGGCCCACCAAGAGGTGGGTTGGGCGCCGGTGAACGTCGTCACCAACTTCGCCGGGTCGGCCGCTTCGAGCTTTGGTATGAGGCTGGCGGCTGCGCCTGCGAACCACTCGAGCACCTCGGGTCCGGCCGGGGGCTCGGGAACACTCGAGCGGCGGGGAGGTGAATCGAGGGGAGCTTCGAGCAGAAGCTCTACCCAACGAAAGATCCACCCGGTGTGCCCGATCACGCTGTGAACCGTCCACGCCTCGATGTGCGGCAACGGCAGGGTGAGGTGTGCGGGGACGATACTGGCGAGGCGACCAGCCTCTACTCGCAGCGTGTGCAAGTGATCGGCCGTCGATGGTTTGGGGTTACCGCCATTCATGCCTGCCAGCTTGGCAGCTGGAGAGGCCGACAGGGCGGACCAACCAAAGAAGAACTATCGCTCTTCCTTGAACGTGACGTGCTGGCGAACGACGGGATCGTACTTCTTGAGCTCGAGACGCTCCCGAGTGTTCGTCTTGTTCTTCTTGGTCACGTAGGTGAAACCGGTGCCGGCGGTGGACCGAAGCTTGATGATCGGGCGCTTGTCAGTGGACTTTGCCATCAGATCTTCACCCCTTGGCGACGCATGTCGGCCACGACAGCCTCGATGCCCTTCTTGTTGATGGTCTTGATGCCCTTGGCACTGACCGTGAGCTTGATCCAGCGCTTCTCGCTCGGAAGCCAGAACCGCTGGTGTTGGATATTCGGATCCCACCGGCGCTTGGTGACACGGTGGGAGTGGGAGATGCTGTTGCCGAAGCTGGGCTTGCGGCCGGTGACCTGACAGACCATCGACATGGCGGACCTCAATACTGACTCGAATTGACTGGCAAAGGGTAGCGGGGGGAGATCGAATCGCCACCTCGGCCACGGAGGTCGGGGTTCCGTGGGCCCGATGCAGGTTGTAATGGACCGGTCGACCCACTAGGCATGACAAACGTATTTCACTACGGTGACGGCCGTTGTCATGAACGAAGGTTCGAGATGACTCAAGGTCGAGGCCCCTATCGGTCGAAAACCCCGTCGTCGGTGATCATCGTCTGAAGAGGTATTGCATGTTTGTTGCCGCGCACAGGATCCGACTCGGATCAGTGAGTCGAATGGTTCGTGTGGGGGTCGTCGTTCTCGGTCTCCTCTCGTCGCTCCTGGTGGCGGTGGCACCGAGCCCGGCAACCGCAGCGGAGATCAGGCCGATCACCTTCCCGGTCCATCCCGACTTCCGGACACAGGTGAACTGGACGGACACCTTCGGCGCTCCGCGGTCCGGCGGGCGCGTGCACATCGGTGTCGACATCATGGGCCCGAAGATGGTGCCGCTCGTGGCGGCAGTCGACGGCACGGTCACCTGGCTTCGCCACGACAGTGGTCGGGGCAACAATCTCGAGATCACCGACGCCCAGGGTTGGCTGTACCACTACGTCCACATCAACAACGACACACCAGGCACTGACGACGGTGCGAATCCGTACGAGTTTGCCTTCGCCCCCGGTCTCCAGGCGGGTTCGTCGGTTCGAGCGGGGCAGGTGATTGCCTTCCTCGGCGACTCCGGCAACGCAGAGAGCACGGGATCGCATCTGCACTTCGAGATCACCCGGCCGGATGGAACCTCGCTGAACCCGACGGCCAGCGTCGACGACGCTGCTGCCCGTTTGGCCCAGATGCCGCCGTTGACCGCGGCCCAGATCCGGCCGTATCCCTCGTCGAACGATCTCGTGCTCGATGTCTTCACCACGCTGACCGGCAAGCCGGCGTCGTCGGCTGAGGCGATTGCGTTCGCCCGCGTCGTATCGGAGCAGGGTTTGGCTGCGGCGCTCGCTCCGCACATCGATTCGGCTTCGCACGCAGCCTCGATCGATCGCTTGTACGTGGCGTTCTTTCTCCGAGCCCCGGATTTCGGCGGGTATCAGTACTGGATCGCCCGGCACGACCTGGACATACGTCAGATCGCCGATCATTTCGCTGGGTCACCTGAGTATCAGGCCCGGTACGGCGGCCTCGATTTCAGTCTGTTCCTCGATCAGCTCTACCGCGACGTCCTGGGTCGGGCTCCTGACGAAGCGGGCAAGGCCTACTGGTTGGCGCGACTTGCCGACCCCCAGGACGAGGTGACGAAGGGAACCATCGTCGCCTTCTTCACCGACTCGATCGAGCTCCGTCAGATTGCGTCCTTGCGGAGCGAAATCGTTGCGGTCACCGCGCTGTTCCACGACCGGATGCCGACGCAGACCGAGATCGACGCCTGGGCCGCGCTCCGAGCCACCACGACGCTGCCCGCGGCGCTCCAGACCCTCTATCTCGCGGGCTGACCTGACCGGTCTCGGGCCTCATCTGCAAGCCCGGCACCCACTGACCCCCGTTCTGCAAGCCCGGCCTCACCTGTGGGTGGGTCTGGGGCTTGCAGTAGGGGGCTGAGGTGCGGTGAGCTTGCAGAACGGTCGGGCCGGCGCAGGATCGTCGGTCGAGATGCCGCAACGTCAGTGGAGCGAACGAACCGAGGTGGCCCAGCTGTCGACGAACGCGCAGAACCGGTCGATCTGCGGTTCGGTCACCTCGATCGACAGGGCGATGAAGCCCCGTCGAGCGAAGTAGAAACCGTTGTCGATGGCGTCGAAGAAGAGCAGTTCACGCCATCGGTCGTCGGCGCCGGCGAGGTCGCGGGTGTTGCGAATCGGTTGACGGGTGCCGTGGATGTTGAGAAGCGAACCCCAGCCGGTGACCGAGAGCGAAAGGTCGTGTTGGGCGAAGATGGCGGTCAGGCGGGCCCGCAGGACCTCTCCCCGCTGGTTCGTGCGGAGCAGGACCTCATCGGTCAGGACCTCGGTGAGCGTGGCAATGCCCGCGGCCATGGTGAGGACGTTGTTGTTGAACGTGCCGGCGTGGCCCAACGGATGAGCCGAGTTCTGGTCGTAGACCGACATGATTGCTCGGTTCCCGCCGAAGGCCCCGAAGCTCATGCCACCCGCCAGATACTTCCCGAGGGTGGTCATGTCGGGCAGTACCCCGGTTGCCTGTTGTGCTCCTCCGGGCGAGAGTCGGCTGGTCATCACTTCGTCGAAGATCAGGACGGTGCCGAACTCGGTGCACAGGTTTCGCAGCCGCGCCAGGAACTGGCCGTCGGCCACGATGCAGCCCGACGAGCCCTGCATCGGCTCGATCAGCGCGCAGGCGAGATCGGGGTGCGCAGCGAAGGCGGCCTCCAACGCGTCGATGTCGTTGAAGGGAACGATGATGAAGTCGTGGGGCACGTTCGCTTCTCGGTGGTCACCGAAGTAGAGGACCCCGCCGTGGTAGCCGCCCTCGAAGCCGAGCACTTTGCTCCGGCCGGTGTGGTGCTTGGCCGCGGCGATCGCCAGCAGATTGGCCTCGGTGCCGCTGTTGGTGAAGCGGACCTGATCGATGGACGGGAACCGATCGACGATCAGCTGGGCAAAGGTGATCTCGTCCGGGTGCGTTGCGCCGAACGCCCAGCCGCGTTCGAGCGCGCTGGTGATGGCGGCACGGACCGGCTCAGGGGAGTGACCCAGGAATCCGGCGGTGTAGTTGCCCAGGAGGTCGACGTAGTGATGGCCGTCGGCGTCGACGATCTCGGAGCCCGAAGCGTGGGTGACCCGAAAGGGGAACGGGTCGAAATGCAGGACCGTTCGCGTGTTGCCGCCGGGGAACACCTCGGCTGCCCGCTGCGCCAGGGATCGGCTGATCGGCCGGACGTCGGTGTAGTGGTCTCGGGCAGAGGCGAGCCGTTGGTCGAGGCTCAGTTGCAGCTTGGGATGCGCTTGTTGATCGAGGCTCATTCGGTCACCAGTCCGGTCAGTCGTTCCTGTTCGAGTACTTCGGGATCGCGGTCGGCCGGTTGGCCGAATCCGCCGCCGCCGGGAAAGGCCATGAGCAGGCGGTCATGGCCCGGGATCTCGGTGCGCCCGAGCGGCCTCACCGCAACCCCGGACGCCAACGAGAGGTGGCCGGTGGCGCCAGGCTTTCCGCCATTGCGGCCACGGGCGGGATGCTTGGTCCGCTCGTAGGTTGCGCTGATGGAGAAGGGCGATCCCTCGCGGTTGGCGATGTCGATGAGCTGCCCGTGACCGCCCCGGAATCGTCCCGCGCCGCCCGAGTCCGGACGGAGCTCCTTGCGCCAGAAGACGATGGGGCTGATGGCTTCGTTGATCTCGACGGGCATGTTCCGGACTCCGCTGGGGAACGCGGTAGCTGAAAGCCCGTCGGCGTTCGGGCGGGCGCCCGCACCGCCGCTGTGGAAGCTCATGATCACGTAGCGTTCACCGTCGGCCCAGTGCCCGTCGATGAGGATGTTCCACAGCGATGACGTGCCCTCGGCCGGCACCCGGTCGGGAAGAATCTGGGCCAGGCATCCGAACGCGGTGTCCGGCAGCATCTGACCGACGACGTGGCGGACGTTCACCGGTGCGGGGAACGGCGCATTGAGGATGCTGCCCTCGGGAGCTGTGACGTTGATGACGCCCAGCGAACCGGCGTTGTTCGGCACGTCGGGTCCGATGATGCACCGAACGCCGAAGGAGGTGTAGGCGTGGGTGTACGCCATGGGCACATTGATGCCCCAACTCGATTGGGGCGAGGTACCGGTGAAATCGACGTGGATGCGTGATCCGTCGATCCGTAGTTCGGCAACCAGGTCGAGCGGCTCGTCGACGCCGTCGATTCGCATCGTGTTGGTCCAGCGACCATCCGGGAGTTCTGCGATCAGCCGTTCCATCGCTTCGCAGGACCGGCCGATGACGTGGTCGGCCAGAGCGTCAAGGCGCTGAAGCCCGAACTCGTCCATCATCTGGATGAGCCGCAGCGCGCCGCGGTCGTTGCAGGCCGCAAGCGAGTGGACGTCGCCATCGACCATGTCGGGAGCGCGGCTGTTGGCTCGGATGATCTTGAGGACGTTGACGTCGAGGACCCCGTCCTTGGCCAACTGCAGGAGCGGGAGATAGAGGCCCTCGTGAAAGACCTCTCGACCTTCCATGCTGAATCCGACGCCACCGACGTCGACCACGTGACTGGTACAGGCGAACAGCGCGATGACGCCGTCCGAAGGACGTTCGGGGTGGAACACCGGGGTGACGACGACGAAGTCGTACAGATGGCCGGTCCCCTTCCAGGGATCGTTGGTGAGGAACACGTCGCCCGGGCGCATGGTGTCGATCGGGAACTCGTCGAGGAAGTGGATGACCGATGCGGCCATCGAGTTCACGTGCCCAGGAGTGCCCGTGACCGATTGGGCCAGCATGCGACCCTCGGGGTCGAAGACACCCGCCGAGAGGTCACCCGCTTCGCGGGTCGAGGTGGAGAAAGCGGCGCGCATGAGCACCTGGGCCTGTTCCTCGACGATGGCGATGAGGCGGCTCCACATGACCTGGAATTCGATGAGGTCGCCGCGTTGGACCTCGGCAACGCTGCGCGTGCGTACTCGCTCCAGCAGGAGGTAGCCGCGCCCATCGACTCGAGCGCTGAACCCCGGCCCGACAACGGTGGTCGTCTGGTCCTCGATCAGCAGCGCCGGCCCACTGACGTGGTGCCCTGGCTGGAGGGTGGATCTGGGTATGACGGCGAACGACAACCATCCGTCGGTCGGGTCGAGGACCTGACGAAAATCGGTCGCTTCGAACGGCAACGGAAGAGGCTCGGGCAAGCGGACGGGAGGCGCAGCCAGGGTGCTCACTCGAAGTCGCCACGTCAGCACTTCGGCGACCATGCCGGGAATCAGCCGGGTGTAGTGACCGCGGTAGGCCTCGTCGAAGGCGGCCAGGAGCAAGGCTTCGTCGCCTCGGGAGAAATCGTCGACCGGCACGGCGACATCGATTTCGTGGCCTTGGCCGCGATACCGCATCGAGGCGTAGAGCACTTCTTCGGTAGGTGTGCCAGGCTCCGTGGCTGCGTTCACCACACCCCGAGCCTCGGCGCGGAGCTCGTCGATCACCCGGTTGACCGAGTCGTGATCGAAGCGGTCGAGGCGCTGGTGAGCAGTCCGGACCACCTCGTAGGAAATCGGGGCCCTCAGGAAACCGATGGCCGAACCGACACCTGCTCCTGGTGGAACGATGACGGTGTCGAGACCGAGGCGATCGGCGAGTCGACATGCGTGAAGCGGTGCTGCGCCCCCGAAGGCGACCATCGACCCGCCGGCCAGATCACGGCCGCGCTCGACGGCGTGCGCCCGGGCTGCGTTGGCCATGTTCTCGGCAACGATCTCGCCGATGCCAACGATGGCGGCGTCGAGATCGACACCGAGGGGATCGGCTACGCCGGCTTCCACGGCCTCGCGGGCTGCGGCGACATCGAGACCCATGGTGCCGCCGGCGAACCATTCGGGGGCGATGCGGCCTGCACCGATGTCGGCGTCGGTCACGGTTGGAGCGGTCCCCCCGCGTCCGTATCCGGCTGGCCCGGGCTCGCTTCCGGCCGATTCGGGCCCGACGCTGATGCGGCCCAGTTGGTCGACCGAGGCTATTGATCCTCCGCCAGCCCCGATCTCGACGAGATCGATGACCGGGATGCGCAAGGGCAGACCGCTGCCCTTCAGGAACCGGTAGACCCGCGCCACTTCGAACTCTCGGGAGGTCGCAGGTCTGCCCTCGGTGAGGAGACAAAGCTTGGCCGTGGTGCCGCCCATGTCGAAGGAGAGAAGATTGTCGATACCGAGTTCTGCGGCCACTTGGGCCGCAAGGAGTGCGCCGCCTGCAGGTCCGCTCTCGATCAGCCCGACGGGCGCTCGCACCGCTGTCTCGAGCGTGCAGAGCCCGCCGTTACTGAGCATGAGGAGCAAAGGAGCCACGACGCCCAGTTTCTCCAGCCGCTGCTCGAGGTCGGTGAGATAGGTCGCCATCAACGGTTGGACATAGGCGTTGGCGGTCGCGGTCGACAGCCGCTCGTACTCCCGAATCTCTGGACAGATCTCAGAGGACAAGGTGAACGAGAGGTGGGGAAGTCGGTCGCGGAGGAGCGCCGCGGCGCGACGTTCGTGCCCGGGATTCACATAGCTGTGCAGGAAGCCAATGGCGACGCTTTGTACGTCGGCCTGTTCGAGCAGGGGAACGAGGTCGAGCACGGCCTGCTCGTCGAGTTCGAGCAGGACCGTGCCGTCGGCCGCTGAACGTTCGGGTACGGGCAGGCACAGGTGCCGAGGCACCAGCGGGTCGGGCCGCTGCATGAAGAGGTCGTACTGCTCGAAGCGGTTCTCGTGAGCCATGGCAATGGAGTCACGAAAGCCCTCGGTCACCAGCAGAGCGGTCGTTGCCCCGCGTCGTTCGATCAGGGCGTTCGTTGCCAAGGTCGTGCCGTGGATGACCAGTTCGATTGCCGACGGTTCGATCGACGAGGCGGCCAGGATTTCCTGCACACCCTCGATGACCCCTTTTGCGGGGGCGTGGTGAGTGGTCAGAACTTTGGTGCTGAACAACCTGCCGCTGGGGGTCTCATCTTCGACTTCGAGCACGACATCGGTGAAGGTTCCCCCAATGTCAGCGGCCAGGCGAATGGTCATGGTCAACGGTACCCCACCGAGCAAATGCGACGCCGACGACTCGAGCCCAACGAATCTCGGGGATCCCGTCAGTTCCTCTACTGACGGGCGCAGAGCGGTCGATGCTGGTGCAACAACAAGATGGGAGCGGTGGCCCGGGCAGGTGACGGAAACGTCGCAGGCCGCGCAGACCGGACCTCGCTCTATCCCTGGACACCCCGCTCGTGACGTCGGCCTTCGTCGTTCAGAGCGGGGTACCGGGGCTTTTCCGGCCCGAGTACTTCAGAACGAATCGTGCCATTCGTCTTCAGCACCTCCGCGATACTCGGGGAGTGGCTCGGAGGCATCAGGCGGGGGAGGGGTCGGCGCGTTTCGCTGCCGATTGGCTGCGGACGCCGCTGATCTCGATGGAGCGGTCGGCTTGGAAGCCATGGCCGAGGTCGCGGCGCGTGGCTGCGGGTCGGGCGGTGGACGCCTCGCTGTCGTCGTCGGGGCCGTAGCCGTAGCACATGGCAATGCCATCGACGTCGAATGGGCGCCCGAGCGACGAGACGCTGAAGGTTCCCCAGTCACCCGATTTCTTCAGGACCGAGACGGTGCCGCCGGAGGCCAGTGCGGCTTCGAGCGTGGGGACTGGCGCCACGACGGCCCATTTGCCGGTCTTGGTCTTGCGGAACTGGGGCGGCGGGAGCGCTGAGTCGGTGGCCGAGTCGTTGGCGGTGGTCACGATGCGTACTCCAGTGCGGTGGGGGTGGACCGGACAGTTGACCCGATCGTAGTCAGCCGGCCCCGAGCGGCGGTCGCCGCACGAACGTTTTGACCTTCACGGCGCTCGTCGTGCGTGCCAACGGTGCGCTGTGGCGCGTCGGCCACGAAGCCATCGTCGACGACGCACCACACGTAGCGTCCGCCTTGCGGCAAGATCAGGATGCTGTTGGGCTTCCGGCGATCACGTGGTTGCCGAGCACGTTGTCCGACAGCCGCTGATTGTTCTTGTCGAACAGAATCCAGAAGTGGTCGAGCCAGCAGGGAATCGCAAAGATCGCACTGACGATGAGGCGAATGATGACGCCTCCGATCCCGAGCGGTTGCCCAGTCGTGGCGCTCACCAGCATGATGCCTTGCTTCGATTTTCCGAACGATTGACCCGTGGTGCCCTGCAGGTAGACCAGGTTGTAGATGACTCCGGCAAAGATGGCCAAGTACAGAATTCCGGCGACGAGGGCTCCCAGGACGTCAGATATCGAGCCGATGATGGCGATGACGATCAGGGCGACCACGTACGCAGGGATCATGATTGCGACATCGATCAGGTAGGCGATGAGGCGCGGACCGATCTCGGCGTACTTCGACTGGCCGGACGAGGTCCCGAAACCGCCGAGACCGGTGGCGGCCGGAGACTGAGCGATTTGTTGTGGTCCACCCTGCCATTGGCTTCCGTCCCAGTAGCGCTGGGTGCCGGGGGGGTCGCCTTGCGCGTAGTACCAGCCAGGAGGCTGTGTCGGCGGTTGATCGGTCATGGTTGCCTCCTAGGAATGCTGTCGGGACCGTACTACGCAAGTGAGCCCATCTCCAGGGTTGCGGGCCTCGGCGTGAACTACGGTTGCCGCATGTCCGACGTCGTCACGTCCCTTGATCAACTTCACGCTCTCTACGCCGAACCGGTCGAGTCGTCGGTGCGCAAGGTGACCAACAGGTTGATCTCGTCCCAGGCCGCGTATGTCGAGGCGTCCCCGTTCGCCATCCTTGCCACCAATGGCCCTGAAGGGGTCGACTGTTCACCGCGGGGTGATGGTCCGGGCTTCGTTCGGATCGCCAGTCCGACGATGCTGCATCTGCCCGACCGTCGGGGAAACAATCGACTTGACTCGCTGCGAAACATCGTGCGGGACCCGACGGTCGCGCTGCTCTTCCTGGTCCCCGGCATCGGCACCACCCTCCGCGTCAACGGTCATGCGGTGCTGCGAACCGATGAGACTCTTTGCCGGTCGTTCGCCTTCGAGAACAAGGTCCCGGCGCTCGTGATCGAAGTGGCGATCGACGAGGTGTACACCCAGTGCCCCAAGGCACTGATTCGTTCGGGACTGTGGGATCCGAGCCGGTTCCTTGACGCCTCTGCATTGCCGTCGGCGGGAACGATGATGACCGAGATCACCGACGGGGACTTCGATGGCGCCGCGTATGACGCCGCGTACCCGGCCCGCCTCCAGGAGACCCTGTACTGATCTTGCTGCTGACTCGATCGCTAGTTGGCGGCCAGGTCGCGGTTCCGGAATCCGTGCCATCCGCCTGCCCCGAGCGCGGCGGCCAACCCGGTCAGGACGATCAGCGGCGTTAGGTCGATCGTGTCCGCCGGCGCATCTGGCAGGTGCTCGAACGGGGAGAGGTTTCGCAACCACTGCGGCAGGCGCAGGGTCTCGCCGAAGACGCCGATCACCACAACTCCGGCGAACGCCACCCAGTTCAACAAAATCCACCGCGGCAGGCGTCCGAGGAAGACGAGGGCGAGACCGACCAGAGCCAGGACCGCCGGCAGCGTGACCAGAGCCGCGACGGCAAGTCGAATGATCTGGCCCGAGTCTCGGGCGACGAGTGCGTAAGCCACACCGACACCCAGACCCCCGACGGCCGTGATGATCACGGTGCCCCCGATGCAGACGCCAACGTGGCTCAGCCACCAGTTCGTTCGACTCGTCGGAGTGGCAATGACCGGCTCGAGCAGACCAGCCAGTTCTTCTGTGCGGGCCCGCAGGATGGAGGACAACGCGAAGCCGGTGGCGAGCATGGCCATCATCTGCACGGAGGTCGCGAAGTACGCGTCGGTGATCGACGCGCCCCCGAGTTTCGCGAGGTAGGCAGCCAGTTCCGGGTTGTCCTCGACGAGTCGTTCCACGTCGTTCCCGACGGCTCCGAAGAGCAGACCGGTGATGGCCAGACCGAAGCTCCATCCGGCGATGGTGCCGCGCTGCAGGCGAAAGGTCAGGCCGATCGGCGAAACCATCCACGGGCGGGCTGAGGCTGGGCCGGGCCGCTCGGTCAGCAGGCCCCGACCGAGGTCTCGGTGGGTTGAGAGCGTGAACGCCGCAGCGGCCGTGGCCAGGAAGAACGCAGTGCTGAGCGCCAGTACCGACCATCGTTCGTCGGCGAAGGGTCGAGTTGCGTGGGCCCAGCCCAGAGGTGAGAGCCAGGAGACACCGTTGCCCGTCACATCACCGACGCCGCGAATCGCGAACGCAAGCCCAAGCCCTGAGCTGGTCCAGCCCAGGGCGCCACGAGCATGGTCGAAAAGTTGGGCTGAGACGCCGGCCAGGCCGGCAAAGACCAGCCCCGCTGCGCCGATGGCGGCCGCGATCGCGATCGATCCGCTGACGGCGTAGCCCTCGGCCACGAAACCGACCGTGGTGGCGGCGGTGACGAGGACATTCATCATCGCAACCACGACGAGCGCCGCCGCAAGGCTGGCGTGGCGACCGACCACGCTCGATCGCAGCAGCTCGGTGCGATCGCCCTCCTCCTCGGCCCGGGTGTGGCGCACGACCATGAAGATGCTCATGAGGGAGGTCGCGATCGTCCCCCACAACAGGGTCTCGTTGACGAGGACGACGCCGATGTTCGGTTGGTCGAACCCGTATCCGGGCCCTGCGAACACCACGAGCGCGGGGTTCCCGCCCGCTATCTCGACGTAGGACCGGATGGCCTCGGGTGAGTCGTACACATTGGGGAGGCTTGCGCCCGAACCCACCATCAGGGCCACGACACCTCCGATCCACGCGAAGATGCGAAGCCGATCGCGTCGCACGATCAGTCGGATGATTACCCAGAGCCCGGCGCTTGCCTCCTCACCGATCATCGGGCGCCACGTCTTCGCCATAGTGACGGAGGAACAGTTCCTCCAGGGACGGTGGGTGGCTCGTGAGCGATCGAACGCCGAGGCCCGCGAGCTGTCGGAAGACGTCGTCGAGATGTGAACGGTCGGCGTCGAAGCTGACGTCAAAGCCCCTCGGCGCAACCGGTTGATGCACGAGATTGACGACGCCCGCAATGCCCGCCAGCCCGGCCGGTGACCGCTCGACTGTCGCCTCGATGTGCGTGAGCGTCAGGAGGCGCAACTCATCGAGCGTTCCACTCTGGACCGTGCGCCCCTCGCGGATGATCGTGACCCGATCGCACAGGGCCTCGACCTCGGCCAGGATGTGGCTGGACAACAGGACGGTGCGTCCGTCTCGCTTCGCCTCGAGGATGCATTGCTGGAAGACGGACTCCATCAGGGGATCGAGGCCCGTTGTCGGCTCGTCGAGTATCAGCAGTTCGGCGTCGGCGGCCAACGCCGCGACCAGCGCCACCTTCTGGCGGTTTCCTTTCGAGTAGCTCCGCGCCTTCTTGGACGGATCCAACGCGAATCGCTCGAGCAGTTCGGCACGGCGGCCGGAGTCGAGCCCACCTCGCAGCCCGCCCAAGAGATCGATGACCTCGCCACCCGTCAGCGTCGGCCACAGGTTGGTGTCACCCGGCACGTAGGCAAGGCGGCGGTGCAGTTCGACGGACGATGACCACGGATCGGAACCGAGCAGACGAGCCTCGCCGCTGTCGTGGCGTAGGAGACCGAGGAGGATACGAAGTGTCACGGTCTTGCCGGAGCCGTTGGGTCCGAGGAACCCGTGGACCTCGCCCGAGGCCACCGTCAGGTCGAGCCCATCGAGCGCTCGACTGGACCCGAACGACTTGACCAGCTTCGAACACCGGATGGCTTCCGACATTGGTGGAGCGTATTCCGACGCGTCAGCGGAGCGCGGCCCGCCTCAGCAGACCTCCGGCCAGCAGAAGGGCGATGCCGGCGACCATGGCGATCCTCAGCCCGTTGGACCCGGACACCGGAAGGATCGCCGGGCCAGCAGGCGGTGGCGTCGTGGTGGGCGAGACCGTCGGCGGTGCTTGCGACACGGTTGTAGGGATCGCAGGCGTGGTGTTGCCGACGGTCGTGGGGCCCTGCGGCTCGGGTGTGGTGGTTGGGGTTGACGGCGGCCCGCACTGGTCGTAGCGAATCGTGAGGTCGAGCCCTCCGCTGAACACCTCGTCGGGTCCCATACGCAGCAACACCACGACCTCGCTTGCGAGATACACCGACCCGCGGTTGGTCGTGACCTTGCCGGCCTCGTCCTCCACCCCGGTCAGCGTCAGTGTCGTGTCGCCGGAGACCACCAGGATGTCGTTGCCCGGATGGGACGACTCCTGATTGGTGACCGATGCCTCCCACGTACACAGGGGTCCGGCGAGGTCCTGGGCGACGGCGACACGGCCGAGTTCGATGAGGCTTCCGGCTTCTCCCCGAATCACGGTGTCCGTCGGCAACGAGAGGTCGGCGGCGTTCACCACTGCTGCTCCACCAAACGTCCAAGCGAGCATCACAATGAGCAAAACGGCGGCACGTCGAACAATCACAGCTATCTCCATCTCCACCGGCAGGGGTCAATGCCGTGGCCGTCATGCTCGTCGGCCGTCGTCGACCGCAGTAGGGCCGTTCGTCCCGACCTTGGATCGGGCTACCCAGCGACTCGCCGATCGGGGCGGGGTCGAGATCCTGTCCTTCGAACATCCGCCATATGACTCACGGAGGCTGCGTCACCCGGTCGGCTGAGCCTTGCCGTACGACTCCGCGCGCTCGATCTACCAATAGTGGCGTCGGCCACCAACTGCTCGACCGAGAGAACCCAGCACCATGAGGATCACTCCGACAATGAGCAGGATGACCCCCAGGGTCCACAACAGGGGGATGTTGAGGAAGAATCCGAGAAGGAGGAGGAGGAGCCCGGTGGTGACCATGTCTGGCTTTCGTCTTCAGTCGGTCAGCGTGTTCGCCGACTGAGTGGGCCGAGTCTGCACCTTGAGACAAGCTGGGGCAAGTTGCGTGTGTCGGATGCTCCCTGCCGACGCAGCCCTCGATGAGGGCTATCGTCGTGGTAGTTCACGAGGAGGCTTGAATGACCGGTCCGTTGCAGGTGATCGCCGTGGGTTTCGGTCCGGACGCCGATTTCAAGGATCGAATCCTGGAAGAGGTCGATCGACTTGAGGGTCGAGGAATCTTGCGCCTCCTCGACATGCTGTTCGTCGCCAAGCGTCAGGACGGAACCCTCGAGAGGCTGGTCATCGGCGACGACGAGGATTTTGGCGAGCTGCTGGCCGCAGGGTTCCCCTTCGGCGGCCCTGGTCCTGCTGAGCCGACAGTCGGTGGAGGCTCGGGTTTCGATCCCATCGATGCGTGGCAACTGGCTGAGTCTCTGTCGCCGGGAACGGCGATGGCACTCCTTCTCGTGGAGCACGGCTGGGCGCAAGGGCTTTTCGATGCGATCGCCGAGACTGGCGGCATGCTCCTTGGGGAGGGTTTCATCACCGCCGAGACCGGAATGCTCATCGGCGCCGAGGTCGCAGCCATGGAAGAGGCTGCTCAGGTGATCGCAGCGGCGCAGGCCGCAGCAGCCGACGCGATGTTGCTCGCTTTGACGGCCCGGGCGCAGGCGACCGAGGCCATCGCGACATCAGCGGCGATCAGCACCGCAGCCGCCGCCGACTCCGTCCGTGCCCTGATCGCCGCAGGCCTCGTCGAAGAGGCGGCGGCTCATGAGGCCGTCGAGGCCCTGATCGCAGCCGGCCTCATCGTGGCGTCGGCCAGCCAAGCGTCGTCTGAGGCCGTCATCGAGGGTGCTGCCACCATCCGAGCGGCGTCGATCACGATGGCTCAGGCCCAGGTCCTGCGCTACCTACCCACGCCGATGACCTTTGCGGTCATTGCCGACAAGCTCGGAATCTCCCGGGGCGCAGCCAGAGAACGCGCCGAACGCGTGTACAAGAAACTTGGAGTCCACAATCGCGTGGACGCGGTGCGACGGGCTCGGGAGCTCGGCGTCATCGACTGATGTCGGATCCCACGGGCGGCTGCGGGAAAAGACAGCAGACGTAGGACTCGGTTCGAACAGAGGAGAAGGTGCAATCTTGACTCGAACACTTCCGGACCACCTCGCAGCAGAACGACATCGTGGCGGTCGGGCGGCCTGGTTGCGCGCCGCGGTTCTCGGCGCGAACGACGGACTGATTTCGACCGCCAGCCTCATGGTGGGCGTTGCGGCGGCCAGTAGTTCACGGTCCGCGATTCTGGTTGCGGGAACCGCGGGGCTGACGGCCGGGGCGTTGTCCATGGCGGCCGGCGAATACGTGTCGGTGAGCTCACAGCGTGATACCGAGCAGGCCGATCTCAAGCGAGAACGAGTCGAACTGCTCGAATCGCCCGAGGCCGAACGTGACGAGCTGGCCGCGATCTATCGCCAGCGTGGTTTGAGCGAAGAGCTGGCCGAACGTGTGGCGGACGAGCTTTCGCAGCTCGATCGCCTGGCCATCCACGCCCGTGACGAACTTGGTATCAACACCTTGGCGCTGGCGAATCCGGTGCAAGCATCGGTCGTGTCCGCGTTGAGTTTCGTGCTCGGCGCGGTCGTGCCGATCATCGTCGTCCTCATCAGTTCCGCGGCGACGCGGGTTCCGCTGACGATGGGGGTCACCGTGGTGGGCCTCGTGATGCTCGGAGCCACTGGCGCCCGTCTCGGCGGCGCTCCCCAGCAACGCGCCGCGTTGCGGGTATTTGTCGGGGGCACGCTGGCGCTGTTGATCTCCTTGGGCATCGGGCGCCTCACTGGTGCCGCTGTCTGACCGGCGACGCTCAGAGCAGACCGAGATCGTCCGAGAAGTCGACCTTGGACAGGCGGTAATTCACCAGGTCTCCGACGCTCACGATGCCAACGAGGCGACCGGTCTCGGTGACCGGCAGATGGCGTACGCGCAGCTCGGTCATCGACCGCATGGCCGACGCGATGGAATGCGTCGTGGTGCAGGTGAGCACATCGCTCGTGGTATGGGCGCCAACTGTTTGGTCGAGGAAGTCGGCTCCGAGCGTGTCGAGACCGATCATGATGTCGCGCTCGGACAGGATGCCTTCCACCCGGCTGCCGTCGCTCGACACGACCACTGCGCCAATCCGATGCACGTTCAACGCGTGAATCGCCTGTCGGATCAGCGAGTCCGGCGCAACGGTGACGACGCCGGGCGCTTTGCCTTCAAGCAGGTTTCGGACCGGATCGGAAAGCTCACTCTCGACCAGCTCCAGAGCGTTCGATCGAATGATGTCCCACGCGGTCGCCCAGATGCGTCCGTTGCTCGCCTCGCGGGTGAAGCCGAGCCGTTGGTAGTAGTCGGCCACTCGATCGACGTCGAGCTCCCCGAGGGGGTCGACCTCGACGATCGCGCCGGGAAGCGCCCGCCTGACGCTTTCGATCAGCAGCCGTTCACCGAGGCCGCGTCCACGGTGGGAGGGGACGACGAGGTGCTCCCAGATCAGCAAGCCGTTCTCGCGCTGATCGGTGGTGGCGATGTAGCCGACAGCCTCACCCGCTTCCCACGCCACCAGGACGAGATCGGCCGCGTCGGCGTCTCGTGCGGCGAACAGGTACTCGCGCTCGCCGTGGGCCGATTCGTGCAGTCGCGCCAACACTTCGCTCGGGCGACTTTCGGTGACGACGATCTCGGTCACGGTCTCTCCCTGTGCGCTCGGTCGCTCTGGCGAGCGAAGTGGGCGTCTGCTCGCAGGCTAGGAGCGACCTTCGGGTGGGTCAAGGTCTGTGGGCTCCTCCGGCCGTTGCTCGGCACGCCGACGTCGGGCCGAGTCGATGCCCGGCATGCGCTTGCGGGATCCGAACGGGTTCTTCTCATCGAAGAACACGCCCCCCAAACTGGCGACCATGTAGGAAGCATGCCCGGCGGTAATCGCAGACCGGAAGCCCATGGCGTCTTGCGCTTCGTTGATCTGGCGTTTGATCATCTCGGCCATGAGCGGAGGCAATCGGGCGATACGCGCCGCCTTCGCCATCGCTTCCTCCTCGAGATCCTCACGGGGGACGACCAGCGATACGAAACCCAGCTCGTGTGCCTCGTGTGCGTCGAGGAGGCCCTGACTCCAGAGGATGTCCTTCGCACGGCGAAAGCCGATGTCCCACGGTGTCGACTGGAACTGGAAGAATCCTGGTACGAACTGCGCATCCTCCGAGGCGACGATCAAGTCCATCGCGGCGGCGATCATCCACCCGCCGTAGATGCACATCCCGTGGACCGCGGCCAACGTCGGCTTGGGGAGGTCGCGCCACCGCATCGTGTTCTCGACATTCAGATCCCAAGAGCGTTGGAAGGTACCGCTGACCCCTTGTCGATACGGGCGGGCCTCACGGTCGGCGATCTCTTCCTTGGTGCCGATGTCGTGACCGGATGACCAGTTGTCACCTGCGCCGAACAACACCACCGCTCGCACGTCGTGGTCGGCCATCGCCTCGCTCAACGCGTCGTCGAGTTCCTCGAGCAACACCCGCGATTGCGCGTTCCCGTACTGGGGACGGTTCATCGTGACCCGAGCCACCGCACCGTCTCGTTCGTAGAGCACCGTCGCCATCGTTCGAACCTCCACACTCGCGGCTGATTGCCCGGACGTTCGAGAAGCTAGTCGGCTGCAGTGGACCCGTGCAGTGACCAAAGGAGTGCGGGCCGATGGCTACGCAACCCGACCGGCGGCGATGATGGCGCTCGCCGAGTCACTGGGGGTCACCATCGAGTCGGTGAACTTCACGATGCCCGGTGAGTGGGATTTTGTGACCGTCATGGGCGCAGACACGGTTGACGGGGTTCTGGCGATGGGAAGCTTCGCCGGAGCCACCGGCGTCGTCGAACGCAGTCTGACCTATGAACTGTTCAGTGGCGAGCAGATGGACGCCGCGATCGCCACGGCGATGCCGAAGTACGTGCCGCCGGGAACCTGAGCCCGAGACGGCTCACCATCCCGCTTCTGCACCGATGGAATCGACCGATTCGTTCAGCGCGCTCGGAGGGACTCGAACCCCCAACCTTCTGATCCGTAGTCAGATGCTCTATCCAATTGAGCTACGAGCGCAGCGGGCGTCAGTTTAGGACGATCCTCGCCGGTCCACACGCCCTTTCCCGGAATGGTGACTCAGAGCCCAGCGAGGAACGGACGCATGGCGGCGACCACCTCGGCCGGCTTCTGGCGGTGCACCGAATGTCCGGCGCCGGCCACGATCACATTGCTCCGGACGTTCATCCGCTTCTCGAACAGCGATGCCGACGCCTGGAACTGCTTGTCGCCTTCGCCCACCACGACCAGGGTGGGTACCGTGATGGTCGCAAGGTTGTCGATGACCCACGAGTCGAAGTGCTTCGAGATGACCTCGGACCCTTCAGGCACCGGGTTCTTGGCCGCCGACCGGTCGACCATCGCATTCCACTGCTCCATCGCCTCAGGTTTGGAGAAGCCCGGTCCGGCGCCGACGAGAACCAGCGCACGGACCTCGTCGGGGTAACGCAACGTGTGAGCCAGGGACAGGTACCCGCCGAGTGAGTGCCCGATCAGGACGTAGGGAGCCTCGGCCAGGTCGGCGACGGCGCGCAGGTCGGTGAGCGCATGTTCGCGGCTGTAGGTTCCCGGCGGGGTGACTTCGGAGTTTCCGTGGGCCCGCATGCTCCAGCTGAGGCACCGGTAGTCGGTCGACAATTCGTCGATCATGGCATTCCAGGATCCGAGCTGATCGGTCCAGCCATGGGTGAACACGAGGCTGGGACCTTGGCCCCGGTCGCTGATGTCGACGTTGGCCGGGGCGATGGGGGAGTCGATTGGCACCCGGCGAATCTAGCCCGAGGGTCGAGGCTCCTCGGACTTGTCGTCGCGATAGCTAAAGTCAGCGGCAATGCGGATCCTGTTCGTGCACGAGGTGAACTATCGCAAGAAGGTCATCTTCGAGATGCACGACTTTCCCGAACTGCTGAGCCTTGCGGGCCACGACGTGGTGTTCGTCGATTTCGCCGAGGGCGTCGAACGATCGGGCTGGCGCAGGTATCTCGACTGGCGGACCGAGACCTCGATCGTCGAGGAGCGCGCCCACTCGGGAGCAGCGGTGGAAGTCCGGACGCCAGGTCGGCTGCTGCCACCCCCGCTCGATCGTCTGGTCGCCTCCATCACTCAGGTGCCCGCCATCGTGCGGGCCATCAGAGATCACAAGCCCGATGTTCTGGTGCTGTACGCCGTGCCGACCAACGGTTGGCAGGCGATCATGATCGCCCGTCGTATGGGTGTCCCGGTCCTGTTTCGGGCGCTCGATATCAGCCACGAATTGCGACCGACGGTATTTGACCGGCTGATCGAGCGCGCCGAACGGTTCATCTACCGGAACGCGTCGGTCGTCTCGGCCAACAACCCTGCTCTGGCTGATTACGTGGCGTCGAAGGGTGCGCTCGAACGAAACGTTCGAGTCGACTACCCGGGAATCGATCTCGAGCGTTTCAGCCCAGGCGGCAGATCCGAGGCCTTGATGGCTCGATACGGGCTCGGACCGGAAGATCAGATCGTTCAATTCATGGGGACGCTCTACCGGTTCGCGGGCCTCGACTGGCTGATCGACGAACTCGCCCCGATGCTCCGCGCCGAACCTCGCCGCAAGCTGATGCTGGTGGGTGGCGGCGAGGCCGAGGCCGAGCTTCGAGCCCAAGTAGAGCGGCTCGGGCTTCAGACCAGTGTGCTGTTCACCGGTTGGATCGGTTACGACGAGTTGGCCGATCACCTGCGGCTCGCCGACGTTGCCGTGACGCCATTCGCCGAGAAGCTCGTTGCGAATTGTGCGCTACCCAGCAAGATCCTCCAGTACGCAGGTTGCGGAGTCCCGACGGTTTGCACCCGTCTCGACGGTATGCGCCGAATGATTGCCGAGGGCGACGGGGTGGTGTACCGGGCGCCCGGCGATGCCTTCTCGTCTGCGATTGCGAGTTGGCTCGATGACGACGAGGGTCGCCGCGCTGCCGGAGCGAAGGCTCGTTGCGAGATCGAGCGCTTGTGCCGGTGGGAGACGGCGGTGGCGGGGTTCGAGGACGCGCTCCGGCAGGCGATCGGAGCGGAGCGCGGCGGTATTGACACCCACGAGATACCCAGGAGGCAGTCATGACGATCTGTGCCCATGACGCGTGGCTCGACCGAAGCGGGACCATCGGGGGCGACTATCGCCGTTGCCGATCCTGCGGACTCGAGGAGCAACTCTCCCTCTCGGCCGTCGAGGACCGCTTCACCGAGGCACAGGACGAGTGGTACGGCGCATCGGATCCAGCATGCTTGACACCGTTCGCGTTGGCGTTGAGCGAACAGGACGCCGCTTATCGTCTCGAGATCCTCAGGGCCGCGATCCCGTCCGGGCGTCTTCTCGAGGTTGGGCCGGGTTCCGGTCAGTTCGCCGAGGCCGCGATGGCCGCCGGCTATCAGGTCACGGCGATCGAAGACTCTCCTGTCCTCGCCGATGCGGTACGAGCGCGTGGCGTCGAGGTTCTGCAGGGAACCTTCGAGAGCCTCGACTTGAAAGACGCGTCTTTCGACATCGTCGTGAGCTGGCACGTGATCGAGCACGTACTCGAACCCATTGAGTTCCTCGAGCAGGCAGCGCAGGTAACCAGGCCTGGGGGCGTGATCATCGTCGGAACACCGAATGCGTCGAGCTTCGAACATCGCGTCGCACGCCGATGGTCACCCAACTACTCGCGTCCCCACCTGCGTCTCTTCACACCGGAAAGCCTGACCGACGTCCTCAGCCAGTCCGGATGGGAGCCAGTGGATTCCTTCACCACCGACGAACCGGAACACTGGCTGAAGGTCGGCGCCGGCCTCGTTCGCCTCGTGCTTGGTCGGGGGGCTGCCGCCACGCCCGATGTGCAGGCGCCGCCGGCGTTGGCCGTGCAAAGCATCGAAGCCGGCAAGGGCATGCTGGTCGTTCGGACCGTGGGCGTGGTGACTGCGCTACCCCGATGGGTCCAGGCTCGTTTCGGGAAGGGCAATGAGGTCGTGGTGATCGGCCGGCGTCAGCGCTGATAGATGAGCAGCGTCGAGGCTCCGAACGTGACGGTCTCGGCCAGACGCCCGCAACCGTCCAACTCGACGCCGTTCATCACGATGAAGTCGACACCTAACTCGACCAGCGCGTCGTCGCACGGATCGATGGTCAGCACGATCGAGTCCGGGCTCGCGGTTCGGAAGGCGGGCTCGCTTCCCGGCGGCCCCACTTCGAACCCGACGTGGGCGTAGCGATTCCACACGTCTTCGTTGGCCCCCGTCGGGTCCAGGATCGCCCAGGCGTCGTGGTCGGGATAGGGACTGATGCCGCTCAGGTGGTCCACCCCCGAAGCCGTGATCGTTCCCTTCGTGTACCCGTCGGCTCCGAACGAGACCCAGCCCGACTCGGTCCGGTCGCCGGTGACCAACTTGTCGACGGTCTGGTACAACGCGTTCTGGGTGATGGTGCCGATGCCTTCTTGGATCGGGTTGATGAGGCTGGCCTGCCAGAACCCGAAAAGCACGAGAATTGCGGGGCCGAGATAGAGGCGTGGACGGGCGAAGGCCAGACCGAGACCTGCGCTGAGGATCACCAGGAACAGCGCTGCCTGACGGTGGCTCGTCTCGGCGCCCTCGACCGCGTACTTGCCGGCGGCCCAGGCGTAGGGGATGACGAAGGCCACCAGTGCACCCACGATGGCGAGACGAGGGAGCGGAACGTTGGTCTCGCGAAGATGTGCCAGGAGCAATGCGAGCGCAACCACGCTGGCAAAGGTCAGCGGAAGGATGATTCGGCCGGCCTCGACGCGGTTCAGCAGGACCGGCCTGCCGAGCCACGATGGGAGCGGGAAAAGCATCCAGGAGAAGAGGAGGGTGGATCCGACGAGGAGGCCCTTGATGGCAGGTGTGAGTCGGCCCCGGAAGGAGCCGGCGAGCCCGATCGCGAAGATGATCACGCCCACCGGGATGAGGTAGAGCACCCCGCTCGAGTTCTCGGATTGATTGGTGCCGTTGACGAGGGCGAACTGAGGAGCAGAGGCGAACGAGTCGAAGGGGGCACTGAGGATGCTGGGAAGGCTCGAGAATCCGCCGGCCGAGTCACCGCGCTCGCCCGGGTAGACCGTGCCGGAAACCGCTTCGACTGCTTCGGTGTGTTTGAGGATGAAGACCAGGAAGAGGCCTCCACCGATCACTGCTGCGGGTAGGACGGCCGACGCCAGCGCAACCAACGCGTTCCGCCGACGGGCTGCGTCGACCAGATCCGGCGCGACCACCCCGATGGCAAGCGACCCTGCGACGATGAGCGCGCCGATCTGCCACGGCGGGTAGAGACCGACGGCGAAGGCGCCGAGCGACAGTCCCGCAGCCCCGGAGTACAGCCATCGTCGGTGATCGGTCGCTCGGTACGCCCAGATCAACAAGGCGGTGGCCATACCCCCGTAGCCGATGGGGGTGTACGTGCCCGAACCCGTCCACCACTGGGTGACGGGGCTGAAGATCATCAACAGGCCGGCCATCAGCGCCAGGTCCCACGAGCGGCTGACCGCGAGAACCAGGGCGTAGACGCCGAGGAACTGAACGGCATAGAGCAGCCACCACTCGAGCGCGAGTGTGCGCGGCCCATCGATCAGGTGATACGGCAGGGTGTGGGGCCGGACGATGACCTCCCACCCCGCAGTAGGAAGGTCACCGATGAGCGCTGGGTCATGCTGGCCGATGCCGCCGTGCGAGACCGCCGGAAGCCCGTTCCGATCCTGGGCCAATACCCAAGGTGTGCGGACGAACCACTCATCGGAGCGGATGGGCCGTGCCGGCCCGGTGAGTACGCCCGATTGGTCTTCCGTGGCGCCGACGCCGATCCCATAGAGTCCGAGTGACGATCCTTGGAGCTTCAGTCCGCCGAGAAGCAGCACGACGAGCAGCGCAACGACGGGCGGCAACCAAGGACCCAGCTGGGCGAGCTGACGTTTGGAGGTCGGGGACTTGGGTTGCGGCGCTCGATCGGTCACGCCGGGCTCTCCGATGGTTTGGGAAGGTTGAACTGCAATCGGGCGCCGGCCACGATCATCGACCTGACAAGGAATCGGATGGCTGAGACGGTTGAGGCCGATGAGGTTCCGTGGGTGCGTGGACTCATCTCGACGGGGATCTCCACGGCGCGGTAGCCGGCGCGACCTGCGCTCACCACCGCCTCGTAGGTATCGCCGAGGTAGTGGGCCGGAAAGTTCTGCGCGAAGGCGCTCAGCAACGGTTCTCGGATGATCCGGAAGCCGGAAGTGGCATCGGTGATGCGTACGCCAGTTGCCCGGGAGGCCGAGCGTCCGAGACGCCACATGGCGATCCGACGAGCCAGCCCGATCTCCATGCCGGCCGCCTCCCCGGCGAAGCGGCTCCCGATCACGATGTGGACGTCGGACGTTTCGGCCGCCCGGATGAGGTTGGCGATCTCGGCTACGGGATGCTGGCCGTCGGCGTCCACCTGAATCACCGATCGAAAGCCGTTCTGCACTGCCCATCGGAACCCGCAGCGCAGGGCTCCGCCTACGCCTTGGTTCACCGGTAGCCGCAGCACGGTCGCTCCCGCTTCACGGGCTCGTTGACTGGTTGCGTCGGCCGAGCCGTCGTCGACCACGACGACTGGGTAGTTGTGTTCTCGCAGCTCGCGAACAACTGCGCCGACGCTCGCTTCTTCGTTCCATGCGGGGACGATGATCAACGGGGATGGCAATGGCCGGGTCATTCGCTCCCTTGCTGCGGGACGACCCGTTCCAGACGTTCGGCCAGGAGCGCATGCGACTCGGCCAGAGTCTGGAGGTCGGCTCGGAGTCCGGAGACCGAGATCGAGAGCTGCAGGGTGATGGCGAGGAGTACGAGGGTCGAGCTGGCGAGGAGGACGCCCGTGGGCGACATCCCGAAGCCGTCGGCGATGGGGGCGACGAGCCGCGTGAGGAAGGCCCCCAGGACGCCGATTGCTGCGATCGAGAGCCAAGCGATGGTGTAGCGGAGGGTGATCAGCTGGCGACGGGCGAGAGCAAGAATGAGTGCCCCACAGAAGAACCCCCCCAAGCCGATGAGCAACGCTTGACGCAGACCCAGTGACATGGCGGCTAGCATAGGTCGCCCAGCCGCGTCGGCCGGACCTCCCGAGGAGCTTCGCCATCCCGTCTCCCCTCCGATCGCTCGCGACGCGGTTCAATCTCCCTGCCGGTACGGGGGCGATCGCTATTGGGCTCGTCGCCAACGGCGCGTTCACGTATGCGTTTCTGGCCATCTCCAGCTCGCGTCTGGCTGACGCGTCGTACGACGCAATCGCGGTGGTGTGGGGTCTCGTGTCCCTGATCGGAGCAGGCGCGTTCCAGCCGCTCGAGCAGGAGTTGTCGAGGTCGACCTCTGAGCGAGCGGCGTTGGGTGATGGCAGCAGACCGGTGATGATGAAGTCGCTGTCTGTCGGCGCTGGTGTGGTCTCCCTGGTCGGGGTCCTGGCCATCGGGGCTTGGTTCATCGGGCTCGACGCCATGCTCGACCGCCAAACCGGACTTCTGATCACGATGGTCCTGACACTGGTGGCGTTCATGCTCACCGAAGTGGTGCGTGGCGTGGTTGCCGGTCGTCGACGATTCGGTGCTTACGGGGTATCGCTGTTCTTCGAGGGATCGACTCGGCTGGCCGGAGCCCTTCTGCTCGTGGCCTTGGGCGTCCGAAGCGTTGTGGCCTTCGGCGTGGTGATGGCCGTCAGTTTCGGGTTGGCTGCAGTCGGTGGCATGGTGGGCGCCCGTCCGTTCGCCGAGCCGGGGTCAGGAGCCACCGCTCGAGAACTCCTACCCCGTTGGGGTCAGCTTCTGTTGATGGCCATGGCCGAGGCCTTCTTGTTGAACCTCGGACCAGTTGCCGTCGGAGCCCTCTCCGATGAAGCGGGCGACCCGGGCCGGTTCCTGAATGCGTTGGTGATTGCGCGTCTCCCGCTGTTCCTGTTCCAGGCAGTGAAGATCGCGCTGCTGCCGTCGCACGTCGCCCTGGCGGCCGAAGCCAAGTTCACCGAGATGCGTCGTTCGACTCGAACCCTCCTGCTGATCGTGGGCTCCTTCGGGGCAGCGGTGGCAGTCGGCTCGGCGGTGCTCGGCCCCTGGGTCGTCGACCTCCTCTTCACCGATCGGGTGGCGCGGTCGGACATGTTCCTCCTGGGTGCCTCGACCGCGTTTGCGATGGTGACGATCGTGTTGTCGCTCACGCTGCTCTCGTTGGGGAACGCCACGGACGCCGTCGGCAGTTGGTTGGCAGGTGTCGCCGTGTTCGTCGGCGCTGCCTTGTTGCCGATCGACGTGTTCGTGAGAGTCGAAGTAGCGCTTGTTCTTGGATTCGTCGCTGCCGCCTCGCTGATGGGTTGGCGGACCGCTTCTACGTTCGGTCGGCTCATTCGATAGAGGGTTTCGCGATGGAGGGTTTCGGCCTCAGCCCGGTGGGAGTGCCGGTCCGAAGCGCGGCTCGTTCCCAGTGAGCGCGGCCCAGCGGCGGGTCCCGTATTCGAAGTGCCACCATTCGCAGTCCAAGACGACGAACCCGACGCTCCGCAACGACCAATAGAGCATCCGGCGGAGGTCGCGGTTCGCCCCGGGCTCGACTTCGAGCGCGTCCGTACGGGCTCGATCGGTGAAGTCGTCGAAGCCCACCCCGAGGCCGAGAGGAATGCCATCGATCGTCAGGCTCACGTCGACCGTTCCACCGGTGAGGTGCGGCGGAGGTGCCGATGGATCGGGGTCGGCCGGAGAAACGAAACCCGGCGGAAGGCCAGGGTGGTCGTAGGCCGCGTGGAAGAGTTCGGCCTGGAGGTCGAGCGGACGCCAGGCATCGAACACACAGAATCCCCACCGTTCGGGTAGGCGGTCCACTGCCTGGACGAGGCGGTCGAGGGCCGACGCTCGGAGCCAAGCGTCGGGGACTGCATGCTGCCAGCCCGCGAGGTGATAGTTGGCGAGCACCTCGATGCGTGGATGGACCAACGGGACCAGCGGCTCGTCCGACGGGTGCAGCACGGACGGGAAGGCGGCTGGTTCGCTGAGCGCCGGGATCGCGGGGGAGTCGGTGAGGGTGACGCCGAGTTCGGCGAGCACGTCAGCGCCGTTCCGGGTGAGGTTGGGTTCGTCGAAGCGAGGAACGTCGGCGGTCACGCCACCGAGGGTACCTACCGCGGTTGGGGCGGACCTCGGAAGATGATGCGGGCCCTAGGCTCGACAGATGACCGCCAGTGCAGAGGTGATCGTGGTCGGAGCCGGCCACAACGGGCTCATCGCAGCGGCCTACCTGGCCCGGGCCGGATTCGACACGCTCTTGATCGAATCGCGTTCGTCGGTCGGTGGCTGTGCCTCGACCGAGGAGGCGCTCGGGGCTCGATTCAACATCTGCAACTGCGACCACACGATGGTCCGAGCCATGCCGGTCATCGACGAGCTCGAGTTGTCCGGCTTCGGGCTCGAGTATCTCGAGAACGAGGCGGGCTACGTGGCGGCGTTCCACGATCGCAGCGAGCCGTGGGTCTTCTTCCACGAGATCGACCGGACCCTCGACGAACTGGCGTCGACCTACCCGGACCAGGTCGACGGCTATCGCCGATACTTGGCCGATGCGGTGCCGGTGTCGAGATTGATTCTGGAGATTGCCCGCTCGAAGCCGTCCACTGGGCGGATTCTCGCAGGGGTGGCGAGTCGGAGGGGTGCGGGGGCGGCTCGCTTGCTCGAGTGGAGCCGGCGGAGCGCGTTCGATGTCCTGAGCCAGTACTTCACCGCATGGCAGTTGCTGATGCCGGCGTTCAGCACCGGCCCTACCGTCTGGGGCGTGCCTCCGCAGACACCGGGAACCGGTTTGGCGGCGGCCCTCTACGCCACCCGCCATCTGGTCAAGTCCGGGCGTCCGAAGGGCGGCTCGGGTGCTCTGGGCGACGCGCTTCGAGCGTGCATCGAGGCCGCAGGGGGTCGGGTGCAGTGCGACGCCCGAGTCGAGCGCATCCTCGTCAGCGATGGCGCGGCCGTCGGGGTGCAGCTCGCCGACGGGCAGCGGCTCACGGCGCCGACCATCGTCACTGCGTGCGACCCACAGCGGGTCTTCGTCGACTGGATCGATGACCCACCGCCTGCGGCACGCAAGTTGGTGGATCACTGGAAGGCACGTCCAGTGCACGACGGGTACGAATCCAAGATCGATGCCGTCCTCGACCGCTTACCGACCCCGCAGTACGCGGGCCGGGTGGCTGAACGCCATCCTGGCCTCGACTTGCTGGGTCCTACCACCGTCGTGTCGCCTTCTCCTGACCAACTCGTCGAGGCCCACCGGCTACGGGCCGAGGGACTCGTCGCTCCCCACCCGACCTTCCTCCTCAACATGCCCTCGGTTCTCGATCCGGCGATGGCGCCGAACGGCGGCCACGTCCTCAGCCTCGAGGTGCTCTTCACTCCGTATGCCTTGCCCGGCGGATGGCCGGGCTCGAACGAGCCTCGTCGTTGGCTCGAACTGTGGGCCGAGCTCATGGGACCGGGAGCGCTCGAGTCCGTCCGTGAGTGGCGGGCCATGACCCCCGACATCTACGAAGCGGAGTTCTCGATGCATCGAGGCCACACTCCGGCCTTCGCCGCGTCGCCGCTGGTGACCCTCATTGGCAAGCAGCCCGAACTGACCCGCTATCGGACGCCCTTGCCCGGCCTCTACCTCTGCGGGGCCGGAACGTTTCCGGGCGCCGGGATCTTCGGTGCGTCGGGCCGCAACGCGGCGGCCGCGGTCACGCACGATCTGCACACCGGGTTGGGTCGACGAACCGCGCCGATCCGGCGTCGGATCATCGAGCGGGCGGGCCGGTGACCGGCACGCGTCCGACGCTCGGCGTCCACCTCATGCCGACGGCGCCCATCGGTCAGATGGTGGATCTGGCGGTCTTCGCCGAGCAGCGGGGCGCAACCCGCTGTTGGGTCAACGACGAGGGCCTCAACACCCGCGACCCGTATGTCACCCTCACCGCCATTGCGGGTGCCACGCAGTCGATCGCCCTCGGACCGGGCATCGCCAACCCCTACAGCCGCCATCCCGGCGTGACCGTCGCCGCTATCGCCTCGCTCGACGAGTGTGTCCGGCGGACGAGCGTTCCTCGGCCTGGGTGCAGGTGGCGGTATGGCGCTCGGCCCGCTGGCCATCGACCGACATCAGCCGCGTCGAACGCTCGAGGAAACAATCCTCACCACGAGGAAGCTCCTCTCGGGAAGCGTCGTCGACCATGACGGGTCGGTGTTCTCGTACCGCAACGCCCGCCTCTCCTACGGCCGCGCCGAGCTTCCCATTTTCGTCGCGGGACGAGGCGTGCGCGTCACCGAACTGGCAGGCCGCCTGGCCGACGGCTTCAACCTGGGTTATGTCCACAAGGCGTTCCTCGAGCGCCATGTCGCCATGCTGCGAGGGTTGGCGGGAACCCGCCCGTTCATCGTCACCTACACCACGATGCTGGTCACCTCTGAGTCCGAACTCGAGGCGGCACGCGCGGCGCTCAGCTTCCGACTCGTCGACACTCCGGCTGACGTGCGGGCCGAGGTCGGAATCACTGATGAACGGATCACCGCGATCAGAGCAGCATTGGGCGACGGCGGTCCGGCGGCTGCGGCTGCGCTGGTCGACCCCGACTGGGTCGATCAGTTCATGATCGTCGGCTCCGAACCCGAATGCGCCGCCGAACTTGCCCAGTTGATCGACCGGTGCGGTATCGACGAGTTCCAACTCCCCATCGCCAACCCCGCCGCCGGCGCCGAGCGAATCGAACGAGTCGCCGGATGGCTGGCCCTTCCCGAGAGACCTTCATGACCAACACCTCCACACTGCTGCTCGATGGTCGGCTGGCCGATGGACGCCTGGTCGACCTTCGGGTGACCGACGGAATCATCACCGAAATCTCGGATGTAGCGGAGAACGCGCACAGACGAGCGCTGGACGCACATCCTGGACCGGTGCATCATCTGAACGGCTGGTTGTTGGTGCCCTCGTTGGCCGAACCGCACGCTCATCTGGACAAAGCGCTCACTGCGGAACTGGTGCCGAACCCTGGCGGTGACCTCATGGGCGCCATCGACGCCTGGGTGGCGGCCAGCGCGGCGGGGCACATCACGTACGACGGCATCGTCGAACGGGCGATTGCCGCGATGGACTTGCTGTTGGTGCACGGAGTCACCGCAGTGCGGACGCACGTCAACGTGCTGGAGTCCATCGGCGCCACCGCCGTGAAGGCAGTTCTGGAGGCGGCGTCGGAGTTCGAAGGTCTGCTCGATGTGCAGGTCGTTGCCCTGTGCGGGAGCCCGCTCACCGGTCGCAACGGCGCAGGTACCAGGGCGGCATTGGTCGATGCCCTGGAGGCGGGCGCCCACCTGGTCGGCGGATGCCCGCACCTTGATCCTGACGGGGTCGGCCTCATCGACATTGCCCTGCGAGCCGCCACCGAGGCCGGCATCGGGGTCGATCTCCACGTTGATGAGATGCTCGATCCAACGGTGCTGACCCTGCGAGACCTGGCTCAGGCGGTGCTCACCACGGGATTTGCGGGCCGGGTGGCCGCCAGCCACTGCGTGACCTTGGGCATGCAGACTGCCGCAGTGCAGCGCGAGGTGTCGGATCTGGTGGCCGAGGCCGGCATTGCTGTCTTTCCGCTCCCGCAGACCAACCTGTTCCTTCAGGGGCGTGCGCATCAGACGGGGACGCCGCGCGGCCTGACCGCAGTTCGGGCCCTCCAGGAAGCCGGCGCGTTGGTCGCCGCCGGTGGCGACAACGTGCAAGACCCGTTCAACCTGGTCGGCCGCAGCGACCCGCTCGAGACGGCGGCGCTGATGGTGATGGCCGGTCATCAGCTTCCCGATGTCGCCTACGACATGGTGTCGACCAACGTCCGTGCGGCGCTCGGTCTACCGGCCGTGTCGCTCGAGGTCGGCAGCCCGGCTGATCTGTTGGCCATCGATGCACCATCGATCCGGGGTGCGATCGCTGACGCTCCTATGGCTCGGCGCACGTTCCGGCGGGGCCGGTTGGTTGCGTCGGCCGACCAGCAGACGGCGGTTCACCGGGGCTGATTCGGGATGGCCCCAAAACGCCGAATGGCCGGCACCCTGAGGCGCCGGCCATCCGATCGTCGGATCAGAAACCGATCGACTCGTCGATGAACTCGTTGGTGACGATGTCGGCCGGGGTGACGTCATTGGTCTCGAGGCCCGACTCGCCGATGAGGTCGATGACGCCCTGGATGCGGTCCTCGTCGATGTCACCTGCGGTGTCATTCGGACCGTTGCCGATGAGTCCGAGCTCTCGCTGGGTCTCGACGGAGTACTCTGCGATCGCCTCGTCGTACACCCAGAAATCGGCGTACTGGGTCACGGCGTCGATGATGATGGCGTTGGCACGCTCAGGCGCAGCATCGTAGCTGACCATCGCCTTCTGGATGATGGGAACGACGAGTTCGAGGCAGGGTGCCAGCGTTTCCTTGTCGTCGGGACGGATGGCAATGGTCTGGCTGTACACCTCGAACCCGGCATCGTGGAGAAGCTCGAAGGCGACCGGCTTGCCCCAGTCTTCGAACACGTTCTCGTAGTTGTGGGGCTCGGCTGATGCGAAGCCCTGCTGGGCGATGGCGCCGTCCTCGGAGATGAACCGGGCCGGCGAACCGTCGTAGGAGGGATCGATCTGATCCGCGTTCCAGGTACCCATGGCCACGAAAACATCGGTGAAGACACCGCCACCGAACACATTGATGGTGACATTCTCGGTGCCCAGGTCAGCCAAGGTCTCGACATCGGGGTAGGTCTCGGGATCCCACATGATCATCTGTGGGTTCTTCTCGAGCGGCGAGACGACCGACAGAAGTGGGGCGTCAGCGAAGTTGAGGATCTGTGACTCGGTGTTGGCGTACGCCAGCTGAATCGAGTCGTCGGTGTAGACATAACTGGCCACCGGTGCGTACCCGATGGCGGGGCCACCGGTACGGACCTCGAAGTCGATGCCGAGTTCCTCGCCGTCGGAGACCATCGGGCCGCGGACGACCTTCTTGTCGACGTCGACGGTGTAGCCCTCGCCGATGAGTTCGTACATCGCGCCGTGTTCGGCCTCGGGGAACCAGTCGGTCTGAACGACCAACGGGTTGGGACAAACGTCGGCGACGCTGCCACTGGCCGCTTCCTCCCCGGAGTCGGCAGCGTCGCTGCTGCCTCCGCAGGCGGCGCCGACGAGGGCGAAGGCGAACAGGAGCGACAACAGTCGCAACCATGAACTACGTGTCATTCTTCTCTCCCGGTTTGCTGGATTCTGGAAACTAGAGAAATGGCTAACTGGCTCCGCCGCCGGAGGATTCGTACCAACGACCGATGGCACGATTCTGCAACCAGGTGAAGAACAGGAAGACGGTGACGCCGAGGGCGGACGACAAGATGATGGCGGTGATCAGCTCCTCGCCCTCGAGTCGATTGGCGTAGCGACGGATGAGCTGGCCGATTCCCACCGCTCCCTGGCCGAAGAAGAAGTCGCCGACGATGGCGCCGATGACCGACAACCCGGCGGAGATGCGCAGGCCGGCGAAGATCGCCGGCAATGCGGCAGGAAACATGAGCTTGCGGAGGCGGGTGAGCCGGCCGGCGTGATGCAGCGTGAAGAGGTCATGCATTCCTCGTTCGGCGGCCTGGAGCCCGAACAGGGTGTTCACAATGAGCGGGAACACCGAGATGATCACGCACACGATGATCCTCGCCGTCTGGCCGCTGCCGAACCAGAAGACGATCAGCGGCGTGAGGGCGAGGATGGGTATGGCCTGCACGATGACCAAGTAGGGAAACATGGCCTGCTCGAGGATCTTCGCCTGGCTCATGATGATGGCCAACGCAAATCCGATGACGATGGCCATCAAGAGACCGATGGCCGCAACCTGGGTCGAGGTCCAGAGACTGCCCAGCATCTCGGAGAAGACGGGCCAGTCGAGGAAGCCGTTCCGGACGACCATGTGCGGCGGCCGAAGCAGGAACCGACGCTTCTCGCTCAGCACGACGTAGCTGATGAAGTACCAGACAGCGAGCACGCCGAGCCCGAAGAGGAACGGGGGCCAGATGCTGTCGAAGGCGACCTTGGCGGTGCTGGTCCTGGCCTGAGCCAGCGGGGCGTCGTGGTCGACGACGGGACGTGTCGGTCATCTGCAGTTCGGCCGTTTGCGGATCGGTCATTGGTGTGAACCCCGCAGTGCGTGCGAGATTTCGCCGCTGAGCTTGGCGAACTCGGGATCGAAACGGATGTCGGAGCTGCGGGGGTAGTCGAAAGGAACGTCGAAGGAGGCAACGATTCGGCCGGGCCGGGCCGACATCACGAGCACCCTCGTGCTCATGAACACCGCCTCGCTGATGGAGTGGGTGATGAACAGGCCGGCGAAGCCCTCACGGAGGAACAGCTGCTGGGTCTCGTCGTTGAGATGCTCTCGGGTGATCTCGTCGACTGCTCCGAACGGTTCGTCGAAGAGGAACACTGGAGGGTCGAGGGTGAGCGAGCGAGCCAGCGATGCTCGCATCTTCATGCCCCCCGACAGCGACTTCGGATAGTGGTTCTCGAACCCCCGCAGGCCGACGAGCTCGACCGCCTTCTCGGCCAGCGACCGCCGTTCGGCTGCGGGAATGTCGTGCAGCTCGGCCAACAGCTCGATGTTCTGGATGACGGTGCGCCAGGGAAGCAGCGTTGCGTCCTGGAAGACGTAGCCGATGCGCTCCCGATCGACGCGAACGGTGCCGGAGGTGGCGTTGATCAGGCCCGACGCAATTTTCAGCAGGGTGGACTTGCCGCAACCTGACGGACCGACGACGGTGATGAATTCCCCCTTGTCGACCGTGAAGCTGACATCGGACAGCGCCTGAGTGCCGTCGGCAAAGGTCATGCCGATGTTCTCGAAGGCCAGGGCTGTTTCGGCTGAAGTCATGGGCTGCGGTGACTTTCCACGGTCCGTCGAGGTCCGGAGGAGTGCGCTCCGGTGGGTGCAGGATAGACCCCGCCGTCGGCGGTGCACACGCCCACCACACCTCGCGCGCGAGTCGTCACGCTGCGGAAACGAAAGCTCGTCGGGCGGCTCGTGCCGTGGGGCTCAGCCTGCCCGTCTCAGGTCCAGGCCTCGCGGCGTTCCCGGTTGGCCTCGTTGATCATCGGTAGCTCATTGCGCCAGCGGCCGTCATGTTGGCGCAGCGCCTCGGCCACCGCGCCGGCCGTCGGCACCAGACCGATCTCGCCCACCCCTTTGATGCCGTAGGGCGCGTTGGGCTGGGGCGACTCGACCAGGATGACCTCGACGGGGGGCATGTCCTTTGGTCGGATGATGTCGAGATCCCGCAGGGTGATGTTGCTCGGCCGCCCGTCGATGTCGCACGGGAAGCCTTCGGACAGCGCATACCCAAGCCCCATGTGGACCGCGCCCTCGATCTGGCCCTCGCACAGCAACGGGTTGACCGCGCGCCCCACGTCATGAGCTGCGATGACTCGGCTCACCGTGCCTGAGGTGGGTTCGAGGACGACGACCTGCGCGGCGTAGCCGAAGGTCGAATGGATGATCGGGTTGTCGAGGCCCTCGTGGAGCGAGTTGGTCCAATCGACCCGGTACTCGCCTTCGTAGTCGACGCCGACACGGCAACCATCGGCGACCGCCTTGCGGCACGCGTCGGCGACCGAACCGGCCCCCATCAGGGTGCCTCGGCTGCCCGTGGTCTGGCCGGCACCCAGCTCTCGGGTGGAGTCGACGATGACCCGTATCCGGTTGGGCTCGACGCCAAGTTCTTCGACGGCGACCTGCGAGCGCAACGGTGTGGATCCCCTGGCCCATCTCGGTCCAGCAGTGTCGGATCTCGATGAGGTCGTCGCTCCGGAAATGCACGACTGCTCGGGCGATCTCCTTGAACCCGTTGCCAAGCCCGGAGTTCTTCAACCCGAGGCCCAGACCCACCGGGAGGCCGGCAGCCCGGGCCTCGTCGTAGGCGGGCTTCACTGCGTCGAGGCAGGATCGGGCTCCGAGGCAGCCGTCGTCCATGATTTGTCCGGGACCCCAGATCGAACCGGGTTCGACGACGTTGCGATCGCGGATGTCCCAGCCACTGATGCCTACTGCGTCGGCCAGGCGATCGAGGACGCCTTCCATCGCGAACTGCGCCTGGTTGGCTCCGAACCCGCGGAAGGCGCCGCAGACCGAGTTGTTGGTGCGGGCCGCGATCGCTTCGACGTCGATGTTGGGCACGACGTAGGGGCCGGATGCGTGACCGGCTGCTCGTTCCAGGACCTTCATGCCGACCGACGCGTACGGGCCGGAGTCGCCGAGCATCCGGACTCGCAAGGCAGTCAGCCTGCCTTCGGCATCACAACCGGCCTCGTAGGTCATGCGAATGGGATGACGTTTGGTGTGGACGAGGAACGATTCTTCGCGAGAGAACGTGGTGCGGACCGGTCGTTGCAGCAGCCAGGCAGCCAGCGCGGTCTGGGCCTGATTCGACAGGTCTTCCTTGCCGCCGAAGGCTCCGCCGTTGCTGACCAGTTCGGTCACGATGGCTTCGGTCGGAACGTCCAACATTCGGGCAATGTCGTTGCGGTCGTCCCAGACGCCCTGTCCTCCCGAGTAGACCAGCAGTCGATCGAAATCGACGGGCTCGCCGCCCGAATGGCCACCGGTGAGGGGAAGCGGCTCCCCTGCGTCAACGGGCAGCGCCAGCGTTGACTCTGGTTCGAGAAAGGCGTGATCGATGCGCTGGGTCTGGAACGTCTCGACCACGACGTGTGCAGACTGCCGTAGGGCCGTCTCGACGTCGCCGCGCTGGTAGGTGCTGGTGGAAAGGATGTTTCCGTCGAGTTGCCATACGGCATGCTCGGTCGTGGCGACCGCCTCGACCGGACTCGTGATCGGTCGGAGGACGTCGTAGGTCACCTCGACCAATTGCGCGGCTCGGCGTGCCGTTGCCCGGTCCTCGGCTACGACGAGCGCAAGCACATCGCCCAGATAGCTGGTGCGACCTCCGACGGGAATGAACGTCGGCCAGTCCTTGTGGATGAGGCCGGACCGCAACTCGCCGGGGATGTCTGCGGCAGTGAAGACGGCGACGACTCCCGGTTCGGCCGTGGCCAGTCGGGTGTCGATGGCGATGACGTCGGCCCGTGCATGTGCAGCGAGATGGACCGCCCCATGGAGGAGGCCTGCCGGGCGGAGGTCGTCGATGAACGCCCGATCGCCCAGGGCCAACGCGCTCGCCTCGTACTTGACACCGCTGGTGCCGATGCCCCGTGGGGACAGCGCGACTCGGGTCTCGGGGCCTCGGTCCACCAGGGCCTCGACGGCATCGAGGATCTTGGTGTAGCCCGTGCAGCGACAGAGGTTTCCACCGAGCAGCCGCGCCGCGTTCTCCCGGGTGAGGCCGGGTTTGTCGGGCGTGGTCTTGTCCAGCATGGACTTCACCCGCATCACGACGCCGGGTGTACAGAAGCCGCATTGCGAGCGCGCCACACGATGCGAAGGCGTTGGCGTAGCGTTCCCGTTCGTCGGCGTCGACACCCTCCAAGGTGAGAACGGTTCGACCGGCGACCTTGTCGAGCGGGGTCTGGCAGGCGACGCGCGCCTTGCCGTCGAGCAGGATGGTGCAACAGCCGCATTGGCCGGTCGGCGAGCAGCCGTCCTTGGGCGAGGTGATGTCGAGTTCGTCGCGCAGGGCGGTGAGTAGGTGCGGGTGGTCGCCGCGTACCGAGACCTCGGAGCCGTTGAGTTCGAAGGTGACAGAAGCAGGGATGTCAGTCATTTCGTTGTCGGTCGTTCGGGGCTGGCTCATTCGGGGCTGGCTCATTCGGGCAGTACCACGCCTTTCTGGCTGGTGATGCGCTGGTACATCTCGGGCCGCCGGTAGCGGTCGAAGTTGAAGAGCGTGTCCTTGTAGTGGGCGCACCAATCGAGGTCGCAGCGGGCCGAGATCAGTTCGTCACCCGTGGTCACCGCTTGGGCGACGATCTGGCCCGAGGGGGCGATGATGGCGGACTGGGCCAAGGACTCCACGCCTTCCTCGTTGCCGCCCTTGGCCACGCCGACCACCCAGGTGCCGTTCTGGTAGGCGCCGGCCTGCATGACGAGGTGATTGTGGAACCCTTGCAGCGGGTTCTGGCCGGGGTCGGGTGCGTAGTGGATGGGCGTGTTGTAGCCGATGAGCACCATCTCCACGCCCTGGAGGCCCAGTTCCCGGTAGGTCTCGGGCCAGCGACGGTCGTTGCAGATGGCCATGCCGACGATGCCATTGAAGGCCCGCCAGACCTTGAACCCGTCTGGTGATTCCTCGAAGTACCGGCGTTCGAGGTGTTGGAACGGTCGCCACGGCTCGTCGTTCTCGTGCCCGGGAATGTGGACCTTCCGGTAGTGCCCGACCACGCGGCCGTCGCGCTCGACCAGGATGTAGGTGTTGTAGCGATGCCCCTCAGGTGTGAGTTCCGCGTAGCCGAGCGCAAACCCGACACCCAATGCTTTCGCCGCGTCGAAGAGCGGCTGGGTCTCCGGACCGGGCATCGATGTCTCGTAGAAGTGGTCGTGACCGCTGAGGTCTTCGGTGTACCACCGTGGAAAGAAGGTGGTGAGGGCCAGCTCGGGGAACACCACCAGCTCGCAGCCGACGTCGGCTCCTTGGCGGAGGAGAGCGATGAGCCGATCGACGACCGAAGCGCGCGTTTCGTCGGCAGCGATTGGTCCGAGCTGAGCCGCTCCGACGATGAGACTTCGGGTCATGGGTGCTCCTGAGGCTGGGTCAGCCGAGTGGGTTGCCGCTGTCGGAGGCCAGCAACTGCTGAACGATCGAGCGGCTGGTCTCGTCGGCTCGGGCGTCGATGACGCTGCCGTCGACAACGAGAAAACCTTGTCCCGTGCGGGTGTTGAAGAGGTCGGGGTCGGTGTACAGCCGAGGCTTGATGAAGGCAGGGTCGCCTTCCTCGGGGCAGTACGTCATGCAGTTGCCGCATTCGTTGCACAGCTCGCTGAATACCACGTACTGCTGGCGGCCGATCTGATCCTCGGTCAGCCCGGGAAGGGCCAGGCCGGCGCTCTTGATGCTCGTGAACGCATCGTTGGGGCACACGGTGACGCAGAAGTTGCAGGCGACGCAGCCGAACATCTCCAGCTCGTGGTCGACCGACCGGGGCAGTTTCGAGTTGCCGGTGAGGTGGTACTGGTCGAGGTCGGCGCCGAGGATGCGGGTGAGGTGGTCCTGTGCGGCGTCGCCTGCGCCCGCAGCGATTGCTGCCTCCTGGCGCGCCGCCCGAAACTCCTCGAGGGAGCCGTGCCCGCCGGCAGTCACTTCGGCCGCGAGGGCCTTCAGCATGGGGGCCAGTCGCCCATAGCCGCCGGGTCGAAGCAGATCCGTACAGATGGTCGCCGGATTGACGCCGGCCGCGAGCGAACCGGGCAGGTTCTCCTTGGTGATGCCGCCCGAGAAGCTGACCATCACCTGGTTCGGGGCCGGCGCGTTGGCCGGGATCTCGAGCAGCCCCGGCAGCGCCTGGTTCAGCTTCGTCAACAGCGAGATGGCCAGTACGTGCAACGGAGGCCCGGACAGATACATCGTCGGTTCGGGAAGTCGCCCCCGAGTGTTCTCGACGATCAGCGTGTTGGTGAGTTTGATGCCGAGGCGGCGCCCACGCTCGGCCGCGTAGTCATTGAGACCCCCGATGAGGTCGAGCGCTCGATCGAACTGGAGGTCCGCGTCGAACGCAGCCCTGGGCAGGGGGATGTCTGCGTAACCGAGCTGATCGTGGAGGATGGCGCTGACAGCGTCGTAGCCGAGCAGCGTGGGGTTGAGCTTCACGACGACATCGAGCTCGTGCTCGTCGATGAGGTACTTGGTGATCGACTCGATCTCGTCGGGCGGGCACCCATGGAAGGTCGACAGGGTGAGCGTGTCAGCGATGGCGGACCCGAAGTCGAGGTCGGCAAGGTGCGCGAACGAACCGGTGATCTGCGCCCTCAGCGCTTCGATCTCCGCCGAAGCGTTTCGCATGGTTCGCAGGAACCCGGCGACCTTCTCGCCCGAGATACCGGCCAGGTCGTAGCCGACGCTCATGTCGAACACGTGCGGGCCCGGATCCCTGCCCACGAACGGTGTCAGCTCGTCCCAGTTGCGCAGGATCTCGACCAGCATCCAGGCCTTGGCGTATTCGGTGGCGCTCTGGGGGACCGAAAGCTCTTGGCTCCACTCGATGTTGAAGCCGATGGTCTCGGCGTCGATGCATGGGCGGCCGATCTCGAGATCGTCCAGGATCTGCACCGTCTTCAGCTCGAAGAGGCGAGCTCCTCCCAGCCAGGCGAGCGCGATGTTCTGCGCCAGTTGGCTGTGCGGTCCAGCGGCTGGACCGACCGGAGTGGCGCACGGCCGTCCCATGAACGAGAAGCCGAGGTCGACCGCAGGGTCAGGCTGCCAGAAGCGGGCCGTCGGCAGGTCGAAGATCCGTCGTCGCGTCTGCCATTCGTGCGCCACCCGCTGCAGCAATGCTCCCAGTGTCACCGGGGTGAGCGGAGGTGTCTCGTGTGGCACCCCTTCAACGGTACAGGTGGGACTGTCCAGGGTGGGGCTGTCTAGGGTGGGAACCATGGACGCTGCGAAATGGGATGAGCGCTACTCGTCGGGTCGGGTCTGGAGTCTCCAGCCGAACACCTACTTCGCCGACGCGGTCTCGTCCATCGATCCGACGTCGTTCGAGCGAAAGCCCGGTCGGGCGGTGGACCTGGCGTGCGGCGAGGGCCGCAACGCCGTGTGGCTGGCGGCCAAGGGGTGGCAGGTGACCGGCGTCGACTTCTCGGCCGCGGGCATCGAAACGGGTCGGGCCGGCGCCACATCTGAAGGTGTCGACGTGAACTGGGTCGTCGCTGACCTGATCGACTGGGATCTCGGTGAAGGTTGCTGGGAGCTGATCGCGCACGTCTACCTGCATTGGCCGACCTCGCTGCGAGAGCCGTTCCTGCGACGCTGCGCCGAAGGCGTCGCCCCTGGCGGCTACCTGGTCATCGTCGGTCACGATCGGGACAACATCGAGCACGGTCACGGCGGGCCGCAGGACCCCGACGTGCTCACGACACCGGGAGACCTGACCGAGCTCCTGTCCGCCTGCGGCCTCGACGTGATCGAGGCGAAGACGGTCCTACGTCCGGTGCATCTGGAGGGCGGTCACGGCGCCGCCGGACCCGACGCGGCCGACGCCATTGACCACGTGGTCGTCGCTCGCCGAATGCCGTAGCCGCTCGATCTCTTCGGTCAGGGTGTTGTCGGGATCAGCGAAACGGTCGAGGAGGAAGAGGGTCGAGGAGGAAGAGAGACCGCCCGCCGATCTGCCGCCTACCCTGACGATCATGCGAACCGGAGTCTTTCTGTTTGGTGGAGTCGAAATGCCCGACGCGGGTGCGGGAGCACCAGCGCCCACCGACCGTCGCTACAGCCCACAAGAAGTGTGGCGGGCGACCGAACAGATCCTGGAGACGGGCGTCCTGTGCGACACCCTCGGCTACGACTCGTTCTGGCTGACCGAGCACCACTTCCAGTACGAGGGCTATGAGGTCGTACCCAACGGTCTGCTCACCGGCGTCGCCCTGGCCGAGCGAACCAGGAACATCCGCATCGGCACCATGTTCAACATCGTCGGGCAGTGGCATCCGCTGCGCCTTGCCGAGGACTTTGCCACCCTTCACAACTTGTCCAAGGGCCGGGGTGTCCTGGGTATCGGCCGGGGCACCGTGCCGCGTGAGGCCGAGAACCTCGGGACCAAGATCGGCTCCTTCGACAACCCCGACGCCTCAGCCGCCGACGAGATCAACCGCAAACAGTTCGAGGAGGCGGTCCAGGTCATGCGCCTGGCCCTCGACAACGACAACTTCTCGTTCAAGGGCGACGTCTACGAGTTTCCGGTGCCGGGCATTCCCGACCGGGGTGGTTACGTCAGCGAGCTGTCGCTCCTGCCACGACCGCTGTATCCCTACGACATCTGGCAGGCCATCACCTCGCCGCCCACGCTGGAGGCCGTTCCACGAAACGGTTGGGGCGGTGTCATGTGGTTGAAGAACCAGGTGTTCATGAAGCAGTTCTGGGATCACTTCGCCGAGATCTACGCCGAGACGCACGGCGCCGAACTGGCGCCCGGCGAGAAGCGCATGCTGGTGGTCAACACCTGCGTGGCCGACACCCGTGAGGAGGCCATCGCCAGCGTGCGCAATGGCCACGACGAGTTCTGGAAGTTCCTCGGACCCTACGGGTGGAGCAAGGGCTACATGGGCCCCGACGGGAAGCCGGCAGCGGCCGGCCTCATCCCCACACTCGAGGAATCCATCGACAACAAGGTCTGGCTCGTCGGTACCGCTGATGACGTCGCCGAACAGATCGCCGAGTACCGAGACGCGCTCGGCGGCCTTCAGGATCTGATGCTGTTCCCCGCCATGCCGGGCGACGCCTACAGCAAGGTGAACGAGCAACTCCAGCGAATCGCCGAAGGCGTACTGCCCCAGCTCCAGTAAAGGAACCTCCGTGGAACAGCGCATGGCGCTCTACCTGCAGGACAAGCACGACATCCGCTACGAACTCGAGGTCGCGCGGTACGCGGAGCAACAGGGGTTCAGCGAGATCTGGCAGGCCGATACTCGCCTCGCCCGCGACTGCGTGGTGTTGATGAGCGCCCTGCTCACCCATACGTCCCGCCTCCGCATCGGCAGCGGCGTGCTCCCGATCTACACCCGCAACCCGGCGGTGATCGCCGCCACCTGGAGCACCATGTGGGAGCTGGGAGGGCTGACCCCCGAGGGCGAGAGCCGGGTCATGCTCGGTCTCGGTGCATGGTGGGAGCCGATTGCCAGCCGGGTTGGTGCCGGCCGGCGCAAGCCCCTGCAGGCGATGCGCGAGAACATCGAGGCGATCCGGGCCCTGTTCACCATGGAAGAAGTCAGTTACGAGGGCGAGTTCGTCCACCTCGATCGGGTGCGCCTCGACGTGGCGTACGGCGACGCCGGCCCCCGCGACATCCCCCTCTACATCGGCGCCACCGGACCCAAGATGCTCGAGCTGTCCGGCGAGATCTGCGATGGTCCGGTCCTCAACTATGTCGTCTCGACCGACTACATCCGGGACGCGGTGTCCCGCGTCGAAGCCGGTGCAGCCCGTGCCGGCAAGACCTTGGACGACGTCGACCGTCCCGAGTTGCTTGCGTGCGCGTTGTCCGATTCCGATCCCGACGAGGCGCTGCTGACCGGCAAGTCCTTGGTCGCCTACTACCTCGGCACCGAGCCGCACATCATGGAAGCGTCTGGAGCCGACCCTGACCTGGTTGCCCGAGTTCAGGAAGTCGTCGGTTGGCCGGCCACCGAGGCCGACTACCGCAAGGCGGCCGATCTCATTCCCGACGAGCTGGTCCGCAAGCTGATGGCCGTCGGCACGTCGGCCCAGTGTCGGGAGAAGGTCGCCGAGTACATCGAGGCCGGCATCACCTGTCCGGTGCTCTACCCGCTCATGGATGACATTCGACCGGTGGTCGACGCCTTCGCCCACTGGTCCGTGGACGGTGAGCGCTGATGCAGTTCACGCTCCCGGAACGGGAACCGACCGGCCTGCTGATCGAGGGCGGCGCCGTGGTCGTCGTCGACGACGAGTTCACGATCCACGATCCCGGATGGGTCCACGTCGTCGCAGACCGTATCGAAGGCGTCGGCCCGGGCGCAGCACCCGAGGCGGTTCGTCGGGGCGTTTCCCGTGTCATCGACGCCACGGCGTGTGCGGTCATGCCAGGCATGATCAACGGACACACGCATCTGTTCCAGACCTTCTTCCGGGGTCTGGCCGACGACAAGTCCCTGCTCGATTGGCTACGTGACTGCATCTGGCCGGGCGCGGTGCATCTCGACCGCGAGGCCGCGCATCTCGCTGCGTTGCTCGGCATGGTCGAGAACCTGCGAACCGGCGCAACCTCCATCATCGACCACCAGTACATCCATCTCGGGGCCGGCATCGACGACGCGGTGTGCAGCGCAGCCGCAGCCATCGGTGTCCGGTTCCTGTTGGCCAGAGGCTGGGCTGACCGGAACTACGAGCCGAAACTGGCCGAGTCGGCCGAGACCGTCCTCGCCAGGGCCGACGTGGTCCGAGGAAACTGGGCGGGGTACGACGATGATCGTCTCCGGGTCGAACTGGCGCCGCTGATCCCGTGGGGCTGCTCGGACGAGGCGATGATCTCGACAGTCGCGGCTTCTCGTTCCTGGGGCGCGGGCACACACATCCATTGCGCCGAGACCGCGATCGAGGTGCAGATGAGCATCGACGAGCGCGGGATGCGCCATGTGCCCTGGCTCGACTCGCTCGGGGTGCTGGGGCCCGACACCCAACTGGCCCACAGCGTCTGGCTGGACGACGACGAACTCGATCTCATCGCTGAACGCGGCGCCGTCGTGGTCCACTGTCCGGTGTCCAACATGTACCTCGCTTCGGGAGTGCCACGGATCATCGACATGATGGACCGGGGCATTCCCATCGCGTTGGCGTCCGACGGTCCCGGTTCGAACAACCGCCAGGATCTGTTCGAAGCGATGAAGGCCGCCGTACTGCTGCAGAAGGTCGACCGTCTCGACCCGATGGCCCTCCAACCCGAGGACGCCCTGCGGATGGCGTGCCGTGGCGGCGCCACCGCGTTCGGCCTGCCCGACCAACTCGGTGTGCTCGAAGCGGGCCGCAAGGCCGATGTCGTGGTGGTCGACCTCGACACGGTGTTCAGCGCACCTGTCCACCGGGTACCGAGCGCATTGGTGTTCTGCGCCGCCCCGGCCAACGTGCGTCATGTGGTGGTCGATGGTCGGGTCCTCATCGACGAGGGCCGGGTCACCATGCTCGACGAGGCCGCGCTCCGAGCCGACGCCAACGCGGCCGCCCGCCGGGTGTTCCGAGCGGCGGGCATCGACAGCCGGATCACCCGGGACGTGTCGAGACCGGCCGATTAGGCTGCGGCCATGATCGTCGAACCAAGTGGTCAGGCCTGTGGCGCTCGGGTGACGGGTGTCGATCTGACCAAGCCGCTGTCGCCCGAAACCGTCGCCGAGATCCGCCAGGTGTGGCTCACCCACCACGTGTTGGCCTTTCCCGGCCAAGCCATGAACGACGACGACCTCGAACGGTTCTCGTTGTACTTCGGGCCCGTTCGGTGACGACCCGTTCATCGCCCCCATCCAAGGCCGTGAGCATGTGATCGCGGTGCGACGTCGGGCCGACGAGCAGGCACCCTTGTTCGCCGAGAACTGGCATACCGACTGGAGCTTCCAGGCGAACCCTCCGTCGGCCACCTGCCTGATGGCCGTGACCATTCCACCGCACGGCGGAGACACCCTGTTCGCCAATCAGCACGCCGCCCTGGATGCCATGGCGCCCGATCTGCGAGCGCGTCTCGAAGGCAAGATGGCCGTGCACTCGGCCCGTAACGGGTATGCGCCGAATGGCATGTACGGCACCGCCGATCAGGCAACCGATCGCAGCATGGACATCCGCCCGTCCGACGATGCGGCAGCCACGCAGCTCCACCCCGTCATCCGCGCTCACCCCGAGACGCAGCGGCTCGGATTGTTCGGCTGCATCGGCTACATCATCGGCCTGGACGGCGTGTCGACCGACGAGTCCGGGCCGCTGCTCGCCGAACTCTACGAGTGGCAGACCCGCGAAGAGTTCCAGTATCGCCACGTGTGGGAGCCCGACATGCTCGTCATGTGGGACAACCGCTCCGTGCTGCATCGGGCGACCGCCGGGTACGAAGGCTTCGATCGAGAGCTGCACCGAACGACGATCGCCGGACTCGGCTGACGACTTCGTTCATTGACGACCTCGTTCGTCGATGCAGGGTCCTCGCAGCAGGGAGCGCGAGAAGCGGATCAGATGATGTAGTTGCCGGCCACGACCTCGACGACCACGGGTCCGTCGACCTCATCCTTCTCGAACCACACGCCGATCGGATCGCCGCCCGCCGCGACGATGGCAACCTGCTCCTTGAACTGTCGTCGCACCATCGACACGCCGCGGTCGCTCGAGGCCAGTCGCTCCTCGGAATGGAGCGTGATGGGGCCCTGACCCACTTGGGTCTCGTAGTCGCCGGGGTAGCGCTGGTGGCCTTCGGCGTCGAGATCGAACCAGCTCTTGTCGCCGGCGTAGACCGGCAGGCCCTGTTGTGGTCCGCCCTTGGGCTTGCGAAGGAGCGCATACACGTGGGTGGTGGTGGCGTCGATGGGCACCGCCCACGACAGGTTGTTGGTCTTGCCCAGGACCGAGAGGGTCGGGGTCGCGATGACTCGAATGGTGGGGAAGCGGGCCTCGGTTACCCGGTGCAGGGTCGTGCCATCGTCGAGCGAGCGGTCCTGGGTCGAGGTGATTCCCCACGGATGGCGCTCCCAACTGATCGTGGGCCAGATCTCCAGACGCGGATCGAACTGGGGGCCGCTGATGGCGTTGTGGAGAATGAACACGTGGTACGGGTCCATCACGTTCTCGTGGGTCTGGAACCAATTGCACGGCGCCTCGGTCGGGCCGCCGAAGGCGAAGTGGTCGACGACGACGACCTCCTCGTCATCGGTGAGGTCCTCGAGGATGTCGTAGCGGGGGAAGACCGGCTGCCGGTCGGCGGGACCGAGGTAGGTGAAGACCAGGCCGTGATACTCACGCACCGGATACCAGGGCTGACGATACGACGACTTGTTCCGGCCACGGTCCGGTTCGCACGGCTGGTCGAGGCACGTGCCGTCGGCGTCGAAGAGCCAGCCGTGGTACGGGCACCGGATGCCGGTCTCCTCGACCCGACCGAAGTAGAGCGTGGTTCCCCGATGACAGCAACGCGGTTCGAGCAGACCAACCTTTGCGGACTTGTCCCGGTACAGGATGAGTTGCTCGCCCAGGAGCTTGACCGTCCGTGGGAGATCGGTCGCCTCGCTCGAACGGGCGATGGGGTGCCAGTAGCGACGCAGCAGCTCACCGGCCGGCGTCCCCGCGTCGACCTCGACGAGATCGGGGTCCCAGGACCCGTTCGCCCGTCCGTAGGCTCGTCCGTCGTCGTTCACCTGCGGGATCCCTGTTTCATGCACCCGACGATTGTGGCACTCAACACCCGGATCGACCCGGTAGCTTTGGGCACAAACTCGGGCTCGGCCGATGGCGTATCCTCGGAGGGGCTGGTTCCAGGACTGGTCCTGGAACCGGTTGTACGGAAGGAGCTTGGCTGTGCCGAGCGTTTTGGCCTATCACCGCCCTCGGAGTCTCGACGACGCCTGGGCGCTCTTGTCGAATTCGGGGCACTTGCTGTTGGCGGGCGGAACACTGATCGTTCCTGCTGCCCGCAAGCCCAGCGACGAGGGGGTGACGCTCATCGATCTCCAGGCGCTCGGGCTCGACACACTCCAAACCGACGGCAACCGGTTGAACCTGGGTGCCATGGTTCGACTGGGTGATCTCGTGTCCGAGCGCCACGTACCCCAACTCATCGCCGATCTCTGTCGGCGCGAACTGCCCAGCACGCTCCGCAACGCCGCAACCATCGGCGGCACCGTGGGCGCCGCAGGGATGGCAACCGCACGAGACAGCGTCCTCTTGGCCGGACTGCTGGTGCACGACGCGGCGGTCGCCTTGCATGGAGCGGCCGATCGGTCCCTTGCCGACTACCTCGACACCCAACCGGTCGGCATCGTCACCACCGTCTCTGTGGAGACCGAAGGCGAAGGCTTCATTGCCGTCACGGGTCGAACCCCTGCCGACGTCCCGATCGTGGCGGCCATCGGGCGCCGCACGCCCACGGGCATCCGACTGGCGCTCACCGGAGTCGCGGCCGTCCCCGTACTTGTCGATCCTGCCGACCCGACGGCCGGTCTGACCCCGCCGGCGGACTTCCGCGGATCAGCCGACTACCGCCTCCACCTGGCCTCGACGTTGGCCGCACGAGTCGTACAGGAGCTTTCATGACCCCCTCGACCATCTCGCTGACCATCAACGGTGTCCAGCGCGAGGTGGCGGTCTCGCCCAGTGACACCCTGCTCGTCGTCCTCCGCCGAGAGGGATGTCTCTCGGTTCGCTTCGGCTCCGACACCGGCGAGACCGGGGCGTCGGCCGTCCTGGTCGACGGCCGACTGGTCAACACCGACTGCATGCTGGCCGCCCAGGCCGACGGCCATGACGTGGTCACCACCGAGGCGTTCAACCTGGTTGATCTCGACCCCATCCAGGCCGCGTTCGTCGCGACCGGTGCGATGCAGTCGGGCTATAGCACGCCGGCCGCGATGCTGGGTACCCGCGCCCTGCTCGAACGCAACCCGAATCCGACCGAGGCCGAGATCCGCGACATGCTCTCCGGCATCCTCGACCGAGAGACCGCCTACGTGAAACCGGTCGAGGCGATCAAGCGGGCAGCAGCGGTGATGCGTGGCGAAGCGACCGAGCCCTTCGGTCCGCTCATCCTCACCCCCATGACCGATGGGGTCCACGCGGTCGACGTCGACCCCGCCGATGTGTCACCGGCGGGATCGCCTGCGATTCCCCGTCTCATCCCCAGCGTCGACGTCCCCGAGATGTCGGTGGTCGGCAAACCCGAGATCAAGGTCGACGCGGTCAAGTTGGTCAAGGGCAATCCGGCGTTCACCGACGACTTCGTCGAACGGGGACAGCTCGAGGCCAAGGTGCTCCGCTCGCCCCACGCCCATGCTCGCATCCTCGACATCGATGACTCGCAGGCTCGAGCGCTGCCTGGCGTGCATGCGGTCATCCACTACAAGAACACCCCGCGGATCAAGTACGCGTCGGGTGGGCAGAGCTATCCCAACCCGCATCCGCACGACCAGGTCAGCTTCGACGACAAGGTCCGCCACGTCGGCGATCGGGTCGCGGCGGTCGCGGCCGACACCGCCGAGATCGCCGAGCGAGGCCTGCGGCTGATCGAGGTCACCTACGACGTCCTGCCGGCGGTCTTCGACGAACTCGAGGCGATGTTGCCCGGCGCGCCGGTCATCCACGACGAGGACGACACTGAGCGACATCCATGACGCTTCCCGCAACATCGTGCACCACATCGCAGCCAAGCGAGGCGACGTCGAGGCCGGGTTCGCCGAGTCGGCACACGTCTTCGAGCAGACGTTCCGGGTGCACCAGGTGCAGCAGGTGCCGATCGAGAACCACATCTCGGTGGCCTGGCTCGACAGCGACGAACGGCTGGTGGTTCGCACCGCAACGCAGGTGCCGTTCCACGCCCGCCGCATGCTGGCCCCGCTGGTCGGCTCGCGAGATCAAGGACGTTCGGGTCATCAAGCCCCGAATCGGCGGCGGGTTCGGGGCCAAGCAGGAGATGCTGATCGAGGACATCGTGTCCCACCTTGCCATCCTCACCCGCCGTCCGGTGAAGCTCGAGCTTTCTCGCGAGGAAGAGTTCATGTCGTCGCGGACGCAGGCATCCCCAGACACTCACGTTCAAGACCGGTGTCGATGCCGACGGCAACCTGGTGGCCCAGAAACTGCGGCTCGTCGGCAACACCGGGCCGTACGGGACCCACGCCTACACCGTGCAGACCGTCACCGGTCTCCGAGGGCTCACCTCCTACAACTGCCCCAACAAGGAATTCGACTGCGACGTCGTCTACACCAACATTCCGGTGCCCGGCGCGTACCGCGGGTACGGCGCTCCTCAGGCCGAGTTCGCCCTCGAAGCCCACATGGAGGACATCGCCCGTGCGCTCGGGCGGGACCCCATCGAGTTCAAGCGGCAGAACTGGGTGAAGGTCGGCGACGAGCTCAACATCGCCCCCCACCTCGGCGAGACCTCGGCCATCGAAGGCGAGCTCGACGAGTACCCCATGGTCATGTCAAGCGGCATCGAGGAGTGCGTCGCTCAGGGCAAGCGGGCCATCGGCTGGCACCGCCGTGACGACCCGAGCTGGGTCGCTCCGGCCGACCGGCCGCACATCCGGCGCGGCCTCGGCTTCGCCTTCTGCATGCACGGCACGGCCATCCCGTTCCTCGACATGGGCGGATGCTCCATCAAGATCAACGACGACGGCTCGTTCAACATGCTCATCGGCGCCACCGATCTCGGAACGGGCGCCGACACGGTCATCGGCCAGATCGCGGCCGAGGTGCTCGGCGTCGCGCTCGACGACATCAAGGTCTACTCGTCCGACACCGACGTCACCCCGTTCGACACCGGCGCCTACGCATCGTCGACCACCTACATCTCGGGCACGGCGGCCAAGATGGCGGCCGAGAAGGTCCGTGACCGCATCAAGGAACGCGCGGCGAAGCTCCTCGGCGTGACCGAACCGTGCTCCATCGAACTCCGCGACAAGCGGGCTTGGGCACCCAACGGCGAGTCGGTCTCGCTCGAGGACATCGCCCTCGACTCGCTCCACCTCAACGACCAGGAACAGATCATGGGCACCGCGTCGTACGTGTCGCCGGAGTGCCCGCCGCCGTTCGCGGCCCAGTTCGTCGAGATCGAAGTCGACATCGACCACCGGTCAGGTCACCGTGGTGAAGATGGTCATGGCGGTCGACTGCGGCGTTGCCATCAACCCGATCACCGCATCGGGCCAGGTCGAGGGGGGCATGCTCCAGGCATTGGGCTACGGCCATTGCGAGGAGTACGCGTTCGACGACAACGGTCGCATGCTCAACGCCGAGCTCGGCCCCTACAAGATCTACCGGGCCGACGAGATTCCCGAGACCGAGGTCTACCTGGTGCAGACCATGGAGGACTCCGGCCCCTTCGGGGCCAAGGCCGTTGCCGAGATCCCCAAGGACGGTGTCGCTCCGGCCATCCGCAACGCCATCCTCGACTGCACCGGGGTGGCCATCAACGACCTTCCGTTCACGCCCGAGCGGGTGTGGCGGGCGTTGCAGTCGCAGGCCTGATGCTGATCCTCTCCGACTGGCTGGTCACGTCGGCCCGAGTCGAACCCACAGCGCGGTTGGGGCGTCCGGGTCGTCGGTGGTCACGTCGATGCGGTCGGAGCCCACGCCGATCTCCTCGCCCAGCATCCTGGCGACGAGGTGGTCCGTGCTCCCGATCGAGTGCTCCTTCCCGGCTTCGTCAACGCCCACGTCCACCTCTACGGGGTTCTGGCCCACGGGATCCCCGTGGAAGCGGCCCCGGACGGATTCTGGAGTTTCCTCGACGACTACTGGTGGCCCAAGGTGGAAGACGCCCTCGACCACCAAATGATCTCGGCGGCCGCCGACTGGGTGTGCGCCGAGATGCTGCGGTCGGGCACCACCACGTTCTACGACATCCTCGAAGCGCCGAATGCCGTGCCCGACGCCCTGCTGGTGGAGAAAGAGGTCGTCGAAGCTCGTGGCCTCCGAGGCGTACTGAGCTTCGAAGCCACCGAACGGGCAGGCGCGGCGGTCGCCGAGCGTGGCCTGGCCGAGAACGTCGCCCTGATCGAGGCCTGTCGCACCAGCCCGCTGGTGTCGGGGCTCATGTGCTTCCACACCACCTTCACCTGCTCGGCGCCCTACATCCGGCGGGCCTTCGAGCTTGCCGCCGACCTCGGTGTCCTCACCCACGCCCACTGCAACGAGGGTGTGCACGAGGGTGCCTGGTGCGAGCAGCACCTCGGCATGCGGACGCTCGAGTTCTACGAAAAGCTCGGCGTCGCCGGGCCCGGTTTCTTGGCCAGCCAGTGCGTGCAGCTCAGTGAGCGCGAGCGTCAGATCGTCGTCGACACGGGTATCCGGGTCACCCACATGCCACTGGCCAACTGCGAGGTCGGCGGCGGGATCGCACCGATCCCCGAGCTCGCGTCCGCCGGTGTCACGCTTGGGCTCGGCTCCGACGGGTACGTCAACGACTTCTACGAGGTCATGCGGGGAGCGTTCCTCCTGCACAAGGCGCGGCTGCTCGACCCGGGAACCATGCCCGCCGCCACCGTGCTCCAGATGGCGACCGAGGGCGGCGCTTCCGCGTTGGGCCTCGACCGAGTCGGGCGACTCGAACCAGGTTGGTCCGCCGACCTCCAGTTGGTCGACGCCCGATTCCCGACCCCGCTGACGGCGCACAACCTGTTCGACCAGGTGGTGCTGTGGCGGAACCACACGCACGTCACCGACGTGATGGTCGCGGGGGAGTGGCGGGTGCGGTCGGGTGAGGTGCTGGGCGCCGACCTCGACCAGATGCGGGCCCGGACCCACGAGCAGGCGCTTCGACTGTGGAGCGCGGCATGACGTCGTCGAGCGTGCTCTTGGCGGCCCTGGCTACTGCGGTCGAGTGCCGACAGCCCGTGGCGTTGGCCACGATCACTGCGACCGACCGATCGGTGCCGCGCCGGCCCGGCACCAAGATGCTGGTCTTCGACGACGGGACCGAACTCGGTTCGATCCTCGGCACCATCGGTGGTGGTGAGATGGAGGCCCGCGTGCGGCGCGAAGCCATGGTCTCGTTGTCCGACGGCCGACCCCGCACGTTGTCCTACTCCCTGCTGGATCCGGCAACCGGAGACCCTGGTGTCTGCGGCGGCGAGGTCCACCTCTTCCTGGAGCCGTTCATGCCCCCCAAGCAGCTGTTGGTGATCGGTGCCGGGCACGTCGGCCAAGCCGTGGTCGAACTGGCTCGGTGGCTCGACGTGGCCTGTCTCGTGTGGGACGACCGCCCCGAGCAGCTGGCGTCGATCGACGGTGCCGTCCGCCTGCTCGACGGCCCGATCGACGAGGCCGCGGCGTTGGTCGACGGACAGACCGCGGTGGTCCTGCTCACCAGGAACGTGGCGCTGGACGTACAACTCTTGCCCGTCATTCTCGCCACCCCGGCACCGCTGGTCGGCGTCATGGGAAGCGCTCGCCGCTGGCAGACAACCGCCGGGCTCCTGCGCGACGCGGGGGTCAGCGATGCCCAGCTCGAGCGGGTCCGTACACCGATCGGGCTGGAGATCGGGGCCGAGAGCCCCAAGGAGATCGCCGTGTCGGTGTTGGCCCAGATCATCGCCGAGGTCGGTTGACCGTGATCGCTCCGCCGTTCGCCCCCTGCCTGTGCCTTTTGCGAGGCGGAGGCGATCTGGGCACGGGCGTTGCGTGGCGCCTGACGAAGGCGGGATTCCCGGTCGTGATCCTCGAGCTGGCCCGGCCCTTGACCGTGCGGCGTGCGGTGTCGTTGTCGAGCGCGATGACCGATGGTGAGGTCGAGGTCGAGGGTTTGCGGGGTGTTCGAGCCGACACCAGCCGCGCGATGGCGGAAGCGCTCCTGTCCGGCGCGGTGCCCGTCATGACCGGGGTGGAGGTGACCGACATCGACCCCGTCGTGGTGATCGACGCCCGACTGGCCAAACGCAACATCGATACGGCCATCACCGACGCGCCCCTGGTCATTGCGCTGGGACCGGGCTTCACCGCCGGCGTCGATTGCCACGCAGTCATCGAGACCCAGCGAGGCCATCGCTTGGGTCGGACGTTGTGGTCGGGCGCTGCCGCTCCCAACACGGGTACCCCGGGGTTGATTGGCGGTCGAGGGGCCGAGCGCGTGCTGCGCGCTCCGTCGGAGGGGACCGTGCGGTGGTCCGTCGCGATCGGTGCGCGGGTCGCAGCCGATCAGGTGCTCGGTCACGTCGATGGCCAGCCGGTACGGGCTCCGTTCGTGGGGGTCGTGCGCGGCCTGATCCTCGAAGGGTCGACCGTGATGGCGGGACTGAAGATCGGCGATGTCGACCCCCGACTCGATGTCGCCTGCGACGAGATCTCCGACAAGGCCTTGGCCGTTGGCGGCGGCGTGCTCGAAGCGGTGACGGGTTGGTGGGCCCGGCGGCCGGAGGCTCGGTGACGGGCGACCCGAGCGGTGCCGATTCCGGTTGAGGCGGTCGCCGAAGCCCTCGGCTGTGGATCGCACGAGCATGTTGCGCTCGTCGGCGGTGGAGGCAAGACCACGTTGTTGCACGCGCTCGGCTTGCAACTGTCGGGCCGGCGAATCCTGACGACCACCACCAAGATGGGCGCCGATCAGCACCGAGGCCATCGGGTGCTACTGGCGCCCACCGATGCCGACATCGCAGCGGTGGAAGACATCGCCGTCGTGTTCGCCAGGACCCAGGGTTCCAAGGCGTTCGGGGTCGCGCCGACCAATTGCGACCGTTGGTTCGGTCTGGTCGACCACGTGATCGTCGAGGCCGACGGGGCCCGCCATCGTCCCTTCAAGGCGCCTCGGCCGTTCGAACCGATCGTGCCCCAGACGTGCACGCTGTTGGTGTCGGTGATCGGCGCCGACGCTCTGGGTCGGGTGATCGCCGACCAGTGCCATCGACCGCTGCGGGTCGCTGCGCTGGCGGGCTGCTCGCCCTACGTTCGGCTCACCCCCGAAGCAGCCGCGACGGTGATCCTGCACGAGCGGGGCGCTCGACGCGAACAGCCGGCATCGGCTCGGCTTGCGGTCGTCGTCACCAAGGTCGATGACGCCACGACCCAGCTGGCCGCCGACCTGGTGGCGGCACTCGCTCGGGCTGAGCCGGCCGTCACGGTCGTCCAGGTCGAGCGGTTCTGACGCAACCGGATCGGGCGGTTACCCTCGGGCGGTGACTCCTTCGCCCGACCTTCTGGCCGACCTGTCCGCTGACGAGCTTCTGGCCGACGCCCGATCGGTGGGCGTTCCCGAGCGGGACCTGCCCGAGGCGTCGGTGCTCGATGGTCGGCGGATCGTCCTCGAAGGGGCGTTCAACCTGCGCGACATCGGCGGGTATCCAACGCAGGACGGGCGGGTCATAGCGTGGCGGCGGGTGCTGCGCTCCGACCACCTGAACGCGCTCACCGATCGGGACGTCGCGGTGCTGACGTCGCTCGGGCTTGCCCGGATTCACGACTTCCGCCTGGAGAAGGAGCGCGACCGGCAGCCGTCGCGCCTTCCCGACCCGGCGCCGCCGGTCACGCTGTTGAACGTCGGCGATGCCGGCACCGACGTCGCCGCGGTCGATGTCGTGCACGACATACTCGCCGGACGCATCCCGCTGCCTTCGGCCTCGTACTGGGACGAGGGCTACCTCGACCTGCTCGAGCGGGGCCGTCCGATGTTCGTGGCCATGATCAGCGCGCTCGCCGAACCAGACCACTTGCCGGCCTTGTTCCACTGCACCGGAGGCAAGGACCGCACGGGGCTGTCGGCCTTCATGCTCCTCACCCTGCTCGGCGTCGACCGGGCCACGGCCACCTCGGACTTCCTGGCGACCAACACGTACCGAACACCGACCAGAGCCCGAGCCCTTTCCGACCAGCTGACCGCTGTCGGCGTCAACGTTGCTGATGCGCTGCCGATTCTGGGCGTGACCCGCTCGGCCTTGGACACCGCGCTCGGCGCCATCGAAGCGACGGAGGGAACGGTCGAGGCGTACCTGTTGGCCGGCGGGATGGACCCCTCAGTCCCCGAGCGGCTCCGCTCCGCCCTCCTGGCGTAGACCGAGCCGCCACCGCAGCGCTGACTCGCACTACGGTGCGGGGGTGGCTCGACTGTCGTTCACCGCGAACTTGCGCCGACACGTCGAGTGTCCGAGCGAAGAGGTTGGTGGAGCGTCCGTCGGGGAGTGTCTTCATGCGTATTTCGAACTGCACCCGAAGGTGCGGTCCTATGTCCTCGACGAGCGGGGGTACGTGCGGCGACACGTCGTGATCTTCGTCGGGCGCAACCAGCTCATCGATCAGAAGCTGCAGTCCGACCCGGTCGTCGACGACAGCGAAATCTACGTCATGCAGGCCCTTTCAGGAGGATGTTGATGAAACTGCTGGTCGGCACCCGCAAGGGTCTGTTCACACTCTTGCCCGCCCCCTCGAGCCCGGGGGGCTGGTCCGTCGACTCGGTCGACTTCCTGGGAGAGCCCGTCTTCGCCGGCACCGTCGATCCCGCAGGAACCACCTACGCGGCGTTGGGCACGGGGCATTTCGGTTCCCACGTCTGGCGGCGGGACGCACCCGGGGAAGGCTGGGTCGAGGTCGGTGCACCCGCGTATCCGCCGCGCCCCGACGACGCCACCGACGTTTCGTTCTTCACCCAGGAGCCGTGGCCGTGGGCGCTCGAGCTCATCTGGACCATCGAGTTGGGTCACCCCAGTCGCCCCGACGAGTTGTGGGCCGGCACCCTACCCGGCGGCCTGTTCCGGTCTCGGGATCGCGGTGACTCGTGGGAGATGATCGAGTCGCTCTGGAACATGCCCGAGCGGTCCCAGTGGTCCGGTGGAGGCTTCGACTGGCCCGGCATCCACTCGGTGAGCGTCGACCCTCGCGACCCCGACACGGTGCTCATCGCGGTGTCCTGTGGCGGAGCGTGGATCACCAATGACGGCGGCGAATCGTGGGCTCCGACCACCGGAATGCGCAACGAATACATGCCTCCCGGCGAGGAGTACGAACCCAACGCCCAGGACCCCCACCGGGTCGTGCGTTGCGCCGCGGTTCCCGACGTCGTGTGGAACCAGCATCACAACGGCTGCTTCCGGTCGGTCGACGGCGGCCGAAGCTGGACCGAGATCGTGCACCGGCCGCCATCGGTCTTCGGGTTCGCCGTCGCTGCTCACCCCACCGATCCCGAGGTGGCGTGGTTCGTGCCGGCGATCAAGGACGAGCTGCGTATTCCGGTGGACGGTCGTTTGGTGGTTTCCCGGACGACCGACGGTGGGAACTCGTTCGAGACCTTTGGTGACGGCCTGCCGGACACGCACGCCTACGACCTCATCTACCGGCACGGCCTCGACGTCGATCCGACCGGCGAGGTACTCGCCATGGGTTCGACCACGGGGTCGCTGTGGGTCAGCGCAAACAGGGGCGAGCAGTGGGAGGCGGTCTCGTCGAATCTGCCACCCATTCATTTCGTCCGCTTCGTCCCCGACTGATCGGATCCGAATTCGTTCAGACCCCGGGGTCGTCGAGGTCGACGAACGAGGACGACACGCGAAGCTCGAGCGGACGGAGCGCGTCACTGCGTCCCGAGCGGCTCAGTCGTTCTGCTTGTTCGATCAGCCGAGCACCAATCTGTTCGCCCATCGCGAGTGACCCTCCGGGCAGCAGCATCGAGAACTCCGCGACGTCGGTCCGGCCGATGAGATCGTCTGCACGACTGGCGCTCGTGAGCAGGCCGGCGGTGGCGCGCAACAGGGCCTCTGCGCTGCGATGCCCGTTGGCCCGCACCTGATCATCGAAGCCGACCAGTTCGACCTTCACCAGCACGATGGGCAGATTGGTGCGGCGGCAGGCGTCGGTCATCGCTCGGGCTGAGGCGGTGAAACCTCGACGATTCCGAATCCCGGTCAGCCCGTCGGTTCCATCCTTGGACACGATCGAGGTCGGGCGGGTGGTTCGGAGTTGGCTGGTCACCCTTCCCTGGTCGGCCCACGCTCCGGCGACTTGAGCGGGTCAGTCCACCCGTCGAGGTCGTAGCCCGCCAGGCAGTCGTCGACCAACTGCTGGAACCGGTCGGCATCGCCGCGGGCCTTGGCCCAGTTGAGCGGATCGAGGCGCTGCTGTTCCTGGTTGCCTGCGTAGTTCCGTTCGTAGAGCGCGTGGCGGCCGGCGAACTCGCTGTACAACGCGTCCCAGCAGAGCTTCAACAGTTTGATGCGATCGTGGGCGTCGAGGCCGGTGCCTCGGAAGTACCGGTCGATGGTCGGGCGCAGTTCGGGGTTGAGGAGATCGGCCGGTGACGACACGGTGTAGATGGGGGCTCCGGCCAGGTAGGTCTCGAACAGCGTGCGGACCCGGTCCCACACGTTGGTGGCGTAGAGCCGGGTTGCGGCTGCCGTCTGCAGGCGGGGTACGACGGTGCCGCCGATGCCCGGTTCGGGTTCGGAGACCATGGCGATGGTCATCGACCACAGCAGCTCGCGCATGGCGATGATCTCACCGATGGCGGCCTGAACGGCCCGGAAGTCGTCGGTCCCTGATGCTGCGGCGCACTTCATGAGCAGCCCGGCAGCGAACTCGAGCTTCACCGACAACCGGGTCGCCGACTGCAGGTTGTAGCGGTTGAAGAATCCCGACTCGGCGTAGAAGCCCTTGGCCCGAGGTACGTCTCGGTAGATGAAGACGTTCTCCCAAGGCACGAACGCGTTGTCGAACACGACGACCGCGTCGTTCTCGTCGAAGCGACTGGCCAGGGGCGCCTCGAAGGGGCTTCGGGCCGCCGCCTCATACGACGGTCGGCAGATCAGCTTGAGGCCCGGAGTGTTCATGTCGACCATGAACACCAGCGCCATGTGGTCATCCCGCCCAGGTTCCATGCGGGCGGCGACGCCGCTGTTGACCGCAACGAAGGTGCCATGGGTCAGAGCCGACCCGGTGGCGACCATCTTCGCTCCATCGACGAAGATGCCGTTGTCGGTCTCCTTGACCACCGAAACGAACACGTCGTCGACCTCGCCTCTCGGCCGATGACGGTCGACGGGCGGATCGATCAGCACGTGGTTGAGATAGAGGACCTGGTCGGCGCAGCGGTGGTACCAGGCCAGCGCATTGGCGCCGAAGTCGCCGTAGTAGGCGTGGCCTTCGGCCAGTTGGGCCATGAACGCGGCCTTGTAGTCGGGGGTGCGTCCCATCCAGCCGAACGTCTGACGCTGCCACACTGCGATGGCGTCACGGGCGCCGCGAAGCTCCTCGGCCGAGTAGGACGGAGCGAAGAACTTGTGGGTGCGGTGACCGAAGCGGTCGACCATGGTGAGAGTGTCGGCCGTTGCCGGATCGTGGAGTGCGTCGTAGAGCGATGCGAGCACGCGGGCGCTGTTGCGAAACGCCCGATGGTTGACGACATCGGTGACCTTCTCGCCGTCGTACCAAACCTCGCGACCGTCCTCCAAGCCGGCGAGGTAACCGTCGCCGGTGAGCATGTTGTCGGTCTCGTTCACTGGCTGAGGATTCGGGCGATGTCCTCCGCCGATGCGCGGACCTCGACGCCCGCTCGCTCCTCCTGCAGCAGCATCGAAGATCGCGAGTCCCGGCCGGCCCAGCCCCGGTTCAACGCTTCGGTCATCTCCTCCAGAGTGAGGTTGGACAGGCGCATCGGAACCCCGACTTCCTTGCCCAACTCGCAGGCCAGCGTCACGTCCTTGTGGGCCAATGCGAGCGCGAAGTCCGGCGGATCGAACCGGCCCGGCAGCAGATTGCGGGATAGGCCGTCGAAGGTGCGGCGGCGCCCGTTGGCTCCCATCCGGACCGCTTCCCACAGGCCTGCCGGGTCGACGCCGGCTTTGACGCCCATGGTAAAGGTCTCGGCCAGCGCGGTCTGGATGATGTAGCCGCTCAGGTTGTGCACGAGTTTCGCAACCGATCCGGCGCCGATGTCGCCGACGCGGTGGGGGGCATCGCTGAACGAACGGAGAACGGGTAGCCACCGCTCGAAGCCATCGGCGATCGCCACCGACCCAGATGGCCAGCTTCCCGTCACGAGCGCCGTCAGGCCCCCCGCTGACGGGTGCGTCGTAGACGTCCACGCCCAACGGGGTCAGCACGTCGTGCACGCGGCGCATGGTGGTGGGCGAGTTGGTGGACAGATCGAAGAAGGCGAGGCCCGGGCGGGCGGCATCGATCAGGCCACCCGGTGCGACCGCGACGGCTTCAACTTGCTTGGGGCCGGGCAACGAGGTGAACACGATGTCGGCTGCGGCGGCCACCGCTGCCGGGCCGTCGGCCCACGTTGCGCCGGCGGCCAGATGCGGTTCGGCCGCTCGCCGGTCGAGGTCGTTGACCACGAGGGTGTGCCCGGCACGCAGCAGGTTGGCGGCCATGCTGCGGCCCATGGTGCCGAGGCCGATGAAGCCGATCGTTGGTCGAGATGCGGGCGGTTCGGTCATGGCCGGACCGTACCGCAGGCCGACCGGGCGCTGCCTACCGAACGAGCTCGGGAGCAGCTGGGTCGAGGGGTTTGGGATCGAGGTGCAGACAGGCGACGATGCCGGCCAGTTCGGGACTGGGGGCGGGGTAGCGCTGGATGACCAGCGGGTCGTGGCCGGGCACGACGTGATCGTCGCTGTCGGCCAGCCGTCGCAACGTGCGGTGTCCTTCGAGCAGGTCGGTCATGGATTCGTGGGTGAGGAACGGCTGCTCGTCGAGGAAGCTCTCGTAGTAGTGGGCCGCGTCCGACGCGACGACCACGTTGCCGCGCGCGGTCGCGACCCGTAGCGACTGTTGCCCTGGCGTGTGACCACCGATGTGGTGGAGGGTGACGCCGGGAACGAGGTCGTCGTCACCGCGATGAAAGGTCACCCGCTCGGCGTAGACGTTTCGGACCAGCTCGAGGACGTCTTCGAGCCGGAACGAATGACGAAGCGAGCGGTGGGTCATCGACCGGCCGGTCACGTAGTGGACCTCGGCTTCCTGCACGTGGAACGTGGCGTTGGGGAACGACTCGAGGTTCCCGGCGTGGTCGTAGTGAAGGTGGGTGAGCACCACGTCGGTGACCTTGGTGGCGTCGACACCGATGAGGGCCAACGCGGACGCCGGGTCACGCAGGAAGGTGCGTTTCCGCTTGCGGGCCTCGGGCTCACCGAACCCGGTGTCGACCACGATGGTGTGCGTCGTTGAGCGCAGGGCCCAGATGAAGTAGTCCATGTCGAGCGGACCCTCGTGCGGGTCGCCGCGCACGAACATCTCGCCCCGGTACCCGGTGCGCTCCGCGTACTTGATGGCGAAGACCTCGAACGTCTCGGCCCCCATCAGTCGCCGATGACCTCGAGGGCGACCCGCCCGGCGTTCACCGCGGTCGGCCAACCGGCGTAGAAGGCGATGTGGGTGATGAGACCCTTCAGCTCCTCCTCGGTCACACCGTTGTCGAGCGCCCGCTTGATGTGGAGGTGCAGCTCTTCGGTGCGGTAGAGCGCCGTCAATACCGAGACCGTGATGAGGCTGCGGTCCCGCTTCGACAGTTCCTCGCCTTCCCACACGTCGCCGAAGAGCACCTCGTCGCGGAGCTTGCCCAGCTTCGGAATGAACTCGTACACCGCGGATGGCTTGTTCTCGCTCATGACTACCTCTGTTCGTGCATGCCCGTCGCTGACGGCCCGACCGCCGTTCGGGCCGAGTGGGCGCGAATCTACCTCTCGCCCCCCGTTGGTGTGCACCCCGCAGGGCGCCCGACCTTCAGGCCGCTTGACCGGCTCGGGCTCGTCGCTTGGGTGGGGGAACGATCGTGACCGGCACGGTCAGGCCGAGGCGTCGCAATTCTGACGGTGGGACAGCCACCAGGAGGCCGAGGCGGGAGCGACGTCGATCTCGGGCAAGAAATGGGGCGAAGAACGGACCCAGCTCGGCCAAGGCTTCCTGTTCGCGCAGCAGCAGATCGACGGCCACCTCGGGGCCGGTCGTCACCGGACGGAGCCCCTTGGCCGCAATGGCCTTCACGGCCCGAACGTGGGTGTCGAGCAACGCGGTGGGCAGGGCGCCGGGGTTGAGGTTGATCAACAGGTCGGACAGGGGGACCATCGCCGTGCTCGTGGTGACGAGGCAACGGCCATCATTGAGCTTGGTCGTCAACCGGAGACTGTCGGTCGGCACGATGCTTCCGTTTCGGCAGCGCATCGCGGTGGTGATGCGGTTGGCGGTCTGGAACACGTCGATCGTCGGGTCACCGCTCGCCGTCGGGTCGTCGGACTTGGCCCGCAGGCGGCTGACGGGCTCGAGGTCTCGGCGGACGAGCAACTGGCTCAGTTCGTCGGAGACATCGACGTCGTCAGGTACGAACACGAGCCGTCGGTTCGTATAGGCCTCGGTTGCGCTGCGGTTGAAGGCGCCCGAACGCAACGCCAGCACGAGGTGCCCGATGACCGTGAGCTGAGCGGCGATGAACGCCCACGGAACAGCAAGGCCGATTCCCGAATCCAGGGCGACCGCCAGCGCGAGGACGGCGGTTGCAACCGTCGCGGCCTCCCAGCCGAGACGCCGGGTGACCGAAGATGCGAGATGTCGGCGCAGCCAGCGGACGTGGGGATCCATGGTTCGGCTATCGGTCGAGATATCGACCGACTGAAGCCGGCTACTGGGAGTGTCGGAAGTCCTTGACCTCGACGAACGCTTCGCACAGCCGATCGACGGCGGCCTGGAAACTGCGTTCGCCTCGTTCTGCCGTCGCCAACGTCGGGTCACCGATCATGCCGGTCGGCCCGAAGTCGTGGGCCAACCACCCGAACGTGACCGAACCACCGAATCGCACGTGCTTGTTCTCCGCCAGATGCTCGGGGATGTTGCGGACCGCACGCTCCATGCGGACGAGGTCGGGCCGAAGATGCAGCATCAGCGACGTTTCGCCCAACCCTCCATGGACACCCATGCCCAGTTCCTCGGCGTTGGAGGGTCCGCCCTGATCGGGCGGGACGTTGGGGTGGAGCAGGAAGGTCTCGAGCCCGTGGTGGAGGCGCAGCTCTCGACAAGCGACGTTCAGGAGGGACGAGTTTCCGCCGTGGCCGTTGAGGAACGCCAACTTGCGGGCCGGGGTTGCGGCCATCGATCGACCGATGTCGTCGAGTACCCGGAGCAACGTGTCGGGCCCCAGCCAGAACGTTCCCGGCGTCCCGGCGTGCTCGTTGGATTTGGTGAACGCAAGCGGTTCGAGCAGCCAGAGGTCGAGCTCGGCTCCGACTCGATCGACGACTGCGTCTGCGCAGGCGGTGGCAATGAGGAGATCGGTGTTGAAGGGCAGGTGGGGGCCGTGCTGCTCGACTGCGCCGACCGGCAGCACGAACACGGATTCGGTCGAAATGTGGTCGTGCAGATCGGATGCCCGGAGGTCACTGAGGCGGCGAGTCATGATCGAACGCTACGACCCTCGTGGGCGGTTGTCGTGAGCAGGGGGTGCTCGAATCCTGCAGGAAAGGAGCGGGTCGGCGACCCGGAGACGGCGAACATTCGATCGAGTATTGCCGGTTTGGAAAGCGGCGAGGCTTCGGTCACGGCAGCGAGGCTCACCAGACCGTCCACGCCACTCGATGTGCTCGAGACAATGCCCGTCGTGAAACCTCGCGTCGCGAGATCGGTGAACGCCGATGCCAGAGAGGCGCGTCCCGCCACGACGAATGGGCGGACATCGGCGGCGACGGCTGAATTGCTGACCTCCGTCTCGGGGATCACGACCAGTGCGGCCAGTCCCAGTCCCGTCGCGAGCCAGGGCGCGAGGATTCCCGGTGGGCCATGGCGACCAGGGTGGTTTCCTTCGGCCTGATGGGAGGTGGTGCGGAGGCGGAGCACGGGCGCTTGAACCTAGTCAAGCCTGCTGGTCGGAACAGGGATGTCGGACGATTTTCAAGCCGTCGGGTCGGGTTCTTCCGGGGGCCAGACCTTGGTGAAGTGATGATCGTCGGTGAGCGGATCGCCGTCCTTCAGTTGGATGGCGTTGCGGAACGGTTCCGGAGAGGATGCTCGTCGGAGGAAGGTGACGTCATCGCCCGCGTAGCGAACGGACGCGGCACGGCGGAGTGCATGGGCCGAGGTGTTCCCCGTGGAGCCGTGCAACGTCGCCCAGTGGTGAACGATCACGTCGCCCGGTTCGGCGTCGAAGTAGCGAACGTCGAACTGTTCGGGGTTGGATTCGACCGGTGGGAGCGGTTCGAGACCCTGCATCGAGATGCCGCCAACCTCGGGAAAGCTCCCGTTGCGTGAAATGAAATCGCTGAGCACGTACGTCTTGTCCTCTCGGTGGCTGCCGAGCACGTACCCCATGGCCCCGTTCTCGACCGTCACCTTGTCGACCGGGACCCAGCAGACGGCCACCTTCGTACCCTGCATCAGGAAGTAGGGCTTGTCCTGGTGCCACGGGGTGCGGACGGCGGACCCGGGGCTCTTCAGGAATAGCTGATCGCAGTAGAGGGTGACCGAGGTGCTCTCGGTCAAAGCAGCGACGATGGCGGGAAGCGGCCCGTGGATGTGGTGCGAGCGGATTCCTTGATGCCAGAAACAGGCGGCAGTCTCGACGAGGCTCTGGCCCGACGGGGGCCGATCGCCGTCCAACGCAACTTCGGCGGCGGGGTTCTGTTCTCGCAGGCGCTGAGCAACGGCCACCATCTCGGATCGATTGCCCGTTTCGCTCATTCCGGTGACGGTGCCTCCGACGGTGCCCGCTGCTGGATCGCGTTCGAAGATCTCGGTCATGGCCGAGCGCAGATAGTCGACCCAGCTCTCCGGGTAGATCGACTTGAGGTGCACCACGCCATCGATCTGGAAACGCGTGCGTTCTTCGTCGGTGATTGGTCGCAACGGTCCAGCGGAGGAGGGAAGGATCACCGTGGAAACCCTAGTCGAGGACACGTTCGCCCATCGCTGGGCGCGAGCTCGAACACCCGACTACGGTTCGCCAATGGTCGATGAGTCTGGCTCGGTGCACGGCGAGAGCGCCGCATTGTGGACCGACGGCGTTGCTGCGTTTCTCGGGCGGCCGCTGCACGCCGTGCTCGCCACCCGGTCGCCCGGTGGCTCGATCTCACAGTCGGTGGTCTGGTTCCGGGCCGAGGAGCAGTCGATCTGGGTCAGCTGTCGCCCAGACTCGGCCAAGGCCCGTCATGTGCGTCTCGATCCCGAGGTCTCGATGTTGGTCCTGGCTCCCCACGGAGGCAGCTATGTCCGGATCGAGGGCAAGGCCACGGTCGATGAGTTCCTGTCCGACGAACAACGGTTGGCGCTCGTTGGCCCGTACCAGGGGGCTGAGGCGCTGGCATGGCTGGCTGAGCATCCGCTCCCGACCCCCAATGTGTTGTTGCGAATCCGGCCCGATCGAGTCGTCAGCCGCGGCGTTTAGTAGCAAAACGGCCGAAGCCCGGCCGGGGCCGGGCTTCGAACCTTGCAGCGGAGAGGGTGGGATTTGAACCCACGGTGGGCTTACGCCCACACCTCCTTAGCAGGGAGGCACAATCGACCGTACTCTGTCACCTCTCCGTGGGGACGCGATTGTAGCGAGTGTCGATCGGAATGCCGTTAGCTTTGCTTCGTGAGCTTCCCCGCAGAGATCGAAAGCCGGTTCACGGTGGCCGGAGACCCGCCGCCGACGGTCGTGTACCGCCATCTTCGAGAGTCGTTCGGTGCGCTCGTTTCGTCCCTCGATCAAGCGCAGTTGGCGACGATCGTGCCCCAATGCCCTGAGTGGACGGTTGCCGATGTGCTCGCGCACGTGGTGGGGATCAACGCCGATTTCGTCGCTGGCCGCCTCGAAGGCATCGGGTCCGACGAGTGGACTGCGGCGCAAGTTCGCGAGCGGGCGGGACGTTCGATCGCCGAGATGCGCGCCGAGTGGTTCGATCTGGCCGAACGGGTTGATCAGGTCAGCGCCGCCGATCCGTTCACCGGCGTGCGCTTGACTGCCGATCTGGTCACGCATCAGCTCGACGTGCTCGCCGCGCTCGGTCGCAATCAGGATCGGGACACAGCGGCGGTGCGGACCGGGCTGCTGCGCTACGGACCCTTCTTCTGTGAGCGGGCGGCCAACGCCGGCCTGCCAACGGTCCGCATCGTCGCCGGGATCCAGGTTTGGCAGTCGGCCGACGGTGACCCGGCGGCCGTGCTCACCGGCTCGGGCTTCGAGCTGCTGCGCGCCTTCAGTGGGCGCCGGAGTGCTGCCCAGGTGCGAGCCATGGACTGGGTGGGCGACCCGGATCCGTATCTTGCGGTGGTGACGCCCTATGGATTGCCCGAGGTCGACGTCGACGAGTGAACCCCAGCGGTCAGCAGACGGCGCTCGAGGAAATCACCCACCTGTTCGGGTTCAGCTTGCGTTGCCCGCTGATCACAGGCGAACGGCGAGTGGGATGAGGACGGCCCGGATGATGATGATCACCACGAAGATCGACAGGTCGAATCCACCCAGGAGGGAAAGGCACGACGAATAGGTTCGAGAATCGGTTCGGTTCCGCGGTTGAGCGTGTCGACCACGGCGTAAAGCGGGTTGCCGGGACGGATGGGGATCCAGCTGAGCAGGGCCCGCGCGATGAAGACGTAGGACGCGAATTGCAGCACGGTGACCAGGAACTGACCCATGGACACATCGTGCCCCGAGACACACCAAAAGTGGCGGCAGTCGGTCGAGACCTGCGGTCTTGGCCAGCCGCGTCGGGAGGTAGTCTTGGGCGTCGGTTGACTCCTGGCAGTCATCCATCTGAAGGACATCCATGGAACAGAGCGTGCGTGTCGGACTGGTCGAGGACCACGGGCTGATGCTCGAAGGTCTGGTCGCCGTGCTTTCGTCGGACCCTAGGTTCGAGGTCGTCGGCACCGCGACTTCGCTTGCCGATTTCAAGCAGCGGGCCGCGCTCTGGTTGGCGGGTGTCGTCGTGACCGACTACGCGTTGCCGGACGGGACGGGCGCCGAGGTGGCGCGGCATGTGCGGTCGGTGGCGCCAGGGACCGCGGTGCTCATGATCTCCGGCGTCGGGCGGCCGACGTTTCTCGAGGAGGCCATCGAAGCTGGGTGCGCCGGCTTTGTCAGCAAGGTGTTGGGGAGCACCGAACTCGCCGACGCCATCATGACCGTAGCCAGGGGAGCCTCGGTGTTCCCGGTCGGCGCGCTTCGCCAGCTGGCGTCTCCCGACTTCACGCGCCCTGGAGCGACCATCACCCACCGAGAGATGGAAGTCTTTCGCCTGCTGGCCTCGGCCCGATCGGCGCCCGAGATCGCCGAGCTGCTCTCGGTGTCCACCCACACCGCCCGCAATCACATCCGATCCGTACTCACCAAGCTGGGCGCACGGTCGCAGCTCGACGCCGTGGTGATGGCGGTGCGCTCGGGCCTGGTTGCGATCGAGCCGTGACCTCGTGTTCGGCCGCGTGGCCCGTGATCAGACGGTGTGCAGGTGGGGAACGCCGTCTGCGCTGAGTTCGGTGACCATGGCGGCGTTGGCGACCCAATCGTCGATCCAGCCATCGATGACGGCCCGTACCGCCCGTCGCGGCAAGGGCATGCCGTCGACGGAGGATGGGTCGAGGTCGGAGACCTCACGAGCCAGCGCCGTCCATTCGTCGTCGACAATGAGGGTGTAGCGAAGTTCGCCTCGCTCGACCGAAACGGCGCAGAAGCGGCCGGTTCCGTTGGGGAGCGCAGACAGGAAGCTGACGATCTCGTCGTTGATGCCAACCGACGCGAGTTCGCCAACGGTGCACAAGCGTGCGGTGATGACGTTGGGAACTCGATTCACGATCTCAGTATCGTCCGCGCTGTCCAACCTGTGATGCACCGATGAGACCAATTGCCATGACACAAATTGATCATGCCCCAACGTCCGGCGGCTCATCTGGCATGAGCCGCTATTCTCGTCAACGGAGAGATGGCAGAGTGGACGATTGCGTCGGTCTTGAAAACCGTTGAGCTCGTAAGGGCTCCGGGGGTTCGAATCCCCCTCTCTCCGCCAAGTAACCCCTGCTAGAGTGGCATGGCGGCCCGATGGGTCCGGCGCAAGGGGGTGGCGGAATGACCGTCATCAGAAAGCGACCGAGACCGAATCGGGAACACCAATCACCCAGACTGGGCACGCCCCTCGCCATCCGGTCCTCGGCCCCGAGGTTGTCCCGGTAGTCGTGTCGTGTCGCGCCAACGCCTTCAAACCGCGGCCCGCTCTAGACACTGTGCGGAGAAGATTACAAGCATGATGCGCAGGTGGTCGATCGTCACCCGGGTAGTGGGGTGCGAGGACTTGCGAGCGGCACGGCATCAGAATTCCTCGGGCCACTGCAGATCGATCTCGATGCCGAGCAACACGTAGGGAAACATCAGCGGCTGGTCCCCAGGGTGGGGTCGGGGTCCACTCGGTCAGGTCGTGCGGTCGCGCAAGTCGACGCCGAGCGGTTCGAGCGCTTCCTCGGCGAGCGTCGTGGACGCTTCGACGCCGCCGGTAATGGCTCGAAGCAGACGAGTGCTCAGTCGTCCAAGGTCTGCGAGGGTCGCTGGGTCGATGACCTCGCCGGCTCGGATCTTCGTGCTTGGTCCCACGATCCCACACGTGGCGACGACGAACGCTCCCTGCCACGTCAACGTGCGCGCCAGTTGCTGGATGGCGTGGTGGCCGCCGCCGGTTGCTGCGCTGGCGACCGCCACCGGTCGCTGGTGAGCGAGGCCGATCCGACCATCCAGTCGGTCACGTTCTTCACCCAACCGGGCGGACCGCCGGCGTACTCGGGAACGACGAACACGACGCCGTCCGCCGCGGAGAAAAGCTTCTGCACCACCGCGACTGCGTGCGGCGGATCGTCGACCAAGTCGGGCCGGAAGCCGGGAACGTCGATACCGGAACGCACCGGAACGACGCTCGCTCCGCCGCCGGCCAGCAAGGCGGCGATGGCGTTGGCCACGACGGCGTTCGACGACTCCGCTCGGTCACTTCCGCAGAGCACGGCCACGCGCATGAGGCAAGGTTACGTCGTGCCGAGGACTCGACGGTGACCGGTCGCCAGGGCGACGGGGATCGCAAGCTCGCCGGTGAGCATCCGCGTCATCTGGTCAGCAGTGACCGGTCGGCTGAAGTGGTAGCCCTGAAGATCATCGCATCCGAGCTCCCGCGAGCGCCATGGCCGTTCGCTCGTCCTCGACGCCTTCGCCGACGATCGTCAGGCGAAGCGCCTGGGCCATCTGGATGGTGGATCGAACGATCGTCTCGGAGCGCTCGTCGGCGAACATCGACTCGACGAACGATCGGTCGATCTTGAGCGTGTGGATCTGGAAGATCCCGAGCCAGACGAGCGACGAGTACCCGGTGCCGAAGTCGTCGACGGCCGTGGTGACGCCGGCGTCCAACGAGTCGTTGCAGTGTCTCGATGGTCTGCTCGGATCGATCGAGCAGCTCGGCCTCCGTCAGCTCGATGGAGAGCAGATGCAGTCGGAAGCTGACGTTCGGCCAGCTCGGACGAGCAACCAATCCATGAGGCGCCGATCGGCGATGTCGACAGCGGACAGGTTGACTGCGATGGGTATCGCAACGTCGGCACGTAGTCCAGGTCTCGAGCTGGTCCAGGACGTGCCGAAGCATCCAGCGGGCGAGGTCGCTCGACAGGCCACCGGCCGCGATGACCGATAGGAACGAGATCGGCGTGAGCAGCCCGGCGGTCGGGTGATGCCAGCGAACGAGCGCCTCGCAGGACGAGAGTCGCCCGGTCGACGCATCGACGACCGGCTGGAAGTAGGCCTCCAAGCTGTGTCTGTGCCAAGCGCGGAGCGGAAGTCGGCGAGCAGTTCGAGCTTCTGAGCACTCTCCGGGTTGATCGAATCCTCGAAGAGACACACGCCGAGTCGACCGCGCTTTGCGTGGTACATCGCCATATCCGCCTGGCGGAGCAGCTCCGCGCCGGTGGAACCGGTCGCCGGGAAGGCGCTGATACCGGCGCTGACTCCCGGAAACAGCTTCAGAGCTTCGTGTTCGTAGGCCTCGGCAACGGCGCGGACGAGCTGGTGCCCGACGTGCACCGCCCGCTCTGGCGTGGTGTCTTCCAGCAGCACTGCGAACTCGTCGCCACCGAGGCGCGCAAGCGTGTCCGTTCGTCGCAGGGCTCCGGCGAGTCGTTGGCCAACAGCGACGAGCAACGCGTCGCCGACGTGGTGGCCCATGCCGTCGTTCACGTCCTTGAAGTTGTCGAGGTCGAGCAGGAGGACAGCATGTTCGGTGCCGGTCTGTTCCGCGCGGTTGCAACGCATGGTCGAGGCGGTCGAGGAACAGCGCACGATTCGGCAGCTCGGTCAGTTCGTCGTGGAACGCTCGGTGCTCCATCTCCAGTTCCACCCGCTTGCGCGAGCACACGTCGAAGAGGACATTGCGGATCCGGGTCCGGCCTTTGATCGTGGCGAACGTTATGCGTTGTTCCATGTGGTGCAGCGAATCATCGATGATCACCCGAACCTCGAGCGTGACTGGAGACAGGGTTTCGGCGCCCCGCTCGACTGCCCGAACGACGAGGTCCACGTCGTCTGGATGCACGTATCGCATGAGATCCGCGAGAGTCCCGACGTCTCCAATGCGATCGATGGTCTGTCGGTTGCAGAACGTGAGGGTGCCGTCCTCCAGGTCGGCTTCGACGACCTAGGCGGGGATCCCGTCGAGCAGGTTCTCGAATCGTTGACTGGCCGCCGATTGCTTGTTCTTCAGGTATGAGACCACGTTGGATGTCGCAAGGGCACAACCGAGTTGCGGGATGACGTACGCCGCCATCGTGGCATCGCCGTGCACCATGGCCGCAAGAACCAACACCAGGCTGCCCGTAGCGGCGCAACCCTGCACTCGCCGAACCGGCACACCCATGGCATCGGTGGCCGAAGCCACCATGCACACGACGCAACCCACCAGGACCTGCGGCGCGAACAGTGCGCACACCGCCGCCAGCGGTTGGTCGAGGGGGAGCAATCGGTGAGCTTCGCCCCGCCGTAGATGTGCGGGTTGCGCCAGGAAATTGTACGGAATCACCACGCCGAAGATGAACGCGGCGACCGTCGGGGCGGCGACCACCAGGGAGGCGATGGCCAGGCTCGCCAGCAACAGGAAACGAGCAAGGTAGATGCGAGCCAGACTCGTCCATCTTCGAGCTGTTTCCATGCAACGAGGCGCCCCGACCAGTTCACCCCTTTGCTCGTCGGCAGACGCGGCCGGAGTCTTGACCAGGAGTTTTGACCGAACGCGGTACGCGTGGGTTTCGTCGGATCGGTCCTCAGTGCTCGTCGCGCTTGGCTTGCCGTGGAATGATCCCTCACATGATCATTCGCAAAGAGAAGTCCGGAGACCAGGCGGCGATCCGGGCGATCCACATTGCGGCGTTCGGAGGTGGCGCCGCCGGTGAAGAGCCAGTCGAGGGTCAACTGGTGGACGAACTCCGCCGCTCCGACGCATGGATACCCGAGCTCGCACTGGTCGCTGAGGTGGGTGGTGTGATGGTTGGTCACGTGGTGACCACTCGGGGATTCGTCGGTGCGCAGCCGGCACTCGGACTGGCCCCCATCGGCGTCGACCCCGCCGGTCAACGGGCGGGGATCGGGTCGGCGCTGATGCACGCCACGATCGGTGCCGCCGAGGCACTGGGCGAGCCGCTGATTGCGCTACTCGGCGATCCCGGCTACTACGCCCGCTTCGGATTCGTTGCATCCTCCGAGGTCTCGATCACCCCACCCGACGCCGGGTGGGGCCATCACTTCCAGGTGCTGCCGCTCAGCGCCTTCACCTCCGAGATGCGAGGTACCTTCCGGTACGCAGCGCCGTTCGACGATCTCTGACCCACCTCTCGGCAGCGGGCCGCTCAGTCGTCGTCGCCCTCATCGTCAGAATCGTCGTCCTGGTCAGACTCGTCGTCGTCGTCGTCATCATCATCATCATCGGAGTCAGAGTCGTCGTACCGGTCGTCATTGTCGTCGTAGGAGCGGTCGTCGTAGGAGCGGTCGTCGTAGGAATCATCGTCAGAGGAACGGTCGTCGACCGAGGTCTTGGTGGCGCCCGAGGACGAGGGTCCGATTCCTTCCCGCTCGACATCGGTCTGAATCTGGCCGTTGACGACCCATGCCTTGAACTCGACCTTCTCGGTACTCGAGGTGAGTTCGACTTCGATGCCTTCGCCTCGGACGTGGTTGCTCTGCGTCCACCCGGCGGCGGGGACGACGCCGAGGACGGTGAGGCCGGTGTCACCGGATCGGGTCAGGGTGATGTCGGCGATGCCGGTGAGCTGATAGACGATCGGAGCATTGGCCGCTGGGACCGCTGTGGGCTGAGCACCGACGGGAGCTGCCAAAGCGCTGGTGGACGGATTGGTGCTGGACGAGCTGGTGCTCGTGCTCGACTCCGTCAGGTCACTGGTCGACGGGTTGTCGTCGGGGCCGGTGTTGGCGGCGAACGCCGTCGCGCTGGCGAGAAGGACTCCGGTGATGGATGCGGCTGTTGCGAGTGCTGTCTTGTGCTTCATGGGGATCACCGTAAAACCCGCCGAGCAAAGGGTCGGATGGGCCTCGGCAAAGTTCCGGCAAAGAAGCTGTCGAGCGCAGCGCCGACTACTGGTCGTCTGCCGGGGCGCCACTCGGGGCGGTCGTCGAGGCAGCGTCGAGGATCACCGGCGTGTCGGTTCCGGTGACGATCAGGGTGTCGGCGTTCGCCAGAGCGTCGTAGTACTGCGACTGAAGCACTTGAGGGGTCAGTGCTTCCGAGCGAATCTCGTTCGCTTCGGCTTCGGCTCGAGCCCCGATCAGCAGCTGGGCCGCTGCCTCCTCGGCAACCTTCTTCGCCGTCTCGGCCTCGATGAGGCGTCGTTCCTGGTCGATCTTGGCGGTCTCGGCTTGCTGGCGGGCCGCGATCTTCTCGTCGATCCGGGCCTGAACATTGGGATTCTCGAAGGTGACCGACCCGATGGAGATGGAGTCGAGGGTGATGCCGAACGGATCCAGCGCCTTGCCCATCGCCTCCCGTGCGTCGGATCGGACCTCTTCGAGTGTGCTGCCGGACACGGCCTGCTCGGGCGTGTACCGCCCGAAGACGACGCTCATCGTGTCGTTCGTGACTCGCCGGATGAGGACCTCGTTGACCCGATCGAAGTCGCCGTAGCGCCGGTAGAGGTCCTTGGCTTGCGACGGGTCGAGGGTGTAGCGGACGGTTACCTCGACGCATTCCTGCGACCCGTCGAACGCCTTCACCTCGACGCAGTCCCGAGCCAGGATGTCGCCTTCCACCGAGGAGTTCAGGCGCTGGGACGCCTGCACCCTGGTCGAGAACTTCTCGATGCTGGTCCACGGAGCGAAGAAGTGCAGTCCGGACCCTGTCGGCTCGCCCGGCTTCCCGAACGTGACCGGGATACCAACCGTGTTGGCGGGCACGATCTTGAGCATCGAGAAGGCGAGCAGAAGCAGGCTGACGAGGCCGAGTGTCGCAGCGACCAGACGACCCAGGGCCTTGGCGGCGCGGCTAGCGGATCCCCGAGTGGCGAGGAAGACAGCCGTAGCGATCAGCAGGACGATGATGCCCAACACGAACTTGACCATGGCTCAGCCTCCGGGGTTGTTGTGCACCATCTTGCCCGCGGTGCGAGGCACAGCGTGACAGCGCGCGGTCGACGCGGCTGTCGGAGTTACTCGAGGTCGTCCTCGTCATCGGGTACGACCAAGACGGGAACGGTCGACCGGTGCACGATCTCGTAGGTCACGTTGCCGAGCAGCGCGGCCCGAAGTGGGCCCTGGCCTCCGTGTCCGACAGCGAGGACCTGCGCCTGACGGGCCTCGGCGACAGCGATGAGTGCGTCGGCCGGGCGTTGCTGCACGAGCTCGATCTCGACCACGAGCCCAGGAAAGCTCGCCTCGAGTTCAGACTTGATCTCATCGATCGCTTCGATGCCCACGGCAGCGACGCGCTCTTCCAAAGGCCCGCCACGGGGTCCGAGCGGCGACGACTCGTACCCGAACACCAACACCATCGGGATCTTGGCCAGATGCGCGACCTTGGCGGCGGTACGAGCGGCGGAGAAACCACTGCCGTCGCCCCCGATACCCACTACGAACTCTCCAGCCATCAGGACTCCTTCACGTAGGTGCCGAGCGGTGCAGCGAGCGTGTCCTCACCGAACGGGTCCTTGACGAGTTCCGCCGGGTCGGCGCGGTAGGTGAAGAACCTCGGGTGTCGACGGGCCGACCATTCCATGAGGGGCACGCCGAACAAAAGGAGCAGTGTGCCGATCACCAGCACCGTACCTACACCGAAAAGGGTGCCGTAGCCATAGTCGGCAGTTACGAGCATCCCAAACGGTTTTGCAGAAGACGTACAGCAGCACCACGCCACCGAAGCCGGGCAGCACGCCGAGCATGAAGAAGTTCTTGGCCGATCGGAACAGGTAGCGGCGGTAGTAGACGATGCAGGAGATACCGCTCAAGCCGTAGTAGACGGCGATGGCCATGCCGACTGCTGCGATCGACGCGCTGTAGGCGTCGGTGTCGGTGTTGTTACTGACGACGACCAGCACGATGTACCACACGATCGACAGCGCGCCGAACAGGAAGGTGCTGAAGTCGGGGGTGAGGCGGCGGGGATCGATCCTGGCCAGGACCGCCGGAGCTGCGCCGTGGGAGCCCATCGACAACATCGTACGCGTCGCCGGCAGGATGGTTGTCTGACAGGAGGCCGCAGCCGAGGTGAGCACAGCGATGACCAGAAGCTTCACCATGAACGTCGGCAACGCCACCTTGCCGAGCGCGTAGATGGCCTCGTCGGCGTTGTCGGTGACGAAGTCGGGTCCCAACAGGGCGACCGAGCCGTACGCGGTGATGAGGTAGATGCCGAGGAGAATGATGGTCGAGAGCACGGCAGCCCGCCCGGGGGCTTTCGCTGAGTCCTTGGCTTCTTCGTTGACCGAGACGCAGGTGTCCCAGCCCCAGTAGATGAAGACAGCCACGACCAGGCCGGCGATGATGGCCGAACTGGACAGTCCGTCGGGCAAAAGCCAGGAAAGGCTCGGCCTCATCGACGTGTAGGTCTTCTCGACGCCTTCGACCGTTGCGGTTGCGGTCGTTCCGCTGAACGCCTTCACCAACGCGACGATGGCGAACGCAGCCAACACCACCATCTCGGTGCCGAGCAGGAGCACCTGTGACCGAGCGGAAAGTTCGATGCCACGCCAGCAGATCCACGTCATGGCGGCAATGAACAGCACCCCCAAGAAGGTGCTCAGCCAGATGTTGTTCGCCAGGTCCTCACTGAAGAGCAGCAAGAGGTACTGGCCCGAAACTCCCGCCAGGTTTGGCATGATCACCAGGTCGGCGACGATGCACCCCCAGCCGGCGATCCATCCGGCCCGAGGACCGAACGCTCTCACCCCCCAGGTGAAGTTCGTCCCGCAGTCGGGGTCGGCCTTGTTCATGTAGTAGAACGCTGCAGCGATGCAGCCCATTGGCACGAATGCCGCCAGCATCACGAAGGGCGCTTTGACCCCGACCTCGCCGGTCACGAATCCGATGCTGGCAGCAAGGCTGTAGCCGGGTGCCGTGGAGGCAACGCCGATGACGATGATGGCGAGCAGTCCCAGCGACCCCCCTTTCAACCCCTTGTTCGCGGCGATCTCGTCGCCGGTACTAACGGTCTGGGCCATGTGCTTCGCCCTCGTCCTTCGCTGGTAGCGGTCGCTCGGTGGACTCGTTGATTTGGTCTGCGGAAGCATTCCAGGTCAACGACCCGGCGTCCAGGAAAACGTTTGAACGAACAATCTCGGAAACAAGAACGAAACTCCTGAGGAAGGCGGAAGGGGCGGGAGGTGCTCGGGTCTTAACTGCTGCCGAAGCCGCCGTCACCGGACGCCGGAATACCCAAGGGGAATGACATGATCCATACTCGAAACAAGCAGCTCGGCTACGCCGCATTGGCCGGATCGATCTTGGCGCTGTCGGCTGCGGCGCCGCTCAACGCCGGCATCCGTGGTGCAGGTTGCGCCCACCGAAGCGACCTATTCGGTGACGATCGAGAACACAACGATGGGGCAGTGGCTGACCCCTCCCAACTTTGCCGTGCATGACCGTTCGGTTCGAGTGTTCCGCTCCGGTGGGCGGGCCAGCGTCGGCGTGCAGGCCGTTGCCGAGAATGGTGATGTCGGGGTGTTGGCGGCCGAACTCACTGCGACGGTCGACGAAACCGGTAAGGGCGTGAGCGGAGTTGGAGCGATGGCCCCCATTCCGCCCGGCGGGTCGGCCACCTTCATGTTCACCACGGATGAGCAGCAGCTTTCCTTGGTGTCGATGATCATCTGCACCAACGACGGCTTCACCGGCGTGGACTCGCTTCGTCTTCCGGGCCGGATGGGTGGAACCCGGAGCGTTGGACTGAGGGGCTATGACGCCGGAACCGAGGTCAACACCGAACTTCGGGCCGACATCGTTCCCGCGCCGTTCTGTGGCGATGGTGGGGGCAGCGGCGTGTCGAACCCGGTGCTGGCCGAGAACGGCCGCATCCGGATGCACCGGGGAATAACCGGAGTCGGAGATCTCCCCTCGTCCTTCGACTGGTCAAACCCCGTCGCCGAGCTGACGGTCAGCCGGGTCGGCTGACCGACGCCGAAAGAGGAGCGAGAAGCCGACAGCCGCAGCCAGTACCGACCCGCCGAGAATCGCAAGCGTGGCGGTCTGGTACAGGGCAGGGTTGTCGGCGAACGCTCGGCCGGCGATGACGAGTGACACCGTGAACCCGATGCCGCTCAGTGCGCCGATGCCGAGCAAGTCCCGTCGGTCAGCCCCGGCGGGCAGCTCGGCGCGGAGCAGGCGGGTTGCCAAGAGGGCCAAGACGAAAATCCCCAAGGGCTTGCCGACTACGAGTCCACCCACGATCGCCCAGGAGACCGCGCTGGACGCGGCGTCGGACAGGGCCGTCGGATTGAGGGGTATCCCGGCGTTGGCCAGGGCGAAGAGCGGCACGATCAAGGTGGTCGACCATGTGTGCAGCCGGTGCTCGAGCCACTCGACGGTCGAGACGGACTGGCGGGCGAGCGCCATGGTGTGGCCTGCACTTTCGACGGTGGCGATGTCGACGAGCTCGTCGAGGTCGACGAGGTCTGCCCGTCTGACCGGAGTGAGCGGCGCAATGAGGCCGGCCACCACACCGGCAAGGGTGGCATGCACCCCCGCCTCGTGAAGAAGGAGCCAGAGCACGACGCAGAAGACGGCAATACCTCCGCCGCCCAACCGTTGGCGGAACGTGTAGGCAACAGCGGTCGCGGCGGCCGCGAGCAGGAGTGGTCCGAGCCGCAAGCCGTCGCTGTAGAACAACGCGATGACGAGCACGGCGGCGATGTCGTCGACGATCGCCAAGGTGAGTAGAAACGAGCGGAGTGAGGCTGGCACCCGGTGGGCGAGAACGCTCAGCGCGCCCAGCGCGAGCGCAATGTCCGTCGCAGTCGGCACCGCCCAACCGCGAGGCTGATCGGGAGCGAGGACGAGGTACACCAGCGCCGGGACGGCCATGCCGCCGAGCGCGGCAATCATCGGTACCGCCGCCTTGCGCCGGTCGCGAAGTTCGCCCACGACGAATTCGCGTTTGATCTCCAGCCCGACGACGAGGAAGAAGACGGTCATGGCGGCGTCCGACACCCAGTGACGAAGATCGAGGTCGAGCGCGTGGCCGTCGAGCGAGATCGACAGGATGGTTGACCAAAGTTCGTCGTACGAGTCGCTCCACGGCGAATTGGCCCAAAGCAGGGCACCAACGATGGCTCCGACGATCAGCACGCTGCTGGTCGTCTCGGCATGGAGAAAATCCTGCAACGGTCGAATGCCCCGGATCGAGGGGACGTTGCGATCGCTGCCCGGATCTGGGCTTCTGGCATGCATGTCAGGCCTCCTGAGGGACCAGTCTGACCGGCGAGACCCGACGGGCGGGGTCGCCCCGTCGGCTGCGTCAGGTCCGTGCGGAATATTCGGGCATTGTTCGCAGATGTTTCGATCCGACGCTCCTTCGCTACCTGAGCGGCGCTCTACGCTCGGGCGATGTCCGTCGACCGAGGGGTGCCGTTTCGTGGGACCCAACTCGAACCCGACGCGGCGGGTGCTCGTCGTCGATGACGAACCAACGGTGCGCGAGGTCGTCGTACGGTATTTGCGCACCGCCGGATTCGAGGTGGCCGAATTGGCTGATGGTTACGGCGTTCTGGCCGCCGTGGAGGCGTTCGTCCCTGACCTGATTGTGCTCGACGTGATGTTGCCCGGACGCAGCGGCCTCGATCTGCTTCAGGAACTACGGCGTTCTTCGACCGTGCCGGTGGTGTTGTTGACGGCAAGGTCCGACGAGACCGATCGCATACTCGGTCTCGAGTTGGGTGCGGACGACTATGTGGTCAAGCCCTTCTCGTCTCGAGAGCTGGTGGCGCGTGCTCGCAGCGTGCTTCGTCGAACCGAGAATGCGTTCGCCGTGCGAACCTCGGCCTTCGGGGCTCAGGGCGCCGCTGCGGTGCTCGATTTCGGTGCACTGCGGATCGATGGTCACGCACGGGAGGTGTTCGTCGATGAGCGGGCAATCTCGCTGACCCCCAAGGAGTTCGATCTGCTCACCTTCATGGCGACGAGTCCTCGGCGGGTGTTCTCTCGGGCCGAGCTCCTCGAGCGGGTATGGCAGTCGTCAGCCGAGTTCCAGGACCCCGCGACCGTCACGGTGCACGTGCGTCGGGTACGAGCAAAGATCGAAGCTGACATCGAGGCGCCGCGTTGGATCGTCACGGTGTTCGGCGTCGGGTACCGGTTCGAACCATGAATGACATGGGCGGGTCGGCGCGCACCTGGCGGTGGTACGGCGCGCTCATCGGTGTGCTGGTCGCTGTTGTTGCCGTCACCTTCGCGTTGGCCATGGTGCTCCTGCGACCGCCGGGTGCCGACTGGTCAGCTCTCCTGATGGTCCTGTCGGCGCCGGCCGTGACGGCGGCAGCCCTGACCCCGCTGCTTCGTCGATGGGTGTCGGTGCGCGCCAGCATCGCTGGGACGGTGATCGCCATCGGGTTCTCCTCCCTGGCACTCGGTGTGGTGGCCAGTTCGGCAGCGGCCAGAGCGATGTTCGTCTCGGGGCACGACTACCGAATGTTCGTGGTGGTGCTTGTTCTGTCGTGTGGCATCGCGGTCGTGGTCGGCTATGCCCTGACGACGCCGTTGACCGACGACCTGCGCCGTCTCGGGCAGGTGGTGCGAGAGGTCGCATCGGGCGATCTGGCCGTGAAGACCGGGAATCGTTCGTCGCGACGAGGTCGGTCGTGCGGCCCGTGCAGTCGACGACATGACCTCCCAATTGGCCGAGGTCGATCGAGAACGAGCGTTGTTGGCGCAAGCCAGGATGCAGCTGCTGACCAGCGTGGGGCATGACTTGCGAACGCCGTTGGCTGCGATCAGGGCAGCGGTCGAAAGTGTTCGCGACGGTCTGGCCGAGGATCCAGATGCCTACCTGGTCACCGCCGAGCGCCACGTCGGGACCTGCGAGCGGTTGCTGTCGCAGTTGACCGAGTTCGCTCGCCTCGAAGCGATGCCCGCCCCTGGAGTGTGGGAAACCGTGTTGCTGGACGAGTTGATCGACGAGGCGGTCGATGCGCTGCGGCCCTTGGCAGTGACCAACGAGGTCGAATTGGTGGGGCGCCGAAGCGGGCGAACCGTGATCGAAGGTGACCCGATCGATCTCGCACGGGCCATTCGAAACCTCGTCGACAACGCCATTCGACACAGTCCGAGCGGCGGGTCCGTTGCGGTGGAAGTCGAGGGAACCGATGACTGGGTCCGGGTGGCCGTGACCGACGAGGGATCGGGTTTTCCCGCTGAATTCCGGGCCGACGCCTTCGAGCCCTTCACCCAGGCCGACGGTGCACGGAGCAGGCCGGGATCATCGGGCCTCGGCTTGGCCATTTGTCGTGCGATCGTCGATGTGCACGGCGGGTCGATCTCCTTGGGCGACGGTCCCGGTGGACGGGTCGAGTTCTCGCTGCCGGCCAAGCCCTCGGCGTAGCCCTGCGCTGGTTGGGCGGCTTCGATCTGGTTGTTAGGGTTCGAGGGCTGCAGAAGGGGCGCTGTAGTCGCAGGAGGATCTCATGTTCAGCGACTCGGAGAACCCTCGTTCTCTCGCACATCGCGCACGAGCGAGGCGCTTCCGGCTGTTGGTCGAGCGGCTGGACTTCCACGGAGTTCGCTCGGCCAACGTGCTGGATCTCGGTGGCACGCTGGAGTACTGGCGTCATCATGCGGCCCTCGTACCGGCCGGACTGATCCGACGCGTCGAGGTGGTGAACCTGCCGCATCAGCCGACGACGGAGGAACGTCTCCACGGTCTTGACATCATCGCCTACACCGGTGACGCCCTGGAACCGGCCACGTTGCGCCGCTCGTCGTACGACCTCGTGTACTCCAATTCGGTCATCGAACATGTCGGCAACCTCAGGGCGCAACAGCAAATGGCTCGGGTCGTCCAGAAGCTCGGAGCGCACTACTTCCTCCAGACGCCCGCCAAGTCGTTCCCGCTCGAGCCCCATTTCTACGTCCCATTCTTCGCCTACCTCCCGTTGTCCGTTCGCACGCACCTCTACTGCCGGGCCAATCTGGGATTCATGGGGCGCGGTTCGGACTGGCTGTCGTCGCGGATGGTCTGCGAGGAAACCCGGCTCATGTCCAAACGTGAGGTCAAGGCGCTCTTCCCGGATGCTGACATCATTGCTGAGCGGTTGTTCGGACTGACCAAGTCCTACATCGCCACCAACCTCAGACTCGATGTGGCAACCTCGTCGGTCGAGCCGAGCGCACTCGGCATCGACCTTCGTGAGGAGTCCCTGGCCCTCACGAAGGAAGCGCTGCGCTGAGCACCCCCGAGGCGGGAATCCCACTCCATCGACGAACCCCACGTTTGGGCCGCGGACGGCCGATGTTCTCGGAACTCTGAGCGTCGAGGAGAAGGCCAGGTTGTCCTCGGGATCGTGGTCCAGTGTTAGGGACCCAGGTCAACCCGAATGGCCCGCCCTGCAAGCCCACACCGCGGCCACGCTGCCCATGCTCCGGCACGAAATGCGCCGCACGGATCCTGAAAGTTAGGTATTGACCTAACTATTGAGGGAGCGTATGGTTAGGCATGTGCCTGACCATGACCAAACGATGAAGCGGCTCGCCGAGGCGTTTCACGCCTTGGCCGATCCGACTCGACTCGCGGTCGTCGAACGTCTGAGCGTTGGGCCGGTGTCGACCACCGAACTCGCTCGCCCGTTCGACATGGCACTGCCGTCCTTCATCCAGCACCTCGGGGTGCTGGAACGGGCCGGCATCATCACGTCGACCAAGACCGGCCGGGTGCGGGTCTACCAGTTGGTGCCCGGAGCCCTCGGCCACGTCGTCGACTGGTTGGTCGAGCACCGCAGCCACTGGGAGCGTCGTCTCGACCAACTCGACGCACTCCTGATTGCCGCCAACCCACCAGTCCGAAAACCACCAGTCCGAAAACCACAGACCCAGGAGCCATCATGAGCCAGTTCACCCCGAATCCCGAGTTCGACCTCGTGCTCGAGCGCACCATCCCCGTTTCGCCCGAAGCGGTTTGGGCCGCGTGGACCCAGCCGGAGTTGATCCTTCAGTGGTTCACACCATCGCCCTGGAAGACCGTCGGCTGCGAACTCGACCTCCGCCCTGGCGGGCGGTTCAACACCACCATGGAATCGCCCGAGGGCGAGCGGTACCCGAACAACGGTTGCGTCATCGCCGTCGACCCCGGCCGAGAGCTCATCTTCACCAGCGTCTTGGGCGAGGACTTCCGTCCGGTCGCCCCCGCCAACGGAGCCGAGGACCTCCCGTTCACCGCCCGAATCATCATCGAGCCCGCAGCTGAGGGCGGCACCCGCTACGTCGCCATGGCCATCCATCCCGACGCCGAGCGCTGCCGGCGCCACGCCGAGATGGGTTTTCACGACGGTTGGGGTGCCGCCCTCGATCAGCTCGTCGCTCTGATGCAGCCGTGAAGGCCGACGAGAAGCGCAGTCAGTCGTCCGGGAAGTCGAGAATCACGACCTCGGCGTCGACATCGAAGTCGAGCCACGGCAGATCGGGGTGAGCCATCTCGATCTTCGAGCGTCGGCCGAACGTCCGCCACCACGGCGCGGGGCGAGCGAATCGACGGTCCTTGACCGGCCGCGGTCGGTAGGCGTTCCGTGCGCTGGCCTCGACTGACACTCCCGCCAACGCTCCGACCAGTCGGAACGCCAGCTGCGCGGTGGACGCCGAGCCGGCTGCAGTCAGGACACGACCGTGCTCGACGAACGACTCTTTGCTGACCGCAATGCCGTGATCGGCCACCAGATCGCCGGCGAGCCAGTGGGTCGCCACCGACGCCGAACCGACGACCCCGGCGGCAGCCAACAGAACCGAACCGGTTGATGTGGCGCAGACCCAGGTCGATCGTTCGTCCAGTAGTCCAATCGCTTGGATCAGGCGGGCGTTGGCCGCGGCCCGCCGCACTCCGAGACCGCCCGGAACGATCAATGCCCCGTTCGGTCCGAGGTCGCCCGGAGCCCGCGTCGGGGTGACCCCTCCGTTGACGCTTGTCACTGGTACCGCGTCGACGGACGCGATGATCACCGGTATGCCCGCCGTTCCCAGGATCTCGATCAAGGCACCGGCTTCGTCAGCAGCGACGCCGTCGTAGACGAGCAGGATGACCGGGAGGGAAGCGGGTGGAGACGGGTCCGTCATCCTGACACCATGGCATCATCATGACAGCAGCGAGAGGACGAGGAGAAGCGCAATGAGCGGTTCGACGTATCGGGTTACGGTGCGCGGCCGCTTCGGCGCGCTCGATGAACGAGCGCAACGTTTCCTTGCGTCCGAACAAGCGAACCACGACATCTTCAAGTCGGCATTCACTGCGGAGGGGTCGTTCACGTATGAGTTGGTCACGAGGTTCTTCAACCTCCGCTACGAGGTCAGGAGCGGTGACGGGGCTGCAGCTGCCGGCGAGCTGGCACGAGTCGAGGCCACCCGGTTCCTGAATACGATGTTCCCGCACTGCTCGTTTCCCGGGTCGATCACGCCCGGTCCCGGCTCGGACCGCGCCCTCAAGGTCAACGTCTTCGACACTTCGACGGTGTGGAACGAGCAGTAGCCCGCTGGCTCAGCCCACAGGGTGTGTCCCCCAACGGGTGGCAGGTCGACCGCTCGGAGGATCGGACCTAAGGCTTCGTCGTCCCGCCGATCCCCAGCGGGCCGAGGAAGGCATGACACCACAGGCGGTGGCCTGCATCGTTGGGATGGAACTGATCGGACGCGGCCAGCCCCTTCCACGAGGTCAAACGGGCCGCGACATCGGCGACGACCCGACCTCGATCGGCGGCTTCGTGTCGCAGATGGCGGTTGAGGACCTTGGCCAACAGGCTGCCCGCATCGGGCAGCGTCGCCAGGACTGCGTCGTCGGGCAGTGCCTCGATCAGGCGGGACATTCGGCGCTTGGTCGTGCTGAGCCGGATTTCTCGCAGCAGGTCGTTGCTGCCGACCGTGCACACGATCGCGGCCGGCTGCACGCCGGACTCGGTCAGCGCAGGGAGCTGTTCGTCGAGCACGTCCCCCAGGCGCGCCCCCGACCGTGACAGGTTGAGGACGGGGACCTGCAGTTGCTCGGCGAGAAGACCGACGTACCCGAGAGCCGGAGACGAGGCGCCGATTCCCTGTGCGATCGAGTCGCCCAACGCCACCAACGCGGGCCGGTCGCCGGTGAGCGCGTGCTGTGCCTCGACCCGCCAGAAGTCGGCATGATCGACGATCTGGCGGCCGGTGGTGCGCACGCCCGGATGCACCTGACCGAGGAGTTGCACCATTCGCCCCGGTGTCGGTGTTCGAAACGCGTGGTTGAGGGCTGGCTGCATGCTCAGTTTTCGACCAATCGGGACGTGACCTAAGTGATCTCTTCCGGTGAGGCAGCGTTCTCTTGGAGCGACGCGATGAGGTACTGCGGCGACGACTTCTTTGCTGTTTCGATCGGCTCGCCGCACACGGGAACCGGTGCCGCGGTGTCCGCGACGACCCGCACCGTGAATTGACGACGCGGGCCGGCGATGTACAACTCGGTCTCGAGCTCGCCGAGCGGTTTGCTGACCACGGCTCGGGGTTGGTCGATCCACTCCCAGCCGACCTTGCCGAAGGCAGCCGCGTCGGCGACCTGTTCGACGCCCTCGAACCCGGCGCAACCACGGAGGTGGCTGTGGAGCTGTGCGGGCTCGAGGGTGCGGTTGATGATTCCCGAAAGGAGGTGTCCGTCGAGAAAGGCCCAGGTCAGGCCATCAGGAAAGCTCACGCCGGTTGGGGCGAAGCGGTGTCCGCCTGTGTGACTGGCGCGCCAGAGCCGGATGTTGGCCGGCAAGCGCCCGGCGAGTTCGAGGAACAGCAGCGAGCCCACCTGGCCACAACACCGGTCCCGGCTGCCGTGCGTGCAGATGAGCACGTCGTGGGTCGAGCTCGCCGGGTCGCGAAGGTCGATCTCGATGGGCGTGAAACCGGTCAGGTCGTCGGCATAGGCGGCGGCCAACCCGGTCGCCAGCTCCCCGGGGTGCAGTGTCGTCTCGAAACCGGCGAAGCGGGTGAACGGCTGGCCCGGGGTCTTGCGATACACCAGGACCCTGTGGCTCCTGTGGTCGGTGGCGGAGTCGGACTCGTCGGCGCCCCTGATACCGAGGATCCTGGTGACGTCGGGCCTGGGGCCTGCAGTAGCGAGGAGCTCGGTGACGATCGGGTGCTCCTCGATGCTCGACGGCCAGGGAGTTGGGAGCTCGACGAGGATGAACCGATCGGCCGACGTCGCCGAGCCTCCGGGCAGCTCTCCCCGGCTGCGGCTCTGGACCGAACAACGCAGGTCGGTCATGGCACGATCTGGGCGCGGAGCGACTCCATCCACAGGCGGGCTTCCTCCCATGCTTCGCTCGCTTCCTCTCGCACCTGATGCGAGCCGTCGCCAGCTGCGGGATAGCTGCCGAGGAACTTCACGTCGGCGTGCTTTGCGTGCACGTTCCGCAAACAGTTGGCCACGATGTCGTCGGCGATGTGTCCGTACAGGTCGATGATGAAGCAGTAGTTGCCGAGCCGGGTGCGCGCGGGCCGTGACGTCAGCTTGGAGAGGTTGATGTTCCGGGCGGAGAACTCGTGGAGGATGGCGACCAGCGAGCCCGGTCGGTCGTCACGTGCGGTGACCATGACCGTTGTCTTGTCGTGACCGGTCTGGCGAGGAACGCCGGCGGGGGCGACGACGAGAAAGCGAGTCTGGTTGTCCGGGATGTCGGCGACGTGAGCCGCGACGATCTCGAGGCCGTATGTCTCGCCGGCAATGGCCGGTCCGAGGGCGGCAACCCCCGGACGGTCAGCCGCATCGCTGGCGGCTTCCGCCGTCGAGTTGGCCGGTCGGACGTCGACATCGGGAAGTTTGCTGGTGAGGAAGCTGCGGCACTGGGCGTTGGCTACCGGGTGCGAGGTCACGGTGACGATGTCCTCCAACCTGGTGCCCGGTCGGGCCATGAGGTGCATCTCGATGTCGAGCACGACTTCGCGTTGGATGAGCAGATTGGTGTCGAACGCCAACGTGTCGAGGGTGACGTTGACCGTGCCTTCGATGGCGTTCTCGATGGCGACGAACCCCAGATCCATCTGGCCGTCGCGGGTGGCGCTGAGCACATCGACGAACGTCCGCAAGGGAACCAGGGTCTGGCTGGCCAGATCGGGTTGGCTTCGAAGCGCTTGCTCCGTGAACGTTCCGGCCGGTCCCAGGTAGCCAATGCGGAGGGTTTCCGTGGTGGAGCGTTCGGTTGCGGAGCGTTCGGTGGCGGGGGTCGATGTGCTCACCGACCCAAGCCTAGAGTTGGGGTATGGATGACCGGTTCTATTTTCGTCAGCTGCTTTCCGGCCGAGACTTCGGGGCCAACGACCAGATCGCCCGCCAGATGGTCAACTTCTGCTACCTGATCGGCGATCGGTCGACGGGTGAGACGGTGGTGGTGGACCCGGCGTACGACACCAACGCCATCCTCGACATCGTCGAGGCCGACGGCATGACCCTGACCGGCGTGCTCGCCACCCACTACCACGCCGACCACGTCGGCGGGAACATGATGGGCTACCAGCTTCACGGCGTCGCGGACCTGTTGGAACGGGTCAGCGTTCCCGTACACGTCCAAGCCCCCGAGGCGGAGTTCGTCACCAAGGTCACCGGGGTCGGCACCGATCATCTGGTGTCGCACGCCTCGGGTGACATCGTTTCCGTGGGGGCGTTCGACATCGAACTCATCCATACGCCCGGTCACACACCGGGTAGCCAGTGTTTTCTCGTGCACAATCACCTCGTCTCGGGCGACACCCTCTTCCTCGACGGCTGCGGCCGCACGGACCTACCCGGAGGAAGTCCCGAAGAGCTGTACCGCTCCCTCACCGAACGGTTGGCCAAGGTTCCGGACGAGGCGGTGTTGTATCCCGGGCACCTCTATTCGCCCGAGCCGCACAAACAGATGGGCGCAACCCGTCAGGAGAACATCGTGTACCGCCCGAGGTCACTCGAGCAGTTCCTCATGATGTTTGGCATGTAGCTCATTCCAAGGGGGCTCGGGCCGATGGAGAACCATCGAGACCCGAGGAGGAATGGTGACGGAAGTCGCTGCCGGCCAAGAGACAGTGCAAAGCCTCCGCGCTCAGCTTGCGGAGTACGAGCAGATTTTTCGGATTGCTGCGCCGCGCCTTGCAGCGTTCAAGCGGTTGGAGGAAGTGGCGCGGGAGCAGAAGACGACGCCGGCCGCGATTGCCGCCCAAGCCGCAATCGTCATGCTCACCAACGAGTCGCGGTCCAAAGAGGTGGAACTCCGACAATTCGAAGCTGAATGCCGAAATCTGAAAGGCGACATTGCCATGCTGTTGGACAACAAGACGCAGATCACCCACGACCTTGATGGTCTCCGCATCGAATACGGAGACGTGCAGGCCGAGGTCGTCGAGATCTTGAACGAACTCGAGTTGTTGCGAAACGATGCCGTCCGCATGATGGCCGAACGCCGCGAGCTCGAGCGGGTCGTCCAGGAATTGCGAAGCCAGGTCGGCGCACTCCGTCGACGTGCCGATGACGTGACGATCTCCGACGAAGCGGTCTCGTCGAACGAGGAGGCGGAGGTGTCGGCCCCACTGCCCAAGCGGACTGCGTCGGGCTTCGACCTCGAGGATGATGACGAGAACCGCCGCTTCGATCGTTTCTTCCACGCCGACGTCGAGCACGACAAGGCGCGCGACTGGATTCTCGGGTAGCTCCGATTTCGACGCGCCGCGTGCGAGACTGGGAGCGATGCGTTCCTCGTTCCGGTCGGTCTTCCTGCGGTTGGTCTGCATTGCAGCCGTCGCCCTGCCGGCTGTTGCCACCATGACGATGGCGGATCCGGCGTCGGCCGAGACCCCCACCGAGGTGATCGCCGGCTCGGTTGATGACGGGGTGTTCGTGGCGCCCACCGCTACCCAGGTCGACCAGGCGATCGTGCCCGAGCTGGCCGCTGTTGTCGCCTCAGCGCGAAGCGTCGGCATCAACCTGGTGATCGTCGCCCCGGTCGATCCTCAGCCCGATGCCGAGTCGTTTTCGTTCCGAGTGCTCCAGGCGGCCGAGTTCGACGCCGTGTTGATGGCTGACGCGGTCCTGGTCTTGCCTCCAGAGGGCGAGTTGGAGGCAAGCGTCGTCGATGACTACACCGATTTCGTGGTACCCGCACTCGAGGCGGCGCGTCAGGCCCCGACTCCACAAGCTGCAGGCGAGGCCTTTGTTGCCCGTCTCGACCATGATCCCGATCGCTCGATCCCTGGGACCGTGCGGACCATCATCACCGTCGTCGCCCTGATGTTGGCCGTGCTCGGCATCGCCGTCGTTCTCGAACGTATCGTGCGCCGGCGACGCCGGTCTGCTCGATGAACGCGCCGCGTCGGCACGGCGATCCACTCCTACCGCTCTGGCGACGGCGTATCGGTGCGATCGTCGGCCTCGGTGTGTTCCCGTCGATCGCCGTTCCCGCGGTCGTACTTCTGCTCAGCTTCGCCCTGACCGCCCTCGACACGATCTCGGTGCCCCGCACCTCTACCGGCGCCGCCCCTCCCAGTACCGGCTCAACCGATTCGCGATCCTCGACGGGGGATGCACCAGATCCGGACCTGGCCGTACCTGAGGTCGAAACGACGACGACGACCGATCCAGGCCCCGACCGGGCGCTCGTTGTCGGCCAGTTGCAGCAGGCGTTGGTCACTGCGGGCTTCCCCGACCTGGTCGTGGTGCTCGAAGGCGAACGCGTCGCCGAATCGGTGGTGCGCGTCACCGGGGCCGTCCCTGACGAGGCGGCACGACGTGTGGCCTTGGAGTCGGTCACCGAGGCCGCGGCGGCTGCGGGTCTGTCGAGAATCGTCGACAACATCGTCCTCGGGCAGCAGGCCTCGGCGTCGAGCCTGAGGGTCGAGCTGAGTCGGACGACCGCCGTTGTGTCCGGTGTCGTCGCCAACGCCGACGACCTCCAGTCGCTGCTCGGTGGTTTGGGCGAGATCTACCGGCCCGAGCAAATCGACACCGGTGGGGTGACGGTCGATGGCAAGGCCCTGGAACTTTCGTTCGTCGACGTCACCGGCCGAGTGTCAGACGCCGCGCTCGCCGATCGGCTCACCAGCGTGCTCAGCGCTGCGGTCAGCGACGTGCCGTCCGTCAGCGTCAAGGTCGAGACGGTCGAACGCGCTCGAGTCGAGGTCACGCTCGACGAGATCTTGGCCACCGCGCCACTTCAGTTCGAGTCCGGAAGCGATCGGCTCACGGGCTCGGCCGACGACACTCTGATTGCAGTGGCCAAGGCGCTGGAGGCGTTCCCGGCTGCGACGCTCGAGGTCGGGGGACACACGGACAGCCAAGGCGACGAGGCCACCAACCAAGGTCTGAGCCGCCGGCGCGCCGACACCGTGGTCGCCCGCCTGCGGGAGCTCGGTGTCGCCAACCAACTCACCGCCACGGGCTACGGCGAACTGCGCCCACTGGTCACCCCCGAAGCCACCGATGCCGACCGATCGGTCAATCGGCGTATCGAGTTCCGACTGGTCTGAAACCCGCTCCGGCGTGCTGGGTGATCCAGGTGTGCATGGCGATACCCGATGCCACGCCGGCATTGATGGATCGGGTGGAGCCGAACTGAGCGATGGACCGACACTCGGCGAGCAGCGGCCGGATCGTGTCGGACAGGCCGGGCCCTTCCTGACCGAAGACCAGCACGCAGGATCGGGGGAGCGGCCGGCCCTCGAGTGGAACTGCCCCCGGCAGGTTGTCGATGCCGACGAGCGGTATGCCCGCTGCGGTTGCCCAGTCGACGAACTCCTCGGCCGTCGGATGATGGCGTACGTGTTGGTAGCGATCGGTGACCATCGCGCCTCGCCGATTCCAGCGCTTCTTTCCCACGATGTGAATCTCGGCGGCAAGGAACGCGTTTGCGTTGCGGACGACGGTGCCGATGTTCAGATCGTGCTGCCAGTTCTCGATGGCGACGTGGAAGGGGTGGCGCTTGGTGTCCAGGTCGGCGACGATCGCCTCCAGCCGCCAGTATCGATACGCGTCGATGACGTTGCGCCGGTCGCCGTGCTCGAGGAGTTCAGGATCGAGGCGCTCGTCCTCGGGCCACGGCCCTGGATGGGGGCCCACGCCGACCTGGTGCCAGAAGGTCGGGGGTGACTGGCTTTGGCTGGCTCATGGCTCTGGCCAGGTTAGAAGTAGGGTGCCCTCGTGCAACATCGGATCGTCGACGCTCTCGGAACCCGTATCCATCTGGTCGAGAAGGGCTCAGGGCCACTGGTGCTTTTCGTCCATGGCTTCCCCGAGTCCTGGTATTCGTGGCGGCATCAGATCGATGCGGTCGCCGAGGCGGGCTATCGGGCTGTGGCGATCGACGTGCGCGGCTACGGCCGGTCCCATGCGCCCCTTGCCGTCGAGGACTACCGCATGGTTCGACATGTCGCCGACAACGTTGGCGTGTTGCGGGCATTGGAAGAAGAGACCGCCGCCATCGTGGGTCACGACTGGGGCGCGCCCATCGCATGGAACACCGCCTTGCTGCGCCCCGACCTGTTCACCCGGCTGGCCCTGCTGAGCGTTCCGTACAGTCCGCGCAGTGCATTCAAGCCGAGTGATCAGTTCCGGCTTCTCGGTGGGGCCGAGGAGTTCTACATCGAGTACTTCCAAACGGTCGGCCGCGCGGAGTCGGAGATCGAAGCCGACCTGTCTCGGTGGTTGCTCGGCTTCTACTACTCGGCCTCTGGCGATGCGCCGACTGGCGATGGGCGAGGGTCCATGGCGCACGTGGGCCCGACCGGCAGGTTGGTCGATCGGTTCGCGCTACCCGAGTCCTACCCGGCGTGGATGACCGAGGCCGACTTCGGCGTCTACCTCGATGAGTTCGAACGCACCGGCCTGACCGGTGGGCTCAACCGTTACCGCAACGTCGACCGGGACTGGGCCGACCTCGCTGCATGGGATGGAGCCCCGATCTTGCAGCCGTCGTTGTTCATCGGCGGCGAGAAGGATGGACCCACGATGTGGGGTGGCAAGTCGATCGCCGCGTTCCCTCGGACGATGCCAAACCTGGCCAAGTCCGTGATCGTGCCCGGGTGTGGGCACTGGGTCCAGCAGGAAGCCGCCGAGCTGGTGAACCAGGAACTCATCGAGTTCCTGGCCACCAGCTGAGCAGTTCTGGGTAGCTGAGCAGGCCCGACGATCAGAGGGTGGCGACGAACGAGTTGAGAATGTGGTCCGCTGCGTCGAGGTCACGGTCTTCGACGGCCTGGATCAGCAACCGAATGACGTAGTTGCCTTCCGGTGGCGACACGGCGAGCACGAAGGCCACGGCACCGGTGCCGCCGCAGTTGGTCCACAGGTCGACCTGACCGGAGTAGAGCACGTCCTCGTAGGGCTCGCGGCTGTCCTTCACGCAGTCGCCGCTCAGATCGATTTCGTTGAGGATTGCATCGATCTCGGCTGAGGTTCGGGTGTTCGACGCTTCGACGATCACGCCAGGGGTGTCCCAGGTGTCGATGAACGACTGAAGGTTCGGTGAGGCATAGATGCTCGGGCCGAACTCAGGGTTGACGGCGCCGTCGGTATCGGCCCACTCGGCCGGGACCTCGACGGTGATCGCACCGCTGTCGTCCGACACGCTCACGAACTCGCCGTAGGTCGCCGCGGCCCCGTCATCGACGGTCTCCTCGAATTCCTGGGCGAAGGAGAAGGACGTCTCCAACGGAGTGCCGTTGAGCTGACCCTCGAGGTATTCCTCGCTGGCGTAGCGGAGCACACCGAGGCTGATGGTGCTGTCTGAACCCTGGGTGCGAATGACGTCGCAGTAGTCACTCATGGTCCCGTCGGTGGCGATGGCGAGACCTTCCAGCTCGGTGATGATGTCGCCTGCAGCGATGCCGGCCGTGTCGGCCGGCGAACCGCTGTCGACGCTGGCCACCCAGACCCCGCTGATGCCCTGGGTCTCATCGACGACTGCCTGGCCATTGACGCCGATGCTGTCGATGTGGGTACCAGCCTTGAGGTCTTCGATGATGGGTTGCGCAAGGTCGGCGCCGATGGCGTAGTTCTGGTCGCTGGCGTCGAGGCCGGCGTAGTTGAAGCCGACGATGTAGCCGTCTTCGTCGACCAGGGGGCCACCCGAGTTGCCGCCGCGGATGCGGGCATCATGCTCGAGGACCGAGTCGACCGAGGCCCAGTTGGTCTCGCCACTGGCGGTCAGGTTGCTGACGATGCCTCGGGTGAGGGTGAAGTCGACCTCTTCGATGGTGGACGCGTCGCTTGCGGGATAGCCCGCAGCGAAGATGGGCAATCCGGTGGTGACCGGTTCGGTGCGGAAGGGAAGAGCCGTGTATCCGTCGCCCTCGAGGTCGATGACGGCAAGGTCGGAACACTCGCTGACGCCGAGGACCTTGGCGTTCACGGGATCGTCGCTTCCCGGGACGTACACCCGGAGCAGGGCGGCGCCAGTGACCACGTGGTTGTTCGTGACCACGATGCCGTCCGAGCTGATGATCGCGCCGGAGCCCACACCGGCGGAGTTTGCCTGGAGCCCGAACTCGGGATCGACGAAGGTTCCTTCAGAGGCGATCTTCACCACGGATTGCTCGACCTGGGATATGTCGAAGGGCTGGGTGTCGTCGGTGGTGCTGCTGCCGCCGTTCACTCCTCCTGCCAGGGTCGTGCCGGTTGATTCGACCGCCTCACTGCCTCCATCGGAGGACGAGCAGCTAGCGGTGAGCAGAGCTGCCAAGGCGAGCACTGATCCGAGCTTGCGCATGTTTGACCCTTCCTGGTCGGATTCGATTGGCGATCCATCGGCAATTCGTCGTGCGACTTGACCGGAATTCGCCACCTTCACCTACATGAAGTTCCGTGTGTGCAGCGAGGCCAGTGCCTCCGACTCGCTTGGTGTGAACCCTAGTCGGGACAGTCGGGACTCTCGGCCATTCTGCATATCCCGCTGGAGCTCCTGCACAGCTGCCCACCCGATGGCGATGGCCTCGGGCGTCGTCGCCCCGGCGGCGAGCAGCACGAGACTGTCGAACACCGACTGGTTGAGGCCGGCGGTTTGACGAAGGTCGTCATGACGCCGTTCGACGGCTGCCGCAAGCCGAGCCCGAAGGCCGGGTTCGATCTGGCAATGGCGTTCGAGGTGGGCGATGCCGAACGCGACGTGCCGGGCTTCGTCGGCCCGTACCAATCGGGCGATCGTGCGGGTGCATTCGTCGGGTCCGTGCCGCTCGAGGAATCCCAACAGCGACAGGAACGAGCCCTCGCCCAACACGCTCAGAAGGAAGCTGGCGGTGGCGAAGTCGGGTTCGTCGAGGAGGGTCTGCAGCGATGCTCGCCCGCCGGCACCCGACAAGGTCGGGCCGACGTCGGTGAGCCGCGCTCTTCGCGCGAAGGTGTGCGCGTGGCGCGCCTCGTCGGCCACGGTCGCTGCAAGGATGTGTTGCACCTCGGCGAAGTGCGGGTGGATCTGTCCGAGGAAGCGAGCAGGTACGACGAGTGCAGCCTCCTCGTTCTCGACCAGGTATCCCATCACCTGCACGACTGCCCGCTCGACGACCGGGTCGCTCGGTAGTTCGGCGTCCCACGGAATGGCCGCCGCCGGATCCCACTGTCCGGCCAACGCACGGTCGTACAGGCGGGGCACGTCGTCCGACCAGACGTCGTCCTTGTCCGCCAGGGCGAACCGGGGCTCGGGCCCGCCGGCCTCGATCCACGCCCCGCGAGCCGCCAGCCCCCATCCGCCGGGTGCGTGGTCCTCGACCTGGCCGGGCGCGGGGTCACCCGAAGCTTCGGCCCCGACCCAGCGGGACTCGGCCAACTGCCCTCGTTCGACAACCGCATTGGCGTCGTGGTCGGCGGGGAGGAACCGATGGCCATTGGCCGTGCACCAGGCGCGAAGCATCGGTCGAAGGTCGGGCGAGGACCCGGCAACCTCCAATCGTTCGCCCGGCGCCAAGTTCTGTAACCCCAGCGCAACGAGGACGTGACCCCCGCTGTCCATCCGTAGGGAGCCGAGGTCGATCATGGGAGGTCGATCATGGCCGGCGGATCATGGCCGGTAGGCGGGGTCGGTGATCCGGCCCGTCTCGTCGTAGAGGCCCAGAAGATCCACCGCCCGCTCCAACTGGTCGAACCCCGACACCCGGCCCGGACGCCATTGGCGCAGCCCCTCCAGTTCGAGCAGCCCGCGGACTTCGGGGTCATCGAAGCTCATCGACAGGAGAAGCTCGTTGAAGGCGGCAACCGTCAACGGTTCGACCGCGTCGTCGATGAGGGTGAAGACGCAGTGGTCGTAGGGGGCCGTCTCGGCCAGGATCCGCACGGAGCCCGGTTCGATCAGGCCTTCCTGGGCGAAGGCAAGCTGATTGGCGCCGATGATGCAGGCGGCGTCAACGCTGCCCGTCAGCAGCGCCTGCACCGCGTCACGTTCTCCACCGACATGGTCGCCGTGCTTGCCGACCATGACATCGAAGCGCTGCACGTCGAACCGGCTGATGCCGTTGGCGGCCAAGTGGCCCAACGGAATGAGCCGGGCCTGCGGCGAGTCGAGGGCTCCGACGGCAACCTTCTTGCCTTCCAGGTCACCGATCTGGCTGATGTCGGCGTCGCCCCTGACGAGCACGACGGAGGTGAGGTCCTGGTCGGTGTCCCGCATGATCGGCGCCGACGCCGAGCGCCCGGCGGCGTCGGCGAGGCGACGGGAGCGGACCCAGGCCAGCGGAGAGTTCCAGGCCACGTCGATGCGCCCGGCCAGGAGGTCGTCGACCTGGCGCTCGTAGTTGGAGTACAGGACGTAGTCGAAGGCAAAGCCTTGCTCGGCGAACCAGTCCTTGAAGCCTTCCCAGATGGTGACGACTTTCGGGGCGTAGGCCACGGCGCCGAGCATGAAGGGTTTGTCGTTGGTCATGTTCTTCTCCTGAGGTCGGGCGGCGGTCAGCCGAGGAGCGGCAGGCCACAAAGGGCCCGGCCGATCATGTCGTGCAGGGCGTCGGTGGTGGGAGCCATCACGCTGGCGGCCCGTGCGTCGCGGAAGTGGCGTTCGGTGCCGATGTCCTTCCGGAAGGCGGCTCCTCCGCCGATGCGCATGGCTTCACCGGTGACGTCGAGTGCTGCTTCGCCGGCTGCGGCCTTTGCCTGCAACATGCGAAGCGCGGCGTCCGGCCGGCCCGATCCCAACGCGTTGCACGCGTCGGACACCAGGGTGCCGGCTCCGTCGGTCACCGTACGAAGACGTCCGAAGCGCCCGCGGGGCACCGCCTGGTCGGCCAGGGTCTGGTCGAGGTGTTCGAACCGGGCCGAGACCAGATGTGCCTGGGTCTTGTCGAGGGCAGCGTCGCAGAGGCCGAGACTGCACGAGGCGTTGAGAATCTGGAACCAGGGCAGCACGTGGGTGAGCGCCAGATCGAGTCCGGCGCCGTCTGCGCCGAGCATGTCGGCGGTGCTCAGGCGGACGTTGACCGCGGTGATGGGGGACGAGGCATTGCCCCGCAGACCCAAGCCGTCGAAGGGAGCGGAGACCGACAGGCCCTTCGCGCCGGCGGGCATCAACCAGAGGGTCGAGGGCCCGTTGGCTGCAACCGGGCCTGAGGTCCAGACATACGAGTCCGCCTCGTCCGCCGACGTGACCCAACTCTTCTCGGCATTCACCAGGATCGTGGTCGGGTCGGCGGGATCCGGGGATGCGGTGGAGAGCGTGGCCCAGAACTGGCTGCGGGAACCTCGTTCGCTGAAGGCCAGGGTCGTGAGGTGACGGCCGGCCGCGATGTCGCGGCGCACGGACTCTGGTCCGAGTTGCTCGATGGCCGCCGTACCCGACAGGTGCATGGCGTAGACCATGGCGGTCGAGCCGCAGACGGCGGCGACGCGTCGGACGACGGCCGAGGCGTCGTCGAATCCGGCCCCCATGCCGCCCATGTCGGTTGCGGTGATCAAGCCTCCGAATCCGGCTTCCAGCAAGGCGTCAATCGATGCCCGGGGGAACGTTCCCTCTCGGTCGACATCGAGCGCGGCTGGTTCGATCACCTTTTGGATGAGGTTCTCGAGCACGTCGAGAGTGTTGGGGGCGGTCATCGGGATGACCGTTTCTGTGTTGTTGGTTGAAGTGATGTAAGCATGGGGGAGACCCTACACGGGACCACAAAGGGGAAACGATGCTGGGACACGACGCAATCGCGCAGGCTCTGGTGGATCAGGGCGTCGACACAGTCTTCGGTGTGCTGGGGGACGCCAACCTCTTCATCGGCGACTGCCTCATGCGGGTGCACGATGTGCACTACGTGGCCGCCACCCACGAAGCATCGGCGGTCATGATGGCCCAGGGCTTCGCCCGAGCCACCGGCAAGTTGGGTGTGGCCACCGTGACCCATGGTCCCGGACTCACCAACACCATGACGGCGCTGATCGAAGGGGTCAGGTCGAACACGCCCATGCTGCTGGTCGCCGGCGACACCCCGACCCTCGACGAGCACCACCTGCAGAACATCCCTCAGCGGGCGTTGGTCGAGGCGACCGGCTCGGCCTTCCACCCGGTGCGCGGCCCGCAGACCATTGCCGCCGACGTGGCCGCAGCCATGAGCCGGGCCATGACCGAGCGGCGGCCGGTTGTTCTGAACATTCCGCTCGAGTTCGAATGGGAGGACGTCGACTACGTTGCCGCACCGCTGGCCCGTCCGCTCGACCTCGCCCTCGACGGTGACCCGGCTGCCCTCGATATCGCCTTGGGCATCGTGGCCTCCGCTGCTCGACCCCTCGTACTGGCCGGACGTGGCGCCGTGACCTCCGGCGCCCACGATGCCTTGGTTGCGTTGGCCGAGAGTCTCGGCGCGCCACTGTGCACGTCGCTGCTGGGCAGCAGCTATTTCGCCGGGGACCCCTGCAACGTCGGGGTGTTCGGCACCTTGTCGACCCCAATCGGGGCCGAGGTGATCATGCAAGCTGACTGCGTGATTTCGTTCGGCGCTGCGCTGAACCGGTACACGACCCACGAGGGCACCCTGCTGCAGGGCAAGCGGGTCGTGCAGGTGGATCTCGACCTCCATCGGCTGGGTTCGACCGTGCCCATCGACGCCGCCGTCGTCGGTGACGCTCGACGCGTTGCCGAGACCATGACCGCCATGCTGCAAGCCGTCGATCATCGGCCTTCGGAGTTCCGGTCGGCGCAGCTGGCCGATCGTCTCGCTGGCTGGGTGCCCGATGCCTTCGACGACAAGAGCACCAGCTCGACCGTCGACCCTCGCCGGGCTGTTCTGGAACTGGATCGAATCCTCCCGGCCGACCGCACCGTGGTGATCGACGCCGGGCGCTTCATGCTCGACGCCCTTACCCTTCCCGTGCCCGAACCCTTGGCCCTGGTGACCACGCACGCCTTCGGCTCGATCGGCTTGGGCATGGCGTCCAGCATCGGCGCGGCCGTCGGTGTTCCCCGGCGGCCGGCCGTGTTCCTGGTGGGCGACGGTGGGTTCATGATGGGCGGCCTCAACGAGCTGCACACTGCGGTGCACAACGAGCTCGATGTGATCGTGGTGCTGTTCAACGACGGGAGCTACGGCGCCGAACACGTCCAGTTGGTCAACAAGCAGATGGACACGTCGTCGTCGCTGCACCATTGGCCGGACTTCACTGCGGTCGCGGCTGCGCTCGGCGCCGAGTCCGTCGCCGTTCGGTGTGTCGATGATTTCGGGCATGCCGAGAAGGCCGTGGTCCAACGGGTCTCCGGCCGTCCGGTCTTCATCGAGATCGCGGTCGACCCCGAGGTTTCGTCTCGAATTCCTCGGTAGGCGGCCCCTCTCGGGGCCAGAGTCCCAGGGTTTCCATGCGAGTTTTGTGACGATGCCCTGGTGGGCACACCATCTGGCCGTTGGTTGGCAAGGTCTTCCCGCCATCGGTGTAGCGACGGATGTGGTCGGCCTGACAGCGGTGCGCCCGGGTGTGGCATCCGGGTTCTCGGCAGAACTGGTCTCGGGCGATCAGCGCATTGCGAAGTGACCGAGGGAAGAGCCGGCTGGATTCGGTGATCGTGAGATCAAGCGTGTTGGTGTTGGCCGCCACGAACCGAATGCTGCTGGTGCAAGCAAACAACCAGGCAGTGGCGGGATCGAGCGGTACACCGTTGAGGGTCTGACACCGCTGGGCCGCGACTTCGGTTGCCGGTCGACGGACGGGAGGCTCGACGCCCGTTGCCAGTGCCAGTTGACGGGCTTGCTCATCCTCGAGTACCTCGAGGTCGCAGAGCACGATGACTTCGACCGAGACCCCAGGATCCTGCTGGCCCGCACCGGAGCGAACAACCTCGACCAGTGCGTCATGGCGTCTCTGATCCTCGGTGCGGGACAGCTTCGTCGGATGCGCGTGTTCCTCGCCGACCTCGGCCACCATGGCATCCCAGTCGGCCTGGAACATTCGCTCGTAGACGGCCTCGATCACGACGTCGAGCTGGGCGAACACCTCGGGCGACGTGACGATCTCGCCGGCGTAGGTGCCGTCTCCCTTGGGGCGGAAACGGACGCGTCTGCGACGGTGGATGAGATCGGCAGTTGCATCGGGGTCGGGCTCGACGACTTCGGCACGCCAACGGTCGATGCGATGCCGGAACTCGGGCCAGTTCTCGGTCTCGGCCCAGGACACCAGGACGCCAATGTCGTCCAGCAGCGCGGCGACGAGGTTGGCGTGTTGCGCCAGACCGAACAGGATCTCGGCGTGCTGCACGGTGATGCGGCCCTCTGCCAGCGCTTCCCAGACCTCGGGGAGAAGATCTCGGCCCACCCGGGCCATGCGGAACCGCTTGCCTGCCAGCCCCCAGGCGAGGTTGTTCTCGGCCGTTAGCCAGCGCTCTTGGTTGCGGAAGCGGACGCCGAGCATCGGGTTGTAAGCGAGCTTCTTTCGGACGTCGCCGTCTCGACGATCCAGTTCGCCAAGGCCCTTCAAGCTCAACGCTTCGAGCTTGGAGCGAACCGACTCCATACCCCGACTCCAGGCGACGACGTCTTCGTCGGCCAAGCCTTCGGCATCGAGTGCCAAAAGGGTGTCGAGCAGTTGGTCTAGTTCCGCCAGGACCATCTCGACACTGTACCGAACAAGTGTTCCGTTGACAACAAGGATCGGAAAAATGTTCGATAGTTAAACATTGATGACTGTTGTTGGAACGAGCAAAGCAGTGCCCGTTGTCGAAGATCCTGTAGTTGTGCGCAAACTTGTCGGCTGTTCAGGAGCTCTGGCGTGAAGAGATCGAATCGGGCAGGATCGAACTCGGCCTCTCCCGATCGTTGTCACGGCCATCGAACGCCTTGTAGTCCGCCTGCTCCTGTCCTGTCCTGTCCTGTGCTGAGCTGTGCAGTGCTGGGCTTCGCCCTTGGCCGGGTGGCGTGAACGAGTCGAGGAAGCGCTTCCTGGCGGCCGTGGCTGCTGTGGCACCCCGGAGTGGCCACGCTTGTCGGGGGATTCTTTGGCGCACCGCGACCTCAGACTTGATCGAGGTCAGGCGGTTTCCCCAGCCGCCATCTCAGCGATGGCTGAGATCAGAGACGCGCTGATGCCAGGGTGATGAAGGTCAGCGCCGCGCCGACCAAAGAGACTCGGTTGTTCGCCGGCTCGAGTCCGGCGAGAGCGACGAGCAGCACGGTGCCCCCGAAGAGCACGGCAAGTTCGACGGTGACAAGGTGCAAGAGTGGTCCAGGCACGGGTACGTCCGAGGATCGAATGCGTCGACCGCACCTGACGATCACGAGCAGGCTGCAAACCATCAGCGGCAGGCCGATGGTTGCGAAGAAGAAGCCCAGTGTCAGGAAGAAACCCGCGACCAGAGTAGCCAGGTGGAAGATGACGATGATCCCGAGGTCGATCCGCCGCGCCACGCTTGCCTCTGTATCTCCGGCCACCACGACCAGCGATACGGCCGATGGCGTGCGGTGCGCGAGGAGGGACTTGAACCCTCACGTCCTTTCGGACACAGGAACCTGAATCCTGCGTGTCTGCCTATTCCACCACTCGCGCGTGGTACCCAGCCGAGGCTGTGACGCAAGATCGTACCCGGACGATCGCCCTGGGACACCTCGGTTTCTTCCACGGCTAGCGTGTACCCGTGGTGCTGCGGAATCTCGAGGACCGATTGGAACGACTGGTCGAGGGAGTCTTCGCCCGCGCGTTCAAAACCGGGTTGCAGCCGGTCGAAATCGCTCGACGACTCGAGCGTGATGTCGACACCGGGCGGACCCTCGATGCACGGGGTCGCCCGATCGCTCCCAACAGTTTCCTCGTGCACCTCGCTCCGGCCGACTACGACCGCTTCTCGCAGATACGAGACTCGCTCTGTATCGAGTTCATCGGCGCGGTGCGAGAGCACGCCGAGGGCCGCGGCCTCGGCTTCCTGGGACGCGTCGGGGTCTCGTTGGTCGAGGACGACCAACTCATCACGGGACGCTTCCGGGCCGAGTCCACCTACGTCGAGGGTCACGTTGCCGGAGCTGCGCCGGCCTTTCTGGCGCTCGACGACGGTCGTCGCATCGGGCTGGGCGCGGATGTCGCCGTCATCGGTCGCATGCCCGAGAGCGCGGTGTATCTCGACGACCCCAATGTCTCCAGACGCCACGCCGAGCTGCGGCCCGACGGGGACACCTTTGTGCTCGTCGACCTCGGTTCGACCAATGGCACTCGGGTGAACGGCGTAGCGGTTCGAGAGCAGACGTTGAACGACGGCGACGTCGTTGCCGTCGGGCGCCACGCGCTCACCTTTCATCTGCTCTGAATGTCCCGACGCTGCCGAACCGGCACGTCCGGTGTGACTTCGGGCCGTGCCCCGAGGTGGGCCCGGGGTGTCGCTACTGTGGCGGGCAGTGTCCGAACCGCTCCTCACCGTTCTCAAGTGGTGTCTCCTCGCGCTCCTCTATCTGTTCTTTTTTCGGGTCCTTCAGGTGACATGGCATTTCTCGGGAGCGTCCACCGGGTCCAAATCGGCCGAGCCAAAGCGGGCCGAGCCGAAGCGGGCCGAGACCAAGCGGGCCGAGACCAAGCCCGAGGTCAAGGCCACCTCGGTGTGGTCCCTTCGGGTGCTCGAACCGCCGACGTTGGCCGGCCGGTCGTTCGAAGTGAAGGGGTCAGCCACGCTGGGACGAGCAGCCGGCTGTGAGATCACGCTCGACGACACCTTCGTCTCCCAGATGCACGCCAGGGTCTCACTCACCGATGTCGGCGTCGTGCTCGAAGATCTCGGGTCGACCAACGGCACCTACCTGAACCGTCAACGAGTAACCTCGGCCACCGTGGTTCAGCCCGGTGACCAAATCCAGCTCGGTGGAACGGTGTTGGAGCTCCGCTCATGAGGCTCTCAGGCGCGTCGGCATCCCACGTTGGGCAAGTTCGCGACAACAACCAGGACCGCGCGCTTTTCACCGCGACACTGGGAGCGGTGGCCGACGGCATGGGCGGTCACGTCGGGGGAGAGAAGGCGGCGGCCATGGCCATCGCCGAATTCAACGGCGTTCGTGGCGTGTTGTCCGAGCAGCGACTCATCGACGTGGTGCAGGCGGCCAACCGGCGCATCTACGAAGCGGCCCTGCAGCCGTCACTGCGCGGCATGGGCACCACCATCGTCGTGGCCAGCTTCGATCCGGCCGACGATGTCGTCACCTTGGTCAACGTCGGCGACAGCCGTGGGTACCTCCTCCGTGACGGCGAGTTCCGGCAGGTCACCATCGACCACTCGCTCGTCGAGGATCTGATCCGCGAGGGTCAGATCACCGAGGAGGAAGCTCGGGTCCACCCACAACGCAACATCGTCACTCGGGCCCTCGGCATCATGCCCGAGGTCGAGGTCGACGCCTTTGCCGTGCGAGTGCAACCGGGTGACCGTCTTCTCCTGGCAAGCGATGGTCTCTCCAACGAGGTCGATCCGAGCCGCATCGCGTCCATCCTGGCCGAAGCAGCCACGGCTTCGGAGGCTTGCAACCGGCTGGTCGATGCGGCGTTGGCCGGTGGAGGACGAGACAACGTCACGGTCGTGGTTCTCGATCTCATCGATGGGGGCGAGACGGTCGCCGATCAAACCTCGGCCGACGCGTTGGAGCCCGTCGGCGACCACGCCGACAACGTCCTTGCTGACATCGCACGTCCCAGTAAGCGCCGCTTTCCCCTCCGATCCTTCCTGGTACTGCTCGGCGTGCTCATTCTCCTCGGTAGCGCGACTGCCGGAACCGCTTGGTACGCCCGCAATGGCTATTTCGCCGACGAGCTCGATGGGGCGGTTGCGATTTTCCGAGGCCGGCCGGGCGGTGTCCTCTGGTTCAAGCCGACCGAGGAAGAGCTGACCGAGATCCGCGTCGAGGACCTCGACGGCGCATCGCAGACTCGGCTCGAGCAACGGCCCGTCTGGTCGACCCTGTCCGATGCCCGTGACTTCGTCGCCAACCTCGACACGACTGTCATCACCGCAACCGCCGGGAACTGAACATGCGGCCCCGCACCGTCGAGCTCGGGCTCCTCATCATGGCTTCGCTGATCACGGTCTCGGCCTATGGCCTGACGAGTCTCGGCCGCGCCGCCTCGCTGCCGGCGAACATCGTTCCATTCCTCGGCATCGTGCTCGGCCTGCTCCTCGGCGGGCACCTGGTCGTCCGACAATTCGCGCCATTGGCCGATGGACTGCTCCTCCCGCTGGCGGCCCTCCTCAACGGCCTCGGCTATGTGGTGATCGCCCGGCTCGATCCGGACCTCGCCGCCAGTCAGTCGGCATGGACCTTCATCGGTCTCGGTGGTTTCACCGCAACGCTGATCCTGGTGAAGGACGTCCGCCGGCTCGAGTCCTACCGGTACAGCCTGGCCCTCCTCGGCGTCATCCTTCTGCTGCTTCCGCTCTTGCCCGGTCTCGGGGTCAACATCAACGGCGCCCGAATCTGGCTACGCGTCGGCCCGTTCAGTATTCAGCCGGGTGAGTTCGCCAAGGTCGTGCTGGCCGCGTTCCTCGCTGGCTACCTCGTCGACAAGCGTGAACTCTTGATGTTGAGCAATCGCCGACTCGGCCCGCTGCATCTGCCGGACTTCAAGTACTTCGGACCGTTGCTGCTGGCGTGGGGTGTCGCCCTGGTCGTGATGGTCGCCGAACGCGACCTTGGCTCATCACTCCTCTTCTTCGCGCTCTTCGTCGTGATGCTCTACCTCTCGACCGGGCGTACCGCCTATGTCCTCACCGGACTCACCATGTTCGGCGCCGGCGCCTATTTCTCCTTCCGGACGTTCTCCCACGTGCAACGGCGGGTCGACATCTGGCTGAACCCGTTCGAAGACCCGAAGAATGCCGGGTTCCAGATCGTCGAAGCGGCCTTCGCCATGGCCGACGGCGGGATTACCGGCACAGGTCTCGGCTTGGGAACGCCCGGCAAGATCCCCTACGCGCCGACCGACATGATCTTCGCCGCGATCGGCGAGGAAACGGGCCTCCTCGGCGCCAGCGCCGTGCTCATCACCTTCGTGCTCTTCGCCGCCACGGGGTTCCGGGTCGCGTCCCAGAGCACGGATGACTTCGAAAAGCTGCTGGCCGCCGGGCTCACTGCGCTGTTGTCGTTCCAGGCCTTCGTGATTGTCGGCGGCATCCTCCGAGTGCTTCCCCTCACGGGCGTGACCCTTCCGTTCGTTTCCTACGGCGGATCGTCGCTCATCGCCAACTACATCATTCTCGCCCTGCTGGTCCGCATCTCGGATCGGTCACGACGGGCGACAACGCCATGATCGAACGCTCACTTCGTCACGTGGTGTTCGTGATTCTCGGCTGTTTCGTGGTCCTCTTCGTGCAGCTCAACCGGGTGCAGGTGCTGGACGCCGAATCGCTGCGACAGCATCCGGCCAACACCCGCACCGTTCAGCGCGACTTCAATCGGGCACGCGGCCCCATCGTCACCAGCGACGGGCAGGTCGTGGCAAAGTCGGTGGCCAGCGACGGCCCGTTCGAGCGTCAGCGCCAGTACCCGTTCGGTGACCTGTACGCCCACTCGGCCGGCTACCTCTCCTTCAACGTCGGCGCCGACGGCCTCGAGCGAAGTTCCAACGACGCGCTCGTCGGACGGACGGCCTCGCTGCAACTCGGCGGTCTGGCCGGTCTCCTGGGGGAGGAAGACCCGACGGGTGAGGTGGTGATGACCATCCGCCATGACCTGCAGACCGCTGCTCGCGATGCCTTGGGTGAACGCAAGGGCTCGGTCGTCATGCTCGATCCGCGCACCGGTGCGGTGCTGGCACTCTGGAGCTGGCCGAGCTTCGACGCCAACGCTCTGGCCAGCCACAGCGGCGTGGCGGTCAACGAGGCTTTCGCCGCACTCAATGCCGCCGAGGGCAACCCGTTACGTGCCGCGACCTACCGAGATGTCTTCTTCCCCGGGTCCACCTTCAAGGTGGTGACCGCAGCCGCCGGCCTGTCGACCGGCGTTGCGTCACTGACCTCCCCGGTGTTCGACGCAGCCGACAGCTACACCCCTCCAGGTACGACTCGTCCGTTGTCCAACTTCGGTGGGGCCACGTGCGGAGGCGACCTCGTAGAGATGCTCCGTGTCTCGTGCAACACCGCGTTCGCCAAGCTCGGTGCCGAGTTCCTCGGCCCGACTCGACTCATCGAACAAGCCCAACAGTTCGGGTTCAACTCGGTGCCTCCGTTCGATCTTCCGGGCACGGTGGCCAGTCGCTTTCCCACTGATTTCGGCGACGAGTTGGCCCCACCGTCCTTCGAGTTGCCGGCCGGTCGCTTCGAGAACACTCCTGCGTTGGCCCAGGCCTCCATCGGCCAGAACGACGTGGCCGCCAGCCCATTGCAGATGGCCCTGGTCGCAGCCGCCATCGCCAACGACGGCGTGATCATGGAACCCCACGTGGTGGAGTCGATCCGAGACATCAAGGGCGACATCGTCGACGAGACCGACCCGGAGGCTTGGGTCCAAGCGATCCCCCCGACGGTGGCCGCTGACCTTCGCATGGCGCTGCGCAACGTCGTCGACAACGGCACCGCTCAGGCGGCGGCAGTCCCCGGGTTGGTTGTGGGGGCCAAGACAGGCACGGCCCAGCTCGGAACCGACCCACCCCGATCGCACGCCTGGATGATCGCTTTCGCCGGACCACAGAATGCCCCTCCGGAGGTAGTCGTTGCGGTCCTGGTCGAGGGTGTCGAAGGCTCAGCCGACCAGACGGGCGGTCGGGCCGCCGGCCCGATCGTCCGAGCGCTGATCGAAACCTACGCCCGATCGACAGGAGACTGAGTTGGACGGGAGGACTGGGTTGGACGGGGGACGGAGTTGAATGGGGACTGAATTGTCGGTGACCACCAGAGCTGTGCTCGATCTCACTAACCTTGCGTTGCCGTGACTGACGCCAACACCCCTCGCCCGATTCTCAACGGCCGATACGAACTGCATCGTCGATTGGCGCGCGGGGGTATGGCCGATGTCTTCCTTGCCCACGACCAGCTGCTCGACCGGCCGGTTGCCATCAAGGTCTTGTTCCCGCAATTCGCCTCGGAGCCGGCATTCGTCGAGCGGTTCCGCCGAGAGGCCCAAGCCGCCGCAAATCTGAATCATCCCAGCATCGTCGCCGTCTACGACTGGGGCGAACACGACAACACCTACTTCATCGTCATGGAGTACGTGGAAGGCCGAAGCCTCGCCGAGATCATTCGCAGCGAAGGCACGTTGCATCCCGACCGGGCGGCCGAGATCGCCACCGACGTCGCCGCAGCCCTGGGCTTCGCCCACCGCAATGGGGTCGTGCACCGAGATGTCAAGGGCGGCAACATCCTGGTCAACCAGGCCGGACAGGTGAAGGTCACCGACTTCGGTATCGCCCGCGCGTTCGGTGGGGGCGACGAACTGACCCAGACCGGTTCGGTCATGGGCACCGCAACCTACTTCTCGCCCGAGCAGGCCCAAGGTAAGACGGTCGACCCCCGAAGCGACCTCTACTCGCTCGGTGTCGTGCTCTTCGAAATGGTGACCGGCCGCCCGCCGTTCCTCGGCGATTCCCCCGTGGCCATTGCCTACAAGCATGTCCAAGAGGCACCCCCGCGGCCGACGTCGCTCAACCCGGCGTTGCCGCAGGCTCTCGAAGCCATCATCGCCCGCCTATTGGCAAAGAACCCCGACGACCGCTATCCCTCGGCCGAGGAGCTGCGTTCCGAGCTTCGCCGATTCCGCGAGGGTCAGCCCCTGCAGGGGGTGAGTCGGCCTTCGGTCGGCGTGGTCGCCCCGATCGCAGTCGCTGAGCCGACCACAACCGCAACGAGAGCGGTCATCGACCAGACCCGCGCCATGCCGGCGGCCACCGCGGCCGAGGTCGGCCTGGTCGAAGAGGACTATTACGAGCCACCTCGCCGCAATGGCATGTTCCTCGTAGCGCTCGCGGCGCTCATCGTGCTGCTCGGCGGACTCCTGTACTACGTCTACAACCAGGTCGGTGTCGACGATCAGCAGGAGGCCGGCGAGATGATCTCGGTCCCCAACGTCGTCGGCGAAACCAAGGAGACGGCCGAGCGGCTGCTCCGCGACGCGGGTTTCGTCCCCAACGCGGTGTACGAGCTCAAGCCCGACGTACCGCCGGACGAAGTCTTCGAACAGACCCCGGCGCAAGGTGAGGAAGCGGTCAAGGACTCACCCGTCACGATCAAGGTCAGCCAAGCCGCCGAGACCGTGACCTTGGTCGACGTCGTCGGTCGTACGGAGCAGGAGGCCACCAGCATGCTCAACGGCCTCGGTCTCCGGGTCGACTACAAACGTGAGGCCGACGATCTCGTGCCCGAAGGCACGGTCATTTCCATGAACCCGCTGCCGGGAGAGGTCAACCCCGAGGCGCTCATCACCCTGACCATCTCCACTGGCCCGGCCGAGATCGATGTGCCCCAGTTGGCGGGCCTGACCGTGCAGGAGGCCAGCAATCTGCTGGGACAGCGCAGTTTGCCGAACCCGCTCGTGGTTCCCGAACCGTCGGCAACGGTGGCAAAGGGCCTGGTGATCCGAAGTGATCCAGAAGCCGGGACGGCGGTGTCCAAGGACCGTCAGATCACGCTCTACGTGTCCGATGGACCGGAAACCGCGCTCGGTGCCCCCGGTCGTGGGACTCACGCAGGCCGCGGCCGAACAGGCCATCATCAACCGCGGATTCACCCCGATGGTCGAGTTCGTCGATGTTCCCTTCGGCTCTGACGACGACGGGAAGGTGACCGCCCAAGACCCGGCGGCCAACACCAAACTCGGAAAAGGGCGCCGAGGTGATCATCCGAGTCGGTCGGGAGGTCGCTGCCACAACGACGACATCGACCACCGCGCCGGCTACCACCACGTCGACTACTGCCGGAGCGTAAGGGCGTACCGGGGTTCAGCGGCAGCGGTTCAGGAAGTTGGCGACGATGTCCTTGCCGCCCATGGTCAGGACCGACTCGGGATGGAACTGCACCCCTTCGACGTCGAAGGTACGGTGACGAAGCCCCATGATGAGACCGTCGTCGGTTTCGGCGGTGATTTCGAGGTCGCTTCCGATGGTGTCGCGCTGCACGATGAGTGAGTGGTAGCGGGTCGCCTCGAGCGGGTTGGGTAGCCCGGCGAACACGCCGGCGTCGTGGTGACGGACGATGGATGTCTTGCCGTGCATGAGGTGCGGTGCCCGGACGACGTCGCCGCCGTAGACCTGGCCGATGGCCTGATGGCCGAGACAGACGCCGAATACGGGGCTGACGCCGGCGAATCGCTGGATGGCTTCGAGGGAGCAGCCGGCATCGTCCGGGGTGCCGGGCCCGGGCGAGACGAGCACGCCGGCGGGCTCCATGGCGAGCAACTCGTCGACGCTGCGGGCGTTGTTGCGGACCACGATCGGTTCGGCCCCGAGCTCGCCCAAATACTGGACGAGGATGTACACGAACGAGTCGAAGTTGTCGATGACGAGGATTCGTGGGGCGGGAGCTGGGGCTGAATTTGCCACCATCGAAGCCTAGTGGTCCGCACCGACGGGTCCGTGGGGTATTACGCTGACCCCCGCTATGGCACGTCACGACAAGAGCAAGAGCCGGGTCACCCCCAAGGGCACCACCTCCACGCCGCCCGCTGGGCCCGAGGGTGCTGCCGTTGCTCGTGCCCAACAGCATCAGCAGTTCCGCGGTCCATCACCTCGATGGGTACCGGCGATGATGCTGGTGTTCTTTGTCGTCGGCGTCCTGGTGATCCTGCTGAACTACCTGGAAGTCCTGCCGGGATCGGCATCGAACTGGTACCTACTGGGCGGCCTGGGCTCCATCCTCGCCGGGATCATCACGGCAACCCAGTACCGCTGAAACCCCAGTACCGCTGAAACCCCATACCCTGAACCGGCTTACAGCACGTCCTCGATGGCGGTGGTCAGTTCCATCTCGTCGGCGCAGTGTCGGGGCGCCTGCGGCACTTCGTCGTTGGCCAAGGTCAGACGGAGTTCGGTCCCACAGCTCGAGCAGCGATAGGTGAGCTTCACCCGCCTCAGCTCACCGGGGGGCGGGGGCGCAGGGATGGGGCGGGCGAACGACCCCAGAATGGTGAAGCCGATTCGCAGCAGGACGTAGGCGATGGCCACGGCGATCAGGACGCGGAGCCACGGAAAGCCCGCCGCAATCAGCCCCACTGCGGCGAGGATCGAGATCACGGTCAGTGCGGCACGACGGCGACCCTGAATGCGTTCGTCCCGCTGTTTGGCGCTGGAGGCGATGGCCCGGGTGTCCTGGTCGATCACCTCGGGGAAGTCCGTGGTGGGATTGAAGTCATTCATCGCAGTAACCGTCCTCAGTCGAGCCGTTCGATGATGGTTGCGTTGGCCATACCGCCGCCTTCGCACATGGTCTGCAGGCCGTAGCGGCCGCCTCGGCGCTCGAGTTCGTTGAGCATCGAGGTGAGAAGTCGGGCACCAGAACAGCCGAGCGGATGGCCGAGGGCGATGGCGCCACCGTTCGGGTTCACCCGTTCCATGTCGGGATGATGTTCCTTTTCCCAAGCCAAGACGACCGAGGCGAAGGCCTCGTTGACCTCGAAGACGTCGATGTCGGCGATGGTCAGCCCCGCCCGGTCGAGCACCTTGGTGGTTGCGGGTATGGGACCGGTGAGCATCGTGACCGGGTCGACGCCGGCCACGGCGAACGCATGGAAACGGGCCCGCGCTCTGAGGCCGAGTTCTCGTGCCTTGCTCGCACGCATGATGAGCACCGCCGAAGCGCCATCGGTGATCTGGGACGAATTCCCGGCCGTGACCTTCCCGTCGGGAATGAAGGCCGGCTTCAGAGCGGCGAGGCTCTCGGCCGTGCTCTCCCGGATGCCGCCATCGGTGCGGACCATGTCTCCGGTGACGAGAACCCGATGGTTCTCCCGATCGAGAATCTTCTCGGCAACCGGAATGATCTCGGCATCGAAGCGCCCCTCGTCGCGGGCTCGGGCCGCGCGTTGCTGACTCTCGAGCGCGAACGCGTCGAGGTCCTGCCGGCTGAGGTTCCAGCGGTCGCTGATCATCTCGGCGCCGATGCCCTGAGGCACCAGACCGCCGTCCTCGGCGTAGCGCTGGTTCATGGCGGCGGTGAACGGCTCGCCCAGGGTCGAATCGAGCACGGTGGCCCCCATCGGGACGAGGCTCATGACTTCGACGCCCGCCGCAACGACGATGTCGTACGCTCCGGCCATCACTCCTTGAGCGGCGAAGTGGGCCGACTGTTGGGACGATCCGCACTGCCGGTCGATGGTGGTGGCCGGAACCGATTCGGGCCAGCCCGCGGTGAGAACGGCGTTTCGTCCGACGTTCACGGCCTGAGCCCCGACTTGCATGACGCAGCCCATGATGACGTCGTCGATGGAGGCCGGATCGAGGTTGTTGCGCTGGGCCAACGCCTTCAGCACTTCGGCGGCAAGATCGGCGGGGTGCCAGCCGGACAAACTGCCGTTCCGCTTGCCCATGGGGGTACGGACTGCATCGACGATGACGGCGTCTTCCATGTCGGAACCTTCCTGTCCGGCCCCGTTTCTCGGGACGATCGCAGTCTACGCCAGTGTCTCTGACGCGGCTCGGAGGGAGGGGGCCAGAGAAATTCCAACAAGTGTGTATGTGCTTGTGCAAGGATGTCCCGGTGTTTTCTTCCGAGGCTCTGCCGAACCCAGTCCGGTCGCTCGACGAGGTCCTGAGCGGGGGCCCGGCATGGTGGTGATCAGGCGAGCGGAAGTTGGTGATGCCTTGGCATACGCCAAGGTCCAAGACCAGGAATGGGACGAGTCGATGTCGGCCGTCGTGCCGAAGATCGAGTCCCGCATCGCAACCTTTCCGGAGGGGGTGCTCGTCGCCGAGCACAACGGAGTCGTCGTGGGCGGGATGACCTTCATCCGAATCGACGGCTACGACGTCGACGAGGAACGCTCGTGGGAGGACATCACCGACAACGGGTGGTGCACCACGCACGTCGCCCATGGTTCGGTCCTGTTCGGGGTCGATCTCTCGGTCAGTCGACATGCTCCCCGGTCGACCGCAGTGCTCATGTTCATGGCCGGCCTCGAGTTGACCATTCGGCAGGGTACCGAGCGGTTGGTGTGGGGTGGCCGGATGCCGCGCTATCACCGCCACGCATCGAAGATGTCGGCAGCCGAGTACGCGACCAAAAGGACCAGCAAGGGTCGCTACATGGATCCGGAGATCGAGCTCTACTCGAAGGTACCCGGCGTGGAAATGGTGGGTGTGGTGCCCGAGTACTTCAAGGATTGGGAGTCGCTGAACTACGGCGTCATGTTCAACTGGAACAACCCTGTCGTGCGGTTTCCGTTCCTTCGGCCCTTCCGGGGACAGATCGTCGCAGCGCTGTATCGGGCGAGCCGACGCAAAAGCGTCAAGCGGGCAAAGCCGTCGGTGGCCATAGGAGCGGGGAAAGCGAGAGCCAGCTGAGTCCGAAGCGCTTTCGGCGGCTTGCTCCGCAAATCGTTATAGCGACGGAGAAACCGCCGACTCTTGAAGTGTGTCAGGGTTCAGCGATTCAAGACGACTCATTGCGGCACTGTCAGCCTGCGTCGTTGTAGCGGCGGTCGGCGGTGTCGTCGGCGACGCGATCGCTGGAGTAATCGTGATCGCCGTCATGGTGCCGGCGATCCGGGCGGTCCGCAAACTGCGGGGCAGCACGGCTTGGCGTCAGATCGCTGGTGGCGGTCTGGTGCTTGGTCTCGCACCAGTGGTCAGCGTCCCGATTGCCGAGTACTGGACCGTTGGTGATCTGCTGGCCTTCGGCGGGTACACCGCGTTCATCGTGGGTCTCGAGCGGGCCATTCGAGTGCGAACCCAACGGCTCCAGGCCGACGTCGCCCTCGACGCAACCCTGGTCGTCGCTTGGCTGTTCTGCTTCCTCAACATTCTGGTGGTGAAGGACCTTGCGGAGAGCCTGCACGGTCGGGAGCTGACCGCGGCGTTGTCGTACGCCCCATTCACGCTCCTGCTGCTGTTGCAGCTGCTTCGATTGGGTCTCGGTTCCCCCGACTACTCGAAGGCCTTCGTCTACCTCGCACTGGCCATGGTGGCGGCCGCAGGCTCGGAACTGCTGTTCCTGATCGATGCTGACGCTTCACACGGTTGGGCCCGCTCGTATGCGGTGGGGCTTGCGTCCGCAGGGCTCGTGTTCATCTCGGCCGCGGTCTCCCATGACTCGGCATCAGACTTCGAACGACCGAGTCGGGGGGAATTCCGCAGCATCGACGCGGTGCGGGGCACCTTCCACGTGAGCTCGATCGCCGTGTTGGTCATCATGGCATTGACCCGTTCGGATCATGCGCCGGTTGTCATGCTCTCCCTCCTGGGCTTGGCGGCGCTGCTCAGCGTTCGCATGTACATGGTGGTCAAGGAACGAGAACGTTGGATCGAGTCCGAGCGCAAGATGCAGCTCCTGGCTTCGGCGTTTCTCGATGCCGAGGACGAGCGACAGGTCGTCGGGCTGGCGGTCGAGGCCGTCGAGGGACTCATTGCCAACCGGATGTTCGCGTCCGTCGAAGTACTTCGCGAGGTCGCCGGCGAGTGGCTGCTCGACGAGAGCGACAGGGACGGTTCGGGCGACGATGGCTCGGTCAGAGGAATCGAATCATCCGATCTGCGGATCGCTGCCTCGCTGGGTGCATCCCAGTACTCGGAGTACAGCTCGGGACGGTCGGCTCGAAACGTCAGCCGGCTGGTCGTCCCGCTCTCCCTCGCCGACTGCGCCCGAGCGCTGCTCGTTGTCGAGGCCATGCCGGTGCTCGTGCCGCTGCAGGTGTCGTTGATCGAGTCGGTGGCCTCGACCGTGCGCCTTTCGCTGGAGGCATTGTCCGTCCGTGAGGTGGCCCACCAGCAGCGAGCGCATCATCGCTTCCGTGCGTTGTCACAGGATTCCAACGATGTCGTGGCGTTGGTCAAGAACGGGAGCTCGGTCGTCGACCTGGTGGGGCCCACGCTGGAGCGCCTCTTGGGCCGCGGAGAGGCTGAGCTGCTCGGCCGAGACCCCCTGGTCTTCGTCGAGCCATCGGATGCCGAGCGCATCCAGGCACAGATCGACATCGCCGGAAGCGGTGTCGTGTCGGTTGAACCGGTCGACGTGCGGCTGATGCACAGCGACGGCCGACACCATTGGTTCAGCGCGTCGGTGCGAGATCTGCGTCTCGATCCTGAAGTTCAGGGACTGGTCTACAGCTTTCGCGATGTCAACGATCGCAAGATGGCCGAGCTGCAGGTCCGCACGTCCGAAGGGCGCTACCGAAGTCTGATTCAGAACTCGAACGACATCTTCGCGGTGATCGACCGAGACAATCGCTTGACCTATGTGAGCCCGAACGTGGAACGCTTGCTGGGATTCTCACCGTCGGACCTCATTGGCACCGACGCCAGGGGGCTTCTCACGTCCAACGGCTCGCAGACCCTGGAGTCGGCGGCGGCCGGTTGGCATGGTCACCTCGTCGACGAGGAACTACTTCTCGAGCTCCGAACCGCGACCGCCGAGCTCCGCATGGCCAGGGCGCGGTTCACGGAGATGCGCCAGGACGACGAGAACTCGATCCTGATCACCGTGCATGACGTGACCGAGCAGCTCCTGTTGGAGGAGAGCCTGCGGAATCAGGCGTTGTACGATCCGCTGACCGGCGTGCTCAACCGGTCCTCGGTGATTCCCGAGATCCAGCGGGCTCTGCAGGAACTTCGCGCCGTCGATTGCCTCGCTGTCCTCCATCTCAACGTCATCGACTTCTCCGAGATCAATTCGAGCGTCGGTTTCAGCGAGGGTGACAACGTCCTCATCGAGGTCGCTTCCCGAGTCCGCTCGGTGTTGCGGGCCGACGACGTGCTCGCTCGACTCGACGGCGACGAGTTCGTGGTTCTCGCTCGGGCATCGGGTGAAGGCGAGGCTGCATACGATCTCGCCCTGAAGGTGTTGTCGGTCTTCGACGAGCCGTTCGCGATCGGCGGTCGGATGATCACCCTTCACGCTGGGCTCGGCATGGTCCGCACCTCGGACCGACGCGAGAACCCAACCGCACTCCTCGAGAATGCGGGCCTGGCCGGCCGTCATGGGCGGGCCAACGACGAACGCCTCATGCTGTTCGACGATTCGATGCGAGCGGCTGCGGCGGAACGCTTCGAGCTGGCCGCCGACCTTCGGGCGAACATCGATTCCGATCAGTTCTCCATCGTCTATCAGCCACTGTTCGACCTCAAGGCCAACCAAGTGACCTCGGTCGAAGCGTTGATGCGATGGCATCACCCGACCCGCGGCCACATTTCACCCGGGGTGTTCATTCCGCTCGCCGAGTCGACCGGCTCCATCATCGACCTTGGTCGTATGGTGATGCGGCGTGCGTGCAGGCAGCTTGCCCTCTGGCAGACATCGCTGCCGGGCGGCGAGAATCTGTCGGTCGCCGTGAACGTGTCGGCCCGTCAGCTCGAGCTTCCCGACGAGGTCAAGGCGTTGCACGACATCATCGCCGAGGCGGGCATACCAACCTCCAAGCTCACGATCGAGCTGACCGAGTCGACGTTCATCGAGGATGCGGTCTGGTTGCGGGCGCAGCTCGAAAGCTTCCGGGCGCTCGGCATTCGCATCGCCGTCGACGACTTCGGTGCGGGCTCAGCGGGCTTGGCCCACCTGCGCGACATGCCCTTCGACATCCTGAAGATTGACAAGGCCTACATCGATCATCTCGAGTATTCGGGCGAAGCGCTGAGCCTGGTGAGCGGCGTGGTCGACCTGGCCCACAACCTCAACGCTCGCCTGGTGGCTGAAGGAATCGAGACCCCAGGTCAGATGGCGTTGTTGCGGGAGATGGGTTGCGACTACGGCCAGGGCTTCTTCCTCGGGCGTCCGATGACTGCCGACGCGCTCGAGCACTGGATCGGGCAGGGCTGGGCGGGCGAGGCCGCAGCCGTCATCCTCACCAAGGAACGCCAACGGGTATTCTGATCCGACTCCTCCGGTAGGTTCTGGCCATGCGTCCGCCCGTTCTGCTCGTCCTCAGCCTCCCGTTGCTGTTTGCGTGCGGGGCGCCGGAACTTCCGGACGAGTTGGTCGCACCTTCCGCTGAGCGGTTGACCGAACGCAGCGAAGCCGTGGGTCTCATGCTTGCACCGGCTGACGCCGAGTGTGCCAGCAGACGACTTGACGAGACCACGGCGACCGCGTTGGTCGCTCCCGACGAATTGGACGACGCAGTTGCCCGTACCTTGTCGGTTGCGGTCATCGAGTGTGCGGGGACCGACACGATCGCACGGTCCGCGCTCACGCCGTTCACGGGTGGCGCTTCCGAGTCGTCGGTGGACTGCGCCGCCGACCGGCTCGATCAACGCCTCCTCGAAGACCTCGTTGCCGGGCAGCTGGCAAGTGATCCGGTACCGAAGGCCGAGGTCGAACTGGCGGTGGTCACCGCGGTCTCGCTCTGCCTCGAACTCGATGAGCTACGCGGTCGGGGCTGACTACCGGTTCTGCCAATCCACCTGTTGTCCATGAAGGAATCCGGCCATCGCCGCTCGTGAGTCCTCGGTCTGGGAGGTCAGGATCTGCGTACGATTCTCGAGGTCGATACCGGCCTGCAGCGAGGTGACCTCGAGATTCGACCACATGACCTCCTTGGTCATCCAGACACCCATCGGGCTGTTGCGGGCGATCAACCGCGCGGTGGCCAACGCAGATTCCATGAGCTCATCGCCGGGAACGACGCGACTGACGAGGCCCAGTTTGTCGGCCTCGACGGCATCGAACACGCGGCCGGTGAGGAGCAGTTCGTGCGAGCGTGAAGCTCCGATGAGCCGGGGCAGGAGCCAGGACACCCCGATGTCGCAACCCGAGATGCCGAGCCGGACGAACGCGCTGCCGAACTTCGCCGAGTCCGAGCAGATGCGCACGTCGCTGGCGAGGGCGATGGCGAAGCCGCCGCCGGCCGCCGCTCCGTTGACGGCAGAAATGACCGGTTGGCGCAGTGAACGCAGGCGAGGAACCAGGCCGGCGATGAACTGCTGGATGGCCATGCCCTGCTGCGGCTTTCCGAAGTTCTCGGTGCCGGGGATGGCGCCGAAGCCGCGGAGGTCGAGGCCGGCGCAGAACCCGCGGCCGGCTCCGGTGATGATGACCACCCGGCAGTCATAGTCGGCGTGGATCGCCGCCAATGCCTGATGCAGCTCGTCGACCAAGTCGTAGGTCAGGGCGTTCAAGGCCTCGGGCCGGTTGAGCGTGAGCTGGGTGATCCCGGGCTCCGGGTGACTGATTTCGACGTTGGCCATCGTGGGATCGTAGGTTGTGGCTCGACGGAGGCCCAAGCCGGCCAACCAACCGAGCACGAGAGAGCGAGACAGACCATGACCCACGGGGGACGTTTGGCCGCCAAGGCCCTCAAGGCAGCGGGGGTCGACTGCGTCTTCACCCTTTCCGGCGGTCATGTCATGGCCATCTATGACGGGTGCCTCGACGAGGGCATCAAGGTCGTGGATGTGCGGCACGAGCAGGCGGCGACGCACGCCGCCGATGCGTGGGCGCGCCTGCACCCGGGGAAGGTCGGTGTGGCCATCGTGACCGCTGGGCCCGGCGTGACCGATGGTGTCACCGGGGTCGCCAATGCGTGGCGGGCCAACTCGCCGATCCTGGTGTTCGGCGGCCAGGGTCCGTTCAAGAACTTGCGCCGCGGGTCGCTGCAGGAGATGGACCACGTCTCGGTCATGCGCCCCATCACCAAGTGGGCCGACGCCTGCTATGACACCGCGCGGATCGGGGAGTACATCGAATCCGGCATCCGGGCTGCTCTTTCGGGTGTGCCCGGTCCTGCCTTCCTCGAGATCCCCATCGATGTGCTCAGCGCACCGATCGACGTCGAGAAGATCCAGCTTCCGACGTTCCGTGACTACCGGGTCAACTCGGCGGCCGATGCCGACTTGGTCACTGAAGCCGCTGCGCTGATCGCGGCGGCTGAACGACCGATGATGATGGCCGGTACCGGGCTGAAGTGGTCCGAGGGAGCAGGCGCTTTGCGCCAGTTCGCCGAGGCGACCGGGATGCCGGTCTTCACCAACGGCATGGCCCGCGGCCAGATCTCCATGAGTCATCCCCAGTTCTTCAACCGCAGCCGGGGTGATGCGCTGGCCCAGGCCGACCTCGTCGTCCTCGCCGGGACACCGCTCGACTTCCGCATGAAATATGGCAACTCGATCCCACGCACGGCGCAGATCGTGCAACTCGATCTCGACGAGACCCTCATCGGCGCCAATCGTTCGGCAACCGTCGGTCTGGTGGGCAACGTCGGCCGCAATCTTGCGGCCCTCACCGCGCAGTTGGCCGCATCGAGCGACCACTCCGGACTTCAGTGACTACGCCTCCGAGCTGCGGGTCATCGAGGAGCGAGCGGAGGCGAACCTGATGGCGTCGCTCGACTCCGACGAGGTGCCGATCGATCCACTGCGCCTGTGCCGGGAGATCGCCGATTTCGTCGCGACCGATGATCGCATGATCGTCATCGGTGACGGTGGTGACATCGTGGCCCAGACGTCCAAGGTCCTCCGGGTGCCGGAACACGGAAGTTGGATGGATCCCGGGCCGCTGGGGACACTTGGCGTCGGCATGCCGTTTGCACTCGCCGCGCAGTTGGCTCGCCCCGATCAGCGGGTCCTCATCGTGTACGGCGACGGGTCGTTCGGCCTCAACGGCTTCGAGTACGACACCGCGGTCCGCTTCGGTCTACCGATCGTGGGCATCGTGGGGAATGATGCGGCGTGGGGCCAGATGATCCGACCGCAGGCCAAGCTGTACGGAGCCGATCGGGTCGTGGCCACCGAGCTCAACTACACCCGGTACGACAAGGTCGTCGAGGCGCTCGGCGGACACGGTGAGCACGTCACCGAGCCTGAGGGCATTCGTCCGGCTTTGGAGCGGGCGTTCGCGTCGGGACTGCCGGCGTTGGTCAACGTGGAGATCCGGCGCGACCTCGACGATCCGAAGGGGTCGACCTACACCTGATCGGCCGCGTCAGGGAATGCGTCGAAAGAGGCCGTGCTCGACCTCCGCCGCCTCGCCGCGCTGCAGCATCCGTTCCACATGCATGTCGGCGGTCCGCCGCTCGATCCCCAGAATGTGGCTCCCCTCGACATGGGGGCGGTACACGAACCGATGCTCGGCCAACTGCTCCAGCGTTCGGGGTTCGGCCAGGAACTCGAGCATCGCCTGGTGCCTCCTTCCGATGACCGCGTGGAAGCCGTCGATCAGTTCGAGAAACGCAGCGCGTCCCTCGATGATGCCCTTGTGGTGGAAGGTCACGTAGAAATCGGCTTCCTCGTCGCGGACCTGGACGAGGCTGTCCTCGAACTGCTCGAGACTCGACCAGGCGTCGCCGTAGTACGGGCCGAAACCGGTCAGGTCGATGTCGGACAAGAAGAAGACACCATCGGAGACACGGAAGCCGCTGTGACCCCGCGTGTGACCCGGCAGGTGGACCGCCTCAACCGTGACCCCGCCGAGGTCCCAGACGTGGCCATCGACGAATCCCACCGCGTCCGGCCTGGCGACGTAGCTGAACTCGTTGAGGACGACCTGCTCGAAATCGGTTCGGGCCTGCCCTTCGAAGCCGTAGATGGTCAGCAGGCCGTCGAGGCTGTGGGCGGCAAGCAGATCGTCTTGGTGCATATGGACGCGGGCCGTGGCGAAGAGGCCATTCCCCGCGACATGGTCTTCGTGGCCGTGGCTGTTGATGACCGCATCGATCGGCAGGTGGGCACCGCCTTTGGCGACCACCGTCACGGACGGATCGATGATGACCGTCTCGCCGGCACCCTCGATCACCATCGAGTTCCCCGACGGGTAGAGGCCATTGCCGTCTCCGACCAATACGCTCACTGCATCCGTCAGCTGTCGACGTTCGGTTCCCCAATTCGCGTTTGTCACGGCGGGGAGACTATCGGAGGTTGCTCGTGTCAAAGGGGGTCTGGTGTCAGAGGTGATCTGGAAGGACCAAGTTCCGCTGCGACGCCCCGTGCTTCTGATGGCATTCGAAGGCCTGTTCGACGCGGCTGAGTCGGCGACCGAGTCGCTTGCGTGGATTCGCGACCGTTGCACGACCACGCAGATGGCCGAGATCGATCCGGAGATCTACTTCAACTTTCATGAGACCCGCCCCATCGTCAGGTTCGACACCACCGGGAATCGGGTCATCGACTGGCCCGCCACTCGGGTCTGGGCCTGCCAGACCGACGGTCCTCGTGACCTCATCCTCATGACCGGGGTGGAGCCGCAGCTTCGTTGGCGCAGTTTTGCCGAGTCGGTGCTGGAAGTCGTTCGTCGGGGCGGGGCCGAGATCGCGGTCACGGTCGGGGCGCTCGTTTCGATGGTGCCACACTCCCGACCGTTCCCGATCACGGGAAGTGCAGCCAACGCCGAGTTGGCCCGTCGTATGAACCTCGACCGCCCCAGCTACCAGGGCCCGACCGGCGTCGTCGGGGTCGTCCACGATCGCCTCGACCGTTCGGAGGTTCCGGTGATGTCGTTGCGGGCCTCGGTGCCCCACTACGTGCCCGCTCCGCCCAACCCCAAGGCAACCCAGGCCCTGCTGCGCCGGATCGAGCAGACCACCGGCGTGTCCACCAACTACGAGGAACTCGACAGCGCCGTGACCGAGTGGGTGCAGCGGGTCGACCAGGCGGTGGCCTCCGACCGGGACAGCGCCGACTACGTGCACCGATTGGAGCGTCAGGTGGACTCGAGCGAGGAGACCCTTCCGACGGGTGACGCGTTGGCGGCCGAACTCGAGGCGTTCCTTCGCGATCACGCAGCAACCAACCCCAACCCTGAGCCTGACCCGGCGCCTGAGCCGGACACTGACGACGATCCCGGTTCGGCCGAGCAGATCTGAGCGGTTGGGCACGGGCGTCTCAGGCTGCCTGGAACTCGGTCAGCCCGAGGAAAGCCCGAAGGTCTTCGATGACGACTGTTGGGCGCTGCACGATCTCGTCGTAGCCGAAGCGGATGACGCTCCATGCGTGGTTCGTCGCGGCTCGATCTCGCTGTCGGTCGCTCGTGCGATCCTGGGTTGTCGAGTGCCACCTTCGGCCATCGATTTCGACAATCTTGCGGCGGACCGGATCGGCGAAGTCGACAACGCCCCGCAATCCCTCGTACCACGGAGGCACGAACTGGGCGCGAAGCGATCGGATGCCGTGGCGGACGCACAGCTGCGAGAAGGCTCGCTCGGCGATGGACTGGTGCGCAGGGTCTTCGGCGAGTAGCACCGACAGGAGGAGGCGACGCCTTCGGGTGCCGCTTCGTCCTCGGCGGGCCAGTGAGTGAGCGGTCGCCGCGAGGGGACCCGGCGACAGCTTGCGGTCGAGGAGCAGCTGCTCGCCCATCCATCGCATCCTGCCGTACCCCAGTTGGTCGGCGAGGTCGAGGTAGGTGCGCTCGGCGGTGGTGACGCGCATCCCGTCGACCGTCGTGATGTCCTCGGGTGGGAGATGCTTGGTTCGGACGACCCGCCCAATGGTGGCTCGACCGCTCCGATCGGTTGCGGTCAACAGCACCACGGCGCCGGGGTGACTCGCCCCGAGAGGGAAACGATGGAGGTCTGCCGCCGCTTCTCGTGCCAGCACGGCATCCGGTCGCTGAATAAGAGCGGCGCGGCGCAGCGTCGATGCGTGGTCAGACAGACCAGCCAACGCAACGGCGCCTCGGCCGAAGGTGACCAGTAGCCCGGAGGCGATGCGGCGGTCGATCGACGATCCGGAGAGTCCAAGGCTCCTCAGCGCCGAGCGAGAGGACACGCCGCCGTTGTCGGTCAGGTGTCGGACGAGCAGGAGATCGAGTTCGATCGGTGACTGGGGTTGCGCCGTTGGTGGTGCCATTGCTGCCTTCGGGGGTGAGGGATGCAAGGCAGCCGATGACTGCGAACCGCGTAACGGACTGGACGCTACCCATCCCTACCCAACACCCGTGCGCCCACGCACCCCCACGCTCCCGAAACTCGCAACCGCGTGCAGGACCACACCCCTCAGAGGTGCCTGGTGCACGCGGTTGCGAGTTCGAGGGTGATCACGAGGCGCGAGCGTCAGGGGAGGAGGGTGTTGGGGTGTTGGCGGAGGAGGTGGTCGGCGATCACGAGCAGGGCCATGGCTTCGACGAGGGGCACGGCGCGAGGCAGGACGCACGGGTCGTGCCGTCCCTTCGCCGCCAGGGTGACCGCCTCGCCCGAAGTGGTCACCGTCTTCTGTTCGGACGCAATCGTGGCGGTGGGTTTGAACGCAACCCGACCGACGATGTCGGCGCCGCTGGTGATCCCGCCCTGAACGCCGCCGCTGTTGTTGGTGACCGAGACCGGAACACCGCCGACGCCGGGCTCGAAGGGATCGTTGTGCTGCAGCCCGGTCTGGAGGGTGCCGGCGAAGCCGCTGCCGATCTCGAAGGCTTTGGCCGCGGGTAGGGAGATCATGGCCTTCGCCAGATCGGCATCGATCTTGTCGAAGACGGGCTCGCCGAGACCGGCCGGAACGTTGCGAGCGACGAACGTCACGACTCCTCCGAGACTGTCGCCTGCCTTGCGTGCAGCCTCGATGGCGCTGGTCATCCGGGCTGCGGTTGCGGGGTCCGGGCAACGGGTGGGATCGGCCTCGACTGCGTCGAAGGTGACCGTCTCGGGGTCGAGGTCAATGGTGATGGTGTGCACCGAACTGACCCAGGCGAGGACTTCGATTCCCGCAAGCTCGGCCACGAGGCGGCGGGCCACGGCGCCTGCCGCAACTCGCCCGATCGTCTCCCTCGCCGAGGCACGGCCGCCGCCGCGGTGATCCCGGATGCCGTACTTCGCCCGGTAGGTCCAGTCGGCGTGGCTCGGCCGGTACACATCGCGCAGATGGTCGTAGGCCCCGGAGTTGTGGTCGGCGTTTCGTACCATCATGGCCAGCGCCGTTCCCGTGGTCTGGCCGTCGAACACACCGGAAAGGAACTCGACCTGATCGGCCTCGTCTCGTTGGGTGACCAGTCGGCTCTGTCCCGGTCGCCGTCGGTCGAGGTCTCGTTGGACGTCAGCTTCGGTGAGGGCCAACCGTGGTGGGCAGCCATCGACGATCACGCCCACTGCGGGGCCGTGGGACTCACCGAAGGTGGTGAGTCGGAACAGTTGACCGAGCGAGCTGGACACTGAGCGAGCGTACCGTACCCTTCTGGAATGGACGATCGATCGCATCGCAACGGCACGGCGCCGGTTCAGTCCGGACCAGTGACCCTCAAGGTGTGGATCGATCAAGACCTCTGCACCGGCGACGGTCTGTGCACCGACCACGCTCCCGACGTCTTCACCATTCTCGAGGACGGCATTGCCTACTGCCGCGAAGGCGATCGCACGCTGAACGACCCGGGCGGTTCGGCGGAGATGGCAATCGTGCCTGCCCATCGGGAGAAGGACGTGATCGACGCCGCGGCAGACTGTCCGGGTGAATGCATCTTCGTCGAGATCGAGGAGTTGGCCGGTGAACTCGGCTCCGGGAAGTAGATCCGATCTGCAGGTCGGGATCTCGCCGCCGCTCGATTTCTTCGATCTGAGCCCGGCCGATCGCGCCGGCACGCTGGCGGCCTACGTCGATGCCGGGATCGATCACGTCTTCATCGCCGATCACGTGAGCTTCCGCAACGGGCTGGGCATCGATGCCCTCACCTACCTCGCAGCAGTGTCAGGTATCGAACCACGACTTGACCTGTACGCCGGCGTTCTCCTGCTTGCGCTCCGACATCCCATGGTTGCTGCCCGTCAGATCAACCAGCTGGCGCTCGCTGCTCCGGGACGGGTCACGGTCGGAGTCGGAGTCGGCGGAGAAGACCGACACGAGTTCGAGGTCTGCGGCATCGACCCGAGCACGCGTGGACGTCGGACCGACGTGGCACTCGGCCTCGTTCGTCGCCTACTCGACGGCGAGTGCGTCGACTACCAGGACGAGTTCTACGTTCTCGACCAGGCCCTCATTCGTCCCCGGCTGGCGTCGACGGTTCCCTTCGTGGTCGGTGGACGAAGCGACGCCGCGTTGCGTCGTGCCGGGAACCTGGCCGATGGCTGGATCGCCACGTGGTGCAGCGCCCAACGTTTCGCCGCCGGAACGGCCTTGGTCGAGGAAACGGCTGCGGCTTCCGGTCGTGATCCCGCCTGGCGGCACGGCATGCAGCTGTGGATTGGTGTCGGAGCCGACGTGGAGACGGCCACCAACTCGGTCGCCGCTCGGATGGAGGGCTTCTACCATGTCCCGTTCGAGGCGTTTGCCAAGTACACGCCCGCAGGTCCGCCCGAGATCGTCGCCGAGTTCCTCGCCCCGTACGTTGCCGCTGGCGCCTCCACGCTGAACCTCACCCCGTGCGGTGCCAGCCCTGAAGCCGAGGCCGAGGCGGTCGCTGCCATCAAGGAACTTCTGATCTGCTCCTAGCGGCTACCCTGCGACGGTCTGTTCTGCTGCCTGTCGGAGGCCCCCTGCCATGTCTGATCACGACGATCCCACGCTGCCGTCCGAGGACGACGACGCCGCGGCGCTCATCGCCGAGTTCGGCCCGACCGACTCCGACGATGTGACGGCGGCGCCCCAACCGGCGGCACCCGTCGCTGCCGGTCACGCAAGCCACGCTCGTCCGAAGAGCGACGATGACGACGACCGCAGTGCCGTCTACGCCGGTTGGGGCTACTTGGCGTTTCTGTTCGCAGTCTTCCTCGGCCTGGCTCTGCTGGCCTTTGGGTGCGACGATGACAAGGCCGATATCGCCGATGCAGGAGTGTCGCCGTCCACGACGGAAGCTGCGGCGGCAGCGCTCGAACCCGCTGCGCTCACCTTCTCGGTCGACGGCGAGAAGGTCACGCTCAGCGGAGCGGTCCCCGACGCCGCTGCTGCGGCCCAGTTGATCGAGCTGGCCGAGGCGCGGTACGGGTCCGGCAATGTGATCGACGAATTGACCATCGACGACGGTGTCACACTCGATGGTGCCACGGTGAGCGTGGTCGGTACCACCGAGGAAGGCGACGAGCAGCCGGAGGGTCTGGTCGCCGACATCGTCGGCGCCATGGGCCTCGGGGCCGGCGACTTCGACGTCGAGTTCACCGAGGTCGAGACCTCGGCCGCCGACGTCGAGGCCGCAGTGACCACCGGGGCCGTCGCTTTGAAAGGCAAGCTGCCCGATCAGCCGTCGCTCGACACGTTGGTCGCCGCGGCCACCGGCATCTGGGGCGCAGGCAATGTGGACGCCGGCGGCCTGTCGATCGATGATGCAACGACCCTCGACGGGGCCCGAGTGCGGGTCACCGGAACCGTCGACGCCGGTGACACCCGGGTTACCGACTTCATCACTGCGGTCGGTGAGGCGTTCGGCGTGACCGTCGAGGACAGCGTGCAGGTCGACACCGGTGCCGAGGCCCTTGCCCGCCTCGAAGCCAGCTTGAAGGAGCAGTTGGCGGCCAACCCCATCCTGTTCGCCACCGGCAGCGCCGACATCGATCCGCAGTCCGATGCCATCCTCCAGCAAGCTGCGGCGGCCATCACCGCTGCGCCGGGCATTGCGGTCGAGATCGTCGGTCACACCGACGACCAGGGGGCCGAGACCGCCAACCAGACGCTCAGCGACGCTCGTGCCAACGCCGTGTTGGCCCGCTTGGTCGAACTCGGCGTCGACCTGGCCCGTCTGACCGCCCGCGGTGCGGGCGAGGCCGAACCGATCGCCGACAACACCACCGACGTAGGACGGGCCGCCAATCGGCGGATCGCCTTTGAGTTCGCCGGCGCCGGCGAGGGATGATGCCAACCGTCCCCCGAGCAACCGGCCAGTGAGTAAGAGCAGTTCGTGCCAGCAGCAGGAAGCAACAGGAGCCAGTCATGAAGATTGCCCGTTTCAGAATCGATGACGGCCCTGCCCAATTGGGCGCCGTGCAAGGCGATGACGTCGTGTCGTTGGCTTCGCTCGGTCTCGGCGACGATGTCGTTGCTGCAGCGATGCTCGAACCGGCAGCGCGGGATGCGGCGCTCGCCGGCGCCGAGAGCTACTCGCTGGACGACATCACGTTGCTGGCCCCAGTGGCGCGGCCCCCCAAGTTCCTCGCCATCGGCTTGAACTACGTCGACCACGTCGAAGAGGGCGGACGGGCCGTTCCCGAGTTCCCGATGTTCTTCAACAAGCAGTCGACCTGCGTCAACGATCCGTTCGGTGATGTGCCGATCCCGCCGGAGTCGCCCAACCACGTCGACTACGAAGGCGAACTCGGCCTCGTGATCGGCAAGGAATGCCGTCGGGTCTCTGCGGAGAATGCGCACACGGTCGTCGCCGGCTACTTCATCGTGAACGATGTGTCGGTTCGTGACTGGCAGCGTCGGGCCCAGACGATGACGCTCGGCAAGTCGTGGGACGGCCACGGTCCGATCGGCCCATGGTTGGTCACCACCGACGAGATGCCCGACCCTCATGGGCTGACGTTGCAGACGTTCGTCAATGACGAACTGCGACAGAGCACCACCACCGACAAGATGGTGTTCGACTGCTGGGCCCAGATCGAGACCCTCAGCACCGTCTGCACCCTGGAGGTGGGCGACGTGATCGCCACCGGAACCTGCGCCGGCGTCGCTGCGTACTTCGATCCTCCGAAGTTCCTGAAACACGGCGACGTGTGCCGGATCGAGATCGAAGGCATCGGGACCCTCGAGAACCGTTTCGTGGACGAGGTCTGATCATGGCCGATCTCAGCGCTACCGAGTTCAGCCTGGTGCTTGTCGTCTTTCGAGTGATCTTCGGCTTGGTCTTCGCCGCCCACGGTTGGGGCAAGCGCAAGGGCGGCATCGAGGGCACGGCCAAGTGGTTCGACAGCATGGGCATGCGGCCGGGTCGGGTCCACGCCCACCTCGCCTCCCTCACCGAGATCGCCACCGGTCTCATGCTTGCATTGGGTGTGCTCACCTCGTTCGCTGCTGCGGGCGTCGTCGGCGTGATGGTTGTCGCCGGCTACACCACCCACCGCAAGAACGGATTCTTCATCGTGAAGGGCGGCTGGGAGTACACCTTCATGGTGGCGCTGACCGCGGTGGCCATCGCCGGGGTCGGTCCCGGCGATTGGTCGATCGATGCCGCACTCGGACTGGATGAGACCCTGAACGGCTATGTCGGCCTGGCCATCGCGCTGGCGTTGGGCGTGGCCGGCGGTGTCGCTCAGCTGGCCGCGTTCTACCGCCCGCCGGCCGAAGCAGCCTGAGCCCTCGGTTCGGAGATCTTCAGAGAACTGCTTCGACTGCGTCGGCGACGGCGTCCACCAGGTGGGCGACGTCGCTGTCGCTGGTCGACAGGTTCATACAGCCGAGGCCGTAGCCGGGCAGGTAGACGGCCCGTTCGAGCAGACGCTTCTGTAGCTCGTCCATGACGAGGCTTTCGGCGTCGTCGAGACGGGCGTCCCGGTAGCTGCGGACCGTGCGACCGTGGGGATGAATGCGGAACAACGATCCGTGGCCGGTGACCTGCCAGTCGATCCCGAGTCTCGAAAAGACGCCCCGCAGTCCCTGACGGATCTCGTCGCCGATGACGTCGAGCCGTTGGAAGGACGCTTCGCTGAGCCGGCGCATACAGGCCAATCCGGCGACCATGGTCACCGGATTGGCCGAGAAGGTTCCTCCCGCCGGCAGGAGCGGCCGAGCACCCGCCTGGGCGGCGTAGACCTCCATGACGTCGGCCCGCCCACCGACTGCACCGACGGGGAAGCCGCCACCGATGATCTTGGCAAGGGCCGTCAGGTCGGGCTCGACCTCGAGTCGGCCTTGGTTCCCGGCGATGCCGAGCCGGAACGAGATCACCTCGTCCATGATCACCAGAGCCCCGACCGCGTGGGCCGCGGCGAAGACGGTGCTGAGGAACTCGGTGTCGATGAGGGGTAGCCCCACTCGACTGGGCATGGTGTCGATGAGGACTGCGGCGAGCCGTTCGCCGTTGCGGTCGATGATGGATCGCGCCGCACTGCTGTTGTTGAACGGGATGACGGCCACTTCGTCGGCGACCGAGGCGGGTGTGCCGCCGGCGTAGAGCACCGGGGCGGGCGCGTCCTCAGTGCCCCAGTTGGACGGATCGGCACCCAACGAGGTCTCAGCGTGGTCGTAGGTGCCGTGGTAGGCCCCTTCTATCTTGGCGATCATCGGTCGACCGGTGAACGCGCGAGCGGCCTTGATGGCCCCCATCACGGCTTCGGTCCCCGAGTTGCAGAACCTGATCCGCTCGATCGAAGGCACACGTTCACACAGCAGTTCGGCCAGCTCGATCTCGGGTTCGGTCCCCATGGCGAACGCAGTGCCCTTGGCCAACTGGCGGGTCACGGCCTCGGTGACTCCCGGGTCTGCATGGCCCAGGATGATGGAGGTGAAGTTGTTGTTGGCGTCGAGATAGCGGCGACCGTCGACGTCGGTCACCCACGCTCCTTCGCCGGAATCGACGTAGATCGGATGGGGCCGAATGAGGGCCAGCCCGCGGGAGATGCCATCGGGGATGCTCGCTTGCCCGCGCCGATAGAGCTTCGCTGACACCGAGTCGAGGTCGGGATAGGCCATGCCCAATCTTCGCGCCTAACGTTCGGCGGCATGGAACGCGAACCTCTGGCTCCGTGGCGGATCGGTGTCGACGTCGGCGGGACGTTCACCGACCTGGTGTTGGCCGATCGGTCAGGAAGAACCTGGGTCGCCAAGGTTCCGTCGGTCCCCTCGGACCCGAGCCAAGGGGTCTTGGACGGGTTGGACCGCCTGGCCGAGGATCTTGGGCTGACGACCCGGGAGCTGTTGGCCGGCTGTGGGCTCTTCGTCCACGGCTCGACGGTGGCGACGAACACCGTGCTCGAGGGCAAGGGAGCGAAGGTGGCGCTGCTCACCACCGAGGGCTTCCGTGACGCGCTCGAAATCCGCCGCGGCCTTCGGGAGGACCAGTGGGATCACCGGGCGCCCTACGCGCCCGTGCTGGTGCCGCGCTATCTCCGCCGCGGTGTCCGGGGTCGCCTCGATGCGGCCGGAAACGAGATCGAACCGTTGGACCCCGCGGGCGTTCGGTCCGCCCTCCGAGCGTTCGAGGACGAGACCGTCGGCGAGGAACCGGTCGAGGCCATTGCCGTCGCGCTGTTCAACAGCTTCGTCGACCCGACCCACGAACAGCAGGTGGTTGCTCTGCTGGCCGACGAGTGGGACGGCCAATGGGTCACGGCGTCGGCCGACATCAGCCCGATGATGGGCGAGTACGAGCGAACGTCGACGGCGGTCATGAACGCCACCCTGTCGCCCCGGATCGTCGCCTACCTGCGTTCGCTCGAAACCAGGCTCGCCGACCTCGGCCTGCCACAACCAATCCTGATGGTCCAGTCGAATGGGGGCGCCGCGTCCATCGATGTCGTCGCCCCCCGCCCGGTGAACCTGCTGTTGAGCGGTCCCGCCTCCGCGGTCGGCGCGCTCAACCTCTTCCGACAGGCCGTCGACCAGCGTGGGGTGAACCCCGGGGACGAGGGCAATCTGATCTCGATGGAGATCGGTGGCACGTCGTGCGATGTCCTGCTCATGTCCAACGGTCAGGTCGCAACCAAGGACGATCTCATGATCGCCGGCTATCACGTGTCGACACCGGCGGTCGACATCCACACCATCGGCGCGGGCGGTGGAACCATCGCCGGTGTCGACTCGGCCGGACTGCTCTACGTCGGACCTGCAGGTGCCGGCGCCCGACCCGGCCCCGCGTGCTACGGGTTCGGAGGCACCGAGCCGACGGTGACCGATGCCCAGTTGGTGCTCGGCCGCCTTCGGCCCGGGCCCTATGCCGGCGGTTCCATCGACCTCGATCTCGATGCCGCGAGACGGGCCATCCAACTCCGAGTGGCCGAACCGCTCGGGATCACGGTGGAGGAAGCCGCGGCCGGCATCGTTGTGTTGCTCGAGCAGAATCTGCTCGGAGCGGTCGAGTACATCTCGATCGAACGAGGCCACGCGCCGGCCCGCTTCACGCTGGTGGCGGCCGGTGGGGCCGGACCGATGCACGGCGAGTCCGTCGCCCGCGGCCTTGGCTGCGCTCGTGTCTATGTGCCCCGATCCGCCGGGGCGCTGTGTGCGGTGGGCATGCTGCACGCCGACGTTCGCCAGGACTTCCAGCGGTTCCTTCGCGGATCGCTCGATGCCATCGAGCCCGCCCGGGTCATGGGAGTACTGCGGGACCTCGCCGACCAAGCGGGCGACGCGCTGCGCAGCGAAGGATTCGAAGCCGGCGATGTGCGCCTGACCTACGAACTGGATCTGCACCACCCCGGACAGCTCTGGTCGATCCGTGTTCCGGTCGAGCCCGCCGGTTTCGACATGGCTGAATTCGACGAGGCGGGGTTCGATGTGGCCGGCATCAGGCGCACGTTCGAGGGGGAGTACCAGCGCCTCTACGGTCACGTGCAGACCAACGGCACCATCATGGTCGCGTCGGCCCGAGTGGTGGCGACGGCGTCGACCGGCTCGGTCGAAACCGCTCGCAGCGCACGCACCGATTCGGTCCCACGGCCCTTCGAACACCGCAAGGTCTGGCACGGCGAGCATGGTTGGCTCGATACGCCGGTGTTCGCCGGGCCGGAACTGATGAGCGGCATGTCGGTGCGCGGGCCGATGCTCGTCGAGGAACAGACCACCACCGTGCTGGTCGGACCGAACGCCGCGGTCTCGGTGGACGACATCGGCAATTTCGTGATCGATCTCGAGCCTTCGGACGCGCGCTTGGCCGACAGCTCGTTCGACCCAGCGGGTTCGGAGTCGGAGCGTGTGGGCGACGAGCTCGACCCGGTGGTGTTGTCGCTCATGCAGAACCGGCTCGATCAGATCAGCCGCCACATGGGTTGGGTCATGACCCGAACGGCTCGTTCGACGATTTTCAGCCAGAGCCACGACTTCTCCTGCTTCATCACCGATCCGCAGGGGACGCTCATCGCCAACGCCGACGGCATCCCGATCCACACCGGTGGCGGAGGTTTCGCCTCGCGGGCGATCCTGAAGGTCTGGGGCGGTCGGATCCAGCCCGACGACGTGTTCCTGTTGTCCGATCCCTACGTTGCGGGCGGGAACCACCTGCCGGACTGGGTCATCGGCCGGCCGATCTTCCTTCCGTCGGGCACCCTCGCCGGTTTCTGCTGCAACCGAGCCCACCAGTCCGACATCGGCGGCGGACTGGCAGGCACCTACAACCCCGAAGCGACCGAAATCTGGCAGGAAGGCATTCGCCTGCCGGTGATGAAGCTGTACGACCGGGGCGAGGTCCGTGACGACCTGTGGCAGCTCCTCCTCCTGAACTCCCGGACGCCCGAGCTGCTCGACGGCGATCTCCTCGCCATGGTCGGGTCGACGCAGATCGGCGCCGAGCGCGTCATCGCCTTGGCCGCCGAGCTCGGCGAGTCCGGCTACTTCACCCACCTCGACGGCATCCTCGACCACGCCGACCGTCGCATGCGCGAAGCGATTCGGGCGCTGCCAAACGGTGTCTACGAGGGCGCGGACCTTTCCGACAACGACTGCTTCGAAGCCAAGGACACCTGGATCCGGCTGCGTCTGACCGTGGCCGGTGACGAGATGGTGCTCGACTTCAGTGACTCCGATCCGCAGATGAAGGGCTTCAAGAACTCGTCGTTGGCCAACACGTACTCGGCGGCCTACCTGGCGATCTCGTCATTCTTCGACCCAGCCATTCCCCGCAACGAGGGCACCTACCGAAGCTGTCGGATCATCGCCCCGGAGGGCACGATCGTCAACGCCAAGGCGCCGGCGCCCATGACGATGAACACGGTCTTCGTCGCCCACGAGATCGTGCACGCCACCTGGAAGGCGCTTGCACAGGCCGACCCGAGCCGGGCGTTGGCCGGGTGGTCGAAGACCTGCCACGGCCACGTTGCCGGAACCAACGACGACGGTACGACCTGGGTCATGTACCACTGGCACGCGATGGGGAGCCCCGGAGCGACGGCCGAACGCGATGGCTTTGCACAGATGGGGCACCTCATCTCGCTCGGCGGGCTCGACATCGCGAACCTCGAGTTCCACGAACAGAACTACCCGGTGCGCTACCGGCGTTGGGAGTTCCGGGCCGACGCTGGGGGCCCTGGCAAACGGCGCGGAGGCAGCGGTGTCATCTACGACGCCGATGTGCTGCGCCCCGCGGCGTGGTCGTTCCGGGCCGAGGGACTCGACACCCCGTCGGGCTACGGCGTGTTGGGCGGAGGCGAGGGCAAGGCCGGCGAGGAGTGGATCACGCCGGCGGACGCCGACACCGACGGGGAGATGTTCATCCCTCCCAAGTACGGCGTGCGCCGAATCGGAGCCTCGCGAATGCTGGCCCACACCGCCGGCGGCGGAGGCTGGGGCGACCCGTTCGAACGTGAACCCGAGCGGGTGCTACGCGATGTTCGTGACGGTGTCGTGAGCATCGAGTCCGCAGCGCGGGACTACGGCGTCGTCGTCGCAGCCGACGGCCGGTCCGTGGACCAGCCGTCCACCGATGACCTTCGCTCACGAGGCGGCTTCGACCGTTCGGCTCCTGACGGGTAGCGTCGCGTCGGTGACCACCGAATCTGCCGTCGCCGCACCCGCCATCGCCCTCTTCGGCATCAACATGGGACCGGCGTCCGAGCCCTCGTCCATGGTCCGCATCGCCCAGGCCGCCGAGGCCGCAGGCTACGAGTCGGTATGGACCGGCGAGCACATCGTCCTGCCGGACCCTCAGGCCCCGCCGTCGCCTGCCGCACCGGAGACCAACATGGTCGACACGGCCGTCGCCCTCACCTACGTCGCCGCGGCCACCACGACGATCAAACTCGGCAGCGGCATCATCATCCTTCCCCAGCGTCAGCCCGCAGTCCTGGCCAAGAGCTTGGCGTCTCTCGACTACCTCTCCGGTGGCCGTCTGTTGTTCGGCCTGGGTGTCGGGTACCTCGAGCCCGAGATGACGGCGTGCTCGACGCCGATGGCGCGTCGGGGCGAGCGGTCCGACGAGTATCTCGCCGCCATGCGGGCCCTGTGGTCGGGCGATGCGGTGTCCTTCGATGGCGAGTTCGTCCGGTTCACCAGTGTCACGGCGAACCCCAAGCCGGCGCAGGCCGGCATCCACACGGTGGTGGGAGGTCACAGTGATCGGGCAGCACGGCGTGCCGTCGAATCGGCGCACGGCTGGTACGGCTTCATGCGCGATGTCGAGACGACAGCCTCCGACATCGCCCGTCTCCGCGAGATGACCGACCGGTTCGACCGCCCCGCCGAGTTCGGCCCGCTGCAGATCAGCGTCACCCCGCTCCGTCGCCTCGGTGCCGGCGATCTCGAGGCCTACGCCGAGCTCGGCGTCGATCGGCTCATCCTGCAGCCCGGTTCACATCGAAGCACCGACGAGATCTTGGCCTACGTCGAGGAGTACGCCCCGGCGAGCTGACCCCACCCCCCGTTCTTTGACGCGTCAGCCACGTCAGGCGTGGCAAACGTGTCAAATTTCGGGTTAGGTGGTGGGGAGAGCGATGGGGTTGTGGATCTCGTCGAACGCTCCGGGATCGAGCAGCCAGGGGTCCGAAAGCGAGTCGCGTCCGACCGTGACTACCGCGAGTTGCTGCGTCCCGTCGTCGCGCCAGCCGCCGTCGACGACGAGGAACTGGCCGTCTGCGGTCCAGGCCATGCCGGGGAACCCGGCGGTGAAGGCCGACCGAATCTGATCGAGGAGCCGCGCCCGAGCGGAGGTCGAAGAGCGACACGGCCGTCTCGCTGCGCACCGCCGCCAGCCACGGCCGATCGGACGCGACGGGCGCGGCGACGACACCGACGAAGCCGTCGTGGCCGAAGGAGGTCACGATCTCGTGATCGCTCCCGTCGACGCCGACTCGAACCAACTGACTCTCGAACGGCGGATCCTCGACGCTGTCTCGATTGGTGGTCATCACGTACAGGCTGGTGGCGTCGGGCGACCAGGCGTCGACGGCCGACCATCCCTGGAGCGTGAGCAAGTCGTCGCCGACATCGAGCTTCGTCCACACTCCGGACTCGAATGTATGGCTCCAGAGCTCGTACCCTTCCCCCGTGGAGCCCACGGCCACCACAAGGAACGCTCCGTCCGGCGACACCGAGTCGATGCTGAAGGCGGGGTTGTCGAGTTCCGCGATCAGGGGGATCACGCCGAGCGTCGCGCGAGCGCGGTCGACAAGAGCGTAGGACCCGGTTGCGTCGTCGGACACGATCAGCTGTTGGGCGGTTCGCCACCGCTCGACCTGGCCGGGCGTCTTGGAGGTCAACGACGATCCGGACCGGTCGACGAGTTCGTACTCGGCGAGCCCGTCCGGCCCGGAGTGATGGAGTGCAATGACCTCACCGTCAGGGGCAGGCGAGGGGAGCGGCGCGTTGGCATCAGTCGTCAGCACACGAAGACCCGACCCGTCGGGGCGAAGCTCGCAGACGTCGGCGGACACTCCCCGGCAGAGCGCCAGGATCTCGTCGCCGCAGGGAGCGCTCTCGCAGGTACCAACGGTCGGTGGGTCGTCGCTGAAGACGATGTGCTGCTCGGTCATCTCGAGCGTGCGGGTCTCCTCCGGGCCGAAGAGCCCGCAGCCGCTGGCTGCGAGCGCCAAGGCCACCGCGGAAATGGCCGCCGCGCTCGAACGGCGCCGCTCAGAGAACGGTGACCGTGACCGTGTTGCTCTTGTACGAAAGATTGCCAGCCGCGTCATATGCCCTCGCAGAGTAGGAGTACGTGCCCGGGGAGAGGTTGATGAGGGTCGTCGGAGGCGCGGTAGTCGTGGCCACCACGGTGTTGGTGGCGTCGTAGATGCGGTAGCCGGTGACGCCGACGTTGTCGGTTGCCAGGTTCCAGGTCAGGGCGACCGAGGTACCGGTCACCGTGCCGCTGAGGCCGCTCGGGTTCGAGGGACGAACCGTGTCCGCCACCGGTTCGCACAGGCGAGTGATGCCGAACTGGTCGACAGCGCCGACCTTGGTGATGGCCCCGCCAAGCCAGAGGCAACCACTTCCACCGTCGGCGATGGCCCACACCCCGGCTCCGGTGGTGACCATGTTGTTCGGCAAGAAGCTGGGCAGGTGGAACCCGTTCGTGGGATTGAAGGCCGAGACCCAGGTGTGCGGGCTGGTGGCGAAGGGCGTGGGGTTGGTGACCCCGGGCGGCGGGGTGCCGACCCACTGGACCGACGTGGCCGAACTGAGGGTCGTGCCGTTGTAGGAGTGGGAGCCGCCGTAGACCCGGCCGCCGAGCGACGCGATGGTTTGGAAGTCGCCTCGGGGCGATGAACGATGGAAGACCTGGAGTGAGAGGTCGGCCGCGTTGAGGACCTGCAGGTAGTGTTGGCTGCCGGCGACGTAGACCTTCCCCGCAACCTCCAACACGTCGTACGCCGTCTGCCGGCTGACGGTGGTGGTGTTCGGCTGGAAGGTCGCCATGCCGGGGAGGTTCTGGCCGTTGCTGGTCTGGAGGGCGACGAAGCCGCCCGGGGTCGCGATGGCGTTGACCGTGGCAAAGGTGCCGGCGAGGTACACCCGCCCGGTGGCGTTGACGTCGAGACCCCACACCGATCCCGCTGGCGATGGCCGGCTTCCATGTCGCGTCGTGGGTGCCGTTGCTGAGCGTCCACCGAGCGACTCGACTGGCCGTGGTGCTCCCGGCCGCGCTCCGGCATGGAGGCGAACCCGCCATCGGCGTACAGGTGGGTGCCGTCGAGGTCGAGGCTGCGGACCAGGTTGTACCTGCCGATGCGCCCCGTCCAGGTGGTGTCGATCGCGCCGGTGGCGGGATTGAGGGCCACGAGGCCGCCGGTGGCGACCCCGTTCACGGTGGTGAAGTCGCCACGACGAACAGTCGGTTACCGTTGTGAGATGCCTCGAGGGCGTAGACGGCACCGTTCAACTGGCGGTGTGAAGGTCGAGATCGAGGCGCCGGTGGGTGGGATCGAAGGCCGCGATCGTGGCCTGGGGCGTGTTGGTGCTGCCGTTGGTGACGGTGGTGAACCGCCCTCCCACGTAGAGCGTGTTGCCGACCGTTCCAGGGCGAACACTGGCGACAGGATGCTGTCGGTCTGTGTCCCGGTGAGGAGTCCGCTGACCCCCCACGACGTGCTGGGCACGGTGGGCTCGGCCTGCGCCGGCGCGCTGACGAGCGCCAGCATGACCAAGAGCGCCCACACGACGACCCCACCTCGCACCTCCCCACCCCCTCCCCCCACCGTTCTGTGCAGTGTTTTCCACGTGGGGCGTGGAAAACACGGCACAGAACGGTGGGGGGAGGGGGTGGGGCCAGAGACATGGCCACCAAGGGTACACGATCAACCGGAACGGTCACGGAGCGTGACCGCCAGCAGCAGCGACTCGAAGCGAGTTGGCCGGTGATCGAACTGCAGTCCCGGTCGCTCTGTAGCCGTCGCCGTTCGTCGCCGAGGGCGGCCAGCGTCGCCCGGTTGTCGTCGCCGACGTGCATGAACCGGTCTCGCCAACCCTGGTCGGGCCACTGGAAGGGCGCTTGGACGGTGGTCCGGGGAGCGCGAGCGTGCTCGAGGGTGTCGATGGCGAGACCGACGATGCTGCGCTGCATGTCGACATCATCCGGGCGACCGCACGGATTCCCCAGCGGGAAGTCGACGAAGATGAATCGGGGGACCCCGCATTCCTCGACGATGTCGTGGGCCGACCCGATGATCACGGTGGGGATGCCGGCTTCTTCGATCTGACGTGCTCCCAGGCTCACGGACTGGTGACAGACGGGTCAAAGGGGAACCAGCAGGGCCACGTCGACCTCGTCCTCCTTCATCCATTCGATCACTCGGGGAGCGTCTCGTTTCTGGGTCTGCCGATGGCTGTACTGGGTGGGCAGACCGTAGAAGCGCTCGGAGACCGACCCGAGCGTTCCGGCCTCCACCAGCTCGTCCAGCCGGGCGAACGGCAGGAACGTTTCCCGGTCGTGGGTGTGGGTCTCGTCCTTGGCCCAGAACAGATGCTGGTTGTCGAGCTGCGCGGTGTTGGACCGATGTTCGACGTAGGGCAAGCGGGGCAGATCGGAAGGGATGCGGTACTCGAAGCCTTCGGGCAGGAAGTAGGAGGTGGTGACCAGGCCGATCTTGCTCTCGGACAGCGGCTTTGCCAGTGCAGTGAAGGGAGCATCGGTGTGCGCGGCCCACTCGTAGGGCGCCTCGTACCCTTGGGCTGCGTAGTACTCCCGTGATCGATCGATGTAGCTGACCTGCGAGCGGTGGGTTCGGCGAGCGGTCGGTTGCGTCGTCACGGTTCGAACCGTACCGCTCGATGGAACCGAGGGCGAGATGAGCGGGCAACGTTTCGACGTTCGAAAGACTTCGACGTACGATCGCAGGCATGGCAGTCGTATCAATCCCTGTAGGTGACGGGCTCACGCTGGTCGGAGACGAATGGGGAGACCCTTCCAACCCCCCGGTTCTCATGCTCCACGGTGCCGGCCAGAACAGGCACGCCTGGAAGAACACCGCCGAGACCCTCATCGAACGGGGCTACTTCGTGCTCACCGTCGACGCCCGAGGTCACGGCGACAGTGACTGGTGCACGCAGTCCAAGTACGACAGTGAGCACAGCGGCAGCGACACGCTTGCTCTCGTCGATCATCTCGCCCGTCGACGCGAACTGCTGCCCGACGCCGGTCGGCTCCCGCCAATCCTCATTGGCGCGTCGATGGGAGGCATGGCGGCGCTCTCCGCGCAGCACCTACGGGGCGGCGACCTGTTCCGCGCGCTGGTTCTGGTGGACATCGCGCCTGGCTTCGCGATCGAGGGCGCAGCCCGCATCATCAACTGGATGGCCTCGAACCCTGACGGGTTCGCCACCCTCGAAGACGCCTCGGATGCCATGGCGGCCTACAACCCGCACCGTCCCCGTCCGAAGGAACTCAGCGGTCTCACCCGAGTCCTTCGTCAAGGCGAGGACGGCCGCTGGCGCTGGCGTTGGGACCCCAACTACATCCTCAGCAAGCCCGGGTTCGCCGACGGGGACCCCGAGCTCATGCGCACCCACATGGAGTCGATGAACGATCGGCTCCTCAACGCGGCAAGAGACATCACCGCTCCGTTGCTGCTCGTTCGCGGCGGGCAGTCAGACCTCGTCACCGAAGAAGTCGCCCAGGAATTTGTGGCGCAGGTCCCGGGCGCCGAGTATTTCGATGTGGAACACACCGGCCACATGGTCGCCGGTGACGACAATGACGCATTCACCGCAGCCGTCCTCGAGTTTCTGGAGCGAACCCTATGACCGAAGAGCCGAAGCCGACCAAGGACGAGCGCGACGACCTGCGTGAGCAAGGGGCACTGGCACCCCGCGGCGGCATGCAAGACTTCGAGGGACGGGTGGCCGTCATCACCGGCGGGGCCAGTGGCATCGGGCTCGGCATGGCCCGGGCTTTCGCCGGCGCCGGGATGAAGCTGGTGCTCGGAGACCTGGACACCGCAGCGCGCTCGCTGCGGTCGTCGCCGATCTCACCGCCTCCGGCGCAACGGTGGTCGGTCGCCGCTGCGACGTCTCGCAGCTCAGTGAGAACGAGGCGCTCGCCGATCTGGCCATGGACACGTACGGCAAGGTCAACGTCTTCTGCGCCAATGCCGGTATCGGCATCCCGACCGCGACCCACAAGATGAAGCTCGACGACTGGAAGTGGATCATCGACGTCGATCTGTGGGGGCCGATCTACGGCGTCAACGTCTTCCTTCCACTCATCGAGGAACAAGGCGAGGGCCACGTCAACGCCACCGCGTCGATGGCGGGCCTCATTGCCAGCCAGATGATGGGCGCGTACAACGTGGCGAAGTTCGGCGTGGTTGCGTTGATGTCGACGCTCGAGCGCGACCTCCGGGGCCGCAAGAGCCCCATCACGGCGTCGGTGCTGTGTCCTGGTCCGATCAACACCAATATCAGCCGCAACTCGGTCGGATTCCGGCCAGGTCAGGCCAAGCCGAAAACCGACGGAGCGGTGGCGGCCAAGACCGCAAGCGGCATTCAGTCGATGCTCGAGCAGGGTATGGACCCCGACGAAGTCGGCCGGCTCGTCCTCGAAGCCATCGGCTCCGGCCGTTTCTGGGTTCTGACCCACCCGCATTGGGCCAAGAGCCTCCAGAAGCAGGTTGCGGCGATGGTCGAGGATCAGAGTCTCTCCCGAGGCTGACCCGCGCCGGCTCAGCGCATGGCGGCGCCGAGGCCGCCGTCGGGGAAGATGATTTCGCCGGTCACGAAGCTCGCTTCGTCCGACGCCAGGTAGAGGCACGCGTTGGCGATGTCGACGGCTTCGCCCAACCGGCGCAGTGGCGTCTCTGCGAGTCGAGCGTCGACCCATGTGTCTCGGGCCGCGGCGGCGGCCGACATCGGCGTCTTGATGTATCCGGGTCCCACCGCGTTGGCCCGAATGCCGAACCGGGCCAGCTCGAGGGCGAGCACCTTGGTGAGCATCCAGACTCCGGCCTTCGACACGCAGTACTCGCCCGCCCCCGGCAGGGCGGTGACGCCTGCCACCGACGCGATGCTGACCAGAGCACCCGGCGCCCGGCGTTCGACCAGATGTTTGGCGACGGCCTGATTGGTGAGCATCACGCCGGTGAGGTTGACGTCGATGACCCTCTGCCAGCTCTCGATCGCCTTGTCGATGATGAACAGATCGCCCCGGCTCATGCGATCGGCGCCGTACTGCTCCTCGTCCTCGCGGCTCACGTAGTCGGCGTGCGAGATGCCTGCGGCTGCGACCGACGTGTCGATGCGGCCGAAGACGTCGACGGCGTGGGCAATCATGGCCTGGGTGGAGGCAGCGGAAGTCGTGTCGACCTCGACCGCCGTTGCCTGGCCACCCGCGGCCAGAATCTCGGAGGCGACCACCTCGGCTCGATCGAGGTTCAGGTCGGCGACCACGATGGACGCACCTTCTTCGGCGAAGCGCAACGCGCAGGCTCGGCCGATGCCGGAGGCCCCTCCGGTGATGAGCGCCACCCGTTGATCGAGTCGGTCGCCCTTTCGGGCGCCGTTGGGCGCGGCCGGTACCGGCTGTGTGGTGCGAGCGGTCGGCTGGTTGGGAATCGGATCGTTGGCTGTCATGGTGTGAGCATGGCCCGCCTTGTGCGCCGGAGCGAAACCGACGCGTCCGAACCGACCCACCGGGTTGCGGTTGTGGCGGTCGCGACGCAGTTCTTCATCAACGGCGCCATCTTCGCCTCGTTCATGCCCCGCCTCCCCGAGATTCGCGACCAAGTGGGTTTGAGCAAGGCGGGCATTGGTCTGGTGCTGTCGCTCGCTGGTGCAACAGGCCTCGTCGGGTCCGTGCTGACGGGTCGGGCCATCGAGCGTCTCGGGACCAGGCGCGTGATCCTCATCGCCGGTTCGATCGTCGCCGGCGCGCTGGCCCTCGTGGGTCAGGCTCGGGCAGTACCGATGTTGATGGTCGGCCTCGTCGGGTTGTCGACCTTCGACGTCCTGGTCGACACCTCGATGAATCTTCAAGGCTCATGGCTGTCAGCCGCCCGGCCCACCCCGATCATGAATCGGCTTCATGGTCTCTGGAGTCTGGGGACGGCCGTGGGCGGAGTGGTATCGGCTCGGGCCGCAGCGGCCGGAGTGTCCTTGCGCGTCCATCTGACGGTTGTGGCTGTCGCACTGTTGGTCGTGGTGCCGATCATCTCGCGCGGCCTGCTTCGTCAGGATCATGTCGCCGAACTGGCGCACGGGAACCGAAACACGGTCGCCGAACCGGGATCGAAGCGTGATCTGGCGTTGCCGTTGCTCTTCCTGGCCGGATTCTTCGGCGTGAGTGTCGAGATGACCTCGATCGACTGGGCCGCGTTCCGCCTGACCGACGATCTGGGTGCCAGTACCAGCGCGGGCGCGCTGGCTTATGTAGCGGTCACCGGCGGCATGACCGTCGGCCGCTTCTCCGGCGACTGGCTGACCAAGCGCTTCGGCGGCGATCGCCTGTTGATCTGGTCGACGGTCATGGCCGCCATCGGCCTGGCGGTGGTATGCGGCGTCGACAACACCGTGGTGGTGCGCCTGGCCTACTTCTTCATAGGGCTGGGAGCAGCGACGATGATGCCCCGACTCTATGACCGGGCAGCGCAGCGGAAGGGGCGCCGCGGAGCGGGTCTCGGTTCGCTCACTGCGGGCCTTCGCACCGCGATGCTCGTCGTACCGGCGCTCGTCGGCGCAGTGGCAGAGTCGGCTTCGGTCGCTCGTGCCATGGCGTTGGTGACTCTGCCGAGTGCCGTTGCGTTCGTGCTCCTGGTCAACGCCCTCCAGCGGGACCACCCAGTCGGGCAATGACCGCTTCGCCCGGTTGCAGCGTCACCGGGCCAGGAGTCGACGCCGGGTCGACGAACGATCGGCTCGAGTAGAGGACGACCAGCGTCGGGTCGCCGGCGCCAGTGTCGTCCGCGCCGGTAGGCACCAGCGCGCAGTCGTCGCCCGCGTTGAGCGCGACGAGCACATCGCCGCGCCGGTAGGAGACGATCGAGGCATCATCGGCGCCCATCCACTCGACGGTCGAATCGAGCGTTCCGAGTTGGCGGCGGACGTCGAGCAGTCGGCGGACCAGGTGAAGGTGTGACGTTTCAGCTTCTCGCTGCGCCTGCGCCGATTCCTCCGGTGAGTGCCACACCGGCAACCAGGTCTTGGCCGCCGTGGAGAATCCGGCGTTCTCGGACCTGTCCCACGGCATGGGCGTCCGGCACCCGTCGCGCCCTGGTGTCCCCGGGTTGCGGACCTCGACCGGATCGGTGAGCTGGTCCGGCCGAAGTACTGCGTCTTCCAGACCGAGTTCTTGTCCTTGATACAGGAACGGCATGCCAGGCAGGCCGAACAGAAGCGTGGTGAGGCCGAGCGATCGGTCCCGACCAAGGTCGCCGCCTCCAAAGCGCGTGGCCGGTCGGGAGTCGTCGTGGCTACTGGTGACCCAGCCGGTGCGGTGACCGACGAGTTCCGCGACTTCCTGGATGGTCTGACGTATGTGGGCCGCCTCCCACCGGAGCTTCATGGTGCCGAACCAGAAGCCGATGTCGAGCCCGTCGCCGGGGACCAGTTCGGCCAGTTGCCGAGGCGTCTCGACGTATGTCTCGCCGATCAGGATGGCGCCGTACTCGGCTGCCACGGTTCGCCAGTGTCGGAAAATTCGATGGCTCTCGGGTTGGAGAAGGTCGTAGCGGTGATCGAGGCTTTCGAAGCGGTCTCTGGCGTTCGTCAACCCTTCGAGGGGGCGGAGCAGGGGGTCATCTCGGAACTCGGCGTCCTTGTAGAGGGCATGCGCCACGTCGATCCGGAAGCCGTCGAGTCCGCGCTCGAACCAGAAGCGCAGGATGGCCTCGAACTCGGCGTGCACCGCCTCACTGCGCCAGTTCAGGTCGGGCTGCTCGGGCAGGAACAGATGGAGGTAGTACTGACCGGTGGTCGGGTCGAGCGTCCAGGCCGGCCCGCCGAAGTGGCTCAGCCAGTTGTTGGGAGGACCGCCGTCGGGCGCCGGGTCGCGCCAGATGTAGTGCTCGCGGTAGGGGTTGGTTCGATCGGCCCTGGACGCCTGGAACCAGCGGTGGTCGGAGCTGGAGTGGTTGGGGACGAGGTCGGCCACGACCCGCAGGCCGAGTGCATGCGCCTGGTCGATCAGCCGGTCCATGTCGGCCAAGGAGCCGAACAGGGGATTGACGTCGGTGTAGTCGGCGACGTCGTAACCGAAGTCGGCCATGGGGGAGGGGAAGAACGGGGTCAGCCAGACGAGATCGACACCGAGCCAGGCCAGGTGGTCGAGGCGGTCGATGATGCCGGGGAGGTCGCCGATCCCGTCGCCGTCGCTGTCGGCGAAGGATCGCACGTACACCTGGTAGCCGACCGAATCGGCCCACCAGGAGTGCGTGCTGGACTCGGCGTCTGGTTGCTGCTGAGGCATGGATGGGCCTGTCTCGGTTGGTGGAGATCGAACTCGCAAGGAAAGCGACTCCGGCGCAGTGTCGTCAAGATTTGCGGTGAACTTTCAAGAAATCACCGAAAGGACCCACAGGTGACCTGCTGCATGACGCCGTTTACTATGGCATTCGCCAGCCAGCGAGACCAGGCGGCCGAGGCGTTGCGGTACCGCCCAGATCCTGCGGCGGCCCGTCCGGCGACTGGGCGCACGATGACCATCGGACCGGCGATCCCGATTCTCGACAGCTGGTACGTCGCCACCGGGCTCACCACCATGCAGCACGAGGTCACTCGGCACGGCGTCGTCGCAGCCAACCTGCCGCTCCATCAACTCAGCAACGAGCAGGATGCACCCGGCAGTCGCGTTGTCGAGGCAACGTTGGTGCGTCGAATGAGCACAGCTCCGCCACCTCCTGATCCTGGCGGTCCCGATTCTCGGATCGGACAGGGTCAGATGGCGAGGGTGGGTGTCGTGCGGTTTCATCGAGCTCTACCTCCGCCCCACCTCGTGGCTGGGTCCTCGCGCCTAGCGCCAATCAGGGTCATGATGGGCCCATGACACTTCGTGCCGCGGTAGTGACCGAGAAGGGCGGGGTGGGTAAGACCACCGTGACGTTGGGGCTGGCTTCGGCTGCACGAGCTGCGGGCGATCGGGTACTCGTCGTCGACCTCGACCCGCAAGCCTCCACGTCCCTGGTCCTCGGCGTCGACCCCGCCGAGGCCCTCGGCAAGCTGGCCGCTGCGCTCGATGCCCCCAAACCGGGCGGAGCGGCGGGCTCGCTCGTGCAGTCGTGCTGGGGACCGGAGGTGGTGGTCATGCCGGCGGGGCGCGACTTCCGGCAGTGGCAGAACAGTGGCACGGACAAGGTGCGGGCGAATCGCCTGCAACGAGCGCTCAGGGGGGTCGCCGACTTGTTCGACATGGTGCTCATCGATTGCCCGCCGGGTCTCGGCGACCGGGCGACCATGGCGCTCACTGCGGCCGATCGAGCGGTCATGGTTGCCGAACCCTCGGTCTTCAGCGTCGATGCAATCGCTCCCGTGGCCGATCTCATCGACGAGGTCTGGCAGCAGTACAACGACCGACTCGATCTGGCCGGCGTCATCATCAACCGGATGCCCGCGGTGTCAGCCGAGGCCGAGCGACAGTACGAGGCCATCGCCAAGATCGTCGGCCGTCGGGCTGTGTGGAAGCCGGTCATCCCCCAACGCGTTGCGCTATCCGAAGCAGCGTCCCAGTCGGCCTCCATTCATGCCCTCGGCGCCCGCGGCGCCGACGTGGCCGCCGCCTTCGATCAGCTCTACCGCAAACTCAAACGCTCCTGACCATCGCTTCAACCCCCAACCCCCGTTCCGTGCAGCGTTTTCCACGTCAGACGTGGAAAACGCTGCACAGAACGGTGTCGTGGAGGTCGTGGGTTGGGGGGCTGCCGACGGCGATCAGACGTGCGCGGGAACCCCGGAGCCATTGCCTGATCGCCGCCATCAACCGTCAGCGCTTGAGGTTCACGATCTCCTGCAGCATTTCGTCTGAGGTCGTGATCACCCTCGAGTTGGCCTGAAAGCCACGTTGTGTGCGGATGAGGTTGGTGAACTCTTCGGTGAGATCGACGTTGGACATCTCCAACGTCCCCGGTGCGACGACGCCACGACCGCCGCTGGAAGCCACGCCCATCTGGGCGAGACCCGAGTTGACGCTGGCTCGGAACATCGTTCCCGTCACACGTTCGAGACCCTCGGGATTGGCGAATGTCGCGATGGCGATCTGAGCAATCGCCCGCACCTGACCGTTGGTGTAGGTGCCAGTGATGATGCCGTCCTCGCCGACGCTCAATCCGGCGAGCTGACCAGTCGTGGACCCGTCCTGGTTGAGCGCGGCGATGGAGCCCAACGCCGAGAGCTGGGTGATGCGTCCGGTCACGTCCGGTCCGCCGAGGGTGATGCTGACCGCTCCCAGACCCGGGATACCTCCGGCCGCGATGTCGGCCGACAGGTCGGCCGGGCTGGTGAGTTCGCCGTTGGCGTCGAAGACAAGGGTGTTGTCGGTCAAGGCGACTGGTGTAGCGGACGGGCCGTAAGTTGCCGAGACCGTCCAATCGGTAGGACTGGACTTCGTGAAGGTCAGCTCGAGTTCGACGGGGGCACCGACGCTGTCGTACACGTAGAGTCCGGCGACCTGGGTGTCGCCGATGGCGGCGGAGACGGGAAGGTTTCCACCGAGGTTGACCTCGGACGTGACGATCGGAGCGACCTGCTCGCCTGCCGGAATACTGATGCGACCGTAGGGGCCCGAAGGGTTGATGGCACCCGTTGGCGACGCCTCCCAGCCTTGGACGAAGCCGCCGTCGACCCCGACGAGGTTGCCGTTGGAATCCACGAACATCGAGCCGGCTCGGGTGAACAGTTGCTGACCCTCCTGCTCCACGGTGAAGAAGCCGTCACCCTGGATTGCCAGATCGAGGCTGCGCCCCGTGCTTTGGAGCGCCCCTTGCAGGAAGTTCTGAGCGATGCCGCCGACCTCGCGCGCCGAGGCCGATCTGATTGGGGTTCGTGCCGCCGAGCGATTGGGTTGGGGCGCCAGCGCCATTGAGAGTCTGGCTGAGAATGTCCTGGAAGATCGCTGCGGACTTCTTGAAGCCAGTGGTGTTCACGTTCGCGATGTTGTTGCCGGTCACGTCCATCATGGTCTGGTGAGAACGGAGACCGGAGACGGCGGCATACATGGATCTGATCATTGGGTTGCTGCTTTCTGGGATTCTGAATGCTGGGAATGAGATTGGTTGGGGAGGCTTGTTCGTTGCAGATCAGGTGGGGGCGCTCATCGCCACAGCACCGATGCCCATGATCGAGGTCATGCTCACGGGTCCTTTGTCCGTGATGAGCTTCACCTCGCCGGCGATGACCTCCGCACTCGAGACGACGGCGGTCTGGCGCACTTCATCGGCGTCGAGATAGGTCACCGACCGTCCGACCAGGCTGCCGGCCATGCTCAGACCGTTGAGAATTGCCGCGTTGGAACCTTGCTTGGTGAGCTCGTCCAGCTTCTCGATGGTGGTGAATTGGGCGGTGGTCGCCATGAACTCAGCCGGGTCGTTCGGGTTGAGGGGATCCTGGTAACGGAGTTGGGCGACGAGCAGTTTGAGGAAGGCTTCCTTGTCCAATTGGCTGGAGGGCAGGTTGCCCGTCGCTCCTTGAGCGCCGAGCTCGGTGAGGTCGGTCGAAACGGTGGTCTGGTAGGCGAGCCTGGTCAGACCGGAACCGATGGCAGCTATGGGGTCGGTCATGTTGGAGACGCTCCCTCTTTCTTGTTGTGGTTTCGGTAGGTAAAGTTGGGCAGACCTTGGATGGCCAGTTCCGACGGGGCTAGAGCGTCAGGTCCACCGAACCGCCGGGGCGATTGCGCCTGAACTCCCCAGCGACAACGGGGCGGTAGGGGGCCTCACTCGCATCTCGCCGTGGTTCCCCTCGGGCGTGGCCGCCAGAGTTTGGTTGCGCCGACGAGCCGCCGTGATCGCCCTGGTCTCGATGGCTGACATCGACGGAGCTGTTCCCGAAGCCGGCATTGGACAGCTCAGACCGCAATCGTGCACTGTCGAACTCGAGTGTCCGTTGCGCAGCCGGATTGCTGGCAACGACCTGGACGGTGACACCGCTATCGGTGGTCTGGACCCGAATCATCAGGTCCCCGAGCTCGGCGGGTCGGAGTCGGAGCCGGAGCTCGTGGCCGTCAGCCGTTGCGCGAACTCGGTGAAGTGCACGCTCGACCTGGTTCCACATCTGCTCGGCGAGCTCGTCGGGAAGTGGGGGGGTGGTGGAGGGGAGAGGCTCCGCTCGGTCGGTCACCGCAATCGTTCGGTACGTCCGGGTGTCCGGTGTCACGAAGATTCGTTCGATGGCACCGCGGATGTGGGTCTGCTGGTCATCGGAAGCACCGACCTCGGTCTGCCGGTCGCCGAGCGCAGGGCCCTCGATCGCCTCCTCTCGGTCCGAGGTCGGCGGGGACGTGACGAAGGGGACTGAGATGCCCGACGTGACCGCGGTGACGGACGTGCTCGATGTGACGGAGGTATCGATCGGAGGCAGTGTGATGTCAGGCGCTGATGGGTTTCCTTGGCTCGCCTGGCTCGCCTGGCTCGCGTGGCTGCCTGGCTCGCCTGGCTCGCCTGGCTCGCCTGGCTCGCCTGGCTAGGAACGACGACCAGAGGGCGGGTGCTGGGGTCGATCGGGGCAGAGGCCGACGTGATCGGGTTGTGCGACTCCCCGGTGGTGTGGGCGCCGGAGTCGACTTGCGGTGCGCCGGCCGGGCCCTCCGGGCTCACGTGAGCGACTTCCGGTGCCCCGATCGGTTTCGCCGGAGCGGAACGAGGTCGGGCGGCGTCGGTCCCCTCGTGCTCAATAGGCTCGCGACTCGCTCGGCTGCCGGTCGTGTCGTCGGGTGGTAGCGCAGCCCGGGACAGCTCCACTTCGGTTGGGACCTCGAAGGATCGAGAGACCGGGACCTTGGTGTTGGACGATGCCGACGTATCCGCGTGATCGTCGAGATGGGTCGTTGGCAGCGGAACGCTCCCGCTCGTGGCCACGGGTACCTCGGTACCCTTCGGTGCATCGGTCGTCGACCTGGCGAGATCGAAGTTCGCAACCTCGATGACCGGCGACGAGGCGGGCTGTTGATTGACCAGACCCGGGCTGGGCGATGGCTGCTGGGCCGCACCGGCCACGACCAGCTCCGCTGCCATCGGACCCGGGGGGCGCTCGAACCGAGTGGGCAGAGGAGCCGGCTCGTCCCCTCTCTCGATCTCCGGCTCGGACTCGACGTTCGAAGCAGTGACACCCTCCGCACTGCTCTCGAGCACGTGGTTCGGATCTGGCAGCTCCTTTGTCGGCCGACCGGCGTCGGTCGGCCAGAGGTCTGTCATCGGAGGCATCGGACTGGCTCCGGCACGGTTCAACGCGACGTCGGGCAAGGCGTCCTCAGCCGATGGAACGTGGTCGACGACGATGTCGAGCGTTCGTTGCGCCTGGTCGAGCGCCGGCGCAAACTCGGCCGTCGATTTGCTCGATGGCGTGCGAGGCACGGATTCCGATGGTGGCAGGTTCGGGGTCTGCAGTGGGAGGACGGAAGGAATCATGCCCTGCCCCCCCAAGCCGCGAGAACTTTCGAGATGTACTGCTGGGTCTCCGTGAACGGCGGGACACCTCCGTGCCGCTGGACCGCACCTGGTCCGGCGTTGTAGGCCGCCAAGGCCTTTTCGATCGTGCCGAAACGCTCCAGATGGCTCGAGAGGTAGCGGGCTGCGCCCACGATGGCCGAGTCAGGATCGAGCGGGTTGACGCCGAGGCTGGCGGCGGTTGCAGGCATGAACTGCATCAAGCCTTGCGCGCCAGCCGGGCTCACAGCGTTTGGGTCGAATCCCGATTCGACTTGGGCAACGGCCTCGAGCAGTCCGGGCGGAAGGTTGTACCGCTCGGCGGCGGTCCGAAACGTGTCGGCCCATCGGTTCGCGGGTGCCGTTCCCTCCATCTGACCGGACGAGGCGACACCCGGGGACGACGGCGCTGTCGCGCCGCTGCCGTCGGCGAGGGAGGCCAAGACGACCGCTGCGTGCGCCCACGCCGCGGCCGGGCCGTCGAGATCAGATGCGACGTCGGCGGACACCAAGGATCCTCCGGCCATTGCTCGGTCGTCGGTCTGGCGGGCAAGGACCGAGTCGAAACCCGCGTCGCGAGAAGTGGCCGGCGACGGATTGAGGTCGATGACGGATCGAATGGACGCGATCCGGGCACGTGTGGTGTCCAGGCCAGAGAGCATGGTCACGCAGAGGCAGCGCTGAGGGCCGGCTCACGTCGCTCGCGTCCGGCGAATCGGCTGGACACGATGTCGCTGAGGTCGTGTTGCTCCCGCTTGATGCGGTCGTCGAGCTCTGCGTCGTTGAGTCGGGTGACCAAGCGCAGGAGGGCGTCTACCCGATGCCGCTGTTCGGTCCATGCGAAGCGGCGGGCCTCCAAATGGTCCAATGCCTGGTCGACGATGGCCTCGCGCTTCTTCGGCGAGGAGCCATCCGCTCTCGAGGAGGGCGCGGCCGAAGGCCAACGGCAGCTCTTCGGTGTTGTTCGCGATTGCCTCACACTGCATCCATACAGACGCGAGCGAGGAACGTGCCTCGTCGAGTTCGCGCCCAGCGAGGGCGACGTCGCGCCTGGCGATCTGCTCGCTCTTCTCGGCGATGTGGGCAACTCGCTGCAATCTCTTCAGACGTGTCATGACGTGTGCCTTTCAGTTGGAAGTTGGCGCAAGGAGCTGGGCCAACCGGGATTTCGTTTCGGAGAGATCCGATAGTTGATCGAGGCGCTGCTGCAGGAAGGCGGTGATGCCGGCGCCTCGAACGATTGCTTCATCGACGACGGCGTCCGCGCCGGCCTGGTACATGCCCAGCTCGATCAGGTCCTTGGCGTCGTCGCGAGCTGCGAGTAGCCGACGGAGATGGCGCGCCGCCATCTGCTCGTTCTCGTCGAGAATCTTGGTGGTCAGGCGAGACGCGGACTGCAGGACGTCGATGCTTGGAAAGTGTCCTGCGTTGGCGAGCTGTCGGGTGAGCACGATGTGTCCGTCGAGGATGGACCGGGTGGTGTCCCCGATCGGGTCGTGGAGATCGTCTCCCTCGACGAGCACGGTGTAGACGCCGGTGATCGATCCGTTGCCAGAGGTCCCCGCTCGTTCGAGAAGTTGCGGGAGTAGGGCGAACACCGACGGGGGATAGCCGCGGGAGGTCGGCACCTCGCCCGCTGCGAGTCCGATCTCGCGCTGGGCCATGGCGAATCGGGTGACACTGTCCATCATGAGGAGGACGTTCGAACCGTTGTCCCGGAATCCTTCGGCAATGGCTGTCGCGAGGAATGCGGCGTTTCGCCGAACGAGCGCCGGCTGGTCTGAGGTCGCAACGACCACGACGGCCCGTGCGAGACCTTCGGGACCAAGATCGTGTTCGATGAATTCCTTCACCTCTCGTCCACGCTCTCCGACGAGGGCAAGGACGGTGACGTCAGCGTCTGTTCCTCGGAGCAACATCGACAAGAGGCTCGACTTTCCTACCCCGGAGCCGGCCATGATGCTGACTCGCTGTCCCCGCCCAAGAGGCAGAAGGCTGTCGATGACGCGCACGCCGGTCTGCAGCTGCCTGGTGACCAGCGGACGTTCGAGCGGCCGAGGGGCGATGGCGTGCAATGGCCGACGTTCGCTGCCTTGGAGCGTCGGCCCGCCATCGATCGGTTCGCCGTTTCCGTCGAGAATGCGCCCCATCAGATGCGTTCCGACGGGCGCCGTCAGCCGCTCGTTCGACGCGTGAACCGGTTCGCCGGCCTTCAGTCCGTGCAGCGAACCGAGCGGGAGCGCCGTCAGTCGATTTCCTTCGACCCCCACCACCTCGGCCGGCACTCGGGCATGCCCGATCAGCACGATGTCGCCCGTCCCGGCGTCGACACCGACGACCTCGGCGTGCATGCCGACGATTCGATCCAGGCGACCGATCCGCAGAGGTTTCGCTGCTCGTTTGATTTCGTCTGTGACGAGGCTCATGGGTTCATCAGCTCCCGAACTCGCTGCAGTGCCGAAGACAATCGGCCGTCGATGGTGCCGCTGGCGTAGTCGACGACGACATCGCCTGAGGCGAGCGTTGGATCGCTGATGAGTTGATGTGGCCGGTCGGCGAGGAAGCTGTCGATCTCGCCGAGCCGCACCAGGTCCTGGGGGTTGAGCCGAAAGGAGAGGGCTTCTTGGCGGGGCAGCTGTGCCAGCGTCCGGGCGATTGCCTCGGCGCCAGGGTCCCTCGATGCGGTGAGTTCACGCTGGAGCAGTGCCTCGGTCAGTTCGAGTCCGAGGCCGATGACCTGCTCGATCGCTTCCACGCTCAAGGTCTGTTCGAGCGCTTCGACGCGATCGACCGCTCGACCAAGGGCGGCTGTGGCTGTGCCAACTTCGGCGCGTGCAGATTGGCTGCCCGCCGCGAAGCCCGCCTGATAGGCCTCGGCCAGCGCTGCCGCGTGATCTTCCGCGGCGATCATCGCTCGTTGCGGGGTGTGGTCGTCGCCGACGACAACGGCGGGAAGCAGATCGAGTTCGCCACCGCGAAGGACGAGTGACAGGTCAACTGACAAAGTCATCACCGCCTCGGTTGATGGTCAATTCGCCGGCTTCCTCGAGGGCCTGCACGGCATGGATGATTCCGGTTTGCGCATCCGCGACGTCGGCCATGCGGACCGAACCCAACAACTCCATCTCGTCGAGGAGGTTTTCCTTTGCTCGCGAGGACAAGTTGCCGAGGAACTTCTCCTTCAGGGAGCTGCTCGTGCCCTTCAGAGCCAGTGGCAGCACATTCGCGTCGATGTTTCGCAGGACGAGCTGCATCTGACGATCGTCGAGCAGGAGCAGATCCTCGAAGACGAACATCTGCGCCCTGATCTCGTTCGCGAGGTCGACGTCATAGTTTTCTACCGCGGCGAGAATGGCTTCGCCTGCGTCCTTGGAAAGGTTGTTCATGATCTTGACGAGGGTGTCGACCCCGCCAGCGGCATCGAAGAACCGGTTCTCGAAGGCAGGTCGCAGCCGCTCCTCGAGCGCGACCTCGACGGCGTCCAGCGCGGCGCTCGCAACGCGGTCGATCGCGCCCAGCCGGACCCCGATTTCCGCGACAAGCTCCTGGGGCATCGTCTCGAGGATCTTTCCGGCGAAGTCCACGTGCAACGTGGAGAGCACGAGCGCAATGGTTTGGGGCATCTCGGTGGCCAGGTTCAGGGCGATCAGCTCGGGATCGAGACGATCGAGAAACTGAAAGGGGACGGCGGGGGCGGTGTTGTCGATGTGGCCGAGAATTTCCCGTGCCGTGCGGTCACCCAATGCTTCTTTGAGATAGTGACGGGCCAGTTCGGTGTCGCCTACTGGTAAGGGTGGCTCACCGGTAGCCGCGGCCAGGAATTCGTTGAGGACGGCGTCGCCCGTCTCACGGTCCACAGCGCCGAGCACCGAGAACTCCTCGATGATTGCCGCGATCTCATGCTTCTTCAGTCCGAAGAGCAGTGGGCCCGACCGTTCGGCGCCGAGTCGAAGCATGAGGACCGCTACCTTGCGCGCGCCCGGGTATTGGGTCGAGAGATTCATCGGCTCGCCTCGGGCTGGGTCAACCACTGGCGCAGGACGCCTGCGATGTCCTCGGGCTGATTGGCGATGAGGGCTGTGAGGTCTTCCTCGGTTGCCGGGGGCTGTCCGGGTCTTGCACCCGGACCGAGTGCGTGCCCGGTCGAGGGATCAACGGTGTTGTGGGCAGCCATCGCGCCCGGTAACGACGAGAGGTCGATGCTGTCAACGATTCTGCGGCGAGTTCCCTTGCGGAGCATCAGAAGTCCGAGGATCAAGACCACGAGGGCGACGACGATGCTTCCGACCGTTCGGATCAAACCCATGAGGTCGCTCCCTCCGGCGCTCGCCGCTTCTTCAGCTGCAGCTTCCTCGGCAGCCTGCTGGTCCTCGAGGGTCACGTCGAAGGGCAGCAGACTGACTGCGACGCTGTCGCCACGAGCTGGATTGGCACCGACTGCGGCGGTGACGACGCGCTCCAGTTCCGGGAGTTGCTCGGTGCCGACGACTGCGTCATCGATGACGACGGCGACCGAGAGCCGGCGAATGTTGCCCGGTGCTCGTTCGGTGCTGGTCACAACGCGGTCCAGGGCGTAGGCGACATCGCGCTCACTGAGGGAGTAGAGCGTGCCGTCTGCCCCCTCTGCCGGTGCGCCGTCGAGGATCTGCGTCTCGATGTCGAGGGTTCCGGCGTCGGCTCCGGTTGGGTTGGTGTACTGCTCGTCGCGGGTGGTCTCCTGCTGGGGAAGGGTTTCTCCGGCAGCATTCACCGGTTCGGAGTGCTTTTCCTCGGTGATGACCACCGCGTCGAAGTCGAGGTCGGCTTCGACGGTGACCACGGCTCGGCCCGGCCCGACGACCGCCTCGAGGAGCCCGACGATCTGTTGCTGGACATCACTCTCGAACGCCTTGGTGGTGCGGCTCTGGTTGTCGCCTTCCAGACCGCTCAAGCCATCGGTGTCGCCTCCGGCGAGAAGTTGACCTGCGCCGTCAGTCACCGTGACGTTGTCGGTGGTCAGCCCTTCGACCGAACTGGCGACAAGGTTGACGACCGCTTGCACCTGCTCCGGGGAGACGGTGGTCGAACCGTCCATCAGCAGAAGCACCGAGGCCGATGAGTTGATTTCGTCCGCGACGAACAGGTCCTTCTCGGGAATGACCAGGTGGATCTCGGCCGAGGCGACGCCGTCGATGCTGGCGATCGTCGTGGCGAGCTCGTCTTCCATCGCCCGCTGGTAGCCAACTCGCTGGTCGAAGGCCGACGACGTGATTCCCTGTTCATCGAGAATCGACCAGCCCCCCGAGCTTTCGGGTAGGCCGGCAGCGCTCATGTCGAGCCGCGTCGAGGCCACGAGTTGCCTGGGCACCCAGACCACGCGTCCCGAGTCCGACAGTTCGTAGGGAATCCCTTGTGATTCCAACTGGTCGACGATGGAGGCGGCGACTTCGGGCTCGAGGTCGGAGTAGAGGATTCCCATCGAGGTGGAGCCACCGAGGCGACTCACGAAGAGAGCGAGTCCGACGAGCGCGACGAACGCGCCGCCGATCATGAGCTGTTGCGTGAGGCTCATCCGCTTGACCTTTGCAACAGCGCCGCCACCGAACGCTTCGAGATTCGATCCGGCCATCAGACCTGCATCCTCATGATCTCGTTGAAGGACTCAATCGCTCGGTTGCGGACGGCGACGGTGATCTCGGTGGTCAGCTGGGCTTCGGTTGCGGCGACCATGTAGTCGCTGACGGACGAAAGGTCGCCCGTGGCGCCGGAGATCGCCGCCCGTTGTGCGTTCGCCTGGGCCTCGCCGAGGCCCTCGAGCGCGCCGCCGATCGAAGTGCCGAAGCCCGATGCTTCGCCGCTCGGTTCCGTCGCTCGCTTGGTGGCCGATGGGCCTCCATTGAGGCCGGTGACACTGACTCCACGTACGCCTTCGATCACTGCTACTTGCCGATCTCGAGGGCGCGGATGTAGGCGTCGCGTGCTCGTTCGAAGGTGGCTACGTTCGCTTGGTATGCCCGTTGGGCTGCGAGCATGCTGGTCATCTGCTGACTCAGGTCGACGTCCGGCGCCCGGACGAATCCGTCCTCATTGGCGAGAGGATGATCGGGGTAGTAGATGGTGATCCCCTCGGCGCTGCCGAATTCGACGGCGGCCACACGGGCGCCGCCAGGTCGGCCGTTCTGCTCGACGGCCTCAGCGATGACGAACCGCTCTTGGTACGCGGCCTCGTCCATTGACCGATAGGTGTTCAGGTTCGCAACGTTGTCCGAGACTGCGTCGAGCCAACTCTGGTAGACGTTCATCCCCGAGGATGCGATGGAGAGCGAGTGGAACGGCCCGGACATCAGCGCCCGATCGCCGTGCGGATCAGACGGTATTGGGCGTTCAGCGCCTCGGTGACGAGCTGCTGCTTGAGCGCCGACTCTGCGAGGCTCGTGACTTCACGATCGAGCCGGACGTTGTTGCCGTCCACGCGTGTCGCGTCGGTCGTCGTCGTGGAAGCGATGGTCGCAGTGTCTGGGCGACCCGCCGCTACAGCCCGTCGCAGCGAATCTTCGAACGACACTCGCTGGGCCTTGTAGCCCGGCGTCTCGACGTTGGCGATGTTCTGCTGGTGAGCCTGCTGCTGGGCTTCGATGCCGCGCAACGCTTGAACGAGCGTCTGTGTAGTTGTGTCGCCGATGATCACTGCCTAACTCCTCAGGGACGGCAGGGCGGTCCGCAACCGCCGGGTCCACCCGTCCCTGGGTGGTGGTGATGATCGAGCTTCCAGCTCGTCAGAAGTCTCGACTTGTGTCAGCCGATCATGAGCAGTTTCGAATGATGATCAGAGCGTCGTTGAGAAACGTGGGTGTTCCGAGGTGGCGCGGGGTGCCCGTCGAGTCCGTCGAGGTTGATCGAGGCTTGCGAGGCGGTTCGACACGTTCTCGGCGAGGCAGATCGATTGGTCGAGAAGTGCTGCGGCCCGAGCGCGCAAGTGCGACGGAATCGGGCCACTGGGAAGGCTGTTCGGTGGCCAAGGATCCGACGCGTTGTTCTCGCCGTCGGCCAAGGTCAGTGCGTGACCGGCCAGTCCCGCCTCGAACAGGTCGAGCGTTTGGACCCAGTGGTCGTCGTTGGTCATGCGGTGTGCGTCCCGGCAAGTGTTCCCATGGAGGATGCGGCGCCATGGTCGCGCTGGCTCGATGCCAGCGCCGCCTGCCAAGCCTGGACCAGGGGACGCACGTGTTCGAGACACTCATCCACGATGACCGGGGACTTCCGGAGGTTGGCCTGGATCAGCCGGTCTGCGAGATAGGCGTAGATGGCCTTGAGCGACTGTCCTTCGGGCCAGACGTCGGTGTCGAGCGCCAGATCGAGCTCGTAGACGATCTCCTGGGCATGGACCAACAGCCGGTGGGTCTCTTCGATCAGTCCGGTGGTTGCAGCGTCGCTGGCCTGGACCAGGTCGCGCTGCAGGCGCTCGTAGAGACGAATCAGAAGCTGCTGGGGAGGGGTGATCGCAAGGCCGTCCGTCTGGTAACGGTCGGCGAGCTTGGCTCGATTCATGCTCATCCTTGGGGAAGAGAGCCGAGTTGGGAACTCAGCCAATTGGATTGATTGTTGAGGCCGCCGAGAGCGAGCTCGAGGTTCGAGTACAGCTTTCGGAGCTGGGCTTCCTTACGGGTGAGGCGCGGTCTCGTAGGAGTCGATCTGGTCGGTGAACGCCTCGATCCGAGACTTCGCCGACTCCTGGGCCGAGGAGAGGAGGCCGGTCCCGAAGGTCGTCGCTTCGTCGGCCGCAGCGACCAGTCGGTCCAGGATGCCCTCGCCCCCTTCGGCGCCGGTGGTGAACAGTTGCGTCAGTTCGTCGATGTCGGACGTAGCGGCGTCGAGGAACTTGGCCCGGTCGAACACGAGCGTCCCGTCGCGTTGCAGCTCGACGCCGGCAATGCTCGGTGCTTCGAAGGTGCTCCCGGCGACGGGGTCGGTGAAGGCTCGAACCAACGTCTGTTCGGCCCGCCGGACATTGCCGTTGAAGGCGAGCGGAACCTGCTTGGTTGCGCCCGGGGTGACCTTGGTGGCGGCGGCGAGTTTGTTCTTGACCTCGTTGAACTGCTTCACCAACGCCTCGACGCTGTCGGCAACCGACGCGAAGTCGTGCTCGACGCCGATGGTGACCGCGGCCGTCGTCGTGTTGGCCACGGTGACATCGACACCGGGCATCAGTCCGGTGAAGGTGTTGGAGCCGGACGTGATGCTGTACGGGTTCTGGCCCTGGAAGGTGATCTGGGCGTCGACACCATCGGTGAGGGTCGTGAAGCCGCTGATGTTGCCGAACGACGAGTTGTCCAGGTTGATCACGCCTGCAGCTCCTCCTTCCTTGGCGGAGAGCTGCAATCGGTAGCCGTTGCCGGTGTTGATCGCGACCGCCTGGAAGTTGAGGTTGTCGTCGTTGTTGATCGTCTCGATGACCTGCGCCAACGATCCACCGGTACCGACGATGTCGTCCAGCGAAGCGATGGTGTCGTTGGAGTACATGACGTGGTTGGTGGCGAGGGAGTCGACCTGGAAGGTCAGCGAGCCGGTGAAGCGGCCGGCGGTGGCGTTCACCTTGACGGCGTCGGAGGACGAGGTCCCGGACAGCCGATTCCATCCGGACGTGAGCTTCAGGTCTGCGGCGGCGTTGCGCAGGCTGGTGACATCGGTACGAAGACTGCCCAACTGGTCGGCTGCGCTCTGGGTGGTCTTGCGCCGCTCGATGAGTCGAACCTGAGGTTGGCGCTCGATGTCGAGGAGCGCGTTGATGATCGAGGTGGTGTCGAGTCCGCTGGAGAGTCCGTCGATGAAGGACATAGGATTCCGATCAGTGCAGGGTCACGGGAGGAGTGACTCGGATGAGCGATCGACTGTGAGCCTCGGCCGTTGTACGCCTTCTAGTACCACCCGAGTGGATTGACGTCTTGCCGGCGGCCGAGTGCGTGCTCGCGAGGGTCGGGAGCAAACGCTCCCGACCCTCTGGGCCGATGATGACCTACCCGCTAGCGGAGGAGGCTGAGAACCGTCTGTGGTACCTGGTTGGCTTGGCCGAGCATCGCGGTGCCGGCCTGCTGCAGGATCTGGTTCTTGGTGAAATTGACCATCTCGGTCGCCATGTCGGTGTCGCGGATTCGTGACTCGGAAGCCGCGAGGTTCTCGGTGGTGACCTGGAGGTTGTTGATGGTCGACTCGAGCCGGTTCTGCACCGCACCGAGCGTTCCACGGGTGGTCGAGATCGTCCCGATGCCCGTATCGATGAGCTCGATCGTCGCCCGAGCGGCCGTGGCCGACGTGACGTCGACGGAAACGGCCGTCGGCGCGGCGATTGTCGCGATCGAGATCTGGCCGCTCGCGCCGCTTCCTTCCGAGCCGACTTGGAGGTTCACCCCCGCGACGACTCCGAAGACGGAGCTGCCGGCGAAGGTGGTGTCGCTTCCGATGCGGGTGATTTCCGCATTGAGTGCGGTCATCTCGGCGCCGATGGCGGTCCGAGCAGCGGCATCGTTGGTGTCGTTGGCTGCTTGGACTGCGAGGTCGCGCATGCGGCCGAGCATGTTGTGCACTTCGGAGAGTGCACCTTCGGCTGTCTGCACGTAGCTGATGCCGTCCTGGGCGTTGCGGGAGGCCTGTTTGAGGCCGCCGATTTCGCCCCGGAGCTTCTGGCTGATGACGAGGCCGGCGGCGTCGTCGCCGGCCCGGTTGATTCTGAATCCCGACGAGAGCTTCTCGAGGCTCTTGCCGAGGGCCGAGCTGCTGGAGCTCAGGTTGCGGTTGGCGTTGAACGCCATGATGTTGTTGTTGATACGCATGTCTCTCTTGGTTCCTTCCGTGTGAGAGAACTGAATAGCTGGGAACGGCCGACCTCATCCGTGGGGACGGCTTGGAGGCTCGGGGCCCTGTGAGCCCCGAGCCAGTGATGGACGAATTACCGCAGAAGGCTGAGAACCGTCTGTGGTACCTGGTTGGCTTGGCCGAGCATCGCGGTGCCGGCCTGCTGCAGGATCTGGTTCTTGGTGAACATGACCATCTCGGACGCCATGTCGGTGTCGCGGATTCGTGACTCGGAAGCCGCGAGGTTCTCGGTGGTGACCTGGAGGTTGTTGATGGTCGACTCGAGCCGGTTCTGCGTCGCACCCAACGTGCCACGAGCCGTCGAGATCGTCGCGATTGCGGTATCGACGTTCTCGATGATGGTTCGGGCAGCCGCAGCATCTGCGATGCCGGCACCGATGGTGACCGCAGCTGGCGCGGTGGTCGAAGCGATGGTGATCTGACCACCGCTGCTCCCCTCGGACCCGACCTGCAAGTTCACCGTCGCACCGAAGACGGCACTACCGGCGAAGGTGGTGTCGGTGCCGATGCGGGTGATCTCCGAGTTCAGCGCCGTCATCTCGGCGTGGATGGCCGCTCGAGCGCTGGTGTCGTTGGTGTCGTTGGCTGCTTGGACTGCGAGGTCGCGCATGCGGCCGAGCATGTTGTGCACTTCGGAGAGTGCACCTTCGGCTGTCTGCACGAAGCTGATGCCGTCCTGGGCGTTGCGGGAGGCCTGTTTGAGGCCGCCGATTTCGCCCCGGAGCTTCTGGCTGATGACGAGGCCGGCGGCGTCGTCGCCGGCCCGGTTGATTCTGAATCCCGACGAGAGCTTCTCGAGGCTCTTGCCGAGGGCCGAGCTGCTGGAGCTCAGGTTGCGGTTGGCGTTGAACGCCATGATGTTGTTGTTGATACGCATGTCTCTCTTGGTTCCTTCCGTGTGAGAGAACGGGGTGTTGTGAAATCCGACTCCGTCCGTGGAGCCGGAACGGCTCAGGTCGAGGCGACAGCGTCACCCCATCCTGAGTCGAACTGTGAGCCTCGTCCGCCTACTGGCGGAGGAGGCTGAGAACCGTCTGCGGTACCTGGTTGGCTTGGCCGAGCATTGCGGTGCCGGCCTGCTGCAGGATCTGGTTCTTGGTGAACGTGACCATCTCGGACGCCATGTCGGTGTCGCGGATTCGTGACTCGGAAGCCGCGAGGTTCTCGGTGGTGACCTGGAGGTTGTTGATGGTCGACTCGAGCCGGTTCTGCGTCGCACCCAACGTGCCACGAGCCGTCGAGATCGTCGCGATTGCGGTGTCGACGGACTCGATCATCGTTCGGGCGTTGGTTGCACTGTCGACGGTGCCGGCAACTGCAGCGGGAGCGGTGGTAGCGGCGATGGTAATCTGACCCCCGCCGCTTCCCTCCGACCCGACCTGCAGGTTGACGGCTGTTCCGAAGACGGCACTGCCGGCGAAGGTGGTGTCGGTGCCGATGCGGGTGATTTCCGCATTGAGTGCCGTGATTTCGGCGCCGATGGCGGTCCGAGCAGCGGCATCGTTGGTGTCGTTGGCTGCTTGGACTGCGAGGTCGCGCATGCGGCCGAGCATGTTGTGCACTTCGGAGAGTGCACCTTCGGCTGTCTGCACGAAGCTGATGCCGTCCTGGGCGTTGCGGGAGGCCTGCTTGAGGCCGCCGATTTCCGCCCGGAGCTTCTGGCTGATGACGAGGCCGGCGGCGTCGTCGCCGGCCCGGTTGATCCGGTAGCCGGACGAGAGCTTTTCGAGGCTCTTGCCGAGGGCCGAGCTGCTGGAGCTCAGGTTGCGGTTGGCGTTGAACGCCATGATGTTGTTGTTGATACGCATGTCTCTCTTGGTTCCTTCCGTGTGAAAGACGTGAAACTGCTGGGCCAATCCGTTGTCCCAGAGGTTGGCCTACTGCTAGGCCTGAGAGAGCTTCGACCGCTCGTTCTCGGCTAGTAGGCGAACCGCTGCAAATCGTTGAACTTTTTCGTCGAGCTGCTCGACAAGCGTCGAGAGGGTCACTGCATGACCATGCCGGTGAAGAGCACGCGGACGACCTTTGCGTCGTCGTAGGCCTCGCGCACCTCGATCGAAAGCTCGTCCTTCACGGCCTGCTTTCCCATCGGATCACGGAGCTCAGCGGCATTCCGCGCGGTGAGGTCGGCGAGGATGACGTCCTTGGCGATCGCGGCCTCGGGTTCGAAGTCGGCGGCGAGCGTCCCCTCCTCGAGGACCAAGGCGATCCCGATCTTCAGGTAGGTCACGTCTGGATCGTTGAGGTTGATCACCATCTCGGGCAGTTCGAAGATCTCGCCTTCGATCGGCTCGGCCTCGGCGATCATCGCCAGCTCTTCGGGGGTCGGCGCGGGCTTGGGCTTGAGGACGAAGTTGTAGACGCCGCCGAGCGCAAGGACGCCCACGACGCCCATGATCAGCTTTTTCTTGCCTCCGCCTGCTTCTTCTTCGCCTTCGGTCGGCTTGGCCTTCTTCTTACCCATTGAGAGCCTCCTCGTTGGTCACATCACTGGTGTTCGAGCCGGACATCTCGTCGGTGCCGTCCCGTTTCTGCACGCTGCCCGGATCTCCGAGGATCGGATTGATCACCGGTACGTCGCTGGAGTCGATGCCATCGACTCGCAGGACGATCTCGACGCGACGGTTTTGTGAGCGACCGTCCTCGTTGTTGTTCGAGGCGATGGGTCGCGTGTCGGCCATGCCCACGGCGGCGAACCGGCCGGGCGGGATTTGCTTGCGGTCGATCAGCCAGCGCACCACTGCGGAGGCCCGACTCGAGGAAAGTTCCCAGTTCGAGAAGAACTTGCCCCCGGTGGGGACGTTGTCGGTGTGTCCTTCGACGTCGACGGGGTTGTCCACCGCCTGGAGAACCTCGTTCATCGCCAGAAGAACGGCGTCGCTGTCGGTCCCCAGATCAGCGGACCCGCTCCGGAAGAGCAGTCGTTGATCGAAACGGACGAAGACCCCCCGCTCGTCGATGCTCACGAAGGTGTAGGGCGAAGCTCCGAGCTCCTCGAATCCCGCCTCCAGGAGCTGCTGCACCTCTTCGGCATTTTCGGGCGTGACCGTTCCGGTCTCCTCCAGCTGCTGCTGGACTTGCTCGATCTGATTCCGGAGTTCCTGGGATGGGACCGGCGCTTTGCCGCCCCCTGCGATGCCATCGCCGGTATCGAGCAGGCTGTTTGCCTGCTCGTTGACCGGGTCGGATACCCCGAGGGAAGCGGTCATCCCGACCTTGAAGTCCTGGAACTTCTCGAGGTCGACCAGTGCGAAGGCGTAGAGCATCACGAAGAAGGACATGAGCAGGGTCATGCCGTCGGCGAAGGATTCGAGCCATCCCTTGTCCGGGCCCTCGTCCTCGACGGCGGCCTTGGCTTTTCTAGGCACTCTTCTTCTCTTCGAGAATGGCTTCACGAGCGCCTGGCGGCAGGAACGATGCCAGCATGCTGGCCACGCTGCCGCGGATTGCTGCCGGCCTGGACGGCCAATACTCCCTCGAGGATCAGTTCCTTCGAGGCCATCTCGTCGGCCGACATCTTTTTCAACTTGCTCGCGACCGGCAGGAAAATGAAGTTGGCAAGGAAGGAGCCCCACAGCGTGGTGAGGAAGGCCACTGCCATCGACGGCCCGAGCGCCGACGGATCGCTCAGGTTCCCGAGCATGTCGACCAACCCGATGACGGTGCCGATCATGCCCATACCAGGAGCGAAGCCGGCCACGGTGATGAAGAAGCCGGCGCCCTCGCGATGGCGCTCGCTGGTCTTCTCCATGTCGACTTCCATCTGTTCGCGCAGGACCTCGGGGTCGACACCGTCGACCGCCATCTCCATGCCCTTCTTGAAGAAGGCATCCTGGATCTGTTCCAGCCTCGACTCGAGCGCTAGGAGGCCGTCTCGACGGGCGACGTCCGCGAACTCGACCATCAGCTTCACATTGATCGTGGCGTCGGAAACAGCTCCGCCGGTGAAGCCCTTGATCATGACCTTGACTGCGTTGATCGCCACCGGCAGCGTGCTGCTGGCAATGGTCAGACCGATGGCTCCGCCGGCGACCAGGATGATCGACGGGATGTCGGCGAGAAAGATCGCAATCGGATTCAGGCCGGCCATGAAGCAGGCGCCGAACACCATCGCAATGGCGATCACCACGCCGATGATGGTTGCCGGATCCATTACCGCGGCTCCTCGCCCGAGCTGGCGTCGGTCACCAGACGCAGGGGGACGTCGCCAGTCGGATGGTGGGGCTGATAGGAGATCCTGAGCACGGTCGCCTGATAGGCGACGACCAGGTCGATGACCTCGTTCAGCGACTCTTTGACGAGGATCTTCTTGCCGTCGGCAAGCGTCAGGACGGTGTCCGGCATCGCCTCGACCCGTTCGATGAGGTCGGCGTTCACTCCAAGCGGCTGGCCGGTGAGTCGGTGCACGGTGATCATCGTCGGCCTCCTGAAGGCTTGGTCACGCTTGTCGTTGCTCGCTCCTCGTTGGTCACGCCGGAGTATCGGACAGGCCCTCAGCGCCGTGAGCGATTCCCAGAACTTTCGCCGTTTGTGACGGCCGGATCGTCAGCGCAGGAAATCGAGCAGCGAGCGACCGAGGGAGCGACCCGCAGCCGACAGGGTCGCTTCGTACTTGGTCTGCGACGTCTGGAGATGCACCAATGCCTCAGCCAGGTCGACGTCCTGAATTTCGCTGATCTGCGTCTTGGTCGCCAGTCGACTCGCCGATCCCTTTTCCTCGATTTGATCGAGCCGGGAGCTCAGACCACCGATTCGGCCCAGCTCTTGCTGAACTCGTGAGGTGGCGACGTCGATGGCTTCGATTCCTGCTCGTGCGCCGAGGGAATCACCGGCTTCGACCGCATCGGCCGCTTGCATCAGGACCTGATAGGCGGAGCCGGCGTAGGGATCGCCCGGATTCGTGGAGCCGAAGACGTCCGGTCCCGGGGCTCCGACGCTGAACGATTCGGTCGGGTTGATGGCCCGTACGACTGCGCCGTTGTCGCCGACGTAGGTTCCGGCGGCGTCGTAGGCCTGACTTGTACCGGCCGTGCCGGAGAAGATGGGTCGCCCATTCACGGTCGTGTTCGCGTGACCGAGCAGCTCCTGGGCGGCGGATCGGAGGTCAGCGGCAATCGCCGCGCGCCCTTCCGCCGTGTTGGTTCCGTTCGCTCCCTGAATGCTGAGCGTGCGTGCCCGAGTAAGTGTGTTGACCGTGTCGCTGAGCGCGGTGTCGGTCGTGTTGAGCCAGAGTCGAGCGTTGTCGACGTTGCGGTCCAACTGTTCGAGCCGGCCAAGTGATCGTTGATTTCGCAGGAGTGCCGCAGCGTCCGCCGGAGCCTGAGAGGCGCGACTGAACCGCACGCCGGTCGCGATGCGTTCCTCGTTCGTCGAGAGACTCTTCGAGGCGGTGTTCAGCCACTGTGTGCGGTTGTTGGTGGTTCCCAGTGTTGTTATGCGTTCCATGGCTGTCCTAGCGACCGACCAAACCGGTTCGGTTGATGAGCGTGTCGAGCATCTCGTCGATGGCCGAGATCATTCGAGCGGAGGCCTCATAGGCCCGCTGGGCGGTGATGAGGTCGGCGAGCTCCTCGTCGAGGTTCACACCCGATGCCGACTGCCGTTTGCCTTCGGCCCGTTCGGAGGAGAGCGACGCTGCCTCTGATCGGCTCTGCAGCGTGGCAAGCTGCGACCCGAGGTCAGCGATCATCTGCGCATGCTCGGCCGACGGGCCAGTGGGATCGGATCCCAGTCTGGCCATGGCCCGAGCGATGGAGTTGTCGAGTGTGCCCGAGCCGTTCGACGCGGCAATTCTGGAGGGTTGGCCGGCGACGTCGGCCGAGATCCGGATTCCCGTCGCCGTAAGGCCGCTGGGCTCGAACAACGAGAGCCCGGTTGACCCATCGAGCGCAGTTCCGGTTTGATGCAGTGCGTTTGCGCTCGTGACGATCGAGCCGGCGAGATCATCCAGGGACCGGCGATACTGGGGAACGAGTTCGTTGACGCCGACCAGTTCTCCGCTGAGCGTTCCGCTTGCGAGGTTCAGTTCTCGTCCGTTGCTGCTCGTCACCACGAAGCGGTCGTAGCCGAGCGATGCGAGCGAAGGATCGGGAGCAGTTGTCAACTCGATCCTGCGCGCTTGGCCTTGTCCGACCAGCAGGTGCCCATCGATCGACACACTGACTTGTCCGTTGGCGTCGTACCCGACGTTGGCGCTGACCAAGGAGGCGAGCTCGGTTACCAACCGGTCTCGCTGGTCGATGAGGCCACTGGGCGCAGAGCCGCTTGCGGTGCCGGCTGCGATCCCGACATCGAGTTCGGCGATGGTCGATGCCAGCCCGTTGACCCTCTCCACGCCTGTGGCCAGCTTCTGGACCTCCTGCGCCCGTAGCTGGTCCAAACCGGCGGCCTGCGCACGGAGTTCCGATGCGACAGTCTCGACGTTGCCCAGAACGACGTTTCGAACGGCGAGGTCGGCCGGATCGTTGGCCAGATCGTCGAAACTGTTCCACAGCTGCTGGAGTTTGTCGGCGAGGTTGCCGGGTTCGAGCGAACCCAGTTCGGACTCGATGCCGTCGAGAATTGCGGCCTGGGTCGCCAGTCCACTCGACCGCGACAACGCTTGTTTGGCGGCGCTGTCCAGCAATTCGTCCCACTGGCGGCTGACGTCAGCACTGACGCCGCCGTTTTGCCCGCCGGCACCGGCGAAGAGCCCGGGGTACCTGGAATCGATCGACGTGAGATCAGCACGCTGTCGGACGTATCCGGGCGTGTCGACGTTGGCGATGTTCTCGCTGATCGTGTCGATCCGTTGCCGATGGGCGTAGAGACCGGTGATGCTGGTGCTCAACCCGCTGAAGTTGCTCATGCCGAACCATCCATCGTTTGCCGTTTCATGCCAGACCTGTGTGGAGGACGGGGCGTGTTCCGGCCCGCTCCCGTTGGCCTCGCCGGTCGTAGGTCTGCGCGACGGGCGTACGGGTGATCCCGTTGGTGATCTGGGTGATTGAGTCCATCGCCGCCGTCATCGTGAGACGGTTCTGATCGACCGAGCGGCCGATCCGGTCGATCGAGCCTGCGAACCATCGTTGATGGTCTCGAAAGACGGCGTCCCAGGGAGCCTCGAGTTCCTCGCACAGTTGGCTCAGTGTCGGAGGCTGGTCTGCGACGGCGAGGATCTGCTCCCGCTGTATCTCGACGTCGGCAATCGCGGTGGCGGTCTCTTCGATCAACTCGACGATCTGGCCGATTCGATCGTCGTCGCGCCTGCTCGCAAAGATCAATTGCGTCTCGAGCAGCAGCTCCACCCGATCGAGGAGGGATCGGTACGTCCAGAGCACCCGGTTGAGCGAGCCGAGGTGTTCGGGGGAGGTGGTCAGGGCGCTCATGGCGCGTAGTCTCGGCCGTCACGGGCCGACCATGAGTGATTTCGGAAGATCACTCGACGCCTCATACCCGCCGCTGGGTCTCCGAGACTCCCGCCGTGAACCCGACCATCCAAGCGGACAAGGCACAGCCGTATTCATTCGGGGTGTCGTCTCGGCTGACCGCAGAAAAGGCGGCCCTCTATCAGGATGCGGCCGTCGAGATCGCGGTCCGAGTTGCGTCCATCGTCAAGGAATGGGTACCTGGTTTCGTCGTCGAGGCCGCGCCCCTCGTCGAGGCGGATGCTGGGGATGACACGACGGACGGCTCCGAGGAGTTCGACTCCGCCGCGATTCTCGAGCGAGACGTACCAGGAGGCTTCCTTCGCACCGATCAGGGATTGGCGCTGTCCTTGGTGAATGCGCTGTTGGGTGGCGGAACGCTTCCCGTGGGGGCAGCGCGGCCATTGACCTCGATCGAAAGGCGAGTGATCGACCTGCTCCTCGCACCGATCATGCAGGCGGCTGGTGAGGTACTGATGCTCCGGTCGGTCTCGATCGCCCGAGATCTGAACGATCGGTTCGTCGCCTCCAAGCATGACGAATCAGAGCCCGTGATCGGATTCGTGATGACGTTCACTGCACCGGTCGGCGGCGGCCGCCTGATCATCGAGCTCGAGCTGGACACGCTCGAATTGTTCTCGGACGCGATCGATCGTCGACTTTCGGGGCGTCGGTTCGCACAGCCGACCACCCATCATCCCGAGACGGCCTCCGCGCTCCAGACAGTCCCCATCCCGCTCTCCGTCGACCTGGGCCGGATGGTCCTGTCCGCCGGGGAGGTCGTCGGGCTGCAGGTCGGCGACGTGCTGCGAGTGCGTCAACCCGTCAACGAACCGCTGACGGCCTGTGTCGGGGACCAAGCGCTCTTCAAGGTCCGAATGGGTCGTCGCGCCTCTGGCCTGGTTGCCGAGGTCCTTTCCTCGTTGGGTAACCCCGGCGACGTTCTGTCCGACCGTTCCGTAGACCTTTCCTCCAACCCTCTCCTGTCTTCCAACCCTCTCCTGAGTTCGAGCCAATCATGACGATTACCACCGCATCGGACACGATCCCCCAATCGCTCCTCGATCTGCTGACCGCGAACGGGCTGCACCTTGTCGACCCCGAGGAGGTTGCCGATCTCCCCGCGGGTCCTTTCACGGCCACCATCGTTCGTCAGCAGGACGAGATTGCCGCCATCATCCTGAGCCTCCCGTCCGAGGACAGTGCCTCGGGCAGGCTCGAGAGTGCGGTGGTGGGGGGCTACCCGACGTCGCAGCCCGATCTGCCGATCGCGGTGGGGTCGCTGGACGAACTCGCGGCGCAGGTTCCGATCCCGTTGGACGTCAACGCAGTGACCGCCGACGGGCGGGTTGTCGCCTTGTTGGCGGTGCCGGTGGACCGACGTTCGGGATCAGCAGGTGCGAATGGCACCTCCACCCAGTCGCGGTCGTCGGGGATGCTCGATGGTAGTGCTCGCTCGACGGGCTCGAGCGGGGTGCAGGGTGATGCGGCCCTTGGGTTGCTGCGCAACGTGACCCTCGAGGTGACCGTCGAGTTGGGTCGAGCGACGTTGACCTTTGCCCAACTCTTGGGGCTGACGATCGGGTCGGTCGTCGAGCTCGACCGTGCGGCAGGATCGCCCGTGGACATACGGGTGAACGGCATGCTGTTCGGTCGTGGCGAGGTCGTGGTCGTCGATGACGAGTACGCCGTGCGTGTCATCGAAATCCTGAACGCAGAGTTCTCGGGCTGAGCGCGTGTTCCTCTTCGTTCGCGTCTTTCTGTCCTTCGCCCTCGTGGGATTGCTGTTGTGGTGTTTCGCTCGGGCCGGCTCTGGTCGGCTCGGGTCAATGTTTCGCGGCAACGGGGTCGGTACGCCGAACGAGTCACTCGAGCTGGTTGCCCGCCGCCAGATCTCCAAGAACGTGGGCGTTGTCCTCGTGCGCTCCGGCACGAGACACTTCCTTCTCGGCACCGGTGACACCGGACTTCAGGTGCTCGCCGAGGGAGACGACCTGATGATCGAGGGTCCCGCACCGGAGCCTGCTCCCACCCGCACGAGCGCCTTGGCGCTCCTGGCGGGCGACGGTGGCGAAACGATGCAGGACGTCGCTCGCACCGAGCGACCTACACGTATGTCACGAGCTACCGCATGGACGCGGCCAGCCAACCCGCAAGGGTCGAATCCGGCACGGATGAACCTGTTTCAGGCCATCAGGGAAGTGACCGTTCGCCGGTCGTGATCCCCGAGGCCGGGAAGCTTCCCGTGTCTTCATCCGAAAACCCCCGAGGTCGTCGGCGAGCGCTGTTGGTTGCCGGGTTGTCGCCCGTTCTCGTCGCGGTCGCCTTGCTGCTCTTCGCCCCAGCGTCGGCATCGGCCCAGTCAGGACCGTCTCAGAACGAACCGGTCACCCCGGTGCTGCCCGAACCAGGCCTCCCCATCACGCAGCCGCCCGCCATCGAGATCCCCCAAGTCTCGCCTCCCGGGCAGGACTCCGTGAGCGAGGCCGACGACCTGACCATCGGCATCGGCGGCGACTCGCCCAGCCAGTCGATCCTGTTGATCGTCGGCCTCTCGATTCTCTCCCTCGCGCCGTCGTTGGTCGTGATGCTCACCAGCTTCACCCGGATCGCGATCGTGTTGTCGCTGACCCGGAACGCGCTCGGCCTGCAGGGTGTTCCTCCGAACCAGGTGATCGTCGGTCTTGCCCTCTTCCTGTCGTTGTTCGTGATGGCGCCGACGTTCACCGAGATCAACGACCAGGCCTTGCAGCCCTATCTCGACGGAACCCTGACCCAGGGCGAGGCCTACGAGGTGGCGACGGGTCCGATGCAGGAGTTCATGTTGGCCAACACTCGAGCCGAGGAGCTCGACCTCATGATGGATGCCACGCCGGGCGGTCGCCCCGACAGCATCAACGACGTCGGCATGACCACGATCATCCCGGCCTTCGTGCTCTCCGAGCTGAAGACGGCCTTCCTGATGGGATTCGTGATCTTCATTCCGTTCCTGATCATCGATCTCGTCGTAGCGAGCGTGCTCATGTCGCTCGGAATGATGATGCTTCCGCCTGTCTTTGTGTCGCTGCCGTTCAAGCTCTTGCTGTTCGTGCTTGTTGGCGGATGGTCGCTGATCGTCGAGGCATTGCTCGCGAGCTACGCCTAGTTCCTTCCGTACGTTGGGCATCGCGCCCGAGAGAGTGAGTGAAACCACGTGTCCGAAGCCGACGTCATGCAGATCATCACGAGCGCCATGTGGATCGCCGCCGCGAATCTCGGCGCCCATCTTGTTGACCTCGATCATCGCCGGCGTTCTCGTGGGTCTCCTTCAATCGGTGACCCAGATACAGGAGCCGACGCTCTCGTTCGTGCCCAAGTTTGCGGCGGTCGGTTTGGTCATCGTCATCGCCGGTCCCTGGATGCTGCAGGAAATGGTGTCCTACACCCGGACCCTCATCCTCGAACTGCCCAGGCTGGTGTCGTAGCCCTCGCGTATGCAGATTGATCTGGCGACCGCGTCAGCGGTGACGTTCCTGTTGGTGAGCACGCGGATGATCGCGACGTTGCTCGTCGCACCACCGTTCGCGGGTGGCGTCGTACCCATCCGGATTCGACTCGGGTTCTCGGTCGCGATCGGCCTGCTCGTCGCTTCCGACCCACCCGAGACCTCGTTGTTGTCGTTGCCCATCAAGCCCTCGGATCTGGTGATGGCCATGGCCTCCCAGGTTCTGATCGGGGTCACGTTCGGCTTCATGATCCAGCTCCTGTTCTCGGCGTTCCAGGTTGCCGGCGCTGCCATCGACCTGAGCGTCGGGTTCTCCGCCGGATCGTTGTACGACCCCATGACCGGCAGTTCGAGCGCTCCGGTCGCCCGCCTCTTCCAGATGGTGAGCATGGCGATCCTCGTGTCGGTCAATGGTCACCTATTGATCATTCGCGGCGTCCTCCGAAGCTTCGAAGTCGCGCCGCTGGGAGGGCTGAACCTCGAGGCATTCGGCGCGATGTTCACCCAGGCGCTCACCCATCTCTTCGTTGCGGCGCTCGAGATCGGCTTCCCGATTCTCTCTGCGTTGTTGCTCGCCGAGGTCGCCTTGGCCATTGCGACACGAGCCGCTCCGAAGGTGAACATCATGGCCATCGGGTTCGGAGCGAAGTCGATGGTCCTCCTGCTCGTGCTCGGCATGGGCCTACCGTTTCTGGTCAACGCGACCGTGAACCTGCTCGATCTCAGTTTGCGCTGGGGCGGCGCACTGATCGGGGGCTGAAGGCGATGGCCGAGGACCAGAGTCAGAAGACCGAGAAGCCGACTCCTAAGCGCCTCCACGACACGCGCAAGCGCGGCCAGATCCCCAAGTCGGTCGACCTGGTGCAGTGGGTCAGCTTCCTTGCCGCAACCTATGTTCTGCCGTGGACGGTGGGCGGTATCAATCAGGTGATTGCCGACGGGTTCGGACCGATGGTGAAGGCGGCTTCGACGGGTGAGGCCCCGGTCGCGATGCAGGCCGTCCTGGAGATGTTCGCAGGTGCGGCCTTGGCGTTGGTCCCACTGTTCGCCCTGATCGTTGCCTGGACGATTGCCGGCATGGCGGTTCAGGGTGGCGTCGTGCTGACCGGCTATCCACTGAAGCCGCAGTGGAACCGAGTATCCCCGAAGGCCGGATTGAAACGGCTGGTCTCGGCGGCCAACCTGAACGAGACGCTCAAGTCCGTGATTCGCCTCGGCGTGCTCGCCCTGTTGATCTCGACGACGTTCGTGGCCGCGGTACGCGATCGGATGTTGGTTGGAGGCCTCGGGCTGGCCGAGCTGACCGAGGGACTCGTCACCGAGGTCCTCTCGTTGCTGCGCCTCGCCGCGTTCGCGGGGTCGGTGGTGGGTCTGGCCGACTACGCCTTCCAGCGCTGGCAGTCGACCCGCAAGCTCCGGATGACGAAACAGGAACTGAAGCAGGAGTACCGGAATTCCGAAGGCGATCCGACCACTCGAGGCCGAAGGCGTTCGGCTCACGCGAAGCTGACCCGCAACATGATGCTGAGCGCGGTCAAGGATGCCCAGGTGATCATCGTCAATCCGACCCACTACTCGGTCGCGTTGACGTACACCGGCGACGGGTCGGCCCCGCGAGTGGTGGCCAAGGGGACCGACGAGTTGGCGCGACAGATCCGCGAGCAGGCGAACCGGCACTCGATACCGATCGTCGAGTCCCCGCCCTTGGCCCGGGCGTTGCATGCGTCGGTCGCTGTCGGTGATCCGATACCGGACAACTTCTTCGAAGCGGTCGCGATCGTGCTCGCCTTCATCATGCGTCCTCGTCGCAACCGGACCGCGGCGACCGCTCGTCGGGTGCGGGTACCGGCATCGAAGATCCCGGCGGTGGCAGAGCAGGTCTGAGGGGAGTGGGGGACAGGACCGATCGCCAGGCGATCCCTACTACTCGCCCGGCCCAAGCCGACACTGGTTCCGACCACGATGGTCTCCGCGTCAGCCAAGGACGGCCGGCTCACGCTTGGAGTTCTGTGAAGACCACTCGTTCCGGAGGCGGAATCGTTTCCGCCCTGATCATCGGCATCGTCGCCTTGATGATCATTCCCCTGCCGGGACTGATTCTGGACTTCCTGCTGGCGATCAACATCGCCCTCAGCGTGACCCTGCTGCTGACGACGGTCCTTGCCTCACGATCGCTCGACATGGCGTCCTTCCCGTCGCTGCTGCTCGTGGCGACACTCTTCCGGCTGTCGCTCAACGTCAGCTCCACGCGGCTCGATTCTCACCACAGGTTCGGCCGGCGGAGTGATCGAGGCCTTCGGCTCGTTCGTCGTCGGCGGTTCGCTGGTCGTCGGCCTCGTGGTCTTCATGATCCTCGTCGTCATCCAGTTCGTCGTGATCACGAATGGTGCGGCACGCGTCGCCGAGGTCGGTGCACGGTTCACACTCGACGCCATGCCGGGCAAGCAGATGGCGATCGACGCCGACCTCGGCGCGGGATTGATCGACGAACAGACCGCCCGGACTCGACGTGAGGAAGTCGCTCAAGAGGCCGACTTCTACGGTGCGATGGACGGCGCCTCGAAGTTCGTCAAGGGCGACGCCGTAGCCGGCGTCATCATCACGTTGGTGAATCTGCTCGGCGGCATCGTCATCGGTGTCGTGGAACGCGGCCTCGGGATCGGCGAGGCGGTCGACCTCTACTCGACGCTGACCGTCGGCGACGGGTTGGTGTCGCAGGTCCCGGCGCTGCTCATCTCGATCGCGAGCGGCATCATCGTCACCCGGGCGGCAGGCGGATCGGACCTCGGCTCCGACATCGTCGCCCAGTTCGCCGCGCAGTACAAGGCAATGCAGTACGGCGGCAGCGCCGTGATCCTGCTGGGGTTGGCGCCCGGCCTTCCCTTCCTTCCCTTCGTCGTCGTCGGCGGCAGCATGGTCCTCCTGGCTCGACGTCTCAGCAACCGAGCGGCGACCGTGACCGCTCTTGCGATCGAGGCCGGAGTGGCGGAGGACCTGCCGGATCCCGATGACCCCGCGCAGCTTGCCACCGAGATCCGTCCCGACCCACTCGGCCTGGAACTCGCGGTCGACATGGTCGACCTCGTCGATCGCAACGCCGGCGGCGACCTGCTCGATCGCGTCCGTGCGCTTCGCCGGAAGCTGGCATTGGAACTCGGGCTCATCATCCCGGCGGTGCACACCAGGGACAACATGGAGCTGGCGTCGGGCGAGTACGCCATCATGCTCCACGGGGTGGAGATGGCCCGTGGTCGGGCGCCCGTAGGTCACCTGCTCGTCATCTCCGAACGCTTGGACCAACTGCCCGGACCAATCGAGACCGAACCGGTCTTCGGACTGCCGTGCAAGTGGATCCGTAGCGAACAGCGAATGCTGGCCGAGACGGGCGAGTCCACGATCATCGATCGGGCCTCGGTGATCACGACCCACCTTGCCGAGATCGTCCGGACCAATGCAGCGGACCTGCTGAGCAGGCAGGAGACCAAGGAACTGATCGAGCTCGTGCGGCGCACCGACCCTGCGGTGGTCGAGGAACTTCACAACAGCGACCTCACGATGGCTGAGGTGCAGCGCGTGCTGCAGGAGCTGCTCTCCGAGGCCGTTCCCATTCGCGACATCGTCCGAATCATCGATGTGCTCAGCGAACGTGCCCGCATCGCCCGGGACGTGCCGTTCCTGACCGACGCCGTCCGCGCCGCGCTCGGGCCATCGATCTCCGCCAGCAACTCGACGGCCGACGGTGTGCTCCCGGTCGTCACCATCGATCCGGTGCTCGAGCACCGCCTCGCCAGCAGCCTGCGGGTCGGGAGCAGCGGCGTCGATTTCCAACTCGAGCCGAACGAGCTCCAGGCGGTCATCCAAGCGTTCCGGCAGAAGGTCACCGAGGTCGAGCACCGGGGTCACTCCCCGGTGGTGCTGACCGCATCGAGTCTCCGGCGACCGCTGCACCGATTGTTGGCCCTGACCGAGGTCAACGCACCGGTGCTCGCAATGGAGGAGCTCGGTTCTCAAGTCCGAGTCGAGACTCAAGGTCTGATCACACTTCCCACATTGGAGAGGATGAACCATGAATCAGCAGCATCGTTACACGGGGCCTGAGCTGGGTGAACTGCTCGAGCAGGTCCGACGAGAGTTGGGCGTCGAAGCGACCATTCACGAGGCGAACAAGATTCGGACGGGCGGTCTGGCCGGCTTCTTCACCACCGAGGTGTTCGAGGTGGTGGCATCGCAAGCCGAACCGATGGATATCGGGAGCTTCGACGACGTGTTCGACTACCCCGACAGCGGGGACTTCGGCGGAGGGGTCGAGGTCGGTCCGATCAGGGCCACCATGCCCGGTAGAGGTCCGAGCGGGGGCATCGGTGCCGCGTTGCTGGAACGAGCGGAGGCCATCAGCGTCCAGGAACGAATCCAGTTGTCGAGGCCGCGTGAATCCGTTGCTGTGGACCTGAGAAGCACGGCGGGCGATCAGCAGTTCGGGTCGCATCTGCGGCGCGAACTCGAGGACTCCCGCCGCTGGTCTTCGTCGACGCCTCCCGACTTCTGGCATCTCTTGCGCAGCTACGAGAAGCGTGCGGCTGCACGCGAGGTAGACAGCGAAGTCGTTGCGGTCGTAGGCAACCTGGAATCGGCCGTCGGGCTCGGGAAACGCCTCTGCCGGCACGGGATGGCGGACGATCGCGAGCTCGTTGCCTTGACGCCGAACAAGGACGCGCTCGGGCTGCCACCATGGCGGATCACGAGCAGCGGCAAGGATTTGGCCGAGCGGCTCGAGTACTGGTCGGTGTACGAGCGCAAGGCTGTCGTCGTCCTCGATGTCGCGATTGGCGACGCCATCACGACCGAGTTCGATCGAATTCGCCGAGCCGGCTGCGGCGTGGTGCATCTGGCACTCGACCAGTCGCTGTCGGCGCGCAAGGTGTTCGCGATGCTTCAGGAGATCGGCGGCAACGCAGTGGTCGACGTGATGCACGAAGCCGACCCCGGCTATCTCCTCGGATTGGTTGCTCGGAGTGTCCCGCTCGTCAGCGTTGCCGGGCGCAAAGTCGATGCCGCGTTTTTGATGGCGTTGTCTGCCCATGCGGCCGATGAGTGAACCTGACGGTCGCCGAATACAGCTCGTCGCTTCTCCTGAACCCAGCCGACGGGAGGCGTTGTTGACTGGCATTGGTCTCCTCGGCGGTCTGTTCATGGGGCGTGCATCGCTGATCGGTGCGGTTACGGGAGCCGAACGCATCGAGGCTGCGCTGGCGCACTTCGTGCTCGTCGTCCTGGTCTGCGTCGGAGCGTTGCTGGCACTGGGGCGACTCGTGGACCATCTGACAGAGCGGGCCGAGATTGCCGAACGGAGGGCCAGGCTCGATGGCATGGTCCGTGAGGCCGACGTGGGCGATGCCACCCTCGCTTCGTCCGACGAGGTAGGTTGAGCAACGTGATCGTGCAATCAACGCGCTTCGGCGACATCGATGTCAGCAAGGATCGTCTCATCGACTTCGGTGATGGTCTGCTCGGGTTCCCCGACTCGAAGTCGTTCATTCTCGTCGAGATCGAGGATGACCCGTACTACTTTTGGTTCCAGAGCACGACGGAGGCGCAGCTCGCCTTCCTCGTCGCCCGGCCCTGGGACTTCTTCCCGGACTACGAGATCGACGTCCCCGATGACATCGTGGCCTGCCTGGGATTGGAAGATCCCGCACACTCAGAGGTCTTCCTGCTCCTGACGGTCCAAACCGACGGAGACCGGCCGACCGGGGTCACCGCGAACCTGCTCGGGCCGGTCGTGGTCAACTCCGAGAACCGAAGAGCCAGCCAGGTCGTCCAGCACAGTTCGGACTACTCTGCCCGCGAGCCGTTGGGAGCGAACTGATGTTGGTGTTGAGTCGTAAACCGAACCAGTCGATCGTCATCAGCTCCGACATCATCGTCACCGTCATCGAGATTCGTGGCGATCAAGTGCGCCTGGGCATCAAGGCACCCCGAAGCGTCACCGTGCACCGTGACGAAGTGGCAGCAGAGATTCGGCGTGCCAACCAGGAAGCGGCGGCCGCACCGATGCTGCCACTGCCGCTACCCCGCCCGTAGAGCGTTCGGGCTCGCCCCCAAGGCCAAACTCGCTCTCGGCGGGTCAACCTCCTGCGTCAGTTGCCCGATGGACGATACGTCCAGTGCCACGGCTCACGGGGAACGTCCTCGACGAACCCGAAGCGCCAGCCGTTCTCCCGCATCCAGGACTGCGCCCGGTCGTCGAGATCGAGGTCTACGGCGACACCCCAACCGTGGTTGGACGTTCCGGGTGTCGCGGCGAGGCCGCCCTGGCTGTAGAGGCCCTTCTTCTCTACGAGCTGCTCCTGCTCACTCAGTGTGCGGTAGCTGTCGGTGATGCCGATCGTGACGCCTTGAGCGGCCGCCTCAGCCTCCATCCGATCGAAGGCGCTGGCGGCCGGGTCCCAGAGACGGTGCTCAGGGTGGTTGGCCAGGGGGGCGAGCGCCGGGGTCGGGATCTGCCCGTTTCCGTAGGGGACCAGTTCGCTCGGGGGCGTCAGCGGACCATACGTTCCGGGGGTTCGTCGGTCCGCGGGGGTTGCGGCGGCCCAACTCGGTGCGCTCTGAAGAATCGAGGTCTGCAGGAGCTGACCGAACGATCCGGTGGAAGCCGGTGTTCCCGCGACGTCGAAGCCGACCGCGCCGAGTGGGGCGGTGTTGGTGACCGGGCGGGACAGCTGGGCGATGCGGCCCTCGATCCCGGCAATACGCGAGGTCACCGAGGCGATGGGATCCACCATTTCCGCAGTCTCGGCCGGCCAGCATCGGTCATGAGTACTGAGTTCCATGGGCTCTGCCGATCGATGCTCCGGCAGCCGGTCGTTTCGGATCGCGCGCCAGTCGGGATGCAGGCCGAAGGCGAAGCTGTCGGACCTGTTGGAGCGGCGCTGGCCGGAACGGAGGTGATCATCGCCCGCTCCGGGCGTCCTGTCGTTCGGCTGGTTCCGATCGTCGAACCCCCAACGCGTCTCCTGGGTTTCCTGCTGCCTTCGTCCGCGATGAGCGCTTCGCTCCCCTTGATGGGGCAGATCTGGGGGACTGGGAATGACGACGCAACTGCTCGACACTCACGCCTTCGTTTCGGCCGTGGCCGAGCCTCTGATCACGCAGTCCGCGGGGATCGTCGCCAGCCTCGGGGCCGATGAGCTCCCTGTGCCGGCCATCCGCGCCCGGCACTCACGAGCTCTCCTGTGGTCCCACAGGGATCTGTTCGATCGGAGGAGGCTGGCCGTTGTTTGGTGACGAGACGCCGATTCCGTCCCGAAGGGTGGTCGAGCTGTCGCCGAGGCCCGTCAGGGGCGAAGGGTGTTCACGTGGAGCTGAGGGGAATCGAACCCCTGACCCCCTGCATGCAAAGCAGATCTGAGGGTGTCCGACGGGCGTGGTCCTGCCCGGCTCGTGATGCCCAGATTCGCCTGTTCCGGTCATGTTTTCCCAGTTCACAGGGGGTCTGGTGTCCGGTCGTGTCGAGTCAGTTCCGGCGCTGTCTCGATCGGTCCGGCTCGAGCCGGACAGGTCGCGACGTAGCCAAAAGGCTACGTTTGTGGCTACGTTTTGCTGACCCGGCTCGTTCGCCACCAGCGTTTCCGTTCGGTGAGAGCAGGAAGGTGTCGGACGTCGCTGAGTTCACCGACGGCATCGTCGAGTTGTGCTGCGATTGGCGGCTTCGGCTTGGCTGGTGTCGAGTTGGTGGTTGATGAGTTCGATGTGTTGGTCGTGGGCTTGCTGGGCGAGGGCTTGGGCGTGCTCGTGGACTTCGACGGCTCGGTTGCAGTAGCCGGTGATCTCGTAGAGGTTCTGGACCAGTAATCGAATCCTCCCTCCTGTAGAGAGGGCACCTCAAGTCAAGTCGTAACCGAGGACCACTTGGGGTTCTTTGCGTCCTGCTCTGAACCGTTCGACCTCGCCCCGGGTGACACGCCACTCGCCATAGTCGGTGCGAGAGGCGTCGAGCCGGGCCGGCCCGACGGCTGTTGTTCCGTTCGGCGGTTCGGGCTTGTTCGCTGCGGTCTGTCGTGCGAGGCGACGAAGATAGGACGGGTCGACGTCGATCAGCTTGGCTACCTGCTCGATCGTGAGTTGTTCCGTTGGCCGACCGGTCGGCGCGATGGTCGCTGTGTTGTCGTGGATGGTTCGACCGGCGGAGCCGAACGCAGCGACGAGTTGTTGCCCGGTCGTTGGATGTTGCCCGAGGAGGACTCGTTGCAGCATGACCGGGTCGACCGATGTGAGCCGGTCCGCACCGATCATCGCGGTGGCGCCCTGGCCGTGCCATCGGCCGGCCTGTTGGGCGGAGTCGGCGTAGTAGGCGCCAGGGCCGACGGCCTGAACCGTTGCCGACTGATCGGCCCGGCGTCCGCCTCTCGCCGGCTGATCACCGGTCAGATAGTTGGCCACAGCGGTCGCTGCACCGTTGGCGCCCGATGCCTTCTCGCCGAGTTTGGTGACACTGACCAACAAAGCCGACCATCCCCGGGCAGTCCGATCCGTAACGCAACGAGGGACACTCGTGAGGTCGGAATCGGACACACCACGACATCGGGGTCCGCAGGGTCTTGTCATGTCGGCCGTCGCGGGTCAGGAGTACCGGTGTTTCGTCGAGCTGGATCGTGAGCGTGTCGCCATTGGCGACCATGGTCGAACCGTCGACCTGTCGCAGCACTCGTTCGGCTGCGAGGTCCAGGCCTGCGCAGTCACCGACTCCTTCGAGGGTCGACAGCGTGTATTCGACCGGATCGAAACTCTTGACCCCGCCGCCGTAGTTCGAACAACCGAACGAAACCTCGAGGCTGCCTACGTACTCCGCAGTTGGTTCCTCGGCGACGACGATTCTGATCCTGAGGACCGAATCGGCCGGAATGCGACGGCGATCCCGACCGGCGATCCCGACCGGAAGCTCTGATGCAGGGATTGTCCAATGACCAGCCCGCCGCAGACGGCAGCTGACCTATCGCTGCGGTCGAGATAGTCGCTTCGTCCGAGTCGATCGGCGAGCCGCCCGACGATGAGCAGCCGGCGAGAACGGCAGCCAACGAACGGTCGGGCAGGCATGGCCGAACCCGTATCCGACGGGTCGAATCGGCAGCCGCCGAGACGCTGGTGGCCAGGAGGTGGCGTGGCTCGCAGCTCTTGGTCAGGTCTCGGCCTGTCGCTCGATTGGATCTGAGTGTCGATGCAATGGCCGTGGTCCTGTTTCAGACGAGAAGTGACGGTGTCGGCAACGGATGGAGTCGGGTACGTCAGAGGTTGGTGACGGCGATCAGGTCGACGTTCCCTGACGCGTAAGCGTGGGAGTAGTAGACGCGGACGTCCTGCTCGTCGGGGACTTCGAGCGCTGCCTCGCGGACCTCGTACTCGGGCTGATTCGAGAGTTCCGCAACCGGGATGCTCGGTGCTCTCCAGGGTTCGTCACCGATCTCCGCGATGAACGTACGGGCCGCACTTCGAGCGGCGGGGCTCGGCGTCTCGCGTTCGATCCAGGCGTGGAATGCCTCGATATCTCGAAGCGCCACTACTCAGCGGGCGGTTCGGTGCGAGCGAGAAACTCGGCGGCCGTCATTGTCTCGGTCGAGTCCGACGCATTGACCCGAGCGAGCGATTCGTTGAGGAGCTCGACGAACTTGGGATTGGCGAGGTCCTTCTCCGCAGCTGCCCACGATCGATCGAGCGCGTCCTGGCGTCGCTGTTGTTCGTCGGTCAGTTCTTCGTGCCGCATGGCCATGTCCCACCTCCTCGGTGCCCTGCAACGGTACACCCTGATGCGATGCCGAACGTTGGCGGCACCGACGCCCACGCATCGGTCGAACTCATTTGGGGCTGGCACTTTCGAGCAGGCTGTCCCAGGCGCCGATGGCGTGAGGGAGGCTCTGGCGAACGGAGTGGCGGTAGCCCTCGGTCGTTCGGGTGTCGACGTGGCCGGCAAGGTCGGCGACCTTGATCAGGTCGTCGAGTTGGTCACTGACGAGTGAGACGAACGAGTGACAAAGCTCGTAGGTGGTCCAGTCGTCGCCAAGGCCGGCGCGTTGGCAGAGTCCGAAAGGCCCGGCCGGTGAGGGGAATCAGATTACGACCTATGACTACGACGCTGCCGGTTTGGTCAACCTGGTGAATGGCCCGCTCGCCGCGAGTGACACGACGACGTACGTCAACGACGCCCGGTCGGGTAAGCCGTCGACGGTGACCGCGCCGAACGCTCAGTTGACCACGGTCGCCTACGACGGGTTGGGGCGTACGACCGGGGTCACGTTGCCGGGCGCGACGGCGGTGTCGCTGATGTTCGACTACCGGCTGGGATCGGGCCCGCCTCGGGTGAGGACCAGCGAGCACCGCGGAGCCGGGAACTACAACGATCGTTGGGTGTTTCTCGATGGGTTGGGTCGGGAGATTCAGACCCAGCAGCATTACCAGGAGGCGGCAACGATCTCGGTGGTGTCCTCTGCGTATGACGCGGTAGGTCGCCCGAAGTGGGTGACGCGTCCCTACAGCTTGTCGGTCCCGCCCGACACGTACCGCACGTACGCGGTGGCGTCGTTGCCGAGGTCGTCGTTCGCGTATGACGCTGACGGGTTGACGCAGCAGACCCAGCACGGTTCGTCGGGTTCGCCGACGGTCTCATCGACCCGGACGCAGGGCTGGCGGACAAGACGGCAAAGTCGATGGACACAACATTTGTGCTAATAGCCCTACTGCTCGGCCTCACATTATATTCATTTCCCTTGTCGTTCTTGGGTGATAGAAAGGAGAAACTGAAGCGATCCAAGTTCAACAAGGGTCACGGGTCTTCCGGGGCGGCTATGTTATGGCTTTGGTTTGGCTGGAGGTTCTGGTGGCGGGCATCTCTTGGACTACTAAGGGTCCACCACAGGATTGTTCGCGCGGTGTAGTGTGTGGGGGTGGAAGCGTCTGATGTGGAGTTGGGGGCCCTGTTCGGGTCGGTGATGCCGCATCTGAACGAGGTGCAGCGTCGGTTGGTGGCTGGGGCGGTGGCGCGGTCGTTGGGTCACGGCGGCAAGTCTCGGGTCGCGTCGGCGTCGGGGTTGTCGCGTAACACGGTGATCAAGGGCCAGGCGGAGGTCGAGGCCGGGGTGGAGCCGTCGGACCGGCTTCGGGCGCCGGGGGCTGGGGACAAGAAGGCGATCGACAAGCAGCCCGGGTTGTTGGCTGCGTTGGATGAGTTGGTGCATCCAGACACGCGGGGCAACCCGATGTCGCCGTTGCGGTGGACGTTGAAGTCGACCTACGAACTCGCCCGCGAGCTGACAGCGCAGGGGTTCCAGGCGTCGGCTGAGCTGGTCCGGCGGACGCTGCACGACATGGGTTACTCGTTGCAGGCGCCGGCCAAACAGAACGAGGGCAGCTCCCACCCTGATCGTGACGGCCAGTTCAACTGGATCAACGCGTTAGCGGCCGAGCGTCTGGAAGCGGGTGAGCCGGTGATCAGTGTGGACACCAAGAAGAAAGAGTTGATCGGCGACTACGCGAACGGCGGCCGGGAATGGCAGCCCGCCGGGGAACCGGAACGGGTCAACGTTCACGACTTCGCCGACCGGGCCCTGGGCGAGTTCGCGAAGGCCATCCCGTACGGGGTCTACGACATCGCCAACAACGCCGGTTGGGTGTCGGTTGGTGATGTCGCAGACACCGCCGAGTTCGCGGTCGAGTCGATCCGGCGGTGGTGGAACACGCTGGGCCGGGAACGGTTCCCCGACGCCACCCGGCTGATGATCACCGCCGAAGTGGAACAAGATCGAACACAAACTGTTCTCGTTCATCTCGATGAACTGGCGAGGCAAACCACTCGCCGACATCCGCACCATCATCGAACTCATCTCCGCCACCACCACCCAGACCGGACTCACCGTCCAAGCCGCCTACGACCCGACCTGGTACCCCAAAGGCGAGAAGATCAGCAACACCGACTTCAACGCGCTCCCACTCCGACCACACCACTGGCACGGCGAATGGAACTACGACCTCACCCCAACCTGAACGCTCAAACAATCCCGCGGCGGGCCCTAACTCTGTGGCTGACTTTGTGGCTCATGGGTGCAAGCATGGACCCGAAGGTGGGTCCGAGTTGGTTTCAAGACAACTTCTAGCCATTGCGCCCGCCCACGTTCTGGTTCGAGGTCTTCTGACTCTCGTGTGGGTCCCTCGGCGACCTGAGCAGGTAGGTTCTCGTGCGGCAACTCGAGGTCGCTGGTGCAGTGCCGAGCATGAAGAGCGGACGGGGGTATCGGGCATCGCGGGCAATTTCTATGATGCTGTCTCATGAGTTCGTCGCCGCTGACGCCTGCACAGGTCGGAAACATCTTGCTTCAGGTCCAGGGGATCACGATTCAGATCAGCAACATCATCGTGGTCGGGTAGGAGGTCCTGTGGCGAAGTTCTTGTGCGTGTGCGGCACGTCGCTCTCTACGAGCGGTGCTATCCCGAACCCGATCGAGTGGCGCGTGCTCTCGGACACTGATTTCGATGAACTTGTCGGGCTGGTCGACGTCGAGGAGATCTATCAGCAAACGTCGTCGTTGGTCCGTTGCCCCGTCAGCGGGCACTTGTGGATCTTCTGGGAGGGCATGGACTCGGAACCGGTCGGCTATGTCCCGTTGACTGCTGTCGCGGGCGAAGCCGAAGTGGGGTAACCCGCTCGACGCGACAGCGGTGGCGATCGCGCGCGAGGTCGTGTTGGTTAGCAGGCCAGCGTCGTGCTTCGGTGCGGAGGAGGAGTTCTTCTAGGGTGGCTTTGAGGTGGGCGCGGCCTTCGGTGGCGGCAGGACGGTGCGGGGTCGAGGCGGACGGTTCGCCTGGAGTTCGGCGGATTTGACGCTGAAATGTTGGCGGCAAAGGCATTCCCGTCATCGCTGAACGGGAACGCGGGGCGCCCCATTGGCTCTGGTCTAGAGGCCGAGGCCGACGTCTGGCTCTTCGTGCTCGATGGCTTGTCGTGGCGCGTTGCCGCGGGGTACGGCGGACGAGTACAGACGTTGATCGAGTTCGTGGTTCCGGTCCGGCCACTGGGCGGCCTCGCGAACGGGGGTTGCGTGTCGGGTTTCGAGGTCGGCGATGGTGGCCTCGAGGTTGGTGATGGCGTTTCGGGTGTTGCGGATCTGTGTGGGGAGGATGACGTTGTCGATGGTTGCGTTGGCGATCTCGGGTTGGTGTCGGCGGCGGCGGAGGGGCCGGTCGTAGTGGTCGAGTGTGGCGGCGGCAGCTTCGAGCCGGCGTTGCTGGTGTTCAAGCCGTTGGCGGTGTTGGTCGAGTTGGTGTCGTACCCGACGCAGGTCATCTGGTTCGTGGCGGAGTCGGTTGGCGGGGTCGGCGGGTTGGTCGATGCGGTGGCGGTGTTGGCCGGGTCCGGGGAGGGTGGGTTGGTGGCGGTTGAGTTCGTCGTGGCGTGTGTGGGCGGGTTGGCCGATCCAGTTGTGGGTGATGGCGGTGGCGAGGATGTCTCGGGCCGTGTGTTCGCCGGTGGTGACGATGAAGGCGTGGTTCTGGTGGCGGCCGCGGGTGAGGGGGACGTAGACGCCGCGAACGTCGGTGGGGGCGTCGAGGACGAGGAAGGACTGGTCGACGGTGCGGCCTTGGGTGGCGTGGCTGGTCTGGGCGTAGGCGAGTTCGACGTGGTGGTTGACGTAGTCGGCGGGAAGCCGGACGGTACCGGTGGGGCCGTGAACGGTGAGGTCGCCGTCTGGGTGGATGCGATCGATGGTCCAGTGATCGCGGTTACGGATCATGTGTTGTTGGTCGGTGTGGAGTTGGCGGTGGTTGCGGCGGGTGGCGATGTCGTCGCCGAGGTAGAGCCGGTAGGTGCCGGTGTGGACGGTCGGCCCGCGGGGGTCGAGTTCGCCGGCGATGAGGCGTCGTTGTTGGGCTGCGTTGTTGAGGCGGGTGACGGTTTCGTTGGTGGGTGCGGCGAGGGTGACGGTGTCGCCGTGTCGGCGGGCGGTTTCCCACGCGTCGAGGGCGGCGGTTTCCATGCGGTTGGCGGTGCCGCCGTGCAGTCGGCCGTGGGTGTGGTAGAGGTCGGCGACGGTGGGGTCGCCAGAGCGGAGCCGGAGCGAGGCGGTTCGTTCCCAGTCGTTGGTGAAACGGTGGACGTGGTCGAGTTCGATGGCGTCGTGGGTGTCGATGAGGTGTTGGAACATGCCGCCCCGTCCGACGGCGGAGAACTGCATCGGGTCGCCGACCAGGGTGACACGCCAGTTGCGGCGGTCAGCGAGGGCGGCGAAGCGGTCGAGGGTGTCGGTCGCGACCATGGCGGCTTCGTCGACGATGACGGTGGTGCCGGCGGGGAGGTCGTAGCGGCGGTCGGGTGGCCGTTGGAGCGAGTGTTCGGTGACGAGTTTGTCGATGGTGTCGGCGTCGACGCCGGTCGCGGCGGCGAGCACGTCGGCGGCTGCGGCAGAGGGGGCGACACCGAACACGGGCCGATGCTCGGCTCGGAGTTGCTCGACTGCGGGGGTGAGAGCGGTGGTTTTCCCGGTGCCGGCGGGACCGACGACGAGCACGAGGTCGGCGTCGCCTGCGACCGCTGCCGCGGTTTGGGCCTGCGGGACGGTCAGTCCGATGTGGCTGCGGTCGACAGCAGCGACTGAGTCGATGCCGGCCCGGTGGGTGCGGCGTTCGGCCCACGTGAGCAGGCGTGCTTCTTGGTCCAGGATCGCCAGGGTGGTGAGGGCCCGGTCAGCGACCGATTCGGTGATGGGTCGCCCGTCACGGCGTCTGATCGCCCCGTCGGGGATGGGCCGGGAAATGTCGACGCAGTACTGGGAGATCGCGATGTCGGTGAGACGGTCGACGATCCGGAGAAATTCGGACGGGTCGGTCACGAGGTCGGTCGGGACTGCAGCGGCGAGTTCCCGGGTGAGCTCGGCCGGCCGCCACGTCGACTGCCGCTGCGCGAGGCGGTCGATGGCTTGACCGATCATGGCTCGCAGGGTCGAAGCGTCGAGACGGCGGGGCTCGACGCGATGGAGGGCGCGGTCGATGATCTCGGCGGGCTCGTGGCCCAGGTTGCGGATCTGGTCGGTCCAGGCGTCGTGCAGGCGGGTCGTGGGTTGGGGTTTGAGGGGTCGGCTTTCGAGTACGGCTTCGCGTTCGAGGCGCCATCGTTCGCGTGGTGTCGGATGGCGTTCGAAGGTGTCGATGAACCGGTCGAGTTTGATGTCGATGCGGCGTTGGATTCCGGCGGTGCGGCTCGAGAACGTTTCGAGGACCTGGTCGGGTAGGTGGGCGATCTCGGCGATGCCGTTGACGACGGTCTGCCACTCGACTCCGAGGCGCAGAGTGAGTTCGCTGCGGAGCACGGCGTGGTAGATCGCCGACAGTGTCCGCTGGTCGAGTTTGAGCAGCCGTGCGTCGAGCGCGAGCCATCGACCGTCGGGTGACGCGACCCGGTTGGCGATCACGACGTGGGTGTGCAGTTGCGGGTCGAGTGCCCGCGAGGTGTGTTGACGGAACGCGGCGGCGATGATGCCGTCGGCGTCGACCACCGCGATCTGGCCGTTGATGCGGTAGCGGGTGTGGGCGTGGGATTCGATCCAGGCGATCATCGTGGCCACGGCGGTGTCGTGCGCGGCCAGGGCTGCGGTCCGGGTAGCGGGATCGCCGACGGCGAACAGAACCGACACCGACTTGGGGGCCGAGGCGGTGATGTCGAAGCCGCGCACCGAGCGTTCGCTGTAGCGGCGGCCGAGCAGGACGGAGCCGCCGGTGCGGGGATCGTGGCCGGCCATCACCTGGAGGAAGGCAGCGTCGTCGATGTCACCGACGAGTCCGAGCGCTGCGGCACCCCGTCCGTGCCACCGGCCCTTGGGTTCGCTCTCGTCGAGGTAGTAGTCCCCCGGGTCGTCGAGATAGTAGGCGCCGGCGTCGGGACCTTTCAGTGTTGTCACCCGCGCGGTCATCGCAGCCACCCAAGAACGGTGGTGCAGCGGTTCCCGGCACGGGTTGTGCACCCGTCTGTCGTTCTGGGGTGCGGGTTGGGGACGATGATCGGGAACGGCAAAGGGGTCTCTCAGGCGCCGAACGGGAGCGACGGTTGCGCTGCGTTCGATCCGGCGGGCGGACCGGGGCTATCGACGCGGGCAGTGGTTGTGTCGCCGGTCGAAGCCGGGCTCGGCCGGACGGCGGCCCGGCGGGCGTCGTCGAGTTCTCCGGGAAGTGGGGGGTCGAACCCGAGGAGCGATGCGAGGGTCGGGCGGGTCACGATCGACCGGCCACCGATCCTCACGATCGGAAGCTCGCCCCTGGACACCAGGTCGTAGGCGGTCGAGCGTCCGACGCCGAGAAGCTCGGCAGCCTCAGCGATCGAATAGACCAACCGAGCCCGGGCCCGGCCCGTCACCGGCGGCCCCCCGGAGTCGACAGCCCGCGCGCCTCGTGTGCGCGGGCGTGAGCGGGCAGCTCCCGACGAGCTCGTGATTCTTGCAGCACATCACGGGAAGGCGGTTCCGCGGTCCCGAACGCGACAAGCGTCGGCCAGAAATCTGCGAATCAGTCTGGGTCGACGGTCAGTGGGAGATTGGCTTCGCGTCGTTGAGGAGGCGGTCCCAGGCGTCGATGGCGTGAGGGAGGCTCGGGCGGACGTTGTGGCGGTATCCCTGGGTGGTGCGGGTGTCGCTGTGGCCGGCGAGGTCGGCGACGTCGAGAAGGTTGTCGAGTTGGTCGCTGACGAGCGACACGAAGGAGTGTCGTAGTTCGTAGGTGGTCCAGCTGTCGCCGAGTCCCGCACGCTTGCACAGCGTTTGGAACGCCCGGCGCATGTTCGACATGGTGAGCGGGGTGCCGTTGCTGCTGCAGAACACGAACCCGTCGGGGTCGTAGAGGCCCAAGAGTTCTTGTTCGTCGCGGTGGCGGGTGAGAGCAGCGACCAGGAGGGGGTGGAGGCCGATGGTTCGTTTGCTGCGGGCGGTTTTCGGTGTGGCCTGGCCGACGTACTTGTCGTCGACTTCGAGGGCTCGTTCGGCGATGTGGATGTTGGGATCGTCACCGTTGAGGGTGACGTAGGGCCAGCGGAGTCCGGCGAGTTCGCCGGGCCGGAGGCCGCACATGAGTCCGGTGAGCCACATGGCGGGGCGGGGATCGGCGGGGATGGCGTCGGTGAGTAGTGCTTGGGCTTGTTCGATGGTGAAGCTCTTGCGCTGCTTCGAGGGACGGATCGCCGGCAACAAGACGTCGGTGGCGGGGTTGGTCTTGATTCGACGTTCGCGTTGGGCGTGTTGGAGGGCTTGGTTGAGGTAGTTCCAGTTCCGGTCGATGGTGCTGGTGGCGTAGCCGCGGGCGGCCATCGCCGCGAAGAGTTCCTCGAGTCGTTGGGTGGTGGTCTGGTCGACTCGGAGTTGACCGATCACCGGCACGACCGAGGTGCCGAGGAGTTGACGGGCGTTCGCGATCGTGTTCGCCGACTTCGGGCGAGCGTGGCGTGACTTGCGAGTGGGAGCGACGTTCGGGCAGTCCGCGTCGAACCAGGCCTGGATCGCCTCGGCGAACGTGGTGCCCTTCGACCCGACCGGATCGGGCAGCATGCTCTGCGCCCGCAGCGTGACGAGCGCGTCGAGGTCGGCCTGGGCATCGGCCTTCACTGCCCGTTCGACTTTGCGTCGCGACCCGTCAGGGAATCGGACCCACGCCATCCACCGTTGCTTCGACTCGTTCCACCGCACCGTCGGACGTTTGGCCAACCGCTGACTCCTCTTGCGTAGCCCCAGGCGAAAAGGCTACGTCCGATCTGGCTACGTCGGCAACTTCTCCGACTCCCTGGGAGAGGTTGACCCACTCTGACCTGGGGAAATCCCGTGGAGCTGAGGGGAATCGAACCCCTGACCCCCTGCATGCAAAGCAGGTGCTCTAGCCAACTGAGCTACAGCCCCAGGAGCGGTTGAGCCTAGCGTGTCGATTGGGTGGAACGCGTCCCGGCCGCTTGTCGAGCCGGAGCGGGTTCCAGACCCCTGCCGCTTTCGATCCGAACCACCGACTCGTGGGAGGCTTGACCGATGCGAATCGCAATCGTTGGATGTGGTGCCATGGGCTCGGTGTACGCCGGTCTGCTTGCCGATGGAGGCAACGAGGTCTGGGCGGTCGACACCTGGGCGGAGCACACCGATGCCATCAATACTTCCGGCCTGCGGGTGCAGGGCGCATCGGGTGATCGCACGGTCCGACTCGCCGGCGCAGTCGCCGCACCAGATCAGATACCTGGCCCGGTCGACCTGGTCATCCTGGCCACCAAGGTGGGTCAGGTGACCGACGCAGCCGAAGCGCTCGGGCCGATTCTCGGAGAGGACACGCCGGTGTTGTCCATCCAGAACGGACTGGGCGGGCCGCAGCGAGCGGCCGCTGCGCTCGGCTCTGATCGAGTGGTCATCGGCGTCGTCGGCGGTTTCGGCGCGTCCATGGTCGGCCCGGGCCACGTGCATCACAACGGTATGGAGCTGGTTCGGTTGGGCGAGTTCGCCGGACCCGGCGTGTCGCCGCGGGTCGAGGCCATCGCCGACGTCTGGCGTAGCGGCGGCTTCAACGTTGCCGCCTACGAGAACGTGCATCAACTGGTGTGGGAGAAGCTGATCTGCAACGTTGCCTTCTCTGGGCCGTGCACGGTCACCCGCCTCCGAGTGGGCGAGCTGCTCGATGACCCCGATGCCTCGTTGCTGTCGGCAACTTGCGCCGCCGAGGCGTTCGAGGTGGCCATGGCCAAGGGGATCCCGCTCAGCTTCGATGATCCCGTCGCCTACACCCGCCAGTTCGGGAGCAAGATCGGCGGTGCCAAACCGTCGATGCTGCTCGACTTCGAGGCCGGTCGACGCTGTGAGATCGATGCCATCAACGGCGCCATTCCGGTCGCCGCAGCCGAGGTTGGACTGAAGGCGCCGGGGAACGTTGTGGTGTCTTCGCTCATTCGGTCGCTCGAGACGCACTCCTTGGGGACTGGTCGGTGAGGTCACTCACCAGGCTCTCCCGCCCGGGGTCGGCAACGGCCGGCGAACAGGCCGGCTTCTTCTACGGCTGGGTCATCGTCTGGACGGTGTTCCTCGTCCTGCTGACCACCGCAGGGCTCGGGTTCTACCTGGCGTCGGTCATCTTGAATGCTGGGGTGAAGGAACTCGGTATCAGCGTGCAGGAAGCGTCGTTGGGCCCGACCCTGTTCTTCTCGATCTCGGGTCTCACCGGCTTCCTGTTGGCGAAGAAGCTGAATGCGACCGACCTCCGGTGGTTCTACCTGGCGGGAGGAGTGATCGGATCGGTCTCGTTGGCCTCGCTGCGCTGGGTCGACACCCTTGCCACCTATTACGTGTTCTTCGCGGTCTATGGGATCTCGTTTGCCTTGGCCGGGCTTGTGCCCGGAACGACCCTCGTGGCCCGCTGGTTCGATCGCCGTCGTCCCACCGCGCTGTCGTTCGCGTCGACGGGCTTGTCCATGGGCGGCATCGTGCTCACGCCCCTGGCTGCCGCCAGCATCGAGGACCACGGTCTTGCTGCGTCGGCCAACTGGATGGCCATCGTGTGGTTCATCGGCGTCGTTCCCCTCGCGCTGTTGCTCCTGCGCAACTTTCCGGCCGACCGAGGCCTGGAGCCCGATGGCGCGCCAACCCCGCCACAGCCCAGACCCGTCGCCGGCGCTGCCTTCGCCGTCGCTCTGCGCACTCGGTATTTCCGATGGCTCTGCTTGACCTACGGCATGATCTTCCTGGCCCAGGTCGGCGCCATTGCTCACCTCTACCGTCTCGCAAGTGAACGCACCGGAGAGTCAACGGCCCGTATCACTGTCGCCAGCCTTGCCTTCACCAGCGTTCTGGCCCGGCTGGCCAGCGGCATCGTGTTGCGGTGGATGAGCACCAAAACGCTGACCACGGTGCTCACCGTCGCCCAAGCTGCGGCGCTGATCTGCCTGTCGCTCGCCAACTCGCGTGTCACCGTCCTGGCCAGCACGGTCTTCTTCGGGATGAGCGTCGGCAACCTCTTGATGCTGCAGCCGCTGCTCCTGGCCGAGGCCTTCGGCGTGAAGGAGTACAGCCGCATCTACTCACTCAACCAGCTCGCGGGGACAGTTGGCGTCGCCGGCGGGCCGTACCTGTTGGGGTTTCTCCACGATCAGGCCGACTATCGCTTGGCGTTCGTCGTTGCGGCAGTGGCCAACGTCATCGGCTTCATGGCACTCCTGTTGGCCGGCCCCACCAGCCAAGCCCAACGGCTGTGGCAGGAACCGGCCCCCGTCGTGGGCGGGCCGGCGCTGGCTCAGTCGGCCAGGGCGTAGAAGGTGCCGTTGCGAGAGCCCACGTAGATCCGGCCGTCCCAGACCGCCGGGGTGCTCTCGATGCAGCCACCCAAGGTCACGCTCCAGAGCGGAGCCGGCGGTGACGCGGTCAGGTCGAAACCGTGGAGTACCCCTTCGCAGTCGCCCTGAATCAACACGTCGTCGACCACCACCGGGCTCTGCCAGAGCGGGCCCGGCAGGTCGAGTTTCCACCGTTCCGCTCCGGTCGCCCGGTCGAGGCCGAGCACTCGGCCATCGTCAGTCGAGACCACGAGGAGGTCGCCGGCCAGCGCCGGGGTGGCCCACACGCCGGAATCGAGCCCCGAGTTCGCTTCACGGCTCCAGACCACCGGGTTGTCGGGTTTGGACGGGTCGAGCTTGATGATTTGGCCCAGCTCCTGGGCCCGAGCGTTACCGCGCTCGTATTCGCTGGCCACATAGAGCATGCCCGCATCGTCGATGACGATCGAGGCGTCAGTGTCGTCACCGTTCCAGAACCGGAAGACCCGCGTGGGTTCTCCGCCCGTGGTGAGGGTGGACAGGTCCCAACCCTGCACGAGCCCACCCGAGTTGGCGAAGTACAGCGTGTTGCCGCTGATGGCCACCGAGTTCTCGATGGAGACATCGGTGTCGACCGCGGCGAGCAGTTCGTCGTCCCAGCCGGGGGCCGAGAACACGATCTCGGGGTCGACGGTGACGAGGCCGGCAGCGTCGTACGCCCGGTTGAGCTTCACCACGAAGAAGCGAGAGTTCTCGCCCCCTTCGAACAGGTAGTCGTCGATGATGAGGCCGGAGCCGTCCCAGTCATTGTTCCAGAGGGTTGGCTTGACCGCGTCGGCAGCGAGCTTCCACAGCGCGGTCGGCTCGGGTCGGTCGAGGGCGACGACGTGATAGAAGTTGTCCCGGCTGCCGGTGTACAGCAGCGGGAAACCGTCGGGGTCGATGGTGATAGTGCCCTTGATGATGTCGTCGGTGGCGTACGGCGGATAGACGACCGTGCCGGTGGCGGGATCGAGGAAGTTGACGTTCCGGTTGTACGCGCCGAAGGCCAGCCACCAGGCCGAGTCATTGCCCGGCGGGTGGAAGATGGCCGGCTGACCCGTCCACCCGGACCCGCACCACTGCTTGTTCTCGCCGCCGACCGGCGAGTTCGAACAGCCAATGTCGAAGGTCCAGATGACCTTGGGGTCCGCAGGCACGGGGCCGGCGCCGTAGAACGACCGAGTGGGGTTGCCGCGGAAGGTCAACAGGCCCTCGACCCCGCCGAGCGCCGACCACGGATGACCCGAAGACTGCGGGTCCACCCAACCGGCGAAGTCGGTGAACGTAGGAGCGGCCGTGGTCGGGGGCTCGGTGCTCGTGGGTGCCGTGGACACGGTGGAGGGGCTGACCGTGGATGGCGTGCCGTCCACGCCCGTCTGGTCGTCGGCGCGCTCTGCCGCCAGAGCGTCCTGAGATGCCTGCGGTTTCTGCAGGACGCTGTTCCCGACGACCAGCAGCCCACCGAGTACGGCCACCAGGGCGACGGCTTTGAGGACCCAGGGCGCTGGGCTGGTCATCAGCCGAGGCCACCCTCGGCGATGAGGCGGTCGAGGGTCAGTTCGGGGTAGTCCCGTAGTACCCGCTCCATCCAGTATCGACTCTCGAACACGGCGAGCTTGGTGCCGTCGGCCCGCTCGAGCACCTCGACGCCCTGCATGGCCCGCAATGCGTCGGTGGATGCGGCGTCGGTGCGGCGGGCGATGGTGTACGGGGTCGACGTCAGTTCGATCTCGGCCCCGAACTCGTTGGCCAGCCGGTGACTGGCCACCTCGAACTGCATCGGTCCGACCGCAGCGAAGATGGGCGCCTGGTCACCGAGGTCACGTTGGCGCAACACCTGAACGGTGCCTTCTTCGTCGAGTTGGGCGATGCCGCTGCGGAACTGCTTGAACTTCGAGGTGTCCTTGACCCTGGCCCGCATGAAGTATTCGGGGGCGAACGCCGGCAACGGGGGAAAGTCGGCCGGCCGGTCGACATACACCGCGTCGCCGACCCGGAGATCGTTGGCGTTGACCAGACCGATGACGTCGCCGGGCCACGCGTCTTCGACGGTCTCTCGATCCTGGCCGAACATCGTCTGCGCGTACTTGGTGGAGAACTGGCGTCCGGACCGGCCCGACGTTGCGATCATGCCCCGTTCGAATTTGCCGGAACACACCCGAACGAAGGCGATGCGGTCCCGGTGGGCCTTGTCCATGCCGGCCTGGACCTTGAACACCAGACCGGAGAACGGATCGTCGAGCGGTCGGCGTGAGCCGTCGACCAGTTGACGAGGCGAGGGGCTGGGCACCAGGTCCACCACACCGTCGAGCAGGAATCGCACGCCGAAGTTGGTGAGCGCGGACCCGAAGAACACCGGTGTCGACTCGCAGGCAAGGAAGGTCTTGCGATCGGCGATGCGTCCGAGTTCGGTGAGGAGTTGAGCCTCCTCGAGCGCCGTGGTCCACGACGCGCCTTCCTCCCTGGCCGCACGTTCGTGGTCGATGACCTCTTCAGGCGCGATGGTGGAGCCTCGGGCGGTTCGTTCGAACCGTGTATATTCGCCGGTTTCCTGGTGGATCACCCCGCGGAAGTCGCCGGGGATGCCGACGGGCCAGGTGACGGGAGTGGGCTCGACGACCAGCGTCTCCTCGATCTGGTCGAGCAGCTCGAGCGGGCCCTGGCCGGGGCGATCGAACTTGTTGATGAACGTCATGAACGGGATCTCGCGTTCACGGCAGACCTCGAACAGTTTCAGCGTCTGGGGTTCGATGCCCTTGGCGGCGTCGATGACCATGACCGCGGCGTCCGCCGCGACCAGCACGCGGTAGGTGTCCTCGGAGAAATCTCGGTGGCCGGGGGTGTCGAGCAGGTTGATGGTGCAGTCTCGGTATGGGAACTGCAACACCGTCGAGGTGATGGAGATGCCGCGTTGCTGCTCGAGTTCCATCCAGTCCGACGTCGCCGATCGGCGACCTTCCCTCGCTTTGACCGTCCCGGCTTCCTTGCCGAGCGCGCCGCCGTACAACAGGAACTTTTCGGTGAGGGTGGTCTTGCCCGCGTCGGGGTGGGAGATGATGGCGAACGTCCGCCGTTTCGCGGCTTCATCCCGGGGTGTTGTCACCCCGTTACGTTACAGGGCGGCCATGAGCAACGGCAGAGCCACCAGAAGCGAGATGGCAGCCGAAATGAACAGCGCTCGCCCGATCGACACCCGCTTGTCCACACGCCTACCCTTCGCCAGGACCCCGCCCGAGGTCGTTCCGTAAGGAATACCGCAGGCGGGTGTTCAGGCAAATGGGCAGCTGTACTTCCGGGGCATTTCGCCTGCCTTCAGGCGAGCCTCGGGCCGCGGGTCAGACGGTCGTTTCCTCGGTGCTCTTGAGGTCGATGATGCCGAGACGGACCGCGCCGAGTACGGCGTGGGTGAGGCTCTGGGCGTCGAGCTTGCGATAGATGGCGTTGAGGTGGTTGTGCACGGTTTTGGTGGTGATGCCGAGATAGCGGCCGGCCTGTTTGGTGCTCATGCCGTCGGCGATCGCCTGGAGGATTTCGACCTGACGCTCGGACAGGAGGGCTTCCTGGGCGCGGGCGTCGTTCATGGCGGTGAGCATTGCTCCGGCCAGGGCAGGCGACAGGACGGTCTCGCCTTCGACCACTCGCAGCACCGTGTCGCGAACGTCGGCGAACGAGGTGCCCTTGCTGAGGTAGGCGGTGGCGCCGGCGGCGATGGCGTCGCGGGTGCGATCGATGTCGTCGTGCATGGTGAGCACGGCGATGCGTACCGTTGGCAACGCCTCGCGAATCCGACGGGTGGCCTCGATTCCGTCCATGACCGGCATCGACAGGTCCATCAGGACCACGTCGGGAAGAAGCGCCTTGGCCAGGGCGACTGCTTCTTCCCCGGTTGATGCCTCCCCCACCACGGTGTCACCGGCGGCCTCGAACGAACGGCGCAGCCCATCCCGAAGGAGGGTGTGGTCATCGGCGAGCAGAATCTTGATCATGGTGTAAGGACCTCTCAGGCGTCGGTCAGGCGTGGGGACTCGTGTGAACGGTCACCGTTGTTCCCTGATCGGGAACGCTGGCGAGTTCGAGGATCGCTCCGACCGAGGCTGCTCGTTCCCGCATACCGACGAGACCGTAGGCATTGCCCCGGATCCCCTTCGACGGGTCGAAACCTCGACCATTGTCCTCCACGATGAGTACTCCACGTCCGTTCTCTACTGACCAGCCCACGGTGGCGTGAGTGGCCATAGCATGCTTTTCGACATTTGTGAGCGCCTCTTGAGCGATGCGCAGCAGCTCATTTTCGACGATGGGCGCCAAATGGAGGTCGCGGTCGAATGGGACGGACAGCTGAACCTCCACGTCGCTACGTTTCGAGAAGCGGTCGACCACCTCGCTGAGCACCACGCTCAACGGCCGGCCGGGCCCGACTGCGGCCCGCAACTCGACCAAGGTGTCCCGCAGTTCGGCGATAGCGCCCTGGGTGTCGCCATGGAGTTGCTTCAGCTCCAGAGAAGGCTCGGGCTGCGCGGCGTTGATGCGTTCGAGCTCGAGGCCGATGTACGTGAGCCACTGACCCAGGCGATCGTGAAGGTCGCGGGCGATGCGGATTCGCTCTTCGGCCGCGGCCAGCGAACGGAGGTGCAGGAACGATCGGGCGTTGGCCATCGACAAGGCGAGCATGTCGGCCATACCAGCGAGCAGTTCGGCGTCGGCGTCGTTGTAGTAACCGGGCTGTGAGTTCTCGACCGCGACCAGACCCGTGTCTCTCCCGTCGATCATCAGGCGCACGTACATGCCGCTGCCTTCGCGGCCGTACCGGGTGAGATCGTCGATCCGGAGCAGCTCGGGAGCGGCCGCTGCGTCCACGAGCGGATTGGGGAGCTGCGCCGAGGTCAGGACCGGGTACAGGTTGAACGCGTCCTGAATTTGAACGGACCACAGACTGTCCTCGTAGCTGAGGAGTGCAAGCCGCTCGGCATCGAAGGAGTCCCGAAGCTCGGCCCGGGTTGCCTGGAGGATGTCTTCGAGGTCGAGCGACGAAGGAAACGTCCGGGCCACTTTGTTCAACGCGCCGAGGAGGTGGTTGGTCTCCATGAGGCCTTCCATCCGACTGGTCAGGTCTCGGCGCCCGTCTTCCATGTGCAGCAGGCGGAACTGGGCGACACCGGGGAAAACGGCGGCTGCACCCAAGGCCATGACTCCCAGAGGGCTGGGCATCGCCAGGTCGCCGGCGGAGAGCGAGGCGCTGAGGATGGGGACGACCGAACTGATGACGAGGGCGGTCAACGCGGCCCAGAGCCCGAGACGCAGCCCCCATCCGAAAGCGACGATGGCCACCGCAACGAGGACGCAACCGACGAAGGGACTGGCGAGGCCGCTGTCGACGCCGACTGCCGCGGACAAGATGGCCACGTCGGCGAGCGCGAAGGTCTGCTGTCCCGCGCTCCCGTCGCCGAGCTTGAGCGGGCGAACCGTGCGCCACGAGGCGAGGAAGATGGTGGTGGTGAGGGTGGCGACGACTCCGAGGTCACCGCTGAAGGCGAGTCGCTGGGCCGCCCAGGCCAGACCGATCATGACGGCGCCCCAGCGCATCGCGGCCAGCACGGCGACGAGTGAACCGGCGACGGTGGGGCTCAGTTCGAGGGCTCTCGACGAATCGTCGAAGCCACCGTTCTTGAGCGCGCGCAACCCCGCAAGCAGCGCAACCCGTGGCCCGTTGGCCACTGACAGCTGGTCGGCGCTTTGCACCTGACGTTCGGTCACGCTGGTTCCATCGGCAGTTCTCGTCGCTCCTCAACCTCTCTGGCCCGGGTGATCAGTGTTGCCGAGCAGCGACGTAGTGCGCCAGCGCCGCCAACGTTTCTTGTACTGGTAGCGAGAACGGTAGCGCAAACGCCGCCGCGGTCGCACCCTGGACCAGCTCGTCGATTCGGCGCTCGACGTCGGCCACCGCCCCGGTTTGCTGGAGCACGTCGAGAATGGCGTGCACTTCTTCGTCGGTGAGGTTCGGTTCGCCGATACGGCCAAGGACCTGATGTTGGGCCGCGTCGGCCCGTTCGAGCGCGGCCGCAACCAACTCGGTCGGCTTGCCCTCTCGCAGGTCGTTGCCGACCGGTTTGCCGACCGTCTCGGCATCGCCGAAGACGCCAAGGAGGTCATCTCGAAGCTGGAACGCCTGACCGGCGGGGCGCCCGTACTCCTCGAGCTGGAACATGACCTCGTCGCTCCTCATGCCGCCGAGCGAGGCGCCGAGTTGAAGCGGCCGGACGATGGTGTAGAGCGCCGATTTGAAGGTGGCCACCCGCTGCGCTGTGGCGCGGTCGAGTTCGGATGCGGCCGCCGTGCGCATGTCGAGGTACTGGCCGAGGTTCAGTTCGATGCGCAGTTGGTCCCAGATGCGGCGCGCCTGGTCCGAGTCGTTTCCTATGAGTTGATCGGCGTAGACGTGGCTGAGGTCGCCGACGAGAATGGCCACGCCTTCGCCGTACCGGCGAGGTTCGCCCCGCCAGCCTCGAGTGCGGATGAGCTCAGCCTGAGCCGCGTGGATGGTGCGCTCATTGCGGCGAGTGTCGGCGTCGTCCATGACGTCGTCGTGGATGAGCGCGAATGCTTGCAAGAGCTCGAACGCTGCGCACACGTCGAGAATACGATCGGAAGCGGCCTCGGATGCCGGTATGGCATCCAGCTGGCTCGCTCCGTACCAGCCCCAGAACGCAAACGCGGCCCGCAACCGTTTGCCGCCGTTGGCGATGCGCTCGAGCTCGTCGATGGCTTCGATCAAACGGAGGTCGACGGAGCGCCACGCGTCGCGCTGCTGCTCGAACAGGTCGGCGAGTCGCCGGTCGACGAGTCCGGCGACCTCGGTCAAACCAAGCGGCGCGGCGCTCACTGGCCGTCCTCCGGATCGGTGCCCAGCTGGCCAAGCTCGGTGAGTACTCCGCTGACGTCGGACTCGACGGAGCGAAGGCGACTACGACACTGCGCGATCAACTCTGCGGCCCGACGCACTTGCTGGGCCAGCTCGTCCACGTCGACCATGGTCGACTCGAGACGAGCGAGAATCTGCTCGAGCTCGCCAAGGGCCGAGCCGTAGTCGCCGGCTCGTCGGTCACGGTGACGGTTCCCCTGCGGCCGCGATCGCCGTGAGCCGCCCGTCGGCGGTGGTGATGCGCAACAGCGCTCCGTCGGCCGCGTGGTGCACGGATCGGACCAGTGTTCCGTCGCCGGTGTGCACGATGGACCAACCTCGAGCAAGGTTCGCGGCCGGGTCCAAGAAGCCGACTTTCACCTCTGCGGTGTGAAGCTCGTGCTCACGTCGGTCGAGCTGGCGGTGGGCTGCGGACAACAAGCGGTGCGACGCTCCGTCCATCCGCTGACGTTCGGTGGTGAGACACCACTGCGCCCGCGCGGTGATCTGGCGAGCCAGACGAGAGAGTTGGTGATCGAACGCACGCACGGCTTCGATGAGCAGTCCTGCACATGCCGTCGGGGTCTTGGCCGAACGAGCGGCGACGAGGTCGGCGACCGAGGTGTCGATCTCGTGGCCAACGCCGACGACGACGGGGAGTCGGCAGACAGCGAGGGCTCGGGCCACGCGACCGTGGTCGAACACCGCGAGGTCGGACCGTGCGCCCCCGCCTCGTACGAGGGCGACGACATCGAAGTCGGGGTGTGCGGTGTGGACGGCGTCGAACGCCCGGACCAGATCGTCGATTGCTTCGGCGCCCTGAACCCTGGCATCGAAGAGCGTGATCTCGAAGGGAAGTCCGCTCAGGCGAAGCTCGCTCACGAAGTCGGCCTCGGCCGCACTGCCGGCACTGGTGACGAGCGCAACGCGGAGCGGGACCGCCGGGAATCGAAGTGAGCGGTTTGCCTCGAGGAGACCCTCGGCCCGCAGCTCGCCGAGGAGCTGATTACGTGCCGCTTCCAGTCGACCCAACGTGTACGAGGGGTCGATGAGGCTCATGAGGAGCTGCACCCGGCCCTGGCGGGGGTAATACGTCACCGAGCCGCGGATGCGGATCTCGACGCCGTCGGTCATTCGGGCGGCGTTGGTCTTTCGGAGGATGGCATTGACCCGTTGGCGGGCGTTGGTGAACAACGCAACAGGAAGCGTGGCCATGGGCCCTTCGCCGAGTTCGCCGGCATCGATCAGATCGAAATACACGTGCCCCGTCGGGGATCGTTTGAGCCCGGAGATGACACCGCGGACCCAGACCTCGCCCGGGAAGGTGGTGTTGATGGCGGCCTCGACGCATCGGCAGAGTTCGGCGACGGTGTAGCCGTTGTCGCCGTGCGAGTCCACGTCAGGGACGGTATCGGGTAACCATCCCTGAAAACGCTGAGCGTGGTGGGTAACGTCGGCGGCTTGAGGCCGCCCGTGGCCCCCCGAAGCGAGTTCCCCGTTGTCCGACCTCATCGACAATCGACACTTCGAATTGCCGTTCGATCCCCCTCTCGCGCCTGCCATCGACCTGGAACCCATCATCAACCTGGCGCCCGGCCGACGCAGCGATGCAGCCATCGACGGGGTCGCGTTGTCGGTCGTGAATCCCGAATCGGGTCGAGCCCACATCATGTATGTGAGCGAGAACCTGGCGTCGATGCTTGGCTTCCGTCCCGATCAGATCCTGGGTCGCAACCCTGGTGCGCTCTTCGCCCCCACCACGCCGGCGGCCCAGCTCGACGCCGTGGCCACGCTCGTCGAGCAGGGGAAGCAGGCGACGGTCCGGCTCGAGCTGGCCCACATCAGCGGAGCCTCGGTTCCCGTCCAGGCCTCCTTCCTGCAGCTCCCGACGATGGCCCGGGGTTGGCCCACCTATCTCTCGGTGTACCGGGACCTCTCGAGGGGTGTCACCGAGGAAGAGCTTTTGGCCGAGCAGTCGGCGTTGCTCGACGCGCTGGCACGCGGCCAGCACATCAATGACGTCCTGCCCCAGGTGGTCGAGCGAATCGAGCGTCAGATCCCGGGCGGTTCTTGCTGGATTGCGTTGGCTGACACGACCGGAACGTTGCGCACGGTCGCGGCCCGCCACCGGGCCGATCTCGTCGAAGAGGTCGTGGAGCTCCTCGATCAACGATTCATCACACAGAGTGGTCGTACGTCCACTCCTAGCTATGTTCGCAGTTCGGATCTGCCCGATGGTCTCACCGCTGAGCTGCGGAGCCAGGACATCGATTCGTTCTGGATCTATCCCTTGGCCGGCATCGGCTCGCAGCGCCGCGGACTGCTGGTCCTGGCCCACAACGCGCGTCCCGGCCCGTCGTCGGGTGAGGATCGTGTCCTCACGAGCATGAGTCGGGTCGTCACCGTCGCCGTCGAGCGCAGTGTGACCGAGTCGAGCCTGGCACACCAGGCGTTGCACGACGCCCTCACGCAGCTCCCGAACCGAGCGCTCATCATCGACCGCCTCGAGCAGGCCGTCGCCCGACTCGGACGCGAACGGGCACGGCTGGCCGTGCTGCTGGTCGACGTCGACCGGTTCAAGTCGCTGAACGACTCGTGGGGTCCGGATGTCGGAGACGAGGTCCTCATCGAGGTCTCTCGTCGTCTGCGTCGTTCCGTTCGTCTTGGTGACACCGTTGGCCGTATCGGCGGGGACCAGTTCCTCGTGCTGTGCGTGGCCAACGGCGAAGGCGATGCCGAGGCGATGGCCGAACGCATCGTCACTGCCGTGGGGGTGCCGGTGCAGCTCTCTCGCGGCGACGAACTGCACATCACCTCCTCGGTCGGTCTGGTCGTCGTCGACCGCCCCGGTCATGCGCCGGCCAGCATCATCAGCAACGCAGAACTGGCGCTGGCCCGTGCCGTCGAATCGGGCCGGGGCCGGTTCGCCATCTTCGAGCAGGGCCTCCAGCAGCGGATCGTCATCCGCCACGAGGTCGAGCAGGCGCTGCACGTCGCCATCACCGAAGACGAGCTCGTGCTCCACTACCAGCCGTTGGTCGAGATCTCCACCGGTCGCATGGTCGGGGCTGAGGCGCTCATCCGATGGGACCGGCCGGGCCACGGGTTGTTGTCGCCGATCGCGTTCATCGAGATCGCCGAAGACACGGGCCTCATCGTTCCGCTGGGCGCCTGGGTGGTCGACGAGGTCTGTCGTCGATTGAGTGAGTGGCCGGTCGGAGCCGACGGGGCCAAGCCGGTCATCTCGGTCAACCTGTCGGCCCGGCAACTCGCGGACCCCTCGTTGGTGTCGACCATCCTTGCGGCCATGGACCGCCATGGCGTCTCGACCGACCACATCGGCTTCGAGGTCACCGAGTCCATGCGGGTCGAAGACGTCGAGGTCGCGTCATCGACGCTCAAGCGCCTGGCCGCCCTCGGCTGCAAACTGTCCATCGACGACTTCGGGATCGGCTACGCCACGCTCGACTACCTGCGACGGTTCTCGATGGCCGACGCCATCAAGATCGACCGATCCTTCGTCGACGGATTGGGCGAGTCGCGCGAGGACACCGCCATCGTCACCGCTTCCCTGGCGCTGGCGGCTTCGTTGGGGCTCACGGTGGTGGCTGAGGGTGTCGAGACCACCAATCAGTACGCCGAACTCGCCGACTTGGGCTGTGACTTCGCGCAGGGCTACCTGCTCAGTCGCCCAGTCCCGCTCGAGGAAGCGCATGAATTGTGGCGCCGTCGTCAGCTCATCCTGCCGCCGGGGACCGTCAGCAAGGGGTAACGGTCAAGCGCTCTGGAGGACGTGCACCACGCAGACCGCTCCCACACCGACCATGTGGGCCAGACCCGTCCGGGCGTTCGGCTGCTGGCGCACGCCGGCTTCGCCCCGTAGTTGACGGACGATCTCGCCGATCTGACCCGTGCCGGTGGGGCCGATCGGGTGACCCATGGCCAGCAGACCGCCCGAAGGGCTGACCGCACACCTCCCGCCGATGTCGAACTGGCCGTTCGCGACCAAGCCCGCCGCCTCACCCGGCCGACAGAGACCAAGCGCCTCGGTGTACAGCAGCTCCTCGATGCTGAACGCGTCATGGACCTCGAGGACGTCGAGATCGTTCGGCTCGATCCCGGCTTGCTCGAACGCAACCGATGCGGTCTCGGCCGTCAGGGCAGCGTCGATACCCTCGCCCGGTCCGTAGAGCCGTTCGGTTCGTGTCGCCGACGACAACACCCGCACGGCCCTCGCTGCATCGAGGCCGAGTCGGCCGATTGCCTCCTCCGAGACGACGATGACCGCGGCAGCTCCCTCACCGACCGGGCAGCATTGCAGACGAGTCATCGAGCCCGAGATCGGTTCGGCCATGATCTCGGCCAGGCTGCGCACCTTCTGGCGCTGGGCATTCGGGTTGTGGGCGCCGTTGCGATGATTCTTCTCGGCCACCTTGGCTACCGCTTCGGCCGAGATGCCATGCGCCGACATGTACTCCGAGGCAAGGAGCGCAAAGTGCGTGAACGGGACGATCGTGCCGCCCTCCAGATTGGCGATACCGGCCTCGGCCGGACCCATCGACATCCCACCGCGTGGTTTGTCGAGGCCGAGCGCAAGCGCAACGTCGGTCCGACCGGACGCAACATCGAGACACGCCTGGGCCACTGCGCTCGAACCCGATGCGCTTGCGTTCTCGATCTGGGTCATCGGTATGCCCGTTGAACCCAGACGACTGAGCATGATCCGGCTGGCGCCGATGCCGAGCAACGCCGTGCCGGTGTAAGCGACCTCGACGTCGGTCCAGGCCAGGCCGGCGTCGATCAACGCCTGACGCACCGCGGTCAGCCCGAGCGTGACGTAGGTGGCGTCGCTTCGATGCTGGTAGGGATGGAACCCGATGCCCACCACGTACACCGGGCGCTCGGCGAGAAGGTTCCTCGCCATCAGTTGGTTCCCGTCTGATCGTCGACCCGGGCGAACCGCAGCGGCAAGGGGCTGTCTGCGGGTTCGGCGACGCCACGGACGCGGTCTCCGACCTGGGCGTCGGCCGACTCGTCGGCGAGGACTGCCTTCAAGAGAGGCCCGTCATCGAGCACGATGGCAGCAACCGTGAACGGCGTCGGTGGCACCTCGCGGTGGTGGCGGTGCACCGTCGCCACCGCCTGCACGACTCCTGAGGCCCGCAGTTCCGTCGGCTCGAGCTGATCGAGCAGCGCGCCGCAGGACTCACAGCCGTAGGGGTCGGGCGGAAAGGCAACACGTGAGCAGTGTTGGCAACGATGACCGATCAGGAACGGGGTGCCGTCGGAGGCTGTGCCCAGGAGTTCGGGCGGCGGATGGCTCATGCTGCAGACCCTACGACGGGTTGATCGACTCGGGCGAGTGTGCATCGCTCGACCGTTCACCGACTGTCTTCGTCGTTCGCGGCTCGTGTCGCCTACGATTCGCCCATGACGCCGGTGCTTGAAGGTCTACGGATCGTGGAGGGTTCGGCGTTCGTCGCTGCGCCTCTCGGGGGAATGACGCTTGCCCAATTGGGTGCCGACGTCATCAGGTTCGACGCCATCGGCGGCGGGCTCGACTTCAATCGATGGCCGGTGACGGCCGAAGGCGTCAGTCTGTTCTGGACCGGATTGAACAAGGCCAAGCGGTCGATCCAAGTCGATCTCCGCAATCCCGAGGGCCGAGATCTCATCACCAATCTGATCACCGCACCGGGTGACGGTGCGGGCATGTTCCTGTCCAACTTCCCCGAGACGGGCTGGCTCAGCGACGAGGCGCTTCGCGTCCACCGAGACGACCTCATCTACATGAACATCATCGGGAATCCCGACGAGTCGACCGCCGTCGACTACACGGTGAACCCGTCGTCCGGCTTCGCGATGGCCACCGGCCCCACCGGTTCCAACATGCCGACCAACCACGTGCTGCCGGCGTGGGACACGGCAACCGGCCTCACCACGGCGCTCGGGTTGCTCGCGGCCGAGCGCTACCGCAGCCGGACCGGCCTCGGTCAGTTGGTCAAGATTTCATTGACCGATGTTGCGTTCGCGATGGTGGCCAACCTGGGGTACCTCGCCCAGGCCCAGCTCCTGCGAGAGGATCGCGAGCCGGTGGGCAACGATCTGTACGGTGCGTTCGGTCGGGACTTTCCGACGCGGGACGGCCGCCGGGTCATGGTGGTCGCCATCAGCTACCGGCAATGGACCTCGCTCGCCGACGCCACCGAGATCAGCGAGCACCTGCCCGCCATCGAGAAGGCGCTCGGGGTCAACTTGTCGAAGGAGGGTGACCGCTATGCCGCCCGCGATGCAATCGCGGCCTTCATCGCGCCGTTCATCGCTCGTCACGATCTTGCCGACCTGCGGGAGATCTTCGATCGGCACGGCGTCTGCTGGGGGCCGTATCAGACCTTCAAGCAGCTCTTCCTCGAAGACCCGCGCTGCTCGGTTGCCAACCCGATGTTCGCCATGGTCGACCAGCCCGGCGTCGGTCGGGTCATGGCGCCCCGAAGCCCGCTCGACTTCAAGGAGATCGATCGCCATCCGCCGAAGCCGGCGCCGAAATTGGGGCAACACACCGATGAGATCCTTCTCGGGGTGCTCGGTCTGACATCGCACGAAGTGGGGTTGCTGCACGACAAGGGCATCGTCGCCGGACCTGCGGCGTGAGTCCGGCCAGCGAACGGTCTCTCGAATCACCGCCTGACGTTTCTCCCGACGACCATCTTCTGGCCGCCCAGCTCGCGGCGGAAGCCGGGGTTGCCCTCATGTCGTTCCGCGACGGAAAGGGCCGGGGTGTCGACCCTTGGAGCCTGCGAGACATGGGTGACCAATTGGCGCACGACCTCCTGGTCGAGAAGTTGGCTCAGTTCCGCCCGCACGACATCGTGTTGTCCGAGGAAGGGGTCGAGGATCGTCGCCGGCTGAAGGCCGCTCGTACGTGGATCATCGATCCTCTCGACGGCACCCACGACTACCCCTACACCGACAGCATCGAATGGGCGGTGCACGTCGCCCTCGTCGAGGACGGCCGACCGACGGCGGGCGCCGTCGCCGTGCCGGGAATGGGTAGCGTCTTCTCCACCCGTGGCTCGCTGCTTGCCGACCGCGAAGCACGCGACCAACCGTTGGTCATCAGTGGTCGGTCCAATGGGTTCCTCGGCGGCCGAGTCGCCCAAGCGCTCGACGGGAGACTCACCGCGTGCGGCTCTTCGGGCGTGAAGGCCATGCTCGTCGTCAACGGGTCGGTCGATGTCTACGTGCACGGCAGCGGCTTGTTCGAGTGGGACGTGTGCGCCCCGGCGGCCGTTGCCGAAGCGGCCGGCCTCGTCGTCACCGACATCTCGGGGGCCGAGATCCGCTACAACAAGTCCGACCCCATTGTCCGAGGCCTCGTCATCGCCCGCCCGGAGTACGCGGCCGCAGTCCGCAAGGCCCTCGACCGCGCCCTCTGAGAGCCGTGCATCGCTGAGCATCAGCGCAGCCCTAGAGGATCGCGTAGATGTCGTAGGTGACGCCCTGGGCGTCGGAGGTGCCGATGCCGACGGCTTGGACGTCGTTCAGCCACGCGTACTTCTCGGCCCCGGTCTCGAACGTCGGCGCGGTGCGGATTGCGGTCGTGCCGTCGCCGTTCGGTTTGCCGATCCCCTGATAGGTCATGAGGATCGATTCGTTGTCGTCGGTGACGAGCAGAAGGCGAACATCGAGATGCAAGGTCTTGTTGGCCCGGCGATGCACCCAGTCACCCCCGGGGGGAACGATGGATCCCTTCAGCCGCTGGCCCTCGAACGAACCGCCGGTCACCGGCGCGATGAACCGGTGTCCCGTTGGCCCGCTGCGAATGAATCCGTTGGCTGCCTCCCCGACGTGCGCGGTGAGGGTGAAGAGGTGTTCGGCAGCGAGCGCAGTGGGTGCTGGACTATCAGACATGGGAGGGATCCGTTCGTAGCTGTTGTGGGTGTTGGGGACTGCCGGGAGTTCAGACCCAGGTCGCAAAGTCGGCGACCGGGAAGCGTTGGCTTTCGAGGGTGTTGATCGGGTGCTCGATGTCGGCGTGGCCGAGGGCGACGCCGCAGAACAGCTGGAGCTCGTCGGGAGCGCCGACGAACTCGGTGATGGCGGCCTCGTACCGGGCCCACGCTTCCTGCGGACAGGTGTCGAGCCCCGCCTCGGTGGCCAGCAACATGAAGGTCTGGAGGAACATGCCGAGGTCCGACCATTGGGCTGCGCCCATCTGGCGATCGACGTAGCAGAAGATGGCCGACGGGGCACCGAAGAAGTCGTAGTTCTTGGCCATCTGTCGGAGGCGGGCCGGCTTGTCGTCGCGGGGAATGCCGATGGTGGCGTACATGGCCTCGCCCAGTTGGAATCGGGCCGTCCGGTACGGTTCCTTCAGGCTCTCGGGGTAGACGGGGTACCCAGCCTGGCCCGGCTTGCGATCGCCGAGGAAGCTGCGGAACCGGGTCATCGATTCGCCGTTGACCACGTAGACCTTCCACGGTTGGACGTTGCCTCCGGACGGCGCCCTCGCCGCTTTTCCAGCAACTGCGTGATGGTCTCGTCGGACACCGGGGTGGGCAGGAAGGCCCGGACGGATTTCGGCGGGAGACGGCAGTGGTTACATCCATGCCGCATCTTGGCCTGTTCAGCCGACGGTCGGCCAGCCCGGAACGCCATCGTCGAGCTGGACGCCGAACGTGTTCAGGTAGCCGGAGACCAAACGGTAGAAGCCGGCGGTGACCACCAGCTCCATCAGCTCGGCCTCGTTCCAACGCTGAGCCAGGCCCGCATAGGTGGCATCGGTGACGCAGTCGTCGTCACACAATTCGTCGGCGAGCGCGATGAGGAGGCGATCGTCTGCCGACCAGGCGTGCTCTGCTCCGGCGAGCCCGTCGATCTCCGCTGAGGTGAGACCGCAGCGAAGTCCGATCTCGGTGTGCTGGCCGAACTCGTACACCGACTGCGCGTTCCATCCGACCCTCAGGATGACGATCTCTCGTTCACGCGCCGGCACCAGCCCCTTGTTGAGAATGAAGCCCCCGAAGAGGTTGAATCGCTTCATCATCTTCGGGTGGTGGCTGAGCGTGCGGAAGATATTGAGCGGCGAGCCATCGCGGCTGATGGCCGAACGGAGGACGTCCTCGACCTCCTCGCTCGGGTTTTCGTTTGGCGCGACACGGGGCGCGCTGGGCCGGATGCGGGAGCCGTCGTGGCCGGCCACGGCTACTCCTGCACCAGTTCGATGAGCGTCCCGAAGCTGCCCTTCGGATGCACGAACGCCACCGTGGTTCCCCGAGATCCGGGGCGGGGCGCTTTGTCGATGGGGGTTGCGCCCGCAGCAACCATCGCGGCCAGGGCGGCGGCGCAATCGTCGACCCGGTAGCCGACGTGATGCAGCCCTTCGCCCCGCTTCTCGATGGACTTGGCGATGGGTGAGTCGTCGCGGGTAGCTGCGGTCAGCTGGATGTAGGAGTCGGCGACCTTGACCAGCGCTTCCTCGACACCGTCACTCTCGACGATCTCGCGATGGTGGACCTCGGCGCCGAACGCAGCCTGGTAGTAGGCAATGGCGGACTCGAGATCACGGACGGCGATGGCGATGTGGTCGATTTCGGTGAGAATCATGGCAATCCTTTGGTTGGTCAGGTCTGGTGGCGTGTCAGATCAGTGGACGAGCGAATCGGCGTGGCGGCGGAACATGGTGATCTTGTCCTCACCGAGCCGCTCGCGCTTCTCGGGGTCGGAGATGCCCTGGCCCTCACTGTCGGCGAGACAGAGGACGCCGAGCTTTCCTTCGTGCAGGTTGTGATGCACCTGATACGCAGCCTCGCCCACTTGGTCGAGGGGATAGACCGCCGAGAGGATCGGGTTGATGGCGCCGCGATCGATGAGGCGGTTCATGGCGTAGGCCTCGCCGTAGTTGGCGAAGTGGCTGGAAACGATCTGCTTCAGTTTCATCCAGAGATGGCGGTTGTCGTACTCGATCATGTAGCCCGAGGTCGCGGCGCACGTGACGATCACGCCGCCGCGTTTCGCCGCGAACACCGAGGCTCCCATGGTCTGGCGGCCAGGGTGCTCGAAGATGATGTCGGGGTCTTCGCCGACGAGGTCGCGGATGCGAGCCCCGAACCGGCGCCACTCGGATTCGTCCTGTTCGTGGTCGTTCTTCCAGAACCGGAAGTTCTCGGCCTTGCGGTCGATCACCGCCTGGCATCCCATTTCATGGAGCAGCTCGACCTTGTCGGCCGACGAGACGACCCCGACGGGGATGCCTCCGCCGTTGAGTACCAACTGGGTTGCATAGCCGCCGAGGCCGCCGGTAGCACCCCAAATGAGGACGGTGTCGCCCTGCTTCATGGCCGCAGCGTTGTTCGACACCAACATCCGATAGCTGGTCGAGGCGCAGAGCGCGTTGACCGACGATTCTTCCCACGACAGGTGGGAGGGCTTGGGCATCAGCTGGTTGGCCTTGACGATCGTGAGGTCCGACAGGCCGCCGAAGTTGGTCTCGAAACCCCAGATTCGCTGGTTGGCTGCCTTCATCGAGTCGTTGTGCGACGAAGGGTCCTGGTCATCGACGTAGTTGCACTGGATGACGACCCGATCACCAGGCTTCCAGTTCCGGACCGCAGAACCGACTCGGATGACGACGCCGGCGCCGTCAGAACCGAGGACGTGATAGGGCAGATTGTGCCGCTGGCCCCAGATGCTTTCTCGGCCGAGACGCTCGAGGAACCCGAAGGTGGGCAGGGGCTCGAAGATCGATGACCACACGGTGTTGAAGTTGATGGAGGAAGCCATGACGGCCACGTAGGCCTCGTCGGGCGCCAGCTCGGGCACGGCGACCTCATCGACGTGGATCGCGAGTCGCGGATCTTTTTCGTCCGATGGCACGTCCTCGAACATGCGGATGTCGTCACGTCGTACGAACGCCGCCCGATACGAGCTGGGAAGGGGCATGCTCGCCAGTTCGGCGCCACTGGCGTTGTTCTTGATTGCTTCGAGGAACTCCTGCATGGCCGTGCACGGTAGCGGGCCCGGCGGATTGCGAACAGATCGGGTAGCGGTGGGCGACGGCATTCTGTTTGTCGAGGTATTCGCGTGATTTGGTCTCACGCCGATCCGAAAATGGCCGACTGGGTAGGCTGAGGAAGGAAGGAACCCCACCGTGCCATTGCGACCTGACGAGATCGAGAACCGAGAGTTCGCCTCCAGTCTGAGAGGGTTCGACAAGCATGAGGTCCGCGCCTTTCTTCGCCGGGTCGCAAGCGATGTCGAAGAACTCGAGACCACGCTCACGAGTCGTGAGTCGGCCTGGGCCGGCGCTGGTGAGGGTGCAGCTCACGGCTTCGCCCCGCTTCCGGAGGCGACGCAGATCGACGAAGACCGCTTCGGAGCGCTCGGCGACCGCATCGCCAATCTGCTGCGCCAGGCCCACGAGGTGGCGACCGAAACTCGCGAACAGTCGGAGCAGAAAGCTATCGAGCTCCGGTCGGGCGCGGAGGACGAACTCGAACGGGCGCGGGTCGACGCCAGCCGCCTGCGAGAAGAAGCCGAATCGCTGAAAGTCGAAGCCGCCCGTCTCCACGCCGAGTCGGCGTCGGTTCGCCACGAGGCCGAAGAGTACGTCAACCAGCTGCGCGCTCGAAGCCGACGGCACGCGGGCCGAGGCCGATCATCTCCGCTCCGAAGCCGAACGCCTGAGGGCCGAGGCCGAAGCGTTCCGAGCCGAGTCCGAGGAATACTCGGCCCACCTTCGGGGCGAAGCCGAATACGAAGCCCACGCCATCCGCGACCGGGCCGAGATCGAGGGAGTGGCTCGTCTCGACGAGCGTCGCTCCCTTGTCGAGCAGGCCGAAGCCGAGGCGGCCACCGAACGCGAAGCGGCGCTCGCCGAAGTATCCGAGGCTCGTCAACAGGTCGCAACCTTGCTGGAAGAGGCCCGGGCTCAGAGCGAGTTCATCAAACGAGAAGCAGAAGAGATTGTGCGGGCGAAGGTCAGGACCAACCTGGACCAGGCCCAGCGACGTCTCGACGTGCTGCGAAACACCGAGACGTCCTCTCGGAACCGCATTCTCACTGCGCAGCGAGAGTTGGAGGCGGCCCTCAATCGTCTCGATGCCGAGGCGGTCTCCGAGCTCGGAGCGCAAACCGAGCAGGACGTGCTGCTCGAGGCCGAACAGCGGGCCATCGAGGCCGACTACCCCCCGTTCCTGTCGACCGATCGGCCCGACCATTCCTACGAGGGCAACGACTACGACGGGCGGGGTGACTACGACGAGGATGACGATGTCATCGAGGCGCACATCATTGACGGTGATGTCATTGAGGGTGACATCATTGAAGGTGATGTGATCGAGGGTGGGTTCGGCGGGTCCGACGCACCCGAGACCTTCTATCGGCCATCATCTGACTCCCACGGCGCCCCCGACCTCGGCGAAGAGCTCGGGGTCGATGCCGAGGATGACGCCGAGGTTGCCGATGTCGCGACGCCAGAGAACGAAGACGCGTTGGCCCGACTCGTCCGTGAAGCCATGCAGCGAGTGGTCGAGGATGCCCGCAACGAGAACCGCTGATCTGGGTCTCGATCTCGTTGGGATGAATCCCTGCGGGGTTGAGAGGTAGGCTGGCGTTTCCTTCGTCGACCTGAACGGGAGCGGTTCATGCCTGGGTCCTACATCGTTGCTGGTGCTCGCACCCCCATCGGGAAGCTCAGCGGTTCACTCGCCGGCTTCTCGGCCACCGATCTTGGCGGTTTCGCCATCAAAGCGGCGTTGGCCCGAGCGGGCATTGCGCCCGACGAGGTCGAGTACGTCTACATGGGACAGGTGCTGCAGGCAGGCGCCGGGCAGATCACCGCCCGCCGGGCCGCAGTCAACGCCGGTATCCCCATGTCGACGCCCGCGTCCACCATCAACAAGGTGTGTCTGTCCGGCCTCAACACCATCTTCCTGGCGGATCAGCTCATCAGCTCGGGTTACGCGGACGTCGTGGTCGCTGGTGGTATGGAGTCGATGACCAACGCTCCGTACCTTCTGCCCGGCGCACGCGCCGGCTTCCGCGCCGGCGATCAGACGCTGGTCGATTCGATGATGTACGACGGCCTGTTCTGCGCCTTCGACGCCTGTGCCATGGGTGCCTCGACCGAGCGCGACACTGCTGCGGCCAAGATCAGCCGCGAAGCCCAGGACGAGTTCTCTGCCCGTTCCCACGAACTCGCCGCCATTGCCCACAAGGAAGGCCGCTTCGCCGATGAGCTCGTGTCCGTCGAAGTGCCACAACGCAGAGGCGACCCGCTCCTGGTCGAAGTAGACGAAGGCGTCCGTCCCGGCACGACGGCGGAGTCCCTCGGTGGGCTCAAGCCGGCGTTCGCCTCGGGCGGTACGGTCACTGCGGGCAACGCGTCACAGATCAGCGATGGCGGCTCGGCCCTGATCATGGTGAGCAAGGCCTACGCCGAGCGCCTCGGGGTCACCCCGCTCGGCGAGGTCGTCGGATACGGACAGATTGCCGGCCCGGACACCTCGCTCCTCACCCAGCCGTCAAGAGCTATTCGCCATGCGTTGTCGCGCACCGACCTCACGGTCGCCGACATCGAGCGTTACGAGATCAATGAGGCGTTCGCCGCGGTTGCGTTGGCCAGCATCGACGATCTGGGCATCAGCCCCGAGATCGTCAACGTCAACGGTGGAGCGGTCGCCCTCGGACACCCCATCGGGGCCTCCGGGAACCGGTTGGCGCTCACGCTGCTCCACGAGATGCGACGCGAGGGTCTGTCGGTCGGAGCCGCTGCCCTCTGTGGCGGCGGTGGCCAGGGCGACGCGCTGGTTGTTCGCGCCGTCTCCTGACAGACAACCGGGGGACAAACGGAGTGACAAATCCTCATACTGACTTGTCAACCACCCTCGAATGTCGTAACGTAACTGACATCAACGTTGCGGTCATCTGATCTGGTCGATAGTGACAGATGGCAGCGATATCAGTGACTACCGGGTCGGTGATCTCCTCTCCCCGCCGACCCGGTTGTCGCGTTTCGGCCCAATAATCCGAGTGGGGCGGGCGGTCAGGCGAGGTTTCGGCGGCCTTCGATGGCTCGACCCAGGGTGAGTTCGTCGGCGTATTCGAGATCGCCGCCGACCGGCAACCCCGACGCAAGCCTTGTCACGGTAATTTCAAAGGGCTGCAATATTTTCGAGGCCAGGAAGGCCGCCGTGGTCTCCCCCTCGATGTTGGGGTTCATGCACAGAATGACCTCGGTGATGTCCTCGCTGGCGACCCGAAGGGCGAGTTCCCGGATCCGAAGCTGCTCCGGGCCGACGCCTTCGAGCATGTTGATGACGCCCTGCAGCACGTGGTAGCGGCCCTTGAAGGCTCCGGTCTTCTCGATGGCGGCGATGTCCTTTGGTTCTTCGACGACGCAGATCACGCCGTCCTCGCGCCTCGGGTCGGTACAGATCTCGCACTCGCTCGCCTCGGCCACGTTGAAGCACCGTTCGCAGAACGACACCGTCTCCTTCATGGTGATGATGGCGTCGGCGAGTCGACGAGCGTCGACCACGTCGGACTTGAGGAGATGGAAGGCGATGCGCTGAGCCGACTTCGGACCGATCCCAGGCAGCCGGCCCAGTTCATCGATGAGGATCTCGACGGGTTTGGCGTAGGCGCTCACTGGCCACCGAGGAGTCCGCCGAGCCCTCCGAGGTCGATGCCGCCAAGGCCTTCCTGCTGGAGTTCGATGACCTGAGCGCCGGCATCTCGGAGGGCTGCGAGGACCAGGTCTTCCAGCAGTTCGACATCGGAGGGATCGACGACGTCGGGCGCAATGGTGACCGATCGGAACTCTCCGGCGCCGGTCATTTCGATGATGACCTTGCCCCCGCCGGATTGCCCGGCAACCGTCTGCTGGGCTTGGGCCTCCTGCGCGGCCATCATCTGTTCCTGCATGGCCTGGGCCTGTTGGAGCAGGGCACTGAAATCGAGACCACCTTGGTCGGACATGGTTCCTCGCTTGGACGTTTGGGGAGTTACTCGGGCGGGGGAGCGACCAGGGTCGAGCCGGGGAAGGCTCGGGTGAGGCGATCGATCCCGGTGGAGGCTACGTCGTCGGCGTTCTCGAGGTGGGCCACCTCGGCAACATCGATGTGTTCCTCGGGCTGCGGCGTCGGAGCAGGGGGCGCCGATGAGCCGCCGGGTGCCGGGGTGGTGGCATCGACGACGAGCTGCACGGTGAGCTGTCGTCCGAACCGCCGGTGAAGGGCCCGTTCGAGATCGGGGCGGACTTCTTCGCACCGCGGAACCACGTGAGCGTTTGGCACGGCGAAGGTGGCGACATCGCCGCTCACCGAAACGAAGTGGCCGAGTTTGAACCGGGCCCGCACCCGCTGCTCGAGCTCATCGAGGAACCCGCTGCTGAACGCGGCAGTCAGATGATCGAGGGTGACGGCCGGGCCGTCGTTCGAAGGGGCGGATGACGCCACGGCGACTGGCGCCGGTGACGGCGACGCGGGGGGAGCGGACGGAGCTTGCTCGGGCCGTGCCGCGCCGAGTTGTTCGGACAGTGCCGACCTCGCGGCGGACGCGGGTCCGTTTCGAGTCGGCGTAGGTGGCGCGGCGGTGGGTCGGGGTGGAGCCGAGGCCGAAGTCGTCGGTACCGGCGGGATCGAGCCGGACGCCGCCTGCGCAGGCGGAGCAGGAGCTTGGGCGGCAGGCGCGGGGGACGGGCGAAGGTTCCGCAGCGGTCGGGCCGACCGACGCAGGGCTCGGAGCCCCTTCGGCGCAACGCGGCAACCTGCTGTTCGAGGGCTTCGATGCGCTGCAGCAAGGCCGCGACATCGTTGCCGTCCTTGCGGGCGAGGCGGAGCACGGTGACCTCGAGTGGTACCCGCGGATCCGGTGCTTGTCGCATGTCGACCAGGGCCTGGCCCAGGTGCTCGAGCGAGCGGGTGATGGTTGCCGGCCCGAGGCTTCCCGCCAGTTCGTTCGCTCGGGTGCGGGAGGAGTCGTTGAGATGGGCCAACGGCGCGCCCATAGCGGACAGGAAGGCGTCTCGGAGCAGGCCGAGCGTCTCTTCACCGATGACTCGGGGTTCGCGGCCGCTCTCCATCGCCCGCTGAATGGCGGTGAGTGCAGCGCCGGTGTCGCTGGCGCCGATGGCCCGAGCGAGGTCGTAGCCGACGTCTGATGTGGTGGGAACGCCGCCTGTTGCGGCAACGAGATCAAGGGCCGACAAGGTGTCTCGGGCCGATCCGCCGCCTTGTCGCAGGGCGTACTCGATGCCTGCTTCATCGACGTCGAGGCCAGCGTCGTTGATGACCCATCGCACGTGCTCGGCCAGCTCGTCGCCGGGAAGCAGATGGAACTCGAAGTGCTGGGTGCGGCTACGGATGGTCGGGACGACCTTGTGGGGCTCGGTGGTGGCGAGCACGAAGACCACGTGTGCCGGTGGCTCTTCGAGCGTCTTGAGCAACGCGTTCTCTGCCCCCGGGCTGAGCATGTGGACTTCGTCGAGGATGTACACCTTGGTGCGGCCGGGCGAGCCGAGCGCCACCTTGGCGATGAGGTCACGGATGTCGTCGACCTTGTTGTTGGAGGCCGCGTCGAGTTCGTGGAGATCGAAGCTGCGACCGTGTTCGATGTCGACGCAGCTGGTGCATTTGCCGCAAGGCTCGCCGGCATCGAGGTGCTCGCAGTTGAGCGCCTTGGCCAGCACCCGAGCCGTGCTGGTCTTTCCCGTTCCTCGTGGTCCGCTGAAGAGGTACGCGTGACCCTGGCGGCCTTCGGCCACCGCAGCGCGCAGCGCCTGGGTGACGTGCGGCTGGCCTTTGATCTCGGCGAAGGTCTGTGACCGGTACCGACGGTAGAGCGATTGATAGGCCACGGAATGATCCTACCGAGGGGCTGTGACGACCTGCCGTGCCGGGCGGCGGCGGCTTGGCAAAACGAGCGTCGCCTGTCCTCGCAAGTGGCGGCCAGACGGTCTGCGGCGCTCCGAAGGGTCCGCTGAGAGCTGCTGCCTTCCGGCCCTGACTCGGTTCACGGTCTTCGGACGCACAGGGTCCGACCGCCACCTGCCAGAACAGGCGACGAGGCGATATCCTAGCGGACGCAACGCCGACCACTCACCCGTGGCCGACGATGGAGGAGTGCGAGAGCGGCCGAATCGGCACGCTTGGAAAGCGTGTGAAGGGAGACCTTCCGTGGGTTCGAATCCCACCTCCTCCGCCAAGCCATAGCTCCGCCAAGCCATCCAAGCTGACCTGACGTGACCCGACCTGCAGCGCCGATCAGCCCAGTTGGACCGGCAGGACTCGTGGCCCTCGAACCTGGCCGGTGGACCACCGCACCAGGGCCGGGTCGAGCAGTTCGAACTCGGGGATGCGTTCCATCCACGTCTCGATGGCGATGGACACCTCGAGTCGGGCCAAGTTCGAGCCCAGACAGCGGTGGATGCCGAGACCGAAGGCACTGTGACGGTTTACCTTGCGATCGATGACGAACGTGTCGGCGTCTTCGAACACTTCGGGATCGCGGTTGGCTGCGGGGAACGGGAGGAGCATCCAATTGCCCTTCTGCACCGGACACCCGCCGAGTTCATGGTCGGTGGCGGCGATGCGGGCCATGGTCACCGGCGCGTAGAACCGGAGCAGTTCCTCGATGGCGAAGGGGCGGACGTCTGCGTCTTCGATCCAACGCTTCCGGTCTTGGGGGTTCTGGGCCAGATGCCAGAGCGAAGCCCCGATGGCGGACCACGTGGTGTCGATGCCGGCGATGAGGAGGAGCGCAATGGTTCCGCGGACGTGCTCGTCGAGCAGCGGCATGCCTTCGATGTCGACCGACAGGAGGTAGTCGATGAGGTCGCCGTTTTCGGGGCTTCGGGGATTGGCCCGGTGCTCGGCGACTTGGGTGTCGAGGTAGTAGTCGAGGGTGTCCTCGTGGGCCAGCTCTCCCTCTTGACCCGGGGCCTCGATCACCCGGTGGATGAAGGTGCGGAAGCGGTCGGCGTCGTGCTCGGGAAGGCCGAGCATGTTGGCGATGACCCGCACGGGGATGTTCTGGGCGTAGTCGATGGCTGCGTCGGCGATGCCTGCGTTGCCGGACGCCTGGGCCAGCATCTGGTCGATCAGCTCGTGGCAATAGGCCCGGGTCGATGCTTCCAGAGCGGCGATGGGTTTGGGAGCAAAAGGCGGGAGGAGGAGCCGCCGGGCGATGGCATGGAACGGTGGATCGGAGGTGATGGGGGGCGCCGGTCCCATCGGCGCGTCGACCTCGGGCCGGTGCGGGCCGACGATCACACCTTGCGAGGTGTAGTTGACGGTGTCGTGGGCGATGGCCTCGACATCGGCGTGACGCACCGGCAGCCACATGCCGCCGAACCGGTCGCTGTGGGCGACGGGGCACCCTTCTCGGAGCTGGTCCCAGATGGCGGGAGCCGCGGCGGCGTAGTCGGGATGGGTGTGATCGAAGTCGGTCTCCCAATCGCGCACCGGAGGACGCTCGTGGGTGATCGGTGCAGCGGCAGTGGGACTTGCACTCTGGGTCATCGGTCGCCTTACGTCGTAAAATACCTCTCGGTAGCTTAGGGCAGTTTCAAGGCGTTGTCACGGCTCCGCTCACGCCCCGGCGAGCGGCCGACCGCTACCCTGCCCACATGGTTGATGCCGTCGTCACCGACGCCGAACAGATGTCACTGGCCTTGACCGAGGCCAGGGCCGCGCTCGAACACCGCGATGTGCCGGTAGGGGCGTTGGTCGTGAAGGACGGAGTGGTCATCGCCCGCCGTCACAACGAGCGAGAGCTCACCGGCGATCCGACAGCGCACGCCGAAGTGCTCGCGCTCCGGGACGCAGCAGCCGCCGTTGGGTCGTGGCGGCTCGACGGCTGCACCTTGGTCGTCACCCTCGAGCCGTGTGTCATGTGCGCGGGCGCAGCACTGGCTGCTCGCATCGATCGGATCGTCTACGGCGCGGCCGATCTCTCGGCCGGCGCTGTTCTCAGTCTCTACAACGTCTGCGATGATCCGCGGCTGAATCACCGAGTCGAGGTGACGTCCGGAGTTCAGGCCGCCGCGTGCGGCTCGCTGCTCACCGACTTCTTCTCCGGCAAGCGCTGAGCATTCGTCCGGGGTGGGTGTCTCATGAACCGAGGTGCTTGAGCGCTTCGCGTCGAGTGAGCCCGCTGAGGAGTTCGCCTCGATCGGTCACGAATGACCGCACCTCGTCGGGTGCGATCCTCGCGTACTGTCGCAGCGCCCAGCCCAACGCCTTGCGAATGAAGAACTCGGTGTCGGCCGCGCGGAGGTCGACATAGCGGAAGAGCCGTTCGGCGTCGGTTGCCTGCCCGAAGGACAACTGGTGCAGGATGGCCGTGCGGGCGATCCAGAAGTCGGGATCTTCGATCCATTCGTCCATCGTCGATACCAGTTGCGGGCAGGCCAGCACGAGCGGACCGACGGTCCAGGCTGCGAGCGAATCGATGGTGTCCCACCACGCCTTGTCTCGCAGGAGGCGTTCGACCCGACCGAGGTGTTCAGGTCCGAGCAATGGGTCGGCTCTCCGGGTCGCCGCCGCCCGGAGCAGATCGGTCGCGACGTACTGGAACTCTCGCTCGGGCTCCGCCCAGCAGGCGTCGGCGAAATCCAGCAACACGTCGGCCGCCGAGTCCGAGGTCGCCTTCTTCACCCAGTCGGTGAAGGGCCGCTGCGCCGCGACGCCGGTCGGGTGCCGCTACGCCGAGGAAGGGAGCGATGTTCTTCATGTATTGCTGCATGCCCTCGGCCCGGCTCGAGTCCGCAGCTTCCGTCAACGCGATTCTGAGCACAGCGAGTTCCGGGACGTCGGTCTGTTCGGTCAAATGGGTGATCCAATTCGTCGGTGAGCGAAAGACAGGACGCTAAGCTCGTCGACGGAAGGTTGCCAGAGCGGACGAATGGGGCGGCCTCGAAAGCCGTTGAGGTGCTTCGCATCTCCGGGGGTTCGAATCCCCCACCTTCCGCCACAAGGCTGTCAGGCCAGGTCGATGTCGACGCTGAACAGCACGATCGAGCCGTCGGCGGCCCGCTGAGCGAGCGTTTCGCAGTTCCTCATGCGCTCTTGCGCTTGTCCAATGTTCGATGGAGGTGCTCGGCCAGCTCGGCAGAGTCGGCACTGGCGCCGGCGATGAACGTCGACCGGCGGCGCCGCAGGAATGGCCGCCCGACCAGGTATAGGCCGGTGACGTCCTGCACCACGCCACCGTCATGGCGCACGGCGCCTTTGCGGTCGAACACGGGGAGGTCGAGCCAGGAGTTGTCCGGCCGGTAGCCGGTCGCCCAGAGAACGGTTGTGATCCCCTCGGTTGCCAGGTCCAGCTGTAGTGGCGCCGCAACGTCGAGGCGAGTGTCCTCGAAGCACTCGGGTGGATCGACGTCGTCAATGCCATGTTCCTCCGCCCAGGTGTCGAACAGGGTGAGCAGCCGGCGCATCTTCAGGTCGGCAAGCTTGCAGATGTTCGGGAGCGAGCCGGCGAACTGGACAACGCTGCCAGCCACCCCGCCCAGTCGACCGACGATCCGTCCACCGCGGTCGCGTAGAGCGTTGACGTCGAGCGTGATCCTGTCCGGCGCTCCGATCAGCTGCGGCGAGGGGACGTGTCGTGCGCGCACGATGTCGTCGACTTCGTCGTAACGCTGATCGAGCACGCCGGCGACGTCCATCCACCAGAAGATGTCGCGTCCTCGGTACTGCCGAGGGAGGCGAACGTGCTCGCCCATCGACAGCGTGACCGGTCTCCCGGACCGTTGAATTTCGGCGGCGAGCTGGATTCCGGTGGCCGAGCCGCCCACGACGAGGACGCCGCCCTCCGGCAAGCAGTCGGGTCCTCGATAGCTCCGCGGTGTCATGCTGAGGATCCAAGGGGGCAGCGCGGCAGCGACAGCCGGCACGATTGGGAGGTTGGACGCTCCGCTCGCGAGCACGACCGTGGGTGCAGACCATTCGCCCTGATCCGTGACCACGTTGTAGCCGCTGGTCGATGCGCGAAGGGCGAGCACAGTGGTATTGGTCTGCACCGGTGCGCAGATGGAGGTCGCGTAATCCGAGATGAACGACGCGACCTCCTCTGCGCGGCAGGTACCCGTCGGGGTCGTCGCCGCTGTAGGCCCTGCCCGGCAGGTTGGTGAGCCAATTCGGTGTGAGGAGGCGGAGGTCGGGCCATCGCTCGGTGCGCCAGCTGTTCGCCACCTCGGCCCGCTCCAGCACGACGTGGTCGATGGAACGCTCGGTGAGGCGTCGGCTCATGGCCAGTCCGGCGTGGCCGGCCCCGATGACGACGGTGCTGGTCTTGGCCATCGTGGTCTCCTCGATTGCCGGTTCGCTCAGTTGACCGTGACGGTCACATTTGTCGGGCTGGTGATGATGTCGTACACAGCCGATCGCTTCTGCGATTGGGCGACGATGGCTGCGATTTCGTCCTCAGTGGCGTCGGCGTCGATGGTGAAGTGCACCCGCACCGCCCCGAAGCCGTTACGAACCTCCGGATCGGCACCGAGTACGCCCAGGAGATTCATGTCGCCGGTGAGGGTTGCGGTGACGGCACGCAACTGGATGTCGCGGCGCTGCGCGACCGAGGCGATACCGGCGGTCAGGCAACCGGCGAGTCCGACGAGCACGAGCTCGACGGGAGTGGCGCCCATGTCCTCGGAGGCGAAGCACTCCGGGTGGTCGACGTCGTAGCCGAACGTCTGGCGGTGCGACTGCTCGCCACCGAGACCGCCGAACCCTTCGACAGTGGTGTAGCTGTGGGTCCCGTTGCGCCAGGTGCAGGTCGCCCGCCACTCGAACTCGGCAAGCTCAGGTTGGCCGCCCAAGGCTTCGCGGGCGTCGAGCAGTGCGCCCAGGTTGATGCCGTTGTCCACGGGGGTGTCGGTGATGGTCATGGTCATAGCTCCTTGTTGTTGTTGTTGTTGTTGTTGTTGATGTGCGAGTTGGTGTGGTCGGGCTTCATGGCGCCCAGTAGGTAGGTCGGGCTGCTCGGGTCGGCGAGTACGGCCTGTTGCTCGGGGCTGAGCCAGTAGACGCCTGTCTGAGGGCTGAACTGGCAGCAGCCGGAGAGGTACTGGGCGATCAGCCACTGCTCGACGAGATCCGGGTCGGACGAGGCCGCGGCGGCGATCTCGGCCACCGATGCAGGACCGACCTCGGCCAGCGCCCTGAAAAGGCCGAGCTTCTGACCGGCAACGACCGTCGCCATGTGCAGCGCGCCGGCGAGCTCACCCGTGAGTTGCTGGATGACTTCCTGGAGCCTGGCTTCTTCGAGCATCACGGAGAGTCGCCTCCTTGTCGGTGGCGACTCGGATGGTCGCCCTCACAAAGAAAGGCGCGACAGCTCGCGTCGCGTCGCGACGCGAGCTGTCGTCAGGTGATCCAATCGATTGGGTCTTCGGGGCGATACGCGCACCAGGACCCGGTGTCGACGGAACGCTCGAGGTGTCGTCCGAGCTCGGGATGATGACGGCCGACGATTGCGATCGTGCGCCGGATCCGGGTCGACACCGTCTTGCGGGCCCGTTCAACCGGATCACCGAGCCGACGCGACCGACCGCCGAGCCCCAACTCGCGGGCCACGGTCTCGGCCAGCAGTTGCCGTTGTTCTCGAGCGAGGGCAGCCATCTCGCCGTCGCCGCGCTCCTCGGCCTCGTCGACCTGGGCGTCGAGTTCCTGGAGCCGAGCGCGGATCTCCCGTCGGGCCCGTTCATCGAACACCTCGGCACCTCTGGCCTCGGCTTCGGCGCCGGAAGGCTCGCCCATGAGCTCCAGCGCCGAAACGGCCTGTCCTGGCCGGCTGAGCAGGTAGACGAGATCGATGAGGCCACGCGAATGGGGTGCCCGGACCAGTCGACCGGCGAAGTCGAGCTCCCACACGAGCCCGGAGCGCCTGAAGGTCGGCCTGGCCGTCTCGCAGACCTGCCCGTCGCCGGAGCGACGGGCAGGTCTCGCTCGTTCTCCGCGGTGGCGAGGCGCTCGCGCAACGAGCCAAGCAGTGGCTCGATCGACCTGAGGCCGATCTCGACTGCGGTAGCGGCCGCCGACTCTGACAGCCCTCGGGCCTCTTCGCCGTCGCCGGAGCCATCGCGGTCGAGGAGCAGGCGGGCATGATCGGCTCTGGTCTGCGCGAGCCATGAACGCGCCTCGATCCGGGCGTTGATTCTGGCGGCCGATCGGTACCGAGCGTCAGCCTCGTCGAAGTCCCCGATCGTATGGCGCAGCCACGCCTCCGCCAGATCCTTCGCACCAAGGCAGACGGTCGCAACGGAGACCATCACGCACCGCTCGGTCGGTCGGTTTGGCTGCTGGAGCAGTAGCCCGGCCAGATTCGGGTCGTCGAGGAGGTACGCGACCCGGGCCAGCTGGAACCATGCGGCCGGCCAATTGCGGTCGTGAAGCCGCTCGAGGCCCAACTCGTCGACGATGGCAGCGACCCTGACGCGTGCCTCATCGAGCCGGCCCAGCTCGGCTAGCAGGAACGCGAGCCCGACCGACAGAGCGGGGACGTCGGGATAGGCCGCTACGTACTCTCGCGTCGGGCCCTCCATTTCTGCGAATCGGCCCTGCTCCCGCCGCAGGAAGAAGAGCAGGAACGAGAAATTCATCATGGCCAGGGACGGGAACGATCGCTCACCTACGCCGAAAGCGTCGACAGCCTGGGTCTCGGCAGTGTCGAGACGCCCATGCAGCAGGGAACGCATCGCCGACCAGATGTCGATCCACCATTGGTAGCCGGGGGAGCGGAGCGGAGCGGCCACCCGCCGGAACGCGGCAACTTCTCGGTCGAGCGAGGCCATGTCGCCTGCGGCGAGGAGGTCGATGACTCGCGCGCGGTGCGCTGCGAGCAGATTGGCGCTCGACCCGCTCTCGAGGGCCCAGGCGACAAGCTGTTCGGAGCCGCGGAGTTGCCGATCCAGATCGGCCTGTCCCACCACGAAGGCGTCGTGGGTCACCGCGTTCGCCGCTACGAGCGCCCGGACGTCGCCCAGCCGCTGGGCACGATCGAGCGCGGAACGGGCGAGTTCGCGAGCTCGGCTCGGATCATCGGAGAAGTACAGGAGCGACGCAAGCCGGGCCTCGAGCAGCACGGTGGTCACGGACTCGGCCTGCGGCTGGGCGGCAATGGCCCGATCGTGAAGCGCAGTCGTCATCAGATCGTCGGTGCGGAACGCGATCCCAAGGTCGGCGCCGGGATCGGCATAGCCGAGCGCGGCCCGGGTCAGCAGTCCAGGGTCGCTGGTCGTCCGGGCCGCTTCGAGGAACGCGGCCCGGGCCCGCTCGATCTCACCGGCCTGCCTGCACGCCTCCCCGCAAAGCACCTGGATCTCGGCTCGTTGGTGGGTGGCGGCGTCGAGCGGCAACACCTTCGATGCCTGCTCGAACCAGCCGATGGCCTCCTCATAGGCGTGGTGAGCCATTGCGACCTGGCCGGCCCGCGTGACGAGTGCGACCGCTCTGGTGGCGTCGAGCAGCGGCTGTGCGGACAGCGCGTGGTGGGCGAGCACCGGAGCAGGCGTCGCCGCATCGGCTTCGAGTGATTCCAGCGCCGCCGCGTGGCTTCGGGCCCGCTCGGCGTCGCCGAGGTTGCGGTACACCGCATCGCGTACGAGGTCGTGGGCGAACATCCACCTACCCGGCACCGCCGCATCGAGGAGGCGGGCGGCTCTTGCCTGCTCGAGCAGCTCGACCGTCGCCGCCGCATCCGTTCCGAGCGCGGCGGCCAGAGTTCGTGTGTCACCCTCTGCTCCGATGATTGCCGCCATCGCAACGGTGGCTGCGACTCGACCAGGCAGCCGGGACAGTCGGTGCTGGACCTGTTCGGACACACGCTCTGGAACCCCGCCGGCCAACACCTCTCGGAACTGACCCCGCCCACGATCTGCCGTCACCCAGCGGAGCAGCTCGGTAACGAGAAACGGGTTGCCTCCGGTCCGGCTCTTGACAAGGGTCGGCAGTTCAGGATCTTCGCCAATACCGGCCGACTCGAGGAGTGAGGCGATGTTTGCCTCGCTCAGCGCCGGGACAGCCATGACTCGCGCGGAACGACGAACGTCCTCGATGACTTCGTCGAGGGGGCGTGGGATCGGCTCGTCGGTTCGCAGGGTGGCAACGACCATCAAGGGCGCATCGATGACCGCTGTCGCCATTTCGACGAGAAGCAACATCGACGCAACATCGGCCCACTGGAGGTCCTCGATGATGTGGAGCAACGGCCGCCGGCGGGCCCGGGCGACGACGTGCTGTCGGAGCTTTCGGAGTAGCTCGTGCCGTTGACCTCCGACCGCGCCGAAGACCGACTCCTCCACTTCGGGTGACTCGATCAGTAGGTCATCATCGAGCAGATCGCGCCACGGCCAGAACGCCGGAGCGCTCCTGTTCGCCGCGCTCAGCCCCCACGAGACGGTCATCTCGTCGCGTGCGAAGCGGGCGAGCGCGCGGGCCACGCTGGTCTTCCCGATTCCGGCCTCGCCGGTGAGAAGGGTCAGTGAGCCCACGCCATGAACCGCGTGTTCGGCAGACGATACGAGTGATCGGAGGAGTTCGTCGCGGCCCACGAGGTCACGATCCATCCGAGTCGCAAACGGCGCATCGGGTCCCGATGGCTGGGTCATCGGGGTATTTTGGCACAGTACGTCGACCCCGGCCTGTGGCGCCGACGGGCCGATGACGGCAGCGGGCCTCGGCTTCCGTGACCTTCGGCTTGCCGGGTACGGTTGCCGCACGACGACAAGGAGCGTGGAGACGATGGCAGAGTCTGGGACAGCAGTGGCCGAGGAAGCGGCTGAGGAAACGAAGGTCGAGCGGCACGATGTGGTGGTCGTGGGCGCCGGTGTTTCCGGGATCTACCAGATCAAGCGATTGGCCGACCTGGGGGTCGACGCCGTGTTGCTCGAGGGAGACGACGACCTCGGCGGCACCTGGTATCGCAACCGTTATCCCGGCGCTCGTTTCGACTCCGAGAGCTACACCTACGGGTACTCGTTCTCCAAGGAACTCCTGGACGAGTGGCACTGGAAGGAGCGTTTCTCGGCCCAGCCCGAGAACCTCCGGTACCTGAACTTCGTGGCCGACAAGTTCGATCTGCGTCGGCACATGCGCTTCAACTCCCGGGTCGAGACGATGACCTGGGACGAAGCCGAGCGGGTGTGGCGACTGGATCTGAAGGACGGTGGCGCGTACATCGCTCGGTTCGTGATCACCAGCCTCGGACCACTGTCGATGCCCACGCTCCCGAGCTACGAGGGCATGGACAAGTTCGAAGGCGAGTCCTTCCACACCTACTGGTGGCCGAAGGAGCCGGTGGCCCTCGAGGGTCGGCGGGTGGGCGTCATCGGTACCGGAGCGACCGGCATCCAGGTCATCAGCGAGATCGCGGACAAGGTCGGCGAGCTCACGGTCTTCCAGCGTCGACCCAACTGGAGCACTCCGCTCAACAATGCGCCCATCTCCGACGAGGAGATGGCGGCGATCCGCGCCCGCTACGACGAGATCTTCGCCAATTGCGCCAAGTCCGCTGGCGGGTTCGAGCACATGCCTGACCGCCGCGGCTTCTGGAGCCTGACCGCCGAGGAGCGCCGCCTGACTTGGGATGAGCTCTACGACCAGTCAGGCTTCGCCATCCTCGCTTCCAACTTCCTCGAGATCTTCTTCGACGAAGCCGCCAACCAGGAGGTGTCGGACTACATCGCCGACCGCATTCGCCAGAGGGTGAAAGACCCCGTCGTCGCCGAGAAGCTCATCCCGAAGGACCATGGGTTCGGCATGCAGCGACTGCCGCTCGAGACCCGGTACTTCGAGGTCTACAACCGCGACAACGTGAAGCTGGTCAGCCTGGCCGAGACCCCGATCGAACGGTTCACCCCCACCGGGATCCAGACGACCGACGCCCACTACGACCTCGACGTGATCGTCTACGCCACCGGTTTCGACGCCATCACCGGTGGCTACGACCGCATCGAGATTCGGGGTGTGGATGGGCAGAAGCTCGCCGACAAATGGAGCGACGGCCCGAGCACGTACTTCGGCGTCCTGTCCCACGGCTTCCCCAACCTGTTCATGGTCGCCGGACCCCAGAGCGTGTCGGGGTCGTCGAACTTCCCGCGAGCCATCGAGACCGGCGTCAACTGGCTCACCGGACTGCTGCAGCATGCGCTCGGTCAAGGACTCACCCGAGTCGAAGCCGAACCAGAGGCCGAGGGAGCCTGGGTCGCTGAGGTCGTGACGGCCCACGAACGCATGCTGTTCCGCCGGAGCAAAGGTTGGTTCACCGGCTACAACTCCAACGTCGCCGGCCACCAAGAGGGCAAAGTGCGCTACCAGGCGTTCTTCGGCGGCGCTCCGAAGTACACGACGATGATCGACGATGCCGCAGCAGACGGCTATCGAGGCATCGACCTCACGTAGCCCGACTCGGCCGGACGTGCAGGTCATTTCCGACGCGTGCATCCGGCCGAAAGATCCGGGCTAAGGTCGGAACGTGGCGGTCACGGTCATCTCGGCAACGTCGGCCCATGCGCCCGACGTGGCGCGGTTGCTGCACGATTTCAACACCGAGTTCGAGTCGCCGACGCCATCTATCGACACCATGACCGAGCGCTTCGCTTCCCTGTTGCGGCGCGACAACGTTCGGGTGTTCCTCGCACTCGGTCCTGATCCGGTCGGCTTCGCGTACCTCACCGCCCGCCCGACGCCGTACTTCGACGGACCCCTCGTGCAGCTCGAAGAGCTCTACGTGACACCCGAACTCCGCGACCAAGGCATCGGGACCGCGCTGATCGAACGGTCGCTCGCTTGGGGGCGCAACCAGAGCGCCGGTGAGATGCACATCAACGTCGACGAGGTCGATCTCGACACGCGCCGTTTCTACGAGCGCCACGGCTTCGTCAATATCGAAGCCGGAACGGACTACCGAATGCTTTGTTACACGTTGGCCCTCGGTCCGCCGAATTCCTGATCGCCGTTCCGGAGCCAAGGACTCGGTGACGAACTCCCCAGAGTATTCATATCCCCTGGCTACCCGCCGATGCTGCGGCCGACATGACCGCCCAGCCGAGCCAGGAACCATGAAACGACGAGAATCCGATTTGCCTATTCAGCGGATCAAGCAGCCGGTAGAGCGCCTCATTCATCTCGAGAACATCTCGGGCATTGCACTCATCGGGGGTGCGCTGGTCGCACTCCTCCTGGCGAACTCGCCATTGGGCGACACCGTCGCTGCCTTCTGGACCCACCATTTGGTCGTGGCGGTCGGCCCTCTCGAGGTCGACGAGTCGCTCGGTCACTGGGTGAACGATGCCCTCATGGCCATCTTCTTCCTCGTGGCGGGTTTGGAGATCAAGCGCGAGTTGGTCGTCGGCGAGCTTCGCGAACCGCGGAAGGCTGCGCTCCCGGTGGTTGCCGCCTTCGGTGGCATGGTCGTGCCGGCCTTGCTGTACGTTCTGATTGCGGGAGCCGACGTCCGCAACGGCTGGGGTGTTCCGATGGCAACGGACATCGCGTTTGCGGTCGGGATCATGACCCTGCTCGGCGACCGTGTCCCGTCACGGTTGAAGCTGATGCTCCTCACGCTGGCTATCGCGGACGACCTGGGGGCCATCGTGGTGATCGCTGTCTTCTACACGGCGTCGCTGAACATGACGGCGTTGTTCATCGCCGTCGGTCTCCTCGGCGTGATGGTGGCGATGCGAGTGCTCGGGGTCTGGTGGATGCCCATGTACGCGCTCGTCGGAGTCGGGCTGTGGTTCGCACTGCTCGAGTCGGGGGTGCACGCCACGTTGGCCGGCGTGGCCTGCGGCCTGCTGGCTCCCGCCCTGCCCCGTCGCCCCCACGAGACCAACGTGGTCGCCGGGAGGCATCACACGGTCGACGAGTTGAAGGAGATCGTATTCGACACGCGCGAGTCCCGTTCGGTAGTGGACCGGCTGAGCCACAACCTCCACCCGTTCACCGCGCTGCTGATCGTCCCGATCTTCGCCTTGGCGAACACCGCAGTGACCGTTACGCCGTCCGCCCTGGCCGACGCCGCGGCGTCGTCGGTATCGCAGGGCATCGTGATCGGTTTGGTGCTCGGTAAGCCCATCGGCATCGTGCTGGCTTCGTGGCTGGCCGTGCGGTCAGGCCTGGCCGTGCTGCCATCGGGCGTTGGCTGGAAACACATCGTCGGTATGGGCTCGCTGGCGGGCATTGGCTTCACCGTTTCCCTGTTCGTCACCGAACTGGCCTTCGATTCCGCCGACGTGGTGGCCAACGCCAAACTCGGAGTCCTGGCGGCCTCGATCCTGGCATCGGTCTTCGGCGTCATCTTGTTGCTGCGGGCCACCGCAGGAGAGCCCCTGGGGCCGATCACCTTCGAAGAATTCGATGCCACCGGCGGCGAGACCTTCCTGGCCACGGCCGGGGCTCCCGCCGGCGCTGTCTCCATCGACAACTGAAGGACACGAACCCATGACCTCTCTGCCCACCGGAAACGTCCTGGCGTTGCCGAGCAAGAATCAGATCCTGGCCGACGCCTCGGCCTTGCCGTCGCCACCGATGGTGGTGCTCGAGCTGCTGCGTCTGGTCAACGACGAAGACGTCTCGCTCGGGGTCCTCTCCGACGGGGTGTCCCGCGACGCGGCGTTGGCGGGTGAACTGCTCAAGACGGTCAACTCGGCAGCGTTTGGCCTGGCGACGCAGGTGTCTCGGATCGACCGGGCGATCTCTACGCTCGGCCTGCGGGGCTTTCGGTCGCTGCTGGCCCGACGGGCGATGCGGGACCTTGTGCCCACCAACTGCGATGACGTGACCGCTGAGATCCGTCGCCGCTCGGTCGTCAACGCCACGTTGGCTCGCAGCTTCGCCCACGAGCTCGATCCGAACCAGGCCGAGGAGGCGTTCCTTGTGGGCCTTCTCGGATCACTCGGACATCTCGCGCTGGCCCGAGTGGCGTCGCCGGTACACCGAGCCCTGAGCGAGGCGTGCGACGGCTGGCCCCGAGAGGCCGCTGAACGCGAACTTCTCGGCTATTCCACCGACGAGGTGACGGCGGAACTGATGACTCGGTGGTCGATGCCCGAGCTGGTGGCCGAGGCCGTACTGCTGCGCGGGTCATTTGGTCGGTCTCGGACGCCCGGGCGAGCAAGTCCCCGCTTGATCGAGGCGTTGCGGTTGGCGCAGATGGCCGAACACGTCCTGTGCGGCTCGACGCCGACGAGCGACCTCTCGGATCTGGTGAACGCGGCGCGGTCATCGAGTTCCCTCGAACTGTTGCGTCTCTCGGAGATCCTCGTCGAGACCGAGGCGCTGGTGATCGACCTGGCCCACGACCTCCGGTTCGAGGCACCCGAAGTCGGCTCGCACCGAGAGATCGTTGACCGGGCCATGGAAGCCCTCGGCACGCCGTCGATCCTGGGCTGAACGAACGCGCGCCACCCAACCTGTTCCGCCGAACCTGAGCGTCCTGTCCGACGCGCTCGTTCGTCAGAACGGGGGGATGTAGCGTGCGGCGATGGAGACACGACCACTCGGACAGCTGCAGGTCTCGGTCATCGGCTTGGGCTGCAACAACTTCGGTATGACCATCGACGCCGATCGAACCAAGGAGGTCGTCGACGCTGCAATCGAGGCGGGCATCAACTACTTCGACACCGCAGAGGCCTACGGCAACGGGCTGTCCGAGGAGTACCTGGGGAAGGCGCTCGGTGCCCGCCGCAAGGACGTGCTGGTGGCGACCAAGTGGGGCCACGACATGTCATTGGCCGAGGGCGAGCGCGGGGGCGATCCCGCCGTCATCCGGGCCCGGCTGGAAGCCAGCTTGAAACGACTGGGCACCGACTACGTCGACCACTACCAACTGCACCGCCCCGACCCGGCCACGCCGGTCGAGGAAACACTCGGTGCGCTGGCCGAACTGCAGGCCGAGGGCAAGATCCGGGAAATCGGCTGTACGCACTTCAGCGCAGCGCAACTCGACGAAGTCTACGCGGCCTCGGCCTCCCATGGTGTTCCCGCCTACCCGTCGGTGCAGAACCACTACAGCCTGCTGACCCGAGGACCCGAAACCGATGGAGTGTTCGACGCCTGCGCTCGTCACGGCATCGGGTTCGTCCCCTACTTCCCCCTCGAATCGGGACTGCTGACCGGCAAGTACCGGCTGGGCGAGCCCCGACCGGAGGACTCCCGATTGGTGCGATGGGGCAAGCGGGCAGACGCGTTCATCGACGACGACAAGCTGGCCAAGGTCGAGGCCCTCACCCAGTGGTCCCAGGCGCAGGGCCACACGCTCCTGGAGCTGGCGATGAGCTGGCACACCTCGCATCCACTGGTTTCGTCGGTCATCGCGGGGGCGACCCGCCCCGACCAGATCGACGCCAACGTGTCCGCCGGATCCTGGCAGCTCACCGCCGACGACCGTGCCGCGGTGGACGCCCTGCTCGCATGAACACGACGCTGGTCGACGTCGTACGCCGCCAGGCGCTCGACCGTCGAGACGAGCCGTTCCTGGCGTTTGCCGAAGGCGGCGACCTGACCTTCGGCCAATTCGACGAAGCAACCGACCGCGTGGCGACCGCTCTGGCCGACCTCGGGGTGGTCGAGGGCGACCGGGTCCTGGGGTTGCTCACCAACAGTCGCGCGTTCATGGTGCTGATGATCGCGGTGCACAAGCGACGAGCCATCTTCGTCCCCATCAACACCGAGCTGAAGGGCGCCTTCCTCGAGCATCAGGTCCACAACTCCGAGCCACGAGTCGTCGCGGTCGACGTCGAGTTGCTCGAACAGTTCGCCCTGGTCGACACGTCGGGTGTGGGGATCGAGACGACCATCGTGGTGGGCGCCGTGGGGGAGGAAGTCCTTGCGCTGCCGCCGTCGCTCTCGCCGACCCGCCAGGTGGAGTACGGAGCTCTCGAAGCGGTCGAGGTGCGTGCCGATGCGGTGCTCACCCCGGCGCCGCACGACGTGTGCACGATCATGTACACCTCGGGGACCACGGGCCCGTCGAAGGGCGTACTCATGCCGCAGGCGCACTGCTATCTGTTCGGCCTCGGGACCATGCGGGCCATGTCGCTCACGCCCGACGACCATTACTACATCTGTATGCCCATGTTCCATGCGAATGGGCTGTTCATGCAGGCCTACGCTTGTCTTGTTGCCGGCTGCTCGGCCACGGTCGTCAAGCGCTTCAGCATCACGAACTGGCTCGACGATGTCATCGCGTGCAAAGCGACGGCAACCAACGCGCTCGGTGTCATGCCCGAGTTCATCTTCCGTAGTCCGACGTCCGACCGGGACCGTTCGCATGCGCTCACGCGGGTCATGGCCATCCCCGTCGCTGAGGAGTGGGCCGACGAGTTCGAGGATCGCTTCGGGGTCGACATCGTCCAGGGCTTCGGGATGACCGAGATCAACATGGTCGCCTACAGCCGGACCTCGGAGCCGATCGAGGCGGGCTGCGCCGGCTACATCATGGACGATTACTTCGAGGTCGTGATCGCCGACCCCGAGACCGACCAACCGCTGGAGGCCGGCCAGGTTGGTGAGATCCTCGTTCGACCTCGTGCCCCGTTCTGTTTCAACGTCGGCTACTTCAAGATGCCGGACAGGACGGTCGAGGCGTGGCGGAACCTGTGGTTCCACACGGGCGACGCCGGCAAGTTCGACGAGCTGGGCCGTCTGCATTTCGTCGACCGCATCAAGGATCGCATCCGTCGCCGGGGTGAGAACATCTCGTCGTACGAGGTCGAACAGGTGCTCAACGCCCACCCCTCGGTTCTGGAGAGCGCAGCGGTCGGGATTCGCGTCGAGGGCGCGGGTGGCGAGGAGGAGATCAAGGCGGTTTTGGCCGTCCAAGGGGAACCGCCGGATTTGGTCGAACTGCTCGACTGGTGCGTGGAACGGATGCCCCGATTCACGGTGCCCCGCTACTTCGAGTTCGTGGACGAGTTGGAGAAGACCGCCTCGGGCAAGATCCGCAAACAGGCCTTACGAGATTCGGGGGTCACTTCGGCGACGCTGGACCGTGAGGCCATCGGCTACGTGATCGCCCGCCGGGCCTAGGGCTCCACCCGCTCGGCTTGCACTGACGCCGGGTTGATGCTGGTCTAGCGGCCTGCGCGCGCACCGGGCGCCGCTCGAGGAGGTTCGTCGTGGACATTGACCTGATGACTGGCTCGGCCAGCTGGGCGGCAACCGCCGACCTTGCCCGCAAGGTCCAGGGCGCCGGGTTCTCGGGCATGCTCTTCACCGAGACCAGCCAGACGCCGTGGATGCAGATCGCGACCGCGGCGATGGCAGCGCCCGAGCTGTTCTTCACCACCGGTATCGCGGTGGCGTTCCCCCGCAGCCCCATGGTGTCGGCGGCCCTCGCGTACGAGTTGGCTGCCAACACAGACGGCCGGTTCCGGTTGGGCCTCGGCTCACAGGTCAAGGCGCACATCACTCGCCGCTACGGCGTCGAGTTCGACCACCCTGCCGCGAGGCTCCGGGACTACGTGCTTGCGGTGAAGGCATGCTTCCGGGCCTTCAACCAGGAGGAGAAGCTGGCGCATGAGGGCGACTTCTACAACCTGTCGTTGCTGCCCGCCGACTGGGCGCCGAAAGCCCATGGCCACCCCATGAAGGTCGACATCTCTGCCGTGGGCCCCCACATGATGCGAGTGGCCGGAGAGGTCGCCGACGGGGTGCACGTCCACCCGCTGCACTCCATGCCGTACATCCAGAATCGTCTGCTGCCTGGGGTCGCCGAGGGAGCAGCACTGAGTGGCCGTGACGTGTCCGAGATCGATCTGATCATCCCGGTGTTCGCGTGCCCCGGCGACACGCCGGAGGAACGGGCGCCGCACGTCGCCCGAGCCAAGCGGCAGATCGGGTTCTACGGAACGACCCCCAATTACGCCTTCCAGTTCGACGACCTCGGCTTCGAGGGCACCACATCCAAGCTCCGCGAGAAGATGAAGGTGGGCGACTTGGCGGGCATGGCCGAGCTGATCACCGACGAAATGCTCGACGCCTATGCCGTGGTTGCGACCTGGGACGAAATGGGCGCCAAGCTGGTCGACCGGTACCAGGGAACGGCGGCCCGCATCGTGATGTACATGGGCGAGGATCAGCTGCGCAACGACCCGAGCGCCGCGGCCAAGTGGGGTGAGATCGCAGCTTCGGTACGGGGAGGGGAGTGACCGTCGCACAGAACGCGACGGCCGTCGCCTATCTGGCTTCCGAAGAGGCGGGATTCATCAATGATCGCCGTTGGGCGGTTGGTCGTGAGGAAGTGAGCCTCGGGCCGCTCGAAGGTAGGCGTACGGTGTCTCGTAGCGCAGGTTCGACACCCGGGACGTGTAGACGTCGGCATACCGCTCGACCTGACGAGCGAACAAGCTCTTGTCGTTCCCGGCGCGCATCAGCGGCCCCCACGTCTGGTTGCCGATGTCTGCCGCCTTGCGGGCCAGCGGGGCGATGTGCTCGTCGAGCTCGATCGCGGCGGCGCTGACGGCCTGCAGCTCTCCGGCCGCTCGCCTGCTCCCGGATCGTTCGCGGGCCAGCCGCAAGCGGGCCTGTCGACGATCGAGATCGATCTTGGTGGCCATCAACCGTTCGAGTTCGGCTTGGTCGTCGGCGAAGCCGATGGCGTCGAGGACCTCGGCCTCCAACTCGCGGACGATGAGTGCCGTTCGCCAGTGCAGGATGTCCTTGGTGACGTGAACGTCACCGAAGAGGTGATCGCCGACGTAGAGCGGCTGGCCGCCGGAGATGCCCAGGCTCTCCTCGACCAGCTTGGCGTTGCCCCCGAAGTACACGTGTCCCGGCTCGAGCGGCCCACGGTGCGGGAGGAGCAGGGACTGCTCTTCGTCGACCACGCGATAGATGGGGTCGGACTGGAAGAAGAAGCGCGGCTTGTTGGCCGACACGATGACGAGATCGAAGAGGTCGCGCCACGTGGTCCCGTCGGGGCAGAACCGATCGAGGCAGTACGACATCATGCGGCGGCTGTAGGACCAGTCGGAATTGGTGATGAGCAGGAGCTGTTTGCCCGCGGCCCGTTGATCGAGCAACGTGTCGACGATGTCGGGGTCGAGATCGACGAAGCGTTCGGGGTTCTCGATGATGTCGGCCTTCAAGGCGCCGGCCAGATGCGTCTCGGTGAGTGCCTCATCGACGATCCGGAACAGGTCGGCGTAGCTGGTGACGCCGGGCAGCGGCTTCTGGTCGTGGAGCTCGATGAGCTGAGTCCACAAGCTGGCTCGTGACAGCTCGAAGAGCGTGTTCATGAACTCGAAGCGGGGGAGCGACAGCTCGACCACGGTCTCGCGGTAGACCCGCCGCTGTTCCTCGAAGGACATGATGGCGTTGCCGTGCTGGGCGCGGACGACGTATCCGAATCGGGTGGCCTTGAGTACGTTGCCGAGCTGCAGGTCGAAGGCGAGACCGATGGTGAACGAACTCGGATCGAAGACGAGATCGTCGACCGGGAAGCCCCAACGGCCGAGGATGGACCGGGCGTACTCGAACGCGTCACGCTCCCATTCCTCGATCCGATAGTGGATCAGCGTGTAGTCCATGTCGTAGCCGACGGCCTGCACCGCACGAAGGTTCAGTGTTCGGTTGGCGAAGACTCCCCGTTCGGGAGGCGCCGGTTCAACCATCTCGAAACCGTCATCGCTGGCAGCAGCGCCGGAGGGAAGTGGAGGCTGGGCCATGGGGGCACCGTAGCCTGACCGTTGATGATGGCAATGCACATGATGTGGCCCCGGGACCGAGACTCCTACAAGGGAGTCAAGATCGAACGCGAATCCGCGGCGCGGGTCTGGCGGTTCGCAAGCGTGTACCGGCGAATGGTGCTCGGCTTCCTCGTCGCGGTCATCGCTCAGGCGATGCTCGGCCTGGTGGCGCCTCTGCTCTTCGGCCGGATCATCGACGACGTCATTCCCAACAAGGACAAGCAACTGCTGCTCGTCTTCGCCGGTCTGATCGTCGGCGCATCGCTGCTCGAAGGGGTGGTGTCACTGTTCGAGCGCTATTGGTCGTCTCGAATCGGCGAGGGCGTGATCTTCGATCTGCGGACGGCCCTGTTCGATCACGTCCAGCGGTTGCCCATCGCCTTCTTCACCCGGACCCAGACCGGCACGCTGACCAACCGGCTCAACAACGACGTCATCGGCGCCCAGCGGGCCCTCACGGCAACGTTGGGCACCGTGGTCTCGAACGTCATCACCCTGCTCACGACGCTCGTGGCCATGATGGTCCTCGAGTGGCGACTCACCCTGCTGGCACTGCTGCTCACCCCCTTCTTCATGTACCCCTACCAACGCATCGGCGAGATCCAGCAGTCGATCACGCGTGAGGGCATGGACCTGAACGCAGCGATGAACTCGACGATGACCGAACGGTTCAACGTCGCCGGTGCATTGCTGGCCAAGTTGTTCGGTCGGCACGACAGCGAGATGACGCTGTTCCGGGAACGGGCGGGCCGGGTGCGGGACATCGGCATTCGCTCGGCCATGTTCACCCGTGGCTTCATGATCGCGTTGAGTCTGCTGGGCGCCATTGGGACCGCGTTGGTCTACGGGCTGGGTGGGTTGTTCGCCATCAACGGGAGTTTCTCGGTCGGCGATCTCGCGGCGATGGGTCTGTTGGTCGGCCGGGTGTACCAGCCGCTGACCAGCCTCACCAACGCCCGCATCGACGTGCTCACTGCGCTGGTCAGCTTCGACCGGGTGTTCGAGGTGCTCGACAGCAAGATTCCGCTGGCTGACGCCCCTGACGCCGTCGACTTGGTCGACCCCAAGGGCCGCATCGAGTTCGACCACGTGACGTTCCGCTACCCGGGCGCGGGCGAGACCATCATCGCCTCGCTCGAGACCCCCAGTGCCAAGGGCGACACGGGCATCCCCGAACCCGTGATCAAGAACCTGCACCTCACCATCGAGCCCGGGCAGTTGGTGGCGTTGGTCGGGCCCTCGGGCGCGGGCAAGACCACCATCACCAACCTGGTGCCTCGGCTCTACGACGTCACGGAAGGCGCGGTCCGCATCGATGGCAAGGATGTGCGGGCCTACAAGCAGGAATCGTTGCGCGCTGCCATCGGCGTCGTGGTTCAGGACCCGCACCTGTTCCACGAGTCGATCGCCGCCAACCTGCGCTACGCCAAGCCCGACGCCTCCGACGCCGATCTCATCGCGGCCTGCCGGGCCGCCCAGATCCACGACGTCATCGCCAAACTGCCCGGTGGCTACGACACGATCGTGGGCGAACGGGGCTACCGGTTCTCGGGTGGCGAGAAGCAGCGTCTGTCCATCGCCCGCATGCTGCTGAAGGACCCCGCCATCGTGGTCCTCGACGAGGCCACCAGCCACCTCGACTCCGAGAACGAAGCGTTGGTGCAGGACGCGTTGGCCATCGCCCTGGAGGGACGGACCGCATTGGTGATCGCCCACCGACTGTCCACCATCACCGACGCCGACAAGATCCTGGTGTTGGCCGACGGCGAGTTGGTGCAACAGGGCACCCACACCGACCTGCTCGCCAGCGGTGGGCTGTACGCCGACCTGTACTACCGGCTGGTGCGAGGCGAGTCGCCCGCCGACTCAGGCGTTCTTGATGAGCAGGCCACCGTCAACGGGTAGTACGGCGCCGGTCATGTACCGGCTCGCCGGCAGGCAGAAGTTGAGCGTGCCATGCGCAACCTCTTCGGGGATGCCGTAGCGACCGATGGCCGTGCGGCGCTTGGCGAAGATCTCCCGATCCTGCTCGGAGATCGCGTCGGTGAGGCCGGTGACGATGGGCCCGGGACAGATGCAGTTGACGGTGATGCCCTCTCGGCCGAGGTCGACGGCCAGTCCCTTGGTGAGCCCGATGACACCGTGCTTGGCCGCGACGTAGGGGCTGTTGTACTTGGTGGCTCCCCAACCCTCGGTGGAGGCGATGTTCACGATGCGGGGCGACTCGGACTGACGCAAGTAGGGAAGCGCGGCACGGATGAGGCGAGTGTGCGAGGTGAGCAGGACATCGAGCGACGTCGCCCAGTTGTCCTCGTACTCGGGACTGTCGATCTCGGTGAACAGCGCGATGCCGGCGTTGTTGACGACGATGTCCACTCCGCCGAAGGTTTCGACGACCTCCCTGACGACGGCCTGCGCTCGCTCGCCGTCGGTCACATCGAACGTCCAGCCCTTGGCCGACCGGCCGGCGCCGGTGATCTCGTCGACGACGGTGGCCACCCGGTCGGCGCCGAGGTCGGTCACCGCGACGTGGGCGCCTTCGTCGGCGAAGAGGTGAGCGGTGGCTCGGCCCATGCCGGAGGCGGCGCCGGTGATGATGGCCACCTTTCCTTCGATCGATCGACTGAGTTGGCTGAGGCGTTCGGTCATCGGGCCAGCCTTGCAGATCGACCGAGGGGTGGCGATTCGGAGCGACCCAGGCCAAGATGCCCTCGTGACCGGATCAGTCGTTGACCTCAGCGCAGTGGAACAGCGGGCAATGCTCAGAGCCGGGAAGATCTCCGCCCGGGAACTCCTCGACGCCCACCTCGATCGGATCGAGGCGGTGAACCCGATCCTCAACGCCGTCGTCGCCTTGAACGCCGACGTCGGCCGGGCCCGGGCGGCCGCGGTCGACGACGCTCACGCCCGCGGCGAGGCACAGGGCCCCCTCGCCGGTCTGGTCACGGCCCACAAGGACCTGACCGAGACCGCCGACTTCCCGACGACGTTCGGGTCGCCGCTCTTCGCTGCCAACCAGCCGAAGGCCGACAGCCTGCTCGTGTCGCGGGTGAAGGCCGCCGGCGCTGTTGCCGTCGGCAAGACCAACACCCCGGAGTTCGGTCGAGGCAGCCACACCTTCAACCCGGTGTACGGCATCACCCGCAACCCTTACGACCCAGCCCGGACGGCCGGTGGATCCTCGGGCGGCGCTGCGGTTGCGCTGGCCACCGGGATGTTGGCCATCGCCGACGGCAGTGACATGGGCGGATCGCTCAGGAACCCCGCCGGCTGGAACAACGTGGTCGGCTTCCGAGCCTCACCCGGCGTGGTTCCGTCGGTGGCGCCCGGCCCGCCGTGGCCCCGCCTCGGGACCGAGGGGGCGATGGGCCGCACCGTCGATGACCTGGCCCTGTTGCTCAGCGTCATCTCGTCGCCACACGCGGCCGATCCGGTTTCGAGCGGACTCGCCGGGCTCGATCTGACCAAGCCGGTGACGCCGATCGACCGCCCGTTGCGTGTGGCCTGGAGCCCGAACCTCGGCGACCTGCCGGTAGAGGACGATGTGCTCGCCGCGCTCGCCGGAGTGCCCGGCATCTGCGTCGATCTCGGGTGGTCGGTGAACGAGGCCGAGCCTGACTTCTCCGGCGCCGACGACGCGTTCGCAACCTTGCGCGGCTGGATGATGGCCTACGGCACGGCCGCGGCGCTGGGCGACCGCCTGCTGCAGATGAAGGAGACCATCCAGCTCGAAGCCGCTGCGGGGGCCGCAGTGAGCGCGGGCGAGGTGTATGCGGCCTTGGCTCACGTCGGCGTGCTGTGGCGCCGCGCCGCGGCCTTCTTCGAGGACTACGACTTGCTCCTGTGTCCGGTGAGCCAGGTGTCGCCGTTCCCGGTCGAGACCGAGTATCCGACCGTCGTGGCCGGACAACCGATGAGCAGCTACATCGAGTGGATGCGTTCGTGCTGTCGCATCACGATGCTCGGCAGCCCCGCCGTATCGGTCCCCGCCGGGTTCACCGACACCGGCATGCCCACCGGTGTCCAGATCGTCGGCGGCCCCAATGCCGATGCCCTCGTTCTACGCGCGGCCAAGTCGTTCGAACAAGCCACCGGCGGCCACTACGCGCGACGCCCGCCCCTCTAACCCCGCATCGGGAGTATGAGGGTGCCGTTTTCGGCACCCGGGCACTCCCGATCCGTTGGGGTGGGAGCGAGGGGTCAGAGGTCGCGGGGGAGGCCGAGCATGCGCTCGCCGATGATGTTGCGCTGGATCTCGCTCGAGCCGCCGGCGATCTTCATCCCGGGAGAGTAGAGGAAGCGATCGGTCTCGGCGTCGGCCAGCATCGCCTCGGCTCCCCGGAACGTCGCCGCCAAGCCGGCGGCTCGGGCCTCGAACTCGCTGCGGGCGAGCTTGCCGACCGAGGCCGCCGCTGGGTTCTGACCCGATCGCTCGAGCAGCGCCATGAGGGCGCGGCCATCGGTGAACAGGTCGGCCAACGCGTCGCGAGCGACGGCGTCCGACGGCGACAGCGACCCCAGGCCGTCGAGGCGGTGGCCGAGGCTGATGACCCCAGCGGCGCCGACCGAGCCTCGCTCGTCGCCCAGCACCTCCATGGCGACACGCCAGCCTTCATTCTCCGGTCCGAGGAGGGCGTCGGCCGGCATGGCCACGTCGTCGAAGAAGACCTCGCAGAACTCGGCGTCGCCGGTCATCTGCTTCAGAGGCCGAACGTCGATTCCGGGCAGCGACATGTCGAGCAGGAAGAACGAGATGCCCTTGTGGCGCGGGAGGTGGGGGTCGGTCCGGGCCATGAGGATGCCGAACTGGGCGAACTGTCCGTTGGATGACCAGACCTTCTGCCCGTTGACCAGGTAGCGGTCGCCGTCCCGCTCGGCTCGGGCCTGCAGGCCGGCAAGGTCGGAGCCCGCTTCAGGTTCGCTGAACAACTGCACCCAAAGGATCTCGCCCGTCAGGGTCGGCGGCAGGAAGCGGGCCTTCTGCTCCGGCGTGCCCGACCGCAGGATCGCCTCACCCGCCAGCACGATGCCTTGGAGGTTGAGGTACGGGGCGACCTGGGCGCGGGCGCACTCCTCGAACCACACCGCGGTGTGGGCGCGGGTCAGGCCCCGGCCGCCGTATTCGACCGGCCAATGAATGCCGGCAAAGCCCGAGGTGGCCATGTGGCCTTGCCATGCGAGCGCTTCGGTGTGCAGCTCGGTCGCGAGGATGGCGCCGAACGCGGGACAGGCGATGCCCGACTCCACGGACGCTCGAAGGAACGACACCACCGCCGTGCGGAACGCTTCTACGTCAACCATGGGGACACCCTAGATGTCGGGCATGATGGTCCGGTGATCGTGCACCTGATCGACGGAACCTATGAACTCTTCCGCCAGCATTTCGGGCGACCCGGTCACATCAACGCCGCCGGCAACGAGGTCGGCGCCGTCCGGGCGGTGCTTCGGGGCATGCTGTCCTTGCTGGAGGAAGGGGCCACGCACGTGGGGGTGGCGACCGACCACATCGTCGAGTCGTTCCGCAACGATCTGTACGCCGGGTACAAGACCGGCGAGGGCATGGATCCCGAGATCCTCGCCCAGTTCGGGCCATTGGAGGACGGCCTTCGTGCCCTGGGTTGCGTCACCTTTGCCATGGTCGAGTACGAGGCCGACGATGCCCTGGCGGCAGCCGCAGCGTTGGCCGCTGCCGATCCGCGGGTGGACAAGGTCCTGATCTGCACCCCCGACAAAGATCTGGCTCAGTGCGTGACGGCGGGCCGAGTGCTGCAGTTCGACCGGCGGCAACAGAAGATCTTCGACGTCGAGGACGTCGTCGAGAAGTTCGGGGTGCTTCCCGAATCCATCCCCGACTGGCTGGCCCTCGTGGGCGACACCGCCGATGGCTTCCCCGGGCTTCCGGGCTGGGGAGCGAAGTCGGCAGCAGCGGTCCTGGCCCGCTACGTGCACCTCGAGCAGATCCCGCACGCCCCCGGTCAGTGGGACATCACCGTGCGGGGCGGAGCGAAACTCGCCCGCACCCTCATCGACCATTTCGAGGAAGCCCTGTTGTTTCGCACCCTGGCAACCCTTGCGCTCGATGCTCCCACCGTCGACAACGTCGATGAGCTGCGCTGGACCGGGCCAACAGCCGATCTCGCCGCAGTGGCGAAGGTGCTCGATGCCCCCGACCTCGTCACTCGGGCCAAGTCCCTGGAGGCTGCCCGTGCTTCGTGACTACCAACCCGCCGACTTCGACGCCGTGATCGAGATCAACCAGAGCAACCTGCCCGAAGTCGGTCCGATGGACGACGAGAAGATGGCCTTCTTCGTTCGGGTGTCGCCGTATCTCAAGGTGATCGAACTCGACGGCAACGTGGTGGGGATGCTCATCGGCCTCACCGAATCCGACACCGAGTACCCGAGCCTGAACTTCGGATGGTTCCGGGAGCGGCTCGACCGCTTCGCGTACATCGACCGAATCGCCTTGGCTGCCGAGGCTCGGGGTCAGGGTTGGGGGCCGGCCCTGTATCAGGACTTCGAATCGTGGGCCCGCAGCATCGATCGCCCGGCGATGTGCGCCGAGGTCAACACCCTCCCGCCCAACCCTCGATCGCTCCGGTTCCACCTTCTGTTCGGCTTCGAGGAGATCGGCCGTTTCCAGCCCTACGGCCCCGAAGCCGAAGTCGCCATGCTCTGCAAGCCGCTCAGTGAGCCAGGAGCTGCTCGCGAAGTTTGAACTTCTGGATCTTGCCGGAGGGAGTGCGGGGCATCTCGGCCAGCACGTGAAGCCGCTCGGGCCAGAATTGCTTGGCCATTCCGGCGTCCTGGAGGTAGGTCGTCAGATCGGACAACGACGGGTTGGGATCGGTTGCGGTGATCACCGCGCAGGCGCGTTCGCCGAGGCGGTCGTCCGGCAGCCCGACGACCGCAACCTCGATCACCGAGGGGTGGCGCAGCAGCAGGTCCTCGACCTCGGCGACGGGGATGTTCTCGCCGCCGCGGATGATGAGGTCCTTGGTTCGTCCGACGATGCGGATGCCGCCGTCAGCCCGGAGCCGAGCAACGTCGCCGGTGGCGAACCAGTCGCCGTCGGGTGAGGCCGCGGCGTACAGGTCGTCGCGGTAGAAATACCCCAAGGCCTGACTGGGACCGCGCACTTCGAGATCGCCCGATTGACCGACCTCGACCGGGCGACCACCGTCGTCGAGGATCCGGATCTCCATCCAGTCGACGGGGGTTCCGTCGGAGTCGGAGACGAGTTCGACCGGATCGCCGACCCGGGTGGTGGTGACGATCATGTTTTCGGTCATACCCCACACGGCGATCAACTGGGCGCCGAGAACATCGGCTGCCTCCTCGACCACCTTGGGCGGGATGGGTGCTCCGCCGCAGATGAAGTAGGTGAAGCTGGCCAGGTTGCGCGGCCGGCGACGCTGCGCGGCGATCATGTCCATGGCGAAGGCGGTGGCTGAAACCGTCCACGTGATGCCCTCGGTTTCGATGGCGTCGAGCAGCTGTTCGGCATCCCACTGGTCTTGGTAGACGACGGTCATGCCCATGCCCAGTGGCTTCATCATCCCGTAACCGAACCCGGTCTGATGGGCGAGGGTGGAAGCCATGAAGCACACGTCGTCGTTGGTGATGCCATAGATCTCGTCGATACACCGGCTCCCGGAGTAGATGGTGTTGTAGGAGTGCAGGACCCCCTTGGGTTCGCCGGTGGTGCCCGATGTGAATTGAATCTGCACCAGGTCGTCGGGACCGGGAGCCCGAGCGGCCAACTCATCCTGGAGCCCGGCGCGATCCTCCCACGGGTGGTCGAGGATCTCGGCCAGGTCACGGGTGCCCGATGGCAGGGCGACGTCCGCCCCGGCCGGATCGGAACGCAGCACGAAGGCGTGCTCGAGCCCCTCGATCGACTCCAGCAAATCTGCAGCCATGGACGCATGATCGTGACCGCGGAACACGTCGGGGACGATGAGCACCCGACTCTCGGTTCGACGCAGAACGAAGTCCAGCTCCCGATGGCGGAAGATGGGGACCAGCGGATTGACGACCGCTCCGGCGCGAAGGATGCCGTAGACCAACGCAGGAAATTGCCAGGTGTTGGGCAGCTGGACCGAGACGACGTCTCCGATGCCGATGCCCATGTCGATCAGGGCGGCTGCAACCCGACGGGTGAGCAGTTCGAGTTCGCCGAAGGTGTGGCGCTCCGGATTCGAGTGGCCGCTGCGATAGCTGACGACTGCGGTGGTGTCTGGCCGGGCGACCGCTTGGGTGAGGAGGTCGTCGATGGCCGTGGTCGAGCGCCACCACCCGCGCCGGTAGTACTCGTCGACGGTGTCTGGTGGGATGACCCGTTGGCCGGGGACCGGGGAGGAGGCGGTTCGTGCGTGCGGTGCCATGGATGGCGACGCTAGTGGGTGTCCGGGTGAGGCTGCAGAGTCGGAGCCAGATGGCGCAGTCGGAGAGTTCAGCCGTGCGACATCGGCAGGGACTCGTCGGCCGACCACTCCATCAGACTCCCGTCGTACACGCGCACGTCGGTCTTCGCGAACAACGCGAGTGCGAATGCCGGGACCGTGGCAGCGATTGCTCCTCCGCAGTAGGTGATCACCGGTCCCCGGTCGAAGAGGCCCGCTGCCTGAAGCCGGCGATGGAGCTCGTTCGCGTCGGGGAAACCGGCCGTCTCGGCATCGACCAGCGAGCGGAACGGGAGGTTCTCGGCACCGGTGATGTGGCCGCGGCGGGGTCCGTACCCTGCGTCGGTGCCGTCGAAGCTCGACGTGGGGAGCGCGTCGATGAGGCACGCGCTGCCGTCGCCGATGGCGTCGAGCACATCTTGTTTCGTGGCCCGACCGATCGGTCGGCCATCGACGAGTATCGGGGCGGCAGCTGCGCCGGGAGCCGGGGCCGGCCCCTCGGCAACCGGCCGTCCCTCGGCCTGCCAACGCTCGAGGCCTCCTCGAAGGATGGCGCAGTCGATGCCGGAATGGTGGAGCGTCCACCACGCCCTGGTGCACCACATCGTGCCGGCGTCGATCCCGGAGCGTGGCGTCCGGGCCGTGATGACGACCCGAGAGGCGGGGCCGACACCGGCCGACTGAAGGGCCTCCGCGATGCGGTCAGGCGGGGGCCACATCCACGGCAACGCCGCGTCGGGGTCGGAGAGCACGCCGTGGCCGGCGGCCGAGTCGAAGAACACCGAGCCGGGGATGTGGGCGGCGGCGAAGTCGTCGGCTGCGCGGTTGTGCAGCGACGACGTCAGACGGGCCGTCACGTCGAGGACGACGAGTCCGTCGTCCTCGAGATGTTCGGCCAGCCACGACGGTTCGACGAGGTATTCGGGATGTGCGAACTCGGTCATGGCTGCAAGCTAGACGAGGAATCTGTCCAGCGACCGGTGCTGACGTAGTCGCTGAGCGGCACGCGGGGTCCTGCGATCTGGGGCGGGGCCTCGCCGCCCGGTGCCCGGTGACCGAGCGTGATGATCATCACGGGGTCGATGTCGGCGGGGATGCCGAGGAGCTGGCGGGCGACCTCGGGATGGTGGATGGTGACGGGGCACGTGGCCAGGCCTTCGGCGAACGCGGCAACCATGAGGTTCTGCGAATGACGGCCGACGTCGAACAGACTGCGGGGACCGGCATCGTTGCGAACGGTGACCACGACGACGAACGGAGCCTGATCGATCCAGGCTGCGAAGTCTCCGCTGGCCTGGAGTCCCACCTTCGTGTCGTGATCGGTGACGACGATCAGGCGGACGGGTTGGTTGTTCTTGGCCGAACCGGCCATCCGGGCGGCGTCGAGGACTCGGTCGAGTACCTCCTTGGCCACTGGCTCGTCGCTGTAGCTGCGAGTGTCACGCTTGTTGCGGATTGCGGTGAAGGCGTCCATGCATCGCAGTATCGCACCGGCCGGCGGCGAGCCGCCTGGCCGACGCTCTGGGCCCTGGGAGGCGTTGGCGATTAGGGTCCGGGGATGGCTGAGCACTCCAGCACCTCTGAGGAGCAACCGTCGGTGTTCACCGCGGCCGACGATGCCTTGCACACCCATCTGGCCGGCGACGACTGGTGGTTCACCGAGACCTCATGGTTTGCGTTTCACAATGTCGAGCGGCACCTCGGTGGCTGGTTCTATTCGATGATCAGACCCAATATCGGGACCGTCGCCGGTGGCGCGTGGGTCTGGGACGACACGGCACATCTGCCGTGGGAAGTGCCGTACTCGGCCAACTACACCGCGCTCCCGATGCCGGCCGACCTGGACCTGCGCAACGCGGTGTTGCCGAACGGCGTCTCGATCACGGTCGAACGGCCGACCATGGTGTACCGACTCGGCTTCGACGACCCGGGGCGCTTCTCGGCCGATCTCCGGTTCGAGGGAGCCATGCCTCCGCGTGCGTTGGCCACGGGCGCGTCGACGTTCGGCCACGCAGCTCACTTCGACCAACTCGGCCACGTCACCGGCACGATCGAGGTGCAGGGTGAGACGATCCCCATCGACTGCTGGTCGATGCGAGATCGCACCTGGGGTCGTCGCCCGGAGAACCGGCCTCGCCAGGCCGCCTACGTGACCGGGGCGGGCACCGAGGGCCGCGGCTTCCTGGCGGTCACCAACACGCGCGACGGTCGGGACAAGGTCGCCTACGGGTTCGCCAATCGCCACGGCGAGCCCATCACTCTGGTCGACGGCGACCGCTCGGTGGTCCGCAACCCGGACACCGGATGGGTCGAGACGATGACGATCGACGCAGTCGATGCCAACGGCTCGGACTTCTCGGCGGTGGGCCGCGCCACCAACCGCATCATCATCAACCGCCACACCTTCATCGACATCAACAGCGTGATCCATTGGCACACCATCGATGGCGCAGCCGCCGACTGGTGGGGCGAAGACCAGGACATGTGGCCGATGCACCAATGGTCATCGGCCAAACGAACAGGGAGATTGGGGACTGCCCGCATGAGCCTTGAACCAGCAGAGCTGCTCCGAAGGTTGTCGGCGAGTCTCCGGGCCGACATCGGCCCGGCCGTGGGCGATGAGTACGCCCGTACGCAGGCATTCATGGCATCGGTGATCCTGGAACGGGTCAGCCGCCAGTTGGAACTCGGGCCGGCGCACGCCAGCGCCGAAGACACCGAGATGGCCGCCCTCGTGGCCGCTCTCGGCCCGGTGCTTGCCGATGCCCCGCCGGCCGTGGTCACCACGCTCACCGCCGTCGAGGCGGAACCGAAGGTAGCTTCGCTCGGGCCGCTGCTCGAGCAGCTCTACGCCTGGGGAGCCGGGCAACCACAAGTGATCGAGGCCCTCGGTCTCATCCGACCGGTACTCCGATATGACATCGATCGGAAAATGGCGGTCGCCGAATGAGTGACGAACTGTTGACCATCCTCACCCCCTACCTGGCGGAGCAGGTTCGAGGCCGACGGCGAGGTGACTGTCGAGCAACTCGAACGCATCGCCGTCGGCTGGTCGCACGAGACCTGGCTGTTCGACGCCTCGTGGACCGCCAAGGGCGAACCGCATTCGCAGGGCTTCTGCCTGCGCCGAGACCCGGGCAATGCGCTCCTTCGCCAGATGTCCGACTTGGGTGAACAGTTCAAGGTCCTCCGCTGCCTCGAGGCCACTGACGTCCCCGCGCCGAAGGTCTTCTTCTACGAGGAGGACCCAGCGGTGTTGGGCGCACCGGCGCTTCTGATGGAAAAGGTGCCCGGCGTCTGTCCGAGCCCGTGGGGTAAGGCGGGCCGCGAGTTCTACGCGGCCGCGGCCGAGCGAGGCGTACTGCCGCTCAGCTTCACCGATTCGTTGGCCGCCATCCACAACGCCGACTGGAAGGCCGTTGGGCTCGACTTCCTCGGCGTTCCCGAGCTCGGCGACGCCTTCGCCCGCAGCGAGATCGCCAAGTGGCGTCAACTCATCGAACAGTCGGGCCACCCCGGACACCCGATCCTGGCCGACCTCATCGGCTGGCTCGAAGCCAACGCACCCAGCACCGATCGGCTCACCTTGGTGCACGGCGCGTACCGAACCGGGAACGTGCTCATCGAAGACGACCGGGTCTCGGCCGTGCTCGACTGGGAGCTCCAGGTGATCGGTGACCCCATGTACGACGTCGCCTACATGCTCACCGAGCTCAACCGTGAGGGCACCGACCTGCTCTCCAATGTCGTCCCCAGGGATGTTTTCTTCGATCGATACCAGTCGGCCACCGGGATCACCATCGACGAGGATCGCTGCCGGTACTACCAGCTGTTGTACGCCATGCGGTCGGCTGCGTTCTGGATGAGCGCTGCCGGGCTGTTCGCCGATGGCGCGAACAAGGACCTGCGCCTGGCCCGCACCGAATGGTCGGTCAGCGTTGCGCTCGAACGGGCGGCGAAGGAACTCGGCTACTGAACGTCAGACCCAAGGGGCCGGAGACGGGTCAATCGTCGAGGCTCGATCGCAACTTCTCGCGCAACGATCGTCGCTGAGGTTCGATTTCGGCGGTGTGACGGGAAGCCGATGTGCTCGGGTCCCGACGGCGGGGTGGCCGACCGGTCGGTTCGTAGGGCGCGCCTGCGGTGCGGGTGACGGCCCATACGCCCAGGAGCGTGGTGATGGGAACGGATGCAACCAGCCCGAGCGAGCCGACGAGCGTTCGAACGATCTCGGTAGCGACGATCTCGCTGTTCATGACATCGCTCACCGGGAGGTTGCCGACCACGAACAGCACGAGCAACGGCATCGACGCCCCGGCGTAGGCCAGGAAGAGGGTGTTGACGGTCGAGGCGACGTGATCTCGCCCCACGCGCATGGCCGACGCGAAGAGCGCTCGAGCGGGAAGTGTCGGGTTGGACGATCGCAGCTCGAGCACGACCGAGGCCTGGGTCACGGTCATGTCGTCGATGGCGCCCAGCGCGCCGATGACGAGACCGGCGAGCAGCAGGCCGTGCAGGTCGACTTCGCCGGCCACCGCCTGAATGAAGAAGGACTCTTCGCTGGCGAACCCGCTGAACCGGGCCAGTTCGATGAACGCAGCACCGAACAGCACGGTGATGACGAGCGCGGCCAACGTGCCGAGCACCGCTACCGAGGTCATCGCCGAGAACCCATGAGCGAGGTAGAGCGCAGCGAACGTGATGAGACCCGCCGTCAGGCAGGCGACAAGGACGGGTGACTGGCCCTCGATGATGGCGGGCATCGTGTAGAAACCCAGGACACCGATGCTGACCAGAAGGCCGACAATGGCACGGGCGCCACGTAACCCGCCCAACAGAACGACCGCCACGGCGAACACGCCGGCGAGCGCCCAGAGCAAAGCCTTCCGATCACGATCCACGAAGGTGTAACGGAAGGGGGCGTCTTCGTTTGCCACCTGATCGACCACGATCTTCTCGCCGACCTCGAACCCGGCGGCGTCGTTGTAGATCGGCGGCAACTCGAACAGCTGACCCCGGTCTTCACCTTCCATCGGCTCGATGCGGACGAGGAGGCACGAGGACCCGTCGACCTGTTGATCTGCGGGGCAGTCCTCGATCAGGCGGACGGCCGCCGACGTCGTCGCCCCGCCGAGATCAGCAGATCCGATGTCGGCTCGGCCCGGCCACGAAACCGCCAGCAGCACCAGGACGAGCACGAAGGCTGCGGCTGCCAAACCGTGAAGCCGCTTCGCGATCGAGGGGGCGACCTCGGCCTGGTCGTGCGAGTGCGGCATCGGCCGAAGGCTACTGGCCCGAACTCTCGCTGCTCTCGTCCGTCCCGGTCTCGTCGGGGACCTTCTTGGCCCGGCTGGGTGCAACGCGAGGCGGCTCGTTCGGCTGCTTGGGATACTCGGGGGGCCACGGCGCGTCCATCAGCCCCGCTGCCAGGTCGGCGGCCGACCGGTCGAGAAGGGGCGTGATGTCCTGGGGGCTGTCGTTGAGACCGGCCCAGGGGTTCCCGTTGTCCTGCACGCGCTCGGGGACCGTGACGATGGTGAGCAGGTCCGGGTTGACGGTTGCCACTTCGTCCCAACCGATCGGCGCCGACACCTGGGCGCCGACACGCGCCCGCACCGACCACGCTCCGAACACCGTCTTGTGGGGCGCGTTCTGGTTGAAGTCGACGAAGACGCGCGGCCCACGTTCTTCTTTCCACCAGGCGGCGGTGATCCGGTCGGGATGTCGACGCTCCAGCTCCCGGGCCAAGGCGACTGCTGCGGCCCGGACCTCGTAGCTGTCCCATCGGGGTTCGAGCCGCACGTAGAGGTGGAGACCCCGGTTGCCACTGGTCTTGACGACAACCTGGATGTCGAGTTCGTCGAGCAGCTCCTTCACCGAGAATGCGGCGGCGCGAATATCGTCGAAGTCGACGCCGGGCGACGGGTCGAGATCGATGCGGAGCTCGTCGGCGACTTCGGGCCGGTCGGCGCGGTAGGGCCACGGATGGAACCCGAGGCATCCCAGATTCACGGCCCACACCACGTGAGCGATGTCGGCTGCGACCAATGCATTCGAGGAGGTGCCGTTGACCGTCGTCACCTCGGTGGTTTCGAGCCAGTCGGGGGCCCCGTTCGGAACGCGCTTCTGGAAGAACGACTTTCCTGAAGCGCCGTCGGGGAAGCGCTGGAGCAGCGTCGGCCTGCCGCCCATCGACTCGAGCAGCGGCTCGGCCACCGAGATGTAGTAGTTCACGAGGTCGAGCTTGGTCTCGCCTCGCTTGGTGAAGAACACCTTGTCGGGGCTCGTGACGGTGACCTCGTGGCCGGCCAGCTCCAGGACGACCGACTCGGACTTGGCGGCGGCCATCTCAGACTCCGCTGCCGGACGACGCGCCCAGAACGAGATCGAGCGAGGCCGGCTCAGGCTCATCGAGCTGATCGAAGCGGCACTCGGCGGGCTGCTTGTCCGGTCGCCAGCGGAGGATGCTGGTGACTTCGCGGAACCGGCCATTGAGCGTCGAGCCGTACTTCACCTCGACAACCCGCTCGATGCGGAGCGGGACCCACGAATGATCCTTCGCCGCGTTCCAGCGGTGAGGCGCGCCGGGCATCCGTCCCTCTTCGTGAGCATCGGCTTCGGCCCAACTTCGCCACGGGTGATCGTCCAGCGCGCCTTCGACGAGCGGCTGGAGTTCGGAGACCAGTTCGCCTCGTCGCTTGGCCGTGAAGCTCGAGGCGACACCCACGTGCTGGAGCGACCCGTCATCGTCGTAGAGGCCGAGCAGTAACGATCCGATCCCGTCGCCGTCCTTGTGCCATCGGTATCCGGCGACCACGGCGTCCGCCGACCGCACGTGCTTGATCTTGAGTTGGGCCCGCTTGTTCTCGAGGTACGGGTCGGACAACGGCTTGGCGATCAGGCCGTCGAGGCCGGCGCCTTCGAACACCCGGAACCAGTCGGCCGCAACCGTACGGTCGGTGGTGGCCGGGGTGAGGTGAACCGGCGCTTCGGTATCGGCCAGGATCGTCTCGAGAATTCGCCGTCGATCCCCGAACGGTCGACCCCGCAGATCGTCGACTCCCAGTGCCAGAACATCGAAGGCAACGAAGGCGGCGGGCGTCGTTTCCGCCAACATGTTGACGCGGCTTTCGGCAGGATGGATTCGCTGCTGGAGCGCATCGAAGTCGAGGTGCAGCGCATCGCCGTCGCCGCGGGCGACGATGAGCTCGCCGTCGACCACACACTGATCCGGCAGGTGGCGGCGGAGCGGTTCGAGCATTTCCGGGAAGTAACGGGTGAGGGGGCGCTCGTTGCGCGAGCCGAGTACGACGTCGTCGCCGTCGCGGAAGACAATGCAGCGAAAACCGTCCCACTTCGGCTCGAACAGCAGGTCGTCCCGGTCGGGAATGCCGTCGATCGCCTTGGCCAGCATCGGTTTGACCGGAGGAACGACGGGGGAACTCATCGGGCGACGAGCCCCGCGATCGCGTCGAGCGGCTCGACGCCGGGCTGAAGGTCGGCAGAGGGAATCGGTTCGCCGAAGGTGGTGGCAACCGGTACGACGCCGGCCCATTGGGCACCGCCGAGGTCGGCCTCGTCGTCGACGGGGCCGCCGGCTCGGACCTTGCCTGACATCTCGACCAAGGGGAGGGCCAGGACCAGCGTCGTCTTGAACTCGGCATCGTTGGCGGGGCGCCGGGAATCCCAGTTCTCGACCACATGATCGGTGATGCATTTGAGGGCATCGTCCTTGGCGGTCGCGTCTTCGATCCGACGAGCCGTTCCCCGCACGACCGCCGACCGGAAGTTCATCGAGTTGTGAAAGGCCGAACGGGCGATGACGAGCCCGTCGAGCAGCGTGACGGTCACGCAGACCTCTGCGTCTCGACCGTTGCGCAGCAGACCGTTGGCCACGGATCCGTGCAGATACAGGAAATCGTCGTCGCGGCCGTAGGCCATGGGAAGCACCAGTGGGCCGTCGTCGGTGTTCACCCCGACGTGGGCGATGTGGCCGGCATCGAGGATGGCGAGCACATCGGCTGGTTCATAGCGCCCCCGGTCGGGTAGTCGCCGCAGCGCGACCCGGTCGCTTGCTGGGGTGCCGGGTTGATCGGTCATCGGGAAGCTCGCTTCTGGTTGGGGAGGCCGGCTCAGATCTGGTCGAGGCCGATCCATTTGCCTTCGAATACTGGCTGATAGTCGGCGAACGCGTCGAGCAGTTTCCCCGGATCGGCCTCACACAGCACCAACTCCCGGTTCTTGGGTTTCAGCACTTGGTCCGAGACGCAGCGATCGAAGAACGCCAGAAGCTGATCGTAGAAGCCGTCGACATTGAGGAAACCGACCGGCTTGCGGTGCATACCCAGCTGGGCCCAGGTCAAGACCTCCGCCACTTCCTCGAGGGTCCCGAACCCTCCGGGGAGCGCGATGAAACCATCGGCCAAGCGGATCATCTCGGCCTTTCGCTCGTGCATCGAATTGACCTCGACCAGTCTCGTGAGTCCGGTGTGGGCGACTTCGATCGGGAAGAGGCCAGTGGGGATGACACCGGTGACCGCCCCGCCGGCGGCCATGACCGTGTCGGCGACGAGGCCCATCAACCCGACGGCACCGCCGCCGTAGACCAGCTCGATGTTCCGTTCGACCAGTTGTTCGCCAAGGGTTCGGGTTGCCGCGGTCAGATGCTCGTTCGTGCCGGCCGATGAGGCGCAGTAGACGCAGATCCGGCGCAAGGGCGCTCGGGGCGCAGCGTTGGGCGACGACACGGGCGACGACATGGGCGGCGACTGTAGGCCAGTCCGATAGGGGGTACCGGCGAATTGGGCGGCTATTCTCAGCCTCCGTGACCGAACACCCGCTTGCCGAACGCCTGGAAGACCTTCGAGCCCGTCGTGAGGAGGCGCTTCACGCCGGGTCCGAGCGTGCGGTCGAACGTCAGCACGAGAAGGGCAAGATGCTCGCCCGTGAGCGTCTCGACTACCTGCTCGATCCCGGTTCGTTCAACGAACTCGACATGCTGGCCCGCAGCCGGGCCGCCGACGCCACGGAACGTCCCTACACCGATGGTGTCGTCACCGGTTGGGGCACGATCGATGGCCGCAAGGTGTTCGTGTTCAGCCAGGACTTCACCATCATGGGCGGCTCACTGGGCGAAGTCTTCGCCGAGAAGATCCAGAAGGTCATGGACCTCGCGCTGTCGGTCGGTGCCCCGTTCGTCGGCCTGAACGACGGTGCCGGCGCCCGCATCCCCGAGGGCGTGGTCAGCCTCGACGGCTACGGGGGCATCTTCTACCGAAACGTCCAGGCCTCCGGAGTGATCCCCCAGATCAGCGTCATCATGGGCCCGTGCGCCGGCGGCGCGGTGTACAGCCCGGCCATGACCGATTTCATCTTCATGGTGCGAGAGACCTCGCACATGTTCATCACCGGCCCCGACGTGGTCAAGACCGTCACTGGTGAAGAGGTCACCCTCGAAGAGCTTGGCGGAGCAGGAAGCCATGCGTCCAAGTCCGGTGTCGCCACCTTCGTGGCCGCCGACGAGAAGGCGGTGCTCGACGAGGTTCGGTTCCTTCTGTCGTTCCTGCCGTCGAACAACCTCGAAGAACCGCCGACATCCGAAGCATCGGACGATCCCGATCGCCTGGTGCCAGAACTCAACGACATCATGCCGTCGAGCTCCAACCAGCCCTACGACATGCGCAAGATCATCACCGCGGTCCTCGACGACGCCGAGTTCATGGAGTATCACGCCAGCTGGGCCGGCTCGATCGTCTGCGGCTTCGGCCGACTCGACGGCAAACCGGTCGGCGTGGTCGCCAACCAGCCCATGATTCTTGCGGGGGTGCTCGACATCGAGAGTTCGTCGAAGGCCGCCCGCTTCGTGCGGACCTGCGACGCGTTCAACATCCCACTCATCACCTTCGTCGACGTGCCCGGATTCCTGCCCGGCGTCGACCAGGAGTACGGCGGCATCATCCGCCATGGGGCCAAGCTCCTCTACGCCTATTGCGAGGCCACCGTTCCTCGCATGCAGGTCATCACCCGGAAGGCCTACGGCGGTGCCTACGTGGTCATGGACTCCAAGGGAGTCGGCTGCGACCTTTCCTTCGCCTGGCCGACCGCCGAACTTGCCGTCATGGGCCCCGAAGGCGCCACCGACATCGTGTATCGCCGAGAGATCCAGGCCGCGGCCGACCCGGTGGCTCGACGGGCCGAACTCATCGATGACTACAAGGAACGGTTCGCCAACCCTTGGGTTGCGGCCGAGCGGGGGTACATCGACGCCGTCATCGAACCGGCAGAGACCCGCCGCAAGCTCATCGCCGGACTGCACATGCTGTCGTCGAAGCGAGAAGAGTTGCCGCACCGCAAGCACGGCAACGTTCCCCTCTAGATCCGCCGCCCTCCATCCAGGAATCGGACGTCCCCGTGAAGATCACCCCAACACCCACTGACGAAGAGGTCGCAGCCATCGCCGCGGCCCTCGAGTTCTCCTGGCCACGAGCATCGAGCGAGCCGCTCGACAACACGGCACCGCGGTGGCGCTTCAGCGGTCGTTGGTGGGCCAAACCGGTCGCCACCGTGCGCCGCCGGCCCTAGCTGCGACGAGCGGGTACCGCGGGCAGACGTCAGTCCGAGGCCGCGCTGGCGACCTCGATGCGATCCTGGCGCCATTCGCGGGCCGAGATGAGCGCCGACTCGGCCGCTGACATGATCTCTGAGGTGCCGAAGGCGTGGGCCGGATAACACGCGACGCCGGCCCAGAGGGTGACGCCGGCCTGCGCTCCGAGCAGTTGGCGGCGGATGCGTTCGACGGTCCAGATGGCCCCGTTCTCGGGGGTGTCCTCGAGGAGCAGGGCGAAGTAGCCGTTGCGGAGGCGGCAGGCCGTGTCCGCCTCGCGGAGGGTGACCCGAATGCTCTCGGCGACCAATTCGGCGTCGGCGTCGTAGGGCTCGTTGTGGGGCAGGCCCTGCACCACCTCGAGAAGGACCACTGCGACCGGGCGGAGATGCCGACGGGCGGCGGCGATGCGAGATTCCAGGGCGACGTTGAAGAAGGACTCGCTGAACAGGCCGGTGTCGGGGTCGGTCAGGTTGTCGCCGGGCTCCTCGGCTTCGAGGTACTCCTCGTCGTAGGCGTTGATCAGCCGCTCTTCGGAGGCGTGCGCCTCGTTGCGAACAGCGCGTAACTCGTCCTCGACCAGGCGCTGCAGCGCTGCCTGTTCGGTGAGCTGCTGGGCCAGGCGGTAGCTGGCCACGGCGGACGCGAGGGCCAAGACCCCGGCGACGGCTCCGAAGAGACGCTCGTCCAGCGCGAAGGCGATCATGCCGGCCGCGAGGCCGAGCACGCCGGCCATCAAGCCGGGAAGTGCAGTTCGTCCAGTCATTGCCTTCTCCATCGGCCGGTTTCGGCGGTAATCAAGGAATCTCCACAGGAGCGCCTCGTACGACAACCCTACGCGGACGCGGCCTCGTTGTTGGCGGTTCATGCGGACCGGCCGGCAACGGCCAGGTCGGCCAGTTCCTGCATGATCCGGCCGAGGTCGAAGTCCTTGGGCGTGAACACGGCAGCTGCGCCCGCAGCGAGCAGCGTCGCGCGGTCCTCCTCGGGGATGATGCCACCGACAACGACCGGGGACAGGACACCCTGCTCCCGGAGCAGTCGGATGGTTTCGGGGACCAATTCCAGGTGGCTACCGGACAAGATGGACAGCCCGACGGCATCGACGTCCTCGTCTCGGGCGGTGGCGGCAATTTGCTCGGGAGTGAGGCGAATGCCCTGGTAGATGACCTCCATGCCGGCATCGCGGGCGGCGACGGCAACCTGTTCGGCGCCGTTGGAGTGGCCGTCGAGGCCCGGTTTCGCGACGAGGAGCCGGATGGGCCCATCGGGGAGTGCTTTCATGCGCTCGGCGGTCTCGCTCAACTGACTCGAACCGCCGCCGGCACCGGCTGCACCCGCCACACCGGTCGGCGCTCGATACTCGCCGAAGACCCCGCGCAACACGTCGGCCCACTCGCCGGTCGTGCCCCCGGCGTGGGCCAGCGCAATGGTCGAAGCCATGATGTTGTCGCCCGTTCGGGCCGCGGCCTCGAGGTCGCGCAATGCCGACGACACCGCGCTGCTGTCACGACTCGACCGCCAGGCGACGACATCGTCGATCATTTCGGCCTGCACGGACGGATCGACCTTGAGGATGCTGCCCGAGCCGCCGAGCGGAGATGGCTCGGACTCGACGAATCGGTTGACCCCGACGATGCTGAGATCGCCGCGCTCGATGCGGCGCATGCGGTCGGCGTGGGATCGGACGAGCCGGTTCTTCAACTCCTCGATGGCCTCGAACGCCCCGCCGAGCTCGAGTACGTCGTCGAGCTCGGCCTGTGCCCCTTCCTCCAACTCGCTGGTCTTGGCTTCGATCACGTGTGAGCCGGCAAAGATGTCGTCGTACTCGAGGAGATCGGACTCGAAGGCGAGCACCTGCTGGATCCGGAGTGACCATTGCTGGTCCCACGGACGCGGCAGGCCGAGGGCCTCGTTCCACGCGGGCAGCTGGAGCGAGCGGGCCCGTGCGTCCTTGGAGAGGGTGACGCCAAGCATCTCGAGCACGATGCGCTGCACGTTGTTCTCCGGTTGCGCCTCGGTCAGACCCAACGAGTTCACCTGTACGCCGTAACGGAACCGACGGGCCTTGGCGTCCGTGATGTCGTACCGCTCCAGGCAGATGCGATCCCACAACGCGGTGAACGCGCGCATCTTGCAGGTCTCCTCGATGAACCGGATACCGGCATTGACGAAGAACGACACCGAGGCCACGACGTCGGTGAACCGATCGGCGTCGACCTGGCCGGAGTCTCGCACGGCGTCGAGCACGCCAATGGCGGTGGACAACGAGTAGGCGATCTCCTGCACGGGCGTCGCCCCGGCCTCCTGCAGGTGATACGAGCACACGTTCATCGGGTTCCAGTAGGGGACGTGCTGGGAGCAGAACGCGAACATGTCGACGATGAGGCGGCGGCTCTCGGCCGGCGGGAAGATGTAGGTGCCCCGACTCAGGTACTCCTTGACGATGTCGTTCTGGGTCGTGCCCCGCAACTGATTGCTGGAGACGCCGTGATCGGCAGCGTTGGCGACGTAGAGCCCGAGCATCCAGGCCGCCGGGGCGTTGATGGTCATGGACGTGTTCATCTGGTCGACCGGGATCTGATCGAGCAGCGTCGCCATGTGACCCTTGTGCACGATGGGCACGCCAACCTTGCCCACTTCGCCGCGGGCCAGGAGGTGGTCGGGGTCGTACCCGGTCTGGGTCGGCAGGTCGAACGCGATCGAGAGACCGGTCTGGCCCTTGGCCAAGTTGTTGCGATACAGCTCGTTCGAAGCTCGTGCTGTGGAGTGTCCCGAGTACGTGCGCATCATCCACGGGTTGTCCCGCGTTGCGCTGGTCGAAGAGGCTGACGATGACACGGACGAAGGGCTCACGGGATCACTCACCGGGCCATTGTCTCGCGAACCAGCGCTACTTCCTAGAGTGGCTCGGGGGAGCCGAACGCGGTCCGGCTGGGGGCGGCGCGAATCGGGGCGGCTCGAGGAGGATCGCGCGGGCCAGTCGGTGGCCGTAGTCGTGCCGGCTCATCTCGACCACGCCAAGCGTTGCCAGGTGTGGGGTCCGCCACTGCACGTCGAGCAAGGCCTCGTTCGAACCGGCTCGGAGCAGCTCGACCAGATGGACGAGCGCCACTTTGGATGCGTCGGTCTGGTGGTGGAACATCGACTCGCCTGCGAACAGGCCACCGAGCGAGACACCGTAGAGTCCGCCGACCAGCTCGCCGTCGGCCCAGGTCTCGACGCTGTGAGCCCAGCCGAGCTCATGGAGGCGAGTGTACGACGAGACGACCTTACGGTTGATCCACCCGTTCGGTCGACGGGGATCACCACACGCCGCGATGACGGCGGAGAAGGCCTGATCGACCGTGACTTCGAACCGGCGAAGCGATCGTCGCAGCGAGCGCGTGACAACGAGGCGGTCGAGGGGAAGGACGCCACGCGGATCGGGAGAGAACCAGCCGATCCGGCGACCCCCGATGGGCATCGGAAAGTAGCCGGAGGCGTAGGCCTCCAGCAGCGTTCCCGGCTCGAGATCGGCACCGACCGCGACGAGGTCGTCTTCTTCCCCCGACGCTGATCGCGGCGCAAGCTCCGAGAGCGGTGGGAACGACCATGCCGACGGAGGCCGCAGATCAGCTCTCCGTGATCGTGACGGACTCGATGACGACGGCCTCGGTCGGGCTGTCGTCGCTGTTGGTGGGGACGGCTTCGATGGCCTGCACCGTTTCGAGTCCGGCGGTGACCTTGCCGAACAAGGAGTAGCTGGCCGGAAGGGCAATGCCTTGCTCGCCCGTGATGACGAAGAACTGGCTGCCGTTGGTATTCGGCCCCGAGTTGGCCATCGCCAACGAGCCCATCTCGTACGCACCGTCGGCGGGAAGCTCGTCGTCGAAGGAGTAGCCGGGATCACCGCTGCCAAGTGGGTCGCCGACCGCGTCGCCGCCCTGGATCACGAAGCCGGGGATGATGCGGTGGAAGGCAGCGCCGTCGTAGTAGTGGTACCGGGCGAGGACGACGAAGTTGTTGACCGTCTGGGGCGCGGCGTCTGCATCGAGTTCGATGGTGAACGAACCCAGGTTGGTGGTGACTTCGGCGGTGTAGGACTTGGCGTCGTCGATGCACATCGGCGGGGCGTTCTCGAACGAGGTGGTGCGCTCGGCAGAACCGTCCTCGGCCGGACACGGGGTCTCACCCGTGATCTCGGCGCCGGGAGCCGGGGCCGAGACTGCGGACGGCAACCCTGCCGGATCGGTACCGGGCGCAGTGGTCGAGGTGGTGTCATCGTCGGGAGTGCTGTCGTCGGGCGTCGTGCCCAACGTGAGCGAAGACGTGCTGGCTGCGTCGGTGGCGTCGTCGCCTCCCCGGCCGAGCAGATAGACGAGGAAGAGTCCGCCGAAGAAGATGACGCCGATCGAGCCAAGGTACATGGCCTTCTTCTTGACGCTCTGCTGCTTGGCAACCTTGCGTTGTTGTTCGACCTTCACCTGTCGGTTGGCGTTTTGGCGTTGACGTTTCTCGGTTGCCACGGTGGCAAAGGCTACAGCCTGAGCGGTCGCGTCCTGGTCGGTCGCCGGTAGCTTGGTCGGCCGTGGCTCTTCTGGTGCAGAAATTCGGTGGCACGTCGGTTGCCGACCCGGACCGCATGCGAGCGGTCGCAGATCATGTTGCCCGTTGCCGCCGGCGCGGCGATCAGATCGTCCTCGTCATTTCGGCCATGGGGAAGGAAACCGACGACCTGTTGCACTTGGCGGCTCAGTTGTCCGCGTCGCCTCCAGGGCGAGAGATGGACATGCTCATCACCGCCGGCGAGCGCAAGGCTTGCGCGTTGATTTGCCTGGCCTTGGCCGAGTTCGGCGTCCCGGCCCACTCCTTCACCGGCAGCCAGGCCGGTTTCATCACCGACACCAATCATCGCAACGCCAAGATCCTCGAGATCAAACCCGACCGGATCCGCGAGGCCATCGACGCCGGCATCGTGCCGGTCGTCGCCGGAGCGCAGGGCGTGTCCACCGAACGGGACGTGACGTTCTTGGGCCGCGGCGGATCGGACACCACCGCAGTCGCTCTGGCCCACGTGTTAGGTGCAGATCTGTGCGAGCTCTACACCGACGTTTCCGGAGTCTTCACCACCGATCCGCGTGTGGTGTCCCGGGCCCAGAAGATGTCCACCATCACCTTCGACGAGCTGCTCGAGATGACCGCGACCGGCTGCCCGAAGCCGGCCATGCGTTCGGTCGAGGTGGCGCACAGCTACCAGGTGCCGCTACACGTGCGTTCGGCGTTCACGTGGGAGACCGGCACGATGGTGGTCGAGAACGAAACATCCCCCGAGGGAGGTTCCATGGAACAGCCAATCATCCGAGCCATCACCCACGATCTTTCCGAATCGAAGATCACGGTCAACAACGTGCCCGACCGTCCGGGGGTGTCGGCCAAGTTGTTCCGGGCGTTGGCCGACGAGAACGTGAACGTCGACATGATCGTGCAGAACGTCTCGGCGAAGGGTCGCACGGACATTTCCTTCACGGTTCCCACCGAAGACCTCGGCCGGGCATCGGCGGTGTTGGACGGCGGCGTCTTGGCCGACCTCGGAGCCGAAGGCTTCGACACCGATGACAGCATCGGTCGGGTCTCGGTCATCGGCGCCGGCATGAAGTCGAACCCGGGGGTGGCCGCCACCATGTTCGAGACGCTGGCGGCCAACGACATCAACATCGAGATGATCTCGACCTCGGCCATTCGCGTGTCGTGCGTGATCGCCAGCGAGCAGGCCGAAGCCGCGGTGCAGCACCTGCACACCGCCTTCGGACTGGACGCCTGACGAAATTCGGTGGTTGACGGGCGCAGAGCGCCCTAGCGTTCAGGGCATGCACGTCGGAATTGTTGGCGCAACAGGTCAGGTCGGTCGAGTGGTCCTGGACCTCCTCGCCGAGAGGAACTTCCCGGTCGAGACACTTCGTCTCTTCGCTTCTGCTCGATCGGCGGGACGAACCATCGAGTGGCAGGACCAGAGCATCACCGTCGAGGATGCCGCAACCGCCGACTTCGCCGGGCTCGACATCGCCATCTTCTCCGCCGGCGGATCGACGTCGAAGGAGCTGGCACCGAAGGTCGCTGCGGCCGGAGTCGTCGTCATCGACAACTCGTCGGCGTGGCGGATGGACCCCGAGGTACCGCTGGTCGTGGTGGACGTCAACGACGCCGAGGCCCGCAACCGTCCAAAGGGCATCATCGCCAACCCCAACTGCACCACCATGGTGGCCATGCCCGTCCTCCGCCCGCTGCACGAGGAGGCGGGTCTACGGAGCCTCGTGGTCAGCACCTACCAAGCCGTGTCGGGCGCCGGGCTGTCGGGTGTCGAAGAACTGGCCGAGCAGGTGGCAAAGGCCGGCGATGCCCGCCAGTTGGCCCATGACGGCACCGCAGTCGACCTCGGCCAACCCAGCGCGTTCGTCGAACCCATTGCCTACAACGCGGTGCCCTGGGCGGGGTCGGGCGTCGACGACGGCCGGGGCGAAACCAATGAAGAGCAGAAGCTTCGTGACGAGACCCGCAAGATCCTGGGTATTCCCGACCTGCTCGTGTCCGGGACCTGCGTACGCATCCCCGTGTTCACCGGCCACTCCCTGGCCATCAACGCCAGCTTCGATCGCCCGATTTCGCCCGAGCGAGCCACCGAACTGCTCGCCGGTGCGGCCGGTGTCCTTCTGGACGATGTGCCGACGCCGGTGAAGTCCGCAGGTATCGACCCTTCGCTCGTGGGACGTGTGCGGGCAGACGAGACCGTCGACCATGGCTTGGCCATGTTCGTTGCCGGCGACAATCTGCGCAAGGGTGCCGCCCTCAACGCAGTGCAGATCGCCGAACTCATTGCGGCCGAATGAGCTGGACGGCCGAATGAGCTGGGCGGACGACCAGCAGCTCAGACGGGTGGGTTGTCGACGTAGCGCTGGAAGGCTTCGTCGAGCGTGAGATCGATCTGGTTGGCCAGTGATGCCAGCCAGGCCAGCACGTCACCCAGCTCGTGGAGCTGTTGTTCACGCGTTCCTTTGCGAACGGCCTGCGCCAGTTCGCCGAGTTCCTCACACAGCCACGCCACCGTCGCTGGGATGCCGCGTTCGCGATCGATGTCTCCGTACAGCCTCTCGACCACGGCTTGCACGTCGTCCAGCTCCATGGCCGGCTAGGAAGCGAGCGGTTCGGAAACCGCCGAGAGGCTCGAGTCTTCCCGCAGGAGCCAGCCCAGCACTTTGATGAGCACGCTGGCCGATGGCCGGACGGCGAGTCGATCGAAGCCCGGAGGAATCGGCAACCGAAGTTCCTGTCGGGCCCAGATCGGAAGCAGTGTCAGGGCCGCAGCGGTGATGAGGGCGTAGCTACCGGCGAAGAGAAGCGGAACGGGAGGGCGGACGAGGAACCGGATGGCTTCTCGGGCCTGATCGGTGACGGTGCACTCGGCCCGGAAGAACTGCATACAGGTGTCGAGTTCGGCGATCGTACGCGGCGCAGTCTCAGAACCCAGCAGCTCCGCCACCTGCGCCATCTCGGCGACGTAGTCGTTTCGCTGGCCGTCGGTGAGATGGAGTTCGCCGAACCGGTCGACCGCCCGAAGAAAGCTGTCGACCTCGGTGATGTGGACCCACAACAGGAGATGGGGGTCGTTGGCTGAGTAAGGTCGCCCGTCGGGGGCCGTTCCCACCACCCGCTCGTGGACCCGGCGAACCGTGGCCACCGATTGTTCGACCGTCGGCATGGACCCGTACGTGGTGGCGCCCACGAACCGACTTGTGCGCCGGAGCCGACCCCAGGGGTCCTGGCGGTAGTCGGAATGTTCGGCAACGCCGGCCATGGCCAGCGGGTGCAGGGTCTGCAGCATCAGGGCCCTGAGCCCACCGATGAGCATGGCGGCGTCGGCATGGACGTACCAGATGGTGCTCGTAGGGCCGAACAGGCCAGGATCGTCGGCGCTTGCGAGCTCAGTGGGCGCAAGCGCTTCCTCCCCGACGAGGATGCTACGCAGCCGGGTGCTGCCTTCGTGGCGAAGCTGGGCCAAGAGCGAGTCGGGGGTTCGGGCGGGTCCATCGGTGGCGGGCACTGAACATCACCGTACCGAACCTCGCTGCCTACCGGACCTCGCTGCTCCGCCGACCCTCGCCTTGCGTGGTCGGGTTGGGGAGATTTGAACTCCCGACCTCCTCGTCCCGAACGAGGCGCGCTACCAACCTGCGCTACAACCCGGATCTTCCTTCAGAGCCATGCGGCCCCGGCGGAAGCACGAGGCTACCCGATTCCCACTCGATTCGGTAGGTCGTTTCGGCCTAGTCTGCGCCCATGTCTCGCTCGCTCGACCTAGAAGTTGCCCATGCTGTCGTGTTCGTTCAGGACCCTGAGCTCATGATCGAGTTCTACAGCCGGGTCTTGGGGTTCGAGCTCAGTGATCGGGGCCCGCTCGGCATGCACGATGCCGAGATCATCTTCATGTCCCAGACTGCTCGCCATCATCATCAGGTGGCGTTCATCACCGGACGCAACGAGCCCGGCCGATCCAACAGCGTCCACCACGTGGCCTTCCGTTCCCGAGGCACACTCGACGATCTCCGGAGTCTGAAGGACCAGCTCGAGGTCGAACCCGGTGTCACCGGCATCAGGCCCCTCTGCCATGGCAACGCCTGGTCGGTGTACTTCTCGGACCCCGAAGGCAACGGGGTCGAGATCTTCATCGATACCCCGTGGCACGTCGCTCAACCTCAGGGGAAGCCCCTCGACCTGAGCAAGTCCAACGACGAGATCATCGAGTGGACGGTGGCGTCGTTCAAGGACGAGCCCGAGTTCGGTTCGCTCGAAGACTTCTACCAGGCGAGGGCCGAGCACCTCGCCGAGCGGAACTGAGGTTCAGCCGTCCCATTCCGAGTCAACCTCCGGCTGGAGCCGTCGCCCTCGACGAACCTCCGGCTGGAGACGTCGGAAAGCGACGTCGGGAGCCGGAGGTTCGATGGTGGTGACGCTTGGGGCCGGAGGTACGGGAGGGGGCGAACGGGTGCGGGCCAGGCCGAGCGGAACTGACGGGGCTCAGGCGTAGCTGATGTTTTCGGGGAGTCGGACGTCGGCGCTCTGGAAACTGGCGAGCCGACAATAGAGGCCTCCGTAGGTCATCAGATCGGCGTGATTGCCGAGTTCGATGATCTGGCCGTCCTGCATCACTGCGATGGCGTCCGCGTTTCGGATGGTCGACAGGCGGTGGGCGATGGTGATTCGGGTGCGGCCGGCCGGCAGATTGTCGAGCGCCGCGACCAACAACTCTTCCGAACCGGCGTCGAGCGCCGATGTCGGCTCGTCGAGGATGATGATCCGGGCGTCGCGGAGGATGGCCCGGGCGATGGCCACTCGCTGCCGTTGGCCGCCGGAAAGGCCGGCTCCTCGTTCTCCGATCCGGGTGTCGAGTCCATCGGGAAGGCGGCACGCGAACTCGTCGACCAGGGCGAGCCGTGCCGCCCGGTCCACCTGGGCCCCCGTCGCGTCGGGCCGGCCGCAGATGATGTTGTCTCGGAGGGTGCCCTCGAGCAGCACGGTGTCCTGGAGGACCATGGCGATCTGACTGCGGAGCGAGTGCAGATCGTGGTCACGGACGTCGATGCCGTCGACCAACACTCGTCCGGAGCTGACGTCCATCAAACGGGGGACCAGCGTTGCCAAGGTGCTCTTCCCCGCACCGGTCGGGCCGACGAGCGCCATGGTGCTGCCGACCGGGACATGGAGCGAGACGTTGCGAAGGACCGGTTCGCGGCCGTAGTTGAAGGTCACGTCGTCGAAGTGGACGTCGCCGTCGACGGCCCACATCCGCGGGATTCCGACGCGGGTCTTGATGTCGAGCGGCGCGGTGAGGATCTCGGCGATGCGTTCCGACGCGGCCGACCCCTTGCTGACGATGTTGGAGAGCTTCGACAGTGCCTTGATCGGCTTGTACAACGAGCTGAGATACGACAGGAAGACCAACATCACCCCCAACGTCAGTCGGCCCCCCACGACGAGGTTGGCCCCGTACCAGAGCACCAGACAGGTCGACAGAACACTGGCGACATCGACCAGGGGGCCGAATCGTGACTGGATGCGGGTCGCATCGGTCCCCGCGGCGAGGCTGGTCCGAGACAGGTCCCCGAACTTCGAGATGCGTTCGTCCTCGAGGGTGAAGGCTTGAAGCAGCTGCATGGAGCCGAGATCCTCGGTCGCTGCCGAAGCCAGCGCACCATCGGCCTTTCGGGCCCGCCGAGACGCCAACTTCAGGTCTCGTCGTGAACGGTTGGTCGCAGCGATGAGGGGCGGGGTGGCCACGACCGCCAAAAGGGTGAACATGGGGTTCAGCATCAGCATGACGCCGAACATGCCGAGGACCAGCAACACGCTGGGGAACAGCGTCGAGAGGCTCTGGACGATCATGTCCTGCGTGTAGTTGACGTCGCTCGTGACCCGCGCGACGAGGTCGCCGACGCGATGCTTGGCGTGGTACTGCAGCGAGAGATGGTGGAGCTTGTCCAGCACGCTGGTGCGCAGATCGCTGGCGATGCGGAGCCCGGCGGTACTGAGGAGTCGCGAGGCCCAGTAGTGGATCAGCGCTCCGGTCACCACGAGGAGTGCCATCGCGCCGACCGACAGGATGATCAGCCGTTGAGCATTCTCGGGTCGGACACCGCTGGCCGGCTCGAGCACCGTGTCGACCAGGTAACGGAGCGGCCACGGCTGGGCCAGGCTGACGGCCACCTCGGCCACCGTCAGGACAGTGCCGGTGACCAGAGCCGGAGATTGCGGGCGAACGAACGCCCGGAACGGCCAAAGCGCCTTCAGCATGCGTTGCCCAGAAGCGCCGGCTGGCGAACCAGCAAGTCGGCCGCTCGCTCGGCGCCATCGAGACCGACGTTGGCCGCTTCCAGCGAGCCCGGTTCGAGCGTGCGGTCCCTGCGCAACAGCCAGGCCACTTCCGTGGCATCGCTGGTCTCGTCAACCATGTCGGCCAGGCCGACTGCAGCCAGGCGGGCCGCCCGGATCGCTTGTTCGCGTCGGGGGCTGCGTCGGGGAACGAGGATCGGGCGAAGACCCGCGGCCAACGCTTCCATCGTCGAGTTGTAGCCCGCCATCTGGACGACGCCACCGGCTTCGGCGATGAGATCCACACACGAGGGCACGTCGGCGAGCACCGAGACCCGGGCCTGCTGCTGCGGGTCGGTGAGGATCTGATCGACCTGCGGGCGGGTGCCGTAGGGTCCGGCGACCAGGGTGATGTTCGCCGCTTCGAGATGGCGTGCCAGTTCCACACCGATTCGGAACACCTCGGCACCGTCGCCGCCACCGCCGGCGCACACGACGATTCGGTCGAGGTCGCGAATGGCGGCCTTGGCCCGATCGGTGACCCAGCCGCAGTAGGTCGGCGCGACAGGCAAGCCGTACTCGACCTCGTGGTCGCACATCCACCGCTCGCCGTACACGAGGACGTCGTCGAAGGCGGCTCCTACGTCTCGCCAGCCCTCTCCGGCCAGTTCGGCACGAACGGCATTCGGCACGTCGAGAATGTCCCGCAGCCCGAGTACCACATGAGCGCCACGCCGGCGGGCTGCTGCCAGGCCGGGACGCAACTCGCCGGCGATACCGAACGGGTGGCGGTCGACGACGATGGTGTCGGGGACGAAGTCGTCGATGACCTGACGAAAGCGGTGGGCACGTTCTCGGATTGCAGCTTCGAACGAGAGCTCGGCGTGACAGTAGGCGCCGTTCGCGTCCTTCAACATGGGCGGCAACGAAACGATTCGGAGTCGTTCGATGCTGCGCCACGTGGGCTGCGTGGCGATGCCGGTGAGCAAGGCCACCTCGGCATGGGGTTCTCGATCGAGGATCGCCTGGGCGATCAAGGTGTTCCGTCGGGTGTGTCCGACGCCGAAGCCGTCATGAGATGCGAAGAGGTAGCGGGCCATGGCGATGATTGTCCGTTCGCCTCGGTCTGAGCGGCAACGGTCCATTGGTCCTACGACCATGCCTGCCGACGAGTCGGGCAGGCAGCGGGCCGAACCCCCAGTCGTACGACCAATGTCGCATTGTCCTCCAGACCGGGGCGCCGGGATCGTGGGAGCAGCACGAAATCCCCGACCGAAGGAGGCCCCCGATGCGGGCAATCGTCACTGGCTGTGCAGGCTTCATTGGATCCCATTTGACACAGTCCCTCTTGGGTGACGGCTGGCAGGTCCTCGGCATCGACGCCTTGACCGACTACTACGACCTCGCGGAGAAGGAGGCGAACCTGGCACACTTCGAAGGACACCCGAACTTCGATCTGGTGCGCGGCGACCTGGTGGACCTCCCGCTCGAGCATCTGTTCTCCGGCGGTCCCGCCGTCTTCCACCTGGCAGGGCAGCCCGGTGTTCGTGGGAGCTTCGGTCTCGGTTTCGACGACTACGTCCACCACAACATCACCGCCACGCAGCGGCTCTTCGAGGCCGCTCGCGCCGTGGGCGTGCCTCGGGTCGTGTACGCGTCCTCGTCGTCGGTCTACGGCGATGCCGACACCTACCCATGCCGGGAGGCCGGTAACCGCCCCCAGCCGCGGTCGCCCTACGGAGTCACCAAGCACACCTGCGAAGATCTGGCTGCCGTATACCGGGGACTCGGCCTGTCCTCGGTCGGACTCCGCTACTTCACGGTCTACGGCCCGCGTCAGCGCCCCGACATGGCCATGCGTCGCCTGTGCGAGGCGGCGTACGGCGGACCACGATTCGTCCTCTTCGGAGACGGAGGGCAATCTCGCGACTTCACCCACGTCAGTGATGTGGTCGACGCAACGAGGAGCGCGGCGACGGCTCGTCGAGTCGACCCGATTCTGAACGTCGGCGGAGGGCACGAGGCGACCATGAGCCAAGTCATCGACATCATCGAGACGCTCATCGGCGCACCGCTCGACGTAGAGCGTGGGCCACTGCAGGCGGGCGACGTCAGGCGAACAGGAGCCGACACCACTGCCGCTCGCACCCAGCTGGACTGGACGCCGAAGATGCATCTCGCTGATGGGCTGCGTACCGAACTGGAATGGGTCCGCGATCGGACTCGGACCCCGCTCGTGGTCAGCGTGTCATGACCGGTCCATCCCGGCGTTGCGCCCAATCAGCTCAGCAGTGCTGCCACATCCTCGACCAGTTGCTCGACCCGGGGACGCCACTTGCGTTTGCCGCGCCGGATCGGACGGTCCAGGCGTCGCGCCGCAACCACAGCCAGCATCCACCGAAGGTGTGCAGGATCGACGTCGTCGGGTTCGGATCGACCGGCGGAACTCAGAGCATGCATCAGCTCGTTGGCCTGTCGAAGGTCCCCACGTCGGCCGCTGATCACGTTGGCCGCGTAGCTGGCAACGTCGAAACGTTGGAGGCCGAGACACAGGGTGTCGGTGTCCACCAGCCCCAGCGACCCGTCCTCGAGGCCGATGAGTTGGCCGATGTTGAAGTCGCCGTGGGCCGTCACCAGCTGCCCAGCGTCGGAGGCCGGCGGGGCCGACTGGTGAAGCGACTCGTTGATGGAGGCGATCGACGACGCAAGATCTGGAGCGGCGTGACTGACCAGCTCGAGCACCGGCGCTACCTGCGCGAGCAGTTCCTGCGGTCCGACGATCGGGCCGGCCCACTCGACATGCTCGAATCTCGTGACCATCGCTGCGGCCTGCTCGGCACGCGGCCTGGCGTCGGCCGCGTTCCAGCGCTCGACCGTGCATCCGCTCTTGCAGGAACCACCGCCGTTCGGGGTCGACGAGGATGACTTCGGGAACTCGAACCACCGTGGACAGTGCGCGAAGGGTTTCGACGCCTGCATCGATTCGCTCCGGTTCGGCATCCAACTTGAGCACCCGACCGGTACCACCCAAGACCGCTCGTCGCTGGGGTACCCAGGCCAATCGTCGTGGTCGGTCGTTCGGTTGCGAACCCGTCGATGGTGTCGGCCCTCAGGTCCGGCAGGCAGGGATCGAACGGGAACCACGAGATGGTCACCCCGCCCACATCGATTGCGGGGGTGTGAATCGGGCCCGGCCGAACCCCGGGCGACGCGTGTGGTCGACTCTCGCCCCAACAGCAACGCCCAATGGAGACCACGACATCGAGTTCCCGGCCGCCGACCTCGAAGCGGTGGTGAACGAGCAACGAGCGACCGACCTCATGTTCGAGGTAGCGGACCTTTCCCGCACCGATCGGTGCCGTGCTCGTCGGCTGCACCAACGTGCGAACCCAGTTCGAGTCGGCCAGCGGCAAATGGCCGAGCGCAGCGTCGGTCCGGAGGCCGAACGCCGACCGAGCGGGGTTCGACGATGACACGGCGGAGCGAGATGGCACAGGACGGGAAGAGAACACAGCAGGAAGAACGCTATCGAGGCGGACGGCCCCGTGCCGAACGGGCCGGCCCCTTGGTGGTGGTCCTCTCGGGTTGGCCCCGCGTATCGGAGACCTTTGCGCTCAACGAGCTCGAGGCACTCCGGCGCCGAGGGCTGCTTGCGGGCATCTTCGCAACCAAGCCAGGCGATGCGTCGGTCGTGCAGCCCTTGGTGTCGACCTTGGATCCGCTGGTGCGGATCCTCGACGACGGGTCGCCGCATGCCCAGATCAACCAGGTCGTTGACGCCATGGATGGCCGCGACGTGGGTGCTGTTCACGGCTACTTCGCCCACCGTCCTGCGGAGATTGCTGCGGGAGTCGCAGAGCGGTTGGGTGTTCCTTTCGGTTTCAGCGTCCACGCGCTCGATGTCCGCAAGCTGTCGAGAGACGCACTCGCGGCCCGCTGCGCCGACGCCGCCGTCGTGGTTTCGTGCAACGACGACGCGGCGGCGACGCTCCGCTCTGTCGGAGCAGACCCCGTCCTGTTGCGTCACGGCGTCGCCCTTGAACGGTTCGGACCTGACCCAGCAGCGGAGTTCGCAGTGCCGCACCGTTCCGAACCGTCCAAACCGTGCGGCGTCTCGCTTCTCGCCGTCGGACGTCTCGTCGAGAAGAAGGGGTTTCCGGTTCTTCTGGACGCATTGGCCGTGATCGATTCCCCGGTCACGCTCCGCTTCGTCGGTTCAGGCGTCGATCGTGGAGCGCTCGAAGCCCAGATCGATCGACTCCGGCTTGCGCACGACATCCAGTTCCTCGGCAGCCGATCCCACGATGAGCTTCCGGCCTTCTACCGGGACGCGGACATCGTGGTCGTACCGTCCATCGTCGACTCCGGGGGTGACCGTGACGGGCTGCCGAACGTCGTTCTCGAAGCCATGGCCTCGGGCAAGGCGATCGTGGCCAGCGATGTCGCGGCGATACCGGCAGCAATCGAAAGCGGACACAACGGCGTGCTCGTTCCCCCGGGCGATGCAACAGCGTTGGCCGCGGCGTTGCGAGTGCTCATCGCCGATCCGCAGCGACGCGCTCGACTCGGTGCCGCGGCGCGAGCGACTGCCGAAGCTCGATTCGCCCTCGGCCGGTGCACGGACGCGTTCTGCGACGTCCTCGTGGCGCCGATATCAGCTGACTTGCACGCGCCCCCGATGAGGCGGACATCACCGAACGGAAAGGGCCACCATGGCTGACCGAGTCGCCTATCTGCTCAAGGGCTATCCGAGGGTTTCGGAACTCTTCATCGCCAGCGAGATTCATCGCCTGGAAACGCTCGGTGTTGCCCTTGAACGTCTACGTCATCAAGCCTGCTGACGAGGCGTTCCACCATCCCGTCGTGGACCGCATCCGTGCCGTGCCGCGCCGCCTGCCCCCGGTCAGCTCACTGTCGAAGCAGCCACTGCATCGGTGGCTTCGAGCCAACTACCGACCATTCATGCCGGGCCTCCGGTCCGCGCTGCGACGCCACCCGAGGGGTTTGGCGCTTGCCGGGTTCGAAGCCGCATGTCAGTCGATCCGGGCGCGTAAAGGGCATTGGCCACGGAAGATCTACGTGAAGGAGTTCCTGCAGGCGTTGGCGTTCGTCGATTTGGTCGAGGCTGACGGAGGCGCTGACCTCATTCACGCCCATTTCGCCCACGGCACGACCACCGTGGCCTGGTTCGCCTCGACGATCCTGGGTGTTCCGTTCAGCTTCACCGCCCACGCCAAGGACATCTACGAACCGTCGCTCAACCCGGCAGGCCTCCTGGCCCGGAAGATGCGAGCAGCGGCGTTCGTCACCACCTGTACCGGTGCCAATCATGCGCACCTGCAGGCGATCGAGCTCGATGCAGACGTGCGTCTGATCTACCACGGTCTGAACGCCGACTTCGCGACGCTGTTGCATCCTCCACTCCTCGAGACCGACCACGCCGCCATGGCCAACTACCCCGAGCAGCGTGGCCGCGGCGACCTTGGAGATCATCAGCGTCGGTCGACAGGTGCCGAAAAAGGGTTTCGACGTCCTCATCGAGGCGACCGCCCTGCTGGTCGAGCGAGGGCTCGACGCCCGCCTCACCATTGCCGGCGAGGACGGCCCAGAGCACCCGCGCCTGATGGCCCAGCTCACCCGATTGCGGCTGGGCGACCGAGTCCGTTTCGCCGGAACGGTGACCCAGAGCGAACTCTTCGACCTGTACCGGTCTTCGACCGTCTTCGCCCTTGCGTGTCGCATCGACGGCAACGGTGATCGAGACGGCATCCCCAACGTGCTGGTGGAAGCGATGGCGTCAGGGCTACCCGTCGTTTCGACCGACGTGTCCGGAATTCCTGAGGTGTTGACCGATGGCGAAACGGGCCGACTCGTCCCGCCCGAGGATGCCGAAGCGCTGGCCGACGCGATCTGGCGCATCGCCAAGGACCCCGCCGAAGCGGCGAGACTCGGACAGGCGGGGGCTGACCTCATCAAGACCCGTTTCGACGGCGACCACCTTGCTCGCTCGCTCGCCGCCCTGTTCGAGCAGGTGGAGCGATGATCGCCGGGCTGCAACACGTCGGATGCGTGATCGACCACGAGCACCGCAACGTGTGGGTCGCCGTCGATGCGGTCGCCGGCCGATTCACCCACGCAGGAGTGACCCTCGACCTTGGGTCCACACCCGCTTGGCGCTCCTGTGGTCTCGACCACGACGAGGAATGGAGAATCGAATTCGTCAAGCTCTACGAGGGCCTCGACCTCGCTCACGCCTTCGGCGAGACCCGGGATATCCGCTACCTCACGACGTGGCAGCAACTGGTCTCGTCCTTCGTCGACCAGGTGCCCGTTGGCTCCGACTCGTCCGACGTCAGCGCCCGCCGCATCCAGAACTGGATCTACGCCGCCCAACGTTTCATGGTGACCGGATGCTTTCCCGGATTCGAAGAGGGGTTCGAGCAACTGTTCGAACAGCGCGTCTCCCTCGACGTGCAGCACTTGAGGGAGCACCTCACGACAGAGCGTAATCACCGCACGCTCGAGCTCTATGCCTTGCTCGTCGCCGATCTGGCCTTCGGTCGGCGCGACGCAGCCCGAGCCGATCTCGAGCTGTTGGCCGACAACGCATCGACCGACATCTGGACCGACGGGGTGCACCGCGAGTGCTCGTCGGACTACCACCTCATCGTGCTTCGATCGTTGGTCGGTTCGCTCCTCAACGCTCGAATCGCGGACATCGAGGTCCCGGCGGCCCTGGTCGATCGTACGAATGCCGCGGCGACCTTCGCGCTCTGGCTGCACCGACCCAATGGCACCACTCCCGCCCTTTCCGACGGCGATCAGGGGGACTTCCGGTCTCTGATGGCACTCGCAGCCGATGTCCTCGAACGACCTGACCTCGAGTGGGTCGCCTCGGACGGGCGGCAGGGCGTCGCTCCCGAAACGTCGGGAGCGACGTTCGAAGTCGGGGGTTACGAGTTCTGGAGGGCCGACTGGAGCAGCGCGGCATCGGCATGGGGTGTGTTCGATTGCGGACCGATCGGAGACGGTGGACACGGCCACTACGACCAGCTCAGCGTCGAGCTGTTCGACGGGCCCCGAGCCTTGGTGGTCGATCCCGGCCGCTACACCTACGCCGATGACGGTCCCGACGGCTGGCGTCATTGGTTCAAAGGAACCGCCGCGCACAACACGCTCATGGTCGACGGACTCGACCACGTCGCGTTCCGAACCGGCAAGCCCAAGGGTGACCGCTCCGAGGCCCGCCTGTTGCAGCGAAGCCGGGTTGCCGGTCTCGACGTGGCAACCGGCGAGGTCCGAAGCTCCCGGTACGAAGCGGTGCACGTGCGCTCGGTTGCGTTGGTGGACAACTCCTACTGGGTGATCCGGGATCGGGTCTTCGCCGACCGCTGCCATAGATACGAGATGCGTTGGCATCTCGATCCCCGCTGCGCCGGATCCATCGTCGCCAGACGTGACCCGGTCAGCGGATGGGTCGACGGCCCAGGCCTGCGGCTCGTCGTGGCTGACCTTGGCACCGGCGAACTGGCGATCGAAGACGGGTGGGTCTCGCCCCGGTACGGAGCGCGGCGAGCGGCGCCGGTCGTTGTCGTGGCGGTCGACGGAGGGTCGAACCTCGACCTCGTCACCCTGATCGGTGGCGTCGACGCCCCGGACTCGATCACGGTCGAGTGCATCGACGACGAGCTCTTCATCGCCACCCGTGCGGGAGCGGTGGTCCATCATCTGGGCTGGACCGGCAACGGCGACGACGGCTGGATGAAGGTCGTCGAGCGATGAGCGCCCCACGCACACCCCTGTTCGCCTCCTTCGACGTCGCCGTCCCTGCTCGGGATCGGTTGCTCGACCCAGCGTCGGTACGTGCCGATCTGCAGGTTCTCCTCGGCGTCGAGGTGTTGGGAACGCGTCTGAGGCGATCCAAGTACCGAGTGGGTGAGAGCTTACGCGTCGTCTACGAGCTCATCACGCCGCACGGCCGCCGGGTCGTCGCGGGGAGGACCTTCGCGAGCGCGGGCTTGGACGCCGCTGCCGCGAACGCCCCACAGACAGGCGGCGTCGTCGACTTCACCAATCGAGCGGTGTGGTGGGTGTTCCCCAACGACCGCCGTCTCGTCGGGCTCAGCACCTACCTGCGGCCAACCGCCGAGGTGGCCGAGGCCTTCGGTCGGTCGCAGTGGGTGCGGTCGACGCTCGCCGAGTATCGCGCCGGAGCGATCAGCGACGCTGCGCCTCGAGTCCGACAGCGGCGAGGCAGTCGGCTATTTGAAGCTGTACGCGCCGGGCACGATGGACGTGCAACAGCTCGCCGCGCGCTACAACCGGGTCGCCGATCACCTGTCGTCTTCGGCCGAAGATCTTGCTGGACCTCATGCGCCGGCGTTCGATGTCGCCGGCAATGTGTTGATGCTGGAGGCCATGCCAGGTCAGCAGTGGGGGGACCTGACGGCGTCCGCATCTGGGCCGGCGTCCGGGGCGGCGTGTGCCGCGTTGGAGCGATTGGGTCGTGCCATCGCCTACCTCCACGAGCTGGAGCCGGGCCCCGGTCTACCGGACTTCGGGCGTCTCTCGCCGAAGCGCCTCCAGCGATCGGCCGAGCTGGTCGCTGAGGCCAGGACCGACATCGCAGGACGCATCTTGACTCTCGCCGACCGGCTTGCCGCGACCCGCCCCTCCGACCTCGACTGCTGCTTTCTCCACGGTGACTGCCACCCCAAGAACGCGCTGGCATCGCCCGATCTGCTCTCGCTCATCGACCTCGACCAGGCCGGGCTCGGTCCGGCCGGAGCCGACATCGGCAGCCTGTTGGCCCGACTGCGTTTCGGAACCCTCGTCGGGGAACTCTCGGCCGAGTCCGAGGCCACGTTGTCCGGCGCCTTCCTCGGGGCGTATGGCAGGGTTCGGGCGCTGCCACCCGAGCGGGAGCTCGCCTGGTTCAGCGCTGCTGCACTGGTCGCCGAGCGGTGCATCCGCGGGGTCAATCGACTCCAGCGAGAAACCCTGGACCGGTTGGATCTGGTGATTGCTGCGGCCACGGCGATGCTGGACGATGCCGATCAGATGACCGGAGCCTCGCCGTGATCGACCGAACGAGAACCCAGATAACTGAGCGTCCCGCGCTGCTCTTCTACTGTCAGCATTCGTTGGGTCTTGGCCACCTGGTGAGATCGCTCGCTCTCGCCGGGGCGCTGGCAGAACACTTCGACGTCGTCCTGCTCAACGGCGGTCGACTCCCGGAGGCCACCATCGTTCCGGCCGGCGTCGAACTCGTCAATCTGGTCCCGCTCGGCCACGACGACCAGTACGAGTTGGTCTCGCACGATCCGAACATCGACGTGCCCGAAGCCCAGAGGCGGCGAGTCGACGTCATCCTCGATACGGTCGATCGCCTCCGACCCGCGGCGGTGTTCATCGAGCTGTTCCCCTTCGGACGCAAGAAGTTCGCCTTCGAACTCGACCCACTCCTCCAGGCGGCCTCTGCCCTCGGAGCGTCGGTGGACGGCACGCGGCCCGCAGTCTTCTGCAGTCTGCGAGACATTCTGGTGAACCAGCGACGTGACCAGGCCCGCCACGACGAACGAGCTGCCCAGTCGATCAACCGATTCTTCGATGCGGTGTTCGTCCATGCCGACCCGGCCTTCGCCCGGTTGGAGGAGTCGTTCATGCCCGAGACCGCCTTGACCGTCCCGGTGTTGTACACCGGCTTCGTTGCCCCGCCCGCAACGGCGAGGCAAGCCGGGAAGCCGAACGACCGTGTCATCGTCTCGGCCGGTGGGGGCATGGTCGGTGAACCGCTGTTCCGGGCAGCGGTCAAGGCAGCTGCCGAGGTCAAGCGCCGGACCGGATTCGACACCCACATCGTGGCGGGGCCGTTCCTGCCAGAAGCGGCGTGGGCGTGGTTGCAGGATCAGGCGCGGCCCGGTCTCACCGTGGTCCGCAGAGTCGACGACCTCGCGTCCGAGATCGAGGCCTCCCGGGTCTCGGTCAGCCAGTGCGGGTACAACACCACGATGGACCTGCTCCGGGCCGGCACCCCCGCCGTGGTCGTTCCGTTCTCCGAGGGCAAGGAGGACGAGCAGCGGCGTCGGGCCGAGCGACTCGCCAGGCTGGGCGTGCTCGAGGTCGTTGACGGCTCGAACCTTTCGGGACCGACCTTGGCAGGAGCGGTCGCTGCTGCAGCCCGACGATCGACACCGACCGTCGAACTCGACCTCGACGGCGCAGCGAACACGGCCCGCTTCGCTGTCAACTTGGTAACTCGGGCGCGGCATCGACGTTGGTGTCGGTGTCCGATGACCGTCCACTGGCTCGAGCCGCTGGAGAGAGCGTTGGACGAGCACACCGAGCCACTCGACGTGTTCTTTCGTGACGACGATGCAGGTTGGGACGACGATGCGCTGTTCCGGCTCATCGAGGTCTTCACTCGCCTCCGCGGTCCCGATTGATCTCGCGGCAATACCCGAAGCCATGTCGCCGCGGCTTGCCGCACGATTGCGGGCGCTTCGCGAAGCCGGCGTGCGCGTGCACCAGCACGGCTTCACCCACACCAATCATCAGAACGAGGGACGCAAGTGTGAGTTCGGGTCGCAGCGCACAACCGACGACCTTCACTCCGATGTGCTCCTGGGGCAGCGGCAACTCAGGGAGCTCTTCGGCGACGACCTCGATCCTGTGTTCACCCCGCCTTGGAATCGGTGCGTCCCGTCGGTCGCCGATGCGCTCGTCGAAGCCGGGATCTCCGTGCTGAGCCGCGATCACACCGCTGCTCCACTGACGCCTCCGACCGCCGGTCTGCGGGAAGTACCGGTGAACGTGGACTGGTTCGGGCAGCGCAGGGGCGTCCGGTGGACGCTCGCCGAACTGGGCCAGATCCTGGCCGACAGAGTGGACTCCCACGGCTACCTGGGAGTCATGTTGCATCACGCGGTCACGACGGACGACCGACCGTCTCGCGGTGTTGGAGTTGGTCGCGTTGGTCGCTGAGCATCCTTCGGCCCGCCCGATCTCGCTGGTCGAGCGGGGCAAGGCTTAACCGTTCTTTCAGGTTCCGCTACACCCGGCTATCGGGTAGACGGTGCACAGTGGCGACATGGTCGCTTCCGCACGACTCCCCAAATCCACCGCCGCACTGTCGCTTCGAAATCCCCTGGTTCAGTTGTCGATTGCGGGCCTCTTGGGCACGGTTGCGATCGGCGTCGGAAGTTTCGTGGCGTCGCAACGCGCAGGCGCCGGTGAGGCGATGAACGACGTGCGCACGCACACCGAAGTGATCGCTCGCACCGTGCTCGAGTCGAACATGAGTCCGGAACTCATTGCCGGCGACCAGGCCGCCATCGACCGTTTCGACGAGGTCGTTCGACGAGAGGTCCTCGACGGATCGACGTTGCGAGTGAAGCTCTGGGATGCCGATGGTCGGATCGTCTACTCCGACGAACGGCGACTGATCGGCGAGACCTACCGTCTCGAAGGTGACAAGGAAGCGTCGTTGCGGAGCGGTGAGGTCGTCTCGGAGATCAGCGCCCTGGGAGGGCCGGAGAATCGCTTCGAGACAGAGCTGAACGAACTGCTCGAGGTCTACCTTCCCATCGCCGGACCCGACGGTGAGCCTCTCCTGTACGAGTCGTACTATTCGATGACCGCGGTGCAGGATGCGACCTCGCGGATTCGCAGGCAGTTCGCCCCGGTCGTGGTGGCTCCTTTGCTCGTGACGCAGTCGATGAACTTCCTCCTGGCCTGGCAGCTCAATCGCCGGCTCCGCCGGGCGCGTGACGAGCGTGAGCGGTTGCTGCGCCGGGCCATCGAGTCCTCCGATCTCGAACGTCGACGCATCGCCCGCGATCTGCACGACGGGGTGGTGCAGGACCTGGCCGGCACGCTCTTCACGATCGCAGCGGCAGCCGAGACCGCTTCCCATGTCTCGCCGGAACTCGCCGCAGACCTGAGATCCGCTTCAGTCGGCGCCCGACGAAGCTTGCAGTCGCTGCGCTCGCTGCTCGTCGACATCTATCCCGCCAACCTCAAATCGCAGGGGCTCGAGGCTGCGCTCGTCGACCTCCTGGCCCCGGCCAACACCCTCGGAATCAGAACCGACCTCACCATTGCCGGTGCAGTCGACCGATCGGTCGAGACGTCCGCGCTGGTGTACCGCGTGGTCCAGGAGGCGGTACGGAACGTGATTCGGCACGCGAGCGCCGAGACGATGCATGTGGGGATTACTGCAGGCGACCGCTCGACCGTTGCCGTTGTCACCGATGACGGGAAGGGATTCGACCCCGAACAGGCGGGACCCGAAGGGCATCTGGGGCTCCGGTTGCTCACCGACCTCGCCGACGACACCGGTGCCAACCTCGACATCTCGTCCCAACCCGGCCGAGGCACCTCGGTACGACTGGAAGTCTTCGCATGATTCGTGTGCTGTTGGTCGACGATCACATCATGATCCGGTCGGGCCTCGAACGGCTGCTGGAGCAGACCGAGGACATCGATGTCATCGGTGTCGCCGAGCGGGGCCAAGCGGCTATCGACCTCTGGGGATCGCTGGTCCCCGACGTCGTCGTCATGGACATCTCGATGCCCGATCTCGATGGCATCGAGACGACCCGGCGTCTGCTGGCGGCCCACGCCGACGCCAAGGTGGTCATGCTGACCGCTCACACCGACCAACGTCGGGTGCTCGACGCGATCGATGCGGGCGCGGTCGGTTACCTGGTGAAGGACTCCGACCCCACCGTGTTGATCGAGGGCATCCGCGCCGCGGCAAAGGGAGAGTCCCCGGTCGATCCGCGGGCAGCGAAGGCGATGATCAGCTCGCGATCGAAGGTCAACGAAATGCCGTTGAGCGACCGTGAGGTTGAAGTGCTGGCCTTGGTGGCCCAAGGTGAGGCCAACAAGGCCATCGCCCGCCGCCTCCAGATCAGCGAGAAGACGGTGAAAGCCCATCTCACCCGGGTGTTCTCGCAAATTGGCGTGTCCGATCGGACTCAGGCCGCCATCTGGGCCCGGGACCGAGGCATCGGGGTCTGACGTACTGTCGCCGCTCACCCTGGTCCTAGGACCAAAGTCCACTAGGCGAAACGGCGTTTCGTGCGCCACGCTGATCCCATGCCGAACGAGGGCGGTTACCGAACCTGGCGCAGAGGGTTGCAGGCCACCGACTGTTTTCGCCTGGCCGAAGGCAGCGTTCTCCAGGTCGGTCACAGCAACGAATTGGTCGTCGATGTCTTGGGAGGCCCGCCGAACAACACACTCGAGGTCTACCTCGAAGATCAGGTGATCGGGTCGGTGCGCCTCAATTCCGTCGGCTCGGGTTCGGTCACGTTGGCCTTGGCGTCCGGTCCCAAGGGTCTCGAGACTTCACTCACGCTCTGCGTCGGCTCGATTGCCGTGCTCCGGGGTCTGCTCCCAACGGCTCGCTTGGAACCGGGCGCTCCCGTCTGACCGTGGGTCAGGCGACGGCGGCCGACTCGAAGAAGGTCTCGCCTGCCATGAGGCGCTGGGCAAGACGCCGAAGTCGCAGCGGATCGAGCGGTTTGACGATCCACCCTTCGGCGCGGACCTCATTGGCGAGAAACGTGTCAGCGGCCCGGTCGAGCAACAGGCCGACGGGACGGTGCAGCAATCGATCGAAGCCCTCCTCTTGACGGATGGCCAAACAGGTGGCCAGTCCACCCATGTTGCCGATCTGCAGATCCAGCAGGACGAGGTCAGGTTCCTTGATCGTGATGACGTCGAGCACGGCAGCACCGGCCCGGACTCGCCAGACCGTCGTGTCTTCGCTGGCCAACGCAGCATCGACCTCGTTGTACACGGCGTCCGAATCAGTGGCGAGAAGTACTCCGATCACGTCCGAGAGGGTACCCGATGTCGCCCTCAACGGCCCGACCGTTCGGCTCGACGACTCGGACAGTCGGCCAGGTGGTACTCGATGCGATTGCGGTCACAGGCGCGGTAGACGGCAGGGCCCGGTCCGATACCATCCGGGGCGGCGTACTCGCATGCCATCCCCAACAGAGGCAGGAGAGGACGGGTCTCGTGATTGACATTCAGATCGAAGAAGCCCTGGACTACACCGTTTGTCGGCCCTCAGGAGACCTCGATGCCTATTCGGTCGGAGCCTTCCGTGAAGCCCTGAATCGGCTGGCGGCCACCCCTCGTCTGGTGATCGACCTCTCGGATGTCCCGTTCATGGACTCGGCCGGTCTCGGTGCCCTGATCGGCGGCATCAGGCGCGTTCGTGAGGCCGAGGGCCGAGTGGCCGTGGTCTGCAACCGGCCGTCACTCACCCGGTTACTGCACACCACCGGTTTCGATCGCATCGTTCCCATCATCGATTCGCTCGATGAGGCAGTCGAGGTGTTCGAAGACACCACCGAGGTCTGAAGCGGCCAGCTGCCAGACGGTCGCGATGCTGGCGACAGGTTCGGGCCGTTCGTCGATGAGCGCAAGGACGGCGAGACCGTTCCGCTTCAGGTGCGCCGCCAGATGGTCGTGCTCGGCGTCTGCGCGTTGCTGGAACGCGCAGAGGTTGGCTTCGGCTGGATCAGGGGCCTGATCGCCTGCGGTACTCTCGAAGCGCGGGGTGCGGCGATTGACGAGGAGCCGCCGCTGTCCGCCCGATGGCGGGAGCTTGGCGGTGAGCGCGTCGATCTGTGCGAGCGGCTCGGGCTGCGGCGTGGTCGTCAGGACGTACGCCACCTTTGACGACCGTAGGAGGGCGTCCATCTCGGCGGCTCGTGAGCGGAAGCCGGCGTCGAGCTCGCCGAGCGCACGGAAGAAGTCGGCCACCTCCTCGACGAGGCCGATGCCGATGAGGCGGCCGACGAGGGCCGCCGCGCTTCGAGCAGCGAGCGCCGTGGCCCGTCCGAATCGGCCGGTCGGCGAGAGGACACCCCGGTAGACGGGGTGATCGACGAACCGCACCAGTCGAGCCGCACTGTCGAGGAGGTCGACTGCGTTCTGGGCCGGTGGGGTGTCGACAACCACGAGGTCGTACGGATCCGCCGATTGGTGGAGATGCCAGAGTTGATCGATGGCGAGGTACTCGTGGGTTCCGGACAATGAGGTGGTCAGATGCCGGAAGAGTCGATGACCGATGATGCGATCGGCTTGCTGGGGGGTTGCGTATTCGCGAATGACCCGTTCGAAGCTCTGCTGGGTGTCCAACATGCAGGCCCACAGTTGCCCGGACCACTCCCCGTCCAACCGTTCGGGGAGGTGTCCGAGGTGGTCGAGACCCAATGCGTCGGCCAGGCGTCGGGCCGGGTCGACCGTGATCAGCGCCACCCGGGCACCGGTCGCGGCAGCCGCCATCGCCAAGGCAGCTGCGGTCGTGGTCTTCCCCACGCCTCCCGGGCCGAGACAGAAGATCACCTCGGTTTCCTGTAACGACAAGCCGACCTGATGCAGCGGAGCGAAGGTGCGAACGGGTGTGCTCGGAGCCGTTCGGGCTGTCTCCCCACCGAGGACGATCGACCGCTGGTTCAGGAGCTCGGGCTCGGCGAACCGGGCCAGCGCGCTGACGATCGCTCCCGGCTCCGACCCTGGTCCGAACGCGAGATCGGGGAGATTTGGTGCAAGGGCATGGGGTTGGAGGAGCCCGAGGTGCGGGAAATGCAGCTGGGGGAGCGGCAGTTCGACGGCCAGGCGTTCGACTTCTGCCTGCTCGGCCGCGATTCGCCGAAGTCGAAAGTCGGCGGCGGTCTGGCGATCTCGGACCCGTCGACGGCGGCGGTCGCCGTGTCGGGCCGCTTCGGCGAGGCCGGCGAGCTCGGGCCAGCGGGCGTTGACCAGGATGGGGGCTAATTTCACACCGAGCTCATCCTCGATGGCGAAGGCCGTCTCGATTGTTTCGGTCACCGGGGTTTCCTCGGCCAGCGTGACCAACGCGACCTGGCACCGATCGGCATCGACGAGAAAGTCCGCGGCGAGTCTGGCTTGGTCGCGGATGGGGCCGCTGTCCGTTTCGGAGAGACCGACCGCCGACCGGAGGAACGTGACCGCGTGGCCGGACGAAGGCGCGTCGACGATGATCAGTTCGGCTGCGCCGGTGGACTCGAGCTGGCGGATCTTTCCCAAAAGGAGAAGGTCCCGGATGCCCGGGATGGCGGCAGTCAGAAGTTCCAGCGCGGGTCTTCCGGCTGCTGGGAGCGCCAAGCGAGTGAGCCGGTCGAGTCCGTTGTGCTCCAGATACTCGATCAACGCAGCGTCTGCGCCGACAGAACAACCCCGGAGCCGACCGGGAGCCAGCGGCATCAACTCGCGGGGCGCATAGCGTGAGAGGTTCGCATCCGAAGAGGCGGGCGACGGGGTCGATGGATCGAACGCCGCCGCGATCGAGCGCGCCCTGGGTTTGGACGAGCAGGACGTCGAGGCCGGAGCGTGCGGCCGCGACGCCCAAAGTTGCCCCTAGCGTGGTTTTGCCCACACCCCCCTTCCCGGCGACGATCAGGACTCGTGATGCAGCGAAGAACCAAGTCACTGCCTCGGAGGCTAGCCCGCCTCGTTGGCGCCGCTTTCACCCTCATCGGTTTGCTGGGTGTGCTGGCCACATTCGCCTCGGCGAGCACACCCGCGTCTGCTCGGACCCAGGCTCAAACAGGTCAGGATCAGGCATCCAATCAGGTGCGCATCGTCGAGGTTTCCGGGCTCCTCGATCCGGTCATGCACGACTTCTTGCTCCGTGAACTCGATCGCGCCGAAGCCGACGGCGTCCTCGGTGTCCTGCTCCAATACAACAGCCGAGGCAGCGTGCTGAACCAGGAAGATTTCGTCGAGCTTGCCACCCGGCTCGAGGCCTCGCCGGTGCAGGTCGGCATCTGGGTCGGCCCGAGCGGGTCTGCGGCGCTCGGTGGCGCAGCCGAGCTGCTCGGAGTGGCCGACTTCGTCGGCGTTTCGGTCGGCTCACGCGTCGGTGAGACGGGCCCGCTTCGTTTACCGCCCTCGACCTTCGGTCAACCGTTCGGGGACGCGACCGAGCGGCTCGAGACCGCGTCGGTAGCAGCGCCTGATGCCCTCGATCTCGGTGTCACGACCGTCCTCCCGGACCCCGCCTGCGAGACGATGGAATGCAAGCTCACCGACATCTCCGTGCTCCGAGAGTTCCTCACGTACTTCGACGGGTACCAGTCGCCCGCCGAAACCGATGAGGCATCGGAACTCACCGAGCCTCGGTTCGTGCAGCTCCCCATCAGTGGACAGCTCTTCCACACGGTCGCGAGCCCCGAGGTTGCGTACCTGTTGTTCGTCGGAGGCCTCGCACTCCTGGTCTTCGAGCTGTACACCGCCGGTGTCGGCATTGCCGGGGTCATCGGGGCGTTCTGCCTCGTGATGGGTTGCTACGGCCTGGCGGCTCTCCCGGCCCGGAACCTCGCGATCGCGCTGCTGATCGGGTCGATGCTCGCATTCGCCGTCGACATCCAGACCAACATGCCTCGCTTGTACAGCGCGCTCGGGATGCTCCTGTTCATGGTCGGTAGCTGGTTCCTGTACGACGGGTTGCGGGTTTCGTGGGTGACGCTGATCGTGGGGATAGTCGGCGCGGCCCTCTACGCGTACACGGGGATGCCGTCCATGGTCCGTACTCGTTTCAGTTCGCCGACGATCGGCCGATCCTGGATGATCGGCGAGCTTGGCCGGGCAACCTCGGATCTCGCTCCCGAAGGATCGGTCATCATTCGTGACGCTCCGTGGCGAGCTTTCACCAATCGGGCGACGCCGTTGAAGCAAGGCGATCAGATCAAGGTCGTCGGTATCCATCGAATGCTGCTCGAGGTCGCACCGCTCGAAGGGGCGGCTCGTGATTACCGCGAACGGGCCCGGTCCGGTGAGCCCTCCATCGAAGCCGACATCGCCAACTCGGCGCCCGACGCCGATCGGGTCTGACCCGCCGCCAAAAGGCCGAGGGGCCCCCTTGTGCCGCGTGCACGAGCGACATAGTGTCGAGTCAGCGCTGACGGTAGGGGCGCGAGCGCAACGGGACGTTGGAGTCGGTCCCGAGGTTGGTGTCAGGGGGTTCGGGGTTGAGTTCGCAGCATTCTTTCGATCTATGGCAGCACCTCGCAGCGTGTCGCGGGCCCAGCCAGGAGATCTTCTTCCCCCCCGGTCGTCTCGAGCGCCGATCCGAGAAGCGATCTCGAGAACAGCGGGCCAAGGAGATCTGTCGGACCTGCGCCGTCCAACAAGACTGTCTGTCGTATGCCTTGGCCATTCGGGAACAACACGGCATCTGGGGCGGGCTCACCGAGAACGAGCGTCGGGACCTCCTGAACCGGGACGACGTGCACGTCGCCACGGTCATCCCTGTCCGTCGCTGATGCTCCCGGCAACGAGCCGCTAGTCCGGCGTCGGCAGCCGAGGGCCGGCAAGGCGGAAATCGCCTCGGCGGCGGGTCATGCCGGTCCGGTCGAACCATCCCAACAGCGGCAGCACGTACTTTCGGCTGGTGCCGAAGAGGTCACGGATCTCGGCGACGGTGAGGCCTTCGGGACGCTCGGCGAGTGCCCCAGCGAGCTGACCGGCCGCTACCGCAAGCGCGGAGGCTGCGAAATAGACCCCGTCCTGTTCGATCACGATGCCTCGACGAATCAACTCACGGACTTCGCTGCGATCGAATCCATCTGGACCCGGAGGGTTGAGGGGGCTGGCCTCGAGCAACGCGACCCACGGATGATCGGCCAGTGGATCCTCGGGTTCACCGAGAACGGCTCGGCCTGCTTCGACGGACACGTCGTCGAGGAGGCCGAGCAGCTCTCGGTCTCGGGAATCGAGCGCGGCGATGTCGAGACCCAGCGCCCCGGCGCCCTGGATGCGCTGGAGGACCGCCGCCTTGCGTGCCTCGAGCAGGGGCGGGTCGACCACCCACGGACCGACCGTGGGCTCGACGATCTGACCGCTCAGCCGAGCGAGCTCTTCTGCGCTGACCCAACCCCGTTCGGCGACCAGGCGGTCGATGCTTCGATCAGGAGTGGCCTTGGATGCCGGTCGCTTTGGATCGACGTCGAGGACCTCACCACCCCCAACGGTTTCGTCGCGTCCTCGTTCTCGAAGAATGAACCGATCGCCGGGAAGCAGCGGCATCTTGGTTTGCAGATAGAGGCGAATGAGGCCTGATTCTCCCGGTGCCAGGCGGTTCGGCCCGAGTACCCGGACCTTGGCCGGGAACTCGCCCGAGCCGAAGTAGGCGGCGTAGGCGCCGCGGCGGCTCACGTCGTGGTCGAGCGTGTCCAGCACGGTCAGGCTGGCATCGAGCACGCCCGTGTGATGCCATGCGCCGGCGGCGACGACCACGTCGCCCCGGCCGAGATCGGCGTGGGCGATCCCGCCGAGGTTGACCGCCACACGGTTCCCCGGTCCGACGGAACTGACCGCGTGATGATGGTTCTGCAGCGACCGAACCCGGACCGTTCGATCACCAGGAGCGACGATCAGCTCGTCGCCGGCCGTGAGCGAGCCGCCGGTCAGCGTGCCGGTGACCACCGTGCCGGTGCCGGTGGGGGCGAAGGCACGATCGACCCAGAGCCGGGGCCGTCCGTTGTCGGCCGGTGGGCCGAGCAACGTCTGCAGATCGTCGAGTGCTGCCAGGAGGGCATCGATGCCCTGCCCCGTCGGTGCCGATACGGGGACGATCGGCGCGCCGGCGAGGAACGTGCCCTCGACGTGTTCCTCGACATCGAGGATCGCCAACTCCAGGAGTTCCTCGTCGACTTGGTCCACCTTCGTGAGCGCAATGACGCCGTGTTGGATGCCGAGAAGATCCAGGATGCGAAGGTGCTCCTCGGACTGTGGCTTCCAACCCTCGGTCGCCGCCACCACGAACAGGCATCCTTGCACGGCACCCACACCGGCGAGCATGTTGCGAAGGAACCGCACATGGCCGGGGACGTCGATGAAGGACAATGGCCTCCCCGACGGGAGGTTCACCGCAGCGAAACCGAGATCGATGGTCAGCCCGCGCGCCTTTTCCTCGGCCAGTCGATCGGGGTCGGTGCCCGTGAGCGCGAGGACGAGGGTCGACTTCCCGTGGTCGACGTGCCCGGCAGTGGCGACGACGGTCATGCGCTGAGGGCCTCGACCACTTCGGCGTCGTCGCTGGGATCGATCGTCCGCAGGTCGACGATGGTGCGGGTGCCGTCGATGCGAGCAATCAGGGGGCGGTCGCGTTCTCGCAGATCAGCGGTGAGGTCGCCGCGGACCGAGAGTCCGATGCTGGGGATCGTCACCCCGGGCAGCGTGCCACCGCCCGGCACCGACGCCGTGTCGATGACCTCGAGGCCGCGCGTGTCGGTTCGGGCACGGACCTGCTCGGCGATCTCGTGGGCCCGTCCGCTCAGCTCGGACAGTGGAGTGGTGGCCAAGCGCCAGAAGGGTATGGCGTCGCCGTCTCGGCGAAGGTACGCCAACAGGACCGTCTGGAGAGCAGAAAGCACGAGGCCGCCGGGGCGAAGCGCGCGGGCAAGGGGGTGGGCGGCGCACGCTGCGACGAGCTCTGACCGTCCGGCGATGATGCCGGCCTGGGGCCCACCGAGCAGTTTGTCGCCGCTGAAGAGGACGAGGTCGGCGCCCGCGGCAAGGCTCTGACGAGCTGCGGGTTCGCCGTTCAGCCAGGAAGGCGGGGGGGTCGACAGCCACGGGCAGGTTGCGTCGAGGAGCCCGGAGCCGATATCGGCGACGATGGTCGTGTCGAGCGAGGCGAGTTGAGCGATCGACACGGACTCGGTGAAGCCTTCGATCCGGTAGTTGGAGCGATGCACGTGGAGGGCCACGGCCAGCGGTCCGTCTGCGTGAGCTCGCTGGAAATCGGCAAGCCGAGTGCGGTTGGTGGTACCGACCTCGACCATGGTCGCCCCGGATTGGGCCATGACGTCGGGGATCCGGAATCCGCCGCCGATCTCGACGAGCTCGCCGCGGCTGACGGCGACCCGGCCGCCTCGGCCTGCCAGCGCCCCGAGAGCGAGCAAAACGGCACCGGCACAATTGTTGACCACCAGAGCCGCTTCGGCCCCGGTGGCAGTGGCGATCAGTTCGCCGACTGCCCGGTGCCGGCTGCCTCGTTTGCCGGTCCCGAGGTCGAACTCGAGGTTGGAGTACGAGGCTTCGATCGACAGGCCAACCGGTGCGCGGCCGAGGTTGGTGTGAAGGAGAACGCCCGTACCGTTGATGACAGCTGTCAGCAGCCGCCGCGAGCGTCGGCGGGCGAGAACGTCGGCCTCGTTGGTTCGGCCGGTTGCGATGGCGTCCCGTGCGATCTCGACGAGGAGCGGGTGGGGCAGGCCGCTGGCCCGTATCGACCGGGCCAGAACATCGACCGATGGCGGGCGACCCGCGGAATCACTCACGGGCGCGAGGATACGTGAGATGAGGCGCACACTGAGTTTTGGGGCGGGGGAGAAAACCCAGCCCGTTAGACTGGTGGCTTATGTTCGGGCCGGTGGGCGTTCTGCTCCTCACCTCTGTCATCGCTGAAATCGGGCTGATTGTCGCGGTTGCATCGGCCATCGGTGTGGTGTCCACCCTGTTTCTCCTCGTATGTCTGAGCCTGCTCGGCATCACGCTCGTTCGGTTCGAAGCGGCAAGAATGCTGACCCAAGCGTTCGGCCCGGGCGACCGAATGGTCGATGGGACCGCCAGGCTCGTGGCCGCCCTGCTCGTCGCTGCACCTGGCCTGGTGTCGACTGCAGCTGGGGCCGCGCTCTATCTGCCGCCGGTTCGTCGAATCATCCGGCCGTTCGCGTTCGCCCGGGCCACGTCGTGGACCGGGTTCACCAAGAGGTTCGGAGGCGATGTCATCGACGTCGACACGGTCGACATCGAGACGGTCGATGTGCCTCCACGACCCTCGCAATCGACCCGCCCAGAGTTGGGTTGAACTAGGAGTACCGATGAGCGTTGAAGAACCAACACCGCCACCCCCCATCACCCCGAGCGTGGCTCGGGCACTGAGCCCGTTGCTGCGGCGCATTGCCCGACCGGGGGAGAGCGGCGAGCCGGGCCTCAATACCTATTTGGTGGGGATCGACGAGATCGTGATCGTCGATCCGGGCCCGATCGACGAGATGCACCTCGATGTCCTGTGCGGTTGCGGTGGTGACCGCATTCGCTGGATCATCATGACCGACACCAGCGACTACTACGCGGGCGGAGCCCGGAAGCTCAAGGAGCTGACGGGTGCCGAACTCGTGGCGCCTGCCGGCTTCGACGGCGCGGACGAGGTCCTCGGCGATGGTTACAAGATCGACGCCACGGAATTCCGGATCATCGCCATGGCGATGGGTGAGCCGACGTCAGGCAAGCACCTCTTCGTCCTGGAACAGGAGCGGTCGATCCTGACCGGCGATCATCTCAACGACGGTGTACCCGCCGACCTCCCGGCCAAGGTGAAGAGTTACCGGTTGCGAAGCATCGCTCCTGGGCACGGTCAGGTCAACGAGAACGCAAAGCAGACGCTGGGCTTGTAGCGCCGCGCCGGGAAACCGGTTCCAAAGAGCGACAGGGGCCGAATCCAATGGATTCGGCCCCTGTCGCGCGGTGGATATCCCCGGGTCCGCTGAACGACGTCGTCCTGTCGTTCACCGAAAGATTCGCAGTGGAGCCCTAGCCGCCGCGCCGGGCCCCACTGCCGGTCGTGAATCGGGGAGGGATCCGATTCACCACCACCATGGCTGTATGAGGGATACAGCCACGAACGGCGATGACAAGGCCGGATCGCCCGGCCGGCCCTGCCATCACGTCCCGGGCAGCTGACGGGCGCGCCCGGGACGACGTTGTCGGCCGTTACTGCGGGCGATCCTGGCCAGCTCCGAGTTGATCGGGCGCAGCGAAACCGCCGATGGCTCGGTCGCGATTCCATCGAAATCAAGGTTCATCAACGTTCTCCTGTCGCCCGGTGGTGTGCCGTTTGGCTCATTCGCCGACGGCACGCCTTCTGACGACACGCTTCGGGGAAAGTCGCGCGGAAATCGGAAAACGTTGTCGAGCCTCCGGGTCGGATGGTGGTCCGTTCGGACCTACCGCGGCTTTGTCGCGACTCTTCTAGGCTTGGCGAGTCTGTGGGCTTGATGAATCTGATCCCTTTCCGGCGCCTCGTTCCGGTCCTCTGGGCCGTACGACCCGGCGCGGGAGCTCCCACATCGGGACCGAGCACCCCGGCAGGCGGGGCGGATCCCAAGCAGCTGCATGATCTGGTCGTCGACCATGGCGAGGCGGTGTATCGGCTCGCTCTTTCCGTGGTCCGTGACGCTGCACTGGCCGAAGATGTCGCTCAGGACACGCTCCTGAAGGCGTGGCTCGCCCTGCCGACATTCCGAGGGGAGGCCTCGGTTCGCAGTTGGATCATGCGGATCGCGCACAACACCGCCATCTCCACGTTGCGGACGCGCCGAGCGCTGGTCATGGATCCCAACGATCTACCCGAGCGCACGACGCCGGCCGAGCGGGGCGTCGACCGAAGGGTCGAGAGCGGGGTGGTCCTCGACGATTTCGTTGCCGCACTGGACCAATTGGACGAACTCTCGCGGAGCATCGTGGTGCTCCGTGAACTGGAAGGACTGCCCTACGACGAGATCGCTCGCATCCTGGGCGTGCCGCTGCCAACGGTCAAGACGCGGCTGTTTCGGGCGCGACGGCTCCTGGCCGCCGTGCTGAAGGACTGGGCATGAGACGCCACCCGTCCAAGCGCGTCCTTCGGGACTGGCTGCTCGGCAAGGGCCCGGCCGGCCTTCAGGCGCACCTCGACGAATGCGAGAAGTGTGCCGAGGCGCTCGAGCACCTCGAGAAGGACGAGGGCCTCAGCGGCTTGGCCGAGACGCTGGCGGTCGTGCTCGCTCCTCCGCCGGACCTCACCGAACGCCTCGAACTGGGTGTGTCCGCCCGGCTCGACAGTCGACTACTCGCCGGCATCGTCTTCGATCTTTTCCAGGCAGGATTCGAGACGTCGCGTATCCTCCTCTCGGACGACCCACGCCTCGAAGGAACTTGATGTCGACGACAGATTGGATAGTTGTTGCCGCCGCCGTGGTCGGCGGCTTCGTGATCGGCGGGGTTCTCTCTCGCATTGCGTACGGCGCGCTGGCCAAGCCCACTCGTCCCAAAGCGGTTCGCGAAGCGGCCAAGCCGTTGTCCAGTCTGGCTTTCTGGATTGCGGTCATTGCCGGCCTGATGGTGGCCTTGGGCATTCTGCAGCCCGACGCGCTGGCCGCGATCCCACGGGACCTGGTTGGCTTCCTTCCCCGGGTGCTGTCGGCCGCCATCATCGTCATCGGCGCAAACGTGTTGTCGTCCTTCGTGCTGACCGCCATGGGTGGCGCCCTGGCCCGCGCTTCGGCTTCGGTGCAGCGTCAAGTGTCGATGATCATCAAGGCCGTGATCGTTGGGCTGGCTGCGGTGCTGGCGGTCGCGCAGATCGGTGTGGACACCACGGTCATCAATTTGGCGGTGGCTGCGATCTTCTTCGGCGTGGCCGCCAGCCTCACACTGCTCGTCGGGCTCGGTGGACGTGGTGTCGCCACCGAGGTCGCCTCCACCCGGGTGCTGCGCCGTGTTCTGAGTATCGGCGACACCGTGACGGTCGGGCAGATCAGCGGCCGCGTTGCTGCTGTGCATCCGACGGCGGTCGAGATTCTCGGACCCGACGGTCAAACGATCCTGGTGCCGTCCAGCTCGTTCACGAGTGGCACCGTGCACATCGAACGAGCAGAGCGGGCAGGTTCGCCGATGCCCGACCCCGAGCCTTCGACGTAGCGGTCCTCAGCGCGTGAGCCTGCGCCGGCCGGCGAGGCGCACAGGACTAACCCGAAGACGCCTCATCTGCCTGGTCGAGCGCGTCTTCGACCAGACGCAACAGCCTCGAACTGCACGCTTCCATGGCAATCGGAGGTGAGATCTCGCCGGAGATTCGGTCAGCGATGTCGATGAAGACCTTGGCGGCCTCGCCCTCTCCGGTGCCCACCGATACGGGGTTACCCGTGTCGCCGCCCAGGGAGACGCCAGGTTCGAGGGGCACGGAGCCGATGAGTGGAACCCCTGATTTCGCCGCGAGATCCCTGCCGCCGCCCGACCCGAAGATGGGATAGGACGTGCCGTCCTCGGTGACGAACGCCGACATGTTCTCGATGATCCCGGCGACCCGCACATGGCATTTGCGAGCCATGGTGATGGCCCGGGCGGCGACCTTCTGGGCTCCCGTCGCCGGAGTGGTGACCACGATCATCTCGGTTCGGGGCAGCATGCGGGCCAGGCCCATGGCAACATCGCCGGTGCCGGGCGGCATGTCGATGAGGACGTACTCGAGATCGTCGGCCCAGGCCACGTCTTCGAGGAAGTGCTGCACCGCCCGGTTGAGCATCAACCCTCGCCACAGCAGGGCGGACTCTTCGTCCTCGACCAGGAAGCCCATGGACACCACGTCGAGACGGCCCGGTTGGCCGCCGTTGCGTGCCGGGACCTCGAGGCTGTGCGGCGTGATCACCGCCTTGCCGTCGTGACGCTCGGCCACGAGACGGCCTTCGAGCCCGAGCATGCGGGGCACGGAAAATCCCCAGATGTCGGCGTCGATGAGGCCCACCGCTCGGCCCTGAGCCGCCAACGCAGCGGCGAGGTTGACCGTGACCGACGATTTCCCGACGCCGCCTTTGCCCGACGCAATGGCCAGGACACGAGCACCGGCTGGAATCGCGGTCTCCTTCGCCTGGTCAGCCGCCACCCGCCGGGCGATCGACATGGTCTCGGCCTTTTCTTCCGCCGTCAGTTCGGTCCAGTCGATGGTGACGCCGGTGACGCCGGGCAGCGCGTTGATGCGGGCAACGGCATCGTTCTTGATCTGCGCACGCAGAGGGCAACCCATGCTGGTGAGCGCAATGGTGATCGTCACCGCGCCGTCGGTGTCCACGGTCGCCCGCTTGGCCATGCCCAGATCGACGATGTCCGAACCGAGCTCGGGATCAATGACCCCGCGGAGCACCGCCATGACATCGTCGCTCGTTGGCACAGCGGCAGAGGCAAGTTCGGACACGATGTCAAGGCTAGGACGTTTCCGTCGACACCCACAGGCGGGGAACAAACCGACCCACCGTGGCGTTGAGCGAGTCCTGTACCCTGGAGCAATCTCTTTCGAGTCTCACGGAGGCCGTTCATGATCACCCTGACCGATTCTGCATCAACGAAGGTTCGCGAGCTGCTCGCCCAGGAAGGCGACGAATCCCTGGCCCTCCGGGTTGCCGTCCGCCCCGGCGGCTGCAGCGGGTTCAGCTACGAGATGTTCTTCGACAGCGAGATGGCGGCAGACGACCTGCAGACCACCTTCGGGCCCGGCGTCAAGGTCGTCGTCGACCCGAGCAGCGCCCAGCTGCTCGACGGCGCCACGCTCGACTACAAGGACGGCCTACAGCAGGCCGGGTTCGCCATCGACAACCCCAACGCCACCCGCTCCTGCGGCTGTGGCCAGTCCTTCAGCTGACGTTCCTCCACCTGAACGTTCCTTCAGCCGGGCAAGAGCCCTTCGAGGGCGACGTCCAGTTCTGATCGGTCGAAGACGTTGTCGATCCGATCGACGATGGTGCCCGCCGGATCCACCAGGAACATCACCGGCTCGAACTCAAGGCCCAACTGCCCAAGCGATGGTGCCAAACGAAGGCCAGGGTCACTGAGGCCCTGGCCTTCCCGCGGATTGGCCCATGGCTCGACGTGCACGACGCCCAGGTTGTGGTTGGCGCCCAACTCCTTCATGCCCTCGATGAGCGTTTCGAGCACCGGTCCGCAATACGCGGTGACACAGAACGCCGGCGTAGCGACGAGGAACACCAGGGGCCTTCCCTCGGCCATGATCTGGGCCGCGGTCTGTTGGTGGAAGGGGCACGGGCCATCCGCCAGCGTGCAGATCGGGTCGACGCCACGCGCGTCGTCGAGCGTCGGCGTGTCGAGGGCGGGGAACGCATCGCCGGGAAGGGGGACGCCGATCTCGGAGGGGTCGAATGCCTGGACCGGCAGCATCACCTTTTGATCCCCGATGGTGATCTCGAGGTCGTAGATGCCGGGCTCGGGGAGGGTGGTGCGCACGGCGTAGTAACGCTGCAAGTCGGCGTGCTCGTGATCGCCGGTCCCCGGAGCGTGGTCGTGCCTGACGACGTGGCCCGCGACGTCCAACTCGTCGATCACCGTCGAGCCGGAGAGCACTCGGACCGCCAAGGTCGCCGAGTCGGGCAGGACCAGCCCGTTGTTGACGACACCGAACGGCAGGCGCTGGGGAATGCCGGCGGCAATGACCCGATTGGAACTGAAGAGCGAGACCAACTGGGGTTCGACGGGCGCCGCGACGGTCGAGGGGTCGGAGCCGCCGCAGCCGGTGAGCGCCCCGGTGGCGGTGGCGGCGCTGAGGACCAGGAAGTGACGACGGGTCAGAAACACGGTCCGTACGCTACCCAGCATGGACTCCGACCGATCGTCAGTCACGCTGCGGGTCAACGGTCACACCGTTGAGGTTCCCGCTGATGGTCGGAGCCTGCTGGACGTGCTCAGAGAAGACCTCGGCCTCACGGGCGCCAAGGACGGCTGCAGCCCCCAAGGCCAATGTGGTTGCTGCACGGTCCTGGTCGACGGTGCGCCCCGCGTCGCGTGCGTGACACCCGCTCGGCGGGTTCATGGCCGCGAGATCACCACGGTCGAGGGCCTCGACGCCGACGTCGCGGCGGCTTGGGCCGACGCCTTCTGCGCCGTCGGCGCAAGCCAGTGTGGGTTCTGCACGCCGGGGATCGTGATGCGGCTCGAGGGTCAGCAGCCCGCTGACTGTGCACCGGCCTTGCTCGGTCACCTCTGCCGGTGCACCGGATGGCAGACCATCGGTGAAGCGTGGGAGCTGCGATCGGCGGCCCGACCCGTGTCGAAGGACCGGGATCTCGCCAAGGCTTCCGCTCGGGCGACCATCGAGGGCGGCGTCAGTCAGGTCATCGACCCCGCGGTCGTGCTCGGACGCGGTGGCTGCTTCGGTGCTGACACAGCGCCGGCCGGCGCATTGCGGGCGGTGCTCGATGGCGCTGGAGACTGGGTGGTCGCCCCGACGTTGGCCGAGGCTCGCCGTGCCGCGGCCAAGACCCAGGGTCGGCGTACCACGTTGCCGGCCGGGTGGCCGCTCGAGGTTCCCGATGGTGACTGGCTGGTCCGCCTACAGACCACCTGGGTCGAGCCGGCCTATCTGGAGACCGATGCGTCGTGGTGTCTGCCTGGCGGCGAACCCTCGTCACCGGTCGGCAACGGTGGGGCCTTCGGGGCCAAGGCCCTCGGCGGGCCGACCCGGTCGCCGGTCATGGAGGCGGCGCGCCACCTGGCCGATCTCCATGGGGTTCCGGTGCTGGCATCGCTCTCGCGGGAGGACTCCGTTCGGTCGGGTCCCAAGCGGCCGCCTGTCGCCGCCGGTATCGACGCCGACGGGCATGGTTTGCTACGAGTGGTTGCGACCCCGGGCATCGTCGCGGCAGTTGCGTCGGTCGCACCGGGCCTCGGCGTCGAGGAGGTCGTGGTTCCAGGCCCTCCGACCAGCACAGCGATACGGGGCGCCGGCTGGGTGGAAGCTGCGGTCTTGATGGCCGCTGCGACGGCGTTGCAGCGGTCGCAGCCTTCGGATCGCTCGGTGACCCTTCGTGCCCCGAACGGCGCCGAAGCCACGGCGGCGTACGACCGGGGTGCTGGTCCGGGGACGATCTTCGTCGAGGTCGGCTGCGGCGAACCACTCGACATCGTGATGCTCCGCTCGTACTGCATCGGGGCGGCCCACATGGCGTACTCGTGGGTGACGTCGGAGTCGTTGGCCGTCGACGCTGCCGGTCAGGTGAACGATCTCACGATCCGAAGCTTCGGCATCGTTCGAGCGATCGACATGCCCCACGTCGACGTGGTCGTGCGGCACGAGTCGACGACCCCGATCAACGGCTCGGACGCAGTTTTTGCCGCGGTTGCGGCCGCCGTCTGGTTGGAGGCGGGACTTGTGCCGCGTTGGCCGACGTCTGACAAGATCTCGTCATGAGCAAACCGGTCGGTCCCTACACGCCCATCGTCAGAGCCGGAGAGTGGCTCGATCACCTCGGGTCAGATCGGCATTGCCGACGGCGTTCTGGCCGAGGGGTTCGAGCCCCAGTTGCGTCAGGCGATGGCGAACCTCGAGGGGCTGTTGGTCGGCCAAGGGTCGACGCTGGGCGACGTGACCAAGACCACGGTGTTCCTGGTCGACATGAGCGCCTATGCCGAGATGAACGCCATCTACACCGAGCTGTTCGGAGACCATCGGCCGGCCCGATCGGCGGTGGCTGTTGCGGCCTTGCCCCTTGGGGCGCTCGTCGAGATCGAAGCGGTCGCCTACCTGGGTTCCTGAGCGTGAGTGGCAGCCGCAACCGTTCGCTGGCACACTGCCCCACATGCTTGGTGCCATCATCATCGCCGTCGTCCTCGTGGTCGTCATCCCGGTGGGCTTCCTCATGACCATGGCGCTGCCGGCCGGCGTCCTCGGCTTCCTCCTCAAGTCCCGGGCCGAGGCCATCCACCCCGACAGCGAACTCATCGACACCAACTACTGAGGGCCACCAACTACTGCGGTCCGCTGCGAGGATAGGTTCTCAGGCGTGATTGACCTTCGTCGCCTACGAGAAGAAGCTGCCTATCGGGCCGGAGTCGAGCGCAAAGGCGCGTCGGCCGAAACCATCGAGGCCGTTCTGTCGGCCGATGCCGCCGCCCGGTCGGCTCGCCAGGTCACCGAGGAGCTACGAGCGAGGTCGAACGCGGCTTCCAAGGACATCGGTCGAGCGGCCCCCGAGGAGCGCCAGACCCGCATCGACGCGGCGCAGAGTCTGAAAGCCGAACTGCAGGAAGCCGAGGCGGGGCTGGCCGCAGCCGATGCCGCGCTGAGCGAGATGGCATTGCAGCTGCCGAACGCCGCACACGACTCGGTCCCCGATGGCGGCGAGGACGACTTCCGTCTCGAAGTCGAGGTCGGCGAACGAGTCTCCGCCCCCCGCTGACCCACGCCGAAATCGGCGAGAAGCTCGGCATCGTCGACACCGATCGAGCCGTCAACATGTCGGGCAGCCGGTTCGCCTACCTGATGGGCGACGCGGTGCTCCTGCAGTTCGCGTTGGTGCAATGGGTGATGACCAAGCTGGTGACCAAAGGCTTCATTCCCTGCATCCCGCCGGTGCTCGTGCGTGAGGAGATGATGGTCGACGCCGGGTTCTTCCCCACCGATCGCCATCAGGTCTACGAGCTCGAACGTGACGGCCTGTTCCTCGTCGGTACCGCCGAAGTCGGCCTCGCCGGTCTGCACCGAGGCGACCGTCTCGACGCCGACCAGCTGCCCCGTCGATACGTCGGTTACTCCAGCTGTTTTCGCCGTGAGGCCGGCACCTACGGCAAGGACACCCAAGGACTGTTCCGGGTGCACCAGTTCGACAAGGTCGAGATGTTCATCTACGCCCACCCCGATCGTTCGTGGGACGAGCTCGAACTCCTCCGGTCGGTCGAGGAGGAGATCTTCACCGAGCTCGAGATGCCCTACCGGGTCATCACCGTCGCGGCCGGCGACCTGGGCAACGCCGCGGCCAAGAAGTACGACATCGAGGTCTGGTTGCCGTCCGAACAGCGGTACCGCGAGGTGACCTCGTGCTCGAACTACACCGACTACTCGGCCCGCGCGCATGGGCACCCGGGTCAAGCACGACGGCGGCACCGAGATCCTCCACACGCTGAACGGCACCGCCTGCGCCATCGGCCGCACGCTCCTCGCCATCTTCGAGCACCACCAGCTGCCCGACGGCACCATCTCGGTTCCCGCGGTGTTGCGTCCCTTCTGCGGCCTCGAGGTAGTCGGCCCCGTTCGCTGACCCTCCACCAACCTCCGGCCCCAGCCGTCACCCCTCACGAACCTCCGGCCCCAGGCGTCGGAAACCGACGTGTCCAGCCGGAGGTTCGACCGGGTGACGCTCCTAGCCGGAGGTTCGGGCCGTGGAGACGTTGCGTCAGCCCCAGCGGGATTGGCCGAGCTTGTAGCCGACGCTGCGGATGGTCTGGATCAGGTTGGCGTGTTCTTGCCCCAGCTTGGCCCGGAGTCGACGGATGTGGACGTCGACCGTGCGGGCGCCGCCGTAGTACTCGTAACCCCACACCTGATTCAGCAGGGTCTCACGACTGAACACACGTCCTGGTGTTGCGGCCAGGAACCGGAGCAGCTCGTATTCCATGTACGTGAGGTCGAGCGGTTTGCCGTCGATCTGGGCCTGGTAGGTCTCGGTGTTGAGTCGCAGCGGGCCGTACTCGACCATCTCGGGCCGGACACCGCGTCCTACCCGCCAGAGCAGGTGCTTGAGGCGGGCGTCGAGTTCGGCCGGGTGGAACGGGGCGATGAGGAAGTCGTCGAAGAGTTCGGCCCGCTCGTCGAGTTCGTGGAGCCGATCGCCCGGGACCAGCACCAGCAGCGGTTCGACGGGGACGTCCCTGCGTCGAAGGTCCCGGCACAGTAGCCAGCCGCGCTCGGCGTCCTCGACCAACGAGACGATCGCGCCGGTCCACTCGTCGCTGACGGCAAGGCCGCTGTGGGCCGACGCTGCGGTCCATCCGTACCCGCCGAGGGAGAGTGACCGGACCAGGTCGACCGGCGGAGGGTCGGGGTACAGCAGGAAGAGCTCGTTCGGCGGTGCGCCGGGTAGCGGCGAGCTGGATGAGGAGTAGGAGGACATGGCGGTCACCACGAGGGAAGATAGCGCTCGAGTTCCCACTGGCTGACGTGAGCCTTGTAGCCCTGCCACTCGCTTCGCTTGTTGCGCAGGAACCACTCGAAGATGTGATCGCCCAGCGCCTCGTGGACCAGCTCCGAGCGCTCCATCTCGTCGAGCGCCTCGGCGAGTGATGCGGGGAGCGGCGCCAGGCCCATCTCGGCGGCCCGACCAGCATCGACCTCGAAGAGGTTCTCGGTCGTCTCGGCCGGGAGCTCGTAGCCCTCCTCGATGCCCTTGAGGCCGGCGGCCAGGATCACGGAGAAGGCCAGGTAGGGGTTGCAGGCCGGATCGGGCGCACGGTATTCGATGCGAGTCGAGCTGGTCTTGTCGGGCCGGGTGACGGGCACTCGGATGAGGGCCGAGCGATTGTTCTGGGCCCACGACACCCAGGTCGGCGCCTCGTACCCGACGACCAGGCGCTTGTAGGAGTTGACCAACTGGTTGGTGACCGCGGTGATCTCTCGGGCGTGATGCAACAGGCCGGCAGTGAACTGTCGCCCCGTCTGGGAGAGCGAGTATTCGGCACCGTCGGCGTGGAACGCGTTGTCGTCGTGGTCGAACAACGAGAGATGGAGGTGCATGCCCGAGCCCTGCATCCCGGCCAGGGGCTTGGGCATGAAGCTGGCGAAGCGTCCCCGCTCGAGCGCGAGTTCTCGCACGACGAGTCGGAACGTCATGATCTGGTCGGCCATCGACAGGGCCTCGGTGTACCGAAGGTCGATCTCGTGCTGCGACGGCGAGTCCTCGTGGAACGAGTACTCGACGGGAATGCCCATCGTCTCCAAGACCGAAATGGTCTCTCGTCGCAGGTCGGAGGCAACGTCGCTGGTCGTGAGGTCGAAGTAGCCGCCAGAGTCGAGGAGCTTGGGCGGGTGGGTCGGCTCGCCGTCGGCGAAATAGAAGAACTCCATTTCCGGGGCCACGAAGAAGGCGTACCCGGCCTCGTGCGCCTTCTTCAGGTTGCGGCGCAGAACGTGGCGAGGATCCCCGTCGAACGGTGACCCGTTCGGGTTGTAGATGTTGCAGAACATCCGGCCGGTGGACCCGCCGTCGGCCCACGGGAGGAGTTCGAAGGTGCTGGGGTCCGGTCGGGCCAGCACGTCGGATTCCTGGATTCGGCTGAACCCGTCGATGGCCGAACCGTCGAAGTGCATGCCTTCCTCCAGCGCGGTTTCGAGCTCGGCGGGAGAGATGGCGACCGACTTCAATTGCCCGAGGACATCGGTGAACCAGAGTCGAATGAGGCGCACGCCACGCTCCTCGACGGCTCGGAGGACGTAGTCGTGCTGGGGGTCACGCAGAGGTTCGTGCTGGGAGGTCACCCCATGAGTGTTAGCGGGATTTCGCCGGAAGGAAACGAGCAGATCACCGGACCAGGTTCGTTTCACACTCCGTTCACATTCCGGCATTGCTCCCGACCAACTACGCTCGGATACTGGCAGGGCTCGGTGCGACACAGCAGAAGGCTTGTTGCGGGGCCTCTATACGCGACTATCGGAGACAGAGACATCCCATGACATACAGGGCTGAGTACATCTGGATCGACGGCACGGCCCCGACGGCCGAGGTTCGTTCCAAGACCAAGATCCTCCCGGACGGCGAAGAGCCCGGCAACTGGGGATTCGATGGTTCCAGCACCAATCAGGCCACCGGTGACAACTCCGACGTTGTGCTCATTCCGGTGTTCAGCTGCAAGGACCCCATCCGCGGGGGTGACAACATTCTCGTGCTGTGCGAGACGGCCCTCACCGCCGACCTTTCGCCTCACCCCACCAACACTCGGGCGCTCGCTCGGGCCGCGATGGAGAAGTACGGCGATCAGGAGCCGTGGTTCGGCATGGAGCAGGAATACACCATGATCGATCCTCGCACCGGTTGGCCGGCCGGCTTCCCGCCGAACGGGTTCCCGGCCCCGCAGGGTCCGTACTACTGCGGCGTCGGCGCCATCAAGATTCACGGACGCGACGTCGTCGAGGAGCACACCACGCTGTGCATCGAGGCCGGCCTGAAGATCTCGGGAACCAACGCCGAGGTCATGCCCGGCCAGTGGGAATTCCAGATCGGCCCGGCCGACACCGTCGAGGTCGGCGACCACATGTGGATCGCTCGCTACCTGCTGTACCGCGTCGGCGAGAAGCACGGCATCGAGATCTCGATTGCGGCCAAGCCCATGCAGGGCGATTGGAACGGCGCCGGGATGCACAGCAACTTCTCGACCAAGGCCATGCGCGAGAGCTACGAGCCCATCATCACGGCGTGCGAGTCCTTGGGTGCCCCGGGCAAACCCCTCGAACACATCGAGGGCTACGGCGACGGTATCCAGCACCGCCTCACCGGAGCGCACGAGACCCAGCGTTGGGACACCTTCAGCTACGGCGTTTCCGATCGTGGTGCGTCGATCCGTATCCCGTGGCAGGTCGCAATCGACCAGAAGGGCTACATCGAGGATCGCCGGCCCAACGCCAACGCCGACCCGTACGTCGTCGCAGCCCTCATGACCAACACGTGCTGCGAGGCGCTCGCCAAGTAGTTCGACCGCGCCGAACAACTCGACAGTCGGTGTGAGCACCACCCCCTGGGGGTGGTGCTCACTCGCGTTCCGGTGGGGCATCGACGCGCAGTACCTGGCTGATCACGTCGACGATGACCGGCGCTTCGAACCACTCGATCTCGGGTTCGGCGCCGTACTTCTCCGTCATGCCTGCCCGCCATCCGGCGTTGTACTTGGCCTCGGCCGCCTCGCGATTCGCCCACCAGTACACGCCACCGACGCGGGTCCCGTCCTCGGACCGGAGATACGCCTTCCACAACAGGCCGGAAACATCCAGATAGGAAGCGGCGTTGGCTCCGAAGCGGTCTCGGGCCTCCTCGAAGGTGACGGGCTGTGCGGACGGGAATCGAACGATGGTGACCATCATCGGCGTGCTCATCGCACCACTCTCTCATCGAACGCGCTCTCTCATCGAACGCTGGTTGCCTCATCACATTGCCCTAACAGAGCGGCCCGATGATGAGGACATCCCCCAAACCCAACCGGTGCCCGAACGTCAGGTACCGAACGAAAGGTCACTGCAATGAGCAACGAAAGCATCGACAGCAACCAGAGCCAAGCGAAGCGTCGCATGAAGCGGTACGGCATTCCCGCCGGGCTGCTGGCCGGAGGCCTCGCGCTCGGCTCGATCGTCATGCCGATCGGACTGGCCAACGCCCAGGATGCCGAGACCACCGATTCGACCAGCACCGACTCGACCGCCACGGACTCGACGGACACGGACGCAGGATCGATGGAGGGTCGTGGTCATGGTCGTGGCGGGTTCCGCTTTGGTGGTGGTGCTGGGAGCGAGGTGGTTCAGGAGCTTCTTGGCATGACGCACGAGGAGATGCATACGGCGATCGATGGCGGTCAGACGTTGGCGCAGTTGGCGGAGTCCAAGGGTGTGACGCAGGCTGATCTGGTTGCGGCGTTGGTTGCTGAGGCGACGGAGCGGATCGATGCTGCGGTTGCCGAGGGTCGGATCGATGAGGCCAAGGCGACGGAGTTGAAGGCCGATCTGGAGGCCGAGATCACCGAGCGGGTGACCACCATCCACGAGGCCAGGGAGGGTCGTGGTCATGGTCGTGGCGGGTTCCGCTTTGGTGGTGGTGCTGGGAGCGAGGTGGTTCAGGAGCTTCTTGGCATGACGCACGAGGAGATGCATACGGCGATCGATGGCGGTCAGACGTTGGCGCAGTTGGCGGAGTCCAAGGGTGTGACGCAGGCTGATCTGGTTGCGGCGTTGGTTGCTGAGGCGACGGAGCGGATCGATGCTGCGGTTGCCGAGGGTCGGATCGATGAGGCCAAGGCGACGGAGTTGAAGGCCGATCTGGAGGCCGAGATCACCGAGCGGGTGACCACCATCCGCGAACGCATGGAACGGCGAGGTCATCTGGACGACGGCGGCAGCACCACCAGCACGACCGAAGCCTGAGGCGGGGCGGCTCCCCCCACCCCCGCCTCGCGGTTGACACCCCGGGAACATCGCCCCCGGGGTGTCAACCGTTTTCCGGGTAGCCTTTTGCTCGCCTCATGAACGTGTCTCCCTCCTCTGATCGTCAGCGTCGTCGGCCGGTCCGGCTTGCGCTCGCAATGATCCTTGTCGTGGTCGCGATGGCCGGTGCCTCGTCTTCGGGTGGTGCTCAGAGTTCCGACAAGCTCGAAGAGCTGAAGCAGGAGCGGCGTCGGGCCCAGGAAGAAGCGGCAGCTCAAGCCAGCCAGGTCAATGCTGCCACCGCAGAAGTCGACGATCTGGCGGCCGCTCTGCAGGCGCTGCAGACCCAGGTCAACGCAGCCCAAGGTCGGTTCGACGAAGCCCAGCGCAATCTGGCAGACGCAGAGGCCAGGCTGGCTGTAGCCGAGGTTGCCGTCGCCGAGCAGCGAGCCGCAATCGAAGCGTTGAACGTGCGCCTCGCAGAACGGGCCGTCGAGTCCTTCGTCAACCAGGGAGACGAAGGTAGCATCATCGTCCGCAGCGCCGATCCCAGTGAGGCGGTTCGTATGCAGGCCCTGGTGGCCAACGTCACCCAGAGCGAGGCCGATGTCGTCGAGGCGCTGAAGGGTGCCGAGGAGGACTTGCAGATCCAGGAACGTCTGGCCGACGAGGCGGCCGCCGAGGCCTCCGCGTACCGTGACACGGTCGAGACCGAGCTCTCCGGGTTGGAGACCGCCCGCTCGGCCCAGGCGGCACTGACCGACGAGGCCGAAGCTCGGCTGGATCACGAGCTTGGCGAGCTGGCGGCGCTCGAGGCGGTCGACTCCGATCTGGCCGCCGACATCGCCGCCGAGACCAACCGCCTCGCCGAGGAGCTGGCCCGCAAGGCGGCACCGCCCCGACCCAGCGGCGGCGGCGGACCTACCGGTTCGCCTGTCGGTTCGAGTGAGATCGTCTCCGTCCGCGGCATTCAGGTTCACCAGTCGATCGCCGGCAAGGTCGAGGACATGTTGGCTGCGGCATCGGCCGACGGCATCAGCCTTTCCGGCGGCGGGTATCGGTCGTCCGACTCACAGATCGCGGTTCGCCGCAGCAACTGCGGCTCGAGCGAGTACGCCATCTGGCAGATGCCGCCGAGCCAATGCTCACCGCCGACCGCGAGACCAGGCTCGTCGCAGCACGAGCGGGGCCTGGCCATCGACTTCTCCTACAACGGCAGTCTCATTCGGAGCCGATCGAATGACGGCTTCAAGTGGTTGGCCGCCAACGCCGCCGGCTACGGGTTCCACAACCTGCCGTCCGAGCCGTGGCACTGGTCGGTGAATGGGAGCTGACTTGTCGCCTACTCGTTCGAGCTGATCACTCGCCCCACTCGCAACCGTGTGCGCAGTGCGCACCCCTGGGGGGTGTGGAAGCGCACACGGTTGCGCATACTACCGAGATGGCCGATCGCAGCACCGACCCAGGTTCGACCGACGCCCGATCATCCGAGGGTGGTTCCTCTGTACCTCCTGCAACTCCGGCTCCGTTCGCTGCGTGGGACCGGCGTGAGTTCCCGGGGCGCTTCACGGTCGTCGAGACGGCGCGGCGGGTGGGGCACTACAAGTGGATCGAAATGAAGCTGTTCGAGGTCATGGGGGCTTGGCTGGCCGCGGTGCCCGAACTCGAGGTCAAGTACCGCCTCGGCCTGCACTGTTACCAGCACGCCTTCCACGCCGAGCTCTGGGCCAAGCGACTTCCGGAGCTGCGTGAGATGAACCCCCAACGGCTGACCGCTCCGCCAAATCACGAGCTGGTCGACTTCGTGGAAGCCATGACCAACGCGAGCGAGCCGGACCAGACGATCGAGAAGCTCGTCGGTCTCTACCGAGTGTTGTTGCCTCAGATGATCGCCACCTACACCTATCACCTCAACAACGCGGCGACCGTCAGCGACGCTCCCACAGTGCGGGCTCTCGAACTCTGTCTTCGCGACGACGTCGAGCAATGGCGCGAGGGCGAAATGCTGTTGCTGTCACTGCTCGACGCTCCCGCCGCACTCGACCGAGCGGGCGCGTGCCAGCGTGACCTTGCCGGCCATCTGCTGGCCGCTGGTGGAATCGCCGGTCCGCAGTCGGCCGGGATGTGGTGACCATGGCCTCAAGGCCCGCCGGCTTTCGGCCGTAGTACCTCACGAGATGTATCGCTAGGAGCGGTTCCCGTCAAGGGATGATCTGATTCGATCGCTACACTCACCACGCAATGAGAGGCCGGCGAGGTACCCTTCGGGTGACCAAGCGGGCTCACGATCGGTGTTGGCACCGGTCCCTAGGCACGAGAGGTTGGGATCCTTGGCTAAGGAGAGAGTCGAGCGGGACGAAGAAGATCTCGTCAGGCTGTACCTCACCGACATCGGGCAGTACCCCCTGCTCACCAAGGAGGACGAAGTCCGCCTGGCTCAGGCAATCGAGGCGGGCAAAGCCGCCGCCGAGGAGCTTGAGGCAAATCCTGATGTCGCGCCGGGTCGCAAGCGAGATCTGCGTCGAACCATTCGCAAGGGCCGTGAGGCCGAGCGAACCTTCGTGCAGTCCAACCTCCGTTTGGTGGTATCGATCGCCAAGAAGTACCAGGCTTCGGGCCTGCCCCTCTTGGATCTCATCCAGGAAGGCAACCTGGGGCTCATGCACGCCGTCGAGAAGTTCGACTGGCGCAAGGGCTTCAAGTTCTCCACCTACGCAACGTGGTGGATCCGTCAGGCCATCACCCGCGGCATCGCCAACACCGGGCGCACCATCCGCCTCCCGGTCCACGCCGGGGACACGTTGGCCAGGTTGCAGAAGGCCCGTGCTCGTCTCGAGCTGAAGTACGGTCGCCCGGCAACTCTGTCCGAATTGGCCATCGAGGTCGAGATGACCGAGGACAAGGTCACCGAGGCATTGCGCTTTGCGGCCGAACCTTTGTCGCTCTCCGAACCGTTGCGCGAAGACGGCGATGCCGAACTGGGCGACGTCGTCGAGGATCGCGGCGCCGACTCTCCGTTCGAGGTCGCGGCCACTGCGCTGCTTCCCGAAGAGATCGCTCGCCTGCTCGCTCCGCTCGACGAGCGTGAACGCGAGATCCTGAAGCTTCGCTTCGGGCTCGATCGCGGTGAGCCTCGAACCCTCGAAGAGGTCGGCGAGTACTTCAACCTCACCCGAGAGCGCATCCGCCAGATCGAGGCCCGTGCGATGTCGAAGCTGCGTCACCCCAGCTCCGACACCGGCGCCCGCGACCTTCTCGCCGTCTAACTCCGGTCGACCCGTCGGCCGACAAAGGCAGCCAACCGTTCGATTGGTGACGCGTCGTCAGGGACATTGCAGGCTTCGCCGAACGGCGCTTCGGTGCCCTCGGGCGCCATCTCGAGGAACGGGGCGAACAGGGCTGCTCTGTTCTCGGCCGGGATCTCGCACTCCATGGCCTCGTGCGACAGGGCGATCACGTCGAGGTCCCAGTCCACCGGCGTCGCAGTGGCGGCTGCGAGGTCCCACGTGTGGACGGTGTACTCCGACGCGTAGAGCGGCAATGACTCTCTGACGCTCATCGGGCGCCACGGGACGATGATCCGGTCGAGGAGCGCGTCGTCGCTGAGCAATTGTTCGACCGTGGCGTTCTGAGCGGCCAGCACCTCGGACGCCTCGATTGGGCCCAAGCCGAGCGCCTTCACTGTGTCGAGATGAGCTTCGGAAAGCCCTTGGTAGAGCGCCTCGAGACGCTGCCCGACCTGCACAAGGTGCCCGATGACTTGGCCGACGTCGAGTTGGGTGCATGGTGTGGGTGCGCTCAGGGTGTCGGGGTCGAGGCCGGCGACGGTGCGCTCGGCGATGCGCATGGCCGCACGTAGCTCGCTTCGATGGTCGGTGGTTCCGAACCGGGCGGTGGTCGGCAGGGTCTCGGCGGGCGTCGTGGTGATGGTTGTCGTGGTTTCGTTCATGCGTTCATCTTGCAGGTGCAAACTGGACACCCTCTGGCCAGTTTTAGCATCTAGGGTTTTCCGCATGCGGGCCGATCGACTTGTCGCCATCCTTCTCATGTTGCAGCGCCAGGGTCAGGTGACCGCGGCCCAGGTTGCGGAGGAGCTGGAAATTTCCGAGCGGACGGCTCGGCGGGATCTCGAAGCGCTCGGTTCGGCCGGATTGCCGGTGTACTCCTCGCCCGGGCGCGGGGGAGGCTGGCGACTGCTCGGTGGTGGCCGGACCGACCTCAGTGGTTTCAGCGCGGCCGAGGCTCGGGCGTTGTTCATGATCGCCGGCTCGGCTCCCGCAACCACCCCCGAGCTCCAGTCGGCGCTTCGCAAACTGATGCGAGCCTTGCCCGAGTCGTTCCGGGACGACGCGGACCAAGCGTCGACCATGTTGATCCTCGAACCAACGGGTTGGAGCTCTGAGCCTGTGGTCGCGCCGCCCCTTCTCGCCGAACTGCAGGCTGCTGTCATCGGCGCCCGGCAGATCGACCTCGGGTACGCCGACCGGCGAGGTGAACCGTCGGTCCGGCGGATACATCCGCTCGGTCTGGTCAACAAGGGCCGTCGTTGGTACGTGGTCGCCGACACCACGGCCGGCCTGCGGACGTTTCGGGTGGACCGGGTGGTGTCGGTCGAGACGACGTCGTCTCCCGTCGATCGCCCGGAGGGATTCGATCTGGCCGAGGCGTGGTCACACGTCGGGTCTCACGTGCGTTCGCTTCGACCCTCGATCACCGCGGTGGGCATCGTCGCACCGGCGCTCGCCGGCGTACTCCACTACCAGTTCTCACACCGGGTCGAGTTCGGTGCACCGAACGCCGACGGTTGGCTGGCGTTCGAGGTCCAGGGCTCGGGTGTCGAGGAAGTTGCGGGGCGCTTGGCCGCCTTGGGGGCCTCGGTGCTGGTCGCTGGACCACCTGAAGTCGTGGTTCAGCTGGCGAAGCTCGGCGCCGAGTTGTCCGCGCTCTATGACCCGGCGGCTTCTCCGGCGACGACGGAGACGAACTCGACGACGGCGTCGATGATGCGGTCTTGGTCGTAGTCCAGGGTGGCGACGTGGAAACTGTCGGTCAGCGTCAGTCGTTGCGAGTCGGTCGAGATCATCGACGCGATGTGATCGCTCGACTCGGGAGGAACGACGTGGTCTTGCTCGCTCACGATGATGAGCGTCGGCACGGCGATGCTCGGTAGGTGGTCCTGGAGGTCGACCAGCGCATCCTGCAGGGACAGCAGCGGTCGGAGCGGCGTCTGATCGTAGGCAACTTCGGGCGTGTCGGGCTTTGCGATGTCGCCGCGGATGGCGTCGAGGACTTCTGCGCCGGATTCGATGAACGCCTTGACGCCGTCTCGGGTGTCCTCATCGGGCACTGCCGCAGCGTTGATGACGACGATGCCGGCCAGCTCGGGGCGGCGACTGGCCAGCCACAGTGTGAGTGTTCCGCCCATTGAGAGCCCAACCACGACCACTCGGTCGGTGCGGGACGCGAGCTCGACATAGACCTGGTCGACATGATTGGACCAGTCGTCGAAGCCGGTCTGGATCATGTCTTCGACCGTGGTCCCGTGGCCCGGCAGCAGCGGAAGCTCGACCGAGTGGCCGTGCCCGGCGAGTGCCTCGGCGATCGGTCGCATGGAGTGCGGTGTACCGGTGAATCCGTGTACGACGAGCACACCCGTCGACCCACCGGGGAACGATGCCGGCTCGCCGCCGGGGAGGATGTCACGCATGGCGGTCGACGCTATCGGCCCAGTACTGTTCGCGCCGAAGCTCGGGCAGGTTGCCTGCGCCATGAACTCAGGAGAGACGGTGGCTGAACAGGGTTTGGGTGAACAGAGTTTGGGTGGACAGGGTCGAAACGGGATGGTGGTCGCCGAGAAGGTGGCCGTGGTGACCGGGGCCGGTTCGGGAATCGGTCGAGCGCTGGCGCTGCGCTTCGCCGCCGACGGAGCGCGCGCGGTGGTGTGTGCCGACCTCCATGCAGAGAACGCCGCCGAGACCGCAGCGATGATCGGCGCGGCAACCACTGGTTGCACCGCGTCGGCAGTGGGACTCGATGTCGCCGACGAACGGGCCATCGAGCGTCTCGTGACTGACACCCTCGAAGCACACGGTGCCATCGACGTGTTCGTGTCGAACGCGGGGTACGCACTTGCCGGAGGGCTGGATCTGCCGACCGAGGACTGGGAGCGGATGATGGCGGTGCACACGTGGTCGCACCTGGCCGCAGCCCGAGCGGTGGTGCCCGGCATGATCGAGCGCGGCGGAGGGTACCTGTTGAACACCGCCTCCGCTGCGGGGCTCCTCACGCAGATCGACTCCGGACCCTATGCCGTCTCCAAACACGCAGCGGTCGCCTTCGCCGAATGGTTGTTGATCAACCACGGCGACTCGGGCATCGGCGTATCGGTGTTGTGTCCGCAGGCGGTGCGCACCAACATTTTGGGTCCCCGGGCGGTGAAGGACGGAGGACGTCAGGCTGCCCGAGACGGTGTCCTCGAGCCAGACGATGTCGCCGGAGCGTGCGTAGACGCCATGCGCGAAGGTCGCTTCCTCGTGTTGCCTCACCCCGAAGTGGCCACGTACTTCACCCGGAAGGCGACCGACTACGACCGTTGGCTCGACGGTATGCGCCGACTTCGTCGTCGCCTGCGGGGTGGAGAGTGACTGGCCGGACAGGCGCGCCTGTCGCCATCGATCGAGTGGGGGTCGGCCGTTGCTTCGGCTGCGGCCAGGCCAACGAAGAGGGGCTTCGGCTCCAGTTCTTCCAGTTGCCCGATGGCGTCGTCGAGACTCGTCACCGTGCCGCACCCCACCACTGTGGGATCGATACCGTCGTGCACGGCGGCATCCAGGCCACCATTCTCGATGAGGTCATGGGGGTGGCCGCACAGCTTGCCCTTCCGGAGGACAGGTCGAACCTGGCATGCGTCACCGCGGAGATGACCTTGTCCTATCGTCGGCCTGTGCCCTTGGACGAGGACGTTGTGGCCCGGGCCCGCCACCTTCGGACCGATGGTCGTGACCTGTTCGTGGAAGGCGCGATCGTGGCCGTCGATGGCACCGAGCTGACGGTTGCCACATCGAGATGGCGTCAGCTCCGCCCAGCCTGAACCAGGGATCACCCCAAACCAAGCGAACCGCGTGCAGCAGCACACCGCTGAGAGGTGGCTGCTGCACGCGGTTCGCTGTTTTCGGGGGCGGCTGGCTTGGCGGAGGTGGACGGGAATCGAACCCGCCTACGATGGATCACATCGCACACCCGCTTTGAAGGCGGGGGAGCCCACCAGGTACTCGGACACCTCCCAGTGGTCCCTCACCCTATCCGCTGACCGAATCCGGTGACCCGATCTGGTCGCCCGGTCTGGTGACCCATCTGCGGGCAGTCGTTCCTGTCGGATCGTCGCCCCACCCGATTGTCTGTTCTTCGGGAGCACGCCGTGCTTGCGTTCTACACCGCCAAAGGCGGTTCTGGCTGTTCGGTCGTTGCATCGGCGGCCGCAGTCCTGTCGTCCCGACTCGGGCCGACGCTGCTCGTCGATCTCGGCGGCGATCTGCCCGCCGTGTTCGGCCTGGCCGAGTCCGGCAATCGCTCGGCCGCCGCGGGCAATCGCCCAACCGATCTCGGCTCGACCGATCTCGGCTTGGCTGACTGGCTTGCGGCGGAGAGCCCGCTGCCCGATTCGCTGCGGCGGATCGAGCGTTCGATCTCCGACACCTTGTCGCTCCTGCCTCTCGGCGTCGGAGTCTTCGATCCTCGGCCCGACCAGACCCAACTGCTCGCCCGATTGCTTCGGGCCGACGGCCGCCGGATCGTGCTCGACGTCGGCCGTGTGGTGGGCCACGGGAACCGCCAGGATCACGCGGCAGGTCGAGTGGCCATGCTCGACGCCAGCGACCGTACGGTCCTGGTCACGCGGGCCTGTTATCTGGCGCTGCGGGCCGCACACCGCACCCTCCCTCCCGACCAAGTAGTGCTCGTCAGCGAGCCGGGTCGGGCGTTGTCCGCCAACGATGTTGCCGCGGCGATCGGCAGCCCCGTGGCTGCGGTCCTGCGTTGGGATCCTGCGGTGGCGAGAGCCGTCGACGCCGGCGTGTTCCGCGATCGACAGCCCCGTTCGCTTCGGGACCTCGCCGAGGTGGTCGGCCGATGATGCGTCCGGTTCGTCCGAGGGCCGAGGCTTCGGTTCGCTCGACCAGCGACGACCTGGATGCCGTGCTGGCCGGGGTCTTGAGCGACGCGCCACACGCCGACCGCAGCACCTTGACCGAGCAGGTTCGCAACCTCGATCCACTCATCAGTAGCCGACAACTCAACGAGGTGGTGGAACAGGCATGGCAACGAGCGCACGGGCTGGGCCCAATCACGGCGCTCCTCGCCGACCCCGGGATCACCGAGGTCATGGTCAACGGTCCTGGTCCGGTATGGATTGACCGTCACGGCATCCTCGAACCAACGAGCATCGAACTGGGGGCGGTCGACATCGACCTCCTGATCGAACGCATCGTCGATCCACTGGGATTGCGGGTGGATCGTGTCAGTCCGATGGTCGACGGGCGCTTGCCCGATGGCAGCCGGGTGAACATCGTGGTGCCACCCTTGGCGGTCGACGGTCCGGTCGTCACGATCCGTCGTTTCACCGGGCGCCCGGTACCGCTCGATTCGTTCGGCCCTGCCTCGGTGTTGTCGCTCCTGGGTCAGCTCATGGAGGACCGAAAGTCGATCGTCGTCTCGGGAGGAACAGGTGCAGGCAAGACCACGTTGCTCAACAGCCTGGGCGGCCTGCTCCACCCCGACGAACGGATCATCGTCATCGAGGACACCGCCGAGCTGCGGCTTCCCGGTCGCCACATCGTTCGCCTCGAGGGCCGTCCACCCAACGCCGAAGGTGTTGGTGGCGTCAGCATCAGAGAACTCGTTCGCAATGCGTTGCGCATGCGCCCCGACCGGTTGATCGTCGGAGAGGTACGGGGTGCAGAGGCACTTGATCTCATCATGGCCCTCAACACCGGACACCGCGGAACGCTGGTCACCTGTCATGCCAACGATGCCGGTGCTGCCCTCACACGTTTGTTGAACTTGGCGTTGCTGGGCGGGGTCGAGCTGTCCGCCGTCTCCATCGAGTCGCAGCTCCGTTCGGCCATCGACGTCATCGTGCACGTGACCAAGTCAAACCGGTTCCGCCACATCGCCGAGGTCGTCGAGGTCGACCGGCGGACCGGCTCGACTCGTACCCTCTGGAGATCTGACCGGTGACCGCGCGCCTCGCCCGTCTGCCGTGGGAGGGCTTGGCCCTCGTGCCCCTCGCGTTCGCTCTCGGGTCCCCGCTCCTGGCCCTTGCCGGTTTGGTCATCTGGTTTCTCGTCCCGCCGGCCGTCCGGCGGCATCGGCAGAGGACCGAACAGGCGGCTCTGGAAGCGGACCTCGTGGCCGTCATCGACGAGCTGTCGCAGCACGTCCGATCGGGATCGACAGTCGGCGCAAGTTTTCTCTCGGTCGTTGCCCGGCGGCCCCGAGCCCGGGCCGAGTTGGAACCTGCGACTGCCGGGGTTGCTGCCGGGCGGCGCCTCTCGGCGGCCCTCGACGAACTGTCGCAGGCCGAGGCGCGCTGCAGCGAAACCGTCCGACTTCTGGCCGCGTCGCTTGCGATCGTCTCCAAATCGGGTGGGCCGGTGGCGCCGGCGCTCGAGCGGCTGGCCGACACCTTGCGGGCGCGTCGGGCAGCGACCATCGAGGCAACGACCCAAGCCAGTCAGGCGGTCGCTTCAGCCGTCCTTCTTGCGGTCCTTCCCATTGTGTTCGTCCTGTTCCTGGCCGCCGTCGAGCCCGACGCCCGAACCTTCTATCTCTCCGAGGTACGAGGCGGACTCTGTGTGGCGGCCATGCTGCTCTGTCTGCTCGGAGGCTGGTTCTGGACCGAGCGCGCGATTTGGGGAGGCCCACGTCGCCGGAGCAGGTCCGAGCAGGAGGTGTCAGCGCTGGCGTCGGTGACCGACCTGGTCGCCGTGGCGGTGGGCTCCGGAGGCGGCGCCGCCGACGCCTTGCGAATCGTGGCCGCAAGGGGGCCGCAGTCGGTGAGAGAGCCCGTGCATCTGCTGCTGGGGCGGTGGCACGCCGGCGTGGGTCTCACCCGGGTGCTCACCGATCTTCCCGAAGCATTGGGGGAGCCGTACCGGCCACTCTCCGCAGCGCTGGTGTCCGCCGAGCGAGATGGTGCGCCGTTGGCCGCAGTGCTTGCGAGGCTTGGCGACGAGGCCGCGCCAGGCCCGCCGGCAGTTGGCCGAGATCAGGGCGCGCCGACTCTCGGTGCAGTTGCTCCTGCCGCTCGTCTGTTGCTCCTTGCCCGGCGTCGTCGTCGGTGGCGTGGTGCCCCTGGTCCTGGTATCGGTGCGGAGGCTGTGACCATCGCCCGGTCGTCTCGTCCATCCATCTCGTCGTCCATCCATCGCAGCTCGGGCTGCCGCGCAAACCACTGCCGCGAGTCTTCGCGGACGACCAAAGACGAGGAACAGCCATGTTGATGTTTTGGGCCCTACGCCAAGACCGAAGCGAGTCGCGGTATCGAGCCGCCTACTGGAAGTCACAAGTCGGCCAGGCGACAGCCGAGTACGCCCTCGTGATCCTGGGTGCGGCATCACTCGCCGGGCTGGTTCTGGCGTGGGCGGCCGGTACGGGCCGCGTGACCAAGCTGCTCAACGCGGTGCTCGACTCGGTCATCGGGCAGATCGGCTGATGGCGGTCGGGGTGGGCCGGCGCAAGAAGCGGCGCTGCGTCGATCAACGTGGACAGGCCACCGTAGAATTGGCGCTGGTCCTCCCCGTTGTCGTGCTGCTTGCGCTCGTGATTCTGCAGGCCGGGCTGGTTGCCAAGGACTTCCTCCTGGTGCATCACGCCGCACGCGAGGCAGCGCGGGCCGCGGCGGTCGAACCGTCGGCCACGACCGCCCGAAGCGCAGCTTCGGATGCCGCTGGGCTGCAGGGCGATCGACTCACGGTGTTCTGGTCTGGTGGAGCTGAGCCGGGCGACCGGGGAAAGGCGTCGGTCTCCTATCGGTCGCCGACCCAGGTCCCGCTGGTGGGTCGTCTGATCGACGACGTGACCTTGTCGGCCGAGGTCACGGTCCGCATCGAATGAGGTCGCTCGCTGCTCTGAATGGTGTTGGGACCCATCACGGGCGGACAGTGAGATTCACCTAGTCAGCTACCTGGCTCCGAGGCCGATAGGAGTACTGCCAACAGAGGAACGATCGAGGCCGCAGAAGGTCGCGGGAAGAAGGCGCAACCGATGAGCCATTCGGCCACGACGAGCAACCGGACGAAAGCCCTCACAAACCGTTCGACCGCGGTGCGTCTCGCCGTACCCGAGCCCGGTCGAGCGGCGGCCGAGGCCTTCGTCGCTGCCGCCCTCGCCGGCATGTACGACGAGGACCTGCCCGTTGTTGGTTCCGACCGCTTCCGGGGCGGCCAGTCCGCTGCAGACTCAGCGTTGGCTGGGCTGCAGATCGACGGATACGCAGCGGGCCGAAACGAGGTCTTCCCTCAGCCGTCCCGCACCGCCACCGCTCTCTCGCCCTACATCAGGCACGGCCTGCTGACGCTGCCTGAAGTGTGGGATCTGGTGCGCTCGGTCCCCCCGTCCCGAGATTCGTCCAAGCTTGCCGATCAGCTGCTGTGGCAGGAGTACTCCCGGCATTGGTACGCGCGCATGGGACTCGGCGACCAAGCAGAGTCTGCGTTGGGATCAGGGCCCAGGTGCCCGACCGGCGGCTCCGTCGCTGCGGGCCGCGCTCGACCCAGGCATGGCCTGCCTCGAGCTCACCCTCGACGAGCTCGAAGATGACGGCTGGATTCCCAACCAGAGCCGGCTGTGGATCGCTGGACATTGGACGGTTCGGGAAGATCGCCCGTGGCGGGAAGGTGAGGACCTCCTCTTCCGGCGCCTCCTCGACGGCTCCCGGGCGGCCAATCGGCTGGGCTGGCAGTGGGCCGCCGGTACCGGTTCCACGAAGACGTATGGCTTCACTCGCTGGCAGGTGGAAGAACGCGCGGCCGGCCTCTGCGCCACCTGCGATCTGGTGCATCAGTGCCCGGTCGAGAACTTCCCGGCCGAGCCCGAGCGCACCCCCGTCGAGCAACCCGTCGAGCTTCGACGGTCCGAACGTCCCGACCGCTACGCCGGACCGAGCGCCCCGGTTGCCGTCACCACACCGGACGCTGTGTGGCTCACCGCCGAGTCCCTGGGGCGCGACGATCCTGCGCTCCGGGCGCATCCCGAGCTGCCGGTTGTCTTCGTGTTCGATCGAGCGCTGCTCGAACGGCTCCGCTTGGCTCCCATGAGGTTGGTCTTCCTCGTCGAAAGCCTCGCTGAGCTCGGCGAGACACGGTCAGTGGAGCTCTATCTGGGAGACCCGGCCGCGGTGATGGCCGATCGTTCCGTGGCGGTGACCTACGCGCCGGTTCCGGGGTTCAGGACCCGCGCAGCTCGCATCGCTCCCGCGGTCGTTCATCCGTGGCCATGGATCGTTCGCCCGAACGGGGGGAGTGTCGTGTCCTTCAGCCAATGGCTCAAGGACACGGTGCCCGACCGACGGGCGGCATCGGAAGTCCAGCCTCCACCGGATGCCCGACCCGATCGGCCATCCCTCGTTCAGGACGACCAGTGAGCTACGGTCTGGTGACCCGAACCTTGCTCATGCGCCTCGCCGCAGAAGTGAGCCGTAGACCGTGAGTGCACCAACCGAGCCATTCGTGATCGAGCTCGACCTCCCCGCCCGGGTGGACCTCGTCGCCGTGGCTCGCATGGTCATCGTCGCCGCTGCAAGCTGCGGCGAGGTCCTCGAGGGCGATCGCCTCGACGATCTTCGGCTGCTCACATCGGAAGCGGCCACCAACGCGGTCGAGGCCAATTTGGCCACCGAACATCCTGGCCGTGTCTGCATCGAAGCCGAACTCGGTGCCGACGGTTTGACCCTCTCGGTGTCCGACCAGGGGCCCGGGCTGCCTGAGCTCCCCGGTGAGCTGTCGCAATGGACCGAATTGCCCGATCTGCAGGCGCCAGGCGGCCTTCAGCAGGAGGGAGGCTTTGGTTTACCGCTGATGCATCTTCTCAGTTCGCAACCCGTGATGTTCTTGTGCGGTGACCAGGGAACCACCGTGAAGTTGCACCTGTCGCCCTAGGATTTCGGACCTATGTCCGGAAACCTGGCCGTCCGCAGTGAAGCGTTCACCGGCGGTGAAAGTCGGCTCGCCAAGCGGGTCGCCCAACCTCTCGCCCGGTTCCTCCATCAGGAGGTTTCGTCGAGCATCCTGCTCCTTGTTGCTACCGCTGCGGCCCTCATCTGGGCGAACCTCGGCGGTGACAGCTACTCGAACTTCTGGAATTCGACCGTCGAGCTGGCCATCGGGTCCTGGCATCCGCTGACCCACGAAGGGCACGGCCTGAGCCTCGGGCTCTGGGTCAACGATGTCCTGATGGTTCTCTTCTTCTTCGTGGTCGGCCTGGAGATCAAGCACGAAGCCGTCGCCGGCGAGCTCAGCGACCCGCGAGTAGCGGCGCTGCCGATCGTCGCTGCCTTCGGCGGCATGGTGGTTCCGGCCCTGATCTACACCGTATTCAACGCCGGTGGGGCCGGTAGCGGCGGTTGGGGCGTACCGATGGCGACGGACATCGCTTTCGCCGTTGGCGTGCTCACCCTGCTCGGCAGCCGCGCACCGCAGCGTTTGAAGATCTTCCTCCTCACGCTCGCCATCGCTGACGACATCGGCGCCATCATGGTGATCGCCGTCTTCTACTCGAGTGGATTCAGCCTGCTGTGGTTCGGGGCGGCCGTCGGCGGCCTCGTCCTCATGTACGTGCTGCGCCAGGCGCGAGTGTGGTACATCCCCGTGTACGCACTCGTCGGCGCCGCCGTCTGGTACGCAACCTTCCGATCGGGCATCCACGCCACGATTGCGGGCGTGGCGATGGGCTTGCTGGCACCCGCCAAGCCGCTCAGCGGCCCCCCCGCCCTCGGTGGACTTCAGGACATCCTCGCCGGCGAGTATCAGGAGCCGGCCGCGGTTCGGGCGGCGACGTGGCGAGCGAAGGAGACCGTCCCGGTGACGGTCCGGCTGAGCAGCTTGCTCAGCCCCTGGACGAGCTTTCTGATCGTGCCGATCTTCGCGATGTCGAACGCGGGCGTGAAGCTCAGCTCCAGCGCGTTGAGCGACGCAGTTGGGTCGCCCGTGACGTGGGGCGTCATCGCCGGTCTCGTGATCGGCAAGCCCATCGGGATCGCGCTCTTCAGCTTCATTGCGACCAAGCTCAAGATCGCAGCGATGCCGCCGGACACCACGTTGGCCCAGATCTTCGGGGTCGGAGCGGTTGCCGGCATCGGTTTCACGGTGGCGCTCTTCGTGACCAGCCTGGCGTTCGACGACAAGGCTCTGGCAGACCAGGCCACGATGGGCATTCTGGCGGCTTCGGCGTTCGCCACGCTCGCTGGTTTCCTCCTGCTTTCGTTCCTCGGCGGGCGTGCGGGGAAGGCCGCCGAGCCCGAGACCGCCGCCCCCTGACGGGCTCATTTGCGGTCGACGCTCGCAAAACGTCATTCGACCTTCGTAGTCTGCGGGCGTGCCCCAACCCCTCGTCATCGTCGAGTCCCCGGCGAAAGCCAAGAAACTTGCCGAGTACTTGGGCGACGACTACATGGTCGAATCGTCCATCGGTCACGTTCGTGACCTGCCTCGAAACGCGGCCGATGTGCCGGCGTCGTACAAGGCCGAGAAGTGGGCGAGCCTGGGTATCGACGTCGACAACGACTTCAAACCGTTGTACGTGGTCGCCAACGAGAAGAAGGACCAGGTACGAAAACTCAAGGCCCTGATGAAGGACGCGAGCGAACTGGTGCTCGCCACCGACGCCGACCGTGAAGGCGAGGCCATCGCGTGGCATCTCACCGAGGTGCTCAATCCGCGGGTGCCGGTCAAGAGGATCGTCTTCACCGAGATCACCCGCGAGGCCATCCAACGGGCCATCACCAGCCCCGGTGAACTCGATCGCCGACTCGTAGATGCTCAGGAAGCGCGTCGACTGCTCGACCGGCTGTATGGCTACGAGGTCTCGCCGGTGCTCTGGAAGAAGGTCATGCCCCGGCTTTCCGCCGGTCGTGTGCAGTCGGTGGCCACCCGGATCGTGGTCGAGCGCGAACGCGAACGCATGGCGTTCCGTTCCGCCTCGTACTGGAGTCTCACCGGAACCTTCACCCCCGCAGTCGGCTCCGGGTCGTTCACCGCAGCGCTCGTCGAAATCGACGGGGCCCGCGTGGCGACCGGCCGAGATTTCTCGGCCCAGGGACAGCTGGTTCGGAGCGGAGCGGTTCACCTCGACGAGTCGGGTGCCGTACAACTTGCCGGCGAGCTGACCGACCAGCCGGCCGTGGTCGAGAGCCGCGAGGCCAAGCCCTATCGCCGCCGGCCTTCAGCACCCTTCATCACCTCGACCTACCAGCAGGACGCCGGTCGTAAGTTGCGGATGTCCTCGGCCCAGGCGATGCGGGTAGCGCAGGGACTGTACGAGCGGGGTTACATCACCTACATGCGAACCGACTCGGCGACACTGTCCGACACGGCCATCAACGCCGCTCGGAACCAGATCCGCGAACGGTACGGCCCCGAGTTCCTTCCCGCCGAGCCGCGCGTCTACAAGACCAAGGCCAAGAACGCGCAGGAAGCGCACGAGGCCATACGGCCTGCCGGCGACGTCTTCCGCACACCCGAGCAGGTGACCGCCGAACTCTCCACCCAGGATCTCAAGGTCTACGAACTGATCTGGCAGCGGACCGTGGCCTCGCAGATGACCGACGCCACCGGCGAGACGGTCACGCTGCGTCTCGGCTCCGATACCCGAGTCTCGAACGGAGAGGCGGCCCGCCACGCCGTGTTCTCGACTTCGGGCACGGTCATCCGTCATCAAGGGTTCCTGAGTGTGTACCAGGAGTCCACCGACGAGCCGTCCGACGGCGCGGCCGACGATGACAAGGAACAATCGCTGCCCCCGCTCGAACAGGGCGAACAGGCCGCAATCACGGCGGTGGACGCATCCGGTCATGACACCCAGCCCCCCGCCCGGTACACCGAAGCCTCCCTCGTCGCCAAGCTCGAGGAGCTGGAGGTGGGACGTCCGTCGACCTACGCCGCCATCATGGGCACGATCCAGGCGCGTGAGTACGTCTGGAAGAAGGGCACCGCGCTGGTGCCGAGCTTCAAGGCGTTCGCCGTCGTGACGCTGCTCGAGCAGCACTTCCCCGACCTCGTCGACTACGCGTTCACCGCACGCATGGAGAGCGACCTCGACTCCATCGCCGAGGGAACCGCCGAGGCAATTCCGTACCTGTCCGAGTTCTACTTCGGACACGACGAGTTGCCGGGGCTCCGTGACAAGGTCCGGGACCGACTCGGCGACATCGACGCTCGAGCAGTGAACTCGATTCCACTCGGAGCCGACGAGGATGGGGTGCCCATCGTCGCCCGTGTGGGCCGTTATGGCCCGTACCTCGAGCGGGGCGAGGATCGCGCGTCGATTCCCGAGGACTTGCCACCCGACGAGCTGACGTTGACCAAGGCCATCGAATTGTTCGATGCGCCGAAGGGCGATCGGGAGATCGGCATCCATCCCGATACCGGACTACCGGTCATGGTCAAGGCGGGACGCTTCGGACCGTACGTGCAGATGGGCGAGCACAACGACGCAACCGGTGAGAAACCGGCGACGGCCTCACTGTTCAAGACCATGGAGCCGGCGACACTCACGCTGGAGGACGCACTCCGACTGTTGTCCCTGCCGCGGGTCATTGGCACCGACCCCGCCGATGGTGGCGTGCTGACGGCCCACAACGGCAAGTTCGGGCCGTACATCTCCAAGATGGTCGACGGGAAGGCGGACAGTCGGAGCATCGAGGGCGAAGAGTCCCTTCTCACCATCGACCTCGACGAAGCGCTCGTCGTCATGGCGCAACCCAAGCGACGGCGCGGACAGGGATCGGCCGCCACGGCCAAGGTCGTAGGGGTCGACGAGTCGAACAACAAAGAGGTCACGCTCCGCGATGGGCGGTTCGGGCCGTACGTGACCGACGGCGAGTCCAACGCAAGTCTTCGGAAGGGCGATGACCCGTCGAAGCTCACCATCGAGCGAGCCATGGAGCTTCTTGCCGACCGACGCGCTGCCGGGCCCAGCACGAAGAAGGCCGGCGTGAAGAAGAGCACCGCCAAGAAGGCCGGCACGAAGAAGGCCGGCACCAAGAAGGCGGGTGCAAAGAAGAGCACCGCCAAAAAGGCCGGTGCGAAGGGAAGCACGGCCAAGAAGACCAGCGTCAATGCCGCCGGCAAGGTGTCGCCGTCCGATGCTGAGGAGACTCCGTTCTGAGCCTGGGTCATCTTGCGGGGCGCTACATCGCCTTCGAAGGCGGTGAAGGAGCGGGCAAGAGCACCCAGGCGCGCCGGCTTGCGAGTCGGGTAGATGCGGTAGTGACACGCGAGCCAGGCGGCACCGTGCTCGGTGAGAAGCTGCGACAGTTGCTGCTCGAGCCGGGCCAGGCGCCCATCGGGGCCAGGGCCGAGACGCTGCTCATGGCCGCTGACCGGGCGCAGCATTTCGACGAAGTAGTACTGCCGACCTTGCTGTCGGGGCGACACGTGGTGTCCGATCGAACTGCCTTCAGTTCGCTCGCCTACCAGGGAGGCGGTCGCGAGCTCGGCATCGACGACGTTCGTGCCGTCAACGAGTTCGCGATGCGTGGTCGTTGGCCCGACGCGGTGGTGCTGCTCGAAGTGTCACCGATCGTTGCCCGCAAACGGCTCGGCCTGCGACTGGACCGGATGGAGCAAGAGGTCGCCGGCTTCCACGAGCGTGTCGCTGCGACCTTCGACCTGTTGGCCGAGACCGACCGGTCGAGCCGGTGGCACCGTATCGTCGCCACCGGCACCATCGATGACGTCGCCGAAGCCGTATGGTCCGCGGTGGCCGACCTGTTCCCGCAGTCCCGATGATGACCGTCTGATGGAGACCGAACTGCCCGACCCCTGGGTCGACCTCGTCGGCCAGGGCGCCGCGGCCAAGCGCTTGGAGCAGGCTGCGGCGTCCCCCGTACATGCGTATCTTCTCCTGGGGCTGCCCGGAAGCGGCACGGTTGCCGCCGCGTTCGGCTTCGCGGCCCTACTGCTTTCCTCGCACCTCGATCCGGTCGGCGCCGCTCGGGCTCGCCGACTGGCCTTGTCGGGGCGTCACCCCGACCTGGTCATCATCGAGCCCGAGGGTGCAGCATTGCGCGTCGAAGAGGCCGCCGAGATCATCCGAGCGGGTCAGACCTCACCAGTCGAAGGTCCACGCAAGGTCATCGTGGTCCACGGCATCGACGTGATTCAGGAAGCGGCCATCGGCAAGCTCTTGAAGCTGATCGAAGAGCCGCCGCCGTCCATGGTGTTCGTGCTCCTGGCCGAACACGTTCCCCCGGAAATCGTCACCATTGCCTCCCGCTGTGTGACCATCGAGTTCGGACCCATTTCCCGACAAATCCTCGAAGCTGCGTTGGTGGCGCGTGGCATCAGTCCCGGACGGGCGAAGTCCGCAGCTGCAGCGTGCGGCGGCGACCTCGAACGGGCGCTGTTGCTGGCAAGCGACGACGCACTGGCCGCCAGAGCGGTGCTGTGGCACGACATCCCCGGGCGCCTCGATGGGCGTGGGGTGACCGTGTGGGAACTGGCGACCCAGGTGCGCGAGGCCATGGATGCCGCCCAGGAACCGCTCGTGGCCCGGCAGCAAACCGAGATCGAGGCGCTGGATCGGCGAGTCGAGCAGACGGGTGAGCGCGGGGCAGGCCGAGCTCAACTCGTGGCCCGTCACAAACGCGAGGTGCGGCGACTTCGGGTCGACGAGTTGCGTTTCGGCCTGGCCACGATGGCCCGCGTGTACCGGGATCGACTCCTCGAACGACCGAGCGCTCAGGACGAGGCAGCCTTGTCCGCCATCCAGAAGGCCGCCGAGTCCCTCGTCCGGAACCCCAACGAGGTGCTGCTGTTGCAGGGGCTCCTGCTCACGCTCGGTGAATGATTGCGGTTCGCTGTTCGCTGATTGGTCGCTAGAGTTGTCGGCCTGCCCGGATAGCTCAGTTGGTAGAGCGACGCTCTCGTAAAGCGTAGGTCACGAGTTCAAATCTCGTTCCGGGCTCGCGTGCATGCCGTCTCGGTCACCAGACGATCTTGTCGGCGTCGTCTGGTTCCGAGCCTTTGTAGGCTCAGCGAGTGGCTGATCAAGCGAGGTTCACCGAAGACACCGAGCCGTACATGCAGTCGCTGTTCTCCACGGCGCTCCGGCTGACCCGGAACAACGCCGATGCGGAGGACCTGGTGCAGGAGGCGTATCTACGGGCCTACCGCGGCTATGGATCGTTCAGCGAGGGAACGAATCTGCGGGCCTGGCTCTTCCGGATTCTCACCAACGCGCACATCAACCGGTACCGGTCCAAGAAGCGTCGGGTGCAGGAAACCGACTTCGATGACGTCGAGGACTTCTACCTCTACCGAAGGCTGCACGACCCGTCGGCGCTCGGCCGTAGCGCCGAAGACGAACTCATGGACCTCTTCGGCGAGAGCGAGGTGGTCGCAGCCGTCGAAGCCTTGCCCGAGGCCTACCGGATGGCCGTGCTCCTGGCCGACGTCGAGGGCTTCTCGTACAAGGAGATCGCCGAGATTCTCGATATCCCGATCGGAACGGTGATGAGCCGGCTGCATCGTGGAAGAAAAGCGCTGCAGAAGGAGTTGTACGACTTCGCGTCGGCCAGAGGACTGGTCGAGCGTCCAGTCAGTCCTGAACCAGCCGGAACCGAGGGGAGAGCCACCGCATGAACAGCACGGACTCGGACCCGCCCTTGTCGGCCCAATCGGTCCCCGATTTCGCCGAACTCGGTCTCACGCAGGCTGCGTCATCCTCGTTACCGGTCGGCAACTGTTCGGACGCGGTCGAGGCGTTGTTCACCTATTTGGATGGGGCGCTCACCGAGGAGCGTCGGGTCGTCATCCAAACCCATCTGGACTACTGCGCCCCCTGCTTCTCGGCCTACGAGTTCCACATCGAACTCCGGACGGTCGTGCAGCAACGTTGTCAGACCGAGCTGCCCGCCGGTCTGAAGGAGCGCATCTTCCTCGAGGTGGCCCGCCAACAGGGCCGAGGCGAAGCGGACTGAACTCCCGATAACCGGTGACGAGGCGAAGCGCTCTACACTCGGAAACATGTTGGCTGTCATCTGGCATTGGTGGATTGGTTTCTTCTTGACCATCGGCTCCGTGCTTCTCGTCGTCGCTCTCGTCATCGGTTACTTCGCCAAGGTGGAGAACCCGAGGTACCCGAAGAAGAATTAGCGTGAGTGTCTCGGTCGACTGGGATCTCGCTCGCACGGTTGCCGGCAAGGTTTCGGGCCGGAATGCATTCGACAACGGTGTCACCGACGACCGCTACCTGGTGCCCGATCTCGAACGAGAGCTGTCGACGCTCACTGCGCAGGCCGAGGAACTGGTCGCTGCGGAGACCGGCCTGGTCTCTCTCAACGGTCCGGCGCGTGGCAAGGTCACCGACCGCCTGGGATGGGTCGATGCCAACCTTGCCAGCTTCGACCGGCTCATGCGTCCGCTGCTGGCCAAGTTCTCGGGCGACGACGAGCCCGACCAACGCACGGGCCGGTTTGCTCGACTGACCGAACCGTTTGCCGGCTCGATCGGTCCTCGCGTCGCCGGAATCGAAATGGGCGCGCTTCTCGGCTGGATGTCCACGAGGGTGATCGGGCAGTACGACCTGCTGGTCATCGAGGACGAGCGACCCGAGGACCAGGACTGGGTCTACTACGTGGCCCCCAACGTGCTGGGACTCGAGCGCCGCTACGGGTTCGAGCCCAGCCAGTTCCGACTGTGGATCGCCATTCACGAGTGCACCCATCGAGCGCAGTTCACCGGAGTCCCGTGGCTTCGGCCGTACTTCCTGTCGTTGGTCAACGGCCTCATCGACAGCGTCGACCCCGATCCCGAACGCGTCTTCGCGACCATCCGGGCCACGATCGAGGAACGCAAGGCCCGCAAGGCCGACCCTGGCGCCGAAGGCGCGTTGGATGGTGGCATCGCCCGGCTTCTCGCCTCCCCCGAACAGAAGCTGGTGCTCGATCAGGTGACCGGGCTGATGAGCCTCCTCGAGGGTCACGGCGACGTCACGATGGACCGCGCCGGCCGAGATCTCATTCCCTCGCAACCTCGGTTCGCCCGCGTGCTCGGTGAACGACGCGCCAACGCCACGGGACCGGCCAAGTTCTTCCAGAAGGTGCTCGGCTTCGAAGCCAAGTTGGCCCAATATGCCGAAGGCGAAGCGTTCATCGCTGCGGTCGAGGCTTCCGGGGGCAGGGAACTGTTCGATCAGGTATGGGTGCGGCCTGAACATCTGCCCACCATCGACGAGATTCGCAACCCTGAGGTCTGGATCGGTCGGGTGAACGCCTCAACCAATGTCTGAAACGGCAAGGTCTGAGTTCACCGACCTGCTCCGGCGCTGCACGTTCCCCCCGCAAGGAAGTGTGGTCACGTGCGCGGTTTCGGGCGGGGCGGACTCGACGGCGCTCCTGGTGTTGGCCTGTGCCGCCGGACTCGAGGTGACAGCTGCCCACGTCGACCATGGACTCCGCCCGGGCTCGGCGCAGGAGGCGGACGCCGTTGGTCTGACGGCAGCACGGTTCGGCGCCCGATTCGTCGGCCTGAAGGCCGACCTCGGGCCGGGCCCGAATCAGGAGGCGCGGTCCCGACGAGAACGCCGACGACTTCTGGGCCCCGATGCAATGACGGGCCACACGGCCGACGATCAGGCAGAGACGCTCTTGATCAACCTGCTTCGGGGCGCCGGGGCCGCAGGGTTGGCCGCGATGCTCCCCGGTCCCACGCATCCGATCCTGGCCCTTCGACGCAACGAGACCCACGGCCTGTGTCGCACCCTCGGCATCGACGTCGTTCACGACCCGACCAACGAAGATCCCCGTTTCCTTCGCAATCGAATTCGGCACGAAGTGCTCCCCCTGTTGGCCGATGTGAGTGGTCGCGACGTGGTTCCGATCTTGAACCGAACGTCGCGACATCTCCGAGACGTGGCCGATGGTGTGAACCGCCTGGCCGACGGGTTCGACCCCACCGATACCAGGCAGATGGCGGGCGCTCCACCCCTGCTGGCTCGTGCTGCGCTGCGGAGGTGGCTCACCGATGGGGAAGGACATCCGCCGTCGACTGCCGAGCTCGAGCGGGTCATGGCGGTGGTCCGTCACGAGGTGCGTGCCTGTGAACTCTCAGGCGGTCGGACGGTGACCAGAGACAAGGGCGTTCTCCGACTGGTCGAGAGTCGGTAGCATCGCTGTCTTCGGGTGAACCGGCGAGAGAGGATCCGTCAAGTATGGCCAAGGGCAAGTGGGCGCAGGGGATCAAACCTCGACACTTCAATTGGATCATCGATGGGCAGCTCGCCGTTTGCGAACGGCCGGGCGGTTACGGAGCGAACCATCGAAAGGTGCGTCGCCAAGAAGAGATCATCTGGATCCGTGAGAACCAGTTCGATTTCGTGATCTCGCTGATTCCCTCCAACCACAACCTGCACAACTACGACGAGCTGGGCGTGGCGTGGAAGCACTGGCCGTTGGCGCCCACCGTCGACCGCAACGCGGCGCTCGGCACCATTTATCCGGAGCTCAGGCGACTGTTGCAGAGCGGAGCAACGCTGCTCTTGCATGGCGAAGAACTCGGCGATCGTCTGGCCGGAGTCCTCGCCGGTTACTTGAGGTGGAGCGGCATGGTGCCCGAGACCACCAAGGCAGTGGTGGTCATCGAGCGGATCCTCGGTCGCCAGATGGGCCCCGACGGTCGGGCGTTCGTTGCTGCGGCTGAGCACTGCCGAAAGAGCGACGATGCCCAACTCTGAGCCGCCGTACACGTTCGCACCAACCGCCACCAGCGGCCAGCTACGCGAGCGTTTCGGCGACCTGGCCGAGGGGACAGAAACCGGCCAGCAGGTCACCATCGCCGGCCGCCTCATGCTTCGGCGGGTGCAGGGGAAGTTGGCGTTCGGCACGCTCCAGGACGCGGCCGGACGCATCCAGCTCTTTGCTCCGTCCAAGGAAACCCCTCAGTTCGACGCCTTCTGCGACCTGAACCTCGGTGACTGGATCGGCGTGGCCGGTGAGGTCATGACCACCCGGAAGGGCGAGCTGTCGGTCAAAGTGCAGGAGTGGACGGTGTTGGCCCCGACCCGCCGGCCGTTCCCGGACAAATGGCACGGGATCTCCGATCCCGACACCCGGTTCCGTCAGCGGTACGTCGATTTGTGGGTCACGCCGGAGAGCCGGGACGTGTTCATTCTTCGGTCGCGGGTCGTCAGCCTCATTCGGCGATGGCTGGAAGACCGGAACTTCATGGAGGTCGAGACCCCGATCTTCCACCCCATCCCCGGAGGGGCCGCAGCGCGGCCGTTCACGACGCACCACAACGCGCTCGACCAGGAACTGTTCCTTCGCATCGCTCCCGAGCTGTACCTCAAGCGACTCACGGTGGCCGGCCTCGAACGGGTCTTCGAGATCGGGCGAGTGTTCCGCAACGAGGGCATCAGCCCCCGTCACAATCCCGAGTTCACCATGCTCGAGCTCTACCAGGCGTACGCCGACTACTCCGACATGATGGAGCTGGTCGAGAACCTGGTCATGTTCCTTGCGCTCGAGCTCCATGGAACGACCGACCTCGAGTACGGCGGTCGGGCCATCGACCTCGCGGCCCCGTGGCGCCGGGCCACCATGGAGGAACTCATTGCCGAGCACGCCGGGGTCTCCATCGATCTCGACACACCGATCGACGAACTCCGAGCCATGGCCGAAGGTTTCGGAATTCCGGTCAAGCCCAGCTTTGGGCCGGGCAAGCTCATCCTCGAGATCTACGAGAAGACCACCGAGTCGGCCCTCTGGGGTCCGGTGTTCGTCACCGACTACCCGAAGGAAGTCTCGCCCCTGTCGCGGGATCATCGGGACAAGCCGGGCTATACCGAGCGGTTCGAGGCGATCGTTGCCGGACGCGAATTGTGCAACGCGTTCAGTGAGCTGATCGATCCCGTCGAACAGCGCGCACGGATGGAGGACCAGGCCGCGCAGCGAGACGCCGGCGACGACGAGGCCATGGCGGTCGACGAGGACTATCTCCGGGCCATGGAGTACGGGTTGCCCCCCACCGGAGGGCTCGGCGTCGGCATCGACCGTCTGGTCATGCTCTTGGCCGATGTGCCCAGCATCCGTGACGTCGTGTTGTTCCCGACACTTCGGCCCGAGCAGGTCTGAGGGTCAGCGACGGGGGCTACCGCTCATCGAGCGTTTGGCGAGTGCCTTGGCGACGACGGTGACATCGCCTGGGGTGAGTCGATGTCGTGGCAGTCGTTGCTGTCCTTCTGGGGCGAGGAGCATCAGATGGTCGGCCCTGCTCAGCACTCGCACCGGGAAGCGTCGGATGTTGGCCGCAGGCATGCTCGACTGCGGTGGTTCGGCCGCTGCGAGGAAGAGCTGTCGAGAACGGGCCAACTGCAAGAGGCGCCCGATCAGATGTTCGTGTTCGGAGCGGCGCCAGCGCGCGGCCCGGACGCCGAGGTCCCGGGCCAGCACCAGGACCGGCAGTGGTGGAAGGTCTCCAGAGGTCAGGGCCTCCAACTGGGCGATCACGTCAGCATCGTCCGAGGCGTATCCGGCGACGTGTGGCAGATGGCGAAGTCCGCCCAACCCTTCGTCCTCGGCATCGAGCACGACGACCCGCGTGTGTGGCGTTGCAGCGAGGACGTCGAGCATCAAGGTGACGAGCCCTCCGAGTTCTTCGGTCACCGTCGAGGTCGCAAGCAGAACCGGGCCGTGAATCGGCAGGGTGTGATCCCGAACCTGAACCCGGCTGCGTCGTATTCCCCTTCGCTCGAGCGTGACCTGTTGCCGGAGCTCGGCCAGTTCGCACAGCCGAGCGTGGGAGATGCCGATCGGCATCAGACCCTCGGTGCTGAGGCCGCTCGATGGGACGGTGACGGTAACGACGCCATTGCGCTGAAGGCTCATCAGAAGGTCGGTTTGACATGCCAGCCGCTCCTCCGAGTCAGCGAGGACGACACCCGCAGTTGGTCGTGAGGCCAGTGGCCCGCCGTCGATGAGGCTGAGCGGAATCGAGTTCGGGTCGCAGGATTGAAGGGCCAGGAGCGGCTGCCAAATTGCGGCGTCGCCGAAATCACCTTCGAAACGCACGGGCATCTCTCGTTGGGTCGCGGCCGCGAGCAGATGCCGAGCGACGGCAAGGGTGGCTTGTCGCGGACCGACGATCCCCAGCAACGCCTTCGCAGGATCTACTGCGACAGGGACGGCAGGAAGACACGAATGTTCGGCGAGAAGATCGCGCATCGCCTGATCGACCGGGCCTCGTTCGTCGAGCTCCGGACGCCAGTGGGCGGTACCGAGCGCGATGGCGATCGGGCGGTCCGACGCGAGGCGCGTACCGCGTCCCGCAGCCACGAGCACATGGTGCGGTGAGATGGCGCTCTCCCGTCGTCGTGCGGTCTCGCTGCGGGCAGCCTCCTCGAGTTCGGAGCGGAAGCGTTCGAACCTGCGGGACTCGTGTTCCGCCTGATCGAGCACATACCGGCGTTGCAGGCGATGTTGGCGCCACGCTGCGATGACAACGAGCAGCGAGGTGGGAAGCAATACCGGCCAATACCCGAGATCGACGAATGCGACAACGAGGAGGGCAACGAGGAGCAACGCCAGGGTGATCGGCATCTCGAAGGGGGGAGGGAGGCGAAGGTCGGGCGAAGGCGGGACGACGATTCGGTTCGTACGGGGACCAATCGTTCCTCGCTCGATTGGAGCAGGCTCTGCTTCCTCGAGTACGAAAGCGTCGGGCCCGATGCCGATCACCTCACCAGGCCGGACCTGGGTGACTTCGTGTACAACACGACCGTCGACGGTCAGGGTCGTTGCCTGACTGGCATTGTCGGTGTGCGGGACAAGCTCGACGACGTCTCCGAGTTGGTCGAGCCGAACGTCGATCTCGAACGCAAGCACCGGCGCGGCGGCGTCGAGTCCGGGCCTGGCGCCGGCAGGAGAGGTGCCGAACTGATGGCGGCCGGCTCGAAGGTCGACCACGTCACCCGACGTGAGGCCGGCCTCGTGTCTCAGCCGAAAGCTCGGTTCCTTGTCAGCGTCAGCGTTGCCCACGTCAACGGAAGGTACCGCGTACCCGGCGTGCGGTCAGCCGGGTAGGGCATTCGACCGGTGCCACACAGTACGGTTACCTACGCACGGTTACCTCCATAGAGTCGAAGCAGCTGAGGAAGAGGTTGGTCATGAACGAGGTCGTCATTGTCGAGGCAGGACGTTCGGCGGTTGGTAAGCGGAACGGTTCGCTCGCCGGAGCGCACCCGGCCGACGTGCTCGGTCCGGTGATGATGGAAGTCTTGAGCCGAGCCGGCGTGGATTCTTCGCAGGTCGGCCAGGTGGTTGGCGGTTGCATCAACAAGGTCGGGGCTCAGGCAATGAACATCACCCGTACCGCGTGGCTCAGCCACGGGGGTGACGAAAACGTTGCGTGCACGACGATCGACGCCCAGTGCGGATCCTCGCAGCAGGCGGTCAACACCGCGCACGCCCTCATTGCCTCCGGCGTCGAGGACGTCGTCATGGCGTGTGGGGTCGAGGCCATGAGTCTCCTTCCCATCGGCTCCGATGCCTTTGCCGGAGCCAAGGCCGGCCTGGGCAAGCCGGTCAGCCGGAGCTACTTCGAGCACTACGAGTTCCTCAGCCAGTTCGAGGGGGCCGAGCGCATCGCGGAGAAGTACGAGATCGACCGAGCGGCCACCGACGCGTTCGGTCTGCGTTCCCAGGAGCTTGCGGCAACAGCGGTCGCCGAGGGCCGCTTCGAGACCCAGATCATTCCCGTCACTGCGCCGGTCCTCGACGCCGAGGGCAAGAAGACCGATGCCACCATCGTCGTGTCCGCCGACGAGATTCCCCGAGACACCAGCCTCGAGAAGTTGGCGACCCTCAAGCCGGTTGCGCGCGAGGACGGCGTGCACACCGCTGGGTCCTCATCGCAGATCGCCGATGGTGCCAGCGCGGTGCTGCTCATGAGTGCTGCCAAGGCCGCCGAGCTCGGCCTCCGTCCGCTGGCCAGGGTGAAGCAGACGGCGTTGGTCGGATGCGACCCCGAGCTGATGTTGGAGGGCCCCATCCCGGCGACCCGCAAGGTGCTCGCCGCGGAAGGCATCACGGTCGATGACGTCGATGTGTTCGAGATCAACGAGGCCTTCGCCTCCGTGGTGCTCGCGTGGGCCAAGGAACTCCAACCCGACATGGACCGGGTGAACCCGAACGGTGGAGCCATCGCGCTGGGCCACCCGCTCGGCGCCACCGGATGCTTCCTGACCACGAAAGCCGTGCACGAACTGCAGCGGACCGGCGGGCGTTACGCCGTCATCACCATGTGCTGTGGCGGGGGCCTCGGTACCGGCACGCTCATCGAGCGCATCTGATTCGTGCACGAGCCTGTTCGCATCGAAGTCCCGAGCGCCGATGGCGTGGTGGTTGCCGTCCATGACTACGGCGGATCGGGGGTGCCCGTGCTGTGGGTGCACGGCACGGGCATGTGCGCGCGCATGTGGGAACCGGTTCTCGACCGGCTACCCGCCGATCGTCTGCGATTCCTGACCGTCGACCTCCGTGGGCATGGTCTCACGGTCACTCCACAGGGCACGACGTTCCAGGATCACCGAATGATCGCCGACCTCACAGCGGTGATCGATCACTTCGGAATCGTCGATGGTCTCGCAGTCGGTCATTCGATGGGGGGCGGGACCATCATCCTGTCCAGCATCGAGCGGCCCCGAGCTTTTCGACGGGTCTGGGTGTACGAGCCGATCGTCATGGCTCCTGGGACCCTTCGGGCCGACAGCGGGTTCCTTGAAGGCATCCGCCGCCGCCGAACGGTCTTCCCCGACTTCCAGACCGTCTACGACCGATACTCCAGCCGGTACCCACTGGACGAGGTGCACCCGGACTGCCTCTGGGCCTACCTCCACCACGGGTTTCGGGTGGTGGCCGACGGCGTCGAGCTGTTGTGCCATCCTCACAACGAGGCCCTGGCGTTCGAGCAGTTCGAGCAGGGCGGTTTCGCTCGGCTCGCCGACGTGCCGATGCCGGTGCTTGTTGCATCTGGCGGTGCCGAGCCCGACTATCCGCCGGCCATCAGCGCGCCGCTGGTCGCCGGCGCCTTGCCCCGCGCCGAGCACGAGCTCTGGCCGGACAGCAAGCACTTCGGTCCCTTCTCACTGCTCGATCAGGCGGCGCAGTCGATCCTCCGTTGGTTCACCAACGAAGGCTGACGGGTTGCTACTCGATCAGTCCGGGCGTGCGGCGACGCCGTGCAGGAGCGCAGCGCTGAACTGCTCGGCCACGCTGTCGATGTCAGCCGAACGCATCCACGTCACGGCCGAGTTGAGGGCGGCGATGATCATGCGGGCAACGATCCCGGGGTCCAGGTCGGCGCGCAGCGATCCGTCGGCTCGGCCGGCTTCGAGCAGGTCGGTCCAGGTCCGAACGAAGGCTCGCATGTAGACGGCCAACCCGCGACGAACGACTGGCGGGACACTCCGGTAGCAGCGGATGTTGGCTCGGGTCATGTGATGTTGGTCGCTGATTGCGTGGAGATAGGCGCCGATGGCGACCTCGATGCGTTCTGCGCCTGTCGCCTGCCGATCGAGTTGGGCCAGCGCCTGGTCGATGGCCGCGACTGCGTGGTCGAGCCCGGTCTTCAGGACGGCCTCGACCAGGTCTTCCTTGGTGGGGAAGTGGAAGTTGACGACCGTCTGTTCCAGCCCGCTGAGCATCGAGACATCGCTGAGGCTGGTGGCTCCGTAGCCGTGCTCGGACAGCCGCTCGGCTGCAACCTGGAGAATCTTCTCGCGGCTGGCGTCTCGGCGCCGCTCGGCCAACTCGTCGGGTGTCGGGACCATGGGGTCACGCTAGCTCACATGCCGTCGAGCGCCCGCTCGAGCGAGGTGACCGTGCGGTCGATGTTGTGCAGCTTGTCCAAGCCGAAGAGGCCGATCCGGAACGTGGCAAAGTCGTCACCCTCGTCGCACTGGAGCGGCACACCGGCCGCGATCTGCAGGCCGGCTGCGGCGAACTTGGCGGGCAACGTCGGATCGGTGGTGTAGCTGACGACGACCCCCGGAGCTTGGAAGCCGGGAGCGGCGACGCTGTGGAACCCCCGCGACGTCAACATGTCGCGCGTCCGGGCACCGAGTTCGATTTGTTCGTCGCGAACGCGTGTGAAGCCGTACGCCTCGGTCTCTTTCATGACCGCGTGAAACGACGTGAGCGCGTCAGTCGGCATGGTGGCGTGATAGGCGTGGCCACCATTTTCGTAGGCGTTCATGATCTGCAGCCACTTCCCCAAGTCGCAGGCGAAGCTGGTGCTCGTCGAGTTCTGCACCGCCTCGAGGCCGGCGGGGCTCATCATGACCAGGGCGCTGCAGGGCGATGCGCTCCACCCCTTCTGGGGGGCGCTGATCAGAACATCGACTCCCGTCTCCTCCATGTCGACCCACACGGTTCCCGAAGCGATGCAATCGAGAACGAAGAGACCGCCGACCTCGTGAACTGCGGCAGCGGCTTCGGCGATGTAGTCATCGGGGAGCATCATGCCCGCAGCTGTTTCGACGTGAGGAGCAAAGACGACGGCCGGCCGCTCGGTGCGGATCGTGGCGACTACTTCGGCGATGGGGGCCGGGGCAAACGGTTGCGTCGGCCCGGGCTCTGCCTGCCTTGCCTTGAGCACCGTGCTGCTGGAGGGGATGTGCCCAGCGTCGAAGATCTGAGTCCACCGGTAGCTGAACCAGCCGTTGCGGATCACCAGCGTCGACTTGTCGGTGGCGAGTTGTCGGGCAACGGCTTCCATTCCGTAGGTCCCGCTTCCCGGAACGACAGCGACACCGGCTGCGCCGTAGACGACCTTGAGGGTCTTCGAGATGTCACGCATCACCCCCTGGAAGCTCTGCGACATGTGGTTGACCGCTCGATCGGTGTACACCACCGAGTACTCGAGAAGGCCATCAGGGTCTACGTCGGGAAGCAGTCCAGGCATCTCGGCATGCTAGAACAGCGCGCCCTGAATGGTGAGGGCCGGGGTCCCGAACCGGCCCCACTCGAGTTCATGGCCGTAGAGCGGGCCGAGGTCGGCGACGAAGCAGTCGTTTGCGTCGGAGTCTCCTGCGATGCGAGCCAGCACCGTCCGACCGCAGGCCGCCGCTATCTCCAACTCGTGTGCCCCTACGGCGAGGTCGGCGGGGTAGCGGATCACTCGTTCCCATTGGTTCTCATGAGGGAAGAGCCACGGTTGATCGATCGCCGTGATTCCGTCGGTTCCGTCGATCAGTTGGTGGATCTGCTCGGTCGCGTGATTGAGCCGAACCCGGAGAAGCGCATCGTCGACGGGCCGAACGAATCCCTGGAGCTTGCGGACCATGGACACACTCTGCGGCAGACCGAGGACCTTGGTGACGGCGTCCTCAACGATGCGAACGAGATAACCGTTCACCGCCTCGGCGACGAGCACCGCCTTCCAGGCGCCTTGCTCGGCCAACCGGGTCAACGCTCGCTCGGCGTTGCTGGTACCGACCTTCAAGGACCCATCGCGGAACGCGGCAACGTACAGGACGTTCGGTTGCGCGAGATGGTCGGCGACGGATCCGTCGAGAACGGGTTCGCCGTCTCGCCGGTGCGAATGATGAAGCATCGAGGCGTGCGCCGCGTCGGCCACCGAACACGGCGTGCACTTCCGATTGACCGACGTCGGCCGGTTGGCGCAGTCGTACAGGCCACTGCCTGAGCGGCCCAGGCACCACGCCGGTTTCTCCGTGGTCACGCGGAACTCGAGCGTTCGTCCGATGAGCGGCTCGAACGTCGATGCGGGTTCGCCTGCTTCGCGGACGCGCAACGACACGTCGGTGTCGTGCCACCGCACGCCGAGGATCACCCGCCGCGTCATTCGATCCCGTGCTCCGACGCGTAGCGAATGAGTTCCTGCTTCCGGCTGAGGTGCAGTTTGCCGACGATGTTTCGAACGTGATTCTCCACGGTCTTGGCCGAGCTGTGGAGCTCGTCACCGATCTCTTTGTGGGCGGCGGCACCGGCGCGCAGTGCAAGCCCGACGACCGTCCACCCGCCGACCAGCCAGCGAAACGCGACGAGGCCTCGCAGGATGGCGTCGCGTGTCGGTGGAGAGAGACGGGGCGGCCGAACGTCTCCGATGAGCGGGAGTCGAGCCGCGAGGTCCACGGCTCGAAGCTAGTGCATGATGACGAGGTGACGGTCCCCGATCCGCTGCCGGCTTCGATGGTTGCCGCGCAGCTCTCCATCGTGCTGATCATCATCGGGGGTCTGATCGAGGCAGGACTGCAGCTGGCCCGACACAGGGTGTCGTGGCGTGAACCTACGACGGCGGCACTGTTGGGTCTCGGCGGTCTCCTCGTTGGTTCTCTGGTGAGGGCCGGCTTCGTGCTGGCATTCACCGCCATCGGTCGGTTCGCCCCGTCGTCACTGCCCTGGAACGGCTCCCCCGTTCTGTCGTTCGCCACGGCCTTCGTGGCGTGGGACGCATTCGGGTACGGGTACCACTGGTTGGGGCATCGAACACGATGGGGTTGGGCGGCCCACCAGGTACACCACACCGGCAGGACCTATGACCTCACGCTTGCATGGCGCCAGTCGTGGGTCCCCGTCCACGGGGTCGTGCTCCCGCTCGTGGCCCTTGGTGGCTGGCCCTTGTCGACGATCGCCCTCTGCGCTGCGGTCTCGAACGGGTTGCAGGCGGTCCAGCACCTGAGCGGTTGGCACCGTGCCCCCCGGGTCGTTCGGGCTGTGCTGCACACCGCAGTCCAACATCGGCATCATCATCGGTGCGATCAGGGACCCCGGTTCGGGGCAACTGCGGCGCAGTCGGTGAACCTCGGACCGGTCTTCACGGTATGGGATCACCTTTTCGGGACCTACCACAACGGGTTCGTCCCACGGAACGCGGGGTACGGCGTGATCGGCGTGCCTTCGGACCGGCTCGTTGCCGCACAGTTCGCCGGATGGCGCGCGCTGCTGGCCCGGTCGAGTCAGACCGCGTCGATGGCGGTGACCGACAACAGCAGGTGATCGGCCGCTCCCGCCAGCGCGCTCGCCGCCTGGTTGTTGCTCACCTGGCCGAGAACCTGTTTCGCCTGGGCCACGAAGTCCGCCGCCGAGTCGAGCGATTGCGTGACGGCCGGTCCCTGACGCACGAGCTCGATGGCGCGGTGGCGATCTTCGACGGCGAGCCCATCGACGAGGAGCGACCGGAGCGCATCGCCTCCGGGGGCGGCGAGGGCGAAGATGACCGGCAGGCTGTACACCCCCTCGATCATGTCGTTTCCGGCCGGCTTGCCCAGCTGCTCGTCGGTGGCGATGACATCGAGCACGTCGTCGATGATCTGGAACGCCAGCCCGTAGAGGCGGCCGAACTCGGTCAGCAGCTCGATGTGCGCCGGAGGTTGGTCGGAGACGATTCCACCGATGCGGCAGGCGGCGGCGTACAGCGAAGCGGTCTTGCCGGCGATGGACGGGTAGTACTGAGCTTCGGTCCGATCGAGGTCGAACAGCGTCTGCAGCTCTCCCACCTGGCCTTCGCAGAGCCTTCCGATCGTTGCCGCGAGTAGCCCGGCAACCTCGGTCCCGAGCTGTGCGGCGATTTCGGAGGCCTTTGCCAGTAGATAGTCGCCGGCCAGGATGGCCCGCAGGTTGCCCCATCGGGCGTTGACGCTGTCGACCTGTCGTCGGAGCACGGCCTCGTCCATGACGTCGTCGTGGTAGAGGGAGCCGATGTGCACCAGTTCGACGGCGACCCCCCCGCGGATGATGTCGTCGCTGACGGCGGCGCCATCAGGCAGGCCCGTCGCGGCGGACGCAACGGTGAACAGCGGCCGGAGCCGTTTGCCGCCGGCCTTGATGAGGTGCGACGCGATCTCGGTCAGGTAAGGATCGCCATCGATCCGCACGACGTCGAGCAGGGTCTGCTCGACCCGCTCCTTGTCGGCAGCGGCGTTCGGGAGCAGAGCGAGCGGGTTCGTGGCCACCCGTACAAAATAGGTCGCCTGACCCGCTGATGCTCCCCGATCGGACCGCAGATGCGAGCTGGAGTAGCGTTCCGGTACACAACTGTGTCCAATGCCTCACCTCCGGGTGGTCTCCGCCGACGATGAAAGAACCGTGGCGGGGCCACTCCGGTACACTTGACCCACCCGTTCTCACGCTCCCGGGAGTTCTCATGTTCGAACGTTTCACCGACCGTGCTAGAAGGGTCGTGGTTCTGGCTCAGGAGGAAGCTCGCCTCCTCAACCACAACTACATCGGCACCGAGCACATTCTTCTCGGCCTCATCCACGAAGGAGAGGGGGTCGCGGCCAAGGCGCTCGAGTCTCTCTCCATCTCGCTCGAAGCCGTCCGCAGCCAGGTAGAAGACATCATCGGCCAGGGCGGTTCGTCGCCCAGTGGTCACATCCCGTTCACGCCTCGGGCCAAGAAGGTCCTCGAGCTGTCGCTCCGAGAGGCCCTCCAGCTCGGCCACAACTACATCGGAACCGAGCACATCCTGCTCGGTCTCATCCGCGAAGGCGAGGGCGTGGCCGCCCAGGTGTTGGTCAAGCTCGGCGCCGACCTCAGCCGGGTTCGCCAGCAGGTCATCCAGCTCCTCAGCGGTTATTCCGGGCCCGCGGGCTCCTCGGGCAGCTCCGAGAGCACGGGCGGCAAGCCCAGTGCCACCAGTGGCGGCGGCTCGGGCGAGGCGGCCAGCGGTTCCCTCATCCTCGATCAGTTCGGTCGCAACATGACCCAGCTGGCTCGGGAGAAGAAGCTCGATCCGGTCATCGGCCGCGAGCGAGAGTCCGAGCGGGTGATGCAGGTCCTGTCCCGCCGCACCAAGAACAACCCAGTGCTCATCGGCGAGCCCGGCGTCGGCAAGACGGCCATCGTCGAGGGCCTTGCCCAGAAGATCGCCAACGACGAGGTGCCCGACACCTTGCGCGGCAAGCAGCTCTACACCCTCGATCTCGGCGCGTTGGTTGCGGGTAGCCGCTACCGAGGCGACTTCGAAGAGCGCTTGAAGAAGGTGCTCAAGGAGATCAAGACCCGCGGCGACATCGTGCTCTTCATCGACGAGCTGCACACGCTCGTCGGCGCAGGTGCGGCAGAAGGCGCCATCGACGCCGCCAGCATTCTCAAGCCGATGTTGGCCCGCGGCGAACTCCAGACCATCGGTGCCACCACGCTCGACGAGTACCGCAAGCACCTCGAGAAGGACGCCGCGCTCGAGCGCCGTTTCCAGCCCATCCGGGTCGAAGAACCGACGGTGCAGCACACCATCGAGATCCTCAAGGGCCTCCGTGACCGGTACGAGAGCCACCACCGGGTGACCATCACCGACCAGGCGCTCGTTGCCGCGGCGAACCTCGCCGACCGGTACATCTCCGACCGGCACCTGCCCGACAAGGCCATCGACCTCATCGACGAAGCCGGTTCCCGCCTGCGCATCAAGCGCATGAGCACCCCGCCGGCATTCAAGGATCTCGAAGCCGAGCTGTCTGGGGTCATCGACCGCAAGAAGGCTGCGGTGGAGAACCAGGACTTCGAAGAGGCCGGTCGTCTCCGTGACGCCGAGAAGGAACTTCTCGGTAAGCGGGAGACCATGGAGGCCGAGATCAAGGCGTCAGGCGTCGATCTCTTCGACGAGGTCAACGAGGAATCGATTGCCGAGGTCCTGTCGATCTGGACGGGCATCCCGGTCTACAAGCTCACCGAAGAAGAGACCGAGAAGCTCCTTCGCATGGAAGACGAGCTCCATCGCCGGGTCATCGGGCAGGCCGATGCAGTCCGAGCCGTCTCCCAGTCGATCCGCCGCACCCGGGCCGGACTCAAGGACCCCAAGCGGCCGTCGGGCTCGTTCATCTTCCTCGGTCCCACCGGCGTCGGCAAGACCGAGCTGGCCAAGACGCTCTCCGACTTCTTGTTCGGCGACGAGGGCTCGATGATCACCCTCGACATGTCCGAGTACATGGAGAAGCACACGGTCAGTCGCCTCGTGGGTTCGCCCCCTGGGTACGTCGGCTACGAAGAAGGCGGGCAGCTCACCGAGGCCGTTCGGCGCAAGCCGTTCTCCGTTGTGCTGTTCGACGAGATCGAAAAGGCCCACCCCGACGTCTTCAACTCGCTCTTGCAGATCCTCGAAGAGGGTCGCCTCACCGACTCGCAAGGCCGATCGGTCGACTTCCGCAACACCGTGCTCATCATGACCTCGAACCTGGGCACCCAGGATCTTCGCAAGGCCACCCTCGGCTTTGCCAAGAACGACGAGGCCCTGACCTACGAGCGCATGAAGCTCAAGGTCCACGACGCGTTGAAGGACCATTTCCGGCCGGAGTTCCTCAACCGCATCGACGAGATCATCGTCTTCCACGAGTTGAGCAAGAACGAGGTCATCGAGATCGTCGACCTGATGATCAAGCGGGTCACCGACCAGCTCGAGGGCCAGGGCATCGGTCTCGAACTGACCGATGCGGCCAAGCTGCTCCTGGCCGACGCCGGGTACGACCCCACCATGGGTGCACGTCCGCTCCGCCGGGCCATCCAGCGGATGATCGAGGACGAACTCTCCGAGAAACTCCTCTACAAGGAGTTCCGCGCCGGCCAGATCGTCGTGGTCGACGTGGCCGAGGCCGAGGACGGCTCGAAGAAGTTGTCGTTCGTTGCCCACGAGGGATTCCAGCCGCCCCCTACGCCCGAGTTGGCCGAAACCGGCGACTGACGAGCAACGTTCGCGTCGCTCGGTGAACAAGACCCATTCCCTATCAGCCGGCCATCTGCCTGGTCGTCGACGAGGGCGGCTACTGGGGTTGCTCCTGGTGCTGCCCTTCGTCGCGGCATGCCGGGCGGACATCACCGTCGATGTCGTCGTCGAGGAGGACGGCGCGGGCCTGGTCACCACCGAGTTGGTGCTCGATGAACAGGCTGCAGCCGGCCTCCTGGATCTGAGGGACGACGGACTCCGACTCGATGATCTCGTGCAGAGCGGATGGACGCTCGATCCTCCGGAGGCTACTGCCGACGGTTCGGTCACGACCCGGGCCTCCAAGGCGTTCGGGACACCCGAACAGTTCGAGGAGGTGATGGCCGAGCTTTCGGGAGAATCGGGTCTGTTCACCGACTTTCGCTTGGTGCGCGAGCGGTCGTTCGCTCGGGTGGACTACGGGCTCACCGGGACCATCGCGCCCACGAGCTTCAATGGCTTCAGTGACGCTGAACTCGATGCGCTGCTGCTGCGCACGATCGATGATCTGGCCGCGACCTACGGGGCGACGCCGGCCAACGTCTCGGTCACCGCCGTGGTCCGGCTGCCGGGAACCATCGATCCGGCGCGCTCGTCCGGCGCGGCTGATCTCGAAGCCGCCGAGGGAGGATCGGACGAGGGAGAGGTGAGGCGTTGGGAGACCACCCTCGCCGAAGCGGCTGCCGTGCCGGTGTCGGCCTATTCCTCGACGCAGAAAGTCGCGCCGCTGGTGTGGCGCGGCGTCGCGGTCGTGGCCGCTGCTCTTGCCGGATTGGTCTTGTTCGGACAACTGCTCCGGCTGCTTCGTCCCGAGCGTCGACGCACGGGATCGGCCGGCACACGTCGAGGATCGGGAATGAAGCACGGCTCGTCCCGCTCGCGACCCTCCAAGGTCCCACCGCGCAAGCCGACCCCACGCAACGCGGGCACTGGAGCAGCCGGCGCGAGCAAGGCCGGTCCGGCCAAATCGAGCCAGACTCGAAGCGTCGCAGGAAGCGACCCCGAAGTCGACCGGGCCGAGCCGACCCTGGCGCCGAAGATGGTTGCGCTGGATGGCATGGGCGTCCTGTACCGGGAAGGCGACGACATCGCCGGCATCCTGGTGCCGTTCGTGCGGGCCCGAGGCTGCACAGCCCCTCTCGACGACATCGTTGCCCGAGCCCGCTTGTTGAGCTTGGGCCGCATCACACCAGCCGAGTTCTGGCAGACCGTGGGAGTCGTCGGAGACGCCGACCAACTCGACGACGAGTATCTGGCCAACTTCCAGCTCTCGCCCGGCGTCGTGGGGTTCCTCCGATCCCTTCGGGCCCAGGGCGTCCAGGTGGCGTGCGTCACCAACGATTCGGCGGTCTGGGCCAACAAGTTGCGGCACCGCCACAGCCTCGACGGACTGATCGACCCGTGGGTGATCAGCGGCTCGGTGGGTGTGCGTAAGCCCGACGCTCCGATCTACGAGGTGCTGAGACGCGTGACCCAGTTGGCGCCTCACGACATCCTCATGGTCGATGACAGCCTGGACAATCTCGATGCCGCGAAGGTCTTGGGTTTCTCGACCGCCTGGTACTGCCCCGGCGCGACCACCGACGGCTCGCGGGGTCACGCCGTCCTCAGAAGCTTCGCCGTAGCGGAAGTGAGCTCGGCTGCGGGCGCGGCGTCGGTCGCGGGAGAGAGTGTCACTGGCCCTGACTAGGGTCCGCGGCATGGTCTCCTCCAGCCGTTCAGCCAAACCCAAACGCCACTACGTCTGCCGTTCTTGCGGCATCGCCGCGGCCACGTGGACCGGTCGTTGCACGTCGTGCCAGGAGTGGGGTTCGGTCGAGGAGGTCCAGGGCTCGCCCCGTGCGCATCCCGCGCCCGCGGCGGCGCTGCGGCCCCTCGCCGAGTTCACGGCCGCGGGTTCGATCCCGCTGCCCACCGGCGTCGGTGAGGTGGATCGGGTGTTGGGTGGTGGTGTCGTCCCGGGCTCGGTCACCTTGCTCAGCGGCGAACCGGGCATCGGTAAGTCCACCCTCACGCTTCAGGTGGCGGTGGCGGTCGCCGCCACGGGAGCGTCGGTCGTGCTGGTGACCGGTGAGGAAGCGCCGGCCCAGGTGGCAGCTCGAGCGGCTCGCCTGGGATCGCTGCCGCCCAGCCTGACGGTGCTCGACTGCACGTCCACCGAGGCGATTCAGGACATGATGGCAACCAGCAAGCCGCAGCTGGTCGTCGTCGATTCGGTACAGACTCTTCGAGTCGACGGGGTCGATTCGGCCCCGGGCTCGGTGACCCAAGTCCGCGAATCGGCGTCGGCGCTGGTCATCGAGGCGAAGCGGCACGAGGTGTCGGTGATGCTCGTCGGTCACGTCACCAAGGACGGATCGCTCGCCGGTCCACGTCTGCTCGAGCATTTGGTCGACACGGTCCTCACGTTCACCGGCGACCGGGGTTCGGACCTTCGGTTTCTCCGCTCGGTGAAACATCGTTTCGGTCCAACCACCGAAACGGGCGTCTTCGAAATGGTCGCCGCCGGCCTGATCCCCGTCCTCGACCCGAGCCGTCGGTTCCTGAAAGACCGGGCGAAGGGAGTCGCCGGATCGACGGTGGTCCCGCTGCTCGACGGTCACCGACCGGTGATGGTGGAACTTCAGGCGCTCACGGCGCCTCGGGGCCAGCACCACACCGAGCTTTCGGTACAAGGGGTAGCGACGTCGCGCGCTCGTCTTGTCCTGGCGGTGCTGCACCAGCGGGCGAACGTGCCCGTGCTGAACCAGGACGTGTTCGTGTCGTTGGTCGGCGGCGGTCGAAGCGATGACCCCGGGCTCGACCTGGCAATGGCGTTCGCGCTTTGGTCCTCGTTCCGTGGCACACCGGTGGCTTCAGACCTGGTCGCGTGCGCCGAGCTGGGCCTCGCGGGGGAGCTACGGTCTCCGACCCAACTCGATCGCCGCCTGCAAGAGTCGTATCGTCTCGGGTTCCGCCAGGCGGTCGTGCCGGCCTCGGTGCAACGGGGGCCGACCGGACTGCGGCTCCTTCCCTGCGGATCGTTGTCCGAGGCGCTCGAGATCCTCATGCCCGCGCTCGCTCGTACGGCCTAGACTGTCCCGATGGAGTCTCGACCCGAAGGCGCGCTGCTACGCGCGTTGGCCACTGTTGCCCCGGGATCTCCCTTGCGCGACGGCCTGGATCGGGTTCTCCAATCGGGGCGCGGTGGGCTCATCATCATCGGTGACGGCCCCGAAGTGCTCAACATCTGCTCGGGCGGCTTCCTGCTCGATGCCGCGTTCACCCCTCAGCGACTCACCGAGCTGGCGAAAATGGATGGCGCCATCATTCTCGCCAGCGACGCCAGCCGAATCGCTCGGGCCAACGTGCACTTGGTACCGAACCCCAACGTGCCGACCGTCGAGACCGGTACCCGGCACCGGACCGCTGAGCGGGTCGCTCGTTCGCTCCACGTTCCCGTCGTCGCCGTCTCTCAGTCGCGCAAGGAGATTCAGGTCTACGTCAGCGACCAGCGTCACCGACTCGAGCCGGTCAGCCGACTCCTCGACCGTTCGAACCAGGCGCTTCAGACCTTGGAGCGGTACCGCAACCGGCTCAGCTCGGTCACCAAGACGCTCAGTGCGCTCGAGGTCGAAGATCTGGTCACCCTTCGAGACGTCATCGAAGTCCTGCAGCGCAGCGAAATGGTCATCCGTATTGCGGCCGAGATCAACCGGAACCTCGTCGAACTCGGGTCCGACGGTCGGCTCGTGCGCCTGCAGCTCGATGAGCTGATGGTCGGGGTCGTCGACGACCGACGTCTCTTGGTCCGTGACTACTTCCACGAGGACGCGACATTCCATCTCGAAGAAGCCATGGATGCGCTGTCCGATCTCGACGACGAGGCCCTGTTCGACGAGGCGGTACTGACCAAGACCCTGCACTTGGCGGCCTCGGTGACCGACCTCGACGAGACGCTCGAGCCGCGAGGCTTCCGGCTCTTGGCCAAGGTCCCCCGCCTGTCTGACAGCGCGGCCGAGGAACTGGTGACGTACTTCGAGACGCTGCCCCGCCTTCTGCGGGCCACCCCCGCCGACATCGAATCGATCGACGGCTTCGACTCGGCTCGGGCGCAGGCCCTCAAAGAAGGCCTGGCACGACTGGCCGAGGCATCGATCCTCGACCGCTACGACAGCTGAACGATCAGCTGGCTCGGATCTCCATCTGGTTACGATCGAGGATGGCGTACCGGCGATCTCGTTGCTCGAGCCACCCGAGTCGGATGAAGCTGGCGATCGCCTTGTTCACACGCTCGCGGCTGGCGCCGACCATTCCGGCCAGCTCTTCCTGGGTAACCGGCAACGAGAACTCGTCGTCGGACCCGGCGATCTCGAGCAGTCGCTTGGCGGTGCGCCCGGTGACGTCGAGGAAGACAGAATCGGCCAGGACGCCGTCGATGGTTCGGATGCGTTCGGCCAAGAGCTTCACCACCCGCCAGAGCTGCGCGGGATCCTCGGCGTAGACGCGACGCAACGGCTCGTAGGGGATGTTGATGACCTCGGAGGGTTCGAGCGCCCGGGCATCGGTCGAGCGGTTGCGTTGGTCGAACAGCGGCATCTCGCCGAAGAGGTCGCCGTCTTCCATGAGGGCAACGACCGATTCGCGTCCGTCGACGGAACGATTGACCATGGCAATCCGCCCCGACAACGTGACGTACAACGCGTCGGGTTCGTCGTGTTCGGAGAAGAGCACGTCGCCGCGGTTGAGCTTCATGAGTCGCGCTTCGTCCGCAAGGGTGTCGAGGCGCTCGTCGCCGAACTCACTGAAGAGCTCGACGGTCAGGAGCTGGTCTCTGGTCACGACACCCTGAGAAGCTCTCGATCGTTGGCCTGCTGCGTCTTTGCGACCTGCGCCGTCTTTCGGAGTCACGACGCAACGGTACCTCACGTGTAGTGGACTGTGTCACATGAAGGTGCTGGTCGGTAGGGTCGACGACGATGATCACGTGGAGTGACGAGTCGGGCGAGCTGTGGGGAATCGTGGTCGCCGGCGGGTCAGGTGCCCGATTCGGGCAACGAAAGCAGCTGCTCGAACTGGCCGGTGAACGGGTCATGGATCGCGCGCTCGACGCGCTCCGGCCGTTCGTGTCTGCGCTCGTCGCTGTCCTTCCTCCGGACGCAGTGGCCGCGGAACCGCCGACCGAAGGGGTGTTGGTCGTCGCCGGGGGAGGATCTCGATCGGCATCGGTGCGCGCCGGCCTGGCTGCCCTTCCAGGTTCGGCAACGCACGTACTGATTCACGATGCGGCTCGACCGCTTGCCGATCCTGCGCTGATTCAGCGAGTAGTCGATGCCCTCGCCGGGGCCGAGGCGGTCGTTCCTGTCGTGCCCGTAACCGACACACTTCGCCGGTTGACCGGCGGGTCTGCCAATCGTGACGAGTTCGTCGCCGTCCAGACGCCGCAGGGTTTCGAGCTGACGGCCCTTCGTGCAGCCCACGCCAAAGGCGGCGAGGCGTCCGACGACGCAACCCTGATCGATGCGTTGGGTGGACAGGTGGTGCACGTCGAGGGGGACCGCTCGAACATCAAGATCACCTCACCCCCCGATCTCGTGGTCGCCGAAGCTCTGCTTTCGATGCGGTCCACCAGGCCGAACGTCAGGAGCGCCCTGTGACCCCGGAACTCAGGATCGGGCAGGGCTTCGACGTCCATCCGTGGAGCGATGACCCGGCGCGGTGGCTGGTGCTGGGCGGAGTGCGGTTCGATGACGGGCCGGGACTCGTGGGTCACAGTGACAGTGACGTCGCCGCGCACGCCTGCACCGACGCGCTGCTCGGAGCAGCCGGGTTCGGCGATATCGGCTCGACTTTTCCTGATTCGGATCCTCAGTTCGCCGGCGCCGACAGCGTCGAACTGCTCCGCCGCGTCGCGACGATGGTGCACGATGCTGGTTGGAGAGTCGCCAACGTCGACTGCACCCTTATCCTGGACAGTCCCCGCCTTGCGCCTCATCGTGACGAGATGCAGGCCAACCTTTCATCGGCGGTCGGTGCTCCGGTTTCGGTGAAGGGCAAGCGGACCGAAGGAGTCGCTGGTCTGCAAGGAGGGGTGCAAGGCCATGCGGTCGCGCTTCTCTGGCGACCGGCGCAATCGAGCTAGCTCAGGTAACCGAGCCAGGAGGCATCATCGTGAACAAGCGACCAGGCGGCCCTCGTCCGGGTGGTTCGAGGCCGGGTGGCCCCAAATCGTCCGGTCCCAAGGCGGGTGGGTCGCGATCCGGCGGCCCCAAGCCCGGTGGCCCCCGGGGCAGCGGTTCCAAGCCAGGTGGTTCCCGATCAGACGGTCCACGGTCCGGCGGTCCTCGGCCAGACGGTCCCGGACCCGGCGGTCGGTCTGCCGGCCCTCGGTCTGCCGGTTCCCGCTCTGACGGTCCCCGGTCGGCCGGTCCTCGGTCGGACGGCACCAAGCCCGGGGGGCGTGGTGGTCCTGAAGGTCGGTTCGGTTCGCCGAGCCCGACCGCTTCGCGGGGTCCCAAGGGTCGCGGGCCGGCTCGGTCCGGTGGACGCGCGAGCGGTCCGGGTCGGTCGAATGTCGCAGGCCGTTCGGGAGGTCCGGCCCGTCGGACCACTCCCAAGGGTCTCGGAGGTGATCAGGTCGAAGGTCGGCACGCGGTTCGCGAGCTTCTCCTGGCAGGCAAGCGTCGGGTTCGCGAGGTGTACATCATCGACGACCTCGACCAGGCCGACATCCTCGAAGACATCGTCGAGCTCGCGTTCGAAGCCAGCGTGCCGGTTCGACACGTCTCGCGCCGGCACTTCGCGCTCGAAGCGCTGACCGAGTCCCACCAGGGTGTGTTGGCCCGTGCCGCCGAACTGACCGAGTTCGACCTCGACACCCTGGCCGCAGTGCCTCGTGCGTTCCTGCTCGTCCTCGATGGCATCACCGATCCCGGGAATCTTGGCGCCATCCTCCGAACGGCCGAATGCGCCGGTATCTCGGGCGTCGTCCTTCCGCGTCACCGGGCGGTGCAGATCACCCCCACGGTTACCAAGACCGCGGCCGGAGCCATCGAGCATCTCGACATGGCGCTCGTCGGGGGCATCCCGGCGGCGCTCACCCGACTGACCGAGCTCGGGGTCATCACCATCGGCCTCGAGGCCGGTGCGTTGACGTCCATGTTCGACGTGTCGATCGGTCCCGAAACGCCGGTTGCGCTCGTCCTTGGTGCCGAGGGAACCGGCTTGTCCCGGCTCACCCGCGAACGGGTCGACACGTTGGCGTCCATCCCCATGGCGGGGCGTCTGAACAGCTTGAATGTGGCGATGGCCGGTGCTGTCGCTTGCTTCGAGGTGCTGCGCCGCCGCGAGGCGGGAACCGGGAGGAACGCACCGGCTTGAGCAGCCGATCCTTTCTCCGGCCGCTGTTGGCCAGCCTCGCCGTTGCCACCGTATTCGTCGGTGGATCAATGGTGTTCGTCGCAACGGCGCTGCAGCCGCTGGACTCCGGGGTGTTGCTTCAGGCTGGGGCGCTCGCCGACGCCGATCATCGAGGAGCAAGCCCGTTCAGCCCGCTCGCGGTCGGTGACAGCCTGACCTTCGAGTTCATCGGGAGCGATGGGCGGGCCCAGCGGTACGAGCTGACGGTGAGCGAAGGTCTCGCCGACGCGACCGCCGACATCGAGGGTGCCGACCCGTCCAACGCACTGCCCACGTTCGGGTACCTCTACGCTCGAAGCCGACTGCGGGTGGAGTACCTGGGCAGCCCCCAGCCGGGCGATCTCGGCGAGATGCAATTCGTTCTCGTGCCCGAGGGGACAGACGCAAACCGGCCCGGTGATGAACATGCGCTCACGACCCATGCCCACTACTGCGGGGTGTTGGCCGATCCCCTCGATCTCCAGGCGAGCATCTATGGGGATGCAGTCGTCGAGGGTGAACTCTGCTGGACGATCCGAAGTTCGGATCTCGGTCATCTGCTGCTCCGAGTCGAGTCGCCGGCCGGCGAGCGCCGCTGGCTGGCCCTGGCCTGACCAAGGCCCCAATGAACCTCCGGCCCCAGGCGTCGGAAAGCGACGTCTGGAGCCGGAGGTTCGGGCGCGAACGGTTCGGGTCTGAGCCCGAGAGGAGAATCGAACTCCTGACCTGCTGTTTACAAGACAGCTGCTCTGCCAACTGAGCTACTCGGGCACACGGGCTGTGGAGCGCGAACGGAGGTTCGGTCGGTCTGCACCGCTACGGTTCTCGATGCTAGAACGGAGTGCCGGGTACCGCACTCGATTTCACGAACCACCTTCTCGACGGCGAAGGGGCAACCCAACGACCGGCGAGGTTCCAAGGGAGCAGCTATGACGACGGGAGCACATGACGCAGGCGGCGGCTTCGGACGCTCGGCCGGCGCCAACGCGGCACGAGGGATCATGGTCATCGTGGCCGCCGTGATCGTCGGGGTGCTGCTCATGAACCGGGGCCTCGACGGCGACGGCGCCAACCCCAACACCGCAGGCGCGTCCGAAGCTCCCGACGACACGTCAGGCGACACCGCAGCGACCGGCGATACGACCCCTGGCCAGACCACCGATACGGTCGCCGGCGGCGACACCACGACAACCACCGCGGCGCTCCCAGTTCCCCGAGATCCCAGCGAAGTCTCCGTTCTCGTCCTCAACGGAACCGACGGCATCAAGGGCGTCGCCGGCCGTGGTACCGACATCTTGAAGATCAAGAACTACCTGACCAAGGACCCCAAGGACGCATTGGTCAACGGGCCGTCCGTCGTTCTGTTCCAAGCCGGGTACGAGTCCGAGGCCATCGCGGTCGCCACCGCGTTCGGGGTCGATCCCGCACTGGTTGTTCAACCCTTCGATGCAGCAACCTCTCCCATCGCCGACATCCAGGGTGCGAACATCATCGTCCGCATTGGTAGCGACGGACTGATCAAGGTCTAGGACAGCAGGGTCTGGGGTGCCCAAGATCGTCGTAGCGTTCGACAAGTTCCGCGGTTCGGCGACTGCAGCGGACCTGGTCGGAGGCGTCTCCGCGGCACTCTCGTGCGCAGGACACGTTGTGGTCGGTGTTCCGCTGGCTGACGGAGGCGAGGGATCACTCGACGTCCTCGGAGGGCCGAACAAGTTCTTCACCGTCGCCGACCCGCTCGGACGACCCGTCGAAGCCGGTTTCCGGCTCGACGGCCGGGACGCCTTCATCGAGATGTCGGCGGCATCGGGTCTGGCGCTCGTGGGCGGACCGACCGCAAACGATCCCGTCGCTGCGGACACCGTCGGCACCGGACAACTGATCGCCCACGCCATCGAATTGGGCGCACGCCGAATTCACGTGCTGCTCGGTGGATCGGCGACGACCGATGGCGGATGGGGTGCGCTGTCGGCCATGCCGACCGCAGCGCGGCTTGAAAGAGATCGAGCTGACCATCGCCTGCGACGTCCGCACGTTGTTCACCGAAGCGGCGGTCGTCTTCGGCCCTCAGAAGGGGGCTTCACCGGCGCAGGTCGAACTCCTGACCCGCAGGCTCGAGCGCTTGGTCCAGGTGTACCGGGACACCTACGGTCGAGATGTCGCGGACATTCCTGGTGCGGGCGCCGCAGGCGGGCTTGCGGGTGGTCTGCTTGCAGTCGGGGGACGGATCGAGTCGGGCTTCGATGTGCTGGCCGAGTTGGTTGGACTGGACGAACTCCTGCGGGACGCCGATCTGGTGATCACCGGCGAAGGACTCCTCGACGGCGAGTCGTTCAACGGCAAGGTGGTCGGAGGAGTCGCCTCGTGGGCAGCCGAGTTCGACGTTCCGGTGTTGGCGATCGTCGGAGCGATCGATGCCGAAGCCTGTGTCAGTGACTGCGTGCCCGGCTGTGCGGGTACCACCCGCTGCCAAGGGGTCGAGGTTGTGTCGCTGACCGAGCGATTCGGGCTCGAAGCGTCGTTGGCACAGCCGGTCGAGCTGGCAGCCCAGGTCGCTCTGGCGTATCTGGCCGGGTGAATTCGGTTCGCTCGACTCCTCATGCGGGGCCGTTTGGCTCAATTGGGTTCCGGAGACTCATCGGATCGCCGCGATGACCGAACCAAGAAGGGTCGTCGTGGCGCTGCCTCCTGGCCGCCAAGACGACACGTTCTGGCGGGAACCGATGGTGTGGACCGGCGAGCAATCGCCGGTCTTCGCCGGCTTTCGGACCGGCGGCCTGCACGAGCAGGTCAGGCAGGGCTGTAGAGATTCGCCCCGTCTTCTCGGGTGAAGCCGGCAAGCGTCATTCCCGCGGCACGTGCGGTCGTGACCGCAAGCGCCGAGGGTCCAGAGACCGAAACCACGGCCGTGAAGCCGGCAGCCCACGCCTTCTGCACGATCTCGAACGAGGCACGGCTGCTGACGAACAACAGGCGGTCGACGCCGTCGAGCTTGCGGTCGAGCACGAGTCGACCGACCACTTTGTCGACCGCATTGTGGCGCCCGATGTCCTCGCGCGCGGCCAAGACCGTCCCTGAGCGGTCGATTGCGGCAGCCAGATGCGCCGTCCCGGTGGTGTTGAACAGCTTCTGCTGCGCACCCACCAGATGTGGCGCGTCGAGGAGCAGGTCGACTGGGCCACGGCTCGTACGAGGGAAGCGGGGCCAGGCGGGCAGCGAGCGCCTCGATCGAGTCATGGCCGCACAGGCCGCACGACGAGTTGATCGAACCCAGACGCTGGGAGACGTCGGGCGTCGGACCCGTCGTCTCGACGGTGACGACGTTGAAATCGGTGTCGGTGGCCGTTCCGAGAGCGCAGTACTTCACGTTGGCGACCGTCGTCCCGGTCAACGCTCCCTCGTTGAAACAAAACCCGACGGCCAACTCGAAGTCGTGACCTGGAGTCCGCATGGTTGTGGTGAGGTCGACGCCATTCAACCTGATGCGCATGGGTTCCTCGACCAGCAGCTGATCGGGGTGCCGTCCACCGAGTGCGTGGTCGGACCCGATCCTCCGTATGAGGAACGACGATGCTCGTGCCGTGCGGCCGTTCATCGCTCGACCTGCGGCTCTCGCCGGTGTGCTGCTGGTTGTCGGTTCACGACGAATGCTCCCGTACCATCCACCTTCCACCGTAGCCGAGCGGCCGCGCCGGCTCGCAGGGGGTGATCTTCGATGGCCAGCAGACCCGTGCCCCGTGTGGCCCGAAGCGTCACCAGCATGGGGGTCTTCCTGCTGGCCTGCGTTGTCGTGGCCGCCTGCAGCAGCCCAGAGGCCTTTCTGGCGTCAGAGACCGACGAAGCGAGCGTCGAGACCCGGGACTGTTCTCCGGGTGTGCTTCCAGCGGTGGATTTGCCTCAGTCGACGGCCGAGGAGCTCTCCCTCCATTTGAGTTCGCTGATGTTTTCGTGTGCCGACCGTGTGGTTGTCACCGAAGTCGCGAACGTCGACACGGCAGCGGTCGAAGCATTGGAACGACGGGCGCCGCTCCTGATCACGAGCTCGGTTGGGGCAGCGGCGGTTGCGGCAGAGATCACGCCGCCTCGAGGCCCGTGAGGTCATCTTCGTCGGTGCATCGACGGACCCGCTTGTTGGTACCCGACGGTGCCGTCACGGTCTCGGTTCCGTCGGTGGTCCCGGGAGCCGGCGTCTCCGAACCGGAACCCGAACCCGAATCGTCGAGCGAGCCGGTAGCCGATGTGTGGCTGTTCCGGCCGGCCGACGAAACGCTGGTGGCCGCTGCCCGGCCGTTCTTCGCTCTGGGCGGCGCCGACCTTCTGGCGCTGCCCGAGGGAGAGGCGGTGGATCCCACGCTGGCCCAGTCGGGTGCGTCCATCTCGGTGCTGGGTCCGCTGACTCCGACCGAGGTGTGGCGGGCCAAGCTTCTTTCACCGGACCGGAGCTCCCTGGCGGCGGCATCACGCTTTTCCCCGGTCGGCGATTCGTGGCCTTCTATGGCAGCCCCATCACCTTCCGCCTCGGTCTCCTGGGCGAGCAAGGTCCCCAGCAAACCATGGAGCGGTTGCGGCCGCACCTGGCCGAGTACCAGCTCGCGGGTGGCGATCCGGTGCTTCCGGCGTTCGAGCTGATCGCGACGGTCGCCGACTCCGCTCCGGGCGACGACAACGACTTCTCGAACGAACTGGACCCGGCCGAGCTACGACCGTGGATCGACGTCATCACCGCCAACAACGGGTACGCCATCATCGATCTGCAACCGGGTCGGACCGACTTCCTCACCCAGGCCAAGCGTTACGAGGAGTACCTCAAGCTCCCGAACGTGGGCCTGGCCCTCGATCCCGAGTGGCGCATCGGCGCCGAAAACGTGCACCTCCGCCAAATCGGTACCGTCGACGCGGCCGAGGTGAACACCGTGGTCGACTGGCTCGCCGAGCTGGTCCGGACCAACGGGCTGCCGCAGAAGATGCTGGTGCTCCACCAGTTTCAGGCGCCGATGATCACCGGTCGCGAAACCGTTCGGACACCGCCCGAACTGTCGGTGGTGATCCACGTGGATGGGCAGGGCCCGCTTGCGACGAAGCACGCCACGTGGGCCGCAATGCAGGCGCTGCCGATGGGACCCGATCAGACGATCTGGTGGGGATGGAAGAACTTCCTCGACGAGGACGCGCCGATGGCAACTCCTGGTCAGGTCAACGCGGTGACCCCATTGCCGGTCATCGTCACGTTCCAGTGACCGGTTGGTCGAGCGTAGAATGCCATCCATGACCGAACCCGCTACCCCGTCCGAAGGCCTCGGCGTCGTCCACCTCTTCTTCCGGGTGTCGCCGCTGGTCGACCGAGACGCAGCGCTGACCGCGATCGCCAGCGCTCAGGCAGACGGCAATCAGGTCATCACGGTCTCGGTGCTCGGCCACAAGGCCGATCTTGCTGTCATGGCGCTGGGCACCGATCTCTGGAGGCTGCGGCGGCTGCAGACTGATTTGGCGGCAGCTGGTCTCGATTTGGTCGACAGCTTCGTGTCCATCACGGAGGTCAGTGAGTACGCGGCGGGCGTGCCCGACGAGATGAAACAGGCCCGCCTCTACCCGCAACTTCCCCCGGAGGGCAAGACCGCGTGGTGCTTCTACCCCATGAGCAAACGCCGTGAAGCGCAGAACAACTGGTTCACGCTGCCGTTCGACGAACGACGCGACCTGATGCACGAGCATGGGGTGTCGGGTCGAAAGTTTGCGGGCCGGCTGGTGCAGCTCATCACCTCATCGACAGGACTCGACGACTACGAGTGGGGTGTCACCCTGTTCGCGGTGCGCCCCGATGACCTGAAGGACGTGGTCTACACCATGCGTTTCGATCAGGCCTCTGCGGTCTACGCCGAGTTCGGGCCGTTCTTCGTGGGCATGGTGGGGCCGCCAGAAGCGGTGCTCGATTCGGTCGGCGTGCTGTGAACGGACGCGCCGCATCGGGGCAGGAAGGGCGCAACGCCCGCATATTGTTTACGCTCATGCCGTGAGCGAGCTTTCCGACAGCCCATCCGAGGTCACTCCAGAGGACGTTGAGGGCACCGCAATCGACACGCCCGAACCAGCGCCGGTCGTAGAGGAAGCGGTCGACGCAGAGCCGATCGAGGTCGAGCCGATCGAGGTCGAGCCGATCGAGGTCGAGCCGGTCGTGGAGGCCGAGTCCGTCGAAGTACCGGTCGACGAAGTACCGGTCGACGAAGTAGCGGTCGAGGAAGTGGCGGCGAGTCGAACCAGCGGTCGATCCCGTCGAGGCTGTGGCGACCAGCGATCCGGCGGAAGCGCTCGAGCCCGCAGAGGTCGAGCCGGTCGTGGAGGCCGAGTCCGTCGAGGAGGCGGCTCAGCTCGAACGGGACGGAGAGCCGGAGACCGCGGTGGCGGCCGAGCCCGTTCACGTTGCGGTGTCCGAGTCCGCTCCGATCCATCGTCGCGCTGCTTCGGGGCCGCCGCCCCCTCCGCCGGGTCATGGTCCCGGTTCAGGGTCCGATGCCGAAGCCGCGGTGGCCAACGCTGATGCCGGCAAGATCGTCGGCGGTATCGCCACGGTCATCACGACCGACGAGGTCGAGCTGGTGCTCGAGGACGGACGGCTGGCCGTCATTCATCGCCGGAACTACGCGCCGACGGCGGTCGAAGATCTCACGACGGTCGTGACCATGGGCGATCGGCTCGAGGGAGCAGTGCTGGCGCGGCACGACCCTCGGGAGCGAGTGGTGCTCTCTCGTGCCTGGGCCATGGAGAAGCGCACCTGGGAGCGGCTCGAAGCGGCGGCAGCGGACCACACTGCGTTGTCCTGCCTGGTCACGGGTTCGAGCAAGAACGGCCTTGTGGTCGATGTCGATGGTGTCCGCGGTTTCGTTCCGCTCTCGCACGTGTCGCTCGAGGCCTCGGCCGAGCTGGGCTCGCTTGTCGGCCAGCACCTCGATCTCAAGATCATCGAGATCGATGCGGACCCTCGCAAGCGTCGGTTGGTACTGAGCCGCCGGTCGATCCTGCTCCGTGATCAGCGCCGGGAGGCCCACGACGTCTTGGCCTCCCTCAAGCCAGGTGACGTCCGCAGGGGAACGGTGTCGTCCATCTCGGATTACGGGGCCTTCGTCGATCTCGGCGGCGTCAACGGGCTCGTGCACGTTTCCGAGCTGGCGTGGACCAAGGTGGGCCATCCCCGCGAGGTGGTGAACCCCGGCGACGAGGTCGAGGTCAAGGTGCTCGAGGTCAAGGTCAAGAAGCGCCGTGTTCGTTTGTCGATGCGAGAGGTGAGTCCGGACCCCTTGAGCACCGTCGCCGTTGGCGAGGTGGTCACCGGCCGGATCACCCATCTGGTTGACTTCGGGGCCTTCGTCGACGTCGGTGGCGTCGAAGGATTGGTTCATCTTTCCGAGATGGCCGAGTACCGGGTGTACGCGCCCGAAGAGTTGGTCACTCCCGGCGAGGAAGTGATGGTCAAGATCCTCTCGGTCGACCCCAAGCGGCGACGGATCGAACTCTCGATCCGTCAGGCGGTGCAGTTCGGCTGATGGCCGGCGAAGGCGATGCGGCCGCCGAAGCGTTTGCCGAACTGTCACGACGGCTGTCGGCCACGCTCGTACCTCTGATCGCGCCTTGGGTCGAGCATCAGATCGTCAGTCGGCTTCCGTTGGCGCTGGCCGAGCAGCAGGCGATGCGAGCCGCGGCCCGCCAGGCGGGCGAGGACGCGGAGGCACGCGTCGGTCCTCGGCTCGACGAGCTTCTGCGGGCCGACATCAGCGAGCAGCGAAGCAGTCCACTGGGGTTGTTGCGTGAAGCCACACCATTCGTCACGGTCGTCCTGCGTTCGGCCGGGTTGCCACCCGTCCCCCGCGACGAACACGCCAGGGCGCTGCATCCCGACGATGACTACGACGTGACGCCGGCGGCGTTCAGCGACTTCGGCGAAGCGGCCCACGATGCGGGTCTGCTGTGGGGCGCCGCAAAGGCGCATCTGCACCTGCGTCAGCGGGCGACCCGGTGAGCAAGCGACGCAAACCGCTGCTGGAGGCCCCCGAGCTGAAGGGCCTCGAGTTCACCGTTGCCCACACCGCTGCCGCCGACCGCTGGTTCGTCGATCTCTTCGAGCGAGCGGTCGCCGCGCGCCCCGCCGAGGCCGGGTCGGCGGGGCTTGCCTTGGTCGCCGTTGGCGGGTACGGGTGGGGTCACCTTTTTCCTCACAGCGATCTCGACGTCGTCCTTCTTCATGCGGGAGTGGCCGACATCGGCGATATTGCCGAGCGGCTCTGGTACCCGGTTTGGGATCGCGGTCTCGAGCTGGGCCACGTCGTGGCCACGGTGCCCGAGGCCGTCGCCGTTGCCGGCGAAGAGCTCGACCGGGCGACGGCGTTTCTGGACACACGGTTGATTGCCGGGGATCCTGCGTTGTTGGTCGCCTTCGACGATGGCATCGAGGCGTTGTGGAGGTCGCGTGCCGATGACTTCCTGACCCAGCTGGCTGAAGTCGTCGACGATCGCCACAGCAACAACGGCGACGTCGCCTTCATGATCGAACCGAACCTGAAGCAGGGGCGGGGCGGCATTCGTGACATCCAGGCGCTGCGGTGGGCCAGTCGGGCGGTGCCGGGATTCGCGGTCGACCTCCTCCAAGGATTGACCCCCGAGACGAACCTGCTGTTCTCGGCCCGGGTCGAGCTGCACCGGCACGCCAACCGACCCGGCGATGTCGTTGCTCTCGATGCCCAGGACGACCTGGCGCGGGCCATGGACGAACCAGACGCCAGCGCGTTGATGAAGCGGCTGGCCGAGGCCGGGCGTCGAGTCGCTTGGAACAGCGATGAGGCGTGGGAGCGCTTCCGGCGTCGCCGAGTGACAACCCGTCGAGAGCCGACCCCGCTGTCCGATGCGTTCGAGGTCCGCGACGACTACATCGAACTGCGCGCCGGCGTCGACGTGGCTGCCCGGCCGCTGCTGCTGTTGGAGGTCGCCGACCTGGCTGCGCAGCGTGACATGGCCATCGGCCGGGCGACGCTGGTCCACATGGCGCAGGCGTCGCCGTCGCTGCCCGAACCCTGGTCAGCCGAAGCCCGCGATCTACTGGCAGGAATCTTTCTGGCCGGCGCCCCCGCGATCGACGTCGTGGAGGACCTGGACCATTTCGGGCTCATGAACCGCATCCTGCCCGAGTGGGAGCGAGTGCGGTGCAAACCTCAGCGGAACGTTCTGCATACGTTCACTGTCGACCGCCACCTTTGTCAGGCCGCGGCCTACTCGGCTGCGTTGGCTGACCGGGTCGCCCGCCCCGATCTGCTCGTCGTCGGCACGCTCCTGCACGACATCGGAAAGGGCTTTCCTGGTGACCACACCGAGGTGGGCATGCAGATCGTGCAGGCCATCGCCGAGCGGATGGGCTATGCCGAAGAGGATGTTGCGACCCTGGTCGACCTTTGTCGACTGCACCTCCTCCTGCCCGACGTTGCAACGCGTCGTGACCTGGCCGATGCCGGCACCATCAAGGCCGTTGCCGCGGCGGTCGACTCGGTCGACTTCCTGCATCTTCTGGCCGCATTGACCCAGGCCGACTCCCAAGCCACGGGTCCGTCGACGTGGGGACCGTGGAAGGCCGACCTCGTCGCCCAGTTGGTCGAGCGCACCGAGCATTTCCTCACCGAGGGACTGATCGGAGAGGGCCGGTCCGATTTCCCGTCGGTCGAGACGCTCGAACTGATGGCCAGCCGCGCCCGGGCGATCGATGGGCGCGGAAGCACCCTTCGAGTCGTGGCGAACGACGAGCCGTTGTTGTTCAGTCGGATCGCCGGCGTCATGGCGGTCAGCGGTCTCGACGTGTTGGACGCCGCCGCCTACAGCGCCGACGGCATGGCCGCCGCCGAGTTCGTCGTCCAGTCCTCCACGGGTGCCCCGGTCGAATGGGCCCCGGTGGTCGCCATGGTCGACGAGGCGCTCGCAGGTCGGCTTGCACTCAGTGCCCGAGTGGCGCGCAGGGCCCGAACCTACGCCCGGTACCAACGACGTCTCGCGGCCTCGCCGCCCCGCCGGGAGGTCAACGTCGACAACTCCGTGTCCGAGGTTGCGACCGTCATCGACGTCCACTCGCCGGACACCATCGGTCTGCTCTACCGGCTGACGCAGGCGCTCGGTGAGTTCGGACTCGACATCCGATCTGCTCGCGTGCAGACCCTCGGCCCGGAAGCCGTCGACAGCTTCTATCTCTGCGACCGACACGGCAAGAAGATCCTCGACCCCGTCGTGCTGGCCGAGCTCGATCTGGCACTTCGAGAAGCCATGGGGGAAGCTTGAGCCGTGAGCGACCGTGACGCTTCGGCGGTGACGACCCAAGAACTGCTGGTATGGGCAGAGGCGCTCTCGGGCATCGCCGCGTACCGGCCTCGGGTTCTCCGAGGTGCAGTACGAGCGTGAGCGGTACGAAGAGGTCCTGGCCATTGCCGCGGACATCCGGGCCCGTGTCGAGGGCGAGCCATCGGTACGGTTCCACTCCGAATGGCTTCGCACCATCGGTCGCGGGGTGTCGGGCTACGTCACCCCCAAGGTCGCCATCGGGGCTGTGGTCGGCGATGACGAAGGCCGACTTCTCCTCATTCAACGGTCCGACAGCGGCGTCTGGCTCTACCCGACCGGTTGGGCCGATATCGGCTATTCGCCCGCTGAGGTGGCAGCCAAGGAAGTGTTGGAGGAGACGGGTATCCGTTGTGAGGTGGTGAAACCGCTGGCCATTCTCGACGGACTTCGCCAAGGGTTCAGTCGGATTCCGCTCTACTCCATCGTCTTCCTCTGCCGGGCGGTCGGCGGGAGCCTGAGCCCCCACCCGCACGAGTGCCTCGATGCCGGCTGGTTCACCCGGGACAATCTTCCGTCACCGCTGGCCAGCTTCGACCGCTGGGGAGACCTCGCCTTCCGGGCCATCGCCGGCGAGGCCATCGAAGCCGAGTTCGACCTTCCCCGCGAACCGGTCTGGCGAAGCGCCGACGACTGATCGCTGCTGACTCGAAGATCGGACTCAGCGCATCGTTCTGGTACTTCGTCCTCGAAGGAGGATCGACGGCTACTTGTCTTCGAGGAAGCGCTCGAGTTCCTCGATGAGCGCGGCGCTCGACTCGGGGGTCATGGAGTCGTAACGGGCCTCGAGCTGGGCGACGTAGGCCCGGGTGTCGTCGTCCTCGGAGACCAGCTCGGTGATCTGCGATTCGTACTCGACGGTTGCCTCGACCAGCTCCCCGGCCAGGATGGGAAGACCGAGCATCGTTCCCAAGCGATCGACCAGCGCAAGAGCGGCCTTCGGTGAACTGGCGTGCGGCACGTAGCTGGGAACGCTGGCCCACAACGACACCGAGTCGACCTCTTGGTCTCGGAAGGCGCTGTGAATGACGCCGACGATGCCGGTGGGGCCCTCATAGGTCGACGGCTCGAGGTCGAGGCGTCGACCGAGTTCGCTGTTGTCGGTCGACCCGAAGATCGTCGTTGGGCGCGAGTGGGCGACGTCGGCGATGAGCGCACCCAGCGATACGACCATGGAGCAGTCGAATGCCTTCGCCAGGTTGATGACCTGTTCGGAGTAGGTGCGCCAACGCAGCTGGGGTTCGATTCCGATGCCGATGATGAGGTCGTGATCAAGGGTCGGGAGCTGGGCGGCCGAGAATTCGTTCAGTGGCCAGCTGAGCGCCCGCTCACCGTCTTCGATGACTACCGAAGGTCGGGCATCGGTGAAGTCGTAGAAGATCTCGGGGTCGATTTCGGCGAAGGGCTCGGCGCCCAGTCCGTCGGCGATGTGGCGGGCGGCGGTGGAGGCAGCATCTCCTGCGTCGTTCCAGCCCTCGAACGCCAAGACGAGCACCGGCCGCCGGAGGGTGGGACGCTCGTCTGTCCAGTGAATGTGATCCACCCAAGAGAGGGTACCGCCGAGCTGGAAGGCGACGGTGGTCAGGTAGGTCGATCACCACCTTCGGCCGGGCGACGCTCAGGCTGGTGCACATTCTTTGATAAACACTGGTTGATGCAGATCTACGAAGTAACCGACGTCGACGACGAACTGGTCCGCTCGTTCGAGCGGCTCATCCCTCAACTGTCGTCGTCCAACCCACCTCCGTCGAAGGAAGAACTGCAGGCCATCGCATCGTCCGAGGCCTCCGTCCTGCTGGTGGCCGAGGAGGACGGCTACATCTACGGCAGTCTGACGCTCGTCTTGTTCCGGATCCCGACCGGGGTGCGGGCGTGGATCGAAGACGTCGTGGTCGACAGCGAGGCTCGGGGCAAAGGGCGTCGGGCAATCGCTGAACGAAGAGGCGCTGACGCGAGCACCGTGCGGCAGGAGCGTCGACGGTCGATCTCACGTCGCGGCCAAGTCGCGAGGCAGCCAATCGTCTCTACCAGCGGCTCGGTTTCAAAGCCCGCGAGACCAACATCTACCGCTTCGACCTGCACTAGCCGAGTGTCGGCCGGGCTCAGGGCCGCTTGAGCGCACCGATCAACACGGTGAGCGTCTCGAGCGCCTGTTCGCGTCGAAGCGCCCAGGCCCCGGGACTCAACATGGCCACTGATCGACGCATCTGTTCCCACTGTTCGGGAGCGGCCTCTTGTCCGGGAGTCGGATCGGGGGCAGTTTGCGGAGCGGGTGGCGGGTGAGGAACTGACGGGTGCGTGGTCATGGAGCGAGGGTACGACGGGCCGATGGTAAAAGCGAACAAATGTTCGAGTTCGATCGAGAATCGGCTACTCGTCCTCGGTGGTGGCTTTCTCGGGATCGATGCGAGAAACGACCCCGAGACCATCGGGCCCCGACCGCTCCAGGACCAGGATCTCGCCCTCAGGTCCCTGGCCGAAGGACGCCAGCAGGTTGGGTCCTGCTGCCACGGTGAGCGGACGCACCAGCACGCCTTCGGGCAGGACCTGCAGGCCGAGTATTTCGCCGGTGCAGTAGTCGGCGAAGATGTAGACCCCGACGAGCATGGGGAGGAGTTCGCCTCGATACACGTAGCCACCGGTGACCGAACAACGCCCGCTCTCGTGGACGTAGGTGAACAGCGGCGGTACGTACGCGGCGGGAGGAGCGCCACCGTCGAAGGGACGATCGCCTTCCATCTCGTTCCAGCCGAGGTTGGCCCCTCGGCCACCCCCGCTCGCCTCGGCCAGGAGATCGATCTCCTCGACATCGTCCTGGCCGACATCACCGATCCACAGATCGCCGGTGGCCGAATCGAACGACATGCGCCAGGGGTTTCTCACGCCCCAAAGCCAGATCTCGGGCAGTCCGTCACCGCCGGCGGCGAAGGGGTTGCCGTCGGGGATGCCGTAGGGCTTGTCGCCGGCCGCGAAGGGATCGATGCGGAGCACGCTGCCCAGCAGCGTCTGGGTGTTCTGCCCGTTGTCGTCGGGGTCGCCCGCTCCGCCACCATCGCCCAGACCGATGTACAGGAATCCGTCGGGGCCGAGCGCCAGGCTGCCCCCATTGTGGTTGCCGGCGGGCTGGGGGACGCGGAGCAACTCGCGCCGGGAGTCGAGATCGGCTCGGTCGGTCCGGGACACCGCGAACTCGGTGATGACGAGGGTGCCTTCGAGGTCGGTGTAGCTGACGTAGAGCTGTCGGCCGTCGGAGGAGAATTGCAGGCCGAGCAAACCCTGCTCGCTGTCCGTCGAGACCTCGGCACTGAGGTCGAGCAGCGGTTGGCGCAGGACGCTGATGGACTCCTTGCCTCGCTCGCTGATCTCGCGTTGGATCACCCGAACACGTCCCGCCCGTTCGGCCACGTAGTAGTTGAGCGACCCGGATCGGGCGGTCGCCGCGATTGGCTCCTCCAGTTGGGCAATCGGGGTCAGCTCGAGCTGCAGCTGCTGCCAGAGCGGGTCGGCGAGCACAGCGGTTGTCGTGGTCACATCGGCAGCAGAGGCGCTCTTCCCGCCGGTGTCACCGGCTCCTTCTGCCTCGGCCAACGCGCTCTGGTCGGCGTCGGTTGCGGGCGTCAGAAACGAGCAGGCCGACGTGGCGAGAAGGAGGATGCTGACGGAGAGGGAAGCGACGGCGGGTCTTGTCATGGATTCCTGAGGTTCACAGCCTGCGGACCAGGCCTTCTTGGACGACGGAGACGACCAACTGGCCGTCTTGATAGATGAGACCTCGAGCCAGGCCGCGGGCTCCGCTCGCTGCGGGAGTGTCCTGGGCATAGAGGAACCAGCGATCGGCCCGGAACGGGCGGTGGAACCACATGGCGTGGTCGAGGCTGGCCATCATCACCTCTCCTTCGACGAACGAAACGCCGTGAGGTCGCGTAAGCGTGTCGAGAAGACTCATGTCGGACGCATAGGTGAGCACGCACTGGTGCAGGATCGGGTCGTCCGGTAGCTCGCCGTCGGCCCGCATCCACACGTACTGCTCGGGATCCAGAGTCGCGCCGGCCTTGGCCAAGGGGTTGGGTCCGACGTAGCGGGTGTCGATGGGCCGGGGCTGGGTGTACCAGTCGCCGAGCTTGTCGGCCAGGGCAGCGTTGCGAGTGGCGAAGTCGGGCAGTGTCTCGGGAGCGGGGATGTTTTCCGGGTGGCGGGATCTGGTGCTCCAGGCCGTGCTCGGCCTCGTGAAACGATGCAGACAGGTGGAAGATGGCCTGCCCGTGTTGGATGGCGACGACTCGTCGCGTACGGAACGATCGGCCGTCGCGGATCCGCTCGACCTCGTACAGGATGGGAATGGTCGGGTCGCCCGGGCGAAGGAAGTAGGCGTGCAGCGAGTGCGCCGCTCCCGACTCGACCGTTCGGTAGGCCGCGACGAGGGCCTGGCCCGCAACCTGTCCGCCGAAGACTCGTTGCCGACGCTCGTCGGGGCTCTGGCCGCGGAAGATGTTGCGTTCGATCTGCTCGAGGTCGAGAAGGCGAATGAGGTCATCGACCACGGCTTGAGTCACGCAGTCATTGTGGCCAATCCGGACCACGATGAGGTGGCACATGCCGGTACTCTCGCGCCGTGGACAGAACGGACCGGCTTCGCGCCGAGGCGGCGAGGGGGTTCATGCCGCCAGAAGAGGGACTGGCACTCTGGCGGGCGGCCGCTTCATCCGACGTCGCCTTGGGCCCGCTGCTCGAAGTCGGGAGCTACTGCGGCAAGTCGGCCCTCTACCTGGGCCCGGTGGCACGGGATGCCGACTCGTTGTTGTTCTGCGTCGATCATCATCGGGGGTCCGAGGAGAACCAGCCGGGTTGGGAGTGGCACGAACCCGATCTCGTCGACCCGCAGGTTGGGCGAATGGACACCTTGCCGCTGTTTCGACGGACCGTCTTGGAGGCCGGCCTCGAGCCCTGGGTCGTCGCCGTCGTAGGTGACAGCCCGCGGGTGGCCCGGGCGTGGGTCGGGCCAGCTGCGGTTCCTCTTCATCGACGGTGGTCACGGGGCTGAGCCGGCCCGACTCGACCACGACTGGTGGACTCCGCATGTCGCCGTCGGTGGCCTGTTGGCCATTCATGACGTGTTTCCCGACCCGGGCGATGGAGGCCGGCCGCCCTACGAGCAGATCTACCTGCCGGCGTTGGCGTCGGGTCGCTTCATCGAGGAATCGGCGACGGGTTCATTGCGGGTGCTGCGCCGAGTTCGGTGAGGGCCGCGTGATCGGCGAGGTATCAGTTGGCTGAACCAGGCAGGAACAGGTCCGAGGTCGAACTGCATCCGCTGATCGCGTCGACAGCAAGCACGACCGCAGCGGCGCTGTATGCGCTGCGCTCGTGGTCGGGGAAGAAGACGAGCTCGGGGAAGGCGAGACCGGTGAAGTAGCTGCCATCGTGGTCTCGGAGCGTGCGTGTCCACTCCAGGAGGGCGCGCGCCTTCTCCGGCTCACCCGCAGCCAGGTGGGCGATGGCACATTCGCACGTCTCGGCGGTCGTCACCCACGGCCGGTCACTCACGCAGCGGACTCCCTTGCCTTCCATGACGAAGGTGTCCCACCCGGCACGGAGCATCGAGCGAGCAGCATCTCCGGTAACGGCACCACTCAGGACCGGGTAATACCAGTCCATGGCCCAGCGGTCTTTCGGCTCGAACGCCTGAGGGAGTCCGGCGACCACCGACACCAGCCGGGCACGGGCCTCGCTCCAATCGTCACGTCGCTTGTCCAGCGTCTCGGCGATCCGTACCGCGCAGCCCACGCTGTGGCTGATGGAGGCCGATCCCGTCAGCAGTGCGTAGTCCCACGGGCGCTCGTCTGCGTTGCGGGCCCAGACGATCTCGCCTCTCGGGGTCTGCATCGTGAGCACGAAGTCGATGGCCTGCTCGACCATCGACCAGCGCCCCACGAGCCCCTCGGCGTCGCCGGTCGTGAGGTACTGATGCCAGACGCCGGTGGCGATGTAGGCCACGCAGTTGGTGTCGATCTTCGGGATCTTCGACGCCGGCCGCCGTGTAGTAGTTGTGCCACGATCCGTCGGCCCGCTGGTTGGCCGCCAACCAGTCGTAGGCCCGGTCGGCCTCGGCCACGAGCCCGCACGTGGCCAACGCCATTGCCGCCTCGATGTGGTTCCAGGGATCGGTGTGCCCGCCCGGGAACCACTCGATCATGCCGTTCGGGAGTTGGAGGTCGGCGATGGATCGAGCGGTGCGGTGGATTTCGTCCGTGGTGAGATCTGCGGCCGAGATCATGTGCTGCTCCGGACGGTCGGCGTAGACGACCAGGCTCTTGCCGAGGATCGGGTTGAGGAGTCGGTCCGCGGTGCGGGTGAGTCTGGGGGCCTTGACGATGTCCCACGTCAGCAACTTCAGGTAGGCCTTGACCGCAGGGTTCTCGGTGTTGTGGAGTCCGACGGCGCACTTGAGCCACCAGTAGGGGCTGTGCAGTGCGTGCGCCCGGTGGCTGGGGCCCGGCTCGAACCCGACCGAGGCCAGCTTGGTGCGGAGCTCTGGTTGGCCGTAGATGCGGACATGCCCGCCGACGCTCTTCGGGGCGTGATAGTCATCGTTCAGCCACCAGCAGACCTGTTCGGGCAGCGCTGCGGGAACGGTCGCCGCCAGACGTCCACCTGGCCGCAGGACCCGGAAGAGCTCGGCCATCACGGCAAGGTCGTCGGGGACGTGCTCGAGGACCTCCGAGGCGATGACTCGGTCGAAGGAGCAGTCGGCGAACGGCAGCGACAGGCCATTGGCCTGCACCACCGCAGCGGTCAGGCCCGGCCCGGGCAACTCGCCGGCTTCGTGCATCGCCGCGAACGTGTCTCGGGTCTGGACCATCTCGGTGAGCGCGAGGTCGGCGGCAACAACTGATGCGCCGCGACGGGCCGTCTCGAACGCGTGCCGACCGAAGCCGGCGCCGAGATCGAGCACGGTCATTCCGGGCTGCAACCCGAGCACCTCGTAGTCGACGGTGAGCATCAGCGCTTGGCGCTCGCTGCGTGAGCGGTGCGTTCGGCCCGGAGCGCAATGACCTCGCGGTACTGGGCGACGGTGTTCACTGCGGCCTGACGCCAGGTGTACAGCTCGCTCACCCGCGCCCGCCCGGCGGTGCCGATACGTGCACGGAGGTCGGGGTCGTCCAGCCCGCGCTCGATGGCGAGGCGCAGCGACTCGACATCGCCCGCCTTGCATCGGAGAACCGTCTCGCCATCGATGCCGGTCACCTCGGGCAGCGCTCCTCCGTCGGTGGCGACCAGCGCAGTGCCCGAACCCATCGCCTCGACGGCAGGCAACGAGAACCCTTCGTAGAGCGACGGAACGACGGCCAGTTCGGACTCGGCGTACAGCTCGACGATGCGTTCGTCGGGTACGCCGGTGACGAAGGTGACGGCGTCCGTGAGTCCGAAGCGTTCGATGATCTCGGCCGACGGCCCGCCCGGCTTCGCCCGTCCGACCACGGTCAGGCTGATCCCAGGTCGCTCCACCCGTATCTTCGCCATCGCCTCGAGCAGGAACCGGAGGCCCTTCAGCTCGACGTCGGCGCTGGCGGTGGTGATGAGCCGCTCGGGAATGCGTTCGACGTGGAGAAGGGGGCGGAAGAGATCGGGGTCGACGCCGACGTGGACGAGACGCATGCGGTCGAGGTCGACCTTCATGTCGGTGTGGATGTCCTGAATCGAGTTCTCCGAGACGACGACGATGCGCGGCATACGTCGGGCCACCCGTCCCTGCATCTTCACGAAGCGGTACCAGCGGCCGATGCTGCGCCGCTTCTTGGGATCGGCCATGGCCGCCATCTCGAGGCGGCGGTCGACCGTGATGGGGTGATGCAGCGTGACCAGGGTCGGTAGCAGCTTGTCGATGGCGAGGATGCCGTACCCGAGGCACTGGTTGTCATGGACCAGGTCGAAGTCGGCGACTCGGGGCTTCAACGCCTGATAGGCCCGGTAGCTGAAAGCCAGCGGCTCGGGAAACGTTCCGGTCGAGAAGGTGGCGATCTCGAGGAAGTCGGCTTTCGTCTTGAACTCCCAGTACGGCGGGAAACCGGCCGGGATAGGCGTCGTTGAACAGGTCGAGACTGGGGAGCTGGTGCAGGGTGACCCGAGGGTCCAGGACGGGGTACGGCTGGCCCGAGAACACCTCGATCGTGTGGCCCAGATCGGCCAGCGCCTTGGTGAGGTGACGGGTGTAGATGCCCTGACCGCCTACGGTCGGCTTGGATCGATAGGAAAGGTAGGCGAGGCGGAGGGGGCGTTCGTCTGGCATGTCTCCCTTAGAGGTTCCGTCTTGGAGGTTCCGTTACGGTGGTTGCGTCGACCGGTTCGAGCACGGACAGCGTGAGAATCGTCACAGGGTACGGGAAAGTTCCAGGTGACAGGACTGCACCTGAGGTTCGGGCTCGGTGGTCTGGCATAGAATCGGGTCGGCGTGGGGTTGTCACTGACATGTCAACTTCGACCGTGATCCTCGAACGCTTCTCCCTCGGCATGCAGTGGCCGACCGTCGATCCTTTCCTCTTTTGTGCCCACCACCACGACCAGTACCCCGCCGGCAACGACGAACTGGCGCCCGACGTTTCGCTGAAGGGCCGCCAGATCGGATCGGACTTCAGCGCCAAGGACGGCTGGAGCATGTACCACGGAGCCATCGTCCCCGGGTTTCCGCAGCACCCTCACCGTGGGTTCGAGACGGTGACGTACCTCCGGGCCGGATACGTCGACCACTCCGACTCGCTCGGGGCGACGGCTCGATTCGGCCCCGGCGATGCCCAGTGGATGACCGCCGGTGCGGGTGTACAGCACGCCGAGATGATGCCGTTGGTCAATCGGGACGCCCCCAACTTCCTCCACCTGTTCCAGATCTGGTTGAACCTGCCGGCGGCGGACAAGATGGCTCGGGCCGCGTTCAAGATGTTCTGGGCCGAGGAGATCCCCGAGGTTCGACACGTCGATGGCAACGGCCGGGTCACCGAGGTCCATGTCGTTGCTGGTCGCCTGGGCGACGCCGAGGGTTTGGCCCCACCGCCCGCGTCGTGGGCGGCGGACCCCGCGCACGACGTTGCCATCTGGCAGGTCGAGATGGAGCCGAACGCCGAGTGGGTGCTCCCGGCGGGTCGCGCCGGCTTGAGCCGGGTGTTGTACTTCTATGACGGCAGCTCGTTGGATCTCCCCGACACGTCCGAACGTCTGGCGGGAGGCGAAGGTGCGCTGCTGCCCCCCGATGCCGAGGTTCGCCTGGTGGCCGGCGACCAACCCGCCGGCTTCGTGATCCTCCAGGGACAACCCATCGGTGAACCGGTCGCCCAGTACGGCCCCTTCGTGATGAACACCCAGGACGAGGTCCAGCAGGCGTTCAGCGATTACCAGCGCACCCAGTTCGGTGGTTGGCCTTGGCGCTCGCCCGACCCCAACCACGGTCGGGACGCCGGTCGATTCGCCATCGACACCGATGGCATGCGCCACGAGCCCCCGTTGGTCGGCATCGAGCAATCGACATCGGCGTCGGCGTCCTGAGCCGGTGCGCGCGGTCGTTCAGCGGGTGCGCCGCGCCCGGGTGACCGTCGAGACGGCCGGGGCGTCGGTGGTCGCCGGCGAGATCGGTCCGGGTCTCTGTGTGTTGCTCGGCGCCACGCACGTCGACACCGCGGTCGACGCGCTCAAGATGGCCGACAAGCTGGCCAAGCTGCGGATCTTCTCCGATGCCGACGACAAGATGAACCTGTCCGTCGCCGACATCGGAGGCCAGGTTCTGGTCGTGAGCCAGTTCACCGTCTACGGCGATGCGACGAAGGGCAACCGGCCGTCGTTCATCGCTGCGGCGCGCCCCGAGATGGCCGAGCCCCTGATCGACTGCACCGTCGACGCTCTGCGAGCCCGCGGGCTGCACGTCGAGACAGGTCGTTTTCGTACGGACATGAACGTCGAGCTGGTGAACTGGGGGCCGGTGACCCTTACCGTCGAAGTGCCTTGAATCGATTGATGAGGGCATTCGTCGACGGATCGTGGGACTCCACCGATGCGTCGGACGTCAGCTCTTCGGCGATCGCGGTCGCCAGCACCTTGCCCAGTTCGACGCCCCACTGGTCGAAGCTGTTGATGCCCCAGATCACCCCTTGGACGAAGACCTTGTGTTCGTAGAAGGCGACGAGCTGGCCGAGCACCGCCGGGGTGAGGGTGGGGGCGAGCATCGTGGTCGATGGCCGGTTTCCCGGGAACGTCTTGTGGCTGACCAGCGCCTCGGGCACGCCGTCGGCCCGGACCTGGTCGGCCGTCTTGCCGAACGCCATCGCTTCGGCCTGGGCGAACATGTTGGCCATCAGCAAGTCGTGCTGACGGAGGCCGCCCTGCTCGTTGGCCGGAAGGTCCTCGGTCGGATGGGGGTTGATGAAGCCGATGAAGTCGACCGGCACGACCGTGGTGCCTTGATGGAGGAGCTGGTAGAAGGCGTGCTGGCCGTTGGTCCCCGGCTCGCCCCAGACCAACGGGCCCGTCTGATGAGGAACGTCCGAGCCGTCCAGGCGCACCCGTTTGCCGTTGGACTCCATGTCGAGCTGCTGCAGGTAGGCGGCGAAGCGATCGAGACGTTGGCTGTAGGGGAGCACGGCCAGGGACGCGTGGTCGGCAAAGTTCCGGTGATAGATGCCGACGAGGGCCGCAAGCGCCGGACCGTTCGCCGACAGCGGCGCCGTTCGGAAGTGCTCGTCCATCGCCCGGAACCCAGCGAGTAGATCGCTGAAGTGGTCGGGCCCGATGGCGATCATCAGCGACAGGCCGATGGCCGAGTCGACCGAATAGCGACCGCCGACCCAGTCCCAGAACCCGAACATGTTGGCCGTGTCGATGCCGAACCCGCTGACGCGTTCGGCGTTGGTCGACACCGCTACGAAGTGCCGGGAGACGATGTCGACCGACTCGCCGACTGTTGCGCCCAACGCATCGACGAGCCACGCCCGCGCTGCGGTTGCGTTGCTGATGGTCTCGACGGTGGTGAACGTCTTCGAGGCGATGATGAACAGGGTGGTCGCCGGATCGATCTGGGCCAGGACGCCCGCGAGATCGGCGGGATCGACGTTCGAGACGAAGTACGCCGACAGACCGTCCTGGACGTAGGGGCGAAGTGCCCGGTACGCCATGTTGGGGCCGAGGTCCGATCCGCCGATGCCGATGTTGACGATGGTGGTCAGCGGTTGACCGGTTGCGCCGACCCACTCGCCGGAACGGACTCTCCGAGCGAAGTCGGCCATCTGATCGAGCACGGCGTGCACATCGCCGACGACATCTTGGCCGTCGACCTCGAGCCCCTGACCACGCGATGCCCGCAGCGAAGTGTGGAGAACGGCGCGGTCCTCGGTGGTGTTGATGTGAGCGCCGGCGAACATTGCCTCGGTCCGACCGGAGACGTCCGCCTCCTCGGCGAGGGCGAGGAGGTGGCCGAGGGTCTCGTCGGTGATGGGCTGCTTGGACAAGTCGACCACCAAGTCGCAGGCCTCGACCGTGAAGCGCTCGGCTCGCATCGGATCGTCCGCGAACAGTTGGCGGAGCGAGGGTTGCCGGGCGGCGAGGTCGGTGAGCGCACGCCAGGTATCGGTGTTGGGGTCAACCATCGGAATCAGCCTCCTGGTCGTTCGGGTTCGGATTGCTGCGTCGTCGAACGATCCAAGCGGCGACGATGGCGATGACGCCGTAGAGCACGACCGGCCACGGGCCGACGATGCTGGCCAGCGTTCGGCCGGTCCGCATCTCGGCGGTCGTGGTGAGGACGCGGCGTTCGCCGATGTCCGTGCGCTGCAGGAGACGACCGTCGGCATCGATGACCCCCGAGAGCCCGGTCGGCGCGGCCATGAGGAGCCAGCGGTCGTTCTCGACCGCTCGAAGCTGGTTCGAAGCGACCTGCTGGGTGTGCACCTGGGTCAGCCAGAACGACGACCCGTTGGTCGGGTTGGTCAGGATCTGCGCTCCGTTGGCCACCGAGTCGCGGGCCCGCCGGTCGAAGAACGCCTCCCACGAGATGGAGACGCCGACGGGGCCGACCGGGGTGTCGAGGACTGGCGGCTCCGTGCCGGGTAGCGCATCACGGGCCGGCAAGAGGTCGGCCATCCCGGTCGCCTCGATGATCGAACGGAACGGCACGAACTCGCCGAACGGCACGGTGCGGACCTTGTCGTAGCGGTCGAGCTCTCGCCCGCTCGGCAGCACCGTCGTCTGGTAGTTGACGTTGTAGCGATCGTCCAAGGGGTGGAACCATCCGGCAAGGACCGGGGCGTCGTACTCGGCCGCAACGTCGGCCACGGTCTCTCGGGCGGCCTCCATCGACAGGTAGCGGCCGGGATTGACCACGTTCTCGGGCCAGAGAATGAAGTCGACCGGGTCGAGGAGCGCCTTCGTCGCTTCGACGTGGCGGGCCAGGACCACCGGTTCCTGGAACGACGATGCCCGGGTGCGGACCGGACCACCGCCCTGGACGATCGCCACGTCGATGTCCCGAACGACGGCGGCACGTGGGTGAAGGACCGCGACCAAGAGAGCGGCGAGCACGGCGATTGCGCCGAAGGCGGCCGGCCTGGACTCGCGTGTCCACAAGGCCGAGAGCATCTGGCCGACGACGACCACCAACATGATGACGAGCAACGGGCCGCCGACACGGGCCGGTAGCACCAGTGGGGTGTCCACCTGGCTGAGTGCGATGTTGGCGAGCGGGACACCGCCGAACGGCCAGTACCAGCGAGCCGCTTCGGCCAGGGCTACCGCTCCAGGCAGAACGATGCGCCGGAGCGGTGCCTGCGGCGGGGTGAGCGCGGCGGCCACGCCGAAGTACGCCGAGTAGAGGATGCCGGCGACGATGTAGCCGGGCGGGGTCAGGTCGAACATCCAGAGCATGGCCGGAAACAGCCACGCTGCGGCGATCAACCACGTCCGTCGAAAACGTCGCCACGCTCCGGACTTGGTTGCCGATGTCTCGGCCAGCAGGCGATCGGTCAACGCAAAGCCGACGAAGGCCAGCGGCCACCAACCCCACGGGGGCACGGAGCCGGCGATACAGATCCCGGCGACTACCGCTCGGATCGATGGTCGGTACAGCACTGGCGGAAGGCGGACCGTCATGCCCGAGCAGCTCGGGCCGCCGTCCACGCGGACGCAATGGTCGCAGGGATGCCGATGCCTTGATACGCCGCTCCAGCCAGCGTGATGTGCGGGGCGTCCGTGCGGAGCGCGGCGAAGATGGCCTCGACCCGCTCGGCGTGTCCGGGCACGTATTGCGGGAGGGCGTCGATCCAACGGTGGACGCGCAACGCTGTTGGTTCGGCCGTGATGTCGAGGACGCACTGGACCTCGTTCAGGAGCTGGTTCACCAGCGGCGTCGTCGTCCAGGGCGAGGGCCCGGGTGTCTCCGAAACGGCCGGAGGTGAGCCGAAGGAGTACCCGACCCGGACGCTGGTAGTGGGCCCACTTCGTACTGAACCAGGTGCAGGCCGTCAGCACCATGCCGTCGACCCGAGGAAACAGAATGCCGGAGGCGTCGAGGTGTGGCGTGACGGCTTGCTCCTCGAACTCGACACTGACCTGAGCGACCGAGGCGTACTGGATCTCGGCCAGCAGACGACTGGCCGTTGGCGAGACCTCCGCCAGCAACCGGCTGGCTGCGGGCGCCTGGGTGGCGATGACGATCCGGTCCGCGTCGAGCTCGGCGATCGAGGGTGACGCGCCGAGGTGCAGCGAGTCGACATCGATGGCGTCGACCAGCGCGTCGATGATGCGGGCGATGCCACCCGGCAGGCCGTAGAACACCGGCTCGTTGGCGGCGGCGTTGGCTGAGCCGAGTGTGGCCCCGACCGATGCCCGTGCGGCCCGCAGACCTTCGAGGATGGACGTATGGCTGCGAGCGGCAGCGGAGATCTGAGGGGCAGCTGACCGCAGGCTCAACCGGTCGATGTCGGAGGCGTTGATGCCGCCGATCATGGGATCGATGAGTCGCTCGGTCACCTCGTCGCCGAGCCGCTCGCGGAAGTAGGCACCCACGCTGATGTCGCCGCGAAGATCGGTGGGCGGCCGCGTGGGTTCGGCGGCGACGTCGGCCAGGCCTGCTGCACTGATGAGACCGCTCGTCGCCAGCGCCTCGAGATCGGTGGGAACCCCGAGCACCGTGCCCTTGGGGAGTTCGTGCAACGAACCATTTCGATGGATGTAGGCCGGCACCGGGGCGATGGGGCTGGTGAGCTGGTCGGCCAGCCCCAGCTGCTCGCACAGTTTGCGGCCCTGGGGAACCCGGGCCAGGAAGGTGTCGGCGCCCGCGTCGACCATTCGGTCACCGACCAGAGAACTCCAGACCTTGCCCCCGAACCGGTCGCCGGCCTCGTAGAGGTCGAACGAGTCGCCGGAGCGTTGCAGCTCGAACGCGGTCGTCAGCCCGGCGAGCCCACCGCCGACCACGGCAATGCGCGGTCATCGCCGGTGGACCAGGTCGACGACTCGGGCAAGCTGCTCGGGGTCGGACTGCGGCAGCACGCCATGGCCGAGGTTGAAGATGTGGCCGGGATGCCCGGCGTTGTCATCCAGCACTCGGATGGTCTCTCGTTCGAGCACTGACCACGGCGCCAGGATGAGCGCGGGATCAAGGTTGCCCTGCAGTGCCACGCGGCCGCCGGTTCGCTCGCGGGCGACGGCGAGCGGGGTACGCCAGTCGACACCGACGACCTCGGCGCCCGCCTCGGCCATCAGGGGCAGCAGCTCGCCGGTGTTGATGCCGAAGTGGATGCGAGGGATTCCCAAGGGGGCCATGGCGTCCATGATGCGACGGGAATGGGGGAGTACGAACTCCTGGTAGTGCTCGGGCCGCAGAGCACCGGCCCACGAGTCGAAGAGCTGGATGGCCGACGCTCCGGCCTCGACCTGTGCGGTGAGGGTGGCGATGGCGTAGTCGGCGAGCCGGTCACACAAGCGGTGCCAGAGCGCCGGATCACCGTGCATCAGTGCCTTGACCTTTGCGTACTCCCGTGACGGACGGCCTTCGATCAGGTACGACGCAAGGGTGAAGGGGGCGCCGGCGAAGCCGATGAGCGGCACACCCTGAGGGGTGAGTTCGGCCACGAGGAGTTCGACGGTGCGGGTCTGGAAGTCGAGGTCATCCGACGGGTCGAGCGGGCGGAGCCGATCGAGGTCCGAGGCCGAAGCGAACGGGTGCTCGCACACCGGTCCGACGCCGGCGGCGATGTCGATGCCGAAGCCGCCGGCCCAGATGGGGGTGACGATGTCGGAGAAGAGGATGGCGGCGTCGACGCCGTAGCGGCGGACGGGCTGCAGGGTGATCTCGGCTGCTCGGTCGGAGTCGGAAATGGCGTCGAGGATCGTGCCTTCGCCGCGCACGGCCCGGTATTCGGGTAGCGATCGACCGGCCTGGCGCATGAACCACACCGGAATGCGTGGTGCAGGAAGTTGGCGGGCAGCAAGGAGGAACGGGGTGGTGTCCGGGTCGGGACGGAGCGGCGTCACGGACCTGAACGGTACCGGCAGTTCGGTACTGGCGTTCGTCTCCTCTAGACTGGCAGCCCCCAAGTGGCAGGAAGACCTTGACTGACTACCACCCTGTGACCAACTCGTCGCCAGTGACCGACACCCACCCCGAGCTCGCCAGCGAGCAGACCCATCTCGATCGCGCCCATCGCCGCCTCGACGAGACGCGCGCCGAAGCGCTCAAGCTCAAGGACATGGTCGAAGTGGGTGCGGGGGGGACGAACCAGGCGCGCTGGGAGCGCGAGGTCATCAACGAGAACATCCTCACCCGCTTGAAGGATCTCGACATCGGTGACCGCTCACTGTGCTTCGGTCGAATCGACCGGGCCGAGTCCGAAGGCGGCGACAGCTTTCACATCGGGCGCATCGCCGTCGCCGATACCGACCAGGAACCGCTGGTCGTCGACTGGCGGGCTCCCGTCGCCGAAGCCTTTTATCGGGCCACCGGCCGAGACCCACAGGGGCTGGTCCGCCGTCGACATTTCATCTCCCGCGGCCGCCAGCTCCTCGGCCTCGAGGATGAGTTCTTCGGGGACGCCGCCACCGCCGAGCGGGTCACGGTCAACGGCCGAGAGCTCCGGGGAACCGGCGCCCTCATCGCTGCACTCGAGACGTCCCGCACCGGTCGGCTCAACGACATCATCGGCACCATCCAGGCCGAACAGGACGAGATCATTCGGTCGCCGCTGCCCGGCGTGCTGGTGGTCCAAGGTGGACCAGGCACGGGCAAGACGGTCGTGGCCCTGCACCGAGCCGCGTACCTTCTCTATACCCACCGGTTCCCCCTGGACGGCCAGGGACTTCTGGTTGTGGGCCCGAACCGCCTGTTCCTCGGCTACATCGAGCAGGTGCTGCCCTCCCTCGGCGAAGCCGGCGTCGAGTTGTCCGTGTTGGCCGATCTCGTTCCCCAAGTGCGGGTGCAGGGCCGCGACCCGCTCGACACGGCACGGGTGAAGGGCGACCTCCGCATGATCGGCTTCGTTCGTCGCGCGGTGCGAGATCGCGAACGGCCGCTTCGTTCCGACCTGGTCGTCGGCATGGGCGTCCGGCGGCTGCGCATGCGGGTCGATCAATCGGTGCAGATCATCGCCGAAGCACGCCGACGCTTCCGGTCGCACAACCAGGCGCGGAAGTTCGTGGCCGGCGCGGTGTACGACGCGCTCGCTCGCTCGCATCCCGACGACCCCGATCCCACGCTGGTCCGAGAGGCCATCGACGCCGACCCTGGCGTGCGCGAGGCTCTGAACTGGATGTGGCCGGTGTTGACACCGGCCCAGCTACTTCACGACTTGTTCGGCTCCGCCGCGCTGATCCGCTCGGCCGGGCCCGACCTGTCCGAGGCGGAGCGCGACGCGCTCTACCGTCCTTGGCACACCTCCCGCGACGGCCTGCAGGTCATGTGGACCGTCGACGACGTTCCCCTGCTCGACGAGGCGTATGACCGTCTAGGCCCCCGTCCGAAGAAGGCCGACCTCGACGAGGTCCGCACCTACGGTCACATCGTCGTCGACGAAGCTCAGGACCTGTCGCCGCTTCAGCTCAGGATGCTGACCCGACGTTCCCTGAACGGGTCGATGACCGTCGTCGGCGACATCGCCCAGTCCACCGGCGCCTGGGCTCACAACGATTGGCAGGAGGTGCTCGAACACCTGCCCGATCGGCGCCCATCTCGTCGGGCTGAACTCACGGTCGGCTACCGCATCCCGGGTCCTTCGATGGCGTTGGCCGCCCGGTTACTGCCCTACGCCGCTCCCGATCTCGCCCCCCCAACCGCCGTGCGCTCCGACGGTGACGAGCCCCGCTTCGTCGCCGTCGATCCCGGCCGGTCCCTCGCCGACGCCGTGGTCGTCGAAGCCCAACGGGAACTCGAACGCCTCGGTCAGGGGAACGTGGCTGTCGTCGTGCCCGCGTCGTTGGTGGCCGCGGTGGCGGCCGCCTTCGAACGCAGCACGGTCGATGCCGGCATCGCCCCGCGTGACGGGCTCGACAACGCCATCACCGTGGTACCCGTTGGTTTCGTCAAGGGCCTCGAGGTCGACGTCGCCGTCGTGGTCGAACCCGCCGCCATCCTGGCCGAAGAACCCCAAGGCTACCGATCGCTCTACGTGGCCCTCACCCGCGCCACCCAGCGCCTCTGCCTGGTCCACCAGCGCCCTCTCCCCACCCCCCTCACCTCCTGACCGTTCGCCCCAAGCGTTCTGCAGTACAGGGACCGGCGAAACGCCGGCGTGGGTACTGCAGTTCGTCGGACCGGGGGTTCTGCAGTACAGGGACCGGCGAAACGCCGGCGTGGGTACTGCAGTTCGTCGGCGAGGCAGGCCTGAGGGCCAGGGTTCAGTGACGCGATGGCCGGTCAGGCGGCTGGAAGCGCTTGAGTCGGGCGGCGTCGACGGATGATGTCGGCTACCTCGTCCAGCGCGTGGCGGTCCTCGAACACGTCGCGCCAGGTGACTCTGAGGGTTAGCCAACCGTGGGAGGCGGCGAGCCGATCACGCCGGCGATCGTCCTCGAACGCGGCCGACGTGTCGTGGAATCGTCGGCCGTCGGCTTCGAGAATGGTGCGGCTCGATACGTCGCCGAAATCGACGATGTAGCGAATGCCGTCGTACCACGGCGGCCGGAACTGGCGGCGCAGCCAGAGACCTCGGGTGGTCAACGCCTGCTCGGTGCGGAGCTCGAGTTCGCTCTCGGGGAATGGATCGTCGGTGACCAAGGCTTCCAGTACGTCGCGCATTGGCCGAGTCCCGCGCCGGCCCCGTTTGGCCAGGTCCTGGTGGCAACGCACCAGCTCGTCGAGCGAGGGAGCCGAGGTGGTGGCCTGAACCTCGACGAGCCGCCGAAGGCGAAGCGGGCTGATCTGCATTGCGAGATCGCAAAGGGTCCGGGCCGCCGTCGTGACCAACAGTCCGCAGACATCGACGAGGTGGTGCGGAGGCAAGAACCGGGTCTGGTGGAAGGTGGCGAACTCGTGACGGGAGCGCACTGAGTTGGGAGCAACGACGTGGAGGTCGTCGGTGCGGTAGCGATCGGACCGGTACAGGCTCGATCCGTGCAGGTACGCCGCGCTCTCGCGGGCGACGGCACCGCCGGGCACAGCGGCAGTAGCGAGCGCGAGCGGTGTCCACTGATCGACCAACGGATCGACGACGTACAGCCCGGCGCCAACCGGTCGCAGCAGCTGTCCGATTTGGCGGTCGACCGTGTCCCTGGTGAGCCCGAGGTCGAGCAGTCGAGATCGGGTCACCACCCCGTGAGATCGACCAGCAGTTTCCAGCAAGGTCACATCCGCCTGATTCGCCATCACCCCATCCTCACGACCGCCTGTGACAGCGAAGATGATCACCGACACGAGCACTACCCGCGTCCGGTGCGAGGCTCCCACCGGAGCCGCCGCCGAACCGCAGTACACACGCCGGCGTTTCGCCCGTCCCCGTACTGCAGAACGCCCGGCCCAACGAACTGCAGTACAACGGTCGGGGTTTCGCCGGTCCCAGTACTGCAGAACGATCAAGGTGCCGCCGATCGGGACGAGGCACGCCAGGGCTTGGGAACGGGCTAGCGGGCGAGCCAGGTGGGCTTCTGGCCGGGTTGGCGCGTTCCGAACGATTTGGCGTCTTCGGTCGTGGCTGCGACCTTGCGCATGGTCTCGCCGAAGCGGATGGCTTCGGCGAAGGGCATCTGCTGACCGCGTCGGGCGATCTCCTTGGTGGCTCGCACCGCAAGGGGCGCGCAGTTGTCGACCAGGCGTTGGGCCAAGGCACGGGCTTCGTCCATCAGGTCCTCGCCGGACACGATCTTCATGACCAGACCGATCTCCTTTGCTCGCTGAGCCGAGATGCGATCGCCCAGGAGCAGAAGTTCCATCGCTCCCTGCCAGCCGATCATCTGTGGCATCCGCACCGCACCCTGCACGGTGGGCACGCCGAGCTGCACCTCGGGGAAGCCGAACTGGGCGTCCTCGCTGGCGATGACGAAGTCGCACGCCGACACCATGGTGAGTCCGAAGCCCAGTGCGTACCCGTTGACGGCCGCGATGATCGGTTTCCAGATCTCCTTGCCGCTCTCGAGCGAGGTGAAGCTCGGGACCTCCCAGAAGGAATGCTCGGCATTGCCCACCGCGGCCCCGGGTCCACCCTTGGTATCGGCCCCGGCGCAGAACGCCCGACCCTTGCCGGTCACGATGGCCACCCAGGCCTCGTCGTCGGTTCGGAGTTGCTCCCACGCCGCGTTCAGGTCGGCGCGGAGTTCGGCGTTGATGGCGTTCATCGCCTCCGGGCGGTTGTAGGTGATGGTGGCGATGTGGCCAACGCGCTCATACAGGACGGTTCCAGGCATGTCGGTCTGCTCCTCGGGTCGGTGCCCGTAGTTGACCCCGAACCGTCAACCCCTGGCAAGACCCACCGCCCCACCCAGAAATTTGACGCGTCAGCCACGCCACACGTGGCTAACGCGTCACAGAATGCTGGGTGGGGGGCTCACCTATCAGCGAGCCGAGCGACGACGGGGGCGAACTCGTCCATCACGTCGGCTCCCACGGTGATGTAGCTGAAGCCGAATCGGTCTCGTCGGGCAACGAGGTCGTCGATCATCGATTCGACATCGCCGATGAGCGCCAGTGGCGAGGCCAGCGCCTGAGCACCCGTGAGGCCCACTGCGCCTGCGAGGAGGTCGGCAGTCCCGACTCGATCATCGGCGAAGACCACGAAGTGGATTCGGGACTGAAGTTCGATCTGGTCGAATCGGTCGCCGGCGCCTTCGGCCACCCACGCCAGCTTCTCGACGAAGTTCTCGACCGTGCCATCGCTGATGGTCTCGGCGTCGAAGGCACCCGATCGCAGATTGGCGTTGATGCCGACGATGTCGGCGTACCGACCAGCGGTTCGAAGCATGCGAGGCCCGCCTCCGCCGATCAGGACCGGCGGCCTCGGCCGCTGGACGGGCTTTGGCTGGAGATCGAGTTCGGTGATGGAGTAGTGCTGTCCGGTGAACGAGAAGGGCCCGTCAGCGAAGAGACCATCGAGGATGTGCAGGGTCTCGACCATGCGCTCGATCCGGACGCCGGGCCGATCCAGGGGGATGCCGGCCGCCGCGTAGTCGGTCAGCATCCAACCAGCGCCCAACCCGAGCTCGAGGCGCCCGTCGGACAACAGGTCGATCGTTGCCATCTCGCCGGCCAGGATGACCGGATGGCGGTAGTCGTTGGCCAGGACCAACGCGCCGACGCGGAGCGTGGTTGTGGCGTCGGCTGCGGCCTGGAGCGCCGGAACGGGCGCCAACTGTCCGTCGAAATGATCGGGCAGCGTGAGCGTCGAATAGCCGAGGTCTTCGGTCTTCTGGGCCAGTTCCCGCCAGGCGGTTGCGGAGGGGGCGAGCTTGGCCTGGATGCCGAAGCGGAAGGGGTTGGGCATCACCGGACCTTAGCGGCAGGGGTTGGCCGTGGCTCGAAGCGCGACCCACCCCATAGTTCACGGGCCGGTAGCGTGACCGGGTGGCAGGACACCCGGTGCTCGACTCGTTCAGCCCTGCCGCGGCGGCCTGGTTCTCGACCTCGTTCGTCGAGCCCACCCCGCCGCAGATCGAGGGCTGGCCGTCCATTGCGGCCGGTCACCACACGCTCATTCTCGCCCCCACCGGTAGTGGCAAGACGCTGAGTGCGTTCTTCTGGGGGCTCGATCGACTGACGTCCCATGCGCCACCGGACGACAAACTCACGCGTACTCGGCTGCTGTACATCTCCCCGCTGCGGGCTCTGGCCGTGGATGTGGAGAAGAACCTCCGGGCCCCGCTCCAGGGCATACGACTGGCGGCGGAACGGCTCGACGAGCCCTTCTTCGAACCGACTGTGGCGTTGCGCACGGGTGACACGCCGGCCGACGAGCGTCGTCGGCTGGTCAGCCACCCGCCCGACCTGCTGATCACCACCCCCGAGTCGCTGTATCTGATGCTCACCTCTGCGGCCCGCAAGACGTTGGCCGGCGTGGAGACGGTGATCATCGACGAGATCCACGCGTTGGCGGCCACCAAGCGAGGCGCCCACCTGGCATTGTCGCTCGAACGACTGGAACGGGTCACCGAACGCCCGCCGCAGCGGGTCGGGCTCTCGGCCACCCAACGGCCGCTCGAGGAGATCGCTCGCTTCCTCGGCGGGCACGACTCGGCAACGCGCGCTCCACGCCCGGTACGCATCATCGACACCGGCATTCGCAAGGCCCTCGACCTCGAGGTGATCGTCCCGGTCGACGACATGAGTCGACTGGGCGAGGTCATCCAGCCCGAACCGGATGCCGAAGCAAACGGGGTCGGCGTGCGTCGCAGCATCTGGCCGGCCATGCACCCGCAACTGCTGGCCCTCATTCACGCCCACCGCTCCACCATCGTCTTCGTCAACTCGCGCCGCCTGGCCGAGCGCCTGGCCACCCGCCTGAATGAACTGGACGCCGACGGCGAGAACCGTGCAGCCGAGGCGCAGGGTCGCCCGCCCGAGGGTCACGACCTGGTGAAGGCTCATCACGGCTCACTCAGTCGCGAGCAGCGCCTGCTCATCGAGGATCAACTCAAGCGGGGCGACCTGAAAGCCATCGTCGCTACGTCGTCGCTCGAGCTCGGCATCGACATGGGAGCGGTCGATCTGGTCGTTCAGGTCGAGTCGCCCGGGGCCGTCAGCCGCGGCCTGCAACGGGTCGGGCGGGCCGGTCACCAGGTCGGAGCCCCGAGCGTTGGCAAACTGTTCCCCAAGCACCGCGCCGACCTCCTCGAAGCAGCAGTGGTCGTCGAACGCATGCACGCCGGGCTCATCGAGGAGACCCGCTACCCCCGCAACCCGCTCGACGTCCTTGCCCAACAGATCGTGGCCGCGTGCGCGATGGACGACTGGTCGGTCACCGATCTTGCAGCACTCGTCCGCTCGGCCGCCAACTTCGCCGACCTGTCCGACGAGGTCTTCGACGCGGTCCTCGACCTGCTCGCCGGTCGCTACCCGTCCGACGAGTTCGCCGAGCTGCGACCCCGGATCGTGTGGGACCGGGTCGAGGGAACGGTCCGGGGACGGCCCGGCTCGCAGCGCCTTGCGGTCACCTCGGGCGGGACCATTCCCGACCGTGGGCTGTTCGGCGTCTTCCTGCCCGACGGCACCAGGGTCGGCGAGCTCGACGAAGAGATGGTCTACGAGTCGAGAGCCGGCGAGACCTTCCTTTTGGGAGCCAGCACCTGGCGCATCGAGGACATCACCCACGAGCGAGTGGTCGTCGTTCCCGCCCCCGGTCAGCCGGGCAAGATGCCCTTTTGGCACGGCGACGGCCCGGGCCGACCGCTCGAACTGGGAAGGGCCATCGGCGCCTTCACCAGGGAGATCCTGGCCGCCGGAGAACAGCAGGCGCTGAGCCGCATGAAGGACGGTCCTGGCCTGGACGACCGAGCAGCCTCGAACCTCTGGCAGTTCCTCGACGAACAACGCGAGGTCACCGGTCGGGTGCCGGACGACCGGACCATCGTCATCGAGCGCTTCCGCGACGAGATCGGCGACTGGAGGGTGTGCATCCTCACCCCGTTCGGCGCGCAGGTGCACGCTCCGTGGGGCATGGCGCTCCAGCACCGACTGGCCGAACTCTGGGGCCTCGACGTCGAGCTGATGTGGAGCGACGACGGCATCGTCATCCGTCTCCCCGAAGCCGTCGATCGGCTGCCGGGCGAGGAACTGCTGATCGATCCTGAGGATCTCGACGACCTGTTGGTCAGTCGACTGCCGTCGACGGCGATGTTCTCGTCCCGCTTTCGGGAGTGCGCGGCCCGGGCGTTGATGCTGCCCCGCCGCCGGCCCGATCGGCGGACTCCGCTGTGGCAGCAGCGGCAGAAGGCGGCCGATTTGTTGGCAGTTGCGGCCAAGTACCCGAGCTTCCCGTTGCTGCTCGAGACCACCCGGGAGTGCGTCAACGACGTCTTCGACCTCCCAGCCTTGCGCCAGGTCCTCACCGAACTGCGGGCCCGCAAGATCCGGGTCCATGCCGTCGACACCGACTCCGCGTCACCGATGGCCCAGTCGCTCATCTTCGGCTGGATCGCGCAGTACATGTACGAAGGCGACGCGCCGTTGGCCGAGCGGCGGGCTGCCGCGCTGTCGCTCGATCGCGAATTGCTCCTCGATCTACTGGGCGCCGAAGAGCTGCGGGAACTGCTCGATCCTGACGTGCTGGCCGACCTCGAGCAGGAGCTGCAGCGAACCGCAGAGGGCTGGCTGGCCAAGTCGGTCGACGGCATCGAGGACCTGTTGCGGTGGCTCGGGCCGCTGACCCCCGAGGCCGTTGCGGCTCGGTCGATCCCCGATCTGCCCGTGGACGCAGCCGTCCAGCAACTGCTCACCGAGCGGCGGATCATCGAGGTCGTCGTTTCCGGACGGCCGATGGTGGCCTCGGCCGAAGACGCGTCGCGTCTCCGTGACGCCTTGGGCGTTGCCCTCCCCGTGGGTTTGCCCGCAGCCTTCACCGACCCGGTTGCCGACCCTCTGGCCGATCTCCTCAGTCGCTACGCCCGCACCCACGGGCCCTTCCTGACCGCCGAAGTCGGCGCTGCGCTGGCGCTCGACCCGGCCCGCGTCGAGCGTGGTCTGCGCGCGTTGGAGCAGGAAGGCAGGATCGTGCGGGGCGAGTTCCGCCCTGAGGGATCCGAGCGAGAGTGGTGCCATCGAGAGGTTTTGAAGGTGCTGCGTCGTCGGTCGCTGGCCGCGCTGCGGTCCGAGGTCGAACCGGTGGAGCCCGAGGTGCTCGCTCGTTTCCTGCCCGAATGGCAGTACGTCGACTCGAACCTGCACGGGGTCGAAGGTGTCGCCGAGGTGATCACCGCGCTGCAAGGCGCCGCGCTGCCGGCCTCCGCGATCGAGCGGGAGATCCTGGCGGCGAGAGTGCGTAACTACAGCCCGGCCGATCTCGACACCCTGCTCACCTCGGGCCAGGTGGTGTGGGCCGGTGCGGGCTCGCTCGGAGCCGGCGACGGGCGCGTTCGCATTGTCTGGCGTGATCAGGCCGACTCGCTCCTGTCATCCTCGCCGTCCTCCCCCTCGGGGGAAGCGGCGGAGCCGGACGACCAGCCCGATCCCGTCCGCTCGGCCGTTCGGGACCACCTCGCCCGCGCTGGGGCGTCGTTCTGGGCCGACCTCGTCGGTGCAGTGAAGGACGCTGGCGCGCCCTACGACGATCCGACGGTGTTGGGAGCTGTCTGGGACATGGTGTGGGACGGCGAGATCACGAACGACTCCCTCACCCCGCTTCGGGCCTACACCGCGGGCGCGGTACCCGGCCGAGTCGGCGCGGTCCGCGGCCGTGCCGGTCGACGCCCCAACCTTCGCTCGCTCAGCCGCATGGGCCCGCCTGCGGGCACCGGTCGATGGGCCCTGGTTGCATCGCTCTTCACCGCAACGGTCAGCCCTACCGAGGCTCGCACCAACCGGGCGTTGCAGTTACTCGAGCGCTACGGGGTCCTGACCCGTGAGATGGCCTTGGCCGAGGGGGCCGAAGGCGGGTTCGCCGGGGTGTACCCGATCCTCAAGGCGCTGGAGGAGCGCGGCCAGGTCCGCCGTGGTTACTTCGTCGCCGGGCTCGGGGCCGCACAGTTTGCGTTGCCTGGCGCAGTCGATCGGCTCCGCGATGCCCGCGACCGAAACCTCGATCAGATGCTCGTGCTCTCGGCCGCCGACCCGGCCCAGCCCTATGGCGCCGCACTGGCGTGGCCGGTTTCGGCCGGTCGCCCTTCGCGTTCAACGGGAGCGTACGTGGTCCTCATCGGCGGCCGGCCTCTGGCGTTCCTCGATCGGGGCGGGCACACGCTGACGGCGTTCGAAGGCGCTGACGAGGACCCTCGCTGGGTGCAGGGCCTGGCCTCGTTGGTCACCGATCATCGGACGAGGACCATCGAGATCCAGAAGATCAACGGCCAGCCGGCCAACGAACTGCCGCACCTTCGGGACCTCCTCGTGGCCAACGGTTTCCACCCCGGCTACCGGGGCCCCACCCTCCGTCGCTGACCACCACGCTCCGCCCGTCCCCATTGCGAACCTCCGGCCACAGGCGTCGGAAACCGACGCCTGGAGCCGGAGGTTCGAAGGTGGGGGTGCGGGCGTGGGGGGTGCGGGCGTGGGGGTGTGGGGTGGTGAGGTGTGGGGGGTGAGGTGTGGGGCTATTCGTGGGCGATGGCGTCGAGGACGTTGAGTTTGCCGGCCCGGCGGGCTGGGAAGTAGGCCGCGACGACGCCGATGACGGCACCGATGACCAGGAAGATCACGATCTGGAACCAGGGGATGCCGATCTTGCTGATGAAGCTGTCGGGGATCGCGATGACCGCGGCAGCGCCGAGGACGAGCCCCATGGCGATGCCGAGCACCGAACCGAAGACGCTGACGATGATGGCCTCCCAGCGCACCGACGCCTTCAGCTGACTGCGGGTCGTACCGACGGCCCGAAGGAGACCGATCTCCCGGATTCGTTCGAGCACCGACAAGGCCATGGTGTTGACGATTCCGAAGAAGGCGACGATCAGGCAGAGGACCAGCAGGCCGTAGACGATGACCTGCAGCTGGTTGATCTGGGACTGTGCTTCCTCCTGGAACTCGGTGTTGTTCCGTGACTCGAGCTGGGGGAACGCGCTCAACGCCTCGTCGACCGCCGCTTGGCCTGCCTCGAGTTCGACGCCGTCGGTGAAGACCACACCGACCAGCTCGACTTGGTCGACGGTCACGTGGGCGCGGGCCAACTCTCGATCGACCAGCCACGGACTGCCGACCAGCGCCTCTTCGGCGAACAGCGCCTTGACCGTGAGCGTGTCGGTGAACCCGTCTTCGAGCTCGATGCGTGAGCGTGTCTCCGAGTGCAAGATCCGCGGTCCTTCGCCTCGCCATCCAGAACGGCGATGCCGTCGGTGCCAAGCGTGGTGACGTCGCCTTCGACGACGTCGATGTTGATGACTCGGGTGCCGGTCGCCGAATCGTAGGAGGCGACGGTGACCACCTCGTCGTCCACCTTGGCCTGCACCGACAGGAAGCCCGAGACCATCTCGACCTCGGGAAGCTCGGCCATGCGGTCGACCACCAGCGGGGAGAACTGCGGTGCCTGCTGGGCGCCGACGACGAAGACATCGGCCGCAACCGAGTCCTCGAGAAGATCGTCGAACGTCGCCAGCAGCGACGAGGCCAGCACCGAAACGCCGGTGATCAGCGCAAGACCGATCATCAGCGCTGTGGCCGTGGCGGCCGTGCGCTGGGGGTTGCGGGCTGCGTTGTCGCGGGCCAATCGGCCAACGATGCCCCGAGAACGCGGCAACTGGCGCGCCGAGTGCGTTGGCCACGGGTCCGGCGAACAGGACGCTGGCCATCGAGACGCCGATGAAGGAAAGCGCAGCGCCGACGCCGATGCTGATCAGGCGGGGAGCGGTGCCGTCGATGGAACCGAACATGCCGTACAGCAGGAGCCCGATGCCGGGCACCAGACACGACCGCCGCCGCGATCAGACGGAAGCGCAGGCTTCGCTCCTTGCGGCCCCCGTCCCGCACCGCCTCGAGGGGCGACACTCGAGAGGCCCGGAAGGCGGGCAGGAGCGCCGAACCCGACCGTGACCAGCAGCCCGACCACGACCACGACGATGATCGTCCGGGTCTTGATCTCGAGCGGCCCGTCGGGGAATTCGCCGCCGGCGGTGCTGAAGAGCTGCTTGAGCAGCGCGGCGACCCCGACGCCGCCGAACAGGCCGACGATCGAGGCGATCAGGCCGATGATCACCGACTCGACCAGCACCATGAAGCTGATCTGTTTGGAGCTGGCGCCGATGGACCGCAGCAGGCCGAACTGGCGGGTCCGCTGCCCGACCAGGATGGCGAAGGTGTTGTAGATGATGAAGATGCTGACGAACAGCACCACGAAGGCGAAGCCGAGCAGCACGTTGCCGAACACGTTGATGAACGAGCCGAACTGATCCTTCTGCTCCTGTTCGACGGTCTCGCCCGAGACCACCTCGAGACCATCGGGGAGGACGGGAGCGATGTCGGCCAGCAGCTGATCGGTCGGCGTGTCGCCGCCGTTGACGACGATCGAGTCGACCTGTGCCGTCGGCGCCGAGCACTCGTTGTGTGGTCGGCAGGTCGAGGAGGATGAAGTAGGCACCGCCCGTGCCGCCCTCGCCGAAGTCGATGATGCCCGACAGCTCGAACTGCTCGGGGTCACCGGTCGGGATGCTCAGGGTGACCTGGTCGCCGATGGCGAACCCCCCCTTCTCGGCCTGGGCCTCGTCGAGCGCGACCTCTTGTCCGACCGGGCGCTTCGCCATCGACGAGGGTGAAGCTCGACACGGGGCTCGGTCCGCCCCAGGAGGAGGCGAAGACCGGGGGACCGGTGGGGCGTACGGTCTCGCCGGCGTCGTCGACGGTATAGGCCTGTTCGATGCGGTGAAGATGCCGCCTTCGGCGTACGCGACGCCGGGTACGGACCGAATGGCCTCGATGATGTCGCCGTCGAACCGAGCGGGGTGCCTGGTCGTTGGACAGTTCGCCTCTGAATGGCTCGGACATTGGCGTCGACACCGGCAAAGGCGTCCTCGCTGATCTGGTTGAAGATGCCCCGAAGACTGTCGGCCAGGATGAAGGAGCCGGAAACGAACGAGACGCCGAGCACGACGGAGACGAGGGTGAGGATCAGCCGACCGAGGTTGGCGACGATCCCGCGGTAGACGAGTTTGAACACGATCAGTCCCCGAGGTTCTTGATCGTGTCGAACACCGAGTCGGGCGTGGGGTCCGTCATCTCGTGCACGATCGAACCATCGGCGAGGAACAGCACCCGGTCCGAGTACGACGCCGAAACGGGGTCGTGGGTCACCATCACGATGGTCTGGCCCAGTTCGCGCACGGCCTGGCGCATGAAGTCGAGGATCTCGGCGGACGTCCGTGAGTCGAGGTTGCCCGTGGGTTCGTCGCCGAAGACGATGTCCGGGCGGCTGGCGAGGGCGCGGGCAACGGCGACGCGCTGCTGCTGGCCGCCGGAAAGTTCGTTCGGCCGGTGCTTGATGCGGTCGGCCAGACCGACGGTCTTGATGACGTGGTCGACCCATTCCTTGTCGGGCTTGCGGCCGCCGAGGTCCATGGGCAGCGTGATGTTCTCGAGCGCATTCAACGTGGGGACGAGGTTGAAGGCCTGAAAGATGAAACCGACGCGGTCCCGGCGGAGTTCGGTGAGTTGCTTGTCGTTGAGCGTCGAGAGGGGGACACCGCTGATGTAGGTCTCGCCTGAGGTCAGGCGGTCGAGGCCGGCCATGCAGTGCATGAGCGTCGACTTACCCGAACCCGATGGGCCCATGATGGCGGTGAAGTGCCCGGTCTGGAAGCCGACCGTGACACTTCGCAGCGCGTGGACCTCCGTGTCACCCATGCCGTAGACCTTGGAGGCGTCGGCGGCATATGCGGCCATGTTGGCGGGGTCGAGCGTGCTGGAGGCAGGGGGCCGAGGGAGGAGTGAACGGGTCATTCATGGCGAACTCCATTGCGTTTCGAGCGTTGGTTGCGGGGGTTTGGTTGCGGAGGACGGGTCGGGGGCGACAGTGCGACGGTAGGGCGCACTTGTTGCGCCGCCATCGTGCTTACGGATGATTTGGGTCGCCTCCGGGACGTACGAGACCGCACTCGTAGGCGAGCACGACAGCCTGGACGCGGTCGCGGAGGCGCAGCTTGTTCAACAGGTGGCTGACGTGGGTCTTCACCGTAGTTTCGCTCACGAAGAGGGCCGCGCCGATTTCGGCATTCGACAGGCCGCCGGCGATGGCGATCAGTACTTCGCGCTCTCGGTCGGTGAGTTCGTCGATGCCCGCTGGTAGCTCGGGCAGGCGCGTCTCGATGGTTGTCAGGGCAACTGATCGGTAGTGTTCGATGAGCCGACGAGTGACGGTGGGCGCAAGCAGGGCCTCGCCGTTGGCCACAATGCGTACCGCGTCGATGAGGTCCGATGCCGGGGCGTCCTTGAGAAGGAAGCCGCTGGCCCCGTTGCGCAAGGCCGCAAACACATACTCATCGAGGTCGAACGTGGTCAGCATGATGATGCTGGGTCGAATCGATCCTCCGGAGAGGGCGCGGTCGGTCGTCAGCTGACGGGTTGCCTCCACCCCGTCCATCTCCGGCATGCGGATGTCCATGAGGACGATGTCGGGTCGGGCGAAGCGGACGACGTCGAGCGCCCGGAGCCCGTTGGCCGCCTCGCCGACGACGCGGAACCCCGGCTCGGATTCGAGGATCATACGCAGGCCGGTACGGACCAGTTCCTGATCGTCGACGAGGACGATGCTGACAGGATTGGTGCGCTCGGTCACGGGCGAGTTCCCTGCTCGACGTGCTTGCTCGGGATTCGGGCAGTGACGCGGTACCCGCCGCCCTTGCGCGGGCCGGAGGTGAACGTGCCTCCCAGCACCTCGACGCGCTCGCGCATGCCGGTGAGGCCCAGGCCGTCGGCCACCGAGCGGGCGGACAGGCCTCGACCGGTGTCGCTCACGTCGACGTGCACCGTGTCGTCCTCGTGTTGCACCCGCACCGCAACGGTCGCGTTCGGCCCACCGTGCTTGATGACGTTGGTGAGCGCCTCTTGGACGAAGCGGAAGATCGTGCTGCCCAGCACCCGATCGTCGGAGTCGGTCAGCCGTGGGTCGAGCATCAGGTCGACCTCGATGCCGGTAGCCGACACGTCGTGCACGAGCTGAGCCACCGCGGTCAAGCCCGGGGTCGGCTCCAGCTCGGCCTCGGAGTCCGCACGTAGGGCGGCCAGGACCCGCCGCATGTCCGAAAGGGCTTCGTGTGATGTGCGGTGGATATGGCTGAGCGCCTCAGCGGCGGCGGTCGGGTTGTGGTGCACGACCCGCTCGGCCGCCGAAGCCTGGATCGAGATGACGGCGAGGCCGTGAGCGACGACATCGTGGAGTTCACGAGCCAGCCGATTCCGTTCCTCGGCCACGGCCGCAGCCTCTCTGCTGAGCCGGTGAGCAGCGGCCTCTCGCGCCGAAATTTCCACCTCCCGAGCGTAGGCATCGCGTGTAACCACCCCGGAGGCAAGCGTGATGGCGGCGACGCTCAGGAGGCCGACGAGGCCGACGACATAGAACGGCACGTCAGCGGCGAAAACGCCCAACAGGGTGAAGCCCGTCAGCACGACAGCCGCCGTGACCGCCGCCCGAAAGCCGATCGTGGGACGTCCATGAGCGACGGCGGAGTAGAGGACGACGTTGGCCGCGAGAAAGACGTCGGCGTAGTCGAGCACCCAGGTGACCATGGTCAACGCCGAAACGGCGATGAGAATCGTGACCGGCGCAACCCTTCGAACGTAGAGCAGCAGGCCCGGAACGACAGCGAGCGCCCAGAAGAGCGGTCCGGGCCGGCGCTTCGGGATCTCGTCGGCCAGGAAGGCCAGACCGGCGGTGACGTTGAGCAGAACGACGGCCACAGCGATCGCCGCGTCGAGCCAACCGAGCCGCGTGCTGAAGGTACGCCGGACGGTGAGCATTGCCACGACCGTACCGGCGGTGTCCACCGGGTGGCGTCATTCGTGGGAACGATCAGATCGCGCGGAGGCATCGTCCAAAGGTCGGAGGCCGAGGGTGCCTATAGTGACCCGGTGCCTTGCGGATCCTGTGGAACCGACGCCCCGCCCGGGGCCCGATTCTGTTCAACCTGCGGCGCGCCGTTGGCCAAGTCCGACACCGAGCGAAGAGTCGTCACCGTGCTGTTCTCCGACATTGTCGGGTTCACCACCTTGTCCGAGCGATTGGACCCTGAGCAGGTGAAGCACGAGGTCGATCGGTGTTTCGAACGCCTCACCATCGACATCGCCAGCTTCGGCGGCGTGGTCGACAAGGTGATGGGTGACGGCATCATCGCCCTGTTCGGTGCCCCGTACGCCCACGAGGACGACGCCGAGCGAGCGGTGCGGGCCGGCCTGAAGATGCAGCAGACGCTGGCGGCCATGGCCAGTGAACTGCAGACCCCGTTCCGCATGCGGGTCGGGGTCAATACCGGTGAGGTCCTGGTGGGCAGTTCGTCATCGGGCCGTGACTACACCGCGATGGGCGACGTCGTGAACTCGGCTGCCCGGCTGCAGACCATCGCCGAGCCTGGCAAGGTGCTGGTCGGCGAAGCCACCTACAACGCCACCCGTGAAGCAATTTCGTACCACTCGCTCGGTCCCGTCGAGGTGAAGGGCCGGTCCGAGGCCCTGGGCGCATGGGTTGCGCTCGGCGCAGTCCGGCCACCCGGCGCGCGTACCCGCAGAACGGTCAGGTTCGTCGGCCGAGAGCCGGAACTTCGCCTGCTCGAAGCACAGGCACGGGTCGCGTTCGACCTCGGACAAGCCCAGATCGCGACGGTGTTCGGAGAGGCCGGAACCGGAAAGACCCGCCTGGTCGAAGAGGCGGCCTCCCGGTTGGCGGCGTCCGATGAGGTCCGTTTCCTCGAAGGTCGATGCGTCCCGTACGGCGAGGCCAACGTTTGGTGGCCGGTTGCCGAGATGCTGCGGCATCTCGTGGGTGTGGCGACCGAGACCCCCGACGAGGAGATGCAGCCCATCGTTGCTGCGGCGCTCGATGGCATTCTCGGCGACGAGGCCGGGGTCGACCGCACCCGACTCTGCACCGCGGTCCTCCACATGCTGGGCCAGGACACGCCCCTGCGGGGCGGCGACCGGCTCCGGAACCGGGCCGAGGTGACCATGGCCGTCACCCGTCTGGTCGAAGCCGAGCTGCAGCATCGGGCCGTTGTGATTGTTCTGTCCGACATGCACTGGGCCGGCGAAGCCGTGTGGGAATTGGTGCGCCATCTCCTCGGTGAATTACTCCGTACCCGGCTCATGGTGATGGTCACGGCTCGACGCTCGGAGACCTCAGAGGTGATCGAAGGCCGGTTTGGCTCGCTTCGCCTCGAGCTTGGCCCGCTCGACGACGACTCCTCCCGAAAACTCATTGCGGATCTCGGCGTGGACGCCGGGCGAGACGAGCTGGACGAGCTGGTCAAGCGCAGCGGCGGAAACCCCTTCTTCCTCGAGGAGTTGGCCGGTCTCGTCGCTGCGGGAGAAACGGTCCTCCGGTCGTCCGACATGCTTGGTGCCACCGAGGAGGTGGCGGCCCTCGACCGCATCCCCGACACGCTTCGCGGCATCCTTGCCGCGCGTCTCGATCGTCTCGATCCCGGACCGCGTCGCGTCCTCGAACACGCCGCAGTTCTGGGTCGGAGCGGCAGCCGCAACACGCTGGGCGTGATGGTGGAGAACGGATCGCTCGACGTCGACCTCGACGATGCGCTCGTCCAGCTCGAGGACGCCGAGCTGGTCACCCTTACGCCGAGCCGCTTCGAGTTCGTCTCCGATCTCATCCGCGAAGTTGCGTACGCAACGGTGACCAAGACCGTCCGGGCCCAGAGCCACGCCGAGGTCGCTCGCTATCTCGAGGCCAAGCACAGCGTGCCTGTCCGCAACTCGATCGCCGTGGCCATCGCCCGCCACTATCGGGCCGCAGCCGACCTGGTGAAGGATCTGCCGACGCTCGAAGGCGTCGATGCCGACGAGGTCACCATCGGCGCGCTGCGTTGGCTCGACGAGGCGGGTTGGCGTGCGTTGTCCGCGGGCGAGCCGAGGGAAGCCGAGCGGTGGTTCGGCGGTGGCCTCGATCTCGCGGTCGACGCGGCATCCATGGCCCGATGCCTGTTCGGGCGGGCCAAGGCCAGATGCGAGCTGCGGGATCTGGCCGGCACCCGTGCCGATCTCGAACGTCTCGACCCGTTGGTCCATGGCGACCCGGTCATGGCAGCCAAGGCGCTGATGGTGCGGGGCGATATCAATCAGAAAGCGGGTGAGCTCGACCGGGCCGCCGAACAGCTCCGTGAGGCGGCCGATCAACTCGATCAGCTGAACGAACCGGCTGACCATGCGCTCGCGCTCCGCCTGCTCGGGATCACCGAGATGTCGCGAGGCGACGAAACCAAGGCGCTCGAAGCACTCAACGAAGCTCGCTCCGTGGCGGCGACGGCCGGAATTCGCAACGAGGAAGCGTGGGCACTTCAGAACCTCGCCTGGTTCGCCTTCCGATCGGGTCGGGTCAGCGAAGCCAGTGGCTTCGTGGCGGAGGCCGAGAAGATCTTCTCCGAGCTCGACGATCGCGGCGGGCTGGCGTGGACCAGGTCGGTGGAGGCATGGGTCGCGTTCCACGGGGGCCGCTGGGACCGGGCCCGAGAGCTGGTCGCAGAGATTCTGCCCGAGACCCGTCGTCGAGGCGACACCTTCGCCGAGACCGTGATGCTCAGCCTCGAGACGTCGATGGCGCTGTGGTCAGGTGAAGCGTTCCGTGCGGTCGAACTGGCTCGAGAGGCGCAGGTGCTCGCCGAACGGGCCGATGACTTCACGCTCGCCGTGCAGGCCAGGGCGCTCGAGGGTCGAGCTCTGATCTCGTGCGGCAAGGTGCCCGAAGGTTTGAGCGCGCTCGAGCAGGCCTTCGCGCTTGCCGACCGTGCGGGCGACGACGAGAGCAGGCGGATCGCGGTCATCAGCAACTGCGCCGCCGCCGCCCGGCTCGGCGACGCCGAGCGCGCCATTCGTTGGGCAGCGCGGTTCGAAGGCACGCACAACGATCTCACCATCGTCGGTGAGAGTGATCTCTCGGTGTCGTTGGCGCTCGCCCTGCTCCAGCGCGGATCAGTGGAGGAAGCAGCCAGCCAGATCTCGTGGATCAGCGCATTCGAGTCCGAGACAGCGAGCATGTACGGAGCCGCTGTCGGTGCCATCGTCGCCGCGGCGGAAGGCGACGTGACCGAAGCCGAACGCAAGGCCGAGGTGGTACTCGCCGGCCGGTCGACCTACCTCGACCGGCTGTTGGCTCGGCTCGCCCTGGTGGCACTCGCCTTCCGTCAGGGCGACGGTGACCTCCTCGAGAGTCGTCTCATGCTCGCCCGCGAACACCTGGTCAAGACCGACGATCACATCTCGCCGCTGTTCGTCGAGCTGGTCGCAAGCCTGTGCGGGCGAGGCTCCGTGACCGCAGCCGAGGAGGACCTTCAGGGAATCGGTGTCGATCCCACTGGCTGGCGCACTGCGTGGCGCCTCGCCGCCGGCCTCGCAGCCGGCTGATCAGCGGACAGATCGACCAATTGCAAGATTGCCGCCCCAAAACGCCGAACTGCAGTACACAGACCGGCGAATCGCCGATCTGTGTACTGCAGTTCGCTTGGGTGGTCGTGGAGTCCGCTGGGGCTGAGGTCAGACGGGGGACTTGACCATACGAAGGTAGGGCTTCTTCTCGTCCCAACCGTCGGGGAAGAGCTCCTTGGCGGCGTCGTTGGAAAGGGCCGGGACGATGATGACGTCGTCGCCCTTGGTCCAGTTGACCGGGGTCGCGACCTTGTACTTGTCGGTGAGCTGCAGCGAGTCGATCACGCGGAGGATCTCGTCGAAGTTGCGCCCGGTCGAGGCCGGGTAGGTGAGGGTGAGACGGACCTTGTTGGCCGGGTCGATCACGAAGACCGAACGCACCGTGAACGTCTCGTTGGCGTTCGGGTGGATCATGTCGTAGAGCTCGGCCACGGTGCGGTCGGCGTCGCCGATCATCGGGAAGTTGACCGCGGTGCCCTGGGTCTCTTCGATGTCGGCGGCCCAGCGCTCGTGGTCTTCGACCGGGTCGACGCTGAGGCCGATGACCTTGACGTTGCGGGCAGCGAACTCGTCCTTGAGCTTGGCGGTGTAGCCGAGCTCGGTGGTGCAGACCGGCGTGAAGTCCTTGGGGTGCGAGAACAGGACGGCCCAGGTGCCTTCCTTCCATTGATGGAACGCAATCTGTCCCTCGGTGGTGTCGGCGGTGAAGTCGGGTGCGATATCTCCAAGTCGAAGTGCCATGCCCAGCACTCTAGGATCGATTCCCTCAAAAGGCGATCGAAATAGTCGAGATTTCCCCGGATGTCCGAACGGAGGGCGAACTCAGGCCTGGTGAGAAGCGAGGCGGTCGACGATCTGCGTGCCGATGGCCAGCGATGCGGTTGCCGCCGGTGAGGGAGCGTTGAGCACGTTGACCACACGGGCGGTTTCGGACCAGACGAAGTCGTCGAGGAGACGGCCCTCGGTTGAGACTGCCTGCGCCCGAACGCCGGCAGGCGAAGGCACCAGATCATCGGCCGTCAGCTCCGGCACGAGTCGCTGCAGCGCCTTCACGAAGGCGGCCTTGGACAGCGACCGGTAGTACTCGCCGAGTCCGGTACGCCAATAGTTCTTGGCCAGCCTCCACCAGCCCGGGTTCCTCAGCACCTCGGTGAGGTCGGCCAGGTTGATGTCACCCCACGTGTAGCCCTCTCGGGCGAGGGCCAGTACGGCGTTGGGGCCGGCGTGGATCGAGCCGTCGATCATGCGCGTGAGGTGGACGCCGAGGAACGGGAAGTCGGGATCCGGCACCGGGTAAATGAGGGTGTTGACCAGCGAGCGGCGATGCTCGGCCAGCTCGTAGTACTCACCCCGGAACGGCATGATGCGCTCGGTGGTCTCGGGCGCGGTCTGGCGGGCCAGGCGGTCGCTGTGGAGCCCGCCGCAGGTCACGACCAAGCCGGCCTCGATGTCACCTGCTGTGGTGGAGATGCGAACCTTGTCGGTCTGTTCGTCGATACCCGTGACGCGGGTGCCGGTGAGAACCTGGGCGCCGGCGTCGAGCAGCAGACGGTGCAGGGTTTGGCACACCTTGGTGTAGTTGGTGATACCGGCCTCCGGCACGTGGAGTGCCGTGATACCAGCGGCGTGTGGCTCCATCTCGAAGAGCTCGGCTTTGTCGATTCGGCGAGCCTTGACCCCATTGGCGACGGCGCGCTCCTCGAGAATCTGCAGACGAGGTAGGTCGATGTCTTGCGTGGCCACGATGACCTTGCCGCAGATCTCGTACTCGATGCCGTGCGCTTCGCAGAACGAGACCATCTCGGCACGCCCCGTCGTCGAGGTGAGGGCCTTGACGCTGCCCGGCTTGTAGTAGATGCCCGAGTGGAGGACGCCCGAGTTGTGGCCCGTTTGGTGCTTGGCGACCACGGACTCCTTCTCGACGACGATGACCGTGGTGCCGGGCTGTCGAGAGACCAGCTTCCAGGCGGTCGCCAGACCGACGATGCCACCACCGACTACCACGACATCAGCTGAGATCATGCAGGTAACGGTAGTGGCCGACGCAACCCGTTCCCAGGGTGGTTCATCCCGTTGTCGGTGCGACGGCGACAACGGCAGTGGTCGTGGTGGAAGGCAGGGTCGTGGGTGGGATGGACAACAGCTGGCCGGCCTTGACCGAGTCGATGTCGGCAATGGCGTTGAAGTCGGCGAGGGTTCGTACGTCGACCCCGAATCGAGACGCGATCACCGAAAGTGATTCGCCGGCCTGGACGACGTAGGTGACCTGTGTCGGAACGGTCGTTACCGGGACGGTCGTTTCGCCGGCGACCTGCACGGCCGGCAACGTCGAGTCGGCCGATTCGTCGGCCGATCGACCACAGGCCGAACCAAGAACAGCCGAAGCAGCGAGGGAGAGGCTGAGCACGAGCTTGGTGGCGTTCATGGGTCCTCCGGTCGAGCGAACGTCTCGCCGAGTATGGCCCAGAACGACCGGGATTTGCTGGACGCAAGCCGATTCGGCGTCAGGCGGTGTCGTCCTCAGGCTGTCTTGTCCTCAGGCTGCTTGTGTTCAGGGATTGCGACCGGGCCCGCCGTGGCGACGTTCGTTCTCGACGCGGTCCCTCGCTTCGGCCCTGCGGTGGAACTCCTCGAGCTGGTCCTGTTGGTACTGCAGCTCGATGCGGAGTTGGGTCCAGTGTTCGAGTCGCCGGGCAGGTATACGTCCGTCGATACGAGCCGCACGGATGGCGCAGTCCGGTTCTCGGTCGTGGCGGCAGTCGTTGAATCGGCATTGTGTCGCCGCTTCGGCGATCTCGGGAAACGTCTTGGCCAACCCGTCGGCCGCGTCCCAAAGTCCGACCTCACGAATGCCGGGAGTGTCCACGACGATGCCTCCGTCGGGCAGCGGTACGAGATCGCGGGTGACGGTGGTGTGCCTGCCGCGCTTGTCGGTGGCGCGAACCTGTCCGGTGCGTTGGACGCCGCCGCCGGACAGCTCGTTGACGAGGGTTGATTTCCCGATGCCCGACAGGCCGAGAAGCGCGACCGTGCGACTGCCGGTGAAGCGCTCTCGGATGCGGTCGATGTTGCGGCCCGTCACGGTCGAGATGGCGAGGGTTTCGACCCCGGGCGCAATCTGGCTGATCGACTGCACCGCCTCCTCATGGTGGCCCACCTCGTCGGCCTTGGTGAGGAGGACGAAGGGGGTCGCTCCGCTCTGCCAGGCGATGACCAGCTGGCGTTCGAGGCGACGAAAGTTCACCGGTCGATCGAGTCCGTGCATCACGAACACGTCGTCGATGTTGGCGGCCAGGATTTGCGGTTCAGGAACCCGACCGGGCGCGCGCCGAGTCAGGGCGGTCGTGCGCTCGGCGACGGCGCTGATCGCCGGTCCGTCCTCGGTGGAGAGGACGGTGACGAAATCGCCGGTGGCCGGAGCGGTACCCATGTCGGACCGGACCGAGCTGGACGCAGCCAGTACGGCGCCGCCGCCGGTGAAGACAAGGCAGTAGCCACGGCTGGCCCGGGCGATGCGTCCGGGGACCGCCGGTGCATGCTGGTCGGCCCATTGCTGGAGATGTGGCGTCCAGCCGAGCGATTCGAGGGTCGGGGCCAGCGACGCGAGATCGTCGGTCATTCGCCGGTGCTCGACAGGGCGGTGTTCGACAGGGCGGTGTTCGACAGGGCGGTGTTCGACAACGCGGCGGTCAGGAACTCGAGTTCCATGAGTAGCAGGTTTCTTGCCGTCGCCACCTGGGAGTTCATGTGCGTGACGCCCGAGAGCGGCAGGACCGAATGGACGCGCCCCTGAGCCAGAAGTGCCGACGAGAAGCGGAGGGTGTGCGCTGCAACCACGTTGTCGTCGGCGAGACCGTGGACCAGGAGCAGCGGGCGGGTGAGCGTCGCCGCCTCGAGAATGAGGTCGGTACGGTCATAGTGCTCGGGGTTGGCTGCTGGGTGGCCGAGGTACCGCTCGGTGTAGTACGTGTCGTAGAGGTGCCACGTGGTGACCGGGGCGCCGGCGACCGCAGCGTGGACCCGATCGGGCCTGCGCAACACCGCGAGCGCTGCGAGGTAGCCCCCGAACGACCACCCACGAATTCCGACCCGCTCCAGGTCGAGCAGGCCGACGGCAGCGGCAACACGGTCGAGCGCTTCGAGCTGGTCATCGAGTATCGGCTGCGCCAGATCACCGAACACCGCCCGCTCGAAGGCCGGTCCGCGACCCGGTGTGCCCCTGCCATCGGTGACGAGTACCGCAAACCCTTGGTCGGCAAACCACTGCGAAACGAGATGGGCGTTGTGGCTCTTGAGCACCCGCTGAGCGTGGGGCCCACCGTAGGGGTCGAGGAGAACGGGAAGCTTGGACACGCCGTCGTGATCCGAGGGCAGAAAGAGCGCCGACCGTAGATCGCGTCCACTGCCGTGCCAATGCGGGCGGGGGGTGATGCACGGCCTTTCGACGAACGTCTCCAGGAAAAGGTCGCGAGATGACTCGGTCAGCGTTCGTATCGAGACGATCGACCCCGGCGTTTCCGGTGATGCGCTGGTGATGGCGAGGACGTCACCGGCCAAGGCCCCGTTGTGGACCCCCGCTTCGGTCGTGATCCACGAGACCACCGGGTTGATGGTCGCCGAGTCTGCCGAACCGACTGACCGAATCTCGATGGAGGCAAGGTGCACTTCGCTGGGCTCGGTCCACGCCGACACCACGATGCGCCCATCGGAGCTGGTGCCGATGATGGATCGAATCTGCGCCTCCGGGGTGTCGAGGGGCACGCCGTCGAGGCACAGCGCTCGTCTGCCGCCCCGTTCGCTGACGAGGTCGTCGCGGTCTTCGATGGTGAGGAGTTGCTCGCCGAACCACGCGGGCGATCCCGGGAAACCCTCGACCCAGACGTCGTCGGTGAGGCGTCGGACCTCGGTGAGGGTGCCCGTCGCCGAATCGACACTGGCGATGCTCATGGTCCGTTGGTCACGGGTGGAGCGCACGATCAACGGCGCATGCTCTGCGGCCCAGACGACCTGATTCAGGTATTCGAACGCTCCGGCGTTCGACCAGTCGACCGCTTGACGCTCGCCGGCCCGACCGAAGAGCCAGAGCTCGACGTTGGCGTTGGCGGTTCCGGCAGCGGGGTAGCGGATCTCCTGCGGAGCGTTTTGCGGGTTGGCGGGGTCGGCGATCCACCAGGCGTCGACGGGGCGGTTGTCCACCCGGGCGATCAGGAGTTGCGCGCCATCGGGTGACCACCAGAAGCCGCGCGCTCGGTCCATCTCCTCGGCGGCGACGAACTCAGCTTTCCCCCACGAGATGAGGGGGTCGGGATCCGAAGCGAGCAGCCTCGTCGGCGTGGCCGCTGCCCCGGACTCATCGAGCTCGATCAGGTGAAGGGCCTCGTCGGCCACATAGGCCACCGCGGTCCCGGTCGGATCGAGCCGAGGGTCGAAGACGCCAGCGGTTGCCTCGAGCGCATGGGTGATCCCGTCTCGGTGAAGGAACAGCTCGCCGTTGAGGGCGAAGGCGATGGTCGTCCCATCAGCGGACGTCGAGAAATCGACGATGCCGACCCCGCTCTCCCGGGCACGTTCGCGACGGGCTCGCTCGGCGATCGGCAGTTCGTTCGGTGCATCGCCGAGCAGATTCCTGGGGTCGACCAGAAGGGTCTCCGAACCCGATCGTGGGTCGAGGGCCCAGAGGCAGAGCAGCGGGTCATCGCCGCGCGTGGCGCGCAGGAAGTAGACGAAGCGCCCGGCGCCGGCGACGGTGATGGTGCGCGGCGCGCCAAGGGAGAATCGCCGTGTTCGAGCGTATTGGGCGGGGAAGTCCACAGGTCGTCTTTGCGGGCAGTCTGGTGGTTCGCTGGGTGGTTCGCTGGGTGGTTGTGCAGGCTGGTGGCACGTAGCCGTGACACCGGGCGGCGCGGGTCACGAGTACCGTAGCGAGAGACTCCGGGCTACGCTTGCGGAGCGTCTCGTTTCTCTGACCATGGCGGTCGTCGATCGAGGTCGTAACATGCTCGATGGAGCTGCCGATAGGTGGTTCCAACGTCCCTGCGAGATGAGGTGTCATCAAAATGGTCAAGGTCTGGATCGACCAGGATCTCTGCACAGGCGACGGCCTGTGTGCCGAGATTGCCCCCGATGTGTTCTTCGGGCAGGACGATGGCCTGTATTACGTCAAGGAAGCTGCGTCGAACTTCGGATCCGAGAAACTGTTCGACGGCAAGAGCAACCCGGCTGGTGCTGATGGCATGGCCCGGATTCCTGAAGACGGCCTCGACCGTGTGATCGAGTCAGCCGAGGAGTGCCCCGGCGAGTGCATCTTCATCGACGTGGACGAGTAGGCATCTCCGGCGGAGTGCGGGCGACCGCGGTCGCCTGAAACAGAATCGTTCGACCTACGAAACTGGGCCGTTTGGCTCAGTTTCGTTGGTTTTCGGCCGACGAGTGAAGGGTGCGATACCTCAAACTCGTCGGCAGCGTGTGCCTCATGGCCCTCCTCGCGGCCGTCTGGCGTCTCCATCCATCGGTGGTGGCCGCCTACACCGAGGATCCGGACCCCATCAGCTTTCAGCTCGGTGGCGGCGACTACGCGTTCGAGCGGACAGCGCTCGAGCCGTCACCATTCGTGATCGACGTGGCCGCTCCGGACCTGCGCAGCGCGCCGCTGCCGGCGGTGTCTGCGGCTCGTGAGCCGGTGCCCGCAGTGCAAATGGCCGGCGGGGGGGCCGGGCTGGCCGGCACCGTGGTCGGGCCCGACGGACCGGTTCCGGGCGCAGTTGTCCACATCGAGCGGCACACCAGCGCCGGGTCAGCACAGCTGCAGGTCCTCACCGACGACGACGGCACCTGGACTGCGGCCGGATTGGCGGGCGGCAGATTCCGGGTTCGGGCCTATCTGCCGAACCTGTTGACCGACGTCGAACCTCAGGTCTTCTTTCTTCGAGCGGACGAGCAGCGGCCGGTTTCCTCCGCACTGGTCGGCCCTGCTGACAGACTTGTCGTGAACTTCCATTCTTCAGGGCCGCACTACCTCGCCATGGTGTCCACCGACGCAGTGACCGTCGGTCGTGAGCTCGTCGATGGTGAGGGTCGACTGGTGGTGTCGCCGGTACCGGGGCATGGCGTGGCGTTGACGGTCACTGGTGCCGCTGGGTTCACCGCCCCGCCGCCCGAGGTCGACCGATGGTTCGGGGACGCTGCGCTTCTCGGTGTTGTGCCCCGTGCTGGGAACGTCGGAACTGCGGGTGCTGGTCCAACCGCTCGGTGTCGTGCCGGATCCTGGTCTGCCGGGTTTGGGCGCTCCGGACGGTGTGAGCTTGGCGACACCCGAAGCCTTCACGTTCGCGCTTCCCAATTGTGAGGTGGTCCCGCCGCCGCCCGAGGCCGCCGATCCGTCCACCACTGGCACGACCGTGGCGGGGGCCGACTGATGGGCCGCAGATCAGGTGATGGCGGCCTGGCCTCGGCGCTCACCACGGCGCTGCGTCTTGCAGTGGCGCTTGCGTTCGGGGCCGTCTTCGTGCCGCCTGTCGCAGCCGGCGTGGGGCTGGTCACGCTGTTTCGGGCACCGCTACCCGGCGAGCTACCCGATGAACGTCCGTCCTTCGAAGCGGTGCCTTCGGTCGTTCTCGATCGGAACGGCCTCGAGATCGGTCAGTTTCGTGGCTTCGATCGAACGCTCGACGTGACCCAGGCCGACGTGCCCCAGGTACTCAAGGATGCGGTCGTCGCCATCGAAGATCAGCGCTTCTACCAGCACAACGGCGTGGATTTCGAGGGCGTCGCCCGCGCGGCGCGGACCAACCTCGAACTCGGCGAGATTGCACAGGGAGGGTCCACGATCACCCAGCAGTACGTCAAGAACGCGTACCTCACTGGCGAGCGGACCTTCGAACGCAAGTTCCGAGAGGCCTTGTTGGCGACCGAGCTCGAGCAACGGATGAGCAAGGACGAGATCCTGTTCCGCTACTTGGAAACGTCCTATTTCGGCTCCGGCGCATACGGCATCGGCGCTGCAGCCGAGGTCTACTTCGACAAACCGGTTTCGGAGCTGGACATCAGCGAGGCGGCGACCTTGGCCGGAGTGGTGCAGGCGCCGACCCGCCTGTCGCCCCGAGTCGACGTCGTGGCGGCCGAGAGCCGACGACAACTGGTGCTGCAGTCGATGCTCGACCAGGGATTCGTGAACCTCGAGGACTACGAACGCGAAGCAGATCGTCAACTCTGGCTGGTCGATGCCGGCCCCCGCCCGGTCGGACCGGTCACCGTCGTGGCGCCTCTGCCCCTGAAGGGCGCAGCTGATCACCCCTTCTTCGTCGACTGGGTCGAAGCGCAGCTGCTCGAGACGCTGGGGCCAGACCTCTTGTACCAGGGCGGTCTGAGCATCGAGACCACCATCGAGCCACGTATCCAAGAAGCAGCGGAGGCCGCCGCCGCCGAACGATTGCAGAACACCGGGTACCCGGTCGACATGGCGATGGTGACGCTTGACCCGCGGACGGGGGAGGTCCTTGGCATGGTTGGCGGGCGAGATTACGCCGCGAGCCAGGTGAACCTCGCCATCGGCGGAAGCACCGGTTTCCAGCCGGGAAGTTCGTTCAAGCCGATCGTGTTGGCCGAGGCATTCACCAAGGGCATCGGCCCCGAGACCGTCTATCCGGCAACACCCTGCTGTTCAACCCCGATGGTTCGATGGCGGTGTACCAGTCGGTCGATGCCACGGCGGCAGCAGTATCGATCTGGTCGGTCGGCCTGGTGCCCGACGGCGCGTCGGTGTTCACGCCGCTCGCGCCCACGCGCGTGTTCGACACGCGCGCCAGCCGAGCCGGCGCCTGGCCCGAAGGGGGCGCTCGTCGCCGGCGGATCGGTCGATGTGCAGGTGACCGGCGTGGGTGGGGTACCGACCAATGCCACCGCCGTGGTGCTGAACGTCACTGCCACCGAGTCGGCCGGTGACGGGTTCGTCACCGTGTGGCCCACCGGCACGGTTCGACCGCTCGCATCGAGCATCAACCTCACCGCCGCCTCGCAGACCCGCCCCAACCTGGTGATCACCCCGGTCGGCACAGACGGCAAGGTGTCGATGTTCTCGCAGCGCGGGACGCACCTGTTGGCCGACGTGACCGGCTACTTCACCGCGGCCACCGGGCCGACCACGTCGGGCCGCATCCTGCCGTTGGCACCGACGCGGGTGTTCGACACACGGCCCGACGAAGCCGCACCCGGACCGAAGGGGTACGTGGCAGGTGGCGCGACGATCTCTGCGCAGATCGCCGGGGTCGCGGGCGTACCCGCCGATGCGACCGCCGTGGTGCTGAACGTCACGGCCACCGAGTCGGCCGGCGACGGCTACGTCACGGTCTGGCCCACCGGGCAGGATCGACCGTCGACGTCGACGTTGAACCTCGCCCGGGCCGGCGACACCGCCGCGAACCTGGTGGTGATGCCGCTGGGCGACGGTGGCCGCATCGATCTGTTCGTGCAACGCGGCGCGCACCTGTTGGCCGACGTGACCGGCTACGTCACCTCGGCCGGGGCGTCACCCGACACCAGCGGGCTGTACGTCCCGCTGTCGCCGGCACGGGCGTTCGACACTCGCGAGAGTGAGCCCGGCAACGGCCCGAAGGGCTTCGTCGCCGGCGGCTCGACGATCAACACCACCATCGCTCGCGTCGCCGGCGTGCCGGCCCACGTGGGACTGGTGTCGCTGAACGTCACCGCCATCGACGCCGCGACCGGGTACGTGACGGCGTTCCCGGTCCGGCTCGACCCGTCGCATCGACGGTGAACGTCAACGGCCCGAACGACGTGCGTGCCAACGCCGCCATGGTGCCGCTGGCAGGGAACGGACAGTTGCAACTGTTCAGCCAAACAGGAGCGCACCTGCTCGCCGACGCCACCGGGTACACGCTCGCCTGACGGACCGGCCCTCAGCCCTCTAGATTCGCCGGATGCGACCCACTTGGCAGCACCTCGTGGTCGTGTCGATGGTGACTGCGACATCTCTCATCGCCGTACCGGCCGCCATCGCCTCGGCTGACGCCGGACCCACCTCGAGCTACGTGGCCGTCGAGCCATGCCGGCTGGTCGACACCCGCGACACCGCATCGCCGCTCGGCACCGCCCAGACGCTCATCGTGCAGGTGACCGGCGAGTGCAACGTGCCGATCGGAGCGACTGCGGTGGCATTGACCGTCACCGCAGTTGACACTGCCGCAACCGGCTTCCTCACCGTGTGGCCCACGGGCCAGCCTCAGCCCGTCGCCTCGACCATCGCATGGGGCGGCGCTGGCGAGGTGCGCGCGAACGGCACGATCGTGGCGCTCTCGACCGCGGGGCAGGTGTCGGTGTTCGTCAACGCGCCCGCCCATGTGGTGGTCGATGTGTCAGGCGCGTTCGTGGCCGCGTCGTCGGCCACGGCCGGACGCTTCATCCCGGTGGCGCCGTTGCGGCTGCTCGATACACGAACCACCGCCCGACCTGCGGCAGGTGAGACGGTGAACGTCGCGATGCCCGACGAGGTCGACGCCGATGCCATCGCGGTGGTCGTCACCATCACCACCGCAGACGCCAGTGGTACTGGCTTCTTCACCGCGTTCGCCGCCGGAGACGAGCGTCCGACGGCGTCGACGTTGAACACCACCCGGCAGGGTCAGACCGTGGCCGCCACCGCGATCGTGCCGGTCGGACCTGCTGGAATCGCGCTGTTCACCCAGCGCGGCGACCACGTGATCATCGACCTCACCGGATGGTTCACCGGCCCGTCGGCCGACCCGACCGACGAAGGACTGTTCGTCCCGGTCTCGCCGGCACGTGTCCTCGATACGCGGCACGGCTGGCATCCCGCTGTACACCGACGGCAGCCTGTCGCTCGAGACCGATTCGTTGTTGGGCAGCGCGGCAGCGATCGTCGCCAACCTCACGTCAGTCGAGTCGTTGGGCGATGGCTTCGTCGCCACGTTCCCGTCGTCGACGCCGCGACCCGGAACATCGACGCTGAACTACCAGCGGGGCGAGACTGTGGCGAACATGGCCGTCATCGCCACGTCGACCGACGGCGCATCGGTGTACGCGAACCGGCTGACACAACTGGTGGTCGATGTGACGGGGTGGTTCACCGGTCGACCGGTCGGCACGACCGGACCGCCCGATCTGAATGCTCCCCCGCCCCTCGCCGGCTGCCCTGCCACAGCACGTGCGGCGGTCGCCGACAAGCTGCAGCAACGTTTCTGGCTGTGTCGCAATGGAGTGCCGGTCACCGACTCTCTTCCGATGACCACCGGTGGCCTCGCCTACGCGCTGCCCACGATCGGCACGTACCGCGTGTTCACCAAGCTCGCCGTGAATCGCGGCATCCACGGCGAGTTCCTCCAACGCTTCGTCGCCTTCTCCACCACGCCGCGCGGCAACCGGATCGCATTCCACGAGGTCGTGAACCAGCACCCCGACACGGTGGGCGACCTGAACATGCGCGGCGCCTCGGCGGGCTGCTTCCGCGTGCGTCGCGACGACTCGGTGCTCGTGTGGGACTTCCTGCAGGTCGGTGATCCGGTCGTCGTCCTGACGCCATGAGCCGGTGGGCGGCGGCGCAGGGCACCGGCCGCTGAGTCTCGCCGCGAGCCTCGACCGCAGCCTGGTCGAGCGCCGCTCCGGAGTGGGGCAGACTGTGCCACATGGGGTATGACGTGCACGTCGAAGTCACGCTGAAGGCGGCGCCGAGCTTGGCGTTGATGACTGCGCTGGACCACCAGTTCGAGGCGGCCAGCCACGAGCTCGGCACCAAGACGGTCAGCATCGCCGAACACGTGTCGATGCCGGATGAGGCCGACGCGGTCGAGTTCGTCGCGCGCGCTGGTGCTCGAGGCCGTGCCACAGGGCTCGAAGATCACCGAGATCACCTCCACCTCCGATTGACGCGCCCTTGAGGATGCCGACAACCGGTTCATGTACCACGGCGACCACCCTTTTGGTGGTGGGCATGGCACGTGAACTGCTGCGACGCGACAACTGACCCACGAGAGCAATACATCGCGGCCGCCGTGTCGAACCACGGTGCGTGACATCCGCAGACGCAGGGCAGCCATGGTCGGAGACCGACAGGGATCTCTGGCTGGCCACATGGCGGTCGGCGCCCGGCGCTGCGCTCGGTGAGGTCTACCAACGCCACGCCACCGCGGTGTCGGCACGGGCTCGGGCGGTGTGTGGCGACGACGCACCCGACGTCACCCAGGAGGTGTTCCTGCGCCTGTGGTGCAACCCCTCGGCGTTCGATCCGGCGAGAGGGTCGCTGCGCGCCTACCTGCTGATGCTCGCCCGCGGCATCTCGATCGATCACCTCCGCCGTGACGGACGCCGGCGGTGCCGCGAGGAACAGGCATCGCCACACGAACCGTTCGACGTGTCGAGCCCCGAATCGTGGGCGCTCGAGTACGTCATCACCAAGGAGGTCGCGATGCGCGTCAACACGGCCCTGTCAGCTCTCGACGCACCGCAGCGCGTCGCCATCCAGACCGTCTTCTACGACGAGCTCACCTTCGGGCAGAGCGCGCGGAGCTGCGGCGTGCCGGAGGGAACGTTGAAGTTCGCGGGTTCGGCTGGGGTTGCAGCACCTGCGTCCCGCGCTGGCCGACCTGCACGAGCACGACGACACGCCCACGTGCGCGACGCAGAGCGCCAGCAAAAAGGGGGCCCCCGAACTGCGACCAGCTCGCAGGAGCAAGCGAATCGCACGACCGGTCGCGGCGGCGGTCGTCGCATCGGCGATCGCCGCCGGATGCGGCAGCGGGTCCAACGCTGAACACGCCGACGAGGGCGCGAGCGCACGAGCACGAGCACGAGCCGCATCACCGTCGTCACCACGGTGGCGCCGATCACCAGCATCGTCGCCAACATCGTCGGCGACCGCGCCGAGGTCGACGGGCATCGTGCCCGAGGGCACGAACTCCCACACGTTCGAGCCGCGGCCCAGCGTGGCCGAGCTGCTGTCGACGGCCGACGTCGTCTACATCAACGGTCTGGAGCTCGAGGAGCCCACGAAGGAACTGGCCGAGCCGAACCTGGCCGACGGCGCCGAGATCGTCGAGCTGGGCACGCTGACGATCACCCGAGGACGAGTACATCTACGACTTCTCGTTCCCCGAGGCGGGCGGCAAGCCGAACCCGCACCTGTGGACCGACCCGCCGCTGGCCCGCCGCTACGCCGAGATCGTCGAGGACGACATGTCGGCGCGCGACCCCGCCAACGCCGACTACTACGCCGCCAACTACGCGGCGTTCGCGGCGATGATCGACGAGCTCGACGCGGCGATGCGCACGTCGTTCGCCACGGTCCCGGTGCGGCAGCTGCTCACCTACCACGACGCCTACGCCTACTTCGCCGAGGACTACGACTGGAAGGTGATCGGCGCGATCCAGGTGTCGGACTTCGAGGATCCGACGCCCGGCGAGGTGGCCGACCTCATCGAGCAGGTCAGGGCCGAGGGCGTGCCGGCGATCTTCGGGTCGGAGGTGTTCCCCAGCCCGGTGCTCGAGCAGATCGGCGAGGAGACCGGCGTCGACGTACGTCGACGTGCTGCGCGACGACGACCTGCCCGGCGAGCCGGGCGATGCCGAGCACTCGTGGCTCGGGCTGATGCGGTTCGACTACATCACGATGACCGAGGCGCTCGGCGGCGACGCGTCCGCGCTGCGAGGCGCTCGAGGTGCGCAACGTCGCCCCCGACGAGGCGGACTACCCGCAATGAACGGTCACCGCGGCCGCGGTCGACCCGGCCGAGCTCGATCCGCGCTGCGACGGCGTCACCTGCTCGTACGGACACGACCCGGTGCTCGTCGACGTCGACCTCGACGTCGACGCCGACGCAGTTCATCGGCATCGTCGGCCCGTCCGGCTCGGGCAAGACCACGCTGCTGCGGGTGCTGCTGGGCACGGTCGACCCGGTCGCCGGGCATCGTTCACCGGCGCCCGGGCTGCGCGTCGGCTACGTCCCCCAGGTCGAGACGGTCGAACTGGAACTTCCCGGTCACCGTCGCCGAGTGCGTGCTGATGGCCCGCACGCGGGGCGGTCGCTGCCGTGGCGCAGCCGCGGCCGAGCGGCGCGAGATCGACGAGGTGCTCGAGCGGCTCGGCATCGGCGAGCTCGGCCGACCGCCACATCCGCGAGCTGTCGGGCGGCCAGCAGCAGCGGGTGTTCATCGCCCGGGCCCTGCTCGGCGATCCCGCACCTGCTGCTGATGGACGAACCGACGTCGGGCGTCGACGTGCGCACCCGCCACGAGGTGCTGCACCTCCTCGACGACCTGCACGACGACGGGCACTGGCCATCGTGCTCACCACCCACGACCTCAACGGCATCGCCGCCCACCTGCCCCACCTCGTGTGCCTCAACACCGAGGTCGATCGGCGCGGGCGCGCCGCGCGACGTGCTCACGCCCGACGTCCTCGAGCGCACCTACGGCGCCCGCATGGAGGTCCTCGAGCACGCCGGCATGCCGATCGTGCGTCGACCAGTACCACCAGCGGCACCACGACGTGGTGCGGCCTGCGCCGAAGCGAGCGTGACGTGATCGACGAACTGCTCGCGGCCCTTCGAGTTCGAGTTCTTCCGCAACGGCGCTGATCGTCGCCACCCTCGCCGGCGCGCTGTGCGGCCTCGTCGGCGTGTTCGTCGTGCTGAAGGGCATGAGCTACATCGGCCACGGGCTGTCGCACGCCATCTTCGGCGGGTTCGCGGCCAGCGCCCTGCTCGGCGTCAACTTCTTCCTCGGCGCCGGCGTGTGGGGCGTCGCCTCGGCGCTGATGATCAACGGCGTCACCCGGCGCCGGACGATCGGCGCCGACGCCGCCATCGGCGTCATCACCACGGCCTCGTTCGCCCTCGGCCTGGCCCTGTTCGCCGTCTTCGGCCGGCGCGGCAGCAGCTTCGACGCCGCGCTGTTCGGCAGCATCCTCGGCGTCGATCGCCGCGGACGTGATCGCCGTCATCGATCGTCGCGATCCGTCGTGGCGACGGCGGTGTTCTTCGGCTACCGCACGCTGCTGTTCACCACCTTCGACCCCGAGGTGGCCGAGGCGTCCGGCGTGCACACCGCCCGCGTCGACGCGCTGCTGATGCTGGTGCTGGCCGCGTCGATCCTCGCCACGATGCAGGTGCTCGGCGTCACGCTCGATCGCCGCCACGCTCGTGATCCCCGCCACCGTCGCCCGCATGCTCACCAACTCGTTCACGCGGATGCTGCTGCTCGCCGACCGCGATCGGCGCGGTCGCCGGGTTCGTCGGCATGAACCTCAGCTACCACCTCGACGTGCAGTCGGGCCCGACGCATCGTGCTGGTGGGCGCGGCGCTGTTCGCGGTGGTGTTCGCGGCCACCGGCATCCGCGGCCGAACCCGAGCGGCGGCGATGGCATGAGCGTCACCGTCGATCAGGTGGTCGATCGAGTGATGGAGCGAATCCAAGAGCTCGGCGGGCGGGCCACGGTGCCCACGCGTCTGGTGGTGTCGATCCTCTCCGAGACCCACCGTCACCTCAACGCCGACGACGTGATCGACGAGCTCGAGCGTCGCACCCCTGGCATCGCGCCATCCACCGTCTATCGGGTGCTGCAGCGCCTCGCCGACATCGGCGTGCTCGAACACGTGCACTCGGGCGCCGGGGCCACCTTCTACCACTTGCTCGAACACGCCCACTCTCATCTGGTGTGCTCGTCGTGCGGGCAGGTGCTCGATCTCACCCCGCAGGGCGATGCAGCGCTCCGAACGCTCACCGCCATCGTGCACGCGGAGCACGGGTTCGAGCTCGACACCCATCACGGCGCGCTGCTCGGGCGGTGCGGTGCATGTGCGACCTCCTCGCATCAGGCCCGCGCGGTGAACGATCGGCGCGGTGGCGCCGAATCGTTGATGGTTCCTCCGACCTCCGGGCACGAAGGACCACCCCCGTTCGTACGACCAGGAGGTCAGCAGTGAGACCAGACAGAGTGCGAAAGCACAGCAAGGGGATGCGCCGAAGCGTCGCAGGTGGGGTGGGCCTTGCCCTCGTCACCGGTGCGTTCGCCACCCAGGTGGGCCCGTTCCAGGTGGGCGCATCCAGTCACCGTGAGGCCCCGCTGATCGCGGGCGACCCGCGGGCCGACAACACCGACGTCTATGCGTTCGTCAGTCCCGACGCGCCCGACACGGTCACCCTGATCGCCAACTGGATCCCGTTCGAGGAGCCCAACGGCGGTCCGAACTTCTATCCGTGGGCCGACGACACCCGGTACAACATCAAGATCGACAACGACGGCGACGCGTTGGCCGACCTGACCTACACGTGGATCTTCGACACGGTCATCCGCGACGCGAACCAGCAGTTCCTGTCGAACACCGGGCCGGTGACATCGCTCGACGATCCCGACCTGAACGTGTACCAGACCTACGACCTCACGGTCACCAACGGCAGCGGCGTCACAACGGCACTGCTGGGCGACGGCAAT
>CAVZHQ010000003.1:0-221623 GCA_963775125.1 uncultured Acidimicrobiales bacterium
TCATCCGACATCGTGCTGACACCCATCCAAACGAGGAGACCGCTGGGCAGCGACGGCCCAGTCGCTGCGGAGTTGCCGGCGTCCCGTGTTGTCGTGGGCGCCTCAACCGGGTGGTCTGACGATCACCACGCTGGTCCAAACCGCAACCCGGCGGTTCATTGCGGCCGCTGCGGCGGATAGTAGACCGGTCTACTGTTTGGACGGTCTGGCTCGGACTGCCTGGACGATCTTCCGGATTTCTCGGTGCTGGGCGGCTTCGTTCGGACGGGTTGGACGGTTCGATTTACGTTGCCAAGGTGAGGGTCGCGGGTTCGAATCTCGTCGTCCGCTCGCAAAATCCGGTTCTGCAAGACCACAGCCCCCCTGCGGGGGGCCGTGGTCTTGCAGAACGAAGCTGGTGCGCTTCCAGCTTGCAGATGGGGCCTGTCATGGATGGCAATCCGCTACTTCCGAGCTGGTTGGAGTTGTGGTTTGGTGTGGTCGGGTTCGGCGTTGTCTGAACCTCGTCCTGCTGGCGTTTGCGATTGTGTGGTCGCGTTCGAGTCTCCGCAACCGGGTCGATCAGTCCGGGGAGAGCTGACGAGCGACGCGCTCGATCGGTGTGGCGGGGTTCGAGTTGGTGCGGTGCGAGGACTGAGGATCTCGCGTTGTGTTCTGGGGTTGGCGGCCCAGCTGGGTGTGCTCGCCGCCACCCTCGTGGCCAGCGGCGTGGGCTCCGACGCCGGAATCGTCGATCTTCCCACTACTCGGGCGGCCGCCGAACACCTTGCTGTCCGGCGGCCGTCTCGATCGTTCTGAACTCGACCTTCGTCCGGGCCGAGGACCTCACGAGCGGAGCCGAATCTGCACCTTTGTCGTCATCAAGGCAGTGACGCCGGATCGGCGGACAGGGAAGTTCGACGTGTGTGTCGAATTGGTGCGTCTGGTTCCGTCACTTTACCGAGTTCGGACATTCCGAGCTTGACGAACAAGGGATGTCATCATGCGTTACATGCTCATCATTGCCAACGATCCCGCCCTTCATCCGGCGCCCGGCGGGCCGGGTTGGGACGAGTTGATGGCTGGATACGCCGCGTTTGGTGAGGAACTCGCTTCGCACGGGCGACCCTTCAGCGGCGACCCGCTCGCTCCGCCGGACACCGCCACCACGGTGCGAGTGCGCGATGGCAAGACGATCACGGTCGACGGTCCATTCGCTGAGACGAAGGAATGGATGTCGGGGTACTACCTCATCGAGGCCGACAATCTTGACGGCGCGTTGATGGCAGCCAGCATGATTCCTTCGGCCAAGTATGGGGCGGTCGAGGTTCGCCCCGTTGCCGAGATGCACTAGACCAGATCTCGTGTTGCAGCGTCGCCCGGACCCGGTGGAGGTCGCTATCGAGACCGTCTACCGGGCCGAACGCGCTCGCGTGCTGGCCCGTTTGATCGGTCAGCTTCGCGACTTCGATCTGGCCGAAGAGGCACTTCAGGACGCGTTTGTGGCCGCGGTGGAGGCATGGCCTCGCGGCGGAATTCCGAACAACGCGGCTGGTTGGCTTCTCACCGTCGCCCGTCGCAAGGCGATCGATCGCATCCGATCAGCCGCCGCACGAGATCGTCGTCAACGCGAGTGGGGCGAATTGGCGCTGGCGTGGACCCCGGGAGACGTCGGCGGCGACATCACCGACGATCGCCTGCGACTCATCTTCACGTGCTGCCACCCCGCGCTGGCCACCGACGCGCAGGTGGCGCTGACGCTCCGGACCCTTGGCGGGCTGACGACGACCGAAGTTGCGGGCGCCTTCATGGTGAGTGAGGCGGCGCTTGCGCAACGACTGGTTCGTGCTCAACGTAAGATCCGCGACAGCGGCATCCCGTACCATGTGCCCGCGGCGGCAGAACTCCCCCAGCGAGTCGACTCGGTCCTGGCGGTGATCTACCTGATCTTCAACGCTGGCTATCTGCCGGTAGGCGGCGAATCGCTGGTCCGGGTCGACCTGTGCGACGAAGCCAAAAGACTTGCTCTTCTGCTCGTCGACCTGCTTCCGGGAACCGCCGAGTCGTACGGGCTTGCCGCATTGTTGCATCTTCACGATGCCCGGCGCGCCGCTCGCGTCGATTCGGACGGCACTCCCGTCACGATGGAAGACCAGGATCGCGAGCTGTGGGATCGAGCCCAGATCCTCACGGGCCTCCAGCTTCTCGCTCGCACCACGACACTTGGACCTCCCGGCCCGTACACGCTCAAGGCATGCATCGCTGCGGTACATGCCTCGACCCACGATCCTGGCGACACAGACTGGCGTGCAATCGTCGGGTTCTACGATCAATTGATGCGGTTCGAACCGACGCACGTCGTCGCGCTCAACCGTGCCGTCGCAATCGGAATGGCTGACTCGCCGGCTGCCGGACTGGCGTTGCTCGACGAACCAGGGCTTGGCGACGCCCTTGCCGACTACCACCTCTACCACTCCTCGCGAGCTGATCTCCTCCGGCGCTCGGGTCGCTTCAGCGACGCGACCCACGCCTACCAGCAGGCCAGGAGCATCACCCGCAACCGGGCCGAACGCGACTTCCTCGACCGCCGCCTCAACGAGTTGGGACATTTCCCCTTGACCGACAGCACTGCCGGGTGCGTGCCCAAATCGGCGTGACTCGGCTCGACTCCCGCAACACCAATTCGTGCTATCAATCAGCACAGCCTGGACGGCGATGACCGGACCGGATTCCTCGGCGCAGCGAGTGAAAGGGGCACGTGGTGAGCGAAGTCCAGACGGTGAGCATGATCGGGTTGGGCAACATGGGATCGGCGATCGCGAGCGCCATTGCCAAGACCGAACATGATCTCACGGTGTGGAATCGTTCGGACGCCAAGTGTCGAGCACTCGCCGCCCAAGGTGCGTCGGTGGCTCTGTCGGTTGGAGATGCCGTCGTAAGGTCCGATGTCATCGTGGTCTGTGTCCGCGGCTACGACGTCGCCACTGCGCTCTTCGACGACCCCGCGATCTCAGACTCCTTGGCGGGGAAGACACTGGTCCAGTTGGGACACGGCGTTCCGACCGAGGTTGCCGCTGCCGCGGACTGGTTCACCGCACAAGGCGCTGCCTATCTCGATGGCGCGATCATGACGTTTCCAGACGCCGTTGGCACCGCCGAGTGCCAGATCCTCATTTCGGGCGACCCTTCGGCATTCGAGCGATGCAAACCAGTGCTTGACGCACTTGGCGGCGACATCAGGTTTCTTGGTGCCGATGCGGCCGCATCAGCAGTGATCGATACAAGCGGGCTTGCCTTCGTGTACGTCGCAGCACACGCATTCGTGAGCGCGGCTGCGATGTGCGATGCCTCGGGCGGCCCGCTCGATCTGTTGGCCGACGTCGTCGCGAAGTTGACCAAACACATGCCACAGGTGTTCAACGAGTACGCCGCGATGATCGCTGCCGGGAGCTACGAGAGCACCAATCTTCGACTGGCCAGCGGTGCAGCGACCCTTCAGGCGATCACCGAATTCGGGCGGACAAGCGGAGTCAACACGGATCTCTTCGAGTCCGCGTTGCGAACGCTGAACGCATCGGTGGCGGCCGGCCACGGGCCGAATCTTGCTGCGGTGTTCGAAGCCGTGAAGCGACAGAAAAGCTGAGCCTGCCCGGTCGTCGGGTCATCACCTGGACGCCGGATCGAGATCGCGCCCAGGAGCTGGCTCGAATTCAGTCGATGTACTCGCGTAGGAACTCGGCGATCATTGCGTTGACCTGCGACGGGACCTCCCACGCGTTGAAATGCCCAGCCCCAACGGTCCGGCCGAGCACGGCGTGGGGAACCGCCCATTCAGCCAGGCCTCGGATCGCTTCTGCTGCCACGTAATGGGGGCGGTGAACGTGGCGAGAATGTCGGATCGGACGGCAGGATCGTGGCGCGGCAGGACGAAACCGGCGCCAGTGAACATCTTGTCGGCGACCTCCGCTGGCGCCGCGCCGTCAAGCAATGCGTTCACCATTGGCAGGTAGCGGGAGACATCGGCCTGCGCCAACGACGGCCCGTCATGCCTGACGCGGTTTGTCGCTTTCGCCATGGCCTCGCAGGTCGACAGTCACGCAACGGTGCGTTTGCGAGAACATGGGGATCTGATGGCGGTGCCAGAACCCGCGGTGAGTAATCCCGCCGTGGACCCAGAGCAGCGTGGGGTCTCCCTGCCCGGTGTCGTCGTAGGCGAGCGCCACCCCGTTCAACTCGACGGTAGCCACGTCCGAACCCTCCCCTCACTTGAGTGCCCGTACGGAACCGTAGCAAGGTCAGCGCAAGGCCGGAAGCTGACGACGATCAGAGTCAGGCGAGCCGCTACCGGAGATGGCTGCGGAGGGCAGCGGCGACCTCTTCGACGGCGTCCCAGCCGGCGGGGATGGCCGGCGCGAGGTTGAAGAAGCCGTGGATCTGTCCGGGGTACTCGGTCAACGTGGTCCGGGTGCCGGCGGCGGACAGGCGCTCGGCGTAGGCCCGTCCTTCGTCGCGCAGCGGATCGAATTCAGCGGTGATGACCAGAGCCGGAGCAAGCCCCGAAAGGTCCTCGCGAATAGGAGTCAGCCGCTTGTCCTGGGGGAGCGAACCGCCACCGGCGTAGGCGCCGATGAACCAATCGTTCACCTCTCGAGAAAGCACCAATCCGTCGTTGCGCGTGCGTGACGGGTAGCGCTCGTCGACCCCGTCGGCGATGTCGACGGCAGGGTAGATCAACACCTGGAGCGCCAAGGCGACGCCTTCCTCCTTGGCCCGGAGCGCAGTCACCGCCGCCAGGTTGCCTCCGGCGCTGTCGCCGCCAACGGCCACTCGCTTCGGGTCGATGCCGAGGTCGTCGGCGTTGGCGATGACCCAGCTGAGCGCGGCCCAGGCATCGTCGGTTGCTGCGGGGAACGGGTGCTCGGGAGCGAGCCGGTAGTCAACCGAGATCACCACGGCGCCGGACCGGTTGGCGATTCGGCGATTCTCTCGATCGTGGGTCTCGAGGTCGCCGATCACGAACCCACCACCGTGGTAGTAGACGAACGCGCCCCGGGCCTCGGCCGAAGGCCGGTAGATGCGGATGGGCAGATCGCCGTCGGGTCCCGGGATCACGCGGTTCTCGACCGACTCGACGGCTTCGCCCGATCCCATCATCCCGTTCATGGTGCGATAGGCGGCACGGGCCGCGGGCGGGGTCATTTCCCACATCGGGGGTGCGCCATTGGCGATGGCGTTCGCCGTCAGATCGATGATTGCCTTGGCTCGCGGGTCGAGGCCTCTCGGGTGCTCGGGGGTCGACGAGGCCGACTCGGGAACAGTCGGCTCGGGAATGATGCCGGTGAGTGACATCAGCAGGTCGATCTCGTCGGTGACGAGCTCGAGGAGGTCCCACAAGTCGGGCACCAGTTCACGACAGGCAACGATCCCGATGTCGAGCTTGTCCTCGTAGCTCTGGACGGTGATGTTCAGTCCCTGCCCCTCGGCGACGGTCGACACCGGGTAGTAGTGCTCGAGCCGGGCCGACCCGAGATAGAGCGCCTGTCGAGGGCCGGGAACGTTGGAGATGATGAGGTTCATCGACGCCGGAACGGAGTTGCCCATCCGATACCGGGTCATGGCCGTCGCCGCCTGGGCGAACACCGCCGGCGGCGAGAACTGGCTGAAATCCGAGAGCGCGTCGGCCGGAACGAGATCGAACGCGCCCTTTGCGGCGACCATTGCCTCGGACATGAAGTGGAGACGCTCGATCGGATCGGCGAGATGGGTGGGGAGCGGAGCCGTGAGCGCCGACACCCGATTCGTCCACGGGTCGGACTCGTTGCCGGTGCGGATGGAAACCGGGACACCGGCCATGAGCGGACGGTTCGTCAGCGCACCGTGGCGCTCGAGATAGACCCGCAACGCGCCCGCGCACGCCGCCATGACCACGTCGTTGACCGTCACGCCGAACGTGGTCTTGATGGCCTTGATGTCGCTGAGCCTGGCGGTTTTGTAGGCGAGGCGACGGTGCGGAGTGATACTGCGGTTGAACGGGGTCGGGGGAGCGGGGGTCAGCGTGGCGCCGCCGGCCGGGGTCGTGGCGCTCCACGGCCCGATCGCTCCGCCCTTCTTCATCATCTTGTTCATCCGCGCCGTGCTCTCCTGGAACAGCTTGGTCTGAGCCGCAGCGAAACGCTGCGGACGGACGGCATAGTTCCAGGCGGTCCGAGCCAGAAGCTCACCCGGCGAAGGAACCGACTCGCCGGCCGGCGGGACCGGAAGGTCGGGCACGGTCGTGGTGGGCGCGTCGTCAAGCATCAACGTTTGCAGCTCGGCCCCAGCGGCGCCGTCGAGCGCAGCGTGGTGAATTTTGAGAAGGACGGCCCACCGATCGTCGGCCAGGCCTTCGATTACATAGGCCTCCCACAACGGCCGGGTGCGGTCGAGCGGTTGGCTGATGATGCGCCCGACGAGGTCTGCGACCTCCCGATCACCACCCGGTGCCGGGACAGCGATGTGGCGCACGTGGAAGTCGAGATCGAAGGATGGGTCTTCGATCCACCACGGGCGATCGAGGTCGAAGGGGACCTCGGCCAAGCGCCGGCGTAGCGGTTCCAACACGCCCAATCGCGCCTCGATCTGCGAACGAAACAAGTCGAGCGGCGACTGGTTGGGTTCGGTGGGTCGTCGGTACACCGACAGGCTGGCGATGTGGCCGAACGTCGTCGGCGTCTCCATCGAGAGGAAGGCCGTGTCCATTCCGCTGAGCTGTTTCATGATGAGTTCTCCGGTTGGAGGGCACAGCCCTCAGGCGAGTTTGGACGAGAGCGGGAGTTCGAACATTTCGTGCAGCGACCGATCGACGTAGTCGCGCACCGAGCGTTCCAGTGGGAACGACAAATGCGAGCCGTTGTACCAACACATGTCGGGCCGTTCCCAGTGGTCCCACAGTTCACGCACGTTCCCGGGGCGGACCCATCGGTCGAACAATCCGGCGTAGATGTAGCGACGCTCCCTCGGAACGAGGCACGGGAACGACAACGGCGAGACGACGCCGAACACCTGCTCGAGCGGCTCCCACGACAGTCCCCACTGCTCGTAATAGGGCGGAAGCAGCGGATCGAGCTGGCGGCGCATGTTGCGCACGAGATCTGATTCGGGAACCCCACCGATGACCCCCGCGAGGCCGGGCTCGAGGCCCGAGACCAGCGCGACCATGTAGCCGCCGAGAGAAATGCCGCTGAGGCCGATGCTCTCGGCCCCGAACTCGCTGCGAAGCCACCCGATGACCGACCGCACGTCCCACGCGCCATGAGCGAGCGTGAAGATCGTGTTCATCGCTCCGGCGTGCAGCACGCGCGATCCGTTGGTTCCGACACGGCGAGGACCATGCAGGGGCAGGACCACCGCAATCACGTTGAGCCCGTGATGATGATGGAGCCGGGCGGCGCGGAACATGGCGAGGTCGATGGCGGGTTCGCCGGTTCGGTAGCCGTTGACCAGCACGATCCACGGCCGAGGTGGGCCGTCATGGCGCAGCATCCACGCGTGACCGGTGCTGACTGGCTGGTACGCCATCCAACGCTCGCGGCCCGGCTCGCCGGGCCAGGGCTCGAACGTGGAGTCGAAGCGCAGGTGCTCGTAGGCGAGCGAACCCACGGTGGAGTGAAGCGACCGGACGTTCTGGATCGGGGGCGGCTCACGGTGGTAGGAGCGGGGGTCGGCGAGCCAACCGCGTTCCTCGAACAGCTGGCGCGCCTCGCTCAGCTCGCTCCGGATTCGGCGACGGAACGAACCGTGGGGCACTCGGGCCCGGCCGGTGGCCAGCTCGATCTGGAGCGCCAGTTCGTCGGTGAACCACTTCGTGGCGCTGGCAGGCGTGATGGTGCCGGATGGCAGATCATCCTCGCTATGGCCTCGCAGCCAACTGAGCATCGGTTCGGGGAGGCTTGGTTTCACAGTCATCTCTTCGGCTTCCCGGTCATGTCGTTGACCCGTGCAGTCGCTGTCGGTGACGATCCTGGCAATGACCGAGTCATCTGTTCTGACCATTTCGCTTGACATTCTCATCATAAATCAAGATGATTGCACTACATCAAGCAATTGTTCTGCAAATTCTTCGGGCCGGGTTCCGTCGAACCACCTCTGTCGAGGCAACGCAGAACGGCCGACAGGCGTATTGCGGAAACAGGTTTCAGGGGAAACCGGAAGGAGATCCATCATGGTTCCACTCTGGCGTCAGGCGTTCGACTCGTGGGAGAAGGCAGCATCGCCGATGTTGCAGAAGACGGCCGTCTCGCCGGGCTTTCGTGACTTCATGCGCGTCAGCACCCGGGTGAACAAGTCGGTGGCCGCCGAGTTCGAGAAGGCGTCCCGCCAGTGGCTCCACGCCATGAACCTTCCGGCAGCCACCGACGTTCGGCGGTTGCGGGCTCAGCTTCGTGAACTCGACAAGGAACTCCACGGTCTTCGTTCGGCCGTCGAGAGCTTGGCCGAGGACGCGACGATCCGCGAACTCACGGCGTTGCTGACCAACGAGCAGGAGGCGTCCGCCGGGGCGCTCGACCCGGACGCAGTCGCCGGTGGGTCGAAGCACAAGTCCGGCGAGAAGTCGAAGAACTCCAAGAAGTCGGACGACCGTCGATGAGCTCCGAGGTCAAGGATCCGTTCAGCTTCTTCGCCGATCAGGTCACCTCGGGCATGAAGCGCTCGTGGAACCTCACTCGCCACGTGTGGGGCATCGGCAAAGCACAGGTCGGCCAGTCGCCGCGTGACGAAGTCTGGACGAGCGGCAAGACGGTGCTCTACCGCTACCGAAACGACTCGGTCACGCTCGGCCCACCGATCCTGTTGGTCATGAGCCTCGTGAGCCGGGCGTTCATCCTCGACCTGCAGCCGGGCAACAGCTTCGTCGAGCACCTCGTGAGCGAAGGCTTCGACGTCTACCTGCTCGATTGGGGCGTTCCCGACGAGGAGGACGCCGGCAACACGCTGGAGACCTACGTCGATCAGCTGATTCCTCGGGCGGTTGCCACCGTCAACGAGCGCGGCGGTGACCACGGTGTCACGGTGTTCGGCTACTGCTTCGGCGGAGTGCTGTCGCTGCTCTACGCCGCTCGGCATCCCGAGGACCCCGTGCGCAACCTCGTCGTCATGGCGACACCGGTCGACTTCACCCAGATGCCGGAGGCCATGTCGGGCATCGGGGGCAGCGGCATCGATCCCGAGACGCTGATCGATCGCACCGGCAACGTGCCCGCCGAGACCATTCGGGCGTCGTTCACCCTCTTGACGCCCACGGCTGACCTTTCGACCGTTGCCGATTTCTTCCAGCATCTCGGAGATGACAAGTTCATCGAGTCGTACCAGGCGATGACGCAGTGGAGCCGGAATCACATTCCGTTCCCGGGCGGAGCGTTCCGTCAGACGACCGAGCTGTTGAGCAACCGCAACGGCTTCATCACCGGCGACCTCGTCCTCGGCGGCAAGCCGGTTCGGCTCTCCGACATCACGGTGCCGTTCCTCAACGTGGTGGCCGAACGGGACCACATTGTTCCCAAGGCCGCCGCCCTTCCGCTCACGCCCCTGGTCGGATCCGAGGACCGCACCGAGCTGTTGCTCCCCGCCGGCCACGTCGGGTTGATCGTGGGCAAAGGTGGTCGCACCAAGTGCATGCCGGCGATGTCCGGCTGGATGCCGCGACCACTCCGACTCGGCCTGACCCGCGTTCGCCCAGGCCCAACCCGTTCCAGCGACCCTTAGAACTGCAGTACACCGACCGGCCAAACGCCGGTCCCTGTACTGCAGAACGAGCGCCGGCTGAAACTGCAGTACACCGACCGGCCAAACGCCGGTCCCTGTACTGCAGAACGGTGGGTGGGTGGTTGACCTTGCGTTCGGGACGCTGGGGTCAGCGGGGGATCTCGCCGGAGCCGCGCTCGATGAGGGGGTTGTCGAGGACCTCACGGATCCAAGGCTGGGCGTTGCCCCCGATGCGATCGAGCAGTAGTTCGGCGGCTCGGCGGCCGAGGTCTCGGGGGCGCTGGGGGATGACGCTGATCCCCGGATCCACGACATCGGCCAGTTCGATGTCGTCGAAGCCGACGAGGCCGACGACGTGCTGCAGCTTCAGCTCGTGCAACGCCCGAACCGTTCCGATCGTCGTGAAGTTCTGCGCAGTGAACGCGGCCGTTGGGCGGCGGGTGCGGCCGAGCAGCTCGATGGCGATCTGGTACCACTCGTCCTCGGTGTGAGAACCCGTGATGACCCGGTTGCGCGGGACCTTTCGCCCCGCTTGGCGCATGGCCTCGGTGAAGCCCTCGAGGCGAAGCCGGGCCGAGAAGATGGCTGGATCGTCGCCGAGATACGCGATGTCCTTGTGTCCGAAGGACAGCAGGTGCTTCGTCGCGTTGAAGGCACCCTGGAAGTGGTCGCTTCGTACGAGGTCGGCATCGACAGCGTCGGTTTCGAGGTCGAGGAACACGACGGGTGTCCCGCGATCGACTTCGGATCGGAGCAGGCTGCCGCTCTTGCCAGACGGAACGATGATGAGTCCGTCCACTCGTCGGCCGACGAAGGATTCGATCAGTTGTCGTTCACGTTCCACGGAGCTGTCGGTGCTGCCGGCCAGCACGAGACAGTCGTGGGCCGACGCGACGTCCTCGATACCGCGAAGCAATGAGCTGAAGAACGGGTTGGCCACATCGACCAGGACGAACCCGATGGTCGCCGCTTGGGTGACGCTCTGGCGGAGTTGACGCGCTCGATCGTCGGGCCGATAGCCGAGCGACGCAACCGCCTCTTCGACCCTCGACATCAGATCGCTGCTGACACCACCTTCACCGTTCACGACCCGTGAGACGGTCTTGAAGCTGACTCCGGCCTCGGCCGCAACATCACGCAACGTCGGGCGTCGGAAGGCGGTCACAGGAGTCGGTTCCTTTCAGGGTTCGGTCAGAAAGAACCATGACAGCCTCTTGACAACGTTGTCAAGGCGCTCGTATTGTCCTGACAACGTTGTCAAGAGATGACACGTTCGGTTCATGCTCTGTTCACTTCGAACGCCTCGGGACCAGCAACACACCAGCAAGGGGAGAATCCATGCATCTTTCAACGAAGTCGACCTGGCGGCGCATCGCCGCCCCGGCCCTTGCCGCCGGCATGTTGCTGAGCGCCTGTGGCGGAAGCGACAGCGCAGGCGCCGGCAGCGAGGGTGGCGAGGCTGCCAGCGGTGAAGCCGTCGGTGTCACGCTGATCCTGAAGAACACGTCCAACGCGTTCTTCGTCTCGATGAAGAACTCGGCCGAGGCCGAAGCCGACGCCATCGGTGTATCGCTCACCGTGGCTGCCGGTAAGGAAGACGGCGACACCCAGAGCCAGATCGATGCCGTCGAAGCCGCGGTTGCCCGTGGCGACAAGGGCATCCTCATCACCCCCAGCGGTGACGCAGTGGTCCCAGCACTCGACGCAGCTCGTGAGGCCGGTCTGTACGTGATCGCCCTCGACACCCCGCCGAACCCGGCGACCGCGGTCGACATCACGTTCGCGACCGACAACTACCTCGCCGGCCAGCTCATCGGCCAGTGGGCCGCTGCTCAGCTCGACGGCGAGAAGGCCACCATCGCGATGCTCGACCTCTTCAACGACCAGGTCGTCTCGGTCGACACCGCTCGTGACCAAGGATTCCTGAACGGCATGGGCATCGTCGACGCCGAGGACAAGTCGGGCAACGGCAACGAGGCCCCGACCGGTAGCTACAGCGGTGGCGACTACGAGGTCGTCTGCCACGAGCCCACCGATGGCGCAGTCGACGGCGGCAAGACCGCCATGGAGACCTGCCTCGCCAAGAACCCCGACATCAATGTCGTCTACACCATCAACGAGCCGGCCGCTCAGGGCGCCTACGACGCGCTGAAGGCTGCCGGTAGCGAAGCCGGCGTCATCATCGTGTCGGTCGACGGCGGTTGCGACCCGGGCCTCAAGCTCGTCGCCGAAGGCGTCATCGGCGCCACCGCGCAGCAGTACCCCGGCAAGATGGCCACGCTCGGAATGGCTGCCATCAAGGCGCTCGCCGATGGTGGCGACGCACCTGAGGTGACCGAGGGTCTCGACTTCTACAACACCGGCGTTGCGCTCGTCACCGACACCGCAGCCGACGGTGTCGACAGCATCTCGGTCGAAGAAGGCAACGAGATCTGTTGGGGCTGATCCCGGTAATCGGCGCTGCCCTCCAGCGCCAACCCGCATGAGGTGGATGGGGCGGTCGATTCCGATCGGCCGCCCCATTGCCGTTCGGGGCCAACCGGTTGCTTCGGCTCGGTGGGCCGACAAGCGTAGGACATCACAACGAGCGAGCAGGGGAGAGCGATGACAGGGGAGCAAGCGTGACCGGGGGATTGGTATGGCAGGAGGGGTTGGCATGACAGAGCGCGCCGTCGGTGACGGTTTGGTTCAGGTCGGTTCGAACGACCATTCATTTCTCGATCGGGTCCAGCACGCGATGCATCGCTATCCGGTGCTCAGCCCGACCATCGTCCTGGTGCTGGCATGCATCGCGTTCTCGCTGACCAGCAACGGTCGCTTCCAGCGGCCCGAGACGCTCGGCATCATCCTCCAGCAGACTGCCGTACTGGCCACACTGGCCATCGGGCAGACGCTCATCATTCTCACGGCGGGCGTAGATCTGTCCGTGGGGACTGCCATGCTGCTCACCCACCTCGTCGTCGCAAAGCTGGTGGCCGACCAGGGGGTACCCGGCGTCGTGGCGCTGCTCATCGGAGCCATCGCCGGCATGCTGCTCGGAGGCTTCCATGGCGGGCTCGTCACCCTGATCAAACTTCCGCCGTTCATCGTCACGTTGGGCACGTTCTACATCTACAACTCGATGGGTCTCGTCTACAGCAAGGCCGAGACCATCCGGGGCGATGCCATGGGGGGTGAAGACTCGTTGCTCTTGTGGACCGGCAAGGGTCTATCGATCGGCGCCTTCAAGATCACGACCGGAGTGGTGCTCGCCCTGGCGCTCTATCTCCTCTTTGCCTTCGTGCTGTCCAACACCGCGTGGGGCAATCACGTCTACGCCATCGGCGACGATCCCGAGGCGTCTCGCCTCGCCGGAATCAACGTCACCAAGGTGATCGTGAGTGTCTACGTCGTGGCAGGCCTCATCTACGCCATCGGCGGATGGGTCCAGCTCGGCCGCTCGGGAAGCGCAAGTTCCAACGCCGCCACCGACATCAACCTCGAGTCGATCACCGCGGTCGTCATCGGCGGCACCAGCCTCTTCGGCGGACGGGGGCGGCTGTTCGGCACCCTCATCGGCGCCCTCATCGTGGCGGTCTTCCGCATCGGACTCAGCCTCGCCGGCGTCAACCCCTACTACCAGACGTTCGCCATCGGAGCGCTCATTCTGGTCGCCGTCACGCTCGACCAGTGGATCCGGAGGGTCGGCAAGTGAACACCGCAACCGCGAAGACGACAACCGCTACCAAGACCCCGATTCTCTCGGCCGAGGGTTTGGTCAAGCGCTTCGGCCGAGTTGTCGCCCTCAACGGCACCGATCTCGAGCTCTATCCTGGCGAGGTCCTGGCCATCATCGGCGACAACGGTGCCGGCAAGTCGTCGCTCATCAAGTGCCTGTCCGGCGCCATGATCCCTGACGAAGGTACCCTCGAGCTCGAGGGCTCTGCCACCCGTTTCCGCTCGCCCCAGGACGCGCGCAATGCGGGCATCGAGACCGTCTACCAGACCCTGGCGGTGGCGCCGGCACTCGATATCGCCACCAACATGTTCCTCGGGCGGGAACGTCGGCGGGCCGGCGTGCTCGGCTCGGTGCTGCGCATGGTCGATCGCCCCGGCATGCGGCGAGACGCCAAAGCCGCCCTCGACGAACTCGGCATCGGCACCTTGCAGGACATCACGCAGGCGGTCGAGACACTGTCGGGCGGCCAGCGCCAAGCGGTCGCGGTCGCTCGGGCCGCGTCGTTCGGGAGCAAAGTGGTCATCCTCGACGAACCCACAGCCGCTCTCGGCGTGAAGGAGTCGGGCCAGGTGCTCCAACTCATCGCCGACCTGCGGAGCAAAGGCCTGCCGGTCATTTTGATCAGCCACAACATGCCCCATGTCTTCGAAGTCGCCGACCGCATCCACATCCAACGGCTCGGCCAACGGATCGCGGTCGTGACACCCCAGTCGCACTCCATGTCCGACGCCGTGGCCATCATGACGGGCGCTGCCACCGTCGGCTGACCCGGCCGGCCGCTCGGGTTGCTGCGCTTCTGGGGTCCTTGTGCTCTAGCTGCCCCCTCGGCACTGGTCCACGATGTGGACCTGTGCCGCATGTCCGTTGCGGTCCGACCCGAAGGATGCCCGCATGGCTCACCGGCTCTCTCCGATTCGCTCGACCGTGGTCGCCGCTGCTGTCGCCCTGGTGCTTGGCGGCTGTGGCAGCGACGGCGCGGATGAAGCGGTCTCGACCGCCGAGCAGCTTGCGTCGAGCCTGGTCGAGGCGGAGGACTACGACGGCACCTGGACGGTCAACTTGCCCCCAGACGCGCCCGAGGAGGCCGAATCGGGGGTGGTTCCCGAGGAACTCCAGGACTCGTTGCCCTCGGTCGAACTTTGCGATGCGGCGAGCGCCGAGTCGATTGCTGCCGTTGAAGGGCTGAAATGGAAGGCGTTCCGTCAACTCGATCTGGCCGCCGAGGATCCCATCGAACCGCCAAACGATCGAACCGGCCACATGATCTTCGTTCAGGAGTTCCTGACGTCGGCCGAACCCGGCGAGGTCGAGGCGACGTTCGACCTGGTGCGCGACGGTATGGAGGCCTGCCTCGGCGATCTCCCGGCGGGTGAAGAAGGCCCGGGCACGGCCGAGGTGATGACCGTCCCCGACGTCGGCGACGACCGGTATGGCGTGTTGGCACTGGTCGAGGAAGCCGGAGGCTGGGCGGAATGGCGGCTGCACAGCACCCTCGTCCGCCAGGGTTCGGTGCTCATGAGTTTCGTGGTGGTCGAGATCACCGCTGGTGTCGAACCGATGTATTCGGTCGATGACGTCTCCGAATTCGTCAAGACCGCCGTCGACAAACTCGAGTCGTAATCACCGGAGCCAGCGGACCTCGTGGTCCAGGACTCGGCCCCGGTCGAGCCGTAACCACCCGTAGCTGCAGGCCGGCTGGCGGCGCCGTTGGGTCGGTGACCCGGGATTGAAGAGCAGCTGACCGGCCGGGCTGCGAGCGTTCAGCGGATCGTGGCTGTGGCCGAAGATGACCACCGTTGCGGTCGGAAACCAGCGCTGCATCCTTGCTTCGCGGCCGATCCGAGCCCCCGAGTCGTGCACCATCGCGACGGCCACCCCGGACAGTTCGACCTCGAGACGCTCGGGCAGCTCGAGGTGGCCGAGATCGTTGTTGCCGAGCACGGCGTGCAGCGGCGCCAACTGGCCAAGGGCGTCAAGGAGTTGCGGACACACCACGTCGCCGGCGTGGAGGATGGCGGTGGCCTTACGAGCAGCGTCCCAGACCTCGATGGGCAGAGCGTCGGCGCGGTGAGCCGGCAGATGGGTGTCGGCCAAGACCAGGACTCCGTCCATCGGCCCGACCTTACCGGTGAACGTGCGTCGGCGGTAGCCTCAGTTCAGTGTCGCATCAGCCCGTGGTCTCCGTCGTCACCGGCCTTCCTCGTCCGTTGTGGCGTGGACGCCTGCACGCATGGGCGTTCTGGGTCACCCTTCCCGCCGTCGTCGGACTCGTGCTGGCTGCCGACCGAGGCCGGGTCGCCGTAGCCATCTACGGCTCGAGCCTTGCCGCCGTCTTCGGCGTGTCGGCCGCCTATCACCGCTTGGCCCGCTCGGCCCGGGCCCAACACCTCATGCGCCGCCTCGACCACAGCATGATCTTCCTGCTCATCGCCGGCACGTACACGCCGGTCTGCCTGGTCGCGTTGCCACGCTCACAGTGGCTACCGCTCCTGGGGCGGTCTGGGGCCTGACCCTGCTCGGTGTCGTGGCGAAGGTCTGGGGCCCGAGGTCGCTGCTGCGTGCCAGCAATGGGCTCTATGTCGTCATCGGTTGGTTGGCGGTCCTTGCGCTGCCCACGTTTGTTCGAACGGTTTCGCCACCAGCTCTGGCCTTGATGATCGCAGGCGGTGTCCTCTACTCCGTCGGGGCGCTCACCTTCTACCTGCGCCGGCCGGACCCCAACCCGGTTGTCTTCGGGTACCACGAGGTCTGGCACGCGTTCACCGTCGTTGCCGGCGCCTGTCACTTCGTGATGGTTGCGCTCGTGGTCGCCTGACGCGTGGCGCCCATCGACGAGTCGCTGATCCGTCGGCTTCTCGCTGGGCAGCGACCCGACCTGTCCGAGTCCCCGCTCGAGTTCGTCGGAGCCGGGTGGGACAACGTCATGTTCCGGCTGCCGACCGAGGGGCTGTTGATCCGGTTGCCTCGCCGTGTTGAAGCGGTTCCACTCGTCGAAATCGAGCAGCGCTGGCTCGGCGTGCTCGCTCCCAACCTTCCGCTCACGATTCCCGTGCCGATTTTCTGCGGCCAACCGACCGACTTCTATCCGTGGCCGTGGAGCATCGTGACGTGGGTCGAGGGTGAAACCGGAGCGCATGCCGCACTGGCCGACCCGGAGCTCGAGGCCGAGCGACTGGCCGATTTCCTGCTGGCGCTCCACCGGCCGTCCCCACCCGATGCACCCGAGAACCCGTATCGAGGTGTGCCTCTCGGGGCGCGTGCTGCGCTCTTCGAATCCGGCGTTGCCAAGCTTTCGAGCGATGTCCCCGTTGGTCTGTTGGCTCGCCGCTGGGCTCACCTGTTGCAGGCTCCACCGTGGCCGGGACCACCAGTCTGGATCCACGGCGACCTCCATTCGGCCAACGTTCTCGTCAGCGGGGGCACGCTGTGTTCGGTGATCGACTGGGGCGATCTCGCCGCCGGCGACCCGGCCACCGACGGAGCCATCGCGTGGATGCTCTTCGAACCTGATGCGCAGCGACGATTCTTCGATCGGCTCGGGTCGACCCTCGAGCACGCCGTCGCCGCCGCGCTGGAGGCCCGATCCGAGGCTTGGGCCCTGATCTTCGCCGTGGTGTATCTGGCCAACGAGGCCGACGACCCGGACATGGCTCGCATCGGCCGCCTGCTGCTACGGCGACTTCGGCTCGGATGAGCGCACCGCCGCGGGAACGGCTGAGCGAACCGGACGACTAACCTCGACACCGTGACGCCAGAAGAATTCCGACGTGCCGGCCACGAGCTCATCGACTGGATCGCCGACTACCGCGAGTCGTTGGAAGGCCGGCGGGTGCTGGCCGATGTCGGACCCGGCGACGTTCGTCGATCGTTGCCGGCCGAGCCGCCGGCCGTGCCCGAACCCTTCGACCGGGTGCTCGCCGACCTCGACCAGATCATCCTGCCGGGCGTCACCAACGTCCAACACCCCATGCACTTCGGCTGGTTCCCGTCGAACGCTGCGCTGGCTTCGGTCCTGGGCGACTTGGCCTCGTCGGGCATCGGGGGCCTCGGCATCTCGTGGGAGAGCTGCCCGTCACTGACCGAGGTCGAAGAGGTCACGTGTGACTGGATGCGCCAACTCGTCGGGCTGTCCTCCAACTGGTCGGGCACCATCCAGGACACCGCCAGCACGGCGGTCGTCGTTGCGCTGTTGGCGGCGCGGGAACGGGCTACCGACTTCAGCGAGACCCGCGGCGGGCTGCAGGCCGAGGTCGCGCCGCTGACGGTGTACACGACGGGCCAGGCGCATTCGTCGGTCCTCAAAGCGGTGTCCATCGCCGGCTACGGGACCGGCAACCTCCGCATGGTCCCGGTCGATCCGGTGACCCGAGCCATGGTGCCCGAAGCTTTGGCCGAGATGATTACGGCCGACATCGCCTCGGGCTGTCATCCCGCAGCCGTGGTCGCGTCCATCGGGACAACGGGCACGACGGCGTTCGACTCGTTGCCCGAGATCGCAGCCGTTCTGGCGGGAGCATCGGTCGACGGCCGTCCGCCGATCTGGCTCCACGTCGATGCGGCCATGGCCGGTTCGGCCATGATCTGCCCCGAGTTGCGTGGGTTGTGGGACGGGGTCGAGGCCGCCGACTCGCTGTCCTTCAATCCGCACAAGTGGCTCGGCACCATCCTCGACTGCTCGCTGTTCTATGTCCGAGACCCCCAGCACCTGGTCCGGGTCTTCTCGAGCAACCCCAGCTATCTCCAGTCGAGCGCCGACGGGCAAGTCACCCAGTTCCGCGACTGGGGCATTCCGCTGGGTCGACGGTTCCGTGCGCTCAAACTCTGGTTCCATCTCCGCATCGACGGCGTCGAATCGATGCGGGTCCGGGTTCGCCGCGACCTCGCAAACGCTCGCTGGCTGGCCGAGGCCGTGGACGCCGCGCCTGGGTGGGAAGTCCTCGCGCCGGTACAGCTGCAGACCGTGTGCGTTCGCCACGTGCCCGAAGGGATCTCAGCCGAGGCCCTCGAAGCGCACACGCAGCAGTGGGCAGCCGCCCTCAACCGTTCGGGGGCCGCGTACGTGACGCCGTCCAAGCTCGACGACCGCTGGATGGTCCGGGTATCGGTAGGCGTCGAGGGCACCGAACGGGAGCATGTGGCACGATTGTGGGAGCTGATGCAGGACGCAGCGAGACAGGCGGAAGATGCCGGTTCGATTCTCCGATGACGACGACGACCTGATCGGGGTCGAACGCGACATACGGAAGCGCACGGGCGAGCTCGAACTCGACTCCGATTCCCTCGCGGCCATTTCCAACGTGTTCCGGGTCGCGAGCGCAGCCCGTTACCACTTCGAGCGCGGGGTGCTGGCCGAATTCGGACTCTCGTTCACCGCCTTCACCACGCTCTGGGTGCTCTGGGTCTGGGGCGAGCGCGAGGCGCGGCATCTTGCGGCCGACGCCGGCATCACGAAGGGCACCTTGACCGGTGTGGTCGGAACCCTGGAGCGACGAGGTTGGGTGACCCGTCGCGTACATCCGACCGACCGCCGTTTGGTCCTGATCTCGGCCACCGAGGAGGGCGAGACGATCATGCGCAAGCTGTTCCCGATCTTCAACGCCGAAGAAGCCCGAATCAGTTCACGCCTGTCGCCCGTGGAGAAGAAGCAGCTGGCCCACGGCCTTCGAGAGATCCTCCGCTCGATCGAAGACATCGGCGGCTAGCGCAACAACCCCCATCGGGAGTGCCACGGTGCCGTTTTCGGCACGCGGGCACTTCCCGATGCGGGCCTGGTCAGCGTTCGACGACGGTCCGGAGGGCGAAGCTGGAGCGAATCCGGGCGACGCCGGGGAGCTGGGCCAAGTGGGTTCGGTGGAGCTGTTCGTAGTCGTTGACGTCGGCGCAGGCGACCTGCAGGATGTAGTCGGCGTCGCCGGCCATGAGGTGGCAACTGATGACCGCCGGGTGCGCGGCCACCGCTTCCTCGAAGGTGTCGAGGACACTCTCTTCCTGGCTCTTGAGGGTGATCTCGACGAACACCGACGTCGATTGGCCGAGGAGCCGTCGATCGACCAAGGCCCGGTAGCCGTAGATGACGCCCGACTGCTCGAGCGCTCGAACGCGACGAAGGCACGCCGATGGTGACAGTCCGACCCGATCGGCCAGATCGACATTCGACAATCGACCATCGGTTTGGAGCTGTTCGAGGATGGCCTGATCGATGGCATTCGGCTCATTCACACATCAATCATGCGTCGTCCAGTCGGTAGGCGCAACAAAAGTGCAGAAGGACCCTGTCCGGCGGCCTTCTTTGCAATCGTGCGTCGCGCACAGTTCATTACCGTCAACTCATGAAGATCGGCGTGCCCAAGGAAATCAAGAACCACGAGCAGCGGGTCGGACTGACCCCCACCAGTGTTCGGGAACTCGTGGCCAACGGCCATCAGGTCACGGTCGAAACCCTCGCCGGCATCGGCATCGGCGCCGACGATGCGACCTATCAGGCTGCAGGAGCCGCAATCGCCCCCACTGCGGTCGCAGTCTTCGAATCCTCCGAGCTGATCGTGAAGGTCAAGGAACCCCAAGCTGTCGAGCGGGCCATGCTCCAGCCCGGCCAGACGCTCTTCACCTATCTCCACCTGGCACCGGACCCCGACCAGACGCACGACCTCGTCAACAGCGGCGCCACGTGCATTGCCTACGAGACGGTCACCGATGCCCACGGCGGTCTTCCCCTACTGGCGCCCATGTCCAAGGTCGCCGGCCGCATGTCGATCCAGGCCGCGGCCCACGCCCTCGAGGCTCCTGCCGGCGGCGCCGGCCTGCTGCTCGGCGGTGTGCCCGGTGTGGCGCCGGCCAAGGTCGTCGTGATCGGCGGCGGTGTCGTCGGCGAACACGCCATCGAAATGGCGGTCGGCCTGGGAGCCGATGTCACCGTCCTCGACCGGAGCCTGGCAGTCCTCGACCGGTTGTCCGCTCGCTTCGGAGCTTCGCTTCGGACCATCTACTCCACCCAGGCCGCGCTCGACGAGTACGTCGTCGATGCCGACGCTGTGGTGGGTGCCGTGTTGGTCAAGGGCGCCCGCGCCCCCAAGCTCGTGACCGCCGACATGGTGCGACGCATGCGGCCGGGATCGGTGCTCGTCGATGTCGCCATCGACCAGGGCGGCGCCTTCGAGACGTCGCACGCAACCACCCACACCGCGCCCACGTACGTGGTCGATGGCGTCGTGCACTACTGCGTTGCCAACATGCCAGGAGCCGTCCCCAAGACGTCGACCTATGCGTTGAACAACTCGACGCTTCCCTTCACCCTCGCGTTGGCAAACAAGGGCGTGCGCCAGGCGCTCGCCGACGATCTGCACCTGCGGAACGGTCTCAATGTGGCCAAGGGCCAGGTGACCGAGCAGGCCGTGGCCGCGGCGTTCGGTCTCCCCTTCGTCGATCCGTCCCATCTCCTCGACCAGATTTAGCTGTGCCCCAACCGAACTGCAGTACACCGACCGCCGTTTCCGGGGTCGGCGTACTGCAGTTCTAGGGTTTTCCCTCTACCGGCCCCGGTCGCGTTGGTGCATGCTTTCGACGCCGGGCTCCACGCGGTCGCAAGACGGCGATGAGATCGATGGCGGTGCCTGCTCCCCAAAGGCGGCGACGCCATCTCCAGGCTCGGGTGGAGGGCCCGAGCCTGGGACCCGCTTGCCTGAGCGGGTTTGGTGCCGGCCCCGAGGGTCCGCTAGGACTCAGCGATGGCATGGGATTTCGAAACAGACGCTGGGTTCCAACAGGAGTTGGACTGGATCGACGACTTCGTTCGAGAGGAGATCGAGCCCCTCGACTTCATCATCAAGTCGCCGTACGACATCAAGGATCCCGTCCGGGCGGCCATCATCCCGCCGCTGCAGAAGATCGTGCAGGACCGGAAGCTCTGGGCCTGTCACTTGGGCCCCGATCTCGGCGGACCCGGCTATGGCCAGGTGAAGCTGGCATTGATGAACGAAATCCTCGGTCGGGCCCGGTGCGCGTCCACCATCTTCGGCACCCAGGCACCTGACACGGGTAACTCCGAGATCCTGGCGCACTTCGGCACGGACGAGCAGAAGGAACAGTTCCTCGGTCCGCTCCTCCGCAACGAGATCGTGTCCTGCTACTCGATGACCGAACCCCAGGGCGGGGCCGATCCCGCAGTGTTCCGGACCTCCGCGGTGCTCGACGGCGAGGAATGGGTGATCAACGGCGAGAAGTGGTTCTCGTCGAACGCCCGTTATTCGTCGTTCCTCATCGTCATGGCGGTCACCGATCCCGAGAACGATCTGGTTCGCAGCCAGTCGATGTTCCTCGTGCCGACCGACACGCCGGGCGTCGAGTTCATCCGAGATGTCGGGCTCGGCTACGAAAGCGAACGGGACGACGAAGGGAGCCACGCGTACCTCCGGTACAACGACGTCCGCGTTCCAGCCGAGAACCTGCTGGGCCAACGCGGCGGCGGCTTCGCCGTCTCGCAGGTCCGGCTCGGCGGTGGGCGGATCCATCACGCCATGCGCACCAGCGGACGGGTCCAGCGGATCTTCGACATGATGTGCGAACGCGCCCTCAGCCGGAACACCAAGGGTGAAGTGCTTGGCCGCAAGCAAATGGTCCAGGAGATGATCGCCGACTCGTGGATCGAGATGGAGATGTTCCGTCTGCTGGTGCTGCGCACCGCTTGGAAGATCGACAAGCTGCAGGACTACCGTCTCGTCCGCAAGGACATCTCGGCAGTGAAGGCGGCCATGCCTACCGTCTACCGCAACGTCGCCTCCCGCGCGCTGCAGATCCACGGCTCCCTCGGCGCTTCGTGGGAGATGCCCTTCGCCAAGGAAGTCATCGAGTCGTTCCACATGGGGCTGGCCGACGGCCCGACCGAGGTCCACAAGGTGCAGGTCGCTCGGCGGGTGCTCGACGAGTACGTGCCCTGCGACGACTTGTTCCCGTCGATGCACCTCCCCAAGCGGCGAGCCGCGGCCCAGGCCAAGTACGCCGACGTCCTCGAGTCACATCTCGCCAACCTGTAGTAGACCGGCATCATGACCCGCGCTCGTCCCAACTTGGCCGTCCAGATCGAACCGCAGTGGGGCTTCGGCTACCGAGAGGTCGCCGACATCGCGACGGCGGCCGAGGCGGCCGGCTGGGATGCGCTCTGGGTGTCCGACCACATCCTGTGGGACGGCGAGGCCACCGACCGCAACTGCTACGAGGCCTGGACGCTGCTGGCGGCGCTGGCCGTCGCCACCTCGACGCTGCGGCTCGGCACGCTGGTGACCTGCAACTCCTATCGGCATCCCAGCCTGTTGGCCAAGATGGCCGCAGGCATCGATGCCATCAGTGGTGGCCGGGTCGACTTCGGCATCGGGGCCGGATGGAAGGAGGCGGAGTACCGGGCCTACGGCTACGACTTCCCGGGTATCGGCACGCGTCAGGCCCAGATGTCGGAGGCCATCGACCTCACCCGGCTGTTGTGGACCGAGCCATACGCCGACTTCAACGGCACCCACTACCAGCTCGAGCGCGCCGTCTGCGCCCCAAAACCCGTGCAGACGCCGATGCCCATCTGGGTCGGGGGTCATGGCGACAAGCTCCTGCGCATCGTGGCCGAGAAGGCCGACGGCTGGAACATGGTCTTCGGCCGCAGCCTGGATGATCTGGCGGGTCGCCACGCGGTGCTCGACGGGCACCTGGCCGACCTCGGCCGTGATCCCGCCACGCTGAAGCGGTCGGTGTTCCTCTTCACCGCGCTGGTCGACAGCCCTGCCGAACTCGAAGCCCTGGCGTCCGACCAGAAGGCCCGCCTCGGGCCCGTGGCCGCCAATTTCATGGCCGCCGGCCAGTCGGCCGGGCTCATCGGCTCTGCGGACCAGGTCGCGTCGGCCCTGCGTGATCACACGGCCCTGGGCTTCGGCGGGCTCCACCTGCTGTTCCCCTACGGCCACGAGATCGAACAAGTCAACCGGTTCGCCGCCGACGTCTTCCACCTCCTCGAGAACTGAGCGGGCATGGCCGAGCGTCCAATCGTCAACCCACCAAAACTGCGGTCGACCTACATCGACCCCGAGTCCCTTCCGTGGAAGCCGTCGCAGTTCCCTGGCATCGAGGCAAAGGTTCTCTGGTCCGACCCAGCGTCGGGTCGGTCGACCATCCTGTTCAAGCTGGCGCCGGGCGCGGTCGTTCCTGCCCACACGCACGCAGGAGTGGAGCAGACGTGGGTGCTCGAGGGCACCTTCGAAGACGACGAGGGCCGAGCCCTGCCCGGTCACTTCGTCTGGCGACCCGCCGAGAATCGTCACGAAGCCAGCACTCCCGACGGTGCCCTCATCCTGTCGATGTTCGACAAGCCCAACGTCTTCGACGAGTCGAGCGGCTTCTACACCGACGACTGACCGACCCCACCCCAAACCCCCCCACCCGAGCGTTCTGTGCAGCGTTAGCCACGTCAGGCGTGGGAAACGCTGCAAATTTCGGTGGGGGAGGGTGGTGCTCTAGGGTCGGGGGATGCCCAAGTTTCGATTCGGTGCGTTCCTCGCCCCACATCACCTTCCCGGCGAGAGCCCGACCTTGCAGCTCCAGCGGGACCTCGACCTCGTCACCCAGCTCGATCGGCTCGGCTACCACGAGTTCTGGTGCGGCGAGCACCACTCGACGGGCTGGGAGACCATCGCGTCGCCCGAGATGTTCCTGGCCGGCGCGGCCATGCGGACCGGTCGGATCAAGCTCGGCACCGGCGTCGTTTCGCTGCCGTACCATCACCCGTTCAACGTGGCCCAGCGCATCGTCCAGCTCGACCACATGAGCCAGGGCCGGGCGATGCTCGGCACCGGCCCGGGGGCGCTGCCCTCCGACGCCCACACCTTCGGCATCGACCCGATCGTGCTGCGCGACCGCCAGGACGAGGCCATCGGGGTCATCAAACGGCTGCTCGCGGGCGAGCCACGGTTCACGTACAAGTGCGAGTGGTTCGAGGTCAACGACGCGGCGTTGCAGATCCTGCCACTCCAGGACGAGATCCCCATGGCGGCAGCGTCGATGGTCAGCCCCTCCGGCATGACCATCGCCGGCAAGTACGGCGACGGTGCGTTGTCCATCGGTTCGATGTCGACCGAAGGCATCCAGTCCCTTCCGCTCCAGTGGAGCTTCGCCGAGGAAGCGGCGGGCAAGCACGGCCAGGTCGTCAGCCGTGACAACTGGCGTGTCATGTTCAACTGGCACATCGCCGAGACTCGGGAGAAGGCCTACGAGGAGGTCGAACACGGACTCCTGCAGGTGGCACAACGACTACACGGTCGGCACCCTCCAGCGTCCCGGAACGCCGGCCTACAAGGACACCGACGAAGCGATCGAAGCGCTGGCCCTCGGCCCTGGCTCCGCCGCCGTCATCGGTACACCAGACGACCTCATCGCCCGTGTCCTCGAAATGTACGAAGTCACCGGCGGGTTCGGCGTTGCCATCGGTTTCGTCAACGACTGGGCCACGCCGCAGAACGTGTCCAAGAGCTGGGACATGGTGGCCCGTTACGTCATCCCCGAAGTGAACGGGCAACTCCGCTCCATGCGAGAGTCCAACCAGTTCGTCATCGACCACCGGGAGTACTTCGAGAAGGCTCAGAAAGCGGTGCTCAACAAGATCATGGAGAACGAGCGCGCGGCCGAAGCTTTCAAGACCGTGCCGACGACCAGTGCCCCCATTGCTGCGCATTACGCCCCGGAGGCGTCGGCCCCCGAAGCGGTGAGCACCGACTGATTCCGTGGCGCGACCGCGGCTAGCGTGCCGGCGGTGGCGAGTTGCTCGAGCTGTGGATCCGGCCTGACCGGAGCGGCGCGGTACTGCTCCACGTGCGGTGCTCACGTCGACCTCGGTGACCCGATCGAGAGCAGTAGTCACTTCGCGGTGATCGATGTGTCGTCGGGCGTCGCCGGTGGCGCGAGTTCGGGTGGGAGCCCGGGTCGTGGTTCGGGCGACGGCGTGCGGTGGCCGTTGGCGCTGGGCGCGGTCTTGGTGGCAGGGCTGTTGGTGTGGATGTTGACGCGATCATCGGATGGTCCCGGCCAAGTCGAGCAGACCTTCGATGAGGAAGCCGAACGCGAGCGGGCCACGACCACCGCGCGGCCACAGACCAGCACGACCCAGGCGTCGTCGACCACCGTTCTGCCCTTTGCCTCGGCCGAGGGAGTCGAGCGTGGCCGACCGCTTCTCGGCGCGCCGGTCGGCTTGACCTTGTTCGTGGGCGGTGTCACGACCCGCGCCGTTGATCTGGACACCGGAGCCGTCTCCGAAATAGCCCTCGACGGTGCCCCGCTGTTGGTCATCGACGAGTGGCTCGTCGTCGCCAACACCGAAGGTGGGTCGTCGGTGGTGAACCGATTGGATCGCTCAGCTCGTCCGCGGTCGCTTTCGACCGGCGGTTTCGTCGCCGCGGCGTTTCCGGACGGGCCCGACCATCTCTGGGTCCCGAATGTCTCCGAGACGAGCGGCGAACTGCAATGGACGTCGGTTTCCCTTGTGGATGGTACGACCCGAACCCTGCTCGAGCCGACCTCCCTTCGGGGCACCGCTGTCGGGCCTGAAGTTGGAGGTACCGCGTCGGGCGGTGTCTACCTGCTCAACGAGGACCGATCCACCTATCGGCGATTGGCCGACGGCAATCCGCTGGCGGTGTCGGCGGACTGGGTACTCGTGCAACTCTGCACAAGTCCGACGAGTTCCTCCTGTCGGATCTACTGGATTGACCGAAGCACGGGCCGAGAAGTCGACCGCTTCGTTCCGCCGGGGATCGAGTCTCTTTGGGGTATCTCATCGTCGCCGTCGGGCGCGTTCGTTGCCACCGAATCCGTCGAAGGCGTGACCCTGTGGGACATCGGGCGCGGTTCGGAGATCACGACTGACCTCTCGGGATTCAAAAGCGGCGGTGTCCTGGGGTACTCGCCCGATGACCGGTTCGTCGCGTTCGTCGGCAGAGCATCGGACGAGATCGTCATCTACGACTCGGACTCCGGGCTGTCGCATGTCATCACGATGCCGGACCGGAGGATCCGCCCTTACGGGCTTGCGTTCGGGCCGACGGGCTAGCGTCGCGGACGTGGAGAGTTGTTCGAGCTGTGGATCAGGTCTGACGGGAGCGAGGCGATATTGCTCTGCGTGCGGCGCCGGGGTCGACGGCGGTGACGCGCTCGGTGGCGATGGCGTGTTCGAGGTCATCGATGTCTCGTCGGGCAGCGGAGCGAGCTCCACCACAGGCCGCTTCGGTTGGCCGTGGGCGGTCGCATCCATTGCGGTTGTCGGCCTGCTCGGGTGGATGCTCACCCGGTCCTCGGACGACGTCGGCCAGGTCGAGCAGTCGCTGGAGCAGGACGAGGAATCGGACGCGTCGACCACGACCACTCGTCCGCGTTCGCCGACGTCTCGTCGGCCGCGCACGACGACCACCCGGGTGACACCAGGATTCGTCGAGGTCGAAGGGGTGGCTCCAGGTGAGCCGCTGCTCGGGGAGCCCGTGGGCCTCACCTTGTTCGTCGGCGGTCGGACCCTCCTGGCCATCGATCTCGACACCGGCGGGCTTGCCGAGCACGAAGTCTCGGACTCGCCGATGCTGGCCTCGGACGAATGGCTGATGTTCCGGGACAACAATGGTCTGATCTTGGTGCGCCCGCGTGCGGACCTCACGGCCTCGCCCCGTGAGCTCTCGGACGACGGTTGGTTCCGGACAGCCACCATGGACGGGCCGGACCACGTCTGGGTCATCGAGTACAGCGACCTCGACCAGACGCAACATTGGGAATCGGTATCGCTTGCCGACGGCTCCGCCCGGGCCGTGCTGGAGGAAGTGGCGTTCAGCGGAGGAAGCGGAGAACCTGTCGTTGCGAGCACCGTCTCGGGAGGCGTGTTCGTGCTGAACGACGACCGGCAGAGCTACCGGCGAATCGCCGATGGCTTTCCGATCGCGGCCGCCGAACGGTTGGTCCTGGTCCGTTCATGCGAAAGCCCGATCACCAGCTCGTGTCGGCTGTTCTGGGTGGATCGGGACTCGGGCGATGAGGTCGATCGATTCGTTCCTCCCCTGAACCCGTTCTGGTGGGGGGTGTGGTCCTCGCCGTCCGGAGGGCTCCTGATCGTTGAATCCGACGTTGGCGTCACGCTGTGGGATGTGGAGCGATCCACCGAGGTCGACACCGTGCCCAACGGTCAGTCGGGCAGCCCGGTGGCGTTCTCGCCCGACGGTCGTTTCGCCGCGTATCAAGGGGCGACGGCAGCTCTTCTGATCGTGTACGACTCGCTTGACGGCACCAAGTACGAGATCGCCAAGCCGGGCAACAGAATCACCGTCAATGGTCTCGCCTTCGGCCGGACGGCGGGTGCAGGCACGGGTGAATGAACGCGTCAGTGGCCCACTGTTAGCGTGCCGCCGATGGCGAGCTGTTCGAGCTGCGGAGCCGGCCTACCCGAGTCGGCTCGGTTCTGTCCGGTATGTGGTGCCCACCTCGCCGCTTCCGGCGCCATGGAAACGCCGTTCGGCGTGGGTTTCGAGGAAGCCGAATCGATCGGAGTGGGTTCCGAGCGGCCGCTGCCCTACTGGCTTCGGGTCGGTGGTGGGCTGGCCCTGGTCGGGGTGCTTGCGTGGATGCTGACCCGATCGCCGGCGGAGGCCGGACAGGTCGAGCCGAGCCTGATACCGACCACCACCGCCCAGCCGACCACCATCCAGCCCGCCGCCGGCCCACGCGTCACTGCTCGAAGTCCGGCGGCGGCGTCGACCACCGCTGTGCCGCTCGATCACGGATACCACATGAGTGTCCCCGAAGGCCCTCTGCGTAGCCGAAAGCCGGCGACGGTCGCAGGCCTTGCGCCGGGCGCGCCTCTGCTGGGGGAACCAGCCGACATGAGCCTGTTCCTCGGCGGTCGTGTTTTGCTGGAGATCGACTTGGACAGCGGAGCGGTCGCTCGGTACGTAGCCGATGGCGACCCGGTCTACGCCGATGCCGAGTGGTTGGTGCTCGAGACCGATCGGGCGTCGTTGGTTGTCGTCCCGCGGCCCGACCTGGCGGCGCAACCCCGCCCGCTCTTCAGCGAGGCTTCGGTCCAGGCCGTCCTTCCCGACTCCGACGGGTACGTCTGGGTCCTGACGCAGCTGACCGACCCGATCCTGCCCCCTGCGGAGACATGGACCTCGGTCGCCCTGAGCGATGGGGCTCAGCGTTCGTCGATCCAACGGTCCGATGGATTGTTGTTCGAAGGCACGCCGATCGTGACGGGAACCGTGTCGGGCGGGGTCTTCGTCCTGGAGCCGGACCGCCAGTCCTACCTACGCATCACGGACGGATCGCCGATCGTCGCGACCGACCGGTTCGTACTCATCCGGCACTGTGAGTCACCTGTCGATTGTTCGACGTTCTGGGTCGATCGTGCCACCGGCGATCGAGTCGATCGCTTCGTCCCGCCACTCGAGGGGATCGGGACGGTGAAGGCGTCGCCGAGCGGCTCGTTCGTGACCTCGCAGGGCCCCGCGGGTTGGTCGCTTTGGGACATCGAGCGAGGAACGCTCGCCGAAACCGTGCCGTTCAACGAGCGCGGCGACCTCGGTGCTGTGTTCTCGAGCGACGGGCGATTCGTGGCCTTCGCCACCACCCAGAGCGCCAATCGAGGCGAGGTGGTCATTCACGATTCGCTGACCGGCACACGGACGCTCGTCGCCCTGCCCGCGGGCACGTTCTCGGTCTCGGCGATGACTTTCGGTCCGCGACGTTGAGTCGATGGGCGGCGACGGTGTTCGGCACCGAAGCGCTAGGATCGCCAGGCCTCCGGCGCGGATGCCCGAGTGGCCTAAGGGAGCGGCCTGCAAAGCCGTGATTCGCGGGTTCAAATCCCGCTCCGCGCTCCATACAACCATCAACGCATTCCCCCAATCGAACCAACCGGTTTTGGTCGGAGGCTGCTACTCTCAACCATCCGTACGGGCATCGCCCGCGGCAGTTCTGGGCCGTTAGCTCAGTTGGCTAGAGCACCTGCATGACGCGCAGGGGGTCAGGGGTTCGAATCCCTTACGGCCCACCCAGAAACTCCACAGGACCCTGGCCACCCGGCCAGGGTTCTGTCGTTCTCAGCTGGCTCGACGGCGCATGGGGGGGAGCACCGGCGGCGGGTTCCTGCGCTCGGGAAGCTCGGCCAGCAGCACTCTGGTGGCCATCGAGATCGTCTCGACCGCTCGATCGACCGCGGTCTGGTTGGCGGCACTCACCGAGGACAGGGCCCCGACCTTGCGCACGAACTGCAGAGCTGCGGCCCGAATTTCGTCTTCGGTTGCGACGGGTTCAAGTCCCCTCAACGGGGTGATGTTGCGACACATGAGGTGACGCTACCTCGTCGACCTCGACCGGGATGGGCGAGTCGGCAGAAGGGCCGAGGAACTCCGCCAACGAGTTGGCCAGCGCCCGGTCCGTGGCTTGGAGGGTCGCATCGACGCTGGCCTCGCTGGCGCGCTCGTCCGCCTCGCTCGAATCCATCCGTCGGTGGGCCTCGATCCAGTGGGAATGGACGGCGACCATCGCTTCGGTTGTCGATGCCTCGAGGTCTGCCACGCGATTGCGTTGGCGTTGGAGTTGTTCGATGGCTCGATGGATCTGCTCGCGGATCTGACGGGCCTGATCGATCAGCTGAGCCCGGCGTCGAGCGAGGTCATCGGTCGAGTCACCCGCAGCCAGACACGCTCGCAGCTCGATCAAGATGGTGACCAGTGTGCTTGCGGGCTGGGTGCTGTCGGTCAGGAAGATTCGGGCCCCGGTGAACCCGAGCGGAAGGACGATGTCGTCGGTCAACTGATGGAGAACGGGAAGGTCGTTGCCCCGATAGGAGCCCTGGTCGTCGAACGCCAGCTCACCGACGGCGGTTCCGCCGAACAGCAGCCGCTGGTCGATTCGAGCGTTCATGACGGAGCGAAGCGAGGCAAGATAGGTGCGGAAGTCAGCGTCGCTGAAGTTGGGCTGATGGTCGAGCGAGTCGAGGACGATGTCGAGTTCTTGTTCCGCCCGCTGCAATGTGCGGTCGGTGGCCTCGACCCAGCGTCGGGCATGGCTGAGGTTTCGCTGGTGCTGTTCGAGCCGTCGATGGTCTCGGAGAAGCCGAAGAAGCACGGGGGTCCGGTTCGGGGCGTCCGATGGCCGTTGTCCTCGTCCCCGTGGTTGATCGTGAATGCTCACGAGATGAGGTCCATTGGTCTGCTCCTCACGCGGGGTCGAGCCCGGTGCCGAATTCGATGGTGTCGAGGACACCACTGATGGTTGCGTCCATGCGAGCGGCGGCATCCAGCGCTTCCTGGGTTGTGAGCAGGCCGGCCAGCTTTCGGTTCAGGGTCGTGGTCGAGCCGTCCTGGCGTGTTCGCTCGACTCTTCGAAACGCGACCCGAGCGGCATCAGCTCTCGAGTTGAGATCGGCGACGAGCACCCCAAGGTCGACGATGCCTTGCATCAGGACCGCCCACGGACCATCGATCTGCGTGCCGAGTCTGGCCATGGCCATGGCAGTGCTGGCGTCGAGCGTCGCCCGAATGGCGGTGTGCCGACCGGTCTGCGCTGGCGCGCCGGCAGCCAGACGCTGACCGCGGCCGGCGATTTCAACCGCCACATGGAACGTTTGGGGTGTGAGCCCCTCCGGTTCGAAGAAGGGAACGTCGGTCGAGTTGTCGAGCCCGACACCCGACTGGTGGAGCCGGTTCGTCGACTCGACGATGACCCGAGTGAGGCGAGCCAGCCACGATGCCAGGGTGGGCAGCGTCTCATTCAGCAGGACCAGGCTGCCGTGGGCGGCTCCACCAATCACGACCAACTCGTCACCGCTGGACCGGCGGATGCGTATCTGAGGATCGCCCTGATCGATCCAGCCGGCGTTGACGGATTCGGGTGCGCGTACCGACAACGGGGCACCTTCGAGCACCGATGGGTGCTCGAAGCAGAGAAGCGTTCGGGCATCGGCCGATTCCGAGAGGTCGACGGCGATCAATCCCGCCAAGTCGACGTCCAGTTGTTGCGCAGACCTTCTCGTGGATCCCGTCTGCCGTTCGTCGAGGAGCCGATTGACCCGGGCAACTCGCCGGCGCAGGTGGGCCAGCTCTTGTTCCCAGGCCTGGTGGACCGCTGCGGCGTCGCGGCGGACGACTGCGGTGAGTGCCTCGGCGTCGCCCAGGATGAGCTCGCGCAGGGACTGATCGGCCGGCCGGGTCGTCAGCTCGTCGAACCGGTTCCACAGTCGGGTGAGGCGGTCGGCGGTGCTGCCGATGCCCAGGGGGTCGAGGGCGGACTCGACGGACTGCACCACCGAGGCCCGGACATCGAGGCTGGCCGATCTCGCCCGTTCACGGCTGGTGGCGGCCACCAACAAATGCTCCCAGAGCCGACTGAGTTCGCCGCTTTGATCGGCGGACATCACGAACGCCCGTCAATCGTTGTCGTCGTCGGGCTCGGACGCGTCCGATACCAAGTCGGCGAGTTGCTGAGCGAGGCGGGAGGTCGAGCCCACCGTGGTTCGGCATTGTTCAACAAGGCGATGCACCCTCGCGACGCTGGCGACCAGCCACTCGTGATGATCGCGAAGGAGCGTCGACCACGGCTCCGCCGACCATTCCGCAAGCTGTTCCAACGACGGTGGCCGCATCCAACCTGCCCCCAGCATGATGTCGCGTTGCCGGGCCAAGGACCCGATGGAGGTCGCGGTCTCGTCCATGAGGTCGGCGATCACACAGAGCCGATCGTCGCGTCCGGCGTCACTGAAGAGCATTTGGGCTTCGAGAAGGAACTCGACGCGGTCCATGCCGCGTCGATAGGACCACAGCGCCTTGTTCAGCTCATCCAGTTTGGATGCACCGACGGCGTCGGCCGTGAGATTCTCGTCAGGCTCACGGCCGACGCCGTCGGGGGGAAGCATGACTCAGCTTCGACGGCCGGCCGGTGGCCATGAGGGGACGGCGCCAACCTTCGCCCGGATTTGCGGGCTGTGCCGTCGGCGGGGGCAGCGCAGCCGGTCAAGTGGGGAGCGGAACCGTCAGCCCGAGCCGTTCGGCGAAGAAGTCCAGCACGATTTCGGCCCGCATGCGGCGGTGAAGCGGCGAGCCGCTCCGGGTGAGTTCGTGGGTCTCTCCGGGAAAGCGATAGAAGTCGACCTGACGGCCGAGCAGGCGCAAGGTGACCCAGAGCTCCTCGGCCTGACTGATCGGACAACGAAGATCGTTCTCGGAATGGATGATGAGGAGGGGGACGTTGATGTCCCGGGCCATGACGGCGGGGGACATGCGCAGATACTCGTCGGGATCCTCGACCGGATCGACCCCGTGCTCGACCCGGAACATCGTGCCGATATCGCTGGACCATTCCTCGGTGAGCAGGTTGTTGACCGCCCGCTCGGTGCAGATGCCCTTGAAGCGATGGCCGTGTCGAGCGGCCAACAACGTCGCCATGTACCCGCCGTAGGAGCCTCCGAGCATGCCCACACGTTCGGGATCGCAGAAGGCGTAGCGTTCGAGTGCGCCGTCGAGCACGGCCAGCACGTCGTCCACATCGACGGTGCCCCACCCGGTGCCCGGCGCCGTCGGGTGCTTGGGGCCGATGATCGACTGCCCCCACCCGGTGTGCCGACCGCTGCCGCCTCGCGGGTTCGACATCAGAACCACGAACCCTGCTGCCGCCTGCATCTGGGCCTCGTCGAAGTAGGTCTCGCCGTACTGGGTGAACGGCCCGCCGTGTACGTTCAACAGGACCGGGTACCGGTGCGCCGGGTCGAAGTCCACGGGCCGCATGATCCAGGCGTCGATCTCGTCGGAGCGGTCGGTACAGGCCACCGCGAACCGTTCCCAGGCGAGGCGGGAACGCGTCACGGACGTGACCTGTCGAGACGGCAACGGCCCAGCCGGGCCGAGTTCGAGGAGGAAGGCTTCACCTGGTCGCTCGACCGTCGACTGGATGACGGCGATACCCCTCGGACCGGCGTCGAACCCAACGACCGTGGTTGGCCCGGACGTCAGAGGTACTGGGACCGGCGCAGCAGTGCCGGCCCCGAGGGGCGTTCCTGCGTCCATTCGGTACAGGTGGGTCTGGCCGCGGTCTTCGCCCGCCGCGACGATCGTGGTTTCGTCGAGCCACTGGGGGCCGCCGGCGCCGGAGGTTGCCTCGAACGTGCGGTCGAGTCCTTCGCTGATCCATCGGCGTCCCGAGCCGTCGAGGTTCATGACACCGATACGTGCGTTCTGCGGATACAGCATCGGGTCGTCGTGACCCCGAAACGCCACCCGGGTCCCATCGGGCGAGACTGCGGGAGAGTTGTACAGACCGGTCTGGCCGGTGAGCGCGGTGGGTTCGGCCGGGGGCAGAGGGCCACCCGGGCACCCGACCGGAACGAGGTACAGGTCCTCGGCGAGGTCGTGGTCCCACGTCTCGTGGCGAGCGCTTGCGGTGATGAGTGCCGACGAATCGGGCAGCCAGCTGATGCCGTAATGCTGAAAGGGCCCTGGCGTCAGGTTGCGGGGCGAGTCGGTGCCGTCGAAGGACACGACGAACACATGCTGTGGACGATCGAAGACCCAGTCCTCGCCGTTGAGCCGGGTGAAGAAGCGTTCGATCTTCCGCGGCGACTGCCACCGCTCGTCCTTCGCCTCGTAGCGACAGTCACGGGTACGGCTGGCGAACGCGATTCGCCGACCGTCGGGCGACCACGTCACGTCGTCGATTCCATCGGGCATGGCGCACACCAGCCGGACCTCGCCCGGCCCGCTCACGGGCATCACGTGCAGCGTGACCCGCGAAGCATCCTCTTGGCGATCGCTGGTGAAGGCCAGCCACCGACCATCGGGGGACCACGCCGGATTCGAATCGTTCGGCCCGGCACTGATGGGCACCCCGTCGAGCCAGATACGGGTCCGAGTGGTGTTCTCGTCGATGTCGATGGTGGCCACCACAGCTGCGACGGTTGCGCCGTCCGGGGCCAGCGCCACTTGGGATACCGCGCTCCGCAGGTGGAGCTCGTCGTGGGCGATCTGGGCGTGCGGTGAGAGGGCAGCGTCGCCAGTCTTTTCGGAACTCGGCGGAGCCTTCGGTGCGTGCTCGGTCATGGCGGCACCCTACTGTGTCGGTATGACGCGGAATGATGAGCACGGGATGGTGACCGCCATCGAGGCCTTGGGTCACAAGACGACCGAACGGGCGGCCGAGATCGACGACGCCGGCCGACTGCCTTCCGATGTTGCCGCAGGACTGGCCGCAACCGGCATCACCCGCGGCTTCGCTCCAGCAGAGATCGGGGCGCCCGAACTACCGGTGGCGGACTACGTCGATGCCATCGAACGGCTCGCCTACCACGAGGCCTCGCTCGGCTGGTGCGCCATGATCTCGTGCACGACGTCGTTGCTCAGCGGGTACGTGCCCGAGCGGTGGGTCGAGCCACTGTTCGGCGCCGCCGACGTCACCCTCGGCGGGTTCGCCGGGGCGATGGGGCAGGCGGCACCGGCCGAAGGCGGCATCACCGTAACCGGACAATGGCCGTGGGGGAGCGGAAGTTACAACTGCCAGTGGGTGGGTGGCGGGGTTCGTCCGCCCAAGGACACGACCTATCTCAGCTCCGACGGCCGCCAACTGCGAGCCCCGTTCGTGTTCTTCGCCCGAGACCAGGTCGAGTTGCTGGACACCTGGCAGGTGGCGGGACTGAAGGGCACGGGAAGCACCGACTATGCGGTTCAGGACGCAGTCGTTCCCGATGGCCGGTGGGCCGACATGGCCTATGGCCCTCGGATCGACCGGACCCTCTACCGCTTCCCCTTCTTCGGAGCATTGGCGGTCGGCGTTGCCGCAGTCACCATCGGCATCGCCCGCAGAGCGGTCGACGACTTCGTCGCCCTCGCCACCGTGAAGAAGCCGTCGATGAGCTCGCGGACGTTGGCCGAGCGTCAGGTCATCCAGGCCGACGTCGCCCTGGCCGAGGCCGCCTGGCGTTCGGGCCGCGCGTTCCTCGACCAGACGGTGGCCGACGCGTGGGCGAGTACCGAACAGGGCACGGTCGGCGACCAGGCCAAGGCGTTGCTTCGCCTGGCGGCGGCCAACGCCACCGAGCGGGCGGCATTCGCCGTCGGCCTCTGCTATCACGGAGCCGGCGGATCGGCTGTCTATCTCGACAGTCCGCTCCAACGTCACTTCCGAGATGTGCACGTCGCCACGCAGCACGCCATGGTCGCTCCCCGCCTCAACGAGGTGCTCGGCCGTGCCCGACTGGGCCTTCCCACCGATTTCGGCGGGCTGTGAGGCCGTGTCTCAGGCCTGGGCCATCGACCGGATCATGTGGTCCATGACTTCGAGATGCTCGACCTGGGGGCTGAACAGCACCACCTCGGCGTCATCGGTGACCCGGACGCTGTGGCCAGGAGGCCAGTAGAAGAGGTCTCCGCCGGTGCAGGTCTCTTCGGAGCCGTCCCGGTACGACACGATGACGCTGCCGGCGATGATATAGCCCCAGTGCGGGGCGTGGCACGCATCGCCCTCGAGGCCGGCCAGAAGCGGCGCGATGTCGGTGCCGGAGGCGAGCGAGAAGAACTCGCCCCCGATCATGCTGTACCCGGTCGAGTCTCCGAAGTCGGAAACCTGGCGGGCCTTTGCTCCCGGAACGTCGATTCGGGCGGGAATGGATTCCTTGGTGATGTGCATGGCGGTCCTGTCCTTCGGTTGGCGATGAGATGTTCGCAAACGGAGGGCGCGACAATCGGTGTCACAATGCGACAATGAGGGACGCGACCGATCCGCTTGGTGCCATCCGTGATGCGATCGCGGCCGGGGCATGGGACGTGGCAGTGTCGGGCCTGGAGTCGCTCGGTCAGATTGCCGGTTCGGCCGACGGGCTCGAGCTCACGGCGCTGGCCCGCTACGGGGCCGGCGATTTCGAGGGAGCGGTGGCGGCCTGGGAGGAGCTCCACGCCAGCCAGCTTGTAGTCGGCGACATGGCGGGTGCCGCACGAGCGGCAGCCATGGTTGCCATGTACCTGATGATGGACACCGGTTTGATGTCCCCGGTGCGAGGTTGGCTGCGACGGGCCGAGCGCTTGCTCGACGGCTTCGACGAGACGCCCGCGCACGCGCTGGTCGCAATGGTCCGGACCTACGAGCGGTTCATGAGCGGTGACAGCGAGTCGGCCGGTGACAACGCCAGGCGGTCGGTCGACCTGGGGCTGCGGCACGGCGTCCAACCGGCGGTCGTGATCGGTCGCACGGCCCTCGCCCGGCTCGAGATCTTCGCCGGTGCGGTCGAGCAGGGGCTCGACATGCTCGATGACATAGCGGTGACGCTGCTGGCGGGCGAGGTCGATCCCTTGACTACGGGTATGGCGTTGTGCGAGCTGATCTGCGCCATGCAGGGCTTGGCCCTGTACGACCACGCGGGTGAGTGGACGATGGCGATGGAGCACTGGCGCCAGGGGACCGCGTTCGGCGGGATCAACGGCCGGTGCCGAGTCCATCGGGCCGAGATGCTTCGGCTGAGCGGACCCTGTGACCAGGCCGAGGAGGAGGCATTGCGGGCATGCGAGGAGTTGCGTCCCTGGATGCGACGTGAGTTCGGGTGGCCGTTGGCCGAACTCGGCAACATTCGCTTGCGAAAGGGTGATCTCGGCGGTGCCGAGGAGGCGTTCGTCGCCGCACACGAGCATGCGTGGACTCCGCAGCCGGGCCTCGCACTGCTTCGCCTGGCGCAGGGCGACGTTGTAGCCGCCACCGCGCTGATCGCCGACGCGTTGGAGCACCCGTTCGATACCCCATCCAAGGAGCGTCCGCCGTTCGGTCTTCTCCGGCGAGCCCCGCTCTTGGATGCCCAAGCCGAGATCGCGGCCGCGGCCGGCGACGCGGTCACCGTCCGCGCCGCCGCCGATGAGCTACGCGAGATCGCCGACGGGTTCCCGAGCGTCGCGTTGGCGGCATCGGCTTCGTTGGCCCAGGGTCGCGCCTGCGTGGCCGAGTGCCGACCGGCCGACGCCATCGGGTTTTGCGAGCGGGCGCTCGTTGCATGGACCGAGATCGGTGCGCCCTTCGAGGCGGCCGTGGCTCGTATGGTGCTGGGCCAGGCGCGCGCTGAGGCCGGGAGCTCGGCGTCGGCAGCCCTTGAATGGAGGGCAGCGCAGATGGCCTTCGCCGAGTACGGTGCCGCTCGGTGGGCCGAACGGGCAGGACAGGCGATCGATGATGCGTCGGCCCCCGTGCCGCCGAGTCCGGCACCGGTCGAATCCGAGCTGTCGGTGTTCACCTGCGATGGCACGGTTCGCTCGGTCCGCTTCGACGGTGTCACCGTGATGCTGGCCGACCTGAAGGGTCTTCGGTACCTGTCGCGCCTGTTGGCCGAGCCCGGCCGCGAGTTCCATGTCCTGGATCTGGTGGCTGCCGAGAGCGGGGGGCTGCCCACCATCACGTCGGCCATCGACCCGTCGCTCGCCGTCTCGCACGCCGATGCGGGATTCGTGCTCGATGATCGGGCGCGGGATGCGTATCGACGACGCCTGTCCGAGGTGGATGACGACATCGCCGAGGCCATGGCGATGAACGATCTCGGTCGTGTGGCTCTGGCACAGAACGACCGAGCGTTCCTGGTGCAGGAGCTGGCGCGGGCCTTCGGGCTCGGTGGTCGCCATCGGCGCACCGGAGAGACTTCAGAGCGGGCCCGGACCGCGGTGGCTCGTTCGCTCCGGTACTCGATCGCCCGTCTGGCCGAGCATCACCCCGGCCTCGGTCGGCACCTCGAGCAGGCCGTCCGCACCGGCACGTACTGCTCGTACGCCCCCGACCAGCGTCTGGCCATCGCCTGGAAGGTCTGACGTCGGGGGCCGACTATCGGTTGAGCGCGTCGAGGACCTGACCGACGATGGCGCCACCGTCGACGATGAACTCGTGGCCGGTCGAGTAGGTGGCGTCCGCCAGGAGGAACAGCAGCATCGCCGTCACTTCGACCGGCTCGCCGATGCGGGCGATGGGCTGGGTGGCGGCCATGTCCTCGCCCATCCCTGCGATCATCGGAGTCCGGATCGGGCCGGGGTGGATGAGGTTCACCCGGATTCCAGCGGGGCCGAGTTCGAGAGCGGCGGTCTTGGTGAGACCCCGGATACCCCACTTGCTGGCGACGTAGGCGCCGATGTTGCCGTAGCCCTGGAGGCCGGCAGTCGACGAGATGTTGACGATCGAGCCGCCCCCGGCCCGCTTGATCGACGGGATCACGCAGTGCATGCCCAGCCAGACGCCGGTGAGGTTGACGTCGATGGTCCGCTGCCAGTCCCGCAGCGTGAGGTCCTCGATCGAACCGACCGTGAGAATGCCGGCGTTGTTGACCAGGTGCTGGACGGGGCCGAAGGTGGACTCGGTCAGCGTGACGGCGTCCCGCCACTGCTGTTCGTCGGTCACGTCGAGGTGGGTATACACGACCTGATCACCGAGCTCGGCGGCCAGGGCGCGACCCTCCTCGTCGAGCACGTCGGCCGCCACCACCTTTGCTCCGTGAGCGACGAGACCCCGGACATGCTGGGCTCCCATGCCCCGTGCTGCTCCGGTTACGAGGACTACCTGACCATCGATCGAGTTCTCCATGCCGTTGATCGTCGCGGCCTGACGCCGGGAGCGGAACGGACCTTGGTCCCGAAATCCGAGCGAGATTGTCACACCGTTCTGCTTGACTGAGCAGCAATGACCAACATCATCGAAGCCCGCGGGCTCACCAAACGCTACGGGTCGGTTCTGGCGCTCGACGGGCTCGACCTCGATGTGCCCCAGGGAACGGTGCTCGGCCTGCTCGGCCCCAACGGGGCCGGTAAGACCACAGCGGTCTCCATTCTCACTACGCTTGTCCTGCCCGACGCGGGCACGGCCACCGTGGCCGGCGCCGATGTCGTCCGCCAACCCTCCGACGTGCGGCACCGGATCGGATTGTCCGGCCAGTACGCCGCGGTCGACGAGACGCTCACCGGGTACGAGAACCTCGACATGATCGGGCGCCTCTATCGGTTGGGGCGTTCCCGGTCACGCGCACGGGCGCGAGAGCTGCTCGAGCGGTTCGGTCTCAGCGACGCTGCCGACCGGCAGGTGAAGACCTACTCGGGCGGCATGCGCCGCCGTCTCGATCTGGCCGGTGCGCTGGTGGCCGAGCCTCCGGTGCTGTTCCTCGACGAGCCCACAACGGGCCTCGACCCTCGCAGTCGGATCGAGCTGTGGTCCATCATCACCGAGCTGGTGGCCCAAGGCGCAACCCTGCTGCTCACCACCCAATACCTCGACGAAGCCGACCAGTTGGCCGACCAGATCATGGTGATCGACCACGGCCGGTCGATCGCCCAGGGCACCGCCGACCAGCTCAAGGACATGGTCGGTGGCGAGCGGATCGAGGTGACAGTCGGACATCACGACCAGGTCGCCCCGGCTCGGGCGGTCCTGGAGCCGTTCGCCGTGAGCGCCATCGAGATTCCCGATCGTTCCACCACCATCATCGTGCCCATCACGGGTGGCGCAGCGGTACTCACCCAGGCGTTGCGGTCCCTCGACGGGGCCGGCATCGACCTCCGAGACGTCATGCTCCGACGCCCGACCCTCGATGACGCCTTTCTCGCCCTGACCGGGCACCGAACCGAAGGAGATCAACCGTGAACGAGTTCCTCGCGGCCGTGGGCGACGGTGCCGTCATGGCCAAGCGCAACCTCATCAAGATCAAGCGAGTACCCGAGACCCTGGTCTTCGTACTGATCTCGCCGATCATGTTCGTGCTGCTCTTCGCCTACGTGTTCGGCAGCGCCATCGAGATTCCTGGTAGCTCCTACCGGGAGTTTCTGATCGGCGGAATCTTCGCGCAGACCATCGTGTTCGGTGCCACCTTCACCGGTACTGGCCTTGCCGACGACATGCAGAAGGGCATCATCAATCGGTTCCGTTCCCTGCCGATGTCCCCGGTGGCCGTCGTCGCCGGCCGCACAGCCAGCGACGTCGTCTCCAACGCCCTGTCACTGGCCATCATGAGCATCACCGGGCTGTTGGTCGGGTGGCGGATCAACAACGGCATCCCCAAAGCGTTGGCGGCGTTCGCGCTGTTGTTGGCGTTCGCCTATGCGTTCTCGTGGGTGATGGCCTTGGTCGGGTTGATGGTGCCCAGCGTCGAGGTGGTCAACAACGCCAGCTTCGTCGTCATCTTCCCGCTCACCTTCATCGCCAACACCTTCGTGCCGTCCGATGGGCTGCCGACGCCATTGCGAATCTTCGCCGAGTGGAACCCGGTCTCGTCGGTGACCCAGGCCACGCGCGAACTGTTCGGCAACATCCCGCCGGGGACCCCAGACCCCGCCGCCTGGCCACTCCAGAACGCGGTGCTCTACACCCTGCTCTGGACGGTGGCCATCATCGCCGTCTTCGCTCCGTTGTCCGTGCGCCGCTACCGGCGAGTGACTGCTCGCTGACACGTCCCGTCGTTCAGGGCCAGCCGATCACGAGATCGCTCGGGCCGTGGTAGTACCGAGGTCCAGCACCCTGCCGTCGCCGGCGTCGATGATCGTCACTTCGGTCGTGACGGTGTCGCCGTCGACGCGGAGGATGGTGCCATCGATCCGGAACGGACCCGTGGTGCTCTGGCCCAGGTAGTGCAAGTGGATGTCGAGTGACCGGGCCGGCACGCCGAGGGCTCGCTCCGCCGCCAACGTTCCCATGCGCTCGACGAGCGCGGCCGCCACTCCACCCTGGATCGATCCGAAGCTGTTTCGTATGCGGTCGTTGTGCGCGACCTCGATGACCAGCTCGCTCGCCCGAACGCGCATGCCGATGTAGTCATCGAGCGGAAGTCGACCGCCACGCTCGAACTCCGGATCTTCGGCGTAGTGCAACCGCTGGTTGGGGCCGGCGTCGCTCTCGACCGTCGGTGTATCGTCGCGTCGCGGGAGTCGTGCATAGGTGACCCAGGCCCGGCCGATCTCCCCGTCGACGTCGGTGAGGATCGTCTGACTGAGAATGTTTCGCTTGCCCGGTCGAAGGATCCGAGTGACCGAGTCGAGCCCCTCGCCTGTGGTCGGGCGGATGCTGTGGTACTTCATGTCGGTGGTGGCCAACCAGTCCGGACGAACTCGCATGTGCGAGAGGACGCCCGCGGCGGAGTCGACCAGGATGACCAACGCGCCGACCCGGACGGCGCCGCCCGCGTCACGGAGGTCATCGGTCGCCGGCATCGACGCCAGCAGGTCGCCGTTCGGCTGGAAGCGCTGGTCCAAGCCGACATGACGGAGCACATGACCGAACGGCGGATAGAACCTGGGCGCGGGCGCAGGATTGGTTGGGGCGGAGCGGGTGATGCCGGTGTTCATGGGCGGTGATCCTGTCAGGCGACGATGCTGTCGGCGCGAAGGTCGGCGATCTCGTCCCTGCTGAAACCGAAGCCCGCCAGGACTTCGTCGGTGTGCTCGCCAGGGCCGGGGCTTGGCCGATGAATGTGATTGGGGACGCCCTCGATGTTGGTGGCGTTACGCACGATCTCGATGGGCCCGGCCACCGGGTGATCGATCGGAGCGGCCACCCCGAGGTGGCGGACCTGAGGATCGGCGAACGTTTGCTGGATGTCGTTGACCGGACCGGCCGGAACGTCGACGGCGTTCAGCACCTCGACCCATGCTGCCGTCGACCGCCTCACCAGCGCGGCGGCCAGCTCGGTGTTCAGCTCGACCTTGTTCGTGGCCCGGTTGCGGGCTGAATCGAACCGGGGGTCAGCAGCAAGATCGGCCCGGCCGATCGCCTCGCAGAACTTCACCCAGAGGTGGGGCCAGGGCGCGGCGATGTTCAGATATCCGTCGGACGTGGCGTACATGCCCATCGGGAGATTGGTCGGATGGTCGTTGCCGGCTTGAGGAGCGACAACGTGGTTCACGGTCCAACGGGCGGCCTGGAAGTCGAGCATGCCGATCATCGATTCGAGCAGCGATGTGTGCACCCATCGTCCCGTACCGCTGTGTTGGCGCTCGTGGAGGGCGACGAGGATGCCCACGGCCAGCTGCAGCCCTGCGGTCACGTCGGAGATGGCGACCCCGGCTCGCACGGGGCCTTGGCCGGGAAGGCCGGTGATGCTCATCATGCCACCGAGGCCCTGGGCGATCTGATCGACGCCACCCCGCTCGGCGTAGGGGCCGCTCTGCCCGAAACCCGATACCGAGCCCAGCACGAGGCGTGGGTTGATGGCGTGGAGTGTCTCCCAGTCGAAGCCAAGACGATGCTTGACTGGTGTCCGCATGTTCTCGACCAGGACATCGGCCTGGCCGACGAGCCGATGCAGGACTGCTCGGCCGTCGCCCGTCTTGAGATCGAGGGCGAGACTGCGCTTGTTGCGGTGCAGATTGAGGTAGTCGGCCGAGGTGTGACTCTCGCCGGGGTCGCCACCCCGGCCCGACGGAGGTTCGATCCGGACGACGTCGGCACCCCAGTCGGCCAGCTGGCGGACCGCCGTGGGCCCGGCCCGGGCCACGGTGATGTCGATGACGGTCAGATCGCTGAGCGGAAGGGGGGCGGGGCCCGCAGCGCTCGGGGGGAGATCGGCCATCAGATGTTGGCAGAGTTGGCAGGGCTCGAGTCGGTTTCGGTGGGCTGACGCTCGGTGGTGCGGCGTTCGAGCTCCAGCCAGGGCGCAAGCCCGCACAGCTCGACCAGTTCGTGGTGCAGTTTCATGCCGCCTGCATCGAACCCGCTCTTGCCCTCGGTCTGGAACCGTCGGTACGCCTCGCGGGTGTGGCTCACGGCCAGGCCCTGAGCGGTGAACGAGTCGATGATCAGCTTCCAACCGAGGTCGGCCCACTCTGCGGGGGTGTGGTGATCGAGGCCGGTGATGGTCGACAGTGGCACGTCGGTGATTCGATCGGCGATCGGCCGGAGCTCGGCATTGCGGCACAACGCCATCACCAGGTCGGCCCCCGCGTCCCGATAGGCCTCGAGGCGGGTGATACCCGACTCGAAATCCTCGTTCCGGAAACCGCCGGTGCGGGCGATGATCAGGAAGTCGGGGTCGGTTCGGGCTGCGACGGCCGCCTCGATCTTGTCGACCATGTCCTGGGTCGATACCAGGTGCTCGACGCCCACGTGGTGGTGCAGCCGCTTGGGTGAGACCTGGTCCTCGTACTCGACCGCGACCGCTCCGGTCGCCTGAAAGAGCGTGGTCGCACGGGCCACGTGCACCGGATCGCCGAACCCGACGCCGCCATCGACGATGAGCGGCAGCTGGGAGCGGGCAGTGATGCGGCCGGCCACGTCCGCGATCTCGGTGTAGGTCAGCAAGGCCTCGCCAACGGCGTACTGGAACCCCAGCGCTCCTCCGCTCAGGTAGCCCGCAGGGAAGCCGGCCTCCTCGATGAGCCGCGCGTTCAGCGGGTCGAGGGCCAGCGGCGCGAACACGGGTTCGGCCGCCTCGAGGGCGGCCCGGAAACGAAGCCGAGGTCGGTCATTCACCATCCCCAGAACCTACTACCCCCACCCCACCCCCGAAATTTGCACCGAAAACCACGCCACACGTGGCTAACGCTGTCACAGAACGCTGGGGTTGGGGGCTGCAGAGCGGTTTGGACCGGGTTGGGGGGATGGGCAAGGCTGGGATCATGCCAACTGACGAACTGACCATCCGGGGCCGTGTGGCGGTCGTCGGGGTGGGCGAGAGCGTGTACTACAAACGAGCGCAGTCGCCCGAGCCCGAGTTCAAGCTGGTGCTGCGGGCGATCCTGGCCGCTTGCGCCGACGCCGGCATCGACCCGACCCGGGTCGACGGCTTCTGTTCGTACAGCAACGACCGCAACCTTCCGGCCCGGATCGCCAACGCGCTCGGCTCACCCGAGATTCGCTTCTCCAATATGCAGTGGGGCTCTGGCGGGGGTGGTGCTGCAGCCGCGATCGGCAACGCCTCAGCCGCGGTCGCCGCTGGGTTTGCGCGGTGTGTCGTTGCCTTTCGGGGGCTGGCCCAGGGCCAGTTCGGACGCTTCGGAGCCGGGCCCCGAAGCAGCACCATCAGCGGCCAAGGGGCGTTCACCGTTCCCTACGGTGTGATGTCACCGGCCCAGACCTACGCCATGCGAACCACCCGCTTGATGTACGAGCACGAGATCGACCGCTCGACCATGCGCGCCATTGCGATGGCCGCGTATCACCACGCGCAGAGCAACCCCCGAGCCGTCATGTACGGCCGTCCGCTCGACGAAAAGGGCTACGACGAGGCCCGCTGGATCGTGGAACCGTTCCGGCTGTACGACCTGTGCCTCGAGAACGACGGTGCCGCCGCAGTGATCGTCATGTCGGCCGAAGCGGCCCGGGACCTCACCCCGAAACCGGTCTATCCCCTGGCGGTGCAACAGGGCGGTGGCCATCGCTCCGGGGCCGGCGTTCACAACCAGACCGACTACGTGACGTCGAGCTTCAAGACCGTCGTACCTCACCTCTACCAGCAGGCGAAGGTCGGACCCGAGGACATCGACGTCGTGCAGTCCTATGAGAACTTCACCGGCGCCGTCGTCATGAGCCTGATCGAACACGGGCTCTGCACCTACGAGAACGCCAACGAGGTGCTCACGTTCGAGAACCTCATCGCCCCGACCGGGAAGCTGCCGCTCAATACCAGCGGCGGGAACCTGGCCGAGTGTTACATGCACGGCCTCGGTCTCCAGATCGAGGCCATTCGCCAGATCCGGGGAGAATCCACGAATCAAGTCCCCGATGCCAAGGTGGCCCTCGCCAACGCGGGTCCGATGGTCGAGGTTGCCAGCACTGCGATCTACGGAAACGAGGAGGTGCTCGGATGAGCGAACCCAGGAGCACCAACGTCGCCTACCTCAACGCCGGGTTGCCGGCACCCGTCCCTGCCGGTGATGGCTTGGACAAGCCGTACTGGGAAGGGACTCGTCGCCATGAACTGTGGGTCCAGCGCTGCGATGACTGCGGCACCCACCAATGGGGCCCCGAGTGGATGTGCCACCACTGCCGCTCCTTCGAGCTCGGGTGGGTGCAGGTGGCGCCCGAGGGCGTCATCTATTCTTGGGAGCGCCCCCATCACCCGGTGCACCCCGCACTAGCCGGCCAGGGGGCGTACCTGGTCGTGTTGGTCGAGCTGCCGCACGCCGACAATCTACGAATGGTCGGCAACCTGATGGGCGACCCGATGCAGGACGTCGAGATCGGTGCCCGAGTCGAAGCCGTGTTCGAGGATCACGACGAAGGCGAACGGGCGTTCACCCTCGTGCAGTGGGCACGGTCCGCAGACTGAGGTCGCTGCACGCATCGCACACCGACTCCGAGATGAGGCCGGCGGCCATCAGCCGTCCGAAGATCACGCACCCCAGGCAGAACCCGAACGCTGCTTCCGCGAACGCGGCGCCGGTGATGGCACCGATGACGATCTGGGGGGCGGTCGCCAGACCTGCGAGGTGCAGGACGCCGCCGAGGGTCGACAAGGCAGCACCGATGCCCTGCGCGAATCGCTTGGGGGGCCCGGGCACCATTCGAACCGGAAGGCCTCGCCAGCCACCTCGCGGGGGAGCCACGATCTTGGTGGCGAACAATCCGAGCGGCGAGAAACGGGGCCCGGCGAGCACTCGGGCCCAGAATCCGTAGACGAGCGGGATCAACAGCCATCCTGATCCGGTCACCACGTACAGCGCCGTAAGGGTCACCACGCCGGCGGCAACGGTGCGAGCGGCATACTCGTTGACGACGTCGGGGAACCCGATGAATGGTTGTGAACGGCGGGTGGCGGGCGAGGTGAAGGCCATGACCCGACTATAACCGACTAAGTTGATCGACAATTCCAAGATTGGGCTCGAAGCTAGGATCTCGCCCATGGTTTCTTCTGACCCGCCGTATCCCCGGGACTGGGAAACCGACGCCCTCCTCAGCGACGGCTCGACGGTGCGCATTCGTCCCATCCGCCCCGACGACCGTGAGCGGCTGGTGCAGTTCCATGGCCGCCAATCGCCCCAGTCGATCTACTTCCGCTACTTCAGCCCACACCCGCGCCTGTCGAGCAAGGAACTCGACCATCTCACGCACCTCGATTATCGGACCCGAATGGCGTTCGTGGCCATCGTGGCTGATCAGCTGGTCGGGGTCGCCCGCTACGAGGGCTGGGTGAAGGAAGGATCCCTCCACGCCGACGCAGCGGAGGCGCTCGAAGCCGGGGAGCTCGACGCCGAGGTGTCGTTCTTCGTGGACGACGACTTCCAGGGGCGGGGTCTGGGAACGCTCCTGCTCGAGTACCTGGCTGCGGCCGGGCGCTACCAGGGGCTACGGGGGTTCGATGCGCTCGTGCTTCCGGAGAACTACGGCATGCTGCGGGTCTTTCGCCGCGCCGGGTTCGAGGTGAAGACGGGCTACGAACAAGGAGTCATCAAGGTCGCCCTCGGCATTCATGTGACGGCCGAGGCCTCGGCAGCCATCGATGCCCGCGAGCGTGCGGCCCAGGCCAGATCCGTGGCCCGGCTACTCGAACCCACGTCGGTGGCCGTCATCGGCGCCGGGCGCCATCCCGACAGCGTCGGACATCGTCTGGCCGGCTCGTTGGTGGCCGCGGGCTTCGCGGGCACCGTGCAGGTCGTCAGCAAGCACGCCGACTCCGTAGCCGGCCTCGTGCCGGTCCGTCACGTGGCTGACCTGGAGGCCCCGGTCGATCTCGCCGTGATCTGCGTGCCAGCGGCGGCGGTTCTCGAAACTGCACAGTCCTGTGTCGACCTGGCCGTCGCCGGCCTGCTCGTCATCTCGGGAGGGTTCAGCGACCTGGGCCCCGAAGGATCAGCGGAGGAGGAGAAGCTCGTTGAACTGGTCCGCCGCAACGGCATGCGCATCATCGGGCCGAACGCGTTCGGGATCGCCAACACCAACCCGGCCATCAACCTCCAGGCGCTCTTCATGCCGGTGCCGGTCCCCGTCGGCGAGGTCGGCCTGCTGTCACAATCGGGCCCGCTCGGTGCCGCGCTCCTGTCGGTCTTCGAACGCGCCGGTACCGGAATCAGTTCGTTCACGGCGCTCGGCAACCGAGCCGATGTCTCGGTCAACGATCTGCTGCAGTACTGGTCCGCCGATCCGCGCACGGGGGTCATCGCGCTGTACCTCGAGAACTTCGGTAACTTCCAGAAGTTCACCCGAATTGCTCGCGCGGTTTCGAGGACCAAACCCATCGTGGCCGTGGCCCCCATCGAGGGTGACCGAGGCGATCTGGTGCGTCAGGCGGGCGTCGTCGTGGTCTCCGAGGTCGGAGAGCTTGCGGCGCAGGCTCGGGTTGCGGTCACCCAACCGGTGCCGGCCGGCCGAAGGGTCGTCATCGTTTCCAACGCCTCATCGGTGGCCCGGCTGTGTGTGGCGGCGTGCCGGCGTGAGGGTCTCGAGGTCGTGCTGCCGGGCAGCGGGTCCGATGTCGACTGGGAGTCGGGCGACAAGCCTGCGCCCGATGTCGACTGGGTGCGCGTCGGGGACGCCGAGCGCCTCGTGGCGACCGACGATGCCCTCCGACCCGACTACGAGCGGGCCGTCGTCGCTGCGGCAGTCAGTGCCGACGTCGACGTGGTCATGGTGGCGTTGGTCCCCGTGCCCGGACTGTCATCGTCCACCCTTGCGAGCTTGCTCGACCGCATCGACCAGGCAGTAGCCAAACCAATGGTCGCGGTCGGTCTCACCGGCGTTGCACTCAGCGAGGTCGCGCGCCTCCCGCTGTTCGACTTCCCCGAGCAGGCCGCCAAGGCGCTGGGGCGCTGGGTCGGCTACGGCCTCTGGCGCGCTCGGCCCGAAGGTGCGCCGCTGGACGTTCCTGCGCTGGAGGAGGTCACCGACGCGCTCGACGCACTCACCGCCGTTCCCGCCGAAGAACACCACACCCTCGAACCGCTCGAAGTCGACGAGATCCTGCGCTTGTGCGGCGTCTCCTTTGCCGCGAACGCGCATTGCCTACACCTCGGGCGAGGCCGTCGACGCAGCCAACGCGCTCGGTTACCCGGTGGCGCTGAAAGCGGGAGATCTCTCACAGCGCCTGGCGGGGGAGGCCGGCGGCGTCGCGCTCGATCTGCGAGACGCAGACCAACTGGCAGCGTCGTTCGACCGGATGATCGAGACCGTGCCCGGATTCGTGCCGGCACTGGTGCAACAGATGATGCCGACCGGGCGGCACCTGGCCGTCGAGGCCCGACAGGATTCCAGCAGCGGTGCCAGCCTGACACTGACCGTGCGAAGCGACGGCGCGGGCGCGGTGCCGCTCCGACGAGTTCTCCTGCTCCCCGCCACCGATGCCGACGTTGCTCGGCTGGTTGGCGAAGTGGTCGAGGTCGAGGAGCTCAATCGGGGAGGGGCCGACGCACTGGAGGAACTGGTGTCGTGCGTCGCTGCAGCAGTCGGAGCGTTGCCCGGTTTGGCTCGGGTCGAACTCAACCCGGTGCTGGTGTCGGACGATGATGCAGTCGCCGTGGACGCCTCGATCGAGGTCCGACGGTTCGAACGTGACCCGCTGGCCGAGGTGCGACACCTTTAGATTTCTTCCAACTACGAGCCGCGGGGCTCTCGGGGGAGGCCCAGCACTCGTTCTCCCACGATGTTGCGAAGGACCTGGGTGGTCCCGCCCATGAGCGTGTACGCGGGCGCGTACATGATGTTCCGGCTCACCCGGTTCCAGAGCATTGCGTCGGCGCCGAGGGTGTCGCCGCAGAGATTGGCGACGTCGACCTCGAACTCGGTGGCCAGCGTCTTGGTGATGGCCGACCATCCGGGAGGGGCTTGCCCGACGACCTCGCGCAGGACCATGTTCCGGACGATGCGGTACATCGTTTCGGCTTTGGCGTAGCGCTGGCGGAGCAACGGATCGGTGACCCGGCGAGGTGTGCCGGTCGCGGGGTCGGTGCGGATGAGGTCGTAGAGCGCCCGGTTGGACACGAGCCGGTCGATGCCGCCGCGCTCGTGCTCCATCTGTCGCATGACCTGGCGGAAGCTCCCGTTGAGCTCTCCGATGAGGTTGGCTGCAGGCACCTCGACATCCTGGAAGAAGACCTCACAGAAGTGGTGGTTGCCGGTGGCGTCGGTGATGGGCTTGATGGTGATGCCCGGCGAGTCCATGGCCACCACGAACTCGGACAAACCCTGGTGCGGCGGGGCGTCGGGGTCGGTGCGGGCGATGAGGTAGATCCAGTCGGCGTCGGCTGCTCCGCTGGTCCAGATCTTCTGGCCGTTGACGATCCACCGGTCGCCATCGCGGACGGCTCGGGTGCGGATGGAGGCCACATCGCTGCCGGCGTCGGGCTCGGACATGCCGATCGACCACTGGGCAACACCGGCGATGATGCCGGGAAGCCACTGCTGGCGTTGGTCGTCCGTTCCGAACTGCAACAGGGTGGGACCGATCTGACGATCGGCGAACCACGATGCGGCAATCGGTGCACCGGTGGAGATGAGCCCTTCGACCACCATGAACCGCTCGAGAGCGGACCGGCCCTGCCCACCATGTTCGGTGGGCCAGGTCATGCCGATCCAGCCTCGAGCGGCCAATTCCTGGGAGAACTCCCGATCGTTGCCGATCAGCCAGGAGTCCTCGGGCATCTCGATCTTGGCTGCTGCCCGTTTGCCGACCTCGCGGGCTTCCTCGCCCAGGGCCAGGAGTTCGGGTGTGAGCAGGTAGTCCACGAAGTCCGAGGTCGACTAGCGCTGATCGATGGGGACGTAGGCGCGCTCGCCCGGTCCGGTGTAGAGCTGGCGCGGACGGGAGATCTTCGCTCCCTGTTCGAGCGACTCCTGCCAGTGGGTCAACCAGCCGGGCATGCGCCCGATGGTGAACAGCACGGTGAAGATGTCGAGCGGGAAGCCCATGGCCTGGTAGATCAGGCCGGTGTAGAAATCGACGTTCGGGTAGAGGTTGCGGCTCTTGAAGTAGTCGTCGTTGAGGGCGATCTCTTCCAGCTTGAGCGCAACGTCGATGAGCGGGTTCTTGCCGGTGACGGCGAAGACCTGGTCGGCGTGATTCTTGACGATTCGGGCCCGGGGGTCGTAGGCCTTGTAGACGCGGTGCCCGAAGCCCCACAGGAGGTCGTCGCCCCGCTTCACGGCTTCCACGTAGGGCTCGACGTTCTCGATGCTGCCAATGTTGCGCAACATGCTGATGACGGCTTCGTTGGCGCCACCGTGGCGAGGGCCGTAGAGGGCCGCGGTGGCGGCCGCAGCGGCGGAGAACGGATCGGCGTGGGAGGAGCCGACGACCCGCATGGTCGTGGTCGAGCAGTTCTGCTCGTGGTCGGCGTGCAGGATCAGCAGGACATCGAGCGCCTTGGCCAGCACCGGATCGGGCTGGTAGCGGGGCTCGGCGACCTTCCACATCATGGAGAGGAAGTTCTCGGCGTAGGTGAGGTCGTTGTCGGGGTAGACGAACGGCATGCCGATGCTGTTCCGGTAGGCCATGGCGGCAAGCGTCGGCACCTTCGAGATGAGCCGATTGATCTGGATCTTGCGGTTGGCGGGATCCTCGATGTTCTTGGCTTCGGGGTAGAAGGTGGACAACGCAGCGATGGCCGAGACGAGCATGCCCATGGGGTGGGCATTGTGGTGGAAGCCCTCGGTGAACCGCTTGCGCATGTTCTCGTGGATGTAGGTGTGGTAGGTGACGTCGTGCACCCACTGATCGAGTTCGGGCTTCTTCGGCAGCTCGCCGTTCAACAGCAGGTAGGCGACCTCGAGGAAGGTCGAGTTCTCGGCCAGCTGCTCGATCGGGTAGCCGCGGTAGCGAAGGATGCCGTTGGTGCCATCGAGTTCGGTGATCTCGCTGGAGGTGGAAGCAGTGGAGCCGAAGCTGGGGTCGTAGAACCAGATTCCGGGAAGGAGTTTGGTGAAGTCCTTGGCATCGACGCCGCCGTCGACGATGGGAATCTCGATCGACTGACCCGTCCGGTTATCGGTGATCGTCACGGTCTCAGGCACGTTGTTGGCTCCTGTGAAGAAAGGGAGGTTGATCGACCTCGTGCACGCCGTTGTGCCTGAGTCGCGGTCAGGAGGGAATCTAGCCTCAGGAAGGGCGGAAGGGGAATCTTGCCCAGAGACGTCGAGGCGGCGGGATGAGGCGGCCCGTCAGAGCGGCATGTTGTCGTGGCGGCGAGGCCGGAGTCGTTCCCGTTTTGCCCACAGCATGTCGAGCGCTGACGCGAGGTGCCTGCGAGTCTCCTCTGGTTCGATGACCGCCGAAATCGAGCCCCGCTCCGCTGTTGGGTACGGGGTCAGGAAGGTCGCCTCGTAGGCCGCCTCGAGACGGGCTCGTTCGTCGGGGTCAGCCCCGCGATGCAGGATCTCGACCGCTCCCTTCGCTCCCATGACCGCAACCTCGGCCGACGGCCAAGCGAACATGACGTCGTTGCCCATGTAGCGCGAGTCCATGACGATGTAGGCGCCGCCGTAGGACTTCCGGAGGATGAGGGCCAGTCGAGGCACCGTCGCTCTGGCGTAGGCGAAGGCGAGCTGGGCGCCGTGGCGGATCATGCCGCGCCACTCGAGGTCCTTGCCGGGGAGGAAGCCCGACGTGTCGACGAGGGTGAGGAGCGGCAGGTTGAACGCGTCGCAGAAGCTCACGAACCGGGCGCCCTTCTGGCTCGCCGGGATGTCGATACTGCCGGCCAGGGACTGGCTCTGGTTGGCGACGACGCCGACGGGTAACCCGCCAATGGAGCAGAAACCGGTGACCATGTTGGGGGCCCACGCTCCGCGGAGTTCGAGAAAGTAGTCGTCGTCGGCCAGATCGGTGATGACGGTTCGGACGTCGTAGGAGCCCATCGCGTACGCCGGGATGGCGGCAGCGGCTGTGGTGGTCGGACGGTCGACGGGATCGAAGGTCTCGACCTTGGCCGGAAGGGCATCGACGTGGTCAGGGAGGAACGCCAGGATCTCGCTGAGCGCGTCGATGGCGGCGTTCTCATCGGCGACGAGCAACGTGGCAACGCCGCTCGACCGGCTGTGGGCCGATGCCCCGCCCAGGTCCGCGGCCGAGATCGGGATCCCCGTGAACGACTCGACCATGACCGGCCCCGAAACGAACGCATACGCATCCTCGGTGAACACGACGACATCGGCGATGCCGAGAAGCAGTGCGGGGCCGGACACGACAGGGCCGCATGCGGCCAGCAGGACGGGGACGACCCCGCTGCAGGCGACCAGTTCCCGCGCCGCCTGACCCCATCCTGCGACTCCGGCAATGCCGTGATGCACCGAGACACCGCTGGTCGCCAGTGTTCCCACGATGGGGAGCCGGTGTTTGCGGGCCGCTCGGAACGCGACCTCGAGCAGGGCCCCGTCGGCGGGCGTCAGGGCGCCGCGGTCAGCGCCGCCGGCGACCCGAAAGAACATGACCCGTCGGCCATTCAGTTCGGTCGCTCCGGCGACGGCCCCGGTGGTGGCGTGCGACCGCAGGAGCAGCGTGTCGGGAGCAAGGCCCTGGACTGCGACCTGCTCGCCGAGATTCCCGAGATCACCCAGGCTGGAGGGCGGTGAACTCGGCTCTGCGAAGGCCTCGCCCGGCGTGACTGCGTCGGCGAAAATGGGCCGCGGGGACGGACGCAAGGTGGTCGTGAGCGGACTCCGGGCGGGAGGACTCGTGGCGGGAGGAATGGTCATGGGGCGTCAGTTGGCACAGGCAGGTAGAGGCCGTCACTGGCCCGCGCTTCGGTGGAGACGATAGCGGTGATGGCGTCGACCGTGGTCTGTGCTGCGGCCGACAACATGCCGCGGCGACGCACGGCCAGACCGGCTTTGCGTCGAGGAAGCCCGCCGACCCTGAGGCGCTTCCACTCGCCGCCGATCCAACCCGGTGCAGCGCTCGCCGGAACGATGGCAACGCCGAAACCCTGGAACGCAAGTGAGGCCAGCAGCCGCAACCCGTCGACTTCGACCTGAGCATGAGGCACGAGATCCCTGGCCGCGAAGGCGTCATCGATCTCTCGACGGAAGGGCGTGCCAGGCGCAGCGAGCAGCAACGGATAGGCCGCAAGTTCGCTCAATTGGATCTCGTGGTCGAGCGAGGCCAGCGGGTGGGAAGTGGGGGCGATGACGACGTGGTCCTCGGTGAACAGCTCGATCGTGCGGATCTCGGGTTCATCGATCGGCAGTCCCACCAGGGAGAAGTCGAGCTCTCCGTCGAGCATGCGCCGTACGAGCGAGGTCGTCGTTCCGTCGGACACGACGAGGTGGATGTCTGGCGTCTGCGCCGCCGTGCGGTCGACGAGCAGGGGTACCAGCCAGCGTGCTGTCGTACCGATGACGCCGAGCCGGACGGTTCCCCGGGGGGAACCCTGCATGGAGTGAACATCGGCCTCGAGCGATTCGAGCTCGGACTGGATGCGACGCACCCGCGCCAGCACGGCATCACCCTCGTGAGTCGTGCGCCCGGTCGCCCGGTCGATGAGGACGACGTCGAGCTCTCGCTCGAGCCGGGCGACATGCGTCGAGATGTTCGACTGCACGGTGTGGGTGGCCCGAGCCGCAGCAGTGAAACCGCCGTGTTCGACGACGGCCAGGAAGGCTTGGAGCTGGCGGAGGTCCATCGCCGGAAAGGATCGCACAAATCGCGTCGAGCGGTGCGACCATCGAAGGTCGAGCGGTGCGACCATCGAAGGTCGAGCGGTGCGACCATCGAAGGTCGAGCGGTGCGACCATCGAAGGCAGACTCGTATTCATCTGAAAAAGCGATGAGAAGTATTTCAAACGCAGGCTCGACAGATGACCGACGGGTTTCTATAGTCATTTGTAGCGAAGGCAGCGAGTCTCGGTCCCCTCAAAGGAGACTCGCCAGCCTGGCGATTTGGTCGGTCCCCCTCGTACCGGTCGCCCGCAGAAACCGGCCCCGGTCCCCGGCGGCCGGTTTCGCTCTTTTCGCCCTGGTTTCCCGAACTGCAAGACGGGGACCCCCTCGTGGGGGATCCCCGTCTTGCAGTTTCGGGCTGAGGTGGCGCCGGCTTGCAGAATCGGCCGGACCCGGGATGGTCAGGCGCCCAGGGACCGACGAATGACGTTGAGGGCCGAACCGGCGTGGAACCACTCGATCTGGTCGGGGCTGTACGTGTGGTTCGCCTGGAAGGACCAGGTGTCACCGGCAGCCGTGACGACCTCGACCGTCAGCGGCGATCCCGGGGTGAGGCCGGCGATGTCCTTGACCGTGATGCGGTCGCCCTCGGCGATGCGTTCGTAGTCGGCCGGGTCGGCGAAGGTGAGCGGAAGCATGCCCTGCTTCTTCAGGTTGGTCTCGTGGATCCGGGCGAAGCTACGAGCAATCGCAACGAGTCCTCCGCGGAAGCGGGGCTCCATGGCCGCGTGCTCCCGGCTCGAGCCTTCGCCCATGTTCTGGTCGCCGATGACCACCCATCCCTGACCGGCGTGGTGATAGGACTTGGCGATGTCGGGGAAGGTCTGGATGTCGCCGGTCAACTGGTTCTTGCCGTATCCGACCTCGTAGGCCGACCCGTCCGCCTGATCGAACGCGTTGACTGCGCCCAGGTAGAGGTTGCCCGAGATGTTCTCGAGGTGACCGCGGTAGACGAGCCACTTCCCGGCCATCGAGATGTGGTCGGTGGTGAACTTGCCTTTGGCCTTGACGAGAATCGGCAGGTTCTCGAAGTCGTTGCCGTCCCACGGGGTGAACGGTTCGAGCAGCTGCAAGCGATCGGACGTGGGGGACACCGCAACCTCGATGCCGGAGCCGTCCTCGGGTGGAGCGACGAAGGTGTCCTCGCCCCGATCGAAGCCCAGCGGCGGCAGCTCGACGCCGACCGGCACCGACAGCCGAACCTCTACGCCCGCGTCGTTGGTGAGCGTGCCGTTGATGGGATCGAAGTCGACGGTTCCGGCCAGGGCGAACGCCATCACCGTTTCGGGTGAGGTGACGAAGGCCAGCGTGGCCGCATCGCCATCGTTGCGCTTGGGGAAGTTGCGGTTGTAGGACGTGACGATGATGTTGGGGATGCCGGGCTGACGCTCGTCCGAGCGGTCCCACTGGCCAATGCAGGGACCACAGGCGTTGGCGAGAACCGTTGCGCCGAGCGCCTCGAAGTCGGCGAGCAGACCGTCTCGCTCGATGGTGGCCCGGACCTGCTCGGACCCGGGGGTGATGAGCAGGCTGGTCTTGGCTCTCAGGCCCTTGGCTGCAGCCTCGCGGGCGATGGACGCGGCCCGCGTGATGTCCTCGTAGCTCGAGTTGGTGCAGCTGCCGATGAGGGCGGCGCTGATCTCGAGCGGCCAGCCTTCCCTCTTGGCCTCGGCACCGAGGGCCGACACTTCGCGGGCCAGATCGGGGGTGTGGGGTCCGTTGATGTGAGGCTGGAGGGTCGACAGGTCGATCTCGATGACCCGGTCGTAGAACTTCGAGGGGTCGGCCAGCACCTCGTCGTCGGGACGAAGGTGGTGAGCGACCGCGTTGGCGGCGTCGGCGGCCGCTTCACGCCCGGTGGCCTTGAGGTACCGGCCGATGGCGTCGTCGTAGGCGAAGACCGAGGTGGTGGCGCCGATCTCGGCGCCCATGTTGCAGATCGTGGCCTTGCCGGTTGCGCTCAGGCTCTGGGCTCCCGGCCCGATGTACTCGACGATGGCGCCCGTGCCGCCTTCGACCGTGAGGATCTCTGCGACCTTCAGGATGATGTCCTTCGGTGCCGACCACCCCGACAGTTCGCCGGTGAGTACGACGCCGATGAGCTTGGGCCAGCGAACGTTCCACGGGAAGCCGGTCATGACGTCGACGGCGTCGGCGCCGCCGACCCCGATGGCGATCATGCCCAGGCCGCCGGCGTTGGGAGTGTGGCTGTCGGTGCCGATCATCATGCCGCCGGGGAAGGCGTAGTTCTCGAGCACGACCTGGTGGATGATGCCGCTGCCCGGCTTCCAGAAGCCCCCGCCGTACTTGGCGCTGATGGATTCGAGGAAGTCGTACACCTCTTCGTTGGCGTCGATGGCCCGAAGCAGATCTCGCTTGGCTTCGACCTTGGCTTCGATGAGGTGATCGCAGTGGGTGGTGGTGGGCACCCGGACGGTCTTGAGTCCGGCCGTATCGAACTGGAGCCACGCCATCTGTGCCGTTGCGTCCTGCATGGCCACCCGGTCGGGCCGGAAGTCGACGTAGCTCACGGCTCGTTCGACCTCGGCATCGGCCTGGTCGAGGTGGTTGGCGAGGATCTTCTCCGCCAGGGTCAGCGGACGACCGAGCCGGGTGCGCAGTCCACCAACGCGCTCGTCGAGCGTGGCGTAGACGCCTTGGATGAGTTCGATCGGCGTTTCTGGTCCGACGGCCATGGTGGCTCCCTATTTCCTGTTGCAGTTCAGTGTGATACAACCATAATACAAGTGAGGTCGATTCGCTATCAGCAAATCGCCGAAGAGGTCCGAGCCCGGCTCACCGGAGGCGAATTCGGACCAGGCGAAGTTCTGCCGTCGGAGTCTTCCCTCGGCGCGGCCTACGACGCTAGTCGAGTGACCATTCGAAAGGCGCTGGAGATCCTCCGTAACGAGGGCCTCATCGATGCCCGCCAGGGTTTCGGCTGGTTCGTGGCTTCCGACCCGGTCCGTCAGCCCCTCAACACCCTTGACACGATCGAGGCGCAGCTTGCGAGCTCGGGCCGTACCTCTCAGCGCCGCGTGCTCGACTTCCAGTTCGTCGACTCGCCCCCGCACGTCGCGCTGGTGCTGGGGCCCAGGGTGTTGGAAGTCCGCCGGGTGAACCTTGCCGACGGGCGACCGTTCGCTCGGGTCACGGTGTGGTGCCGTGAGGACCTCGGAGCCGAACTCTCGAAGACGGCCGTCGAACGAGCATCGTTCCAGGAGTTGTTGCCGGTCGCGCCGGGCGGAGCCAGTCAGACCATTGGTGCCGCGTTGGCCGGTGTTGCCGACGCCCAGCTCCTCGGCGTGGCGCCAGAGAGCCCGGTGCTGGTGGTCAAACGGGTGACCTTCGCTCGAGATGGCGCTGCCATCCTCGTCTCCGAACACGTCTTTCCCGGCCACCTCACCGAGTTCGTCGTCAATCTGGCCGCCATCGAACCGGCCGACGGCTCGCCCGCAGGCATGCGCCTTCTCGGCCCGACCTGAGCGTTTCCTGGCGGCCGTCCCCTTCTTCAGGGGGAGTCGGCCGACCTCATCTTTGAACGCTGTGGGCCGAAAGGACCAGGTATGAAACGCTCTGTCGCTACGTTCGTGCTGCCGTTGCTGTTGTCAGGTGCCCTCGCCGGGTGCACTGATTCGCAGGCTGCGAGTGGGCCGACCCGCGGACAGATCCTCGCCGCCTACCTCGATGCCGGCTACAGCGACTCGGTCGCTGAATGCGTGGTCGGCCTGGTCGAGCGCCAGTTCGGGCTCGACGTCCTCGGATCGGTTTCGGTCGACGAGGTGGCAGCCGCTGCAGAGTCCCAGACTGGGTCGGGTGATGCGGCGACGGTCGCTGTCGGCGAGGTGTTGGCGAGCTGTCTTGCTGCCGAGGCCATGGCCAACCCGGACGTGCAGGCGACGGCGCCCGTCGAGCTGGCCTTCGCAAACGGACCGTTCACCTACGGCGAGGATCCGGCGCTCGACGCCCTCTGGGATGCGTGCGAGGGGGGTTCCGGGGCAGCGTGTGACCAACTCTGGGCCGAAGCCCCGCTCGACAGCGAGTACGAACAGTTCGGTGTCACCTGTGGCAACCGTCTCGACGTGCTCAACTGCACCCAGGAAATGGACTTCCCCGACCCCGAGGACACCGACTCCGACGACCAATAGCCCGTTCCGCTTCGCGAACTGCAGTACTGGGACCGTGGTTTTGCCGGTCGGTGTACTGCAGAACGCTGGGGTTCCGGGTCGGAGGTGAGGGGGTCGCTGGTGAGGGGGTCGGAGGTGGCGTTCGACCCTAATGTCTCCGGCGGCTGGTGCCGATAGGAAACCATGCGCCGAATGGTCGTGATCGAAGTGAATGAGGTACCCACACGGGTACTGCGGTGGTACGCCGAGAGCCATCCCCACTCCACCATCCATCGACTCCTGCGCCACGCCGATGTCGGCGAGACCCTGGTGACCGAGTCGATGACCAAGGAGCTCTACCCGTCGCAGACGTGGGCCTCGCTGGCCATGGGTGTTCCGCACGAGAAGCACGGTGTCTACTGGTACGGCGACCCCAAACCCGACGAGTACCCGCTGTACTGGCAACTGGCGGCGCGGGCCGGACGACGAGTCGGCTTGATGGGGGCGCTGCATTCCTCGCCTCTTGCAGAACGCGGTGCCGGCGGCGAGTTCGCCTTCCTGGTGCCCGACGCCTTCGCCGAGAGCGCAGACACCATCCCCTCGGCGTTGTCGGGCCTCCAAGCCTTCAACCTGGCCATGACCCGTACCAACAGTCGGGCCGTGACCTCGACCCGACCCGTCACCGCCTACTCCGCGGGCGCTGTGGCCGCTGTCCGTGCCCGCCTTCGCCCCCGAACGTTGCGTGACCTGGCTGCTCTGGCCGGTGGGGTGGCTGCCGGTCGGATACCCCGGGAGCGGCTACGGACCGCCCAGTTCCTGATGATGGCCGATCCCTTCGAGCGGCTCACCGCCGCGAATGATCCCGACCTGGCGGTGTTCTTCACCAATCACGTGGCCGCCGCCATGCACCGCTACTGGTTCGCGAACTTCCCCGGCGACTGGTCCGAGGCCCTCTTCGATCAGGCCTGGATCGACCGCTTCGCCGGAGAGCTTCCCGCAGCGCTCACCGCGCTCGACGCCTTCCTGGGACGCATCTGGTCGTTCTGCGAAGCCACCGATCGCACGCTGTTGCTTCTGTCCTCGATGGGCCAGACCGGCGGGGAGCCACTGGTTCACGACGGTGACCTCGCCGTTCTCGTCGATCGTGTGCCCACCTTCGCCGCCTGGCTGGGAATCGATGCTCCCTTCGAGGTACGGAACTCGATGGTGCCCCACCTCTCCCTCGATTTCGGCTCGCCCCAAATCGCAGCCGACCAGGAGAAGCTCGTCCGGTCGGTGGACGGAATCGACCAGTGGCTCGACGTCGACCGGTCGCATGGCGTCCTGACCCTGACGTACACCCTCGAGCCGGCCTCCGCCGACTCGATCCTGGTCGCCGGCCGCACCCTCGTGGCCCGAGACCTTGGTTTGCGGCTCGTCCCCGTTGCCGAACATCGCTGTGGCACCCACGATCCGCTCGGCACCATGATCGTGGCGAACGGCCGAACCGACGGGGTCGATGGGCAGGTGGTCGATCCGCTCCAGGTGGCCCCCGCAATCTTGAGGTCGCTCGAGGTCGAAGTGGCCCCCCATCATCAAGAACCCGAGTTCTCGTTCTGGACACCTTCGCACTCGGTCGCCCGGTCAGGGGTTCTCCGATGACTCACGAGCGCGTGTCCTCCGGCGCGGAGCGTTGCGAACTTGCGCTGACGGTGATCTGCCCGGTCTTCAATGAAGCGGCCAACATCGACGAGGTCGTCGACCGGCTGCGTCGTCAGACCCACACCAACTGGCGGGTCGTGTTCGCTGACGGTCGGAGCACCGACGACACCAAGGCTCGCCTGAACAAGCTGGCGGCGCAGGACGAACGGATCCTCGTCATCGACAATCCCAAGCGGCTCCAGTCGGCCGGACTGAATGCCGCACTACCCCACTGCGACACGGACCTGATCGTGCGCATCGACGGCCATTCGTTTCTCGAACCCGACTATCTGGAACGGATTGCCGGGCTGATGCTCGACGTCGACGCCGCCGTTGTCGGCGGCCGCATGGTTCCTCGCCCTGCTGCGGGCCGCGTGGCCAAGGGCATTGCACTGGCCAACCAGGCCTCATGGGGCGCGGGCCCCGGACGATTCCACCATGACGGCGAACCCGGTCCCGTCGACACGGTCTATCTCGGTTCGTTCCAGCGCGCGTGGCTGGACAAGGTCGGAGGGTGGGCCGAAGATGTCGGCGTCAACGAGGACTACGAGCTGAACTATCGGATCCGCAAGGCCGGCGGAACGGTCTGGCTCGACCCGTCCCTCGAAGTCGGGTACGAACCACGAACGAGCCTCGCCGCCGTCGCCCGCCAGTACTACCGCTACGGCAAGAGCAAGCTGGCCGTCATGCGCCGCCATCCGGGCTCAGCCCGGCCTCGTCAGCTTGCGCCGGCGGCGGCCCCCGTCGTCCTCCTCGCGACCACCGTCATCGGTTGGCCACTCGCCGCGTGGCGGCTTCCGCTTGCCCTCTGCGGATGGCATTACGCCCTGTTGCTGGGGTTGGCCGGCCGCACGTCGAGGCGACTGGCGGTTCCGGCCGCGTCCGCGGCCTGGCTGATGCACTGGACGTGGGCCGCGGGTTTCTGGAGCGCCATCGTCCGCCCGATCCCGCCTGCCGCTGCACCAATCGGCACCGAAGCGTCGTCCCATGCGACGGCAACTACGGAGGTTCCGGTATGACACCGCCGTCGAGGACGACGCGAGTCACGTTGTTCGGCACGACGAAACCGATGAAGGGCGACGCCGCTCGGATCCAGACCAACGCGCTCGGCAGTTGGTCGCGCTCGGCCCCTGAGGTCCAGGTGCTGCTGATCGGTGACGACTCTGGTGCCGCCGAACTCGCCGACGAGCTCGGCATCGAGCACCTACCAGAGGTCGACCGAAGCCCTCTGGGTGTGCCCCTGCTCAGCGACCTGTTCGCCAAAGGGCAGGCGCACGCCACCAGCCCGATCTGTGTCTTTGCCAATGCCGACATCCTGTTCACCGACGATCTCCTGGCTGCGATCGAGACACTCTCCAGGTTCGACGAACCGTTTCTCGCTGTCGGGCAACGTTGGGACGTCCAGCTCGACGACGCCATCAATTTCGATGATCCCTCGTGGGGAGCCGACTTGCGTCGCCGAGCACGAACCGAGGGCCGGCAGGATTCCTGCATCTGGATCGACTGGTTTGCGTTCCCCACCGGCCAGATGGTCGATCTCCCGCCCTTCGTCGTCGGACGACCCGGCTACGACCATTGGCTGGTGGCGAACGCCCTGCAACGGCAGATTCCGGTCGTCGACGCCTCCGACGTCGTCATGGCGATCCATCAGCACCACGAGTACAACGGCGGTCGAGACGCGCTGTGGACCAACCCGGACTCGGCCAACAATCGCAATCTCATCGGACCCCGGCGGAACTATCGCACCATCGCCAATGCAAGCCACCGCATCGACCGCGCCCAATCGATCGTGGCCGCAACCGGTACCAAGTACCGGCTGGGGACGCTTCACGCGGCGCTCGGACCGGTGTTGGAACGAACGGCTCCGGTCCGTCATCGGCTCGGGCTCGACGTCGACCGTGTCGAACGATTCACCTCGGCGGTGTCGTCCCGAGTCGGAGATTCGTTTGCTCGACGCCCTTGAGGTGAGCGTGCCCAAGGTGACGCTTGGGAGCCGACGGCTCGCGTCGCTCGGCAAGGCGTCGCTGGCAATGGGCGCCAGCGGCGGAATCTCCCTGCTGGTTTCCCTCGCGCTTGCGCCCCTGACGCTCGGCTATCTCGGAGCCGAGCGGTTCGGGATCTGGATGGCCGCGGTGGCGCTGACCGCGGTGCTCGAGCCGCTCGACCTCGGCATCCGGAATGCCCTGATGACCCGCCTCGCCACGGCCGATGCCCGCGGCCGAAATCGCGAGAGCTCGGAGCTGATCCTTGCGGCGTTCCGCGTCCTGGCCGCGCTCTCCGCCGGGTTGATCCTGGTCGTGATCGTCGCGGCGTTCGTCCTGCCTTTCGATCAGCTGTTCGGCGTATCCAGCGAATCGGGTCGAGCGGTGATCACTCCGGTCGTGCTGGTCGTGGGATGTGGCTTGGCCCTCAACCTGCCGCTTGGTCTCGTGGACACCATCTTCCTCGGGTACCGAGAGGGTGAACGCACCGGCACCATGCTGTCGTTGGGGCATCTCCTGTCGCTCGGTTCGGTCGTCGCCTTGTCGAGCCTTCGTGCCGATCTGCCTTGGTTGGCAGCCGGCCTCATCTCGGGGCCCATCGTCGCCCGTGGCATCCAGGCCCGGCGCCTCTGGGCCGAAGGCCGGCTCACCATTTCCGGCACGCCGACGCCGGTCGCCACCCGATCGAGCCTGTTCTCGAGCGCTCGCTTCTTCTTCGCCCTGCAGGTGGCGGTTGCGGTCGGTTTCGCGGCCGATCAGCTGGTCATCTCGTCGATGCTGGGGGCCGAGGCAGTTGCCACCTATGCGGTACCGGCCCGAGCCTTCGCCGTCGTCAGCACCGCGGTCGCCGTGCTGGTTCGCCCACTGTGGCCGGCCATGACAGAAGCAAAAGCGACCGGTGACTGGCGTTGGGCCGTCCGGACCTTCCGAAGGCTGCTCGTTGCCGTCGGTGGCTTCGCGGTGGTGGCCAGCGCTCTCCTCGCAGCGTTGGGCCCAGACGTCTACGCCCGCATGGGCCGGGGCGAGGTCGCTCCGACGTGGAGTCTGATCATCGCCAATGCCTTGTGGGCCGTGCTGTTGGCGGTCGGTACTGCGGTCGGCACCGTGCTCAATGGGTTGGACATCCGGAAACCGTTGCTGGTCACCGCCATTGCCATGGCCATCGCCAACATCGCGGTGAGCATCGCCTTGGTCGGTCCGCTCGGCGTCGCCGGCCCCGTGTGGGGCTCGGTGATCTCCTACACCGTGTGCGTGGTGCTCCCGCTGTCCATCATCGTGCCGAGGGTTCTGCGCGAACGCCTCGATGCTGCGTCGTAGACGCTGAGATAGGCGCCCGCCATGCGATCGGCGGTGAAGGATTGCAGGTGCTCGATGCCCCGCTTGACCCCGTCACGCCGGAGACGCTCGTCGGTCCAGAGTTCGCGGAGTGAGGCGGCGATGGCGCGCTGGTCGTGGGGATCGAAGCGGAGAGCCGCATCGCCGGCTGCGTCGTCGAGCCACGCCCCGGTCGAGCAGGCCACTGGGACCCCGTGCCCGAAGGACTCGAGCACGGGATAGCCCCAACCTTCGAACGTCGAGGGGAAGACCAGCAGCCGGGCCCGTCGTTGGAGGTCGGCCAGCTTCTGATCCGACACGAACCCGGTGAACTCGACCAGGTCCGCAACCCCGAGGTCCCTGGCCAGTGCCAACAATTCGTCCTCGTTGCCCAAGGGCGCACCGGTGCACTTCAGCGGGATGTCGGTGCCGCTTCGGCGACAGATCGCCAGCGCTCCGATCAGGCCGGCGTGATTCTTGTGCTTCCAGGTCCGAGCCGGATACAGGGCAAAGGGCTCGCCGTCGTCATCAGTTCGCCGGGCTGACGCCGGCTGTTCGGCGCCCGTGGAACCGACGACGCCGGGGAGATGCGAACCATCGGCGACGAATGGGGCGACGACGATCACCTTGCTCGGCTCGATTTCATAGCTGGCGATCACGTCTTTTCGTACGAACTCGGTGGGTACCACCACGGCGGCGGCTGCTTGGCAATAGGCCCGATACAGGCGGTCGCGATAGCGGGCCGAAGCTCGGGAGAAGAGATGCGGAAGGTGGCGATGCTGCAGGTCCCACGGTTGGTAGACCATCGGCATCGTCGAGAGCTCGGCCCGTTGGTACGGAAAGTGCACGACATCGGCGCCGAGCGCTTCGAAGGTTCCGGTGCCGGCTTCGGGTCGGCCGGCGACGTCGCGAAGCCAGATCGCTCCTTTCTCCAGCTGACGCCCTGCTCGCCATTGGCGGAGCCGACTCGCGGTTGCGCGAGTCGTGCCTCGTTCGATCGGATGCAGGCTCAGCGCGGACGATCCCACGATGGAACGCAACCAATCGTCGTGGCCATCGAGGGTCAGGAAACCGACCTCCATGTTGCCGAGATCGGCCGACGACAACGCCCGGGCCAGGACGGCGATCCCGTTCTGCACCCCACCCGATCGGCCCCCTTCCAAGAGTGCATTGATGACAATCTTCACGAGCGACCTCGGCAAGCGGTAGAGCAGGGCCCGTTCCTATCGGACGAGGGATGGGAGGTGTGAACCGTTGCCCGCCACTGCTCGTCCAACTCGGACGGTTCACTTCAATCGGTACGCCCGCCGCCGACAGGAGGGACCATGGCGCTCGATGTGAAAACCTGCGCGGTGTGCGCTCGGTCCATGAAGGCTCAGTTCACCCAGCTCGTGCTGCACCGCCACCAGGTCACGTACTTCCAGTGCGGCTCGTGCGGCTTCGTGCAGACCGAAACTCCCCACTGGCTGGACGAAGCCTACGTTTCGGCCATTGCGAACGAGGACACAGGAATCTTGGTGCGTAACGCCGCCATCGCCCGAAAGGTCTCGGCCCTGATCCATCTCTGTCTCGAACCGGGCGGCGTCTACCTCGATCTGGCCGGAGGTTACGGAATCCTCACCCGGCTCATGCGTGACGTCGGCTTCGATTTCTACTGGCACGACGACTACTGCCAGAACCTCTTCGCCGTCGGCTTCGGGCGTGACGCGATGCCGGCAGCCCCAGCCGCCGTCACTGCGTTCGAGGTCCTGGAGCACGTCGAAGATCCGGTCTCGTTTCTGTCCGAAGCCCTCGATGCGACCACGAACCGCACGGTCATCCTGTCCACCGAACTGTTCCATGGTCGGGCGCCTCGTCCCGCTGACTGGTGGTACTACGTGCCCGAGACCGGGCAGCACATCAGCTTCTACCAACGCCAAACCCTGGAGGAGATCGCCCGACGGTTGTCCGTGCGGCTCTACTCCAACAGCGACATCCACGTGTTCACCGCCCAGCCGATCGATGCCAGGAGGTTCAGGTTGGCCACCGGGCGGATGTCGTGGCCGGTCAGCTTGTGGCTCCGGACCCAGATGACGTCCAAGACGTTCAGCGATCACGATCAGGCCGCACAGAAGAAGGAAGTCGTGCCGACCGTGGGCGTCGCTCGACCCCAAGGCGACCGGCCCCGAGTCGGAAGCGGGACCTGACGAAACAACCGCCCATCCTCGAACTGCAGTACTGGGGCCGTCGTTTCGCCGGCGCGTGTACTGCAGAACGGTGGCGGTGGCGAGCTGGCTCTAGACCTAGAGGTTGGGCCAGCGGGGTTTGGGGCGGTTGCGGGAGGGGGTGGGGCCGAGGGCCCAGCGGCGGCGCCAGGCGGCGGTCTCGGGGCCGTCGAGGGGTGGGGTCTGGCCGCTGTGGGCGCGGCGTCGGGACTGCCACCAACCGGTGGCGAACTCGTCGGCCAGTTCCGAGACGCGCCGTTCGATGCGCTCAGCGAACGCCCGTGCGTCTTCCGAGGCGTCGAGCTGGAGTGGCGATCCGAACACGACCGCGCAGCGGGCTCGACGGGGCCAGTTGCGGCCCTTGGGCAGGATGCGGCCGGTCCCATCGAGGTAGACGGGGACGACGGGGATGCCGGTGCGTTTTGCCACGAACGCTGCGCCGGGGCGATGGCGTTGGCCCCAACCGTCGGGGCTACGGCCGCCTTCGGGGAAGACCAGCAGGCTGTAGCCCTCCTTGACTGCGGACAGCGCGTTCTCGATGGACAGCTTCGACAGCTTCTGGCGCTCCATCGGGATGGCGCCCAGGAACAGCGCGGACACCGCGGAGGTGAACTTGTTCGGGAAGAAGTAGTCGGCTGCGGCGACGACGGCGAGTCGGCGGCGAAGTCGCGTCGGGATGGTGGCCAGCAGCAACGAGGTGTCGGCGTGGCTGTGGTGGTTGGCGGCAAACAGCACGGGGCCTTCGAGGCCGTTGAGCCGGTCGAGACCGATGACCCGCGGCGAGCCGTAGAACCCGATGACCGGCTTCATGAAGCCGTAGACGCTGGCCTCTCTGACCATCCGCGCCATCGGTCGGCGGGCCCACTTGGTGTTGTAGTGCACGCCGACCTTGCTGACCTGGGGCAGCTTGACGACACCCTTGGGCGTCGATGGCGGCTCGGCGACGAATCGTAACCAGCCCACGGCGACTCAGGCCCCCCCGGCGGAAACGTCGGCCATCAGGATCGGCGGGTTGTGCAGATGGGTGAGCGTCGGCTTGGGTCCGACGGTGTCCTCGGCCATCTCGAGCGCGTCCTGCAGCGTCGACGCCGGTCGGAAGCCCAGGCGGCGGACCGCTCGGGGGTCGCCGCCGACGATGATGACCTGGCCCAGGTACTGCATGGCGTGGCTGCCCCAATACCACATGTAGAACGGGTGGACGCCGTGGTAGGCGTAGCTGGTGCGGTACAAGTGGCGGTACCACTCGTCCTCGGCGAACTGTTTCTCGTATTTTCGTTCGATCTCGATCGGGTCGGTGGTGTCGGCCAGGACCTGCTCGAAGAAGTCGATGTAGCTGGGGTGATGGACCGGGTGGAACTCCCACGGCGTCGGGTGGCTCATGATGAGGACCCCGCCTTCACGGACGACCGGTCGACCTCGGTACAGGTTGAAGAAGTAACCGAGCCCCTGCACCATCACCAGGATCGGGTTCATGATGGAGTTGACGTTGTACGGACTGAGGTACGGGAGGCCCATGGTCACGATGTCGGTCTGACCCTCGACCGGAACGAGATGCTGCTTGTAGACCATCTCCGTCGTCTTCTCGTGCACGGCCTCGACCTCGCCGGCTTGCACCGACGTCAGTTCGTAGGGCGCCCTCCACGAATGGAAGATCTTGCGCCGGGCGGGAGCGCTCATACGGTTGAGGCCGGCGTTCATGGCGGTGAAGGAGGCTCGATCCTTGATCGACCACTCCCACTCCCGCTTCTGGAGAACGGCCAGCGGACCGTCGTAGCCGAAGGCGTTGGTGTTGAGGGTTGTCTCGATCTGGAAGATGCGCGGGCCGTGGTTCTTGATGACCTCGCCCTGACGCCAGTTGGCCCGATGGAGTTCGGACGACTTCTGGTCCATGAAGGACTTGGAGTTCTGCATGGTGTGCACGTTGTGGTGGACACGAACGCCCTGATAGCCGGAGAGTCCCGTTGCCGTGCTCTTCCACCCGCCGTCCATCGACACCAGGTTGATGTTGACGTAGACGACCAGGTCGCTCTCGGCCGCACGCTTGGACATCTGCACGTCTTCGTTGTGGCGGGTCTGACCAAGGATGACCATGCCGTCAGGGTCCTCGGCGTCGTGGTTGTAGAGCATGCCGTGGGGAGCGAACGCCTCGTAGACACGGTCACCGACGGCGTGACGAAGCTCGGACTCGGTCATCCGACGATGCAACGCAAGTGCCGCGATGATGTGCACGTCGTCGACCCCGGCCTCGGCGGCGAAGTCGAGCACTGCTTCGATGATGCGTTGGCGGATGTCGGGCCGCTCCATGGGAGGGAGCGGCAGCGAGATGTCGTCGAAGGCGATCGTCAGTTTCATGCCCGGGCGGAGCAGGGTGGGCAACGGATCGTCGTTCAGCGGCTCGAGCAGGGCCTGGCGGATCGCGGCGTCGGGGTCGGCGATGCCACGGAGCGGTTCGCTCGGATAGATGACGCGGCTGCGTCCGACCGGCAGCTTCTCCAAGCGGAAACCTTCGCCGTGATGGAACAGGATTGGCGGCGTCTGCCGATCGACGTCGAGCACGAAGCCGGGTCGTGGGTTGGGGCGATTGTTGGATGAGGCCATGAGAAAAGCTGGTTCCGGGGTTGGTAGATCGAAGAAGAGGGCGTCAGCGCCGGCTGAGGCGAGGGCTGGGAAGGGGTCCAAGGGGAAGGAAGCGGTCGGTGCCGCCGTCGACCTTCGACCAGTTCTCGATGAGCCAGCCGCGTTTGCTGGAAATCGAGGCCAGGCGGGTTTCGGGATTGATGGCGACCGGGAAGCCGACAGCTTCGAGTAGGGGTAGGTCGGAGGACGAGTCGGCGTAGGCCACCGACTCGTTCAGGTCGATCTGGTGCAGGTCGGCGTAGTCACGCAAGGCCTGGGCCCTGACCTCGCCGGTTGGCGGCACCGCCAGGAGTTCGCCGGTGTAGCGACCGTCCCGTACGGACATCTCCGCGCAGATGACGTCGTCGAACAGCGGTCCGAGCGGTTTGACGACGATGTTGAGGGCGCCGGTGATGAGCACGGTTCGATGGCCCAGCCGGCGGTGCTCTCGCACTCGACGGAGGGCAGCCGGGAACGCCTTGGTGAGGATGTGGTCGGCCAACAACTCGGCTCCGAGCCGATCCATCTCGGCCACCGAGGCACCGTCGTACCGACGATAGAAATGCCGCAGGAAGTCGGTGCGGTCCCGCTTGTCCAGCGCCAAGAGGTTGGGGGCCTCGCCCAACGTCTTCAGAGTGAACCGAAGCCGATCTCTCGGACCGAGGTTGCGAGTGGCGAGCCACGCGTAGCTGAACACGACGTTGCTGGCGATGATGGTGTTCTCGAGGTCGAACGCCGCCAGCTGGCGCTCGGGAGCGAGCACTCGAGCCCGCAGTCGTTTGATGCGCGCGTCGGGGTCGGAGCGCTCATCGGTGGTCTTGACCCGGGCGTGGTCGACCACCGTGGGCAGGTGAACGTCTCGTACATAGCGATCCCAGTCGACGACCGCCGGGTCGCAGCAGAAGGCGTCCTGGTCGGCCGGTGCAAGCGCATCGTGCAGGCCGATGAGGTTGGTGACCCCGTAGAGCGCCTCGCACTCGGCATAGGCGCCGTAGATCTTCACGTAGCCGCTGGCTCGCTCGACGAGATCTCGCTTCTCCTCGACGCCTGCGTTGATCATCGCCTGCTTGCCGCGCAACGGCAGCAGCTTCAGCGCCCGGTCGGCCATCATGAGGTTCTTCTGGGCCCGATCGAGCTGGCGCTCGACCGCACCCCGGCCGGGGAACGACCACTCGGGCACCGCGATGGGCTGGCCCTTTTGGTCGTAGAGCGGGTGCTCGCCGAACCAGCCGCTGACCAGTTCGACCAAGCGGCGGTAGTGCAAAGGGTTCCGGGTGCCCGAAGCGACCTGGGTGATGTCGACGCGACCGCCAACGCCTTGGTCCTCGTGGCCGCGGGCCGCGACATTGATGATGGCGGCCACCACGAGGTCGACCGGAATGACGTCGACCACGCCCTCGGGTACGCCCGGAAACTCTTTCAGGAGTCCGCGGGCGTAGCTGATGATGATGGGCTCGGCCATGCGGAAGCCCTTGATCCAGCCGGGGTTGGGTTCGGCCCAGGCTGACTCGATGATGGACGGCCGAACAATGGAGACCGGTACGTTGCCCTTGCTCTCGACCAGCGCACGCTCGCCGAGGGCCTTGGTATAGGCGTAGGCGTCGGGCCAGCCGAGCGAGGCTGCACGGGCTCGACCGGCCTCGACCAGTTGGTCGCCGACCCAGCGCTGGCGGAGCTGTTCGGTCTTGGCCGCCAGGAGCGGGGTACCGGCGGCTCCGAGCTCGTTGCGGGCCTTCTTGCGAAAGGCCTCGAGTCGCTTGGCGCTGCGGCTCTCGGAGTCGAAGTCGGCTCGGGCTCGCCGGGCAGCGACGACTTCTTGACGCCAGTCGACGTCGATGTGGAACGGCGAGTCCGACAGCAATTGCTCGGGCGCGCTGCCGCGGCGGTTGCCGGCGACGTAACAGGTGGACACGGCGACGAGATGCGGGGCGACGCCGAGGTCCTGCAGCGTCTCGACGATGCGGGTCGGGCCGAGAAGGTTGACTTCGATGGCGCCGTCGAGTGGAGCATCGAAACTGACGGTGGCCGCCGAATGGATGACGATGTCGCAGGAAGCGATGATGTCTCGGCCGGCCTGGTCGAGGCCGAGCCCATCGGACGACACGTCACCGGCGATCACGGCGACCCGACGGTCGACCGATGCCCAGAACGCTTCGTCGCCCAGCTCGCCGATGAGCCGGCTGAAGGCATTGTTCCGGAAGATCTCTCGACGTGCCCGCTGCGCAGGAGTCGATCGCTTGCCGGCGCGGACGAGGAGCACGAGTTCACAGTCGGGCACCGAACGCATCAGGCGCTCGACCAGCGCGGTGCCGAGGAACCCGGTGGATCCCGTGATGGCGATGCGCTTGCCGGCGAGTCGCTCGGCGGTGAGCGCCGCGGGTGCCACGGTTCGGTTGGTTGTGGTTGGCAGCGTCATCGAGGAAGTACCAGTGCTTTGGTTTACCAGTGATTGGGTTTACCATTTGGTAAGTGAGCCTCAAGCATAGAGCCTTGGAGGTTGCCTTGGCATCCTTCGCCGACCGAGGGGTCGCCGGCACATCGCTCGATGATCTTGCGCGTCAGCTGGGCGTCACCAAGCAGGCCATTCTCTACCACTTCAAGTCCAAGGATGGGCTGATCGAGGCCGTGGTCGAAGAGGCCGCCGCCGAGCTGTACCGAGAGTTGGCGGCTGCGTTGTCCGCAGCCGAACCGGGCTGGGATCGCATCGAGGCCTCGGTCCGCTCGGTCTTCGCCCTGGCCGTGCGTCGGCCCGAGTTGTTGGGTCTGCTGCGCGAAGTCAGTCGACTCGGTTCGCCGTATTCGGACGCCCTGGCCGCGCGCCTTGCGCCCCTTGTCGACCGATCCGTGTCGGCGCTCAGACAGGGAATGGAGGCCGGTGCGGTCCGCCGTTCCGACCCGCGTCTGGTGCTCGCGTTGGCCTACGCCATCACCACCGGCGTGGTCACCGATACCGAGGTGCTCCGCGTGCTCGGCGTCGAACTCGACCTTCGGGTGGCGGCTCGGCTGCGGCGCACCGTGCTCGATTTCCTTCGCGCTGCACTGGCGCCAGTCTGAACTGGCCCCTCGGCTACCGTCGACGCGGTGCAAAAGAATCGTTTGCTGTCGGCCGGATTGCTCGCCCTTGGGCTTTCCCTCGGCCTTTGCCTCGGGCCGGTCGATGCTGCGTCGGCGACCGCCGTCCCAGGTGCCGAGACAGACGCGTGCGATCCTGTGCTCGTCGACCAGACGGGGCAGGTCGATGCAGCCGCAGTCGAAGTTGCCGCCGGAGGCGTCGTTGCGGCGGCCGGCCAGGACGCCTTGGTTCGCGTCCGGGTCTTCCAGGTGGTTGACGGCGAGACTCCCGAAACGGCGGCCAGTCGGTTCGAAGCGGCCTGTCTGGTGTCCAGCGGTGACACCTATGTCCTGCTGCTCATTTCGTTGGATGACCGGGCGACCGTCTTCCGCTACGGCTCGGCCCTGGTCGAGCGGCTCAACCCTCGGTACCAGGCCATCATGGCCGAGGACATCAATCCGCGCCTGGCGGCGGGCGAGGTCACCGAAGCGGTCGTTGCCGGACTCAGTCAGGTGGCGGTGGTGCTCACCGACACGTCAGACAGCGCGACTGCCGATGCGGAAACCGGGGGTGCGACACCGGTCGAGCGCGACACCGCCTCGGGCAAACAGACCTCATCCGGCGTCTTTCTCCCACGGTCGGCGGCGTGGCGATCGTCGTGGTCGCTGCTGCGGCCGGCGGCGGCACCCTGCTCAGCCGACGACGAAAGCTCGTCGCCGAACGTCGAGCATTCAGCCTCCGATTGGACGAACCGCTCTCACGCACGGGCTGGATGCGAGAGCGATCGTCGCGTCTGTTGGCCCAGAGCGAGTTGTGGGAGCGAGTGGTCAGCGGACGCTCGCTGGAAGCGCTGCGCGAGCGCCGCCATACCGCGTCCACTGCTTTGCTGAACACCGAACGCGCCGCCGGGTTGCTGGCGGGCGCAACGCCGAACGGGGTGGAGAACGCGAGTCGATCCGAGCTTCTCCGGGCCACCGGAGCAGCGGAGGAACTGACCGCTGTGCTCGACGCCGGCCAGATCGCCACCGATGCGCTCGAACGGCTCGGCGACACCCTCGAACGGCTCCGGGTGACCGTTCCCTCCAAGCGGACGCTCCTGCTGCACGAACTGGATGACGCAGGCAGACTCAGCGATGAACGCGAGGCGGAAGGCTGGCTGGTCGACGATTCCCGTTCCGTGCTTGCGGCGACTCGGCAGCGCCTCGAGGCGCTCGACCTCACCGTCTTCGCCCCCGACCTCCTCGGGCTGTCCGAGGTCGTCGAGACTGCTGAGGCCGAACTCTTCGCCGCCCGGCACGACCTCCAAACCATCGTCGATCGACCGGCGTCGCTCGCCCAGTGGAGCGAGCGCCTCGAGACGTCGATGGAGGCCGAACGCGTCCGCGTCGGAACAATTGCGGCACGGGTTGGCGGGTGTGGCCTTGGAGCATGCGTCGGCATCGTGGCAGTGGGCGGCCGACTATCCGGACCGAGCGTTGGCGCACCTCGAGCGGGCGGAGCAGGCCAGGTCGGTGTCGATGGGAGCGCAGCTCGAAGGCCAGCAGTTCGATGACGTCGGTCGGGCGCTGGAAGCCGCAGGGCTCGAGGTGCTGGCTGCCGACGATCTTCTCGACGACATCGACGTGCTGATGGTCGACCTCTCGGCCGCGAAGGCCGAGGCAAGTCATCGCATTGAGGAGGCGAGGGCTGCGCTGGCCGAGGTGAACATCTTCGTCGAGCGCAACCGGAACGATCTGCCGACGGAATTGCCCATCGATACGGCCGCGGTCACCGGGGTACTGGATGGGTTGGCCCAGGAGCTTCGATCGGGGCGCCCGAACTTCCTTCGAGTCGTGCAGACGGCGACCCGCGAGGGAGCCCGGATCGATCAGTGGCTGTCGACGCTGCAACAGCACCGTGACCGCACCGAAGCCCTGCGGCGCACGTTCCATCGGGAGACGGATCGGGCGGCCCGAAGCATCGATCGCGCCCGGGCTGCCTTGGGCTGGCAATTCCTGGGATCAGGAGACGGTGACGAAGTCGACGCCCTCGCTGATGCTCTGGGGCAACTGGAGGTTTCCGAGCCGACCTTCGAGCAACTGGAGGCTGCCATCGACCGCGCCAGCCGAATAGCCGACGCAGGCGTCGAGGTGGAGAACCGCATCGTGGCCCGTCGACGCCGGAACTCGACCTGGGTCGTCGTCGGCGGAACCGGCCCCTGGGCCGGCAGTGGCAGCGTCGGCGGCAGTGGCAGAGCCGGCGGCGGAAGCGGGGGAGGCGGGAGCTTCGGCGGTTTCAGCGGAAGCGGGGGAGGTGGGAGCTTCGGCGGATTTTCCGGTGGCGGCGGTGGCGGCTCTCGCTGGTAGGCGTCAGCGGGCGCGCTTGGCCGCCCGTCGCTCATGCCGTTCGATGGCAAGCTGGACCAGCTCGTCGATCAGCTTGGGGTAGGCAACCCCCGACGCTTGCCAGAGCTTGGGATACATCGAGATCGGTGTGAAGCCCGGAATGGTGTTCAGCTCGTTCAGCAGGGGGCCGCGACCCCCTTCCTCGAACAGGAAATCCGCGCGTGCCATCCCCTCGCACCGCAGGACCCGGAAGGCCGCAACCGCGAGCTCGGCCATCCGCTCGCTGTCTTCGGGGTCGAGAACGGCGGGGATGATGAGCTGAGCATTTCCGTCGTGGTACTTGTCCTCGTAGTCGTAGAACTCGGCGCCGGGCACGACCTCGCCTGGCAGCGACACCGAGATCTCGACGTTGCCGAGGATGGCGAACTCGATCTCCCTCGCCACGACGGCCTCTTCGATCACGACCCATTCGTCGTATTCGAACGCCAGCGCGATGGCGGAACGGAGTTCGTCGTCGTTGGTGGCGCGGCTCACGCCCACCGATGAACCCATGTTCGCCGGCTTGACGAAACACGGCAGACCGAGGTCGTCGACGATCGCTGCGAGGTTGCCGTCAAACGTCGGTTCGAAGATGGTCCGCCACCGGGTCTGGGGGATACCGGCCGCTCCCAGCACCTCCTTGGCCTTGGCCTTGTCCATTGTCAACGCCGATCCCAACACGCCGGACCCGACGTAGGGGACACCGGCCAGCTCCAGCATGCCTTGCACGGTTCCGTCCTCGCCGAGCGGGCCGTGGAGGAGAGGGAGCACGACGACTTGTTGGCCGGGGCCGGCTGCGTGGACGACGGGAAGGAGATCGGCCGAGGGTCCCGCAGCAGTCAGCGCGGCAGGCATCGATCGTGCGCCCGCCGCCAGCGCAGCCATTGCTTCTTCGGCGTGGACGAAGGCGCCGCTGCGGGTGATGCCGATCGGGACGATCTCGTAATGGCCGTTGTTCGCGGCCGCAAGGACGTGGGCCGCGGTGGTGCACGACACCTCGTGCTCGGCCGATTGGCCACCGAACAGGACGACGAGACGAATCGGGGTATCGGAGGGTTCGGACACGCGTCAAGGGTAGTCGGGCGTGCTACACCTGTGCTCCGTGAGGTTGACCGCTCGTGAACTTGCCGCCGCCGTTTCGGGCGTACTCATGGGTCCTGATGTGTCGTTCTGCGGGGCCTCGATCGACAGTCGAACGGTCGAATCGGGTCAGTTGTTCGTGCCCATCGTCGCCGATCGTGACGGGCACGAGTTCATCGGCGCCGCGGTGGACCGCGGCGCGGCATGTTGGTTGGAGGCCGGTGGAGGACCGCGAGCCTGGAGCAACCTTGGCACCGCGATCCGTGTCGAGGACACGGCTGCCGCCTTGCTCGACGCGGGTCGCTTGGCCCGCTCGCACGTGCCGGCGCCGGTCATCGGGGTCACGGGAAGCGTTGGGAAGACCAGCACCAAGGATCTCATTGCGGGTGCTTGCTCGGTCAGCCGTCGCACCCACGCCAATCCTGCGTCGTTCAACAACGAGCTCGGATTGCCCCTCACGCTGCTGAATGCTCCCGATGACACCGAGGTGACGGTGCTCGAAATGGGGGCCCGGGGCCTCGGCCACATTCGAATGTTGTGTGAGATCGGTCGGCCGACGATCGGTGTGGTCACCCGCGTGGCGTTGGCCCACGGCGAACAGTTCGGTTCGATCGAGGCGGTCGCCGAGGCGAAGGGCGAGCTGATCGAGGCGCTGCCGTCCAGCGGGTTCGCGGTGCTGAACGCTGGTGACGCCCGCGTGTTGGCCATGCGGTCCCGCACGTCGGCGACGATCATCACCTACGGCATCGACAGCGGCGACGTATCGGTACGGAGCCTGCAGCTCGACGAGGTGTTGCGGCCTCGGTTCACGCTCCAGACACCCGACGGCTCGGTCGAGGTGCAGTTGCAGGCTCGGGGCGCGCACCTCGCGGAGAACGCGGCGGCCGCGGTGGCCGCTGCCATGGCGGCCGGGGTGACGCTCGATGATGCCGCCCTGGGAGTCGCTGGGGCCAAGGCATCGCCTTGGCGGATGGAGGTCTCGACATTGGCGTCAGGTGCCCTCCTCATCAACGACTCCTACAACGCAAACCCCACCTCGGTCCGAGCGGGCGTCGAGGCTCTGTCGGCGTCGGGCCGGAAGCGGCTGACCGCGGTGCTCGGGCCCATGGCCGAGCTCGGTTCGGACAGCGAGCGGCTGCACCGGGAGATCGCCGAATGGGCCGTGGAGGCCGGGGTCCGTGTCCTCGCTGTGGCTGCTCCTGCCTTTGGGCCCAGGGCTGAACACGTTGCGACGTCGGCCGAGGCCCGGCAACGATTGACCACGTTGAATGCCGAGGACGCCGTGCTGGTCAAGGGGTCACGGGTTGCCGGCCTGGAAACGCTGGCCCAGGCGCTCGTCGAAGTCGACAACGGAGAAGCGAACCGATGACGTCCCGTTGGGTGCTCGGGGCACGCCCACGGACGTTGCCCGCAGCGGTGGTTCCGGTGGCCGTTGGTACCGCAGCGGCCGGGAGTTTCATTGCGTGGCGCGCGCTCGCTGCGCTGGCGGTCTCGCTGGCGCTGCAAGTGGCCACGAACTTCGTGAACGACTACGCCGATGGCGAACGTGGCACCGATGACACCAGAGTCGGCCCAGTCCGGCTGGTGGCCTCGGGGTTGGCCACGGCGAAGGAGGTGAAGCTTGCGGCTCTCGGCGCGTTTGCGGTGGCCGGTGTGGCGGGCGGCGCGCTGGCCTACGCCGTAGGTTGGGAACTGTTGGTGGTCGGAGCGGTTTCGATGCTCGCAGGCTGGGCCTACACCGGGGGACCGAAACCGTACGGGTACCTGGGACTCGGCGAGGTGTTCGTGTTCGTGTTCTTCGGTTTGGTCGCCACGATCGGTTCGTTCTACGTGCAGACCGGGACCGTCGATGCGCTGGCGGTTCTCGCGGCAATCCCCGTCGGACTGCTCGCTGTCGCCTTGCTCGTGGTCAACAACCTGCGGGACATCCCGGGCGACTCGGTATCGGGCAAGCAGACCCTCGCGGTCCGCCTCGGTGACCATCGGACCAGGCAGCTCTACGCGCTGCTCCTGTTGCTGGTCGCTCTCGGCATCGGTGTGTGTGCGATCAGACGGCCGCTTGCGCTCGTCGGCCTGATCGGGCTACTGGCTGCACGTGGCCCGTTGCAGGCGGTGCGGCGGGGCTCGAAGGGCCGAGATCTGATACCGGTTCTGGGGATGACCGGAAAGGTTCAGCTGCTCACCGGGTTGCTGCTCTCAGCGGGGCTCGCCGTCGGTGGGTTGATCGACTGACGAATCTTCGGCGTCGGCTCAACCCGTGGAGTTGGCGGCCGATGGTGAACGGTGACCTCCTCGTCGACAACACGGTCGCGGCGTCAGACGCTGACCAAGAACGCGGGGGGTCCGTCGCGTCTGAAGAACAAGCGTCAGGCCAAGATCGTCGAGATGATCGACGGCTACGACTCGACCGTCACCTTGGCCACCGCGCTTCGGAACATCCTCCTGGTCTGGGTGCTCCCCGGGCTGGCGTTCGTCATTCTCGGCGGCATGGGTTTCGGCAATTCCACCAGACTGATGGAAGACCAGCATCTTCGGTGGCTCGGTGCCGTCAGGGCGGGAACGGTGTTGCTGTGGGTGACGACCGCCGTAGCGGCGGTCTTCTGGGCGGTCCGAACGTGGGGCAACATTCGCAGGCTCGGCAAGGCGGCGCGCATCGGGGTGTTCAAGATCTTCATGCGCCACTTCTGGTTCTTCGTCAGCTCGATCGTTTTCGGCGTCGCTGCGATCGTCAACAGCTCGAACGCCCGCCTGTTCCTCATGCTCTCGGTGCTCATGGGAATCGTCGCCAGCGCGTTCGTGCCCTCGGTGATGTTGGCCATGGTGCGGCTGTTCTGGCGAAGCGGTTCGCCCATCAACGGTGGACTCGTCGATGAGCTTCCTGCCTACGGGACGGCCTGGTTCGCCTCGCTCTACGCGTACTCGTCGACCGAGGGCATGTATGCGGTACCCCAACTGGCGGGCTATGCACACCTCATCACGATCTTCTCCGGGCTGTGCTGCATCACCGCGGCCCTGACCGGTGCCAAGCTGGTCCTGTCCATCTCGCGGCGGCACGACGAGCGGCTCCAGATGATCATCACGCAGGTCGAAACCGACGATTCTCGTGAAGCCAGCGTCACCAGCAACCAGATCGAGTCGGCGTGGGCCAGCTCCGAGAATCTGGTGCGGTTCGAGATTCACTAGCCGACGATGTCGGCCACCAACTCGAGGAGGCGGGGCGGTCCACTGATCACCAGCGTCTTGACGACCGATTCCTCCCACTTGGCAAGGTCATCGCGAATCTTGTCGGCCGGGCCGACGAGGGCGACGTCTTCGACCATGCTCGTCGGTACCGCGGCAATTGCGGCCTTCTTGTCGCCGGCGAGGTAGAGATCCTGGATCTTGGCGCACTCGGCCTCGTAGCCCATGCGGGCGAACACATCGAGATGGAAGTTGGCGTTCCTTGCGCCCATCCCGCCCGCGTACAGCGCCAGCATCGGACGCACCGCGTCGGCGGCGGCTTCGATGTCGTCGCCCGGCACGATCGGAACGACGGCCGCAATGTCGAAGTCGTCGAACGATCGGCGGGCACCTTCCCGAGCGAACCCTTCGGCCAGCGCGTTGCGGTAGAAGGCGTTGTCCTTCGGGGCGAAGAACAGAGGGAGCCAACCGTCGGCAATCTCGGCGGCCATGGCCACGTTCTTCGGACCCTCCGCGCCGAGGTAGATCGGAATGTCGGACCGCAAGGGGTGAACGGTTGACTTGAGCGGCTTCCCGAGGTCGGTGCCGCCCTTGTAGGGCAGATGGTAGAACTCGCCGTGGTACTCGACCGGTAGGTCCCGAGCCCAGATCTTACGAATGATCTCGACGTACTCCCGGGTACGCGCCAGCGGCTTCGGGTAGGGCTCGCCGTACCAACCCTCGACAACCTGGGGTCCGGAGACTCCGAGGCCGAGGCGGAACCGGCCGTCGGACAGGTGATCGAGGCTCATGGCGGCCATGGCCATGGCCGACGGCGTTCGGGCCGAGACCTGACAGATCGAGGTGCCGAGTCCGATGTTCTTGGTTGCTGCGCCCCACCACGCCAACGGGGTCAGCGCGTCGGAGCCGTAGGCCTCTGCTGTCCACATCGAGTCGAAGCCGAGGCGCTCGGCCGTGGCGATCTGTTCCACCGAACCCGCGGGTGGGCCCGATGACCAGTAGCCAAGTCCGAGGGCAAGCTTCATGTCGGTGCTCCTTCGATTGCAGCGGTTCTAACCTGAAGGCGTGAGTGCTCCGACCCACTACCAGGTCCTCAAGGTTACGCGCGCTGCGTCCCATGAGCAGATTCGTCGGGCCTATCACGATGAAGCCCGCAAGTGGCACCCGGATGGATTCAGCAATAATCCGGCCGCCGAACGCGAGCTGGCCGAGAACGCCATGCGGAAGGTCAACGAGGCATGGCGGACCCTGGGCGACGCGACCCGCAGATCTGAGTACGACGAACTGCTCGACGCCGAGCTGCGCGGGCCGCAACCGACGGTGAGCACCGGCATCCGCGTCGACCAAGGCGTGACCCGCGTCGATCCTCGGCTGCTCGACCCCGAGTTCCTCTACCAACAGCGTCGCTACCAGGCCGAAACCATCGACAACCGTCAGGCCGCGGCCTTGCGTTACGGGCCGTGGCTGGCGTTGGCAACGCTGTTGATCGGCATGTTCATCTTCACCGCCTACCAGGGCGACGATGGTGCCTCGCCCGCACAGACCACCCTGGTCGGGCCCTCGCTCGGCGTCGACGCCAACGCCTGTGTCCGCGTGATCGAAGGTCCTCAACTCATCGCCATTCCGTGCTCGGGCGTGTACGACGGCCGGGTCATCGGGGCATTCGAACCGGGCGGTGCCTGTCCCGACCCACAGAGCACCATTCGAGAAGTCGAACTGAGCAACGGGGTCACCGCCTGTCTCGGTCGGTGAGCCAACCGGATGGTTGACGTGGACTAGCCTCTGTCCATGAACGACCGATCCAGCAACGACCGATCGTCCGACTTCGACTTTCGGCAGCACCGGGTCTCTGATCTCGCGGCCGATGTGCGCGCCCGCCGTCGCTCAGCCCGTGAGCTGACCCAGCACGCGCTCGACCGCGTTGCCGCCCTCGACCCCACCTACAACGCGTTCGTGGTCGTCGATGCAGACCTTGCCCTCGCCGCCGCAGCCGACATCGACGAACGCATTGCGTCGGGTGATCGGGTGGGCCCCCTGGCCGGCATCCCGCTCGGTGTCAAGGATCTCGAGGACGCCGTCGGCTTTCCTACTCGATACGGCTCGAGGCTGTCATCAGCGGACCTGGCCGACGAGGATTCGGTCCTGGTCAGCCGGTTGGTGGCTGCAGGTTGCGTGGTCATCGGCAAGACCACCACGCCCGAGTACGGGCACAAGGGCGCAACCGAGTCGCTGCTCACTGGCGTCACCCGCAACCCGTGGAACCCCGAACACACCGCCGGAGGGTCATCCGGCGGCTCGGCTGCCGCCTTGGCCGCAGGCATGGTGCCCTTGGCCACCGGTTCCGACGGAGGCGGATCCATCCGACTGCCGGCGGCGATCTGCGGCTTCAGCGGTATCAAGACCACGCAAGGACGAGTGCCGAACGGCGGGCCGAACCCCCCGGGTTCCGCCCACTTCTCGGTCAAGGGGCCCATGGCGTTGCGCATCGCCGACAGTGCGCTGGCGCTCGACTCGTGCATCGGACCCCATCCGAGCGACCCCTTCTCGTTGCCCCACCCCAGCTCGTCGTGGTTCGGCGCCCTCGGCGTGAACCGGTTGCCGTCGTCGGTGGTGTGGTCGCCGACGTTGGGCTTCGCCGAGGTCGACCGCGAGATCGCCGAAGTCTGTCAGAACGGGATCGACCAATTGGCCGATCTGGGTGTGGAGATCATCGAGATCGACGACCTGTGGCCGATCGATCCGCTGCTTCCGTGGTGGAACCTGTGGACCGCGCTGCGGGCACGAACCCAAGGCCATCTGCGTGGGACGGCCCAGTGGGACGACATCGACCCATCGCTGCGATTCCAGATCGAGTGGGGCCTCGACCGGGTGACGGCGGCTGATGTGGTTGCGTCGCTCGACGCGATCCACCACTACAGCCTCCGACTCAGTCGAGCGTTCGAGCACGCGCCCCTTCTCGTCACCCCCACGACCGCCGGTCAGATTCCCCTCGTCGGCCAGGACGGAGTTGTCAACGGCACGCCTACTCCCGGCTGGGTCAAGTTCAGCTACGGCTTCAATCTGACCCGCAACCCCGCCGGCACGGTCAACTGCGGTTTCACCAAGGCGGGCATGCCGGTCGGCCTCCAAGTCGCCAGCCGGCAACTCGAAGACGTCCTGGTCATCCAGGCACTGGCCGCCATGGAAGACGTGTTCGAAGCCGGTCAGGTCTTCGCACCGGTCTGATCCGGCGGTCTGATCCGGCGGTCTTGTCAGGAGGAGTGCGATGGCGGGCTCCACCGCTATCATGTCGCATCTGTCTCAGCCCGGACCGTTAGCTCAGTTGGCTAGAGCGCTCGCTTCACACGCGAGAGGTCACAAGTTCAAGTCTTGTACGGTCCACGTCAAAGCGAACCTCCGGCCCCAAGCGTCGGAAACCGGTGGCCCTAGCCGGAGGTTCGGTCGGAGCGACGCCTGTAGCCGGTGGTAGGGATACTCAGCGCGTCGACCGTCACGCGATCTCGGCGGCGTCGTCGAGGTTGGCAAGAATTTGATCGACGGTCTGATCCACCGTCAGGTCCGTCGAGTCGAGCCAGAAGCCGAGGCGCGGGGTGTCCGCTCTGAGGATGGCGTCGAGTTGGTCGGGGGTGAAGGCGCCGTACCCGGTCTTCGCCCGCCCTTCCTCTCGTCGCGCCACCTCTGACGGGTTGAGGTGCGAGGACCACCAGTGAGAAGGGCGATGCTCGACCATGGCGACGAACTCCGCCAGCATCGGCCCGATGATGACGTCCTGGACGATCGTAGTGAAACCTGCTTGTCGATACTGTTCGGCCGCTGACAGTGCCATCTGATACCGGAGTCTGAGCTGGGCGATTGCCCGATCGGACGGATCCGCCGACATGTCCTCACGGCCGTTGCACGATGCAACGGCGATAGTGATCGCCGCGAACATGAGCACTCGCAGGGAACCGCTCTGCCAGCGCCTGGGCGAACGTCGATTTGCCTGCGGCCATGATTCCCGTGATGACGATGAGCCGCGCTTCTTTCATACGTCACCCATCCCTCGACTCAACTGGTGGATCACGATCGGTTGCTGCTTCGTAGTACCTCTTCGTAGCTCGGAGACGGCGCACCAATGTCAGCCATGCATTCCTGGAAGTGGGCGTGGGCCCGGCGGGCCTCGCCGTGGCGGTCCAGTGCGGCGAATGACCCGATGACGGCCGTGTGCGCCGCTTCGTCGTAGGGGTCGCTCTCCAACCAGACCAACGTGTGCCGTAGTGCCCGGTCGGGTTGCCCGACGCTGTTGGCGTGACTGGTGAGATGTTGACAGGCCGACGCGAACTGCGCCTTTGCCCTGTTGCGAACCGGGGCCGTCCAATCTTCGTAGGGGTCCTCTGGGAGGAACGGCCCGCGGTACAGGTCGACCACGACGGCGTGATTCTGGGTGCCGACTGCAGCTTCCAGGTTGGCGAGGTCAAGCCGTACCGCATCCAGATCGAGCCGGACCGACGCGTGGTCGGCGATGACACCTCCGTTCAGCACGCGGCGAACGGTGGACAACTGGACGGACAGGCGCGCGTTGAGCTTGACCTCGTCGGCGTCCTCGTCGGGCCACAACATGTCGATGAGCTGGTCGCGAGGGATGGGCTGGCCCGCAGCGGCGGCCAGGCGCTTGCAGAGTTGCCGGGCGCGGCGGGAACCCCACTCGGTGAGCGAGATCTCGTGGCCGTCGCGTCGCACGGCGAAGCCGCCGAGAGTCTGGATCAATGGACGTTCGATGGCTGTTGCCGGCCGGCGCGCTTGATGCTTGGGCGGGAGTCCGGTTGCGAACTCCTCGAGCGCATCGAGCCAGCCCTCGGTCTCGCCCACGAACTGGAAGTGGTCGCAGCCCTCGAATTCGGCGAGATGGGCCCCGGGGATGGCCGCGGCCAGAGTCCGGACTCGTTCGATTGGGATGACGAGGTCCCCGGTTCGATGCAGAATGAGCGTGGGGATGGTGATGAGCGGCAGGATGTCCGTCACATCGATCTCGTCGATCATCATCAGGAGTTCGCGGAAGGCCGCCGGGGAGGCTGCCTGCCGTTCGTAGCGCTGCTGCCACTCGATGAAGGAGGGGTCGTCGGCCACTGACGGGGCGTAACGACTCAAGGTCATGGACTCTGCGGTCCCCCAGGTGTCAACGAAGCGATCGAGGAACGCGCGTCGGGCATCTCCGAGCCTCAGCGGGGAGGTCAGGTGACGTTGAACACCGCAGCGGTCGAATGGAGGACGAGGGCCGCGACCCGCTCGGGGTAGGTCACGGCGAACAGCAACGCCATCGGGCCACCCTCGGAGACGCCGAGGAGCACGGCCCGATCCACTCCTGCCGCATCCATAACGGCTCGGGTGTCGTCGATGCGTTGATCCATAGTCGGCACCGAAGCCGAACGATCGGACGCCCCAGTTCCTCGCTTGTCGAAGTGAGTGACCCGAGCGAACGCACCGAACCGGTCGAACATATGAGCGATCTCAGGTCGTTCCCAGGCCAATTCGATGTTCTGGGCGAGCGGCGGGATGATCATGAGGTCGATCGAACCTTCGCCGAAGCACTGGTAGGCCAGACTCACGCCGCCACTCCGGGCATAGCGCATGGCAGGAACCAACGTCATCTGGCTAGTACATCACGACCGGGAACTCTGATCGAAAGATGATCTGAAGTCCTCGAGCGTATGTTCGCCGAGTCCGTAGGAGATCTCGTTCAGGAGCACCCGCCATGTCATCGATCGTTGAGCAACCGACTGCCGGCAACGCAGTTCTCTCCATGGAGCCTGGAATCAACGACGTGGATGCGATCTGGCGGCTTGCCGCCGCCGCGGTCGCGGCTCGGGCCCTGCACGTGATAGCGGAGATCGGGGTTGCTGACCACGTAGCGGACTCGCCGCGTTCCGCCGCCGATCTGGCGGCTGAGGTGGGGGCTGAACCCCGACGTGTTGGACAGGGTCCTGCGGCTGCTCTCCACTCAGGGAGTGTTCACGTTGACGCCGGACGGTTGGACTCATAATCCAGCGTCGGAGCTCCTGAGGAGCGATGGGCCGCTATCGATGCGGGCCTTTGCCCGAATGATGGGACTCCCCATGACCTGGTCCAGTATCACCGAACTCGAATTTTCCGTCCGAACCGGACGACCTGGGGCTGAACAGCTCGACCCGGACGGGGCTTGGGGCTATCTACGAAGACATCAGGCCGAGACCGAGATCTTCGGCGAGGCGATGACAGCGAAATCGGCGGTCGAGGTGGCTGCCGTGCTTGCGGTCTACGATTTCAGCCGATTCGCAGTGGTCGCAGACATTGGCGGCGGACGAGGCCATTCTGCGTGCCATCCTCGGAGCAACCGACGCCATCGGCACGCTGTTCGACCAGCCGGACGTGATCGCCAGCGTCGATGCGTACCCCCGTATGACGCTCCAGGCCGGAGACTTCTTCTGCGATGAACTGCCTGCGGCCGACGCATACGTGCTGCTCGAGGTCATCCACGACTGGGCTGATCGGGAGGCCATCGCCATTCTCACGGCGATCCGCCGCGCGGCCACCACCGGGGCAACCGTGCTCATCATCGAAGCGGGCCTTCCCGACGGTGAGCTCGATGAGCGCTCGGAAACGATCGACGTGATCATGCTGGCCGTCACCGGCGGCCGAGAGCGCACATCGGCCCAACTCGGTGAGCTCCTGGACGCCGGCGGCTTCCGTCTCGATCGAGTGACCGAGACGGCTACATCGATACGAATCGTCGAGGCCACCGCTGTTTGACTCAGCTTCATGAGCGGAATGCCGACCCGTCGACCATCGAACGTCACTGGGACCTGCTCCGGACCCTGAGCGATGAAGGGCTCCAGCAGGACCTGTCGTACCTCCGGCTCCAGGCGTCGCCCGAAGCGAACCTCCGGCTGTAGACACCGGTTTCCGACGCCCACAGCCGGAGGTTCGGGAGTAGGGGTGTGAGCGGGGCGGGTCAGTGGGTCAGTGGGTAAGTGGGGATTGTTTTCGGTCGCCGAGCACGGCCGCCAACGACGGTTCTATTCTTTGCGCGAATGAGCCCAGCAGACAAAGGGCTCCGTACAAGCAAGGAATACCGCAATGGCGACGGGAACCGTGAAGTTCTTCAACGCAGAAAAGGGATATGGATTCATCTCCCGGGCCGATGGCGACGACGTCTTCGTGCACTTCTCCAACATCGAGGGAGCGGGATATCGCACGCTCGAAGAGGGGCAGGCCGTGGAGTTCGAGATCGGACCGGGTCGTAAAGGGGACGAGGCGCAGAGCGTCAGAGTTGTCTGATCATTCTCGCTCTGGCTGAGTAGGTCCTCGCAACGGGACTTTTCGAGGGGGTTCTGCTCAATCGAGGCGACCGTCGACCGATCGGGTGATGGTGCCCGCATTCTCCTCCGTCGCCACGCATACCGGATCCGTTCGCGCCCCTCGGTATCGCCGAGTCGGACTTCGGATGAGCTGCCTGCCCTGCGAGGTTGCGTGGACCGGCCCGGCCGACTCGACGTGCTGGTTCTGCGACGGTCCGGGAATTCCCGGACCGCCTCCGTCGGTCTACCCCGACGTCGACTGACCGCCCCTCGTCGCTCGGGCGACCGCATCCACTTCGGGTGCGCTGCCTTCGCCGAGGCGAATGAGGACACGGTGGAGGTGAACGAGCGTTGCCTCGACCATGGCTGAGCGAGGGGCAGCGCTGTTGATACGTGCCGCTGTCGGCCACGGATGGAAACGTTCTCGCAACTCGTCCAACAGCTCGGGCCGGGCGTCGGAAGCGTCGGTGCCCTGTTCGAGGCGCAGCTCGATGCGCTTCTTGGCTTCGGCGGCGTCGAGGACGCATTCGAACTCGACCAGATCAGCCCCCTTGTCGACGGCAAGCTGACGGGCTGCGTCTCGAAGTGACGAGTGACTCCACGAAGCATCGAGCACCACGGACTCGCCCCGATCGAGCAGCGCTCCTGCCCGGCGCAGCAGTTCTGCGTAGGTCTTCTCCGTGGCTGACGGGTCGTAGATCCCCGCGTCGGTGTCGACGAATTGACGTTCGAGATGGTCGACGCCGCTCAGGTCCTTGCGGAGTTCGTCGGTCGACAACAGCATCGAGCCGAGGACCCCGGAGAGGCTTTCGGCCAGCGTCGTCTTGCCGGTCCCCGGCGTTCCGCCGACCAGGATGAGGGTGAGGTTCGCCCGCCGGAGGTGCTGGAGACAGAGATCGTGGTACGCACGTGCCAGCGTCGCCTGCGCTTGGTCGCCCTGCATGGCGCGAAGGCCGGCGACCTTGGCCCGGACATGCGCGCGGTAGGCGACGTAGTGGTGAGCGAGCGACGCCGGGTGGTGTTCGTTGGTGAACTCCCGGTAGTAGCCCATGAATTCGGCCGCCAGCCGGGGTCCGCACAGGCGGTCGAGGTCCATGGCCAGAAACGCCACATCCAGCAACATGTCGCCGACGCGAAGACGTCGATCGAACGCGAGGCAGTCGAGAATACGCGGCCCGTCGGGCAGGCAGAAGATGTCCTCGGCCGTCAGATCACCGTGGCCCTCCCGAACGAAGCCGGCCGCAATTCGCTCGTCGAACATGGCCGGATGGTGAGCGAGGAACTGCTCGACCGAACGTTGGACTTCCTGGGCGTCGGCCGCGGGGATCACAGGACCGACCAGCGGCTCGAGGTCGGTGAAGTTGTCCTTCCAGTTCTGCCAGACGGCATCCCGACCGGCGATCTCGGTGATCTGCATGTCGGTGGTGTCGCGGAGCGGTTCGAGGCCGGCGTGGAACACGGCGACGGCCCGGGCGACGGCTCGTATCCGGTCGTGGATCTCGGGCGAGTCGACGAGGGCGGTGAGGCGCCGGTCGGCGGGAAGTCGGCGCATGACCAGCATCCGGTCGACGACGGCACCGTTCTCGATGACGTCGGCGGTACCCAGGTAGACGTCGGGAGCCAGTCGGCGGTTGAGGGCCAACTCGTCGTCGATGCCGGCAAGCCGACTCGCCGTGGTCAAATGATCGAGGAAGCTCGTCTTCACCGGTTTCAGCAGCTTGTACGCCCGGTCACCCGCGAAGAAGACCGTCGAGACATGAGTTTCGGCGACGGTCGACGATGGCTCGTTCACTCCTCAACCAAACTCCTGAAACGTCGAAGTAGCAAGGGGACAAGGTCCCGGCCGGCTCAGCGATTCTCTCGGCCAGCGCGATCGGCGGGCACCCAGGGGGCCGGGCGTCGCTCCCGGAACGCGGCGATGCCGGCCTGTGCCTCCTCCGACGCGAAGAGAGCCGCCGAGAAGGGTCCGGTGAAGGCGAAGGCTTCCGACGTCGACATCTGGGGAACTCGGGTGATGAGTTCCTTGCACGCCGCCAGCGCCAATGGGCCGCTTCGGACCACTTTGTCGACGTACTCCTCGATCTTCTCGTCGAGCTGGTGCGCAGGGACCGCGGCGTTGATCAGGCCGACCTCCACTGCCCGCTGAGCGCTGAAGCGTTCTGCGGTGAGGAACAGTTCGCTGGCGTCGGCCCGGCGCATCTTCGGCAGGCACACGACCGAGATGACCGCAGGCGAGACACCCAAGCGGGCCTCGGTGAAGCCGATCTTGGCGTCGTCACGCAGGACCGAGATGTCGCACGCTGCGATCAGGCCGACCCCGCCGCCGGTGACGTGACCGTCGCCCCGGGCGATGATCGGCTTCGGTGCGGTCATGATGCGTTCCATCACCTGGATGAAGGTCCACCGAACCTGGTCGGCTTCAGCGATGCCCGGACGGGCGGCCTGAAGATCGGCCCCGGCGCAGAACGTGTTGCCGGTGTTGGTGATGACGACGACGCGGACCCCGGTGTCGGCAATCGCCGCCTCGAGTGAATCGCCGAGGGCATTGACCATGCTCGACCGACAGCGCGTTCTTCCTCTCGGGGGCATCGAGCACGATGGTGGCGATGCCGTTCTCGGTCGTCAGGTGCACCTGGGCAAGTGAGTCGTCAGCCATCGCTGCATCATTGCCGCTCACCGACCGTCCGGCGAATGTCGTCGGGGGCGAATAGCATCGGCCGCCATGGCGTCGATCTTCACCCGCATCATCCAAGGCGAGATACCCGGGCGGATCGTCTGGTCCGACGAACAGTGCATCGCCATGCTCGACATCCGACCGCTTCATCCGGGCCACTGCTTGGTCATTCCTCGCGCCGAGATCGACCACTGGATCGATCTCGACCCAGCGCTTTCGGTACATCTCATGCGAGTTGCCCAGATCATCGGCACCGCCCAGAAGTCGGTCGTGCCGTGCGAGCGGATCGGGCTCCTCGTCGCTGGGTTCGAGGTACCGCACACGCACCTGCACGTGATCCCGCTCCAGGGCATGCAGAACCTCGACTTCCGCAACGCGGACACCTCGCCCCGAGCCGATCGGCTCGACGAGATGGCCGACCGATTGCGTGCGGCCTTGGCCGGCGTCGATCTGGCTCCGGGCGTGTAGTTCGGCGACACGCCCACTGCCATCAGGCAATAGAGTTTCCGGATGGCCGAACCACTACGACCCAAACAAGAGAACCCCAAGGACTTCTTGGCGACCGACACCCTGTTGGCCGACGATGAACTCATGCTGCGCGACACGGTTCGCCGGTACGTGAGCGACAAGATTCTCCCTGATGTGGGCGAGTGGTTCGACGCAGGAGAGTTTCCCTACAAAGAGGTCTCCAAAGCGGTCGGGGATCTCGGATTGTTGGGCATGCATCTCACGGGCTACGGCTGCGCCGGATCGTCGGCCATGATGTACGGCCTGGCCTGTATGGAGCTCGAATACGGTGACTCCGGCCTCCGCAGCTTCGTCTCGGTCCAGGGCTCCCTGGCCATGTTCCCCATCTGGGCCTACGGCTCCGAGGAGCACAAACAGGAGTGGCTACCGGCCATGGCCGCCGGCGATGCCATCGGCTGCTTCGGTCTGACCGAGCCCGATTCCGGCTCCGACCCGTCGTCGATGCGCACCAACGCCCGTCAAGAGCCCGGCGGCGACTGGATCCTCAACGGGACCAAGATGTGGATCACCAACGGATCCATCGCCGATGTCGCCGTGGTCTGGGCCCGCACCGACGCCGGTATTCGCGGCTTCGTCGTGCCCACCGACACCGCCGGATTCTCGGCCCCCAAGATCGAGCGCAAAGTTTCGCTGCGTGCCTCGGTGACGTCGGAGTTGATTCTCGAAGACGTCCGACTCCCGTCCGAGGCGGTGCTGCCCGGTGTTGCCTCCATGCGCGGCCCGCTCTCGTGTCTCAACGAGGCTCGGTTCGGCATCGCCTTCGGTGCGGTTGGTGCCGCCCGGGCGTGCTACGAATCGGCGCTCGATTACGCCAACACCCGCATCCAGTTCGGCGGCCCGATCAGCCGCTTCCAGTTGACGCAGCAACGCCTGGTCGATCTGATGGTCCAGGTGCAGCGAGGCACGCTCGTGGCCTACCACCTCGGCCGGTTGAAGGATGCAGGAAGCCTGGGTCCGGCTCAGGTCAGCTTCGGGAAGAAGGACAACGTGGCCATGTCGCTCGCCGTTGCCCGCGAAGCCCGAGGCATCCTCGGCGCCAACGGCATCACCACCGAGTACCCCGTCATTCGCCACATGAACAACCTCGAGTCGGTGTACACGTACGAAGGAACCAACGAGATCCACACGCTGATGATGGGCCAGGCCATCACCGGTCACAGCGCGTTCTCGTAGTAGCCAGTCCCGATGGACTTCACGGCTGAGGAGATTCGAGTGCTGGGCTGCCTGATCGAAAAGGGGGCCACTACCCCCGATCAGTACCCACTCTCGACCAACGCGCTCCTCAACGTGTGCAACCAGAAGAGCAGCCGTGAACCCGTCGTGGCCTACACCGAGCGGATGGTGGTCGAGGCCATGAAGCTGTTGCGAGCCGCCGGCTTGGCCCGAACGGTCACCGGCGGCAGTCGGGTCGAGAAGCATCGGCACGTGCTCAACGAAGTGTGGTCGCTCGACGGGCAGCAGCAGGCGGTGCTTGCGGTGCTGGCCCTCCGCGGTCCGCAAACGCCCGGTGAGCTTCGCACCCGAACCGACCGTTACGTGGCCTTTGACGATCTCGCCGGGGTGGAAGACACGCTGCGTTCGCTTGCGCAGCGTCCCGAGCCGTTGGTGACCGACCTCGGCCGCGGACCAGGGCAGAGCCAGAACCGCTGGACGCACCTCTTGGCGGGCGAACCGGAGTTGGGCACAGGCAACTGGGCGACCGCGCCGGATCATGGGGTGCTCGATCAAGGAAGGGGGTCGGGTCGAACGCTGGCAAGTCGGTCCGAGCTCGAGGCGAGGGTCACGGCGTTGGAGGAACGGCTCGAACGACTCGAAGCTGCCCTGGGGTTCGAACCGGCCGACGGACCGAGCTCAGAAGCCGAGTGATCGACCGACGATCTCCTTCATGATCTCGTTGGTGCCGCCGTAGATCTTCTGCACGCGGGCGTCCCGCCAGGCGCGGGCGATGGGGTATTCCTCCATGTAGCCATAGCCGCCATGCAGTTGGAGACACGTGTCGGTGACCCGATTCTCGAGTTCGGTGACCCACCACTTGGCTGCAGCAGCATCGTCTGCGGTGAGCTCCCGGGCGAGGTAGGCCTCGATCTGGCGGTCGAGGAACACCCGAGCGATGTCGAGCTCGGTCTTCATCTCGGCCAGTTTGAACTTCGAGTGCTGGAACGACCCGATGGGCTGGCCGAACGCCTGACGATCCTTGCAGTAGTCGACCGTCCATCCGAACGCGGCCTGCGCGTGGGAGAGCGCCCCGATGGCCAGCGACAGGCGCTCCCTCGGGAGATTGTCGACCAGCATGAAGAATCCGTGGCCTTCCTCGCCGAGCAGGTTGGCTGCCGGTACCCGAACGTCCTCGAAGATGAGCTCGGCCGTGTCCTGGGCGTGGAGTCCGATCTTGTCGAGGTTCCGGCCCCGACTGAAACCCTCCATGCCTTCCTCGACAACCAGCAGGCTCATGCCGCGGTGGGCCTGGGAAGGGTCGGTCTTGGCGGCCACGATCACCAACGACGAGTTGATGCCGTTGGTGATGAACGTCTTGGAGCCAGTGACGATGTAGCTGTCGCCATCCTTGATGGCGGTGGTGCGCACCGCAGCCAGGTCCGACCCGGTGCCGGGCTCGGTCATGGCGATGGCAGCCATCGTGGCGCCTGACGCCAGGCCGGGGAACCATCGGGCCTTCTGTTCGTCGTTGGTGCACTTGGTGAAGTACGGGAGGCAGATGTCGTTGTGCAATGTGATGCACATGCCCGAACCCATCGCGCCGGCGGCCTGGATCTCCTCGTTGATGATGGCGTTGAACCGGAAGTCGTCGACCCCGCCGCCGCCGAGCGCCTCGGGGATCTCCATGCCCAGGAACCCGCTGGCACCGGCCTTCTCGAACATCGAGACATCGACCTTGCCCTCCTGCTCCCAGCGATCGACGTGGGGCACGATCTCCTTGTCGACGAACGCCCGGAAGCTTTCGCGGAACAGTTCGTGCTCATCGTTGTAGATCGTGCGCTTCAGCATGGAGAGAACCTACCCGCCCCAACGGGACGGCTCGACCCGTGACCGACGAACGGAGCCTCTACGATGCTGGCAGTGTCGCATTCGGTTGGTCCTCGCACGGTGCTCGTCTTCGGCGGGGGCAACAATCTCGCGGTCGAACGCGTCGCGGATTTGCCCGTCCCCGACCTCGTCATCGCGGCGGATTCGGGCATCGATCGGGCCCGGGCCCACGGCTTCGGCATCGACATCGCTGTCGGCGACTTCGATTCGGTGACCGCTGCGGGTCTGCTCGGTGCCGAACGCGCGGGAGCCAAGATCATCCGGCATCCGACGGCCAAAGCCGAGACCGACCTCGAACTGGCGCTGCTCGAGGCACTCCAGACCGAGCCCGAGCGGATCGTGGTGGTGGCCATCGACGGAGGTCGGCCCGATCACCTGCTCGCCAACGTGGCGCTGTTGGCCGATCGCCGCTTTGCCGGAGTGCAAATCGACGGCTTCCTCGACGGAGGCGAACTCTCGGTGATCCACGACAAGCGGGCGCTGACCGGAAGGGTTGGCGAATTGTTGAGCCTGCTCCCCTACGGTGGCGACGCGAAGGGGGTCCGCACCAGCGGGCTGCAGTACCCGCTCGTCGGCGAAACGCTCGGCGCCGGATCACCGCGAGGCGTGAGCAACGTGTTCGCAGCGCCGGTCGCCGTGGTCTCTGTGGACGAAGGAACCGTCCTGGCGATCCGGCCATGGGACCCGGCTGAGTCGGGGGAGTCTCCGGCGTGAGTCGGTCTGAGCGACTTCGTCGATCCTGGCCGCAGCGGCTGCTGCTTGCGGCAAACGTGTTGCTCATCGGAGTGTCTCTCTCGATGGCGTGGCTGCTGCAGCTCTCGTGGCAGAAGGCTTCATCGGTGACTCGGGTGCAACTGGCCACTTCGTTGACGCCGCCCGAGACCGACGGAGGCGGGCCCCAAGTCATCAATATTCTGATGGTCGGCTCGGATTCCGCAGCGGGGCTCGATCCCGACAGCCCAGTCCTCTCCGGCCGCAAGGGCGAGCGCAACGGTGACGTGATCATCATCGTTCACCTCGATGAGCGCGACGGAAGCGCCGCACTGCTGTCGTTTCCTCGTGACCTGTGGGTCGAGATGGCCGCGTCCGGGCGGGAGGCCAAGATCAACAAGGCATTCGCCACTGGTGGCCCCGCCGAACTGATCGACACCATCGAAGAGAATTTCGATGTGCCGATCAACTACTTCGTCAACGTCGACTTTGCGGGGTTCGAGGGCCTCGTAGCGGCGGTGGGCTCGGTCGAGGTCTACTTCCCCGAACCGGCTCGGGACTGGAACCCTGAAACCGGCGCGACCCAAACCGGTTTCGAGATGCTCGAAGCAGGCTGTCAAGCACTCGATCCACCCACCGCGCTCGCGTACGTCCGCAGTCGGTACTACCAGACGATGGTCGACGGACGGTGGAAGACCGACCCGACCAGCGACCTGGGCCGGATCCGCCGTCAACAAGAGTTCCTGCAACGGCTCGGGGCGCGGGCCATCGAACTCGGTGCCCGCAACCCCTTCGTGTTGAGCGACTTGATCGACGCGGCGCTGAAGAACGTCTCCATCGATCAGCAGCTGACCGCCCAGTTGCTGATCGACCTCGGTCGAACCTATGGATCCTTCGAGCCCGGAGCACTCGACTCCTACACCTTCCCCAGTCGTTCGGGCATGGTCGGCGCCGCTTCGGTGGAATTGCCGCTGCTGGATCAGGCCGAGCCACTGCTTGCCTACTTTCGCGGCCTCGAGGCTGACCACCCGTCAACGGTCGGACTCGAGCTCGTCCACGCGAGGGCCGAGGAGGAGAACGCCGAGTTGCTGGCAGCCTCGCTGACCCGGCGAGGCTTCGATCCGGACGTCAAATCGGCAAGCAATCTCGATCCTGGAGTTTCGGTCGTTCACGGTCCCGATGGGGCAGCAGCCGCGTTGGTTGTCGCTGCTGCGCTCCAGGACGAACTGGGATTTCCGCCATCGGTGTTGCCCCTGCCGGAGGGCGCTTCCGCGCCTCTTGTTGCCCGGGACATACGGGTGACCATCGGATCGTTCGACCCCGTCATTCCCGAGTTTCCGCTGACAGATGGGGCGGCCGTTCCGCCGGATAGCGCTGCCGGAACCGAAGAAGTTGACGGAACCGATGACGCCGATTTGGCTGATGAAGCAGTGGCTCTCTCTCCGATCGACGGTTGCGAGTAGATCACGCTCAGGTATTCGTTCGAATCTCAACGCAGCGCGAAATGCCGCGTAACCCTTCTGTCGGGAAGATTCGCTGTTTCACCCGAGCGGTGACGCACCGGTAGCCTGGCCAGGTCAGCACCTATCGAGGAGACACGCGTTCATGGCGAGCATTGCAGTGATCGGAACCGGCTACGTCGGTCTCACAACCGGAGCGTGTTTCGCGCATTTGGGCCATGACGTGATCTGCGCCGACATCGACGAGGAGAAGATCGCCCGTCTCAGCCGCGGTGAGGTCCCCATCGTCGAACACGGTCTCGATCGGCTCGTCGTCGAGGGCCTCGCGTCCGGCAAGCTCAGCTTCGTCGTCGGCGCCGCGGCTGCTTCGAAGGACTGCGAGTTTCACTACCTGTGCGTGCCGACCCCACAGAGTGCAGACGGGTCGGCCGACCTGACCTATCTCCAGGCGGCTGCCGCCGAGATTGCACCGGTGCTTCCGACCCGGTCGGTCGTGGTCAACAAGTCGACCGTGCCGGTCGGCTCCACGGAGGTTGTTGGTCGAGTGCTCGCTCGCTCGGACGTGTCGGTGGTGTCCAACCCGGAGTTCCTTCGTGAGGGCACGGCTGTAGCCGACTTCCTCAACCCCGATCGCGTCGTCATCGGGTCGAGCGACCAAGAGGCGGCGATTCGGGTCGCCGGTCTCTACACCAAGGTGCGAGCGCCCATCATGGTCACCGATCCGATCTCCGCCGAGACCATCAAGTATGCGGCGAACGCGTTCCTCGCCTCGAAGCTGTCGTTCATCAACGCGGTCGCCAACCTGTGCGAGGCCGTCGGAGCCGACGTCAACGACGTGGTGCTCGGCATGGGGTACGACCACCGGATCGGCAAAGAATTCCTGCACCCCGGTCCCGGTTGGGGCGGCAGCTGTTTTCCGAAGGACACCATCGCCCTGGCCCGTATCGCCGAGGACGCCGGCTACGACTTCAGCTTTCTCCGGGAGGTGCTGCGGGTCAACGAGGAGCAGTTCGACCGAACCGCACAGAAGGTCATCGATGCGCTCGGCGTCGACGTCGAAGGCAAACGGGTCGGCGTCTGGGGCCTGACCTTCAAGGCCGGCACCGACGATCTCCGTCAGTCGCCATCGCTCGAAGTCATCTCTCGGCTCATCGCGGCCGGAGTCGAGGTGCACGGCTACGACCCTGCGGTCAAGGGACCGATTCCCGAGGTGCCGGGACTGCACGTGTGTACCGACCCCTACGCCGCGGTCAAGGAAGCCGAGGTCCTGGTGGTGCTCACCGAATGGGACGAGTTCCGGTGGCTCGACCTCGATCAGGTGTCCAACCAGATGTCGGGCCGGGCCGTGGTCGACGCTCGAAACATCCTCGACGGTCACGCGCTCCGACGGCGAGGGTTCACCTACCGCGGAACGGGCCGCTGAGGTGGCTCGAATCGTCGTCACCGGCGGAGCCGGATTTCTCGGTTCCCACTTGTGCGAACGGCTCCTCGAGCGGGGCGACGAGGTCATCTGCCTCGACAACCTTCTGACCGGCAGGGTCGAGAACATCGAGCACCTCTTCGGGGTCGATGGGTTCTCGTTCGTCCGCCACGATGTGTCCAGCCACATCTGGGTCCCCGGTGCAGTCGATGGCGTGATGCATCTCGCCAGCCCGGCGTCGCCGGTCGATTTCAGCCGGATCCCCATCCAGATCCTCAAGGTCGGCAGTCTCGGTACGCACAACTGCCTGGGTCTGGCCCGGGAGAAGGGCGCCAAGTTCCACCTCAACTCCACCAGTGAGGTGTACGGCGACCCGCAGGTGCACCCCCAGCCCGAAACCTACTGGGGTCACGTCAACCCCATCGGACCGCGCAGTATGTACGACGAGGCGAAGCGCTTCGCCGAGGCCATCACGATGGCGTACCACCGCCATCACGGCATCGACATTCGTATCGTCCGGACCTTCAACACCTATGGTCCGCGGATGCGCCCCGACGACGGCCGGGTGGTCTCCACCTTCATCATCCAGGCGCTCAGGGGCGAGCCGCTCAGCATCTTCGGTGAGGGTCGACAGACACGGAGCTTCTGCTACGTCGATGATCAGATCGAGGGCCAGCTCCGGTTGTTCGACAGCGACTACCAGGAGCCGGTCAACATCGGCAACCCCAACGAGTTCACCGTCCGTGAGCTGGCCGAAGCGGTGATCGGCATCACCAACAGCACGAGCGAGCTGGCGTTCCATCCGCTGCCTCAGGACGATCCCCTGCAGCGCAAACCCGATCTCACGGTCGCCCGCAGGGAACTCGGCTTCGAGCCGACCATCGAGCTGCGAGACGGGGTGACGCGCACCGCGGAGCACTTCGCCCGGGTCCTCGGGCTCTAGTTCGCCTGCTACTCTGCCGTGGTGGAGCGTCAGGGCATCCGAGTCGGATTTACACTCACGCAACTTTCCCACAAGGTGCCCGGCGGTAGCGCTCGTGCTGCGCTTGATCTGCTGCAGGCATTGACCGCGGTCCGAGAACTTGCGATGACTCCGCTCACGGCGCGGCCCCGGCGGGACGATGCGCCGGACAGCCTGCAGGACGAACGGTCGCTCCACCTGCACTATGCCGTGTTGTACGAACTGTGGAACAGGACCTCGTTCAGCGGCTCTCGGTCGGCCTTTTCCGGTCTGGACGTCGTGCATTGCACACTGGCGTTCGCCCCTCCGGTGCGATCGCCGCTCGTTGTCACCATCCACGATCTCTTTCCCCTCTCCAACCCGGAACAGTTCACGGCTCGGGGCGCCCGAGTCATGGCGGCAGGATTGCGACGAGCAACAGAACGCGCGGACTTGGTGATTTGCCCGACCCATGCGGTCGCAGCCGAGGTCGCGGAACTGGGCGTTGGTCCGGAGCGATTGCGAGTGGCGCATTGGGGGGTCGACACCTTCGCCATTGATGACGCCGCCGTTGCTGACATGCGCCTGCGGCACCAGCTCCGAGGCCGCTATCTGCTCTTCGTCGGGGCGCTCGTGCCACGCAAGAACGTCTCGGTTCTGATCGACGCGATGACCAAGTTGGACGGCGATCTCCAGCTGGTCGTCGTCGGACCGGACGGGTGGAACCGGGAGCCTGAGCGACTGAGGTCACGAGCCGGGCGAAAGGTCCGCTTCTTGGGACAGGTGCAACGGGCCGATCTTCATGCCCTGCTTCGGGATGCTGTCGCCCTTTGCATTCCGAGCTTTCGCGAGGGTTTCGGTCTCCCTGCCGCCGAGGCGATGTCTCACGGCACACCGGTGCTGCATTCACTCTGTCCCGCACTCAGCGAGGTTGTGGGAGCGGGCGGGCTCGGTACCGATGCTCGAGATGTGGACGGGTGGGCCGAGACCATCGCCCGCATCGACCATGATCCTGAGTTGCGCAGGACGCTCTCCGTTGCTGCCTCCGCCCGGTCCCGAGACTTCACCTGGCAACGGTCGGCAGAACAGCATCACCAGGCCTATGCGTCCCTGGTTTCCTAGGCGGCCCGACGTGGTGCTGGCCGCCGGCACAGCGACCGGGGCCGGCACGTCGGTGGCGCTGGCCGAAGCGGTTCGGTCGCTGACGAGCGACCTGTCGAGGTCACGATTTTCGCGGGTAGCGCTCGTTCTGCCGAACGAGACACCACAAGACCTCGGGGATCAACCCCCCGGCGTCGCAGTCAGGTTCGTCGCGCGCTGGAAGTCGATCTTGGGCGACCTCATCGGACTCTGGCGGGGCGCCATCTACGTAGGATTTTGCGATCGAATACCGGTTGTCCCGTCACGGTCGTACCACGTCATGGTTGTCCAGAACTTGTTCCTCTACTCGAGGAGTGCATCAAGCGAGCAGCGATCGATACGCCTGTCACTCTTGTCGCGTTGGGCGCGATGGTCACTCCGAAAAGCAGATCTGATCATCTGCCAAACCGCCGCAACTGCCGCGGAATTGCGCCAATGCGTCGACTTTCCGATCGCTGATCGGATCGCAATTCGGCCGGTCACGCCGTCGACACCAGCAGCTCGCATGGTCCAGCCCGAAGCCATTGGTCGCGTGGCTCTCCTCGGCGATCTGTACGACCACAAGCGGTTTGACGAGGCGGTCGAAGCGGTGGCTACGTGGGCGGCCGACGTTCGGCCCGAACAGGTTGAACTCTTGTGGATGGGAGCATGCAGGGATTCGGCGGCAGTTCGTTCGTTCGAAACCGCCGTCGAACACGCTCGATCCGTTGGAGTTCGTGTGGTCGCCCCAGGGCCCCTTCCTCATGCCGAGACGATGGCCCGATTGTCCACTGCCGATGTGCTCATCGCTCCGTCAATGATCGAGTCGCAGGGCCTCACCGTCTACGAGGCGATGGCCCTCGGGGTTCCGGTCATCGCTCGGGGGATCGCGCCCTTCATCGAACTGGGAGGAGACGCAGCTCGGTTCGTCGGAGTCGACGCCGATGCGACCGACTTCGTGCGGGCGTTGGACCACTTGGGGCCACGATCGGTCCGGGACGAGATGGCTCGGCGAGGGAGAATGCGCGCCGACAAGACTCCGGGTTGGGACCTGCTTCCGAGTTGGCTGGTCGCCGGAGACGTCGACCTTCGGCCCGAGAATCATTCGTCGCACTCGTGAACCTCAAAGTGTTGTGCCCTCACTTCGAACCTGACCTGCACGCCGCAACCGGCGAGGTCATGACCCGCCTCGTTCATGCTCTGGCGGCCCGTGGACACCGAATCGACGTTGTCACGAGCCTGCCCTGGTATCACCAGCACCGGGTCGAACCCGAATGGTCCGGCCGGCCGTGGCGCAGGGAGTACACGGACTTCGGATCGGTCACCCGGGTGTGGCCGTTCCCGACCGACAAGACCAACGTGCCTGCCCGTGCGCTCGGATTTGCCGGGTTCACGGCAATGGTCGCGGGCGCCGCGCTGACCCTGTCCAAGCCCGACGTGGTGTTGGGCATGTCGCCGCCCATCTTCCTGGGCGACGCGGCGTGGACGGTCGCACGTCGGTGGGGAGTGCCTTTCGTCTTCAACGTTCAGGACATCTTCCCCGATGTGGCGATCGAGTTGGGGGCCCTCAACAACCCGAAGGTCGTGCACTGGGCCAAGAAGCACGAGCGCTCGTTGTACCGGCGAGCCGACGCGGTCACCGTCCTGTCTGAAGATCAGGCCGAGAACGTGCGGGCGAAGACCGACCGGCCGGACAAGGTGCACATCATCCAGAACTTCGTCGACCTCGGTCGCGTCCAGGTCGTCGACCGCAGCAGTGGCCCCGAGACCGACTATCGGCGGACCCATGACCTCAGTGACAAGACCGTGGTGATGTACAGCGGGAACGTCGGCCTGTCGCAGTCCTTCGATCTGATCAGGGCCGCGGCCGATGCCTACGCCGATCGACCAGATGTCCGGTTCGTCATCAACGGCGAGGGCGCAGCCAGGACCGAGGTCGATGCCTGGGCGTCCCAGCGACCGAATGTCCTCGTCACGAACTTTGCGCCGCGGGAGGCCGTCAGCGACGTGCTCGGGTCGGCCGACCTGCACCTGATCCTGTTGAAGACCGGCCTGTCGCGGTCGTCGACTCCTTCGAAGTTGTATGGCATCCTCGCCGCGGGGCGCCCCTTGTTGGCGTCAATCGATGAAGGTTCCGAAGTGGCCAAGATCGTCGCCGAGGCCGGTGCGGGTCGCTCGGTGCCCCCCGACCGCATTCCCGAGTTCCTCGACGCGTTGGCGCAATTGCTCTCGGAGCCCGACGAGCTGCACAACATGGGGATCCGGGCCCGCGCGTTCGTCGAACGGTGCATGACCCCCGAGGCACAGGCCGAGGCCTACGAGCAACTCTTCGTCAACCTCTTGGCGAGCCGATCGTGAGTTGTTCATGAGTCGATCACGTTCAGGAAGGGACACGAGAATGCTCGAACATGCCTATGCAGTGGTTCTGGCCGGCGGCTACGGCGAGCGGTTCTGGCCTGCGAGCACGATGCGACGTCCCAAGCAACTCCTCACGTTGCTGGGCGAGCGCACCATGCTCGAGATGGCGGTCGATCGTCTGGCAGGCCTGATCCCGCCGGAACGTGTCCTCGTCTTGACCAGCGCCGATCTTGTCGAAGCCACCATCGAGCGTTCCCCCGACCTTCCTCCGGGCAACGTGATCGGGGAGCCGATGCGGCGAGACACCGCAGCGGCGGTGGCTCTGGCCTGTGCCGTTGTGAAGGCTCGGGATCCCGAGGGCGTGTTCTGCATCGTCACTGCCGACCACGTCATGGGGGATCTGGAGGTCTTTCGTCGAACGCTGGCCGAGGGCTTGTCGGTGGCTGCCGCCAACGACGTACTGGTCACCATCGGCATCACCCCTACCTGGCCCAGCACGGCGTTCGGCTACGTCGAAGCCGGCGCAAGCTTCGATGCTCCGGGCGACATCGTCTTTCGGCGAGTCACGCGCTTCGTCGAGAAGCCGGACGCGCAGACCGCCGCGAAGTACGTCGCCAGCGGCAACTTCTCGTGGAACTCGGGCATGTTCATCTGGTCGGCCGATGCGTTGGCGAAGGCATTCGCCACGCACGCTCCGGCACTGAGCGCGATGATAGAGACCCTCGTTCCTGCGGTGGACACCGCCGACTTCGCAGCGGCCATTGCCGAGGCGTTCGAACCGCTGGACAAGATCTCGATCGACTACGCGCTCATGGAACGGGCCGACAACATCCTGATGGCCGAAGGCGGCTTCGCCTGGGGTGATGTCGGCAGCTGGCCCGAGGTCGCCGACCACCTGCCCACCGACGACCACGGCAACGCCTGGCGCGGATCGGTCGAGGTCATCGACTCGTCCAACAACATCGTGCTCTCCGAGGGTCGCCTCACCGCCCTGATCGGCGTCGATGACCTGGTGGTCGTGCACACCGACGAGGTGACGCTCATCTGTCCCAAGAGTCGGGCCCAGGACGTGAAGCACATGGTGACCAAGCTGCGCTCCAGTGGTAAGTGGGACCGCGTCCTCTGAGCAGATGCGTGTCCTGTCCCGGTCGGGTCTTGTCGGGAGATCAGAGACGTTCGAGGCGCAGCCCGGTGAGCACGGCCTTGCCCTGCTCCCGGGACTGGTCGATGTCGACGGTCGCCCGCAGCACCCATTCGTCGTTGTCGTCCGGATCATGCAAGGTCTGGGTGAGGGTCAAGGTCGTCGAGCGTGAGCCGGCGAGGACGAAACGCTGTGGGCTCCGAGCATCCGCGTCGGTGAGCAGCGTCGGGTACTCCTCGAAGTAGTCGACCAGCGCTGCCCCGAGGGACTCGGCGGTCTCGTCGCCGAACTCTTCCGCCAACTGCACGGTGCGGCGGCGGGCAAGGAGCTGGAGGATCCGGAAGGCCTCATTGCGGGCCATGACGCGGAAGGCTCGCTCGTTGCGGGTGATGTCCTGATCGGCGCCGTCGCCGGGTCGGATCTCGGCGGTTGGCTCGAAGTCGGGATTGGTGAGGCGTTCCCATTCGTCGATGAGGCTGGAGTCGACCTGGCGCACGACGGCGCCCAGCCACTCGGTGAGATCGATGATCTCATCGGTCTTGGCCTCCTCGGGGATGTTCTGGACCAACGCCTTGTAGACGTCGGTGAAATAGCGGAGCACGACGCCCTCGCTCCGCTTGAGCCCGTAGAAGTTGATGTGTTCGGTGAAGGTCATGCCCCGCTCGTAGAGGTCACGGACCACCGACTTCGGGCGGACGTTGTCACTTCCGACCCACGGATGCTTCACCCGGAAACGGTCGAACGATTCGTACAACCACTGCTTGTGGGGGCGGGGCGGCTCGACGTCGGCCAGCCGGGCCATGCGTTCGTCGTACTCGACCCCCGACGACTTCATTTCGGCCATCAGCTCGTCCTTCGCCTTGGAGAGCTGCGACGCGATGATGACGGCGGGGTTCTCCAGGATCGACTCGATGATGGTCAAGGCTGCGAGCGCGTGCGTGTCTCCGTCGAGCTCGGTGTCATCGGCTGTGGTCGACCGGCTGAGTTCGCCGATGGCTTCGAGCGCCCAGAGCGACAACGGCTGATGCAGGGCGAAGTCGTCCTGGAGATCGAAGTTGACCCGGACCTTGCGGCCCAATTCGTCGGGAACGGGCGGGAACTCGAGGAGGTCGGCTGCCACCAACGACCGGTAGATCGAGATGGCCCGTCTGATGTGGTGGCGTTGGCGTTTGCGCGGTTCGTGGTTGTCGGTGAGGAGGTCGGTGACCGCAGCGCAGCCGTCGCCGGGCCGATCGAGCAGGCTCATGATCATCTGATGATTGATCGTGAAGCTCGACCGTAAGGGCTCGGGGTCACCGTCGATCAGCTTGGTGAAGGTCTCCTCGGTCCAGTGTGCGTAGCCCCGTTCGGGCTGCTTCTTCTTGACGGTCTTCTTCTTCTTTTTGGGGTCGTTCGCCGCCTTCTCATCGGCCTGCAGATTCTCGACCACGTGGGCCGGGGCTTGGGCCCACACGGTTCCGGTGTCGTCGAAGCCCTTACGCCCGGCTCGCCCGGCGATCTGTTTGAACTCGCGTTTGGACAAGAGGCGTGTGCCGTTGCCGTCGTACTTGCAGAGCTGGGTGAACAGCACGGTGCGGATGGGCACGTTGACGCCCACGCCAAGGGTGTCGGTACCGCAGATGATCTTCAGCAGCCCCTCCTGGGCGAGCTTCTCCATGAGGAGCCGATACTTGGGCAACAGCCCCGCGTGGTGCACACCGATGCCGCCGGCCACGAAGCGGCGAAGGTCCTTGCCGATGGGGGAGTCGAAGCGGAAGTTGGTGATGATCGCCTTCACCCGCTCCTTCTCGGTCTTGGAGAGCGGGTCGAGCGAGAGGTACCCCTGGGCGGCCTCGGTCGCTTCTCGCTGGGTGAAGTGCACGAGGTAGATGGGGGCGCGATTGGTTTCGAGGAGGGTCTCGATGGACCGGTGCAGACCGGTGCGCCGATACTCGAACTCGAGGGGGACCGGCCGGTCCTCGGATCGGACCAGGATGGTGGACCTGCCGGTTCGCTGCTCGAGGTCACGTTGGAAGAACTCGGTCGGGCCGAGAGTCGCCGACAGCAGCAGGAACTGGCAGTGCGGAAGTTCGAGCAGCGGGACCTGCCACGCCCATCCGCGCTGAGGGTCGGCGTAGTAGTGGAACTCATCGACGATGACGAGGTCGACATCGGTGTCGGGGCCGTCGCGCAGGGCCCAGTTGGCCAGGATCTCGGCGGTGCAGCAGATGATCGGCGCGCCAGGGTTGATACTGCCGTCGCCGGTGATCATGCCCACCCGTTCGGAGCCGAAGTCCTTGCACAGGGCGAAGAACTTCTCGGACACCAACGCCTTGATGGGGGCGGTGTACACACTGCGTTGGTTGGCTGCCAGGCCGACGAAATGGGCGGCCAGGGCAACCATCGACTTCCCCGAACCCGTTGGGGTGTTGAGGATGACGTTGTTGCCCGCCAGGATCTCGAGGATCGCCTCTTCTTGCGCGTCGTAGAGGCTGATGCCCTGTTCGGCGACGTAGTCGACGAACCCGTCGAGAAGGGCGTCAGGGTCGGGGGCCGGAGGTAGGTGCCGGAGAATCGGTGGCAGGTCGGCCTGGGTTCCCAGGCTGCTCAACGGAAGAGATCTTCGGTGGGATGGCGCACGATCGATTCGGCGACGCTTCCCTCGGCGAACCACTCGTCGGCGACGCCCCGGATGATCGCGACGGCGATGCCGTCGGCCTTGCCGCGGACCAATTCGGCTGCGCCGGCGAGCTCGTCGACGATGCAGACCTCGGTCACGTGAAGCTCTCGGCCGACCGCGTCGGAGGTGCCTCGCAGGTCGAGGATGGGCATGATGCCCGCACTGCCCAGGGCGATGTCGGTGAGGCCGCGGCGCCACGGCCGTCCGAACGTGTCGGCGACGATGACGGCGACCTCGTTGCCGGTGCGGTGCTTGATGGCATCTCGGATGCGGCGGGCCGAACGGTCGGGGTCTTCAGGAAGAAGCAGCGCAACGTCGGGGGCGACGTTGGATCGGTCGATCCCCGCGTTGGCGCAGATGAAACCGTGCTTGGTCTCGCTGATGATGAGTTCGCCACGACGGCGGAGTACGCGGACCGACTCTTCGAGCACCAGCGGCTTGTGGGCGAGTGGGTCGTCGGGGTCGACGATGCGTTGGCGTCCCTCGGCCTTGGACACCACTTTCTGGCTGACGACGAGGACGTCGTGGTGGCTCAGGCCGACCGGCGGGGTGATCGTGCCGTCGTGATCGGTGTGGCTGCCGGTCAGGCAGGCGTCGATGATCTGACCAGCCAAGTCGTCGCCGGGGCCGACCTCGGGCAGTCCGGGTACCGGCAGGATCTCGAGCCGTCTGAGCATTTGCCCACGCTACGGCAGGGTGGAGAGGGTGAGGAGGGTTTCGGCGAGGGATTTGGCCTTGGCCGAGTCGGACATGATGGTGGGTGCGACCACGCAGTGGACGCCCTGGGCCTCGATGCCGGCGGCGAGCCCTGCATCGATGTCGTCGATGACGAGCGTGCCGATCACGTCTCGGTACCACTCGGCAACGGCCGTGGCGCTGGCCTCGCGGCCGAGCTCGACCAGCAGCCGGTCGGCCGGGCCCTTGAGCGCGCTGGCCACCGATGATCGGCGAAACCGCCACGACATCCTTGCGTCGGGCGCGCAACGCCTCACGGATGCCGGGCACGGCGAGCACGGGGTCGATCGAGACCACCGGGTTGGACGGGGCGACAATGATGCGATCGGCGGTCTCGAGCGCTTCGATGACTCCGGGGGCCGGTATGCAGTGGGCTGCGCCATCGAACCGGACGTTGGTCACCGCGACATCGTGGTGTCGCCGGACGAAGTACTCCTGGAACGGGATCTCGCCTTCATCGACGGTGGTGACGAGGGTTCGGAGTCGATCGTCGGTCACCGGAACCAGATGCAGGTCGAGGTCCCAGGCCGCTGCGATCTCGGCGGTGACGGTGGACAGCGTCGCACCTTGGCGTAGCCGATGGGTGCGGAAGAGGTGGGTCCCGAGGTCGCGGTCGCCGAGCGAGAACCAGTCGATGCCGCCGTAGCGTCCGACCATCTCCATGGCCTGCCACGTTTCGCCCTCGAGTCCCCACCCGCGCTCGGTGCTGACCGCGCCGGCCAGGGTGTAGACGATGGTGTCGAGGTCGGGGGCGATGTGGAGCCCGTGCAGCTCGGTGTCGTCGCCGACGTTGACGATCGCGACGAGATCGGGGCCGCTGCGGAGCTGAATCAGACCTCGAAGCAGACGCGCTGCTCCGACGCCGCCGCAGAGAACGGCAACCGACGTCGGTCCGTCCGGCCTGTCTCGCCCGTCCGGCACGGCCTAGGCCAGGGCCCGCAGCTGGCGAGCGACCAGATCGAGGTCGGCCTCGACCATCATCTGTACCAGGTCACGGAAGCCGGTCTTGGGTGTCCAGCCCAGCTTCTGCTTGGCCTTGCCGGCGTCGCCGATGAGCAGGTCGACCTCGGCGGGTCGCATGAATCGTTCGTCCTGCACCACGTAGTCCCGCCAGTTGAGGCCCGCCACGCCGAAGGCGATCTCACAGAACTCTTCGACCGTGTGGGTCTCCTCGGTCGACACGACGTAGTCGTCGGGCTCGTCCTGTTGGAGCATCAACCACATGGCTTCGACGTAGTCGCCGGCGAAGCCCCAGTCTCGTTGAGGGTGAAGGTCGCCGAGACGGAGTTCGTTGGTCAGACCGAGCTTGATGCGGGCCACGTGGTTGGTGATCTTGCGAGTGACGAACTCCAGGCCCCGGCGCGGGCTCTCGTGGTTGAAGAGGATGCCGCTCGAGGCGTGCATGTTGTAGCTCTCGCGGTAGTTGACCGTGATCCAATGCCCATACAACTTGGCGACGCCGTAGGGGCTGCGCGGGTAGAACGGGGTGCTCTCGGTCTGGGGGACGGCCTGGACCTTGCCGAACATCTCCGATGACGACGCCTGGTAGAAGCGAATGGCCGGGTCGACGTCTTTCACCGCGTTCAGAATGCGAGTGACCCCCAACGCGGTGGTCTCGCCGGTGAGCACGGCTTGCTGCCACGACGTCTGCACGAAGCTCTGAGCGGCCAGGTTGTACACCTCGTCGGGGCGGATCTGACGAACCAGACCGGCCAACGAGGCCTCGTCGAGCAGGTCTCCCTGGACGATTTGCACGTGATCCTGGATGTGCGCGATGCGTTCGAAGTTCACCGTGCTCGACCGGCGGACCATGCCGTAGACCTCGTAGCCCTTGTCGAGCAAGAGTTCGGCCAGATACGAGCCGTCCTGTCCGGTGAGGCCGGTAATGAGAGCTTTGCGGGTCATGAATGGGCTCCTACAGTTCTGCGAGCGTCGGCGAGGACGTCCAGGAGGGTTTGTTCCAGGGCAATGGTGGGCATCCAACCGGTGTGCGCGGTGAGTCGGTCGTGGGAACCCCGGAGGACGGGCAACTCTACCGGCCGGAGCAGGTCGGGGTTGACGGACGAGGCGATGGGGACACGCGCCATGTGCACGAGACGGTCGAGCAGTTCCTGCATGCCGACATCGACGCCGGTGCAGATGTTGTAGGTCTCACCCGGACGACCGCCAACGGCCAGCATGCGGTAGGCCCGCACGACGTCGCGGACATCGGTGAAGTCCCGGCGGCTGGACAGGTCGCCGTGGGTCACGGTGCCACCGCCGGCCAGCTCGCATTCGGCAATTCGCAACGCGAATGCGGGGGCGACGAAGTTCGGAGTCTGGCCGGGTCCGATGTGGTTGAACGGCCGAGCGATGACGACGTCGAGGCCCCATCCCCGGTGGTACTGGCGAGCCAGGGTCTCGGCGCCGACCTTGCTGGCACCGTACGGCGAACGAGGTTCGGCCGCGGTGGATTCGGTGAGTGGTAGTTGGTCGGGGCGAACGACGCCGTAGACGTCGGCGCTGCTGATGATGACCACCCGGGACACGTCATGGGAACGGGCGGCGTCCAGGACGGAGAGCACCCCCTCGGTGTTCACCCGCCACGCCGTCCTCGGATCGTGCCAGGAGCGCCCGACGTCGCTCCATCCGGCCAAGTGGTAGATGACGTCAGGACGGAGATCGCCGACGAAGTCGAGCCAGGCGCCGGGGTCCAGCAGGTCGGGCCCGGGTCGTAGGCCGAGATCGGGGCGCATCTCGACGGCCCGAGCCATGTCCACGCCGTCGACGGTGTCGCCCATCTCGGTCAGATGAGCCATCAGGTGTGGTCCGACGAACCCACCCGCTCCAGTGACCAGAGCTCTCACGGGGGACAGGGTACAGCCGCGGCGGGTGCAGGAGGAGTACCCTGTACCGGCCGTGTCTGACCCCGTCGTTCCGTCCTCCGATGCCGACTCGCCCGCCGTCGTGGCGGTAGTGGTCACCCAGTCGCCTGCCGTCGACCTCGAGGCGACGTTGCGGTCCCTGCAGCTGCAGGACTACCCGAATCTCAGCATCCTGGTCATCGACGACGGGGGAGGCGAGCCCCTCGCCGATCGAGTGGCGGCGGTGCTGCCCGAGGCCTTCTATCACCGCCTTTCCCGCCCGGTCGGATTCGCGGGCGCAGCCAATCATGCGGCCACGTTGGTGACCGGCGGATCGTTTCTTCTCTTCTGCACCGACCGGGTCGACCTCGATCCCCGGTGCGTTCGTGGCCTCGTCGAGGAGCTGTACCGTTCGAACGCCGGCATCGTCACCCCCAAGAGTCGTCAGTGGGACGACCCTCGGCGCCTCGAGTCGATCGGCATGGGTTCGGATCGCTTCGGGGTCCAGGTCGACCTGGTCGAGTCGGGCGACTTCGACCAGGAGCAGTACGACGCCGTCACCGACGTCTTCGTCGCCCCGGCCGGCGTGCAGCTGGTCCGCGCCGATCTCTTCCGGGCGCTCGACGGCTTCGACCCCGCCATGGGCTCGGTCAACGAAGACCTCGACTTCTGCTGGCGTGCCCACTTGGCCGGTGCCCGTGTGGTCGCGGTGCCCTCCGCCATCGCCAAGCGGCGAACGGTTGCCTTCGGCGACACCGAGCGGCGGCCGCTCGAACGAAATCGTCTCCGAACCCTGCTCGTCACCCAGTCGCGGCTCACGCTGCTCTGGTTGCTGCCGCTTGCGGTGCTCCAACTCGTGGCCGGCGGGCTCTATTCGTTGCTGTCGGGTCATCGGGCGCAGGCGACGGTCGCGCTCGACGCCGTCGCCTGGAACTTCAGCCGCTGGGGGGACACGCGTAAACGTCGCAAGGCCATGCAGGCCCTTCGCCAGGTGTCGGACTCCGAAGTCCACGCGCTGCAGTTCGTCGGCTCGGCTCGAATCAACACGTTCCTCAGAGGCCAGTTCGCCGTCGGTGACCGCGTGGTCAACCTGGTCACCACCATCCGCGACGCCTTCGCTGGTCCGAACGCCGACCGGGTTCGCGACGCCAGCATCGTCGGAGCCCTTCTCGGGTTCCTGGTCCTCTTCGGCAGTCGTGACCTGATTTCCCAGGGCGTAACGCCGGTCGGTCAGTTCCTGGAGCTGCCCGGGGCCGGTCGTCTCCTCGGTGAATGGTCGAGCGGTTGGCGAGCAGCCGGTACCGGGGGTCCTGGCACCGCACCCACCGCCTTCCTGGTACTCGGCCTCCTTCGAGTGGTGTTCTTCTGGGCGGACGGCGTGCCGGCCCTTCTCCTGACCCTTGGCCCGATCGTGGCGGGCGTTGTCGGGATGTGGACCCTGGTCCGTCCACTCGGATCGGCTCGGGCCGCCTCACTGGCATCGCTCAGCTACACGGCCAACCCGTTGCTGGTCGACATCGTGCATGCGGGTCGTTGGAACGCATTGGTTGTCTGGGCCGCGGGCCCGGCGATGTTGGCCTCGGCGCTTCGGTTGCAGGGCCGTTCGCCCTACGGCCGCGTCGGCGGAACGATGCACGACGCAGTCGTCGACCGGGCCGTTGCCACCAGAGTTCTGCGGTTCGGCCTGTTGGTTGCTGCGGTGTCCACCTTCGTCCCGGCCTTCGTGCTCATCGCCTTGGGGGTGCTGTTCGCCGTCGGCTTCAGCTCCATCATCGTCGCCCGTCCTGTGGGCCTGGCGCGGCTTGGTGTGGGGGCAGTCGCTGCGGTGTTCGTGCCGGGCGCGCTGCACGCGCCCTTCACGTTCGACGTCCTTCGTCGGTTCGACTGGAACTGGCTGGTCGGGCCGAGCTCGTCAGAGGCGACCTTCGATTCGTTGGCCGACCTCATTCGATTTGCTCCCGGAATCGGTGGCATTCGGACCATGGTGATCGGGCTGCTGCTGGCCGCTGGGGTGGTCATGGCCGTCGGGCGCGGCGTCCGGTTCGACACCGGCGCGCTCGGTTGGGGAATGGCCGCAGTGTTCTGGATGATCGCCTGGTCCGATCGACGCGGCTGGCTGCCCTTCGAGGTGCCGGCGCCGGAGCTCCTTCTCGTTCCCGCGGCGGTGGGGATTGCGTTGGCCATCGGTGCCGGAACCTGTGCGGTCGAGAATGACCTCCGGGGGCATCGTTTCGGGTGGAGGCAGGCGGTGGCGTTCGGAGGCACCGCCTCAATTGCAGCCGCGGGTCTGCTGCTCGTTCAGGCCTCGTTGAGCGGCCGGTGGGAGCTTCCCCAGCAAAGCCATACCACCACGGTGCGGCTCATGGCCGGAAAGACCGAAGGCTTGACCAGGGTGCTCTGGCTGGGGCAACCATCGGTGTTGCCCGTCGATGCCCATGAGAGCGTCGGCGGTGTCTCCTTCGCAGTCACCGATGGCCGGCCTGACGCGCTCGATCGTTGGGTGCCCGGCACCTACGGATTCGACGCGGCGATCGGCGAGCGGCTCGACCTGGCCGCCGAGGTCGAGACCAGCCGCCTCGGACGCTCGCTTGCGCCCTACGGCATCGACATGATCGTGGTCGTCCCCACCATCGCACCTGCCCCGTTCGTCGGTGTGCCCACTGACCCTGGCGGAGGGATCGTCGACGTGCTGCCTCGGCAGCTCGATCTCGAGCGGGTACCGGGCACGCCGGACCTCAGTGTGTATCGAAACAACGCGTCGAATGGCGCCTTGGTCAACCTGGCGGCCGATGCCCTGCCCGCCGATGGAGCGGTGGTGACCCAACTCGACACCGATCTGAGTGTCGGAACCCGCGTCTCCGCAACCGAGACCCACGACTCCGACTCCTACGAGGGGCCGATCGAGCCCCAGGAACTGGTCGAACCGACGGTGCTCATCGCGGTGCCTGCCGCCGACTGGGAAGCATCTGGGGGCGATGAACTCTCGTCGACCCTCGGCGGATTGCTGAGTGTTTCGGTCGGCGAGGACGGAGCGTTCGACGTTTCCTACCCGACATCGTTCGTCCGGCGGTTCGGCCTCGTCGGCCAGGTCGTGCTGGTCGCCGGCGCCTTCTACTTCGCCAGGGCCCGGCGAGCTCGACCGGTCGGGGACGAATCATGATCCGGTGGTCCACGATCGGGCTGATCTTCGGGCTCCTGGTCGCCGGCGTGCTCTTCGATCGGGTCGATCGCGCGCCTGACCCCGAGGCGTTACCTGCCGCCGAAGCGGTGCTTTCTCCCTCACTCGTCGAGCCTGCACGCCTCTCGAATGTCTGGTTCTGCCCGGTGGGTTCCGGCTCTGCTGACGGGTACGCGACCCATCAGCTCAACATCAGTAACCTCGGCGATCAGCCGGCGGTCGCCAACATCGACCTCATGACCGACACCGGACCCGGGTCGGGCCTGCGCGTCGAGATCGAGGCACTCAGTTCCGAAACGGTCGATCTTCCTGCCCTTGATCAGGCGATGTGGTTGGGGGCGACGGTCGAGATCGTGAACGGGCAAGGCGTCGTCGGCCATACGGTCACCACGGCGCAGGGCGTCGCCCAAGGGCCGTGCGCGACGGCCACGTCATCGTCGTGGTACTTCGCCGACGGCCAGACGACCCGCGACAGCAACGAGTACCTGGCGCTCCTCAACCCCTTCGCCGAGGACGTCGTGTTCAGCATGTCGTTCCAGACTGCTGGTCGCACTCGTGAGCCCGAGGATCTGAAGGCCGCCGTCGTGCCCGGCCGATCGGTGCGGGTCATCGACGTCGGGCAGTATGTCAGTCGCGAGTCCCACGTTGCCACCGGCATCCAGACCGTCCGCGGTCAGCTTGCCGTCGAACGCCTGCAGGTCGCCAACGGCGCGCTCGGGCCCGTCGGTGCATCGCTCCAACTCGGCATCGTCGCACCGTCTCGTTCGTGGATCCTGCCGGCCGGTCGGGTCCATGCCGGGGGCGATCAACGCCTGGTCATCTACAACCCGGGCCTCGATCTGGCCGAAGTCGACATCGAGTTCGATCTCGCCCCTGCCGATCGATCGAGCTACGGCCTGGTCCCGGTCGAGGCCGTCATCCAGCCAGGCCGCTTCACGATCGTCGACCTGGCGGCCACCATGACGCAAGCAGGCTTGCCCCTTCCGTACGAGTTCGGCCTGCGGGTGGTGTCGGCGAACGACGTTCCGGTCGTGGTCGAGCGGTGGCAGGTCACACCGGCGGTCGATCAAACGCTCATCGGTGCGGGGGGAACCGATGCCCGGATCGTCGGCCCGTCGCTTCCCGGTTGGCGCGGCCGTCAGACCGACACCGACCCCGACGAGGTCCCCGAAGAAGAGGCTCCGCCCGCAGCGGCAGCTGCGGCCCCGCTCACCCAACCGACGGCGACTTCGGGCCTGGCGGCAAGCGGTGGCTCACGGGTTCTTGCGGACTCGTGGGTGGTTGCCTGGTTGTCGCTCGCTCCGAACGGTGACCCGGCCGTCGCAGGTTCGGTCGACGGCGCCAACAATGCCCTGGTCGTGACCGGCCCGGCGGGGACCTCGGTCGACGTATCGCTGATCGTGGCCGGTGAGGTGCTGCCGGCGGCCCGGGCGACCATTCCCGAGGCCGGGTGGATTTCGTTCCCTGTTCCCGCATTGGTCAATGGTGCACCGGTCCGAGTCGAGGCCGATCAGCCGGTGGCCGTCGAGGCCATGATCGTCGGTTCGGATGGTCGGTTGTCCGTCGTTCCGGCCATTCCGGTGGTCGAGCGATGATCGTCCGGGTTCTGGTGCTGGTCGCACTCACCCTCATCGCCGTGGGAATCGCGTACCTGCTCCGTCGCCGCCGCCCCGATCCACCGTCGGCCCCGTCCTACCGAGCGCCCACCCAACTCGACCGGTCCGACTTCGTCGAACCCGAGACGCCAATCCTGCTGGTGGTCTTCGCGTCGAAGACGTGCGACAGCTGCGCGGGTGTCTGGGACCTGATCGAAACCGTTGAACGCCCGGACACCGTCGTCGAGCGGGTCTTCGTCGAGGACGACCCGGACCGGCACCGGCGTTATCGCATCGATGGGGTCCCGACGACGCTCGTCGTCGACCCGCACGGGGTGGTACAGCACTCGTTCTTCGGCCCGCTCACCTCCGAAGACCTACGTCTCGCCCTCCCGCACTAACCCTGCAACCCAACCCCCGCACCTCCGCTCTGCAAGACCCACGACGGGGTGGCGGCTTGCAGAACGGGCTGGGTGGGGCTGCAGAACTCGGGGTGGCGGGGCGGTGGGCTGGGCGGGCTAGCCGACCGTGCCGGGGGTGGAGGCGACGATGACGTCGATGGTCTCGAGCGGGTCCGTCGAGGTGTCTTCGGCGGCGGCAATGAGGCGGCGCACCTGTTCACCGGTGAGCGTCTCGTGTTCGAGCAACGCCCGAGCAATGAGATTCAGGGCCGATCGGTGTTCGGTCATGAGCGCCCGGCAACGGTCCTCGGCTTCGAGGAGGATGCGCTGCGTTTCCTCGTCGAGTACCCGAGCGGTCTCGTCGGAGTACTCCTTGGTGTTCATCATGTCGTCGCCGAGGAAGACGGGGCCCGAGGTGGAGAAGGACATGGGCCCGACCTTGTCGGACATTCCCCATTCGGTGACCATTCGGCGGGCGATGTTGGTGGCCTGCTGCAGGTCGTTGGAAGCGCCGCTCGAGACCACCTCGAAGACCATCTGCTCGGCGTTGCGGCCGCCCAGCGCCATCGTGATGATGTTCTCGGCCTGATTCTTGCGGAGGCTGTGCCGATCTTCCTCGGGCAGGGTCATGGTGACACCGAGTGCCATGCCGGTGGGGATGATCGTCACCTTGTGCAGCGGGTCATAGCCGGGAAGCACCGCCGCCATCAGGGCGTGGCCGGCCTCGTGATACGCGGTCAGTTCCCGCTCGACGACGGACATGACCAGCGATTCACGCTTCACGCCCATGATCACCCGGTCGCGAGCCATGTCGAAGTGGCGGGCGCTGACTCGCTTCTCGCCGAGGCGCACCGCGAAGAGTGCCGCCTCGTTGACGAGGTTGGAGAGGTCGGCACCGCTCATGCCGGGCGTACCGCGGGCGATCACGTTGACGTTGACGTCGTCGGCCATCTTCTTGTGCTTGATGTGCACCTTGAGGATCTCGATGCGGTCATCGAGCTCGGGAAGGGGCACCACCACCTGGCGGTCGAAGCGGCCGGGACGGAGCAACGCCGGATCCAGAATGTCCGGGCGGTTGGTGGCAGCCATCATGACGATGCCTTCCGTGGTCTCGAATCCGTCCATCTCGGCCAGCATCTGGTTGAGCGTCTGTTCGCGCTCGTCGTGGCCGCCGCCGAGGCCGGCGCCGCGCTTGCGACCGATCGAATCGATCTCGTCGATGAAGATGATGGCCCGACCGAGCTTGCGAGCCTCGTTGAACAGGTCACGGACGCGGCTGGCGCCGACGCCGACGAACATCTCCATGAAGTCCGACCCGGTGACCGACAAGAAGGGCACGCCGGCCTCACCGGCGACGGCCCGGGCGATGAGAGTCTTGCCCGTTCCGGGAGGGCCGACCAACAACACGCCCTTGGGGATGCGGGCGCCGATATCAGCGAACCGCTCCGGGTTTTTCAAGAAATCGACGACCTCGGTGATCTCGCGTTTGACGGCCGAGTAACCGGCGACGTCGGCAAAGGTCGTGCCTGGACGTTCGGTGGTGTAGGTCTTGGCCTTCGAGCGACCGATCGACATGATGCCGCCCATTTGGGACTGCTGACGCTTGGCCATCCACCAGAAGAAACCGATGACGATCAGGAAGGGCAGGAAGATCGGAATGAGCAGATCGACGACGAAATTGCCGCTGGGGGTGAGGTTCTCGACCTCGACACCCTTGGACTTCAACAGCTCGAGGTCGGCCTCGGGAAAGGGATCCTGGCCTGTGGTGCGGAACGTGCTGCCATCGACGAACTCGCCCTCGATACGGGCGGTGACGTTGTTGTACTCGATGGTCTTGACCTCGCCCTCCTCGACCTGGGTCAGGAACTCGCTGTAGGCGACCTCGGTTCCCTCTTGGGGATTGAGCGTTGCCATGCCGGCCAGCACGGCGATGAAGACGGCGACGACGACCCAAAGGGACCAGCGCGGCCATCCGCCATCGGCGCGACCCGGCAGCTTCGGGTTTCGGCCGTTGGGGGGAGGAGGTGGGGGACCGTTGTCAGCCATCGTTTCAGCTTAGGTCACGCTACTCTCGCCGCGTGCCCAGCCCCGGAGGACAAGAAGATCCCGAGCGGCGGTGGGGCCTCCTCGACGTACTCGGCTGGTTCATGGTCGCGCAGATCGGCAGCGGCCTCTGGGCCGCGCTGATTCTGGGGCCGCTGGCCGGACCGCTGCGAGCCGGCTCGATCGAGTCGCCCACCATTGCGGGCATGTTCTTCGGCGCGTTCGTCCTCTGGTTCGCCTACGGACTCGGGCCGATCATCACGACCAAAAGCCGTGGCCGTGGTCCCGCCGCCGACCTCGGCACCAAGATCAAGGCAACCGATGTGCCCATCGGGTTGGCGCTCGGCGTCTTCCTCCAATGGCCGGTGCTCACTGCGCTCTACTTCCCGATCCTGCGCTTCGTCGATGGTGACCCGTCCGGTGAGGCAAAGGAACTGGCCGACCGGGCGAGCGGATTGAACAACGCCCTGCTGCTCATCCTGCTGGCGGGGATCATGGCCCCCCTCGTCGAGGAACTGTTCTTCCGGGGCTTCCTGCTGCGTGGGCTCCTTCGTTCGATGTCGCCCTGGGTCGCGGTCGTGGTGCAGGCCGTCGTGTTTGCGGCGGTGCATCTGCAGCCCCTCCAGTTTCCGGGGCTCCTGGTCGTCGGATTGGCCACCGGCGCCGTCGCGGTCCGGACGGGAAGGCTCGGCATGTGCTGGGCCATCCACGCCGGTTTCAACGGACTGACCCTGCTCACCCTCCTGCTCTCCTGACCCGGGCGCCGGCGAAACGGCTCACGGGACTTGGTCGTATGGCCTATGGGAGGAGTCGGACTCGATCCGATGGAGATGTGGGCCACATGCATCCGAGGGAGCCATCTCATGTCCAATCGACCCAACCGACGAATCTCACCCATCCGGGCCGGCCGGCCGGACAGTCCGCACTGCACCCTGTGCGGGTTCGAGGTGGTCGCCATCACCATCACCGTTGACGGCAATCCGCTCGAGATGAGTGCATGCGCCAACTGCGACACCCGAAGCTGGAACCTTGCGGGTGCGCCGGTCGAACTGAAAAAGGTGCTGGAACAAGTGGGGGAACACGCCGGCCGACGACGCTGACCAGGGGTATGACCTACGTGGTGCCCCGTTGAGTGCAACCATGGGACCGACATGGCCGAAATCACCCCCAGCGATGATGTCGAGGAGACATCGGACCTAGACCTCCTCGAACCCGACCCCCTCGAACCCGAGCTCCTCGAACGGGACACGGTCGAACCCGAGTTCCTCGAACCTGTGGCGGTCGAACCCACGGCGGTCGAACCGGACGAGGCGAACCAGGAGGCACCGTCGGTCGATCGCCGTCTTCTCGGCCTGGCGATCGCGCTCATCGCCGCCGTCTATGTCTTCGCCCAGCTGCGGCCGAGCCTTCTCCTGGCGGACAACACGCCCTCGGGCGGAGACATGGGTGCGCACGTATGGGGCCCTGCCTACATGCGTGACAGCCTGCTGTCATCGGGCCGGCTGACCGGGTGGACGAACGACTGGTACGCCGGTTTTCCGGCCTATCACTTCTACATGGTCGTTCCTGCGCTCGCCATTCTCGCGTTGAACAGCGGCCTGAGCCCCCTCGTCGGGGTTCCGGCTGGGCTTGCCCTCCTCCTGCTTGCCGCGGTAGTCGACCGACGCAGTGCACTTCCGCGCGGCCTGGTCTGGTCCGCTGCCGGCATCGGCGCCGTCCTGTGCGTCGGCATGCCCTACGGCATCGCCTTCAAGCTCATCAGCGTTCTCGGGCTGGTCCTGTTTCCGATTGCTGCCTGGGGCATGGCTCGGCTCACGGACTGCCGCGAACCCGTGCCCGCCATGTGCGCCATTGGCGCCACCGTCTTTCTCTTCGACACCAACTTCACTATTTACGGCGGGAACATCGCGTCGACCCTCGCCGGCGAGTTCGCGTTCTCGTTGAGCCTGTGCCTCTCGCTGCTCGTCATCGGCTACGTGACCCGTGGCATGGATCAGAACAAGTGGCGGGCCTCGTCGGCGGTATTGATCGCCCTCGTGGCGCTCTGCCACGTGATCCCGCTCTTCTTCATGGTGGCGTGCCTGGCCGTCCTCACCGTGCTGGAGCGGCAGGTCAATCGCTTCTGGATCCTGGCTGTTGGTGTTCCGATGGCGATGATCCCGTTCAGCCTGAGCGAAGGCAACGGGCTGGGCATGGTCCTGGTGGCCGTCGCTTCGCTCGCCATCGTGCTCGGGACGTTGGCGGTGGGCTCCGGAGCCGTTCGGGGACGCATGATCTGGCTGCTCGCGGCGGGGCCGGTCGCCGCGTTGCTCAGCGCGTTCTGGCTGTTGCCCTTCTACGCGAGAGAGCCGTACTTCAACGACATGGGCTGGGAGCGACGAACCGATATCGCCGCTGCGTTGCTCACGACGCCCATGCGATGGCTCTTGCCGGTCGCAATCATCGGCGGGGTTCTTGCCATCGCCACTCGCGATCGTGTCGGCATGGTGTTCGCCGTCGTCGCCCCGGTCGCAGCGTCGGGCGTGGCCAGTCTGCCGGACGGAAAGCTGTGGAACGCGCGCCTTCTGCCCTTCTACTACCTGGCGGTCTACATGCTGGCGGCGGTGGGTATTGCCCTCATCGCCCGCTTCTGCGGGGCAGCAGTCAGCGAACGACTCGATCGTCCCGACGCCCGAGTCGTCTACGGGGCGCCCATCCTTGCGCTCGCTGTTGCGCTGGTGGGAATCAGCTTGCCTCTGCGGGTCCTGCCCGGTGGCTCGCTCGCCGAGGACGGCACCTACCGCTGGTTGGGGCTGGTCAGCAACAAGACGAGCCTCGTCAGCGGCTGGGCCAAGTGGAATTATTCGGGTTACGAGTCCAAACCGTCATTCCGGGAGTATCGGAACATCGTCTCGGCCATGGGTCAGGTCGGCGATGATCGGGGCTGTGGCCGAGCCATGTGGGAGTACAACGAGAAGCTCGATCGCTACGGCACCCCGATGGCGCTGATGCTCCTGCCCTTTTTCACCGACGGCTGCATCGGTTCGATGGAGGGTCTCTACTTCGAGTCGTCGGCAACCACCCCCTTCCACTTCCTGAACCAGAGTCTGCTCTCCGAAGCGCCCTCGAGAGCGCAGCGAGATCTGCCCTACAAGGCGTTCGACATCGATACCGGCGTAGCGCAACTCCAGATGATGGGTGTGCGGTACTACATGGCGCAGTCCGATCTCGCGATCGAGGCGGCCTCGAATCACCCCGACCTGGTCGAAGTAGCGCGGTCAGAGCCTTGGGTTGTCTACGAAGTGGAAGACGCCGAGCTGGTGTCGGGGCTGCGCTTCGAGCCGGTGGTTGCGTCCGGCCCATCGGAGGACACGGTGGGTGACCTCGCCAGTCGGTTCGACGTGGGCTGGGTCAGCCAGGCCGTCACGGCCTACAACAGCCCGACGAGCTTCCTTGCTCTTGCGGCCGAGGACGGTCCCGACGACTGGGAACGGGTCGAGACGCTTCTGCCCACCGATGGTCGCCTGGTCGAGCAGGCGGAGGTGACGAACATCCAACAGGGTTCCAGCAGCATCAGCTTCACCGTCGATGAGCCCGGCCTGCCGGTCCTGGTGAAGACCTCCTACTTCCCGAACTGGGAGGCGTCAGGGGCCGATGGCCCGTGGCGAGCTGGTCCCAACCTGATGGTTGTGGTTCCCACTTCGAACGAGGTGAAGCTCTCGTACGGCTGGACCAAGGTCGACGTGGGGGCGTACGTGCTGTCGTTCGCTGCGGTCGGCGCTCTCGTGTTGCTGGCTCGACGCAAACGTGAGACAGCCGAGCCCAGCTGATGAGGTCGAGGCTGCGTCTGTTCGCGCTGGTTGGGCTCTTCGTCACCGGTATCGACATCGGGTTGCTGCTGGTCCTCGCCCGATCGTGGTCGCTGCTCTGGGCCGATGTCGTCGCCCTGGCCGCAGCAGCCGCGTCGTCCTACCTGCTGAATCGGTATCTCACGTTCCGCGCCAACCAATCGGCGCGTTGGGTGAGCAGCCCCGTCATGTTCGCATGCCTTGCGGTGCTCGCTGGCTCGCTCGACGTCGCAGCGCTGCTCGTACTGGACACCTGGGGTCTCGCACTCGTGTGGGCGAAGGCGTTGGCGATCCTTCTGGCGGCGACGGTGCGGTGGGTCGGGTACCGCTGGGTGCTCTTCGCCACGGTGCGGCGAGAACTGGCCGAGCGAACCCCCAGAGTTCCCCTGACGGCGCCGCTCCGCCTCACCGTGGTGATCCCGGCATTCAACGAGTCCGAGAACATCAGCCACACGGTGCAGGTATTGACCGATGCGTTGTGCCTGCAGATGCCACGATCGGAGTTCGAGATTCTGGTGGCCGATGATGGCTCGACCGACGACACCGCAGTCCGTGCAAGGGCCGCCGGAGCCCGGGTCTTGGCGTTGGGCCGCAACCGAGGCAAGGGGGCAGCAGTGCGCGCCGGGGTGATCGATGCCCGCGGCCGTTCGGTGGTGTTCACCGACGCCGATCTCGCCTACTCCCCAGACGCTGTCATTCGGGTGCTGGGCGAGATCGAGGAAGGCTGGGACTTCGTCGTTGGCAGCCGCCAGCACGAAGAAACCACGACCTTGGTACGAGCAAGGCGACTTCGTGAGATCGGCGGACGGGTCATCAACTGGCTCACGCACCTGGTGCTCCTCTCGCGGTTCCGCGACACCCAATGCGGCCTGAAAGGCTTTCGGCAGGACATCGGTCGTGTGGTGTTCGAACGGACGGTCATCGACGGGTTCGCGTTCGACGTCGAGTTGTTCCTGATCGCCGAGCAGGACCAGCTCTCGGTTCGGGAGATTCCTGTTTCCGTCGCGAATCGTGCCGGTTCGTCGGTCAAGTTGGTTGGTGACACGGTGCAATTGGCCCGTGACCTCCTCCGTATTCGTCGCCGCGCCGGAGCCGGCGGGTATCGGCCCACGTATCACCAAGAACTCATTCTCCAGGGGCCTGATGCCGACGACGAATAGAGCATGCGGTGTGGAGCGACGAAGATGGATCCGAACGAAGAGGCAGAGAGCCGAAGTGGAACTGAGAATGGTGAGAGGCACATCGCTGTGAAGGATCTCGACGTCATCGTCAAGGCATACGACATCAGAGGTACGTACCCGGACCAGATCGATGCGGCCACGTGCCGAGCACTCGGCGTTGGATTCGGAGCGTTCGTGCGTCGAGCCGAGCCGAACACGACGGGGATCGTGATCGCCCGAGACATGCGTCCGTCCGGGCCCGAGTTGGTCGACGCCTTCGCCCAGGGGGCACAGTCCCAGGGTCTCGATGTCGTCGACCTCGGCTTGGCCAGCACGGACCTCGTCTATTTCGCGTCCGGGTCTCGCCACCAGCCAGGCGTCATGTTCACCGCATCCCACAACCCGGCGGGGTACAACGGCATCAAAATGTGCCTCTCGGGTGCCGTGCCGGTCGGCGAGGACTCGGGTCTCGCCGAGATCAAGGAGGTTGCGATCCGCTTCGATGTCGACCCGGCTGCGGTGGCCGGCGCCTCCCGTCCCGGCGAACGATCGAGCGCCGACCTCCTCGGGGCGTTCGCCGACCACGTTCGGTCCTTCATCAACACCGATGGGCTTCGTCGCTTGAAGGTGGTGGCAGACACGGCGAACGGCATGGGCGGACTGGTCGTTCCCGCGGCCTTCGAGGGACTTCCCTTCGACCTCGAAATTCTCTTCGGCGAGCTCGACGGCACCTTCCCCAATCACCCCGCCGACCCCATCCAGGTCGAGAACCTCGCTGCGCTTCGGGCCCGGGTCCTCGAGACCGGGGCCGACATCGGGTTGGCCTTCGATGGCGACGCCGACCGTGTGTTCCTCGTCGACGAGAACGCCGAACCGGTTTCCGGTTCCCTCACGACGGCACTGTTGGCCAGGGCGATCCTGAAGGACAACCCCGGCGCCGCGGTCATTCACAACCTCATCTGCTCCAAGGTCGTGCCCGAGGTCGTGCGCGAGGGAGGCGGGCGGGTCATTCGCTCACGAGTCGGCCACTCGTTCATCAAACAGATCATGGCCGAGGAGGACGCGGTCTTCGGCGGGGAACACTCGGCTCACTATTACTTCCGAGACAACTACCGGGCCGATTCGGGTCTGATCGCGTCGATGATGGTGCTGGAGCAACTCAGCCGCTCGGGAGGCACGCTGTCCACGCTGCTCGAGCCCCTCAAGCGATACGCGGCCTCAGGCGAGATCAACACGCGGGTCAGCGACGCGCACGAGGTCATCGAGCACGTGGCCCGCCACTACGCCCACCTCCACAGCGACCGCCTCGATGGCCTCACCGTCGATGCCGGTTCGTGGTGGTTCAACCTGCGTCCATCCAACACCGAGCCGTTGCTGCGCCTCAACCTCGAGGCGGCCGACGAGGCCGAGGTGCAGGTTCGAGTGGCCGAAGTCCAGGCCGTCATGGCCGAGGCCGGCTGAACGCGGTCATGGCCGTCCGGCTCGAGTGCACCGTGCAGCGGTATGCGTGGGGCGACCGCTCGCAGATCCCGGCGCTGCTTGGTGTACCCGCCGACGGGCAACCCCAGGCCGAGCTCTGGATCGGGGCACACCCTTCAGCGCCCAGCATGGCCGGGGGACGCCCATTGGACGAGCTCATCGCGACCGACCGTGTGTCTGCCCTGGGATGTCCGGTCAGCGAGGCTTTCGAGCAACTGCCGCTGCTCCTCAAGGTGCTTGCGGCGGCCGAGCCCCTGTCCATCCAAGTGCACCCTTCGATCGAGCAGGCGCGTGCGGGCTTCGCTCGTGAGGAGGCGCTTGGACTGGGGCGAGACGATCCTGATCGAACGTATCGGGACCCCAACCACAAGCCGGAACTCATCTGCGCGCTGACGACCTTCGAGGCCAAATGCGGATTCCGACCGCTGGCCGAGATGTTGGAGCTTCTCGATCACCTTCGCTGCGCCGCGCTCGATCCGCTGCGGCGACTCCTCACCCGGCCCGCCCCCGAGGCCGATGCCATTCGAGCCGGACTCCACTGGCTCTTCGATCTCGGAACCGAAGAGGTCGAAGCTGTCGTCGGGTCAGTCGTCGAGGCGGTCGACAAGCGCGGTCGGCCGACGGGACGACGGAGTCTTCCGGGTCGACTTGGCGGCGTGCGCAGCCCTCGGAAAGGGGTTCCCCGGTGATGTCGGCGTGGTGGTGTCGTTGTTGCTCAACCACGTCGTGCTCCAGCCGGGACAAGCCATGTTCCTCGGTCCGGGCATGCTTCACTCCTACCTCGGCGGTTTCGGGGTCGAAGTCATGGCCAACAGCGACAACGTGGTTCGAGGCGGACTGACAGCCAAACACGTCGACGTCGTCGAGCTCTTGGGCATCGTCGACACCCGACCCACCGCGCCGGTCGTGCAAACGGCCGGTCCCGGTGCGTTCCGGTTCGAGTCATCGGTCCCCGAGTTTGCGCTCACCAGGATCGACTTCCGGGCCGAGACTTCGTTCGTGGTACGCGGTCCCGCGCTCGTGCTCGTAACCTCCGGAGCGGCCGACCTGCAAACGCTCGGTCTGGTCGAGCGAGGACAGTCAGTATTCGTCCCGGCCGCAGATGGACCGCTGACACTCGACGCTGAGCCGGGCACTCTGGCCTGGGTAGCCCGCCCGGGCTGACTCGACCCAGCTGAACCAATGGCGGGATAGTCTGAGCCCATGGCGCTCGATCCTCTCCTGCTCGACATCCTGGCTTGCCCAGAGGACAAAGGCCCCCTCTACTACTTCGAGGACGAGGCCTGCCTCTACAACCCCCGCCTGGCGCGCCGGTATCGCATCGACAAAGGTATCCCCGTGATGCTCATCGACGAGGCCGAAGCGCTCGACGCGAGTGAGGTGCAGCGCCTGAACGACCGGATCCAATCCGAGAGCGTCCAACCGACCTTCGCCAGCTGAATCGACCCTTTCCTCATGAGCACCACCCAACCGATCGACACCCTGTCCATCCGCGAAAGCGTGCTCGGCCTGCCCGAGCAGATCGAAGCCTCGATGGCCTCCATCTCGACCATCGAGGGTCTGCCGCAGCCATCCCGAGTCGACAATGTGCTCCTCCTCGGGATGGGCGACAGCGGCTTCGGGGGCGATGTCGCCGCCGCAAGCGCCCGTTCGTTCTCGCCGGTTCCGATCGTGGTCTACAACGGCTACCTCCCGCCCTCCTGGGTCGGCCCGAACACCTTGGTCATTGCGCTCAGCAACTCCGGCACGACCGAGGAGACACTCGAGTCCCTCGAAGCTGCGATCGAGGCCGGTGCGTCACTCCTCGCTGTTACGGGCGGCGGTGAACTGGAAGCTCTGGCGCTTCGGTCACGGGGCGCTGTCGTCCACGTCGAATCCGACGCTCCCATGCCCCGCACCATCTTGGGCCTGCTGGCGGTGCCGCCCATGCTCGCACTGGAACAGATCGGCCTTTTCCCCGGTGCCCGCGCCTGGCTCAGCGAAGCGGTCGAGGTGCTGAAGCGCCGACGTGACGAGGTCACGAGTATCAACAGTCCGGCCGCCGCCATCGCCGAGCGGATCGGTCGGACCGTCCCGGTCATCTACGGTGGGGGAGCAATCGGCACCACCGCCGCCAAGCGTTGGAAGGTGGCCTACAACCACAACGCCAAGGCGCCGGCCTTCTGGGCTCCGATGCCCGAGCTCTGTCACAACGAGCTCGTCGGTTGGGGTGGCGATCCCTCGAGCACTTCGGAGATCTTCACCCAGATCCAGTTGCGTCACGACGCCGAGCACCCGCAGACATCGTTCCGTTTCGAGTTCGTTCGCTCGGCCACGGTCGAGTCGATGCACGACATCATCGAGGTGACGGCGCAAGGCGATGGTCCGGTTGCCCAGCTGCTCGATCTGATCTTCATGGGCGACATGGTCTCGCTCGAGTCGGCGGCGGCCCGCGGCGTCGACCCCGGCCCCCTGCCCGAGGTCGAAGCGCTCAAGCACTGGGTGAAGTAAGCACTGGGTGAAGTAAGCACTGGGTGAAGTAAGCACTGGGTAGATAGCGTTTGGGTCGACGTGCGTGAACGATCGCGCGCTCTCGATCAGGAGTTCTTCATGACCAACGCCTCCCGACCCCGGACCGTCGCTGACGGCGACTTCAAGGTTGCCGACATCAACTTGGCCGGAATGGGTCGCAAGCAGATCGAATTGGCCGAGCACGAGATGCCGGGTCTCATGTCGCTCCGGGCCGAGCACTTCGACGAGCAGCCGTTGGCCGGCGCCCGCATCATCGGCAGCCTGCACATGACCGTCCAGACCGCAGTGCTCATCGAGACCCTGACCGCCCTTGGTGCCAAGGTGCGTTGGGTGAGCTGCAACATCTTCAGCACCCAGGACGAAGCGGCCGCAGCGGTCGTCGTCGGCCCCGAGGGCACGACCGATCACCCCACCGGCGTGCCGGTCTACGCCTGGAAGGGCGAGACCCTCGATGAGTATTGGTGGTGCACCGAGCAGGCGATGCTGTGGCCCGACGCCGCCGAGTTCGCCAACCTGATCCTCGACGACGGGGGCGACGCCACCCTCCTGGTCCACAAAGGGGTCGAGTACGAAGCCGCTGGTGTCGTTCCCGAGTTCGACGCCGAGAACGAGCCGGAGGAGTGGGGGATCATCCTCAAGACCTTGCGTGGGCTGCAGGCGGTCGACAACACCCTGTTCACCCGGATGGCCAAGAGCATTCGCGGTGTTTCCGAAGAGACCACCACTGGTGTTCACCGGCTCCAGGAGATGCTCGAGAACGACACCCTGCTGTTCCCCGGCATCAACGTCAACGACGCGGTGACCAAGTCGAAGTTCGACAACAAGTACGGCACCCGCCACAGCCTCCTCGATGGCATCAACCGCGGCACCGACGTCATGATCGGCGGCAAGACCGCCATGATCCTCGGCTACGGCGATGTCGGAAAAGGCTGCGCCGAAGCGCTTCGTGGTCAAGGGGCTCGCGTGCTGATCAGCGAGATCGATCCGATCTGCGCGCTGCAGGCGGCCATGGACGGCTACGAGGTCACCACCGTCGAGCGGGTCCTCGGCACCTGCGACATCTTCATCACTGCCACCGGAAACAAGGACATCATCTCGGCCGAGATGATGGGCCGGATGAAGCAGGGTGCCATCGTCGGCAACATCGGGCACTTCGACAACGAGATCGACATGGCCGGACTGTTCCGGGCCAGCGATATCCAGCGCATCAACATCAAGCCCCAGGTCGACGAGTTCCGCTGGCCCGACGGCAAGTCGATCATCGTGCTCAGTCGAAGGCCGCCTGCTCAACCTCGGCAACGCCACCGGCCACCCGAGCTTCGTGATGTCGGCCAGCTTCACCAATCAGGTCCTCGCCCAGATCGAATTGCACAAGCGGGCCGAGGAGTACGGCATCAGCGTCACCACGTTGCCCAAGCTGCTCGACGAGAAGGTCGCTCGCCTGCACCTCGATGCGCTCGGCGTGAAGCTCACCAAGCTCACCCCCGAACAGGCCGCCTACATCGGCGTACCCGTCGATGGCCCCTACAAGCCCGATCACTACCGCTACTGACTTCGCGCAGACCGCACGTTCGGTCGACGGTACTGCTACGGCAGCAGCAGTACCGTCGGCGCCGATTTCGTGTTACCGTCAGCAGATGGAATTGAAGCCTGTCTCGGATTGGGCAACCGACTTCGATGTTGCCGACCCTGCGTATGAAGCGAACCCGTTCCCGATCTGGGACGAGCTCCGCGAGACCTGCCCCGTGGCCCACACCGATCGTCGCGGCGGGGCGCTGTTGCCGACCGCGCTACGACGACGTCGCCGCAGTGGCCTACGACACCGAGCACTTCACGTCGCGCGACGTGGGTGTCCTGCCTCCGGTCGAGGGTTCCAAGCTGTTGATCGCCCCGCCGATCACGTCGGACCCACCCTTCCACACCGACGCCCGGCGCATCCTCCTCCCCTTCTTCAGCCCCGCCGCTGTCGATCGCCTCGAGATCAAGACCCGCCTGATCTGCGAGGAACTGCTCGACAGCATCGCGGCCCAGCCCACCGCCGATGCGGCCGGCGATTACGCCCAGCACATTCCCGTGCGGGTCATCGCCCACATGCTCGGCATCCCCGAGAGCGACGAGGCGATCTTCACCGACTGGGCCATCCGGATCTTCCAGGGCACGGGTACCGACCCCGAGAATGGTCGGGAAGCGACCCGTGAGATCCTCGCCTATTTCGGCGAACAGGTCGCGACCCGGCGGGCCGAACGGGCCGAAGACCTCATCAGCGCGCTCATCGACGCCGAACTCGACGGTTCCCCTCTGACCGACAAACACATCCTCGGATCGTGCTTCCTGTTGCTCATGGCCGGCATCGACACCACCTGGTCCGGCATCGGCGCCAGTCTCTGGCATTTGGCCACCCACCACGACGATCGAGACCGGCTCGTGGCCGACCCTTCGCTTCTCCCCACCGCGATCGAAGAGTTCCTCCGGGCCTACTCGCCGGTAACCATGGCCCGCATCGCCGCCGACGACACCGAGATCGCCGGATGCCCGGTGCACGCCGGCGACCGTGTGCTGCTCAACTTTCCGGCGGGCAACCGCGACCCCGAGAAGTTCGAGCGCCCCGACGAGGTGCTCATCGACCGGGAGAAGAATCGGCACTTCGCGTTCGGCATCGGTATCCATCGTTGCATCGGCTCCAACCTGGCCCGCATGGAGATGCGGGTCGCGGTCGGCACCTGGCTGGAGCGTTTCCCGACCTTCGCGCTGCGCCCCGACGTCGAGGTTCGCTGGGGTGGTGCCCAGGTTCGTGGGCCCCGTGAGGTGCCGGTCACGCTGCTGTAGGAGCGGCGAGGCGGCCAGGTGTCACACGACGTGGTCATGATGGCGGAATGTTGTTCGAACGTCGCTGTCCGGCCTGTGGGCGCCACAGTCGCTTCGCCTGTTCGTTGTGCTGGTCGCGGCTGACGCCCGACCACTCGGCCGCTCCCGGGCTGTTCGTCTACGACCCGGCGTGCCGAGAACTCATCCTCGCCGCCAAGAACCATGGACGGCGGGATCTCCTGCGCCCGTTCGGGAGAGCGCTGGCCGACCATCTCGCCGAGCGGCTCGACCCCGAGGTGCCGTGGCTCGTCACGTGGGTCCCCTGTAGCAGGCGAGGGCGGCAGGCCCGCGGGTTCGACCAAGGACGCATCCTGGCCCGAACCGTCGCCGCCGGGCTGGGAGTCAACGCTCGCCCGCTGTTGCGTCGCATCGACCCGGCGGCGCAGACGGGACGCTCTCGAGAGCAGCGTCTCGTCGGTCCTGCCTTCCGCGCCCGCCGACCGGCAACGGGGTACATCGTGCTCGTCGACGACGTCACCACGACGGGCGCTTCGCTGCGCGGAGCGGTCGCAGCGTTGGAAGCGGCTGGCGCACAACGGGTGGTCCCTGCGGCCCTCGCATCGGTGCCATAGGGCTCAGGTCACGGCGGGCCAAGAAGGGGTACTGTCAGGAAAAGCGAGACACAACGAAAGGAGCAGTTACGTGGAGGTCACGGTCAGTGGACGTCACACAACGGTTTCGGAGAAGCTTCGGGTCTACGCAGTAGACAAGATCAGCAAGTGTGAGCGCTATCTCCAAGGCATGGAACGAGCCGAGGTGCACTTCTGGGAGGAGAAGAATCCCCGGAAGGAACATCGAGAACTCTGCGAAGTGACGATGGAAGGTCATGGACACCACATCCGCTGCAAGGTCTCCGCTCCTGACGGCTTCACCGCCGTGGATCTGGCCGAGGACAAGCTCGAACGCCAGCTCCGGAAACTGAAGACACAGGTCCAGAAGCGGACGAAGTCCCGGGTCAGACCGGACATCCCGACCGACCTGGTCCCCGACACGCTGCTCCAGGGTGAGGCCGAGACTCCCTCGGTCTACAAGATCGTGAAGTCCAAGAGCTTCTCGATCGAAGCCCTCGACGCCGAACACGCAGCCCTCCAGATGGATCTGCTCAACCACGACTTCTACGTCTTCATCAACGAGGAGACCAAAAAGCACGCCGTCGTCTATCGGCGAGCCGATGGAGACGTGGGTCTCATCGATATCGCCTGACCGGTGCACGGGTCCGTGCCGGGGGCGGGGGTAGACTCGCTCCCGGCATGAAACTGCTCGACAAAATCCTCAAAGCGGGAGACGGCAAGCGTCTCAAGGCGATCGAAAGCGTCGTGGCTCCCGTCAACAACCTCGAGCGTGAGTTCGAGAATCTGACCGACGATGCGCTGCGGGCCAAAACGGCCTCGTTCCGCGAACGTCTCGACCAGGGCGAAGACCTCGACGATCTGATGCCCGAGGCCTTTGCCACCGTGCGCGAGGCCGCCAGGCGGGTCATCGGCCAGCGGCACTACGACGTGCAGCTCATGGGCGGCGCAGCGCTGCACTGGGGCTGGGTCGCCGAGATGAAGACCGGCGAGGGCAAGACGCTCGTATCGACGCTCCCCGTCTACCTGAACGGGCTCAGCGGCAACGGTGTCCACGTCGTCACGGTCAACGACTACTTGGCTTCCCGCGACGCCGAGTGGATGGGCCGGGTCCACAAATGGTTGGGCCTCTCGGTCGGTCTCATCGTCCCTGGTCGCCAGGACGCCGGATACAAGCGTGCGCAGTACGCCGCCGATGTCACCTACTCGACCAACAACGAGCTCGGGTTCGACTACCTGCGTGACAACATGGCGCGCGCCAGAGCCGAGATGGTGCAGCGGGGCCACAACTACGCAATCGTCGACGAGATCGACTCGATCCTCATCGACGAAGCCCGCACACCGTTGATCATCAGCGGCAAGGTGCGGGGCGCGGCCGACCTGTATTACCGGTTCGCCGACATCGTCAAGGTGCTCGTCCGCGACGAGCACTACGACGTCGACGAAGAGAAGCGCCAGGTGGCGATCACCGACGAGGGCATCACCCGAGTCGAGGAAATCCTCGAGATCGACAATCTGTACGACGGCGTGCAGCAGGACCTCGTCCATCAGCTGGGCGTCGCCCTTCGGGCCAAGGAACTCTTCCGCCGTGACAAGGACTACCTCGTAGCCGACGGCGAGGTGAAGATCGTCGACGAGTTCACCGGCCGCATCCTCGATGGTCGCCGTTGGTCCGATGGCCTGCACCAGGCAGTCGAAGCCAAAGAGGGCGTGCGCATCAAGGAAGAGCAGCAGACGCTGGCGACCGTCACGTTGCAGAACTACTTCCGTATGTACAACAAGCTCGCCGGGATGACCGGAACCGCCCAGAGCGATGCGGCCGAGCTCGAGACCACCTACGGGCTTGCCGTCGTCCAGGCGCCCACCAATCGGCCCTTGGCCCGCCTCGACCAGCCCGACCTGATCTTCAAGAGCGAACTGTCGAAGTTCACCGCCGTCATCGACGACATCGAGGAACGGGTCGAGAAGGGCCAGCCGGTTCTGGTCGGTACCGCATCGGTCGAGAAATCCGAGGTGCTCAGCAAACTGCTCCAGGAGCGGAAGCTGCCGCACGAAGTGCTCAACGCGAAGCAGCATTTCCGCGAAGCCGAAATCGTGGCCCAGGCCGGCCAGCCGGGAGCGGTCACGGTTGCCACCAACATGGCCGGCCGAGGCGTCGACATCATCCTCGGTGGGAACGCCGAGAAGCTGGCCGAACGGGACACCATCGCCAGCGGCCACGAACTCGGGACCGAAGACGGCGACAGCTATCTGAAGTCTCGGCTCGAGTACTGGGAACCCCTGTGCTCGGCCGAAGGCGACAAGGTCCGCGAGGCCGGTGGCTTGTACGTGCTCGGTACCGAACGACACGAGAGTCGACGGATCGACAATCAGCTGCGTGGGCGTTCGGGCCGTCAGGGCGACCCGGGCGAGAGCCGGTTCTACCTGTCGCTCGAGGACGACCTCATGCGCATCTTCGCCACGGGGGCCATGAACTGGGTGATGGACAAGGCGATGCCGGACGACATCCCCATCGAGTCCAAGGCCGTGACCAAATCGGTCGAGCGGGCACAGACGACCGTCGAGCAGCGCAACGCCGAAATCCGCAAGAACGTCCTCAAATACGACGAGGTGTTCAACGAGCAGCGCAAGGTCATCTACGCCCGTCGCATGCAGGTGCTCGACGAGCAGAACCTGCGTGAGGAATCACTCGACGCGATCGACGCCGTCGGACAGATCCTGGTCGACACGTACTGTGCCGACGATCTCGACGACACCTGGGACATCGAAGGCCTGCACGCCGACCTCGCTACCTTCTGGCCGACCAAGCTGAGCGAGGACGATCTCGCAGGAGCCAAGCGACTTGCCGATCTGGCCGACATGCTCAGGGAAGAAGGGCGCGCGCTCTACCTCAGTCGGGAGGAAGAGCTGACGCCGGCGGTGATGCGCCAGATCGAACGCCAAGTCATGCTCCAACTGGTCGACCAGCGGTGGCGTGAACACCTGAACGAGATGGACCACCTGCGGGAGGGCATCAACCTCCGAGCCATGGGCCAGCGGGATCCACTCATCGAATGGCAGCGTGAAGGTTTCAGTCTCTTCAGCGACATGATGACCGGACTGTCGACCGACTTCGTCAAGTACATCATGCACGTCCAGGTCGTTCAGCAGCCGGTGCCCGTGCCCGCTCAGCCAGAGGCGAGCGACGACGAGGACGGCGAGATCGTCGATGCCGAGATGGTGGTCGATGACCATGCTGCACCCGCGCCCAAGCCCGAACAGCGGCCGGCACCTCGCAAGTCGGTGCAAACGACGAATGTCACCTCGGCCAAGGCCGAAGCGCGTAGTCTGCTCAGAGACGAGCCCACCCCGACCTCGGTCACGCCCCCTCAGACCGTGGTCAAGGACGAATGGGACAAGACCCCCCGCAACGCCCTGTGTCCCTGTGGCAGCGGCAAAAAGTTCAAACAGTGCCACGGGCGCTGACCCCGCCCCACCCGGCAGAAACCCTTCATGGCTGATCTTTCCGACGACATAGCGCGACTGCGCGCCGAATTGGCCGAGGCCGACGACTACCTCCGAATCGGTGAACTTCGGGCGCGCCTACCCCAGCTCGAAGTCGAGATGGGGCGCCCCGATCTCTGGGATGACCTCGAACGCGCCCGCCAGATCCAGACCGAGTTCACCTCGGTCAAGGACGACCTCGATCTGTACGACCATTTGGCCGAAGGCATCGACGAGATCGAGACCCTCTGCGTGTTGGCCGAGGAAGAGAACGACACCGACACCCTGGCCGAGGCCGCCAGCCTGGTGACGAGCCTCACCGACGAGTTCTCGGCGCTCGAGCTCCGCGCCTTGTTCACCGGGGAATACGACGAGGGCGACGCTGTCTGCGAGATTCACTCCGGAGCCGGCGGGACCGATGCCCAGGACTGGGCCGAGATGCTCTTCGAGATGTATCGCCGGTGGGCGGACAAGCGTGGCTTCTCCTTCGAGGTGACCGAGTGGCAGGAGGGCCAGGAAGCGGGCGTCAGCAGCGTTGGATTCACCATCCGTGGCCGCCACGCCTACGGTCTGCTCCAAGCCGAACGGGGCGTGCACCGATTGGTTCGGATCTCGCCGTTCGACTCCCAGGCTCGCCGCCACACCGCGTTCGCCAGTTTCAGCGTGTGGCCCGACATCCCTGACGCCACCGACCAGGTACAGATCGAGGACAAGGAACTGCGCATCGACGTCTTCCGGTCTTCGGGCGCCGGCGGGCAGCACGTCAACACCACGGATTCCGCGGTGCGCATCACGCACCTCCCAACAGGCATCGTGGTCAGCTGTCAGAACGAACGCAGTCAGCACCAGAACAAGGATCGCTGCATGCAGATGCTGTCGATCCGCCTCGTCGAACTCGAGCGACAGAAGCGTGAAGCCGAACTGGCCGCTGCGGCCGGCTCATCGCTGAGCACAGAGTGGGGAAGCCAGATTCGCAGCTACGTGCTGCAGCCCTATCAACAAGTGAAGGACGAACGATCCGGCCTCACCTCGGGGAATCCCGAGGGAGTGCTGGACGGTGCCGTCGATCCCTTCATCGAGGCATGGTTGCGTTGGCGGCGGGCCTCGGCGACCGTCGCCAACTGATCGGCACCGGAGGCGACATGATCAAACTCGAAAACGTCACCAAGGACTACCCCGGCGGCACCACCGCGTTGAAGAACGCTTCCGCCGACATCGCCAAGGGAGAGTTCGTCTTCCTCGTCGGCGCGTCGGGTTCGGGCAAGTCGACGTTTCTCCGTCTGCTGAACAAGCAGGAAGACCCGACCGAGGGTCGCATCTTCGTGGCGGGCAAGGACGTTTCCAAGTTGTCGTCGTGGAAGGTGCCACTGTTGCGTCGCAACATCGGGTGCATCTTCCAGGATTTCAAGCTGCTTCCGAACCGCACCGTCGGTGAAAATGTCAGCTTCGCCCTCGAGGTCATCGGCCGGCCGCGCCACGTCATCAAGAACCAGGTGCCCGCCATCTGCGATCTGGTCGGCCTCGGTGAAATGGTTGACAAGTACCCCGAGCAGCTCTCGGGCGGCGAACAGCAGCGGGTATCCATCGCCCGAGCGTTCGTCAACCGCCCGCTGATTCTCCTGGCCGACGAGCCAACGGGCAACCTCGATCCGCAGACGGCCATCGGCATCATGCGCCTGCTCGACCGGATCAACAAGACGGGTACCACGGTCGTCATGGCCACCCACGATCGCGGCATCGTCGACACGATGCGGCGACGAGTCATCGAACTCTCGGCCGCGGAGATCGTGCGCGATCAAGCTCGCGGCGTCTACGAGTAGACCAACTTCCCGAACAAGGACGGCGCCAGTCATGGCCCTACGCATCGACTACATCGCCAAGGAAACCGGCAACAACCTCATCCGCAACCCGTCGCTGACGCTGGCGACGGTCCTGACCGTCGCGGTTTCCCTGGCCCTGCTCGGCGCCGCGTTGGTGATCCAACGCGGCGTCGACGGTCTGAACACTCGCTTCGAAGACGACGTCGAGTTCATCATCTGGCTCAATCCCGACGCCCAGCCTGAGCAGCAGCAGGCCATCGATCGGGCCCTCGACGAGTCGCCGCAGATCGCCAGCTACCGCTACATCACGCCCGAGGAGACCTACGCCGAATTCCAGGAGTACTTCAAGGACTCCCCGCAGGTCATCGAAGCGGTGAGTCCTGAGCAGCTCCCGACCTCGTTCCGAGTGGTACCCGAGGTGCCCGAGCTCGACGTCGTCGAAGCGCTCGGTCAGGAGTTCCGCCAACTTCCTGGTGTCCGTGACGTCGACTTTGCCGGCGAAGTGATCAAGCGGGTGAACGAGTTCACGCGGGTGGCATCCAACATCATGCTGGGCGCCGCGCTGGCGTCGGCCGCAGCCTCGGCGCTCTTGATGTACAACTCGATCCGCACCGCGCTCTTCGCTCGCCGTCGCGAGATCGAGGTGATGCGCCTCGTTGGCGCCACCAACACCTTCATCCGGGTGCCGTTCATGTTGGAGGGACTGGTGCAGGGGATCGTCGGTGCCGGGGTCAGCACGCTGGCGGTGTTCGGCCTCAATCGGGTGATCCGCAACCTCTTGGAACAGACGACCTTCCAGCTCTTCGACAGCTTCGTCCTCGAATCTTCGGAGTTGGTGCCGGTGGCCCTCGTGCTGCTCGCCGCTGGAGCAGGTATCGGCTTCATCGGGTCCGGCATCGCCGTCACCCGCTACCTGGACGCGTAGCTACAACGCGCGGAGGATGGCAGTTGTCGCTGCGGCGATGATGAGGACCAGCCAGAAGGGCGCGTTTCGCAGCGCGGCCAATCCGCCGGCGATGACGCCGGCCAGTCGGGTGTCGAAGAGCACGTCGCCACTGTTGCTGTAGGTCTGCAGCCCGATGAGGCCTGCGAGTAACGCCGGCGGGAGCAGCGCACCGATGGACCGAAGTCGTCCGTCGGCGCTGAACCGACCGAGCAGCAGCATCCCCGCGGCTTTCTCGAGGTAGCAGCCGGCCGCAAGCACCAAAATGAGGGTCCAGGTCATGGGGCGACGGGCTCGGGCGAAGGCCGTGTCCCGCAGGTGGCGTAGGCCACAACCGCTCCGAGCGCAGCCAACACGATGGGGAGTCCCGGCCGAGTGAGAGGAAGCGAAATCATGGCGATGACCAGTCCGCTTCCCGCCGCCACCCGTCCTGGCCGAGTCTTGAGCGCGGGCATCAGCAGGGCAACGAATCCTGCGGGGAACGCGGCGTCGAGCCCGAGCGCGGCGGGGTCGCCGATCGCACCGCCGCCAAGCGCTCCCACCAGCGTGCCCAGATTCCAGAACACGAACACCGAGACACCACTGGCCCAGAACGCAGGCTCGACATCCTCGGGCCGACGCTGACCCACCGCCACCGCCGCCGATTCGTCGATCGTCAGCTGAGCAGCGACCGCGCGCTTCGCCAACGAGCCGTTGATGTGGGCCGACATCGTCATGCCGTAGAAGGCATTGCGAGCGCCGAGCAGGAGTGCCGATCCGATGGCGGTCGCCGGGTCGCCGCCGCTTCCGGCGATGCTCACGGCGACGAACTGCGATGCCCCGGTGAACACCAGGAGCGAGATGGCACAGGCCTGCGCCACCGAGAGCCCCGTCGTTGTGGCCAGCACGCCGAACGCAACGCCGAACACCCCGGTCGCGGCACCGATGACCAGCGCGTCGCGCGGCATACGTTCGTTGGAGCACGGTCGGCAGAGTAACGTTGGGACTCGCCGTGCCCAACGCGGCCCGAACGTCAGCAGAACCGTAACCAAGAGGACCCACCATGAAGATCCAGGTTGATTCCGACAAGTGCGAGGGCCACAACCGCTGCTACTCGATTGCCCCTGACCTGTTCGATGTCGACGACTACGGCTACGCCACGGCCGCCGGCGACGGAATTGTGCCGGACGGTATGCAGGAGAAGGCCCAACTGGCGGCCGACAACTGCCCCGAGTACGCCATCACGATCACCGAGAGCTGAGCACGTGGCGGGCAGCGATGCAGCAGCCGACGAGGTGACCGTTCCGCTCACCCCGGCGGTCGAGGACTGGACGACCGACTACGACATCTTCGATGCCGAGTACATCACTGACCCGTACCCGATCTGGGCCGATATGCGAGGCGAATGCCCGGTGGCCCAAACCGATCGTTGGGGCGGCTCGTTCCTGCCGACCCGCTACGAAGACGTCGTCGAGTTGGCCCGCATGGTCCCGGTCCTGTCGAGCCACGATCCCATCGTCGTCCGCCCGCCTGAAGGCCAGCAGGTGATCGGGAGCAGCGGCTATCACACGGTCAACGCTCCTCCCATCAGCGCGGATCCGCCGGTACACACCTGGTCGCGGCGGCTGATCCTGCCGGCGTTCGCGCCACGGGCAGTCGAGGCCCACGAGACGTACACCCGCGCGCTTGCCGGCCGGCTGGTCGACGGATTCATCGCCGATGGCAGGGTCGATGGCGCCCAGCAGTACGCCCAGCAGATCCCGCCGCGGGTCATCGCCCACCTCCTTGGCGTTGACGAGGGTCGGGCCGAAGAGTTCACCGACTGGGTACGCGGCGTGCTCGAGATCGGGTTGTCCAACCCGGCGGTACGCGCCGCGTCGCGGGAGAAGATCATGAACTTCTTCGCCGGGGAGGTAGCCGATCGACGGGCCAACCCCAAGGACGATCTGATCAGCGAGCTGATGGCAGCCGAGATCGATGGGGAGCCGGTCTCCGACGAGCACATCATCGGCACCTGCAACCTCATGTTGGTAGCCGGCATCGACACCACCTGGAGTTCCATCGGCTCTGCCTTGTGGCACTTGGCCACTCACGACGACGATCGTCGGCGGATCGCGGCCGATCTCGCACTCCTGCCGACGGCTGTCGAGGAGTTCCTGCGGGCCTATTCGCCGGTGACGATGGCTCGTGTGGTCAGTGAGGAGACCGAGTTCAAGGGCTGTCCCATGCACGTGGGTGACAAGGTCCTCATGAACTTCCCTGCGGCCAATCGTGATCCGGAGGTCTTCGAGAACCCCGACTTCGTCGACATCGACCGGCAGCGCAATCGCCACATCGCGTTCGGGGTGGGCATTCACCGCTGCGCCGGCTCCAACCTGGCACGCATGGAGATGGTCGTTGCCCTCGAGGTGTTCCTCACCCGCATCCCCGAGTTCCGGCTGGAAGATCCTTCCGCGGTGACCTGGGCCGGTGGTCAGGTTCGCGGGCCGCGCCGCCTTCCGCTGGTGTTCTGAGCGTCATGACCTGGGCGATGGTCGGTGCGGTGCTTCTGGGGGCACTGATCGTGGGGCTCATCGGCCTGACCATCTGGGATCTGACCCAGAAGAAGCACGCCATCCTCCGGAACTTTCCGATCATCGGGCACTTCCGGTACCTCCTCGAGAAGGTCGGCCCCGAACTTCGTCAGTACATCGTCACCGACAACGACGAGGAACGTCCGTTCAGCCGTGACCAGCGGCGATGGGTCTACTCCTCGGCCAAAGGGGTGAACGTGTACTTCGGGTTCGGCACCGACAACCATTTCGACGTCCCCAACTATCCGTTCATTCGCCATGCGGCCTTCCCCTACGATGTGTCCAACGACGCAAAGACCCATGACCCGACGCAGCTTGCCGCAGCCAAGGTGATCGGCGAATGGCGCAACCGCCCCAAGGCCTTCCGGCCGCAGTCGATCGTGAACATCTCGGCAATGAGCTTCGGCTCACTCTCGCCCGCAGCCATCACTGCGTTGAACCGGGGAGCCCAGCTCGCCGGCTGCATGCACAACACCGGTGAGGGCGGCATCAGCCAGTACCACCGAAGCGGTGGCGACCTGATCTACCAACTGGGCACCGGTTATTTCGGGGCGCGTGACGACAAGGGCCAGTTCTCGCTCGATCGGCTGTTGCAGACCCTCGAGGGGGCTCCGGTCAAAGCCATCGAGGTCAAGCTCAGTCAGGGAGCCAAGCCGGGACTGGGCGGCGTCCTTCCAGCGGCCAAAGTCTCCGCAGAGATCGCCGCAGCCCGCGGCGTTCCCGTCGGCATCACCGTGGCCAGCCCGGCTCGCCACAGTCAGTTCGACAACGTGCCCGAGATGGTCGACTTCATCGAGCGTCTGGCCGATGCGACCGGCCTGCCGGTCGGCATCAAGAGCGCCGTAGGAGAGCGGGGCTTCTGGTCCGAGCTGGCGGACCACATGAACGAGACGGGACGCGGCCCCGACTTCATCACCATCGACGGGGGAGAGGGTGGCACGGGCGCAGCCCCCTTGGCCTTCACCGATCACGTGGCGCTTCCCTTCCGAGCCGGCTTCGCCGAGGTGTACCGAGCGTTCGCGGCCCGCGACATGCACCAAAAGGTCGTCTGGATCGGGTCGGGTCGCTTGGGTTTCCCCGCCGACGCGCTGGTCGCGTTGTCGCTCGGCGCCGACATGATCAACGTTGCTCGAGAGGCGATGCTCGCCGTCGGCTGCATCCAGGCCCAAAAGTGTCACACCGACCATTGCCCGACCGGCGTCGCCACCCAGAACAAGCGGCTGGCTCGCGGGCTCGATCCCGCCGACAAGTCCGTCAGGGTGTCCCGCTACATCGGTGAACTCCGCCAGGAACTGAACAAGCTGGCGCATGCGTGCGGGGTTGCTCACCCGGCGCTGGTCCCCAACGACGCCGTCGAGTTGGCCGTCGAGGGCGAGTGCCTGCAGCCGCTCTGGCAGGCCTATGGCTATGACCCGACGTGGGAGCGCTTGTCGGCCGACCAGCGGTCCGCGCTCGTCCGATAGCCCTTCACCCGTCAAGCTCACCCAGCCAGGACCTTCCCCATGGCGAGGATGGCGGCGGCGGCACAGATCGACAGGACCGCCTTGCGGATACGGTCGTCGAACCAGGAGGCGAAGCGGGGAGCGATCAGCGAACCGGCAACGGCGAACGGAACCAGCGCCGCACCGGTCTGGACGTCAGTGCGGGAGAGATCGCCGGTGATCGCCAGCAGAACCAGGCTGATGGGGGCGCCCGTGAGCATGATGAGCGAGATGGTCGACCGCAGCCGCTGCCCAGTCTCGTGTTGGTAGAGCAGGCCGAGCGGTGGGCCGCCGATGCCGATGGCCGTGCCGAAGAGGGCGGAGATTCCGCCGACCGCCAGCATGGTCGGCACGTTTCGAGGCAGTCGAGGGGCCCACAAGCTGCAGTGCGACGGCGACCAGCACCACCATGCCGCCGCCGAGGGCCAGGGTCGAACGGTCGGCCATGCCCAGCAGGACGAGACCCCCGACGAGGCCCGGGATGCGGCCGGCCGACAGCCAGCCGACCTCGCGGTAGTCGGCCCCTCCGAAGTTCTTGTAAGCGTTCAGGAAGGTGATCGGCAGGCTCACGACCAGGATGCTTTGGGGCATCAACGCCGGCTCGACCATCACCAGCACGGGAAAGGCGATCACGATCATCCCGAACCCGATGCAACCCTGCACAACGGCGCCGACCAACAAGGCGACGGCCACGAGGGCAAACGCGAGGTCGACGACGTGCACTCCGAAACGCTAGACCTTGGGGGTGGAAACCCAACAGAACACCTACACCCAGATCAGGATGACGGTCGAGAACAAGGTCGCGACCATCACCCTCACTCGCCCGGAACGGTTGAACGCGTTCACCGAGACCATGCAGGCCGAGCTCCTTGACGCGTTCGACGTGATCGACGGCGACGACGGCATCAGGGCCGTGGTCATCACCGGCGAAGGGCGTGGTTTCTGCGCCGGCGCGGAGCTGGGGGAGTCGGGCGGCGACACGTTCAACGCCGGTGCTCGTGGCCGGGACACGAGCCGCCCCCACCGCGACGGCGGGGAAGAGTCAGCATGCGCATCTTCGAACTGAAGAAGCCGATCATCGCCGCCATCAACGGGGCAGCCGTTGGGGTTGGCATCACCATGACGCTCCCGATGGACATTCGGCTCGCCGTCCCCGACGCCAAGATCGGGTTCGTGTTCGCCCGCCGGGGCATCGTTCCCGAGGCCGTTTCATCCTGGTTCCTCCCGCGGGTCGTCGGCATCTCCAAAGCAACCGAATGGTGCTACTCGGGACGGGTGTTCAGCGGTGAGGAAGCGGGCTCGGCCGGCCTCGTCACCGTCGTCTCTCCCGACGAACTCCTGCCCCGCGCCTACGCGATCGCCAACGAGATCGCCACCCATGCTGCACCGGTCTCGGTCGCGCTCACCCGGCAGATGCTCTGGCGGGGTCTCACCTTCGACCATCCCATGGAATCACACAAGGTCGACTCCCGAGCCATCCAGGCGTTGGGAGCCATGGCCGACGCGAAGGAAGGCGTCACCAGCTTCCTGGAAAAGCGTGACCCGAAGTGGAGCCTGTCGGTGGCCAACGACCTGCCCGACGTGTTCCCCAACTGGAACCCGCCGGACTTCAGCTGATGGACGCCACGGGGAAGGACCTGTTCCACTTCCTGCGGCTGATCCGCCGCCTGCGCGACCTGGTCGAGCCCTTGGCCGCCAGTGTCTACTTTGCCCCCGAGGTTCATGCTGCATTCGAAGCCCTGGGGTTCGGCCCGAGCAGTGGTGAGTTCAACGGTGTTCAAGGCCCGAATACGGTTGCCTACGTCACCAGCCGCGGGGCCTGCATGGGCCAAGTGCCGGGCGACGTCATCACCGCCGCGTTCGGGGTGTTCAGCCCGGCAGCCATTGTTCCCGCCGCGGCGCAAGGGTGGGCCATCGCGGGCCGCGACGACATCCTGGCCGCTCGCCTCGCCGGCCAGCAGGCATTCCTGCGCCGCGTGTTGCCCTCGTCCGACGCCGAGTTGACCCGCGCGACCGAGCTGCTGACGCAGGCCTCGGCCGGCTGTCAGCACGCAGGTCGGCCGCTCTACGCAGGACTCAAGTCCCTCATGGGTCCGACCGGAGACGCCTACGGCGACCTGTGGAAGGTTGCCGACCTCGTTCGGGAGCATCGCGGCGACTGTCATACCCTGGCATGGGCATCGCACGGCCTCTCGGCCGCCGAGATCATGCTGCTCACCGAACTGTGGTGGGGACTGCCGCGCCGCTCCTACGCGCTCACTCGGGGATGGACCACCGAGGAGTACGACCGAGCCGATGCCCGTCTGGCCGACGAAGGCTGGGTCGAGGACGACCAACTCACCGAGTTCGGTCGAGACCTCCGCCGCGACATCGAGGAGACCACCGACCTGCTCGAAAGTGACGTGTTCTTCGCCCTCGGCGACGACGTCGTCGAGTTGCTGTCGTTGCTCGAGCCCATGGCCGACGCCATCGTCGCCGCCGGCGGCTATCCCCGTTCGGCGTTCAAGACCGAATCGGACCTCGAGGTCTCCTGAGGTACGATCGGCCTCTGGGTGTGGGCAGGAAGCGTCGCCCCTTCTTGCCCGCACCCTCCCTCCTGATCTACCGGTAGGAAGCCTGGCTTTCCTTCCAGGTGCCGGTGTCCGAGCGGGGCTCCTTGGGTAGCCCCAGGACACGTTCGCCCACGATGTTGCGTTGCACTTCGGAGGTTCCCGCGTAGATGGTGCCGGGGCGAGCGATCAGGAAACTGTCGACCCAGTTGGCGGCGGTGTTGGGTGTGCCGATCGGTGGCCCACCGATCCCGCCCCGGGTGCCCTGACCGAAATCGACCATGGCTTCGGCGCCCAGCAGGTTCACGGCGGCTTCGGTGACCTCCTGGTGGTAGTGACTCCAGAACAGCTTGCCGATCGAGGCCTCCGGACCAGGTTGCTGACCGTTGAGGTATCGGGTCAGGGCCTGCATGCCCCGGAAGCGCATGATCTCGACCTTGGTGTGCAGCTTGGCGATGGTCTGGCGCACGAGCGGATCGTCGGCCCTGCCGAGCCGGCGGGCGGTTTCGATGAAGTTGTTGAGTTCGGCCCGATAGACGAGGGAGGTCGTGGTGGCGCCGACGCCTCGCTCGTAGCCGAGGAGGGTGTTGCCGACGGCCCAGCCGTTGTTGATGCCACCGAGGACGTTCTCCTTGGGGCAGCGGGCGTCGGTGAAGAACACCTCGTTGAAGTGATCGTCCCGGGCGATGTTGGTGATGGGCCGAATCTCGACACCGGGTTGTTCCATCGACACGAGCAGGAACGAGATGCCGGCGTGCTTGGCCACGTCGACGTCGGTCCTGGCCAACGTGAAGATCATGTTGGCGGTGTGACCCTGCGACGTCCAGATCTTCTGGCCGTTGATGACCCACTCGTCGCCGTCGAGCTCGGCCCGGCAACCCAGGTTGGCGAGGTCGGAGCCCGCGTCGGGCTCGCTGTAGCCCTGGCACCAGATGTCGGTGCCGTCGAGGATGCGAGGGATGTAGTGCTTCTTCTGCTCCTCGGAACCCCAGGCCAGGATGGTGTTGCCCACCATGCCGATGCTGAACCCGTCGTTCGGGCCAGCGGTGGGAACACCTTGCTTGGCGAACTCTTCGTAGAGCATGACGTGCTCGAGATGGCTCAGGCCGGCTCCGCCGTACTCGGCGGGCCAGTTGGGAGCGAGCAGGCCGTTGGCCCGCAGGGTCTGGCGCCAGGCAACCTGGAACTCGTAGCGATCCTGACCGACCAACGCGCCGATTCCCTTCCAGTCCTTTGGCAGGTTCTCATCGAGGAACGTCCGAATGCGGGCGCGAAAGGTTTCCGTCTCAGCGGGGTAGGTCATGTCCATCCCCCGAAACTAACCGGCCCCGGCCCATCGTGCATCCGTCCTCGACACGCTACGTTCCCTGTGCATGGACGCATCCCTTGGCACCTACGATTTGGTCATCGTCGGCGGCTCGGCCGGTGGGCTGTCGGTCGCCGTGTCGTCGCTCCGGTCCGGTCTCGGTCTGATCCGCATCATCGAACGCGGGAATGCGGTGGTGTTCCCCGAGCTGGTGGGCGACAACCAGCTCGATGTCGGCTACGGCGAGACGGTCGTCAGTATCGACGTGACGGGTGAGGGGGCTGAGGCGGCACTGATCGTGAACACCAACCGGCTCAGCTATCGGGCAACGGCCGTGCTGATCGCCGAGCGCTCGACCGACCCGTCGTGGCGGCCCGCCGTACCGGTGGCCGAATCCGACCGTATCCACATCGACGCCCTCCCGCTGCTGCACGATCCCGTCAGCGGGGTCGACCACGTCGAGTTCGACCAGGACATCCTGGTCGTTGGCTACTCGGACCACGCGGTCGAGCTGACCGCGACCGCCGCGGCGCACGGCAACCGGGTGGTCCTGGCTGCGGGCGGTATGGATCCGACTCGGTTGTCGCCGGCGGGCGACAACATGTTGCGTCGGCTCGAACGAGACCGCCGCGCCACGGTTCTCTACCGGTCGATCCCCGATCAGATCGGTGAGGTCGGCGGTTATCCCATGGCCTACTTCGACGACCGGCGGACCCCCGACCTCCAGTTCGACCACGTCATCTTCGCCTCGCCTCGTGGCAACCTCGGCCCCGCCGATGTCGGGGCCTCCGAGCAGGCGATGGCCACCGGTCGGGTGTTCTTCCTGGGCGAGCCCGACGAGCAGAGCCCCAGCACCACCGCCCCCGGTTGGGCCATCGGCAATATCATCGGTCAGACCTGTTTCCCCGATCTGAGGCTGGCCGAACCGGCATCGCCCCGCCGGACCATCCAGCGCCACATCGGGGCCATCGAGGAGCTCCGCGAGGAGCACTACAACGCGGTGATCACCCATTTCGAGCCCACGCACAGCGACCTCTGGGTTCTGCGGGTCAAGCCCGATCACGGCGATACGTCGTACCTGCCGGGCCAGTACGCCTCGCTCGGGCTCGGGCACTGGGAGGATCGCATCGATGACGCGGTGGACCCCGGGCTCGAGGAGAAATGGGACAAGCTGGTACGGCGGTCGTATTCGATCTCCAGCCGGATGTTCGACGAGTACGGCTACCTCACCGATGAGGGCGGCCTCGACGAGCTCGAGTTCTACATCGTCCTGGTCACGCCGACCCCCGACAATGTGCCCGGCCTGACCCCGCGGCTTGCCCTCAAGCGTCCGGGCGACCGCATCTATCTGGGTCCGAAGGTCGCGGGCCGCTACACGCTTGCCTCAGTGAAGGATCCGCGGTCCACGGTCATCTTCTTGTCGACCGGCACCGGTGAGGCACCGCACAACGGGATGGTCATCGACCTGCTCCGCAAAGGACACACCGGCTCGCTCGTGTCTGCGGTGACGGTTCGCCAGTGGCGGGATCTCGGCTACCTCGACAAGCATCGAGAGCTCGAGTCCCGGTACCCCAACTACCACTACATCCCCCTGCCGACCCGCGAGTCCGACGTGCCAAAGCGGTACATCCAGGACCTCATCACCCAGGACATCTTCGGCAAGGAGTTCGGCGTCGTTCTCGATCCCGCGAACACGCACGTTTTCCTGTGCGGTAATCCGTCGATGATCGGCCTGCCCGAGGAACACGACGGTGTCGAGACCTTCCCCGAAACCGTGGGAGTCGTCCAGCTCCTCACCGAGCGGGGCTTCACCCTCGACCGCCGCAAAGCACCCGGCAACATCCACTACGAAGAGTACTGGTAACCCCCCCACCGCCGAGGTGGGCCTCTTCCGCAGGATCTCCATGCTCGGACGTGCGAAAACACTGGTCATCACAGAACGTCGGGTCGGTTGATGCATGTCAATCACTCGACCGGCAGGCGACCTACGTCGTCGCTGCCTTCCCCTTCCAGAAGTCGCAGACGTCGTCGCGGTAGCGGTCGCTCCACTCCGACCACCGCGGTGGGAACGTCGAGCGTTGCCAGGGTGGTCGGTTCGTCGGTCATGGATTCGGCTCCTCGCGGTGGCCGGGGTGGGCGGGTCGGTACGAGCAGATCACGGATCGACCTCCCGGTCACGCCGGGACCTTCGACTCTCGCCCGGTCGGCGGTACCGTGGTCCATGCTGGTGATCCGATCGTTTGTTCGAAGGGGTACTCCCATGGGTTTCATCGTTGTAGGCATCGACGGCTCGGCGACGTCGCGGGAGGCGTTCCGTCAGGCGATCCGCCAGGCCGAGCTGGCGCGGTGTCGGCGTCCTCGTTCTCGACGTCGTACCCAACCTGCGTCCTCACCGGCTACGAGTTCGGCAACCTGCTCGAGAGGGCGCTCGAGAGCAGTCGCGCCTTTATGGAGCAGGAGTTATCCGCACTGGAGGCACAGAACGAGATCGTGTTCCCGGTGTCGGTCGATCTGTCGGTCCTCATGGGGCATGCCGGGTGTGGAGGTACTCAATGCCGCCGAAGGCGTACCGACCAGGGCGGTCCCGCCGAGTTGGTCGTCCTGGGCTCGCGTGGGCTTGGCGGTTCGCGCGGGCTGCTGTTGGGCTCGGTCACCACCTATGCCGCCCACCACTCGACGTGTCCCTTGCTGATCATTCCCCCGGTCGCCGACTGATCCGTGGCGCCGTTCAGCGACGAGATCGCGGCGGTACCTGGCTGGCCCCGGATCGAGTTCGGCCACAGCCTGACTCGAGCACCAAACCGGGGAGCCCACGCCGAAATTTGCAGCGTCTTCCACGCTCGGCGTGGAAAACGCTGCACAGAACGGCGGGCGGCGGCGAGAAATCGCGTCTGCTAGCGTTTCCTCCATGGGATCAGCGTGGAGGTTGATCGTCGCGGTCATCGTCTGTTCGGGCGCCATGGCCTCGGCCGTGAGGTGAGCAGGGTGGAGTGAACCATTGGACGAGCCAGCTGAACCTTGGACAGACGGGGTACCGTGCTGCTCAGGTTCGCCGAGTCCCCGGAGAACATCACCAACTCTGGCACGGTCCAACCCGTGCTCGGCGCGTTCAACGCGGGGCTTCCGGGCCGGTGGACCTGTGGGTCCACTCCGGTTCAACCGCCGCCAGCGCCCGGGAATCCGGGCGACACCAAGAACTGTGGTGACTTCGCCACCCAGGCTGCAGCACAGGCGTGGTTCGACACGTACTACCCGGCGTACGGCGACATCGCGAAGCTGGACGCGGACAACAATCTCGTTGCCTGCGAGAGCCTGCCCTGATGGGATGCGGTCGGCGTATCTTCGGGTGATGAGCGATGACGATCTGTCCTGGGGCGAACCCACTTGCCGGGTCTTCGTCCTGTGCGATTTCGCGCAGGTTCGCGCCGGGCTGCTCTTCATCTCCAGCGGAGGAGTGACTCGGTTCATGTCGGGGCGCTACCCGGCGAACTTGAACGTGTTCGCGGCGATCGTCATCGAGGGTGCGCCATTCCGATTGGCTCGTGGCTTCGACGTGAAACTCTCGCTCCTCACCGAGGATGGGCAGACCCTGGGTCAGATCACCGGCGGCGTGCAGGTCGGCCCCGCCCAGACCGAACCCGGCGAGCTGCTGCAGACGCCTCTTGCCCTACCGCTCCAGCCGATGCTCCTCCCTCGGCCGGGCCGTTACTCATTGCGGCTGTCGGTGGAAGAGTTCGGCATCGACGACTCGCTGTCGTTCGTCGCCCTCATGCCACCCGAGGTCGTCTGAATTCAGGCGGTCTGGCCGGTCTCGACCCGGCGGATCTCGGTGATTGCGGCTCGAATGACTTCGGCGTCGCTGACCACCAGGCCCTCGAGCGCTTGGTGTCCGGCATGTTGGAGGTCACGCATGGCGGGCTCGAGGAGTTCGTCGGCGATCATCGGGCGATGGTGTTGCAGGGCGGCCTCGGCCATGGCCGGCCATCCCGTGTGCGGACGGGTGCCCATGATGTACCGCAGGTCATCGATCAGTGCCTGGACCGACGCGCGCGCCTCTGCGGAATTCATACCTCGGAAGGTAGCCGACTCAGCCTCGTCACCCAAGGTCCCATGCCCCCGCGACCGTCTCGATGGTGCGGAGCCGATGGTCGAGACCATGGGTCGCACACGACAGGATGAGCTCCGCTGCGCCGGTCAGTTCGGCCAGTCGCTCCAGCCCGGCTGCCACCTGATCGGCCGTGCCGAGGATGGTGTTGCTCGGCATCTGGCGGGCGACGGAGATCTGCGGATGTTTGGCGGCCTCCTCGGGAGAGAAGAGGGGCAGCAGGTGTCCGGTGCGCATGCCGAATTTCCGGAGACGCTGCGGCCCGGACAGATAGTCGGCTTCCTCCTCGGTGTCAGCAGCGATGACGGTGGCGCTGACCATGGTGTACGGCTGGTCGAGAAGGGTCGAGGGCTGGAAATGGTCGCGGTAGATGGCGACCGCTTGCTCGGTGCCTCCCATGTCGAAGTGGTTGGCGAACACGAAGGGGATGCCGAGCATGCCGGCCAGCTGCGGGCTGAAGCCCGACGACCCGAGAAGGAAGATCGACGGGTAGGTCGTCGCGGCGGGTGTCGCCCGGAAGCGCTCCCATAGTCCGGTCTCGGTTCGGATGTCGCCGAGGAGGCCCATCACGTCGAGCAGGTTGCGCGGGAAGTCTTCCTCGACTTCGCGAGCGCCTCGCCGCAGGGCAGCAGCGGTGCCCTGGTCGGTGCCCGGCGCACGACCGACGCCGAGATCGACCCGGCCGGGGTAGAGCGCTTCGAGGAGGGCGAACTGCTCGGCGATGGCGAGCGGTGCGTGGTTGGGCAGCATGACGCCACCCGAACCGAGCTTGATTCGCTTGGTCTGCGCGCCGAGGTGAGCCAACAGAACCGACGGCGTGGTGCTCGCCACGGTGTCCATGTTGTGGTGCTCTGCCACCCAGAAACGCAGGTATCCCAGCTCGTCTGCTCGGCGGGCCAAGGTGGCGGTATCGGCCAGCGCCTCGGTGCTGGTGCGGCCCTCCGGGACGAGCGCCAGGTCGAGGATGGAGAGGGGAAGCGATGCGGTCACGTCTTCAGGATGCCGCACGTTCAGCTGGTAGGGGCATCGACCGCCACGGTTCCCATGTCGGCTGGGGAGACGACCTCGAGCGCCTCGAAGTCGGGCGACACGTTGATCTCGTTGTGGATCATGCCTCCCGGGATGGCCATGACGCCCGCCGGCGCTGATGCGTTCCACCCGGCCCCCTTCGAATTCGAGGTCGACCCAGCCGTTGAGCACGTACACGAACTGCAGGTCACAGACGTGATAGTGCCACCCGGTCGACTCCATGACGTCGGTCGAGCGCATGACTTGCGCCCGGTACTTGCCGTCGGTCGCAGCCGAGAGGCCGGTCTCTCGGTATTCGAAGAACGAGCGACGCCCGGTGTGGGCGAAGACGGCGTCGGAGAGGTGTTGGCAGAGCAGCTCATCGTTTTGCACGGTCATAGAAGCAGTCTTGTGCCGCAGTCGGGCGGTGTCTAGCGCTGGCGTCTCTCGGTGAGGTGTCATGAAGGCGATGGGCGTGGTGCAACCGGCCGCCTTGGTGAGCGCCGAGATCCGCCGTCCGGGCTGAACCGCGTCCGCGTGGGTTACTGACCCGATCGCCGAGTCGTCCGACGAGTTCGTCGAGACGGTCGGTAGCAAAGGCCAGGCCACCGAGCCTCGCCGGCCCGCCATCGACCTTGGGTTGAGGCGGTCCGGCGAGTTCGAGCAGGACCGGGCCGGCCCAGAAGAAGGTCATGTCGACGGCCTCGCCGGCCGAGTTGGTGTCGCGGTGCCCGCGCCGCTCCAGTCCGGCGTGACCGAGCGCGGCGGCGGTTCGAGGCGTGTCGGGGGTGCGGATCACGAGGTGATCGATCCGGAAGACGCCGTTCGGGTGATCGGCGGGCGGTCCCGACTCGTACTGGTCGAGCATCGTCGTGCGGATTCCGTCGATTGCTGTCAGGCGTGGCAGGCCCGCGAGGTCGATCGGGCCTGCGCCATTCCCTGCGGCGGGAACGAGTCCCCATCCCGTGATTCCCGTGGCTCCGACCATGCTGCCGGTCAGTCGGTGTTCGACGGTTCCGATGATGCAACGTCCCTGGTCGTCCACGACGAACCCGGCATCGCTCCAGGCCCTGGGATCATCGGCGATCTCGAGCCAGGCGATTTCGAAACCAGCGGGGGTCGAGCCAGCAGCACCCATGGTTTCAACCTAGTGTCTCCCGGTGCGCTCTCGGCCGACGTTTCTCGATGCTGTGCCGCCAATCAAGGGCTGTGCCGCCATCGAGGGACGAGCCGTCGAGCAGGACGGAATCGGTCTGGGAAACGGCCAAGCGGGACATGTCCGGAGCAACCGGCCTCGGACTGCTCGCGGTCGTGGGGTTGTTGGTGTGGATGGCCTTCCAGTGGGGGTTCGGGAACGACGCAGTGTTGCCGACCGTTGCCGCGAACTCGTTCGACCTGGCTGATGACGGGGACTCGTGGGGCCGGGGGATCATCGGTGTCGGAGCGGCCATGGCTGCTGCGTTCCTGTTCTGGGGTGCCAGCCAGCTGCTCGATGCCGTCATCATGCTCGCCGGGCTGCGGCTCATCCCGCGGCTCACCCAACGCATCTCGCACTACCTCACCCGCAAGAACCTGGTGAAGCCCTATGACGAGCTGCGTTGGACGACCCGCTGGGGGCTCGCGTACGCCACAGGCGTTTCGGTGATCTGTCTGGTCGACGTGTTCGCCACCGGCCGGCCGGGGCTTGCGGGTCGACGCAGCATGATCCTGGTCTCGGTGCTGCTGTCGGCCGGCACGGTCTCGCTCGCCGTGGGGCTGGTCGTCGGCGCGGCGATGGTGGCCACCCGGATTCCTGCGGTCGCCGACGAGGCCGAAGTCTTCATCGGTGTCGCCAAGAACCCGCTCACCTGGATCGGCTTGTTCGGGGTGCTGTTCCTCATCGGTGCATTACGTAAGAAGGACCAGACTGCGTAAGGATGTTCCGACTGCGTCAGGAAGACGAGACCTGCGACCGAGGAGCCAACCGTGGCCAAGCGTGACGACCAACCCATCGAACGAGCCCAGAACCCGTTCAACTTCGACATCTCCACCACGGACGGTCGACCGCCGCAGGAGTACTACGACCAGATCAAGGCCAAGTTCGCCGAGGAGCGGGACCTTCGGCTGAACTACCGACCCGAGGGCCAGAGCCAGTACATCACCGACTTGGACGGCGACCTCGGTCGCTACGCAGTTGACCCGTATGCCGGCGATGTCGTCGAACGCGAACCGCTCACGGACGAGGTCGAAGTGTTGTTCATCGGCGGCGGGTTCTCGGCACTCCTCACCTCGGCCCGGCTCCGTCAGCGGGGCGTCGAAAGCATCCGGATCGTCGAGCGTGGGGCCGACGTCGGCGGCACCTGGTACTGGAACCGGTACCCCGGCATTGCCTGCGATGTCGTGGCCTACGACTACCTGCCACTCCTCGACGAGATGGAGTACGTGCCCACTCGCCACTACGCAGGTGGCCAGGAGATCTATCAGCACTGCCAGGCCATCGCCCGCCGATACGACCTCTATGACCTTGCGGTGTTCCAGACCACGGTCACCTCCACCGAATGGAACGCCGAGGAGTCGCGTTGGCACGTGCGCACCGATCGCGGTGACCACATGCGCGCCCGGTTCGTGGTGTGCGCCAACGGAACGCTGTCCAAGCCCCGACTGGCGCGCATCGAGGGTATGACCTCCTTCAAGGGTCACTCATTCCACAGCTCGCGGTGGGACTACGACTACACCGGCCAGGACCTGGAGAACTTGGCCGACAAGACGGTCGGCATCATCGGCACCGGCGCCAGCGCAGTGCAGATCGTCCCGAATCTCGGGGCCAACGCCAAGGAACTCTTCGTGTTCCAGCGGACGCCGTCGTCCATCGACGTGCGTGACGACTGGGAGACCGATCAGGAATGGGCCGCCCGGCTCGAAGCCGGTTGGCAAGGGGAGCGTCGGGCCAAGATCATCGAAGCCCAACGTCGGCAGGCCGACCGCGGCAAGTCGACCACGCTGTCCCGCGACGAGAAGATCCGCCGGCAGGAGAACGCCAACATCGACGCGATGATGCGCATCCACAAGCGGATCGACGAGATCGTCGAAGACCCGGCGACGGCTGAGTCGTTGAAGCCGTGGTACATGCTCATGTGCAAGCGGCCGTGCTTCCACAACGATTATCTCCCGACGTTCAATCGTCCGAACGTGCACCTCATCGACACCCACGGCAAAGGCATCACCGAGATCGGTCCCGAGGGTCCGGTGTTCGAAGGCACCACCTACCCGGTCGATCTGTTGATCTACGCCACTGGCTTCGAGGTGCAGAAGACCGGCATCTACAACCGCATCGTCGGCGAGGACGGCGTCGACCTCGACGACAAGTACGCCGACGGCATCCGGACCTTGGTCGGCATCCACACCCACGGATTCCCCAACCTCTTCATCATGGGCGGGTACCAGGCCTCCTTCCAGTTCAACCTCACCGACCTGTTGCAGGTTCAGGGTGACCACATCGCCAACTGCATCGATCACGTGCGCTCCGGCGGGTTCGACATGATCGACTGCACCGAGGACGCCGAGGAGTTCTGGGTGCAGGAAGTGATCGATCATCGCGGCAAGACCACCCGGAACCAAGAGTGCACGCCCGGCTACTACAACTTCGAGGGCGAGGACAACCGTCGTCAGGACGGCAACTACAACGGCGGCTTCCCGGCGTACATCGATCACATCGCCCAGCTCGAGGCGACCTTCGACCAACACTTCGTGCTCACGAAAGCCTGATACTTCAAGGGTTTCCGAAGAAAATTGTGAGCATCAGCCCATTCCGCTGCGTTTCCTGCTGTTCTTTGAGCCGTTAACCAACAAACAAGCGGAAAAGCTGGGTTCAAACCATGGCAACCAAAGCAGAAATGATCAGTGCTGTCGCCGAGCGAGCAGGGGCCGACAAGAAGACGACCGAGAGCGTTCTCGGTGCCTTCTTCGACCATGCTGCGGAGCAGGTCAAGTCGGGCGAGAAGGTCGCCTGGCCGGGCTTCGGCACGTTCTCGATGGCCGAGCGCGGCCCCCGCACGGGCCGCAACCCCCAGACGGGCGCGTCGATCAAGATCAAGAAGAGCCGCTCGGTCAAGCTGTCGACCTCAGCCCCGATGAAGGAATGGCTCATCGGCGCCAAGAAGAAGCGCTGAGTTTCAAGCGAGAGCTGGTTGAGCGGGACCGGGGCGACCCGGTCCCGCTACAGCGGGATCCCGCTACAGATCGATTGTTGGCGTCGCCCAAATGTTGTAGACCCTGGACAGGACCGACAATGCCAGGGCGTGTTGAATCTCTCCGGCCTGCACGGCGTGCATGACCTGGGCGGGGGAGTGGAGTTCCACTTGGATGAACTCGCCGCCCTCGTTCTTCGGCGCTCCGTCCAACTCGACGTCGACGCCCGAGCCAGTGATGACAGAGGTTGTCGTGGATCGCCGGGTTGGGTTGTACCGCACCGAGGTAGCTCCAGGTGCCACCGACGAAGCCGGTCTCCTCCATGAGTTCGCGGCGGATCGCCGTCTCGGAGTCCTCGCCCGGATCGACCATGCCGCCCGGTGTCTCGAGCGTGGTCGACGCCGCGCCGAATCGGAACTGACGGACCATGACCAGTTGCCCGTCGGTGTTGATGGCGACGCAGTTCACCCAGTCGACCGATTCCAGGACCAAGCGTTCGAAGCTCTTGCCCGACTGCGGGTGACGGAGCTGATCGAAGCGGGTCTTGAACAGGATGAGCGGATCGCCGTAGCGAGAGCTCTGCCGTTCCCAGTGCAGATGGTCGAACATCTGCCGACCCTAATGGCCCAGTGGCCGTAGGGCGTGCTGCTCATGTACGAGCCGGCAGACTTCTCCCAAAATGAGCGACTATGCGGCATCTGATTCATCGCCCGGCGTTCGTTGCTCTCGCGTTCCTGCTCACCAGTGCTTCGATGGCAACCATTGGAGTGCCGGCGATCGAGGCCCAAAGCCGCCCAGTGGTCGAAGTCACCTTTGAGCTGGACGCCGTGACCGGCTTCGTATACGTGGACGAAGCCGAACGCGTCGTCGTCGTTGGCGATGACGAGGTGCTGATCTTCGGTCTCGATGGCTCGTTGTTGCATCGCGTGACCGGGGTTGCCGAAGCTCGCGGCGCGGAGGAGTGGGGTCGTTCTGTCGTGGTCATCGCAGGAGCGACCGACGAACTGGTTGTGATCGACACAACTTCAGGTCAGGTGACGCGCCGGATCCAGGCGGGCGTGGAAGTTGTTTCCTCGGTCGCAGTCGCGGGCGACACGGCTTGGTTCGCCCATGGCCCATTTTCCTGGCTGTCCGGGATAGGAAGGGTTGATCTGTCCTCTGGCGTCTCAGAACCCGGTCGGCTGGGTGAGAACAAGCTGTACACCGGTTCGATCATCGAAGTGTCCCCGGCACTCCCGTCGTCGGTGTTCGCCTACCAGTCCGACATTTCTCCGAGCGGCTTGTACCGGTACGACGATGCCGATCGGTCGCTCCATTGGTCCCTTCGGCATGATCACGTCCCGGCGTTTGTCGCCTCGAACGCGGGGGATCGGCTTTGGGCGTACAACGGAAGGTTGGTCGAGCTGTCGACCGCGACTCTTGCCGAGACCGGCGTTGTGTACGACTTTGGTCCGGCGACGGACATGACGGCTGAACAGCTGGCGGTGCGCGACGACCTGTGGATGGTGGCCGCAGCCGGCCGAGAACTGAGCTTGTTCCGGGTTGGCCAGCCCGAGCCACTCACCTCGTTCGAGCTGCGGGGACCGATCAAAGCGGTCGACGTGACCGCAGAGCAGCTGTTCCTCGTCGAAGGCCGGCGGTACACCTACCAAGCACCAGGTCGCGAGAACACCCTTCGGATCACGCCTCACGACTTCGTGCCGGAGAGGGCCACGATCGGCGTGGCGATCGATGCACACGGAACGCCCACTGCGGCGCGGCCGAGCCTCGCGTACCAGTGCTCGGACGGTTCGACTGGCACGATCCCCCGAGTGCCGTACGGCTTTTGGACCGATCTGGAGGTCCCGGCCGCAGCGACCTGGTGTTCGGTGACGTTGAGTCATGTCGCCGACAGGCACCGAACCTATTTCTGGACCTCCGACGGGAGGCTGATCGAAGGGGTGACGACGAGGGTCGAAGTCACCGGTGACGTGAACGAGGACTCTGCTGAGTTTCTCCAAGTGCTGCCGAGTCCCATGAACGACGCAACCGAGTTCGTCAGGCAGCAGTACCACGATCTGCTCCAGCGTTACCCCGAGCCCGCCGGCGTCAAGTACTGGGTGAGTTTGTTGAACACTGGAGCAATGACGGACTACCAGTTGGTGCAGAAGTTCGTTGAGTCGCCTGAGTTCCTCGGCTCGATGGCCCCAGCGATGCGGTTGTATCTCGCGTACTTCCTTCGATGGCCCGACGAATCCGGTCTTGCGTTCTGGGCCAACGCCATTCGCAACGGCACATCTGTGGGTCAGATTTCGGACTTCTTCGCCGCGTCGCCTGAGTTCATGCAACGCTACGGCACTCTGAGCAACAAGGACTTCGTGACGCTGGTCTACGCAAACGTGCTCGGCCGGTCCCCCGACTCCGCCGGCTACAACTATTGGCTGGCACAAATGAACGCCGGCATGACTCGAGGCGCGGTCATGACCCGATTCTCCGAATCGCCGGAGTACGTCGCGGCAGACTGGGGCGCCGATCACGGTACGTGCGCTGTATCTGGGTCTCCTCCGACGACAGCCCGACGAGGCAGGCTTCAGCTTCTGGTCCCAGCAATACCGCCAGACGCGATCGTTGGCCCCGCTGATCGTTGGCTTCCTCGACAGCGATGAATACGCCGACCGCTTCTGGTTCTGGGACGATGGCCCGTTGCCGGTGACGCAGGCGGGTGCGCTCAAGCGCTCCAACAACGACGCGGTCGAGATGACCGCGCTGCGACGGTCGATGCCTGACGACCGACCGTGGTTGGCTCGAGGCGGCGACGCATAGCCTGGCGGAGTGAACCTTCCTGATGGGCTGAACCGCGCTGACCGTTGGTTGGTCGTGATGGGCGTCGCGGGTTCGGGCAAGACCACCGTGGGCGGACAGATTGCCACCGAGTTCGGCGTCGATTTCGTCGACGGCGACGACCTGCACCCCGCAGCGAACGTGGCGAAGATGTCGGCCGGTGAGCCCCTGGACGACGACGATCGCCTACCGTGGCTGGAGCGAGTCGGCGATGTCCTGGCTTCGAGCGAAGGCGGCGTCGTCGTCGCCTGCTCGGCGCTCAAACGGACCTACCGGGAGCTCATCCGAGAACGCTGTCGTGATGCCGGGCGTCCGCTCAAATTCGTCTACCTGGATGTGTCATCCGACGTTGCTCGGAGGCGAGTGGCCAACCGTCCCGGGCACTTCATGGGCACCGACATGGTGGACAGCCAGTTCGCCGCGCTCGAGTCTCCGATCGGAGAACCCGACGTGGTGGTCTGGGCGAGTTAACCGGCGGTCGGCGGGTCGAGGCGGCGGAACACCTCGGACGCGGTGGCGTAGGCCTGCATGGCCACTGCCGGTCGCCGGGCCCGGTCGAGCATGTTGGGCCCCATGGCATCGAGGTCATCGCCAGTGGGCCGAATGATCTCGACGTCGTGCATCTGAGCCGAGGCGTCGTCGCTCGTAGTCGGTCTGTGCGCGGGTGTATGCCCGCAGCCCCGACCACGGCCCGGGACGGTCGGTGATGCGGTCTGCCGAAGTCGGCGAGCTGACGATCACGATGCGGTGAGGGTCGTGGCGCAAGACGTCGAGGTTGTCCGACGAGTGGACGACGCCGTCGAAGTAGTCCCTGCCGTCGATGGAAACCGGAGCGAAGACGCCGGGCACCGAACACGATGCCGCGACCGCGAGTGCCGGTACCACGTTGCTCGACTCGTCGAAGATCACTCGCTTGCCGGTCGCCATGGCGACGGCGCAGACCCGCAAGTGTGGGACCGTGGGCCAGGTCGAACCGAGCAGCCCGTTGGTCAATGCTTGAACTGCTGTGGTCGGCACCGCTCCCCGAGGAAGCAATGCAGCAGCGATGCTGCCTGGGGCAACGCTCCAAGGCTGCCGCAGCGCGTGGCCGAGGATCTCGGGCGCCGCGGGGCGGCCCAGGCTGGAGCGGGCGGTTTGTCGTTCGCCGAGAAGCGCCCGGGCTCGGCCCAGAAGTTCGGCGCCGTGAGCACTCAGCGGCTTGCCGGTCTCGCGGCGGAAGATGTCGTCGGCGCTCAACCCCGCAGCGATGAGGGCCCCGGTGAGGGCGCCCGCGGAGGTCCCGATGATCGTGTCGGCTTGACGGGGATCGATGCCCCACGTGTCCTGTAGTGCCTTGAGAACTCCGGCATGGAACGCGCCGCCCGCAGTGCCACCGGAACCCAGGACAAGTGCGAGTGGCTTCATCGTGAGAACCTTTGTAAAAAAATGATTGTCAATACTTCGTTCAATGCGTACTATACACAGCAATCCCGAAACAGCAAGCCCCCAAAATCGAAACGAGACTCCCGTGACCATGATCGAAACCATCCGTGAAGCCCAGACCCGCACCCTCGAGCAGATGCGCACCGCGCACGAGCAGGTCATCGAATTCAACGAGCGCATCGCCGACACCGTCACCTCGGCCCTGCCCGACTTCCAGTCGCCTTTCGGCGAGTACCTGCCGAAGCCGACCGAGTTGGTGAACACCTACTTCGAGTTCCTCAGTGGCGTGCAGCAGGCCAACGCCGAGTTCGCCTCCCGCATGGTCAAGGCCTGGGATCGCAGCGAAGACCTCACCGCGGCCAAGTGACCCGCAAGCAGCCCGGCCTGGGCTACCCCGGTCTCGAGCAGATGGGCGAGTTCATTCGCGCCCAGCGAAAGCTGATGGAGCTGAGCCAGCGAGAGCTGGCCAAGCTCACCAATCTCTCGGACCCCTACGTCAGTCAGCTCGAGCGAGGGTTGCACGAACCCTCCATTCGGGTGTTGCGGGCGTTGGCCAAGGCGCTGAATGTCCGAGCAGAGGTCATGCTCGAGTACGCCGGACTGCTTGAAACCGAAGACGAACCGACCAGCGCGGCAGAGGCCATCATGGCCGACCCGCATCTGACCGACAGTCAGAAGCAGAGCTTGCTGGCCGTGTACCGCAACTTCCGCGAGACCGAAGCATGAGGCAGCCGCCATCCGCACTGCGGCTCGGACTCCTCGACCCCTGGTTGGGCGCCGCTCGCATGTACAGCGTCGCTCGATGGGGACCGGGAGTCGGGGCCATGGTGCTGGCGGCGGCGGCGCGCTATCCCACCCGTGCTGCGGTGATCGACGACGACGGTCCGTTCACGTACCGAGAGCTCGACCAACAGGCATCGCGGTTCGCAGCATTCCTCCTTCGAACCGACAGGCGTGGAGCGGTCGGCATCTTGTGCCGCAACCACCGGGGTTTCCTCGTGGCGCAAATCGGCGCCGAGCGCGCCGGTAGCGACGTCGTGATGCTCAACACCGCACTACCCGCCGCCCGATTGGCCGAGGTCGTCGAACGGGAGAACATCACCACCCTGGTGGCTGACGACGAGTTTTCGGCCGTTCCGGATTCGGTGGCGGTCGTCTCCGCCGACGGCAGCGGGCCGAGATCGCTGAAGGCAGGCTCCTCAGCCGTCTGTCGGTGGGTTCCCTCCCCCTCGCGGCGATCCGGTTTGGTGCTCCTCACCTCCGGCACGACGGGCGCTCCCCGCGGCGCGAAGCGCCCGAACAAGGCACCGGGCACAGAATCGCTGTCGATCCTCGAGCAGATTCCGTACCAGGTGGGCGACGTCTATCACGTCGCCTCACCGCTGTTCCACGCCTGGGGACTGAGTCAGGTGACGATTGCCTTGGCCACTGCCTCGACGGTCATCCTGCGGCGTAAGTTCGATGCCGAGGCGGTCGTGGATCTCCTCGAGTCCGAAGCGCTCGACGTGCTCGCGGTCGTGCCGCTGATGCTTCGCCGGATCTTGTTCGCAACGGCAGATGCCGACGCAGCAGGGCGCGTCTTGCATGCTCCGCGCATCGTCACGAGCAGCGGCAACGTCCTGTCAGGTGATCTTTCGCTGGACTGGATGGATCGCTTCGGCGACCGCCTCTTCAACCTGTACGGCTCGACCGAGACCGGCATGGGAACGATCGCTCGCCCCTTGGACATGCGCAGTGCTCCCGGTACGGTCGGCCGGCCGCCGAAGGGCGTCACGCTGTCGATCCTCGATGAGGACGGGATGCCCTTGCCCCCCGGCCAGACAGGCGCCATCTTCCTCAGCAGTTCCATGCAGTTCGCCGGCTACTCCGACGGCACCGACCGAGTTCGCAACGGCTCGCTCATGGAGAGCAACGACCTTGGCTATCTCGACGATCGCGGTCTCCTGCACGTCAACGGCCGGGCCGGCGACATGATCGTGACCGGGGGAGAGAACGTGTTCCCCAGCGCAGTCGAGGAAGTGCTCGAGCGTCAACCAGGGGTCGAGGCTGCCTGCGTGGTCGGTCTCCCCAACCCCGAATACGGGCAGATCGTGGGTGCGTTCATCGTCGCACGCGACGGTGAGACGGTCGATCCCGAGGCGCTGCGAATCGAGCTGGCCAAGGAGATGCCCGGCTATATGGTTCCTCGTGAATACCGCTTCGTCGAGGGGCTACCCATGACGACGACCGGCAAGGTGATCAGGCACCAACTTGCGGTGCTGGGCCAGGCCGAGCACCTGTAGGGGCGAGGGCCGCGTCGGTGGCCTTCAGCATCCGTTCGAGATAGTCGGCAAGTGCGAGCTTCTCGGTGCTCGTGAACCCGGCGAAGATCTCGGCGTACACCGTGAAGGCGCGGTCGACGAAGGTGTGATGGAACTCGGCGCCGGATTCGGTGAGGCGCACGTGCACCTCGCGCTGGTCGTGTCCGGCCCGTTCCTTGACCACGTGGCCGGCGGCCTCCAAGCGGTTGACCGCTCGGGTTGCGCTCGATGGTTCGATGTCCATGATCATGGCCACTTCCCTGATGGGGCAGGGGCCGTGGGCGGCGATCGTGTCGAGGGCCCGGAACTGGCCGGGTTCGATGGAGATGTCGCCGGACTGGAGCACGTATCTCCGCAGACGCTCCACCGTCGGTCCCAGGCGGGCCGTGCGCCACAACGTGGCCACCCGTTCGTCGAGATCCTGGTCGGACTGGTCAGCCAGTTGGAGGGACCGTCGCTTGCCTTCTCGTTCGGCCACCGGATCTCCGTTCGCATGCAACAGCTGTCGGATGTGACATCTGTCAAGGCAATTTAGCTTGACTCGGCCATCATATATCAAGATGATTGCATCGCATCAAGCAATTGTCTCCACCCGGGGGACATCAACACTGGTTTCAGGGGAAACCGGAAGGAGACAGCCATGACACCGCTCTGGCGTCAGGCATTCAACGCGTGGGAGAAGGCCGCATCGCCGGTCTTGCAGCAGACCGCAACATCGCCCGCATTCCGTGACTTCACGCGGGTCAGCACCCGAGTCAACAAGTCAGTGGCCGCCGAGTTCGAAAAGGCTTCCCGCCAGTGGCTCCACGCCATGAACTTGCCGGCCGCCACCGATCTCCACCGCCTGCGGTCGCAGGTCCGTGAGCTCGAGAAGGAGCTCCAGGGCGTGCGGAAGGCCGTCGAGACTCGTCCGGCCGTTCAGGAACCTGTTCCGGCCGAGACGGTAAGGGCCGAGAACGTCGAGATCGACTGGCACGCGGAGCTGATCGGATGAGCACCACGACCGCCGATCCGTTCACCTTCATCGCCGATCAGTTCGCCAGCGGCATGAAGCGCTCATGGAACCTGACCCGCCATGTCTGGGGTATTGGTCGGGCCGAGGTTGGCCAGTCGCCTCGCGACGAGGTTTGGTCCAGTGGGAAGACCACCCTCTACCGCTATCGCAGCGACCGTGTCGTCGCCGGACCGCCCATCCTGTTGGTGATGAGCCTCGTCAGCCAGGCGTTCATCCTCGATCTGCAGCCGGGCAACAGCTTCGTCGAACACCTTGTGAGCGAAGGGTTCGACGTCTACCTCCTCGACTGGGGTATTCCCGATGAAGAGGATGCGCAGAACACGCTCGAGACCTACGTCGATGAGCTGATTCCCCGTGCGGTCGCAACGGCCAACGAAGGAGGCGGCAACATCGGGGTCACCGTCTTCGGCTACTGCTTCGGTGGGGTGCTGGCACTGCTCTACGCGGCCCGCAACACCGGTGACCCGGTCCGGAATCTCGTGGTCATGGCGACCCCCGTCGACTTCACCAAGATGCCCGAGGTGATGACCGGAGTCGGGGGCGACGGCATCGATCCCAAGACGCTCATCGATCGCACCGGCAACGTGCCGGCGTCGACCATTCGTCAGTCGTTCACTCTGCTGACGCCGACGGCTGATCTCTCGACGATCGCCGACTTCTTCCAGCACCTCGAGGACGACAAGTTCATCGAGTCGTACCAGGCGATGACCCAGTGGTCCCGCAATCACATTCCCTTCCCCGGCGCGGCGTTCGTGCAGACCTCCGAGCTTCTGAGCTACCGCAACGGCTTCATGACCGGTGACTTGGTCCTCGGCGGCAAGAAGACCAAGCTCAGCGACATCAAGGTGCCGTTCCTCAACGTGGTCGCCGAACGTGACCACATCGTGCCGAAGGAAGCGGCCTTGCCGTTGACCGGTCTGGTCGGTTCGAAGGACAAGACCGAGATGCTGCTTCCGGCTGGTCACGTCGGTCTGATTGTCGGCAAGGGTGGCCGCACCAAGTGCATGCCCGCCATGTCGGGCTGGATTCGCGAGCACTCGAACTGAGCCTGCGGTCTACGATTCTGCGATGGAACTGTCGTATGAAGTCGTCGGCCCGCAGGATGCCCCGGAGATCGTCCTGATTCACGGCATCACCGAGAATCGTCACGCCTGGCGGCCGATCATCGACCGCTTGGCCGAGCGTTATCGAGTGTTGGCCGTGGACCTGCGAGGGCATGGGGAGAGCCCCTCGGGGGATGCGTACGACCCGGCCAGTTATGCATCCGATGTCGTCGAGACGATTCAGGCGGTGGCGTTCCGCTCGCCGCTGCTGGTCGGGCACTCGCTCGGCGGTGTGGTGGCAAGTGCGGTTGCATCGCTGACCCCCAGTCGTGGCGTGATCAACGTCGACCAGCCGTTGCGCCTGGCCGGTTTCAAGGTGGGTCTGACCCAGCTTCAGCCGCTGTTGGAGGGCACCGTCGAGCAGTTCGAGCTGGCAATGTCGATGTTGTTCGAGTCGATGTACGGCGCGTTGTCCGACGATGAGCGCGACCGCATCCGGGCACTGCGACAGCCCGATCAGGCCGTCGTCCTCGGGACGTGGGCCACGGTGTTCAACCTGTCCGACGCGGAACTCGATCGAAGCGTCGGCGCGATGGTTGCGGGTATCAAGGTCCCGTATCTGTCGATTCACGGGATCGACCCCGGACCGGGCTACGCCGACTGGCTCACCGAGATGGTCCCGGGGGCGGCTCTCGAATTCTGGGAAGACCTTGGTCACTATCCGCACCTGATCGAGTCCGACCGTTTGTGTGCCCAGATCGACCGGTTCCGTTGATCGCCCGTTGAGGGTCGCGCTGGAGGTCTGGTCCGCCGATTTCTCTCAGGTGGTGGACACCTGTGTGCGGGCCGAGCGTTCGGGTTTCGACGCGTTCTACTACGGGGAGGCGCCGACTGGCCTCAACCTCGACTGTTGGACGACGCTGGCGGCACTGGCCGAACGAACGAGCATCATCCGGCTGGGGCCGGTCATCGCCAACGTGCTCGACACCTATCGCAGTCCAGCGCTGCTGGGCAAGCAGGCGGCGACTGTCGCCATCATCTCAGGCGGCCGCCTCGACTTTCGCACCGGGGTCGGTGCGGCGGTGGCGTACGGACGACGGTGGTGGGAGCCGTACGGCGTCAGCTACGGGGTCTACGACGATCGCCTCGCCGAGCTGCGCCGGACCGTCGGTTTGCTCCGGCCGTTCTGGGCAGGCGAGCCGGTCGAGTTCTCGCACGGTGAGGCGGTGACGATCGGTTTCGATTCGCCTTCGATTCCTGTCACCATTGCCGCAACCGGTCCGAAGGGAATGCGCCTGGCCCGCGAGCTGGCAGATACCTGGGAGACGTCGTTTCGAACGGCTGCAGAGTTCACGGCTCAGCGCCAACAATTCGGGAACGCGTCGACCGTCACGGCGTCGCTGGAGGTCGACGCGTTCGTCGGCACGGCTGCGTCGGCGGTTGATCGAGTGCTGCGCCGGGCGCGCGCCGAGCGGGGAAGTGAGGACCTGGAGGCAGTGTTCGAGCGCGCCCTCGTCGGAACTCCTGATGTCGTTGCCGACCAGCTTGGGGCGTTGAAGACCGCCGGCGTCCACCAGGTTGTCGTCGCTCTCCACGATCCCCATGACCCCGATGCCTTGGAGGCGCTGGCCGACGCCGCCGGCCGAGGCCGCTGACTGACAGCGCCGGTCGGTCGGGTAGCTCAACCCTGAGCGCGTTCTCCCTTTGCTGCCCGATCGACGATCGTTGCGATCCGTCGGGCTCGGGTTTCGTCCTTGGCTGCGCTGAGCACCCACCAGAGCATCATCTTCTTCGGGCTCGCTGGGAAGCCATCCCAGGACGCCCGCGCCGAAGGGTTTGCGTCCAATGCGGCGGCCAGTTCGGCCGGTTCGACCAGGTCCTCGACCGAGTCGTATTTCATCCAGTAGCCGTTCGCTTTCGCAACCTCGACCACTCGCCGGCCGGCCTCGGCCATGAGGCCGGCCGCTTCCATGTCATCCACCCGCCGGCGGTTCAATCGGGTCCAGGTGCTCTTCGGGCGGCGCGGGGTCAAGAGCTGCAGGCCACGGTCATCGTCGAGGAGGTTGACGGTCGAGTCGATCCAGCCGAAACAGAGCGCCTCTTCGACGACCTCCGGATACGGGCAGCTTGGGCGCCCGGTGGCGGGCTTCCACGAACACAACCACACGCCGGGGGTCGTGGTGTGGTTGGCTTCGAGCCAGGCGCGCCACTGCGCCCGGCTCTCGGCGTGGAAGATCGGGAAACCGAACTTCCAGGTCGCCGGCAGCGGCGTGGTCATGGCGTCTTGGCCGGACGGAGGGCGCGGTCGAACTCGGCTTGGGAGAACGCTTCCGCGGGCAGGACCTCGGGCCCGACGAACGCGGCGTATCGGCCGGCCCCCAGGGTCCGGTCGGCTGCATTTCGTTCCGCGAAGTCGATGCGGCGAGCGTCGGCCTCGGGGCCGAACTCGTTGTAGAGGACCGAAGTGAAGGTGGAGGCGAAACGCAGCCGGCGCATCCGTTCGGCCCGTTCCTCGACGAATGGTTGGAGCATCGATGCTGACCAGTCTTCGTCGGCCAGCAACAAGTCGGACAGGACCCGCACATCCCGGAGGGTCACCGACAACCCTTGGCCTGTGATCGGATCATCCCAACCGGCAGCATCAGCGATGAACACCACCCCGGCTGCTGCCGTGGGGTCCTGCAGCCAGGTCGCCTCGTTGGGGTAGGTGGCGCACGGGCTGACCGGGGTGGCGTCGGCGAGGGCATCGCCGTAGGGCACGCACGTGAGGGCAGCGAACTGTTCGAGGAAGCGGGTGGGGCCCTCCGGCCCGGAAACAAGGCGCGGCTGGTCGAGCCCGAACCCGAGATAGAGCCGCACCCGTCCCTCACCTTGGGGAAAGGCGAGGAAATGCACGTTTCCTTCAGTCCCCGTCATCTGCAGATCGGCCGGCCATTCGTCGGCGCCCTCGACCAACAGACCGGAGAACAGGTGGTGGGGTTGGTCGCGCTGAAGCTCGAGCTTCAGCTGGCGGCGGACACCCGAGTTCCGGCCGTCCGCGGCGATGACCAGGAGGGCCGAGGCCTCACCACCGGTCCACCCGACGCTGGGCCGCTCGCCGGTGCGGACCTCGACGCCGGATGCGCCTCGGATGGTTTGCGCTCCCGCTTCGCTCGCTGCGTCGAGCAGTGCCTGGCAGAGATCAGGATGGCGCTGGGTCATGGCGCCCGGTACGCCGGGCAGCTCATCCAGAAGCAAGGCCTGACGAACGCTTTCCTCCGGGTCGATTTCGGGGCCGAGTCGTGCGTGTCGGCGCAGCACGTGGCCACGAGCGCGAGCGATGTCGTCGATCAGCCCGAGACGTTCGGCCTCGGCCACTCCCCACGGTGCGATCCACTCGCCCTTGGTTCGGTCGGCGAACTCCGTCGTCCTCTCCAACACCAGGCAGCGACGGCCGGCCCTCCCCATCACCGTTGCCATGGCTGATCCGGCGACGCCTCCACCGACGATGATCAGGTCGAAATGGTCCATGCGACAAACCTAACTCGCTGAAGGCGACCGCCCTGCTCCCACTAGGTTGGTTCGGTGGATCTGGAGAACCGTATCGATGGCGAACGGCTCGAACTGGGACTGGACACCTTTGGTGACGTTTCGGTCGACTTGGCGGGTCGCCGCCTGAGCGACGCCCAGGTGTTGCGCAACCTCGTCGAGCAGGCGGTGCTGGCCGACCGACTCGGTATTGACTTCATCGGCGTGGGCGAGCACCACCGCAGTGATTTTGCCGTGTCGGCTCCCGAGACAGTGTTGGCCGCCATTGCCGGGAGGACGGAACGGATTCGTCTCGGATCGGCGGTCACGGTCCTCAGTTCGGACGACCCGGTGCGCGTCTTCCAGCGCTTCGCGACCTTGGACGCAATCAGCAACGGTCGGGCCGAGGTCATCCTGGGAAGAGGATCGTTCACCGAATCCTTCCCCCTGTTCGGCTATCCGTTGGCCCAGTACGAGCAACTCTTCGAGGAGAAGCTCGAGCTCTTCGTGCAGCTGCTGGCCGAGCAGCCGGTCAGGTGGAGCGGTGAGACCCGCAGTGCGCTCGCCGGCCAGACCATCCATCCCCGAACCGAGTCGGGTCGGCTGATGACCTGGGTGGGTGTGGGCGGTAGTCCCGAGTCGGTGGTCCGGGCGGCCCGTCACGGCCTGCCGCTGATGATGGCCATCATCGGTGGAGAACCGGTTCGATTTGCTCCGATCGTCGATCTCTATCATCGGGCACTCGACAGCTTTGGCCTGCCGACCCAACGAGTCGGGGTCCACTCGCCCGGATACCTGGCCGAGACTGACGACCAAGCTCGAAACGACTTGTGGCCCCACTGGAAACCGATGCGCGATCGCATCGGAGCCGAGCGAGGATGGCCGCCGGCGACGAGAGCCGAGTTCGACCAGGGCGCAGGCCCGAGTGGGGCCATGTTCGTCGGCTCGCCGGAAACGGTTGCGGCCAAGATCGCCGGAACGGTCCGAGCCTTGGGCCTCTCCCGGTTCGACCTCAAGTACTCGGCTGGGACGTTGCCGCACGAGCTGATGATGCGGAGCATCGAGCTGTACGGAACCGAGGTCGTGCCCAGAGTGCGAGCTCTGCTGCAGGAGTAGGCGCGCCGACACACTCGCTGACCCGCCGCCGTCATTCGGGTTCGTGGTCTGCTTTCAAGTGGTTTTCGGGTGCGCAGAGGGTTTGGCCGTTGTTGAGGGTGGTTGGTCCGCCGCGGCTTGCGGGTTTGATGTGGTCGGCTTGGAGCCAGGGGAAGGGTGCGTCGCAGCCGTTGGTGGTGCATCGTCCTTTGGATTCGAGGAGGAGGATGTGTCGCATCCATGGGGGGAATCTTCTCGATTTGCTTTGGATGCTGCGGACGTTGCGTTGCCGGTCCCAGACGGAGGTTTGGATGCGGCCGATGGCGAGGAGTACGGCGGCGTGGACGGGGTGGACGGGGGTGCCGTCGAGGGTGTGGCACCAGCGGTCGGGGTCGGTGGTGGAGGGTTCGACGGGTTCGACGTTCGGGTCTTGGAGGCGTTCGAGCACGTTTTGGGCGAGTTGGTAGCCGATGACCAGGTCGATGAGGGGCACTGACGGTGACCCGTCGGGGTGTTGGTGGCCTCGGCGGATGAGGTTGAGGAGTGCTTGTCCGGCGAGTTGGTAGGCGGTCCGCCGTGGCCGGTTTGTGTCCCGTCGGCGGGTTGTTTGAACAGCCATTCGGTTTCGGTGCCGATGGCGGTGGTGAACACCTGGGCGGCGAGGGGGTCGAGGTGGAAGCGGCCGTCGACGGTGCCGTCGCGGTTGGTTTTGTGAGCTCAACCCGGTGGGTTTGTTCCGGAGGTCTTCTCGGGGTTGCAGGCCGTCGGGGTCGGCGGCGTTGACCCAGTGGGCGAGGGCCCGTTCGAAGTCGGTCCAGTCGAGGGTGGCGGCGATGTCGACCAACAGTTGTTGGGATTCGGTGAGTTGTTGGCGGGTGAGGTCGCGGTCGGCTCGGCGGAGTTCTTGGAGGTGTTGGGTTGACAGGATCCCGTCGCGGTGGGCGTCAGCGAAGGTAGGGAAGCCTTCGAGCCACCGGTTCAGGATGACGGTGTCGCGGAGGGGTCGGGGGTTGGTGTGGGATCCGGCGGCGATGTCGGTGGCGGGGATCCCGACGTAGGAGGGTGTCAACCCGGCGGTGTTGGTGGCGGTGAGAGGTGTTGGCCGAGGACGGCGTCGAGTCGGCTGCGGAGTCGTTGGACTTCGGCGGTCCGGTCGATCAGTTCGGCCACGTCGAACCCGGAGAGTGGGGTGTCGAACACGCTGCTGATGGCCTTGTCCAGATCGATGAGATCCGGATGGATCCCCGATTCGGGTGAGGAGTCGGGTGTTGAAGGTTCTGAGATCCCGCCGGACATGGATCGAGTATAGCGAACACATGTTCGGCAACATGCGTTCCGAAAATATGACATGAAAACGTAATAAAAACGAGAACGACGGAGATCAATAGCATCGATGTACGTCGATGGCGGTCAGGTCAACGACAGACGCGGCGCCGGCGGCGGCGCAAAGGCCAAGCACTCGAAGGACGCCGAGCTTGGTTCCGAAGACCAGCCCGAATGCAAGCGCAGCCACCGCAACGGCTCGACTGTCAATCGTCGACCACATCGGCAGCGTCATCTCGAGCGGCCCCGAGGCGACCGTGCGGGTCCGGTCGAAGAGTGTGTGGGCGGCGAAGAAGACGGACAGATTGGCGATCACACCCACGACGGCTGCGGTGATGCTGGTCAACGCAGCCGACAGACTGGCATTGCCTCGAAGCCCCTCGATGTGGGGAGCACCAAGGAACACGAACAGGAAGCACGGAACGAAGGTGACCCACACGACCAGGTTTGCGCCGGTCACGCCGGCCACCCAAGGGTTGAGCTCGCCCGGATTTCGAAAGGCGCCGAGGAAGGCGACGAACTGTACGACCATGATCAGCGGTCCCGGTGTGGTTTCCGCCAGCGCCAAGCCGTTGACCATCTCGCCCGGTAGCAGCCACTGGTAGACGTTGACGGCGCGCTGGGCGACGAACGACAGCACTGCGTACGCGCCTCCGAACGTCACGACCGCAGTGCCGGAGAAGAACAGACCCTGATCGACGAGGACGTGATCGGTCCCGAACAAGGCGGCAGCAGCGAGCACCGGTGTCGCCCAGAGCAGGAGGCCGATGGTCAAAATGCGAACAGCCCGAGACAGGGAAGCTTGCTCGCCGTGGAGTGCGTCATCAGCGATGAGTGGCGGAAGCCGGTCAGGCCGGCACCGGCGATGACTGCGGGAAAGGGAACGTCGAACGCGAACAGCGCCATGAAGGCAAGGGCGGCGATGCCAGCAAGCAAGGGATTCCTCAACGCCCGTTGACCGATGCGCCAGAGCGCCTGGGAGACGATGGCGAGGGAAGCAGGGTGCAGTAGGAGAGCGCGTGCAGGAAACGCTGCTCGCCGATCCAGCGTCGGCGCTCGACCAGCTCGCGATGCATGACCGCGATTTGCCCTGCCGGTCCGCCGAAGGATCGAAGGGCAACGCCGGCCCACACGCGGTTCGCCTCGGCGAAGGGCACCAAGTCCTGTCGCTCCGACATGGCCGAACCGTAGCGCTGGGCCAGGGCGGAGAGGAACGATTGGGCCGGCGCTCAAACAGCGAAGGCCGCTGCGAACTGGCCCCGATGCTCTTCAGCGGTAGCGGCGGCGTCGGCCGAGCCGGCTTCGTCGCCTGACGCTCGAAGTGCTCGGGACCGCTGAAGCCAGTTGTAGTTCGAGGCGTTCCGCGTGCTCAGCCGCTCGGCGGTGAGCGCGCGGGCCAAGTCGCGCTCGCCGGCGCGGAATGCTGCTTCGAGCAACGTGCGCTGGAGGGCGTCGCGTTGGGCATGCGAGCCGCCGAATCGATGGAAGTTGCGGCGAATGGGGCCGAGCGCTGCGGCGACGTCGGTGTAACGACCTTGCCCGAAGGCGAGCAGCGCCTCTGCGACCGGAATGCCGATCGTGGTGGCCATGTATCCGTTCGTCCCGGTCGCGTCGGTGGCGTAGCTCCGCAGGCGAGCGATGGTCTCGATGGCGTCGTCGAACCGTGCGGCCCCAACGTAGGCCATGACGGCGTGCACGTCGTTGAACACATACCAGGGCGCAGACTCGGTCTTCGAGGACCAACCGTCGGCGAGTCGTTCGAAACGGTCGCCCGCCTCGGCCCCTTCGAGGAGCACGCGCCACAGCATCGCGCTGGCGTCGAGCATCTCGATCGGTACACCGGCAGCACCCTCGTTGTGAATGTGTTCGTCGTAGATACCCAACGCTCGGGCGGTGTCACCGGCCTCCAGGGCGTAGAGCGAGAGATGCCACCAGTTGTGGGTCGTGAAGAGATTGCCTGCGCCCCACTGGTCTTGACGCTCGACCATGAAGCGCACGCCATCGGCCACCTGCCCCTGCATCTCGTAGGTGTGGACGACGGCGTGGACGGCCCAGACGTCGTCGGGGTTCGCCTCGAGGGCAGCCAAACCGGCCTCTTCGGCGGGTCCGTAGTGTCCGGCTTCCTCCAAACCGAAGGCGTGCATGCCCCGAACGAATCCGCTGTGCGGGGCCTCCGGGTCGAACTCGGGCAACGAACGACCGACCCGGTCGCGTAGGTTCCCGGCGTCGCCGAGGAAGAAATCGAGTTGGTGCCCGATGGCCAGTGCCAAGAGATCGGTCGGCCATGCTCGAAGCACGTCGTCGAGCACGGCAGAAGCCCCGGTCCAGTCGCCGGCCAACCAGGCGTCAACTGCTGCGGAGTGCAACCGCTCGCGAGGATGCTCGGCGGCGGCACGAAGGTTGACGGCCGCGGCCTGAGCCCCGGACAGGTCGTCGGCGTCGGTACTCATCAAGTGGAGAAAGGCGATCAGCGCCTGTCCCATCGCCAGGTGAGTGTGTTCGGTCGCCAGTTCATCGGCGGCGACCAGAACGTCGGGGTGGAACCGCAGCAGACGGTCGATCGCGCGGTCGTACGATGCGATCGACTCGGTCGACCCGTTGAGCGGATTGTTGTGCTGATCGTGAAGGATGGAAGCCATCGGTTCTCCGTTTGGTCGTGGCTGCGCTGCACCGTCGGCGAAGCCTTCCCGGTTTCCTTCAGGACGGCAAGTGGCAGCCGCAGCCCGAGCGAAGAACCGCCTCAGTTTGCGTGCTCGATCGCTTCGCGTAGCCAGTCGACGACCTCGTCGTCGACTTCTTCGGGGCCGTCGAGTTCGAGGTGATGCATCCAATGACGGGCGTCCGGGTGCACCACTTCCTTGAACCGCTCCGATTGGTCATGGCGACCGAGGGCGATGGAGAGCACCACTTCGGCTCCGGGACGGTCGAGGTACTGGCCTGGGCGCCACAGGTAGGCGAAGCCCCGTTCGCGTCTGAACGCGATCTGGCTCTTCGAAGCCCGGATCTCGATCGGCCCGAAATCGGCCAGGCAGGCAATGATCTTCTCGTACACCGACGTTGCGATGGTGTGGCCGTCGAGGAAGTCCTCGGGCCGCATCACCCGTTGAGCTGTTCGGCGATCTGGTCCGCCCAGCGATCGATGTCGGCCCAGTCCCGGTAGTCGCCGTGCCGACCGCCGGTAACCATCATGAACAGGTCGCCGAGTCGGCCCCAGTGTCCCTTTTGGACGACCCCCGCAAAGTAGCGGTGGTCGCGACAGTCGACGAGCTGGCGCAGTTCGGTCAGTTCGGCTGAATCGCGCCGCCGGCTCCGAGCGAGTCGAGCGGCCCGAGCGCCGAGGACGCTCGATGTCTCACCGACCGAGCACACACTGAACAGCCAGACGGGGGCGCCCGACAACGTCGGGGCAACCTTGCGTACGAAGGTCTTGGCTTCAGGTAGCCAACGGCCGGAGTGGATGGCGCTGCCGATCACTGCGGCATCGAACACGCGGGGATGGGCGCCGCCGACTGCCGGCGTGAGTTCGGCATCCAGGTCGGCAGCCGACCCCGACACGACCTCGAGACCTCGAGTTCTCAGCCGCTCGCTCAACGCCAGACCGATGCCTTCGGTCGAACCGTGTGCGCTGGCGAACGCTACGAGCACCCTCATTTGGCTCCTCTCCGACAATCCGCCCGGGCGTATTCTTCCAGACGGACAAAGGATCGGTGCGGTAGGTTCGGCGATCATGGTGACCGAACAGCGACCCCTCATGATCGTCACCGGCGCCAGCCGCGGGATCGGTGCCGAAGTGGCCGAGCTTGCCGCCGGGCGCGGGTACGACCTCTGTCTCAACTACGGATCCGATCACGATTCCATGCATCAGGTCGAGTCCTCGGCCAGGGCGGCTGGTGCCCGAACTGTCTCGATTGCCGGTGACATCTCTGACGAGACGGTCGTGCTCGAGTTGTTCGCCGCGGCCAACGCCGAGTTCGGTCGACTCGACGTCCTCGTGAACAATGCCGGCATCGTTGGGTTGGTCGACCGCCTCGAGAACTTCACCGCCGAACGCATCCGGCGTATCTTCGACGTGAACGTGCTCGGGTCGTTCTTGTGTGCCCGCGAGGCGGTGCGGACGATGTCGACCCGCCATGGCGGCAGTGGGGGAGCGATCGTCAACGTCTCCTCGGCGGCGTCGTATCTGGGTAGCCCTGGCGAGTTCATCGATTACGCGGCGAGCAAGGGGGCCATCGACTCGTTGACCATTGGCCTCGCCAAGGAAGTTGCGACCGAGGGCATTCGAGTCAACGCCGTCCGCCCGGGCCTGATCGAGACCGAGATCCATGCGCAGGCCGGCAAGCCGAACCGGGTCGCCGACCTTGCGCCGAACGTGCCCATGCAGCGCGGCGGCACGGCGCGAGAGGTGGCCGACGCCGTGCTCTGGCTGGCGTCGAGCGAAGCCGCCTACATCACCGGTGCGCTGCTGAACGTGACCGGCGGCCGCTGACACAATCTGCCCTGACACAATCTGCCCTGACACAACCTCGCGGACACACTCGTTTCCCCACCGGACGTTGGGGGATTATCGACCGTGGACAGGTCACCGTTGGCGGCTCATGCTCTAAGGCATGCCTCCTGATCCGTTGCCTCCGCAGTCCTCGCCTCCGCCGCCGATGGTGGCCGCGAGGACACGGATTCCTCCGCTCCGAGTGGCCGGAATCGTTGCTGCGTGCTCGACACCTATTGCGGGCTTCGTCACCTTTGCCGTCGCATCCGTTGTCTTTGGTGAGGATCACCTCGAGGGGCCCGGCGGGATGACCAGCCTCGGCTGGACCGCTTTCGGCCTGCCGGCGCTCGTTGGCATTTGCCTGGTGCTCTGGAGCTTCGTCACGGCCCGGACGCCACGCATGCGGACGGCCGGCTTTGTGTCGGCAGCCGTCGCGGCGACGCTCCTGGTCGTCGGCTTGTGGTCCATCTCGGCCGCGGCCGGCGATGACGATGCATCGATCGGAGGAGGTCTGCTGGTGCTCAGCTCAGTCCCGACCGCCGTCGGATCGGTCGCCCTCTTGCGGACGGTCCGCACCCGTTCGAGTTGAGCTGAGACCTGACGCGTCAAACGTCCAGTCGGTCAGCGTTTGGGCTCGGCGGTTGATCGGCGCATCAACCGTTCAGCGAGGTTTCGGGTTGCGGCGGTCGAGCACGCCTTGGAAGCGGTCATCGACCCGAGCGAGGAGCTCGGGCTGCGACGGGAAGATGTAGAAGCGGTCATTGCGGATGCCGTCGACCACATGGTCGGCGACAACCTCGGGCCCGTAGCCATCTTTGAGCGCGGCGACGAACATCGTCGAGAACTGCTGGACGTCGGGTCGCTGCTCGGCCAAGTCGGGGGAGCGGCCGAGATCGCTTGGCCGGTTGCGTTCGGCCTCCATGATCTTGGTGTTGATGAGGCCGGGGCACACGACCGAGGCCGAGATGCGGGATCCCATCTCCTTGAAGTCGAGGTACATCCCCTCGGTCAGGCAGACCACACCGTGCTTCGAGACGTTGTAGGGGTTGGCCCCGGTGACGAGACCGGCGATGGATGCGGTGTTCACGATGTGGCCCTCGTCGCCGTTGGCGAGCATGCGGGGCACGAAGGCGCGGACGCCGTAGAGCACGCCCATGAAGTTCACGCCCATCGTCCACTCCCAGTCGGCCAGCGATCCCTCCCAGGCCCGGCTGCGCAAGGTGGCCGCAGTTGCCGCCACACCGGCATTGTTGAACACGACATGCACCGTTCCGAAGTGGTCGAACGCGGCGTCGGCCAGTCCGTTCACTGCATCTTCGGACATGACGTCGGTTCGGCGGGCCACGACATCGACGCCCTTGGTCCGAACGGCGGCAGCAGCGGACTCGAGTGCATCGGCTTCGATGTCGGCCAGCACCAGGTGCATGCCTTCGTCGGCGAACCGGTGTGCGGTCGCCAGGCCGATGCCGCTGGCGGCACCGGTGATCACGGCGACTCGTTCCTTCAACTCGAACATCCTGGGCAATTCGTTCATCGCGGGGTCTCGCTTTCGACGATGGCTTCGGTGATGACCCGACGGACGCGGGTGACGTTGGAACGCAGGACCGCGAGCACGTCGTCCATGGTGACGGGGGTGTGGCCGTCGACCCCGGCGTCGTAATCGGTCACCAGCGCCAACGTTGCGTACCGTAGCCCGAGCTCGGCTGCCAGAACCGCCTCCGGGTACCCGGTCATGTTCACGACGTGCCAACCCATCGATCGGAACCATCGACTCTCCGCTCGGGTGGAGAATCGCGGACCGTTGATGACGACCATGGTGCCGCCGTCGACAGCATCGACGTCGCAGCGCCGGGCGGCGGACAACAAGGTCGAGCGCAGCTCGCTGTCGTAGGGGTCAGCGAAGCTCTGGTGATGCAGGGATCCGGTGGTGCCGGGTTCGTCGGGTGGCCCCCCGACGTCGTGGAACGTGTCGGGTCGGCCCCACGTGCGGTCGACGACTTGGTCGACGACGACCATCTGTCCCGGGTGAATGTCGGGCTGCAGGGAGCCCACGGAGCACGGGGCGATCAGCGAGCGCACGCCGACGGAGTGAAGCGCCCACAGATTGGCTCGGTATGGCACCCGGTGTGCGGCGTATTCGTGGCGGCGGCCGTGCCTCGCCAGGAACGCGACCCGGTGTCCGCCGATCGTCCCGATGGTGATCGGCGACGCGGGCCGACCGAACGGGGTGTCGATCTCGTGCTCGTCGGCGTCGTCGAGAAACTCATAGAACCCGGAACCTCCGATGACCCCGATCGATGCCGACGCACTCATGCTGGTTGACACATCTGCTCCTCAGTTCCTTCGAGATCGATGAGGTCGACAGTCTCTCGCAACGGCGCCGACTCCAGATGGTCTGCCTGCCTCCTGGTGCTCCGACGTTCAACCGCTCCCCAGAGCGCGAATGACGTTCCCACGGCGACCCACCCGGCGATGACGTCGATGACCCAGTGCTCGGCCAGGTACACCAGCGCCAGCCCCATCACGAGCGGATAGGTCAGCATGGCAACCCGGACCGAGCGACGCCTGATGTGTGGGAACCAGAAGACGACACCCAGCAGGGCGAAGGCAGCGTGCAGCGACGGCATCGCTGCAACCGGGTTCACCCAGTCGCGCCCGGTCTCCCAGGCGTGCACGAAGCCATCGAGCCCGATCGCATCCCATCCCCGTCCGGCCGGCCGTTCGAGCGGCGGGAGTTCCGAGAGGCGGATCGATGTCGAGCCTCCTGCGGCCATCCATGGTGGCGCCGTCGGCAGGAGCACGTAGGACATGCACGCCGTGGTGAGCACCGTTGCGAAGCGGCGCATGAACCGTACCCACTGAGCCCGATGTCGGATCCACAACGCGGTGAGCAACACCACGGGAACGATGAAATGTGAATAGTAGATGACCGATGCGACGATGTCGTACCAGTGCACCTGGTCACTCGAGAAGTATCGCTCCTGCAGCCACACGTTCGGGTCGGCGCCTCCGAAGAGGAAGCGATCGATGTTGCGGACGCTTCTCGCCTGGAGCGGCATCCCGACTCGGTCGGCCGCGCCACGCGTCTCGTCGTACATCATCCAGATGGAAGCGAGTATCAGGAAGTCGACGACGAGCACTCGCCAGGCGCGGCGAGGTTTGCCGACGGTCGCGATGGCGAGGACGAGAGCCATGGAGATCAATACCGAGATGCGGTCGATGATCAGGCCACGCTTGAAGAACCACGCCACGTAGGCAACCAGGTACGCGACGCCCAAGCCGAGCCGCACCCACCGCCACCGGTCGACACGCGGCTCCACAAGCATGGGACGAAGCTAGTGGCGTCGATGCGGAGCATGTCGGAGGAGGAACGAAACAATCGCGAAACTGGCCCTTGCCGGGTGATCGCGGTGTCATGCTGGCGCATGTTTGATCCAGTCCGTCAACGAGCGACCGCCCTCGATGAGCGACTGCGAGGCGGAGTCCTCGGGGCGGCCCGAATCGTGGTCGGGCTGATGTGGCTTGCGAACCTCCACTGGAAGGTCCCACCAGGGTTTGGCGAGTCGTCCGGGGGTGGGCTCTACAAGTACTCCGAGTCGGTCACTCGAAACTCGACGTTCGCTCCGTTCACCTGGCTGACCGAGGAGATCATCCTCCCGAATTTCGCGTTCTTCGGGTGGGTGACCGTGATCACCGAGACTGCGCTCGCGGTGCTGTTGCTCGTCGGATATCGCACCAAGTTGGCAGGGCTCGCCGGGGCCGCGATGACGGTGCCGATCTTCTTGTCCGTCATCTACTACGACCGGGCAGACGAATGGTCGTGGGCCTACTTCCTGATGTTCGCAGCGCATCTGCTCGTCTACGCCTCCGATGCGGGGGCGCATCTCGGCCTGGACGGTGTGCTGCGCCGCGGCGGGGCAGCGCCGGCCCGGGCCATCCGTTCGACGGGCATCGTCGCAACGGCCATCGGCGTGCTCGGGCTCTACGTCGCGAGATCGGTCGATTTCGCCGGCGAGCAGGTGGCCCTGCTCGGCAGCGACGCCGGGTTCGTGGACGACTCCGGCGAACTGGTCCGGCGCTGGGAACTGAAGTTCGTGTGGTTCAACCCGCTCTGGGCGACCCTGACGATCGTGCTCGGAGCTCTCGCCATCGGCGCGGCTCGGCTCCCTTGGGCTGCTCGGGCAGCGGGGAGCGGCTTCGCCGTCCTCGCCGTCGTGATCTTCGCGATGCAGAACTTCGACTACGTCCGCGACGACGGTGGCGTGCAGTCGGTCGGCACGTCGGCCAACGCCGCCGTGTGGGCGTCGTTCGCCATCGTGCTGCTGCTGGCCGATCGACTCGCCCGGCGGTCGACGGACCCGGCGCACGACGCCGCGTGACCTCGACTGGCCGGGCTGTGACTCGGTACCACCTGCTGCGTGTCGTCGTTGGATCACCGTGGATCTGGGCGACGGGGCTCATCGCCACCAGTGTCGTATGGGGGCGACGACTGCAACGCGAGACGCCCCTCGTGCGTTTGGGGGCGGCGCCGCTGGTCGGGCGAGATCCTGTGGACGGCTGGCAGTGGAGGTTCTCGTGGGCGCTGGTCGCGGCGGCCGCCGTCGGAGCGCTGGTCGTTCTGGCCACCGTGCGCGGCTGGTGGTGGCGGCTCCGGACGCGGTCGATCATCCCGCTGGTGGCCGTCGGCGCGGCTGCGTTCGCCGTCTTGCTTGCACTCACCGACGGGCGTGACGGTCTTCTCCGCGGCGCGGTTCATCCGACGGAGTACCTGACCAACCTGCGGATCATTCCGTCCATCGGCGAGTTCGTCCGTCGATTCGTGGAGGACATCGACCGGTACTCGGTGCACGTGCGCGGGCATCCACCCGGGTTCATCGTGCTGCTGGCAGCGCTCGATTCGTTCGGGCTCGACGGTGGTTGGCCGGTGGTCGGGCTGTCGGTCCTGGGCACCGCCCTCACCCCGGCAGGCGTGCTCGTCGCTGTGTGGGCGACGGGCGGAGTCGACTGGGTTCGCCGCTGTGCTCCCGTGATGATCGTGGCGCCGTACGCGCTGTGGATGATGACCTCGGCCGATGCCGTCTACAGCGCCCTCGGGGCCTGGGGTGTGGCGACGTGCGTGCTCGGCCTTCGGTCGTGTGGCATCCGGGCGGCGGCATGGGGGAGCGCGAGTGGCCTACTGCTCGGCGCCCTCCTGTTCTTCACCTACGGCGGAGTGACCTTCTTGGTGGTGCCGCTCGTACCCACGCTCGTCGCGCTGCGGACACGACAGCCGGGGGCCGCGCCGACCGTCGCCTCTGGAATCGTTGCCGCAGGGCTGATGACCGCCGCGTGGGCCGCCGCCGGCTTCTGGTGGTTCGCCGGGGCGGTCGAGACCAGGAACCAGTACTGGGCGGGCACGGCGCAGTACCGGCCATTCGCCTATTTCGCGGTTGCCAACCTCGGCGCTGCGCTGATCGCCGTGGGGCCGGCCACCTTCGGTGGGCTGGTACGTCTCCGGGAGCAGCGCCCGCGGCCACCAGCGATCGCCCTGCTGGTGCTTGCTGGTTTCCTGGCCCTGATGGCGTCACACTTCTCGCAGTACTCACGCGCCGAGGTCGAGCGGATCTGGTTGCTCTTCTTCCCCTGGCTCGCCGTGGCCGGGGGCCTCTTGATCGATCGACCGGGCGTCAGTGCAAAGGCCCGGCGCCTCGCTGGTGTCACCGTGTCGGCCCAGGTCGCGTTGGCGGTCGGGTTGCAGGCAGCGCTGGTGTCCAAGTGGTAGGTCGTTCAGTCCGGGCGCGGGCCGGCGACGCTGCGGAGCGGTGCCGTGGTGAACTCTTGCATGCCGTCGGCAAAGCCGATCGAGGCCCGGAAGCCGAGCAGTGCGGCCGCGCGGTCGGCGCTCGCGAACACGTGGCGGATATCGCCGAGCCGATAGCCGCCTACCACTCTTGGATCGACCGAGCCCGAGGGGCGCAACGCAATGGCCATGTCGAGGACGGTGTGCGGATCGCCGCTGCACACGTTGAGCGGGCCGGAGACGCCTTCGGGGTGGGTGAGGGCGAGCACGTTGGCATGAGCGACATCGCGGACGTGCACGAAATCTCGGCGCTGGCCTCCGTCCTCCAGCACGATCGGCGAGTCGCCTCGTTCGTAGGCGCTTCGGAAGATGCTGGCCACACCGGCGTAGGGGGTGTCGCGAGGCATCCTTGGCCCGTAGACGTTGTGGTAGCGCAGCGCAGTCACGACCGTACCGTCGTGCTCCCGGGCGTAGGCGGCGCACAGGTGCTCTTGAGCCAGCTTGGTCGTGGCGTACACGTTGCGCGGATCGAGCCAGTGATCTTCGGGCACTGCCTCGGGTGTCAATGGCGAACCACAGTCGGGACAGGGCGGTTCGTAACGCCCGGCGTCGAGGTCGGTCAGTCGCCGTGGGCCAGGACGAACCAGGTCATGGTCGTCGCAGCGATACCTCCCCTCCCCGTACACCACCATGCTCGAAGCAAGCACGAGCCGTCCGACGAAACCGATGTCGTGCAGCGAGCGCAAGAGCGTTGCCGTGCCGAGGTCGTTGCGCGAGACGTAATCGCCGACATCGGCGAAATCGACGCCGAGGCCCACCTTGGAAGCCTGATGGCAGACGGCGTCGACCCCGGGCACCACGCGCGCCAGCAGCGCAGAGTCACGCACGTCGCCCCAGAGATAGGTGGCCAACGGGTTCAAGCCGTCGGGTATGCCGGTGTGCGCAGCCGGGTCGAGATCGTCGACCACCACCACCTCGTGTCCGGCCTCGATCAACTCGTCCACGACGTGCGAGCCGATGAACCCGGCTCCTCCGGTGACCAGTACCCTCATCGAACTCATCGCTCCTCGATCCGTCTGCTCATCGTTTCCCTCAGCCGTACCAGCAACCGGAGGCCCCCGTGCCCGACGTGATCCTTCCCGCCCTCGACGAAGCCGCCGCGATCACCTGGGTTCTCGAACGAATCCCGGCCGGCTATCGCCCGATCGTCGTCGACAATGGCTCGACCGATGCTACGGCCGAGATTGCCGCAGCGGCCGGAGCGACCGTGGTGCCCGAACCGGTCCGGGGCTTCGGGGCAGCGTGCTGGGCCGGGCTGCAAGCTGCCACCGCAGACATCGTGTGCTTCATGGACTGTGACGCATCGCTCGATCCGATTGCTCTTCCCCACCTCGTCGCGTTCCTGGAACGCGGCGACGCGGACCTCGATCATCGGCGAGCGAGTCGCAGCCAAGGGCTCCTGGCCGGCGCACGCCCGACTCGCGAATCGTGCGTTGGCGTTCGAGGTTCGCAGACGCACCGGGGTTTCGCTCGGCGACCTCGGCCCCATGCGCGCCGCCGCGCCGTGAAGGCCTGCTCGAACTGGGCCTGCGCGACCGCCGTTCGGGATGGCCGCTCGAGATGGTGCTGCGGGCGTCGCAGGCCGGTTGGCGAATCCATGGCGTGCCGATCGCCTATCACGAGCGCGCCGGCCGGTCGAAGGTGACCGGTACGGTTCGGGGCACCGCTCGTGCGGTGAAGGACATGGGTCGGATCTTGCGCGACGAACCATCGACGTCCCGGTGAGCACGAGCGGCGCGGTACACGTCAGCGTCATCGCGAAGCAGCCGCGGCCCGGGCTCGTGAAGACCCGATTGTGTCCGCCCTGCACGCCCGTCGAGGCGTCGGCGGTCGCGGCTGCGGCCCTCGCCGACACCCTCGACGGCATCGACCGGTTGGCCGACGCTCACCCCGAAGGCGATCGATCGAGTCCTGCTGTTCGAAGGCGACCCCACCGACTGGGAGCGTCCCGGGTGGCGGGTCGTACCGCAGCGAGGACAGGGTCTCGGCGATCGTCTGGCCAACGGGTTCGACGACCTTGGCTGCGGGTTGATCATCGGTATGGAGACGCCACACGTCGTTCCCTCGCTCGGCCTTGCGCTCGAAGCGATCGGCAAGGGGCGTGATGCGATCGGGCTTGCGACCGACGGGGGTTACTGGGTGATCGCGTTGGGCGCCGTCGATCGCGGGGCGTTCGATGGCGTGCCGATGAGCAGGTCGCACACGGGCCTCACCCAACTGCGTCGGCTGCACTCGCTCGGCCGGAGTGTGACCCTGCTGCCTGCTGCCCGAGATCTCGACACGTTCGACGACCTGGTCGATGCTGCGAATCGTTCGAACGGTTCGCCGCAGCTGCGCGCCGTCGCCAACGAGACGATCGCAAGCGTTCGTAGGCGCGAAGTCGCGGGCCGTGGCTGCCGGCTGAGCTGGTCCCGAGTTGGCTGATCCTGATGGAGCCGACCGGCTCCGAGAGGGTCAGGCTCAACGGATACCGAGGTTGGTGTCGTTTCCGTCGGGCATGCCACCGAGAAGCCCGAGCAAGGCGTTCGCCGGTACCGACAGAGGTAGCACCGTGCGGGTCAGGAGCAGATCGAGGTCGAGTCGGCCGGCGCGCACGGTGGGGCCGAAGCTCCCCCAGAATGCACCGTCAGCCGTGATCGTCAGTTCGCTCGGGATGTCCCGTGCCTGAGCCCGCAGGCCAAGTGCCATCTCGTCGGCCCGGCCGCGGCGAACGATCGGGCGCACGAGGTGGTCGTCCGGACCGACCCCGAGACCGGCGACCAGCTCGCGAAGGGGATCGAGCGCCGGGTCGTCGAGCGACCCGCCGGTGGTGGTGGCGATGCGGACGCGGACGCCACGGTCGATCAGCCTGGGCACGGCATCCACGACTTTGGCGAAGTTGTCGGTTCCTCTGGCCATGTCGTTCACGTCGGGCTGGTGCGAGTCGAGCGAGATCTGCACCGAGATGTCGGGGTGAGCCAACAGCGCGCCGTGCTCGATGCGGTTACCGCCGAACAGTGTCGCATTGGTGAGCACCACCACGGGGAGGTGCGACGCCATTTCGAGCACGGTCTCCGGCAGCCACGGCAACAAGAACGGCTCGCCGCCCGTGACGCCCAAGGCGGTGAACCCCAGTTCCTTCGCCTGCTCGGCGACGGCGAGCATCGTCGCCGGCTCGAGTTGGCGACGCTCGCTCCGAGGTGACGATTCGGTGAGGCAGTAAGAGCAGGCCAGGTTGCAGTGGTAGTTGGTGTACATCCACACCCGCCCGGGCAGCGTGCCTTCTGCGATCGCCCGTGCGATCGGTGACTCGGTCACGAGGTCGGTCATGACGTCGCTGCCACGTCGGTCGCCATCCCGGTGTCGAATCCCTCGTGCTCCAGGCGCTCGAGTACGCCGGCCGATGTCGGCAACTCGAACCCGGTGGCGAAGCGGTTGAGGAACATGGTTGCACCGATCGTGGCGCTGAGTTCGACGAGCAAGTGGTCGGCCCAGAAGCTGCGGGCTGCGGTCCACACATCGTCGGGGACCGGCCCCGACGCGCCGGCCATGGCGTCGATCCACCGGATCAATGCGACCTCGGACGGCTCGGTGAACGCTTCCTCGAGTGCCACCTCCCCGCGAAGGGCACGAACTTCGACGTCGGCGAGCCCGACATCGAGCGCCACGGTGGTGTGGGCGTGGATGCAGTACCGACATCCCAGCAAGGCCGAGGTACGCAGGATCACGAACTCCTTGTGTCTGGTGGTAGTGGCCCCGGGGCCCAGGGCTGCGCCGATGAACCCGAGCGTTGGACCGAGCAGTTCCGGTACGTTCGCCAGCGCAGCGACGATTGGGCCCGGATCGCCACCGGCGAAGTAGCTCCCGGCCGTCATTGGGGCGGTGGAGGCATCGAGCAGTTGGATCCGTGACATCGGGCCATCTTCGCGTCAGGGGCTGCACCCGGGGCGCCGGAGCTCCGAAAGTTTCGCGATTGTTTTCGACCCCTTCCAGCGAGCTGGTTCAGAGACGCAGGGCGGCGTTCGCATGGCGATCGAGTCGGCGTTCCGCTCTACTGTCTTTCTCATGGCACGGGAACTTCGCCGAGCACTTCGCAGCGCGGCCCTCATCGCGTTGGCCGGCTGCGTGGCGGAACAGGTCGCTCCGCCCGTCAATTGTCCGGCGAGTTCCTTCCGTTCCAGCCCACCGCTCGTCATCGCGCACGGCGGCGGCGAAGGACTCGGCCCGGCCAACACGATCATCGCGATGCAGCGCTCGATGCGTGCCGGCGCCGATGTGCTCGACGCCGACCTCTGGATGTCGTCCGACGGTGTGATCGTGGCCCGTCACGACCGGGAACTGTCGACCACCACCGATGGCAGCGGGTTCGTCGATGAGCACTCCTGGGCCGACCTCCGACGGCTCGATGCCGCTGCCAGGTGGACCGGCGACCCGATCGAGGAGACCGTCACGATCCCGTCGTTGGCGGAGATTCTCGAGACCTTCCCCGACATTCTCATCTCGCTCGAAATCAAACAGACCAGACCGTCGATGGCCGACGAGCTGTGCTCGGTGCTGATCTCAACCGACTCGCTCGGCCGGGTGTATCTCAGCTCCAACGACGATTCCGCGGTCTACGAGGCCCGTGACGCTTGCCCGGGATCGTTGGTCATCACCACCACCTACACCGACCTCGACGAGCGACGTGCGGCACAGGAGCGGGGTGAGCCGTGGTGCGCGAAAAGCCCGATCGGTCAGCCGCCGTACCGCGACGGCCGCTTCGACGCCGACGGTGTCGCCGATGCCCATGCGCACGGCCAGGCGATCTTCACGTGGACCGTCGACGACCCGGACGTCCTGCGAGAGCTGGCCGAAGCCGGTGTGGACGGTGTGTACACCCGGCGCCCCGACATTGCCCGAGCCGTCTTCGACGAGCTCGCTGCGACTGCGGGACCGGAGGTCGCTGACGGCTGATACCGAGCGTCCTATGTCTGACCTGCAGTCGTTCGGTCTTGACCACTCCGGCGTGCCGGTCTGGCGTCGAGCGAGGGCAGCGCATAGCGTCCGGGTGGGACCGGATCTCAGGGACTGACCGGCCTGAGGGAGATTGACAGTCATGGCTACTGAGCAAGACGTGCCGCAGATCGACCTGGAGGGAGCGACGCTCGACGCCGAGGTCCTCATCATCGGCGCCGGCGTCACCGGCGTCTACCAGCTGCATCTGCTGCGGGAGGCGGGCGTCGACGTCCGGCTGGTCGAGGCCGGCACCAACGTCGGCGGGACCTGGTACTGGAACCGCTATCCGGGGGCCCGCTTCGACTCGGAGAGCTACACGTACGGGTACTTCTTTTCTCCCGAGCTGCTGGCCGAGTGGAACTGGTCGGAGCACTTCGCCGGCCAGGCCGAGACCGAGGCCTACGTCAACTTCGTCGTCGACAAGCTGGGTCTGCGGGACCTCATGCAGTTCGGTGTCCGCATCGCCTCGGCCGTCTTCGACGAGACCACCGCTACCTGGACCCTCACCACCGAGGACGGGACGCAACTTCGTTCTCGCTTCCTGGTGTCGGCCACGGGTGTGCTGTCGGTGCCGTACTGGCCATCGATCCCCGGTCGAGAGCGGTATCAGGGCGAGGCCTACCACACGGGCCAGTGGCCGAAGGAGCCGGTCGACTTCGCGGGCAAGCGGGTGGCCGTGATCGGCACCGGCGCCAGCGCGGTGCAGCTCATCCCCGAGGTGGCGAAGGAAGCCGGCGAGCTGGTGGTGTACCAGCGCACGCCGAACTGGAACTCACCGCTCAACAACGGGAAGATCACCGACGAGGAGCAGGCCGAGATCAAAGCCACGTACGACGAGATCTATCACGCCTGCATGCACTCCTTCGCCGGGTTTGCGCACAAGCCGTCCCGGATGCACGCCTTCGACGAGTCCAAGGAAGAGCGCTGGGCGCTCTACGAGAAGCTCTATCACCAGAAGGGCTTCGCCAAGCTCATCAGCAACTACCGGGACATGATGACCGACCGCGAGGCCAACGCCGACTTCTCGGAGTTCATCGCCGAGAAGATCCGCTCTCGGGTGAATGATCCGGCAGTCGCGGAGAAGCTGATCCCGACCGACCACGGCTTCGGCATGCGTCGTCCGCCGATGGAGACCTTCTACTACGAGGCCTATAACCAGCCAAACGTGACGTTGATCGATCTCCACGAGACCCCGATCGTCACCATCACCGAAGGGGGCATCGAGACCAGCGACGGCGAGCGAGCCTTCGACATCATCGTTTGGGGCACCGGATTCGACGGGTTCACGGGTGCGCTCACCCGCATGAACGTGGTCGGTGAGAACGGCCGGGTGTTGCGGGACCAATGGGCCAAGGGCGTGGTCACCTACCTGGGTGCCATGGTGCCCGGCTTCCCCAACTTCTTCACCGCCGGCGGCCCCCATCTGATTGCCGGCAACTTTCCTCGGGCCACCGAGATCTTGGTCGACTACATCACCGGGGTGCTCCAGCACGCCCGGAACAGCGGCAGCACCTACATCGCACCCGAGGAGGACGCCTGCGCCGAGTGGACCGAGGAGGTGCGCGAAGCCGCCAAGATTGCGCTCATCGCGGAGAAGTCGTGGTTCCGCGGTGCGAACATTCCCGGTAAGGCGAACGAGTACCTGCCCTACGCCGGCAGTCTCACCAAGTTCCGTGAGCGGATGGACCTCATGGAAGAGCAGGGCTACCCCGGCATCACCTTCGGCACCCCCGTCAACGCTTGACGGTCGAGCTGGTCGGGGCCCGGCGTTTTCCGAGGCGTTCGCCGAGACGGTCGAGTTCATCGAGCACGTCGTGGGCGACCCAGACGCGGTCGCGTCCGTCGCCGGTGATTTCGGAGACCACGCCGGAGTTCTCGAGCTGCGCCAGTCCGCCCAGGGTTGCTTTGGGTGTGGTTCCGATCAGGGAGGCCGCGGTCCCGGACGTGAGGACGGGATTGGTCAGCAAGACGTCGATCAGCAGAGCGGCCGATGAGTTGGCTCTCGGTCGCGTAGCCTGTCGCCAGTCGTCGGGTAGCGCACCGAGCGAGTCCGAGGACGCCGTGGCTGCGGCGCACGCATCGATGACGCCGTGTGCGAGGTAGGTGATGAATGCGTTGGCGTCGCCGTCGCGGTAGCGGCCGAGTTGGGCGAAGTAGTTGTCCACGTCAGCCAGCATCGCCGAGGCCACGGGGATGACCATGCGGTGCGTGACGCCTCGGTGCCGCAGCACGGTGTTGATGAGTGCCCTACCGACGCGGCCGTTTCCGTCGTTGAACGGGTGGATGGACTCGAATTGCGCGTGCAGGACTGCTGCTTGTGCAACGGCCCCGAAGTCGGTTCGGCGGGCGAAGCGGACGAGATCGTCGATGAGGGCGTCGACCATGTCTGGTGGCGGAGGTGTGTAGATGGCATTTCGCGGCGTGAAGTCTGAGCCACCGATCCAGTTCTGAACGCTGCGCATCGTGCCGGCGGCGGCTGCTTCGGCGGGGTCATCGGCCATCAACACACGGTGGGCTTGGCCGATGGCTCGGCGGGTGAGGGGGGCCGGTGAGTTGATCAGCGATGTGACGCCTTGCGCTGCGGCGGCGACGATTCGAGCATCCCTACCCGCTTCGAGTCCGGCGAATGCTTTGGCAGCCTCGATGGGATCGGGGTCGATGCGCTCGATCTTCGACGACGCGACGGATTCCGATCTCAGAAGGAACCCAGACAGAGCGGCAAGGTGTTGGCCTGCGGTTGCGTCGAGGCGGACTGCGGCAATCTGTGCTTCCTCGAGCGCTTCGCGTCCCGGCCGATCGACGTCGGGGTCGAGGTTGGCAATCATCGGCGGAATGCTCACCGTGATCTCGCGGAGCTCACGATCTTCGCGCGTCGGTCGCCGCCCCCCTGGCGAGCGGGCGTCGGATGCGGTGACCCACGGTCGTTGTCGTGTCTGGTGCGTCGGCCAATTCATCATCGTCGTCTCGTGGCGGGTGTAGAGGAGAACCTCCCAATCGACCGAGCCATACTTTATGTTAAGATACCAAGATACATTTCAATGAGGGTTAGTGGAATATTACCGCAGCGACGGTGCTGCTGCATCGCTCACGGTGTCGGCCACGTCAGACCGTGGTCGAGGGCCGACCGCTCGATCGCTTCGACGAGCCGATCGATGGAACCCGCGCATTCTTCGAGCTCGGTGGCAGCCAGCAGCACCAGGTGATCGGTGTCGGTTTCGGCGATGACCACCGGCGCCCGGCCGTCGGCGGCAGCGCGGATGTGGTCGGGCTGATCGTCGCGGTGGTAGGTATCGAACGGCACCGGTAGACCAGCTCGGCAGCTCTGCCAATCGGGTCGTTCTCGCACGGAGCCGTGGGTTATCTCGCACAACGAACAATGGCGCCGGCCGAGGCGGGCGCCGACCCAATAGGCCAGCTCACCGCGCACGGTGCCGTCGGCGTCGTAGACCCCGACGAGGCGCACGATCGACAGAAGCGGTGCGTCGTCGGAGCAGGTCATTGTGAGAGCATCGACGCAATGGCCAAACATCCGCAACCTCACGAGCCGTTCGCGTCACGGTGGAAGCGGCGCGCTCGCACCATCCCGCTGATGTTCGGGGCCACGGGCGTCGCGTTGTTGGCGAGTCCAGCGGTTCTTGCGGCGGTGGCGGTCGTCGACCTTGCCAAGGGACGGCTGCGGTTCCCGACGGTCCGGATGACGCTCTTTCTGCTGCAGTACGGGATCAACGACAGCATCGAGATCCTGCTCGCGCCCGTCTACTGGATGCTTGCCGGGTTCGGCACACGACTCGACCAGCCGACATCCATCGCTCGTCATGAGCGACTTCAGCAGTGGTCGATCGAACTGCTGGCCCGTCGGGCCGAACGTCCTCCTCGGTCTCCGGCTCGACATCGACGCCGCCTCGACGGAGGCGCTCACCCCTGGCCCGGTCATCGTGCTGTGCCGACACGTCAACATCTTCGACGCCTCATTGCCGTCGCTGCTCTACCAACGGCTCGGCTATCGCACCCGTGGCGTGATCATGGCCGAACTGCTCGCCGACCCTGGGTTCGACCTGATCTACGCCAGGACCGGGTCGGTGTTCATTCCACGCGACAACGGCCCGGAGGCCATCGCCATGGTTCGAGCAATCGGCGAGACCGTTGACTCGACGACCGCCGTCGTCATCTTCCCCGAAGGCCGCCTCTTCCGAGCCGAGGTCCTCGAACGAGCCAAAGCCCGGCTCGCTCTGGAGAATCCCGATCGGGCCGCACGTCTGGCCACGCTCGAGCACTCACTGCCGCCCCGACCCGGCGGAGTCTTGGCGCTCGTCGAGTCCATCGCAGCAGACGTGGTCGTCATCACGCACACGCGGGCTCGAGCAGTACGCATCGTTCTCCGACCTGGCCAAAGCAGTTCCGCTGCTTCATCCCGTGCAGGTGACAGCATGGAGGGTGCCGCGTGCCCAGATTCCGGTCGGGAATGCCGAACGCATCGCATGGCTCGATGCACTCTGGCTGCAGGTCGACGAGTCGGCCGGCCAACCTTCGACTGGTTACGGGTTGGGTTGACGGTCGAGCCAGCGCTGGAGCGTCGCAGTCGTCCAGGTCGCGACGCCGGTGCCGAGGAAGTCGTTGTCGTTCGTCCAGATGGCGGCACCGAGGGCGAGCGCGCTTGCGACCACCGGCCAATCGCGCTGGTCCCGAAGCGACCGTGATCGTGCCTCATCTTCGAGTGCGCTGTAGACAGCCTCGTCGAGGATGGCGACGTTGGTCTCGACGGCAGTCAAGACACGCAGACGTCAGTTCGTCGCCGATGCCGGTCTCGATGCCGCGGCGGCGGACGAATGCTGCGATACGACGGGGGAGTTCGACCTGAGTCTCGCCCCACATCTGCTCGGGGAGGAACAGCTCGATCCGTTCGTCACCAAGACGTTGGCGGCCCGATGCACGCAACAGTTCGCCGACGAGCACGCTCGTGTCGACGACGAGCCGCATCAGCGCGGGCGACGTTTCGGCGTCACCTCGCGGACGAGTTCGTCCTCGTCGATGCCGGCGCGGGCGACGACGTCATTGACGAGTGATCCGAGCCGACCGAGGGCTTTGCGTCCTTCGTTGCGGTCCTTGGCCGTGATCGGCACGTAGAAGCCGATGGTCTCACCGTGGCGTTCGATCATGAGCGTCTCGTCGCTGGCGAGCAGCGTGGTGGCTTGATCTCGGAACTCTCTGACCCCGACGGTTCTCATGGACTCCCCTTCGATGTGACCACAAGTGTAGCCACAGGCACGTCGTCGTCAATCGACAATTCAGCCATGGTGATGAGACATCTGGGCGGGGTAGCTGCGGCTGAAGTAGTTCCAGAGCTGGTCGCCGTAGGTGCTCGGCCGAGTGGCGCTGGCCATGTCGCTGACGCCGTGCTCGGTCTCTTCTTTCAACGCCATGAACCCGGCGGATGCGTGATGGGGGCTGGCCTCGACCGCGGCAGCGAAGCGGGGGTCCAGATCGATCGGAGCGAGGCTGACGTCGAGTGATGGTCCGGAGAAGAACCCGGCCGAGTATCGCTCGTCGTTCGTGATGACGCGATGCGCTGTCGCCGCCAGATAGTTGCCGGTGAGCGACTGCAGCACCTCGCCAAGGTTGATCACGAACCCGTCCTCCACGGTCGGTACGTCGATCCAGTCGCCGTCATGGTTCTGCACCTGCAGGCCCGGCGTCGGTCCCGGCGCGAGCACGGTGAGGAAGCCGGCGTCGTGGTGGGCGTTGACGCCGGCCTCGCCCGATGGTGTCGGTGGGTAGTGGATGAACTTCGACAACGACATCGGCTTGGGGCCGAAGAGCTGTCGGAAATGGTCATCGTGGAGGCCCAAGCCCTGCGCCAGGGCCCCGAGGAGTCGGTCGGCCAGAACCCCGAGTTCGCGCATCCAACGCAACGAGATGTCACGATGGCCGGGCAGTACATCGTCGGGCATCCATTGGTTCGGGCCGTGCAGACGGAGGTAGTGGGCGGCCTCGTCGTTGTGGGGTTCGATCGGCCACTCGCTCCAGATGTCGATCTGTTCCCGATAGTCGGTCCGGTTGTTCGTGTACTCGCTGCCGACGGGCTCCCAGCCCCGGAACTGCGGCGACGCCTGCTTGTCGATCAGCCGTTTCGAAGTGCTCAGGCAAGGCGAAGAACCGATGCATGAGATCGAAGACATCGCCCACAACCGAAGGGTCGATGCCATGGCCGACGGCGACGAAGAAGCCGACCTCGTGACTGGTCTGGGTCACGAGGTCGGCCAGTTCGGATCGACGGTGGCCGCCGGACGTGAGGTCGTTGATGTCGATGACGGGAATGGAGTCGAAGGTGTTCATAGCTGGTCTCAGTCTCCCAGTTCGAGACCGTCGAAATCGCCCGAGCTGCGCCACTGGTCGATGAACTGCCAGAACGCCACGGCACCCTCGGGGTAGCGAGCGGCGGCGACCAGGCTCGTGCGGTCCAGAGGGCCGCCCTCGTTGTTGTAATAGCCGGGGGTGCAATCGGGGTCGGTGATCAGGCTGGCGGGCGTCGACTCGAGCAGCTGCATCCACTCGGCCTGCGCTTCCTCCGATGTCTCCACCTCGGAGACGCCGTTCTCCAGCGTGTGGGCGATGACGCACGCCAACGTCCGACCGGCCTCGGTCAGGTTCTGGGTCACATTGGCGACGAGGCCGGAGCCTTGAGCGAAGCCGACGACGAACAGGTTGGGGAAGCCCCGGACGAACATGCCGTGCAAGCTCTGCATGCCGTCGGCCCACGCTGTCCGTCAGGGTCAGCCCGTCCCGACCGACGGTCTCGAATCCACTCCGGCGTGCCTGGGCTGTGCCCACCTCGAATCCCGAGGCGAAGATGATGCAGTCGAGGTCGTAGTGGGTGTCTCCAACCCAGACCCCCGAGGCGTCGATTCGCTCGACGCCCCGTCCGTCGGTGTCGACCAGATGGACGTTCGGTCGGTTGTAGGCGTCGAGGTACTCGTCGTGGAAGCAGGGCCGCTTACAGAGTTGCCGATACCACGGCTTGAGCGCTTCGGCGGTTGCGGGGTCGTCGACGATGGCCGAGACTCGCTCTCGGATCTCGGTCATCTTCTCGTCGTCGCTGTCCTCGTACGCCAGTCGCATCGTCGCCGGTGTGAGCTCGGCGCCGGCGCCCAGCAGATGGAGAACCCGGTCGCGAATTCGTTGGGACAGGTCGGTCCAGCCATCCTTCACCAGGTCCTGGTCGGCGAATCCACCCCCTTGCAGCGTGGCGAAATTGGTGTGCCACTGTTGTTGCCAGCCGGGCTCGAGCGAGGTGAACCAGTCGGGGTCGATCGGCTCGTTGTTCCGGATATCGATGGACGAAGGGGTGCGCTGGAAGACGAACAGCTCGCCCGCGTCTCGTCCGAGGTACGGGACGCACTGGACAGCAGTCGCGCCGGTGCCGATGATCCCAACTCGCTTCGAGGCCAGGTTCGTCATCGGTGCACCCGCAGGATCGCCGCCGGTGAACTCGTAGTCCCAGCGGCTGGTGTGAAAGGCGTGGCCGGCGAACGTCTCGGCGCCCGTGACGGCGGGAAGCTTCGGCCGATGTAAGGGTCCGGTGCCCATCGTGACGAACTGAGCCGTGAACGAGTCGCCCCGGTCGGTCGTGATGCGCCACCGCGACTCGTCTTCCGCCCATTCGAGGCCGGTGACCTTGGTCGAGAGCAGCGCCTTGTCGTAGAGCCCGAAGGTGGTCGCGATGCGTCGTGCGTGGGCGAAGATCTCCGACGCGGCCACATACTTCGCCGAGGGCACGGTGCCGGTCTCCTCCAGCAGGGGCAGGTACACCATCGCTGCGGTGTCACACATGGCGCCGGGGTAGCGGTTCCAGTACCAGGCACCTCCGACGTCGCCGCCCCCTTCGACGATGCGAACGTCGCTGATGCCGGCCTCACGGAGCCGGGCGCCTGTCACCAGCCCGGCGAACCCACCACCGATGACCGCGACATCGACGTGGTCATGGAGCGGAGCACGAGGTGCCACCGGGGTGTAGGGGTCGTCGAGCAGCGGAGCGAAGCGCCCGGTTGGCTCCAGGTATTGGTCGTTACCGTCCGGGCGTATGCGCTTGTCCCGCTCCTGGCGATAGCGAGCTCGCAGATACCCGTGGTCGATCTGGTCAGTGGTTGCCATGGCCACAGTCTGCTCCACCGACGCAAGCGATCCGTCCATCACGGGTCAGGGCTTCGGCTTCTTGGCTCTGGCTCGACGGGCGATGACGGCCTGGTGAACAGCGTCGAACTCGGGCTTGGTCTCGCGGGGGATTCGGCCGAGTCGATTGGCGGCGAGGAGGTAGGCGTATGCGTCCTGGCGGGCTTCGACGGCGACGACTTCGACCAATTCGACCGTGGTCTCGTCAAGGTGGCGGATAACGATGCGATGTGACGGCGGAGCGCCTGGCCCGAAGTAGATCTTGCGGCAGTCGCCGAGATCGCCGGTCTTGGCCATTGCCCGCAATGGAATGGCGTCGACACGCCCGATCTCATAGGCCTTGAGCATCGCCAACGCGAGGCCGGGAAGGTCTGGGTTGTCTTCGCCAAGCCGCTTGAGGTCGGCAAGAGCCGCCGAGGTGAGGGTGACGGTGCGGCGTCTCGGCCGGGCCATCAGGGAAGTGTGATGCCGAGCTCGACGGCGGCCTCTTCCAGCGTGTACCGCACCCCGTCGTCGGCCGCCCGCCGCTCTCGGATGCGTGCCGCGACGACGAGATCCTCAATGACAGGGTCGAGCAGTTCGATGAGCTCGTAGGGCACGAGGGCGGCCTCGGGAACTCGGTGGGACCCGAAAAGCACTGGACCGCAGGCGGCGCCGTGCTCGCGGAACTGGGCTGTGATCGACGTCAGAAGGGCGCGGGCCTCACTGGTGGGAAGGACTTCGGTCGGTGTCGTGCGCGATGCCATGCCGTCAGCCTATTCCGGTCGATGAAGTATGTACAGGAAGATGTACATCGGAGAGGGCGCGCCGGCGAACCGCTGGCGGCACGGAGTGTGCACAACTAGCGTCACCAGTGTGGACGCCTCCCCGGCGACGTGGCGAACTCGACCACGCTGACCAGGGATGTTGTGTCTTGCAACGATCGTGAAACGCCGTGTCTGGATGATGATGCAATGCGCGAGGGACTGCAGATAGGGGTTCTCGGGAGAGTCGAGGCGTGCACGGAATTCGGGACGCTCGATTTGGGGGGAACGCAACAACGCCGGCTCCTCGCGTGCCTGGCTGAACGCGTGGGTGAGGCGGTCACCTGGTAACCGGCGGCGCAAGGCCGTCGGCCATCTTCGATCTCGAGGTCGATCAACCGGTTGGCATCCCCTTCCCCGGGGACCTGGGTTTCGAGACGATGCCGGCGCTCTCCGGAGAGTACGCAGTGACGGTCGACGGTGAGCATGTCCTGATCTGGGACCTGCGATTCGAGCGCTGGCCGGATCTGGCCTGTCGTTTCGCCGGGCGGAATCTGACGCCTGGTGAATGGAACCAGTACGGCCCGAGCGATGAGCCCTACCGAGTGACGTGTCCGCAGTGGCCATCGCTCGCCGTTGACAAGGAGGACCCCAATGAGTGAGGACAAGGAAAAACCAGCAGCGGATGCGCAACCCGGTGCCGAGCCGTCGGGACCTCAGAACCGATATCGGCGGCGCCTCCTGGCCGGCCTGGCCATCGGGGGCGCGGGTCTCGTCGGGGGCGTCGCGGGTGGATCGGCGGCAGCGCGAACGTCGTCCGTTGGCGGGACGGGCGAGCGACTCGTGCTCGACTGTGCCTGCTTGGGTGACACTTGGCGCATGACCACCTTCCCCGATGGGCCTGACGAAGGCGATCTTCGAGGCTCGACGTTCTACGTCGAGGGAATCCTCTATCCCGAGGGGCACATCGGCGACGGCGATGGCTTCGTTCCCGATCGGAACGGAGCCGTTGGCTTGTGGACGTGTCGCGGCAACTTCCTGGTTCACCCGGGACGCCCGGAGCCGCACGTCATGAGCAATCAGGAGTACATCCTCGGGCTGATCGACGCCGACAACCTGTTCCCGCCCGACATGATCACGACCGTTGGGCTCGAGGGCACCGACCAGAACTTCGTGCGCACGCACCGCGCCATCACGGGCGGAACCGGTAACTACCGCGGTGCGACCGGTGAGTGCAGCGAGTACTTCACCGGCACCAACTCGACCGTCTTCTTCGATGACCCCACGGCGAACGCTCCGAACATTCGATTCGAATTCGATCTCACCCTGGCTTGATGAGGAGACTGCCACGATGACCGCACCGCTCGGCCGCCAGCTGCGCATCGCCGGAACTTCGGTTCCCGTCGTGCTGCCCAAGCTGTCGGACGCGCGTGGCTTCACGTGGCATCCGTGATCGTGTCGATTCACGTTCTCGGCCAGACCGTCCTCGGGTTCCGTGTGTCGGTGCCCCAGATCCTGGCGGCCATTCTGACGTGCGCACTCATCGAGGTCGTGATCTCCTTCGTCAAACGGCGAGCGTTGGTGTGGCCCGCCAGTGCGATGCTGACCGGCAGCGGGGTCGGGCTCATCCTGCGCGACGTGGGAACGGTCGCCGGCGACCATTGGAGCGTCCGTCATTGGTGGCTGTTCTCAGCCGTCGCCGGAGGCTCGCTGCTCACCAAGTACCTGATCCGTTGGCAAGGAACCCACCTGTTCAATCCGTCGAACCTCGGGCTGGTGGTCGCGTTCCTCGTGTTGGGGAGCGACCGGATCGAGCCGCTCGACTTCTGGTGGCGACCGTTCGACCTTCCGATGTTGGTGGCCTACGCGATCATCGCCACCGGCGGGTTGCTGATCAACGATCGGCTCGATCTCCTGGAATTGGCCGGCTCGTTCTGGGGAACGCTGGTCGTCCTGCTGGGAGGCCTCAGCCTGGTCGGCCACTGCATCGTCACGGCTTGGTCGTTGACTCCCGTTTGCGACCTGCGTTTCTGGTGGGTGGTGGTCAGCTCGCCCGAGACGCTGATCTTCATGTTCTTCATGGTGACCGACCCCAGAACGGTGCCATCGAGTCGCTGGGGTCGGGTGGCGTTCGGGGTCTCGGTGGGGATCGTCAGCTCGCTGCTGATGGCGCCGCAGCGCACCGAGTTCGGCGCGAAGGTCGGCCTGCTCGGAGGCTTGGTGCTGGTATGCGCGGCCCGGCCGGTGATCGAGTTCCTCTCGACTCGTATTGTCGTCACGGCACGCAGACTGCGCGCAGCCATGCGGGTTGCGCCGCTCCTTCCTCTGATGCTCGCTGCCGGGGTCGCGGCCGCGGGGTCACCCGCTCGGACGCCCGATGGATCGGTGGAAACCGCAACGCTGCCCGACGCACGGGACATCATCAAGAGGATCGACCCGGCGCGGATCCCTCCGATCACCGCCGACGACGACATCGCGGTCTTCGGCGAGGACTTGCCTGGGTCGGGATCGCGGCTGGTAGCTGTCGAGCTGCTGCGCAACCTCGACGTCGAGAGCCTCGCGCTGCGCCGAGGTGACCCAGAGCTGTTGTGGCCGCCGACCACGGCAGCCGCCTCGTCGAGATGCGGAATCTCATCGAGGACCAGATCGATGGGGAGCGCAGCTCGCTGGCCTACCGGTTCGACTCGATGCATCTCACCGTCGTCCGTCTGGGCGGCCAGACCGGAGCGCTGCTGGGCGTCGAAGGTCGGGGCACGAAGACCGCCGTCACCTACGACGCAGGCAGGGGAGGAGATCTGAAGGGGATACGTCGCCCTTCGCCCTCGAATTCATTCTTCGGCCAGGCGATGACGGGCGCTGGCTCCTGGTCTGGACCCGCCCCCTCGAGTAACTTCGTCGTCGATGAAGCGGCGGAACGTCGTCCGGCGAGCCGGCGGGGACCGCCAGGGCAACTAGCCGGCCATCGGGGGTCGCTGTTTGCGGAACGAGTTCTTGCGGACGATCTTGTCGCCACGGATCGTCAGGAAGTCGCAGCCGAGCACGTCGAGACGTGTCCGATCGGGCAAGGTCCCGGTCAAACGCCACTCGGAAATGCCGTAGTCCTCGGCGATCACGAAATGACGGCCATCGCCCCAGTTTGCGTCGGGCATCGTCGCGAACACCTCGGCGAAGGCCGACCGTACCTCGGCCAGGCCACTGAACCGGCGGCCGTTGCAGTCGGGTCCGCCGGAGGCGTCGAACACGCAGTCCTCGGAGAACAGACCGATCAGGCGGTCGATGTCATGGCTGTTCCATGCGTCGGTGTGCTCGATGAGGAGGCTGTGGAATGCGTCGTGGTCCATGTGGGTGCTCCTTGCGTAGCGCCCTCCTCCAACAGTCTCATCGACAGGGCGGAGGAATCGAGTTGCAAACTATCAGGCCATCCGGGCGAGGCCCAGCCTCGGCGGAGCCGAGCCGAAACTGGATGGAGTTCGAGGCGATCAGGGTCTTGCGCTGCGGAGGCAAGGATCCGTGCGCGCACGGATGTACTCGGCGGTCGCAGGGATCACGATCACTTTGAACCTCTGCCGACGCGGCGGAGGACGACCGAGAGGATCTACTGATGAGGAAACGAGCAACGAACGACCGATCAACGGCGAAGCGATTGGCGCTGGCCATGACCCTCGGGCTGCTGATCGTTTCGGCAGGATGCGGGGGCAGCGAGGCAGCGCCCGAGCCCGATCCGCGGGCGGCCGAGGTACCGGCTGAGCTTCGTGCCTCAGTCGAGGCCCAGGCGCAGCCGGTCGACACCTTCGTCGGCAAGGTCGACGGTACCGACGCCTACGTAGCGGTGACCGAGAAGGACGGAGCGGTCACTGTCTATGTCTGCGACAGCGAATCGGTTGGAGTGTGGTTCCGGTCGACGCTCGAGGGTTCGGAGGTGTCGGCGACTCATGCGAGCGGTGCAGTGCTGGACGCAACGAAGAAGGGTGATGGCTTCAGCGGGACGGTGACCATCGATGGCGAGGCCCATGCGTTCACAACCGAGGTGGCCAGCTATCCCGCCGGGCTCTGGAGGGGTTACGGCGACGTCGACCTCGCGGATCTCGATCCGGACTCGGTCGCTCGCTACGGCTGGATCGTGCTGGGCGACGGAAGCCAGCGAGGTGCAAAGGTGCAGCAGACGGCAGTCTCTTCGGGGGGCACCGTCGAGCCCGACAGCGGCACCAGCGGCGACGGGACCGTGGCGACGCCGACCGTTCCGCCTCCAACACCGAGTGACGCGGACATGGACGCGTGCAAGAAGCTGGCATCCAGCTACTACGCGGCCGTCGCCGGCGCCCGGGCTGCGCCGGAGGACAGCCTGAAGCGAGCGATGTACCACGAACTGGGGGCCCACTTCCTGAGATCGTTCTGGAACGCTGGGTGTCTGGCCGTCTTCGGTGATATCTGAACGGCCCCAGGGCCACCAATAGTGCGGCGGGTCCCTATCGAGTCGAGCGCTCAATCGGTCGGAACACGAACGGTTCGAGCGTCTCCTGGGCTCGGGCACGACGGCGGGCAGCCTCGTTGCCGCCGTAGTAGGCCAGCGACCCCGGCTCGGCTCGGCCGTACTGGTTGAAGTTCGAGAGGCAGTCCCGAAGCGGGGCGCTGGCCAGGTCCATCTCGGCACAGTGCTCGGCGAAGCTGATTTCGTCCGCTTCCTGCACGTCGACCACACCGTGGCCGAGTTCCCGCATGGTGGACAGCAACCACAGGAGGTAGCTGCTGTGCTCCTCGATGGCATCGAGGAAATTGAAGCTCCCGCCGGTGCCCTGCGGGCCGGCGACGATGAACAGGTTGGGGAAGCCGTTGGTATGCAGCCCGAGGAAGGTCCGGGTGCCCTGCTCCTGCCATTTGTCGGCGATGGTGCGCCCGTCGATCCCGGTCACGCGCCCCATCGTCTCCCGGGACATGAAGTCGAAACCGGTGGCGTAAATCAGCACATCGAGGTCGTACTGGACCCCGTCGTGCAGCACGCCCTGCTCGTTGATCTTCTGCACCCCGAGGGGGGCGGTGTCGACGAGGGTGACGTGGGGCTTGTTGAAGGTCGGCAGGAACTCGTCGTGGAAGGTCGGGCGCTTGCAGCCGTAGGGGTAGTAGGGCTTGAGCGCCGCGGCGGTCGCCGGGTCCTCGACGATGGCGTCGATGCGGTCACGGATCTGTTCCATGATGCGGAAGCTGGTCTCGAGGTCACGCTGGATGCGCTGTTCCCGGGTCGGCCTCGGCCCGCTGCTACTGCCGCGGTTGCGTCGCACGGGTTGCTCGGCCTTGCCGGCGAGGAAGGCATCATTGGCCTGTAGGGCTCTGCGACCGACGAGTTGACGGTAACGCTCGCGGCGGGCCTTGGCCCAGCCCGGTTCGTTTCGCCATTCCTCGATCTCCTCCGAGGAGGTCGCTCGCTGGTCGCGCACATCGATCGTCGACGGGGTCCGCTGGAAGACGAACAACTCTCCCGCCGCCTTGGCGATCTCCGGGATGACCTGGACCGCAGTCGCGCCGGTGCCGATGATGCCGACCCGCTTGCCGGTGAGGTCGATGTCGTAATCCCAGCGGGCGGTGTGGAACGACTCGCCCTGGAAATCGTCCATCCCTTCGATGCGCGCCAACCGAGGCGTGGTGAGCACGCCGTTGGCCAAGACGACGAACCGGGATCGCATCTCGTCACCGCGGGCCGTGCGGACCGTCCATCGTTCTGCAGCGTCGTCCCACGTCGCTCCGGTGACCTCGGTGTGGAACAGGCAGTGGTCGTAGAACCCGCTCTCGGTGGCGATCCTCTGGCAGTACTCGTAGATCTCGAAGCCCGAGGCGAACTTCTGCTTGGGGATGTAGCCGGTCTCGTCGAGCAGCGGCAGGTAGGAGTACGACTCGACGTCGCAGGCGATTCCCGGGTAGCGGTTCCAGTACCAGGTGCCGCCGACGTCGCCTCCGCGTTCGCAGAAGCGGATGTCGGTGAAGCCCGCCTGCGACAGCCGGTACCACAGCAGCAGTCCGGCGAAGCCGGCGCCGACGACAATGATCTCGCACTCGTCGGTCAACGCCTCGCGCTCGATCGGAGCGCTGGTGTAGTGGTCTTCGAGATACCGGGCGAAGGGTCCCTCCATCTTCACGTAGTCGTCGGTGCCTCGCCGCACGTCGTTGAACGCCCGGTACTGCGCCTGTTGGCGATCGTCGAACGGGGCGTCGGCCTTGAACTGGGGCAGCGCGAGAAGCTTCGGATCGGTGACGACGTCGTAGCCCTTGCCGGCGATGCGTTCCGACGCCTTGGCGGCCCGGGTGTTGAACAGCTTGCGACCGGTCTCGGGGTCGGTCTGGACGGGGGGAAGTGTCGGCGAGGTCATGCCCACATCCTTCTGCACTGGGCGCGATCCCGTCGAGTTGTGCGCGACACGCTCGGGTCGAAGGTCCCTTCTGCAGACTGGCTCGGTCGATCAGGCTGAGGATGCCAGGGGAACCCTGCAAGGCCATCGAAGGTGGCACTGAGACTTGGAGGTGCCAGCCGTGATCGTGTCTTCCACATCCGTTGGAAGCGAGGCCAACCGGCAGAGGGTGGGCGGCATCGCCGCGTTCTACCTTTCGCTGGCGCTCCTCGCCGCCATTCCGTATTTCCTCGCCGTTGTCGACTACCCGGCAGCGGAAACGGCACAAGACAAGGTCGACCTCATCGTCGAGCACTACCCCAGTTTGTACGCGGTCTACCTGGCCACCTATGTCTGCTTCGGGATCGCAGTGGGAGTGCTGGCCCTCGCGCTGCATGACCGCCTTCGACCGTGGGCCCCGCTGCTTGCCCGAATCGCGGCGGCCATCGGATTGACGTGGTCGTTCGCCCTCGTGGCGAGCGGGATGGTCTTCACCTACGGGATGACCACCGTCCACGACCTGGTTGCGACCGACGAAGCACAGGCCGTGGTCGCATGGCAAGGGATCGAGCCGGTCGCCATGGCCCTCGGAGGCGCCGGCGGCGAACTGCTCGGCGGTCTGTGGGTGCTGCTCGTCGGTGTCGTGGCGGTCAGATGTGGAGGGTTGCCGAAGGGCCTGGGTTGGCTCGGAGTTCTGATCGGAGTCGTCGGGATCATCTCCGTCGTGCCTCCTCTCCACGACGCGACGGTTGCCTTCGGCCTGCTCGAGATCGCCTGGCTCGCTTGGCTTGGCTGGGTGCTCCTCGAGGCGGCGGGCCGGGGTAGCGGCAGCTCGTCGGCGAAGGACGCGTCCGACGACCTGCGCTGATCGGCCGAGGTTTGCCTACGATGCGACAGCGAGTTTGGGTTCGGTCCACGGGGGAAAGGTTCTACCCATGAATGACATCAGCATTGCCATGTTCACGGTCGCCAGCCAGGATGCGGCCATTGCGTTCTACACCGAGAAGCTCGGATTCGAGTTGCGGTCCGACATGCGATTCGGCCCGAACGACGAGTACCGGTGGGTCGAGGTGGCGCCGCCCGGCTCGCACGCCCGCCTGGCCCTGAACGAGCCGATGGGCGGAACGCCTGGCGGTGGAGGCATCGGCATCGAGACGCCCGATGTGCTGGCCGAGCATCGCCGACTGAGCGGTGTCGGTGGCATCGACCTCGATCCCGAGCCGATGCAGACGCCGGGCGCCCCGCTGCTGTTCATGCTGCGTGACCCCGACGGCAACAACATCGCAGTTGTTCAGTCCCCCGAATCCGCAGCCTGACAGGAGATCCCGCCATGACCGAGACGGTCACACCCAAGAACACGATCTGTCTGTGGTTCGAACGTGACGCGCTCGAGGCCGCGCGGTTCTATGCCGCCACCATTCCCGACAGCTCGGTCGGCGCGGTCATGCGAGCGCCCGGTGACTACCCCGACGGCCACGAAGGCGACGTGTTGACGGTGGAGTTCACGGTTGCGGGAATCCCGTGCATGGGACTCAATGGCGGACCGACGTTCCAGCAGAGCGAAGCGTTCTCGTTCCAGATCGCCACCGATGACCAGGCCGAGACCGATCGCCTGTGGAACGCGATCGTCGAGAACGGCGGTCAGGAGAGTGCGTGTGGTTGGTGCAAGGATCGTTGGGGCGTGTCGTGGCAGATCACTCCACGGGCTCTGACCAACGCGATCAAGGACCCCGACCCGGCGGCAGCCAAGCGGGCGTTCGAAGCGATGATGACCATGCAGAAGATCGACATCGCCACCATCGAACAAGCCCGGCGAGGCTGAACGCTCCCGACCAGCCGGCACGTACCGCCTCCACCCCTCCGTTCTGCAAGACCCCAACCCCCGCCGGGGGTCGTGTGTCTTGCAGAGTCGAGCTGAGGTGGCGTGCGCTTGCAGAAGCGCAAGCGAGGGGAAGACGGGGCTGGCCGGCGCAGCAGCCTTTGTCACCTCGCTGGCCTCGTCCCTCACCCGCTGCGAATTGTCCGACCTGGTCGTCCCAGCAGCCGTCTGCGCCCCGCTCAACCGCGAGTCTCGGTGATGTCGAGCGTCGGCCAGGGCTGGCCCGGGAGCGGACGCAGGAAACACTGTTCGGGCGGCGCGGTGTACCCCTTCCAGGCGTAGGGGTCGTCGCCGATGGCCACGACCGCCCGGTTGTCGAGGGAGGGAATGGTGTACCCGGCGATGCCGGGGGCCTGGCTCCAAGGGAGCAGTGACCAGGCGTTCAGGTAGTGGTTGACCAAAGCCCGGCGGAAGCCGTCGGTGCGGTTCCGGAGGGAGCGGTGGAGCAGGTAGCCGTTGAAGAAGACCACCGATCCGGCGGCGACCTCGACCGGGATGCCGGCGGACTCGTCGAAACCGAATGCGCAGTCGCTGGTGTCGTACTCGTCGGGCTGGTCGTGGGGTCGGGTGGGGTGCAGGTAGCCGTGGCGATGGGAGCCGGGTACCACCCAGAGGCAGCCGTTGTCGATGGTGGCGTCGTCGAGGGCGATCCAGGCGCCGACGAGCGAACGGTCACGGGTGGGGATGTAGCGCTCGTCCTGGTGCCACGCCTGGCCCGGCATGTCGGGGCCTTTCACGAACAGCATCGACTGGCAGCATTTCACCGCGCCGTCCCAGTGGGGGAGATGCGCTCCCGTGATCTGGGTCAGCACCTCGACCACGCCCGGGTGGCGCACCATGTCCAGGGCGATCGGGCTCACCCAGTGCGGGAAGTGGACCGCCAACACGTGGTGGGTGGCCTCGTCGTCATCGGCCCCATCGGGCAGCGTCGGCGGGTTCACCACCGGGTAGTCCCCTCGGGCGAAGCGGGCGGTGTCGGCAACGACGGCTGCCCGTTCCTCCGCGCTCACCAGGTCAGGTACCACCAGGTAGCCCTGGTCCACGAACTGCTCCGCCCACGCTGAGGAACCCATGGACCAACTGTTGCACGCGGCAACGGCCCTGGCCAGAACGCCCCCGCACCCACCACCTACCCCCGTTCTGCAAGAACCCTGGCCCCGCGCAGTAGGGTCGGGCGGGTGACGGTCAGCCCTCGCTATGACGCCATAGGACAGGAGTACTCGTCCACCCGTCGGGAGGATCCTCGCCTGCGCGATCGGATCCACGCGGCCCTCGGCGACAGCCGGAGCGTGGTGAACGTCGGAGCTGGAACCGGTTCGTACGAGCCGGTCGATCGCCACGTGATTGCGATCGAGCCGAGCGACGTGATGGCCGACCAACGACCCGCCGAACGGGTGCCGGCACTTCGCGGCACCGCTGCCCCGCTCCCGCTGCGAGACCGCAGCGTCGACGCGGCCATGGCGGTTCTGACGATCCACCATTGGGACGATCAACAGGAACTCGGCGTCCGTGAGCTTCGCCGTGTCGCCCGCGGCCCGGTCGTCATCGTCACCTACGACCCCGACGTTTGCGCCGAGATGTGGCTCTACCGGGACTATCTCCCGGAGGCGGCGGCACTCGACCGGGCGACATTCCCCTCGGTCAACACGCTCGTCGACTGGCTCGGGGGTTCGGTACAGGTCGAACCGGTCCTGAACTCCCGTGACACGCCTGACTGGACGTTGGGCTCGTTCTGGGCGCACCCCGAACGGGTGCTCGACGACGCCGCTCGTCGGGCAACGTCGGCGTTTGCCCGCATGGAGCCGGTGGTACTCGACCGCGTCGTCGGCGCAGTGGAGCGCGACCTGCAGGACGGAACCTGGGAGGCGCGCAACGGCGAGCTTCGCCACCTGGCCGACTACGACGTCGGCATGCGGTTGATCGTCGCTCAGCGCTCGTGAGGAGCGTTGCGCCAGGTTTCCTACCGGAGCAGGATTTGCAGCGTGGCTGTAACCAAGTGGTCCGTGAGCGTTGAGCAGTCCCTCGCCCGGCACGTCGAAAGCCGCGTGGGCGACCGAGGACTCAGCGGGTTCGTCGCACGTGCGGTCGAACACGAACTCGAGCGGGATCTGCTGGACGAGTACCTCGACGAACTCGACACCGAGTTCGGGCCAATCCCCGAGGGTCTCGTCGAGTCCGTCGACGACGTGTGGCCGTCCTAGTCCTTGACAGCGAGGCTGTCTCAGCCCTCGCTCGGCCCCAAGTCGATCCCCTGCGTCACAACGCAGTGCGAGCAGCGATGCGCAGCGCCCACGCTCGCAATGCTCCGATTCGGATCCCGGCTGCTGTGCTCGTCGAGCTGTACCGCGGACGCGGCACAGACTCGGCGATCGACGCAGTCTTGGCGAGGGGGTTCGCACAAGTTGTGACGACCGGAGCGCGGATGGCGCGAGTGGCTGGACACTTGCTGGCGGACGTTGGCGCAGGTCGCGAGATGGCTGTCGATGCGCTCGTCGTCGCAACAGCGATTCGATTCGGAGGCGGCATCATCGCCACCCGCGACCCGGTCGATCTCGGACGACTCGCAGCTGCTCATCCCAACGTCGCCGTCTTGAGGATCTGAGGCGTGCGACGAGTGTGATACACGTTGACACTGATGTGATACGGTCGTCTTATGAGAAGCCTCCGCCTCGACCCCGAACTCGACGAGAAGCTGGTACGCGCAGCAGCGATCAGGGGTCAATCAGTGTCGGAGTTCGTCCGCGAAGCTGCCGAGGAACGAGCGAACGAGACCCTGGCTGCGCAGTCCGGCAGCAGCTTCGCTGACGTCGCGGGCGTGGTCCACGGCGGCGGCGGTCGGGCGCGCCGATCCGGTGAGGCGTTCGCCGCCGGCCTCGCCCGGGACCGCGCCGCACGATGACATTGTGCGACGCCGGACCGCTTATCGCCATCATCGACGCTGACGAGCCCGACCACGAAGCGTGCCTTGCCGCGCTGGAGGAGATCGCCCTGCCCCTCGTGACGACATGGCCCACGTTCACCGAGGCGATGTATCTACTCGGCCAAGCCGGTGGGATCGCCGGTCAACGCCGCGCTCTGGAGTCTCGTCGACACGAAGCGCCTGATACTGGCCGACCTGTCGGCCGGGGCGGTCGAGCGATCTGCCCAGTTGATGGTCAAGTACGCCGACCGTCCCATGGACCTCGCCGACGCCACACTGGTGGCCCTCGCCGAGGAACAAGGGCATCGCAAGGTCTTCAGCCTCGACTCCGACTTCCACATCTACCGGATCCGCGGACGACAACGCTTCGTCGTGGTTCCCCGGCGCTGAACGAGGATCTGACAACGAAATCGTGGCAGGCTTGCGCGATGGCGCTCACCCAGCTCTCTGATCCTCACGCCGTGACAACCGACGCCGAGCTCGTCGCGCTCATCGGCTCGCCCAACGAGCGGGTCAAGATGAAGCTGCGGGCCGAGATCGACGACGTCGCCCGCGAGTTCATCGAGCGATCGCCGTTCGTCGTGGTCGCCACGAGCAATACCGATGGCCAACTCGACGCATCGCCCAAGGGCGACCCGCCCGGATTCGTCCACGTGATCGACGCCCAGACGCTGGCCCTTCCCGAACGAAAGGGAAACGCGCTGGGCTTCGGTCCTCGCAACGTGTTGGCCACCGGCCGCATCGGGCTGATCTTCATGGTCCCGGGACAGCGCGAGACCTACCGGGTCAACGGAACGGCCCACCTGACCCGAGATCCCGAGCTGCTCGACCGGCTCGCGGTGTCGGGCAAGCCTGCGTTGATGGCCACGGTCGTCCGGGTGGAGGAGGCGTTCTTCCACTGCGGAAAGGCGATGATTCGCTCCGAGCTGTGGGCCACCCCCGATGAGGCCGAGGCCGACCGCCGCCCGATCGCCGAGCACGTCGGAGCGCTCATGGGCGACCAGAGCATCGTGGCCACGGTCGCGGCCGACCTCGAACAGAACTACCGGGACGAACTCTACTGACGGGTTGGTGGCCGCAGCGTGGAGATCGTTGCCGAGGTGATGGAGACCGAGTCCGACGGCTCCGCGATGGCGGTGCTGCGGAAGCGGCCGGCTAGAGGGACGACAGAGGGAACGCGATGGCCGCAGGTCGTCATGTTCCACGACGGGCCCGGCATCCGCGGGGCGACGCACGAGTTCGCAGCGAAGCTGGCGGGTGAGGGCTTCGATGTGCTCGTTCCCGACCTCTACCACCGTCATGGGCGCATGCTCGGCTGGGAGCTCCATGAGCGGGAAGCCGATCCGACCATCCTCGATCGGCTGTGGGAGATGCTGCGGTCGTTGACCGACGCCGGCATCCAAGCCGACCTCGACGCCACGCTCGAGGTGTTGAGGCGACGAGGCCGCAGCGTCGATGGCGACCATCGGCTTCTGTGTCGGGGCGCGGGCGGCGTACCGGACCGTGATGCGGTTTCCGGAGCGGTTCGTGGCCGGTGCGTTGTGGCATCCGTCGTTCCTGGTGGACGACCAGCCCGACTCGCCGCACCTGACGGCCGGTGGGTTGGCGCGGCCCTTGTTCATCGGCATCGGCGAAGCCGACGCGATGCAGCCCCTGGCGTCCCACCTTCCGTTCCTCGACGCCGTCCGTTCGCTCCCCGGGGTCGAGATCGCCACCTACCCCGGCGCCGACCACGGCTACACCTGGCCCGGCTGGCCGTCCTACGACGAGGCAGCGGCCAACGCCTCGTTCGCCGCCACCCTCAAACTCTTCCGCCAAGCCCTCGCCCCACCCAGTAACGCCCGCACGCCCACCCCCTTCCCCCGTTCTGCAAGACCCCAGCCCCCGCCAGGGGGCGTCTGCCGTGCAGAGTCGAGCTGAGGTGGAGTACGCGTGCAGAAGCGGAAGGAAAGGTAACGGCCAGGTGGTGTGTCGGCGGCCGCTCGAGGCTCGTGCTCGCTCGCGAGCGAGCCGGTGCGCCCCCTATTGCAAAAGGCTTCCGATATCGGTAACATAATGAAATGAAGCCGATGGACGTGTCGGCCGTGGCGGCCGAACTGGGAGTGAGTGACCGGCGCGTCCGGCAGATGCTCGCCAACGGACAGCTCAGAGGGTCACGCGTGGGTCGGGCCTGGCTGGTCGAACGAGACGTAGTCGACGACGCCGTGAGGCAAGAGTTGCCGGTTGGGCGGCGGTGGCGACCCGAGGCAGCCTGGGCGCTACTCGACCTGATGGCCGGGCGAGAGCGTGAGCTGTCTCCGGTCGACCGCGTTCGTATCCGCCGTCGAGCGGAAATGGGGTTGGCCGCCAATCTTGGCCGCTTGCGGGTCCGTGCTGAGGAGCGTCGTTTCTACGGCCATCCTTCGGTTCTCGGTGCTCTAGTCGAGAGCCGCACGGTCGTCCGGTCTGGCGTGAGCGCAGCTGGCGACTACGACATCGGTCTCGTTGCCATGGATGCGTTCGAGGGTTATGTGCGGGCGAGCGGTGTCGATGGTGTGGCACAGGAGTTCGCCCTCGAGGAGGGCGCGGGCCGGTGGAACGTGTTGCTTCGTGTGGTCGACGACAGGGTGTGGCCGTTCAGTCCGGCAGACAGAGTCGCGCCCCGTCTGGTCGTCGCTGTTGATCTGCTTGATTCGCCCGACGAGCGGTCCCGTCGTGCTGGGTCCGAATTGTTGGCGCAGCCGTGAGCTGGCCAACGCTCGAGATTGTTCCGGTGGCGCTGCCAACCCTGCCGGGACACGACCTCGAGTTGTGGGCGGCGCTGATCGAACTGGCGAGCCTGCGACCGGGGGAGTGGAGTCTGGTTGGCGGGCAGATGGTGTTCCTCCATGCGATGGAACACGGCGTGACTCCACCCCGGGTGTCGACGGATCTCGACGTCCTGGTCAATGCGAGGGTCGTGGCGGGCGGTGTCCGCCAGTTCGTGTTGGCGATTGAAGGCATCGGATTCGAACTGGACGGTGTTTCACCGGAGGGGCTGGCGCATCGCTATCGGCGTCATGCGGTGAGCATCGATGTGCTGGCCCCGGAAGGGCTTGGGCGTCGAGCTGATCTGAGGACCACGCCGCCTGGACGGACGCTTCAGGTTCCGGGCGGGACGCAAGCACTCTTGCGAACCGAGCTCCTGCCGGTGCGCGTTGGCGGAGTAACCGGCATGATCCCGCTGTCCGTCGTTACTGGGGGCGATCGTGAGCAAGGCTGTCGCAGTCCAAGTCGACGATGCGCCGGAGGCGCAACGCCAAGACCTAGCGTTGTTGCTGTCTCTTGTTGCCGATCCGCTGGCAATGTCGGCCCAGATGACTGCGAAGGACCGTAAGCGGCTGCGCGCTCGAAGCGATTTCGGAGATCCGGCGTTGCAAGCGTGGAGATCGTTGAGCCCTGAAGGCGCCGCTCGGGTCACGCGGCCTACACGTTGCTGGCGAGGTGAAGGAGCGCTACGCCCGTCGTTGGAGGGTCAGAAACGACTGAGGGGTCGTCTCGTGCGACAACTCCGGGGCACGCCAGGTCCGGCTGCGCAGGTCGAAACCGGCCTGCTCGATGCCTCGGATGACGTCGTCGGTGTCGTGTCGGTACCAGGTCAGCGTGGTCGACGAACCGTAGGCGTTCTCACGTTGGACTCCGGTCGTTGTCTCCTTCTTGGAAGGCGACCAGCACCGACCCGTTCGGGGTGACGACGCGAGCGAGTTCGTTCCAGACGTCGACGAGCAGGGCAGGCGGCGTGTGAATGATCGAGTACCAGAGAACGACGGCGGTGGCGGAGCCAGCGTCGACAGGCAACGCAGTCATCGGCGCCACGTCGAGTGCCAGATGGGGATGGGCCGAGCGAGCAGTGGCGACCATGGCGGGGGAGAGGTCGACGCCTCGTACGTCGAGCCCGCGGTCGTGAAGGTAGGAGGTGATGCGGCCGACTCCGCATCCGACATCGAGAACCAGAGCGCCGTCGCGGGCGAGCACATCCTCGGCGAAGGCATCGAGGATCGCTCGGTCGATCGGACGCTCGAATGCTGCACTGATCGTGGTGCCGACCGCAGCTGCGTAGTGTGCGGCGGAGAAGTCGTAGACCGCTCGAGTCGAGTCGATGTGGTCCTGCGATGGTGGGTCCAGGCCAATGGCCATCGTTGTCGAGCCCGACACCGAGGTGATCGGGACGAAACCCACGGATCGGTACAGGGAGGCGGCGCCCACGTTCTCGTCGTCGACGCTGAGACTCATCCGAGGGTGCCGTTCGAGCAAGGTCTCGAGCAGTGATCGGCCGATCCCTCGACCTCGCCAGCGGGCTTCGACGGCCATGGTCAGTTCGGGGATGTCGTCGGCGACGTATCCGTACCCGGGGTCCGCCGCCGTCATCCGCCGAACCCAAGCGGCGCCGACCGGCTGACCGTCGGTGTCGAGGGCCAGTTGAGCATCGTCGCCGGCCCGAGTGCCGAAGTCCTGGAGGTAGTGGGCGATGTCGGGCTCGCGCAGGACCGAACGAGGGAACGGCTCCTGCCCGTCGCGTACGTGTAGGGCCAGGTACAGCATCTCCCAAAGGAAGGGCACATCGTCTGGCATCCACGTCCGAGAGCGAAGCAACGTCACGTACGTACCGTAGGCGGTGTCCGGGTTTGGGTCTTGTCACGGTTCGGACTTAGTCCATAGACTAAGTCCATGAGGACCATCAACGTTCATGTGGCCAAGACGCAGCTCTCCCGACTGCTCGACGATGTTCGTGCCGGTGAAGAGATCATCCTGGCCAAGGCGGGTGAGCCCTACGCCAAGCTCGTACCGATCGACGCGCCTCGGCGCGAACTTGGGTTTCTTCCTGGCCTCATCGGCTCCGGCGACGCTGCGCTCGAGCCACTCGACAATGACACGTTGGCGATGTTCGAGGGCGAACAATGAGTAGCTATTTGCTCGACACTCACGTCTTGCTTTGGGCGTTGGCCGAGCCGGACAAACTGTCGTCAGCGGTCATGGCCCATCTGACCGACGAGTCGAGCGAGCTTCTGGTCTCGGCCGCATCAGCATGGGAAATCGCCACGAAGTTCAGGATTGGCAATCTTCCCAACGCACGGTCCCTGCTCGATGCGTGGGACGACTCCATCAAACGTATGCGCGGTACGCCGCTCGGTATCGACAGTGACCACACGCGCCGAGCGGGCCTGTACGAGTGCGAACACCGGGATCCGTTCGACCGTGTGCTTGCGGCCCAAGCCGAGTTGGTTGGTTGCCCACTGCTCACCATCGACGACGCGTTCGGGCAGTTCCCCGTCGCGACGATCTGGTAGCGGTGACGCCACGCGTCGTTGGTGCTGAGCGGGCTCGGGCGCCGTTCGGCTGCCGTCTCGGACGAGTCGGGCCTCAGAGTTCTTCTGCGAACTTGGCCTCGATCCGGTGATAGTGCTCGAGTCCCGGGTTTCCCTTGGCGATCTCGTCCCACTCCGGCGTGGCGAAGATCTCGGCCATCGCTGCGTGACGGGTCTCGATGTCGGGCCAGCGGATGATCCACGTGACCGTCGCCGATCCCAACTCGTCCAGTTCCCGGCCGGCGACCTGAGGTGGTTCGTCGATGTTGGTCCAGAACCCCACCAGGTCGACCTTGGCGCGGATGTAGGGCAGTGCGCTGTCTCGGGCCCAGGCCTTGTACTCGGTCATGAGGCTGGGTTCGAAGTGATAGTTGCGAATCTCGTAGATCATGGGTGCCACTCCTCGCTCGGGCGTGGCCGAACAGTAGTCTCTGGCCACCGGCTCAGCCTGGTCTGCATCACGCCGAGTAGCCGAGCGGAAATCTGAACATCGGGAGAACGACATGGACAGCTGGCAGATCGGTGAGGTCAAGGTTTCCAAGATCGTCGAGTCCGAGGGTCTCTGGGATCCCACTCGGCTGGTGCCCGACTCGAACCCAGAGATCATTCGGGCCCACGACTGGATGGTCGGGCCGTTCGCCGATGCCGAGACCGGGCTCATTCGGGTGTCGATCCACACCTTCGCCCTCGAGATCGGCGACGAGAAAATCCTCGTCGACACCTGCGGAGGAAACGACAAGATCCGGCCGGGCTTCGACAACTTCCATCTGCAGGACAGCGACTTCCTCGATCGGCTCGCGGCCGCCGGCTTCCCGCCCGAGGAGGTGACGACCGTGCTCTGCACCCACCTGCACATCGATCACGTCGGGTTCAACACGGTGCTCGACGGTGATCGGTGGCGGCCGACCTTCCCCAACGCGCGCTATCTCTTCGGCGAGGCCGAGTGGGCTCACTGGAGTCGAGAGCCTCAGATCTACGGTGACGTGGTCGGCGACAGCGTCCGTCCCGTCATCGAGGCCGGCAAAGCCGATCTCATCGCGTCGGACCTTCGCCTCAACGATCTTCTCTGGCTCGAGCCAACACCCGGGCACACCCCTGGGCATCACAGCGTGCGGATTTCGTCGAATGGCGAGGATGCCGTCATCACCGGGGACCTCCTGCATTCGGCCGTGCAGGTCGAGCATCCCGAGTGGCGCAGTGCCCCGGATGTCGATGCGGCCGCCGCGGCCGTGACCCGGCGCTCGTTCATCGAGCGCTACTGCGACGATCACACGCTGATCCTGGGCACTCATCTGGGCGGTCCGAGCTGTGGCCATTTCCGTCCGCACAACGACACGTGGCGTCTCGACCCCGCCTGACAACCATGCCCGCCCCGGCCGTGGCGATTACGTTCGCGCCATGACCATCGCCAGCCACGACCTGCTCGTCGTCGACGTTCCCCTCGACCGACCGTTCATGGGGATTCCCCAGATGCGCCACGTCATCCTTCGCCTACGGGACAACGACGGAGTGGAGGGCCTGGGATGGGCGTGTGCCTTCGACCCGGCAATCGTGCCCGCCCTGGCCGCGGCCACTGAGGCCGTGGCAGCGTGGCTGATCGGCCACGACCCGGCCGACATCGTGGGGATCAACCGTCTCCTGAAGCGCCGGCTCGACTACTGGGGCCCCGGGCTCACCCGCTACGTCCAAGCCATCGTCGACGTCGCCATTCATGACCTTGCCGCGCGTCGCGCCGGCCAGTCGGTGGCCGCGTTCCTGGGAGCGGCATCAGTGACGTCGGTCCCCGTGTACGCCAGCCAACACCTGTGGCGAGACTACGACCTCGATGCCCTCTCCACCGGAGCCGCAGCGCTGGCGGCCGACGGTTGGCGATCCATGAAGTTCCGCATCGGCGCCAACCGGCTGGCGGCTGATGAAGCCGAACGTGCCCGGGTCGTACGAGAAGCGGTGGGGGCGGACGTCGATGTGATGGTCGACGTCAACCAGGGCTGGGACATCGCCCGCACCAAGGAGGTGGCGCGCCTGCTGGAGCCCTACGACTTGGCCTGGCTGGAGGATCCCATCGACCACCGGGACATTGCCGGGTACCGCCGGTTGGTGAGCGAGGTCGGTATCCCCATCACCCACGGCGAATACCACTTCGACGTCGAGCCCTTCGCTCGGATCGCTGCGGCCCGAGCCGCCGACATCGTCATGATCGACGCTCACCACGTCGGGGGAATCGTGGCGTGGATGCAAGCGGCTGCCATCTGCGATGGCGCCCATCTTCCGGTGGCCACCCACCTCAGTCCGGAGATCGGGATCCACCTGGCCGCAGCCGCACCCAACTGCCGCATGCTCGAGTACATGGACTGGTCGGTGCGGCTCTTTCAGGAACGGATCGAGTTGAACGGCGACGGCCAAGCCATCGTCCCCAACCGTCCCGGCCTGGGCGTGACCCTCGACGAAGATCTCGTGGCCGCCCGCATCGTCACCTGACAGCGCCCTCGAGCATCTCGAAGGCCGTCTCGACCGAGGCGAGCGCCCCGAGGACGATGTCTTCGAACTCGCCTTCGATGGGGCCGAGCTGACGAAGGTCGTCGAGGACCTCGGAGATCAGCGTGCGGAGCTGGACATTGGTGGTGGACTGGTAGAGGTCGAGGAGCCAGTCGACGCAGCGATCGAACGAGATCGGGGCCGGGCCGTCGAGGTCGGTGACGCTGTTCCAGAACGCGTCGGTCGGTGTCGGCGAACCTGGTGCCGGTGTGGGTGGTGTCGAGCTCGAAGATGGTCATGGTGGTTTCCTCCCGTTCGGTGCGGCCGCTCGGTGCGTGCCGTTGTCGTTGAGAGAGAAGCTAAATCCCCGTGGCCAAACCGGAATCGGGGATCACCAGGGTTGTGTGAGGGCTCGGTGGGGGTTGAGCACTCGACTGCGGAACTCCGGGCCAACGGCCGCCCGCCTAGGATTTCTGCTGATGTCGACCACGGCCACAGCCAGCTTGGATGCCGGCTCGCGTCGTGGGTTGGTCTGGTGCGCGTTGGCGGCGGTGCTGTTCGGGGCCGCGACGCCGACGACCAAGCTGGTGCTCGACGGCATCGGTCCGGTGGGACTCGCCGGGCTGCTCTACCTGGGTGCGGCCGCTGCGGTTGCGCCCTTCGCCCTTGGCGAACGCCGATCGGCAGGGACGGCTCGGCAACGGAAGCGGCTGATGTTGGCCGTCGGGTTGGGGGGCGGGCTGGCGCCGGTGCTGCTGGTGGTTGCGCTCGACCGGACGCCCGCGGGAACGGTGTCGTTGTTCCTCAACCTCGAACTGGTGGCCACTGCGGTCATTGCCCGTGTGTTCCTGCAGGAGCACCTCGGCCGTCGGGCCGGGTTGGGCATTGTCGTGGTGGTGCTGGGTGGCGTGATTCTGGCGAGCGGTTCGTCGGGCGGCGTAGCGGTCGGCGCCGTGCTGGTCGGCGGGGCCTGTCTGTGTTGGGGAATCGACAACGCCGTCACCGCCAGCCTCGACAGCTACACGCCGTCGCAGATCACGCTGGTGAAAGGACTGGTCGGCGGGACGGTGAACCTGTCGCTCGGGATCGCGCTCGACGGTGCTCCCCGGGCTGGCTACGTGTTGGCTGCGCTGGCGATCGGGGCCGTTGGCTACGGGCTGTCGATCACTCTGTGGATCACCGGCGCCCGCCTCATCGGGGCTGCTCGGGGGCAGGGCATCTTCGCGCTCGCGCCTTTCGTCGGCGCCGTGCTGGCCTGGCCGCTCAACGGCGACCGCCTGACGTCCACGACCATGATTGCCTTCGCCGTGTCCCTGGTCGGCGTGCTGGTGATGGCGACGAGCCACCACAGCCACCGGCACGTGCACCGGAGCCTCGAACACTCCCATCCGTTCGCTCCCGGTGATCCTCATCATCAGCCGGGTGCGATCGCAGTGGTTGCCGGAACTCGTCATCGGCACGTCGAGCTCACCCACGACCACGAGCACCTCCCCGACATCCATCACCGTCACACGCACTGACCCCTTTCGGACTGATGGGGACACGGCAGGCCCGGCGGGGGAGCGCTACTTCTTCCTCGATTTCTTCGCCGGCGGCGGTTGGGTGATGACGTAGCCGAGTGCTTCGTCGACGAGGCGCTTCCAGGTCCGAGATCGGCTCTCGGGGATGGCTGCCCATTCGCGGAACCGGCGGCCGGCTGGAGCGAACGGTTCGGCTCGCCCTCCGGCGACGAGCTCGTCGACGCGGGCCTCGGCCAGCTTGACCAGCAGGTTGCCGGTCCGGCGATCGCAGGAGGCGAAGAACGCGCCGTTCCAGCGCAAGCAGGGCAGCCCCATCATGGTCGACCGCGTCACCTCCGGCCGGCCGAGAAGTGGTTCGGTCAAGTCCCAGAACCTGGCCTCGCCAGGAAGCATCGGCTCACTCATCGACGAAGCTTCGCAGGTGCCGGCACCGTGCGCTGCCTCGGCGGTCGGGCAGGTCTGTTCGTCACGTTGGCTTGTCGCGTGACGGGCTTCACGCTGGTCGATTGAGCCAATCTGGCCAGATCGGATCGAGTTGGTCAAGGGCCCTTCCGGTCATGGACACGATGTCGCCGTCGGGCTGCGAGGATGCCCAGAGGGCGACGAGCATCGTTGTCGTGCCGACCAAGGCTCCGGCCACGGTGCCGATCGGACGCCGACTTCGGTCGTACTCAGTAGAAGCGTTCCACGTTCGGTCGCTCCCGTGCTCGGTGGTCCGCAGGGAACTCGGTAGAGAACCGCGACGGTCTGCCGGTGTGGTCGGTCTCAACCCTCTTCGCCTTTATGGGTGCGCGGCCGGACCGTTACCGGGACTGGCCTAACGTGAGTGAGTGGATCGCCGATGGTGCGAAGCGGGTCGTGGCCGAGACGCTCCGAAGCGAACTGGCGGGTCAGCCCGAAGCGGCTGGGCCCGCACGAGCTATCGGTTGTTCGTCGGCAGGCAGGACGAGATGGCCGATGAGTTGCTTGCTGCTCACCCGGGCGGCGCACCCTTTCATCTCGGTCCCCACAACATGCCCGGGCGCTCGTTGGGAGGCCCAGCGAGTAGTGGAGGCGCTCGCCTCGACTCATCGAGACTGAGTTCAATGCCCCTCACCGTCCGACGGTCGGTCAGGTGATCAGCGCTCCGGCTGCGCCTCGCGTTGAGCGAAGTGTTGCTCCACTCTCACTCGGGCTCGCGCGATGAGATCAGGCGGGGCGTCGTCGAGGTTCGTGACGATGCTGGCCTCGAAGTGGGCGTGGCGTTCGGCAGGGGTCATCCGCTCCAAGTCAGTAGCGGTAGTGATCCTCCTCGACATGCTCGCCAGCGTAGACCAGCCGGGTTGCGGCGCGATCGAGCGTGGCCGTCCAAGGGTCGTCGGTTGACGCCGAATGCTGAGGTGAGGGCATTTCGATCAGATTTGCTGTGGCCGGAGTTCGATGGCCGCCAGCACACCGGAGTGATCGCTGAGGGTGACGCCACCGCGCGTGGTCTTCTCCCAGCCTTCGACCCAGGCGGCGAGTTGATGATTGCGTGGCGCAGCGGCACACACGTGGTCGATAGGCGGGTAGCCGAGCTGGCCGGGCGGGAAATTGTCGGTTTGGGTGAGGCATTCGAGCTCGGCGCCGGCGAGGGCTTCGCGGAGTTGAGTTCCGGCCCTTGTTCGTGCCGTAGTAGTGGGGTCCGCCGAGGTTGTGGTTGAGATCGCCGGCTACGACGAGGGCGGCGGAGGGGTACCGACCCCGCAGCCTCTTCCACTCGACGGCTTGTTGGTCGGTGACTCGGTAGAACTCCGACCATGCCGGTCGGGGGTCGTCGGCGTCGCTGGTGCGGTCGTGCATCCAAGGAAGCACGGTCCCGTAGACGACGACCTCGAGGCCGGTGTCGGCTTGGAGTCGGGCGCAGACGGTTCGGGACGGGTCGATGGTGTCGATGCGTTCGATGATGGGGAACCGTGTCCAGATACTCGTCCAGCGGCCGCCGTTGTTGGTTCGGTACCGCTGTTCGGTGTGGATCGACTGATATGGATAGGGGAGTGCGAGGTCGTCGTGGGTTTCGGTGAGCACCCACACATCGGCATCGCGTTCGGTCAATACGTCGAGCCGGAGTCGGTTCTTGTCGACTCCGCGTCCGAACTGGACGTTCCACGTTCCGACCCGGATCCTTGCGATTGGGTCAGCAGGCGCGGTCACGGCGGAGTGACACGGATGACGCACTCGGCGTATCCCGCCAGTTCGGCCGAGGGGCTTCGTTCGACCGAGAGCTTGTTGTTCAGTCCGTCGATCTTGTAGTTCGAGCTGCGAGTTCGAGACGCCACGGTGGTCAAGCCGCGCTCGAGCTGCGTGATGCAGAAGCTCCTGCTTGGAAATCAGGCCGATTCCTCTGCGACGCCAGTCGACGTGCACCGCTAGGTAGCCGATATCGATCAGCGACCGAGCGGGGTACTCGTACCAGGAAAGGACCGAAACGAGGTCGCTTCCAAGCAAGCCGAGCTGAACCTTCAAGCCCGAGCCGGACAGCATTTCCTCAGGGACCTCGACCCGGATGCCACGCTCTACCTCGCTGGCCCAGGCGGTCTCGTCGGCACCGCAACACCGAAAGCTGCGTAGATGACGGACGTCGTCTATAACGGCGCGTCTAAACGTGACGCCCGTCGGACCGGCGCTCACGAAGGCGCGTTAGCGTTCGACGTAAAGCGTAGGAGGCTTGACCGCGCGGTACGGAACCGCTCGGGAGGCAAGCTCCTCGATCTGCCGGAGGCGTTGCTCGGACATGGCGGTGGGCCGAAGACTCTTGCCAGACTCATCGCCTGTTTGCGTTGTGTCGTTCGACAGTGTTGCCATGTTCACACCGTTTCCATCGGCAAGTTGATAGCGAAGGTTGAGAACCAGGGTTCACAGCCGTCGGCTGTAGGACATTATGCCACGGAGTCGTGCAGCCGCCATTGTCAGCAATGAGACGAGATACTCACGTGATGCTCGCTGGAGTGCCTCCGTTTGAGCTGGCAGGCGGGCGTGAAGGGTATCGAGTGCCTCTGGACGCACAGTCCGCGGCCAACACCATTTGACCCGAAACCGGAGCCCATACAACGCTCTGCCCAAGCCGATCTGGCGCCCGGCCGCGTCAATGACCGGACTCTGATGGGGCATCGGCAAGCCGTGTGAGCGCTCGATGCGATGTGCCGTCGGCATTCGCGGTGAGGTCGATGCGGAGCTCGGCGAGTTTGTCGGGTGGGACGTCGCCGAGGTAGTCGAGGAGGTCGTCTTGTCGGGGTTGTCCGAACACGAGGCGGTAGCGGGCGACGTCTTGCTTGAGGCGGGCGAGTTGGCTGACTTCGCGCGACATCGGGAGCATCGGTACGAAAGACGATGGCGCGGGCCTTCGGGCGCTTTGGTCCAAGCTCGGGTGAACGTCGGTTGGGTCGACATTTGTATGAAAATACTTCCTAAACCTTTGAAAATGTCAGACTCACTAGTAGAGTGATGGTGTGCCCGCCACCGAGCCCCCAGAGGTGATGTTCGACCGTCTGCGAGCGGCACGACGGGCGCGCGGTCTTACCCAGCAAGAGGTCGCTGATCGCATTGGCGTTGCGCGGACCACGATCGTGGCCCTTGAGAAGGGTGAGCGTCCCGTGAAGCCTCAGGAGCTGATTGCCCTGGCACAGCTCTACGGCCGACCCGTCAATGAACTGCTGCGCGCTTCACCGGTGCCCGAGGACTTCGTGGCCCAGTTCCGCCTGCGTCCGTCGGAGGACCAGAAGGACGACGACCTCACGAAGGCTGTGGAACTCCTGCAGCAGTTGTCTGATGACTACGTCGAGCTCGAGCGGCTTGCGGGCGCGCCGTTGCCCCAGCGGTACCCGCCGGAGGCAGACATCTCCTCCCTTCCGCCGGGCGCGGCAGGCGAGTCCCTGGCCTCTGCCGAACGCAATCGGCTGGGGCTCGGCGACGCTCCGGTGCATCACCTCCGGCAGATCCTGGAGAGCGACGTTGGGCTCAGGATCTTCGCCGTGGAGCTTCCGGCGCCCGTCGCCGGCCTCTTCGTCGCATCGACTTCCTATGGAGCGTGTATCGCCATCAATGCCGTCCACCCGGGTGAGCGTCAGCGATGGTCGTTGGCTCACGAGTACGCCCACTTCCTCGCTCAGCGCTCCAAACCTGAAGTGACGGTTCTTCACGGCTATCAGCGCGTGCCCGCGGCAGAGCGCTTCGCCGATGCGTTCGCTGAGAACTTCCTGCTTCCAGCTGGCGGCGTCCAACGTCGGTTCCATGAGGTTCGCCAATCGCGGCGCGATGGTGTTACTCCCGCCGACCTCCTTCATCTCGCTGACCTCTTCCAGGTTTCGCTGGAGGCGCTCGTTCGACGTCTCGAGAACCTCGATCTGGTGAGGGCCCACACGTGGGATCGACTGGTCAAGGCCGGGTTTCGTGTTGGCGAGGCGCGTCAGATGCTCGAGCTGGCGGCGTCGCCGCCGGACACGGACCTCTTGCCGCTGCGATACCGGTACCTCGCGGTGGAGGCATACCTCGACGGGGCGATCTCGGAGGGTCAGTTTGCGCGGTTCTTGCGCACGGACCGAACCTCTGCCCGGGAGCTGGCGCATCGATTGTCGCACCGCGTCGGCCTGGACGAAAGCGGAGCGATGTCCGACTTCGAGATGGGTCCAACCGACATCCTTGATGTCGTCATTGGCTAGTTGGAATCGGCCCGCCGGTGGATGACCTCCTTCTCGACGCGTGCGTCGCCCTCAACGTCCTGGCCGCGGGCGTCGACCTCCAAGAGCTCGCGACCGCGTCCTCAGTTCGGCTCGTGATGACGTCGGTCGCGGCCGCCGAGTCGCTTTGGCTCGCTCCACGGGAGCCCAGGCGGCGATCGCGAAACAATTGACCTCGGTGGTCTGGTGGCTCGTGGGACCCTGGTTTTGCTCGATCTTCGGGACGACGAGCTGGACGAGTTCATCGCATTCGCTCGGGAGATCGATGATGGTGAGGCCGCCACCTTTGCGGTAGCAGCAAACCGAGGCCTGCCGGTGGCGACGGATGATCGTCGCGCCCAGCGACTTGCTGCATCCATCGATCCACCGATCGCGATCGTTGGTACGACGCAGCTTCTGAGGGTTTGGGTGGAGGCCTATGGCGTTTCGCTCGATCGCGTTGCCGAAATCGTTCGCTCGGTCGAACGCCGAGCGAGCTACGTCCCCCGGCGCGACGACCCACACTTCGCGTGGTGGGTCGCGCATCGCGCGGCTCCGTGACTTCGAAATGCTGCAGCTCCTGTCGGTTGCCTTATCGTCCACCCAGCCGTCGGTTCGCTGCGGCGAGGTCGAACACTTCGGGGTTGAACTCGTCTGTTGGTTGACGAGGTTCGACGCCTTCGTGCGCTCGTTGAACGGCGCCGCGGTGACTCGTGACTTCTGAAGCCCGTCGAGAAACACCCGTGCTCGCAGACCCGGCAGACCTCCGGAAGGTCGAGTCTCACTGCTGGCCAGTTTGCCCACGAAGTAGCCAGTCGAGGGCCTCACGAAGCGCCGAGCCATACTGAGCGGCGTCGAACGTTACGTCGGGAAGGCCCGCGACGGCGATGAAGCCCTTGTCGTAGTTGTTCTGATAGCCCCAGTTGCGCCAGGTAACAGTGCCGGTGCCGCGTTCCACGGCGACCGTGATCGCACCGCAGCCGAGGTCGGCGCACTCGGGACAGATGTAGAGACGCGACGCGTTCATCTGGAGCGTCAGGTTCGGCTTCGCCGAGCAGTCGAGAAACTGACGTCAGCGTTCCACCGCCGCCATCGAGCCAGATTGGTGTGATGAGGTCGAGGCCCTCTGCAACCACTGCTGGGTACGTCGGTGTTGAGTCGAAGATGAAGTCCAGGAACTGACGCTCGTGCTGGCCGTGGCCCGTGATGATGCGGGCCGACGCTCGCAGAGCCAAGGTTCGTCACTTTCACCGGAGCAGATTGCCCGGTCGGCGCGCCCCAGGCAAGGTGGTGGGCGGTCGCACGCCGCTTCGTGAACGATTGCTCGTTCAGGCGTTCGGCGAGATCTGACACCTCACCGTCGGGGTGAGAGGTCGATGCGGAGTTCGGCGAGTTTGTCGGGTGGGACGTCGCCGAGGTAGTCGAGCAGGTCGTCTTGTCGTGGTTGTCCGAATACGAGGCGGTAGCGGGCGACGTCTCGTTTCAGGCGGGCGAGTTGGCTGACTTCTCGTGACATCGGGAGCATCGGCACGTGCCGCTCGATCTTGGCTTCTCCCGGGAACACCCAGTAGGGGACCAGCTCGCTGTCGGTGTCGGGGCGTTGGGCCGCGGCGTGGTCGAACATGGCGGTCCACGGGTCGTCGGTCGACGCCCATGCGGCGTCGGCGGTGGCCGCCGCGAGGTTGCGGCGCACGGCGTGACCTTTGAATCGGTGGACTCGTCCTTCTCGCTGTTCGAGGTCGACGGGGTTGGAGGGCAGGTTCCAGTGGACGACGGCGTGGCAGTAGAGGTGGAAGTCGAGTCCTTCCTGTCCGACGGACGTGGTGCAGAGCACGAAGGGCCAGAACGGCGAGTTGAACGCTCGGCGCAGGTGGGCAGCGGTGACCATCGACGTCTCGGTCTCGGAGCGATCGTTGCCGAAGCGCATGGCGTAGCGGACCCGGAAGCGGGGGACGCTGTCGGCTTCGCCCAAATGATCTCGGGCGACGAGCGATGTGTGTACGGATGCTGACCGCTTCTTGGAGCGCGGAGGCGATGGCGTGCATGTCGCCGAGCGGGTCGGCGTCGTTGATCTCGTACACGCCGACCGACTCCCGCAGCACGTGGAGGTACTCGTCGAGCACGGCGGTGAGGCAACCGTCGGCGCTGTACCGGGTGGCCGTGCGCCAGTACTCCTGCTCCCAGTCGGCCGAGCGGATCATCGAGTTGACGTCGGGGAGGTTGAACAGGGCCCGGAACCCCCACCCGATACGGCACGCTCCTTCCCACTGGTGCGGGGCGGGCATGCGCTGGCCGAGGACGTGGTCGATCGAGCGGAGTGCGACGGTGGCCGGCGAACCCAGTGCGTGGTCGACGAGCACGTCGACGAGGTCGTCGGGCCGGCGGCCGAGGGGGATCTCGTGGCGGTACATGGCGGAGGCGAGGTCGATGTGTTCGTCGAAGATCTCGTGGCTGACGGCTTCGCCATCGTCGTCATCGGCCGCAGCGCCGCCGAGCCACGACATCTTGTACCTGCGGCGGTGGGCCATCAACGGTGCGGCACCTACAGCTGCGTCGAGCAGCAGCGGCGCAGCCCAGTACCAGCGCAGGTCGTCACCGGGAACCGTGGGGTCGACGTCGATCTCGATCTGGTCGAGAGCATCGGCGATCCGTTCGGCGAGGGCTGCTCGCATCTCGTCGAGCGGCAGGGTCTCGCCCCGTTCGCGGGCCACGGCCAGCGGGTCGGCGATGCGGGCCAGCGTCACGCACGGGTAGACGAAGGCGAAGGAGTTCATCGCACCCGGTCGGCCTTGTGGGTCTCGCCGGAACGGCAAGAGGCCTCGGATCGTGCGCCGGGCTTCGGGGGAGTTCTCGATGGGCTCGGGGCGCAGACCGAACATCCGTCGTTCGACGTCGTAGGACAGCAGCGACGACACCGACTTCGGAACGCCGGTCCAACTGGAGAAGATCAGCCGCTTGGTGAAGCGGCTGCGTTCGCCCTCCCACGGGCCACCGAGCGCGTAGTACGGCAACGACGGCGCGATCCACAGCATTCGCCACGCCTCGTTCTCCACGGTCTGCGCCTGGAGGATGCGATAGCGGCCGTTCCCCGGATCGAGGGGCCCGAACTCGCGCCAGCTTCGCCAGTCGATGCGGCTGTCGATCGCACGGAGCCGAAGCGCTGTCTCCCTCGCCGTGTTCTGGTCGGCGAGGGCAACGGCAATCTGGTCGTCGGCCTTGTAACCGTCGCAGAAGTTGATGAACGACGGCACCGACTTCCAGTACTCGACCATTCCCTGCGCCCCGGCGACCGAGCCGACGGCTTCGAGCGCCACGAACTCCGAGACATCGCGGGGGTCGAGCAGCGCCGTCTCGACGTGCTCGGTCAGCATGCCGTTGCGGTCGCCCGCGGCGCCGAGCCGTTCGGTTCGCACCATGACGTTCGACAGCTCGGCTTCGACGCGGCGACGAAGCCCGGCCAGGTCGGCGGCCGAGCGATTGTGGACGTCGAGGATTCCCGAGCGGAAGTCGGCCATCGCAGCCTCGAACGCGCCCGAGTTGCCGTTGGACAAGAATCGGAAGGTGTCGAGGAAGTCGCGGTGATGGTTGTCGTCGGCGTCGTCGCCGCTGGTGAACATCTTGTAGGGCGTCGCGCTGAGGAGCAGGGTCTTGTTGCCCGAGTAGTCGAAGAGGGACTGGGCGAGCTCGCCGGCGGCGTCTTCGCCCGACATGAGATGCCGGAAGCGTTGGAACTCATCGAGGATCACAAGGTCGGGTTGGAGCGCCTGAACGCAGCGCTTGCGCGAGACGCTCTGCGCAGCTGGCCGATCAATTCGTCGCGCGCCGTGACCGAACCTCCGGTTGGTCCGATGCGTCGTCGTGGGTGAACGCTGGTGCGAGCTCGTCGAAGCGTTCGCGAGCATCGAGGTCGACGAGGTCCTGCTCGAACCCCTCCAGCAATCGGGCGTCGAGGGCCGAGCGAGCAACGTGTCCCTCACGGAGCCTGTCGGGGCCAATGCTTCTGGTCAACGCCGCACTTGAACAGTCGCTCGGCCGCCCGGTGATTCGACGGCGGCGTCGCCCCACATGATGACGGATGAGCCAGTAGAGCAGTACCCGTTCCTCGCTCATACCGACGGCTCGACTTCAGATCGAACGACGTGCCGGGAGTGAACGACACGAAGTTGACCTTGTTGCGCGCTGAGCTGCGCGACCTGGCGGGCGATCATGGTCATTCGTGAGCTGAAGGAGAAGCCCTTGATCGGTCAGGACGTTGAGGCGGCTGATGTTCTGCTGGGCGATGCTCCGCGTTCGAGCAGATGTAGATGACGTCGATGCGCTCGACGTCGTCCCACAGATGATCGATCGCCTTGGCGATCAGGCCACGGGCGACGAGCGTCTTGCCGAGGCCGACCTCGTCGGCGACCAGGAACCGGTCGACGCCGCCGTGGTAGAGCTGGCGGAAGGCGTGCTCGACCGAGCCTCGCTGGAAGTCCTTCAGCTGGGAGAGGACCGTCTCGACGTCGAAGCGTTCGGCGGTCATCGCAGGAGCTCACGGGCAGCGTGAATCGGTTCCCACAGCTCGGCGAAGCCTGGTGGCAGGAGGGCGTCGGCGGTGCCGGCCCGGAGATCGTCGATGAATTCCGGCGACCCGGTCGAGCGACTCCGGGGCGTGGGCGAGGGCGCGGAGGAGCGTCTCGAGTAACGGTGGGCTGGAGCTGGTGGACAACCAGTCGAACCCGCCGCCGCCTCCTCCCAGTGACTTCACCAGTGTCTGGTCGCCCGTGAGCTCGGCCAGCAGGAACAGCAGGTAGCGCAAGACTTTCTCGGGGTCGTCGAGAAGGTGCGCCAGAAGCTGTTCCTTGCGATCGGCGGGCGCCCCCGACAGGCGAGCGTTGACGGAGCGGTGCGACCCACGATGTCGCGGCCTCCACCCGCGGTCCGGGCTTCGATCACCAGGAACGAGGTGATGGCCTGCAACGTGGCGGAACGCGATGGTCGCGCCTGCTCGCGTCGTAGGGCGACCCTCGGGCGCCGGATCGGGTGGCGGGTCCGATGGTGATGTCGATGTCGTGCGCCCGCATGCGGTCCTGCAAGGTCGCTCAGTCGGAAGTTCCCCATGCGAGGTCGAGTCGGTAGGAGCTTTCGCCTTGAAAGGGTGACGTGCACCGTGTACGTCGCCGGCTTGCCGGCTTCGCGGAGGCGGCGGCGTCGAGGCGACGAGTTGCCGCCTGCGGACGGCGGTCGGTTCGGCCGGTCGGCGTCTGCTGGGACGATAAGGGACGAGCATGGCTCGGAGGCTGGTCCTTGCCGGCCTCGTCGAGGAAGCTGGTGGTGTCGGTCAGGTCTGACGGTCAGAGCGCGAGCTCGATGACGAACTCGGCGTTGCCGTCGAATGCGGCGCGGGTGGCGTTGGCCGAGCCGAGCCGAGAGGCGGGTGTAATCGTCGCCCTTCGGTGACGAAGACCTTGGCGTGGAGTCCCGACAGCTCCACACCGGGGCGCGGGGCTCGATGTCGAGCTCGGAGACGATGTCGCCCGCGTCGGAGGCTTCATCGGCGTCGATCGACGTGCGAAGACGTCGTCGCCGGCGTCGACCACGAAGGTGTCGGCGAACCCGGCGACGGCGTCGCGCCGACCTGGTCGCAGCGCCGCGGCTCGTGACACCAACACGTTCGGGCCCGTCGACACCGAGCGACTGCACCATGTCCTGGGTCAGGAACGGTCGACATCGCCAGCACCCGGCTGCCGTGATGGTCGGCGATCGGAACGACGGGCCGAGTGGGTGGAAACGCATCCAGCGAACATCAGCTGGCAGTTCCCAGCGGACGTTGCGAATGTCGGCGGCGAGCTGACCGATGTCCGCGACCGGCGAGGGTACGAGGTGGTGCAACGCGAGGCGGGGAGGTGCTCGATGAAGTCGCCGACGACCGGCGGAGTACTTGGGAGCGTTGTCGGCCCGAACGCCGTCAAGAACGACGATCGTGTCCCAGACTGGCATCGAAGGTGAGATTCCGGCTCATGATGACGAGCCGGATAGCGAGCGGGGGCTGCGTCGGCGTCGACGAACCTCAACGCCCACACTTTGGGGTGGAACAGGTACCCCTGCTTTGGTGGGCGCACGGGAACGACCGCGTCCTCGAGGTAGGCCAGGATCGGCGGGTGGTTGCGGGGACCCGACAGGGCGCCGGCCTGGGCGAAACGGTGATGTTGTCGGCGTGGCGCCGCACGGACTCGAGCAGGGCGATCGGGTCGGGTCGACCGTCATCGGTGTCGAGCCGGTCGAAGACAGCGAACGACACAGTGGCGAGCAGCAACGCGTCGAGGTCGAGAGTGAAAGTGGTGCCGACGGCAACGTCGAGCGCGTGGCCGCTCGGCGGGCGCAGAGCGTCGACCAGCGTGAACCGGTTGGTCGGTTCGAGCATCAGGCGTTCCCCAAACCGGCGGCGATGTCGTTCACCGCGTGGCTCTGCCTTCGCTCCACCGGTAATCGAGTCTCGCGACACCGGCAGCGCCGCCCCAAGTCTCGAGCGCACGAGGATTCGACAGGCGGGCCAGCCCCTTCTTCAGCCTTCGCTCGCGTTTCTTGATTGCCTCGCCGGCAGCTCGGGCGAGGTCGGGGACGTCCACCCCAGCGGCGACGGCCTCGAGCCATCCGTGCGACGAACTGACGGGCCGACCAGGGAACGTTCTCGCCCGACGTGTTACAGTCGCCCAGAAGGTCGCTGGAGGTTTGACGGCCGCATGCGCGGGGCGCCGGACTTCGATCATCGCTTGCCAGTCGCCGAGGTGTTCGCGCGGTAGCGCTCTGCTCGCTCCGCGCCCATCGGCAGCTGGCGAGCGGCCGATGCCTCGGCGAGCAGAAGGTTGTAGAGCAGCGATGCGCCGTGGATGACTTCGCTGAAGTAGCGGGCCATCCCGAGCGTGACTGCGAGGCCGGATGGGAGCGCCTCGGACTCGACGGCGTCCCACGGGAACGGAAGGTCCGCGCTGATCGGTGCCGGGGTGCGCATCAGGTGGGCGAGCAACGAATTGGGGTGCGACGCGCGAGCCGTTCCTGGAGGTAGGCGGCCTCCTCGCTCGTCAGACTCGAGCGTGGCCTGCTCCCAAAGGTCGGGCGGTGGTGACGGCAGGTTGGCGTGCCAGCGCCGGTGATCTGACCAGGGCGTCGTCGCCGTCGGCCCGATGCCGCCCAGCGCTCTGGTTGATGCGATCCATCGCCCGAAAGTAATCACTGCGGGTTCCGTTGAAGGTCCGGATCCCGCAGGACCGCAGGCCGTTCCAGTAGATGAACGACGGCAGCTGCTTGAGCTGTCTTCTGGGCGTCCCGGCCGATGACGCCTTCTTCGCCGCCGCCACGCAGCAAGGAGAAGATGAGCTCGACTCTCCCACTCCCGGGCCCTGGCCTCGGCCCGGTCACTGCGTATCCGTTCAGCTTCGAGCCGCTGAAAGACCCACGGCGACGAACGAGAAATAGCGGACACGGGTCTGAACCGTGGACAGTCCCGGGAAAAGAGCAGGTCGGAGAACGCGTCGCGGACCGCGCCGATGCCGATGTCATCGACCGTTCCCGACTCGGCAAACAACGCGATCACTCTCGTCGCATCCTGCGCTGCTGCGCTTCGGACTGGTCGAAGCCAGCCCGACTACCGATGGCAACGGTGCCCTACTCTCGAGAGCGCTGGCCAAAGGCGGAGGCGACGCACCGCGTTCGAACGCATGCTCGTCGGCCGATGACCCCGATCCGTCCGAGCCAGCGCGCCGACAAGCGGCGACGCCAGCGCATCGAGCGCGGCCTGGATCTCGGCTTCGCTTGCCTCGAGCTCGGGCTCGCTTCTCCAGGAGGAGGTAGAGGTCTCGGGCGCTGAGGGCACCGACGTCGCTGACGTGGTCCTCGATGTGGCGGAGTGCGGCGATCGAGATATCGACGAAGTCAATCCCTTCACGGGAACCGCCGGCTACAACGACGTGCAGCCCAACAAGCGCCCGCGCAGCAGCATGACGCCGGTGATGATCTTCACCCCCAGCGGCAAGCCGTTCATCGCGCTCCGGCTCGCCGGGCGGCTCGACGATCATCAACTCGGTGCTCAACGTCACGCTGAACCTGATCGACCACAAGATGAACCTGCAAGACGCGATCAATGCGCCGCGCGTGTCGATCACCGGAGCAATCTGGT
>CAVZHQ010000004.1:0-77679 GCA_963775125.1 uncultured Acidimicrobiales bacterium
CCGGGGCTGATCGGCCTGTGGGGCCCAGGACCCCCGACCGCCGCTTGGTGCGCGGATCGTCGTCTTGGATAACGCCGCAGAACTGCCTTTGTGGGCAGACTCGGCGGTGGTGGTTGCGGCGAGTGACGAGACCGAAGGAAGCTTGGGCCTCGGTGCGCAGCCGACTGAAGAGCCGCCAAGCTGTGGCGAGCAATGGCCGGGATGCACAGGACAATGAACCATCGAGCAAGCCAGCATCTCGAGTTCGAGGAAGGATCGGTAGCCCGCCGGTCGTGGCCAAGCAAGGTGCAAACCGGTCGACTGCCTGCTGCGCCACCACCAATCACGACAGCAGGGAACCTGGCGACTGCACGCCTCGCGTCCGGAGCAGAATGGACGCCACGCACGGTGGCCAGAAGACTTGTCCCCACGGGTTCCAACAGCGCAACCGTTGCTTCCTTGTCCAGCATGGCCCTCGATCGAGAAGTCCAGAACGATGCGGTCAACTTGGTGGGCGAGTTTCACCCGGGTGCTCACGAGGAGGATGAAGAACGTTGGCGACAGGCCGACGAAGAAGCGCGGGAATCGGAGAAGAACTACCTCGAGAAGAAGTACCGGATACCTCGCCAGAGCTACTGGACCGAGACAACGTTCACTTACGACGACAACGGTGTTCAACGGCATGGCGATCCAGCCCCGCTCCGCGTTGCCTCCGAGTTCCGACCGTTTCGGAGCAAGGTGAAGCAGTACCGCAAACTGCTCGATTTGCTGGTCCATTCCATGGGACTCAACAAGTCCGCTCGACGTCAACAAGTCCTGCCGACGCTCATACCGGCGGCCGAAGCGGCCTTCAACGAACTGAGCTCGAGCAAGCAGCTCAACCGAACGTTGAAAGGCTACTGGGTTCCAGAGCTGCTGTCTGCGAAGGAGACAACCGGGGCGCCGCATCCCGAGGCCCCGATCTTCGCAGACACATGGAAGAGCTACGAGTGGTGGCTAGACGAACTCGCCGAGCACTGTGACGAGCCTCTCGAGTGGAAGGTGTCCAACAGCGAGATCGAGGCACAGCAATACCTCGACAACAATGCGTACGAGGAATCGCTGGTGGCGTCCGCACGGGATCGGTTGGACGTGATTGACGAGATCCTCGAAGACGTGAATCGGCTCATCGACAAGGTCCTAGCTCCGAACTACCGCGCAACCAAGGGGGGCGACGACCTCCAGAGTCGCAACAAGGCAGGGCCTGGGTCACAAGACGCGTTCTCGTTCTTGCGTTCGAAGGCCATGCTCGACGCGGCGAACGCAAAACAGCCGCCCGCGGTGTGGAAGATCGGGGAGAGCCACATCGTCGACATCGCGCATCAGGTCGATCGGGGCAAATGGCGGCTCGAACCTCATGTGACCCTGACGTCCAGGGCAGACTTCGAGGCTGAACTCCAAAACACCGACAAGTAACGACGATCCCGAGGGTGACGACCGCGAGGTGAAATGGGAAAACCGGGGAGTCAGCTCTCGCAGTGTGATTCGGTCGGGACGACGCTGCGAGTTGAGCGACCGGCGAGGGCGATGCCTGTGGCGGCATCGCCATGCTCGCTCGAGGACCGGCGTCGAGTTTACGAAGCCGCCCAGCTCGAGGTGCTCTGCGACCACGAGAACCGCCGAGCACAACTCTCGATGGCACCGAGCGTTACGGATGCTGTCGGAGGGAGGACTTGAACTCCAGCTCCACAGGCTGCGAGCGATTGGATCTCGATCGAAACGGTGGCCTGACGCGTGGTCTGTTGCTCGGTCGGTGGGGGATCCGCCGTCTTGGCTGTGTCCTACTGAGGCGGCGACATCAGTTCCTGGCGCGTGCTGCGCTGGTCCTGCGCGTTGGCGTGGGTAACGGCAACGATCGTTCCTTTTCCGGCAGCCTTTGCTTGATACACGGCTTGGTCGGCGGCGCGGAGGATCTCGCTCGCTCGGATGGGTGTTTTGGCGCTGGCGACACCAATGCTGAGCCCCACGTTGAGGTTTGCCAGCCCGACTGCGACCGGTTGACTGCATGATTGCAGCATGGCTTGTGCGAGGTGTCGCGCTTGGTCAAGGCCAGTGTTGGGCATGACGATGACGAACTCGTCGCCGCCATATCGGGCAACCATGCCCGCGGACTCGACGGCGGCCTCGAGTCGTCTGGCAACCGCAACAAGGGTCTTGTCGCCGATCTCGTGGCCGTGTTCGTCGTTGATTGCTTTGAAGTTGTCGAGATCGACGAACGCGATCGACAGGCTCCCTGTTTCGCCGGCCCGTTTCTCGATCTGGTGGTCGAGAGTTCGCCGGTTCGCCAGTCCCGTGAGCGCATCTTGCGCGGCCGAGCGTTGCAGTTGGCTGAGTCGGGCCGCGATTTCAAGGGACGTGGAGGCATGCGCTACGAGGGTGGCGCATGCTTGCGCGAGTTCTGTCTCGATCGAGTTCTCCGACCAAGCCGTGACGACGGCGCCCGTTACCGGTTCATGGACGGAGACGCTATGAACGCGGAGCCGTCCGTTCTCGGTCCACATCGTGACCGTCAGGTGGCTGTCAGCCGGCGGAACCTCGACTGGTGGACGTAGAGCGATGAGTTCTGCTCGCCCTGTAGCGAAGGTGTCGCGGTTGATGGTGAGGTAGTCGATGGTGGCGGCGTCGAACCCGAGAGCCAGGATCTGGTTTGCTACGAGTTCGAGAGCGGGCTCGGGCGCAAGCCCGTGGAGGGCATGTCCTGCCTGTTCGATCACGCGCAGGCGATGTTCTCTTGCTGCGGCCGACTGGGTCAATTCGTTCTGAATCTCCCAGCCTTCTCGCATCCACCGCGCCAACAACCCAACCGTGACCGCCACTGCCAGCAACGAACCAGGTACCCGTGCCAACAGGGTGACATCGTCGGTGGAATCAACCAGACCCCCAGCTGCCGCCGAGATATAGCCGACGCAGCCTCCAATCCATGACGCCACAGAGGCTGCGGTGCCGGCTCGGACCGCTGCGCTCACGACAGGGATGACCAGCAGAACCCACGACTGGTGTCCCAAAGGCTCGTCGAGCAGCACAGCCAGCGCAACGATTGCGACCACGTCGAGGCCCTGCGTGACCATCACCCACCGGCGACCGGAAGGAACCCGTTTGCCGATCCAGTTGAGGAACAGCACGGTCCCGCCCATGCAGGCGAGGACTCCCGCAAGGCTTCCCCACACCGGCGGTCCGGTCAGGGGTCGGTAGGCGCCGAGCACGAAACAGGACAAGACTCCCAACACGATCCGCACCGCCCGCAGTGCATCATCAGCCTGCGCCGCAATCTCCGGTGTCGCGGCGCGACGATCCGGCAATGCGGCGCTCATCCAACACGCCAGGGATCTGCGGGCTCGGTCCATCTCGCCCGGCTCACATACATCGCACCGACGAAAGCGACCATCGTCGAGGCGAGAAGAATCCATTGGCCCTTCGCTACCCAGGTGACGGGCAGACCGATGAACGGTACGACGACAATGCCGACACCGCGGACCTGCGAAGGCGACACCACCCCGGAATCAGCGACCCGGTTGGCGTCGCCAGAAGTCCGGTAGCCCTCGCCCGTGACCGCCGCGATCCGGTGCAACCGTGTTTCGTCTCCATAGTCGAAGTTGATGACGGCTCCTGCCGCGAGATCTGCACCGTCCGATGGTGACGTCACCACGACGTCCGCGACTCTGATCGCAGGCTCCATCGAGCCTGACACCACGACAACCGACCCGTACCCGAAGAGCCTCGGAACCGTGGCCGCGACCAACAACCCAGCGACAACAACTACGACGAAGGTCCCGATCGCGTTCACAATCAGGCGCAACACCGGCAGCGGCGGCGCAACAGTCGGATCTCCGACGAGAACCCGCACACAGTCCTCGCCAACAGCCCGCGCCTCGTACTGAACCGTCCTCCGTGATGTCGACAACGCACTCGGGGGTCGACACTGCAGCCCCGACGGCACGAACGGCATCATGCGGTCGGGCGTCAGCTGACCTGCCGCTGGCGACGAAACGTGAACCACATCTAAGCATCGGCATCAACGCAGCGGAATTGAGACCAGCAGATCCGCTGTCTCCGGAGAGCAGAATCAGCGGACGCCCGGCTTCGATCGGCAAGGGCCTGCGCACTGGGCGGATTGGGCACGATGGCCCATCAACTCTGGCGCCCGCAGACCGATCATCGAAGTGCACCCGGTAATCAGCTTTTCGGAGTACCTCCCATGCTTGTCAACCGACATCGCAACATCGTCATCTCGCTCGCTCGCCTCACCGCAGTAGCAACCAGTCTCCTCATGCTGACCGTCCTGATCGTGACCAGCTCCCAGGCCGCGTTCTCCGACACCACCGACAACACCACCAACAGCTTCGCCACCGGATCGGTGATCATCACCGACGACGACACCGGCAGCGCACTCTTCAACGCAACCGCAATGACCCCCGGCGTCCCGGTCGTCGAGTGCATCACTGTCACCTACTCGGGAACGCTCGTCCCGGCCGACATCCGGATGTACGGCACCAGCAGCGGCGCGCTCGCCCCCTACCTCGATACCACCATCGAAATCGGCACCGGTGGCGCCTACGGCAACTGCACCGGGTTCACCCCCTCGTCGACCCTCTACAGCGGCACCCTCACCAACTACTCCACCACCCACACCAACTGGGCCACCGGCCTCGCCGCCTTCACCGCCGCCACCAACCCCACCATCCGCACCCTTCGCTTCACCGTCGACGTGCAGAACAACCCGGCAGCCCAAAGCCAGTCTGCCACCGCCGACTTCACCTTCGAAGCCCAAGACTGACCCGACCGGGGTCACTCGGTGCACAGGCAACCACCATCGCTGCAGAGCACGCGGTCCTCATCGACCACACGTCGCAGAGCGCACGACAGTGATGCCCGTCCGGGAAACCGCGTCGCCAACCTCACGTTTGTGCTGATCGCAGCAGCACTCCTGGCCGCGCTCTTCACGGTGCCAACCACCAACGCCGGATTCAACGACACCACCGACAGTCTCGGCAACGCGTGGGCGGCTGACACGCTGAACGCACCCACATCACTGACCGCCTCCGGCACCGGCCCCGTCACCCTCGACTGGACCGCCACTACCGACACCTACGCAACGGGCCACCGCGTCTACCGCGCCACTTCCTCGGGCGGCCCGTACAGCCTGATCGCGACCGTCACCCCCCGCACCACCGTCACCTACAGCGACAGCCCCGCCGACGGCACCTACTACTACGTGGTGCGGGCGTACTACCTCGGCTGGGAGAGCGCCAACAGCAACCAGGTCACCGCCACCGTGCAGTCCGGACTCGTCTACTCCGCCACCGGCCCGTCCACCACCGCAACAAACTCGACAACGATGACCGTGAACTACCCCGCCGGGACCATGCAGAACGACCTCCTGCTCCTCGTCGAGGTGAACGCCGCCAACCAGAACATCACGACCCCGACGGGATGGGCGCTCCTCGCCGATACCGCCACAGGGAGTCCCAGCCAGTACCGGTTCACCATCTGGTGGAAACTCGCAGCACCCGCCGAGACCTCCGTCGACCTGAAGGTGAACACCAATGCCTCGGGTGCCACCGCCTGGGCTATCCGCTATCGCCGCCCCAGCGGATACCCCCCAAACCCCATCACCGCCACCGCCGCCGTGGCCGTCGGGAACAGCGGCCCTTCCGCCTCGCTCACCCCCACCCCGAACATCACCACCAACCAAGCCAACGCAACCGTCATTTCCATCGTCGCCATCCGGGACGCGAACACACTCTCACTCACTACACCAAACTCCTTCACGCTGCGAAACACCGCCACCCAGTCGAGCAGCGGACAGGCCCGGGCCATCGGCATCGCCGACCGGACCTCCCTCCCACTGCCCAGCACGCCCCCCTCACCGACCTGGGCGCAAACCGGAACCGCGGCCCAGTGGGCGTGGGCGACCATCGCCTTCTCCTAGAGCCGAGCGCCGACCCCGCCCGGCCGCGCCGACTGCGAAGACCGCAGTGTTCTAGGCTCATCGAAGACTCACTTCGCGCCTCAAGGGGCACCAACCCACAATCCTGCGGCATCTGCGCCGGTCGCGTCGCCGCCGCCTCCGACGTGGGCAGGAGTCAGGTTCGAATCCCTTTACCCGCTGCCACTGCAACCGATCCGACGTTTCCGCCCAGGAGGCCGAGAGAAGTCGGAGGCACCGCGTATGGCCGTCTCGATGGACTCGTCGGCTGGGCGGCGAAGACCTCGCGCAGCTCCCGTTGGGTGTAAGCAAGGTCGGTGTAAGCGGAACACGTCGTTGGTCATCGTGCCGTCCGCCATCTGCACGGTTCGGGTGGTGAGGAGCTCAGCGATCTCGGCCATCAGCCGCTCGCGTTCATCTTGGCGCATGGCCCTCCTTCGTGCTCGGGCCAGGGCAAGCCGACCAGTTCGGGCGGCGGTGTCTCGCCATGGTAGGCCGGGAGTCGACCTCGACGGTTCGGAGAGACCGGCGGCCCACGTGGAACGTGGCCGGCGACGGCGGCCGCTACTCGCGGTCATCGCCCGGGCCCTGCCGCGTTCACGCCGTGCGGACTAGCTTCTGACTCCGGACACGTTGCTGGGTTGGCATCGTCGCCTGATCGCCCGACGGTGGACCCAGCCACCGCGTCGGCCTGGCAGCCCTTCGACGACCGGGGAGATCCGTGCGCTGGTGGCTCGAATGGCGCGGGAGAATCCGACCGATCTCGCCGTTCCGATCCGCTCATGGACGAGGCCGCGACTCCGATACTCATCCGTCCGAGTATCGATGAACGGGAGCCTCAGCCGTGTTGCCACCACCCCTTCCCCCGGACGAGAGCGACCGGATCGCGAGCCTTCACTCGCTCCGAATCCTCGACACCCCGGCCGAGGAGAGGTTCGACACCATCACACGCCTCGCTGCGCTCGCGTTCGAGGCGCCGATCGTGCTGGTGAGCCTGGTCGACGCCAACCGACAGTGGTTCAAGTCCTGCGTCGGCCTCGCGGGGAGCGAGACCGAACGCGAGATCTCGTTCTGCGGTCACGCGATCCTCCAGAGCACTGCTCTCGTGATCCCCGATGCCCTGGAGGATCCCCGGTTCGCGGACAACCCACTGGTCACGGGTCCCCCGCACATCCGCTTCTACGCGGGTCAGCCGCTCGACGACGGTCACGGCCACAAGCTCGGGACATTGTGCGTCATCGATCGCCGGCCCCGGCACCTGGGCGACGATCAGCTCCGCCTCCTGGCCGAGCTCGGGGCGCTGGCCGAGCGGGAGGTGAACTCCATCGGCCTGGAACGCGCCCTCGCCCTCGAACAGGCCGGTCGGCAACGTCTCGAGGCGATCGCCGAGGCCCTCACCGAAGGCCTGGTCACGATGTCGACCGACGGCACTGCCACGAGCTTCAACAGCGCGGCCGAGACGCTCTTCGGCGTCGAGCGGAGCGAGATCATCGGTCGCGACCTCGGGATGCTGCTGGCCGAGGACCGGCTCGTCGACGTCGCACGGGACCGAGCTCGCCGGATCACGACCCCGTTCCATTCCGAGGTCGTCCTGCGGCGCCGGAACGGGACGACGTTCTCCGCCGAGCTCGCGGTGAGCGCGGCCGCGACCGACGAGGAGAAGTTCCTGATCGCAACCGTTCGGGACATCAGCGAGCGGAGCCACGCACTGCGAGCGCTCCAGACCAGCGAGGAGCTCCACCGTTCGGTGATCGCATCCCTCCACGAGGGCATCGTCGTCCACGGATCTGACGGGTCGATCACTGCCTGTAATGAACGTGCCTCGGAGATCCTCGGTCTCCCGGTGGAGCAGATCACCGGAGCAGTGCCGACAGATCCGAACTGGCGCTGCGTCCGGCCGGACGGCTCTCCGATGCCTGGGGGTGAGCACCCGGCATCGATCGCGCTGACCACCGGTCGGCCGTGTCCCGAGGTGCTGATGGGAGTGCACCGGCCGGCAGGTGACCTCCGGTGGATCTCGGTCACGGCTCAGCCCATGTCGACGTCTCCCGACGAGCTCGATGGTGTGGCGGTGTCGTTCGCCGACGTGACCGACCGAGTCAGCCTCGAACGCATGAAGGACGAGTTCGTCTCCGTCGTCAGCCACGAGCTGAAGACGCCGCTCACATCGATCCGCGGTGCGCTCGGCCTCGCCGCCAGTGGCAGGCTGGGTGCGTGTCCGCCTGAAGCGCAGCGGATGATCGAGGTCGCACTGTCCAACACCGAGCGGCTCGCCCGACTGGTACAGGACATCCTCGACATCGAGAGGATGACCGCCGACCAGCCGAACCTCGCGCTCCAGGCCACCGACGTCCGATCACTCGTGGACCAGGCCATCGACCTGATGGGGCCCATGGCCCGGGCGGCATCGGTGACCCTCGGCTCGAACTCGGCCCCGGTCCCGCTGTGGGTCGATCCCGACCGCATCCTGCAGCTGCTTACCAACCTGCTGAGCAACGCCATCAAGTTCTCCGCTCCGGGTGGACAGGTCAGGATCTCGACACTCGTCGACGGGGACCGACTCCTCGTTCGGGTGGCCGACCAGGGGCGGGGAATCCCCGCCGACATGCTCGAGCGGGTCTTCGGCCGGTTCCAGCAGGTCGACGCCTCCGACTCGCGCGCCAAGGGTGGCACCGGTCTGGGGCTGGCGATCTGTCGGAGTATCGTCGAGCTGCACGGGGGGACGATCTGGGCAGAGTCCGAGCTCGGTGCCGCTAGCACCTTCTCCTTCACGCTTCCGATGCTCGGCCGGGTGCCGGCAGGCGATGGGTCGAGGCCGACCGATCAGCGCGACCAGGTGGTGGCGACATGACCCAGCCGACCGTGCTCATCGTCGACGATGAGGACGACATCCGCGAGGTTGCCCGCATGGCGCTCGAGGTGATCGGCGGATGGATCACCCACACCGCGTCGTCGGGAGACGAAGCCCGGCAGCTCGCCGCGACGATCCGACCGGACGTCGTCCTGCTCGACGTGATGATGCCGGGGCTCGACGGGCCTGCCACCCTGGCTCGCCTCCGCGACGACCCCGCCACCAGAACGATCCCCGTCGTGTTCCTCACAGCGAAGACCCAGGCATCGGATCTCGTGGCCCTCGAGGCGCTCGGTGCTCGGGGTGTGCTCTCCAAGCCGTTCGATCCGCTGACGCTGGCCGACTCGATCGCCGACCTCATGGAGTGGCGGAGGTGACGACCGATCCGAGCCCGGCGGCCACCCTGGCCGACCTATGGGAGCGTCACCGGGGTACCAACCTGAGCCGTGTGGCCGTCCTCGAGGATGTCACGCTGGCCATCATCGAGGGCACTGCCGACGACGAGGCCCGCTCCCTGGCCCAGCGCGAGGCGCACAAACTGGCCGGCTCGCTCGGTACGTTCGGGTTCCATGAGGGGAGCCGTCTGGCCAGGTCGATCGAGTCGCTGCTCGAGGACGAACGGCCCGAGCCTCTGACGCTGGCCGACGCCGTGGCCCTGTTGGCGCAACAGCTCGACCCATCACCGGGTCCGGTCGGGGAAGGGGTCGACCCCGCTCCCCCCGTCTCGGACGGGTCGGGTCAGGACGTTGAAACATCCGGGGCGACCCCCGCCTTCGACGGTCGTCGTCGCGTCGTGGTGCTCTCGGCCGACGAGATCCTGATCGGCCGACTGGCCGATGCGGCGAAGCGAGTCGAGCTCACCGTCACCGACTCCGCCGAGACGGCCCGCTCACTGGTCGAGACCGGCGGAATCGACACGGTGCTGGTCGATCTCGACGGCGATCACGGGATGGAGCGGTTCGAGGCGATCGTGCCGACCTCTTCGAGCACGAGGTTCTTCGCCTTGACGGGCTCGGATGACCCCGATCATCGGCTGCGGGTCGCCCAGGCGGGCGGCCATGGCTACTTCCCGCGTACGTTCGCCGCCAGTCGGCTCTTCGATCCGACAGAGGCCGGACTGACATCGGAGCGGTATCCCGGGGCGCGGATTCTCGCCGTCGACGACGATCCGACCCAGCTCGACGTTCTCGACGTGATCCTCGGGGGCGCCGGCATGACCGTGACCCCACTGACTGAGCCCCTCCGGTTCTGGGAGACGTTGCAGGAGGTCCGACCCGATGCGGTGATCGTCGATGTCGACATGCCGGGGGTCAGCGGGCTCGTCCTGTGCCGGATGGTCCGCAACGACCCCCGCTGGCACCGGCTCCCGGTCCTGGTGCTGACCGCAGGCCACGATGCGACGGCCATCCAGTCGGCGTTCGCGGCCGGAGCCGACGACTACATCGCCAAGCCCATCGCCTCGCCGCAGTTCGAGGCAAGGGTTGCGTCCCACGTGGAACGCCACCGTCTCGTGAGCCGTCTGACCGACGTCGATCCGCTCTGCGGCATCTGGGGCCGCAGGAGCGCGGAGCAGTCGCTGGGCGACCTCGTGCGGCTCGCCGGCCGGCAGGCCTCGCCCCTGTCGCTCGCCATGGTCGATCTCGACCATTTCCGCCGGGTCAACTCCCGCGGCGGTCACCTCACCGGCGATGCCGTGCTGCGAACCGTCGCTGACCTCATGCGTCGGCGCGTTCGCGAGGAGGACGTGGTCGGGCGTTGGGGAGGCGACGAGTTCGTCCTCGGCTTCTACGGCCTGAGCAGCGCGGTCGCCGTCGAACGGCTCACCGACATGCTCGGGGAGATGTCCTCGTCGAGGTTCGCCGATCTCGACGGGCGTGACTTCGGAGCGACCTTCAGCGCCGGTGTGGCCGAGTTCCCCCGCGACGGGACCGACCTTCCGGCACTGATCGGTGCGGCCGACGCCGCCCTCTACCGGGCGAAAGCCGTGCGAGCCACGGTGCGCGCCGCCTCGTCGCTCGGCGCCGCCGACCAGGGTACCGAACGGGTGGACGTGGTGGTAGTGGACGACGACGCAACCTCGTCGATCTGCTGACGGAGACGCTTCGAGCCCGAGGACTGGCCGTGTGCGACCTGACCGATGGCCAGGTCGCGGCCGACCGGCTGGGGGTCGGGCCCTGGCACCCCCGAGTCCACGAGCTGACGTCGTGAAGCTCCGCCGGCCGTCGCCTCCGCATTGGTCAACGTCGCCCCACGGGGGATGATGGCGAAGATATGCACTTGGCTCTGCAGTTCGTGGTGGTCGGTACCGGCCAACTCCCCACGAGGTGACACATCCATGTGAAGCGACCGAGGTCATGTCCATGGACCGAAGCCGACGCAGAGCAGGAGCGGGTGGTGTCGGAGGGGGATTGCCGCCCTTGACACACGCCGCCGGACTAGGTTCGACATTCGTCGATCCAACGCCGTCGCCAGGGATCGGCCCGCTCCTTTCCCGACCGCTCTGAGCGCCGGCCTGGCACCGACGAGCCTGGTGGTCGCCTGCCTCTATCCCGCCCTCGGCTCCTGAGATCAGCGATTCGCCCGATCGGCGGAGCGGGACCTTCGCCTCTGCCCAACTCGAGCTGGACCTCACAGAATGGATCTGCCTCCGAGAGGCGACCGAATGAGAACATCGATTCAGAGAAGCCATGAGGTGGCAGCGATGACGAAGACCGATGTGAAGACTGCGTGGAGCAAGGTAGGAGACGAGCTCTCCGGACTCGGGCTCAAGCTCAAGTACCACATACAGGGAGAGTTCGCCGACGATGAGGACGGCGACGAGGTCAAAGCCGCGCTCAAGCGCCTCGCTGACGCCATCGACGACACCGTCGACGCCGCTGGAAACGCAGCCAAGGACCCTGCGGTGCGCGAGGACGTGAAGAACGCCGGCCAGTCGTTGATAACTGCTCTCGCCACAACAATGAACGAAGCAGTAAAGGCGTGCCGGTCAGCGAGTAACGAAACCGGCCGCAATAAACGAGACGACAACTGACGCCCAAACGTGAGCTTGACCGCCGGCACCTTCTCGAGCGAGGGCCTTGAGCTTGGGATGCATCTGCCATCGCCGCCACCGCGAGCATTCCGAGCGTGACGACAGTGATGTCCACCGCGACGACCTCTGCGGATCGCCATCGATCGAGCGCAGCGATCGAGCGCCGACTCCCGCACCGGGATCGACTACGACCGCTGGTGCGCCATCAATAGGGCTGGCGGCCAGGTCGGTCGCCCTCTCGACAATCGGATCGGGAGTGAACAAGGTCCCGAGACGCCGACAGCCGACGTCCTCAAGAGCTCGCGGCAACTCGCCCGTTCTGTCGACAAGCCAGGTGCGGTGGGCTCGAGCAAGATATCCGTTAGGCCGCTCCACGCGCCACCATGGTGCCGATCGCTCCTTGCGTTCACCAACCGCGTCGGCTTCAGTTCCAGTCGGGACCTCCGGCACTATGCGGGGTTGCGGGATGCGGCGAGACTCTGCTTCGATGGTTGACTCAACGTTCGAGGCATCCGGTCGCCGTCCCGGTGAACCGGCCGACCCGTCCCACGACAGCAGTCCTGGTGGCCTTTCGCGCTCCCTCGGCCTGGGCCAGATCACCGCAAGCGGGGTCGGGATCATCATCGGCGCCGGGATCTATGTCCTACTCGGGGCCGCCACCGCCGAGGCGGGCGCCGGGGTGTGGCTGGCGTTCCTCGTCGCCGGAGCCCTCAGTGCGTTGACCGCGCTCAGCTACGCCGAGCTCGCCGCCATGTTCCCCAACGCCGGCGCCGAATTCGACTACACCCGTCGAGTCGCCCCCGACTGGGCCGCCTTCGTCGTCGGTTGGGTCATGATCCTCGGACTTGTCATCGCTGCCGCAGCGGTATCGCTGGGCTTCGCCAGCTACCTCCGATACTTCATTGACCTTCCACAACGCGTCGGCGCATGGGGACTGCTTGGCTTCATCACCATCGTCGCCCTCGCCGGAATCGAACAATCCGCACGACTGACCGTTGCCTTCTCCGCGATCCAGGTCGGCGGACTCGCCGTGATCGTGGCGATCGGCATTCCCCACATCGGCGACCACAACCTTGTCGAAGGCTCCTCAGCGTCCGGTGTCATCACCGCCGCGGCGTTGGTGTTCTTCGCTTTCGTCGGCTTCGACGAAGTCATCACGCTCGCCGAAGAGACAACCAACCCCGCCCGGACAGTGCCCCGAGCCCTCCTCCTCGCGTTGGCAATTTCAACCATGCTCTACGTTGCCGTAGCGATCGCCGGTATCAGCGTCCTCGGACCCGTAGCGCTCGCCGAATCCGAACAACCACTCGCCGACGTAATGAGCGAAGCGATCGGCTCCCAGTCAGCGAAGGTCGTCGCACTCGTTGCGTTGATCGCCACGACGAACACCACCCTGCTCGCAATAACCGCAGCGTCTCGCCTTCAGTTCGGTATGGCGGACACGGGCGCGCTCCCCGCTTCGTCGGCCGCCTCAGCGAGCGACGCTCGCCATGGGTCGCAGTACTCACAGCAGCGGCCGTCGCCGCGGGCTTCGTCGCAATCGGCGACCTCCGACTCGTCGCCAGCATCACCGACTTCGCGGTCTACCTCGTCTTCATTGCCGTGAACGTTACGGTCATCCTCTTGCGCTTCTGGCAGCCGAATCGGCGGCGGCCATTTGCCATACCCGGCACGATCGCGAACGTCCCGATATCCCCCGTGCTCGCGCTCGCCACCATCGCCGTCCTCCTGCCGTCGCTCGAACCGACAGCGATCTTCCTCGGTGCGATCGTCGTAGCCATCGGACTCGCTGTCTACGCTTCGCTCCGACACTTCCGACCGGCACAACCACAACCCCAGCTACTGCCCGAGGACCCCATGAAGCCACGCACCCGAATACAGCGCAGCGAGGCGACCCTCGTATCGGAAATCCTCCGCATCGACTTCGCCGCCGTCGAATTCGATCTCGACCAGTTTCATCAGGGAATGGGTGTCGAACTCCAGCACGGGACTGGCGACCCCGACACGAACGTCACCAACGACGATCTCATCACAATCGGCAAGCTCGCACTCGCCCACCTCAACGAAATCCCCGACTACTACACCCGCCTCGCCGCAATGCAAGCCCAGGCCCAAGCCCAGGCCCAGGCCCACAAGAGAATCGATGGGCATTCGAGGTGATCAAGGGTCGCACACACTTCTCGCCGAGCCCGAACCGAGTCAGCTCTCGGCGCCGTTGAGCTCACGTCCCGACCGGCTCCAGCCCCGCCGACTGAGGTGGACAACCGTTCTGTCGGCGTGACCTCGCAGCGAGCTGAACCTAAGTGGTCCTTCGCGGAAGTTCGTGGGTGTTGGTCAGGTCCAGGCGGTGGGGTCGTTGAGGTAGAGGCCGCAGGCGCAGTCGAGGGCTTGTTCGGGGGTGCCTGTGAGTCGGCCGTTGGGGAGGATCGAGTTCTCGTAAGCTGTCGTGGCTTGCGAGATAGATCGCGAATCCCCACAGCTCGGCGTTTTTCTTGTAGGTCAGCCGACAGAGCGGCATCGGGTCGCCGGTGAAATCGGTGCTGGTGAGGTAGACGAAGTCACCGCGGAACCGGATGCTGAGTTCGGCGAGGTTCGGCCAGCGTTGGTGGCGGTGGGTGTCGAGGCGGCGGGTGAGCAGTCGGCGGGTGTTGTCGGGGATCGCCATCACCCGCTGATGGTAGGTGGTGGTCAGGCGGCGGGTCGGTGTGCGTCGATGCGGGCGCAGAGCTTGTCGAGGTCGTCACGCCCGAAGTTCCAGTCGAACGGGACGGCGCGCTGGTTGTAGCGCTCCTCGAACCTGGCGGGTCGTTCGGTGATTTCGTCGAGAGTGTTGACGTCCAACTTCGAGATCGCCTGCGGCACCACCAATGACCCCGACACCATCGCCGGATTCACCCGGCGCATCGAAAGCGCCCGCTCGGAACGAAACGGCGCCGAGATCCGCTTGCGGCGAGCAACCAGCGGACGGGGCCTCACCGAAGCCGAGATCCGAGCGGTCGTCAGCAACCTCGCTGATGCGTTGGTACTCCTCGCCAACGCATCGCATCAGGATCGGCGACGGGTCTACGAGGCGGCACAACTCGAGGTTCTCTAAGATCACGAAAACAACCGGGCCCAGATCTCGGTCGCCCCGAGGGTTACTGGTGGTGTCGGATGGGGGATTACAACCCTTAACCCACGCCGCCACAGCAGGTGGATCCCGTTGGCGACAGAGGCAGCGTGAGCGACCCTTACCGGCCGCCCGTGGCAACGGGCTGGACCGCTCGACATTACTCGTATGCAATACGTATACTGAACGTATGACGCAGACGTTAAGCTTCCGAGCCGAAACCTCACTCGCCACAGAACTCGATGCCGCAGCGGCCGAAGCAGGCGTTCCGCGGAGCGACCTGCTCAACCAGGCTGTCCGCGAGTTCCTCTACCGCCTCCGATGCGAGCGCGACGCCGAGCGGTACGCCCTGCAACCGTTCACCGCAGCCGAGACGGCGGCCTGGCCGAACGAAGCATGGCCAGACGATGACACCGACTGGACCGAAGTGTTCAGCCAATGAAGCGCGGCGAGATCTGGTTTGCCGATATCGGACGAGGCGGGGATCGCCCCGTCCTCATCCTCACACGCGATCCCGTCGCCGACCGTATCGACGCAGTCGTCGTAGCCCATCTGACAACGACAATTCGCGGCCTGACATCGGAACTGCCACTGGGCCCCGCCGACGGCCTCCAACGGGACTGCGTCGTCTCCTTCGACAACCTCCACACGATACCGAGATCGTCATTTCGCCGACGCGTCGCGGTCCTCCGCCCGTCACGACTCGACGAAGCATGCGACCGACTGGGCGACGCGCTGGGCTGCGGCGACCACTGACGACCAACTCACGTCGATGCAGCGACGATGATCAGCGTCGCGCCCGCCTTGTTCTCGGGCGGTGACGACGCCAAGAACCTCGTCCGGCCCGTTTCGTTCACAGTGGCCTGTACAAGTGCCCCGGCGGCCGTGACCTGCTTCAGTGGTCTGCCCCATCGACTTCACTTGCGGCGGTGCCGGACCCGGATACGGGCTCTGGCCACTCGACCACACCATCACCTGGACCGAGCGGCAACTCGAACGCCGCGTCATCGACCACATCCAGCACGAAGACGCTCACCCCGCCACCCGCTCGACGCAGCAACCACCCACATACAAACCAGTCGCACTTCGGCGATGGCCCCGGATCCGGCTCGACTCCGAGCTGTCATTGGTTGCTGCGGTAGGTGCACTCGGGATCGGCGCTGGCCGACACGCCTGGCGGGAATCGCGTGTCAGGGTCGTACCCAATGCTGGCTCGGGCCCCGCCGAGGAGATCGACGTGGCTCACGTTGAGACGGGCCGCAGCAGCAGAGATCGCCTCAATCTCTGACTCTGACACGCAATCAATCGGGTCGAAGACGACGCAATCGGCGATGCCACCCCCGAACAGGTCGGTAAACAGCACCCCCCTCCGCCCTCCAACGACGCCTCGGACATCGGACCACACGGGCGGGAGGCCACCCTGCACTCGAGGCGGCGCAGGCCCAGCGAGCTGCACCGCCCATTGCAGGAAACCGATGGACGAACATCTGTTCCTATGTCGGAGTGGCGATTACAAACCTAAACCCACGCCGCCGAAGCCGGTGGATCCCATTGGCGCAAGCGGCGTGACAACCTGGTGGGCGGCTTCGGCCGCGCAATCGCGACGGCCTCATCAACGAATACCCACATGCCGCCTGACCATCCACGACGCAATATCAGGCACCCACACGGTTGGGCCCGTCGGGTCTGCTTTGGGCTATCTGGCGATGACGTACCAGTTGTTCTGGATGTCGTGTTCGAGTTCGTTCGTCTGTATCGACGTGAAACCGGCTTCGGTCAGGTACTCACGAGTCTTTTCCTCACCCCACATCGCGCCGAGACCTTCGCCTCCCTGAGCGAGCGAGACAGTCATGCAATGCATGCACGACACCGTGTAAAGAAGTGGTCCGATGGGGTGATCGATGTTGTTGTGCGGGAACGTCGACCCCTTGATGTCTTGCATCAGGTACACCCCGTCGGCCTTAAGGGCGCGATTGATGCCCTTCAGCACGTTGAGCGGCTGGGCCTGATCATGGACAGCGTCGAACGTGGTGATGAAGTCAAACTCGTCAACGGGTGCCGTGACGTCGAAGTCGCTCAGATCGCGAGCGACGAACTCCACGTTCGACAGCCCACGCTCGGCTGCCTGCGACCGCCCATAGGCGATCGCTTCGTCGGAGAGATCGAGGCCGACGAAGCGGCTGTTAGGAAATAGTTCGGCCAGTCGGGTGATGACGCGGCCCTGGCCGCAGCAACATCGAGCATGCGGATGCCCGCCTCTAGTCGCTGCGTCAGTCCGGGAATCAACGGCAAGATGTCACTCTCGAGTCCCGACATCACGGTCAGGGCGCTCTCCTCGGCCATCACGGTGTGGAACCGTGGATAGCGGTCGTACGGCACCCCGCCGCCGGCTCGGAAACACTCAGTGATGTCGTCCTCGACCGCGCCGAGCAAGGCGATGTACTGGGCGAACATCGCCATGTTGTCGGCGCCGGCTGCACGGGCCAGGAATGCCGAATGCTCGGCCGGCAGACGGAACGTCAAACGGTCTTGGTCGACCACGTCGACAACCCGGGAGGTCACCATCGCCCCCAACCACTCCCGCACGTACCGCTCGTTCAGCCCGGCCGCGGCTGCGATCTCGGTCGAGGTGGCCGGCTCCATGCCGTTCATCGTGTCGAACAGACCCGTGCGATGGCCGATCGATGCCATGAGACACAACGCACCGTCGTTGAGCGCGCCGACGAAACGTTCGGCGAACGCACCAGCCCTGTCGTCATCGAAGCTCGGCACGCCCATCGATCACCTCCATGTGACTGGATCACCTCTCTGCTGACACCGGGATTGTAGAACGCGCTCTCAACGGCGTCATCACCGCCACAGTACTGAGACGCCCGGCACAGGCCCGGACGCGATTTTCGTGCGCAACACCCAGGCCACGCAGGAACACTCTGCCGACCACGCCCTCGGACCAGGGATCTGCACCCACAACGCCCGGATGGGTTCGACGCACTCAGCCCCGAATCGAGCGCGACGGCACACAGGCATAGGCGACCACCTGGCGCCGGGCCCTCCCAGTGCTTGCCCTCGCTGGCCCCGGGAGTTAGTTCGTCGCAGCCATCATCCGTGCTGCCGGCATCGCCAGCCTTGACGGCGAACTCAACTGGAACAGCGGCCCCGAGGGGGTCGTCATGTCGCTCGGCGTGTCATTCTTTCCCGCGACGTACACCCTTCTCGGCCTCGTCATCACCCGCCGCGCCGTCCGCACCGGCGTCGCCGTGACCGGCCTCGGCCTGCTCGGCCTCGGCGCATTCGCCGGCATCGCATTCTTTCGCGTCTTCATGGCCAAGTTCACCGACGAAGGACTCGACCCCAACGCGATGAACCAGGCCTTCGAAGCGACCCACGTCGGGACATCGCGGCAATCATCAACCTCGTCAACTTCGCCGCATGGCTCACCGTCGGAATCGCCATCCTTAAGACGACAGTCGAACCTCGCTGGGTCGGAGCGTCCTGCATCGGCGGCGTGATCGCAGCGCTCCTCGCCAATCGCGTTCGAGTTGCTCTGGCCACTCAGCGCTGGCCTCTGGCCTGGAGCGACCATCGGCGTTGCACGTGCTTGGACTCGCACCGCCAAATGAGACGCCCCGCCCAGATCGCCGACCCAGCGGCGGCCCGAAGTCTCGGTATCGGAACAACTACCGGTCCTACGATATGACCCACGGGCCACCAGGCCCCGTCTGACCAGGAGAAACGGCGGCTCCGTGGGGGTTAAACTCGGGTGTCGGAGGGGCGAGTCTAGCCCCAGTCTAGCCCAACGTACATCCGGCCCCTGGGGCGTCGAATTGCGAGTTGCATGAGCGTTCTAGCTGGTCAGAGGCCCTCTGGTGTCACCAATCGTCCTGGTCAATGTCGCCGAGGATCGTCGCAAGGTCTTGCGCGTACGCAAGCAGACGAACGACATCGACGTGGTCGACCCGCTCGAAGTAGAACCACCCGCATGGAAACCCTTCGAACCGGCGGGATCGCAGGCCTGGGACACCGGACAGCTCACCGATCCGCAGTGAGCCAGCGCCCGGCATACGCTCGACCACACCCAGTGACTCGATCGCGGCGTTGAAGAACCGTCCAGCGAGCTGTTCACCGCCTTCGGACCGGTAGTACCTGGTCCGCTCCACCAGGTCGGCCTCCGCTAGCGGACGCAGCCGAACTGCACTCACACCTCAGGACCAAGGGCCCGACCCCGAAGCTCATCGACCACCTCGTCCGTCAAAGGACGACCCTCGCCAGACGCGATCCCGTCCGCCATCAACAATCGAAATCGGCGAGCAGCCTCGGCACTCTGATCGCGCCGGATCAGGTCGCGCAGATACTCGCTGGTGTTGCCGTACTCGCCCGAACGAACACGTTGATCGATGTAGTCCCGCAAGGACTCGGGGAGCGCGAAGCTCATCGTGTTCCGACTCACCTGACCATTGTGTGCTCTTTATCAACTGTTGTCAATCGTCAGGAACTGACCCCCTCCAGTGGTCCAGCACGAGGATGCATCACGTCGCCCAGACCCTTCCTGCACCGCGACGTGTCCTCAAGACGAAAGGCGACGGCGTCATCAACCAGTGCCGAAATGCGACCTGACCAGCCACGACCCAATATTCGGCCCCCACAAGGAGTACCACGAAGCCGTGATCGCTCATGACGAAGACCGGTCAATTACCGTCGTGGGGAACCTTTCGAGGGAAGGCACGATCAGTTGGCTTTACGACGCCCGTCTGCGTCAATCACCTCCTGAAACGCTACGTCCATCTGGTGCGCTGCAGGGAGAACTGGCGGAGCACGAACACGGCGAGTGACTCCGCCTGAGCTCGAATTTGAGCAGAGAACTACATCGAGGTGACGTGGCCCAGCGAAGTTTCGACTAGCCAGCGAGACAACGACAGTCGACCATCCGGCCCGGAACCGCATGTCAGCTCACGATTGCCACCGGGACTCGCTTCAGTGACTCTGCCACTTCGCCTCGATGAGGCCGCACGCACGACCTATTTCACGCCTACTTCACAATGTTCAGTTTTAACTGATGACAAGTTATTGACATCTGGCCGAAACGCGGAATCCCCAGGCCGGTGACCTGGGGAAACGTTGTGTCGGAGGGGCGATTACAACCCTTAACCCACGCCGCCGCAGCAGGTGGCTGGAGCTCGTCGCCGCGGCGTAACGGGCGAACGTTTCTGTGGGCGGCTGGCTCACCCGGCTTGGTCCGGGAAGCCGTCGATCCAGATGTCGACCGCGTAGACCACAAGAGAATCGGGCCTGGGATCGAGTTCGTCACCCGTGGCGAAGAGATGGAACGCGCCAACCGTGATGCCCACGACGGTCAATCGGCGACCGCCACCGTGCTCGGGCAACGAGTCCCAGACTCCCTCGCGAGACAAGAGAGTGAGAACCGAGGCCAGATCGTGCCGCCAGAAAAGCTCCGCCCTATCGGCATCGAGTTGGGCAGCGATTTCTTCCTCGACCGTCGCTCCGACCCGAACCGGTCGCCTCACCTACCGAGGGCCCGCAAGCGACGCTGCTCCAGGTCGGCGAGGGGAACCCGGTTGATCGTCTCAGCTGACAGTTCGGCATCGGAGACGATTCGGAGCAGGTCGGCCTGGTGCTCGATGTCCTCAGCACTCGGGGCACGCGGAAGGGGGTTGCCCAGTCGATCGGTGGCCTCGGGCGTGGTCGGTATCGCCATGGCTGCCATCGTAGTTGGCACCAGTGACAGCGGGTGGCGTCTCGCGGACATCGCCGGCGAGGTGATGACACCGCGTGTGGGGGCGCCGCCAGATCGACCGACCCACGCTTAGCGACGACGACCGCGGCCGCACTCCCCCTGCCTCACCGAACCCGCTAGATCGTCACCCCCGACGCTCTGCTCCGACTGGCAGCGGCGCGGCTCGATCCGCAGTGAACTCCTCGACCCCACGATCATCTGGAGCCAACAACAACTCGAACGCGTCGTCATCGACTACGTCGAGCGCCACAACACCTACCGGCCCCGATGTTCGCGCCTCGCCTGCCATCACGACGCTCGCGCCCGACATCCCGAGGTTCAGCCTCCGTCCGTCGGTACGCCGTCCTCTGCCGTCAGCGACGCAGCTGCGCGCTCGGCCAGCACGTGTTTGCGGATCTTCCCGGTGGTCGTCATCGGCAGGTCACCGGCATCGACCAGAAGCACATGAGCGGGCACCTTGAATCGAGCGAGCCTCTCTGCGCACCAGCCGCGCACCTCGTCGGGGTCGACGGTTGTGTCCACGGTCGGCACGATCCATGCGCAGCCGACCTCCCCCAGCCGTTCGTGCGGCATCGGCACCACGAAGGCCTGCGCGATGTCCGCTCGGCTGGTCAGCAGGTTCTCCACCTCGAGCGGCGACACTGTCTCGCCGTAACATCGGTACAACTCCTTGGCCCGACCCGTCAGTTCGACGTAACCGTCGGGGCGCAGGCGTGCCAGGTCCCCCGTCCGCAGCCAGCCGCCGGGGAGGAATGCCGCCTGCGTCTCGTCCTGCTTTCGGTAGTACCCGTGAGTCACCGTTACCCCCTTCAGCACGAGCTCACCCTCCGCTCCTGCTGGCACGTCGGCGGAATCGAAGGCGTCGACGATCCGGAATTCGAGCGAATGGTTGGGGTCAGAGCGTGTCCGAGAGCGACCCCGAGTCGAGCGGACGGCCCACCGTGGTGCTGTGCAGCACGAGTGGATCGGAAGGCTCGGTGAGGGTCGCCGGGCCGACGGTCTCGGTCATCCCGAATCCGGTACCGAGCTCACGCACCCCGAGCTCGTCTCCCACGCGTTGCCACAGCCGCTGGGGCGAAGCTGCGCCGGCGGAGAACACCGACCGCAAGCTCGACAGATCGCAATCAACGCGCCCGGGAAAGTCGAGGATCGCGGAGGTCATGGTCGGCACCAACATGACGTCGGTTGGCCGGTGGCGTTCCACAGCGGCGCACGTGTCTTCCGGGGAGAACACGAGGCGAGGAATGATGGCGCCGCCGACCTGCATCGATGCCAGCAGCCCGCAGATGTAGCCGAATGCGTGGTAGAGCGGCAGGGCGAACAGGCAACGGTCGCCGTCCGCGAGACCACGTTGGCGCGCGGTGAGGTACGCCTGCCGGACCTGCATGTCGTGCGTCCACACCACCCCCTTGGGGCTCCCAGTGGTGCCGGACGTGTACATGATGTCGGCCATGTCGTCGGGCTTGCCACGATCACTTCCCGGGATGATTCCAGCGGACAGGGCAGCACGTCCTCGGTCCAGGAGCCCCGTAAAGGACAACGCATCCGGGCGAGCATTGGCGCCGGTGTCGTAGACGACGACCCTGCGCAACTCCGGCAGTGCTTGCCCGCCGCCAGACGTCTCCCAACCGGGAGCCATCGAGTCCAGGGCGGCGAGATGGTCGAGGGTCCGCCATTGCGACATCACCACGAGCGCCCGGCTGTCCGACTGCTGGAGGACGTAGCGTAGCTCCTCGGTGCGGAGCAGGTAGTTGAGGTTCACTGCGACGGCCCCGAGCCGGGCGATCGCGAACTTGAGCGCAGGCCACTCCGGGTAGTTCCCCAGCACGATGGCGACATGGTCGCCGGCCTGGACCCCGATGTCGGCCAACCCGGCCGCGAGGATCACGGACATCTCCGCTACCTCGGCGTAGCTGATCTCGCGGTCGTCTGCGACCACGAGCGGGCGATCGCCGTAGCGTTCCGCTTGACGATCGAGGTACCCGCTGAGGGTCGTCTCCCTCCACGGGGTGTTCGCAGCGTCCAACGCCGCACGCCGTTCCGCAACGGCTGGAACGGCACTATCCGTTTGGGTGCTCATCGATGAGTTCCTCACTGTCGGTCTATTCGGTCATCAGGACTACGCTGTCCCCGGCGAGCGGGCAAAGGTCGGTGGACGCTTCTCGAGGAACGCCTGGACCCCCTCCGCCATGTCCGGGCCGCAGAGCGCGGCGACGACCAGTGCCTCGGACTCGTCGTCGGGTGAGACGGCTCCACCCGAGATCTTCGCGATGATCGATTTCGCGCTGCGCTGCGAGAACTGCGACCGCTGCGCGATCCGGCCGGCCAATCCGGCCACGGTCGTGGCCAGGTCGCCGTCCGGCACGACCTTGTCGACGAGTCGGGCCCGCAGCGCTTCGGCCGCATCGACCCGGTCGCCTGACACGAGCAGGTAGGTCGCATATCCGGATCCGACGGCCTGCACCAGACGCCGGGTCGAGGTGAAGCTGTAGACCAGGCCGAGTTTGGCTGGGGTGATCGCGAAGGTGGCGCCTTCTGACGCGACCCTGAAGTCGCAGCACAGGGCGAGGGCGCACCCCCCACCGATACAAAACCCCTGCACCATGGCGATCGAGGGGGTCTGCAGCGCGGCGAGGGCGGCCGTGGCGCGTTCGGTCCGCTCGTGCGTCTCTCGCGCCGCCCGTTCGTCGAGCCCGCCGGCAAAGTCTCGGATGTCCGCTCCCGCGCAGAAGTTCTCCCCGGAGCCGCGCACCACGAGCACTCGGACCTGCGGGTCGGCGTCCACGTCTGCCAGCAGGTCCGGCAGAGCCGCCCACATCGAAGCGTCGACCGCCGGAGATTCGAGTACCAGCTCCGCAACGCCGGACTGGCGGGTGACGGTCCATCCGTGCGGCGGCCGGGTCACGATCCCGTCACCTCGGGTGTCCCAGCAACGGCCATGACCGCGTCCACGATGCCCCCGTAGCCCGTGCAGCGGCAGAGGTTGCCGGCCAGCTCGGCGCGCACGTCGTCGCGGCTGAGATCTGAGCGCGTGCGCAACAGGTAGAGGGCCGACAGCAGCATCCCGGGGGTACAGAAGCCGCACTGCAGGCCGTGATGCTCGGCGAACGCCTCCTGCAGGGGATGGAGGTCCTCGCCCGAGGACAGGCCTTCAACGGTCGTGACCCGGGATCCCTCGGCCTGCACGGCATACATGAGGCAGCTTCGCACCGGCACGTCGTCGACGAGGACGGTGCACGCCCCGCAGGCTCCCTGCTGGCACCCGATGTGCGTCCCGGTGAGTCCGAGTTCCTCCCGTAGCGCATCGGCGAGGGTGCATCGTGGCTCCACGTCGATCCGCTCGTCCTGGTCGTTAACGGTCAGTTCTACCTTCATGCGACTTCCCTCGTCTCCTGGCGTACGGCCAATGGCCGCGACCAAGGCGCGTCGGACCATCTCGAACGTCAAGGCACGGCGGTGGGCGCTCGAGGCACGCAAGTCGTCTTCGGGGGTCACGCTTTCCATGGCCGCGTGTGCCGCGTCGGCGATCCGTGCGTCGTCGAGCCGACCGGTGAGCCGAGCCTCTGCCGCACCGAGGCGGACGGGCGTCCCTGCGACTCCGCCGACCGCGATTCGCCAGCTCCCGCCAACGTCGCAGACGGCAACGGTGAGCAGGCTGCGGTCGTGGTGGCGGCGGCCGAACTCGGCAAATCCCCAGCGGTCCGGGAATGGGACGTCGATCCCCGTCAGGACCTCGGCCGCCCCCAGGGTCGTCGCCGACGGCGCAACGAACAGCTCCTCGATAGGCATCGTGCGTGCGCCTGCCGGTCCGCTGGCATGGATGACAGCCCCGGCCGCCAGTGCGGCTACGGGGAGTTCGGCGACGGGATCTGCGTGGGCCAGGCTGCCGCCCATTGTGCCCCGGGTGCGGATGGCTGGGTGGCCGATCCAGCTCGCCGCCTCTGCCAGCAGAGGGTGCCGGCGCTGCGCAACGAGCGCGGCGTGCCGCACCGTTGCGCCTACGTGCACGCCGGTCTCGGTCGGGCGAATCCGGCCGAGTTCTTCGATCCGGTTCACATCGACCAGCAGCGCCGGCCGAACCTGGCGCATCGCCTGGAGCGGGACGAGGCTCTGCCCGCCCGCGAGGATCCTGGCCTCACCGTCGGCGTCGGAGAGCGCCCGGATCGCGTCGTCGAGGTCGCCGGCCAGGATGTATTCGAAGGGTGCCGACTTCACGTGACCACCACCGGTTCACGCCCGACCTCCCGGGATCTGCTCTCGTTCAGCGCCGCCCAGATCACGCTCGGAGTCAACGGCAAGCCATCGATGTGCGTTCCGAGAGCGTCGGCCACCGCACCGGCGAGTACGGCCCCGGGGCCAAGCGTGCCGCCCTCCCCGACGCCGCGCACCCCCAGCGGGTTGTCAGCAGGAACCGAGAGGTGATCGATGGTCAGATCGGGAATCTCGACCGCGGTGGGCAGTAGGTAGTCCGTCAGCGTGGTGGTCAGCAGGTTGCCCTGCGCGTCGTAGACGAGCTGCTCGTAGAGCGCGGCACCGATGCCCTGCGCGATCGCGCCCGTGACCTGACCCTTCACAATCACGGGATGCAGAACGCGCCCCACGTCCTCTACGCAGGCGTAATCCAGGATGCGGAGCTCGCCGGTCGCTCGATCGATCTCGACCACTCCGGCTTGCGCCCCAGCGGCGAAGGCGCCCTGGATCGGGTCGTAGAAGCGCATCGCTTCCAGTCCCGGCTCGAAACCCTGCGGTAGCCGGTTGGTCTCGAAGTAGGCGACCCGGGCCACATCGCGGACCGACATCCGGGCGGTGGCCTCGGCGTCGACGAACACGTGTCCGCCGCGCACCGTCACCCGATCGACGGCGAGGTCGAGCAGGGCGGCAGCGAGCGCAAGTACCTGCTCGCGAACTGCAGTGGAGGCTCGCCAGGCAGCGTTGCCCGCAATCACGGCCTGACGTGACGCGAATGCCCCGAAGCTCCATGTGGACTCCGCTGTGTCGCCGATGCGGACGTTGACATCGTCGTAGGCGATACCGAGCGCCTCGGCCGCGATTTGGGCCAGCGTCGTCTCGAGGCCCTGACCCTGTGAGGTCACGCCGCTGACGACGACGGCGCGCCCATCGGGGTCGATGCGTACCGTCACCGCCTCGTGGCCCGTCCGGAACGGCATGCGCGGTCCCGCCGATGCGGCGCGCCCCAGGCCGGTGAGCTCGTTGTAGCAGGCAATCCCGATACCGATGTCCGGTTCGCCGACGCTGCGGCGCCGGGCCTGCTCGATACGTACTTCGTCGTACTTGATCAGGTGGAGGACCCGGTCCAGACAGGCGCCGTACTGGCCGGACTCGTCCCGCAGCCGCGTCGGCATCGTGTACGGGACGTGCTGGGGACCGATCAGGTTGCGGCGGCGGATCTCGACATCGGAGATGCCGAGGGCCCGGGCGGCGTCGCTGAGCAGGGTCTCCATCGCATAGACGGTGGCGGGCCGGGACACCCCCCGGTACGGCCCGGTCGGTGCCGTGTTGGTGGTGATGCCGCGAACGCTGCAGTCGAAATTCGCCAACCGGTAGGGACCGGTAAGGAGTCCACCCGCCATGAGCGGCTCGGCCCCCGCCGTCCCGGGGTAGACCGAGTAGGCGCCGGCGTTGCACGTCACGTCCGCGCGTAGGGCCAGCAGCTCACCGTCTGCAGCGAAACCTGCCTCGAGCACGTATCGGTGATCGCGCGCGTGGGTCGCCGCCTGGATGTGCTCGACGCGGTCCTCGACCCATTTGACGGCGATGCCTGGCATGCGGCGGGCGACCAGACAAAGTGCAATGTCCTCGGGGTAGACCGCAGATTTCGTGCCGAACCCGCCGCCGACGTCCGGAGCGATGACCCTGATGCTGCTCTCGGGCAGCTCGAGCAGGTCGGACAGCGCATTGCGGAGCAGGTGCGGACTCTGGCTCCCCGCCCAGTAGGTGAGCTTGCGGTCGGCCTCCTCCCACAGGGCGACACCGACACGGCACTCGAGTGGGTTGCCTGCCTGCCGGTTCGAGGTGAGGGTCCGTCGCACGACGACAGCCGACGCGGCGAGAGCGGCCGTCACGTCGCCCGCCTCGAACCTGCGCTCGAGGAGCACGTTGTCCGGGGCATCGGCGTGCACCGGTTCGACCGGGACGTCCCACGCACAGACCTGAGCGGGTAGCGGTTCGAGATCTACCGCGATGAGTTCGAGCGCGTCCTCGGCCGCGTACGCGTTGCGAGCGACGACGACTGCGATCGCCTCGCCGGCAAACCGGACCTTGTCCACGGCAAGGGCCGGCTGATCGGTCTCCACGTACGACGGCAGCGCGGACAACGCGCGCAACGCGATGCCCTGGAAGTCCTCGCCGGTGAACACGGCGTCTACCCCTCGCAGGGCGCGGGCCGCCTCTGCGTCCACACTGCGGATGCGGGCATGGGGGCTGGAACTGCGGAGGAAGGCCACGTGGCGCATCCGCGGTAGCTGGAGATCGCCGACGAACCGGCCCTGCCCGGTCAGCAAGCGCCGGTCCTCCTTGCGGCGGACAGCGGCACCGAGCACGGTCCCGGGCTGCTCACTCCCGGTCACGGCATCACGTACCCGCCGTTGATCGACACGACCTGACCGGTGATCCAGGACGTCAGCGGTGAGGCCAGCATCAACACCATGGGTGGGATGTCGTCGATGACGCCGAGCCGGCGCAACGGGTACTGCCGCAGCACTTTCTGCATCCGTGGGCTATCGATATCGCCGAACATGTGCTGTGTGGTGTTGGTCTCGACGAGGCCCAGCGAGACTGCGTTCGCCCGGATGCCGTAGCGCGCGAGTTCCTTGGCGAGGGACTTCGTGAGGCCGAGGGTCGTCGATCGCGTCGTCGCAGTGATCAGCAACCCGGCCTCGCCGGTACGGCCCGAGTCGCCCATCATGCTGACGACCGCTCCTCCGCCAGTCGCCGCCATGCGCTTGGTCACGGCGTGTGTGATCTGCAGGGTGCCGGTCACGGTGACGTCGATCTGGTCCTTCCATTCCGCGGGCGTGGACTCCAGGAACGGCCCGGGAAACGTCCACGCGGCGTTGTTGATCAGCACGTCGATCGTTCCGACGCCTTGCTCGGTCTGATCGACCAGGCTCGCCACGGCCTCTGCATCGCGCATGTCCGCCTGCACGGCAATCGCGTTCACCCCGAGCGAACGCGCGTCGGCCGCCGCCTGCTCCGCCCCCTCTGCCGAGCTGTTGTAGTGAAAGACGACGTTGGCGCCCTCACCTGCGAACGCGAGCCCGATGGCGCGTCCGGCGCCCTGACCGGCACCGGTGACCAACACCGTGCGCCCAGCAAGTTGCATATCCATGTTCACTCCTCGTTATGGGTTACGTAAGGGAAGGCGGACGGCTCAGACCTGGATGAACTCGCGGCGCGAGCCGACGGTCACCACGCGACCCCACGCCAGACCGGGTAGGTGGGCCGGCGCGACGACATCACCGGAGTCGACGATCTCCTCGCGCAGTGCGTCCCGTACCGCCCGGGCCGCGATGGGGTCAACATCGAACACCGCGTCCCAGTCCGCCTCGGTCAACTCGACGACGCTGTGGACGACATCGCCCAGCAGTAGTGCCCGGGCGCCGTCGCCGGACAGCGACGTAGATCGTGGTGCCGGGGGTGTGACCAGGGGCAGCTCGGGCGTCGAGACCAGGCAGGACGGTGTGGTCACTGTCGAACGTCGCCAGCCGCTCGGTGAGGGGCGACAGCTTGCGGATCGCACCCGGCTCGGCGTCGGGTCCGGTCATGAAGTGGTCCCAATCCGCTTGGTGCACCCGATAGGTGGCGTTCGGGAACACCACTTCTCCGCGCTGCGTCGCCCATCCGACGTGATCGAAGTGGAGGTGGGTGAACAGTACGTCGGTCACATCAGCGGGATCGACCCCGAGCGTGCGCAGCGAGTCCAGGAACGCACCGCCTTCGGCGACGTCGGTGCGGATCGGTCCTGTCCCAACGTCCACAAGTGCGATCCGGTCCCCGGATCGCACGAGGAATCCTCCCATCGCCATTCCCAGGTGGCCTTCGTCATCCAGAAGGTGCCCGTGGCAAGCCCAGCCATCCTCGACACCGGAGCGGACGAGCACCTCCCGCGCCATCACACGGCCAGGGCCGTCGAAGACCGGGTCGATCCTCAGTCCAGCGAGCCGCAGCGAACCCGGTGAGCGGCCATCCGGGGTGATGTGCTGCATAGCGCCTCCCTAGCGATTGCTCGGACTGTTGGGTGCCAACCCTACGACAACTATGCGACGTACGTCAAGAGAATGTTGCATAGCGAACGCTTCACTCACTGACGGACGGGCCGCAATCGCGCAACGCTTCGGGGACCTGTCCACTGCTAGCATCCATCCCTCGCAGCGGAGCCCGCCTGATCGGGAAGGACCGAGAATGACCAGCGACGACCAAACGCCCGGCCGTACAGCGGTTGCGCGTCGCCCGCAGGAGCTGGTCCGAGCACTGTTGGGCGTCGTCGATGCCGACCTCGGCTGCTCGCAACCCATCCCGGTACGGGTGTACCTCGAGGTTTTGACTGAACTCGGGGTAAGCGAAGTGGCCTGTCGGGCAACCCTGAGCCGGATGGCCAAGAAGGGCGCGTTGGAGCGCAGCCGGGAGGGCCGGAGCGTCGCCTTCCGAGCGAGCCCTCGCACCCGCGACCTACTCTTCCGGGACCGGGAACGAATCCTCTCGTCGAGCCCTTTCGAGCACCCCGGCGACGGCTGGACCGTGCTCATGTTCTCCGTCCCAGAGTCGCGACGGGACGTTCGGCATCGCCTCCGCACACGACTGAGCTGGGCAGGGTTCGGACCGCTCGGCGACGGACTGTGGATCGCCCCCGGCTCGCCGGACGTCGACGACGTACTCATCGTGGTCCAGGATCCGGCTGACCCTGGCTCCTCCATCACGGTCTTCGACGCAGTCCCACGACTACCCACACGGGCGGAGGACGTAGTCGCCCAAGCCTGGAATCTGCCCGCCGTCCGTGGTGAACACGACACGTTCCTGCAGGAGTGGGAGGCGGTGGAGGAGAGCGAGCTCGAGCGCGTTGGCCACCCTCTCGGCGCTGAGCGTGGACTGGATCCGGCTCCTTCGAGTCGACCCAGGCCTTCCCGCTCGCTATCTCCCCCACGACTGGCCCGCCGGGAGATCGACAGCGACCTATCGCCGGCACTACGAGCGGCTCGGCCCAGCGGCGCGCAGTCAGTTCACGGCCCTCGGCTGAGTCGGCGCATCGAACGCACGAGGCGCACCTTCCGGGCGGCGTACAGGCGGGACCGGAGGTTCGAGCTCTAGTGCGAACCAACCACGTCGATGGTCGTGCCCTTGACCACAAGAATTCCTTGGGCCCGCCGCCAGAACCCGACCGGGTCTCGGCTTGTTCGTCGCCGTGGGCTTCGACCTAGGCGACGCTTGGGTGGTCATTGACCCGCGACATGCAAGAACGTGTACCCCAGTCTCCGGCACCGGGACCTGGCCTCGTCCATGGACACGCCAATTCGACCCCGATATCACAGAATTCGATCGCGCGAGCCTGCGCAAGGCGCCTCCTGCAGCAGCCCCGGCGGCCAAACCAAGGACCCCAGTGGTCTGCACCGACATCTGCACCAACCGTTGAACGAACACTTGTTCGATGTGTCGGAGGGGCGACTTTAACCCAAAGTACACGCGTCCCCTGGGGCGCCGAATTGCGAGTCACATGAGCGTTCTAGCTGGTCAGACGCTCTCTGGTGTCACCAATCGCCTGGCCAATGTCGCCGAGGATCATCGCAAGGTCTTGCGCGTATGCAAGCAGACGAACGACATCGACGTTGTCGACCCGCTCGAAGTAGAACCACCCACATGGAAACCCTTCGAACCGACGGGACCGCAGACCTGGGACACCGGACAGCTCACCGATCCGCAGTTGCACTGCTCCCCAGATTGTGGCGGCCATAGAACATCGGGTGATCGCGCTCGAAGAGACCGCTTCCATCAGGAAGCGGACGGAATCCGTGTCGGTTTGAACAGACAACACCCAACTGTCGGGCAGATAAACGTGCTCAGGTCCAGAAGTTGACTCGCTCACCCGTGGTCACCGGCCCATATTCGTTGGTGAGCCCCGATGCACCACGCATCGATCTTCTCCCGTTCAGGTGTCGGGCGGATCGATTCGTCGTTGCCGATGGCTTCGAGCTGGCTATCGAGTTCGAGGCTGCGCTCCCACCACTCGTCGAAGTCGACCTTGCCGTAGCGAACGGCGCGAAGCCATTCAGCCGGTTCACCCTGAATCGGAAGCTCGAGCCTGCCTGTCGACAGAAGCTCGAGACACTGGAACCCAAGGCGTGCGCAGTGCATCGCGTACTTGGTGTCGTACCCGAACTCGTTGACCAACTCCTCGCGGCCGCCACTCCCCCGCTTACCGTGGCCGCCGCCAGCGACACCGAGTAGCCGGCGGGCCTGGGACTGCATGTACCCGCGGTAGCGAGGCACGACATGACGGCCAACGAACGCTTCACCGAGCGCTTGCAGCTCCTCGCCCATCGGCGTCGAGTACTCGATGGGTGCCCACATTGTCATCAAGATCGACGGGTTCCCGGCCGCCGCCATCCGGACGAAACGGCGCAACGAGTGCAGCGTCCGATCGGTGTCACCTGGCCCGGATCGTGACCCCTCAGGTTGGGTGCGCTGCATCACCGTCTTGAAGCCGTGCTCGTCCAGGCCGAGTAGCTGTTCCGGTGTTTCAACGACGACGGCCAGCTGGTCGTGATCCTCACCACCATCGATCCCGGTGCCGTCCGCGGTCGAACCCACCTCGACCATCAGAATCGTCGTCTCAGGCAGGGGCGGGATCTCCATCACACCATCGTGGTCGACAAATTGCGTCACCGGGTTGAATTCTGCGCCGGAGTGGTCCCGTCGATGGGCACACACCGCCTCCGCGTGATGCGAGGTCACACTCAGGCGAGCAACCAGTGACGCCCATCGAGCGATGCTGCCCTGCCCTACAGACGCCTCACCGACTGGACCGCCGGAGTACCTTGTTGATCCTGACCCATCGGGAGGGCTTCTCGACTTCGACGCCGCCCATGAAAGCATCGCCCAGTCGTGACCCACGGCTCGGTTCGCCGTCAATCAGTCGTCGTGCCGACTCCCTCACGGCATCGTCCACAGTCGCCTGGTCGCCCTGGATCACGCGGTCGTCGAGCATCACATACCAGTCGTCGAGCCCGGAGAACTCGGCGAGCTCTTCTCGGTAGTTCGAGTTCTGGTAGAGCTTCCACAGCTCGACCGCGAGCGCCCGGGCGGACCCGCCATTGTCCAGGAACCGCTGAGCCTCAAGGCGGGCGAGCGCAACGTATGCGTCCTCGGAGTGCTTCTCGGCAACAGTTAGCCCGAGCTCGTCAAAGACATCGACAGCGATGTCGCTTGCTTCCTCGTCAGCGAACCGCGCAGGCGCCCCAGCGAGAACCCGTAGCGACCGCGTGTCCAGCCCCTCCATCAACGCAGCGACCGCAGCGTCAACGAGCGGCTTCCCATACCCGGTTCCCGCCCACTCGATCGCGGCTTCTTCGAATCGACGGACAGCTCCTGCCGCAACACCGCTATGACCTGTTGCCGGTCCAGACCAAAGATCGACGTTGCCGGACTCGAGAAACTCGCCTACAGCGCCGGCGGCAAAGACAGGGTCCGCCGGATACTCTCCACCCAGGTACTCGACCAGCTCGCCCGGCAAGAACGGACCAAGCGACGTTACGTAGTCGTCGAACTCCGCTTGGACGGCGCGCCAGTCTGCGTAGCGCTTCTTCGTCAGGAGCATCCCGTGCATCGTGTGGACGATCGTGATTCGGTCTTCCGATATGACTGGTCCGTTCACCGGTGATCCCTCGGGACACAATCAAGATGGGCATCGCTCGGCGAGGGAGGGCGACCCGGGCAGTACGGGCACGAGGAATCGCCGCACGCCGTCTCGAGCCACACATCGCACCGGACGCAGAAGAAGGCATCGAACTCTTCACAGAGCACGACCACGCTGCCACAGGTGTGAACCTCGTCGTTCACAATGACATCGAGGTCGCTCGGTGAGTGCCGACCGGATACGGACATACATCCAGTATCGGCCAGATCAGCGGCGTGGGGACGAGCGATTTCGCCGCTGCTGGACTGGGTTCTCCGGGCTCGGCATTAGCAGAAGCATTAGCAAACTACACCCCAACCACCGAAGAACCCGCTGTTTACGCGGGTTTTGGCCTCTACCGAAAGGAGGGTGAAATGCAGTCACCCGTCCAACACCCCGAAATTCTTCGTGGCATCTAGAGCCCTGGAGCGGCAAATAGCGTCATCCAGTGACCCAAACGTGTCGGAGGCGGGATTACAACCCTTAACCCACGCCGCCGAAGCCGCTGGATCCCGTTGGCGAAGGCGGCGTAGCGTCTGGCGTTTCGCCTGGTCACGGCCCCAAAGATCCGGACGGCTTGCTTGGTCGCCGGCGGGAACGAAGAGTTGAGACCCTGTCCGAGTCAGCATCGCTTCTGCCCGCTGGGCCCGCGGCGAGGCCGATGTCTTGGATTTCGGTCTCGCAGTCGTAGAGGGCCGGCCTTGCGAGATCGGTGGGTAGGCGACCGCCGCCGGCTACCTCAAGAACCCGGGCCACGCGGCACCGGGCGTAGGAGTACTCGGCTTGATCGAAGATCTCTGTGATCAGCCTGATGGGGATGTCGTCGGGTAGGCGGGCGAACGCGTCGATATAGCTGCACAGCCCGTAGAAGTCGCGATCTGCCCATGCGGCTTCAGCGCCGACGACAAGTACGGGGACGTCTCTGGACTCGGCGTAGTTGGCGAGGACGTTCTGGGCGGCGACGCGTCGTCCATCGTCTGCTCGCAGCCAAGACCGAGCCAGCGCCAGGGTGTGAACCGGACCGAGGTTCGAGACGTAGCGAATCGCCTCCAGTCGCTTCCGCCCCGACTCGTCGGCCGCAAGAATCCGCTCGGCTGCGGGCAACCCGCCGGGGTCGTCCAAGCGCGCCAATGCCTGGAAGGCGACGAAGCGCGCGCTTCCCTCGCGCTCCAGAGCAGCGAGAAGCTCGTCGCGCTCGTCCCGACGGAGCATGTTCGTGAGCCGGTGAAGGAGACGTTTCGGCGGGACACCCGGCCAATCGTGTTGGAGAAGGTCAGCTGCCGAGAGCTCCATCGACGGCAGCTCGGCGCTAACCCCCCGACGGCGGCGACGTTCGTCGAATTGGTCGATCGCTGACTGGATCCAGGCACGACCCGCCCCGAGTTCCTCCCAGGGCAGCTGGTACCGCCACCGCTGAACAATGGCGACGAGTTCGTCGCCGTCGAAGCGGCCTTCCAGTACCTCGGGGAGCCTGCGGTGGAGATCGCCGGGCGTCTGCGAGATCTCGTAGATGGCGTCGTCCCACTGCTCGCCGATGCGGACGTGATCGAGCAGAGCGTCGCCTGCGCCTGTCATACCGTCGGCCGCCAGCTCGGCGAGGACGCCGACGACCAAGCGCTGATCGCGATCTGCCTGCGGTTCGGGGCAGTTCTGGGGGCGGAGGCGGTCCGGGTCGAAGTCACGCGGCGCGTGATGAGGTCTGCGTAGTACCGGTCTCGCGATTCCACTTGCTGATCCCAGCGGGGATCGTACACGACACAGTCCCAGATCAGCTCAGCGGCCTCGCCCGAGGGGAGTGCGATGGCTTCCAGGAACCCGGCTCCGGTCCCCCGCTGCAGCTTGCCGAGCACGGTGTCCGGGTTGGCGAGCCACTCGAGCCCCGACGGCGACCCGTCTACTCCACTCATCACAGTCCCCGTTTCGCGTTCAACCACTCCTTCGGGTTCCACGCGACTGGCTGGGCGGCTACTGGCGCCAGATGCAGCGCCGGATCATCGGACTGGAGGAAGGTGGCAAGTTGCCAGCCCCGCCGAACCGCTCCGATCCCGGCGCCAGCGAGTATGTCCACCACAGCCTGGGAAGCCTGCGGCTCTCGGCTCAGGAAGCTGTCGAAGTGTTCGACCACGATCAGACCAGCCGGCGCATGGCGACCGAAGCCGTAGTCGCCTTGAACGACGTCGTACATGCAGTCGTTGAGGGCATCGAGATTCCGGCCGTAGTAGTCCGGGAATGACAGAGCCTGCGCGAAGGCTGTGTGCATGTCCTCAGGAGTAGTCCAGCCCTTGGCGTTGAGGTGGACGATCTCCCACCCGGCTTTGCGTGCGTCCTCGACGGCTTCGTCGAGGATCTGGCGGTTCCAGAACAGCTGGACGAATGGAAGCCGATCCGGGTGCAGCTCCGTGCCAGCACTTCACGTGTCGCGGCCTTCGAAGGCGGCCGGTCCGTGGCGCAGAGCGTTCGCGGCGAGCGCCATTGCGGTTCTGAAGTCAGCGGCAAGGGAGCCGCTCGACCACTCCGAGCAGACGCAGGTGAAGGTCTCGTCGTGGAAGGTGATGATCACCTGCCGGCTGGATAGTTCGACGGGGCGTACTTCGTGGGCCTGGTAGTGGACAACGCCGGACCCATAGAGAGGGTGTTCGTGCAGCCGTTCGTCGTTCGGAGGACCCATGCTGACTTCCCGAATGCCCTCGAACACGATCCATCCCAGATTGCGGATGGTGGCGTCCGCGGGGTCGACCACGGTGACCGAGGTGCCGTCCCAGTCCGGGTCCGGCTCGAGTCCGGCGTGGAAGACAAGGACCGCTCGCAAGCCATCGGTGACGAGATGCGGGACAGGAGCGCCCGGATCGATCGCCACTCCCAGATCCACCGGCTCAGCCCATGGCCGCCCGGCTTGCGCCGCGGATCGTCGTCCCGCTGCTGCTTCCGCCTCGTATCCAGCCAGTGCCGCCGCGATCGGATCGGTCCCGTGCCCAGCCGTGTGGCGACGCAGCGAATTCGCAAGACGAGCGATTCGGGGCCTGTCCTTGGTCATCCGAGCCCGTCCGCCCACACCCGCTGGTGCGCGTCGATGCACCACCCATCAATGCGAGCGCGATCCGGTTCGGGCCGAAGTGACTCGTCGTCACCGATCGCCTCGAGTTCTGCGTCCAACGTGAGGCTGCGCTCCCACCACTCGTCGAAGCTGACCTCGCCGTAGCGAACGGCACGCAGCCACTCCCGGGGCTCGCCCTGAATCGGCAGCTCCAGGCCGCCGGTTTTGAGCAGTTCGAGACACTGGAAGCCGAGCCGGGCGCAGTGCATGGCGTACTTGGTGTCATAGCCGAATTCTGCGATCAGCTCCTCACGGCCCCCTCCACCTCGCTGGCCGTGGCCGCCACCGCTCAGACCCAACAGCCGCCGGGCCTGAGACTGCATGCACCCCCGGTAGCGCGGGACGACATGACGGCCGACGAACGCATCACCGAGCGCACGGAGCTCCTCCCCCACCGGCGTGGTGTGCTCGACAGGCGCCCACAAGGCCATCAGGATCGATGGGTTGCCCGATGCAGCAAGCCGCACGAACCGGCGCAACGAGTGCAACGTTCGATCGACGTCGCCGGGACCCGACCGAGCCCCTTCCGGCTGCGTGCGCTGCATCACGGTCTTGAAGCCGTGCTCGTCCAGACCGAGCACCTGCGCTGGGGTCTCGACCACGACGGCGAGCTGATCCTGATCCTCGCCGCCATCAATGCCGGTTCCGTGCGCGGTCGAACCAACCTCGACCATCAGAATCGCCGTATCGGGCAGCGGAGGGATCTCCATCACACAATGGTGGCCCAATCCCTCACCGACCGCTGCCATTTCCTCGGATCGTTCGGTGCCGGCCGGAGAGACTGAGTGCATGCGACGCAGGGCCGGTCCACCCTGGAGACGTGACCGACCGATCCCTTGTCGACCACCCAGCGTTTCGCTACTTCCTTGAAGAAGCGGCGCTGTGGCGCCGAGCCCAGACGCGCGCCACCACCGTCGTTGACGCAGCCGTGCAGGCCCTCCTCGCCGGCGTCGAGTCGCCCTCCTTCGTCCCGATCGCCGGACTCCGCGCAGCCGAGGCCGAAGGCGAACTCGGAGAACTCCTCGCCGCGGCGCTCGACGAACTCAACCTGAACTGCCTTCGCTACGGCGACCCCGAGAACGATGTGCTTGCTGCAGCCGCCCTGTGTCGCAGCTACCTCAACGGCCACCTCGAGGCCCCGCAGCTGACACAACAGATCCACCGGGTCTACGGGCACGACTGCCACCCACTCGTCGAGCGCCTGTCGATCCTCGATGACTCCTTCGACACCCTCGGCTACACCCCGAACCCGACGCGAGTACAACTCGAACGCAGCACCTACGAAGCCGCCCAGGCGCTCCAGATCGAGGCAGATGCCATCTACCGACGATCGAGTAGTGAAACCTCGTGACCTGGCTGCGAACGAACTTCGTCGGTCCTGTCGTCGATCTGCTCTCCGAACTCGAGGTCGGCGAGTCGCTCATCGATGCCGAGCACAACGCCTGCGTTCGCCTCTCCCTCGGGGTGGAGGGGCTGTTCCGCAGCGAGATCAGACATCGCTGGCCCGGCTGGCCACCCGAGTCGACCACTGATGGCAGCAGTGTCATGGTGTGCAGCCGCATCGACAACGACACGCTGATCGTCGTCGGCTTGACCGACAGCGACTTCGCAGGCGAGCAGTTCCCGTTCCAGCTCGAGATCGCCATCGGGACCGGCGAACTGTCGGTCACCGTGCGCATTGGCCAACTTGACTCAACAGCGAGCGGGCCCCCTCGACTCCGCGACGCCGTCATCACCATCGGACGGAGTCACACCGCCGGTGGCATCCGCCCGATTCTCACGAACGGACGAATACAAGCCGAGGTGGAGTGGACCGAGGTCATCAGACTCGCCATACCTGTCGAGCCCGAACCGTCACCGCGCCTTGTTGCCCAGCGAGTTCCGGAATCGCATCATCGAGTACCTCGAACTCGCCTCGTCGTTCGAAGCCCAGCAGCACTACCGGGAACACGTCCCGATCGCCCACGTACCCAACGAAGTCATCAACCAGTGGGAAGACTGGGTCCCGACGCCACCCACGAACGCCGAGTGGGATGACGTCGTGTACTCGGCCGACGAACTCACAGCCATCGAAACCTTTAACTCCACATGGGATCGGGTGGTGGCCGCAATGCCGAACGAGCTTCAAACGCTCGAACAGGTGCAAACGCTCGCCGAGTGGACCGAACTCCGAGACGCCGCAACAGCGGCCAGCGCCGTCTTGAACCGTCGCGGGCAATTTCCAGAGGGCCAGGAGATCTAGGGTCTGATCGAACATTCGTTCGATGTGTCGGAGGGGGGACTTGAACCCCCACGTCCTAACGGACACTAGCCCCTCAAGCTAGCGCGTCTGCCTATTCCGCCACTCCGACGTGACCGGGAAATCTTAGCGGGTGACTCCCCGCTTCCTACGTTATTCGAGGCTTGTCACGTCAATTGATCCGTCGGGCCGCACGGCCAGTGGCGAGTCCTGCGCTCGCTGCACCAACCCGTTGTGCGCGGTGGCCACGGGGATCACGGTCCACTGGGCCAGGGCCGCACTCTCGGCGTCGGCCAGCAGCTTCCATCGAGCCTCGTCGTCACCAGTCGTCATGGCCTCGGCAATCAAGGCGTCGACCTCGGTCGACACCAGGCGGGTCACGTTGAGCGGGCTGACCGAGGCGAACAACGGTGGAATCACCGCGTCCATCGAACTGGCCGGGGTGGGCCAACCGAACGAGAAGATGTCAACCGTGCCGGCGCCGATCATGGCCGTCAGCTGATCGGCGGCGACTTCCTGCACCGTGGCACCGAATCCGGCGCGGGTCAGGCTCTCGCCGATCGAGGCCGCAGCCGCCGCTTGGTCAGCACCCACATAACCAACGACCAGCGTCGGGGCGACACCGACCTCGGCCAGTTTGGCTGTCGCACCACTCGGGTTGTAGACGCAAGCCGAGGCGCAGGCGCCGTAGCGGAACCCGGCAAGCGACGAGGCGGCAACACCGTCGGCCGTGAACCCGGACGTCGTCAGCGCCCGCATCGCCCCTGGCCGATCGACTGCGGCGAGCACGGCCTGACGCAACCGCGAATCGTAGAGATTGGGCGAAGCGAGATTGAGTCCGTAGAAACGAACCAGCGAACGGGCCGAGGGTTGCTGGCCGAACCGGCTGGCGGCATCGCCGGTCAGCGTGGCGTCGACAATGGCTGCGTCGGTCTCGCCAAGCGTCAACTGGTCGTACGCCGCTTTGGTGTCGGCAGCCCAGGCCACCTCGATCGTCCGGTATTGCTCGGACACGAGGGTCATGCCAACGGCGTCGGTCGATTCGATGGCGTAGGGGCCGGTCGGTTCGTCGCCATGAATCGAGTACTGCACGCCCGAGAGCAACCAGGCGAAACCTGCGTTGGGATTGCGGAGCGTGAACATCACCGCCGAGTCGCCGGACGGATCGATGGTCTCTACGTCGTTCAACAACGCAACGGCCACCGATGCGGGCGCAGTTTCTCGGAGCCGGGCGAAGCTGGCGGCCACGGCCTGAGCATCGACACCGTCGCCCAACTCGAACGTCCACTGGCGGAAGTCGGCGCTGGCGCTCCAGCTCTCGGCCAACGCGGGACGAAGTTCGCCTTCGGCCGAGGCTTCGGTCAGACCGTCGTACAGCAGGTCGGCGAGTAGGACCTGCGCCTGGTTGCCTACCGAGATCGCTGCCGGATCCCACACGTCGGTCGTGGTCAGCGTCAGATGCAGCGGACCGGAAGGCTCAGCGGCGAAGGGAAGACTGGAAGGCACCGAATCCAGGTCGGTCTCCGGCGCAGCGGCCTCATCTCCACCCAACAGCGAGCACGAGCTGCTGAGCAGGCCAATCGCGAGAAGTGCTACAGAAGTACGTCCATACGACACCGACTCCTATCGGCCGCTCCACTCGAGTTCATGAGAACCGGGGGCGACCGGGAACCGTGCGGAGCATCAGGTTTCGATGAGGAACGCCAACCCCACGGTGAGGAACAAGAAGATCAAACCGAACAGAACCGTGAGGCGATCGAGGTTGCGTTCCATCGACGTCGACCCGGCCGCCGCAGCGCCCATGCCGCCGCCGAACATGTCGGACAACCCGCCGCCTCTTCCGCTGTGCAACAGCACCAACACGATGGTGACGAGTCCGATGAAGATGTACAGGGAACCAACGAAGTAGATCATGACAGCATCCGAGGCTAGCAGGGTTACTTGAAGCTGAAGTCGACCACGTTGGCCAATGGGCCGGCCGCGTCGGCGTCGGAGGCGATGCCGGCGCCGGACAACACGCTCGACGCGTACCCGTAGAACGAGGGCTTCTGGGTGATAGGGATGACGACCAGCCCGTCGGGGCCCTTCTCGAGGGTCGTCAGGTACCGGTCGAGGTCGTTGTAGCAGGCGGCCCGTTCGACGTTGTCGAGGGTCGTGTCGCACAAGGGGACCTTGGCGTCGAACTCGGCGTTGGCAAAGGCGTAGGGGTTGCTGCTCCGGCCCGACAGGTAGTTCTCGGAGTTCGCTCCCGGCCACGGACCGCCTGCCCACGCGAATTGGGCGATGTCCCAAAGCCCGGGGTTGCCCTGGGCTCCCCGGGTGACCGATGCGAGCAATGCGTCCGTGGCAAAGGGTTGCGCCAGGAAGTACGCATCGCCATCGACATTGTCCGGCACGATCTCGATGCCGGCGAGGGCCAGTTGGGCGGCCAGGATCTGCTGTTGGGCCTCCCGCAGTTCGTTGCCGCCGGTGGTGCCGACCCGCAGGGACAGTCGTCCACGGTCGGGATGGGCGTAGACGCCATCCGCGCCGAGCAGGTATCCGGCGGCCTCCAACAACGCTTTGGCCTGATCGATCTGGGCCCCGGCGTACAACAGCTGATGGTCCTCGTAGGCCCGCTGGTTCGTCATCCAGTAGGTGTTGCCCAACCCGGTCTCGGGCAGCACCGCCCCGAACAGCGGCTCGTACAACTCGTTGACCAGCGCTGCCTTGTCGACCGCGTAGGCGATGGCTTCACGCACGGCAGGATCACCCAAGTGAGCGTTCAGCAGGTTGAAGCCCCAGTGCTCGTAGACCGGCCCCGCGGCCGACGCAACCGTGAAGTCGGTTCGTCCCGCCAGCCGCTCCCCCAACACCCGCTGGGGCTGCGCCATGATCACCTGAGCTTGGCCCCCCTCGATCGCCTGGATGGCCTCGTCGATCGTGGGTAGGAACCGGATGAACACACCGTCGACCGCTGCGACACCACGGTTCCTGGCGTCAGGACTGGCCGAGCCGTGGTAGTTGTCGTTACGGACCAGCGCCAGGTGGAAGCCCCGCTCCCATTCGCTGAACAGCATGGGCCCGGCCGAAACCAACGGCTGACCATCTGCCGTACGCCACTCGGCCAGAGCCGCGTTCACAGCCGCCGCGTCCACACCGAACGACGGGTGGTACACCTCGTCGAAGAGGCCCCGCCAACCGGCGTAGAAGCGGGACATGGAAATGGTGAACTCGGTGTCGGAGACGACCGTGAGGCCGGTGATGAGATCGAGCCCGGTCCGGCTGCTGGCGGTGTAGACACATCCCGAGCCGTCGGCGATCGATCCGTCGGGATCGAGCGCGCAGCCTTCCTTCCAGATGTTCCACGTGTACTCGACGTCGCTGGGCGGTCAACGGGTCGCCGTTCGACCACTGCAGGCCGCTACGAAGCATGAGGGTGATGACGACCGAGCCGTCCGGATTGGCGACCACGGACCCTTCCTCGGCCAGGAGCTCGGGGTAGTACTCGGTGGCGCCGCTCACCCCGTAGAGACCTTCGAGCAACGACCGGCGTATCCACGACGTGACCGCCAGCCGGTCGGCGGGGTCGTCGTAATGCAGGCTCGTCGGTTCGACATCGTGCACCCACACCAAGGTGTTCGGGCCCACGTCCTCGAAGCCGCGAACGGGCAGGGTCGACGGCACGCCGCTGGAGTCGGCGCCACCAACAACGGTCGAAGTCGTCGTCTGACCGCCCGCCGAGCCGTCCGAGGTGTCGTCGCCTCCTGGAGTGCAGGCCGCGGCCACCAGACCGACGGAGCAGAGCGCCGCCAGCAGGCGGCCGCCGATCGGCAGGCCGCGAACCGTCCAACCGGGCACCTCGGCTACTCGGCCAACCGATACTGGATGATGCGACCGAACGACTCGGCTTCGAGGCAGGCGCCGCCAACCAGCGCACCATCGATATCGGGTTGGGACATGAGTTCGGCTGCGTTCGACGGCTTCACCGAACCTCCGTACTGGATGCGGACGTCGTCGGCTGCGGCCTCACCGCAAGCCTCGGACACCGTGGCCCGAACGTGGGCGCACATGGTCTGCGCGTCCTCGGCTGACGCGGTCTTGCCCGTGCCGATCGCCCAGATGGGCTCATAGGCGATGACCATGCCGCCGACCTGTTCGGAGCTGACCCCGGCCAGCCCGGCGATGATCTGCCCTGCAACCTTGGCTTCGGCCTGGCCCGCTTCGCGCTCGTCGAGCGTCTCACCGCAGCAGAGAATGGGGGTCATTCCGTTGGCAAGCACCGCCTTCACCTTCAGGTTCACCATCTCGTCGGTCTCGCCGAAGACTTCCCGCCGCTCGGAGTGCCCAACGATCACGTAGGCCACGTTGAGCTTGGCGAGCATTGCCGGCGACACCTCGCCCGTGAAGGCGCCGGACTCTTCGTAGTAGCAGTGCTGGGCACCCAACGAGAAGGGCAGGCGATCCGACTCGATGACGGTCTGCACGGTTCGAATGTCGGTGAACGGCGGGTGCAGGGAGATGTCGACCACGTCGACGTCGTCGCGCGACACCTGATAACTGAGCTCCTGGACCAGCTTCAATGCTTCGAAGTGGTTCAGGTTCATTTTCCAGTTACCGCTGATCAGCGGTTTACGCATGCTCATCTCTTTCACGCCCCCATTGGGGCATCAGGTGAAGGGGCATCAGGTGAAGGGGCATTGGGTGCACCCCGCAGGGCCTCGAGGCCCGGCAGGTCTCCTTGCTCGATCAGTTCGAGTGACGCCCCACCACCGGTGGACACGTGATCGACGTCTCGGTCGATCCCGAACTGCTTGGCCGCTGCGGCCGAGTCACCGCCGCCGACCACGGTGAATGCCTTGGTCTCGGAAATAGCCACCGCGATCGCACGAGTGCCTGCTTCGAAGCGAGGATCCTCGAAGACGCCCATCGGGCCGTTCCACAGCACGGTGCCCGCTTCGTGGATGATCTCGGTGAACACCGCAGCTGTTCCGGGGCCGATGTCGACACCCATCCAACCGGCAGGCAGGTTCACGCCCGCCTGGCGCACCTCTCCCCCGGCTGCGGGGTCGAACAACTTGCCGCCGTGCAGTGCGGTGACGTCTTCGGGCAGATGGATGGTGGCGCCCGACGCCAGCAGACGGGCGCAGGTCTCGACCATGTCTTCTTCGAGAAGCGAGTCGCCGATCTGATGGCCTTGGGCCTTGAGGAACGTGAAGGCCATGCCCCCACCGACGATGATGCTGTCGACGATCTTCAGCAGGGCCTCGATGACCCCGAGCTTGTCGGACACCTTGGCCCCGCCCATGACCGCGACGAAGGGCCGCCGGGGCTGGTTGCGGACGCCCAGGAGCACCTCGACTTCTCGGGCCATGAGGCGCCCGGCGGCCGATGGCAACGTCTGCGGCGGGCCGACAATGGACGCGTGGGCCCGGTGTGACGCACCGAACGCATCGTTGACGTAGGCGTCGTATCCGGCGACGAGCTCGGCGACGAACGCCGGATCGTTGCCTTCCTCACCCGGGTTGTACCGAAGGTTCTCGAGCAACGTGACCCCAGGAGCAACCTTGGCCAGATGGGCTCGTACCGGCTCCATCGAGAACTCGGGGTCGACCTTGCCCTTGGGCCGGCCGAGATGCGAACAGGCGGTGACCGACGCCCCCTGTTCCTGCAACCACTGCAGGGTCGGGAGCGCGGACTTGATGCGGAGATCGTCGGTGATCTCGCCGTTGCGGATGGGGACGTTGAAGTCCACCCGCACCAGCACCGACTTACCTTGTAGATCCCCGAGGTCTTCCAGTTCGGGGACGCCGAAAACTGCCACCGGTACGGTCCGCCTCAGCCCTTGTTGGCGGCGCCGACGATGAGCGCCATCTCGACCAGACGGTTCGAGTAGCCCCACTCGTTGTCGTACCAGCCGAAGATCTTGACCAGGCTTCCCTGGGTCATGGTCATCCCGGCATCGAGCGTGCAGGACGCAGGCGAGGTGACGATGTCCGAGCTGACGATGGGCTCCTCGGTGTACTCGAGCACTCCGGCAAGACGGCCGGACGAAGCGGCCGCGGCGAACGCGGCGTTGACTTCGTCGACCGTGGGCTCGCCGTTGACGACGGCCGTGAAGTCGGTGATCGAACCGGTGGGGATCGGGACCCGCAACGAGGTGCCGTCGAGCTTGCCCTGCATGGCCTGGAGTACCAGGCCGGTCGCCCGGGCTGCTCCGGTGGAGGTGGGGACGATGTTGATGGCAGCGCCACGGGCCCGGCGGAGATCGGAGTGCGGGCCATCGACCAGCTGTTGGTCGCCGGTGTAGGCGTGGATGGTGGTCATGAGGCCCTGCTTGACGCCGAACGCATCGTCGAGGACCTTCACCATGGGGACGAAGCAGTTGGTGGTGCAGGACGCGTTGGAGACGACCTTGTCCTTCGCCGGATCGAAGGTGTCCTCGTTGACGCCGACCACGAAGGTGTTGTCGGCCGCAGTACACGGCGCCGACACGACGACGAACGGAGCGCCACCTTCGAGGTGGGCGGCGGCCGTGTCACGGCTGGTGAAGATGCCGGTCGATTCGATCACGACGTCGACACCGAGATCGCCCCAGGGGAGATCCTTCGGGTTCCGTTCGGCCAGGACTTTCAGCAGGTCTCCATCGACCGAGATGCCGCCATCGACGGCCTTGATGTCATTGGGAAGGCGGCCGAGCACCGAGTCGTACTTGAGCAAATGGGCCATGGTCTGCAGCGAGCCGAGGTCGTTGACCGCGACGAAGTCGATGTCGGCTCCCGTCTGCTTGGCGGCACGGAAGAAGTTCCGTCCGATACGACCGAAACCATTGATACCGACTCGGATGGTCATGTGGGGCATTGCCTTTCTCGGATGTACAGCCCTCTCGGATGTACAGGGGGTAGAACTGGCTTGAAACGGGAGGGGGTGCGGGCGTGATTGCGGCTCAACCCTAGTGGCTCAGCAGAGCCTCAAGGATCTCTCCGAGCTTCTTGGGATCATGTTGATAGTTGTCGACGTCAGCGACGTCGGCGACGACGACCCTGGCGTCGACCTCGTCCACCCGGAACGTGCCCGGTGCCGCCACGACCGCGTCCATGACGATGCCATGCTGACGAAGCGTCTCGATGTGCTCGGGGAGGTCGAAGCCCATGGCCTGTCCCCGGTCGTTGGCGACGTTGGCGACGAACACTCGCTGGGCGCGGGTGTGCAGGAGCGCTACCCGGATCGCGGGAACCACCGCCGCGGCCAGTACCGAGGTGTAGAGCGAACCGGGCCCGATGATGACCTGATTGGCGTCGAGAATGGACTGGACCGCGGCCTCGGGTGAGGTGGGGTTCGCGGGGTCGAACCGGACGTTGCGAATGTTGGAGCCGCGCTCGATGGACACCTGCCCGCACAATTTGCCCTGGTCCGAATCGGCCAACAGGGTCACCGGCTCACGGGTCGCGGGGTAGATCTCGCCCTCGGCCCCCACCAGCCGGGCCACTTCTCGGACCGCGGTCTCGAAATCACCACACGCGCTCGTCAGGCCGGCGATGAGCAGGTTCCCGATGGGGTGGCCCTCGAGGGAGCCCCGATCGAATCGGTGCTCGAGTGATCGAGCCAAGAGCGAGTTGTCGCCGGCGAGCGCCGACAAGCAACGTCGAAGGTCACCGGGAGCGGGGACGCCGAGCTCGCGTCGAAGCCGACCACTGGAGCCGCCATCGTCTGCGACCGACACGATGCCGACGATCTCCCCGGCATAGAAGCGGGCAGCCCGAAGAGACGCCGCGAGGCCATGGCCTCCACCGAGTGCCACTACAAGAGGTCCGTTCATGTGATCAGCGGTTGATGTCTCGATGATTGACTCTCGGCGTCCAGCCTCGCCGTTTGAGCAAATCGCCGACGGTTTCGGCAATCACCACGGAACGATGGCGGCCGCCGGTGCAACCGAACGCAATGTTCAGGTACGAACGGCCCTCCTCGGCGTGGGCCGGAACCAATTCGTCGAGCAGACCCATGAGTCGGTCGAGGAACCGGTCCGTCTGCTCTCGTTCCAGGATGTAGGCCCGGACCTCGTCGTCAAGGCCCGACTGTTCACGTAACCCTTCGACCCAGTACGGATTGGGCAGGAACCGGCAGTCGATGATGGTGTCCACGTCGAGCGGCACTCCGTGTTTGAACCCGAACGACGACACGGTGATGCGCATGCCCGACGCCTGGTCTTCGGATCCGAACTCGCTGGTGAGTCGGTCGCGAAGCTGATGGGGGTTCATGTCGCTCGTGTCGATGACGAGGTCGGCTGCCGCCTTGACCGGGGCCAACATCTCCATCTCCCGGGTGATGGCGTCGACCAGACTTCCCTCGGACAACGGGTGGCGTCGTTTGGTGCTCTCGTAGCGGCGGACGATCACGTCGACCGAGGCGTTGAGGTAGATGATGCGGACGCTGCCGATGGAGGCTCGCAGACCGTGGATCTGGTCTTCCATCTCCTTGTCGTACCCGGCCATGGCCAAGGCGACGCGGTCGTACCGGCCCGACCCCGACGACGCCAGCTCGAGCACTTTGGGCACGAGCGCCGCCGGCAGATTGTCGATCACGAACCAACCGAGGTCGTCCAGCACCCCGGCCGAGGTCGACCGACCCGCGCCGGAAAGTCCCGTGATCACCAACAGCTGTTTCATGTCGACCATTCTCTCATACGATCCTGCCGGTCTTCTGAAGCCGCAGCGCCAACAATCGTGGCACCGTGGCCGCGTCGACGAAATCCGGTGCCTGGGCCAGGAACCCAGGGGGAGGCGCCGGCTCGTACATGTGGGCCAACGTCAATCCGTTCGCCACAAGCGTGTTGAGGTAGCGCGACAGCGGTCGATGCACGAACCGAACCCAGACGTCGCGCTGAACCTGCTCGACGGTGGCCTGTTCGATCAGGTACGGACCGATCCGCCAGTACTGCTCCGGTGGGTCGAGGATCTGGTCGTCGATCCATCCGCTGCCCGGCGTCTGAAGCAGCGGATGGTTCAGCAGGAACACGAAGCGGCCGCCGGGACGCAGGACCCTCGAGACTTCGGCGATGGCCTCGTCGACATCGTCGATGTGCTCGAAGACCAGGCAGGCAACGACGGCATCGACGGAGCTGTCGGCCAACGGGATGGCTGCGGCCTCGGCCAATGCGTACCTGGGCCCCCCGCCTCTGCGCTCGGCTTCGTCGGTCTGCGCGGGGAACGGATCGATGCCGATCACTCGTGCCCCCGCCTCGGTCAGCGCCCGAGCCACTTGACCTTCACCTGTCCCGACGTCGAGGACCACGTCGAAGCCGCGGAGCTCATCGAGAATCAGCGGCAGGATCTGTTCGGTGTATTCCGGGTCGACCCCGTTGGTGAACTCGCGCTGCCACCATTCGGACAGCGCAGGATTCGACCATTCGGCCCCGTCCTCGTCGATCGGATCCAACTCGCCTTGTTCGGTCACGGGCATCTTTCGCAATGGGGCTGTCAAATCGGGAGGGAGGTCGGGGCTCAATAGCCGTGCGTCTTGGCGAACACGGCCTCGGCGACAGCATCGGGCAACCAGGGCAGAGCTTTGAGACGTTCCATGCTGGCTTTGCGGACGTTCTTGACGCCGCCGAGCTCACTGACCAACCGCTTCTTTCGGGTCGGGCCCAGCCCTGGGATGTCGTCGAGCACCGACTTGGTCATCCGCTTGTCCCGCAGCTGACGGTGATAGCTGATGGCGAACCGGTGGCTCTCGTCTCGGATCCGTTGCAGGAGGTACAGCGCTTCGGACTGCCGTGGGATGCGTATGGGTTCGCTGCGATGCGGGAGGTAGACCTCCTCGAACTGTTTGGCCAGGGAACAGACCGGGATCTCATCGGTCAGACCAAGTTCGTCGAGGACCCGAACCGCCACGCTCAGCTGGCCCTTTCCGCCGTCGACCACCAACAGCTGCGGCGGGTACTGGAACTTGCCTCGCTCGGCGATCGGCTTCGCCTTGTCGACCACGTAGCTCTGCAACCGACGGGTGAGCACCTCCCCCATCGCTGCGAAGTCATCGTTCTGATCGACGGTCTTGATCTTGAAGCGCCGATACTCCCGCCGGGCGGCCACCCCGTCTTCGACGACCACCATCGAGCCGACGTAATCGGTCCCTTGCAGGTGACTCATGTCGAAGCACTCGATGCGTAGCGGCGCCTCGGGCAGACTCAGCCATTCCTGGAGTTCGTTGAGCGCCTTGGCCCGGGCGTTGTGGTCGCTGGCGCGACGCAGCCGGTGCCGGGTGAACTCCTCCTCTGCGTTCTGCGTGACCGTTGCCAGCAGCTCGCGTTTTCGCCGCGCTGGGGAACTCGGATCTCGACGTTGCTCCCGCGGAGCAGGCTGAGCCAATCCTGGTAGAGGGTGGCGTCGGTGCACTCGTGCGGCACCAGCACCGCCTTCGGCATGCCCTGGATCGGATCTTCGTCGTACAGGCCCTCGAGGACCTTGTCGATCAGTTCGTCGTCATCCAGGCGCTCGACCTTGTCGAGCACGAAGCTCTGGCGACCGACAACCCGACCCTTGCGGACGAAGAACACGAAGACCAACGCCTCGAGGTCGTCCTGGGCGATGCCGACGACATCGAGGTCTTCGCTCCGTTCGGCCACCATCTGTTGTCGTTCGACTGCTTTGCGGACCGTGGCCACCCGGTCGCGCAGGCGGGCAGCCCGCTCGAACTCCAGGTCGGTTGCGGCGGCGCGCATCTCGAGTTCGAGCCGCTCGATCACGGGCTCGGTGTCGCCTTCGAGGAACTGGGTGAGGTCGTCGACCATCTTCTGATACTCGGTCGGCGTCACCTCACCGACACACGGTCCCGAGCACTTCTCGATGTGGAACAGCAGGCAGGGCTTACCCAGCTTCTGGTGGCGGCCCAGCTTCACGTCGGTGCAGGTGCGAATGGGGAAGGTCCGAAGCAACTGATCGAGGGTCTCGCGGATGGCGTAGGCGTGGGCATACGGTCCGAAGTACTTGGTGTCCTTGCGTTTTGCTCCCCGCATGACCCGTGCGCGTGGCCATTCGTCGGAGACCGTCAGCGCCAGGAACGGGTAGCTCTTGTCGTCGACCAGGCGGACGTTGAACCGGGGACGATGCTCCTTGATGAGGTTGAACTCGAGCATCAACGCTTCGACGTCGTTGCGGACCTGCATCCACTCGACCGTTTCGGCCGTCGCGACCATCTGGGCGGTTCGGGGATGCAGGTTGATGGGGTTCTGGAAGTAGTTGGACAACCGAGACCGAAGCGACTTGGCCTTGCCGACGTAGATGACCCGGCCGGCAGCGTCCTTGAACTGGTAGGAGCCGGGCGCGTCGGGAATCGAGCCGGCGGGGGGACGCTTCATTGCCGTAAGTGTAGGGACCCACACGGTCCGGGCAGGACGAGGGGCATCAAGTCGGGCCGATTGCGGCCGATGGATACCCAGCACTCGCCGTTCCCGAACCATCACCCGGGGTACTCGTCCATGGAAACCTGCCAACGCTGCCAAAGCGTCCTGCCACGCACCGCTCATGTGTGCCAGGTATGCGGAACGCCGGTCGGCCTGCTCGCGCCTGGCGATCCGAGGAGCGCAGCGTCGTGGCGATCGCACGAGTCATCGCGGCCGGCGACCATCGATGCCGACACGTTTCTCAGCGACCTCCTCGACGAGCGGCCGTCCGACCCGGCACCGGAGGTGGCCTTCGATCCGTCGAGCTGGCAGATCGCCCAACCCGAGTCCGGGCCCGGGTTGTCGAGCCGCGAACTCGAAACGCAGGACCCCTTCACCCTCACCCCCGAGCAGCGGGTCGCGCTGGCCCACCAGCCGACCCGGCCACAACCACCGCAAGCGCCATCGACCCCGGACGCTCCTGAGCACCTCGGCGCGCCCTGGCAATCTCTGGCCGAGGAGACCGGCCTCGCCAACCGAGAACCAGACATGCCGAACGACGGGCCCAGCCTCGAATGGCAGGAAGCCGGGTGGGACGAGACCAGTCACGACGCAATGCACCCGCGCCGAACCGGCCACGACGGCGCCCGACCCCGGACAGAGTCCGACAGCTACTCTCCGGTTCCCGAGAGCACGATGAGCAACCCGATCGAGGAGTTGCCCACCCGCGCCGTTTCGGCAATCTCGAATCGGGTGGACGCCGACATCTCGGTCGGGCCCCACGAGAACCATCGCCTGGTCACCATCGGGTCGGCCGTTCTGGCCCTGCTCATGTTCGTCGGCAGCACGGCCGCAATGCTCTTCACCGAAACCGGAAACAACGCCCTCACCGCCTCGGCCGCGGTCGGTCAAAACGCCGAGAACGAACTGGCCTATGTCGAAGATCCCGACTCGGTGGTGAGGCTGCTCAGTCCTGGTCTGGTCCAGGTGACGTTCACCGGATGCAACGGCGTACCCACGGTGTACGGCGGGGCGATGGTGACCCAATCGGACACGATCATCGTGCCCCTGCCCGTGAACCCCGAATCGGCTCAGGTCATGGTTTCGACCTCGGCCGGCGACGTGATCGGCACCGTGGCCGGATGGGGGTTGAACGAGCGGATGGCGCTGATCCAGCTGCCGTCGCCGCTGGCTGCCGATCCGCTCGTGTGGGGCTCGGCCAACAACCTCGCCAAGGACAGCGAGTTGACGCTCATCACCCTCCAGGCCGGCAGCTGGACTGCCGGCCCCGCCCGAACCGGCACCATCGTTCGCAACCGCGACGGCGTCTTCAGCAACGTCAAACTTTCGGATGGAACGCTGATCGATGGCGCGCTCGTCATCAGCGACGGCAACCTGGTGGGCATGGTCAAGCCGTCCGAGGCGACCAGCATCGTCACCGCAGACATCCTTCGATCAGCGGTCGGCAGAATGCTCGTGGACCGATCGTGGACACCGACACCGTGCGCCGTCGACCCGGCGACATCCACCACCGCCATCCCAGCGCCGCCCGGCGGCTGAGCGGCAACGGGCCGAGCAGGGCATCAGCCCGATCGGGCGAGCAACGGCTTGAGGAATCGGCCGGTGTGACTGCCGGGTACCTCGGCCACCTCTTCGGGCGTCCCGACGGCGACGATGCCGCCGCCCCCGTTTCCCCCCTCGGGCCCGAGATCGATGACCCAGTCAGCAGTCTTGATGACGTCGAGGTTGTGCTCGATGACCAGCACCGTGTTGCCCTGGTCGACGAGGCGGGTCAGGACCGTGAGCAGACGTCGAATGTCCTCGAAATGCAGTCCGGTGGTGGGCTCGTCGAGCAGGTAGATGGTGTGCCCGGTCGACCGCTTGGCCAGCTCGGACGCCAGCTTCACCCGTTGGGCTTCGCCACCCGACAGCGTCGGCGCCGGCTGGCCGAGCCGAACGTATCCGAGCCCCACGTCGACAAGGGTCTGCAGGTGCCGGGCGATCGGCGGCTGGTTGGCGAAGAACTCGAGCCCTTCCTCGATGGGGAGATCGAGAACCTCGGCGATGGTCTTGCCTTTGAACTGGATCTCGAGGGTGTCGCGGTTGTATCGAGCGCCCTTGCAGATCTCGCACGGGACATAGACGTCGGGCAGGAAGTGCATCTCGATCTTGATGGTGCCGTCGCCGGCGCACGCCTCGCAGCGTCCTCCCGACACGTTGAACGAGAACCGTCCCTGCTGGTACCCCCGCACCTTCGACTCGTTGGTCTGTGCGAACAGTTTGCGAACGTGGTCGAAGACGCCGGTGTAGGTCGCCGGGTTGGACCGCGGCGTCCGGCCGATGGGTGACTGGTCGATGTCGATGACCTTGTCGAGGTAGGCCAGTCCGTCGATGCCGGTGTGCAACCCGGGCGGCAGTTTGGAACGGTAGATCTTCTGATTGAGCGACTTGAGGACGATCTCGTTGATGAGCGTGGACTTGCCCGAACCGGATACCCCGGTGACGGCAACGAAGAGCCCGAGCGGAATCTCGACGTCGATGTTCTTGAGGTTGTGTTCCCTGGCGCCCCGGACGATCAGCCGCTCGAGCGACGGAGCGCGGCGACGGGCCGGCAGCGGAATCTTGCGGCGGCCGCTGAGGTACGCGCCGGTGATCGAGGCGCGCCGCTTCTTCAGGCCGGCCACATTCCCCGCGTACACCACGTGTCCGCCATGCTCGCCGGCCCCCGGCCCGATGTCCACGACGTAGTCGGCCGTCTCGATGGTGTCCTCGTCGTGTTCGACGACGACGACGGTGTTGCCGATGTCCCGGAGACGCTTGAGGGTCTCGATGAGTTTCGCGTTGTCCCGCTGGTGCAGGCCGATGGACGGCTCGTCGAGGACATACAGCACACCGACCAGGCCGGAACCGATCTGGCTGGCCAGCCGAATGCGTTGGGCCTCACCCCCGGAGAGTGTGGCGGCGGAACGGCCGAGGCTCAGGTAGTCGAGGCCGACGTCGAGCAGGAAGCCCAGGCGGGCATTGATCTCCTTCACCACTCGTTCGGCAATGAGCAGGTCTCGCTCGGACAGGTCGAGGCTGTCGAGGACCTTCGCGACTTCGCCGATGGACATGGAGCAGAGCTCGGCGATGGAGTGATTGTCGACGAGGCAGGCCAGCGACAGTGGGTTGAGGCGCGAGCCCTCACAGGTCGGGCAGGCGACCTCTCGCATGTACCCCTCGATCTGTTCCCGCTGGCTGTCGGACTCGGCTTCGGAGTGGCGGCGCCGGAGGTAGGGCATGATGCCCTCGAAGTTGGCGTTGTACGTTCGCTGGCGCCCATAACGATTTTGGTAGTGCACCAACACCCGAAGGCCGTCTCGACCATTGAGCAGGAGTTTCCTGGCTTTGGGATCGAGCGAACCCCAGGGCTGGTCGACGGCGATGCCGTGCTCGGCACACACCGCTTCGACCAACCGCCCGAAGTAGCGGCTCTTCGTGCCCGACCAGGGGTGGATGGCACCGTCGGCGATCGAGAGTTCGCCGTTCGGGACCACCAGTTCGGGATCGACCTCGTAGGTGGTACCAAGCCCATCGCACGCGTTGCAGGCGCCATACGGGGAGTTGAACGAGAAGTTGCGGGGAGCGAGCTCCTCGAAGCTCTTGCCGTCGCTCGGGCGAGCGAGATGCTGACTGAAGATGAGCGTCTGCGCTTCGACGTCGCCCCCGGCAGCCGGGACGATCTCGATCTCGGCCACGCCCTCGGCCAGCTTCAGCGCCGTCTCCATCGAGTCGGTGAGCCGACGCTCGATGCCGTCACGCCGAACCAGGCGATCGACCACCACTTTGATGTCGTGGATCTCGTAGCGTTCGAGTGTGGGCAGCTCGCCACCGAGTTCGATGAGTTCGCCGTCGACGATGGCTCGGACGAATCCCTGGGTGGCGAGGTCTCCGAGCAGGGTCTCGTAGGTGCCCTTGCGGCCGCGGACCACGGGGGCGAGGACCTGGAATCTCGTGCCGTCGGGGAGGCGCAGAACCTGATCGACGATCTGTTGGGGTGTCTGGCGTACCAGCCGCTCGCCCGTCTCGGGGTCGTGGGGGACGCCGACACGGGCAAAAAGGAGCCGGAGATAGTCGTACACCTCGGTGACGGTGCCCACCGTTGATCGAGGGTTGCGGCTGGCCGACTTCTGGTCGATCGAGATGGCAGGCGACAGGCCCTCGATGAAGTCGACGTCTGGCTTGTCCATCTGACCCAGGAACTGGCGGGCGTAAGCCGAGAGCGACTCGACGTAGCGCCGCTGCCCTTCGGCGTAGATGGTGTCGAACGCCAGCGACGACTTCCCCGAGCCCGACAGTCCCGTGAACACGATGAGCTTGTCGCGGGGAAGCTCCAGGTCGACGTTGGCAAGATTGTGTTCGCCGCGCCCCTCGAATGACGATCTTGTTGCTCACGCCGGGGAGCCTACCGGCGTCACCCCCCTAGAACGTGTGTTCGTTCGAAGAGAATGAGCCGGCTGTCGAAGAGCTCGAGGTCGCCACGAACCTCGGTGGCGCGGAACTGATCCGCCCATTCGGGGGCGGGCGCGTCCGGATCGAACCCGAAGGCATCGGGAGACACCAGCAGGAAGCTTGTTTCGCCGGCCGCCGCGAGCGCGACGACCAGTTCGGGGAGCGCCTCGACGTCCGGCGCCGACAGCCAACGGCGATCGAGCGCGAGGGGCCCGGCCTCACGGGCGTGGTGCCCGTCGAGGAAGACCACGACCGTCTCCTCTGCCGAGGCCTGGACCAGGGTGTCCCAGTCGTTCATCACCAGGTCCGAGCGATGCACCCTCCAGGCAACGCCGTAGATCGTGGCCAGAAGTCCGGCGACGGCGATGGCCGAGACGACCTGACGGTGCGCGTCGGACACGAGGGCCACCGCAGTCACGACCAGCAGGGCGCCCGAGGCCAGCAGGTAGCGCCCGCCCCACTGGGCGTAGGCGCCTTCGGTGAACTGCACCGCGAGCACCAAGGGCACGGGCGCCAACGCAAGTGTCCCGATGAGCACCTGTCGGTGTCGGACGAGTGCGACCGCTCCGACGACCGCCAAAGGTGTCGTCGGAACAAGGCCGGGCACGAACCGCAGCCCGAACAGTAGCCAGACAACGCCGACGCACAGAGCCGCCGCTCGAAGGACCGACGTCGGCAGGGTGTTGGCGCTGCCCGACAGGCGGGTCGCAGACCACCACAGCAACGCAGCCAGCAGCCCCAAGCCCAACACATAGGACAACGGGTGCTCGTCGTTGAACGGAAAGACCAAGGTGATCAAGCCGACATGGAGCCGTTCGACGGCTCCTGCACCGGCCCCGCTCGCGGTCCCCACCGCTCGGGCACCTCGAAGCGAACCGCCGGTCACCGCGATCTCGAGCGCCGAGTTCGCACCCATCATCGTTGCGAAGCCGACCAACATGGCCAGCCCCCGGAGTACCCCAGCCGTCATCGACCGGCGACGGACCAGGGTTGCGCCGAGCACGATGCCGGCGACAAGACCGTAGACCAGCGCCTCTTGGCGCATGGTGCCGGCGAAGCCGAAGGCCAATCCGGCGCCGAATGCGGCCAGTGCTTGCTGCCGGCCGCTGGTGGCGCGCCAGGGCCCGCCGCCAGTGCGGGAACTGAGGGGCCCGATGGCTTCGAGCGTCAGCACCCACCCAGCCAACACGCCGGCCAAACCCAACGAGTGTTCCCAGAAGTCGAGGGCGTAGACCGCAACGGGTGTTGCCACGCCGACGACCACGACCGATCGGAAGCCGGTGCCGAAGTCGGCGAAACCGGCCAAGGCCCGAATGCGTCGTTCGAGCGCGCCTGCTGCCAAGGCAGCGCCAATGGCTCCGACGAACGGAAACAACAACACCGCCCGTTCGCCGCCAAGACCCAGCCGCTCCCCCGCGGCCCACACGGGCCGAGCGGCCAGCACCATGGTCAGGCTCGTGGTGTTGAGCCACTGGCCGTCAGCGGTCTCGAGCGTGTTGGCGAAGGGATGGAAGCGACCTTGCGGGTCCTGGTCGGCGAACCAGTACCCGATGTCTGGGTTCCAGCTGTCCGCAGCCGCCATCGCCGCCACACTCGCTGTCTTCCCACCGGTGTCGGTGCTGAGGTAGCCGCCAGGCCGGACGAAGAGACCTGCCGCGGCATACATCAACAGCAACGACAAGGCAAGCACCGGCCAGCGTTGCCACGTCTCTTTCACGAGCGATCCATCGGCCGCGCCGTCGGTCAATCAAGGACCTCGGCCCCATCAGGCAGCGACTCGTGGAGCAGCCTCAGACCATCTCCCGCAATTCTCGCCGTAGATCACGGATCTCGTCCCGGAGGCGAGCGGCGTACTCGAAGCGAAGATCGGCCGACGCCTCGTGCATCTCTTCTTCGAGGGTGAGGATGAGTCGATTGAGATCGTCCTGAGGAAGTGCGCTGAGTTCTTTGATCCTGGCTTGCTCCTCGGGCCGCCGACGGCGCTTGTCGCCCGCCTTGTTCGGTGTGGGAGCGGTTTCGCTGGGACGGATCATGGCCAAGATGTCGGTGACCGCCTTGCGGATGGTCTGCGGGTTGATGCCACGCTCGAGGTTGTAGGCCACCTGGAGACCACGCCGACGATTCGTCTCCGAAATGGCCCGCTGCATCGAGTCGGTGATCTGGTCGGCGTACATGATCACCCTCCCTTCGACGTTTCGGGCGGCTCGTCCGATGGTCTGGATGAGCGACGTCTCGGAGCGGAGGAAGCCTTCCTTGTCGGCGTCGAGGATGGTGACCAACTGCACCTCGGGAAGGTCGAGACCCTCGCGCAACAGGTTGATGCCGACCAGCACGTCGAACTCACCCAGCCGCAAGCCGCGCAACGTCTGGATGCGTTGGATGGTGTCGATCTCGGAATGGAGGTAACGCACCCGAACCCCCTGCTCGAGCAGGTAGTCGGTGAGGTCCTCGGCCATCTTCTTGGTGAGCGTGGTGACGAGCACTCGGCCGTCGTTGGCGACGACCTTGGTGATCTCTTCCAGGAGGTCATCGATCTGGCCCTTGGTGGGCTTGATGATGACCTCGGGATCGATGAGGCCGGTGGGCCGGACGATCTGTTCGACGATCTGGGCGGAATGGGAGATCTCGTACGGACTGGGGGTGGCCGAGAGAAAGACCACCTGACCGGTTCGCTCGAGCCACTCCTCGAACCGCAGGGGGCGGTTGTCGACCGCTGAGGGAAGCCGGAACCCGTGATCGACCAGCGTCTCCTTGCGGCTGCGGTCTCCCGCGTACTGGCCGTGGAGCTGGGGAATGGCCACGTGGCTCTCGTCGATGACCGTCAGGTAGTCGTCGGGGAAGAAGTCGAGCAACGTGAACGGCGGCTGGCCGGCCACCCGACCATCGAGGTGACGGCTGTAGTTCTCGATGCCGTTGCAGAAGCCCATCTCGGCCATCATCTCGAGGTCGTACTGGGTGCGCATCCGGAGCCGCTGCGCCTCGAGCAACTTGTTCTGACCCTCGAACTCGGCCAGCCGCTCTTGGAGCTCGGACTCGATGGAGCCGATGGCTCGCTGCATGAGCTCGTCGGAGGTGGTGTAGTGCGTATTCGGGAACACGACCACCTCGGCCAGATCGGCCAGGCGTTCGCCGGTGAGGGGATCGACGGTGGTGATGGATTCGACTTCGTCGCCGAACAGCTCGATCCGGACGATGAACTCTTCGTAGGCCGGATGCACTTCGATGGTGTCGCCCCGCACCCGGAACTTGCCCCGAACGAGGTTCATGTCGTTTCGTTCGTACTGCATCCGCACCAGGTCGGCGAGGATCGACCGCTGGTCGTACTCCTTGCCCGCCTGGACGATCAGCAGCTTGTTGCGGTATTCGTCGGGGGAACCCAGGCCGTAGATGCAGCTGACCGAGGCGACCACGATGGTGTCCCGGCGGGTGAGCAGGGACGCCGTGGTGCTGTGTCGGAGGCGATCGATCTCGTCGTTGACGGACGAGTCCTTCTCGATGTAGGTGTCCGAGGAGGGGATGTATGCCTCGGGCTGGTAGTAGTCGTAGTAGCTGACGAAGTACTCGACCCGGTTGTCGGGGAAGAACTCTCGGAACTCGTTGGCCAGCTGGGCGGCCAAGGACTTGTTGGGAGCGAGCACCAGCGTTGGCCGCTGCACCTGCTCGATGGTCCACGCGATGGTGGCCGACTTTCCCGAGCCGGTGATGCCGAGCAGTGTCTGCGCCTTGTGCCCTTGCTCGATGCCGTGCACCAACTGTTCGATGGCCTTCGGCTGATCGCCCGCGGGCGCGTATTCGGTGACCATCTTGAACGGCGGCATTGAAGCAGCCTACCGATGGCCAGTGACAGCCTCAGGGCGCGGGAGGCCAGGGTGTCGGCTCGAGCGACTCGATCCATGCCCAGCACCGGTCGACCTCGGCGTCGAGGGCCGCCAGATCGGAGCCGTTGTCGATGACGAAATCGGCCAGAGCGAGGCGGGCCTCGCGGGTGGCTTGCGCGGCGATGCGCGCCTCGGCATCGGACTGGTTGAACCCGCGGAAGGTCATGAGACGCTGCACGGCGACCTCGGTCGGGCAGTCGATCACGATGACCGCTGTCGCCCCGTGTCGATTGCCGGTCTCGACCAGCAGCGGAATGTCGAGAATGACGACCCGATCACTCCCGGCGTGCGCCTCGACCCGCGCCTTGGTCTCGACCTTCACGGCCGGGTGGACCATCTGGTTGATTGCGGCCAACTCGGCCTTGTCGCCGAACACGATCGAGGCGACCTCGGCCCGATCGAGCGTTCCGTCAGCGGCGACGATGCGGTCGCCCCAGCGATCGACCATGGCCACGAACACCGGTCGTCCCGGCTGCTGAAGTTCGCGTACGAGGAGATCCGAATCGACGACGACGGCACCCCGTGCGGCGAGGCGTTCGGACACCGAAGACTTTCCTGAGCCAATACCGCCCGTGAGTGCAATGAGACGCATGGCCCGGGACCGTAGCCGCGGCAGCAGGTCGGATGCCTCATGCGTCGGCGGACGATCTGCACCAAATGACTCAATTCTGGGCCGAACGAACCGATCGAAAGGTGTACCCACCCACCCATTCGTTCGCTGCGCCCGACACCGACTGGTTCTGATGTCCGATACGTTCGCTGCATCCCTCACTGCCTCCCCGCCAGGCGAGAACGAGAACACCGGCGCGCCGCTCAGTCGGCTTCGCAACGCCGGCGGTTCGGACCACGAGGGCTTCCTCCCGTGGGTCTCGGTCGGTGCCACCGACCGGTTGGCCCCGTTCAACCCCGCGATCCTGGCGGTGCGATGGTCGTCGACCGTGGCCTGCTTTGCGCTGGGCGCCGGAGCGTTCGTCGAGCAGGACTACTCCATTGTCCCCTGGATGGTTGCGGTCCTCGCCAACACCTTCATTCGGACGCTCAGCCCACTGGTGTACGACGGCAGCACTCGTAACCTGGTGAACTTGCTGGTCGAGATCAGCTTGTACGTGTTGGCCGTGATCGCCACCGGCTTCTGGTCGTCCCCGCTGGTGTTCTCCCTGGTCAATGCGATCATCCTCGCCGGCTTCGCTCGCGGATTCGCCTTCGCCATCCGCATCGCGGCCGCATCGGGGGTCGCGGTATCGCTCCCCCACCTCAGCGAGTCCAACTTCTCGTGGGCTGCCATCAGCACCGCAGCACAATGGCTGACGGTCCTGCTCCTCGTCGGCATCGTCGCCGGATACTCACGCCGCATCAGTGGCGAGGCAACCCGCCAGCACTCCATCGCCATCGATCGGATGAACCGGCTCGCCGACGCGAACTCGTTGCTGTTCAATCTCCATCGCATCGCCCAGACCATGCCGGCCTCGTTGAACCTGAACGAGGTTCTCAGCTCGACCATCGTTCGCCTGCGGACGCTCATCAACTTCGATGCCGCCTGCATCCTCATCATCGACGAGACCGACGGCAGTTGGGTGGTGTCACGTCGTCAGGCGATGCGGATCGGGCAGCTCATCACCGGCGATGAGTTGCCGGGACCCGCTCGTTCGGCCGTCACCTCGAAAGCGACCGAACTTCGCTCGGACCTGGCGGTCAACGGACCCGGATTCAACATCGGTTCGATGTGCGGCGTCTACGCCCCACTACGAGCCCGCGGCGCGCTGATCGGGCTCCTCGCCATCGAGAGCAACCAGTCCGACCGGTTCGACGAGCGAGACCGCCAGGTGCTGGAAAGCTTCGTCGAACCCGTCGCCCTCGCCATCGACAACGCGCGCTGGTTTGCTCGCTTGCGCACGGTTGGCGCCGATGAGGAACGCACCCGTATTGCTCGAGACCTGCATGACCGCATCGGCCAGTCGCTGGCGTACCTCGGGTTCGAGATCGACCGAGTGATCGCGCACGATCTCGAGGACCTGCCCGTCACCGACGAGCTCGAACAGCTCCGAACCGACCTTCGTGGGGTGACGACCGAGGTCAGGGAAACGCTCTACGACCTGCGCACCGACGTGGGCAGCGAAAAGGACTTCGTCGACACCCTCGAGGAATTCTCGAGACGTGTCGCCGAACGTAGCGAGATCACCATTGATCTCGACTGTGAAGCGACATTCAGACTTCCCATTCTCCAAGAACGGGAAATGTGGCGCATCGCTCAGGAGGCATTGATCAACGTCGAACGGCATGCCGAGGCCGGCCGGATCGACGTTCGTTGGCGCTGCGAGCCGGGCCTTGCCTCGCTCGAAGTGATCGACGACGGCCGCGGCTTCGCGGTCGGCAAGACAGGACGCCAGGATTCCTACGGAATTCTGGGAATGCGCGAAAGGGCGTCGAGCATCGGCGCCTCGTTGGAGTTGACCTCCACACCAGGAGAAGGGACAACACTAAGGTGCATCCTCGCACAGGGGTGATGCCGCAAGGCTTCCCCACACAGAACCCGGCCTACCGCCCCATTGTCGGTGGGGCTTCGAACATTCGGCTCATGTTGGCCGACGACCATCGCATGCTTCGCGAAGGCCTCCGGCGATCGATGACCGAACGAGGCTTCCAGGTGGTCGGTGAGGCCCGAGACGGTGCCGAAGCCGTCGAGTTGGCTGCCGCCCTTCGCCCGGACGTGATCCTGATGGACGTCACGATGCCCGAAATGGACGGCGTCGAGGCCACTCGCCAGATCAAGGCCCGCCACCCGGAAATCCGCATTGTCATGTTGACGATGCACGCAGACCAGGACGTCCTCGCCGAGGCCATCCGGGCGGGCGCCAACGGCTACCTGGTCAAGGACTGCTCGACCGATGAGATCTCCTCGGCGATCGAAACGGTCGCCGGTGGCGAAACCGCGTCTGTCACCCCGCCTGGCAGCGTCGATGCTGGCCGAGGTCCGCCGTGGCGACACGGGCGGAGATCACGATCGAGTGATCACCAAACGAGAAGAAGAGGTGCTCCAGCTCATCGCCAACGGGTGCAGTACCCCCGAGGTGGCCGAGCAGCTCTACATCAGCCAGAAGACGGTGAAGAACCATCTGGCGTCCATCTACCAGAAGCTCGATGCCCGCGACCGGACGCAGGCGGTCTTGGCCGCGGTCCGAATGGGCATCGTCACCCTCGATTGAGCCGAGAAATTGGGACGTTGGACCTATTCAGTCGAGGTTCGGAACGCCCGATCTAAGAAGTATCAGCCCGAGAACGGGACCGAGTAACAACCACCGGAGAGATCCACATGCTTCACTACGAATTCATCGCCGCTTGGATGCGGGCCCAGGCCAAGACCGAACGAGGCGCCTCACTCGTCGAGTACGCCCTGCTCGTCGCCCTCATCGCCGTCGTCTGCATCGCAGCCGTCACCCTGCTCGGCCGCAACGCCTCGACCAAGTTCAGCTCGGTCTCCTCCAGCATCGGCAGCTGATCCGAACTGGCCTCGGCCAAGTCACGCTCGAAAGAGCAGAAATGGCGGGAGCGCTCAGCGCTCCCGCCATTCGGCGTTTTGGACCGACCCCGACTGGAGCAATTGATTCCAATTACCCAGAAAGCATGTCCCGATTCTGCCGATGAACAAGTATCAGCCCATCGGGACCGAGTAACAAACACCGGAGAGATCCACATGCTTCACTACGAATTCATCGCCGCTTGGATGCGGGCCCAGGCCAAGACCGAACGAGGCGCCTCACTCGTCGAGTACGCCCTGCTCGTCGCCCTCATCGCCGTCGTCTGCATCGCAGCCGTCACCCTGCTCGGCCGCAACGCCTCGACCAAGTTCAGCTCGGTCTCCTCCAGCATCGGCAACTGATCAACCGCCTCCAAGCGAGTAGGGATCATCTCTGATGATGCACTACCAGTTCATTGCCGCTTGGGTGCAGTCGAAGGTCGAGGCCGAACGTGGCGCGAATCTCGTCGAGTACGCGCTGCTCCTCGTTCTGATCGCCATCGTCTGCGTCTCGGCCGTCACGGTGCTGGGTCAAGCCACGTCGACGCCGTTCAGTAACCTAAGCGGCTCCGGACTGCAATAGCGACGTCCGAAGCGTCTGAAGGGGTGGTGACGCTGCTGCGTCACCACCCCTTCTCGCGTCGGGTCGGTGGTTCGAGGTTGGGTTGGGTTGGGTCGGGTTGGCGGACGACTATTGGAACCGAGGCATGACGCGCTCGGCGAAGAGTTCGACACTCGCGTTCAGCTGCGCCGGCTCGTGAATGCCCTGGGGAATGAGCATCATCACCTCGTTGATGGGCACGATGTCGAGCGCCGCCTCGATCTGACGGGTGATGGTGTCGGGGCTGCCGACGAGCAGTCGTGCGATCGGCTGCCCGAAGGGCAGGGCCCAGGTGTCGAAGAACCACCGGACGTCCTCGAGTTGCGCCATGGCCTCCTCGTCGGTTTCGGCGCAGATCATCAACCCTCCCCAACAGGCCTGTTCGCCGGGGACGACCGTTCGGCCGTACTGCTCGGCTGTCCGATCGTAGGACGACCAGATGGCCTTGAGCAGCTCGGGACCGCCTCCCAGCACGATGGACTTTCCGCCATAGCGACCCCAGAAGCCGGCAGTACGGGCCGACCCCGTGAAACCCGAGTAGATCTTGGGATGTGGGGTCTGGAAGGGCCGTGGCGCGATGCCCGTCTCGTGCACGGTCATGTCGGCGTCGAAGCCCGCCCCGTACTTGGTGTAGACGTCGTGGGGATGCGGGTTGCGTTCGAAGTTGGGGAAGGTCCAGAACTCGCCTTCGTAGCTGAAGGTCTCGTTGTTGAGGGCGGTGTAGACGATGTCGACGTACTCCTCGAAGTACCGGCGGTTGATGTCGTCCTCCTCGGTGTCCTTGTTCCACGGGCCCACCGGTCCGACATTTTCCCGCACCTTGAAGTTCTCGACCCAGCGGGCTTGGTAGCCGCGGACCAGGCCGACCGCGAAACGTCCCTGGTGCATGTGATCGAGCGTCGCGATGTTCTCGGCCACCCGCAGTGGGTTGTGGGTGGTCGAGACGTACCCGCAGGTGAGAATGGTCATGCGCTCACGGTGTTGGCCGAGGAACATGGACATGATGCCGGGGTCGTTGATGATCTCGAAGCCTTCGACCTGCAGGTGGTGCTCGGGGTGGCCCAGTGCGCTGTACCCGGCTTGGTCGGCGACCGTCACCAGGTCGGCCATCTCACCGAGGAAGCGCTGATACAGATCGTTCCGTAGCCCGGCCATCCCGGCCTCGAGCTCGTGACGACGGCCGATGGTCCCGTAGACGAAGAGGTCGAAATCGAGGGGCGCTGACGAACGAGGCATCCCGTCAGACTGCCAAATCCGGCGCTCCGACGGTAATCGAAGCCCCGACGGGCCCCTGGTGGTCAGCGAGCGGGTGGTCAGCGGTCGCGGGTGTCAGCTCTGGCAGGCGGGCACGACGTCGGACCCGGCGCGGCAGGCGACGATCCAGGTGTGCCCGGATCCGTCACTGTCACTGGACGCCGAGCTGCGATGGGCGACGAACCACTGGTCGTCGCCTTCGATCCAATCGGAGAACAGCGTGTCGCTCCGCCAGAGCACGACGTCGATCTGGTTCCGGTCGACGATCTCCTCGAAGTCGCCGCCGAACACGAGTCGGTCGAGATCGTCGAGGACCGACTGGGGGTAGAAGTCGAACCGATCATCCACGAACACGTTGGCCTCGCCTCCGAATCGAAGCTCGAGGTAGTTGCCATCGGTCTCGCGGGTCAGCAGACGGATGTCGGGATCGGCCACCAGGCCTCGCTCCTCGAGCCAGGTGACCTCGTCCTTGGGATAGGTGCGAAGATCCAGCGCTCCCTGTTGCATCGAGACGGCGGCCGCAACCACGACGACACAGCTGCTCAACCCGAAGAGGGCCTTGGGGAGCAGCCCGGTGGCCGCTCCGTCGAGACTGAGCCGACCTTGTCGACCGAATGCGGGAGCAGCGGCCCAGACGAGCACGATTGCCGCCGGCCCGACGTTGCGAATGGCGAGGAGTCCGGCGACCACGAAGAGAAATCCTGGAACCAACGTTCGCCAGGACGCGCCCAGCTTCGCAGCGACGAGCAGCGCCGCGACGAGCGCGATGAAGCCGAACTCGGCGGGTTCCTTGAAGTTCGGAGCCGACCACTCGATGACGTTCCGCAGCGCCTCCTGCTTGCGCAACAGCTCGACGGGGAACCACAAGAGCCTGGGGCCGAGTGGGTTCAGGGCGCCGAGCGCGATGCCGGCGGACGTCCAGCCGAGGACCTTGGCTTCGTGGGACCTCGCGACGTGCAGGATCCGGGTCGTCGCTCCCCCGTTGCCGTCGAGCACCTGGCCCAACAGCACGGCACCGAGCAGGACGATGGCCAACGGGAAGGAGCCGTGGGTGTTGACCCACACCCACATGATGGGCAGCAGACTCCACAACGGCAATCGCTTGTCGATGGCGAGGACGATTGCCACCATGCCCAGGAGGCCGAACAGCAATGGCCGAGGCGACCACAGCAACGTTCCGAGCACGATCGCCGGCGCGACGAGGGCGACACGCGGGAGGACATGCCGGGCAGGAGTGGTGAGCTTCCACAAGCCGACGGCGAGCAGACCGCACAGCAAGCCGTTGAAGACCCGGAGGGACCACTCGCCGACGAACTCGTTGAGGCCGGCGTAGACAACGCTGGCCAGCCAGCTCTGGACCGTGACGGGGTCGCCGGCCGCGGTGAAGGAGAAGGGGTCGACCCGGGGGATCCCCGATCCTTCCCAGAACAGTCGGCCGTTGGCGAAGTGGGTGAAGAAGCTGTTGTCCGAAATGGGTCGGCTGCCGATGAGGAAGCCGGCCATGGCCAGCAACGCGCCGACAGCGGCCCCGAGCGTGACGCCCTGACGAGAGGGCGACACGGGCGAGCCGCTGACGGCCGGTGCCGGCCGTTGTCCGAGCTGAGCGGTCAACGGAATGCCGGGTTACTTGAACGCTTCGGTGATGTTGATGATGGCCGGTCCCAGTACGACGACGAAGAGGGCAGGGAAGATGCAGAACACCATGGGGATCATCATCTTCACCGGGGCCTTCTGCGCCTTCTCCTGAGCCCGCTGGCGGCGACGGATACGCATCTCGTCGGCCTGGGCACGGAGCACACGGCCAATGCTGACACCGAAGGTGTCGGCCTGGATCATGGCGAGAACGAACGAGCGGACCTCGGGGGTGTCGCATCGCTCTTCCATCGAGCGCAGGGCATCCGAACGAGAAGCTCCCGCTCGGCTCTCACCGAGAACCCGGGCGAATTCGTCGGAGAGCTCGCCGGGCACGTTGGCGATGACTCGATCGAGCGCCTGCTCGAACCCGAGTCCGGCCTCGACCGAGATGACCAGGAGGTCGAGGACGTCGGGCAACGACCGCTGGATGGCGGTCTGGCGAGCGCCGACCTTCTTCTTGAGCGTGGACATCGGCCCGAGGGCGCCGATCATCGCGCCGAGACCCAAGATCGCCCACAGCGAGATGCCCTTGAAGTTCAGCGGATTGATGATGAGGTGGAGCAGGATCCAGACCGGGATGAAGACCAGCCCCATGAGGCGCATTGCGAGGAACCGTTCGACCTTGTCGGGCGAATTGATGCCGGCCTGCACGTGCAGCTTGCGGATCTGCTCGATGTATTCGGGCGGATTGAACCGGCCGCCGAGTTTGCCGACCTTCTCGCTGAACCCCCCGAGGACGCGGTCCTTGAGGGGGATGAGCAACTCTTTGTCCCGCACGTTCTCGACTTCGTAGTCGTCGAGTTGGCGTAGCGAGGAGCGAAGCGTCGCCCGTTCTTCGAACTGAGCGAAGACGAAGTACAGGGCCAACCCGACACCGAGTCCGAGTGCGCCGACGAGGACCTGAGGTCCGAGCTGTGCTAGCAGATCAAACATTGATCGTGATCACCTTCTTCATCCAGGCCATACCAACGGCGGCGGCAACGAATCCGAGTCCCAGGAAGATGTGTCCCAGGGTTCGTTGGAACAAGATCTCGATGTAGGCCGGGTTCATGATCCACATGACCACGCCGAGGCCGGGCGGCAAGCCGCCGAGGATCATGGCCGACATCTTGCCTTCAGCGGTGAGTGCGGCGACCTCTCCCCTGAGGCGCTCGCGGGCGATCATCGTGTCCGACACGGTCATGAGCAGCTCGTTCAGGTTGCCGCCGACCTCACGCTGGATGCCGATGGCCATGACGGCCCAGGCGAAGTCGGCGCTCGACAGCCGTTCGGCGGTCCCACCGAGGGCGTCCTCGATCTCGCGACCGAGACGGGCCTCGGTCATGACTCGCCGAAGCTCGTAGCCCATGGGGTCGGAGATCTCGTGGCTGACGGCCTCGAGGCCCTGGGGCAGGGAGTAGCCGGCGCGGAGTGTGCCGGCGAGAAGCTGCAGCGTGTCCGGGAGCTGCTTCTCGAAGGCCCGCATCCGTCGGGTGGCCTTGAATCGGACGAAGCCGATGATGCCGACAGCGATCAGCACCGTGAGGATGAGCGTGAGGAAGATGCTCCGGGTGAAGATGAACGAGAACGCCGAGCCGAAGAAGACGGCGGCGACATAGAACGACATCGCCTCGCCAGGACGAAGCGGCATGTTCGCCCGTTCCAGCATCTCCTCGATCTTGGTGAGGAACCCCTTGTCCTCGGCGAAGCTCTCGGAGAACTCCACGGCTCGGCGGACGAGGGCAGTCTGGACGAGCGCTTGCTCTTCGTCGTTGAGCTCCTTGCCCCCCTGTTCGCCGCTGTAGCGGTCCAGCAGACCTTCGAGCGACGTTTCGCCCGACAGGAACAACGTTCCTCCGGCGAACACGGCGAGGCTCAGACCGACGAAGGCGAGCGCGATGGCGAGGTACAGACCGAGGCGGGTGCGGAAGAATGCCGGGCCACCAGGGTCGGCCGCGACGACCGGTCCGAGGCCGACGACACGATCCTGCAACAGGCCGCCGGGGTAGGAATAGGCAGTCTGCGCCGATCCGATGGTGAGCACGGCATCACCGCGGACGCTTTGCGAGGTTGCACCGGGGTAGCTGATGAGCAAGCGATCGGCGGCCATGCTGCTTGCCTGGTCGATGGCGCCGGCGATCTCGGCGGCGCTGCCGGCACCGAAGGTTGTCCCGCCGCTGCTGGTGACGATCTCGCTGAGGCCGGCTTCACCGCCGGCGAACCGAACGGCGACCAGCTGGGTGGTGTTGATGGCGAGTGACCGGGCTGCGTCGAGGCTGCCGATCTTCGAGCCGATGTCCGGTCCGCCGGACACCGCAATGACCGTTGCGAATCGCCCGTCGATGTCACTGACCAGCGCGGCGGCCCGGTCGATGGCGTTGAACATGACCGCGGTCTCGGAGAACGCAATACCTTCCACCGCGAGGGCGGCCGCCTCGTGATCGGAGGTGGGAGCGATGGCCACTTGGGCCGAGTCGCCGGCGACCACGACGCCGACCTTCACGCCGGCGCCAAGATTCCGGATCGCCGCTGCGACGCTTGCTTTCATCGTCGCCAACACATCGCCCTGGGCGAGGCGGCGGCTGCTGTCGATGACGTAGACCACTTCGACCGGGCGCTCGGCCTCGGTGGCCCGGCGGACCGACGAGAGCTCGACGGTCTTGTCGTCTTCCACCAGGGTGACGGCGCCGGCTCCCAGTTCGTAGTAGTCGGCCATGACCGCGGCCTCGACCAGTTCGCCCGAGGCGTCGACCCGATGCACGACCAACACCGACGGGCCCTGGGCCTCGGACTGGCCGTCCTGTTCCTGCGCCCCGACCGAGGTCGGGAGCCACGAGAACGAGACGAGAGCCAGCAGGAAGGCGAAGAGCACCCAGGCCGATCGTTTGGGTCCCGACTCGACGTTGCGAAGGTGGGGATATGTGGTCATCGTCTCCGTCCCTGTGATGGCGCTGACTCGACTCCCGTCGAGAACATTTCTGGGCCCAACCGGATGCCGTGGTCGGCAAGCTTCTGAGCGAACTTCGGTCGGACGCCGGTCGGCTTGAGCTGACCCTTGAAGCGACCCTGCTCATCGACACCGGCGCTGTAGTCGAACAGGAAGACGTCCTGAAGCGTGACCACTTCACCTTCCATACCCGCGACCTCGGTGATGTGGGTGATGCGCCGGCTGCCGTCTCGGAGGCGCTGGAGCTGCACGATCATGTCGACGGCGCTGGCGATCTGTTCGCGGATGGCTCGAACCGGGAGGTCGTATCCCGCCATGAGCACGAGCGTCTCGAGGCGGCTCAGCGTGTCACGAGGGTTGTTGGCATGCAGTGTGGTCAACGAGCCGTCGTGTCCGGTGTTCATGGCCTGGAGCATGTCCAAGGCCTCGCCAGAGCGGCACTCTCCGACCACGATGCGGTCGGGCCGCATACGGAGCGTGTTCTTGACCAGGTCCCGGATGGAGACCTCGCCCTTGCCTTCCACGTTCGGTGGGCGAGTCTCGAGCGACAGAACGTGGTCCTGCGCGAGCTGGAGTTCCTTTGCGTCCTCGACGGTGATGATGCGCTCGTCGGAGGGGATGAAGGAGGACAGCACGTTGAGGGTCGTGGTCTTACCGGTGCCGGTGCCGCCGGCGACCACCACGTTGAGCTTGCCGACGATGCAGGCCTGCAGGAACCGAGCAGCGTGCACGCTGAGCGTGCCGAAGCGGATCAGGTCGTCGATGCGCAGCGGATCGGCGGCGAACTTTCGAATGGTGAGGAACGGTCCGCCGACCGCCAGCGGCGAGATGACCGCGTTGACTCGGGAACCGTCCGGGAGGCGGGCGTCACAGAGCGGTGAGGACTCGTCGATACGGCGGCCGACCTGGGCGACGATCTTGTCGATGATGCGACGGAGGTGCATCTCGTCGACGAAGGTGACGTCATCGAGGGTGAGCTTGCCGCTGCGCTCCACGTAGATCTGTTTCGGACCGTTGCACATGATCTCGGAAACGTCGTCGTCGCGGAGCAGCTTGTCGATCGGTCCGTACCCGAGGATGTCATCGGAAACGTCCTGGATCAGCTGCGCCTTGTCGGCGGCCGAGAGCGGCGTGCGTTCCTGGGCGATGGCGCTGTGCAGGGCCTCGTGGACCTTGCGTCGCAGATCATCTTCCTCGAGACGCTTGTCGTAGAGGATCGGCCCGAGCTCTTCGATGAGCGCCGAGTGGACCCGATGCCGAAGCTCGTCCAGGCCGGGATCTTTCCGATGACTCAACGGCGCGGACCCACCACCGGATCCGCCTCCCGTTTCGTGAAGTCTCTTGTAAAGCGACATCTTGTCCTCAGCCCACTCTCACTTGCTCGATCATTGGGTCAGTCCCGTACTCGGTCAGGGAACCTGGTCTCCGAGGAGATCCCGGTTAGCCCCGCTTGAAGAGGCGGCGACCGCCTGGTGTATTGGTCGGCCGTTGTGCGGCTCCGTTGAGGAAACGCATGGCCAATTGCTCGATGGCCTTCGCCACCTCGCTTCGTGGCGCCGACAGGACCACGGGAGATCCCTTGTTCACCGAAATCGGCACCACGACGTCGGACGGCACGTGGGCCACCGCGTGGATGTGAAGCGTCTTCTCCACCTCGGCAACATCGAGCTTGACCTTGGAGTCGGCTCGGTTGAGTACCAGCTGGACCTTCTCCATCGGAACGCTCAACTGCTTCAGCGTCGTCAGGCCGATCTTGACGTTCTTGATGTTCGGGATGTCCAGGCCGGCGACCAGAATGATGTGGTCGCTCACCTCGAGGAGGCTCAGCACCACATCGTTGAAATAGGCCGGGAGATCGATGATGACGTGGCCGGCGATCGAGCGGACGAGCTCGACCAGGCGAACCATCTGCTCGCCGTTGATCTGATCAGCGAACGTCGGCTCGGTCGGCGCCGCCATCACCAGCAGCCCCGAGGGCTCGTGGACGGACATGAGGTCTCGGAGCAGCGCCGCATCGAGTTTGTCGAGCTGGGAGATCGCGTCGACAACGGTGTGCTGCGGCTGGATCTTCAGCATGACCGCGTCATCACCGAACTGCAGATGGCCGTCGATCAGTACGACCGGCCGATCCGACATGCGGGCCAGCGCAACCGCCACGTTCGTCGCGATGACCGACTTGCCCGACCCGCCCTTGGTCGAGAAGACCGTGATGACCTCGCCCGGCTCGCCGTCGATGAGTTCCACCGGTGCTGCCTGTCCCGACGCCATCATCGTGCGAGGAGCGCCAAAGCCGCCGAGGCTCTCGGCAACACGGCCGACGGTGTCGATCAGCTGCATCTGGTCGATCGGTGCGGTCAGCACGTCCTTGACACCAGCGCGGAGCGCCGTGTGCAGCAGGGTAGTGGACAGCTCGCTGGTCACCAGGATGGCGCCAACCTCAGGGTTCGTTCGACTCCAGCGTTCCACCACGGCCAAATCGGTCGGGTCGATACACGAGGGACCCAGGATCACCACGATCGGCGACATACCGAAGCGGCTCTCGAGTTCGAGCAGGGTGGTGGCGGTAGCCACACCCTGCCCGAGCTGCTGAGCGAGGTAGTCCCGGACCGCTTGATCGGCGTCGACCACCGCGAGCGCTGCGCCGTTCGGGAGGCCAATGTCCGCACTGAAGTCATCGGCATCGGACGGCGTTCCGTGGCCATGGCCCGGATCATCGAAGGACGAGAAGTCGTCGAGTCCGAAGCTGTCGAAGTCAGTGAAGTGATCGGTCATCGTGATTTCTCCGCGGGCGTTGGTGGGGGGTACGTCTGAAGGACAGGGGCCGGGGCGGCCGCCGTCTACTACTGGTCGGCGTTCTCGTCGGACTCGGGGGTGGGCGCAACGATCTCGATGCCGAGATACGGCGTGAGACGAGCAGCGTCCTCACCAGGAAGCACCGACTCTTCGAGCGTCAGCGGCGGGATGGGCCGCGGGGTGTAGGTCGACGGGATCAGCGAGAGATAGATGTTCTCGGTCCCGACGCCCAGGATGCGCTGCACGGCCTCTGGCGGAACCGCCAAGGTGATCAGACCCTGGTTGGCCGGGGCCTGCCCGGCGACTGGGGTGCCGTCTTCGTTGGTTTCCACCGAGGCACCGAGGTCGGCGGTGAGTACACGGTCGACGGCCAGTACCTCGACCCGCTGGTACAAGTACCGCACGTCGGTGGTGTACGGACGAAGGCGAGGATCGGTCGGGGCAGCAGCGGCCGCGGGATCGACTTCACCGCTGCCGGCGGCCGACTTGACCAACACGTTGACGAAGTCACCGGGTTCGATCATGTAGGCAGCTGCGCCGACCTGGTCGAGCGACATGGTCAAGGTGGTCATGTTCTTCTCCTCCAGTCGGTCGGTGACGCCGGTGGCGACGACGCTCGGGGCAACGAACTGGCCGGCCACCAAGATGGTGTTGGCCGGCAGCTCGGTGACGGCAACCAAGCCGGCGAGCTCGGTCGCCGGGTCCTGGATGGCCGTGGCCGGGAAGAAGTTCACGGGGATCTCTTGCTGGACGATCAGGTTCGTCGCCAGGACCTGCGCTGCCGTGGTCCCCCTCGGGATGGGCTCGTTCACCATCCAAACCGTTTTCAACTGTTGACCCTCTTCAGCCGCGGTCTCGAGTCCGCGAACGTAGAAGAGCAAGCCGACAGCCGATAGGGCTCCGACAGCGATTGCTACTAGAAGGATGATTACTCGTCGTGAACTCACGCCACGCTCCTGGTCCACTCACCGGGTGGCTTTCACCCGTTCCGTACTGACTCAGGAGTTCATGTCGGCCGGAGTGGGCCCTCGACTTAGAAGTTCTTGATCAAATGTTCTCCGGAATACGGCAAAGGCCCCGGACCTGGGTGACAGGTACGGGGCCTTTGGGTGCGAGAACAGCAACCGAGGCGAGCGCTCGGTCGAGTGTCCTCAGGTGAAATCAGACGAGATCAGGCGTCTTCGCCCGCCTCGGCGACCACTTCGGCCGGAGCGGCATCGTCGGCGGCAACGTCATCGGTCGCGACGTCATCGCCGTCACCGGTGGTGTCCTCACCGGTGCCGCTGAGGTCCTCGTAGTACTCGGCCCAGGCGGCCTCGGTGGCCGGATCGACCTCGGTCGGGCCGATGTAGTTGCCCTCTTCGTCGAACGCGTGCTCGCCGAAGTGCTCCTGGTATTCCTGAGCCACGACGCCGCCTTCTGCGGCCTGCTTGATCGACAGGCTGATGCGACGACGCTGGAGATCGATGTCGATGATCTTGACCCACAGCTCCTCGCCCGGCGTGACCACCTGCTCGGGCAGATCGACGTGGTGCGCCGACATCTCCGAAATGTGGACCAGACCTTCGATGCCGTCGCCGACCTGGACGAACGAGCCGAACGGCACCAGTTTGGTGACTCGGCCGTAGACCAGTTCGCCGACCCGGTGCGACGAGGCGAACTCTTGCCACGGGTCCTGCTGGGTCGCCTTGAGGGACAGGCTGATCCGTTCGCGGTCGAGGTCGACCTCGAGCACCTGGACGGTGACTTCGTCGCCAACGGCGACCACCGAGCCCGGATGGTCGACGTGCTTCCAGGAGAGCTCGGACACGTGAATGAGGCCGTCCATGCCGCCGAGATCGACGAAGGCACCGAAGTTGACCACCGAACTGACCACACCAGCGCGGACCTCGCCGGGCTGCAGGTTGGCCAGGAAGTCTTCGCGCTGTTCCTTCTGGGTCTCTTCGAGGAACGCCCGGCGGCTGAGCACCACGTTGTTGCGGTTCTTGTCGAGCTCGATGATCTTCGCGTCGAGGGTCTGGCCGACGTAGGGCTGCAGATCGCGTACCCGACGCAGCTCGACCAGCGACGCTGGGAGGAAGCCGCGGAGGCCGATGTCGACGATGAGGCCACCCTTGACGACCTCGATGACCGGTCCGGAGACGACTCCGTCGCGTTCCTTGACTTCTTCGATCGTGCCCCACGCCCGCTCGTACTGGGCCCGCTTCTTCGACAGAACCAGCCGACCTTCCTTGTCCTCCTTCTGGAGAACCAGGGCCTCGATCGGATCACCGACCTTCACGATTTCCGACGGGTCGACGTTGTTGCGAATCGAAAGCTCACGAGAGGGAATGACACCCTCGCTCTTGTAGCCGATGTCGAGGAGGACTTCGTCCTTGTCGACTCGGACGACGGTGCCGCTGACCAGCTGCCCATCTTCGATGGAGACCATGGACGCGGCGTACGCGTCTTCGATGGAGCCGATGAGATCGTTCTCGACGATCTGGCGGGGCACGTACGCTGCAGCTTCGGGCTGAACGGCGTCCTCAGCCGTTACGGGCTGTCCTGATTCGGCGGATACTACTAGGGAGTCGGTGGACACTAGGGGTGCGGTGCTTTCTCGATGGCTGCGACATCCGAACGACGGCATCGAAGTGTTCGACGGGTCGACGGGGTCGAGGACGGGACTCTCCCGACCATCCGGGGAAGGCTAGCAGTCGTCGGGCCGCGACGCGACGAGCAAGAACTCGGGAACGTCGGCCGAAGGGGGGTGCGCGCCATAGGCACCCGGCGTGGAACCGTACACCGAGGTCGGTCGGAGTCCAACGGCTCGCGCCAGGAGCCGCAATTCCCGGGGGGTGAAGCACGTGGTCCACAGCTCGGTGGGGACTTCTCGGCCCGCGGCGTTCTTGATCGTGGTGTGCTCGTGATTCACCCCGGTGTCCGCGTCGAACTGGTCACGTTCCTCCAGGTAGCGGAGCTGGAAGTAGGCGGAGAACGCCGAAACGAGCAAGCGCCCTCCTGGTCGGAGCGCGTTGCCCAGTGCGGCCAGGATCGGCTCGTCGAGTTCCCTTGTCGGCAGCTCGATGCGGGCGCCGGGACCTCCCGCCAGGCCGAACGCGCCCTGGCAGAGCGAGATGGCCGCATCGAAACCGGAGAGCTCCGAGTCGGTCGCATCGAGTTCTCGTGCGTCGGCGAGAACGAACGTGGCGTCCAGTCCCTCGGCCGCCGCCGCCGTCCGGGCAAGATCGATGAATGTCTCGGAGATGTCGACTCCGACGACGCGCGATGCCGCGGCGGGCCAACGCAAGCGCGTGGCGACCGGGACCGCAGCCGAGATCGAGCACCCGTTCTCCCGGTGCGAGGTCGAGGAGCCCGACCAGTGCATCGGCTTCCTGTTCGGTCCCCCGGGTGAAGCTGTACCGGAGGTAGGCCGGACCGAGGTGGTCGGCGACGGCTTCGAACCAGTGTCCTGTCATGGACGTTCAGTCTTTGGCGTCGGCCCAGGTGGCGCCGTAGCTGAGGTTCACCTCGAGCGGCACCGCGAGGTCGAAGGCTCCGCTCATCTCCTCGAGCACGATGGCGGTGGCAGCCTCCTTCTCCTCCGGCGGCACCTCGAGAATGACCTCGTCGTGCACCTGGAGCACGATGCGGCTGGCGAGCCCCGAGGCCTCGAGTCGCTCGTCGAGACGAACCAGGGCGACCTTGAAGATGTCGGCGGCCAGACCCTGGATGCCGGCGTTCATGGCTTGCCGTTCGCCGGCCTGGCGCACCCGGAAGTTGTCGCTGAGCAGCTCGGGGATGGCGCGTCGGCGCCCGAACAACGTTTCGGTGTAGCCCCGGTTGCGGGCTTCGACCACGGTTGCGTCCATGTAGCTGCGAACGTTGGGGAAACCGGCGAAATAGGCATCGAGGATCTCTGACGCCTCCTTGGTGCCGATGCCGAGGCGCTGTCCCAGCCCGTAGGACTCCATGCCGTACGCCAGCCCGTAGGAGACCATCTTGGCCCGGCTTCGTTGTTCGAAATCGACCTCACCGGCCTCGATGCCGAACACGCGCGCGGCGACGGCACGATGGACGTCGGTCCCCGCGGTGAACGCTTCGATGAGCCCGGGGTCCTCGGCGAGGTGGGCAATGCAACGCAGCTCGATCTGGTTGTAGTCGGCGACCAACAGGATGCGATCGCCCTCGGCCCGGAAGGCCTTGCGGAACGTCCGGCCCAGCTCGGACCGCACCGGAATGTTGTGCAGGTTCGGGTTCTCGCTCGACAGTCGCCCGGTGCGTGCGACCATCTGGTTGAACGTCGCCCGGATGCGGCCGTCGGCGTCGACCGCGGCCAACAACGACTCGCCGTACGTCGATCGGAGCTTCTCGACCTCCCGGTAACGGAGGAGGTGCTCGATGATCGGATGCTGGCCCTCGAGCTTCTCGAGCGTGGACTGATCGGTGGAGAAGCCGGTCTTGTTCTTCTTGCCCGGCGACAGTCCGAGCTTCTCGAAGAGGATTTCCTGAAGCTTCTTGGTCGAGTTGACGTTGAACGGTTCGCCGGCGTCTTCCTGGATGAGGTGCGCGAGTTGATCGGCCTCGGTCGTCATCTCGTCGTTGAGCGTTCGGAGCACGCTGCGGTCAGCGGCCACACCCCGATGCTCCATGCGAGCCAGCACGCTGACCAAGGGAACCTCGATCGTGCGATTCAGCTCGAAGAGGCCGTCTTCCACCAACGCCTGCTCGATGACCGGTGCCAGACGGGCGACGGCCAGCGCGGCGACTGCTGCGGTCCGAGCGGGCGTGGCGCCGGATACGCCGAAATCGAGCTGGCCTTCGGGCGGTCCGTCATCTGCGGGCAGCCGCCAATCGGTGCGACGGGTCAGAGCTTCGCCGAGCGGGTACGAACTTCCCGACGGGTCGAGCAGGTACGAGGCCAGCGCAGTGTCGAGGCGAAGGCTCACGTCGGACAAGCCGTTGGACAGGCAGGCCCGAAGGAGAGGCTTGGCCTCGTGCGCCGCGATCCCGGGGCCGTTGGTCGCGACAAACGGGGCGAGGGTGGCGAGGTCGGAGCGTGCAACCCAACCGACCTTCCCGGAGGGAGCATCGATGACGTACGCGATGCCGGCGAACGATGCGGGCCCTCCGTCGGTTCCCATGGCAACGGCCAGCGGAGGCGACGAGGGGTCGGCGAACCATGTTGCCAGTAATCCAGCGGGCGAGCCCTGCACGATGATCGGCTCGATGAGTCGGCCGCTCGGGGTCTCGTCGATCGAGTCGTGCGACGATCCGCCCTGGAACTCGGCGACGGCCTGCATGCGGTCGTACAGGGTTCGGAACTCGAGGAAGTCGAAGAGCTGACGCACCTCGGCGGGGTCGGGGATCTCCCGTTCGAAGAACGACGTCAGGTCGACGTCGAGCGGAGCGTCCCGGACCAGTTCCATGATGATGAGATTGAGTCGGACGATCTCTTCGTTCTCGACGAGGTTCTGCCGCAGTTTCGGGGTCTGTGCTTCGGCGTTGGCGTAGATGCCGTCGATTCCGCCGTAGGTGTTGATGAGCTTGGCCGCCGTCTTCTCACCGACGCCCGGCACACCTGGCAGGTTGTCGGAGTTGTCGCCTCGCAACGCCGCGTACTGCACATAGAGGTCGGGCTTGACTCCCGTGCGTTCCTCGATGCCCGCCTCGTCGTAGAGGGCGTAGTCGCTCACGCCCCGCTTGTTGTACACGACCTTGACGTGCGGGTCCTGCACGAGCTGGAAGCTGTCGCGGTCGCCGGTGACGATGAGAACATCGTGGGACGCCGCTGCTCCCTGGGTGGCCAGTGTGGCAATGATGTCGTCCGCCTCGTAGCCCGGCAGTTCGAGCACCGGAAGACGGAGCACCTCGAGCACTCGACGCACCAAACCCATCTGTTCTCGCAGAACATCGGGGGCCTTGTCGCGCGTTGCCTTGTAGCTGGTGAGCTGGGCGTGGCGGAACGTTGGCTCCGGTAGGTCGAACGCCACTGCGATGCCATCGGGCCGATGGTCGCGTACCAGGTTGATCAGCATGGAGGTGAAGCCGAATACGGCGTTGGTGACCTGTCCGGACGCCGTTGCGAGATCGGGGGGAAGGGCGTGGAACGCCCGGTACGTGAGGGAGTTGCCGTCGATGAGCATGAGTCGGCTCATGAGGGCGTCAGCGTCCCGGCGATCACCTGTTCGGCGACATCCTTCATGGCGGACCGAGTACTCATCGCTGTCGTCTGGATGAAGCGGAACGCGTCGCCTTCGCCCAACCCGTGCCGGTCCATCAGGACCCCCTTTGCCCGATCGACGAGCTTGCGGGTCTCCAACTGATCGGCGAGGTTCTCGGCTTGCTCGGCGAGGGCGACCGCCTCGTTGAAGCGGGCCTTCGCCAGCTCGATGGCCGGAACGAGTTCGGCGCCGTGGAACGGCTTGACCACGTACGCCAACGCCCCGGCGTCGCGGGCTTGCTCGACCAGCTCTCGCTGCGAGAACGCCGTGAGGATGACCACTGCCGCCAGGCGTTCGGTGATGATGACCTTGGCGGCGGCCAAGCCGTCGGTGCCCGGCATCTTGATGTCGAGGATCGCGACATCGGGTCGGAGTTCTCTGACCAGCTCGATGGCTCGTGCCCCGTCTCCGGCCTCGCCAACGATCTCGTACCCCTCCTCTTCGAGCGTTTCGCGCAGGTCGAGTCGAATGATGGGCTCGTCCTCGGCCAACACCAGGCGGGTCTTGGTCATGAAAGCTCCTCGATCAGTTGGTCGAGCAGGGTGTCCTGCGTGCGTTCGAGTTTCTGCATTCGCTCCACCCAAACCGACCGATCCTTTTGCAGGGCGGCGACGGCTCTGGCCGCGCCGCGGTGCTCACGTTCGGCGAGCGGCGTCTCGGACACCATCGACCGCAAACGGGCGTCGTCGGCGGTGTCGGCGCTGTAGGCGATCTGCTCGTCGAGGATCCGGATCTCCTCGCGAGCCCGCTGCAGGTCCGCAACCGTCTGAGTCAGCTTCTTCTCGATGGTCGATCTGCTGCTCATCCAGCCTGCTCTTCTGGAGTTAGGTGCCCGGAGTGGGACTTGAACCCACACGCCCTTTCGGGCAACGGATTTTGAGTCCGCCGCGTCTGCCGATTCCGCCATCCGGGCTGATGGAAGCGCCACGGCTCAGCACCGTGATCGGAGGTGGAAGACTACCCGCCACGAGCTGGAACAGGCGCAAAGATTCGCGTCGCCCTTCCCACCTTTTCTCGGAATTTTTCGTTTAGTTTGAAACCTGTTCGCTTGCATCCTGGTCAGAGGTCGTGATGAGTCCCGTAATGATCGCATTCACGTTCCC
>CAVZHQ010000005.1:0-573135 GCA_963775125.1 uncultured Acidimicrobiales bacterium
CCCGCGCACTGCGTCTTGGAGACCCACAACTTCGCGCTCCATGGCGGCAATGTAGCGACTGAACACTTGGGCGACCTACCTGTCGGGCAAGGGTTCTTCGATCAGTCCTCGCACTGAGGGGTGCCCGGGAGATCGATCAGCGGTTCGGGAGGACGGGTGTGCATCAGCTCGACGAGCTTTGGATGAGCCAGGCGAACGCAGGATCGACCGAGCGCCCCTGCATCATCTCGGGATGCCATTGGACGGCGAGAATCGGTTTGCCCTGCAGCTCGATCGCCTCGATGGTGCCGTCGTCAGCCCGTGCGGCGATGGTGAGGTCCGAGCCCAGTTGATCGATGGTCTGGTGGTGCAGGGTGTTGACGCTTGCCCGCTGTCCGTAGAGACGGTGGAGCCGGGTTCCTTCGGTGAAGATCACATCGTGAACTTCGTGGTCGGGCGCCAGGTCGTAGCGGGCGTGGGCAGGAACGTCTTGATGGAGCGTCCCCCCTTGCTGCACGTTCAGGAGCTGCAGACCTCGGCAGATGCCCAGCGTTGGGAGGTCGTGTGCGATTGCCGTGCTCAACACCGATCGTTCGTGAGCGTCGCGCAACGGCTCGCTGCCGTACGGCTCCCAGGACGGTGATGCGCCGTACTCGCTTGGGTCGATGTCGGCTCCGCCGGTGAAGACCAGGCCGTCGAGGCGGGTGAGCAGCGACCCGATCTCCTCGATCGGCAGGTCCAGTGGTAGGTACAGCGGGAGGCCGCCCGCTTCGATGACCCCCTGGGCGTAGCCCGATACGTAGAGGTCGATGGGGAGCTGACGGAGCGACTCGGGAAATCCGGCGACATCGCCTGCCAATTTGCGGCGGCCGGTCAGGCCGATGAGAGGACGAGCCATGGCGTGCAAGGGTACCGGAGGCCGTCAGCTGTGCCGGTTGCCACTATCGTTCGGGGCCGAACGTTGACGAGGAGGAACCCGGTGGGAAACAAGACGAACGATCTGGCGACGGACCAGGATCGGCTGAGCCAGACTCCCTACGACCGCATTCGGGTGATGTGGCCCGACCATCTCGGTCTCCCCCGAGGTAAGTACCTCCCCATTCGCCTGGCGCACAAGGGAACCAACCACTGTGTCGCCGCTTTCGCGCTCGGCTACGACCGGAGCATGGTTCCTGCGCCCGGATCCTTCCTGCTCGAAGGACTGCGTGACGCGCTCTCGACGTTCGATCCGGAGCAGGTTCACCCCGGATGGGAAGACGACCGCACGGGGGTCGCGGTCGGTCACCTGACGATGGAGGGGGAGCCGTACACCTTCTCCTCGCGCTATGCGCTGCAACAGGCGTTGGCCGGGTGGGAAGCGCTCGGCTATAGCGTCAAGGTGGGCATCGAGCTGGAGGCCTACGTGCTCGAGCCCGACGGCGACGGAGGATGGAAGCGCTGGGACACGCCCCGCTCGATGGTCTACGGAACCGGCCGTTTCTCGGACCCGGTCGGGGTGATCGACGACATCATGCGCACCGCCGAGGCCAGTGGCTTCAAGATCGAGTCGATCAACGCCGAGTTCGACGAATCACAGTTCGAGCTCACGCTCGAGTACGACGACGCGCTGCGAGCCGCGGACGACGCCTTTCTCTTCCGCGTGTTGGCACGCGAGGTTGCCATCGATCACGGTCTCGATCTGACGTTCCTCGGCAAGCCGTTCGCCGAGCTCAGCGGCACCGGCGTGCACGTGAACTTCTCGCTCAGCGACGAGTCGGGCGCGAACTGTTTCGAGGATACGGCGACAGCTGACGGCCTGTCGGCGTTGGCCAAGCAGTGCCTCGCCGGACTGGTTGCCCACCATGCCGGCATGGCGGCGCTGTGCGCTCCGACGGTCAACGCCTATCGCCGACTTCAGCCAGGGCAGATCAATGGCTACTGGGCCAACTGGGGTCTCGAGCATCGGGGTGCCGCCAACCGGGTGCCGTCGGCCCGCGGCGCCGCCACCCGGATCGAGAACCGCCTGTCCGACGGCGCAGCGAACATCCACCTGGCGGTCGCCACGGTGCTGCAAGCGGCGCGCCTCGGGGTCATCGACCAGCTCGACTGCCCGGCCCCGCTGACCGGCGACGGTTTCGACGAGATCGACACCTCCGTGCACGTCGGTGAGAATCTGGCCGCGGCCCTGGAAGACCTGAAAGCCGACGAACGGCTGATCGACGCGGTCGGCGCTGACGTGTGCGCCAACTTCATCGTCAACAAGACCGCGGAATGGGAGCGCTACATCTCCGCAGTGGGGGAGGACCGACCCAGGAGCGGGGGTCACCCAGTGGGAACTCAACGAATACCTGATGTATCACTGAGGCCTGGGTCAGTGAGGCCTGGGTCAGTGAGGTCGAGGAACCAGTCGACCAGGGCGTGGCACTGGGCGATGTTCGCGGCCTCCCGTTCGGCGGTCTCGTCGAGGAGCGCCTCGACCGAGACGCCGTATTCGGCGAGGTATTCCCCTGGAGCGCCGCGCAGCCACCACTGGATGTGGTTCAGGTCGACCTCGGGATGGAACTGGGTGCCGACCGTTCGACCGATTCGGATGAGTTGGACGGCGTTCTCGTTGGCCGCCAGCACCTCGGCGCCGGGCGGAGGGATGATGGAGTCGTGGTGCCACTCGAGCCACGGTCCGGAGCCGACCGGGTTGTGTTCGCCTGGTGGTGCTTCGATCTCGTACCAACCGATTTCGGTGACCTCGGCTGTTCGCACTGATCCGCCAAGGGCCTCGGCGATCAGTTGGCCGCCGAAACAGATACCGAGGATGGGCTGGCCGGCCGCATGCGCCTTGGCGATGCGGTCGAGTTCGTCGTAGATCCAGCTGTCGATCTCCTCCTTGCGGGTGAGCGACCGGACCGAGCCCATCGGCACGACGATGTCGTAGTCGGCGAATTCGGGAAACGGATTGGCGACGTTGGGGTCGTCGCCTGGCACCACCAGGTGGGTGTGGACGTCGTACCCGCGCTGCGCCAGCCGAACCTCGACCTGACAACCCGGCCCGTCCGGATCGTGCGCGATGACGAGCGCCCGTTTGCGTACCGACGGCATCAGGCGACGACCTTCACCGGGAGATGCTTGATGCCGGCAATGAAGTTCGACCGAAGATGCTCGATCGGCCCGTTCGGCTCGAGCCGGTCGACGCGCTTCATGAGTTCCTCGAACAGCACCCGCACCTCCATGCGGGCCAACCAGGCGCCGAGGCAGAGGTGCGGGCCGTTGCGGCCGAAGGACATGTGGTCGTTGGGGTCGCGTGCGAGGTCGAAGCGGAAGGGATCCGGGAACCCCTCGTCGTCGTGGTTCGCCGAGTTGAACCACATGACGACCTTGTCGCCGGCTTTGATCTTCTTGCCGCCGAGCTCGACGTCCACGGTAGCCGTACGCCGGAAATGCATGGTCACGGCGCTGGTCCGGAGGATTTCCTCGACGGCGGTGTTGGTGAGTTCGGGCCGGGCCTTCCATTCGGTACCAAAGCTGAGGGTGATTGAGCATCGACCAGATCCCGTGGGTCATCGTGTAGCGGGTGGTGTCGTTGCCCGCGGCCACGAGCAGGGTGAAGAAGTTGTTGAACTCGTGATCGGAAAGCGGTTCCCCGTCGCTGGTGGGTCCGAGCAGCTGGGTGATGATGTCGTCCCTCGGGCACGTCCGACGGTCGGCGGCCTGTTCCTGGGCGTACCGGAAGATCTCGAGCGCAGCCGGGCTCCGGAAGGGCACCATGCGGAACGCCTCGGTGTCGGACGAGCCCGACGACATGATCGGTGAACTCCGGATCGGTGTTGCCGAGCAGCGCGTCGCCCCATCTGACCAGCTGATGTCCATCGGCGTCCGAGGTGCCGAGGAGCTTGCCCAGCATTCGCATCGGGAGCTGCTCGGCGACTTCCTTCACGAAGTCGAACTCGGACTTGGGGAGCGCCACATCGAGGACCTCACCCGCCAGTTGGCGGATGGCGTCCTCGAACGTCTCCACCGTCTTTCGGGTGAACCCTCGGTTCACCAGCCGCCGCAGGCGGGTGTGATCGGGCGGGTCTTGCTCCATGAGCGTTCGACGGGCCGCGGTCTGCTCGTCGTCCATCTCCTCGAGGCGAATGCCCTGGACCGAGGTGAAGGTCTGATAGTCCCGGCTGACGGCGAGGGCATCGCGGTAGCCGAGAATCGACCAGAATCCCGAGCCGTCGGTCTCGTCGGTCCAGTGCACCGGGTCCTCACGGCGGAGGCGGGCGAACGTGGCGTGGGGCACGCCGGAGGTGTAGGCGTCGTGGCTGGTGAGGTCGGCGTCGTCCGGGCCGAGCTCGGCCAGATAGTGATCCACGAAGGTGGCTCGGGACGCAGACGGCGACATGCTTGGGTCCACGACGGACTCCTTCGATCGTTTGACTCCGAATGACTTTCGTCATAGGGTAACCTGCCACCCGCGCCAGCCGTGGCGCAACACGAAGAGCTCCTGGTGAGGAGCCTCCAACGGGGAGACACACCTACATGACCCTGATCTCTGGCAACCCTCGCCGGTTGTCCGCAGTCCTGTTCGCTCTCACGCTCGGGGCGGCCGCCTGCGGCGGTTCGAGTTCCGACGCAGCGTCCGATGGGGCCGGCTCCGACGGGGGTGAGGCCGGAGGCAGCGCCACCACCGCGGCGCTGGACATCGACGCAGTCCTCGACGCCGACCTCGAAGCCTGCGCCGAGGAGCCCTCGGGCGATGCCATCAAGGTCGGTATGGCGCTCGACTTCGGTGAGGTCTCCGGCTTTGCCGACATCCCCGGCAGCGAAGCGGTCAAACACCTTGCCGCCCTCATCAACTGCGCGGGAGGCGTCAACGGCTCACCCGTCGAGGTCCAGGTCCAGGACATCCAGGGCGATGTCGAGGTCACCTCGCAGGCCACACAGGAGCTGCTCGACTTCGGTGCGCACTTCCTCATCGGCCCTCCGTTCGCCGACTTCGGCCAGCCGGTGCTGCAGGTCACCAATGGTGAGGTTCCGGTGTTCTTCGCCGCATCCACCGAGCCGTCGCTGCCTGACTCGTCCATCAACTCATTCCTCGTGAGTTTCGATGACACCGCCCAGGCCACCGCGGCGGCCGAGTGGGCGCTCGAGGAGGGCTTCACCAAGGCCATCACGTTCTCGGCCCCCGGTCCGTACTTCGGCTACAACCCCGAGGTGTTCACCGAGGTGTTCACCGATGGCGGTGGCGAGGTGATCATCGACCAGACCTATGTGCCGGTCGAAGACGTCGACTTCTCCGCCCAGGTCAACGAGGTCGCCTCGGTCGCCGATGGCACCGAAGTGGTCTACTCGGCCATGCTCGCTCATCAGGTGACGGCGCTTCGCAGCCAGCTCGAGGGCCAAGGACTCGACGGGCTCACCTATCTCGGGACCGACGCGTTCGAGGCGACCGGCCTGCTCGCACCAGACAACGCTCCGGCCAACGAGGGCATGGTGCACACCACCCACGCCTTCCTCGAGCCGGGCGGGCGCATCGAGAAGCTGCTGGCCAGCTACGAGGCGGCAAACGGCGAGGCGCTCGAGAGCGGCTCGTTCGCCGGCCTCTACGCCGACGCCCTCCTGCTCGGCATCCAGGCCATCGTCGACTGTGGCTGTACCGACCCGGCCGAGATCGGCGCAGCGGTTGCGGAGATCACGGACTTCGAAGGCTTCACCGGCTCGATGTCGTACTCGGGTACGACCGGCATCCCGACCAAGCCGGTCTCGATTCACAAGGTTGTCGACGGGGTCGACACCTTGGTCGCCGACTGGGAGTAGACCAGTGCTCGAGATCGAGTCACTGACCACGAAATATGGTTCGATCTCAGCGCTGCGAGGGGTCAGTCTTCGCGTCGACGAAGGCGAGGTCGTCGGCCTCATCGGGCCGAACGGGGCTGGGAAGACCACGCTCCTCGGCTCGGTCGCCGGGCTGCTCACACCGTCCGGCGGATCGGTCGTGTTCGACGGCCAGGACATCACCGGTTGGCCACCCGACCGGATGTTGCGAGCGGGCCTTGCGCTGGTCCCCGAACACCGACGGATCTTCACCGACCTGACGGTTGTCGAGAACCTCCGGATCGGTGGAGTCACCGGTCGCGTCCCGCGAACGCAGCGAGTTGCTCGACGACATGGTGGAACTCTTCCCCGTGCTGAAGGAGAAGTGGGCGACGGCCGCAGGTTTCCTGTCGGGCGGCGAAGCGCAACAGCTCGCCATCGCCCGGGCGCTGATGTCGCGACCGAAGCTGCTGATGATGGACGAACCGTCGCTCGGTCTTGCGCCGGTGCTGGTCGACGTCGTGTTCGACCTCATCGCCAAGTTGCGGGAACAAGGCACCACGTTGCTGGTCGTCGAACAGAACGCAACACGAATGCTGGCTGCCGCCGATCGGGCCTATGTGCTGCGCACCGGCGAGATCGGCGCCGAGGGATCCGGCGCCGACCTCTTGGCCCGGGACAATCTGTTCGACACCTTCGTTGGACACCGATGATGCCGTCGGCGCACGCATGAGCGGCCTGCTCCAGAACCTGGTCGACGGGCTTGGCCGCGGCAGTATCTACGCCCTGTTGGCGTTGGGCATCGCTGTCGTGTTCGGCGTCATGCACCTGCTCAACTTCGCCCACGGCGACCTCATCACGGTCGGCGCCTACGTGAGCTACGCCACCCTCACCCGCGGCGGATCCTGGCTCTGGGTGGCCCCGCTGCTCGTCGTGGTGGCCATCGCGACGTCCGTGGCGATCGAGCAAGTCGCCTTCCGCTGGGTGCGCGGTGCCCCGGACTTCACGTTGCTGCTCACGTCGTTCGGCGTGCACTTCGTGATCGAGGCCATCTTCCTCATGTATGTGTCGGCCTCGGTGAAGACCTTCAACCGACCGGAGTGGATCAGTCGGACCTTCGACCTCGGCTCGGTCACGTTCGAGGTCTACGACGTCGTCGTCATCGGCGTGACCCTGCTCACCTTGGCCCTGACCGTATGGATCCTGCAGAAGACCATGTTCGGACTGTCGCTGCGGGCGGCGGCCGCGGACTTCGATGCCGCCCGGCTGATGGGCGTGAAGTCCGATCGGGTCATTCGTGGCGCCTTCGTTCTGTCGGGCTTCCTGGCCGGCATAGCGGCCATCTTCTGGCTCATGCGGGCCGGCCAGGCCACCCCGGGCGCCGGCATCACTCCCATGCTCAAAGGCGTCCTTGCCGCGTTGATTGGTGGGCTCGGCAGTCTGCGTGGGGCGGTGCTCGGCGGGTTCGCGCTCGGTCTGGCCGAGGTGGTGCTGCGGTCTTGGCTGCCGGGTGACGTTGCGAAGCTGACCGACGGCGTGGTCTTCGTGCTCATCGCGTTGCTCTTCATCTTCAGGCCCCAGGGCCTGGTCACCGTCGGCCACGCCGAGCGGGTCTGAGAGGGTGCGAGCTTCATGAGAGCCTTCCCCAATACGACCAGAGACGCAGTATTCCCTGCGGCAGGCTCGCTCCTCTTGGCCTTGGTCTTCATCGGAGGCGGGCTGCTGTACAGCAATGTGCTCGGCGGCTCGGCCGAGCGCCTGGTCACCGCGATGTTCATCAATGCCATCGTGGTCGTCGGACTCCAGCTCTACATCGGCAACACCGGCGTGCTCTCCTTCGGTCACATCGGGTTCGGCGCAGTCGCCGGCTACGTGTTCGCGTTGGCCGCCATCTCGCCCGAACGCAAGGTCGCCACGATCGCCGACGCTCCGCAATGGCTGCTCGACCTCAACCTCGGCCCCGTGGCAGCTACGGCGCTCGCCGTAAGCGTCACCCTGGTGTTCGCGGTCGTCGTCGGGCTGGGTCTGGCCCGTTCGGGGGCCAAGTCCGGTGCCGTCGCCGCGACGGTCATCACCCTCGCCTTGCTGTACGTCTCCCGCGAGGCGGCAGTGAGCTGGGACACCGTCACGGGCGGAGACCGCGCCGGATTGTCGTTCAAGGTCGGCCAGACGCTCGACGGCAACGGAGCCATCATCACCGTGCTGGTGCTCAGTCTGGTGGTAGCCCGGCTCTTCGCCCAGAGCCGCTGGGGCCGCATGGCGCAGGCGGCGCGAGAAGACGATCTGGCTGCCCGAGCCATGGGCATCAACCCTCAGGTGCAGCAGATGCTTGCCCTGCTGCTCTCGGTGGCCATCGTGGCGGTGGCAGCGTCGTTGCGGGTCTACGAGGCGGGCAACATCACGCCGCGCTTCTTCTTCTTCGACTACACGCTGCTCACGCTGGTCATGCTGATCGTCGGCGGACGGAACAGCCTCACGGGCTCCCTCCTCGGTGTCGTCATCATCACCGCCGCCCGAGAGATCTCCCGCCGGTTGGGCACCGAAGGTTTCGAGTTCTTCGGGTTGGGCCTCGACGGCACGGCCACTCAGTGGCTGTTCCGCGAAGGGCTGAGCGACATCGTGCTCGGTGGGTCGATGCTCGGCTTCATGATCCTGCGTCCGAACGGCCTCATCCACGACTGGGAGGTCGACGAGTGGCTGTATCGCCGAGTCAGACGTTCCCGCTCCGAACCGGTCAGCGACGAAGACCTTGCCTTTGCTGCAGCCGAAGCAGCGAAGGCTGCAGCGACTGCCCCGGCCACGCTCACCGCATCGGAGGTGACGGTGCAGTTCGGCGGCTTCCGAGCGGTCAGCGAGGCTTCGATCCGGGCGTCGAGCGATGAGGTCGTCGGCCTGATCGGCCCCAACGGTGCGGGCAAGACCACCTTGGTCAACGTCATCACCGGCATGGTTGCGTCCACCTCAGGTTCCTTTGCCGTCGGCGGAGCCGACCTCACCGGCTTGGCGCCCTATCGCATCGCCCGCTCCGGATTGGTGCGCACGTTCCAGAACCTTCGACTTTTCGGCGACCTGACGGTCACCGAGAACGTGGAAGCGGCTGCGCTCGTCGCCGAGCAATACCGACCGCATCGTCGTGGCCCGTCGGTCGAGACGCTTCTCGCTGCGGCCGGTCTGTGGGATCACCGAGACCGCCGCGCGTCCGAACTCGACTACGGCAACGCACGGAGGCTCGAGTTGGCGCGGGCTGCCGCGATGGCTCCCGATTTCCTCCTGCTCGATGAGCCAACCAGCGGCATGAGCGACACGGAATCCCTTGCCATGGTCGAGCGCGTGCGTTCGATGGCTGCCCTGGCCGGATCCGGCGTGCTGGTCATCGACCACGACCTCGGGTTCATCACCGGGATCAGCGACCGGATCTACGTTTTGGACCAGGGTCGAGTGATCGCTCACGGAACACCGGCGGAGATCCAGGCGAACCCACAGGTTCAGGCGGCATACCTCGGTTCGGCTGCGGCATCCTGATGCCATGAACTTCGACGAGCCCGAGGACTTCGCCACCATCCGCACGGAGGTTCGGCGCCTCTGCGACAAATACGGAAACGCCTACTGGCGAGGACTCGAGCCCGATCGCTACCCCGAAGAGTTCGTCGCCGACCTCACCCGTCAGGGTTGGCTGGGTGCGCTCATCCCCGAGGAGTACGGCGGAGGAGGCCTGAGCCTCGCGGGCGCGTCGGTGATCCTCGAGGAGATCTCGGCCAGCGGTGGCAACCCAAGTGCCTGCCACGCCCAGATGTACATCATGGGCACGCTCCTCCGGCACGGGTCCGAGGAGCAGAAGCGGCACTACCTGCCGCAGATCGCCGACGGCCGCAAGCGCCTACAGGCCTTCGGGGTCACCGAGCCGGCAGCCGGATCCGACACCAGCCAGCTCCGGACTCGGGCAGTGCGAGACGGCGACGGCTGGCGGGTGAACGGCCAGAAGATCTGGACATCGCGGGCGCTGTATTCGGACCTGATGCTGCTGCTGGCACGAACGACGCCCGCCGACGAGGTGGAGGGACGGCTCGATGGCATCAGCGTGTTCCTCTTCGAACTCCGCGGTGACGACGGCGAGCTCCTTCCGGGCCTCACCATCAATCCGATTCCGACGTGGATGAACCACAACACCACCGAGGTGTTCTTCGACGACGTGTTCATCCCCGGTGATGCCGTTGTCGGTATCGAGGGTCACGGGTTCCGCCACATCCTGGATGGCATGAACGCCGAGCGAATCCTCATTGCCTCGGAATGCATCGGTGATGGCCGGTTCTTCCTCGATCGGGCAACGGCGTACGCGAAGGAACGGCACGTGTTCGGTCGCCCGATCGGTTCGAACCAGGGCGTCGCGTTCCCTCTGGCCCGGGCGTACGCCGACCTCGAAGCGGCCAACCTCATGCGATACAAGGCGGCTGCGCTCTTCGACGCCGGGCGACCTTGTGGCCCCGAGGCCAACATGGCCAAGCTGTTGGCCTCCGAGGCTTCCTGGGCGGCAGGCAACGCTGCGCTCGACACCCACGGGGGGTTCGGGTTCGCGGTCGAGTACGACATCGAGCGCAAGCTGCGTGAAACCCGCCTCTACAAAGTGGCGCCCATCAACAACAACTTGGTGCTGGCGTTCGTGGCTCAGAAATGCCTGGGCCTTCCCAAGAGTTACTGACGAGCGAGGTACCCATGTCCAACCAGCACCTGCCGAACGAAGCTGAGCAGGCCGACGCGCTCGACCGGCTTCGGCGGTTGGTGCACGACCAGGACATTCACACCGTCGAGGTCGGGACCCCGGACAGCCAGGGTCATCTGCGTGGGAAGCGGGTGCCGGCGAAGCGGTTCCTCGACACGGTCGCTGCGGGCGGACTGAACATTGCCGACGCCATGTTCGTGTTCGACATGCAGAACGACCTGCCCGAGAACGAGTTCGTGAACATGGACACCGGGTACCTCGACTGCAAACTGGTCCCCGACCTCGCAACCGCGCGTCTCCTGACCCACCGCCCGGGGTATGCGCTGGTCTTTGCTTCGGTACAGGACCCGCACGGTCGTCCGCATCCGCTCGCACCGCGAGAGGTTCTGGCCGCTCAGGTCGAGCGGTGCCGGACGCTGGGATCGTTCGACGGCGGCGAGGCCCTGGTGCCCTTCGTCGCCACCGAGCTCGAGTTCTACCTCTGCAATCCCGACTGGACTCCGGTCCAGCAGCACATCCAGTACAGCTCGCTCACCGATGGTCTGGCCGTCGAAGCCGTACTGGCGGAGATGCGAGCGGCGTTGTCGGGGGCAGGGATCGAGGTCGAGTCGTCGAACGCCGAGTACGGTCCTGGTCAGTTCGAGATCAACACCGGCCCGGCCGATGCCATGACGATGGCCGACAACACCATGTTGTTCAAGACGATCGTGAAACAGGTCGCAGTGCAGCACGGACTTCGGGCAACGTTCATGCCCAAGCCGTGGATCGACTGCTCGGGTTCGGGCATGCACGTGCACACGTCGCTGACGGGCCAGGCCGGTAACGCGTTTGCGTCGTCCGACGGTGCGCCGAACGACATCATGGCCGGCTGGCTCGCCGGCCAACTGGCGCACGCCCAGGCCATGATGCTGCTGGGTGCTCCAACCGCCAACGGCTCCAAGCGGGTGCAGCCCTACACCTTCTGTCCGACGCACATCAACTGGGGACTCGACAACCGCACGGTGCTGGCCCGCTGCATCGTGGAAGCTGGGTCACCCGCGAACCGGGTCGAGTTCCGCGCCGCGGGCGCCGATGCCAATCCCTACCTGGTCATCGCCGCGCTGCTCGCCGCAGGTGCCGATGGCGTCGAACAAGGTCTGACACCGCGGGCCATGAGCGTCGGAGATCAGTACACGGACCCGGGCGACGCCGAGGCGCTCTCGACCAACCTCCCCGACGCCATCGACGCCTTTCTCGGCAGCCGTCTCGCTGGTCAACTCGGGGACACGTTCGCGCGGAGCTTCGCGAGCATTGCGAGGGCTGAGGCCGTGCTGGCCGCCGTCCACTGCCCCGACGCGGCCGGAGTCAACGACTGGGAGCGTGCGCGCTACCTCGAGCACTGCTGATCGGCAGCAGAACGGATGTCTTCATGACCACACACGTTGCGCCGGACCTCACGACGCCAAGCCTCTATCTCTCAGGGATTCCCCATCGGCAGCTCGCCGACATGCGGGCAACCTCCGGCCTGGTGTGGCACCCCTACGAAGCTGGCGGCTTCTGGGCGGCAACCCGTCACGCCGACATCAAGGAGATCTCCAAGCGTGACGACCTGTTCTCGTCGGCTGTCGGTCACACCAATCTGTGGGATCTGGAGGCCGACGCACTCGAGGCCCGACGTTCGATCATCGATACCGACGGTCCCGATCATGTTCGTCTGCGGCGATTGGTCAGTGCAGCCTTCACACCACGCAATGTCCGGCGCTGGGAAGACACGACTCGCGCCATCGCGAAGGAGTTGGTTGGTCGGTTCGTTTCGGATGGGGGCGGCGACTTCGTGGCGCAGGTGGCCGCGCCGCTTCCGATCCGTGTCATTCTCACCATTCTCGGTGTGCCGGTCGAGGACGCCGACTTCCTCGTCGAGCTGTCCAACTACCTCGTCGAAGGCACCGGAGAGCGTCCGTCGCTTCCCGCGGACGCGTTCGGCAACACGACACCGCTGCGTCTGCTCCCCTTCGCCAGTCCCGCAAGCCACGCGCTGTTCGAGTACGGCGAGCGCCTCGGCGCCGAGCGACGCGCCGCACCGCAGGATGATCTCGTCACCACGCTGGTACTGGCGGGCGATGACGGCGATCGACTTTCTGTGTCGGAGTACCGGAACCTCTTCCATGTCCTGGTATTCGCCGGGAACGAAACGACCCGGACGGCCATCACGCATGGGGTCATGGCGTTCGGCCGCTTCCCCGACCAGTGGAGTCGAGTCACGGCCGATCCGCGCTTGCTTGACCGCGCAGTGGAAGAGATCCTGCGCTGGGCCACGCCAGTGCTGCACATGCGCCGAACCGCAACCGAGGACACGGAGCTCGCGGGCACGTCGGTCGCCCGAGGCCAGAAGCTCGTGATGTGGTACGCCGGTGCGAACTTCGACGAGGCGGTCTTCACCGATCCTGATCGGTTTGATGTCGGCCGGTCGCCGAACCCGCATTTCGCGTTCGGTGGAGGAGGGCCGCACTTCTGCCTCGGCGCGTTCCTGGCTCGAATGGAGATCAAGGTCCTGCTCGAGGAACTGATTGCTGCCCGGGTCACCTTCGACGACGTCGGTGATCCGGTGCGCGTCGCGTCGAACTTCGTCCACGGAGTGCTGGCGCTTCCGATCGGGCTGGCACGATGAGCGACGACGCCGAGTTGGTCGAGGTTCGGGTCGACGGCGATCTGTGTGTCGGTGTCGGCCAGTGCGAGGCGCTGGCCCCTCACGTCCTGAGAGTGAGCGACGAGGGAGTGGCCGAGGTCGTACCGCCCGGGCTCGTAGAGCGATCGCTGGCCGATGCCGTCATCGATGCGTGTCCCAGCGGCGCAATCTCGCTCGCCCCCAGCAGGAACGACTCGATGGGCCGAGGTATCGAGAATCGGTAGCCCTGACCGAGTAGACAACCGCTCTGGAGAAGGAGGTCGGCCTGGGCCGCGGTCTCGATGCCTTCGGCGATCACATCGAGACCCTGCATCCTCCCGTAACCGATGATGGCCTGGACGACACTGCGGGCCTCGGCCTCGGCGATGCGCGACACCATCGACCTGTCGATCTTGATGGCGGCGATTGGCATCCGGAGGAGGTGCGTGAGTGAGGAGAACCCCGTCCCGAAATCGTCGAGGGCGATCTGGACTCCGAGCCGGTGTAGCAGCACCGCGCTCTCGGTCGCAACGGTCGAGTCGATGCCCTCGTGGGTCTCGGTGATCTCGATCTGAAGCCGAGCAGGGTCGAGCGAGTGGTGCTGCAACTGTGCAGCAACGTAGGCGACGAAGTCGTCGCGTCGAAGGAAGCGGCCGGAGACGTTGATCGAGATGCGGGGGAGTTCGGGATGGGCCGCGGCAAAGGCGATGCCGGCGCTGAGGGCCCAGCGGTCGACCTCGAGAATGAGGTCGGAACGTTCGGCGACGGGGATGAACGACGCTGGTGCCAGCAGGCCACGTTCGGCATGATTCCATCGGACGAGCGACTCGAGACCGACCATCTCCCCTGTGTCCAGCGTGACGATGGGCTGGCCGTACAGGACGAGATCGCCGCGCTCGATCGCGTCGGCCAACTCGACTTCGGTCCGTCGCCGGTCGGCGTCGAGCCGCGCGATGGTCTCATCGAAGGCAACGACCGAACCCCCTTCGCTGGTCTTGGCCACATACAACGCGACATCGGCCCGTCGGAGGAGTTCGGCGCTGCCAACGCCGGGACCCGAGGCCCAACCCGCGCTGAGCCCGATCTGGTAGCGAAGACCGTTCGGAAGGGACAGCGGTTCGCCGAACGGCCTCGACCAGCCGGAGGGCCAGGTCGCCCGCGTCTTCGCCGGTGGCCCCGGTGATCACGACGAACTCGTCTCCACCGACTCGAGCGACCAAGTCGTCGGGACGAATATGGAGTGACAGTCGACGTGCCACTTCGGTCAGCGCGAAGTCGCCCATGTCGTGGCCGTACAGGTCGTTCAGCGGCTTGAAGCGGTCGAGGTCGAGGTAGACGATCGAGGTTGGCTCCCCGTGATCTTCGCGGCGGGCCAGTTCGAGCTTCATCCCCGATCGGTTGAGCATGCCGGTGAGCGAGTCATGGTGAGCCAGGTATTTCAACCGGTTCTCTGCGTCCTTGCGCGCCGTGATGTCCCTCCAGATGAGGATGGTCACGTCGCCCCGGTCGGTCTCGAAACTGCTCCCCGAAACCAGTGCCTGGATGTGGCTGCCGTCGATCGCCTCGATGACGATCTCGCTCGACCCGCCGACCAACGACCGCCAATCGGCGATGACGGATGCGGCGCCCCTGTCGGAGAGCCTGGCCTGACCGAGACCGGCGATGGCCGCGCGATTGGCTTGGATGATGTCGCCGTTGTGATCGACGACGAGAATCGACTCGCTGGCCGTGTCGATCACGGTTCGAGCCATCTGCTCGGAATCCCGAAGGTCGGCGGTTGTTCGACGGAGCCGTTCGATAGAGCCGGCGAATGCCTCGCCGATGGGTCCCTGAGCTGACTCGTCGAGCACCGGCGCGTCGAACTTGCCATCGGCGATGGCCTGGGCCTGTGCCCGCAACCGTTGCAGAATCGCCACCAGCTGATCCAGGCTGTGGTGGACCGCTGCCGCCTCGGCCGGCGCCTGGCCATCGGAGAGCGTCCCTGTCTCCAGCCGGCCGGCCGAGATCAGCTCGGCTCGCTGGTGCAGGCCGCCTACCGACTTGGACATGACCCGGATCGACCGGGTGGTCATCCAGATGAGCAGGAGAAGCAGCATCAATGCGACCGCAGCAGCGCGGTAACCGTGGACGGTGGCTCGGTGGGAGATCTGGGCCAGTTCGCCGCTGATCTGGGCCATGACCTGCTCGCTCACCTTGCGGAGATCGTCGGCCCGCTGCCGTTCACGGGGACCGATCTCATTGAGCAACTCGATGTCGTGGGCCCCCGCCGCGAGCGATTCGCCGCTCAGTTCGTCGAGCAGATGGCCGGTGTAGCGGTCCCGATCTGTCCCGTCGGCGATGGCGGCCCACTCGGGTATCGACGTGAGGCCCGGGTTGCGAGTTTCGAGCTCGGCGATGTCGTCGCCCAGCTGTTCGGACTGAACGACGAGGGCCAACCCGCCGACGTCGGACGGTAGGAAGTTGTGGAGGTAGGCCTGCGCCACCCAGCGAGCTCCGCCGAGCGAGACGTCGTTCAGCGTGTTGATGGTCTGCAGCGACGCGGCGAGCTCGGGAGCGCCGAGTTCACCCAGCTGTGTCGACCCCAGCTGGAGATTTCGCTGCGCCTGATCGCTGACCAGACGACTGAGCTCTCGGTAGTAGGTATCGATGCCGCCCGGGCCAAAGGTGCCCTCGTCAATGCTGGCGCGGACCGTCGGGAGTTGATCGAGGAGAGCAGCGAGATCGGCAGTGAGCAGGGAGCGATCGATGGTCGCCAACTCGACGTCCAGCTCGGACCGCAGCACCGTGAGCTCCGATCGCAGGTTGTAGCCGATGATCTCGTTTGCCTCGGACTCGGTGAGGCCGAGTACCCGGAGTGACACCAGGCCGCTGGACAAGCCCCGCTCGCCTTCGATGGTGTCCAGGGTCGCGCCGAGCCCGACGGCGGTGTCGACCTGGCCCTCGACCCGGCTTGCGGTGTCGGCCCGGTCGGCCAGGAGCCGTGCTTGGTTGGCCAGGAGACCCGATGCCATCAGCGAGGGCACGAACGCGGTGATGAGCATTCTCCGTCGAAGAGTCCAAGGGCGCGATCTGGGCACCTCCCTAGATCGGCCCATCGCGGCGAAATATGAGTGGATTGAACGGCCTCGTTCGCTGGGCAAATCGCCCCATCGACTTCTCGGTGACGAGTTTGGAAGTGGCCGGTCGTCCTGCGACGCTGGGCCGAAGTGAATGCATCTGTGTCCGGGGCCGTCCCCGCCAAGCCGACCGCCCCGGCACCTCCCCCTCGTTCAACGACGATCGGGCGCAGCGTCGCCCCCGAAGTTTGGCCGTACGTTGCCCTGTTCACGGTACTGATCCTCTGGGGGCTCGGCCCACCGGTGTCGAAGCTGATTACGGCTCCGCCGTTGACCGCCAGCTTCCTTCGCCTGTGGACGAGCACGATCGGCATTGCGGGCCTTCAGTACGCAACCGGGGCCCGCCCCTCCTGGCTGACACTCAAGCGCAGCCTGGTCGGCGGTGTCGCGTTCGGCTTCAACTCGCTGTGTTTCTTCATCGCTCTCAAGAACGCGTCCATCGCCACCATCACCGTCATCGGGGCTCTGCAACCCGGTCTGGTCATGTTGTTGGCCTCGCAGATCTTCCACGAGAAGGTCACCGGGAAAGTCGTCGGATTCACCGGCATCGCCATCGGTGGAGCGGCCATGGCCGTGCTCGGTTCGGGTGCCCAGGTGCACACGAATACCGTGGGTGTGCTTTGTTCCGTCGGCTCGCTGCTGTGCATGTCGGTCTACTTCCTGGCCTCGAAGCAAGCCCGCAAGGTGCTCGGCGCGGGTGAGTACGTCATGGGCGTCATGCTGTGGGCGTCGATCGTTGCGACCCCAGTCATCTTCCTCGGTGGGGGCCTCGAGCATTTCGACGAGATCAGCCGCACCGATGTGTTCTGGCTGATCGTGATGCTGATCGGCCCTGGCGTCGGTGGACAGCTGCTGATGGGTTGGGCACTTCGTTGGGTCCCGGTGACGACGTCGGCCATGATCCTCTTGGGGCTCGACCGCCATTTCGATCGTCGCGGCCTGGCCCATCCACGGAGAGGTGCCCACCTTGCTGCAGCTGTTGGGCGGGGCCGTCGCCCTCCTGTCGGTCGGCCTGATTCTCAACGCTTCTCGGACGTGATCAACTTCGTGGTGGCCTAGGCTCCGGGATCTGCCCACCCAGGAGGCTCGCATGTCGACAACGCCCGAATCACCATCGCCCGATCTGTCGGAGTTCGAGCATCTCCAGCTCGAGGCGAATGGCATCTCGATCCACGCGGTCGCGATGGGCGATGGACCTCTGGTCGTGTTCTGTCATGGGTTTCCGGAGTCCTGGTACTCGTGGCGTCACCAGCTTCCGGCAGTGGCCGCTGCCGGCTTCCGGGCTGTGGCGCTCGACATGCGCGGTTACGGTCAGACCAGTCAACCGGCTGCCGTTGCCGACTACACGCTCAACCACCTGGTCGGCGATGTCGTGGGAGCAGTGCATGCCTTGGGCGCCTCGACCGCTGTCGTCGTCGGGCACGATTGGGGCGCTCCGGTTGCCTGGTACAGCGCGCTCGATGCGCCCTGACCTCTTCCGCGCCGTCGCAGCGCTGAGCGTGCCGTACATCAGTCCGTTCGGTTCGCTGCCCGAGGGGGTCACGCTGAACGATCTGATGCGGGCCGGCGCCAACGGCCGTGAGTACTACCGGCTGTACTTCCAGGAACCGGGCGTGGCCGAGGCCGACCTCGAAGCCGATGTCGATCACTCGGTTCGAGGCTTCCTGTACAGCATCTCGGGTGAGGTCGTTGCCGCCGGAATCCACGACATCGGATGGGATGGTCACTTCCCTGCGGGCCAGACGATCTCGCAACAGCTGGTGATCCCCGAGGTCCTGCCGTCGTGGCTCGCGGAGGAGGATGTGGCGTTCTACGTCTCCGAGCTGACCCGCTCGGGATTCCGAGGTGGCCTCAACTGGTACCGGAACCTCAACGCACTGCCCGCCATTCTGGCTCCGTTCGTCGGAGCGACCATCGACCAACCGGCCCTCTACCTCGGTGGCGAACTCGACCTCATTGCCGGCAACACCCCCGATGCCATCGCTGCGCTGCCTGCGGCGGTTCCGGGATTGCGGAAGCTGGTGATGTATCCCGGTGCCGGGCACTGGCTCCAGCAGGAACGGGCCTCGGAAGTCAACGACGAGCTGGTCTCCTTCCTGCAGTCGCTCTGACCCGAGTTTCTCTCGGTCGCGGTCCGGCGAGCACAATGGTCGGATGGAAGACCAGAGGACGTTCGATGTCGTGGTTGTCGGCGCCGGGTTCGCCGGCATGTACATGCTCCACAAGCTGCGGTCGCTCGGGATGTCGTCGGTCGTGATCGAAGCGGGCACCGAGGTAGGCGGCACCTGGTACTGGAACCGATACCCGGGTGCCCGCTGTGACGTGCCCAGCATGGAGTACTCGTACTCGTTCTCCGACGAGCTGCAACAGGAGTGGGAGTGGACCGAGGCCATGTCGGCCCAGCCCGAGATTCTCGACTACGCCAAACACGTCGCCGACCGGTTCGATCTGCGGCGAGACATCCGGTTCGAAACCCGGGTCACCGCGGCCGACTTCGACGAGGAATCCAACACGTGGGTCGTCACCACCGACGGAGGGCCGAGCCGGCAACCGGAGACCTATCGAGCTCGGTGGTGCGTCATGGCCACCGGCTGCTTGTCCGTGCCGAACGTGCCCGACCTGCCTGGCCTCGCCGACTTCGAAGGCGAGCTGTATCACACCGGTGATTGGCCGAAGGACGAACCCGATCTCGGCGGCAAGCGGGTTGGTGTCGTCGGGACGGGATCCTCGGGTGTGCAAGCCATCCCGGTGCTGGCCGAGCGATCCGGGCACCTCACGGTCTTCCAGCGTTCACCCGTGTACACGGTCCCGGCCGAAAATCGGCCGATGCGCTCCGATGTTGCCCAGGCCTTCAAGCTCCGGTACCCCGAGATCCGCGAGCGGCAACGGAGATCGGCAACGGGGATTCTGGGGCCGACGGCGCTCCGTGAACCGAAGCCGGTCGACGTGTCCGAATCGGCGGGTGGACCTCGCAAGCCGCGCCCGGGAATCCTCGACCTGACTCCCGCCGAGCGCCTCGCCGCCTTCGACGAACGAGGGCCCGGAGCATTCATGAACTTCGCAGACGTCTACCGGGACCCCGAGGCGAACGCCGTGGCGTGCGACCTGTTCCGGCGCGAGATCCGCAAGATCGTGCGCGACCCCGCCGTCGCGGAGCGGCTGGAGCCGCGCGACTACCCGTTGGCGTGCAAGCGTCAGGTCATCGACACCGACTACTACGAGACGTTCAACCGGGACAACGTCACGCTCGTCGACCTGCGCACACAACCTCTGGTCGACGTGACCGCCAGCGGCGTGCGGGTCGGCGATGGGCACTCGGGGGACAGCGAAGTCGAGCTGGACGTCCTGGTGCTCGCCACCGGTTTCGACGCCATGACCGGAGCGCTGGAACGCATCGACATCCGGGGTCGCGACGGCGTCCTCCTGCGGGATCACTGGGCCGCCGGCCCGCGTACCTACCTCGGGCTCCAGATCGAGGGATTCCCCAACCTGTTCACCGTCACGGGCCCGGGCAGCCCCTCGGTGCTGTCCAACGTCATCGTGGCCATCGAACAGCACGTCGAATGGATCGCCGACTGTTTGCGGTACCTCTCCGACAACCAGCGGTCGACGATCGAGACGACGGCCGATGCAGTCGAAGGTTGGGTGGCACACGTGAACGAGGTGGCTGAAGGGACCATGTACGTGGCGCCCGACTGCAACAGTTGGTACCTCGGCAGCAACATCGAGGGAAAGGCCCGGGTGTTCATGCCCTACGTCGGAGGTCTGGGTCGCTATCGCCAACGCTGCGATGACGTTGCGGCGAACGGGTATGAGGGCTTCGTCCTGGCCTGAGCGGGGGCCGGTCAGTAGGGTTGGTCATGCACGTCGGCATCGTCCCCATCAACTCCGGCTACTACATCGAGCCTCGGTTCATCACTCGATTCGCCCCGCTGCTCGAATCGTTGGGGTACGAGTCGGTGTGGACCTTCGAGCACGTGATCGTGCCGGAGAACTACGCGTCCACCTACCCGTACAACCCGTCGGGCAAGCTGGCCCTGGCCGGCAGCGACCGCTTCGTCGACCCGCTCATTGCGCTCAGCTGGGTGGCCGCCTGCACCGAGCGACTGAGGCTGGGGACCGGGGTGAACATCCTGACGCAGACCAACCCGTTGTACCTGGCCAAGCAGGCGTCGTCCATCGATCACCTCTCGGGTGGTCGACTCATGCTCGGACTGGGCGTCGGTTGGCTGAAGGAGGAGTTCGACGCCCTCGGCGTCCCCTTCGACGATCGTGGTGCCCGAGCCGACGAGTACCTCGATGCCATGACCCAAGCCTGGTCGGGCGAGCCGATCGACTACCGCGGGCGCTTCGTCGACTGGCACGGCTTTCGCATGCTGCCACCCTCCACCCAGCGACCACGGGTCCCCATCGTGATCGGCGGAACCAGCGCTGCCGCCATCCGCCGCGTCGTCGCCCGCGGCGATGGATGGTACGTGATCCACCGCGACCTCGAGCACTTCCACGAGCTCATGGCCGCCCTCCGAGCTGAAGGCGATCGGCAGGGCCGGGACATCAGTGAGCTCGAGATCACTGCGTACTGGAACTACCACCGGGAAGGACTCGACGGCGCCAAGGCCTACGGCGAGGCCGGCGTTCACCGGCTGCTGGTGAACGTGCAGGCCCTGCGAATGGGCAAGCCGGAGGAAGCGGTCAAACAGTTCGCCGACGAGGCACTGCAACACCTCGCTTGAGTGTGGTTCATCCCGTGCCCGAATCCTGACCGGTGCTGTCGTGTCCGCTCGGGAGTTCTCGTTGGACATCGATTGCGGCATGCTCCCGGAGGTAGTCGCGCAAGTACGGCATGGTGAAGTCGACACGACCATGTCCAGCGGGTTCGATCAGCTCGGTCGCCATCAGGCGCAGTCGGTATTGGCTCGCGTAGTTGCCGTCGACGTTCAACCGGGCAGCGATGTCGCTCATCCTCGACGGGCCATCGTCGTGCGCCATGGCCAAGAGAAACGTGCGAGCTACACCGGGGAGATCTGCGACGGAAGGCTCGTGCACGAGTGAGCCCAGCCGTCGTTGAGCGGCAACGATGCCAACTTCGACGTCGGTGGTGGTGACACGCCTCGTGTTGGGGTGCTGGCGCCAGATGTGATACCCCACGAGTTGGATGAGGAATGGATAGCCAGCGGTGGCCTCGGCCGCGCGCTGGGCCTGCTTGTCTCCGATTTCGCGGCCCTCTCGCTCGATTGGCTCGCTGATCGCCGTCGCCACGTCAGCGAGGGAGACGCGGCCGAGCGAGTGGCGATCGGCGCGTCGAAGGAACGTGAGGACGTTGTCGTTGAGCAGCGTGTTCACCGACGAAGGCAAGCCAGCGCCGGCGAACGCGATCTCGCGACGCTCCCGGACGAGGTGCTGTAGAGCAGAGGCGAGTTCACGAAGCTCGGCGATCTGGTGGTGGTGGACCTCGTCGAGTGTCAAGAGGAGTCCGGTGCCAGTGCCGGCCAAGAGGTTGCACGCGGAGGTGAGTTGGGTTCGAAGCGCCGGCGAGGGCCGATGGGATTCATCAGTGCGCCAGGTCACGCCCCCGAGGCCCAAGGGAGCGCTGATGCCTGTGAGCCTTGTATCTGATCCCCTCGGATCGATCTCGGCCAGCAGCAACGGAAGGTGTTCGGTGACGAGCCTGCCGACGAATCCCGGTGTCGCCGTCTCGGAAATGACCATCCAGCCATTTCGCCGCGCGAGATCCTCTACCTCGTTGAGCATTACGGTCTTGCCCGTGCCTCGCGCACCGGTGTAGAGGGTCATTCGGCCCGGAGCGCCAGGGCCATCCTCGATGGCATCGCCGAAGTCTTCCAGCAGGGAACCCCTGCCTACGAGAACGGGTGGGGTGACGCCGAACGTCGGTGTGAACGGGTTGGCCATGGGTCAAGACTAGATCGACAGGTCGTTAGATGTCGTTAGATTTGTTAGGTTTGTTAGATGTTGTTAGACGTCGGCCGCCGATTGCGAGCCGTGCTCCTGGTCCTGCTCCTCGGGCTCCTTTCCCCTGTGAGCGGATTGTCCGCAGCGCCGACCCGGCCCGAGGAGGGCGAGGTCGAGCGGCTGTATCGGGCGGCGCTTGGCCGGCCTCCGGAATCAGGGGGGTTCGAGTACTGGGTGAAGCGGCGTCAGACTGGTCTGCCGCTCGACGTGGTTGCTCAGTTCTTCTTGTCCAGCGCCGAGTTCGAGCAGCGCTTCGGTGCACCCGATGACCTCGGCTTCGTGCACCTTGTCTACGGCCAGGTACTAGGCCGAGCGCCTGACGAACCAGGCCGCCGCTTCTGGCTCGACCAGCTCGAACGTGGACTGGAACGCCGACGCCTGGTGCTGTTGTTCTCGGAATCTCCCGAGTTCATGGCGCTCACAGGCACCCGCCTTCCCGATCTGCCGCCGTTCACTTCGACGGTGCGAGGAGTCACGGCGTCCGACCTCGGTGCTTCGTGGCGAAGCGGGTGCCCGGTCGGCCCGACCCGACTGCGGCTGTTGGAGGTCCGTCACGTGACGATCGACGGCGGATCGGCCATCGGTCGCATCATCGTGCACGAGTCGGTCGCGAACCAGCTCGTGACCGTGTTCGATCGCCTCTACCTGCATCGCTTCCCGATCGAGCGGATGCAGACCGTCGACGTCTACGGGGGCGACGACAACGCTTCGATGGCGGCCAACAACACCTCGGGATTCAACTGCCGGGCGGTCACCGGTGGAACCGGTTGGTCCCGTCACGCCTACGGCATGGCGGTCGACGTCAATCCTCGGCAGAACCCCTACGTGCGCGGAGCGACGATTCTGCCCCCGGCCGGGTCCGACTCTCTGGACCGGGAGCACTACGACCCGATGATGATCCGGTCCGGCGACATCGTGGTTCGTTCGTTCGACGGGGCCGGCTGGCGATGGGGCGGTACCTGGACCAGCCCGATCGACTACCAGCACTTCGACCGCTGACGGGCCGTTCGGTAACGTTCCTTCAGCTCAGAACTGAACCTTGGGCGCCTCTTGCTGGCCGGCGGGCGCTTCGTAGAACGAACGGGGCTTCACGCCGGCCACCCCGACGAAGAACATCCACGGGATGGTCTGGGTCAGCTTGTTGAGGGTGGCGACGGCGTCGTTGTAGAACTGACGGGCGAAGGACAACTGGCCTTCGGTGTCGGCCAGTTGCTGCTGGAGCTCGAGGAAGTTGGTGTTCGCTTTCAGGTCCGGATACGCCTCGGCCACCGCGTTCACCCGAACCATTGCAGCCTGCATCGCAGCATCGGCCGCGGCGCGGGCGGCGACGTCGTTGCCCGCGGCGGCCTGCTGAAGGCCGGTTCGTGCCGCGGTGACGGACTCGAAGAGGCCCTTTTCGTGTGCCGCGTATCCCTTGACGGTCTCGATGAGGTTCGGGATGAGATCGGCGCGGCGAGTGAGTTGGACGTCGATACCCCCCAGGGCCTCCTGCGCACCGATGTCAGCGGTTCGCAATCGGTTGAATCCTATGACGCCAAAGGCAACGAGCCCGACCACCAGGACGAGGATGATGATGAGGGGAATGATCATGAATGCTGCTTTCGTTGTGCTGAACCGTTCCGACTGAATCTTCGAGCGATCACCAAGAACCGCCTCCGCCGCCTCCGCCGCCTCCACCTCCGGAGAAGCCGCCACCCCCGCCCCCGGAGGACGAGCGTTGACTCGCCTCGTAGCTGGAGATGGCAGAGTCGAGGGTCGAGGAGAAGTCCCGGACCATGGTGTCGGCGAAGTGCTGCATGTTGCCGTAGGCAAAGCCGTGACCGAGATACAGGGGCATCGGTGGCTCGGCACCCATCTCGGTCTGATACTTGTCGGCCCATTCGTTGGCGCAACCGAATGCGACAGCCCAGGGAAGGTAAGCGGTGTACAGCTCTTGGCGACCGGAGAAGTCGAATCGCTCGATGCTGGACGGCGTCGACAGGACCCGGTGGAAGCCTCCGACTCGTGACCAGAGATCCCGTCCAGCGGCGGTTCGCCGAGTGGTTGCGCCCGTGCCGAGGAGTCGGGCGCCGCCGATGGCGAACGCGCCAGGCACGAGGGCCAGAGCAGTCATGCCGAATGGCCGCCAGATGCAGATGACCCCGGCAACGATCGCGCTGACGACGACCAGCACGCTCCCCAACTGAATGCGGCGTTCCGAGAGGACGAGGCCGGCGTTGCCGGCCCAGTGTCGGGTGTCGCTGGTCAGCTTGGCCAGCTGTGCCTTCAGCTTCTTGCCCGCAGAGACGTCCTTGTCGAGGGCGGTGAACGTCGAGTGCGGGCCGCTCAACAGCGCCGCCATACCGAGTGTGACCTCGTCGACCCCGGCCCACCCGCCGTCGCCGCTCTTGTCGGTGATCGACCACCCGGACGGGACCTTGTCCACCACGACGGCGCCGCGTTCGGCTGCGTAGAGCATCGATGCGACGAACGATTCCTTGTCGATCGTCTCGGTGAGCACGTACTTTGCCTGGGCCGGGCCGATGCCGGGCGGCGGCGCGTACTGGAGCGGGAAGCTCGGCGAGGTCTCGCGGGAGCTCCGGCCCAGCAACGTTGCGTACACCCCGATGGCAATCGTGGCGACAGCGACCAGGAGCAGCGTGACCAACGAGGAACCGAGGATGGGGTCGAGCCGGGTGGACCACGGCAGTCGGTTGCCTGCTTCGGGCGTGGGGATCTGCATGCCGGCGCTCAGCGTCACCGGCGTCTGGGCCGCCAAGAACCCCGTTCGGATGCTCAGGGTCGAGGTGCCCTGGCCGTCGGCCTCGCATCCCCCGGTAGCGCCGACACCCATGGCGCACTGCACCGAAATGGCCGGGGCGGGCAGGTTGACCACGATGCTGGACGCTTCGATGTTCTGCAGCCAGCCGCCGGGGATGACGTTCCAGTAGAACTGCGTGGGGATCTCGCCGGAGCGGGGAATCAGGACGCCGTCGATCTCGTAGGTGATGACATAGGTGTGCAGCCCCGGCTGCAGCGTCACGTCGGCCGACCCGATGCGAGCGGTGACGTATCGTCCCCGCCCGTTCCTTGTGATCAGGACCTCATCGCGCTGGCCGTCGCGGGTGACGGTGATGGCCTCGGGCACACGTCGGGCGTTGGGATCGTTTTCGTCCTGGATGTCCCAGAAACGGAAGATGCCGTGTTTGCCGTCGAAGGGGAAGTCAACCGTCAACTCCTCCATGGCCGTCAGGTCGCCTTCGGCGTCGATGTCGAAGGTCGCCAGGTATTGGGTGATCGTGGTCTCTTCGAAAACCGGATCGGCCGCGGAGGATGGCCACTGCACGGCGGGGAGTGCGACCGCCCCCAGGAGTAGGACGCCGGCCAGTAGACGAAGGAGCCAACGGGCCATGGGGCGCACCGTAGCCGGTGCCGAGCGGAACTGCAGATGCCAGTCGGTCAGGTGGGGCGGGCCGAGCCGAGCGCGCCCACCTGGCGGAGCGCCGCGATGCGCGCCTCGTCATAGCCGAGGATGTCTCGGAGCACGTCCTCGGTGTGTTGTCCCAACTTCGGGACGTGGCTCGGCTGCGGCGGTGTGCGGCTCAGATCGATGCGGGTCCGTTCGATCGGGGCCGGGCCCCGGCTGGGGTGGGTGACGTCGACGAGGTGTCCGAGGTGCTCGAGCTGCGCGTCGAGCGGCATGCCGGTGTGAACCACGGCATGCGATGGCACGCCGACTCGCTGTAATTCGATCTCGGCGTTGTCGGCGGTGCGTCCGGCCGTCCATTGGGTGATGGCGTCGTTGATCTGGTCGGCCATCGCGCGCCGCTGGTCGACGTCCAGCGCGGACCAGTGCGGCTGCGTCAGGCCCTCGGCCGCCAGAAGTGCGCAGAGCGCGGCCCAGTCCCCGTCATGGCGGCAGGCGATGGCCACCCAGTCGTCGTCGCCGGCGGACCGGAACGCGTCGTGCGGGAACATGTCCGGGTCGGCATTGGCGACTCGATCCCATGCGGTGTCGTTGATTTGATGGTCGAGCAGCGCCGGGGCGATGTAGTTGACGGTGGACTCGATCTGGGACTGATCGAGGTACTGGCCCTCGCCGGTCCGGTCGCGATGGTCGAGCGCCGCGAGCATGGCAGCGAGACTGATTCTCGGAGCGCAGTAATCGGTGTAGGCACCGTACGGCCCGTTCGGCCCGCGGTCGGGCCAGCCGGTGGGCTGGACCAGGCCGGCGGCTGCGCTGCCCATGGTCCCGTAACCGGCGATGTAGGCATGGGGCCCGTCCTGGCCCATGAGGCACGAACTCAGCATGATCAGGTCGGGCTTGACCTTCTTCAGCGAGGCGTAGTCGAGGCCCCACTTGGCCATCGCACGCGGAGAGAACGACTCGGTCACGATGTCGGCCCATTGGACCAGCTCGAGAATGGTCTCTCGCCCTTCGGGCGAGTTCGGGTCGATGGTGATGCTCAACTTGTTCGCGTTGATGCTCCCGAACGCAAACGATGTCTCCTTCCCGACCTTGCCGCCGTACCAGGGCGCGAGCAGCCGGGCGGTATCGAGCCGCGCCTCGTTCTCGACCCGCACCACGGTCGCTCCGTACTGGGCGAGTACGCCGGTGCTGGCCGGCCCGGCCATGACCCACATCATGTCGAGGACCTTCACCCCGGACAACGCCTGATCGAGCGCCCCAGTTGGGACAGGGTCGTTGGCCTGACTGCCCTCGAGCTCGGCCAGGATGGCCCGCGTGTGCTGGCCGACGGTCGGCGCCGGCGTGCGGCGCGTCGATGAGGATGGCCGCGTGCTTCGGGTGAGGTGCCCCGGCAACCGCGCAGTCGAACCGTCCGGGAGGACTTCGGTTCTCCAGAACTGCCGATGCGCCAGCTGTGGGCTCTCGTACAGGTCGTCGAAGGTGGAAACCGGAACCAGCAGCAGCTTTCGGTCGAGCGCAGCGGCGAAGAGGTCGGCCTTGGTCCTGCCGACCAGGAACTCGGCGACCGCTTCGCGGAGCTGGACGAACGCCTCGTTGGTCGCTTCACCGTTCCGAACCAGTCGGACCTGACCGACCCAGTCGCGGTCGGTGACGCCGGGAGTTGCGTGGCCTTCCTCGACCATGAAGGCAAGGAGTCGGTCGAGGAAGGGCTTGTTGACCGGATCGAGGGCGAGGGTCAGGGAGACGTACCCGTCGGCTGCGGGCCAGATGAACGGAACGTCGACGCCGTAGATGTTGAATCCGCCGGCCCGGGTGATCGGTACGTGACCCAGGTGCGCTGCGGGCAGGGTGAACTGCGCGGTGAGGTTGGTGGATCGTTGGGCCGAAACCTCGACCCGCTGGCCCCGCCCGGAATGTCGCGCCTCCCGGAGGGCAATCAGCGCGCCACCGGCCGCGTCAGCTGCCGCGTGGGTCCAGGCCGGCACGGTGGCTGCCCGAAGGGGGGCACGGTCGGGCTCGCCCGTGATGGCCATCGCCCCCGAGGAGGCTTGGACGGTGAGATCGGTGGCGGCATAGCCCGCCTTGGGTCCGGTCGAACCGAAGGCGGTGATCGACACCCACACCAACCGGGGATTGATCACTGCGAGGTCGGCATAGCCGAGCCCTCGCTCCTCCCATGTCCCCGGATCGGCCGACTCGATCAGGATGTCGGCCGAGCGGACGAGATCGAAGAACCGTTGCCGGTCTGCGGCGTCTTCGAGGTCGAGCGCTGCGCTCCTGGTCCCCTTGGCCATCGCCCACCAGGTGAGCGACCGTTCGGGGTCTGGCGCAGAGCCGGCGTGCGGCCCGGTATGACGAGCAGGCGAGCCAGTCGGTGGTTCGACGTGGATCACGTCCGCTCCGAGCTCGGCCAGGATGCGGGAGCAGAACAGCCCGCGCTCGTCACTGAGATCGAGAACGCGATACGGCGACAACATGCCTGCAAGTTAGATCGCCGTCCCGGTTGGGACCAGACCGCTCTGGACACCGACGGAAGTCGGGGCAAGGCTGGCCCCATGAATGGCAACGACCTCATCGCCCACATCCTTCGGCTCGAAGGGGTCGAATGGATGGCCTGCTTTCCGAACAACCCGGTGATCGAAGCGGCAGCCAAGGTCGGGATCCGGCCCATCGCTTTCCGTCACGAGCGCGGCGCGGTCATGGCCGCCGATGGCTTCAGCCGAACCAGTGACCGTCAACGATTCGGCGTCGTTGCCGTGCAGTCCCAGGCCGGCGCAGAGAACGCGTTGGGCGGCATCGCGCAGGCCTACGCCGACAACATCCCGATCCTGGTGCTGCCCGGCGGGGTCAACACCCACGAGATGGCGGTTCGCCCCAACTACTCGGCGGTGCGGAACTACGAAGGAATCACCAAGCGGGTCGAGGCCATTCACCGGGCGCAGGACATCAGCTCGGCCATGCGAAGGGCGTTCAGCGCGCTCCGAAACGGCGCCCCCGGCCCGGTGGTGGTGGAGCTGACCGCCGACATCTGTCGCCAAGAGGTGCCTGAGGACGCGCTCGAAAGCTACACCTCGCCGAGATTGGCGCTCCAGGCCCCCGATCCGGTCGATGTTGCCGCAGCAGTCGACGCTCTGCTCGGCGCCAAGCGCCCGCTGCTCTGGGCGGGTGCAGGTGTGCTCTTCGGCCAGGCAACCCAGGAGCTGCAGCGTCTGGCGGAGCTGACCGCAACGCCGGTGTTCTGCACGATGCAGGGCAAGTCCGCGCTCGACGAGCGGCACCCGCTGTCCTTGGGCGCCGGCGGCATGACCACGACGGGGCCGGCGTCAAACTGGCTGTCCAGCGCCGATGTGGTTGTGGCGCTCGGTTCGAGCCTGACCCGGACCCCCTACGGGCAGAAGGTTCCGCAGAAGGCATTCCTGATCCAGAACACCAACAACCCCGACGAACTTGCGAAGGATGAGGACGTCGATCTGGCCCTGCCGGGTGATGTGCGCCTCACCCTCCAGGCGTTGTTGGCCGAGGTCGAACGGCGCGGGGATCCGGCCGATCGCTCGGTCATCGAAGCCGAGGTCGAAGCGGCCCGACGCTCGTGGAGCGATACCTGGGCGAGCGCTCTGACCACGGACACCGATCCCTTGTCGTACTACCGGGTGATCCAAGAACTCAACGACGCCCTCGACCAGGACAACAGCATCGTGACCCACGACGCCGGGGCTCCCCGCGACTGCCTCGTGCCGTTCTACAACGCCACGGTGCCCCACTCCTATGTCGGCTGGGGGAAGACCACGCACCTGGGATTCGGTATCCCACTCATGATCGGCGCCAAGCTCGCGCACCCGGACAAGTTCTGCCTCAATGTCATGGGCGACGGTGCGTTCGGCATGTCCGGCAGCGACATCGAGACCGCAGTCCGATCTGGTGTGGCGATCACCACGGTGCTGCTCAACAACAGCGCCATGGCGACCTACCCGCACGGCTCGGCCATGGACCCCTTCGTCGCCCGCACCGAGTTCGGTGTGACCACCATGCACGGTGACTACGCCAAGATCGCCTCGGGTATGGGAGCCGTCGGCATCACGATCAAGACGGCCAAGCAGCTGCGTGCCGGTCTGAAGAAGGCCCAGAAGCTGAACGCCGAGGGCATGACCGTGCTCCTGGACGTGCACGCCAACGTCGAGGCTCGTCGATCGCCGCATTCACCGGGCTGATCCGCCAGTGGTTCGTCCTCTCAGTTGCCGCAGCGCAGCGAGCGCTCGATCGACCTCGCCGACAGGTACCAACAGGTGGTCGTGGTGACATCCGGCGAGCACGTTGCAGGGAATCCCGGCAGCGGCCAGGGCTTCGGCGAACGCGGCGGTCAGGCCGGTCGCAGCGAGTGAGCTGTGCACGTCGAGGGTCAGCCACGCGGCTTCGAAGTCGAAGCTGAGCCCTCGCATCCGCGCCGCGTCGACGCTGGCGACGACCGTGGTGCCCTCGGCTTCGGCGATCAGCGCTTCGATCCCGTCGCCGAGAGTCAGCGGTGCGTCGCTCGTCCTCGGATCTGCGGTGGCAAAGACAAACGTGCCAGGCCTTCGGCTGACCGTGAGGTGGGCAAGCATCTCGGAGAGGTCGGTGGAGCCGGGCATGGGGTCACGATACGGGTCACCTGCCGGACCGATGGTGGAACGGGGCGAGGATCGCAGCAAGCACGTCTTCGGGGGCCGTGGGCTCGAGGCCGAGTTCGGTCTGGGCGGCCGTCGAGTCCATGATGAAGGGTCGCTCGAGTTGGTAGGCGACCTCAGGTAGTTCGCGCATCATCGGGCTGAAGATCCCGAGCACCTTCAGCAAGGCGGGCGAAATGCCGGCGACCTTGGGTTCGGGCGCACCGGCGAGCAATGCGATTCGTCGCAACGCCTCTCGTTGTGAGCAGACGAGAGCGCTGGGCACATGCCAGGCCCGGCCCCATGCTCGCTCGTCAGTTCCCAGCGCAACAAGAGTTCTGGCCCATGTCCTCGGTGTAGGTCCAGGTGTGTGCGGTGTCGGGACTGCCGAGCACGCGCAGCTTCTTGCCGGCCAGCAGGCCCGGGATGGTTCGAGCACCGAGGTGCGATTCGGCTCCAGGGCCGACGTAGTCGGCGCCACGGGCCTCGGCCATTCGGAGCCGTCCGGCCGTTGAAGCAGCCAAGGCCTGTTTCCACATCTGGTTGCGAACCATTGCCTTCTTGCCGGTTGCGGCCAGAGGCGTGTGCTCGGTCATCGGGCCGTCGACGGGACCGTAGCCGTAGAGGTTTGCGGCAGTAACGAGGACGGCACCGGTCGAGATGGCTGCTTCCATCAGTGCGTTGGCAATGGGCGGCCAGTCCGTCGCCCAGCGGTGGTAGGCCGGGTTGGCGCAGTTGTAGATGACGTCGACGTCGCGGGCCTGAGCCAACAGCGCCGGCCGGGTCACTGGCATCGACGGTGACACGTTCGACGCCGGGCAGCTCCGGACCGTTGCCGCTCCGCGAACCGATGCGGACGTCGTCGCCCCTGCTGCTGAGGATCCGGGCGACGCCGGATCCAATGGGTCCGGCTCCAACGATGAGGTGTTTCACGTCGTTCTCCTGAAAGGCTCTCATCGATAAGAGAGCAGTGTTCGCAGTATGAATAGATGCTCTCGCAAAATCAAGAGCAGCGATCACAAACATGACTGTCGGGCTGAATCGTTGACAGGTGCTCTCGTTCGGTGGAAGATGTCCTGCCATGCCCAGCCCGTCGATACCTCGCACCGCCAGAGACCGAGCCCGGGCCGAGGTGACGTCCGAGATCGTCGAGGCGGCACGGCGCCACCTCGGGGTCCACGGAGCTGCCGGGCTTTCGTTGCGTGCGGTCACCCGGGAGTTGGGTATGGCCAGCAGCGCCATCTACCGGTATTTCCCGAGCCGGGACGATCTGCTCACTCGACTGATCATCGACGCCTACAACGACCTGGGCGAAACGGTCGAGCAAGCGGAGGCGGCGGTCGCCCGCTCCGATTTGCTTGGTCGATGGATGGCTGTGGCCATGACGACCCGGGCTTGGGGGCTTGCGCATCCCGAGGAGTGGACCCTGATCTACGGGTCCCCCGTGCCCGGATACGCCGCGCCCGATGACACGATTGCCCCCGCCACTCGGGTGGCTGCAGTGCTTCTCCGTCAACTCGCCGATGGCTACCACAGTGGTCGGGCTCCGGAACCTCAGCCGGTGCCTCGGCCGGTCCGTTCGGCCATCAAGCCACTACGAGAGTTCAGCGGCGATGGCGCTCCCGACGATCTTCTGGTTCGCGGGTTGATGGCGATGACGCAGCTCATCGGCGCCGTCATGTTGGAGATCAACGGCCAGTTCAAGAATACGATCGATGACCTCGAGGCGTACTTCGAGCTGACGATGCGTCGGTCGTTCGTGTTCTGAACGATGACGTTCGGCCCTACCCAGGTGAGGTGGCCCATCTTCAGAATCGGTGTACTCGACCGATCCGAAGGAGTGCCATGACTGACAGCGCGTCGACCCCTGGTAACGAAACGGGGCCTTCGTTCACCCGAGATGGTCGGCGATGGCTCGAAGCCCGCGCCGACCACCTTCGTTCCGTCGTGGTCCCCGAGCTTCAGGTGCTGTTGGATGGTGGCGATCATTCGGTCGCTGATGAACACGAGCGTCTGCTGCGTGAGCTGGAAGCACTGGAGGAGTTGATCGAGCGCTCGGTGATCGTCGATGACCAGCCGGATGACCCCGCGGTCGTCGAGCTGGGCGAGACCGTGACCATTGCGCTCGAGGATGGAAGCTTCGAGCGGTACCGACTGGTCGATCCGATGGAGTCAGCGGTGCTCGGCGGTAGCCGGGTCCCCGCCGACTCGCCGTTGGGCTCTGCGTTGCTGGGCCGCCGGGTCGGGGACGAGATCGAGGTCGATGCCCCTGGTGGCGCCTACCGGTGCCGGGTGACGAGCGCCGAGCGGCTCGACCCGCCCGAGGATCTGGGCTGAGGAACATCTCGTCAGCTTTGGTCGCGTCTCGCCGAGCGGTGACGTGCGTGTCGGCGAATCTCAGTGAGCGGGTCCGTTCATCCACGCGGGTCGTTCGCCGCGGAGCATGCGGATCAGGGTGAAGTCGAGGAAGGCCTCGAGTTTGCGAATCAACCCGTCGTCGTCCATCCGGAACACGTGGACCAGCGGGACCTCGGCGAGGGCATCGCCCGGCAGGGTGAATTGCACGAGGGAATGCACTGCGACGGAATGACCGCAGTGCCACCGGTACTGCTCCAAGTAGGCAATCGAGTCAGCTCGGCTCTGCACGTCGGCCATCGCAGCGACGATGTTCTCGATGCCGAGCGGTGGCGGCGTCTCGTCGCTCGGCGGGTCGGCGAACGTTGCGTCGTCGGCCCAGACGGTGCGGTACAGCTCGGGGTCGTTCGTGGTCCACGCGTGGTAGTAGCGGGAGAGTGTTGCGTCGATGGTTGCCTGGTCTGCCATCGCCGCATCGTAGAACCTCGGCCGGCTGGCCGGGCCTGACCGTTGGCTCCACCCCGACGACCTCCAGTAGGTTCACCGTCCATGGGGAACCACGACCTGGATTCGATCGACCTGCATTCGATTGAACGCTGGCACGCAGGCGGGTACCCGTGGCGGGAGTGGGAGCAGCTTCGTCGCGAGGCGCCGATGTACTGGTACGAACGCGACGGGATCGATCCGGCATGGATGGTGACCAGCCATGCCGATGTGAAGGCCATCAGCTCGGACATCGCGTCGTTCGTCAACAGCGGACCGCAGTTGCGCTACGCCGCGCAGGACTACAACCAGCGTGCCCGATTGGCCAAGGTCCGCAAGGCCGAACTGCACGGATGGGACCCTGATGTCGTTGACGACATGATCTACCTGGATGCGCCCGACCACACGCGGTTGCGCATGCTCACCGCTCGCCAGTTCACCCCCGCCCGTTGTCGAGCGATGGCGGCGACCCTGGACGAGCACGCAGCGCAGATCGTCGCTCACTTCGAGCGGGCGCTCGGCGGTGGCGAAGCCGACCTGGTGAACGATCTCGCCGTAAAGCTTCCGCTGGCCACCATCTGTTCCATGCTTGGCCTACCCACCTCCGATTGGTCCGATATTCATCGATGGACCGACGCCATGTTCGACGTGGACTCGATGCGGTGGGCGCTGCCTGGTGAGGATCGTCGGGCAATGCGCAAACGACTCCACGCCGAATTCCATCAGTACATCGACGACATCATCAGCTCGAAGCGGTCGCATCCTGGTGACGATCTGGCCACGCTCCTCGTGCAGGCCGAGATCGACGGGCAGCCGCTGTTGCACCAGGAGTTGCACGGCTACCTGAAGCTGTTGATCTCCGGCGGGAACGAGACCACCCGGAACGCCACGAGCCGGGGCATCTTGGCGCTCCTGGAACGACCCGACCAGATCGCTTTGCTGGAACAGGACCCGGACGCCTTGGTTCCGACGTTGGTCGACGAGGTGGTTCGCTTCACCTCGCCGGTCATTCAGTTCGTTCGGACGGCAACCCGTGACGTCGAGGTCGGCGGGCAAACGGTGATGGCAGGTCAGATGGTCGTGCTTTGGTATCCGTCGGCCAATCGTGACGAGGCCGTCTTTGCCGACCCCGACCGGCTGGACATCACGCGCAGCCCCAACGACCACCTCGGCTTCGGGCACGGACCGCACTTCTGTCTCGGAGCGAATCTGGCCCGTTGGGAGCTCAAGGCGATCTTTGCGGCTCTCGGCCATGCCGGCACGCTGTCGCGCCTCGAAGTGGCCGGACCCGCACGCTGGCTGACCGATCTTCACGTTGGCACGATTGCCGAGGTCGCAGTCAGCCGATCGGCCTGAGTGCTACCGACGATCGTCGGTCATCGTTGACCGGGCTGGGATTGCAGCAGCAAACCTTCAGGTCCTCCGCTGAGGTCCGGGTAGATGAGCTGCTGGTTGATGAACTGCTTGACCGCTTTGGCCGACGCTCCGGTGTCGACCACCTCGCGCTCCCAGCCTGTGGTGCGCACCGCCCCGTGGTCGCCGAGGTCGAGGCTGGTGACGTAGGCCGGCTGTTGATAGTCGGTGAGGTCGTGTCCGAGGCAGCGCCGTGCCGCGTTCTCCCCGGCAGCTCGGCCGAGTTGGAGCGCGTGTTGACAGGACTGCAGCGTCCGATGGCCGGTACCGGTGTCTGCAGAGGCCATGTCGCCGGTGAGGAACACTCCGCTGAATTGTGGGTGTTCGAGGGTTGCGCCGACGATGTAGCGGCCGAGCGCATCGCGCTCGCCATCCAGTGGATCGGCGAGGGCCGCCGCGGCCATTCCGGTGCACATCACCACCGCATCCACCTCGAGGTGTGAGCCGTCGGCAAAGTCGACCGCAGTCGGAGCGATGGCAATGACGGTGGCATCGAGGCGTCGGTCGACTCGCTGCTCGTCGAGGGCGCACTCGATTTCTGCTCGGGGCCCATCGCCGAGCTCTGGGCCGACGACCGGCGCTCGGTCGATCAGCACCACCTCGACCGGGGCGAGCGACGCGGTCCTACCGTGCTGGCGCATTCGGCTCGGTAGCTCGAGCGCCAGTTCGATCCCGGTGAATCCGGCCCCGATCACCGCAACGCGAACCGTGGGTTGCTGTGCGATCTCGGTGAGCCGTCGATCCAGCACGATGGCGGATGCTTGATCGTCGATCGAGAAGGCATGCTCGACGCCGGGAATGGCGGGGACACGCATCACGCTCCCAATCGCCAGCACGGCGGAACCGAACCCGATGTCGGTGCCGTCGGAGAGCCGGACGAGGCGACCATCGGGGTCGATCGATGTCACGCTTGCCAGGATGAGGTCGACGTCGATCATGGCGAACGGTTCGGCAAGCGGCATTGCCAGCGTCTCCGGGTTCGCCTCATAGAGCCGGGGCCGCATCACCAGGGAGTCGTTCGGGGTGACGACCGAGATCGACAGCTCGGGTCCACCGGCTCGTCGGGCGGCGACCGCCGCCCAGAAACCGGCGAAGCCGCCGCCGATGACCACGACGTCAGCGTGCTTGTGCATGGTGTCCTCCTCTGTTGTTGTCTTCTGCTGCGTCTCGTCCAGCCGTGTTACGCCGGTCGGCGCGAATCTGCGAGCGGTGTTCGGTGAACCAATCCGTGACCCGCGTGAGATGGGCATCGGAGGACTTCTCGCAAACGGCGCCGACGAGATCGGCGAGCGTGGAGCGGGCCATCACTGCTCTGGCATCGGCCTGGGCATCGAGCATGACTCGATGGATCGAACAGGTGCCGGCCGACGCCGCCCGCGGTGGCGACGCCCCGGTCCACAGCGCACAGCTGCCGCGCACCTCCCGGCATTCGAACAGCCGAGCATCGGCTTGGACCGCATCGGCCACGTCCAGAACCGTGATCTGGTCGGTTCGGCGGGCCAAGCTCCAACCGCCTCCCGAGCCTTCCGTGGCGTCGATGAGCCCGGCTGCACCCATCTCGGACATCAACTTGCGTACGAAGGCAACTGGCAGTTCCTGGAACTCAGCCAGCGCTCGTGCCGAGGCCGGAGCGTTTCCTTGCATGGCAAGGTTCACGAGACTGTGAAGCGCGTATTCGAGTCGAGCTCCATACATGACTACGACTCTAGCAGTCGTAGTTGAACGGGGCGACCTCGGAACCCTCGGCCCGGGGGGGAACTCGTTGAACTTCGGGACCGTTGCAGGCTGGCTTCCCGTTGGAAGCGGCCGTCGGACGAGGAGTAGTGCTGGCAGCGCTTGCCGGAGCAGGCGCCGTTCGAGCCAGCCAGGCGGCCATGGGTATGGCGACCGATGCCACGCCAATGGTCAAGAATTTCGTCGGCGCGTCCGGTCGAGTCGTGACCCCGATACCGCGAGGCTCGATCGGTGAAGTCATGGTTTGCATGGGCGGTCAGCCTGTGGGACGGGCCGAAGGCGCCGCCGAGCAGCCACGTCGCGAAGCGATCGCGGCTGCGTCAGGGCAGAAGGCGACGCGGAGGCATCATCGATCCTCGTCAAGGGTCAACCGATGGCGCCAGCGGTGTGACGAAGGCCGTTGCCGGAGGTCGAGCGGGCCGAACTCACTGACAGTTGACGAGGTCTCTGAGCCTTGTGGCGATCTGCGCGAGCTCAGGGTCATTGGCCGCGACGTCGATGACCAAGTCGTAGACGAGATCACTTCCCGCCGGAGCGACGCTCTGCCCGTTGAGTTCGAGGAAGACCGCGGTGGCGAGCCAACCGAGGCGTTTGTTGCCGTCGATCAACGCGTGGTTTCCGACGATCGAGTGCAGAAGTGCGGCAGCTTTGGTCCAGATGTCCGGATAGGCATCCATCCCGAACGCAGTCGAACTCGGTCTCGCCGCGGCGGATCCGAGTAGACCGATGTCGCGGATCGGTGGGGGGTCGCCCAGGAGCGCGGTTGTGAGTGCAATGAGATCGTCCAGATCGAGGTACTCGACCTCGGGCTCATTGGTCATTCGCCGAGCCGCCGGAGAGCTTCCTCGTGTGCAACAAGGATCTTGGCGGTGGCCGATGCGACGCGGTCTCGGTGATCGTCGCGGTCGACGAACTCTCGAACGGCACGGCGGGCCGCTTCCTGCAACGAGATGCCGTCGAGTTCGGCGCGGCGGCGTAGCGCGTCATGCTCGGCATCGGTCAGTCGAAGGGTCATGGCCATCGGCCAAAGGTATCACCGTGATACCGCTGCGATCGACCGGGTGAAAGTTGCCGCGTTCGGGGAACCAGACTCGCATCGCAGACGTCTCAGGTCCGAACCGACACGGCCGATGGCGTCGGTACGAGGAGGGACGCAGCGCATGAATCACCCAGTGGGACGCAGGCGGTGGGCGCTTCTTCTCGGCTCACTGCTCTTCGCAATGAGCTGCACCAATGGAAGCAGCGACGACGAATCCAAGCCGGTGACCTCTTCGCCCGCGTTGCAGCCCGACGGCGAGTCCGGTTCCGGTCTCTTCCAGATACGCCTGTCCGCCGGTGAAGCCGGCGAGGCAGCGCCGCTCCAATTGGTCGAGGGAGAAGCGCTCGACGATGCCGCCACCGTGGCCATCCTCGGACGACTCCCGGCGTGGGAGGTCCCCGACGAGTCGAGCGACTTCAATCGCCCCGCCACTTCGCTCAGCCCGCCACGGATCGGCGCAACGGTCGACACCGCGTTTCCTCCCCTGGCCGGCGTTCTGCCACCTGTCACCACCGGTGGCGCCCCGCTCGAGGTCGTCCGGTTCCAACCCGAGGGTGACTTGGCGCTGGCGCCGTTCGTGAGCGTCACCTTCAACCAGCCCATGGTGGCGCTGTCCACACTGGAACAACTCGACCAGGCCGATGTGCCGGCCACGATCACGCCCGATGTTCCCGGCCGCTGGCGATGGATCGGCACCCGCACCCTGCGCTTCGAAGTCGAGCCGGGTCTCACCGACCGGCTGCCGATGGCGACCGAGTACACCGTGACGATTCCGGCCGGTGCAGTCTCGGCCGACGCGGCCGAATTGGCCGAGGCGGTCAGTTGGTCGTTCTCGACCCCGCCTGCCGTGCCGACGGCGGTGATCCCCCTATCGGAGTCGTTGCCCTTGTCCCCCGTGTTCTTCGTCGGCTTCGATCAGCTCGTCGACCCGCAGGCCGTGCTCGACACCATGACGCTGCGCGCCGGTGATGACGACGTGGCGATCCGGTTGGCCACCGACAAGGAAGTGGCCGACGACGAAGCCGTCGCGGCGGCAGCCGCCGCTGCGCTCGAAGGCCGGTGGCTGGCGTTCACACCCGAACGCCCCTTGCCCGCGGACACGGCAATCACGATCGAGGTCGGTCCCGGTACTCCGTCCGAGGAGGGCCCCCGCACGAGCGATCAGGTCGCCACGTTCTCGGGTCGGACCTACCCGCCGTTGCGAGTGACCGCTTCGGACTGCGGGTACGGAGGCCCCTGTCGGCCGTTGATGCAATGGGCGATCGAGTTGTCGAACCCTCTGGACCTCGAGGTTTTCGACCCGTCGATGGTGACAGTGAGCCCCGAGCTTCCGGGCCAGGTGGCATACGCCAACGGTTCCACCATCATCGTTGGTGGCCGTAGCGTCGGCCGGACCACGTACACGGTCACCCTGTCGGGCGAGATCGCCGATCAGTTCGATCAGACCCTGGGTGATGACACCGCGGTCGACATCGAGGTCGGCCCTGCCATCGACATGCTTCAAGGGTTCGATCGGGAGTTCATCACGCTTGACCCGCTGGCCGAATCGAAAGGCGTCAGCGTCACGACGACGAATCACGATTCGGTGAAGGTCACGGTCTGGAAGGTGACTCCGGGTGACGTCGAGGCCTATCGGACCTACCGAAACGCGCAGTGGTCCGACACTCGGCCGCGCGAACCGTCATGGCCAGTGCTGTTGGACGAGGTGGTCGACCTCGATGCTGATGAGGACACCGTGACCGAGACGTTCCTGGACTTGACCGAGGCAGTGTCGGAGTCCTCACAGCTCGTCGTGCGCATCGCCCCGACCAAGGAGTACCCGAACACCTCCGAGGAGTACTGGCAGAATCAGCCGACGGTGGCGTGGGTGCAGTCGACCGAGCTGGGCATCGACGCGGTGATCGCCAGGAACACGATGCTGATCTGGACCACTGACCTGGCAACCGGCGAGCCACGGCCCAACGTCGAGGTGACGCTCGTCGGCAACACCCGCACGGTCACCACCGACGACCAGGGACTGGCCACGATCACCCCGATGCCGGGTTCGGTGAATGGCCTCGTGGCCATCGACAGCGATGACCGGCCGGCGATGTTGGCCTCGAGTTGGTTCGGGGGATGGGAACGAATCCCGTCGGCCGGCGAAACCCGATGGTATGTCTTCGATGACCGCGGCATCTACAAACCGGGCGAGACCGCTCGGCTCAAAGGCTGGGTTCGCCGCCTCGACGCGTCCGACGACCCGCAGCTCGGCCTGATCGGCCCCGGGGCGGCCATCGACTACCAGGTGCTGGACCCGCAAGGCGTCGTCCTCGGCAACGGCACCGTCGACGTGAACGCGCTTGGCGGCTTCGAACTGGCCGTCGCCCTGCCGGCCGGCACCAACCTTGGCCAAGCCACGGTCTCCTTCACATTGACCGGGGCTGCGGGTCTCGATCCTCAGGAGACACAACACAGCTTCCTGGTGCAGGAGTTCCGGACTCCCGAGTTCGAGGTGAACGCCCGCCACGAGTCGAGCGCTCCCTTCTTCCTGGGCGAAGAGGCCACCGTCGCCGTTGACGCCACGTACTACGCCGGAGGCCCTCTGCCCGATGCGGAGGTGAACTGGCAGGTCACAAACCAGACGACGCAGTACACGCCACCCAACCGGAGCGACTTCACCTTCGGGATCTGGACACCGTGGTGGTACGGATTCGAGGCCGGTGGCTACGGCACCGACTGCATCGACTGCGGCGAATGCTTCGACTGCGGCCCGAGCGGCGAGGTCGAGATGAAAGCGTTCTCTGGTCGAACCGATGCCGATGGCTCGCACTATCTGCGCATGGAGTTCTCGGGTCCCGAGCTGGACCAACCGACCTCCGTGTCGGCTCAGGCCACCGTCACCGACGTCAACCGCCAGGCCTGGTCCTCGCAGACCGAGGTGTTGGTGCACCCGTCGGAGTTGTACGTCGGGGTCCGAAGCGATCGGGCGTTCGTCGAAGAGGGAACGCCGCTGCGTATCGAGTCGATCGTGACCGACATCGACGGCAACGCGGTTGCCGGGCGAGAGATTGCGATGGAAGCGGGCCGCCTGGAATGGGTCTTCGCCAAAGGGACCTGGGTCGAGGAGCTGACCGACCTCCAGACCTGCACCGTAGAGTCGACCGACGACGTCGTCGAATGCGAGTTCAGTGCCGATGTCGGCGGCACCTACAAGGTCACCGCCGTCGTCACCGACGAAAGCGGGCGCAGCAACCGGTCCGAACTCACTCGTTGGGTCAGTGGCGGTGGCGGCCGGCCGACCCGCAGCGTGACCCAGGAGTCGGTGACCATCGTTCCCGACCGGGCCGAGTACCGCCCCGGCGAAACCGCCGAGGTCCTGGTCCAAGCGCCGTTCAGCCCGGCCTCCGGCCAGCTGATCGTGCTACGCGGCGGCGTGCAGACAACCGAGGTGTTCGACGCCCCCGACGGTTCCGCGGTGTTGTCGATCCCGATCGACGAGAACGACATCCCCAACCTGTCGCTGATGGTCGAAATGGTCGGGTCGGGCGAGCGGACAGCCGACGACGGCACCCCGTTACCGGACGCTCCCCGCCGGCCCGCGTACGCGCTGGGGTCCATCGACCTGTCCATCCCGCCGGTCACCCGGACCCTGAAGGTCGAGGCGAACCCTGCTGACGCCGATCTGCAACCGGGCGACGCCACGTCGGTGACCGTCGAAGTGAGCGATGCCTCGGGCGACCCGACGGCCGGCGCCGAGGTGGCTCTGGTCGTGGTTGACGAGGCGGTGTTGTCGTTGACCGGCTACCAACTGCCCGACCCGCTGGCGGTGTTCTATGCGCCGATCTACTCCAACGCCTACGCCGAGTACATCCGGTCGAGCATCGTACTGAACCGATCCGATCTGCTGGGAGGCGACGGCGCAGGGGGAGGAGTGGATGACGCGTCGTCGGACGAAGGCGGTGTCGACGCGGCGGTGTCCGAAGAATCGGATGAGTTAGCGGGCGCCGACTCCGACACGTCGGACAGCGAACCGGCCCGCAACGGCTCGGGTCTTCCCGCATCCGGCGGATCGACGATCGATGTCCGATCGGACTTCGATGTGATCGCGGTGTATCGACCGAGTGAGGTCACTGACGTCAACGGCAAGGTGACCGTCAACGTCCCCCTGCCCGACAGCCTGACCCGGTATCGGGTGATGGCGGTCGCTGTCGATGGGGCCGACCACTTCGGTTCGGGGGAGTCGACGATCACGGCGCGGTTGCCGCTCATGGTTCGACCGTCGGCGCCGCGGTTCTTGAACTTCGGGGACACTTTCGAACTGCCGGTCGTCGTCCAGAACCAGACCGGCACCGACATGGACGTCGACGTCGCGATCGAGAGCGCCAACCTCCGACTGACCGACGGAGCGGGGCGGCGGATCACGGTGCCGGCCAACGACCGGGTCGAGGTTCGCTTCCCGGCCGCCGCAGTGAACGCCGGCACCGCACGGTTCCGGGTGGCAGCGGTCAGCGGAGATGCCGCCGACTCGGCCGCAATCTCGTTGCCGGTGTACACCCCGGCGACCGCCGAGGCCTTCGCCACCTACGGCGTCATCGACGGCAATGGTGGGACCACGGCCGTCGGTCAACCACTCCAGACACCGACCGGCGTGTTCCCGCAGTTCGGCGGACTCGAGATCGACACCTCGTCGACCGCTGTGCAGGCACTGACCGATGCGGTCCTGTACCTGAACGAGTACCCGTACGAGAACGCCGACGGCTACGCCGCCCGAATCATTGCCGTCGTCGCGCTGCGTGACGTGCTCGATGCCTTCGACGCCGCGGGGTTGCCAGACGCAGCTGCGATCGAAGCATCGATGCGTCGAGACCTCGACGGTCTGGCGCGGCTGCAGAACGACGACGGTGGGTTCTCGTGGTGGCGTCGGGGCGATGTCTCCGAACCGTTCACGACCGTGGCGGCCATGCAGGCACTGGTATCGGCCAAGAACGCCGGCTACCCGGTGGCGCAGCAGAACCTCGACCTTGGCTTGTCCTACCTGAGGGACATCGAGTCGTTCATGCCGGAGTGGTACGACGCGGGAATCCGTGACTCGCTATCGGCGTACGCCCTTCACGTCCGCAACCTGGCCGGTGAGCGCGACAGCGCGAAGGCAAAGGCGCTCTACAACCGGGCCGCTGATTCGCTCGGGCTCGACGCCCTGGCCTGGCTGTGGCCGGTCCTCGACGACGCGACGATCGACGCTGCCATTGAGCGGGTCTTCCTGAATCGTGCAACCGATACGGCCGGAGCAGCGACCTTCACCACCGACTACGGCGAGCAGGCGTACCTGCTGGCCTACTCCGATCGCAGGACCGACGGCGTCATCCTCGACGCCCTCATCACCCAGCGCCCCGGCAGCGACCTGATTCCGAAGGTGGTGCAGGGATTGTTGGGCAATCAGATCAAGGGTCGGTGGAACAACGTTTACGAGAACAGCTTCATCCTCCTCGCCATGCAGCGCTACTTCGCCACGTTCGAAGCGGCGACTCCCGACTTCGTCGCCCAGGCCTGGCTCGGCGATCAATACGCCGCCGAGCACGCCTACCGCGGTCGGACCACCGATCGGGGAGCAACCCTGGTACCGATGAGCGATCTCATCGCTGCGGGGAACACGACGTTGACCCTGGCCAATGAAGGCGTCGGTCGGCTCTACTATCGCCTCGGTTTGCGATACGCCCCCGACGATCTCGTTCTGGCTCCTCGGGACGAAGGCTTCGTCGTCGACCGGACGTACGAGTCGGTCGACGGGTCCGACGACGTCGTTCGCGGCCCTGACGGAGGCTGGCGGATCAAGTCCGGGGCCACTGTGCGGGTCCGGGTCACGATGGTGGCCGACGCCACCCGCACCAACATGGCCCTCATCGATCCCCTCCCGGCCGGATTCGAGCCGCTCAACGCAGCACTCGCCAACGTCGGTGGGCTCCCGCCGACGGAAATCGACCCAGTCGCTCGGTACGACGGGTGGTGCTGGTGCTGGCCCTGGTATCAACACCAGAACCTCCGCGACGACCGAGCCGAGGCCTTCGCCGGTTACCTCGGTGCCGGCACCTACGAGTACGTGTACACCGCACGAGCCACCACACCGGGCACCTTCGTCGTCCCGCCCGCCCGGGCCGAGGAGATCTACGCCCCCGAGGTGTTCGGTCGATCAGCCTCGACCACCGTCGTCATCGAGTAACGTCCGATGCCACGCCTTGCTGTTCGGGCGGTGTGCCGGCGAGCGGACCGCCCGAATCTGTTTGTCAGTGCGCGACCTGGCGTGAGCGTCGGCGCCGTACGACGGTGATCAAGATCGAGGCGATGAAGGCGAGGAACCCGATGGCCAGCAGCACCTTTGACAGGGTGTTGGCTGCTGAGGTGTCTTCGCTGCTCCTGCCAGCCCCGAACGCGAGTCCCGTGGCGAAGATGACGGCGGCGATGATGAACGGGGTGTAGTAGCGCTTCATGGGTTCGGTCCTTTGATTGGTGAGTTGAGCGACTCTGCGCTCTTTGCGGGGATTGCGCATCGGGGTAGTCCCGGAGCTCGAGTGTCAGGGTTTGCCCCGATGCGGGTCCGACTCCGGCGTGGGAGGATGCGCTCGTGATGGCTCGGCTTGGTGGGTGGATGCTGCATGGCACCGCAGCTGTGTGCTGGCTGTTGGCGATCGCCGGGTTCATGTACTCCGCGGTCAAGCGGGCCGGTCTCCATGGCGACCAGGTCGGATTCAGTGTGTCCGAGGCGGTTGTCTACGGCGCTGCGTTGTTCAGTTCGGCGACCGTGGGGCTGGTGGTAGCCGTCCGTCAGCGACGCCATCCGGTGGGGTGGCTCTTCCTGGCCCTGGGCCTGGCGCTCTCGATTGGGGCGGCAGGCGACACGTACGCGCTCGCGCACGGTGTCGCCGCCGTCGACCCCGGCGATGCGTCAGGCCTCGCGTTGGTCGCAGGACAATCGAGTTTCATTGCGTGGTTCGCGCTCGTCGCAGGTGTTCTGCACCTGACCCCGACCGGGCGGCCACGGTCGAAGTGGTCGCGCCAGGCGCTCTTGGCCACAGCGGTCGCCGCGTCGGTCAGCGCTCGCAGCCAAGGCCGTGCAGGACACTCCATTCGAGGAGCCGTTTACGGCGATGCACAACCCGTGGGCGATCGGGTCGGTGACCGGGTTGGTCAACATCGTTGCGAGCGTTGGGATCACGGTCACGATGATCGGTTTGTTGGCAGCCGCTGCAGGGCTCGTGGTGCGCTTCCGGCGAGCCGAGGGGGAAGAACGCCAACAGCTTCGTTGGATGGCGCTGATCGCTGTCCCGATCCCGCTGTTCGTCTTCGTTTCGGTCCTCTCGGCGGTGTATCACGCGCCTGTCGTACGCACCGCTGCAACCGGAGGCGTAGTGGCCCTTGTACCTCTTGCCTCGGGGTTGTCGGTGCTTCGCTACCGGCTCTACGACGTCGACCGCGTCATGAGCCGCGCTGCCGGTTACGCGATGTCGAGCGTCGCTTTGGCCACGCTGTACGTCGGATTGGGCGCGGGCATCGGTCGGTTGCTCGGTGGATTGATCGATGACGCAGCAGTCCCCGCAGCGCTCGCAGCGGCGATTGTCGTCGGGGTGGCGTTGCCGGTGCACCGAGAACTCCAAGACGTCATTGACAAGCGATTCGATCGTCGCCGCTACGAGGCCCACCGGCTCGTGCGCGAGCACGTTCGCACGCCGATCCCGACGCGCACCATCGAAGGGACACTGGGCGACGCGCTACACGACCCAACCGTGCGTATCGGCTACTGGCTCGCGGATCGTGACCTCTGGGTGACCGACGACGGACGCACCACGAACGTCGGCGACGACGACATCGAGATCGTCCGCAACGACACGCCGGTGGCGCGACTGCGGGTCGGAGCCGGAACCGATCGGCGGCTTGCGACGCAGCTTGCCAGCGAGGCGGTGTCAGAGCTCGACAACGTGCGTCTGCGTGCTGAGATCGCCCTCCAACTGGTCGAGGTGCGTGAATCGCGGGCGCGGATCATTGTGGCGCAGGCCGATGAGCGTCACCGCATCGAGAGGAATCTCCACGACGGAGCGCAGCAGCGGCTTCTTGCGCTCGCGATGCAGATCCGGGCGTCGCAGCTCCAGGACGACACGCAGCAGGACAACCCGACAGGCGCGCTGCTCGAACTTGCCGTCGACGAACTGGCAGCGGCGATTCGCGAGCTACGCGAGCTTGCGAACGGACTGCATCCGTCAGCGCTCGCACATGGCGGTCTTCCTTCGGCATTGGATGAACTCGCCGGTCGCGTGCCGATCGATGTCGAGCTTGATGTCGCGGCCGATCGATTCGACCCGTCAGTCGAAGAAGCCCTCTGGTTCGTAGCGTGCGAAGCGGTGGCCAATGCGGTGAAACACGCGGGCGCACGACGGATCTGGCTGACTGCAACCCGCAATTCGGGGACGGCCGGGTTGGTTTGTCGAGACGACGGTCGAGGCGGCGCGGATGCGACCGGAAGCGGGTTGCGGGGTCTCGCTGATCGGGTCGAAGCCTTCGGGGGATCCTTCATGTTGACCAGCCCAATCGGCGGGGGAACTACCATTGAGGCGGTTGTGCCGTGCGAGTTGTGATCGCAGACGACTCGGTGCTCCTTCGTGAGGGGCTACGACGCCTTCTGACCGAAGCCGGCCATGAAGTGGTTGACTGTGTCGGCGATGGCGATGCGCTGCTGCGGGTACTGGACGAGAGCCGACCGGATCTGGCCGTGGTTGACATTCGGATGCCGCCAACGTTCACCAATGAGGGTGCGGTCGCGGCGGTTGAGGCCCGCACCCGATGGCCGGAACTCGCCATTCTGCTGCTGTCTCAGTCAATCGAAATGCGCCACGCGCTCCAGTTGGCACGCTCGCACCCGAGGCGATTCGGTTACCTCCTGAAGGATCACATCCTTGATGTCGCGCTCCTGACCGACGCGATCGCAACGATCGCCGCTGGTGGCACGGTGCTCGACCCTGAGGTCGTCGCGGGTTTCCTCGGTCGCCGCACCAGTCGCGACCGGATCGCCGCACTCACCGCCCGCGAGCGCGACGTCCTCGCTGCCATGGCCGAAGGCCGATCGAATCGGGCGATCAGCGTCCGACTAGGACTCGCGGACAAGACCGTCGAGTCGCATGTGGCCAGCATCCTGACCAAGCTCGACCTCCCCCCGGCAACCGATGATCACCGGCGCGTGCTTGCTGTGCTGGCATGGCTCGACCAGTGAAAGCTACCGAGGTTCCGGCAGACCACTGGCGGTAGGCCCGTTCGCCAACACTTGGGCGTCATCAGATGCCGGCTGGCGGGTCAGCGGCTGGTGAGTGTGGTGAACGTTCGGGGTGCCGTTGATCTCGTTTTCGGGGGTGTGGCTGTGGTGGGCTCGGCGACGACCTTGGAGCGGTCGAGGATGACGGTGCCGAAATGCCACTGGCCGTCCGAGCCGCAGTAGAACAACCCGACCCTCGTACCCTCGGCTGCCTGGCCGACGACCTTGCCGCTGTCGCTGTCGACGACGTCGCAGCTGGCGGCGATGGAACCCTGGCGGGGACGTGAGGCGGAGGCCGGGCCTGCGGCCAAGCCGAGCAACGCGATAGCAGGGGTGGTGGCCAGAGCCACTCGGGTCAGGGACTTGCGTGAGATCAACATTGGACTGCTCCTTGTGTTTGGGACCCGTTCCCGGGTCCTTTGATCTCCCCACAATGCTCTCGTCCGTCGGCTGGTGAATCGGGGACAGCCCCCATCGCAGGTGGTGTCCATCGGTGATCTCCGACACCACGAAATGGCGCCAGGATCGCTCGACCTCGTATCCAGGCCGGTCCCGCTCGGCACCCGGCCGGCGGTCCTACAGCCGTTGGTCGAGCTGTACCGCGTTGCCGTCCTGATCCTTGAGGATGGCCGTGAGCACACGGCCGGAGCCGGCGGTTTCACCGTAGGCCTCGGCATCTGCCTCCAGGGGGCCGGTGATCGGACGAAACCCGGCCCGAACCGCCTGGTCGAAGATCTCCTGCAGGTTGTCCACCCAGAAGGAGAAATGATGGGTGCCGAGTCCCATGATGCGAGGCGGCTTATTCGTGGGAATGTTGTCGATCTGATGATCCAGGACGATGAAGAACTCGTGCGGCCCGGGACTCACCCGGAGGTACACGGCCCGGCGCCGGCCACCGAACACGTTTTCCTCGGTATCGAGCGTGACGCTCAGCCCGATGATGTCTCGGTAGAACTCCAACGCCCGCTCCATGTCGGAAACACCTACCGCAACGTGGGAGATCCCTTTGACAGCCATGCGGGGGACTCTACATCTACGCCCGAAACCCCTGATCATCGATGCCGATTCGGCGTCAACGTGCCGGTCAGTGTCGCCTTCCAACGCTCAGAAGTGATCGACCAGGCGACGTCGACGCCTTCCTCGGCAGGCGCGTTTATCTTGTCCAGCGACTCGCCCTCGAAGTGACAACCAAGAGCCCTCGGGGATGGCTCCGCCACAGCATCCATGGACGGAGGAGCAGGCGTGGCCAGGAGGCGGGTTCAAAGGACGGTGGAGATGTGTACATTCCGCTTTCTATCGTGTTGTACACTTAAGAAATGGATGTTGCCGTCACCAAGCTCAGAGCCAACTTGGGCCGCTGGATCGACGCCGCTCGCGAAGGCAACGACGTCGTCATCACTGATCGAGGGATCCCGGTCGCCCGAATCGTCGCCATCGACTCGACATCGGTCATCGACCGACTCACCGCGCAGGGCGTCATCAGCCGTCCGGCCAAATCGACCAGGCCAATCGCCGGTGAGCGGCGCCGGCCGAGGCCGAAGCGGCCGGTCGCCGAGACCATCAGCGAGCAGCGTCGCTGAACGTGGCCCTCGTCTATTTCGATTCGAGCGCTCTCGTCAAACTCGTACTCGACGAGGCTGGGTCGGACATCGCTGCAGCGTTGTGGAACGCTTGCGATGCGGCACTGTCGAGTCGACTGGCCTATCCCGAGGTCCGCGCCGCGCTCGCGGCAGCCGGTCGTAGCCACGACTTGACCAGGGCCGAGGCGACTGCAGCGGCAGCCGAGTGGGAAGAGTTCTGGGCGTCGATGCGTCCGGTCGAGTTGTCAGCCGACGTTGAGCGGACTGCCGGTGCGCTGGCGGCACGACAACAGCTCCGCGGCGCTGACGCTGTCCATCTTGCCAGTGCGCTTGAACTCGGCACCATGAATCTCACGGTCGCTGTGTGGGACAAACGTCTTCACGCCGGCGCTGCAGCTGTCGGCTTCGCGGTCGCGCCGGCCACCCTGGATTGACGGCTGAACCCCCATGCGGGCGCTTGTCGATCCGGTCTGACAAGGTCGATTGGGCGTCAGTCGGCTCGGCGGCGCAGGAAGGTCGCAATGGCAATCGCCGCACCGGCGCCGTCGCCGGCGGCGGCAATCGCTCGTAGCGGTGCACCGATCCGGACGTCGCCTGCTGCGAACAACCCCGGCGCGGCGCCCGGAACCGCGTACGTGTGGTCGACCGGAAGCCGTCCGTTGACATCGAGTTCGGCCACGGTCGTGAACGGTTCGCTGTTGGGCAGTCGGTCGAGCGCTCCGAATACCGCGGCCGCCTCGACCGTCCGGCGCTCGCCATTTGTCGTCGCCGTGTCGACGCCGATGACCCTCCCGTGTTCGCCGATCCGGAGGGCGGTGACGGTGTGGCCGACCAGCAATCTCGTGTTCGGTAGCGCGGTCACCGCGTCAACCCACGCCTGTCCGGCGCTTGGCTGGTCGGTGGCGACGATGATGGTGACGGTCTCGGCGAATGAAGCCAGCGACATCGCTTCGGCGAATGCAATGAGTGCGTCACCAACCACGACTACTGGTTGGCCGGCGAACATCGGACCGTCGCAGGCTGCGCAGTACGACACGCCCCGTCCTTCCAACGTGCCGTCGTCGCCGGGCAACGGGCGGGGCCGACTGCCGGTGGCGACCAGGATCGCTCGGGCCTGCACGACTCGACCCGAATCGGGTATGGGCACCGTCCACACACCCTCGTCGAAGCGCGGGGCGCCAGCGGTGCCCATGGTCATCGATACGCCGGCCGACAACACGTGCTCGCCGAGCGCCGCAGCGAGGTCCCACCCGGCGACACCGTTGGGGAAGCCGGGATAGTCGGGAAGCTGGTCCACGTTGATCAGCGCGCCACCGACCCCGAGGGGGTCGATGAGGTTGACCGAGAAACCCTCCCGGGCGAGATGCACTGCCGCGGTCGCGCCGGCCGGCCCTCCGCCCAACACGGCGACATCGACAACGGTCACTTCGGGCTCACTCACTCGACCCTCCTCGTCACGGAGTGGGATCCGCCGCCCCACCCCGGCACGACCGTGGCTTTGACCCCGACGCCGCCGGTGACCACGACAAGCGGTTTCCGCCCGGTGTCGGCCGCCATCTCTGCTTGCAGTCTGGCCTCATCCCAACCGTGGCGGTCGAGAAACGCGGTGGACTCAGGAGGGAGCAGCACGACGTTGTCCGGTGCTGCGATCCCGTCGACGACCTGGGCGAGGCGTTTGGCAACGTGGTCGGGTGTCGTCGTCGGTAGCACGACCTCGACGTTGCCGACCCCAGCGAACACGGTGACCCGGCCTACGCCTGGCCCGCTCGCCCACGCGTTCTGCGACCGGTTCTCGGCCACGAGCCAGCTGTACTTTCCCGGGTGCCCGTGGGTGGCCATGTCCCCTTCGCCAGGTGCGCACTGGCCCACGCCCTGCAGGGCCAGCCGGATCGCCCGGCCGATGGAGGCGTTCGCCCGTCGGCCCGGCCCGAGCGAGCCTGCACCGGAATTGAGTCCGAACCGGGTGACGGCTTCGCCCTCGACGATGATCAGTGGCGCCGCGGCGCCGGTCGTTGCCTGGACGCCCAGCAGGTTGAAGGCGGGGTCGGTGAGCGCGTCGATCGCTGACGCGACGAGCGTCAGCGAGCCTGCCGCACAACCAGCGAGCACGGAGCACGCCGCGAGATCCCACCAGGTGGGGATAGAGAACGCGATCGGCACCGGGCCAACGACCGCGTCGGCGTCGGGGTTCCGGCCCTCCAGCATCGCGGCGATCGACCCGTCGTCGGGTCGCACGAGCGGCAGCCCATCGCCGAGGCCTGTGTCCTCCAGGAACACCGCACTCGACCTACCTTCAGCGTCAAGCGCTGCGCCGAGCCGGACCCGAAACGTCTCCAACTCAGAACTCGAGCAGCCGGTGGACCGGGCGGGTGTCTCCACCGAACGTCGGCATCCAGCACGAGTGCTTGCCCGGACCGCCGGCGACGATGACTTGGATGTTTTCGGGCTCGGTGGTGATCGGCGCCTCGGCCGCCTCGCTGCCGATGAGTTTGGCGACCCGCCGCCGGTACGCACCGTCGGCCATCCACTCCGCGGAGAGCTTGGCCAGCGGGAAGCGGGCGTTCTCCCAGATGAATCGCTGCACGTCGGCCTTCGAGTAGCCGGACACGGCAATCTGGTGGGCGTGCTCGGGGCCGAGTGCGAGGATCGGGAAGCCGGTGTTGGACAGGATGTTGTTGCTGCCGGCTTGAGCCATTGCTCCGGCCACCGTGGTCAGTACGCCGAGACCGCTGATGCTGTAGTGATCCTGGATGTTATGGGGCCCTTCGCAGGCAATTGCCGTGAGCACGCTGTCGGTCGCCTTGAAGCCGTGATCGGTGTGGTACGGCCGCCACGGCGATTCGTCGACGTTCTCGGCGATGCAGTAGCCGATCTTCGCCGGACTGCCCTGCGTGGCGCGGTCACCGTCGCCGGGGGAGCCGCCGCCGATGTTCAGCAGGGCGAGCCGTAACGCCCGTCCGATCGACAGGTTGCCCCGCAGGCCGGGTCCCGGTCCGAAGCAACCCGGTCCGGACCCGATACCGGCCTTCTGTGCGATCGGTCCGCTGAGCAGCAGCAGGATTGCCGTGGGATGCGTCGTCGACTGAATGGCGTTGAGGTTGAGCGCCGGATCGGCGACCGCCTCGACCCCGGCCAACACGATCGGAAAGTCCTCTGCCCGGCATCCTGCCATCACTGCGTTCGCCGCGATCCGCTCGACGGTGGCCTCGCCGTTGCGGGGCGCAAGCGTGCCGACCACATCGTCGGGATCGCGATCGACGAAGCTGACGAATCGCTGTACGCGTTCGACGGTGGGTGGAATGATCGGCAGCCCGTCGCTCCAACCTCGCAGTTCGTAGTAGGCCTGGATGCTCTCGAGGTCGTCGTCGAGTTCGACGGTCGGCTCGTGCTCGGTGCTGCTCATCGCGTCGCCTTCAGGCGCTCGACGATGAGCGTGGCCGCGACCTGCGCCTTCTCTCGTACCTCTTGTGGCTCGATCCCGCCGAGGGGGTGCTCGACGAGCACGATGGTGAGGTCGGGGTGCCCCATGGCGCGCGATTGGAGCGCCGCCAAGCGGCTGAAGGCGTCGGTGCCGATCGTGATCGTCGGGACGCCACGCTTCTCGAGTTCAACGGAGGCGTGGATACACCACGCCGTGCAGCTGCCTCAATCAGCGGAGCCGACGAGGACCCAGTCGGCTTTCTCGACGAGCTCGTCGATGACCGCCGGGTCGGCGGCCGCCGCCACGCTCTTGTGCACCACGGTCACGAGCTCGACCCCGTGGGCCGCGCCGAGCAACTCCGCAATCGACGTCAGGATCAGTTCGGCGTGCTGCTTGCCGTTCTCGAGAACGCCGACGCGCGACTTGCTCAACTGGGCGATGGGCGAGGTTTGCGCAGTGGCCGCCGGCTCCGGTGCCGATGGGTTGACGAGCTGAGTCTTCATGGCCGGAGGCTACTACCACCCTCGAATCGCAGCAGAGCCGTCGAGCGATTCAGACGATGCTGCTGCCTCCGCAGACGTTGATGACCTGACCGGTGACGTAGGTCCCAGCAGCGCTGGCCAAGAACAGAGCCACACCGGCTACCTCGTCAGCGTCTCCCAAACGGCGAAGCGGCAACGTGTTCTCGACCGCCTCCAATCGGACCGGATCGGTCCACAGCGCCTCGGCGAAGTCGGTCTTGATCAGTCCCGGCGCGATGGCGTTGACCCTGATGCCGTACGGGCCGTTCTCCACTGCCAGGTTCCGGGCGAGCTGGTGCTCCGCCACCTTCGAGATGGCGTAGGCGCCGAGGTCGTTCGATCCCTTCAGCCCGGCGATGCTGGCGATCAGCGTGATCGACCCTCCCTCGCCCCGTTCGACCATCTGGGGCAGCACCAGCTGGCACAGCGCAAACGTGCCGCGCACATTGGTGTCGAGGATCTTCTCGAATGCCGAGTCGGGCAGACCTGACATCGGACCGTGATACGGATTCACGCCCACGTTCGGAACGAGATCGGTGATCTTGCCCCAACGCTCCATGGCCGTGTCCACGAGACGCTGCCGATCCTCGGCGATGCCGGCGTGGCAGGGAACCGAGATGGCCTCCCCGCCGTTCGCGGCCCATTGCGAGTTGATCTCTTCGGTCACGGCTTCGCACGCGTCGGCCTTGCGACTCGAGACCGTCACCTTGGCGCCGGCCTGGGCCATGCGGGCTGCGATCGCCTTACCGATTCCCTTGGTCGAGCCCGTGATGACAACGACACGGCCGCTCAGATCGAACATCGACATATCAGGTGCTCCTCGTACTCGGAATGCTCGGAATCCTCGCAGCCTGGACGCGATCCGGCCGCGGTGTCCACTTCCCGTTGGTCAGGATGCAGACCGAAGCAGCGAACACTCCGTGAGCGGTATGGGGCATCGAGAAGCGCCCTGGGGTGAAGTCGTCGATCGAGTTGCGTGGGCCGAGGGAGTGCCGGTGGCTGAACTGGTTCGCGACCGGGCGCACCTCCGCCCGGTCGCGTAGTGTCGTTGTCGGGGCTGAGACGGGTCGGGAGGTAGCGGTCTGGGACGCCCGCTTCCTGATCGAACAGACGGAATCGAGTGGACGAGGATCGTGACATGAACGAGTCGGAGATGCACTGGCTGTCGGCGCTCGAGGTGGGCGCGCACATCGCCGACGGCACCTTGACCGCGGTCGCGGTGACCGAGGCGATGCTCGACCGGATCGGGCGCCTCGACGGCCGGTTCGGCAGCTACGACGTGATCACCGCCGAGCGGGCGATGGCTGGCGCCGAGGCCGCTGACGAAGAGCTGCGTCGAGGGATGCGCCGAGGGCCCCTCCACGGTGTTCCGGTGGCGGTCAAGGCCCTGGCCGACGTGGCCGGCAGCCGCACGTCGGCCGGCACCCGTGTTCTGGGCGGCAACATCGCGCGAGAGGATGCCACGGTGGTGAGTCGCCTGGGGGCGGCCGGCGCGGTTCTGCTCGGCTTGTTGACGATGACCGAGGGGGCCAGCGCCGTCCACCATCCGTCGATCGAGCAGCCGAGGAACCCGTGGGCCGGCGACGCGTGGGCGGGCGCGTCGTCCAGCGGGTCGGGGGTGGCCACCGCGGCCGGGCTGTGTTTTGCATCGCTCGGCAGTGACACCGCGGGTTCGATCAGGGCGCCGTCACATTTCTGTGGCGTCGTCGGCCTCAAGCCCACATACGGCAGGGTTTCCCGTGCCGGCGTGTTCCCCCTGTCGGCGTCACTGGATCACATCGGTCCCATGGCCCGCACCGTCGCCGACACCGCGGCCATGCTTGGGGCCATCGCCGGACCGGACGAGCGCGATCTCTCGGCCCGGCAAGCTCCGGTGCCCGACTATCTGGCCGGGCTCGGACACCCGCTCGACGGGTATCGCATCGGTTGGGACGAGCGCTACGCCACCGAGGGTGTCGACGGCGAGCTGGCCGCGGCGATCGTCGCCGCTCGGGAGGTCCTCCGGGCCGCGGGCGCCGAGATCGTCCCGGTCACCGTGCCGGCACGTGAGACCGCCACCGAGGCCGGTGCGTTGATCCTCCACGCCGATGTGGCCCTCGCCCACGCGCCCTACTACGACGACCACCGGGACCTGTACGGCCCGCACCTGGCCCAGATGATCGAGATCGGCCGGACGCTGTCGGGGATCGATCTCGGCCGGGCCTACGAGCTGCGACGTCAATGGAACGGGGGTCTCGAGGAACTCTTCACCTCGGTGGACGCCCTCTTGTGCCCGCCCACCGGGGCGCCTGCTCCGCCCGCCCGGCTCACTCACGGCATCACGGGCGATTTCCGCACCCAGGGTCACCTGTTCGCCTTCACCATGCCGTTCACCCTCTCGGGTCACCCGGCCCTGACTGTCCCCGCCGGATTCACCGACGGCGGTCTTCCGGTGGCCTTCCAGCTCGTCGGTCGTCGTTTCGACGAGGGCGGCCTGCTTCGGGCCGGGCACCGCTATCAGCAGGACACGACCTGGCATACCGTTCACCCGACCGACCCGGACGGGATCTGACCGTGCACCGAGTGGTGTGGGGCGAGTACCTTCAGTCGCCCCGAAGGTCGAGCCGAGGAGCTGAACTGGCTTCGACCCGAACTGATGGAGAGTTCGTCTCCGAGGCCGCGGAGATGATCGGTCTGGCGCCCAGGTAACGAACGCTCGAATGACCGAGCAAGCGAAGCCCAGAAGGACTCAAGTAACCGGCTGAAGGGGAAGAGCAAGATGCAGACATGGCAAATCGGCGAGGCGAAGATCACCAAGGTGTTGGAGATGGAGCAACAATGGCCGGGCACGGCGCTGCTCGAGAACGCGACCTCCGATGTCGTCCTCGGCACGGATTGGGTACTCGGTCCGTACGCAGATCCGAAGTCCGGACGGTTCCGGTTGTCGTTCCATGCGTTCTGCATCGAGGTCGGCGACGAGAAGATTGTCGTCGATACCTGCGCCGGCAATGACAAGGTTCGCCCGAACTTCGAAGGCCTTGCCGGTCTGAAGACCGACTTCCTCGACAACATGATTGCCGCCGGATTCGGACCCGATGATGTGACCGCCGTCGTGTGTACCCACTTGCACGTCGATCATGTGGGCTGGAACACGCACCTCGTGGGCGACGAGTGGAAGCCCACGTTCCCGAAGGCTCGGTATCTGTTCGGCGAGACCGAATGGAACCATTGGAAGGTCGAACCGCAGATCTACGGCGATGTTGTCGGAGATTCAGTACGCCCGTGCATCGAAGCTGGTCTTGCGGACCTGGTCGCTTCCGACCTCCGGCTCAACGATCTGGTGTGGCTTGAGCCGACGCCAGGTCATACTCCTGGCCATCACAGTGTGCGGATCTCGTCAGGTGGCCAAGACGCGGTGATCACCGGCGACCTCGTGCACCATCCGATCCAGTTCGAGAACCTCGACTGGGTCAGTAATCCCGATGTCGACCCCGCCGCGGCCATCGCCACCAGACGCAAGTTCACCGAACGATACTGCGATGACCACACGCTGATCCTCGGCACGCATTTCGGAGGCCCGAGTTGCGGTCACCTCCGCCGGCACGGCGAGGCATGGCGCCTCGACCCCGGCAGCTATCCAGATATCAGTAGCTGATATCCACCCGACGCGACCTTCGCATCCCTTGTCGGCCCGCCCGGCGACCGGTAGCCGTCGGCTTTGGTCGGTGACCAATCCAGTTCGCCACGGGTGCACCAACGCTCGACCAGCTCGCCGCACGTTCCGGACTTGGCGCTGACCAGACCATCGTCGACTTGGTGACGAGGCGGGCCAGTTCGCGCTTGGCCACGCGTTGGGTGCAGCTGTTCTCGCTGCCAGTTCCCGGGCGGTGGCGTCGTGGAGGCATATCCGGACGACCGTACGAACGCAGCGCTGTCGTCCTCGTTCCTCTGGAACGGCGTGGTGGACATGTTCGAGCGGCAGGGCTTTCGGCGCGTCCGTCCGATCGGCAAGACGAAGTGGGTCGTACGTAAACGCGTCCGCCGCCAGGCGCCGCAGTAGGCCCGGCATCGCACGACGGCTCGGGTTGCGCCGGCGCCCGACCCTGAGCCGGCGCGATCGGCACGTTCCTGCACACATCAGGTAGGCCAACGCCGCCGAGGTGCGAGTGACTCAAGGTGGGCCTGGCCGTGCCGATCCTAGTCGTGAGATGCCCGTTTCTGGACCTACACAGGGTGCGGAGCGACACGCCAAGTCTGTGAATCGGTGGAAGTCGCATCCGTGGTTGGCCCGCCTGGTGCGCATAGCGTTTTACGTTGCGCCGTTGGCGTCATCGGTGGCGTTCACCTGGCTGGCCGGCGTCTTGGTTCCGCCGGAACGGCTGGGGCTTCATCGCTGGGTGTGGGTCGGACTCGTCTTCATCGCGGCGAATGGGCTGCTGGTGGTGGTTGGGCGCCTGACGCGATGGTTGTTGCCACTGGCGGCGTTGATGAAGTTGACTTTGGTGTTTCCCGATCACGCGCCGTCGCGAACCAAGGCTGCACTTCGCCAGTCGAATTCGCGCACGATGCTGCGCAACATGGAGGAGGCGAGAGCTCGGGGTGAGACCTCGGGGGAGGCGTTGCACGGTGACTATCTCGTCCAACTGCTGAAGGAAGTGAATGACCACGACCGGTTGACACGGGGCCATTCCGAGCGGGTTCGAGCCTATGCCGAGATGCTGGGCGAGGAACTCGGCTTGGGCGAGTCGGACATGAACAAGCTGCGGTGGTCGGCGCTGCTTCATGACGTCGGAAAGCTGTCCGTCCCGTCCGAGGTGTTGAACAGCGACCGCCGGCCGACCGATGATGAGTGGGCGATCTTGTCTGGGCATCCAGCGGCGGCCCGGCCGATGCTCGAGCCGCTGGCGCCGTGGCTGGGCGAGTGGGTCCACGCCGCCGATCAGCATCATTGTCGGTGGGATGGCAAGGGCTACCCGGACCAGATTGGGGGCCATGACATTGCGTTGGCGGGGCGGCTGGTAGCGATCGCTGATGCCTATGACGTGATGACGAGCGCCCGGAGCTACAAGACGCCGTTGAGCCCGGAGTTGGCTCGCCAGGAACTGACCGATTGCGCCGGATCGCACTTCGACCCAGCGTTGGTGAAGGCGTTCCTTCGGATTGGTTTGGGTCGACTCAAGGCGGTCGCCGGGCCGTTGGCGTGGCTGGCCAACCTGACTGGTTCGGCCCAGCTCCAGGCGCCCGCAGCGTCCTCGGTGACGAGCGCAGCTTGGTCGGCAGCTGTTGCCGCGATCGGGATCATGATCGGAACTGTTGGCGGGCTGGGCCCAGAGGGCCAGGAGTCTCCGCCCGACACGCTGGCGTTCGAATCCCCGTCGACCATCCAAGTCGACAACGTCGCAGCAACAGGCATCGAGGGTGAGGCCCTCGAGCTCGTCCTGGTCGCCCACGGCGCTCGGGCCGAGCCGGTCTTCACGATTGGAGGGCCGGCCCACGGCACGGTCTCCGAGCCTTCAACGCCCTCAGCAATGGACGGCACCTCAGACACCTGGCGGACGACGGTGGACTACCAGCCTCGTGACGGCTTCGTCGGCCAGGACGGCTTCAGTTTCGAGGTATGCACATCTGACGGCTGCGCGATCGCCCGTGTCGCCGTTGTCATCGGTCGAGCGAACCGCCCCCCCGAAACCACTGACGACCTCACCTCGGTCGTTGCCGGCGGGACGGTCGTCATCGACGTGTTGGGCAATGACCAGGATCCCGACGGCGACGAACTCTCCCTTCGGCGCATCGGCGTCGTCCTCGAGGGAGCAGCGACCATCGTGAACCAGCGGATCGTCTACGACGCCGGCAGGGGCGTCGCCGGGCCTGTGACCTTCGAATATGTCGTTTCCGATGGCGCTGATGCAGAGTCCAACGGCACCGTGACGGTCGAGGTGATCGCATCAACCCCGGCAACGTCGAACAGGTCGACCTCCACCACCGCCCCAACCCCCACAACGAGAGTCGTGCCCGTCGTCAACTCGAGGCCAACGGCTGTTGACGACACGGCGACGGTCGTCGAGGACACCGCGGCACTGATCGCCGTTCTGGCCAACGACTCCGACCCGAACGCCGATCCGCTCTTCATCGCCGGTGTCGGGACACCGCTGCACGGCACCGCAAGCATCGAGTCCTCACAAATTCGCTACACGCCGAGCACCAACTACCAAGGGTCCGATCAGTTCACCTACACGATTGGCGACGGCGTCAATCCGCCGGTCGTCGCGACAGTAACGGTCACCGTCGCCGGGGTGAACGACCCGCCAACGTCCACCGCACCGGACAGCGTCATCTCCGAAGGCGCGACACCGGGCACGTCTGTTGCCGCCGTGTCAGCCGCCGATGCGGACGGCGACAGGCTGAGCTACGCCATTACGTCGGGCGACGCGACGGGAGTCTTCACAATCGACGCCGCGGGGGTCATCCGGGTCGCAGGGCCACTCGACCGCGAAACGACGCCGGGCTACAGCCTGGGCGTCCGAATCGCCGATCCGACAACGGCCATCGCGCTCGCCGTCACCATCACGATCACCGATATCGACGAGCAACCGCTCGTCGTCGACGATGCAGCCCCAACTCTGGAAGACACGCCCCGCTTGATTGTCCTCGGCGCTAACGACGCCGACCCGGAGGGGCTCGCCCTCACGTGGAACACTCCGAACCTGAGCACAGCAGGCGGAACCCTGGTCGAGTTCGGCGGGACGGTGTTCTACACCCCGGTCGCCGAGTTCTCTGGGACCGACACCTTCGTCTACACAGCTACGGACCCCGCAGGCAACACCTCGGCTCCGGCCACGGTCACCATTGTCGTGACTGCGGTGAACGATCCGCCGGTTGTCGGTGATGACGGCGGCGTTGACTTCACCACGCCGGAGGACACGTCGATCACGACGGCGGATGTCACGGTCAACGACATCGACGTCGATCACCCCGTTGACCCCACCAGCGTCATGCTCGTCGCCGGTCCTTTCAATGGCGGGGTAGTGAACAATGGCGATGGCACCTTCACGTACACCCCGAACTTGAACTACGTCGGGACCGACTCCTTCACCTACACGATCACCGACGCCGCCGGCGCCACCTCGAACACCGCCACCGTCACCATCGTTGTGACTGCGGTGAACGACCCACCGGTCGCCGTTAATGACAACGGTTCCAGCTATACGACGGCGGAAGACATCGCGCTCACCACCCCCGACGTGACGGCTAACGACAGTGACCTCGAAGACGGCCCGGCCGATCCCACCAGCGTCACTCTGGTCGCCGGTCCCTTGAATGGCGGGGTGGTCAACAATGGCGACGGCACCTTCACCTACACCCCCAACCTGAACTACACCGGGACCGACACCTTCACCTACACCATTCGCGACAGCGCACTCCTACTCTCCAACACAGCCACCGTCACCATCATCGTCACCCCAGTGAACGATCCGCCGGTCGCGAACAGCAACACCTTGACCGTCGGCAAAGGCGCCGCCGGAACCACCGTGGATGTCCGACTCGACGACACCGATCTCGAGGGCGGACCCCTGACCGTGGTCGCCGTCAGTAACGGCACCAACGGTACCGCCGTCGAAAACGGGGACGGAACGATCACCTACACCCACAACGACACCTCGGCGCTTTCCGACACCTTCACGTACACCATTGCTGACCCCGGCGGCCTCCAAGACACCGCAACCGTGGTCGTCACCATCGTTCCGCCAGAAGACAACGACGGCCGACCCGCCGCCGTGGACAACTGCCCGTTCATGTTCAACCCCGACCAAGCAGACACCGACAACGACACCATCGGCGATGCGTGTGATCCAACATCGACCGCGACATCAACCGCAACCTTCACCGACACAGGCCAAGACCTCGGCGCAGGCAAGTCCTTCGCCGTAGCGGCCACCGATGTCGATGGCGATGGCGACCTCGATGCGGTCTACGCCAACCTCAACGAACCCAACACCGTCTGGCTCAACAACGGCATCGGAACCTTCACCAACAGCGGGCAGACCCTCGGTACGAGCACGTCCGTCGCACTCGCCGCCGCCGACCTCGACAACGACGGTGATGCGGATCTGGTGTTTGCCAACAACGCAGGCGCACCCAACACCGTCTGGCTCAACAACGCCAGCGGCATCTTCACCAACAGTGGGCAAACCCTCGGCTCTGAAAGCACGGAAGATGTCGCCGTCGGCGACCTCGACAGTGACGGCGACCTCGACCTCGTCTTCGCCAACGACAACGCGCCGAACACGATCTGGCTCAACAACGGCGCCGGCGTCTTCACCGACAGCGGGCAGACCCTCGGCTCCAACAAGGGCGCCGGCGTGGCCGTCGGCGACGTGGACGGTGACGGGGACCTCGACCTCGCCTTCGCTCACGACGGCGACGACAACACGGTCTGGCTCAACGACGGCACCGGCGTCTTCACCGACTCCGGCCAATCCCTCGGTTCCGGCCGATCCCATGACCCGGCACTTGTCGATCTCGACGGTGACGGTGACCTCGACCTCGCCATCGCCGAGGACAACGACGGTGACAGCATCTGGCTCAACAACGGCACCGGCACGTTCATCGACACTGGACAAACGCTGGGGCTCGGACACAGCCGTGCGATTTCCGTCGGGGACCTCGACGGCGACGGCGACCCCGACATCATTCTCGGCGACCACATCGGCCCCAACTCGGTCTGGCTCAACAACGGCACCGGCACGTTCACCGACAGCAGCCAACGACTCGGCAACGACGACACCGAAGGTGTGACCACCGCCGACCTCGACAACGACGGCACCCTCGACCTCCTCACCGCCAACGACAACGACCCGAACCGCGTCTGGCTCAACTAGCTCGCACCGAGACTGTCGCCCACCTACCGAGGAGCTAGTCCCGCACTGACCTCGAGTCCTGCAGTCCGGCGAGGACGACGAGATCGTGTGTCTTCTTGAACGGAGTCGACGAGGTGACGAGTAGTGCCTTGAGTGCCTTCTCAGCCGATTGCTGGGCATGGAAGCAAGCGATGCGGATCGGGATGTCGGGATCCGTTCGCAGGGTTTGGGCTGCAGCGAGGTCGTCCTGAGCGAACTGCAGCCAGTTCGACGCGTCAGATGGCGTCGTCGGCAGGTCGGCGGTAAACGCTCACGCCTTCTCGAAGCGGCCAGTACACGCCAGATCCGACGTTGTTCCGTTCGGCGGCGACCTCGGCGAGGTTCGCCACGATGATGTCGAGCGGGACGAACGTTTGGACTGCGGCCCGGGTGGTCCGCATGAGCGTTCGCTTGTCTGATGGCTGGAAGGCGTCGAAGACGACGAGCAGATCGATGTCGGAGTCCGGTCCTTCTTCGCCCCGGGCCACTGAGCCGAACAAGATGATCTCGACGGGGTTCAACGCAGCAACGATCTCGTCGACGACGAGTGGGACGGCTTGGGCCAATGCGAGGCCGTCGTAGCGTCCGAGTTCGTCGACCGTGTGGGCCTGCGACATACGACAAGGCTAGCTGCCGCCCTTCGCTCGGCACGTCCGAGTCAGGGTGGACAGAGATGTCGGTGAGCTCACCGCTGGAGCGTCCACTGAGCGGGAGACTGTCGTCAACAAGATTCTCCGATCACCCGAACAACCGGCGTTCGTGGACGCTGTCGAGCCACCGTTGGCCCGCGACTATTTGGCACTCGATAAGGGCCAGAGTGCAGTGGGTCCGTCGGTGGAAGGCGAGCAGTAGGACTTCGTTGATCCGTGGATCGCCCGCTGCTTCGGTGAGGCTTCGGCCGATAGCGGACTCGCTGTCGCCGAGAGAAGGTGGTGAGCTCGTCGAGCGACGGGGGAACCCGGGGGCTGGCCGGTCTGGATCCGGGACGCCACGGCGCGCACTCGGTCCTTCAGGCGACTTCGACCGAGGTGCGCCGAGCAAGGCGACGCCGGGCGACGCGGGTGCCGAGGACGACGAGACCTACGCCGACGGCGGTGGCGACCAAGTTGACCACGCCGTAACCAGCGAGCTCGCTGTTACTGAATTTGAGGGGGAGACCCGTGGGCTTCGGACCGAAAGCTGTTCCTTCCGATCCTTGTTTCGGCCCGAGCCAGTCAAGCAGAACACTGAGGGTCTGAAAGGCGAACAGAAGAGCGTCGAGTGCGAGGTAGGTCACAATCGCCAGCCCCCGCTGCTTGACGAAGAAGCCGATCGCGAAGGCGAACAGAACGGTGAAGACGATGGTCATCGGGAAAGCTCTTCGGGGACGGTCATGGTGGCTCCTTGTCAGCCAGTGTTTGGTTGTCCCATTTCACCTCGAACCAGCCTCGGCTGTCTTGAGTTCACGATCACGTCGTGACCGTGCAATTCGCACGGCCACGACGTGCATCTCGACAGCTGACGGCGAGCGTTCCACGAGCCAGAATGCTGGGCATCGAACGTCACCGTCATCCGCTCGCTCTGCTGCTCTCCGTCGTGACCGCCGGCGTCGTGATCGGCGCGTTCGTGGCTGGCCTTCACCTGGAGCAGGCCGGCGCCGGTGACGAGCTTGGCGAATGGATCCTCGCCATGTTCGCCCCGGGCTTCCTTGTACCGGGCTGGTGGCTCACCACGCACCGTCCTCGCCTGGTGTTGGGCTGGCTTCTGCTCGCCGCTGCGCTGACGATCGCGGTCGCCGGTCTCGCGGCAGGACTTGCGGGGGTGGCGCTGGCCGACGGTCGAGGCGGCATTGACTGGTGGCTGTGGGTGTTCTCGTGGCTGTGGCAGCCACACGGAACCTTGCTGAGCATCGCCTTTGTGCTGTTCCCCGACGGCGTGGTCCGCTCTCCCGGGCAGCGACGCCTGGTCGTAGCGCTCACATCGGTGACCGCGGCCTCGATGCTTGGTTCGGCGCTATTGCCGGGTCCCATCATCACGACGCCAGACAAGCTCGACGGCGCCCTTCCGGGTGTCACCAACCCCATCGGCATCAACGCGCTCGAACCGATCACCGACCCGCTGTTCGCCCTCTTCTACGGGCTCAGTTTCCTCGTGGGGTTGGCCACGATCGTGTGGTTGATCGCCAGGTGGCGACGTTCGGCGGGCGTGCGTCGTCGGCAGTTCCGCTGGGTCACGCTGCTTCAGTTGGGGTGGATGGTCGTCGTCCCGCTGGCGATGGCCGTGCCCGGCCCCGCCGGGGCCGGCCTGGCGGTCCTGCTGACGTTCGTCCAACAGGGCCTTCTCGTGATCGCCATCACCCAGTGGCAGGCGTTCGAAGTCGATGTGGTGGTCCGCCGGGCGGTCCTCGCCGGTGTCACGCTGGCCGCCGGTCTGGCGGTGTACGCGGTGGTGGTTGCGGTCGTTTCGAGCGCGGTGGCCGGCAACGACGCCGGATCGTGGCCGACCACGCTTGGTGCGGCGGCGGCGATCGTCACGTTCGGACCGCTTTCGGTCGTGATCCGTCGGGGTGTCAACCGACTGTTCTACGGCCGCCGCGACGATCCCTACGTGGTCGTGACCGAGACCTCCCGGCGGCTCACCGGCGCGGCCGATCCGATCGACGGGGTGGCCGCCACGTTGGTGTCGCTCACCGACCAGTTGCGTAACCCCTACGCCGCGGTGGTCGACATCGACGGCAGCGTCGTGACGGTGTCGGGCAGCCCGCTCGACGGTGACGAAGCGACCGCAATCCCTATCCTTCATCAGGGCAGTCCGCGGGGAACGCTGCTGGTGGGCCATCGTCGCGGCTCCATGACGATGACACGGCGAGAGCTGATCCTCCTCGAAGACGTCGCCGCCCAGCTCGGCCCGGCGCTCGCCGCGGTCGACCACATCGAGGGCATACGAGCCGCTCAGAGCGCGCTGGTGGCAGCCCGCGACGACGAACGCCTGCGAATCCAGCGCGACCTCCACGACGGCCTCGGCTCGGCGATGACGGCGATCACCCTCAAACTCGCCGCCGCCGCGAACCACCTCGACCGCGAAGAGACAACGGCGGCGCAGCCGCTGGTGCGCGGCGCACGCGACGACATCGAACGGGCGTTAGTTGACGTCCGGCGGCTTGTCTACTCCCTCGGCGATCCCACCGCGCCCCCCCTTCGCCTCGCCGACGCCCTCGCCGAAGACATCGCCCACATCGCCGCCGCCACCGCCCTGCACCTCACCGTCGACCTCGCCGGACTGCCCGATCTGACGCCATCCGCCGCCGAGGACGTCCGGCGCATCGTCGGGGAGGCGGTGACGAACGTGGTGCGCCATGCCAACGCCAAGAACTGCACCGTGCGTGCCCGCGCAAATGGCGACATGCTTCAAATCGCCGTGGAAGACGACGGGGTCGGCGTTGGTGAGCGCCCCGCTGGCGTTGGCCGCGCCACGATGATCAAACGGGCCCAACAGGTCGGCGCCACGCTCAAGGTTGCCGACCGTCCCGGTGCCGGGACCTCGGTGACCCTGACGCTGTTGAATGGGACCCCACGATGACCGAGATCGCTGTGCCGATACGGGTGATGGTCGTCGACGACCACGCGCTCATTCGAGAGGGAGCGAAATCGTTCCTCGGTTCGATCGTTGACATGGAACACGTCGGTGAAGCCGCGGACGGCCGAGAAGCGTTGAGCGTTGCCCGCCAATGCCGACCCGACGTCGTGCTTATGGACCTCCACCTCCCCGGTGTCGATGGCATCGCCGCGACCCGGGCGATCTGCGAAGCCGTGCCGACCGCCGCGGTGCTCGTCGTGTCCATGCTCGACGACGACACCAGCGTGTTCGCCGCGCTTCGAGCAGGCGCCCGGGGTTACGTGCTGAAAGGAGCCGCACCCAATGAACTCGAACGAGCGATCCGGGGTGTCGCCAGCGGCGAGGCGGTGTTCGGGCCCGGTATCGCAGAGCGAGTGCTACAGACCTTCACTGCACCACCGCCCGCACCCGCGGTGCCCTTTCCCGAACTGACCGACCGGGAGCGGGAGGTGCTCGACCAAGTCGCCGCCGGGCGCTCGAACGGCGAGATCGCCCGAACGTTGACGCTCAGCCAGCGCACCGTCGGCAACCACGTCTCCAGCATCCTCACCAAGCTGCAGGCAACGGACCGCACCCAGGCCGCCCTTCGAGCCAAAGACGCCGGCCTCGGCAACTGACGCCAGGCCAAGGCGTTGCTTCGACAATCAAGCCACCATCCCCAGCCCAGTACGAGCCCCATTCTTCAACCCCGACCAGCCGCGCAGTCGCTCGATATCGCTATTGTGCGTCTTCGTCCTCGCCACCCACTCATATCCGGCGAACTGTGGCACCAGCCGGTCGTTGAGCCAGCCACACAATCACTTCCTAGTGTCGACGACGCCGGAAGACTGCGCGTTTGTGACGGGGCTCGCTACTGACCAGATTTCGAGCGTCGTCGACACTTCGAATACAGATGGCGGGTCCTGATCGGACTGCGAGGGCCGGCGGGTTTCGCCCGAGGGCCTGTCCGGTAACGCTCACCGCGGTCGTACGGGTGTCCTGTGACCGCTTGGGCATTGCGGGTTACCGTTGTCGATGTGGTCTAGGCGGCCGGCGGGCTTGTTCGATGGCCTGGGAGATGTAGACAGTGATCGTTGTGCCGCTGCGGGCTGCCGCCGCCTTGAGCTGTGTCCAGTTCTCCTCATCGACGTCCACTCGAATGAACCGGGCGGATTCGGCAAGGTCGATGTCCGCCTGTAGCGGTTCGCCACCGGCCGAGGCTCGTTGAGCCTCCGCCGTCATGATGAGGCCGAGGTGCTGACCCAGTGTCGCATCGGCGAGGCGGGCGGCGACACGGTGCCGGTTCCACGTCTCGTCCCAGAGGCGGAGCCTCGCTGGCCGTTGGGCGCTGCGTCGACTCTCCTTGGCGGCCCAATGGGTTCCAGCTCGCTTTGCCTGTTCGATCGCTTCTCTATGCCGGACGGCACGCTGGGTTCGCTCGATCCAGTCGGCGGTCGACCATTCGTCGAACAGGATCTGAGCGACCTGCCGGGCGAGCCACCGCTGCTCCCGTCGTGACCACAAGCCGTCTTGCGCGTCGCGAATCCACTGGTTGACGGCGGCCCGCGACGTATCGTGCAGGGGTGGCGCAGGCACTGCGGCAAGGGCGGTGTCGAGAAGTCGTTCGACGTGCTCGACGGTGATTCCGCTGCTTCCTCGAAGGGGAAGCAGCAAGTCTGTGCCTGACATTGAGGGGTGGTTTGGTGCAGTGACTTCGTCGTGGGGGATTGACCCGGAGGCTGAGTTGTCGTCGGTCATGCGGCCGGCTTGTTGTGGTCGAGGTGGTCGAGTGGTCCGACGAGGTCTTCGAGGTCGCGTCGGGTGATGACGATCCGGCGGCCGAAGGTGAGCGAGGGGATTTCTCCTCGCAGCACGCACTGGTAGGCGGTGGTCTTGGCGATGCCGAGTATCTCGGCCGCCTCGGTGACGGTGAAGGTGAGTTTGGTCATGTGCCCTCCCTGGGCTCAACGGGTGTTGGCGAGGGAAGGCGGTCTCGACGGCCAGGACGGACGAAACCGTGGTGCAGCCAGATGTATCGGTGGTGCAGCGATTGGTGCAGCGGATGGTGCAGCGCTGCGGTGTGTCGGAAGGAGCTGGTGTCGTCGCTGGTTCAGCAGTCGAGGACGGCGCCGATGTTGCCGGCGGCCTTCTCGTCGGCCTGGCGGACGAAGTGGCTGTAGATGTTGAGCGTCGTGGAGGCGTCGGCGTGACCGAGTCGCCCCGACACGGTCCGGAGGTCGGTGCCACTGGCCAGGAGCGCCGAGGCGTTGAAGTGCCGCAGGTCGTGCAGCCGCACGCCGGGAAGACCACAGGTATCCGCACCCGCCAACTCGCCGCCGCAGCGGTCGGCGAACGCCTGCGACTGCTCGAGATGTTGGCGGAGCACGGCGACGAGTGCCGGCGTCGAGCGAGAGCCGGCGTTCGGCGTGGGTCTTGGTGTCCTTCTCCATCACTCCTTTGCTGCGTGTCTCCGACATCGAGCGACTGATGGTGAGTGAGCACCCCTCGAGATCGACATCGCTCCACCGCAACGCGCACAGTTCACCTCGGCGCGCTCCGGTCGCGGCAGCAAGCCGGAAGAACACGGGGAGCGTCGGGTTGATCTCGCCTGAGCGTTCGACCAGGGTGGCGACGTCGGCAGGGCGGGGGATCGTGCGCCGAGCTTTGGTCTTGGCCGGCGCCGGTCCGGCCGAGGCGGCAGGATTGGATGCGAGCCAGCCCCATCGCACTCCTTGCTCCAGCGCCGTGCGTATCACGGCGTGGATCCGCTTCACCGAGTTCGGGGAAAGAGGCCGTCCGCCCGGCCCTCCTGTTCTGCGTAGTTCGTTGTACCAGGCGTCGAGTTCGGCCGACTTGAGCCGACGCAACGTGGTGGCGCCCCATCGGGGAACGATCCGCCGATCGATGATGGACCGGTACACGTCGGCCGTCGTTGGCGACCACTCGAGCTCTCCTCGGGCAAACCACCGTTCCATCAACTCGCCAACCGTGCCAGCCTTCCCCGAGATCGACCCGTCGTCTACCTGGGTGACCAGACGAGCCAGCTCGCGCTCGGCCTGGCGCTTGGTGCCGCGCACGGTTTGGGTGACGTATTGCTTGCGCTGGGTGTCGGGGTCGCGGCCGGCGAACACCCGGAGCTCCCAACTCGTCGTCCCACGCTGTCGTATCGAGCCCGCCATCGGCAGAGTGTGGCGATCTGGATGGGCAACTGCGCCATCAGATGGGCAACTCTCTCTGCCTCTGGAGCACACTGCAAGCCTCTGAACTGGGTTTTAATGGCGCCCTCGGCAGGAATTGAACCTGCGACGCACGGTTTAGGAAACCGACGCTCTATCCACTGAGCTACGAGGGCGGGGGCTGTCGAAACCTGGGAGGAAACCTTTCTCCCGTTGGTGTTCGGCAGGATTCTTGCGGTCCGCAGCCTAGCGAGGTTGGCTCTCGGGCCTGACCTTGGGTTGTTTGGCGACGGATCTTCGGTTCGGGAACGCGTCGAGGCCACCGCCGAAAGCGGTGGCGTATGCTTCCCAGGTCTGGGGTGGGGCAGGCGAGCTGATCGGGTGTTCGGCGAGGGTGAGGCTGTTGTTCGTGAGGGCCCAGTCGAGGATGGGCCCGCCCGCACGCATTCGGTCCTCGGTGTCGGGTTGTTCGTATGCGTCGAGACGGTCGAGCTGCGGAACGAAGTGGTCGGTGTCGAACGACATCGCATTCGTTGCCACCGGGCCTGGAGCGCAGGCCCATCGTGGCTTGGTGCCAAGTGCGCGAGACGCCGACTTCGCCAACCTGGAGCTTCGGTCGACGTTCACGTGCGGCCGTACTGGTTCGATGAGCCGGCCACGCAGCCCTACCGCGCGCACGCCGAGCTGAGTGACGAGTTCGAGGCGAGCGTGGCAAAGTAGGCGCCATGAGCATTGCCGTTGATCTGGACCAGCTGGCCTCGGCGCTCGAGGGGTACACGTACGGGTACCTGCTCACCTCCTCCACGGGCGGGGTGAAGGCGGTGACGGTCACGGCGAGCGTCGACGGCGACGAGGTCGACATCCCGGTCGGGAGCCGTGGCAGTGCGCGCAACCTCGCCGGCAATCCCATTGCCACCTTGCTTTTCCCGCCGTCCGAGCCCGGCGGCTATTCGCTCATCGTCGATGGCACCGCGTCGGTGACCGATCACGGCTTCCGGCTCGCGCCGGCCAAAGCCGTCCTCCACCGTCCGGTCGAACAGGCCGACGGCGACCCGTCGCCTGTCCCCGACACCGGCTGCGGCCACGACTGCCGGCCGCTCTGACCTGAAGGAGAGCAATGTCGGACACGCCTGAGTTGATCAACTTGGAGCCCACCACCGTCGCGGTGGTTCACGAGACCGTGCCTATGAGTGAGCTGATCGGCTTCTTCGACCGGGCCTTCCACACCGTCATGGGCGCCGTGGAGGCGCAGGGCGTGGCGATCACCGGACCGCCGTTCGCGATGTACTACCGCATGCCGACCGACACCGTCGACCTCGCGGCCGGCTTCCCGACGGAATCTCCTATCGCTTCGACCGGCGGGGTCGAAGCGTCCGAGCTCCCCGGAGGACAAGCCGCCCAGCTGCTGCATGTGGGCTCCTACGACTCGCTAGCGGAGGCATACGGACGGATCACGAAGTGGATGAGCGAGCACGGCCATCGACCGGCCGAGGTCATGTGGGAGAGCTACCTCAACGAGCCTTCCCCTGACGGCGACCCGAACGCGAACCAGACCCTCATCACCGTGCCCGTCGCGAGCTGATCGACGACGGCAGTCGCGGTCAGACCTGGTGGGTAACCCGGGCAAAGGTGGCGAGAATTCGTTGGTGGGTTGGCGGGGGAGTTGCCGGCTGCCGGGTTCGCCGAGTGGGGTGCCAGGTCGAGGTGGGGCGTTGGACAAGAGATCGTCGAGTCCGGCGCCAGTGGCGTCCGATCGGTGATCCGCAGTGGACAGTGGCGCGGATCATGGCCTGGTAGGGGGGCCGCACCGCACCCGGCTGCGAGGTCTCCGTCGATGCCTCCAGCGGGGGGGGGTCGGTAACCGTTGCGTGAAGGGTCCGAGTTGCAGCCAGTCAGCGACGCTGACCAAGCGCTGGCGATCGAGCGTTCGAGGCTCAGGCCTCGGGATCGAACGGGGAATTGACGATGACGATGTAGCCGTCGGGGTCGACCAGTGTGGCTTCGTGGTGATGTGCGAGCGGGTTCCAGTGGGGCTCTTCGACGATGGTCGCGCCGGCGCTTCGAGCCTGGGCGACCAATGAGTCGAACGCGTCGCGGTCAGCGGCTTCGAACCAGAGGGATACTCCTGCACCCAGTGGGGCCCCGGTTTCGGGTTGGAGGATGCCGTGTTCGTGCGCGTCGAGACGGTGGAGTTGCAGAACGAATTCGTCGCCGTCGAACAACATCTCGAACTCGTCGCCCCCGTGCCCAGAGCGCAGGCCCAACGTGACCTGGTACCAGGTGCTCGAAACACTGACATCGCGAACTTGGAGCATCGGGCGAAGTTTCACGAGCCCGATGGTAGATGAACCGGGTCCGCATCGAACGGCGTACGGTGGGACGCAACGCCACACCACGACACCCGCCACGTCCCCGAAAGGTCCCGCCCGCCATGGCCGATGAGCTGTCTGACTTGCGAAGGCAGGCGTCCGACGGCGACCAGGACGCCATCGATCAGCTCGTCGAGCTCGCCGGCGAGCGGGGCGACTTCGAGAGCTTCGCCGACTCGCTCAGGCCGGCAGCCGGGACGCAGTCGATCAGCTCGTCGAGCTCGCCGGCGAGCGGGGTGACCTCGACGAGGTTCGCCGGCTCGCTCAGGCTGGCCGCGATGCTGCGGAGGTGCTGGCTGAACTCGTCGAGGACCAGGCCGAGGATCGCTGAGGGACCTCGCGCACCGGGGTCGCCTCGACTGAGCGAGGCGCCGACCGACTGGGATTGCGTCGTTTGGTGACCAACTCGTTGGAGCGTCTACGGTGACCGCAACGAGTAGGTCCGGGCTTGTGCTCCGAGCTGAACGCATCAGTGCCATGGAGTCGCCCACTCGCCCGGATCGTATGACCGAACGGGGACAAAGGGATGAGCAACGCGCCGGGGCAAGCGGACAACGATCCGCAGTACGAAGTGATCATCATCGGGGCCGGTGTCGCCGGCATCTATCAGCTGTACCGGCTGCAGGAGTTGGGGGTACCGGCCACCGTGATCGAAGCTGCCGGCGACCTCGGCGGTACCTGGTACTGGAACCGCTATCCGGGATGCCGGTTCGACTCCGAGAGCTACACCTACGGCTACTCGTTCTCCGAAGAGCTGTTGAGCGAATGGCATTGGAAGGAGCGCTTCTCCGGTCAGCCCGAGAACCTTCGGTACTTGAACTACGTGGCCGACAAGTTCGATCTGCGCAAGCACATGCAGTTCAACTGCAAGGTCGAGTCCGCCCACTTCGACGAAGTCGACAACCTGTGGCGCCTCCACCTCGAGGACGGCCGGGACATGAGCTGTCGCTTCCTCGTGACCGCGCTCGGCCTGCTGTCAGCACCCACGATGCCGAGGGTCGAGGGGCTCGACGACTTCACGGGTGAGTCCTTCCACACGTACTACTGGCCGCAGGAGCCGGTCGATCTCACCGGCAAGAAGGTGGCCGTCGTGGGTACCGGGGCGACGGGCATCCAGGTCATCGCCGAGATCGCGGACAAGGTGGGTCAGCTCACCGTGTTCCAACGAAGGCCCAACTGGTCGGCGCCCCTCAACAACGGTGAGATCTCCGACGAGGAGATGGCGGACATTCGGGCCCGTTACGACGAGATCTTCGACCGTTGCAACCGTTCGCCGGGCGGCTTCGAGCACGTCCCCGATCGTCGGGGCTTCTTCGATGTTTCTCGTGAAGAGCGCCTGGCGCTGTGGGAGCGGCTGTACGCCGAGCCCGGTTTCGGTATCTGGATGGGCAACTTCCGCGAGATCTTCACCGACGAGGACGCGAACGCGGAGTTCTCCGAGTTCATCGCCGACAAGATCCGCCAACGGGTCGAGGACCCGACCATCGCCGAGAAGCTGATCCCCAGGGATCACGGATTCGGTGTCCAGCGGGTGCCCTTGGAGACGCACTACTTCGAGGTGTACAACCGGGACAACGTCGAACTTGTCGACATCACCGAGACGCCAATAGAGCGGATCACGCCGAAGGGCATCCGGACATCGGAACAGGAGTACGAGTTCGACATCATCGTCTACGCCACCGGGTTCGATGCCATCACCGGCGCGTACGATCGGATCGACTTCCAGGGGATCGGCGGGCAGAAGTTGCGTGAGAAGTGGTCCGACGGCCCCATCACCTATCTCGGCATGCTCGTCAGTGGCTTCCCGAACCTCATCACGATCGCCGGGCCTCAAAGCGGTTCGGCCTCGACGAACTACCCGAGGGGGATCGAGGTCGGGGTCGACTGGGCGACCCAGCTACTCGAGTACAACTGGGAGAACGGATACGTCCGTATGGACGCCACACCCGAGGCCGAGGAGCAGTGGACCCAGCACGTCTCGGCGATGTACAGCACGATGCTGATGCGCAAAGCGAAGAGTTGGTTCACCGGCTACAACTCGAACGTCGATGGCCACGAGCAGGGCACGATTCGCTACCTGGTCTACAACGGTGGCGCCCCCAAGTTCAGGAACACGATCACCGAGATCGCCGACAAGGGGTACGAGGGCATCGAGTTCACGTCGGCCCGCTCGCCGGCGCTGACGAGCTGAGCGCCCCATGAAGTCAGCAGCGAACACGGAAGCGAACGCCGAAGAGAGGGACCGATGAAGTTCGGTGCAGTGTTGCCAACGACGGAGATCGGCGATGATCCGATCGCGATTCGAGACTGGGCACAGGCGGCCGAGTCGCTCGGCTATGCCCACATCGTCGCCTACGACCATGTGCTGGGCGCCCTGCACGAGGGACGATCGCCGGCCCTCACCGGCCCCTACACCGAGGCCGACGCTTTTCACGAGCCGCTGGTGTTGTTCGGCTTCCTGGCCGGGGTGACCGCGACCATCGAGCTCGAGACCGCAGTGATCATCCTCCCGCAGCGACAGACGGCGTTGGTCGCAAAGCAGGCGGCCGAGGTGGACGTGTTGTCGGGTGGGCGGCTGCGGCTGGGGGTCGGAACCGGCTGGAACTACGTCGAGTACGAGTCGCTCGGGGCATCGTGGGAGGATCGGGGCCGCGTGTTCGACGATCAGATCGGGCTGCTTCGTGCGTTGTGGGAGAACGACGTCGTCGATCATCGAAGCGAGTTCCATCGGGTCGACCGCGCCGGCATCAAGCCGCGGCCTTCCCGATCGATCCCGATCTGGTTCGGCGGCTTCTCGAAACGATCGATGCGCAGGGCGGCCCGTCTGGGAGACGGTTTCACGTTTGCCGCGGCCGGCACCCGCGCCATCGAGCAGACGATGCTCCTGCGAGCCGAGGTGGCCGCAGTCGGTCGTGACGCAGCGAGCTTTCCGGTCGAGATGACGATCTCCTACGGGCTCGGCGAGCAGAAGTGGCAGGAAATGGTTGCGGCCTCGACCGATGCCGGGGTCAGCCACATCTGCGTCAACACCATGAGCACGACCTCTGCGTGGTCGAAGACTCCGCCACCGAACCTCACGACACCGGCCGAGCACATCGCGGCGCTGGAGACGTTCATCACGAGGTCCCGGCCATGAACATCTCCGGGGCGGCCGCAATTGTCGGGGTGGCCGAGACCGACTACGTCCGGGGGGCTGAGGAGAGCGTCCCGGAACTGGTGCTCGATGCCTGCATGCGCGCGATCGCCGACGCCGGACTTGATCCGAGCGAAATCGACGGCATCATTCCTCCTCCGGGGTACATACCTGCGGAAGAGATCGCAGCGAATCTCGGCGCTCCGGACATCCGCTACGCGGTGACCGTGCACATGGGTGGTGCCAGCCCGACCGCGGCGCTGCAGTCAGCAGTCATGGCGATCGCGTCGGGCGTCGCGACCAATGTGCTCGTGACGGTGGGTTGGAATGGCTACTCGGCCATGCGGCCGAGACCCGACGCCCGCCGTTCGAAGCGAACGGCGGATACCAGCCCGTTCATCGAAGTGAGCCGGAACTTCTACGCCCCCTATGGGGTGCGTTCGGCGGTGCAGTGGTACTCGATGTACATCCAGCGCTACGTCGATCTGTACGGCATCACCCCGGAACATGCGGCACAGGTGGCGTTGACGTGTCGAGCGCATGCGCAGTTGAACGACAAGGCGCTGATGCGGGGTCGACCGATGACGATGGACGACTACCTTGCCTCGCCCTACATCACCGAACCCATGCGCAAGTTGGACTGCTGTCTCGAGACGGACTGCGCAGCAGCGGTCGTGTTGACCTCGGCCGAGCGGGCGAAGGATCTGCCCCATACGCCGGTGCTTTGGATGGGCGGTGCCGAGGGTCATCCGTACCCGGCGGACGAGATCACCAATCGGCCCGACATGCTGAAGTTGGGCCTCGACTCGGCTGCACCACGGGCGTTCGCCATGGCCGGGGTGAAGCCGGAGGACATGGATTTCCTGCAGATCTACGACTGTTTCACCTACGTGGTGTTGATGGAGCTCGAGGCGATCGGTATGTGTGACAAGGGTGGCGCCGGCGAGTTCGTGTCGAACGGCAACATCGCATTGGGTGGGCGGTACCCGATGAACACTCACGGCGGTTTGCTCTCGCAGGGACACTGTTGGGGACTCAACCACATCGTGGAGGCCACCCGTCAACTGCGGCACGACGCGGGGGAAGCCCAAGTCGCCAACGCTGAGGTTGGCTTGGTCACCGGATACGGCGACCTCGGCGACGGCAGCATCGCAATCCTGGCGCGAGGCTGAGGGGGAGACCGAAAGATGGCCGAGAACAAGACCGTCGTGACCAAGACCGCAGCCAAGAAGTACGTTCCGAACCCCGAGGGCCTCAACCTCGAGTTCCACCAGGCCTGTCTCGCCACCGGGCTGGTGAACCTCCAGCAATGCCTCGAGTGCGGGCTCCACCGTCATCCGCCCCGCTGGTACTGCCCTTCCTGCCATTCGAAGCAGTATCGGTTCACGCCGGTTTCCGGCCGGGGACAGATCTACTCCATGGCCATCAACCACTTCACCGTGGACGCCGGATGGGTCGACGACCTGCCCTACACCGTCGCCGTCGTGCAACTCGAAGAAGGGCCGCGGATCGTTGGCTCCCTGAGAGATGCAGGCCCGGGCGAGGCGCACCTCGGCGACGCGGTGCAGGTGACCGTCGAACCGAGAGGCGATACCTTCGCCTACCTCTGGGTCGATCTCGTTGCGCCCTGACCGGGGGATTAGGGCGTCGCCAGCGATGGGATACTCGAGCCGGTCCGAGCGAAGGAAGCCAGACCGAGCGCCGACAGGACGGCGGTGACGACTAGGCCGACACCGAACGCGGCTGGGTAGTCGCCGTAGCTGTCCTGCCGCCCGACCTCAGCGATGACGGCGACGTACATGACTGCCATGCCGGCAATCTGCGCCGCCGCAACAATCCCGAGTCGTGGACGCATGTCGGGCGGGGCAGCAACGGCGAACAGGACCAGGCTGACAGCGATGAGTGTCATCCATAGCGGCAACGCCCAGGCCGCTACCAACGCGCTCGGCCAGCGCGAGCGCGCCGACCCCGAGCCCGCACCGGCGGAGCATCACGCGAGCGGTGTCACGACTGGCCGTCCACCCGGCAACCAGGGTGAGGGCTGTTGCCAGGAACAACGCGACCGTGAACATGACGTACGGCCACTCCCAGTCTTCTCCCGATCCCTCATCAGCGATCTGCCAAGCCCCATAGGTCCCGACACCGATCCATCCCAGAATTGCTCCAGCTGCAACCATTCGCACACTGATTCGATCCATCGACCTCTCCCTTTCCTCGATAGTAGGTAGACGAACAACACAGCGGTCGCGGGTGACACACGCGAAGATGCTCGATAACGTGACTCCGGCTCGATTGAACCAGATTCTCAGGGCTAGCCGAGCGCCATAGACGCCCCGGGGTAAACGTGCACTCACTCGATGAGTTTGGAATGGGAGAGGTGGCTAGGTGGCTGTGAGAGTTGGTGAGGTAGCGGTGAGTGGAGTGGAGTGAGTTAAGGTGAAAGACGACAATAGAGTTGGCACAGTACAGCTAGTAGGGGGGCAATAGTCGCATGTCATCGTGCGAGTTCAGCGTTGCGGACTTAGTACCGAGCCAGCGCTCCAGCAGCGTTGCGGTCGGGCACGCCAAGCTTGGACAGGATGTTGGAGACGTAGTTGCGTACGGTCTTCGTGGCCGAAGTCCGCGCATTGCGATCTCGTGGTTGGTGCGGCTCTTCGCCAGATGTTCGAGCACTGCCCGTTCGCTCGGCGTCAACTGAGGGAACCGTTCGGCCGTCGAGGGTGCCGGCCGGATGGCGGACAAGATACGAGCTGCGACGTGCGGACCGAACACGACGTCACCGTCGGCCACAGCGGTGACGGTCCGCACGATGTCATCGGTCGCAGCGCCCTTCAGGAGGTAGCCCACGCACGCCAGCTTCGACAGCGGCGAAGAGCGAGCCGTCGTCCTCGAGCATGGTCAGCACGATCACCTGAGCCGTTGTGTCCGATGCACAGATCGGCACGTGTCGCCTCGATGCCGTTCATGCGCGGCATGTGCAGATCCATGAGTACGACGTCGGGAGCGTGCGACCGAACCGCACGCACTGCTCCAACACGTCCGCTGCTTCGGGACCACATCGACCCCCGCCCGCGCAAGCCGCGAACTGCAAACCCTCCCGATAGATGGGGTGGTCGTCCGCGATGACGACACGCAACGTCATCACTTGACGGGAAGACCGCGTGCACATGGGTCCGCGACCAGGCGCACTCTCGATGGTCGCCACGCCCCGAGTTCGGCAGCACGTTTCGCGGATCGACGCGATTCCGAAGCCGGCCGTGAACTTACCCTCATGACCGATCCCGTCGTCCTCGATCTCGACGTCGAGATCGTCGTCGAGACGCAGCGAGATCGTGCAGTTCTTCGCGTCGCTGTGGCGGGCAGTGTTGGTGACCGCCTCGCTGACGATGCGGTAGGCGGCGAGCTCGACCGCGGCGGGGAGCGAAGGGAACTCGGCGGCTGATCACGCGCACCATCAGGCCACGATCGCGAGTCGCGAAGGACGCTGCAAGTTGCTCGAGCGCAGCGACCAGTCCGAGCTCGTCGAGCGCTGGCGGTCGCAGCTCCTGCACCAGCCGACGGATGTCCGCAACCGTCTCCTGCGCCTCGCTGCGGGCACGGGCGACGAGCGGCGCGATGGAGTCGCTGGATTCAGCCTCGACGCATTAGAGAGTGAGAGCAATGGCGGCGAGACGAGGCCCCAAGCTGTCGTGCAGATCGCGACGGACGCGACGTCGCTCGTCTTCTACGGGCGGTCACGATGCGTTGGCGAGAGCGGCGCAAGTGTTCGTTGACGACTAACGCATGACCCGTCGAGCCGCGAGCCGCGCGAGGTCCCCGAGCACGGCGACATCTGCCGTGCCGAACTTTTGCTCGCCGGCACGAAGGTAGGCAATGAGGCAGCCGACGGGCTCGCCGCGATAGGTGATGGCGAACCGCTCGTTGCGCCGCGTAGCGTCGGAGCCTGCGAAACCGATCAACTGCTGACCCGTCCCCGCGTCGATCTCGATGTGGACGCCGGGCAAACGCAGCATTGAGCGCATGGTCTCGGCCATCGTCGCCAGCAGGTCGCCGTCGTCGTGGGACTCCTCAAGCGGCGACCGACGGCGCCATAGACGCCCCTCGGGTTGCCACGGTTGCCGTAGAGCAGCCGATCGATCGCACTCCGGACTCGGATGGCCGCAGGCTGGAACCCGACGGCGACAACGCTGCAGCGAGGAGGGAGAGACCGTTGTCGGAGGTGTGGATGTGATCTGGCCGAGCCGGCAACGATAGCGACGTAGACCGCGATCACGCCAGCGGTGAGAGTGCCGTAGAGCAGCGTGCGTCCGAGTACGACATCGAGATCCCAGAGGCGGTAGCGCAGGACGGCGACAGCGACAGACAACTGCACTCCTGCCGTGCGAGGATCGTCAGCACGAGGCCCGGCTCGTCAAGCCGGTAGCGCTGGGTCGGTGAGCGATCGACGACCCGCAGCGCGACCACACCAGCAACGACACATGAACATGCGCAGCTGTTGGCGGGTTCGCTGTCGCCGGAGCGATAGCTCCAGACGAGCGCTACGAAGAGACGAGCGGCAGCAGCTCAACGATGGATGACGCCAAGTCGGCGACCGCGGCGATCAGTCCACGCGCAGCCTCGATGCCGAACGGATTGCGGACAGGAACGGTGCCGCCCACAGATCCGGGCAGCACAGCCGACGCGGCGACATCGAGCGCAGCACCGCGAGAGCGCCCCACAGCACGACGCGCCAGAAGCGGCCGTTCGGCCGACCGTCCGGCAGGACGAGCGGCAGCACGATCGTGACCAAGGCGAAGGCGGGTCGCCACAAGAGGCTCTGCAGCCAGCGGGCGAACACTCCGCCAGGGAGATGGTCACCAGGGCGATCGAGCGCGAGGAGGCTGTATGCGTCGGCGGCGGCGGCCACGGCAACGACAGACCGGTGGCGACGAAGATCCTTCCGATGGGGTGGCCGGGCCGTGCTGCAAGGATCAACCAGCCGACGGCGCGGAAGAAGGTGAGGAACCAGGTGGCGAACGCGATGTCGCTTGCGAGATCGCGAGATCTGCAGCGGCGACGAGCACGACGAGATCGCGATCAGCACGGAGGCTGCAGCGAACGCAACCGACGCTGCGAGGCTGCCGGCACGGGTGACACGTGGCGCCGACGCTGCGACCGATCAGCTTGAGCGACGACGCCGGGCTCATCACCGGCATCTGCAGACGATCGTCCCAACGAGCGAGGACATCGTGTCCCAATTCGAGGACGGTCTGCCCGGTCGACGCGCGGACACGACAACAGCGACCATGGCCGTGCTGCTCGCCGTCGGGGTGGGCACGAAGGAGGCCGTCATGTTCCGATCTGCTCGCTTCTGGGTGGCCCTGCTGGTCGGTGTGCTCATCGCCAGCATCGTTCTCAGCTCGCTGTTCACCGAGGAGGGCAACAACAACGACCCGTTCCTGGCCGAGCTCGGCAACGCCGGCATGCCGCTGGCTGTGCTGGGTCTGCTCGTGCTCGGGGTGACGCAGGCGTGGCGCTGGGCACGGCAGCGACGCAGCGCTCCCTCGCGCCCGTGAAGCACCCCATGTGGCGCTGGCAGGCGCGATCCTCGTGGCCACGGGTTCGCACTCGAGACGCACAACTGGAACTCGTTGCCAGGTGGGCTCACGCTCGCGCGGTCGTGATCGGCGCCGCCCTCCTCCTGCGTTGTCTTGACGTGGGGAAGGAACAGCTTCGACGGCCGACTCTGCGACGATGAGGGGGTTCGCGACCCGTCGATCGCTTCTGGCTCCATTAGGGTCGCCTGGTGGAACACGAACCGACCTGCCGAGCGTTCTGATGAGCAGGGCCAGGGTCCGGCTAATCATCGGCTTGGCCGTCGTGGTCTTCTTGATCGTCTTCTCGCGCCGGATCGCCGTCTTCTACACCGACCTACTCTGGTTCAACTCGCTCGATCTGACCTCGGTCTGGTTGCGGGTCGTGGGGACCAAGGCCCTGCTCGCTGTGGTGTTCGGCCTGTTCTTCCTGGCGGTTCTACTCGGCAACCTGATGCTTGCCGATCGCAGCGCGCCTGCGTTCCAGCCGCCTGGGCCCGAGCAGGATGCGATCGACCGTTACCGGATGTTGGTCGGCGATCGTGCCGGCCGCCTGCGTCTCGTCCTCGTGGGTGTGCTCACCCTGTCCGTCAGCCTCGGCGTGCTGACGCACTGGGAGACCTGGCTGCTGTTCCGCAATGGAGACGACTTCGGCATCACCGACCCCCAGTTCGGTCGCGACATCGGCTTCTACGTGTTCCGCCTGCCGTTCTTCACGTTCGTGACCGACTGGTTGTTCTCGACCCTCGCGCTCATCACCGTGATCGTTGCCGCCGTCCACTATCTCAATGGGGGCATCCGCCTGCGAACCCTGGGGCAGAGGGTCACACCAAACGCCAAGCTGCACCTCAGCGTCTTGTTCGCCGCTCTGGCACTCCTGCGTTCGGTGACCTACTACTTCAACCGTTTCGAGCTGACCCTGTCGAGCAGGGGTTTCGTGGACGGAGCCTCCTACACCGACGTCAACGCGCAGCTTCCGGCGATCACCCTGCTGATCCTCGTGTCGTGGTTCTCGGCCGCCCTGCTTCTCTACAGCACCCGGCGGAACGGGTGGAGCCTGCCGGTCACCGCGCTCGGACTTTGGCTCGTGGTGTCGTTGGTCGCCGGCGCGCTGTATCCGGCATTCATCCAGCGGTTCCGGGTCGAGCCCGAGGAATCCACCCGAGAGGCCGAGTTCATCGACCGGAACATCGCCGCCACCCGGGCGGCCATGAACCTCGACAACGTGACCGTCCGCGACTTCGACTACTCGGAGAACCTCACGGTCGACGATCTCGTACGCAACGAGGAGACCATCCGCAACGTCCGCCTGTGGGACCCCGACATCCTGGAGCGCACCTACCAACGGCTGCAAGAGGTGCGAACGTTCTACCGGTTCACCGACGTCGACGTCGACCGCTACCTGGTCGACGGCCGCCTCACCCAGATCGAACTTTCCGCCCGCGAGCTCAACACCGATGGACTGCCCGCCGACTCGTGGGAGAACCGGCACCTGGCCTTCACGCACGGGTTCGGCGCGGTGCTGTCGCCGGCCAACGCGGTGACCCGCGACGGCCAGCCCGACTTCACGGTTCGCGATGTGCCGCCACGAGGCTCGATCCCCATCGACCAGCCGCGCCTCTACCACGGAGAGAGCCTGCCGGGCTACGCCGTCGTCAACACCACGAGGGACGAGATCGACTACCCCACCGAGGAGGGACTCGAGACCTACGACTACACCGGCGAGGGCGGCGTTGACCTGAGCTCGATCGTCCGCAGAGCGGCGTTCGCCCTGCGCTTCGGGGACATCAACCCCCTCATTTCGAACTTCATCACCGATGAGTCGCGCATTCTCTACATTCGCGACATCCGGGACCGGGTCGAGAAGGTCGCTCCGTTCCTGCATTTCGACGCCGACCCGTACCCCGTCATCGACGATGGTCGAATCATCTGGGTGCTCGATGCCTACACCACGACCGATCGATATCCCTACGCCCAGCGCGTCGACACGGCACGGCAGAAGCCGAACAGCGGGCTGCGTCACAGCTTCAACTACGCCCGCAACTCGGTCAAGGCCGTCATCGACTCCTACGACGGCGACGTGACCCTCTACCTCGTCGACGACGACCCGATCGCCCGCGCGTATCAGAAGGCGTTCCCCGACCTCTTCGACGAGGACGTCCCCGAAAGCTTGCGCGAGCACTTCCGCTACCCGGAGGACCTCTTCCGGGCACAGACCGACGTGTGGTCCCGCTATCACATCTCGGGAACCGAGGGCTTCTACAGCCAGAGCGACGCGTGGAATGTGGCCCAGGACCCGGGCACCGATTCCGGAGCTGCTGCGGAGGCCGATCCGACGATCGACCCGGTGACCGGCGAGATCGTCGGCCCCGTCGGTGAACGAAGGATGGATCCGTACTACCTCCTCATGCGGCTCCCGGGTGAGGAGCGTGAGCAGTTCCTCATGCTCCAGCCGTACGTACCTTTCTCGGTCGACGACACCCGGCGTGAGCTCTCGGCGTTCATGGTGGCCAAGAGCGATCCTGACAACTACGGCGAGCTCGAGGTGTTCGTCATGCCCCGCGGCGAGCCCGTCGATGGCCCGGCCATCGTCAACGCCCGCATCCAGCAGGAACCGGCCATCAGCCAGATCATCACGCTGCTCTCCCGGTCGGGGTCCCGGGTGCTTCAGGGCAATCTGGTCATCATCCCGATCGAGGAGTCGCTGCTGTACGTGCGTCCGCTCTACGTCGAGGCCGAGGGAACCAGCGTGCCCGAGTTGAAGCAGGTCATCGTGGCCTACGGGCGTCGGGTCGTCATGCGTGACACGTTGCAGGACGCACTCCGAGAACTGTTCGGAGACGCTCCCGAGACCCTCGAGGAAGGCCTCGATCCGGACGAGACGATCACTTCGGGCGGTGACCAGACCGAAGACGGTGCGTCGGGCGATGGTTCAGCTGGCGCCTCCGGTGACGAGTCGACGGACATCGCTACGATCAACGAGCTGCTGACTGCAGCGAGCGAAGCCTTCAACGACGCGGAACTCGCGCTACGCGACGGTGACCTTGCCGAGTATCAGCGCCTGGTGAACGAGGCCGAACGTCTGGTGGCCGAGGCTGCCCGAGCGGCGGGCCTCACCGCACCCGAGCCAGATGACACCTCGGTTGACTCCGAGGACGGCTGAGTAGTCATTCGAGCCAGCGGACGAGCATTTCGCGAACCGCGCCGACGTGCAGGCCGGGAAGCCGGTCGGGCTCGCCGGCGAGGCGCAGGTGCTCGAGGTGGGGAGCGAGCGCCCGGAAGACGGCCCGTAACTCCCACCGGGCCAGGTTCGCACCGAGGCAGAAGTGCTCGCCATGGCCGAAGGCGACATGGGCGTTGGGCCGGCGGTTCACGTCGAAGCGGTAGGGATCGGGAAACTGCCGTTCGTCGCGGTTCGCCGACGGGTACCACAACACGACGATGTCACCGGCGCCGATGCGCTGGCCACAAAGCTCGGTGTCTGCTGTGGCGGTGCGGGCGAACTGGATGACGGGGCAGACCCACCGCAGGATCTCCTCGGTAGCGGTCTCCGAAACCACATCGGGGTCCGCGGCCAGCAACGCCGCCTGGTCGGGGTGTTCGAGCAGGGCCTTGAGGCCTCCGGTGATGGTGTTACGGGTGGTCTCGTTACCGCCGCCGACGAGCAATTCGAGGTAGCCGTGGAGCCTCTGGTCGTCGAGCGGTTCGCCGTTCACCCTGGCGTGCGCCAACAGCGAGACGATGCCGAATCCGTCGTTGTCATCCACCGCGCTCTGGCGTGCATCGTCGATCAGTTGCTGTCGGTACTCGTGGTACTCCTGGCCGGCGCGGCGACGCACGTCCGAAGGCGTCTCGCCGGGCCGGACGTCGGGGTGGTTCATGTCCGGTGTGAGGAGGGTCTGGTCCGACCATCGGCGGATGGTGGGCCAGTCCGCGGTCGGAACACCCAGCAGTCCGCAAATGGTTGCGATCGGCACGCCGACCGAGAGGTTCTCGACGACGTCGACGGGGTCCGGGGCGGAGCGACGGGCGAGATCGACGAACTCGGACACGAAACGCTGGGCCAGCTCGTCGAGGTGGTCGGCCAGCCTGGCCATGGCTCTCGGTGTGAACCGGCGTACCGCGATCGAGCGCAGGTCGAGGTGCTCGGGGCGGTCGGTGTAGAGCATGTCGAGGGCGACGTCGGGATCCCAGCCATTGCGCTCGGCCCGCTTGCGTTTGTAGGTCTCGAGTCGGCTCAGCCCGTTGTCGGTGTCGAGCCGGATGACACCCTCGTTCGAGAAGAGCTCGGGGTGGCTCGACACATAGCGCACGTCTTCGTACCGCGTGACCGCCCAGAACGGGGCGAAGCGGGGTCTGCCCTCGTATCGGAAGACGGGAGCCACCTCACGGAGGAGATCCCAATCGGCCCACGGGTAGCCGTGCTGCAGGTACCTCGGCATCGAGGTGATGTCGACATCATCGAGCGTGAGGGAGTCGGGCATCGTGCTCCAGGAGGGCGTTTGGCGTGCGGACAGGCTGCCACAAAGCTGACGCGGAGACCGACCGACCGAACGATCGGGAGCAGGTGTTCCGGACCCCTGGTTCCCTCCCTCAGGTGGCTGCGTCGTGGCGGAGGACGCCGGCTCGGACGAGTTCCTGGTAGTCGTCGGCGGTCCGGCCCGCGATCTCCCGGCTGACGTATTCGTTGTCGTGGCCAAGGCTCTGAGCCGAAAGCGGTAGGAGGCCGGGGAAGTCGGAGAACTTGATCGGCATGCCGGGCACGAGCACCTCGCCGAGGACATCGTCAGGCACCCGACGGATAGCTCCTGACTCGATCAGGTGTGGATGCACGGCCGCCTCGGCGAGGGTGAGTACCGGCGCAGTCGGAACCCGCTTCGCCTCGAGACGGGCGATGACCTGATCGCGGTCGGGTTCCGTTGCCAGCCAGTTCGAGATCTCCAGGTTGACAGCATCCCGGTTGGCGCAGCGGCCGGCGCTGGTGGTGAACCTCGAATCGTCGGCAAGCTCGGGCCGAGCCATGACCTCGCACGTGGCGCGCCACTGGACGTCGTTCACCGCGGCAAGCACGACGTAGCCGCCGCCTCCGACGGCGAACACGCCGACCGCCCCGACCACCGGATGCACGTTGCCCCGCCGTATGGGCTCGGGACCGTCCGACAACGAGAGAGCCTGCCAGTTCACTTCATGCGCGGTCACGTAGGCGTCGAGCAGCGAGACGCTCACCTCTTGGCCGCGACCGGTTCGCTCCCGGTGGTAGAGCGCGGCGGCGACTCCGCCGAAGGCGTGCACCCCGGTGAGCACGTCCCCTGGGGAAATGCCGGCGAGAATCGGGGCCCGATCCTCGTACCCGAGCATGTGGAGAATGCCTCCATACGCCTGAGCGATCGGGTCGTAGCCGGGATGGTTCTTCAATGGGCCCGTCCGGCCGAACGCGCTCATGTTGCACACGATGAGCCGCGGGTTGACCTCCGACACGACGTCGTATCCGAATCCCAGTCGTTCGATCACCCCGAGTGCGAAGTTCTGGATCATCACGTCGCAATGCGGGACAAGGTCGAGCACCAGTTGCCGGCCTCGCGGATCCTTCAGGTCCACACAGACCGAGCGCTTTCCGCGGTTCTGCTGGACGTGATAGCCGGATCGGCCGTCGCGGACCTGCGGAAGTCCGCGGCCCATGTCGCCTGCAGGGGCCAGTTCCACCTTGATGACTTCAGCGCCGAGTTCGACCATCAGCCGGGTCGCGGTCGGCCCGGCCAGTACCTGAGAAAAGTCGAGCACACGAAGCCCGTCGAATATTCCGTCCACGGACCCATCATGGTCGACAACGCGACCCGGGACGGAAGTCGACCGGGTAACGGTGAGCCGCAGGACCTTGACCGGGTGACCGGAGTGCTCGTAGCGTCGAGCAGGTGATGGGGCTGACGTTCGACCACGAGGTGGTCATCGCCGGGGCCGGCCCCGTGGGGTTGTCGTTGGCCATCGAGTTGGGTCGCCGGGGAGTGTCCTGCCTTTTACTGGAGCGCGATCCGACCACCAAGAGTTACCCGAAGATGGACCGCACCAACGCCCGAACGATGGAGATGTTCCGCCGTATCGGCATCGCCGAACGGGTGCGTGCTCTCGGCTATCCGCCCGACGTTCCGATGGACGTGTTCTTCGTGACCCGGCTCTGCGACCCACCACTCGCAACCCTGCGGTACCCCTCGGTCGCCGCGTACCGCGAGTTGATTGCCGCATCCAACGACGGGACCTTGCCGCTCGAGCCCTATCAGCTGGTGTCCCAGAACGACCTGGAGCCGCTGTTGGTGGAGGTCGCTCGGGAAACCCCGAACGTGACCGTCCGGTTCGGTTGTGAACTGGTCGGGTTCGAGCAGGACGACGCAGGAGTGACCGTGCACACCGGTTCCCGCGTCGGAGCCCGAGAGGACGTGCGCTCGGCTTACTTGGTGGGAACCGACGGTGGCGCCTCAACGGTTCGCAAGTCGCTGGGTATCGAGCTGTCGGGCCGGGGCGGGATCAGCAGCCAGGTGCAGGTCATCTTCGGTTCCGATGATCTGTTCGACAAGATCCCCATCGGGAAAGGCCGTCACTACAACTTCACCGATGACGGCGTGCGCACGTTGGTCGTGCAGGGAAGTCGTCGAGAGTTCACGGCGCATACCTACCTTGCGCCCGACGCCGACGTCGAAGCAGCCATTCGCCGGGTCGTGGGGTTCCCGTTCCAGATGGAGATCCGCCACGTGATCCCGTGGCGACAACACCTGTTGGTCGCCGACCGCTTTCGTGACGGTCGAGTCTTCTTGGCAGGCGACGCCATCCACCTGGTGATCCCCAGCGGCGGTCTCGGCATGAACACGGGCGTCGGCGACGCGTTCGATCTCGCGTGGAAGTTGGCGGCATCGTTGCAGGGATGGGGCGGGCCCGGATTGTTGGACGCGTACGAGGCGGAGCGCCGGCCGGTGGCGCTTCGCAATACCGAGGCCTCGGGGTGGGCGGCCGCTGGCGTGCCGATCTGGCGGGCATTGATCCGACCCCAGGTCGCCGACGAAACTGCCGAAGGTGTGGCGCTTCGGCGGGAGATCGGGGCATCGGCCGAAGTCAACCACGCCCGCATGCACGGCATGGTCGGGGCGGAGATGGGGTACAGCTATGCCGGTTCGGCGCTGGTGGCGCACGAACCTGGCAACGTGGCCGAATGGGAGGTCTCGGCGTACACGCCCCACGCTCGGCCCGGCGTCAGGATCCCCCACGTCTGGCTGTCGGACGGGAGGGCAATGCAGGACGTGCTCGGTGACGACTACAACCTGCTCGACCTGCGCGGCGATCTCGACACGGCGGCCTTGGAAGCGGCCTTCACCCGGGCGGGTGCACCGCTCTCGGTTGTGCGGATCGATGAGCCGAACGCTCGCTCCGTGTACGGCTGTTCCATCCTGCTGCTACGTCCCGACCTGCATGTCGCCTGGCGGGGCGACCATCTGGCCGCCGACCCGGCGTCCCTCGACGCACTGGTCGCCATGGCCATCGGCGGGGGTGCCCCCGTCCCCAGTGGGATTGACCCGACTTCGTCTGCCCCCGGCCCGACCTTCCGAGGCTTCGGCCAGATGATGTCGTCGCCGGCAGGGCCCTCGGCAGTCGAGGTCTAGGCGTTGCTGTCTAGGCAGTTACGGGGCGACCGGTCGGCCCGTGGCGGCGCACGATGAGGTAGGTGGCGGCAGTCGCAAGGATGAGGGCGGCGCCGAAGAGGGCGTTGCCGGTATTGACCCCGCCGTAGCCGAGGAAGATGTAGAGCACACCAGCCGACAGCCCGGCGATCGCACCCGAGCTGATCATCGCAAGGTCGCCAACGCCCTGGACGCCGACGCGCTGTTCGACCGGGAACTCGGCGACCAGCAGGCTGGATGCCGCAACCACACCGAACGACCAACCGAGACCGATCAGGAAGTTGCCCATGAAGACGCCGACGCGACCCTCGGGTGGCGTGATGGCAGCCCAGGCGGCTCCGGCGGTGCACAGGATTCCGGCGGTGTACAGCATGGGGTATTGGCCAACCCGGTCGGTGAGCCAGCCGACGACGGGCGAGAACAGGTACATGCCCCAGATGTGGAACGCCATCATCCAGCCGATGACGCCCTGCGACTGGCCTCCCTCGTCCATGTGGAGCGGGGTGAGGGACATGACCCCGACCATGGTGACCTGGCTCACGATCATCGCCCCCACGGCCAACCGCGCCGCCGGGCTGGCCATGATCAACGCAAGCGACTCCCGAACATTTGGCCGTCCGGTCTCGGTTTCGGTCTTGCGTCCCAGTCCTCCCGACAGCACCAGCGGGTCGGGACGAAGTCGGGTTTCGACGATCGCGGCGGCCGCCAGGAACATCAAGGCCGACAGAAGGTAGGAGCCCGCTCGAATCGGAAGACCCACGTCTTCGCCGATGTCGCTCGCCATACCCGACACCACCGAGCCGGTTGTGGACCCGATGGTGGTCGCCCACACGATGATGCTGATGGTCCGACCGCGGCGTTCGGGAGCAGCCAGATCGGAGGCGGCGTAGCGGGTGGCCAGGTTGGCGGCGTTGCCGGCGCCGGCGCCGAGCACCCCGAGACACAGCAGGAGATAGCTGCTCGTGATCACGGCCACCAACGCGATGGCCGCCCCACCGGCCCCGATCAGGTAGCCCGTGCGCAGACCGGCCCGCCGGCCTCTCGAGCTCATGATGCGAGCCAAGGGGAACGATACGATCGCGGCCCCGATGGACAGGCAGGCGGCCGCCACCGTGGCCAGCACGGTGGAACCGGTGATGTCCTTCGCCAACAGCGCGGTCACGATGTAGGTCGCCACCAGCCCAACGCCTCCCGAGGCCTGGCTGAAGAGCAACGTGATGACGGTTCGCTTCTGGACTGCGGCGATGTCGACCGGTGAACCGGCCATCGATAGCGAGTCCGGCTTCGCTTCGATACTCATGATCGCGAGTCTGCACCATGAAGCGGCGCAGCACCGATTTGGCGGCCGACTCCGGGCGATCTTGCCAGGGATCGCTCGATCCCGAGGGCCACTTCTGCCGATGGTGGTAGGTGACGAATCCGCAGCCAGCTGAGACCGATGAGGGTCGTCACGACGGCGGCGGCGATCCCCACCACCGACATGGTCTCCCGCACACCGATGGCGTCAGCAAGCAGACCCCACAGCGGCGCGAGCAGCGCCTGGGACCCGAAGCCCATCATCGCCAGCGACATCACCCGGCCGTAGTAGGAGGGGTTCGAGTTCGACATCAGCAGCGCGTTGTCGAGCAGCATGAAGCCGGAGCGGCCGACTCCGAGCGGGATGCCGGCAGCGATGAGCAGGAGGTAGGTGGGCGCCACCGAAACGAGAAGGAATCCCGCCGCCATCACGCAGCCCATCGCCAGCATCGCCGGCCAGGCCCACCGGGTGTGGACCAGTCCGGCCAACGGCATGCTCACCAGCAGCCCGGCTACGGCGAAGGCGAGGAAGATCAGGCCCACGTCGGTGGCCGGTCGGCCGAGTTCCTCGTTGAGCAGGCCGGGCAGCAAGGTCTGGAACGCGAACCCGCAGACCACCAGACCGATGAAGCCAAGCCAGAGCGTTCGGAGTCGGGTGTCTCGCAGTACATAGCTGACGCCATCCACCAGTTCGGTTCGGAGTGGGCGAAGTTCCTTCTCGGCTGGGGGCGTATTGGGCAGGCTGGACGTGAGCGGAAGGACGATGAAGAACAACGAAGCCATGAACAAGTAGGTGCCGCCGATCCCGAGCCAGGTTCCGACCAGCACGGCGATGAACATCGGGGCGGCCACCTGAGCGACGTTCTGCGCGATCGATTGGAGGGCAACGGCGTTGGGCAGCGAGTCCCTCGGAACGAGTTCGCCGACCCACGCCTGGCGGGCCGGACCCATGAAAGCGAACCCCAGCCCCATGATGAGCGTGGCAACGGTGAGCAATGGGACGGTGATCGAGTCGTTGAGGATCAAGAGTCCCGTTCCAAGGATGACCAACGCCGGAATCGCCTGGCCGGCGAGCACGATCGGCTTCTTGCGCATCCGATCGGCAATCACCCCGCCGATGGGTGACACTGCGAACATGGCGATGCCAGAACCCATCTGGGCCAGCCCGGCGGCAGCGTTGCTGCCGGTGATCTCGAACGCCACGCTCGGAACGAGCATGAACGACATCATGAAGGCGGTGGTCGCCAGCACCGATCCGGCCCAGAGATTCCGGTAATCACGGATCGCGAGCGACGAGAACGTACCACCCAGCAACGACATTCGCGTCAGGCTACGACGGATCCCGTCGATCCTGAATTCTGGCCAGGGACTCGCTTCGGCACGTTCGACGATCAGCGCATCATCTTCGAGTTGTCCCAGTTGAGGATGCGACCTTCGACGACGAAGCGGACCAGGCCCTGCATCTGCTTTGCGTAGTACTCAGCCGTTTCGGCCGGCATCTCGGGACCGTCGGACCCGCCGCCGCGAAACTCTCGATATTTGCGGTCCATTTCCGCTGCGAACGCATCCCGAAGATCGTTGTCGGGCCTGACGTGCTCAGCGCGCCCCGTGAGGTGCACCGCCGCCAGCTCGGCCCATCGGTCCCCCGACTCGACGAGGAACGAAGCGCGAGGGTCGTTCTGGATGCGCTGCAGCTTGCGGCCACGGGTCTGCATGTAGATGTCGCGGTCGAGACAGCAGTACCACATCGGCATCGCGATGGGCATGCCGTCGCGGCGCAGCGTCGTGAAGATCCCGGTGTGGCCGGCGCGGACGAACGCCCAGATCTCTTCTTCGGTCATACGCGGTGACAGTTTCGATGCCATAGGACCCCAATCGTCGTCGCCCCGACGTTAGCTGGCCGGCAGCTCTCGAGGCGTCGCCGGGTCGGGTCGAATCTGGGTCTGCAATGATGATCGATGCTGAGTTGCCGGCGTGTCGTCAGTCATCGCGTCGGTTCGATGGTTCAACCGTGGGAGGTTCGTATGGCTCAGATCAACGAGGGACGCTGGACCGCCGAGATCGAAGGGGACTTCGTGGTGTTCCTCATCGGTGCCCGGGTCAACAGCAAGTTGCAGCTCTTGCGGTCGATCAAGGATCTCGGTGGCCGCAAGGGCATGCAGCACATGCTCGACTACCTGACGGACCACCCCGAGAAAGGGTTGCTCGGGTACGAGATGAGTTTTCCGGTCATCGTCCAGTACTGGCGGTCCTTCGAACAGCTCGAGGCCTTCGCCAAAGATGTCGACGACCCGCATCTGGAGCCTTGGCGCCAGTACTGGCGGCGCGTGGGAACGAGTGGGCGCACGGGGATCTGGCACGAGACCTACCTGGTTCGCGACGGTGAGTACGAGGCGATCTACGGCAACATGCCCCCGAAGGGCCTCGGCAAGGCAACCCGATTGGTGCGAGTCGGGGAGTCGAGTTCCGCTCGATCACGGATCCGGTCCTCGCAACAGAAGCCGCGCTGAGGCGTTGCGCGAGACTGTGGCCATGGGAGCACTGGATGGCCTTCGAGTTCTGGAGTTGGCCGGCGGCGTAGGTGTGGCCTACGCCGCCAAGCTGCTGGCGGACCTGGGAGCCGATGTGCTCCGCGTCGAGACCGAGCGAGACATGGTGCGCGGTCGCCCTCACGAGGTGCACCGATGGCTCAACACCAACAAGCGCTCGGTGTATGCACTCGGTGGGCTGCTCGACGGCGCCGACCTGCTGCTGCACGACTTGGGCCCGACTGCCGCTGCGGCCGCCGGCGTCAGGTATGCAGAACTGGCGCCCCGTTGGCCTCGACTGGTCGTTGGTTCCTTGACTCCGTACGGCATGACCGGGCCGTGGGCCGATTACGCCGGTACCGAACTTTCGGTCATCCATGCCAGCAGCTGGGGATTCCTGTCGCCGAGCTCGGCCACTGACGTCGCCTTGCCGCCCCTCAAGGCGCCCGGCCATCACGCCACGATCCTGACCGCGACCGTGGCCGCTACCGCGTTCCTGGCCGCCGCAGACCGTGCGAGCCAAACGGGCCGCGGCGATCACGTCGATTTCTCGTCGTTCGCGGCCGCGGCGAAGATGACCGAGACCGCTCCTGCCAGCGCCAGTTTCCGGGGTGAGGACGCCTCGCGGCTCGGCGTCAAGACGGTCGTCCCGTGGGCCATCTATGCATGCCGGGACGGACTCGTCCAGTTCCTGTGCGTCGAACAGGCCCAATGGGTCGCGTTGATGACGCTGATGGGCGACCCGGAGTGGGGCACGCTCGACGTCTTCGCCACCAACGCCGACCGCCAGGACAACGCCGACCTCGTGCACCTCTACCTGTCGGAATGGATGGCCGAACAGTCGGTCCAGGATGTGTATCACCGCGGCCAGGCGCTGCGGCTTTGCATCTCGCCCGTCTACACCATGGACCAGTTGGGCCGCGACGCCCAGTTCGAAGATCGCGGGTTCCTGGTCGAAGGCAGCGACGGGCTACGAATGCCCGGCCCGGGATTCCGCTTCGACTGGCCCGCGTGGCAGCTCCGTAGCCCGGCCCCTGCGCCAGGTGAGCACGACGGCCAGGGCTGGCTTGCCGAGCCGGACCACCCGAAGGACTCCGGCGGCCAGACCTCGCCGGGAGCGGATGGGATCGAACCCGGCAACGACGGCGGTCGACCACTCGACGGCGTGCGAATTTGCGACTTCACCTGGATCTGGGCCGGACCCTACTGCAATCAGCTGCTGGCCCACTTGGGGGCCGACGTCATCCGGCTCGAGTCGCCCGAATATCTGTGCCTGTTCCGGCGCCTGCCCTTCAACCCCCCGGAGCTACCCCTCACTCCCGACAGCAACGGTCTCTTCCAGCTCTACAACTCCGACAAGCGCAGCGTGGCCATCGACCTCCGCCATGACGACGCCCGCGAGATCGTGCGCCGGCTGGTGGCCGACGCCGACGTGGTCATCGAAAACTTCGCAGTCGGTACCCTGGCCAACCTCGGGTTCGGGGTCGACGAGCTCCGGGCCATCAATCCCGACGTGATCGTCGTTTCCCTGAGTGGTTACGGCCAGACGGGACCGTCAGCCGGCTTCATGGCCTACGGGCCGGCTGGCGGTGCCGTCGCCGGACTGTACGCGGCGAACGGCTATGAGGGAGGACCCGCCTACGAGACCGGTATTGCCATCGGCGATCCGGGCACCGGACTGACGGCCGCTTTCGCCACGGTCGCCAGCCTGGTGTGCCGGCGCCGGACCGGACGCACCAGCCGTCTCGACGTCGCCATGGTCGAGGCCATCGCCGCCACGATCGGCGAACTGTGGATGCAGTACCTCACGGACGGAGTACCACCGCTACCGGCCGGCAACCGCGACCCACAATGGGCACCCCACGGCGTGTACTCGACCGGACCTGACGAGTGGGTCACCATCGCGTGTAGTGGCGACGCCGAGTGGCGGGCGCTGGCGAGAGTCGCTGCTCGCCGTCCGGATGGCACCGACGATCCTCGCCTCCTCGATCCGCGGTTCGCCACCCAGTCTGGGCGCAAGGCTCACGAGGCCCAGATCGACGACCTCGTCTCGGAGTGGCTGACCGGTCAGGATCGGTGGGACGTGTGCCGCCTGCTCCAAGCGGTGGGGGTGGCGGCAATGCCGTCGCTCGCGCCGCTCGATCTGTGGACCGCCAACGAGCAGCTGGCCGCCATCGGCATGCTCGAGCAACCGGATCACCCGGTGACCGGTCGGCGCACGGTCCCTGGCGTGCCCTGGCGGCTGACCAACGGCGCCAACGGCCTACGGCGCCCGGCGCCGTTACTTGGCCAGCACACCGACGAGGTGTTGGGCGACCTCGGCCTGAGTCCGTCCGAGATCGCCTCGCTGCGGTCCTCGGGTGCACTACCTTCCTGACGATGGAACTCGACGACTACAAGGATCGCTACCGCACCGCTGAAGTGACCCGGGACGCTGCAGGGGTCCTGACCATCCGGATGCATTCCAAGGGCGGTTCGCTCCAGTGGGGTGGACCTCCGCATCAGGAGCTTCCCGAGTTGTTCAACGCCATCGCGTCGGATCGAGAGAACCGCGTGGTGGTCATCACCGGGACTGGCGACACCTACATCGGTCTGCCCGACGGTCCCAACCCGCTCGCGGAGGGACGGGCCAACGCAACCGTCTGGGACCGCATCATCTGGGAGGGCAACCGCCTCGTCGACCAGATGCTGGCCATCGAGGTCCCGATCATCGCCGCGGTCAACGGACCGGTCACCGTCCATTCCGAGCTGGCGGTGCTGGCCGACATCGTGCTGGCCGCAGAACACACCTACTTCCAGGACGCTCCGCATTTCCCCGGCGGCCTGGTGCCGGGCGACAGCATGCAGGTCATCTGGCCGATGCTGCTCGGGCCGAACCGGGGCCGGTACTTCTTGTTGACGGGGCAGGAGATCCACGCGGCAGAGGCCAAGGATCTGGGCATCGTGGGCGAGGTCCTCGCGGCCGATCGCCTGCTACCCCGGGCCTACGAGATCGCAGCCGGCCTGGCCGCACTCAACCCGATCCTGCTCCGCAACACCCGCCACGCGCTCGTGCGACCCATCCGTAGGGCCATGGCGGAGGACCTGCACACCGGTCTGGCGTTGGAGGCGCTCGCCTCGATGTCGACGCGGGAATGGAACCGTGACCGGCAGCCGTGACCGGTCTTCCTTCGATGCCGCAGATCAGCCGGCAGTCGGATCATCGCTGACCCGGACCAGGCGCTTGCCGATGTTGTCCCCGTCCAGCATTCCGACGAACGCCTCGGGCACCGACGTGATGCCTTCGCGAATGTCCTCGGTGTAGACCAAGGTTCCATCCTTCAGGAGACGGCTCATGCGGGGCAGGAACTCGGGCAGCTTGTGGGTGTGGTCGTAGATGGAGAACCCGGTCATCGTGGCCCGCTGGCGGAGCATGGCCATGATGTTGCGCAGCCCTGCTCCGGGATCGACGTAGGTCGAGATCTGGCCGCACACCGCGATACGGGCGTGGGGATTGAGTCGGGCCAGAACCGCGTCGAGCGTCTCGCCCCCGACGTTGTCGAAGTAGACGTCAATGCCGTCGGGACAATGCTCGTCCAACCCGGCCCCGATCGAGGCGACGGCTCGATGGTCGAAGCACACGTCGAAACCCAGGGTGCCGGTCACATGCTCACACTTCGCTTGCGAACCGGCGCTGCCCACCACACGGGCTCCGGCCAGTCGGGCCAGCTGACCGGCGAGCGAACCGACCGCGCCGGCAGCCGACGAGACGTAGAACGTCTCGCCCGGCGTCGGCCGGCCGATCTCGATGGCCCCCACGTAGGCGGTGAGCCCGGGCATCCCCAGTACCGAGATGGCATACGAGATCGGCCCGAGACTCGGATCGACGACGGTCAGGCCGCGTCCGCCCGGCACCAGGGTGTACTCCTCCCAGGCGAGGAAGCCCCACACGATCGTTCCTTCGGGCCAGGCCGGGTTGGCCGACCGCTCGACCATCCCGACGGCCCGCACCGCAACCGGCTGGTCGAGCGGGAAGCCCGACTGCATTCGGCCTACGAGATAGGGATCACACGACAGGTAGATGTTCCGCACGAGCACGTCGCCCGCCCCCGGCTCCTCGATGGGCACCTCGTCCAGGAGGAAGAGGTCGGTGGTGATGGCGCCCGAGGGGCGACGGTGCAGCAAGACGCGGGTGTTCACCAACTCATCATGACGCAATCACGCCCACAGGGAAGGCAACGCCCAGACCGGATGCGGTCTCACGAATCTGCTCGACGACGGAATCGGGATAGGTAACCCGGCCGGCCTGGCGCCGTTGCGCCATTGTCCGCTCTTCGATCTCACCCGGAAGGTAGACCTGCGAACCCGGGAGGACGTCTTCCTCGCCGGCTTGTCGGATCTGCGTGACCATGTCTTCGATCTCGTCGAAGAAGCGCTCGCGCTCGCCGAACAGACCCGGGTCGAGCAGCACGAAGAACTGCCCCCGATGACCGATCCGTACGCCGGTCGAATGCGACGAACCCGAGAGGATTCCCGCGAGCACGTTGGTCATCATGGCAAGACCCGTTCCCTTGTAGCCCCCGATCGCGGGGATCACCCCTTTCAAGGCGACGGCAGGGTCGGTGGTCGGCAAACCGTCGCTGTCGCGGAACCCCCACTCGAGCGGCAACGACGCGCCTTCGTCGCGAGCCCGCATGACCTTGCCCAGTGCTACCGGGGTGAGCGCGAAGTCCAGGACCAGCGGGCGCTCGTCGCGTCGAGGCACGGTGAACACCATCGGATTGTTCCCGAACAGCCGGCGTCGGCTGCCGAACGGCGCCAGGTTGGGCACCGACGTCGTCGTGGCGATGCACAAGAACCCCGCTTCGGCCGCCTTGTAGGGGTAGTAGGCCCCGCAGCCCCAGTCGTTCGAGTTCCGGATGGTGCCGACCACGATGCCGCTGTCGTTCGCCTTGGCGATGAGCCGTTCGATCAACTGCGTGATGACCAGCTGCCCCAGTCCGGAATGTCCGTCGGCAGCCAGGCTGGATGCAGTCTCGTGCACGATCGAGAGGTGCGCGGTCGGGTCAGTCGTGCCGTCGTTGAACCATCCGACATACCACGGCAGTCGCCACAGCCCGTGGGTGTCGACACCGCGAAGATCGGCCCACAACTGATTGTCGACGACCTTGACCGCGTCGTCCCTGGACATGCCGGCAGCGACGTAGCAGGCGATCGCCGCCGGACCGAGTTCATCGAGCGAGAAGGAGGTAGGCATACTCGGGCACCGTAGTGAACCGGTGGCTTTGGCGGGGCCGATCGGGCTCCGGTCCACGTCCGGTAGTACCGTCGTGATCGGACCGAGTCTCAGCGCACCGAGTCTCAGTCGACCGAACAAGCCGAGGGGAACTCATGAACTACGACCTTGTCATCCGTGGCGGCACCATCATCGACGGCACGGGTGCACCCGCCCGCCGAGCCGACGTGGCCATCTCCGACGATCGCATCGTCGCCATCGGCGACTGTCCCGGCGAAGCGAAACAGACCTACGACGCAACCGGCCGGCTCGTGTTGCCGGGCTTCGTGGACATCCACACCCATCTCGACGCTCAGCTCGCCTGGGATCCCATTGGCTCGGTTTCGTGCTGGCACGGCGTCACCACCGCGGTCATGGGCAACTGCGGCGTCACCTTCGCTCCCTGCAAGCCCGAGGATCGCCGACAGCTGGCCGAGATGATGGAGTCGGTCGAGGACATCCCCGCCGACGCCATCATGGCCGGGCTCCCCTGGGACTGGGAGTCCTACACCGAATACCTCGACAGCTACGCCCGCATGCCGAAGGGCATCAACGTCGGAGGGATGGTGGGCCACTGCTCTGTGCGCGTCGCGGCCATGGGCGATCGGGCAATCGACCAGCATCACGCCGATGCCGAAGACATCGCCGTCATGTGCACGCTCGTCGAGGAGGCGCTGCTGGGCGGTGCGCTTGGGTTCTCGACCTCGCGCACCTACCTGCACCAGACCCCCGACGGTCGGGAGGTGCCTGGCACCTGGGCGGCGCCCGAGGAGCTTTTGGCCATCGGCGAGGTGATGGGTCGACTGGGCAAGGGCGTGTTCGAATGCGCGGTCGACAACGACCGCAAGCTGCATGGCATGGTCGGTGAGAAGGATCGCACCGTCATCGAGCACGAAGTGGCGTGGATGAAGGACTTGTCGATTCGCACCGGCAGACCGGTCACGTTCGGCTTCGTACAGAACCGGTCCGATCCCGATGGCTGGCAGTACTGGCTCGAGCTGGTGGCCGCGGCCAACGCCGAAGGTGCGAACATCCGTCCGCAAACCACCACCCGGGGTATCGGGGTCCTGTTCGGCCTGGCCAATCGCACCCCGTTCGACAACTGCAGCCGGGCGTGGCGCGATCTGCGGGGGCTCACCGACATCGAGAAGCTCGAGCGGCTGAGCGACCCCTCGTTCCGGGCTCAGCTCATCGCCGATGCCCAGGCGACGCCGTCCAAGCTCGACGTGTCCGGCATCTACCGCATGGATGCGTCACGGGTGGCCTACGAGCCGGACCCGAGCGAGTCGCTCGCCGCCCACGCCGATCGCCGGGGTGTCTCTCCGGCCGAGGCGTTCCTCGACATGGCTGTCGAGTCGAAGGCGAAGGGGTTGTGGAACTACCCGTTCCTCAACTTCGACTTCGACGCCATCGAGGCCAAGATGAAGGACCCGAACGTCATCCTCGGGATCGGCGACGCCGGCGCCCACTGCGGCCAGATCCAGGACGCCAGCCAGTCGACCTACTTCCTCACACGGTGGGTACGCGACACCGGAGCCTGGACCTTGGAGGAAGGCGTACGAATGCTCACCTCTGAAGGCGCCGACCTGTTCGGGCTCGAGGGTCGAGGCCGGCTCGTCGAAGGCGCGTACGCCGACCTCAACGTCGTCGATTACGAAGCGCTGGAACTCACGGCGCCCGAGTACGTCTACGACTTCCCCAACGGCGCCGGCCGCTGGATCCAGAAGGCACACGGCTACGACCTCACGCTGGTGAACGGTCAGATCTTCATGCGAAACGGTGAGCACCAGGGGGCGCTCGCCGGCGAGGTCCTGCGCGTCTGACGCTGCGGCTCCTCTTCAGCGCCCGGTGAACCGAGGCGGCCGCTTCTCGAGGAACGCCTGACGGCCTTCCGCAAAGTCTTCGGTCCGGCGGGCGTGGTGAAGCGCCAAGCCCTGTTGCGCGTAGGCCTCGGCCGGCGTCGCCTCCCAACTGCGAAGGATCGCCGCCTTCGTCAACCCGAGCACGGCGGTGGGCCCGGTCGCCAGCTCGGATACCAGCTCGTCGGTCACCCGATCCAGGTGGGCGTCCGGCGCCACGGAGGTGACGAGTCCCCAGCGTTCAGCCTCGGTCGCCGTCAGCGTCGAGCCGCGCATGGCCCACTCGAGCGCCTTTCCGATGCCGACGAACTGTTGGAGCAGGCTGGTTCCGGTGGCCAGGCCCCGATGAACGAACGGGACGGCCAAGGTCGCCGACTCGGCCATCACCCGAAGATCACACGCCAGAGCGAGATTGAAACCTGCCCCATGGGCGTGGCCGTTGATTCGCGCGATCACCGGCTTGGGCATCGATCGGATTCGTTCGACGATCAGGGGCCAACGACCGTCACCCCGGACGTACTGCTCGACCGGGTCGGGCAGGGGACGGAGCGGCGTATCGGCATCGGTCATCCCCTTCAGATCGTCACCAGCGCAAAATGCTCGACCTGCGCCGGTGAGGACCACCACGCGGATGTCCCGATCGCGCTCGATCCGGTCGATGACCTCGATCAGCTCGACGCCGATCCGGATATTCAGGGCGTTGAGGCTGTCGGGTCGGTTGAGCGTGATTCGACAGCACCCATCGACGGTTTCGACAACGAGGTGACGGTGGTCGGGCATCGCCCGGACCGTAGTCGTCCTGAACCAGTAGTGTCCGCGGTCGAGACCCCTTGTTCGTGTCGATACCTCGAGGAGTACCGTGGAACAGCGACGAGAATTGGATCCGACGCACATGTTGGAGGGTGTCCGCGTGCTGGACTTCACCCAGTACCTGGCAGGACCGTCGTGCACGAGGCTGCTCATGGAGTTGGGCGCCGACGTCATCAAAGTCGAGTTGCCGCCCGATGGCGACCCGGTGCGGCCGATCAACCCCCAACGAAATGGCATGTCGGGGCTGTTCGCCCAGCAGAACCGAGGCAAGCGCAGCGTCGTCTTGGACATGCGGCTGCCCGAATCGATCGAGGCGATCAAGAGGATGATCCCTCAGGTCGACGTGGTGGTCGAGAACGGCACACCCGGGCTGATGGACCGTCGGGGATTGGGCTACGCAGAGCTGGCGACCATCAACCCACGCCTGATCATGGCATCGGTCAGCGGTTTCGGTCAGAGCGGCAGCTACTCGCACCGGCCATGCTTCGACTTCATCGCCCAGGGCATGGCGGGCCTGATGCACATGACCGGTGAGCCCGACGGCCCGCCTTACTTCGTGGGCATCGGCATGGGCGACACCAACGCCGGCGTGCACGCGTTCGCCGGCATCGGCTACGCCCTGTACCAACGCGACCGCACCGGTTTCGGTACCCACATCGACGTCTCGATGGTCGATGCGCTTTTTCACATGCACGAACAAGCGGTCAACGCCGCATCGATCAGCGGCGGTGCATACGTGCCGATGCGACAAGGCCGGCACTACCAGCCGACCTCGCCGGGCGGGACCTTCAAGGGGCCGCAGGGTTGGATTGTCATTCTCTGTATGCCCGGACAGATCGACGGGTTGTGGGCGGCGCTCGGCCGGCCCGAGCTCGCCCAGGATCCGCACTTCGCCGACTTCGAAGCTCGTGTCGCCAACCGGGCCATGCTGACCGAGCTCATCGAGACGTGGATGACCACGTTCTCAACCGACGACGAGGTGCTCGCCGTGCTCGAGCACCACCGGGTGCCCAGCGGTCCGGTGCTCAGCCCGGCGGACGCGATCAATCATCCTTGGTTCATCGAGCAGGGCTCGATCCGTCAGATCGACGACGGCGAGGGTGGCACCTTCGCCGTGCCCGGCTTCCCGCTGCGTTTCGATGGCATCCGGCCGCATCGCGAGGTGCTGGCGCCCAAGATGGGCCAGCACACCCGCGAGGTGCTCGCCTCGTTCGGTCTGACTGCTGACGAGATCGACCGACTGGAGTCGAAGGATCGACACACGCCTGGGGCCTGATGTCGGCCGCGATGAGTCCTCACCCGCCTCCCCCTTCCCCCTCCTCCTCCTCCTCGGATTCTGTGCAGCCTTTTCCACGTCAGGCGTGGAAAACGGTGCAAATTTCGGTGGGGGGTAGTGTTGGGGGATGTACATCAATGGGAGTTGGGAAGAGGCCCTGTCGGGTGAAACGTTCGAGGTGACGAACCCGGCGACGGGTGAAGTCATCGGGCACATGCCGGCTGGTGGCGCGGCCGACGCCGAAGCGGCCATCGGTGCCGCTCACGAGGCGTTCAAGACCTGGTCCACCACGACGGCGTATCAGCGGGCGGACCTCCTCTACAAGGCGTGGCAGCTGATGGTCGAGCGCTCGGGCGAGCTGGCCCAGCTGATGACCACCGAACAGGGTAAGCCCCTCCGCGCCAGCCAGAACGAGGTCAACTACGGGGCCGACTTCCTGCGGTGGTACGCCGAGGAGGCCAAGCGGGTGGCGGGCGAGTGGCTGCCATCCTCCCGCGCCGACCAGCGTTTCCTCGTGCTCAAACAACCGGTCGGCGTCGTCGCTGCCATCACGCCGTGGAACTACCCCATCTCGATGCTCACTCGGAAGATGGGCCCGGCCCTTGCAGCCGGGTGCACGCTGGTGCTGAAGGCGGCCGAGGCAACGCCGATGTGCGCCAAGGCCATCTTCCAGATCTTCCATGACGTCGGCTTCCCGGCCGGTGTGGTCAACCTGGTCACCGCGCTCGACCCCAAGCCGATCGGCGAGGTCTTCACCTCCGACCCCCGGGTTGCCAAGCTGACCTTCACCGGATCGACCGCCGTCGGGCGCATGCTGGCCGGCCAGGCCGCAGGCAACCTGAAGCGGGTGTCGGTAGAGCTCGGGGGACACGCCCCCTTCCTCGTGTTCCCCGACGCCGACCCGGTGCACGCAGCGAAAGGCGCTGCGGCCCTGAAATTCCTCAACTCCGGCCAGGCGTGCATCAGCCCCAACCGCCTCTACGTCCACACCTCGGGCGCCGACGCGTTCATCGAGACGCTGACCGAACGGATCAGCAAGGTGAAGGCCGGCAACGGCATGGCTGACGGGGTCGGCGTCGGCCCACTGGTGAACGAGGCCGCCGTGGCGAAGGTCGCCCGCCAGGTCGACGACGCCCGGGACAAAGGGGCCGACATCCCCGTCGGCGGCTCCCGACTCATCGAGGGCGACTTCGCTGCCGGCCACTTCTACGCGCCGACCCTGGTAACGGGTGTCACCGACGACATGGTCATCTATCGCGAGGAGACCTTTGGCCCAGTGGCGCCGGTCATCGTGTACGACGACGTCAGCACGCTGCTCGAACAGGCCAACGACACCCAGTACGGGCTGGCCGCTTACGTCTACACCCAGAACATCAACACCGCGTTCCGAGCGTTCGAAGGTCTGCGCTTCGGCATCATCGGCATCAATGACGTGAACCCGACCTCCGCGTCGGCCCCGTTCGGAGGCATGGGCCATTCCGGCCTCGGACGCGAAGGCGGCCACGAAGGCATCGCCGAGTACCTCGAAGTGAAGCTCGGCGGGTTTTCGATTTGATGCCGCTCGATTCGAGGCGGCCCATTTGAGACGGCAGGGCTGAGATCCGTGGACCCGTCGTCGAGCGACGCCCTGCGGTTGCTCCTGCTCGTCAATCCACGTTCCCGTCAGGGGCGGGGCGCCGGCACGGTCGACGCGATCGCTGAACGACTGGCGGCGCTCGGGCATTCCGTGCGTCGTGTCGAGCCGTCATCGGCCGAGCAGGTCGCACCCGACTTGGCCGCGGCAATCGATCGGGCGGTCGATCGAGTACTCATCGCCGGTGGTGATGGTTTGCTACACCGCGCCCTGCCGGCGCTGCTCGGCCTCACACCGACGGGATCTCGCGTGCCGGTCGGGCTTCTGGCCGTCGGCACGGGAAACGACTTCGCCCGGGCGCTGGGTCAGCCCGGACGGATCGAGCAAGTGATCGAGCGTGCGCTCGGACCAACCCGTGCGCTGGACGTTCTCCAAACTCCCGGCGGACCTGTGGCTTCGGTTGCGACAGCTGGTTTCTCGGGGCGGGTCAACCGGACGGCGAACGGCATGACGCTTCCAGTGGGCTCGATGAAGTACACCCTCGCCACGTTGAAGGAATCGACCCGGCTGCGTCCCGTACCGCTGCGAATGGAGCTCGATGACGGGCGAATCATCGACCAGGAGGTGTCGTTCGTGGCCATCGCCAACACTCGGTACTTCGGGGGCGGCATGGCGATCTGTCCCGACGCGGATCCGGTCGACGGTCTGCTCGACGTCACCGTGGTCGACCCGCTCTCCGCGCCAAGGCTGCTCTTGTTCCTGCCGCTGGTGTACAGCGGCCGACACGTTCGTCACCCTGCAGTCACGACCTATCGGGCGCGCTCGGTTTCGGTGACCTGCGGCGACGGCTTCTGGGGTGACGGCGAGCCCCTGGGCTTCGTCGAAGGCCGCATCGGTATCGCGCCCGCCGAGCATCGCGATTGCCACCGGGGCCTCCGTGTCAGGCCCCGAGTCGGGTTCTAAGGTGGCGGAGTGAGTGAAGACGGCCCGACCGGGGCATCGGCCCCGAAACCACCGCAGTACCCGGGCGCTCCCTCGGAGGTTCCGCCAACCCAGCCCGTTCCGGTGGTCGATCCCACCATCCAACTCCCCCTGACGTCGCAGCCGACCTTCGTCCCACCAACGGCGGGCCCGCCAACTGCGCCGCCTTCGTTTGCTCCGCCAGGGTACGCCCCTCCGGTCGTCGGCCCGCCTCTGGCCGGCCCGCCACCGGCAGGCCAGCCTCTCGGAGTACCGGCGACACCGCTGCCTCCTGCGAGAAGGGGCAATCGTGGTCGGTTCATCGTGCTGGGCGTACTCCTGGCGAGTGTCGTCGGCTTGGCCGTCATCGCAGCCTTTCTCGCCGGCCGGAGCGACGACGAAGATCCCGACCTCGTGGCATCGACATCCACCACCACAACTGAGCTCGTCGAGTCGACCGACACGACGGCGGCCGAGTCGCTCAGCGGTGAAGATCTTCCCCGTTCGGTCGCCGATTTGGCGAAGTCGACGGTCATGATCCTGCTGGTCGACGGTTCGGGCCAGCCCCTGTGCTCGGGCTCGGGCACCGTCGTCGAGGCCGACGGGACCATCCTGACCAATGCCCACGTCGTGGCAAACGATGAGTTCTGTCCGTTCGAAGCGATCCAGATCGCCGTCACGGACGACGCCGGGTCCCCGCCGGAACCCTTGTACGAAGCCGATGTCCTGGTCGTCGACGGTCCTCTCGACCTTGCCGTGCTGCGGGTGGCCAGGAACCTCGATGGCTCCCCGGCGACGGCCACGTTCACGCCGACGGTGATCGGCGACAGCGACACGGTCGAGCTCGGCGACAGCATCCGCATCCTCGGCTACCCCGACATCGGCGGCGAGACCATCACCTTCACCGTCGGCACGGTCAGCGGCTTCACCTCCCAGTCCGGTGCCGGCGAACGGTCGTGGATCAAGACCGACGCCACCATCGCCGGCGGCAACAGCGGTGGGACTGCGGTCAACGACGAGGGTGAGCTCATCGGCATCCCGACCCAGGGCGGTGCCGACGACGACAGTCCGGTCGTCGACTGCCGCATCCTGACCGACACCAACGGCGACGGCGTCACCGACGACAACGATCAGTGCGTGCCCTTCGGCGGCTTTCTGAACGGCATCCGACCGGTCAATCTGGCCGACGAACTCCTCGTCGAGGCGAGGTCGGCCAGTCCGATGCCGATCGAGTCGGCGGAACCAGAGGTCGAGTTCGATTTGGACGAGGCCTATTTCTTCAACCCCCGCTTCAGCGTCGGCGTGCCGACCGACGACACCTCGGCAACCACCACGTTCGTGGCGACGACCGCCGCCGGTGGCACCGAACTGTGCTTCTGGTTCGACTGGGTGGGCATGCCCGAGGGGGCACCATGGGACGCGACATGGCTGGTCGACGGTGTCGTCGTCGAGGAATACAGCTTCTTCGACGAAACCTGGGAATCGTCCGCCGAAGGGTCCGACTATTGGGTGTGCGCCACCAACGCCGACGGCTTTCTCCCCGGTCTGTACGAGTTGTCGTTCCAGGTAGCGGGCGAACCCATGTTTCTCGAAGGTCTCGAGATCACCGATGACCCCGTCGACGCCCATGTCATCACCGTGGTGAACGACACCGACGTCGAAGCCTGCTACGTCATGGCCAACCCGGCGTCGTCCAGCGAGTATGGCCTCGATGTCCTCGGCGCCGACGAGTATCTGTCGCCGGGGGAGACCATCGATCTCGAGCTGGGGGAGGGCGACCACTCGATCGCCGTGTTCGACTGCGACAGCGAATACATGGGCGGCAACGACCTGTTCACCGTCAGCGGGTCGGACTCGCTCTTGCTGTCGGACGGCTGACCGAGCCGGCGACGGTGATCAGTCGTCCCCGGTCGGCCGCCGGTTCGCCTTGCGTTGGCTCTGCCGACGTTTCTCCTGAAGCCGACGTTCGACGGCACCCTTGCCCGGTCGGGTGGCGCGCCGGACTCGAACGGGTCGGAGCGCGTTCGCCACACGGGCCTGCAATCGTTCGTTGGCGATTTGACGATTGCGGGCTTGGCTCCGGGTCTCGTCCACGGTGACTCGTATCACCGGGCCGAGGGCGGCTTTCACCCGTGCTCGCTGGCTCTCGGACAGCGCAATCGAGGCGTCGACGTCGAACACGACGTCGGCGCGTGTATGCGCACGGTTGGCGTGTTGTCCTCCCGGTCCGCCGGACGGACCGAAACGCCAGATCAGTTCGTTGTCGGGTACTGGTGTCGTTGTACTCATTGGGTGATCCTGCCGGGGGCCCACTGGCCCAGAGAACCAGTAAAGTCCACCAACAGGGAGTCAGTGCGATCTTTCTTTCGATCGCCTTTCTGTGGGTCGGGGTGGTGTGATGTTCGAGGCCAACTCATGGTCGCCTGGTCGGCGACGAGCAGTCATTGGTTCGTTGGCGTTGCTGTTCGTTGCTGCCAACGTGACCGTGTTCGCGCTCGCCCGCAAGAGCGACCGGCAATCGATCAATGCCTCCGGCGCGGGTATCGAGGTGCGGGGCACGACGACCGTGCCCGGTTCGACCACCTTCACGACGATCGCCGTTCAGACCTTGGCGACGACGGCGACCCTTGCCCCGCTCGAAGAGACGACGCTGCCTCCGACGGTCGCCCCCGAAACCCAGCCATCCGCCACACCGGCGCCGACCACTTCACCGACCACCGTCCGACCGGCCACCACTGCCCGGTCCACCACCACCGCTCGCCCCACCACCGCGACCACTCGTCCTGCCACGGCGCCGCCCACCACCGCACCGCCTCCACCGCCGGCCCCAACTCTTGTGCCGGTCCCGACGGTGACCTTCTCCACACCGACGTGGTCGCAACCGACCATCACCATTCCGCCGACCACCGAACCCGCCACGACCACGTCTCGGCCGACGACGACCCGCCCGACGACAACGCTGCCGCCGGACTCCACGCCGTCCACCTCGAACGACCGGAACTCGTCACTCGTTCAGCAGTAGGTCGCGAGAATCGCGACGTCGTTCTCCCCTACTCAGCGCTCGGGATCGCTGAGCTGCTCGAGCTCGTCGCTGAGAAGGCACGCAACCTCGCTCGTTCCCGCCTCCATCTCGACGCCTTCGCCGAGTTCGAGAGGAGCCGGTTCCAGGAACAGTGGTTCTCCGTCGATTCTGACCGTGAGCTTCAGCGGGTCGGCGCCCTGATCGACGAACTGTTGGCGGTAGGCATCGACCAGGAGGTCCTTGGTGACGGCGTACGCGGCCTGCATGCACTCGCTCCCGCCGATCACGTTCTGGGCGTGCGCATAGGCCAGGGGCGTGAGCCCGACATCGTCGGATACCCACGGGAAGACATCGGTCAGCTTGCCCGCCAAACCTTTGCTCACCTCGACGGACGCCGCCGTCGCCACGGTGTCAACCCGTGGACGAACGAAGGTGATGGATTCGCCGCGGATGACAACCTCGGTCGATCCGTCACGGCGGTGGATGACTTGGGCCGACGTTCCTTCGACGCACGTGTCGACGTCGCCGATCGCCGTCATCGTCACCGTGTCGGTGCGGTACACCTGGTCGAGGAGGCTGTGCTCTCGTCGGCCCTCGACGGGAACTTCGGCGTGGACTCGTGCTCTGCAGTCGAGAGCGATGGGTTCCACGGAAACGATCCGGGCTTCGGCTGGCAGTGAAAGCGCGACCTCCACCTCGCCGAATTCGGGCAGTGTCCTCCACGGCCAGTCGAACGAGAGGGCACCGGTCCACGCAACAAAGCCGATCAATGCTGCAGTAGCGACCAACGCACCACCCAGAAACCTCTTCACCCTAGCTCCCTTGCAACAACCGATTGGGGGCGTGACCCCGCGTGTGACGTGCCCGGTAGGGACGTACGAGACTGTGCAACGGTCGCGAGGAAGAGAAAGTTCCGGCATGCTGGTCCGATGGCCCGCTCCGCCGACTCGCCTGCCGGGCGTCGCACTCTCGTCGTGGGGCTCCTGGTCAGCGTCTTTCTGGTCGGCGGCTGGCTCGACCGTTCCGCCGAAGAGCGTCTCGGCCTCATCGAAACCGAACGCCTCGTCGTGATCAGTGACGCCGGCCCGATCGTGGTGAGAACGGCCGAAACCTTGACGCTCACCCATCAAGACAGTTGGCTGATCACGGAGCCGACGCTCGAAATCGTCGAGGGCGACTCCGAGACCGTGATTCGGTCCCGCTGCGAAAGCTCCTTCCCCTGCCGATCGACGCTGACGGTGACGGTTCCCGCCGGTATCGAGCTGGTGGTTGTCGCCTCCAGGGACGGCGCACACGTCGAGACCTTCGATGGCCTGGTCACGGTGTTCTCCTCGGACGAAGACGGACTGGTAACCCTCGGCCCGATTGCCGGTACGGCCCGGGTGGTCGCCACCGGGGGCCGGGTCGAGGGGTACGGCCTCGAACTCGATGAACTCGACGTCGACGTCGTGGACGCGCGGGTACGTTTGCAGTTCAAGGACCGCCCGCGTGGCCTTCGGGTGGCGGGAGGTCGTGGTTCGACCCGGGTCTCGTTGCCCGAGGGCGACTACGAGATCGGGGTGTCGACGACGCAGACTGCGGACATCGATGTGGCGTCCGTCCCCGGGGCCGCCAGTCTGGTGAACGTGATCACCGAGGGCGACGTTCGGATCTGGACTGCCGAACTCTGAGCCATTCGCGGGGTGGAGCGGCGATACTGGTGCGGTCATGACTCCCGTTGAACGCCGCACCCGACTCTCGGAGATACTGCTCTTCGACGATCCCACCGACGAGCTCTGGGAGATCTGCGACTCGGGTGTGGCCGAGGTGCTCATCCCCGAGTTGCCTGCGCTTCAGCTCGAACAGGACCCGATCCATCGCCACAAGGACGTCCTGGCCCACACGATTGCGGTTGTGGCCAAGACCCGACCGCATCTGGAGCTCCGCCTTGCGGCCCTCTTCCACGACATCGGCAAGCCCCGAACGCGTTCGTTCGAGCACGGGGGCGTGACGTTCCGTCACCACGAGGCGGTCGGCGCCAAGATGACCCGCAAACGCCTTCGAGAGCTGAACTACGACGAGCCACTCGTTGCCGACGTGGCCGAACTGGTCCGGTTGTCCGGCCGCTTCAAAGGCTACGGCGACGGGTGGAGCGACTCCGCAGTGCGGCGCTACGCGCGCGACGCGGGGCACTTGCTCGGCTTGCTGAACGAACTCGTGCGAAGCGACTGCACGACTCGGAACCGGGCAAAGGAAGCGCGGCTCCAGGAGCAGATCGACGAGCTCGAGGAACGGATTGCGCAGCTGGCGCAGGCCGACCTCGAGGCGGCCGAACGCCCCCAACTCGATGGGCGAGCGGTCATGGACCGCTTCGGTGTGTCCGGCGGACCGATGATTGGCAAGGCGCTCGCGTTCCTGCTCGAACTCAAACGAACGGCGGGCGTGCTGCCGATCGAGGAAGTCGAGGCGCGCCTCGACGAATGGTGGGCCGAACAGCTGCCGGCCCGTCACCCTCGAGCCTGTCAGAACCAATAATGACGAATCCTGAGGAACTGACCCCGTTCGAAGCGGCCGTTGTCGCGGTACTTCGGTCCACGGAGCCCGGCGAGGTGTTGAGCTACGGCGAGGTCGCAGCCGAGGCGGGGTTTCCCGGCGCAGCGCGCGCGGTCGGCGGTGTGCTTCGACGGGTCGACTCACTGCCGTGGTGGAGGGTGGTCGCGGCCAACGGACGTCTCATCCCCCACGATCCTGCCGAACACGCCCGCCGCCTGAGAGCCGAGGGCGTAGCGGTTCGCGGGAGCCGAGTGGTCGTTCGGCCCGACGGTCAGGCGGAATAGCCGAAGCGTCCCAGCACGGGGCGACAGATGGCAGTGACGGTCTTTCGCGCCCTCGGGTCGAGCTTGGCCCGCCAGGCATCGTCCAATTTCAGTACCAGATTCTCGCCACCGAACCGGAGTGGGTTACCCGCGATCGAGTGCATCGGGGTGACCAGATGCGCGGCAGTGCCGCTGAGGAACGGGAAGAACGGCGGCTGTGGTACGTCGACCAGATCGAGGATGCGGCGCAGCGATCCCTCGGGGTTGCCGAGGAAATCCTCGTACCGCAGCGTCATGGTCGGCACGCCGAGGTTTGCCAGGAATCGGAAGCCGAGGTTGTCGGTCACCCATCGGGCGGCAGTGCGCGACGGCTTGTAGATCGGCATCAGTTCACCCGCCGCCTCGGGGCGCTCGATCTCCTTCGTCCAGGAGTAGGCGACACCGCGTGGGTCACGGATGAGATGCAGAATGCGAACGTCCAACTCGGGATCGGCCGCCAGCAGGGCCGCGGAGGACAGGTGTTTCGAGGACTCGAGCAACACGCCCGGATTGCCTGCGACCTTGGCCGAGGCAAGGAGGACCTTGCGGAGGTGGCCGACGTACTCCGTCTCGTCGGCAGTGAAGGGGCGACCCTTGTGGGCCCGGTAGATCTGCGGCAATCGACGCGATCGGTCGACGCTCCATCGCAGGCTGATGATCCGATCGAGATCGACCTGTGACCAGCCACCGAACGCCACGTCGCCGACGGCATTCCACTGGGGACATTGGTCGAACGGGAGACCGCAGCCACACCGTTCCCGGTTTCGAACGCCCCGCTCCCAGAGATGAATGGTCTCACCGACCGCCCAGGTCTGAGGCAGTTCGTTCAGCAAGCGTTCGATGAGCGTGCTGCCCGAGCGGCCGAGGCCACCGATGAACAAGACGCGCTGCTTGGCTTCGGGCATGTCAGAGCCGGCCCATGTCAGAGCCAACCCATGTCAGAGCCAACCCATGGAACGGCAGAGAAGGGCTTCGACCTCGGCGATGTCGTCGGCCAATGCCGACCTGATCCGAGCCATGAGCTCGGGTTCGACGGCTTCCTTCGGCTTCCGGTTCCACGCATCGAACTCATCGAGAGCATGCGGCGGAAGACCGAGGAAGTCGAGCACCTGGGAGAAGATCGCCGAAGGATCGGCGTACATGTCCTCGCTGCGCAGAATGAGCAGCTGGTCGGGGGGAAATGCATCGACCCAACGGCGAAGTCCGCGGGCATACCGGCCTTGGTCCAGGTAGGAGAAATGCTGATGGGCGAAGCTGTTGTAGGTGGGATCGGCCAACATGCGGGCCTCCTCGCCTTCGAGGCGGGCGGCCTCGGCGTCGACGGCGTCCGAGAAGGCCAACGTCTCGACCTGGTTCCGCGTTCGTTCGACCCAATGGCTGTAGGCCCGCTCGGCTGGGTCGCGGAGCAACGCGATGACCTTTGCCTCGGGCACGAGTCGGCGGGCCCGGATGGCGGCGTGGGGATGGTGCAGGTAGTAGGGCGTCGCCTCGCCGACGAGTTGTTTGCGCCCGGCCTTCTTGGCCGCCTGCGCCATCGCGCTCCGGGTCGGGAAGTGTGAGCGGTACCAGGCTTCACCGCGACCGTAGTTGACATCGAAGTAGTAGGCGCCCTTGCGGGTCTCCCGGGCAGGGAAGAGCGGCCGCACGTCGGGGTGTTCGAGCACCCATCGGGCCAGGGACGTCGTGCCGCCTCGTTTGGCGCCGATGATGAGATAGTCGGGCGTGACCCGCCACCGCGCGGTCATCGTTCCGTAGACCCGCACGCCGTCGCGAAGCTGGGCGCGAAGTTGCCGCTTGAGGCCTTCGGGCTTCACATACGGTGACCCGTAGGGAGTCATGCGGGGTTCGGTTGCTGACGCGCTCATCACCATCGAAACTAGAGTGCTGGCTCTCAGGATCCGCGGCAATGGTCCGGAAGTCCTGGCGACAGGGGTGATGCTACCGTCCACCAGTCATCGTGCACCTGCCAGTACGTTGTGCGGCATGGCTCGTCGTTGTGCTCGTCTCGGATGTGGAGAACTCGCTGTCGCCAGCACGCTGTTCGTGAACGGGGCCAGCACCATCGAGATCATCGACCTGGTCGATGCCACCTCTGGCATCCCGCTCTGTACCAGTCATACGCGTCGGCTCACCGCTCCCATTGGTTGGGAGCTCGTCGACCTTCGGACCCCGAACCGCGTCGACCCGTGGGCGATGCAGGTCATCGCCTCGGCCTTCGCCGAGCCGGCTCAGCTGTAGGCGTCGAGCGGCGGGCACGAACAGCTGAGGTGCCGGTCGCCGTACGCGTTGTCGACTCGGCCGACCGGTGGGAAGTACTTGTCGATGCCCATGCCCGGCAGTGGGAACGCGCCTTGGTGCCGGCTGTAACTGCGGTTCCACTCGTCGTCCAACAGAACGGCCGCGGTGTGGGGTGCATGCCGAAGCGGGCTGTCCTCCACTGCGCAGGCACCTGATGCCACCGCATCGATCTCGGCCTTGATGGCCGCCATCGCGTCGCAGAAGCGGTCGAGTTCGGCCCGGCTCTCGGACTCGGTCGGCTCGATCATCAGGGTGCCGGCGACGGGGAACGACATGGTCGGCGCGTGGAACCCGCAGTCGGCGAGCCGTTTGGCCACATCATCAGCGGTGACGCCGGTTTCCTGGGTGATGCCTCGCAGGTCGATGATGCACTCATGGGCCACGAGACCACCCGGCCCGGTGTAGAGCACGGGGTAGTGCTCGCTCAGTCGCTTGGCCACGTAGTTGGCCGCCAGCACGGCACCCTCAGTGGCCCGACGGAGCCCGTCGGGGCCCATCATGCGGATGTACATCCAGGAGATCGGAAGAATACCGGCCGATCCAAAGGGGGCGGAGGAGACCGGCCCCATACCGAGGGGTCCGGCGTCGGTGACGACCGGGTGGCCGGGGAGGAAGGGAGCGAGGTGCGCGGCGACCGCAACCGGCCCGACGCCGGGGCCACCGCCTCCGTGGGGGATGCAGAACGTCTTGTGCAGGTTCAGGTGGCTGACGTCGGATCCGAAGGCTCCCGGTTTGGCCGCACCGACCAGGGCGTTCAGGTTCGCGCCGTCGGTGTAGACCTGTCCGCCCGCGTCGTGGACGAGGGTGCAGATTTCGCCGACTGCCCGTTCGTAGACACCGTGGGTCGAAGGATAGGTGATCATCAGCGCCGACAGATTCGACCGATGTTCTGCAATCTTCGCTCGAAGGTCGTCGAGGTCGACGTCGCCCGATTCGTTACAGGTGACTACGACGACTCGCATGCCGGCGAGGACGGCGGAGGCCGCGTTGGTTCCGTGCGCCGAGGAGGGGATGAGGCAGACATCGCGGTGATGGTCGCCCTTCGACTGGTGGTAGGCGCGGATCGCCAGCAGGCCGGCATATTCACCCTGACTGCCGGCATTCGGCTGTAGCGAGATGGCGGCGTATCCGGTGATCTCGCAGAGCGCTGCAGCCAGTTCGTCGATGAGGCGGCGGTAGCCGAGGGTCTGGTCGGCCGGTGCGTAGGGGTGCATCGAGGCGAACTCCGGCCACGTGATGGCTTCCATCTCTGCGACCGCGTTGAGCTTCATCGTGCAGGAGCCGAGTGGGATCATCGTGCGGTCGAGCGCCAGATCGCGGTCGGCGAGACGCCGGAGCCAACGAAGCATCTCGTGTTCGGACCGATAGCGGTGGAAGCGCTCGTCGGTCAGAAACGTCGAGGTCCGCCGCAGTGCTCCGAGCGCTGGACGGTCAGTGGTGAACTCGTGGCTGTCGGAGCCGAGCGTGACGGCGAAGTCGTCAGCGCCCGAGAAGGCCCACAGCACCGCGGCCACCGTCGAGAGGGTCGACGTCTCGTCGAGGGAGACACCAATCGAGTCGTCGTTGACCATTCTGAGGTTGATGCCTTCGTCGGCTGCTCGTTCGACGACCGCTGCTGCCCCCCCGGGGATGGCGACCGTGATGGTGTCGAAATAGGTCGTGTTGACGACGCGCAGCCCCTGGGACTGCAGCCCCCCTGCCAACTGGTGGGTGAGGTCGTGGATCTGTTCGGCGATGGCAACGAGTCCGTCAGGCCCGTGCCAGCAGGCGTAGGCGGCGGCCACATTGGCCAGCAGCGCCTGAGAGGTACAGATGTTGGACGTGGCCTTCTCTCGACGGATGTGCTGCTCCCGGGTCTGGAGCGCCAAGCGGTACGCGGGTCGCCCGGTTGCGTCGACGGAAACGCCGACGAGCCGGCCTGGGAGCGAGCGGGCGAGCTTCTCGCGGGTGGCCATGAACCCGGCGTGTGGTCCCCCGAAGCCCATCGGAACGCCGAAGCGTTGCGCCGAACCGATGACGATGTCGGCGCCGAGTTCACCGGGCGGCGTGATCAGGGTGCACGCGAAAAGGTCGGTGGTGACCGCGACGCCGACCCCGTGATCATGGCACCCATCGATGTGTGCGCCGAGGTTCGTGATGAGGCGTCCACCCGTGCCGGGGTGGGCGAGAAGCGCTCCGTAGACAAGCTCGGGTTCGAGGTCAGTTTCCGGATCTCCGATCTGCAGTTCGATTCCGAGCGGCTCGGCTCGTGTGGCCACGACGGCCAGGGTCTGCGGGTGGCATTCCGCATCGACGAAGAACACGTGCCGTCCGGTCTTGTCGACGCGTCGAAGCATCGTCATGGCTTCGGCTGCCGCGGTGGCCTCATCGAGCAACGAGGCGTTGGCCAGGTCGCAACCGGTGAGCTCGGCGATCATGGTCTGGAAGACGGTCAGCATCTCGAGCCGACCCTGGCTGATCTCTGGCTGGTACGGGGTGTAGGCGGTGTACCACGCTGGATTCTCGATCATGTTCCGCAGGATCACCGGTGGCGTGAAGCAGTCGTTCCATCCCATGCCGAGCAGCGACGTGAAGACTTGGTTGTCGTCGGCGATCGACCGCAGCTCCTCGAGCGCCTCGTGCTCGGTGAGCGCCGGGGGGAGCTGGAGGAGCCCGTCAAGATGGAGGTCAGCGGGAACGGCGACGTCGAGCAGTTCAGATGCCGAGGAATAGCCGAGCTCGGCCAGCATCTTCGAACGGTCGTCATCGGTCAGTCCGAGGTGCCGGTCGGCGAAGGTGGCGGGAACGGTTGCACGGTCGTGAGAGGTCATGGTGGGCTCCGGCGGGTCAGGCGGTTCGGCGAACGTAGCGATGGGGGGTAAAGGGGAGGTCGGCGACGGTCACGACCACGTCGGTACCGCGAACGTCGGCCACCAACCGGGTTCCGGGAAGGGCCAGTGCGGTCGGCACGTATCCCATGGCCACAGGCCGTTCCAACGAGGGCCCGTAGCCTCCGGACGTGACGGCGCCGGCGTCGGTGCCGTCGGTCGCACGGAGGAGGGTGTGGTCCCGAACCGGTCGACGACCCTCTGCGGCCAGCCCGACCCGGATTCGGCTCGGGCCGTCGGAAAGCTGCGCCAGTACCGGTCCCGATCCGATGAAGTCGCCGGCATCGCGTCGGCGTTTGGGCATGGTCCACACCAGATCGGCTTCGATGGGCGTGGTCGTGTCGTCAAGATCGTTGCCGTAGAGGCACAGTCCGGCTTCGAGCCGAAGGGTGTCCCTGGCACCAAGGCCACACGGCTTCACCTCCGCTTGCGCGAGGAGCCAGCGAGCGACTGCTTCTGCCCGCTCCGCCGGCAGGGCCAGCTCGAAGCCATCTTCGCCCGTGTAACCCGAACGAGACACGACCGCGGTGACCGCGGATCGGTCGTCGCCCGCGGGATCGCTGAGGTTCAGCCGGGCGACCTCGAGGAAACGGAGTTCGGCCACTGCGGGCTGTAGGCGTTGCAGCGCCGTCACGGCCTTCGGGCCCTGCAGCGCAAGGAGGGATACGTCGACCCGCTCGACGAGGTCGATCCCCGACAGCTCAGCTCGCAGATGGGGAACATCGACGGATCGCCGCGATGCATTGATCACCATCATCAGGTGGTCGTCGAGATTGCTGACCATGAAGTCGTCGATGATCCCGCCGGCCGTGTTGGTCAGGAGCCCATAGCGCATCCGCCCTGAGCCGAGGGTGGTGACGGCCGCCGGGGTGAGACGCTCGAGCGCCACAGCGACGTCGTCACCCCGCAGCTCGAGCACGCCCATGTGGGAGACATCGAAGAGGCCGGCCGATGCGCGGCACCAGGTGTGTTCAGCCACGACCCCTTCGTACTGAATCGGCAGATCCCAACCGGCGAAATCGACCATTCGGCCGCCGAGTTCTCGATGCAGGTCGTGCAGCGGGGTAGCCAGGGGACCCGGACGGGTTTGATCAGGACTGGTTTGATCAGGACTGGTTTGATCGGGACTGGTTTGATCGGGACTGGACACAGGACTCCTCGAGGGTTCGACGCTCCTGCCCCCTCTGTCCATGGCACCTGAGAGTTTCCGACCGGCCGAGGCCGCCCTTACCCCTTCGGTGGTTGCTGCCCGAAGGCCCAACGCTCTCCAGAGCGGTCAAATCCACGCGGTACCGGTGCCTGAGAGTTTCCGGGGCGGTTGCTCCTTCGGCGGGTCGGGCTGGCCGACCTCTCTCCCGCGTGGCTGTAAGACCAAGTTTCAGTTTCGGATGACGCTAGCCGGTGTTGTGGCTCCGCACATCACGTCTGGCGGCAGATCAGATGGCGGTGGCAGGCTCAGAGCAGTGCGCTGAGTCCGTTGTCGATCGAGTCGTTCGGGCCGGACTGAGCCACGATGCGACTCAGCCACGTCAACGACACGTAGTCGTCCATCACCGTTGCCGTGTCGGTGCCGGGCACCAGGTTCTTCTCTGAGCCCCAGTCCATCTTCACGTGGAAGGCGCTCTCGTGGCCGAGCTTGGGCTCGAGCACGGCGGAAGCGATGGAGCGGGGCGGGCCTGCCGCCACCTCAGCCCACCGGAAGCCTTTGATCTCCTGCAGGTCGACGTTGGGGACATTGACGTTGAGCACGACGGCATGACCGTCCTTGTCGACGGCCCGACCGGCCTCGATGTCCTCGATCACCGACTGGGTGACGACTGCAGCAACGGTCGCGGCGACATCCCATTTCTGGTTGAGGAGGCTTTCCTCCCATGCCTGGCCTTCGACCCCGAACCCGGTGACCGACTGGCTCACCGCAATGCCGGGAATACGACCGTTCCGTCCCGTCAGCGCCGCGCCGATGGTGCCGGAGTGGTACACCGAACGGCCGACATTCGCCCCCGGATTGATGCCGGACACGATCAAGTCGGGCTGGGGCCCGAACGCCCCCAGGCGAGCGAACATGACGCACAGTCCCGGCGGGCCCGTAACTGCCCACGACGTGTCCACTCCGTCGATGTGGATCTTGTGAACCTCGGGGTTCATGGCCCAGATCGCCCCAATGGCGGCACTGGCCCCGGAGTACTCCTGGTCGGGAGCAATGACGGTCACCTCCCCGAAGGGAGCCATGGCCCGAGCAAGGATGTGTAGGCCGACCGAGTCGACCCCGTCGTCGTTCGTCACCATGATGCGCATCCCCTGACCTTACCCAGAACCCCCGAACCTCCGGCTGGGGACGTCGGAACCCCCGAACCTCCGGCTCAGGACGTCGGTATCCGACGCTTGGAGCCGGAGGTTCGAGTGGGGCGACGCTTGGAGCCGGAGGTTCGGGAGGGGGTCAGCTGAGTTCGAAGCGGATCCGCTTGTTGCCCTTGCCCTTGGACTCGGTTTTGGTGACCGTGAAGTGACCGACATCGGCAGTGTTCGGCACGTGGGTGCCGCCGTCGGCTTGCTTGTCGAGGCCGACGATGTCGACCACGCGGATCTCGGTGACCGACGGCGGAATGAGGTTGACCTTGGTGCGGATGAGCTCGGCGTCCTCGAGTGCGGTGTCCCGGGGGAGGAACGTGACCTCGATGGGCCGGGCTGCCGCGATCTCGGCGTTGACGAGGGCCGTCACCTGGTCGGCGAAGCCGTCGGGCAGCGGATCGAACTCGAAATCCATGCGACCCTTGAGGGGCTCCATGTTTCCCCCGGTGACCGGCACACGGTACGCGTTCCAGATGACCCCACAGAGAATGTGCATCGCGGTGTGGGTTCGCATGAGCTGATGCCGACGGTTCCAGTCGACCGTTCCGCTGACGGTCGCACCGACAACGGGCGAGCGGTCGCCGGGGGACAGCGCGTGCCAGATCGTTGCGCCATCCTTGATCACGTCGACGACCGAGGCGGAATCGTGCTCCCAGCCGAGGGTTCCGATGTCGTTCGGCTGTCCGCCGCCGGTTGCGTAGAAGGCGGTCCGGTCCAACGCCACCCGGCCGTTGTCGTCGACTTCGACGACCGTGGCGTCAAAGGTCGCAAGCGCCTGGTCGACGAGATAGAGCTGCTCGGTCACTTCAGGCAGCGCGAGCGCGTTGGTCACCAGCGAGACGACCTGCTGGCTGTACTGGTCGGTGTCCACGGAGTCATCGCCCATCACGCCCTGCAGATAGCGGTTCAGCACTCCCTCGACGATGGCAGCGAGGCGCCAGTACTGGAAGGCCCGGTAGTAGTTGATGTCGCCGACCTCGTAGCCGGTCTGCTCGGAGTAGCGGGCGACCAACTCGTCCCGTGTCGCGAACCCGCCGATGGTGGTGGGTGGGAGCGCGGTGGCGCCGACGGGGATGGGCTCGCCGGGTTGCGCCCAGTTGTTGAGGATGTAGCCCACGTCCGCCAGGACATCGCCGAGCGTGCACAGCTCCCAGTCGAGCACCGCCTTCACCGTTCCCGTTGCGGGGTCGCTCAGCATGTTCCCAAGTCGATAGTCGCCGTGGACGATGCCGGTGTAACGCTGCTCGGGCTTGGCCGCGACGAGGAGTTCGTGGGCTTCGTCCATCTCGGGAAGTTCCCGGGTCTTGGCCTTCTCCCATTGGGTGACCCATCGCTTGAGCTGACGGTCGAGGTAGGCCTCTTTCCGTCCGAGGTCGCCGAGGCCAATGGTGTCGGGATCGGCCTTGTGCAGCGCGGCCAGCACATCGATGACCGAGGTGCTGAGGGTCTGACGAATCGCCGGATCGGGGAGGCTGCTCAGGGCGGTCTCGTCATCGGCGACAACCACACCATCGACGTAGTCCATGATGTAGAACGGCGCGCCGTTGACCTCGTCGTCCTGGCACAGACCAAGCGCCTGAGGCACCGGCACGCTCGTCCGGCCAACGCCGGAGATGATCTTGAACTCGCGACCCATGTCGTGGGCCGAGGCCAGGATGGCGCCGAGCGGGGGCCGGCGCAGCACGAACGTGGCGCCGTCGGAGCCTGTGACCTTGTAGGTGAGGTTCGAATGACCACCGGTGATGAAGTCGAACGCGAACGGCCCGACTGCACCCGCGACGTTCTCGGCCAGCCATGCGCTGACCGGTCCGGCGTTGATGCCGCGCATTGGTCCGCTTGCTGCGGCCGCCTCGTGGGCGTCGTTGTTCGATTCGTTGGGGAGAGCGTTGTCCGTCACCCGAGAGAAACTAGGGCGTCGCACCGTGGCCTGCGAACCACTCGCCCGTCGTTCGCAATACTCTGTGCCCGGTGGCTCGCACCCTTCGACTTCCCTGGCTCCTCGCGGGAGCCTTGCTCGTCGTGGGTGCCTGCACGTCGCCCACGGCGGAATCGGGGTCCACGGGGTCCACTGCTGCGGGCTCGATCGACCCGGAGGAGCCATTGGACGCTCTTCCCGGCGGCCCGCCGGGCTCGGCTGCGCTGGCCGAGCTGCCGGGCCGTCTGGCCATCACCGCCACGGGCGAATTGGTGTTGACCGACCCCACTGGCAGCAACGTTGAAGTCGTCGACTCGGCGGAGTTCGTGGCCCAGCCCACCTGGGCGCCGACAGGGCAGGCACTGGCGTGGACCCGGGCCGAGGGTGACGATGCCGAGGTCCGGCTGGAGTCCGTCGAGACGACTTCCGCCGATGCTGACCCCGACGCCACGGTGCCTACGGTGCCTGCCGTGCCCGATGCTGGTTCTGAGGAGACGACCTCGAGCGATGATGCGCTCGAGTTGGTCGAGACCATCGAATTGGGTGACCGGCCGGCCATCTACCTCCAATGGAACAGTGACGCAACGCGGCTCGGGATCCTGCAGACCGAGCCGGACGGCGTCGTGCCGGGGATCGAGTTGTCCACTGCGGTCGTCGCCGATGGGCAGATCGACAGCGTCGCCAGCGGTCCGTCGGTCTATTTCAGTTGGGCCTTGGAGGGAACTGGTCTGGCCGCCCATCAGGGTGCGGACGTGGTCCTTCTTCCCGCCGAAACCGGGGCACCCCCGCTGGCCCAATCCCAGCGTTGGTTCACCGCCCCGGTCTGGCTCGCCGCTGAAGCCCTTTTGGTCGCAACAGCCGGCTCGCTCGATCGAGTCGACGTGACGACCGGCGAGGCGTCGTCGCTCGTGGCCTTGGAGGGCCCGACGGAGTTCGTGGTCAACCGAAACCGCAGCCACGTCGCCTTCCTCCAGCCCGGCGCCGGGTTACTCACGGTGCAGGCGGGAGCAACGGCGTCGGATGAGCCGGGGGCACTGCAGGTTCTGAATCTCGACACCGGTGACCTCACGTTGGTCGGGCTGCGGGCGGGCGAGGCCGTGACCCCGATCGCCTTCGAGTGGAGTCCCGATGGCTCGATCCTGGCGTTCCTCGCCCCGTCGGAGCTGCAACCGGGTCTCCTGCGCTGGTACTTCTGGCAGCTGGGTCCGGGCGGAGGCAACGTGGTGGGGGCCACCACCGCCTTCACGCCCAGCGCCGTGTCGATTGCCCAGTACCTACCGTTCTTTGCCCAGTACGCGCAGAGCGCAACGGGTTGGTCGCCCAACAGCATCGCCTTTGCGTTCGCCGGCTCCATCGACGCGGTCTCGGGCATCTTCATCCATGTCCTCGGGGAAACCCCACAGTCGGTCTACGTCGGGCCCGGCGAGTACGTGACGTGGTCACCGGCCAACGTTCAAGGGGCCGGTAGATCCTTCCTGTGATGTGTCTGACCAGCCGATAACGTCCGGTCAGCAGCATTTGACGGAAGGAGCGCGGTCATGATCATCAGCTGCGGTGAGGCTCTCGTCGATCTCGTTCCCCACGCGGTGCCCGGCGGCGGCCCGATGAACGCCGCCATCGCCTCGCGCCGTCTCGGCGCGCCCACGGCGTTCGTCGGGCGAATCTCCACCGATGCCTACGGCGACGCCATCTGGAAATTCCTCACCGAGAACGATGTCGACACGCGTGCTTGCGAGCGGGGCGACGAGCCAACGGCCCGCGCCATCGTCGAGCACGTGCCGCATCTGGTTTTCCGTTTCGAAGGCGAGGGCACCGCGGACACCATGCTCGAGCGAGTGGCGATCGAGCGACTCGATCCCGGCCCCCACATCATCCACGGGGGCACGCTTGGGATGTTCCGGGGCCGCACGGCCGAGGTGTTGGCCCGGTTCGTCGAGACGACACCGGCAATCGTCTCACTCGACCCCAACGTCCGGCCGGCCATCATCGCCGACCGAGGACAATGGGAACACTTCCATCAGCGTTGGCTGAACCGGGCCCACATCTACCGTGGCTCTGAGGAAGACATTGATTGGATCTGGCCGGGGCGACGGGCGGCCGACATTGCCGCCGAACTCCTCGCCGGGGGCATGAAAGTGGTCTTCATCACCGCGGTGCAGCAGGGGTGACGGTCCATCTCCGTGACGCCGAGTTCGTCGTGCCGCCGTCGTTGGTCGACGTCGTCGACACCGTCGGCGCCGGGGACACGTTCGTCGGGGGCCTGCTTTCCGGCATCTGGCATGCAGGCGTAGTGTCCGACGGCCTCGGCGATGCTCCTGGCGACGCCCTCGACGGCGTCACGGTCGAGGCGTGGAGAGCGCTCACCATCCGTGCCTCGGCGGCCGCCGCAATCACCTGTTCGCGGCTCGGCGCCGACCCTCCGACCAGCGCAGAGCTCGACGCGTTCCTCGCTCGGTAGCGATCAATCGACGAGCGCGTCGGGGTGGGCGGCCAGCCAGGTTTCGGCATCGACCGGTGCCGGTTCCTCGTAACCGGGTGCGAGGTGGAAGAGGCCGGCCGAGCTCAGGAAGTACACCTCGAAACCGTGGAAGCCCCGATAGGCCAGCTCGTTGCGCGCCAGGATGTCGGCGTAGGCGCGGACGGCCCGTACGTAACGGTCGGAGTGGTTGTAGGCGAAGATGGCTCCATCGAGGTCGTTGAGCGCTCCCGACTGTTTCAGGTAGACGGCCGCGCCGAGGATGGCGTCCTTGTCGACCGCGGGGTCGCCGTCGCAGCAGGCCTCCCACGTCGACGGAAGGAACTGCATCGGGCCGACCGCTCCAGCGGTCGAGAGACCTTCGATACGTCCCATACGCGTCTCGATGAGGTTGATGGAAGCCAGGACGGTCCACGGAACACCGGTCGACGTCTCGGCCTCGTGGTAGTAGCCGAGGAGCTCGCCGGTCGGTAGGGGCTCATTGATCCGCCAGACCGGCAGCTCGGTGGCGAGCGAGGTGCTGGTGACGAGGGCCGAGAGGTTCTGCCGCGCAATCCAGTTCAACTCGACGTCCGGTCTGATGTCCTCGGCGACCGCCGCCAACACGACGTCGGCCCAGCTCGGGTTGGCGGTGAGCACCGAGTAGAGGCGCTGCGTCCGTCGTCCCCACGCCCTTGCAATCGGAGTGTCGACTGCCGGATCGCGTATGGCTCGCTCGGCCTCGGTCAGTTCTGCGGCCAGTGCCTCGGCCGACGCCGGCAGGGCCCGCTCGAATGGCAGCGTGGTGCTCGGAGCGACCGTGGTTTGCACCGCGGTTGTCGGGGGAGCGATGGTGGCCCGAGGCTCGGACGCGACCGGTGAATCGGCGTTCGACGAGCCCGTGGCCGACGGCGACACGGTCTCGGGCGTGCTCGCGGCGAGGTCGTCCTCGACACCGCTGCACCCCGATGCCGCCAGCATCACGCCGACCCCGATCAGTAGACGGACGATCCTGCCCTGCGTACGGACCGATGTTGCGGGTAGATGCGCTGCCTCAATCGTCATGGGTGGCGGCCGGGCGATCCGGATCGGAGGACCAACCGGACCACGAGGCGACATAGAGGCGGGGAAGCCCGAGACCTGCGGCTTCGACGGCGAGCAGATTGTGGCAGGCGCTCACCCCGGACCCGCAGTAGAAGACGGCGGTCCCATCGACGCCGGCGCCCTCGAATCGCTCGCGGAGTTCCTCCGGCGACTTGAAGGTGCCGTCGGCCCGGAGGTTGGCGGCGAACGGCAGATTGATGGCGCCCGGAACGTGGCCGGCCCGAGGGTCGATGGGTTCGACCTCGCCCCGGTACCGCTCGGCGGCGCGGCTGTCGGCCAGGACTCCGCCGGCAGCAGCATGGGCCAAGGCCTGGTCGGCATCGACGATGGCGTCGGCGGGCCAGGGGCGAACGGGGCATTCGACCGCCGTGGGCTTCGTCGGGTTGGTGACGAGCGGGCCGTCCCATGCCCCGATTCCGCCGTCGAGCAGCGCCGCGTCCTGGCCGAGGACGCGCAGCATCCACACCAGTCGACCGGCCACCATGCCCTGCAGGTCGTCGTAGACCACGACCGTGTCGCGCTCCGAGATACCGGCGGCCCCCAACCCCGCGGCGAAGGCTTCGGGCGCGGGCAGCGGATGGCGCCCGACCACCGGGCCCGCTTTGGAGGCGAGCACGGTGTCCATGTCGATGAAGACGGCGCCCGGGAGGTGGCCGGCGAGATAGGCAGCCGTGCCGTCGCGGCCGTCGAGGTAGTAGCGAACGTCGCACAGGACGATGCGCGAGGCGTTCTTCCGAAGCCAGTCGACCGACACCAGCGGGGGGATCAGGCCTGAGGTGTCCACGTCAGACCCTCGAGAGGTAGCGGTCGGCCAGGTCGCTGAGGATTTCGCCGAACTCGGACATCGCACGGTCGATGATCTCTGCGACGGGGAGCACCGCATCGATGCGGCCCTGGACCTGCCCACTGAGGGCCAGTGCCGCATTCAGGTCGCCACCGAAATACAGCGCTTGCGCGTCACCGAAGTCGCCGAAGACGTTGTGCTCGGCGAAGCGGAGACCGAGCGAGCGTTCCGTCTTGATGGCCCGCAGTGCTGGTGAATGACGCTCGTTCAGGAAGACGGTGTCGGTCTCGGTGCCGTCGACGATCGCTTGCTTCCAGTTCTGGTGCACGGGGCTCTCGGCCGCCGACACCATCCGGGTTCCCATCTGGACGGCCTCGGCCCCCAATGCGAACGCGGCGACCATCGAACGGCCATCGACGATGCCGCCGGCGGCGACGATCGGTACTTCGACCTTGGAGCGAATGAGAGGGAGGAGCACCATGGAGGCCACCGGGTCGGGGTTCTTGAACCCGCCACCCTCGCCACCTTCGACCACGAGCCCATCGACGCCGGCCTCCACCGCCTTCATGGCACCCTTCAGCGTGGGGACCACGTGGTAGACGGTGAGGCCCGCTTCCTTGAGTTGCGCCGTGTAGGCCTGGGGGTTCCCGGCGGAGGTCGTGACGAAGCGAACGCCTTGGTCGATGACGAAGTCGACGATCTTCGGATCCCGGACGAAGGCCTGGGCGATGTTGACCCCGAACGGCCGATCGGTGAGGTCTCGCATCCGGGCGATCTCGTTCTTGATGGCGTCGAGTTCGCCGGAGGACGTCTCGATGATGCCCATGCCGCCGGCGTTGGAGACGGCGGAGGCCAACTGGCTACGGGCGATCCATCCCATCGGCGCCTGGATGATGGGATAGTCGATACCCAGCGCCTGGGTGATGCGGTTGACGACTGGCGGAGTGCGCGACGAATCCATCGGGCGACGTTAGCCCCCGACCAGACGTGCGAGGTAGCGACGGGCTTCATCGATGTCCAGGTCCCACGTCTCTTCGAGACCTCGGGTGATGATGGCGCGATAGGTTTCGTGCGGCGGGTTCACATCGGTGCGTCGATGGGGGCTGGTGAAGGTGACCACTGGGGTGTCGTCGATGTGGTCGAGGAGGATCAGTCGGCAGTAGTTGCCGGCGGCCGGGACGGACGAGCCCTCGACCGAGAGTTCGCTCCAGTGGCTGCGCAATCCGACCTCCTCGCTCCAACCCACGGGAAGCCGGTTCTCCTGGCGGTAGACGTCTTCGAACTGCCCGGTGGTGATGAGCCAGAGGCGGCCGAGCGTCGGAGCGTCCGAGGGGCGGTCGGCGTCCAGGTAGGCAACGCCGCCATCGCCCCACGTCTTCGACATCCCGGCGAAGTACAGGTCGCGGTGTACAGCGTAGGGACGGTCGGACAGCGGGGGTGCCGGATCGCGAGCTCCGTGTTGCACGGTGTCAGCACTGTTGGGAACGGTCCCGCCCTGGAGGTAGCGAACGAACCGTTCACGACAGAGGTTCGATCCGTAGGCCGCGTACCAGACGAGGTTCGGACCGCTGACCCAAGCCGATCCGGTCATCGAGCCTGCCGGCCAGATGGCTCGGCTGATGGGCCGAAGACGAGGCCGAGCCAGCCGTCACGTTCCATCCGTTGTGACGCCGGGCCGAAGAGGGCCTCGACCGCCTCGAGCTGGTCGATCAGGCAGCCGCTGACGATCAGCGTGCCGCCCGCGGCGAGGCGATTCGTCATCCCCTGGGCCAGTGGCCGCAGGTCGGCGACGAGCAGGTTGGCGAGCACGATGTCGAACCGCGGTTTCGGGCACGGGTCGGCGGCGTCCAACGTCCCGCCGGCCAGCTCGATGACGCCCTGACTCACCTGGTTGGCGGCCAGGTTGGCCGCAGCGACCCGCAGGGCTTCGGGATCGATGTCGACTGCGAGCACGGCGCCGGCGCCGAGCTTGGCCGCTGCGATCGCCAGCACGCCTGTGCCGGTGCCGACATCGAGCACCGCGTCTCCCGGCTTCAAATGCTGTGCCGTGAGCTCCAGCACGAGGGCTGTCGTCGGGTGCTGACCATGCCCGAACGCCTGACCGGACTCGATCACCATGCTGAGGGACGGGCCATCGGGACGCCCAAACGCAATCGCCCGAGCTGGAGGGCCGGTCCAATCGGTGGTCGGGTGCTCGATGGTGACCGTCGTTTCGAACCCGGCGTCTTCCGACCCGGTCGGTCCGAGGGCGAGGCCGGCGAGCGCGTCGAGGGCACGGGCCGCGTCGGTCTCGTTCTCGTACCCGGCGATCAGCTCGGTCAGGCCATCGCACGACATCTCGGCAATTCCGCTGGGGCCGAACTCCCAAAGCACCGACGAAACGACTTCGGCGTCACGGGCCGATGAGCGGATGCGAAGGACCCATGCCATAGCGTGGGAGGCTAGATGATCGCCTCCTCTGACACGCCCCCCGCGCCCACTGCGGCCCGGCCTTCGTCCGTCGCTCCGCGAAACGGCGCGCTGCACGCGGCCATCGACATCGGCACGAATTCGATGCATCTCGTGGTCGCCCGAGCTCACGGTGACGGCGGTTTCGATCTCCTCACCACCGAGAAGGAAATGGTGCGGCTCGGGTCGGGTGCTCGGGAGATGAAGTTTCTCACGCCCGCCGCCATCGAGCGTGGACTCGGGGCGCTCGAACGTATGGTGCGCACAGCGAGGAGTCTCGGGGTTTCGGACATTTCGATCGTGGCCACCAGCGCAGTGCGAGAGGCCGAGAACAAACAAGAGTTCCTCGACCGGGCTTCGGAACTGGTCGACGTCGAAGTCGAGGTCATCAGTGGCTTCGAAGAGGCACGCCTCATCCACCTCGGCGTTCTTCAAGCCCTGCCGGTCTTCGACAAGCGGCGTCTCGTGGTCGACATCGGTGGCGGCAGCACCGAGTTCGTCATCGGCGAGCGAGAGCAGGCGTTGGAGACCCGAAGCCTGAAGCTCGGGGCTATCCGGTTGACCGAGCGCTTCTTTCCCGGAGGAGTTGCGGCGCCGGGGGCCGTCGAAGAATGTCGGCGCTATGCCCGCAACGCGCTGGTGCCCATGGCCATCGAGTTGGCGGGCCATCAACCCGAAGTGGCGATCGGTAGCTCGGGCACCATCGAAACCGTGGCCACCATGATCGCAGCCCGCCGCAAAGAGGACATCCGACAGATCAACGGGGCCACGTTCACCAAGGACGAGCTGCACGATCTGGTCGAAGCCCTCGAGCAGTCGACCCCGGCGAGCCGAAAGAGCATGGGTGGTCTCGAGGAACGCCGCCTCGACATCATCATGGGCGGGGCTGTCCTGCTGGACGAGATCTTCAACGCGCTCCACATCGACGAGATGGTCGTGTCGGAGTACGCGTTGCGCGAAGGGGTGTTGCTCGACCGGTTCGGTGGCGCACCGCACGTGGGTCTCGAACGCCTGGCCGATCTTCGGGCGTCGAACGTGCAGCGCCTGTCCCGCCAGCTCGATCCCGACCCTGAGCACGCGTTCCGGACCGCCGACCTGGCGACGCAGCTCTTCGACCGCACCGCCCGCCTGCACGGCCTCGGTCGGTTCGAGCGGGAGATCCTGTTCTCCTCAGCAGTCGTACACAACGTCGGGCTGTTCATCAGCCACTCGAGCCATCACAAACACACCTACTACGTCGTCAGAAACAGCGAGCATCTGACCGGGTTCTCCGAACACGAGATCGAGCTGATGGCCCTCGTGGCGCGGTATCACCGCAAGAGCCACCCGTCGCACAAACACGCCGAGTTCGGTCACCTCTCCGAACGTGATCAATACATCGTCACTGTCCTGGCCGGCTTGCTCCGTGTGGCCATCGGACTCGACCGTCGCCATGCCGGCGTGGTTCGGGCGGTGCGGGTCTACGTCGAAGATGGCGTGTCCCTCACCATCGAACCCGTCGGTGACCCAGGGGTAGATCTCGACATCGAGATCTACGGTGCCACCGACCGGTCGAGCCTGCTGGCCAAGGCCTTCGGCCTCGAGGTGTTCATACGCCAGCCCGAGCCGCTGCAAACCGCCGAACTCGCCTCCAGCTGACCCGAACTGCCCCTCTTGACCCGGCATCGGGAGTGCGTGGGTACCGTTTTCGGCACCCTCACCCTCCCGATGCGTGGTTGGCGGTCAGGTGGGGCGGAGGTCGATGGTTCTGGTGGTGGGGTCGGCGGCACGGACGAGGAGGTCGAGTTGGTCGGCCAGGGCCAGCGATGGATGGCTGTCGGCGCTGATGTTGGTGACGATGGCCGGGTCGGCTGACTTGGATGGTGGCGGTCTTGCGCACGGGGTCCAGGCCCACGATCGTGCCCCGGACCTGACGACCCACCAGCGGAGCGAGCACCATGGCTTCGGCAAAATCCAACAACGCCCGTTCGAGGTTCGACTCTCGGGATCGGGCCTTGCCCATCAGACCGGGGAGCTCGTCGAGCGCTTCGACCGCCCACGTCGGCGGCGTCTCGCCGGCATAGAGCGACAGCAGAATCTCGTTCGCGAACCGATCGACCAGCCGTCTCAGGGGAGCGGTGACGTGTGCGTAGACCGCAGCGATCGCCCCGTGCCTGAGCGACACCGCCTCGCCGTTGTCGTTCCGAGGGGCGGCCAGCGCAGTGGCCACGTTCACGTAACCCGCGCCGCGGAAGGATCGGGCCGCCTGCAGCAGGAAGGCGCTCCGCTCCGGCGTGTCAGGTTGCAGGTTCCGCACGAGGTCGGGGTAGCTGACGTCGGCCGGCCAGTCGACGCCAAGGGCTCGGGCCTGTTGTCGGAGCTGGTCGAGGTTCTGTTTCGAAGTGGGCGGCAGGGTTCGCAGGATGCCGATGCCGGCTTCGACCATGGTCTGGCCTGCCACCATCCCGGTCAGCAGGGAGATCTGCGCGTTCCATCCCTCGACCGGAAGGGTTGCGTCGTAGGCGAGTCGGTAGGCGCCATCCACCTCGATGATCTCCTGCGCCGGGAGGTTCAGGCTGACGCCGCCCCGTTCCGCCTCGCGGTCATGTCGAAGTGACCCGATGGTCTTCAGCAGCCCAAGGAAGACATCGCCATCGTCGATCCGACGCTGCGCCTCGCTGTAGGAGATGGCTTCCCGCACCCGGACCGTCGAACGCTCGAGGTGCGAACTGACGCAGACGCCGCCGGCGTCGAGCTCGAGGTTCCAGACGAGCGCAGGCTTGGTGGTGCCCGCCAGGAGACTTGCCCGATCCTCGCTGATGATCGGGGGATGCAGCGGTGTTCGGAGGTCGGGGCTGTAGAGGGTGGTCCCTCGCTTGCGCGCTTCGATGTCGACGGGATCGCCGGCGGTGATGAAGGCGCCGAGGTCGGCGATGGCGTAGAGGACGCGGAATCCACTGGGCGTCGATTCGGCGAAGAACGCCTGGTCGAGATCGGTGGCTCCTGGGGGGTCGATGGCGATGAACCCGACGTGGGTGACATCGCGACGCGTCGTCGCGCTCGGCTGGGCGGCGGCCGCGGCATCGAGAACTTCGGTCGGGAACTCCTTCGGCACCCGCAGTTCTTCTCGGATGTGCTCGAAACCTTCCACGAATGAACGGGGAGCCCGACGAAGCTGTGCCTTCATCGGGTCAAGCTACTGCTTGCCGTAGAGCCCCAGTGCCTCGGTCAGCTCGTCCTTGGTGGTGTACATCTCGTCCGGGCCGGGGAACATGCCCTTGCGAACGTCCAGCGCGTATTCGGTCAGGGCCTGGGTCTGGTCTTCGTAGGCGGTGCCGTAGCGACGGACGAACTTGGGCTTGAAGCGATTCTCCAGGCCGATGACATCGTGGTAGACGAGCACCTGGCCATCGGTGTCCGCGCCGGCACCGATCCCGATGGTGGGGATGTTGATGGACTCGGTGATGGTCCGGCCGAGTTGGTCGGGAATGCCTTCGAGTACGAGTGCGAAGCACCCGGCCTGCTCCAGCTCCTTCGCCTCGTCGATCATCTCCAGAGCGGCTTCGACATCGCGACCCTGCACCCGGAACCCGCCCATGACGTTGGAGGACTGCGGGGTCAAGCCGATGTGGCCCATGACGGGAATCTCGGCATCCAGAATGGCTTCGATGACCGGAATACGTTTCACGCCACCTTCGAGCTTGACGCAATGGGCGCCGGCTTTGATCAGGCGAGCGGCGTTCCGGACGGAGTCCTCGATGGACACGTGGAAACTCATCCAGGGCATGTCGCCCACGATCACCACATTGGGCTTGGCCCGGGCGACTGCGCCGGTGTGATGGACCATGTCGTCGATGGTGACCTGGAGTGTGTTGTCGTAGCCGAGCACGACCATGGCGACCGAGTCGCCGACGAGGATGAGGTCGACATCGGCCTCCGATGCAGCCCGGGCCGAGGGGGCGTCATACGCGGTGACCATCACCAGGGGCTGGGCGCCTTCTCGCCGTTTGCTGTTCCGGACGAAGGGAACGGTCTTGGCGGGCTTCTCGCTCATGGCGCACCTCCCGGGGCGTTGACTCCGAGGTTGTCGAGCAGTCGAGGTCGGCCGACCTGCGCTGCGATGAGCAAACGACAGGCGGACGGGATTCGTTCCGGAACTTCCAGTGTTGCCGGATCGACAAGCGCAGCGTAGTCGAGCGTGGCCAATGGTTCTTCGCCGACGACGCCGGCCATGGCCTCCATGACTACTGCGGGGTTGGTCTCGCCATCGTCGATGAGGGCTGCGCCGGTTCGCAGCGCCCGATTCAGGACCGAAGCCGCCGAGCGCTCGGACTCGGAGAGGTAGCTGTTTCGGCTCGAGAGCGCCAGCCCGTCGTCGGCCCGGACGATCGGGCAGCCGACGACCGTGACCGGAATGGACAGGTCGGCGACGAATCGTCGGATGATGGCAAGTTGTTGGTAGTCCTTCTCGCCGAAATACGCGTGGCACGCACCGACGATCCAGAACAACTTGGTGACGACGGTGGCCATTCCCGCAAAGTGCGTCGGGCGGGTGGCGCCCTCCCACTGCGTGGACAGGGCCGGCACGCTGACGCTGGACAGTACGGGGCCCGAGGGGTACATCTCGTCGACGGAGGGGTTGAAGATCAGTTCGACGCCGGCTTCGGCGGAGATCTCGGTGTCTCGTTCGAGGTCGCGTGGGTAGGAGCTGAGGTCTTCGTTGGCTCCGAACTGGAGGGGATTGACGAAGATGCTGGCGACGACGAGGTCGTTCTCCGAGCGGGCGGCCCGCATCAGCGACGCGTGACCGTCGTGGAGGTAGCCCATCGTGGGCACGAAGCCGATCCGCTTGCCTGCGGCCCGGGCGTCGTCGAGTTCGGTCCGCAATGCTTCGATCGTGGGGATGAGGCGGATGTTCATAGGTCGGTCATCATGTCCGATGGGCACACACGGCCGGCGAGCAGTGCGGTTTGGGCCGCCATCGCACGATACGGGGCCCGTTCGGCCGGCGGTAGGTGGGTGAGGTGGCGCTGGATCGTGGACCAGTCGCCTCTCGCTGCGGGCCCGGTGAGAGCGGACGCCGGGCCCACGTCCACGACGTTGTCGAGCGTTGTCGTCATGAGCTTCCAATAGGCATCAACCGGGACACCCACCAATGCTGCCAGGCGCTGCACTTGGCCGCACAGCCCGACGAGGTGGTTAGCTGCCACACACGCTGTGGCGTGGTAGAGCGCCCGATCGGCGTCGGCGATCTCGACCCCGACACCGCCGAGATCGGCGACGATGGCGCGGCCGATCGGGTCGCCGGCGACGGCGAAGGTGCACCGGTCGAGCAGCCGGGCTGCTCCGCGTTCCGTGTCGGGGAGCGACATGAGCGGATGCACCGAGGCGACCCTGACGTGTGGGTCGAGGACGCTCAACGGGAGCGAACCCGCCGCGTGGGCGATGACCCCAGGGCCGACCAAGATCCGCTTGGCCACGTCGGCAATGGCGCCGTCCGGCACGGTCAAGAGCACCACCGACGGCGTCCATTGCGGCCTGGGCAGGATCGTCGTCGCGACCGAACACCGACACGAGCGACCAGCCCACAGACCGCAACGCCAGGGCGAACGCGCCGCCTGCTCTGCCGTTGCCGACGACCGTGAAGCTTCGGGGTGGTGGCGCGCTGGGCGCCGCCGGAGTCGCCGTCATGTCGCCAGGGTAGGGGACACGCACAGTCCGAGCCAGGCCTGGCTGGTGTTCAGGTCCTGGGCGGTCTTCAGGTTTGGCAGGTCGGGCACCAGGTGGTGGTGCGGGCATCGAGGACCCGACTCCGCAAGATCGTGCCGCAGCGTCGGCACGGATGACCGCCTCGGCCGTAGACCTGGAGCGCCCGCTGGTTCGAGCCCTCGCCACCATCGGCGTTGCGGTAGTCCCGCAGCGTCGTTCCTCCGTTGTCGATCCCCTGCGAGAGCACGTCCCGCAACGCGGCGAGGAGCGCTGCGGCCCGGGGTCGACTGACTCGAGTGACGATGGGGTTGATGCCGGCGAGCCACAGCGCCTCGTCGGCGTAGATGTTGCCCACACCCGCAATCGGACGTTGGGACAACAGATGGGTCTTGACCGGCCGCCGACTCTGGCCCAGTAGCTGATGGAAGTAGCGGTCGGTCAGCGAAGGGTCCCACGGCTCCGGACCGGCCGCAGCCAGCGTCGGAATCCCCTCGTACCGCCCCTGAGGGACGACCCGCAGCCGGCCGAAGCGTCTGGCATCGATGAACTCGAGGGTCTCGTCTCGGTCGAGGGACCACCAGGCACGCAGGTGGACGTTGGCCAGATCGGGTCCACCTGTCCGCAAGCCGAGTCGACCGGTCATACCCAGGTGGACGATCAGCTCGCGTGGCTCACCCGGCGATTCCAGCCCGATCAGCAGGTACTTCCCGCGGCGACCCACGCCCGTGAAGCGCCCACCGGTGACCTCCCGAGCGGGAGTGAACTTCGCAGACTCGTGTGACCCCGCTTCGAGGACGCGCCGTCCTGCCAGCCGATTGTCGAGTTGTCGACGGATCGTCTCGACCTCGGGAAGCTCAGGCATCTGCGGCCGCCAGCGTGATGACGACCTTCAGGCCGCCCTCGGGGGCGTCGGCAAGGGCAACGGTTCCACCGGATTGCTCGGCCAGCGCCTTGACGATGGGGAGTCCGAGACCGGTACCGGGCCGTACCCGGTCGCCCCGCCAGAACCGTTCGAACGCCCTTCGTTTGGCGTCCTCGCTCAGCCCCGGTCCCTGGTCGATCACTTGGACGACTGCGTGATCGCCCACATGTTCGGTCATCACCCGGACCGATCCTCCGGCCGGCGTGAGGGAGATGGCGTTGTCGAGGAGGTTGTCGAGCATTTGCTCCAACGCTCCTGGAGCGCTCATCGCATGCAGCGGGCCGTTGGCTTCCTGCGTGAGCTGCACGCCTGCTTCTTCGGCCGTCATCCGCCAGAGATCGACGCGGTCAGCGACGGTGGCGACGACGTCGAGTGGCGCAGTGTCGACCCGCCGGCCTTCGGACCGCGCCAGCGACAGCAGTTGGTTGACGATGTCGACCAGCCGATCGGTTTCGTTGATGCTGGCGACGAGATCGACCCTGGTCGAGTCGTCGGTGGTCTCGACCTCGGCATTCTCCAGTTGTAGCCGAAGTGCGGTGAGGGGGGTCCTGAGTTGGTGGGAGGCGTCGGCGACGAAGTTGCGCTGCGACGCAAGCAGCTCCTCGATACGCGCCGCCATGGCGTTGAACGACAAGGCGAGGCGCTCGAGTTCGGCGGGGGCATCGCGGGTGTCGATTCGGGCGGTCAAGTCCCCAGCGGCCAAGCGATCGGCTGCCTCGGTGAGATCGACGACCGGACGGACGACGGTGGAGGCCATCGAATAGCTGAGCAGTGCGGCAACGCCCAACACCACGGCACCCACAGCAAGGAGGCTCAGCCAGAACCGCTGGACGCGAGCGTCGACCGCCGACGTGGGCAGGGTGAGTCGAACGGCGCCATGCACCTCGCCCCCGGACGCAACGGGGATGGCGACGAACAGCAGGTCGGTGCCCAGGGTCTCGGATGGTCTCGATCCGATCGAACGGTTGCCACCGAGCGCCTCTTGGATCTCGGGTCTGGTGGAGAAGTCACGTGGTTCGGTGTTGTCGGTGTCGACGATGGAGATGCCGCTCACATCCACGATGACCACCCGCGCGCCCGTCCGCTCGGCGTAGTCCTGCGCCGATGCCGACCCGAAGGTCGCGCCCTGCGGAGGTTCCAACGCCGCCGTACCCTCGAGGACGTCCTCGTGCAGGCTGCCCAACACCGTCGCGTCACGCTCGACCCCGGCCTCGAGCTGCTTGCGTTCGCGGTCGGCGAAGAACACACCGAGCGGAACGGCGAGCAGGAGCAGCACGATCAGGGCCAACGAGAGGTTGGACACGAGGAGCCGACGATTCACGCGGTCGCCGTTCCTGCGACGTACGCCGGGTTGATTCGGAAGCCGACACCGCGAACGGTCTCGATCAGGTCGGGCTGATCGAGCTTGCGTCGAAGCGAGGTCATGTGGACGTCGAGCGTCTTGCTCGATCCGAACCAATGCTCGTCCCACACATCGCGCAAGATCTCGTCACGGGTGCGGACCGCTCCGGGGTCTTTGGCCAGGAGCACCAGGACTTCGTACTCCTTGGGCGTGAGGTGCACGGTGCCGCCGTTGCTGGTGACCACGCGTGACCTGGTGTCGATGGAGACGGCGCCCAACGTCAGCACCTGGTTCTGCTCGCCTGCGACAGCACCGGCGACGGCCCCGGCGGCCACACCTGCTCGTCGGAGCACGGCGCGAATCCGGGCGATGAGTTCTCGTTGGCCGAAGGGTTTGACCACGTAGTCGTCGGCGCCGAGCTCGAGCAGCGTGACCCGATCCATCTCGCCGGCCCGCGCGGTGACCACGATGATGGACAGCAGCGGATGATGGCGGCGCAGCTCGCGACAGACGATCAAACCGTCCATGTCGGGCAGGCCGAGATCCAGGAGGACGAGGTCGAACGCCGGCGCCAGTTCCAGTGCCATGCTCCCGTTCGGGGCGTGGTCGACCTCGAACCCCTCCCGCCGGAGTGCCCGAACGAGGGGCTCGGCGATGGTCTGGTCGTCTTCGACGAGGAGCACGCGCATGGGGGGAGCGGCGGGTAGAGCCATGCAGAGAGCTTGGCACGGTCGCTTTCGCTTCGGAGCCATCGGTCGAGACCACCCTGCTTCTTTGCCCAAACTTTGCCAACGGCCAGTCCTCCCTTTGCCGGACCGCTTTTACGGTGACCTTCATGAAGCACAAGACAGCACTCGCCACCGCCGCCTCGATCACCGGCGTCCTTCTCGCCAGCGCCGCAGCCATGGGTGCCAACGTCGGAATCCTCCGTTCGAACGACGACACCTTCGGCCAGCTCTCTGCCGCCGACGACGTCGCCTCCGACGGTTCAACGCTCGAGTCCACGGTGGTCTCGATCACCGACCTGTCCACGACGGCGACCACCGCAGCCGCCGGCTCGCCGGTGGTCTACCAGGTGCCAGGCATCGCCGACATCACGCTCGCCCGTTCAGGTGAGACCGGGGTCACGGTCGTCGGAGTGGTGCCGGTGACCGGGTGGACGCACAGCATCCATGCGAACGGCGATGGCATCGAGGTGAAGCTCACCTCGGCAACCGAGCAGGTCGAGTTCAAGGCATCGGTGCTCGACGGCCAGATCCAAACCACGGTCGAACGATCAGCGTTGGGCGCCGCGTCCGCCGGTTCCACTTCGACCACCCAATCTTCCGGGAGCGGGACGACCAACACGACGTTCGATGACCACGGCGGTGATCGAGACGACTCGGACGACGATGATTCCTACGACGACAACTCCGGTAGCGATGACTCCGGCGGAGACGATGACGACTACGAGGGCGGAGACGACGATGACTAGGCCTGTTGCTCCCGGTACCCGCGTGCTGGCTGCAGGCCTGGCCATCGGCGCCACGATTTCGATGGTGGGAACCATGGCGAGCGGGATGTCCAACGAAGACACCGCTTCTGTCCCGGCCCCCGCTGCTACAGCCCCGACGGCAGCTCTCCCGACGGTGTCCGGTGCCCCGCTACCGGTCGTGGTCGTCGGGGTGCCGGGGCCGGCTCCGAAGGTGGTTGCCGCTCCGCCGGCGCCGGCCCCCGTTCGCCCGAGACCGGAGACGACCACCAATGCCAGTCGCTGAACCCACCTGGACCGATCGACATCTGCGGGCCATGGGATGCTCCGCCCAGATCATCGTGCTGGCCCGTCCCGCGTTCACCGCCGGTCTCATCGACCGAGCCGAGACGTTCCTCGCATCACTTGAACAGGACTGGAGCCTGTTCGTAGAGGGCAGCGACCTCGCTCGTCTCAACGCACGAGCCGGGCGGGCGACCCACGTCAGCCTCCACACCCGTCTCCTGCTGGCCGCGGCGCAGCTCGCTTGGCTGGAGACCAACGGCGACTTCGACCCCCTGGCCATGCCGGGCCGGTCGACAGCCGGAGCGATGGCCCGGCTCGAGATCGACTGGGCCGCCGAGACGGCGACGACACCGTCGGGCTTTCGCTTCGACCCGTCCGGAATCGCGAAGGGCCTTGCCGCCGATCTGGTTGCCGAGGATCTCTTCAACGCCGGCGCGCTCGCCGTACTCATCAACGTTGGCGGCGATCTTCGAGCCATCAGTGACGCCGACGAACCGTCCGCCGATCTGCTCGGCCCGTTCGCCGGAGACAGTTCACGGGAACTCGAGGCCGCCTGGCGTGTGCATGTCGAGCTGGCGCCCAACTCGTCGCTCCCGCTGCTCGTTGCTGATGGCGGGGTCGCAACCTCGAACTCGGTGTCTGCTCATCCCAACGGATCGGGGATGCCGCATGTGCTCGATCCCGCGACCGGCCGATTCGTCGATGACCTTCCGGCATCGGCCACCGTGGTGGCATCCGAAGCCTGGCGGGCTGAGGCCTGGACCAAGGTCGTGCTGAAGAACCGGCGAAGCGGGCTACAGCGAGCCGAGGACGAAGGGTTCGCCGCCCTGCTGTGTGACGGATCCGCGATCGAAGTGAACGCCGCCATGGCGTCCTACCTCGACCTGAGTCCACAGTCAGGTCTGTCCACGATGGGGTCGGGCCGGCCATGATCTCGACGGCCTGGATCGGCGATCTGCTCGGGATCGAGATTCCGATCTGGTGGTTCCTCGCCCGGGCCACCGGCATCGTGGCCCTCTTCGCCATGGGCGCCAGTGTCGCCTTCGGTGTGCTGCTGTCGACTCGGTTGCTTCCCGACCGGCGGCGACCGGCGTGGCTGCTCGACGTCCACCGATGGGTCTCGGGCATCGCGGTGCTCGGCCTCGGCGTGCACCTCGCTTCTCTGGTGGCCGACTCCTACCTGACGTTTGGATGGCGCGAGATCCTGGTTCCCTACGCGTCGAGCTGGGAGCCGTTTGCGGTGACGCTGGGAGTTCTGTCTCTTTGGTCACTCGTTGTCGGCACCGCGGCCGCTGTCTACCGCAAACGACTCAGCCGGCGCCTGTGGATGAACCTTCACCGGCTGACCTACCTGAGCTTCTGGTTGTCGTGCCTGCACGCCGGGCTCGCCGGAACCGACGCTTCCAACCGGCTCTACCAGGGTCTTGTCGGTGTGCTGGTCCTGACGACTCTGTTCCTGGTGCTGTACCGGGTGCTCGTCACCGAGCCGCCCAAGAAGACCAAGAGCCGAATCGCCGTCCCGTCTGCGTGCACCCAGGTGCCCGCGGAAGATCCGACGGCCACCAGCTCCGGGGGCATCACCAGCGCCTCGGGCGGCAACAATGGCAAAGAGGTAGCCATAGCGGATCGAGTGGGCCTTAGCTAAGCTAGGTTCATGACCACCCATGTCGTCAACACGCACGAGGCGAAGTCTCGGCTGTCGGAGTTGATCCGCGAAGCCGAAGAGGGAGCGGAGGTGATCGTTGCGCGAAATGGTCGGCCCGTGGCCAGGATTGTTGCCTGGAAAGGCGCCAGCTCTGCGCGGTGCCGGGGGCGTGGTCTGGCAAGGTTGTGTACGGCGAGGATGTTGTTGGATCTGACGCGGACATCGTGGCCATCTTTGACGAGTCATCTGAGGCTGACGCGGTGTGAGGATCCTTCTGGATAGTCACGTTGTCCTGTGGTGGCTCGACGACAGCGCAGCGATGGGTCCTCGGTGTCGCGAGCTGATTCGGAACGCTGACGAGGCCTTCATCTCGGCGGTGACGCCTTGGGAGCTGGGGACCAAACGTGCGCTTGGGAAGCTGACGATGCCCGACGGGCTTGTCGATGAGCTCGAGTCTGAGGGATTCGTTTCACTGTCGATCACGGCTGCGCACGCTGCGTTGGCGCCGGCGTTGCCGCCCCATCATCGTGACCCATTCGACCGGATGCTGGTCGCTCAGGCGCAACTCGAGACACTGGTGTTGGTGACTGCCGACAACGTTCTTGCGGGCTATGAGATAGAGCGATTCGACGCTCGGAGCTGAATCGCAGGGGTGTCAGCGCCGAGTCACAGGTCGACCCGTAGCTGTTCGGCTGGACGTCTCGGCGTCGGAAGCGGTGCCAGAGCGGGAGCGTCGGGAGCCATCGCGGCGTTGATGCGCTCCCAGACCGACTGCGCCAACATCGGTGCATCGAGGTTGTCGGGGGTATGGGCGAAGACGTGAGGTCGCAGTCCCCGGCCGATCCACTCGGCGATCTTGGGATACCAGGGCTCCCAATCGGCCAACGAACCCTCGGTGTCGGTTCGGCCGATGAGGCGGACGATGGGTTGGTTTCCGGTTGCGACCGGACGGACCGGCACTCTCGGCTTGGCGTTCCAGGCGTCGTGCTCCGCGGGCGTGGTCGGCGCGACGGCGAACAGGGCTCGGCTGTCGAGCACCACCCGGTTCACCCCATGCGCGGCCAGCAGATCATCGAGCGGGCGTTCGGCCGAACCGCCGACGAAGTAGTCGAGATGGCGCACCTCGACGGCCCAGTCGAAGCTTGTCGGAAGCTGCCGAAGGAACGATCGGAGGTGCGGCAGCGCCTCGGGCCCCAGCGACGCGGGCAACTGAATCTGGATCGGCCCGAGAATCTCCGCCATCGGCTCGAGACGGACCAGGAAGTCGGACAGCTCCTTGTCGGCGTTGTGGAGCCTGCGATCGTGGGTGATCGTGCGAGGAAGTTTGAAGCAGAAGCGAAACTCGGCGGGGACTTGTTCGACCCAACGGGCAACGGCATGCTCGGACGGCACGGCGTAGAACGTGGTGTTGCCCTCGACGCCGGTACACCACGTCACATAGGCCGAAAGTTCGGTACCCGTCGAGGTGTCGGCAGGGAACCATCTGCCGAGCCAACCTCTGTGGGCCCACATGGCACAGCCGACGTGCAGTTCGCTGGTCACCTGGGGGTCGGTCACGTCTAGAGTCTTCCCTGTGACTGCTCTCGAGTACAGACTCTCCGACCGTATGGAAGCCACCAGCGGCGTGGTTGCCATGTCCGGTATCCAGGCCATCATGCGTATCCCGCTCGACCAGAAACGCATCGATCAGCTCAATGGGCTGAACACCGCTGCGGTGATCTCGGGCTACCGCGGATCGCCCGTCGGCGGTATGGACCAGGCCTATGAGGCCGACGAAGACATCCTCAAGGCCAACAACATCGAGTTCATCTCGGGGGTCAATGAGGACCTGGGGGCAACGGTCGTTTGGGGATCGCAGCAGACGTCGCTCGAGAAGGGCGCCAAGTTCGATGGCGTCATGGGTATGTGGTACGGCAAGGGTCCCGGCATCGACCGCAGCGGCGACGCCATCCGCCACGCCAACTCGTCCGGTGTCCACCCCAAGGGCGGCGTGCTGGCCGTCACCGGTGACGACCCGTTCTGCAAGTCGTCCACCATCGCGTCGGCATCGGAGTGGGCGCTCGCCGATCTCGCGTTGCCCACGCTCTACCCCGGCACCGTGCAGGAGGTGCTCGACTACGGGCACTACGGCTACGAGCTCTCCCGGTTCTGTGGCGCGTGGGTCGGTTTCAAGATCCACTCGAACGTGGCCGACGGCTATGCAACCGTGAACACCGACCTCGACCGACTACCGGTCGTGCGGCCCGAAGTCGAGGTCCAGGGTGTCCCGTTCGTGGCCCATCAGTCGGTCACCCTCATCGCGCCGTTCTCGATGCGGACCGAGCAGGACATGTTCGGTCCTCGCCTCGAAGCAGCGAAGCGGTTCGTTGCGGCCAATGGGCTCGACAAGGTGTACGGCGCGGTCGACATGCCGGCTCGGGTGGGCATCATCGCCGCCGGCCCCACCTACGGCGAGCTGCGTGCGGCGTTGACCAAGATGGGCTTCCCCACCGAGGTCGAACTGGGCGAGGCCGGCATCCGTCTCTACAAGCCGGCCATGATCTGGCCGCTCGAGCCCGACGGGCTCACCGGCTTCGCCGACGGACTCGAAGAGATCATCGTCATCGAGGAGAAGCGGGCCTTCATCGAGACCCAGGTCCGCGACATCCTGTACGGTCGCACCGGCGCACCACGTGTCATCGGCAAGCGCGATGACGAAGGCCGCCCGCTCGTCGCTCACTACGGCGGCCTCACCACCGAAGACCTCATGGGGCCGGTGAAGGCTCGCCTCACCCGGTACGTGCACGAGGACAGCTTCGCCAAGCAGCGCATGTCCATCCCGGTGGCGGTGCTCGACCACGCCAAGTCCCTCCCCGATCGCTCGGCCTACTTCTGTTCCGGTTGCCCCCACAACCGATCGACGGTCCTACCGGACGGCTCGATGTCCGGTGGTGGCATCGGCTGCCACGGCATGGTGCTGGGCATGGAGCGCGAGAACTTCGGCATCACCCACATGGGTGGGGAGGGCGTGCAGTGGGTCGGTATGGCGCCGTTCGTCACTGACACCCACCGGTTCCAGAATCTGGGCGACGGCACCCTGGCCCACTCGGGGTACCTCGCCATCCGTCAGGCCATCTCGGCCGGCACCAACATCACCTACAAGATCCTCTACAACGGCACGGTCGCCATGACCGGCGGTCAGGACGCGGCCGGGGCCATGGACGTGCCCGACCTCAGCCGGGCACTCGAGGCCGAGGGCGCAGCCAAGATCGTCATCGTCGCCGACGACCCCAAGAAGTACCCGAGCGATGCCCGTTTCGCCAAGAACTCCCGCATCGAGCACCGGGACAAGCTCGACGACGTGCAGCGAGAGCTGCGCGACATTCCCGGCACCACCGTTCTCATCTACGACCAGCAGTGCGCGGCCGAGCTTCGGCGGGGCCGGACCCGCGGCACGATCGTCACCCCGACCACCCGGGTCATGATCAACGAGGACATCTGCGAAGGCTGCGGTCATTGCGGCCAGGTCTCGAACTGTGCATCGGTGCACCCGGTGTCCACGCCGTTCGGCCGCAAGACCCAGATTCATCAGGAGTCCTGCAATTTCGACCTCACCTGTCTCGGCGGCAACTGCCCGGCGTTCGTCACCGTCGAAATCGACCCGGACTTCAAGCCGTCCAAGGAACGCGCCGGGGTTCCCGCCGGCGAGATGCCGGCGGCCCCCGAGATTCCCGCCGAGGGCAACATCCTGTTGGTCGGCATCGGCGGCACGGGCGTCGTCACGGTCAATCAGGTGCTGGCCACCGCGGCGTTGCTCGACGGCAAGTACTCCAACGGGCTCGACCAGACCGGACTGGCCCAGAAGGGCGGACCGGTCGTGTCGAACCTGCTGATCACGACGGCGCCGGACCTCGGCGGCACCAACCGCGTCATCGAAGGCACGGCCGACGCCATGCTGATCTTCGACCTCCTCACCGGAACCAAGAACCTGAGCCGGGCTGACGCCGAACGAACCCGTGCGGTGGTGTCCACCGCGCTGGTGCCGACCGGAGCCATGGTGTCGGGCCGCGGGGCCGAGAAGTTCCCCGAGCTCGAACGCTTCCGTGCCGCGGTCGATGGCGCCACCGTCGCCGCCGACAACATCTGGCTCGACTCGGTCGGCATCGCTCGCCGTGTGTTCGCCAGCCAGCCGGCCGCCAACGTGTTGGTGGTAGGCCTGGCCTTCCAGCGAGGCATGTTGCCGATGTCGGCCGACAGCATCGAGCGGGCCATCGAGCTCAACGGTGTGTCGGTCCAGACCAACCTCGAGGCGTTCCGTCTCGGTCGTCGGCTCGCCGCCGATCCTTCGCTGCTCGCGCAGCTCGAGTCCGGTTCCGCCACGGCCGAGGCCACCGGTCCCGCTCCGCTCACCGGGGCTGCGGCGCTGATGGCCGCAGAGATCGGCGGGGGAGCTGCACTCCAGGAGGTGCTGGCCTACCGCCTGCCCGAGCTCATCGAGTATCAGAACGAGGGCTATGCCCGTCAGTTCGCGGCCGATGTGAAGCGGGTCCGAGATGCCGAGGCTCGACTGGTTGGTGACCGGACCGACCTGAGCGAGACCGTTGCCCGCATGCTCTACAAGGCAATGGCCTACAAGGATGAGTACGAGGTCGCTCGACTCGCCCTCAAGTCCGACATCACCGACAAGGCCCGGGAGCGGTTCGGGCCCAACGCGAAGGTCAGCTATCAGCTCAAGCCGCCGTCGCTCAAGATGGTCGGGGTGAAGAAGAAGACCGCCATCCCTGAGGCTGCCGGACGCAAGATGTTCGAGGCCCTGGTGAAGACCAAGGGCATGCGGGGCAAGAAGTGGGACCCGTTCGGCCGAACCGAGGAGCGCCGCATCGAGCGGGCCCTCGTCGACGACTATCGGGCGCTCACCCACCAGCTCGTGGCCAAGCTCGAGGCCGGCAACTACGACCAGGCGGTCCAGATCGCCGGCCTGTACGACATGGTCCGCGGCTTCGACGAGATCAAGCTGGCCAACGTCGCGGAGTACCGCACCAAACTGGCCGCCGCGCTCGCCGCCTACTGACCGCCGGCCGCCCAATCCCCCCCAACCAACCCGGCAACCCCCAACCACTCCCGGCAACCGTGTGCAGCCACCACCTCTGAGCGGGGTGGTACTGCACGCGGTTGTAGGTTTTCAGCGGGCGAAGAAGACCCCGGGGCCGACCTGAGGGCCGTCAGGCTGGTCCTTGGTGAACAGATACTCGCCGAGGGTCCGGTAGTTCGGTTTGAACACGATGATGTGCTGGGTCGCGGTGTGGATGTCACGGAAGCATCGTGACAACTCGTTCGAGGTGAACACCGACCGGGACCCGGCCTGGTGGAAGACCAGGTCGACTGCTCTCGCGGCCTCGTGCACCGAGTGCACCATCGAGAGCTGAAGGTTGACCGTCGTATCGGCGCTCACCGGTCCCTCTGTCGCCTCGGCGTAGGCCCGTTCGATTGCGTCCCACACGAAGCATCGACTGGCCCGCACGATCGCCTCGGCTTCGGCCAGCGCGATCTTGGCGCCGTCGCGCCCCATGAGCTGGGCCAGCAGGCCGTAGCCCTTGGCTTCGGTGGTGATAGCGGCCTCGATGGCCGAGCGGGCGATGCCGAGGGCGTGGGCGCTGTGCCCCATGAGCATGAAGATCGACCGGTACAGCGGACGTGGATGGTGTCGAGGTGCGGCATCGCGGTGATTGACCCGCTCGTCGGGAACGAAGACGTCGACGGCGACGAGATCATGGCTGCCGGTTCCCCGCATGCCCATCCCGTCCCACGTGTCTTCGATGGTGATCTCGGCTTGTCGAAACAAGGCATTGCGCAGCTCGGGACCGTTGGCGCCTACGACGGGCGCGCCGTTGTCGATCACCATGCAGGTGCCGGTGATGAACGGAGAGTGGAGGCAGCCGCTGGTGAACTTCCAGCGGCCGCTGACGCGCCATCCGCCGTCGACCTGCGTGGCCTGCCCTCCCGGCGTCTGATTGCCGGCCAGGATCGGCCTTTCGTCCTCGGCCAGCAACTTCGCTGCGACCATCGGATCGAGGCCGGCCCAGCCGATACCGCTGTTGATCATGGCCAGCCAACCAGCCGAGCCGTTGATGCGCGAGAGCTCCTCGACCATGTCCATCCACGCGATGGGGTGCATCTCCAGCCCGCCCAAGCTGGCGGGTATGAGAGCGCTGAAGACGCCTGCGTCGTACAGCGCCGCGACCAGCCACGGGGGGAGCGTTCGCTCGGTCTCGAGCTGCTCAGCCTCGTCCCGAATGCGCGGTCCGAGCGCCCGGACCCGATCGATGACCGTGTCGCCGGAGCTCCTGGTCAAACGTTGCGACCCAGGAAGTTGAGCAACTTCGTCTGAGCGGTGGCGCCTACGGCGGGTTTGACGGCCGGGCCGAACATGCCGGGCATGCGAAGCACGGACTCGGGCAACTGCTTCCATGCCGCGTGGGAGAACTTGACCAGAGCAGGGTCGAGTCGCTCGTCGACCTTGGCGACGCGGGCGAAGTCCCACACGTGCACCGCCAATTCTGCCGCCATGAACCCGACGAGATCGTCGATGGGCATCGGCCCGAATTCGGGTCCGAACGGGTCATGGGCGACGGTCTGCAGCACACCGTTCTTGTCCAGTGCGGCCAAGGTCTCGTCGCGAAGCTTCTCCCACTGGCGGACCGGGTCGGCGCCGATCTTGGGTTCGCCCTTCGGGCCCTTGCCGGCGGTGGCGAAGCCCTTGATCATGGCCAAGTTGCCGAGCGAATGCCGGTACACGTCGGCGCCGGTCCAAGGGGCGAAGGGGCCCTTCTTGGCCAGGGCCTTCTCGATCGGTGTCTTGACCGTCGCCGTCTTCACGACGTGATCGAACGCATAGATGGCCTTGGTGTATACCCGGAGGTTCTCGCTCATGACGGGAACTTAGTGGGTATCGAGCTGCTCGTGTGTCAAAACCTTGCATCTCAGAAGCCCATGCACAGCCACTCGGTCTGCGGCGTGTCGGGGGTGACGATCAGCAGCACGCGTTGGTCGCGTACCATCTCGTCCCGAAGTTCTTGCTCGGTCTGGCCTCCCTTGTCGTGCTTGTTGCGCAGAGCACGGAAGAACGGGAGGCCGGCGTCGACGTCGTCGCCGATCTCGACCGTGCCGTTGACCACGACGTAGCGAAAGCCGGTCGAGTCGTCGATGACGAGTTGCACCCTGGCGTCGTTGCGGAAGAGCCGGTACTTGGCCCGGGTCTTGGTGGTCGAGATGTAGAAGCGACCTTCCTGCCAGAGAAACCAGTTGGGTGTCATCGAAGGTCGGCCGTCCTTGCGGACCCCGGCCACGATCACGTTGCGGGGCTCGGCGAGGAAGGCGTCAATGGCGGCAATCTTGTCAGTCATGCACGCAACCTAGTAGGCAACGGATCGCTCAGTCGTAGGTGCGGATTGCCCGGGTGGTGAGCGAGAGCATGAGCGCCCCCGTGATGACCAGCACGAGCGAGGCCCGCCCCAGGGCTGCTCCGTCGAACCCGTCGAGGATCAGCGAACGAGCACCTTCCATGATGTAGGTCACCGGGTTGAGGGTGGCTGCGATCTCCATGGGGCGGGTGAGCAGGTTGCGCGGAACGAAGCTGGGGGTGAGGAAGAGTAGCGGGAAGAAGATCATGCTGGCCGACTGTGTGGCGGCCGCACTGCGGCTCTTGAGAGCAATGAGCTGCATGAAGCCGCTGAAGATGGTGGCCCAGAGCGCCATCATCACGACGATGACGACGAAGCCGAGCACACCGGCCTCGACCCGGATGCCGAAGGGAAGAGCAACGAGGATGAGCACCGAGCTGATGACCAGACTCTTGACGAACTCGGCGAAGAGGCGGCCGAGGATGATGGCCGATCGTCCGATGGGGGCGGCTCGGAGCTTGTCGAAGTAGCCGCCCTCGATCTCCTCGACGAGGTAGAGGGCTGCACTGCCGAACGAGGCTGCCGTCAAGAGGGAGGCCGGTAGCTGGAAGGCTGCGTAGCTCTGCCCGTTGAGGAACGGGGTTCCCTCGGTCGGGAAGATCCGCGCCGCCTGCCCGACGTTCACCACCAGGAAGAACAGCGGGATGAACACTGTGGGGAACAGCGAGTCCGGGGTTCGGAGCGCTTCGCGGAGCGCTCGCTGGCCGAGGATGAGTGCTTCGCGCATCAGATCTCCTTCACTTCGCCGGCCGCCCGTTCGCGGGAGCGGCCGGTTGCTTCGAGGAACACATCGTCGAGGCTGGGGTCGGCCGTCAGGCCGAGGCGGTCACGCAGATCTTGCTTCAAACCCGCAGGGGTCCCCTCCCGAACGATGCGGCCGTTGTCGATGATGGCCAGCCGGTTGCAGAGCTGGTCGGCTTCCTCGAGGTACTGGGTCGTGAGGAAGATGGTGGTTCCCTGCTCGTTGATCCGTCGGACTTCGTCCCACACGGTGAGGCGGCTGGCGGGGTCGAGGCCGGTGGTCGGCTCGTCGAGGAACAGGACCTCGGGCCGATGCACCAGGGCCGAGGCGAGATCGAGCCGTCGCTTCATGCCTCCGGAGTAGCCCTTGATCGACCGGTCGGCCGCGTCGTTCAGCTCGACCAGGTCGAGGAGTTCGTTGGTGCGCTTCGCAGCATCGGCCCCGCCCAGACCGAACAGCCGACCCTGCAGGGTCAGGAGTTCGCGCCCGGTCTGTCGTGGGTCGAGCCCGGCCTCTTGCAGGGCGACGCCGATCTTGCGCCGAACACCGTTGGGGTTGGCACTCACGTCGATGCCGGCTACCTCTGCGGTCCCCTCGGTGATGGTCATGAGCGTGGTGAGCATCCGCACGGTGGTCGACTTGCCGGCGCCATTGGGGCCGAGGAAGCCGAACACCTCGCCGGGCGCAATGTCGAGGTCGACGCCTCGCACCGCTTCGACCGTGCCATCTCGGCCGGTGTAGGTCTTCTTCAGATTTCGGGTCACTACTGCGCTGCTCATCGAGCGGCGAGCCTATCGGTGACCGTCGATGCGGTCGACGCCTTTTGACGTCGCTAAGGTCTCGCTCGGCAGGCGTCTCGCCCGCCGAGCTGCGCCCTCGGGAGGACAAGCCATGCGTGTCGGAATGACGTTCTTCTGTCAGAACGCCGAAGACTGGGATCGTTACGAAGCCGAAGAGCGGGGTGAGTCCGTTTCCGCATCGCCTGCGGTCTCGGATCGTCAGATCTTCCACGAAGACGTCGCCCTCGCACGAGAGGCCGATGCGCTCGGCTTCGACACGGTGTGGACGATCGAGCACCACTTCACCCCGTACACGATGGTCACCAACCCCCTACAGTTGCTGACCTACCTGGCCGGGGTCACCGAGAACGTCGACCTCGGCACCATGGTCGTCGTGCTCCCCTGGCACAACCCGGTCCGTATCGCCGAAGACGTGAACATGCTCGACGCCCTTCTCGGCGACCGCCGGGTGGTGCTCGGTGTCGGTCGCGGCCTCGGCCGCCGCGAGTTCAAGGGACTGAACATCGATCAGAACGACGCGCGAGGTCTCTTCGACGAGAACTTGGAGATCCTCACGCGGTTGCTGCGCGACGGAGAGATCGACCATTTCGATGGCGAGCACTACCAGATCGACCAGCTTCGGCTCCGCCCGCAGCCAGACGCAGACCTCACCGACAACCTGTACTGCGCAGCCGGTTCGCCCGAGACCATGGAGATCATCGCCAAGCTGGGCGTCAAGCCCATGGTGATTCCCAACACCGATCTCGAGACGTCGCTGGCCGGCCTGCGCCGCTACGCCGATGTGCGGGCCGAGTCCGGCTTCGGCCCCGTCGACACCCGTCTTGCGTTGTGGACCTACGTTGCGCCCACCGTGGAAGAGGCGCGGGGACCCGCCGAGCAGTACATGGCGGGATACGCCGAGACTGCACTTCGGCACTACGAAATGCTGGGCGACCATCTGGCCAACCTCAAAGGGTACGAGGCGTACGGGGAGCGGTCGGCCATTCTCCGCGCCCGACCCGATCTGTTCGCGCGGGGGTTCGTCGGTGGCCATCCGTGGGGCACGCCGGACATGGTGATCGAACGGGTCAAAGAGCTGGCCGAGACCTTCGGTACGTCGGAGATCACGTTCGTGTTCCGCTATGGCGGCATGCCGATCGAGATGGCCCGCAAGAGCATGGAGTTGTTCGCGAAGGAAGTGCTGCCGGTCATCAAGACCTTCCAGCCGGCGCCGCTCACCGGCTCGGCCCAACCCGTCGGGTAGGCAGCAACTACGCTCGGTCGATGGCCTTCCCCGCAACCATCGACCAGCTCCCGACGCCCGCGCTCGTGGTCGAGCGCTCGGTGTTCGATCGCAACGTTGCCGCCATGAGCGCAGCCCGCCCGGGCGGTCGGTTGCGGCCCCACATCAAGGCGTTCAAATCGACTGCACTCGCGCGTGAGCTGCAAGCAGCCGGGCACGACCGCTTCTGCACGGCCACCATTGCCGAGATCGAAGGCATGGTGGCGGCCGGCGTGGGCGCCGATCTGCTGCTGGCCAATGAGACACTGGACTACCGTCGGCTCGGCGTTCTGGTGGAGCAAGGGGCCGACATCACCGCCGCGGTCGACTCCGACGAGATTCTCGCAGCTGTCGTTGCCGGCGGTGTCCGCCGTGTCCTCATCGATGTCGAGGTCGGTCTGCCTCGATGCGGCTGTGACCCCGCAGACGCCGGTCGTCTGGCCGACAAGGCGCGCGCTGCGGGTCTCGACGTTCGAGGAGTCATGGGCTACGAGGGTCACTTGATGATGGTTCCTTCGGCCGATAGGCGTCGGGCCAAGGTCGAGGCGGCGATGGAACTGCTGCTGGCCGCGCACCAGGACGTCGGGGGCGACATCGTCTCGGGCGGAGGCACCGGGACCTACGCAGTCAACGAGTGGGTCAATGAGATCCAGGCCGGCTCCTACTGCCTGATGGACACGCAGTACGCCACCCTCGAAATCCCGTTCGAGATCGCCCTGTCGGTCCTGGCCGATGTGGTGTCCGTCAGCCCGAAGGGTTGGGCCGTGACCAACGCCGGGCTCAAGGCCTTCGGCATGGATCACGGCAATCCGACGTGGCCCGACGGCGAGCTGCGGTTCTGTTCCGACGAACACTCGACGCTGTCGACCGACGTCACGGTGCTGCGGGTCGGCGACCAGGTTCGCTTGCTGCCCGCCCACGTCGACCCCACCATCGCCAAGCACGAGCGGATGTGGGTCGTCGACGGCGAGTACGTCATCGATCAGTGGCCCGTCGACCTCCGTCACTGGTAACGAACCGACCCTCCGTCATTCCGCATCGGGAGTGCCCAGGTGCCGAAAACGGTACCCAGGCACTCCCGATCCGGCATGGAGGAGGGGTCAGTCCCAGAGGGAGAAGAGCATGGCGTCGACCTCGTCGGCGACGCCTACCGACGCGAGCGGGTCGGTGAGGTCGACCACGGCGTTGTCGACGCCGCCGGTGTGACCTTGGTCGAACAGCGGGCGGACCGGCTCGAGGAAGCGGCTGAGTTGGGCGTAGACGTGGCGGTCGTCGAGGCCCTGTCGATGCACATGGAAACGCAAGGGGAAGCTGACCGTCAGCTCGTCTCGGGCGCGGGTGAGAGCCACGTACAGCAGGCGCAGTTCTTCGGCCAGGCCCGCCTTGTCGCCGATGGCCATGTCGGACGGAAGGTTGCCGTCGGCGGCGTGGATGACGTGCACGCTCTTCCACTCCATGCCCTTGGCCGAATGGATGGTGCTGAGGGTCAACCAGTCGTCGTCGAGGTGCGGAGGGCCGGCCTGATCGCTGGTCTTGGAGGGTGGGTCGAGGGTGAGCTCGGTGAGGAAGCGGTCTCGTGATTTGTAGGCCGACGCGGTCGAGGCCAGGTGGTCGAGATCGGCCAGGCGGGGTGCCGGGTTGTCGTACTTTGCCGGGAACACCAGTTGGCAGAAGGGCTTCAGCCGATCGATCTCTTCGGCCGGCCGCAGGTTGGTGGAGAGGCAGCCTTCGAAGGCAGCTCGGAGCTCGGTCGCCTGAGCGGTGGCCGCGCTCGGCAACTTGATCTCACTTCGCAGGAACCTCGTGAGGGCGTTTGCGTGCGGCTCGCCGTCGGCATTCGCCGACGAATGGGGGTTGTCGCCGAAGCCGAGCTCGTCGTTGAGCCGACGCAGGGTGGCCGGCCCGACGCCGTCCAGCGTCGCCAACACGCGATGCCAGGCCAACACGTCGGCCGGGTTCTCGAGCACGCGGAGGAGGGCCAGCAGGTCCTTGACGTGTCCTGCCTCGAGGTACTTGAGGCCCCCGAACTTGACGAAGGGAATATCCCGGCGGGCCAGCTCGAGCTCGAGCCCATCGGAGTGGTGCCCCGCACGAAACAGCACCGCCTGTTCTCGAAGATCCATGCCGCGCTCCCGAGCGTCGAGGATGGATTCGGCGACGAAGCGGCTCTGGTCGGCCTCGTCGGCTGCGGTGACGAGCCGGGGTCGGATGCCGTCGGTGCGAGTGGACCAGAGTTCCTTGGCGAAGTGGGTGACTTCGCCGAAGCTGGGCCCCGCGGCTTGGGCGAGTACCGCATTCGCAACGGTCAGGATGGGGGTGGTGGAGCGGTAGTTCTGCTCCAGGGTGATGGTCTGGGCGCCGGGAAAGTGCCGGGAGAACGCCCACATGTTCTCGACCGAAGCCGACCGGAACCCGTAGATGGCTTGGGCGTCGTCTCCGACCGCACAGACTTCGGTGGGGCGGGAGTCGTCGGTCGGGCGAGTCATGCCCCGGATGATGTCGGCCTGGATCGGGTTGGTGTCCTGGTACTCGTCGATGAGGATGTGGTCGAAAAGGTCACGCATCGAGCCCCCGACCGGGCTGGCGGTGAGTCCTCTCCAGAAGAGCAGCAGGTCGTCGTAGTCCAGGACCTGTTGCGTGCGTTTGGTCGTGGTGTACGCGGTGAACAGGGTGCGGAGCTCTTGGGCGTGGTCGGCGCACCAGGGGTAGTCGTTTTCGAGTACGGCGTCGAGCTTCTGCTGGCTGTTGACCATGCGGCTGTACACCGCGGCCACGGTTTCCTTGCGGGGGAACCGCTTGCCCCGTTCGGCGAAACCCTCGGCGGTGCGCACGATGCCGAAGAGGTCGGTGCTGTCGCCCTGGTCGAGCACGGTGAACGACGGCGACAGGCCGGCGGCCCCGCCGTACTGGCGGAGAAGCCGGTTGGCAATGGCATGGAAGGTGCCACCCCAGACCTGGGCCGCCGCCCGACTGGCCGACGCGGACGACACCCGGCTCAGCATTTCCTCCGCTGCCCGTCGGGTGAAGGTGAGCAGAAGGATCCGGTTGGGGTCTGCCCCCTCGGCGACCAGGTGACTGACCCGAGCGGCGAGCGTCTTGGTCTTGCCGGTTCCGGCTCCGGCCACGATGAGCAACGGTGCACCCCGGTGGATTGCCGCCTCCCGTTGCTGCGGATTGAGCTGAGCGAGGTGATCGAACATGCGTTCTCAGCATAGTCAATCAGCCTCGGGAGAGCGTGGATCGAATGAGGTTGCGTGTCGTGCCGGGCAGGTCGTGCCGAGTCAGGCCGAGTCAGTTCGGCGGGGGCTCGGGAAGCCGGAGCGTGGTGCCGGGGTGGGCGAGTGGTTGGGTGGAGGCCAGTGCAGCGCGGTTGAGGCGGACGAGTTCGGTCCAGTACGACCCGACGGCAGAGGTCTTCTGGGTGATGGTGTCCGAGGCATGGTTCCTTCCGGCGACTGTTTGTTGGGCGATCGACCAGAGGGTGTCGCCCGGCTGAACTACGTAAGGATGGAGGATCATTCGATCAGTAAATAGACGTAAAAAGAAGATGTCAAGAGTCAATTAGATGAAATGGATGCCGGAGAAATTCAAGCCGATGCTCGAACCGTCGATGGGAAGCGATGGACCGAGCCGCATCGACCGAGCAGGACATCCGGCGGGCTCGTCTCGATGCCAGACAGGACGCGGTCGAACGTGAACTCGCGATCGCCGAACAGCTCGCGTCCGGACGAAGCCTGCCGGAAGCGATGGCTGCGTTGTCCGAGCAGGGGCATCGACTGGTGGTGGAAGTGGGCGGTCGACGGTTGATCGGACGGATCAGCCACGTGGGCGACGACGTGGTGACGGTGCTGTTGACCGGCGGGGGCGCCGTGCTGGTGGTGACCGATGCGGTGCTTCTTGTCCACTCCCACCCGGACCGGGAATCGACGGTCGTTCGAGCCGGCTCTGGGTACCCCGTCACGCTGACTGCGATGCTCCGGGGCGCGGTTGTGGACGGGAGCCGGGTGACGCTGGGCCGACGTGAAGGCGAGGCGCTGCGCGGGCGGATCGAGGCCGTCGCCGGGCATCACGTACAAGGAATCGAGGGGAGTGGCGCCCGTTGGCTGGTTCCGCTGTCCGGGATTGCTTGGATCGAGCAGTCGTCGTCCGAGTAGATCGCAGACCGACTATTCGGCGTCGATCGTCGCCTGCGCCATCTGCTCGGTGACCCGGTTGGACTGAAGCGTCTTGATGACGTCTTCGAGCAGGAAGTGATACTTGCGTGAGTCGGCCAATCGGCTGGCCGGCAGGCGCCCGTCGTTGGCCATGGCCAGCACGGTCCGGACGTTGAGGTCGAGCATTTCGGCGACCTGGGCGGTCGAGAGGATGGGCGGGTACGCCTTCCGGACGCCGTCCCACCCGTCGCTGAGTTCGTCTTTGATGCGGACCATCCGACAACGATAGCGGCTGTTTCCGTCAGTTTCCGTCACTGTTCTTTCTCGGCGGGAGCCGGGTTGCCACAGGTGCTTGGCGCTGTCAAGGGGCTTCGCGCTCCCTTCACCGATTGGCCACGGGTCCGTACGGTGCGAAGGCGCCCGGCGGTCGGGCGGATTTCCTACCGGAGACGGAGCGAAACTCGTGCGAGGCTTGGCGGTCCGAACTCGATTGACCACGGCCCATGGGCTCATGCTGCTGGCCGCGCTCGTGGCCTTCGTGGCGACCACCCGGGTGCTGCAGGATCGACAGCGGCACGTCGAGGTCGTGGTGGCGGCGGCAGCCATTGGACGGGGCGAGCCGATCGGCGACGGCCGCTCCGGGTGGACCACGATCAGCATCGCCGCCGACAACGCCCTTGCGGGGGTGTTGGTCCAGCCCGGTGACGTGCCAACGGGGTTCCTTGTCCGGGACCTCGAGGTGGGTGAGCCGCTGCTCCAGACCGATGTCATCACCGGCAGCGGAGAAGGTGGCAGCCGAACACTCGCCTTACCGGTCGATCCGAGCCAGATCGAAGGACTTGGCCTCGACACCGGCGACGTGGTCGATGTCATCGGCGTTGACGGGTCGGGTGGGTTCGCGCTGGTCGCCGGGGGATTGCGTGTCGTGCGTTTGCCGGCGTCGATCCCATCGGCTGGGTTCGGGACGGTGGCGGGCGCCGGGTTCGTCACCGTCGAAGTGAGCGTCGAGCAGGCGATCGCGCTGGTCATTGCGCTCGATGCCGGCAATGGTGCTGGGCGAGATGCGGTGCAGCTCGTGCGTGCGACTGGCGTGCCGGCGTCCGATGAGGCGCAGAACGGCAAGGGGCCATGACCCTGATGGTGGGCGTTTCGCTCAGTTCGCGGCAGTGGCGAGGAGCACTCCAACGGCATTGCCGGGACCATGTGGCCGATGTCGTCGTGACCCTGCTGCATGATGGCGCCGAGGGAATTGCGGGCGGTGTCGATTTGGTGCTGGCCGACGATGACACCAGTTGGCTGTCGGCGATGTTCGTCAGCCAGGCCCGCGACGCGGGCGTGGCGGTGATCGGCTTCTTCGACCCCGAAGAGGCCGATGGGTTCGGTCGTCAACACTTGGCGCGCCTCGGCATCTCCAGCGCGGTTTCGGCGACCGTCGAAGTCGAGCAGTTGGTCGATCTCATCCGGCAGAGCCGTCCCGATCCCGACCTCCAGCGCGCCTTCGTCGCGATGACCTCGACACTGTCGGACCGGCGCTCGGCGAAGGAGCGGCAGATCGTGGCCGTTGGCGGACCGGCGGGTGCCGGCGCTACCGAGGTAGCGCTCGGTCTGTCGCAGGTGCTCGCATCCCGAACCTCGCGGCCGGTCCTGGTGGACGTCGACGAAACCCACCCGTCGCTGGCGCGGCGCCTCGGTCTCGCCATCCACCCGCATTTGCTGACCGCTGTCGATCTGGTGCGCCGGGAACAGTCGAACTTCGAGGCCGACGCCGAGTTGAGGTTCGGCGTGCAAGCGTGCCTCGCCAAGCCTGGGCTCGGGTCGGGTCGTCGCCGTGAGCTGCCGTTCGACGTGCTGGTGGGCCTGGCTTCGCGCGACGACTGGTGTCTCGCCCGGCCTGACGACACTGCGGACGTTGTCGCCGAGTTGGCGACGCACTTCCCGACCGTGATCGCACGCATCGGCCCGCAACTCGAAGACCTCTCACGTCACGTCGACCGGTTCGGGATGAGCCGGCTGCTCGTGGGGCGCGCGTCGCGCGTCGTTGGCGTGTGTGACGGGAGTACAACGGGCGTTCTCCGGTTCCTGGACTGGATGGTGGACGTCGTTGGGTTGGCCGGCGACACCCGGATCGATGTGGTGATCAACCGTCCGCCCCGATGGGCCGGGGCCAAGGCCGAGCTGACGGATCGGCTGCGGGACATCGTCGGTGAGCGAGTCTCCAACATGATCATCGCGCCTCACGATCGACGTGTCGTGCGCGCCGCATGGGATGGCGATGTGATCGGCAACGGACCCTTCCTCAAGGCGATCCGCGGACTCGTGCTCCCGTGACCGATGTCTATGAACTGCTTCGGCATGCAGCGCTCCAGCACCTCCAGGATCACGATCTTGATCTGTCCAACCGTGCCGAGGTCCGGAGCCTCCTGACCCAACTCGTCGAGACCTACCAGGTCGAGGCCATCAGCGGCGGCGGGCAGCGCCCGCTCCACGACACCGACGCGATGATCGACCGACTGACCAGATCGCTCCTGGACTACGGACCGTTGACGCCCTTCCTCGACGGCAGCATCGACTACGAGGAACTCATCGTCCACGGCGACCAAGTCCGGTTCATCGACAGTGCCGGTCGTCTGGTGGCGCACTCGGAGCCGGTGAGCGAAGCCGAGGTCGGCCACGTCGTCTCCAAGCTCTTGGCCACCGTCGGGGCCGCAGTCGATGACAGCCACCCCATGGCCCAAGTGCAGGTACTGGGAGGCAAGGCGAGGCTCGGCGTGGTCATTCCTCCGATCGCCGACCGCATCGACGTGACGCTGCGCCGCTACCGGACGCGACGGGAGACCTTCGCCGAGCTGGTGGGTTGGCAGGCCATCAGCGTCGAGGCGGCTTCGTTGCTGACCGCCATGCTCCGTACACCTACCGGCATCGTCGTCAGCGGTCAGCCCAGCGCAGGCAAGACGACGCTCATCAACGCGTTGCTCCGGGCCGCGCCTGCGAACCTCCGCGTCATTGCCTGTGAGGACACCCCGGAACTTTCGGTCGACCACATCAACGCCGCTCGTTGGCGAACTCGGCCGGCAGGCCCAGATGGCCTTGGCCAGGTCTCGCTGCGAGATCTGGTTCGCCTGTCCTTGGGCATGCGGCCCGATCTGCTGGTGGTCGGGGAGGTCAGAGGCGGAGAGGCGCTGGACCTCACCCGCGCGGGCAACGCGGGCTGTGGCATGTTGTCGACCATTCATTCGAACGGCGCTCGTCAGGGGCTGCAAGCGCTGGTATCGACGGCATGCATGGCGGGGCCCAACGTGACCGTCGAGCAGGTGCGCCACGTGTTCAGCTCGGTGGTCGACCTGGTGGTGCACGTCGCCAAGGAACCACCATCGGCAGCGAACGACGGGGTTGGGGGCCGCCGCCAGGTCATGGAGGTTGTGGCGGTGCCGCCCCTGCAGGGAGCGGAGATCGACTTCACCGTCGAACCGATCTTCGTGCGCGAGGACTTCGGACTGCCGCTGCAGTGGACCGGTACACCGCTCCCGGCAGAACTGGAGCAGCGGATCGACCGTTCGCTTCGGCCGCTGGAGACTTCGTCGAAGCAGCTTCTGGAAGGACGGAGGAGCTTGTTGTGATCGCTGTTGCTGCCGCCGGTGCAGCCTCGTTCGCCTACCTTTGCGTCGCCCTCGTGCTCGGGGTGATGCCGAAGTGGATGGCTCGGCCAACACACGCAGGCCTGGTTGGTTCGATGGCTCCCGGACCCATGCGGCCCCTCAGTCAACGGACGGCGAGCAGCCAGGAGATCTTGCGGCGTGCCGGCCTGCACTGCTCGCCCGCTCGGTTCGTGGGTGTCTCGGTTGCCTCGGGTTGCACCGGGGCCATGGCCCTCTCCGTCGTGCTTGGCGTCCCGCTCCTGGCGCTGGTGGGCTTCGGTGTCTTTGCCGCAGTGCCTGCTGCGATCGTGCAGCGTCGCGCCGCCGCTTTCCAGAAGGAACGCTTGGCGGCTTGGCCCGACGCGCTGCGGGACGTGATCGCCCATCTTCGTGCCGGTCACTCGGTGCACACGTCCTTGTCGCGCCTGGCCGAGAGCGGCCCGATCGCCCTACGGCAACCCTTCGCTCGCTATCAGAGCCTCTCCGGCGTGGTCGATCAGGTCGTGGCGCTGGAAGTCGTGCGAGAAGAACTGGCCGACCCTGCTTCGGATCGGATCATCGAGGTGCTGCTTCTGGCCTTCGACCAAGGCTCGTCGTTGGTGGTCGATCTCCTCGCAGATCTTGCGGCCGGCGCGGCGGACGATCTTCGGTTGGCGGAGGAAATCCAAACAGCGCAACTGGAGACCAGGCTCGAAGCGAGGGGTGCCGCCGCCTTGCCGTTCGTGGTCCTGGCCATGCTCTGCAGTTCATCGGCCGACTACCGGGCGTTCTATCGAACCCCGCTCGGCTCGGTGATCGTCGTCGTCGGACTGGCGCTCGTTGGCTTGGGTCTCACCGCCATTCGCCGACTGGGAGCGATGCCCATCGAGGAGCGGATGCTGCGCCGTGTGGGACGACCATGACAGCCCACCTGGCCGCGGCAATGAGCGCGGCGGTCTTCGCCGGGCTCCTCGTCCGCACGCTGCGGCCCCCGCGTCGACGTCTCGTCGTACGGGTGGGACCCTACGCGGAACTGCTTCGATCCCGGCTGGGAACGGGGAGCCCGGATGTGGCTTGGTTGGGGAGTTCGGTCGGTCGTCCCGCGCCGGAAGGTCTGGTCGCTCGACTCTCCAGAAGAATGGAGAGCAGCACCGACGAATCTCTCGCGCTGCGCCTGCGTCAAGCAGGATTCGCCGGCTTGGATCCCGCGCGTTTCCGCCTTCGCCAGGTGGTTTGGACCCTGGCCGGAATCGTCTTCGGCTGCTCCCTCGGCGGGGTTGTCCTCGGCAACTTCGGCGGAGTGGTCTTCCTCGCTGCTTGCTTCGGGTTCCCCGCGTCGACGGTTCAACGGAACCGGCTGGAGCGAACCATCACCCATCGACGGCAGCGAATGCAGGCCGAGGTCTTCACCATTGCCCAGTTGCTGGCTGTCCACCTCCGGACCGGGCACGGACCGGTGGAAGCGGTGCGATCGGTCTGCCGGTCGGGGAGGGGCCTGGTCATCGAGGAACTGCGGGACGCCTTGTCGTGGATGTCGAGCGGGACAGCCTCCGGCAGAGTGTTACCAGCGTCTGGCCGAGCAGACGGCCGGACCGGCCGCAGCTCGGCTGTATCGCCTGCTCGGTGCCAACGCCCGTTCCGGCGGCGACATCGGTCGAGCACTCCTGGCCGTGGCCGAAGATGTCCGATCAGAACGGCGCGACGACGTGGCGCGGCGGGCAGTTCGACGCCGCACTGCCATGATCGCGCCGCTGCTTCTCCTCATCGCTCCCGTGATGATCCTGTTCGTCGGGGCTGCGATTCCCTACCTCGTGCTCGGCTACGGCCGTCCGTGACCAAATCGAAATCAAGCAGAAGCGAAAGAAGGAGCCAGTCATGGAATCACCAACAGCCGATCAGGAACCGCGAGCGACTCGACCCGACCAGCGAGCAGGCGAACGGGGTAGCGGTACCGTCGAATGGTTGGGTATCAGCGCGCTGTCTGTCGGCGTGTTGGTCGCGCTGTTCGCCGCCCTCCAGAGCCTCGGGCTCAGCCTCATCGAAGCGATCGGTAACCAACTTGGCCTCTGAAGGCGAGCGGGGTAGCGCTGCGCTGGAGACCCTGCTGGCGCTGGCGTTCCTTCTGGTGTTCGTCACGGCACTGGCCCAGTTCGCGGTGTGGCAGTACGCGCGAGGCGTCGTGCGATCCGCCGCCCAAGAGGCCGCTCGGGCCGCGTCCGTCGACCCGGCGGCCGGTGTGTGCGAACGGCGCTTCGGGTCGGTGGTCGAAGGTCTGCTCGCCGGCCCGCTCGGCGATCAGGTCGGTCGCCCGCGCTGCACCTCGGAAGGCGACACCGTGTCGGTGACGAGCACCGTCCGCCTGGAGCGCTGGTTGCCGATCTCCCCGAACTGGACGTTCGACGTTCAGGCCATCGCCGTTCGAGAACGGAACCCAGGCGAATGACCGTCGTCGCAACGAGTGAGCGGGGATCGGCCAGCCTCGAGTTGCCGCTTCTCGTCGGCCTGGTGATCCTTCCCTTTGCGCTGCTCGTGCTCACCATCCCTCGTTGGGTGGAGCACCAGACCGCGGCGAGAGATGCGGCAGCAGAGATCGGGCGCCTTGTGGTCGTCCAGCCGACCGGTGCCGGCGAAGGTCGAGTCGACGCTCACGAGTTGCTGCGCCGGATCGAGCAGGCGTACGGCCTACGGGCCGGCTCGCTTTCCCTGGTCGGTCCTCCGTCCGGTTCGCTGACGCCGGGCGGTGCGGTCGTCGTACGAGTTGCCGTCGACCTGCCGGGCCCGACCGTACCGGTCCTGGGCTCGCTGGGTTTGGGCAGTTGGACAGCCGAGCACACCGAGCGGGTACCGGACTATGCCGCCAGCCTCGACCAATGACGCGACCAATGACGACGGGTGCGATGGATGCGTTCGGGAGACTCCGGACAGCGGGGCTCGGTGACGTTGCTCGGGCTTGGCTTCGTGATGGTCCTGCTCTTCGTCGGCGGATTGTCCATCGATCTGTGGCGAGCCTTCAGCGAACGGCGGGCCCTGGCCGAGCTGGCTGACGCCGCAGCCGCCGCGGGAGCGAACGGACTCGACGTTGCCGCCTATCGCTCGACCGGTGTGGTCCAACTCGACCCGGACCTCGCCGCCGGTCTGGCATGGGACAATGCGACCGCCCAGAGCGATCGCCGCACCATGGTCGGGCATCCGATCATTCTGGTCAGTCCGACGGAGATCGTGGTCGAGGTCCGAGGCGAGGTGCCGCTCACGGTCCTTGCTCTGTTCACTGCAGGCGAACCCTTCAGGGTGCAGGTCCGGTCGGAGGCGAGCCCCCGGCTCGGCTGAAACTCAGACGTGATAGGGCACGGAGATGACGACCACGTCCTCCTTGAACAGCAGCTTGCCTTTGAGGAACAGCGCGGTCTGGTTGTGCAGGAGGTGCTCCCACCACTTGTGAACCACGAACTCCGGGATCACGATGGCGATGCGGTCGTCGGTGTACTCGGCGCCCAGGCGCTCGATGTACGAGATGACGACTTGGTTCAGGTTCCGGAACGGATCCAGCTCGATGTGGAGAGGCAGATCGATGCCGAACTCGGCCCATTGTGCGCGCATCCGGTCGGCCGCCTCTTCGTCGGGGGCGATGTGGAGCGCCACCAACCGTTCCGGCTTGAGGTGCCGAGTGAAATCGAGTGTCTGGAGCACTCCCTTGTGGAAGCCGCCGATCAACACGACCATGGTGTTGATCAGTTCCTTCGGCGGGTCCTGCGGATCGATGCGTAGGCGCTCGGCCAGGCGGGTGTAGTGCTTGTTGATGCTGGTGAAGAGCAGCACGAGGAGCGGGATGATGACGGCCGGGAGCCAGGCCCCCTGGGTGAACTTCGAGACGACGACGACCAACGCGACGATCGCCGTGGCGACGGCGCCGACGGCGTTGACGACCAGGCTTCGTCGCCAGTTCGGTTCGCGTAGTCGCAAGTGATGGCGGACCATGCCGGCCTGCGAGAGCGTGAAACCGGTGAAGACTCCGAACGCGTAGAGGGGAATGAGCGCCGAGACGTTTCCTCCGAAGATGACGATGAGGACCGAGGCCATGAGGGCCAGGAAGATCACGCCATTGGAGTACACCAACCGGTTGCCACGGTGCGCGAACTGGCGTGGCAGGAAGCCGTCGCTGGCGATGATGGATGCCAGCCGGGGGAAGTCGGCGTACGCAGTGTTGGCCGCGAGGATGAGGATGGCGAACGTGGAGACCTGTGTGAGCCAGAACAGCACGCCGGTGCCGCCGTAGATGTGTCTTGCCATGAGGGCGAGGCCCGTTGGGTCGAACTCGGATCGGTAGGGCTTCAGATGCGAGGCAACGATCGAAATACCGAGGAAACAAGAACCGAGCACGGTGCCCATGGCGGCGATGGTCAGCGCAGCATTCCGGGACTCGGGCGCCTTGAACGCCGGTACGCCGTTGGAGACGGCTTCGACGCCGGACAGGGCGACAGCTCCAGAGGCGAATGCTCGGAGCAGGAGGAGCAGGCCAAGAGCCTTCGTGCCCTCGGCAAGCTCTTTTGCCTCGGGGTCGAGTATCCCTTGGGCGATGTACTGGTCGACGTCGATGGGCCCGAGATCGCCGAAGTAGATCTTGTACAGGCCGACGGCGATCAGCAGCACCAGCATCGTGATGTAGACGTAGGTGGGCGGTGCAAAGATGGACCCGGACTCCTTGAGGCCCCGCAGGTTGGCGATGGTCATCAGGAGGATCATGCCGAGACAGACCAGCACCCGATCGTCCGCAAGCGCCGGAACGGCCGACGTGATGGCCAAGACCCCTGCAGCGACCGACACCGAAACCGTCAGGACGTAGTCGACGAGCAAGGATGCTCCGGCAACCAGCGATGGCTTCGTCCCGAGATTCGTTCTGGACACGACGTAGGAACCACCGCCACTCGGATAGGCGTAGATGGTTTGGCGGTAGCTGACGACCACGATCACGAGCAGCGCGCAGACAACCAGTGCGAGCGGAGTGAGGAACTGCCAGGCGGAGGCTCCGATGCCTGCCCCGGCGAGCAGCACGATGAGGATCTCATCAGTTGCGTATGCGGTGGACGAGATGGCGTCCGAGGCGAACACGGGAAGCGCAATGCGCTTCTTCAACCGCTGGTCGGCCTCCTCGTGGCCCGCGAGCGGCCGACCGATCAAGGTTCGTTTCATTTGCTTCAGCATGTGCGTCCCATCGACTGCCTCCGTCATCGGTCCGGCAACAAATCAGTGTCATGCCGGAGGATCGTCCCTCAAGCTGAGAGATCGTTAAGAAGCCGTCGTCGCCGTTGAGACTTCGCTAACTCGGGAGCACACTCATCAGGTGGAATCTGCTCGACGCGGCTCACTCAGGGTGTACGTGGGGGCTGTGCCTGGCGTGGGGAAGACCTGCGCGCTGCTCAGCGACGGAGTCGAGCTCCTACGCCGCAGTGAGCGTGTGGGGATTGGCGCGATTGACACCAAGCATCGCGAAGGGACCGAAGCGGTCGCTCGGGAGTTCGAGCGTGCGGGCGGTGCGTGCACGCCGCAGTCGACAGAGGCATTGTTCCGAGTCCGACCCTCGGTCGTCCTCCTCGACGACCTCGAGTCGAGACGTTCAGATCCTACGAATGGTGGCGGCGTCGCCGAGCAGAATTGGCAGTTGGCCGAGCGATTGCTCGACGCGGGCATTGATGTCGTGGCCACGATCGATGCATCAGCGATCGAGTCCATCGGGCATCAGTTGGAACGATCGAGCGGTGGTGAGCGCAAGGATCGGGTGCCCGATCGGTTCGTTCGGGATGCTGAGCAGATCGAGTTCCTGGACAAGACGCCCGAACAGATTCGACGACGGTTGGCGGACGGGTTCCTCCTCTCCCCCGACGCGGCCGACGCGGACTCGGTTCGACTGTTCGACCCCAACCGGCTGACCGCTCTCCGCTCGATGACGCTGCAGTGGCTCGCTGATCACACGCGGGGCGAACGGCCCGACGCGGAGACCGCGTCGGGGGAACGAGTGGTCGTCGCCCTCTCGGGCGCTCCCGACAGCACGAGACTGGTGCGCCGCGCCGCGGAGCTTGCTGCCCGCAACGGCGCGGACATGCTGGGCGTTTGCGTACTGCAGAACAAGCCGGCCGAGTCGCCGTATCTGGAAGATGCGCGGAGGCTCCTGCTCGACCTCGGAGGTACCTACCACGAGGTCCGCGGCGGCGACGTCGCCACGGACCTCGTCGATTTCGCGCTCGCAGAGCGAGCCACGCAGTTGGTGATCGGAGCCAGTCCCCGGTCCGTCGTTCGGCGGTCGGTGATCTCGAAGGTCATCGCGGCAGCCGACACCTTCGACGTGCACGTGGTTCGCGGAACCCCGAATGCGTTGTCCCACCGCCGCTGGCTGCAGCCGCTCGGCCGACGACCAGCGCTTGGAGCAGTTCTCGGGCTGATGACGATTCCCGCGCTCACCGCGGTCTTGGCCGGCACCCGAGACAGCGTCTCGCTCTCGACCTCGCTGCTGTTGTACGTGCTCGTCGTGGTCGCCCTGACCTCCATTGGCGGAGCGACGGTCGGCTTCACGGCCGCAATCGCCGCCTTCTTCTGCGCGAACTATTTCCTGATCGAACCGACGCACACCTTCGAGGTGACCGATCGCGAGAACCTTGCGGCCCTTCTGGTGTTCCTCGTGGTCGCAGCGATCGTGTCGAGCCTCGTGCACATCGAGCGGCGCCGAGCGTTCGAGGCGCAGGCCGCCACGTCCGAGGCGGAGGCAGTCGCTCGATCTGCGGTGCTGCTCGCCCAGTCCCCGGAACCGACTCGTGTCCTGCTGCGACATCTCCACGACTTGCTCGATGGTCGGTCGATTGCGCTCGAAACCAGCGAAGGCGGCCAGTGGCGTCCGATCGTTTCGGAGGGAGGAACCATCGACGAGGGCGCCTTCGAGATCCGAGTCGACCAGACCCATCGCCTTCGTGTGGGCGGCCCGCCACTTCCTGGCGCGTTGAGGCGCCTGGCTACGTCCATTGCCTCCCAACTCCAAACGGCGGTCGCCACAGAAACGATGCGGGAGCGAACCGAACGAGCGAGAGACCATGAGGCCGGAGATGCCTATCGGACCTCGTTGCTCAGGGCCGTCTCCCACGATCTCCGCACCCCGCTCACGTCGGTGAAGGCCAGCGTGACCAGCTTGCTCGCCTCCGACGTGGAATGGTCGGCGTGCGACGTCGCCGAATTCCTGGCCGCCATCGACGCGGGCGCGGACCGGCTTGATCATCTGATCACCGATCTCCTGGACATGAGCCGGCTCGAGGCCGGAGCCGTGCGAACCGTCGTTGCCGTTACCGAACTCATCGACGTCGTCGATGACGTCCTGGCCTCATTGCCGGCCGACGTCGTGGCGCGCTGCCTCGTCGTCCAGGAACGGGCCGGGCTCAGCGGTGTCGTCGACCGGGCACTCCTCGAGCGGGTCCTTGCCAACTTGGTGCTGAATGCAGCGCGTGCAACCGAACCCTCAGCTGACCGCGCTGCGACGCCGTTGACCCTTCGCATCGCTGAAGGCCTCCACGGCTTCGTCGAGATCTGGGTGGTCGACCAAGGTCGCGGCATCCCCGAACAGCTTCGGGCGAAGGCACTCCAGCCCTTTCAGCGGATCGGAGGCGAACCGGGAGGACTTGGGCTCGGTCTGGCAATCGCTCACGGATTCGTCGAGGCGATGGGAGGTACCCTCTGTCTCGACGACACTCCCGGCGGTGGCTTGACCGTGAAGATCGCTGTTCCCGCCGACACGACGGCCAATGACCCTGAGGCAAGGACGGCCATTGATGCCTTCTGACCGAGTAGTCCAGGCGGACCGAGTGATTCTCGTGGTCGACGACGAACCGCAGATTCGTCGGGCTCTTCAGCTGAACCTGCGGGCCAGGGGCTACGGGGTGGAGCTGGCCGCCGACGGGCTCGAGGCCCTCCGCGTGGCTGGCCGCTGCAAGCCGGACGCTGTGCTGCTCGATCTGGGGCTCCCGGACATCGACGGCCTCGACGTCATCGCGGGACTTCGCCTCTGGAGCGACGTGCCGATCGTCGTGCTCTCGGCTCGGGGTGATGAGGTGGGCAAGGTCGACGCGCTCGACGCAGGTGCTGATGACTACGTGACCAAGCCATTCGGTATCGAGGAGTTGCTGGCTCGGCTGCGGGCGGCGATGCGTCGGAGCGCTGCACTGCCGGACCACGCAATCATTCAGACGCCCGACTTCTCCATCGATCGCTCGGCGCGCGCCGTCACCGACAACGCCGGCGACGAAATTCATCTGACGCCCATCGAGTGGCGTTTGCTGGAAGCGTTGGCAAGGGAGCCCAACCGGCTGGTCACCCAACGCCAGCTTCTTCAGGAGGTGTGGGGTCCCGGGTTCGAGACCGAGACGAACTATCTGCGAGTGCATTTCACCCACCTCCGCCAGAAGCTGGAGCCGGACCCTCGACGCCCTCGTTACATTCGAACCGAGCCTGGCGTCGGTTACCGCTTCACGGCGCCCTCCGCCGACTGAGGCCGACTTGGCGAAGACGATCGATGGGCCTTCTGACCCATGCCGATCGGCGGTTTACCCATAAAGGTTCAGCAGCGCGTGCGCCAGAGTGGGGGCGTGTGGTTCGTCGTCGGTATCGGAGCAGGAGTCGCCACGTACGTGGGGCTCGGGGGGTGCCGTGCGCTTTGGGGTGTCCGCGCCCTTCGGCACGACGCCGACTCGGTAGGGTTGCGTGCTGGGGTGGGGCTCCTGGCCGGCGAGCCGACAGTAACTCCCCTGATGCGGCGACAGATCACCATCAGACCTTCAGGAGACAGCAAACCATGAAGAATCGGCGGATCGGGCGACAGCTTGCGGCTGCGCTGTTTTCGGTTGCATCGGCAGCCACGCTCGTCTCGGCACCGGCCGGTGCGGAGATTGCCACGTACGCACAAGACACGTGGGGGGTCTACAACAGCATCACCTCCGGCACGCTGACCGACCGTATCGACAGCGAGGTCATGGCCATCGAGCGGATCGGCAATCTGATCTACGTCGGCGGGAAGTTCACCGACGTTCGCCAGACCCCGACCTCGGCCCCGGTGAACCAGCAGTTCCTCGCCGCATTCGACGCACAGACCGGCGCCTACGTCAGTTCGTTCGACGTCGACCTCAGCGGCCCGGTGTACGCGCTGCAGGCGTCGCCCGACGGCAGTCGTCTCTTCATCGGTGGAGAGTTCGGCGACGTGGCCGGCGTGCCGAATACCCAGGCCTTGGTCGCCGTGAACCCGACGACGGGAGCAGTGGACAGCGCGTGGAGAGCTCAGATCAAGCGTGACGGCCGCGCGGTGGTGTACGAGCTCGATGCGACCGCTTCGTGGCTCTACGTCGGCGGAAGCTTCGACGGTGTCGGCGGCGAGGGATTCCCCCGCGTCGACGTTTCCAACGCCACCCGCCTGTCGCTCGGCACTGCCATCGCCGACCCGGGCTTCGACCCTGCGCCCAACGGATCCGTCTGGGGCATCGTCGCCTCGCCCGACGAGACCAAGGTGTACCTCAGCGGGTACTTCACCGGCGTCAACAATGTGTCCGGCAGCGAGGGTTTCGTGGTCGTCAACACCACCGGCGATCTGCTGGCGACGCCCCTGAACGGCTTGCACAACAACACGAGCCGCAAGATCTACCTCGACGTCGAAGCTGTCAACGGGCTCGTCTTCGTGGCCGGAATGGAGCACATCGTCTGGGTGCTGAACGCCGCCAACAACTCGGTCGTGACCAGGCACTCCACCGGCGGAACGACCAGTTCGGCCTTCCAGACCGGCGGCGACTACCAAGACCTCGAAGTCGTCGACGACCGGGTCTACGGGTCGAACCACGCCCGTGGTTCGCACTTCGCCAACGGCGACATCTATTCGTGGCTCATCGGGCGCGGCGGCAGCTGGACCCGGCAGGACCCGATCAAGTTCGTTGCCGCCTACTCGGCGCTCGACGGCTCGTACCTGCCGTCATTCCAACTCGACGTGAGCGGCAGCTCCGGAGTCTGGGGCATGACCTCGGGTCCTGACGGCTGCATGTGGTTCGGCGGCGACCTCACCCGCGCCACCCGGGCCAATGGCACCAACCAGTCCCGCGGAGGATTCACCAAGCACTGCGACACCTCGATGGTCACCGACACCGTCAAGCCGTCGGTGCCCACGAACTTCACCGTCGTGGCGTCGGGCAACAATGCAGTGCTGAACTGGACCGCAGCCACCGACAACGTCGGTGTTGCCGGCTATGAGGTCTATCGCGCCGCTACCAACGGCGGCGTCGCCACCCGCGTCGGCACCTCCTCCTCCACCAGTTTCACCGATCCAGGCTTGGCGAACGGAACCTATTGGTACTACCTGAAGGCGTACGACGCGGCGGGCAACGTCGGCAGCCGTACCGCCTACAAGTCGGTCGTGATCTCGCAGGTCGTCACCGACACCGTCCGTCCTTCGACCCCTGCCGGCTTGAAGCGAGATGCGGTCACGACGACGTCGACCACCCTGAGCTGGACGGCGTCGACCGACAACATCGGAGTGGTGGGTTATCAGGTGTACAACTCGTCGACCAACACGTTGCTCGCAACGGTGACCACGACATCGGTCACCGTCACCGGCCGAACACCGGGAACATCGACCACCTACTACGTCAAGGCCTACGACGCCGCCGGGAACGAGAGCTATCGCTCGAATCTGGTGGCCGTCGCCAATCCGCTGTAGATCACCCCAGCTCTGCCTCGGATCGCGAGCGGCCGGTCAGGCCTCGGAGCGGATGACCTGTATCCCTTCGGGGTCGACCAGGCTGCCATCGAACTTCAGTCTGTTGTGGCTGTGCCCAACGTGGTGCAGGCCGAACGCGGACTGGATGGCGGTGTACATGCCCATGGCGTCCTGAGAGTTGTTGACCGACTGCTTGGCCAAGGTGAGGCCGAACATCGGTCGCTTGGCGATGTGTGATGCCAACGCCAGGGTCTCGGTCTCCAACTGGTCACGGGGCACGACCCGATTGACCATCCCGTGCTGCAGCGCCTCCTGGGCGCCGATGGCCCGGCCGGTGAACAGCATGTCCTTGGCGAGACGTGCCCCGGCCTCATAGGGGTGGACGAAGTACTCGTGTCCGTTGACGCCGAAGGCCACCACGGGGTCGGAGAAGGTGGCGTCCTCGGAGCAGACGATGAGGTCCATGGGCCACACCAGCATCAGCCCGCCGGCAATGACCTTGCCCTGGACCGACGCAATCGTGGGCTTCGGCAGGTTGCGCCAGCGCCAGCAGAGACCGATGTACATCTCGGCCTCGCGGGCCATGTAGCCCTCGGCGCCATCGGCGTCGAAATGGCATTGGGTCCCGATGGTCGGCAGCTCGTTGATGTCCGTGCGGTCGCGCAGATCGTGACCCGACGAGAAGTGCTTGCCGTCTGCCGCGAGGACGACGACGCGAATGTCGGGGTCCCGCATGGCCTTGTCGAAGGCCTGGTTGATCTCGGACAGCATCTGGTAGTCCTGGGCGTTGGCGGCTTCGGCTCGCGCCAGGGTGATGCGGGCAACCCGCTCGACCGGGACGTCGTAGCGAACGCGCTCCCAGGCGGCTTCTTGATCTGACACCGGGCGTGCATCTGAGCTTGTGGTCATACAGGGGTTTCTAGCGTCAAACGAGCGGCCACGGCCAGCGATGGCCGTCGGTCTCGTCCTCGGGAAACGACCCCTCCTCCAGCACTGCCGCGGCACGCGTCATCATGGCGTCGGTCTCGAATCGGTCGAGCAGGGCGCAGAGATCGGCCGGCGGTCCGTTGCGGACGAACCGCTCGACCGCGGCGAGGTCTTCGCTCGGTATGGGATCACCCACGTAGTCCCAGAGCACCGTGCGCAGCTTCCATTGGGCGTGGAAGGCGAGGCCGTGGTCGATGCCGTACACCCGTCCGTCGCGACCGAGCAGACAGTGACCGGACTTGCGGTCGGTGTTGTTGGCGATGAGGTCCAGCAGACAGAGCTGCTTGAGGTCACGTTCGCCGATGCCCGCCTTGGCCAGGGTGAAGTAGTGCTCGGAGAAGTCGGCGTTGACGAACGCCTGCACGGAACCCTCACCAAAGGGGCCGACAGCGACCGCGGTAGGTGGGATCACGTCGAACCCCAGCGTGTGAGACAGGCGGTACATGGCCACTTCGCGCTTGTACAGATCGGGGGGGAAGTCCCACAGCGGTCGCTCACCCCTCCCCGGCTTGTAGATCGCCTGGTGGACGACCGGCTCGCCATCGTCGGAGTAGCCGGAGACCCTGACGAGCAACGTGGTGTTGGAGCTGTAGGGCATGCGACCCTCGACCTCCATGTCGCCGGACTCGAACAGCTCGACCAGATGCTCTGGTGGGAGATCGAACGCCGAGTCGCCGGTCTCCTCGTGGATCAAGTCGTCGCGGGTGTTCAGCGTCCGGGTGTTCAGCGTCGGGGTGCCCGGGGTCGGTGTCCATGGTTCCGTCGAACCGTTCAGTTGAGCCGGGGGCAGATGTGGCCCTCGCGCCCGTCGGGCAGACCGCAGAGTCGACACGGCGGTCGACCGCTGGACATCAAGGTTTCGGACTGCTTGATGAACGCTTGCGCCTGGGCCGACGTGATGTGCACTCGGAGTCGTGCGCCCAAGGTGATGTCCTCGAAGAAGTCCTCGGTGATCTCGTCGAGGTCGTCATCGTCTTCGTCCTCCAGCACCAGTTCCTCGAGCACCAACACGATCCTGCTCTCGGCCTCGTCGATCCCGACCGCGATCTGGCCAACGACCCAGAGCGGCTCGATGGGCTGCACGAGCTCGCCCGCCGGCAGTGGTCCTGACGGTGCAGGAAGATCGTCGAGCACCGAGCCCAGGAACTGGGCCAGGGCTTGCACCTGCTGTTTTCCATCTTCAGCGAGACGATCTGCGCGTCCTGGCTCGCCTGCAAGTAGAAGACCCGCTGGCCCGGTTCGCCAACGGCACCGGCCACGAAATGGCGCGGATCGGTGAATTCGAAAGACTCGGACATGGCTACGACGGCACCAGGGTTTTGAGATCGTCGCCCATGGAGTTGACCGCCAGGACGATAGGGCCACTAGGGGTGTAGGTGATGGCCGTGATGGAGCACGGCCCGATGACGATTCGTTGGAACAGGTCGAGGTGACTACCCATGGCTGCGGCGACGGCTGCCTTGATGGTGTCTGCGTGCGAAGCGCACATGACGATCTCGCCGGGATGCTTGGCCACGAGCTGCGCGATGGCGCCGGTCATCCGGGTCTGCATCTCGGAGAAGGACTCGCCACCCGGGAAACGGAAGCCGCTGGGATAGCGCTGCACTTGCTTCCACTCGGGCAGCTTGCCCAGTTCGCTGAGGTTCCGACCGGTCCATTCCCCGAAGTCGGCCTCGATCAGGCCCTTGTGCTGCTGCACCTTGAGCCCGAGCAGCTTGGCCAGCGGAGCCGCAGTTTCGCGGGCCCGTTCCATGGGCGAACTGTAGACCGCGGTGACGCCCTTGCTCTTGGGCTGAGTCAACGCAGCGATGCGCTGGGCGGCGCGCTCGGCCTGGGCCTTGCCTTCGTCGGACAGATGGAGGCCGCGGGCTCGGCCGGGCAGGACCTGGCCGGTGGTGGGCGTGCGCCCGTGGCGTACGAGGAGCACGGTGGTGGGCTTCGGCTCTTGCGATTTGCTGCCCGACGAACGTGCCATAGGGCTCCACGCTATCTAGCGTCGAGCGCGTGGCATCCTCTCGACCCCTGGGCACTCGTCACCCGGGTGATCCAGCGCAGCGGTTGCTGGCGATCAGCGACGAGATTTCGGCGTGTCGAACCTGCCCTCGTCTGGTCGACTGGCGTGAAGCCATCGCCCGCGACAAGCGTCCCGCGTACGCTGCTGACGAGTACTGGGGCAAGGGGGTGCCACCCTTCGGCGATCCGCACGCCCGGGTGGTCATCGTCGGACTCGCCCCGGCCGCGCATGGCGCCAATCGCACGGGGCGTATGTTCACCGGCGACCGATCCGGAGACTGGCTCTTCCACGCGTTGCACCGAGCAGGCTTCGCAAACCAACCGAGCAGCGTCGATCGTGATGACGGGCTCGAACTGACGGGGGCGTTCGTCACGTCGCCGGTCAAGTGTGCTCCGCCGGCCAACAAGCCGACCATTGATGAACGGGACAACTGTCGCCCGTACCTCGATCGGGAACTGGCCGTGGTCGACGGTCGAGTGTTCGTTGCCCTCGGTGCCTTCGGCTTCGGCGCTGTCTGCGCCTATTTTGCCGATCGTCTTCCGGCGGGTCCCAAGCCGAAGTTCGCCCACGGCGTCGAAGTGCCGCTCGGAACCGAGCCCGCCAGCTGGATCCTCGGCAGCTATCACGTGAGCCAGCAGAACACCTTCACCGGCCGGCTGACCGAAGTGATGCTGGACGAGGTCTTCGCCCGCGCTCGCCAACTGGCCTACCCCGACTGACTACGATCCGCCGGGTGAGGTTCTCGTCTGCGGCTGTCTTGTTGTTCACGGTCTCGTCCGTGACGTTGCCCGCGTGCAGTCCGGGAGAACCCACGGACTACTCCGAGCAGACTCGGGACGCGTTCCTTGCGTCCTGTGCCGAACCACTCGAGGACGCGCTGTTGCGAATCGAGCTGTGCCAGTGCGTCTTCGACGAAAGCCAGAAGAAGATTCCCTACGAACGCTTCGAGGAGATCGAGGCCGATCTGCTGCTCGACCCTGCGGCCGAGCTGCCGACACAGTTCAACGAGATCATCGCCGATTGTGTCATCTCGATCGCCGACCTCTGAGCTGGGCCGACCCGGTCGCCCGCCACTACCATGATGGCGTGACCGACACGATGAGCGAACCGGCCGAAGCGACCTCAGCAGAAGGCGGGGTGAAGAAGGAACGCTGGACCTTTCAGTGGAAGGAACTCTTCAGCGAAGTCATCACGTCAGGTCTCTGCACCGGTTGTGCTGGTTGCGTCATCGCCTGCCCCCACGACGTGATCGGTTACAAGCACGAGCCAGGGGCCTACCGCCCGTTCCACCTCGAAGAAGAGCTGGGGATCGACAACTGCATTCACGGCGAGAAGGGTTGCACGTCGTGCACCAGGGCGTGTCCCCGATTCCGCAGTTGGGAGGACGAGGCAAACGATCACCTCTTCGGACGTGAACGGGAAGCCGGCGAGCTGGCCGGCATCTACAAGGACATCCTGCTCGTCCGGGCCAAGGACGATCAGGTGTACGAGACCGGCCAGGACGGCGGGCTGGTGTCGGCGATCCTCATCTGGTGCCTCGAGAACAACGTCATCGACGGCGCGCTCGTCTCCACGCTCGAAGGCGGTACCGGTGGCTGGAAGGCCAGGCCCGCCGTGGCGACCAACCGTGACGAGGTGCTTGCCGGAGCCGGCAGCCGCTACACCTACTCGGCCAACACCTTGGCCTACGACGAGGCTGTCGAGCGCGGCCTGTCGAACCTGGCGCTGGTCGGGATGAGCTGCCAGACCTCTGTTGCCCCGATCATGTGGCACCGCAAGATCGGCAAGGTGTCCAAACCCATCAAGCTCAACATCGGGCTCCTCTGCTCGAAGAGCTTCGACGACTCGATGTTCGACGAGCTCTTCCAGCTCAAGTACGGCTTGGTCAAGGAAGACATCGTGAAGATGAACATCAAGGGCGTCTTCCAGGTTTGGATGCGCAACGGCGACTACCACGAGATCAACCTCAAGGAGTGCCACGCCTGGACCCGTGAAGGCTGCAACCACTGCCCGGACTTCGCGGCGGAGCACGCCGACATCTCGACCGGTGGTATCGGCAACGAAACCGACTGGACCCTCACCATCGTGCGCACCGATCTGGGCCGCGCCGTCATCGACGCCATGATCACCGACGGTGTCATCGAGACCCGCCCAGGCGACGACGACCCGGGCGCCATCGCCCTCATGCACAAGCTGGCCGAGAAGAGCCGCACCCGTTGGCCCGAATGGGCGAGCGAACCGGTGCGGGTGGGCATCAGCCAGAAGAAGGGCTGAGCCCGAACGGCACCCGGACGGTCAGTTTCGCACGGGGCGGGCGGCCTCGCATTCGTCGCGAACCCAACACTGGGCCAGGTGGTCGTTGACCACACCCATTGCCTGCATGGCGGCGTAGGCAGTGGTCGGCCCGACGAACCGGAAGCCCCGCCGTTTCAGTTCCTTGGCGAGGGCGGCCGACTCGTCGGTCTTGGCCGGCACATCGCCGAACGAGGTCGGAGCCCGTTCGATCGAGGGTCGATGCGCCCAGAAAAGCTCGGCCAGGCTGCCGCCCTGGCTTTGGAGCTCGACGGTCGCTCGTGCGTTGTTGATCGACGCCTCGATCTTGCCCCGGTGACGGACGATGCCCGGGTCATCGAGCAAACGCAGGACATCCGGCTCCTCGAAGCTGGCCACTGTCGCCGCATCGAAGTTGGCGAAGGCCGCCCGGAAACCCTCGCGTTTCCGCAGGATGGTGAGCCACGAGAGTCCCGATTGGAACCCTTCGAGACAGAGTTTCTCGAAGAGCGTTCGCTCGTCGGTGACCGGGCGACCCCACTCGATGTCGTGGTACACGAGGTAGTCGGGCGTCGACACGCCCCAGGCACAACGCAGTCGATCGTCGTCTCCCCGATGGAGGTTGTCGGGCGCATCGTTCGTTGTGGGATCGGTCACACGGTCACAGTAGTTGGAGACGATTGACCGTTGGTGGGTCACCGGTGGCGCTAGATTTCCATGCCGATGACTGCTCCCGATCCAGTGCTCCAGCGACCGCAGCGCCGTCGCCGCGGGCGAAGCCTCGGCGAACGACTGGTCATCTCGCTCGGTGTCATCGGCACCGTGGTCGCTCTTCTTTCTGCGGGGGTGTTGGCCTGGGGTCTCGACAAGTGGGAGGCCATCGACACGGTCGAGGTCGACGTCGCCGGCCCAGCGGAGAAGGGTGAGCCGTCCAACTGGCTGCTGATCGGCAGTGACAGCCGTGAAGGCATCGACGAGAGCGACCCCAACGCCGGCTTCATGCTGGGCGAAGGTGCCCCGGACGGCAAGCGCACCGACACGATCATCGTCGCCCGCATCGACCCCGAAGGCGAGGTCGTGCACCTGCTCTCGATCCCGCGTGACCTGTGGGTCAACTACCCGAGCGGAAATGAGGGGCGGATCAACGGCGTCTTCAGCGGCGAGAACCCCGAACAGGACCTCATCACCACGATCGAGCAGACCTTCGGATTCGAGATCAACCACTACGCCGAGATCAACTTCGTCGGCTTCCAGGACATCGTCAACAACCTTGGTGGCGTGCCCATCTGGTTCGACCGGCCGATGCGAGACCCCGGCTCCGGCCTGAACATCCAGAACGCCGGCTGCCATGTGCTCGACGGCAGCCAGGCGCTGGCCTTCGCCCGAGGTCGCAAGCTCGAGTACTTCGCCGAAGGCAAGTGGCGACCCGATGGCACCGGCGACCTCGGCCGCAACAGTCGTCAGCAGTACTTCCTCCGGAGGCTTGCCTCCACCGTGGTCGCCCGGTTCGACGTCACCGAGGTTGCCACGATCGATCGGGTGCTCACTGCCGGCGGAGAGAATTTCACCAAGGACCAGACCATCGGCCCTGGCGATCTCCTGTCGCTGGCGTCGACCTTTGGTGCCTTGCAGCCCGAGCAGATCGTCGGCCATGCGCTGCCCGTCTTCGACTTCACCAGCGACGGCGGCGCTGCCGTTCTCGGACTCGAGGACGAACTGGCACAACCGGTCCTGGACATCTTCCGGGGTATCGATCCGCTGGCACCGTCGTCGACCGACACCACGTTGCGCGGCGCCGTGACCGTCATCGTGCTCAACGGCAGTCGCACCCCTGGCCAGGCCACCCTCGTCAGCGATGCCCTGAAGGCCGAGGGGTTCAACATGGGTGTCGCCGACAACGGCCCCACGCTGGAACGAACAGCCATTCGCTACCCGTCGTCGATGGTCGACGCCGCAGTCGACCTCGCTTCCTACCTTCCGAGCGACCCCGAGTTCGTGACCGACGAGACCCTCACCGAGATCCAGTTCATCACCGGCTCAGACTTCACCGCTCTACTCACTGCGCCCCGTTCCGGTGTTGCGGTTCCCGCCACGACCACCACGACCGCGCCTCCGGTCTCGTTGACCCCGCAGTCGACCGTCGGCATCGTCCCCGGCCCCACGCCCGCCGGCACCGCCTGCGAGTAAACCGGCAACTGCGTGCAGTGCGCACCTCCGGGAGGGGTGGAAGTGCACACGGTTGCGGGTTCAGCGCTCAGAGTCGGCTGATGAGCGTGGCCGCAATGGCGGCGGGGCGCCCGTCATCGGGGGTGAACCGAAACTCCGGCTGGACCGGTGCCTCGTAGGGATCGTCGACCCCGGTCATGCCCGTGATCTCGCCGGCGCGGGCCTTGGCGTACAGGCCCTTCACGTCGCGGGCCTCACAGATCTCGATTGGAGTATCGACGAACACCTCGAGGAACCGCAGTCCGGCGACATCGTGCAGTTCGCGCGCCAGTTGTCGGGCCGCTCGATACGGACTGATGAGGGGGACCAGGGCGACGACACCGGCGTCGGCGAACAGGCGGGCGACGTGTGCCACCCGGCGGACGTTCTCGTCGCGATCATCGGCCGAGAAGCCGAGGTCGCCGTTGAGACCCTGGCGCAGGTTGTCGCCATCGAGCAGGTACGCGGGTCGGCCGATGGCCAGCAGTTGGCGTTCGACTTCGACCGCGACCGACGACTTCCCCGAACCCGACAAGCCCGTGAACCAGATGGTGAGACCCTCGCCACCGCTGGCCTCTCGGCGTTGCTCGCGGGAGACCGCGCTGTCGTGCCAACGGGTGTTCTCGGTTCGAGGCTGGCCGCTCAAGACTCAGCTACCGCCGATGATCATGCCGGCGCCCACGGTCACGTTGGAGGCTTCATCGACGAGGATGAAGCTTCCGGTGCGCCGATTGCGACGGTACTCGTCGAAGAAGAGCGGCTGCGTGGTACGCAGCTTCACTCGGCCGATCTCGTTCAGCCCGAGTTCGGTTGCGCCTTCTTCGCGATGCAGGGTGTTGATGTCGAGGCGGTAGTTCAGATCCTGGACCAAGGCCCGACACCACTTCGTCGTGTGCTTGAGCGCCAGCTTGGAGCGGGGCCGCAGCTTGGTGGCATCGGACATCCAGCAGACCATGGCTTCGATGTCCTGACCGACGTGCGGCTTGTTGTTCGGGCGGCACAGCATGTCGCCGCGGCTGACGTCGATGTCGTCCTCGATGCGGACCGTGACCGACATCGGGGCGAAGGCTTCGGCCACCGGACCATCGGCGGTGTCGATGGAGGCGATCCGCGAGGTGAACCCGGAAGGAAGGACCATGACCTCGTCGCCGGGCTTGAGGACGCCGCCGGCAACGGTGCCCGCGTACCCGCGGTAGTCGTGGTACTCGGTGCTCTGGGGCCGGATGACGTACTGGACGGGGAAGCGGACGTCGACCAGGTTCCGGTCCGACGAGATGTGTACCTCTTCGAGGTGGTGCAGCAGGGTCGACCCCTGGTACCAGGGCGAGTTGGCGCTGCGGTCGACGACGTTGTCGCCGTGGAGGGCCGACATCGGGATGAACGTGAGATCGGGAATGTCGAGCTTCGTGGCGAAGTCGGTGAACTCCTGACGGATGCGTTCGAAGACCTGCTGATCCCAGTCGACCAGATCCATCTTGTTGATGGCGACGACGATGTGGGGGATGCGCAGCAGCGAGGCGATGAACGCATGGCGCCGTGACTGCTCGATCACGCCGTGGCGAGCATCGACCAGGACGATGGTGAGATCGGCCGTTGAAGCCCCGGTGACCATGTTCCGGGTGTACTGGATGTGGCCCGGAGTGTCGCCGATGATGAACTTGCGGCGAGGGGTCGAGAAATAGCGATGGGCGACGTCGATGGTGATGCCCTGCTCCCGTTCGGCGCGGAGGCCGTCGGTCAGCAGCGCGAGGTTGACGTACTCCTCGCCCCGTTGGGCGCTGGTCGCCTCGATTGCTTCCATCTGGTCCTCGAAGATCGACTTCGAGTCGTACAGCAGACGACCGATCAGCGTGCTCTTGCCGTCGTCGACCGATCCGGCGGTGGCCAAACGCAGTAGCTCCATCAGAAGTACCCCTCTTTCTTGCGATCTTCCATGGCGGCTTCGGTGCGTCGGTCGTCGGCCCGTGTTGCGCCGCGTTCGGTGATGCGGGTCGAGGCGACCTCGTCGATCACCTTCTCGATGGTGTCGGCCGGAGACTCGACGGCACCGGTGCAGGTGGCGTCGCCGATGGTGCGGAATCGAACGACCCGATCTTCGAGCACCTCGCCGTCCATCCGCGTGATGAACGGAGTATCGGCCAGCCACATGCCGTCGCGGCGGAACACCGATCGTTGGTGGGAGTAGTACACCGAGGGAAGGTCGATGTTCTCGTCACGGATGTAGTGCCAGACGTCGAGCTCGGTCCAGTTGGAGATGGGGAAGATGCGGAAGTGCTCGCCGATGTTGTGGCGGCCGTTGTACAGGTTCCACAGCTCGGGACGTTGACCCTTGGGGTCCCACTGACCGAACTCGTCACGGAAGCTGTAGACGCGCTCTTTCGCCCGAGCCTTTTCTTCGTCACGGCGGGCCCCGCCGAACAAGGCATCGAAGCGGTGCTCCTCGATGGCATGCAGCAGCGCCGAAGTCTGCAGACCGTTCCGCGAGGCACGAGGACCTGTCTCCTCGACGACGTCGCCGCGGTCGATGGCGTCCTGGACCGATGCGACGATGAGTCGGAGCCCGGTCTCCTCCACCCTTCGGTCTCGGTACTCGATGACCTCATCGAAGTTGTGGCCGGTGTCGACGTGCATGATCGCGAAGGGGACCTTGGCCGGGTGGAAGGCCTTGATCGCAAGGTGAAGCATCACGATCGAGTCCTTGCCACCGGAGAAGAGCATCACGGGACGCTCGAACTCGGCCGCCACTTCGCGAATGATGTGAATCGACTCGGCCTCGAGGGCGCGGAGGTCGCTGAGCTGATAGGTGGAAGCCATCACCTGTTCCTTATCGACGGATCGGTCGAGTCATCGAGTCCCCAGCCTACGAATTTGCGGCCTGACCTGGTGAGCAATGTCGCTGGTGCCACACTGCGTCGGGCCCAGAGTTGCTCAATCGAGGTCTCCTGAGGCCGATGGGGTGCTATCCATGGAGACACACGCGCACGCTTCAGGCGCCATGGTCGCCTCGAGGCACGTAGAGAGGTAGCACCGATGGCGGTGGCCAGAGACACAGGCATTCGAGATGCGTTGGTCAGCCGAGACTCCATCGTCCCGATGGGCGAGTACTCGTCTGCGCTGCGTCGCTGGTGGCCGGTGGTGGCGGTGCTCACCGCGGCCGGCGTTGCTGTCGGGTTCCTCGGTATCTCGTTCCAGACTCGTGACTACGTGGCCGTCAGCCAGGTCGAAATTCGACCGCTGGTCATTGCCGGCGACGAGCCGGGAACCGATGCCAACCGGCGAGTGAACCCCGAGACCGAGCAGGCAATCGCCAACTCACAACGAGTCATCGAGCTCGCGTTGGCGTTGCTGGCCGCAGCGGACGAGGCGAACCCCGGTGACCCGCTCGCAACCGATCTGGACGATGCGGCGACTCAGACCCGAGCGCTCGAGCTGCTGCCACAGATCGACCCGGTCGAGGCGCGTCAGGTGGCGACGCAGGTGTCGGTCACCGTGCCGGGCGAGAGTCAGATTCTCATCTTCGAGGTGGTCGGTGCGCGCCCTGCGAGGGCGCAACAGTTGGCGCAGGCCACCGCCCACGCCTACCTCGACTTCCGTCGCGATGCGGGATTGTCCGCAACCCGGGCGGCCCGTGACCAGCTCATCACCCGGGAGGCCGAACTGATTGCCGAGCTCGACGAATTGGCAAACGAGATCGGTGCAGCTGCCGCCGATCTCACACGGGTTCAGGCGTTGACGTATCGAGAGATCTCCAAGCGCGAAGAGCTGGCGGGTATCGGGGCGAAGCTGGCCAACATCGACTCGATCAGCGTCGATCCCGGTGAGGTGCTCAACGACGCCGGCCTTCCCGACACCACCACCGGACTTCCTCCGATGACGGGCCCGATCTTTGGTGGGTTGCTCGGTGCATTCGGTGGTCTGGCTGCCGCCTATCTGCTGGATCGTCGAGACGATCGGGTTCGCTCGACCGGCCAGGACATCTCCAGTCTCGGTCTCAATGTGTTGGGTACCGTGCCTGTGGCGGGCGGCCTATTCCGTAAGGGTTCGGGTTCCACGATCGCTGAGCTCAACAGCCCGGCCGGTGAGGCGTACCGTCGGGTGCAGGGCTCGTTGCTGTTCAATCTCGACCAGCTCGACAAGTCGGTCCTGCTCGTTGCCGGCACCAACAACCCGCATTCGGCTACCACGGTTGCGGCGAACCTCGCGGTTGCTGCCGCTCGCTCGGGCCGCCGAACCCTCCTCGTGGGCGCCGACCTTCGTCGCCCGGGTCTGCACGAACGGTTCGAGATCTCCAACCCCGTCGGCCTCACCGACGTACTGACGGGCGCGGTGCCCATCGGTCAGGCAATCCAGACCATCGCCGGTGTGGGGAACCTTCAGGTGCTCACCGCCGGCAGTCCCGTGAAAGAACCGTCGCGCCTGCTCCAGGGCGAGGCACTGGGCCGATTGGTCGCCAGCGCTCGTGACCAGTTCGACCTCGTGGTCTTCGAAGCGCCACCGTTGTTGCAGTGGGCCGACGCCGTCGATCTGTCCCGCTTGGCCGAGGGCGTCGTGCTGGTGGTCGAACCCAATCGGGCGACCCGTTCGGGCGTGGTCGACTCGATCGAGCAGCTTCGCCTGGTTGGTGCCGAATTGGTGGGCACGGTCGTGGCCGAGCCCGACGAAAGCTGAACCGCTTGCTCACCCAGCCAGCCCCGAGCGTCGACCGTCCCGAGTCGACGGCACCGCTCCCTGCGTGGCCATTCATGCTGATGATCGCCTGGATGCCCCTGTGGTTCCTGCTCGGACTGGCCGGGTTCACCTGGGTGATCTTTGCGTTGCCGATGGCGGTGTCGTTGGTGCGTCGTCGTGGGCTCGTCGCTCCCAAAGGCGCGGGTCTGTGGGTGCTGTTCCTCGTCGCGGTCGTGGGCTCGGTGTTCAGCATCGACGATGTCCCGCGGTTGTCGGGTTGGGTGCTCCGGCTGGGGTACTACGTTGCGGCCGGCATCTTCGCGCTCTACATCCTCAACGGGCGCGAAGGCCTGCCGGTATGGAAGGTGGTTCGGGCGTTCACGATCCTGTGGCTGGCGACGGTTGCCGGTGGCTATCTGGCCTTCGTGCTCGGCGACTTCGGCTATCGCTCACCGATGGCGTACCTCATGCCCGGCGCGCTCGCATCCAACGAACTGATCGCAAGCCTCATCCGTCCGAGTTTCGCCGACCTCCAGGACATCATCGGCTTCCCGGTTCCGCGTCCGAAGGCTCCGTTCCCCTACACCAACAGTTGGGGCTCGATGCTGGCGTTGCTCACCCCGTTCGGCCTCATCGCGGTGAAGAACGCGAAGCAGATCGGGCTCAACCCCCAGCTCCTTCGGGTGGCGCTCTACGCATCGGTTCTGCCGGGCGTCATCTCGCTCAATCGTGGGCTGTGGCTGAGTCTCGGACTCGGGCTCTGTTACGCCGCAGTCCGTCTCGGTTTCGCCGGTCAGAGCAAGGCCCTCCGGAATCTCATCATCGCTGCCGTGGTCGGTGTCATGGTCTTCGCGGTGACCCCGTTGGGAGGGGTGATCGAGACCCGCATCGAGACGGGTCACTCCAACAACGATCGCTTCGAACTGGCGACCGATGCCATTTCGGGAGCCCAGGAGCGACCGCTGTTCGGTTGGGGCGGACCGCGCCCGAACGACCGCAACCTCCCGTCGGTCGGCACCCACGGTCAAGCCTGGTTCGTGATCTTCTCGTACGGTTTCGTCGGGGCGATCGGCTACTTCGGCTCCTTCGCGGTCATGGCGTGGCACACCCGCAAACAGGCCTCGGTCGAGGGGTTGTGGGCCCATGTGGTCATCATCATCGGCCTCATCCAGGCGCCGTTCTACCTGCACGTGCCCCACCAGATGTTCACGATGCTCGCGGCTGCCGCCTTGGCCATCCGTCTGCAACAGACCCCGTCGATCGCCGGGCCGCTCGACCTGATCAAGCGCGGCGGTCGTCTGTGACCCTTGGTGCACGGGGGTTCGGGCACCTCGGCGCAGCCATCGGACTGGTGGCAGGGCTGACGGGGTGCGTCCTGTCGTCGGACGACCGTGCGTTGCCGCCGGCATCCTCGGCCGCCGTTGTCGACTCCGACGGGGTGCGTCCCGGCATCGCAGTGCCCCGGAGCAGAGCAGCCACCGTGCAGGCAGTCGAAGAGGACATCGGCGAGACCTTCGACGTCGTCCGCGTCTTCCGGCGATGGGACGATCGAAGGCCCGACCCGGAGCTGGCGGCGCTTGTCGAGTCAGGTCACCGGATTCACCTCTCGGTACGACCGATGCGGGCCGACGGAACGGCGATTGCGTGGGCCGATCTGGCGTCGGCCGAAGACGGCGAGCCGTTGTACGACGAGCTGGTCGCGTGGCTGTCGGCAGTCGCGGCAATGCCCGAGGGCACCTACTTCACCGTGAGTCACGAGCCCGAGACGAAAGAGGGAGCGGTCAACGGAACGGCATCGGACTTCAAGATGATGTGGCGACGCGTGCACGAGTTGTTGAACGAAATGGACGCAGATCACGTCGCGCTGACCTGGACCATGACGGGTGGAGCCTTCAACGACGATCGAGCCGAGCTCTGGTACCCCGGAGATGACGTGGTCGACGTCATCGGGACCGACAGCTACAACTGGTTCACGTGCCAAGGAGGGGAGCGGCCCTGGTACGAGTTGGAACAGCTGCTCTTCCAACCCCTTGCGTTCGCTCGGTCGCACGCCAAGCCGCTGGTCATCCCCGAGTTCGCCTCGGCGGAGGATCCGGCCGACCCAGAGCGTCGCGCAACGTGGATGCGGAACGCAGCAGCATTCCTCGAGCGCCCCGAGGTTGCTGCCGACATCGAGTTCGCCGCGTGGTTCAACGTCACCGCACCAGGAGGGACGTATCCCAATTGTGTGTGGGAGTACGACACGACGCCCGAGTCTGCCCAGGCATTCGCCGAGCTGATGGGAACGCTCGGTCGCTGAGCTCGCCGAGGGTGGCGCCGACAGGTCAACGACGACGGGGCAGCCGCCGAGCGACGGCCTGGGGCAACAGGTCGCCTGCTCCGACCAGCCAATGCAGTGCGAGAACCGACCCGATCAACGCCACTCCGCTGAACATGCCGGCCGCAGCCAGACTGGCGAACCCGTCGCCCAACAACACTCGGGCCGCCAACGATGCGGGTACGACGCCGACGACGGCTACGGCGGCGGCCAGTGTCGACGGACGATCCCACGCCCGCAGACCGCTGCTTCGATGGACCAGCACCGAGGCCAGCCCGTTCTGGATTGCGACGGCGATGGCCCAAGCCCAGGCCGCTCCCATGATGCCCAGGGTCGGTGTCAGAACCACGACGAGGACCACATCGACGACGATGGCGATGGCGATGGCGAGCAGCGACGCTTTGCTGCGGCCGAGCATGAGGAGCGCAAGATCGATGGGGCCGGCAGCGGCGCTGGCCATCATGCCGATGGCGAGCACGGTGAGCACTCGGGCATCGGGAGCGTAGGAGTCGCTCAGGAGCCGGGCGAGGGGTTCGGGGTTGAGTGCGACGAGGAGAAAGTAGGGCCACGCCGCCAGGACGAGCCAAGCGGTCACCTGGCGCAACAAGCGACTGGATTCGGGCCAGTTCGGTTTGGCGATGGCTCTGCGCAAGTGGGGCGCCACACTTTGGCCGACGGAGAAGATGAGGAAGTTGCCTGCGGTGATGTAGCACGACAACGCGCCGTAGACGCCGGCCATCTCCTTGCCGACGAACGCCGAGACCAGGATGACGTCGATGCGTTCGAGGGCCATCTGGAGCGCAGTGGACAAGGACCTCGGCCGGGTATACGTCCAGTACTCCTTGGACGTCACCGCGCTGGTGGCCGAGCCGCGAGTCCCGCCCAGGCGAACCAGGCTGACCGCGGCCCCAACCATCGCAATCACGACGGGTGCCGACCAGGCAGCTGCGATCTGCCACGTCGTCGCCGTCCGGCCGAGCACGGTGACGGCGAGCAACACGATCTGCAGACCGGGCCGAAGGACCTGGCCGATCATGACCGTCGGGGTCATCGTCCCAAGGCCTCGTGCTGCACCCAGAAGGGTGGTGGTGATGGCGAACGCGGGAATGGAGACGGCAACGACCCGGAGCATCTCGGTGAGGCGGTCCGAGCCGTCGGCGATGAGTTCGGCCAGTGGAGCGGCGAGCACGACCACGACGAGCGCAAGCACCAGCGAGACTGCGACGACCGGCGCCACTGCAATGCGCAGCAGAGCGCCCGGACTCGGGTCATCGCCCGACAACGCCCGGGGAAGGAAGTAGACCATGCCGGTCTGGGTTCCCAGGCTGGCCGCATTGCCGGCGATGGTGGCGACCGCAGTCGCGACGAAGAAGACACCGGCTTCGGAGGATCCGCGTCTCGACACCAACCACGCGATGAAGAAGTTGGCTGCCGTCGTCACGACCGCGCCGACGAGGGCCAAGCCCGAAGCGGTTGCTGTCCCCTGGTTGGGCCGGTTCACGCGGTCGGTGGCTTCGAGAGGAATCGGCGAAGGCGGCCGCTGATCGCCTGGGTCAACAGCGCCTCGATCGGTCCCAGGTGTTCGGGTTCCCAGCCTTCGCCCCGCAGCCGAGCCTCTCGAGCGAGGATCTCGCACAGGTACAGGTCGATGACCGCCTGAGCGTTGGAGGTCCCCAGTCCACCCGGCACCGAAGCGAGCAGCTCTGGTGCCTGGCGGACGACGGCATCGATGGCCAGCTGTTCGTTCTGCGCTCGGCGCACGGTCTCGAACGCAAGGTGCAGGGCGTCGAATCCGACTGGACGTCGGTCATCGGCGAACTCCCAGTCCCACGCCGAGGTGACGGGTTGGGCCGAGAGAGCGGGCTTCGACGTGGCCGTGTTCCAGGGCGTCAGATCGCCGTGCCATAGACCGATTTCGACGGACTCGTTGCCGATGCCCGACAGGAGGAGGTCGAGGTCGACGACGTCGCCGATGTGGGGGCGCCACCCGTCGACGATCCCGGATTCGGCGACCGTGCAGGTCTCGCTTCCGAGGCACCGGGCCAGTTGCGTGAGCAGTTGCGTATCCAGTGGACCCTTGCGGTGTGAGCGCAGCGGGGTCGGGACCGGCGAGGTGACGACGACCTCGGTCGACTCGCCGTCCTGCTCATGCCGTTCGTGGACAAGGACCACCGGTGCACGTAGACCAGGAGGTAGGCGGCCTTCGACTTGGCGGAGCCAGTGGGCCTCGTTGGAGATGAGCGAGACGGTGAACGGCGACCAGGCGATCTTGGCAAACCCGACGACCACGCCGTCCGGGCGAACGAGCTGGACCACGGGCTTTCGATTCCGACGCCTCGGGCCGATGCTGATGACGGGAACGAGTTCGGGCTCGCCGAGCACGTTGGCCAAGTGGGTGACGAGGGGAAAGGGGGCCAAGGCGATGCGCTCGCCTCCGGCCAGCGGCAGCAGCCCGACTCGTGCAACGGCCTGCGCGCCGAGACCAGCAAGGCGCTGGGGCCACGATCGGGCGTCGTGGACGCGGTGCATCGCGGCGCGGGTGACAGCGCGCGGTTGGAGCGGAACGAGCAGCTGCGGATCGGTGGCACTGGGGCGGGCCAGGTACGGCGAGCGGACGAAGGGGTGCGCCGGGTCTCCTCCGAGCGCGCTTCGCACCCAGCGAAGGTCGTCGGCATCTGAATTTTCGGGGTGGGTGGTTGTTCCCGACCAGGGCATTTGCGCCTCCTAATGCCTCAAACAGTATGGGGGTGGTGCCGACGAGAGACGCATGTTCGTTATCCGTCCCCTCGTCGACCAGGCGCGTGAACTAGCGTTTCGGGGCGGGTGCGTGGCAGGTCGAATCGTTGCGCCACACGTTGCTGAGCCAGGGAGCCGGGAGCTATCTGCATGACCAATTCCACCGGCACCCGAGTCTTGTTCGTGTGCTCGTCGGGTGGGCACTTGTCCCAACTCCTGCAGCTCCGCCCGTGGTGGGTGAATCACGAGCGCCGGTGGGTCACGTTCGACCTGGCCGACGCTCGATCCAAACTGGTCGGCGAAGAGCTGGTGCCGGCCTTCTACCCGACGACTCGCAACGCGGTGAACCTCGTTCGGAATTTCTGGCTGGCTCGGACCGAGTTGGCCAAGTGGAGACCGGACGTCATCATCTCCAACGGTGCCGCCGTTGCCTTCCCGTTCTTCGTCTTCGGCAAGATGATGGGCATCCCGACCGTCTACCTCGAGGTCTATGACCGCATCGACTCCCGCACGCTCACCGGCCGCCTGGTGCGACCGTTCACCACTCGATTCTGCGTGCAATGGCCAGAACAGCAGCGCATCAACCCCGGAAGCGTCCTCATCGGACCGCTGTATTGATCCGCAGGTAGGACCGCATATCCATGAGCACTGAAGTCATCGTCATTTCGGTCGGTACCGACCATCACCCCTTCGACCGCCTGGTTGGCTGGTCGACGAAGTGGGCGCTGGATCATCCCGAATGCAAGGTGATCATTCAGCGCGGCACATCAGCCAAGCCCGTCGATGCCGAGAGTCACGAACTGATTCCCCACGATGAGCTGAGGGACCTGTTTCGCGGAGCAACCGCGGTGGTGAGTCATGGCGGGCCCTCGACCCTCATGGATGCTCGTATGTCGGGTCGCTTCCCGATCGTCGTTCCCCGCAACCCGAAGCTCGGCGAGCACGTCGATGATCATCAGATGCGGTTCGCCGAGCACATGGCCCGGCACGGCATGGCCCGCTTGGCGCACACCGAAGAGGAGTTCCGATCGGCCTTGGCCGATGTCCTTGCCGATCCCGACGCCTACACCGTTCCGTTCGAGGACATGACGATGTCGTCCGGAGTCGTCCGATTCGGCGAAGTCGTCGACGAGCTTCTCGGCATCCAGACCCCACTGCGGCTCTACGAACTCGGCGGCACCGACGAGCGACAGACGGCCGACCGTCGCGACGCGGAACGCCGCAACGAGGCGAGACGCCTACAGGCCCGCCGCGAGGACGAACAGCGTCGCTCCGGAGATGCGTCGGGCGACGAACCGGACCAACGATGACGAGTGCCGCCGAACGCGGCGTCTCGGTGATCATCGCCACCCGAGATCGGCCCGAGCTTCTCCGGCGCGCGGTGGAGGCCGTCTGGTCGCAGGAGCACGATGGACCGATCGAAATCGTGCTCGTCTTCGATCGATCCGAGCCGGACCTCGGCCTGGCCAGGGTCGAAGGAGATCGCCGGGTTGTCGTCACCAGCAACGTCCGGTCGCCCGGGTTGGCCGGGGCTCGCAACAGCGGCGTCGCGGTGTCGACCCAGCCGTGGATTGCCTTCTGCGACGACGACGACGAATGGTTGACCGGCAAGCTCGCGGCCCAGTTCCGTGCCCTTCGGGCCAAGCCCGGGGCCCGGGTTGCGACCACCGGGATCTACATTCACTTCGAGGGCGAGGACATCACCCGAATCCCCAAACCCGAGCGCCTGACGTACGACGGTTTCCTCGAGGACCGGATGACCGAGGTTCACCCATCGGCCACGTTGGTCGCCCGGTCGGTGATCGATGAGATCGGCCCGGTCGACGAAGACATCCCCGGCGGCTACGCCGAGGACTACGACTGGCTCATGCGGGCCGCCCAGGTGTCGTCATTTGCGGTGGCGGCCCAGCCACTCGTACGCGTGCACTGGCACGGAGCGTCGTTCTTCTTCGAACGCTGGAAGGTGATCGACGACGCGCTCGGGTATCTGATCGTCAAGCATCCTCGTTTCCAGCAGCACCCCAAGGGTCTGGCTCGGATCCAAGGTCAACAGGCCGTGGCCCGAGCGGCCATGGGGGATCGAGCCGGGGCGCTTCGCACGGCCTGGGCGACGTTCCGGCTGTCGCCCACCGAGCGCCGGGTCCCCGTCGCCGTCGTCTGCGCCGCCGGGGTGCCGGCAGGCTTCGTCCTCAAGACCCTGCACCGGTTCGGCAAGGGCATCTGACCGTCTCAGCCGGGGTCGATACTGTCCGCGGCGGGGTTGTCGGTGGGGAGGAGCTGGGAGTGGTTGGTGACGCTCTCGACCGAGCCGTGTCCGGCGTGCCAGGTGGACCCCTCGGTGAGGCGCATTCGTAACGCAGCGCTGGTCAAGGTCTCGACCCGCCCGCTCACATCCTGTCCGCCGACCCGCACGGTCACGTCGTCTCCAACCGCGTAGCGGTCCTCCAAGAGCACCATGAGCCCGGTGAGCCAGTCCTTGATGAGGGCTTGGCCGCCGATGGCGACGCCTGCGCCGAGGAAGCCGGCCGAAGAGACGAGGACCAGCGGATTCAGCTCGAGAATTCGCAGGATGACGAGCAACGCGGAGATGGTGATGATGAGCGAGGCGATCCGGGCCAACATCTGGGAGGCGGCGTCGGCCCGTTGACCGGGCCGTGGATCGGGACCGCCGACGTCGTGGTTCCGGGGGAGCCGCTTGAGCAGGCGTCCCTTTCCGGCGAGGGCCTGGTTGAGGGCGCGCCGGGTGAGTTGGCGGAGGAACAGGCGAGCCAGCGAACTCAGGAGTGAGGCACCGATGAGGACGGCGATGATGGCGAGCACCCTGGTCGGGACGTCTGACCACTCGAAATCGTCGGCGTTCACGCCGATACCGTAGCGGCTGGCAGCCGGCCGAAACTTCAACGGCGAGACGCGGGGCAGCGAGTACCGTCGCAGGATGGCTGGGTCCGCGTCGAGGTCGCATTGGAGGGTGTTGATCGGGCTTGTCGCCCCTCACCGACGCGCGTTCGCCGGACTCGGGCTGCTCATGGCATTCGCTGCTGCGCTGCCCATTGCGGCGTCGTTCGCCATGGCCCGCTTCGTCGACCGCGTGATCGCGCAGGCTCCGGTCAGCGAGTTGGTGACCCTTGCGCTGGTCTTCGCCGGGCTCGGTCTGGCGTCGTCGTTGTTGGTCATCGTGGTGACCTGGCGGTCGGCGTTGCTGGCGTGGCGGCTGACCAATGGGTTGCGGCACGAGCTCGCGAGTTTGGTGCTCAACGCCGACCTGTCATTCCACCGTGACCGGACGCCGGGCGAACTCCTGACCCGCTGCGACGGTGACGTCACGGCCCTCACCTCTTTCCTGTCGGCGGTCGTGGCGCGAGTCGTCGGCATTTCGATGCTGGCCATTGCCTCTCTCGTTGTCATGGCGGTGGTCGAACCGTGGCTGGCCGTGCCGATGGCGTTGGGCTTCGTGGTTCTCGGCTGGCGGGGCTGGTCGACCCGCGACACCACCACGGTGGCGGTGACCCGCGAACGGACCATCGACTCGGAGATGAACAGCATCATCGAGCAGTACGTGTCGGGTGCGGAAGATGTTGCGTCGTTGGGGGCCGGCGCGCACGGACTTCGCCGGTTCAGCGACGCGGCCCGTCGTTTGGTCGACGCCGCATCGTTGCGGACTCGGGCCGAGATGAAGGTGAACAGCGGCCTTCGGGCGGTGATCCTGATGACCCAGATCGCGGTGCTCGGAGCGGGCCTCCTCCTGTTTCGCCGAGGAGGCTTGGGCATCGGCGAGGTGGTGTTGGGCTACCGGCTGGTCGAGGTCGTGCGTTCGCCGGTCGAGCACCTGACCTGGCGGCTGATGGAAGCTCAAGGCGTTTCGGGCGCAGCGCAACGCGTCACCGAACTCCTGGAGGAAGGGCGAAGGGTCGACCTCGGCGAACGGGCGCTCCCCGCCGGGCCGCTGGCCCTGGAGTTCGCAGCCGCCGGGCTGGTCTACGACGATGCCTCACGAGGTGAGGCCGCTCTCCGTCAGCTCGACCTCCGGGTCGAGGCCGGACGGGTGGTCGGACTCTTGGGCCGATCGGGTTCGGGCAAGACGTCGGCGATCCGCCTTGCGCTGCGTCTGGTCAACGCCACGTCGGGGTCGGTGACGCTGGGCGGCGTCGATGTCGCCCGGGTGCACGAGGCCGACTTCCGCCGGCGGGTCAGTGCCATTCCCCAGGACGTGCAGTTGTTCCCTGGCACCGTTCGCGAGAACATCACGATGTTCGACGGCGAGTCCCACACCGACGACCGGATTACCGACGCGCTCGTGTCGTCCGGGCTCGGCGCCTGGTTGGCCGATCTCCCTTCCGGGCTGGACACGATGTTGTCGCCCGACAGCCGAGGCGAGCAGGACGATCGTTCCGGGCTCTCGGCGGGTGAGGCCCAATTGTTGGCCATCGCCCGAGCACTGCTACGCAGCCCCGACGTCGTCGTGCTCGACGAAGCGACAGCCCGCGTCGACCCGGTCACCCAGGCCGCCATCTCGGCCGCGGTCGCCCGGCTGCTCGGAGGTCGCACCGGGGTGGTGATCGCCCATCGATTGGAGACGCTGTCCGTTTGCGACGACATCGCGGTTCTTGCCGACGGCGAACTGGTCGAGTTCGGGCCCCGGATCGACCTGCTCGCAGACCCCGCCTCCCGGTACGCCCAGCTGTTGGCCATGGGCGCCGAAGCCGAGGAACTGGCATGACCGCGTCGCGCTTCACACTCGAGCGGCGAATCATCACCGCCGCCAACTTTCGACCGGTCCAGTACTGGCTCGGGATGGCCGGCTGGACCATGTTCTTCATCTCGCCGATCCTGCCCGGTTGGCTCATCGGCCGAGTGTTCACCGAGCTCCAGCAGAACGGGGCCTCGACTCGGTCGTTCGTGTATCTGGCCGCCCTGGCGGTGGCCGAGATCGCCATCATCTCGATGATGGTCTTCGCCCATCCCGTGTACATCAAAGGGGTCGAGTCCTCCAAGGCACTGATGCGGGCCAACGCGGTCGAGGCCCAACTCGTGAGCGGTGGACCGCGTTCTGGACCGCGGAAGACCGCGGTCGGTGACGTGCTCGTTCGACTGCGGGACGACCCGCAGGACGTGATGTTCCTGCTCGACAACTGGACCGACATGCTGGGTTCGCTGGTCTACGGCGCTGCAGCGTTCTGGTTCCTCGCGAGCATCGACCTTCCCGCGGCGCTGGCGGGCGCGGTGCCGCTTCTGCTCACCGGTTGGGGGAACGGCCTGTTGGCCAACTTGGCGCGCGACTTCCGGGTTCGTGCCCGTGAAGCGTCGAGCGCAGTGAGCGGCTTCCTGGCCGCAGCCATCGAGGCGTCGCTGACCGTCAAGGTCACCGGAGCGCATGGCACTGTCCTGCGCCGACTCGACCGACTCAATGCAACCCGGGCCAAGGCGGCGGTGGGCGAGACCGTTTGGAACGACGTGATGTGGTCGATCAACACGACCGCGTCCGACGTCTTCCTCGGGATCGCGTTGGCGGTCGCGGCCAGAGGCGCGCTGACTGCCGGGGAGATCGCGCAGTTCGCGGCCTACCTTGCCGGGCTGATCTGGTTGCCGATGCGGTTGGGCATGGTGTTCACCGGACGTCGCCGTGCCGAGATCTCGGCGGCCCGCATGGAGGTCCTGCTTCCGGACGCCTCGCCCGGTGAGGACGACCCGTTGGTGCACCACCGGCCTCTGCCGGTACTGGGCGGTCCGGATGTCGCGCCTCCAGTGGCACCTCCGACCATCCCCCTCGAGCAGTTGAGGGTCGAGCATCTGACCGTGGCCGCGCGCGGCTTGTTCGATGTGTCGCTGGTTGTCGAGCGCGGGTCGTTGACCGTGGTGAGCGGCGTGGTCGGCTCGGGCAAGACCTCGTTGCTGCGAGCCATCATCGGGTTGCTCGACATCGATTCGGGGACCGTCCGCTGGAACGGTGTACCGGTGGAGGATCGGGCGGCGTTCTTCGTGCCGCCACGCAGCGCCTACGTGGCCCAGGCTCCACGCTTGTTCGCCGAGTCGCTGGCCGACAACCTTCGCCTTGGCTTCGACGTGTCGGACGAGGATCTGCTGGACGCAATCGAGCTGGCCGCCTTCGACGCCGACGTCGAGGCGCTTCCTGCTGGTCTTTCCACCATGGTCGGTGCCCGGGGCGTGCGGCTGAGCGGCGGTCAAGCCCAACGGGCGGCCGCGGCGAGGGCACTGGCCCGCAAGCCCGAACTGCTGGTGCTCGACGACCTCACGAGCGCGCTCGATGTCGAGACCGAACTCATCCTGTGGTCACGTCTGGCCGCCGCGGGCTACACCGTGTTGGCTGCGTCGAACCGCCCCGCCGCCCTGGCGCGCGCCGACGTGGTCATCACCCTCTCGCCCTGACCGACCCGGTCACGGATAGAGCAGGTACCGCAGGCGAATCTGCTCGAAAGCGACGAGATCGTCCTGCCACAGGGCGATGATGTCCGCAGCCGGGCGGCCGGCCTCGAGTCCGCTTCGTATCGACGTCGAACCGGCGAGGACGTCGAACGTGGCGGGACGGTCGATCACCTGATGCCCGTCGGCCTGGGCCTGTGCGAACACGGCGGCCAGCAGGTGCACGCCGACGGAGACAGGCTCGTACCTGTTGGGGTCGGTGATGACGATGCGGACCGCAGCGATGGCTTCGTCGGGGAATCGAGCCCGTGGGGCGACGGTCGGATCGGCGGTCACCGTCACCGCCTCGAAGTGGGCACCGTCCAGTGAGAGGTCGTTCAGCGTTGCGGCCAGGGCGTCGGCGTCGAGCCACGGTGCCCCGACCGACGAGAACGGCCATGGTCCGCCCGTGCCGTAGCTCAGGGTCGTTGCCTCGAAGAGCACGGTTCCGGGGTAGACACGAGCCGCCTCGAGCGACGGTAGCCCCGGGCTCGGCGGAACCCAGTCGATGCCCGTTGCCTCCCACTCCAAGCCGCGGCTCCAGCCTTCGACGGCGATCACCCGGAGATCGAGCGTCTCCAGGCCGGGGAGCCAGGCCTCGCCCTTGATGGCCTGGGCCAGCTCGCCTGCGGTCATGGCGTAGGCGGAGGGGATCGGGTAGGGCGAGGTGAAGGTGCCGAGACTGACGCTGCCGATGGGTCCCTGCGGCCGGGTGCCGCCTTGGGGATCGGGTCGGTCCAGCACGAAGAACGGGATCCCGACGTCGGCCGCCCGCTGCATCGCCAGTCCCATGGTGGCGATGTAGGTGTAGAAGCGACAGCCCACATCTTGTAGGTCGTAGACAAGAGCGTCGAGCCCGTCGAGTTGATCGATCGTTGGCTGCCGGACCGGGCCGTACAGGCTGTGCACCGACACCCCCGTTCGCGCGTCGACGCCGTCATTCACCTGTTCGCCCGCATCGGCCAGGCCACGCAGCCCGTGCTCGGGAGCGAAGACGGCGCCCAACTCGACGGTGGTCGAGTCGGCCAGGAGATCGACCAGGTGTACCCCGTTCACGACGGACGTCTGATTCGCGATCAACCCGACAGTCAGACCCTCCAACGGCGCGAAATCCGAGGCCAGCAACATCGCCGCTCCCGTCTTGGCCCCGCCGGGTACCGGAGGCGCTGTGGTGGTTGGAGGCGCTTTGGTGGTTGAAGGAGGGGTGGCGGTCGAGGACCCCGCGGGTCTCGGGTCGGTGGCGGGAGAACTGGTGTTGTTGCGGCTATCGCCGGCGGCCGCCGTTGTCGACGCCGTCGATGAGCACGAGGCAAGGAACAGTGCGCTGACGGAGGCCAGTCGACACCATCGCCCGAGCGCCCCACGCCTCCGGCGACACCCGTGTCTGCTCGTTGGCATGGTGGCATGGTAGGTGCGCTCGGTTCACCCCTTCGATCATCGAGCCCGATAGTTTCCGGTGATGCCTGCCGCTTTCGCGCCATCGAACGACATCGAGATCTGCTACGAGACGTTCGGCAATCCCGACGATGCTCCGTTGTTGCTCGTCATGGGGTTCACGGCCCAGATGATTGCGTGGGACGAGGGCTTCTGCCGAGGTCTTGCCGACCGCGGGCGGTTCGTCATTCGGTTCGACAACCGTGACTGCGGCCTCTCCACCAAGCTCGACGGTGTCGAAGTCGACGTCCTCGCCATCATGACAGCGGTTGCGGCCGGGAAGCCTCCGCCCGCGCCGGCCCCCTACACACTGTCCACGTTCTCCGACGATGCGTTCGGCCTCCTCGACCATTTGGGTATCGAACAGGCCCACATCGCCGGCGCGTCGATGGGCGGCATGATCGTGCAGACGATGGCGGCCGAGCGGCCAGAACGGGTGTTGTCGATGACGTCGATCATGTCGACGACCGGCGAGCCTGACTACTTCAAGTCCGACCCCGAGGTCATGGCCGCCCTGCTCACGCCGGCCCCGACCGAGCGCGAGGCGTTCATCGAGTTCAACGCCAACCGCGGGCCGCTCTTCTCGAGCCCTCGTTACTTCGACCGATCCCGCTCCGAGGCTCTCGCGGCTGCGGTCTTCGACCGAGCGTTCTATCCCGAGGGCGCTTCCCGCCAGCTCGCAGCAATCCAAGGATCGGCTGATCGCTCGGAAGCGCTGCGATCGCTCAACGTCCCTACGTTGGTGATCCACGGCGCAGCCGACCGGCTCATCCTGCCGATCGGAGGCGAGCGCACGGCCGAGCTGATCCCGGGAGCCAACCACCTGGTGCTGAAGGACATGGCCCACGACCTTCCCCAGCCGCTGTGGCCAATTGTCATCGACGCCATCATCAGCCATTCGACCCACCGCGTCGGCTGAGTCGGCAGGTGCGGATGATGACGATTTCCTCGGTTCGCAGGAGCGCCCTGGTCCTGGCTCTGGTCAGCGGAACGGCGCTCGCCGGGTGCGGCGGTTCGAGCGATGGGTCCGAAGGAGCCGGGACATCGGTTGTCTCGCCGACATCGACCGACGGTTCGCCGTCGTCATCGGCCTCTTCATCGACCGTCGTCGTCGGTGTGTCGTCAACCTCGACGTCATCATCAACGACGTCGACCACTGGCTCCACGACCACGTCAACGACTGCTCCGGCAAGCAGCACGACGTCGGCCGGCTCGGGGTTCCCGCCCCAGCGCGCGGTGCTCGAGCACGGTGGCACCACCTGGGCCGTTGTGCTCTACGGGTCAGAGGATGCGGCCGACCCGCTCTTCGACAATCCACAGTCGGTGCTCACCAGTGTTGGGTACACGTCGGGAATCACCGACTGTGACCAGGGAGCAGCCGACGTCCTCGGTCTGCCCGATGGCTACAGCTACTTCACCTTGAGCGTGTACTTCGAGACCGAGGCCGACGCACGAGCCGCGGTCACTGCCTTCGCCGGACGCGGCGTCGACGCCGTCGCCGGACAGGTCGAAACCTACTGCCTGGACTAGGTCGCGTGAACCTCGAAGACTCGGTGCGATTTGGTCAAGTAGGGGCTCTGGTGCGCCGACACAGCCGGGGTGGGAATCTTCCGACGGCGGACCGTGGTCACGCCGAAGACACGAAACTTCGATCTCTTCCGAGGTGATCAGGCGCTCCGGAGCGCCTACGTCCAGGCGGTCCAAGGGTCGTGGCGACACCTCGACCCGTTCCTCGATGGTCGTTCCGACGGTTGGTTGGTCGGTGAACTCTTCGGATCGGATCGTTCGGCGATACCGACACGAGTGATGGCCGCGTGGGCCAAGGCGGCGCCGTCTGGGCGCTCGCTGGCCTTCCACGGTCGTGTTCTCGTTCGCGACGCCTGGGCGAATCGGGGTCGGGCCTACGCACGCGAGGTCGACGCCATCGCGTGGGAGCCGTTCGCCGCCGATCTGGAAGAGGCCGAGCGGGTGCTGTGGAAGGGCGTCGAGATAGCGCCTGGTTCGGCCGACCCGTGGGTCGGTCTGATTGCGACCGCTCGGGGTCTCTCCCTCGGTCGGGACGAAGTGGTGCACCGCTTCAACCAAGCGCACGGACGTGACCAGTTCCGGCCCGATGCCTGCGCCCAGGCGATGCAAGGCCTCTGCGCCAAATGGTTCGGATCAGACGAAGAAATGTTCGGGTTCGCCCGTTGGGTGGAGTCCGAGGCGCCGGCGGGCTCGGCCGCTCGGATGCTGCTGCCGCTGGCCCACATCGAACGACTGGTGGCAGCGAGCGGCCAGGGGATCAACGCCCAGAACTACTTCGCCGTTGGTCGGATCTCCGCCGAGCTGTGCGACGGCGTCGAGCGCTACCTCGCAGCAACCCCGAAGCCGGCGAGGCCCGAACATCTCGACGTGCTCAACGCCTACGTGTACGCGCTGAAGCCCATCGACGTGCGATCCGCCCGGCTGGTTCGCGAGTGCGTCGAACGGGTGGCGGGCCGACCGACCGAGCGTCCGTGGATGCACGAAGGCGAGGACATCGTCGGCCGGTACCAGTCGGTCAGCGAGGCCCGTCTGCTGGAGACCCACCTCTACCCCTGGTAGACCGCGGCTTGGCGGGGCCCATCCGACCGGACGTAGTGTCGGCGGCATGGATGTAGGAATTCAAACCCTCTTCGCCAGCCACGGCTGGGACGGGATCACCGACGGGCAGGTGTACCGCGAGGACACGCAGCTGGCGCTGCTGGCCGACGAGCTCGGTTTCGACGTCGTGTGGGCGGTCGAGCACCACTTCTACGACTACTCGTTCTGCCCCGACAACACCGAGTGGCTGGCCTCGATCGTTGCCCGGACCAAGCGCGTCGACGTCGGCACGGCCGCCGTCATCATGCCCTGGAACGAACCGCTGCGAGTGGCCGAGAAGATCGCATTGCTCGACCACATCGGCGAAGGTCGGGTCCGCTTCGGCATGGGCCGGGGGCTGAGCCGACGGGAGTACAGCCACTTCCGTGCCATCGAGATGGACGAATCCCGCGGCCGCTTCGACGAAGGATCGGCCATGGTCGTCGAGGCCTTGAAGACGGGCTTCATCGAAGGCGACGGCCCGTACTACCCGCAGCCTCGCACCCCCATCCGCCCGGCCCCCGAGCGCTCGTTCGAAGGACGCACCTACGCCGTGGCGACGTCGGACGACTCGGTCGAGGCCGCGGCACGTCTGAAGGCGGCGATGGTGCTCTTCGCCGACCGCTCGTGGAAGAGTCGGCTGCCGTCGATCGAGCGTTGGCGAGAGCTGTTCCGAGAGTTCCACGCGGCCGAGCCCCCACCCCCGCTGATCTGTGACTTCGTCTACTGCCACGAGGACGATGCGGTCGCCGCCGACCGCGGCCCTGGCTACATCGCCACCTACCTCGAGAGCGTGCTCGAGCACTACGAGATCATGGGCGACCATTTCCAGGGCATGGCCGGGTACGAGTCCTACGCGGGGGCTGCCGGCGCCTTGGCCCGCATGGGCAGCTCCGGTTTCCTCAACGGGTTCCTCGACGCAACCGCCCACGGCACTCCCGAGCAGGTCATCGAGAAGTACCGCGCCCGCTGGGAGCTGCTCGGCCCGTTCGAGGCCGCGCCCTCGTTCCGTTTCGGCGGCATCCCGTTCGACCAGGCCGAGGCCAGCATGCGCCTCTTCGCCGACAAGGTCCTACCCGAACTGCAATCTTGGAGCTGATGAGATGACCACAGGAATCATGGATGGCCGCGTTGCCATCATCACCGGTGCCGCTCGAGGGCAAGGCGAAGCCGAGGCTCGGCTGCTGGCTGAGCATGGAGCGAACGTCGTCCTCACCGATGTGCTGGCCGACCTCGGCCAGGCTGCAGCCGCCGACATCGGCGCGCAGGCGCTGTTCGTCCCCCACGACGTTTCGTCGGCCGAGGGCTGGCAGGCGGTTGTTGCGGCGACGCTCGAGGCCTTCGGCCGGGTCGATGTGTTGGTCAACAACGCAGCGATCTCCCGAGCGCTGAAGCTCGAACACACCGAACCCGAGGTCTTCGACGAGATCTACCGCGTCAACCAGCTCGGCGTCTTCCTGGGCATGCAGGCGGTGCTCGCTCCCATGAAGGCGGTCGGTGGCGGCTCGATCATCAACATCTCGTCGGTCGCCGGCTTGCAGGGCACCTCGACGCTGTTCGCCTACACCGCAACCAAGTGGGCGGTGCGGGGCATGACCAAGTCGGCCGCCCTCGAACTGGCCCGCTACAACATCCGGGTCAACGCCATCTTCCCCGGCGTCATCGACACCCCCATCAACGACGACAACCCTCCCGGGATGAACGACGTCCTGGTGAAGACCACCCCGATGCGTCGAATGGGCGAACCCCGGGAGATCGCCGAGGCCGTGCTCTTCCTCGCATCGTCGGCCTCCAGCTTTGCCACCGGCGCCGACTTCGCCATCGACGGAGGCATGTCGATCTAGCCCCAACCCAACCGAACCCCGGGCATCGGGAGTGCCACGGTGCCGTTTTCGGCACTCGGGCACTCCCGATGCGGGGTGAATGAGGAGGCGGTCATGACCGCAGAAGCGCAACACGCACTCGCAGAGATCCTGGCCCACGCCGATCGGCGGACGCTGGCCGCCGTGGTCACCCACTTGGCGGGTGATCCGAACGCGATTCCCGATCTGCGTGACCGGGAGCAGATCGAGGCCAAGGCGACCGAGGTGCTGCCGCCGTTCCTGAACGGGGACAAGACGCCGGAGCCGCCGTCGGACGAGGTGCTCCAACGGGCGATGGACCTCGCTGTCGGCCAACCGATTCCCCCGGAGTATCGCCGGCTCGTGCGGGAGCAGACCGGCATCGGCCCGCCCGAGCCGCGGCTGCCGCTGAACGCTCCCGACGGTTTCCACGTGCTCATCATCGGCTCGGGCGTGACCGGCGTGCTCGCTGCCCGCCAGCTCGACGAGCTCGGGTGTTCGAACTACACGATCGTCGACAAGAACGCCGAGCCTGGGGGAACCTGGTACGTCAATCAGTACCCGGGTTGCCGGGTCGACACGCCCAGCTTTCTGTACTCGTACTCCTTCGATCAGGATCCCGAGTGGCCCGAACACTTCAGCCGCCAGCCCGAGTTGCTCCGGTACGTCAAGCAAGTGGCGGAGCAGAGCGGGGTGACCGATCGCATGCGGTCCAACACCGAGGTCACGGCCATGACCTGGGATGCCGCGGCGGGTGCCTGGCAGGTCGAGGTCGAAAGCGTGGTGGACGGCTCGAAGGACACCATCACCGCCCATGCCGTCATCGCTGCGCTCGGGATCCTGCGGGTGGCGAAGTACCCGGACATCCCGGGCCGCGAGCGCTTCGCCGGGCCGGCGCTGCATTCGGCCCATTGGGACAACTCGGTCGATCTCGCCGGCAAGCGTGTCGGGCTGATCGGCAGCGGGGCCAGCGCCAACCAGATCGTTCCGGCCATTGCTCCCATCGTCGAGAGCCTGGTGGTCTATCAGCGGAGCGGCCACTGGATGATGGCCCACCCGAAGTACGGCAAGAAGCTGGAGGGCATCGAGAAGGACCTTTTCCAGATCCCGACCTACCGGGAATGGAACCGTTTCGCCGAGGGATGGAAGTTCGGCGACGGGGTGACGCCGATGGTCAAGATCGACCCCGAGTGGCCTCACCTCGAACGCTCGGTCAACGCCGAGAACGACAAGCTGCGGGCGTCTCTGCAGGCGTACATCGAGTCGCAGGTCGGCGACATGCCCGAGCTGCTCGAGAAGTGCATGCCCGACTTCCCGCCCTACGGCAAACGCCTCATCGTCGACAACGGATGGTTCCAAGCGTTGCGGCGCGACAACGTTCGCCTCGAGACCTCACCGATCGTCGAGATCACGCCGGACGGTCTCACCACCCGCGCCGGTCACGACGAGTTCGATGTGCTGATCTACGCCACTGGCTTCCAGGCCGACAAGGTGTTGTGGCCCATCCAGGTGACGGGAACGGACGGTGTCGACATCACCGCCCGGATGGAAGCCGACCCCTCGGCCTACCTCGGCATCGCCGCGGCCGATGCGCCCAACCTGTTCATCACGCCCGGACCGAATGGGGTGCTCGGTCACGGCGGAAACGGCATGCTGTTCGCCGAGTGCCATGTGCGGTACATCGTCGAGAGCCTGCGCTTGCTGTTCGACCGCGGGGCCACGTCGATGACGGTCACCGACGAGGCCTTGGCGGCCTACAACGAGGACCTGCTCGAGCGGCTGCCGACGTTCGTGCAGAGCCTGACCACCTTCGACAACTGGTACCGCGGCGACCGTGATCGTGTGATCGCCATCGCACCGAAGTCCGTGCTCGAGTTCTGGAACGACACTCGGCAGCCGGACCCCGACGCCTACGCCTTCGGCTGATGCGCCGGTAGGAAGCGAAGCGAGAACAACGCGCCCATCAACGCGATGCCGGCTGCGACCAGGCTGGCGACCTGGAAGCCGTCGAGGAAGGCGCGGTTGACTTCGGCCAGGAATGGGACCGAGAGCTCACCCAGTTCGGGAGCCACGAAGCGCGCGGCGCCGACCGACTCGCGGGTGACGGCCTGGATCTCGGCCGGGAGCTGACTCACCACCGTGCCCGTGTCGAGCGAACCCAAGTAGAGCGAGTTGAAGACACTGCCGAGGATGGCAACGCCGAGCGTGCCGCCGAGCTCCCGGGTCGTGTCGTTGACCGCCGACCCGATGCCGGCCTTGTCCACGTCGAGCGACCCCATGATCGACTCGGTCGCAGGAGCCGTGGTCGAGCCGAGGCCCAAGCCCAAGAGCACCATTTGGCCCACGATCTGGGCGTAGGACGTGTCGACGCCGTCGGTGGAGATCCATGCCGAACGCCGTGGCCATGAGCAACAGGCCGGCCGCGACAACCTTGGTGGTGCCGAACCGGGTGACGAGCTTGGGGGCGAGGACGGCAGCGGCGGCGATGGATCCGGCGACCGGGATGGTTCGAACCCCAGCTTCGAGCGGTCCGTACCCGCGGACGAACTGGAAGTACTGAGTGACGAGGAAGATGAAGCCGAAGAGGGCGAAGAATGCCGACGTGATGGCGATGCTGGCCGCGCTGAACCGCAGATTGGTGAAGATGCGGACCGGGAGCATGGGCTCCGCGACCGAGAGCTCCCAGCGGATGAATGCGGTGAGGAGCGTCAGCGAGACCACGAAACCGAGCGCGGAACTGGCCGAGGCCCAACCCCACTCGGGTGCTTCGATGATGGTGAACACCAACGCGCCGATTGCGGCCACCGAGAGCAGCAGGCCGGGTAGGTCGAGCTTGGGGGCGTGGCTGTCCCTGGATTCGGGAACGAGCCAGACGGCCGCGGCGATCGCGACCGCGACGACCGGCAGGTTGACGAAGAAGACCGACCCCCACCAGTAGTGCTCGAGGAGCCAACCGCCGGTGATGGGCCCCGCCGCCACGGCCAAGCCGCTCACCGCGCTCCAGATCCCGATGGCCGCGGCCCGTTCCTTGGCCACGGTGAAGACACTGGTCAGCAACGCAAGGGTGGCGGGGTAGATGAGCGCGGCGCCGATTCCCATGAGCGCACGGGCGACGATCAACGTCGTCGAGTCCCCTGCGCTGCCGGCCAGCGCCGAGGTGGCTCCGAACGCGATCAGGCCGACGATGAGTGCGCGCTTGCGGCCAAAGCGGTCCCCAAGACCTCCGGCGGCGAGCAGGAGTCCGGTGAAGACCAGTAGGTAGGAGTCGACGATCCACTGGAGTTCGCGGGTACTTGCTCCCAACTCGGTCGACAACGACGGAAGCGCGATGTTCACGATGGTGCCGTCGAGCACGGTGACGAAGACGGTGAGACAGAGCACTGCGAGGATGGCCCACCGACGCGGATGGGGATCGACGGGTTCCGTCGGCGCGGGCTTCGTCTCGTGGATGTCGTACGGTGCTGTCGTCATCGAGTTCCCTCACTGCTTGCCACTGTCAAGTTGAATGTTGGCACTGTAAAGATTGACACTGTAAAGACTTGTCTTGTCATCGTCAAGATGTTTCGCGAGGCAACCACGAAGTGCGGTACGGTGGCGACGTGCGCTACCACCACGGCGACCTACCCAACGCACTTCGACAAGCCGCTGTCGCCGTCATCGAGGAGCGCGGTCTCGGCGGGTTCAGCCTGCGTGAGGTCGCCAGGCGAGCAGGTGTCTCCCACGCCGCGCCTGCCCACCATTTCGGCGACAGCGAGGGTCTGCTCACCTCATTGGCGGTCGAGGCCTTCCAGCGTCTGTGCGACGCCTTGTCGGCGGCGAAAGCGACCACCGATGCTCCGGCCGATCAGCTGGTGGCGTGTGCGAGGGCGTACGTGCAGGTCTCGTTGTCGTCTCCCGGGCACTGCTCGGTGATGTATCGCAAAGACGTGGTCGACTGCTTCGACCCCGACTACATCGAGTGGGGTCTGAAGGCGTTCGGGGTACTCGAGTCGGTACTGGTCGATCTCCGTGCCGCTCACAATTCGGACCTCGATGTGCCAAACGCTGCTCGATTGTGTTGGGCGATGGTCGAGGGCGTGGTCGTCCTCCATGAGAACATGGAGCGAATTGCAGAGCTGCAGGCCGTCCCCATCGAACCGCCGCTTGATCTCGTCGAACGACTGGCAAGAATCACCCTTGCCGGCCTCTTGGAGGAGAAATGACCGATTCGTTCCCGCCGTCCGTTCCCCCGGGTTGGTACTACGCCGAGGGCGATCCGCCCGGCACGCAGCGCTACTGGGACGGAACCGGCTGGATGGGTGGACCGCAAGCGGCGGCTTCTGCCGGCATGGGTCAACAGGGGTACGCGGGTCAACCCTTCGGGGCTCCGCGGTACACCGAGTCCAGTCAGGCCGGTCTGGCCCTCGGCCTCGGCGTCGCGGGGCTGTTGTGCTGTGCCTTGGCCTCGCCGGTCGCTTGGTACATGGCCCAGACCGAGCTCTCTGCCATCAACGCCGGCCGACGAGACCCGGCGCAGAAGGGTCTGGCCATCGCTGGGCTCGTGTGCGGAATTCTGGGGTGCCTGGTGATCCTGGGTTTCATCCTGCTCATCGCGCTGGGAATCGTGGGCACGGCCAGCTTGGGACAGCAGTGATCGCCACCGTCTCTGCGGCCGAGCGCAGGCGGTGGGCGACGGGTTTCGTCCTCCTCGGTGGTCTGGCCGGCGTCGCTGCCCTCACCGGTGACGATGGCCCGGTGCTCTGCCCGTTCCGCGTGTGCACCGGCATGGCCTGCCCGGGGTGTGGCCTCACCCGAGCGGTTGCCCACGCCGCCCGCGGCGATCTGGCAGGCTCGATTCGTCTCCATCCGCTGGCATTGCCGTTGGTGGCCTTGCTTGCAGCGGCCTTCGTCCTACGACGATCGTCGGTTCATCGTCAGCGCCTCGACCGTTGGTTCGCTCCTACCGCCATCGCCGTCGGTCTCGCCATGGTGGCGGTCTGGCTCGTCCGCTGGCGACTGGGCCTGCTCGACCCTGTCGCCTGAGTACGTTGCCAGCGGCCAGGAGTGCTCAGCTCCTGATCCTCCAGGCCGAAGGAGCCAGAAGACGCAGGGTTTGTTTGGCTGCTCGTTTGGCTCGACCGCCTGGGCGGGGGTCGTTCTCGAAATGGATCGCGTCAGGGAAGGCCAACGCCCGCAGACCGGGCGCCCACTGCCTCGGCGAGCCGGAGAAGCACGAGTACAGGTAGCGGGCGCCGCTCTCGCTGGTCTCTATTCGAGCGCACGCGCGGTGCACGACCGTTGCGCGACCGAGACGGACAGCGTCGGCAGCTGCATCGGCAATGTCGAAGTAGCGCGAAGCCTTGGCGAGCACCGGCGCCAGCGCCGGCCCGAGGCCAACTGAGTCGAGTAGGTCTCGAAGCCGGTCGGGATCGAGCCTTGGGTCGTGGCTGATTGCGGCGAGGTCCAGTAGCCCTCCGATCCTCCCGTCGGACCGACTGGCACTGATCGCTGCGCTGACGAACAACCCCTCGATGTTCAAGGTGGTGAAGCCCGGTGCGTCAACTGTTGCCGGCACCCGAACGCCGTTCTCCAACAGGAGGGGGGTCAGGCGACGCCACCGACCGCCGTAGTTCAGGCTCTGATGCAGATCGATCTCGATACCGAGGGGGGTGGTGAACAGCTGCTCCTTGGCGAAGCCTGTGGCCCCGGCGCCCCACCGCAGCTCGGTGGTGAGTCCGGCCACGGTCAGCGTCGCCTGCGCCCGATCGAAGTCTCGGGGCAGCACGAGCAGATCGACGTCGCCGCTGTCACGGAGTTCTGGTGATCGGTGAACCGCTCGGGCCGATGCCAGACCCTTGATCAAGCGGGCATCGAGCGAGGCCGCTTGCAGGACGTCGAGCGTCCAGTGCGCAGTGGCTTCGAGTGACACCGCAACGCGCATGGCGTCATGGGCCATCGTCGCCGCGCCGATGCGTTGCGATGGCGTGACCGGCATACCCGCCTCGATGGCGGCCCACAGGAGCCCGGCGATGCGCTGGTCGACGACAGCGGAGAGGAGGCGGTTCCAGTGGTGAGGGTCGAGCGGCTGCGTGTCGAGGTAGGCGGAGGCAGCCAAGGGCGGCACTGCCCACGCAATGACGGACTGAAGCGATCGCTCGGTGGCGGACGGCGGTGCTCGGTGCGCGACCGTGGGCTCCCGAACCGCGTTGCCCCCATGGGTTTCGCCTGATGCTGCTGCGGCGACTCGGGTCTCGCGCACGGCGATGGCATCGGCGCCGGTCAACTCGAACACCTCTGGCGCGACGGCCGGCGATGCCGCAACGACCCCGAAGGGTGTGGTTCGCCAGGCCAACGCGCCGGTCGTTCGTCGCCAAGGAGCCTGGTCGGCGACCGTTGTCATGACGTTGCAACCAGGTCGTCGGCGTCGAGCCGATTGGCGAGCGAGCGCAACGAGGCGGCCGTCGAGTCGAGGCGTGACGCGCCGTCGGTGCCCAACTCCAGACGGGCGGTCGGAACGTTGCCGAGACCCGCCAGCAGGCGCTTGAGCCCAGCGTCGTGTCCAGGGATGGCCCCGGCGATCGCCTGATTGCGAACGAGGGCTTGGATGAGTTCGAGCGATGACAGGGAGCTGATGGTTGTCCCGGTCTCGAAGCCGTGATCCACCTCGATCACGCCCACGACCCGGTGCCATCCTCCCCGGCGAGGGAAGTCACGGACCGAGCGCCGAGCGCGGTGGTCGAGCCTCGGAACGGGCCCGACCCGGAAACCGTCTGAGAGGGCAGCATCGGGAACCGACAACACGCGCGGCAACCCCATGGCCATGATGTCGGGGCCGTCGGAGCGCAGGAACGTGACGTCATCGCTCTCGACCGGCCAGCCGAGATGCAGTGCGGCGGCGGCCGTCGTCGACTTGCCCTTGCCTGACTCGCCGATCAACAGGATCGCGCCCTGCGGCGTGGGGATGAGCCCGCTGTGTAATGAGTTCCAACCTTGCCGCGCTGCGACGTGACCGAGAACGGCCATCGCCGGTTCGTACGGGGTGTTGCTCGACCCGGGTGCCCGATGTAGCTGATACAGACCCGGCCGGCCCACCAGGATCCCCGCCGGAGTGTCGGCCCAGATGTGCTCGAGGGACCAGCTGGCCAGCCGGCCATCGACCTCGAAGGTGTCGTTCGGCGGCGGGGGTGCCGTGTCTGTCGAGGTTGCGATCTCGGCATCGAAGGGTGCGCCGGAGTCCGCGGTCTGGACATCGGCGACCACGAAGTTCCGCCAACGCCGATCCAGTTCCGGGGCGTCGGCGAGGTCCACCCGAAGAATGAAGTCGTCGAGATGGAGCCGCCACGGCCCACGGTCAACGGGCGACACAGGGTTAGGCGACACAGGGTCAGGCGACACAGGGTCAGGCGACATGGTGCCTCCAGCGATCGCAATGGGCATCGACTCGTCCGGCGACTGCTCGGGCTCCAGCGGACAGGCAGCGACCGGCAAGCAGGATCCACCCTGTCCCGGTAGGCCGGAGCGTCGCGTCCCGATGGCCGGCTGAACTGGCGCGGGCAACGCCGATTACTTGGCTTCGAGGTACGGGCGTGTCGTAGTGCTTTCGGTTGTCGCCCAGGCAGACCACCATTCCGCCAACGGAGGCAACCAGTCGATGCACCACGGTCCGGCCGGGGGCGTCGACGAACACGACGACGTCTCCCACCCGCGGCGCGAGGTCGGGAACGACCGTGATTCGATCACCGGCCCGCAGCGTCGGCAGCATCGATTCGCCGGACACCTCGATCGCGTGGCCGTACTCGGCAAGCCGGGTGAGCACCGCGACTCGGGACGTCGCAGACAGCTGTCGGGCCTCAGGCATCGGCGACGACGAGCCCCGCTGCCGAGGCCGCTTCGAGGAACTCCTGTGCGTCCGCGGCGATCTGGGCGATGTCGACCTCGGGGAAGCGTTCATGGCAGTCGTCGACGATCTCGTCGAGCGTGACGGGCTCGGCCAACTGATTCCAGATCAGACCGGCGACGCCGTTGAGCGTGATCATCTGCTCGGAGCTCCGGTCGACCACGACGGTATGGCCGTCGACCTCCATCTCGAAGGTGCCGTCGATGCGGGCGAAGCGGGTTGAGGTCATGCTGGTCATTGGGTGGTCTCCATTGCTCGCTGGTGGTTGGCTGATGTCGGCCTCGCCCGGCCGAAGTGTGAGTTCGATGATCTGATCGGGGTGGAATCGGCGCGAGTCCTCGTGGGTCACGACGACCACCGCCGGCCCGTCAGTCGGCAGACCGGAGACAACGGCTGCGACCGCTTCGGCGTCCAGATGGTTGGTGGGTTCGTCGAGCAGGAGCAGACCAGGACGCCTCACCAGGGCCTGGGCGATCGCCAGACGCTGTCGTTCGCCGCCCGACAGCTGAACCGCTCCGTTGCCCAGTCGGGTGTCGAGGCCATGGGGGAGCCGGGCGAGGATGCGGTCGAACCCGGTGATGGCCAGTGCATCGTTGATGGCGTCATCGCTGATCTCGTGGTCGCCGTATGCGAGCGCCTCGCGAACCGTCTCACCCGCCACGATCGCCTCCTGGAACACCACCCCGACGTGTCGTCGGTAAGCGGAAAGGTCGATGAGGTCGAGTGGTTGTCCGTTGAGCCGGATCTGCCCGGCCGACGGCTTCTGCAGGCCGCAGATCAGCCGGATCAGGGTGGTCTTCCCGGCACCATTCGGTCCGCGGACAACCGTCGTTGTGCCGGCCTCGATGGTGAAGCTGAGGCCGCGAAGGATGGGTGTGTCGCCGTACGACAGGCCCACCTGGTCCAGGTCGAGCCGCTCGAACCTGGAGACGTGGAGGTGGCCGGGCTGATCTTCGGGCTGCAGCGTCTCGGCCAGCTGTTCGAGGCGTGCACGCGCTTGACGGCCGGCGGTGATGACCGGCATGGTGCGTACCGCCGTATCGAGTGCTGGGCGAACGAGGCTGACCGCTGCGTAGAAGGCGAACAGCTCGCCGAGGGTGCGGGAGCCGTCGATGACCCCGATGCCGCCGACGATGAGCACGGCCAGAGCCGAGAAGACGATCAGGCTCTGGAGCGACCACTGGTAGACGCTTCGAATGAGATCGAGCCGGACGGCGGTGGTTTCGAGGTCGGCGACCTGCTGCCCCTGGTGGCCGCGTTCCAACCGCTGGGCGCCGTGGACGCGGGTGACCGCGGCTCGCTTCAGGAGTCGCGTGATCGAACCGGTGTACGAGCGGTAGCTCCGGTGATAGTCGCTGGTCCGATCGGAGAGTTTGGTGCCCAACGTTCGGTGGACGAGGACGACGGGCAGGAGCAACAGGGTCACGGTCGCGAAGAGCAGCGGGTCCATGACGAGCAGCACGGCGGCAACGGCGACACCGGTGATGGCGGAGGGGACGAGCTCCGACGCGACGGACGAGGTCATCGTGCTGTAGCGGAGCGTGTCTTGCGACAAGGCGTCCCGAACGTGTTCCTCGTCGCAGGAGACGAGGTCGCTCATCGATGCATCGATCGCTGAGCCGATGACCGCGTCGCGTACGAGGACGAGGTGAGATTGGACGACTTGGAGAAGATGGTGGCGGAGAATGACGGCGAGCCCGGCGCTCGCCACCATGATGCCGATCAACACGAATCCGAGAAGTGCCAGCTGCGACCGGTCGCCGGCCGGAATCGCCTCGTCGAAGATCTGGCGGATGAGCAACGGCACGGGAACGACCGTCATTGCCTGCACCAACGACGACGCGAGCACCAGCCCGACCAGGCGGGGCGTCAACGAGAGCGCTGGGACGTACGGCGATACTGACCCTCGTTTCGTCAACGCTGTTCCCTCGCTGTTGCGTTCCCCATGGCCTTACGTGATATCGGGCGCAGTCGAGCAGAACCTGAGCTGATTGATTCAAGAGCCGGTGGTCATTTCTCCCACCCGCCCAGGGGCGTCCTTGCTCATGACGGACTGGGGTGGTCTACGTACCTTGATGATCACTCCCGCAAGAGCGGGCTGAGGGGTCGGGATCCGTGAGGGATACGGGGACTGACAACGTTGAAGGGAACATCACCATGTACAGCAAGCCAGTCATCGTCGCCGTCGAGAAGATCGAAGCCAAGGCCATCCGCCGTGGCTCGCAGATGGGCAGCTACAACGAGGACTGATCCTTCGGGATCCAGCGTCTGCTAGTCGAAAGGACCCGGGCCTCGGCCCGGGTCTTTCGCGTTCAGCCGTCAGGGACCCAGTAGTCATTTCTCCCTCCCGGCCAGGGGCGTCCTTGCTCATGACGGATCGGGGTGGTCTACGTACCTTGATGATCACTCCCGCAAGAGCGGGCTGAGGGGTCGGGATCCGTGAGGGATACGGGGACTGACAACGTTGAAGGGAACATCACCATGTACAGCAAGCCAGTCATCGTCGCCGTCGAGAAGATCGAAGCCAAGGCCATCCGTCGTGGCTCGCAGATGGGTAGCTACAACGAATCCTGATCCTTCGGGATCCAGCGTCTGCTCGTCAAAGGACCCGGGCCTCGGCCCGGGTCCTTCGCGTTCCCTGCGAGCTCAGCTGCGCTCGCGTGCCGCAGCGAGGAACTTGTCGACCAATTCGTTCCCGCGCTCGCGGTTCGGGCCTGAATAGAGCCGATGAGCCAGCTGACGGTTGATGCTGGTCGACCCGAGGTAGTTGCGCTCGTACAGCTCATTGCGACCGCCGAACGTTGTACCGACGAAGTCCCAGGCAAGCTTGAAGACCGCCGAGCGCTCCTCGGCTGTGACGCCGTTGGCTCCCGGCAGATAGGTCTCGAGCAGAGTGGCGACACGCGGGTCGTCCAACTGGCCACGGCTCGGGGCTGCCAGCATCTTGCCCCCGCCGATCTCCTTGAAGATGTCGTTGACCCGCACCATCCACAAGGGCAGCAACGCACGGAGCGGGTGCATGTAGCGAGCGTTGAGGGTGACGTTGCCGTTCTCCCAGGTGGTCAGGTCGGCGAGGCCTGCGACCAAGGCGGCGCGGGTGATCTCGATGTAGTTCTGGATCTCGCCCAGCTGTTCTGCGGTTCCGTCCGAGTTGTCGTTGACAGCCTCTGCCATCCGAGTCGCCAGCGCGTAGGCGAACTCGAGTTTGGTCAGGGCCCGGACCGTCGTCTGCTGCATGATGTTCGGCCACCAGGGGCTGGCGAACATGACGGTGTTGTAGACGTCCAGTTGGCCGTCGATCCATACGTCCTTCTTTGGTATCTCGACGTGGTCGAAGATGCAGTACGCGTCTTGTTCGTCGAACCGACTCGAGAACGGCGCGTCGAACGGAGGGATGTCACGGGTGCCGGTGTCGCGGCAGAGGAACAACAGACCGGGAGCGTCCAGGGGCACGGTGAACGACAGCGCATATGCCGACGGAGCGTCGGGAGGCAGCGGCTTGCCAGGGTAGATGGCGCTCTCGTCGGCGAACGGCGCAAGCGTTGCGAGCGTGCGACCGCCGCAGACGATGATCGAGTCGGCCGTCTCGTCGACCTTGTGGAGCGGGACGACAGGGTTCGTGTTGAATTGTCCGTCGGTCGCCTTGTTGATCGACGGGTTCACGATGGTGTGGGTCAGCGACAGGTCGTCTCGGCGCAGACGTTTCTGGAAGGCGACGAGGTTTTCGTACCCCTCCTCATTGTTCTTGGTCGCTCCCTCCCATCGAGTCTGGTCTTGGGCGAATCCGGCGAAGGTCGCATTCATGTAGTCGGGTGTGCGCCCCATGACGCCCATGCTGAGCTCGGCGATGCTGCGGAACGCGACTTCACGCCGGGCGAGATCGTGAGCGCTGGTCGGGAGAAGATGGGTAACGCTGATGGGCTCGCCCGTCTCGGGGTCGGGCATGAGGAGGTCATCCGGCTGGGCGAGGTGCAGGTCGTAGTACGCGGCGATGGCCTGCGCGCCACCTGCGAGCATGGGGTGGTCGACGACAGAGTCGACCAACTCGGACCCCAACCACAGCTCGCGGCTGGTGGCCTGCAAACCCTTGAGGTAGTCGTCACCGGAACGTGCGGGCATGAAGCGGTCCTTCCGTCATTTCAACAGGTGTTCGTAGTCGCCGCCCATGACGTCGGACACGGGCGCTCCGGCATCGATTGCCGCAGCCATCGATGCTTCTCTCGCCACGATACTCGTCGCTTTCGCTACCACCTGGGCGATGTGGTGGCGCGAGACGAACACCACTCCGGTGCTGTCGGCAACGACCAGGTCCCCCGATTCGACCCGGACACCGGCGATCTCGACGGACTGTCCCCACGAGCGCTCCACCGTGCGACCGCGGGCCGTGCGGGGCGTTGCGATGGTTGCGAACAACGGCAACCCAACCTCGCGGGCCTCGTCGACATCACGCACGGCTCCGTCGCAGATCACGGCCACTGCTCCGTTTCGTTTGGCCGCCCTCGAGAGGTTTCCTCCCCAGCCCGCGCTGTCGGTTCGGCCTTGGTGGGCGACGACGATGACCGTTCCTGGCGTGGCCGCGTCAGCCGCTGCGGTGCCGAGATGACGGGTTGGGCCGGGGTCTGGCGTCGATGGTCCGCTCACCGCATCCTCTGCTCGGGACAGCTCGACGGTGATCACCCTGCCGCTGATGCGGGCCACGCCGGTGAGACATCGGAATCCGTCGACGACGCCCGGTAGACCCAACGCATCGAGCGCATCGGACACTGCGCAGGCGTCGAGGTTGGCGAGTTCGACCAGCAGATCATCGGTCATGAGCAGGAGTTCAGAGTCGAGCGAGTTGGGGGAAGATGGCTGCGGCGTTGTCGTGAAAAACTGCTCGCCGATCGGCGTCGGTCAGGAAGTCGAGGCTGGCGATGACGGGGACCAAGTCGTCGCCGCTGATACCCGGCGGTTCGGGTCGGGGGGCTCGGCCGGACCCGGGCGCCTCGGTGCCGAAGAGCATTCTGTTCACCCCTCGTTGCATGAAGGCGCAGCGAAGGAAGTCGACATCGTGGGCGCACGTGTCGAAGAACAGATTGTTGGAGAGGTCCTTCTGGGCCAAGTGCGGGTCGGTGGGAATGAAACGGTCGAGCGCTCCACCGCAATGACAGATGATGACCTTCAGGCCTGGGAAGCGATCGAACACGTCGCCGTGGGAGAGGATCTGCGTGGCCAGGAACTGCTCGACGACAAAGCCGAGTTGGTAGTTGTGGGGGACGTGGCGAATGCGGGGATCGAGGCAGTTGGTGCCGTGCACGATGATGGGCAATCCGCCGCGCTCGCAGCGTTCGTACAGCGGATCCCACCACCGGTCGTTGAGTCCGGGCGAGTTGCGGCGCCCTTCGGGGTCGGGGCTCACGTAGGTCGCGACGAAGCCGTAGTCGGCCACGCAGCGATCGAGCTCGGCCAGCATGTGGGACGCGTCGGGTGCCTGCGGGTTCTGCGCCAGCTGCGCGGCGCCGAGGAAGCGATCGGGTCGCATGCGGCACTGCTTGGCGATGGCGTCGTTGACGACCCGGGTCCATGCGGGGAGCAGGTGGTCCTCCATGAAACCCTGCATCAGGAACGGGCGGGGCCCCAGGATCTGGGCATCGATGCTGCGCTCGTCGATGTACGCCATGTGTGCCGCGACTGAGCGGTCGAACGCTTCGTCGTCCAGACCGAACTGAGCTGCGGACGGGGTATCGATGGGGCTCGGCAACGCGCTGTTCATCGACTGCATGAACATCGAGATCTGCCCCATGCCCCCCATCGGTGCAGACACATGTGAGTGGACATCCAGAACCCGGTACCCGTCGAACACTGCGGTCCTTCCCCATGGCGTTGTGGCTCGCCGGGACGTTAGCAAAGGATGCCGCAAGGCTTCGGGTAGGTGCCTCGACCGACGCTCGGGCGCACCTGTTCGCTGCCGGATGGTGGAAGATCGGCGACCCGAGGCGACTGCAGGCGAACCGCATCGGCCCCGACCTGCGGGTTGCCGCTGGTCAGGGCCGAAGTCGGTCAGCGCCCTCGGGAGGATTCGAACCTCCGCTCACGGCTCCGGAAGCCGATGCTCTATCCCCTGAGCTACGAGGGCAGTCCGGCGATGGTAGCGGAGATGGTCGCCAGTCTGGCGCCAATCAACGAATGGGGCCGGTTACGCCGGGTACCCTCGCAGCCGTGATACGTGACGAACTTCTGACCGCGGTGCGGGCGGCGCTTGCTTCTCTCGGGATCGATCCCGTCCCGGACTCGGTCGTGGTCGAGCGCCCCGCCAACCGCGAGCACGGCGATTGGTCGACGAACGGGGCACTGGTCTGCTCGAAGATCGCCGGCCGCAATCCTCGTGAGCTGGGCCAGGCACTGATCGATCACCTGTCCGCGCACCGGCCGCGGCACGTCGAGTCGCTCGAGATTGCCGGTCCCGGCTTCGTCAACTTCCGTCTGGCCAATACCTGGCTGTACGACGTGCTGGCCACGGTCATCGACGAGGGCGTCGCCGGCTTCGGGCGCAGCACGATGGGGGGTGGGCAGCGGGTCAACGTCGAGTTCGTCTCGGCCAACCCCACCGGGCCGTTACACGCTGGGCACGGTCGGTGGGCCGCCTACGGCGACTCGCTCTGCCGACTCTTCGCTCGTTGTGGCTACTCGCCCCACGCCGAGACCTACGTGAACGACCGGGGCGTTCAGATCACCCTGTTCGGACAGTCGCTCGCAGCCCGAAAGGCGGGTGAGGAGCCGCCGGCCGACGGCTATCTCGGCGAGTACATCACCGAATGGGCTGCCGAGATGCCTGACGGTGTCGATCCCGCCGAGTGGGGTCTGCAACGAGCGCTCGACGATCAACGCCAAGCGCTCGAAGCCATGCACGTCCATTTCGACACCTGGTCGAGTGAACGGGCCTCGGTCGATGCCGGGTACATGGACAGCGCGCTGGAGCGGCTGCGAGCCGCGGGGCACATCTTCCAGGAGGGAGGTGCCACGTGGCTGCGGACGTCCACCTTCGGTGACGACAAGGACCGAGTGCTCATCAAGAGCGACGGGGAACCCACCTACATGCTGCCCGACATCGGCTACCACGAGAGCAAGTACGAGCGCGGTGAGCGCATCATCGACATTCTCGGCGCCGACCACCACGGGTATACGCCTCGGATGCGGGCCGCACTCGTCGGTCTCGGCCACCCCGCAGACAGCTACGAGGTCATCATCGGCCAGAACGTCAAGTTGCTCCGCGACGGCGAGGAACTGAAGCTCTCCAAGCGCGCCGGCACCATGATCGAGATCGGTGAACTCATCGACGACGTCGGTCCTGACGTCGCCCGGTTCGCCTACCTCCTGCAATCGATCGACACCTCACAGACGATCGACATCGACGTCCTCCGCGCCCAGGCGTCCGAGAACCCCGTCTTCTACGTGCAGTACGCGCACGCCCGCATCCACTCCATCGGGCGCGAAGCCGCGAAGCGGGGCATCATTCGGGGTTCGCTCGATCAGACCGATCTCGGCACGCTCGGTCACGAACGGGAACTCGAACTCTTGCGCGTACTGTCCACGTTGCCCGAGGTCACCGAGCTGGCGTGCAACGACCGGGCACCCCACAAGATGGCGAACTGGGTGCGAGAGTTGGCGGCCGCGTTCCACGGGTTCTATCGGGATTGTCCCATCCTCCGCGACGATGTCGAGCCGGCAACTGCGCAGGCGAGGCTGTGGCTGGTCGAAGCGTCGCGCATTGGCCTGGCGATCGGTCTCGACCTCCTGGGAGTGAACGCACCGGAGGAGATGTGATCGACGCAACGTCGCGACTCCCGTGGCACGTCCTCCCTGACAACTCGGCCATCGGACCCGACGGGCAACTGATGATCGGTGGCTGCGACACGCTCGATCTGGCCGCCGAATTCGGCACGCCGGTCTTCGTCTACGACGAGGAGCATCTACGCACTCGTTGCCGGGAGGCCGTGGCGGCCTTCGGACGCCACGCCACCTACGCCTCGAAGGCGTTCCTTTGCACGTCGATGGCCCGTCTTGCCCATGAAGAGGGCATGAGTATCGATGTCGCTACCGGGGGCGAACTCCACGTGACCTTGGCCGCTGGTGTCCCCGCCGAGAGCATCGTGTTCCACGGCAACAACAAGTCGATGGAAGAACTGGCGGCCGGGCTCAGCGCCGGAGTCGGCCGCATCGTGGTCGATTCCGACGCCGAGCTCGACCGCATCGAGTTCCTGGTCGCCAACGGTGCGCCCACCCCGTCGATCCTGCTTCGGGTCACTCCCGGGGTCGAGGCCCACACCCACGAGTTCATTTCCACGGGCCAGGACGATTCCAAGTTTGGATTCACGGTCTCAACCGGCGCCGCGGCCCGCGCGGTGGAGCGCGCCTCGACGTCCGCGTCGGTCAACCTGGTCGGCGTGCACGCACACATCGGCTCGCAGGTCTTCCGGGCCCAGTCATTCGCCGAGGCGCTGGCGGTTCTGGGCCAGTTCGCCGGCCCGTTCGATCTGCCCGAACTGGTCATCGGTGGTGGCCTCGGCGTGGCCTATGTCGAGGGGGAGGAAGCGCCGACGATCTCGCAATGGGCCCGCATTCTCAAGGAGGCTGCGGCCGACGCCGGAATCACCGCGTCGCTCGGCATCGAGCCAGGACGCTCGATTGTCGCGGCCGCCGCCGTCACCCTCTACACGGTGGGCACCATCAAAGCGCTTCCCGACATCCGTACCTACGTCTCGGTCGACGGGGGGATGTCGGACAACCCCCGACCCGTGCTCTACGGCTCGGGGTACGAAGCGTTCCTCCCGCGGTCGGTTGCGGCGCCCCGGCCGTTCGTTGCCCGGATCGTGGGCAAGCACTGCGAGTCGGGCGACATCCTCGTCCGAGAGGGCCGCCTTCCCGAAGATGTGGCCGTCGGCGACATCCTCGCCACCCCGGTGACCGGTGCCTACGGGCACTCGATGGGCTCCAACTACAACAAGGTCCTGCGGCCACCGGTGGTGTTCTGCTCCGGTGGCGATGCCCGCCTCGTCGTCCGCCGTGAAACCCATGACGACTTACTGCTCACAGACCTAGGGTTGCAGCCATGACCTCCAAGCCCGTCACCATCGGTCTCCTCGGCTGCGGAAGTGTCGGCGGAGCGCTGGTGGAACTCATCGCCGAACGGGCTGACGCCATCGAGGAAACGACGGGTCTGCGCCTGGTCATCGGGGCGGTTGCGGTTCGTAGCGCATCGAAGAGTCGTGCCGGGATCGACGAGGCGCTCCTGACGACCGACGCTCGCTCAGTGGTCAGCAACCCCGACATCGACGTCGTCGTCGAGGTCATCGGCGGCATCGAACCCGCACGAGAGCTGATCCTCGAAGCCATGAAGAACGGCAAGCCGGTTGTCACGGCAAACAAGGAGCTGTTGGCCAACTGTGGCTCCGAGCTCTACGGCGCCGCGGCAGCGGCGGGCATCGACCTGCTGTTCGAGGCGGCCGCCGCAGGCGCCATACCGATCATCCGCCCGCTGCGTGAATCGTTGCTGGGCGAAGATCTCCGTCGGATCATGGGCATCGTCAACGGGACGACCAACTACATCCTCACCAAGATGGCCGAGGAGGGCGCCGAGTACGCCGATGCCCTCGGCGACGCGCAGCGCCTCGGATACGCCGAGCGGGACCCGACGGCCGATGTCGAAGGATTCGATGCCGGGGCGAAAGCGGCCATCATGGCGTCGCTGGCCTTCGGGGCCCGAGTGGTGGCTGGCGACGTCTACCACGAGGGGATCTCCGAAGTCTCCCAAGCCGACATCGCCTTCGCCCATCGTCTCGGCTACGAGATCAAGCTGCTCGCCATCGCCGAGGTGTTCGGCTCCGGGCCCGACCGCGAAATCGGGGTTCGGGTCCACCCGTCGATGGTGCCCAAGGATCATCCGTTGGCCGCGGTCCGAGACAGCTTCAACGCCGTGTTTCTCGAAGGCACCGCGGCGGGCCAGCTCATGTTCTATGGCCGAGGCGCGGGTGGCCGGCCCACGGCCAGCGCTGTCCTCGGCGACCTCATCGACGCGGCGTTGAACCTCGGGCAGAACTCGCATCGACGAGTTCCTGGTGGCGGTCAGCCGGCGAAGATCCGGCCCATCGACCAGCTCGAGACGGCCTACTACCTCAACCTCGAGGTCGCCGATTCGCCCGGGGTGCTGGCCGAAGTCGCCGGCGTCTTCGGCCGTCACGGTGTGTCGATCCGGTCGATGGAACAGGAAGGGCTCGGCGCCGAGGCCCGCCTGGTCTTCATCACTCACTTGGCCACCGAACGCGATCTGCAGGCGACGGTTGCCGAGTTCCGGTCGCTTTCGGTCGTGACCGGCGTCCGTAGCCTGATGCGTGTCATCGGCGAATAGGCCAAGCGAGATCATCCGTGACTGAACCCATGATCTACTGCTCGACCAGAGGCGAGGCACCAGATCTGACCTTCGCCGACGCCCTGCTTGCCGGGCTCGCGACCGATGGTGGCCTCTACTGTCCGCAGACCGTTCCCGCGCTCCCCGAGCACATCCCGGTCGGCTACGCCGATGCGGCCAACGCCGTCATGTGGCCCTTCGTCGCCGGCTCCATCGACCCCGAGACGTTCGGCGCCATCGTGGCCGACAGTTACCGGTCGTTCCGGCACCCCGACGTCTGTCCGGTCGTCGAGCTGGGTGACAACCACTACCTCCTCGATCTCACCCAAGGGCCGACGCTCGCGTTCAAGGACGTCGCCCTCCAACTGGTGGGCCGCCTGCTCGACCACGAGCTCGAGCGTCGAGGGGAACGGGTGACCGTGCTCGGAGCCACCTCTGGCGACACCGGCTCGGCCGCCATCGAAGCGCTCCAGGGGCGACGCAACGTCGACGTCGTCATCCTGCATCCACGCGGGCGGGTGTCCGACGTCCAGCGCAAACAGATGACGACGGTCGATGCCGCGAACGTGGTCAACGTCGCCATCGAGGGGACCTTCGATGATTGCCAGCACCTCGTCAAGTTGGCGTTCGGCGACGCCGAGCTGCGCAAACAGTACGGTCTCGCCGCGGTCAACTCCATCAACTGGGCCCGGGTGATGGCCCAGATCGTCTACTACGTCACTGCGGCACGGACGGTCCGTCCCGATGGCGGCCCGGTGTCGTTCTGCGTCCCAACCGGCAACTTCGGCAACGTGTTGGCCGGCTGGTACGCCAAACGCATGGGATTGAGCGTGGATCAGCTCATCGTTGCCAGCAACCGCAATGACGTTCTGACCCGCTTCTTCGATACCGGTGCGCTCACGAGCCGTTCGGTCGAGCCGTCGCTCAGCCCCAGCATGGATATCCAGGTGTCGTCCAACTTCGAGCGCCTGTTGTGGGAGTCGAGCGGCCGCGACGGCCTCGCCGTCGCCGCACTGCTCGAGGCCTTCCGTTCGACCTCCCACGCCGACGTTCCGGCCGACTGGGTTGCCGCGATCCGGGCCGAGTTCGAAGGCGGACGCCTCGACGACGCCGGCACTCTGGCCGAGATGGCCCACATCCACGACCGCCTCGGACTGCTCGTCGACCCCCACACCGCGGTCGGGACGAAGATCGCCCGCGACCTGCGCCGGTCGGCCGACATCCCGATGATCACCCTCGCGACCGCGCACCCAGCCAAGTTCCCCGATGCGGTCGAACAAGCCACCGGCGTGCGCCCTCCGTTGCCGGCCTTCCTGGCTGAGCTGTTCGACCGTCCCGAACGTCTCGTCGAAGCCGAGAACTCACTCGACGGCATCCGGGCCATCCTCCGATCCCGCTGATCCGCCGAACCCCACCCCGCCCGAACCCCACAGCGCCCGAACCCCACCCCCATCCGTTCTGCAGTACACGGACCCGGAAAACGCCGGCGCCTGTACTGCAGTTCGATCGTTGGACGGTTCGATCGTTGGGCGCTGGTTGGGTGGGTGGGGTTTTTCGGGGTGAGGGCTAGTCTGGTCGCTGGTTGGCTTCGAGGGTTGGAGCATGGGCCCGGCCGGCGTCCTGTCGGCGGCACTTTCTCATGCTTGTTCATGACCCAGCCGCCGTCCGTCCCGTGGCGTTTCGCCCGGCGCGGTATCAATCACCAGGAGTGGTTACGTGAGCGACCAGGCGATCGCCGAGCGCGTCGAGTTGGACAAGAAGGACAAGACGGAGCTGGCGACCATCGTCTCGGCCCTCGGCGGTAAGCCGAACGCCCGGATGAAGAAGTCCGATCTCATCGATGCCATCCTCGAGCTCTCGGGGGTGACCGTCGGTGGTCAGCTCGACCGAGCTGAGGAGCCCATGGATCAGCTGTTCCCTCCAGCCGCGGCTGGGGCTGACGGCGGAACCGAGCCGGTGGAGAACTCGTCCGAGGACGCGGATCTCCCCGCTGACGTGCACGAGGACAGCGTCGCCGACAACGAGCGCGACGTTGATGGGATCGACGCAGGATCCGTTCGCCCCGAGCCGAGCGGTGCGCCGGCTCCCGCGGTCGATGATCAGGGTGTTCGCTTCGCCCAGCCGTCATCGGCTCCCGGTGGAGACCAGCAGTCCCGAAGCCGCCGCCGGCGGGGACGGGGCCGCAACGACGAGCCTCCTGCGGAATGGGAGCTCGAGGTGGCCGGATCGGATGCCCAACCCCAGAACCGTCAGGATCAGAACCGGACGGAGCCGAACCGGCAGGACCAGAACCGGCAGGACCAGAACCGGCAGGACCAGAACCGGCAGGACCAGAACCGGCAGGATCAGCACCGCGGCCAGCAGAACCGGTCCGACCAGAACCGGCAGGAGCGGCCAGACCAGAACCGCCAGGACCGACCCGATCAGAGCCGCCAGGAGCGGCCGACCAGAGCCGCCAGGAGCGGCCGGACCAGAACCGGCAGGATCAGCCAGCCGATCCGGGGAACCGGGCTGACCCCGAAGACCTCCGGGACCGGGCCGAGGGCGAGGACAGCGAGGCGGCCAATCGTCGTCGACGTCGCCGCGGGCGCGGACGTGACCGCGAAGACATCATCGAGCCGGCCAACCCCGAGTCCGTCGCCACCAGCGGCTACCTCGATCTGCGCGACGAGGGCTACGGTTTCCTGCGGGTCGACGGGTACCTGCCGTCGAGGGACGATGTCTACGTGCCGGTGAAGATGGTTCGCCAGTTCGGTCTCCGCAAGGGTGACCTCGTCACCGGCGAGGCTCGCGCTGCCAATCGGAACGAGAAGAACCCTGCGCTGCAGTCGATCGCTTCGGTCAATGGGCTGCCGCCCGAGGACAGCCCGAACCGGCCGAACTTCGAAGACCTCACCCCGCTCTTCCCCGACGAGCGTCTGCGCATGGAACGGACCCGGCAACCACTCGATCTGACGGCCCGCGTGCTCGACCTCCTCGCCCCCATCGGCAAAGGTCAGCGTGGGCTGATCGTCTCGCCGCCCAAGGCGGGCAAGACGTCGATCATGAAAGAGATTGCGACCTCGATCGAGACCAATCATCCCGAGGTCGAGCTGATCGTGCTCCTCATCGATGAGCGGCCCGAAGAGGTCACCGACATGCGTCGGCATCTCGAGCGAGGCGAAGTCATCGCTTCGACCTTCGACCGGCCCACCGAGGAACACTGCGCCATAGCCGAACTCACGATCGAGCGCGCGAAGCGTTTGGTCGAGACCGGCCGGGACGTGGTCATCATCCTCGACGGCATCACTCGACTGGCGCGGGCCTACAACATGGCCGCCAACGGAACCGGGCGGATCATGTCCGGCGGTGTCGACGCCGGTGCGCTGTATCCGCCGAAGAAGTTCCTGGGCGCCGCCCGCAATCTCGAAGAGGGCGGCTCGCTCACCATTCTGGCCACGGCATTGGTCGAGACAGGTTCCCGCATGGACGAGGTGATCTTCGAGGAGTTCAAGGGCACCGGCAACATGGAACTCCGACTGGATCGGGGTCTCGCCGAGCGCTTCATCTTCCCTGCCATCGATCCCCTCGCCAGTTCGACCCGGCGGCCCGAGCTCCTGATGGACGGCCGGGAACAACACGCGGTGATGAAGCTGCGCAAGGTGTTGGCCGGGCTCGCGTCGGACGAAGGCACAGCGGCCGCGGGCATGAACCTGTTGCTCGACCGACTCCGAACGTTCCGCACGAACGCAGAGTTCCTCACCGAGATCGCAAAAGCACCCTAATTCGATAACCTATCTCGTTCACCGAAGTCAGCTGGAGCAGTGATGAAGCCCGATATCCATCCAAACTACCGACCGGTCGTTTTCCAAGACGTCAGCGCCGAGTTCTCGTTCGTCACCCGGTCGACCATTCAGACCAACGACACCATCGAGTGGGAGGATGGCAACACGTACCCTCTCGCCAAGGTCGAAATCTCCTCGGCCAGCCATCCGTTCTTCACCGGCACCATGCGCATCATCGACACCGCCGGCCGCGTCGAGCGCTTCGAGCGCCGCTTCGGCCGTCGCCGCCGTGGGGCCGGCGACGAAGAGGAGTAGTCCTGTCGGTTCCCAGCGCTCTCTACCAGGCCAAACTGGCGGCGCTGGTACGTAGCCACGACCACTGCGAGATCGAATACTGCGAAGCCCCCGGTCAGGCCGGGGGCTTCGGCCGTTCCGACGGCGGTCGCGTGGCCTACCTCTTGTTCGACGGGGGACAGTCCATCGGGCTGCTCGGCCCCGCGTTGCGATGGGCTACTCGGCAGTCGGTCGACCGGCTGGTCATCATCACCGATCCTGAAGCGGCCGGGGTGCTCGCTCGCCGCATCGGGCTGCTCGCTCACGGGTCGGTCGAGATCCGTGCCATCGAGGGCACGACTGCCGTTCCCGCCGTTCCGTCCGAACGGTTGACTCCTCCCGATCTCGGCGCCGACGTGTGGGCCCTCGCTGGTCTCATCAACGAATCGGGCGCTCGGCCGGTCGATGATCATGGCCGACTGGTCGCTGAACTGGCGGGGCTGGAAGTTGCGAGAGTCACCCGCGACGACCTCGGCCGGCCACTGATCGCGGTCGGCGTCGGTCAGGCGGACCGAGAGCTGCATCAGCTCGTGCACCGAGAGCTGGCGCCCGACACCGCATTGCGGCGCGCCGTCGCTGCGGTAGCCGTGCATCGGCACGCCGATGCACGGCCGCATCCGCTCAACCGAGTCGCCCGAGAGCGTTGGCTGCGCTCGGTGCTCCTCGATCAGCCTTCGCTCGTGGGTCTCGTCTCGCTCGAGGCCGAGCCTCCCCTCGAGCCCCGCGCAACCGTGCTCGGCAATCGACCGGTCGCAGCGAAGGGCCGTACTTCGGACGGAACGGTGGTGGTCGTGGTCTGCTCGAGCGGTGTCGACCTCGACCTCGCCCCCCAAGCCGCCGACTACCGCGATCGAATCGCCCCCGACGCCTCACTGCTGGTCGTGGTGCCCCACGCCGATCGCTACCCGATCACCGAGGAGCTCGTTGGGCTGATCCCGAACGCCGAGCTGCGCTCCATGGCGCCTCCCTGGGGAGAACCGGGCGACGGTTCGGCTGAGTAGCCTGCCTAGGTGCTCGAACGTGTCCAGGGTCTCGAAGATGAATTCAGGGAACTCGAGGCGCGTCTGGGTGATCCTGCGGTGGCCTCGGACAACAAGCGCTTCGTCCAACTGACTCGGCGGTACCGGGAGCTGGGCGAGATCGTCGAGGTAGGTCGGCGCCTTCAATCGATGCACGACGACCGATCGGTCGCTCAGATGCTTCTCGCTGAAGCCGACGCCTCAGAACGGGACGAGCTGCGCTCGGAGCTTGCACTGGCCGAAGAAGGCATCGAGGCGGCCGAGCAAGATCTTCGACTCCTCCTCCTGCCCAAGGATCCGAATGACGGCCGGAACGTGATCGTCGAGATCCGAGGAGCTGAGGGTGGCGAGGAGGCCAACCTCTTTGCCCGAGACCTGTTCGAGATGTACCAGGGATACGCAGAGCGGCAAGGCTGGAAGTTCGAGGTGATCAATTCGCAACGGTCCGATCTCGGTGGCTTCTCCGACGTCACGTTCATCCTTCAAGGCGACGGCGCCTGGACCCGCATGAAGTTCGAGGCGGGGCCGCATCGCGTGCAGCGGGTGCCGGTCACCGAGTCCCAAGGCCGCATTCACACCTCGTCTGCCACTGTCTCGGTGCTGCCCGAGGCCGATGAGGTCGATGTTGCCATCGATCAGAACGACCTCCAGATCGACACCTTTCGGTCATCGGGCGCAGGCGGCCAGCACGTCAACACCACCGACTCGGCCGTCCGCCTCACCCACTTGCCGACCGGCATCGTCGTGTCGATGCAGGATGAGAAGAGCCAGCTGCAGAACCGGGCCCGGGCGTTGGTGGTGTTGCGCTCTCGGCTTGTTGCAGGCCGAACAGGAACGTCAGCAAGCCGAGGCGTCGGCAACGCGCCGAGACCAGATCGGTGGCGGCGGCCGCTCGGAGAAGATCCGCACCTACAACTACAAGGAGAACCGCGTGACCGATCACCGCATCGGCCTGACGGTCTACAAACTCGACAAGGTGCTCGAAGGCGAACTGGATGAGTTCAGCGACGCGCTCGTGCACGAGGAGCGCGCCCGCCAACTCCAGGACGAGGCCGGCGCGGCACAATGAAGGGGACAGCGTCGTGAGAGGGTCGGTGGAATGACCGGCACGATCGCGTGGAGTGAACTGCTTGCCGAGGCCCAGCAGCGGCTGGAGGCCACTGGCTTCGACGGCTCGCAGGCCCAGCGTGAGGCGCGCTGGATCGTCGAGGAGGCGTCCGGGTTCGAGGGCGTCGAGTTCCACGGTGGCCTGAAGGAGCTTGCGACCGTCAAGGGCGTCGGCCGGTTCGACCGAATGCTGACCCGTCGTACCGCAGGCGAGCCGATCCAGTACGTGCTCGGCCACTGGCCGTTCCGGAACCTCGATCTGATGGTCGATCGTCGGGTTCTCATCCCGCGGCCCGAGACCGAGGTCGTCGCCGGGGCAGCCCTCGACGAACTCCGTCGGTTGAAGGGGGTGGTGGCCCACCCCTTGGCTGCCGATCTGGGCACGGGGAGCGGGGCGATCGGGCTGTCGCTCGCAGCAGAACACCCGACGGTCCGGGTCTGGCTGAGCGAGCGTTCTGCGGAAGCTCTGGAAGTGGCGCGGGCAAATCTCGCCGGCCTCGGTCGCCCTGCCGCTCGAGTCAACATCGTCGAGGGGTCCTGGTTCGAACCGTTCGGGCCGGACCTGCTCGGACAGTTCTCGGTCATCGTCTCCAACCCTCCCTACGTGCCGGCGGGCGTGCCGCTCGAGCCCTCGGTCGCCGACTGGGAACCCCACGCTGCGCTCTACGCAGGGGACTCCGGGCTCGATGATCTCCTGCACCTGGTCGCCGCAGCGCCGGCTTGGCTCCGACCCGAAGGTGCACTGGTGCTGGAACTGTCGCCCGAACAGGCCGAGGCCGTGCGGGTCGAAGCGCTTGCTCGTTTCGTCGAAGCCCACATCGTTCACGACCTCACCGGTCGGCCCCGAGCGGTCGTCGCTCGCCATCCGGGGGACGCGAGCAGATAGCCTCGGCTACCTCATGCGCGTCGTACTTGGTTCCGATCATGCAGGTCTCCGGCTGAAGCAAGCGGTCGCAGCCCACCTCGAGCAGGCCGGCCACGAGGTCGTCGACGTCGGCACCCACACCACCGAGTCGGTCGACTATCCCGACTTCGGCGCCGCCGTAGGTCGAGCGGTGGTCGGCGGCGAGGGCATCCTCGGCGTCGCGATCTGCGGCAGCGGTATCGGCATCTGCATTGCCGCCAACAAGGTCGCCGGCGTGCGAGCGGCCACCGTGCATGACGTCACGTCGGCCCGGATGACGCGGCTTCACAACGACGCCAATGTCATGTGCCTCGGCGAACGGTTCACGGGCGAGCAAGTGGCGCTTGACGCCGTCGACATCTTCCTTTCCACCCCCTTCGAAGGCGGGCGTCATGCCCGTCGAGTCGAGAAGATCGCAGCCCTCGAGGAGTAAACCCATGCCTTGGCCAAACGTCGCCGACGATGCCGTGTTCGCGTTGATCGACCGGGAGGTCGAACGCCAGAACACGACACTCCAGCTGATCGCGTCCGAGAACTTCGCGTCGCCCGCAGTGATGGCCGCCACCGGTTCGGTGTTCACCAACAAGTACAGCGAGGGGTACCCCGGTCGCCGCTACTACGGCGGTAACCAGGTCGTCGACCAGGTCGAGTCCTTGGCGATCGAGCGGGTCAAAGCCCTCTTCGGGGCCGAGCACGCCAACGTGCAGCCCCACGCCGGCGCCAACGCCAACATGGCCGTCTATCAGGCGCTGCTGCAGCCCGGCGACACGGTGCTCGGTCTCAGCCTCGATCACGGCGGACACCTGACCCACGGTTCCCCGGTCAACGCGTCGGGAATGACGTACAACTTCATCGGATACCGGCTCACCGGTAGCGACGAGCGCATCGACCTCGATCAGGTTCGCGAGCTGGCGCTTGCGCATCGACCCAAGATGATCGTCACGGGAGCCACCGCCTATCCGCGGATCATCGACCCGGCTCCCTTCCGGGCGATTGCCGACGAGGTCGGCGCCTTGCTGATGTTCGATGCGGCCCACATCGCCGGTCTGATCGCCGGCGGGGTGCATCCCAACCCGGTCGGCGTCGCCGACATCGTGACCTTCACCACCCACAAGACCATGCGCGGCCCGCGCGGGGGCTGCATCCTCAGTCGGGCCGATCTCGGCCCGGCCATCGACAAGGCCGTCTTCCCCGGCCAGCAGGGCGGGCCCCAGGAGCACGCCATCGCCGCCAAGGCGGTTGCATTCGCCGAAGCCGCGAGCCCCGAGTTCAGCACCTACGCGGCGCAGATCGTTCGCAACGCCGGAGCTTTGGCCGAGTCGCTGGCGGCCGAAGGTTTCCGCCTCGTCACCGGCGGCACCGACAATCACCTGCTGCTCGTCGACCTCCGGCCCTTCGACGCCGAACTCACCGGTAAGGAAGCCCAAACGGTGCTCGACGCTGCGGGGATCACCCTCAATCGAAACGCCATCCCCGACGATCCTCGTTCGCCGTTCGTCACCTCGGGCATCCGGCTGGGTACCCCGGCAGTGACGACCCAGGGCATGGAGGAGAACCAGATGGCGACGATCGGTCAGCTCATCGCCCGTACGTTGCGTCACCGGACCGACGAGTCGGAGGTGGCCGCTGTGCGCGAGGCGGTTGGCGTACTCTGCGAGCCCTTTGCTCCCTACTAGGGTTCCCGCCATGCAACCCCTGGGAGCGCTGGTCGACGGAGCGCCCGCGACAGGAGCGGTGGTCTCGTCGGCCGCATTGTCCTCGCTTCCCCAGGCGGTTTCGTCCTACCTGGTGATTGCCGCGGTCGCAGCGCTCGTCACCGTGCTCACGGTCCCCATCTTTCGGGTCATCGCCTCCTCCCGGGGTCTGATGGCCGAACCCGATGAGCGCCGAGCGCACGAGGCGCCGACGCCGGCGATCGGTGGGGGAGCGATGTACCTGGGTTTCCTGGTCGCCTTCGCCGTTGCCCGCCTGACAGGCTGGTTCAGCGATTCCTTCACCGACTCGACCGAACCGCTTGCCGTCGTCCTGGCGGCGACGGTGGCCTACCTCGTCGGGCTGATCGACGATGTACGCGAACTGTCCGCTCCGGCCAAGACCGCAGGCTTGACGTTGGTCGGCGCGTTGCTCTTCGCCGGCGGCATCTCCATCATCTGGTTCCGGATCCCCTTCCTCGACCTCCTCCTGCTGCCGCTCGACCTGAGTTTCCTGATCACGGTGTTCTGGGTGTTCGGCATGGCCAACGCGGTGAACTTCATCGACGGGCTCGACGGCCTTGCTGCCGGCATCGTCGCCATTGGCTCCGGGGCGTTCTTCCTCTACGCGATGCAGCTGCGCCGGGTCGATCTGCTGCTGCCCGGGAACATCGGTCCTCTGATTGCCGTGGTCATCCTCGGTATCTGCGTCGGGTTCCTCCCGTGGAACGTGCACCCGGCGAAGATCTTCATGGGCGACGGAGGAGCGCTCCTCCTGGGCAGCCTGCTCGCTGCGTCGACGATGGCGGTCGGAGGCCGGACCCCTGATCCGTTCAGCGGCCAGACGTTCTTCTTCTACGCACCGATCGTGATTCCACTCGTGATTCTCGGAGTCCCGATCCTCGATACGGCGTTCGCCATCATCCGCCGGGCCACCCGTCGTCAAGGCCTGGCCACCGCCGATCGTGATCACCTGCACCACCGATTGATCCGCATGGGACACGGGCATCGTCGTTCGGTCGCCATCTTGTGGGCGTGGACCGCGCTGCTCTCCGCACTCGTGCTTTGGCCGGTGTACAACGCCGGCAGTGGTGACGCCATCGTGCCCGCCGGGGTGTTCGCCTTGGCCGCACTGCTCTACATCTCGCTGCGCCCGGGCTCACGAGACGAGGATGATCAACCCACTCAGGTTGCGCGAGGCCCGCACCCCGAATAGGGTCAACGCCGCGCGGGCAACGGTGCTCGGTGCCCATTCTCGAAGTATCTAAACGCTCGTGGCCAATCGCCCTCCCCGTCCCTCCGAGTCATCGAACTCGAGCCCGTTCAGCGAGCAGCTGAGACAGTCTTCGGGCTCTTTTGAGATGGTGCTCAGCGTGGTGATCTTCGGCGGGCTCGGCTGGTACCTCGATCGTCGCTTCGGCACGAGGCCGTGGCTGGCCATCGTCTTCAGTCTCCTTGCCGCGTTCGGCTCGATTGCGTCGGTGTACTACCGATATCGCCATCAGGTCGACGAGCTCCGACGGGAGACCGAGGCCCTTCGGGTTCGTAAGTCCGGGGTCCGCCAATCCGAGCAATCGGGACGAGACCAGTTGGGAAGCGATCGGTGAACGACGTTCCCGTGCTCGGCCGACTCGAGGGCCCGTCGCCTGCGGCCGAAGTCGCCCGTGACATGGTGAAGCGCGGCCTACCACTTGTCCCGCTCGGCCTGATCATCGGCGCCCTCATCGACGGCTTCGACGGTGCCGTCTCCGTCGGCTACGGCATGATGATCGTCCTCGTCAACCTTCTGCTCTCGGCCGCGCTTCTGGCGTGGGCCTCAAAGATCTCCTTCGCCGCAGTGTCTGCGGCGGCGCTCGGCGGCTACGTGCTGCGCCTCGGTTTGGTGTTCGCTGCGGTCATGTTGGTCAAGGATCAATCGTGGATCGCGCTGATTCCGCTGGGAATCACTATCATCGTCACCCATCTGGGCCTTTTGGCCTGGGAGCTGAAGTATGTGTCGGCCTCACTCGCTTATCCCGGGTTGAAGCCGCGTCCCTCAGTTGCTCGGTCAGTCGCAACCACGCGACGCTGACCGAGAAGGCGATCTCCGAAACCGAAACCCCGGCAAGTCTCTGACGAGCCACGAGCAAGGAGCACGCTGGTGTTCGCAGCCCTCCAGTTTCCCCCGATTGACAACCTCGTCAAGTGGCCCGCCTACTTCGGCGACGGGCAGTTCTTTGCGTTCAACAAGATCGCGCTCATCAGCGTCCTGGCCGTCGTGATCCCCGCCATCTTGTTCCTCACGGCCAAGAAGGACCTCGTTCCTTCCGGTCTGCAGAACGTGGTCGAGAGCACGGTCGAGTTCGTCGAGAAGCAGGTGGTCCTCTCCGCCATCGGCCCCGACGGCCTCAAGTACCTGCCGCTGCTGCTCAGCATCTTCCTCTTCGTCTTCTTCGGCAACATCTTCGAAGTGATCCCGACGTTCCAGATGCCGGCCAACGCGCGTATGGCCAACCCGGTCGTGCTTGCAGCGGTCGCCTGGGTCACCTTCATCGGCGTCGGCATCAAGTCTCAGGGCTTCGGCGGATTCATGAAGTCGTCGTTGTTCCCCCCCGGCGTTCCCAAGGCCCTCTACCTCCTCGTCACGCCCATCGAGTTCCTTTCGACGTTCCTGCTCCGCCCCTTCGGTCTCGCCGTCCGTTTGTTCGCCAACATGCTCGCCGGTCACATCCTGCTCGTCACGTTCGGCGTGTTGTGCATCGCCCTCTGGCAGAAGACGGCTCTGGCCGCGGTCCTGCCGTTCAGTTTCGTGACGCTCGTCGGACTCACCGGCTTCGAGGTCATGGTCTCGGTCATCCAGGCGTTCGTGTTCTCGCTTCTGACCGCGGTGTACATCTCGCTGTCGATGCACGCCCACCACTAAGTCGATCCAAACCTCAAACCACTCTTGCCCGCGGGCAGGTCAACCAACCCGCTCCGTCAGGGAGCGACTGAAACAGGAGAGCACCAACCAATGAGCGTCCTCGCCCAAACTGCAGCTCAGGTCATCGAGCTGGCGACCGAAGCAACTGACACTGCGGCAAGCGACAAGGCCACTGCTGGTGCCTCGAGCGCCGGTTTCGCCTACGGCCTCGCCGCCATCGGCCCGGGTATCGGCATCGGCTACCTCGTCGGCCAGGCCGTGCAGGCCATGGCCCGTCAGCCCGAATCCGCCGGCCAGGTGCAGACCACCATGTTCCTCGGCATCGCCTTCACCGAGGCCCTCGCCCTCATCGGCTTCGTGGTGTTCATCCTCCTGAAGTTCGCCTGATCCCGTGCTGAGCATCCTCGCAACCGAGGCGGCCGCCGAGCAGTCCAACCCGATTCTCCCGACTCTTGCGGAGACCTTCTGGGGGGCTGTGTGCTTCGCCGCCCTGTACCTCCTGGTGAAGATGGTCCTGCTTCCGCCGGTCAAGAAGGTCATGACCGAGCGGGCCGAACAGGTTCGCTCGAACCTCGACGCCGCCGATCGGGCACGCAGCGCAGCGGGTTCCGCCGCGGGTGACGTCCACGATCAGTTGGCCGATGTCCGGACCGAAGCAGCGCAGATCATCGACGCAGCACGGGCTGAGGCCGAGGCCGAACGCAGCCGCATCATCGGCGCTGCCGATGCCGAGGTCGCGGCGCTCAAGGCCGAAGCGGAGACCGAGATCACTGCCGCCCGGGCCAACGCGCTCAGCGGAGTCGGACCACAGGTCGCCGAACTGGCAACCAGCGCAGCGTCTCAGGTGATGGGTCGCACCGTCGAATTGTCCGCAGCCCGGCCCCTGGTCGAGCGCTACCTGAACAACCCGAACTGAGGGATGCATGCTGACGATCCTCGCCTCCGAAGCACCGAACGGTAAACACCTCGCCGGTGACCTGAACGAGGTCTACTGGGGCTCGGCCGCCTTCGTCGTCCTGATGGCGTTGCTGGTCTGGAAGGCCGGGCCCGCCATCAAGAAGGTCATGGCCGGTCGTACCGAGCGCATTCGACGTGACCTGGCCGAGGCCAAGGCTGCCCGCGACGAAGCCGAGGCCGCCCTGTCGGCGTCCACGGCCGACCTTCCCGATGTCGATGCCGAGGCCGACCGCATTCGGACCGAAGCCGACGAAACCGCAGTCCGTCTGAAGGCCAGCATCATCGAGCGTGCCCACGCCGACGCTGCCGCCCAGAAGGAACGAGCGGTGGTCGATGTCGAGACCATGAAGCACCAGGCCCTCGCCGACCTCCGTGAGGAAGTCGGTCGGCTCACCCGTGGCGCTACCGAAGCTGTCGTCGCCGACAGCCTCGATGACGCCGCTCACGTTGACCTGATCGAGAACTACATCACCCAGGTCGGTCAGCTCCGCTGACCGTCCTCGACGGAGACCCAATGTCTGACGCAACAACCGGCTACGCCCGAGCGCTCCTTGAAGTAGCCCAAGCCGACGGCAACCTCGACGTTGTCAAGAGCGAACTCGCGGCGGTGGCCCAGGCCGTCGACGCCAACGAGGGGCTGCGTTCCTCGTTGTCCGACCGTCTGCTGCCGGCCGCGGTCCGCGGGCAGATCATCGACGACGTCCTGGCCCACAAGGTGTCCGACACCACTCGGGGCCTCGTCGCCCTCATCGCCACCTCGGGTCGCGGCGCGCAACTCTCCGAGATCGTGAACAGCTTCGCCGCAGCGGCGGCGGCCGGCAGCGGCAAGTCCCTCGCGACGGTCCGCTCGGCGGTTCCGCTGAGCGACGATCAGCAGCGCCGCCTCGCCGCAGCCCTCGCACAGTCCACCGGATCCGAAGTCGACCTCCAAGTCATCATCGATCCCTCCGTCGTCGGCGGCGCGGTCACCACCATCGGTGACACGGTCATCGATGGTTCGCTTCGTACCCGCCTGAACAAGATGCGCGAGGTCATCTGACCGGGTCCGCCCGATCAGATCCACTCGCCCCTGTCGCCGAGCAGAAACCCAGAGAGAAGATTTTCAAGATGGCACTTTCGTTTGACCCGGCCGAGATCACTGCGGCCCTCAAGAAGAACCTCGAGAGCTATGCGGCCGACGTGACTTCTCGGACCGTGGGCCGAGTCGCCGAAGTCGGCGACGGCATCGCTCGCGTGACCGGCCTGCCTGACGCGGCCGTGAACGAGATGCTCCGCTTCGAGGATGGCACCATCGGCCTTGCGCTGAACCTCGACGAGGAAAGCATCGGAGCGGTGGTGCTCGGCGACGTCGACGCCATCCAAGAAGGGCAGACGGTCGAATCGACCGGCGAGATCCTCGCCATTCCCGTAGGCGACGGTCTGCTCGGCCGAGTCGTCAACGTGCTGGGTGAACCAATCGACGGTCGGGGACCCCTCACCAACGTGCAACCCCGCCGTATGGAGATCCAGGCACCGGGCATCACCGGCCGCAAGCCGGTGCACGAGCCGATGCAGACCGGCATCAAGGCCGTCGACTCGCTGATCCCGATCGGCCGTGGCCAGCGGGAACTGATCATCGGTGACCGCAAGACCGGCAAGACCCAGATCGCCATCGACACGATCCTCGCCCAAAAGGGCCTGGGCGTGAAGTGCATCTACGTCGCCGTCGGCCAGAAGGCGTCGACCGTCGCCCAGACCGTTGAGGTGCTTCGCGGCTTCGGCGCCATGGACTACACCGTCATCGTCGTGGCCGCCGCTTCGGATCCGGCCCCCTTCAAGTACCTCGCCCCCTACTCGGGTTGCGCCATGGGTCAGCACTGGATGGAGAACGGCGAACACGCCCTCGCCGTCTACGACGACCTCTCCAAGCAGGCCGAGGCCTACCGTCAGGTCTCGTTGCTGCTCCGCCGCCCACCGGGCCGTGAAGCCTTCCCGGGCGACGTGTTCTACCTGCACAGCCGTCTGCTCGAACGGGCAGCCAAGCTGTCCGATGCCAACGGCGCCGGTTCGCTCACTGCCCTACCGGTCATCGAGACCAAGGCCGGCGACGTCTCGGCCTTCATCCCCACCAACGTGATCTCCATCACCGACGGCCAGATCTACCTCCAGGACGACCTGTTCAAGTCGGGCATCCGACCCGCGGTCGACGTGGGTATCTCGGTGAGCCGTGTGGGTTCGGCCGCCCAGATCAAAGCCATGAAGAACGCCGTCGGTACCCTCAAGTCCGACCTCCAGCAGTTCCGTGAACTCGCAGCGTTCGCCGCCTTCGGCTCCGACCTCGACGCGGTGTCGCAGGCCCAGCTCGATCGGGGCTACCGACTCACCGAGTTGCTCAAGCAGGGCATCAACGCGCCGGTACCGGTTCAGGAACAGGTCGTGATCCTGTACGCCGGCACCCGAGGCTTCCTCGACAAGGTGGCCGTCACCGACGTCCAGCGGTTCGAGGTCGGCCTGGTCGAGTGGTTCCGCAGCCGTCACTCCGACCAGCTGCAGCACATCGTCGACACCGGCTCGGTGCAGGACGAAGAGGCGCTGCAGGCGGCCATCGCTGCCTTCGCCGACCAGTTTGCCGCCAACAACGGCACGGTCTCGCCTCCCGATGCCTCCGAGCAGGGCGCGGCCTCCTCCCGCCTCGTCGATGCCGCGAACACCTTGCCTGAAGAAGACGTAAGCCGAGCAGAGGCCTGATCTCTTATGCCGGGTGGAGCCGAACGAGTTCTCCGACGCCGCATTGGCAGCGTCAAGAACACCAAGAAGATTACGCGGGCCCAGGAGCTCATCGCTGCGACCCGAGTCGCTCAGGCCCAGCGGCGTGCCGCGGCGGCTCGTCCCTACAGCGAACAGCTGACGGGTGTGATCGAGAACTTGGCGGCGGGCGGCGCGGATGTCGATCACCCGTTGCTCCGCCAGGCCGAGAACGTCCAGCGTGTTGCCTTCGTGGTGTGCGCCGGCGATCGTGGCTTCGCCGGCCCGTACAACGCTCAGGTCTTCCGCGCGGCCGAACGTGAGATCCAGGCGCTCCGCAACGACGGCGGCGACTACCGCATCGTCAGCGTCGGCAAGAAGACCAACGACTTCTTCCGCTTCCGTGGGTTCACCGTCGACTCGCATTTCGAAGGCTTCACCGGCGCCCCGACCTACGACAGCGCTCGTTCGATCGCTCGCCGGGTTCGGGAGATGTTCGACAACGGCGAGGTCGACCAGGTCGAACTCATCTACACCGAGTTCGTCTCCATCGGTACCCAGCGAGCCGTGGTCCGGCGGTTCCTGCCGCTCGAGTCGACGAAGTCCATCGCTGCTCACGGCGCGGGTGACGCTGCTGCTGCAGCCAGCTATGCCTTCGAGCCGTCGCCGGAAGGTGTGCTCGAAGACCTCCTGCCCCGCTACGTCGAGGCCCGACTGTTCGCCGCACTCCTCGACGCGGCGGCATCCGAACACGCCAACCGTCAGCGGGCGATGAAGGCCGCCACCGAGAACGCCGAAGAGCTCATCATCAAGCTCTCGCGCATCATGAACCGGGCCCGTCAGGAATCCATCACCACCGAGATCATGGAGATCGTCAGTGGAGCCGAGTCCCTGAACGCCGATCAGAGCGACGATTCCGATTATCTGATCGATCATCTACAAGCCGCCCATGTCTTCCCCGAACACCTCGGGCACCCGAACGAACACCGTCAGCACGTCTGATACCCAGGAGCACACAGCCATGACTGCCACTGAACCCCAGCTCAAGGAAGGCCGCATCGTCGGCATCGCCGGCCCCGTGGTCGACGTCGAGTTTCCGCCGGACGCGCTGCCCCGCATCAACACCGCCATCGAGTTCGACGTCGAAGTCGCCGGTGAGACCACGGTCGTCATGGCCGAGGTCGCCCAGCAGCTGGGCGACTCCCGGGTACGAGCCGTCTCCCTGAAGCCCACCGACGGTCTCCGCCGCGGGACTCCGGTACGCAATCTCGGTCACGGCATCCGGGTACCTGTCGGCGATGTCACCCTCGGGCACATCTGGAACGTCGTCGGCGAACCGCTCGACGTGCCGATCGAGAGCCTCGACATCAAGGAGCGGTGGGAGATCCACCGTCACGCTCCCTCGTTCGACAAGTTGGCTCCGACCAAGGAAGTCCTCGAGACCGGCATCAAGGTCATCGACCTCCTCACCCCGTACCTGCAGGGCGGCAAGATCGGTCTGTTCGGTGGAGCCGGCGTCGGCAAGACCGTGCTCATCACCGAGATGATCACCCGTGTCGCCTCCCAGCACGGTGGTGTGTCGGTATTCGCCGGCGTGGGCGAGCGCACCCGTGAAGGGACCGACCTCTTCATCGAGATGGGCGAGACGCTCATGGGCGACGGGGTCACCTCGGTGCTCTCCAAGGCCGCGCTCTGTTTCGGCCAGATGGACGAACCCCCGGGTGTGCGGCTCCGCATCGCCCTGGCCGCCCTCACCATGGCCGAGTACTTCCGTGACGTGCAGGGCCAGGACGTGTTGCTCTTCGTCGACAACATCTTCCGCTTCGTGCAGGCCGGCTCCGAGGTGTCCACCCTCCTCGGTCGTATGCCGTCCGCCGTGGGTTACCAGCCGACCCTGGCCGACGAGATGGGTGTTCTCCAGGAGCGCATCACCTCCGCCGGCGGCCACTCGATCACCTCGCTCCAGGCCGTCTACGTGCCCGCCGACGACTACACCGACCCGGCTCCGTTCACCACCTTCACCCACCTCGACGCCACCACCGAGCTCTCCCGTGACATTGCGGCCAAGGGCATCTACCCCGCCGTCGATCCGCTGGCGTCCACCTCGTCGATCCTTGCGCCCGAGGTCGTCGGCGACCGTCACTACCAGGTCGCTCGGCGCGTTCAGGAAGTGCTTCAGCGGTACAAGGAACTCCAGGACATCATCGCCATTCTCGGCCTCGACGAACTCTCCGAAGAAGACCGGGTCACCGTCAACCGGGCCCGCAAGGTCGAGCGCTTCCTTTCCCAGCCGATGTTCGTCGCCCAGGTCTTCACCGGCCTCCCCGGCGTGTTCACCCCGGTCGAGGAGACCATCGACTCGTTCGAAGCACTCGTTCGTGGCGATCTCGACGACCTCCCCGAGCAGGCGTTCCTCAACGTCGGTGGCGCCGACTCGGCCCGCGAGAAGGCGGCTCAGCTCCGCAAGGACGCTGGCGTCTGATGGCCTTCCAGGTCGAGCTCGTTTCACCGGAGACCTCGCTCTATTCGGGCGAGGGGACCCAGGTGGTCGCCCGCACCCGCGGCGGCGGCGAAATTGCGTTCCTCACCGGTCACGAACCCTTCGTCGGCAGCTTGCAGGCGAGCGAAGTCAGGGTCAGCGAGACCGGTGGGCACGTGCAGTCCTTCGCGGTACGCAGCGGCTTCGTGTCGGTGTCGGGCGACAAGGTGACGGTGCTCTCCGACGAGGCAACGCCGACTGCGGACATCGACCTCGATGCGGCCCGCGCCGATCTCGACGCAGCGCAGGCTGCGCTCAGCGTCAACCCCGACGATCCCTACGCCCGCGAAGACCTCCGTTGGGCCGAACTACGTGTCCGGCTCGCCACAGGCGGCGGGGGCGGGGCAGCGCATCACTAGCCAACGCCGGCTCAGCATCCGGCGTCTCGTGCCGATCCTAGATAGGTGACCGGAATGAACGACGAACGACTGAAGCCGGAACGCAACCTCGCTCTCGAGCTGGTGCGAACCACCGAAGCGGCGGCCATGGCCGCGGCCCGTTGGATGGGTCGAGGTGACAAGAACGGCGCCGACCAGGCCGCCGTCGATGCCATGCGGCACGTGCTGGACGGCGTAGAGATGGACGGCATCGTCGTCATCGGCGAGGGCGAAAAGGACGAAGCGCCGATGCTCTACAACGGAGAGCAGATCGGCAACGGTCGTCCTCCCCACACCGATATTGCGGTCGATCCGATCGACGGCACGACGCTCACCGCCAAGGGCCAGGGCGGCGCCATCGCGGTCATCGCGGTCTCCGAGCGGGGGTCGATGTACAACCCCGGCCCCATCGTGTACATGGAGAAGCTGGCCGTCGGCCCCGACGGTGCCGGTGTCGTCGACATTCGCCTCCCGGTCGACAAGAACCTGAGGGCGCTGGCCAAGGCCAAGCGCTGCGACATCGCCGACCTCACCGCGTGTGTCCTCGACCGTGATCGTCACATCGAGCTCATCCGGGAAATTCGCGAGGCCGGTGCGCGCATCAAGCTGATCGGCGACGGCGACGTCGCCGGAGCAATTGCGTGCGCGTGGCCCGACTCGGGCGTCGACATTCTCTTCGGTATCGGTGGGACGCCCGAAGGCGTCATCGCTGCTGCTGCCTTGAAGGCCATGGGCGGCGACCTCCAGGGTCGGCTCTACGCCAGGGACGACGCCGAACGTGACCTGGCCCTCGAGCTTGGCTACGACCTCGAGGCCGTGTTGGGCCTGGAAGATCTGGTGAAGGGCGACAACTGCTTCTTCGCCGCGACCGGGATCACCACCGGCGACCTGCTGAAGGGCGTCGACTTCCGGGGCAACACCGTCACGACGCAGTCACTGGTGATGCGCAGCCGCAGCGGCACCGTCCGCATGATCGACGCGATCCACCAGCCGCAGAAGCTGCGTACGCTGCCCACCGACTGATCGGACCGATCAGTCGGGAATCGTCACACCCGCCAAGTCGGCCGGAGCTGGTGGATACCCGAGGTTCAGCGCCTCGAGCTGATCGACCAGTAGCTTGAGGATCGCCCAATTGCGGTACCACTTGCGGTTGGCGGGGATCACGAACCACGGAGCGTCGGCGGTGCTGGTTTCGTTGAGCGCATCTTCGAACGCCGCCATGTAGTCGTCCCACCGTTCGCGGTGGGCGAGGTCGCCGACGGCGAACTTCCACTGCTTGGTCGGGTCGGCGAGGCGGGCCTCCAGACGCTGCTTCTGTTCGGACTTGGAGATGTGGAGGAAGAACTTGAGGATGGTGACGCCTTCGTCGACCAGCATCGCCTCGAACTCGCGGATGTGCCGGTAGCGCTTGCGCCACCGTTCTTCGGGGGCGAGGTCCATGACCCGCACGACCAGGACATCCTCGTAGTGGCTGCGGTTGAAGATCACCATTTCGCCATCGGCGGGAACCTGTTCGTGAATGCGCCACAGGTAGTCGTGCGCCAATTCGTTGTCGCTCGGGGCCTTGAAACTGGCCACCCGAACTCCGCTCGGGTTCAGGTGCTCGAACACCTTGCTGATGGTTCCGTCCTTGCCGCCCGCATCCATCGCCTGGAGCACGATCAGAATCCGGTGCTTGCCTTGGGCCCAGAGCTGCTCCTGGAGCGCTTCGAGTCGGAGGTTCAACTCGATCGATGCGGCTTCGACTGCCTGACGCTTGCCGGGGTCGACGCCCGGGGTGGCCGACGGGTCACGTTCCTTGAGCGCGAGCTTGTGATCTGGTTTGACTCGAAGCTCGTCAGGGTGATCTGCCATGGCCAAACAGTAACCGGTACCGTACGGGGCATGATCATCGCCGAGCTGGAGGTCTATCACTCGCGCCCCATTGCCCCGACCCGCAGGTTGGCGTTGGGTATGCGGAACCTCCCGATCGAGCCGGCACCGGGTCCGGGCGGGGTGTTGCTGGCGGGTATTCTGGCCGAGGCAGCTCCGAACGTACAGGCCGAACTGCGTGAAGATCTCGTCCGGCTGCTCGATGACCTGGAGAACGGGCGCCGCGTGCGTCAACCTCGGGTGCGGCACCGCTTCCAGACCGATCGGGTCGGGCTGTTGCGCAGCACGCATCGGCTCGTAGCCGTGGGGAGCCGGCTCGAGTTCGAGTTCGATGCCGCCCTCGGTCTCCCGGTTCAGCAGGCCCTCGGCGCTCTGTACGCCGCCGGATCGCTGCCGTTCGAAGCTCGCCGTCCGGTGTTCGATGCGCTGCGTCTCGCTCTGGTATGGGGCCGAGAGGTCGATGCCCGGTTCATCTCGGCGGTGATGGGCGGCCGCGCACCGAATCTGGTCGACCTCCGGGCGTGGAATGATCCGGTCTCGTGGGCGCTGGAACTCCTCGAACTCGAAGCGTCGGCCAACAAGCGTGTGGTGCAACGCCGGTTCCGGGACCTGCTCCGCGAGGCGCACCCCGATCACGGCGGCGAGACCGACCTGGCGGCCAAGCGGATCGCCGAACTGACCGAGGCCCGCGACATCCTGATGGCCAGCCGCTGATCATGGTCGCCCCCGCCGGAGTTCTGCTTTTCCATGGCGCCGGAGGCGACCGCGATCACCGGTTGTTCCTCGCGCTCGAGGCCGCGTTGCCCTTGCCGGTTGCGCGCTGCAACTTTCCCTACCGGGACAAAGGGCCGGGACGCCGCCCGCCGGACCGGATGCCGAAACTCCTCGAGTCCGTTGGTGCCCACGCCAGCCGGTGTTCGGAGGAGTGGGGGGTTCCCCCCGAGGCGCTGGTACTTGGCGGCCGCTCGCTCGGTGGGCGGGCGGCCTCGTTGGCGGTGGCCGATGGTCTTCCGGCCGCCGGGCTGCTTCTGCTCAGCTATCCGTTGCACCCCCCAGGGAAGCCCGAGAGCCTTCGAACCGAGCACTTCGGTCGGTTGCACCTGCCGGTTCTGTTGGTGCAGGGAGGCTCGGATCCCTTCGGGAAGAAAGCCGAGTTCGATGCCCACACGCCCGCTCTTCCCGGTCCGTTCGACCAGGTCTGGCTGGACAAGACGGGACACGATCCCGCAGCGAAACACGACGCCACCATCGTGGCGGCCGTCGGCGGATGGCTGCAGCGCCTGACGACGTCAGCGGGCTGACGGGACGGGACTGACGTCATCGGCGCCGGGGCGTTCGAGCACGGGATCGTGGGGATTGAACGCCTCCAGCTCCTGGCGGGCGGTCTCGGGGAAGGCGACGATGATCAGGACGAGAACGACCAGCGGACCGACCAGGAGCCAGGTGATTCCTGGGCCAAGGCCGCCCCACTGCTCCGAGAGCTCACCCGCGACGATCAGGCCGAGGGCGCTACCCGCAACCGAAATGCCGTCGAGCCAACCCCCGACTCGAGCTCTCGCTCGTGTGGGGAAGAGCTCGGTCTGATAGCCGCGCAGCGCGGTGTAGGCCGCGGTCAGGAACCAGCCGCCGATCATGGCCGAGATCCACAGGCGCACGCCATCGGAGTAGAACACCGCCGCGCTGGCCGACGCTCCGAACGCGATCCCGACTGCTGCGACGGGCCGTCGACCGATGCGGTCGGCCAGCACGCCGGCACCCAGTACGAACACGGCGATCGGGGTGAAGATGAGGAGCTTGAACACGCTGATGCGCGACGCCGAGTAGTCCAACTCGTCGCGGAGGTACTGGTTCATGAACTGGGAGCTGGGGGAGAGGAAGAGGGCGCTGCAGAAGGCCGTGACTGCGAGCAGGGCGAACCACTTGCGGTTGACGTTCGCCGGCGAGTGACGGCTGGCTGCGGCGCTGAACCGTCTGGTCTCGGGCATGGTCCGGGCCGCCCACCACAGGGCAGGCAACGAGATGAGCGGAACAAGATAGATGATGCGCCAACCCCGAGCACCGAGGTCCGCCACCGGCAATACCCAGAGCACCATGCCGGCGCCCAGCCCGGTCGACAACGTGATCAGCCCGATGCTTCGCGATCGGATCGCTGCGGGAACCTCTTCGGTCGCCGCGAGGGTGATGAGGGTGAGCAGGCCGGTGGCCAGGCCTCGGGCCAAGGCCTGGCTGATGCCCAACGTGAGCATGCTCGAGCTGAAGGCGCCCGCTGCGGTGATGACCACCGAGATGGCGGTGAACCAGATGAGGAGCGGCTTTCGGCCGACGCGGTCGGCGATGCGCAGGAACACGACGCTCAGCAGCACGCCGATGCGGACGCCGGCGAGCGTCCATCCCTGATCGGCATCGTCGGCGCCGAACTCTTCGGTGGCGAAGGTGATGGTCTGCCCGATCACCACGCCGAGGTACCCGACCACGACGCTGATGATGGCCACAACCGAGAGCAGTGTCGTCGTCTGGGCGGGGATGATGTCCATGCCCCACCACCACCGTGTGCGAGGACGGCGGTCGGTGTCGGCGATGGCCTTCTTCATCATGATGATGAACAGAAAACTCCAGACCGGGATCGCCAGCTTGAAGTGCGTCTCCTCGATGACCTCGAAGCGCTCGTCCCCGAGGTCGGAAACCTGAAGCTGACGTTCGTAGGTCTTGAACGGTCCGTCCACCTGGACCCAACGGTCCGGGGCGTCCTGACGTTCGATCAAGAGGTCGCGCCGAGGCTGTCGGAGCGCGTCGAGCGCGTCGGCGTCGAGCAGATGCTGCCGCGAAACGACGGTCACTCGTGCGGGTGGTCGGCTTGATCGGTCGGTTGGTCGATGACGGCCTGCTCGCGCAGGCGAGCAGACACGCGGCGATTGGCGAACACCAGAAGCCCGGCGATGGCGACGAGGGGAGCGGCGACGAGCAGAAACTCGTCCCATCCGCCTTGGTGGGCCAGCAGCACAGGGTTCACGTTCCCAGGCTAGAGCGATACCGTGGAGAGTCGGTTTACCTTCGAAAAGAGCCAGGGATGTCCATCACCCCAGAGCCCACGCCTGCAGATCCCAAGGCCTCGCCGGTCGGCGACGCTGCTTTCGTGGCGTCCAATTCGGAGCCGCCGGCCTCGGCAGTGGAAGAGGCGCTCGATCCCGAGTCGTTCGAGGCCCGGGTTGCGAAGGTCATCGAGATCATTCGGCCGGCCATCCAGGCTGACGAGGGAGACATTTTTCTTCGGGGTGTCCATCCAGACACCGGCATCGTCGACGTCGAACTGGTCGGCGCATGTGTCACGTGCCCGGCCTCTACTGCCACCCTGAAGGACGGACTCGAGCGCATCCTCAAACAACGGGTGGACGGCGTCACCGGCGTCGTGCACGTCGGAGAGGCGCTGTTCGGGGCCGAAGAGGGCACAAGGGTCACACTTTGAGCCGCACCGATGTGGCGCAGATGTTCCAAGCAGCCAAAGGTGGACACCGGCCGTCGCTGGCCCGCTTGTTGTCGCTCATCGAACGGGGTGGCGCGCCGGCACGACAGGTGGGGGCGTTGGCCCACCGGGAGGCCGGCCGAGGGTATGTCATCGGCCTCACCGGCGCGCCGGGAGCCGGCAAGTCCACCCTGACGTCGGCGCTGGTCAAGACCATGAAGGCCGATGGGGTCAACATCGGCGTTCTGGCCATCGACCCTTCGTCGCCGTTCACCGGCGGCGCCATTCTCGGCGACCGCGTACGCATGCAGGAACACGCGCTCGACGACAGCGTCTTCATCCGCTCGATGGCCACCAGAGGCCACCTGGGCGGCTTGGCGCTGGCAACGCCCGAGGCCGTTCGCCTGCTCGAGGCAACGGGTCGTGACTACGTGGTCGTCGAGACGGTCGGTGTCGGCCAGGTCGAGGTCGAGATCGCAGGTGCCGCCGACACCACGGTGGTGGTGGTCAACCCCGGATGGGGCGATGCCGTGCAGGCCAACAAGGCCGGCCTCATGGAGATCGCCGACATCTTCGTCATCAACAAGTCCGATCGTGCCGGTACCGATGACACTCGGCGGGACCTCGAGTACATGCTCGACCTTTCGGGTGCGTACCATCCCTCCGACGACGGTGCGCCCGTCTGGCGTCCACCGGTGCTCATGACGGTCGCCACCGATGGTCGAGGACTCGACGAGGTGTGGTCGGCCATCCGCAGTCACCGCAATCACCTCGAGTCCACCGGCCTCTTGGCCGAGCGGCGGCGGCGGCGCTCGCAAGAAGAGCTGACGCACATCGTCACCGAACAACTCCAGCAGCGTGCCCGAGAGCTCCGGGCAACACCGGCGTGGGCCGAGCTGGTTGCCCAGGTCGATGAACGAGCAGTCGACCCCTGGGCCGCGGTCTCCCAACTCCTGGCCGAATAGCGGGGCCGACCCAGTCCCACCACTCCCGCCCGCCCGAACCCCCCGGTTCTGCAAGCCCCAGCCACCCCAGCTCCATTCTGCAAGGTCAAGCCCACCCAGGGTGGGGTGAGGGGCTTGCAGAACGAGGGTGAGGGGTGAGGGGCTTGCAGATGGCGGGAGCGGGGTTTGGGGGGTTTAACGCTTGAGGGAGTCGCGGATCTCGGTGAGGAGATCGATCTCGGTGGGGCCGGCATCGACGGCGGCGGGCTTGGCGGCCTTGTTGTAGGCCTTGACCATCAGGAAGAGCACGAAGCCGATGATGATGAAGGACACGATGGTGTTGATCCAGGCGCCGTAGCGAATGGCCGCTTCGACGCACGTCTCGGCCCCGGTGGCCGCATCGACGGTGCATTCTTCGCCGCCGAGGCCGATCTTCAGTGACGAGAAGTCGGGCGATCCGAAAACCCGGCCGACGATCGGCATGATGATGTCGGCGACCAAGGAGTCGACGATGGGCTTGAAGGCCAAGGCCAGGATGAGGCCGACGGCGGCCTCGAACACGCCACCCTTGTTGATGAAATCCTTGAATTCTTGCAGCACAGTGTCTCCCTAAGGTTGTAGGCGGTTGCCTGGTTTGGTTTGCCCGCCCCGACGCCAGTCTGCTGGACGATCCCGCAACGCTGGGGGATGCCTGCATTCGGCGCCGCGAACGTGGGCGCGTTTGGCTTCTGGTGGTCGAAGCACCCTCTACGACGTCTGGCTGCGGAAAAGGTCGCGCGCCCTGGTCGGGAATTCCTGCCTACTACCCTGTCCGGGCGATGATCTCTGAAGACGCAGTTTGTTACCGGCATCACGACACGCCCGCTGCGGTGGGCTGCCAGCGATGCGAACGCCCCATTTGTGCCCGATGCATGGTGACGGCTCCGGTCGGTTCGCATTGTCCCGAGTGCACCAAGACGCAGGGTCAGAAGGTGTATCGACCTCGTGATCCGCGCAAGGGCGGGCTGTTGATCAAGGGACTGATGGCCGCGTCGATCTTGGCGTTCGTCGCGCAGATGGTCACGGGCAAGGGCGACGCCACGTCCGGAGAGGTCTTCCTCCGGGGTAGTGCTCTTCGGTCCGTTCGTGAGCGACGGAGAGTTCTGGCGCGTCGTCACGTCAGGGTTCCTGCATGTCGACCCGATCCACCTGGCCTTCAACATGTACGCCCTGTACATGTTCGGTCCGGCGATCGAGGCGGCCGTGGGGCCGATGAAGACGTTGGCCATCTACATCGGCGGCCTGCTCGGTGGCGCAATCGCCGTGCTCCTCTTCGACTTCAACACCCCGACGGCCGGCGCGTCCGGCGCAGTGTTGGGACTCGCAGGAGGTCTCGCCGTGATCTACAAGCTGAACGGCATACCTCTGAAACAGACGTCGCTCGGAGGCATTCTCCTGCTCAACCTCGCGCTGCCACTGCTCGGCGCGTTCAACATCTCGTTCTGGGGTCACGCCGGTGGCATCGTGGGTGGCGCCCTGCTGGCGTTCGTGGTCAGCTCCGCGGACGGTAAACGGAGACGTGGCCATCGCTTTCCGGGGTGAACGGCTCCTCGAGCCACCCGGCGAACCGCTCGGTCAGTTGAAGACCGACCGAGTGGGCGAGCCCGTCCATTTGTTCGGGCGTCGTCCAGCGGAGCAACCAGGGCCGTAGTCGGATGCCGTCTTCGGAGATGTCGATGTGTTGTCCGCGAATCTGCTGGGTCGTGGGGTCGAGCACCGTGGCACTGAGCACCACTCGATCGGCAAGCAGCCGGGAGACGCCGACCGACGAGCGGGGACCGTCAGCAAGTGACGACCCGGTGAGCGCCTCGATGACGATCGCCCCTTGGGGGTGGAGGGGCGCGGTAAGCGAGCGAAGGAGCGCGGCCTGGGTCTCGGCGGACGGAAGATTGAACAGGGTGTTGAACGCACACAGCGCACCACCGATGGAACCGCCGATGGGTAAGGAGGCGAGATCGGCTTGGACCAACGCGAGCTGCGGAAGGGCTGCATGGCAGCGCTCGAGCATCGCCCCCGATGCGTCGATGCCGACGACAGCGAGGCCGCGGTCGACGAGCGGTTGCACCAACCTTCCGCTCCCGACGCCCAGCTCGAGCATCGGCCCCGGACCGACGCGTCGAACGACGAAGTCGGCCGTCGCCTCCGGGTCGGAGATGTCGTGGTACCAGTCGTCATAGACGTCGGCAAAGCTGTCGCCGTAGGTTCCAGGGCCGAAGTCTGTCACCGGGCTGTGGTAGCACAGGTGGGACGACGAGGCCATCAGCGCGACGAACCCGGACATGCGCGAGACTCCATCGGTGCATGGTGGCGTCGATGTCGGAAAGCCCGTGACGCCCATCACCGAGGGCCCACTGCCGACCATCGACCTGATCGATGGGGCCTTCGCGGCGATACGCCAGCGGCCCCGAACCCTACTCACCATCGTCGCCGTCGTCGTCCTTCCGTTTGCGATGCTCGAGGGATACCTGTCCCGGGGTGTGCTCGGTGGGGCCGGCCTCGGCGATGTGCTCGATGACCCGACCTTGCTCCAAACTGCCGGCAGCCAAGGCCAAGCCGGGAGTTTGTTGGTCTACCTGCTCGACTGGGCGCAACTCGCCATCGTGGGCGTACCCGTCAGCCGGGTGATCGGGGGCTGGCTGGAGGGCAAGGAGACCGGGGTGCGTGAAGCGCTGTGGTTCCTGTTGCGTCGAGGTTGGGTCGTGGTCGTGGCCTTCGTGCTGAACCATGTGGCGCAAGCAATCGGGTTCGTTCTGCTGTTCTTCCCCAGCTTGGCGGTCATGTTGCTCTTCTCGTTGACGTCGCCGGTCATCGCGCTCGAGCCTCATCACGGCCCCGTCGAGGCGTTGGGTCGCTCGTGGAACCTCGTGCGGCGCCGCTTTGGCTCGGTGATCGGTGTCGTTGCCCTCACCGGCGTGGTCGGCTACGGGGTCTCCAACGCGGTCGAGCTGTTACCGAGCGTCATCTCGCTGATCATCGGCACCGACCGAGCCTGGCCGCTCATCTCGGTGGCAGCAATGCTGTCGTCCCTGGTGTTGGTGCCCTTCACCAGCGGCGCGATGACCTTGCTCTACCTCGACATCCGGTTCAGGACCGAAGGTCTCGACATCGAGACCCGACTTCGCAACGCGACCCGTGAGACCGATGGCCGATCTTGAGCTGAGCGCCACCGCCGAGGAGATTCGTCAGAAGGCCGACGAGATCCTGGCCCGGCCCGAGTACCAGGAGGCGAAGCCGTCGTTGGTCGAGCGCGCCTTCAATTGGATCGTGGAGAAGTTCTCCGAGGCGTTGGGCGGCCTGGCCGGCGGCCTGCCCGGCGGAGCGGTCGTGGGTTGGTTCGTTGTGGCCATCGTCCTTGCCGGCCTGGGATTTCTGGTGTGGAAGGTCTATCCGCGGGGATCGATGCGAGTTGCGAGCGAGGTGACCGATCCGGTCATCGCTCAATCCGAACGCCGAGTGAGTCGCGCGGCGTGGCTCGAGCGCGCTGCGGCGGCCGAGGCGAATGGCGACTGGCGAGAGGCGACGATGGCGCGCTACCGGGCGTTGGTTGCCGGCCTGATCGATCGGGACGAGCTGAACGACTCGCCCGGCACGACGTCCGGTGAATACAGCCGCGCGTTCGCTGGGGGCGAGCGACGGTCGTCAGCCTTCCGATCGGTCACTCGTCGATTCGAGGATGTCTGGTACGGCGGGGCTCCGGTCGACCAGGCCGACCCCAGCGCCGTCCGACGCGGAGACGACGAAGTGCTGAGCAGGCGATGAATCGTCGATCGTCCCTGTTCTTCGTCGCCTTGGTCGGTGCCCTCCTGTTCGTGGCCCTGGTGCTCGGACGCAATGGCGATGGCCCTCCGCTCGATCCGGCGTCGACGGGGCCACTGGGAACGCACGCCCTGTTCACCATGCTCGAGGAGTTCGGTGCCGGCTACGACCTCGGCCTGCCTGGGGATGACGCCGAGGTTGCCTTCCTGCTCGCCGGCGAGTTGGACGATGTCCAGGTCGACGCCATCGACGCCTGGGTCGAACGCGGTGGTCGGTTGGTCGTCTCGTCGCCTGGAACCGCCTTTTCCGGCGACCTGGTCACCCTGGTATCCGCCCAGCAGTTGGGCCAAGACGGCTGCGCGCTCGAAGGGTTCGAGGACGTCGAGCGGCTGGAGGCCCCAAGCTTCGGCACGTTCGAAGTCGGCTCCGGACGCGCCAGTTGCTTCGGCGCCGACGGCTTCTCCTATCTGGTCCGAGACGAGGTGGGAGCCGGCGAGATCATCGCGTTGGGCGGCGCAGCTCCGTTCACCAACGAACTGCTCGGTGAAGCCGACAATGCCGTCCTCGCGGTCCGACTCCTCGGTCCCGCGGTGGGCAATGACGGCGGCGCCGACCCTTCGGACATCGCCGTGATCTACGACCCATCAGCCACGGTTGTTGCGGGCGGTGAGTCGCTGTTCAGCCTCATCCCGAATCGTGTCCGCTGGCTGGGTTGGCAGCTGTTGGCCGCGTTCGGCGTGTTCGTGTTCTGGAAGGCGCGTCGGTTCGGGCGTGTGGTCGAAGAACCCCAACCGGTAGAACTTCCGGGCTCGTTGCTCGTGCTGTCCTCGGGTGAACTTCGACGCCGCTCGGGCGGCTACGACGTCGCCATCGCCTCCATCCGACGCGATGCCGAGATGCGGCTTCGGGCGAATCACCGGGTTCCGAGCGAGATCCCAACCGAACGCTTCATCACCGACCTCGTCCGGCGGCACGGGCTGAGCGAGGACGCACTGCGCCGCGCGCTGCTCGACCCCATCGCCGGCGACGTCGCCGGCCTCGTGTCACTCACCGCCGCCGTCGATCAGCTCCAACTCGGAGCCGCGAACACGCAAGCCCTGAGGAAGAGAGTAGGAGCACCATGACCGCTGACATCGGGACTGACATCGGATCCACCGATGCCCGCGCCCCGTTCCACGCCATCAGCCACGAGGTGGGGAAGGTGGTCGTGGGACAGTCGGGTGTGTTGTCCGGTCTGCTCTGCGCGCTGCTGGCCGAAGGACACGTGCTACTCGAAGGTGTGCCCGGGGTGGCCAAGACGCTGCTGGTGAAGTCGCTCGCTGCGTCGCTGGACCTCGAAGCAACCCGCGTGCAGTTCACGCCTGACCTCATGCCGTCCGACGTTCTGGGCCAGATGATCTTCGACCAGGGCGAGTTCCGGTTCCGACCAGGGCCCGTGTTCACCAATCTGCTCCTCGCCGACGAGATCAACCGAACGCCGCCGAAGACCCAGGCCGCGTTGCTCGAAGCGATGGAGGAACGGCAGGTGTCCACCGACGGTGTCGCTCGACGCCTACCGAACCCGTTCATGGTGGTCGCAACCCAGAACCCGGTCGACTACGAGGGCACCTACCCGCTCCCCGAGGCGCAGCTCGATCGGTTCTTGTTCAAGCTGATGGTCGACTACCCCCAGCCGGACGAGGAACTCGAGGTGCTCCGTCGGCACCATCGAGGGCTGGATCCCCACGACCCCATCGGGGCCGGCATCCAGGCCGTCGCGGGCGTCGAGAGTCTGACGGTCGCGCGCCGGGAGGTGGGGAACATCGGGGTCGAGGAGAACGTGCTGGCGTACATCGTGTCGCTGGTTCGCGCGACCCGCCAGGCTCCATCGCTCACGTTGGGGGTCTCGCCCCGCGGCGCAGCAGCCCTGTTGAAGGCGGCGAAGGCCTGGGCCTGGCTGTCCGGCCGCACCTACGTCACGCCCGACGAGGTGAAAGCGATGGCTCGGCCGACGTTACGCCATCGCATCATCGTGCGGCCCGAGTTGGAGATCGACGGTGTGACCGCCGATCAGATACTCGACGGATTGATGGCCCAGGTCCCGACCCCGTGAGCCAGCGGCATCGGGGAGCAACCGAATCGCTCACCTCGTGGCCGATCCCCACCCTGCGGTTGGCCGGCTTGGTCGCTGCAGCGTCCTTGCTCTTTCTGGTGCTTCCCGAACGAGGGGCAACCGAGCTGCTCGGCGTCGCGGTCGACAACCGGTTCCTGGCGATCAACGCCGTCGTGCTGACGCTTGCCGCCATCGACTATCTGCTGACGCCCAACCCCGGAGCGCTGACGGTGAGCCGGGTGCACCCGGGGGCGGTCACCATGGGCCACGAGTCGAATGTGGAATGGGTGGTCACCCGCACGAAGCGGCGGTTGGGGCTCTGGTCCGGGTCGGTGTGGCTGGCAGATGACCTGGCACCGTCGCTTCGCGCCGACACAAGACGAGTGAAGATGAAGGTTGCGTCGGGAGGCAGCACCTCGGCCCGGGTTCGTATCCGCCCGACCAGGCGAGGCCGGTTCGCTCCGTCCGAGATGACGTTGCGCTGCTCGGGCCCCGCCGGTCTCGTGGTCAAACAGCGGCGCCGCTCGGTCCGGTCCACCCTTCGGGTCCTGCCGCAGTTCCGCTCGGCCAAGGAGGCCGAGTTGGCGCTGCATCGTGCTCGACTGCTCGAGGTCGGTCTGCGGTCGGCGAGAGGTCGGGGCGGCGGCACCGACTTCGACAGCCTTCGTGAATTGACACCTGACGACGAGACCAGACGAGTCGACTGGGCCGCCACCGCCCGTTCGAACCGGCCGATCGTCCGCACGTACCAGGCGGAGCAGAACCAGACCGTGCTGGTGTTGCTCGACGCGGGACGGGTCATGGCGGCCCAGGTCGATGGGGCGCCCCGGCTCGAGTTCGGTATGGATGCGGCGATGCTGCTGGCCGAGCTGGCAACCGGCCTCGGTGACCGAATGGGCCTCCTGGTTTTCGATCGTGAGGTCCACACCACGCTGCCACCGCACGCTCGCCGGTCGCAGCGGACCGCGGTGTCCGAGGCCGTGTTCGACCTCGAACCGGCGCTGGCAGAGAGCGACTATCGGTCGATGGTCACCCATGTGGCCACTCGGTATCGGCGGCGGAGCCTCCTGGTCCTGGTCACCGAACTGGCAGAAGAAGTCGTCGAGACGTTCCTCATGCCCAGTCTCCCGCTGTTGACCCGCACCCACCTGGTCATTGTGGCCGCCGTGCGAGATCCGCAGGTCGAAGCGTGGGCGATGGGCGTCGATCTCGGGGTCGAACCCTCCGGTGTCGTCACCGTGGACGAGGGATTCCGTCGGGCCGCCGCCATCGCCGAACTCGAGTCACGGCGTCGGGTGGCAGCCAGGTTGCGGGCGAAGGGAGCGATTGTGGTGGACGCAGTACCCGCCACGTTTGCGTCAGCGTTGGGGGACGCCTACCTCGAGGCGAAGGCGATCGGCCGCCTCTGAGCGTCGTCCGAACGAGACGATGTAGGCCACGAAGGCCAACTCGACCACCACGCCGATGCTCACCCGTAGTGCGGTGGGCAGGCTGCCGGTGACGAACCCCTCGATGAGGCCGGCGACGACGAAGGCGACCATGAGGCCCAGGATGACGCTCACCGAGCGTCGGCCTTCCTCGGTGAAGGCGGCTCCACGGTTGCGGTCGCCGGGATTGATGATGGTCCAGCCCAGCCGGAATCCCGCGGCGCCTGCAATGACGACGGCCGACAGCTCGAGCAGGCCGTGGGGCAGGATCAGGCCCCAGAACTTGGATTGTTGGCCGGCAGAAACGAAGACGGCGAGCGCGATGCCGATATTGGCCCCGTTGTAGGCCAGGACGAGCGCGGTGCCGACGCACAAGGTCACGCCCAGAGCGAACGCGAAGAACGACACCTGGATGTTGTTGACCAGGACGCTGGTGGCGAACTCGGCCGCAGGCGCCGACGAGTAATAGTCCTCGAACTCCTCGTCAACGTACGCGGCCCGAGCGGCTTCGGGCGAGGCAATGTCGAGCGCCTGGGACGAGTTGGCCAGCCACACGGCCATCACGGCTGCTGGAGCGAAGGTCACGAACGCAGCGACGGCGATGAGGCGGCGGATGTGCCAGACCGCGCCGGGGAAGGTGGCGGTGAAGAAGCTCTTGAACCCCGCCCACGGGCTCCCGGTCCGGCGGTACAGGGCGCTGTGGGCGGATGCCACCCGCGTGGTGAGTTCGGCGGTGAGGTTGGGGTCCGCGTAGTACGAGCGCGAGAAACTGAGCTGACTGGATGCTCGCTGGTAGAGGCGCAGGAACTCGTCGACTTCTTCGGGGCGAAGCGAAGATGGTCGGGACCGGACCTGCGAGGTGAGCTGCGACAGACGTTCCCACGCCGGTCGATTCGTCAGCAGGTACCGGTCCAAGTCGCTCACTCGATCTACCGTAGTGGTCGTGTCTGCACAGGTCGCGGTTGGCTCGATACCGGAGGGGGTTCCGACATCTCGACAGGTCGCGTCGCCCATGGGTCGTCGCGGCCCCACCATCGGTGACGCCACGCCGTTGCGTTCACCCCATCTGGCAACGGTTGTCACACCGGAGGCCGTGCTGCTCGAGTTTCGGGCGGCCGGCATCGCCAGCCGAATGCTGGCCAAGATGATCGATGTGCTGATCCAAGGGGCCGCAACCCTCGGTCTGATCATCGTCCTCGGCATCTTCGCCACGGTCAATGGCACCGCCAGTCTGGTCATCGGTCTCGTCGGCGTGTTCCTCATCGTCTTCGGGTATCCCACCATCGAGGCGTTCTGGAACGGGCAGACCGTCGGAAAGCGGGCGCTCGGCCTGCGGGTCATCTCGGTCGAGGGAACCCCGATCACCATGCGCCACGCGGCCGTCCGCTCGATCATCGGAGCCTTCGAGTTCCTCCTGCCTCCGGGCGGCTTGCCGGCTGTCGTTTCGGCCCTCGTGAGCCGGCGCAGCCAGCGAATCGGCGATCTCGCCGCCGGCACGGTGGTCGTCCGCGACCACAAGACCAAGACCGAGCCGGTCTTCTGGCCGCCGCCGCGGGGAGCTGAACCCTTCGCGTTCACCTTCGACGCTGGTCGGTTGACCCCGATCCACTACGGCATCATCCGGGAGTTCCTCCGGCGGGCCCACGAACTCAAACCCGAGGATCGGCGCCTGTTGTCGTTCAAGCTGGCTGCGCAAACCGAGGCCTGGTCGGCGTGGGCGCGACCCCGGCGAGGTCGATCACGAGCGGTACCTGTTGGCGGCCGCCTTTGCCTACCAACGCCGATACGCCACTCCCGGCCCTTGGGGTAGTTAGCCTGGAGCGATGGTCCACTACCTCGATCACGCCGCCAGCACCCCGGCGCGCCCGGCCGCGGTCGAGGTCATGACTCGCCAGCTGATCCACGGGTACGGCAATCCGACGGGTGCGCATCGCTTGGCCCGTGCGGCCAACCGGGTGCTCGACGAGTCCCGGGACATCATCGCCGAGGCGCTCGGAGCGACCCCGGGCGAGGTGATCTTCACCGCCGGCGGTACCGAGGCCGACAACCTTGCGGTCCTCGGCACCCTCGAAGCCCGCGGCGGTATTGCCGTGTGTTCGGCCATCGAGCACCACGCAGTGCTCGACCCGGTGATGCACACCGGAGGGGTCGTCGTCGGCGTGGGTGCCGACGGGCGCATCGATGTCGACCGGCTCGGCCGGGCGCTCGACGCCCGATGTCAGCCTGGTTTCGGTGATGCTGGCCAACAACGAGACGGGCATCGTGCAGCCCCTGGCCGAGGTCGCCGACATCGTTCGGCGCCTCGCCCCGCAGGCGCTGTTGCACACTGACGCCGTGCAGGCGTTCGCCTGGCTCGACGTAGCCGAAGGGTGCCGCGTCGCCGACCTCATCAGCATCTCGGCCCACAAGTTCGGCGGCCCGCAAGGGGTCGGAGCACTTGTTGCTCGAGCCGGGGTTTCGTTGGCTCCGCGTCTGCGGGGCGGCGGTCAGGAACGCGATCGCCGCAGCGGCACCCCGAACGTTGCCGGCATTGCCGCCATGGCGTCAGCCGCAGCCGAGACCGTGGCGGAGCGGCCGACGCAGGCGGTCCGCGTCGCAGGGCTGCGGGACCGGTTGGTCGATGACCTCACGAGCCGGCTGCCGGGCGTGGTCGAATCGGGAAATCGACAGGACAAGACGGCCAACATCGCCCATCTCTGTTTCGAAGGCGTCGAGTCCGAGGCCCTGCTCTTCCTGTTGGAGAAGGAGGAGATCATGGCCTCAGCCGCGGCATCGTGTTCGAGCGGGGCGATGGAACCCAGCCATGTCCTCGCCGCAATGGGATTCTCCCGTGCGTTGGCCGGAGGTTCGCTCCGGCTCTCGCTCGGCTACTCGACAACCGAGGACGACATCGACGCCGCGCTCGCCGCCATCCCGCCCGCCGTTCGTCGGCTGCGGGAGCGGGGCTGACATGAAGACGGCCAAGATCGAGGTGCTGGTCGCCATGTCCGGCGGGGTGGACTCTTCGGTGGCGGCCGCGCTGCTCCTCGACGCGGGGTACGCCGTCACGGGTGTCACGCTCAAGCTTTGGGGCGGCGAGTCCGACTCGGGCTGCTGCGCGGTGTCCGATGTCGAAGACGCTCGGCGGGTCGCCCATCGCCTCGGCATCGATCACCACGTCTTCAACTTCGGTCAAGAGTTCAACGAGCACGTGATCGACCCCTACGTCGCGGCCTACGACGCCGGTCGGACACCGAATCCGTGCATCGAATGCAACCGGCACATCAAGTTCGACAAACTGCTCCGGAGGGCCGATGTCCTCGGGTTCGAGCTCCTCGCCACGGGACACCACGCCGCCGTCACCGTCTTGCCCGACGGATCGAGGCGGATCTCTCGCGGAGCCGACGCGGCCAAGGATCAGTCCTACGTGCTGTACATGCTCGATCAAGCAGTGCAGGCCCGGCTCCTGCTCCCACTCGGGTCGATGACCAAGGACCGAGTCCGGGAGCTGGCGCACGAACTGGGTCTGGTCACCGCCGCCAAGCCCGACAGCCAGGACGTCTGTTTCATTCACTCCGACGGTGGCCGTCGGGCGTTCCTCGGCGACCGGATCCCGCTCACCCCGGCCACGATCGTCGACCGGTCAGGGCAGACCCTGGGCCGCACCGAGACGGTGCAGTTGGTCACCATCGGTCAACGTAAGGGTCTCGGTCTCGCCGGGAACGACGATCGCAACTATGTGGTCGACATCGATCGGACGGCCGGCGTCGTCACCGTGGGACCCGAGTCCGAAACCTTCGTCGGTGCGACCGAACTCACCGATGTCGGATGGACGGCACCCGTGCCCGAAGGCCGGTACCTGGTGCAGTGCTCGGCCCACGGTTCCTGCCTCCCGGCGACCATTGCCGGCACCACCATCACCTGGGACACACCCCACCGGCGGGTGGCGTCGGGTCAGGCCGTCGTGTTCTACGACGGTGCCCATGTGGTCGGTGGAGCCATCGCCGCGTGATCACCACCGAACTCGATCCTGCGCTCGACGCACTTCGGCGCGGTGAGTTGGTGGCGTTTCCGACCGAGACGGTCTACGGGCTCGGGGCCGACGCAACCCGAGCCGATGCGGTGCAGCGGGTGTTCGACGCGAAGGGCCGACCGGCCGATCACCCACTGATCGTTCACCTCGGTTCCGGGGCCTCGGCCGGTGCGGCGCGTTCGGCCGTCGAGTGGTCGGAGGTGCTGGAACCCTGGACGGTCGGCCTCGACCCCCGGACCGCAAGATTGGCGGAGGCGTTCTGGCCCGGTCCTCTGACCCTGGTGGTGGCGCGCTCGACCCGGGTGTCGGCGGTGGCCGTGGGTGGGCGGTCGACGGTGGGTCTGCGAGTCCCCGATCATCCGCTGACCCTCGAGCTGCTTCGCCGCTTCGGCGGTGGGCTGGTCGGGCCGTCAGCCAATCGGTTCGGCCATGTGAGCCCCACGACTGCGGCCCATGTTGCCGACGACCTCGGCGATCAGGTGGCAGTCATCCTCGACGGGGGACCCTGTCGGGTCGGGGTCGAATCGACGATCGTCGAGGTGCTCGACGGGCCGGTGACGCTGCTTCGACCTGGTGGTGTGTCGGTTACCCAACTCGCCGAGATCCTGGGTGAACCGGTTGTCGACGGCCGTTCCGGCCCTTCGCGGGCAGCGGGGATGCTGGTGTCGCACTACGCGCCAAGCGCCTCGGTCGAAGTCGTCACCTCGGCAGGGGAGGCCCTGGTGCGGGGCGGTTCGCAACGCACGGTGGTCGTTGGACCCGGTGGCAACATCCCATTACCCTCCGACGCCGAGGGCTTCGCTGCGGGGTTCTACGCCGCCCTTCGCCATGCCGACGCGCCCGGCATCGCCAAGATCTTCGTCGTGCCACCGACCTCGGGCGACCTGCTGGACGCGGTGCTCGACCGGCTCCGCAAAGCCGCCGGACCCCGCTCGACCGGGCAGCCGCGGTAGCGTTCGGCCGTGAACAGTTACGCTCCGCTCCGCCGTTCCGACGCTCCGGCACCTGCTCCGACCCTCGATGCTGAGCGGGCGCATCGCCGCCGCATGTGCGCGTTGGGATACCGGGTGTTCGGTGCGCTTCGCTACGGCCAGACCGGCGACGGTCACATCAGCGCACGGGACCCCGAGCTCACCGATCACTTCTGGCTCCTGGGCTACGGCATCCCGTTCCGCGAGGCAACGGTCGACGCGTTGGTGCTGGTCTCGCCCGAAGGCGACGTGGTCCGGGGCAACGGTGACATCAACATCGCGGCCTACAACATTCACGCCCCGATCCTGGCGGCCCGTCCCGATGCCGTTTCGGCGGCGCACACCCACACGCCGTACGGCACGCCCTTCTCGGCCCAAGCGCGGTTGATGGAACCGATGAGCCAGGAGGCGTGCCTGTTCGTCTTCGATCAGGCGCTGTTCGACGACGAGGAGCTCGAGGTGGTCAGCACCATCGGGGGCGCGCGCATTGCCGACGCTCTGGGACCGAATCGCCTGGTGATCCTGCGCAACCACGGACTGCTCACGGTCGGCGAAACCGTCGAAGGCGCAGTGGGTGCCTTCGTGGTGGCCGAGCGCGTTGCCGAAGTGCACGTCAAGGCCGGCGAGGCCGGTCGGCCGATCTCGATCGAGGGCGCAAAGAAGGTCGCGGCCCACTACACCAACCAGAACCTCGAGTGGCAGGCCTTCCAATGGCTGGCCCGAGACCTGGTCCCCGATCCCAGCGTCATCGGCTGATCGCTACTCGATACGGATGGCCCGAACGCGGGCCTCGGCCAGGGCTTGGCCCGGCAGCGTGGGGGTGAACACGAACCGGCTGGCCGAACTGCTGGTGACGGTCCGACCCTTCCGCAGGGCAACGGGTAGCGCCTCGTCGACCCGCACCAACAGGCTGAGGCCGAGCGCGCCGCCGCTGAGGTCGAGCGTGTCCTGCATCGGGTCCTCGGAGGCCAATCCGAGTTCGGGTTTGAGCCGGCGTTGGATGAGCAGCGACTCGGCCAGCGTGTAGTAGTCGTGCACGACGAATCCTGCGGGGACGAAGACCAGCCACCGGCGAGCCAACTGATGGAGCGATCGGACACCCTGCGAGGCGATGGCGAAACCGATGACGAGCGCCGGTACACCCAGCACCCATTGTCGGGCCGCAAGGAGCAGCGGTCCGGTGATCGTGCCCACGAAGACTGCGAGCCAGGCGAGCTGCACCGGCCCGAGGAGGACCGCCGCCGGCGGGCGCAACGCCATGCGGCGCTCTGACCCGTAGGCCGATCCGTTGATCAGCGGATCCCCGACCATTGGCAGGAAGACGAACAGGGTGGCGGTCAGGCCGGCGCCCAGGGCGACGAGCGTCGAGTTTGCCCAGTTCCCCCCGGTGGTGGCCGCAAGCAGCGTCGCTGCGCAGCCCGCCGGGGCGAGGGTTCGGATTGCGGTGAGGGCGATGGTGGAAGGGGCGAGCACCGCAACGAGGCCAGCGAACCAGCCGGCCCAGAGGCCACTCTCGACCACGAGTCTCACCGGACCCGATCGGTCGGCGACGGCGGCCATGACGCCGGGTCCGACGGCGATCGGGAGAACCAACCAGACCAGACGCAGGGGCCAGAGGCCGAGGCGTTGGACGAAGGTGAGATCACGTTGGGGCTTGGATCTGTTCTGGCGGGCGGCCATCGCTGTCAGTGTGCCTGGCTAGATTCCAAATGTGGACGATCGAGACGGTGACCAAACTCCAGCAGAGGTCGCAGCCGAGATGGCGGCAACAGAGGTGGCCGAGCTCCGGGAACAGGTGGCGTATCACAACCGCCGCTACCACGAGCTCGACGCCCCCGAGATCCCCGACGCCACGTACGACGAGCTCGTTCGCCGCCTCCAGGACCTCGAGGCGCAGTATCCGTCGCTCCTGACCCCCGACTCGCCGACCCAAACCGTCGGCGGGGGGCCGTCGGCGACGTTCGCCCCCGTCCAACATCGGGTGCCGATGATGAGTCTCGACAATGCGTTCGACCACAACGAACTCCGAGCCTGGTCGCAGCGGGTGAATCGGAGCCTCGACCTCGCCGACGACGCCGGAGACGCCTTGGGCTACATGTGCGAGCTCAAGATCGACGGCATCGCGTTGTCCATGCGTTACGAGCACGGGCAGTTGGTCCAGGCGGCAACGCGGGGCAACGGCCAGGTCGGCGAGGACATCACGGCCAACATTCGCACGGTGTCGGTCATTCCCCATCGGCTCGAGGGCGCCCCTCCCGTGCTCGAGGTCAGAGGCGAGGTCTACCTGCCGGTGGCGCAGTTCGACGCGCTCAACGAAGCGCAGGAGGCCGCCGGCCTGGCCCGCTACGCCAACCCTCGGAACACCGCGGCGGGCAGCCTTCGACAGAAGGACCCGCGAATCACGGCCAGCAGAGGCCTCGCCTTCTGGGCCTATCAACTGGGTGAGGTCGTCGGCGGACCCGACCTGATGACCCAGAGCGCTGCGCTCGACTGGCTCGGAGAACTGGGGTTCCCGGTCAACCCCGAGCGCCGCGTGCTGCCGACCATCGACACGGTCATCGGCTTCATCGAGCACTGGCAGGAGCATCGCCACGACCTCCCCTACGAGATCGATGGTGCCGTCGTCAAGGTCGATGCCTTGGTCCTGCAACGTTCACTCGGCTCGACCGCCCGGGCGCCGCGCTGGGCCATGGCCTACAAGTTGCCGCCGGAGGAGCGCACCACCCGGCTGCTCGGCATCATGGTCTCCATCGGCCGCACCGGAAAGGCGACGCCGTTCGCGGTTCTCGAGCCGGTGTTCGTGGCGGGCTCGACGGTCCAGATGGCGACCCTCCACAACGCCGACCAGGTGCGCCTCAAGGACGTTCGGCCGGGCGACGTCGTCGTGGTGCGAAAGGCCGGCGACGTCATTCCCGAAGTCCTGGGCCCGGTCCTGAGCGAACGACCCGAGGGATTGGCCGAATGGGTCTTCCCGGTGGACTGCCCATCGTGCGGCCAGGCCTTGGTTCGCCCCGAGAACGAAGCGCACACGTTCTGCGTCAACCCCTCGTGCCCGTCGCGTCGCCAGACCCAGATCGAGTACTTCGCGTCCCGCGGGGCCATGGACATCGAGGGGATGGGGGAGAGCCGCATCGCGCTCTTCATCCAGCTCGGCCTCATCGCCGACGCGGGCGATCTGTACTTCATCGACTGGGACGCAGTGGCCGGGCTCGAAGGGTTCGGCCAGACGTCGATCGACAACCTGCGTGCCGCCCTCGAAGCGTCCAAACATCGTCCGCTTGCCAACCTGCTCGTCGGGCTCGGCATCCGGCACCTCGGACCTGCGGGCGCGGGCGCGCTCGCCGCCGGTTTTGGGCACCTCGATCGCATCATGCAGGCCTCGGTCGACGAAATGGCGTCCGTCGATGGTGTCGGCACGACCATTGCGGCCAGCGTCTACCAGTATTTCCAGAGCGAGGCCGCGCAACGGCTGATCGAGAAGTTCCGGGCCGCAGGCCTGAACCTCGTTGGCCCCGAGGTGTCGGCGCTTCCCCAGGTACTGGCCGGTAAGGCCGTGGTGGTCACCGGTTCGCTTGCCGGTTTCAGCCGAGACGGCGCAAGCGATGCCATCAAAGCCCGGGGCGGCAAGAGCCCTGGCTCGGTTTCGAAGAAGACCCTCGCCGTCGTGGTGGGCGCGGAACCGGGTGCCTCCAAGTTGACGAAGGCCGAGGAACTCGGGGTGCCACGCATCGACGAAGCCGGCTTCATCCACCTCCTCGAAACCGGCGAACTGCCCTGAACCAACCGTTCTGCAGTACCAGGCCCGGGGTGTTTGCCGGTCTGGGTACTGCAGAACGAAGGTCAGAGGGCGTCGAAGGTGAAGGCCTGGGTGAGTTCGCAGGTCTCGGGTCCGTCGACGACTCGGTAGACGCAGGCTTGGACCACGTTGTTCTGTGGTCGAAGCAGTGCCCCATTCGGACAGTCGGCCTCAGGCCCGTAGGTGTACTGGTCGAGGGTACGGCCGGCCGACTGGGTGTCGTTCAACTGCTCGGGCGTCAGCGTCTCGCCGTTGATGATGAGGTTGGCGGCGTAGCCGGACACGAGATCGACGCCGACCGGCTCGCTGCAGGTCGATCCTTCACCGGATTTCGGGAACCAACCTTCGATCGGCGAGATGTCCAGCGTCTGCTGGGTGGCGTTGGCATCGCCGGGCCGCTCACCCCCACCGTCGGCCGCCGATCCGCTGAGCACCGGTTCTGACGGGTCCGTGTCGGCCTGATACGCCGTGGCGAAGCACGACCGCGATGAGCGCTGCCGCCAGACCTCCACCGATCACGAGGCGCTGCAGGTTCTTGGACGCAGGCGGGCGTGGCGCGGGGGCGTCGCCGGCGCTCTGGGGCGGAGTAGCCGTGGCTGACATGGACCCAGTATGCCCGGTAGCCGGGGCATGGGCTGCTCGGCGGAGCTGGCGAGGGTGACGGGCGTTCGGCTCGACACTGATTAGCATCATCCCGTGCCCGTCGGACTCGAGCAGCATGCCGGGCGGGTTCTTGGCGCCCGCTATCGCTTACTTGCCCCGCTTGGTGCGGGCGCGTCTGCGGTCGTGTACGTGGCCGAAGACCTGAAGTTGCGACGTCGGGTCGCCGTCAAAGTGCTGCATCCGGGACTGGCCGGAGACGAGCGGTTCCGCCGCCGATTCCGGGCCGAGGCGCACGCGTCGGCCCAGTTGAGCCACCCGCACATCGTCGCCGTCTTCGACTGGGCCGACGCCGAGACTCGCAGCGATGGTCAGATCGAGCCGGCGTACCTGGTCAGCGAGCTGCTCGTCGGCGGGAGTCTCCGCACCCTGCTCGACCACGACCGAACCCTCAGCCTGTCCCAGACCCTGCTCATCGGCCTCCAGGCCGCGCAGGGTCTTGCCCACGCCCACGAGCGCGGGTTCGTCCACCGAGACATCAAGCCGGCCAACCTGCTCTTCGACGGTGGGGGTCGTTTGCGGATCGCTGACTTCGGCATCGCCCGCGCCCTGGCCGAAGCGGCATGGACCGAACCGGAGGATTCGCTCATCGGGACCGCCCGCTACGCCGCCCCCGAACAGGCAACGGGCGGGCCGATCGAGGGGCGCTCCGACGTCTATGCCCTGGCGGTCACCCTGGTCGAGGCGGCCACGGGCGAGATCCCTCTGAGCGCCCCGACCGCTCTGGCCACCATGGTCTTGCGTCAGGGCGCCGACCTGCCGATCCCGGATGCGCTCGGCCCTCTGGCCGAGGTGCTCCGCTGCGCCGGCAAAGCCGACGTGGGCGCCCGTCTCACGGCCGACCAGCTGGTCGAAGCGCTCATGACGCTCGCGCCTTCGATGCCTCGCCCTGCGGCCCTGCCGTTGACCATGCTCAGCGTCGTCGATCGGACCGACGAGCAGGCGACCCTGGTGCTCACCGATCCCGACGCAACGGTCGATCTTCGCCACGCAGTCATCGACTCGACCGATGTCCATAGGCAGAGATCGGCCCTGACGAGACGGTCGTCGGGCTCCCGGACCATCGGACCGACCAGCCGGGCACGGCCGAGCATGGCGGGATGCCGGCCGACCCACCGGCGACAGGCAATCGGTCGGGAACACCGAACCGTCGGCGACGGTGGAGCCGTCGGGTTCGGGCCGCGCTGATGATCGCCCTGCTGGCGGTAGTCGCAGGTGCGATCTACGCCGCTTCGATGCTTGCCGACCGGCCGCCCGAGGTGGTCGCCCCCGTCACCCACCCGGTCGGCGGGTACGTGGGACGATCGGCCGACGAAGTCGAGGTCGAGATCGCTGCGAACCACTGGGAGGTCGCCAGTACCCGGACCCGCGAGGACGGGTTCGAGAAGGGGACGGTCGTGCGTCAATCGCCTGCGCCCGGGGTGGCCCTCGAGGAAGGCGCCGAAGTGTCGTTGGTGATCTCTGACGGCTTCATCCTGCGAGCCGTTCCCCAGCTCGAGGGCCTGCCACGTGAAGAAGCCTTGGCCGCGCTCAGCGCCTCGAACCTCCTGATGGGCGACACCGGCGAGGAGTACAGCGAGACGGTGCCCGTCAACGTCATCATTCGGGCATCGTTGCCGGTCGGCGAGGAGGTCGAGAGTCAGACCACCGTCGACCTGGTGTGGAGCCTGGGTCCCGAGCCCCGGATCATTCCCGAGTACACCGGCCAGGTGGCCGCCGACGCGGTGGCTGCGCTCGAAGGCGCCGGCCTGATGGTGGCGCTGACCGAGGAATACTCCCAGAGCGTGCCTGAGGGTCTGGTCATTTCGGTCACTCCGCCGGCGGGGCAATCGGTGGCCAAGGGTGGAACGGTCGGCATCGTCGTGTCGCTCGGCCTGCCGTACGTCGCGGTGCCCGACGTTTCCGGAATGTCGGCGGTCGACGCCGCCGATGCGCTGGCCGCCGACGGGTTCGACGTCGTCGACACCGTCGGCCCACCCAACGCCGAAGTGCTGGCCACCTCACCTCCGGCGGGCGACTCGGTCCGTCAAGGGTCCGAGATCGTCATCTTCACCCGGCAGTAGGGCTCACTTCTCGGGGCTCACCTCTCGGTGAGGGCGTCGAGCCGTTCGTAGAGTTCCCTGGCATCGTCGGTGACGGGCTGGCTGGCCGCCTGGCCCTGCAACGCGAGGAGCTTGGAGACGTCGCCTTCCACGAGGATCTTGCCCGAGAAGAACGCCTGCATGCTGGCTTGAGGGTCTCGGTTCACGAACAGCGTGTACGCGGTGTCGTAGTCCACCGTGAGGGTGAGCTCGGGTCGATCGAGGTGACCGCGTTCGATGAGCACCTCACCCGCGGTGGTGTCGATGTGGCCCAGAAGATCGCCATCGTGGTGGGGTGAAGCAGTGATCACGATGTTGATGCGCACGGGCGGCGGCGACTCGGGAACCCGGTCGGCGTACTCGGCCCGGAGGGCACGCACGGCGTCGATCCACGCCTCGGACAAGAAGGGATGACGGTCACTCGAACCTGCATGCATACGACCATTCTTTCGTGGCGAAGGCCGATGTCATCAGCGGCACAGATTTTCCGAGTGCGTATCCTGGGCTTCGCTAATCTTGCACCATGACCAACCCGGGTAGCGCGGCCGACTCGCTGGCGAGAGTTCGCGAGATTGCACTTGCGCTGCCGGAGGTCACCGAGCGGCTGAGCCACGGCGCCCCCACGTTCTTCATCCGGGGCAAGAAGACCTTTGTGATGTTCCATGACGACCACCACGGTGACGGGCGTCTTGCTCTGTGGTGTGCTGCGCCTGCAGGCGTTCTGGCCGAGCTGGTCGAACTCGATCCGGTTCGGTTCTTCGTGCCGCCCTACGTCGGCTATCGCGGTTGGGTCGGACTCCGGCTTGACGTGGAGGTCGACTGGGACGAGGTCGAGGGCGTCGTGACCGAGGCCTACTGTGCGGTGGCGCCCAAGTCGTTGGCGGCTGCGATCTCGCGAACGAGGCCCTGATCGTAAGGGGCGGGGAGGACCACGAGGTGGGCGTCGACACCCGCTGCATCGAGTCGGCGTCGCTCGGCCGAGTCGGCGTCGAGCCAAACGGGTTCGAAGACGGCGTAGGTGGTGATGCGCATCGGCCGTTCGGCTCCGATCCGGCCGGCCCTTGCCTGACGGGCGATGGTCACCAGCGACTCGAGGTTCGCTGACGTAGCGGCGGTGTTGAACCCGTCGGCATGGCGGCCCGCCAACTCGGCCATCTTCGGGCCATAGCCGGCGACGATGATCGGAGGCTTGGTCGTCGGAACGAGGAATCCGTTGCTGCCCGCAATGGAGTAGAGGCCGCCGGACCAGGCGCCGTCGGAACCGGACCAGACGTGGTCGAGCAGTTCGATGGTCTCCCGAACCCGAGCTCTCCGGGTGGCGGCATCGTGGTTGATCAGGCCGGCCCACGCAAGCTCGTCCCCATAGACGCCGGCACCGCCGCCGGCCCCGATGCCGACCCGGAGCCGTCCCGGTCCGGCAGCCTGGTCGAGGGTGGCCAACGCCTGGGCCAACACCACCGGATGGCGGGCCACCGGATTGAGGACCATCGGACCAACGGTCGCCCGGGTCGTCGCCTCGACGATGATCGAAAGGCTGCTCAGACACTCGAGCACCGTGCGGCGGGTGACGTGCACCGGCCCGGCCAGGTGATCCATCGTCCACAGCCCGCCGATGTCGAGTTCGTCGGCCAACGCTGCAGCATGGCGCAGCCCAGCAGGTGTTGCGTCGAAGGGCGAGAGGAGCAGTTCGAGCGAGGTCACTGAAACGGAAGTCGTGTCAGAGCGGGGTCTTGTTGAGGGCGGCGTCGATGAGTTGCATGGGGTGAATGGTTCGGACACCGGCGCCGGCGAGGTGCATGCTGCAGCCGGGGTTGGCCGATGCGACCAAGTCGGGTTTGGCCCGGTCGATTGCGTCGACCTTGCGGTCGCGGATCAGCCCGGCGAGTTCGGGCTGCAGGAGCGAGTAGGCGCCACCCGCACCGCAGCAAAGACCGTCGTCGTCGAGCTCGACAAGCGTCTGGACGAACGGTTCGAGGACGACCCGGGTGGCTTCGTGCACGCGCTGGACGTGGCGGAGGTGACAGGGGTCCTGGACCGCGACCGTCACCGGAACCTTGTCGGCGTCGGGGAGCTGCCCGACCCGTGGGGCCAGCCATTCCTGGATGTCGAAGACACGGGCCGAGAACTCCTTCGCCGCCTCGGTGCCCAGAAGGTGGCCGTAGTCCTTCATGGCGGCGCCGCAGCCGGCCGAGTCGACCAGGATCGGGCGGGCGGGGAGCGCTTCCATCAGCTGGGTGGCTCGGGCGCGGGCATCGTCGCCGAGACCGGCGTGGGTGTGCAGCGCTCCGCAACACGGAGCCAGTTGGTTGGTGGGGATGACCGCCACGCCGGCCGCCTCGAGCACCCGTTGAGCAGCTGCGTGGACGTCTCGCTGCCATACGTCCATCACGCAGCCGGTGAACAGGAACACCGTTTCGTGGCCCGGGGCATCCACCGTGGGCGACGGTTCGAGACTGCGTTGGCGCAGCGGAAGGTCGGCGGGAGCACCCAGCCGGTCGGGCAATACCTTGAGCCGTTGCGCAACGGCCATGGCCGTGGTGCCGATCTGCAACAGGCGCGGTTGGTTGAGTGGCTTCAGCGCCCACCGTTGCCACACGGGCGTGAGCGATCCGTTGTCGGCCAGCGCTTCGCGGGTGCGCTCCATGAGGTGGCCGTAGGGGACGCCGCTGGGGCAGGCCGGCTCGCACCCTCGGCACTGCACGCACGTGTCGAAGGCCTCGAGGACTTCGGGGGTGAGCGGGGCATTGTTGTTCTGCACCTCCCGCATCAGTGCGATGCGGCCCCGGGGCGAGCGGGTCTCGTCGCCGGTGACCCGGAAGGTGGGGCAGGACGGGAGGCACAGTCCGCATTGCACGCACGTGTTCAGTTCGTCGGGGTCGATGGTCAGATCCATGAAGTCACGGCCTCCGGCCGGGATTGAGGCGGCCGCTGGGGTCGAAGAGTTGCTTCATCCGGTCGGCCACCTGCTGGAGGGCGAGATCGACCGGTTTGGACGGTTGGGGCCGCTCGGCGAACGCCAGGCCGACGCCGATGGCGGCGACGAAGGTCTCGCCGAGCCCCGAGACCGAGGCCGGCCGGAGTACCTCGGCCGGGGTGAGGGACCAGCGGTGCGGGGGAAGCGGCGGGGGTCCGTCCACCTCGTCGAACGGGCAGAGGGCGCCGAGTACCTTGGTTTCGGCATCGACATCGACGGTGTGGCCCTCCAGCTTCACCCACACTGAACGCCCGTCGAAGAGCACGGCCGCTGGTCGCAGCAACGCCTCGTAGACGGTCAGCGGGTCGGCGCCCTCGGTGTGAAGCCACCGCGACAACGCGGGCGCCGGATTGGTGCGGAGGATCACCTCGCCGATGAGCCCCAAGGTGCCCAGCGAGCCGACCAGCGCCTTGGGCAGATTGAACCCGCTGACGTTCTTCACCGTCGGCCCGCCAGCGGTGACCACACGGCCCTCGGCCGAGACGTAGTCGATCTGCAGCGCAGCGTCCCGAACACGTCCACGCCCCAGCAGATCGAGATCGTTCTGACCCACCGCCAACGCCCCGCCGACGGTGCCGCCGCGGTCGGGGAGGGCGCAGCGTTGCCCGGCCTCGGCCAGGACCTGGTGGAGTTCGGCGACGGTGGTGCCGGCGCCGAGCCGAATCGTCATCTCCCGGGGTTGATAGTCGACGACGCCGGTCGGTGCGGTGACGAGACGCGTGCCCTCGGCCGACTCGCCACCGAGGCTCCATCGGGTCCGGCCGCCGACGACGGCCACGCGATCGGTCGGGCCGACCGCCTCGGCGAAGGCCGCGAGGCGTCTGCCCACACCAGTGTCGACACTCATCCCCAGACACCCGCTGGCACGCGCCGAAGGGCCTGAATGTCGGCGCACGAGTGCCCCATCGGGATCACTTTTCCCGGGTTGGATCGGCAGTGCGGGTCGAACGATTGGCGTAGGCGGTTCTGGTGGTCGAGGTCGTCGTCGGAGAACTGCTCGGACATGTACTCCTGTTTCTCGACGCCGATGCCGTGCTCGCCCGAGAGGACTCCCCCGGCGGCGAGCGAGGCGCGCACGATCTCGGCGCCCGCAGCGTGCACACGGTCGAGGACTCCGGGTTCGCGTCCATCGAAAATCAGCAATGGGTGCAGGTTGCCGTCGCCGGCGTGGAAGACGTTCATGACCAGCAGCTCGTGGCGGTCGGCGATCTCGTAGACCTGAGCCAACACGTCGGCCAGCTTGGCTCGCGGCACGACGGTGTCGTGCAGGTAGTAATCGGGTTTGATCTGAGCGATTGCGCCGAAGGCCGTCTTGCGTCCCTTCCACAGCAGGGCCCGTTCGTGGTCGCTGGCCGCAAGCCGGACGTCAGTCGCACCGTTGTCGCGTCCGATCTGGGCGATGCGGTCGGCGTCGATCTGCACCCCGCCTTCAAGGCCCTCGACCTCGGCCAGCAGCACGGCGGCGGCGTCGATCGGATAGCCGGCGTGGACGTAGTTCTCGACCGCGATCGTGATGCGCTGATCCATCACCTCCATGGCGGCGGGAACGATGCCCGCAGCGATGACGGCGCTGACGGTGTTGGCGGCATCGGCCACGTGACCGAAGGACAGCAGCAGCGTCCGCACCGCCGGAGGATTCTTGGTCAGGCGTACGGCGATTCTGGTGGCGATCCCCAAGGTGCCTTCGCCACCGACGAACGCGCCTCGGAGGTCGAGCCCATCGGGCTCGGGGTCGAGGCCACCGAGCATGACCAGGTCGCCGTTCGGCAGGACGACCTCGGCCGCGATGATGTGGGCGTCGGTGACCCCGTAGGCCAGACAGTGGGGGCCGCCCGAGTTGTTGGCCAGGTTGCCGCCAATGGTGCAGACCTGTTGGCTCGACGGGTCAGGGGCGAAGTGGTAGCCCATCGGACGGAGGTACTTCGAGAGGTCGAGGTTGATGACACCGGGTTCGACCCACGCCACCCGGTTGACGGTGTCGACCTCGAGGATGCGGTTCATCCGGGTCAGAGCGATGACGATGGGGGCTCCGAGAGGGATGGCTCCGCCGGCGAGACCGGTTCCGGCGCCGCGGGGCACGATGGCCCGGCCGTGCCCGTTGGCGATCCGGACGATGGCCTGAACTTCGGCTGCGGTCTCGGGAAAGCACACCGGGCCGGCAACGCCGCCGTCGAACACCGAGGCGTCGCGCCGAAGCAGCGCCCGCTCGGCACTGTCGGTGCGGACCCGGTCCTGTCGACTCGTCTTGCGTCGCCAGGATCGAAGTCTGCTTGATGACAGGTCTCTGGGAGGGAGGTCTCTGGGGCGGAGGTCTTTGGGAGGAAGTGCGCGCCGAAGTTCGTCAGCGAGATCGTCGTCCGCGAGTTCATCGGTCATGACCCTGGAAACTACCAGGTCGGTCGCCAGCCCATTCCCGAGATCCCGCCGTCCGACTTGGTGGCCAGGACCTGGTGGATCTCGATTCTTCCGGTCCGGAACTGGGAGCTCGAGCCGGCCATGTAGAGCCGCCAGACCCTGGCCCGTCCCTCGCCGACCAACGCGACCGCCTTGGGCCAGTTGGCGTCGAGGTTGTTGACCCAGTGGCGCAAGGTCACGGCGTAGTGCTCACGAAGGCTTTCGACGTGGCGAACCTCGAATCCCGATCGCTGGATGCCGTTCACCAAGGCCCCGATCTCGTGCAGTTCGCCGTTGGGGAACACGTACCGATGCACGAAGCCCCGTCGGTGAACCGCGGTGCGTTCGCTTCCGACCCGCAGCTTGTTCGGGGTCGAGGGTCGTCGGCCGATCTGATGGTTGAGCAATCGGCCGCCGGGGACGAGCAGCCCGTGGAGTAGCTCGAAGTACCGGCGCAGCTGGTCCGCCCCGACGTGTTCGAACATGCCGATGGAGCTGATGGCATCGAAGGGGCCATCGCTCAGGTCGCGATAGTCCTGGATGCGGATCTCCACGCGGTCGGCCAGGCCGGCTTCGGAAACCCGCTCACGCGCCACCTTGGCCTGCTCCTCGGAGATCGTGATGCCGACCGCTTTCACGCCGTAGTGCTGGGCCGCATGGAGGACCATGCCGCCCCAGCCGCAGCCCACATCGAGCAGCCGCATGCCGGGCTTCAGGTCCAACTTCCGCGCGATCAGGTCGTACTTCTGTGCTTGGGCCTGCTCGAGGGAGTCCTCGGCCGAGGTGAACACGGCGCACGAATACGTCCACGATGGCCCGAGCACGAGGCGGTAGAACTCGTTGCCGACGTCGTAGTGGTGGCTGATGGCCTCGGCGTCGGATCGTCGGGTGTGTCGCCCGAGCGGCCCACCGATCGACACCTCCTCTGCCGGGATTGCGGGCGGATGCAAGATGGCGTCCGCTCCGAGCAGCCGGAGCAGCCGCGCCGTTTCTCGTGGGCTGAAGTGGACATCGGGTAAGAGGTCCTGCAGGTCGACGAAACCCCAGAGATCGCCTTCGACGTCGAGGGAGCCGGACACATAGGCCCGGGCGACCCCCAGTTCTCCCGGCGCTCGGACGATGTGTTTGAGGGCGTCGTCGGAGCGGACGATGATGGTTGTCTTGGCATCGGTCGGGCCCATGGCCGAGCCGTCAGGGAAGCGAATACGAACCGGCGGTTTCGGACCTAAGAGCGCATGCGCGATGGACTGGTAAGCGGACGAGGACAACTGACGCACCTCCACGAGCTTCGAATCCCCGATGTCACGAAAAGTGTGCCTCATGCACGCAGCGCGGTCCACCCGGATAATTCCGCCCGTCCCCGGAGTGCCCGCCCGATAGGTTGATCGAGTGCCCGAACCTCTCACCCCGGACGTCGTGGCCAAGGTCGCCGACCTGGCCATGTTGGAGCTGTCCGACGACGAACTGCAGACGTTCACCGCCCAGCTCGGCGCCGTCCTCGAACATGCCCAGGACGTCGAGGAGCTCGATGTCGACGACGTCGCACCCACCCACCACCCGTACCCGCTCCAGAACGTGATGCGCGCCGACGACCCACATCCCGTCGTCGACCCGCTCGTCGCCGAGGCGGCGCTCGCCATGGCGCCTTCCGTCGAAGACCATCAGTTCAGGGTTCCGCCGGCACTGGGAGAAGAGCCATGAGCCGCACGGCCATCGAGATCGCCACTGCCGTCGCAACGGGCGCCACGTCGGCGTTGTCGATCCTCGAGGAGTACCTGGCCCGGATCGACGCCCGGGAGTCCGACATCCACGCGTTCAACATCGTGTTGGCCGATTCCGCCCGGTCCCAGGCGGCGGAGATCGATCGCCAGGTGGCAGCGGGGCACGAGGTCGGTCCGTTGGCCGGTGTGCCCATCGCCCTCAAGGACAATCTCTGCACCCGCGGCATTCCCACCACGTGTTCGTCTCGAATGCTCGAAGGTTGGTGTCCGCCCTACGACGCAACCGTTGTCGAACGTCTGGCCGAGGCTGGTGCCATCGTCGTCGGCAAGACGAACCTCGATGAGTTCGCCATGGGGTCCTCGACCGAGAACTCGGCCTTCGGGCCGACCCGCAACCCGCACGATCTCTCCCGTGTCCCGGGCGGTTCGTCCGGCGGTTCGGCGGCCGCGGTGGCGGCCGGGTTCTCGGCGGTCGCCCTGGGCTCCGACACCGGCGGGTCCATTCGCCAGCCGGCCGCCCTGTGCGGCGTGGTCGGGATGAAGCCGACCTATGGCGCGGTCAGTCGGTACGGCCTGGTCGCATTCGCCAGCTCGCTCGATCAGATCGGCCCGTTCAGCCAGGACGTCGCCGACTCGGCGTTGTTGTACGAGCTGATCTCGGGCCACGACCCTCGGGACTCGACCTCCATTCCCGCCACACTGCCGTCGGTCCGGGGTCACCTGGACCGTGGTGTCGAAGGTCTCCGGGTCGGTCTCATCCACGAACTGCTGGGCGAGACGCTTGACGGCTTCGAACCCGAGGTGTTGGCGCAGACCCGCGCTGCCGCCGCCGCCCTGGCCGCCGCGGGAGCCATCGTCGACGAGGTGTCCGTACCATCGACCATCTACGGGCTCTCGGCCTACTACCTCATCGCCCCGGCCGAAGCCTCCTCCAATCTGGCGCGCTACGACGGGGTCCGATACGGGCACCGCGAGGAAGGCCGAGCCAACACCGCGGCCATGATGCGAGCATCGAGAACCGCGGGCTTCGGCCCCGAGGTGAAGCGACGCATCATGCTCGGCACCTACGGTCTGTCGGCCGGCTACCACGACGCGTTCTACGGCAAAGCCCAGAGGGTTCGGACCCTCATCATCGAAGACTTCGCCAAGGCCTACGAGAACTTCGACGTGCTGCTCTCGCCGACGTCGCCGTGCGTCGCCTTCCCGTTCGGTGCGAAGTCCGATCCGCTCACCATGTATCTCAACGACGTGGCCACCATTCCGTCGAACCTTTCGGGTCAGCCTTCGATCTCGGTGCCTTTCGGTACCGGGGCACAAGGTTTGCCGGTGGGTGTGCAGGTTTTGGCGCCTCTGCTGGGCGAGCCCGTGATGTATCAAGTGGCGGCTGAGCTCGAACGGGCCGCGCAGGGAGGAAGCAATGTCACTCGCTGAAGGAACAAGCCCCGAGCGTGAACCGCAGAACCTGCCCGAGGGGTGGGAGATGGTCATCGGTCTCGAAGTGCACGCCGAACTGGCCACCCACACCAAGATGTTCTCGCCGGCCCCGAACCATTTCGGCGCCGAGCCGAACACCAACGTGCACCCGGTCTGTCTCGGCCTGCCGGGTACCTTGCCGGTGGTCAATGCCAAGGCGGTCGAGCTGTCGATCCGTGTCGGCCTCGCCCTCAACTGCACCGTGCAGAAGTGTGTGTTCGCCCGGAAGAACTACTTCTACCCGGACATGCCCAAGGACTATCAGATCTCGCAGTACGACCAACCGCTCAACGCCGACGGATGGCTCGAACTGCCGTCGGGTTATCGGGTCGGTGTCGAGCGGGCTCACATGGAAGAGGACACCGGCAAGTCCACCCACGTCGGCGTTTCCGGCCGGATCCATGACGCCGGCTACTCGCTCGTCGACTACAACCGGGCCGGCGTTCCCTTGCTCGAAATCGTCTCTCGGCCCGACATCCGCGGCCCCGAGGAAGCCAAGGCCTACGTGGCCGAGCTGCAGTCCATCCTCATCGCGGTCGGCGCCAGTGACGGCAAGTTCGAGGAGGGCTCGTTGCGGGTCGACGCCAACGTTTCGGTCCGACCGGTCGGGTCCACCGAGCTTCGGACCCGATGCGAGGTCAAGAACGTCAACTCCCTGCGGTCGATCGGGCGAGCGATCCAGTACGAGGCCATCCGCCACGTCGGCCTCTACACCGCGGGCGAGGCGCCCATCCAGGAGACCCGACACTGGGACGAGGAGGGCGGACGCACCCGTCCCGGCCGTTCGAAGGAGGAAGCCGAGGACTATCGGTACTTCGCCGACCCCGACCTGGTGCCCATCGACCCTTCGCCCGAATGGATCGAGGAGATCCGCGCCGCGTTACCGGCGCTGCCCCGAGAACGGCGACAGGCGTTGATCGACCTCGGCGGGCACGGGGAAGCCGTGACGTTGACGGTCGAACGGGGCCTCGACACCCTGGTCCGCGAGGCGGTCGCGCTCGGGGCCGATGCCGAGCGGGCGCTGATCCACGCGGCCAACAACCTCGCGGTCGAAGGTGCAGACCAACTCGATTCCGCGCGGTTCGCCGCGCTTGTCACCATGGAAACGTCCGGCCAGTTGACCTCGACGCAGGCCAAGCAGGTGCTGGCTTCGATGGTCGCCACCGGCAGATCACCGGCCGACCTGGCTGCCGAAGCCGGCTTCGAAGCGATGGACACCGATGAGCTCGAAGGTCTGCTCGACGGGATCATCGCTGCCCACCCCGACGAGTGGCAGCGCTTCGTCGAGGGTGAAGCCAAGCTCCAGGGCATGTTCACCGGCCAGATCATGAAAGCCACCGGTGGCAAGGCCGACGGCAAGGTGATCGCCCAACTCCTGGCGGCCAAGAAACAAGCCTGACTCCAGCCCGACCATCGGATCGGGAGTGCCCGGGAACTGTTTTCGGTACTCTCACACTCCCGATCGATGTTCGTCGGGCAACTTCCCCCAGACCACAGGCTTTGGTGAAGGGGACGCGTCATGCACAGCAGGCGGGTTGTAGGAGTTGGTACTGCCGCCGGTGCGGTTGTGGCGATCTCGATGGGGATGATCGGGCTCGGGCCGTTCAACGGTCCCGAGCAGGCATCGCGGTCGCGCGCGGAGTCGTCGGCGACCCAGCCGCTCGAGCCGTGTCAGCAGCCAGCGTCACCCGATCCATGGGGTGACGCCGACCCGCTCGAACTGGTGCTCGACGCAGGTGAGGCGGCCCGCGAACGCACCCCTCGTTGTGCAACCGAACCCGCCGAACGGATCTGCCGGGCACTGTGGCTGGCTCAGCAGCTCGACCCGGTGTTGGTGTCCCTGCGAGGCAACCCGGCCCAGGCCCGCCGGGCTGACGCATTGTTGTCGTGGGCCATCGGCGATGCTCGGTCCGTCGCGGACCCCGCGCTCGCCGCCGCGTTGGACGAGCTCCTGGTCGGCCCCGAAGACATCGACGCGGTCATCGACCGAGCTCGCCCCGAAGTCCTCGACCCCCTCCGCGCCGCCGAACAAGCCTGCTGACCGTCGTCGTCTCCCTGTCCGGCGATGGTGGGGGTGATCAGGCTCCGAGGCGGAGCCAGGTGGCGGTGCGCCAACGGAGGGTGAGGGTGACTGCCCGGGTGAGCATGAGGACACCGAGCGCTGCCCACAGCCAGACCAGACCGAGACCGGCGGCGAACAGGGCGATGGCGGTTGCGGCGAATGCGAGCGCGGCGAGAGCCATCGCCTTGGCCAGATAGACGTGGTCGCCGGCGCCGATCAGGATGCCGTCGAGCGCGAACACCAGGCCACCGATCGGCTGGTGGAGAGCGACCATCAACAGGACGGACGCGGTCGACGCAACGACGAGGGGGTCGTCGGTGAACACGTTGGCCAACGGGCCGCGAACCGCGACGGTGACGATGCCCAAACCCGCTCCGACCGCGACCGCCAGCTCGATCATTCGCCGGGCGACGGCTCGGGCGCGCTCGGCGTCGCCCGCACCGAGCCATCGACCGGTGATCGACTGGCCGGCAATGGCGACCGAGTCGAGGGCCAACGCCAGCAGACCCCACACCTGCAGCGCAATCTGATGGGACGCAAGCTCGACCGTGCCCATCCGACCGGCAAGCGCAACCGACAGCGCAAACGATCCTCGCAGCGCGGCGGTCCGTACCATCAGCGCACCCCCGACCACCAGCAGGTCGGTCATCTCGGCCGGGTCCGGCCGGAGCCCGGCGCCTTGGCTGCGGGCCCATCGCAGGACCAGGGCGGTGCCGACTGCGCTCGTCGAAACCTGCGCGATGAGGGTCGCCAACGCGCTGGCTCCGATTCCGTACCCGAACCCGTAGATGAGCACGAGTTCGATGACCAGGTTGGCCACCGCGCCGGCCAAGGCGAGAACGAGAGGGATTCGGGTGTTCTGGCGGCCGTGGAAAGACCCACTCGCAGCAAGCAGTACGAGCATGAACGGCAGACCGAGCACGCTGATGTTGAGATAGGTGGTGCCGGCGTCGAGCACTGCGCCCTCGCCGCCGAGGAGACGCAACAACGGCGGTCCTGCCGGAATGAGTAGCGCTACCCCGGCAACCCCGAGCACCAGCGCCAACCAGAACGCCTGAACCGAACGATGCGCGGCCCGGTCGGGGTGACCGGCACCGATCAGTCGTGCGACCTGGCTTGTCGTCGCGTACGCCAGGAAGATGAGCAGGGCGTGGAAGGTGAGCAGCACGGTCGAAGCCAACGCCAGACCGGCCAGTTCGTCCGTCCCGAGATGCCCGACGACGGCGGTGTCGGCCAGGATGTACAGCGGTTCGGCGATCAGCGTGCCAAGTGCCGGAAGCGCCAGCGCCGCGATCTCCCGGTCATGGGGCGAACGCAAGCGTGGTCGGGATGGCACCCCTGCTGTCTACCGCCGCAGCTCCCGCAACCCCCGCTCACCCCGCCCATCCTGAACTGCAGTGCACCGACCGGCGAAAGGCCGGTGCCTGTACTGCAGAACGATGGGGTGAGGGTTGCGGATTGGCCTGCTCGGGTCAGGCGACCTGGGCGTGGTTCAGGCGCCAGCTGGTCAGGGTGAGGGCGACGAGGGCGACGCCGAGCGGGACGACGAACGTGCTGACCGAGCCTCGGTCGGCCATGGGGAGCTCGACGTCGGTAACCCGGGAGAGGAACGAGGCCGGGTAGGTGCCGATCGACAGGCGGGCTGCGCCGGTGCCGGCCTTGGACACGAAGAGCTCCCAGATGAACAGGTACATGAGGCCCCAGATGAGGGCCCGCCGGAACAGCAGGCCGGCCAGCACGAACAGCGCGCTGTAAGCGAAGACGGCCAGGGCCACCGCCGCCATGATGGCACCGACGACGTCGGTGTCGGCCGACGAGGCGATGGCGCCGGCGATGACGAGCGGGATGACCGTGAACGGCAGGGCGATGGTGAGCGACGCGGCCCAGGCCGTGACGGCCAGCATCCAACGCGGGCTGGGCCGATGCCACAGGTAGACCAGGGTCTCGTCGTCGACCAGCTCGCCGAGTGACGAGCTGGCCAGCACCAGAGCGATGACGGGCACCATCAGGCTCAGTCCGAACCCGAAGCTGAAACGAACGCTGGCCATGATCTGCTCGTCTGCCGGGGCTGCCTGATTGATGGCCACACCGGCGATGAGCGCGATGAAACCGAGTGCAGCGAAGAGCCCGATGCGGCCGAGCGAGAGTTGCCGGCGAAGGAAGAACCCGTACAGGGCTCGCAGCCTGGTCATCGGCCCACCAAGTACTTGAAGACGCTCTCGAGGTCGTCGTCGAGGGGCACGACCTCGTGGATGCGAAGGTCCCGTCTGCGGGCGACGCGGGCGACCTCGACTCGGAGACGAGCGGCGTCGGGCGAGAGCAGTTCGACTCGGTCGCCGGCCTCGACATTGCATCCCGTGACGATTCCGGTGCCCACCAGTTCGGCTGCGAGTTCTGCGGCGCGGTCGCACACGACCCGGATGCGGGTCGGTCGGTCGTCCATGAGGCCGCGGATGGCCCGGAAGTCGCCCTGTGCGGCCAGGCGACCTTGGGCAATGACGATGACGTCAGACCCGAACCGCTCGACCTCGTCGAGGACGTGGCTCGAGACCAGCACCGTGTTCCCCCCGACGGCGAGATTGGCGAAGAGTTCGGTGGTCTGGCGGCGCTGGCGGGGGTCGAGGCCGTTGAGCGGCTCGTCCAGCAGGAGCACGGTTGGCTCGTGAACGAGCGCCTGGGCGATCTTCACCCGTTGCCGCATGCCCTTGGAGAACGAACCCATCGGCCGCTCGATATCCGGGTCGAGGTCGACTCGTCGAAGCGCGTCTCGGGCGCGGTCTTCGGAATGATCGAGCTGGCTGAGCAGCGCCGCCAGTCGGACGACGTCGAGCGCCCGCTCATGTTCGAACACCCCGTCCTGTTGGGGAACCAGCCCGATGCGGCCCCTGGCAGCAGCGTCGGTGCGGGGATTGCCACCGGCGACGGTGATCGTCCCGGAATCGGGGCCGATCTGGCCCGACAGCAAGCGGAGCATGGTCGACTTCCCCGCTCCGTTGGGGCCGAGCAGCGCGGTGAGGCCGGGACGGACAGCGAACGAGACGTTGCTGACGGCGACCAGACCGGAGAACGACTTCGAGACGTCGTTGGCCACCATCGTGGCGTTCAGGGGAGGCGGCGGCGGCGCAGCCGCTGAGTGAGCGGGTGGTGGCGGGCTCGTGGGTGGCTGGTTCATCGCCGAACCAGCAATCGGCGGTATTGCGACCACAGGAAGGCCAGCGAAGCCACGACGATGACCAACCAGGCACCCCACAGCCACGCGGTTCCGACGTCGGCGGCAGGCCACAGGCTGTCCTCGCTTCCGCCCTCGCCGTGAATCCGGAAGATGAGCTCACGCGACAGGTTGGTCAAGTTCAGGAGGTGGAGCAGAGGGGAGAACTCGGCCTCGTAGACCAGGACATCGGTGATCACTGCGGAGCCAGGGAGCACCAGGGCGATGGCAGCCGAGGCGACCATCGACCGATCGGTCGCTGCCGAGATGCCGAGGGCCAGCGAGGTGAACAACAGGCCCATGACCAGCGATGAGACGACGATGTGGAAGAGCACGGTGATCCAGTTCCCGAACCCGTCGGGTCCGGCCGACTCGAGGCTGAAGGCGATGAGCATGAGCAGCGGCGGACCGAGGGTGACCGTGAGCAGCATGAGCAGGGCGGTGATGGCCTTGCCGACGAGGTAGAGCGGGCGTGTGAGCGGCGATGCGAGGTAGACGCCGAGGAGCCCGGTTCGTCGATCGGTGCAAAGGATCTGGGGTGCCAGAAAGGAGGCGAACAAGTAGATGGCGGCGATGACGTACCCGTAGTAGCTGGCGTAGGTGGGAAGGATCCCCTCGGCGCGCAGGTTCTCCGGCAGAAGCGCGGCCATGCCGACGAACGCAATGGCCGGCAGGTAGGCGAAGGCGATGGTGAGCACGGGAATGGCCTTCGAACGCGCCGGTCGGCCAAGCCCCAGCACGGAGCGCGACGAGTGGATCACCAGGCTCCGCATCGCGCCGCGGACGCCGGACCGGGGCCCGTCGTATCGACGGTACCCGCGGTCGAAGATCTGAGCGCCTCCGCTGATTTCGCTCATCCGACCACGCTCATCCGACACGCTCCAGGAACACGTCCTCCAACGAGAGCTGCTGGCGGTGGAGGCGGACGATGCCAACGCCGGCGTCGGCGCAGGTGTCCCGGATGGCGTCGAAGGCGGTGTCGTCGGTTCCGGCGACGGTCAGGCGGCGATTGTCGACCGAGACCGCCAACCCCCTGCTCCGGAGGGCATCGCAGAGCCGAGCGACCGCGTCGAGCTCGGCATCGATCTCGACGACGACGTTGGTGCCGTCACTTCCCCGCAGCTCGGCCAGGGTCCCCGACGCCAGGGTGACCCCGTCGCCGATGATGACGGCCGCGTCGCAGATGCGTTCGACTTCGTCGAGCAGATGCGAGGACAGCACGATGTTGATGCCGAAGTCGGCGGAGATCTTCCGAATCAGGTCGAGCATGGCATCGCGTTGCATCGGGTCGAGCCCGTCGGTCGGCTCGTCCAGCAGCACCAGTTCGGGGTCATGCGCGATCGCTTGTGCCAGTTTCACACGCTGACGCTGCCCGGTCGACATGGTTCCGAGGGCCCGAAAGCGCTCTTCGCCCAGGCCGACGAGCCAGAGGGCATCGGAGGCACGGGTGGCCGCCTCGACCGGTGGGAGGCCGTGCAGTTCGGCGACGTGGCGCACGAAGTCGCTGGCCCGCAGGTCGGGAGGCAGCGTGTGATGTTCGGGCGCGTACCCGAGGCGCTCACGGATGTGGGTGCCGGCGCTCCAGGGGTCCTGACCGAGCACCGTCAACGTGCCAGACGTGACAGGGTGCAAGCCGATGAACATGCCCAGCAGCGTGGTCTTTCCCGCCCCGTTGGCCCCGAGGAGGCCGGTGATGCCGGGGTGGATGTCGAAGGTGGCATCGGAAAGTGCGAGGTGTCCGCCGTACTGGCGGACCACGTGCCGCGCCTCGATCAGGGGTGGGGTGGCCTGCGGTTTCGGCGCGGTGGGTTGCTCGACGGGACGCACGATGCAGAGAGTCTGCCACTTGAGGTCGGAGACGAGGGTGTCAGCCGCCAGACTGGTCGGCCCATGGCCGGCACGAGACTGCGATTGCGACCCTGGCAACGTGCCGCACTCGACCATTACGAGGCCGGCCAGGAGCCAGACTTTCTTGCGGTCGCCACGCCGGGGGCCGGCAAGACGACGTTTGCCCTGACGGCCGCCCGTCTCACGCTGCCTCACCTTTCGGGCCAGCTGGTCATCGTGGCGCCGACTCGTCACCTGAAGGAGCAGTGGGCCGACGCAGCTGAACGGTTCGGTCTGCACCTCGATGCTGACTGGGCGCCGGGCGAGGGAGTTCCGGCCGACGTGCATGGGGTCGTCACCACCTATCAGCAGGTCGGATCGTCACCGTCTGCGATCGCGCCGCTGGCCCGAGACGGTTTCGTGATCCTGGACGAGATTCACCATGCGGGCGACGAGCGGTCTTGGGGCGACGGCATCCGGGCGGCCTTCGCCGACGCCGCACGACGCCTTGCGCTGTCAGGCACGCCGTTCCGAAGCGACTCACAGCCCATTCCGTTCCTGCGCTACGAGGCGGGCCAGGTCCGACCTGACATCGAGTACGGATACGGCGATGCGTTGTCCGACGGCCGGGTCGTTCGACCCGTCTTCTTCCCCCGTTTCGGCGGGCACATGGAGTGGATGGCTCCCGATGGTGCTCAGGTGTCGGCGTCCTTCGATGACCCCCTGACCCGAACCCTCGCCAACCAACGCCTCCGAGCAGCCCTCAGCCTCGACGGCGACTGGATGGCTTCGGTGCTCGACCATGCGCACGAGCAGCTCATGCGCCTGCGTGAACGGCATCCCGAGGCCGGCGGACTGGTGATCGCCATGGACCAGACCCACGCCAACGAGATCGCCAACCTGCTCCGTAAACGTCACCACGTGCGCGGCGACGGTGGCGGTCAGCGACGACCCCGACGCGTCGGAGAAGATCGCCAAGTTCGGCGTGGGAACCGAGCCCTGGATCGTGGCGGTCCGCATGGTGTCCGAAGGCGTCGATCTTCCGCGCCTCCGGGTGGGGGTCTACGCGACGACAACGACAACGGAACTCTTCTTCCGCCAGGCCGTCGGGCGTATCGTTCGCTGGACACCGGGCCGAGGCTCCGGGAGGGCCTACCTGTTCATCCCCGACGATCCGCGGCTCCGCCACTGGGCCGAGTCGATCACCGAGGTGAGACGCCACTGCCTGACCAAGAGCGCGGCGGACGACGTCATCGAGCCCGACTACACCGAGGCCGATCCGGCGGACCTCGATCGACAACGACACGACGACGACGGCCAGATGTCGCTGTTCGCTGTGCTGTCCGCCACGGTCACCGACGCCCCGGATGAGCTCGACATCTTCGATGACCACCACGTCGATCACCCGTCCGACCAACCGCCGGTCGAGGACGATCGTCTGCTGATCGATCTGCACGCGTTGCCGCCGCCCGGCCCGACGATCCTGCGCAAGACCAGTCGACGGGAGCGAGACCGGCTTCGTCGACTCAACACCGATCTGGCGAGGGAGCTCGTGGTGACGACCAACCGGTCGCATGCTGCGGTCAACGCCGAGCTGAACCGTCTGGCCGGGGTGAAGAAGGTGAGCGTGGCCACCGTCGACCAACTCCAGCGGCGAGCTGATCGAGCGGAGGAATGGCTGGGTAAAGAACGTCGGAAGGCACGCCTGTCCCGCTTCGTTTAGGGGCTACCGTTGCGTCAGTCATGACGTCCGTTCCCACGATGACCAAGCCCGGCGTGCAACCGCGATCCCCGTTCTGGCTGCTGGTCACCAGCTTCTTCCAGCGCGAGGTCCGGGCCCGCTACAAGCGCTCGCTGCTGGGCTGGATGTGGTCGCTCATCAACCCGCTCTCCACGGTGCTCATCTACAGCATCGTGTTCGGCGTCTTCCTTCGCACCGCTCCGCCCGCGACCAAGAACCCTGACGCTGAGCTGTTCGCGGTGTACCTGTTCTCCGGGCTGGTTGGCTGGAACCTGTTTTCCAACGTGGTCAACGGCTCCATGGACTGGCTGGCCGGTGTCATGGATCTGCGCAAGAAGGTGTTCTTCCCGACCGAGACCGCCATCCTCGGCGGGACCCTGGCCACGTTGGTGCAAACCCTGTTCGAGGTGGCCGTGCTTCTGGCCATCATGCTCGTCCTCGGCAACATCAGCTTCACGTTCCTCTTGTTCTTCCCCATCCTGCTCGGAGTCGCCTCGTTCGGGCTTGGCATCGGCCTGGTCGTCTCGGTCCTCAACGCCCGATTTCGCGACGTTCGGTACCTGACGGGCATCGCGTTGAGCCTCCAGTTCTTCCTGGTGCCCATCGTCTACCCCATCAACATCCTCGACGGACCCGACATCGACACCTACGGCCTGCCGGCCAGGGAACTGGTGGCCTGGAATCCCGTCAGCCAGTTCGTGCAGGGCGCTCACGATGTCGTGTACTTCCTCGAGGTTCCCTCGTTCAGTCGTTGGCTGGCCATGATCGGCTACGCCGTCGTCTCACCGGCGGTCGGCCTGTGGTATTTCCGGAAACGCTCGATGGCCATCAGCGAGGAATTGTGAGCGCGATCTCCATCGCCGGCGTCTCGAAGCGGTTCAACCTGCACGCCGATCGCGCCGATTCGCTCAAGGAACTCTTCCTCCGCCGCGGGAACGGAAGCGCCAGCGAATTCTGGGCCCTCCGCGATGTGTCCTTCGACATTCCGACCGGATCGTTCTTCGGCATCATCGGTCACAACGGGTCGGGCAAGTCCACCCTGCTTCGCCTCATCGCCGGCATCCATCGACCGACCACGGGTTCCATCGAGGTCTCCGGTCGGATCTCTGCCCTGCTCGAACTTGGCTCCGGCTTCCATCCCGACCTCACCGGCCGGGAGAACACCTATCTGAACGGCGCGATGCTGGGCTTGAGCCGCAGCGAGATGACCCACGCGATGGACGACATCATCGAGTTCAGCGGGATCGGTCAGTTCGTCGATGCTCCGGTGAAGGTGTACTCGAGTGGTATGTCGGTGCGGCTCGGGTTCGCCATTGCCGTCCATGTCCAGCCCGAGATCCTGCTGGTCGACGAGGTGCTCGCCGTCGGCGACGAAGAGTTCCAGCGCAAGTGTTTCGACCACATCTACGCACTCCGCCGCAAGGGCACGACCATCGTTCTGGTGTCCCACGACTCGGGGACGATGGAGACGCTCTGCGACGAGGTCGCGTGGCTCGATCACGGTGAGCTGCAACTGGTCGGCAACCCGAGCGACGTCATCGAGCGGTACCTGAATCGGGTCAACCAACAGGAAAACGATCGCCTCCTGGCCGAGCCGAGCCCCGAGGTGATCGAACTCGACACGGACGACGGGACCCGACGGGGTTCGGGCGAGGTCCGGGTTGTCGACGTGACGTACCACGACCTCGACGGCACCGAGCGGCAGTCGGGCAGCAGTGGCGACCCGCTCGTCATCCGGCTCCACTACCGGGCCGCGACCGCCGTCAAGTCGCCGGTCTTCGGTCTGGCCATTCATCACGAGAGCGGAACCCACATTGCCGGACCCAACAACCGGCTGGGTGGGGTGGAGCAACCCGATCTGGACGTGGGCACCGGCTACGTCGAAGTGGGCCTACCGCGCCTGGCCCTCCTGCCTGGGAAGTACTTCGTCACGACCGGTGTGTACTCCAACGACGTGCTGCACTGCTTCGACTCGTGGGATCACGCGAAGCGACTGATCGTCCAACCGGGATCCTCCGGCGAGCGCCACGGGCTCGTCGACCTCGACGCCAGGTGGAGCACGGCCCTCAGCGAGTGAGCTGGGGCCAAACGCGCGGCGCGAACCGAATACCGTGAAGCTCGCGCAGTTGGGTGAGGGCCGGCGCCGCTGGAGTGTCCTCGACGCCAGGACCCGCGAGGTTGGGGTTGTCCCAGGGGTCGTTGCGGATCAGCGCACCCCACCGATCGAACAGCAGGTGAACCTCGGCTGCTTCCACCGTGTTGGGGCGGGTGGAGGTCTCGAAGTGGTAGAGGCGCGTGCGGTTGTCGACAACGTTGCGATAGCCGCGGCTGACCAGTTTGAAACACAGGTCGACGTCGTTGAAGTTGAGCGGGAACTGGGTGGTGAAGCCGCCGACGTCCTCGAAACGAGCGCGCACCACGGCGATGCACGCAGCCGTCGCTCCGATCATGTTGACGGTGAGTACCAGGCTGCAGAACGTGCCGGGTAGGTCGGCGGCGAAGCCGGCCCACCGGTGGCTGGGCCCGTCGGCCCGGCTGACGATGCCGGCGTGCTGAATGCGGCCGTCGGGATACTCGAGGCAGCAGCCGGCGACGCCGACGCCGGGGATCGACGCCCAGAGGACGAGCCGCTCGATCCAGTCCGGCGTCTTCACCTCGGTGTCGTCGTTGAGGAAGATGAGATGGGTGCCTTCGGCGTGGTCGACGCCGAAGTTGTTCGCATCGGCGAAGTTGAAGGACGCGGGATTGCGCACGGTTCGGACTCGTGTCGGGTCGAGCGCCGTCAGCCTGTCAGCGAGACCGGGGGACGCGTCGCGGTCGATCACGACGACGACTTCGTAGTTCGAGTAGGTGGACGACTTCAGTACCGACGTGATGGCGTGGTCGGCGAGGACCACGGTTTCGCCCCGGACCACGCGGGTCGAGCCCCGCGTCAGCATGATGATGCTGACTCTCGGTCGCTCGCGGAGGGCCGGATTGATGGCGGTGACGCCGGGATAGGCCGGATCGGCCACGGCCACGGCGGGGATGCCGGTTCGGTCGAGGTGGGCCTGGACCGCGCGCGTTCCGGCGTCGTAGGCCCACGTCTTCGACTTGGGGTCGAACGCGGTCGAGGTCGGGCTCTGCCGCCAGTGGTACAGCACCTCGGGGATGTGGGCCACCCGCCGGGCGATCTCGGAGATCCGCAAGGCGAGGTCGTGGTCCTGGGCGCCGTTGAACTCGGTGCGTAGTCCGCCGACCTGTTCGACCAGGGCCCGTCGGTAGGCGCTCAGATGGCAGGTGTACATCTGACACAACAGACGCTCCGGAGACCAGGCCGGCTTGTGGAAGGGATCGACCCGTCGGCCGCCCTGGTCGAGTTTGTCTTCGTCGCTGTAGACGAAGTCGATGTCCTCGGCGAGAGCGATGGCTTGTCCGATGGCTTCGACGGCCCGAGGCGACAAGACGTCGTCGTTGTCCAGGAAGGCCACGAAGTCGCCGGTGGCGCGGCGGAGGGCGGCGTTGGTTGCCGCGGAAATGCCACCTTGCTGGGGGCACCGCTCGACGATGATCCGTGGGTCGTCCAACGCGTCGAGGACAGCGTCCACCTCACGTGGTTGGGGACCGTCCGCGCTCAGCACGAGCTGCCAGTCGGCGCTCGTCTGTTGCAGCACCGATTCGATGGCTTCTGCGAGGTGGTGGGGTTCGGGTCGATAGACCGGAACGAGAATCGAGAGGGTCATCAGCGGCCGCGGAGTTTCCGATACGGAGCGAGGATCTTCCAGGTGAGGCGCCACGTTCGGGAATCCTCGATCGCCGTCAGCCGGGCCTGAGCGGCGGACATCGTCTTGACCGACCCGAGCAGCGTCTGGATCTCGGCGAGCTGCAGATGAGCAGCGTCGAGTTCGACGGCCAATCGCTTGGCCTCGGCCCGAGCGGCTCCGCTGGCGGCCTCGGCCGCGACTGCCGCGTCGATGGCGGCGCGGAACTCGGATCGGAGCTCGACCGTCTCTGCGCTCGAACCCTCGGGCATGGCGTGGACCATGGATCGTGCGGCCTCCAGATCGCTGAGCTTGTTGTGGAACACGAGCACCTGATTGCGGAGTACCGCCGCCTCGTGGCGGAACCGGTACTCACTTCGTTCATAGTCGCGCACAATTCGGGATCGGGTGGGGTTGCCGCGTCGGAAAAGCCCCGCCCACGGTGTCAGAAAGCTCGTGTCGGCATCGACATCTCGGTAGAAGCCCAGCTCGGCAAGCAGTTCACTCCAGTACTCGACCGGGCGAACGTTGATGTGGGTCGGTTCTTCGAGATCGTCGGGCGTCGTGCTGAGCAGGAGCGTGTCCGTGGCATCGGTCATGTACTTCAGGGCGAGCCGGGCATCGTCGGGTGACAGATGCTCGATCATCTCGACGCTGGTGATCAGGTCGTAGCGACCCTCGATCGGTTCGGTGGCCGATTTCACGACGCAATGGCCTACCGCGGCGCCGCCGGCCTGGGAGATCGCGTAGGTCGAGATGTCGGTTCCCGAGGCGTCTACGCCTCGATCTCGCAGCGCCTCGACAAGGAATCCCATGGCGCATCCGACATCCAACACGGTCACAGGCTCGGTGAGCGCGATGACCCGGTCCGCGACCATTCCGAAGAACGTCAGCCAGTGGTCATTGCGTTCGTAGGGGATACCGAGGTCGTTGGCGTAGTAGTACTCGTTGTAGAGGTCGTTGGCGCTTTTGTCTGGTCCGGAGGCCGTAGTCACGGACGAAAGCGTAACGGCTGGTGACCTGGGGCGAAGCGGACCGGCTGGGGGTCCTCGGTGAGCTCTCGAAGCCGGTTCAAGGCTGCGGGAGGAGCGATCGACGCGAACAGGTGCAGCAGGAGGCAGGGATTGTCGTAGGGGTCGTTGCGCAGATAGTGGTCCCAGCGTGAGCGGAGCAGGTCGTCCTCCCACGCTTCGCTCCCCGAAGTGCGCGACGAGGTTTCGAGGTGATGGAGGACCGTCCTGTTGTCCTGAACGGTCCGAAGACCGGTTTCCTGTAAGCGCAGGCAGAGGTCGAGATCGTTGTAGTTCAGGGGGAAGCCTTCGTCCATGCCGCCCATCGCGTCCCAATTGGCCTTGCTCACGGCCAGGCAGGCTGCGGTGACCGCAAGGACGTTGTGGGTGAGGAGGAGTTCGTCTCCGTGGCCACGGGTCGCTTCGGGGTAGCCCCGGTATCGATGGTCGGCCATGCCGTGCCGACCGGTGATGCCCGCGTGCTGAATGCGACCATCGCCGTAGTCCAAGCGCACACCCACTGCGCCCGCACCGCGAGCCGTTGCCAGGGTGGCGAGTCGTTCGATCCAATCGGGGGTGATCACCTCGGTGTCGTCGTTCAGCAGGATGAGAACCTCGCCGGCGGCATGGGCGACGCCGAGGTTGTTGGCCGCAGCGAAGTTGAACGGGCGAGTGTCCTGGACAAGGGTGATGCGCGAGGGATCGAGTGCGACGAGCGACTGCGCGGCTCGCAGGTCGGTCGACCGGTCGAGGACCACGATGATCTCGTACGAACTCCTGCTGAGACGCCCCGCCGACGAACGGGCGAGGACGGAACGGATGGCGTTCTCGGCCAGGACCAGGTCCTGCCCGCCGATCACGCGGCGTCCCAGTCCGGTGGGAATGATGATCGACGTCGCAGGTGGGCTCGCCGCCGACGGCTGCCAGGTCACGATGCCGGACCCGCCGTCGATGGTTGCGCGCACGGCCATCCCGGCCTTGGCGAAACTTCGTTGGAGATAGGGCAGCACCCCGGCGCCATAGCGGCCAGGGTTCCGGCGGTGGCAGGCGACGGCCGGCAGGTGAGCGACGTGCGGGGTCTCGTCGGTCACCGACAGCGCAAGCGCGTACAGCTGCTCGTGGGGATTGAGCGCAGGGTCGATGTCGATGTTGGACAACGCCTGCAAGCGGTACCCGACAACGCCGGTGAGGTAGGGCTGCGCCCGGAGCCGGTCGGGCGACCAGCATGGTTTGTGGAAGGGGAGTGTCCGCTTCCCGTCAGCGGTGAGCCAGTCCTCGTCGGCGTAGACGACGTCGGCTTCGGCGAGCGCCTGGCCCATCGGTGCGAGCGCGTCCGCACGGAGCTCGTCTCCCTCGATGCTCAACAGCACCGTTTGCATCGATCGATCCCGAACCATCCCGAGGGCGTCTCGAACCGAGGCACAGATGACGGGAGCGGCGTGAGGGTTGCCGCCGTCGTGCACGACGATCGTCACGCGTCCGGCCCTGATCGACGGTGAACCACGGCCCCCCGCAGCTTTCGATAGGGGGCGAGGCCGGCCTGGGCGAGCTGCCAGGTCGTGCTGCTCTCGAGGTCGTGGATGCGGCCGGCCAGATCTGCCTCGCGTTGTTGCGACTCGGCCAACTGCTGGAGGACATGATTGAGTCGACCATCCCACTCGGCGGCAGCTCGCTCGTGTGCGCCGACACGGTCCTGAAGCTCCTGGAGCTGGCCGAGCGCTACGCCCAGCTGGGCCCGCGCCTCGCTCGCCGCTTCGATCGCCGTGTTGAGCGCGCTGTCTGCCATGGCGCGATGATAGGCACGGCTCCTCTACGCTCGGAGTCGTGGAATTGGTGGCCCGTCATCTTGGTGACGTACTCGAGATCAAGACGCCCGTGCATCGAGACGATCGGGGCTACTTCTCGGTTCCGTTCAACGCCGAGGGAGCAGCTGCGCTCGGCATCACCGAACCTTTCGTGCAGGACAACCATTCGTTGTCCATCACGCCCGGGACCATTCGGGGGCTCCATCTGCAGCTCGATCCGTGGGCCCAGGGCAAGCTCGTCCGCGTTCCGCAGGGCCGAGTGCTCGATGTCGTCGTCGATCTCCGGCCCTCGTCGCCCACCTGTGGCCAGCACGTTGCGATCGAGCTCAGCGAGATGAACGCCCACCAGTTGTGGGTGCCCCGCGGCTTCGCCCACGGGTTCTGCACACTCGATCCCGATTCGGCCCTGTTGTACAAGGTCGACGCCCCGTGGAATCGTGATGCCGAACGGGCGATCCGGTGGAATGACCCGACGCTCGGCATCGACTGGCCGGTTTCGGAGCGCGAAGCCATGCTCTCCGACAAGGACGCGGTGGCGGCCGGCTTCGAGGAGGTGCTGGCCGAGATCCAGGCGCTGGCCAACGGGGTGACAAGGTGAGGATCGCCGTCACCGGTGGCCTCGGATTCATCGGATCGGCGGTCATCCGCCAGCTGTTGTCGAGCGGCGATCACGAGGTTCTCAACATCGACTGTTGCACCTATGCGGCCACCGAGGGCTCCGTTGCGTCGGTCTCCCGGGGAGGCCGGTACCGGCACGCCAAGGTCGACATCACCGACGGCCCGGCGCTGGCCCAGGTCTTCGAAGACTTCGGGCCAGAGGCCGTGGTGCACCTGGCCGCCGAGTCCCACGTCGATCGCTCCATCGACGGGCCCGGCGCGTTTGTCACGACCAACGTCAACGGCACGTTCGAGCTTCTCTCGGCTGCTCGGCGTCACGCCGAGACCACGAATTCGCTCACCTCGTTCCGCTTCGTTCACGTCTCGACCGATGAGGTTTTCGGCGCGTTGACCCACGACGATCCGCCGTTCACCGAGCACACCCCGTACTCGCCCCGATCGCCGTACTCGGCATCCAAGGCAGCTTCGGATCACTTGGCCAGGGCCTGGCACGAGACCTATGGGCTCCAGACGCTGGTCACCAACTGCTCCAACAACTACGGGCCGTTCCAGTTCCCGGAGAAGCTCATCCCGCTCATGATCCTGAAGGCGCAGGCGCACGAAGCCCTTCCGGTGTACGGCAAGGGCGACAACGTCCGCGACTGGATCTTCGTCGAGGACCACGCTCGCGGAATCCTCTCGGCGCTCGCCGACGGCAAGCCGGGCGAGACCTACCTCTTCGGGGGCAAGGCCGAACGGTCGAACCTCCAAGTGGTGCACACGCTCTGCGACCTGCTCGACGAGCTGTTGCCGAACGGCCCATCGGGCGGGCATCGATCGCTCATCGATTTCGTCGCCGACCGGCCGGGCCACGACCTGCGCTACGCGGTCGACTCGTCCAAGGCCGAGGCCGAACTCGGATGGTCACCCTCGCTCGGCTTCGAGGAGGGGCTTCGCTCGACGGTGCAGTGGTACCTCGACAACAGGGCATGGTGGCAGCCCATCGTGACCAACCAATACAGCGGCCAGCGCCTGGGTTCCGCGTGACCGACGCCGTTCTGTCAACGCTCGTGCTCGTCACCGGTGCTGGGGGGCAACTGGGCACCGAGCTGCAGCGGGCTGCCTGGCCCGAGGGAATCTCGATCGCCGCGCTCACGTCGGCGGAGCTCGACATCACCGACCGTGCCGCCGTGCTGGCCACGGTGACTCGGCTGCGTCCCTCGGTCATCGTCAATGCGGCTGCGTACACGGCGGTCGACGCGGCCGAGGACGACGAAGATCGGGCCCTACTGGTGAACTCGACCGCCGTCGGCTTTCTGGCCGAGGCGGCCGACGCCGTGGGGGCGCTTCTGATCCACGTGTCCACCGACTACGTGTTCGACGGATCGAAGCCGGGCTGGTACCTCGAGGACGACCCGCTCGCCCCGATTGGTTCCTACGGCCGCTCCAAGGCGGCGGGCGAGGCCGCTGCCTTGACGGCAGCCCAGTCCATGGTGCTCCGCACCGCGTGGGTGTACAGCGCTCACGGGTCGAACTTCGTGAAGACCATGCTGCGGCTCGCCGGCGACCGTCGGGAGCTGGGTGTGGTCGCCGATCAGTACGGATGCCCCACCTCGGCAACCGACATCGCCGCCGTCATCGTCGACCTGGTCCGCGTCCATCGAGACGACCCGGCAGTGAACCTTCCTCGAGTCCTCCACGTAGCTGCGCCCGACGACGCGTCCTGGCATCAGTTCGCGATGGCCATCTTCGACCTTGGTGGCATCGATGCAGGGCTGACGGTTCGGCAGCTCACCACCGCCGAGTACCCGACCCGCGCTGCTCGTCCGGCGAACAGCCGGCTGGACACCAATCGACTCGGTACCCTGCTGGGACGCACCCTGCCGCCCTGGAGGACGTCGCTGGCTGCAGTGGTTGCCGAGCTAGCCGCCGAACGAACAGCCAAACCAACGGCGAGAACCGAACACGGGGGGCCGGCATGAGCGGTCGGCGAGGAATCATTCTGGCGGGTGGAACCGGCAGCCGGCTGCACCCCGTGACGCTGGCGGTGTCGAAACAGCTGCTACCGGTCTACGACAAACCGATGGTCTACTACCCCCTGTCGACCCTGATGCTCGCCGGCATCTCGGAGTTCCTGGTGATCACGACGCCCGAGGATCGGGCCAGTTTCGAACGGTTGCTCGGCGACGGGTCCCAATGGGGGATGTCGATCTCGTTTGCGACCCAGGCCGCTCCCAACGGCATCGCCGAGGCCTTTCTCATCGGCGAGGCCTTTCTCGACGGTCATCCGGCCGCCTTGATCCTCGGTGACAACCTCTTCTACGGCAGCGGCTTCAGCGCGCAACTCCAGGCCGCCAGCCGCAACATCGATGTCGCTACGGTCTTCGCCCAACGGGTGTCCGACCCTGAGCGTTACGGCGTGGTCGCCTTCGACGCCGACGGCACCGCAACCAGCATCGAGGAGAAGCCTGAGACGCCGAAGTCCAACTGGGCGGTCACCGGTCTCTACTTCTACCCCAGCGACGTGATCGAGGTGGCCAAAGCCGTCGAACCCTCGGCGAGGGGCGAGCTCGAGATCACCACGGTCAACACTTCCTACCTCGAGCAGGGTCGGCTCACCGTGGCCCGCCTCGATCGAGGGTTCGCCTGGCTCGACACCGGCACCTTCAACTCGATGGTCGAAGCATCCGAGTTCGTCCGGGTCATCGAGCAGCGTCAGCGCGTCAAGATCGGGAGCCCCGAAGAGGTGGCGTTCCAGATGGGCTTCATCGACCGCGACCAACTTCGAGCCTTGGCGCTACCGCTGTTGAAGAGCGGCTACGGCGACTCGCTGGTCGACGTGGCCGATCGCGAGAACTGACGGTCGAGGAACTCGATGGTCCGCTGCCACGCGAGTTCGGCGGCCTCGGGATGATGGTTGTCGCCCGGCTCGAAGAACCAGTGCGTCGTATCCGGGTACACGTGGAACTCGGTTTCGTTGTCGCCGAGCCGGAGGAAGGACTCGGTGAGCACCCGGTCCTCCTCGGAGACCATGTCGTCATTTTCGGCAAAGTGTCCGAGGAACCTGGCTGACGCTTCGTCGAAGTCGATGGACTGGGCGCCGTAGAACGCGACGACCGATCCGACAACCTCCGGCAGGCGAGCAGCGAGCCACAGCGCCAGCGATGCACCCATCGACAACCCGATGACGGCGATCGGTTCGGCGTCGCCCCGGGCCGCTTTCTGAAGGACACGCGCCGAGGACAACACATTGCCGGCGAGTTCGTCGGGACTGATGTCGGCCAGCGCCTGCTGGCCCTCTTCCGCTGTCGTGGGGAGCGCTCCCTCCAACAGGTCAGGTGCGAGGACGCTGTAGCCCTCGTCTGCGATTCTCGTGGCCAGGTCCTTGACCCATTCGGTGAGCCCCCACCAGGAATGCAGGAGCAGGACTCCCGGACCACGTTCGCCGCTTTTGGGTCCCACGAAGAAGGCCTGCGTGCTTCCGGTCATCTCCTGACCCTACCCGCCTCGCTCCGACCCGCCGCCGAGGGGGGTCCCCGGGCCGGAACGGTCCCCGCCTACAGTGTGCGTGTGAGAGGACCCGTCAAATGGCTGCGAATCACCGCGTCCTTTGTGTGGGACGTGGCCAAGCATTGGTACTACGGCGGGCTCGGCGACCTCGCCGCCGGGGTCACGTTCTGGATCCTGCTCTCGCTCCCCGCCGCGGTGCTGGCGTTGGTGTCCGCACTCGGCTGGTTGGCCAACATCATCGGCACCGAGCTCCGTAACGAAGTCCAGGAGGACGTCGTCGCCTTCGCCCAGCGGCTCTTCGGCAACGATGCAAGCACCTTGGTCGACACCATCGACCAGCTTTTCGAGCGCCAGAACTCGGGCGTCCTGACCATCTCGCTGCTCTTTGCCTTGTGGACGATTTCTCGCGGCTTCGCCGGCCTGCTCCGCGCGCTCGACGGGGTCTACGACGTCGATGACGGACGGCCGTGGTACGTCACGCGGGTGGTCGCGCTCTTCCTCGGGCATCGGTTCTCTGCTCGTGTCGGTGCCCATCGTGATGCTCGAACTGTTCGTCTGGAACGAGTACGACCTGCCGTTCGAGGCGACGTTCGAGTTCGCGTCGTCAGTGCTGATCCTCCTGATCTGGGCCGTGTCGATGTACCACTTCGGACCTTCGGTGCGCACCAAGTGGCATTGGGATCTTCCCGGCGCCGGGGTGGCCGCGGTTCTGTGGTGGCTCCTCACCTTCAGCTATCGCTTCTACGTCGACATCACGTCCGGCGGCGACCAGGTCCTCGGCGCCCTCGGTGCGTTCATCCTCGCGCTGACGTGGGTCTGGTTGGCGGCGCAGGCGTTGCTCATCGGCGCTTCGGTCAACTCGCTCCTGGGGGATCGACTGAAGATCAATCGGGCCAAGCGAAGCTGGCGGTTGAACGAGCGCATCTTCCGGACGGGTGAGATGAAGAAGATCGTGCTTCCTGACGAATGAGCCGGCCGTCCGCATTGCGGCGCGTGGTGTTGCCGCTCACCTTGGTCGTCGTGATGACCGCGTCGTCCTTCCAGATCTTCGTGTTCTCGGTGCTTGCGTCCCCGATCATTGCCGATCTCGGCCTGAGTCGGGGCACGCTTGGTTTGCTCGGCTCGCTCAACACACTGGTCGGCGCGGTCAGCGCGCCGCTTACCGGCAAGATCACCGACCGGATCGGTGCCCGCCGATCGGCCGTCTTCGTGCTGGTCATCAGCGCGGTCGGCATGGCCGTCCTCGGCCTGGCCGGGCACTGGTGGGTGCTGGCCGTCGGTGCCCTCATCGCCGGCATTCCCCAAGGATGGGGCAACCCGGCCACGAACACCCTCATTTCCACCCGGGTCCCGCAGGGCGCCCAAGGGGTGCTGACCGGCGTCAAGCAGTCGGGCGTTCAGGTCGGCGTCTTCCTTTCCGGTCTGACCCTGCCGGCGTTGGCGACACTTTTCGATTGGCGCGGAGCGGTGTGGGTCTACGCCGGTGTCTTTGCCGGGTTTGCGGCGCTCATCGCCGTCGTGCTCGATCAGGATGACGCCGACGACATCGCCTCGCGAGCGCATGCCTCGAAGGAGCGCGCAGCGTCGGCATCGACCAAGCCGCCGCTCGATCCCGCCATCATTCCCATCGCCGTGTACGCCTTCCTGATGGGATCGGCCGGCGGAGCCGCAGGCCGGTTCCTCTCCCTCTATGCCGAGGAGGTCATGGGGTTCACGACTGGCGCCGCAGGAGCTGTCGTGGCCATCGGCGGCCTGTTCGGCATCGCGAGTCGGATCGGTACCGCCCGGGTCGCTGAGCATCGGGTCAACCCCGTCCGGCTGCTTGGCGTTCTGTCAACGGTCGGAACCGCCTACTGTCTCTTGCTTCTCTTCGTTCCCGAACTCGGTGACGGAGCCCTCTGGTTTTCGCCCCTGCCCTATGCCATCGGCATCGCGGCATGGAATGCCGTTGCGATGCTGGCCGTCATCACCCGGACCCCGCGTTCGCAGGCTGGGCGGGCATCGGGTGTGGTGATGGTCGGGTTCCTCGGTGGTCTCAGCGTCGGTACGCCGCTTGCCGGCTGGACCGTCGACGTAACCGGGTCCTACCGGCCCGTGTGGATCGGGGCGACCGTATTGACGCTGGTTGCCACCCTCGTGGTGGTGGCGACCGACGTCGGCTTCACAACCCGGTCCCGGCCCGCCACCGGTCGTACCGCTCGGGCTCGATCCACGCCCCGGTCTCGATAGCGAACAGCTGGGCGACGGGAAGCATCAGCTCGATGTCGCCGGCCCGGGCCAAGGTCGACGAGGTGTGGGCGTGATGGTCCGGCACATCGAGCGCATACGAGGCGGGAACCAAGAGCGGCGGCCGCGGGGCGATGGCCAGCTCGGGGAGGCGACCGACGGCGGCGTCTCGCTTGTCGGGATCGTCGTCGTACCAGACGGGGTCGTTGATCTGGTGCCACTTGTCAGCGCCCATGATGAGGACGTCGAAGCCTTCGGCGATGTCGGCCAGGAGCTGTTCCTCGGTACTGCGAACCTCGATCCAGGGATAACACGCCACCGCATCGGTGAGTACGTGCATGCGGTGGCGGAACTCCGGGTGCTGGACCGCCTGCTTGGCCAGGGCCGACCGACTGACGGTGAACACGACGACGTCGAGCTGGCGCTGCTCTCTCGCCGCGGCCGCAATGTCGAGATGGGCGGTGGTTGGCGGGTTGAACGAACCGGGATAGACCGCGCGGCGACCGATGTTCACGGCGACAGGATGCCCCGAATCAGGGCTGTTCCGGCGGCAGCTGGGGCATCACCTGGTCGAAGACCCACGAGCGGACGAGTTCCCGAACCGACGTCCCGTGGCGTTCGACGACCAGGTCGAGGAAGTCGTCGGTGGTGGCGGAAGCTCCACCGAAGCGTCTTAGCCACTCCCGCGACAGGGCAAGGAACGGTTCGTGCCCGATCGTGCGCCGCAGCGCTTCGAGGGTCAGGGCCCCTCGGTGGTACATGCGGGCATCGAAGAGATCCTCGGGAGCGAACCCCTTGAGCGGGCCGTACTCGAAGTCCTGGTAGCGGTCGATGCCCTGTGCTTCCTGTTTGCCGGCTGAATGCTGTTCGGCCCAGTGATACTCGGCCCAGGTAGCGAACCCCTCGTTCAACCAGATGTCGTCCCAGCGGCCCGGTGACACGTGGTTACCGAACCACTGGTGTGCCAACTCGTGGGCCTGGACCCTGGCCGCAAAGTCGCCGGCGGGAATCTCGAACAGGTCTGACGAAAGGACGCTGAGCGTCTGATTCTCGAGGGCCGCCGCCTGGGTGGCCCTGATGTCGACGACGGCGACGCCGTAGGAATCGAAGGGGTAGGGCCCGAACCAGTCGGTGAAGACGTCGAGAAGGTCGGCGGTGATGGCAAGCTGCTCGAGAATGTCGGGGTCGTAGCCGTTGGGCAGCGCGTGCCGTATCTGGGTGTCGCCTGCCGGCTCCTGGTCGACGAGATCGAAGGAGCCGGCAACCACGGACGCGAGGTAGGTGGCCATCGGCTGGCGCATCTCCCAGACGAATGCCGTGCCGTTCGGAAGGTCGGAGCGTTCGGTGAGGATGCCGGGTCCGACGGCGACGTCACCGGGTGAAACGATGACCCGCATGTCGAACGTTGCCTTGTCTTCCGGATGGTCGTTCGAGGGGAACCAGGTGGCAGCACCAAGGGGTTCGGCGAGGACGAAGGACTGCTCGCCTCGTTCGTGCCATCCGAGGCCGACAGGGCCGGATGGGTCGTCGATGAGCTCGGGTGCTCCGTGGTAGGCGACCGTCACGGTTGAGGTGGCTCCAGTCGGAACCGCCGTCGCCGGGTCCACCGCGAGCTCTCGCCCGGACCGGCTGAAGTCGGCGGTCTCGCCGTCGACGGTGATGGCATCGACGGTGAGGCCGACGAGATCGAGGTTGAATCGATCGAGTGGAGCGAGGGCGGTGAGCGTAAGGGTTGCCGTGGCCGTCAGCTCGGCTCCGCGCGTGTCGAGGTGGAGGGCGTAGTGCTTGACGTCGTACCCGCTGTTGCCGAGCCCGGGGAAGAGCGGATCACCTGCGCTGTCGGATGCTGGTTCCGTCGCCGTGATCGTCGCGCGTGGTCGTGGTGCTCGGAGGAGTGGTGGTCGTCGGCGCGGTCGTGGTGGTCGTGATCGCCGTTGTCTGTCCGCTGCCCGCCTGCCCGGTACCGGCCGTGCACGCGCCGACGAGCAGCACCAGCGTGCCGGCCAAGTGGCGCGTCCTAGTCATGGGCCGGCTCGGGAACGAGGGTTACGAGCATCAGGATCGACAACGCACATCCTGCGGCGGTGACGCCCATCAGGGTGCCGAAACCCTCGTGCACGTACAGCCGGCCACCGGCCATCGAACCGAGGGCCCGGAGCACGGTGGAGAGACCGAGCGCCCAACCGAGCATCTGCGCCCGGGCGCCGGGGTCGAGCTCGCTGATGAGTGGCAGCGAGCTGACGATGGCGAACTCGAAACCCAGGAACGCCACAGCGAGGAGAAGAAGTCCGAGCGCCAGGCGCGGAGCGGGGAACACGGCCAGTGCCGAGGCTGCGACCCCCATGATGAGCGCTCCCAGTGCGATGGCCCATCGCTTGCCCATCCGGTCGGTCAAACCCGACGACGTGCTCGACCCGACGGCCTCGACGACACCGATGGCGATGACCGCAATCCCGACACTGGCCGCGTTGAGGCCATAGGTGTCCTCGAGCCACAGGCCGTGGCCGATGATGAGGAGCTGCGACGAGGTGGTCATGAGGCAGAACGCGGCGACGGTGGCGACAGTGCCGGCGTTGAGATGCGGCCGTCGGTGAACTTCCTGGCGGTGAACGCTCGGTGGCTCCCGGCCTTCGGACCGGGCGATGGCGACAGCAAGCGGTAGGCCGAGTATTGCGAGCAGTGCCGAGGCGGCGTTCCAGCCGACGCGGTCGATGAGAAACCCGAGGGTGGGCAGGCCGACCAGAGCGGACGCGGCCCACGACAGTTCCACCAGGCCCATGGCCCGACCCCTGCGCTCATAGGGAACATGGTCCCCGATCCAGGAGTTCATGGCCACATCGAACGCGATCTTGGACAAGCCGAAGAGGACGAAGCCGATGGCCAGCCCCCAGCGGCCGACAGTGGCCGCCGCCAGCGCAGCGACGCCGAGGAACGTCGCGGCCGACATGAGCTTGCCGCTGCCGCCCCGATCGGCGATCCGACCGGCGGCCGGTGCGAGTGCTCCCGTGAACTCGCGAGCGCTGAGCACGGTGCTCATCTCCTCGATCGAGAAGCCGGCGCCGCGGGCCAGCGCCGGCAGGAAGCTGTACGGGTAGCGGACGCCGATGTTGCTGATGAACCGGAAGCCGACGAGCCGGGGGAGCGCCCGCCGAACGTCGGCGGGGAAATCGGCCAGCAGCGTCACTGAGTCGTTGTATCACCGGCTCGGCCCAATGGGCGGGACTATGGTTCGGCCGGGCGCTGACAACCTTGCGAGGGACATCTTCATGGCCAAGATCAACGACAAGATCGCTGCCAACGCGGCTGCGCACCTTCAGCCGGGCGAACAGGTGCAGGCTGCGTTCGCCAGTCAGACCAAGCCCTGGTGGATGATGCTGCTCGGCATGGTCGTCTTCATCGTTGCCAACCGGTATCGACCGGTCGTGGTCACCGACCGACGGATCATCGTGTTCGACGGAGGCCGGTGGGCGACGACCGCGGTGAAGTCGGTGGTCCGGGAGGTGCCCCGATCGGTCCGGATCGGTCCGGCCAAGGGCCTGTGGTACACGACCACCGCGCTCGGCGAGACGCTGCACATCCACAAGCGCTTCCACGCCGAGATCGCCCGTGCCGACGCGGTACTGCCTGCCGTGTAGCTGCCTACGCTCGCCGGTGCCGGCCTCGGGCGAATGCAAGGGCCAACGCCGAGCCCACTGCGCCGCCGGTGCTCGACAGGACGAGATCGCCGATGGTGTCCTCGTAGGTGAGCTGGAGGCCGGCGGTGCCCAATTCCTGCACGAGGTACTCGGCGGCCTCCCACCAGATGATGGCCAGGCCGCCGATGCCCCACGCCAGCACCCAGATGTTGAGCCGCCCGAGGCCGAGCCGCAGCAGTGCCAGGGAGACACCGGCCAACAGGAGCACCCAGTTGACGAAGTGCAGCACGTCGTCGGTGACGGGGTAGTTGTTGTAGAAGTTGAACACGTTGCCCAGGGTGTCGACCAGGAACGGCGACACGACGAGGGCGTCGACGAGGTACGGATAGGGCGGATGGCTGCCTCGCCACTTCCAGACCAGGGGTACCGCGATCAACGGCAGCAGGTAGAACGGCGCTCGGAACGCCATGCCTTTCCCCTCGAACTGTTCCCAGCCGGGAAAAGCCACGCTGACCCCGATGGCCAGCACCAGCGCGCCGCGCACCAGCCAGAGGATCGTCCTGTGAGTCGAGGGATGCACGGGGGAAAGCTACCCTGTCCCCATGCCTGAGTATCGCTCTCGAACCACCACCCACGGACGGAACATGGCCGGAGCCCGTTCGCTCTGGAGGGCGACCGGCATGACCGACGACGATTTCGACAAGCCGATCATCGCCATCGCCAACTCCTTCACCCAGTTCGTGCCGGGGCACGTGCACCTCAAGGACCTGGGACAGCTCGTCGCCCGCGAGGTCGAGCGGTCCGGCGGCGTCGCCAAGGAGTTCAACACCATCGCAGTCGATGACGGCATTGCCATGGGGCATGGCGGCATGTTGTACAGCCTCCCCAGCCGTGAACTCATCGCCGACGCGGTCGAGTACATGGTCAACGCCCACTGCGCCGATGCGTTGGTCTGCATCTCCAACTGCGACAAGATCACCCCTGGCATGCTCATGGCGGCGCTCCGCCTCAACATTCCCGTGGTGTTCGTGTCCGGCGGTCCGATGGAAGCGGGCAAGACCCGCTTGGCCGGGGTCGAGGTTCGGGTCGATCTCATCTCCGCCATGATGAAGGCGCCCGACCTTTCCTATTCCGACGAGGACGTCGACAACATCGAGCGGTCGGCCTGCCCTACGTGCGGATCATGCTCGGGCATGTTCACCGCCAACTCGATGAACTGTCTGACCGAGGCGCTCGGTCTTTCGCTCCCCGGCAACGGAACCGTGCTCGCCACCCACTCCGACCGCGAGCAGCTGTTCCTCCAAGCGGGCCGCACTGCGGTCGATTTGGCTCGCCGCTGGTACGAGAAGGACGACGAGACGGCGTTGCCGCGCGTGATCGCCGGACGCAAGGCATTCGAGAACGCCATGACGCTCGACATCGCCATGGGCGGCAGCACCAACACGGTGCTGCACATTCTGGCCGCGGCCCAAGAGGCCGAACTCGACTTCACCATGGCCGACATCGATCACCTCAGCCGGTTGGTTCCCAACGTCTGCAAGGTTGCGCCGTCGGTCGAGCAGTACCACGTCGAAGACGTCCACCGGGCCGGGGGGATCATGGGCATCCTGGGCGAGCTGGACCGGGCTGGGCTCATCTCGACCGATGTGCCAACGGTGCACACGGCCACACTGCGGGCCGCGCTCGACCAGTGGGACATCATGCGACCCACCTGCACCGAAGAAGCCAAGACGTTCTTCCGCGCCGGCCCTGCCGGTATCCCCACCCAGACCGCGTTCAGCCAGAGCACCCGCTGGGACACCCTCGACGACGACCGAGAGGGCGGCTGCGTGCGGTCGGTCGAGCACGCCTACAGCACCGACGGCGGCCTGGCCGTGCTCTTCGGTAACCTGGCCGAGAACGGATGCATCGTCAAGACCGCCGGCGTCGACGAGTCGATCTGGACCTTCTCCGGCCCGGCGCGGGTGTTCGAGAGCCAAGAAGAGGCGGTGGCCGGCATTCTCGACGAGGACGGCGTGAAGTCGGGCGACGTCGTCGTCGTCCGCTACGAAGGACCCAAGGGCGGGCCCGGCATGCAAGAAATGCTCTACCCAACCACCTACATCAAGAGCCGTGGTCTCGGTAAGGAATGTGCGTTGCTCACCGACGGCCGGTTCTCGGGCGGCACATCCGGTCTCTCCATCGGCCACGCCTCACCCGAGGCGGCTGCCGGCGGAACGATCGGGTTGGTGCGCGATGGCGACATCATCAGTATCGACATCCCCAACCGCACCATCTCCCTCGAGGTCGACGACGCCGAACTGGCGCATCGCAGGGCCGAAGAGGAAGCCCACGGCCACGATGCTTGGCGGGCCCGAGGCCGCGACCGGGTGGTCAGCACCGCGCTCTGGGCCTACGCCGCGCTCACCACCTCCGCCGACCGCGGCGCCGTGCGGGACCTGTCACAACTCCGCCGCTGACCCGCTGGGTCTCATTACTCTCCCGCAGCGACTTGCGGTGCCGTACTACTGGTGTCGTGACGACGCGTCGGGTGAGCAGTATTCGAGAAGTGGGGCCGGCGGCCCCGGTTCGTCGAGGGCCTTCGCTTTGGCTGTTGGCGTTGGGATTGGGGTTGAGCTTCACCAGCGCGTGTACGGCCCTGGACGATGACTCGGTTGCGCCGTCGACCCTCACCACCGTTCGCCCGACCACGACGACAGCGGCTCCGGCGACCACGGCACCCCCGACGACGGCCGCTCCGACCAGCATCGCCCCTCCGGTCACTGCGGTCGACGGAACGCCGCTTCCGCACACCGGACCCTCGGAAGCGGCGGTCCTCGCGGCTGTCGGCTGCGCGTTGGTGGTTGCCGGCCGATTCGTCATCGACGGTCTGAAATGGCTCGATCAGGTGAAGCTCGCCAAGCTGCACGAGCGCAAGCCCCCTATCGCTCCGCGCTGAGCGACCGTAGGTAGGGCACCACATCGGGTCGGTGGTCCAGGCCCTTGTAGGACAAGAAGTCGGCGGGTAGGCCGTCGATCTCGTCGGCCAGTTGGTCGGCGAAGTCCGGATCGAGCTGCGGGAACGGCGTGATGTCGATGGCGATGGTGAAGACCACGGCCGCAGTCGCGGGGAGGCGACGCAGGGTCTGGCGCTCGGTTCGGTAGAAGAGCTCGCCGGGAGCGAGAGCGGTCGGCAGATACTCGTTGTGGTGCCCGGGCAGGCTCAATCGGTCGGTGGGCATGATGCTCCAGTTGCGGCGCCACACGCCCGGACCGGGGCGGATGCGGCTCATGAACTGCCTGACCTTGAGCGCGAGCTCGTCGGCGTAGCCGGGAACGGGCCCGTGCACGAGATCGAGGGGCCGACCGATCTTCTCGGCCAGGGTCCATCGGGTCGGGAAGCACACCGAGCCGGCCACCAGTACGGGGTGACCTTCGCGTTCGAGATGGAGGCAGAGGTCCTCACGAACCAGCCGGGCCGCCTCGTCGAGGGGGTGCACCGGAGGGCTCGTCGGGTCGGGTGGCGGGAGGGGAACCCCCTGTCGTCCGAACTCGGCGATGATCTCCCGCCCCAGCTCGGCGACCGCGTCGACGACCGCGCGGTCGTCGACACCGGTCTCCAACGCGAAGAGATCGTGCGCCTCGCTCCGCATGAGGCGGTTCTTCTCGGCTCGCTGGGCCTCGGCCTGTGGATGCCGGAGCTCCAGCCAGTCACCTCCTTCGAGGCGCTGCAGACCCATGCGGAGATGATCCATGGTGATCGTGCGATCTATCGGAACCCGGCGAGTCGCTGATCGGTGTCGTCGGTGAAGGCGTAGTCCCGTCCGTACTCGCGCCCGAGTCCAGCATCGAGCGGGAGCATCTCGCGGTAGAGGTCCTTGTAGGCGACGAAGGACTCGGAGCTGTTGGGGAGGATCTCCGACACCAGCTGTTGCACGGCGTCGGCGAACTCGGCCACGGGGGCGGACCGGACGGCGAACCGATCTGGACGGCCTCGGTGCCCGACACGTTGCGAGCGGTGTAGGACATCTCCCGGGCCCGGGCGATGCCGACGGCTTCGGGCAGCCGTTGCGTCATACCCCACGTCGGCCGCAGGCCCCACTTGGCGTGGGTGTCACCGATCTTGGCTTCGTTGGCCACGATCATGAGATCGCAGGCCAACGCAATCTCGAGCGCACCGGTGAAGCAGAAGCCGTTCACGGCAGCGATGACCGGCTTGGGCATCGACGAGAGGGTGTGGGTGAGACGGCGTGCGGGCACGTCGAGGATGTCGCCCACCTTGCCGTCGACCAGCTCACGTGAACCGAGTGCCTTGAGGTCGACGCCGGCGCTGAATGCCCGACCTCGTCCGGTGATCACGACGACACGCACTCCGGCATCGGCGGCGACCTGAGTCTGCCGCGGTGTTCAGCTCGTCGAGCATGGTGGGGGTGATGGCGTTGAGCGCGTCGGGCCGATCGAGGGTGATGGTGGCCACACCATCGGCGACGACGAGTTCGATCTCGGTGAACATCAGGCAGGGGATCTTTCTGTGAGCGAGCAGGATGCGGCGAATGTCGGCTGCGGCCTCGGTCATCATCATGTGTCCGACGCCCTCGAGACGGGTGACCGTCGGTGGCTTGGGTGAATGCCGCGGCGAGGGCCTCGGCCGCTCGGGGCGGGGTCATTTTGTCGACGGTGCCGATGACCAGCTGGACCGGGCAGGTGATGGCCGCCGCCAGTGTGGGTCGCCTGATCGAAGGCGACGCAGGCCGCGGAAGTCGGCGGCGAGCACGCCGGGATGGCTGCGCTCGATCAAGGCCCGGGCACCGCCCGACATCCACATCCCCGGGTTGGGGTTGGGGCCGAGGTGGGCCACCGGCCCATGCCCCCAGTCACACATCATGAACGCCGCCTGCGGCAGGTCGTTCGTCGCTGCGTTCAGGAGATCGGGGTGGACACCCATGGCGTCGGCGGTGGCGAAGCAGCACGAGGTCCGACACCAGATCGGGTCGACGAGCGGCCAACTACAGCGCGATGAACGTACCCATCGAATGGCCGGCGACGGTGATAGGGCCTTCATTGGTCAGGCCGGACGCCTCGATGAACTCGGCCACCCAGTCGGCCATGTCGTCGATCGAGGTGAGGGGATCGCCGTCGCTCAGGCCGTGCCCCGGCAGGTCGACGGCCAGCGCCCGCACACCCCGGTTGGCCAGGTACCGGGTCTGGAGGTGCCACGCGGTTGCGTCCATCCCGGCGCCGTGGATCATCAGGATTGCGGGTCCGGTGGAGGCGAGCTCGCCGCCTCCCGTCGTCGCGTGGGCCGTCCGGTCTCGAAGCGTGAGTTTCATCGTTGGCTGCTCCGCTTCATCGTTGGCTGCTCCGCAGTGCCCGTTTGAGGTCGTCGACGATGTCGGCGGGGTCTTCCAAACCGACCGAGAGGCGAATGAGGTCGTCGCTGACCCCAGCGGCCGTCAGCTCGTCGTCACTGAGTTGGCCATGGGTGGTGCTGGCGGGGTGGATCACGAGGGTCTTGGCGTCACCAACGTTGGCGAGGTGTGATGCAAGTTGGACGTTCTCGATGAACCGCCGACCCGCTTCGCGCCCGCCCTTGACCCCGAAGCTGAGGATCGCGCCCGCGCCCTTCGGGTAGAGACGGTTGGCCAGCTCGTGATCGGGGTGGTCGGGGACTCTCGGGTGGCGGACCCAGCTGACTGCATCGTTGTCGGTCAGCAGTTCCAGCACGGCGTCGGTGTTCGAAACGTGGCGGGCCATGCGGAGCGGGAGGGTCTCGACGCCTTGCAGGAGTTGGAACGCGTTCTGCGGGCTCATGCACGCTCCGAAGTCGCGGAGGCCTTCGGCCCGGGCCCGCATGCCCAACGCCTGGGTGCCGAACTCCTCGGCGAAGACCACGCCGTGATACCCGGGATAGGGCTGACTGAGCGTGGGGAACTTGTCCGAGGCCAGCCAGTCGAAGCGGCCCCCGTCGACCAGGACACCGCCGAGGGCAACACCGTGGCCGCCGAGGAACTTGGTGGCCGAATGGATGACGACGTCGGCGCCGTGCTCGATCGGTCGAATGAGGTACGGCGTAGAGAACGTGCTGTCGACCACGAGAGGCAAGCCGTTGGCGTGAGCCACATCGGACACGGCCGCGATGTCGAGCACCTCGATGCCCGGATTGCCGAGGGTCTCCGCGAAGACGATCTTGGTGCTCGGCGTGATGGCGTCGGCGAAGGCCTTCGGGTCACGGGGGTCGACGAACGTGGTCGTGATGCCGAAGCGAGGCAGCGTGAGGTTCAGCATGTTGAACGAGCCGCCGTAGAGGTTCTTCGACGCGACGATGTGGTCGCCGGCGCTGCATAGGGTGGCGACCGCCAGGTGCAGCGCCGCCGTGCCACTGGCGGTGGCGACAGCTCCCACGCCGGCTTCGAGCGCAGCAACCCGCTCCTCCAGCACGGCCACGGTCGGGTTGGAGATTCTGCTGTAGATGTGGCCGGTGGCCTCGAGGTTGAACAGCGCCGCCGCGGTGTCGGCGTCGGGGAAGACGTACGACGTCGTGAAGTAGATGGGAACCGCTCGCGCCCCCGTGGTGGGGTCGGGCCGCTGGCCGGCATGCAGGCTCAGCGTGTCGAAGCGAAACGAATCGGGCATGCGACCGACCCTACCAACCGTCGACCGAGGCCCGCTTCTTGCCGGTGCGGGGTTCGGGCGGACGGATCGAGGCCATGATGTTGGCCAGCCAGTGGCGGGTTTCGGATGGGTCGATGGTGTCGTCGACCGCAAACGCGGTGGCGTAGTTGAGCGCGCTGCCACGGCGGTACTCCTTGGCCACCAGCTCCTCATACCGGGCCTGGCGGGCAACGGGATCCTCGATGGCCGCAAGCTCGGCTCGGTACCCCAGACGCACCGAACCTTCGAGCCCCATCGGCCCGAACTCTGCGGTCGGCCAAGCCACGCTGAAGATCGGCACCCGGTAGGAACCGCCGGCCATGGCGATGCCTCCCAGGCCGTAGGACTTGCGCACGATGACGGTGAAGGTCGGAATGCTCAGGTTCGCCCCGATGAGGAACATGCGACTCGAATGACGGACCAGCGCCGTCTTCTCGATCTCCGGTCCGACCATGATGCCGGGCGTGTCACACAGGAACAGGACCGGGACGTCGAAGGTGTCGCACAACTGCATGAAACGAGCCGCCTTGTCGGCCCCGTCGGAATCGATGGCGCCGCCGAGATGGTTCGGGTTGTTGGCGATGAGACCCAGGGGCCGACCCTCGACCCGCACGAGCGCGGTGACCATGCCGTGGCCGAAGCCGGGCCGAAGCTCCAATACCGAGTCGACGTCGGCCAGCGTCTCGATGAGCTCGCGCATGTCGTAGGCCCGCAGCCGGTTCTCGGGAATGGCTCGGCGGAGCAGGCGTTGATCGTGGGCCTCCCAGCCGGCAACCGGACCCTGGAAATACGCGAGGTACTTCTTGGCGATGGCCGCCGCCTCGACCTCGTCCTCGACGAGTACGTCGATCACTCCGCTGGCCATCTGCACCTCGACCGGACCGATCTCCTCGGGCGCGAACACGCCGAGCCCGCCGCCCTCGATCATGGCCGGCCCGCCCATGCCGAGGTTGGTGTCCTTGGTGGCGATGATGACGTCGCAGCAACCCAGGAGTGAAGCGTTGCCGGCGAAGCAGCGGCCGGAGACGACGCCGACCATGGGCACCAGGCCCGACATGGTGGCGAACCGTGAGAAGGTGCGGCTGCCGAAGTCGCCGCCGTCGGTGTCACCTGGTCGCCCGCCGCCGCCTTCGGCGAAGAGAATGAACGGCATGCGGCCCTCGACCGCGACATCGATGATGCGGTCGGTCTTGGCGTGGTTGCGGATGCCCTGGGTCCCGGCGAAGACCGTGTAGTCGTAGACCATGACCGCGCACCGGTTGGTGGGGGCATCGAACAGGTCGCCGTTGACCGACCCGACACCCGTGATCAATCCGTCGGCGGGGCTGCGCTCGATGAGGTCTTCGCGGGTGCGTCGGCTGCGTTGCGCGGCCAACGCCATGGGACCCCACTCGACGAACGTGCCGTCGTCGACCAGCGCGTCGACGTTCTCTCGGGCGGTGCGCTTCCCGACATCGTGGCGCCGGGCCACGGCGGCTGGGCGGGCATCGTCCATCATGCGGGCCCGTAGCGTCAGCATCTCGGCCAGGCTGGGGCGGATCTCGTCGAGGTCGATGGTCTCCGCTTCGACCTGGGTCTCGGCGATGTCGCCCGAGGCGCTGACCGTGGCGACGGGCTGGTCGGCCCACAGGATGTCGCCAGGGGCCGCGTGGATGGCGGCGATGACGCCGCTGGCCGATGCGAAGACTTCGTGCTCCATCTTCATCGCTTCGATGACGGCAACCAGCTGGCCTCGGATCACCGTGTCGCCGTGTTCGACCTCGACCGAGACCACCGTTCCCTGCAGCGGGGTGCTGACCAGATAGTGGCCCTCGGCCAGATCGATGGTGATGCCCACGTTGGCTGCCGGCCGCGGTCGGCCGGCAGCGGTCGCGGTTGTCGGCGCGGGAGCTTGGCGGATCGGGTGCGGTTCACCGTCGAGGAACTCGGCCAGGTGGCGATCGAAGAACGCCGTCGTTGCGCCTTCGAGTCCGGGGTGTCGAGCGATGCCCCGCAGGAGATCGAGGTTGGTGTCGACGCCATCGATCCGACTCTCGCACAGCGCTCGGTAGAGCAGCGTGGCGGCGTCCCCGAACGCACCGTTGGTCCGGTGGACGACCAGCTTGGCCAGGAGCGAGTCGTAGTTGGCGCCGACGGCCAGGCCGGCGTACGCGCCGGTGTCGACCCGGATGCCCGGTCCGGCGGCGAGATCGAAGGTGTCGATGGTGCCGGACGCAGGCAGGGTCTGACCTTCGCTGGTGACGGTCTCGGCGTTCACCCGGGCCTGGATCGACCAACCCCGCGGAAGGACCGACGATTCGAGGCCCACCTCGGCCAGGGTGGCGCCACGAGCCAGGCGGAGTTGGGTCTCGACCAGATCGACCCCGGTGGTCTGCTCGGTGACGGTGTGCTCGACCTGGATGCGGGGATTGCACTCGATGAACCAGAACGGGGTGTCGTCGGTGAGCGGCTTCGAGGCGTCGAGCAGGAACTCGACAGTGCCGACGTTGGCGTACCCGACACTCGACCCCAGGCGGGTGGCCGCGTCACAGATGGCCAGGCGAAGCGCCGCCGGCAGTCCGGGCGCCGGTGCGATCTCGACCAGCTTCTGGTTGCGGCGCTGCACGCTGCAGTCGCGCTCGCCGAGATGGACGACCCTGCCGTTTCCGTCGCCGACGATCTGGACCTCGATGTGGCGGGCGGCCTCGACCAGTTGTTCGACGTAGATGTCGGCCCGGCCGAAGGACTTCTGGGCTTCGGAGGCGCAGCGTTCCCAGGCCGGCGCAAGGTCATCGAGGTTGCGGACGGCCCGCATGCCGCGCCCTCCGCCACCGGCGACGGCCTTCAGCATGATGGCTCCGTGTTGCGCGAGGAGCGCGGCCGCTTCGTCGAGGGTGGCCGGTCCTGTCGATCCTGCCAGGGTGGCCAGCCCGGCCGCGCGGCGGCGCCGCGGGCGGCGACCTTGTCGCCGAAGAGTGCCAGGCACTCGGGCGAGGGGCCCACGAAGGTGATCCCAGCAGCTGCACAGCCGGCGGCAAACTCGGCGTTCTCGGCCAGAAAGCCGTAGCCGGGATGGACGGCGTCGGCTCCGGCCTCGACGGCGGCGGCCACGACAGCGTCGATGTCGAGGTAGCCGGCGACGCCGGGCGTCGGCAGCGCGATCGTCCGGTCCGCCAGCGACAGCGCTCGGCCGCTCACGTCATCGGGGGTGTGGAGGGCGACCGTGCGCCATCCGAGTCCCTGGGCGGCTCGGATGATCCGCACCGCAATCTCGCCGCGATTGGCCACGACCAACGTCGGGCGGGTCGCGGTGTTGGTCGATGGTGTTGAGGTTTGGGCGCTGGACACGCCCGAGACGGTCGCACAGGCTCAACCGCCGGGCAAGACCGGATTGCTCCCATTAGGGTTTCGTCCATGAGCACACAGCCACTCGAACAAGCCATCGCCACCAGCCGGGGCGTCCTCGCCGCCGTCAGCTCCGACCAACTCACCCAAAGCACTCCCTGTGCCTCTTGGGACGTCGCCGCCCTCATCAATCACATGGTCGGGGCCCAGTCGTTCTTCACCTCCGCCGTCACCGGCGAAGCGCCGGGAGAAGCGCCCGACTTCGCCGCCGGCGACTATCTCGCAGCGTTCGACGAGGCGACGGCCAAGTGCGTCGGCGCCTTCCAGGCCGACGGGGTGATGGGCCAGACGCTCAAGACCCCGTTGGGTGAGTTTCCTGCACCCGCGTTCATGGGGCTTGCCATCACCGACACCTTGACCCACGCCTGGGACCTCGCCAAGGCAACGGGACAGAGCACCGACCTCGCTCCCGAACTGGCGGCCGGAGTCCTGGCCCAGGCGAAGGCCGCCATTCCCGACGCCTACCGCGGCCCGGAAGGCGCTCCGTTCGGCTCGCAGAAGGAAGCCCCCGAAGGTGCGAGCAACGCCGACCAGCTCGCTGCCTTCCTCGGACGCGAGGTCTACGAAGCGACCTCTGAACCCAACCGTGTGCAGCGGCCACCCCTCAGCGGTGTGGTTCTGCACACGGTTGCGATCTTTGTCAGTCTTGGCGGGCTCGCCAGGCGGCCATGCTGGGGGACTCGGCGCCGATCGACGTCGAGTCGCCGTGGCCGGTGTGGACCGTTGTGGCCGCGGGCAGGGCGAAGAGGCGACGCTCGATCGAGTCGAGGATCGTGTCGTAGCTGGAGAAGGATCGGCCGGTGGCGCCGGGGCCGCCGTTGAACAAGGTGTCCCCCGAGAACAACACGCCGTCCGACGGCAGATGCAGGCAGCAACCACCGGGTGAATGGCCTGGGGTGTGCAGCACGGTGAGTTCGGTGCCCCCGATCGAGAGCTGTCGGCCATCGGAGAGTGAGTCGTCGATTCGGCGGTCGGGGTAGACGACCTCCCACAGCATGGTGTCGTCGGGGTGCAGGAGAATGGGCGCACCGGTTTCCTCGGCCAAGTCGGCGGCCGCGTTGATGTGATCGTTGTGGCCGTGGGTGCAGAGAATGCCCCGCAGGGTGCGTCCGCCGAGGCCATCGAGGATGGCCCGGTGGTCGTGGGCGGCGTCGACGACATAGGCCTCGTAGTCGTCGCCGATGATCCAGACGTTGTTCTCCACTTCGAAGTCCTCCCCGTCGAGGCTGAAGATTCCGGCGGTGATGACACGATCGATGCGGGGCATGGGCGCCAGGCTAGAGCGCTTCAGTCCGGACCAGGGTGGCGTGCAAGTGGTGCTGAAGCGGCAGGCCCACGGCGGCCATCGACAGGTCGTAGGTCAACGTAGCGGCCTCGACCTCGATGGTTCGACGGACTTGGGTGACCGACTTGGCCGTGGGGGTCGTGAGGACCGAGGAGGTGTCGAGCGTGAGGCGTTGGCCGTCGATGAATCCGTTGTGCATCTCGACGATGCCCGAGGGTTGAACGACGATGAACTCGAAGGTCGCCGGTCCGGTGGGTCGGAAGTAGCCTGCTTCGGCGTGCAGGGGCAGGTCGGTGACCGCGTGGCGAGTCTTCTGGGTGTAGGCGATGAAGGGCTTGCCGACGTGGCTGAAGCTGATCTCCTCGAGGTACTCGAACGATTCGATGGTGGGATAGTGGCCTTCGCCTCGGCCCCGCCAGGTCCCCAGCAGAAACGAGAGCGGAGCCAGATCGGCATGCAGTTGCGGCGTCACTTGGTGGCCTGATCGATCCATGACCCGATCGCGTGCTTGGGCAGCGCACCGATCTGGCGGCTGGTCTCTTTTCCGTCTTCGAGCAGGACCAGGGTCGGGATGCTCTGCGTGCGAAACCGGCCCGACAGTCCGGGGTTCTCGTCGACGTTGACCTTGACGATGCGCAGCGCTCCCGCCCGTTCGTCGGCCAGTTCCTCGAGCGCAGGGGCGATCATCTTGCACGGCCCGCACCACGGCGCCCAGAAGTCGGCGACCACCGGCACCGGCGATTCCTTGACGATGTCGTCGAAGGTGGCGTCGTCGACGTTGGCCACCCAACGGAGGTCGGTCTTGCACTTGGCGCAGCGCGGCCTACCAGCGCTGGCGACGGGGACTCGATTGCGGGCACCGCACGAGTGGCAGCGAAGGATGGCGTTGGCGGGTGACATGACGTACCTCCTGGTGGATAAGGTCAGCTTCATGACCTCTGTGACGATCTATCACAACCCCAATTGAAACTCGTCAACGAACGCGCTGGCGGTCGCCAGCGAGAAGCACGTCGACGTTGATGTCAATCTCTATCTGAAGACCAAGCCCGGACGGGAAGAGTTGACCGCGTTGGTGGCCAAGCTGGTCGATCCGGTCGAAGATCTGGTTCGCAAGGACTCGCACTTCAGCAAGCTCGGCCTCGACGCCGCCGACTATGTCGGAAACGCCGAGGCCGTGATCGACTTGCTGGTGCAACAGCCCAGGCTGTTGCAGCGACCCATCGTGGTGAAGGGCGACAAGGCCATCATCGGGCGCCCCAAGGACCGGGTCGCCCAGTTCTTGACCGAGTGAGCCTGTCCGGCTGAACGCCTACATCACGACGACACTGCGAAGGACGCCGCCGCCCTCCATCTTGTGGAAGGCCTCCTCGACGGCGTCGAGCGAGATGGTCTCGCTGACGAAGCCCTCGAGGTTGAGGCGGCCCTGCAGGTAGAGGTCGATGAGCATGGGGAAGTCTCGGCTGGGCAGGCAGTCGCCGTACCAGCTGGACTTGAGGGCACCGCCCCGGCCGAAGATCTCGATGAACGGCAGCTCGATCTTCATGGTCGGGTTGGGCACGCCGACCAGCACCACGGTGCCGGCCAGGTCGCGGGCGTAGAACGCCTGCTCGTACGTCTTGGGCAGGCCGATGGCCTCGATGGCCACGTCGACGCCGTTGCCGTCGGTGAGTTCACGGATGCGTTCGACCGGGTCTTCCCGGGACGAGTTGACGGTGTGCGTTGCGCCGAAGCTCTTGGCCCACTCGAGCTTCTGGTCGTCGATGTCGACCGCGATGATGGTCTTGGCCCCGGCCAGTCGCGAACCTTCCAGGGCGGCGTTGCCAACGCCGCCGCAGCCGAAGACGGCGACGGTGTCGCCGCGGCTGACGTTGCCGGTGTTCATCGCGGCGCCGAGTCCGGCCATCACGCCGCAACCCAGCAGGCCCGCAACCTCGGGCTTGGCCGCAGGATCGACCTTCGTGCACTGCCCCGACGCCACGAGCGTCTTCTCGCAGAACGCGCCGATGCCAAGGGCGGGGGACAGCACCGTGCCGTCGAGCAGCGTCATCTTCTGGGTCGCGTTGTGGGTGGCGAAGCAGTACTGCGGCTTGCCCTTCTTGCACGAACGGCACTGGCCGCAGACGGCGCGCCAGTTGAGAATGACGTAATCGCCGGGGCCGACGTCGGTGACCCCTTCGCCGACCGATTCGACCACGCCGGCCGCTTCGTGGCCGAGGAGGAACGGGAAGTCGTCGTTGATGCCGCCCTCGCGATAGTGGAGGTCGGTATGGCAGACACCGCACGCCTGGATGACGACGACAGCTTCACCTGGGCCGGGGTCGGGGATGACGATCGTCTCGACGCTGTACCGGCTGGCCCTTGGCCATGGCGACCACGCCCCGTACTTCTTGTGGCATCTTTCCGGCTCCTGTTCACGGTGGATCTGTACTGTGGGTGCTTGCTGTCGGCTGAGCGTACTGGCACCCACCGACGCGGTGGTCCAGACTGGGGCAATGACCACGCCAGACATCATCATCCGAAACGGGACCGTGATCGACGGAACCGGCGCTTCGGCTCGCCAGGCCGACGTTGCCATTACCGGTGACCGCATCACTGCGGTCGAGGCAAACATCGCAGGCAAGGCCACCCGGGAGATCGACGCCGAAGGGCGCCTCGTCACCCCCGGCTTCGTCGACATCCACACGCACCTCGACGCCCAGATCGCCTGGGATCCGGTGCAGACCTCCAGCTGTTGGCACGGCATCACCAGCGGCGTGCTCGGCAACTGTGGCGTCACGTTTGCTCCGGTCGCCCCCGGCGGCGCCGACTTCCTGGCCGAGATGATGGAGAGCGTCGAGGACATTCCCCGCCGGGCCATTCTCGAAGGGCCTCCCCTGGGACTGGACGACCTACGGCGAGTACCTCAACTGGATCGACCGGACCCCCAAGGGCATCAACGTGGGTGGCATGGTCGGTCACTCGGCCGTCCGCTTGGCCGCCATGGGTATGCGCGGCATGGACGAGACCGCAGGTCCCGACGACATCGCCAAGATGGTCGAGCTCGTCGACGAGGCGATGAGCGCCGGCGCCCTCGGCTTCTCGACCTCCCGCACGCTGCTGCACGTCGTCCCTGATGGCCGTCAGGTTCCGGGAACCTTCGCCGACGAGGCCGAGCTCCTCGCCTTCGGCGGCGTGTTGGGCAAGCACGGCAAGGGCGTCTTCGAGGCGGCCGCCCGCCTCGGCGAGCGCGACCACGAGGAACACCTTCCCAACACCCGCGCCGAGGTTGCCTGGATGGGCGAGGTCTCCCGCAGGTCCGGTCGACCCGTCAGCTTCGGCCTGGTCCACAGCGAACGCCGGCCCGAGCTGTTCCGCCGGGTCGTCGAGTTCGCCAAGGAGGAGAACACGACCGGCGCGATGGTTCGTCCGCAGACGACCTGCCGAGGCATCGGGGTCATCTACACGCTCAACAACCGGGTGCCGTTCCGCTCGTCGGCATGGAAGGAGCTGATGGAGCTTGCGCCCGAGGCACGCCTCGAGGCCGTGCGGTCGCCCGAACGGCGTGCTGCCTTGGCCCAGTGCGAGCTGGCCGTACCTGCGGAGAAGATGTGGATCCTGCCAACCGGCGACGCTCGCTACGACTGCAAGCCCGAGGACAATCTCGCTGCGATCGCGGCACGTCGTGGGGTCACGCCGGCCGAGGCCTACCTCGATGCTTGCCTGGAAGCCGGCGGACCGGTCAACCTCAACTATCCGATCCTCAACCAGAGCTTCGATGCTGTTCAAGAGATGCTCGACGATCCGGTGATCACCCTCGGTCTCGCCGACGCCGGCGCGCACGTCGGTCAGATCATGGACTCCAGCCAGCCCACGTTCTTCCTCACCTACTGGGTCCGGGAGAAGCAGCGTTGGCAGCTCGAGGAGGCCATCCGACGGTTGACGTCGGACACCGCCGACCTGTTCGGCGTCGTGGACCGCGGTCGTCTCGAGCCTGGTCGGTTCGCCGACGTCAACGTCATCGACTTCGACAACCTGCGCCTTCCCCAGCCCGAGTACGTGTACGACTTCCCCAACGGCGCCGGTCGGTACATCCAGGGCTCCAGCGGTTACGACTACACCCTCGTCAACGGCCAGGTGTTCATGGACCACGGCGAACACACCGGCGCCTTCGCCGGAACCACCCTCCGCGCCTAAGCCCAAACCTCCGCATTCTGTGCAGCGTTTTCCACGTGTGGCGTGGTTTCCGCTGCACAGAACGGGGTGGGGGGACAGAACGGCGGGGAGTCAGGGGGCGAGGTCGCGGAGGGCGCGTTCGCGGAGTTCGACCTTGCGGATCTTGCCCGATGGGGTCATGGGCATCTCGTCCAGGAAGATCACGGCGCGGGGAATCTTGTAGCTGGCGATCCGCCCGCGCAACCGATCGAGCAGGTCGTCCTCCGACAGGGTCACGTCGGTGTCGGACTCCTTGGTCCGGATGACGTAGGCCACGGGCACCTCGGACAGCCGGGCGTCGGGGTAACCGACGACGGCGACGTCGAGCACGCCAGGGACCTCACGCAGATACCCCTCGACCTCGGCGGGTGACATGTTCTCGCCGCCGACCTTCAGCATGTCCTTGTGTCGTCCCAGGAAGACGACGTGCCCGTCGGAGCGAACGAGCGCGATGTCGCCGGTGTCGAGCCAGCCGTCGGGGCTGATGGCGTCCGCCGTGGCCGCCGGGTTGGCCCAGTAGCCGCTGGTGACCGTGTAGTGCCGGACGTAGAGTTTTCCCTCCACATCGGGCGGAAGCACCGCCCCGGATGCGGCGTCCCGAATCTCGATCTCGACACCGAGCATCGGGTAGCCCGATGTCTCGGTCCGCTGCTCGAGGGTGTCCGTCGGATGGCTGCACACGATGAAGGACCACGACTCGCTCATGCCGAAGCCGCTGATGGTCGGGCAGAACGCGTCCTGCACCTGACGGGCGATTGGCGTGGTCGAGGGGGCGCCGGCCGGCAGGGTTCCCAGTCGCAGGCTGCTGACGTTCCGAGGCCGACCCGCCTGGGCATCGAGCAGATCACCCCAGACCGCGTCGAAACCGTGGACCGTCGTGGCGCCCAACCGTTCGATGTCGTCGAGCACGGTGCTCGCGTCGAACGTGTCGTAGAGCTTCTGACACCCGCCGGTGAGCATGGCCATCAGTGCGATCTCCGACAACGCGTAGATGTGGAACAGCGGGAGGTAGTTGAGGTGCAGATCGTTGCGGCTGTGGCCGAGCAGCAGGGCCCGTTCTCGCACGTTGCGTAGCGGGCGGTGGGAGTGCATCACCCCTTTGGGGTTGCCGGTGGTGCCCGAGGTGTACACCAGCAGCATCAACTCGTCGGGGTGGACGGTGGCGGCGCGCTCGGCCAGCGCCGCATCGGAGATTCGATCGCCGGCGGCCAGCAGGTCGGCCCAACAGTGGGTTGGAGTCGCGCCGGATTGTTCGAGCGCAGCACCCTCGTCGCCCACCATCACCACCAGCTGCAGATGGCCGGCCGCTTCGATTTCGGGTCGGGTCGACGCGAGGAGGCTGCCGTAGTCGATCGGTCCGGAACGATCGACGGAGATGAGGAGCTTGGCCTCGGAGTTCACCACGGTGAACGCCAGGTCGTCGGAGCGGTAGCGCGTGTTCAGCGGGACCAGGCATCCACCGACGCGGGCGACGGCGTACAGGAGGTGCAACCACTCGGGGCGATTGGTCATCCAGAGCGCCACGTGGTCGCCGCGTTCGATCCCCATGGCCATGAGGCCCTTGGCGACCTGGTCCACGTCGGCCGCAAACTCTCGGTAGGTCCACTGCTCGTCGCCGTATCGAAGTGCGAGGCGGTCGCCCCAGCGAGCCGCGGCGAGCGACGGTAGATCACCGAGTCGAAGGTGGTCGAATCCGGTGACGTCCGCGGTGGAATGGGCTGGCTCGGGCATGACTGTTAGCGTCTCGTGTCAATGGCCGTGAGCGCAAACACGGTTGTCCAAAGGGGAAGATCATGCACAAGCTCGTTGTTCGCAATGCCAACCTGGTCGACGGCACCGGGGCGCCTGCCCGCAGGGCCGACCTGGCAATCGGCCACGACGGTCTGGTCGTCGAGATCAGCACGGAGCCTGGGGTCATCGGCCCGGGCGAGACGGAGATCGACGCCGAAGGCCGATTGGTCACGCCGGGGTGGGTCGACGTGCACACCCATTACGACGGTCAGGCGACCTGGGACCCCGAGCTGTCGCCATCGTCGTGGCACGGGGTGACCACCACCGTGTTCGGCAACTGCGGCGTCGGTTTCGCGCCGGCCAAAGCCGAGCAGCGCGAGTGGCTCATCCAGCTGATGGAGGGAGTCGAGGACATCCCCGGCTCGGCGTTGGCTGAAGGCATCGATTGGCAGTGGGAGACCTTCCCCGAATACCTCGATGCGTTGGCCAAGATGCCACGGGTCATGGACATTGCCACCCAGGTGCCGCACGGGTCGGTCCGGGCCTACGTCATGGGTGACCGCGGCGCTCGCAACGAGGCCGCCACGGCCGAGGACCTCGAGCAGATGGCAGCGATCGTCGAAGAAGGCGTTCGGGCCGGGGCGCTCGGGTTCTCCTCGTCCCGCACCAAGCTGCACCTCGCGCTCGACGGTGAACCGGTGCCCGGCACGTTCGCCGGCGCCGAGGAGATGATCGCCCTCGGGCGGGCGGTGGCCGCCGCCGGCGGCGGCGTGGTCGAAGTGGCGTCCGACATCGGCCTTGGTGGCCTCGAAGGCGACTTCGGTCAGGACATCGACTGGATGCGTACCTTGGCCACCGAGCACGGACTCACGGTCACCTACGCCCTCACCCAGGCCGACCGCAACCCCGAGCAATGGCGTGAACTGTTGGATCTCAGCTCGGCACCAATCGACGGTCCCGGCCGCGTGCTCGCCCAGGTGGCGGGCCGTCCCGGGGGGTTGCTCTTCGGCTGGGAAACCTCGCTGCACCCGTTCAAGATGCATCCCACCTACCTCGCGTTGGCCGACCTGCCCATCGACGAGCGGTTGGTCGAGTTGACCAAGCCCGAGGTCAAGGCGGCCATCCTGGCCGAGGCGACCGGATTCACCGGCCGCTTCAACTACGACGTCGCCCACGGGTTCCACAAGATGTACCCCCTCGGCGAGACGCCCGACTACGAACCCGACGAGGCCCACTGCGTCGAAGCGCTGGCCGCGGCGGCGGGCCAGGACCCCTACGAGTTCTGCTACGACGTGCTCTGCTCCAACGAGGGTCGTGGCTTGATCTACTTCCCGCTCACCGACTACTCCCAGCGATCGCACAACCCGACATTCGAGCGGCTGAACCATCACGGAGCGTTCCTCAGCCTCAGCGACGGCGGTGCCCACTGTCGTCTGATCTGTGATGCGTCGACACCCACCTACCTCCTCACCCACTGGACCCGTGATCGGACGCGTGGACCTCGCATTCCGCTCGAGGAAGCCGTCAAGTTGCAGACCCATGACACCGCAGCGGTCTATGGCTTGACCGACCGGGGCACGCTCGAGGTCGGGAAGAAGGGCGACCTGAACGTCATCGACTACGACGCGCTCCGCCTCGAATCGCCCCGCATGGTCTACGACCTGCCCACCGGCGCTCCGCGCCTTTTGCAGGGCGTTCATGGCTATGCCGCGACGGTTGTTTCGGGCGAGGTGACCTGGCGTGACGGTCAGCCGACCGGTGCCCGCCCCGGCGTTCTGGTGCGGGGGCGGCGCTGAGGCTAAAACCCTCTTCGCAGATCACAAGCAACCAGCGCAAACAAGACCCACGACAAGCAACCCACGAAAAGGGGGCCGCATGGCCATCGACAAGTTCGCCGTCGAGGCGAGCCACATCATGATGTTCGCCCGGTCGGTCGGTGACGACAATCCGATCTACAGCGATGCCGACTACGCCGCCGGCACCGAGGTGGGATCGATCATCGCCCCGCCGACCTTCGCCCAGGCGAGCGCGCAGTTCGATCCCGACTACTTCCTGCGCCCCAAGGCCGGGAAGGTGTGGTTCGGGTCGGGCAAGGAAGCGACCGGAATCAAGAAGGAAAAGAAGGAAGGCGAGAGTTCCGGCTCTGCTGCGGGTGGCCTCCACGCCGAACAGCACTTCGAGTACCACCGTCACCTCAAGCCCGGCGACGTGCTCACCGGCACCACCTTCCCCGGCAAGTCGTGGGAGAAGGAATCCAAGCGCGCCGGAAAGCTGAAGTTCAGCGAGACCGTGACCGAGTACCGCGACCAGAACGGTGAGCTCGTCGTCACCGCCCGCGGCGTGGGCGTCGTGACCGAAAAAGTCATCGGCAGCTGAGAACAGGAGAACGAGGAACATGACACTCAAGGCAAGCGACATCAACGTCGGCGACACCCATTCCGAGGTGTTGGTCGAAGACCTCAAGCGGACCCAGATCGTGCAGTACGCCGGCGCCTCCGGTGACTACAACCCGGTCCACACCGACGAGAAGTTCGTCACGGAGGTAGCGGGCTATCCCACGGTGTTCGCCCACGGCATGCTCACCATGGGCATGACCGGCAAGCTGCTCACCAACTACGTAGGTGATGGTCGGCTCACCAAGTACGGCGTGCGGTTCGTGAACCAGGTGTGGCCCGGCGACACGCTCACCGGGACGCTCGAAGTGGCCGAGATCCGCGAAGAGGACGGCCAGAAGCTGGTCGACCTGACGGTCACCACCGTCAACCAGGACGGCGCCACGGTGCTCAGCGGCAACGCGACCGCCCGCATCGACTGAGCCTGCAAGTCGACCCAATCTCGCAACCGCGTGCAGCTACCACCGCTCAGCGGTGTGTTGCTGCACGCGGTTGTGCGTTTTCCGGCTGCTCGAAGGGTTCAGCGGTCGACGAAGCGTGGGGGAGTGTCACCCAGGACGTGGCCGGTCACCAGGTCTTCAGAGGAGTCAGCGACGACGTAGCGGGTGAGACGTTGACCGTGGTCGGACAAGTTCAGGCGGTCCTCCCACGAGATGCAGGGTCGCACCGGCTCGCGGAACCAGGGTGCGTAGTACTCGACGTTGGGAATGGCCCGAATCTCGTCGGACACGTTGGGCGTGCCACCGTGCCAGGCCCGGACGTCTCGGATCTGGACCGAGCCGGCGGGAGCAGGGCAGACGGTGCTGAGCTTCATCCACTCCGGTTCCTCGTCGAGGGTGGGGAACGGCTCACGGGAATGCTGGGTGCCGGGAATCTGACGCGTCGGCCCGTTGAGGCGAGTGTTGTCGGTGGGCATGAAGTTGACGCAGATGTACGGACACGGCAGGTCGCGCGTCGTCAGGTGGCCCCGACGGTCGGTGAACGAGCTGTAGGGGGTCCCCGTGTCCTCCCGATCTCGCATGTCGGAGTGCAACGGCTGATAGCCGTGGGCGCCGGGAAGGCAGAAGTCGCCCCCGCCCGACCGAACCATGTAGTCCGACGATCCGAAGAGGGCGGCGAGGATGGGCGTCAGTGTCGGGAGGTCGATGAGCATCTGCCACTCGGGGCGGTGGAGCATGGCGCGGGTCGTGCTCGACTCGCCGAAGGAGTAGCGGTGTGAGCCGCGGTTCCCGGCGCGGTCCGGATCGAGGGTCAGGATGTCGGCAACGACCTCGTCGACCCCGGCCCGAAGGAACTCGGTCTGTTCCGCAGTGAGGATGTTGCGGACGACGACGAAGCCGTCGCGATGAAAGATCCGTGCCGCTCGGTCGATCTCCATGGGCTCGAGGATCTCGAGCCCACGGATGCCGTTGTGTTCGGCCAGATAGTCACGCAACGCCATGCGTCGGGACACGTCGGAGGAATCGTGCATTGCGATGTTCTAGCTGATCGCCCCGCCATCTGATCGTCTTTCGGTGGCCCGACTAACGTCGGCTACGACACAGGGTCGGAAAAGGGGGATGAGAACCATGAGGGATGCAATCGACAAGGTGCTCCAGGCCGGCGTGGACCGGGGCGCGGTGGCGGGGGTGACGGCAATCGTCGTCGACCGAGACAGCACCCGTTACGCAGGTGGCTTCGGTAAGCGAGAGGTCGGCGGACCTGCCGACATGACGTTCGACACCGTGGGAGCCATCTTCTCGATGACCAAAGCGGTCACGTCGGCGGCGGCCATGCAGATGGTCGAACGGGGCAAGCTCGACCTCGACGCTCCCGCCTCCGAGGTGTGCGATGCCATCGGCCGAGTCGGTGTGCTCACCGGCTTCGACGCCGACAACCAACCGATCACCCGTCCACCGGCGAGCCCGGTCACGCTGCGCCAGTTGCTCACCCACACCTCCGGGTACGTGTACGACATCTGGAACCCCAAGATGGCCAAGTGGGCCAACGTCACCGGAGCGCCCAGCGTGTTCTCCCTGAAGAAGGCGGCACTCGAGATCCCGTTGCTGTTCGATCCCGGCACCGCATGGGAGTACGGCGTGGGCATCGACTGGGCCGGGCTCATGGTCGAAGAAGTCTCGGGCCAGACCCTTGGGGCGTACCTCGCCGAACACCTCACCGGACCGTTGGGCATGGTCGACACGGCGTTCTCACCAACCGACACGATGGCCGCCCGGGCAGCCTCGCTGCATGCCCGCTTGCCCGACGGTGGGCTCGCTCCGATGACGCTGCCCCCTCCCGAGGGGCCCGAGTTCGAGATGGGAGGCGGCGGTCTGCAGTCGACCGTTTCCGACTACGGCCGGTTCCTGCGGATGATCCTGAACGACGGAGCATTGGACGGGACACGGGTGTTGAAGCCCGAGACCGTGCAGCTGATGTCGTCGAACAACATGGGTGACCTCCGGGTGTCGATGCTGGAGAGCATTGCGCCGTCGCTGTCGCTCGACGCCGAGTTCTTCCCCGGCGTTCCCAAGTCGTGGGGCCTGAGTTTCCAGATCAACGAGGAGCCGGCCCCGACCGGTAGGCCGGCGGGAACCTTGATGTGGGCCGGGTTGGCCAACAGCTTCTTCTGGATCGACCGGACCAACGGCATCGCCGGCGCGTTCCTCAGCCAGGTCCTGCCCTTCGCTGACCCTGGCGCACTCAACCTCTACCTCGAGATGGAGACAGCGGTCTACGACTCGCTGTAGTCCCGCGCTCAGACGAGGCTGGTTCAGACAGGGTGGTCTTCGCCGGCGGCGATCTTGGCCCGGATCTCATCCAGGAATGCCTGATGGTCGGGGCCATCCCAGGCGCGGTGCCGGCCGGCCAGATAGGCCTGGGCGTTACGCCAGTACATCCAGGCGTTGAGCCGGTTGGCGGCGGTGTTGTCTCGTTCGGCGACCACCTTGGCCGGCATGCCCATGATGATCGAGTCCGGCGGGAAGGTCTTGCCTTCGGGGATGAAGGCCCCGCCGGCCACGATCGAACCGGCGCCGATCTCGCAGCCGTCCATCAGCACCGCACCGATGCCGATGAGGCAGTTGTCGCCGATCTTGGCACCGTGGACCACGACCCGGTGGGTGATCGAGCAGAAGTCGCCGATGATCGACGGGTCGCTGGTGCCCACATGGATCATCGCGTGATCCTGAATGTTGGACATGCGCCCGATCTGGATGCAGTCGTTCTCGGCCCGAGTGACGACGCCGGGCCAGATCGAGCTGCCGGCACCGACGCTCAGCTTTCCGTACAGCACGGCGCTGTCGTGCACGTAGACGCTCGGGTGGATGTCGATCAGTTCGGGTGAGCGAACCGGTCCGATGGCGACGGCTTCGATCATGGAGTGGTCGGTCATGGAGCGACAGTATCGGGTCGGGATGGCCCGTATCCGGTTGCACTAGCATCGGTCGATGCCCGAGGTGTTCCCTTCGACGGCCCGCCTCATGCTTGCTCGGGTCGCAAGAGTCCAGCATTCCGCTCGCGCGCCGTCGTTGGTCGCCGCGGTGTTCCGCGACGGCCACATCGTCTGGTCCGCCGGTCGGGGCGACGTCCCCGGAATGGCCGATGGTGGCGACCCCCTCGACGTGCAGTACCGACTGGGATCCATCACCAAGACCATCACCGCGATCGCGGTGATGCGTCTTCGCGACGAAGGTCGACTTGACCTTGCCGACCCACTCGAGCGCTATCTCCCGGGTACTCCGCTCGGCGACCGAACCATCGCTGCCCTGCTCGGTCACTTGGGCGGCGTGACCTCCGAAGCCCCGGGCGACTGGTGGGAACGAACGCCGGGGACCACCCTGGACGGGCTTGGTTTGACTCCGTCGTCGGCCGTGCTGGCGGTGGGAAGAAGGTTCCACTACTCGAACCTCGGGTTCGCATTGCTGGGCGAGGCGGTCTCCCGCACTCGGGGTCGCCCCTGGGCCGAGGTCGTCTCCGACGAGGTGCTGCGGCCGCTCGGAATGACCCGAACGACCACCCGCCCGGAGACGCCGGCCGCGACCGCCTTCGCCGTGCATCCTTGGGCTGATGTCGTGCAGCAAGAGCCCGAGCACGATGCCGGCGTCATGGCCCCGGCAGGCCAGTTGTGGTCGACAGCGAACGATCTGGCGCGGCTTGGCGCTTTCCTGCTCGGCGCCACTGACGGTGTGCTCGATGCCGGAACCGTCGAGGAGATGATGACGCCCGCCACCACCAACGGACCTCAGAGTTCCTCCTACGGTTTGGCGGTCGATGTCTTGCGTTGTGACGGCGTGACGCTGGTCGGGCATGGCGGTTCCATGCCCGGTTTCCTGGCGGGTTTCCTGGTCGACTGCTCCGAGGGGGCGGGGGCGTTGGTGCTGGCCAACACCACCTACGGTCTCGACGTCTCGATTGTGCAAGGACTCCTGGCCGACCTTCGGGGGGCCGAGCCCCGCATCGTCGATGCGTGGAGGCCAGCGCCTTCGTCGGTTCCGCTCGACCACCTGGGCCACTGGTACTGGGGCCCGATGCCGTTCGTGCTCCGCTCCTGCGATGGTGCGCTGCAACTGGATGCCCCCACGGACACCGGATTGGGATCGCGATTCCGTCGTCATCCGCTGCAGCCAGGTGCCTGGATCGGGCTCGACGGCTATTTCGCAGGTGAGACGATGCGCGTTGTTCCCCACCCCTCGGATGCCGACGCCGCGCCGGTTGCGTTGAACATTTCGACGTTTGTGCTGACTCGAGTTCCGTACGATCCGTCGGCGCCCATCCCGGGTGGCCTCGATCCGGGTGGCTGGCAGCCGGCCTGACTCGGACCGGCAACCATCACATGTGTCACTCGTCACACCACGCAGGACTTGTGACAGACTGCGTTGATGCGCTGGATCGATGATCAACCGTTCGACCCCAAGTTCTCGTTCTGGACCCGAGCCAACGTCGGCGAGGTGTTGCCCGCTGCCCCCAGTCCTCTGGGCTGGGATTTCGTGTTCGACGCGGCGTGCCGGCCCGGCTGGCGGGACTGCATGATCGACCGGCTGGGCATCGGGGCGGACGAGATCGACGAACGCAACCCGGAAGTGATCGGGATCTTCGGCGGGTACGCCTACCTGTGCGCCAGCATGTTGAGGGTCTGGGCCGAGCGGACGCCCGGGTTCACGACCGAGGCGTTCGACGCCGCCTATTTCGGCGACCATCCCGACGTTCCGCCGTTCGAGCCCGAACCGTGGCACGAGAATCCGCGAACGACGGAAGTCATGACGGGCTGGTTGGGTCGGGTCATGGGGACAATGGAGCAGGACGAACTCGAGGCCGATCGAGTGCTGTCATTGCAGATTCGCTCCAACCGCCCCGATCTGCGGACTGCGACTTCGACCGAACTGCTCGAGCGGGCCCGTGAGCTGCAGCCCGTCACCCGCCGCCTCTTCGACCAACACATCAATCAGTCGGGAGCAGCCTCGATCGGACCCGGCGCGCTCGGCGCCATCTGCGCAGCGATCGGCCGACCCGAGGCGCCACTCGCGTTGTTCGCCGGCCTTGGCGGGGTCGACTCGGCTGCGCCGTCCTACGCCATGTGGGCGCTGTCTCGCTTGGTCAATGACGCAGCCGCATTGGAGGGGGCGTTCGACGCCGGTACCGACGGCCTCCATCAGCGGCTGCTCGGCCTGGGCCGGACGGACGCCGATGTCGCGAGCTTCGTCGGTCGCTTCGACGAGTTCCTCGCCGACTTCGGGTCTCGTGGCCCGAACGAATGGGACATCTCGTCCGAGGTCTGGGAGACCAGGCCCGACATTGCGCTGGCCGCCATCGACCGGATGCGCTTGGCCCCGCGAGCGTCGGCGCCCCGCCTGCAGACCGAGAAGCGAGAGCAGGAGCGCCTCACCCTGTCCGCAGAGATCGAGTCGACGTTGGCCGACAACCCCGAGCTGCTCGGCCAGTTCCAGGCCGCGTTGGCGTCTGCGGCTACGTACGTGCCCGGCCGGGAACGTTCGAAGACCAGCATCATCCGGGTTGTCGGCGAGATGCGACTGGCGTTGTGGGAATTGGGTCGCCGATCCGTCGAGCGGGGCGAGATGGACCGGCCCTCCGACGTCTGCATGTTGTTCGCCGACGAACTCGAGCGCCTGGTCGAGGGATCGCTCGAGGACGTCCGCGCATTGGTCGTCGAACGTCACGCCCATCACGAATGGCTCCAGTCCCTCGAGCCCCCGTTCATCATCAACGGCCGGCCGGCGCCCAACACCGAGTGGCCTCGAGCGCGGCGCAAACGCATTGGCGACCAACGCCGTCGGCGACGTCCTGCAGGGAATGCCCGGATGTCCTGGTTTCATTCGCGGCATCGCCAGGGTGATCCTGGACCCGAGCGACCCCGGCGCTCTCGGCGTCGGTGAGATCCTGGTCGCCCCGATGACCGATCCGGCATGGACGCCGCTCTTCGTGGCTGCCGCCGGTGTCGTGGTCGACGTCGGTGCCGCGCTCAGCCATGCCATCATCGTCAGCCGCGAGCTCGGCATCCCGTGCGTGGTCTCGGTGACCGGTGGCACCAGTCGGATCCCCGACGGCGCCGAGATCGAGGTTGATGGCGCAGCGGGCACCGTCACTATTGTCGGCTGATGGAACTTGCCCTGGCCAGCCTCGGAGACCTGCTCCCCAACCCGCACACCGGCATCAGCCAGACCGAGGCCCAGCGGCACCGCTCGTTCGTCGACCAGGGGGTGTTGGCCGAACGGCTCGGGTTCCACGCCATCCACCTGGGCGAGCACCACTTCAGTTCGTACATGTTGTCGGCTCCGGCCGTGGTGCTGGCTGCGATCGCCGAGCGGACCAGCACCATTCGCCTCGGCACCTCGGTCACCCTCGTCGGCAACAATGATCCCGTTCGTCTGGCCGAGGACTACTCGACCGTCGATTTGCTCTCGGGCGGTCGGGTCGAGATCGTCTCCGGCCGGGGCGCGCCCTTCGTGGCGACCTATCACGGGTTCGGCCAGTCGGTCGAGACGGCGCGAGAACGGTACGACGAGAACGTTCGGCTTCTGCACCGGCTGCTCAGCGAAACCAACGTTTCGTGGGCGGGTAACTTCCGCTCCGGCTTCGACGATCTGACGGTGCGCCCCCGACCGCTCGACCACATTCCCCTGTGGGTGGGTGCCGGCTCGCGCCAGTCGGTCCACCTGGCCGCCGAGTTGGGTGCGGGGTTGATGCTGCCGAGCGTGTTCGGTAGCCCCGAGCTGTTCCGCCCGATCGTCGAGTGGTACCACGAGGAGTGGGCGGCAGCAGGGCGGCCCGAGTCCGAGGCCAAGGTCGGCGCCATCAGCCACACCCACGTGGCGCAGACGGTCGAGGAGGCGAAGGCCCGCTGGAAGCCCTACTACCAGAACTACTGGGGCTTCGTTGGCGGCCTGCTGCTGCCGGCGGGCTACAAATGGCCTCCGTTCGAGTACGACAACCTGCTCAGCGGGCCCGCAGTCTGTGGTAGTCCACAGAGCGTGATCGAGCAGATGGGCCACTGGAACGAAATGCTCGGCCTCGATCGGCATCTGTTCATGTTCGACCTCGGGGGCATCGAGACCGAACTGCTCACCGAGTCGCTCGAACTCTTCGCGGCCGAAGCCATGCCGGCACTGTCCCGGATGTGAGCGCTGTTCAGCCCAGGCTGCTGAGGGCGCTGCCGGAGTCCCACGGCGAGATCTGTCCGGCGTACACCGACGGCCCGCGCTGGAAGTGCGAAGCTTCCTCGAGGGTCTCGACGAAGGGCATGTCGAGGGGGTAGACGGCATCGCCGCGCGGGCGAGGCCCGGCTTTGGAAACGTGACCCCACAGCGGGTGACCCACCACTTCCTCGGCAATCCACGCCGCCTGGATGAGCTTGTCGAGGTCGTAACCCGTCTCGATGCCCATCTCGTGGCACAGGTCGACGAAGTCTTCGGTGGGGACATGGCCGGCGGCCCGGCCGTTCCCGCAGTAGGGGCAACCGCCCATGCCGCCGATCGAGGTGTCGAACTCGGTGACACCGAGCTGCAGCGCCTCGTAGTAGCTGGCGATGGTGGCCCCACGAGAGTTGTGGAGGTGCAGGTGGTAGGTCTGGATCTCGGGCCAGGTGTCGCGGATGGCGGTGAGGGTCTCTCGCACCGTGTGTGGTGCGTTCCAACCCATGGCGTCGGAGAACGAGATGCGACCGACGTCGATGCCGCGGTCGTGCCATTTGTCGATCATCAGGCCGACGAACTCGAGTCGCTTGGCGAGCGGGAACGGACCCTCGAAGTTGGACCCGAACGGGCTACCGATGGTGACCGTGCCGCTGGTGACCCCGTCGGCCGCAGCCGCTTCGACAATCCCGTCCATGCCGGCGATCTGTTGGGCCTGACTGCGGTTGTAGTTCCGGCGGGCGAACGAGTCGCAGACCTCGACGTGGAGCCCGTAGCGACGGCGCCGGACATCGATCTTGGGGAAGAACTTGTCGGCGCGTTCGAAGCCCTTCTGATTGAAGATTGCCGCGGTGTAGGTGACGCCGGGCTTGGGAACGAACCGCTCGGCGATCTCCTCGACGCACGCCATCGCCGGCGTCCACTTCGGGTGCGCGAACGAGCCGATGCTGATGAGCTTCGCCCCCGTCTCGCCGAGGGCGTCCAGAAGCCGAAGCTTCTCGGACACCGAAATGTCGGGGCTCTCGATCTGGAGCCCTTCGCGCATGGTGTCATCGGTGATCGTTACCGCTTGGGGAAGCATGATGGGAGCGTAGTTCGCCGAAGCCTCCGGCAAGAAGGCGTCAGCCGGCGAGCGAGACTGCCCCGACCGCGACGATGGCCAGTGGGACGACGAACCGCAGCATGCATCGGATGACCGCCAAGGTTCGGCGGCCCGCCGCCAGTTCGTCGGCCAGCAGCCGATCCGAGATCGTCCAGCCGACGAACCAGGCGAGGGCCAGGCCGCCGAGGGGGAGCAGGACGTTGGAGGTCAGCTCGTCGAGGAGGTCGTAGGGCGTCGCGTCGGCGTATCGATCGAGGATCCCGAGCGGTCGGACATCACTCCATCGATTGAACGACAGCACCGTGATCGAACCAGTGGCCCAGCAGGCCATGGAGCCGACGATCGCGCTTCGTCGACGCGACCAACCCCGGACCCGAACCAACGGGGCGACCACCCCTTCGAGCATGGAGATGGCGGAGCCGAAGGCAGCGATGACCAGGAGTGCGAAGAACGCGGTAGCGGCCAGCCGGCCGGCGGGCATGGCGGAGAAGGCAAGCGGCAATGCGACGAAGACCAACCCTGGACCTTCGGCCGGATCGAGATCGTTGGCGAAGACCACGGGGAAGACGGCGAGCCCGGCGACGACCGAGATGACGGTGTCGGCTCCGATGGCAACGACGGCAACGGTGCGAAGGTTGATGTCGGGCCGGGCGTAGGCGGCGTAGGTGATGAGGAGGCCGAGGCCGACGCCGATCGAGAAGAAGCCCAACCCCAGCGCATCGAGCAGTCCACGGGCCGTCAGGTTCTCGGTAGCGGGGACGAACAGGAACCGAAGCGTTTCGGCGGCGTCGCCGACGCTCAACGAATACGCCGCGAGGAGCAGGAGGAGGGCGCCGAGCATCGGCATCAGGAGCTTCATCGCGGTCTCGATGCCCCGTTGCACGCCGCGGGCGACCACCGCAGCGACGGCCACGAGGAACAAGCCCTGGAAGATGAACATCCGGAGCGGCGACGCAAGCAGGTCGTCGAAGCGGCCGACGGTCGCCTCCTGGCTGGCGTCGGGGAGGCCGTTCAGTGCCGTGCCGGCAGCGTACGCCACTGACCAGCCGCCGATGACCGAGTAGTAACTGAGGATGAGGAACGCGGTGAGGGAGCCAACGACGCCCACAACCTGCCACCGACGAGATCGACCCTCGTCCGTGGCGACGTTTGCGATGCTTGCCGCCGCGTCGGCGTTGCCCCGGCGGCCCAACGCCAGCTCTGCCAGCATCAGCGGCAGAACGACCAACGCCAGCCCCAGGAGATAGACGAGGACGAACGCACCGCCACCGTTGGCTCCGACTTCGTACGGAAACTTCCAGATGCTGCCGATACCGACCGCAGACCCGACCGTCGCGAGGATGAACCCCGTCCGCGAGGTCCACTCGCCGCCATTCCCCCGATCAGCGCTGGTCGGGTCAGCCCTCATCAGCCAAGATCGCGTCGGCGAACTCGGACAACGAGGTGTACCGGGCGTCGGGGGTGATGTCCTGGCTCGGTTGGGCGGTTGCGCCGGAACCCACCTTGTCGTGGCGGCGATGAATCCATGCGGTGGCGAGTCCGTAGGCCTTCGCGGGGACGTGATCGTGATAGAGGCTCTCGGCAACGTGGAGAAGGTCGTGCGACTGGAGCCCCATGCCGTGCAGTCCGGCCTCGAGTGCCTGGAAGTTGCGGCGATCGGGCTTGTAGGAGCCGATGTCCTCGGCGGTCAGGATCAGATCGAACTCCACACCGAGACGATCGTTCGACTGGCGGAACGAGACCCGGTCGACGTTGGACAGAATGATGAGGCGGAACCGTTCCTTCAGACGTGCGAGGGCAGCGGGCGAGTCGGCGAAGGCCGGCCAGAGGCCAACGGATCGACCGAATGCGGCGGCGTCGAGATCGGATACGGGCAGGTGGAGATCGTGGCTCATTCGACGCATGGTCTCGGCCAGGATCTCCGGGTACAGCCACGAAGGGTGCTCGGACTCGACCAGAGTCTCGTGGCGACCGAACGCGGCGATGACCGTTTCGTGATCGACGCGGTCGACGGCGCCCGACCGCGTCAGCCACGGGCGGAGCGTCTGGGCGATGCCGGTCTCCCAGTCGATCAGGGTGCCGTAGCAGTCGAAGCTCAGGGCCAGCGGAGCGGTCACCTCGGGCAAGCTACCGCACGAGGCCGACAAAGAATGAGTTGCGATCGGGGCGGGTCGGTGCTTGACTGACGACGTGCGCTTTCTCGCAACCGCCAGCAACGCCATTCTCGTAGTACTGATGTAGCGCACGCTACGGACATAGCAGTGTGCGCTCGAAGCCTTCCCGCCGGGGAGGCTTTTCTGCTTTTCTGGATAGGAGTTAGGTCATGAGAATGAACGGGGGGCAAGCCCTCATCAAGAGCTTGGAACTCGAAGGGACCGAGATCATCTTCGGGTATCCCGGCGGCGCGATTCTTCCGGTGTACGACCCCATCATCGACTCGGGTATCCGCCACATCCTGGCCCGCCACGAACAGGGCGCAGGCCACATGGCCGAGGGCTACGCCCACGCAACGGGACGTCCCGGCGTGTTCATGGTGACCAGCGGACCCGCGGCCACCAACGCGGTCACCCCGTTGGCTGACGCCTATCTCGACTCGGTTCCGATGGTCTGCATCACCGGCCAGGTCGGCCTGGCCGCCATCGGCACCGACGCGTTCCAGGAAGTCGATACCACGGGCATCACCCGCTCGATCACCAAGCACAACATTCTCGTCACCAGGGCCGAGGACATTCCGCGGGCCATCAAGGAAGCGTTCTACATCGCAACCACCGGCCGCCCCGGCCCGGTGCTGGTCGACATCCCGAAGAACATCGTCGACGCCACCAATCCCGACGCCTACTTCGACTTCGAGTATCCGGACTCGGTCGACCTCCCCGGCTACCGGCCCGACGTGCCGCTCGACGAGGCGGCGGTGGCTGCGGCGGTGACCATGATGCTGGCCGCCGAGCGCCCCATCCTCTACGTCGGTGGCGGCGTGCTCAAGTCTCGCGGCGCCGAGATCCTGCGCACGCTCGCCGAGATCACGCAGATTCCCGTGGTCACCACCCTCATGGCCCGCGGCGCCTTCCCCGACAGCCACGAGCTCTGTCTCGGGATGCCGGGCATGCACGGCAACTACACCGCCATCACCGCGCTGCAGAAGGCCGATCTCCTCATCGCCATGGGCAGCCGGTTCGACGACCGGGTCACCGGCAAGGTCGGTGCGTTTGCGCCCGAGGCCAAGATCATCCACGTCGACATCGATCCCGCCGAGCACGGCAAGGTCCGCCGACCGGACGTGCCCATCGTCGGCGACTGCCGGGTGGTCATGGAGAACATGGTCATCCAACTCAACGCGGCCGGAGGGGCCGATGCCTTCGGCGACCGGTCTGCGTGGCGACAACAGCTCTCGGGTTGGCAGGAGAAATTCCCGCTCACCTACGAGCCGTCCGCTCCCGGCGAGCTGCTCAAGCCCCAGTTCGTGTTGGAGAAACTGCGCGACGGCTGCCCCAGCGACACCATCGTCGCTTCCGGCGTCGGCCAGCATCAGATGTTCGCCAGCCAGTACTGGAAGTTCGAGCATCCGTACACCTGGATCAACTCCGGCGGCCTGGGCACCATGGGCTTCTCCATCCCCGCAGCCATCGGGGCCAAAGCCGCGTTCCCCGATCGCCTCGTGTGGGCGGTCGACGGCGACGGCTGCTTCCAGATGACGGCCCAGGAACTGGTGACCGCATCGGTCAACAAGATCCCCGTCAAGATTGCGTTGTTGAACAACGCGTACCTCGGCATGGTTCGCCAGTGGCAAGAGATGTTCTACGAGAACCGCTACTCCGAGGTCTACCTCAGCCACGACATGCCCGACTACGTGAAGTGGGCCGAGTCGATGGGCTGCGCGGCGTTCCGGGTCGAGGACTCCGATGAGGTCGAAGCAGTGATCGCCAAGGCAAACGCCATCAACGACCGCCCGGTCGTCGTCGAGTTCCGCTGTCACTCCGAGGAGAAGGTGTTCCCCATGGTCGCGGCCGGTGCCTCCAACGATGACGTCATGGTCGACCCCTCCCAGGCGTCGCTGCTACTTTCCGAACGAACCAGCGCTGCTGGAGCCCAGCGATGACCAGGCCCGGAGACCTCGCCCATCACACCCTCGCCGTCCTGGTCGAGAACCGAGCCGGCGTCCTGGCACGGGTCGCCGATCTCTTCGCCCGCCGGGGCTACAACATCGTGTCGCTGGCGGTCGCTCCCACCAGCGACGAGCGGTTCAGCCGCATCACCATCGTCGTCGACGTCGAGTCGTCTCCGCTCGAGCAGATCGTCAAACAGCTGTTCAAGCTCATCAACGTGGTCGAGATCGTCGAACTGGCTCCGTCGGAGTCGGTCGAGCGGGAGCTCATCATCGCCACGGTGTCGGCCCCCAAGGCCGTCCGAAGCCAAGTGGTCGAGTTGGTCAACATCTTCGAAGGCAAGATCCTCGCCGTTTCGTCCGAGCAGATGACGGTCAGCCTCGACGGGAGCCCCCGCAAGATCGACGACTTCGAGGCACTTCTGGTCGATTACGGCATCGTCGAGGTCCAGCGCTCGGGCCGAATCGCGTTGCCGAAGATCGGTCAGATCGCGCCCCGGCTCACCGCGGTCGACGCCTGAGCATCCACCCTCTCGTCGAGACGCGGTCGCCCGGCGTTTACGGGCTGCTGCGAACTCGCTAGCGTTCCCCCGTTCGATTCAACAGGAGAGACCTCATGGCCAACATCTATTACGAAGCCGACGCCGATCGTTCCCTCATCGCCGACCGCAAGGTGGCCGTCCTGGGTTACGGCTCGCAGGGCCACGCCCACGCGCTGAACCTGAAGGAGTCCGGCATCGACGTCCGCATCGGCTTGCGCGAGGGTTCGTCCTCCAAGGCCAAGGCCGAAGAGGCCGGCCTGCGGGTGCTCTCCATCGCCGATGCCGTCGCCGAAGCCGACGTGGTGATGATGCTCATGCCCGACACCGAGATGGGTGCCATCTACACCGCCGAGGTCGCCCCCAATCTGCACGACGGTGACGCGCTGTTCTTCGCCCATGGCTTCAACATTCGCTTCGGCCTCATCGAGCCCCCGGCCAACGTCGATGTGTGCATGGTCGCTCCCAAGGGCCCGGGCCACCTCGTCCGTCGGACCTACCTCGAAGGTGGCGGCGTTCCGTGCCTCATCGCGGTCGAGAACGACGCATCGGGCAACGCCAAGGGCCTCGCACTGGCCTATGCCGACGCCATCGGCGGCGCCCGCGCCGGGGTCATCGAGACCACGTTCACCGAGGAGACCGAGACGGATCTCTTCGGCGAGCAAGCCGTGCTCTGCGGCGGAACCACCGCCCTCGTGCAGGCCGGGTTCGAGACCCTCATCGAGGCCGGCTACCAGCCCGAGGTCGCGTACTTCGAATGCCTCCACGAGCTCAAGCTCATCGTCGACCTCATGTACGAAGAGGGCATCGCCGGCATGCGCTACTCGGTCTCGGACACCGCCGAATTCGGCGATCTCGTGAGCGGCCCCCGCGTGATCAACGCTGCGGTCAAGGCCGAGATGAAGGGCATCCTCACCGACATCCAGGACGGTACCTTCGCCAATCGCTGGGTCGAGGAGAGCCGTCAGGGTCGCCCGAACTTCCTGCGCCTCGAAGCCGCCGGCCATGACCACCCGATCGAGAAGGTCGGCGCCGAGCTCCGGGCCATGATGCCCTGGATCTCGGAGGGCAAGGGCTCGGTTCGCGACGCATCCGGCGGTCAGGGTTGATGGGCGAGTTCGTCACCGTTCAGGAAACTGATCACGAGGGCGTCGCCCTCATTCGCCTCGATCGCCCCAAGGTCAACGCGCTCAACACGCAGGTCGGTCACGAGTTGCTGGCTGCGGCCACCGAGATCGAGGGCCGCTCCGACATCAGGGCGGTCGTGCTGTGGGGCGGGCCCCGGTTCTTCGCCGCCGGTGCCGACATCAGCGAGTTCCCGGTCAACGACGGGGTCCGTGACCCGTCGGGCATGGTCGACGTACTCAATGCCGCCAACTTCAAGCTCGAGAACCTGTCGCAGATCACCATTGCTGCCGTCAATGGGTTCGCCCTCGGCGGCGGCTGCGAGCTCTCGATGAGCACGGACTTCCGTGTCTGTGGCGAGGGCGCCGTATTCGGCCAGCCCGAGATGCTGCTCGGCCTCATCCCTGGTGCCGGAGGCACGCAGCGGTTGACTCGCCTGGTCGGTGTGACGAAGTCCAAGGAACTCAACTACACGGGCCGCAACGTCAAGGCCGACGAGGCGCTGGCGATCGGTCTGGTCTCGGCCGTCCATCCCGACGATCAGGTGCTGGACAAGGCCCTCGAACTGGCTGCCGGGTACGCCAAGGGCCCGGCCGCGCTGGCCAACGCGAAGAAGGCCATCATGGACGGACTGCACGTGTCGATCGAGGAGGCCATCGCCGTCGAGCGACGCGAGTTCATCGCCTCGTTCCAGACCGACGACGCGGTCATCGGGATCACGAGCTTCCTCGAACAGGGCCCCGGCAAAGCCTCCTTCACCGGCCGTTGACCCCGGCCGAACTCCCCGAGTTCCCCGCGCCGGGCGACGTAGGCGAGATCCTCATCACCTCCGAACAGATCCAGGCGCGAGTGGCGGAACTCGGTCACCAGATCGCGTCGGATCTGTCCGGCGAAGTGCCCCTGCTGGTCGGAATCCTCAAAGGCAGCGCGCTGTTCACCGCTGATCTCATGCGAGCCGTGACCGGTCCGGTCGAGATCGACTTCATGGCGGTGTCGTCCTACGGCGACGCCACGAAGTCCAGCGGGATCGTGCGGATCGTCAAGGATCTCGATGCACCGGTCGCCGGTCGACACGTGATCCTGGTCGAGGACATCGTCGACACCGGGCTGACGCTCCGCTATCTGCTCGAGCACCTGGGCGCCCAGGGCCCAGCTTCGCTTCGGACCTGCGCACTGCTCATCCGTGAGGAGCAGACCAACCGCGAGGTCGAGGTCGACTACGTCGGCTTCGCCGTCCCCGACGCGTTCGTCATCGGCTACGGCCTCGACGTCGCCCAGCGCTACCGCAACCTGCCCTACATCGCCACCTACACCGGCCCCACCTGAACCCCGGCATCGGGAGTGTCACGGTGCCGTTTTCGGCACTCCCACACTCCCGATCCGAGGGCGAGACGGCATTCCTGAGCGCTTTTGTCGGGAATTGGTTTAGTCTGTCTCGACCAACAGAACGTGACTGACGCGAAGGAGAGCTGGCATGGCCGGTGAGTGGGGATTCGAGACCAAGCAGATTCACAGTGGGCAGGAGCCCGACTCGGCGACGTTCGCCCGGGCGGTGCCCATCTACCAAACGACGGCCTACCAGTTCCGTGACACCCAGCACGCGGCCAATCTCTTCGCGCTGGCCGAGCCGGGCAACATCTACACCCGCATCATGAACCCCACGCAGGGCGTGCTCGAAACCCGCATCGCGGCGCTCGAGAACGGCCTGTCCTCGACCGCCGCCGGTGTTCCCGGGGCGCTCGTCGTCGCCTCGGGGCAGGCGGCGGAATCACTGGCCATCATGAACATCGCCGAGGCCGGCGACCACATCGTTGCCGGCGCCGCCCTGTACGGCGGCACGTACAACCTCTTGCACTACACCCTTCCCAAGTTCGGGATCGAGACCACCTTCGTCAACGACATCGACGACCTCGATGCGTGGCGAGCGGCCGTCAAGCCCAACACCAAGCTCTTCTACGGCGAGACCATCGGCAACCCGATGAACAACGTGCTCGACATCGAAGGCGTGGCTTCGGTGGCCCACGATGCCGGCGTGCCGCTCGTCGTCGACAACACCGTGGCGTCGCCGTACCTCATTCGGCCGATCGATTGGGGCGCCGACATCGTCGTGCACTCGGCGACCAAGTTCCTCGGCGGACACGGCACCTCCATCGCGGGCGTCATCGTCGACGGTGGTTCCTTCGAGTTCTCCGATGCCGACCGATTTCCCAACTACAACCAGCCGGACCCCAGCTACCACGGTCTGCAGTACTGGCCGATGCTGGGTGCGGGTTCCTTCATCGCCAAGGCCCGCATCCAGCTGCTCCGAGACTTCGGACCGTCCATCAGTCCGTTCAATGCGTTCCTGGTCATCCAGGGAGTCGAGACCTTGTCGCTACGCATGGAGCGACATGTGCAGAACGCGCAGAAGGTGGCCGAGTGGTTGGAGGCCCGCAGCGATGTCGAGTCGGTCAACTTTGCCGGGCTGCCGTCGTCGCCGTGGTACGCCAACGCGCAGAAATACACCCAGGGACGAGGCGCAGGCTCGGTGCCCTCGTTCGTGATCGCCGGTGGCAGGGAAGCGGGCGAACGTTTCGTCAACGCGCTCACGCTGCACAGTCACGTCGCCAACATCGGTGACGTTCGGTCGCTGGTCATCCATCCGGCATCCACTACGCACTCCCAGCTCACTGCCGAGGAGCAGGCCGCAACCGGCGTGCACCCGGGCCTCGTGCGTCTGAGTGTCGGACTCGAGTCGATCGACGACATCCTGGCCGACCTCGAAACCGGTTTCGCCGCAGCCGCAGGCTGAGTCAGCACAGCCGCAGGCTGAGTCAGCACAGCCGCAGGCTGAGTCAGCAGCCGCAGGCTGAGCAGACCGGGGGTGTCTGGCTAGAGTTGCCGGACACCCCACCAGTTTGGAGATACCTGTGCCTGAATGTCCTGCGGCTGACGGATCGAGCCCCCAGCAACGAAGCTTCGATGGGCCGTTCCCCATGTGCATCGACCCGAAGAAGCGCTACACGGCCGAGATGGTCACGAGCATGGGCACGCTGATCCTGGCGCTCGACCCGGTCGCTGCGCCCAAGACGGTCAACAATTTCGTGTCGCTTGCCCGCTACCACTACTTCGACGGACTCACCTTCCATCGGGTGATCCAGGGCTTCGTGCTCCAGGGCGGTTGCCCGGAAGGGTCGGGCCGCGGTGGTCCCGGCTACCGCTTCGAGGACGAGCTGCCCGCGCCGGGCCGCTATGAGCTTGGTTCACTGGCCATGGCCAACGCCGGCCCCAACACCAACGGCAGCCAGTTCTTCGTCATTTCGGGCCCCAGCGGTATGGGTCTCCCGCCGGCGTATTCACTGTTCGGCAAGGTCGTGAAGGGACTCGAGCACGTGGCCGAGATGGAAAAGGTCAAGACCGGCCCCGGCGATCGCCCCGTCGTCGACATGGTCATCGAATCGGTGACCGTCACCGAGCACGAGGACTGACAACCCATGAACGCGATGAACGAGATCCTCGATGTCGATCTGATCGCGTTCGAAAACGGAACCGACGCGCAGCGACGAGCGGTCGTCGACGGCGTCATGTCGTCGCTGCGCAACGGTTTCGTCTACACCAGCACCGACCTCAGCGAAGACTTGCTCGATACCGCCTACGGGATGCTGCAGCAGTTCTTCTCGCTCCCCGTCGAGGAGAAGCGCAAGGCAGTTGCCCACGGCACCCATGGCCAGACCGGGTACACGGGACTGCTGGTCGAGACGGCGGCCATCAGCGACGTGCCCGATTGGAAGGAAATGCTCAACTGGGGCGACGAGGTCCCCCTCGGCCATCCGCTCCAGACGAAGTATCCCGCCCGCTATCCCCGCAGGGTGCTCCCCGAGGAACAGGTGCCCGGCATCACGGACGTGCTGAAGACCTTCCACCATCGGGTCCTCGACGTACAGCGACGCTTCTTACGAATCATCTCGCTCGGCATCGGCTGCCACGAGTCCTTCTTCGACACCATGACCACCGACGGCACGACGCTCACCCGGGCCATTCACTACCCCGCAATGGACCTCGCTCCTGGCGGCGGGCACGTGTGGGCGGCCGAGCATGCGGACATCAACCTCATCACCGCACTGCCCCGGGCCACGGCCCGAGGTCTGCAGGTGAAGGTCGGCGACCAGGGCGACGAGCGTTGGATCGACGCCGTGCCGCCGGACCGTCATGTCATCATCAACACCGGCATCATGCTCGAGCATCTGACCAACGGCGTGATCCCGTCGGGCATCCATCAGGTGGTTGCCGACCCCGACCAGCCTGGCGAGCGATACTCCGTGGTCCAGTTCGCTCATCCCACTCCCTGGACCATCCTGTCACCGGTGCCCACCTGCATCACGCCCGACAACCCGCAGCGGTTCGCCCCCATCGAAGCCGGCGACCGACTCGACCAGGTCCTCTACGAGATCAACCTCATCGAGGACGCCCGGCGGGTGTAGCGCCGGTCGAGCCGGATCGTGGTCCACTACGCTTTCCGGCATGACCGAGAAGACCTACACCGAAGACGAGCTACGCCAGCGCCTGAACCCCATCCAGTTCGAGGTCACGCAGCACGCAGGAACCGAACGGCCGTTCACCGGTGAGTACTGGAACGTCTGGGACGACGGAACCTATGCGTGCATCGTGTGCGACACCCCGCTCTTCGAGTCGGGAACGAAGTTCGACGCCGGCTGCGGCTGGCCCAGCTTTTCGAAGGCGTTGAGCGAAGACGTGGTGCAGGAGAACACCGACTTCAGCCTCGGCATGGTCCGCACCGAAGTCGTCTGCAAGGGATGCGGCGCCCATCTCGGCCACGTCTTCCCCGACGGCCCCGCACCCACCGGCCTGCGCTACTGCATGAACTCGGCCTCCCTGAAGCTCGACCCCAGCGGGTCCTGACCGCTCGGCCCCTCCTCCGGCCCGAGCAACCTCCGGCTCCAGGCGTCGCTCCCCACGAACCTCCGGCTCCAGGCGTCGGAAACCGACGCTCCCAGCCGGAGGTTCGGTTGGGGTGACGCTTCCAGCCGGAGGTTCGAGTTCGGGGATGACGGGGCTCGAGTGGGCTAGAGGCGTTCGACGACGTAGTCGATGCAGGCGGTGAGGGCGGCCACGTCGCTCGGGTCGACGGCGGGGTACATCGCGATGCGGAGCTGGTTGCGGCCGAGCTTGCGGTAGCTGTCGGTGTCGACGATGCCGTTGGCCCGTAGGACGGCGTTGACGGCCGACGCCTCAACCGAGTCGTCGAGGTCGATGGTGCCCACGACGTGGCTGCGTTTGGCGGGATCGGCGACGAACGGGCTGGCGTAGCTGGACGCCTCGGCCCACGAGTAGAGGATGTCGGCCGATTGGTCGCAGCGGCCGGCCGAGAACTCGAGGCCACCGTTGTCGTTGATCCATTCCAGCTGGTTCACCGCAAGGAAGACGGTGGCCAGAGCCGGGGTGTTGTAGGTCTGGTTCTTCGTCGAGTTGTCGACGGCGATGGCGAGGTCGAGGCCGGCGGGGATCCACCGTGGGCCCGGCCGCGATGCGCCCGATCCGGTCGAGGGCGCGGGCGAGCAGCAGGCGATCCACAAGCCGCCGTCGGAGGCGAGCCCCTTCTGCGGGGCGAAGTAGTAGCAGTCGAGTTCGTTGGGATCGAAGCGCAGACCGCCCGCGCCCGACGTGGCGTCGACGGCGACGATGGCGTCGTCGGCGATCCCGGCAGGTCGGCGCAACGGCATGGCGACGCCGGTGGAGGTCTCGTTGTGGGTGAGGGCGTAGAGGTCGACCCCATCGCTGGCCTTGGCCTCGGGGTGGGAGCCGGTGGGCGCTTCGATGATCTCGGGATCGCCGAGGAAGGGGGCGCCGGCGGTGGACTCGGCGAACTTCGACGAGAACTCTCCGAACACCAGATGCTGCGAGCGGGCTTCGACCAGCCCGAAGGTGGCAGCGTCCCAGAAGAGGGTGGAGCCGCCGTTGCCGAGCACGACCTCCCAGTCGTCGGGCAGGCTGAACAAGGACCGGATTCCGGACTGCAAACGGCCGACCATGTGCTTCACCGGCGCCTGGCGGTGTGAGGTTCCCAGGTAGGTGGGCGCCGCCTCGACGAGCGCGGCGACCGCCTCGGTCCGAACCTTGGACGGGCCGGAGCCGAAGCGGCCGTCGATTGGCTTGAGGTCGGCGGGAAGCACGATGTCCGGCATGAATTGAGGCCTCAATTCGGGAGTGTTTGGGCCCACAGTTTGACAGGATGGCATCTCGGTTCCTCACCCATTTCCGCTACATCTGCCCGCACATCTGCCCCACTACATCTGGAGACCTCCCATGGGTCGCATCTCTGTCAGCGTCGGATCCATCGCCCCTTCGGCCACGATGGCCGTCGACGGAAAAGCCAAGGCGCTCAAGGCCAAGGGAGAGCCAGTCATCGGTTTCGGCGCCGGCGAGCCAGACTTCGCAACCCCGGACTACATCGTCGAGGCAGCCGTCGCCGCCTGTCGGGACCCCAAGAACCACATCTACACCCCGGCCACCGGTCTGCCCGAACTGCGCGAGGCTGTTGCGGCCAAGACCAAGCGCGACTCCGGTCTCGAGGTCAACCCCGACCAGGTCGTCATCACCGTCGGCGGCAAGCACGCGGTCTACAACTCACTGCTTGGTCTGCTCGACCCAGGTGACGAGGTTCTGATTCCCACGCCGTACTGGACCACCTACCCCGAACCCGTTCGGCTGGTCGGTGGCGTGCCCGTGTACGTCGAGACCGACATCCTGTCCGGCTTCAAGGCCACCGTCGAGCAACTCGAAGCGGCCCGCACCCCCAAGACCAAGGCCCTGATCTTCGTCAGTCCATCCAACCCGTCGGGTGCCGTGTACAGCCGGGAGCAGATCCAGGCCATCGGGCAGTGGGCCGCCGAGCACGACATCTGGGTGCTGACCGACGAGATCTACGAACACCTCGTGTACGACGGCAACGAGTTCCACTCGATGCCGGTGGTCGTTCCCGAGATCGCCGACCGGTGCATCATCGTGAACGGTGTGGCAAAGACCTACGCCATGACGGGTTGGCGCGTCGGCTGGATCATCGCCCCCCCAGACATGGCCAAGGCACTCGGCAATCTCCAGTCGCACCAGACCTCCAACGTTCCCAACGTGTCCCAGCGCGCTGCGCTCGCCGCAGTTGCGGGCGATCTCAGCGCGGTCGCCATGATGCGAGAGGCCTTCGACCGCCGCCGCAAGGCCATGCATCGGCTGCTCGACGGCATGGTGGGCGTCGAGTGTCGCATGCCCGAAGGGGCGTTCTATGCGTTCCCCTCATTCGAGGCGATCGTCGGTCGGACCATCCGCGGCACGAAGATCGAGTCGACGTTGCAGCTCGCCGACGTCGTGCTCGAGCAGGTCAAGGTGGCATTCGTGCCGGGCGAGGCCTTCGGCAGTCCCGGCTACGCCCGCTTCTCGTTCGCCTTGGGCGACGATGATCTCGGCGAAGGACTCGGCCGCATCGCCGACCTGTTGGCCGAGGGCTGAGGCCCGATGACCGAGCCCTATGGATCCTGGCCTTCGCCGCTGTCGGCCGCGCAAGTCGCCGAAGGTGGGACCGGCCTCTCCGGCCCCGCGGTTCGGCCCGACGCCGATGGTCGTACCGAGGTCTGGTGGGCCGAGCTCCGGCCTTCCGAAGGCGGACGGTCTGTGCTCGTCCGCCGCCGCTCGGGCGGCGAACCGGTCGACATGCTGGCTGCCCCCTGGTCGGCCCGCACGCGGGTGCACGAATACGGCGGGGGCGCCTGGTTCTTGGGCAAGACCGCGGTCTACTTCAGCAACTGGGACGATCAGCGGCTCTATCGGTTCGATGACGAACGCCCGGACCCTCAACCGCTCACGCCGGAGCCCGAGAGGCAACACGGGCTTCGCTACGCGGACGGAGTCGAATCTCCCGACGGTCGCTGGGTCGTGGCGGTACAGGAGACACACCCCATCGCGGGTGAGGCGATCAACGAGATCGTCGTGTTGCCGGCCGACGGCTCGGAGCCGCCGCGTGTGATCGTCTCGGGAACCGACTTCGTCATGGCCCCTCGGATATCGCCCGATGGTCGCTGGCTCAGCTGGATTCGCTGGAATCATCCCGACATGCCGTGGGACAGCACCGAGCTGTGCGCGGCTCCGTTGTTCGATGGGTTCCGGTTGGGCAACACCCAAGTGGTTGCCGGAGGACCGTCCGAGTCCGTGCACGGTGCCAACTGGGCTTCCGACGAGCGTCTCGTCTTCAGCACCGACGCCTCCGGTTGGTGGAACCTCGGCGTGTGGCGGCCGGGCGAACAGAAACCCACACCTCTGACCGCGCTTGTCGGCTCCGAGATCGGATCGCCGCCGTGGGTCTTCGGTGTGCAGCAGTGGGCCGAGCTGCCCGACGGCCGGCTGCTGGCGGTCGAAACCACCCGGGGTGCCGATCGATTCGTCGTCGTCAGCACCGAGGGTCGAACGCAACCGCTCGGAACACCCTACGTCTCGGTCGGTGGTCTGGTGGTCTCCCACCTCGGTGAGCTGATTGCCGTCGCTCAGACCAAGATCGACCTTCCGGCCGTGGTCGAGATCGCCCCAGGGGGTCAGACGTTCACCCACCGTCCGAGCGATGAGCTGGGCATCGACCCGCGTTGGTACAGCGTCGCCGAGCCCATCGAGTTCCCTACGGCCGAAGGCCGCACGGCCTATGGGTTCCTCTACGAACCGACCGGGCCCGACCGCAGCGTCGGAACAGGCGGCGAGGACGGAACCGAGAAGCCGCCGCTGATCGTCCTAGGTCACGGCGGTCCGACTGCGCATTCGGCGCCCGTGTTGAACCTGAAGATCCAGTACTGGACCAGTCGAGGTTTCGCGGTGGTCGACGTCAACTACGGCGGGTCCACCGGCCATGGGCGTGATTACCGCCGCCTGCTCGACCGATCCTGGGGAATCGTCGACGTCCAAGACTGCATCGCAGCCGCTACCTGGCTGGCCGCCGCCGGGAACGTCGACCCCCGACGCATGGCGATCCGGGGCGGGTCGGCCGGCGGGTTCACGGTGCTTGCGTGCCTGACGTCGTCGACGGTGTTCGCTGCCGGCACGAGCCTCTACGGTGTCGCCGACCTCGAAGCGCTTGCCCGCGACACGCACAAGTTCGAGAGCCGCTATCTCGACGGACTCATCGGTGCCTACCCGGCGGAGCAAGCGCTCTACCAGGAGCGGTCGCCCATCAACCACATCGGCTCGTTGTCGTGTCCGTTGCTGGTCCTGCAGGGAACCGAGGACGAGATCGTTCCCCCGAACCAAGCCGAGGCGATCGTTGCGTCGTTGGCAGCCAAGGGCATTCCCCACGCGGCGATCTACTTCGAGGGAGAGCAGCACGGCTTCCGCCGAGCCGAGAACATCGTCCGGTCGCTCGAAGCCGAACTCTGGTTCTACGGTCGAGTCTTCGGGTTCGAGCCCGCCGACTCGATCGAGCCGGTCGCCGGCGCGGTCGGTCTGTGACCGCCTGGTCGCTGCCGCCATCGCCCCTCGGTGTCGATGCGCTGGCGGCGGCCGTCTGCCGGCAACTTCCGGCAGGAGCGGACATCGTGCTCCCCATCTCCAACGGGGAACCGGTTCGCCTTCTCGATGCGATCGAAGCCCACCTGGCCGAGCATCCTGCGGTCCTCGAAGGCGTCCGCGTGCATCAGATGCACACGCTGCGAGACCGGCCCTATCTCCATGGTGCGTTCCAGGGCCGGTTCGACCATGTGTCCTGGTTCCTCTCGCACATCACCCGGCCGGCGTTTCACGCCGGCACCTGCGAGTTCGCTCCGGCCAACTTCAGCGAGGTGCCCGCCTTCCTCGCCGCCAAGCAACCAGCTGTGGTGCTGGCCGCGGCCAGCCCACCCGACCGCCACGGTTTCTTCTCGCTTGGCCTCAGCGCCGACTACGTCGTGAGCCTCATCGGCAAGGTGCCGTTCATCCTGGAAGTCAACCCGGCGATGCCCAGCACCCACGGAGCCAACCGGCTGCATCGCAGTGAGGTGCTTGCCTGGTGCGAGGCCGAGAGCGAACTGGTGGAGGTGCCTGCGTCGGTGGTCGACGAGGCCGATCGCGCGGTCGCCACCTTCGTTGCGGAACGCATCCCCAATGGAGCGACCATCCAGTTGGGTATCGGCTCGATCCCGACGGCTGTCGCCGGTTTCCTCCATGACCATCGAGACCTCGGCGTGCACACCGAACTGCTGTCGGACCCCATTGTCGACTTGGTGGAGTCGGGTGTTGCCACGGGCGTGCGGAAACGGTCGTACCGAGGCCGAGTCGTGACCACCTTCGCCCTTGGCTCGCGCCGGCTCTACGACTTCTGCGACGACAACGCCAGCATCGTCTTCCTCGGCGTGGACGAGGTCAACGATCCGCGGAACATCGGACGAGAGCCGAACTTCATCTCGGTCAACGCAACCCTCGAGGTCGATCTCTTCGGCCAGTGCGCGTCGGAGTCCATCGGCAGCCATTTGTGGTCGGGGAGTGGGGGCCAGGCCGACTTCGCCCGCGGCGCCCAGTACTCGACCGGCGGTGATGGATTCGTCGTGCTGCACGCCACGGCAAAGAGCGGCACCCTCAGCCGCATCGTGCCCTGCCTGCAACCAGGAGCGATCGTCACGACCCAGAAGAACACGGTTGACAACGTGGTCACCGAACACGGTGTGGCCGCGCTCCGAGGTAGGACGGTGTCCGAACGAGCGGCCGCGCTCATCGCCATCGCTGCACCGGAGCACCGCGACACGCTCACCCGTGCCGGCCGAGACATGGGGCTGCTGCGCTAGCGCGCCTGCATCGCCCGGTTGACCGCGCGGCGTTCGTCCCGTTCGAGCCTCCACGTGCCGATGGCGAGGGTGACGAAGGCCAGCGCCACCCAGACGGTGAAGAAGGTGTTGGCCCGACCGAACGCGGCGAGCGCATCGGTCCGATCGGCCGAGCCCACGATGGCGACGGCTCCGGCGGTGCCCACTGCGGCAGCGATGTTGCGTACGGTGTTGAACGCCGCGTTGGTCTCGCCGAAGTTCTCGGCCGGGACGTGGTTGAGCGCGTAGCTGTTCATCTGGGGATGTGACAGGCCCCACCCGAGCCCGAACCCGCCGATCACGGGGGCCAGGTCGAGCCAGTAGTTGGGCTCGGCTCCGAGGCTGAACACCCCGTACGTGAGGGCACAGGTGCTGATGGCCGACCCGCCGATCATCAACCAACGTTGCCCGTACTTGTCGGCCAGTCGGCCACCGAGCAGCGACGCAGGACCGGCGAACGTAGGTCCGATGGTGATGGCCAGGCCGACATCGGTCCGGTCGTACTCCCAGATGCGAAGGAGGAACAGCGGCCACACCAGCCAGATGGACTGCGAGGTGATCGAGATGAAGAAGTTGGCCACGTTCACCATCGCCACCGCGGGCACCCGCAAGAGCGCAAGGTTCAACAGTGGTGCGGGGTGACTGGCCGATCGATAGACGAAGACGATGGCCAACGCGAACGACTGAGCGATGACCAGCACGGTGGCCGCGCTGCTCCACCCCCAGGCCGTGCCCTGGCTGATGCCGACGATGAGCAGCGAGATGGCCGCCACCGCCAGCGCGGTCCCCCCGAGGTCGAGGCGGTTCTCGTTCTGTTCACCGACCGACTCTCGAACGGTCACCCAGCTCAACAGCAGGGCGATGGCGGCCGCGGGGGCGCTGATGCCGTACACCCATCGCCAACTCATGGCGGCGAGCATCGCTGAAGCTGCGGATGGAGCGATGAACGCCGACAGCGGTCCGGCAGCGGCCCACGTGGCCACTGCGGTCGATCGGCGGGAGTTGGGGAACTCGGGGAGGATCATGGAGAGGGAGGCCGGGATGACCATGGCTCCCGCAATGGCCTGGACGACACGCGCCGCGATCAGCAGCCAGATGGTGGGCGCGAATGCGGAGAGCAGGGCTGAGGCGCAGAATCCGGCCATCCCGAACTGGAAGACCTTGCGGCGTCCGAGGCGGTCGGCGAGCCGTCCGCCGAGCGGCAGGAACGCTGCGGTGGCGATGAAGTAACCCGATGCGACCCACGACAAGGTCCCTTCGCTCGCCGAGGTGAAGTCGTCGCCGATGGCGCTGAACGCCAAATTGGTGGCCGTCGAGTTGAAGCCGAACAGCACGTAGCCAGCGGCGCCGACAGCCAACGCCTGCCACGCTCGTCCGCTGACCCGTTCGGTGGGGGTAACCGAGGTCACCGGGCAACGCTAGCCCCCGGTCAGCCGGCTGACCCCATGAGCCGCTCGGTGATTGCCGCCGCTGCAGCGACGCCGGAGAGGAACGCCCCCTCGACCTTGGGACCACCGAACGCGTCGCCTGCCAGCAGGACAGGCTGCGGGCGCTCGGCCGCGACGGCGAACCGTTCGGGCCAGGGGGTGACTGGCCCGGTAAATCGCCACTTCTTCAGCTGCACGTCGGCGAAGTCGCCGGGCTCGAGGCCGACAGCGGCGGCCGCCGACGACAACAAACGTGTCTTGATGTCGTTGTCGGGCATGTCCCACAATTCGGCGGAGAGCGCGTGGGCCGTATGAAAGGTCAGGGCAGGGATGGGGGAGATGCCCTTGCGCCGGTTCTCGGCGATGAAGCTGAACGCGGGATCGTCGGGTTGCTGGGTGGCGCCGGCCTCGGGCAGCCGGGGGGCGGTCCGAGGATCGACTGTGGCCAGGAGCGCAATACAGCGGTGATACGTGATCTCGGCGAGCGCTGGGTCGGCGGGCTTCACGCCACCCGCCGCCAGCAGCGCCAGCGACTGGGGGACCGGTGCGGTCAGCAAGACGGCGTCGACCTCGTCGGGCTCCCGGACCCAGTGATCGTGGGTCAGCGTCCAGTCGGTTGCACCCGGAATGATCGCAATGGTCTGGACCTTGGTGGCGATGGTTGCGCCGGCCCGAATCGCCTTGTCGGCGAGGTGGCGGGCCAGTGCCGACATGCCTCCCTCGGCCCGGTAGCGGGGAAAGCCGTCGACCTCGTCGAACCCCTGGCACCATTCGGCAATGGCGCCGGCTTCGATCCATGCATCGACGTCGGCTCGGAAGCGGTCGCTGCGGACCGTGAAGAACTGGGCGCCGTGGTCGAGGTACGCGGCCCCCATTCGCCGGGTGGCCAGACGCCCGCCCGGAGAGCCCCCGCGTTCGGTCACCAGAACCCGGTGCCCACTCGCAGCCAATTGTTCGGCGGCGACGAGGCCCGAAAGGCCCGCGCCGACGATTCCGATCGAGAAACCGGTCACAGATGTCACATGTTTCAGCCTACGGCCGAGGCGATGATCGGGTTCGCAGGCATGCTTTTCTCCATGACCACCCCGGCCAGAGTCCTCGTCACCGAAGAGATCGCCGAGAACGGCCTCGATCAACTGCGCGCCGCAGGCCACGTGGTCGATGTCCGACTCGACCTGAGCCCGTCCGATCTGCCGGCCGCGCTCGTCGGCGCCCAGGCGCTCATCATCCGCTCGGCCACCGACGTCACCGAAGACGTGCTCATGGGCGCCACCGATCTCCTGGTGGTCGGCCGCGCCGGTGTGGGACTGGACAATGTCGATGTCGATGCCGCCACCAAGCGCGGGGTCATGGTGGTCAACGCCCCGCAGTCGAACGTCGTGTCCGCCGCCGAGCAGACCATGGCCCTCATCCTCGCCACTGCCCGCAACACCGCGCAGGCCGACGCCGCGCTGAAGGCGGGTCGGTGGGAACGGTCCCGCTGGACCGGTATCGAGCTCCAGGACAAGACGCTGGCCATCATCGGCCTGGGACGCATCGGCAAGTTGGTGGCGCAGCGGTCGCTGGCGTTCGGCATGAAACTCATCGGGTACGACCCCTTCGTCTCCGAGGACCGGGCCCGCCAGATGTCGGTCGAGCTGGTCGACCTCGACACGCTCGCAGCCCGAGCCGACATCGTCACCGTCCACGTCGCCCGGACCCCGGAAACCATCGGACTGATCGGCGCGGACTTCCTGGCCAAGGCCAAGCCAGGCATCCGCATCATCAACGTGGCTCGCGGTGGCATCGTCGACGAGGCGGCGCTGTACGACGCACTGGTGTCGGGCAAGGTCGCCGGCGCGGGCCTCGATGTCTTCAAGACCGAACCCTGCACGGACTCACCGTTGTTCACGCTGCCGAACGTCGTCGTCACCCCGCACCTCGGAGCGTCGACCCACGAAGCGCAGGACAAGGCCGGCGTGACCATCGCCGAACAGATCAACCTGGCGCTCGCCGGAGACTTCGTGCCCTTCGCCGTCAACATCGATGCCGCCGAGGTCGCAGGAACCATGCGCCCCTTCCTCCCGTTGGCCGAACAGCTCGGCTCCATCTTCGGCTCGTTGGTCGGGACGCTTCCCTCCGCCATCGAGGTCAAGTTCGAAGGCGACATCGGTGGCGTCGACAACAGCCTCGCTCGTCTCTCGGCGGTCAAGGGCATCTTGGCGGTGTCGCATGACGAGCCCGTGTCCTATGTGAACGCGGCATCGATCCTGGCCGAGCGGGGCATCACGGTCGACGCCGTCGCCCGCTCCACGACACGGGACTACGTCAACCGTCTCGAGATCTCCGGCGGCGGCCGGTCCGTTGCGGCAACGCTGCTCGGGTTGCGTGACGAGGCCCGCATCGTCGGTATCGACGGCCACGATCTCGACGTCCCGCCGTCGGACCACCTGCTCGTCATTCGCAACGACAACCGCCCCGGCATCATCGGCAAGGTCGGCACCGCCCTCGGCGACGCCGACGTCAACATCGACGACATGGACGTCGGCCGAGACGTCGCCGGTCGCACCGCCGTCATGGTCATCGCCATCGGCGCCCAGATCTCCGCCGAGGTCCTCGCCACCCTGCGAGCCCTCGACGGCGTGATCTCCGTCGACTCCGTCAGCGTCTGACCAGCCCCCAACGAACTGCAGTACACGGACCGGGATTTCGCCGGTGTGTGCACTGCAGTTCGGAAACGCCGACGAACTGCAGTACAGGGACCGGCAGTTCGCCGGTGTGTGTACTGCAGTTCGCTATGGGTTCGGTCAGGAGAAGGGGATCCAGGCGGTTTCGGTCAGGCCCTCGAGCGTGTTGGCCTTCACGCCGGCGTCGGAGACGCTGTAGAGGGTCTCGCCGATGACGACCGTGCGTCGGATCTCGGGCTGGAAGCTCCAGCAGTAGTCGGGGGAGGGGGCGGCGATACCGGTCGACCCTTCGACCGAGTCGCCCTCGGCAGGCTCCCGGCCTTCTTCGAGGATGCCGGTCTCGCATTGATCGGTGGTGGGGTGGCTGACCCGACCGAGTTCGGTCAGCGAGCCGTCCTGGTTGACCCGCACGACGACGGCGGCGCTGCCGCTGGCTTCGGTCTGGGTGTCCTCGTTCCAGCCCCACCACGAGATGGGCACCAAGGCCAGCCGACCCTCGACCAACCAGTTGAACGCTCGGGGATCGCCCTCGACGGCGCTGTAGGAATTGGCGCCCAACGCGAGCTGGGACAGGCGCTGGGGGTTGGCGGGATCCTTCACATCGAACACCGAGATCTGCGCGCCCAGGGTTGAACCCTGCTCGTCGGCGTCCTGGCCGATGCCGATCAGGGTGCCGTCGCCGACAGGATGGAGATAGGCCGAGTAGCCGGGGATCTTGAGCTCACCGACGACCTTGGGATTGGCCGGGTCGGCAAGATCGACCGAGTAGAGCGGGTCGGTTTGGCGGAAGGTCACGACGAAGGCCTGCGGGCCGAGGAAGCGGACCGCGAAGATCTGCTCGGTCTTGCCCAGTCCGCCTACCTGGCCGACTTGGTTCAGGGCTCCGTCGCGCTCTTCGAAGACGGTCACGAAGCTCTCCGAGGTGCTGCTCGATCCCCACGGCGATCCGTCGGTGGTCGCCACCCGGAGGAAGCCCTCGTGCTCCGACAGGCTGTACTGGCTCAGCAGGTGGCCACGGACCGAGCCCGATCCGGTGTAGGCCGTGGTTCCGGGATCGGAGATGTCGAAGCTGTGGAGTCCCGCCGAGAAACCTTCGTCCTCGATGAGGCTCCCGTCGTTGTCGTACTCGGGCCAGCGCTGGGTGGCCACGGTGAGTCGGCTGGTCGAGGCATACACGGTCTGACCGTCGGTGAGGACGGCAAGCGAGTCGACGGGGTCGAGGCCGGAGTCGGCGTCGACGGTCAGTACCGCGACGGTGCCGAAGCCGGAGAACTCGCCCGGCAGGTGGAAACGCTCGCAGTCGACGAGGCGACCCTGCTCGATCACGCTCTCGCCGTCGACCAGCCGGTAGGAGGGGAGCCACTGATCGATCGTGCTCTTGCGCAGAAGGTCCTGGTTCGCGGCCTTGGCGCTTTCCTCGGCCTCCGGGCTCGAGGGGAAGAGGAACGGGAACTGGCCAGTCGCCGCACTCAGGACGAAACGAATCGTGCCGTCGATCTCCCGTGCGGACAGTTGGCTGCCCTCGAACTCCAAGGTCCTGCCGATGGTGCCGGAGGCCAGGTCGACCTCGATGATCCGGGTCGTCGGCGTACCACCCCACCGCGGCATGATGTCAGCGTCGGAGAACGCCACTTCGGTCCAGCCGCTGGTGGTCAGGTACACGCGCTCGCCGACCAGGAACAGGTCGGTGGCCCATTGGTCGGGGGGAAGTTCGACGGTCTTGACCAGCGTCGGGGTTGTGCCCGACACATCGAGGATCTGAAGCTTGCCACCGGCGGTCACGACCATCCGCGAACCGTCGGTCTTCACCAGATCGGGCTCGTCGACGCCGGCCTCCTGGACGTTGGTGCCGGTGAAGTCAGCGCCTTCGGCCGGTGCTGCGGCTCCCGCGTCGGCGGTGGCCGTCTGGCGTTCGGCGCCTCCACTGCTCTCCTCAACCGCCATGGCGTCCTGCATGATGACCGGGCCACCCTGACCGAAGCCGTAGGGGCCCACACGTTCGAGTCCCTCCTCGATCAGGCGGGCGAGCAGAGCATCGCAATCGCCCACGGTCTGCAAGCCCGAGGTGAGCGTGACATCGTCGCCGTCGATGTCGGTGACCTGGTCGGACGTATTCGGGTCGGCTGTCTCCGACCCGGTGCACGCCGCGGCGCCGAGGGCGAAGGCAAGCAGGCCGGCAAACGCCCTGGCGGTAACGGTCTTGTGGGTGCGCATGTGCGGACTCCTGGAGTCGTCGAGCGATGAGTGCTGCTCTGACGAACCATCGGCAGAATCCGGTTCCGCGATGACCCCTCCGTCACCAATTTGTAATGATCGTCAGCTCACGCGGAGGGGAGCCAGCCGGCGCGTGTCGTCTCGAAGGCGCCGATGTCATCGACGCTTCGCATCGTGATGCCGATGTCGTCGAGACCTTGAAGGAAACGTTCCTGGGTGGCGGAGTCCATGGGAAACTCGACCGAGAGGCCGAGTTCGGGGACCTCGACGAGGCGCCGTTCGACGTCGATGGTGATCTCGAGGTTGGGACTGGCATCGACGGCGTCGAGCAGTTGACGGGCGATCTCCGGCGACACCACCACGGGGATCAGGCCGTTCTTGGTCGAGTTGTTGCGGAAGATGTCGCCGAATCTCGAGGTGATGACGGCCTCGAACCCGAACTGCTGAATGGCCCACACGGCGTGCTCACGGCTGGAGCCGACGCCGAAATTCGGCCCGGCAATGAGGATGTTGGCGCCGGAGAAGCGCTCCTCGTTGAGCACGAAGGCCGGATCGTCCCGCCATTCCGAGAACAGGCCCTTCTCGAAGCCGGTCCGCTCGACCTGCTTGAGCCAATCGGACGGGATGATCTGGTCGGTGTCGACGTCGGAGCGATCGAGCGGGACGGCTCGGCCAGTGACGACTCGGACTGCCTTCATGGGGTTACCTGACTTTCAGATCGCGGGGTCACTGGATCAGAAGTGGGGGGATCAGAGGTCGGCCGGAGTGGCGAACCGACCGGCAATGGCGGTTGCGGCCGCAACCTCGGGTGAGACCAGATGGGTTCGACCGCCGCGACCCTGTCGGCCCTCGAAGTTGCGGTTGCTGGTCGATGCCGAGCGCTCGCCCGGGGCCAGCTTGTCGGGGTTCATGGCGAGGCACATGGAACAACCGGGCTCCCGCCAGTCGAATCCGGCGTCGATGAAAATACGGTGCAGTCCTTCGGCCTCAGCCTGGTGCTTCACCGCAAACGATCCGGGAACGACCAGGGTGCGCATGCCGTCAGCCACCTTGCGGCCCTCGGCGACCTTGGCTGCGGCCCGGAGATCCTCGATGCGGCTGTTGGTGCAACTGCCGATGAACACCGTGTCGACCTTGATGTCCTTGAACGGCGTATTGGCTTCGAGGCCCATGTACGTGAGGGCCCGGGCGGCGGCGTCGGCGTCGGCGGCGTCGGAGAAGCTGGCAGGATCGGGAACGGCTCCGGCGAGCGGGGCGACCTGACCGGGGTTGGTCCCCCACGTGATCTGCGGTCCGATGTCGGCGGCATCGAGGACGATCTCGGCGTCGAAGGTGGCATCGGGGTCGGTGGGAAGCGTGCGCCAGTAGGCCACGGCGGCATCCCAATCGGCACCCTTCGGCGCATGCTCGCGACCCTCGAGGTAGGCGAACGTGACGTCGTCGGGGGCGATCATGCCCGCTTTGGCTCCGGCCTCGATGGACATGTTGCAGACCGTCATCCGGCCTTCCATCGACAGGGCGCGAATGGCCTCGCCGCGATATTCGATGACGTGGCCGATGCCGCCGCCGGTGCCGATGCGCCCGATGATCGCGAGGATGATGTCCTTCGCCGTCGAACCATCGGGAAGCGTGCCGTTGACCGTGACGGCCATGGTCTTCGGCCGAGTCTGGGGCAGGGTCTGGGTGGCCAGAACGTGCTCGACCTCGCTGGTACCGATGCCGAAGGCAAGCGAGCCGAAGGCTCCGTGGGTGGCGGTGTGCGAATCGCCGCAGACGACAGTCATGCCCGGCTGCGTGAGGCCTTGCTCTGGTCCGATGACGTGGACGATGCCCTGGCCCGGCGACCCCATCGGGTGCAGGGTGATCCCGAACTCGGCGGCGTTGGCCCGCATGACCTCGATCTGCTTGGCACTGATGGGGTCGGCGATGGGCTGATCGATGTTCTCGGTCGGCACGTTGTGATCTTCGGTGGCGACGGTCAGTTCGGGGCGCCGCACCTTCCGTCCGGCCAGACGCAGACCGTCGAACGCCTGCGGTGAGGTGACCTCGTGCACCAGGTGGAGGTCGATGTAGAGCAGATCGGGATCGCCCGTGCTTCCGTCACCGTCGTCTCCTCGCCGGACGAGATGACTTTCCCAAAGCTTGTCGACCAGCGTGCGTGGTTCGGCCATCGAATGCTCCTGTACCTGTGCCGGATGGGGCGTTGCGGTGGGCCATCATACGACCGAAGGCCCCGATTGGCCCAGGCCCAGACGTCGATGGCCCAGACCTCGATGGCTCAGACGTCGCTGGCTCAGACGTCGATCGATATGACCGTGACCGAGATGAGACCGCCCGGCGCCTCGTACTTGACGGTCTGGCCCTTCTTTGCCCCGATCAGTGCTCGACCCATGGGGGAGCCGGGCGACATGACCACGAGGTTGTCCCGTCGTTCCTCGATGGAGCCGATGAGGTAGGTCTCGACCTCGGGGTCGCCCTCGTACTGCACGCCGACGACGCAGCCCTCACGAACCAAGTCAGCCGTAGGGCTGGCCTCGACGATCTCGGCATCGAGAATGATTCGGGCCAGCTGCATGATGCGGCCCTCCATCTTGCCTTGTTCTTCCTTCGCGGCGTGGTAGTCACCGTTCTCGGAAAGGTCGCCCAGCTCCCGAGCTGTCTCGATCTTCTTGGCGATCTCGATGCGGCCCCTGCTGGTCAGGTCGTCGTGTTCGGCCGCGAGGCGATCGAATGCTTCTTGGGAGAGCTTCTGACGGTCGGCCATCGGAGCAGAATAGCCGCCCCGACGCGGTTGCCGGTTCCGCTAACGGCGGCGAAGCAGGTAGCTGACCTGAACGCTCGCGGCGAGCCCGAGGCACCAGGCGCTCAGGGTCTCGGGTTCGGTCAGCCGATATCGGACCAGGTTCTTCTCGCTGCCGGCAAGCGAGCTGCCCGCTCCCCAGAGTTCGACGTTGTAGTGCCGTTCGACGAGGTAGGCGACGACGAAGATCGTGGACAAGTAGAACAGCACCGAGATGACGGCGCGCGATTCGGCATGGTCCCGACCGCCGCCGAGGCGCACCGCGACGGCGATCAACACGCCGAGTCCGACTGCGTACCACGGATCGCGGGTGCCGTCGTTCGTCTCGAGCAGGTACCAGAACGTGCCGAAGATCGAGGACATCGCAAGCGCAGCGAGGAAGGAGGTGATCAGGTCGACCTGGGTCGAGACCGGGACCGTGCCGACGTACCGCTTGTGACGCAGCGGCGTCGGGTCGCCCTCGGGCGCCTCCTCGGCTGCAGCGATCCAGCTGTCCGGCGCCGTTCTCAGACCGAAGTCGAGGCTTGATTTAGTGGCCATGGGTGAACCTCCCGAGTCCGGGAATCGCAGCAGGGTCGTGCGGCACTTGTTTCATCGACCCGTTCCGGCTCGCGCTTGAGAATCACGAGAGGAAAAGGCCTCCCGATAGAGTTTGCAGCTCGACGCCTAGGGGGTTTCCAGAGTGGCCAGCACAAGCAGTTCCAGCTATCGAGTCGCCGTTGTCGGCGGAGACGGAATCGGACCAGAGGTCATCGCCGAGGGTCTGAAGGTCATCGAGGCCGCTGGGATCCAGCTCGAGGCAACGCACTACGACCTCGGCGGATCTCGCTACGTCAAGGATGGCACGATTCTGCCGGACGAGATCCTCGAGGAATGGCGCTCGTTCGACGCCATCTACCTGGGGGCGGTCGGAACGCCCGAAGTGCCTCCCGGCGTGATCGAACGCGGCCTTCTGTTGAAGATGCGTTTCGAGCTCGACCTCTACGTGAACCTGCGTCCCTTCAAGCGGGCAGGCGACCGTCCGCACGATTTCATCGTCATCCGAGAGAACACCGAGGGGACCTACGCGGGCGAAGGCGGATTCCTTCGCAAGGGCACCCCCTTCGAAATCGCGACACAAGGATCGGTCAACACCCGAATGGGGGCCGAACGGGCCATTCGTTTCGGGTTCGACCTTGCGATGCGTCGGAACAAGCACCTGACCCTGGTGCACAAGACCAACGTGCTCACCTTCTCGGGTGACCTTTGGGAGCGGGCGTTCAACGAGGTGGCAGTCGAGTACCCCGAGGTGTCGACGGCCTACAACCACGTCGACGCCGCGTGCATCTACTTCGTGCAGGATCCGCAGCGTTACGACGTCGTGGTCACCGACAACCTCTTCGGCGACATCCTCACCGATCTCGGCGGCGCCGTGTCCGGCGGGATCGGCCTGGCCTCGTCGGCCAACCTCAACCCGGCGCGCACGGGACCCTCGATGTTCGAACCGGTCCACGGCTCTGCGCCCGACATCGCCGGTCAGCAGAAGGCGAACCCCATTGCGGCCATCCTGTCGGGTGCGATGATGCTCGACTTCCTCGGTGAGAGTGCGGCGGCGGAAAAGATCACGGCCGCGTGCGATGCTTGCTCCGAAATGACCGGTTCCACCAGCGAGATCGGCGACGCCGTCGCCGCCCAACTTTGAGCTGCTGCTCAGACCCTGAGGTTCATCCATGAGCAACGATCCCTTCAACGCACCCTTCGGCTCGCTCTTCGGCGACCAGATGACGGTGGCAAACCTGGCGGCCGGCCACTACAGCTACGGCGGCAAGGCCCAAGCATTCGAGAACTTCTCGCTACATCCCGGCACCCACGCGTTGCACTACGGCAGCGCCTGCTTCGAAGGCCTCAAGGCCCACCGACAGATCGACGGGTCCTTGGCGATCTTCCGGGTCGACGATCACGTTGCCCGTATGCGTCAAAGCATCGAGCGGTTGCGTATCGCCCCGCCCGAGGCGGGATTGTTGCGCCAGATGATCATCGACGCGGTCGAGGCCAATGCCTCGTTCACCCCCAAGGCGCCCGGTTCGCTGTACATCCGCCCCACGTTCATCGGCACGACCCCCAACATCGGGGCCGCTGCGGCCCCGAGCGAGAGCGGCATTCTGTACGTCATCTGCTCACCGGTGGGCGACTACTTCCCGGGGGGCGTTCGCCCGCTCACCATCTACGTCGAGACCAAGATCCCGCGCACCACGCCGCAGTTCGGCATGGTGAAGAGCGGCGCCAACTATGTCATGGCGCTCGGCCCGACCCTCGACGCCAAGCGGGACCACGGGGCCGACCAGGTGCTCTTCGCCACCGGTGACGACATCACCGAAACGGGTGCGTCCAACTTCTTCCTCGCCGATGACACCAAGGTGATCACCCGCCAGCTCGACGAGTCGTTCCTGCACGGCGTCACCCGAGACTCGGTCATCACCATCGCCGCAGAACTCGGCTACGACGTCGAACAGCATCCGCTCGGCACGAAGGAGCTACTCGACTGGAGCACGAACGGCGAAGTCTTCCTCTCGGGCACCGCTGCGGTCATCGCCCCGGTCGGAACGGTCATCGTCGGCGCCGAGCGCAAGACGGTTCGAGACGGGCAGCCGGGTCCGAATACGCTGCGCCTGCGCGAAGCCCTCACCGACATCCAGGTCGGCGAGGCTGCGGACAACCACGGGTGGCTGACGCCAGTGGCGGGCTGATCGATGGAGATCTCGCGCGGCGCCGTTTGGGACCCCGCCTGGCCCGAGGCGGTCGAGATCTTCGACACCACGCTTCGGGACGGCTCGCAATTCGAGGGCATCGCCCTCACTGCTGACGACAAGTTGCGCATCGCCCAGCTGCTCGATCAGCTCGGTGTGCACTACATCGAAGGTGGCTGGCCAGGATCCAACCCGCGCGACGACGAGTTCTTCGCTCGGGCCGCGGCCGGCGAGCTGGTACTCAACACCTCGACCCTGGTTGCCTTCGGTTCGACTCGTCGGCCCAAGGGCAAGGTCGACGAGGACGAGACCCTCGGGAATCTCCTCGCCGCCCGCACCAGCATCTGCTGCATCGTGGCCAAGAGCTGGGACTACCACGTGCTCGAGGCGCTCCGCACCACGCTCGACGAGGGCGTGGCCATGATCGCCGACTCGGTCGAGTACCTGCGGGGCGAAGGTCGCCGGGTGTTCGTCGACTTCGAGCATTTCTTCGACGGCTACAAGCGCAACCCCGAGTTCACGCTCCGCGCCGTCGAGGCCGCTGCGGTCGCCGGAGCAGAGGCCCTGGTGCTTTGTGACACCAACGGGGGCTCGTTGCCACACGACGTCGAGGAAGCGACGGCGGCAGTGGTTCGCATGTTCCCCGAGATCATGGTGGGGATGCACACGCAGAACGACACCGGTTGTGCGGTGGCCAACGCGTTGGCCGGTGTCCGTGCCGGAGCGAGACACGTGCAGGGCACCATCAACGGGTACGGCGAACGCACGGGCAACTGCGATCTCACGACGTTCGTGCCCAATCTGTCCCTCAAGATGGGTATCCGCACACTGCCCGACGGTGCGATGGAGCGACTCACCAGCATCAGCCATCACGTGGCCGAACTGGTCAATCTTCCGCCGAACGACGCGCTGCCGTACGTGGGCAAGTCGGCCTTCGCCCACAAGGCCGGGCTGCACACCTCGGCCATCGCCCGCCGACCCGATGCCTACGAACACATCGACCCCGCGGCCGTCGGCAACGGAACCCGCTTCTTGGTCTCGGACCTTTCCGGGCGGGCGACCATCGAGCTCAAGGCCAAGGAACTGGGCATCGAGCTCGAGAATCTGCAGATGAAGACCATGCTCGAAGAACTCAAGGAGCTCGAACACGCCGGCTACCACTTCGAAGCCGCGGACGCCTCGCTCGAACTGTTGATGCGTCGGGCCGGCGGATGGCGGAACCCGTTCTTCGAACTCGAGTCGTACCGGGTCATGGTCGAGCATCGGCCGGGGCAGGAAATGGCACTCGAGGAGAATCCACTCGGTCATTACGACGGTGTGGAGACCGAGGCCACCATCAAACTGGTCGTCGGCGGCGAGCGCATCGTCGCCACGGGCGAGGGCAACGGCCCCGTGCATGCCCTCGATGCCGCCTTCCGTGCCGCGGTGGGTGGGCGGTTCCCCAAGCTCGACACCGTGAAGCTGACGGACTACAAGGTCCGCATTCTCGATTCGGCCAAGGGAACCGGCGCGGTCACCCGTGTGCTGATCGACGCTTCCGACGGCGATCGCCGCTGGACCACCATCGGAGTCAGCGAGAACATCATCGAGGCGAGCTGGCAGGCCCTGGCCGACCTCATCGTCTACGCGCTGCTCTGACCGGGCTCAGAACCGCCAGATCATCACGACCAGGGCGGCGGCGAGTAGCAGTTGGGTGACGCCTTCGCCGAGTGCCAACTTCTTGGCGAGCGCGGAGGCGGCGGGGTCCTCGCTGAGGAGCGTGTCGGACGGGAGTTCCTCGGCGCGGGCGGTGAGGTCTCGAACTGCGGGTCGGACCAAGCCGTGGGCTGCGCCGACCAGCAGGAACCAGAGGAGGAATCCGGCCGAGATCCAGGGCTCGGAGAAGCTGACATCGCCAGAGCTGACGCTGATCAGCAGGACGCCGAAGACCAGGACGGCGTAGATGGCGTAGTGGGCAATGTTGGTGACGGCTGTAGTGGCTCGGAGAAGGACTGCCGCGTCGCCCGCCTTTGACCGGAACGCCTTCGCGTTGTAGGCGCCGTGCGCAATGACACCGCCGAAGCCGACAACTGACGCCGCGATGTGCAGGAGGAGGAGGATGCGGTAGATGGCCGAGGGGTCTTCCATGGGCGCAAAACATAGCTGTTCGCCGGCGGGCTTCCGGCCAGGCCCAGAGGTCGGTACTCTTCTGGGCGTGGCTGCCCCCGACTTCGTGCCCGTAGACCCCACCCAACGCGTTCGCGGCTACGCCTCACCGCCCCGCCGGAAGGGATCCTGGACGGCTACCCGACCGGGGGATCTGCCATCGGGGCAACCCACGGGCATCGGAATGGGGAGCCAGGGTCCCGATCAGGGCTACATCTACAAGTTGGTGCCACTGTTCGACGGGCAGCTGCACCTCGGTCAGGTCAGCCACGAGGACGCGATGGCCGGCTGTGTCGGTGTGGCCCTGAAGCGAGCTGCGTTCTATGGACGGGCACCGGTGGTGCACGATCTCCGAATGGCCCTCACCGTCTTCGGCTTCCTTGACCCCGACGCGCCAGCCGAGCTGGTCGAGCAGCGCGAGGCGTGGTTTGCCGGCGTCGGCCACGGTCACCACTACGGTCAGCGACGTGAGCTCGTCGACCACGTACCGGTCGCGGTGCTGGCGACCACCCCCGAAGCGCTCGACGCCGCCTACCGGCGCGACTGGACGTCCAACTTCGCGTCGGCTGACTGAACGCCGGTAGCCTCCGCAGGGTGACCGTCCGCGTCAGATTCTCGCCCGCGCCCACCGGCTATCTCCATGTCGGCGGTGCTCGATCTGCGTTGTTCAACTGGATGTACGCCCGGCATACGGGGGGCACGTTCATCCTGCGCATCGAGGACACCGACGCCGAGCGCAGCCAGCCGCATCTGATCGACGCCATCAGGGACAACCTGCAGTGGCTCGGCCTTGACTGGGACGAGGAATACCGCCAGTCCGATCGTTTCCACCTCTACCGCCAGGTCGCCGACAGCTTCCTCGAGCGGGGCCTCGCGTACTACTGCGACTGCAGCCAAGAAGTCGTGAAGGAGCGGGCCGAGGCTCGCGGCGAGTCCGGCGGGTACGACGGCTTCTGTCGCGATCGTGACGTGCGACCCGGCGAGGGAGTCGTGGTTCGGTTCCGTACGCCGGACGAAGGCGTCATCGCCTGGGACGATGTGATCCGAGGCCACGTCGAGTTCGAGAACTCGCTGCTCGAAGACTTCGTGATCGTCCGTTCGAGCGGCGTTCCCATGTTCCACGTGGCGAATGCATTCGACGATCTGGACATGGGCATCACCCACGTGGTCCGGGGTGAAGACCTCGTCAACACGGTTCCCCGGGTTCTGTTGTTGCGCCAGGCCATGGGAGCCACCGACCAGCCGGTGTTCGCTCACCTTCCCCTGATCGTGAACGAGAAGCGCCAGAAGCTGTCCAAGCGTCGCGACGATGTGTCGGTCGGCGACTACGCCACGCGGGGGTTCCTCCCCGAAGCGATGCGCAACTACCTGTTGACCCTCGGCTGGGGGCCGAAGGACGACATCGAGATCCGACCGATCGCCGAGTTCATTGCGCAGTTCGAGCTCGCAGACATCAACAAAGCTCCGGCGTTCTTCGACATCAAGAAGCTCGAGCATTTCAATGCCACCTACATCCGAGCGCTCGATGACGAGGCGTTCGCCGAGTTGTCGGTGCCCTTCCGGGGCCCTATCGGCGACGAGTTGTTCATCGAACTCGCTCCCGAGATCCAGAATCGTCTGGTGCGCCTGGACGAGATCCCTGCCTTGATCGACTGGATCGTCGGCGACGCGCCCGAGCCGGACCCTGCCGATTGGCAGAAAGTCATGACCAAGGCCGGTGTCGCCGACGTGCTCGACGCAGTCATCGTCGGGATGGCCGACTGCGAGTGGACGTCGTCGTCGCTCGAGGCGCTGGTACTCGGTGTCGGCGCGAAGCTCGACGCAAAGTCGCAACTTCCGGTTCGTCTCGCAGTGACGGGCCGGCGTGCCGGCCTTCCGCTCTTCCAGCCGCTTGCCGCCCTCGAACGATCGGTTGTGATCGGACGCCTCCAGGCGGCCCGCTCCCGGGTCTGAGCGTGTCGGAGCTGTGAAGCGAGGTCTGAAGGTCCTGGCGCTTCTGGCGGCGCTGACCGTGGCCTACGGCGGCGTCACCTTCGTCGATGTGTGGTTGACCTCGCGAAGGACCTTCCCTGCTGGCGGTGGCGCAGCCGGCGCCGAAGTCGTGCCCGGTGTCGCGCTGGTGCTCGGGGCTGCGCAGTACAACGGCGAACCTTCACCGGTGCTGCGGCAACGCCTCGACCTCGCCGTGTCGCTGTTTCAGTCCGGCCTCGTCGACAAGGTGGTGGTGACCGGTGGCGGACAGGCGGGCGACGCGACCACCGAGGCCAAGGCCAGCTATGACTATCTGCGCGCCCAGGGCGTGCCCGACGAGCGAGTGCTGCTCGAAGTGCAGGGGACCTCGACCTATGAGTCGCTGGCCGCGGCGCATCGTTTCCTCGCGGCCGAAGGGATCACCGCGGTGGTGTTGGTGACCGACCGGTTCCACGCCCGCCGGTCGTTGCTGGTCGCCGAGGAGGTCGGCTTCGATGCTGAGGTCGCGCTCACTCCGCCCGCCGCGTCGATTCGCCGGTTGATCGATGAGTCCGCTGCCGTCGCGCTGGGACGGGTCATCGGATTTCGCCGACTCGAACGACTCGTCGACTGAAAACGGTCGTGGCGCCGCCGCCATCCCGCTAACCTTGTCCCGGCTTCCTCGGGAGCGCATCCTTCGGGGATGGTGTAATTGGTAACACATCTGGTTCTGGTCCAGTCATTGGGGGTTCAAGTCCTCCTCCCCGAACGCTTCAGCAGGGATTTCCTCAGCCCGTTGCCCGACCCGGCGTTGTCCGGCGAAAGTGACGCTCGCTAGGATGCCCTGCGCAAGCAAGTCCGGCCCCGTTCGTCTAGCGGCCTAGGACGCCGGCTTCTCATGCCGGTAGCACGGGTTCAAATCCCGTACGGGGTGCTCTGAGTTTGTCGGACCGGTCATGATCGGTCTGCGAACTCCGACACTGGGGCATGCACGTCTCGGCTCAGTCCGATTCCACCCAGTCCGATCCACCAGTCCGACTCCACCAGTCCGACCCCATCGACCGTCAGAAGCCGACGCGCCCGACCGCATCTCCGGCAAACAAGGCGGCGTCCGACATCGAACGGCTCGAACAGACCTATCGTCGGATCACCCGTCGAGTGCACCCCGATTGGTCGGGTCGATTTCCCGGTGGCGGATCGAGGGCGGCGCACCGCGGTGTCATGATCATCAGCGACGCCTACGACTGTTTGAGCGACCAGGCGTTGCGGTGCCCGATCACGGGACGTGTGACCGAGCCCGATGCGGTGCTCGGCAACCCCGGGGCCCGCTTGGCGTCAGGGGTTGAATGCATGTTCTGCGGCCACGGACCCGTCGCCGACGTGACCTTTCGGTACCAACACGGTTTGCTCGAGACGGGACCGACGCGTGTGGTCGCCGGGCCGATGTGCCGAGGGTGTGGGCTCGCGTTGGGTCACGTGCTGCAGCGATTGGTGCGACGTTCGGGTTGGTGGGGGCTCAGCCAGATTCTGGCGAACGTCGGGGCGGCGCCAGGCAACCACCAAGCTCGCCGGGTGCTGCGACGACTGGGGAACCCCCAGCCACCGGCAGAACCTCGACTCACCCTCCTGAGGAAGCCAATGGCGCGGGATGGAGATTCCGGTCCATCGCTCGCAAATGTCGGCTGAGCTCTTCCCGCAGGCGTTCTTCGTCGTAGCGACTGAACAGCAGCGCGGCGAGAAGGTAAAGGAGCACACCGGCCAGCCCCGACAGGCGCACGCCGAGGTCGTCACCGACGTCGCGGCCCAAGCTGGTCAGCACCGCGAAGGCGACGACGCCGAAGGTTTGGGCGATCTTCTGGAGAAAGGTGCGGGCGGCGAAGAACATGCCTGTGGTGGCGGTTCCCGACTCGTGCGCTGCGTGCTCGGCGATGTCGCTCAGGATCCATTGGGGGATGACGCTGAGGATGGCGAACGGGATCGCGAACACGAGCACCAGCACCACGGCCTGCATCCACGCGGGGAACGGTAGCTTGCCGAGGAACACCACCAGGATGAAGTCCGCTGATGCCGCCACGAACGCCGCGATCACCATGGGCTTGGCCGCCCGTCGCTTGGCGAAGCGGTTGATGGCCGGATAGAAGGCGAGCGCGGAGACCACCATGAGCAGCAGAAGGGGCGCTGTCACCGCCTCGTCCAGCTCGAGCAGGACCGTGACGTAGTAGAGGATGCCGGTCTGGATGATGGCCAGGCCGCAGAAGTAGGCGGCCTCGGCCGCGAGGTAGTGGCGGAAGAACGGGTTCTCGAGCACGGTGCGAACCGACTGCCGAAAACTCACGGTGCTCGGGGCCGAGCGTGCGTGGGTCATTTCGTCAATGGCGAAGACGGGGACCATCATCGCGACTGCGGCGACCGCGCATTCGGTGGCTACGGCGACCTGCCAGGCCCTGATCGGTGCAAGCCACAAGTGGTCGAGCAGCGAGGCAAGCGCCGGCGTCATGGCGCCGAGGATGATGCCGACTCCCCACGCGACCGTGGTCCAGGTGGCAAGGTCGAGACGCTCCTCGGGAGTGGCGCCGAGATCGGCCACGAGCGTGAAGGCAGGGGTGGCGTACGCCGTGAGTGCCAGGTAGAGAACCAGCTCGACCACCAGCAACCAGACGATGTTCCAGCCACTTTCATGTCCCACGGGGGGGAGGAACATGAGCAGGGTCGCGAACGCGGCGGGGACGGCGCCGACGGCCATGAACGGAATGCGCCGGCCCTTGGGATGTTTGCTCCGGTCCGAGTAGTAAGCGATCAGGGGATCGGTGACTGCGTCGGTGAACCGGCCGACTGCGGCGATGAGCACGATGGCATTGAGGACGCCGAGGAACGTTGCATCGGTCACGAGTCGGGGCAGCCCTGCGCTCGTCGGGGGGAGGTAGAAGAAGACCAACAGCACCGAGATGAGGTTGATGACGATGGCCATGCCCCCGTGACCGATGCTGAGGGCGAGCACGCTCGACCGTGGCAACCCCGTTGTGCTGCGCTGTCCGGCCCGGGCCACGGCCCAAGACTACCGACCTGCAGGTAACGTCGAGGAGGTGCACGCCCGCTCCGCTTTCCTCCTCCCGGCGCTCTTGTCGATCCTCGCGTTCGGGGCGTGTTCCAGCGAAGACGCGACACCGGTCGATCTCGACCCGGCCGACCAGCCGGAGACGTCGTCGGTGTCACCGGCGACATCGTCTGACGACCAGAACGACGCCGCACGCGAACAGGCCCGCGAGTACGCGACACAGCAGTGTCTGGATGACCCCGAGGCCACCGAAGGAGTCATCCGGATCGTTGACCCCGACACCGACGAGGTGGCGGCGACGGTGACGGTCGATTGCGCCGAGGTGCGGACTGCGCAGCCGGACTCGGGCGCATCCGACGAAGAGGGCGACCAATGACCTCAACCCCTCGCACGACCGATGTTGCCGTGAGCTTCGGCACGACCTCCGACGGACTCACCCAACTGCGCCGGCGCTGGACGACGCCCAATGCCCGCGCCGCGGTACTCGTGGTCCACGGAATCGGGGAGCACAGCGGCCGCTACCAACATGTCGGGCAGGTCTTGTCCGACGCAGGCTTCGATGTGCTCGCCGCCGACACCAGGGGGTTCGGGCAGTCCGGGGGTCGTCGAGCCTTCGTGAACGTCTTCTCCGAGTTCCTCGACGATGTCGAGGCGTTGCTCGCCGAACGAAGGTCGCTGGGGTTGCCCGTGGTGCTCTTGGGTCACTCGCTCGGCGGGCTGATCTCGACTGCCTATCTGGTCTCGGGTCGCAGTGGACCAGACCTGGCGGTGCTCAGCGCGCCCGCCCTCCACGCCAAGCTTCCCCTGTGGCAACGGCTGTTGGCGCCCATCTTGGGTCGGCTGCTGCCGAAGACCTTCGTTCCGGCGACCATCGCCGGCTCGTTGCTCTCCCGAGACCCCGCCGTCGCCGAGGCCTACGTCAACGACCCGCTGGTGATCGCAGGGAGCACGGCCGGACTTGGCAAGGTGGTGCTGGAGGCAATGAAGACGACCACGGCGTCGCTCGACCGCATCCGGATCCCGGTCTACGTGCTCCACGGCTCGGCCGACGAGTTGGTGCCGCCGCAGGCGTCAGCACCGTTGGCCGACGTGAGCGGAGTGGTTCGACGAGTGTGGCCCGGGCTGCGCCACGAGTGCTTCAACGAGCCCGAGCAGGATCAGGTGCTGGCCGAGGTCGTCTCCTGGCTCGACACCCACCTCGATGCCCAGCTCGTTGCTCAGCGTGGCGAGGCGCCCTCGTCGGGGCTTCCCTCCACGTAGCCAACCCCCTCGACCCATCGATGCGTTGACGGCGGCTGCGCCGCGACGGTCGGGAACACCTGGGTTGCGTCGACCCGAGCGGGTACCGGCGAGGGTGGGGGGGTCATCGGTCGAAGGCTGGGCTCCTGGCCCGTCGCAGGGCGGACGACGCGAGTCTGGCCGGTCGGGGTTCGGTCTGCGACGGCCTGGCCTGGAGGGCGGACGTTCGACGAAACGCCCCCGCGACCAGGTCCGGTGCGGTCGGCGTTGGTGCCACGGCGAGCCGGCTGAAGGATGGCCGCGCCCCTGCGTTGGGAAACGGAACCCCAAAGCATCGATGCCACGAGGAGGAGGCCGCCGAAGGCGCCCATGAGGATGGCTGGTCGGATCATGGCTCCGAAGAACACGTCGATCATGGCGGCGATGATGGCGGTCGATGACGGGGCCACGGTCTCGGCCAGGAACGGAACGCCGTAGCCGACGACCAGCCAGAAGGCGCTGGCTCCGAACGCCCAGATGCTGACCCGACGCAGGATGGCGGGCCGGTTCTTGGCGACGAACAACGAAAGGATCACGCCCAGTGCAGCTGCGGCTCCAAGGATGATCGACACTCGCTGGGCCAGGTTGCGGAGTCGTCCGAGCCAGCTGAGGCCTGCTGTGGGCAGTTCGATGTTGACGGGTGGTGCCTCGGGCAGAACGCTGGCCAACTCCGGTCGGACACCGATGAGCGCGTCACGAGTGGCGGCGCCCAACGCGGAGGCGTCGAGCACCACCGGTTCGGTGTTGCCCTCCAGCGCGTTGCGGTGGGTGCGGACGATGCCGTCGCGCACCATCGTGTCGACCCTGGGGTCATCGAGTGCGACATTCGCCGCCAACTCCAGCTGCTGGCGGGGCACGGGGACAGCGGCGGGCAGGCTGGCCTCCATCGCTGCGACCAGCCGACCGACCAGCGCGGCCCGCAACGCTTCGTTGTCGAGGAGTTGATCGGCCAGCCGCTCGGATCGGCCAGGGTCGAGAACGGTGTTGGTGAGCACGTAGCCGGCCCAACTGACCGAAGCCAGGACAAGCGACAACCCAAGAATCAATCCGGCGAGGCCTCTGCGCATGACATACAGTCTCGCGCTCTTGGGAAGCCCACATGGGTAGCGTCACCCGAATGACCCTGCTGGAGGCCGTTCTCATCTTCGGGGGTGGGTTGTTCGCCGGGTTCATCAACTCCATGGCCGGGGGCGGGTCGCTGCTGACCGTTCCGCTGCTTTCCTTGGCCGGCGTGTCGGGGCTTTCGGCGAACGGGACGAACCGGGTGGCCGTGTTGCTGCAGAATGTCGGCTCCGGGTACGGCTACTCCCGCCGTCGGATCGCCCGCGTCGATCAGGTCCTTCCGATTCTGATGCCGGCGTTGGTCGGTGGCCTGGTGGGCGCGCTGATCGTGTCCCGGGTCGATGACGAGTTGTTCGAGCGTGTCTTCGGCGTCCTGATGTTGCCGATGCTCGCCCTGTCACTGTGGAAACCGAGGCACGAGAAGGGTCCCGAGCCGTGGCCGACAGCGGTGAACGTCGGCGTCTTCTTCGCTCTGGGTGTGTACGCGGGAGCAATCCAGGCCGGCGTCGGCCTGATCCTGTTGATGCTGTTGGGCCGGGCGGGGTACGACCTGGTCACGGCCAACGCCATCAAGACGTACATCATCCTCGGGGTCACAGCGATCGCCGTGGGCATCTTCGCGTTCGAGGGCCAGGTGGTGTGGTTGCCGGCGCTGGTGTTGTCGGCCGGGATGACGCTCGGCGGGTACGTCGGCTCCCAGGTTGCGATCGAGGGCGGCGAGCGCGTGATCAAACCGGTGCTGGTGATCTCCGTGATCGTGCTGACCGGCCGGATGATCGGCCTGTACTGACGCGCGACGGCAGCGTCAGCCCTTCTGGCCGACGGGTTCCTGGGCGAGCACCCAGTAGGGATGGAGGTGGGTGTCGCTCGGCGTGGTGAGGATCTCGGGCCCATCGGCGGTGATGAGCACGGTGTGTTCGAACTGGGCGGTACGGCCTCGGTCGGCGGTCACCGCGGTCCAGCCGTCGGACCACATGTGTGCCCGGTAGCTGCCGACGGTGATCATCGGCTCGATGGTGAAGGTCATGCCCTCTTCGATGGGGAGGTCGAGCCCGGGGTGGTAGTAGTGGCAGATCTGCAGGTCGGTGTGGAACTGCTCGCCGATGCCGTGCCCGACGAAATCGCGGACGACGCCGAAGCCCTGCGACTCGGCGTGTCTCTGGATGGCCTTGCCGATGTCGTTGATGAGGTTGCCGGGCCGCGCGGCCTGGATGCCGAGCGCCGTGGACTCTCGGGTGACCCGGACCAGCCGATCGGAGAGTTCGTCGACCTCGCCGACGAAGAAGGTGGCGTTGGTGTCGCCGTGCACCCCTTCGCGGAACAGGGTGACGTCGCAGTTGATGATGTCGCCGTCGCGCAGCGGGCGATCGTCGGGGATGCCGTGGCAGATGACCTCGTTGACCGAGGTGCACAGCGACTTGGGGAACGGGTTGCGCCCTCCGGGGTAGCCGAGCGGGCTGGGGTAGGCGTTGAGCTCGAGGGCTCGTGCGTGGCACGCCTCGTCGATCTGTTCGGTGGTGACACCCGGGGCGATGACGGTGCCCAGGTAGGCCAAGAGGTCTGCCGCATCGCGACCGACTCGTCGCATACGCTCGATCAGCTCGGGGGACTTCACCGCAGGTTCGTCCCATCGGACCACCTCGGTGCCATCGGCCCAGACCGGCTTGTCGATCGAGTCCGGGACCGAGCGCATCGGCGTGATACGGCCCGGACGTACGGGGTCGGTGGACGACTTGTGGCAGCGCTTGAACTTCTGGCCGCTGCCACACCAGCACGCGTCATTGGCTTTCGGAAGTCCTCGCATCGTCCCAGTGTAGAACCTGTCGGCCGAGGAAGCCGAGGCGCCCGCCTTCCCGCTTGCCTGGCGCCTGCATCTAGACTGCGGTCCGTGACTTCCGAAAGCACTGCATTGCGGGTCTTGGTGGCAAAGGTCGGGCTCGATGGCCACGACCGCGGCGTGAAGGTGGTGGCCCGGATCTTGCGCGATGCAGGCATGGAGGTCATCTATACCGGGCTTCGCCAGACGCCGGAGATGGTGTGTGCCACGGCAATCGACGAGGACGTCGATGTCATCGGCTTGTCCATGCTGTCGGGCGGCCACATGGCGCTGGCCCCTCGGGTCGTGCAGCTCCTGGCCGACCACAACGTGGGTATTCCCGTCGTGGTCGGTGGCATCATCCCCGAACAGGATGTGCCGAAACTGCTCGCGGCCGGGGTCGCCTCGGTGCTTCACCCCGGGGCGTCGGCCGAAGAGGTCGCAGCAACGGTGGCGAAGGCTGCCGCCGACGCCGCCGCCTGAGGTCGACGCTCGTGTCCTACTAGATGGCGGCTTGTTCTTCCCAACGGCCGAACTCGACCTCGAGGGCGCCGACGATCTCGCCCACCGTGGCGTAGGTCCGCACGGCCTCGAGGATCACCGGCATCGTGTTGATCGTGGGATCAGCGGCAGCTTTGGTGACCTCGGCGAGCGAAGCGGCCACGGCGTCGTTGTTGCGATCGTGTTTGACGTTCTGGAGCCGCTTGAGCTGGCGCTCCTCGACCTCGGGACCGATGTACAGAATGTGCTTCTCGCCGTCGTCGCCATCGGTGAACGCGTTGACGCCGACCATGATCCGCTGACGGTTGTTGAGCTTGCGCTCGAACGCGTAGGCCGAGTCGGCGATCCGACCCTGGAACCATCCGTCCTCGATGCCCTGATAGGTGCCTTCGAGCATGGAGCCACCGCCCATCTCCATGACCTTTTCGAAGATCTCCTCGGCCTGGCGCTCCATTTCGTCGGTCATTGCTTCGACGAAGTAGCTGCCACCCAGTGGGTCGGCGACGTCGGCGACTCCCGTTTCGTACGCCACGATCTGCTGGGTCCGCAGGGCGATACGAGCGGCCTGCTCGGTCGGGAGGGCGAGTGCTTCGTCGTAGGAGTCGGTGTGGAGGCTCTGCGTTCCGCCCAACGCACCGGCCAATGCCTGGATGGCGACCCGGGCGATGTTGATTTCGGGCTGCTGGGCCGACAACGAGACGCCCGCAGTCTGAGTATGGAAGCGGAGCATCATCGATCGTTCGGACTTGGCCCCGAAGTGTTCCTTCATCCAGCGAGCCCAGATGCGGCGAGCGGCTCGCAGTTTGCCGATCTCCTCGAAGAAGTCCGAGTGGCTGTTGAAGAAGAAGGAGAGTCGTGGGGCGAACTCGTCGACGTCCAGGCCGGCAGCAAGGGCCGCCTCGACGTAGGCGAATCCGTTGCCCAGCGTGAAGGCCAGCTCCTCGGCTGCGGTCGAGCCGGCTTCACGGATGTGGTACCCGGAGATGGAGATGGGGTTCCACTTCGGCATCTCGACCGAGCAGAACTTGACCATGTCGGCGATGAGCCGTACCGACGGGCGAGGAGGAAAGATGTACTCTTTCTGGGCCTGATACTCCTTGAGGATGTCGGCCTGAATCGTGCCGGCCAGCGCGTTCCGTGCCGTTCCACCCTGTTCGCCGACAGCGATGTACATGGCGAGGAGCATCGGCGCGGGCGAGTTGATGGTCATCGACGTGGACACGCCGCCGAGGTCGATGTCGGCGAAGAGGTCCTCCATGTCGACCAGGCTGTCGACCGCAACCCCGGCCTTGCCCACCTCGCCCAGCGAGAACGGGTCGTCGGAGTCTCGGCCCATCAGTGTCGGAAGGTCGAACGCGGTCGAAAGGCCGGTGCCGCCGTTGCCGAGAATCTGCTTGAAGCGGACGTTGGTGTCCTCGGCGGTGCCGAACCCTGCGAACATGCGCATGGTCCACAAACGCGAACGATACATCGAGGCGTGAATGCCCCGGGTGTAGGGATAGCTGCCGGGGAACTCGCCGTCCTCGGGTCCGTAGACCGGCTCGACCGGGACGCCGGACATCGTCTCGAACGGTCCCTCCCGCAGGGATGACGCGTTGTACAGGGCTTCCCAGGTCTCGCGAGCGCTCATGGAGTTATTGTCGCACGATCCAGCCGATTCCGGTCAATGACGATGGTTCGGTCTCGGTTGGTCAAGAAGACTCGAGCCCCTACCGATGGATGATTCGTGGACCTTTTCGATATCTACCAGGCCGGGCAGATCAAGAACGCAAACCGTCGCATCGAGCTCGAATCGTCGACCGCAGAGCACCGCCATCGCTCGGCCCGAGACGAGATCGACGAGCTCCATGCTCGGCTTGATCGACTCACGCTGATCAACGAGGCGATGTGGCAGCTCTTGGCCGAGACCACCGGGCTGACCATGGCACATCTGGAGCACCGGGTCTATGCCTTGGACATGGACGATGGCAACCATGACGGTCGCCGTCAGGCCCAACCGTCGGACTGCAAGTCGTGTGGAGCCAAGGTGCATCCCAGCGCCAGGATCTGCACCTACTGCAGCGCGCAGGCCCCCCAACGCTCCATCTTCGACATGCTCTGATCCCTGATCTCTCGCAACCGCGTGCAGCGTGCGTCGCTGAAGGGGGTGGTACTGCACACGGTGGTCGAAAATGGCACGGTTGTCGAAAGTGGCACAGTTGTCGAAAGTGGCAGGGTACGGCTGGCTACTCCGCCTGATCTTCGGGCAGCAGGGTTTCGGCCAGCAGGGTTTCGGCCAGCAGGCCGAGCGCGGCGAGGGTGAAGGCCACCATGTTGTCGACGCGGTCGGCGGAACCGGTGAGCACGTTGCGAGTGATGACCGAGCCGTCGGGGCGAGCGACCGCAACCCAGGCGTGGCCCGCGGGATCGCCGTAGGGGTTGCCGCTGGGTCCGGTCGCTCCGGTCTCGGCCAGTCCCCAGTCGGCGCCCATCCGTGTGCGGGCGCCGGTGGCGAGAAGCCGTGCGAAGGACTCGGTGGCACCACGTGTGCCGTCGGGAATCTCGTCGAGCACGAGAGGCCGGGACCGCCCCGTGTACACGACTGCGCCGCCCAGGTAGTACGCCGAGGCCCCGCCCACGCTCAGGATCGTTGCCGAAATGAGACCGCCTGCTGACGATTCGGCAACGGCAAGGCGCTGTCCGCGGGCTCGAAGCGCTGCGCCACAGGTGTCGGCGAGATCGAGCAGTTCGGGCGTGAATGGTCCAATGGTCATGGGCCAACGCTAGCGTTCGGGTCATGAGCGGCTCGCTCGAAGGACGGTTGCTGGTGTCCCGGCCCGAACTCCACGATCCCAACTTCGATGGCACCATCACGCTCCTGCTCGAGCACAGCCCGGCCGGCGCCTTCGGCCTGGTCCTCAATCGTCCACTCGATGCCCCGATCAGCGAGGCGTTCGTCGGCTGGGAAGATCTTGTCGGTTCCCCGTCGGCAATCTTCGAAGGCGGACCGGTGCAGCGCAATGGCTTGGTGGCGTTGGGTTTCGGTGCCGGCTCGTCGGGCCCTCTGCCACTGGGGCTGACGTCGGTCGATCTGGACGCGCAGCCGGAGTTGGTACGCGGCACCGGCATCGAGCGTGTCCGCATCTTCGCCGGGTACGCAGGCTGGGGCGGTGGCCAGCTCGAAGGAGAGCTGGCCATGGGGGCATGGTGGGTCACCGACGCCGGCGTGGACGATGTCTTCACGCCGAAGCCGACCGACCTCTGGTCGACGGTCCTCCGGCGCAGCGGGGGTGACCTCAAATGGTTCGCGCACTTCCCCGAGGACCCGAGCCTCAACTGACCGGCGAACCGGTCGGCAATCAGCGGGACAGGGCGAGCAGGAGTTCGGGGACCTTCTTGTCGACCCTCCGGCCGGCCATTCCCGTCGCAAGAAGCCAGATGCCGGCGCCGTAGAACGGCGAACCTACGGCCACGATCAAACCGGCGACGGTGCTCTCCTCGGCCTGGCCCAGGCCGGCAAGGATGGGGGCAGCGGCGAGGAGTCCGACGATGACGCCGGAGAAGGTGGCAATGCCGTTGAGGCAGCCACCCCCCGGTGACGATCCGGCGAACGGATTGGGGTTGGCGTCGTCGGGAAACGGTGTCGGTGCAAGGGTCGAGCTGTAGGCACCGACGCCTGCTCCGGCGAGCGACATGCCCACGGCCGCGCCCAGCGCGGGGTGCACGAACTGCCAACCGCCCGTCCAGACAGCCACGGCAAGGGTCAGGGGGATGGACAGACCGATGCCGAGAAGGATGAATGCCATCGAGCGGCCCCGAAGCAAGGGGCGCAGGGTGGGAAGAGCAAGCGCCTCGAGCCACAGGCCTCGCCCGTCCGAACCGAGAAGATTCGACCCCGTGACACCGGCCGTCAGGCCGGGAATACATCCGAGCAGAACTGCCTCAGGATTCTTGTTGACAACGGCGGTGACGAACGGTGCACCACCAACGAGGAGGACGGTTCCTTGTGAGACGATCTGCACTCGGTAGCGAGGATGACGCACGAGGTAGCGCTGTTCCTTGGCCAGAACGGCCGCAACTCTCGGGCTTGCGGTGTCGAGCCGGGTGACGCGTCCCAGCAAGGGACGACCGAGGCGGTTCTCGGCCGAACCTTCGTCGACCTCGGTGAGCGAACGCGCCAACGAGACCGACCACCGCTCGAGCGCGAACACGGTGAGTGCTGCGGTGGCCAACACCTCGACGAGGGGCACGGCGATCTCGCCGGCGGCAACACGCCCGAGCGCGTCGCCTGACCACGAGATCGGAAACCAACGAACGACCCGCGCGATCGGGGCGAGGGTGCCGCGGCCGATGTCGTCGCTCACATACGTGAGTGCCTGGAGCCCCAGACCGAACGCGCCCGCGCTGAGCCCGGCGATGAGGGTGGCGAGATCTCGACCTCGTCGTTTGCGGAGCTGGGCACCGAGCGAGGTCAACAACCAGCGAGATGCGATCGTCGCGCTCGTGAGGAAGGTGGCCACTGCCGCGAAACCGATGACCATGGATACCGGGTTGGGCGCGCGGAGGGCCAAGGCGATCGCCGGGATGGAGGCCGCAATCGGGCCAGGTCCGATGAGCCCGGCGGCAGCGATGCCGCGGGCCAGGGGCCGCGCCTCGAGCGGGAAGAGGGCGAGGCGTGAGGGGTCGATCGTCTCGTCGCTGGCACCGAAGAGCAGGGGAGCGAGGGCCCAGCCACCGACCACTGCGGTTGCGAGCACCGGGGCGGCGACCGTGACGACGTCGATCGAGTCACGCCAGAGCCAGACCGCTGTCGATCCGCCGAGGGTGAGGGCAACGAACGCAAAGACGACTAGGCCGAGTCCTTCCCGGCGACGCAGGATGTTCCGGAGCAGGCGCAGCTTCAGCCGAAGAAAGGTCGAGGTCATAGCCAGCTGGTGGCGTCGAGGGCCTCTTCGATGTAGGAGAGGTCGCCGCCGACAGCTTCGACGAAGACCTCCTCGAGCCGGCGGCCACTACAGAGCTCGGCCGTCGGACCTTCGGCGACGACTTTGCCCGCGTGCACGACGGCGACATGGTCGCAGAGGCGTTCGACCACTTCCATGACATGGCTGGAGAACACGACGGTCGCTCCCCGGGCCACCAAACGTTCGAGCAGCGCGCGCAGCAAGCGCACCGACAGAGGGTCGACCGATTCGAACGGCTCGTCCAGGAAGAGTACTTGCGGTCGGTGCAGCACCGCCGCGCCCAACGCGATCTTCTTGCGCATCCCCGACGAGTAGTCGAGCACGAGTCGGCCGGCCGCTTCGTCCAGATCCAGGAGGGAAAGGAGTTCCTTGGCCCGCTGCTGGGCTTCGACTCGTGGCAACCCCCGCAGCAACCCGACGTACTCGAGCAGTTCTCGGCCGGTGAGCCGTTCGAACAGCCGCAGGTCTTCGGGTACGACGCCGATGAGGCTCTTGACCCTGGCCGGCTCGGCCCACACGTCGACTCCCGCGACGCGGGCGCTGCCCGAGTCGGGCCGCAGCAGGCCGGTGGCGATCTTGAGGGTCGTCGATTTTCCTGCGCCGTTCGGCCCGACGAGCCCGAAGAATGTGCCCTTGGGTACGGTCAGGTCGAGATGGTCCACTGCCGTCTTCGGTCCGAAGGTTCGGACCAGTTGTCTCAGCTCGACCGCGGCCTCTTGCATCAGGTGTGGCTTCGGCTCACAGACCCGTCGCCTTGAGCCGCGCGTACCCCGGCTTGATGATTTGGTTGATGATGTCGAGGCGCTGTTCGAAGGGCCAGAACGAGCTCTTCATGGCGTTGACCGTGAGCCACTCCATGTCGTCGAGCGTGTAGTTGAAGGCCTGGTGAAGCTTTTCGAACTCTTCGCTGAGCGTGATGTTGCTCATGAGTCGGTTGTCGGTGTTGACCGTCACGCGGAACCGGAGTTTGCGCAGCAATCCGATGGGATGCTCGGCGATGGAAGCGGCGGCGCCGGTGTGCACGTTCGACGTGGGGCACATCTCGAGGGGCACCCGCCGGTCGCGCACGTATGCCGCCAACCGGCCGAGGTGGGCCTTGCCGTCGCCATCGATGGTGATGTCGTCGATGATGCGCACGCCGTGGCCCAGGCGTTCGGCCCCGCAGTAGTGGAGCGCCTCGGCGATCGACGGCAATCCGAACGCTTCGCCGGCATGAATGGTGATGTGGAAGTTCTCTCGCATCACCAGTTGGAATGCGTCGAGGTGCCGGCTGGGTGGGAACCCTGCTTCGGCTCCGGCGATGTCGAATCCGACGACACCCTGGTCACGGTAGCGAAGCGCCAACTCGGCGATCTCGAAACTGCGGGCCGCGGTTCGCATGGCAGTGCACAACACGCCGATGGTGATGGGGCGGTTGGTGGTTCCGATGCGAAAGCCTTCGAGGACGGCCTCGACCACTTCGTCGAGGGTCAGTCCCTTCTCGGTATGCAACTCGGGCGCGAAGCGGATCTCGGCGTAGACGACGCCGTCGGCCGCAAGGTCTTCGGCGCACTCGGCCGCAGCCCGCATGAGCCCGTCCTTGGTCTGGGTGACGCCGACTGTGTGGGCGAAGGTCTCGAGATAGAGGGTGAGGTCGAGACGGTTTGCGCCCCGGGTGAACCATTGGCCGAGCTCGTCGGCATCGGTGGTTGGCAGGCCGGCGTATCCGTGCTCGGCCGCCAGTTCGATCACGGTCTGGGGACGCATGCCTCCGTCGAGGTGATCGTGCAGCAATACCTTCGGGGCCTGTCGAATGATGGTGGGAGTGAGTGCGTCCATTGCGGTGGTCACCGATCCTGGTTTGGTTGGTCTTGGGCCATCCGGTCGGGGCCGAATCCGCCCGGCAGCAACTCGTCCACCGTCCGGACGACGCCGTCGCCGTCCACGAGGCACTGAGGTCCGCCGTGCTCGAACAACAGTTGACGGCAGCGCCCGCACGGGGTGCAGGGTTCGCCGGAGCCCGAGACGACGGCGACGGCGATGAGGCGGCCACCCCCGGTGCGGATGAGGTCGGAGACCAGGCTGCATTCGGCGCAGAGCGTGAGGCCGTAGGAGGCGTTTTCGATGTTGCTCCCGGTGACGATGCGCCCGTCGCTCGCCACCGCGGCCGCTCCGACCGGAAAGTTCGAGTACGGGGCGTAGGCCTTTGCGCATGCCTCCTGCGCCTGAACCCGCAGCTCCGCCCAATCGATCGACGTGGACGTTCGGGAGTCCGATGGTGGATCGTTGGAACGCGCGTCAGCCATGATCAGAGGGTGCCATAGATTCGGTCTCCGGCATCGCCGAGGCCGGGGACGATGTAGGCGTTCTCGTTGAGTCGCTCGTCGAGGGCCGCAAGCGTGATGGCCACATCGGCGTGTCGGGCGTGCACGGCGGCGACACCTTCGGGACAGCCGATGATGGAGATGAGCCGAATGGAGGTGGCTCCGGCTTGCTTCAGATGGTCGATGGCCGCGACCGCGCTGCCGCCGGTCGCGAGCATCGGGTCGACAAGGATGATTTCTCGCTGATCGAGATCGGGCGGGAGCTTGCGGTAGTACTCGACGGGCCGGTGGGTTGTCGGGTCCCGATAGAGGCCGATGTGTCCCACCCGGGCCTCGGGAAGCAGCGACAGAATGGCCTCGACCATGATGAGGCCGGCACGCAGGATGCCGACGACGGCAGGCGATCGTCCGGCGAGGACCGTGGCGTCGGTGGTGGTGATCGGGGTCGTCACCCGCGCGGTGACGGTGGGTAGGTCGCGGAGGGCTTCGTAGGCGGTCAACACAGTGACCTCCTGGCAGAGCGATCGGAATCGGGAAGAGTCGGTCGTGATGTCACGCAGCCGCGCGATCTTGTCGGCGACCAGCGGGTGATCGATCACGGTGAGCTGTGTGGTTGAAGAGATGGTCTTGGGCAGGGGAGTCTCCATGGTCGATCCGATCGTTGGGAGCTACCAGGCTCGTCGGCCCATGAGGGCGGCCTCGGCCCGCCGGGCGAGCGACTGGGCTTGAGCCATGTCGTCCCCGATGGCGGTGACGTGGCCGAGCTTGCGGCCGGGCATGGGCTGTTTGCCGTAGAGGTGGATCTGGGCGCCTTCGATGGTGAGGGCCTCGGGGAGGTGATCTCCCGGATCGATGAACTCGAGTCCGCCCACCACGTTGATGGTGACGATGGCCGGGGCGGTTGCCCAGGTGGGCCCGAGCGGGAGGTCGAGGACGGCACGAACGTGGTTTTCGAACTGGGAGGTGGGGGCGCCCTCGATGGTCCAGTGTCCGGCGTTGTGGGGCCGGGCAGCGAGCTCGTTGATGATCAGCCCGTTCGTGGTGAGGAACAGTTCAACGGCGAGGATGCCGACGGCTTCCAGCTCGTCGGCGAGTCGGAGCGCAAGTTCCCGGGACTCGGTGGCGACGTGGTGGCCCACCGCGGCAGGAGCGCGGATCTCCTTGATCACCCCGTCGTCGAGCGACAGTTCGACCAGCGGGTAGCACCGGGCCGACCCTCCGGGTCGTCGGGCCAGCACGAGCACGAGTTCCTTGATGATGGCCAGGTATTCCTCGACCATGAGCTGTCGGCTCGACTGCTCGGACATGACGCGCAACGCCTCTTGCGCGTTCTCGACGATCCAGACACCGCGATCACCGGGTCCGCCGCTCCGCACCGACTTGAGGACGAGCGGCCATCCGTGGATGCCGGCGAAGTCGAGCAGATCATCGGGCCCACGCACCTCGGCGAACGCAGGCACCGGAAATCCCCGATTGAGGAGGACTCGTCGCTGGTGCATCTTGTCGAACGCAGCCCTGATGGTCTTCGTCCCGGGCCGGATGACCACGCCGTCGTCCTCGAGCCGTTGGAGGAGACCGAGATCGAGGCGCTCGTGTTCGAAGGTGATCACCTCGCACCATTCGGCGAACGCAGCGAGGGCGTCGGGATGGCTGAAGACGGCGTCGGGGGCCGCCAGCGCAGCGGAGTCATGCAGGTCCTCGGCCAGCAACCGTGGCGTGATGCCCAGCTTGACCGCCGCTTGATGCGTCATGCGCGCGATCTGGCCGGCCCCGACGATGCCGAGCTTGTACAGAGCGGGAAGTTCGCTGGCCACCTCGCGAGCGTATTGCGCTGGAGGGGTCATGAGCGGGAGGGGGGCTACACGGCCGTCGACCCGCCGGTGGATCGTTCGTTTGATCATCATGGATGTCACAGCCGGTCGACATACTGATCTCCTCTTCGTGGCCTCGGCTGCCGTCTCGATCGATCAACTACTCGATACCCGCCACGGAGTTGCCATGTCCACGATTCCTGCGTTCGTTCCGGGGTGCACCTGCGCCGCCTGCCTCGAAGCCTTCGGCTTCCATCCCTCGGTGACCGCCATCCTTCCCCACGCCGGAGGTGGCGACGATGATCCGGCGTTGTTCGTCGAGTTTCGGATCGACGGCTCGGCCACGATCGCCGACGTGGGCCGCGCCGATCCAGCCACCCTGCTCATCGGAAGCAGGGCCGAGAGCGACGTGGCCGGGGTCGCGGTGCTCACCCCGGCCAGCGTTGGGGCCAGTACGGCGAGCTACCTTCCGACGGGCACGGACCTGCTCGTGGTGCACCAGGTCATGGCCGACGGTACGACTCGTTGCTTCGCAAGGGTCGACCGCGGCGCCGTCAATAATGTTCCAACGACCGCGCCCACCGTTGCTCCTGAGCACCCGTTCGCTCCTGAGCACCCGTTCGCTCCTGAGCACCCGTTCGCTCCTGAGCACCCAATGCGCCGGCACCCAGTTCGACCTCCTTCTTCGCTACTTCAACCTCCCGACTGCTGCGCCGGCGCTCCCCGTCGAGTGGTATTGGATTGCGGTCTGGTTGTCCGATCTCGCGTCGTTCCCGTCGTTCCCCGGTCTGGAAGAGGCTGCACGCTGGTACCCCGGTGTCCACCCTCGTGACCTCGACGTTCTGCCCGATGTCGACCTCGAGCGGTACGTCGCCCGGAAGCATCGGCTGCATTCGCGAGCCAACGGATGGTCCGGGCTGCGGGGGGCCGCTGCCGAGGGCTGGCTCGAACTCGGGTTCTGTCCGGCCGAACTCGCTGCGTGGCTCGATGATGGTTCCTTCGCCCGATGGCTGGCCGATCAGATTCCATGGCCCGAGGAGCTGGTGATGTGGGCCGATCACAATCTGTCCGGCCGCACCCGCAGGCTCGTTCTGGATCTTCTCGATTCCTGTGAGCCGAGGATGGGAACGTGCGAGTCAGGGTGATCAGTAAGCTGGCGGCGCCATGTCCGGACCCTCTGTCGAGCCGCCCGCTCGTCCCCCTTCCGATACCCGACGCAAGCTGCTGGTGGCCATGGGTTTCGGTGCCGCGGTCGCGTCCCTCGGCCGCAACCTTGGCCAGCAGGGCGCCTCCACCGTGCTGTCAGCGGTTACCGAACCGACCGTTCCGGAAGCGACGACGATGCTGACCGCCCCACCGGCGCTGGCGGACGCCGGACCCGAGCCCGAGACCACTCGGACCCATGCACTCGTCATCAAGAACGGGCGTGTCATCGACCCGCTGTCCGGATTCGACGGCGTCCTCGATGTGGCGGTCGAGGGAGCCAAGATTGCTGCCATCGGCCCGGGGCTCATCGGGGCGCAGGTCATCGACGCCACGGGAAAGGTCGTGGCTCCGGGCTTCATCGACCTGCTCAGCGCCGAACCCGACTCGTTCGGAATCTGGTTCAAGGTCGGCGACGGTGTGACCACCAATCTGGCCATGCACGGCGTCAACAACTACGCCAACGCGTTTTTCGAACGGTACGCGGGCGCGACGCCCATCCACTTCGGCGGCGCCTGGCATCAGCATTTCGTCCGGGGCACCGATGCCGAGGTCGGAGCGGTGAAGCCGACCGAGTCGTTGTCGACGGAGCAACTGGCCGCGTTCGCTCAACTGACCGACTTCAACCTTGCCAACGGTCTGGCCGGCATCTGCTTCTCACCGGAGTACTCCCCGGGCACGACCTTCATCGAGATGGAGACCCTTGCCAATGTGGCGGCCCAGCGGGGTCACTCGTTGTTCTTCCATGTCCGATACAGCGACCCCGACGCTCCGGGCACGAGCTTCGAAGCGATCGAGGAAGTGCTGCAGCTGGCCCGAACCACGGGCGCGGCGGTACACATCGAACATCTGCCGTCGACCGGCGGCACCTTCGTCATGGCCGAAACACTCGCTCTGCTCGAAGCCGCACGGGCCGAGGGAATCAAGGTCACCGCTGACCTCTACCCCTACGACTTCTGGGGCACGACGTTGGCCAGCGAACGCTTCGTCGGCGACTGGCAGTCCCGCTATCGGATCACCTACGAGAACCTCCAGGTGGCCGGCACATCGCGGCGATTGTCCGCGGCCGACTTCGATCAGGCGGTACAAGAAAACCTTCTGGTCGCCGCGCTCGGTTCGATTCCCGAGGACGAGGTGCAACTGGCCTTGAAGGTGCCGTGGATCATGATCGGTAGCGACGCCATTCTCACCGAATCCCTCAACCATCATCCGCGCGCTGCGGGGACGTTCTCGCGGGTGCTCGGCCGCTACGTCCGAGACCTCGGCGTCCTGTCGCTGGTCGACGCGCTGGCCAAGATGACCATCCTGCCGGCCCAGTTGATGGAACCGATGATCCCGGAGATGGCGTACAAGGGTCGGTTGCAGCGCGGGGCCGACGCCGACATCGTGGTCTTCGATCCCGCCACGATCGCCGACCGTGCGACCATCGAAAGCCCTTCGAGCATGTCGGCCGGCATCTGGCAGGTACTGGTCGACGGACAGCTGGTCCTGGCCGACGGGGTGGTGCAACGACAGGTACTCCCCGGTCGCCCGCTCCGGTCCAGCTGAGCGAGCTGAACGACCGAACTCAGACGCGCGTGTTCAGCAGGTCGCGCATTTCGTCGGCGAAATGCTCGCACCGGCGACCTTCGATTTCCAGCCCGCCGATGATCGAGTCGACCAACAACACCGTGAACTCACGGTTGCGTTGAATGTCGTCGGGCGTGAGGAAATGGTCGAGGTCGCCCAGCTGCAGGCATTGCTTCAAACCATGGAGCAGGTACTCGGCCTGGTCGTCGTCCAGCGGAGCTGACCAACGGAACGTGGGCGCGGCTCCGGCTTCGGCTGACCAGCGGTCGATGAGGCTCGACCACGCATCGAGCCACTCTTGGGTGACGACGTCAGCCAACTGCGCTGGATCCGTCCGCAGCTCGAGAACGAGCCGACGAGCAGTACGTGACCAACACTGAACCTGGTCGGTGGCGATAGGGCCTAGCTCCCACTGCATCGGTCGGGAACTGTAGTGCCTCGCGGATTGAAACACACCGGGCGATCTAGGCGGCTTCACTTGCGGAGCGCGGTGCTCCGCTCGGTTTCGGGGCGTGCTTGCGGCGCGGCGACCAGGTCGATGTGGCGTTTGGCCTGAGGCCAACGGCGTTCGGCCAGACTGCGGGCGAGACGGGCGTCCTTGGAGGGGTCTCGGGCGATGAGGTTGTCGGTGGGCGGGTAGAGCGCTTCGTGATCGCGGTCTCGGTTCCGCCGACCACGCCAGCGGGAGGTGCCCGATTCGTACACCCGTTGCAGGTCGAGCACGGCGTGCTGACCCCATCGGGCGCGTACCGCGGCGTCGACCCCGAGCACCGGGCTCGGCGATGCTGATCGCTTGTCGGTTTCGATGGTCAACCCCAGGGTGATGCCGTGGGTCGCAGCCCGAGCGGCAATGAGTGGAATGGCGAGCACCGAACCCTGCCAGGTCACCACGACGCCAGCGGGCAACGCGCTCAGCCGGTCGTCGAGATCCCGAAGCAACGCCGCTTCGTCGCCGGCAAACAGTTGGTCGCTGTTGGACGAGCTGAGGCCGACTTCGACGATGCGGTTGACCGCCGGGTCGACCAGTGGTCCCGTGCAGTCCGTCACGAGATCGAGTCCATAGATCGCCGGCAACCCGGTCATCTCGTGGTCGTTCCCATGGTGCTCCTTAGCGGCTTACCTCGGACCGGACGTTAGGCGGGGAGGCCGGGTAACAGGGGGATGGTCTCAGAACGCGATCTCTGCACGTTTACCGGTCGGGTCGACCACGGTCCCCAGCCGAACCTCGTCGCCACGAGCGATCCTTCCTGCGGTGGTGACGAGAGCCAGCGCATCCAGGAGGTCGGCGCGCGGGGCGGCACGACCCGCGAGAACGGCATGGACTTCTGAGGACGGAAGCTCTGAGCACAGGAGGTCGGCGCGCAGATCCAATCCCTCCCGGGTGTGCTTCGAGAACTCCAGGGGTCGACCGTTGAGTCTCAGGAATGCCAGTTCGGGGTGGCTTTCGACCAGTCGATCCTGGTCGGTGGGCATCACCAGCTGATCGACGAGGTGGATGCGGTCGAGGAGGTTGTAGGCCTGTTTCGACAAGGCCTTGCCGCAGGCCTTGCGGGATCGATCGCACGCCTCGAGGTACGTCTGGGACCCAAGCGTCGCCCGCAACGGCGTCGGGAACACCGAAGAGCGTCGAGCGCCCAGAAGCGCTCGTGCCGCCACGTCGGCGGGCCTTGGGTGCACATCGAGCAACCCGATCGGCATGTCGATGGCAATCGCTGTCAAGTGTCCATCTCGTAGTTCCGAGATGAGCTCCGCGAGATCGGTGACGACCTCGGCCCTCAACCCGGACCGTCGGATCGTGGTCCTCGCATGCTCGGACCGTCGGATCGTGGTCCTCGCATGCTCGGACCACTGCCCATCGGCCTCCGGGGCAGCCATCGATCCCGGCGTAGGTCACTGGCTGCGGGAGTTGCTCGGCCACGGTCAGAGGTCGTCGAGCAGCTTGAACACTTCGGCGTGCTGGAGGGACGCGGCCCGCCCGGCTGTTGCGAGCTTGGCCTCCATTCGCTGGCGGAACGCTTCCATCTGAGCGTCTGAGGTGGCCTTCATGGTCGATTCGAACTGGCTCTGATGGGCGAGCAACGCCGCGTATTTCGCGTCGGCGTAGCCGGTGACGTCCTCGACGTGGTCGGGTTCGTCGGCTTCCCACAGCAAGATGGCGTCCGGGCGATGGTGCGTCAGCCCGGTCGAGGGGCCGATCTGGTCCGGGAAGAACTTCGGATCTCGCGCCGCGACCACGCCCTCGGTCGTGAGCAGCCCGGCATGCCGGTGATCGGGGTGGAGGCGATAGCGCTTCCACGGGTCGTGGCCGAGCACCACAGCAGGCCGGAGGCGCCGGATCCACTCCGAAACCCGGGCCCGCTGGGCCAGCCCGGATTCGAGCTCGCCATCGGTATAACCGAGGAACACCACGTCACCGGTTGCGCCGAGACGCTCGGCCGCGGCTCGCTGTTCGACTTGGCGGGTGGCGATGAGCTGCGCGTCATCGGCCGCGGGGTCCCAGGTCCCTTTCGACCCGTCGGTGCACACCAGGACACTGACCTCGCAGCCGGCAGCGGCCCACTTGGCGAGGGTCGCACCGCAGCCGAAGTCGACGTCATCAGGATGGGCTCCGATGGCCAACGCCCGAAGCGGGGTCTCGAGATTCGTCGTCCAATGATCGAGCGAGATGGGCTCCGGGGTGAGCGGGTTCTGGGCCGAGGTCATGGCGTGTTCGCTCCCGTGGCTGGGTCGAGGATGCTGAGGTCTTCGGGGACGTCGATGTCCCAGCCAAGGCGGGCGTCGTCGACGATCCGATACGGCAGGGCCAGGCGCAGGGCCTCGGCCTGGTGGGCGCGCGAGGACCCCACTCCGTACTGGAAACGGAAGTTGGCGTTGGCGGGGACGGCCATGACGTTGGTCCCGTCGCCTCGGCGGTCGGGAACGATGGTCACGCCCCCGAAGTCGGGCACCCAGGTGAGGTCGGTGGCGCGGGGCAGGTCGGCGTGCGCGATCACGATCGTTGTGTGCCCCTCGTCGCGAAGGAAGGCGAACCCGTCGGTCACCGCAGCGTTCAGTCCCCGCGACGGTCGCCAGATGACCCCGGCGCCCCGAGCCATCGCGAACGCCGCAACGTCGCCGTTGTCGCAGACGACCCACGTCGGTAGCGGGCGGGACGCCGCGATGACAGTGGTCGCCATGGCGATCGCCAATTCGGCGCGTTGGGTGGGGCTGAGCGCATCGGACAGTCGGCCCTTGGCCAGATCGAACGACTTGATGGGTATGAGGACCGCGGGCGCCACGAGGGAAGGCTAACGGCGTGACCAGGGGACGGGTTTGTAGGGTGAGCACGTGTCTGAGTCCTCTCCTCGCCCGACCGAGGTCCGATTGACGGTCAACCGTCCACCGGTCGTCAGCCTTGGACCCCGTTCGGTCGAACGTCCCGCCGATGCCGGCTCGACGTTGATCGGGCTGTACGACGATCGGGCTCCGGCATCGGTCGATCGTGGCGGCCTGGTCCACCGACCGGGCGAGGTATGGAGTCTCGATTGGTGGATCGGGGCCGAGGATCGCTGGTACTTCCCCGCACGAGAGGCCACCCTGCGGCAGCGCCGCCTGGGCTCCGGTCCGGTGGTCGAGACGGCGCTGCGAGTTCCGGGCGGCGACGCGATCCATCGCTGCTACGGCGCGTTGGTGGCGGGGAAGCCGGTCACGGTGATCGAGGTCCAGAACGCCTCTCCCGCCGCCGTCACGCTTGCCCTGGCGGTACGTCCGTACGGACTGGTGGTCGATGCCGGCGATTCGGGGACAGCGGTCGAAGCGGTTCCATGGGAGATGGACGACCATTGCCTGCTTCGCAATGGTCGAGTCATCGTCTGGCTGCCCAAACCAGCGTCCGATGGCTCGCTGTCGACCGATGATCCCCTCACGGTTCTCCAGACCGGACAAGGGTTCGGTGGGCTCGCTGCGGGCGGTGGCGTTTCCGGACTGACCTCGGGTGCCGGCCGCTACGCAACGCTCGTCTTCCCCCTGACGCACAAGGCCACCATCCGATTCCTGATGCCGGCCTCCGAACCTGCTGGATCGGTCGGGATTCGGCTCGAACCTTCGCGTGCTCCCGACCACGAGGCGGTATCGCGCGGGTGGAACGCCGTGGTCGACAAGGGAGGCCGCTTCGTCCTCCCGGACAATGGACTGTCCGAGCGTGCCGTTGCCGCCCGAGCCCGCCTCCATCTCTCCCGGGCGCCGTTCGAACCTCTGCCTGAACAACCCAATGCTGACGCGGCGATGTTGCTGCTGGCGTCGGCCGCCTCAGGCGCCGACCAGGCCGTTGCGAGCACGCTTGGCCAGTTTGCGGAGACGTTCCCTACGAGCGCATCCGCCGCAGCCGGATCCTCGTTGGCGTACGCGGTCGGGTGGTCAGCATCCACGTTGGATGATCAGGTGCTCGCAGGCCGCGTCCTCGAACCGTTGGCCCAGCTCGTCGCCCTGGTCGAGCGTGACCGTGGTTCGCGAACGAGCGGCCATCGTGCCGAAGCGCTTCGCGGCCTGGCGTGGGCCTGTCGCGCCGCCGGCCGACCCGACGACGTCGTCCGGCTGGTCGCGAACGCCAACGCTCTGAGTCCGTCGCTCCCCACGTGGGACGAGACGGTTGCGACGTTGGCATCGGTGGATCGAATGGCGGAAAGGGCAGGCGGGTCGGGTTCCTTCGGAGCGGATGACGTGCTGCTGGCGGCTCGGTTCTGGTTGGAGGTGCGGAATCTGATGCTGACGGAGGTCGACGCCTCGACGCTCGAGTTGCTTCCGAACTTCGCCACCGCGTGGCGGGGCGGCAACGTCGAAGTTCACCAGGCGCGTTCTCCGCTCGGCCTCCTCGATTTTGCGGTCCGCTGGCATGGCTATCGACCGGCGCTGCTCTGGGACTTCCGGCCGCACGGCCCCGCGCCAGTCGAATTGCGTTGTTCGGCACTCGATCCGACGTGGTCGACGACCGAACCGAAAGGTGAGGTGCTCCTCGCCGGGGCGGCCGAACCACTCCCCGCCGCCCCCGATGCCGGTGAAAGCTTCGCGTGACCCACGGTCGGCTCGAATTGTTTGGCTGAAATAGTCCAAAGGGCTCAAGTCCGAGTCCCCGTTTCTCCGATGACCTGTTGAGCGTCGAGTCGACGATGGAACAGCGCCCTTGGCGGAACGAGGAGAATCTACGTGATCGGAAAATTGTTGTTGGCGAACAAGTTGGCATCGTTGGCGGGTACCGCTGCGGTGGTGACGGCCACATCGGCCGCTGCGGTGACGGGGAATCTGCCCGTCGTGCAGGCCGAACCGGTCGAGGACGTCAGCGCGCTGGTCGAGACCGACACCACCGACACCACCGACGGCTCGGACACGACGGTCACGACCGACGGTTCCGACACGACCGAGACGACCGACGGTTCCGACACCACCGAAACGACCGACGGGTCGGATACCACCGACACCAGCGACGGCGATGAACTCGAATTGGACGAGAACGGCATCCCGATCCTCAGTGATGGGTCTGCCTATGGCGAAGTCGGATGCGACGGGACCCACGGCGACTACGTTTCGAGCGTTGCGCAGGACGACGACATCGAAGGCCCTCGCGGCCGAATCGTGTCCGAGGCCGCCCGGTCCTCGTGCGGCAAGGACGACGACGCTGACGACTCCGATGACGTCGACGATTCCGATGACGAGATCGGACGACTCAGATGACTCAGACGACTCGGACGACTCTGATGACTCAGACGACGAGCCTGAGGTCGAGGCAACCGAGACGCCCGGCAACGGTCGCCAGGGCGGAGGCTCCAATCGGGGTGGCAACGGTAACGGCGGAGGTCGCGGCGGGCGCTGATACGGCGTCGGCTGGAGCCCGCTAGGTTGGCGGCCTGATGGCCGCAGTTGCTTCCAACCCTGTTCCGAAACTGCGAAAAGCACTGAAGGCGAAGTCGCCCGGACTGCATGAAGAGCAAGCGCTCTGGCAGTCCGGGCTCGACGTCGTCGTTGGCGTCGATGAGGTCGGTCGTGGTTCGTGGGCCGGTCCCCTCACGATCGTGGCGGCCGTCATTCCCAAGGACCGACGTATCTACAAGTTGCGTGACTCCAAGCAACTGACCGAACGAGAACGTGAAGCCCTGTTCGATCGCATCGCCGGGTGGTGCGAGGCGTGGTCCGTAGGGCATGCCTGGCCCGAGGAATGTGATCGGCTCGGAATGTCCGCCGCCCAGAAGCTGGCTGCTCGTCGGGCCATCGAGGGTCTTCCCGTCCCGGTCGACGCAGTGCTGGTCGACGGCAACTGGGACTTTGTCGGGCATCCGATCACCAGAAAGCTGGTGAAGGGTGATTCCCGGTGCCTGTCGATCGCGGCGGCTTCGATCCTGGCCAAGGTCACTCGCGACCGCATCATGCGGGCCGAAGCGCCCAACTACCCGGGCTTCGATTTCGATCTGAACAAGGGCTACCCCTGCCCTCGGCACCGTGCTGCACTCGCTGGCTACGGCCCGACGCCCATTCATCGACGCTCCTGGGTGTTCATGGACCATCAGCCCTGGTCCGGTATCCGCCGGTTGCCGAGTGGGGGCCAGGAGCAGTTGTTTTCATGACGGTGTTCGTCACGGCGGGTCGTCGCCTGATGGGTGTGGTGCTGGTGTCCATTGCGATGATGGCAAACGCGGCCTGCTCGGGCAGCGACGCCGAGGGATCGGTCGATCCCCGAGACCAGATCCCGGTGCAGTCAGCGACCACCGAACCCTGGTCGGCGTTCTGCGGCGAAGCCATGGGGTTCGTCGACTTCCTCGACACCGAGTACGCCGCTCTGTTCGATCCAGCCACGGCGAAGGGGTTCATCGCCGACGCCGATGCGCGCTTGTCCGACCTCGAGTCCGAGGCCCCCGAGGAGATCGCGGGCGATGTCAGTGCCGTGCGAGAGGCGTACGCCGAACTCGGGCGGCTCCTGGCCGATGTCTCCTACGACGTGGCCAAGGTCGATGGCGAAGCCCTGATTGCCCAGATCCAGTCCGAGGCCTCGCTCGACTTCGACAACTACCTCTCGGCCGAATGCGGACGGGGTTTGGAGGCGACCGAAGGTCGCGGCCCGCAGGTGCTGAGCGAGGAGGAACTCGACGAACTGCTTGGTGTCGATCCCGCAGCGGGACCGACCGGGGAATTGGATGGATTGCTGGCGCAGCTGTTGGTCGAGGGCTCGGGAGTCGATGGGGTCACGGCCGAGTGTGTCGTCGCCGGCCTGGATGACGACATCAAGGAGGCGTTGATCGCTGGGGGAGCAACCGATGAGCTGTCGGCCGACGAGGTGAGTGCGGCGCTGGCCGCCGGCCTGGAGGCGTGCGGCGCCGACCCGATCGATCCGTCAGGAGAATCGTGAAGCCGTTTCTTGCGCTGGGAGGCTGGACGCTGTTCGTCTGGGGGAGCCGCATCCGGAACATCGTTCGGGATGAGGGCTGGGTCAGCCACTGGAGGATGGCCGTCGCGGTCGCGTTCGTTGCGGTCGCCCTCTGCCTGCTGGCGATGGGATCGCTGGCGGTCGTCGCCGACCGGGACGTGGAGGCCATTCGTCCCGTGGGCCTGGTCTTGGCGGCCGTAGGTTCGGTCTGGTGGATCGTGCGTGACCTCGGCATCCTCTTCGCCGACCATTCGGTGCCGTTCAAGGTGGTCCACACCATCCTGGCGGCAATCACCCTTGCGCTCAGCGTCTGGGTGTTCCGGTCGGGAAAGCCGCTAACATCCGCGGTCTATGGGTGAGCCTGTCAGCGTGATCCAAAAGCCCTCGGCCCAGCACGGTGTTGTCCGGTTCGAGACCAATCGTTCGTTCACCGGTATGGGCCACGAGAGCTACACCGCCGGCCAGACGATCTGGGGCCACCGTCCGCCGGACGATGTGGCCCGGGTCATGTTCGAGTCCGGCAAGGTCGATCGGGTTCATGTCTACGGCCAGACGGTGTCCGTCGAGCTGGCCTCCGGGGCCAACGCCGACGGGCTGAAAGAACTGCTCGAGGGCCTGTACATCCACTACAAGCCGGGCGTCGAGGTTCCCACCGAAGCTTCCTTCGCCGGCTGATCGGATTCTGCCCCGGCTCCGACCGAGGGGTTGTCAGAGACGAACATTTGTTCGATACTGGAGTATGGGCCTCCCCGAAGAGCTGATCAATCGCCTCGCTCCGCTCACCCTTGCGACCAACCGTGTACTTCCGGTCCCCGAGGAGCTGACGTCGCTGTTCCCCTGGGGCGGCATCCAGCGAGGCTGGAGCGTCGGGGTTGCCGGATCGGCCGCCTGGTCCCTTGCCTTCTCCATCTGGGCCAAGGCGCTGGGATCCGAAGGTTGGGTGGCGGTCATTGGGGTCCCCGACCTCGGTCTGGCAGCGGCAGCGGAGCTTGGTGTCCGGCTCGATCGGGTGGTGCTGGTGCAGACCCCACCGGCCAACCAGTGGGGCACGGTCGTTTCCAGTGCGCTCGATGCGTTCGACGTGGTGGCCGTGACACCGACGGCTCAGGTGAGCCCCCGCGACGCGCGGCGACTGTCGGCGCGGGCCCGTGAACGAGAGGCGGTGCTCTTCCATCTCGACGGTGGACGGACCTGGCCCTCCGCCCTCGACCTGACGCTCCACTGTCGAAGTGAGCACTGTCGAAATGAGGACTGTCGAAATGAGGACTGTCGAAATGAGGACTGTCGAAGCGAGGGCTGGACGGGGTTGGGGTGGGGGCACGGGTATCTCCAGGGGCGGCGCGTGTCGATCGACGCGGTGGGGCGCCGGACCGGCCGGCCCCGGTCCCTTTCGGTGTTGTTGCCCGATGCCCGCGGGCGTCTGGCCGCGGTTCCCGAGCAACGAGCGGTCCGCGAAGAAGCCACCCTTCCCGCCTTGGTCTAGGCGGCTGCACCGCGATGCACCGAGACCCGATGACCGCCACCCGAACGCTGACCTTGTGGTGCCCCGACTGGCCGGTGGTCAGTTGGGGCATCCCCCTCGACGAGCCTGCGGCCGTCGTGGTGGCCAACCGGGTGATCGCCTGCTCGCCCGCTGCTCGTGTCGAAGGAGTCGCCGTCGGCCAACGTCGGCGTGAGGCCCAAGGCCGATGTCCCGATGTGGCGGTGCTCGACCGTGACCCCGACCGGGAGGCCCGGTTGTTCGAGCCGTTGGTGATGACCCTCGAAGCCCTCACGCCCTTGGTCGAAGTCGTGATCCCCGGGAGGGTCAGCTTTCCCACCCGGGGTCCGTCGCGGTTCTTCGGCGGCGACCACGACCTCTGCCGGCGGGTGGCCGACACGGTCCTGCCGGTGCTCGACGGGCGAGGCCAGGCCAGGATCGCGGTGGCCGATGGGGCGTTCGCCTCTCGACTGGCAGCCCGAACCACCGAGGCCCGGACGACGCCGGTGGTCGTGTCGGTTGGGGCCAGTCCTGAGTTCTTGGCCGAGCTCCCGGTCGACACGCTCGACCGTCCGCAGCTCACCGATGTCCTCGAACGGTTGGGGTTGCGGACCTTGGGTTCGTTTGCTGCTCTGTCCTCCCGTGATGTCGTTGGCCGCTTCGGTCGGGAAGGCCAACAGGCCCACCGCCTGGCGGCCGGCGAAGACGAGCACCCTCCCGATCTGCGTCGTCCGGCGCCTGACCTGTCGGTCACCTGGGAGTTCGATCCTCCCGCGGAGCGCATCGACACCTGCGCATTGGCGGCCAAGGCCCTGGCCGACGAACTGCACCGTCACCTCGATGCCAACGGATTGGCGTGTACCCGGGTGGCCATCGAGGCCCAGACCGAGACCGGCGAGCACCTTCTGCGCCTGTGGCGCCACGAGGGCGCCTTGTCGGCTGCGGCCCTGGCCGAGCGGGCCCGCTGGCAGCTCGACGGCTGGCTCCATCAAGCCAAGCTGGCCTCGGGGGTGGCCCGCTTGACCCTCATCCCCGACGAAGTCGTTCCCGCTGTTGGCAAGCAACTGGGGTTCTGGGGCGGTCGAGCTGAACGGGCCGACGACATCACCCGGGTTGTTGCCCGACTCCAAGGTCTTCTCGGACCCGACGCGGTCATGGTGCCCGAGTGGCGCGGTGGTCGGGCCCCTTCGGAGCAGATCGTGCTGATCCCGGCAGGCGCGGTCGACCTCGGCGAGGAACGGCAGGCCACCGGGCGAAGCTGGGTGCGGGAGCCGTGGCCAGGGCAGATCCCCGCACCGTCACCGGCGAGGGTGCTGATCGAACCTGAACCCATCGAGGTGCTGGATGCGGCTGGGCGCCCGGTGGTGGTGTCGGGCCGGGGTGAACTGTCCGGCGAGCCTGCGCTGGTCTCCCGCGGTCGGTTGCGTCCACGATCGGTGCAGGCGTGGGCTGGGCCTTGGCCGGCCGATGAACGCTGGTGGGACCCTGCCACCCAACGTCGACGAGCCCGTCTGCAGGTGCTGCTCGACGACGGAACCGCACACCTGGTCACGGTCGAAGGAGGAGTCTGGTACCTCGAAGCCACCTACGGCTAGCGTCGGTCTGAGATGTCCGGTCCTTTCGTCTCACTCAAGAATCCGCAGTACCGCAAGCTGTGGTGGGCCGGGACGTTCTCGTTCATGTCGGTGCAGATGCAGTTCCTGCTGCGTGGTGTGTTGGCTTGGGATCTGACCGAGCGAGAGAGCGCGCTCGGCCTCACCTACCTGCTGTTCGGACTCAGCATGCTCTTGGCCACCCCGCTGGGCGGCATCGCCACCGATCGCTACCCGAAACGAACGGTGTTGCTCATCAGCCAGGCCGCCATTGCGCTGGCCGCAACCGGATTGGGTGCTGCGGTCCTACTCGATGCCGAGCAGTTCTGGATGCTGCTCGTGGTCTCGACCATTCATGGCGGGGCGTTCGGGTTCTACGGGCCCGCCCGCGTCGCCTATTCGACCGACCTGGTGGGCCGCGAACTGGTCGGCAACGCCATCACCCTGTCGCTGCTCAGCATGAACGCAACCCGCATCTTCGCCCCCGCGCTGGCCGGTGTACTCATCGGTGTCCGAGCGGTTGGGATCGGCGGCGTCTATCTCATCGCCGCGGTGTTGTCGGTGGTCAGCTTCCTGCTGCTGTTGCGTCTGCCCAGCGTCCGTCCGGTCCAAGTAGCCGGACATAATCCGTGGGTCGAGATCGCCAACGGCGTCCGGTATGTCCATGAACGTCCGGAGCTGCGTCGACTCATGGTCAGTTCGTTCTTCGTCATCATGTTCGCGTTCAACTACGTCGCGTTCCTGCCGGCCCTGGTCGAAGACGTGTTCGGCGAAAGCGACGTCTACCTGGGCATCATCAGCTCGGCGAGCGCCCTCGGGGCGGTCAGCGCGTCGCTGTTCGTGGCGTCTCGAGCCGACAGCACCAAGGCCCCGGATCTGCTCATCGGCGCCGGACTGCTGTTCACCGTCGGGGTCGCAACCCTTGGGGCGGCGCCGAACTTCTGGGCCGCGTTCGCGGTCATCTTCGTCATCGGGGCGGGCAGCACCAGTTACCAGTCGCTGTCGAGCACGCTCGCGCTGCGGATGACCGACGACGGCTTCCAGGGGAGGGTGCAGTCGCTGATGCAGCTCTCCTTCGCCGGCTTCGGCATCGCCGCGCTGCCGCTCGGGATGCTGGCCGAGGCCATCGGCCTTCGCCGGACCATCTTCGTCATGGGCGGAGTCGGGCTGGTCTCGATCGCCTTCGCCGCAAAACCACGCATCGGGAGTGTCTGGCGGCCGAAAACGGCACCCCAGCACTCCCGATGAGCGGGTTTGATCAGAACGCGATGACGCTGCGGGCGACCGATCCCTTCTTCATCTCGGCGAAGCCCTCGTTGATGTCTTCGAGCGCGATGGTCTGTGAGACCATCTCGTCCAGTTTCAGCCGGCCATCGAGGTACATCTCGACGAAGCGGGGCATGTCGGTGCGGAACTGATTGGAGCCCATGTTCGACCCGCTGAGCTTCTTCTCATAGAGAAGCTCGACGCCGTGGATCTCGACCATGGTGCCGACGGGGATCATGCCGATGACCGTTGCCTGACCACCCCGGCGCAGCATGCCGAACGCCTGCTCGGCGGTCTGCTTGAGGCCGACGGCCTCGAAGCTGTAGTGGACGCCGCCACCCGTGAGGTCGAGTACGGCCTGAATCGGGTCGGTCTCGGCTGCGTTGATCACGTGGGTGGCGCCGAGCGACTGGGCCAATTGCAGCTTGGACGGGACCATGTCGACGGCAATGACCTTGTTGGCGCCGGCGATCCGGGCACCCTGAATGGCCGACAGGCCGATACCACCGCAGCCGATGACGGCCACGGTGTCGCCGGCGGAGACCTTGGCGGTGCGGAACACGGCACCCATGCCGGTGGTGACGCCGCAGCCGATGAGCGCCGCTTTGTCGAGCGGCATCTCCTTGTCGATCTTCACCACGGTTTGTTCGTGGACCAGCATGTACTCGGCGAAGGACGACAAGTGCAGGAACTGGTGGACGAGGTCGCCGCCTCGACTGAGGCGATTGCCTTCTCCGGGTTGGCGGACCAGCTCGGTGTCCTTGTTCTCGCAGAGCGAGAGGTGGCCGTCGGTGCATTGCGAGCAGTGACCGCAGAACGCCGAGAGGCAGGTGATGACGTGATCACCAGGCTTGACGTAGCGGACCATCGATCCCACCGCCTCGACGACGCCGGCCGATTCGTGGCCGAGCACTGCGGGGCAGGGATACGGGTACTTGCCTTCCATGAAGTGCAGGTCGCTGTGGCAGAGCCCGGCGGCCACCGTGCGGACCAGTACTTCACGGGGTCCCGGCTCACCGATGTCGATGTCCTCGATCTCGAGCACACCGGGGATGGCATTGAGTACGGCAGCTTTCATGTGCGCCTCTCGTTTCGTTGCTTGAAGAAGAACGGAAACGAGAGTCTGGTCCATCGCACCCCGGTGTGCCAATGGTCACTGCACCCGAGAGCCGTGGGTCAGTGAGGCTCTGGGGTCAGTGAGGCAGCGGTGCCAGCTCGTCGGGGTGGGTGGTGGTGACGAGATGCTCGACCGCGGCAACGTACCGCTCGAGCAGGTCGGCGAACTGGCGCTGCTCTTCCTCGTCGAAGCCGGCGAGCAGAAGGTCGAGGCCGCGGCTGTGGCGCTCGGCGAGGGAGGCGTAGTGACTGCGACCGGACTCGGTGACGGACACGACCACCGATCGTTGGTCATCCTCGCATTTGACCCGTTCGACAAAGCCACGGTCGGCCAGGCATGCGACCGCTCGCGTCGTCGACGCCGGCGTGATGTGGAGCGCGTCGGCCAGCTCGCCCATGCGCAGTGGTCCCTGTTGACTGATGAGCGCCAACGCGTCGGCCAGCGCCATGTCGATGCTGTCGTCGTCCACTCCATAGAAGAGGTCCTTGACCTTCGCAGCCGACGCTCCTCGGCGGAGCTCGCGCCACGCCAGCCCAATGCGCCACTTGACTGAGCCGACCGCATGCTGGCGTGAATCCATCCGGACAGTGTGGCCCCAAACGATCCAAGGTGCCAGATGGCACCCAACCCCTGATGAACTGCAAGCTCCAAACACCACCCCTCCGTTCTGCAAGCCCACCGCCCACTTGCTGGGGTCTGGGGGCTTGCAGAACAGGGGTGAGGTGGCTGGAGCTTGCAGAACGGAGGGGTGCCAGCTGTTGGCAAGCGAACGTTTGTTCGCTACGGTGATTTCATGGGATGGGGCAATCCACCGCTGCCATGGCGACAACTCGAAGCGGTCCTGTCCGATCGGAGCCAGGCTGATCGAACCCCGTCCAGGCCGGAGGGGGCGGACGGCGGGGACAGCCCGGCGTGGTCTCGCAAGCGAGAGCCGTATCAGCCGGCCGACGGGTTGTCGCAACCCGCTCGGGGGAGCGGGGTTCCGTACGCCGAGCTTCACTGCCACTCCAGTTTCAGCTTTCTCGATGGGGCGTCGGCGCCCGAGGCGCTGGTCGAAGAGGCCGTGCACCTTGGTTTGGAAGCGTTGGCCATCACCGACCACAACGGCTTCTACGGGGTGGTGCGGTTCGCCGAAGCGGCCAGAACTGTCGGGTTGCCCACGGTGTTCGGGGCCGAACTGACCGTCGACAAACTGGACATCTCACCCGGGCAGGCCGACCCCGACGGTACCCATCTGCTGCTACTGGCCCGCGACCCCAGGGGGTACGCCGCACTGGCCCGGGTCATCAGCGAGGCTCAGCTGGCGGGAGAGAAGGGGGCGCCTCGCTTTGCGCTCACCGACCTCGACCGGTGGTTGCTGGCCGATGAGTTCGGTCACCTGGTGTGTCTCACCGGTTGTCGCAAAGGTGCGGTGCCTCGGGCGCTCGAGCGCGAAGGCCCGGCGGCGGCGGCTCGATCTCTCGGTTCACTGATCGACCGTTTCGGCCAGTCCGGTGTGTTCATCGAACTCTGGGATCACGGGACTCCGCTCGACAGCGCCCGCAACGACGCCATGGTGCAACTGTCGGCCCGGGCGGGCGTCGAGGTCATCGCCACCAACAACGTCCACTATGCCGCCCCCGCCAATCGGCGTCTGGCCATGGCCATGGCCGCAGTGCGGGCCCGCCGGAGCCTGGCCGAGATGGAGGGCTGGCTGCCGGCAGCTGCCGGCGCTCACCTGCGCTCGGGCGACGAGATGTCCCGCCGGTTCGCCCGTTACCCGGGCGTCGTCGAACGGGCGGCTGAATTGGGTTTGGCCTGCGCGTTCGATCTGTCGCTGGTGGCCCCCAAGTTGCCTCCGTTCCCCTGCCCCGACGATCTGTCCGAGATGGCCTACCTCCGCCGTTTGGTCGAGGAGGGCGGCCTCCTACGCTACGGACCGAGACACGCCCCGTACGTGACCGGCGCGTGGGAGCAGCTCGATCACGAACTCGACCTCATCGAGAACCTGGGCTTTCCCGGTTACTTCTTGGTGGTGTGGGACATCGTCGACTTCTGCCGCCGCAACGACATCTTCTGTCAGGGCCGGGGGTCGGCCGCGAACTCGGCAGTGTGTTACGTGCTCGGTATCACCAAGGCCGACGCCGTGTCTCTCGGTCTGTTGTTCGAACGCTTCCTGTCGCCCGAGCGTGACGGCCCACCCGACATCGACATCGACATCGAATCCGACCGTCGGGAAGAAGCCATCCAGTACGTGTACCAGCGCCACGGCCGACGCCACGCGGCCCAGGTGGCCAACGTCATCACCTACCGCGGGCGCTCGGCAGTTCGAGACGCGGCCAAGGCCCTTGGCTACGCCTCAGGCCAACAGGATGCCTTCGCCAAGTCGGTCGACCGGTGGTCGGGCCGGGCGGGCGACGCCACGGTCGAGCTTCCCGATGACGTCATCGAACTGGCTTCCCAGTTCCGGGACCTTCCCCGCCACCTGGGCATTCACTCGGGTGGCATGGTCATGTGCGATCGGCCGGTCATCGAGGTCTGTCCGGTCGAGTGGGGGCGCATGGCCGACCGCACGGTGTTGCAGTGGGACAAGGACGACTGTGCCGCTGCCGGGTTGGTCAAGTTCGATCTGCTCGGCCTGGGGATGTTGTCGGCCCTGCACTACGCGGTCGACTTCATGGCCGAGTACCACGGTGTCGACATCGACCTCGCTGCGCTCGAGCAGGAACAGGCGGTCTACGACATGCTCTGCCACGCCGACTCGGTCGGCGTGTTCCAGATCGAATCACGGGCCCAGATGGCCACCCTTCCCCGCCTCCGGCCCCGCAACTTCTACGACCTGGTGGTCGAGATCGCCCTCATCCGCCCCGGCCCCATCCAGGGAGGGTCGGTGCACCCCTACATCCGGCGTCGCAACGGGCAGGAGCCGGTCACCTACCTGCATCCGCTGCTCGAGCATGCGTTGGAGAAGACCCTCGGCGTGCCGCTCTTCCAGGAACAGCTCATGCAGATGGCCATCGACATCTCGGGGTTCAGCCCGGCCGAAGCCGACCTGCTGCGGCGGGCCATGGGGTCCAAACGCAGCGTGGCTCGGATGGAGCAGCTGAAGGTTCGGTTCTTCGCCGGCATGTACGAGCGGGGTGTGACCGAAGAGGTCGGGCATCTCATCTGGGACAAGCTGGTGGCCTTTGCCAACTACGGGTTCCCCGAAAGCCATTCCATCAGCTTCGCCTACTTGGTGTACTCGTCATCGTGGATCAAGCTCCACTATCCGGCTGCGTTCTGCGCAGCGCTGCTGAAGGCTCAGCCGATGGGGTTCTACTCGCCGCATTCGCTGGTGCAGGACGCTCGGCGGCACGGGGTGCCGACGCTCGGTCCCGATGTCAACGCATCCGCGGCCGACGCCACCCCCGAACCCATGCCGTTCGGAATGACCGAACCGCCGGTGGGTGTCCCCGGAGCCGACGACATCGTTCGGGAGCGTCGTGACCACGGGTGGGCGGTCCGCATGGGTATCGGGTCGGTTCGCCACATCGGTGCGACGTTGGCCGAGATCATCGCCGCCGGACGACCCTACGCATCGATCGAAGATCTTGCTCGGCGGGCCGAACTCAACGCCGAGCAACTCGAGGCGCTGGCCACCGCCGGTGCCTTGGCTTGCCTGGCCCCGGGTGACGCAACGTCGGGGTCCAACCGGCGGTCGCAACTGTGGGAGGCGGGGGCGGTTGCCCGCATGGGCGGACCTGGTCGCCTGGCCGGCATCGTCACCGGCGCCACAGCACCGCAGCTTCCGGGGATGGACGATCAGGAGGAAGCTCTCGCCGATCTGTGGGCTACCGGGGTGGCGCCCGATGGACACCCGACCCGATTCCTGCGGGCCGCTCTCGATGCCCGGGGCGTGGTGCGGGCCTGCGACCTGGCGGACTCCGAGCACGGATCGAAGGTGTGGGTCGGGGGCGTGGTCACCCATCGGCAGCGTCCCGCAACTGCGTCGGGCACCACCTTCATCGGCATGGAGGACGAGACCGGCCTGATGAACGTGGTGGTGTCGGTCGGCTGCTGGCAGCGCTACCGCAAGGTGGCCCGCAACGCGCCGGCCTTGCTCATCCGAGGTCGGATCGAACGACAGGGAGCGGTGGTGAACATCGTGGCTGAACGCATCGAACCCCTCCCCATCACCGCCCAAGCTCCACCCCAACCCCGAAGTCCGCTGGTGCCGAAAACGGACCCACACTCCCGATGCTGAGTCGGGACTTTCGGTGAGGGCCGACCGAAGACGCCTATCCGGAGTGTGACGGTGCCGAAAACGGTACCCACGCACTCCCGATGCGGGTTGGAGGGGTCAGACGCGGGCGGCTTTGAGGGACTTGAGGCGGCGGGCGCGGGCGATGGGGTCGAGGTCGACCTTGCGCAGGCGGACGTTGACCGGGGTCGCCTCGACGCACTCGTCGTCGGCGATGAACTCGAGCGCTTGCTCGAGCGACAGGACCCGTGGCGGGGTGAGCTTCACCGTCGCATCTGACGATGCGGCGCGGTGGTTGGTCAGCTGCTTCTCCCGGCAGACGTTGACGTCCATGTCCTCGGAGCGGCTGTTCTCACCGACGATCATGCCGCAGTAGACGACGGTGGTCGGGGAGACCAGCATCTGGGCCCGTTCCTGGAGGCTGATGAGCGCGTAGGCGGTGGTGGGGCCCTTGCGGTCGGCGACGAGGGAACCGGTGGCCCGGGTGCGCAGCTCGCCGACCCACGGCTCGAAGCCCTCGAAGGTGTGGTTGAGCACACCGGTGCCGCGGGTCTCGGTCATGAACTCGGTGCGGAACCCGATGAGGCCACGGGCAGGAACGAGGTAATCGAGTCGGACCCAGCCGGTGCCATGGTTGACCATGTTCTCCATGCGACCCTTGCGGGTGGCGAGCAACTGGGTGATGGCACCGAGATAGTCCTCGGGGGCGTCGATGGTGACCCGCTCCACCGGCTCGTGCAAGGTGCCGTCGATCTCTCGGGTGACGACCTGGGGCTTGCCGACGGTGAGCTCGAAGCCTTCGCGCCGCATCTGCTCGACCAGCACGGCCAGCTGGAGCTCGCCTCGGGCTTGTACTTCCCAGGTGTCGGGGCGGTCGGTGGGGCTGACACGGAGGCTGACGTTGCCGACGAGTTCGGCGTCGAGACGGCCCTTGACCATGCGGGCGGTGAGCTTGTCGCCCTCGGACCCGGCGAGCGGCGAGGTGTTGACGCCGATGGTCATGGACAGGGCCGGCTCATCGACCTCGATGACGGGAAGCGGGCGGGGATCTTCGAGATCGACCAGGGTCTCGCCGATCATGATGTCCGCGATGCCGGCCACGGCGACGAGATCACCGGGCATGGCCTTCTCGGCAGGAACCCGCTCGAGGTGGTGGGTGAGGTAGAGCTCGGTGAGCTTGACCCGCTGGATCGAACCGTCGACCCGGCTGAGCCCGACTTGCTGACCCTTGGTGAGGGTGCCGTTGACCACGCGGCACAAGGCCAGGCGGCCCAGGTAAGGCGAGGAGTCGAGGTTGGTGACCCACGCCTGGGTGGGGTGCCCCTCGGTGTAGGCGGGCGGCGGGATCTGTTCGACGAGTACCTTGAACAGCGGTTCGAGATCGGTGCCGGGGACATCGGCGTCGAGCGAGGCCCAGCCCTCTCGAGCAGCGCAGTAGACGATCGGGAAATCGATCTGATCTTCGGTGGCGTCGATGTCCAGGAACAGTTCGTAGACCTCGTCGACGACCTCTTTGATACGAGCGTCGGGCCGGTCGACCTTGTTGATGACGAGGATGACCGGCAGGTCTCGGGCCAGCGCCTTGCGCAACACGAAGCGGGTCTGGGGGAGCGGACCTTCGGCCGCATCGACCAGCAGGACCACGCCGTCGACCATGGTGAGCGCCCGCTCGACCTCGCCGCCGAAGTCGGCGTGGCCGGGGGTGTCGACCACGTTGATGGTGATGCCCGACCAGACCACCGAGGTGTTCTTGGCCAGGATGGTGATGCCCTTCTCCCGCTCGAGGTCACCGGAGTCCATGACCCGGTCGGTGACCGTCTCGTTGGAACGGAACGCTCCGGTCTGGCGGAGCATTGCGTCGACCAGAGTTGTCTTTCCGTGGTCGACGTGGGCAACAATGGCAACGTTGCGCAGGTCATTGCGTCGTGAATCGGCACTGCTGAAATCGATGTTGCCCGACTTGGTGGTGTTCAGACTGGGTGGTGTTCGACTGGGTGGTGTTCGACTGGAGAGTGCCTGGTGCACGCGAATCGTCGGTGTTGCGCGCGTCTGTTGCCATGAGAAACCTCGAAAACGATGGGACCGGATGGCGGGGGTCGCACCGGTACCTGACAAGGATAACGGCGTTTAGCGCGGCTCCCAGAGCCTGACCCAGCCGGTCTCGATCTCGAGGTCTCCGGTTTCGTACCCCGGTTCGCCCGGCAGAAGCACTCGATACTTGCCGTTCGGGTCGTTCACCCGTACTCGTTGGTAGTCGAGTCGGCGCCGGGCGATGGCCATGACGGCCTCGGCGTCGGGATACCGCGAGAGACACGAGACCATGCGGACCGTGGGGGACATCATCGTGAATTCGCCCGCTTCGAACCGGTCGAGGGCGTCTTGGGGACGGATCCATTCCCAGTCGACGATCTCACCGTCGTCATGCTGCGGTTCCTGGTCGTCGGGTGCCAGGGCAACGAAGAAGCGGGCGTCGAACCGGCGGGGCGAACCGAGAGGAGTGACGAACCGGGCGACTTCCTCGACCTTGGTGGCGTCGAGCACGATGTCCCGCTGCAACAGCAGATCGGCGAAGATCGACTCGTCGGCCTCGACCTGTTCGCGCATGCCCGGCACATCGACATCGTGATGGCCGGCAGCCAAGAGAAGACCGGCCTCCTCGAAGGTTTCCCGACACGCGGCGAGCCACCAGGCGAGGCCACCATGGGGCACCTCGAGGATTCGGGACGCCTCGGTGTCGGTCAACCCGGAGAACATCCGGTCGAGGTCCTGGGCGTGGTCGTCGGGATCGACCCGGCCACCGGGGAAGACCCAATTGTCGGCGGCGAAGACCAAACGGCTGGTTCGTCGCAACATCAGGACATGGAGGTCGGGGCGGTCATCCAGCAGCATGACGGTGGCCGCCGGTCGGATGGGCACCTGTTCGGGGTCGAAGTCGGCCTGGTCGGTCACGGAGGCGACGGTAGTGGCGACGTGTCAGAATCGACCAATGCCACGTCTGACCGATCGCGAACTGACCGACTTCCTCGACGAGCCGGGCCATCTGCTGCGTCTCGCCACCATCGACGAGTCAGGCATGCCCCGAATCTCGCCGGTGTGGTTCGTCCATCAGGACGGCGCCATCGTGTTCACCCCACGAGAACGCTCGGTCTTCCTCGCCAATCTGAAACGCGATCCTCGAATCGCGGTGGCCGTCGACGAGGACGCGCTCCCGTATCGCAAGGTCAGCGCGCAGGGCCGCGCCGAGGTGTTGTTCGATGTCGGCAACGACGACGCCTGGCGGGACACCTACCGGCGGATCGCCCAGCGCTACATCCCGGCCGACGCCGCCGAGCGCTACATCCAGGACACCATCGACCAGCCTCGAGCATTGATTGCGGTGCCCCTCGGCTCGGCCGACGTGGCGACCTGGCGCATGCCCGTCGAGGGTGAGGCCGGCACCGGCATCTGGGCCAAGCGCTATTACGGAGACGGCACCAAGATGGCGAACCGCCTCTGATCGGGTCGGAGAGCGTTAGGGGGCGGCGTCGATCTTCATGAGGATGGTGGCGGAGTCGACGGCAGCGGCGGAGACGGTAGCCCAGGCCTCATTGCCGGGATCGCTGTCGAGAATGCCGCTCGGTTCGGTGAGAACGTGGAGCTTGAACTGGAGATCGAGGACGCCTTCCTTCAGGGTCTCGATGCACGGGTTGCCCCATCCGCTCTGGCCGTAGTCGTTGAGCGCTGTCGACAGGGCGTCGGGGAGGTTGGCGCCGTCGAGGCTGGTGGTGGACGGATCGATGCCCGCGACCAGCCAGAGGAGGAGCGGCTTTGCCGGGTCGGTCTGGTCGCTGAGGGTGATGGCCAACTCGGCGGCGTCATCGGGTACGTTCGACCATTCCAGCTCCGGCGCCCGGTTGGCGCCCGCACAGGTCAGGTCGACGGGAGCCGGGTCGCCCGGTTCGAAATCGGGGCTGGACAGGGTGAGCCCGTCGAGGCCCTCGAGCTGAGGCGGTGCCGAGGTCGGCGGCGCCGGACGAGTCGTTGTGGTTTGCCAGGGCTGGGCCTCCGCGAGGTCCCGGCCGTCGCTTGCACAACCGGCCAGAGCGCCGAATACCAGGGCGCCCACGACCGAACGATGGAGGAGCGATGATGGTTTGGCGCAGCGCACAGCCTCCGAGAGTACTCATGGCTACGCTCGGCGCGATGACACCCCGGGAGCCCGATGGCAGCTGAGGGGCGATCGCCTTCGGGTCGCTCCCGCGAGCGTCCCCGGGTCGCGTCCCTGGTTCGTGCTCGCGTGCCGCTGTCGGTGCCTCGCCTCACGTGGCGGCCGTTGGGCGGTTTGCTCGGCCCGGCACGTGCCGACGCCAGCCAAAGCTTGGTGGCCCTCATGCTCTCGGCCAGCACCAGCCTCATCACCGGGTTCACCATCGCCGGTTTCGAGAGCACGCTGCGGCAGTTCCCCGGTCTGCTGTTGTTCATCCCTGCGGCCATCGGGCTTCGAGGCAATCTGTTCGGTCCGCTCGGCGGTCGACTGTCCACCGCCATCCGAACCGGCACGTTCTCCTGGACCTGGCGGCTCGACTCCACGCTCGGGCAGAACGTGTCGGCCACCATGGCGCTTTCGCTCGCCGCAGCGGTGTGCCTGGGGGTGATCGCCGAGGCGTTCGCCTGGGTCGTGCGCGTCGGGGGCGTCGACCCGATCGGGATGGCCGACTTCATCGTCGTGTCGGTGTTCGGGGGCACCATCGCCTCCTTGGTGGTGCTGATGATCACGCTGGGGTTGGCCGTCGGTTCGGCCCGCTTCGGGTGGGACCTGGACAACGTGACTGCGCCGCTCGTCTCGGCATCGGGAGACTTCGTCACCCTTCCCGCACTCGTGTTGGCCACCACCCTCATCCGGCGGGGCTGGTTGACCAGGACCCTTGCGGCCATGATGGCTGTGCTGGCCATCATCGTGTGCGTCCTGATCATCCGCTCGACCATGAAGGCCTGCCGCCGGATTCTGAAGGAGTCGCTGCCCATCCTGTTGAGCGCCGGCGTCCTGAGCCTCATCGCCGGTCTCACGCTGGAGGCGTCGATCGATCGGTTCCTGGCGTTCACTGTGCTGTTGGTCATCCTGCCAGGGTTCCTCAGCACGGGCGGCGCCTTGGGAGGCATCCTGTCCAGTCGACTGGCCACCAAGGTGCACCTGGGCTTCGTCGAACCGACGGCGATTCCCCAGGGCGAAGCGCGCACCGATATCGCCATCACCTTCGTCCTGGCGCTGCCCATCTACATCTTCCTGGCCGTGCTCGCCGGACTCGTTGCCGGGCCGACCAATCAGACTTCGCCCGGCCTGCTCACCCTGATCGCGGTGGCCGTCACAGGCGGAATGATGGTCACGGCCTTCGTCGCCGCCGTCTCCTACTACGCCACCCTGGCGGTGGTTCGGTTCGGGCTCGACCCCGACAATCACGGCATCCCCATCGTCACCGCCAGTCTCGACGTCGTCGGCGCATCGGTGTTCGTAGGTGCGCTACTGGTTTGGGGAGTGGCATGATCGTTGGACAACCAGAAGAGATGGGCAACAGAAACCCGATGGAACGCTGACCGGATGGAATCGCGAACGCTGCGAGAGATGCTGGCCGAAGCCAAGGACACCAGCGAGCTGATGGTCGACCTTGCCTACGCCGCCGTGTACTTCAACGACCCGGACATGGCCGACGAGGTCGACGGGCTCGAGGTCGACATCAGCGCTCTGGTCCACAAGATGCGCACGCTCTGCATCATTGCGGTCCGTCATCCCCGAGAAGCCGAGGCCATGGCGGCGGTCCTTCAGGTCGTGTCGGCCCTCGAACGAATCGCAAACGACGCGGTCGACATCGCCCGCATCGTCACGCATCGGCTGGGCATTCCCCACGAGTTGGTGGTCGACCTCAGTTCGGCCGAGGAGATCTCGCACCGGGTCGAGGTCGCGAGCGGGTCTCACTTCGCCAACCGGCCGGTGTCCAGCTTCGAACTACCGGTCGTCACCGGTATGCGGATCATGGCCATCCGTCGTGGCCGGAACTGGATCGTCGATCCTGGCGGCGACGAGATCCTGCACCCCAGCGACGTGTTGTTCCTGCGGGGCTCGCCGGCCGGCATCGCGCGGTTGCGTGAGTTGGCAGGTGCCCCGGCGTACGTCGCTCCCGAGCCGCCTGAAGCGGTGGCGCTCACCGACCTCGATCGGGCCATCGACACACTCATCGAGATGAAGAACCTGTCCGAGGTGGCCGTCGGATTGGCCTACTCGGCGCTGGTCTACCGCGACCGAAGCCTGGCGGCCGAGGTCCGTCACCTCGAGGATCGCCTGGACGAGATGAATCACCGGCTCGAGCTGTGGGTGCTCCGATCAGCGACCGATGGGGTCGATCCTGCGCCGCTGCGCGGGCTGCTGCACCTGGCCGCCGCGGCTGAGGACATTGGTGATCAAGCCCAGTCGATGGTGTGGATGGTCGAGCGCAGCACCGAGCTTCACCCGGTGCTCGCCGTGGCCTTGGGTGACACTGACGAGGTGGTGGTGCGGATGCCGGTGGGGCCGGGAGCATCGGTGCACGGCCAGACCTTGGGCGAGATCGAGTTGCCCATCGAACCGGGCTACACCGTGTTGGCCATCGAACGGGAGGGTCGCTATTGGTATCGGCCTCGTCGCCACGTGGAAATTCGCGAGGGCGATTCGATCCTGGCCAGCGGACCTGAGGAGGGTCGGGCCGCGCTCGCCGAAATGTTCGGCTGGCGTCTGGTCGAAGACGACGACGGCGGCATCGAACTCGAGTCCCTGCTCGAGGCCTGACAGAACTCGGCACATCACACCATCCAACGAAGGAAGCAGCATGAAGATCGAGGTCAAGCAAGTCTTCGAGTCGGGCCTTCCCGTCGATGACGACCATCCGTACCGGAGTGGGGCGTGGCGCCCGCAACGAACGGAGTACGACGCTTGGAACCTCGAGGTCGAGGGCGAAGTGCCCGCCGATCTCAACGGCGTCTACCTCCGAAACACCGAGAACCCACTGTTCGAACCGATCCGTCGCTATCACCCGTTCGACGGCGACTCGATGATGCACGCCATCTCCTTCGAGAACGGCGAGGCTCGCTACGCCAATCGGTTCGTTCGGACCGACGGGTTCCTCGCCGAGCAGGAAGCCAAACAGAGCCTTTGGGCGGGCATCACCGAACGGCCCGAGACGGCGCTGGCCGATCACGGCTGGGGCGCCCGGACCAGGATGAAGGACAACGCATCGACCGATGTGGTCGTGCATGGCGGCGTTGCGCTCGCCAGCTTCTACCAGTGCGGCGAGCTCTACCGTATGGACCCCCGCACCCTGGCCCCGATGGGCAAGACCCAATGGCGTCACGGCAACGGCTCGTTCTTTCCGCCCGAAGGGGTGTCGGCCCACACCAAGATCGACGAACACACCGGCGAGATGCTGTTCTTCAACTACGGGACGGCGGCTCCGTACATGCATTACGGCGTCGTCAGCCGCGACGGCGAGCTCACCGACTACGTCGACATCCCGCTGCCCGGCCCGCGTCTGCCGCACGACATGGCCTTCACCGAGAACTACTCGATCCTCAACGACCTGCCGCTCTACTGGGACCCCGCCGGCCTCGAGCAAGGGTTCTACTCCAACGTGTTCGACCGAGACCGCCCCAGTCGGTTTGCGGTCATTCCCCGCCACGGCTCGACGGCCGACATTCGCTGGTTCGAAGCCGATCCCACGTTCGTCCTGCATTGGACCAACGCCTACGAGGACGGCGACGAGATCGTGCTCGACGGCTTCTTCCAACACAACCCGACGGCACGAGGTGTGCCCCGAACCTTGCCGCCGGAGTGGAAGGGGTTCGAATCGCTCGATCTGAACACCGTCGACGCCCGGGCGCATCGCTGGCGATTCAACCTGGTCACCGGCGCCTGCAGCGAGGAATCGATGAGCGACCGACGCTCGGAGTTCCCGATGATCAACGGCCGCTACGGCGGACGGCGCCACCGGTACTCCTACAACGCGCTCGGTGTGCCGGGCCTCTTCGCCTTCAACGGACTACTCAAGCACGACCTCGACACCGGCAGTGAACAAGAGGTGCGCTTCGGCGAAGGCGTCTTCGTGAGTGAGACGGTGATGGCGCCGCGGGACAACGCAACCGCCGAGGACGATGGCTATCTCGTGACCTTCGCCTCCGACGTCAACCGTGACCTGTCGGAGTGTCTGGTGTTCGACGCCGCCCGGTTGGACGAGGGGCCAGTGGCCCGTATCCGGCTGCCCGAGCGAATTGCGAGCGGTACCCACTCGACGTGGGCGCCGCTCGCCGATCTCTGATTCGCGTCAGCTGCCGAGTTCTCGGAACAGGTCCGACAGAGCGTCGCCGCTACCGGACCGCATCGACATCGAGTCGGCCGCCGACATCTCACCGGGGGCAGGCGCCTTGGGGAAGCCGGGAGGTGGAGGCGTCTGAGGCGCTGGCCCCTGAGGGGCCGGCATCCGAGGAACGGCCGGGGGTGACGGCATGTTGCGAACCGGCGGGGCCGGCGTTGCCCGCGAACCCAAGGACATGGCGCTGGGCCGAGCCGGCGTCGGGTCTACGGCGGGCACTGAACGGGCGGGGACTGCGGACCGACGGGCCTCGGCCGCGCTGCCGGCGGGGTCGTCGAGCGAGTCGTCGCCACCGTCGTCGGTCGGACCGCGGTCGCCTCGGAACAACTCGGCGATGCTGCCGATGGAGCCGAGAGCTGCGGACATGTCCGCCGGCACGAAGATCTTCGTGGCCCGACCATTGGCGATGCCCTGCAACGCCTCGAGGTACTTGATGGCGATGACCCGCTCATCGGTACCCGAATCGATGATGGCGCCATAGACCATCTGGATGGCCGTGGCCTCACCCTGAGCCACCACTTCGGTGCGGTACTGCTCGGCCTCGGCCCGGGTGCGAACCGCCTGCGCTTCGCCCTCGGCGTTCAGGATGTCCCGCTCCTTCTGGCCCTCGGCGCTGAGAATGGCCGCCTGCTTCTCGCCTTCGGCCTTGGTGATGGCAGCCGAACGCTGGCCTTCGGCCTCGGTGACCACCGCTCGACGGGTGCGTTCGGCCTTCATCTGTTCGTGCATGGCGTGCATGACGTCGGCCGGCGGGTCGATGCGCTGGATCTCGACGCGGACCACGCGGACACCCCACTTGTCGGTGGCGTCGTCGAGGATCTGGCGGAGGGCCCCGTTCACCCGCTCACGGGAGGTGAAGGCCTGGTCGAGACTCATCTCACCGATCACGTTACGCAGGTTGGTCTGCGCCAGTTTGGTGACGGCCATGATGAAGTTCGACACGTTGTACAGCAGCCGCTGGGGGTCGGTGGCCTCGAAGTAGACGACGGCGTCGACCGACACCGCAACGTTGTCCTGCGTGATGACTTCCTGCGGTGGCACGTCGATGACCTGCTCACGCATGTCGACGACGCGGATGCGCTCGATGAACGGCAGGATCATGCGCAGACCGGGGTCGGCGGTCTCCTTGTACTTGCCGAGTCGTTCGATGACGCCCCGCTGATAGGGGTGGACGATGCGCACACCCATTGCCATGTAGACGATGATCACGACGATGATCACGCCGAGGGCGGGTAGGAGGATCATGAGTGGTTCCCTCTCTGGGTTGGTGCGTCAGGTCTTGTGTGCGTCAGGGGATTGGTGGCCAACTCGACGATGGCGCGAGTGCCTTCGATGGCCACGATGCGCACCGGCGCCCCCGCGGAGATGGTGTGGTCGCCGCGAGTCTCGGCCCGCCACTCTTCGCCGCCGATCCTGACCATCCCCAGGCCGGTGGCTCGGGGTGGAATGGATTCGGCAACGACACCGTTGCTGCCGACGAGCCGGTTGGCGCCGGTGCCGATGGGGTTGGGGAGGTCGAGGTCGAGTCGGCGAGCCAGGGGCTTGAGGGCGACGAAGGCCACGACCGACACGACGATGAACAGCACCCAGGTACCGGGCACCGGCATGCCCGCGAAGCTGGCGATGGAGGCGATGACGCCACCCAGGGCGAAGGGCAGCATGAACAACGACCCTGCCGTGAGCATCTCACCCACGCCGAAGACGGCCGCGACGACCAGCCAGGCGAAGGCCCAGGTGGATGGATCATTCATGTCGTATCCCCTCATCAAAGCCGGCGGCCGGCAGCGAACAGACACTACCAACGTCGGCCTGTCGGGTCTGGTTCCTGAGTTCTCCCTTCAATCTGTCGGTAGCTTTCTTTCTGATGGCCCGTCTGCTCAGCGTTCACGCCCACCCTGACGACGAAGCGTCCAAGGGCGCACCTACGGTCGCCAAGTACGTGGCCGACGGCCACGAAGCGGTGTTGGTCTGCGCGACCGGCGGCGAGGAAGGCGACATCCTCAATCCCGCCATGGATCGGCCCGAGGTCAAGGAGAACCTGGCGGCGGTTCGGGCCGAAGAGTTGCAGCGGTCGGTCAAGATCATCGGCTACCAAGACCTGTACCTCCTCGGCTACCGCGATTCCGGCATGCCTGGCACCGAGGCCAACAAGCGGGGCGACTGCTTCGCCAATGCCGATCTCGACGAAGCCACCGGACGGTTGGTCGACATCATTCGCCGGCACCGGCCCCACGTGTTGGTCACCTATGCGGATGATCAGCAGGGCTACAAGCACCCCGACCATCTGAAGGTTCATGACGTCAGCCTGCTCGCCTTCGAACGGGCGGCCAACCCGGCCTGGTATCCCGACACCGACGAGGGTCCTTGGCAGCCGTTGAAGCTCTACTACTCGTTGTGGACCAGGGCTCGCATGATCGCCCATCACGACGCGTTTCTCGATCGAGGGCTCGAGTCGCCGTACGACGCCAACTGGTTCGATCGGCGGTCGCTCGACCACCGCATCACCACCCGGATCGACGTGCGCGAACACTACGGCGTTCGGCGCGACGCGCTGCTGGCCCACACCACGCAGGTCGACCCGACCGCCAAGTTCTGGTTCGGATTGCCCGACGACGTGGCTGCAGCCGCGTACCCGACCGAAGACTTCGTCCTCGCACGCAGCCATGTGATCACCGACGTCCCCGAGCATGACCTCTTTGCCGGTATCGAGGAACAGACCCATGGTTGACGGCGGCGACGCGCCGGACTTGGTGGCCCGCCTGGTCACCGCTACCGCCGACCGTCGGCGGCCCTCGGGTCTGACCGGCCTGGTCGCCTTCGGCATCGGCTCCAAACCGGTCACCCTCGTGTTCGAGGAGGGCCAGGTGTTGGGGGCGACCGAAACAGCACCACATGCGGTGCTGTCGCTGACCAAGAAGCAGTTCGAGGCGTGGGCGAACGGTGAGCTGTCGCTCAGTGTGGCCTACATGCAGGGTGACGTGAAGCCCGTAGGCAGCACCGGTGCGCTGCTCGCGGCGCTGGAAGTGCTCGACGACCCGGCCGTGCGAGCGGCGCTGGCCTGAGGCCTGGGAGCGCTTTCGTTGGTGGGAGCGCTGTCGTTCAGGAGCGCTGTCGTTCAGGAACGCTGGGCGGCTCGGATGTCGCGGTAGGAAATGAGGGTGGCACCGGCTTTGGCCAGGGCCTTCTTGAAGCTGTTGTCGTGGGTGACGAGGTGGGCGTCGCCGACGCGGGCTGACCACGACGGGGTGATGGCCCGAAGTTCCGGGGTGTCGAGCGCGGGGCGGACGTGCAGCTCGGTGACGCCGACGGTGAGGTCTCGGACGGCGGCGGTGACGATGGTCCTGGCCTCGGCCGGCAGTGGCACGCTGATGACCCGGTCGGGCACGAGGATGCCTTCTTCGGCGGCCAGCTCGCGTGCCGGGAAGCCGAGGTCGATGGAGGGGTCGGGGAGCGACGCTGGCAGGCGGTACTCGACGGCGAGATCGAGGTAGATGTCGAAGAACTCGGGCCGGCCGTACACCGCTCCGAGGTGGGCGTCGAGGTGGGACACGTCGAAGCCCCAGAGGATGGCCCGCTCGAGTTGCGCCCGGCACTCTCGTCTGGCTTCTTCGATGTCGGCGTGGTCCCAGACGTCGGTGATGGTACGTGGGAAGCCGCCGTCGCCGTCGAGGAGGGAGGAGCCGTGGGTGATGGGCCCCCAGCGGTAGGTGTCGAACTCGCTGTTGAGCGTGAGGGCGACGCCGACGTCCTCGCCTTGGTAATCGGCCGCAGCGCCCCGGGCCCAGGGGCTGGGTACCTGGATGCAGGCGGTCGTGGCGATTCCGTCGCGGAGGGCCTGATAGACGGCGAGGTTCGCCGCGTTGGACGACCCAAGACCGTCACACGCGAGGACGACGGCTTTGGCGTCGGGCGGGAGGCCGAGGCGCTCCAGGAGGGCGGTCACGACGGCAACGCTAGCGGGTTGCCTCGGGCGATGACCCGCCGGCGTCGTTGGGACCGCCGATGGAGCCGAGGGGTTGGTCCGGGCCCGTGCACGCGGCCCACAGTCCAACGCCGGCGCGTTTCGCCGCGTCTCGGGCCTCGGTGAACGGGGATCGGTAGGTCGTGTTGGGTTCGAAGAAGACCGCGTCGGCGAACCCGCCGTCGAGCAGCCACTGGTTCACGAACAGGTCATCGTCGGCCCGGTGGACGTACGCGAGCAGTCGGCCGTAGCGATCTCGGGCTTCGGCGTCCTTGGACAACCGGACCTCGGTGCCTTCGGGGAGCAGGGTGCGCAAGGCGCTGGAAGCTTCGGCGCCGAAGCACTGGTCGGGTGTTTCTCGTGACACCGACTCGGGAGCATCGACGCCGATCAGGCGGACCCGTTCGGTCTGCCCGCCGATGACAACGTCGAGCGTGTCGCCGTCGACCACGTACTCGACCGACGACAGCCCATCGACGGTGGACGACGCCTCGGACGCCGTTGCCTGCGATGGATCGGAGTCGGCGCCGAAAAATGCGCTGCAGCCGGCAAGAGGTCCCCAGAAGGCCACCGGAAGAAGACGAAATGCTCGACTCCGAGCGGTGACCCGACGCAGGGTGGCCTCAGATCCGTTCGATGAGCGTGCCGGTTCCGAGTCCGCCGCCACAGCACATGGTGATGAGGGCAGTGGTTTTGCCGGTTCGTTCGAGCTCGTGCACCGCCTTGGTCATGAGGAAGGCGCCGGTGGCTCCGAGGGGGTGACCGAGGGCAATGGCGCCGCCGTTCGGATTGACGATGTCCATGTCGACGCCGAGTTCTCGTTGCCAGGCGAGGACCACCGAGGCGAAGGCCTCGTTGATCTCGACGAGGTCGATGTCGGCCAAGGTGCGACCGGTCCGTTGGAGGAGCAGGCGGGTGGCGTCGATGGGGCCGGTGAGCATGAGTACGGGGTCGACGCCGACCAGGCACGTGTCGATGATGCGGGCCTTGGGCGTAAGTCCGAGTTCCTTGGCCTTGTCGGCGGTCATCATGAGCACGGCGGCCGCGCCGTCGCTGATCTGTGACGAGTTGCCGGCGGTGTGGACTCCGTCCTCGCGGGCGACCGGCTTGAGCTTGGCCAGCGTCTCGAGGGTGGTCTCTCGAAGGCCTTCGTCGGTGTCGACTCGATGGGTGGTGCCGGTTGGCTTGCCGTCGTCGTCGAGGTCGGGGGCATCGATGGCATGGACTTGCGTGGCGAAGCGCTGCTCGGCCCAAGCTTGGGCCGCTCGCTGTTGGGACAACAGGCCGAAGGCGTCGGCGTCGGCGCGGGAAACGCCCCACTGGTCGGCGAGGCGTTCCGCTGCTTCGAATTGCGAGGTGAACTCGTACTCTTCGAAATAGGACTTGGGGATGGGGACACCAAGTCCCAACTTCTTGGAGGAGTTGATGCCGATGGGGATGCGGCTCATGATCTCGACCCCGGACGCGAGTGCGACATCGACGACGCCGGAGCCGATGAGCGCGGCGGCCAGGTTGGTGGCTTGCTGGGACGAACCGCACTGGGTGTCGACGGTGGTGACCGGTACCGACATGGGCAGCCCGGCGCTGAGCCACGCCGTGCGGCCGATGTTGAACGACTGCTCGCCCACCTGGCTGACGCAGCCGTTGACGACTTGACCGATGAGGGCCGGGTCGATAGCGGCTCGTTTGATGACTTCACTCTGGATTTCGGCGAGAAGATCGGCCGGGTGGACCGAGGACAGGCCCCCATTACGGCGACCGATGGGCGAGCGGACAGCTTCGACGATGACGACCTCTGACATGACGAAGAGCCTACGCGCTGTTGGCCGAGCGGCGAAACGCTCAGGCCGCCACGTTGGTGTGGGTCTCGAACGGGGCGGGGTGAGCGGCCAGTACCGCCCGTGCCCTGGCCAGGCCTTCGCGGCCGATGCGCTTGGTTCGCTCGTCCAACATCCACGAACCGTCGGTAGCGAGCAGGTGAAGCTGAGCAGGGTTGGAGCGGGTGGTGGTCTTCGTGCCTGAGGTCATGAGAACACTATGACGATGCCCTGTGACACTCTCGCCAGCGCTTCGTCCAGCGGTCAGATCCTCACGCATGGTGGCCAATTTGGTCTGTTTGGCAGATTTTCTTCACAGAGCGTCGCCAAGAATTTCGCTCGACGGGGGCGCAGGGCTAGCGTCTGTCCCCATGGCCGCCTCAAGCATCCTCGTCCTCGTCCTCGGTTCCGTCGTTGGTCTCTATCTTCTCGCCGTGGTCGTGTTTGCGTCCTACGAGTCGTCGGCGGCGCGTCGCCAACGCCGGGCCATCACGAGCCTGCGAGCGGAAGCTCCAAGCCAGCGGGCTGCAGCCGCTGTGGTCCGGGCAAGAGGTGAGTTCAGTCAGGCCGTCGAAGCCTACGAGACGGCGATGGCCGGCCTCGGAAGCGCCGTGGGCCGCCCGCTCGATCGCGTCACGGTCGGTGGATCGTCCGGCGGGTCGCCAGGAGCGCTCGGCGGGTCGCTGTTCGGCAACGACCGGCCCGCAGCGCCGATCATCGGCCGTGCGTCCCAGTCCGTGGTGCTCGACCTGAACGACATCGCAGAGCTCGAACACCGCAAGGAGATCGCTCGGAACAACCTCCTCGACGCGCAGCGCCTGTGGGATTCGGTGCGGCCGGCCCACGGGCCGGAGTCCCCGCTCGACCTGTGGTCCGGCACCGGCGTGCTGCGCGGGTGGCAGGTTGGCCCCATCGGATTCGAGCGTGCCTTCATCCGCTGCGATCACGTGATCGATGCGTCGTGCTGGGCCGCCTTCGAGGTCAAGCGGCTCCGTGTCGGGCTGGCGCTGTCGATGGAAGAGCAGCATCTCGCCGTGTTCGCCGCGGCGGTCCCCGCCGAACGCATGGGCGAGATCATCGGCCGTTCCATGGGTGGCGCCGAGTTCGCTGCTCGCCCCGGTTTCGCTCCACTACGGAGCTGGCGTCGTGCCCGCCGCATCCCCGAAGCCCGTCGGGCCGCGTTCTCCTTGCTGACGACTCGAACCCCCGACCAGGCAATCGACAACGCCACCCGCGCAACCGTGCGCAACGCGCTCGAGGTCGAGCTGGGCCAACCGCTCGACGGCCTCCGTTCGCTCGGCGGTATGACCGGCGTGATGAGCGTGTTGGCGTCGGGGCCTTCGCTGACCCTGGGCTTCTGGGGCGGTCGTTCACCCCAAGCCGAACTGCTTGCGGCGTCGCCCCATACCGCCTGGCACCAGCCGAGCTGAACGGCTGACCGCCTCAGCCCAGCCTTTTGCATCGAGTAGGAACGACGACCGCAAGGACCATGGTGACCTCCAGCATTTCCCGATACGGCATGTCCGTTCCCTTCGCAGGCCTCCACCTCCACCAGCATCGTGACGCGCTGCGTGAGCTGGTCGACCTCGGCTACACCGACGTGTGGTCGTCCGAGGCCGACGGGTCCGACGGGTTCACCCCGCTCGCCCTGGCCGCAGCATGGGCGCCCGAACTGCGCCTCGGGGTGGCCATCATTCCTGCCTTCACCCGGGGCCCGGCTCTCATGGCCCAGAGCGCAGCTGCGTTGGCCGACGCCGCGCCGGGACAGTTCGTCATGGGCATCGGCTCGTCGTCCAATGTCATCGTCGAACGGTGGAACGGCATCCCGTTCAACGAGCCCTACAAGCAGACGCGGGACATGGTCCGGTTCCTGCGGGACGCCTTCACCGGTGAGAAGGTGACCAAGGACTACGACTCGTTCTCGATCAACGGGTTCCGGCTGGGCATCCGACCCGAGCAGACCCCACCCATCCTCATCGCCGGCCTGCGCGAGGGGATGCTGCGTCTCGCCGGCCGGGAGGGCGACGGCGCCATCATCAACTGGCTTGCCGCATCCGATGTCGCCCAGGTGGCGTCGATCGTCCACGCCCAAGGTGAGGGCAAGGAAATCGTGGCCCGAATCTTCGTGTGCCCGAGCACCGACACCGACAAGGTTCGTGAGCAGGCTCGGTTCGCCATTGCGGCCTACTTGAACGTGCCGGTCTACGCGGCGTTCCACCGGTGGTTGGGTCGGGAGCAGCTGCAGCCGATGTGGGACGCCTGGGCTGCCGGCGACCGCAAGGCCGCACTCGTCGCCATCCCCGATTCGGTTGTCGACGAACTGATCATCCACGGATCGCCCGAAGCCTGTCGGGAGCACATCGGCCGCTATGTCGAGGCCGGCGTCACCACCCCCGCCTTGTCGGTCATGGGCTTCGCCGGCGTGGAACCCCTGGAAGCCATGCGCCAACTCGCCCCCCGCTGACCCACGCAGGCACACGAGCGGGCCTCAGGATCGGCGAACTGCAAGCCAGTGACACCGGTGCCCTGTTCTGCAAGAGGGAGCACCCCGAGGCGGGGGTCGCGGGCTTGCAGAACGGAGGGGGTGGGGTGGGGCGCTTGCGGGCTCGATTGGGATAGGTTGCGGGAATCCGCAAACGGCCAGGAGATCAACCACCAATGAGCATTCAAATCGGCGACGCCATCCCCTCTGCAACCCTTCACGAAGGCAACCCCGGCACCAAGGTCGACTCGGCCGAGGCCTTCGGCAGCGGCAAGGTGCTGGTCTTCGGTGTGCCCGGCGCCTTCACGCCCGGCTGTTCGAACACGCACCTTCCCGGGTACATCAACGACATCGACAAGATCAAGGCCAAGGGTGTCGACCAGGTCGTGTGCGTGTCGGTCAACGACGCCTTCGTCATGAACGCATGGGGCGAGTCCCAGGGTGCCGAGGGCAAGGTCCGCATGCTGGCCGACCCCCAGGCCGAGTTCGCCAAGGCCCTCGGCCTCGACGTCGAAGCCGCCGCGCTCGGCGGCACCCGCTCGAAGCGGTTCGCCATGCTCGTCGAGAACGGCGCCGTGAGCCAGCTCGAGGTCGAACCCGACGGATTCGGTCTCAGCTGCTCGCTGGCCGAGTCCTTCGTCGACAAGCTGTAGTCAGCAAGGCTCGTCAGGCAAGCTCTCGTCAGAAGTCGGGGTCAGCCCCACCCGAGTTCGTGGAGGCGTTCGTCGTCGATACCGAAGTGGTGCGCCACTTCGTGGATCACGGTGACGAGCACTTCGTCGGCCAGTTCGTCGGCGTCCTCCACGGACTCGCAGAGGGCGAGGCGGTAGAGGGTGATGCGGTCCGGAAGGACCATGCCGCCGTAGTCGTCGCGTTCGGTGTGAGGGATCCCCTCGTAGAGCCCCAGGAGATCCTCGGTCGGGTGCTTGTCCTCGACCAGGATGACCACGTTGTCGAGCAGGTCCAGGATCTCGTCGGGTAGCTCGTCCAGAGCGTCGGCTACCAGCTGCTCGAACTCGGCCTCACTGATCGGGGTCATTGGCTGGCAAGGGTAGTCGTGCGTTCGGCGTGTCCAGCAGGCACGTGGAGGCCCGATCGACCCTGGCAGATGTTGGATTTTGGTCACGGCAAATCCTGTAGAAAAGTACCGGCAAAGTATGGATTTTATTCAGGGCTTGGCACAGCCAACCGCCACGAGCGGCTAGCGTGAGGTCTGTGGCCGACGAGTTCACGCACTACCCGCGAGCGGTTGACGATCTGGTCGAAGAGCTGCTCCAAGCGTTTCCAGCGATTCTGGTCGTCGGTCCACGAGGGTGCGGAAAGTCGACGTCCCTGAGCCAGTTCGCCGACACCATCGTCGATCTTTCGGAGCCAGGCATGCGCAACGCGGCGCGGTGAGGATCCGGACGGAGTGTTGTCGTCGTCGGCCGGCTCGGTTCTGGTTGACGAGTGGCAGGAAGCGCCAGAGATTCTCGGAGCGGTCAAGCGCGCCGTCGACACCGATCGCTCCCATCGGAGCGGCCGTTTCATGGTGACCGGATCGGTTCGAGCCGCCCATCAGGCCGCAACCTGGCCGGGGACCGGCCGGCTCATCCGGGTTCGGATGTTTGGGCTCACGCAAGCCGAGTTGGAACGCGAAAGCCGGTACAACCCGATCGATGCGTTCTACCGCGAGGGTGCTCCCCGCTTTCCGCAGTCGAACCTCTCCCGAACCGATTATTTGGACCGCATCGTTGCCGGGCGGTTTCCGGCGGTAGTTCGCCTCAGTGGCCGAAACCGATCGCGATGGTTCACTGCCTACGTCGAGCAGCTCATCGATCGTGATGCCGAGCAAATCTCCGCTCGTGCAACCCGCCCGGCCAAATTGCGCGCGGTCTTCGCCTCGTCAGTCGCGCGGACAGGCCAGGAGCTGAACAAGAACGGGACCGCCGAGGATGCCGGTGTCGACTTCCGATCCGCCGACTACTACCTGGAACTTCTGGAGGATCTCTCGGTCATCTTCAGGGTTCCGGCATGGCACACCAGCCGGCTCAAGCGGCTGACGCTCTCGCCGAAGGTGCATGTGGCAGACCCCGGCATGGCAGCACACGTGCTGCGTGTGGACGCACAGGCGCTCGGCAACAGCCCGGGGCTCGTCGGCCAGCTCTTCGAGACGTTCGTTGTCGCCGAACTCCGGACGCACCTCGAAACTACGAACGAGGAGACCGATCTCTTCCATCTCCGCAGCCGCGATGGTCGGGAAGTCGATGTTCTGCTTGAGCGCCGGGGTCGGGTCGTCGGACTCGAGGTCAAGTCAGCGACCGCTGTCGACCGATCCGACGCGAAGGGGCTTCTCTGGCTACGAAACCAGCTGGGTACGGACTTCCATTACGGGGCTGTCCTCTACAGCGGCTCGATCCCCTTTGAGATCGACGACCGGATCTGGGCGCTGCCTATCAGTTCGTTGTGGCGGAAGCCGCTGGGATGACGCCAAGCGCTCGACACCGGAGCTTGGCTTCCGCTTCCGGAAACGATCTCGAGCCTTCCCTCGTTGGGGCCAGGCTCGACTCCAAGCTCGACGTCGTAGCGAATGCCCGAGCAGGTCCTCGGTCGGGTGCTTGTCCTCGACCAGGGTGACCACGTTGTCGAGCAGGTCCAGGATCTCGTCGGTAGCTCGGTCGGCTGACTACGATCCCCTCGTGGAACAACTGCGAACAGGCGGAGCGGAACCCGGCGCCGTCCGATCTTGCCGGCCTCGCTCGTGACCGCCACGCCACCTCTCGCCACCGGCGTGGCCTGGGACGCCGAGCAGCCCGACCATCGGCGCTACTCGATCGATCGCTACCTCGATCCAGCCATCGCCGCGCTCGAGTTCGAGCGCATGTGGCCCAGCGTGTGGCAGCTGGCGTGTTCGATCGACCACGTTCGCGCTCCCGGCGACTTCTTCGAGCACCGGTGCGGAGATCTGTCGGTGTTGATCGTTCGAGATGATGACGGCGAGCTTCGAGCCTTCCAGAATGTGTGCCGGCACCGGGGCAATCTCCTGTGCCAAGGCGCAGGCCAGGGACTGGGTGAGATCCGGTGCGGTTTCCACAACTGGTCGTGGTCGCTGGCAGGCAGCCTGCGCGAGGTGCCGTCGCGTCGAGGATTCGGGGCGCTGCGTAACGAGGACCTTCCCCTTCTCGAGGCCCGAGTCGAGGTGTGGGGTCCGCTGGTGTTCGTCAACCTCGATCTTGACGCTCCACCGTTGCACGAGTGGCTCGAGGGGGTCCCGGATGACGTTGGGTGGGTCGGCATCGAGGACTTCGCTTGCTCGGTGACCACCACGACCCCGGTGAGCTGCAACTGGAAGATCGTCAGTGAGGGCTTCTCCGAGACCTATCACGTGCAGGGACTGCACCCGGAGATGATCGTCTCCTTCGACGATGTCCATGCGGCCCAACACCTGTGGGATCGCCATGCGGTCAGCTATCAGCTCTACGGGGTGCCAAGTCCGCGCCTCGGGTCGAGGGTCACCGACCTCGAGGTGTGGGACTCGTTCTGCATCACCCAGGGAAGACGGTTGGGTTTGAAGGCCGATCGGACGGTACCGATGCCCGATCATGAGGGCTCGGCCTTCCAGCTGCTTGCCAACGCCATTCGGACCCATCAAGCCAACAGCGGGGTCGACCTCGATCGCTTCGACGACCATGACATCCTGGGGCTCCGCCAGTACAACCTGTTCCCCAACACCACCGTCCTCGTCAGCGCCGACTCGTTCAACGTGTTGGTGGCACGTCCGAGCCGAGTGGTCGATCAGGCCGAGTTGTTCACCCTCCATTTCGATCGTCTCCCGGCCGGCGCACCGCGGGCGCATCGACCCAAGGACGTCAACAACCCGCTCGACGCCGAGCGACTCGGTCTGGTCTTCAACCAGGACGTTCGCATCATGGCGTCCCTGCAGCGGGGCATGCGCCAGCCCGGATTCACCGAGACGATCGTGTCCAGCGAGGAACGCCGCATCATCAACAGTCATCGGGTGATGGCGACTTACCTCGATGACAACCAAGCGCCGAGGTGAACCAGCTCGTCGAGGCAGATGTCGTGCGCAATCGGGTACTGGTGGGACTCGACATCGACGCCGCCCTCACGGAACATCGACAGAGTCTGATCCAGTCGGTCGGTGCCGAGGAACGGATCGTTGTCGCCGTGACCGACGAAGACAGGCACCTGCTGATTGGCAGCGACGTCCCAGTCGATCAGGTGTGGTTCCAGCACGAATCCTGACAGGCAGACCACCCCGGCGAGGGGTGACGCCCCGGCCCGGAAACCGAGCGCCAATGCCAGCGCGGCTCCTTGGGAGAACCCACCGACGACGGCCTGCGAGCGATCCATCCCTCGCTCGGCGCACAGCTGGTCAATGGCGCGGTCGAGCGCCGTCAACGAACCCGGTAACAGGCTGTAGTCGAACTCGAACGTGTCGAGATCGAGGTCCCACCAAGCGGCGCCATCGTTCGGGATGTGCAAGGGGCCACGAGGAGCGGCTACCAGGAACCGGGCCGCAGGATCGACGAGGGGCCCGTAGGAGGCCAGGTGGAACTCATTGGCGCTGTAGCCATGGATCAGGAAGAGGAGCCGTGTGGGTTCGCCCCGGCCGTCAATCGTGTACACCTTGAGCTGCATGGGCCCGACGCTAGCGGCCGGCGCTCGAACTCTCCTGATCAGTGGTGACGGGGACCCAGACCAGGACCCAGTCGGCGATGGAGATGTCGGTCTTCTCCAAGGCGACGTCGAGCGTCTCGATGGCCTGGGCCTTGGCCGTCCACTCGTCGTCGATCTCGATCAGTGCGTCCTGGAGCTGGTGCTCCAACTGCTCGAGTTCGTCGAACTTCTCTGCGACCCGGTTCTGCGCCGAGTCGAGTCGGGCTCCGGCCGACTGCGCTTCGCGCCTGCCTCCGGCCGCTCGGCGCGCGGCTGTTGCCATGCTCTTGGCCCGTCGCCGGCCGCCGAGCAACCCGCCCAACAGGCTGGTGCCCAGGTCGACGAGGTTCTGCGTGCGCCGTCCTTCGTGCTGGGTCTCGAGCTCGTTCACCCGGTCTTCGGCTTTGGACAACGCGTCGTCGATGCGCGCCCGTTGCGTCTCGAGCTTGGCCCGGATCTTCTCGGCCGCGGCGTCTTCCTGTTCGTCGGCGGCGAATTGGCAGCGGATGGCGAACGCTTCGGGGGTCTCGCCGGGCCGGGACCACAACTTGAGGTGGGGGTTGGTGAGAAGATCCAGCGACCGTTCGGCGTAGAGCCGGTCCTTCAACGACGATTGCGCGGCCTTCAGCGCAGCTTTCGTGATGCTGAACTGGGGCGACACGTAGCGACCGTTCGGCGGGGCCTCGAGCCCGAAGTCGCGGTCGTCGAAGTCGACGGCGATGGCGCCCCCGACGTCGACCTTGTCGCCGGTGAGGGGAAGCACCGCCTCCCACTCCTCGATGTGGCGCAGGTCGGCCGTGGTGTCGTCGAACAACAGGTTCACCCGCGCCGCCAGCATGGGCACGAGTCGGGTGCCCTCCGGGTTGGCCCCGACGAGGTGCGCCCACGGAGCGGCGGGGTGCAGGTGTCGCACGAGCAGATCGTCGGGCATCGATGGAGGGATGTTGGATTCGTCAGATGCCGCGGGCGGCGCAGGTTCGGATGGAGCAGCGTCGGGCCCGCCAGTGGCCGGGGGCGCAGCGGCAGCGATCGAGGCCCGGTGCGGTGCCATGAGCTGTGAGATGCGCTCCCGGGTCATGGGCCCGGCGAGGTAGCTGAGTGCCCAACGGCTGGCGAAGAGCGGAAGCTCCGATGTCTTGGCGGTCCGCAGGACGAACTGTCGCTTGGCCAACCCACTGATGACCCGCTCGACCTCGGCGACGTCGACCCCACCGTCCGCGCTTCGGAGTCCGTCGACCAGACGGTTCTTGTCCTGCTCGGTCTGCAGCCGCCCGATCATCCACGTCCCGGCGTTGCCGATGGCCTTGTAGTCCAGATCGACCGGGTTCTGGGTGGACAACACCAGACCGACGCCGAAGGCCCGGGCCTGCTTGAGCAGCGTGAGAATGGGCTTCTTCGGAGCGGGATTGCCCAGTGGGGGCGCAAGCCCCATGACCTCATCGATGTAGATCAAGGCCCTCAGCTCGCTGGTGCCCGGCTGAGAACGCATCCAGCTGATGACCCGGCTGAGGACGAGGGTGATGGCGAAGTGTCGCTCGGGCTCGTCGAGATGCGACAACGAAATGACCGCGGCGCGCGGCGTCCCGGTCGAATCCCACAGCATCGATTCGATGTCGAGCGGTTCGCCTTCGGCCCAGGCCGCGAAGCTCGAGGAGGCCAAGAGCCCGTTGAGCCGCAGGACCAACGTTTGGCGGTCGGAGGCGGGGAAGAACGTTTCGAGATCGAGCACACCGAGTTTGCGGATGGGCGGGTCGAGAATTTGGCCGAGCAACGTGGGCAGGTCGAGGTCGGTGTCGGCCTCCCAGGCCCGCATGATCAGATTGGAAAGCAGGATGTGCTCACGGCCCGAAAGCGGGTCACTCTCCACGCCCACCAAGCCGAGTAACCCGCCAACGGTTGCGTCCGCTTCGTCCTGGCGAACCGAGATGTCATCGGACACCGGCTTGGTCAATCGGCCCAGCGCATTGACGGGAATTCCGGCATTGGAGCCCGGCGTATAGATGACCGGTCGGGCCGCCTGCTGCAACTGGGCGACGTCGGTTCCGTCGAGGCCCCAGGATGCCAAACCGCTGCGCCAGTTCTCGGCCGTCTTCGCCGCCAGTTCACCCAGCGTCGTTTGTTCGACCCGCGCAGTGCCCTCGTCGATCCACGGCTCGAAATCGGATGGGGCGAAATTGGGGAACGTCAGTGCAAGGTTGCCGAGGTCGCCTTTGGGGTCGATGGCCAGAACCGGAATGCCACTCAGTAGGGCCTCTTCCAACAGCACGAGGCCGAGGCCGGTCTTGCCCGACCCGGTCATGCCGACGATGACGCCGTGGGTGGTGAAATCGGCGCTGTTCAACAGGACGGGCTCCCCCGATCGTTCACCGGATTGCGGTGCGATGCGTTCGCCGACGAAGAGCGTTCCGAGGGGTCGTTCCATCCCGAGAGGTTGGCACGCGATTCATCGCATCGCACCGACCGAGACCAAAAGAAGGCAGACTGTGGCTGGTGATGCCCCCTGTGGCGTCTATGAACAAGGAGCAGCTATGGGAATCCTCGACAAACTCAAGGGAATGTTGGGCGGCGCATCGAAGACGGCCGAAAGCAAACTCGGCCCGTTGGCCGAGAAGGCTGAAGCAGCGCTCGGTGACGTGGCTGGAAAGGCCGGCGAATTGCGTCACACCGTTGGCGACGCCATGGAAGGCGCCGTCGACAAGGCCCGTGACGCCGCCGACAAGGTGAGCGACATGGTCGGCGACAAGGTCGGCAGCAAAGGCGCCGACGCCGTCGATCAGGCAGCCGACAAGGCCGCAGATGTGGCTTCCGACGCGGTCGACAAGGTCGACCCACCCGCCTGAACCTGTCGCATCACTGGTTTCGCCACGGCGGTGGCGTTTGATCAGTTGCCCTGCCCCTTGAGCAACATGCGCAGATGATCAGCCAGGGAGTCGAGCGACTCCCTGGCGTTCAGTCCGCTGGTGTTGGGCATCAGGTACACCGGCGTCTCGCCAAGCGCCGCGCTCTGCCATCCTGCCTCGGCCGAGCGGTCAAGCCCCTGACGCCAGCCGGTCAGCCCGACCATGAGGATCGACGCGGGACGTAGCCAACGGACGAGCCGTTCGAGTCGCACGACTCCCGACCGGAATTCCGAAGCGGTCACTTCGTCGGCCCGGCGGGTGGTGCGCTTCACCAGATCGGTGAAGCCGACGCGGTTCGCGGTCAGTGCTTCGTACTGGTCACGATCTCGTTGCACGAGGCCCGCATGAAGGGCTGCCGGCCAGAATCGATTGCCGTTGCGGGAGAAGGGGATTCCCGCTGTGGCCGCATGAGGACTGGGGTTCAACCCACACACCAGCACCTTCATGCCGGCCGACACCACATCGGGAAGGGTGTTGAGTCGCACCAGGTTGCCGTTGTCGAGTGAGAAGCCCGCGCCTTCGAGGATCATGTCGAAGGACACCGGCAACGCTCCCGACATCGTGAACCGCACGGTGTCGCCGACCGGTAGAGCACGGTGAAGGCGAGCCAACCACAGCGGTAGCTGGGTGGCATCGAGCGTCGATTCCCGGCGAAGTCCTGCTGCTTCGCTGATGGCGGCGACCGAGACGTCAGCCATCAAGTTTGGTCGCGACGCAGTGTCTTGGTCGCGACGCGGTGTTTGGTGCGACGCGGTGGGTCGGGAAACGCTGGGTCGGATGGCGGGTCGGTCTCGTGCCGCAAGCGCCCCATCCTAGGGGCTGAACGCCGAGCCACGCGGCATCGAGGCCCGGGGTAGACTCGGCCCATGCAGCAGCCGATCGAGGGTACCGAGGTCACCATTCCCGAGAACGAGCCCGGTATCGCCCAAACCGCATCCGAGCCCAACACCTCCGAGTCGAACACCTCCGTGACGACGACCTCACTGGCGACCACCTCACTGAAGGGTGCGCTGGCGCTCATCGACCAAGGCCTCGGTGGTCTCACCGATCGCCAGCTGGTGTCGGCCTCCGAGGTCACCGATCTTCTCCTCGACGTTCGCTCGCTCCTCGTCGCCCCTGCCTGAACGAGTTTCGACGCAGCCTGATTTTCAACGCAGCCTGGTTTTCAAAGCAGCCTGATTTTCAACGCAGTGGAACGAGTCGCTTGGCTACCAGGCCGATGACCGTGCCGACCGCAGCGCCGGCCAGGACATCCGAGGCGTGGTGCATGCGGGTGTAGATCCGGCTGCCGGCCACCAATCCGGCCGCAGTGAACCAAACCGGCTTCAGCAACGGCACCGCGTCGCTCAACATGATGGCCGCCACCGCGCCCGAGCTGGCGTGCCCACTCGGGAAGCTGGCGGTCCTGGGCCGGCGGACCTGTAATGACGCGACGTCCTCCCACCCGGCGGGCCGCTCGCGCTTGAACAGCGGCTTGATGGCACCGTTCACCAACGCCGACTCGACGCCCAACGTGACCGCCATGCGAACGGCGTGCAGCTCGCGGTCGGGGCGGACCAGCGCAACGGCCACGTTGAGCAGATGCCAGCCGACCGAGTAGTCGGCCAACTCGCTGGCGACGTACGCGGCCCGGTCGCTCGCCGTTCGTCCGCGCAGCGGCTCGAACAGTCGATCGACCAGGCCGTCGAAGGCGTCGACGATGGCCGGCGCTCTCACGCCCCGAGACCCCGAGCCGACGCCCGACCGCTCATTGCTGTGCGGCCTTCCACTGTTGGATGAGCTTCGCGAACTCGTCGGCCGGGCTGTTGGGGACGATGTAGCCGGTCTCGTCGTTGATGGCGTCCCAGTCGTCTCGGACGGACTCGACGCTGATGTCGGTTCCCCGGTGGGTCCCTTGCGTGAGGCCGATGAAGAAGCGGGCGACGGTGCCACCGGCAGCGCTGTAGATGCCGCCGGTCGTGTCGCAGTCCTGGTGGGCGAGCCACACGACGAGCGGCGTGACCAGGCGTGGTTCGAGGGTGTCGGCCATGGGGCCGAGGAGGTCTTCGGTCATACGTGTGCGAGCGGCCGGGGCGATGGCGTTTGCCTTGATGTTGTACTTCGCGCCTTCGGCTGCGAGCACGCGGGTGAAGCCGACCAGGCCCATCTTGGCTGCGCCGTAGTTGGTCTGGCCGAAGTTGCCGAGGATGCCCGACGCTGACGACGTGTTGATGACCCGGCCGTACCCCTGCTCGCGGAAGTGCACCCACGCTGGACGGGTGACGTAGAACGCTCCCTTGAGGTGCACGTCGACGACCGGGCTGAGGAGATCGTCGGTCATGTTGTGGAATGTCTTGTCCCGCAAGATGCCGGCGTTGTTGACCACGACGTCGACCTGACCGAAGGCGTCGATGGCGGTCTGCACGATGGCAGCGCCACCCTTCTCCGTGGCGACGGTGTCGCCATTGGCAACGGCCTCGCCGCCCAGGGCGGCGATCTCGGCCACGACGGACTCGGCCGCGCTGAGCGAGCCGCCGGTGCCATCGATCGCACCGCCGAGGTCGTTGACGACGACCCGTGCGCCGCGGCGGGCGAACTCGAGGGCGTGCTCACGCCCCAAACCGTTCCCGCCGCCGGTGATGATCGCTACTTTGCCGTCAAACCCCAGTTCGGCCATGGCCTGCTCCTTGTCGTTGGTCTGGTCGTGGTGATCTCTGTCTCGCCGGAGTCGGCGAACGGCGTCGAGCATAGGGGCCGCGCTGGGCGACCGGTCCACGTTCGACGTGTACCGGGCGACCGAGTACTTTTCGAACCAGTCGAGAAGGGGAACCCATGAGCGAGCAATCAGACGTCGTCCTGTACGAGGTGAAAGACCACGTAGCAATCATCACCCTCAACCGGCCCGAGCGGCTCAACGCCTGGACCGGGGCCATGGGCGCCGCGTACTTCGCCTCGCTCGACCGAGCCGAGGCCGACCCCGACGTGCGGGTCATCGTGGTCACCGGTGCCGGCCGCGGTTTCTGCTCCGGCGCCGACATGGACATGCTCCAAGGCATTGGTAGCGGCGCCAGCGACCCCAACGCCACGGTCGAGCGTCGGGACGCCACCTACGCCATGGGCGTCGGCAAGCTCATCATCGCCGCCGTCAACGGCTCGTGCGCCGGCCTCGGCTTCGTGCACGCCCTCGCCTGCGACCTCCGCTTCGCGGCAGCAGGCGCAAAGTTCACCACCGCATTCTCCCGTCGGGGACTCATCGCCGAGCACGGCGTCTCGTGGACCCTTCCTCGTTTGGCCGGACAGGCCGTGGCCATGGACCTTCTCGTCAGCGGACGGGTGTTCCTGGCCGAGGAGGCACTGGAGATGGGCGTCGTCAACAAGGTGTTCCCCGTCGAAGACCTCATGGCTCAGACGTTGGCCTACGCCCGTGAGGTGGCCGAGAACGTGGCGCCCGTCTCGATCTCGGTCATCAAGCATCAGGTCTACAACCACCCCGGTGCCAGCCTGGCCGACGCCATGGCCGACTCGAACAAGGTCATGGTCGAGTCGCTCAAGCGGTCTGACTTCAAGGAAGGTGTGGCCAGCTTCCTCGAGAAGCGCCCGCCGGCGTTCACGCCGTACACCGGCAAGTAACCGCCGCCGGCGGTGCCGTTACGGTGTGCCCGTCACGGCGTTGGAGCGTCGGGCGGGGCGAGCCCGATGCAGGCCAGGCACTGGGTTTCCCAGTCGACCTCGGCTGCCGCTGCGGCATCGTCGGCGGTCTGATAGACCGGGTCGGCCGAGCGAGGGGTCCGGGTGTCGGCCGGTTGGTCGCCCGCCGCCCTGGCGCCCGGCGCCGACCCCTTGGCCCTCTGGCGCTTGCGGCTCCACGACAGCGGTGCCGCCTTCCAGTCGTCATCGACATAGCGGAGATCGAGTTGGTGGACCGAGCCGGGCTCGGTCATCGCCACGGCCGCAGCGAGGCCCTCGGCCACGATGCGCCGCTGCCCGGCACGATCATGCGGAAGGCCAGTGGTGTGTCCGAGCGGTAGGTCGACCAGGATCGAGCGAGGTTGATTGGCACTGACCGTGATGGAGAGCGCCGAGGTGAATCCGACCGTCGGGTATCCGGCTGCTTCGAGCTGGCGGGCAATCAGTCCGACCGACTGATGGCAGACCGGTCAAACAGGCACGAGCAGCACGAGATCGGGCGCTTGGGCACGGCACCGGTCGAGGATTCGGGGGATGGTGTCCTCTTCGAGGCGACGGGTGGAGTAGATGCCGCCCATGAACGTGAGAGCCTCGTCGCAGAGGCCACCGAGTTCGCCGTCGGCCACGAGGTCGCGCAGCACGTCGAGCGGGAACACGCAGTTGGGATCGGAGCGGGCGTCCGCCTGGTCGTAGGCGAAGTGCGCGGTGCGCAATTCGTCCGATGCCGTATCCGTGGGGATGACGCGGATGGAGGTGTCGTCCTTGGTATGGAACGCGATTTGGCCGCGCCGGTAGATGCCCCCGGAGGCGACGAGCAGCACTCGGCACTCCGACAGCGGTTTGGCCAACGGCTGGAAGGCGGCGGGCTCGTCCGTGCGGTCGGCCCAGCGGTAGCCGTCGTAGCCAAGGGCGTCGTAGAGGCGTCGGGTCTCGGCAATGTAGTCGGCGGGTGGCAACGGCGAACAGCCGTCCCGAAGTTCGGTGGCCAGGACGTCGTTCATGCGTTGGCCTCCGCGTGCCGGGTCCACCGTTTGTAGTCGACCTTGCCGTTGGCGGCCCGTTCGAGGGTCGGCACAGGGAAGACCCGCTTGGGCGCCTTGTAGTGCGCGAGGTGCGATTTGACGTGCGCGATGATCTCGCTCTCGTCGATGCCGCCGTGGGTTGCGACCACGGCCGTGACCGCCTGGCCGAAGCGGTCATCGGGGATGCCGACGGCGACCGCGTCGTCGATGGCGGGGTGCAGCTTGAGGATCTCCTCGACCTCTTCGGGGAAGATCTTCTCGCCGCCACTGTTGATGCACACCGAACCCCGACCGAGCAGGGTGATGGATCCGTCGACCTCGATGGTGGCGAAGTCGCCCGGCACCGAGTACCGAATGCCGTTGATGACCGGGAACGTGGCCGCCGACTTGACCGGATCCTTGTAGTAGCCGACCGGTGTACGCCCACGAACGCCGACTCGTCCGAGCTCGCCGGACCCCGGCTCGACCAGGCGACCGTCCTCGGTGACCACGACCGACTCCGCACTGAGGGAGAAGGTGGCCGTCTTGGCCGCGGCGTTGCTGGACGAGACCGACGAACCCATGCCGATGGCCTCGCTGGAGCCGAACGCGTCGACGAGGATGAGGTCGGGATGGTGGCGCAGCAAGCCCTGTTTGGTCTCGCTGCTCCACATGACGCCTGAGGAGATGATGACCCGCAGGGGTGAGATGTCCCAGCGGTCGGGCTGCTCGTCGAGGGCCCGCAGGATCGGCTTGGCGAAGGCGTCGCCGACGATGAAGGTGCTCTTGACCCGTTCGTTCTGGATGACGTCGAGAAACTCCTCGACCTTGAAATGGGTGCCCTGAAGGGTGACGATCGAGCCGCCGAGGGCAAGGGTGTTGAGGCCGTTGAACAGGCCGGTGCCGTGCATCAGCGGGCAAGCTGGGAGGCTCAGCGGACCGGGCTTGGTGGTCCTGGCTCGGACCGCGACGGAAAACCCTTCGGCGTCGAAATCGGTCTCGTGGGGGAGCGCGTGCCGGTTGGTGCGGTCGGTGGCCATCAACAGATCGTCCTGGCGCCACATGACACCTTTGGGCATTCCCGTCGTCCCGCCGGTGTAGAGGAACACGAGGTCGTCGCCGTCACGGCCCTCGGTGCACCGCGCCCGGCCAGGGCCGGGTGTCGCTGCGGCCGTCTCGAACGGGACCGCCCACTCCGGACACGGCGACGTACCGTCGTCGACCCACAGCCAGATGCGGACCGACGATGCCCGGTCACGCACACGATCGGCGGTTTCGGTGAACATCCCTTGGAAGGCGACGGCGACCGAGTCGGCGTTCTCCCAGATGTAGACCAACTCGTCGTCGGCATAGCGGTAGTTGGTGTTGACGTGCACCAGTGACGCCTTCGAGCAGGCCAGGAACAGTTCGAGGTACTCGGGGCGGTTGTAGAGGTAGAACGCGACCTTGTCCTGGCGGCCGCAGCCGGCATCCATGAGGTACTGGGCCAGACCGTCGGCCCGCCGGTCGAGCTCGGCCCACGAGCGACGTGTCGATCCGTGGATCAGGGCCGGCGCGTCGGGGATCGCGTCGGCAACGGTTTCGAGTACATCGGCATACGTCCATCCAGGCACGGGGCCGAGGCTAGGCCGTTGCCGGGTCAGATTCGAAACGAGAGGGTGTTTCAGCGACTTCTGTCGGCCGCCGCTTCCGAACGTGCGACAATCTCGAGGTGCCACCGATTCACAAGTTGCTCGTCGCCAACCGCGGCGAAATCGCAATCCGAGTGTTCCGCGCCGCGTACGAACTCGACATTGAGACGGTCGCCGTCTACACCTGGGAAGACCGTTCGTCACTGCACCGCCTGAAGGCCGACGAGGCCTACCAGATCGGCGATGTCGGACGTCCGTTACAGCCCTACCTCGACATCAACGCCATCATCGGTGCGGCGCTGGAAGCCGGCGCCGACGCCATCCATCCTGGTTACGGGTTTCTGTCGGAGAACCCCGAACTGGCTCGTGCGTGCGCCGCCGCCGGGCTGACCTTCGTGGGTCCTCCGCCCGAGGTGCTCCGGCTGTGTGGCAACAAGATGCGGGCGCAGTCCACGGCCGCGGCCGCCGGATTGCCGGTGCTCAACCAGTCCGAAGAGGTCACCGCCGACACCGCGCTTGCCGCAGCGGCCGACATCGGTTTTCCCCTGTTCGTGAAGGCTGCTGCCGGCGGCGGCGGGCGCGGACTGCGACGCATCGAGCGACCCGAAGACCTGGTCGCCGCCGTCGACACGGCCCGGCGGGAAGCCGAATCGGCGTTCGGCGATCCCATGGTGTTCCTGGAGGAAGCGGTCGACCGGCCGCGGCACATCGAGGTCCAGCTGCTCGGCGACGGCGTCAACATCATGCACCTCTTCGAGCGTGATTGCTCGGTGCAGCGCCGACACCAGAAGGTGGTCGAGATGGCTCCTGCGCCCAACCTCGATCCCGCGTTGCGAGACGAGATGTGCGCTGCTGCGGTCACCTTCGGGAAGGCCATCAACTACGTCGGTGCCGGAACCGTCGAGTTCCTCGTAGGTCAGGACGGACGGTTCGTCTTCATCGAGATGAACCCCCGCATCCAGGTCGAGCACACGGTCACCGAAGAAACCACCGACGTCGACATCGTCCATACGCAGCTGCACATCGCCATGGGCAAGACGTTGCCCGAGCTCGGTCTCGTACCCGGCTCGGTCCAGCAACGGGGTTTCGCGCTCCAGTGCCGGATCACCACCGAAGACGCAGCAAACGACTTCCGGCCCGACACCGGCCGAATCCTTGCCTATCGCCAGCCCGGTGGCGCCGGTATTCGTCTGGACGGCGGCGGCGGCTACCAGGGCGCCGAGATCACTCCGTACTTCGACTCGCTACTGACCAAACTCACCTGCCGCGGCCGGACCTTCGAAGATGCAGTGGCTCGGAGCCGCCGAGCGGTCGCCGAGTTCCGGGTGCGCGGCCCCGTCACCAATATTCCGTTCCTGTTGGCGCTCCTGGAAGACCCCGATTTCAAAGCCGGCCGTGTGACCACCGCGTTCATCGAGGAGCGCCCGCAGCTGATGCAGGGTGTGGTCAGTCTCGACCGGGCGACGAAGCTGTTGCGATGGCTGGGCGAGACCACCGTGAACCGGCCGTATGGCGCGAGCCCGATGATGGAGGATCCCGGGAGCCGCCTTCCCAGCGAGCTGCCGGCCATCGACGAGCGCCAGGGTTCCAAGCATCGACTGACCGAGCTCGGCCCCGAGGGCTTCGCCCGATGGATGCGAGACCAGGAATCGCTGCTGGTCTCCGACACCACGCTGCGAGATGCGCATCAGTCGATCCTCGCCACGCGGGTTCGGTCGGCGGACATCGTCGCCGGTGCCCGTCACATCGCCCGGCGCAGTCCTCAGTTGCTCAGCCTCGAATGCTGGGGAGGCGCCACCTACGATGTGGCGCTCCGATTCCTGCACGAGGACCCGTGGGAACGCCTGGAGCGGCTGCGAGATGCGGCTCCGAACTTGTGTCTGCAGATGCTTCTGCGGGGCCGCAACACCGTGGGGTACACGGCGTATCCCGACATCGTCGCCGAACGGTTCATCCAAGAGGCGACCAAAGCCGGCATCGACATCTTCCGAGTCTTCGACGCACTGAACTCGGTCGATCAGATGGCGCCTGCCATCCGCGCCGTGGTCGATGCCGGAGCGCTGGTGGAGGGGACGCTGTGTTACTCGGGCAACCTCGTCGACCCGGCAGAGAACCTCTACACGCTCGATCACTACCTGCGGGTTGCCGACGGCCTCATCGAAGCCGGCGCGCACGTGCTCTGTATCAAGGACATGGCCGGCCTGCTGCGGGCCCCCGCCGCCCACCTGCTGGTCGGTGAGTTACGGGACCGCTTCGACGCCCCGGTGCACCTGCACACCCACGACACCGGCGGCGGCCAGTTGGCCACCTACCTGGCTGCGGCCCAGGCCGGCGTCGATGCGGTCGACGGTGCTGCCGCGCCGCTGTCGGGTATGACCTCCCAGCCGGCGCTGTCGGCCATCGTTGCCGCCTTCGCCGACACCGAGCGCGACACGAACCTCGACCTCGCCGACCTCGGGGTGCTCGAGCCTTACTGGGAGGCCGTGCGTCGGGCCTACAAGCCCTTCGAGGCCGGGCTCACCAGCCCCACTGGCACCGTCTACCATCACGAGATTCCGGGAGGGCAGCTGTCGAACCTGCGTCAGCAGGCGATCGCCGTCGGTCTCGGTGACCGGTTCGAACAGGTCGAAGCCTTGTACGCCGCGGCCGACCGCTTGTTGGGTCGCATCATCAAGGTGACCCCTACGTCCAAGGTCGTCGGCGACCTTGCGCTGCAGTTGGCGGCCTCGGGACTGTCGGCCGACGATCTGGAAGCCAACCCCGAGTCGGCCGACCTGCCCGATTCGGTCATCGGCTTCCTGCACGGCGAGCTCGGGATCCCGGTCGGCGGTTTCCCCGAACCGTTCCGGACACGGGCCCTCAGCGGGCGGCGGCCGGCGGCCGATCCGACGCCCTTGAGCGACGAAGACCGGGAAGCATTGCTGGGCCCGATCGCTCGACAGACCCTCAACCGTCTGCTGTTCCCCGCACCCACTGCCAGCTACGAACAGCATCTCGAGACCTACGGCGAACTCGCCCGTCTCCCGACGAAGCTGTTCCTCTACGGCATGGACGTCGGCGAGGACGACGCCTCGATCCTGCTCGGGCCCGGCGTGCAGCTCCTGGTCGGCCTGGACGCCATCGGCGAACCCGACGACCGCGGCATGCGACGTGTCGTGTTCCGTCTCAACGGCCAACTCCGTCCACTCGACGTACGAGACGAAGCGGCCGGCGCCAGCGTCGCCGGCGCGGAGCGAGCCGACGCCAACAACCCCGGCCACCTCTCTGCCCCGTTCACCGGAGTGGTGAGCATCCAGGTCGAACCTGGCGATCGGGTCGAAGCCCACCAGCCTATTGCGGTCATCGAGGCCATGAAGATGGAGTCGGTCATCTCGGCCCCCATCAGCGGCACCGTCGAACGCCTCGGCGGCCCCGCCGTGCGCTCGGTTCTCCCCGGCGACCTCCTCCTCGTCATCAAACCCAACTAGACAGCCCCCGACGACCGAAAATTTGCACCGATTTCCACGCCAGGCGTGGTTTTCGGTGCAAATTTCGGGGGTTAAGGGGACTAGCGGTAGGCGCCGGGGTGGTCGAAGAGGGTTCGGTGCCAGCGGTGGGGGGTGGCGAGGGCGGCTCGGGGGTAGTCCTCGAACAGCCAGCGGACGAAGTTCCGTCGGGTCCAGGGCGTGAGGCCGGCGAGGCCGAGGCTCAGACGTGCCCCGTGTTGCGGTGCGCAGCCCGCTCGACAGAACTCGGGCGAGGGCATGATCTTTGACCATGCCCTGGCGCAGCTGTCGCTCGTAGTTCTCGCCGGTGTGGGTGGGTGAACCCTGAGGGCCGGCGTTGGCGATCATCTCGGCGGCCAAGCGACCCGTTTCGAGCGCCTGCCCGATGCCTTCGCCCGACATCGGGTCGGTCGCCGCCGCTGCGTCGCCGACGAAGAGCGTTCGGCCGTGGGTCAGAGGCAGCCGGCCGAGCGCAGCAGGGATGGGCCAGGCGGTGTAACGAGCCTCGGCTTCAGCGAGGGGACCGAGGAACTCGCGGAGATACGGCCGTTCGAGCACCTTCGACCAGAGCGCCTTGAGGTCACGACCCTTTCGGTCCGAGGCCCGCACGATGCCAAATCCGACGTTGGCTGCACCGTCAGCGAGCGGAAAGGACCAGACATAGCCAGGCAGGAGCTCTCGGTCGAACCACACCACGAGGTCGCGTTGAGCGGCCGGGCTGACCTTGGTGACGTACTGGCGAGCGGCGTGCCATTCGCCTCGGTAGGCCGGCTGGGCGAGGCCGAGCATCCGCCGGGTGGGTGACCACATGCCATCCGCGGCGAGGACATACCTGCCGGTGAAGGCCTCACCGGCGGAAGTCGACACGGTGACCGAGCCCTCGTCCGATGCGACGGCGACGACCTCAGCGCCCTCGTGCACCGCGGCGCCGAGGGTCGCCGCCTGTCGAAGCAGAGCGGCGTCGAGCTCGTTGCGTCGGGCGACGGCGGCGAACTGGCCCTTGCCGCGCGGTAACGGAAAGGTCCGAGAACGACCACCGGGATCGACGAGCAGCACGTCCTCGATCACCTTCCAGCTCGGAACCGAGGCGGGGTCGAGCTCGAGCGCTTCGAGGTGCCGCAGCGCGTTGGCCGTCAGGCCATCGCCGCAGCACTTGTCCCGAGGGAACCGAGCCTTGTCCAGCACGACGACGTCGAGACCTTTACGCGCTCCCTCGATGGCCGCAGCGGCGCCCGCCGGCCCACCGCCGATGACGATGACGTCAGCCACTCGAACTCCGACGCACCGACGGAGTCACTCGCCCTCGGCGCTCGAGGGCGGTCCGGAAGGAGTGGTCGTGGTCGTTGTGGAAGGGGCTTCACTGGTTGGAGTCGTGGCGTTGGGGTCGACGGCCGGCGGCACCGTGGTGGTCGTCGGTTTCGTCGGATTACCGTTGCAGTCGAGCCCCTCGGACGGGCGATACAGAGCGAAGACGGTGTCGGTCTCGGATCGGCCGTCGGGCCAGGTTCTCTGCCGAGTCGTGGTGACCCGAGTGCAGGCGCCTTGTGCCGACTCGCTCCGGCCGAGGTCCTCGACGGTGATGTTCTTCGTCGAGTAGAGGGTGACCGAGATCGACGTGTCGTTGTACGTGGGCCAAATCAACACGCCGTACGGGGTGTCGTTTCGGAATCTGAAGTCGGGCTTGGGCCACGACACCGTGGCCTCACGGCCGCGCGGATAGCGGGAGAAGTACAACGAGTGGCTCTGATACTCGACGAGTTCCATACCGGCGAAGAAGGCGGCGTTGAAGATGGTGGTGGTGAACTGCGACACGCCGCCGCCCACCTGGTCCTCGAGGACACCCTGGGCGATGGCGCCGGCCGGGACGAAGCCCTTCGCCTGCGTGCGTTCGCCGACGTGTCCGTTCAGGCTGAAGGTTTCGCCTGGCCGGACAATCGTGCCGCGGACGAGGTCGGCCATGAGGTGGATGTTGGTGACGCGGTTCTCGCAACACTTGTGGTTGGTGCTGAAGGTGGAAACCTCTTCGATGATGCCGAGCGTCTCGAGCGCAGCAGCTCCTTCGTCGCCGCCGGTGATGGTGGGCTCGAGCACGACCTCGGGGTTTGCTGCCTGCAGCGCTTCTTGAACGACCAGTGCGGCGCCAGGTTCACAACAACTCAGCGATTCCGACGCCGGGATGATGATGGGTCGGCCATCGCTGATCTCGAAGTGGGCTTGCTGGTCTGCGCCGCCGAGTGACGGGAACGCCGACGCGAGATCGGTGAGCATCCGTCGCTCATCGAGCAACCATCGGGGCTCGGCGCCCTCGGCGTCGAGATCGACCCAGGTCCGCAACTGTGCGGGGCCGATAGCGACGGCGTCGTCGAGGACCTTGATGGTCAGACCCGGTTCGGTGGACGCGTTGGCCTCGGCGGCGACTGCTTCGAGCGCAGCGGTGTCGACGTCGGGTTCGAGGACATCGGGGTTGATGGTGAGGGTGAAGGGTGGGCCCAGCTTCAGCATCTCGGGTAACGCGTCGCCGAGTTGGTCCGGCGAGAAGGTTGCTCCGTCGATGCCGGGGGCGACGGTCAGCACGTCGGCGGAGACTTCGAAGGTCGGCTCGATCGGCTTGGACAGATACGTGTCGATGAGTTCGGAGGTCGCAGCATCGACGGCCTCGTTGTCGATGCGGTACGGCGGATCGACGTCGTGGTCGGAGAAGAAGCTGCCGAGCCAGCGGAAGGGTCGGCCGACGAAGAAACCGTCGCGCCGGGCGTTGAGCGCCTGGTCGGACAGTGCCTCGGCGTCGACCCGAACCCCAAGCGTGACCGGATCGCTCTCGGCGGAGGTATCGCCCATCGCCACGGTCACTGGCTGTTCGCCCAGCTGGGTGGTGAGATCGGAGGCGAGCGCCTGGAGGTCGGAGCGGTCGAGGCCATCGGCCGGTGTGCCGGCAATGGTGACGCCACGCATGACCCGGTCACCCGAAACGGTGGTGTCGATGCCCCAGGCCGCGACCAAAAGCAGAAGCAGGCCCAGCGGAACGCCCGCGGTCAAAGAGATCATCCGCCGTTGCGTCGACACGGTCTCTGATTCTTGCATGATCCGATGGTCAATCCGCGTCACTGTGACCAGGGTCCCTGGATTTCCCCTGTTCGCGGCGTCCTCGGCAGCGCTGGCCTCGGTTTCGCCGGTGGCGGCAGCGTGTGGGATGATCCCAGGGATTTTGACCGAACAAACGTGAGCACTACGTGAACGTCGTAACCAAGGAGCTTTCATCGTGAGTCGACTGTGCGAAGGACGAATCGTCATCGTCACCGGGGCGGGCCGTGGCATCGGCCGCGAACATGCCCTGATGATGGCCTCCCACGGGGCGAAACTCGTGATCAACGACCTCGGGGCGTCGGTCGACGGGGTGGGCGGCGACGTCAGTCCGGCCCAGGAAGTGGTCAACGAGATCGTCGCCATGGGAGGCGAGGCCGTGGTGAACGGCGACGACGTCTCGGACTGGGAAGGCGCGCAACGCCTCATCAACCAAGCAGTCGAGTCCTTCGGCGGTCTCGACGTCGTGGTCAACAACGCAGGCATCCTGCGTGACCGCATGCTGACCAACATGACCGAAGCCGAATGGGATGCGGTCATCAAAGTGCACCTGAAGGGAACGTTCGCTCCCTCGCGTTGGGCCGCCGCCTACTGGCGTGAACGGGCCAAGGACGGACACACCAACGACGGCCGCATCATCAACACGACATCGGTGTCGGGCATCTACGGCAACCCCGGGCAGACCAACTACGGAGCGGCCAAGGCCGGCATCGCCTCGTTCACCATCATCGCCGCCCAGGAACTTGCCCGGTACGGGGTCACCTGCAACGCCATCTCGCCCGGAGCGCTCACCCGCATGACCGAAAACCTGGGGATGGGCGACGCCGACGAAGAGAGCCGCGAAATGATGAGCCCCCGCTGGATTGCGCCCATCGCCACCTGGCTCGCCAGCACCGAGTCGGCGCAGGTAACCGGCCGGGTGTTCCAGGCCAGCGGTCGCGGTCTCGGAATCGCCGAACATGTGGCATCAGGGGCCCATGGTCGACGCCATCGACGATCCCGCTGTCCTTGGCGAGGTCGTGCGTGATCTCGAGAGCAAGGCCCAGCGCAACAGCGACATGAACGGCCGGCCCGCCACCGGCCCCGGCCGCCCCAACGTCTGGTAAGTCGGTCTACGAACGAGGCCGAACGCAATCGAGAGAGAGATCAACCATGCCAATCAACCATGACGCTGTCGGAGCCAAGGGCGAGCCTCGCCGGGCCTCCTGGGACAGCGATCGCTGTCTGCTCTACGCCCTGGGCGTTGGTGCCGGCGCCGAAGACCCGGTGGGTTCCGAACTCGAGTTCACCACCGAGAACACCGCGGGTGTCACCCAGAAGGTTCTGCCCACGTTCTGTGTGGTCAGCGGTTTCACCTCCAAGGGCGGCAAGTCCGCCATGTCCGCGCTGGGGTCCTATGACACTCGCATGATGGTCCACGGCGAACAGGGCATCGTCGCTGCACCGCGAGATTCCGGTCGCCGGCGAGATCGAGACGGTCGACGAGATCACCGGTATCTACGACAAGGGCAAAGGCGCCGTCGTTGCGGCCAAGACGGTGGCCACCCTTGTCGCCGATGGCAAGCCCCTGTTCGAGACCACCTCAGCCATCTTCATCCGCGGCGAAGGCGGATGGGGCGGGGACCGTGGCCCGACCGACGCGGCGAATGTCGCACCCGAGCGAGCGCCGGATGTCTCGATCACCTATCAGACCCGGGAAGATCAAGCGTTGCTGTACCGGTTGTCGGGCGACAAGAACCCGTTGCACTCCGACAAGCAGTTCAGCGACGTCGGCGGCTTTCCCCGGCCCATTCTGCATGGGCTCTGCACCTACGGGTTCACCGGGCGGGCGCTCCTGCACGGGCTGTGCGACGGCGACCCCGCTCGCTTCCTGGCCATGGACGGCCGGTTCACGTCACCGGTCATGCCCGGCGAGGCGCTCACCGTCGACATGTGGGTCGATGGCAGCCACGCCATCTTCCAGACCAAGGGTTCTGACGGGCGGGTCGTGCTGAACAACGGCGGTTTCGACTTCAGCGCCTGAAGCTCAGCGCCTGACCTCGGTCAGAACAGGGATTGTTGGGGCCGCTCGATACCCCGGAGGTCGTCGTAGTCGACTTCCTGGGTGTCGATCGCCCGGTCTCTGGCCAAGGTCTTCGCCTGCGGTCTGATTTCCTGGGCGACGAACATGCCCCGCACCGGTGCCAAGTTGGGGTCACGGTTGAGAAAGTCGAGGTACCGGGTCAGCTGTTCGACGCCGTCGATCTCGCCCCGCCGCTTGATCTCGATGGCGACCGTGTTCCCGTCGATGTCTCGGCACAGCAGGTCGACCGGTCCGACGTCGGTCGGGAACTCTCGCCGGATGAGGCGGAGCCCCGGCTCGAGCCGATCGGGTTCGACGGCCAACAGTTCCTGAAGATGGGCTTCGACCCCGTCTTTCTGGAGCCCGGGATCGAGGCCGAGTTCGTGTTGGCTGTCGTACTGCACCGCATGCAGGGTGATGACGAGCTGTTCTCCCTTGGGGCTGGTGACCGTCCAGTGATCGTCGTATTCGACGAGGATGTTGGGAGCGTTCATCCAGTTGAGCGGCTTGTACGCCCCGCCGTCAGCGTGCACGGCAACGCAGCCGTCGGCCTTCACCATGACGAGACGGGTGGCCCTGGGAAGGTGAGCAGTGAGTCGCCCGTTGTAGTCGACGGTGCACTCTGCAATCACGAGACGCATGGTCGGTACTGTACGTGTCGAACCCAGCTACTGGGTGAGTCGACGCCCGCTGAGTCGCTTCCGAATCAGTTCTCGACGTTCCTTCAGCTCGGCGTACGTGAACTGGTCGGTCGTGGCTGGGTCGACGCCGAAGCTGGCTTTCAAGCCGTAGAGATCCAACTCCCACTCGTCCTCGGGGCGCCCGAGCTGTGAGGCAATGGTTGAGCCGTGGGTGACGGCGAAGTGGGTGGCGATCTCGGTGAGGACGGCGAACATGTCGAGGTTGGGTGCGAGGCTGGCGATGGCACCGTCGAGGAAGATGGTGTTCTTCACGTACAGCATCAGCGGCTTGGGCATCCGAGCGCCGTAGGCAAGGAGCGCCTTGAGGATGCGTCGAAGCTCGGCCGCAAGCTCGTCGGGCGCCAACTGCGTCGGATCGATCGGCGGGCCGTCGAGCCCCAGATCCTTGACGACGGCTTCGATGTCGATGTCGGGAGGCAGGGCACCGAGGTCGCGAAGGGCGGCCACTTGGCCGTTCACGTCGTTGGTGGTGGCCGCCATCATCATCTTGAGGAAGGCGAGACGTTCGGGTTGGGTGAGGCGGCCGGTGATGCCGAAGTCGACCAGGGCGGTGCGGCCGTCGTCCATCACGAAGAGGTTGCCGCCATGGAGGTCGCCGTGGAAGATGCCGTGCAGGAAGGCGCCTTCGAGGAAACCGAGCATGCCGGTCTTCAGGACTGCCTCGGTGTCGATGCCCGCAGCCTGCATGCCGACTGCGTCGTCGAACCGGAAACCCGACACCCGCTCCATCACCAGCACCCGCTGGGTCACCAACTCGGGGTGAGGGCGGGGCACGACGAAGCTGCGCTGACCGATGTCGAGGAGGACCCGGGCGACGTCGAGCATGTTGGCCGCTTCGACCCGGAAGTCCAACTCCTCGACGATGGTCTCGGCGAAGAGATCGACCAGCGCGGGCGGGTTGGCCAGCGCCGAAACCGGAATCCGGCCGACCAGCAACGGGCCGAGCCAGGCGAGCACACGAATGTCCCGATAGACGACCTGGTCGATGTCGGGCCGCTGGACCTTGACCACGACTTCCTCACCCGTCAGCAGGGTTGCGGCGTGGACCTGGGCGATCGAGGCTGCGGCCAACGGGGCCGGTTCGAAGTTCCGGAAGATCTGGTGCATGGGCCGACCGAACTCGGCCTCGATGGTCGACACCACCGTCTGATAGGCCTCCGGTGGCACCTGATCCCGGCACTTCTTGCACTCGTTCACCAGCTCGGCGGGGAAGACGCCTTCGCCGGCAGAGATGATCTGCGCCAACTTGATGTAGGTGGTGCCCAGCCGTTCGGCGCTGCGGCGGATGCGTCGAGACAACTCGGCCGAGGAGTCGGGCTTGCCGCGGTGGCGAAGACCCCAGACCGCGAGGGAGGATCCGATGACCGATCCGACGGTGACCGCCCGGGCGACGGGGGGAAGGCGCGGTCGTTTGACGAGCTGGGGCACGAGGCGCACCTGCTCGGCACGTAGTCGGTCGACGTCAGCGAGCCAGGTTGGCGGGGTCTCGGCCAGGCTCCAAGGGCCGTGCTCGCTGAAGGAGCCGAGATGCAGGTCGTCGGTCTCGGCCTGGGGCCTGACGGTCGAGGGGTCAGCGGTTGAGGATGTCAAGCGAACGCTCCGCCCATTCGGGGCGACAGATGAGGAGGTCGGGTAGGTAGGGGTTCTCGTTGTTGTAGACGAGCGGTGAGCCGTCGAGTCTCGAGCAATGGAGCCCGGCGGCGCGGGCCACCGCAACCGGCGCACAATTGTCCCACTCGTACTGGCCGCCGGAATGCGCGTAGATGTCGGCGTGGCCCTGAACGACGGCCATGGCCTTGGCCCCCGCCGATCCCATCTCGATGTACTGGGCGCCGAGTGCCGCTGCGAGGTCGACCGCGGCCTGCGGGCGGCGAGTGCGGCTGACGATGACCCGCGGGGCGTCGGGGCAGGCGGGACCGAGGGCCGGAGGTGTGGCGGTGCTGAGCGTGACGCCGAGAGCCGGAAGGGCGACGGCGCCTACGACGGGCTGACCGTCGATGACGAGCGCGATGTGCACGGCCCAGTCGTCTCGGGGCGGCTCGGAGAATTCACGAGTGCCGTCGAGGGGGTCGACGATCCAGGTCCGGTAGGACCCCAGCCGAGCGAGATCGTCGGCTCCCTCTTCGGACAGGATGGCGTCATCGGGCCGTGCCGCAGTGAGCCGGCGCATGATGAGGTCGTGGGCTTCCTGGTCGCCCGCAGCCTTCATGGCGGTCACGTCCTGGGCCGATCCGTCGGGTGTGGTGAAGCGCCGGCGAACGTCGAGAAGGACCGCACCGGTGGCAGCGGCCAGATCGTGGGCGAGGCGATGATCGTCGGACGCAGTCACCTGCCGACTCTACGCTCGTGCTATTCGAACGCGGTGCCGTAGGGCAAGGTGGCATCGTCGTAGCATTCGAGATGAAAATGCTCGACCCTCCGCCACACGCCATCCTCGTAGACGTTGCAGATCACCTGCTGGTCCCGTTGGCGGGCGCGGAACTTGACCTGCTTGCCGCAGAACGTGCAGTCGCACATGGAGCCTGCCTCGATCATTCGGAGCACTGCCCGACTCTGGGGCTTGACCTTCGTTGCCGCTTTGGGTGCCATGGGAATCCATCGGCATCTCGGCGGCCGGTGTTAGCGGACGAGCGGCTTGTAGGTGATCCGGGTCGGTGTGGCCGCGTCGCCCATCTCGCGGTGGCGGAACTCTTCGTACTCGGAGAAGTTCCCCTCGAACCAGCGGACCTGTGAGTTGCCTTCGAAGGCCAGGATGTGGGTGGCCAGCCGGTCGAGGAACCAGCGATCGTGCGAGATGACGACCGCGCATCCGGGGTAGCGCTCGAGGGCGTCTTCCAGTGCGCGCAAGGTGTCGACGTCGAGGTCGTTGGTCGGCTCATCGAGGAGGAGCACGTTGCCACCCCGCTTGAGGACCTTGGCCAGGTGCACCCGGTTGCGCTCGCCGCCAGACAGAACACCGACCTTCTTCTGTTGGTCGGAACCGCGGAAGTTGAACGAGGCGACGTAGGCCCGAGCGTTGATTTCGCGACCACCGACATCGAGCAGGTCGTAACCGTCGGTGATCTCTTCGTAGAGGGTCTTCTCCGGGTCTAGCGCATCGCGGGACTGGTCGACGTAGGCCAGATCGACCGTGGGTCCGACGATGATCGATCCGCTGTCGGGCGCTGTCTCGCTGTTCGCTGCGGCCCCGCCGTCACGGGCTTCGGCGGCAGCGATCAACATCTTGAACAACGTTGTCTTACCGGCGCCGTTGCCGCCGATCACGCCGACGATGCCGGCCTTGGGGAGGGAGAACGAGAGATCTTCGATGAGCAGCCGGTCGCCGAACCCCTTCGACAGATGATCGACCTCGATGACTTGGTCGCCAAGGCGAGGACCGGGCGGAATGTAGAGTTGCACCCGCTCGTCCTGGGGATCGTAGGCCTCGGCTTCGGCTTGGAGATTCTCGTAAGCACTCAGGCGGGCTTTGCCCTTTGCCTGGCGAGCCTTTGGGCTCATGCGGACCCATTCGAGTTCTCGAGCCAGCGTGCGTTGGCGGGCTGCCTGTGCCCGATTTTCGCTGTCGAGTCGACCCTGCTTTTGCTCGAGCCAGCTGGAGTAATTGCCCTCGAACGGAATGCCCTTGCCCCGATCGAGCTCGAGGATCCATTTGGCCACGTTGTCGAGGAAGTAACGGTCGTGGGTGATGGCGACAACGGTGCCCGGATACTCCGCGAGATGGCGTTCGAGCCAGTGGACCGACTCGGCGTCGAGGTGGTTCGTGGGTTCGTCGAGGAGCAGGAGATCGGGTTGAGAAAGCAAGAGGCGGCAGAGGGCAACGCGTCGCCGCTCGCCGCCGGAGAGGAATTCGACGCTCGAATCGGGGGCGGGCAGCCGGAGAGCTTCCATGGCGATCTCGATGGAGCGCTGCAGATCCCAGCCCTGGGCCGCCTCGATCTTGGCCTCGAGATCAGACTGCTCCTGACCCAACTTGTCGTAGTCGGCATCGGGGTCGGCCCACCCGGCAAGAACCTCTTCGTAGCGGGCGAGCAGAGAGACGGTTTCGCCGGCTCCGTCCATCACGTTGCCCCGGACGTCCTTGGACCCGTCGAGCTTCGGCTCCTGCTCGAGATAGCCGACGGTGAATCCTGGAGTGAGGCGTGCCTCACCCGTGAAGCCGTCGTCGATCCCGGCCATGATCCGCAGAAGCGACGATTTGCCGGAACCGTTGGAGCCGAGCACGCCGATCTTGGCACCGGGATAGAAGGAGAGCGAAATGTTCTCGAGAACCTGGCGGTCGGGCGGATGGAACCGGCCGACCTTGTACATGGTGTAGATGAACTGGGCTGCCACGGGGGGCAGGGTATCCGGCCAATGACAAAGCCCCGGCACGAAGCCGGGGCCAGTCGAAAGGGTGAGGACGGAGGGGAGGTTTCGCCCGCCCGGCGCGTTTCCGAGGAAGTGGAGAGTGTCAGATCGGCAAGGGCCGACGAGACCTCAAGCCTTCTTGGCGGAACGCTTGGCGGCCGGTGCCTTCTTGGCCGGAGCCGCCTTCTTGGCAGCAGCCTTGGCCGGGGCGGCCTTCTTGGCCGGGGCAGCCTTGGTCACGGCGACGGCCTTCTTGGCTGGCGCAGTCTTCTTCGCGGGAGCAGCGTTCTTGGCGGGTGCCGCCTTCTTCGCAACGACGGCCTTCTTGGCCGGGGCAGCCTTGGTCACGGCGACGGCCTTCTTGGCTGGTGTCGCCTTCTTGGCCGGAGCGGCCTTCTTGGCGGGTGCGGCCTTGGTCACGGCGGCGGCTTTCTTGGCCGGTGCCGCTTTCTTGGCGGGTGCAGCCTTCTTGGCTACGACCGCCTTCTTGGCCGCTGCTTTCTTGGCCGGGGCCTTCTTGGTTGCAGTCTTGGTAGCCACGTTGCTTTCGCTCCTTAGTGGATCTGTCTCCGTCGATGAACCCTCGAATGACCCTAACCATTCGGATGGATTCACGGGGGGATGGTCATTTGATTGATCGGCACCAACCGCAGCACTTTGGAGTGTTTCGACAGAAACCAATTCGAGATTTATCCCGCGACGCTCGGAGTCGAGCGAGACGACGCGGGCGACGATGGCTTGGCCCCTCTGCACGAGATCTCTCGCCTTGGTGGGAGGAGGATCTCCCATCGCCTTCGACGGCAAATAACAGAGCGCCCCTTCGGCCAATACGTAGCAGCCATGCGATGCGAAGTGATCGACGACTCCGGCGACTTCGGCTCCAAGGTGATGCTTGGTCACAAAGCCGAGGAAATCCAGCGGCCTGTTGAGCTCATGAGCGGCCGACGAGCGAGGAGGCGTAGCCGGCGATGCTGGTTCCTGGCGCCGACCCGGCTGGTTTGCCTTGGCTGCGCTCTTGTCCGGCGCAATTCGTCGGGGCCCGTGGCGACCGAGTCCCAGGAGGTGGCGACTTGGGGACGGGAGGCGGACCGACAGCTTCTCGCGAAGCTCGGACCGGCCGACGAGATGATTCGCGTCTGCGAGCGGCGGGAGAGGGGACCCCGGACCGGAACGCGGGGAACGAACACCCAGCCGACGTGTTCGACGGGTTTGCCCCCGATGAGGCGATCCTCGTCGAACAGCCACCCGTGGTCTCCGTGGAACTCTTGGAAGGAGTCGTTCGAGAGCACCGCAGCAGATGCCTTCTCGGCAACCTGGAGGATGAACGCGTCGCCGCGTCCGACCACTCCGGCCGGTGGCATCAGCAGCTCGCCCGCCTCGATGGCGGCCTCGAACTCGTCTTTTTCAAAGGTTTCGATTCTGTGTGCAAACGTCGCGTCGACGATCACGGTCACCGAGCCAAAGCGACCCTCTGCGAGGATGGCGCGAACCGCCTCGTCGAGTTGTTTCAGGCTCGGAAGACTTCGCCCTTCCGTGGCGATATTCGATCCGTCGACCACGAGATGCCGTGGCGATGAAGTCATGCAACCTCCAGTACAGCACTCTTATCGGCGGATTCCATGGATATTCGAGAGAACAATGCTCGAACCCGCGCGCCGGAGGCAACACTCGGGCGGTCGGCTCCTAGGCTCCGCAGGGTGATAACTGCTGTGCTCTTCGACTTCGGAGGGGTCATCCTCTCCTCGCCCTTTGAGGCGTTCAACGTCTACGAATCTCAGAACGGCTTGCCGCTCGACACCATTCGGACACTGAATGCCACCAACCCTGACGACAACGCTTGGGCCAAACTCGAGCGCAGCGACGTCAACGCTGACGAGTTCGCAGCGCTCTTCCAAGCGGAGGCATTGTCTGCCGGTTTCGAGATCGATGGCCACGCGATCCTTCCGTTGATTGCCGGAGACCTGCGCCCGGTCATGGTGGAGGCCCTCGGGCGTATCGGTCGAGCGGGCTTCAAGACGGCATGCCTGACCAACAACTTCCGTTCCCATGACGATCGCGGAAGCGGTGTCGACTCCGAGAATCCCGAACGGGCGGCTGCGCTCCGGTCGGTCATGGCGATGTTCGACCTGGTGGTCGAGTCGTCCCGGGTCGGAATCCGCAAACCCGAAGTCGGATTCTACGAGATTGCGCTGCGGGAGCTCGGCATCTCGGCCACCGAGGCCGTCTTCCTCGACGATCTCGGCATCAACCTCAAACCGGCGAAGGCAATGGGGATGCAGACCATCAAGGTGCTGCACCCCACCCAAGCGCTGACCGAACTCGAACAGATCCTCGGAATGGACCTACTCGGGTAGGTTGCCGAAGGCGCGTTCCATCAACTCGGCCTGTTCCTGCTGGTGGACGGCGGCGGAGCCGGTGGCGGGGCTGGCCGACTCTCGCCGACTGACCCGAAGGATCTCGTGGGTCTCGCCGTGGGCATTGAACAGGTTGCCCTTGATCGCGTTCCATGCGCCCATGTTCTCGGGCTCCTCTTGGAGCCACACGATCTCGGTTGCATTGGGGAAGCGAGCGACCTGCTCGGCGATACCTGCGTAGGGCCAAGGGTAGACCTGCTCGATGCGAACGACGGCCGCCGGGGCGCCGAGTTCGTCTCGTTGCGCCTCGGCTTCGGTCGACACCTTGCCACTTGCGAGGACGATGCGCTTCACGCGCTTGGCATCGAGATGGTCGTTGAACGACAGCACTTCCTCGAAGGACCCCGAGGTGAACTGATCGACCGAGCTCTTCGACCACTTGGCCCTCAGGCCCGACTTCGGGGTGAAGATCACCAATGGGCTGCGGACCTCGCGAACCATCTGGCGGCGGAGGAGGTGGAACAACTGGGCGGCGGTGGTGGCGTTTGCGATCTGGATGTTGTCCTCGGCGCACAGGATGAGAAAGCGCTCGAGGCGAGCCGACGAGTGCTCGGGGCCTTGACCCTCGAAGCCATGGGGGAGCAGCATGACCAAGCCGATGTGCTCGTTCCATTTGTCCCTCGCCGCAACGAGGAATTGGTCGATGATGATCTGTGCGCCGTTGACGAAGTCGCCGAACTGGGCTTCCCAGGCGACGAGTACCTCGGGCCGGATCAGTGAGTAGCCGTATTCGAATCCGAGACCGGCGTACTCCGAGAGCGTGGAGTCGTAGACCCAGAAGTGGCTTCCGTCGTGGGCCAACTGCGTCAGTGGGGTGAACTCGTTGCCGTTCTCGTAGTCGTGAAGGGTGGCGTGACGGTGAGCGAAGGTACCGCGGCGGGAGTCCTGCCCGGTGAGGCGGACAGGGGTGCCTTGGGCGAGCAGGGTCCCGAAGGCGAACGCCTCGCCCAATGCCCAATCGACCTCACCCGTTGCCCACATCTTGTCGCGCGCCTCGAACTGGCGGGCCAGCTTGGGGTGGACGGTGAAACCGTCGGGCGTGGTCGAAAGCGCCGTGTAGACCCGGTCGAGAAGTTCGCGGGGGACACCGGTCTCGACGTGGGGCAAGACGCCAACCGGGGGTGGCGAAGCCTTGGCCCGCAGACCGGCAGGCGGTGCCGCCTCTCGGGTCGCGTCGAGGCCCTGTTGCATCATTTGTTGGAAGTAGTCGAGGGCGACCTCGGCCTCCGACACGGTGATGTCGCCCCGGTCGACCAGACGCTGGGTGAAGATCGTGCGGGCCGACGGGCGGGCCGCAATCTTCCGATACATGAGCGGCTGGGTGTAGCTGGGATCGTCGCCTTCGTTGTGACCCTGCCGGCGGTAGCCGATCATGTCGATCACGACGTCCTTGTGGAACTGCTGGCGGTAGGCGAAGGCCAGGTGGGCGACGTGGACGCAGCCTTCGGGGTCGTCGGCGTTGACGTGGAAGATGGGCGCCTGGACGCTCTTGGCGACGTCGGTCGAGTACTCGGAGCTTCGGGACTGGTGTGGTGCCGTGGTGTAGCCGAGTTGATTGTTGATGATCAGGTGGATCGTGCCGCCGACCTTGTAGCCCTTGATCTGCGAGAGGTTGAGGGTCTCGGTGACGACGCCCTGGCCGGCAAAGGCGGCGTCGCCGTGGATCAGGATCGGCATGACCGGATAGCGCGGAGCGTCCTCGTCCTCGATCCGGTCCATGAACGCTCGAGCCATGCCGACCACCACCGGATCGACTGCTTCGAGGTGCGAGGGGTTGGGCGCCAGCTGGATGTCGATCCGGTTTCCGGCGGGGCTCACGTGCTCGCCCTGGAAGCCGAGGTGGTACTTGACGTCGCCGGAGCCCTGGATGGAGTCGTCGCGAATCATCCCCTCGAACTCGCGGAAGAGGTCCTGGTGACGCTTGCCCATGATGTTGACCAGGACGTTCAGGCGGCCGCGATGGGCCATGCCCATGACGACACGCGAGAGGTGCTGATCGGCCGAACGTGACATGAGCGCGTCGAGAATCGGGATGGCGCTCTCGGCTCCTTCGAGGCCGAAACGCTTCTGGCCGACGTAACGAGCGCCGAGGAACTTCTCGAGTGCTTCAGCTGCGCTCAGGCGTTCGAGGATGTGGTGCTGCTCTTCGCGGGTGAAGTGGTACGGCTTGCCTTCGACCTGTTCCTGGATCCACCGCTTCTCGACGGGGTCGGCGATGTGCATGTACTCGACGCCGATGGTGCGGCTGTAGGCGTCCCGGAGAATCGACAGGATCTCACCCAGGGCCATCTTGCGGGTTTCGCCGCCGACCGAGGCGTAGACGCCGTCGCGCAGGCCGGTGAGGAACTCGCGATCGAGATCCCAGATCGTGAGGCCGAAGCTGGCCGGATCGAGTTCGTCGTGATGCTTGGTCTCGTTCTCCGCCAGCGGGTTGGTGTTGGCGATGAGGTGGCCGCGCACCCGGTACTGGTTGATGAGGGTGTTGACCGCCATCTGCTTCGACATGGCCGAGTCGGCATCGTCCTCGGCCATTGCTCCGGAGTCGGGAAGCCACTTGACCGCTTCGTAGGGCACCCCGAAGTCCTCGAAGAGATCCGGCATAGAAATCCTTCTCGCCCATGAGGAACTCGTGGACCTGCTTGAGGAAGAGTCCCGACTCGGCGCCCTGGATGATGCGGTGGTCGTAGGTGCTGGTGATGGCGATGATCTTCGACAGGCCGAGCCGGGCGAGGACCTTCGGGTCGGCGGCCTGGAACTCGGTCGGATAGCCGATCCGGCCGACGCCGATGATGGCGCCTTGGCCGGGCATGAGACGAGGAACGGACTGGACGGTGCCGAGCGTCCCGACGTTGGTGAGGCTGACCGTGGCGCCGGTCATGTCGTCGACGGTGAGCTTGTTGTCGCGGGCTTTGACGATGAGGGCCTCGTAGGCGTCGACGAACTGGTTGAACGACAGGGTGTCGGCGTTCTTGATGACCGGGACGATGAGCGTGCGGGACCCGTCGGCCTTCTGCTGGTCGACCGCCAGACCGAGGTTCACGTGCTCGTGGCGCACGATTCGGGGCTTGCCGTCGGCGCCTTCGAGATACTCGTTGTTGAGGGCCGGCACGGTCTCGGCGATGGCGCGGACGATGGCGTACCCGATGAGGTGCGTGAAGCTCACCTTGCCGCCGCGGACCCGGGCGAGGTGATTGTTGAGGACCGTTCGGTTGACCTCGAGCAGCTTCGCAGGAACCTCTCGGAAGCTGGTGGCGGTGGGCACCGAGAGGCTTGCTTCCATGTTGGCGACAATGCGCGCCGCCACGCCACGAAGGGGTTCGCCGAGTTCGGCAGCGGGCTCGGAAGGAGTCTCGGCCGGGACCGGGGCGGGGGCTGGGGGGAGCGCAGCCGGCACAACAGCGGCAGGCAGTGGCACAGTGGGTTCGGGTGGCACGGTGGGTTCGGGTGGCACGGTGGGTTCGGGTGGCACAGTGGGTTCGGGTGGCACAGTGGGTTTGGGTAGGACAGTGGGTTCGGGTGCAAGCGTCGCAGGACTGCCGGCGGACCGGCCGTTCGCCGCGCCGCTGCTGGTCGAGTGCCCGTTGGAGTCTTCGGTCTCGAACACCTCGCGCCACGCATCGGACACCGAACGAGGATTGGCCTGGTATTGCTGGCGGAGTTCCTCCACCAACCAATCGTTGGGGCCGGGGTTCGGATCGAGATGTGAGAGTGCCACGCGTCGAGCCTACAAGAGACCCGGAGTCGGCCGAGCAACGGGTACGTGGCCGATAGCGTCGGGGCGATGATCGTTGCCACCTGGAACGTCAACTCCCTGAACGCTCGAATGCCGCGAGTCGAGGATTGGCTCACCGAAGTCGAACCCGACGTCGTGTGTCTGCAGGAGACCAAACTGGCCGACGAGGCCTTCCCTGCAGATGCGTTCGCTGCGCTTGGCTATGCGTCGGTGCACCACGGCGAGGGCCGATGGAACGGTGTGGCGATCCTCTCCCGGGTCGGGATCGAAGCGCCACTGTTGGGCTTTCACCCGAGCCTCGAGGCCGATCCCGACGCCCGACTGGTGTCGGCCCGGTGCGGAGGGGTGCGCATCCACAGCGTCTACGTTCCGAACGGACGAGAGGTCGGCCACGACCACTACCAGTACAAGTTGTCGTGGTTGGCCCGACTGCGACGCCACCTCGAAGCGACCGTCGATCCCTCCGATGAAGTGATCGTTGCCGGCGACTGGAACATCGCGCCGACCGACGCCGATGTGTGGGAGCCGGCGGCGTTCATCGGCTCGACCCACGTGACTCCGCCCGAGCGTGCGGCCTTGGCCAACGTCGCAGACTGGGGACTGGTCGACACCTTTCGCCTGCGCCATCCCGAAGGTGGCTTGTTCAGCTACTACGACTATCAGGCCGGCCGTTTCCACAAACGTCAAGGCATGCGAATCGACTTCCTCCTGGCCTCGGCCCCTCTGGTCGCCCGTTCGGTCCTCGATCTCGTTGATCGCAACGCTCGCAAGGGCACCAAACCCAGTGACCACGCGCCGGTGATCTCGGTCTATCGCAACTCGACAGACTGAGGCGCTGGTCGGTCGCTCAGTCGGCTGCGTTCCGAAGGACTTGCAGGACTTCGTCGCCGTAGCGTTCGAGCTTGGCCGCTCCGATCCCGGGTGTGGTCGCCAGCTGTGAACGGTTTGCCGGCTTGCGATTGGCCACCGCTCGAAGCGTCTGATCGGTGAAGATGACGAAGGCGGGCACGTCGGCGGCTCGAGCGCGGTTGCGCCGCCAGGCCTGCAACGCCAGAAAGATGCGGTCGTCGGCCGAGGGCTCGGCGACGCGCCGGCCGGCGCCGCGTCGCCCCGCGACCGTGGGCGTCGGCCCTTCGGGAATGGCGCTGCGGGACCGCGCAACCTCGGCCCGCCAGTCGACGGGACGATGCCAGCGCCGGAGCTGTTCGATGGTGGCCTGGAGTGCGCCGAGATGCGGTGACGGTTGTCGTTTGGCCGGTCTGGTGCCGAAGGTGCGTTCGGCCGCCCACGACAGGTGCAGCTCGTGCTCGGCCCTGGTGATGCCCACGTACAGAAGCCGTTGCTCCTCGGCGATCTGTTCGGACGTTTTGGCGTAACTGATGGGGACGAAGCCTTGCTCGAGCCCGGCAAGGTGCACGATCGGCCACTCGAGCCCCTTGGAACCGTGAAACGTCGCCAGCTCGACGGCGTCGTTGTCGAGATGCACGTCACCGGCGGCAATGGTGGTGATCCACGCCAGGAGTCCGGGTCCGGTGGGCGCCGGGTCGAGGCCGAGGTACTCGTGGACCAGACGGCTGAGCGCTGCGACGTTCTGCCGGCGTTCGATCTCGGCCGGCGTCAGCTCGGTGGTCCGGTTCTCGGCGGTCCGGTGCTCGGCGCGCTGGGCCTCGCCGGCCTCGGCTTGATCGTCGGCCTCTTGCTGCTCGTCGGCCCGTTGATGCTCGTCGGCGGGTGTGGAGGACAACCCCAGGGTGTCGTCGAGGTTGCGGATGGCGATCGTGAGGTCGGTGCCGGGTCGTCCGAGCGCTCGTAGTTCGGCCTTGACCTCGGGCGTGGCCAGCGGGCCGCTGCCGCCGCGGACCCGGACGGGCACCCCGGCCGCTACCAGCGCCTGTTCGATGGGAACGAGCTGGGCGTTGGTTCGGACGAGTACCGCCTGATCGGCCCAGGGCCGGTCGACGGTCTTGGCCAAGCGGATGGCTTCGGCGATGCCCTGGGCCTCGTCGCGATCGGAGGCGTAGGCGGTGATGGTGGGCACGGGGCCGTCGGAGCGGTGCGCGTGCATCTGTCCGCCCCGGCCGCTCAGGGCCGCCACCGCAGTGGTGAGAATCTGCGGAGTCGATCGATAGTTGTCGGTGAGATCGATGACCGTGGCCGAGGGCTCGCGGCGGGCGAACGTGCGCAGGAGGTTGGGATCGGCCCCGTTCCAACCGTAGATGGCCTGGTTCGGATCGCCGACGACGAACAGGTCGTTGCCCTCACCCCGCCAGGCCTTCAGGAGCTCGTACTGCAAGGGATTGACGTCTTGGAACTCGTCGACGTACAGGTGACGGTGGCGCCATCGAACGGCCGCTGCATAGTCGGGGTCGACGAGCAGGTCGCGGGTTGCCAACGCCAGCAGGTCGTCGAAATCGACCACTCGGCGTTGCCGTTTCTCTTGCGCGAACCGGCGCATGATCTCGGCCAGCTCGGTCGGTGGAAGCGGGCTGGTTCGGCCGGCGAGATCGGCGGCGGCGGGGTACTGGTCGGGCGTGACCAGACGGGCCCGCGCCCACTCGATCTCGCTGACCACGTCGAGTGGCTCGACCCCCGGGCGGCGCCCCATGAGCTGGCTGATGAATCGGTATTTGCGGTCGAGGATGGCTGGCGGAGTGACCCCGCGGTCGGCCCAACGCTGCCGGAGTTGGGTGAGGGCGACGCCGTGAAACGTGCCGGCGATGACGTCGTCGCGGAGCCCGGACTGACGCAGCCGACTGCGCAGCTCGGAGGCCGCCTTGCGAGTGAAGGTGAGGGCCAGGACGCGCCGGGGGTCGGTTTCGTCGGTGGCGACCCGGTAGGCGATACGTCGCGTGAGCACCCGGGTCTTCCCCGAACCGGCGCCGGCCAGGACAACGAGGGGACCCACCTCGGGGCCGACCGCACCGGTGACGGCGGCAACCTGGCGTTCGTTGAGGCCGTCGAGCAGTTGTTCGGGGAGCACCTCCGAGACGTTACTTGCCACGTGTGACATCCAAGGCTGCGACAGGGACCGCACCGGTCGGGTTAGTCTGGCGCCGTGGCTCAAGAGACCCTTCCGAACGGCGAACAAGTCGTACTCGACATCCGGCCGCATTGGTGGTTCTTCTCCCGGCAGGCACTGGCGCTCATCGTCGCCGTCGGGCTCGGCATCGTCGTGCTCACCGTCAACGCGCCGAGTGCGTTGAATCTGGTCGTCGGGGTTCTGGTGCTTGCGGCGGTGCTGTGGTTCGGCGTTCGATATGTGGCGTGGACGACGACCAACTTCGTGCTCACCACCGACCGCATCATCAGCCGAGACGGCATTCTTTCCCGCTCGGGCACCGAGATACCGCTCGAGCGGATCAACACGGTGTTCTTCAAGCAGACGTTGTTCGAGCGCATGATCCGGTCGGGCGACTTGTCCATCGAATCTGCGGGCGAGAAGGGTTCGTCCAACTTCACCGACATCCGTCGCCCGCTCGATGTCCAGAGCGAGATCTACACCCAGATGGAAGCCAACGAGAATCGCAAGTTCGACCGAGTCGGCCATTCCATTGCCGCCCAGGCCGGTGGCCAGACCGAGTCGATACCCGATCAGATCCGCAAGCTCGACGAGCTTCGCAGGATCGGCGCCCTCACCGGAGCAGAATTCGAGGCCAAGAAGGCCGAACTCCTCCGGCGCCTGTGACCACGCCACTGGAGCGAGTCGTCAGCCTGGTTCCGTCGTTCACCGAGTCGCTCCGAGCCTGGAGTCTCGATCCCGTTGCCTGCACCCGCTACTGCGAGCAGCCCGACCTGCCCACGGTCGGTGGCACCAAGAATCCCGACATCGATGCCATCGTCGCCCTCCATCCTCAACTGGTGCTGTTGGACAAAGAGGAGAATCGGCGTGAAGACGCCGAAGCGTTGGCGTCACGGGGCCTCGAACTCTTCGTCAGCGACGTGCGAGACGTCGCCCAGGTGAAGGACGTACTCGACCGACTGGCGATGGTGCTGGGCGTACCGCCCCAGACCGACGACTGGCCGACGATCCCGGTCGCAGGCTCGGTCCCCGTGACGCGCCGAGCGTTCGTCCCCATTTGGCGGCGTCCCTGGATGACCATCGGCGCAAACACCTACGGTTCCACCGTGCTTGCTGCCCTCGGCATCGCCAACGTCGCGGCCGAGATCGTGGCCGACACGCCGGAGTCGACCGGCGATTACCCCGAGGTCACGCTCCGACAAGTCTCGGCCCTGCGTCCCGACGTGATCCTCGTCCCCTCCGAGCCCTACGACTTCGAACCCGAGCACCTCGAACCCCTGGCCGCACTTGCGCCGGTGGTCCTCATCGACGGCCAAGACCTCTTCTGGTGGGGAACCCGCACCCCCGAAGCCCTCACTCGGCTCCAACTGCAAGTCCAAGCCCACGTCTAGCCGAACTGCAAGCCCGTGACCCCCTCGCGGGGGTCACCGATCTTGCAGTTCGGGGCTGAGGTGGCGCCAGCTTGCAGTTCGCCGGGTTTCGAGGCCGGGTGGGAGGCTGCCGGGGTCAGAGGTTGGCGATGGCGTCGGCGATGGCGAGGGTGCGTCGGGCGTTGTCGACGTGGAGGTTCTCGATCATGCGGCCATCGACGGTGACCACGCCTCGACCGTCGGCCTCCGCCTCGGTGAAGGCGTCGATGACCCGGCGGGCGTAGTCGACGTCAGTTTCGCTCGGGGCCCAGACTTCGTTGGTCGGATCGACCTGGCCAGGATGGATGAGCGTCTTGCCGTCGAAGCCGAGTTGGAAGCCTTGGGTCGCTTCGGACACGAAGCCATCCGCGTCCTGGACGTTGTTGTACACGCCGTCCAGGATGATTTTGCCGGCCTCGCGAGCAGCCAGGATGGACGTCGCCAGGTGGGGCACCAGACCGGCACGGCCCGGGACCAACGGGAGTCGGAGTTCCTTCGCGAGGTCGTTGGTGCCCATGACGAGCACGGCGACTCGCGGGTGCGCGGCGATGGCGCGGACATCGAGGATGGCCGTCGGGGTCTCGACCATGGCCCAGATGCGAAGCGACGCAGGAGCACCCGCAGCGGTCAGGCGGCCGTCGATGTCGTCGAGGTAGGCGACGCTCGAGACCTTGGGAATCACGACCGCAGCAGGGCCTGCGCCCGCAGCACTGGCGGCGCCGACCGCAGCCAGGTCGTCTGCACCCCAAGGGGTGTCGAGGCCGTTGCAGCGGACGGTGAGTTCTCGATTGCCGTATTCGCCGGAGGTCGCAGCGGCGATGGCCTGGCTCCGGGCCAGTTCCTTGGCGTCGGGGGCGACGGCATCCTCGAGATCGAAGATGATGGCGTCGGCCGGGATGGACTTGGCTTTCTCGAGCGCTCGTTCGTTGGCCGCGGGCATGTAGAGAACGCTGCGTCGAGGACGAAGGTCGGATGTGGCGCTGTCGGTTTGGATGCTGGACATGAGAGCTCCTCAGAATCCGTAGGAGGCGGCGAGTTCGGGATCTCGTTCGGCGAGGCTGCGGGCCAGCGCGACGACGACATGGTGCTGCTTGACGGAGGCGTCGTCCTCCATCTTGCCGTCGATCATGAGCGCGCCGCTGCCGTCGCCCATTGCCTCGATCACCCGCAGCGAGGCCGCTACGTCCTGGGGCCGAGGGCTGAACACCCGCTTGGCGATGTCGATCTGCACGGGATGCAGGCTCCAGGCGCCGACACAGCCGAGGAGGTAGGCGTTGCGGAACTGGTCCTCGCAGGCGACGGTGTCCTTGATATCGCCGAAAGGTCCGTAGAACGGAAGAATGCCGTTGGCGACGCATGCGTCGACCATGCGGGCAATGGTGTAGTGCCAGAGGTCTTGTTGATAGATGGTGCGCGCGCCGTGGATGTCGGCGTCGTCGGTGCCGGCGTTGGCCGGGTCGGCCCGTACGAGATAATCCGGGTGGCCGCCACCGACGCGGGTGGTCTTCATCCGTCGGTTCGCTGCGAGATCGGCGGGTCCGAGCGACAGACCTTGCATGCGGGGCGACGCGGCGCAGATCTCCTCGACGTTGGCCACGCCCTGAGCGGTCTCGAGGATGGCGTGGACCAGCAACGGCTTGGTGAGGCCGGCGCGGGCCTCGAGCTGGGCGAGCAGGCGGTCGACGTAGTGAATGTCCTCGGGGCCCTCGACCTTGGGCACCATGATGACGTCGAGTTTGTCGCCGATCTCGGTGACCAGGGTGGTCAGGTCGTCGAGGATCCAGGGCGAATCGAGACTGTTGATGCGGGTCCAGAGCTGGGTGGAGCCGAAGTCGACCGTCTTGCCCACCTCGACCAGTCCGTTCCTGGCGGCTTCCTTGTTGTCGACGAGGATGGCGTCCTCGAGGTTGCCGAGGATGATGTCGACCTTGGCCGCGATCTCGGGGACCTTCGATCGCATCTTCTCGTTGGAAGGGTCGAAGAAGTGGATCATCCGCGAAGGAGGGAACGGGATCTCGCGCACGGGCTCGGGGGCGCCGAGAGCGAGGGGCTTGAAGAAGTCTTTGGGGCTACGCACGGGGTCGACGGTACCGAACCGACCTGGGGTTGTACACCGTCGCGTCCAGATCCTCAGACGCTCCAGAGGGCCAGTCGACTGATGAGGTCATCGTGGAGACCGACAGCGACCAGCAGCGCCAGAATCCCCAGCACCGAGGCCCCGAACACCAGCAGGAACGGGCGGACCGGGAAGAGGATCGGCGAAGGGATCAGATGCAGCACGCCGGTGAGGAAGAAGAGTGGCGCGAGCATGCCGATCAGGTAGGCGGCGAGTAGGGCCAGTCCCGACACCGACCGAGCGGGGAGTTCGGTGATCAGCGTCGCAAGTTCCGGGCCGGGGCACGGGGCCCAGAGCGCAGCGAAGGCGGCACCGGCGAGGGCACCTCCCACCCCGGACACGAGGTCGATTCGCCGAAGGAATGGCATCACGAGCGCAAAGATCGCCGCCGCGATGACGAGGGTGACGAGCGCGAGGCTGGGGCGTTCGGTGCGGCCCGACAGCAAGACCCACGATGCAGCCAAGGTGGCGGCGGCGAAGCCGGCGACCGCGGGGGTCGACTCCTGCCTGGCCGCCAGAGCGACCGCCACCCCGGGGACGAGCAACGCAAGCGCGCAGGGCAGCAGCGCGGCACCGAAGCCTTCGTACAGCAATTCGAGAAGCATCAGCAACCGGAAGGTCGGGCCATCGGGAGATGGGGTATGCCGTCCTCGACGAACTCCGGACCGGTGACGGTGTACCCGAAGCGCTCGTAGAAGTCCCGGAGATGACTCTGCGCGTCGAGGACGGTGTCGACCCCTTCGAATTGGTCGAGCGCGGCCCGGATCAGCTCGGCTGCCAGGCCCTCACCCCGCCGATCGACACGGGTGACGACCCGGCCGATGCGGGCACCGACCGGGTCGGCAAGGACACGAACGGCCGCAGTCACCCCCTCGGCGTCGGCCATCCACAGATGCGTCGTTGTGTCGAGGAGGTCTCGTCCGTCCAGCTCGTGGTACGGGCAGTTCTGTTCTACGACGAAGATGTCGACTCGAAGGCGGAGGAGGTCGTACAGCTGCGTCGCGGTGAGCCGCGGCCCGACGACCGACAGCAGCTCGGAAGTACGACCGCTCGGGACTGGTTGGAGGTCGGGCACCGCGAGATGCTACTTGGCTGGCCGGCGCCACTCGGCCTAGGTTCTGACTATGGGTCCTCTCCAAGGTGTGAAAGTCATTGAACTCGCAGGCATCGGCCCGGGTCCGTTCTGCGCCATGATGCTGTCCGACATGGGTGCCGAGGTCATTCGGGTCGAGCGGTCGGCTGCGGTGGCTCCGGGAGATCCCGCAACGCCACCAAAGGACGTGCTGGCTCGTGGCCGCCGGTCCATCGGCGTCGATCTGAAGAACCCCGATGGGCGTGAGGTCGTGCTGAAGCTGGTCGAACAGGCCGACATCATCATGGAGGGCTTCCGGCCCGGGGTCACCGAGCGACTCGGCCTCGGTCCAGACGATTGCCTGGCTCGGAACCCGAAGATCGTCTACGGGCGCATGACCGGCTGGGGCCAGGAGGGCCCGTACTCGTTGGCTGCCGGGCACGACATCAACTACATCGCGTTGGCCGGGGCGCTCGGTCCGATCGGCCGTGCCGGCGAGGCGCCCGTGCCTCCCCTCAACCTGGTCGGCGACTTCGGCGGCGGCGGCATGTACCTCGCGTTCGGTCTCGTGTGCGGCCTTTTCGAGGCCCGCCAGTCGGGCAAGGGCCAGGTCGTCGACACCGCCATGGTCGACGGCGCTGCCAGCCTCATGAACATGTTCTGGGGCATGAAGGCCATGGGTGTCTGGAACGATGAGCGCGGCACCAACATGCTCGACACCGGCGCCCCGTTCTATGACGTCTACGAGTGTTCGGACGGCGAGTTCATCTCGCTCGGATCGATCGAGCCTCAGTTCTACGCCGAGCTGCTCCGGCTCTCGGGGCTCGGCGAACAAGCCGACCTACCGAACCAGAACGATCGCACGCAGTGGCCGGCCATGAAGCAGCGTGTCGCCGAACTCATGAAGAGCAAGACCCGCGACGAGTGGTCGGCGATCATGGAACACAGCGACGTCTGCTTCGCGCCGGTGTTGTCGATGGAGGAGGCTGCCGCGCACCCGCACAACGTCGAGCGGGGAACCTTCGTCCAGGTTGGTGGCATGACCCAAGCCGCTCCGGCGCCGCGCTTCAGCCGCACGTCGCCGGTCGTCCAGGGCCCGGCATCCCACCCGGGCGCGGACACCGACGGTGTCCTTGCCGACTACGGCTACGACGCGGACACCATCGCGAAGCTTCGCGACGTCGGCGCCATCGCCTGACGCTGGGTGAACCGGCCTGCGGTTCAGGCTCGGAAGTCGGCGTCGGTGAAGCCGTTGAGGTCACCGGCGCCGCGGAACACATGGGAGTGGCCATCGGATCGGACCAGAATGGCCGAACCGTTGAACGAGCCGTCAGGACCGGTGATCCGCAGATCGTAGGGCGCCTGGTCGACCGGGTGGCGCTGCTTGGTCTGGACCACCAGCTCCCAGTCGAGGTCAGGGCTCTCGGGCCGGCGAACCACCAGCAGCTTGCCGCCAACCGCGGGGAAGTCAGCGCCCGACGCGGTGACCTGATCGACGAAATAGCTGCGGTGCTGCATCCGTCGAGGGTAACGGGCGGTGGCCGGGGCCGCCGCTTGCAGGGTTCCTCCCGGCCTAGCCTGTCGGCGTGAACTTCCGGGACATCCACGTTGCGTTCGCCTGGTTCGTGCTGATCAGCAACGGCGTTGCCGGTCTGTGGGCGTTGGCGGCACACAAGCTGCCGGTGTTACGGCGCAGGTCACTCTGGAGGTTCACCGGCGTCGCTCAGGTGGCCGTCGCGGTGCAGGTCGTCTTGGGCGTCGCCACGCTGCGAGTCGACGGCATCGACGTCCAACGCATCCACATGTTCTACGGCTTCGTCGCGCTGGCCTCGGTGGCCATCATCTACAGCTACCGCCAGCAGCTCGAATCCCACAAGTACCTGCTCTACGGGTTCGGGGGCCTCTTCCTGATGGGCCTCGCCATCCGCGCGTTCTTCCTCGTCGGCCCGTAACCCCAAACCCCTCCAAAACGCCGCATCGGGAGTGCCAGAGTGCCGAAAACGGCACCCGGGCACTCCCGATGCATGGGGTGAAGGGGGCTGAACGTCAGCTGGCGAGGCGCTGGCTGAGGGCGGCGAGCTGGGCGCTCAGCTCCTTCGGAAGGCGGTCGCCGAAGATGGCGTAGTGCTCACGGATGAGATCGAGCTCGGTCTGCCACGACGCGGTGTCGACCTCGAGCAGCTTGGCCATCGTGAGGTCGTCGACGTCGTGTTCGATACCGGTGCGATCGATGGCGCCGACGGTGGGGACCATGCCGATGGCGGTCTCCTTGGCGTCACCTTCGCCGTTGACCCGCTCGACGACCCACTTGAGCACACGGCTGTTGTCGCCGAATCCCGGCCACATGAAGCGGCCGTTCTCGTCGCGTCGGAACCAGTTGACCCAGAACAGCTTGGGGAGCTTGTCGGCCGAGGTCGACTCGCCGATCTTCAGCCAGTGGGCGAAATAGTCGGCCATGTTGTAGCCACAGAAGGGCAGCATGGCGAAGGGATCGAAGCGAACCTCGCCGACCGTGCCGGCGGCGGCCGCGGTCTTCTCGGAGCTCATGATCGAGCCGAGGAAGACGCCGTTCTCCCAGTCCTTGGCCTCGGTGACGAGCGGGACATTGGTTGCCCGGCGGCCACCGAAGAGGATGGCCGAGATGGGGACACCCTTGGGGTCCTGCCATTCGGGCGCCATCGAAGGGCACTGGCCGGCGGGCGCGGTGAACCGGGCGTTGGGATGGGCGGCCGGCGCAGACGACTCGGGCGTCCACATCTGACCCTTCCAGTCGGTGAGGCGAGCCGGCTTCTCGTCGGTCATCTCTTCCCACCACACGTCGCCGTCCTCGGTGAGGGCGACGTTGGTGAACACGCAGTTGCCGTCGAGGGTCGCCATTGCGTTCGGATTGGTCTTGACCGACGTGCCGGGGGCGACGCCGAAGAAGCCGAACTCGGGGTTGATGGCGTAGAGGCGACCGTCCTCACCGAACTTCATCCAGGCGATGTCGTCACCGATGGTCTCGACCTCCCAGCCCGGAAGGCTGGGAATGAGCATGGCCATGTTGGTCTTGCCGCAGGCCGAGGGGAACGCGGCGGCGATGTACTTCTTCTCGCCCTGCGGCGGGGTAACGCCGATGATGAGCATGTGCTCGGCCAGCCAACCGTCGTCGCGGGCCATGGTGGAGGCGATGCGGAGGGCGAAGCACTTCTTGCCGAGGAGCGCGTTTCCGCCGTACCCGGAGCCGTAGCTCCAGATCTCCTTGGTCTTGGGGAAGTGCACGATGTACTTGTTCTCGCCGTCGCAGGGCCACGGCACTTCGGTCCGGCCGTCGATGAGGGGGTAGCCGACCGAATGCAGGCAGGGCACGAAGTCACCGTCGCCGAGCGCTTCGAGGGCACCGGCACCCATGCGGGTCATGGTGCGCATCGAGGCCGCAACGTAGGCCGAGTCGGTGAGCTGAACGCCGATGTGGGCGATGGGCGAACCGAGTGGGCCCATGGAGAACGGGACCACGTACATGCTGCGACCACGCATCGCTCCGGTGAAGAGGCCGAGCATCTCGGACTTCATCTCGGCCGGTTCACGCCAATTGTTGGTCGGTCCGACCTCTTCGGGCGTCGGCGTGCAGATGAACGTGCGTTCTTCGACTCGGGCCACGTCGGCAGGATCGGACAGCGCCAGATAGCTGTTGGGGCGCTTGGCCTCGTTCAGCTTCTTGAACGTCCCGGTGGCGACGAGTTCCTCGGCCAACCGGTCGTATTCTTCTTCACTGCCATCGCACCAATAAATGTCCTTGGGTTGAAAAATTTCCGCCCATTCGGACACCCAACTCAGAAGCTTCCGGTTGGTGGTTGGTGCATTCATTGTCAAAGCCATTCTGACCCTTCCGACGTCGTTGTCGCTGAGCCGAGTCCACGTTGAACTCGTTGAGAATGGCGAGGCGACCTGGCCCCCCGGCGCTTGCCCCGCCTAGGACTCCAACCAGCTTGGAGTACCCATATCGACCTCTGAACCGAGCCGAATCGATGATGCCTGATCGGATTCGTTGAGGTCGAAGACCACACGCTGACCGGGTCGAAGCATGCGGAAGACCGAACCGACCAATGCGTTTGGAGCCAAATCGAACTCGGCTAGGTCGGTGTCGCGAAGCACGACGCCATCCTGCGTTGCCGGGTTGTAGGCCTTGATCACGCCTTGCACGAGTTGGGCTCTCCGAAGTCTTGACGTTGGCGAACGAGTGGCCTCTCAGCGTATGGCATCGATCGGCCGAAGAGAAGCCCCGTTGAGTAGAATCGCTTGCGCCTATGGGCTCGATCAACTCTGGATATGACAAGACGACACCTGACCCGACCTCTGCCCGAGCGTCGGCCGGCCTGCGCCTGCGGGACCTCGACGCCCTCCCGGTCAGTCGACTCAACGGGGTGGGCGACAAGAAGACCAAGGCGCTGGCGACCGCCGAGATCCACACCGTGCTCGACCTGGTCACACGCTATCCGCGCCGGTACCTCGATCGCACCAGGGAGCGTCGGATCAGCGAGATGGTCGAAGGCGAGGAGGCGATGGCGCTGGTGACCGTGGTCCGATCGACGTCACGGCGGGTCAAGGGCGGACGCGTCATGGTCAACGTCATCGTCACCGACGGGGCGTCGAACCTCGAGCTGACCTTCTTCAACCAGGCCTGGCGGGAGCGCCAGTTGACCGAGGGCAAGGAAGCCATTGTCTTCGGCAGGATCACCTTCTTCCGGGGCAAGCGACAGATGGCCAATCCCGTGGTCGATCTCGTCGGCGACAAGACCGGACGCATCATTCCCATCTACCCGCAGTCCGAGAAGACCGGCCTCAACACCTGGGATCTGGCCGAGTTCGTGGCCGAAGCTCTCCGGCGCACCCTGCCTCCCGCAGGTCGAGGACTCGTCGATCCGCTGCCCGACGAGATTCTCGATCGTTTCGACTTCGTCGACCGTGGGGCGGCACTGTCGGGCATCCACGCACCGGAATCCATGGCCGAGGCCTCCGCGGCCCGCCGTCGCCTCGTCTTCGACGAGCTCTTCCGCATGCAGCTGGCCCTGGTCATGCGTAAGCGTCACCTCGAGGCGACCGAGGTCGGGCTGGAGCACGTGGTCGAAGGTCCACTCGTCCGCCGCTTCCGGGAGCGCTTGCCGTTCCCGCTCACGGGCGCCCAACAACGCGCCATCTCGGAGATCTCGACCGATCTACAGCGGGCGGTGCCCATGCACCGGCTTCTCCAGGGCGATGTCGGCGCCGGCAAGACGCTGGTGGCCGTGGCCACGATGCTGGCCGCCGTCGACGGGGGCCACCAGGCTGCGCTCATGGCACCCACCGAGGTGTTGGCCGAGCAGCATTTCAGCGGTATTCGCCGGCTCCTCGAAGGCTTGACCGTCGAGGACAGCGGGAATCTGCTCGGTAGCCGGCCGGTGAGCGTCGAGCTCCTGACCAACCGCACCACGGCCGCCGACCGCAAGCGCGTGCTCAATCAGTTGGTCGTCGGTCAGGTCGACATCATCATCGGCACGCATTCACTCATCCAGGACACGGTCCGCTTCTCTTCGCTCGGCGCCGTGGTCATCGACGAACAGCACCGGTTCGGCGTCGAACAGCGGGCGGCGTTGCGGGACAAGTCGGCCGAGGGCGTTCTGCCCGACGTGCTGGTCATGACCGCAACCCCGATACCTCGCACTGCAGCGATGACCGTCTACGGCGACCTCGACGTGTCGGTCCTGGACGAGCTGCCGCCGGGCCGCACACCCATCGTCACCCGGTGGGTCAAGGCCCCCAACGACAAGGCCTCGAATGACAAGGATGAGGCCGCGACGGAGGCCGACGCCGAACGCTTCGAGCTCGAATGGGCCGAGCTGTGGCGGGAGGTCCGGGCCGAAGTGGCCGACGGCCGTCAGGTCTACGTGGTCACCCCGCTCATCGACGAGTCCGAGAAGATGGAGGTTGCCTCGGCCGAAGCCATGTTCGACCAACTTTCCATCGACGAACTGGCCGGTTTGAACGTCGGTCTCCTGCACGGCCGACTCGCTCCAGGCGACAAGGACGCGACGATGGAGGCATTCCGCACGGGTCGGCTCGACGCGCTGGTCGCGACAACGGTCATCGAGGTTGGCGTCGACGTGCCCAACGCCACGGTGATGGTCATTCTCGACGCCGACCGGTTCGGCATCGCCCAGCTGCACCAGCTTCGTGGGCGCGTTGGCCGCGGGCAGCATGCCTCGACGTGCTGGCTGGTCGGGCCAGGGCTCACCAGCGACGGCGAGGCGAGGCTCCAGGCCTTGGTCGACTCGACCGACGGGTTCGAACTGGCCGAGATCGACCTCGACCTGCGCGGCGAGGGGACGATTCTGGGAGAGCGCCAGAAGGGCAAGAACGATCTCAAGCTCGCGTCGTTGCGTCGCGACCGAGAGGTCGTCGCATCGGCCCGAGCGGCCGCCATCGATCTGCTCGACCGCGACCCCGGCCTCGCTCGTCATCCCGACCTGCTCGACGAGCTCCTTCTCCTGTTCGATGGAGCCGAGACCGAGTGGCTCATGAAGGGCTGACGGCCGTCGACGACCAGCTGTCGACTACCAGCCGTCATCCGAGAGGTCTTCTTCGCCGATGACGATGTCCCACCGATCGAGGCAGTCCCGGCAGCGGTAGGCCACGACGGTTCCGTCCTCCACCTCGCCGTCCTCGGGGTGCCAGCCCAGCGGGAAGCAGGAACCGCCACAGTCGACGCAGGTGATCTCGGCATCGGGGAGCGGCATGGCAGCGACGGTAGCTTGCCCGAATGCGCATCATCGCCGGCTCGGCCAGGGGTCGGAAGATCGTGGCCCCCGACGGCCAGTCCACCCGTCCGATCACCGACCGGGCCAAGGAGGGCATCTTCAACATGCTCGTGAGCCTCGGTGGCGTCGCCGACACCAGGGTCCTCGATCTCTACGCCGGTTCGGGCTCGTTCGGCCTCGAAAGCCTGAGCCGCGGGGCCGAGCACGTGACGTTCGTCGAACGGGGCCGTCCTGCGCTGGTCGCCCTTCGCCAGAATCTGCAGAAGCTCGGCTTCGAATCGCGGGCGACCGTGTTGGGTGTTTCGGTGGAACAAGCACTCATCTCCTTGGCATCGAGCTCGTTCGACCTGGTGTTCTGCGATCCGCCCTACGCCGATGATCCTTGGACCGATCTGCTGGACCGTGTGCCGGCCCCGTTGTTGGTCGGCCACGCCTCGTTCGAGATCCCGTTGGCGGCGGGGTGGGTCGAGCGGCGACGCAGGAGCTACGGAAGAGCGCAGATCCTGGTTGCCGAGCGCGATCCGTCGCTCGGTGTAAGCTCCTCCCGGCGAGCGGACGCATGATGGAGAATGGTGTTGTCATGTCAACGGTTGCTCTCTACCCCGGGTCGTTCGATCCGGTGCACAACGGCCACCTGGCCATCATCGAGCTGGCGGCCCCACTGTTCGCCGAGGTGATCGTCGGCGTCGGCCACAACCCGGCCAAGCCGTCGGGCATGTTCACACCCGACGAGCGGGTTGCGATGATCGAGGCCAGCATCGCCCACCTGCCCAACGTTCGAGTCTCCCTGTTCGTCGGCCTGGTCACCGCTGCGGCGCACACGCTCGGTGCCGATTGTCTGATCAAGGGGCTGCGTGGCGCCTCGGACCTCGATGTCGAGATGCAGCAAGCCCACATGAACCGCACGACGGGGCAGGTTCCCACCCTGTTCCTGCCTGCACTCGGGCCATCGTCGCTGGTGGCCAGTAGCTATGTCCGACAGATTGCATCCATGGGTGGCGACGTCAGCTCCACCGTCCCTCCCGCGGTGATGGCGGCCCTTGGGAAGAAGGTTCAGGTCCCGTGATGCACGATCAACCCCTCGACGCCGACCCCGGCTACCACCCCCAGGACTACCACGACGATCGGCTCCCTCCGCCCCCACAGGCAACGATCGAAGACCTCCTCGACGATGCCATTGCCCTGGTGGCCGAGGCCCGGGCCATGCCCATGTCGACCACCGTGAAGGTGAACCGGGACGAACTCCTCGACCTCCTCGAAGGAGCGCGCGAGGTGCTGCCGGCCGAGGTGCGGGCGGCGCGCATCCTGCTCCGCGATCGTGACGACTTCCTGGCCAACGCCCGAGCCGAACGTGAACAGATCATCGAGCAGGGTCGCGCCCACGTGAGCCACATGGTCGAGCGTCAGGAGATCGTGAAGGCCGCCGAACTCCGAGCCCGCCAGATCGTCGAGGACGCACGGGCCGAGGCCAAGAAGATGCAACTTCAGGTCGAGGACTACTGCGATCAGAAGCTGGCGAGCTTCGAGAACGTGCTCGACAAGACGGCTCGCACCATTCGCAACGGTCGGGACCGGCTCGCCGGCCGTCTCGAACCCACCGACCTCGGCCCGGCCGACTTCGACGAACATGGCCGCTGAACCCGAAGCATCCAGGACACCAGGCGTGACTCGGTACGCCGTGATCAGCGTGGCCGAACTGCGCCGCCGCCTCGGCGAGCGCATGACGATTGCCGTCGACATGATGCTCCCTTCCTTGGCGGTCGTTGCCTCACGATCTGCCGAAGGTCGGCCCGTCACCGGCTCGGTCGTGATCGAGTCCATCGAGCGTGGCGTGACGGTGTACGGCTCGGTTCGCTTCGACTGGACAGGGGAGTGTCGGCGCTGCCTCGAGGAGGTGAGCGGCCAGTTGGAGAGTGAGATCGACGAGATCTTCCAGATCGGAGCCCCGGCCGATTCCGACCTCATCGAACTGATCGAGGACAAGATCGACCTGTTGCCACTCGTGCGTGACGCCGTGCTCGCCGGTCTACCTCTGGCTCCCTTGTGCCGCCCGGACTGCGCCGGTCCCGATCCCGAGCGCTACCCGACCCTCCTCGAACCCGACGAGGCGGGAGCGGGCGCCGATGCGCCGGACGCGATCCCTGTCGACCCACGCTGGGCCGGTCTTTCGACGATCGTGCTCGACGACGCCGAGGGTCGGGACTAAAGGATCGGGCCTCGTCAATCGCCGCCACCCGTAGTGGTCTGGGGTCGACGTCGCTATCATGCAGCGTTCGTGCCCGCCACCCGGCGGCGACTGCCGATCGCACAGGATTTTCCATGGCCGTCCCAAAGAAGAAGACCTCAAAGGCCAAGACCCGCAGCCGTCGGGCTTCTGCCTGGCAAGTGGCTGCGCCGGCGCGTAGCCTCTGCTCGAACTGCAGCAACGCCAAGTTGCCGCACCGGGTGTGCCCCACCTGCGGGTGGTACAACGGACGCCGCGCCATCGAGGTCGGCTGAACCTCCCGTTGCCGACCATGACCGGCTCGACACGACCATGACCGGCTCGATGCTTCCGGTCGCCGTCGATGCAATGGGCGGCGATTTCGCCCCTGCTGCGGTGGTTGCCGGTGCGAAGCTCGCTGCTGCGGCAGGCGTGAGGGTGCTGCTCGTTGGTCGACCCGAGGAACTCGGCGACACTGGCGACCTTCCGGTACTGGCGGCAACGGAGGTCGTCGAGATGGGGGCCGAGCCGGCATCCAGTGTCCGCCGGCTCAAGGATTCGTCCATCGTCCGGGCCGCTGAGGCGGTTCGTGACGGCCAGGCCAAGGCGCTGCTCAGCGCGGGTAACACCGGCGCAGCCATGGCGGCGTCGCTCCTGCGCATGGGGAGGATCAAGGGGGTTGCCCGACCAGCCATTGCGGTTCCGTTCCCCGTATTCGGCGGTACCCCCACCACCCTGCTCGATTGCGGTGCAAACGCCGAATGCCAGCCCGAATGGCTGGTCCAGTTCGCCCGCCTCGGCGTGGTCTACAACCGGGTGCGCTGGTCGGTGGAACGTCCCCGCATCGGTGTGCTCACCATCGGCGAAGAGGCCGGCAAGGGAAACCATCTGGTGAAGACGGCCTGTGAGCTGATGGAAGCGGTCGACTGGGCAGCAGCCGGTGCGTTGTACGTCGGAAACGTCGAAGGTCGTGATCTGATGCAAGGCGTCGCCGACGTCATCGTGTGCGACGGGTTCACCGGCAACGTCGTGCTCAAGTCGCTCGAAGGTCTCATGGCCGTTGCCCAACACCAGATCGAGCTGGCGCTGCGGTCCAATCCCGACGTTGCGGCCACGGCTTCGGTGGTCGACCCGGTGCTGGCCCCGGTGTTCGCTACGCTCGATGCCAGCCAGACCGGAGCCGCCATGCTGCTCGGTACCCGGGGTGTGTGCATGATCTCCCACGGTTCATCGTCGGCCGAAACCATCGCCCACGCCATCGGCACCGCGTCCGAACTGGCGGACGAAAACGTGGTCGGTAGCCTGCGCGCCGCCATCGAGGCCGCCGCCGACTCCGGGCGCGAACCTGACGCCTGAGTACCCGGGAGCCCCGAAACTGGCGCTAGAGTCGCCGAAATCCGCCGGCGTCGGTCGTCTCTCGTGCCGAACCAGCCTTCCGAAACCCACGATTCCGTCTGAAACCCACGATTCCGTCTGAAACTCCGTCTGAAACCCACGATGCCCTCTGAAACCCATATGGAGCAGTCGCCGATGACCCGTGATGACGTGGTAGCTCTCATCCGCGACCGGCTCGCCGACATCCTCGAGATCGAGCCCGATCAGATCAAGGAAGGCGATTCGTTCGCCGACGACCTCGACGCTGATTCGTTGGCGCTCATCGAACTGGTCGAAGCGCTCGAAGAGGAACTCGCCGACCGCACCGTCGGATTTCGTATCGACGACGAAGACCTGCAAGATCTCAAGACGGTCCGCGACGCCGTCGATTATGTCTACGGGCAGGTCGGCGCCGACCAACCAGGGGACCAACCCTGAACGGTCGCCCATTCCAGGGGGAGTGGGTCCAGCGGCTGGGCCACGAATTCATCGATCCACAGCTGCTCGTACTCGCTCTCACGCATCGAAGCTTTTGCGCGGAGAATCCCGTCAACGAGTCGAATGAGCGTCTGGAGTTCCTCGGCGACGCGGTCCTCGGCCTTGCGGTCACCGGCGACATCTTCGGTGCGTACGCCGGCCTTCCCGAGGGCCAGTTGGCCAAACTTCGGGCCTCGGTGGTCAACACCGCACGACTGGCCGAGGTGGCCCGCCGCCTCGGCCTTGGTGATGGTCTGCGCCTGGGCAAAGGTGAAGAGATGTCGGGGGGCGCGACAAGGAGTCGATTCTGGCCGACGCCCTCGAAGCGGTGATCGGGGCGGTGTTCGTCGATGGCGGCTGGGAAACCGCCCGGACGTTCACGCTCGGGCTGCTCCACGAGGTCATCACCTCGGGAGCCGAACTTCCTGGTCGGGACGATTTCAAGACCCAACTGCAGGAGCTCGTCGCCCACCTTGGGTTCGGCGCTCCCACCTACCGACTCAACGGGACGGGCCCGGATCACGACAAGCGCTTCTCGGGGGTGGTCCTGGTCGATGGCATCCCGTGGGGCGAAGGAAGCGGTACGTCGAAGAAGCGAGCGGAACAGGTCGCGGCGCAGGCCGCGCTGGAGGCCATCCGGGCTCGCTACGGTGACGACCGGGAATCACCAGAGATTCGCCGCTCGCCGGCGGAAGAAAAGGGCGAAGTCGGTGCTTGAGTTACCAGAGATCGAGACATTGCGAAGAGATCTCGAGCGCGAAGCGGTCGGGAAGAAGATCAAGACCGTCGAGGTCTCCTCCCTGAAGGTCGTTCCCAACCTTCGGACCAAGAAGGCTGCCAGCGAGGCGCTCGAAGGTACCAAGATCACGCTCGTCGAACGACATGGCCTCGCCATCGTCCTCACGCTCGACAACGATCACGCCCTCGTCCTCCAGTTGGGTGAGGACGGCCGTCTGCAACGGTGTGCGTCAAAGGCCAAATCCGATCCCGAGACCGTCGTCAACATCACGTTCACCCAGGGTGGCGACCTGCGGGTGCTCGACAGCAAGGCACTCACCGGCAAGGCTTCGGCCCGCATCGACATCGTGCCGCTGGAAGAACTGGCCCAACTCATCGGTACCCCCGAAAGTCGTGGTCTCGACCTGCTCGTTCGCCCCATCGCCTGGATCGAGTTCGGCGCGTACATCCTTCGCCGGACCGAACCGCTGAAGGTGCTCCTCACCGATCAGTCCGTCTTCGTCGGTATCGGCGCGATCTACAGCGACGAGATCCTCTTCGACGCCGGCATCAGATACGACCGGCCTGCGTCGGGTCTGTCGATGCAGGAAGTGCGCCGTCTCTACCGATCGGTGGTGGGCATCCTCCACGATGCCATCAAGTACCGGGGCACGAGCCTGCCCGAACGACCCTTCCTCGATCTCGCCGGCAAGCCGGGCGAGTACGCCGAGCATCTCGCCGTGTACGGCAAGGAGGGTCAACTGAGCCAACGCTCCCGCGACCCCATCCTGAAGGCGACGTTCCGTGGAATGACCGTCTTCTACTGCCCGACCCAGGTCTGACCCGGGGAGCGCCGTGTACGTCAAGGCCATCTCGATCAAAGGGTTCAAGTCGTTCGCCGATCACGCTCGGCTCGAACTCGAGCCCGGCATCACGGTGGTCGTCGGGCCCAACGGGAGCGGCAAGTCGAACGTCGTCGATGCCATCGCCTGGGTGCTGGGGGCCCAAGCGCCCACGGCGGTCCGATCGCAGAAAATGGACGACGTCATCTTCGCCGGCACGGCGACCAGGGCTGCCCTCGGCCGGGCCGAGGTGACCCTCACGATCGACAACTCCGATGGTGCGCTGCCGATCGAGTTCACCGAAGTGTCGATCACCCGCACACTGTTCCGTTCGGGCGATTCCGAGTACGCCATCAACAGCGCGACCTGTCGACTGCTCGACATCCAAGAGCTGCTCTCCGATTCCGGAGTGGGGCGACAACAACACATCATCGTCTCGCAGGGTCAGATCGACGCGGTCCTCAACGCTCGTCCGGAAGAGCGGCGCCTCATCATCGAGGAGGCCGCGGGGGTTCTCAAGTATCGCAAACGCAAGGAGCGGGCCGAGCGACGGCTCACGGCGACCGACGAGAATCTCAACCGCATCGGCGATCTCGTACGTGAAGTGAAACGGCAACTCGGTCCACTCGAGAAGCAGGCAACCGCTGCGATGCGCTACGAGGGCCTCATCGCCGAATTCGGCGGACTCCGGCTGCATCTCGCCGGCCGTGAACTGAAGGCGCTGACCGCCCAGCTCGAATCGGCGCATCGTTCCGGCATCGAGCTGAACAACCGCGACCACCAACTCCGGGTCCTGCTTGCCGGCCTCGACGCCACCGTGCTCGACGCCGAAGCCGAGCTGGCCGCGCTCGGAGGCTCGGATGTCGGCGACATCCTGAGTCGGGCCCGGTCGCTCCGAGAGCGCCTGACCGGCCAGAACAACGTCGTCACCGAACGACGCCGTCGTCTCGAACGTGAACTGCAGTCGTCGGTCGACGAGGGCGTTGTCGCCAGCCTCGAGGCCGAGTCGGCCCGCATCGTCGCCGAGTCCGAGGCCGGCACCTTCGAACGAGCCGCGCTCGAGCCCGAACTGGCCGAGATCGAGGCGGCCGAGGCCGCGCTCGAAGCCGATCGGGCAACCTTCGAGGCAGTCTGGGGTGAAGGCACCGGGCCGGTTCCCGCGCAGGCCGCCGAGGTCCGCGCTCGGGTGTCTGCACTCGAATCGGCAACCGGCCGTGACCAGCAGGAAGACCGTCGGATACGTGAGCAGCTCGAAGCGGTGGCGGCCCGAAGTGACCGCGTCACCCACGAGCGGGCAGAAGCCGAAGCGACCATCGAACGGCTCCGACAGGTGTTGCCACGTCTCGAAGCCGAACTCGGCGAGGCCCAGAGGGGCCAGGAAGCCGCGGTCGTCGAGGTCGACAACGCGACCGAACGCCGCCGCTCGTCCGATGCCGAAGCCAATCGGTGGCAGGCGCGCGCCGACGCGTTGGCGCAGGCGCTCGATGCGGCCCGAAGTGCGGCCGGCGTCGACGCCTTGGCCGGAACCGAGGGGGTGCTCGGAACGCTGCTCGACCTCGTCGCCATCGAGCCCGGTTGGGATGCTGCGGTCGAGGCTGCCATCGGCGAGGCGTTGCAAGCGGTCGTGGTCGATGGTGTCGATCGTGGACGCACAGCTCTGGCGGCCCTCACCGCCAAGCAGCTCAACGGCGCAGTCCTGGCGCTGGGTGTCGCCGGACAAGACCGCCAGCCGCCGCCTGTCGGGTCACCGATCAGCCGGTACGTCACGGCAACTCGCCAGGACGTTGCCCCGCTCCTGGAAGTCCTGCTGGCCGAGGCCGTGGTGGTCGACGGAGGGTGGGACGATGCCCTCGACGCCGCGCTGCGCTTCCCGTCGGCCGTCATCGTCACCGCCGCCGGCGACCGCTTCGGCCCGAGTGGTTGGCGCCTGGGCCGCGCCGGAACCGGCGCCACCGGGGCAGCGCTGGCCGAGGCCCGCACCGAGCAGGAACGCACGGCCCGTCTGGCTGCCGATGCAGCTGCGCTGTTGGACGAACTGCGCCGGCACCAGAAGGCAACGGCGGCCGCACTCGGCGAACGAGAAGAGGCCCTGCGCCGAGCCCGGAACGAGCTCGGCGAGGCCGAACGGGCGGTCGCACGACACGCAGGCGTGTTGGCCGAGGCCGAGAACGACCACAAACGTCTGTCCGACCAGATGCGCGAAATCGCCGAGCGGTCGTCGGTCGACCGGCGCAAGCTGCAATCCCTGCAGCTGGAACTGCCAGGCCTGGAAGCGGCCGAGGCCGCGCATCACGACCGCATGCGGGCCATGGCCGAGGCTCGGTCGTCGTTGGAAGAGCGGGCGCGGGTCATCAACCGCCTCCGTTCCGATTTCGGAGTACGTCGGGCGGGAGTCGACGAACGCATCGAGATGCTCACGGCCCGCAAGGCGGAGGTCGAAGCGCGGTTGGTGCACCTGGTCGCCGAGCGGGCTGCTGCCCGGGCTCGCCGGGAGGCGCTCGAGCATTCGCTGGTCATCGTCGATGGCCTGGCTGCGACGCTCCTCGAGCAGCGGGCGAGCCTCGACCACTGGATCGCCCAGCTCTCCGCCGAGCAGGAGGTGCAGTCCGAAGCCGCTCGCGAGGTATCGGCCAACCTGTCAGCTCGGCGTCGCGAACGTCAGACCGCCGAGCGCGAACTCGGCGAGGTCCGCGGCCGACGCAACAAGCTCGAGCTGACCGAAGCCGAGAACCGGGTTCGCCTCGAGACGCTCACCGAGACGATCCGCCGCGAGCTCGATGCCGAACCCGATTCCGCCATGGCGGCAGTTTGCCCCGAGATCCCGGAAGGTTCATCGCCCGAATCCCGAGTCCGGGAACTCGAACGCGAACTCAAGGCCATGGGCCCGGTCAACCCCCTGGCGGTCGAGGAGTACGCAGAGCTGAAGGAACGCTTCGACCTGATCACGAGTCAGCTGGAAGACATCAAGTCGACCAAGCGTGATCTGGCCCGCCTCATCCGGGAGATCGACGACCAGATCGTCAGTGTCTTCTCCGCTGCGTACGCCGACGTCGCCACCAACTTCACCGATCTGTTCACCACGCTCTTTCCCGGCGGCAAGGGAACGGTCCGGCTCACCAATCCCGACGATCTGCTCAACTGCGGCGTCGAGATCGAAGCCAAGCCGTCAGGAAAGAACGTCAAGAAGTTGTCGTTGTTGTCGGGTGGCGAGCGATCGCTGACGGCACTCGGCTTTCTGTTTGCGGTCTTCCGAAGCCGGCCCTCGCCGTTCTACGTCATGGACGAAGTCGAGGCCGCACTCGACGACGCCAACCTCGACCGGTTCCTGGCGTTGGTCCAGGAGTTCCGTCGCGACGCGCAGCTCATCATCGTGAGCCACCAGAAGCGCACCATGGAGGCAGCCGACGTCCTCTACGGCGTGTCGATGAAGCCCGGCGGGTCGTCGAAGGTCGTGAGCGAGCGGGTGGGAAGCCAACGGGCGATCGACCTGACCGAAGCTGAACCAGAACTCGAACAGGACCTGCCGGTCACAGCAGACGCTGGAACCACCACAGGCTGAGGCAGACCGAGAGCAGCAACGTGGCCAACCCGGCGCCGACGAACCAGTCGGTGATCTCGCGGTCGACCGTTTCGTACCCGATGGCCGAGCCGATGTCCTCGTAGACGGCGTCGAGTTCATCGAGGCTCGCAGCCGAGAAGTAGTTGCCGTCGGTGGCGTCGGCGATGGCTTCCAGGTTCTCGTCGCCCACGGGCACCGGAATTCGGTCGGCCTCGACGGCGTCGGTGGCGGGATCGTCGTACACGATGAACCCGTCCTTCGTGCCGAAGGCGATGGTGGAAACCGGGACTCCGGCCGCCTTGGCCTCCTCGGAGGCGACCTCGTCATCGACGCCGACGGTGGTCTCTCCGTCGGAGAGCAGAATGATCCGTGCAGGTGGAAGTTCACCGGTGCCATCGGGCTGCATGTTGGCGATGGCGTCGAGCGACACGAGGATCGCGTCGCCGATGGCGGTCGACTCGTCCAACGTGAGGTTGTCGATGGCCCGGGCAGCGAGAGCCCGGTCGGTGGTCGGTGGGACGATGACACTGGCCGTCCCGGCGAAGCTGACGATGCCGAGATTCAGCGTTGGAGGCAGCTCCTCGACGAACCGCTTGGCTGCGAGCTGTGCGGCCGAAAGGCGGCTCGGGGCCACATCCTCGGCTTCCATCGACAGCGAGACGTCGATGGCCAATATGACCGTTGCCCGCTCTCGTGGCACCCGGACCGGATGGGCCGGACGGGCGAACGCGGCGGTGAAGATGCCGAGCGCCAGCAGGGAGACGGCCGCTGCGACGTGCCGTCGCCAGCCCGGCCGACGGGGCAGGATCGAGTCGAGGAGTTCGGACGACGCAAGGCGCGCGGCGTACGTTCCCCGCTTGCGCTGCACGACGAGGTACCCGCCGAGCACGACGAGCAGTGCACCGAAGAGCCAGAGCCTGATGGGTTCGAGAAAACTCAGGGACCTCAACGGCGTCCGCCTCCCGAACCGATGAGGCGACTTCGCCGTTGCACGATGAAGGACACGAGGTCCTCCAACCACGGACGGTCGGTCCGCAACGCCAGGTGGTCGACCCGCGCCGATCGGAGCGAGGTCGCCAGGGCGTCCCTGCGTGCCGTTGCCGCGTCGGCGTAGGCCTGACGAATCTTCGCCTTGTGCGTCGGGATCTCTCGCAACACGCCGGTGGCCGGGTCGACCACGGGCAAAAGGCCGACGTTTGGCAATTCGAGCTCGCGCTGGTCGACGACTTCGACGGCCAGAACTTGGTGTCGGGTCGCCAGGACGCGGAGTGCATCGACCCAGCCATCGTCGACCCAGAAATCCGAGATGACCACCACCAGGCCCCGCCGACGGGCCACGGCGCCGGTGTGCCGCAGCAGCGCCGCGAGATCGGTGCGTCCGGTGCCGTCGAAGCGGGGTGATTCGGCGATCGTGTGGAGCAGGTGCATCAGGTGGCGTCGGGAACCTCGGGCCTGCACCGTTGTGGGTGGCGCGCCGCTGTTTGCCAGCACCGCGCCGATCCGGTTGCCGTCGGAGTTGGTGAGGAATCCGACGGCGGCGGCGGCGGCCAGGACGAGGTCTCGTTTCTCACAGGTGGCCGTGCCGAAGTCGATGCGGGCCGATCGGTCGACCACGAGCCAGGCTTCGAGCTCCCGTTCGGCGATGGTCTGGCGGACGTGCGGTTCCGACAGCCGAGCGGTGACGTTCCAGTCGATGCGCCGCACATCGTCGCCCGGGGCGTAGGCGCGTGCCTCGCCCAGCTCGGATCCGTGCCCTGGCACGAGTCCCTTGTGGTCGCCCTGCAACAGACCGTCGAGGCGCAGCGTGATGTCCAGTTCCAGTCGCCGAAGCAGCTCTCGTGTGCGCGAGGAGAACGGCGAAGCGAACGGCGCCAGCCCTGGCGCGCCAGGATCCGGAGCGATCGATGGTGGACCGGTGGGGACGGCTTGCACGTCGGATCAGTGCCCGTTCAGGGGAGGCATCGGCGGAAGGTTCAGGTCGCCCGAAGTCTGGGAGGACCCGGGCGGCGGGTAGGCGTTGTTGGGGGCCACCGAAGGCGGAGGCAGATAGCCGTTGGACGGTCCGGACGCCGGCGCGTACGAGGGCGCGTAGGACGGAGCGAACTGGTGAGCAACGCCGAGCGGCGATACGGCAGCGGCGGGAACGACGGCCAGGAGGCGGTTCAGCACGTCGTCGGCGGTCAGCCCCTTGGCCAGTGCCTCGTAGGTGAGGGTGATGCGATGGCGCAGGACATCGCGGGCCACGTCGAACAGGTCCTGGGGAACGGCGTAGCTTCGACCCCGGAGCAGCGCAAGCGCTCGGCTGGCGGCCACGAGCCCCAGGGTGGCGCGGGGGCTCACACCGAACTCGATGAACGGTTCCAGCTCGACCAGACCACGCAGCGCCGGTTCGCGGGTCGCCATCACGAGGTCGACGGCGTACTGAGCGACCGCAGTGTCGACGAAGACCTCGTCGCCGAGCAGTTGCAGCCGTTCGAGGTCCGCCAGTTCGATGGCGCGGTCGGCATGCGGCGGGTTGAAGCCGATCCGACGGACGATCTCGAGTTCCTCGAGCGGCGAGGGGTAGGGGACCAGCACCTTCATCAGGAAGCGGTCACGTTGGGCTTCGGGCAGGGTGTACACGCCCTCGGATTCGATCGGGTTCTGGGTTGCGAGGACCAGGAACGGCTGGGGGAGTGGGCGGGTCTCACCTCCGAGCGACACCTGACGTTCGGCCATCACCTCGAGCAACGCCGACTGCACTTTGGCCGGGGCACGGTTGATCTCGTCGGTCAACACCAGGTTGGCGAAGACGGGCCCCCACTCGATGTCGAACGTCTCCGAGGACGCTCGCCAGATGCGCGTGCCGACCAAGTCCGATGGCAGGAGATCGGGCGTGAACTGCAGCCGGACGAAGGTCCCCCCGATGGCCTGGGCCAGCGTCGAGACGGCAAGCGTCTTGGCCACGCCCGGGAGTCCTTCGAGGAGGATGTGGCCTCGGGCCAGGAGCGCCACGAGGAGGCGTTCGACAAGATGATCCTGGCCCACGATGACTCGCTTGACCTGGAAGAGCACGTGTTCGAGCTCGACAGCAGCTGCCTGGAAGTCCGCCGTCGAGTGACCGCCGGTTACATAGCTGGTCGGGGCCGGCGCGGACTGGTCGTGGGCTGCAGGTTGGTCGGTCATAGATCTCCACTACGTTGGGGACCGGTGCGAATTCTCGTGGTTGACGACGAACGGGAGCTGGCCGAGGCAGTTGCGGTTGCGCTCCGTCGGGAAGGGTACGCCGTCGATGTGGCCACCGATGGTCAGGCGGCGCTAGATCGTCTCATGGTGACGGCCTACGATCTGGTCACGCTCGATCTGACCCTGCCCGACATCGACGGCCGGGAGATCTGTCGTCTGCTGCGCACGGACGATCGCTTCGATGCCGGCACTCGCGTGCTCATGGTGACCGCCCGGGACACCGTGGCCGACCGGGTCTCGGGTCTCGACGACGGGGCGGACGACTACCTCGTCAAACCCTTCGCAATTGCCGAGCTGTCTGCCCGCGTTCGGAGCCTCATGCGACGGGACGCCGGTGGCACCGACTCGGTGTTGCGGGTGGGTCAGCTGACGGTCGACGTGGCCAGACACCGAGCAGTGTGGGCCGACGTCGAGCTCGAGCTGGCCAACAAGGAGTTCGCACTCCTCCGGTATTTCATGACCCACCAGGGCGAGGTCCTGAGCCAGGAGCATTTGCTCGAACACGTGTGGGACGAGATGGCCGACCCGTTCACCAACACGGTCCGGGTCACGGTCGGCACGCTTCGGCGAAAGCTGGGCGCGGCCGCCGGCGGCGATGGCAACGAGATCATCGAGACGCTGATCGGGCGGGGGTACCGCCTGAAAGACTGTTCCATGAACGACCCTGTACCGGATGGCCCGCCGTGAGTCTGCTGCAGTCCATCAGGTTCCGGCTGTCCCTCGGTCTGGCTCTGGTGGTGTTCGGTGCAGGCACCGTGCTGGTCGGCGGCATCTACCTGTGGCAGGTGCGGCAGCTGGACGAACCGCAGCTCGTCGCCAAGCCGGTCGTGCTCCGGGACTCCATCACCGGCCGAGAGTTCGTCACCGAGCTCGACGTCATCTTCCAGTCCGACCTCGAGATCTATGCGGTCGAGCGGGTGCAGCTCGACGCGTACCGTCAAGCCCTCGTCGAGCTGCGTCGGGCCGCGTTCGCCGGGCTCGTCGTGTTGTTCGCCGTCAGCTTCGCCACCGGCTGGTTGCTCTCGGGCTGGGTGCTCAAACCGATCGACAAGATGAACCGCGTCGCCCGGGAGATCACGGCCTCCGATCTCTCGAGGCGCATCGGCCTGCGCGGTCCCACTGACGAGTTGAAGGGTCTTGCCGACACCTTCGATGCCATGCTCGATCGTCTCCAGAGTTCCTTCGAGGAGCAGCGACGGTTCGTCCACGAGACGTCCCACGAACTGCGAAACCCGCTGGCCGTCGCCCGCACGAACCTGGAGGTTGCGCTCGAGGGTGATGAGGCGTCACTGCGCCGGTCGGCCGAGATCGCCCACCGGTCGACGGTTCGCATGAGTCTGCTGGTGGAGGACTTGCTCGAACAGGCGCGCACCGGAGTCCCGGAATTGTCCCGGGCAACCGTTGACCTGAACGATCTCGTTGCCGATGTGGAAGCCGAATTCGCCGCCCCCGCAGCGGCGAGGGACCTGCGAATCAAAGCCGTTGCCGACCATGATCCGGTGCTCATCAACGGCGACGAACCGGCGCTCCGGCGAGCGGTGTCCAACCTGGTGGCCAACGCGGTACGGCTGGCGCCGCCAGGCTCGGTCGTGGAAGTTCGGTCGACTGCCGGCCCGCAGTGGGCCGAGCTGAGCGTGGCCGATGCCGGTCCCGGGATCGCGCCGGAGCACCTGGAAGCGGTGTTCGAACGGTTCTGGCGAGGTGGCGACGACGGAGCCGGGAGTGGTCTTGGACTGTCGATCGTGCGACGCGTGGCGGAACGTCACGGCGGCTCGGCCGTGGTCCGCCCGAACGCAGACTCTGGGTCGACGTTCACGTTGCGTCTACCGATCCGGACCTGAACCCCAAGCGTCGGCGTTGACCCGTAAGCTGATCGCTCGTGACCGATCGCAATTGGGACTTCGAGACGAGACCGCAGGCAGGCCCGCCGGGCTACCCGCACGCGTCTGCCCAACCGGGGTTCGGCATGCAGCCCGGTGGGGTGCCGTACGTCGTGGGTCCGCCGACCGGCGACCGTCCCGCTGCGGTCCTCGGAATGCCGGCGGCGTCGGTCACGGCCGGTTCGTCGGGGGGCTCGCCGTCACGATGGGGTTGGCGAGCGTTGGTGGCGTTCGTCGCCGGCGGACTGCTCGCCGGATCAGGTTTCGCCGCTGCACTGGTCGCTGACCGTTTCGACAACGACGAGACCGTCATCAGTGCAACCGGCCCCGTTGGCACGACACCAGTGGGCACGAGCGAAGGCGGTGACCCTGCGTCGGCCGTCGCCGCCATCCTCGGTCCGTCGGTCGTCAAGATCGAGACCGATATCGGGCTCGGTTCGGGCGTCGTCTATGCCGACGGCCTGATCGTCACCAACAACCACGTCATCCAGGGCGCCACGACCGTCTCGGTGAAGCTTCCGGACGGGCGCACCCTCCCCGCCGAGATCGTCGGCGCCGACCCTCGCACCGACGTGGCGGTCATCGCCGCAGGCAAGGGCTTGGGTCTGCCCATCGCCGATCTGGCCATCGACCAGCCTCTCCAAGTTGGCGAGCTCACCGTTGCCATCGGTAGTCCGTTCGATCTGCAACAGACGGTGACGTCGGGCATCGTCTCGGCGATCAATCGGCCGGTGTTCAACGGGTCGGGTTACAACGCCATGATCCAAACCGACGCCGCCATCAACCCTGGCAACTCGGGCGGTGCTCTGGCCAACCGCGCCGGTCAGGTCATCGGGATCAACACGGCCATCCAGACCGACGGGCAGAGCAACACCAATGCCGGTATCGGCTTCGCCATGCCCATCACCACTGTCGCTCACGTGGCTGACCGCATCGTGAACGGGGAGCCCCTCGATCCCGGGTTCCTCGGGGTGCACGGCACCGAACCCAAGAACGGGTCGGTGGGCGTCGAGGTCGACTCAGTCGAGCCGGGGTCTGCCGCCGAGGACAGCGGTCTACTGATCGGCGACATCGTGGTGAGCATCGACGGTGCTCCGGTCACCAAATTCGAGGAGCTGGCCGGCCTGATCCAGACCGGCTTCCCCGGCGAAGCAGTCGAGCTGTCGGTCGTGCGGGGCAACGAGACGATCATGCTCACCGTCACCCTGGGCGAGCGGTAACTTCCGGCTCCGTGCGGCCCGCCGCCGTCATTCGGGTTCGTGGTCTGCTTTCAAGTGGTTTTCGGGTGCGCAGAGGGTTTGGCCGTTGTTGAGGGTGGTTGGTCCGCCGCGGCTTGCGGGTTTGATGTGGTCGGCTTGGAGCCAGGGGAAGGGTGCGTCGCAGCCGTTGGTGGTGCATCGTCCTTTGGATTCGAGGAGGAGGATGTGTCGCATCCATGGGGGGAATCTTCTCGATTTGCTTTGGATGCTGCGGACGTTGCGTTGCCGGTCGAAGATCGAGGTTTGGATGCGGCCGATGGCGAGGAGTACGGCGGCGTGGACGGGGTGGACGGGGGTGCCGTCGAGGGTGTGGCACCAGCGGTCGGGGTCGGTGGTGGAGGGTTCGACGGGTTCGACGTTCGGGTCTTGGAGGCGTTCGAGCACGTTTTGGGCGAGTTGGTAGCCGATGACCAGGTCGATGAGGGGCACGAAGGGTGACCCGTCGGGGTGTTGGTGGCCTCGGCGGATGAGGTTGAGGAGGGCTTGTCCGGCGAGTTGGTAGGCGGTCCGCCGTGTCGGCGGTGCTGTCCCGTCGTCGGGTCTCGTCGGCGGGTTGTTTGAACAGTTTCTCGGTTTCGGTGCCGATGGCGTTGTTGAAGAGTTGGGCGGCGAGGGGGTCGAGGTGGAAGCGGCCGGTGATGGTGCCGTCGCGGTTGGTTTTGTGACTCAGCCCGGTGGGTTTGTTCCGGAGGTCTTCTCGGGGTTGCAGGCCGTCGGGGTCGGCGGCGTTGACCCAGTGGGCGAGGGCCCGTTCGAAGTCGGTCCAGTCGAGCGTGGCGGCGATGTCGACCAACAGTTGCTGGGATTCGAGGAGTTGTTGGCGGGTGAGGTCGCGGTCGGCTCGGCGGAGTTCTTGGAGGTGTTGGGTTGACAGGATCCCGTCGCGGTGGGCGTCAGCGAAGGTAGGGAAGCTTTTCGAGCCACCGGTTCAAGATGACGGTGTCGCGGAGGGGTCGGGGGTTGGTGTGGGATCCGGCGGCGATGTCGGTGGCGGGGATCCCGACGTAGCAGGGGGTCAACGCGGCGGTGTTGGTCGCTGCGAGCAGGTGTTGGCCGAGGACGGCGTCGAGTCGGCTGCGGAGTCGTTGGACTTCGGCGGTCCGGTCGATCAGTTCGGCCACGTCGAACCCGGAGAGTGGGGTGTCGAACACGCTGCTGATGGCCTTGTCCAGATCGATGAGATCCGGATGGATCCCCGATTCGGGTGAGGAGTCGGGTGTTGAGGGTTCTGAGATCCCGCCGGACATGGATCGAGTATAACGAACGCATGTTCGGCAACATATGTTCCGAACATATGACATGAAAACGTAATAAAACGGCGATAAAAAGTTCTGAGACGTACAAGCGCGGCCACCATGATCGATCGTTGGCCGACCTCGTGAGTCGGCGAGTTCTCCCGAGCCATTAGGCTCGACGGCGGTGCCGAATCTCGCTGTTGTCCTCATTGCCCTCGTTGTCTTCGTCGCGTTGGTCGCGGTTCTCGTGCTGGTTCGCCGGCGGTCGGGGACCAGAGTCCTGCCTCCAAGGCGGCGGTGTGGAGACCCTCGACCGGCGGACCCCCGCCGACCTGCCCGCACCGAGTCGAGGCAGTGGCACGCTGATCGAGAAGGTCGAGGGGCCGCTCGACGACGGCATTGACGACCTCTCCGACACCGCACGTCCCGATACCGCGGTCCTCGACGCTCCACCGATCGAGGTGCCGGTCGAACGGGCACCAAAACCCTCGTTCTTCGATCGCCTCGGCAAGGCCCGCTCGGCCTTCACCGGCTACCTGTCGGGCCTCGTCGGATTGGGCAAGGTCGACGACGAGACGTGGGAAGAGTTGGAGGAGGCGCTCATCCGAGCCGACGTCGGGGTGCAGACCTCGATGCGCCTCATCACCGATGTGCAGGCGGCGGCCAAGGCGGCGGGGGCCGAGAGCGGCAACGAGATTCTCGAGCTGCTCAAGTCCAGGATGCGCAGTGAGGTCTCCGACCGCGACCGTTCGCTTCGCATCGATGAAGGCCGCACCAATGTCTGGCTGTTCGTCGGCGTCAACGGCGTCGGCAAGACCACCACCATCGGCAAGCTGGGACAGCGTCTCACCGAGGAGGGTCACCGCCCCCTCATGGCGGCAGGCGACACCTTCCGTGCCGCCGCGGCCGAGCAGCTCACCATGTGGGCCGAGCGTTCGGGCAGCGCCATCGTCCGTGGCAATGAGGGCGGCGACCCATCGTCGGTGATCTTCGACGGCATCCAGGCCGCGGCCGCGCGTGGCAACGACATCGTGCTCGCCGACACTGCCGGTCGCCTGCAGAACAAGACGAACCTCATGGACGAACTGTCGAAGGTGCGTCGAGTTGCGGCGAAGGAACCGGGCCACGTGACCGAAGTGCTGTTGGTCATCGACGCCACGACGGGTCAGAACGGTCTGACGCAGGCCAAGGTGTTCGCCGAGGCCGTCGAGGTCACCGGGGTGGTGCTCACCAAGCTCGACGGATCGGCGAAGGGCGGCATCGTGTTCGCTATCGAGAGCGAACTGGACATCCCGGTCAAACTCGTCGGCCTCGGTGAGGGAGTCGGCGACCTGGTCGACTTCGATCCGGACGAATTCGTGAACGCGCTCTTCGAATAGGCACACCCGTCGAATCGACCGGCCAGCTAGGCTCGTTGGTCCATGTTCGATTCGCTGACCGACAAGTTCGAAGGCATCTTCGGGCGCCTTCGCAACAAGGGCGTACTGACCGAAGCTGACGTCGACGAAGCTCTCAAAGAGATCCGCATCGCGCTGCTCGAAGCCGACGTCAACCTCTCCGTGGTGCGGACCCTCCGGGACCGCATCCGAGAGCGGGCAACCGGCGAGGCCGTCCACAAAGCGCTCAATCCTGCTCAGCAGGTGGTGAAGATCGTCAACGAGGAGCTCACTGCGGCCCTTGGCGGCGAGACCTTCGTCCTGCGCTACAACGCCAAGCCGCCGACCGTCGTGATGATGGCGGGCCTCCAAGGCTCGGGTAAGACCACCACCACAGGCAAGCTGGCCAAATGGTTCAAGAGCCAGGGTCGGCATCCTCTGCTGGTCGGCGCCGACCTTCAGCGTCCCGCCGCGGTCGAGCAGCTCCGCACCCTCGGACGCCAGGTCGATGTCCCCGTGTTCAGCGAGGCAACCGATCCGGTGTCGGTTGCGCGGGCCTCCATCGAAGAGGCAAAGCGCACCGGCCGAGACGTGGTCATCGTCGACACCGCAGGCCGTCTCGCCATCGACGAAGAACTGATGGAGCAGGTCCGCCTGATCTCCGAGGCGGTCGATCCCGACTACACCTTCCTCGTCGTCGACGCCATGACGGGCCAGGACGCCGTCACGGTTGCCGAGGCCTTCCACGAGAAGTTGGCGCTCGACGGCGTCATCCTCACCAAACTCGACGGCGACGCCCGCGGCGGTGCTGCGCTTTCGGTGAAGGAAGTCGTCGGTCGACCGATTGCCTTCGCGGCCACCGGCGAGAAGCTCGACGACTTCGAGGTCTTCCATCCCGACCGTATGGCCAGTCGGATTCTCGGCATGGGCGACATGCTCACCCTCATCGAGAAGGCCGAGCGCACCTTCGAGAAGGACGAAGCCGAGGCCGCGGCCGAGGCCCTGCTCGATGGTCGGTTCACGCTCGACGACTTCCTCGAGCAGATGCAGCAACTCAAGAAGATGGGCCCGCTCAGCGGTCTCATCGGGATGTTGCCCGGTCTCCCCAAGGAGATGCGTGACGTCCAGGTCGACGACGGCCAGCTCGGTCGCATCGAAGCCATCATCCGTTCGATGACCCGGATCGAGCGGGCCGACCCCGACCGCATCGACGCCTCCCGACGGGCCCGTATCGCCAAGGGTTCGGGCACCAACCCCAATGACGTCGCTCTTCTCGTTCGCCAGTTCAGCGAGATGCAGAAGATGATGAAGCGCCTCGGCGGACTCGGCACCAAGAAGGCCAAGAAGGGCCGCAAGGACAAGCAGGCGAAGGGCAAGGGTGGCAAGGCGGTCGGCGGTCGGGTGACGCCAAAGACGTCCTCCCGAGTCACTGAGGGGGGCAAGGCTCGAAAGACCCCGCTGATGCTCCCGGGTCTCGATCGGCTCGACAAGGACGACCTCGAGAAGCTTGCGGGTGATCTCGACGAGCTGGGCCGCTAGCTCCCACCGGCAGATCCGACTGGTGGAGCCGGGAACCTCGTGAGGTAGCATGCACGGTCGCCCGATTGTGGGCGACAAGCCCCACACGGAAACGCGAAAAGACGCGTGCACCGGAACGTGAACAAACACGTGAACAGAGAAGAGAGACGCTCGTGGCAGTACGACTCCGCCTGATGCGGATGGGAAAGAAGAAGCAGCCGACCTACCGCATCGTTGCCGCCGATGCTCGGGCTCCGCGTGACGGTCGCTTCATCGAGATCGTGGGCACTTACAACCCCCGAACCGAACCCTCCGAGATCAAGATCGACAACGCCAAGGCCGTCGGCTGGCTCCGCAACGGCGCTCAGCCCAGCGATCGGGTGAAGAAGCTCCTCGAGATCTCGGGTGCCTGGACGGCGTTCGAGTCCGGTCAGACTCCTGACCAGTTGGTAGCTGCCGCCGCAGCTGCAGCCCCTGCCGGAGACGCTTCGTGAGCGACGTGCTCGCGCCCACCGCAGAGTCGGTACTGCTGTACCTGTGCAAGTCGGTCGTCGCATCGCCCGACGCCGTCTCCATCGACGCATCCTCGTCCGGCGAGGGTCGGGTTCGTTTCGACGTCACCGTCGACCCCGACGACATGGGTCGGGTCATCGGCCGCCGCGGCCGGGTGGCTTCGGCCATCCGCACGGTCGTCGGTGCGGCCGGCGCCAAGGACGGCGTCACGACCGAGGTCGAGTTCGTCGAGTGAGCGTCGGCCCGGACGGTCTCGACTTGCTCGAGGTCGGGCGGGTCGCCAAAGCCCACGGGCTTCGCGGTGAGCTCGAGCTTGCCTTCACCACCGACCTCGTCGCCGAGCGCACTGCGTTGGGCGCGCAACTGTGGATCGGCGGCGACGCCTACACCGTCGAATCGGCTCGCCCCCACAAACAGCATCACCTCGTGATGCTGGCGGGTGTCGCCACCCGCGAAGCAGCCGAGGCCCTCCGGGGTAAGGCAATCTTGGCCGAACGGATCGACGACCCCGAACTGGTCTTCGTGCACGAGGTCATCGGGCTGCGCCTCGTCGATCAACACGGCACCGATCACGGCCAGGTCGCCTCCGTCATCGACAACCCCGCGTCGGATCTGATGGAACTGACGGACGGCCGCCTGGTGCCGTTCGCCTTCCTCGTCGAGGTCGATGACGGACGGGTGCTGGTGAACATTCCCGCCGGCCTGCTGGACTGAGCGTCCGATGCCCGCAGCTCCGGATCGACGTCTTGACGATCTTTCCCGATCTGATCGATCAGTTCTCGGCGGCCAGTGTGGTTGGCCGAGGCCAGCGAGACGGGGTCATCGCGGTCCGCAGCATCGATCTGCGTGACGCGACCACCGACCGACATCGCACCGTCGACGACGCCCCCTTCGGCGGGGGAGCGGGCATGGTCATGAAGCCCGAGCCGATCTTCGACACCGTCGAACAGAACGACGTGCAGCGGCCGCTGCTCTACCTGTCGCCGGCCGGTCGGCGCTTCGACCAGGCGTACGCCCACGAGTTGGCCGCCAGCGGGGGCTTCTCGTTGCTGTGCGGCCGCTACGAAGGTGTCGACGAACGCGTCCGAGCCCACCTGATCGACGGTGAGATATCGATTGGTGATGTCGTCCTGGCCGGAGGCGAAGCGGCCGCGTTGGTGATCATCGAGGCCGTCGCTCGCCTGGTGCCGGGGGTACTGGGCAACGCTCGATTCGTCGAGCGACGAATCGTTCTCCGATGGTCTCCTCGAATACCCCCACTACACCCGACCAGCCGAGTACCGGGGCTGGTCGGTTCCCGAGGTGTTGACCTCGGGGAACCATGCCCTCGTCGAGCGCTGGCGGCGGGCGCACGCCGCTGTCGCGGACCATTGCCCTGCGGCCCGATCTCATCGAGGCCCGTGGCGGGCTGAGCCCGAGCGATCGCGCCCTCCTGGTTGAATTCGGACTCGGTCCCATTACCCTCTGAGGGCTGGCTGCCCGGCACGCCGCCTTTACAACCCTCAGGATCGAATCATGAACCTCACCGATGTCGTCGAACAATCTCAGCTCCGTGACGATGTTCCGGACTTCGCCCCCGGCGACACCCTCAAGGTGCACGTCAAGGTCGTCGAGAACAACCGTGAGCGTGTTCAGGTGTTCCAGGGCGTCGTGATCGCCCGCCGCGGTGCTTCGGTCCGCGAAACGTTCACGGTCCGCAAGCTCAGCTTCGGCGTAGGTGTCGAGCGCACCTTCCCCGTCCACTCGCCCATCATCGACAAGATCGAGGTGATGACTCGCGGTGACGTACGTCGTGCGAAGCTGTACTACCTGCGTGACCGCGTGGGCAAGGCCGCCAAGGTCAAAGAGAAGCGCTACAACTGACTCAACCCCTGACGCGCTGGTCGGTCCGATGACCGCAGCGCACGAGTTGGGGCGACGCGGAGAAGACGCGGCGGCCGCGCACTACGAACGCCTGGGCTTCGCGTTGCACCGCAATTGGCGGGGCCAGCGGGGTGAACTCGACCTCATCTGCATCCAGGGCGGACTCGCCGTCTTCTGCGAGGTGAAGACCCGCAGCTCGGACCGCTTCGGGCGCGGGGCCGAGGCGGTCGATGCGCCGCAAGCAGCAGACGATCCGGCGTTTGGCGGCCCAATGGTTGGCGCAGCAGTCGCAGTCCTATCGCGAGCTTCGGTTCGACGTGGTCGAGGTCGATGCCCGCGGTTACTTTGCAGATCCACGAGGGTTGCTTCTGAAGGTGCTCCCGATCGGACCGCGTCCGGCCGTCCCTCACCCGCAGCGATCAATCCGCTACAGTACGTCGCACTGTGGCTACAACGAATCGGAAACCTGTGCGTTCCGGTCGAGGGGCTGCGGGCGGTCGATCGGGTACTCGTCCCCAGAAGACGAGCCCTTCAGCGCGCGCTCGGAACGCAGCGCGCCACGACCACCGCGAAACACGCCGCGAGGTGCAAGGCATTGTCTTGCTCGTGCTGGCGACACTCCTCGCCCTGTCCCTGTACACCTCGGCCATCGGCGTCGTCGGCCGGTTCTTCGCCGAGTCGGCTGGTCGGTTCGTCGGCCTGGCGCGCTACGCCGTGCCGGTTGCGTTGGCCGTTGCCGGTTGGCAACGTCTTCGACCGATTCCCGAGCGACGCGATGCTGCCCGGTTCCGGGGCGAGGTGGTCGCCTGGTCGCTGTCGGCCGCAGCGTTGTTCTGTGTCTTCGACCTCGTGGGCGGACGACCCGGTTGGGGATCGCCGGAAGACAAGCTCTGTCGGGCGCGGGGGGTTGGGCCGGCGTATGGATCGGCGGCACCCTCGAGCGCTACCTCGGGTACTGGGGCGAGATCATCCTCACCGCAGGAATGCTGGTCATCGCGCTCGTCATGCTCACGAGCCTGTCGGCGGGATCGGCGGCCGAGGCGGTGTCGGTGCAGGGCATGCGGGCCAGGGAGTGGTTCTCCGCGCTGCTCACCGGCAGGACCCGAGAGGAAGGGGCACCGCAGTACCCGCAACCCGCGCGGAGGGGTACTGCTCGATCTCGAGTTTGCCGACCGGCGACCGCCGCCCCCAAGCCTCGTCGCCGGAAGTCGGCGGAATCTGAGCGACCCGAAGGCTTCGAACTGCCGCCGCCGATTGTCGGGCAACGATCCCTTCGGCTCGGCCAAGTACATCGATCTTCGAGCCGACGCCGACGCCGTCCGGCCCGACCGACAGTCCCGACGCTTCACGGCATTCCCGACGAAGCGCTCGCTCCCGACAACGCGGGCTATCTCGGCCGGCATTGCCGGGCCGCTCGTCGAGCCGATCTCCGATCCGACGCTGGCCACCTCCAAACCGTCGCCCGGCCAGACCTCACCCGGGCTGACCCGCTGGGACGAGCCCGCGGCCGAGCCGTTCATCGACATCCCCAAGCCGGCGGTGGTCGGTTCGCTCTCGATGATGACGCCTCTGCCCGGCGCCGGAGCTTGGACGTTGCCGCCGATGGATCTCCTGGGCCGGAGCGAAGGCCAGGACATCGACCGGGCAACGGTCGAGAAGACCGGCCGCCAGTTGGAGCACGCGTTGGCCGAACACGGTGTCGAGACCCGCCTGATCGGTGTCGTCGTCGGCCCGACCGTCAGCCGCTTCGAGCTCGAACTCGGACCCGGGGTCAAGGTCAACCGCGTCACGTCGCCTCCACAAGGACATCGCCTACGCGATGGCCACGCCGGACGTTCGCATCCTGGCGCCGATTCCCGGCAAGCAGGCCATCGGCGTCGAAGTCCCGAACGTTCGTCGCCAGATCATCACCGTCGGGGACCTCCTGTACTCCGAAGAGGCCGCACGGGCGACGCATCCCCTCGAGGTGACGCTGGGGCGCGACATCACGGGCCGAACGGTGATGGCCAATCTGGCCAAGATGCCCCACCTGCTCGTCGCCGGGCAGACCGGCTCGGGCAAGTCGAGCTGCATCAACTCGATGCTCACCTCGCTTGCTCATGCGCACCACACCCGAACAGGTTCGCCTGATCCTGGTCGACCCCAAGCGGGTCGAGCTCACCCAGTACGAGCGACTTCCGCACCTGCTCACCGAGGTCGTCACCGACCCGAAGAAGGCGGCGAACGCCCTGGCGTGGGGCGTCCGGGAGATGGAACGCCGCTACGACGTGCTGAGCGAGTTCGGCGTCCGCGACATCGACGGCTACAACAAGGCCGTGGTCGAGGGTCGTGTCCCGCCCCGGATGGGCCCCGACGGTGAGCCGATCGAGGCCCAGAAGCTGAGCTACATCGTGATCGTCCTCGACGAGCTCGCCGACCTCATGATGGTCGCCGCCCGCGACGTCGAGGAGTCGATCTGCCGCATCGCCCAGAAGGCGCGCGCCGTCGGCATCCACCTCGTCATCGCCACCCAGCGGCCGTCGACCAACGTCATCACCGGTCTCATCAAGGCCAACGTGCCGGCCCGCCTGGCGTTCGCGGTGTCGAGCCTCACCGACTCGCGCGTGATCCTCGACCAGAGCGGCGCCGAGCGACTCGTCGGCCGGGGCGACGGCCTGCTCCTCGACGGCACCACCAGCACAGGCGACCCGATTCCAGGGTGCATGGGTGACCGAGGAGGAAGTCAGCGCCATCGTCGAGCACTGGGTCAACCAGGCGCCCGAGGTCATCTTCGACAGCCGGGTCCAGGGCGACGAGGTCAGCGAGACCGCTTCGTGCGATTCCTGGTGGCAGCTCGGGCGACGAGGACGACGACGAACTGATGCTGCAGGCAATGGAGCTGATCGTTCGCGTCGCAGCTCGGCTCGACCTCGATGCTCCAGCGCAAGCTGCGGGTCGGGTTCGCCCGTGCCGGACGCCTGATGGATCTGCTGGAGGAGCGTGGGGTCGTCGGTCCGTCGCTCGGCTCCAAGGCCCGCGAGGTCAACATGACCGCTCAGGACCTGGATGCCGGCAATTGGCCGCCGGCGATGCGCATGGGCGGGGCGCCGCCCCCCAGGTCGTCCACGACGTCGATCTCGTGTCTCGTTGGATGAGCCGAGGTTCGAGGCTCGGCGCCCCCGTTGCTGACGTCGAGCTCGGCGACGACGCCGCCAACAGGTTCGCCGACGAGTTCTCCGACGATCGACGACGAGGACGAGTTCGCCGGTGGAGCGTTCGATCCGGCGCTGGCGCCTCCGCCCGGCTATCGCCGGCCCGACTGACCATCGGCGGTGAACACCCTGATGATGCCGAGGCGTCGTCCGCATGCGTGGTCTACCGCTTGTCGTGGCCGCCTTCGTTCTGCTCTGGTCGGCACCGGCCTCGGCGCACTCCGGGCCGGCCCAGGTGTCCCCGGAGGCGCTCTCGACCGTCGGCGGCGAGGTGACCACGGTGGCCCTGGTCTTCGTCGAGCCGTTGACCGAGGTCGAGCTGGAGGTGGTCGGACCCGACGGCCGGGCCCTCGCGGGCACCCTCGCTCGACCCCAGTCCCATCTGGCCGAACTGGCGATCGACCCCATCGAGGCCCCGGGCTCCTACCTGGTCCGGTACCGGGTGACCTTCGAAGACGGTGCCGAGTTCTCGGGTGAGCATCGCTTCACCTACGACCCTGCTGCGCCGCAGCCAGTCGATCTACCCCGGGTCGTGCCGGTCGACGTGACGTCCTCGTCGAGCGGGGTGAGCCGTTGTTGATCGTGGGCGGCCCCGTTGTGGTGCTTGCGGCCGCCGGCGTCCTGCTCCGGCGCCGTCAGCAGAGCAGCTCGCGCCGTTAGCCTGTCCAGGTGCAACGTCAGTTCTGGGTCGAGACACTTGGGTGCCCCAAGAATCAGGTCGACTCCGACAAGTTGACCGGAACGTTGCTGGCCGACGGGATGACCCGGGCCGAGCACCCCGAGGACGCCGACGTCGTGGTGGTCAACACCTGCGCGTTCGTCGAACAAGCCCGTCAAGAATCCATCGACACGATCCTGTCCTTCGACGACCTGCGCAAGGACGGCTCGAAACTGGTGGTGACGGGCTGTCTGGCCGAACGCTACGGCGACGAACTGACCGCCTCGCTGCCCGAGGTCGATCAGGTCGCCGGGTTCGGGGTCCCCGTCACCCTGGGCCGCAAGACAGCTGCGTCCATCAAGACCGTGAAGTTCGACCTGCTCGAACTGCCACGCCCGCCGGCGGAGGCGCCGTGGGCCTACGTGAAGGTGGCCGAGGGGTGCGACCGCAACTGCGGCTTCTGCGCCATCCCCAGCTTCCGAGGCAAACAACGCAGCCGAGCGCTGACGTCGATCCTCACCGAGATCGATCAGCTCGGCGCCCGCGAGATCGTGCTCGTCGCCCAAGACCTCGCGTCCTACGGTCGGGACCAGGGTCAGGGCGAGCGCCAGATCGTCGAACTCATCGAGCAAGCGGCCACCCGGGCCGACTGGGTCCGCCTGCTGTACCTGTACCCGTCCGATCTGACCGACCGCCTGGTCGACGCCATCCTGTCGACCGAGGTGCCCTACTTCGATCTCTCGTTGCAGCACGTCTCTCGGCCACTGCTTCGACGCATGCGACGCTGGGGTGACGGTGAGGTGTTCCTCGACCGCATGGGGCACATCCGTTCGCTGGAACCGGGCGCAACGTTCCGCTCGAACTTCATCGTCGGGTACCCCGGCGAGACCGAGGCCGATCACGACGCGCTCATCGAGTTCGTGCGCGAAGCCCGCCTCGACTGGTGCGGGTTCTTCTCCTACTCGCCCGAAGAAGGCACCTACGCCATGGATCTCGACGGCGAGGTCCCGGCGACGCTGGTGTCCGAGCGGCTCTCCGAGCTCAGCGAGCTCCAGGACCGCATCACCTCCGAGGCCAGAGACGCGCTCATCGGCACCACGGTGCGGGTCCTCGTCGACCGACCGGGCGAGGCCCGCTCGTACCGAGAGGCGCCCGAGATCGACGGCATCATCTCGGTACCGATCGATCTACCGGTTGGCGAGTTCGTCACGCTCGAGGTCGTGGAGGCCACCGGTCCCGACCTGATGGCGGTGCGCCGGTGACCGGCGCGGTCGATCTCATCGGCCGCTCCCGCTACGCCCTTGCGGCCAACGCGCTCACGATCAGCCGGTTCCTGCTTTCGCCGGTGTTGGCCGCGCTCATCCTGCAGCAGAACCCTTGGTGGCTCACGTTCTGGCTGGGCTGGGCGCTCGGCGCCACCGACCTCTTCGACGGTCGCCTGGCCCGTCAGGCCGAGCCCACCCGGTTCGGCGCGTTCTTCGATCCGCTCGCCGACAAGCTCGTGGTACTCCTGGCCGGTTTCGCCCTGGTGTCCATCGACCGGTTCCCCCTGCTGCCCATGGTGCTCATCACCATCCGCGAGGTCGGCATCATGGTGTACCGGTCCTACTGGGGCCGCCGCGGACTCTCGATCCCGGCAAGGACCTCGGCCAAGTACAAGACGTTCATCCAGGGCATCGCCATCGCGGCCGCCATGTGCCCGGCCCTGGACTCTGCGTTGTGGGTGGCCGACGCCCTGCTCTGGTTGGCCGTCGTCTTCACGATCGGAACAGCAGTGCAATACATGTTGGATGGGCAAGATGCGCTCCGCACCGGCGGAACGCGCTGACACGCGCCGCACACCGGGGCGCGCAACGAGGGGATGAAGCATGAGGGTCGAAGTCGTTGCTGTTGGCACCGAGTTGTTGCTGGGCCAGATCGTTGACACCAACTCGTCGTGGATCGGCGAGCAGTTGGCCGCGGTCGGGCTCGATTCGCATTATCAGACCAAGGTCGGCGACAACCCGGAGCGAATCCGCGAGGTTCTCACCCAGGCACTCGAACGCAGCGACGCCGTCATCTGCTGCGGTGGCCTCGGCCCGACCCAGGACGACCTGACCCGGGAAGTCATTGCCGAGATGCTCGGGTCCGAACTCGTGCTCGACGAAGGCATCGCTGACCGCATCCGGGCCATGTTCGCCAGCCGCGGTCGGGAGATGTCGGCCAACAACCTCCGGCAGGCAATGGTGCCGACCGGATGCACGACGCTGCCCCAGCAACCCGGCACGGCTCCGGGTTTGCGCTGCCCGGTCCAGGTCAACGGCGTCGAGAAAGTCATCTATGCCGTGCCCGGCGTGCCCTACGAGATGCGCGAGATGGTCGAGGGTTTCATCCTCGGCGATCTCGTGGCCCGGTCCGGGGAACCTGCGGTCATCCGGAGCCGTGTGCTCCGCACGTGGGGAGCGTCGGAGTCGGCGTTGGCCGAGATGCTGGCCGACCGCATCGATCAGTTGGACGGCATCGGCAATCCGACGTTGGCGTTCCTGGCCAGCGGCGTCGAAGGCATCAAGGTCCGCATCACGGCCAAGGCCGTCGACGAACACGCTGCGGTGTCCTTGCTCGATGCCGAGGAGGCGGTGCTCTTGCCGCTCGTCGGACACCTGGTCTTCGCCCGGGACGACGACAACATGGAGACCATCGTGTTGCGGGCGCTGGCGGAACGGGGGCTGACCCTCGCCGCCGCCGAGACCCTCACCGGCGGGTTCCTCGCGTCACGATTGTCGGCCATGGCCCACACCGAAGGGACGTGGTTGGGGGCGATGATTCACATGCCTCCGACCGAGCCCGCGAGCGATGACGCGTCGGGCGAGGCCGCAGCGGTCGAGCTGGCCGAACGAGCCCGCGCCCATCACGGGGCCGATGTCGGTGTCGCCGTCCACGGCGCACCCGGATCCGGTGTCGTGCACCTTGCCATTGCGTCCGATGACGGCGCGCTCGGCAGCACGCTCAAGGTGCCGGCCGATCGGGAACGCACGAGGCAATTCTCCACCATCACCGTGCTCGACGTGTTGCGCCGGGTCTTGGAACAGGGCTGAATCCAGCACGCCCGCATCGAACCGTCCGGAGTGAACTCCAAACCCGAGACGATGGGCCCTCCGCCCACCGCCTCGGATTGACCGGACCCTCACCCGGTCAGTGTTCGGGGCTGCTGAACTCTCGGCGATTCCCCCTCCGGCTGATTCGCCGAAGTGCCAGCATTTCCTCAGAACCGTAAAGGTTCGTTGGGTCGGTGCCTAGTGTGCCAGAGGTGTATTGAGAAAACCTTGAGAATCGGGGAGCAGCCACGCCATGCCCAACGACCCGGCCAACTCGGTGGCGAGGACGAGGAGATCGCTCGGATCGAGGCCCCGACACTGGGCCAGGCGCGCCTCGGCAACCAGCCCTCGTAGCAGGTACGGGCGCGCTCCGATCCGCTCGTGATGTAGCCGGGCCATGGCGAGGTGCTCGGTGGCGTCCTCGAGATCGCCGATGACGAAGTCGAGGAGGCCGAGGTAGTAGGCGCCGCTGCCGAAGGTGGCGATGCCGTCGAACATCGAGATCGTGCGGTGGATTGCGGGCACGAGTCGGGGGCGAAGCGACCGGGCCCGTTCGGCATCGTCGAGGTGGTAGGCGGCCTCGGCGAAGAAGGCCGGGGTGATGAACTGGAGGACCGGTTCGCCGTAGGACAGGAACTCGCTCTGGCTGAAGGAATCGAGCACGGCCTTGGCGTCGTCGAACTGTCGGAGCTGAGCAAGGGTCGCCGCGAGCGGCGCACCGTAGGCCGGACCCGGGTAGCCCTCGAGACGCCACCGGAGCAGTGCCTCGACCTCCTTCAGGTTGCCCTGCTCCCGGCGGAGGGTGGCGAACTGGAGACCGAACTGGTCGAGCGCCGCCGGTCCGAGTTGGGCGTAGCGATCGAAGGCTGCATGCAGATGGGTCTCGGCTTGGTGAAGGTTGCCTCGGAGTAGATCGATCGAGATCCGCCCGACTTCGGCGGTGACCTGGGGGAGGAGGTCACCCGATTCGGCTGCGGCCCGCCGGCCCGCTGCCATTTCTTCCTCGGCGAGCTCGGGATCGTGATGATCGAGCGCCAGCACATAGCGGCTGCGCCGGGTGTCGACCTCGGTCGAGACGAAACCGTGGCGACGGGTGATGGCGAGCAGCTCGTCGAGACGTTGGGACTGCACATCGAGGGAGTCCGAACGTTGGAACTTGAAATGCAGGTTCTGCAGGACGCTGGCGAGTACCCGGGGGTTGCCGCCGGCGCGTGCCGCCGCCATGGTCTCAGCAGCGAGCGTGCGACAGTACACGTCGTCCTCGTGGTCGCCGAAGGATTGGGTGATGATGGCCGAACGAACCGGGATCCAGAGCCAGTGGTCGGCCGGCAACGCGGCGACGGTCTGTTGCAGCATGTCGAGCGACGGGCCGGCTGGGCACCAGTAGCCCATCCACATCTCCCGCAGCACGGCGTTCGTCGGACGGGCCCATCCGCAGTAGACCAGCGCAGCAATCGCCATCCGTTCGGCGTCGGCCAGATCGCGTGCGAGCCCGAATGCCTCGATGCAAAGCGATTGCGCTTCGAGCGCGCGTTCCTGATTCTTGCGAACCTGTGCCAGGTCGACGAGAAGGTCCGAGCGGAGCGCCTGCTCACGGTGGGCCGGAAGCGCTTCGAGCCCCGCTTCCAAGAGTCGTCCGGCGGCGTCGTGATCGTGGAGGGACATGGCCTCGAGTGCCGCCCGGCGGGCATAGTCGGCTGCCCGAATGCCCGCACCGGCCCGGACGGCCCCAAGGAAATGGTGGGCGAGCTGCTGGGCCGGCGCACCGTCCGCTTCGAGCGCCTCGGCGATCTTCAGATGAAGGTCTGCGCGGCTCGCGGCCGACAACGACGCGGTCAGCGAATCGGCGATGAGCGCGTGGGTGAAGCGAAAACGGTTCGGTCGCTCGGGGTCGTCCTCGATCAAACGGGCCGCAACCGCATGCTCGAGCTGTTCGAGCACCACGGTCCGGTCGGTTGCGGTGGCGGCGGCGAGGAGTCGCTCGTCGAATCCGGCCGGGCTCAGTGCGGCGACGGTCAGCGTCTTGGTCGCATCCATCGGCAGCGCAGCGCAGCGCCGACGCAGCATGTCTCTGATCGTGCTGGTGGTTTGGAGGAGGCCGGTGCGCTCGCGCGAGCGAAGCATCTCCGTGATGAACAGCGGGTTGCCGCCGGTTTGGATCACGAGCTGTCTGGCGTCTTCCTCGCTGAGCGGCGACCGGAACAGGCGCTGCTGCAACTCCATGACGGCAGCGGCGTCGATGCCCGAGAGGTCGACGAGATGTGCGCCCGCGGCGCGGGAAAGGGCGGCGAGCTGTTCGACGTGCTCGGGTGAGAGGTGCTCGGTGTCGCGCCAGGTACAGAGGAAGACGACCCGCTCCTTGGCCAGTTCGGCCGCGGCGAACGCGATGAGATTGATGGCGATGGGGCTGGCCCAGTGCAGGTCTTCGAACACGCAGACGATGGGTGCGACTCGTGACGATCGACGGAGTACTCGGGTCACGCTGTCGAACGTGGTGAGTCGGTCGACGTCTTCGAGCACAGCCGCAGAGTCGTCGAACATCGTCGGGACGAAGCGCGCAAGGACGGTCTCGTCGTGGCTGACGATGTCGGCATCGGCAAGCGACGGGTGGTCGGCCAGATCTTCGAGCAGCGCAGTCCATGGTCGAAGCGGTGCCGCCCCCGAGCCCTCGTGGCAACGACCCCACACGGCAACGGCCCCATGACGTTCGCCGCACGCTGCGGCCTCGCCGGCCAGAGTGGTCTTGCCGATGCCGGGCTCGCCGCGCAGCACCGCCACGTTGGAGACAGCGACATTGGACATCGACGGTGCGAACCGGGAAGCCGTCAGTGTGTGCTCGACGGTAGCGAAGAGCACGGCGCGTTCGTCTGCTCGACCGGGGACGGCAGCGTGTTGGTCGGAGACGTGGGCCGGGACGTAATGGAGGGAGGGGTCGTCGTCGAGGATCCGCCGTTCGAGGTCCTGCAGTTCAGCGACCGGTTCGAGGCCGAACTGTTCGACCATGGTTCGCCGGCCGGCCTGGTAGACCGCGAGCGCGTCGGTCTGTCTGCCGGCTCGGTGCAGCGCCAGCATGAGCAGGCCTCTGGTCCGGTCGTGCAGCGGATCAGCGGCCGCTGCTGCTTCGAGAAGCGGGATCGCCTCGGTGTGGCGTCCGAGTCCCAGCAGCGCCTCGTGACGAGTGAGCGACGCAAGCGCACGAACCGCTTCGAGTTGGCTGACTTCGGAGGCGAAGCCGTCGTATCGGTTGCCGGGCGGTCCGAGCGAGAGGACGTCGACCCGCCAAAGGGCGACGGCCTCCTCGGCTCGCGCGAGTGCTGCGCTGAGGTCACCGTCGTCGAAGGCGCGGCGGGCCTCGTTCGCAAGGCGTCGGAACCGGTGAGCGTCGATCGCGTCGCTGTCGACGTCGAGCAGATAGCCGGCGTTGCGAGTGACCAGCGCATCGGTCCGGCCGGGTTCCAGTCCGGCGGCAGATCGTCCGGTCGCCAATGCCCGGCGGAGGTTCGAAACGTAGGAACGGATGGTGATGGGCGGTTTCGACGGCGGGTCGCCGCCCCAGACGAGGTCGATCAGGCGCTCGGTGGTGAGAATCGTGCCCGGGTGCAGGGCCAAGGCGACCAACACCGCTCGTTGGCGGGGCCCGCCCAATTCGTGCTCGCCGATGACGACGGCCGACGTGTGATCGTGGGCATTGTCGATTCGGATTCGAAGGGGACCCAGGAGGTCGAAGCGCATTCGTCCCTCCCGAGACTGCCTTCACTGCTGCGCCCCGCGGCGAGAGCGTAGCCGTGTCGTTGCCGTGACGTCAGATGCCGGCCCAGGTCGGCCGCACCTCCAGTCGCCCTCGGTCGGCGCCGGCGCTAGTCTCCGCGCATGCGCTTCGGATTCTGGGTAGGAAACAGTCACCATTGGTCCGACATTCTCCGCACGGGTGTGCGTGCCGAGGAGACGGGTTGGGACGGGTTGTGGTTCGCCGATCACTTCATGCCGTTCACCGGTGACGATTCGGGTCCCATGCACGAGGTGTGGTCGGTGTTGTCCGCATGGGGTGCGGTCACCAGCCGCGTTCGGCTCGGGCCGCTCGTCTGCGGGAACACGTACCGCAACCCGGCCGTGTTGCTCAAGCAAGCTGTCACTGCCGATCACATTTCGGGCGGAAGGGTCGTCCTTGGCCTCGGCTCGGGGTGGCAGGAGAACGAGCACGTGGCCTACGGCCTTCCGTTCGGAACCTTCACCGATCGATTCTCCAAGCTCGAGGAGTCGTTGCAGATCATCACCGGTCTGCGTTCCGGCGACCGGGTCGACTTCGCCGGCGAGCACTACACGATGGTCAACGCACCGTTGTCGCCCCAGCCCGTTGGTCCGTTGCCCATTCTCCTCGGTGGTGCCGGCGAGAAGAAGACCCTGCGGATGGTCGCCCAGTACGCCGACGAGTGGAACGTGTGGTCGACGCCGGAGATCATGGCCGCCAAGGGAGCGGTGCTCGATCAGCACTGCGAACGACTCGGTCGTGATCCCAAGTCGGTGCAGCGCTCGTCGGTGGCGCTGCTGTTCCTCTGCGACACCGAGGCCGAGGCCGAGACGATCCGGGCGCGGGGGATCGAGCGCCCGACGCTCATCGGCACGCCTGCGCAGTTGCAGGAGCAGATGGCTGCCTATGTCGAGGCGGGCGTGGACGAGGTCATCATCCCCGACTTCACCCTCGGCGGTGGAAGCCGTCAGGACGACACCCTCGACCGCTTCCTGGCCGAGGTGGCAGCCCCGTTCCGCTAACCGCTTGCCCTCGACGTAGGGGCGGGCCTGTTGGTTGCTCTGTGGTCGCCCTGACGGCGACACCGTTCATCGACCGGTCGATGCCCAGGTCGCGGGCCGGCGTCGGCTGACCGCGAGGCGTGACGACCGTCCCGGCCGTTCCGGCGAGAATCGCCACCGCATCTTCGAGACGACCGATACCGGCGAGGCCGCCGGTGACTTCGACGAAACGACAGGCCGCTTCAACCTTTGGACCCATGGAGCCGGCTGGAAACTCGATCGCACGTAGCGCATTCGGTGTGACGCAGCCGATCGCTTCCTGCATCGGTGTGCCGAAGTTGCGAAACACGTTGGTGACATCGGTGAGTATCAGCAGCGCGTCAGCGTCGAGCGATTCGGCGAGGACCAGGGCGGTGAAGTCTTTGTCTACTACCGCCTCGACGCCTTCCAAGCGGCCGTTGCTGTTTCGAACGACCGGCACACCTCCGCCCCCCGCACAGACCACGATGGCTCCGCTGCTCAGAAGCGTCCGAATGAGGCGGGTTTCCACGACCCGGCGCGGTTCTGGCGACGCGACGACGCGGCGCCAGTGTGCCCCGTCTTGCTTCACGACCCATCCGCGCTCGACCGCAATCTCATGCGCTCGGTCCGAGTCGTAGATCTCGCCGATGAACTTCGTCGGGTTCGCAAATGCCGGGTCGGCCGCCGACACGAGAGTCTGGTTGATGATCGCTGCGATCTGATGACCTGGCAGTTCGTTCTGCAACGCCTGAAGCAGCCAGTAGCCAATCATTCCCTGGGTCTGTGCTCCGAGTACGTCGAATGGATACGGGGTGGACAGGTTCGGATCGGACGCGCTCTGCAGCGCAAGCACGCCCACCTGGGGTCCGTTGCCGTGCGTGATGACGAGCTCGTGGTCGTGGGCCAGCGGTGCGAGCGCCTGGACTGCGACGCCAACGTTTGCCTCCTGGATTGCGGCGTCGGGCGATTCGCCCCTTTTCAGCAGTGCGTTTCCACCCAACGCAACGACAACGCGCACTTCAGCCGCCCAACGTTGCGACCATGACAGCCTTGATGGTGTGGAGTCGGTTCTCGGCTTGGTCGAGCACGATCGAGTGACGCGACTCGAACCCGTCATCGGTCACTTCGAGCCCGTCCATTCCCGTCACGGCCCCGGCGATCACCAGCGAGTTGCCGACGTTGTTTCGGGCATCGCCGCAGTAGACAAACGCAATCTCGGGTTCCTTCAGAACGTTGCGGTCGCGGAGGTTGAACGACATCAGAGGCCATCACGTTCGATCGGGCAGGTCATGCATCGTGGGCCGCCTCTGCCGCGACCCAGTTCGTCGCCGGCGATCGTGATCACCTCGACGCCGTTCTTGCGAAGCCAAGTGTTTGTCGTGACATTGCGCTCGTAGGCAACCACCACTCCCGGTCGAACGGCGAGCACGTTGCAGCCATCGTCCCACTGCTCGCGTTCGGCGGCGCGCACATCCTGGGTGGCGGTCAACACCTTGATGCCGTCGAGGCCGAGCGCGGTCGCGATGACGTTGTGCATGTCGTCGGGCGGGTGGCTCGTGATCTTGAGCTCATCATCGGCATCTCCAGGCTCGATCGTGTAGGACGGCAACATGCCGAGACCTGCGTACTTGGTGAACGTGTCATCGTTCACCATCGACATCACCGTGTCGAGGTGCATCAAGCTGCGAGCCTCGGGCATCTGGACAGCGATGATCTTGTCGGCCGCGCCGCCGGCAAACATCTTGAGGGCGAGTCGTTCGACGCCTTGTGATGAGGTGCGCTCGCTCATTCCGACGAGCACCGCGCCGCGACCCAGCACATGGATGTCGCCACCTTCGGTGGTCGCCAGGCCGCTGCCTGAGCCCGGCGACCAGACGTCGAATCGCACTCTCGGCGAACAGCGGGTGATAGCGGTAGATCGCCTCGTAATGCACGGTCTCTCGCATCCGAGCCCGCTTCCGCATCGAGTTGATCGATACGCCCCCGTAGATCCATGCCGACGTGTCCCGAGTGAACATGGTGTTCGGCAACGGAGAGAGCAGCAGCGCATCGAGGTCCATGGTGTGAAAGGGAATCGACTGCGGTGCTGCGATGTGGTCCAGCACCTCACGCTTCGAGATGCCACCGATCAGGTAGGTCGCAAGGTCGGTGTCGCTCATCGACTCGAACAAACAACGCAACGCATCGACAGCCATCGGCCCAAACGCGCGCTCATCGAACACCCTGTCGAGGATGTGTTTCCTCGCCGAGTCAATGGCCAAGGTGGCGCGGAGTAGTTCATCGAAGAGGTGCACCGTGACGCCGGCTTCTCGTAGCGCGTCGGCGAACGCGTCGTGCTCCTGGCGGGCCCGCTTCACCCACAAGATTTCGTCGAAGAGCAGCGCTTCGCGATTACTGGGCGTCAGGCGTTTCAGTTCCAAGTCGGGGCGATGCACGATCGCCTGACGTAACTGACCTACCTCTGAATCGACGTGGAAGCTCATGAATGTTCGTTCCGAACCGGCGACCGAAATCGCCCAGATGTTCGTTGGAGCAGCGCCCCAACGCCGATGAAGGCCGCGATGAGGACAAGCAGAATACTAAGGAGAGGCGAGATGAAACGGAGGTATCGGCTGTCCCCCATCTACTCCTGCACGGCGAACCGGCCGGTGGCTCGGCCGTACAGCTCGTTGCGTTCGGGGCACTGGCGGCTGAAGACGAAGTCCTGGAACTCGAGCTGCGTCGATGTGAGCTGGGCCCAGACGGTCGTGAGGATCTCGTCGTCGAGGCCGCACAGCAGCTGGGCCACTTGTTCCCGCGCCGCTACTTCGGCCGGAGTGAGCGAACGGCCCTCCAGCTGGGCCAGGACGTCAGCGGTCGTGGGCTCGGCGGTGTCGTTGGTGCAGGCGCCGAGCCACGCCGCAGGCAATACCCCGAGCAACGTGCCGACCAGCAGCTTCCGGACAACCATGGCTCCAACGTAGCCCAGTGGACTTCACAAAAAATTCGCCCGCAATCGGTTGTCCGAACATCTGTTCGGAATTACACTGGCGCAAGTTGCCACGGTCATGGGACGCTCTCCGGTGACACTCGGCTGACTGTCACAGGCCGTCGTTAAGGTCGCCTGCATTCCCCCGCATTCACTTTCACACCACTTCACAGCACAGTTCGACCGGTCAAACAGCTCGAACGGCGAGGACGTCAATCATGCGTAGCAGTTCGAGGAAAGAGCCCGGCAAGAAGGAGGTAGTTCTCGTGGAAAAGCCAGCAGAGAAGCAGAAGGCCCTCGACATGGCCCTCGGTCAGATCGAAAAGCAGTTCGGCAAGGGCTCGGTCATGCGGATGGGCGAGAAGGGCACCAACGCCATCAGCGTGGTTCCCACCGGCGCCTTGGCCCTCGATATCGCCCTCGGTGTCGGCGGTCTCCCTCGGGGGCGTGTCGTCGAGATCTTCGGCCCAGAGTCCTCCGGTAAGTCGACCCTGGCCATGCACGTCGTAGCCGAGGCCCAGCGCAACGGCGGGGTCTGTGCCTACATCGACGCCGAGCACGCCATGGATCCCATCTACGCCCGGGCCATCGGCGTCGATATCGACGAGCTACTCATCTCCCAGCCCGACACCGGCGAGCAGGCGCTCGAGATCGTCGACATCCTGGTCCGGTCGGGCTCCATCGACGTCATCGTGGTCGACTCGGTGGCGGCGCTCACCCCCCGGGCCGAAATCGAAGGCGACATGGGCGACTCCCACGTCGGCCTCCAGGCTCGTCTCATGTCGCAGGCGCTTCGTAAGCTCACCGGCAGCCTGCACAAGACCAACACCATCTGTGTCTTCATCAACCAGCTCCGGGAAAAGGTCGGCGTCATGTTCGGCTCGCCCGAGGTCACCCCTGGTGGCCGGGCACTCAAGTTCTACAGCTCGGTCCGCCTCGACATCCGTCGTATCGAGTCGCTGAAAGACGGCGCCGAGGCCGTCGGCAACCGCACCCGGGTCAAGGTGGTGAAGAACAAGGTCGCACCGCCGTTCCGCCAGGCCGAGTTCGACATCATGTACGGCAAGGGCATCAGCCGCGAAGGTTCGCTGCTGGACATTGCGGTCGAGCAGGACATCGTCAAGAAGTCCGGTGCCTGGTACACCTACGAGGGTGAGCAGATCGGGCAGGGCCGAGAGAACGTCAAGACCTTCCTGAGCGAGAACCCCGAACTCATGATGGAAATCCAGGCTCGGGTCATGACGGCCGTGGGTCTGGGCGAGCCGGTCGAGCCACTCGATTCGGTCGATCTCACGGATCTCAACGATCTCGACGATTTCGACGACGCTTCCCTCGACGAGCCCATCTCGTTGGAATAGATTCGGGCCCGAAAACAGGGCGTATTCGAAGCGGGCGTGCTCGTTGTGGGGCAGCGCCGAGACAGTGGGTAGCTGGCCGTTCGGCCAGTAGGGTTGCGCCAATGGACCAGCACCCACTTGTCTCTGGAATGATTCGGACCGGGTACACCTTCGATGACGTCTTGTTGGTACCGCGCCGGTCCAACATCCGGTCGCGGTCCGACGTGTCGTTGCGGACGCGCATTACCCGAAACATCGAGATCGATGTGCCGGTCATTGCCGCCAACATGGACACCGTCTGCGAAGCCGACATGGCGATTGCGCTCGGTCGGCTCGGCGCGATGGGCGCAATCCACCGATTCCTGACCGTCGAGGCCCAGGCGGCGATGGTCGCCCAAGTCAAGGCGGCCGGTCCCTACCCGGTGGGCGCCGCCATCGGCACCGACCGCGACGCATTGCCCCGTAGCCAGGCCCTGGTCGATGCCGGGGTCGACGCGCTCGTGCTCGACATCGCCCACGGACACTCCGATCATGCGATCGAGGTGCTGACCCAGGTGAAGCAGGCGTTCCCGAACGTCGACCTCATCGCCGGCAACGTCGCCACACGAGCCGGTGCACAAGATCTGGCCGACGCGGGAGCCGACGCCGTCAAGGTGGGCGTTGGCCCGGGCGGCGTTTGCACCACTCGCCTGGTGGCCGGTGCCGGCGTCCCCCAGCTCACCGCCATTGCCGATTGTGCGGGTGTGCTCGGCCCCGACGGTCGGCTCGTTCCTGTCATCGCCGATGGCGGTATCCGGACCTCGGGCGATATCGCCAAGGCGCTGGCCGCGGGCGCAAGCAGCGTGATGATCGGCAGCATGTTCGCCGGCACCAAGGAGAGCCCGGGCGACGTCGAGCAGTCGTCTCGGGGTTTGGTCAAGCGGGTCCGGGGCATGGCGTCGTTCGAGGCCATCGAGGCCCGAGCCAAGCGCGAAGGTACCGAGATGGACGCCGAGTACTTCGAACAACGGGCCCCGGAAGGCGTCGAGGGCACCGTTCCCTACCGGGGCGAAGTGGCCAAGCTGCTCTTCGGTCTCCTGGCCGGCGTCCGATCGGGAATGAGCTACAGCGATGCCCGAACCATCGAGGAGTTCTGGCACAAGGCCGAGTTCGTGGTCGTCACCGCAAACGCAGTGGCGATGAATCACCCGCACGCCACGACAGGAGGCTGATCCGTTGTCGGCGCAGTCCGATGCTGCGGGCCTCTACGAAGTGACCGCCGCAGTGTTCGACATGGACGGCCTCCTCATCGAGTCCGAGTCGAAGTGGCGGACGGCCGAAGAAGAAATGAACGTCCAACTCGGGTTGGGCCTCACCGAGGACGATTTCCGCAAGACCATGGGCGTCCGCATGGGCGACGTGGCCAAGCGGTGGTTCGAGTGGAAGCCGTGGACCGGACCGACCCCGGCCGAGGTTGCAGCCGCGGTCGTCGACCGGGTCATCGAGCTGACGGCCGATTCACCGCCTCTCGCCGGCGTGTTCGACGCCATCGAGCGCTGCCGTGCCGCCGGGCTCCGTCTGGCCTTGTGCTCGTCGTCGGACGAACGCCTCATCCTTGCCGTCCTCGACGCGCTGGGGCTGGCCGACATCTTCGAAGTCGTCCATTCGGCCGAGTTCGATGACCACGGCAAGCCGCACCCCGACCCGTACCTGGCAACGGCAGCCAAGCTCGGCGTTGCGCCCCATCGGTGTCTGGCCTTCGAGGACTCGGTCAACGGTTGCATCTCGGCCAAGGCCGCCGGGATGCGGGTGGTTGCCGTGCCCGATCGTGAGGCCAGAGGTTCGGGGCGGTTCGGGTTCTGCGACCTCGTGCTCGACAGCCTCGAGCAGTTCGACGCCCGGTCCCTCGAGTTCCTGGCCGGCGGCATTCCTGCGCCGTCGATCTCCCGCCCCCGGTTCCACTTGGCCTTCCCGGTCCACGATCTCGACATGGCCAGATGGTTCTACGGCACGGTGCTGGGCTGCCTCGAAGGCCGCTCGGCCCCCGAGTGGGTCGACTTCGACCTCTGGGGTCACCAGATCGTCGCCCATCACGACCGCACCATTGACCACACCGTGGACCCCGGCGCCGTGTCGACCAACCCCGTCGACGGCGAGGACGTGCCCGCTCGACACTTCGGTCTGCTCCTGCACGACGGCGCCTGGCGAGACCTCGTCGCCCGCCTGCAGGCGGCCGACGTTCCGTTCCTCATCCAGCCGCAGGTCCGTTTCGCCGGGCAACCGGGCGAACAACTGACCTGCTTCGTGCTCGACCCGTCAGGCAACGCGCTCGGAGTTCAAGGCCTTCGCCGACGACCGCTCGGTGTTCAGGGTTTGAGATCTCTTCCCTCAGAACGGAGGCCGCGATGCAGCTAGGCATGATCGGGCTTGGACGAATGGGGGCGAACCTCGTTCGCCGTCTTCATCGCAACGGCATCGAGTGCGTGGTCCACGACCGTGATCCCGAGGTCGTCGCCGCGTTGGTCGACGAAGGTGTGGCGACCGGTGCTGCGTCGATCAAGGAACTGGTGGCCGCCCTCGACGCGCCGCGCTCGATCTGGGTGATGGTGCCGGCCGGCGTGGCCGGCCGAGTCGTGGCCGACGTGGCCCAGTATCTCGACGCGGGCGACACCGTGATCGACGGCGGCAACTCGCATTACCCGGTCGACATCGAACGGGCCGACTGCGCTTCGCCCCCGCGGCATTCATTACGTCGACGTCGGCACCAGCGGCGGGATCTTCGGCCTCGAGCGGGGCTACTGCCTCATGATCGGAGGCGAGACCGAACCGGTCCAGCGCCTCGACCCGGTGTTCCGGGCGCTGGCGCCGGGCGCCACCACCGCAGAGCGCACACGCGGACGTGACGGCGAGGCAGGTTCGGAGGAACTGGGCTACCTCCATTGCGGCCCGGTCGGCGCCGGCCATTTCGTCAAGATGGTGCACAACGGCATCGAGTACGCGGCCATGGCCGCCTACGCCGAAGGGTTCTCGTTGTTGTCGCGGGCCAATGTCGGCGCGGCCGACTCGGCCGGCCACGTAGACGCCGAAACCGCGCCGCTCGGCGACCCTCGTCATTTCCGTTACGACCTCGACGTGGCCGCCATCGCCGAGCTCTGGCGCCGGGGCAGCGTCATCAGCTCCTGGCTGCTCGACCTCACGGCCGCAGCGCTGCACGCCGACCCCGAGCTCGAAGGGTTCGCCGGGCGGGTCTCGGACTCCGGCGAGGGTCGGTGGACGGTGCTGGCCGCCGTCGAATCAGGCACTCCCGTGCCCACGATCGCCGACGCGCTCTTCGGCCGCTTCGCCTCCCGGGGCAACAACGACTTCGCCAACCAACTGCTGTCGGCCATGCGGGCCGAGTTCGGCGGGCATCACGAGCAAGCCCCCGGTTCGGGAGCATCGCATTGATCAGCGACGAACACGCTCCTGCTGACGCGCTGGTCCTGTTCGGTATCACCGGCGACCTTGCCCGCAAGAAGCTCTTCGGTTCGCTGTACGCGCTCGAGGCGGCGGGCCGGCTCAACGTTCCCGTTGTCGGCGTGGCGTCATCGAGCTGGACCATCGACGAGCTCCGGGGCAACGCCCGGGAGGCGTTGGACGAAGCGGGCGTTGCGGTCGACGAGGAGGTGTGGGCTCGGTTTGCCGACCGGCTCTGTTACGTCTCGGGCGACTACCGGGAGGCCAGACACCTTCCAGCGGGTGGCCGAAGCGGTCGGGTCGGCCACCTGCCCCGTGTGCTACCTGGCCATCCCCCCGTCACTCTTCACCGCCGTGGTCGACGGACTGGCAAGCGTCGGCCTCCACCGCGGCCGAGTGGTGTTGGAGAAACCGTTCGGCCGGGATCTCGACAGCTCCCGCCAGCTCGATGTCTCGGTCAAGGCCCACTACCCCGAGCATCGGATCTACCGCATCGATCACTTCCTCGGCAAGGAGCCGGTGCTCAACGTCCTCGTGTTCCGCTTCGCCAACTCGATCCTCGAGCCGTTGTGGAACCGGCATTACATCCGTCGGGTCACGATCACGATGGACGAGAGCTTCGGGATCGAGAGCCGTGGACGGTTCTACGACGGTGTCGGTGCGTTGCGTGACGTCGTGCAGAACCATCTGTTGGAGATCGTCGGGCTGCTGGCGATGGAGCCTCCGGTGTCCGACAGCGCCGACGCCATGGCCGACGAGATGGTGAAGGTATTCCGGGCCATGCGGCCCTTCGAACCGGACAAGGTGTGGCGGGGACAGTACGAGGGGTATCGGGAGGAAGAGGGCGTGGCGTCCGACTCCGAGACCGAGACCTACATTGCGCTCGAGACCGAGATCGATTCGTGGCGGTGGGCCGGTGTGCCGTGGTTCATCCGGGCGGGCAAGGGACTTTCGGAGACCCGGACCGAGGCCGTGATCGAGTTCGTCAGCCCGCCTCGTCCGCTGTTCACCGATATGGCCCAGGCACCCGAGCCCAACAGGCTCCGGCTGGAACTCAAACCAAACGATCAGATCGTCCTCCAGATGCAAGCCAAGCAACCAGGGGACGCAATGGTCAGCGGACCGGTCGAACTCACCGTCGACCATCAAGGCCTCGAGCAGGGCCCCGAGGCGTATCAGCGCCTCCTCGGCGACGCGCTCGAAGGGGACCGTCGCCTGTTCGCCCGCGGTGACCAGGTCGATCTGGCGTGGCAGGTCGTCCAGCCGATTCTCGACGCTCCGCCCCGGCTGAACTCCTATCCGCTCGGGACCGTTCGCCCCGAAGCTCGGTCATGATCGAAGCGCAGTCATGATCGAGACCCGGACCGTCATGATCACGGTCGGCGTCGATCTGGGCGGTACCCATGTCCGGGCGGCGTTGGTCGACGAGGACGGAACGGTGCTGTATCGGGAGCGGCGCTCCACCCCGCACCACCAAGCCGAGCCGGTGATCCTGGTCGAGATGGCCCGAGCGATGCTCGACCGCTCGAACGCGCGGTTCCCCGACCGGGACGTCGGCGGATCGAGTGGTGTCAGCCATGTCGTCGTGGGTGTGCCCGGGGTCGTCGACTATTACGAGGAGCAGCTGCTGGGCGCGCCCAATCTGCCGCCGTCGTGGACTTCATCGCTGAGCGAGGCCTGGTTGGGCGAGCGCATCGGGGTGCCGATCGCGTTGGCGAACGACGCCGACCTCGCCGCGGTCGGTGAAGCCAACTTCGGTGCCGGTCGCGGGGTGAAGGACGTCGTCTTCGTCACCATCAGCACTGGGGTCGGGTCGGGGACGGTCCTCAACGGGCGGTTGGTGCACGGCCGCTACTCGGCCAGCGAGGTCGGTCACATCGTCATCGACCGCGTCGCTGCCGCCACCGGTGGTCCCAAGACGGTTGAAGATCTCGGCTCCGGCACGGCGTTGGCCCGTCGAGCGGCCGAGGCCGGACTGTCGGCCGACGGGGCCGAACTGGCGGCGATGGCGGCGCGCGGCTGGAACGCGGCGCCGATCTCGAACGCGGTGGGGGAGACGCCTCCGGTCGATCCCGACGCGTTGGCAGCTCACGTGTGGCGAGAGGCACTGGGGGACGCATCGCTCGGTATCGTCAACCTCTGTTGGTTGATGGCGCCCCAGCTTGTCGTGGTGGGAGGTGGCGTGGGAATGAATGCTGAACTCGTGCTCCCCATCATTCGGGAAAACCTCGCGGCCCACGGCCCGCGCTTCCTCGACATCGACGTGGTGTCGGCTGTCCTGGGCGATGACGCCGGGCTGTCGGGCGCAGCGGCGTGGTGGAAAGCCGTTGGACGCCATGAGTGAAGCCGATCAGACGGCTCCTCACGTCGAGGTCGTGTCTCCCTCGCAATGGGTTCCCCGAGCGGCCGACGTCTTCGAGTTCGCCATTCGTGGTGCCATCGAGACACACGGGCGTTGTGTCATGGGCATCAGCGGCGGCAACACACCGGCGGCGGTGTTCGGAGAACTGGCCCATCGTGACCTGCCCTGGGACAAGGTCGTCATCGTGCAGGTCGACGAGCGCCTCGCCGCCATCGGGTCCGATGAACGGAATCTGACCCAGCAGTTGCAGGCCTTCGGCGACCTTCCGCTCCGGTGGTTGGCCCTCCCCATGGCCGAGCCGATCGCCGATGGCATCGCCACCTTCACCGAAGAGCTCCAAGCTCTGGCCGGCTCGCCCCCCGTTCTCGACGTCGTGCACCTGGGTCTCGGGGCCGACGGACACACGGCGTCGCTCGTGCCCGGTGACCCCGTCCTCGATGTCGTCGACCGAGATGTCGCCATCACCGGCACCTACCGGGGTCATCGTCGGGTCACCCTCACCCGCCCCGTCCTCGATCGGGCCCGCCTCATCGTGTGGCTGGTGCACGGAGCGTCCAAGGCCCCGGTCCTGGCCCGTTTGCTCGAGCGTGACCGCTCGATCCCCGCCGGACTGCTCAATCCTCAACAGTCGATCGTCGTCGCCGACACCGCTGCGATGCCGGGCGCGTCTCACTGACGGCGCTGACGGTCGGCAGGTTCAGGCCGCTGCGGGCCGACGATGTAATCGGGCGCCACGAGGCTGAGGACACCTCTGGCAGCTCGTTTTGCCCCAAGGGGCAGCTCGGCGATCAGTGTGTCACCGCCAGCCGAGCGAAGCGGGGGGCCGATGAAGGCCTGTCTGGGCCCGTCTCACCACCCGGCTTCGCGGTCGATGCGGACGCTGACGAGGCTGACGGTCCCATCGACCTTGAGCACGCCGGTCACCAAAATCCGGGGCACCAGCGTTCCGACCGCGAGGATGGCTCGGTAGTCCGGCCGATCGGGGATCGGGGTCATGAGCTCATCGAATGCGACTGCGAAGCGCTCGGCGATGGGCGGCAGATCGACAAGTAGGAAGTCGGTCGCTGAGGGCTCTCCGCTTGGGCCACGCTCGGCTGGCAGCTGTTGGTCGAGCAGCTCGAAGAATCGCTCGTCGACCTTGACGGGTCGACGAGCGCTCACTGACCGGTTGGTGCGGTCTCGGAGATGTGGGCCCAAATATCGGCCCGAGCCTGCTCGAGCAAGCTCGGTGGAACCTGGGAGAGGTCGGTCACGATGCACGATTGCACGATCTCGTGGCGCTCGTTGGGCGTCATCGCCAAGAGCTCATCGGCACTCCAGACCTTGCCTTCTGACATATGGGTCACGATAGTCGCCTCTCGGTGCGTGGATGGGTCCATGATGGCGGGCGACTGTGACAGGCTCGATTCCCTGACCGACGGGGCTGCGAGCCCCGAGCAGCTCACTAGCCTGATCTGGTGGCCAACGACGAGAAGCGGTACCTGATTCGCACGTACGGCTGTCAGATGAACGAGCACGACTCCGAGCGCATCGCCGGGTTGCTCGAGGCCGACGGCTATCAGCCGACCGAGTCGGCCGACGACGCCGACGTGATCGTGCTCAACACCTGCTGCATTCGGGAGAACGCCGACAACAAGCTGTACGGCGCGTTGGGTCACCTCAAGCCGCTGAAGGACGCCAACCCCAACTTGCAGATCGTGGTCGGTGGTTGCCTCGCTCAGAAGGACCGTGACCAGATCCAACGGCGAGCCGGGCACGTCGATGTCGTGTTCGGCACCCACAACGTGCATCGGGCCACCGAGCTGATGGCACAGGCCCGCACGTCGGGCCCGCTGACCGAGATCTGGGAGGAGAGCGTGCTCGAAGAAGCCCGGGCCTTCCCCTCGGCGCTGCCCGTTCGCAGAGAGACCGACTACGGGGCCTGGGTCACCATCCAGATCGGTTGCGACAATTCGTGCGCGTTCTGCATCGTGCCCGCGGTTCGTGGCTCCGAGATCAGCCGCATGCCCGACGACATCGAGAACGAGGTTCGTCGCCTGGCCGGTGACGGGGTCACCGAGGTGACGCTGCTCGGACAAAACGTGAACTCCTTCGGCCGAGACCTGGCGTTGGCGGCACGCCAGGCGGGCGAGGACGTTCGCATCCGGCCGATGTTCGCCGACCTGCTGCGAACCGTCGGGTCCATCGACGGTATTCGCCGGGTCCGCTACACCAGCCCGCACCCCAAGGACATGACCGCCGACGTGTTCGCAGCGATGGAAGAGACGGCTGCGGTCGTGCCCCATCTGCACTTCCCGCTGCAGTCGGGGTCCGATCGGGTGCTGTCGGCCATGCACCGCGGCTACACCGCCGAGCGGTACCTGGCGAAGCTGGCCGAAGCCCGGTCGGTCATCACCGATCTGGCCGTCACCACCGACATCATCGTCGGATTCCCCGGCGAGACCGACGACGACTTCGAACGCACCCTCGAGGTTGCGGCCGCCGCCGAGTTCGACAGCGCCTACACCTTCGTGTTCTCGCCCCGGGAAGGAACCGAAGCGGCCCTGATGGTCGACGAGTTCTGCGACCCCGAGGCGGTCAAGGAACGCTACGCCCGCCTCCGGGTGGTCATCGAGCGTTCGGCCCGGAAGCGTCACGAGGCCCGCGTCGGGTTGGTCGAGGAGGTCGTGGTCGAGGGCCCGTCGAAGAAGAATCCGTCCGTCCTCACCGGACGCACCCGCCAGAACAAACTGGTGCACTTCGGCAGCGAGCCGCTGCGCCCCGGCACCTTCGCCGAGGTTCGAGTCACCGAAGGTCACACCCAGTACCTGATGGGCGAGCTGGTCGAAGTGACCAGTCGACCGACGCACCGCACCCGCATCCCTGTGGCGGCGAAGTAGATGAGCGGCGACACCTACACCCATGGCCATCACGCAAGCGTCCTGCGGTCGCACGCGTGGCGGACCGCCGAGAACTCGTGCGGCTATCTGTTGCCGCACCTTCGTGACACCGACTCTCTGCTCGATGTCGGTTGTGGTGTCGGCACCATCACCCTCGATCTGGCCGAGCGGCTGAGCAACGGCTCGGTGCACGGCATCGAACCGTCGGAGAACATTCTCGGCGGGGTGCGCGCCGCGGCCACCGAGCGAGGCCTGGGCAACGTGACCATCGAGGTCGGCGACGTCTACCGGCTCGGCCTACGACGACGACACCTTCGATGTCACCCACGCCCACCAGGTGTTGCAGCACCTCTCCGACCCGGTGGCGGCGCTTCGTGAGATGCGTCGAGTGACCAAACCCGGTGGTCTGGTAGCGATTCGGGACGCCGATTACGCCGGCATGTTCTGGGCGCCGGCCGATCCCCGCCTCGACCACTGGATGGACGTCTACCGCAAGGTGGCCAAGCACAACGATGCCGAACCCGACGCCGGCCGCTTCCTGCTGCGCTGGGCCCTCGATGCCGGGTTCACCGACATCGAGCCGAGCGCGTCGACCTGGTTGTTCGCCACCGACGCCGACCGCGAGTACTGGGGCGGCACGTGGGCCGAACGAGCGGTCGCAGTCAGCGTTCGCCGAGCAGGCGGTGCAGTACGGCTACGCCACTGCCGACGATCTTCAGGCGTGGGTCGCCGGCTTCCGAGCGTGGCAAGCTGCACCTGATGGCTGGTTCGCCATCGTGCACAGCGAGTTGCTGCTCAGGGCCTAACGCTCGAGCACCAGCCCCGTCGTCAGCTCGGTGAAGCCGAGCGTCTTGGCGAACGTCGTCTGGAAGTCTTCGCCCGCCGTGTTGGCGATGACCCGACCGATCGTGGGATGGACGGCCAGGCAGCGCCGGATCAGCTCGGAGCCGACCCCTTCGCGTTGACGCTCGGGCCGGACCAGGACCTCTTGGACGACCAGCACCGACACTTCGTCGGTCAACGCCCGCACCAGCCCAACCAGGTCGCCGTCGTCATCGCGGGCGGTGATCACGATCGACGATCGGTCGACCGCCCGGGCGAGGGCGTCGGGATCGGCTGCATAGAGCAGCCAGCCGACCGATTCGTACAACAGCACGAGCTCTTTGATGGGCACGACCTCGTCGTCGGCGAACTCGACCATCGGAGCAGACTAACCGGCGAGCCGGAGGCGGAGCGCTCAACATCTCCACCCGCCGTGCCGATGGGAAGACATGCTCGGATCAACACTGCAGATGACGGGTGCAGCGCTCATCGTCGGGGGCATCGCCTCGCTGTTCAACGGGACTGCTCCCATGATCGGTGCAGCGGTCCGGGATGGTGTGGAGCCACTCCTGACTCGTCTCAGAGAGGGCACAGACAAGACTCGTTCCGAGCTGGCCGACACATCGATGCTGGTGGGGATCGCGTTCGCGGTGATGGCTTCGCTGGCGGCGTTCGACCCCGCCGGTCTCATCATCGCGGTCATCTTGTGGCGAGCTCGGCCGGCGGTGCAGAAGTTGACCTGCCATGACGACCAGCTCATGGGTCGAGCGGCGGATCTGTCCGGGAACCTCGTCGCCGGCGCCTATGCGCCGATCGTGCTTGCGCTCTTCCTGATGGGGAGGTTCACGGTGGCATCGTCGATGGCATCGGTGCTCGTTGCGCTGCTCTGGCCGCCGCTCCAAGGGAGATCATGGCGTCGTCGGGTTCCGGTGCCGGCAGTCGTCTGAGGTCAGGCGACCTGTTCGCCCTCCGTGAGGGCGTCGGTGACGAAGCGCCCCTGGGGCTCGAACCGGAAGTTGGCGAAATCCTTGCGGAACTCGAGGTGGAGGTCGTGCTCCCCGCGCCGGTTCTTCTCGACTGAGATCACGACTCTGGACTTCGCGTCCGCCAGCTTCGTGAGGTCGTAGGCAAGGTGGCGATCGGAGGTGGCGCTGGCCTTCTCGTTCAGGACCATCGCGATGTCGCACTCATGCGCTAGCGAGTCCGAACCTCTCAGTTGCGAGAGCCGCAGTCGACGCGTGCCGATGGCTCCGTCCCCGACAGAGGCGAGGGCCACGACCGTGGCGTCGTTGACGACGGCGATCTCCTTGAGCGACTCGGTTGCGCGATGCACCTGCTCCTGAAGGCTCGAGGCGCCCGGCACGGGAATCTTCTGAAGGTAGTCGACGATGACGACACCGCCGGTCCCGACCCGCTCAGAAACGAGACGTCGGACCTCCTCGGCACTGGTGGTCTGCGTCGATGCTTGGACGACTCGCAGATTTTCGCTCTCGGAATGAAGGTCGGTCATGGCCTTCTCGACGTCGGGATAGGCGTCGACCACATCGGCGATCGGCGTTGTACCGAGCATCATCGATACGACCGAGCGTCGCATCGCAATTCGAGCGGTCGAATCCAGCTGCGAGGCCGTGACTGCGAGTTCCTGGATGAGCAGGCGGGTGAGCAGCGTGAGTTGGTCGAGCTCATACGTCAAGAAGAGTACGTCACGGCCCTGCCGTGCGAAGGATCTCGCCCATTGCAGTGCACAGATGGTCTTGCCCGCCCCGGGCAAACCGCCCAGCAGCACGAGCTCGTGGGGCATCAGGCCCCCATCGAGGGCCAGGTCCAGCGGTGAGAAGCCGGTTTGCACCGGCGGTATACCGAGACGCCGATCGTCGCCGGTATCGGCGATCACCTCGAGAAGGTGGCTTATGGATTCGGCGGTTCTCGACCGGTCGGGATGGTTGGGCATCGGATGCTCCTAGCTAGAAGAGTCGTGAGATCCGGATGGCTGCCGGGCCGAGGATCACGATGAACAGGGCAGGCAGGATGCAGAAGCCAAGGGGGAAGATCATCTTCACCGGCAGCTTGTAGGCCGCTTCTTCGGCGCGGAACTTGCGCTTCTCGCGCATCTCCATCGACTGCGCCCTGAGCGTCTTGGCCAATGGCACGCCCAGCTTCTCGGCCTGCCTCAGGGCCAGCACCACATGACGAAGGTCGTCGACGCCGACCCGGGTTGCGAGCTGGCCAAGCGCGTCACTTCGTGGAACGCCGAGCTTGATGTCCTGAAGCATGCGGCCGAACTCGGTCGAGAGCGCCGAGTCGCCTTTGGCCGAAATGCGAGCGAGGGCGGCCTCGAAGCCGAGTCCGGCCTCGACGCTGATGGTCAACTGGTCGAGCACATCGGGGAGGTCCCGAGTGATCTCGTCGGTGCGTCGGTCGCCGATCATCCTGAGCAGCAGGTCGGGAACGAAGAAGCCAAAGATCAAGGCGCCGACTGCGATGGCCAACTGAACGAGCTGAAGGGATTGCCGATGAAGCGGAATGTGTAGAGCACGCCCAACACCAAGGCCAAGAGGAGCTTGGCGCCCGTCACCTGATCGCTGGTGAAGCGGCCAAGTAGACCAGCGTGTCCGAGGCGAGCGTCGATGCTTTCCAGCCAGCTGGTTGGAGTGAAACGCTTCCCCGCACGGCCCGCGTTGCGCAGGATGGGCAACACGAGCCGTTCGGCCGCGGTCGGTCGAGGGTGACCTCGCGGACGGTCGGCGGGCGACGGTCGCCGAGGTTCCGCACCGCTCGGCCGCTCAGCTGGCGGTCACTTTGGAACGACCACCAGAAGACGGGGAGGGAGAGGGCGACGGCGAATGAGGCGATCCACACGGTGAGAGGCATCGGAGGTCCTAGTACTTCAAGTTGACGAGCTTGCGAATCCAGAACGCACCGGCCGCCATGAGGAGTATTCCGACCCCGATGGCGGTGCGGCCCGATGTCGTGTCGGTAAGTAACGCGAATGTAGCGTGGATTGACGGCACGCATGTACACGAACATCAGAATGGGGAGGGACACCATGATCCATCCCGAGATACGCCCCTCGGCCGACAACGCCCGGACCTGCCTTCGTATGCGTGTACGGGAACGGATGGTCTCGGCCACGTTCTCGAGGACCTCGACCAGGTCGCCACCGAGCTCGCGGTTGATTGCGATGGCCTGAGCGATCCACTGGACATCTTGGTTCGCCATGCGATCGCCAACACTCTCGAGCGAGGCGATGGAGTCGCGGCCGACCCGGGACTCGACCACGATGTGCCGGAACTCCTCCCGGGTAGGTGATGCCGACTCTTGGGCAACCAACTCGATTGCTTGAGGAATGCCACGGCCTGATCGGAGACTGCCAGTAAGGATGGTCAGCGTGTCGATCAACTGATCGGAGAATGCGGCCCGCCTACGCGCCGTGCGGAAACTCACGAACCCGAGCACTGCGATTGCCAAGACGACCGAGAAGGCCGCACCTGTGAACGAACCGCCGTACAGCGATCCGAACAGTCCAACGACCGCAAGCGCCACCGTGAACAGCACGACGAACTCGCCCGGTCGGATGTCAAGACCAGCCGAGTCGAGGGTGAGGTCGAACGATTTGGTGTCGTCGCGATCCTTGATCATCGAGTCAACCGACCGACTCAGACGTTGGTTCAGATTGCTGAACGCACCGCCGGTGTCGGAGGGGGAGAGCGCTCGAATGTCCAACGATCGAACGTTGGGAATGGAAAGCAGGCTTGCCACACAGATCAACGCTCCGAACATCGCAGCGATTCCGGCGAAGTAGATCCACCGATTACCGAAGAGGCCGGGGTCGGCGGCGGCCACAGCGCCGAGTTCTGCCGGGATCTCGGCGGTCGAGAGGGCAAGTGGCGTCCCTGTCGCTGGGGCAGCTCCGAGATCGATGGTCGTCTGTGCGGTGGCCAGGCTCCCGTCGGCCGCTGCGACCGACACGATGACCAGCTGCTCCCCAGATCCTGATGGGGTGAATTCGATCAAGTAGCGGCTCGCGAGTCGACCGGCGATCTCCTGGTAGAGCGGTCCGAGGCCTGCGGCGTCGGTCGTGGCGAGGAATTGGCCTCCAACTTGCGCGACCGTCTCGCTCAGGCCGACGTCGGAGGATTCGCTGGTCTGAAGGGCGACGGCGTAAATAGTTGCTCCCGCGCCCTGCAGTGCGGTGATCGCAGAGGCCTGGTCGGAGACGGACACCGTGTCTGCGCCGTCCGAAAGGATCACGACATAGCGATACTCGCTTGGGCTCGGAGCGAGAAGGGACGCCGAGGTGGTCAGGGCGTCCCAGAGCGACGTCTCTCCGGCAGCGCCGAGTCCGGTGATCATGTCCAACTGGGTTGCGCGGTCGGTGCCGAGTTCTGCGAAAACCGTCGGAGTCGCGCCAAATCCGACGATTCCGACGCGGGCATCGGCGGGAAGCTGGGAAACAAACGCGGACGCGGCACATCGTGCCGCGGTGATCGCTTGCCCTCGCATACTCCCGGACGTGTCGATCGCGACGATGATGTCAACTGAGCTCTGGAGGTCCGTGACCGCGGCCGTGCGCGATTCGCCGCTTTCGGTGACACCGAAGAACTGGGGAAGCGCCGGGACCTCGCCGTAGGCCGGCGGAATGGCCACCACCATCTCAACCGTCCCATCGTCGCGGACAGTCGTCGACAGGACCTGGATCGATTCGGCGGGTGCCTGGGCCTCGGCGACGCCGGGAAGGGCCAGCGCCAGTCCCAACGCTGCAAGCACCAAAGCGATGCGTCTCACCTCAGCGACGACCATTCTGCAGAGTTGCTGGTACCCAGCCTCGAGTAGCGACTCGGGTAGCTCAACGCCCATGAAACCGAGTTCCTCGGAGAACATGGGGCGGATACCGGTTGGCTTGAGGCCACCGGCGTAATAGCCCTCGGCGTCGAAACCTGCGGCGAAATCGAAGGTGTAGATGCTCTGCATGGTGATCGTGTCACCCTCCATGCCGACAACCTCTGCGATGTCGACGACCTTGCGAGTCCCGTCACGAAGTCGAGAGAGCTGCACGATCAGATCGAGCGCCGATGCGACCTGTTCGCGAATGGCACGCATGGGCAGATCCATTCCGGCCATCAACACCATGGTCTCCAGGCGGGCAAGAGCATCCCGGGGCGAGTTGGCGTGAAGGGTCGAGAGTGAACCCTCGTGTCCCGTGTTCATGGCCTGAAGCATGTCGAGGGCTTCTGCGCCACGTACCTCGCCGACGATGATGCGATCGGGTCGCATACGAAGGGAGTTCCTGACCAACTCCTCGAATCGGAACCTGCCCCTTGCCTTCCACGTTGGCCGGACGGCTCTCGAGACGAATGACGTGTCGCTGACGGAGCTGAAGTTCGACTGCGTCCTCGATCGTGACAATCCGTTCGTCGGCGGGAATGAAGGAAGAGACGGCGTTGAGCATCGTTGTCTTGCCGGAACCCGTGCCGCCGGAAATCAAAATGTTCCGCTTCTCCCCTCACGCAGGCGTCGAGGAAGGCCGCGGCCTGCTCATTGAGCGAGCCGATACGAGTCAAATCCTCCGCGCGAACGAATTCTTGCTGAACTTGCGGATGGTCAAGACGGGGCCATCGACCGCCAGCGGCGGAATGATCGTGTTGACACGGGAGCCGTCGGGGAGCCGGGCATCGACCATAGGAGACGACTCGTCGATGCGTCGGCCAATAGCGGCGACGATTTCGCTCGATCACCTGGCGCAAGTGTTCGACGGCGACGAATCGTGATTCCGTCAGGTAGAGACGGCCGTTGCGCTCGATGTAGATCGAGTCGTTGGAGTTCACCATCACCTCGGTGATTTCCGGATCGGCCATGAACTGCTCGATGGGACCCAGTCCCAGGATGTCCGCGCCGATTGCCTGAACGATTTCGTGACGCTCCTCAGCGCTCAGCTGCTTGAGTTCGCCTTCGAGGACGGAGTCGAGTTCCTGGACGACATAACTCTGGAGCTGTGACTCGCTCAAGTTCGGGTCGAACAGACGCTGACCGAGTCGAGCAAACAACGCCTCGCCGGCCTTCCTTTCGATGATCCCGAGCGGATCCTCGTACCTCGGTGTGGTGTCGTCGGCCAAATAGCTCTGGCGTGACACTGTTTCGACCGGGGCGGTTTTACGGAGTCGTTCTCCGATTCCCATCAGCTTTCCTTTCGGCGGAAGAGTCGACCAGATTTGCTTGCGCGCTGTTCTGAGTCGGGTAGGAAATGATCCACCATTGATTGCATGGCCTTGGTGACTGCATCCCGGCCCTCGCCGGCGAGCAGCGGTACGCCCTGGTTCGTCGAGACGGGAACGACGCGGGAGCTGGGTATCTCGAGCACGATCGGCATGCCGATCGTGGCCTCGATGTCGGCCTTGGACAGGCCGACCCGGGCATCGCTTCGATTCAGGAGAAAGTGCCTGCGGTGGCCCATGAGGCCCAGTCGGTCGAGTGCGTCGAGTTGCCGCTTCACTGCTCGAATGCTCGGCACGTCGGGGGTTGTCACGAAAAGCAGGTCGGAGGCGAACTCGAGTGCCAACAGGGACGCCTCGTCGATGCCCGCGGCCGTGTCGATTACCACATAGGGGAATTCATTGATGAGAGCGTCGACGACGTTCTTGAGACGATCGTGATCGATTGACTCGGCCTGGACGAAGTCGTCCGGGGGAGGCAGGAGAGCGAGCGAAGACTCGTGAAGGTCGAGAAACACCTTCAGCGATGAAGGTTCGAGGAACGGAACAGCGACCGCGTTGGCGAGGCTGTATTCCGGTTCGAGGCCTAGAGCAGACGCTGCGTCGCCGAACTGGAGATCAAGGTCGATGAGTAACGTCTGATTTCGTGCCCGAGTGGCAAGCCCCACCGCCAGATTGGTGGCGAGCGTCGTCTTCCCCGTTCCGCCTTTCGGGCTGAGCACGGCGATGACTCGTCGGGTGCCGGCGGCACCCGTGCGCACATTGGTCTTGCGTTGCTCCAGCAGTTCGTTGAGTGCTTCTACGCTTGCGATCAGCGCCTCATTGACCGGCGAGGCGGCAATGACGTCCCGAGCCCCGGCTCGGAGGTAGTCGATCATTCGTTCCTGATCGGCGGTACCGAGCACAACGATGACGCCGATGTGCGGGTGTGTCCGATCGATCGTCCGAAGCAGGTGACCCGTATCTTCGTCGCCGACGTCGGGACCGAGCACGACGATGTCGGGCTGGGCCGCAGCGATTTCGGCGACGGCTGACTCGGGAGAGGGCCAGCTGAGCGACCAGACCCGTCGCACGATCTGCCGTCCGGCAAAGCGGTCCCGTAGCTGGTCCTCGATGTCGACATTGGGGCTGACGACGGTGATGCCGCTCACTGCTCGGGGATCCTGTTGAACACACGGTTCGGGTCTGGATGTCGGTCGGTGCGTCGGAAACCGTCTCCCGTTCGGAGGCGAGATAGAGGAGCCCAACTCGGCCGTGAACACGACCCGCTCAGCGTCGACTGGAGACAGGGCGAGGGTTACCAACAGGTCATCCTCGGGGGCGTCCTCCAGTCGGTTCGTTCCTCCTCCTCTTCGGTGCTGATGCCCTGGCTGCTCACTTGCTGCACGGCAGTGATCAGGACACGGTGGGATGAGGATATTGGTGGCATTGGGCGTCTTTCCCTGGACCTGCGCCGCAATGGCTTCGGGGGGTGCCACTTCTTGGCCGTCGACTTCGACAACTCCCGGATTGAGTTCGAATGGCTCGAAGGAGCCGAGGACCGCAACAGTCTCACCAGGGGTGATGAGCCCGCCGACCGCTCGTTCGGGAGTGAGGCGGACCGTTACCTCCACCTTGTCCTTGGGGACGACGACTCCCGCGACGCGGTTGGCGAACTCGGTGCGCCGTATGAAACGGCTGTCCACCAATTGCTCGCCCGGTAGGAGGTCGACCGAAGCGACTCGATCGGCCAGCGCCTGAAGACTGTCGACACTGTTCTCCGCACGCACTTTGGCGGGAAGTTTTTCCGACCCGGACGCTGTCCACCAGGTCCGTGCCGGCAGTACCGGCAACAATCGTGGTGTCGACCACGAGGACTTCTACCAGTTCCTCGCCTTCTTGGGCTGGCTCCTCGGCGGTGTTCACGTACGCCACCAGAACTGCGGTTCCGACCGCAGCCAGTAGCAGGGCGGTAATGATTCCCACGACCCGCTTGCTCATCTGAAATGTTCTCCCTCAACTGTGAATGTCGTCGGCGATTGCCTGAATGCGGGCGGGCATTTTCCGGCGGACTCTCGGCGGCTATGGCGTGTACGTGCAGGCGGCCTGGCTCGTCCGGTCAGTTGCACAGATGTAGATGCCGAAAAGGCCACCATCGATGCCACCGCCTCCGCAGCAGGTACCGCTCACCAGTCCAGGCTTGACCTCGAAGGTGAAGAACCGTTTGTTTCGGCGCCGTTTACCTTGGAGTCGATGATCCTCACTTGGATGAAGGCGACGAGGTGGAACCTAACGCCGCCCCCGTTCCCTTCGCCGAAGTTGAAGACCGGGAGGGTGAAGTAGGTGCCGTTGGCCTCCAAGACGTTGATCTCGTTCGCCAGACCGGCGATATCACCCGTGTCGCCCTCGTAGCAGTGAGTTTCACCACTGCACGAGGTCACGGAGTGGTTTCCCGCACGGACTGGGCCGTTGTAACCGTTCTCGGTCGAATCCTCGTGTCGGAGTTGGAGTTGGCCCCGCCGTTGAAGTCAATCGTTCCCCAGTTGCCGGGGAGAGACCCGCCGGGCCCGCAATCGTTGGGATGATCTTTCGTATAGTTGATCGTGATCGTGGTGGTCACGGTTGGGCTGGCGAGAAACCCCTGAAGCGCAGCGGAACCTGCGAGGCACAGGCCGAAGGGACGTAGCCCCGTCGGTGAGGTGATCGGGCCGTACAGAGCGCTGGTCGCGGAGGTGACCGTCCAATCATTGAAACCAATGACCGGTCCGAAGTAGGCGTCGACCGGTTCGCTGGCGGTAACCGTCACCAATCCCCCGGCCGACCCGACGCCTGATCGGGTGCACCCGGTAAGTGCGGCCGCCGGCGAGTTCATCGTAAGGTAGGAAGCCGCAACTGAAGTGCAGCCGTTGCCGCCGTTGGCGTACGTCTGGGCTGCGGCGAGCGCTGCGGCGTCGGTACCGGTGATCAGTGAGCGGCGGGTTTGCCACCCGTTCCCGAGATCGATGGTGAAGGCCGCAGCGCCGCATAACGCGTACATTGCCAACATCACGAGCACCATGGCGGCGCCCTTTTCTGCCGGCCGATGCCGGGTATTCACTCGGCATCGGAAGGCTCCATTCCCGCTGAGGTTGAGCGTCATTCCGGGCACGAGCGGGATGTCCAGGTTGTAGGTGGCGGTCAGCACCACGGTCACGGTCTGTCCTGGCCGGTTTGCGCACGGTTTGGCGATGTTGGGGGTAAGAGCGACGGTCGGCCCGCTGTCGAAGGTCACGCCGCTCAACGCGTTGGTGATTCCAGTCGTCACCTGGCCGCTGGTCGACTCCCGGATCGATGCGATCCGGGTACTCCCTCGCGGGGCTCGCGGCATGGAGCGCCTGCACCCGGTTGTAGACAATGCCGAACTCGATGATGGCGAACAACATGATCACCAGCAGTGGCAAGATGATCACAAATTCAGCCATTACCGCACCCCGTTCTGAACCCCGCCTTGGGTTTCCACGAGTTCCCTCCTCGATCCGCTCCGCTTCACCTTACGACCCTATGTGAGGGCTTGGTAGGGCGACAAGTGCAGAATCACCCACGGTGGTCCTGCGGTCACGGACGCCGGCAGTCCATTGGTCGTTCAGTTGCTAACAAGCGTGGCGATGTTTCCGACCTGGCCGGACATGGCCGTGACCAAGCCTCCGAAGGCGGCGACCATAGCGGCGGCTACGAGCGCGTAGGGAGCAGAACGTACTCCGCCATGCCCGCTCCACGAGCCTGCTCGGCTGCCTGCGCCCGTCGGAACGCTGCCTCTACGATGTTGATGAAGATCATTTCTTTCCCTCCGTGTCGCGGCCCACAATTCGCGGACTTGCCTTCTTGGTGCCTATACGCCGAATGCCGAGCCGACGTACGAGAAGTCCCCGTGCGTCAACCCGGCCAGTCCAGCAACTCTTGCCCTGTGCGGGCGAGCAGCCAGCCGAGTTCCGACCTCGGTGGCGATGTTCGTGAGCTGACCGATCATGGCGGTCACGAGGCCGCTGAACGCAGCGGTCATGAGAGCGGCGACGAGGGCCAGCAGGAGGACGTACTCGGCCATGCCCGCACCCCGTTCCTGCGCTGAGATCATTCGGGTGTAGGCCTTGACGAACAGTTCGGTCATTGGATTCTCCTCCAGGTGGTTGGTGTAGAAACCCAGTGTCACTGGTCCGCCGAGTCCAGTCTTCACCCATCTTGGTGAATTCAGCCCTGGAACCAACCGCTGGGTCCGCCTACGCTCCTTGTCGCGGGGCCGCAAGTTCGAATGGTGGAGGGAAGGGTGGCAAACGCAGTTCGCCAATCGCAGCGCCGCCAGATTGTTGGAGTGACAGCGCCCAAATCACTGAGCGGTCGGCCCCACGATGGCAGTGTCCTGCCCTTCGGCCAAGGCGTGGTGTGGTCGACTGCGGCCCTTGTAGCGTCGGTCGCAGCGGGAATCTGGGGCATTCGACACGACGTTGGCAATCCTCAGGACCGTCTCATCCTGTCGGTGGTCCTTGCGACCGCAAGTGCGGTTCTCGCACTTGTCGGATCGGTCCTGTGTTTCACGCGATTCGAGATGGCGAAAGAGCGAACATCGCTTGGCTCGGGAATCGTCCTGAGTCTTGCCGGCGCGGGTTGGATCCTCCCGGCCCGCGTTGGCCCCATGCTTCGAGCGAGCTCGCTCGAAATCGTCGGAGGCTTCGCCGTCGGGTCGAGCGTCATGATTGCCCTCGTCGTTTTGACCATGCTGTGTTTGCCCGAGACCGACGCAAAACTGTCGATTCGGCGTGACTTGGTGTGGGCCGGCGGCGGGGTCGTCGGGGTCAGCGCGGTGGTCGCGCTGGGAATGGACAACCTGGTCCGGTCGAGCGACTCGACGAGCCCAGCCGTTGGACAGTTGATCGCCGGACCCGTGCTCGGGGCGGGCGCTTGCGTCTTGCTGCTGATGGGATACAGAAGACAGCGTGGCCTCTTGGTGTATTTGGGGCTGGGTTTGCTGGGGCTCGAGGCAGCGGAGATCTTCGCCATCAATGCGCCCGCTATCGACAGCCCTGGGTGGCTCGCGGCAAGCCTGATCGGATTCATTGCCACCGTGACAGCGATGGGCGGCGTGCTGGTCGACTATCGCCAAGGTCACAATCGTTATCAGGAAGATCTGTTCGCGGCGCGACTCGACTTCGAACTCTCTGTCAAGCTCGCGTCGCGTGAGCGGGCCCGGCACGAGGAGACCTTCCACGATCTGCGGTCCGGTCTCTTGGGTGTCGAGGCGGTCGCTCTTACCCACCAGCTTCGAGAGGTCACTGAGAGCGGCGTACTCGCCACTGAATTGGCGAGGCTTCGGGGGTTGGCGTCGAACAAGGTCGGGGGCGTTGTCTCCTTCGACGTCGTCGACCTGTGTGCAGCAATCGTCGAACTGCGGCTCAGACAGGGAGAGGCAGTGTCGTTGGATGCATCGGCGGGGGTGACTGTCCGGACCATTCCCGACGACCTGACCGAAGTTGTCGGCAACTTGCTCGACAACGCCTCGCGGCACGCTCCGCGTAGCCCGGTGACTCTTCGTGTGCGAGCTGAACAGGGGGACATCAAGATCAGCGTGCTCGACCGCGGGCCTGGAGTTCCGGCCGACGTCGTTCAGAAGATCTTCGATCGTGGCTTTACGACCCACCCATCGGGTAGCGGGCTTGGCCTGTACATCTCCCATGAAATCGTGAGACGGCTAGGCGGCCAGCTCACGGTTGGGAAGCGGGTTGGTGGCGGAGCGGAGTTCATCATCCGACTGCCTCACTTTGCTGCGACACCGGACGGCAATCTCGGCGAAAAAGGACTGCGGTCTCGTTTGTTCTAGAGATACCCGGGTGAAATTGCGGTTGACGGGAAGGGCGGAAGTTGATGACATGCGAGCGGAGGTTCAAGCAGTGAGAATCGTGCGGGAAACACTGGGAGCGGAATCGGTGCTTGGGAAAGCGCTGCAATCAAGCGAGCGGCAAGGTCTTTTGGATGTGCTGCTGGTCGACGACCATCCGCTTCTCCAACTGGGACTCCACAGCTCATTGCACGAGCTCGGCGTACGGTCAGCGATGGCAGATGTATCGAGTCGCGAAGCATTGCTCGCTCAGGTCGCGGACGAACGACCGACAGCGGTGGTGTTGGACCATGGTCTTCCGGCCCTGGGTGATGGGTTGGGTCTGATCCGCCCGATCCTGCAGATCGGTTGTCGAATCTTGGTCTTGACCGGTACGGATGACGACTGTCTGTGGGGTGCGTGCCTCGAGGCGGGCGCTAGCGCCGTGATCAGCAAGTCCGAACCCTTCGCCGCCATCACCGAATCGATCCTGGCTGTTCTCGCGAACGAGCCGGTCCGCCCTCGCCAGCGGGCTGAACTCTTGGACGCGCTGCATTCACAGCGCCGGGAATCGAGCCGGCGAATGGCGCCGTTCAACGAACTGACCCCGCGGGAAGCCCTCGTGCTGCAGTACCTCATGGAAGGCGCAGCTCCGGGAGTGATCGCTACTCGTGAGTACGTTTCCGTGGAGACGGTCCGCTCACAGGTGAAGGGCGTGTTGCGGAAGCTCGGCGCTACGACCCAGCTCGAGGCTGCGACGCTCGCCATCAGAGCGGGTTGGCCTGAGCGTTCGGGACCGCTGGGTCGCGGTGCCTCCTGACGCGGCGTCCGGCACTCGGTCAGTAGATCTAGGGTGAGCCGAGCGACAGCTTGGGCGACCGTGCAACACGAGGTCGACGGAAGCAGTACCTCCCGGGTTACCGTGTTCGCCACGCTCTGGTCGTTCGCTCACCTGTTCCATCTGCTGATTCACGGTCAAGTCGATACGAACTGGACGATGCGGATCGTGGCAGTCGCCGCCGTCCGAGTTGTCTCTCGTCCCTCCGCCACCGGCCGATTGGCCGCGTCGTTGGCCATCAAAACTCGTCGATCTGGTGGCACATCAGCCAGACAATCCAGATCACTGGGTCCTCGTCGGAGCGGTGAACGCCTGTCTGCTCATGGGTTGGCTCGCGAACCGAGATTGGTCGGGAATCGATCGCACGTTCCCGGCGATCAGAGTCGTAACCCTGGTCGCATACGGGGCTGCCGCGACATCCAAGTGGAACACGGCGTTCCTCGATCCGTCGGAGAGTTGCGCCGCGTTCATCGCCGACAAGGCCATGTTCGGCGGGCTGTCGTCAGTACCGCTCGGGGCAGAAGTCGCGGTTGTGGTCGCGGTAGGCGCCGAGACGTCTATTTCCTGGCGTTGCTGGTTCCTTCCACGAGGCGCTTCGGAGCTGCATTCGGGATCTTCTTTCATTCGCTGGTGAGTCTCAGCCCGGCGATTGCCGTGTCAGACTTTTCCGCTGCCCTCTTCGCCCTGTTCGTGCTCTTCCCGCCACAAGAGCAGTTCGAGCTTGGACAGTCGGTCATCACTCGCTTCGCCTCCGAGTCGCTGTTGTTCGCACCATTCCGACGACATCCCGGCTTGCGTCCGATCGCGTTCTTGGACTACTTTGCCTCTGGGCAATGGGTTGGCCGACGGTGTGGGTCAAGGTGGTGCTCTGGTTGTTGTTCCTGGTCTACGCCTACGTGATGAACCTCGGGGTGTTGGCATCGCTCAGGGCGAGGACCGAGTCGTCGGAGCGAGTTGGGCTCGTCGCCCCCAGATACGCCGCCGTGGCGGTTGGGCTTGCGTTCGTCGTGGCGGGACCGTACATCGGTCTCAGCACCGGAGGGGCCTTCACCATGTTTTCCCAATCTCAAGACGGAAGGCGCAGGGACGAAACCACCTTTTTCTGCCAAGTCTTCATCTGGTGGATCTACAGAACGAGCAGTTCCGACCGACCGAGGCGAACTCGGAGCCATGGCAGATCGTCATCGACGAGCGAGAGTCAGCAACGACGGCCGCTCTGCGTCGTGCGCTTCACGATGATCGAGACTTGGAGCTGGCAGGAGTTCTCAACGGCAGGCAGACAGTGATCAACGTGGAGAATGCCGCGGCGAGTCGATCGGCTCCCCCTCGCTACTTGATCGCTACTGGTTCGCGTTTCGTCCGGTTTCGGCCGACGATTCGCCGCGTAATGTACGAATTGATGCGGTCCTGATGACGAGCGCCGAAACCACGTCGGGAGATATAGCAGCATGGTGGAAGCTGTGGGCTCTGGCGGCGTTGGCGCACATCTTGGGCAATGTGAACCCTGGAGGCCTGATCGATGGGTCGCCCCGGGCCCTGACGAATGTTGCGGTTGCTGGTTTCGCCACTCTGCTTCTGGTCCGCCCTCGCGAACGATGGAGTCGAACCGCGGCTCGCCGTTGCATTGGTGGCGTCGGTCTGGTTCGAGGCCCCCAGAATCGGAAACCACTGGCTCGTAGCGGGCATGGTTGCAGCGGCAGCGCTGATCGCCGGGCCCTGGAGGCCTGACGATCAATGGTGGACCCGATTTGCGCCGACGGCTCGAGTGCTTCTCCTGGTCTTCTATTCGTTCGCCGTGTTCGCCAAGCTGAACGCCGGCTTTTTCCCACCGGTCGGCGTCGTGTGTTCGGTATTTCACGAATGAGGTGACCGGAATGGGAGGGATTCCTGAGGTCCCGGCCGGTTCAGTGCTCGTCCTGGTCCTCGCAATCGTCACGGTCGCTGTGGAACTGAGCATCCCGATTCTGCTGTCTGGCACCAGTGACACGCCGCATCGGCGTGGCTACCGGAGTCGTGTTCCATTTGCTCATCGCCCTTGATCTGGTGCACCACTTCTTCGACTTCACAGCAGTGCTCATGGCGCTGTTCGGCCTGTTCCTGGCGCCAGGCGAGGTGGCGCGGCTTGCGGACCGCTTGCCCACTCCGGGTCCTCGGCTGCGTGGCCTCGCCTGGAAGCTTGCGCTGTTGGGCGCCTTTGCGCCAGGGCTGACAAACGTCAAGGCCGTGGGCGGCGTTGTAATCCTGGTGGCGTACCTCGTCTGGCTGCCGCTCGGGGTTTCGATCGTGAGGTCCGTCCTCTTTACGCCGAGCCGCCGCGCGACCTTGAGCTTCCGTCCATGGGGTCTCGGCGCGGCCGTGCTCATCGCTGTGGCGTTTCTCAACGGATTGAGTCCCTACCTCGAACTGAAGACAGCCACCGGATTCAACATGTACGCCAACCTTCGGACGGGCGGTGGCTCCACGAATCACTACCTCGTCCCGCGAACTGCGGCACTTCGATCCGATGCTGACGAGTTGGCCATCATCCTTCGGACCGATGACGAAGGCCTGGCTCGATACGTCGACAGCGGGTTTGCGTTACCTCTGACCAACTTGCGTGACTACCTGGCCGATGCGCCCGAGGCGAGTGTGAGCTTCCTCGTGGACGGCGAACTGGTCGAGCTCGGTCGAGCTGGTGACCACCCGGAGTGGATCGACCGAATGCCGTGGTGGCAGGAGAAGCTGGCAACCCTGCGGTCGGTTTCGCTCGATGACCCCCCTGCGTGTCAACCCCTCTGGCTGCCGGCTCGCTGATCGCGCGGTCAGCTGCTCGATGAACCAGTCGGTCAGCGGGTGGGGGAGTCGGCCGTTGCGGCGGGCGGCGATGAGGCGGCGTTCGAGCAGGGGCTCGGGCTGGGCCCGGACCAACGGCGATACCCCACTCTCCGCCTGGATGACGGGGAGCACCGTCCATCCGAGGCCGAGGCGAACCATTTCCTTCAGCACTTCAGGCTGATGCGACTCGGACTGCACGTCCACCGTCGCACCGAGGCGGCGTAGCTGTTCGTCGATCAGTCGTCTGGTGTGTGAGGTTGCAGGGAACGACACCCAGGGACCCCAGGTCGAAGGCGGACCTGGCGTCACCCCAGGTGGCGCGTACACAGCCAGGGGGTCGCGCAGAAGGTCGGTCCAGTCGATGCCCGGCGGCATCTCGGCGGGCGCGACGATCACGGCGAGATCGAGCTGGTTCGCCTGCAGCTGGTCGAGCAGCTGACCTGACGGCCCGATCGAGAGCTGCAACGAAACGCTTGGGTGTTCGGAACGTAGCGCTTGGAGGGTGTGGGGCCAGTGCCCGAGCGCGGCGGCGTCGATCATGCCCAGGCGGAACGGGCCGGCGTGACCTGAGCGGACCTGGTCGAGCCAGCGGGACAGATCGTCGGTGTCGGCCAACACCCGGCGGGCATAGGCCAGCACTTCGGTGGCCGTCGGAGCCAGCGTCCGCCGACGCCCGTCTCGTTCGAACAATCGCACGCCGAGGCGCCGTTCGAGCTCGGCCAAGCCCTGCGACAGCGCCGACGGCGTGACTTGACGGGTCGCCGCGGCGGCAGCCCACGAGGGCGAGTCGGCGACGGCCACGAGATAGTCGAGCTGGCTGAGCGTGAGGGCGGGGAGCTGGCGCATATTTGTGAAGCAACTCTAAACCGCGGGCTATGGGGATCGACCATCGCTTATGTTTCTGAGCATGGCAGAACCTGTACAGATCGCCCCCGCCACCGGCAAGCTCGGTGTGCTCACCCCCGGCCTCGGCGCCGTCGCCTCCACCTTCATCGCCGGCGTGCTCCTCGCCCGCCAGGCCGCAACCCCACCAATCGGCTCGGTCAGCCAGATGGCGCACATCCGTCTCGGTCACCGCGAAGAGGGCCGCAACCCCCTCATCCGTGACTTCGTGCCCCTCGCCAGCCTCGACGACCTGGTCTTCGGCGGCTGGGACCCCATCTCGCCAAACGCCCTCGAGGCCGCCCGCACCTGCGGCGTGCTCGACGAGCGTGACATCGCTTCGATCTCGAGCGAGCTCGAAGGCGTCGTGGCCATGGACGCCGTCTTCGACCAGCGCTGGGTCTCCCGCCTCGACGGTCATCCGGGTCAAGGACCTGACCAACAAGTGGGACCAGGCGATGGCCCTCATGGAGGACATCGAACGCTTCCGGGTCGAGAACGGCTGCTCCCGCTTGGTCATGGTCTGGTGCGGATCGACCGAAGCCTTCCAGGAAGCCAGCGCCGTCCACGAAACGGTCGAGGCCTTCGAGCAGGGCCTCAAGGACAACGACGACAACATCTCACCCAGCCAGATCTACGTGTACGCCGCCCTACAGTCGGGCGTGCCGTTCGCCAACGGCGCTCCGAACCTGAGCACCGACCTGCCTTGCATGGTGCAGCTGGCCAACTGCGTGGCGTGCCGATCATCGGCAAGGACTTCAAGACGGGTCAGACGCTGATGAAGACCCTCATCGCACCCGGCCTCAAGGCCCGCATGCTCGGCCTGCGTGGCTGGTACTCCACCAACATCCTCGGCAACCGCGACGGCGAGGTGCTCGACGCCCCCGAGAACTTCAAGACCAAGGAAGAATCGAAGCTCGGCGTGCTGCACACCATCCTGCAGCCCGAGGTCTACCCCAGGCTGTACGGGAACATCGACCACGTCGTCCGCATCAACTACTACCCGCCCCGCGGTGACAACAAAGAGGGCTGGGACGCCATCGACATCTTCGGCTGGATGGGGTACCCCATGCAGATCAAGATCGACTTCCTCTGCCGTGACTCGATCCTGGCCGCACCCATCGTGCTCGACCTCGCCCTGTTCATGGACCTCGCGGCCCGTGCCGGACAGTCGGGCGTGCAGGAATGGCTGAGCTTCTACCTCAAGGCCCCCCAGGCCGCCGGCGAACATCCGGCCGAGCAGGACCTCTTCATCCAGCAGACCAAGATGAAGAACACCCTCCGCCAGTGGATGGGCGAAGAAGCCGTCACCCACAGCGAAGCCGGCTGATCATCGAAGCCAGCTGATCCGATCCTGAGCGAACTGCAGTACACCCACCGTCGAAACGCCGGTCGGTGTACTGCAGTTTCGGCATCTCGACGCGAGAAGCGTTGAGCGTCATAGCTCATAGCTACGGTGACACCTGTGGCCATCCCGACTGACGGACGCAACACGATCGTGTACTTGCTGGGTCGCGGCCGCCTCGAACAGATCGACGGCAGGACGGCCGGCGAATCGGCCGCGACGATCATCGGACGAGCTGCAAAGCGATTGCTCACTGCTGACGGTGGGCTGCAGGTGGGCGACATCGAAGGGGCGTTCGCTGCTGCTTACGACGCGTATCGGATGGCGGCCGAGGCTCTGCTCATCCGCCAAGGGCTCGCGGGCAACAGGCGGCGAGGGTTCGCACGTGACGGTCGAGGACGCCGTCAGCGCACAGTACGCCCGAGCAGATTCCTGGGCTTGCCAAGCCCACGTTCGAACGCCTTCGACGTACTCGCCATGCAGCGCAGTACTTCGACCCGACCGCCGCTGAGATCAGCGCCGACGATTCGGAGTGGGCGCTGAGGACGGCACGGGCTGTCGTCGAGGCGACCGGTCTGCTGCTGGCTTCCGAGCCTCCCGATCTGTTCGCGTAGACGACAGAGATAGAGGCACCATCGGTCGTCCGGCCACGGTGTCGTGGAACGTGCCGCTGCCTTCGGTCAGCCAGTCGGTCGATCGAATGGTCACCTGAACAGCTCGGCCGAGCCGTCGCTCGGCCGAGCTTGCTGCGGCATACACCTGGTCTCGGTCCGGTCCGCCGAGTACGAGCAGATCGATGTCGCCCACGGGTCGATCGCCATCTTCGCCGGAGAACCGCGCCGCCCACGACCCGTAGACGTACGCAGCATCGACTCCGCTGAGACCTTCGAGCTCCTGGGCGAGCACCCACGGCACACCGAACGCCTTGACCAACACATCCGACAGCCCTGCGAAGTAGGGGCTCTCCGGGTTCGCCCTAATCAGCCGCGTTCGTCCGACGAACCGATCCGAGACCAGGCCGGCCGTGTCGGTGCGTTCGACCTCGCGGTGAACCGACGCATAGGGGACGCCGGATCGCTCGGAAAGCTCGACCAGGCTGTGCTCGGTCTCTGGGTCGCCGAGAATGAGGGCCAGCATCTCTGCCTGCTGCTGCGAACGGAAGATCGGCAGAAGTGAGGGCGTCGACGTTCTATCCACAAACTGGATGATATCTCTCATTTCGTGAGAAGTCGAGCCATCAGACGGTAGGGAATCCGCGAATCTTGTCGGAACGGCCAAGGTCGCTATGTTCGGTTTGACGTCGAGCGGAGCGCTGTGACTATTGTCACGGTTTGCTCGGGAGTTCGTAGTGAAACCTGTCTACCAAAAGCGCAGACGCACCTGGCTGCTGGTGCCTGGCTACCTCGCCGGTAAGGAAATGTTCCGCGGCGTCGCCGAAGTCCTGACCCTTTTGGGCCAGGACCCGGTGATCACGCCGACGACTCGAACGACCCCCGAAGACGTCGACCACATCGGCCCTTGGGTGCAGGGAATCCTGGAGGCGGTCGGTCCTCCCCAACCCCAGCCGTTGGTGGTCGTCGGCCATTCGGCCGCGTGTCCCCGGTTGCCGTTGGTGGCCCGGTGCTTGCTCGACGCCGGTCACCGGGTCGAGGCCGTCATCATGATCAACGGCCGGATTCCCGCCGACGACGGCTTGTCGCCGGTGGAAGCCGACGAGACCTTGGCCACCATGCTCGACGACATGGTCCGACCCGACGACTACCTCCCGCCGTGGCATCACTGGTGGGGTGGAATGGTCGTCGACATGCTGCCGGTGGAAGAACGGGCCCGGATCTTCGCCGAGTTCAAACCGGTTCCCCGCAGCCTCTTCGATCAGCCAATTCCCGGTGCCCAAGCTGCCGGACGAGGTTCGCATGGGCTTCCTCGCCACCGGCGAGATGTACCTGATGTCCTACGAACGAGCCAAGGCCGAGGGCTGGGAAGTCGCTCGGCTCGAAGGCGAGCACCTCCACCTGGTGGTCGATCCGGTCACCGTTGCCGGCACGCTGTTGTCCATGGTCGGACGCCCTCGCCTCGTACCCGGCAACTGATGCCGACCGGCGCGCCTGCGTCCCAGCGACGCCGACCTCTGGTCATCGTCGGGCCGACCGCCAGCGGCAAGACCGCCTTGGCGGTCGCCATGGCGGTGCGCTCGGCCGAACGGGGGGAGGTGGCCGAGATCATCTCGGCCGATGCCATGGCCATCTATCGAGGGATGGACATCGGCACGGCGAAACCCAACGCCGAGGAACGAGCGGCCGCTGGCCACCACCTCGTCGATGTCGCCGACCCCGACCGAGGAGTACACGGTGTCCCGGTACGCGGCGGACGCATCGTCCGCGCTGGCCGACATCGAAGCCCGCGGCATCGACGCCCATCATCGTCGGCGGTACCGGGCTCTACGTTCGGGCCCTGATCGACGGGTTCACCATCCCGGCCGCAGTTCCCCGACGTGCTCGCAGATGCTCGAGGCCGACCCCGATACCGAGGGCCTGCACCGCCGGCTCGCCCAACTCGATCCGGCCGCCGCCGAGAAGATGTTGCCCACCAACCGCCGCCGCATTCTGCGAGCACTCGAAGTGACCGTTGGGATCGGGTCAACCGTTCTCGTCGTTCGGCCCGGGCGTCGACCAGTACCCGCCGTCGCGGTTCTGCCAGGTCGGCTCTGGCCATCGACCGCGACGTCATGGACGCCCGCATCAACGCCCGCTACGACCGCCAGTTGGCCGACGGTTTCCTGGCCGAGGTGCGTGCGCTGCAGGCCGGTGGGTTCTCTCGGACGGCGGGTCAGGCCTTGGGCTACAAGGAGCTGCTGGATCACCTGGCTGGGGTCATCACGTTGGAGGACGCCCTCGACGTGGCCCGCCAACGAACCCGCCGGTTCGCCCGTCGGCAGCAACGGTGGTTCCGGCGCGATCCCCGGATCGAGTGGTTCGACGCGCTGCAGCCCGACCTCGCCGACGCCGTCGACCACCACTGGGCGCTACAGAGTCACCAGCAGAATTCGCCGGTTGGACACAAATCCGTTGGGGGAAACACCGCCGACCTGCGAGACTGAAGGTCTTGCCTACCGCACACGCGACAACCAGCCTCACGACCATCGCCCTGACCAAACACGAGGGGTTGGGCAACGACTTTCTCATCGCCGTCGAACCGGCGCGCCCGCTGACCGCGGACGATGCTCGGGCATGGTGCGACCGGCATCGCGGTGTCGGTGCCGACGGGCTGATCTCGCTGACCGGCGTCGCTGCGGGCTTCGACGGACCAGGACGCGCCGTGATGGTGTTGTGGAACGCCGACGGCAGCCGGGCCGAGATCTCGGGCAACGGCATTCGATGCGTCGCCCAGGCGCTGGCCATGCACGCCGGCCTGACGGGCTCCGCCGCCTTCGAGGTGCAGACCGACGCCGGGTTGCGGCGCCTCGATCTCGACCCGACCGACGACCCGTCCACCGTGAACGTTCGGGTCGACATGGGCTCGGCGGGTGGGGGAGTCGCCGACTCGACCGCATGGGCCGACCTCGGCGTCGACCTGATCCGCCAGCAAGGCGTCGACCTCGGCAACCCCCACCTGGTTGCGCTGGTCGACGATCCGCAGCGCTATGACATCGGTGTCATCGGCCCGAAGGTCGAGGCCGCCTACCCCAACGGACTCAACGTGCATCTGGTGAAGGTGATCGACCGCCACTCGGTGGCCATGAAGGTGTGGGAACGGGGCTCGGGCATCACCGAAGCCTGCGGGTCCGGCGCCTGCGCCGTCGGCGCGGCCACCACCAGTTGGGGCCTGGTCGACAGCCCGGTCACCGTCAACATGCCCGGTGGGGCCGTGGTCGTCGAGGTCGGCGACACCGTGCAACTCACCGGTCCCGCCCGCTTCATCGCCCGCGTCGAGGTCCCGTGACCAACGACAACGACTGGGATGACGACCTGGCCGACGGTGACTTCTCTGACTATCAGGACGACACCGGCTCCTCAGACGGCGTCGACTTCGACGACGACTTCGGCGAGACGGGCGAGGAAGAAGAGTCGCACCGTGGCGCGTTCGGTGAGTTCGGCGGCGAGATCCGCTCCGGGTTCCTCGACCGCAGCTTCCGTGAGCGCATCGTCCTGGTCGGGATGACCAAGGACGGCGAAGCGCTCGAGGACACCGAGGCGTCGCTCGACGAGCTCGAACTGCTGGTTGACACCGCCGGCGCTGACGCGCTCGATCGCATCATCCAGAAACGCAGCCGCCCCGACCCCGCAACCTTCGTCGGCAAGGGCAAGGTCGACGAGATCCGCGAGAGCGCACTGATGCTGGACGCCGACACGGTCGTCTTCGACGACACCCTCAGCCCGGCGCAGCAGTTCAATCTCGAACGCATCCTCGGGCGTACCGCGCTCGATCGGACCGCGGTGATCCTGGACATCTTCGCCCAGCACGCAACGTCGGTCGAGGGCAAGACCCAGGTCGAGCTGGCCCAGTTGCGTTACCGCCTGCCCCGGTTGCGGGGCAAGAAGAACTTCAGCCAGCAGGGCGGCGGTATCGGCACCCGCGGCCCGGGCGAAACTCAGCTCGAGGTCGATCGTCGTCGCCTGGTGCGGCGCATGCACAAGCTCGAGCGTGACCTCGTTGGCATCGCCGACCGCCGCCGCAACCAGCGCAAGGCCCGTCATCGTTCGCCTTATCGCATGGTCTCCATCGTCGGCTACACCAACGCCGGCAAGTCGACACTGCTGAACCGGTTGGCCGGCTCGGACGTGAAGGTCGAGGACCGCCTGTTCGCCACCGTCGACCCCACGACCCGGAAGACCAAGCTGCCCGGCGGCGAACAGATCCTGCTCACCGACACCGTCGGGTTCGTCAAGAAGCTGCCGCACGAACTGGTCGAGGCCTTCAAGTCGACGCTCGAAGTGGCGGCCGAAGTCGATCTTCTCCTGCACGTCGTCGACGGCGCCGGCCGCGATCCCGACAGCCACATCCTGGCCGTGCGCCAGGTGCTCGATGGCATCGGGGCCAACGAAGTACCCGAGTTGCTGGTGTTCAACAAGGCCGACCTGTCGCCCGACGTTGCTCGCCTGTGCGAGCGCTACCCCGATGCGGTCGCCGTGTCCGCCGAGACGGGCGAGGGCATCGACGAGCTGCTCACCGCCATCGGCGACCGGCTCCGAGAGCTGTCCACGGTCTACGAACTCTTCGTGCCCTGGTCCCGCGGCGACATGCTGGCTGCGGTTCACCGCGAAGGCGAGGTGCTCGACGAGGCCACCGAAACCGACGGCATGCGTGTCCACGCCCGCCTCGAAGAGGCCTCGGCCAAACGCCTCGGCGACTTCATCGTCGGAAAGGCCGGCGGAACCGAGAATGCTCCGGCCCGTTGGACCCAACCGGTCATTGCCCGAGTCGAGAGAGACATTCGATGACCCTCACCACCGGAGGGTTCGTCCCTCCGCCGTATCCCTACGACCGGCTCAACGACCTCACCGCGATCGCCGAAGCGTTCGAAGGAGGCGCCGTCGACCTGTCCATCGGCACCCCCATCGATGCTCCGCCTCGGGCGGTGGTCGAAGCCTTGGCGACCTCCAACGCCGAGCGGGGCTACCCGCCGTCGATCGGCACGCTGGCCTTCCGTGAAGCGGCGGCCCGTTGGCTGAACTCGTTGACGGCCTGCGGGATCGAGGCGTCCGACGTTCGGGCGACCATCGGCTCCAAGGAGTTCGTCGCCGGGCTGCCCAACTACCTGCGTCTGCGGACCCCGGACAAGGACACCATTCTCTATCCCGCCATCAGCTACCCCAGCTACGAGATGGGCGCCATCCTCGGCAGCTGCCGGGCGGTACCGGTTCCCGTCGACGCGGAACTGGTGTCTCGATCTGAGTGCCATCGACCCCGACGACTCGGCGCGTGCGCTGGCCTTGTGGGTCAATGCACCGGGGAATCCCGCCGGGGGCCTCGACGACTTGGGGGCTGCTGCGGCGTGGGGTCGGGCCAACGGCGTGCCGGTGTTCTCCGACGAGTGCTACATCGAATACACCTGGAACGGCCCGCCCCGATCGATCCTCGAACACGGACTCGACGGTGTGGTAGCCGTGCACTCGTTGTCGAAACGTTCGAATCTGGCCGGCGTACGGGCCGGCTTCTACGCGGGCGATGCCGAGTTGCTCCACTACCTCGGCGAGGTTCGCAAGCACGCCGGGTTCATGGTGCCCGGACCCATCCAAGCTGCGGCTGTCGTAGCCTTCGACGACCGCAACCACGTCGACGATCAGCGCGTCCGCTACTGGCGGCGACTGGGTCGCATGGTCGAGATGCTCGCGGCCATGGGCGTCGAGGCCGAGATGCCCGGCGGTGGTTTCTACCTCTGGGTGCCGGCACCCGGCGGCGACGCGTGGGCCTTCACCGAACGGCTCGCCCGTGAAGCCGGCGTCATCGTCAGCCCCGGCGAGTTCTACGGCGAGCAGGGCAGACACCACGTGCGTATCGCCGTCGTGCAGCCCGACGAGCTGCTGGAGTTGGCGGCCCGACGGCTGGGACTTGCGTGACCGACCTGTTGGCGTTGACCGCCGAACTGGTCGGGCACTCCTCGGTTTCCTTCGAAGAGGGGCCGCTGGTCGACTGGCTCCAAGCTCAGCTCGAACCGCTCGCCCACCTGACCGTGACCCGAGTTGGCGACAACCTGGTGGCTCGAACCGAGCTCGGTCGCAGGCAACGTCTGCTGCTGGTCGGCCACACCGACACCGTTCCCGTCAACGACAATGCGGGCGCCCGGATCGAGGGCGACACCCTCTGGGGTCTCGGGTCGGCCGACATGAAGGGCGGACTGGCCTGCTTCCTCGAGTTGGCCCGAACGGTGGCCGAGCCGGCCGTCGATCTCACCTACGTCTTCTACGCGCGCGAAGAAGTCGCCTCGGTGCACAGCGGCCTGATCGAACTCCATCAAGCCCGACCCGACCTGTTGGCGGGAGACTGCGCCATCCTCGGCGAGCCGACCGATGGCGCCATCGAAGCCGGGTGCCAAGGGGCCTTGCGGTTCGAGGTGGTCCTGGCCGGCCAGCGGGCCCACACCGCTCGGCCGTGGATGGGGCGCAACGCGGTTCATCGTCTCGGTGGTTTGCTGACCGCCTTGGCCGAATGGCCCGGCCGCCAACCGACCATCGACGGGTGCACGTTCCACGAGTCGCTCCAGGCAGTGCACGTCGAGGGCGGAGTGTCGGGCAACGTCGTTCCCGACCGGGCGATGCTGCGGATCCATCACCGCTTCGCCCCCGACCGCACCGACGTCGAGGCCGAGACGATGGTCCGCCGGCTTCTGGCGCCCCATCTCGAAGCGGACGACACGGTCACCGTGATCGACCGGAGCCTGGCGTGCCCACCGTCGCTGACCCATCCGTTGCTGCGCCGGCTCATCGACGAGAACGGCCTGGAAGTGCGGGCCAAGCTGGGTTGGACCGATGTCGCCCGGTTCGCCGAATACGGCATCCCCGCCACCAACTTCGGTTCGGGTGACCCGAAGGTGTCCCACACCAGGGACGAGCACGTGCACCGAGCCTCGATCGAACGAACCTTCGAGGCCCTGCGCTCGCTGGTGCTCACCGACTGACTCGGCACCCAGCGAGACCCCGACTCGCGGCGGGGGTAGTTCGCTGGTCGTGTCGGTCTCTGTCCGCAGGACTAGGGCGCAGGTCTCTCGAGGAGCGTCCCTTTGCCGGACGCAGGGACGCCCGTTGGCGAGGTCTGATGGTCGGGTACCAAACCCCCATGCAGCAGGAGCTTGTCATGACATCACCCATTCGGGTCGTCCGTTCCCATCCGTTCGCTGTGTTCGCCGTGATGGCTTGCCTCTTTGGCTGGGCGCAATACCTGTTGAGCGCGTTCGGCGTCGGATCCGCACCCGAGCAGAATCCCCTCGGACCCCTCATCGCGGCCGTGATCGTCACCTCTGTCCAGGGCCGTGATGTTCGTCGAGCGTGGTGGCGCACCATTCGAACCGTACGAATCCCCGGCCGTTGGCTTGCCGTCGTCACCTTGGTTCCCATTGCGGTCCACGTCGCGATCGTCCTGGTCAACCACGTCTTCGGCGCGCCGCTGCCGACCGCCGCCCAGCTCTCCGACTGGCCGAACATCCCGGTCGTGTTCGTGGCGATGCTCCTCCTTGTCGGCCTCGGAGAGGAGGCCGGATGGACGGCTTTCGCCGGGCCTCTGCTCCTCGAGAAGCATGGTTTGGCTACGAGCTGGCTGATGCTGGGGGCACTACGAACGTTCTGGCATCTGCCGCTGATGCTCACCGGCGACATGCCTTGGCTCATGGGCATCGCCGGCAACCTCGGTTTTCAGTTGCTGATGCTGCTCGTGATGAACCGAAGCCGGGGGAACTGGTCGCAAGTCGCCGTTTGGCACGCAACCCTCAACGCCTTCGGCGGCGCCTTCTTCTTCGGCACGGTCACCGGAGACGACAATCTCCGTCTCGGATTTCTCTTGGGTGTCGCGTACGCCACCCTGGCCCTTGTCGGCGTCTTCGAAGCGCTACACGCCGGCGCATCGGGCTTCCTGCTCAAGGACACCGACCGAGATCGGTTGGTCGAGGCCGTGCGAATCGTCGCCCGAGGCGACGCCCTGCTGGCGCCAAATGTGACCAAGCGCTTGATCGCCGAGTTTGCCCATCAGCCCGCTCTCGACTCGCACCAGGTCCGTTTGCTCGACTCGGTGACCGAACGCGAACGAGAGGTGCTTCTGGCTGTGGCCAAAGGCGAGTCGAACGCCGACATCGCCCTCAGCCTGTTCATGGGCGCGGGAACGGTCAAAACCCACGTCAGTCATCTGCTCGCCAAGGTCGGGGTACGAGACCGAGCCCAGCTGGCGATGTTCGCCTACGAATCCGGCCTCGTACACCCAGGCACCGCCCCGAACCGGTAGTGAGTCGAAACCCTGCCCGGGGAGGTTCCTAGCGCCGAGGGACAGGCGGCAGGGGTTCCCACGGGCGTTCGGGCCAGGGGTGCTTGGGGTAGCGGCCCCGGAGGTCGGCGCGGACGTGGGCGTAGGAACCGCGCCAGAAACCGGGCAGGTCGGTGGTGACCTGCACCGGTCGGTTGGCCGGCGAGAGCAGTTCGATGGTGAGCGGCTGGTCCCGCGGGCCGATGGTGGGGTGGCGGTCGAGGCCGAGGACGCGCTGCAGGCGGACTCGCCAGATGGGGCGGCCGGACTCGTAGTCGATGGGGGCGGAACGACCATCGGGTTGGGCGAGGTGAACGGGCGCCAGTTGGTCGAGGGCGGAGCGCTGCTGCCAGGTGAGCAGTTGGAGCAGAGCGGCCGAAAGGTTCAGGCGGCCGAGGTCGGCGGGGCGTCGACACGGGACAGGTCGAGCCACGTGTCGAGGTTGTCGAGGAGGTGCTGGTCGGACGGGTCGGGCCAGGAGGGATCGACCGAATGCAGCCACGCCATCCGTTGTCTGAGCTGACGATCTGCGTCCTTCCACGGGAGCACATCGAGGCCCCGTCTGCGGAGTCCATCCCGGAGCGCTGCGGCGACAGCGGTGGGCTCGGGGTCGGGCTGGTTGGCCGAGTGGAGGACGATGGAGCCGAGACGCTGTCGGCGCTCGGCGCGGAGCGCTCCGCTGCGATCGTCCCACTCGACGTGGTCTTGCCAGGTGATGGACGAAGCAGCGACTCGCAACACGTCAGAGCGGTCGAGGGGCACGGCTCGGCGGATGCTGAGGGGTCCGCCGCTTCCGGCGTCGGCCTGCACGATGACGAGGAACTCCGAAGGCGTCAGCGGGCCGTCGGAGAGTTGGGCTTCCTGGCCGGTGGTCAGCAGGAAGCGGCCGGCCCGCCCCGGTCGGGCCATGGCAATTCGGTCCGGCCACGCCGCGGCCAACGCTTCGCCCAGCGTCGCCGAGTTGTTGGATTCGGGGTTGGGAGCGTTGGGGGAACGCTGGAGCCGGGCAATCGCTCGTCCGAGGTGCGGACGCTGTTGGCTGACCTCGGTTTCGAAGTCGGTCGTGTCGGGCCAGCGATCGCTGTCGAGCAGGGCAACGGCTGCGTAGATCTGCGTGCGTAACGAAGGGCGGAGCGCTTCGGCGCTGACCAGTAGGGCGGCGTGTCGGGGGTGGGTGCCCAACGTCCCCGCTCGATGGCCGGCAGCGGTGATGCGGCCGGCGTGGTCGGTGAGACCCAGTTGGGACAAGAGGCTGAGCGCGGCAGCGAGGCGAGAGCGGTCGGGATGATCGAGTAGGGGCAACGACGTGGCGTGAGGATCGCCCCATCGGGCGAGCTCGAATGCCAACGGCAGGGGGTCTCCGTCGAGGATCTCGGGTCGGGTGCTCTGGTCGAGGTGTCGGTGGTCGTCTTCTGACCACAAGCGATAGCACACGCCCGGACCCAAGCGGCCGGCACGACCTTGGCGTTGGTCGGCGGCGAACCGGGTGACCCAGCCGGTGGTGAGGCGACCCAGCCCGGTGGTTGCGTCGAAACGAGGTCGGCGAAGCAACCCGCCGTCGACCACCGCAGTGATACCCGGCAGCGTGAGCGATGTTTCGGCGATCGAGGTGGCCACAACGACTTGGCGGTCGGTGGCACTGAGCACGTCGTGTTGTGCGCGGGTGTCGGTGCCACCGTGCAGGGTTCGGACCGCGACCCCCGGCGGGCGACCCAGGGCTCGGGCCACGAGATCGATCTCTCGCCGACCAGGGACGAAGACCAGAACGCTGCCGCTCGTCTCGGTCAGCGCCCGAGCGGTGGCCGACGCGACCGCTCGAACCCAGGCGTGGTCGGCGAGTTGGTCGGAGCGACGACTGGGATCGTGGATCGCCCGACCGACGTACACGGTCTCGACGGGATGCGTGCGGCCGGGGACGGTGATGACCGGCGATGCAGCGCCGTCAGCGCCCAGGAGGCGGGCAATGGGCGCCGCGTCGATGGTGGCCGACATGACCACGATGGCCAGGTCGGGCCGAAGCGATGCCCGGCTCTCGAGCGCCATGGCGAGGCCGAGGTCGCTGTGCAGGTTCCGTTCGTGGAACTCGTCGAAGATCAGGCATGAGACGCCGGCGAGTGACGGGTCTCGTTGGGCCCGTGACGTGAGTATGGCCTCGGTGACCACCTCGATGCGGGTCTGCGAGCTGACCCGACGGTCGTCGCGCATCGTGAGCCCGACCCGTTGGCCGACGGGCTCGCCGATCTGGCCGGCCAGCCGCTCGGCGGTTGCCCGGGCCGCAACTCTCCGCGGCTCGAGAACGATGATGCGGCCCGACGCCAGCGCTTCGAGCGCCAGCAACGGGACCAGACTCGACTTGCCGGCGCCAGGCTCGGCGGTGAGAACCAGCGAGCCTGACGCAATGGCAGAGCGGATGGGATCGGCGAAGCCCTCGACCGGAAGATCGGTGGGAGCCCTTTGGGGCCCGGTCGACATGAAGTTCCCGCCGGTCGGGTCGAGGGTCAGACGCGACGCAGGACGGTGACCACCCGGCCGAAGATCTGGACCTCGTCGGGCTCGAAGCGCATGGGCTTGAGCGCGGAGTTGGACGGGATGAGGACCACCTGGTTGTTCTTGGTGTCGAGGCTGTAGGTCTTCACCGTTGCCTCTTCGCCCGGGATACCGGCGACGACGATCTCCCCGCTCTTCGCGTGGTTCTGGACCCGCACGACGACGAAGTCGCCGTCGAGGATGCCCGCTTCGATCATGGACTGGCCCCGAACCTTGAGCATGAACAACTCGCCGTCGCCGGTGAGGTCGGCGGGCACGGGAATGGTTTCCTCGATGTCTTCGCTGGCCAGCACGTCGGTGCCGGCGGCGACGCTACCGACGAGCGGCACATGACGCACGGGCCGGCGATCGATGTTCCCCTGGCCGGAGTTGGGATCCCACTGGATCTTGATGGCACGGGGCTTGGCCGGGTCTCGCTCGAGGTAGCCGTTCTTCTGCAGCGTGGCGAGATGCGAATGGACCGTCGACGGCGACGTGAGGCCGACTTCGGCGCCGATCTCCCGGACCGACGGCGGATAGCCCCGATCGAGCATCTGGTCGTTGATGAAGGTGAGGATCGCCCGCTGGCGAGGAGTGAGTTTGGTGTCGCGCATGATGATTCCCTCTTGGAACGCAGGTAGTGGAATGGGGGAAGGGATTGGGGCGTCGGGTCCCGAGGGGCCTGGCCGAACGTCTGATCGAGTATGCCACACGACGACGTACAGGTGTTCGACCGTCGGAACTTTCTGTGGTTCGTCTTGCAGTTGCGGTTCCGGTTGGAAGCCGAGCTTCGAGCTGACAGGATCGATCCATGACCTTCACGGCAACCGGACACAGCTATGTCGACCACGTCTCGGGCACCCGACTCGACGTCTGGTATCCCGCAGAAGGGGTCGAGCCGATTCGGGCCTGTCTGGCCGAGCGCCTTGGTTTCGTTCGGGGTGAGGTGGTCACCACCACGATTGCGTCGTTCGACGACGCTCCCGTCGATGCGGCCGACGTGTATCTCCGACTGCACTTGCTGAGCCGCCGCACGGTGCGGCCGAACGAGATCAACCTCGACGGGATCTTCGGGTTGATGGCCAACGTCGCGTGGACAACCGCTGGTCCGGTCGTCCCCGAACTGGTTGATGCCCTGCGCGCCGCGGCGGCCGCCGAGGGAGTCTCGGTGGGCGTCAACGGTGTCGACAAGTTCCCCAAGATGCTCGACTACGTCGTGCCGTCGGGCGTCCGCATCGCCATCGCCGACCGCGTTCGGCTGGGGGCGCACCTTTCCGAGGGCACGACCGTGATGCACGAGGGGTTCTGCAACTTCAACGCCGGCACGCTGGGGGCAGCGATGGTCGAAGGGCGCATCAGTCAGGGCGTGGTGCTCGGGGCCAACAGCGACCTGGGCGGAGGCGCCTCCATCATGGGCACGTTGTCGGGCGGAGGCAAGGAACGGGTCAGCGTCGGCGAGAACTGTCTGATCGGGGCCAACGCCGGCATCGGCATCTCCCTTGGTGACAACTGCACGGTCGAGGCCGGCCTGTACGTCACGGCCGGTACCAGGCTGGCGTTGCCGGACGGCCAAGTGGTCAAGGCCGGAGAACTGTCGGGCAGGTCGGGCATGTTGTTCATTCGCAACTCGCTCACCGGCGCGGTCGAACTGCGGGTGGCCGATCCCGAACGCTGGGGCGGCATCAATGCTGCTCTCCACGCCAACTGAGGCGAAGGTCGACAGCGAAAGCGGCCGGCCGAGAGATTTTCCCAGATGAGGTTGACGGCGAACGATTGTTCGGATTGACTACGAACAGTCGTTCGAGAACAGTTGTTCGGGAACATGGGTTCCCCTTCGAGACTGTCACACCCCCTGAGGAGAATGCTCGTCATGGTCGCCCTGCTCCATCCCCAGCCCACCCGTCCCGCATCCCCACCCAAGCTTCGTCTCGTTCAGGGCCAAGCATCCCCCAAGCACCCACTGGTCCAGCTCGTCGAAGACCAGCCACGTCGGGTCGCGCTCTGGGCCATCGTCGGCCTTGGCATCTTCGGCTCCTTCTTGATGCTGCGATCCATGCAGTCGGTGCCCGGCACTGCGCTCGAATCTCGGTCGACGTCCTCCCAGCAGATCGATGCGCTGCCCGAAGATGGCGAGGTCGTGCACGTCGTGCAGCAGGGCGAGACGCTGTGGGCGATTGCCTCCGAACTTGCACCCGGTGTTGACCCACGACCACTGATCGACCGCTTGGCCGACCGCAACGGAGGCAGCGCCATTCAGGTCGGCCAACGTCTGGTGGTCCCTTCAGATCTCGCCGAATGACGTACTTCTGACATCCGCCCGACTCGTTCCTCCGGCCCAGAGCGGGTACCGTCGGAGGTATGCATTGCCCGGTCTGCTTCGCCGACGACACGAGAGTCATCGACTCGCGCGCCGCAGACGATGGCACCGCCATCCGCCGTCGCCGCGGCTGCGCGCAGTGCTCGCACCGGTTCACCACCTTCGAACGGGTGGAAGAAGTACCGCTGGTCGTCGTCAAACGAACCGGGGCGCGTCAACCGTTCGATCGCGACAAGATCGTTCGGGGATTGTGCTCCGCGTCCAAGGGCCGCCCAATCAGCGCGGAACAGTTTGCGTGCCTTGCCACCGAGGTCGAAGAGGCGGTTCGACTCGAAGGAGGCGAGGTCAGCTCTGAATGGGTTGGCCGTGCCGTCCTCGAGCACCTCCGGGGCCTCGATCATGTGGCTGCGCTGCGTTTCGCCAGTGTCTACAAGGGTTTCTCCGACGTCGGCGACTTCGAGACGGAACTGAAGCTCATCAAGCGGGACACCCCCGGTCCCAGCCTCGTCTGACCCGTCATCCAGGAGGTCAGAGGGCTCAATCTGTCGGTCCGAGTTGCCGATAGATGCTCGTGTCCGTGCGGGCGATGTTGGTCGTGCTTACAGGTTCGTTGCTGCTCGCGCCCATGGTCGGCGCGGCCCGGCCGACGACCACCGGCGCGCGACCCGGACAAGAGCTGCTGTCACTGAGTGAGCTGCTGCCCGACCCCACCATCATCCACCCCGACATCGCTGCCGCGGTCGACGTCGACTTCTCCGGGATCGGCTCGGCGGCGCAGAATCTCTCCCAGGCCAGGGCCGACCTGATCGAAGCGTCCAACCGGGGGACCGTGGCCGGCGCCAGGCTGGGGTCGCTCGAGGTCGCTCGCCGACTGAACGAGGCCGACCTGAAGCGAAGCCAGTCCGCTGAGTCCATGGCCACTGCGGTCGCCGACCGGAACAGTGCCGAACTCGGCCAGTTCGCCGTCGAGGCGTTCGTTGTCGGCGACGAGCAGATGCTCGAGGAACTGACGATGCGCGGCCAGGTCGACCCGAGGGACACGCTGGCCAACGACGTCGGATCGCTGCTCCGGGACATCTCGGACGAGGCAGCAGCTCAGGCGGCAGCGGCAACCTCGGCCCGGGAGGAACGGACTTCGACCCTCCAGGCGGTGATCGACGAGACGGCGGTCGTTCAGGCCGAGCGCCTCACCGCTGCGGCCGACGCCGATGACGCCTTGCGGCGCGTCGAGCGCTTCGAGCCTGCGTTCGAGGAGGCGCTGATGACGGCACCGGTCGAGCGACTCGACTTCCCGATCGTGGTGCTCGATGCCTACTACCGGGCCGAGTTGCAGATGGCCGGCGACCGGCCCGGGTGCCAGGTCCACTGGTACCAGCTTGCTGCGATCGGTCGCGTCGAGAGCGGCCACGGCACCTACCGAGGGTCGAGCGTCGGCGGCGACGGTCTGACCACTGGTCGCATCCTCGGGCCCGTGCTCGACGGGACACGCTTCGCGTCGATCCCCGATACCGACGGAGGCCTCCACGACGGTGACACCGTCTGGGACCGCGCCGTCGGGCCGATGCAGTTCATCCCGAGCAGTTGGAAACTGTTCGGCCGCGATGGCAACGGAGACGATTTCGACGATCCGCACAACATCTACGACGCCGCGCTGGCTGCCGCCGAGCATCTCTGCCGAGCGCACAGCGGCCTCGACCAGCCCGAGCGGTATCGACAAGCGCTTTTCGGCTACAACCGCTCGGCGGCCTACGGCCAGATGGTCATGGGTTACGCCGAGGGGTACCGGGCCGCGGTCGACCTGCGACCAAACAGCGATTCGTTCAGGGCGCTGCTGCGCTCGGGTTCGTAGCCACCCACCGGCCGAACAGGAGCCCGTCTCCTGTCCAGAGTCGGGTGAGCGTGAGCTCGGTGGGTGGGACGACCGATTCGCCGTGCGCGGGGCGCGCAGACTGGCCCGAGACCAGTGTGGGCGACAGGGTCAGATTCCACTCGTCGATGCAGCCGGCTGCCGCAAACTGGCCGTTGAGGCTGGGTCCCCCTTCGAGCATGGCGATCCGCATGCCCTGGTCGAGCAAGCGCTCCAGAATCCATCGGGGATCAGCAAGCGATGTCGACGCCACCTCGATGTCGGCCAGCTCGGCCAACTGACTGCGCCGTTTGGGCGACGACGCCGAGCCGGTGAACACCAGGGGTCGAGGCCCCGTCGGCGACGTGGAATCGAATGCCGGCAGATCGAGCGGCAACGACAGCGACCCCGAGACGATGGCCAGGCGAGGCGATGCCTGTTGGCCCCGAGCCAGCCGGGCCTCGACCGCCGCCGGATTGGGCCGCGGTCGCTTGTAACGCTCGGATCGGGCGGTGGCTGCGCCCACGATGATCACGTCGGCGACCGCCCGAAGCGCCGCGAACACGTGGGTGTCGGCGGGCTTTCCCAGGCCCCCCGACACCCCGTCGACGGTCGTGGCCCCGTCGAGGCTCGAGATCATGTTGGTCAATACCCAGGGTCGGTCGGCGTGCGGCGGTCGGTGTTCTGCGGAGATTGCGGCCATCAGATCGGGCACGTGATCGGTCCCGGAACCGAATCCTTGACCGGTTGGCGGGTACAACCGATCGATCGAGACGTCCATCAGGCGAAGGGTAGGCCACGTCCAGGATCTGAGCGCTACGCACAGGCCTGTGGAAACGTTTTCGCTAATCCACAGGGCCGTCCCCTTTTGATCCACAGGGTGGGTTCTCTAAGGTGCTGCTCGTCGGGCGGAATGCTTCGACGCCGAATGTCGGTGCTGGCTGCGGAGTCCTTTCCGCAGCCCGCCCTGGACGGCTCAGAGCAGCGGATGGCGGGCCCCGTGGGCGCCCTTAGGAACATCCCGAACGGAGGGGCTAACTGGGCGACCGGTCGGCCGTTCCGGTCGGGCCCCTCCCTCGACCTACTGCTCTGAGCTGCCCGGAGCCGACCGGTGTGCAACCTCAGCCAAGTGATTGACACGGTTGTAATTTCAAGGTTGTATAGTTCCCTACATCTTGTGCGTAGGCGATGAACGGGCGGTGAAAGGCACAACATCTAGTAACCGAGCGGCCCGTTCACGACCGTTCGACCAGCTAGCCGACGTGTTTGCACCAACCGCACGAGCCCTCCTCAGACGCCACACGACCACCTCTCACCCACCACCCTCACCCCGCCCGCACCACCGCATCGAGAAGCCCGAAACAGAAGGATCACCGCAACTATGGCGCTAGCCCCTGAGCAGACCGGCATCGGTCTCCGCCGACATTTCACCACCGCTGGAGTCCACCCCTACGAGACCGTCGTGTGGCAAAAGCGCGACGCTCGGATCTCCAATTGGAAGACCGGTGAGGTGGCGTTCGAGCAACTCGGTGTCGAGGTGCCCAGCACGTGGTCGGTCAACGCCACGAACATCCTTGCGCAGAAGTACTTCCGGGGAACGGTCGGCACCCTCGAGCGCGAGCATTCGCTCCGCCAGGTCGCCGATCGCGTCGTCGACACCATCACCCAGTGGGGCCGCGAGGGCGGCTACTTCACGTCCGAGGACGAGGCGTCGATCTTCAGCGACGAACTCAAGTACCTCATCATCCACCAGCGTGCCGCGTTCAACTCGCCGGTGTGGTTCAACATCGGTGTCGCTGGTGTGCCCCAGCAGGCGTCCGCCTGTTTCATCCTGTCGGTCGACGACACGATGGAAGCCATCCTCAACTGGTACGTCGAAGAAGGAACCATCTTCAAGGGCGGCTCCGGAGCCGGCGTCAACCTGTCCCGCATCCGGTCCTCGGCCGAACTGTTGAAGGGCGGCGGCACCGCGTCGGGCCCGGTCAGCTTCATGCGTGGCGCCGACGCGTCGGCCGGCACCATCAAGAGCGGCGGCAAGACCCGCCGGGCGGCCAAGATGGTCATGCTCGACGTCGATCACCCCGATGTCGAAGAGTTCATCTGGTGCAAGGCCAACGAGGAGAGCAAGGCCCGCGTCCTGCGGGAGGCCGGCTTCGACATGGACCTCGACGGGGCCGACATCCACTCCATCCAGTACCAGAACGCCAACAACTCCGTCCGGGTCACCGACGAGTTCATGCAGGCGGTCGTCGACGACGGCAACTGGAACCTGATCGCCCGCACCGATGGTTCCATCGTGCGCACGGTGAAGGCCCGCGACCTCATGCGTCAGTTCTCCCAGGCTGCGTGGGAGTGCGCCGATCCCGGCATGCAGTACGACACCACCATCAACCGCTGGCACACCGCAGCCAACACCGGCAAGATCCGGGGTTCGAACCCGTGCAGCGAGTACATGCACCTCGACAACTCGGCCTGCAACCTGGCCAGCCTCAACCTTCTGACCTACCTCGACGAGAACGACACCTTCGACATCGAAGGATTCACCGCCTCCATCGAGCACGTCTTCACTGCTCAGGAGATCCTCGTCGGTCGAGCCGACTACCCCACTGAGCCCATCGGTGAGACCTCCCGTCAGTTCCGCCAGCTCGGCCTCGGTTACGCCAATCTCGGCGCGCTGCTCATGGCCCTCGGTCTGCCCTACGACTCCGACGAGGGACGGGCGGTTGCGGCCAGCATCACCTCGCTCATGACCGGCCACGCGTATTACACGTCGGCTCGGACCGCGGCTCGTATGGGTGCGTTCGCCGGCTACGACGCCAACCAGGAGCACATGCTCCGAGTCCTCGAGCAGCACCGCGCTGCCGCCGCCGGCATCGACGAGGAACTCGCCCCGGTCGAACTGCTCAGCGCCGCTCAGCAGAGCTGGGACAACGTCTGTGAGTTGGCGCCCCACACCGGAGTACGCAACTCCCAGTCCACCGTCCTCGCCCCCACCGGCACCATCGGCCTCCTCATGGACTGCGACACCACGGGCGTCGAGCCCGATCTCGGTCTCTGCAAGATGAAGAAGCTGGTCGGCGGCGGCACCATGACCATCGTCAACCAGTCGGTGCCCCGGGCGCTGCGTCGCCTCGGCTATTCGGCCCAGCAGATCAGCGCCATCAGCGCCTACATCGACGAGAACAAGACCATCATCGGTGCGCCCGGCCTCGACCCGCAGCATGTGCCCGTCTTCGCCTGTTCGATGGGTGACAACGCCATCCACTACCTCGGCCACGTGAAGATGATGGCCGCGGTCCAGCCGTTCATCTCCGGCGCCATCTCCAAGACCGTCAACATGCCCGAAGAGGTGACCGTCGAAGACGTCGAGCAGCTTCACATCGATGCCTGGAAGCTCGGGGTGAAGGCCATCGCCATCTACCGGGACAACTGCAAGGTGGCGCAGCCGCTGTCGATGGCCAAGAAGGGCGACAAGACCGACGCCGAAGCAGCCGAAGACGCCGCCTTGGCCGCGGCCACGCTGGTGCCCGTCACCGAGATCATCGAGAAGGTCGTCTACAAGCCGGTCCGCGAGCGCCTGCCGCGTGACCGTCGCAGCCGCACGTTCGACTTCCGAGTCGCTGACTGCAAGGGCTTCGTCACCATCGGCGAGTACGACGATGGTCGTCCTGGTGAGGTCTTCCTCCGGGTTTCCAAGCAGGGCTCCACCCTCGCCGGCATCATGGATGCGTTGGCCATTTCGCTGAGCCATGGCCTGCAGTACGGCGTGCCGCTGCGGAGCTTCGTCGAGACGTTCACCGGCATGCGGTTCGAACCGGCGGGCATGACCGACGACCGCGAGATCCGGATCGCCACGTCGATCATGGACTACCTGTTCCGCAAGCTCGCGGTGCTCTACCTGAGCTACGACGAGCGGGCCGAACTGGGCATCTTCACCACGCATGAGCGAACCCAGCCGACGCTGCCCGGGGTCGACGACACCGTCACCGTGAATGGTGGCGACATCGCCCTCGACCCTCCGTCGGTCGAGTCGGCCACCGAACTGGTCACCCGCATCGCAGCCGAGACCGCCGGAGCAATCGCTCGCCCCTCGGTCCGCCCGGTGTCCGATCCCGATGCTCCCATCTGCATGCAGTGCGGCATCACCATGCAGCGCGCGGGTAGTTGCCACGCCTGCCCGGATTGCGGAAACACCAGCGGCTGCAGCTGATGGTGACGTTGCGTCGCACCGTCAGTGGGAATTGCGCCCAACTGACCGTGCGACGCACAGCAGTGGGAGGACGTGGAGTGTCCAGGGTCAGTGGGAATTGCGCCCAACTGACCGTGCGACGCACGGCATAGGACGAATCGCGGCATCGATCAGTTCAGCCGGCAAGGCGTTCAGCCGTCGGCCTGCGCTCCGAGGTCGGCGAGATCCTTGGCGCCGTGGTGTTGGCGGACATACCGCATCAGTTCCTGCGTTCGATCGCTGAACACTGCGTCGAGCGCCAAGCCGCGTGGGCCCGCCAGCTTTGCCGCTTCGAGGATCACTGAATCGGTCAGATCGGCGATCGCGGCCCGGAGGCAGGCTGCGTTGGGGTACGCGCCGCGCTTGTCTTCGGGCGCCAGGTCGACACTGTGCCCGGCGAACTGCAACAACGCCTCGATCTGCCATCCGGCGCTGGTGAGCGGCTTGGTCCCCGAGAGGACCAGTGTGTCGGCCGAGTTGCGGGTCAGATGCAGGTGGCTACCTGGTGAGTTGGCAGCCCAGACACCGTAGGTCGCGCCGGGCGTCGGCTGGCGTTCGGCTTCCGCCAGAATCGCCAACGCATCGACGTGCGCCTCTACCATCCTGGCCAACGGCAGGTCCCTGCGTGCGATCGATGCGAGGGAGGCCAGTCGGCGAGCGGTCTGGCCGCCGCCGAGCGGTGGGATGGCTGTTGGCCCTCGTGGCCGCGGCCGCCGTTGCGGTGGTGCTCTTCTTCGTCCTCGGCGGTGATGCCGACGTCGACGTCGACGGGGGAGATATCGACGTGCAGACTCCCAATGTGGATACTGACGTCGATGCTCCGAATGTCGACGCTGACGTCGACGTCAACGAGGGCGATGCCGACGCAGATGCCGGAGTCGAAGAGTAATTCGATGGAGCGAATGCCCAGCTTTGGCTGAATCATTCACCATTTTCAACGTTCGCTTCTCAGAAATACGCAACGATCACTGGACGTGGCCGGGCCGTTCGGCCCGGCCATTCGTCCGTCGCTGCTTCCGCTTGCGATCGATGAGCTTGCGGGACTCCTCGACCCAGAGCAGCGACGACGCCACGACCGCGCAGACTGCCCAGTCGGCGGCACCAATGGTCGTCGTGTCGAAGAGGCGCTGCAACAGCCCAAGGTGGGTGACCGCGACCTGTAGGGCGATGACCACGGCAAGAGAGCTCCACAGCCATCGGTTGCTGAGCGTCTCGCGAGCGAAGATCGACCGCTCTTCGCTCCGACTGTTCAACAGATTGAAGAACTGGAACAGGACGAACGTGTTGAAGGCCATCGTGCCGGCGATGGTTGCGGTGCCCGCCACGGGCTCTGCTCCCCGGGCGAAGGCGAGGACGGCGAGCGTTCCTGCGGCCATCACGGCGGCCGACAGCCCAATGGACACCCATCGCCTGCGGGGGATGACTCGCTCGGACTGTGGGCGTGGGCGGCGCTGCATCACGCCGGGTTGGGACGGATCGACGCCGAGGGCCATGGCAGGGGGTCCGTCCATGACGATGTTGACCCACAGGATCGCGATTGCGGTGAAGGGCTTGCCGTCGGCGATCCCCAGCAAACCGGCAAGCAGGAAGAGCAACGCAAAGCCAAGGGCGGTCGCCAGCTGGAAGCGGACGAACTTGACGATGTTCTCGTAGATGGTCCGCCCACGTTTCACCGCCTCGACGATCGTGGCGAAGTTGTCGTCGGTCAGGACCATCGTCGCGGCTTGCTTGGTGACGTCGGTGCCGGTGATCCCCATGGCGATGCCGATGTCCGCCTTCTTCAGCGCGGGAGCATCGTTGACTCCGTCACCCGTCATCGCAACGACGTGACCGCGTTTCTGAAGGGCGGCGACCAAGCGGAGCTTGTGCTCCGGTGCAACCCGGGCGAACACGGCAACCTCGTCGAGACGTTCCGCGAGCGAGGCGTCATCGATCCGATCGAGGTCGGTGCCGGTCATCACCCCACCCGTCAGGCCGAGCTGTCGGGCGATCGATGCAGCGGTTGCTGCGTGATCGCCGGTGATCATCTTCACGTCGATCCCGGCGGCCATTGCTTCGGCGATTGCTTGGCCGGCCTCGGGCCGCGGCGGGTCGACGATGCCGATCAGGGCGAGCAAGGTGAGGTCGGAGGCCAAGTCGATCACGTCGCCGCCGCTCTCGATGAACTCGACGAAGTCGTCGGGCGCGAATTCTCGTTGCGCTACAGCGAGCACTCGTAGCCCGCGTTCCGCCATCTGGTCGATGGCAGCCTCGATCATGCCGCTCACCGCATCGACCGGTTCGACGACTCCATCGGAAGCGATCACCAGCGTCGTGCGGTCGATCAGCACGTCGGGGGCGCCCTTGGCAAACACCCGCACGATGTCCGCTCCGTCGTGGGTCACCATCGAATGTGCCGTCACCATGAACTTGTTGGCCGAGTCGAAGGGGAGTTCGGCCACCCGCGGATGCTCGGCACGCAGACTCGCCACGTCGACTCCGCCCTTTCGTGCGAGCACCACCAGTGCACCTTCGGTCGGATCGCCGACCAGGTTCCAGTCGCCGGCCGCTTGGCTGATGGTGGCATCGTTGCACAACGCCATCGCCGTCAGCGCAGCGTCGAGCGCGACGGGCTCATCGCCGGGGATGCGCTCGATGTCGCCCTCTGGCGAGTACCCCAACCCGGTCACGGCGTGCGACCGCAGCTGGACGACGAGTTCGACCGCAGTCATTTCGTTCAGGGTCAGGGTGCCCGTCTTGTCCGAACAGATCACCGTCGTGCAACCGAGCGTCTCGACCGACGCCAACCGTTTGACGATCGCATTGCGTTTGGCCATGTTCGACACTCCGACCGCCAGCGTCACGACGGTCACCGCAGGAAGTCCCTCCGGGATCGCAGCGACCGCCAAGGCCACCGCAGTCAGCATCACGTCGGTCAAGGACTGCCCACGGGCCAGCCCGATGGCGAGGACGGCAAGTACGACCAGACCGGCAAGTTTGGCGAGGCTGTGCGCCAAGTGGTCGAGCTGACGCTGCAGCGGCGTACGTTCGCTCTCGGTGGCGCCGAGTAGGCCGGCGATCCTGCCGATCTCGGTGCCCATACCGGTGCCGGTCACCACCATTTCGATGCGGCCCCGCGTGACAACGGTGTTCATGAAGGCCATGCACGTGCGATCGCCGATGGCGACGTCGTCAGTGTCGACCTCGGCCGTGCCCTTGGTTGTGGGGCGGCTCTCGCCGGTGAGCACGGCCTCGTCGATCTCGGCGTTGTTGGCCACGAGTACCCGGCCGTCGGCCGGTACCCGGTCACCGGCCTCGAGCAACACGATGTCGCCGGGAACCAGTGCTGCTGAGCGGCACGATCGACGCCGTCGCATTGCGCCGGACGCGTGCGTGATCGACCAGCATGTCCCGGAGCGCTTCCAATGATCGCTCGGCCCGGTTCTCCTGAACGAACCCGATGACGGCGTTGATCAGCACGACGAGCAGCACGACCAGCGGTGTCTTCAACTCGCCGGACACGACGAACGCCGTCAGTGCAGCCCCGATGAGGATCAGGATCATGGCATCGCGGAACTGGCCGACGAAGCGCCGCCAACCCGGAATCCTCGCCACGTCCGTCAGGACGTTCGCTCCGACGCTTGCCCGACGCGTCTCGACCTCGGCCTCGTTCAACCCCTGGGCCGGATCAACTCCCAACGCTTCGAGCACCGCGTCGCCGCTGAGTCGATGCGGGTCGGTCGGCGTTGCGGTAACGCGCGGGTTGGCAGTGGGGGAGATCGGGGAGGGCATGTTCGAGCGTTCCTTCGGTCGCAGATGAATGCTGGCCGAAGGTCTCTCCCGACCCGCACGGTGGCGGGCCCTTGCTGCCGGGCCGAAGTGGCCGTAGTGACGACGAACAAGTGCGCGGGATACTCCCCTTCGCCCATCACCGTACAACGTCGTTTGCTGCCATGGCAATCACCCGTGACGGCTGACCGCGCGCTGACCTCGCCATGCCATGGGCCCCGGGAAGCGGAGCCGCTATCGGGCGGCGTCGGGCTTGGTTGCCGAGGTTGACGAATCGCCGGGTCCCGTGGTGGTGGTGGTCTCGCCCGCTGAGGAGCTGGTGGGCTTGCCGTCTGGTGTCGTCGTCGACGGCCAGCGCGTGGTCGTCGACGAATTCGGCACCGTGAGAGCCGTTGATCCTCCGCTGGAGGACGAGCCCGGCGCGGTCGTGGAGGTGGTCGTGTCGGCGGTGGTGACGGTGGAATCGCCTGGCGATGGGAACGTCGTAGGAGCTTCGGGTCCTGGGCCGGTGCTCACGGTCGACTCCGGCGGGACCGTTGTCGGAGTGGGATCGGTCACCGTGGTCGGTGCTTCGGTGGTGGTCGGTGCCTCGGTGGACGTTTGGGGAAGCGTGGTGGTCGATCGAGTCGTTGGAACCGTCGTCTGCGCGAGTGTGGACGGCGAACCTGTCGTCGACAGGGCCGTAATGAGCGACGTCGTTACATCCAACTCGCCGGCGCTGGCGGATTCCGACAGCACGAGGTCTGCCCGGTCCATCGGCACCGAGACGATGTCGCCCGACCGAACGCGCATCGCCTGATAGATGAGCGGCCCGGCCACCAGCGCGGCAGACGCAGTCGAGAGCGTGACGGCCAGGAAGAACCTCGGCGTACGCATCACCTTGAGGAGAGAGTTGATCATCTACTTTCGGCCCACAGAAATCGCCGTGCCTGGAGGGAGGCGAGTGGGGAAGTTTCTAGCGAATCCTGTGCCGTACGTCATGCGCGCGGGTGGATTGACCTACACAGTGAAAAGACCCATCGACAAGCCAAAACCCCTGCCCACTGTGCCTTCGGGGCACGGTTGGGTCTCGGCTTCAGGAGACGTTGGTCAGTAACGTCCGGTAGATCTCGGCCGCCTTCGACAACTGCTCGATCGTGACCCACTCGACTGCTTGGTGGGCCTGGTCGATCGAACCGGGCCCGAACAACACGATCTCGTCGGCGATCTCCCCGTAGCGCAAGGCGTTGCTTCCGTAGGACGCGACGTCGGGCGGGCAGCCGGAGTGACGCGCGAGCGTTTGCACGATCGGGCTCTGCGGATCCTGATAGAACGCCGCGCTGGCCATGCCGTTTGCCAACTCGATGCTCACCTCGAGCGGGAGGGCCGCCTTGCGGACGACGTCGCTGAGCTGATCGAAGATCACCATCGGATCCTCTCCGGGAGCGGTTCGGCGGCCCGCGTACAGAACGCACGAGTCGGGAATGATGTTGCGGGCGAGGCCTCCGCTGATCTCGGTCACCGACAACGCTCCGTTCCCGACCGAGGTCGAGGGCGCCAGACGCGAGATCCGCTCCTGCTCGTGATCGATGGCCTGGACGATGCGGGCCGCGGCACTGATGGCGTTCTTGCCGAGGTGGGGCTTGGACGAATGCGCGGCATGTCCGTGGACCGTGATTTCGAGGCCCACCCCTCCCATGTGGCCGTAGACCGGGGCGCAGAGCGTGGGTTCGGCGACGATCAGTTGGTTGATTCGGGTGCCCTGTTCGGCCAGCCAGTCGCGGTAACGCGACGCGCCGATCAGCCCGCCCATCTCCTCGCTGATGGTGCCGACGAGGTTCACCGTTGGCAACGGCGTTCGGCCGTCGGCCCGCAGTTCCTCGAGCACGGACAACACAATGGCGAGCGTCGCCTTGGTGTCGACCGAGCCCCGGCCGTAGACCCGGTCGTTCTCGATCCTTCCGTCGAAGGGATCGTCGGTCATGTGCTCGACGCCAACGGTGTCCAGGTGCACGTCGATGGTGACCGATCGATCGGTGGCACCGGCGAACCGAGCGTAGACGTTCGACCGTCCATCGACGACCTCGTCGACGGTGACGTCAGCGCCAAGCGCATCAGCTTGGTCGGCGAGCCAGGCCGAAACGGCTCGCTCTCCTTCGGACCCGGACCGGGGACCGGCCTGGAGCGGGTTGACCGAGGGAATGCGAACCAATGCACCCACTCGCTCGGCGATGGTCATTGCCGGAGTCGTTGCCACCCGCGAACCCTAGGCGACCGCTGGTGGGCCCACCAGCGCTAGCGTTCCCGAGGTCATGTCCGGCGCCACAGGATCAACCGAGGTTGCGGTGGCCCGGTCTGCGATCGCCACTGCAGCCGGGACACACACCGGAGCCTTCGCGCCGACCGACTGGTTGCTGCTGCTCCTGCCCGCGGTGCTGTTCGGTGGGTCGTTCCTGCTGATGGCCGAGGGTCTCGAGTCTCTTGCTCCTGGGGTGGTCACGTTCGGACGGATAGCAGCCGGGTTTCTCACGCTCGCGTTCGTTCCTGCGGCCCGGATCCCGATCGCCCGCAGCGCGTGGCCCCAGATCGGGTTGCTCGGGTTCACCTGGATGGCCCTTCCGCTCACCCTTTACCCCTTGGCGCAGCAGCATCTCGAATCGGCAGTGGCGGGCATGATCAACGGCGGCACCCCGTTGCTCGTGGCGATCATCTCGTCGGTACTTCTCCGCCGCCTTCCTGGCCCGCGTCAACGGGTCGGCCTCGTCGTGGGTCTGGCGGGCATCGTTCTGGTGAGCCTCCCGTCGTTGGGCAGCGGCGGGAACTCCATCATTGGGGTCGCGATGGTGCTCGGAGCCATCACCGGCTACGGGTTCTCGTTCAACCTGACCGTGCCGCTTCAGCAGGCGCACGGTGCGCTGCCGGTGATCTTCCGGGCCCAAGCCGTGGCGGTGCTCTTGTCGGTGCCCGGCTTGTGGATCGGCGTCCCGTCGTCGAGTCTCGAAGTCCGGCCCGTGCTCGCCGTCGTCGCGCTCGGTGTCGGAGGAACCGCGATCGCGTACGTATGCATCACTGCGTTGGCCGGCCGAGTCGGCTCGACCCGAAGCTCCATCGTCACCTATGTGTCGACGCCGGTAGCGATTGGGCTCGGTGTGCTCCTCCGAGGCGACTCGGTGCGGCCGCTGCAACTGGTGGGCGTCGTCCTGATCCTGTCCGGCGCGTGGTCCGCCAGTCGAGCGGAGGGCTGAGGTGTCGAGCATCAAGGAGCAGTGGCGGGCACGAGCCCGAGCCAACAGCCAGGGCCTGCGGATCGACCACGTTCGGATCCGGGCCGGCATCGCTCGTTTCGTCGATCGGGCGCAGCTCGAACGCGAAGACCCGCCGGCATGGGTCGTCGGCTACTGGCCGCTCCCGTCAGAACCCGACCTTCGTCCGCTGTGGGAAGGCCCAGGCTCCGCCCGGTACGCGTTGACGAGGACGCCCGAGTCCGGCCACGAACTCACCGTGCATCCCGCCGACTCGCAGCTGGAGGATCACCGGTACGGGTTTCGTCAGCCGGTCGCAGGAGCGCGGACCGTCTCCGATGACGCGATCGCCATCGTGCTCGTGCCTGGCCTGGCGTTCGACCTCACCGGCACTCGACTCGGGCCACGGCGCCGGCTACTACGACCGCTTTCTCGCCCGATTGTCGCCGTCGGTGCTGCGGATCGGCGTCACCTCCGGCTACCTCGTCAGCGAGCTCCCGCGGGAAGTCCACGACGTCCCCATGACGCACCTCGCCACCGAAATCGGCGTCATCGCCGTCCGGCCCGCCTCCTGAGACCGCTCCTCAGCTGTTGGTGAAGAGGGGTTCGCGGCGTTCGGCCATGGCCTTCACGCCTTCCTTGAAGTCGTTGGTCTTCTGGAGACGATCCTGTTCGGCGCGCTCGTGGTTGGTGATCTCGCGAATGGCCTGCGGGAGGTGGCCACGGAGGGTCTGCTTGATCGAGCGGACGGCCAACGGGGCCGAAACGGCGATCTCGGCCGCCAGCTTGTGGGCCTCGGCCCGGAGGTCCTCATCGGACACGAGGTAGTCGAGGAGGCCGAGCTCGGCCGCTTGCTCGCCGGTGATGCGGCGGCCGGTGTAAAGGAGTTCCTGAGCCCGCTGCTTGCCGACGATCTCGGGCAGCGTGAGGCTGAGCCCGAAGCCCTGGTGGAAGCCGAGACGGGCGAAGTTTGCGGTCATGCGGGTGTTGGGCGTGCCGAACCGGAAGTCGGCCATGCAGGCCAGGCCCAGGCCCCCGCCGACTGCCGCGCCCTGCACGGCGGCCACGACGGGAATCGGACAGCTGAACAGCACGACCGCCTCGTCGTAGATGTGGCGCCCGGCAAGCTCGGGATCGTCGGGCTGATTGCGGCCGCCACCCGGGCTGAAATCGGCGCCGGCGCAGAAGTTCTTCCCTTCGGCACAGAAGAGGATGGAGCGGGCGCCGTTCTCGGCGGCGTAGTCGAACGCTTTGCCGATGTCGTGCAGCATCCGAAGGCTGAAGAAGTTGTTCGGCGCCCGGTGGTTCTCTACGACTGCGACGTGATCGTCGCCGATGGTGATGGTGATGTCCCCGATGGTTTCCATGGGGTCAGCATGGCACGGGTGCTTGCACCCGGCCACCTGAGCACGGCACGGGTGCTTGCACCCGGCCACCTGACCCGAAAGCTTGCAGGGCCGACGGCTCCTGCCTACTGCTGGAGCGCCGCCAGGTCGGCGAGGACCTCGGCCGCGTGGCCGCCAGGGTCGGTGACGACATACGCCTTGGCGATGATCCCGTCGGGGTCGATCAGGTAGCTGTGCCGCTGCGGGTAGTTCGCGTAGGGATCGCCGGCTTCTCGGAGGGCCCCGTACGCCGCACCCACCGCCTTGTCGGGATCGGACAGCAGGCGGAACGGGAAGTCGAGCTTCTCGGCAAACGCCTTGTTGTCGGCCGGCGTGTCGAACGAGATGCCGAGCACGGTGCAGTTGGCGTCGGCGTACTTCTGGGCCTGATCACGCAGGCCCTGTCCTTCGAGCGTTCAACCAGGGGTGTCCGCCTTGGGGTACCACCAGAGCAGCACCCACTTCCCCCGCTCGTCGGCAAGGCTCGTGGCGTTGCCGTTGTGGTCCTGCACCGTGAAATCCGGCGCTGCGGTTCCTGCATCGAGCATGAATGATTCCGTTCTGATCGGTCCCTGCTGAATTGGCGAGGCTAGCCTGGAGCGGCAATCACTGTCCGGCGAACACAGGATGCACCGCATGGCGCCCCAACTCTTCCCCCAATCTTCCACGTCCACTCGCATGTCCCCTCCCCTGTCTCGGTTCGCGTCGCCTCCGCTCGCGTCGATGATGTCCGGCGACACCGTCACCGATGAACGAACCGACGAGAAGGTCTCGCCGGTCACCACCGACGGCGGCGACCACGAACGCTTCGCCCACTACGTCAAGAAGAAGGCCATCCTGCCGAGCGCCATCGAAGGCACTCCCCTCGAGGCTCTCTGCGGCAAGAAGTGGGTGCCCACCCGCGACCCCCAGAAGTTCCCGGTCTGCCCCGAGTGCAAAGAGATCTACGAAGGTCTCAAGGGAGACTGAGGTGCAGGTTCAGGAGGCTTCTGCTCGTCGGTGCGTTGTTGCTGGGTGCATGCACCGGTGACTCCGACGCCGCCGCGGATGCCTCCTCGAGCGATGCCACCTCATCGACCGATACCACTTCCGGCTCCGGTGGTACCGATTCCGACGTCACCGGTTCCGGGTCCAGCTCGGGAACCTCGGCGGACAGCCCCGGTGCCGGGTCGTCGTCCGGCGAGTCATCGTCGGGGGTGACGTCGACGACCGTCCCGCCGTCCACCGCGTCGACCGCGGCGCCATCGACCGCCCCGTCCAGCTCGACGTCCACCGCGCCGCGCACGCCGGCCCCGGCTCCGGGCGCTCCCGACCAGTGTCGGGATCCGCAGACACCCGAAGGCCAGCGCTCCGAGCCGATCATCGCCGATATCGACGGCGACGGTTCTGACGACCAGATCTTCACCGTCCAGCACGACGAGAACTGGGCGGTGGTGGCAACGTTCGGAGGCGGCGGTGGGTCGGTCGTCGACCTGGTCGGGGTTGATCCTCGCTCGTTCGTGCGGGTCGTCGGGGGCGCCGACATCATGGGCGGCGGCGTCGATGATCTCGTGGTCGTCACCGGCGTTGGGGCCTATACCGAGCAGATCGGTTTCGTGCGGCTCAGCGAATGCGATCTGTTCGAGCTGGCCTTCGACGATTCGAGCCCAGCGAGGTTCCTGACCGGAGCTTCGATCAACAACGGTGAGGCACTGATCTGCCCGGGAGACGGGACCCTCGAGCGCATCCACTTCAACGCGATTCCCGGCAGCGACGCCGACGGCGATCCAGAGTTCGAAGCCGGGTTCGAGCCCTTCCGGATCGACGGCAACGTCGTGAAGCGGCTCGCTCCCGACGGGAGTGAGGGTGGCCAGGGCATTCCAAGCGAGGGCGTGGTGCTCACGCTCGACGATGTGTCGGCAATCGCGCTCTTCGACTGCCTTGGCCTCGAACTCTGACCTCGCCGCAGTCGAGATTGCCGTCGTTGGCAGCATCAACCTCGACATCTCGATTCCGGTTCGGGACCTGCCCTTGCCGGGCGAGACGGTGCTCGGTGGTGACGCCCTCTGGTCCCCGGGCGGTAAAGGCGCGAACCAGGCGGTAGGTGCGGCCCGGCTCGGCCGATCGGTCGCCATGGTCGGCTGTGTCGGCGACGACGCCGCCGGAGATCAGCTGCTTGCGGCTCTCGTTTCCGACCGGATCTCGATCGTCGCGGTTCGCCGGTTGATCGATGTGCCGACCGGCCTGGCGACCATTGCCGTTTCGGACGCCGGTGAGAACAGCATCGTCGTCAGCCCGGGCGCCAATGCCCGATTGGACGCGGCCCACGTGACGGAATGGATCGACCGTCTGTCGCCGCGCGCCGTGCTGACCCAGTTCGAGGTCCCACCCGAGGCAGTCGCTGCCATCGCGGGTCGCGCCGGGCTCCTCGTGGTCAATCCGGCCCCGGCACGCCAACTCGACCCCGAGGTGCTGGCGGCCATCGATGTCCTGGTCCCCAACAAGGGCGAGCTCGCCGTGCTGGCGTCGTCGTCTGTGGCCGAGACCATCGACGAGGTTGCCGATCAGGCTCGTGCGCTCGGTGTGGCCCGGGTGGTCGTGACGCTCGGCGGAGAAGGGGCCCTGGTCGTCGATCGGGCAGGGTCGCCGTCGGTGGTGCACGTACCGATCGTGCCGGTTGCGGTGGTCGACACCACGGCCGCCGGGGACTCGTTCTGCGCGGCGTTGGTCGACGCGTTGCTCGACGACGCCAACTTGGTCGACGCCACCCGATGGGCCGCACGGGTGGCGGCCGTCACCGTTGGTCGCCGGGGAGCCCAACAGTCGCTCCCCAAGCGAAGCGAGGTTCGCTGACGACCCGGCATCCTGGAACGCTGTCTATTGGACAGCGCTGTCTATTGGAAGCCTTCGGGATGGCGGGACTGCCAGCGCCAGGCGTCGCGGAGCATCGCTTCGAGTGACCGGTCGGCCCGCCAGCCCAGCTCATCGTTGGCCAAGCTCGGTTCGGCCAAGCTGACGGCGATGTCACCCGGACGACGTTCGACGACAGAGTAAGGAATCTCCACGCCGCTGACCTCGGCAGCAGTGCGGATGATGTCGAGCACCGATGCGCCGACTCCGGTCCCGAGGTTGTAGACCTTGCAGCCGTCGTCGGGCCGGTCGAGCGCAGCGACATGCCCGAACGCCAGATCGATGACATGGATGTAGTCACGAACGCCGGTCCCGTCGTGGGTCTCGTAGTCGGTCCCGAAGACGCGCACCTCGGGGCGGCGACCCACGGCCACCTGCATGACGAACGGGACGAGGTTGTTCGGCACCCCCGTCGGATCTTCGCCGAGATCGCCGCTGGGGTGGGCGCCGACCGGGTTGAAGTAGCGGAGCAAGGTGATCCGCCAGCGGGAGTCGGACGCTGCGAGGTCGGCGCAGATCTGCTCGATCATCAGTTTCGTGCGCCCGTACGGGTTCGTGGCGCCGGTGGGTGCCGTCTCGGGGATCGGCACGATCTGGGGGTCGCCGTAGACCGTGGCCGACGAACTGAAGACCAACTCGAACACCTCGTGGGTGGCCATGGCCTCGAGGAGGTTCATCGTGGAGATGAGGTTCGTCCGGTAGTACCGAAGTGGCTCGTCGACCGACTCACCGACCGCCTTGAGGCCGGCGAAATGAATGACCGCGTCGATGGCGTAGGACGCGAAGAGATCGTTGACTGCATCGAGATCGGTGAGATCCACCTCGACCAGGCTCACCGGCCTCCCGGTGAGGCTGGACACCGCGTCGACCGCCAGCGGGGAACTGTTGACGAAGTTGTCGGCGATGATGACCTTGAAGCCCCGTTCCAACAGCGCGACGGCAGTGTGGCTACCGATGTAGCCGGCGCCGCCGGTGACCAGCACGGTTCGATCGTTGGAGCGGTCGGAGGTGCGATTGTTGCCCGTGGTCATCGGGCCCACCGTACCGAACATCAGCCCGCAGCCGGACGAACCTGGCTAGGGTGCAGGAGCTTCCCGCCAGTGCAGAGAGGTTCCAAACGTGAGCGACACTCCAGGTCAGCCGGCCCCCGGCTGGTACTACGCCCAAGGCGATCCGGCCAACACCCAGCGTTACTGGGACGGCAGTAGTTGGCAGGGTGGGCCGCAACCCATCGCCACCCCCGGCAACCCGATGCAGAACCCGATCGGCTACGGCGTCGGCACGTCGAGCGACGGAGAACCTTGGCCGAACCCCTGGCCCGCACTTGGTGCCCGCATCATCGACGCCATCATCTGGATCTTCATCTTCATGATCCTGGCGGTGACCCTCGGCGGAGGTTCCGCCGCAGTCGGCAACAGCGACTTCGGCGGACGGCGCCTGGATTCGCGGGCGTCCTCGGAACGCTCATCACCTCGGCGTACGAGGTGTTGATGGTGGCCAACAAGGGTGGCACCGTTGGCAAGCTGGCTCCTCGGATCTGAAGGTGGTCAAGGAGGACGGCTCGCCCGCCGATCTGCAGACGGCAATCATGCGAATCGTCACCAACCTGGTTGGCATCGTTCCGGTCATCGGTGGCTTCATCAGCGCCCTCGTAGGCCTGGCATCGATCGTGATGATCTTCACCGATGCCCGCAAACAGACCGTGTGGGACAAGGTCGCGAAGACCATCGTCGTCAAGCGTTGAGCGAACCCGATTTGGATTTCGCGTAAAGCGTGCCATCCTGGTGTGTGGCCCGCTCTGGTTCCACCAGCGCCCAACAAACCTTTCGAGGACACAAATGACGTTCAAGACCGGCGACCGTGTTGTCTACCCCCACCACGGCGCGGCGATCATCGAGAAAACCGAGATGATCGAACTCAACGGCGAGAAGAAGAAGTACTTCGTTCTGAAGACCGCCCACGACGAACTGACGGTCCGGGTGCCGGTCGACAAAGTCGACGAGGTCGGCATGCGTCCTCCCATCAGCCTCGAGGACGTCGAAGACCTCTTCGTCCTCCTGAGCAAGAAGGACGTTCGCGAACCTGCCAACTGGAGCCGGCGGTTCAAGAACCACCAAGAGAAGCTCAAGTCGGGCGACGTGTACCAGGTGGCTGAAGTCGTCAGGAACCTGGCCCTGCGTGATGCAGCCAAGGGGTTGTCGGCCGGCGAGAAGAACATGTACACCAAGGCTCGCAAGGTGCTGGTGTCCGAGCTGTCGTTCGCACTCGACGTGTCCGAGGACGACGCCATGGCCCAGGTCGAAAAGCAGCTCGCCTAGGTCCTCCCGAATCCCAGCAGGTCGAGCATCGACTCGGGGAACGAGAAGTCGCCGCGGGCCAGCCGAGCGGCGCGTTCGGTGTTGACCGGATCGAAGCGCCGGTCGGTCCATCCGTCCCAGGGTCCTTCGACAATGGCATCGGGGTCGCCGTCGGCGTCGACGCACGCGCGCAGATAGCCAGCGAGTTCACGCAGGTCTCGTGATCCGCCGATCGAGCCGTGACCCGGAACGATGGTGCCGGCGAGCGCTTCGATCGCTTCGAGCGACCGAATCCAGTCCGAGGCGTTGCCGAGCACCAATGGGGTGACGCCGAAGCTGGCCAACGCCCCGGCGAAGACGGCATCGGTTCCCGGCACGTGAACCACCAAATTGGCGAGGGACTCGCCCGGCAACACCAACCCGCATGCCGCAGGGGTGATCCAGGCCTCATCGGTGATGGTGTGCGTGGCCGGTCGGGTGGCGAATTCGTCGTGGTAGTCGCCGGCAAACTGGGGGAGCAGGGCACGCAGCGCCATCGGGTTCACCGGTTCGTCGAGTTCCTCGCTGGTTTCGTCACTGGCATAGAACGCCGCCTGGCGAAAGGCGTCGGTTCCGCCGGCGAAGGGAATCCGGCTCGAGGTCACCACCACCCGGCGGATCGGCAACGCAAGTTCGCTCGTGAGCTCCAAGATGCGTTCGCGGATCTCGGCACCCTCAGCCGGGGTGGCCGAAGTGTCGATGACGGTCAGACCATCGGCGTCGATGACCAACCCGACGTTCGCGTGCCCGAACCCACGTTGCGGGTTCAGGAACGCAAACACTCCCTGGCCGATCTCGACCAGATGGTGGGCTGAACTCATCGAATGCGGGCGAGCGCCGCGTCGATCGACTCGAGCGTCACGTCGGCCAAGCGATCGATCTCGGAGTCGGCAATGGTGAAACCGGGCCCGAACAGCAACGCATCGGGGACGGGCCCCGATCCGGCCGGGTAGATCCAGCAGTCCCGGGCCAGCGCCTCCTCGACGACCAGCGGCGTCAACGCCCCGTCGAACGAAGCCCCGTTCGAACGATCCTTGACCAGTTCGACGCCGAGGAGCAGGCCGAGCCCGCGGACTTCGGCCACGTTCGGATGGTCGGCCAAGCGCTCTTCGAGCGCGGCCCGGAGGTGGTCCCCCATGGTCGCGGCGCGAGCGACGAGGTCCTCGTCCTCCAGGATCTGGAGCGTGCGGTCGGCGATGGTGCAGGCCAGGTCGTTGCCGCTGAAGGTGAAGTACATGACGTTCGTGCCGATGAGTGGGGCGACCACGGCGTCGGTCGCAAAGACACCTCCAATGGCGGCGTAGCCCCCGGCCAGACCCTTCGAGCCGACGAGAATGTCGGGCGTGACCGACCAATGGTCGACGCCGAACTTGCGGCCCGTTCGACCGACGCCCGACATGACTTCGTCGGCGATGAGCAGGATGTCGTGCTCGGTGCAGAAGGCCCGGAGCTTGGGCCAGTAGTCGTCGGGCGAGACGATCGCCGCCCCGGACGCACCGATCACCGGTTCGAGGATGAGACCCCCGATGGTGGCAGGGTCCTCGGCCTCGATGGTCTTGATGACTTGGTCGGCGTCGTAGGCGTCGACCTTCGGCAGATCGAGCAGGAGAGGTCCGAACGCGGCGCGCCGGCGGTCGTGGTTGGCGACGGCAAGGGAAGCGAGCGTCGCTCCGTGATAGGAGATGTTGCGACCGACGACCCGCCACTTGTCGGGATGCCCTTTGGCGAGGTGGTACTGACGAACGATGCGCATGGCCGTGTCGACCGATTCCGAACCACCTCCGACGAACAGCGCTCGGGTGAGCCCGGGTGGCAGCCACCGGTCGACCAGGCGTTCGACGAGGCGAATGCGGGAGGGCGTTGCGAAGACCGGCACGACGTACCCGGGAAGTGCCGACGCTGCCGCCTCGGCGATCTCGGGTCTCCCGTAGCCAATGTTGTTGACAACGGCACCCCCGGCGCCATCGAGGATGCGGCGACCGTCGTGGGTGATCAGGTGGTTGCCCTGGGCATCGACGATGGTCAGCGGCGGATGGCCGGGGATGAACGGAAACCTGTCGGCGTTCTCCATGGGCGCAAACTAGCTGACGGCAGGCCCGTGACGGCGGGGCGCCCCCGAACACTGGGGTAACCTCGGCAGGGTGACTGACTACGCGCCACCACTTCGTGACATCCGGTTCGTTCTCGACGAGGTCGCCGACCTACCCGGACTCCTCGCCGCCGAGCGGTTCAACCACGTCGACCTCGACACGGTCCATCTCGTGCTCGAGGAGGTCGGGCGGTTCATGGCCGAAGTCGTCGCTCCCACCAACCGCATCGGCGATCAGGAAGGTGCCGTCTGGCACCCAGACGGCAGCGTCACCTTGCCCGCTCCGTTCAAGCAGGCGTACGACCGGATGGTCGAAGCCGGCTACGGCGCCATCCCCTTCGATCCCGATTTCGGTGGCGGCGGCTTCCCGTGGGTCAGCGCCTTGGCCATCCAGGAGATGCTCACCAGCGCCAACATGGCCTTCTCGTTGTGGTCGTTGCTCACCCAGGGAGCCATCGACGCCATCGCACACCACGGCTCGGCCGAGCAGAAGGCCATGTACCTGCCCAAGATGCTCACGGGGCAATGGACCGGCACCATGAACCTGACCGAGCCCCACGCCGGGTCCGATGTCGGCGCGCTCACGTCGAAGGCCGAACCCGTCGGTGACGGATCGTGGCGAATCTCGGGTCAGAAGATCTTCATCACCTACGGCGAACAGGATCTCTCGGAGAACATCGTCCACCTCGTGCTGGCCCGCACGCCGGGAGCGCCTCCGGGAACCCGCGGGATCTCGATGTTCCTGGTGCCCAAGTTCCTGGTCAACCCCGACGGTTCGCTCGGCGAACGAAACGATGTCACCTGCGTTTCGATCGAGCACAAGCTCGGCATCCACGGCAGCCCCACGTGCGTCCTCAGCTACGGCGAACAGGGCGGCGCCATCGGTTGGCTCGTCGGCGACGAAGGCCAGGGCATGCGGAACATGTTCACCATGATGAACAACGCCCGGTTGTCGGTCGGTCTCGAAGGTCTGGCCCTGGCCGAGCGGGCGTTCCAGCAGGCGCTCCACTACGCCCAGGACCGGGTCCAGGGCACGGCGATCGGTGCCGCCAAAGGGGCCAACAGCCCCATCATCGAACACGCCGACGTTCGCCGCATGCTCATGACGCAGCGAGCATGGATCGACGCCATGCGCTGCCTCATCTACACCAACGGGGCCGCGCTCGACCGTGCGGCGGCCGCCGAGGGCGAAGAGCGCCAACACCACCAGGAGCTGGCCGATCTGCTCATCCCTCTGTCGAAGGGCCTGTGCACCGACATCGGGAACGAGATGACCTCCCTCGCCGTGCAGATCCATGGCGGCATGGGCTTCGTCGAGGAAACCGGCATCGCCCAGCACTTCCGGGACATTCGCATCGCCGCCATCTACGAAGGCACCAACGGGATCCAGGCCGCCGATCTGGTTGCTCGCAAACTGCCGATGCGCGGCGGTCAGGTCCTGGTCGAACTCCTGGCCTCGTGTGAGGAGACCGCGGCCGGTTTGGCGAAGAACCCGGACCTCGGTTTGTTCGGCGCCAACCTACTGGCGGGCCTTGGTGCAGCGCGTGAAGCCACAGGGTGGCTCGCAAGCCACGCATCGGAACCGAACCAGGTGCTGGCCGCCTCGGCGCCGTACCTGCGCCTGCTCGGCACCGTGGTGTGCGGTGGTCTCCTCGGCAAGGCGGCACTGGCCGCGGCGGACAGCGGCTCAGATGCAGGCGCCGACACCGACTTCTATCGAGCGAAGGTGATCTCGGCGAAGTACTTCGGCGAGCAGATCCTCCCCACGGCGGCCGGGCTCCTCGGAGCGGTGACCGCAGGCGCCGACGACCTCTTCGCCCTCACCCCGCAACAGCTCGGCTGACGGAAGGATCGCCCGCTCACGCGGGTTGGTAACCACGTGTCTGTTCTCACCCGCCTACCAGCCGGCCTCATCGCCACGCTGCCCGCACCGCCGACCGATCGGCTGGAAATCGGCCCTCTGACCTTCCGCCTCTATGGGCTGATGATCGCCTTGGGCGTCGTCGCCGCGGTCGAGATCGGGCGGCGCCGATGGGCGTCGAAGGGCGGCAACCCCGACGACATCGCCGAGATTGCCACGCGGGCCGTACCCGCCGGCCTCATCGGCGCCCGCGCCTATCACGTGCTCACCGACTGGACGGCCTACCGAGGTCGATGGATCGAGGCGCTCTACATCTGGAAGGGCGGGCTCGGGATCCCCGGCGGTCTGTTGGCCGGTGTCGCCGTCGGGATCTGGTATGCCCGCCGTCAGGGCTGGAACGTGACATCGCTCATCGACGCGGTGATCCCGGGCATCCCGGTGGCCCAGGCCATCGGTCGCATCGGCAACTGGTTCAATCAGGAGATCTACGGACGCCCGACCGACTTGCCGTGGGGGCTCGAGGTCGACGGTCTCGACCAGCCGGTCCATCCGACCTTCCTCTACGAAGGGCTCTGGAACCTGGCGATTGCCGGATCGTTGATCTACGCGGACAAACGCCGGTGGCTCAAGCCCGGTCAGATGCTGCCCATCTGGATCGTCGGCTACGGGGTGGGCCGGTTCCTGGTCGAGGCCATGCGCACGGACGCCGCGACCGAACTCGCCGGCATCCGGGTGAATCACTGGGTCAGCGGAGCAGCTGTCGTCCTCGGGCTGGCGTGGTTCGTACTCCTAGGGCGCGAGCGCCGCGCCGGCGACCGGGACCTCGATGCGCTTGATGTCGAGACCGAGTGAGGCGAAGTTCTCGATGGGTTGGTTGTAGCCCCGATCGAGGTGATGGGTGCCAGTGATGGTGGTGGCCCCCTCGGCGGCCGCCGCCGCCAGGACATAGGCAAACCCGCCGCGGATGTCGGGCACCTCGACCTCGGTGCCGTGCAGCGGTTGGCCACCACGAACGATGGCCGAACAAGGCGTTGCGCTGCCGACGAATCGACTTTGGATACTGCCGAGCGGGTTGTTGTAGAGCTCGATCTGGGCGCCCATCTTCTTCAGTGCCGGCACATAGGTGAAGCGGTTCTCGTACACCGTTTCGTACATCACCGACAGACCGTCGCATTGGGTGAACAGCGCGACCATCGGTGACTGCCAGTCGGTCATGAAACCCGGATGGGTGTCGGTCTCGACCGCTGCTGGGGTCAGGTTCTCGGCCCACGCGCTCACTGACGAGTCGGTGATCTCGAAACGGGCACCCATACCGCTGAGCGTCGAGATGGCGGTGACCAGGCGTTCCTGGCTGCACCCATGCACCCGAACCTCACCACCGGTGATGAGTCCGGCGACCAAGTACGAGAAGGCCTCGATGCGGTCGCCCTTGAGGTGATGGGCCGCTCCACTCAGCTCGGCGACGCCTTCGATGATGATGCGACGATCGGGCCGCAGCTCGATGCGGGCCCCCATGCGTTGCAGGAACAACGCCAGTTCGATCACCTCGGGTTCGGTGGCTGCGTTGTCCAAGACCGTCCGGCCTTCGGCGAGGCAGGCGGTGAGCAGCACCGTCTCGGTGGCGCCCACCGATGGGTAGGGAAGTTCGATGTGGGCGCCCCGAAGGCGGGTGGCCTTGGCTTCCATGCCCTCTTCGGTCAGGGTGATCTCGGCTCCCATCCTGGTGAGCGCATCGACGTGGAAGTCGATGGGGCGGGAACCGATGTCGTCGCCGCCGACCAACGGCACGAACGCCTCGCCCACCCGATGCAACAACGGCCCGACCATGAGGATGGGGATGCGGTTCATGCCGCTGAAGCGAACCGGCACCCTGCTGCTACTGAGCGACGAGCTGTCGACGGTGGCGACGCCGTTGCGGAGTTCGACCTCGCAGCCCAGGGCGCGCAACATGTTGGCGGTGATGTCGACATCGCCGATGTCGGGGCAGTTGCTGATGGTCGACGGGGTCAGCCCCAACAGTCCAGCAACCAGATGCTTGGTGACCGCGTTCTTGGAGCCGCGCACGGCGACGTCGCCTCGAAGCGGGCCGACGGGATTGACCACCCATGCCGGTGTCATCACGGGCTCTGACTTCTCTGTTGTCGGTTGACCACTCACGGGCGCCGATCCTACTGCGCGGTAACGCGCGCTCGCTGGCGTGCACTCCCAAACGGGACGAACCCGACCTCAGACGGGCACGCCGATGCGGTCCAGCATTCGTCGCAGATAACCGCCATCAGTCAGCAGATCCTGCAGGCGAACCAGTGGGTGAAGGGGACCGAGGGTGGAGTCGATTCGGAGCGCAGGGTTGTTCAAAAGGTCCTTCACGTCGAAGGCCATGGCGTAGAGCCGCAGACGGTCGTACAAGCGAGGGTGTCGGAACATCGCCGGCTGGAATTCGGCCAACCACTCCGGGATCTGCTCGTAGTCAACGGCCCGGGTGATGGCTTCGAGGTCCGCAGCCACGTGCGCGTGGGGGTAGGCCGACATGCGGAGCAGCACGTCCAGTTCGAGGTCGACGGGCGCTCCCCGGCACCACTCGAAGTCCAAGACGCCCGACAGCTGAACGCCATCCCAGAGGACGTTCTCGAACGTGAGGTCGCCGTGAATGAGCTGGCGTTGGTCGTAGTCGGCGACGGCGTCGCCGATCGCGTTCGCCAAGTCCTCGGCGGCATCGATGATGCTGGGATCCACGCCCTTGTGGCGAAGGTCGTCCAAGGCCAGGAGCATGGGCACCAGCGGCGTCACGCAACGCGGGTCGATCAGGTACGGCTGATTGTCGACTCGTGGCACCTGAACCGGGGTCGGGGTGTGGTGAAGTTTGGTGATGGCGAGGCAGAGCTGGCTGATCGCCGACCGTCGTTGCGGTTGGGACATCATCGGCCACGCACGGGCAAGGGGTGCCCCGTGCACCCGTTTGACGATCAGGAAGTCGGCGCCCAATTCGCCACCGTAAGCGACGACCGTCGGGGCCCATGGCTCCTGGGGGAGGAACCGGCAGAGATGCGCCTCGCGTCGCAAACGCTGATTCGGCTGCCGGTTGACTCGGACGACGAACGCCTCGCCAACGAAGACCTCGTTGCGGGTGCTGCTGGCGCGCACCAAAGACGGGTCATCGGGCAGGCCGGCTTTGCGAAGCGCTTGCCGAGCCCGGGCCAGGGCGAATGCGTCTGAGGTGGTCGGTTGCATGTAGTGGGGGGTGAGCCGGCCGAGAAAGCCTGCTCGTCTTCCTCCTTAGAACTTCGGCGCGCCAGAGGCGATCTTCATGAGCCGTTCGGCTCATGAGCCTCGCAGCACGCTGTCGCTGAAGGTCGGCCACGCATCCGCAGCCCATGGCCCGAAGTCGGAATCGGACAGCGCGACGCATCCCGTTCCGGCGGCCGGATCGACCCAGAACATGGTTCCGCTTCGGCCGAAATGACCGAAGGTCTCGGGGCTGTTGTCGGCACCTGTCCAGTGCGGGTGCTTGTGGCCGCGAAGCTCGAACCCCAGGCCCCAAGGGTTTGGCTCCTGACGCCCGAAGCCGGGCAGTACGCCGGCCAGATTCGGAAACTGCGCCGAGGTCGCTTCGAACAGGGTTGCTCGGTCGATCAACGTCGGGTTGAGGAGTTCGGCCACCACGAGCAGGAGATCGGGAACGGTCGACGTCGCTTCGCTGGCGGGCGAGCCGTGCAAGACGGTTCGCGACAGTCCGAGGGGTTCGACCACCGCCTCGTGGAAGTACTGGCGGTGGTCGATGCCGGTGTGTTCGGTCAACACCTGGCCCAGGACGACGAAGCCGGCGTTGGAGTAGATGCGTCGCCGACCTGGTTCGGCGACGACCCGGAGTTCGCCGGCCTCGGTCACCTCGGGCCCCAACCCCGAAGCGTGGGAGAGGAGGTGTCTGATGGTTGATCCAGGAGGGCCGGCGGGTTGATCCAAGGAGAGGCTGCCTTCCTCGACCGCAATGAGAACGGCCAGCGAGAACAGCGCCTTGGTGACCGATGCGAGGGGAAAGACATGGGCCCCATCGGTTCCGGGCCTCGAGTACACCCAGCGGTCACCGGCCAGGTTCGATGCGCCGACGACGACGTGCTCGGCGGGCCATCCGGCGACCTGTTGTGCGAGCGAGGTGGCGATCTCGCTCACGATACCCGTGACCAGTAGGGTGCCCGACGATGGCTCTGGATCTGCACTTCGACCGACCACTGCGGAGTCATAGAGTCCGCCGGTCGTTCGGTTTCGTCGACCTTTCGGGTTTCACCACCTTCAGCGCAACCCACGGGGACGATCGTGCGGTCGAACAGCTTTCGCTCTTTCGGGCGGTCCTTCGTTCGGTCGGTTCGGCAACGGGTGTGCGGGTGGCCAAGTGGTTGGGCGACGGGGCGATGCTGGTTGGCCTCGAACCGGCGACGCTGGTCAGCGCCATCCTTCGGGTCAAACGGAGGCTGGCCGCCGAGGGCTCGGAGCTGGCGATTCACGCCGGGGTGGCCTCGGGTGACGTCATTCTCTTCGAGGGCGACGACCACATCGGCAACGTCGTGAACCTGGCCGCCCGGCTGGCCGCGTTGGCGAAGCCAGGTCAGATTCTTGCCCCCGCCGACTTGTTCCACGGTCTGTCTCGTACCAATGCGTTGGTTGGACCAATCCAGATTGCCGGCTTCGACGAACCAATAGCCGTGGCCGATTTGGCTTTGGTTCCGGCGCTGGTCGAGTCGTACAACCTGTAAGAAGACAACCGCTGAACCTTGCGGTCTGATCCGAACGATCTGTTTCGGCCGGGTCGGACCGAGCACTTCTGCCTTACGACTCAAGGGCTGGCTGTTCGCTCCGATAGTTCCTCCATGAATTCGGTGTGGAAAATTTGGCTTGGCGTGGCGGCTGGCCTTGCGGCGATCTATTTCGTCGTCGACTACACGTACACGTCACACCTGCTCCTCTACAACGGCATCGGTCTGATCTCGCTTGTTCTTCTGCTGGTTGGCGTGCGTATCAACAAGCCCAAGGTTCCCGAACCGTGGTACTGGTTCGCCGCCGGACTTGCGTCGTTCCTGGTCGCCGACATCATCTACTACACGTTGGAGAAACGTCTGGGCGACGCCCTTCCCTTCCCCAGTGCTGCGGACCCGTTCTACCTTGGTATGTACCCCCTGATGATCGTGGGCCTCACGAAGAAGGTCCGCCATGTCGCTCCCGGCCGCGATCGGGCCAGCTTCATCGACGCCGCGGCCGTCGGTACCGCCATGTTGGCCATGATGTGGGTGCTTTTCGTCGACAGCATCTTCGAGACCGACGACCATACGTTGGGGGCGCTGGTGGTCCAATTGGGCTACCCGGTCATGGACGTTGCGCTCCTCGCCGTGGCCGCACGACTGGTCGTGACCGTCCACCTCAAGCACCCGCCCTTCGCCTTCATCACTGCGGCCATCGGCGGCTTGGCCATTGCCGATACCACCTACGGCGTGCTCAACGCGACCGGCTCGTTCGAGACCGGCATGTACCCCGACGCCTTCTGGCTCACGTTCTACGTGGCGTTCGCTGCGGCGGCGTTGCATCCCGCTTCGGGCAGGCGAGCTCCGGTTCACGAAGAGCAGGGCAAGCTCACCGCGACACAGCTCGTCATCATGTTCGTCGCCATGCTCAGTATCCCGTTGGTCGACTTGTTCTTCGGAAAAGAGAACGACCGAGCGATCACCATTACGTGTTCGGCAATCCTCTCGCTGCTGGTGTTGGTTCGGGTATTCGGTCTGATGAAAGCGGTCGAGGTCGGTAAGGAGCGATTGCGCCACGACGCCGAGCACGACGCGCTGACGAGCCTCGCGAACCGAACGCTCTTCACCGAACGAACCGGGCAAGCCCTGCAGCGGCCCGGCGATCACCAGGTCGCCGTTCTCTTCATCGATCTCGACGACTTCAAGACCGTCAACGACAGCCTGGGTCATCAGGCCGGCGACCGGATGCTCGAGGTGATCGCCGACCGGCTCCGCGGGGTGGTGCGCGGCGGTGACACCGTGGCCCGATTCGGCGGCGACGAATTCGCGGTACTCCTGGCCTCGGCCCGTGACCGTTGGGACGCGATCAACGTCGCCAGGCGCACGTTGGAGGCGCTGGCGGACCCCATCGACCTCGGATCTCGCAGCGTGCGGGCTTCGGCCAGCATCGGCATTGCGATGGAGGTGGCGGGGTCGACCGACGTTGCGTCCCTCATGCGCGACGCCGACGTCGCCATGTACCTGTCGAAGGCCCGGGGCAAGGGCTGCTACGAGTTCTTCGAGCCGACCATGCACGAAGAGGCCGTTGAACGCCTCGACCTGAAGGCCGACCTGCAGCGAGCCCTGGACGAGAACGAGTTCTCGCTCAACTACCAGCCCATCTTCGATCTCACGACCGGCAAGGTCGTGCTCGTCGAGGCGCTCATTCGTTGGCGCCACCCCGAGCGTGGCCAGATTTCGCCCGAACGCTTCATTCCGTTGGCCGAGGAGAGCGGTCTCATCGTTCCCATCGGTGGCTGGGTGCTGGCCGAGGCGTGCCGCCAAGCCAACGTCTGGCGCCGGATCACCGGCTGCGAAGACATCGGCGTCACGGTGAACCTGTCGATGCGTCAGCTGCAGGACAACGACTTCGTTGCCGAACTGACGAACATTCTCCGAGAGACCGGTCTGCCGGCGAGAGCACTCGTTCTCGAGATCACCGAATCCATGCTCGCTCGCGATTCCGAGCGAAGCGCCGGCGTTCTCGAACTGGTGAAGACCATCGGTGTGAAGCTGGCGATCGACGACTTCGGCACCGGCTACTCGTCACTCAGCTATCTCAAGTCATTCCCCGTCGACTCCATCAAAATCGACCGTTCGTTCATCAACGAACTGCACCGCTCGTCCACCTCGTCGGCGTTGGTCGACGCGGTGGTCAACCTGGCCCGAGCCCTCGGCGCCTATACCGTCGCCGAGGGCATCGAATACGCCGATCAGGCCGGACAGCTTCGCAAGCTCGGCTGCGACCGGGGTCAAGGCTTCTACTACTGTCGCCCGCTCACCGGCGCTGCGCTGATCACCCTGTTCCGCGAGCACCACGAGGAGAACGCAGAGCCGCTCGAATCGTGGCGCCAGTCGGCCGAGGCCATCAAGGGCCGGGCGTTCGATGTGGCGGTTCGCCAGGGGCTTGTCGAGATTCGGCCCTTCGCCAGCGAAATCGAGCAGCTGCGCGAGGACCTCGATCTGCCCATCATGGCCTCGTGGCCATGGCTGCAGCACTGGGCCGATGCGTTCACCCAGTGGAACCCGTTCATGGTGGAGGTGCGTGCCGCCGACACCCAGCAGCTCATGGCCTGCGCGCTCCTTGCGTACAACACCAAGGCCGAAGGTTCGACCGTCGTGGCCATGGGCCACAGCAGCTCGTTGTACTGTTCGCTCCCGGCCCGCGACGCCGAGTCGTCACGCGAGCTGGCCGAGGGAATCGCCCGCGCGCTGAACGAGCTCTCATCCACGTGGGCGGTCGAGCTCGAGCAACTTCCGGACACCGACCCGACGCTGATGTACCTCGGCGAGGTCCTTGACAACGGGCAACTTCTGCCCGAGCTGCGCGTGCCGCGCGTCGTCTTCGCCACGGCACACAACGTCGATGATGTCCTCAGCAAGAGCATGCGCAAGCAGCTCCGACGGGCTCGGAACAAGATTGCGGCCGATGGCCTCGAGCTCACCATCGGTTTCGATCGCGGCCGGGCAATCAGCGCCGAACTCATTGACGAAGTCGAGGCGGTACACATCTCCCGTGACCGTCACAATCGTCGGAACAGCGATCTGGACCGTCCGAACGAGCGAGAGTTCTGGCGCCGTGTCGTGGAGGGCGGTAACGAGGACTGGGAGGTCGAGATCGCAACGCTTCGCCTCGATGGGGAACTGGCCGCGTACGCCGTGGCCATCCTCGACGGGGATACCTACCGGATCTTCGACGGTCGCATGAGCACGGAGTACCAGGACTACTCGCCGGGCCGTCTGGTGGAAGCCGCTGCCCTTGGGCGCGCCATCTCCGATTCGCGGTTCGCCGTCCTCGACTGGATGTCGGGCATTGCGGCCGAGAAGCTGCTCGTTGCCAACTTCGCCGAAGGCCGGGCGCGATTCGTCGCCACCTCGGGAAGCCGCACCACCGAGCGTTCGCGCCGGGACCGGGCGACCCCGACGGGCATGGCCGAACGGCACAAGTCCGCTGTCGAGGCCCATTCGGTCGACACTGCATCGGTCGAGGCCGAACTCGTCGAGGCCGGACTCATGGAGACCGCACGCCGGTCCCGAACCCGGACTCGTCGGCAGCCGTCTCACGCACCTGAAACCGCCCCAACCCCGTTCCGCACGCCCCCACCCCGTTCTGTGCAGCGTTAGCCACGTCACGCGTGGCTAACGCTGCACATTTCGGTGGTGGGGCTCGACTCGGGGGTCAGGCTCCGGCCGACACCAGGAACAGGGCGAGGCCCGCCAGTCCGAGTCCAGCCATCTGGGGTGGCCTGATTCGTTCGCCGAGCACCAGGCGAGCGAGCAGGACGGTGCTCACGGGGTAGAGCGAACTGATGGCGGCGACCCAGGTGAAGGCACCCGTGTCCAGAGCAAGCAGGTAGAAGCTGTTGGCGCCGCAGTCGAGGACGCCTGCGGTAGCGACGTGGGGCAGGCCGGCTCGCCTTGGTTTCGCCCACGCCTTCGTGGCGGTGAGTGCGAGGGCGAGCAGCGGGATCGACGCAGCGCGGGCTCCCAGGAGCGGGTAGAGGCCGCCGTCTTCCGATGTTCGTGACAGGGCGATGAAGAAGATGCCGAAGCCGAAGCCGGCCACGAGGGCCAACGCCCGGGTCTGTCCGGCGCCGGACATTGCAACGACCCGATCCCGCGGACTGGCGAAGATCGATCCCATGGACATGCCCCCCACCGACACCAGCAGCGTTGCGGGAATGGCCAGCGCGGCACCGCCCATCTGCAGCGGGGCCGGTACCTCGCCCAATGCAACACCGGCCAGCACCGGAAGCAGCGAGCTGACCAACGCCGTAATCGACGCGGCAACCGACATCGGGCCGCGGGCGAGCGCCCGATAGAAGGTGACCAAACCGATCGAACCGCTGACCCCTCCGAGCGCGCCCCACGCCATGTCCCCCAGGGTGAACGTGCCGGTGCCGAAGGTCAGGATGATGGTGATCAGGCTCAGCAGGCTGACGAGCTGAACACCGATGGTCACCAGGATGGCGTTGTCCTCCTTGGTCGCCAGCGCGCCCGAGAAGTCGGACGCTCCCCACGAAAGCCCCGAGAGAAGGGCGAACAGGACGGCGCTCAACGAGTCGGGCCGGGCGTCGTGGATCGGCTGGACACGGCGAGCAGACTAGCCGGACTCGGCCGGTATCTCGGTCGAGGGCCCGTCGGTTCATTCCGGGGACCGATCTGCCGATGAGGGACCCATGGATTCCCATGCCGCCTGGCTCCGACGCGCGGTGCTCATGCACCTCGGCCGCAAGGTCGGCGCGCAGCTGGTGCTGGTGGCGCTGATTGCCCTTGCGGCCTCCCGCGCGCTGGGAGCGACGTGGTTGGTCGGAGGGCCCTGGGCCATCCTCGTCGGGCAGGCAGCGGTGCTCCTGTCGATCGGCAGCCGCCTGGTCTCCGGTCCGCTGAACCATCGGTACCTCCGGTCCTACACCGAGCGACCCCTGACGTTCGCGGCAGAACCACTCGTGAGCAGCTGCGATGGCGACCTTCAACGACTGCTCGCTGATCACGAGTTCGCCCCGATCACGGCGCTGTCGAACCCTCGGATCGAGGACCTCGACCAACGGCCTGTGTACGAGGTCTTCGGTTCGGCTGACCGGGTGACGTTCCTGTCCCGCGCCGCCGGCGGTGGCGCAACGCTGGTGTTGTCGGCCTTGACCGATGGGCGCTACCTGGTCACCACCGACTTGCTCCTGGTTCCGAACCGGCTCCTGGTGGTGAACCTCCAACCGCGGCGAGAGGTTGTCCGTCTCATCGGTGCACACGCCAGGGTGCTCGACGCGTTCTCCGGGCAGGGTTTGCATCCGACGGCGGCGTCGCCGGCGGTGGTGGCTGCGGTGCTGCGATGCGAGCAGGAGTCGTTCGCTGCGATTGGTCCGCTACTCGGATCGTTCCTCAGCCTGGACGGTTCGACGGCTCCCTGGCGATTGGCGGCCGGCGTCGCCCCCGCAGACCTGCGCCGGCTTGCGGGCAAGACCCAAGGTCCGCATCGGGTCAAGCGACGCAAGGTCGCAGGCGTGGAGCCAGTGGAGTCTCCGACAGGGCCCAGCGCTGTCGGTGCCCCGCAGCCGGTAGCCTCATCGCATCACGCGTACTCCTAGAAATGCACCAAAGCACCCGCCTAGGAACGCCCCTATGCCTAGGAAACATCATGCCTAGAACGTTCGCCGAACTCGGCGTCGCCGCCCCCCTGGTGGCCTCCCTTTCGGCCCGCGGCTACGAAACCGCCTTCCCGGTCCAAGAACTCACCATCGCCGACGCCCTCCTGGGCCGCGATGTCTGTGGGAAGGCCAAGACCGGTTCGGGAAAGACGCTGGCCTTCGGGATTCCCGCCGTCCAACGGATTGCCGAACTGCCCAAGGGGACGGTCCACGCCCTCATCCTCGTGCCCACCCGAGAGCTGGCCACCCAGGTCCTCGAAGAACTGCAACCGCTGGGCGAGAGCGTGGGAGTCCGGCTCGCCGCCATCTACGGCGGCGCCGACATGGACCGCCAGATCAAGCAGGTGAAGGACGGGGTCGAGCTCATCGTCGCCACGCCGGGCCGCATGATCGATCTGCTCGATCGTGGCGAGGTCTCGGTGTCGCAGGTGAGTCACGTCATCGTGGACGAAGCTGACCGCATGGCCGACATGGGCTTCCTCCCTCAGGTCGAGTGGATTCTCCGACGTATCGAAGGAGATCACCAGACCCTCCTGTTCTCCGCCACGCTCGACGGTGCCATCGACGGCCTGGTTCGCCGCTACCAACGCGACCCCGTACGCCACGAGGTGATCGAGGAAGAGGTCAGCGTCGAGCAGATGGCGCACCGCTTCATCGCCGTGCACCAGATGGACATGGCCAAGGTGGTCGCCTCGATCGCCAAGCACGCCAACCGCACCATGGTCTTCTGCAACACCAAACGCAATTGCGATCGTCTCTCCCGTGACCTGCAGGATCTCGGCGTCAAGGCCGAACCGATTCACGGCGATCTTCGCCAGCGTCAACGGGAGAAGGCACTGGCCGACTTCAGCGAAGGCAAGGTCGAGGCCCTGATCGCCACCGATGTCGCCGGGCGCGGTATCCACGTCGACGACGTGGACGTCGTCGTGCACTACGACGTTCCCGACGACCACAAGACCTACCTCCACCGTTCGGGTCGAACGGCTCGGGCTGGCGGCACCGGGGTGGCGGTGTCGCTGGTGCTGTGGAACGACGAACTCGACGTCAAGCGTCTGCAGAAGCGTTTGGGTCTCGACGAGCCCATCGTCGAGATGTTCTCCAACGATCCCCGGCTCCATGATCTCTTCGCCTGGGACCCTTCGGCTGACTGACCCGGAGCCGAGCAGTCCCGGGCCACCGAACCCCTGGTCGGTCGTCCTCGAACACGAGCAGCAAGCGAGCCCAAGCGATCGGAAGCGCCGAGGGGCGTGGTACACGCCGCAGGGACTCGTCGAGCAGCTCGTCCGACTCACCCTCCGCGGGCTGAGCGAGCAGCCGGAATTGGTGCTCGATCCATCGTGTGGCGGCGGGGGATTCCTGCTCGGAGTGCTCGATCACCTGGTGGCATCGGGCGTCCCGCCAGAGTTGGCTCTGGGTCGTGTCGCCGGCATCGACATCGATGCCTCAGCGATCTCCGCCGCCCGGCGCGCGCTTCGAGCCTGGTGTCAGGGTCACGGGCTGCCGGGGTCTGCGGCGATGCGAGTGCGGCTTGTCACGGCAGATGCGTTGGACGGCGTGCCCCGCGCGTGGCCTCGACCTTCCGTGGTCATCGGCAACCCGCCGTTTGCATCGCCGCTACGCGGCGGAAGCTTCCCCGAGAGCGCCCACATCGCCCGACGGGCCGCGTCCGACCTCCTGGGTCCCTATGCCGATCTCGCTGCACTTCACCTACTGGCCGCTGTCCGCATCTGTCGCCCTGGCGGACGGGTGTGTTTGGTCCTCCCGCAGTCGTTGTTGGCCGGGCGCGACACGGCCGGTCTCCGTGACTGGTTGGACGACGTGGCACCCCCGTCGGCCCTGTGGATCTCGAGCGTCGACCAGTTCCGGGCGTCGGTGAACGTCTGGGCGCCGGTGCTTTCGGTGGCGGGGGTGCGAGGCGCGGTACGGGTGAGCGACGCCACCGGTGCACCCGCCGAGGATCCCTGTCTGATCGCTCCCGGCCCCTGGTCCGGTTTGGCCGCCGAGGCCTTGGGCATTCCCGATCCGCAGATCGACGGTGCTCGCCTCCCTGCGTTCGGGTCGTTGACGACAGCGACTGCCGGCTTTCGGGACGAGTACTACGGGATCGCGGCAGCCTGCCGTGAGGCCGACCGGTCGACGGCGACGGCGACGGCGACCTGCGAATCGTGACCAGTGGATCGCTCGATCCCCTCGTCTGTGCGTGGGGGCGGGAGGAGGTCACCTTGGCCAAGCAGCGCTGGCTCCGTCCGGTGGCCGACCGCTCGTCGTTCGAGGGGCCCCTTGGCCGTTGGGTCGAGCAGCAGTGTCGGCCGAAGCTGGTACTCCCCACCCAGTCGAGAGTGTTCGAGCCCGTCATCGACACGGCCGGAAACCTCCTGCCCGTCACCCCGGTGCTGTCGATCAACGCGTCGCCTGCGGAGCTTGGACGGCTGGCCGCGGTGCTTCTGGCGCCCCCAGTCGTGGCTTGGGCGCATCGACGCTGGTTCGGGACGGCGTTGTCTGTCGGAGCCATGAAGCTGGCGGCGCGGGACCTGGCGGTCCTTCCGCTGCCATCCCGGTCCCGCCGGGGTGCATCGGCGCGATGGGACGAGGCGGGCGCTCTGGCGCTCGCCATCGACCCGTTCACGGTCGACGAGACAGCGACCCACGAGACGCTGCACGCCATCGGCCGATTGATGACCGAGGCCTATGGGGCACCGGAGAGCTTGTTCGAGTGGTGGTCGAGCCGGCTGACGGCCCCACGGTAGAAACGGGAAGGTGGAAGAAGAGCGGCGCGGTCGAAGCGTGGCCGTTGGCACTCATGGCTCGGATCGGAGTCGGTGGGTACGCTGTGTCCCAATGACCGGTCCCGACCAACCTCGACGCAGCCCCGACCTGCGGAGGCCGGCGTCGAAGCTTCTCCTGCCTGCCAGCGGGGCGTGGAGCGTCGGTGATCCGCCGGCGGCGAAGACGTTCATCGACGTCGCTGGGGGACGTCCGTTTGCGCTCGAGGGGGGTGGCTCGTTGCCCGAGGTCATCCTTGCGTACGAGACCTGGGGCACCCTCGACGCTGCGGGCTCGAACGCCATCCTCGTCTGTCACGCGCTGACCGGCGATGCTCATGCATCGGGTTCGAGCGGGCCCGGTCAACCCACCGACGGCTGGTGGAACGACCTCGTCGGCCCCGGCAAGACCCTCGACACCGACCGGTTCTTCATCGTCTGCGCCAACGTGCTGGGGGGTTGTCAGGGCACAACCGGGCCCTCGAGTCTCAACCCGGTCGACGGTCGCCCCTACGGCGGCCGATTCCCCGTCGTGACCATTCGGGACATCGTTCGAACCCAGGCGCTGTTGGCTGACGTGCTGCACATCGGGCGCTGGCTGTCGGTGGTCGGTGGGTCGATGGGCGGCATGCAGGTGCTCGAGTGGGCGGTCATGTTCCCTGATCGGGTGCGCTCGATTGCTGCGCTCGCCACCGCCGCGTGCGCCAGTCCGTGGCAGATCGGGTGGAGTCAGGCCGGGCGGTTGTCGATCGTCAACGACCCCAAGTGGCAGGGTGGCGATTACTACGAAGCGCCAGACGGAGAGGGTCCCACCGACGGGCTCATGCTCGCTCGTCGGATTGCTCAGATCCACTATCGCTCGAGTCAGTCCTACCGGGAGCGTTTCGGTCGGTCGGTCGTCAACCGGCGCGACGCCTTCGGATTTTGGGATCAGTTTCAAATCGAGGGCTACCTCGACTATCACGGTGAGAAACTCGCTCGTCGATTCGACGCCAACACCTACCTGATCCTCAACAAGGCCATGGATCTGCACGACGTTGGCCGCGGGCGCGGCGGACTCGCAGCTGCCCTCGCCCGGGTTCGTTGCCCCAGCCTCGTGGTGTCGATCGACTCCGACATTCTCTACACGCCTCCCGAGCAGGAAGAACTCCGAGCCCATCTCGTGGCCGGCGGGTCCGAGGTGACGTTCGAGACTCTGGCGTCGGTGCACGGCCACGACGGCTTCCTGATGGAGTTTGCACAGCTCGGGCCCATGCTCGACGCCTTCCTGGCCGAGCAGCTCAAGAACGATTGACATGCCCGAAGGCGTCGAGATCGAGTTCTATCGGCGAGCAGCCGAGGCAACGGTCGGGCGCAGGATCGTTTCGGTCGACGCACCAGACGCCTGGTTTCTCAAGGAGGGAACCACCGCCGAGGCGGTCACAGCCGCTTGCGTCGGGCAGACCATCGTCGCCGCTCGCCGGCGCGGCAAGCTGCTGATCCTCGACCTCGACAGCGGCGAGCGGCTGGGCCTCCGTTTCGGCATGACCGGACGGCTCGTCGTCGACGGCAGCGCTGCAATCGCCTACCTCGAATACTCGACGAAGCGGAACGATCCGAAGTGGATTCGTTTCGGCCTGGTCTTCTCCGACGGCGGCTATCTCGTCATCAACGACCCGCGCCGGCTCGGCGGGGTGATTCTCGACCCCGAGGAGGACGTGCTCGGCCACGACGTCTTCGACATCGACCTCGACACCTTTCGATTGCGTGTTCTCGTCGGTGATGTGGCAGTCAAGGCTCGTCTGCTCGACCAGCGGCGGGTGTCGGGCGTGGGGAACCTGATCTGTGACGAGACGCTGTGGCGGGCCGGTGTCGACCCGGCTCGGCCCGCAGGGAGCTTGTCCGAGGTCGAGAGCGAACGGTTGCATTCGACACTGCGGGAGGTGTTGAGCGACTTCCTCGCCGATGGGGGTTCGCACACCGGCCAGTTGCATGCAGCTCGGGTCCGGGGCGGTCGTTGTCCGCTGGACGGGGAGCCATTGTTGCGGCGCGTGGTCGGGGGGAGAACCACCTACTCGTGTGCCCAGCACCAGCGATGACCGGCTAGCGTCGCTTGGGTAAGTATCGGAGCCTCGGAGGGCGTGATGAAAGGTGTGCGTTGAACCCGGTACCGCTGCTCTTCGCCCAACAGGCGGCTGACAACACGGGGCGGACCATTCGCCTCATCATCATGGGGTTGCTGGCGGTGGCGATGCTGCTGGCGTTGCTCACGGTCTGGTACTGGCGTCACACCGATCCGCGCCGCCGACTGCGTCCTGTGGCTGACCCCGTCGGCGTTCAGGAGCAGTCCTATGCGCACGAGGCCCTGGTTCCCGATGCTGGTTCGCCGGTCGCCGGCCCCTCGGCCGGTTCTGGCCCATTCGCTGCTGCGATCTCCGAGACCGAAGCCGACGAGTGGTTGCGGCTCACGGGTCCTCAGGCATTGCCCCGCACCCAAACCAACTCGACGCATAATCCAGCAGCCGGTCTACCCTGACGCTCATGGCTGACTCGCTCGATATCGATGCCATGGTCGAGAGGTTCCGGGAACGGGCTCACGCCGTGCGCAAGCGTCCGCTCCCACCGGTCGGTGGGGAAGAGCGACAGCTCTTCATCCGCCAGGCCGAACAGGACTACATGGACTACGCCATCATCGGCGACGCCGAGGCCAGCATCGACGATGGCATCCTCACGCTTCGCATCGACCTGAAGCCGAAGCCGTAAACGGTCGAGGGTGAAGGGATTTCCGCCCGAGTTCGTGCCCGGCCGGTGGCAATCGATCGTTGAGGGTTATACTCGTCGATCCATGCGGACGTAGCTCAGCTGGTAGAGCATCACCTTGCCAAGGTGAGGGTCGCGGGTTCGAATCTCGTCGTCCGCTCCAATGGAACGCCCTGCTTTGCAGGGCGTTTCATCGGTTTTGGGGTGTGGGTGAGGTGGCGCGAGTTGCCCATCATGCCCATCGGGTTGCCCATCACTTTCTGGCTCAGGTTCTTGGGTGGGGCGGGTCGATGCGTGTCGGCCATGACGATGACGGGATCGATTCGCAAGCGTGCGGTTGCCTCTGAGCAATATGGCGCACTTCGCCGCTCGCGTAGGTGCAGTTGAGGAGCGAAGTCGGCGCCTTGGGTGGCTCGATCATTATCGACTGCTCGACGACCGCGCCTGATCAGACAGGTTTCCTTGCCTAGCAGGACAGCGGAGGTTATCCTGTCGCCATGGCGACGGAGCTGATCATCCTTCCGACCGCCTACCGCCACGAAATCACCGAAGACCAGATCCGCCACGCCCTGGCAAGCGTCATCGACGTGTTCGAAGGCCAGGGCAACATCCCGCTCACCATCATCACCGGGCCCGCCGACAACGAAGGCGAACTCGTCATCGAGGTCGGCTTCGAAGTCTCAGAGTCCGGCAACCTGGTCGTCTACCACGCCATGGCGGCCCGTCCGAAGTACAGATAACTCGCACTGCCCCAGAGGGGAGACATCGATGCCACGCTCGACAACCGACATCATCCGACACGCTGAGGAACTCGCCGATCTCGTCGAGTCCGACGACGTAACCCTCGACCGCGCTTCACCCGAAGTCACCCGCGTTTACAAGGAGCTCCTCGCCGCGGTAATCAACGCGGCAAGGCCGAAGAAGAAGTCACCCGCGCCGTCGCCAAACTACGCAGCGCCGGTGCCTCGTGGAACCTGATCGGACCGGCGCTCGGCGTGTCCCGCCAGTCGCCGCGCGAGAAGTACGCACTCGTCGACGACTCCGACTAACCCAACCGAACCACGCCGGGATGTCGCGGGTAGTGGGCGCCGATGTTTGCAGTGGCTCCTGGCCAGCCGCCGATTTACTCTTCGGCTGTTGCGCTCGACACTGCGGCGAAGAGTTGGTTGAGGTCGAGTTGCACCCGGCGCGGTTGCCGTCTCGGCGTACCACGCGTGACCGGACCGGCGGTTCCTCGTCGTCACCGACAACGAGCCAGTCGCCTGGTTGCGGATCGAACGTCGGGTCGCTCGCTCGCGGACCATGGCTGATCCAGGTCTCGACAACGAGGTCCGCGCCGACGGCGTTGGCGTCGTACCGCAGGTCGTAGGCGTCACCGGTCATGTGCAAAGCGTATCTCGCTACGTTGTGCGCCTGTAGGCCGGGTTGTCGATCGGTCCACGGAAGTGTGCTCGCACGAGTTTGAACAGCGGCGCTGTCGGAGCGGCGAGCACGACGGTCCAGTGCGGAGCGTCGAGAGTCGGGAGTAGGGGAAAGCCGTCGTCGACGAGTTCGTGGCCGTCGGCGATGAGCATTCGAGATGGAGCCACGAACGCCGGGCGCTGACGGGCCAGGCGGTGGTAGTCGCCATCGGGAACCTCGAAGACCGAGAAGCCCCAGAAGCCCCAGTTCCCGTGGCACTGCTCAGCGGACTCGGTGAGGCGTTCTGAGGGGGACCCGTTTGGTGGTCCAGTCGCTATGCGGCTTGGGGTTGGTGGGTCGTGGTCCACTGTAGGGCGAACTCGGTTGGGGTGAGGTCGCCGTGGGCGGTGTGGGGTCGGTTGGCGTTGTAGTCGAGGCGCCAGTCTTCGATGATCACGCGGGCTTCGAGGAGGCTGTCGAAGCGCCACGAGTTGAGCAGCTCGTCGCGGAGTCGGCCGTTGAACGACTCGATCCAGGCGTTCTGCCACGGCGAGCCGGGATCGATGAACAGCGAGCCGGTGCCGTTGAATCGGCACCAGTCGGCGACGGCGTGGGCGACGAACTCGGGACCGTTGTCGAAGCGCACGTAGACCGGCGCGCCGCGTTGGGCGGCGAGGCGGTCCAGCACGGCGACGACGCCGTCGGCGTCGATGGAGCGGTCGACCTCGATCGCGAGGGCTTCGCGGGTGAACTCGTCGATCACGTTCAACATCTTCAGGGTGCGGCCATCGGCGGTGGTGTCGAACTGGAAGTCCATCGCCCAGATCACGTTCGGTCGGATCGGTGACATCGCACCGACCGCGACACCGATCCCGGTGAGACGCTTGCGTTTGCGGCGTTGCGGCACCCGCAGGCCTTCGTCACGCCACAGCCGCCGGATGCGTCTTGTTGTTGACCTTCCAGCCGGCCCGGCGGGCCATCTTGGCGGCCCGTCGCCATCCCCATCGGGGCCGGTCGGTGGAGAACTTGCGCAGCCAGGCACGCAGCTCGGCCTCGTCGTCGGTGATCGGCGGCGGCGCCAGGCGCATGCGTGGAACGGTGCAACCCGACGACCGTGCAGGCTCGGCGTTCGGACACCCCGAACCGGGCGAGCAGCATCGTGACTGCTGCTCGCTTGCGGTTCGGGGTCAGAAGTTTCCCGACGCGATCTCCCGCAGCATGTCGTTGTCCAGCTCGGCGTTCGCGACCAGCCGCTTCAGCCGGGCGTTCTCCGCCTCGAGTTCCTTGAGCCGTTTGGCGTCGTTGGCCTTCATGCCGCCGTACTGGGCGAGCCAGCGATGCCACGTCGACTCGGCGATCTCCAGGTGCCGGCACACCTCGTCGAGTTCTTGGCCGGACCCGAGGAGCTTGTTGCCCTCGGCGAGCTTGCGGATGATCTGATCCGGCGTATGCCGCCGGCGCTTGTTCGATGTCATGTCGTTGCTGATTCTTCCTGCCCGGAAACCGGGCAACAAGAGTCGCACAACGACTGGACCACTACGAGGGCTCACCTCAGT
>CAVZHQ010000006.1:0-1031246 GCA_963775125.1 uncultured Acidimicrobiales bacterium
CTACGAGGGCCCCGCCGAGCTCGACGAGCAGGCGCTCGCCGACGGCTCGAGCCTCGACAACCACTTCGCCTCCGTGGGCGGCTGGATCAGCTCGACCCTCGTCCGCCTCGGCGACCTGCGCTATCCGCACCGTCCACCCCAGATCGAGCCCGACGAGAATAGTCGACCGCCTCGGCCAACGAGCCCGCGCCGGACCGGCAGCAGGTCGTCGAAGTCGGCGGGCCGCCTTTCGGCCTTGGCCGTGAACTCCTCGATCATGTCCGTGGGCTGGAACATGCCGGTCTGCCAGGTCGGCGATGTAGTGAGGCCGTCGGCGACCGAGTGGTCGCGGGTGTAGGTGATCATCTCCTTCGAGCCCCAGATGGCGAGCGGCGACTTCGCCGCGATCTCGGCGGCGAGTCGAGCACGCCGTCGAGCAGCGACGCGTGGTCGGCGAACACCTCGTTGACCAACCCGACCTCGGTCGCCCGCGCCGCGGGCATGCGCCGACCGGTGTAGGCAGCTCGCGGGCGACGCCCTCGGGGATGAGCTTCGGCAGGCGCTGCAGCGTGCCGACGTCGGCGGTCATGCCGATGTTGATCTCCTGGATGCAGAAGAACGCATCGGCGGTCGCGTACCGCAGGTCGGCCGCGCAGACCATGTCGACCGCGCCGCCGATGCACCCGCCCTGGACCGCGGCGAGCACCGGCATGCGGGCCTGCTCGAGCGCGGTGAACGACTCCTGGAGGTGCAGGACGTTGGCCGCAGGTTGGCGCGCACCGCGGCCCGGTCTCGGTGCGGCCGCCCGGCACCGGCGCCACCGCGCCGGCCTGCCCCCGCCGGTGAACACGGCGAGGTCCATGCCGGCGCTGAAGTGCTTGCCGGTCGAAGAGAGCACGATCGCCCGGGCCGTGGCCGCGGTCGCTGATCTCGGCGCACGATCTCGGGCAGCTCGGGCCAGAACGCCGGGATCATCGTGTTCAGCTCGTCGGGACGACTACAGCTGCACGTGGGCGACGTGCTCGGCTTCCTCGACCTCGAAGCAGGTGTACGCCATGACGCGGAAGCTAGCAACCGCGCCCGTGAAGGGGCCTGACCGACACCGGGTGAATCGGAGTACGACCGGGAGGGCATCGGACGCGTCAGACCAGACGACAGGTCGTGCTCGGCGTCAGCATGCGACCGCGCCACGATGGCCTCGGCGAACGTGCGTCGTCGAGCACGTCGACGTCGAGCGGCATCGTCGAGGTCGGCGGTTCGGCCGCGCGCGTTCCGCGGCGATCCTCGGCCATTCGGGGTCCTTCGGTCTTGAACAGGCCCATCGACTGGCTCCTCGGGGCGGGAAGCGACACTACTCCGACCTATTCAGCACGACGACACACCGAGGGTGGACAGCCAGATGTCAATTCTCGGAAAGATCGCGCACTTCTGTTGCACTTCGCGATCACATTGATGCAAGGACGCGCACACCGACGCACATGACGAGCGGACCAAATCGGCGCCCAACGGTCAAAGGCACGCGGCAGTAGCGTCTCCGCCGACCCCAGGAGCTGTTCCGTGCCGAACCCGATCCGTACCGCCTACCTCCGTCGGCGGTGCCCCGCCACTACGCGTCGTGCTGGCGCCCGACCTCGACCGCGGTTCGTTCACCGGAACGCGTCGCCATCGACCTCGACGTGATCGAACCCACCTCGCAGCTGTGGTGCAACACGATCGACCTCACGGTGCACCGACGCGCAGATCGAACACGGCGGCGGACGACCACGCCGCTCGCGGTCACGGTGCGAGGCCGACATCGAACGGCTGCACCTCGAGGCGCCCGCGGCACGCTGGGCGCCGGCCCGGCCCGGCTGCACCTCGCGTTCGCCGGCGAGCTCAACGACAAGCTGCACGGCTTCTACCGCAGCACGTTCACCGACGACCGACGGCGCCGAGCAGGTCATCGCCACCACCCAGTTCGAGGCCACCGACGCCCGCCGGGCGTTCCCGTGCTGGGACGAGCCCGAGTTCAAGGCCGTCTTCGGCATCACCCTCGTCGTCGCCGCCGACCTCGCCGCGCTGTCGAACGCGGCCGAGGTCGAGCCGGACGATCCGCCCGCGACGGCACGGCGCGACGTGCGCTTCGCCGACACGATGAAGATGTCGACCTACCTCGTGGCGTTCATCGTCGGCCCGCTCGAGGTCACCGAGCCGGTCGACGTCGACGGCATGCCGCTGCGCGTCGTCTACCCCCGCGGCAAGGGCCACCTCACCGCGTTCGCGCTCGAGGTCGGCGCGTTCGCGCTGCGACTACTTCGCCGACTACTACGGCATCCCCTACCCCGGCGACAAGCTCGACCTCGTCGCGGTGCCCGACTTCGCGTTCGGCGCCATGGAGAACCTCGGCTGCGTCACGTTCCGCGAGATCGCTGCTGCTCGTCGATCCCGACGCGCGCGACCCAGCCCGAGCTCCAGCGCGTCGCCGACGTCATCGCCCACGAGCTGGCCCACATGTGGTTCGGCGACCTCGTCACCATGAAGTGGTGGAACGGCATCTGGCTGAACGAGGCGTTCGCCACGTTCATGGAGATGCGGCGCACCGACGCGTTCCGGCCCGAGTGGGACCGCTGGACCGACTTCGGCCTGTCGCGCGACCGCGGCGTTCGACGTCGACGCGCTCGAGCACCACCCGGCCGATCGAGTTCCCGGTGCATCTCGCCCGAGCGACGCCGAGGGGATGTTCGACATCCTCACCTACGAGAAGGGCGCCGCGGTCGTGCGCATGCTCGAGCAGTACCTCGGCGCCGAGCGCGTTCCGCGACGGCATCCGCCGCTACCTCGACCGAGCACGCCTACGGCAACACCGAGACCACCGACCTGTGGGACGCGATCGAGGCGGCCACCGGCGAGCCGGTGCGCCGCATCATGGACAGCTGGATCTTCCAGGGCGGCCACCCGCTGGTCACCGTCGAGCCGGGCGCCGACGGCACGACCGAGTTGCGCCAGCAACGATTCGGCTACCTCCGATCCGGACCGCACGCCATGGATGGTGCCGGTACGCGTCCGCGCGGCCGGGGTGACGAACACCGCGTGCTCCTCGGCGAGGGTACGGCGTCCTCGACGTCGACGCCGTCCATCGAGTCGGCGAACGTCGCCGGGTCGGGCTTCTACCGGGTGCGGCTCGCGATGCGCAGATCGCCCAGATCGCGCGCACGGTGCCGGCACCGACGATGCCGATCGAGCGCTACGGGCTCGTCGACGACACATGGGCCATGACGCTCGCCGGCGAGATCCGCGCCGAGGCAGTTCCTCGACTTCGCCGAGGGCTTCCGCGACGAGACCGATCTGTCGGTCTGGCAACGGCTCATCACCGCGCTCGACGGCATCGCACGCGCCCTCGAACCGGGGCAGCCGTCATGGGCTCGACTCGGCGCCTGCACGCATTTGTCGCACCGAGCACGGCGCGGCTGGGCATGACCCCGGTGGCCGGAGAGTCGGGTCGCATCGCCGAACTGCGGGCCGCGCTGCTCGAGGCGGACGCACTCGTGGCCCACGACGCCGACGCGATCGCGACCGCGAACGCGCTGCGCACGCCGACGGCGCCGACCCGGCGCTCGCGGCCGCGGCCATCGAGATCACCGCCCGCACGGCGATGCCGCGCTCTTCGACGAGTACGCCGCGGCGATGCGCACCGCCGTCTCCCCAGGAGACCGAGCGCTACCGGCTCGCGCTCGCCGCGTTCCCCGGCGCCGACGAGATCCGCCGCACGCTCGAGTTCACCCTCGACGGCACCATCCGGACCCAGGACGCACGGCGCTTCGTCGTGCGCTCCGCTGCTGCGCAACCGGAACCAGGGTGCGATGGCATGGTGCGCGCTCACCGAGCACTGGGCCGACGTTCGGCGCGTCGTGCCCTCGAACCTGCTGGCCCGCCTGCTCGAAGGCATCAGCGCGTTGGCCGAGCCGGTGCTCGCGGCGGAGATCGATGCGTTCCTCGAGGCGAACCCGGTGCCGCAGGGTCGCACCGTGATCGCGCAACACCGCGAGCGGTTGCGGGTGCACGTGGCGTTCCGTCGACGCGAGCGGGCCGGTCGGCTGACGCACCGACCGCGGAGGTCGGCCGGTCGGGCTGACGCCCCGACGCGGGTTCACGCCAATTGGCGTCGAGCGTTCCCTGCTCGTCGAGCACCGTGACCGAGAGCGTGCGGCTGCGCAGGCTCGGGTCTCTCGCCGTGCAGCGGAGCACCTCGCCGACCACGAGCACCCGCACCGCAGGCCCGTCGCACTCGATGGTGGTGCTCACACCGAGATCCTTCGTGAACCGGGCGGCCAGCGTCGCCGCCGACTTGGTCACGTCGAGCACGGCACCGTCGAGCACCGCACTCACGCGCCGTTGTCGTCGGTCTGGGTCACCGCGATGTCATCGGCGCGTCGGCCAACTTCGCGGTGCAGGTCGTGATCATGCCGGTGCGCTTCTCGATCGGGGCCGGGCACACGACATCGGTGAGCACCTCGGGGTGATCCGGGAGGATCTGGCCCGGGAGCACCCGTGCAGCGCCGCGGCGTCGAGCCGCTTCGGTGATCCGCATCCGGACAGCAACGCGGTCGCACGACGGCTCCGACCACGACGTCGCGCCGCAGTGCCGGACACGACGGGTCACGACGAAGCCGCCGCCGCGGCGAAGGCGAGAGCGTCATCAAGTGTTGCACCATCAACGATGAGCTGGCGGTACTGCGCCACGTGGCGAGGTCGGTTCATACCGAGCACCGCAACGACCCGGCCTTCTCGCACGTAGATGGCGGCGAAGCGCCGCTCATCGAGCGAACCGGTCACGATGTGCACGTCGTCATCGGGACGGGGCCGGCCGGCAAGCTGGATCTTGCGGTCGTACTGGTCGGACCAGAAGTACGGCACCGGCGTGAACGGCTGCGCCTCGCTGTCGCTCTGCAGGAGCCGCCGCGCCGCGTGCGCGGCCATGTCGATGGCGTGGTCCCAGTGCTCACACGCGAGCCGTCTCACCGAAGCGGTGATTCGGCCACCGCGCCACGTCGCCCGCGGCTACGACATTCGGCGCGGCAAGACAGGTGGCGTCGCAGAGGACTCCGTTGTCGATCGTGAGTCCGGAGTTCGCCAACCATTCCGTATTCGGGACAACCCCCACCCCGACGATCACTACGTCGGCATCGACGTGAGTTCCATCGCTGAGTCGTACGCGCTCGACTCGCCGATGCCCGTCGAATCCGTCGACGCCGACGCCCAAACGCAGATCGACTCCGTGGTCGCGGTGAACTGCGGCGCAGAGTGCACCCATGTCATCGCCGAGCACACGGCCGAGCGGAACAGGCAGTGCTTCGATCATCGTCACATCGAGGCCGCGCTCTCGCGCAGGTAGCCGCTACCTCGGCGCCGATGAATCCGGCCCCGACCACTACAACCTTCGGATTCCTTTGGAACTCGCCTCGAAGTGCAAGCGCGTCGTCGAGCGTGCGCAACACGTACATCCCGTCGAGATCGGGTTGGTTGGGCAGGCGCCGGGGCGTCGCCCCGGTGGCGATGAGCAGACCGTCAAACGGCTGCTTCGTGCCGCCGGCATGGATCACACCTTCGGCGATATCGAGGCCGGTCGCCCGCACGCCGAGCTGCAGGTCGAGATCGAGCTCTGCCAACCGCTCGACGGTGTCGAGCGCGGTCTTGTCGACATCCCAGCGGCCAGACAGCAGCTGCTTCGACAGGGGTGGCCGGTCGTATGGTGCGGACGCGCTCGTCACCCAGCAGCGTAATCGCACCGCTGAAACCATCGTTTCGCAACGTTTCGGCAGCCCGCATCCCCGCCAGCGACGCACCGACGATCGTGATCGACTTACGCATTGGATTCCTATCTTTCAAAGTATCGGATGCCCCTTTAGGGCATCGGAGGTGCGTACAAAGACGGCAAGACGACGGCTCGACTGTCATCACAGATTTCGTGCGCATCGGCCCAAGCCGGCAGCTCTGCCACGCTCACCCACGCGTGATCGACAACCTCACCGTCGGGAAACGTAAAAGGCCCGTCGTGCACCGTGACATACAGCCGCCCGACCACTCGTGTGAACTCGCTGTCGTAGCGCAACACGCCAAGATCGCCCAGCTGCGCATGTAGGCCGGCTTCCTCGGCTAGCTCTCGGCTGCTGCGACCGGGTAAGGCTCGCCGACACCGCACACACCACCGAAAGCTACATCCCAGCGGCTCGGCCAGATGTCTTTCCACGGTGCGCGCTGATGCACCAGCACGCCACCGCGGCTGTTGCGCACAACGATGTAGGTACAGCGGTGCCGGGCATTGCTCGCCCGCATCTGCGACCGGGTGATTATCCGCATGACGTGCCCGCCGGAATCGACTTCCTCGACGAGCTCGTCGGCGGTCACTCGTCGACGACTTTGATGGCCTGCTTCGGGCACCGCTGCACGGCCTCGTTTACCCGAGCCCGAGCCGACGCCGGCGGCGTCTCGTCGAGCACGTAGAGGAAGTCGTCGTCGCGCACCTCAAAAATCTCGGGTGCGACCTGCATGCAGATGGCGTTGGACTCGCACAGGTCGTAGTCAACGACGATTCGCATTCCCACGGCAGTTCCTTTGTTAAGATTGAGACTTGTGTAGATCGACACTTGGGTAAATCGAGACGGGCGGAGACCGGACCCGATCTCGCGGCACTCTAGCGGGTCAGCCGCCATCCGAGGTGTCCGATTGGGCTCTCAGAAGGAGCGGTCTTTCAGCGCAGCTCAGAACTCGATGACTTGGCGTACGACGTTGCCGGTTTCCATCTCGCGCAGGGCGTCGTTGACCTCGTGAATCTTGATTCTGCGAGAGATCATACGATCGAGATCGAGCTTGCCGCTGCGGTACAAGCGGAGCAGCCGGTGGAAGTCCACACGCACATCGGTCCCGCCGTAGTACGAACCGACCAAGGTCTTCTCGGCGAAGAACAATTCGAACGCCGAAAAGCTGACCATCTCTTCCATCCGGCCCACGCCAACGATGCAGGTGGTTCCACCGCGGCGGGTGGCGTCGAACGCAGCGCGCATAGTGACGGGTTTACCGATGCACTCGAGCGCGTAGTCGAATCCGTCGCCTCCGGTGATCTGCACCTTGAGATCGTTGACTTGTTCAGGTGTGCATCCGTGCGTCGCGCCGAACGACTTCGCCTCTTCGAGTTTGTTGGTGTTGATGTCGACCGCGAGGATCTCGGCGGCACCGGCGATACGCGCCCCTTGAATCGCACTGATGCCGACGCCGCCGGCGCCGAAGACCACGACCGACGAACCGGGCCGGACTTTCGCCGTGTTGATCGCCGCACCCGCGCCGGTCATCACACCGCAACCGATCAGCGCGGCTACCTCGAGCGGAATGTCCTTTTCGATCTTCACCGCAGCCTGCTCCGGCACGATGGTGTACTCGGCGAACGTGCCGGCGCCGGCCATTGCGCCGATCGTCTCACCACGATGGCGGAACTGCGGGTTGCCGCCCATGACGAACATCATGTTGAGGCAGAGGTTCGGCTGTTTGAAATCGACGCAGTACTTGCATTTTCCGCACGGCGGCGACCAAGCAATGATGACGTGATCGCCGGGCGCGACGCTGTGACGCCTGGACCGATCTCTTCGACGACGCCCGCGCCCTCGTGGCCGAGCACCGCCGGCGGTGGCTGGGGGATCGTGCCGTTCATCGCCGAGAGGTCGGAGTGGCAGACCCCGGAGTGGGTGATGCGGACCTTGACCTCGCCCGGCCCCATGGGCCGCAACTTGAAGTCGTCGACGACGTCGAGATCGGTGTCGCCGGTCTTGCGCAGGATGGCAGCGCGGATTGATGATCCCCCTGTGGATCCGAGTAGCAGAACCGCCGCAGCGTACTAGAACCGGTTCCGCCCGCCATGGTCAGGAGAAACCCCACATGCCCCACATCGTCCCGCCGTTCGAATGGAGCGACGACGCGCTCCAAGCCGCGCGATCTCAACGACCGGCACTGGTGCGAGCACGGCCACGGGCCGAACCTGCGCGACGTGCACGAGGCACTCGGGCTCGGCCGCCGCGAGGCCATCGAGGTCTACAAGGAGCTCGCGGTCGGCATCGCGTGCACCTTCGAGCCCGACGCCCTCAATGCTCCGGTTCTCCGGTTCCAGCCCTTCGCCAGCTTCCCCACCCAGGTGAAGGCGTACGTCGACGACGTGTTCCACTCGTACGCCGGGTGTGCCATGGAAGCCGTCGTGTTCGGCAACATGCCGCCGTTCCGGGGCGCGGGTGCGCCTCGAGTCGTACTGCATGTGCTGTCTCGAGCCGGTGTGGTTCACCACGGTCGACGGCGAGATCGTCGATCAGTGCGAGGCCATCCAGATCCACGTGTGCAGCTCACCGTACGACTGGTTCAACGACGACCTCATGAACCAGTGCGACGCCATGAACTTCGTGATCGACGCGGCCCACGCCGAGCGGTTCGAGCGCGAGGCGTGCCGGCGCGGCGTGGTGTTCACGCTGCAGCAGGCCAAGACCTTCGTGTCAGGCGCCGTCGGCGAACGCATGTGGAACTACCACAAGCCGCCCGAGCGCCACGACCCACGGCCCATCATCGAAGGCGTGAAGTCGCTCGGCGTGGACGTCACAACTGGGGCGGCGAATCCCTGACCCGGCGGGGTGGCCCGACCGGCGGCGGGCCGCCGCGCGAGGCTCAGGACGTTCTCGTCCCGATCGACGAGCTCGCGGACGACTGCCGGTTCGGCCACGTCGCCGGGCACCGCTTGCAGGTGCCGGGCCCCCGTGGCGGACGGCGACGCGTGCCGCACGACGACACACGCTCGAGGGCGCGCATCGAGGCGGTGCTGCGACGCGGAAGGAGTTGCTCGGCGTCGGTGCGTCGTCGGCTGGGCCACACTGTTCTCATCGGCAAACCTGACGAGAACCTGAGCGATGACGTCGATCAGAGATAGGTGCCGGTCGACGCTGCGTCGGTGACGACCATGGCGTGGAGCAACGAATCGCGGCGCTCGCCCCGCACGAGCAGGTCGCCCCGCATCACGCCCTCGAGTCGCATGCCGATCTTGCGAGCACTCCGGCGACGCCGGGTTGTCCGGGTCGCACACCGCCCACAGCCGGTGGACGCCGAGATGGTCGAACGCGAAAGTCCCCGGCCAGAGCGCCGCGGCCTCGGTGGCATAGCCCCTGCCCAGGCGTCGCGGCGCAGGATGTAGCCGACCTCGGCGCGGCGGTGCTCGAAGCTGTCGATCTCGAGGCTCACGGTGCCGAGCACCGCGCGACTCGGCCCGCCGCTCGATCGCGAACGTGTAGCCCAGCCGGGGCACCCGCCGGGCCTGGGTGACGAGCTGGGCCACGTAGTGCGACCGTGCCCGATCGTCGAGCGGGCCGAGCGGGACGAGCGCCACCGCGAGCGGATCGCCGGTCCACGCATGCACGGCGGGCGCGTCGGCATCGGTGAGCTCGCGCAGCAGATCCGTCCGCCCTCGACGATCACCGGGTGCACCACCGAGTATCGCGCGCCTTCAGGACACGAGTGCCAGCGAGGAGCGTCGAGCTGCTCGTCGGTGGGCGGGCCGGCGACCGTCGATACGGCTCGACGACGCCGGTCTGCCACGTCGCGAACGCCTCGGCGAAGTCGCCGGCCAACGGTCGTGAAGTCGGTCGCCGAGTCGTCGGGCCACCACGGGACCGTCGACCGCCGCGCCGCGGGCCGCGCGCCAGCGCGCCACGGTCGAGGGCGTCGTTCAGGCGTCACGTCGACCGCGTGGCCGAGCTCGTGGGCGAGCACCCGGGCCAGCGTGGCCGGGGTGTCGTCGTCGCGGACGTAGATCTCGATGCGCTTCTCGTCGGGCACGCGTCAGACCCCGCAGTCCGGGGCCCGCGGGAGGAACACCACCTCCCACCCGGCAGCCGGTCCGCCCACGGATAGCTGATCGTGGCCAGCGTGGCGCCTGCGAGCGTCGGTCGGTGCGCGGCGACGGGTTCGACCGCTCACCCGGGGCGTGGGCGACGGTCGCGACCGGTCGGTCGCAACTGACTGAGCGCGTCGGCCGTCGGTCGTCGGGGCGACCTCGGCCGGCGTGCAGACCGCCGCGGTCGCGCGCGTCATCGGACAGTGCGGCCCGCGCGGACGGTCGCGTGCTCGACGCGCTCCGAGCACCGCGACAGACGGCGGCTCGGTGGGGCGAGTGCTGACCCGAACCCTGCGCACAACCCACACCGAGCAAGGGGCACGAGAGCAGCAACCCGCAGGCTGCTCTCGACCGCCGCACCGCCATGGGCAAAGGTAGAAGGCGGGTGGCGCGGCGCCTCAATGAGTCATCCGGCGCCTTCGTCCGGACCGCTCGCGACACTGATAGCAGTGCGCGGTATGGTCGACACGATGAGCCTCATGCGCGGGATGAAGATCGACATCGTGCTGCACGCCGACTATGCCGACATCGCCGAGCCGGTCGTGAATACGCCGCGGCAGGGCTTCGCCGGCGCATTCACCCTCGAGGCCAACCGCGACGTTTTCTTCCCGCTCTTCGGCGCGCGCAGAGCGGTGCGCCGCTCGACATCTACACCAACGTGGCCATCGCGTTCCCTCGCAGCCCGATGCACCTCGCCTACCGGCGTTGGATCTGCAGCGGATCACCGGCGGCCGGTTCGCGCTCGGCCTCGGCAGCCAGATCCGCCCGCACATCGAGAAGCGCTACAGCGCACGTGGCACAGGCCGGTCGCCCAGATCCGCGAGCTCGTCGGCGCAGCAAGGCGATCTTCGCCTGCTTCCAGGACGGGCAACGGCTCGACTTCCGCGGCGAGCACTACCCGCTCACCCTGATGACGCCCGTCTTCATCCCGGCACCGCCTCGGCGACGGGCCCGCCCCCGATCTGGCTGGGTGCGCTCGGCCCGCGCATGACGCCCATGGCGGCTGAGGTCGCCGACGGCGTGTTCATCCATCCGTTCAACAGCGAGCCGTACCTCGCACGGTGACCCTGCCCGGGCGATCGGCCTGGGAAGCGGGCGGGTCGGCGGCTTCCCTCGGTGTGGGCGCCATCGTCGGGCTCTACGCGAGACGAACGGGATCGAGACGCCGCCGTGAGCGGCGCCGCTTCAACCTCGCGTTCTACGCCTCGACGCCGGCGTATCGGGTCACGTTGGAAGCCCACGGCTGGGGGGACTTGCAGCCCGAGCTCAACGGCTGACGGAGAGGACACTGGGCCGAGATGGGTGCCGCGTCGACGACGAGATCCTCGACACCCTCGCGCATGCGGCACCCCGACGGAGGTGGCCGCCACCTCCGTCATCGTTACGAAGGCATGGCGGACCGCCTGTTGCTGTCGCTGCCGCACGCGGCGGACAGTGCCGCGCTGTCCGCCTGCGCGCGCCGACGCACTCCGCTAGCCCTGCCGGTGAGCCACGGACACGCGTTCGCTCCAGGGGGATGTCCATAGGCGATCACGATGGACATCGACCTGCTCGACCCGATCGGTTCCCGGGCGAGCACCACGAGATGTTCCGTGCTGCGCGAACCGAGGACCCGGCATCCACTGGCACGACGAGCCCGACGGCCCCGGGTTCTGGGCATCACCCGCCACGACGACCTGCTCGAGGTCAACCGCGACACCGAGGTCTTCTCGTCCACGCCGGCGGCACTCAGATCATCACCCGACCTCCGACGACCTGCGGGCGCAGTGCAGCGCGACTCGATCATGCTCGACATGGACCCGCCGAAGCACACCCGCTACCGGCTGCTCGTGAACAAGGGCTTCACGCCGCGCATGATCGGCCTGCTCGAGGACCACCTCGCAGAACCGCACCCGGATCATCGTCGACAACGGTGTTCGAGAAGGGCCGGTGCGACTTCGTGATCGACATCGCCGCCGAGCTGCCGCTGCAGGCGATCGCCGAGATGATGGGCGTGCCGCACGAGGACCGGCACAAGCTCTTCGACTGGACCAACCGCATGATCGGGGCGACGACCCCGAGTTCGACGGCGACCGCGAGGACGTCGACGAGGCGTTCGCCGAGCTGTACATGTACTCGCACGCGCTGCCGAGAAGCGCCGCGACAAGCCCGCGCGACGACATCGTCACCAAGCTGCTCAACGCCGAGATCGACGGCGACAAGCTCAGCGAGACCGAGTTCGACATGTTCTTCCTGCTGCTCGCGGTCGCCGGGCAACGAGACCACCCGCAACGCGACACGCCACGGCATGCACGCGCTTCATCGACCAACCCCGACCAGTTCGAGAAGCTCAAGGCCGACCCCGACCGCCACATGCGCCGGCGCGATCGAGGAGATCCTGCGGTGGGCCACGCCCGTGCTGCACTTCCGCCGCACCGCGACTGCGGGACTACGAGCTCGGCGGCGACAAGATCAAGGCAGGGCGACAAGGTCGTCATGTGGCACATCTCGGCCAACCGCGACGAGGCGGTGTTCGACGACCCGTACCGCTTCGACATCGAGCGTCGCCCAACGACCACATCGCGTTCGGCGGCGGCGGGCCGCACTTCTGCCTCGGCGCCAACCTGGCCCGCATGGAGCTGCGCCTGATGTTCACGGAGATCGCCGACGCGCCTGCCCGACATGGCGCTCGCCGGCGAGACCGCAGTACCTGCGCTCGAACTTCATCGGCGGCATCAAGCACATGCCGGTCACGTTCACCCCGACGCCCTCGACGAACACGCAGCCGCTGGACCGACTCGGCTCCGCCGCCACCGGCGACACGCGCGGCTACGGCCACCGCTGGCACAATAGCGATGACACGATCGCGACGACGCGGATCGCGATGACCTAGCCCGTGCGGATACCGTCGTGCCCGCATGACCACGGCCGACCCCTCACCCGCCACCGCGGTCGCCGGCCGGTCCCACCGTGCCGCCGCCGGCCGCCACGCACACGACCGTTCCGCCCCTCGAGCGCTGGATGCTTCTTCACGCTGACCGCCGCGGCCTGGGTGGGTTCGCTCTCGTTGCTGGCCTTCGTGCTCGCCCGACTGACCGGCCGCGACAACTCACCGCTCGTGGCCGCCGGAATCGCTGACGCTCTACCTGCTGTTCCCCGCATGGCTGGCACTCGGCTACGCATGGCGCACCCGGCAACGCGCCACCGTCGTCGTGAGCGGGTTCCTCACGCTCACCCACCTCGTCTGGCTCTATCCGGAGGTGCACACCACTGCGGCACTCGGCCCGACCGCACTCGCCGCACCGAAGTTGCGGGTCTTCAGCGCCAACCTCTATGCCCTCAACGCCCATCCACAATCGGCGGTGGATCAGGTGCGCGACGCCGGGGCCGACATCGTGTTCCTCGAGGAGTACGCGGCGAACGTACGGAACGTCTTTCGGGCGTCCGGCGTGCTCGACGCGTATCCGTACCAGATCGAGTTCGTCCAAGACTCGCCGTTCGGCGCGCTGCTCGCGAGCAAGCTGCCGTTCGTCGCCGCCGACGTGGCCGAGATCGGCGGGCTACGAATGCCGCATGCGGTGATAGAAACCGCGATCGGTCCGGTCGAAGTGGTGTGCGTGCACACGAACCGGCCGGTCACCCCGAGGCGAGCATGGTGGTTGGGCAGCCCGGCATCCGGCAGCTCGCCCGACTCGTCCGCGGACGAACCACCCCGGTGATGCTGGCCGGCGACTTCAACGCGACGACCTCGCATCGGCCGTTCCTCGACCTGCTCGGCACGGCATCGCGGACCGCGCATGAGGCCCTCGGGCAAGGACTGTCCGCCAGTTGGCCGAACGATCGGGCCTTCCCGCCATTGATCCGCATCGACCATCTGCTGACCAGCCGTGAGATCGTGCCGTTGCGGCTCCGCAACGGCGGCGACAATGGCAGTGACCACGTCGCGTTCGTGGCCGATCTCGCACTCGTCGGGCACCGCGATGACCGAGCCCGTGACCGACGACGACGTCCGCACGGCCGTGAACTTCGGAAATCAAGAAGCGCAGGTGGATCGTTTCCTGGCATCCGGCGAGGCGGTCGTGGTCGATCGGGGTGCACCACGCGTCGGTGCAGCCGCTGGTGCAGTGGAGGGCGCTGCACCGTCGACTGCACCGCAGCGGGGGTCGACGCAGACGATCTACACGACGCGGAAGCTGGCCGGCATCGAGACCGAGCTCCTCGCCTGGGCCTCTGCCACGACCGCCCCCGACTTCCCCGCGCTCGAGCGAGCGGTCGAGGCGGTGCTCGGGGAGCGGCCGGAGTTGTCGGTCGAGCAGCAGGCGATGGTGCGTGCGGTGTGCGGGGCGGGGCGGGTCGTGCCGATCTCGGGGCGGCCCGGGGCGGGCAAGACCTATGCCACCGAGGCCGTCGTCGCGGCTCATGTCGCTGCGGGGTGCCGATCGTCGGGTGCGCAGTGTCGGCGACCGCTGCGGCGGAGCTGGAACGGGCGGCCGGATTCGCCCGCTCGAGCGGATGCCGGCGGCCACGGTCGCCAGAGTTGTTGTTGGACCTCGACGGGCCGTTGGGGCGGTTTCGCGCCGGGCTCGACGGTTGTGGTGGATGAGGCGTCGATGCTGTCCACCCGGACCTGCACCGCCTCGCCACGCACGCCCGAGCGCGCGGGGCGAGCGATCGTGTTGATCGGTGACCCCGACCAGCACGGCCCGGTCGATGTCGGCGGCGTGTTCCAACGCCTGTGTCGAGACCGGGGCGAGGGTCTGATTCGACTGGTCGAGAACAACCGTCAGACCGGATCAGATCGAGCGGCTCGCCATCGGCGAATACCGCGAGGGCCACATCGCGGACGCGCTGGCCCGTCTGGACAACGCCGGGCAGCGTGGTGCGATCTGAAGACGGCGGGGGAGTCCTTCGATGCGATGGTGGCCGACTGGTACGCCGACCATCTCGACGGGCGAGCCGACCCGATGATCGCCGGACCGAACTCGACCCGACGAGCGTTCAACGACCGGGCCCGGATGCTGCTCAAGGCCAACGGTGAACTCACCGGCGAGCCGCTCGTCGTCGCCGGCCGGGAGTTCCTGGTCGGTGACCAGGTCGTCGCCCGCCGCAACGACCGGCGCCTACCGAGACGAGGTCACGGCGAGTTCGTGAAGAACGGTCCGCCGGGACCGTCATCGCCATGCATCCGCAAGACCGGCGAGGTGACGGTCGGCGTTCGAACGAGAGGGCACCATCCGGGTCCCGCACCGCTACCTGGCGGCGGGCGATCTGGAGCACGGGTACGCCCGCACGAGCTATGGGGTGCAGGGCGCCACGCACGGCACGGCCCGCTATCACCCGACCGACCAGTCGCGTTTCGAAGAGGGCTACGTGGCCATCACCGGGGCCGTGACGCCAACCGGCTCTACATCGTCGACGGCACCATCACCCACCACGACGACGAAACCCACCAACGCCCCGACCCGCAACGCTTCGACCTCGGCGACATCGCCGAGCGCCCTCACCCGCCGCCGAACCGGCGCCATGGCCGCCGATACCGCCAACCGACTCCCCAACGTGCACCAACTCGCCACCACCCGAACCCTCGCCAACTCGCCAGGGCCAGACGCCGGCTCGAAGCCGTGCTCGCAGATCTCCCTCCCGACGTGTCGCGAGTGATCGAGAGCGCGACGGCGGAGCTCGATGGATTGCGCGCTCGCCGTCAGCTTCACAGCGAACGCCCCAACCCCAACAGCACGGCCTTCGATCGGGCGATCGCCAAGGCCGAGCGCCGACTCCACGCCGCCCAGCAGCAACAGGCCGAGCGGGAACGTTGGATCGACGAGCACGCCGACGTGATCGACCGGTACGAACTGGTCACCCGGGCCGAACGCCAGCGCCGCGCCCGCATCACCGAACATCCTCACAACTACCTCCCCGCCAACATCGCCATCGCCGCCGGCCCGGAGCCGCTACGTCAGGGAGATCGGCGAGTGTGGCGAGCACGGCTCGTCGAGCAAGCGATCCGCCACGACCTCGACCCTGCACCGCCCACCGGCTCAACAGTCGCAGTGGAAGGGCCCGAGATCGGATGACGCCGGTCAGCCTTTGGTGGTGAAGCGGTGGTGGGCCGACTGAGGGCTGATGTCGAAGGCGTGGCCGACCTGCTTCCCAGGTCAGGCCGTCGTGTTCGCGGGCGAGGATCACCTCTCGTGCGGCGAGCACCTCGAAGGCTTCCTGGGCGGCGATGGCGAGCGCCGCGAGCGGCAGCGGCTTGGGGCGGGTTCGTGCCCGGCCGGTGACGGGGTCGATGTAGCGGCTCTTGGGGACGTCGAGGTCTTTGCCGAGTTGGAGTAGAGCCCGGTGAGCAGCTTCGAGAAGCTCGGGCTCGATCGTTCGAGGACGGGGCGGACGCCCCACACCACGTGTCATACCCTCGAACCTACCGCCAGACGGATCAGATTGAAGCTGATTCGATCCCGACGTTGATCGCCGCAGGCATCGAGGTCAATGATCTTCTCGACGAGGCCATCGTCGACGGGCCCGTCGAGGCTCTGGTGTAGGACTTTGCGGGCAACTGGCTTCAGGCGGCGACAGAGCTGACCGTGACGGACCGGGCCGTCATGGAGGCTGGCGATGATCGTGAGGGTCCACTTCCGGCCCAGGATCGACCCGCGCAGGCCGAGCTGGTTGGGATCCCAGCACGATCGTGACTCGGCGTGTCCAACTACAAACCTCGTGTCGCTCGAAGTCCGGGAGCCGCCTGGCCGCTGTATCAACTCGTTCACCGCTCCGCCTCCTTCAACCGTCACCTTCACCTGGTAAAGGCCACCGAGACCATGGGGAGCGCGATCCCTTGTGTGGATTGGGCGAGTCTGCCCTCGGCCCGAAACCCGGCGTTCGAGCCAGATTTTCCACCTGCAAGGTGATCGGGAGTCTCCCGGCAGGCGACCCCTGTTCAGGGCTCGTCTGATTGGTCGGCGCTGAGTGTCGGGTCGAGGAGCTCGGCGGCGCGGCGTGCAGTGTCCTGAGGTCGGGTACCGAGGCTGCGGACGTACTCGGCAGTGGTAGCGGTGTCGGCGTGTCCCACATGGCGAGCGATGTCGGCCAGGTCGAGACCTCCGTTGGCGTAGAGCGCAGTGATCACGGTGCGGCGACCGGTGTGAGTGGCCAGCCCTTCGGGATCGAGCCCGATCGCTCGAGCTGCTCGTTCGATCGTGTGGACCACCGACTGCCGGTTCACGAGTGATCCGGCGGCGGTGGTGAAAATCATCGACAGTGATTGTCCGTCGAATGAATGCGTCGGCGTTCGATCCCCCACGCGCGTCGCGCTCGGTCTCGGCTGCGGCCGCGGTGGGCGCGCAGGTGGGCAACCGACACCGGGGCGAGGAAGTGGATGCCTTGAGCACCGCCGTCTTGGTGGGGCCGAGGACGGTGCCGGTGGAGGGGCTGTAGGTGGCGCCGCGTTGGATGTGGGCGGTGCCGGCGTCGAGGTCGAGGTCTTCCCAGGCCAGGCCGAGGACTTCACTGACTCGCCATCCTTGGCAGAACAACAAGGTGACTGTGGTGCCGAGGCGGAACCGTTGCGCAGCCAGGATGAGAGCCTTGGCGTCGCGAGGGGTGAGGGCCCGCCCCGGGTTGACCCGCTGAGCCCGTGGCGCTCGGACCAGGTCGAACGGGTTGGACGCAATGAGGCCGAGTTTGGCTGCTTCTCCGAAGGCTTGCCGGGCAGACCTTGCGAGAGTTCAGGACGGTGAGCGGGGCGTGGCGGTCGAGCTGGTTGGCTTGCCACGTCGATCAGAGTCTCGGGTCGGATGTCGACCACTGGGTGCGATCCGAGCTGCTTGCTGAGGTAGCCGCCGAATCGACGGTAGCTGTCGTACGTCGAGGCCTTGACCTGATGGCGGGCGATCGAGTGAGCCACCAGTCGATGAGTTCGGCCACGGTGGTGGTTCGGTTGAACTGGCTGAGGTTGGGTGCGATTTCGGCCAGTTCCGCCAGTTTCGCCGCTCGGCGTTGTTCGGCTTGGACGCGGTCGATCCGGTCACCCGTTTCACGCGACCGTCGGAACCGGTGTAGGTGGCGCGCCAGCGGCCGTTGCTCGTCGTCCCGTCGGATCGTTTGGACGGAGGTTCGTAGTAGACCGACCCGTCGCCGTTGGAGTTCTTCGCGGCGACGAAGAAGCTGCCGTCGTCGTCGCTGGATCGCTTCCCGCGTGGTTTTCTCGGCACGCCCCCGCTGCCCCTCTCGTGGATGCAGCCGAGTGGTCGACCGCACCAGAAGGGTAGCTCCGCGGGAGTAACCGCGGGAGTAACCGACCCAAAAGGGAGTAACCGCGGGAGTAACGCTCCAGAAACGATCCGACACCTCTTCGAAGTGGGCGGACATAAGTCCTGGTAAACGAGTCGGGATCCGCACAATGGCGGATCCCGGGAAACGTCTGCGTATGAATTGTGGAGCTGGGGGGAATCGAACCCCCGTCCGCCGAGGAATCATCGCCCCTGATACGACCATTCCCGAGGTGTTGGCGTTAGAGCAGCCACCCAGCCGGGTCCGAGGGGTCTCTTACGAGGCCCGTACTCCCGGGTCTTTCCCCGATGTCAGCGGTCTTTGCCTTGCTGTCAGCAGTCTCTCCTGCAGTCCACCACTGCTTCTGTTGCCAGGCTGCAGTGATCAGGCCCCGCGTGACCTCACGGTTCGCAATTTCCCTCTTGCTACCTGATTAGATCAGGCGGCGAGAGCGAAGTCAGCCTTGTTGGCGCTTCTGTTATGCCCCGATTAACGAGTCTGAGCAACTCGGGTCGCACGAACGAATCCTCGTCTCGACGTCGAAACCGGTCAGCCCCGAGGTGAGAAGAGAACGTGCATGCACGTTTCTCTTGTCAAGTAGCAACTGGCGCAAGCCAGCCCTCCAACCATAGCGACCCGTTGTGACGTTGGGCCGGCGGGTCGCCGTCATGCCATGATGGCGCATGCACGATCTCGTCATTCGCAATGGTCTGGTGGTCGACGGAACGGGGACGCCGCCGGCCGAGGGCATCAGCATCGCCATCGACGGCGACCGCATCACCGCCGTCGGTCCCGACGTCGGCCCGGGCCGCAAGGAGATCGACGCCACCGGCATGGTCGTCACCCCCGGCTTCGTCGACATCCACACCCACTACGACGGCCAGGCCACCTGGGACCCCCAGCTCGAACCGTCCAGCCCCCACGGCGTGACCACCATCGTCATGGGCAACTGCGGCGTCGGCTTCGCCCCCGTCCGACCCGACGAGCACGAGTTCCTCATCCAACTCATGGAAGGCGTCGAGGACATCCCCGGCACCGCACTGAGCGAGGGCATGACCTGGAACTGGGAGAGCTTCCCCCAGTACCTCGACGCCCTCGACCAGGGCCAGTGGGTCATGGACGTCGCCGCCATGGTCGCCCACGGACCCATCCGCACCTACGTCATGGGCCAACGCGGCGCCGACAACGAACCGGCATCATCCGACGACATCGCCCGCATGGCCACCCTGGTCTCCGAGGCCATGGAAGCCGGCGCCATGGGCTTCTCGACCAGCCGCACCATCGGCCACCGGGCCATGAACGGCGAGCCCGTGCCCGGCACCTTCGCCGCCGAGGAAGAACTGTTCGCCATCGGTCGGGCGTTGGCCCGTTCGGGCAAGGGCGTGTTCGAGGTCGCACCGGCCGGCGTGGCCGGCGAAGACCTGGTCGCCCCCCAGAAGGAAGTCGACTGGATGTGCCGCCTGGCCGACGAGATCGACCGCCCCGTCACCTGGCTCATGCTCCAGAACAACATGGCCCCCGACGACTGGAAGGAGTTGATGGAACGCTCGGCCGCCGCCCAGGACGCCGGCCATCAGGTCATCCCCCAGGTGGCCGGTCGCCCCTTCGGCGTGCTGCTCGGCCTGCAGACCCGCCACCGTTTCCTCGAGTGCGCCAGCTTCCAGCCCCTCGTCGGCAAGTCGCCGGCCGAGAAGGCCGCAGCCATGGCCGACCCCGACCTTCGAGCCCGCCTCATCGCCGAAGCCGACGAACTGGTGGCCGAAGTCCGCCGCACCGAACCGTGGCGAGCCGCCACCGCCGACGCCTTCGACCGCATGTACCTGCTGGGCGACCCGGTCAACTACGAGCCCACCCACGCCGACTCCATCGCCGGCCGGGCCGAAGCCGCGGGCCGGGCCCCGATCGACGAGTACTACGACCGCCTCCTCGACCGTGACGGCGAATCGATGATCATGATGCCGTTCCTCGGCTACGCCCACGGCAACGGCGACGCTCTCTACGAGATGCTCACCCACCCCGCCGCCATCCTCGGACTGGCCGACGGGGGAGCGCACTGCAACCTGATCTGCGACGCCTCGACCCCGACCTGGATGCTCACCCACTGGGTCCGAGACCGTGAGCGCGGACCGAAGCTGCCCATCGAATCGGTCATCAAGAAGATGACGGCCGACACCGCCGCCCTGTTCGACCTGACCGACCGCGGCGTGCTGGCCGTCGGCAAACGAGCCGACGTCAACGTCATCGACCTCGAGAACCTGCAGCTGCGCGAACCCCGCATGGAACATGACCTTCCTGCCGGCGGAAGCCGCCTGCTGCAGGCGGCCGAGGGCTATCGGGCCACCATCGTCGCCGGCCAGGTGACCCGCGAATTCGACGAGTTCACCGGCGCCCTGCCGGGTCGACTGATCCGCAGCTGACGTCGGGGAGGGCCTCGCCGATTGATCGGCAGTCCGTACATTTCGGAGCGAAATGTCGGCAAAACCTTAAAAGTTGATTGGTTTTGTAGGGAATTGATGTAACTTCCCTTTGTGACCCTGTCTACCGATGAAGTGTCAACCGAAGAGGCGCCGATCCAGCTCTCTCCGGTCGAGGCCACCAAGGCGTCCAGCGCCCACCTGCGGGGCTCGCTGAACGACGAACTGGCCGATCCCACCTCGCCGTTCTCCCACGACGCCGGCACGCTGCTCAAGTTCCATGGCATCTACGCCCAGGACGACCGAGACCAGCGCCGGGCCCGCACCACCGCTGGCGACGCGCTGGCCTACTCGTGCATGGTCCGCTGCTCGGTCCCCGGTGGACGCCTCCGCCCGGAGCAGTGGTTCGCCATCGACCGTCTGGCCGACGAGGTGTCCGACGGCTCGCTGCGGCTCACCACCCGCCAGGGCGTGCAGTACCACTTCATCCACAAGGGCGAACTGCGGCCGCTGATCTCCAGCCTCAACCGCAACCTCGTCACCACCTACGCCGCCTGCGGAGACGTGGTCCGCAACGTCATGGCCTCGGCCGCCCCCGACGCCGGCCGCGACCCCGAGCGCATCGAGTCGCTGGCTCGTGCCCTGGCCAACCGGTTCCGACCCCAGTCGTCGGCCTACTGGGAGCTGTGGCTCGACGGCGAACGGGCCCTGTCGGCCGGCCCGGTCTCCGACGAGACCGAACCGCTCTACGGCGACACCTACCTGCCCCGCAAGTTCAAGATCGGCATCGCCTGGGCCGGCGACAACAGCATCGACGTGTACAGCCAGGACGCCGGCCTGATCCTGGTGCCCGGCCCCAACGGCGAAGCCGGCGGCGTGCTGGTTGCCGGCGGCGGCCTGGGCCGCACCCACACCGACGTCACCACCTTCCCCCGCCTCGCCGACCCCATCGGCTGGGTGCCCGACACCGAGATCCCCGAAGCGGTCGAGGCCGTGGTCAAGGTGTTCCGGGATCACGGCAACCGCACCGACCGTCACCACGCCCGCCTCAAGTACCTGGTCGAGGACAAGGGTGTCGCCTGGCTGCGTGAGCAGGTCGAGACCCACCTCGGCCGCCCGCTGGCCGATCCGGTCGAGCTGCCCGCCTTCGGTCGCCCCCGTGACGGCCTGGGCTGGCACCAGCAGTACGACGGCCGCTGGTACCTGGGTGTGCCCGTGCCGACCGGTCGCCTCACCGACGCCAACGGCATCAACCGCCGCAGCGCGGTGCGAGAAGCCCTCGAGCAGTTCTCCGACGAGATCCGCCTCACCCCCCACCAAGACCTGTTGCTCTGCGGAGTCGCCGAGTCCGACAAGGACGCGGTCGATGCACTGATGGCCCGCCACGGCGTGCCCCAGGTCGACCAACTGAGCCTCAGCGTCGTGTCGTCGATGGCCTGCCCCGCCCTGCCCACCTGCGGCCAGGCGTTGGGCGAAGCCGAACGAGTGTTGCCCGAACTGACCGACCGCCTCGACAGCTTGCTCATCGACCGTGGCCTCGACGGACTGCAGATCGAGACCCGAATGACCGGCTGCCCCAACGGCTGCGCCCGCCCCTACACCGCCGAGATCGGCATCGTCGGGCGAACCAAGACCAGATACGACGTGTTCATCGGCGGCGACGCCGGTGGCACCCGCTTGGCTCAGGCCGTGGTCGAGTCGGTCCCGTTCACCAAGCTCGACGACGTCCTCGGCCCGCTGCTCGACTTCTACAAGGCCGACCAAGCAGGTGCCGAACACCCGCAGGACTTCGGCGACTGGGCCGACGGTCGTGGCGTGTCCTCGCTCACCGCTCTCCTCCCGAGCTTCGGACGATGAGCGCGCCCGCCGTTGTCGGGGCCGCTGCCCCGGATCTGCCTGCGGTCGAGACCGACGCCTATGCCGCGGTTCGTTGGGCCGTCGAAGAGTTCGGTGACGACCTGACCTTGCTGTGTTCTGGCCAGGATGCGGTCCTGATCGACGTTGCCCTGTCGGTCAACCCTCGCATCGAGGTGGCCTTCATCGACACCGGTTTCCACTTCAACGAGACCATCGAGACCATGCTCAAGATCGCCGAGCGCTACAACCCGAACCTTCGGGTCGTCGTGCCGTGGCGCCATCTTCCCGATGTCGGTCGGGCCGGGTTCTGCTGCAGCGATCACAAGGTCGAGCAACTCGACGTGGCCCTCAGCGGCAAGCGGGCGTGGCTCAGCGGCATCCGCCGGGCCGACGGTCCGTCCCGTGACGACGTGGGCCAGTTCGAGGTCGATCGCCGCGGCTTGGTGAAGATCAACCCGATGGTCGCCTGGTCCGACGACGACGTGCTTCGGTACGAGATCGCCAACGACATCATCATCAACCCGCTGCGGGACAAGGGCTACCCCTCCATCGGGTGCCGCCCCTGCACCTCGCCGGTCGAGGAAGGTGCCGACGCCCGCGCCGGGCGCTGGGCCGGCCAGGGCAAGACCGAATGCGGCTTGCATCTGTGACCCAGGCGCTGGCCACGGTCCCCGTCGGCCTTCGGGTCGACGGTCGGGCCGTGCTCGTCGTCGGCGCGGGCCCCATCGCGGCCCGCAAGGCTGCGGTCTACGTCGACCAGGGAGCGGTGGTCACCGTGGTTGCGCCCGAGCATTCGCCTTCGATGGACGCGCTGGCGGTGGCCGTTCGCCATCACCGTCGATTCGAAGCGGCCGATCTCGACGGCGTGTGGCTGGTGGTCACCGCCACCGGTGACCCGTCGGTCGACGGCGCGGTCTACGACGAAGCCGAGTCCCGCCACATCTGGTGCAACGCGGCCGACGACCCGGAGCATTGCTCGGTCATCCTCCCCGCCGTCAGCCGCAAGGGCCCGTTGACCGTGGCCATCGGCACGGGGGGCCAGAGCCCGGCCGTCGCCTCGTGGCTGCGTCGCCGGATCGACGCGCTGCTCGACGCCAACACACTCGGCGTGTTCGAAGCGGCCGCTGCTGCCCGGCGCACGTTGCGTGAGCGCGGACTTCGCCACCGAGGTGCCGGACTGGGCCGAGGTCCTGGACGGCCCGGCCATCGACTTGGTGGCCGCAGGCAAGGCCGACGAACTCGAAGCGGTGCTGATCGACCGGGTCACCGCCGCCTCGTCTGCTTCGCTCGGATCGGGAGTCCGAGGGTGCCGAAAACGGCACCGACAGACTCCCAATGGGGGGTTTGCGGTGACTGTTCACCTCGTGGGGGTCGGGCCGGGCGATGCGGAACTCATGACCATCAAGGCCGCACGGTTGTTGGCCCAGGCCGACGCGGTTGTCTTCGATCGGCTGATCGGTCCCGAGATTCTCGACTACGTGTCGCCGCGGGCCGAGCGTTATGACGTGGGCAAGACACCCGGCCGGCCGGGCCCGACCCAGGACGAGATCAACGCGCTGTTGATCTCGCTCGGTGGGCGGCTCGAGACGGTCGTTCGGGTCAAGGGCGGCGACCCGTTCATCTTCGGACGCGGCATCGAAGAGGCCGACGCCTGCGTCGCCGCAGGCCTCGCGGTCGAAGTCGTCCCCGGGGTCACGTCGGCCCTCGCCGGGCCGATGGCCGCGGGCATCTCGGTCACCGAGCGGGGCCAGTCGAGCGGGGTCTGCATTCTCACCGCCGAACAGGACGGTGGGTCGGCTCCCATCGACTGGGGTGCGCTGGCCGGCAGTGGGTTGACCCTCGTCATCCTGATGGGCGCCCGCAAGGCCGCCGACCTACGAGACCTGCTGATCGCGTCGGGCCGCCCGGCCGACACGCCGGCTGCGGTCGTCACCAACGCCACTCGCCACAATCAGACGGTGTGGCGCGGCGACCTCGCCGACCTCGGCGGCGAGCCCGTTGCGTCACCCTCTGTGTTGGTCATCGGCGCCGTGGCCCGAGACCGGCAGGTCAGCCGATGGCTCGAGACCCTCAGCGACGATTGCGGTCGGCCAGCTCTCGTCGGGCGTCACGATCCGCATCACGCTTCGCAATGATCTGACGCTTGTCGACGGTCTTGCGGCCCTTGCCGAGCCCCAGTTCCATCTTGGCCAAGCCCTCCTTGAAGTAGAGCGCCATGGGCACCAGCGTCAGGCGGTCTTGGTTGACCTTCGACGACAGGCGGTCGAGCTCGTAGCGATGCAGCAGCAGCTTGCGCTTGCGGGTGGGGTCGGCCGAGCCCTGCAGGCTGGCGCGGGTGTAGGCCGCGATGTTCAGTCCGACCAGCCACAGCTCGCCGTTCTCGAAGCGGGCGTAGGCGTCGTTCAACTGGACCTTGGCCTCACGCAACGCCTTGACCTCGACGCCACGCAGCATGACACCGGCTTCGAAGGTTTCGCTGATCTCGAAGTCGCGGCGAGCGGTCTTGTTCGTCGCAATCATCTTGACGGCCATCCGGTCGAGGCTAGCCAGGAACGGGCCCTACGGGCAGGCGGTTTACGGGCAGGCGGTGAGGATGCGGAGCGTCTCGGCGTAGCGAGGTGACGTCTCGGTCAGGAGCGACACGGTCTGGCCGTTGACGCTCAGCACGTCCTCCTCTTCCATGGCCCGGGCCGGGAGGTACACGGAGTCGGGATGACCGAGGAAGTCGGTGGCGTCGAGCTGGTTGTCGGTGGTGATGATGGCGACGATCGGGTCACGGACGACGAAGCTGACGCTCGAGGTTCCCCAGCCGGTGTCGGTGGGGGAGTAGTGGACGTACAGCGCGCACACTGTCGACCCGGCGGGAAGCGCGCCGCCATTGACCGGAAGCTCGGCCGACAGGGTGGTCGGTCCCTCGTCGGCGACGAAGAAGGCGGCGTCGTGGTTGTAGGGGCCGGCGCCGGTGAAGTCGTGCGCGCCGGGATCGATGGTCAGCACCTGACCGGACGTTGCCAGGGCGACCGGGCCTGATGGGTTCGCTGTTGTCGGCGTTGGTTGGGCCGCCGCGGTGGTCACGGGTGCGGCAGTTGTCGGTGACGACGGAACGGTGGTCAGCGGCGTGGACGTGGGCGACGCGGTTGTCGAGGCGGGTGCGGTCGAGGCGGGCGCCGTCGATCTTGGTGACTCGGCGGTTCCGATCATGGCCAGACTGTTGGGAGCGTCCTCTTCCGGCCCCGGCCAACCGGTCGTGGCCAGCGCAAGGGCGACGGCGACCAGCCCGGCCAGGCCTGGCGCGGCGATCGCCGGGGGAAGTCGGGAGAACGATCGAACCAACGGACCGACGAGCGGAAGTCCCACCAGGAATGCGCTCGGCCCTGCGCTCACCCGAAGCCGGCCAACGGACACGTTGAGCAGGGCGCGCACCACCTCGGGATCGAAGTGCGTGCCGGCGTCCTGGGTGAGGAGGCGCCGGGCGTCGTCGGCAGGCAACGGTGCCTTGTAGGAACGAGTGGCGGTCATCACCTCGAAAGCGTCGGCCACCGCGACGATGCGCCCGGCCAGCGGGATGTCGTTGCCCCGGTGGCCCACGGGGTAGCCCGTGCCGTCCCACTTCTCGTGGTGACCGTCGGCCGCTGCGGCCCAGGGTCCGAGGAAGTCGGCGACCGGTTGGATCAGTCGGCGTCCCGCCCCGGGATGTTGCTGCACCAGACGCCATTCTTCGTCGGACGGACGATCGGGCAGGTTGAGAATGTGTGAGGGAACCGAGATCTTGCCCAGGTCGTGGAGCAACGCTCCCCACTGGAGCTTCTCCAAGTCGTCATCGCCGATCCGCATCTGCTCGCCGATGAGGCGGCTGTAGATCCGCACCCGTTCGCTGTGTCCCCGGGTTCTGCGGTCGTGCTCGCCGAGGGCGGTCGACAGCAGCAGGATCTGTTCGGCGGCACCGGACTGGTCATCGGACAAGCCGTGCGAGCGAGCGGCTTCGGCCTCGCGGGCGAGGCGCCGGCTGCTGCCGGCGGTCACGGCCAGCCGGAAGCGGCTCGGGGCGGCGTCGGGGAACACCAAGGAGAGTTTGAGCAACGCGGCAAGGGGAAGGAACCGGGCGGCATGACGGGCGGTCAGCGCAGCGACGCCGAAGCCGACGAGGCCGATGCCGAGGACCCGCGAGATGGCGGCCGTGTCGTCGGCCGGTGTCGGCAGGGTCTGGAGAGCGATGATCACGACCACCGTCGCCAGCAACGTCGGCCCGATCCGCACGACGGTGCGCAGCAACGAGCCGGCGAGGGCGCGGCTTCGCCAACGGTTCCGCGCGGCGCGGGGACGCGCCTCGTTCAGAGTTGGATCGGCCGACATGATGGTCCTGTCGACCGTTCCGGACCGCTGTTGAGGGGCGCACTGCTTTCCTGAGCAGCGTGCTTTACTGAGTGTCGTGCTGACCCTCCACCGAAGTACCTGGCTCGAAATCCTGGCCGAGGCGTGGCGGGTGTACCCGTTGGAGGCGTGCGGTCTGCTGATCGGCCCCGACGACGGACCCGTCGATCGATTCGTCCCCATCGTCAACGAGGCCCAGTCGAGCCGGGTGTTCACCCTCAGCCCCATGGGCTACATGAAAGCCGAGCGCTTGGCCGACGACCTGGGCCTGCAGGTGGTCGGGGTCGTGCACTCGCATACGCACACCTCGGCCTACCCGTCGCCGACCGACGTTGCCGAGGCAACCAAGCCGCTGGTTCCGGCCACTTGGCACTGGGCCATCGTGTCGCTGGCGTGGGGGTATCCCGAACTTCGGAGCTTCCGCGTGCAGGGCTCTGGGGCAGATTCAGGCGCAGATTCCGGGGGGGAGACGGCCGAGTTGGGAATGGACGAGGAACCCGTGTGGTTGAAAGACTAGAATTCCTACTGGAATAGTCGACAATCGCTTCTGAGGTTTCTTCGTGACCATCACCGTCCGTCTCCCCACCGTCCTTCGTCCCCAGGCCAATGGCCAATCGACGGTCACCGTCGAAGGTTCGAATGTCGGTGAGGTCGTGAGCAGCCTGGTGTCTGCCTACCCCGGGCTTCAGTCCAACCTGCTCGACGACGCCGGCGCGGTTCGCAAGTTCGTCAATATCTACATCAACGACGAGGACATCCGTTTCCTCGACAAGCTCGAGACCCCGGTCAAGGAAGGCGACGAGGTCGCCATTCTCCCCGCGGTCGCCGGAGGCTGAACCAACCATGGCCGTCTACTCCTCGATCACCGAACTGATCGGCAACACGCCGGTCATCGACGTCAGCCACCTGAGCCCGAACCCCGACGTTCGTATCCTGGCCAAACTCGAGGGGCAGAACCCGGCCGGATCGGTCAAGGATCGTATTGCGCTCGCCATGATCCAGGCGGCCGAAGCATCGGGCGAACTCGTTCCCGGTCGCACGATCATCGAGCCGTCGTCGGGGAACACCGGCATCGCCCTCGCCATGTTGTCCCGCCTCCGGGGCTACAAGATCAAGATCGTGCTGCCCGAGAACGTCACGCCCGAGCGGCGCCAGGTGCTCGAGGCGTTCGGGGCCGAGATCATCTCGTCGCCCGGGGCCGAGGGCTCCAACGGTGCGGTGCGTATGGCCCAGGCGCTGTCGGCCGCCAACCCCGAGTGGGTGTTCCTCTACCAGTACGGCAACGAGGCCAACCCGACGGCCCACTACGAGACCACCGGTCCCGAGATCCTGGCCGACGTTCCCGACATCACCCACTTCGTCGCCGGTCTGGGTACCAGCGGCACGCTCATGGGTGTCGGCACGTACCTCAAGGAAGCCAAGCCCGACGTGAAGCTCTTCGCGGTCGAGCCGCCCAGCGGCGAGCGGGTCGAGGGGCTTCGCAGCCTCGACGACGGCTATGTGCCCCCGGTGTTCGAGAAGTGGGGCGGACTCGAGCTGCTCGACGGTAAGCGCATCGTCCGCCCGGCCGAGTCCATCGAATGGACCCGGCGGCTCATCACCGATTGCGGCATCTTCGCCGGACTCTCGTCGGGTGCGGCGCTGGCCGGAGCCATCAAGGTGGCAGCCCGCCACGACGCTGCTGTCGATGGCCCTGCGGTCATCGTGTTCGTCGTGTGCGACGGTGCGTGGAAGTACCTGTCGACCGGGGCCTACACCAGCCCGCTGGCCGACGTGGTCGAGAACCTCGGGGACACCATCTACTTCTGATCGGTCGTGGGTTCGGTCGTACCGACAGTCGGTGCGACGGTTCGGGCTGATCGTTTGTTTTGCCGGCCTGTCCTGTCCGTCGGAAAGTTTTCTGGCGGAATTCTTCTGGCGGGGTTGCGCGGGCGAACGGACGTTCGTTAGGGTGTGGTTTCTCGGAAGTTCGCTTCCCCCTTGTTTCAGGATCTGGTCCCCGGTGGGCCGGCTTGGTCGTGCGAGGTGGTGGACGTGCGTTCTGCCGATGGCAGTAGTGGTTGCCGTGATGCTTCGGCGTCGGCTGCGGTTGCCTTGCTGGATGAGTTGTTGGACCGTTTGCGGTCCGTCGATCCGGGGTCGCTTTCGAGCAACGGCCTGACTTCGGTCGCGCGGCGGGCACGGGGGATCGAGCGGGCGGCAGCTGCGCTGGTGACCACCATCGGCGCTGAGGCCAATCGCCGCAAGGAGCAGGCGGACCGAGAGGTTCAGGCTGCGGCCCGAGCTGCCGCTGCAGCCGACCCCGGGGTGGATGGCGGGGCCGACCGTGGGTTCGACGGAGCGAGCGATGGCGGCGAGTCGACCGGCGCTGGGGGCGACGGCGCTGGCGAGGGTTCGAGCGGGGCGGAGGACGCGTTGCGGGATCCGACGGTGAGCGGTCGTCAGGCCCGTCTGGAGGTTCGAAGGGCAGAGATCGCTCACCGGTTCCCGGCGTTTGGGGCGGCGGTTGCTCGGGGGTCGGTGTCGGTCGAGCATCTCGATGTGCTGTATTGGGCGGTCGATCCGTTGAGCGCCGAGGTGGTCGGGTTACTCGTCGGGCGGTCGGCGGTTCTGGTGTCCCAGGCTGAGCGGCATCCGCCTCGGTTGTTCGCGAAGGTGTTGCGGGCGTTGATCGACACGTTGTGTTCGGTGGCGGCCGATGAGCTGGCAGCGGCCCAGCGGGCGGCGTCGGAGGTCGTGTTCTGGCGCAGCGCCGACGGGATGGGGCACTTCCGGGGATCCCTCGACCCCGAGCGGTTCAATCTGCTGGTCAACGAGATCGAGGCCAAGGTGTCGGCCATGGTCCGCGCTGCGGAACGAGACGGGTTGACGCTGCCGAGATCGGCCAACCTCAACGCGGCCGCCCTCATCGCCTTGGTCACCCGCCCCGACGGCGGCGGGGGCAGCGATCGGCGGCCGCTCATCCATCTCTTGGTCGACGCCAAAACGGTGACCGGCGGGCCCCACGAGGAGACCGTCTGCGAGACCGTCGACGGGGACCCGGTGCCCTTGGCCTTGTTGGGCCAGTACGCATACGGGGCCGTGATTCAGGCCGTGGTGCTGGGTGACGACGAGTTGCCGCTGCGGGTGGGGCGCGAGTACCGCTCGGCCACGGTGGCCCAATGGGCGGCGCTCACGTCGATGTACAGCCACTGCAGTTGGCCAGGGTGTGATCAGCCGGTCTCCCGCTGCCAGGCCCACCACTTGCGGTTCTGGGAGGACGGCGGGCCGACCGACCTCGACAATCTGCGTTCCGCTGTGTGCGATACCACCACGCGATGGTCCATCACCGGGGATGGACGCTGCGGCTCGGCGCCGGTCGGCGCCTCGAAGTGATCCAGCCCAACGGCGAGCTGTTCGACACGGCGTGGCCCAACCGAGTGCCCGGCCGGGCCAGAGACCAGCGGTCCGGGAGACACTCTCGGCGGCAACACCGACCCTGACTGCGCCAGCCTGACCATTCGAAGCGGCAGGTCCGACGAGCGGGACGGCCCGAACAACACCCAAGACCGAGCCGGTCGGCCGGGCCGAGCGCCTCCGTGAGGCAGCAACACGGGGGCCGAGCCGGTCTCGGCCCCGGGCTCAATCGGCTGTGTCGTATGCAGCGATGGTCAGTAGATGTCCCGGTGCGTGCGGAGGTGCGTTTCTCCACGCCTCGTATGTCGTCAGTGGCCCGGTGTCGGGCGGAAGTGGCGTTCGGTCGTCTGGAAGGTCTGCACCGGCACGTACGCGTCGACCATGTCGACCTTGATCGTGTTGCGCTGGAGGTCGTCGATCAATCGGGCGTAGCTCCGGCTCTTGTGCAGACGCAGCCAGGGCCCATCGGCCAGCGCCACCTGCACCTCCTTGCCGAACACCAAGACGTGGAAACGTGGAATCAGGTCGAAGAGTAGGAGCACGATGAAGTTGAAGGGCATGGATTTGGGACGTGGCTGGATCAGACGAACACGAAGGTGTCGGTACGGAACTTCTCGGCCCGAGGCGAGCGTCAGCGTTCGTGCGGCGTGGTTCCAAACCGCAGGTCGGCGGAACCAGCCGCTTCGGGTCGTGAGGCCAAAGGTGTCGAATCGCAACGTTCGTCTCGCCATGCCGACGAACGTAAGAACTGGCTCACTGCGGGTCGATGGGGACCCGTCCCCGGCTTCGACAACCGACCTACGATCTCAACAATCCCGCACGACGTCGAAGGTTCGACACGTCGGGTCGCGAACCCACGGGCCGAGCGCCTGGTTCACCGTATCGAGGTCGGTTTGGGGGATGGCCTTCCAAGACGCCTCGTCCCGCCAGGTGATCACGGCATGCACCTCGTCGTTGCAACCCCGTTCGACCCAGACCTGCTTGGACACGAAGCCCTCCTGCCGCTCGAGGAAGCGGCTCCAGGTGGCTTCGTCGTGCGGGAGCCAGTCGGCCAACTCGCCCGGGGCGAGGCGGAAGGTGAGGAATTCGATGATCACAGGCGGATGGTAGATCAGGCCCCGCGCCGCAAAACCGCTGAAGCGACCGGGGATGCTGTGTTCCCGGTCGCTTCGAATCGGTCGCCCGTCTGGGTCATCGCCCCGACTTGCCTGCAACAGCGTCTTGTTCGGCCACCGGTCGATGGGTCCCCCGCCAGGGTGCCGCCAGTCCCGGTGGCCGAATCTCTATTCATCACAGTACGTGTTCAACCCACCACAGCGAAAGGGGCTGGGAGATTTCGCCCAGGGCTCTCCGGGCGGTGCGCTCAGGGCGCCAGCAACGCGGCCCGTTGCGGGCGACTGTTGATGTCGCGCGCGGGCGTAGCTGCAGATGGGACGAACTTTCAGGTTCCTGTCCTCGACTGCGTCCAGCACCGCCTCGAGGAACGGCTCGGAGTGGCCCTTGCCCCGCAGCGCCGGAATGACTTCGACGTGGGGGATGACGAAGACGTCACCAGCGAGGCGGTAGTCGACGACCCCCACCACGACACCATCGTGACGCAGTTCGTAGCGGTTGGACTCGGGGTTGTCGGCGATCTCGACGTCGACGGGCTCGGAACGGGCATTCTCCATCCCGCCAGGGTAACGGTCACCTCGGTCCCGATCGATCCTGCTCTACGCTGGCGCCCGTGGGTGACCCTCGGCCGATCGGCATGTTCGACAGCGGTTTCGGTGGTCTCACCGTTGCCCGGGCGACCATCGACCTGCTTCCCAGCGAGGACCTCGTCTACCTCGGCGACACCGCGCGCTACCCCTACGGGGCCAAGCCGCTGGAGGAGGTCAAGTCCCACGCCATCGAGATCGCTCGCTACCTCGTCGACACCTACGACGTGAAGTATCTGGTGGTTGCCTGCAACACTGCGGCCGCAGCAGCGTTGGGAGACCTGCAGGCGATGCTCCCGATTCCCGTGATGGGGGTCATCGAGCCCGGGGTGCGGGCCGCGATGGCCGCCACTCGCAGCGGCCGGGTTGCGGTGATCGGCACGGTCGGCACCATCGGATCGGGCGCCTACGACGACGCCTTCGGCAAGATCGACCCGCTGGTCAACCTCACGGCCTGCGCCTGTCCCGGCTTCGTCGAGTTCGTGGAGCGAGGCGACACCGAGGGTGCTCAGGTCCGCATCCTGGCCGAGCGACTGTTGGCCCCCGTCGTCGCGGCCGATGTCGACACCCTGCTGTTGGGATGCACGCACTATCCCTATTTGGCCCGAACCATCAGCCAAGTGATGGGTCACGAGGTCGTGCTCGTATCGTCAGCCGACGAAACCGCCTTCGCTCTGGCCGCCGATCTCGAACGGCTCGAACTGAAGCACCCCGATCGGCAACGCACCGGCTGGCAACGATTCATCTCCTCGGGCGATGAGCGAGCGTTCGCCCAACTCGGCAGCAGGCTGCTCGGACCAGAACTCGTAGACGCACAACGATGGGAACCCAATGGCAGCTGAATCCGCTCGACCCGATGGCCGGACCCCCGACCAACTTCGCCCCATAAGTTTCGAGCGAGACTTCACCACCATGGCCGACGGCTCGGTCCTGGTGAAGTTCGGCCAGACGCACGTCCTCTGCACGGCATCGGTCGACGAAGACGTCCCGCGCTGGATGCGGGGCTCGGGCAAGGGCTGGGTCACGGCCGAGTACAACATGCTCCCCGGCTCCAGCCCCGAGCGCATCCGTCGCCGCACCTCAGGTCGCGATCAGGAGATCCAGCGGCTCATCGGTCGGAGCTTGCGGGCCGTCTGTGACATGACGCTCCTGGGGGAGCGGTCGATCAACGTCGACTGCGACGTCCTGCAGGCCGACGGTGGCACCCGCACCGCTTCCATCTGTGGCGGGTACCTCGCCCTGCACGACGCCATCAGCCGCATGGGACTGAAGAAGCACCCGATGGTCGACTACTGCGCCGCGGTCAGCGTTGGCGTGATCGACGGTCAGTGCCGGCTCGACCTTCCCTACGCCGAGGATGCCGGAGCCGAAACCGACATGAACGTGGTCATGACCGGGAGCGGCCAGTTCGTCGAGGTCCAGGGGACAGCCGAAGGGGCGTCGTTCTCCCGCGACGAGCTCAACATCCTGCTCGACCTCGCGTCGGCTGGGATCCAGCAGATCATCGAGCTGCAGAAACAGGTGCTGGCCACTCCGCCGGCACCCCGCGCCGCTCGCTGAGCGCCGTGGCCATCCCCGCCAAGCCGCGGCTCGTCCTGGCCACGACCAACCAGGGCAAGGTGGCCGAGCTCATCGACCTCCTGTCGGATCATTTCGAGGTCCTACCCCGACCGCCGGACGTGGCGGACACCGACGAGGACCAGCCGACGCTGGTCGGCAACGCCAGGAAGAAGGCCGCCGAGATCGCCGCGGCCACTGGCCTTGCGGCACTGGCCGACGACACCGGTCTCTTTGTCGACGCCCTCGACGGGGGGCCTGGCGTGCACACGGCCCGCTACGCGGGCCTCGACGCGACCTACGAACAGAACGTAGCGAAGCTGCTCGACGCGTTGGCCGACATCGAAGTCGACCGCCCACCGGGCCGAGGTGCCCGGTTCCGGACCTGCATCGCTCTGGTCTGGCCCGACGGGCGGGAGCTTCTGGGTGAGGGTTCGGTCGAGGGGCGCATTGCAGCCGAGCGACGGGGGACCGGGGGGTTCGGCTACGACCCGGTGTTCGTTCCGGTCGAGGGCGACGGCCGCACGTTCGGCGAGATGAGCCGAGCCGAGAAGGCCCGGTACAACCACCGAGTCCGGGCCTTCGACGACCTCCTGGCCCAGATCGAGCTGGCTGAGTTCTGAGGGCAGCCGGGATCTCGGCCGGGTCAAGTAGCCTGGCGACCTGACCAACCTGCGGACGTGGCGGAATTGGCAGACGCACCAGGTTTAGGTCCTGGCGCCGAAAGGTGTGGGGGTTCGAGTCCCCCCGTCCGCACGCACAAGCCGGACTCCCTCGAGCGTGTCGCCGCCAGTATCGGCACTGACTAGCGTTCGGCCATGAACTTCTCGAACGCTCCAGTCGCCGTCGTCGTCGGCGCAACCTCGAAATGGCAGGCCGACGGGCGCAACACGCTGCTGGCCCACGGGACCGAAGTCGACGACAGCGACCTGCCGGTCGGCGCTCGGTGGGGCGTGGGAGGCGCCGTGGCTCAACGCTTTGCCGCCGAGGGCTTCTTCGTCGTCCTGACGACCCGCAAGGCCCCCAACGCCGCCGGCCTGGCCGCCGCCATTGCTGCCCAGGGCGGGCAGTCCATGATCGTCGAACTCGACCTGGTCTCCGAGCAGTCGATCTCGGCCGCGTTCGATCAGATTCGGACCGATGCCGGTCACCCGAACGTGTTGGTCTACAACGCCGGCTACCTCGAGGGCCGCGACCTGCCGCCGGAGAAGGAACTGCTCGAGCACATCCCGACCGAGTTGTTCGACACCGCCCAACACATCGCCGGCCGCGGCCCCTTCCTGATCGCAAAGGAGGTGTTGCCGGCCATGCGCGAAGCGGGGTCGGGTTCGTTCCTCATCTCGAACAACGCATCGTCGTTGCGCGGACACAAGCGCTACACCGGTCAGTCGCTCTATTACCCCCGAGTGATGATGCGCACGCTTGCCCAGGTCCTGACCGAGGAGTACTCCGAGCACGGCGTGCACGTGGCAAACATCGTCATCGACGGACTCATCGACTCACCCGGAACACGGGCGCTGCCGATCGCCCGGAAGCGTCCCGAGCTGATCATGAACCCGGAGAAGATCGCCGACGCCTTCTTCTACCTGCACTCCCAGGACCCGTCGGTCTGGACCCACGAACTCCAGCTGACCCCGTACCCCACGAAGCCCAGTTACTGAGTGCCCAGTTATGGTGCCACTGAGTGCCCAGGTACTGAGTGCCCAGTTACTGAGTGGTCACACAGACGTGAACTGTTCGACCAGGCGGAACTTCTGAACCTTGCCCATCGGGTTGCGGGGGAGTTCGTCCAGCAGCACGATCTGCTTCGGGCACTTGTAGCCGGCGAGGCGTTGGCGGCAGTGGTCGATGACGTCGTCGGGCTCGAGGTCGTTGCCGGCTCGGCCCACCACCGCTGCGGTGACGCGCTCGCCCCAGGTGGCGTCGGGTAGGCCGAAGACCGCCGCTTCGACGATGGCGGGGTGTTCCATGAGGATGCGTTCGACCTCGGCGCAGTACACGTTCTCGCCGCCCGAGATGATCATGTCCTTGACCCGATCGACGATGGTCAGGCGGCCGTCGTCGTGGCGAATCCCGACGTCGCCCGAGCGGCAGTAGCCGTCGGCGGTCAGCGCTGCGTCGGTCGCTGTCGGGTTCCCGAGGTAGCCGCGGAACGGCGTGATCGATCGCGCCACCACCTCACCCGGCTGACCGACGGGACAGGGTCGGCCTTCCTCGTCGCGGACATCGATCTCGGTCCCGAGGACGGGCCAACCGACCGAGTGGGGGACGAGGGCGTCGCGGTGCTTCACCTCGTAGGTCACCCAGCCTCCCTCGGTCCACCCGTAGGCCTCGGTGATGTTGGCGTTCGGGAACACGTCGAACGCGGTGTCGAGGAGCGACATGGGCCCGGGCGCCCCGGAGGACAACAGCCACTCCATTGCGTCGAGCGACGGCCGGCCCGCCGCTTGCCACGCCTCGACGATCATGGCCGTCATCGACGGGACGAGGAACGCCCAGGTCGAGTGCAGGCGGTACTCGTCGAGTGCGACCAAGGGGTCGAAGCCGACCATCACTCGGTTGCGCCCACCGGCCGCCAGATGCGCGAGGGCCAAACCTCCGTAGGACATGTGGAACAACGGTCCGGGCGTCGACAACGTCTGGCTCGGACTGAGACCGAAGGTCCACGACCACTGGGCGAACCGGGTCAGCAGCCCGGCGTTGGTGACCGTCGAACCCTTGGGGAAGCCGGTGGTCCCGCTGGTGTAGGCGACCAACGCCACCCGGTCGGCGGCCTCGGGACCCGAGGGGCCCATCCACGAGCGTTGGCCGGCAGCGGGCACGTCGGCGACGTCGATGACCCGGGCGCCGGTGGTGGCCGCGGCCTCGGCGGCTATCGAAGTGAACGGATCGCCGGCCAGGACCACCGATGCACCGCTGTCGCTGAGGACGAACTCGATCTCGGGGCCGGCCAGACGATTGTTCACCGGGACCGCAGCTGCGCCAACCGCCTGGCACGCGAGGTAGGCCGCGAGATGGTCGACCGAGTTGGCCATCATGATGGCGACCATCGGCCCGTGTGGCCCGGGAGCCCGGTCGCCCAGCGCCGCCGCGAGGGTCTCGGTTAGCGCCTCGACGCGCGCCTGGATGCGACCGTACGTCCAGACCTCCGTCGCGTCCGTGCCGTGCCCGACGTCGAGCACCTCGACGGCCACTCGGTCCGGCGCGCTCCGAGCCTGGGCCGCCACGCAGTCTGCGACCGTCCAGGTCACCTGTTCCTCCCGGATGCCCGGCCGATGATCACCGACGCGTTCTGGCCGCCGAAGCCGAACGAGTTCACCTGGATGAGGTCGGCGTCGACGGCTCGAGGTTCGTGGAGGGCGACATCGAAGGTGACCTCGGGGTCGAGCGTGGTGGTTCCGGCGACGTTGGCGAGGAGCCCGCTCTCGAACGCCCGCAGACCGGCCATGATGTTCATCGCCCCCGATGCCGCCCCGGTATGGGCGGTGTGGCCCTTCAAACCGGTGACCACCAGCCTGGGGCTGACCGAGCCGGCGCCGCTGAAGGTTCGATTGATGGCCCGGATCTCGGCCGTGTCCCCCTTCGGGGTGCCAGTGGCGTGGGCCACGAGCACATCGATCTCGGACGCGGAAACCTGGGCAGACGCTTGGGCCTGTTCCATCACCAGCTGCTCCCACCGGCCATCGGGCTCGGGCGAGCTGGGGTGGTGCCCGTCCGCCAGGGAGCCGTAGCCCAGCACCCAGCCCAGGACGTTGGCGCCCCGAGCCGCGGCGTGCTCGGCTGTTTCGAGGACGAAGAAGCCCGAACCCTCGCCCGACACGATGCCGGCCCGATCGGCAGCGAAGGGCAGCATCGCCCGTGTCGGGTCGTCCTGACCGGTGCTCATGCCGTAGCTCAATTCGGCCGCGTTGACCGCAGCCTGGAAGTGTTCCTGACCGGGGTCGCAGGTGTAGCCGCCTTCGGTCGCCCCGACGAGGGCCACGTCGGCCATGCCCGCCTGCAGGTACAACGCGGCCGTCCCGATGGCGTCGAGGGAGGAAGCACACGCCGTCGTCACCGTGAGCGACGGGCCGTGCAGCCCGTAGGCCATACAGATCTGGGCGGCCGCCATGTTCGGCCAGATCTTGATCTGCGTCTTGGCGTCGATGGCAGCAGCCCCGCCCCGATCGAACTGCCACTGGGCCCGGGCCACGGTGAAGTGGCCGCCCATCGAGGTGCCGTGCACGACCGCCGTGCGCCTCGGGTCGAGGTCTTCAGGACTGAGGCCGGCGTCGAGCACCGCCTGGGCGCAGGCGGCCAGGGCGAAGCGGGCGAACCCGTCGGTGCCGGCAACGACCCGTTCGTCCATCCATTGGGTCGGATCGAAGTCATCGGCGATCGCCCCGTAGAGGCCACCTCGTTCTCCCTCGGTCCATGGGGCGGGGCGGATGCCGATTCGGCCGGCCAGCAACCCATCGCAAAGCTCGCGAGCGGTGACGCCGATCGGTGACACGGCCCCCTGTCCGGTGATGGCCAACTGCATGGCCCGAACGTACCAGCGCGCCCCCCACGCCCGAAATTTGCAGCGTTCGCCACGTCAGACGTGGCGAACGCTGCACAGAACGGTGGGTGCGGCATCCCGGTGTTGGGTTCGGTCCGGGCGATGGTCAGCACGGGGATGGCTCACGGTTCCCCATCTGCCCCGTGGAAACGGTGGGCCGGTAGTCTTGCCGGATGACGATTCCCGGAACGCCCACCGCCGAGATGTCCCCCTCCGGCTTCGGCTTCGACATCTACCAGCAGTTGCTCAAGGAGCGCATCGTCTTCCTGGGTCAGCAGGTCGACGATCAGATCGCCAACAGCATCGCCGCCCAGATGCTCTTCCTTGCCGGTCAGGATCCGAACAAGGACATCTGGCTCTACATCAACAGCCCCGGCGGCTCGGTCACCGCCGGCATGGCCATCTACGACACCATGCAGTTCGTGAAGCCCGACATCGCCACCGTGTGCCTCGGCCTCGGTGCATCGATGGGTCAGTTCCTCCTCACGGCCGGCGCCCCGGGCAAGCGGTATGCCCTGCCCCACGCTCGCATCCTGATGCACCAGCCCAGCGCCGGGGTGCAGGGTCAGGCCAGCGACATCGCCATCCAGGCCGAGAACCTCGTGAAGATCAAGCGTGAGATGGCCCAGCTCATCGCCGACCATTCCGGTCAGACCGTCGAGCAGATCACGGCCGATTCCGACCGTGACAAGTGGTTCAGCGCCCAAGAGGCCTGCGACTACGGTCTGCTGGATCGAGTGATCAAGCGAGCCGGCGAGCTGTCGTAACGTCTTGGTGACACCGGCGATCGCACGGAGCAGTCGGTGACGCCGATGCGTGAACCGGACGAGGGCTAGGAACGAATGGTTGCGGTCAGCAGCAGCGACGTCGTCGGGATGTGGGCATCGCCGTCCGCGTCGATGTACTGAGCCAGCTCGTTCATCATGCGTCCGATCGCAACGGTCTGATCGGCCGGGGGCAGCGCGAAGAACGGTGCCGACCAGGGCAGGGCGCTGAGGTGATTCGGGATGTGAGACTCGACGTTCGGCAGATGAATCGTTCGTTCGATCGCTACGACCTGCGGATCGATCCAGCCTGCACGTGTTGCCCAGTCCAGCAACGCAGGTTCGCCACCGGGTGGGCAGGCCACGTCGCCGATCGGCGACGCGGACCCGACCGCGCCCCCCAACACCTGCGATTGCGCGGCAAGGTACGGTGACCGGCCGATCGGTGCCCACACCGTGACGCCGGCCCGTCCACCCGGCTTCAGCACTCTGAGCATCTCGGCGAGTCCGGCGACAGGGTCTGGGAAGAACTGCACTCCCTGCTGACAGATCACCGAGTCGAACTCGGCGTCGGGGAACGGCAACTGCAGGGCCGATGCTTCCTGCCAGTCGACGGTGTCGGGTCCGTGACGTCGTGCCTCATCCAACATGGCGACGTTCACATCGACGGCCGCGACCCTCCCCCCCGGGCCGACTGCGGCTGCCGCGGCGCGAGTTGCGAAGCCGGTGCCGCAGGCAACATCGAGCACGCCGTCGCCCAGGCGAACGGTGGCTTGGATCACGGCCTCGATGAACGGAAGCATCAACGAGGCAACGAAAAGCTCGTACCGGCTCGCTGCGGAGCCACTCAGTTGAAAACCTGACACCACCGAGGCTTCGTCCGTCATCGCCAAAGCGTAGCTGCGTTGCGCTCGCGCACCCGGCGGAAGCTATTCGCCGGCCGGCCAGGCGGCACGGGCCAGTTCGCGCAGTTCGGTCACGGCGGCGGCTCGGCCATCGGGGTGTTTGAACATGGCCGAGCCCGAGATCAACACGTTTGCGCCCGCTCCCGCTGCTCCGGCCACGGTGGCGGCGCTGATGCCCCCGTCGACCTCGAGGTCGATCCAGTGGTCGGCGGTGTCGAGCAGCTGGCGGGTCGCTCGGACCTTCGGCTCCATGGCCGGGATGTAGGCCTGGCCGCCGAAGCCCGGGTTCACCGTCATCACCAGCACCATGTCGAGCAGGTCGAGGACGTGGCGGAGCGAGTCGATCGGCGTGTGCGGATTCAGGGCGACGGCCGGCGAGGCTCCGAGCTCGCGGATGGCGGCCAGGGTGCGATGCAGGTGGAGGCACGCTTCGGCGTGGACGATGATGATGCTGCACCCGGCGTTCACGAACGAGGCCAGGAGGTGATCGGGTTGTTCGATCATGAGGTGGGCCTCGAACGGGGTCGACACCCGGTCCCGACATGACGCGATGACGTCGGCGCCGAAGGTCAGGTTGGGCACGAAGCGCCCGTCCATGACATCCCACTGGATACGGTCGACGCCAGCGGCTTCGAGCGAGGCACACTCCTCTCCCAACCGGGAGAAGTCGGCAGGCAGCACGGACGGAGCGATGAGAATGTCAGGCATGTCGGACATAGGTCGACCATCTTCGCCCGGCGGCGCGCCGGAAGCTACCGGCCAGCGCGAGGTTTCCAAGACCACCGTTTCCGACGCCACCGTCGCTGTCAGGATCGACGGGATGGCCGCCGGCGGCGACGGGATCGGTCGGGGGCCCGACGGCCGGGTGGTCTTCGTGGCGGGCGCCTTGCCGTCCGAGGTGGTCGAGGCCCGGGTCGTCAAGGCATCCAAGCAGTTCGTCCACGCCGTCGCGGTAGACGTCGTCGAACCATCCTCCCATCGAGTCGCACCACCATGCGCCGAGGTGGCCCGAGGTTGCGGGGGCTGCGACTGGCAACACGCCTCGGCCGAATATCAACCCGCCCTGCGACGGGCGATCGTCGCCGACGCGTTGCGCCGCATCGGCAAGTTCGCGGTCGAGGGTCCAGATGCGATCAAGATCGAGCCCGGACCGACGCTGGGGGCCACCGCCTACCGCTCCGTGTTGCGGGCGGCCGTGGTCGATGGGCGGGCTGGCTTTCGGAAGGAACGGTCGCACCAGATGGTGGCGGCCGAACACTGCCTCGTGGCCCACCCGCTGGCCGAGGAACTGCTGATCGAGGGCCGGTTCCCGGGCGCGAGCGAAGTCCGCATCGTCGTGGGGGCGCGCACCGGTGAACGGATGGTCGTGGTGACCGGCGCAGACCCGGAGACCGCGACCCAAGCGAGCGTCCCCGACGACGTCGTGGTCGTGTCGGCCGACGCGGTCCGCAACGGTTGGCCGGCCCGGGACGGCCGGCCACCGTTCGTTCACGAGGAGATCGGTGGCCGACGCTTGCGGGTCTCGGCGGGATCGTTCTTCCAGTGCCGACCCGATGGCGCCGAAGTGCTGGTCGATCTGGCGGCCGCGGCATTGGGGGAGTGGGAGGGCACGCTGCTCGACGCCTACGGCGGTGTCGGTCTGTTCTCGTCCGGGCTCCTCGATCGCGGCTCGGGCACCGGCCGAAGCAAGGATCGACGAGCCATTCTGGTCGAAGCGAATCCGTCATCGGCAGCCGATGCCCGCCACAACCTGGGGACCGGATCGGCCGTGGTCGAACGCCTGGTCGAACGCTGGAACCCAGAGCCGATCGACGTTGTTGTCGCCGATCCGTCTCGGCGGGGCCTCGAGGTCGGCGGTGCCGACACACTGGCGGCGACGGGAGCATCCGTGTTGGTGCTCGTCAGCTGCGACCCGGCATCACTGGCTCGCGATGCCCGGTTGCTGACCGACCGCGGCTTCTCCCTCGAGAAGGTCACCGTGGTCGACCTGTTCGGCCATACCTCACACGTCGAGGCCGTCAGCTCGTTCCGTCGCTGAGCCTTCCGCCGCTGAGCGCGGGCAGATCAGGGCGCGGTGAGCACGAAGCGGATGTCGTGCTCGATGACGGCGCCACCGGAGTCGACGGCTTCGAGGGTGACGTCGATCGTGACGACGTTGCCGGCAGCGATGTCCTCGTCGACCAGCAGGCTGAAGGACGACCCCGGCGTGAGGGCGAATGCGCTTCCCTGACCCTGCACGATCGCGCCGGCGACCGCCTGCACATGGTCGGCAGGATGATCGGTCCGAACTCGGATCAGGTTGGCCGCCGGTAGTCCGGTGCCATCGCGGTAGGAGATCCGGGCGGTGTAGGAGAGGCTCCCCGTGCCGTGCACCCGAGCGAGCAGGTGGGTGTCGACGCCCGGATCCGCGGCGATGTCGATCAGGGTCCGCGCTTCGGCGTCGGTGTCGAACTGGGTGAGCTCGGTGACCAGATCGAGCGATGTCAACGAGGGACTGAGGAAGAGGTCGGTCGACCCGAGCGTGACGACGAAGCGGACGAACTGGTCGAAGTCGTGGACCGACGACACGACTTCGGCGCCCGCGCCGTAGCTCGTGCCGGAGGTGCCGTCCGGTCCGACGAGGGGCGCAGCCAACGCGTCGGCCGCGGTCGGGCCGGTCGCCATCTGCACGCTGAACGTGGTCCCTGCCGGCGCCGAGGCGAGGGCCGAGAGGAGACCGTAGACGCCGGATGATCCGGTGTCGTAGACGGGGCTCTCCCAGGTGCCGGCGGCGACGTAGAGACCTTCGAGGGAGCCGAGGGAGGTGGAGGGGTCGAGGATCGGGCGAGGCCGAGCAGCTTTCGGGCCGACGACGTTGAACTCGTCGGTCCCGCGCTCGGCGATTGCGTAGAACGGAGCGGTCGATTCGACCCGCGTCCCGGCGGGGAACCCCGACGCCGTGAGCCCGCTGTAGGCGTGGCCGGGCGCGCCGGCAAGACCGCCGGGGTTGGTGCACACGACGTTGGTCGGAGCCGATGATGGTCGGGTGATGGTGACCGTCTGCCCTGGAGTGGGGCACACGATGGAGATGTAGTTGGTGGTGACCGGGATGAAGTACTGCGTTTCCAGTAGCGAGGTGGGGTAGTAGTTGGTCGCCTCGGTGCCATTGGTGTCGGCGAGCTGGCTGGCGGCGAACAGTGCGTCGCCCGTGACCCGCATGCCGGGCTGGGAGCCCCGGGCGCCACCGCCGGCGTGGGTGTTGGTCATCGTCGGAAGGACCGATTGGACGAAGTTCGAGCCGTCGGAACCCAACGCGGTGTAGTTGACCGTCGTCGCGCCGCCGCCGACGAGCATGTTCACGCTTCGGACGCCGAAGATGGGCTCATTCCGCCAGGGAACGCCGATCAGGCCATCGGAGCCCGTGTTGGCGACGTGGGACGCGATGAACTGGGTCCCGGTCGTGCTGCGGACCATGACGGCTTGGCCGTTCGACGCGTCAGCGGTGAACCCGACCACACCGTCGGCGGTGGTGACCGTATGCGTCAGCGAAGGTGCGCCACCGGTGCCGAGCCGGTTGGTGGCAATGGGGACACCGCCGACGAGGAACTCGATCGTGGTCGTTCCGAAGGGAGCTCGCACCCAGATCTGCTGTTGGTTGCGGTTTACGGCAAAGATGTACGAGGTGGCGGCGAAGCTCTCGGGGACGATCGAGTCGGTGCCGTCGCTCGTCGAGGCGCCGGCAACCGGGCCGAACGACTCGATGATCGTGTTCTGGGTGACGCTGAACGTGCGGACCTGGCCTCGATTCATGATGACCGGTGCCGCACCGCCGACGATGACCGAGTTGTTGTCGACCAGGCTGACGAGCGACAGCGTCGCCCCGTTCCAAGCTCGGCTGCCGGTGTAGTACCGGGCCTTGTGGGTGGTGTACGTGAACACACCGAGCTGGTCCGAGACGGTCGTCGTGGCCGTCGGGTTGCCGAAGTAGAAACAGAACTCCGAGCTGCCGTTCGGCACGTTGGCCAACTGCACCCAGATGGTCGTTGCGCTGCTGGGGAGGGCGTCCTCGATCCACATCGGAAGCTCGAGGCCGGTGGCCGAATCGACCGCCCGCAGATCGGCGCCGGTGGCCAGGAGGTCGCCGTCGGCGATGAGGTCGGCGGTGTCGATCTGGACCTCGACAGGGTGCTCGGTCTGGGCCGATCCGGGATTGTCGACGGTGACACATTGGCGGAGACCCCAGGCGGTGTTCCACCAAGCAGGGCTGGCCGCTGCCGGTACGTCGCCCCGATGATCCAGTCGTAGCAAGCCCATCGCTGCCAGCGGCGCGTGCCGAGATACGTTCCATCGTCCCAGTCGGCCGTTCCGCTCACCGTCAAGTGGGTACCGGACTGATAGTCCAGCAGAACCAGGCCTTCGCCCAGATCTCTGGCCTCTCCCCGCATTGCGTTCTCGACCAGGACGCCGGCCAGCACGGGGCCCGAGAGCAGGAACAACGCAAGAAGAACCGCGAGAACGCCGGGTAGACCCAGTCCAGATGGACCCAGTGGCGCCGAACGAGACGGCGAGGGCGAACGCAGGCTTCTCACCTGGTTCCCGTCGGCAGTTTCAACCCCGATATGAGCCGGTCAGAACCCCGGAGACCTGGCGTGGACGCTCGACCGCCGACAGCTTGCCGGGCCAGACCAGGAGCAAGACGCCGCAGCCAAGAGCGACGCCCTCGACCTGGCTGCCGGCCCAGAACTTCACGTCCACCGAAAGCAGTGCAGCGACGACCAACGTGAGCCAGAGGAGGCCTCCATCGGGGGCTGAGGGAATCCCCCAAAATCCCTGGGGCCGCCACGGTCGCCGCCGTTGCCGGATTAGCCTCGCATCATGAAAATTGGTGATGTCGTCCCGGACTTCAGTGCCGTCGATCAGGACGGGCAGATGGTCACCCTCACCGAGCTGTTGTCCACCGGGCCGCTGGTCGTCTACTTCTACGTGAAGGCCATGACCCCTGGTTGAACGATCGAGTCCCGCCGTTTTCGTGACCTCAACGCCGAGTTCGGCGCCTTGGGGGCACGCATTGTCGGGATCAGCGTCGATCGGTCCGATCGGCAGAAGGAATTCGACGACAAGAACGACCTGGGCTTTCCGCTGCTGAGCGACCGTTCGAAGTCGGTGGCCAAGTTGTTCGGCGTCAGGCGCATGGGGTTGCTGCCCAATCAGCGGGCCACGTTCGTCATCGGCCAAGACGGCCGGGTACTCGGGATCGTACGCAACGAACTCAGCATGACGGCGCACGCCGATCAGGCGCTCGACGTGCTCAAGTCTGCGGCGTAGTTCGACTCAGGCGGACGAACAACAGGGCGGCCACGCAACCCAGCAGACTCGCGCCGCCGAAGGCCCACGCAGCCGACCGTGAGAACACCGGGACCCAGAACACCGGGCCCAGCGCGTGGCCGGTGAAGCGGAAGGCCATCGAGAGCGAAAGGGCGCCACTTCGATTGGCGGTGACAGCGGTGGCTGCCAGGTTTCCCAGTGCGGTGATCACGCCGACGGATGCACCGCCGACGACGACCCAAACGGCGACGAGCGGAAGCCAGTGATCGGGAAGCGACAGGGCTGCGAGCGATGCGGCGGAGAGCAGGGTGGCCGCCGCACCGCTGCGCGCCGGCCCGAAGCGGTCGGCCAGGCGTCCCCAGACCGGTCCCATCACGAAGCCGGCTGCGCTGCCGGCGAAGATGATGAGGCCGGCATCGCTGGCGGCCAATCCGAGAAGGTCTCGCGCTTTGAGCCCGATGAGCACGCTGCCGGCGTACGGACCCGCAGCGAAGAAGAAGGCGGAGAAGCCGATGATCAACATCCGTCGGGTCAACAGCGGGCGGATGTCGACGCGCGGCGCGTCGGACAGACGGGGCTGCGAGGGCAGCAGCACGATGAGGCCGAGGGCCAGCAAGGCCGTGCCGAGATAGGCCATCCGCCACGAGGTGTCGGCCGCGACGCCGCCGAGAAACGGGCCGAGCGCACCGCCTGCGGCCTGCAAGCTCGAGTAGATGCCCACCTTGGCGCCGAGCTCGCCGGGCGGTGTCAGGTCAGCCAGGCTGGCCAGGAGTAGGGGAGTGAAGAAGGCATTGCACGCGCCTTGGAGGCCTCGTCCGACGAGGAACATGGCCAGCGTCGGCGCAGCGGCGGTGGCGAGTGAAGCAACCGCATAGCAGCCCAGCGAAACGCGGAGTGCCCGGCTGCGGCCGTAGCGCTCGCCGATCGTGCCCGATACCAGCAACAAGGCGGCCATGGGGAGCATGTAGGCCGAGAGTCCCCAGGCAACGGCCTCGCTGGACGCCTCGAACTCGCGGCGCAACTCGGGGAACATGGGCAGGATCAGCATCGTGCCGAAGGGGCCCATGAACCCGCCGATGTAGAAGGGGAGGACCGCGGACCGGGCGCTTGGCAAGCCTCGGATCGTAGGCGATGATCAAGCGATGAACGAACCCTCCACCGATCCTGCGGCGACCGAGACAGCGCTCAGCGATGATCCTGCACTCACGAAGATGGTGTCGGACCTGATGCCGTTCGCCGGCCTGATCGGGCTGAAGGTCGTTTCCAACGCGGCCGACCAGTCGGTGGCCATCGCCGAGTGGGCGCCGGAGCGCTGCACCGTGGGCACGGCGCTCCACGGCGGATTCCTGATGGCGTTGGCCGACTCGATGGGTGCGGTCTGCGCGGTGGCCAACCTGCCCGAGGGCGCAGCCGGCACGTCGACCATCGAGTCGAAGACCAACTTCTTGCGGGCCGCCACCGAGGGGCCGGTGACCATCACGTCGACGCCACTGCACGCCGGCCGCACCACCATCGTCGTGCAGACCGACATCTGCCGCCCCGACGGCAAGATCGTCACCCGAACCATCCAGACCCAGGCCGTCCTGCAGGGCTGAACGCGCGCCGGGTCGCTGCCTATTCGGAGAGCGTGGCGATGCCGCCGTCGACGGGGATGATGGCGCCGGTGATGTAGCTGCTGGCCCGGGAGCCGAGGAAGATGGCGGCTCCGGCCATGTCATCGGGCTGACCCAGGCGCTTCATGGGGCAGGCGCGGGCGATGGCATCGCCGTGGCGGTCGAGGGTCGAGGCCATCATCTTGGAGTAGAAGGGCCCCGGGGCGATGGCGTTGACCCGGATCGCAGGTGCCATCACCTTGGCGAGGTGCCGGGTGAGCATGTGGACCGCGGCCTTCGACGCCGAGTACGAGTAGGTTTCGAGCGTCGGAACCCGAATCCCGTCGATCGACCCGATGTTGATGATCGACGCCGGAGCTTCGGCCGAGCCTGCGGCGTCGAGGAGCGGCTTCAGGGCCTTGGTCAGGTGGTAGACGCCCTTGACGTTGACCGACAGGACCTTCTCCCACGCGTCCTCACCGAACTCGTCCATCGGCGCTCCCCACGTGGCGCCGGCGTTGTTGACCAGGATGTCGAGCGTCGACTCCCGTTCGCTGATCTGGTCGGCAAGGTACTGACAACCCTCCGGGGTCGAGAGGTCGGCAGGGATCGAGATGCATTCGCCGATCTCGGCCAGTTGGGTCGCGGTGGCGTCGCAGTCGGCGGCCTTGCGGGAGCTGATGTAGACCCTGGCCCCCGCTTCGACGAAGCCTGTGGCGATCATCTTGCCGATGCCGCGGGACCCGCCGGTCACGACGGTGGTCTTGCCCTCGATGGAGAAAAGGTCGTTCATGGTCCCTGGTGTAGCGGGCCCGCTCGACCAGCGCAATCACCCTCGGTGGCGATGCTCGCGCCGAAGGCTGTCACAGGCCGTGGTTATGGTCGGTTCCATGAAGCCTTCCGTACTCATTGCTCTCGTCGTCCTCGCCCTTGCCGTGGCGGTGGCTGCTGTCGTGGTGTTGGGTGTGGTGTTGGTCCGCCGCCTCCAGACGTTGGCCCAGGCCCAGTCCGGGGTCGCAGCTGAGGCCGCGCTCGATGCCATGCGACGGGAGCGGGGCGAGAGCATGCAGGCGATCCTCGACGCGACGCTGTCGGTGGCCTCGTCGAAGCTCGGCGACCAACTCGAGGCCGGCAAGTATGTGATCGACCGCGAGCATCAGGCCGTGGTCGAACAGGTCGCCGGCGTCCATAGCGAGCTTCGCCGCGTGTCCGAGCTGGTCGCCGTCCTGCAGCGGGAGCGGGCCGAGCACGAGGGCCGACTTGGCGAGCGGCTCGACAACGCCATGGTGGTCACGACCCAGCTGGCCGCCACCACCACGTCGTTGCGCGAGGCTCTTGCGTCGCCGAAGTCTCGAGGGCAGTGGGGTGAACGCATGGCCGAGGACGTGCTTCGCATGGCCGGGTTCGTCGAGGGTGTCAACTACACCAAGCAGACCCTGCTCGCCGGCGGTGGCCTACCGGACTACAGCTTCAAACTGCCCAAGGGTCACGTCGTCCACATGGACGTGAAGTTCCCCATCGACAACTACCTCCGATGGCTCGAGGCGACCGCCGAACCTCACCGTGAGCAGCACGTCAAACAGTTCCGTCGAGACGTCCGGGCTCGGGTGAAGGAGTTGTCCGACCGGGCCTACATCGATCCCGCAACCACGGTCGACTACCTCTTGCTGTTCATCCCGAACGAGAGCGTGTACGGCTTCCTCCACGAACACGATCCGGGGCTGATCGATCTCGCGCTGGCCCAGAAGGTCGTGCTGTGCTCGCCCACCAGCTTGTTCGCCGTGCTGGCCGTCATCCGCCAGTCGGTCGACAATTTCCTGGTCGAACGTCGGAGCGACGAGATTCTGGCCGCCATCGGCGGCGTGCGGGAGCAGTGGCAGAAGTTCGGCGACTCGGTCGACAAGATCGGTCGAGGACTCCAGGCCGCCAACCGGGGCTACGACGATCTGGTCGGCACCCGCACCCGTCAGTTCGAGAAGCAGCTCGACGCCCTCGAGCTGGTCCGAGACCACCGGCTGACCGAGGCTGAGCAGCAAGCACCGGTATCGCCGGTGGTCCCCACCCTCGCACTTCGTCAGGTCGTTTGAGGCAAGCCGTAGCCTGATCCACCATGAGCACCCCCATTCTCGTCGCCGTCGCCTGGCCCTATGCGTCGGGATCCCGACACCTCGGCCACCTCGCCGGCGCCTACCTGCCTGCCGACATCTTCGCTCGCTTCCAACGGTTGGCGGGGAACGACGTGCTCATGGTCAGCGGCTCCGACGTCCACGGCACCCCCATCACCGTCCGGGCCGACGCCGAGGGGGTCACTCCCCAGGACATCGTCGACCGCTACCACAACGAGTTCCTCGAGCAGTGGCGAGCACTGGGCATCTCGTGGGACCTCTACACCAGCACCGGCACCGAGATCCACGCCCGAGTGACCCAGGACATGTTCCTGCGTCAGCTCGAGAACGGGCACATCGACAAGCGGACCTCCGACCAGTTCTACGACCCGCAGGCCGAACGATTCCTTCCCGACCGCTACGTCGAGGGAACCTGCCCGCACTGCGCCTACGAGGACGCTCGCGGCGACCAGTGCGACAACTGCGGCCGCACGCTCGACGCCGTCGAACTGGTCAATCCCCGGTCGAAGATTTCCGGCGCCACACCGGTGCTGCGAGAAACCGAGCATTTCCACTATCGCTACTCCGACTTCGAGGACCAGCTCCGGACCTGGCTGCACAGCCGGGTCGGGTGGCGTCCCCACGTGCTCAACTCGGCGTTGGGGTGGATCGACGAGGGCCTCCACGACCGGGCGATCACCCGCGACATCGAATGGGGCATCGATCTGCCGGTTGACGATCTCGGCCCGGGCAAGCGCATCTACGTCTGGTACGACGCCGTCATCGGCTACCTGTCGGCCTCCCAGGAGTGGGCCGTCAACAGCGGCGACCCCGACGCGTGGAAACGGTGGTGGACCAACCCCGACGCCGAGTCGTACTACTTCATCGGCAAGGACAACATCCCGTTCCATGCGCTTTTCTGGCCTGCCCAGCTGCTGGGCTACGGCGGCCTCAACCTTCCCACCAACGTGCCGGCCAACCAGTACGTCACCTTCAAGGGCGGCAAGGCGTCGGCCAGCCGAGGCATCGGACTGACCATCGGCGAAGGGCTCGAGCGATTCCAGCCCGACGCCATCCGTTTCGCCTTGGCTGCGGCCTTGCCCGAACAGTCCGACACCGAGATCTCCGAGGAAGAGATCGCTCGCCGAGTGAACGAAGAACTGGTCGCCACTTGGGGAAATCTGGTCAATCGGGTCCTGTCGATGACCCACAAGAACTGCGACGCTCGTATCCCCGAGGCCGTCACGCCCACCGAGGAGGACGCCGAACTGTTGGCCGCGGTCGACGCTGCCTTCGACGAGGCCGCAGGGCACTACCAGCGGGTCGAGCTGCGGGCCGCCCTGCGGGTCGCAATGTCCACCGCCCAGCAGGTCAATGCGTACCTCAATGCCACCGAACCGTGGCGGCTGGCGAAGACCGATGCCGAACGGGGTAGGGCCGTGCTGCGCATCGCACTCGAGGCCATCAACGGCGTCCGGGTCCTGTTTGCTCCCTATCTGCCGTTCTCCAGCTCGGCGCTCGAGGAGATCTTCGGCCCGGTCGACGGGTGGGTCCGCCCCCAGCTCGTCTCCGGTGCCCCCATCGGCCCTCCGACGCCGCTGTTCCTGAAGGTCGACCTTGCCACCCTCGACGCCGACGAGGCCTGATCGGTGACCGACCACGAGCATGCAGACACCGACCCGATCGAATGGTTCGACAACCATTGTCATCTGACGACATCCAAGACCGAACCGGCGGAGATGGTCGCTGCCGCTCGGGCAGCTGGGGTCACCCGAATGCTCACCGTCGGTTGTGATGTGGGCGACAGTCGTCGTGCTGCGGCCATCGCCGCCGAGTTCGAAGGGGTATGGGCCACCGCCGGCGTGCATCCCCACGACGCCAAGGACGGGCTCGACGGGCTGGAAGAGCTGCTGACCGATCCAGCCGAGAACCACGGCAAGATCGTGGCCGTCGGCGAGTGCGGGCTCGACTATCACTACGACCATTCGCCCCGGGACCAGCAGCGGGAGGTGTTCGCCCGACAAATCGCCCTGGCCCACCGATTCGGTTTGCCGCTCGTCATTCACACCCGCGAGGCCTGGGATGACACCTTCGCCGTGCTCGACGAGCAAGGTGCGCCCCCGCACACGGTGTTCCATTGCTTCTCCGGTGGCCCCGGCGAGGCGGAGGCCTGTCTGACCCGCGGCGCGTACCTTTCGTACAGCGGCATCGTGACCTTCAAGACCGCCGACGACCTTCGCGCCGCAGTCCGAGCAACCCCGCTCGAACGCATCATGATCGAGACCGACGCGCCGTTCCTCGCGCCGGTTCCGCACCGCGGGCAGCCCAATCGGCCGGCCTTGGTGCCGCTCGTGGGGGCCCGGATCGCAGCGGAGAAAAATATTCCGGTCGAAGTAGCAGCTGCGCTGACGTGCGAGAACAGCCGCAACTTCTACAGGGTGTGACCGATCGCGCGCTCTGAGCGGTTGCCCTTCTCTCGGAGTGCCCATAGCGTGCCCCCCGTGGTCCGCGGAGTCCCTCCTGCACCGCTCCCCACCAGACGCCCACGCTTCCGAGCCGCGGCCCTGGGAGGGACTACGAGCGTCGGCCTTCGTGGGCTGCTGCTGGGGGTTTCGTCGACCCTGTTCGCCATGCCGGTCCTGCTCGGAACGTTCGGCGGGCAGAGCGGCGAGTTCGAGGTTCAGGCCACCGCTTCCGCAACGTCAGTGGTGTCGTCATCATCGAGCACTGCATTGCCGGCTGATACCTCGGCCGACTCGCTCCTCGACAGCACCAACGTGACCGGCCTGCTCAGGGCCGGCGCCCGAGCGGGCGCATCCGGCGGGTCGGCGCGGCTGCTCGGGGCAACATGCGAGCATCGGCTCCGATCCCGAAGAGGCCGTCGGAGACGAGGTGCCGATCTTCGACGCTGTGACCACTGGACCCGGAACCGAGTTCGACGCACCGGCCTCGTCCAACGACACCGAAACCGACGAAACGACTCCGGCTGGCGACGGTTCGAACGACGACACCGCCGACCGCTCCGAAACCGTGAGCCAACCAAAGCCGACCATCCCGCCGGCGTCGGCTGAACCCACCGTGCCTCCACCCACCCCGCCGCCTTCCCCGCCGGCTCCGACCACCCCCCCTCCGCCGGCACCGACCGCAGCCGCGTCTCCCGCTCCGACGGAACCGACCGCCCCAGCGCCTCCGCCCACCGGGGAACCCACTGCAGCGCAATGGGCGACACTCCGCCAGTGTGAGGCGTGGGGCAACTACACGGTGGTGTCGGGTAACGGGAAGTACTTCGGTGCTTATCAGTTCAGCCAAGGGACGTGGGACAACATTGCTCGGGCGAGCGGGCGTTCCGACCTGGTCGGGGTCCGACCGAGCGACGCTTCGCCCGCCGACCAGGACGCCCTCGCCCTCTCCCTGTGGCGAATCAGCGGATGGTCCTCCTGGCCATCGTGCGGCAAGAAGGCGGCGGTCGCCTGAGCTTCCCGCCCGACCCCGTCGAGCGCCTCACCCGACCGGTCATTCGCAGCATCATGGAACGGCATGGCCTCTCACCGAGCCGCGCCCTGGGTCAGAACTTTCTGTGCGAGCCCACCCTCATCGACAAGATCGTTCGTCTGGCCAAGGTCGAACCGGGCGATGCCGTCATCGAGATCGGTCCCGGTCTGGGCTCGTTGACCGTCGGGCTGGCCCTCGCCGGCGCCTCGGTGCTCGCCGTCGAGATCGACCGGTACCTGCTGCCGGCGCTTCGGGAAGTGGTGTCCGGTCTGGACGTCGAGGTGGTGAACGCCGATGCGCTGGCCCTCGACTGGCCGTCCCAGCTGGCGTCCTGGAGGCCGCCACCGGGGTCGGGCTATCGGGTCGTCGCCAACTTGCCGTACAACATCGCGACGCCGCTCATTCTCGACCTGCTGCGGGACCGACCGGAGTTCACCGGCTGGCTCGTCATGGTGCAACGTGAAGTGGGGGAGCGGCTGGCGGCCGCGCCGGGAACCGCAGCCTGTGGGATCCCTTCGGTGTTGGTCTCCTATTGGGGCAAGGCCGAGGTGGTAGGCCGGGTCCCGGCCGAAGTGTTCCTGCCCAAACCGAAGGTCGAGTCGGTGCTGGTTCGGATCGAGCGTGGCCCCACGCCCCGGCTCGACGTCGACTTCGCCCCGCTTGCCGTGCTCGTGCGGGCGGGCTTCGGTCAGCGCAGAAAGATGTTGCGGGGAAGCCTGGCTGCACATCTCACGGCCGACCAGATCGAGTCTGCCGAGGTCAGGCCCACCGATCGGGCCGAGCAACTCGACCTCGACGCCTGGGGTCGACTCACCCGGATCTACCAGGAGCGGTAGCATCGGCCCGATGGTGACGGCCGGATGGTGACAGGGCGCAGGACGACCGTGTACGCGCCGGCGAAGCTCACCTTGAGCCTTCGCTGCGTGGGGCTCAGAAGCGATGGGCTGCATCTCATCGACGCCGAGATGGTCACCCTCGATCTCTTCGACGAGCTGGTCATCGAACCCGAGGGATCGGGTCTTGTGATCGAGGGTGCCACCGCCGATGTCGTTGCCGACGAGGACAATCTGGTGGCCAAGGCGTTGCACCTGGCCGGCCGAACGGCGGGAGTGACGCTCCGGAAACGCATTCCGTCCCAAGCGGGCTTGGGTGGCGGCTCGGCTGATGCTGCGGCGGTCCTTCGGTGGGCCCAGTTCGGGACGGCCCCGGAGCATGTCGCGGCTGGCTGCCGGCATCGGCGCTGACGTCGCCTTCTGCCTGATCGGTGGGCGGGCACAAGTGACGGGGATCGGCGAGGTGGTGACGCCGATGCCGTTCGTGGCGCAGACCTTGACGTTGCTCACGCCGCCGATTGCGTGTCCGACGCCAGCGGTCTACCGGGCCTGGGACCAACTTGGTGGACCGACCAATGACGAGAGCCCGAACGACCTCGAGGCCGCCGCTCTGCACGTCGCCCCTGCGTTGGCTCGATTCCGGGATGCACTAGGAGACGCCACCGGCCTGCGCCCCACCCTTGCAGGAAGTGGGTCGAGCTGGTTCGTGCCGGGAGCGTTCCCTGGATCGGGCCGAGTGGTGGTGCAGACGACACCGGCTGGTTGGTCACCATCCCGATCCGACTGATCGCTACCACACGCCCGCTCTGGGATAGCGGTCTTCGGTTTGTCTACTTCTTGTTTCGACGCTGCACGCGAGTGCGCTTCAGGAGCTTGCGGTGCTTCTTCTTGCGCATGCGCTTACGGCGCTTCTTGATGAGCGATCCCATGAGGGGGCTGAGGCTAGCGTGCCGAGGTCGCTGCGCAACGGGCCGTCGTTGAAGATGGCGTTCGAACCGGCGCTGCTGTCCGGTACGGTTCTCTGCGAGGTCTTCGAGTGAAGGTCTTCGAGATCTTCCCGGGTAGTTCAATTGGCAGAACACTGGACTTTGAATCCAGCCGTTGCAGGTTCAAACCCTGCCCCGGGAGCTATGACCAGTTTGATGGGGCGTTCGTTCGGCCAGGCGAGCCAGTTGTCCGCGCTGATCATCGCCACCGGTTCCGGTGTGTCCATGCGTTCGAGCAGACCCAAACCGCTTCACCTGTTGTGTGGGCGGCCCATGGTGTCCTACGTGCTGGACGCGCTCGGTCAGGCAGGTGTCGAGCAAGCCGTCGTCGTCACCGGGTTGTCCGGTGAACGAGTGAGCAAGCGTGTGCTCGAGGACCCACCGCCCTATCCGCTGCGGTTCGTCGAGCAACCCGTCGACCGGGGTTCCGCCGACGGCGCGCTCGTCGGGCTCTCCGCGCTCATCGGAGTCAACGGATTCGACGAGTTCGAGGACGACGGCGATGTCCTGGTCATGCCGGCCGACTTGCCGTTGCTCAGCGCGGAGACGCTGATGGCGTTGGTCGAGGCGCACCGGACAGAGGGTTCATCGTGCACGGTCATGACCACCGAACTCGACGATCCTTCCGGCCACGATCGCGTGTTGCGCAACCGGCACGGTCAGGTCATCGGCATCGCCCGTGACCTCGACCTCGTCGGCAATGAGGTGTCGATCACCGAAGTGCCCATGGGGGTGTACTGCATTCGGAGAGGGATGTTGGCCCCTGCGGCGCGCCGGGTGCCGGTCGACCCCATCGACGGCAGCTATCAACTCATCGATCTGCTCGGGGTGCTCTCGGAGACCGGGCATCGTGTGCACTCGTTCCCGGTCGATGACGTCGCGGCCCTGACCCCGGTCGACAACCGCCGCCAACTGTCCGAAGCCGAGGCGGAACTTCGAAGGCGAACAAACCGGAGCTGGCTCGATCGAGGCGTCACCATGATCGACCCGGAACGCACGTACCTCGACGTGACCGTCCAACTCGGCGTCGATGTCACGCTCTTCCCCGGCACCATCCTCCAGGGCTCCACCGTGATCGGTGACGGCTGCGAGATCGGCCCTGACACTCGGCTCGACCGGTGTCGAGTGGGCGCTGACTCCGTCGTCGAGCAAACCGTCGGCCGCCTCGCCGAGATCGGAACGAACTGCCGGGTGGGGCCATACGTGGCGCTCGCGCCAGGGGCGCAACTTCCCGATGGCACCATCACCGGCCCGTTCTTCCAGGCCTGACGCGCTCTCGGCCCATCACTCGTATGCTTGGCCGGTCACGTTCAGCATGACTGGGGAGCCGGCCGATGGAAGTTGTCACTACCAAGACCCTGCACATCTTCGCCGGTCGTCACAATCGAGAACTGACCGAAGCCATCGCGGGCTATCTCGGCGTTCAGGTCACCGAGGCTCACCTCAGCCAGTTCGCCAACAGCGAGACCCATTGCCGGTTCGCTGAATCCGTCCGTGGCTCGGACGTCTTCATCGTGCAGAGCCACGGTGCCCTCGACGGTCGCTCGGTCAACGACGCCATCTTCGAGCACCTGATCATGGTCGACGCCGCCCGCCGGGCCTCGGCCAAACGCATCACGGCGGTCATGCCCTTCTACGGCTACGGCCGCCAGGACCGCAAGTCCGAGGGGCGTGAGCCGATCACCGCCCGTCTCATCGCCGACCTGTTCGCTGCGGCCGGCGCATCCCGGTTGGTGTCGATCGATCTCCACAGCGGTCAGATCCAGGGCTTCTTCAATGGCCCGGTCGACCATCTCACGGCCATGCCGGTGTTGGTCAATCACCTTCGCAGCTACGGCGACAACCTCGTGGTGGTGTCGCCGGACGCCGGTCGCGTGAAGGTGGCCGAGCGTTACGCCCAGCAACTCCATGCCGACCTCGCCATCGTGCACAAGCGTCGGCTCAAGGGCCTGAAGAACGCGGTCGAAGCCAAGGACGTCGTGGGCGAGGTCGAGGGCCGCGACTGCGTGCTCATCGACGACATGATCGACACGGCCGGCACCATCTGCTCGGCCGCGGAACTGCTCGTCGAGCGGGGAGCGCGATCGGTGAGCGCCGCCGCAACCCACGGCGTTTTCAGCGGCCCCGCCGTCGACCGGTTGAAGAACTCGGTGTTGGACAAGGTCATCGTGACCGACACGCTCCCGATGCCGTCCGACAAGCAGTTCGACAAGTTGATCGTGCTGTCGGTTGCGCCGCTCATCGCCGACGCCATACGGGCAGTCTTCGAAGACACATCGGTCAGCCGCATCTTCGACGGACAGAACCACAGCTAGCACCTCGCACCGGGGGTTGGGAACCGGGTCCCAACCGCTAGCCTTCCGTGGTTGGTCGTTCGGGACTCGAACGCCGGAATTCTGATTACCGCATCGTTCGAGGATCGCCATGAACAGCACCGCTGAAACCAGTACCGCTCTCGCCAGTGTCGTGAAGGCGACAACCGGTCGAGACCTGGGCACCCGCCCCTCTCGCCGCATGCGAGACGAGGGCAAGCTGCCCGGCGTCATCTACGGACGGGGCAAGGAGCCAAAGGCTGTCCACGTCGAGTACGCAGAGCTGCGTGAGGTGCTGCAGGGCGAGGCCGGCCTCAACACCATTTTCACCCTCGATGTCGACGGCGAGGCCGAGACGGTCATCGTCCGCGAGATCCAGCGTGACCCCATCAAGCGTCGGGTCACCCACGCCGACTTCCTGCGGGTCGAGATGGACACTCCCATCACCGTCACGGTTCCCGTCGAGCTGACCGGCATTGCCCTCAAGGTCGCGGACGCCGGTGCGCTTGTCGAGCAGAAGCTGTTCTCGGTGAAGGTGCGGGCAACCCCACGACTGATCCCCATCTCGATTCGGGCCGACATCTCCAAGCTCACCCTGGACTCGCGTCTCGCCATCGGCGACCTCAAGCTGCCTGCCGGCGTCACCACCATGGCAAACGACCGCATCACGGTTGCCGCCCCGGTGGGCACGCGCGCCTCGCGCATGGGCGCCGAGCTCGGTGACGAAGAGGAACTGGGCGAAGACGTTGCCGAGGACGAGGTCGCTGAGGGTGAGGCCGAGTCGGCCGAGTCTGCCGAAGCCACTTCGAGCGACGAGTAGTCGACCCGGCAGGCTGCGGTGTCGCTACTCTCCCGCCGGCCTGGGGAGCCACAACGACGGGGAACCCCGTCGGACTTCCTGGTCGTCGGCTTGGGCAATCCCGGCCCCGAATTCGATCACACACGGCACAACGTCGGCGCCGAGTGCGTCATGGTCATGGCGCTCCGCCACGGGACCAAGTTGGCCAAGGCCAAAGAGCGGGCGCTCGTCGGAGAAGTGATGGTCGGCGCCAAGCGCGTGGCGTTGGCGTTCCCGCAGACCTACATGAACAACTCGGGGGAGTCGGTTCGTCTCCTCGCTCGCCGATTCGGCATCGAGACCGGTGATCAGCTCATCGTCGTGCACGACGAACTCGACCTCGAAACCGGGCGTTTGAAGCTGAAGCAGGGCGGAGGCATGGCCGGCCACAATGGCCTCAAGTCCATCATGCAGCACGTCGGCACCACCGACTTCGTTCGGCTCCGGATTGGCGTTGGTAAGCCGCCGGCGTCGCAGGCCGGCCGTGACTATGTGTTACGCCGACCGGGCAAGGCCGAGCAGACGATCCTCGACGTGGCCGTCGAACGTTCCGTCGACGCCATCGAGATGCTGGTCACCGACGGCATCGACGCCGCGATGGCTGTCGTCAACCGCAGACCCGACGGGACCTGACGTTGGCGGCCAAGCGCATCGCGGCCCTCGTCGGAGCCTTGCTCCTGATTGTCGGCGCGGTGTTGCTTCGAGGGTTTCTCGACGACGGTGGCTCGGTGGCGGTCGGCCGCGAGCCGTCGCCGGTCGTGTGCGATCCGCTGGTGATCGAGGCCTGCAAGCTGGCCTTTCCCGACGTTGTGGTCACCGAGGAGGATCCCGGTGTCACCCTCGATCGGCTCCTCGACGAGCGTGATCCGGACCCTTTCGTGTGGGTGACCGCCCAAGTCTGGTTCGACATGCTGGCGGAGGTATCGCCCCGAACGAATCCGATGGCGTCGGGATCGCAAGCAGTGGCGTCGAGCGGGCGAGTGGTCGCCTTTGCAGCGGACAGGCCAGTCTGTCCTGAGGCGACCGCCGCCACGAACGAGTTGTGGTCCTGTCTCTCATCGGACGAAGCTGCCGATCTCGACCTGGGATTCGACGGGGCCGACTCGACCCTCGGGCTCCTGATGCTCGGCGACCTGACCGCGGCCTACTTCGGCAGGATCGACCTCGCCCCGGGGGACATCGTCAGCAACGACTTCGATTCGAACTTCGCGCGGTTGGCGAGCAGCGATCGACGGCACATTGAAAACAGCGGATCGTCGGCTGCTCTCGACGTCATGGTCACCCGAACGGGGCAGTTCGACGCAGCGACCACCGTTGACGCCCGGTGGACGGGCGAGGGCCGGCAGGCCGGCTACACCGCCGTGACGCCTGCTGACGGCGAGCAGCTGGTGATCATCAGTGCCGGAGCAATCGGCGACGCCCGGCTCGAGACCGACGATCTGGCCGACCGGCTGGTCGAGTCTCGCTGGGACCCTGCAGACTCGGGAGCCGTCCGGCCGGCAACCGCCGTGAAGCCCGGCGTGCTGCAGGCCCTGCGCGAGCTCTAGAACCCTGCCACCCGTGGTGCATCGCTAGGATCGCCTCCATGTCTTCACGACCCCGGTTGGCTGCTGTCCTCGTGGCCGCCGTCTGCCTCACCGCCGCCTGCTCGTTCAGCACCTCGAGCAGCGAAGGCGCCGACCTGGCCGATCCGGGCGACTGTCTCACCGTCGACCTGGCGGTGTCGTCGGAGAAGATCCGGTTGATGACCGAGATGGCCGAAGACTTCAACGAGCAGGAACTCGAGGTGGACGGCACGTGCATCTTCGTGCGGGCCCAGTCGAAGGCGTCCGGTCTCGGGGCTCAGCTCTTGGCTTCGACGTGGGACGAAGAAGCCGACGGTCCCCTCCCTGTCATCTGGTCGCCGGCATCGAGCGCCTGGGGATCGGTCCTCAACCAGCAGTTGGTCGATCAGGGCAAGCCCAAGATGGTTGGCGAAGGCGTCCCGTTCATGGTCACCCCGCTCGTCATCGCCATGCCCAAGACCATGGCCACCGCAATGGGTTGGCCCGACGCCGAGATCGGGTGGTCCGACATTCTCACGCTTGCCACCAGTCCCGATGGCTGGAGCACCTACGGGCATCCCGAGTGGGGTGAGTTCCGGCTGGGAAAGACGAGCCCCAATTTCTCGACCAGTGGGCTCTCGGCCCTCATCGCCCAGACCTACGCGGCGGCAGGGAAGACCGAGAACCTGAGCCTCGAGGATCTGCGGCGCCCTGCGGTCATCGAGTTCGGTGAGGGTGTCGAGTCGGCGGTCGTCCACTACGGCGACACCACGCTGACCTTCCTGAACAACTGGTATCGGGCCGACACGCGGGGCAGTGCGCTCGGCTACGTCTCGGCCGCCGCCGTCGAGGAGAAGTCGGTGATCGACTACAACCGGGGTGACCCCGACGGGGTGCTCGCTGCGGGCGAGGTGGCCCGACCGCCCCGTGAACCGCTGGTGGCCATCTACCCCAAGGAAGGCACGCTGTACTCGGACAATCCGCTGTTCGTGCTCGACGCCGAGTGGGTTTCGGAGGAGCAGAAGCAGGCCGCTGAGCTGTTCATCGAGTTCGCTCAGGAGGAGGCGAACCAGCGCAAGGTTCTCGAGTTCGGGTTCCGACCCGGCAACCCTGCGGTCGCCTTGGGCGCTCCGATCACCGCCGAGTTCGGCGTCGATCCCAACCAGCCGAGCGACCTGCTCGAGGTTCCCGAACCTCAGGTCATGACCAGCTTGCTCGAGTTGTGGCGCACCCAGCGCAAGGGCGCTCAGGTGACGCTGTTGCTCGACGTATCGGGCTCGATGGGCGAAGTCGGCGATCCCGAGACGGGCGATTCCAAGCTCTTCCTGGCCAAGCAGGCCATCGAGTCGTCGCTCGACGAGTTCTCGGCCAACGATCAGATCAGCCTGGCCACCTTCACCCTCGACGAGTTCACGGGTGCCACCTTGATCGAAGACATCGTGCCCATGGACTCCGCTTCGACCAATGCCGAACGCATCCGCAGCGCCCTCCAGGTCATCGACGCCCAGTCGGGCACTCCGCTGTACGAAGCAGCGCTGACGGCCTATCAACAACGACTGGACGACTTCGACCCCGAACGCATCAATGCCCTCGTGATCCTGTCCGATGGCGTCAACGACGACATCAACCCCGGCGACGACCAGAGCCAGCTCGACGACCTTCTGGCGCTGCTGTCTCGTGGAAGCGAGGGGGCAGGCAGCCGCCCGGTTCGGGTGTTCCCGATTGCCTACGGCACCGGCGCCGACTTCGCCGTGTTGCAGGCGATCGCCGAGGCGTCATCGTCCGCGGTGTACGACGCCAGCGACCCGCAGTCGATCAACAAGGTCTTCGCTCAGGTCATTTCCAACTTCTGATGCGTCTCAAGGATCGACTGCTCACCCGGCCGGTGGCCGAGGCCATGATGAGCCCAGCCGCGATCCTGCTGGCCGGCATCGGTGCGGCCGTGGGCATCGTCAGTGGTGGGGGAGCGATCGCCGCCGTCGCCGCGGCCGCCATCGCGTGGGTGGCCCGAGTGGGGGTTGCGGTGCCGCGGGGACCGGTGAGGGAGCGCATCGACCGCCGCTCCGTGTCGGGCCCCTGGCAGCAGTTCGTCGATGAAGCGGTGGCGGCACAGGCGCGGTTCAAACAGGCGGTCGATCGCACTCGGCCGGGTCCGATTCGCGAGCGGATGGCGGGATTCGGGTCGCGCATCGACGAGTTCGTCCGCCACAGCTATGACGTGGCTCGGAGCGGCCAGGCGCTGACCGAGGCGCGGGAGGGGATCGACATCGATCGCATCACCGCTGACCTCCATCGGGTGACCGGCGGCCAGGATGTTGCTGAACTGCGAGAGGGTTCGATGCGCTCGGCCGCCGATGCGCTGTTGGCCCAGCTGCAGTCGGCCAAGCGTCTGGACGACACGATTGCCGGCACGTACGACCGTCTCGTCCTCCTCGACGCTCGCCTCGACGAGATCGTGACCCGGTCGATCGAGCTGTCGGTCACCGGCAACGACGCCGGGTCGCTTGGTTCGGTCGAACGAGACCTCATCGACGTGGTCGACGAGATGGAGGCCGTGCGTCAGGCCGTCGCCGAAACGGCGTAGTGGGTCAGCCGAAACGGCGTGGGGATTGGGGTTCGGGCGTAGCCTCGGTAAGTGAGCTTTCGGACGCTGCCCCGCCTTGTCGCTGACGATCCTGCGCTGACCCGCGTCATCGGACGATCGACAACGGTCCTGGCTGCCCCCGAGCCGGCGCAGGCCATCGCCATCGCTGCGTTGGCCGAGCGATCGGGTCGTCGGCCCACGTTGGTTGCCGTCCCCACGACCGCCGAGGCCGAACGTCTGGTTGCCGACCTATCGGTATTCCTCGGGTCGGACGAGGTGCTGAGCTTCCCGGCGTGGGAGACCTTGCCGTTCGAGCGAGTGAGCCCCTCGATCGAGGCGATGGGTCACCGGATGCAGGCGATCTGGCATCTTCAGGAGCCCGAGCGGTGCCCACTGGTGGTGGTGGCACCGATTCGTGCGCTGATCCAACAGCTCGGGCCCGAGGTCGAGTTGGTCGATCCGATCGTGATCGGCCGTGGCGATCAACTCGACGTCGATGAGCTGGTGGCTACTCTGGTCGGGTTCGGGTATCGCCGAGAACCGCAGGTCGAGCACCGGGGTGAGATCGCGGTCCGTGGTTCGATCGTCGATGTGTATCCCGCCACCGCCGACGGGCCGATTCGGATCGATCTCTGGGGAGACGAGGTCGATCGGCTCACCCACTTCACCGTCGCCGATCAGCGCTCGACCATCGATCTGTCGGAGATCGAGATCTTCCCGTGCCGGGAGCTTCTCATCACCGACGAGGTACGGACACGTGCCGCCGCGCTGGTGTCGGCCGAGCCGTGGGGTCGTGAACAATGGGAGCGCCTGGCCGATGGTCAGTTGTTCGACGGCATGGAGTCGTGGCTGCCCTGGCTGACCGACGAGTCCAGGGTCTTGCCCGATCTGCTTCGGGCCGATGCCCAAGTCGTGTTGGTCGAGCCGCGGCGTATGCGGGACCGAGCAGCAGACCTGCTGGCCGAAGAGGCTGACTTGGCGATCAGCCTGGCCAGGACGTGGGGCGCCTTGGCCGAGGGCCAGAACGGCGACGCAAACGGCGATCCGCTGCCGCGGTTGCATCAACCTTTCGATCGACTCCTCACCCACAACACCGCACCCGTGGTCACCATCACCGCCATACCCGAGAGCCCGGAGGTGGCGGTGCTGGCCGCGTCAGGCTGGGAAGCGCCGGGCGAGCCGCTCGCCGCGCACCTCCAGCAGGTGATGAACTCGGGTGGTCGTCTGATCGTTGCTGCGGCCGGTGTCGGGTCGGCCGACCGGACCGGTGATCTGCTGGCCGGCTGGGGCCTGCACCCGGCCCGACACGGCGAGTCGATGCCGGCCGTGTTCACCCCAGGTGGGCACCTGGTCGTCGCCGGTCTGGAGCGTGGGTTCTCACTGCCGTCGGTCGGGCTGCACATCATCACCGAGGGCGAGCTGACGGGGCGGCGGCGGGCCCACCGACGGGCGAGGCCCCGCAAGCGTCAGAGCGAAGGCTTCTTCGACGACCTGTCGCCCGGTTCCTACGTGGTCCATCATCAGCACGGCGTCGGGCGATTCGCCGGCATGGTGAAACGGGCGATCGGAGGTCACGAACGTGACTACCTCCTGATCGACTATCGGGGCGACGACAAGCTCTACGTCCCGTCCGACCAGATCGACCTCATCCGCCACTACACCGGCGGCGATTCGCCGTCCTTGCATCGCCTCGGCGGGTCCGATTTCGCCAAGGCCAAGGCCAAGGTGCGGTCGGAGGTGGCCGAGGTCGCACAAGAGTTGGTGGTGCTCTACCAGCAACGCCTGTCGACGCAGGGCATCGTGTCCGAGCCGGACACGCCGTGGCAGGACGAGCTGGCCGGGTCCTTCCCGTTCGAGCTCACGCCCGACCAGGCCTCGGCCATCGTGGCAACCAAGCTGGACATGGAACAGCCGGCACCGATGGACCGGCTCGTCGTCGGCGATGTCGGATTCGGAAAGACCGAGGTGGCGGTGCAGGCCGCGTTCAAGGCAGTGCAGAGCGGACGTCAGGTCGCGGTGCTCGTTCCGACCACGTTGCTGGCCCAGCAGCACTACGCCACCTTCAGCGATCGGTACGCGCCGTACCCCGTCCGGGTCGAGGTCCTCAGTCGGTTCCTCACCACGGCGCAGGCCAAAGCGGTGGTGGCGGCCACCGCGGCTGGGCAGGTCGACGTGCTCATCGGGACGCATCGGATGTTGAGCGAGGACGTGAAGTTCCCCAACCTCGGGTTGCTCATCGTCGACGAGGAGCAACGGTTCGGCGTCAGCCACAAGGAGGCCATCAAGCAGTTCAAGGCCGACATCGACGTGCTGACGCTGACCGCCACGCCCATTCCCCGCACCCTCGAGATGAGCCTGACCGGTATCCGTGACCTCTCGGTTCTCAATACCCCGCCGGCCGATCGCCAACCGATCCTGACGTACGTCGGCGACTACGACGAGCGAGCCGTCGCCGAGGCCCTGCGTCGGGAGCTGCTGCGAGAGGGCCAGGTCTTCTTCGTGCACAACCGCGTGCAGAGCATCGAGAAAACCGCAGCCGACATCCGCAACCTCGTGCCCGAAGCCCGCGTTGCGGTAGCCCACGGTCAGATGGACGAAGGCAGCCTGGAGAAGGTGGTCATCGACTTCTGGGAAGGCCAGTACGACGTGCTGGTGTGCACCACGATCATCGAGTCGGGCATCGACATGCCGACGGTCAACACGCTCGTCGTCGACCGCGCCGAGCTGCTCGGCCTCGGCCAGTTGCATCAGCTCCGGGGCCGCGTCGGTCGATCGGGAAGTCGAGCATACGCCTACTTGTTCACCCGTCCGGACGCCTCCCTCACCGAGGAGGCCTACGAACGCCTCCGCACCATCGGGGAGGCGACCGAGCTGGGTGCAGGGTTCCGCATCGCCATGCGAGACCTCGAGATCCGCGGCGCCGGCAACCTCCTGGGTACCGGCCAGTCGGGCCACATCGCGGCCGTCGGGTACGACCTGTACTGCCAGATGGTCAACGAGGCCGTCGCCGAGCTGAACGGCACCCCGGTCGAGAAGCCGGTCGACATCAAGCTCGATCTCCCTGTCGATGCCAACCTGCCGGCCGACTACGTGAGCGACGAACGCCAGCGACTCGAGGCATACCGCCGGCTTGCCAACGTCGCCACCCGCAGCGAGGTCGAGGACATCCGTACCGAATGGGAGGACCGCTACGGTCCCGTCCCTCCCCTGGCCGAGCGTCTGCTGGAGGTCGCGCTGCTGCGGGCCGAATTCGTCCGCCTCGGTATCCGCGACCTGGTTGTGGTGAAGGGGCCCGGCTTCGGCAAGCCGGAATGGATCGCCAAGATGGGTCCGGTGCAGATGAAGATGTCGCAGGAAGTCCGCTTCGAGCGCCTGTTCAAGGACGGCGTCTGGAAGCCCCGAGAGTACGACCATGAAGGTGGCGAGGTGCAGTTCGGCCTCAAACGCAAGACCAGCCTCGCCCCCGACATCATCACCTTCCTCGAAACGCTGTTCCCCCCGTTCTGCAAGACCCGCCGCCCCCGGAGGGGGGCGGCGAGCTTGCAGAACGGAGGGGAGGTGGTTGAGGCTTGCAGTTGCATCAGGCATCTGCGTGCCGCTGACGAATCGAGGATCTCTTCATGACCACTTCCGACAGCACTTCCAGTGATCCGGTCGGTGCCCTGGACCACGACCTGATCATCATCGGCGCAGGACTTTCGGGGATCTACCAGCTGTATCGGGCGAAGGAGATGGGGCTGAACGTCACCGTGCTCGAGGCCGCCGACGGGCTGGGGGGTACTTGGTATCACAACCGCTATCCCGGTTGCCGATTCGACTCCGAGAGCTACACGTACGGGTACTCGTTCTCCGAGGAACTCCTCGACGAATGGGACTGGAGCGAACACTTCTCTTCCCAGCCCGAGAACCTCCGCTACCTCAATCACGTGGCCGACAAATTCGACCTTCGGCGTCACATGCAGTTCGGCGCCAAGGTGCTCGCCTGTCGCTTCGACGAGGCCTCGTCGACCTGGACGGTCGAACTGCATGACGGGCGGATGCTTCGCAGCCGATTCGTCGTGACTGCCGTCGGCATCCTGTCCACGCCGACGATGCCGAGGGTCGAGGGCATCGACCGGTTCAAGGGACCGTGGTTCCACACCTATGACTGGCCCCACGAGTCCATCGATCTGACCGGCAAGCGGGTGGCGGTGATCGGCACCGGTGCCACCGCCGTGCAGCTCATCCCGAGGGTGGCCGAAACGGCCGGTGAACTCTTCGTTTTCCAGCGGCACCCCAACTGGTGTGCGCCGCTCCACAACAGTCCGATCTCGACCGAGGAGATGGCCGACATCCGATCCCGCTATGCCGAGATCTTCGAGTTGTGCACGAAGACGCCGGGCGGTTTCATCCACCGAGCCGACCGACGCAACCTGGCCGACGTGCCCGAGGCCGAGCGGTACGCCTTCTTCGAGGAGCTGTACGCCTCGTCGGGCTTCCGCATCTGGCAGGGAAACTTTCGAGATGTCCTGATGCGCGAAGAGGCCAACGAGGAGTTCAGCGCGTTCGTGGCCGGCAAGATCCGTGAGCGGGTGAACGATCCGGTCCTCGCCGAGAAGCTGGTCCCCAAGGACCACGGGTTCGGCACACGACGCGTCCCGATGGAGACCGGATATTACGAGGCCTACAACCGCCCGAACGTCCATCTCGTCGACCTGAACGAGACGCCGATCTCGTCGATCACCGAGACCGGAGTCCAGACGTCGGACCACCTCTACGAGGTCGACGTGATCGTGTACGCGACCGGCTTCGACGCAGTCACCGGAGCGTTCGACGCCATCGAGTTCGTCGGCGTCGGCGGCCAGACGCTGCGGGAGAAGTGGGCGAAGGGCCCAGTGACCTACCTGGGCATCCAGGCGGCCGGGTTTCCCAACCTGTTGATGGTGGCCGGGCCGCAAGCCGGCTCGGGCTTCACCAACTTCGGGCGCGGCATCGAGGAGGCCGTCGACTGGTTGACCGCGCTCTTCGAACACCTCCGGGCGGAGGGGACCATCAGGGTCGACACGACCCCAGAGGCCGAGCAGGAATGGGTGCAGCACGTCCGTGACATGTACGACCTCGTCCTCCTCGGCAAGGTCAAGTCGTGGTTCACGGGTTACAACTCGAACCTGGACGACCGTGACGAAATGCGCCCCGTGGCCTACAACGGCGGCGCGCCCCGCTACCGGATGCGCCTCGCCGAAGTCGCCGACAAGGGCTACGAAGGCTTCGTCCTCGCCTGAGCAGCGTTCAATCAGCGTCTCACCAGCTCGTTCTGCACGACCAGCGCTACCCAGCCCCGTTCTGCAAGACCCGCCCCCCCGGAGGGGGGCGGCGGGCTTGCAGAACGGAGCTGAGGTGGCTGGAGCTTGCAGAACGCTGGTGGCGGGGGTCGGTGGCGGGGGTTCTCGGTGGGTTGGCCGGGGGTTCGGTGGGGAATTAGGGTCGCGGACGTGAGCGAACCTACGACTACCGAACAATCCGTCCACCTCGCTGGGGCGCCGATCGACTGGAACAAGACGGTCGACGACCTCAACCGGCTGTTGCGGCTGCGGACCACGCCCATCGGCATGAAGATGTTCGAGACCCGGGAGGAGATGGAGGCCATCCCCAAGATCCGACGTCCGAAGGACATCCACACCACCGACCAGATCGTCGGGATGGCGTGTCGGCTCAACTGGACCGTCGGTATCACCGTCGACGATCTCGTCGGCGCCCAGTGCGGGGCGGTGCTGGGCCTGCATCCTCGCGACGACGACTGGCTGTCGGGGTCACGCATGAAAGGCGTCTGGTTCGAGACGCTCGAAGACTCGGCCGCCCACCAAGAAGCCATGCACACCGTGCCCTTCGGTCAGTACCAGGCGATGGCGGTGTCGCCGCTCACGACCGGTCGGCTCGATCCGCCCGACATCTGCCTCATCTACGCCACACCGGCGCAGATGATCCTGCTCATCAACGGTCTGCAGTGGTCGGGATACAAGAACTTCGAGTGGGGCTGCGTCGGTGAGTCGGCGTGCGCCGACTCGTGGGGTCGAGCGCTGAAACTCCGAGAGCCGAGCGTGTCGATTCCGTGCTTCGCCGAGCGTCGCTACGGCGGCGTGCAGGACGACGAGCTGCTCATGGCCACGCCGCCGGAGTTCTTGCCAAAGGCCATCGCCGGCCTCGAGGCCCTCTCCCGCAACGGCTTGCGTTATCCGATCCCGAACTACGGCGTCCAGGCCGACGCGCGCGGCCGGGCTCGGTGTCAGCTATGGCTGATCCAGTGCTGGATGATCCAGTGCCGGCTGATCCGTCGACCGGCCGACTCGACGGCCGAGTTGCCATCGTCACCGGAGGCGCCTCGGGCATCGGCGCTGCGACCGTCGAGCGATTCGTGGCCGAGGGCGCCAAGGTGCTGGTGGCCGACCTCGACACCGACAAGGCCGACGCTCTCGTCGGTCGTCTCGGGTCGAGTACTGCGTTCCTTCGGACGGACGTCTCGAAGGAAGGTGACGTTGCCGCCATGGTGTCCGAGGCGGTCGACCGATTCGGGCGCCTCGACGTGCTGTTCAACAACGCCGGGTTCGGCGGAGCGCTCGGTCCGATCGCGCAGACCTCGGTCGACGACTACGACCTCACGTTCGACGTGCTGCTCAAGTCGGTCTTCCTCGGCGTGAAGTACGCGGCGCCGATCCTGATGGAGCAGGGGAGCGGCAGCGTCATCAACACCGCGTCGGTTGCCGGTCTCCGCTCGGGCTACGCCCCGCACCTCTACTCGGTCGCCAAGGCCGCGGTCATCGCCATGACCAAGACGTTCGCGCTCGAATTGGCCGATGGTCACGTTCGCTGCAACGCCATCTGCCCGGGGTTCATCGCCACTCCATTGGCGTTCGGCCGGCCCGACGCCACCGACGAGCAGATCGACAAGATGCGGGTGCGCAGCGAAGGCGCCCAGCCCCTCGGCCGAGTGGGTGAGCCGTCCGACATCGCCAACATGGCGGTGTTCCTTGCGTCCGACGAGTCGATCTGGATCACGGGCCAGGAGTTCGCGGTCGACGGTGGCTTCTCGGTCGGCCCCGCGTGGTCGTCGTGGCCCGAACCCTTCCGCACCCACCGTCCCATCCGTCATCACCGCCCACCCGACCGCTGAGGTTCTTGCATGTCCACCCCGATCAAGTTGTCGGTCGAGTTCCCGAGCGTCGCGTCCCGAGAAGGTCCGGCCAAGGTCATCGAGATGGGTCAGGCCATCGAAGCGCTGGGCTACGACGAGATCGCCATCTTCGATCACGTGGTGATGGGGTACTCGGTCCCTACCCGCCCGGACTCGATGTACCCGCCCCAGATGCCGATCCTGGAGGCGTTGACCCTGATGTCGTACTTGGCCGCGGCCACGACGACGGTCGGCTTGTCCACCGAGGTGCTGGTACTGCCGCAGCGTCAGCCGGCCCTGGTGGCCAAGCAGGTGAGCACGATCGACACCTTGTCCGGCGGTCGGGTCCGGCTGGGGATCGGCGTTGGCTGGCAGCAGTCCGAGTACGACGCACTGCACGAGAACTTCAACGACCGTGGCAAGCGGATGGACGAGGCGATCGAGCTGCTCCGCCGGTACTGGGGCGACGACCGTATCGACTTCGAGAGCGACGCCTATCCGACCGAGGCCATGGCCATGGAACCCAAGCCGCCACAGGGTCGAGCATTGCCCCTGTGGATCGGTGGCAACGGCCCCGCGGCCATTCGCCGGGTCGCAACCGTTGGCGACGGCTGGATGGGTGGCGGGATGAGTAACGCTGCCGCCACCAAGATCGTCGGGGAGATTCGCAACCGGGCCGAAGCAGCCGGACGTGATCCGCAACAGATCGGCATGCAGATGATGTTGGCGCCGCCGCCCACCGACGCGCAGGGAAAGCAGTTCTACGCCGACCTCGACGCGGTCAGTGCTCGGGCGTCGGAGATCGCCGGACTCGGGTTCGAATGGTTGGCTGTCAACGCGACGGCGATGTTCCAGAGCGGGTCCCGGAGTGTCGATGCGATGGTCGACCATCTGGGCCGACTTCGTGAACGGTTGGCCGCCGACCTCGATCTCGCCGGCCCCGCATGAGTTGGGAACCGGAGATCCAAGAGCTTCGCAAACGCGAGGCAATGGCCGAGGAGTTGGGTGGGCCCGACAAGGTCGAGCGCCAGCACTTCTTCGGCAAGCTCACCGTCCGTGAGCGGTTCGAGCACATCGTCGACAAGGGAACGTTCCACGAGATCGGCAAGACCGCGGGCGTCGGTACCTACGACGACGACGGCAACCTGGTGGGGTTCACTCCCTCGAACTTCCTGTTCGGTTTGGCTGAAATCGACGGTCGCCCGGCGGTCGTTTCGGGCGACGACTTCACCGTTCGCGGCGGCTCGGCCGACGCCACCATTCCGGGCAAGCGCCTGAAGGCCGAGGGCATTGCGTACGAGATGGCTCTGCCCCACATTCGCCTCGTCGACGGCATGGGTGGCGGTGGTTCGGTCAAGACGATCGAGACTGCGGGCCGGACGTACATCCCGGAGATGAAGGGATGGGAAGTCATCGTGCAACACCTCGGCGTTGCGCCCTCGGTGTCCCTGGCCCTCGGTTCGGTGGCGGGCATCGGAGCAGCACGCGTGGCCACCTCGCACTACTCGGTCATCGTGCGTGAGACCGCCCAGATGATGATCGCCGGACCGGCTCTGGTGAAGCACGCAGCGCTTGGCGACGTGTCGAAGGAGGAACTCGGTCACGCCAATCTCCATACCTCCAACGGCGCCATCGACGATGCGGTCGACACCGAGGAAGAGGCCTTCTTCCGAGCCCGACAGTTCCTGTACTACCTGCCGTCGAACGTCTGGGAACTTCCTCCGACGGTCGACAGCGACGACCCCGTCGACCGTCGAGAGGAACGACTCATCTCCGTCGTTCCGCGCAACCCACGCGGCGCCTACGACATGCGCAGCATTCTTCACGACGTCTTCGACCTCGACTCGTTCTTCGAGATGGGCTGCAACTGGGGGCAGTCGATCATCACCGGACTTGCGCACCTCGACGGGCACCCGGTGGCGGTCTTCGCCGAAGACCCCCGGTACTTCGGCGGCGGTTGGACGGCAGACGCCAGCCGCAAGCTCATTCGCTTCGCCGATCTGGCGTCGACGTTCCACCTGCCGCTGGTCCACTTCGAAGACTGTCCCGGTTTTGTCATCGGCAAGGCATCCGAGGAGGAGGCGACCATTCGCTTCGGGTCGGCCGCGTTGGCCGCCGTCGGTCAGTCGACCGTGCCCTTCGCGTGCGTGGTCATCCGCAAAGCGTTCGGCGTTGCCGGGGCAGCCAACAACAAGGTCGGGACGCACAGCTTCCGATACGCCTGGCCGTCAGGCGACTGGGGTTCGCTGCCCATCGAAGGTGGCATCGAGGTGGCCTACAAGGCGGACCTGGCCGAGAGCGACGATCCCGAAGGCATGCTGGCCGAGATCACCGAACGACTGAACCGCGTTCGATCACCGCACCGGGCAGCCGAGTTCTTCGAGATCGAGGAGATCATCGATCCGCGAGACACTCGGCGCTTGCTCTGTGAGTGGGTGCAGCTCGCCTACCGGACCCTCAAACCGGGGCCGAGTGCGTTCACCTACCGGCCCTGATCCCTACCTCGACGATATTCAAACTAGGTTCGAGAAATGCTCTATCGCAGGACTCGATCGATCGTCGCTGCTGCCGCATTGTTCGCGGTGGTGTTCCAGAGTGCTCCGGCATTCGCCGCCCCGCCCTTCTGTTCGGACAGCGGCCAGCCGTTTCCCGAGCTGATCAGCTTCGAACGAACGTCCGCTCCGCTCAGCGCCATCGGTCGGACCGTCACGACGCGGGTCGGGGTGTCGGGCGGTGTGCGGCCGCTCCGGCTCGTCGTCAACTTCCTGAACGGTCCATCGGCTCACGCCGAGGAGAACCGATTCATCCTGACCACCGGCGATATCGCCGGCGATGCCGGCACGGGGACGACCTCAGCAGTGGTCCCCGCAGGCCGGGTCCTCGGGGACTACTCGGTGTACAACGTCGTGCTATTAGATGCGCAGGGTTGCACGACGATTCACTATCAGGTGACGGACGCGATCGACTACCAGCCAAGGCTGCAGGGCCAGGAGCCACAGACCCACACCATTCCTTTCGCCGCTGGATCCCTCACGCTCGTCCCGGCGAGCGATCTGCCGGAAGATCCCGCACGGTGGACCAACGACCAGCGTTACCTGAACGCGCTGACGCAGCTCTTCTTCGGCCGCGAGGCAACGGCCGGCGAGATCCAGACCGCAACCTCGAAGCTCGCCCTACTGGGGCGGTTGGGGGTCACCCGGCAAATGGCGGCGTCGCCGGAGTGGGCGGGTCGCGTCGTCGATGACATCTACCGAGCCGCCCTCGACCGCGATCCCGACGCAGGTGGTCGTGTGTTCTGGACCAACCGTCTCCTCAGCGACGGTCGGACCCGAGACGTCGCCATCTCGATCTACGGATCTCCCGAGGCGTACAACGCAGCCGGGGGCACGCCGGCCGGGTTCGTCGACGAGCTCTACAACCGGATTCTCGGACGGAACCCCGACCCCGCCGGCCGGGCCTACTGGGTGGCAGAGCTGACGAGCGGCAGAGCGCTTCCGCGATCCGTCGTCGATTCGTTCTGGGAGTCCACCGAGTTCCGTCGGCAACGGGTCCAGACCGTCTACCACAACGTGCTCGGGCGGCCTGCCGACAGTTCGGGCCTCACCTACTGGTCCGAGCGGCTCCTGGTCGAGGACGATGTCCACCTCGCTGCCCTCCTCGCCGCCTCCGACGAGTTCTTCGGCAACGCCAATCGAGGCTGAACTGCGACATCCGTCTCCTGTCAGCAGTCGGAAACCCCAATAAGATTCGGCCATGACCGATGCGCCTCCACCGCCTTCTCCGTCGACGTACCAATCATCGCCTCACCAATCGATCGTCTGCATCACGGCGTCCACCTGGCAGGGTGCCAACTCCGTCCAGTACCTGGGCCTGGTCACGGGAGAGGCGATCCTGGGGGCCAACGTCTTCAAGGATCTGTTCGCCGGGATCAGGGACATCGTGGGTGGCCGCTCGGCCGCCTACGAGCGAGAGCTCGGTCGGGCCCGTGAGATCGCCATGGACGAAATGCGCCAGCAAGCCGCGATGCTCGGCGCCAATGCGGTGATCGCCATCGACCTCGACTACGAAACCGTCGGCCAGTCGATGCTGATGGTGTCAGCATCGGGCACCGCGGCGATCGTGCGCTGATCAATGCGGGTCGACGTCCACTTCTACTGCGCGGTACCGATGACCGACGCCGGGCTCGGCGGCCCGGCGTCGACTGACCGTCGGTACACCAACGCCGACTACATCGCCTGCTACGAGAACCTCGAGCACTGGGCTCCGGTGGCCGAGTCGCTGGGGTTCGACACGATGTGGCTCACCGAACACCACTTCCAGTACGAGGGCTACGAAGTCGTCCCCAACCTGATCCAGATGGGCCAGCACTTGGCATCGCTGACCTCCACCCTGCGTTTCGGGCAGGCGTTCAACGTGGTCCCGCAGTGGCACCCGCTCCGGCTGGCCGAAGACTTCGCCCTGGCCGACATCCTCACCCGGGGCCGGATGGTCTTCGGCGTCGGCCGCGGCACCGTGCCCCGTGAGGCCGAGACGCTCGGCGCCGTCGTTGCCTCAGGCGACAACGAGATGGCGGCCGACCGAGATCGCCTGAACCGTGAGTTGTTCGAGGAGGCGATGGAGGTCATCAAGCTCGCTTGGGACAACGAACGCTTCAGCTACACCGGCAAACACTTCGTGTTTCCGCCGCCGGGCATCCCCGACCGGGGCAGCACGGTGAAGGATCTCAGCCTCGTACCCCGACCCCTCGGCCCGGTCGAGGTGTTCCAGCCGGTCACCTCACCCGACACGCTCGAGTACGTGGCCCGCGTCGGCCACACTGCCATCCTGACCGGCGGGCCGGCCGACCGTGTCGGAGTCCAGTGGGATCTGGTCGCCGAGCGGGCCGCGGCTCACGGACGAGTGCTGGAACCAGGAGAAGGTCGGGCCTTCCACATCAACGCCATCATCGGTCGCACGACGGCCGACGCCATTGCGGTCGGGCGCAACGCCCACGACGAGTACGTCAAGTTCCTGTCTCCCTACGGTCGGTTCAAGCACTATCCCGGCTCCGGGTTCCCCGGGAACGCCGAAGGCTTCAACTATCGGCCGACCATCGAAGAGAGCGCCGAGCTGGGCTCGCTTGCGGTCGGGTCGGTCGAACAGGTCGCCGACCTCCTGGGCGGCATCGCCGAACGCCTCTCGCTTCGCCACCTGATGGTGTTTCCCGACTTCCCCGGGTTCACCCGCGAGCAGGTGGACGAACAGATGCACCTCCTGGCAACCGAGGTGCTTCCGCGCATCGGCGTGACACTGTCGTGATGTTGGCTGTCGTGATGTGGCTGTCGTGATGTTGGCTGTCGTGATGCCGGCTGACCCAGGACCGGGTTGACGGGAGCCTCGACGGATCCGGACCGCGACCGGCTGTGGCGACACGCCCCGATCCTGCGGTTCGACGCCCGTGAGTTGTTCTTCCCGACCTCGGTGGAAGGCTTCGTCGAGGCCAGCACGCTGTGGCCTGCCGGGCGAGACAGCGACCGCGACGGCGGGCCCCCGTCGGTGGTCAAGCCCCGCGTCGCCGATCTCGATGGTCGATGGCCGGTCGGAACGTACCTGCGATTCGTCAGCGACGACGATCGCCGCCGAGTGCTCAAGCACGAGGTTCGCCGGACCGCTCGTCGTCTGTTCTCGCCCCGCCTCGGTCGCGTCGGCTTGTTCGGGCGGCTGCTCGACGCCATCTTCCTGCTCACCCTGCGGCTGCGGCCCACGACCCCTCGGCTCACCACCGCGGCGGCGTCGGTGAAGGCCGAGCGGCTCAGGCTGCACGATCGTCCGGTCATGTACTGCCGCTCGGTTCGAGCGGGCGACTGGCTGGTCCTGCACTACACCTTTCTCTACGTCATGAATGACTGGCGCACCAGTTACCGAGGCTTGAACGATCACGAAGGCGACTGGGAACAGGTGATGGTGTTCGTCGATCCCGCCACCGACCGACCGGTGTGGGTGGCCGCGTCGAGCCACGAACACCGAGGCGCTGACCTGCGCCGCCATTGGGACGACCCCGAGCTGCGATTGCGAGGCGACCGGCCGGTCCTGTTCGTCGGCGCCGGCTCTCATGCCGTGTACTTCAGCCCGGGCGACTACGTGACCCGGCTCGATGTCCCCGTGCTCCGCTGGCTGCTCCGCCTGCAACGCTGGAGTCAGCAGATGTTGCGGATCACCGACGAAGCGACCGAGAAAGGGTTGGGCCCTGCGCTCGGCGCGCCGTTCGTCGACGCGGCCACCGGCGACGGACGCGAGATCACCGACTGGCAGGTTGCGCTGCTCGACCCTTCCGAACCATGGCTCAGCTCGTACCGAGGTCTGTGGGGGGCCGACACCGGCGATCGGACCGGCGGGGAACGGGGACCGGCCGGCCCGAAGTTCGGTCGAGACGGCTCGATCCGGGCGTCCTGGGCCGATCCGGTCGGTTTCGCCGGCCTGCACCCGTCGCCCCCGCCGTCGGTGACCGACAGCGAACTGAACGTTCTCCAGATCGATCGGGCGCTGTCCGACGTCGATGAGCAGATCCGCGGCCTCTCCCGGCTGTTGGCATTGATCGGCCAGATCGACACCGAAGACGAGAGTCGCCAGCTGACCGACCTGATGAAGCTGCGGGTGGAGTTGGACGATCACCGCCGGGCGGTGACCGGGGAGGCTGGTCCCGGGCAGTTGCGGTCCCACCTGAACCGACCCGCAATGCCGCTGCCGCCTCCCGCGGCCAGCGGCTGGATTCTCGCCCTGTGGGCCGCCTTGAGCGTGCCCCTACTGATGCTGTGCGTCGCTGCCATGCTTTTGATCCAGGAGGTCCGTTTCGTTCTTTTCCTGATTGCGGCGGGCAGTGCGGCGGTTCTGTTGGAGCAGCTGGCTCGGCGCCGCGTCCAGGCCGTCCTCAGGTTGGGGGCGGCAGGCACGGCGCTGGTGCTCTTCTTCGTCTTCGCACTCGGCCTGGCCTTGCGCGCCAGCCGCTACGCCCTCGGCGTCGGATTCGTCATCGGGGCCGGATTCCTCTTCGCTGCGAACCTCAGCGAGCTGCACGCCGTGCAACAGAGCCGCTCCCGGCAGAACAACGACGATCAGTAGCGCCAACCAAGGCATCAGCCGAACGCAGCCACCAGTCGCCGGCCGGCCTCGACCAGGAGCGCATCGTTCTTGGCGAAGCAGAACCGGGCGAGGTGCTGACCGTCGCGCTGGTCCTGGTAGAAGACCGAGCTCGGCACCGCGACGACCCCGGCCCGTTCGGGCAACGCGAGACAGAACGCAACGGTGTCGTCCTGTCCCTTCTGGTGACCCAGCGCGGCCTCGAATGTCGATGGTGATGAAGTACGTACCCTCGGGCTCGAGCACGTCGAAGCCGGCATCGGCCAGGAATCCACCGAGGAGATTGCGCTTGACCTGGAGATTGGCAGCGAAGGTGGTGAAGTAGTCATCGCCGAGTCGCAAACCGACCGCGATGGCCGGCTGAAAGGGCGCACCGTTCACGAAGGTGAGGAACTGTTTGGCGGTGCGAACCGCCGAGACCAAGGGCGCCGGTCCGCACACCCAGCCGATCTTCCAGCCGGTGAACGAGAAGGTCTTTCCCCCTGACGAAACGGTGAGCGTTCGCTCGGCCATACCCGGAAAACCGGCCAGCGGGCGATGCACGTGGTCGTCGAACACCAGGTGCTCGTACACCTCGTCGGTGACGGCGATGACGTCGTGCTCCTGGCAGAGGTCGGCGATCAGCTGCAGCTCGTCGTCGTCGAACACCTTCCCGGTCGGGTTGTGGGGAGAGTTGAGCAGCACGAGGCGGGTCTTGGGGTTGAACGCCCGCCGCAGCTCATCGGGATCGAAGCCGAAGCGAAATCCTTGGCCGTCCGCTCGTGGTTCGGGACGAAGGAGAACGCCGCGCATCCTCGCCCCAGCCATCGCGACCCCGGCTCCGTAGGAGTCATACGTCGGATCGAACGCAATGACCTCGTCGCCGGTCTCACAAAGTGCGAGCAAGGTGGCGGCCAACGCCTCGGTCGCACCGGCGGTGACGAGGATCTCCGAGGCCGGATCGAACTCGAGATTCCAGAACCGTCGCTGATGTTCGCTGACCGCCAATCGGAGGTCCTCGGTGCCGGGACCGGGCGGGTACTGGTTCACCCCGGAGCGAATTGCAGCGATCGCCGCCTCGGACACCTCGGGGGGCCCATCGGTGTCGGGAAACCCCTGGCCGAGGTTGATCGCACCGGTCTTGGCCGCCAGCGCAGACATCTCGGCGAAGATCGTCGTGCCGAATCCCTGGAGGCGGCTGGCGAGAAATGGTGATCGTGGCACGGCCACACGATAGGGCAGCGGAGGTCGACGGATTGCAGGTCGACTTGGGTTCAGAATGTCGTACGCATCGTACAGTGCGGTAGCTTTACGCTGTTTCACTCAGCCAACAGGGGGTCTTGTGACCGATACAGCGGAAAGGGTCGAAACGCAGACGCTGCAGGGCGTCGTCATTCGTTTCGCAGGCGACTCCGGGGATGGTATGCAGCTGACAGGTGACCGGTTCACCTCAGCCAGTGCCATCGCCGGCAACGATTTGGTGACGTTGCCGGACTTCCCGGCCGAGATCCGGGCCCCGCAGGGGACCATCGCCGGTGTGTCGGCGTTCCAGATCCACATCTCGGATCACGCCATCCACACTCCAGGCGATGAGCCCGACGTGCTCGTGGCCATGAACCCCGCGGCGCTGATGAGCGAACTCGAGCGGCTCAAGCGCGGTGGCACCATCATCCTCAACTCCGATGCGTTCGACGAGCGCAACCTGGCCAAGTGCGGGTACACCGCCGATCCTCGCCATGACGGAACGCTCAGCTCGTACATCGTGCACGAGGTGCCGATGAACAAGTTGACGGTCGAAGCGACCGCCAGCCTCGACGCAAAGAAGCGTGAGGCCGAACGCTCGAAGAACTTCTTCGCGTTGGGTCTCGTCACCTGGATGTACAGCCGCCCCACCCAACCGACGCTCGACTGGATCGACCAGAAGTTCGGCAAGCTCCCCAACGTGGTCGCTGCCAACAAGGCGGCGTTCCACGCAGGTCACGCGTTCGGCGAGACGGCCGAAATGTTCGGCAATCAGTACGTGATCGAGTCGGCTCCCCACGAACCGGGCACCTACACCAACATCACCGGCAACATCGCCATGGCATGGGGCATGGTTGCCGCCGGCCAGCTGGCCAAACTCCCGATCTTCCTCGGAAGCTACCCCATCACCCCCGCGTCCGACATCCTCCACGAGCTGTCGAACCACAAGAACTTCGGGGTACGGACCTTCCAGGCAGAGGACGAGATCGCCGGCGCCGGCTCGGCGCTCGGCGCCGCCTTCGGCGGACACCTTGCCTACACCACGACGTCGGGCCCCGGCGTGTCGCTGAAGGGCGAGACCATCAGCTTGGCCGCCGCCATCGAGCTGCCGCTGGTCATCATCGACATCCAACGAGGCGGTCCTTCCACCGGGCTACCCACCAAGACCGAGGCGTCCGACCTCATGCTGGCCCTCTACGGCCGTCACGGCGAGTCGCCGTTGCCGGTCGTCGCGGCCTACAGCCCGTCGCATTGCTTCCACATGGCCATCGAGGCCTCGCGCATCGCGCTCAAGTACCGGACGCCGGTCATTCTCCTCAGCGACGGTTATCTTGCCAACGGGGCCGAGCCGTGGAAGTTGCCCGACGTGGACACCCTGCCTGACATCAGCGTCGAGTTCACCACGTCCTACAACGACACCGACGCCGCGGGCAACCCGGTCTACCACCCCTACAAGCGCGACGAAGAGACCCTTGCCCGGCCATGGGCTGTGCCCGGCACCCCCGGTCTGGAGCACCGCGTCGGCGGCCTCGAGCGGGCCGACGTCACCGGTAACGTCAACTACACGCCGTTCAACCACGGTCGCATGACCGATCTTCGTCAGGCCAAGCTCGACGGCATGGCGTCCGATTTCCCCGATCCGCTGGTCAACACGGTCGGCGATGCCAACATCCTGCTCATCGGCTGGGGCTCCACCCACGGGTCGATCACGGCCTCGGTCGAGCGTCTGCGCGACGAGGGCCACAAGGTCGATCACGTGCACCTCACCCACCTCAACCCGCTTCCGACGAAGCTGGCCGAACTGGTGCAGGGCTACGAGCACATCATGGTGCCCGAGCTCAACATGGGCCAGCTCGTCAAGGTCCTGCGAGCGGAATACCTCATCGACGCCAAGCCCATCAGCAAGGTGACCGGCCTGCCGTTCACCGGCGCCGAGATCGTCAACGCGGTCACCGCCCACATTGCTGGTGGAACGACCGCTACCGGAACGAACGGAGCTCACTGATGACTGACGTCACCCTCGACCCCACCCAGCGTGGCTATTGGACCTCGGATCAAGAGGTCCGCTGGTGTCCCGGCTGCGGCGACTACGGCATCCTCGCGGCGATGCAGTTCCTGCACACCGACCTCGGTGTGAAGCGCGAGGACACGGTGTTCGTTTCCGGCATCGGCTGCGCCGCCCGGTTCCCGTACTACATGTCCACCTACGGTCTGCACAGCATCCACGGCCGGGCTCCCGCCATCGCCAGCGGGCTCGCGCTGGCGCGCCCCGACCTCCACATCTGGGTGGTCGGCGGCGACGGCGACATGCTGTCGATCGGTGGCAACCACCTCATCCACGCACTGCGCCGAAACGTCAACCTCAAGATCTTGATGTTCAACAACCAGATCTACGGTTTGACCAAGGGCCAGTACTCGCCGACCAGCGAAGTGGGCAAGGTCACCAAGTCCACCCCGATGGGCTCGATCGATGCCCCGTTCAACACCTTGTCGGTGGCCGCCGGCGCCGGTGCCACGTTCATCGCCCGTACGCACGACCTGGACCGCACCCACATGATGGATGTCTTCCGGCGGGCTCATGAGCACAAGGGCGCAGCGTTTGTCGAGATCTATCAGAACTGCAATGTCTTCAACGACGGCGCCTTCGATGCCATCACCAAGCGCGACGCCCGGGCCGAGAAGATGATCGACCTGGTCCATGGCCAGCCGATCCGTTTCGGTGCGGACAACCAGCGCGGCATCGTGTTCGAACATGGTGTCGCCCGAGCGGTCGAGGTCGCCGACGTCGGCGAGGCGGCAATCGCCGTGCACGACGCCCACAACCCGAACCCGTCGGTTGCGTTCGCGTTGGCGCAACTGTCCAACGACCGGGTGTCGCCAACGCCGTTCGGTGTGTTCCGAGAGGTGCAGACCCAGGAGTACGCCGAAGCCGTCACCAACCAGCTCCTGGCCGCCAACGAGAAGAAAGGGCCGGGCGATCTGGCTGCGCTTCTCCGATCCGGTGCCACCTGGGAAGTCGGATAGTCCTCTACCCTGTCCCGGTGACTTCATACTTTCGTGCTTCCCGGCTCTTCCTCGCGTGTCTGGCGCTGGCCCTCGTGGCCAGTGCTTGCGGGGTGAGCCGGGAAGACTCGTCTACGGACACCGATGCGATCACGGCCGACGCGGTCGACGGCACCGAGACCGGCGACACCGACGGCGAAGAAGACACCGAGACGGCGCCGACCACCGAGCCGCAGATCTTCGGCGCCGACCCCGACGAGGTCGCGGTGGCCATCACCTTCGCCGATGGCACCAGTAGCGACATCGCCAACGGCGAGTTGGCCGATGCGGCCCAAGCCATCCTCGGTTCGGAGGAATTCGTCGGCCTGGCGTTCGGAGGACAGATTCCCGAGTCGTTCGAGGCCGACGTGCTCACCCAGATGATCGGTGACCGCATCATCGAACACGCCTACGAGGTCGCCGGTGGCAGCATCTCCGACGCCGATGTCGAAGCCGCCACCGAGACCGTCCGTTCCGATCTTTCCGCGGGATTCGGCTCGCAGGGTGACGCCGACCCCGAGGCCACTGCGGAAGCGGTCGCCGAAGAGCTTGGTGCCTACTTCGCGCTGATGGTCAACATCCGGGCCGGGATCGACGGCCTTGGCACCGTGCTCGCAACCGAGGAGTTCCCCTGCGTCAGCCACATCCTGGTCGCCACCGAGGACGAGGCCAAGGCATTGAAGGTCGAGCTCGACGGCGGCGCTGACTTCGCAACGCTGGCCCAGGAGAAGTCGACCGACTCCGGGCAGCGGGGCCGCTGGTGGCGAGCTGGGATGTCAGTCACCTGACTCGTGGGTTCCCGAGTTCAGCGCTGCCATGTTGGCTGCCGAGGTCGGCGAGGTCACCGAGCCCGTCGAGAGCCAGTTCGGCTTCCATCTGATCCTGGTGACCGGTTCGGAAGCCAACGGCGAGGCGGCAGCGCAGACCGCGCTGCAGAACGAACTCACCGGGGCCACCATCGAGGTCGACGAGGCCATCGGCTCGTGGGTCGGCGGTCAGGTCGTCCCCACGCCGTGAGCACTGCACCGGCCCGGATCCTCGTTTGCGGGCTCGGGCCCGGGCGCTGTGGGCGATGTCACGGGCGCCACCATCGAGCTCCTGCAAAGCGAGCGACCGGTTTTTCTTCGGACTGCCCGCCACCCGACAGCCATCCTTCGCCGGCGACGCCCCGACCTTCGACCCGATCTATGACCGCGGCGATGACCTCGCCTCGGTGTATCGATCGATCGCCGACGCCTTGGTGCAGGCGGCTGAGCAGCACGGTGAAGTCGTCTACGCCGTTCCCGGCTCACCGCTGGTGCTCGAGCGTTCGGTCCGTCACCTCGTCGACCGCGCAGCCGATGGAGCGAACCGGCTCGAGGTGCAGCTGTTTCCCGCCGTCTCCTTCCTCGATGCGGTCTGGGCTCGATTGTCCATCGACCCCGTCGAAGCCTCCGTTCGCCTGATCGACGGACACACCTTCTCTCGGGACGCTGCCGGCGAACGAGGGCCGTTGCTGGTGGCGCACGCGCACGCCCCGTGGGTCCTCTCCGACATCAAGCTCTCGATGGACGCCGGACCCGATCAGCGGGTCGTGGTGCTGAAGGCGGTGGGAACACCCGAGGAGTCGATCGTCGAGATCGGCTGGCCCGATCTCGACCGCATGGTCGTACCCGACCATCTGACGTCGCTCTACCTCCCCGAGGTGCACGCCCCGGTCGCCGTCGAACTGCAGCGCAGCGTCGAGCTGATGAGTCGCCTTCGAGCCGAATGTCCCTGGGACCAGGCCCAAACGCACGCGAGCCTCAGGTCGCACCTGGTCGAGGAAACGTACGAAGTGCTCGAAGTCCTCGACACCATCGTTGCGGCCGAGGCGGCTGGTCTCGAGCCCGGCTACGACGACTACGCCCTCCTCGAAGAGGAACTCGGTGATCTGTGGTTCCAGATCCTGTTCCACGCCGAACTGGCGTCCGAGGCCGGTCAGTTCTCCATCGCCGATGTCGCCGCGGACCCTCCATGACAAGCTGGTCCACCGCCACCCTCACGTGTTCGACAGCGAGCCCATGCCGGCAACGGCCGATCTGGTGGAGACCTGGGAGGCGCGTAAGCGGGAAGAAAAGGGCCGTTCGTCGGCCATGGACGGATTGCCGCCGGGTCTCCCTGCGTTGAGCCTCAGCGAGAAGGTGTTGAGGAAGGCCGAACGCGCCGGCCTGCCCGCGGATCCCGAATGGGTCTCGCGGGTCGTCACGGCGGGAGTATCGGCCGAGAGTTCCGAGCTGGACGTCGGCCTGTACCTATTGGCCGTTGTCGAGCAGGTGCGGGATCTGCGCGGCGAGGCCGAAACGGCCCTGCGGACCGCGGTGCGACATGCGACCACCCGATTCCGCCAGGCCGAATCGGATGGGGGTCACTGGGTACTCGGCTGACGGCGGCCGCTCGGCTTGACCGGGTGATCGGCGAGAGGTTCCGCTAGGCCGACGGAGGTGGCGGGGGCGGCGAGTCGAACGTGGGCCACGCCTGCGTCGGGTCGACGACGTCATTCGGTGGCGGTGGCGCAGCAAACGGGTCGGGGACCTTCGCACCCTTCACCGGAGCCGCCCAGTCAGGCCCGCCCGGCGACGACGCTGTTCTGGCGGTTGGTTCGTAATTGGTCGGGCCGAGCGGCGGCGGTTCGTAGGGTGGCGGGGTGTACGGCGGTGGCTCGTAGGGAGGGGGCGGCGTGAACGCTGGGGGCGGCGGAGTCGTGCTCGGCGGCGGGGCCAAGCTGGGCGGTGGGGCAGCGCTGGGCGGTGGCGCGAAGGCCGGGGCAGGAGCAGCGCTGGGTGGTGGCGGGAAACCTGGGGGCGGTGGGGTGTTGGTCGGCTGGTCGAAGCCGGGGGGCGGAGGCATCGCGGCCGGGGGAGCGAAGATGGGAGGAGGCATGGCCGGCGGTGGCGAGTCGGGCTGGGGAAACCCGCTGTAGGGGACTGCAGGGGGAGGCTCGTTGCTCGTGGCGCGTGGCGGCGGCATCGGCGATGGGGCGGTGACGGGTGATGGGGTGACGGGTGATGGGGTGACGGGTGAGTGGGTCGGCGGCGGGCGGCGGCAGCGGGTTCGGAGCCGGTGCCGCACTGACCGGTGGTGCCGCTTGTACTGCCGGCGGCGGACTCGGGAGGCTCGGTGCTTGTGGCGGCGCAGGAGCGGTCGAGGCTGGTGGTGGAGCCACGGCTGGAATGACCCGGTCCACGTTGACGGGAACGCTGGCACCGCCGCCCTCGACCACTCCCTGACGGAGGTCGGTGCCCGGCGCGGCCATGCTTCCTGCCGCTGCGGAGAGCCGTAGTTCGACGGGGGAGTGGCTCACCAGTTCGGTGGTCCACCCCGATCGGCCTTGGCCTCGGAACTCGGTCTCGCCGACCTTCGCCATCGCTTGGTCGAACAAGAACAAGATCGGCTCGCCTTGCGGGTCGGCTGACCGGCGATCGAGCACGGCGGCCACGCCACTGACATCGTTGGCCACGACGAACTCGTGCAGCGCCGTGGCGACTGCGGAGAACGTCCAGTTCTCGGACTCGCCCAACAGGTCGACGACGGCCATGAGCGACGATCCGGTCGATGACCCCTCAATCCCGGACGAAACGCTGCCGGACGAAACAATCTCGGACGACACAATCGTGAGGGGTCCCCGTCGGGCGACGCGTCCCCGGCCACTGATGACGCTTGCTGGTTGGCTGCGCTCCACGATCCACTCACCTTCAGGTTCAGACCAGTTCCTACGGGCCCGTAGCGGAAGCGTCGGGCCCGCCCATCCTTGCACGTCGTAGGGCAGGTTTTCCCGTACCGCTCGGGAGAACCTGCCGCTAGACAACAGTGGCGGGGTAGATCGGGCTTGCCGCCGCCCCGACTCGAGGCCAGGAGCAGCATTCATGCAGCAGTCGTTCGTGAGGAAATGCGGGCATTCGGTCGGTTCCGGCGGGGCTCTGAGGCGGCGGCATTCCAAGGGTCGAGCTGTTGTGGGCGCAGTCATCGCCGGACTCGGGGCGATCGCCGCCATCCCGGCGCCGGTGACGGCGGCCGGTCCGACACGCGTGGTCTTCATCGGTGATTCCCTCACCGCGCTGTGCTCGCCCAACTTCAACTCCTTCCGGGACGACACGCTTGCGAGTCTGGCGACTGCCGGATTCCTGGTCGACGCATCGGGAACCAAGACCGGCGGCTGCTATCCGACCGATGACGAGCACGAGGGCGTGGCGGGCGAGACCACCGGCGACATCGCCGCTCGGTTGAGCACCAACCTCGCCGCCACTCCCGAAACCGCCGAAGTCGCCTTCCTGCTGGCCGGAACCAATGACGTCCAAGAAGATGTCGCCACTCCGACCGCCGTGGCCAACATCGCAACGATCATTGCGGCGTTGCGGGCAGAGAACCCGACGATCCACGTCGTGATCGGCCAGATACCGCCGTATCCGGGCAAAGCTGCGCAAACGGCCGAACTCAACGCCGCCATTGCCGGCCTGGCGACCAACGGTGCCTCGCCGGTCTCGGTGGTCGATCTGAACAGCAACGTTGATGCCAGTCATCTGTTCACCGATCTGATCCATCTCAACGCATCAGGTGCGGCCCTCGTCGGAGGGCGTGTTGCTGCCGCACTGATCGCCACTGGTCGCCTGGCCCAGCCGATCGTGCTGAACTTCGCCCCCTTCGTGGACGAGATGGCCTTCGTCAACCAGCAGTACCTGGACTTCCTGGGCCGGCCCGCCGAGGCCGCCGGTCTGGCGTACTGGAGCGGCATCACGAACGACGATCGCTCGAACGTGAGCGCGGTGATCGAAGGCTTCATGCGGTCGCCCGAGTTCGCGCCTCGGCGCGGCGTCGCCCGACTGTACAAGGCGTACTTCTTGCGCCACCCCGACATCGGAGGCTTCGACTTCTGGACCCAGCGCCTGGCGTCGGGTCAGTCCAACCTCGACCACGTTTCGCAGTCGTTCGTGGCGTCCCCCGAGTTCCAGGCCACCTACGGTTCCAAGACCGACGCCGAGTTCGTTGCGCTCGTGTACCAGAATGTGCTCGATCGTGCCCCCGACGCCGCGGGGTACGCGTTCTGGACCGCGCAGATGTCGGCCGGCATGACCCGCGGTCAGGTGATGACCCGGTTCTCCGAGTCGGCAGAGTACGTGGGCGCGACCCGGGCGTGGGTCGACGTTGTCGTCACGTACCGTGGCATGTTGAACCGCGAGCCCGATTCGGGCGGTCTGGCGTTCTGGACCCAGCGGGTCGGCGCCGATCCTGGCTCGCTCGGGACGTTGATCAGCAACTTCTTCGCCTCGGCCGAGTACGGCGTGCGGGTGGGTCCGAAGTAGGGTGGATCGGTGGGAACGTTGAGCGGACTGCGTTTTTTTCTGGCTGCACTCGTGGCGCGCGCTGCTAGCGACCCTGCTGCCGGCAGCGGTCCTGGCCGCGGCCCCCGGAGCGCCTACTGCGGTTGCCGGAAGCGTTGTTGGCCCTCGGTCGATCACGTTCACGTGGACAGCACCCGTGGGCGGCGAACCCGTCGCCGACTATGTCGTGACCCTCGACCCCGGAGGGGCCACCCTGACGGTGACCGAAGCGACCGCGGCCTTCACCAACCTGGCACCTGGCACGACGTACACCGCGTCGGTCGTCGCCAGAAACGCCGTTCCTGAGACAAGCGCGCCGGCGTTGTCAAGCCCGGTGCTGCTACCTGCGTTGGTCCCTGGAACTCCGGTCGTGTCGGGTGGCGCGGTGACGTCGACCTCGGTGTCGGCGTCGTGGACGGCTCCTGCGGCGAATGGCTCGGCGATCACTGGATATCAGGTGTCGGTGTCTCCGGGCGGTCAGGTGGCGACGAAGGGGGCCGGGGAGTTGTCGCACACGTTCACGGGCCTGAGCCCGTCGACGCCGTACACGGTGTCGGTGGTGGCGGTGAACGCGGTGGGTCCCGGTTCGGCGGGATCGACGACGTTGTCGACGGCCGCTGCCGCACTCGTGCCGGGTCCGCCGGTCGTGTCGGGAGGCGCGGTGACGTCGTCGTCGGTGGCGGTGTCGTGGACGGCGGCCGCAGCGAATGGCTCGGCGATCACGGAGTACCGGCTGTCGGTGTCTCCCGGTGGCCAGACGTTCGTTGCCGGTGCCGGTGTTCGGTCGCACACCTTCTCGGGTCTGAACCCGTCGACGGCGTACACCGTGACGGTGCTCGCAGCGAACAGTGTGGGTCCTGGTCCGGCCGACTCGGTCGTCCTGACGACGTCTCCGCCGCCAGCCGGGGTTCCGGGCGCACCGGGTGTCTCGGCCTCCGGTGCTTCGCCGTCGTCGGTCTTGGCGTCGTGGACCGCTCCCGCGGCCAACGGCTCGGCGATCTCTGAGTACCGGTTGTCGCTGTCGCCCAGTGGTCAGACCGCGACGACGGCGGCCGGGGATCTCTCGCACACGTTCGGCGGCCTCAATCCGTCGACGGCCTACACGGTCTCGGTCGTCGCGGTGAATGGGGTTGGCGCAGGCCAGGCCGGAACGGCTACCGCTACGACGCAGCCGCCCGATCCGGTCGCGCCTGCGGCCCCGACGGGCGTGACGGCAGACGAACACCACGCCGTTCGCCCGATCGATTGTCGTCACCTGGGTCGCCCCCTCGGACACGGGTGGCTCGGCATTGACCGGTTTCGTCGTCACCCTGAATGGCGTCACGCTTCGCCCCGGTCCCGCTGCGACCTCGGTCCAGTTCGATGGCGTTGCTCCCGGAAGCCATCAACCCTCGGTCCGGGCGACCAACGCTGTTGGCGACGGGCCGACGGCGACGGGGGCCGCCGTCGAGGTCCGCGTCTTCCCGCCCTACAACTCCGAGGGTGCATTCGTCACCCAGCAGTACGTCGACTTCCTGGGGCGTAGCCCCGACGCTGGCGGGTTGACCCATTGGCAGGGCCTGACCAAGGCCGATGGCTCCAATGTCGAGGAGATCATCCTGTCCTTCATGCGGTCGCCCGAGTTCTCGCCGCGGAGAGCCGCATCGCGGCTCTACCTCGCGTACTTCGATCGTCGACCCGAAAAGGACGGGCTCGACTTCTGGACGGCCGAACTGGCAACCGGTCGTAGGACCCTCGACGACGTGTCGGAGTACTTCGCCCGGTCGCCCGAGATCGTCACCCGCTACGGGCAGCTGAACGATCAGGAGTTCGTTGCGCTGGTGTACAACAACGTGCTCGGCCGTGCTCCCGATCTCGGCGGCTACAACTTTTGGCTCCTGCAACTCGGCCAGGGGCTGACCCGCGGTCGAATGATGACGCAGTTCAGCGAGTCGCCCGAGTTCGTCCGCGGTAGCTCGGCCGCCATCGACGTCATCCTGACCTACAACGGGATGCTCGGCCGCCAGCCCGATGACGGCGGCTTCACCTTCTGGGTCGGCAGGGTCGCCGGCCAGCCCGATGCACTCAGCACGCTGATCCGAGGATTCTTCGCCAGCCCGGAGTACGCGGGTCGAATCGCACCCTGATCCAGGATCGCCACTTGCCGTTCATCGGCTGCTACGCTGCCCACCGCTGGCGGTAGGAGGACTACGAAGCGTGAGCACAATCGCAGACATTCTGGGACGTGAAGTGTTGGATTCCCGGGGGAATCCAACGGTCGAAGTCGAGGTCTTCCTCGACTCGGGAGCATCGGGACGAGCCTTGGTGCCGTCTGGTGCGTCGACCGGTCAGTTCGAAGCGGTCGAGCTCCGCGACGGAGGGTCTCGGTACCTCGGCAAGGGCGTATTGACCGCCGTCGGCCACGTGAACGCCGGCATTCGTGAAGCGCTCACGGGTATGGACATCTTCGCTCAGCGAGAGATCGACGCCATCCTCAACCAACTGGACGGCACACCGAACAAGGGGAACCTCGGCGCCAACGCCATCCTCGGCGTCTCGCTCGCCGCTGCCCGTGCCGCCGCCGACGAACTGCAGCTGTCGCTCTACCGATACGTCGGAGGGGCCAACGCCCACGTGCTGCCGACGCCGATGCTCAACGTGCTCAACGGCGGCGAACATGCGGACAACAACATCGACTTCCAAGAGTTCATGATCATGCCCATCGGTGCGTCCTCGTTCTCCGAGGGCCTGCGCTGGGGAGTCGAGACCTACCACACGCTCAAGAAGGTGCTCGGCCAGCGCGGACTCTCCACCGGAATCGGCGACGAGGGCGGGTTCGCGCCCAACCTCGAATCGAACGAAGCCGCACTCCAGCTGCTCCTGGAAGCAATCGAGTTGGCCGGCCTGACCCCGGGAACCGATATGGCGTTGGCCATGGACGTCGCCTCCACCGAGTTCTTCAGCGGGGGCCTCTACCGACTGGCGGGGGAAGGGCGCGAGCTGCCGCCGGAGGGAATGGTCGAGTTGTTGGCGGATCTCGTCGATCGCTACCCGATCGTCTCCGTCGAGGACGGCATGTCCGAGGAGGACTGGGAGGGTTGGACATCGCTGACCCAGGCCATCGGCTCCCGGTGCCAGTTGGTCGGCGACGATCTGTTCGTCACCAACACCGAGCGGCTCCGCCGCGGGATCTCCGAGGGCGTTGCCAACTCGATTCTCGTCAAGGTCAACCAGATCGGCTCGCTCACCGAGACCCTGGACGCGGTCGGCATGGCCACCGCGGCCCAGTACTCGTCGGTGATGTCGCATCGGTCGGGCGAAACCGAGGACACGACGATCGCCGATCTCGCCGTTGCCACCAACTGTGGCCAGATCAAGACCGGCGCGCCGGCGCGCAGCGACCGGGTCGCCAAGTACAACCAACTGCTTCGCATCGAAGAGGAACTCGGCGAAGCCGCGTCCTACGCCGGCGCGTCGAGGTTGGCCAGGCGAGCTGCCACTTCTGGGGGACGTGCGTGAAGGCAGGTCTCGGGGTACGGGCACACCTCGGGAACCTCGCCCCGGCCGCAGCGTTGATGATCGTTGCGGTGGTCATCGTGGCGGGACTGGCCGTGTTGCCGGTGCGGACCTGGCTCGTCCAGCGGGAATCCATCCGTGAGGTCGAGGCGGAGTTGACCCGCACCGAAGGCGAGATCGCGGAACTCGAGGCTCGGCTTTCGCTCCTTCAGACCGACACCGAAGTCGAGCGGCTCGCACGGGAGAATTTCGATCTGGTGTTTCCCGGCGAGGAGAGTTACCGCATCCTGCCCGCGCCGGCCACCGAACCGACCGGCGATTGATCGGCCGATTGTCCGGCGAATGACGATTGCGTCGGGCATCCCTCGACGAATTGCCCGGAAAGTCGTCGGAGAGTGTGAGACGGGGATTTTTTCGTGTAAGAATCACCAGCGGTTCGAGAGGGTTCTCACAAGAGATTCTCGTAGTAGAGATTGGGGTATCCGTGGAGATAACGGTCGAGGTGAACGGTACGACGCACACGAGTGACGTCGAACCACGCACTCTGCTGGTGCACTACATCCGTGACGCCGTGGGCCTGACGGGCACGAACATCGGTTGTGACACCTCGTCCTGCGGTGCGTGCACCGTGCATCTGAACGGGGAAGCCGTCAAGTCGTGCACGATGTTGGCCGTTCAGGCCGACGGTCAGAAGATCACCACCATCGAAGGTTTGGCCACTGGCGACGAGCTGCACCCGATGCAGCAGGCGTTCATGGAGTGTCACGCCCTGCAATGTGGCTACTGCACGCCCGGCATGGTGATGGCGTCCGTCTCCTTCCTGCAGGAGAACCCGAACCCCAACGAGGCCGAGGTCCGAGAGGGTCTCGAAGGCAATCTCTGTCGGTGCACCGGCTACCACAACATCGTCAAAGCCGTCCTCACTGCCGCCGGAGGTTCGAAGTGATCCCCGTAGCGTTCGACTACAAGCGAGCCGGCTCGGCCGACGAAGCCCTCGCCCTCCTCGCCGAGTACGGCGACGATTCCAAGCTCATGGCCGGCGGTCACTCGCTGCTGCCGATGATGAAGCTCCGACTGGCCTACCCCGCGGTGATCATCGACATCGGCCGCCTGAGCGACCTGTCCTACATCAAGGACGCCGGCGATCACCTGGCCATCGGTGCGCTGACCCGGCACCGCGACGTCGAGATCTCCGACCTCGTCCGCCAGCACGCCCCGCTTCTGGCCCACGCCACCGGCAAGGTCGGCGATCCCCAGGTCCGTCATCGCGGCACCATCGGCGGCTCACTTGCTCACGCCGATGCCGCAGCCGATCATCCGTCGGTACTTCTCGCCACCGGCGGTTCCGTGGTGGCCAAGGGCCCGAATGGCGAGCGCGTCATCGAAGGCGCCGACCTCTTCGCCGGCTTCCTCGAGTCGAGCCTCGAAGCCGATGAACTCATCACCGAGGTTCGCATCCCGAAGCACACCGGTGCGGGCTGGAGCTTCCAGAAGTTCAACCGTCGGGCCCAGGATTGGGCCATCGTCGGGGCAACCGCTCAGCAGGTCAACGGCTCGGCCCAGGTTGCGTTGGTCAACATGCACCCCACGCCCATCCGGGCGGCTGCCGTCGAGGCCGCGCTCGCCGGTGGTGCATCGGCGGCCGAGGCCGCCGAACAGGCGCACATCGATCTCGAACCCTCGAGCGATCTCAACGCCAGTGTCGAATACCGCCAGCACCTCGCCCGGGTCCTCACCCGCCGAGCGCTGCTGGAGGCCGGTATCGCCTGAGTGAAGCTCCTCGCCGGCTCCCGCTTCTCGGGAGTCCCACGCGAGGGTCCGTAGGTTTTCAGTGACGTCGGCCACGGGGAGACCCGTGGTCGACGGCGTTTTGGGCTCACGGCCCGGGGAACCTCGCCGGTAGCCTGGGCATATGAAGGAAATTCTCAAGGACCTCGAGCGCTGGAATCGGCAAGGCAAGCGCGTCGCCCTCGCCCGCGTCGTCGACATCGAAGGGTCGGGCCCGCGCCTACCCGGAGCAGCCATGGCGGTGAACGAGGACGGCGAGGTCGCCGGCTCGGTGTCCGGTGGCTGCGTCGAGGGTGCCGTCGTCACCGAGGCGCTGCAATGTCTGGCCGACGGATCTCGGCGCATGGTCACCTTCGGGTACAGCGACGATGATGCCTTCGCCGTGGGGCTCACCTGTGGTGGCACCATCCATCTCTTCCTCGAACCTCTCGATTGGTGAACCCCGTGCCCGACGCCCCAGACAGCTCCTCCCAGAGCTCTTCTGACAGCTCCTCTCCTCCTGCGCCGCTGTTCCCCGTCCTGCGCGCCGCCATCAACGCGTCGGAACCGATTGCGTTGGCGACCGTCGTGTCGTTGGCGGATGACGTGGTCGGGGTCACCCTCGGCGGCAAGCTCCTCCTCCGGCCCGCCACCGAAGCCTTACCCGATGGTTCGTTGGGAACGCTGGGCAACCCCGAGCTCGATCGGGTCGTCGAGCGAGACATGATTGGCGAACTGGCGTCCGGTACATCGGGAGTGCGGCACTACGGCCCCCGCGGCGAAGCCCGCCAAGAGTCGGTCTCGGTGTTCATCGAGTCCTTCGCTCCACCGCCCCAGATGCTCATCTTCGGCGCCGTCGATTTCACCGCGGCGCTGAGTCGAGTGGCCAAGATCCTCGGCTATCGGGTGACGGTCTGCGACGCCCGGCCCGTCTTTGCGACGACCCAGCGGTTCCCCTATGCCGACGAAGTCGTCGTCGACTGGCCCCATCGGCTGCTCGAGCGGGTCGGCGGGTCGCTCGGGTTCCGCGACGCCATCTGCATCCTCACCCACGACCCCAAGTTCGACGTTCCCGCAGTCATCGAGGCCCTGCGGACCAAGGCCGGCTACATCGGGGCGATGGGCTCACGCCGCACCACCGACGACCGCAACAAGCGCCTGCGCGACGAGGGAGTCACCGACGAGCAACTGGCAACGATCATGGCCCCCATCGGCTTGGACCTCGGCGCCAGGACCCCGGAGGAGACGGCCATCTCGATCGTCGGCGAGGTCATCGCGTTGCGTTCGGGCCGCATTGCCCCGTCGCTCAGAGACACCGACGGCGACATCCACCGGTGACCTGACCGGCGATCTTCGGTCACTCGGGGTGCGCCAGAACCTCAGGTTTTCGTCTGAGAGGCCGATTTGTCTTCTGTGGGCAATCAGGCTCTCGGCCAAACTACGAGTCATCGAGATGTGATCCCCGGCTCCGCGAGAGCTGGGTCGTCGTCCATCTGGCGCCACCTCCGGCTGGGTCAGAAGGTGACCCTTGCCGTCTTCGCATCGTTCCTGCCCCTGCTGTTCCTGGGCATCCAGGTCGCCAACTATTCCGGGAGCCTGGTGAAGAACCAGACGCTCAACAATCTTGGCCTGGTGTCCCAGGTCGAGGCCCGGCGCGTGCAAGGCAACGTCGAAAGCATCACCGACGACATGGACGTCGTCCTGCGGAGCAACTCGGTCACCCAGGCGTTGCTGAATCAGTCCGACGCCAATCAGGTGGCTGGAAGCAACGAGCAGATACGGCTCCTGTTGGCCGAGACCGCGGTCGAGTTCGAGCCTCAAGGGATGATCGGCATCGAGCTGCAGGTCGCGGGCGGCACGACCGAACGGGCGGGCGTGTCCCTCAGCCAGCCGACCCGGACCCTCGGGGTTGCCCTGGGAACCAACGAACTCGTGATCGCTCCCGTCTACTTCGTCGAGGGCCAGCCGCGACTTGCCATCGCTCAACGATTGTTGACCGCGGCGGAGCAGGCATCGCTCAACTCGTCCAGCCTCAACGCAGGCAGCCTCAATGCACCCAACCTCAATGCGACCGGTCTGAATGCGGGCGGCGGGACCCTGACGAGTTCGTCGGGGTTGGGGATCGGAGCGACGCTCATCACCGAGTGGGACCTGCTGGAGGTGCTCGGAACCGGACTCGATGCCGACGAACTCGGCGAAACCATGATTCTCGAAGCCCGCGAGGACGGGTCACACCAGATCATCTTCTCGACCGCCGAGTCTCGGCTCGGTGATCTGATGACCCTGACCGGGAACCCATCGGTGGGAGAGTCGGCGGTCCACGAGGTGGCCGGCTTCGATGGGGACCCGGCCATTCAGGCCAGCGCTCGGGTCGACCGGCTGAAATGGATCACCGTCCTGGAGGCGGACCCGGATCAGATCTTCCAGGACCTCGACCGCATTCGCATCCTGCAGGCCGCGGTCTTCGTCGGTGCCGGGCTGGTGATCATCGGTGTGCTGGTTGCCGCCCTCCGGTCGTTCGTGCGTCGCCTGGCCACCGTCACCGACCTCGCCGAAGCGATCGCCGACGGCGACCTGACGGTGCGGACGGGGGACAATCGGCTCGATGAGCTCGGCCGGCTTTCCATGGCGTTCGACGACATGGCCGAGGCCCTCGCCCATGACATCGCCCGTCGGGAGCGGGTCGAGGCCCAACTTGCCTATCAGGCGACCCACGACGCGCTCACCGGCCTTCCGAACCGCCAGCAGCTGGTCGAGGAACTCGACCGCATGCTGGTGGACTCCGAAGAGCTGGTCAGCGTGCTCTTCGTGGATCTCGACGGCTTCAAGGCGGTCAACGACCGTCTGGGACACGGCGCCGGCGACGAACTGCTGGTCCGAGTCGGAGACAGGCTCAAGAGCGTGCTGCGTCAGGGCGACTTCGTCGCCCGTCTCGGTGGCGACGAGTTCGTGGTCGTCCTGCGAGGGCTCGGGCTGCTCGAGGCCGAGCGGATGGCCGAACGCATCGTCGCCGCCTTGGAGCTCCCGTTCATCGTCAGCGACGACGAATGCAACGTGAGCGCCTCGATCGGCGTGAGTTCAGCCAACGACGAGCGATCGTCGGAACGGCTGATGAAGGAAGCCGACATCGCCATGTACCGGGCCAAGGCGTTGGGCAAGGGCCGCGCGGTGCGCGTGACTCCCGAGGCCATGAACGAGGTGGACGAGCGGATCTCGGTCCTCGGCGAACTCCGGGAAGCGGTCAGCAACAAACAGTTCCAGCTGATGCTGTGGCCCATCGGCGACCTGCGGTCGGGGGCCCTGATCGGCATGGAGGCGTCGGTCCGCTGGCATCACCCGGTCCGCGGCATTCTGACGCCCGCCGATTTCCTGCCGCTGGCCATGAACTCCGGGTTTGCGGCCCAGATCGACGAATGGGTCATCGGTGCCTGCATCGAACAGATGGCGAGCTGGATGGAAGAGGGCCTACCGGTCCACGACCTCGAACTGGCCTTCAACTTGACGGCCGAGATGTTCCTCGCCCCGCGTTCGCGTCAAATGATCTCGGCCGAACTGGCCCGGTTCAAGCTGCGGCCTTCCAACTTCCGGGTCGAGGTTCCCGAAACCGTGATGCGGAGCGACGGCACGTTGCTTCGTGAGGTGTTCGACACCTTCCGGGCGCTCGGTCTCCCCGTCACGATCGACCGCTTCGGCTCGGACTACAGCAACCTGGATCGCTTGCCGCGCTTCGCCATCGACGCGGTGAAGATCGACTTGAGCCTCATCGCCGACCTGTCCAACCGTCTGTCGAGCCGCGCGCTCGTCAGCTCGCTCATCACCCTCGCCCAGACCGCCGGGTTGCGGGTCACTGCGGCGGGCATCGACGACGACTTGCTGCGGACCGAGCTGGTCGAACTGGGCTGCGTCGTCGGACAAGGCATGTGGCTGAGCCCACCGTTGAACGCCGACGAGTTCGCCGACCTGGTTCGGACCCGCTACCTGCTCGAAGCCGGTTAGACCGCCAATAGGGTGGGCCGGTGACCATCGCCGCGCTCATCCTGGCCGCTGGGGGCGGCAGCCGCTTCCACTACGACGAGGGTGATGGGCCGGTCCACAAGCTGCTTGCCCCGCTGCGAGGCAAACCGGTGATCCGATGGGTGCTCGACGCCGTCGTCGATGCCGGCTTCACCCACATCTACGTGGTCACCGGCGCGGTGGATCTCGGCGGTGTCCTTGACGACGTCCGTGCCGGCCTGGTGTCGGCGGGGCCGAACCAGCCGGCTCCGGCGACACTGATCGAGGTCCGGGCCGAGGACTGGGCGGACGGTCAGTCCCGGACGCTGCAGGCCGGCGTCCGCCAAGCCCGGATCGACGACATGCGGGCCGTCGTGGTCGGCCTCGGCGATCAGCCGATGGTGCCGCCGGCTGCGTGGCGGTCGGTTGCCGCCGCGTCCGGACCGATCGCGATGGCCGAGTTCGACGGCGCCTTGCGGCCACCGGTGAAGCTCGAGCGAGAGGTGTGGGACCTGCTCCCCTCCGACGGTGACGAAGGGGCCCGCAACCTCATCAAGGCGCGGCCCGACCTCCTTTCCCGGATACCGTGCAGGGGTATTCCCACCGATATCGACACTGCAGAGGATCTGGCGCGATGGAGCTGACAAACGAATTCGTCATTGACCGGCCGATCGAAGAGACCTGGACCATCCTCAACGATCTCGAGTTCATCGCCCCGTGCATGCCCGGCGCTCAGCTCACCGAGATCGAGGGTGATGAGTACCGCGGACAGGTGAAGATCAAGGTGGGCCCCATCACTGCCGCCTACGCAGGCAAGGCCCGCTTCGTCGAGCAGGATGCCGTCAACCGGGTGGCGAAGCTGAAGGCCGAAGGCCGAGATCCACGGCAGGGCAACGCCAACGCCATGGTCACTGCGTCGATGGTGAGCGCCGGTGCCGACGCCACAACGGTCACCATCCACACCGATCTGGCGCTCAGCGGAAAGATCGCCAGCTTCGGCCGCGGCGCCATCGAGGACGTCTCGAAGAAGCTGCTCGGACAGTTCACCAACAACCTCCGCGACAAGCTGGCCGAAGGCGCGAGCCCGGTTCCCGTCGTCGAAACCGCAGCGGCGGCCGCTCCCGCTGCTGCCTCGGCCGGCACTGGTTCAGCCAGCATGGTTCAGCCAGCACGGGTTCCGAGAGCACGGGTTCCGACAGCACCGCCACCGCAGCCGTTGCGCCCGAGGCTGCGCCCACGATCCGTAAGATCAATTCGCCGGAGGCGAAGCCAGTCGACATCTTGTCGGTCGCCCCCGACTCGTTGACCAAGAAGGTGCTTCCCGTCCTGGGTGCGCTCATCGGGCTCCTGATACTGCGGATGCTGTTCCGCGGCCGCGGTTCGTCGGACTGATCGAACCAGCCCAATTGCACGCCGCCGTGGCCGCCGACTCAACCGATGAAGAGCTCGTCGCTCGTCTGTTGGGGCGACGGCCGCTCGGGCGTTTCGACGTCGTGGTCCGACGTGCCGATGGGAGTCCGGTCGTCATCGAAAACGGTCCGTTCCTGGAATCGGGGCGGCCCATGCCCACCCGATTCTGGTTGGCCGACCGTGCACTGAACCGGGTCATCGGACGTCTCGAGGCCGACCACGGGGTCAAGCGAGCCGAGGCCGAACTGGCGCCCGAAGTGATTGCCGAGCTGCATCGCCGCCACGCTGCGCATCGCGAGACGCAACTGCCCGAGGGACATCAGGGCCCTCGACCTTCGGGCGGCGTCGGCGGGACTCGACAAGGGCTGAAGTGTCTGCACGCGCACTACGCGAACTACCTCGCGGGCGACGACGATGCCGTCGGGCGTTGGGTGCACGCCCGGCTGGTCGAGTGGCAGGCCGCGTTCGATCCGGAGGAGCCGGGCATCTGTTCGGATCAGGCATGATCCCTCGATGAGCCGGCCATGAGCGACGCGTCACCTTCACCGTCTGAGCAGCGAATGGCGGTCGTCGATCTCGGAACCATCACCACCCGTCTCCTCCTGGCCGAGCCCGGCAGGGGGCGTCGCCAACGGTTCGCCCCCATCAGCCGCATGGGAGCCGATCTGGGGACGACGGGCCGCCTGTCGAGCGAGGCGCTCGGTCGGGTGAGGGACGCGCTCGAGGAGCATCGACAGCGCATCGAGGCGTTCGCGCCCGACGCTGTGCGTGTGGTCGCGACTGCGTCTGCCCGTGAAGCCTCCAACCGACACGACCTCTTCGAGCTGGTCCTCGAGGTGATCGGGGTCGAGACCGAGCTGCTCTCCGGGTCTGACGAGGGGCGCCTCACCTTCGCCGGAGCCGTTGGCTCGCTACCGGCTTCGGCGCTCCCTGACGGTCCGGGAGTCGGGTATGCCGTGCTCGACATCGGCGGAGGCTCGACCGAGTTCGCCACCGGCGCCGTGGACGGCGGTCTCACCGGCGTGTTCTCGACCGATATCGGGGCGAGCAAGGTCACGGCACGCTTCCTCCTCCATGACCCTCCGTGGGCCGAAGAGCTGTCCGCCGGCTTGTCGGTCGTGCAACTCCACCTCGACGACCTCCGTCGCGAGGTCCCCGGCCTCGCCGACACCATTGCCCACGGCACGGTCATCGGCGTGGGGGGCACCCTCACGACGCTGGCTGCCGTCGAAATGGGCCTCGACCCCTACGACAGTGATCGCGTGCACGGTGCAGTGCTGCACCGCGAGGATGTCGAGGAGGTGTTCCGAATGCTGGCAACCGAGTCCCGTGCCGACCGTCTCGCAAATCCGGGTCTGAACGCTGAACGTGTCGACCTGATCGTTGGCGGGTGCGTCATCGTGGTGGAGGCAATGCGACATCTCGGCATTGAACGCATCGTGGTCTCCGAGGCCGATCTCATGGATGGATGCCTCACGGAGCGTGGCCCGATGGCTGCCGGGCGCTCGGATTCCGAGCTGGGGTTGCTCGACCGTGGGCCTCGCTTCTCCTAGTGTTGGCTCCTTGACCACCACGCTCATCGGCCGCCGAATCGTCTTACGACCGCTGCTGGTCGGCGACTTCTCCATGTGGCAGGAAGTCCGCCGCCGGAATCGTGACTGGCTGACCAAGTGGGAGCCGTCGCGTCCGCCCGGAGCGCCCGACGTCGTGGAGGACCGCGGCGCGTTCGCGCTGCGATGTCATGCCCGAGAGCGGGAGTGGCAGCTCGGCAGCGGCTACGGGTTCGGTGTGTTCGTCAACGGAAACTTCGCCGGTGAGATCAATCTCAACTCGGTGCAGCGCGGCGCCTTCCAGAGTTCGTACCTCGGCTACTGGATCGACGAGGGTCGGGCAGGCAACAGCTATACCCCCGAAGGCGTCCTCCTGGTGGTGCGGTTCGCCCTCGAGCAGCTCGGTCTCCACCGGGTGCAGATCTCCATCGTTCCTCGGAACAACGCCTCGCGTCGGGTGGTCGAGAAGCTTGGCGTCCGATCCGAGGGCGTTGCGGTCCGCTATCTCGAGATCAACGGGACCTGGGAGGACCACATCCGGTTCGCGATCACGTCGGAGGAGTGGGCCGATCGTAAGGCAGAACTGGAAGCGGAGTGGCTCTGACCCAGCAGTTCTGGCTGATGAAGTCCGAGCCCGACGAATTGTCGATCGATGACCTCGCGGCCGAACCGGCACGGGTGTTCCACTGGGATGGCGTGCGGAATTTTCGAGCTCGGAACTGGCTCAGCGACATGGCCGACGGCGACCGGTTCTTCTTCGCCCATTCGAGCTGCAAGGTCCCGGGCGTTGCCGGTATCGGCCGGATCGTGGGTGACGCCCATCCCGACCCGGCGCAGTTCGACTCCGACAGCGCCTACTTCGACGCGAAGGCGACCATCGACCAGCCTCGCTGGGTGTGCCGGGATGTGACCTTCGTCGAACGTTTCGCCGAGGTACTGACCCTGGCCGAACTACGGTTGCACGCCGCCGAGTTCGGCCACTTCCATCTCCTGCAGAAGGCCAACCGACTCAGCGTCATGCCGGTCAGCGAGCCGCAGTGGAACCTCGTGCTCTCGTTGGCTGTCCGCGGGTAGATCGACCGCAGGATCAGAACAGGGTCGACGCAGGATCAGCGCAGGTCGACCAGGTTGGTCCTGGCCGAATGCGCCATCGCGGTGCGGCTGTAGATCGCCCCCATCACTCGGTGTCCGAGATCGCGTAGGGTGGTCGCAAGGGTGTCGACGTGGCGATCGTCGTCGGGAAGGTCCTGCTGGAAGGCCCAGATCGCGATGGATTTGGACAGCCGTTCGGCCTCGTTTGCCGGAACCGAGATGAAACGTCGCGACTCTTCGAAGCCGAACTGGTGCTCGGTGAGGAAGTGCTTGAGCAGCGCGACCTGCACCGGTTCATCGGCCGAGACCGGGATGTCGAGCCACGTCTCGGCCAAGTGGACCCGTGGCGCCGGCTGAGCCATGAGCTCCTGGTCGAAGCCATTGTCGAGGGGAGTCAGGCAGTCGGGACAGGTCGTGATCCACGGGAGGAAGACCCGGCCGCATTCGCCACATCCCTTGTTGTCCTCGTCGGATCCGCTGCCTCGTGGTCCTGCAGACTTCCGGGGGTCTTCGGTCATATGAACTGCATCGGTCGAAGTGGTCCCGATCTAAAGCGCGAAGGCTGGACGAAGTGGCAGTGGGGGAACCATTAGGCTGCACCGATGCGCGTCGACGGTTTGCCCCGACTGGTTCTGGCGTCATCCTCGCCGCGCCGACGCGAGCTGCTGGCCGTCATTGGCGTGACCCCCGACGTCGTCGTCGCGCCGGACGTCGACGAGACACCCCGACCAGGGGAAACGCCCGAGGCGATGGTCCTGCGGCTGGCCGAGGACAAGGCGAGAGCCGGCCTGCGTCTCGTGCTCGGGGGGACGGTGTCCGACCGCCGGGACGCGCTGGTCGTTGCGGCCGACACAGTGGTTGCACCCGACGGCCGGATACTGGGGAAGCCCGTCGATCGAAACGACGCTGGTCGCATGCTGCAACTGCTCTCCGGGCGCTCGCACCCGGTGTTCAGCGGTATCGCCGTCGCCGTCCACACGGACGATCAGCGCGACGGCTTCGGCCCCGAAGTCCGGTCGACCCTCGTGCGAACCGACGTCGAGTTCCGCCCGCTTTCCCGTGACGACCTTGCTTGGTATCTGGACACCGGCGAGTGGGACGGCCGGGCCGGGGCGTACGCCATCCAGGGGGCAGCAGGCTTCCTGGTCGCCGAGATCCGGGGCAGCTATCACAATGTGGTGGGGTTCCCGCTGGTCGAGGTCGACCAGCTCCTCGCGGATCTGGGTCATCCACTACGATCGTGGGCGCATGACTGAACCTGGGATCGCCACCGAAGGTTCGTCGCGGGAGACGAGCTATTCCGCCGAGATCCAGTCGTGGCTGCGCCACGGGGTGTTCCTGGCGGCGGGGGCGGCGGTGTTGTACCGACTCTGGCCCAATCTGCTCGGCATCGTCAGCACCGCACCGAGGTTGTCCACCATCCGACCCAGCTGGTTCCTGGTGATGGTGGCCGCTCAGGTGGCGAGCTTTGCGTGTGTCTGGTGGATGTTGCGAATACTCCTGCCGCGCACCTCGTGGTTGGCCGTTGCCACGTCACAACTGGTCGCCAACGCAGTCAGTCGGACCGTTCCGGGCGGCGCACCGCTGGGCGGTGCGACCATGTATCGCATGCTGGTGGTCAGCGGCACGGCCCCAACCCACGCCGCAGGGGCCCTGACGGTCACCTCGATCCTGTCGACGGCTGCCATCTTCGCCATTCCGGCATTGGCGTTGCTCATGGCCATCATCGGAGCGCCGATTCCCGAAGCCTTGGAACCCGCGGCGGTAGCCGGAGCCGTGCTCTTCGTCCTCCTGCTGCTGGTCGGCTACGTGGCCATCTCACGAGACCGGCCGCTGCTTGCCGTCGGTGGCCTGCTCCAGCGAGTGGCGGCCCGCCTTCCGCGACGCTTCCGCCGTACGATCACGCCGGCCCAGTTGCTGGTCGAACGGGACCGGCTGGTCGGGGTCGTCGGTGACAAGTGGGGCCAGGCCATGGCCGCCGCCGCGCTCAACTGGGTGTTCGACTACTTGGCGCTGGTGGCGGCTCTCTACGGGGTGGGCGCCGACCCGCGGCTGAGTCTCGTGTTGCTGGCGTACGCCGGCGTGGTCGTCACCTCGATGATTCCCATCACTCCTGGAGGGTTCGGGTTCGTCGAGCCTGCCCTCGTGTCCATGTTGGTGCTGTCGGGCATCAGCACGCAGAACGCCGGTCTGGCGACCTTGGCCTACCGGATCGTTTCGCTGCTCCTGCCCGTGTGCGCGGCCCTACCGGCCTGGCTGGTCTACCGCCTGCGCTTCCGCTCGGTCGACTTCGAGGCGCCCCTACCGAAGGTGATCCGCACTCAGGAGTCCGGCCCTGAAAGGTCGTCGGTCGAAGCGATGTAGGCCCGCCCTACGTCGCAGGATTCGAGCGCCGGGCACCACCGGCATGCGGGGCTGGTGACGAGCCGAGGCTCGGTCTTCTCGTGCAAGAGTGCAACCGCCCGGTTGGCGCCGTCGATGACCCGATGCGCCGTAGACCACAGGAGGTCCTCGGTGACGCTCTCGGTGCGGGGCAGGCCGCTCTCGAGGTAGTAGGTGACGATCAGGCGAGGCGGCACCCCCAATTTGAGGGTCTCGAGTAGGGCGTAGAAGCGAAGGTCATCGACGTGGTTCGGTGCGGTTCGGCCCGTCTTGAGGTCGATGAGGACTTTGCCGGCCTCATTGCCACGGGCGCGGCCCAGGGTGAGGTCGACGGCGCCCTGGAGCACGACGGACGCGTCGCAGAACTCGGCCCGGACCTTGGACTCGGCGACCGGCACCCACTGCCGGCGCAAGGGCGGGAACGCGTCGAGGAAGCCGGCAACCACGTCGTTGGCGCTCGTGACCAGATCGGCCCGCTCGGCTTCGGTAAGGGCGGCGAGGAACGGGCCGATGGACCGTTCGTTTGCTTCGAGACGAGCGAGCGAGTCGTCGACGAGGTCGAGGGGGGTCGGGTTGCCGCGGCGGCCGACCAGCAACTCGACGGCCTTGTGGACGACCGTGCCGCGAGCAGAGGCCACCGTCCAACTGAAGGGGACCGCCTCTTCGGCCACGAACCGTTGCTCACATCCGTGGACCTGGTTGAGGCGGTGCTTCGAGAGGTAGAGGATGGTGTCGTCTCCGCCCACAGCCGTCAGTCGTCGAGCCACCGGGTTCAGCGCAGTTTCGAGTTCGTGGCGAAGATGATCTCGCAGGTCGTCGCGGAAGGTAGGACGCTCGGTGGAGCCGAGCTCGTCGAGGATCTGCTGCTGCGCGGGGTTCAGGCGCACCATCTGCTCGGCCAAGGCTGTCACAGCCCCAGACCATACTGGTCGACATGGGCATGTGGCAGGACCGGCAAGGCCAGCAAGGCCAGCAAGGCCAGTATCGAAAGAGCGTCGGTCGATGACGGCGCTCGAGTTCGCTGAGTTGGCGCGGCGCTTGTCGGCCGCGCTGCGAGAGCTTGGGGTCGAGGTTCCCTGTTTTCGAAGCCCACCGAGATCGCCCGGCTTGGGCCGGTCACTCTGCCGCGGCACCGACGGCTCGGTGCAGGTGGCCGTACGACTCCGTGGCCGATCAGCGCTTGCCGTCGCCAGCGACATGATCGACGGAGCGGTTGCGGCCAACCAGCAGACCGGAGCCACGGCGGCTGCGACGCGAGACGCCCTGTGGTCGGCGGTCGAAGCACTGCTCGGTTCACTCTCTGCGATGGGTGACGGGTCGGCCGATGGTCTGGCCGTCGTACGGTCGATCGCCGCCTGACTCCAAGATCTGGACTTCGAAGCATTGACCCGACAGCGACAACAGCCCGCGGCCCGGACGTGGGTTCGTCCGCAGCGACTCGTCGATTCTTCCTGCACCGATCGGTGACCCGTCGAGCGGTGAGATGGGGCAGAGCACCAGGCCGCTTCGATGGGGTGCGAACGACCGTCGGACGGGGCAACGCCCGGTGAAGAAGTCAGGCGGGCCGGCCAGGAAGACCGCGTGACGCCGACGGTCGAGCACCTCGAGATCGAGCGCAGCAGCGTCCAACCGATGGGCGTCGTCGACCAGCACAACGATCGGATCATCGGGAGGCATGGTTCGGTGCAGACGGTCCAGCGCTTCACCGAGGACTCGGGCGGGCATACCAGGGCCAGACCCTCCGGCGGCCGGCAGCGGCGATCGTCGGGAGCCGCCGATGGCCACGACGGAAAGCCCGCGTGCGGCGAACAAGGCGGCCAATGATGCCAACGCAACGCTCTTGCCGCTGCGGGCCGGCCCCGTGATCGCAAAGACGGGTCCATCTTCGTCGCCATCGGCCCAAAGGACGGATCCGTCAGCAAGGTCGATGCCGATGGGTAGCGCCAGCAGGACCCCCGGTGGCGGAACAAGGGGCGGAGCCTCATCGAGCGACATCGGCCAGGTCACGACCGGGAAGTTCGGTGGCGGAACCTCGAGCGTGGACGAGGGAAAGACGTGTTCGAGGCGAGCCGAGAGCTTGGCGAGCATCTCGTGCTCCCGGCATTCGCTCCGTGGTCAACTGGGCGATCTGCACGAGGCGGCCCCGGCGGACGTCGAAGGCTCTGCCGGGGCAACGCAGCGAGGCAACCAGACCGCGGGGAAGCGCGTGCACCGCCCCAGAGGAATCGTCATTCGAGGCAAACACGAATCGGCGGTCGACACCGGCCCCCAGTCGCGAATCGGCAAGGGAGGCAGACCCGGCGAGGATGATCCGGATGTTCACGCCGTGGGCCTCGTTCAAGAGGTTCGTGAGCGGCTGGAGCAGCGGATGCCGGACGTCGTCCCCCCGACGCGTGAGCCGGTCGGCCCCTGCGACCAGCAGCAGCAGGTTGGGTGATGACGCCGACACCAGCGGGCGCCGTCGAGCCGCCTCGTCCCGGAGGTGTTGCACCATCCGCAACGCCAGTCGGTCGTCGCGGACCGCAACGACGCTGCAATGCGGGAACGACCGCAGCCGATCGAGACCACTCCCGTCGAGGTCGATACCGAACAGATGCAGGGTGTCGGGCGAACTGCGAACCGCGGCCGAGGCGCCGATGACGGCCAGAGCGTCGGTCAGGCTCCCGTCGCCAGGCCCGAGCAGGAGGACTTGTTCGTCCTGCTCGCCCAGATGAGCGACCGCATGGCGTTGCTCGTCCGGCCGGTCCTCCAAACCGATGGGGAGTCCGGGTTCGTCCGAGACGAGCAAGGGACCCAGGGCGACTCGTTCGGGCAGCTCGCCGGGCCAGGGAATGGCCGATCGTGACCAACCCGACGTCGCCGCCGCCTGCTGGAGCGACCAGCTGATCCTGGCCATGTCGGTGTCCGCGATCGGCGTTGCGCTCGCCACGTCGACTGCGGTGTGGATTGCGTCGACCAACGAAGCATCTTCGAAGCGGACCACGACCCGCTCGGATGCCGGGTGGCGTTCGGTCGAGGATTCCTTGCCGCGGGAGCCGGGGCCGACGACGCGCGCGGTCTGGAACTCGATCACTTCACCGCCGTTGCTGCGGAGGTACCCGCGTCCGACGGCGTGGGGCGGGAGCGTCGACGCAATGCCTGTCTCCAGAACGGCCTTGCTGTGTGCCGGTTTCATGACCCGCAGACAGAGACGGAGTCCGGCGTTTGCCTCGATCTGCGGAGGCAGTTGTCCCTCGAAGTTCTGGGTGACCAGCAGCAGGTGGATGCCAAGGGCGCGGCCGATCCGGGTGACGCTGACCAATTCCTGCAGTCGACGCCGACCGTCGTCGCTCGCCAACAGCTCGCTGAACTCGTCGATGACCACGAGGAGTCGGGGGAGTGGGGGCAGGGCGGGGTCGGTCGGTCGGAGTCGTCGATAGGCGTCGAGGTCGGATGCACGACCGCGCAAGAGGCGCTGTCGACGCAACTGTTCGGCCTGCAGCAGGTCGATCGTCCGCTGGAAACGGTCGACGTCGAGATTGGTCGACAAGTCGATCACATGCGGAAGCTGGGCGGTGAGCTCGTGGTCGACGCCGCCTTTGAAGTCGACGATGACGATGCCGAGGTCGTCGGGGTGATTGTTCAGACAGAGCGAGGTGAGGAAGGTCATCAGGAGTTCGGTCTTGCCCGAGCCGGACATGCCGCCGAGCAGTCCGTGGGGGCCGTCCTTCGCAAGGTCGATGATCAAGGGAACCCCTCGACTGACACCGATCACCGCCTCGGTGCTGGGCGAAGTCCTGGCCCAGCGCTCGCTGATCCAGTCCGGGCCCACGTCCCCGCCGAGGACATCCAGGAGTTGCAGCCCGTGTGCGGACGACGCAACTTCGTCGGTAGCTGGACGAAGCCCGGCCAACCGCAACGCGGCGCTACGGGCCACTGGCACCGTCAGCTCAGCCACCTGCACGGCGATGTCGGATTGGTGGCGGCTTGCGAAGATGGCCGAGCCAAGAACGGCGTCGAGGGCGAGCGAGCTCTTGAGGCCATCGATCGTGAGCGTCTCATCGGCGACGATGCCGATGATGCCGTAGCGCGGGCCCTGATCGAGCAACACCGCCAGCTCGCCATTTCCGGCAAGGACACCGTCGACGACCACCAAGACCAGCGGCCACACACTTGGGTCAGGGGGACCGTCGGCCGTCGTCACACTCGCGTTCGCTCGTCGAGTGTCGAAGAGCCGCCGTAGCTCCGACAGGCTGGCGTCGTGCTCGACGGCCTCGTGCGCAACGGGGTAGGTGAGGTGGGTTGCCGCGTGGGGGAGCCAGGTCGCGAACCGCCAGGTGCTGCGGCCCTCGGGGCTGGTGAGAATGCAGATGCCGAGGTCGGAGGGAGCGTGGGAGGCGCACAAGCCGATCAGCAGCGACGTCGTTACTGCCCGGCGACGCTCGGCGGGACCGCGGACCAGCAGAGCCCCGGTCTGTAGGAGCGAGGTCGTCAGGGGAACGGTCGACAACTTCGGCGCACCGAGCAGGGGGTGGATGTCGTCGGCATCGATGCCGGAGGCAACGTCGGCAAGGCCGAGGGTGACTGCGCCGAAGTCATCGTCCTCGGGTCGGCGCTCCCACAGGCGTCGGCTCCAGAGCAGGCAGTGGGCGACGGCCATGCCACCGGTGGGCGCTTCGGCCCTGCGCTGAACTTGCTCGGCGTGGCGAACGTCGTGCACCGATTGGGCGAAGGCGAGGCGCTCCTCTGCGTGCTCGGCAAGCGCGGCGTCGCTGCTCCGCCTCTCCCGCGACCGTTGACGGCGCGGCATCGACCGCGAAGATCAGGGGAGCGAGGGCGCTCAGGAGAAGGAACTCCCAGCGTCCCGTGAGGTAGGCGAACCCGATTCCGGTTGCCACGGGCGCCAGACTGCGCCACCAACCTGACCGGGTTGGCTCGACCTCGGTCGGCGAACGGGGACCACGCAGACGATGCGGGAGGTCGGGGGCAGGAGTTCGGAATTCTCGAGGGAAGGCGATGGTGGGTCCCTCGGAGTCGGACGTCGCTCGCGGGCCCAGTTCTGCGACACGCAGGTGAACGAGCTCCAAGACGGTCGCCCCGATCAGCAGGTGCGAGCCTGCGGTGACCGGATGGCGACCGAGGTCGAGCGGGAGGCCATCGACGCGGGTTCCGTTGCTCGAATGGAGATCTTCGATCGTCACTGCCGCGCCGCTGGGATCGGCGTTGACGCTGATCGCGGCGTGGTTGCCCGAGACCATTGGGTCAGCGAGGACGACGTCGGCATCGGTGCTGCGGCCGACGACGTGGCGCCCCGGTCGGAGCTGACAGGTCGCTCCGGCACAAGGGCCGGTCACTGCGACCAGCCACCAGCCATCAGCGTGCTCGAGCCGAGTGCTCCCGAACGCTGCCCCCGGTCGGGACCAGGGTTCGGACACCACCGAGCCGTTGCGAAGCCCGATCGACCCGATGGTCTCCCGTCGACCAACGTCGGTCCCCGGCCTCCCGTCGATGGAAGGCCGGGTGACGCCAAGGTTCGCGAGCTTGCGTACCAGCTCGGCGACCGGTGCGGCGGCCGATCCCTCGACGAGGATCGAGCGCTCTCGTTCATCGCCGTTGTGAAGACACAGCCGCCAGGTCGGCATGATGCGACGCGATCAGGACCGGAGTTGCGCGGCCAGTTGGGCGTCGGTCTCCTCGATGGCGGTGGCGGCGCCACTGAGGAAACTCCCCAGGGAATCCAGTGCCTCGATGAGCTGCCGAGCGCTCTCGGCCCATTCCTGGTACCGCTCCTCGAAGGCGCGTGCGCTCTGGCCCTGGAAACTGTCGCCCAACGCAGCCAGACGGCCCCGGAGGGAGGTGAGTTGATCGGTCGTCTCGGCCGCCGCACGGGTGACATCGCCGGCCACGGCCCTTGCGTCGCCGGCCCTCAGGAGAATGTTGTCGGTCATCGGTTCGCTCGCTTTCCCCGCAGTGCGGGACTGGTGGTCCGCCGTGGTGGCGGCCTCGAGCGAACGTACGGAGGTATCGGGCGGCGGGCGATGGGGACTGGTCCCCGCGGGAGCGATGAAAGGTGCCGGAATGCACTGGACGGGCACCGAAAACGTTGGAGGCCCCGGGAGGAGGGATTCCCGGGGCCGCTTCGACGCTACACCCTGGCTTTGGACGAGACACGGCGTCCAGCGAAAACAGTTGCACAGCTATCATGCGGTGTCCCCGGAGCAAACGAGGCGAGTCGTGACAAACCCCGCATTGGAAGCACTCGGTTTGGCCGTGGCGTCGCGTACGCCGGTGCTGCTCTGGGGCGCGCCAGGCACGGGGAAAAGCTCCGCCGTCCAGGCCCTGGCGCGAGCAAGCGGCCAGGCATGTGAGGTGGTGATCGCCTCGATCCGTGAGCCCTCGGACTTCGCCGGCCTCCCGATCGTGTTCGAGGGCGGCGTTCGGTTCGCCCCTCCGTCATGGGCGCAACACCTGGCCTCGGCGGGAGGCGGCGTGCTGTTCCTCGACGAGATCTCCACCGCGCCGCCTGCCGTCCAGGCCGCGCTGCTTCGGGTCGTCCTCGAGCGGATCGTCGGCGACCTTGCCCTCCCGGACGACGTGGCCGTGGTAGCGGCAGCGAATCCGCCGGACCAGGCCGCCGACGGCTGGGACCTCTCGGGACCCCTGGCGAACCGGTTCTGCCATCTGGACTGGACCGTCGATGCCCAGGGCATTGCCGAAGGCTTCATCGCCGGATTCGCTGCGCCCTCGGTCGTCGAACTACCCCATGACTGGGAACGATCGGTCGCCCGGGCTCGGGTACACGTGGCCTCGTTCCTCCAAGTCCGGCCCACGCTGGTGTCGGCGCCGCCGCTCGAACGGGCTGCGGCCGGCCGAGCATGGCCCAGTCCCCGGTCCTGGGAGATGGCTGCTCGCCTGCTCGGCGCCGCACGATCGGTCGACGCCACTGCGGACGTCACCAACGCTCTGGTCAGCGGTTGCGTGGGCCGGGGAGCGGGCATCGAATTCCTGACCTGGCTCCTCGAATTGGACCTGCCCGACCCCGAGGTCGTGCTCGCCCATCCTGAACGGTTCGAGTTGCCCGAACGTGGCGATCGGGCGTACGCAGCCCTCACGTCGATTGCGGCGGCGGTGGCAGCGAACCCCACCCCGGAGCGGTGGGCAGCGGGCTGGAAGGTCCTCGGCGTCGCCGCGGCCGTCGCCCCCGACGTCGCCGCCATGGCCGCCCGCATCCTGGCGCGCTGTCGCCCCGAAGGTGCAGCAGCGCCGCCCGAGGCCGCACGGTTCGTGCCGCTGCTCCGCGACGCCGGTCTTCTGCCCTGATGGCCGACCCTGGCACGGGATCGTCGTGAGCCTCGACCAGCACCAGCTGGCGGCCGCTCGTCTCTGGGCCGCCAACCGCTACCCCTATCTCGCTGCCGCGGTTTTCGCGCTCTCGGTCGGCGAGGTCGAGGGTCTCGGGGGTATCCAGGTCGACGAATGGTGGCGGGTCCACCTCGACCCCGAGGTCTCGGCGGGATGGGAGGTCCCCCAGCTCGGCGGCGAGCTGCTGCACCTGACCGCTCACGTCCTTCGTGATCACGCAACCCGTGCGAGGGTGGTCGAGCTTGGAGATGCAGCCGAGCTGGCGCACTGGGTCGACGCCGCGGACGCCGAGATCGGCGACGACTTCCCGGCAGATCTGCCGCGGGCCAGGCGGTCGGCGACGGCCGAGCAGCTGGGCTGTCGAGACGGAGGGCTGGCCGAGGAGTACTACCGGATGGGTGCTCCATCGGACCAGCTCGGGCCGCCGGACGACGAGCAACACCTGTGGGACTGCGGGAGCGGGGCGCACGGCCGGCATGGGCCGTTCGAACCGCCGCCTCCGGCCACCAGTCGGTCAGCGACGTCGGCGAGCGGCGTGACGCGTGAACAGCAGGATCTCATCCGACAACAGGTGGCCACCGAGGTACTGTCCGGCCGGCGAGGCCCCAGACGGTCTCCGCCGGTGGGCCGAGGCCCTCCGCCGACCGTCGGTCGACTGGCGGACCGAGCTGGCAGCGGAGATCCGTCGGGGCGTCGCCAGTCGCCGGGGGGCGGTCGACTACAGCTACAGCCGTCCGTCGCGCCGAGCTGCTGCGCTGCAACTGACCGGATCGCAGGGACACGGGTTCGTGGTGCTTCCATCGTTGCGGGACCCCTCGATCAACGTGGCGGTCGTGTGCGACACCAGCGCTTCGGTCGACGACACGTTGCTCGGCGCAGTGTTGGCCGAGGTCGAGGGGTTGCTGCGATCGGTCGGTATCGGACGCGTCGACGTCCTCTCGTGCGACCACGCGGTACAGGCGGTCGCTACGGTTCGACGCATCGAGGACGTGGAGCTCTTCGGCGGTGGAGGAACCGACATGGCCCTTGGGCTGGCCGCGGCGCATGCCCGTCGCCCTCGACCGTCGGTCATCGTGGTGCTCACCGATGGGTTCACGCCCTGGCCGCCTACTGCTCCGGAACGATCTTGCGTCATCGTCGGGCTGCTCGGTGCCGATCCGGCCTCTGGCCTACGGCCGGCGGATCCTCCCGGTTGGGCCCGAACCGTTCACATCGCCGGGCCGGCGATCAGGTGACCTCGTGAGATGGACCGATGCCGCGCCGGAACTGGTGCTCGAGGTGACCTGTCGATCGGGAACCGAAGCGGCCAGGCACCGGATCCGGTGGGTGGGCGGCGACGTGTATCTCGACCAACACCCCGACGTCGAGGCCGAGCTGGCGCTGGTTGCCTTCGGAGGCGAGGAGCTGCCCTGCGTCGCCATGCACCGGTTGTGGTCCGACGCAATCCGTGATGGAGGCTTCGTCGGTGAGTGGGCCGAGGGCGACTTCGACTCGGCGCGACGATGGTGGCTGGCGATGGCCTTGGAGCGCATGCGGACCGAGGGCTTCCATGAGTTCCTCAGGGACCTTCCGTTACCCCGCGCTCGGCGAATGGGGCAGTTCCTCACGTCGTTTCCCGACGAATGGATCGACCGTGCTGCCTGCCAGGTGGCCGATGCGCCGCCGGCGAATGATCGGATCGTGGCGTTGCTGCGTGCCGGCGCAGCTCGACGCCTGCGCCACGCGTTCGCTGTGGCGGTTGGCGGGCAGCAGGTGCCCCTGGGCGCAGCTGCGCTGGTGCCGCTGTCGGTCGAGGTCGGCACGGTACAGGTCGGCGCTGGAAGAGTCGGGGCCGTCGGGTGTTCGGTCGAGGGGCGACTCGATGGGCGCAACAGCTGGGCCCGCCTGACGGTGGGCGACCGTTGGCTTCCCGACGTCTGGGCCACGCAACGATCGGTGGTCGACGGCCACCTGGTCCTGGCGATCCGTTACCCCGACGGCAACGACCCTCAGGAAGATGGTGCAGCGACGGCGAGCATCGTGGTTTGGGACAAGCAGGCGGGAACAGCCGGCTCAGTAGGCGTATTGGTTGACTCGACATTGGGCCTGGGTGAGCCCCTTACCGCGGAGAATCGACGGGTCGCACCAGAGGTCCCAGGCGTCGGGCTCGTAGCCGAACGCGAGGTCTGAACGGGCCGACTCGACCTGCTGCCGGTTCAGCCAGCGGCCGTCGTAGGAGACCGGGAACCCGAGACCCGTGAGGTCGTAGGCGTAGACGCGACAGAGTCCCGTCGGTTCTGCGTAGTCGCCGACGTAGGAGACCCAGGGTGTCTCGATGCGGAGCTGGTCGCGGAGGGCCGCCTGCAGGCTTGCGATGTAGTTGCCCCGGTCCCAGTCGGCGATCGCCTGCTCGACGAAGACCGGTCCGCCGGGAAGACGAAGCTTGCCGTCATCGCCTGCCATCAGCAGGATCTCCTGGGTGTCGTCGCCGGTGAGTCGGGTGAGGAGCAGGCGGGTGGTGGTGACCGGCAGGTCGGAATGCACGGCAAGCACCGAACGCCCGTCGGGCGTCAGCGCGTCGTGGACGTCCGAGTCGTAGATGTAGTATCCCGTCGCCGGCGGAGCGTCGGCCGAGGCGTACTTGTTGAAGGCGCCGGACCGCGAATGGTCAGACCGGTTGCCCGAAGCCCGGTGCCACGTGTGCATGTTCATGACGAGCAGGTCGCCCCGGCACAGCGCTGGATCGACGTAGTCGTCCTCGGACGGCTTGATGGCGGGTGCCACAGTGAGCGGCCGTTCGGGGCCGGCGGAGATGCGATCGAGCCGGTGCGATCCGGGGGCGACGAACAATTGGCCGGCGTCGGAGTCGAAGTCGCAGAAGGGCACGACGGTGAAGGCCCAGTTCATGGATGACCCCACCGGCCTCCAGCGCTTGTAGTCATTGTGGGAAGGAATGCCGGTGCCGCCGGGTGTGCGCTCGTAGATGACGTAGGTGGTGAGCCGCGGGTCGCCGCCCAATGCATCGCCCACGGCCGAGGTGACGGCCGGATGCTCGGCCAGGAACGCAAGATCGGGATCCTTCAGACAGTTGTTGGCCAAGGTGTATCGGCCGGGCTCGGGGTAGGTGAGGCTCTTGACGTCGTAGAGCGTTCCGTCGACGGGAGGGTTGCGAGCGAAGCCCGTCTCGAGGCGCGAGATCTCGGCGTCGGAGAAGACGTTGCGGAGCACGACGAACCCGTCACGCTGGTAGTCGGCGAGTTGGCTGGCAGTGAGTCCGGTGGCGGTGAGTCCGATGGCCATGGGAAATCGTCCCACGGATCGACCCGGCGGCTCCAACGCGCTAAACCAAATGCATGAGCACCGCTTCGGATCAGCCAGCACCAGATCAACCGGCATCAAATCAACCAGCCGGTCGGTCGTTGGAAGGACGAGTCGTCATCGTCACTGGTGGCGGGCGCGGCGTGGGCCGTGAACATGCGTTGCTGTTCGCCCGCGAGGGAGCCAAGGTCGTCGTGAACGACCTGGGTGGAGCCCAGGACGGGTCGGGAGCCGACATCGGTCCGGCGGCAGAGACCGTCGCCGAGATCGAGGCGTTCGGTGGGCAGGCGGTCGCCAACGGGGACTCGGTCGCCGATTGGGAGGGATCGCAGCGCATGATCAACCAGGCCGTCGAATCCTTTGGTGATCTCCACGCCGTGGTGAACAACGCCGGCATCCTGCGTGATCGCATGCTGGTCAACATGACCGAGGCCGAGTTCGACGCCGTGGTCAACGTGCACCAGAAGGGGACGTGGCTGATGATGCGCCACGCCGGCGCCTACTGGCGGGAGATGGTGAAGGCCGGCAAGGAGGTGAAGGCGAGCATCGTGAACACCTCGTCGACCTCGGGCCTGCATTCCAACCCGGGTCAGATCAACTACGGCGGCGCGAAGGCGGCGATCGCCACGATGTCGATCATCGCGGCCCGCGAGCTCGGCCGATACGGGGTGCGCGTCAACGCCATTGCACCGTCGGCCCGGACCCGCATGACCCTGGCAACGCCGGGTCTGGGCGAGCGGATCAAGGAACCCGAGGACGGTTCGTTCGACGTGTGGGACCCCGCGAACATCTCACCGCTGGTGGCCTGGTTGTGCACCGAGGATTGTCCGGCGACAGCCCAGGTCTACTGGGTCGGTGGTAGCCGCATCGGCCGCTATCAGGAATGGACGCAGGTCGATCTGGCCAACAACGACGACGCCTGGACGGTGGACAGCGTCGCCCGGGCGGTCGGCGACTGGGAGTCAGGCCACGTCAACACCCGGAGCCTTCGCATCACGGGTACAGAGAAGATCTGAGTCCGCCTCACGTTGGCGGGCCCGTTCATCAGTACGAACAAACAGCAGCACGAAGAACAACAGCAGCACTCAATCAGTAGGGGAAGCCCATGTCTCGATCCATCGACACCGGTAGCGAACATCTCACGGCGGAGGTCGGCGATGACGGCGTCTGCGTCATCACCATGAACCGACCAGAGGCCCGCAACGCCATGACCGGAGGCATGCTTTCCGGCCTGGCGTCGGCGCTGGCTGACGCCGAAACCGCCGCCGACGTCCGGTGCGTGGTGCTCACCGGAGCGGGTGGAGCGTTCTGTGCGGGTGGCGACGTCAAGGCGTTCGCCTCGGGCGACGGGGCCGGCGGGGGATCCAGCTCGTGGGACGCCGGTGTCCACGAGCAGCGTCTCAGCCACCGCGCGACGTCGGGTGTGTTGTTCAACATGCCGAAGCCGACCGTTGCGGTGCTGCCTGGTCCGGCGGCGGGGGCTGGGCTCTCGCTCGCCCTGGCCTGCGACCTGCGCGTCGCCGTCGACACGGCCATCATCACGACAGCGTTCGCCAAGGTCGGCCTGGCCGGTGACTACGGCGGCACGTGGTTCCTCACCCAACTCGTGGGCCCGGCCAAGGCCAAGGAGCTGTATTTCCTGCCTGACCGCATGGACATGGCCACGGCGTTGCAGCTCGGCATCGTCAACCAGGTGGTTGCGGCCGACGCGTTCGATGCGACCTGGCGGGCGCTGGCGGCGAAGCTCGCTGCAGGCCCCACCATTGCGTACCGGTACATGAAGGAGAACATCAATCGTTCGGTCGGCGGCGACCTGGCCACCAATCTGGACTTCGAGTCGACCCACCACCGACACACCGGCACGACCGAGGATCACAAGGAAGCCTCCAGGGCCTTCGTCGACAAGCGCGAACCGGTCTTCCGCGGCCGCTGATCCATTCAAAGGAAGAGAGTGCAGTCTGATGCCCACCCCCGCGCGAGTCGTGGTGCTGCCCAAGGAGTTCGCTCCGATGCGGGTCGAAGAAATCGAGATCCCCGACCCCATCGGGCATCAGGTGGTCGTGAAGGAATTTGCCAGCGGCATCTGCCACAGTCAGCTCCATACGATCCACAACGCGAGGGCGCACGACATCTGCCTCGGCCACGAGGCCACCGGAGAGGTCCTCGCGATCGGCGAGCTCGTCACCCACGTGAAGCCCGGCGATCGGGTGCTCCTCACCTTCCAGCCTCGGAATCTGCGCACCACCGACCGGATGCCCTGGAAGGCCGGACTGGACCTGGCGGACGGTGGTCGGCTGCAGTCGAGTCAGATCTTCACCTGGAGCACGCACACGATTCTCGATGACCAGTATGTCATCCCGCTTGCTGCCGACGCGCCTGTCGATGTCACTGCCATCGTCGGCTGCGCCGTGCTGACCGGGGCGGGTGCGGTCCTGCGGGCGGCCAGGGTGCAACCCGGGCAGAGCGTCGCCATTTGGGGTGTCGGTGGCGTAGGGCTCAACGCCGTCGCGGCCGCCCGCATGTCGGGCGCCAATCCCATCATCGCGGTCGACATGGACGATGAGAAGCTCGACCTGGCCAAGCGCTTCGGCGCCACGCATGTGATCAACGCGACCAACCAGGACCCGACCGAGGTCATCCGTTCGTTGACGCCGGGACCCGACGGGGCGTTCGGGTACGGAGGAACGCCGATCGCCGGTGTGGACTTCGCCTTCGACGTCGTGGCTCGGCCGGCCACGTTCCTGCAGGCCTTCCGGTCAACCCGTAACAGCCGCAACGCGGTCCACGGCGGCGGAACGACCGTGGTGGTCGGCGTGCCGCAGGCGCCCTTCGAGTTGCCCGCGATCGAGCTGCTCATGAACGAACGGCACGTCCAAGGCACCCTGGGGGGCACGGCGGTACCCGAAGAGGACATTCCGCGCTTCGTCGGTTGGTATCAGAACGGTGACCTCGACCTCGATGCCCTGGTCACCTCACGGGTCGGCCTCGACGAGATCAACGAAGCCTGCAGGATGCTCGATGACGGCAAGGTTCTGGGACGGTCGATCATCGAGTTCTGACGGGACCGATGCCGGCGTGTCAGGCGCCGAGTGCCTCGGTCCGTCGTCGCGCGGCGACCGCGACAGCCTCGATGCCGGGCCCATCGCTCGATGGTGACTCGTTGAGGGCGGCGGCGTCGAACGGCAAGTCGGCCATTGCCGCCAGCGTTCCGGACACCGACCGGGCGAGGGCACCGAGGTCATAGCCGCCTTCGAGCAGGAACACGGTGCGGCCGGCGGGCACGAGTTCGAGGACGCGCTTGGTCAGGAGGTGATAGTCGCCCGCAGTCCAGCGCAGGTCGGCCAGCGGGTCGTCCCGGTGGGCGTCGTAGCCCGCCGAGACCAGGATCCAATCGGGGGCGAAGCGTTCGATTTCGGGGCCGATGATGGTGTCGAACGAAGCGAGGGCGACGTGGCCCGGCGCGCCTGCCGGCAGCGGGATGTTGATGGTGTGCCCCCGGGCCTCCGGGCCTCCGATTTCGCCGGCGCGCCCCGTGCCGGGATACGAGGGATGCTGGTGGATCGACGCGTACAACACCAGCGGGTCGTTCCAGAAGATGTCCTGGGTGCCGTTGCCGTGGTGGACATCCCAGTCGAAGATGGCGACGCGGCTGTCCGCGGGATCGAAGAACGGCAGCGGCGACGGCGACGTTGTTGACGAGACAGAAGCCCATGGCCTGGTTGGCGGTTGCGTGATGGCCGGGTGGCCGCACGGCGACGAAGGCCGAACGAGCCCCACCCGCTTCGAGCGCCTCGACCGCGGCCAAGGTCGAACCGGCGGCCCACAACGCGGTGTCCCAGGAGCCCGACGAGGTGTGCGTGTCGGCATCGATCTCGCCCCCGCCGCCTTTGGATCTGGCGTTCCAGCGCATCGAGATAGTTGGCGTGGTGGGCCCGTTCGAGTTCGTCGCGGGTCGCCGGCCGACCCGTGGTCCGGTGGACGGCCTCAGCCAGACGGGCATCGTCGAGGGCGGCAGCGGCCGCGGGCAGACGCGCGGCCCGCTCGGGATGCCAGCCGCCCGTGTCGTGGGCGTCGTGGTCGCGGGTGTCAATCCAGACGATCGGGCTCATCGACATCAGGGTAGGCGCGGGTCGAGGGGCACGGCCCACACCACCTTGGTGCCCGAGCCATCGGGCCCCGAGCTGTGCTCGATGCGGCCATCGAGAAGCTGCGCCCGGATCTCGAGGTTGCGCAACCCGTACCCGCGCGGCGCGTCGGGATCGATTCCGTCACCGTCGTCGATGACGGTCAACGCCAGCACACCCGGGCCTACCTCGATGCGGGCTTCGGCCGATTCGGCGTTGGCGTGACGCTCGACGTTCGAGAGGAGTTCGTTGAGCGCGGGCAAGAGCTGCGCCTGATGCGAGGACGGAAGTGCATCGACATCGCCGGTGATCTCGAGCCGGATGTGGTTGCGACCCACGGCCCGGTGTCGGTCGATCAGACGGTCGAGTTCGCCCCGAAAGCCGACACCGCCGAGGCCGTCGGCTCTCGTCAACGCAAAGATCGCTCGGCGGATGACGGCAATGGTTTCGTCGAGGTCGGTGATTGCCTCGATCGCCTTGTCGCTGAGTCGGGCGGGGGATCCGAGCGACGCCTGGAGTCCCATTCCGGTGGCGAACAGTCGTTGGATGACGAGATCGTGGAGGTCGCGGGCGATGCGCTCCCGATCCTCGATGACGGCGAGATAGCGCCGGTCGTCTCTCGCCTGGTCGAGGACCAGCGTGATGGCGGCCTCGGCCGCGAGCGCGGTGCCCACCGCGGCGGCCTCCTGGGTGAAGGGACGTCCACCAACGGGGCGAGCGACAACCAACACGCCCTCGATGGAGGTGTCGGTGACGAGCGGGGCGACGAGCGCCGGCCCGAAGGCGCCGAGCGCGTCGTGGAGTTGGGCAGCCAGGGGATCGGCGCTGTCCCGCACCAGCAAGACCTGATCGTGAACCGACGGGTTGAGTGTCGCCAATTCCGCTCCCGTCAGATCCATGGTCGTGGTCGACGCCATGGCCCGGCACCACAGACGACCGGTCATGGTCGACGCAATGAGCACATGTTGGGCTTCGAGCTGGTGCAGCGCCGCGTGGGCGACCGCCGACAGCACCTCCTCGGCGGACACTTCGGCCAACGCCGATCGACGGATCTCGGCGAGCGCCCCCAAGAGCTGCTCTCGTCGGTCACGTTCTCGGTCGACCCGGATGCGTTCGCTGATGTTGCGGGTCATTGCAACGAGAGGTCGAGGAAAGCCCGCGCTGACGACGGGGTAGCTGAGCGTGAGCTCGACCGGCAAAGGCTCCCCGTGGCGGCGGGCGAAGGTCGTCAGCTGCGTGAGGCTCTGGACTGTTCCGGACAGAAGTGGTGCCACCAGTCGTCGGAGACGGGCGAGGTCGAGGTCGGCGCAGAGGTCGACGAGTGTGTGCGACGCCACCATTTCGGTCGTGCTGAATCCGGTTTGGTAGGTCGCTCCGGCGTTTGCGTAGGTGATGCTGAGATCGCCGGGTCGTATCAACAGCACCCCGTGGTCGATGATGTCGAGCGACCGCCGGATGGCGTCGAGTTCGGCCTCGATCGAGAGCCGCTGTGAGACATCGCGGACCGCCGCGAAGGTGGCTGGGCCGGTGGACAGGGCGATGGGGCTGAGGCTGATCTCGACGGGTAGCAACGAGCCGTCATGGTGCAACGCCGAGACCCGAGCCCGGGGATCTCCCATCGGGCGCTGCCGGGGCGCTTCGCTGAACCGCCGCCGCTGGTGGACGTGCTCGCTCTGATAGGTCGTCGGAATCAGCGCTTCGATGGGGCGTCCGAGCAGCTCGTGGGGCGTGTAGCCGAGCATCACGTGGAGCTGTCGGTTTGCCAGGCGGATGACGCCGTCGGCATCGATGACCACGTACCCGTCGGGCGCCTCCTCGAACAGGTCGGGAGCGGCCAGGTGTAGCTCTCCGCGCCAGTCCTCGGAGGGAGTCATTCGTAGCGTCGACGTTCCCGTTCGTCGAGGCGTGCGGCGAAGGCTGCGGCCTCGGTCCGGCGACTCATGCCCAACTTGGCCAGAAGGTTGGACACGTAGTTCTTCACCGTCTTTTCGGCCAGGAACATCTCGTCGGCGATGGCCCGGTTGGAGCGGCCTTCCCCGATGAGCTCGAAGATGCGAAGTTCCTGGGGCGTCAGCGTCTCGATGATCCCGCGATCACTGGTGCGGAGCCGGTCGATGCCCATACGGACGGTCGCAGGGTCGAGGAGCTGTGATCCGGCGGCCACCTTGCGGATGGACTCGATGAGGTCGTTGCCCCGGATCTGCTTGAGTACGTAGCCCGCTGCGCCGGCAAGCGCCGCATCGACGAGCGCCTGATCGTCGGCGTAGCTGGTGAAGATGAGGCACGCGGTCTCGGGGTGACTCGACCGGATCTCTCGGCAAACCGAGATGCCGTTGCCGTCTTCGAGGCGGACGTCGATGACGGCGACATCCGGGCGGCACCGCTCGACTTCGCGGAGGGCATCGGTTGCGCCGCCGGCCTGCCCGACGACTTCGAGATCGGGTTCGGCGTTGAGCAGGTCGGCGACGCCCCGGCGAACCACCTCGTGGTCGTCGAGGAGGAACACTCGGGTGGGTGCCTCGGAACTCACGAGTATCGAGAGCGGATCATGGCTGGACCGCTCCGTCGGGGGCGTCATCAGCGGTCGCGGGTACGACAATGGTGACGGTGTTGGGGTGGTGGACCAGTCCGGTCGTGACCGAGCCCAGGAGGAGATGCACGATTCCTCGGTGGCCGCGCGCTCCCAGGACCAGCATCGAGGCGTCCTCGGCATGGTCACGGAGGATCGAGCGCGGATCGCCGAAGGCGAGTTTGGTCTCGAGGTTTGCCGGTGCAGTACCGCCGGCCAGAGCGACCGCCTTGTCGATGGAGAAGTCGAGGGTGGCCTGCGCCTGGGTCTCGAACGCCTCGATGGGGAGGGTCACCAGCTCGGGCGCGGCGCCGACGTTGATGGTGTAGGAGTGAACGGCGAGGATCGAGGCGCTGGTCGGCAGGGTCATGATGGCCCAGGCCAAGGCGGCGATGGAGTTCTCGGAGCCGTCGAGACCGACGACGATCTTGGCGTCGGCGCGGTCGGTGATGCAGTCGGTGGGGGCGTCGATCGGGATGACGGCAACCGGCTTTCGGCTGTGGCCGACGACGTGGGAGCTGATCGATCCGAGGACGGCTCCGGCAATGGCGCCGTGGCCCCTCGTGCCCACCACGACGAGGTCAGCGCCGGCGCCGAACTCGACGAGCGCAGGGCCTGCGTTGGAGCGGCACACGATGGCGGGGGAGACACCGGGCCGGGCGTAGGACTCGAGCGCCCGCTCTGCGGTTGCGCGCGCCGCGGCGGCGAAGTCCTCGGGGGGAGGCGGCAGGGGGTCGGCCGCAAGGCCGGTGCCCATACCCCACCAGGGGTACTGCCAGGCCACGATGGGCTGCACCGCACCGAAGACCGGAATGTGGTTGACGGCCCATTCCAGCGCATGACCGGAGCCCTCGGAGCCATCGACGCCGACGACCTGGCCGCCGCGTACCGCAGGTTCGGGGTTTGCCTCGGCCTGATCAACGGACTCGCTCTTCTCGGAGTTCATCGTGCTCCCTTTCTCGGTGAACGCTGAGTATCGAGTGTCCCACACCATCTCGGCAGGGCCCAAAGTCCTCTCTGTGCGCGGTTGCGGTGGCGCGGTGGGCGACCTTGGGCTAGTACTGTCTCGCCGTCAATGGTTTCATTTGAGTGACTGAACGAGGACCCCGTGAGCAATGATCGCAAAGCGACCCGAATCCAAGCCATCAGCTTCTTTCGCGATGCCGACAAGAAGGCGTTGGAGCATCTCGAGTCAGCGGCCGATGAAGTCAACGTCCCAGCCGGCCACACGCTGATCGCGCAGGGCCACATGCACAACGAGGGAATGATCGTCGAGCAGGGAACGGCCGAGGTGGTCATCGACGGCAAGGTCGTCGCCGAGATCGGCGAAGGTCAGATCATCGGTGAACTCGCCCTGCTGGCGCCGGGCCCGGCAACGGCCACGGTGCGGGCCAAGTCCGACATGACGCTCCTGGTCATCCCGTTCAACCGCTTCGACCAGATCATGGTCGACAACCCGGCCATGGTGAAGGGCATCGCCCATGACCTCGCCGCTCGTCTGCGGGCCATGGACGCTCGCCTCAGCTGAACGGGACTGTCTGAACGGGACTGTCTGAACGGGACTATGTGGCGGTGCGGCCGAAGTCGGGACGGCGTTTCTCCAGAAACGCCGTCGCCGCCTCGACGTGGTCAGCGGTCGCCATCGTGCGGATGAGGCGATCGGATTCGGCATCGAGGTACGGCGCGAGTTCGAGCCGTTGTGCGTCTCGAAGGTTTTCCTTCACCCGGGCCAGAGCGACCGGGGCCTTGTCCACCAGGAGCGCGGCGCGCCGGTACACGTAGGCGAGCAGATCGTCGGGCGGTACGACGTCGTGCACCAGCCCGATGCGCATCGCCTCGGACGCGTCGAACACCTCGGAGAAGTAGAGCAGTTCGCTTGCCTTGGCCGGGCCCACCACCCGGGACAGGAAGTAGGAGATGCCGAAGTCACCCGAGAGCCCGACGTTCACGAACGCGGTGGTGAATCGAGCGTCCGACGACGCGTATCGGAGGTCGCACGCGGTTGCCCACGACAGGCCACCTCCGGCGACGGCCCCGTTGATGGCGGCGATGGTGATCTTCGGCATTTCGTGGAGGAGCTGTGAGGTGTAGGTGAGCGCCCGCAGCTGACGCACCGACTGGGCCAACGGCGGAGCCTCGCCGCCACCAGTGGCGGCACCCATGGTGGAGATGTCGCCCCCGGCGCAGAACGCCCGACCGGCACCGGTGAGCACGACGACCCGGACGGAGTCGTCGGCGGCGAGGCGTTCGAGGTGGCCGAGCGCGCACTCGAACAACTCGGTGTTCTGGGCGTTGAGGCGGTCTGGCCGATTCAGGGTCAGGGTCGCGACGCCGTCCGACGTGGTGAGCAGTACGGGTGAGGACACGGGCTCAGGCCGCGGGGTAGAGATCGTGCAGGCCGTACAGTTCGATGACATTGCCGCCGACGATCTTGGCCACGTTCTCCGCCGAGAGATCCTTGGTCTGTTCGGCCAACATGCCCTGGCTGTAGGGCCAGGTGGAGTCGCTGTGGGGGAAGTCGTTGGCCCAGAGCAGCCGGTCGGGGGACAGGATGCCGGCCTCGGCCATCCGGAACGCGGACCAATCGTCCTGGAAGGTCACGTAGATGTGATCGTCGAAGTACTCGCTCGGGCGGCGCTCGAGGGTGGGGGAGGTGAGCCAGTTGCGATGCCGGTTGTAGGCGTGGTCCATCCGGTAGGAGTAGTGGGGCACCCACCCGGCATCGGCCTCGACGCACACGATGTCGAGGTTCGGATGGCGATCGAAGACACCGCCGAAGACGAACGTGCCGATGAGGTCCTGGTTGCCTCGGATGATCGACATGAACGAGTTGAGCTTCGGACCGCGGGGACGGTAGGCCTTGCCGGTGAGGATGTGGAACGACAAGACGAGGCCGAGATCGATGGCGGCTTCGAAGAACTCGCCCCAGATGGGGTCGTCGTAGTCGCCGTTGCTTCCGGAGTTCGCGGACTCGTCGACGGTTCCCGGAGTGCCGGGAAGCATGACGCCCCGGAGGCCTGCGGCCTTGATGGCCTCGAGGTCGGTGATGCCTTCGGCGACGCTGCGAAGGGCGGTCTGACCACAGCCATAGAGCCGGTCGGGTGCCACTGCGCAGTAGCCGGCAATCCAGCGGTTGTAGGCGTCGAACATGGCCTTCTTCAGGTCGACGTCGGGGTGATTGCAGAGCAGCATGCCGACCGAGGGATAGAGCACCTCGCCATCGACGCCGTCCTTCTGTTGGGCCGCAATCCGAGCCTCGGGATCCCAGCCTGCCCGGTGGAGTCCCTCGAACAGCACCCCTTTCATCGTCAGTTCCTCAGATGGTTTGCCTGCGGCTGAGTGCAAGGAAAGGCGGACGCCTTGGGCCATGCCGGGGATGTGGAAGGTGGCGCCGTCGGGGAGATCGTTGGTGAGGAATGGCGCCCGGTCCCGGAAGGCGGGGTCGATGTTGTCGGTGTAGGTCCACCCGGGTTCGGTGATGTGGGAGTCGGCCGAGATGATGGGTGTACGCACGATGCGTGGGGCGTCTTCGATTCGGTGGTCAGTGGCCAGAGCCATGGCACTCCCTTTCAGAGGTTCGTTCTGGTCTCAGTCCAGTACGCCACCGTCCAAAACGCCAACTGGGCAATTCCGACCACTTCCTCAGAGCCCCCGATGAACCGACCGATAGAACCTTCATGGACCTCGAGGATCGATCACGTCGTGTGCTGCGTTCTCGCTCAGCTGCCCAGTCGGCGCGGGAGCAGCGCGGTGCGACGCTGGTCGGCTACACGCTCGTGCTGACGGTGATGGTCGTTGCCGGGTTGAGCTCGTTGAAGATGCTCGAGGAGGACTCGGAGCAGTTCCTGGTCGACTCGGGATCGTCGATCGGCGAGCCGCCGGCGAGCAGGAACGAAGCCGTGAACGCCGACCTCGCGGCGCCGAGCGGCTGGGTCCGGGTCGAGCCCGGGCAAGGCGGCGTGGTCGACACGTCGCCACTCTTCACCAGCGTGACCGTGGGAACCCACGTCGTCGGTCTGTGCCTCGGCCTCGTATCGGACGAACTGACGCAGGTCGAGTGCAACGCGGCAACGGTGCAGGTGATCACCGCCGCCCGCCTTCCGGCGGGAGCGATCGAGCTGCGGTTGGCCGACGGTCGGTGTCTCGGTATCTCGTCCTCGACATCGCCCGGTACCGAGGTGGTGCCGGTGACCTGTGGGTCGAACAACGCGTCGTGGGGATTCAACGGATCCAATCCCTACGTGTTCCAACACACGGCGGCCACCACCGACCGCGAGGTTCCGATCTGTCTGGACGTCGAGGACCACGACGATCACCCCCGGGAAGCCAATGGTGATCGAAGCGTGCGGCAACCACGCCAGCCAACAGTTCGGGGTCGCATGATGCGATCGGAGCGAGGGGCGTCGATCGTCGAGGCCGCGTTGCTGGCGCCGGTCTTCCTGACCGTGCTCCTGGCGATCTTCGAGTTCGGTCTCCTGCTCCGTAACGATCTTGCGCTCGGCAACGCGACGGTGGCCGGCGCCCGGGCAGGTTCGGTGGCCGCCGATTCGGCCGACGCCGACTATCTCGTGCTTCGGGCCATCGAACACGGCATCGACGCGTGGGGAGTCGAAGACCTCGACTTCGTCGTGGTCTTCCGGGCGTCGGGGCCGTCGGCGACCGTGCCCGCCGCGTGTCTCGTCGGCCCGGTCGAGGACGTCTGCAATTATTACCGGCCGGTCGACTTCGCGTTGCCGTACAAGCAGGCAAACGGGAGTCTGACGGCGTTCTGGCGGTGCGGGGTCGTCGCCGTCGATACGTTCTGGTGCCCCGGAGACCGACCCGCCTCGTTGACGTGGGACGAGCCGGTGGCGAGCGGCTTCAACGACGGTCCGGCGTATCTCGGGGTGTACATCCAGGGCGAGCATCAGTTCGCAAGCGGCCTGTTCGGCTCGTCGCTCACCATCGACGAGACCCGCATTCTCACGTTGGAGCCGAGACGGCGATGAGTACTCGGGGGGCGCGTCAACGCGGCAGCATCTCGGTCGAGCTGGCACTGGTCATCGTTCCGTTGGTCATCCTCATGTTGGGCATGGTCGAGATTGCCGCTGCGTGGAAGGCCAACTCTCAGGTCTCGACCGCAAGCCGACAAGGGGCACGCATCGCTTCCCACCTCGGCGTCGATGTCGAAGCCGACCGGGCGGCGTTGCGAGCCGTCATCGCCGGGGTCGGCGGCGACGTCTCACGGATCGAGTACGTGCTGATCTACGACGCAGAAGTACGGCCTGACCTCGGGACTTCGTGCGTCACCGTGGCCAACACACGTTGCAACCAGTACACCGCCGCCGAGTTGGCTCAGATCGACCTCGACTCGATGTGGGGCTGCCAGGCCGGTGCCCACGACGACAACTGGTGCCCCGACGAGCGCGATGACTCGGCGTCCAGCCCGGGGATGATCGGTGTCGCCATCGGCTATCGGCACGAGGCGGTCAGCACCTTCTTCGGAACCGATGAGATGATCCTTCACGAACGGACGATCATGAGAGTGGAACCTGGCGTATGAGTCGCGAACGGCGCCCGGCGCGCAACGACGAGCGCGGTTTCGTGATGGCGACGACCGCGATCCTGCTCATTCCCCTCATGGTGTTCGCGGCCTTCGCCGTCGATGTCGGGAGTTGGTACTACCAGGCGAACCGACAACAGCAGGCGGCCGATGCTGCGGCCTTGGCCGCGGTCGTGTGGATGCCTGACATCGCTCGTGCCACCGCCGCAGCCGAAGAGGTTGCCGAGGCCAACGGATTTCCACCCTTCGAACAGCAGGTGGACGCAGGCGGTTCCCTTGTCTTCGACGGAGCCGGAGACCCGGTCTACGACCTGACCAAGCCCTACGCCACCGTCACGGTCGAATCGGTGAGTACGCAGTCGGTGCGGGTTCGGATCGATGCCGAGGGCGATGTCTACTTCGGCTCGGTCATCCTCGAAGATTCCATCGACATCGAGCGCCGAGCGACCGCTGAGTACGTGCTGCCCGTCCCGATGGGCAACCCGTCATCAGCAATCGGTACCGGCAACCTCGCCAACCCGGCGGGTGTGCAGAACATGTGGTTGGCCGTGAACTCCTACTGCACCGGTCGAACACAGGGAGATCAGTTCAGCGCCTTCCACCTGACCTCCGCCTATATCTGTCCCGGCACCTGGACCCGTCGCGTGAACGGTTTCGTAGGAGGCGCGTTCACCCAAGCCGGCCGCGCCAACAACCCGCAGTACGACCCGGAGGGCTACTACCTCGTCGCCGACATGCCGCCCGGTTCCGAGGCCTACAACTGGCGGGTCGAGTTCTATCAGCCCGGCATCTGTGACTATCGGAACGAAGCCAACACGAACCAGTGGTTGGCCGGCGATCCGGCGACCCGCCTGCGCGGCCCGGCGATCGACGCCACGTTGTACGCAGCCGACGCAACGCCGCTGTCCGATGCGGACAACATCGTTCCGGCGAACGTCGTGGTCAACCGCACCTTCCCGCTGACCGACTGCGGGTGGAGCACCCTGGGGACGATCCCGAGCACCGGTTTACGCGGGCGTTGGCTGATCAACTTCCGCTCGCTCGCGATGACGAACGAGACCGGCATCAACTACTTCGCGGTGCGGGTGGTGCCGGCAGCAGGTCCTACGTCTGGGCAGGCTTGTGGTTCAGCTGCGAACAACTGGTGCCCCCAGCTGTCGGCCAAGGACTATCTGCCCGTTTACGCGCCGAGTGTCATCCAGAACCTCGCCGGTCAGAACACGACGGTCTTGCCCAACAACGCCGTCGTCAACTTCTACCTGTCGGAGATCGAAGCGGCCCATGCGGGAAAGACGCTCGTCCTGGAACTCTTCGATCCCGGCGAGGGCATGAACAACCTGCAGATCGTCGGCCCTCCGCCCACGTATACCCGCTACCCGTTCACGTTCGCCACGACCGACTGCTCAGCCGGGTTGATGTGCAACGACGGCGGACCGATCGCCGACTTCACCGGTGATTCCAACCCGCAGTGCGCGACCCCGCAAGAGTTGCCCCCGGTCGGTGTGACCCCAGTTGGCGGCACGTTCCCCTGCCTGACAGTGACGAACACTCGGTTCAACAACCGGACCGTGCGAATCCTGATCGACATCCCGACGACGTACACATGCACGACCGACTGTTGGTGGCGGCTTCGCTACCAGCCTTCGGCCAACGTGTCGGTCACCGACCGGACGACCTGGTCGGCTTCGATCATCGGGGATCCGGTCCGCCTCGTCGAGTAGCGGCGCCCACGGGGAGCAGGATGGCGAAGGCACACACGCCCAGCACCATCGCGAGGGCGAGCGCAGGACGGTAGCCCAGGGAATCGATGGCCTTGCCCATCACGGGCGGGCCGATGAGACCGCCGAGGCCGGCGCCCGTGTAGAGCAGTCCGAGCAGTCCGCCGAGGCCCGCCGGGCCCCAGATGTCGGCCGCCACCGCGGGAGCGAGCGCAATGAAGCCCCCGTAGGAGACGCCCATCACCACCGCGAACGCCAGCAAGAGGCCGTAGCTGCCCCCGGCGGCGAACCAGATGGCGAAGCTCAGGCCCAGCACCAGGATCGAGGCTTGGTACAACGTCAGGGGTTTGGTGCGAGCCGCCAGCCGGCCGAGACCAAGGCGTCCGACGATGGACGCCAAGCCGATGAGACCGAGCAGAACACCGGCCGAGCGGTCAGAGCCCTGCTCCTCCATGTAGTCGGCGATGAACACGAACGGCAGGAAGAGCGGGAACGCCATCACGAACATCGACGCGTACATCAACCAGAACGGTCGTGACGTCTTGATCGTCTCGACGAGCGAGGTGGCGACGCCTGCGACCCCGGCTGCAGGCGGACGTTTGGCCCCGATCGCGGCGATGGACATGAGGATGCCGGCGCCAACCGCCAGGATGACGTAGGTCTGGCGCCAGCCGTAACGATCGATCAGCCATTCGGCCAACGGCGCGTTGATGAGGGTGCCGAACCCGATCCCGGCGACGGCCAGCCCGATCGCGGTCGTGCGCTTCTCGGCGAACCAGCCACCGACACATGCCACCATCGGCACGTAGCCGCACGCCACGCCGATACCGACACCGAGGCTGTAGGTGAGGTACCCGACGTACAGGTTGTCGACTCGCGAGGTGGCCAGCAGGCCGAGGACCATGGACACGGCGCCGAAGATGAGCACGGGCCGCGGCCCGATGCGGTCGGCAACTTTGCCGCTGATGACGCCGAGCAAGAAGTAGAGGAAGGTCGTGAGGGCGAAGAAGAAGGCGGTGCGGCCCCGGCCGATTCCGAACTCCTTGACCATCGAAGTGAAGAACCCGCTGAAGCTGTAGGCAACGCCGAACACGGTGTACATCGACACAAAAGCGGCACCGACGACCCGCCAGCCTTCGGGGCCATCGACGAGCGGTTGGTCAGTGGTTCCGTCAGTTACCGGAATGGTCGAAAGGCGTCGCACACCTCACCTACGAACGTCTCGGGAACCTCGAAGGCGGCGAAATGTCCGCCCTTGTCGTACTCGGCCCAGTGGCGAATGTCGGTGAAGCTCGACTCGACCCATTTGCGTACGGGCGGGACGATCTCCTTGGGGAAGACGGCGAACCCGGAGGGGATGGAGACCGTGTGCCGGGTGCCCCGGCCGAAGCTCTCCCAGTAGATGCGGGCCGACGAAGCTCCCGCGGCGTTGACCCAGTAGAACATGACGTTGTCGAGCAGCTCGTCCCGGGTGAGCACGTTCTCGGGGTGGCCGTCGCAGTCGGTCCACGCCCAGAACTTCTCGAGGATCCACCCAGCCTGGCCGGCGGGGGAGTCGACCAGGCCGTAGCCGATGGTCTGCGGCCGTGTCGCCTGTTGCTTGGAGTAGCCCGAGTCCCAGTCGCGGTAGTACGCGGCGCCATCGAGGGCTCGTTGCTCCTCGGGTGTCGGCTCGCCGTCGATCTTGGGGCGAGCGCCCATCGCGAGGGTGACGTGAATGGCTGCACAATGCTCGGGGTCGGTGGCACCGATGGCGGTGGTGACCGCCGATCCCCAATCGCCGCCCTGGGCGACGTAGCGGTCGTACCCGAGGCGTGCCATCAGCTCGGCGAAGGTGACAGCGATCTTGTCGACGCCCCAGCCGGGCACGGTGGGCTTGCCCGAGAATCCGAAGCCCGGCAGCGAAGGAGCAACGACGTGGAAGGCGTCGGCGGCGTTGCCACCGAACGCGGTGGGGTCGACGAGCGGTTCGATGACCTTGTGGAACTCGACGATGGATCCGGGCCAACCGTGGGTGATGAGGAGCGGAATGGCGTCGGGATGGGGGGAGCGTTGATGGACGAAGTGCACGTCGAGACCATCGATCTCGGTGGTGAACTGGTCGAACCGGTTCAGTGCGGCCTCGCGGGATCGCCAGTCGTAGTCGGTCGCCCAGTACTCGCAGACCTCCTTGAGGTAGGCGAGGGGTATGCCCTGACTCCAGTCGTCGACGACCTCCTCGTCGGCCCAGCGTGTGTTGTTCAGGCGCTGGCGAAGATCCTCGAGAACGGCGTCGGGGACGGCGATGGTGAACGGCGTGACTTCGGTCGATCCTTGCATGGTCGGACACTAGCGCCGGCTCGGCGCGCGACTGGAACCTCGACTACAACGGGTGCAATGACCGAACCCGCCGCCTTCCCACTTCCCAACGTCAGCTTCGACCTCGGAGGCCAGGTCGCCCTCGTCACCGGCACCACGTCCGGCCTGGGTCGGCGCTTTGCCCTCGTGCTCGCAGCCTCGGGGGCTCGGGTCGTCGTGACCGGTCGTCGCCAGGAGCGCCTCGACGCGCTGGCGGTGGAGATCGAAGCGTCCGGAGGCGTTGCCGTGCCCGTGGCCGTCGACGTCACCGATCCGGACTCGTTGGTCGCTGCAGTCGATGCCGCGGAAGCGGCGTTCGACGCGCCGGTGCAGATTCTGGTCAACAACGCCGGCATCCCCGATGCGCAACGGGCACACCGCATGCCGCTCGACCTCATCGATGCCGTGTTCGACACCAACCTTCGGGGTCCGTACATCTTGTCCTGCGAGGTCGCTCGGCGGCTGATCGCAGCCGAGCTTCCGGGCCGCATGGTCAACATCTCCTCCATGGGTGCGTTTCAGTATTCCGGTCAAGGGGCCGCGCTGTATTCGATCACCAAGGCCGGCATCAACCGCATGACCGAGGCGTTGGCCGTCGAATGGGCTCGCTTCGGCATCAACGTCAACGGGATTGCCCCCGGAGCGTTTGCCTCGGAGATGATGGACGGGATGCTCGAGCGCATGGGCGACATCACGCGGCACTTCCCCCGCCAGCGGCTCGGTGATCCGGCCCAGCTCGACAGCACGCTGTTGTTCCTGTGTTCGTCGGCGTCAGAGTTCGTGACCGGAACGGTCGTGAAGGTGGACGACGGCCAGGGATCTCGCTGATCCCACCGGCCGCAACGGTGGAAGCGTCGGCCAGAATAGGCAGCGTTGCATGAGACAGCGTTGCATGAGACAGCGTTGCATGAGGCACGGTCAACAAGCACGAGAAACGAGTAAGCATGTCCAACGAGTCGGTGCAGGAAATCGAAGGCCTGGCCAACGCATTCGTCGACGAGTTCTGGGATCCGTCGCTCACGGTCGGACAGTGGTGGGCCCATCTCACTCGTGAGCGTTTCGTCAACATGACCCTGCCGGTCAGCGGCGGGGGGGCGAGGATGGAGCGGGCCCCAGGCCGCTGCGGCCAACAAGGTCATGACCGAACGTCGGGTTCTCGGACCGCCCAGTGGACTCGGCATGCTGCTGGCAGCACCGACGATCGCCACCCACGGGACACCCGAACAGATCGACCGATGGGTGCCGAACATCCTCAACGGCACCGAATCGTGGTGCCAGCTGTTCTCCGAGCCCGGCGCCGGCTCCGACCTGGCCGGCCTTCAGACCAAGGCGGTGCAGGACGGCGATGAGTGGATCATCACCGGTCAGAAGGTGTGGACCTCGAATGGACACCATTCGAACTGGGGCATGCTCATCGCTCGCACCGACCCCGAGCTCCCCAAGCATCAGGGCATCACCTACTTCGGGTTTCCCATGAACCAGCCCGGTGTCGAGGTCCGGCCGCTCACCGAGATGACCGGACGAGCGCTCTTCAACGAGGTCTTCATCGAAGAAGCGCGGGTCTCATCGGCCAACATGCTCGGGGCCCGCGGCGATGGCTGGCGGGTGGCCAACACGACGTTGGCCTTCGAGCGGTCGGGCATCGGCGGAGGCCACGGCGGCGGGTTCGGGACCGCGACCCCCGGCCCCATCGCGGGCAACCTCGACCGCCCGGTCGCCGACTTCCTGGGCAAACGCGAGGCAATGTCGGTCGGAGCGGTCGGCCGTCGCATCCTCAGTCTCCTCAGCGAGGAGGCCGCCGCTCGGGGCAAGGACACCGATCCGGTGGTGCGCCAGAAGCTGGCCCAGCTCCACACCCTCCACCGCATTGCCTCGATGACCATGCAACGGCAGTCGGCCGAGCGGAGGACGGGGCGCAAGAACACGGGCCTTGGAGCCGGCGTCGAAGGCAACGTCGCCAAGGTGCAGAACACCCAACAGATCCTGCTCGCCCGCGAGCTCATCGGCAACATTCTCGGCCCCGATGCGGTCATCACCGGCCGGTCGGCCGCGACCGAGGGTTTGCTTCAGGAACTGATCCTGTTCTCGCCCGCGCCTCCCATTTATGGCGGCACCGACGAGATCCAACGCAACGTCATCGGCGAACGAGGCCTCGGTCTCCCCAAAGAGCCCACCCCCAACTGACCGAAATTTGCAGCGTTAGCCACGTCCAGCGTGGCTAACGCTGCACAGAATGCCGGGGTGGGCCGAGGTCGGGTCTCAGAACGCCAGGTCGAGGGCCTGACAGAGGAAGCGCATGAACGGCGCAGTGTCCCGACAGAGCTCGGCGAAGTCGTCGAGGAACGACCCGGACGTGAGTTCGCGCTGAGTGAGCGACCTCATCACGAGGAAGTCCTTGCGCTTGAGGTCCTCGATGAGCGGATCGTCCTTGGCGAACCCTTTGGGCGGACGGGTCAGCGAATCGCCTGCTCGGGTAGAATCGGGCGGTGAGCGTCGGGTCTTCGACGATGGCCAACCACTGGTCGCGGTGCTCGCTGATGTGCGTGCGTATGACCTGGGCCATGGCCGGCTCAGGGTGCCAGAGACCCGCACCGGCGAAGCAACCTCGTGGCTCGACGTGCAGATAGAAGCCTGGGGCGTGGACGTCCTTGGCCCGCTCGTGGCGAAAATGCAGGCCGGTGTTGGTCTTGTAGGGCGTCTTGTCCTTTCCGAATCGGGTGTCCCGATTGATGCGGAACAGCGAACCGCCGCTGGCGCGGGCGTTGGCCTCGAACCGGGGGCTGATGGCGGTGAGATGGGGGCGGAAGTCGTCGATGAAATCGAGCGCCGGCTCTTTCACGTGGGCTTCGTACCGCTTTCGGTTGCTGTCGAACCACGCCCGGTCGTTGTTGTCGGCCAGCTCGGAAAGGAAGTCGAAAGTCGCCTTGGTGAAGTAGCGCGTGGCCACGTCAGCCGGCTGCCTCGATGCGAGCCTGAAGCTTGCGCATGCCTCTCAGCCACTTCTCGGGCTCGGCCGTCTTGAACTCCATCCACTCTTGAGCGATCGGATCGGTGAGGATGAGGAATCGCTCCTCGGCGAAGGCATCGGTCACTTGCTGGGCGACCTCCTCGGGCTCCTTGAGCGGACCCGCGGCTGCTCGTGCCCATTCGCTGTCGGCCTGCGGACCCAGCATGGGGGTGCGGACGCCGAGCGGGGCCAACAGGTACACCCGAATCCCTTGGTCGTGGTACGTGATCGAAAGCCACTCGGCGAGACCGACAACCGCGTGTTTCGACGTGGCGTAGGGCGCATTGCCGTGGCTGGTGAGGATGCCGGCCATCGAGGCGGTGTGCTGAATGTGTCCTTCGCCTCGAGCCAGCATGCTGGGCAGCACGGCGCGAACCGCGTGCACATGGCTCATCACGTTGATGTCCCATTGGCGCTGCCACTCGTCGATGGGCGTGGTGAGCGGATCGCCACCCGAAGCGATGCCGGCGTTGTTGCACAGCACATCGATGGGCCCGTGATCGCGTTCGACGCGTTCCAACATCTCGGTGATTTCGTCGGCGACCCCGACATCCACGACCTCGGCCTGTCCGCCGATGGCGTCGGCCACCGTCCGAGCGTGCTCGGCGGCGCGGTCGACCACGACGACCTTGCGGGCGCCGTCGGCGGCAAAACGCTCGCACAGCGCCTTGCCGATTCCGCTCCCCCCACCGGTCACGACACAAACACGATCGGTTACCTGCATGATGCTGCCCCTTTGGCTTGCTTATTGGGAATCGGCGATGGCCGCGGTGAGCGCGGCGACGCCTTGGTCGATCTCGTCGGCGGACACATCGAGCATCGGCGCCAGGCGAATGACGTTGCCGTACAACCCGCCCTTGCCGACGAGTAGTCCGTGGCGCTTCGCGCCCTCGAGCACGGCAGCGGTCCTGGACGGATCGGGCTCGAGCGAGTCGGGCGCGGTGATCTCGAACGCCCACATGAGGCCCCTGCCCCGTAGCTCGGCGATCCAGGGAGTCTCGTCGACCACGGGCCCGAAGTTGTTGAGGAAACGCTGACCCATCCGCTTCGCGTTGCCCTGCAGGTCGTTGTCGCGGACGTAGTCGAGGGTGGCGAGTCCGCCTGCGGCGGACAGCGGGTTGCCGCCGAACGTCGAGAACGAGGTGACCTGGATGGTGTCCATGATCTCTGCCCGGGCCACGACCCCAGCGAGCGTGATGCCGTTGCCGACACCCTTGGCGAACGTCAGGATGTCGGGCACGATGCCGTGGGCCTGGTAGCCCCAGTAGTGTTCTCCTGTCCGACCCCAACCGGTTTGCACTTCGTCGGAAATGAAGAGAATGCCGCGGTTGGCCAGTTCCTTGTGCATGGCGCCGAAGAAGCCGTCGGGCGGGGTGGCGAAGCCGCCGACACCCTGGATCGGTTCGGCGATCAGCGCGGCCTGGCTTCCAGCGGAGGTCATGTCGAGCAGCTGGCTGAGATCGTTGACCGCCGCCTGGGTGAACGAGGCATCGTCGAGCGCGGCGTAGGGGGAGCGGAGCCGGTAGGGGCCTTGCACGAAGGTGACCTGGAGCCCGGAGAGGCTGGTGGAGGACCACGACGCGTGCGACGTGATGGCCTGCGCGGTGAACGAGCGCCCGTGGTAGCTGTTGCGCATGGCGAGCACTTGGTTCGACTTGCGGTAGGACGTGGCCAGGAGGATGGCGGTGTCGTTGGCCTCGGTCCCAGACGTCGTGAAGAACACTCGTCGCGTCGGGGATGCCCGACAGGCCGGCGATCCGCTCGGCCAACTCGATCATGGGTTCGGACAAGTACAGCGTCGAGGTGTGCATCACCTTGGCCGCCTGGGCCTGCACGGCTGCAGTGACCGACGCGTTGTTGTGGCCGACCATGGTGGTGAGGACGCCGCCGAAGAAGTCCAGGTATCGATGTCCTTCGAGATCCCACACGAAGCTGCCCTGCCCATGATCGATCGAAATCGGGTTCGGCGTACATGGGCCTTACGTAGGAGGGAAGTACGGCGCGATAGCGAGCAAGCAGGTCGGCCGTCGATGCGGAGGACGCGGTCAGGTGCGCGGTCATGTGCGGAGGTTACCCCTGCCGCGCTTGGCGCCGCGGCGAAGCCGGATGGTCTCGGCAAGCGACGCAAGCGCCAGGACGACGGACATGACGATGAACACGGTTCGGAACGCTGCGTCGTAGCCGCGCTCGGGTTCGATCGCGTCGAACAAGGCACTTGATGCCGCGACCGCCGTCACGATGCCGGCCGTGCGGGTCAGCAGGGCCAGTCCGCCCGCCACGCCCTGTTGATTCGCCGGAAGGGCGTGCATGATCGTCTTCATGTTGGGCACCGCGAACGCACCGAGCCCCGCACCCACCCCGAGCAGGCCGATCGACCATGGCGAATGCTCGGGCGGCCGAGCCGATCCCGCCGTCTGCGGTGCTCCCGGCAAGTCCGAGGACGGCCATCGAAGCGGCCATCACGGCCAACCCACCCACGACGAGCGGACCGCTGCGGCCTCGGTCGGCGCGGCGACCGGCCTTCGGCGCGACCAGAGCGGTGGCCGCCGGCGAGAGCGCAAGGCAGCAACCGGCGGTCAACACGTTCCATCCGAACTGGTCGACCATGAGGGCCGGCAGGAGGAGCCAGGTGGCAAACATCGCGCCGTTCGACGTGAGGGCGAGCACGTTGGCCGCCATGAAGTCGCTCTGATGGAGCAACCCAGGGTCGAGGAGGGGGTGATCGGTCCGGCGCAGCGACTCGGGGAATCAGCCACGAGCGCGACCGCCGCGACGGCCGCAGCACCGAGTACCGCCGGGGAGGACCAACCGAGCGTGCGGCCACCGTTGATGGCCAGGAGCCCGGCCGTCAGGACGACGGTGAACAGCAATCCGCCCGCAACATCGGTCGGGGGACGAGCGGTCGCGCGCCGGCTGGTCGACCATGCGCACGGACAGGACGACCAGCAGCAGGGACAGGGGTGCTCGGAACCAGAACACCGCAGGCCAGCCGCCGGCCCGGACCAGCGGTCCGCCGACGATCGGCCCGATGGCCAGACCGATTGCCGCGCTCGTCTGGAACCGCCCGATGGCATGGCCCTTGGCGTCGTCGCCTGCGCTGATGGTGATCAATGCCGGCGCCGAGGCCATCACCATGGCCGTGCTCACACCCTGAAAGGCCCGCCCGACCAGGAAGATCTCAAAGGTCGGGGCCAGGGCGCAGACGATCAAGGCGATGGTGGCCGAAGTCGCTCCCGCCGCGAGGACTCGGTCGGGACCGAACCGATCGCCGAGCTGGCCTGCGCCGAGAAGCGATCCGCCGTACGCGAGGACAAAGCAGACGACCACCCACTGGAGGCCAGAGACCTCGAGATCGAAGTGCGCGGTCAGATCAGGGAAGGCGATGTTGAGGGCGGTGTCCAGGGAGCCGAAGACACCAGCGAGCACCGCGAGCAACACGGTCGCGTTCGGTGGGACGGTCGACCGCGGTGGGGAGTGCTCCGTTGACAACTTATCGATCCCGTCCGCGCCGATTTGTACGGACTTTGTTTCTATGCTGTGACGCATGAGTTTCAAAGAAGCCCCCGCATCCGATCACGCCGCTCTCGTCTCCGCCGGAGTCCAACTGGTCGACGTTCGTGAACCCGAGGAAACCGCAGCGGCTTCCGTACCGGGGGCCACGTTCATTCCCCTCGGCCAACTGCACGAACGGGTCGGTGAACTCGACCCTTCCCGACCGGTCGCGCTCCTGTGCCGCAGCGGTGGCCGGAGCGGAAAGGCAGCAGAGTTCCTGGTCAGCCAAGGTTTCACCGATGTCACCAACCTGGTAGGCGGCATGATGAGTCTCGGCCTGCAGGACTGATCCGAGCGCTGGAGCGCTAACCGAGATCACTCGGGTAGGTGGGTACGAAGCCCGAGGTTCTCCACGGTGTCGCGTTCGAAGTCGAACTGAATCAGCACGACTGGCTCGTCGCCTCCGACCCACGAGTCGTGGCCCGGTTCGACCGCGATGATCGCTGGGGCCTGGTAGTCGAAGGTGCTGCCATCGGCGTACTCGCCGACGAAGTGTCCGCGGGCGAGGAAGCCGACGTGGGCATGCTCGCACCAATCGGTGCCGACGTGCGGCTTGACGTGGGTGGACCACCGCCCGCCGGGAGCATAGATCAGACGTTTGATGCGAGCGTTGCCCACCTGACCGACGTCGATTTTCATGCCGGCGAAGTTATGCCTCGTCGCACCGTGAACTGGTCCCAAAAGCGGATCGTCTTCCATGAGCGGAGTCTTGCACCCAGACCGGTCCCCGTGAAGCCCACGGGCCGACTGACGCTCAGGCGAAGAGGTTTCTCGCGATCACCAGGTTCTGGATCTCCGTGGTGCCGTCGATGTAGCCGGCGATGCGGGCACCGGCGAGATGCCGGGGGAGCGGATTGTCGACCGCCCGTCTGAACCCTGCGGCTCCGAGCGTTTGCATGCAGGTGGCGATCCCTCGCTCCGCTGCCCTCGCTGCGAACTTCTTGGCGTGCGCTGCGGCGACGGTGGCGTCCAGCCCTCCTTCCAGCAATTCCGCTGCCTGATAGGTGAGCAACCGGCAGGCCTCGAGGTCGGTGGCGACGTCGGCCAGCATCCATTGGATCCCTTGTTTGTCCGCCACCGATGCGCCGAACACCGGCCGGGACCGGGCCCGGTCGACGGCGACTTCGAGTGCCCGCTGCAACATGCCACAACACATGGCGCCGACAACCACTCGGGCGAGGTCGATACCGGCCATCGCCGCACCAAACGCCTCGCCAACGGGCGACAACGTGTTCCGAGTGGAAACGCGGACATCGTCGAACCGGAATCCGCCGGTCCCCATTGCGTGGCCGCCCAGCAGCTCGTAGGGCTCGTGGCGGGTGACGCCTGGCGTGTCCGCCGCCACCACGATCGAGACGATGCCGCGATGCCTCAGGTCGGGGTCGGTCTGGGCGTAGACATTCAGCGCGGTTGCGTGGCTGGCGTTGGTGATCCAGGCCTTGTCGCCGTTGATGACCCACTCGTCGCCGTCGAGTTCGGCTCGGCAGGCGATGGCGGCAGCGTCGGAGCCTGCACCGGCTTCGGTGAGCAGGAACGCTCCGATCGCCCGGCCGGAGACGGCCTCGGCGAGCAGCTCGTCGACGAGGTGCTGGTTGCCGCTGGCCGCGAGGCCCCGAACGAAATTGTTGTGAACCACGAGGCTGAAGGCTGCCGCCAGGTCGGACGCTGCGAGCACCTCGAACACTCGGGCGAACGCCACGGGTCCCAGGCCCCGACCGCCTTGAGGCGCGGGAACGAGCAGAGCCGTCAACCCCAACCGCGCTGCCGCAGCGAAGTTCTCGGTGGCGAACCGCCGATTGGTCTCCCATTGGTCGGCCAACGGGTCGATGACCTCGGCTGCGAGCCGGCGAGCATCTTCGAGAGTGGCTTGTTCGGTCATGCGTCAGCCCGTCAGGTTGTCCCAGAGACCGCTGGCCGCCTCTTTGCCGCCGCCGAAGGTCCAGTAGACGGAAAGGGCGATGAACGCCGCGCTGATCAGACCGAGCCGGACCATTGTGGCCGCAGGGATCTTGCCGTCCTCGGGGACACCTGGCACACGCTTGCGGACGTACCGCAGCAGGCGACCGGCCCACTCGACGTCCCGCGAGAGAATCGCGAGACCGCCGGCGATGATCAGCCAACCTGGTCCGGGTAGCGGCAGGGCGGCAATGCCCAGCAGGGTGACCAGCGTGCCCAACGTGATGCGACCGAGCCGCAGGAGCACGTGGGCCTTCGCCGCCTCGACGGTTGCTTCATGGACCCCGGTTTCGAACTCGGCCTGAATGGCTGCTTCGCGGAGCTCATCGAGCGTGACGTGATGAGGATGCGCGTCGGGTTCGCGGTCGTTCATGGAGCCAGTGTGCCACCTCTCCACGCCACGAGCCGACCGCGATGTGATCGGGCCCGCGAGTTCATCGGGCAGACTGGGGCCATGACGGTTCTGATCGCTGGTGGCGGTATCGGGGGAATGACGATGGCGCTGACGTGTCACCAGATCGGTGTCCCGGCGATCGTGTTCGAGTCCGTTGCCGAGTTGGCTCCGCTCGGGGTCGGCATCAATCTCCAGCCGAACGCCGTTCGTGAGTTGTTCGACCTGGGGTTGACCGACGACGCCCTCGGTCGGGTCGGAGTCGAAGCCCGTGAGTGGGCGTTGGTCGGCCGGAACGGCAACGATGTCTACTCCGAGCCACGAGGTCGACTGGCCGGTTACCGCTGGCCCCAATACGCGGTGCACCGCGGCGAACTACAGATGCTGCTCTATCGAGCCGTCATCGAGCGGATCGGGCCCGACTCGGTTCGCCTCGGCCACCGGGTCGTCGGGTACCGCAACGACGCCTCCGGGGTGGTCGCCATCGTCGAGACGGCCGATGGTGAGCAGATCGAGGTGGTCGGCGATGTGCTCGTCGGAGCCGACGGCCTGCACTCGGCGGTTCGACAGCAGATGCATCCCGAGCAGGGGCCACCGCATTGGGGCGGCGCCATCATGTGGCGGGGCGTGAGCCCCGGAGTTCCCGTCCGTTCGGGCTCTTCGTTCGTCGGCCTCGGGTCGCTGCATCACCGACTCGTCTTCTATCCCATTTCTCCGCCCGACCCCTCGACCGGTCTCGCCACGATCAACTGGATCGCCGAGATCACCATCGATCCGTCGATGGGGTGGGGGAGTGGAGACTGGAACCGGCGCGCAGGGTTGGAGGACTTCATCCACCATTTCGAGGACTGGAACTACGACTGGCTCGACGTTCCTGCGATGCTGCGTGGAGCCTCCGAGATCTTCGAGTACCCCATGATCGACCGGGATCCTGTGCCTCGCTGGGTCGACGGACGCGCCGCCCTGTTCGGTGACGCGGCCCACGTGATGTATCCCGTCGGGTCGAACGGCGCCAGTCAGGCCATCGTCGACTGCCGCGTCCTGGGCGCCTCGATGCTGACCCACGGCGTCGGTCACGAGGCCTTGCTCGATTACGAACGGAAGCTCCGCGAGGACGTCTCGGCGTTGGTGCTGCGGAACCGCGGCGCCGGGCCGTTCGGGATCCTGGGCATGGTCGACGAGCGTTGCGGCGGAATCTTCGACGACATCGACGATGTCATCCCCAAGCCCGAGCTCGACGACTTCATGGCCCGGTACAAGGCGGCTGCCGGCTTTGCCATCGAGACCCTCAACGCCGCACCCTCGACCATTACCCCAGGAGCTCGTGTCCGATGACTGTTCCCGAGCTGATCTTTCCACCCGCCGACAGTGATCGGCGGGGAGCCGTCGTGCTGGTCCATGGGGCATGGGTCGGTGAGTGGAGCTGGACGCCGGTGCTCCCCGCGTTGCGAGCCTCGGGTCGGGCCGTTCATGCGGTTTCGCTGACCGGTCACGGGTCCCGTCGGCATCAGAGCGGACCACACGTCTCGTTGGGCGACCACGTTGCGGACGTCGTCGGCCTCATCGAGACCCTCGATCTGGTCGACATCACCTTGGTCGGTCACAGTTACGGCGGGCGTGTCGTCACGCAGGTGTACGACCACGTGGCCGCACGAATCTCTTCGATGGTGTACCTCGACGCCCATGCTCCGGTTGCGCCCGAACCTCCGCAGTCGGCCGAGCGGCTGGCCGCAGTCGAGGCAAACGGCGGCATGTTGCCGTTCACCGACTACGAGCCGTCGCTCGACCTGGTGGGCGGCCAACGGGGGTATGACTGGTTCATGCAGCGCGTGATGCCGCAGTCCTTCCAGTGCTTCACCGCGCCTTGGCAGGTGCCGCTTCCCGACGAGCTGTCGAAGCTGTTCATCTTCGCCGGCGGCGACGAGCCCAACCGCTTTGCCCGATACGCCGAGGTGTGCCGGGACCACCCCCATTGGGACTACCTGGAACTGCGTGGAACCCATTTCCTGATGTTCACCAATCCCGACGAGGTCGCCGCGGCCATCCTCACCCGCTGAACCCGCACCCGCGTGCACTTCCACCCCTCCCAGAGGTGCGCACTGCACACGGTTGCGGGTTCGGGGGCGGCGGGCTGATCGATCCGTTCAGGTCAGGTCAGGTCAGGTCAGGTCAGGTCAGGTCAGGCCGGTTCGGAGCACTCCTGCTTCGAACAGCTGGGCGATGCGGTCATCGGAGAAGCCAAGGCGTGAGCTGAGTATCTCGGCGTTGTGCTGACCGAGGAGCGGAGCGACCAGGTCCGGCAGTTCTTCCTGGTCGCCGAACTTGAAGGGATAGCCGGGAATGGGCACCGGGCCCAGCAGCGGATCGTCGACCCATCGAACCATGTTCCGGCTCTCGAAGTATTCGTGGCCGATGGCGTCGGTCGGCGACAACACCGGAGCACACGGCACCCGATGTGACTCGAGGCATGCGATGACGTCGGCGTCGGCGTCGAACGTGGCCATCCACGCCTCGGTCAGCTCGATCAGCTCGTGGCGGCGAGCCGCGCGATCGGGCATGGTCTTGTAGCGGGGGTCGTCGACCAGGTCCATTCGTTCGAGGGCGCTGCAGAAATTCGGCCACTGCAGATCGAGGGCCAGGACCACGATCCAGCCCTGCGGTCCCCGGAACGTTCCCACCGGGAAGACCAGCTCGTGGTGGGTGCCCATGCGCTTGGGCTCGTGGCCGCCGAAGTGGGCACACTCGAGGTGACCCTCGTTCATGTGGAACATACAGTCGACCATGGCGAGGTCGATGTGCTGGCCCCGCCCCGTTCGCTCCCGGTGGTAGAGGGCATAGCCGAGGGCCGCGAAGCCGTGCACGGCGGTGCCGGTGTCGGCAATGGCCGATCCGACGAAATGCGGTGGCCCGTCCGGGTCTCCGGTCATGTGCATCAGCCCGGAATAGGCCTGGGCGATGTAGTCGTAGCCCGTCTTGTGGCTGTACGCGCTCTTGCGGCCGAACGCTGAGATCGACGCCATGATGACGCGGGGGTTCAGCTCCCGGATCGACTCGTAGTCGAGCCCTCGTTTCGACAGGATCTGGGGTGTGCCCGTGTTCTCGGTCACCACGTCGACCTGAGGCACGAGGTCCTTGATGATCTGCAGACCCTCGGCGGTGTTCCAATCGACGCAGAGGCTTTTCTTGCCCCGATTGTGCTGGACGAACCACGCCGATCGCCCGTCCTGCACGACCGGCAGCAGACGACTGCCGTCGCCGAGGTCGGGAAGCTCGACCTTGATGATGTCGGCGCCGAGCTCGGCCATCATCCGGGTGACGCCGGCGCCCGCCAGATATTGCGTGAGGTCGAGCACGCTGACCCCTTCGAGAATGAGATCCCGACCGTCTGCCTGTGGCATGTCCTACCTCCACATCCGGCGTGCCATCCCCTGGGCAACGCAGCAAGACCTTAGGTCACGCGCTCGGAACCGAAGCATTCGGGCGGGCAGAGTTGAGGGTTCAGGGGGCGGGCGGGATGGTGATGCCGGGCATCATCCGCAGCGTGGTGATGGCGTAGGCGGCCATCGTGTCGTAGGCACCTGCGTCGGACGGGCCGGTGAAGAAGGTGGTCGAAACCAGACTGTTCAGGCCCCGCTGGTTGATGATCTCGCCCTTGACCCGGAACGTCGGTCCCATGATCGGCTCGAAGTAGTCGCAGCGCATGTTGATGGTGACCATCCAGTTGCGCGGCGCCTCCGGGTTCTTCGACTCCGGGTCGAGGGTGTGGACGGTCTGGATGGCCACGAAGTCGACGTACGTCGGAGTGAAACCACCGAAGAGCTGTCCCTGGGGATTCTTCAGCTGCTCGGGGAGGTCGCATTCGACCACCAGAAGACCCGGACCTTCCTCGAGGACCCGCCAGTTCCAGGCCTCCAGCACATCGCCGGCGCCGTGCCCCTTGGCGATCAGTGGTACGTGGACGGTGTCGTGATCGGCTGCAGTCATCGCCGCTGTTGGTAGCAGACCCCAACCCCAACCCCAAAACCCGCATCGGGAGTGTGCGGGTCCGTTTTCGGCACCCGCACACTCCCGATGCGGAATGGGGAGGCGGGTTGGGCGTACGATCGTGGCGTGTCGAACGCATCGAAGCAGCATGAGGACGGACCGGGGCATGAGGCCCGGCTGGCCGCGGCGGGGATCATCCTGCCCGAGGGGTATCCGTCGGCGGGACTCTACGTGAAGGGGGTGTTGGCCGGGGACTTACTGCACATCGGTGGTCACGGCCCCGTCGGGCCGGAAGGGCGGATCAGCGGCAAGGTGGGTGGCACCGTCGACCTCGACCGGGCTCGGTACGCGGCACGCCTGACGGGGCTGCAGCTGCTGGCCTCGGCCCGTTCGGAGCTGGGGACGCTCGACCGAGTCGTGCGGGTGGTGAAGGTCTTCGGCATGGTGAACTCCGCGCCGGGATTCAACCGGACGCCCGAGGTGATCGATGGCTGCTCCGAGCTGTTCCACGAAGTCTTCGGCGAGGCCGGCATCCACACCCGATCAGCGGTCGGTATGGCCGAGCTGCCCTTCGATATTCCCGTGGAGATCGAGTGCATCCTGCAGGTCGTCCCCGCATGACGACGTCGTGGGCCGAGCCCGCACACCAGGCCCTGATCCGAAGCGGCGTCACCGTCGTCGGATACGTGCCCGATGGCGGGCTGAAGGACCTCATCGTGCTACTCGACGACGATCCGACCGTGAAAACCGTCCGGCTCACCACCGAAGAGGAGGGCGTTGCCCTGGCCACGGGCGCCTGGCTCGGCGGCACCCGAGCCGCCCTGTTGATGCAGTCGAGCGGAGTCGGCAACTGCATCAACATGCTCAGCCTGCTGGCGTCGTGCGAAGTGCCGGCGTTCCATCTCGTGACCATGCGGGGTGAACCGGGAGAGGCCAATCCCTGGCAGGTGCCCATGGGCTCGGTCGCAGGGGAGACGATGGCGCTGATGGGAATCGACGTGCGGCGGGTGACGTCGGCCGACGCGGTCGCTCCCGCCATCACGCGGGCCTGTCTCGACACCTTCGATCAACGAGGGCCGGCCACCGCCGTGCTCATCGACCAGACCGTCATCGGCCACAAACAGTTCACGGGCGACGATGCTGCCGCGGAAGACTCCCGATGACCGAACCCACGCTCGATCGTCGGGCGGTCACCGCCGAACTGCTGGCCGACCGCGGCGATCTCCTCGTCGTTGCCGGGCTGGGCGCACCGAACTGGGACGTCACTGCAGCCGGCGACCATCCGCTCTCGTTCCCGCTCTGGGGGGCCATGGGCGGCGCAGCGATGGTGGGCCTCGGACTGGCCCTGGCGCAGCCCAACAAGCGGGTGCTGGTGATCACCGGCGATGGCGAGCAGCTGATGGGACTCACCGCCTTGGCGACCATCGGTGCGGCTGCGCCGCCGAACCTGGCGATCGCCGTCCTCGACAACGAGCGCTACGGCGAGACCGGCATGCAGGTGACAGCGACGGCGTCCGGAGTGAACCTCGCAGGCGTGGCCCAGGCCTGCGGCTTCGCAGGAACAGCGTTGGTGTGGACCGAAGACGAGGTGGCCGACGCCGTGCAACTCGTGCGGAACGGACCGGCGCCGTCGCTGGCCGTGTTCAAGGTGTCGGCAGAGACCCCGCCCCAGGTGGTGCCGTCACGCGACGGCGCACACCTGGTTCGAAGATTCCGCAACGCGCTGGGCGTCGGGTAGCGGCGCCCGGGCGAACTACCGGATGGGGTTCTTGTAGGTGTCGAGGTAGGTGATCTCCTCGACCGGTGGCCGTTCGGCCGGTTTGAAATCGGTGCCCTTGGTGTACGCGACCGGGAGCAGCCCGACCTGGGTCAGGTGCGGCGGGATGCCCAGCAGCTCGGCTGCTTCTTGTTCCTTCTGCAGGTGCAGGGTGGTGAGACAGCTGCCGAGCCCACGGCTGCGCAACGCAAGCTGGAAGCTCCACATGGCGGGAATGATCGAGCCGAAGAGTCCCGCGCCGTTGCCCGGGCTTTCGTCAGGCCGTCCGACGATGAGCGGAATGACCATCACCGGCACCTTGCCCAGGTTCTGGGCGAGGAAGTTGGCCGAATCCATGACGCGGGCGGTCTGGGTGCCGGCCGCGGTCTCCTTGGCGGCGTTGGCGAGGTACTCGCCTCCTGCCTGGCGATAGATGTCGGCGAGCGCCTCCTTCTTGTCGGCATCGCGAATGACCATCCAGCGCCAGCCCTGGCGGTTCGAGCCGGTCGGGGCCTGCACGGCGAGCTGGAGGCATTCCAGCAGCACGTCGTCGGGTACCTCGCGGTCGAAATCAAGGCGCTTGCGCACGGCCCGGGTGGTCGAAAGAAGTGCGTCGGTCTGACTGAGGTCGAATTCCATCCGTGCAGTCTGGGGGCCCGACGGTGCCCCATGCAAGACTGCCCTATGGCCAACTACCGCCGCATGCTCATCGCCAACCTGCCCGACGGGCCTCTGGCACCCGACAACTTCGCGCTCGATGTTGCTCCCATGCCCGAGGTCGGCCCCGGCCAAGTGCTGATCCGGACGTTGGCGTTCACGATCGGCGCCGGGCAGCGGGCCGGTCTGCAGGGGAGCGCCAGCTACGCCGGGGCCCCGACCGCCGGCCGAGTCATGGATGGCACCGGTGTCGGCGAAGTCGTCGCCGTCTCGTCGGACTTGGGCCCCGGTAAGGCAGCCGTTGGGGGGACGGTGCCGGCGGTCGGGGATCTGGTGCGGGGACCACTCGGCTGGCAGGAGTTCGCCGCACTGCCGGCGCACCAGGTCGAGGTGATCGAAGGTGGCGGAAACGATCCGTCGCGTCACCTGGGCGCGCTCGGGACCAACGGCATCACGGCCTATTTCGGATTGCTGGACGTCGGGCGGCCCGTTGCCGGTGAGACCGTGATGGTCTCGGCCGCCGCCGGTTCGGTCGGGCACCTCGTCGGGCAGATCGCCGGTATCCACGGCGCCCGGGTCGTCGGCGTTGCCGGGTCGGACGACAAGTGTCGGCTGCTCGTCGATGAACTGGGTTTCGACGCCGCCGTGAACTACCGGTCGGCCGAGTTTCGTGACACGCTGAAGGCCGCAACCCCCGACCGCATCGACGTCTACTTCGACAATGTCGGCGGCGACGTCTTGGGGAGCGCCCTGTTCCGGATGAACACCCACGGCCGCATCGTCTGTTGCGGAGCGGTCAGTGCCTACGACACCGCCAAGCCCGGACCCAGTCCTCGCGGCATCCCTGGACTCTTGGTCAACAATCGGGTCCGCATGGAGGGGTTCCTCGTGTTCGACTACGAGAGCCGCTACAGCGAGGCCCGCAGCCAGATGGCCCAGTGGATCGATGCCGGCCGGCTATCGCCCCGCACCACCGACTTCGAAGGACTCGAGTCGGCGGGCCACGCATTCGTCGAGCTGTTGGCCGGCCGGACAGTGGGCACCACCATCGTCCGCGTGGCAGGCTCAAGGGTATGAACGAACCCATCACCCCCGGGACGGCATCCGCAACCACCGCCATCGTCGATGCGCTGCTTCGTGCGGCGGGGCTCGAAGTTCCGGTGGAGGAGACGGAACGCCTGGCCGCGCTCTATCCGGGGCTCCGCCGCTCCGTCGATCGGTTCTATCGAGTGGACGCGGGTGACGATGTGCCGGCCGCCGTCTTCGAGGCCGGGTCCGTGCTTGCGACAGGATCGGGCGTTCCGGCAGGGCCGGTACGATCAGCGAAGGTGCACGTCGCATGACCACGCCGACATCGACACCGTGGACCATCGAGTCGGTCGGGGCAGCGTTGCGGGCGGGGACGACGACCAGCGTCGAACTCGTCCACCAGTGTCAGACCGCCGCTGACGACCTTGGCGAGACGCTCGGAACTTGGATCGTCAGGTTCGACGAGCAGGCTCGCGCCGCCGCAGTCGTCGCCGACGCCGAGTTGGCCGCCGGACGAGATCGGGGTCCGTTGCATGGCATTCCCCTCGGGATCAAGGACATCATCGCCACCGACGAGGGTCCGACCACCGCGCAAAGTCTCGTGCTCGACCCGCACTGGGGGGACCAGGGAGACGGTCCGGTGATGAGCCGCCTTCGTGATGCCGGCGCGGTGATCATGGGCAAGACGACCACCATGGAGTTCGCCGTCGGCCGACCCGATTTCTCCAAGCCGTTTCCCGTCCCACGCAACCCGTGGAACACCGATCGCTGGACCGGCGGATCGAGTTCGGGAACCGGGAACGGTGTGGCGTCGGGTCAGTTCCTAGGCGGACTGGGAACCGACACGGGAGGCAGCATCCGCCTCCCCGCCGCGTACAACGGGATCTCGGGCCACAAGGGCACCTTCGGGCTGGTGCCCAAGTCGGGCTGCGTGCCCCTGGGAATGAGCTATGACCACATCGGGCCGATGGCCCGTTCGGCGTGGGACTGCGCGGCGATGCTGAACGTGCTCGCCGGTCCGGACCGAACCGACCGCACGACCCTTGCGCCCAAGGGCCCCGCCGGGTATTCACCGGTCGATTATCTGGAGCGCATCGATCACGGACTCGATGGTCGACGAATCGGGGTCATTGCCAACGAACGTCTCATCTCCGGCAGTTCGGGCACGACGATGGCGGTCTTCTCCGAAGCCGAACACCAGCTGATCATGAGCGGCGCCGAACTTCAGCCCTTCGAGGTGCCTCTGTACGACGAGCTCTGCACCGCAGCGTTCATCGCGTTGGCGGCCGAGGCGTTCGCCTGGCATCGGTCGTCGCTCATCGAACGCTGGTCCGACTACGGCCGCCCCACCCGACTCACCATCGCCCAGGGTGCGCTCATCAATGGCGGCGACCTCGTGCAGATCGAACGAGTGCGGCAGGTCGCCCGCCGCCGTCTGCTGGAGCAGATGGATGCCGAGAGCATCGATCTCCTCATCAGCCCGACCACGGGATACGGAGCGACGCCGTTCCGGGGCGCCGACCCCGATGCCGTGGCGACCGCGGCCCTTCACACGCCGGCGTGGAACACCACCGGCTTCCCGGCGCTTTCGGTGCCGATGGGCTTCGATCGCGACGGCCTACCGCTCGGACTGCAGATCATCGGACGACCCTTCGCCGACGATCTGGTCCTGGCAGCAGGGCACGCCTACCAGCAGTCAACCGACTGGCATCTCCGCTCGCCCTACTGATCAGGCTGTCCTGGTCACGACAGCCCGGTTCCCTTGGAGTCGGTGCCCGAGCGAAGGACTCGTCCCGAACGGGTGGCGGTGAACTCGTCGTTGCGGACGATCTCGCCCCCGTTGCAGAACACGTGGTCGTAGCCGGTGGCCCCGCCGTAGAGACGCCATGCATCACCGGGGAGGTCGTGGCGAGCCTCGATCTCGTTGAGCGCCAACCTCGACGGGTCGATGACGTTCACGTCGGCGTGGAAACCCTCGGTCAGCTGACCTCGCTGCTGCAACCCGTACATCTTGGCCGGAGCATCGGTGAGGTAGTTGACGGCTTGCTCCCACGTCACGAGATCGCGGTCGATGACTGCGGACTTGAGCATCGAGGTGGTGGCGTTGAAGGTGGTGAGGAGATCGAGGTGCGCACCGGCGTCGGTGCCGCCGACCATGGTGCGCTCGTCGGCCCACAGGTCGGCCCGGATCTTCCACGTCTCGTCGTCGTCGCCTCGAACGGGTGAATAGAGGCCGGTCTGGAGTTGGTCGTTGACGACGATGTCGCAGAGCACGTCGAAGGTTTCGCGTCCCTCGTTCTCGGCGATCTCGCCGATGGTCATTCCCTGGTACTGCTCGTTTTCTTCGGAGAAGATCTCGCCGACCCGCAGGACCCCCCACTTCGCGACGCCGCGCAAGGGGCTGGGTCCCTGCGCCAGTTCCGCCAGCTCTCGGCGTCGGTCGGGATCGGCCAACATGGCGATCTTCTCGTCGGCGGGCAAGGCCATCGGCGCCCTCCAGCCATTGAGGGCATCGAGCACGAACCCGTTCTCGAAGGACAGACGAGCGGTGACCGGACACGGAACGGTGAGGGCGATGATGCGCCCGCCGCGCTCGGCTGCGTAGTCGGACGCTCGGAGATTGTTGTCCCGAACCTCGATCTGTGCCGGCGAGGTGGAGGCGGCGATGAGGTTCCAGTTGAGCGGCCGGTTGGCCGCCGCGGACATGCGGGCGATGAGATCGATCTTGTCGTCGCTGAAGCGGCCGACGGCGGGAATGAACTCGAGCGACGTGCCCTCGTGGTCGGCGCAGACGCGGGCGAGTTCGATGAGTTCCTCGTTGGAGCAGTGCCGAGACGGAACCGGCTGACCGGTGGGGTCGTTGTGGGTGGTGGCCCACGACGACGAGAACCCGAAGCCCCCTTCCTCGATGCTCTTGCGGAGGAGCGCCTGCATGGCCTCGAGTTCCTCGGGCGTCGACTCGTGGCCGATGGAGCGTTCGCCCATCACGAGACGCCGGATGGCCGAGTGTCCCACCATGAAGCCGGTGTTGATGGCCAACGTTCCGTCGAGCTGATCGAGCCACTGGCCGAAGCTTGCCCAGTTCCATGGGACGCCTTGCTGCAGCGACGCAAGCGGCATGCCTTCGACGCGGGCGAGCATGCGCATGAGGTAGTCGCCGTGTTCGGGAGCGAGTGGGGCGATGGTGAAACCGCAGTTGCCGCCGATGACGGTGGTGATGCCGTGGAGCGGAGACGGGCTGAGGGTGGTGTCCCAGTGAGCCTGCGCGTCGTAGTGGGTGTGGACGTCGATGAAACCGGGCGTCACGATCTTGCCGGTGGCGTCGATGACGTTGGCGGCTTCGCCCTCGATGGTGCCGATGACGGCGATCTTGCCGTCCTTGATGCCGACGTCGGCGACTCGGCGGCCGGCGCCGGTGCCGTCGATCACTGTCCCGTTGCGGATGATGGTGTCGAACATGATGCTCCTCGGTTTTCGTTCCCCGAGGAAGCCTACGCCTCACCCTCGATCTCAGCGAACTGCAGTACAGGGGCCGGGGTTTCGCCGGCCCCTGTACTGCAGTTCGGGATTCAGCGGGGAACGGGTCAGCGGGGAACGGCGTGCCAGTGTTCGGCGATGCCGTAGCCGGTGCGGACGCTGCCGCCGGGTTCGGTGGTGGTGAAGCGGGCCAGCCCCTCGTTCACGAACGTCACGCCGTCAGGTCGGGGAATCTTCGTGGGGCAGATGGAGATGACCTCGCCGTCGATCACGATGGGGTCGCCGTCGGCATCGGTGGCTTCGAGGTGGACGGATCGATGCAGCAGCGGATTCCCCGGGTCGTACTCGGTGGTGATGACGACGGCATCGAGATCGATCGTCCGGCCGTCGCGCCGGATCCACCCTTTGCCCCGGAGGCTCCCGTCGGCAGTGCGCCCGCAGGCCCCGCCGAGGGCAAGATCGGGACCGAAGTTCATCGAGAACCAGTTGAGGAAACAGCCGCTCTCGACGGCAGCCGGCCCGGCCGCCTTTGCCGCCGACCCGCTGGGCGCCTGCCACGTACGCGGGCCCCACGACTTGTCCCGAACACCCCAGCCATCGACCTCCCACCGCTCGTCGCCCATGACGATGGTCCCGGCGACCCGGCCGGTCTGTTCGAAGTGCCCGGTCGGGCCACCCGGCTCGGTCCCCGACGCGTAGTGCGGTTCCGAGAGGGCTTCGAACACAACGTCCATCTCCAGGTGCGCCGGTTCGAACCATCCCTCGGGACGCTCGCTGGTCGGGAGCAGGAGCACGTCCGGGTCGACCAGGTCCTGCGCCGGGCCGGAGTAGACGATGTCCCAACGCTCGAACGGATTGCCGCGTCGCAGGGTCAGGTTGCCGACCGTAGGGTCGGCCGATCCGAGCCCGCCGACGATCTCGGCCGAGAGATCCGTGCGCCGACCGTAGGTGAAGGCCACTCGTCCGCCGGGCAGATACAGCGCATGCAGCGCGTCGGCCCAGCCGTCGTTCGGGCGGAAACCCATCCGGGTGAACGCACCGATGCCGGTGCGATGATCGACGAAGTTGAAGTAGTAACTTTCGCTCCACGAGGGATGGTCGCCCACCGGGTGGAAGAGTTCGTCGGCGGTGTCCATCCCCGAACCCTACGCCACCCCCGCTCGCTCGGTCCCCTACCCTCCGGCGTTCTGCAGTACTGGCGCCGGCAAAACGCCGGTCGCAGTACTGCAGAACGAGTCGAGTGCGGGGTCAGCTGCCGATGATCCCTCCGTCGTCCTTGGTGATGATCACGGTGGCGGGCCGGGGCAGAGAGGAACCCCCGTCGGGCCAGTTCGAGACCGTCGGGTCTCCGTCGCCCGGATGCTGGATGTTGACGAACATCGTCCGCTGGTCGGGGGTCATCGTGACACCGGTGACCTCGCAACCCTTGACGCCGGTGAGGAAGCGCCGGATCTCGCCGGTGTCCGGATCGGCACAAAGCATCTGGTCGTTCGCTCCGTCGGGCTGTGCATCCATCGGTCTGGATCCAGAGTCGGCCGTCGGGGTCGGCCCAGAGACCATCGGGCGATCCGAACGCGGCAGCAGCGGTCGTTCGTGGACCCATCGACCCCACCGCCGGGGCCGGCGAGCACGACGACGTCCCACTCGAAGTTGACACCTGCATGGCCGTACGAGTCGTACCAGCGGACGATGTGGCCCCACTTGTTGTCCGCCCGAGGATTCGCAGCATCGACCTGCGAGATGGTGCGCCTGGTGTTGTTCGTGCAGGTGAGGTAGCACCAGCCGTCGGGCGCGACGGTCGTCCACTCGGGGCGATCCATTGGTGTGGCGCCCACTGCGTCGGCGGCCATGCGGGCCCGGACGAGGACGTCGCCTTGATCACTGAAGCCGTTGGCCGCCGTCAGGGGACCCGAGCCATGCACCAGCGGAAGCCAGACTCCTCGACCGTCGGCATGGAACTGCGCGACGTACAGGATTCCTTCGTCGAGCGGGCTGAGGCCTCGTCGGAGATACCACTGGTACGGCTTGTCGCTCACGAACTTGTAGAGGTAGTCGAATCGCTCGTCATCACCCATGTACGCAACGGCCCGGTTTCCGCGACCGATGACGATGGCCATGCCCTCGTGCTTGAACCGGCCGAGGGCCGTTCGCTTGATCGGTTTGGCCTTGGGGTCCTCGGGGTCGATCTCGACCTGCCAACCGAACCGGTTGTGCTCGTTCTCGTAGCCGACGGCGGAGAGATCGAAGCGGGGGTCGCTCTGATGCCAGTTGTATCCGAACCCTTCCGCGACAAGGCCGTAGCGCTTCTGAGCCGCGGTGGGCACGAAGTCCGAACCCTTCGTCGAGCCGAAGTTGCCATTGAAGTTCTCCTCGCACGTGATGTACGTGCCCCAGGGAGTGACTCCCGAGCCGCAGTTGTTGATGGTGCCGAGCGGGTTCGTCCCGGTCGGGTCGGCTGCGGTTCGTAGCGATGGATGGCCGGCCGCCGGCCCCGAGAACGCCATCGGCGTGTTGGCGGTGATTCGGCGGTTGTAACCACCGTCGGCGACGACGGACCAGGATCCGTCACGATGCAGAACCTCGACGACCGAGACGCCGTGACCGGCCTGTGACTTCGAGGTGCGAGTGGCCGCGCTTGCCCCATCGGGATGGAAGAATTCCTCGGTGGTGTACTCGTGGTTGACGCAGAGGATGCCGTGCTGGTCGCCGAGCTTGCCATGGCCGAGCGGGAAGTAGCCGATCCCGTCATGACCGGAACCGAACTGGGCTGCTTGCTCGTCAGGGGTGTTCAGCAGGCCCTTGAACCCGGGTCCGCCGGGGACAATGGGATCGCCCCAAGGGATGAAGGGTGTAGCGGTGTAACCCTTGGGGACGACGACGGCATCGGTCGAGCTCATCGGAACCGCCTCGAAGCCGAGGCGCTTCGTTCCCGTCCGGGTGCCCGCGTAACGTGCCGGCGACCCGGTCACTGCTGCCGCCGCCGATGGCGAGACTTCGAGAGGTCCTTTGGCCATGAAACCGACCAGCGCCGCCGCGCCACCGCCGAGCACCTTGCGGCGGCTGAGCAACGACGCTGCGACTTGGGAGAAGGGTGGATTTCCCGAGTCGTTCGGGATGGGCTCGCTGTCGATGAGGTCGGTTCGGGTTGCGGTCATCTGCTCTCCTGGTCTCCGTTTGCAGGTCGGAGGTGAAGCTAGATACGCCGTCTTTCGCGGGGGTGACCGAGGGGTGACCGCGAGCCCAACTCTCAACCAACTGCAGGACTCAACCAACTGCAGGATCAACCAACTGCAGAACCGCGCCGGCGGGAGACCCCGGTCTGAGTACTGCAGAACGAGGAAGGCACCGAGGGCGCTGAGCGTGGTGATGGGAATCACCCAGCGGCGGTCACCGGTGGACTCGGCGATGAACCCGGCGACAAGGGGTCCGGTTGCTCCCACCAGCTGGCCGATCGTGGACTGGAAGCCCATGGTGGCGCCGAGAGAAGTTCGGTCGTAGAGCTCGGCGGCTCGCATGCCCTGCAGCGGGCTGAAGGCGCCGATACCGAATCCGACGACCACGGCGAACAACAACGCGACGGCCAACGTCGACGAGAACGCCAAGAGGATCGACCCGGCCACGATGGCCCACAGCGCAACGAACAGCGCTCGTCGTGTCCCGATGCGGGTGACGATGATGCCGAGCGGCAGACGTCCCCCGAGCTGGCAGAACCCTCGTGCGCCGGCAGCCGCCGATGCCGTCGCCAACGGAAGGCCGGCCGCGACCATCACCGGGACCTGGTAGCTGAGAATGACCGACGTTGCGACGCCGACCAGGGCGACGGCCACGGTGAATGCTCTGGCCTCGCCACGTGCGGTGGCCGCCTTCGCCACGGCCCGGATGCTGGGCCGGGCCCCAGTGACATCGGCGGTGAGATTGGGCACGACCACGATGGCGGCGAGGAGGGCCGCCAGCGCGGTGCCGAGAAGGATGCGAATAGTGGTTCGCCACTCGAACGCATCGTTCAGCCAGGCCGCAACCGGCAGGTAGATGGGGGAGGAGAACGCGCCCCAGATCGTCAGCGCAGCGATCGCCCGTTGCGGGTTGTCGGGATGGAGACGGACAACGGTTGCCATGGTGATGTGGTAGAAGCCGAGCGCACCCAGAGCACCCATGCCGAGTGCAGATCCGGCGGCGAACAGAACCGGGTTGTCGGCAAACGACGCGCCCCCCAGTCCGACCGCCGCCAGGACTGCCGCAAGCCCGAAGACAGCTCGGGGGCCGAGACGGTCCAACAGCCGCCCGCCGAACATCGAACCCATCCCGATGAGCGCCATACCTGCGGCGAACGAGCCACTGATCCAGCTCTCGCGCCAACCGGTGTCCTCCAACAGTGGGTCGAGGAGCACGCCGAACGAGTAGTACCAAGCTCCGTAGCAGCAGATGGTGACCATGCCCAACGCCGCAATGGCCGGGTGGTTCAGGTGGCTGTCGTTCGGCTGCGCTGTCGTTCGGCTGGCTGTCGTTCGGCTGGCTGTCAGGTGGGGCCAACGAGGACCCCGTCATCATGCAGCTTCGCAATCCGGTCGTCGTCGTAGCCGAGGACCTCGACCAACACCTCTCGATTGTGCTCACCGAGGAGGGGTGCCGGCGGCTCGGTTTCGCGCCGTGCGATGGCGGAGCCGTGCAGCGGGAACCCCGGCACGTTGATGGTGCCGAACACGTCGTCCTCGATCGAGGTCAGCGCACCCCGCTCTCGGTACCAGGGGTCGAGGTGGGCGTCGGCGGGGTCGACGATGCGCGAAGCCGGCACCCGATGGGCGTCGAGGTGGGCAAGCAGCGCGTCATCGGTGGGGTAGGTCTGCATCCAGGCTTCGATGGCATCGACCAGCTCGTTGCGATGGTCGGCTCGACCTTCTGAGGTCTGGAATCGGGGGTCGTCGCCGAGACCGATGGCGGATGCTGCGTCGCACAAGCGCGGCCATTGTGCATCGAGCACCTGCAGGACGAGCCAGCCTTCGGGCCCCTGGTAGCTTCCTGCCGGCGGGACCGAGCCGAAGTGTCTGCCTGTTCGACGCAGCCGCTTCTTCCCCTCGGTGACGCTCGGCCCCTGGATGGCGAAGGGATGCATCTGGAACACCGACTCGACCATCGAGATGTCGAGGAACTGGCCTTCGCCGGTCATCGACCGGCTGAACAGTGCGTGGCCGATCGCGCCGAAGGCCATGATGCCCGCGCTCAGGTCCGCAATCGGGACCCCAGGCGCAATGGGTGCTCCGTTCGGTTCGCCGGTGAGGGCGACGCTGCCGGCGGCCGCTTGACCGATGAGGTCGTAGCCGGGGAGCGTCGCCCGAGAGCCGGTGCGACCGTAGGCCGAGATCGACACGTAGATGAGTCGGGGGTTTGCGGCCCGGAGGTCGTCGGCGCCCAACCCGCGCTTTTCGAGCACGCCGAGGCCGAAGTTCTCGATGAGGACGTCGGACTGGAGCGCCAACTCGCGGATGATCTCGGCTGCTTCCGGTTTACCGAGATCGATCCCGACGCTTCGCTTCCCCCGATTCTGCTGGATGTAGTAGGAGCTGCGGCCGTCCCGGACGATGGGGAGGAGGCGGGCGAGGTCGCCGATCGGGCCCGGTTCGATCTTGATGACGTCGGCGCCGAGTCCGGCGAGGAGGAGGCTGGCCGTCGGGCCCGACAGATATTGCGTCAGATCGAGGACTCGGATGCCAGAGAGCATGCCTGGCGGTGTGAACGGAGGGTTCATCGGGCGCACCGTAGCGGGCCAGGCCCGGGGGTTTCAGGTTAGGGTTCGGACGGACACAACCAGGAGGGTGCCATGGGCTCGATCATCGTTGTAGGCGGCGGCATTGTCGGCCTGGGGGCCGCGGTAATGCTGGCCAACGACGGGCACCAGGTGACCGTGCTCGAACGCGATGCCGCCCCACCGCCGCCGCCAGGAGAAGCGTGGGACAACTGGGACCGTCGCGGTGTCAGCCAGTTCCGCATGATCCACCTCCTGTTGGCTGCCTCCACCGAGGTCGCCGAGTCCGAAATCCCTGGTTTCGTCGAAGCGCTCACGGCTGCGGGGGGTCTCGACCTGAACCTTCTTGCCGGTCTACCCGATGCCATTACCGGCGGTCGTCGACCGGACGACGACCGGCTGCGGATCGTGACCGCCCGACGGCCGGTGTTCGAAGCAGTGATGGCTGCGCTGGCCGACGCGACCGATGGTGTCACGGTGCGGCGTGGTGTTGCCGTCACCGGCTTGTTGACCAACGGTGCGCCCTCAGGCGTGCAGCCCGCGCACGTCGTCGGGGTCGTGACCGACGATGGTGCAGAGCTTCGCGCCGACATTGTCATCGATTGCGGCGGTCGCCGATCGGCGATGCCGAACCTGCTGGAAGCAGCGGGCGGTCGGCGTCCCGGCGAACAGATCGAGGACAGCGGTTTCGTCTACTACGCCCGCCACTTCCGGTCGGGTGATGGCTCGATCCCCATGGCCTTCGGCAGCATGCTGCAGCACTACCCGACGGTGTCGGTTCTCACGCTCCCTGCCGACAATGGGACCTGGGGGGTGGGCATCGTGACCGCGGGAAGCGACGCCGGCCTGCGGGGCCTGACCGACATCGATCGCTGGACCGCCGTCGTCAAGGCCCATCCGTTCGTCGCCCACTGGGTCGACGCCGAACCACTGACCGACGTCAAGGTCATGGCCGGCATCGAGGACCGACGTCGTACCTACATCGCCGACGGCAAGCCGGTGGTCACCGGGCTGTTGCCCCTGGCCGACGCGTGGGCCTGCACCAACCCGTCGCTCGGCCGAGGCGTGTCCATCGGTCTCCTGCACGCGTCGGCCTTGCGATCGACGCTTCACGGCGAGTCGTTCGACGACCACTATGGGCTTGCGCTCCGTTGGCACCACGCAACCGAGCGCGACGTCGAGCCCTACTACGACGACACGTTGGCGTTCGACCGGCACCGCCTTGGCGAAGTCCACGCAGCCATCGACGGCAGGCTCTATGAGCCGAACGACCCGGTCTGGACCTTCACCAAGAACCTGGCGGCGTCGACCGCCAAGGACCCAGACCTGCTGCGGGCCCAGGTGCAGGTGGGCATGTTGCTCGATCGGTTGCCGAACGTGATGCAGAACGCAGAGCTCGTTGCACGGGCGGAACGGTTGGCCGACCACAGTCCCGTGCCGGGGCCCGACCGCGCCGAGCTGCTGGCACTGGCCGCACGGAACTGATAACAACCTGCCATGACTGAAGACGACATCGCCACGCTCGAAGACCGCCGTTTCGCCGCTCAGATGTCGGGCGACGGCGCCGCGCTCGACGAACTCCTGGCCGACAATCTGCGCTACACCCATTCCAACGCGGCCGTCGACACCAAAGCGTCCTACATCGACTCCATCACCTCCGGACGAGTGACCTACCGCGATGTGCGCCGCACCGAGACCGACATCCAACTGGCCGACGCCGCGGCCATCGTGACGGGCCGAGCCGAACTCGACGTCTCGACACCGATGGGCGACCGGACGATCGTGTGCCGCTACAGCGCGGTGTGGGGTGCGGTCGGCGGAACGTGGCAGTTCCTCGCCTGGGAGTCCACCCCCTTCCCCGCCTGAGCCCCGCCCTCGCTACCCCTCGGCGTTCTGTGCAGGGTTGTCCACGTCCAGCGTGGGAAACGCACGAATCGCCTGACAGCTTCGGGAGTGTGGCCTGGGGTGGGAGCGAACGTTCACGTTGTGTTTTCGTCGGCGCCGTGGAAAAGGCCGTGGCGACGGGCTAGACCGGAGGGCAGCGGGGCGGCGGGCGCTCCTGCGTCGAAGAACAGCGGGAGCAGCCAATGCAGTCCTCGAAACCGACTCGTCGAGCGGGGGCCATTCGTGGCCGTCCTGGCCTTCCTCCTCGCCGCGGCATCGCTCGGAGCGTTGCCCGCATCAGCCGCCCGGGACGGCAAACCGCACCCTCCCCGGCAACCCCGACCCCGCGGGTCAGCTGGTCCAGGTGCAGCTGTTGGGCTTCAACGACTACCACGGCCACCTCGAGGCGAGCACCCCGGGCACCCTGAACGGTGTGGCCGGCGGGCGGTGGCCAGTACCTGGCCGTCCAAGCTCAACGAGCTGCGAGCGGGCAAGAAGAACACGCTGACCGTCGCGGCCGGCGACCTCATCGGCGGAACGCCGTTCCTGTCGGGGCTCTTCAACGATGAGCCCTCGGTCGAGTCGCTCAACGCCATGAAGCTCGACGTCTCCAGCGTCGGCAACCACGAGTTCGACGACGGCATCGCCGAACTGCTCCGTATGCAGTACGGCGGTTGCCACCCCGAGGACGGGTGCTATTTCCCGGACCAGCCCTATCGCGGGCGCCGACTTCCAGTGGCTGGCCGCCAACACGGTGAACGAGGCGACCGGTGAGACCCCGCTGCCTCCCTACTGGATCAAGCAGTACGAGAACATCAAGGTCGGCTTCATCGGTATGACCACCGAGGAGACGCCGTCGCTCGTGGCCCAGGCGGGCATCCTCGGCTACGACTTCCTCGACGAGGCCACGACCGCCAACGCGCTCGTCCCCGTGCTGAAGGCCCAGGGCGTCGAGGCCATCGTCGTGCTGCTGCACGAGGGTGCGACCCAGACGCCGGCCCCCGGCGACATCAACGGCTGTGTCGGCTTCACCGGAGCGGTCGCCGCGATCAACGCGGCACTCGATCCCGAGATCGACGTCATGATCACCGGCCACACCCATCAGCCCTACAACTGCCGTCTCGCCGACTCGGCCGGGCCAGCCCCGCATCGTGACCAGCGCCTACTCGTTCGGTCGAGTGGTCACCGAGGTCAGCCTGGTGCTGGACAAGCGGACCAAGGACGTGCGCCGTGATCTCAGCACCGCGTTGAACCACGGGGTCATCCAGAGCCAGCTGACTGCCTGATCCGGCCGTCACTGCGGTGCTCGCCAAGTGGTCGGCCCTGGCCGGCTCGGTGGGCAACCGCCCGGTAGGCACCATCACCGCCGACATCCTGCGGGGTTCGGCGCTGGGCGTGGAGAATCGGGCAATCGAAACGCCGGCAGGCAACCTGGTCGCCGACGCTCAGGTCTGGGCGACCGACGGCCAATGGTGCGCAGTTGGCGTTGATGAACCCTGGTGGCGTGCGCTCGGACCTCACCTTCGCTTCCTCGGTTGCCGGCGAGGGTGCCGGTGTCGTCACCTACGGCGAGGCGTTCACCTTCCAGCCCTTCGGCAACCTGCTGGTCACCATCCCGATGACCGGGGCGCAGATCGAGGCGGTGCTGCGACGAGCAGTGCCAGCCTGTCTGGCTCCAGTCGGACCGTTCCTACATCTCGGTGTCTCTGAAGGCCTCACCTACGACCTTGTCCAAGACGATCAACATCAACGCCAACACCTGCACCAGCATCACGGTGTCCAACCTTCAGCTGAATGGCGCCGCGATCCTCGCCGGGGACCGTCTACCAGGTCACGGTGAACAACTTCCTGGCGGACGGTGGCGACAACTTCGTCAGCGTTCCGCAGCCGATCGCTCCGTCACTTCGTGTCGGTGGCGGTGAGGATCTGGCTCAGTTGGTCGCCTTCTTCGAGGCCGAGAACCCAGCGGTCAAGCCCCCGCTGACCAATCGGGTGAACGAACTCAACTGACCCGAAGCCGGACCGACGCTCCCGCCCGTTCCCCGCTTCTGTGCAGCGTTTTCCACGCTCAGCGTGGAAAACGCTGCACAGAACGTGGTGGGGTGTTGGTGACGGCTGGGTTTGGCAGGTCAGGAGCGGCGGACGTCGCGGAAGGCGATGTCCTTGTCGACTTCGGGCTCCTTGGGCAGGCCGAGGATGCGTTCGCCGATGATGTTGCGCTGGATCTGGTCGGTGCCGCCGCCGATGCTGGTGAAGAAGGCGTTGAGCAGCGAGTAGGTGGCGTCGGCCGCGCGAGGCGAGTCGTTACCGGCCAACGTGGCTTCGGCTCCCAGCAGTTCGTTCTGCAGCGAGCCTGCGTAGTGCAGGATGCCCGACATCGCCAGCTTGCCCATCGAGACCAGCGGGGTCGACGTGCCCTGCTCCAGCGCGGCCTTCGCCCGAGCGTTGTTCCACTCGTTGACCTGCCGCATCGAGTGCAGGCGGGTGAGTTTCTGGCGGATCAGCGGGTCGGTCGACCGGCCGGTCTGGCGGGCCAGGTCGAGGAGCGACAGATCCGGAATGGGCGCGCTGGCCTCGTCGTCAGAGTCGCGCACGGCCTCCGCTTCCTTGCCGGCACGGCGTCGCCAGGTTTGACCCATCACCGCCCGCTCGTACGCCAACGCGGTCATGAGGACGTTCCACCCTTGGCCGGTCTCGCCCAGCCGGTTGGTGTCGGGGACCCGGGCATCGGTGATGAAGACCTCGTTGAAGCGCGAGTCGCCGGTCGCCTGACGCAAGGCCCGTACCTCGACGCCGGCCTGGCGCATGGGGAAGAAGAAGAACGTGATACCGCGATGTTTGGGTACGTCCCAGTTGGAGCGGGTGATGAGGAGCGCGTAGTCGGCGCTGCGGCCGCTGGACGTCCACACTTTCTGTCCGTTGATGATCCATTCGTCGCCGTCGCGGTCGGCCCGGGTCTGAATGCCCGCCAGGTCGGACCCGGCCCCCGGCTCGGAATACAGCAGGCACATGTTGACCTTGCCCAGCATCAGCGGCCGAAGGAATTGGTCGATCAGTGCCGGTTGACCGGCGGCGAGGAGGGTGTTGGCCCACAGGTTGGCGACGTCCTGGCCGGCACCCGGCGCACCGACCTTGGCGAACTCCTCGGCGACCACTTGCCCGATCTCGGGCGGGATGCCTCGGCCGAACCGCTCGACCGGCCAGCTGGGCGCAGCCCAACCGGCGTCGATCACCTGCTCGACGAAGCGTTGCGACGAACCGTCGGGCAGGGGAGCGGCGGCCGCGGTGGGATCACCGGTCCAATGCTCTGCCAGCCAAGCCCGGGCCTCGGCCCGTAGGTCATCGGCGACGGACTCGGAGACGTTGCTGCTCATGGTTCGACCCTACCGAATACTCCAGGTCGGGACGAAGTATGGGTCCTCTAGATTGCAGGGGTGACCGAGATCGCCAATGACCTGCTGCCCAAAGCGTATGTTCCGTCGGATGCCGAGCCCGTCGTGACCGGTCGTTGGAACGAGGCCGGGGTCTTCCACGTCGAGGCCCCCGAACCCGGTTCCTCGGCCGCCACGTACTCGATCGTCATCCCGCCGCCGAACGTCACTGCTGCCCTCCATCTCGGCCACGCGCTCAACAACGCTCTCCAGGACGTCCTCATCCGTTACCACCGGATGAAGGGCGACGTCACGCTCTGGATGCCGGGCACCGATCACGCCGGCATCGCCACCCAGACCGTGGTCGAGAAGCGCCTTCTCGCCGAAGGCATCAAGCGGCTCGAGATGGGCCGCGAGGCCTTCGTCGAGAAGACCCAGGAATGGAAGGACGACTACGAACAGGTCATCCTCAACCAGCTCGAGATGATGGGCGCTTCGTGTGACTTCGAACGGGTTCGGTTCACGATGGACGAGATGTGCGCCACAGCGGTCCGTCACGCGTTCTTCGTGCTGTTCCGTGACGGTCTCATCTACCGTGGCAAGCGGCTGGTGAACTGGGACCCGGTCACCCGCACGGCGCTCTCCGACGACGAGGTCGAGATGGAAGAGGTCGAGGGCCACATGTGGTACCTCCGCTATCCGCTGAGCGACGGCTCGGGCCACGTGACCGTGGCCACAACCCGCCCCGAGACGATGCTCGGCGACACCGCCGTTGCCATCAACCCCACCGACCCCCGGGCCGAGAGCCTTCGGGGCAAGTCGGTCGTGCTCCCCATCGCCGGCCGGGTCATCCCCATCGTCGAGGACGACTACGTCGTGATGGCCGACCCTACGTCGACCGAGGCCAAGGCCGCCTATGCGTCGGGGTTCCTCAAGGTCACGCCGGCCCATGACCCCAACGACTGGGAGATCGGGCTGCGCCACGACCTCGAAGTCATCAACGTCATGGGCCCCGACGGTTCGATCTCCGATCAATACGGATGGGAGGACGTCTCGGCCGAAGCCCGCCCGTTCGTCGGGCTCAGCCGAGAAGACGCCCGAGCCCAGATCGTCGCCTGGTTCGAGGCCAATGGTCTGCTCGAGAACGTCCGCGATTACACCCACTCGGTCGGGCACTCGTATCGCTCGCACGTCCCGATCGAACCCTGGCTGAGCGATCAGTGGTACGTCGCGGTCACCGACGATCGTCTTCGGGGCTCGGCTCTGCGGGCCCAGGACCCGGGCCAGACGCCCGATCTGCCCGACGGCGTTGCGCCCCGCAGAGACGGCGACACCAAGACCGAGGGCGATGGCGGGCTGCGGTTTTTCCCCGCTCGCTACGCCCGCACCTACTACGCGTGGCACGACGGCATCCGTGACTGGTGCATCTCCCGCCAGTTGTGGTGGGGTCACCAGATCCCCGTGTGGACGCGCATCGTCGACGCAGCCGATGCCCCGACCGAGGTTCGAGCAGCGGTCGTCACGACCGACGGTGCGATGTTCGCCGTCGCGGACGCCTGGACCGCCGCCGGAGCGGCGCACCTGGCGCGTTACGTCACCGAGACCGAGATCGAACAGGCCGTGTGCGTCCCCCCGGCGGGAACGTTGTCGCGCTCCGACCGGGCCGACGCGTCGCATGACGAGGCCGGATTGATCGCTGCGCTCGAGGCCGATGGCTTCGTCCGGGACCCCGACGTGCTCGACACCTGGTTCTCGTCGGGCCTGTGGCCGTTGTCCACCATGGGTTGGCCGTACCCCGAGGACTACCCCGAGACGGTCGGGCTCCTGGAAGCGTTCAACCCCACATCGGTGCTCACCACTGCCCGAGAGATCATCACGCTCTGGGTCTCGCGTATGGTCATGTTCAACCGGTACTTCCTCGACGGTGGGCTGCCCTTCACCGACGTCTTCATCCACGCCATGATCCAGGACGGTCATGGCCAGAAGATGTCGAAGAGCCTGGGCAACGGTGTTGATCCGAGGGACATCATCGAAACCCACGGGGCCGACGCCATGCGCTTTGCCCTCGTGCAGACCACGACCGACACCCAGGACGTGCGGATGCCGGTCGACATGATCTGCCCGCACACGGGCGTGTCGTTCACCCCGAAGTTCATCACCACCAGTGCCGGTCACGTGGTGGCCGCACCCGTCCAGACCTCACCGGCCGACCCCACCAAGAGCATGGTCTCGGCCTACGGCGTGGCTGCCGGTCTGGTTTCCCCGAGCGAGGAAGCCCCGCTGGCCCTGAACACGTCGGCCAAGTTCGATGTCGGGCGGAACTTCGCCAACAAGGTCTTCAACGCCACCCGCTTCGCGATCCGACGGCTGAGCGCCGAAGGTGCCGCCGGTAACGCCCCGTCGGTCGTGACCGCTGCTGACCTCATGTTCGTCGACCGTTGGATTCTCGACCGCCTCGCGAGCACGGTGAGCGCCATCGAGTCCACGCTCGGCCGGTACCAGTTCAACCAGGTGGCCGACACGCTCTACGACTTCATCTGGCACGACGTCTGCGACCGCTACCTCGAGGCCATCAAGCCGACGGTCGACAATCGGCCGTCGCAACAGGTGGTGCTGGGGTCAGTGCTCGACGCGGTTCTCCGGCTCCTACACCCGGTCTGCCCGTTCGTCACCGAGTCGTTGTGGTCGGCGGTGTCGGCGGCACGGTTCGGTTCGGTCGAGGGTGTCGAGCTTCCGCCTTCCACGCTGCTCGCCGGAGCAGCGTGGCCGGTCATCGACGCGGCGTTGATCGACCCCGACGTTCGCGCGCGCTTCGAACGCGCCGACGCGCTCGCCAGCGCCATTCGTGTCGTCCGGGCGCAGCGCAACGTCGCCCCGAAGCAGGAGGTCGAGCTGCACGTCGAGCCGACGGTGGCGGAGTTGATCGAGTTCGCCGAAGGCATGGTCGAGACCCTCGCCGGTGTCGGTCAGGTCGTTGCCCGCGGCGACGACCGTCCGGCCGGTGCCAGCGCCTTGGCCTTCGAGGGCACCGAAGTGTTGGTCTCCGGATTGGCTGACGAGGTCGATGTCGACGCCGAACGAGATCGCATCACCAAGGCGCTCGCGGCCAAGCAGAAGCAGGTATCGGGCTTCGAGGGCAAGCTCTCCAACAGCGGGTACGTGGCCAACGCGCCGGCGCACCTGGTCGAGGAGACCCGTCAGATGCTCGAGGCGGCCAAGGCCGATCTCGCCGCAGCCCAATCGGCGTTGGCCGCGCTCGGCTGACCTTCGCGGGTCAAGCTGCCGATCGCTTCTTCTTCTTCTTGTTCTTCAGAGAAGGCCCTCCTGTTCGCGACGTGGACGTCGGTTTCGACCCCCTCGGCTCCGCTGGCTGCGCGTCCATCCGATAGACGTAGGCATCCTGGATCGTCACTCCGTTGACGACGTTGTTCGTCAGCCGAACGCCCCCGAAACTCGGAAGATGCAGCATCTTCGAAACTAGGCGAACCGCAGGGTCATTCATTCTCTGAACGGACACCTGGTCCATGCCGATGGGGAACGGTGGTTCCATCCCAGAAAGCGCGACGTGAAGGACCTCATAGCCTGCCTTCGGCGTAAGTCTTTCGAGCGCGCCACCCGCGACCACATACCACCATCGACTTTGTTCCTCGACCCAGAACCACATCGCGACCTCAGGATCGACTCCCGCAGCGTCGAGACGGTGAAGAATCTCCTCGCCGACGTCAATCAGAGGCTTCACCAGCGAATCTTGATCCATGGGAGGAGTCCATCCTTCTTGTTTCCTACGGCGGTCACGATGGCTTGTGCTTCGTCTTTCAGCCACTTTCGATACCGGGCCTCCTCGGTCCACTTGGTAGCGAGGCCCCAGTTGGCACCGAAACCAGCGTCCGATGTCACCATCGCACCGAAGTCCTTTTCGAGGCCTGATTCTGTGAGGAGCTTCTTCAGATCATCGGTGTGGAGCCTGGTCACGAAGGCCTTGTCCGGCATGTGATGGGGGCGAAAAGACTTCGTGGCGGCAGCCTTCAACGCAAGCTCGAGTGCGTATCCCGACAAGTAATAGGCGCCAGACCACATTCTGACTCTCAGAAGCTCCTCCGCCTCCTTCAAACGAAGGTCAGCGAGAACTTTCAGGTTACCTGTGTCGGCCATATAGCCCCAGCTTCTCGCATGCCAGATCGTTCCGGACTGGCCGGAAGAACGCCGTCACCGGATCCAAACAGACGACAACTTACATCTGAGCTGATCAGATCGACGCTCGTGGCACGCTATCCAGCGGAGTTCGGAAACGTCATTCGTCGCCTCGCAGAGCGTAAAGACCCAGCGGCGCTTACGTCTCGGTTCCGCGGCGACGGCGGAGCCGCATCAGGACCCAGCCGACCGCGACCAGGGCAAGGCCTGAGCCGGCGAGTGCTGCGGTCGATGCCCCCGTGAACGCGAGCGGGGACGTGAATCCCGAGCTCGAACCGCCACCGCTTGCCACCCGGAACAGTGGGATATCGCCGTTGAGGTTGATCTGGCCGGCGATCAGGGTGACCCGAACAGTGGTTGCTGTCGTTCCCCGCGGCAGCGACGAAGCGATCACTCGAACCTCGTAATCGCCGGAGGGAAGACCATCGATCAAGTACGTGCCATCGGCCCGGGTGGTCGTGGTCAGGGTCACGTCGTCTGCCGTGCCGAACACACCGTCGAAGCCGGCCCAGACGACCAGCACCTCGACACCGGGAACCCGATCCTCGTTGCTGTCGATGTTGCCGTCACGATCGGCGTCGATCCACACGACGTCGCCGAGCGAGGCGGTGCCCTCGTAACCCATGAGAGTGCGCGACGTGTTGTCGGGGGTGAGGGTGGCTGCCGCCCGCTGGTCGATGATCCCGTCGGGGTCGACGCTCTGGGTCAGGCCGTTCGGCATGGTGGCCGCAGTGACGACGATGCGGTAGTCGCCGGCAGGCAGGCCCGTGAGGCTCAGCCGGCCGCCGGTGTCGGTGACAATGCTCGTCGCCCAATCGTCGGCGTTACCGAAGATGCCATCGGCCCCAGCCCACTGCACGGTGACCGGAATGCGAGGGATACCCGGCTCCCAGCTGTCGGCGACGGCGTCCTGGTCGAAGTCGACCCAGAGCCTGTGCTCCAACGCACTCGTCCCTCGGAAGCCGATGTCGAAGCGGGTCTCCGCTCCGATGGTCACGAACGGAAGCCCGACGCCGTCGAGCGTGCCATCGGTCTCGAAGGATTCGACGACACCGGCGGGCAGCGTCGAGGGGTCGAGGGTGACCCGGTAGCCGCTGGCCAGGAGGTCGGGGAAGATGTAGCCGCCGTCGGCATCGGTGGTGACGATGGCGGTGACGTCGTCGCCGTTGCCCAACACGCCGTCCGGGCCCGGATCGGTGAGGGTGAGGTCCACCCCGGACAACCGAGGCTCGTTGGCATCGACCAGACCATCGGCATCGAGGTCGACCCAGAGCGTGCCGACGATGTCTCCGGGGCCGGTGACACCGGTCTGGAGGTCGGGCGACCGTTGGCCGGAGAGAAGCGTCAGATCGTGGGTGTCGGAGCCGGCGGTCACGGTCGTCGGGTCGACGTCCACCGCCACCCGGTAGGCGCCGGGTACGAGGTCGCCGAAGGTGTAGGTGCCGTTGCCGGCGGTCGTGGTCGTGTCCGACGAGCACGTCGTCGGGCGAACCGAGGACGCCGTCCGGTCCGGGGCCGAACAGGCTGATGGTCACGTCGGGGATGCCGTCGTCCTCGGGGTCACGGACCCCGTTGCCGTTGACGTCGCTCCAGACCGTTCCGTCGATGGCCGCGGGTGCGAACCAACCGCTGTCCACGTTGGTCACGGTCGATCCCGAAACGTTCAGCAGAGGCGTGGTGGCCTGAGGTTGTCCGCCGGTCGAGGTGCCCGAGGCGGCAGCGTCGGAGTCGACGGTGTCTGAGCCGGCACTGTCTGAGCCGGCATCGGCCGTCGTGCTCACCGAACCGGTCGGAGCGGTGAAGCGGATCGAGTAGTCGCCGGGCCAGATGTCGCCGAAGTGATAGAGCCCGTCGGCGGCGGTGGTGACGCTGTCGATGACGACTCCCGTTGCGTCGAGGAGTTCGACGAGCATGCCGGGCACGGGACCTTCGCCCGCTCCGCGAAGGCCGTCGGCGTCGACGTCGACCCACGCCAGACCATCGATGCTCGACATCGGGGCGTAGCCGACCGATCCGGTGGCGGTTGCCACTCCCGCGACGACGCCGATCGACTGGACCTCGTTTGGCAGTCCATCGGTCCCGGTGGTGGACACCGAATGTCGGATCGGCAGGTTGCCGGGATAGTCGGTGTCGGTGGTGACTACCGAGACGGTTGCGGTTCCGGAGGGAACGGTGTTGGCGATCCAGTCGCCGTTTGCGTCGGTGCTCACGACGATGATGGTGCCGTCGGCCGCCTGCACCGATACATCGACGTTGGCGAGGTCGGGTTCGCCTGCGTCCTGTACGGCGTCACCATCGGTATCGATGAACAGGTGACCGGTCAGGTCGCCCGCAGGACGCATGATGACGGTCTCAGAATCCGAATCGCCGTGGGTTCCCCCGATCGGATCGATTGCGGTCACGGTGGCAACGTTGGTCACGTCGGCGGTCACGTTGTCCATGGTGCAGGTGTAGGTGTGGACCTCGCCGATGGCCAGGGCAGGGAGGACCACCTCACACGCCGGGGCGATGGGATCGTTGACGGTGACGTTGGTCAGCGGCGTCGCTCCGGCGTTCGAGACCGTGATGCTGAACACGATCGACTGGCCCTGGAGGACCGAGCCGGAACCGGCCACCTTGTCGATGGTCACGCCGGGCACGAGCACATTGACCGAGCCTGTGTCCGTGCTGCCAACCGTTCCGCCGGACGGCTCCGAGGCGGTGACCGAGGCGGTGTTCACGAAGTCGGCGGGCACGACGGGGATCGTGCAGGTGTAGATCTCGGTCACGCCAACGGGGATGAGGGCGAAGTTTCGATCGCACGACGGCACCAGTGGATCGACGACCTCGACGTCGGTCAGCGGGGTGTCGCCGATGTTTGCCACCTCGAAGGAGAAGGTGGCGGAGTCGCCCCGAACGACCGACTGGGCGTCGGGTGACTTGAGGAGGCGGATCTGGGGAGCGACCACGTCGACCGATGCGTCGTCGCTGTCGGAGTGCGGGTTGCCGATCGGATCGACCGCGGTGACCGTAGCGACGTTGGTCAGGTCGCCGCTGACGATGGTGGTACAGATGTGCTGGTCGCTGTCGCCGACGGCGAGCGAGCCGACGGTGAAGTCACAGTCGGGCACGAGCGGATCGGACACCTCGACATCGACGAGGTCGGTCTCGCCGCTGTTGGTGACCGTGAGCGTGAACGTGGCCGTCGCTCCGTTCAGCAGCGTCTGGAGATCCGGGGTCTTCTGGATCTCGATGGCGGGAACGAGGACGCCAACGATCAACGGGTCGCTCGTCGCTCACCTCGAGGCCGAGCGAATCCTCGCCCGAGACCGTCACGAGTTCGTTCACATCGACGGTGAGATCGATGAGTTGGCAGGTGATGGTGATCGACCCGCCGGCAGCCAGGGTCGTGGGGACGGGGTCGGTGCAGGTGAGGCCCGCCGGAATGACGAGGCTGACGTTGGACGAGAGGCGTGTCGCCGGAGTTGGTGATGGTGATGGGAACGTCGACGGTGCCGTGTTCGGTCACTTGAGCGACCGCTGGGTTCGCCGTGACGGTGATGGCGGGGGTGATCACATCCACCGAGGCGTCTGCTGCCGACGACCAATTGCCGCCGAGCGGATCGGTGGCGGTCACCGTGGCGATGTTGAGCACGTCGCCCGTGATACCGGCGAGCACGCAATCGAAGGTGACGGTCTGGCCGACGGCGAGGTTGCCGATGACGCGATCGCACGTCGGCGTCACCGGATCGCTGACGGCCACGTTGGTGAGCGGCACGTCGCCGTTGTTGGAGACGGCGATGGTGAAGGTGATGTCATCGCCGACATGGCCGACCGGGGTTGCGGTGATCTTGGTGATCACCGGGCTTGGAGTGATCATCGCCACGTCCGCCGTGTCGCAGTCGGTATGGGTGCCGCCGAAGGAATCGAGACCGGTGACGTCGGCGGTGTTGGTGAACGAGGCGATCACGGTGGTGGTACAGGTAAGGGTGCGTGTCTCACCGGCGGGCAGGCTGGGAATGGTCGTGTTGCATGCCGGTACCAGGGGGTCGGTGCACGATGACGTTGGTCATCTCGACAGCCGACTGGTTGATGACGGTGATCGTGAACTCGGCCGTCCCGTCACCGCGACGGTCTGGAAGTCCGGCGTCTTGGAGATGGCGAGTGCCGGGGCCGAAACGGTGACGTCGGCCGATGCCGAGTCGCCGTGGCTCAGTCCGATGGGATCGGTCGCGGTGACGAGTTGCGACGTTGGTGAAGCCCGTAACGACATCGGTCTGATCACAGGTCCACGAAATCACCTCACCCGGCGCCATCGAGGCGATGACCCGATCGCAGGTCGGTGTGCGGAGATCGGAGACGGTGACATCGGTCAGGACCGTCTCGCCCGTATTGGTGACCTCGATGTCGAACGTCGCCACGCCGCCAAAGGCCACGTCCTGGGTCGGCTGGTGACTTGGTGATGCTGATGCCGGGCACGAGGACGTTCACGTTGGCGGTGTCAGCAGCGGTGACCGTGCCGCCGAGCGGATCGGTTGCGGTCACGTCGACGGTGGTCGGGAAGTCGACGTGACATCGGCGAGCTGGCACGGGATAGGAGAAGGTCTCGCCGGGTGCAAGCGATGGAATGGTCTGGGCGCATCCGGCGACCGTGGTGTTGGTGATGACCACACCGGTGAGGGTGGCGTCACCGTTGTTGACGACGGTCACGGTGAAGACCGCGGTGCCGTGTTCGGTGACCGTTTGGGTGTCAGGCGTGATGTCGATGCCGATCTGGGGTGCGATGACGTCGACCGAGGCGGTGTCGCTGTCGGTGTAGGCGGCGCCCAAGGGATCGAGGTCCGGTGACCTACAGCCGTATTCAGCAGGTCGGCAGATGAGGACCTCGCTGACGCACGTGTAGGCGTGGGTTGCCCCGACTGGGAGCGACCCGATCGTCAGGTCACACCCAGGGGCGGCCGGGTCGGACACGATGACACCGGAGAGGTCGGCCTCGCCGCTGTTGATGACGGTGATGGTGAAGGTGGCCGTGCCGCCGGTGACCACGAGCTGGGTCTCGGGCGTCTTCTGGACCTCGATCGCCGGGACGAGGACCGTCACGTTGGCCGAGTCGCTGGTCTGGATCGGCGTGTCGGCCAAGTCGAGCGCCGAGACCGTTGCGATGTTGACGAAGTCGGCCAGCACACCGGTGTGGGTGCACGAGAAGGCGACGGTGTCGCCTGGCTCGAGGACGCCGATCGGTGCGGTCGCAGCTCGCCGTTGCGGGGTCGCTGATGGTGACGTCATGCAGCTGGCTGTCGCCGGTATTCGAAACGGTCAGGGTGAAGGTGGCGTCTCCGTCGATGACGACGGCCTGGCCGGCCGGTGTCTTGGACAGCGAGATGCCCGGCACCACGACCTGAACGGCGGCGGAATCGGTGGCATCGACGAGGTTCCCGAGGCTGTCGGTTCCCTCGACCGTCGCCACGTTGGTGAACGAGGCGGTCAGACCGGTGGCCTCGCACGTGATCGATTCGGAGGCGCCGATGGCCAACGACGCAAACGTCTGGTCGCAGTCGGGGACGAGCGGATCGAGCACGGTGACGTCAGTCAGGACCGAGTCGCCGGTGTTGGTCACCGTGATCTCGAATGATGCCGTCCCGCCCGTGGTGACGATCGGGGTCGATGTCGTCTTGGCGATCGTCACCGCGGCTCGGACGATGTCGAGGCTGTGGGTGTCGGTCGCAGGAGTCACGACGTCGCCGTCGGTGTCGGTGCCCGTCGCGGTCGCGGTGTTGACGAGCGGATCGGCATCGCTGCTGAGCACCGTGTAGGTCGGCAGCGAAGACCCACGTCTCGCTTGCGTCGAGGAGGTTGTCGGCGTCGGTGTCGCCGGACTGATAGGTGGCCGGTACCGGCGATGTCGTCATCGACGGCGACGTTCGCGACCGATGAGTCGTCAGAGGAGGCAGCGTGGCTCACGTCGAAGTAGTAGGTGACGGTGTCGCCGTCGGCCGCGGCACCGGGGCCGCTCTTAGCCACGTCGATGACCGGAGCGTGCTCGATGTCGGTGCTGTGCGTGTCGAGCGAGGTGACCGTCCGCCCGAGGAGGTCGACGGCGGTTGCCGTGGCCGTATTGACCAACGGATCGACGACTCCCACGGTCACCAGGTAGGTCGCCTCGAAGACCCAGGTCTCTCCGGGCTGGAGTGATGCCGTCGGTGTTGGTGTCACCGGAGATGAGCGTGGCCCCGCCGGCAATGTTGTCCGACACCGCGACCGAGGTCGAGCGCCGAACCGTCACTGCCCGCGCCGTGGGAGACCTCGAAGCGGTAGGTGAGCGTCTGGCCGATGGTGGCGGTCGCCGGACCGGACTTGGCGACGTTCAGCGACGCCCGGACGATGTCGGTGCTGTGGCTGTCGACTGCCGGCCGGGATCGGCAGGCCGCTACGCGTTCGTGCCCGAGACGGTGACGGTGTTGACCAGCGGATCGGCGTCCGAGCCCGTGATGATGTAGGCGGACGTCGAAGGTCCAGGTCTCCCCACCGTCGAGCTGGTTGTTGGTGTTGGTCGTCGCCGGAGACGAGAGGTGGCGGTACCGGCAACGTCGTCGATGACGGCGACCGACGACACGGGAGTGCCGTCGCTCGACGGATCGTGGGTGACGACGAAGCTGTAGGTGACGGTCTGGCCGTCGGCGGCTTGGGCCGGCCCCGACTTCTCGACGGTCAGGACCGACTGGTGATCGATATCGGTGGAATGGGAGTCGGTAGCGGTGACGATGACCCCGACCGAGGTGGTGCCGGTGGCGGTGGCGCAGCGTTGACGATGGGGTCGGCTTCGGTGCCGAGCACGGTGTAGCCGGCGGTGAAGACCCACGTTTCGCCGCCGTCGAGCAGGTTGTCCCCATTGGCTGTCGCCGAAGGCGTAGGTTGCTGTTCCGACCACGTCGTCGGAGACACTGACCGCCGGAGATGGGAAGCCCGTCACTGGTCGCAGCGTGCGAGACGGCAAAGGAGTAGGTGATCGCCTCGCCGACGGCCGCAGCTGGCCGGGCCGCTCTTGACCACGCTCAGCGCGCTGGTGACGAGATCGGTGGTGTGGGCATCGATGGCCGGCGTGATCGGCTCGCCGTCGGCATCGTCGCCCGACACGGTGACGGTGTTGATCAGCGGGTCGGGATCGGAGACGGCGATCACGTAGTCGGCCGCGAAGTTCCACGCCTCGGACGATTCGAGGACACCGTCTCCGTCGTCGCCGTTCACATAGGTGGCAGCTCCGGCGATGTCGTCGGTCACTGCGATGCCTGATACCGGCGAGCCGTCACTGGGGGCAACGTGGGCGACGGCGAAGGAGTAGGTGACGGTCTGTCCGACGGCGGCCGCAGTAGGGCCGCGACTTGGTGACCGACAGCACCGGGTTGTAGTCGATGTCGAGGCTGTGGCTGTCGGCAGCCGAGACCGGGTCGCCGCCGCGGCTCGTCCCGGAGGCGGTGGCGATGTTGATCAGCGGATCGGGGTCCGAGGCGGCAACGGCTCGATCGGCGGAGTAGACCCAGGTCTCCCCGGATTCGAGCAGCCCATCACCATCGTCACCGCTGACGTACGTTGCGTTACCGGCGATGTCGTCGGTGACGCTCACCGCTGACACGGCCGAGTCGTCGCTGCTGGCGGCGTGAGACACGTCGAAGATGTAGGTGATGGTTGCGCCGAGATCGGCCACCGCCGGACCCGATTTCACCACCTGGATGATCGGGTCGAACCCGACCGCGAGGGAGTGGGTATCGGTCATCAGGAGGAGTTCTCCGTCGAGATCTCGCCCTCCGACGGTCGCGGTGTTGACCAACGGGTTCGGGTCCGTCGGCTGCACCACGTAGCTGTCGGTGAAGAACCACGTCTCACCGGACTCGAGCAGGCTGTCGCCGTCGTCGCCCGAGGTGTATCCGGCAGCACCGGTGATGTCGTCGTCGACGTCGATCGAGCTGATCGGCGATCCATCCGACAGGGCGTCGTGGGACACCCCGTAGGTGTAGGTCACCGTGTCACCGACGTCGGCCGACGCCGGGCCCGTCTTGGCGACTGCGAGCACAGGTTGGTAGTCGACGCTGAGCGAGTGGGTGTCGGTAACGGTGAACGGCACGTTGTCACCGTCGGCGCCTTGGACGATGACGGTGTTCACGAGCGGGTCGGGATCGCCCGCGTCTACCACGTAGGTGACCGCGAAGACCCACACCTCACCTGCGTCCAATTCGTCGTCGGTGTCGGTGTCGCCCGACTGGTACGACGGCGTGTTGGTCACGTCGTCGGTGATGGTGATCGACGAGATGGGCGATCCGTCCGATCCAACGGAATGGCTGACCTCGTACTGGTAGGTCACGGTGTCACCGGTGGAAGCGGTAGCAGGACCGGTCTTGCTCACCTGCATGGTGGGCTCGAAGTCGATGTCGGTGACGTGGGTGTCCGTGCCGGTGATCGGGCTACCCCCGACATCGACGCCGGTCACGACGACCGTGTTGGACAACAGGTTGGGGTCATCGGCCTGCACGAGGTAGGTGCGGGAGAAGGTCCAGATCTCCCCGGCATCGAGCGATCCGTCGCTGTCGGTGTCGCCCGCCTGATAGGCGGCCAACCCGGCCACGTCATCAACCGCGGTGAGCAGGTTCACCGGCGAACCATCGCTGGTCGCGTCGTGGGAGACCGTGAAGGTGTAGGCGACGATCTCGCCCACCGCGGCGTCGGTCGGCCCGGACTTCACGGTGTTGAGCACCGGATCGAAGCCGATGACGGCCGTGTGGCTGTCCTGGGCCGTGACCGGGTCGCCGTTCCCATCGTTGGCGGTGGCGGTGGCGATGTTCACCAACGAACTCGACGCAGTCGGCGGCACGACGTAGTCAGCCGCGAAGATCCACGTCTCGGTCTCCTGGAGGAGCCCGTCGTTGTTGGTGTCGCCGGACACGTAGAGAGCGGCGCCGGCAAGGTCGTCGGCCACGGCCGGACTGGACACCGGCGAACCGTCGCTGTCTGCTGCGTGGCTCAGCGCGAACTCGAACGTGATGGTCTGGCCGACGTCGGCCGAGGCCGGTCCGGACTTCTCGATGGCGATGGTGGGGGTGTAGTCGACCGAGGTGTCGTGGCTGTCGGTGGCGTTGACCGGGTTGCCGTCACGACTGGTTCCCGAGACGGTGACCGTGTTGGTGAGCGGGTCGGGGTCCGACGCGAGGACCGTGCGAGCGGCCTGATACACCCACTCCTCCCCGAGTTCGAGTGCCGAGTCGCCATCGTCGCCCGTGACGTAGGTGGCCGCACCGGCGACGTCGTCGAGGACGCTGACGGCCGAGACGGCCGACCCATCCGAGGTCGCATCGTGGGTGACTCGGAACGTGTACGTCACCGACTGGTCGACCGCGGCCGCGGCCAGGCCAGACTTGGCCACCGCCAAGACCGGGGAGTAGACGACGTCGAGGCTGTGCGTGTCGGTGTCGCCCAGTGGGTCGCCGTCGGGATCGATGCCTTCGACGGTCGCAGTATTGAGGAGCGGGTCGGCTCCGTCGGTGGTGACCGAGTACGACGCAATGAAGGTCCAGGTCTCACCGGTCTCCAAGAGGCCGTCGCCGTCGTCGCCGGAGTCGTAGGACGCAGGCCCGACGATCGAGTCGTCGACGGTGATGCCGCTGACCGGCGAACCGTCTGAGGTGACGTCATGGCCGACCGCGAACGTGTAGTTGACCAGATCGCCAACGGACGCGGTTGCAGGACCGCTCTTGTCGACGGTGACGACGGGGGAGTGGTCGATGGCCAGCGCGTGCGAGTCGGTGTCCCCGAGCGAGTCACCTTCACGATCGTTGGCCGTGGCGGTTGCGATGTTCACCAGCGGTTCGGGGTCGGTGGCCGATACGACATGGCCCGCAGTGAAGATCCAGGTCTCCCCCAACTGCAGCAGGTTGTCACTGTTGGCGTCACCGGAGAGCAGCGTTGCGGGGCCGGCGACGTCGTCGGTGACCGCAAGCGTGTTCATCGGCGAGCCGTCCGATGTCGGGGCATGACGGACGGCGAAGGTGTAGGTGATCGAGTCACCCACCGAAGCGGTGGCCGGGCCGGTCTTCTCGATCTGGATGATCGGATTGAACGCAACGGCCAGACTGTGGGTGTCGGTGGCGGTCAGCGTTTGACCATCGAGGTCGGAGCCGTTTGCGGTCGCCGTGTTCACCAGCGGGTCGTTGTCGGAAGCCAGGACCGTGTGGGTGTCGCTGAAGATCCACGTCTCACCGTCGTCGAGTACGCCGTCACCGTCGCTGTCGCCCGAATCGTAGGACGCCGGACCAGTGACGTCGTCGCTGACCGACGGGCCAGTGATGGCAGATCCGTCCGAGCCGGCAGCGTGGCTGACTTCGTAGGCGTAGGTGACCGTGTCCCCGACCGCGGCATTGGGCGGACCGGACTTCGCAACCTGCAGCATCGGCAGGTAGTCGATGTCGAGCGAGTGGCTGTCATCGTCAAGGATTGGGTCGCCGTTGGTGTCGACGCCGGAGACCGATGCCGTGTTGATCAGCGGATCAGGATCGGACGCCCGCACCTGGTAGTCAACCGTGTAGGTCCAGGTCTCGCCGCCGTCGAGGGCGTCGTCAGTGTCGAGGTCGCCCGACAGCAGGGCGGGGACAGCGGTCACGTTGTCGCTGATCACCACGGTCGAGATGGGGGAGCCATCAGAGCTGGAGGTGTGACTCACCACGTAGGTGTAGGTGACGGTCTGGCCGGTCGTTGCCGAGGACGGGCCGGACTTCACGACCTGGAGTTCCGGAGCGAACACGAGGTTGGTGTCGTGGTCATCGGTGGCAACGACCGATGAGCCGTCGGTCGCGCTGCCACTGACGGCGACGGTGTTGGTCAGCACGTCGGGGTCGTCGACCGACACCACGTACGCCCGGCTGTAGAGCCAGGTCTCGTCGTCCTGGAGCAGGCCATCGGCGTTGGTGTCGCCCGACTGGTAGGCAGCCGACCCGGCAACGTCATCGATGACCGACAGACCGGACACCGGCGAGCCATCGCTGGTCGGACCGTGGGTGAGCGTGAAGGTGAAGCCGAGTGTGTCGCCGACTGCGCCTGTCGCCGGACCCGCCTTCACCACGGTGATCACGGGAGCGAAGACGATGGTGGTGGTGTGGGTGTCCTGAGCCGTGACCGGGTCGCCGTTGCCGTCCTCGGCGTCGACGGTCGCGATGTTGACCAATGCGGCCGGAGCGTCGGCAGGTACGGAGTAGTCGGCTTCGTAACGCCACGTCTCGGTGGTCTGGAGGAGGTTGTCGTTGTTGGTGTCACCGGAGACGTAGGTGGCCGCGCCGGCAACGTCGTCACTGACGGATACCGACGAGACCGGTGAGCCGGTCGATCCCAAGGCGTGGGTGACGTCGAGTTGGTAGGTGATGGTGTCGTCGACGTTGGCGGTGGCGGGTCCGGTTTTGGTGATGGTGATTTGGGGGGTGTAGTCGATGGTGGTGTTGTGGGTTGCGGTGTCGGTGAGGGGTCCGCCGTCGCGGTTGGTTGCGTTGGCGGTTGCGGTGTTGGTGAGGGGGGTGGGGTCGGTGGGTTGGATGGTGTAGGTGGCTTGGTAGACCCATTCTTCGCCGAGTTCGAGGGCGGTGTCGCCGTCGTCGCCGTTGAGGTAGGTGGCGGGTCCGGCGATGTCGTCGGTGATGGTGGTGTTGAGGATGGGGGAGCCGTCTGAGGTGGGGTCGTGGGTGACGCGGAAGGTGTAGGTGACGTTCTGACCGACCGCCGCGGTGGCGGGTCCTTCCTTGACCAACGCAACCACCGGAGCGTGGATCACGTCAGTGCTGTGTGAGTCGGCGGCGGTGACGATGTCGGAGTCATGGTCGGTGCCGGTGACGGTGCCCGTGTTCAGCAGCGGGTCAGCAGCAGCGGGTGTGACGACGTAGCCGACCGAGTACGTCCAGATCTCGCCGGCGTCGAGTCGGTTGTTGTTGTTGCCGTCGCCCGACTGGTAGGTGGCGGGACCGGCAACGTCGTCGGTGACGGACACCGTGCCGACCGAGGAGTTGTCCGAGGTCGGATCGTGGGTGACGCTGAAGGAATAGGTGACGTTCGAACCGACGGCGGCCGTAGCCGGACCGGTCTTGTCGATCACCAGCACCGGATGATGATCGACGGCCAGCGAATGGTTGTCGGTCGCACTCACCGACTGGCCGTCTCGATCGGTGCCCGAGGCGTTGGCGGTATTGATGACGGGGTCGGAGTCGGAGACCAGCACGATGCGGGTCGCAGTGAACACCCAGGTTTCGTTGGCCTCGAGCAGGCTGTCGCCGTCGTCACCCGAAACGTAGGTGGCGGCACCGGCGATGTCGTCGGTGACGCTGACCGCCGAAATGGCCGAAGCGTCCGATGTCGGAGCGTGACTGCACCGCGAAGGAGTAGGTGACCGATTCACCAATCCGCGCAGTTGCCGGGCCCGACTTCGCGATCGCCAGGGTCGGGTTGAACGTCGGAGTGAGGGAGTGCCCGTCCGAGCGGGACACGGTCTCGCCGTCGAGGTCGACCGCAGTCACGGTCGCGAGGTTCACCAGCGGCACCGGCGTGGACGGGGTGATGACGTGGGTGTCGGTGAAGATCCAGGTCTCGCCGGTCTCGAGGACGCCGTCTCCATCATCGCCGGAGCTGAAGGTCGCGGTACCGGTCACGTTGTCGTTGACTGCCACCGCATTCAGCGCCGAGCCATCGGACGATCCGCCGTGACTGACGGCGAATTGGTACGTGACCGTGTCCCCGACCGCCGCGGTGGTCGGCCCGGTCTTGACGATGTCGATCGCCGGTCGGTAGTCGATGTTCAGGCTGTGGCTGTCCGTCGCGGCGACGGGTTCGGCGTCACGATCGAGTCCATCGACCGCGGCGGTATTGACGAGGGGATCGAGGTCGGTCGCCGCCACGTGATAGCTGACGGAGTACCAGCCACGTCTCCCCGCCGTCGAGCAGCCCGTCGGCGTCGGTGTCACCGGACTGGTAGGTCGGGGTGCTGGTCACATCGTCGGCAATGGTCACCGTACTCACCGGTGAGCCATCGGAGGAGGCGGTGTGAGATACGGCAAAGTTGTAGGTGATGGTGTCATCGGTAGCGGCGGTGGCCGGACCGGTCTTGGAGATCTGCAGGTCGGGGGCGAATCCGATGTCGGTGGTATGGGAGTCGGTGGCGGAGACGGTTTCGCCCGCCTTGATCGACGCCGGAAATGATTGCCGTGTTCGTCAGCTGGTCGGCCACGTTGGGGGGCACGAGGTAGGTGCGAGTGAAGACCCAGGTCTCGCCGCCATCGAGTTCGCTGTCGCCGTCGGTGTCGCCGGACTGGTAGGTGGCGGGTCCGGCGATGTCGTCGTCGGCAACCAGGAGAATGACCGGGGACCCGTCGCTCGCCGCATCGTGGGAAACGGTGAAGGTGTAGGTGAGTGTTCCGCCGACGTTCCCCGTCGCCGGACCGGTCTTGGACACGGTCAGCACCGGCTCGAAACCGATGGTCGTGATGTGCGAGTCCTGCAGCGACGAGCAGATCGCCGTTGCCGTCCTCGGCGTTGGCCGTCCCCAGATTCACCAGTGTCTCCGGGGCATCGGCGGGCACGGTGTAGTCGGCTTCGTAGCGCCACGTCTCGGTGGTCTGGAGGAGGTTGTCGTTGTTGGTGTCCCCGGAGACATAGCTGGCCGGACCGGCGACGTCATCGTTCACCGACAGGTTCATCACCGGCGACCCGTCGCTGGTGGGGGCGTGGGTGACGTCGAGTTGGTAGGTGATGGTGTCGTCGACGTTGGCGGTGGCGGGTCCGGTTTTGGTGATGGTGATTTGGGGGGTGTAGTCGATGGTGGTGTTGTGGGTTGCGGTGTCGGTGAGGGGTCCGCCGTCGCGGTTGGTTGCGTTGGCGGTTGCGGTGTTGGTGAGGGGGGTGGGGTCGGTGGGTTGGATGGTGTAGGTGGCTTGGTAGACCCATTCTTCGCCGAGTTCGAGGGCGGTGTCGCCGTCGTCGCCGTTGAGGTAGGTGGCGGGTCCGGCGATGTCGTCGGTGATGGTGGTGTTGAGGATGGGGGAGCCGTCTGAGGTGGGGTCGTGGGTGACGCGGAAGGTGTAGGTGACGTTCTGACCCACCGCCGCATCCGTCTGGCCTGCCTTGGTCAGAGCGATCACCGGAGCGATCCCGACGTCCAGGCTGTGGCTGTCGGTGCCGGTGATCGGGTCACCATCGGGATCGGTTGCCGACACGACGGCAGTGTTGACCAGCGGGTCGGCGTCGGAGGCGAGAATGGTTCGGCTGCCGCTGAACATCCAGGTCTCACCCGGATCGATCATGCCGTCGGAGTCGGTGTCGCCGCTCGAGTAGGTGGCCGGCCCGGCGATGTCATCGTTGACCGTGACTCCTCCGACGACCGAACCGTCGGAGGCTGGAGCGTGCGAGACGGCGAAGCTGTACGTGACGAGCGCCCCGATCGGGGCGGCGGCCGGCCCGGTCTTGTCGACCAGCAGCACCGGCCGATGATCGATCGCCATCGAATGATTGGACGAGGCGCTCACCTGACCACCGTCCTGATCGGTGCCCGCGGCGGTGCCCACGTTGACGAACGGGTCGGCATCGTTGAGCGAGACCAGATGGTCAGCGCTGAAGACCCAGGTCTCGCCCCACTGCAGGAGGGCGTCGACGTTGGTGTCGCCCGAGATGTAGGTTGCGCCCCCGATCTGGTCATCGGTGACGGTGACCGCGCTGACGGCCGAGCCGTCCGATGCCCCGGAATGCGACACCTCGAACGTGAAGCTCACGGTGTCACCAATGTCGGCCGACGCAGGACCGTTCTTGTCGACGGAGAGCGCGGGGGCGAAGTCGATGTCGATCGCGTGGGTATCGGTTGCACCCACGGGTTCGTCGGTGAGGTCATCGGCTCCCACCGTTGCCACGTTCACCATGGGGTCGGGCGACGCTGCGGTGACAAGGTAGGAGCTGGTGAACGTCCAGGTCTCGGCATCCTGGAGCAGCCCGTCGCTGTTGGCGTCGCCGGAGATGTAGACCGGAGTACCCGTCTGGTTGTCGCCGAGCGTCAGGTTCGTCAGGTCGGTGCCGTCGCTGTCGGGTGCGTGCGACACCTCGAAGGTGAAGTCGACGGTCTGGCCCACGGTCGCCGTCGCGGGGCCGGTCTTCACCACTTCGATCGTCGGGTTGTAGGCGAGGTCGAGCGAATGACTGTCGTTTGCCGAGAGCGACTGCCCGTCCCGATCGCTGCCGGTGGCGGTTGCGACGTTCACCAGAGGGTTCGGGTCGGAGGCGTCAACGGTGTGAGTGATCGTGTAGCGCCAGGTCTCGGTGGTGTCGAGGAGCGTGTCTGCGTCGGTGTCGCCCGATTGGTAGGTGGCTGGGCCGGCGATGTCGTCGGTGACCGTCAAGCCGTTGACCGAGGAGCCATCGCTGCCGGGGGCGTGGCTCACGTCGAAGGTATACGTGACGACATCGCCGACATTGGCCGAAGAGGGCCCGCCCTTGACCACCTCGATGATGGGGAGGAAGTCGATGCCGAGCGAGTGGTCGTCGGATGCGGTGATGGTGTCACCGTCGGGGTCGGTGCCGGTGACGGTGCCGGAGTTGACCAGCGGGTCGACATCATTGGGGCCGACGAGTTTCGTGACGCTGTACTGCCAGGTTTCGTCGGGTTCGAGGAGGCCGTCGGAGTCGGTGTCACCGGAGACGTAGGCGGGCGCGGCGGTCACGCTGTCGGACACCGCAACGCCGGAAACCGGCGCGCCGTCCGAACTCGGCGCGTGGGTGACAGCAAAGGTGTAGGTCACGGTCTGCCCCACGGTGGCGTTGGCAGGGCCGGACTTGGAGAGCACGAGGACCGGAGAGAACTCCACGTTCAGGGAGTGGCTGTCCTGGGCGCTGAGCGTTGTGCTGTCGCTGTCAACGCCTACGGCGGTGACCCTATTGACGAGCGAGTCGGGCGCCGCCGCCGTTACCAGGAAGTCCACCTGGTAGGTCCAGGACTCGCTCATCTGGAGCAGACCGTCGGAATTGGTGTCTCCGGAAACGTAGGTCGCCGGTCCGGCGATGTCGTCGACGACGGTCACCGACGAGATCGGCGATCCGTCCGAGGACGCACCGTGGGCCACGGTGAACTCATAGGTGACGGTGTCGCCGACCGCAGCGGTCGCCGGTCCGTTCTTGCCAACCGCAAGGCTCGGCGCGACGTCGATATCGAGCGAGTGTTGTCCCGTTGCACTGACCGCGTCGCCGTCCGGGTCGGTGCCGTCGACGGTTGCGGTGTTGACGAGCGGATCAGGATCGGAGCCCAGAATGGTTCGAGTTGCGTTGTACGTCCACACTTCACCCGACTCGAGGAGGTTGTCTCCGTCGTCGCCCGACTGGTAAGTCGGGGCCGCAGTCCAATCGTCGGCCAGGCTGATCGAGCCAACCGGAGATCCGTCAGAGGCGAGCGCATGGCTGACGGTGAAGGTGTACGTCACCGCGTCACCCACAGCGGCGGCGCCAACCGCCTGCTTGTCAACGGCCAGCACCGGGGCGTAGGCGACGTCGAGTGAGTGCGTGTCGGCGTCGGTGGTGAGCTGACCGTCAGCGTCGTTGCCCCGCACGACGACGATGTTGGTCAACGTGTTGGGGTCGCCGGGCTGGACGACAGAGGTGGCCGAGTACTGCCAGGTCTCGCCCAGTTCGAGAACCCCGTCGCCGTCGTCGCCTGACTGGTAGGCGGGAACGCCGACGTGGTCGTCGTCGATGACGACGGTGGCAATGGGGGACCCGTCGCTCGACACACCGTGCGACACGTCGAAGATGTAGGTCACGGTGTCGCCGACGCTGGCGGTGGCGGGGCCTGACTTGAGCACGCGGATCGTCGGCTGGAAGTCGACGATCAGCGTGTGGTTGTCGGTTGCAGCGACGGCTTCCCCGTCACGGTCCACTCCGGTAACGCTGACGGTGTTCGTGAGCGCCAGCGGGTCGGTGACGCCGACGACGTAGGTGTCCTCGAACAGCCAGCTCTCGCCCGCTTCGAGGAATGCGTCGCCGTCATCTCCCGACACGTACGTCGGGGCACCGGTGCGGTCGTCGGCGAGGCTGATGGTGCCGATGGACGATCCGTCAGACCCGGGTGCATGAGACACCACGTAGGAGTAGGTGACCATGTCGCCGGTCGCCGCGCTCGCCGGCCCGGACTTCTGCACCTGAACCGCAGGGCGATAATCGACGTCGAGCGAATGATTGTCCGTCGCCTGGACCGTGCTCCCAGCCAGGTCGACACCCGATGCGGTCGCCACGTTGATCAAGGGATCGGCAGCCGAGGCAGTCACCGTGTAGTTGATCGTGTAGTTCCAGGTCTCGCCCACCTCGAGCAAGTTGTCACCATCGTCGCCCGAGACATAGGAGGGGGTGCCGGCGAGGTTGTCGGCGATGCTGACGCTCGAAATCGGGCTGCCGTCCGAGGCTGGGGCGTGGGTCACGGCGAAGGTGTAGGTGACCGACTGGCCGGTGACTGCGGCTGCCGGTCCGCTCTTCGCGACTGCCAGCACCGGATTGGGATCGAGCGCCAGGGTCCGGGTTGCCAGGATCGGCTGGATCAATTCGGTAGCGGCGACCGAGACGGTGTTCTGCACGCTGGAGAACGAGCCGTCGAACGGTTCGACCGTCGCCTGGTAGGTGATGGTCATCGACTGGCCGGGCGAGAGCATGAGCGCATCGCCGGCCGTGGTGAGGGTTGCCGGGGTGCCGTTCACGAGGTCGGCGTTCGCTCCGCCGGCGACGTTGTCGAGCACGACCGCAGACACTCCGGTTTGGGTGCCGGCGAGGAAGAGCTGTGCCGAGTTGAAGGTTCCGACGTCGCCATTGGCGCTGTCGCAGACTCGGAGGGTCCAGGTGCCGCCGCCATTGATGCCGTTGAAGAAGTTGAGCGATTGGTTGGACGTCGCCGAGCGGTCGTACCCCGCATCGTTGGCAGTGTCGGCGTTGCCGTCGTTGGCGGCGAGGACAGAGCTGGAATCGAAGCGGACGTCGTAGTTGTCGTTTCCATCACCGCTGTTGGCGACGAGCGTTCGGATGGTGTTGTCGGGACCCGTGAGTGTCACCGTGAGATCGCCGCGGTACGTGTGAGTGAGGTCCAGACCCAGGTCGACGTCGGTGACCGTGAGGGAACCTGGGACGGTGAACGTACGCACCAGCGGCGCGGCACACGAGGTGAGGGTTTCGCTGACCGCCCCGGTCTGGGTGTTGGCGTAGGTCTGCGACACGGCAGTCGTGGTCGTGCGGTACCCGTTGGCGACGGTCGAGTTCGGCACGTAGGTCAACGCGGACGACAAGGGGTCGGTCGCAGCGATGCCGGTGAGCGTGACCCCGGTGGTGTTCTGCACGGTGACGGTGTAGGTCAAGGCCTGGCCGGCCGAGACCGGTCCCGCCGTGTTCGCCTGCTTGGTCACGGTTGGGAGGACGACGCTCACCGGCTCGGTGTGGGTGGCTGTCGCTTGTGGGGTGGTTCCGATCAATGCGGTAGCAGTATTGACGATCTGCCCTGCCTGGCCGTCGGCCACGGTGACGGTGTAGGTCGCCGTGCAGGTGAGGGTTGCCCCGACCGCCAGCGCTGCCGGCTGGGTCGGCGAGCAGGTGAGCGCGCTGAGCCCCACGAGCGGGTCGGTGATCCGCACGTTGCCGAGCGGCACCGTGCCGGAGTTCGTCGCCACGAAGCGATAGGTGAGGACGTCACCGGGGCTGACCGAGCCCGAGCCGTCGGTGTCAACCGAGGAGGTGCGGGTCTTGGCGAGCGACAGCGAACCGGCCTCGGAGCGGGTGCACCACGTGTCGGCCATGTCGACCAACGTCGTTGGGATGCTGCCCACGTTCGTGGTCGCTCCGGTGGTTGGATTCACGGTCATCAACGTGTGCGGATTGACCCTTGTGTCGGCTCCGTAGATGATGCCGTTGTAGACCGCCAGCTGGAGACCGATGCCGGGGTTGAAATGACGGATGTGGGTGAAGACCGAGGTCGTCGCGTTGAACGACCACACGTCGGACTCGCCCGTTGCCCGGTTCAGGGTGGACCCGAAGATCACGGGCTGGCCGAGCCCGTTTGCGGTCACGACGAGGTCGCCGTAGTCGGGCTGGTTGTTGGGGTACAGCGTGTCGAGCCCGGTCTCGGGCTGGTCGGCCGCAAGCTGCTGAGGTCCACCTGTGGGAGCAATACCCGTCGGGCCGATCTGTATTCGGTAGAGCCCCGCCGTCCCGTTGCCGTCCTCGACGCCGAAGTAGTAGAAGCCGTTCAAGTAGCCAGCGCCGGCCGATTCGATGTTGCCGTTCAGCTGGCCGGTGAGGTTGGCGAAGACGCCCTCGGTCCCGGTGAGGGAGTCGTAGTAGTAGATGGTCTGGCCCGAACCCCAGTAGACGATGCCGAGGTCGGTGTTCGATGCCAGTCCGTTCATGAACGTGCTCTGGCTCGTATGGAACTCGGGTGTCAGCGCGTACGTGGTCGAGTCGACGCGAAGCAGATTGCCGGTGTTGTCGGCGGCGAGGAAGTCGTCGGTGCACGAGAGCACGGGCGCTGCGGAGGCGGGCGTGTTCTCTGCTGTCGAGATGGCGACAGCGGAAACCGAGCCGATGATCGCGGAGGCAATGAGACTCGCCAGCATCTTTCGGGTCCGCACCCTGCGGGTACGAACGTCTTTCACTCGTGAGAACATGAATGTCGCACCACTTCGAGACTGAACAGGAGCCGATCCGGATCAAACGGCGTCCTCCTTTCGGCTGGCGTCATCCGAAGATGAGATTGATGCGAGGCAGGCGTGGCCCCCCGGTCCGAGCTAGAAACAGAGGATGGAACTGGACGTAGCCGCAACCGACCTCGCCTTGACCACGACACGAGCCGTTCGGCTTCGACTCGATCTCGAGCGCCCGGTCGACCCGCAGATCCTGCTCGATTGCATCGATGTCGCCGAACAGGCGCCGACCGGAGGCAATCAAGGCAGCCGGCGTTGGGTGATCGTTCGGGATCAGGCCAAGAAGGATCGTTTGGCCGAGCTGTACCGCGCATCGGCCGGGCAGTGGATGATCGATGCGCACGAACGTTTGCGGGGCAGCGGTCACCCCAACGAGAAGGTCATGCGTTCGGCGGCGCACCTCGCTCGAGCACCTGTCCGAGGTTCCGGCCATCGTCATCCCGACGATCATCGGAGTCCACGACGGCAGCGGGCGGCCCGGCTTGTTCGACTCGGTCCTCCAGAGCGTCTGGAGCTTCTGCGTGGCCCTCCGCGCCCGGGGCCTGGGCACGGCCTGGACGACGGCCGGGCTGACTGAGGACGAGGCGATCGCCGAGCTGCTGGAGATTCCCGCCGGCATGACCCAGATCGCCATGATCCCCGTGGCGTGGACGAAAGGTACTGACTTCAAACCGGCGCCCCGGTTGCCCGCCCGATCGATCGCCTTCTTCGACACGTACTCGCACACATGGGAGCGCGGGCCCAGTGAGCCGGCGTGCCATGCCGACGGCCCCGGGACGGTGGTCGAGGTCGACATCGATGCAACACCCGAAGAGGTGTGGCCGATGGTCAGCGATATTTCGTTCAGCGCATCGGTCAGCACGGAGTTCCTCGGAGCTCGATGGTCCGTCGGCGCCAACCCCGCGAATCCGGCTGTCGGTGACCAGTTCACCGGCACCAACACCCACCCGGCGATTGGTACGTGGGACGTTCCCTGCTTCATCAGCCACCACGAACGCAACCGCAGCTTCGGATGGGTGACCTCGGACCCCGCCAACCCCGGAGCGCAGTGGCGCTTCGACCTCGAGCCGATCGCGGGCAAGACCCGTTTGCGGTACCGGGTGGTGATCGGCCCGGGCCCATCGGGCATCAGCGCGGCCATCGAGGCGATGCCCGACAAGGAACCGCGGATCCTGCAACGCAGGCTCGGCGAGCATCGCAGGAACATGACCGCGGTGGTTCAAGCCATCGCCGCTGCAGCTGTACAGGCAAGCCCAGACATTGCAGGCCCAGACAAGGAGCAAGCATGACCGACGGAACGATGACGATCGAGCGGGGTAAGGCCGGCGCCAGGGGGGCGATCGGTGAAGCGCACGACATGCTGGTCGACTTGTCCCACCGCATTTGGGACCACCCCGAGTTGGCCTTCGAGGAGGTGAAGACTTCCGCGGCGGTGGCCGAGGTCCTCGATGCCGCCGGCTTCCGAGTGTCGACGGGGGTCTCCGATCTGCCGACGGCCTTCGTGGCCGAGTACGGCTCGGGGCCGCTGCACGTCGGCATCTGTGCCGAGCTGGACGCGCTGCCCGGTATCGGTCACGCGTGTGGCCACAACGTCATCGCAGCCGCCGGGGTCGGCGCCGGTATCGGCCTTGCCGCTCTGGCTGACGAGCTCGGCATCACGGTTCGGGTGCTCGGCACGCCGGCCGAGGAGATTGGTGGCGGCAAGATCCTCATGCTCGAACGTGGTTCGTTCGACGGACTGCACCTGGCGATGATGGTGCACCCGTCGCCGCTCGAACTCGATGACTTTCCCACGCTGGCCATCGATCAGTGCGACTTCCATTTCCATGGCCGCACCGCGCATGCCTCCACGGCGCCCCACCTCGGCATCAATGCGGCCGATGCCATCACCGTCGCCCAGGTGAGTGTCGGCCTGCTTCGTCAGCACCTCAACCACGGCGACCAGATACACGGCATCGTGACCCGGGGGGGCGAGGCCGCCAACATCGTTCCCGGCGATGCGACTGCTCGATTCTTCTGGCGCGCTCCCTCGCTCGATGCCCTCGGCCGTCTCGAGCCGCGGGTCAAGGCTTGTTTCGAAGCGGGTGCCATCGCCACGGGAGCAACATTGAAGGTCGAGCAACTCGGACCGCCCTACTCCGAGTTCATCTCCGACGCCGATCTGCGGGCGTTCTACCGGGCCAACGGCGAGGCGCTCGGTCGACGGTTCTCGGCGGCTCCGACGTCGGCGGCAGGGTCCACCGACATGGCCAACATCAGCTTGGTCATGCCGACCATCCATCCGATGCTCGGCCTCGACTCGTACCCGACGGTCAATCACCAACCGGAGTTCGCGGCGTTCTGTCGGACACCCGTCGCCGACCAGGCGCTCATCGATGGCGCCATCGGCATGGCGTGGACGGTCATCGACGCAGCGCTCACGCCGGCGGTTGCTCAGCGATTGCTGGCCGGGCCCGAGGGTGGCACCGTCTACAGCGGCCGGACCAACTACCCGTGGCGGTTCCAATAGTCTGAGCGGCTATGACCTTCGAAGTGGTTCGAACCGACCTCCTGATCGGCGGGCAGTGGCGCGCCGGCTCCGACCAAGCGCGCATCAGCGTGCTCGATCCTGCCAGCGGCACCGAGCTCGCCAGTGTCGCCGCCGGCACGCCGGCTGACGCAGCGGCTGCATGCGACGCGGCCGCAGCGGCCCAGGCGTCCTGGGCTGCAACTGCTCCTCGTGTCCGGTCCGAAGTGCTCCGCAGCTGCTGGCAGATCCTGGTCGACCACACCGAGGAACTGGCCGAGCTCATCACGCGGGAGCATGGCAAGCCACTGGTCGACGCGGCGGGCGAGGTGGCCTACGCCGCCGAGTTCTTCCGTTGGAACGCCGAGGAAGCGGTGCGCATCCACGGTTCGTTGAGCGTTGCTCCTTCGGGGAACAACCGCATCCTGGTCCGTCACCCGCCGGTCGGGGTGGTGGTGATGGTCACGCCGTGGAACTTCCCGGCGGCCATGATCACCCGCAAGCTGGCGCCGGCGTTGGCGGCCGGCAACGCCGTGGTCATCAAGCCCCCGAAGGAGACCCCGCTCACGGCCTTGCGTATCGCCGATCTGCTCCAGGAAGCCGGGGTCCCCAACGGGCTCGTCAACGTGGTGCCCACGCTCGACTCGGGCGCGTGGTTCGACGCTGCGGTCGACCATCGGGCAACGCGCATGGTGTCGTTCACCGGCTCGACCGAGATCGGACGCGTCCTGCTCCGTCGATGCGCCGACCGGGTGCTGAAGGTCGTCATGGAACTCGGTGGCAACGCGCCGTTCATCGTGTTCGATGACGCTGACGTCGACGCCGCGGTCGAAGGCGCCATGGTGGCCAAGATGCGCCACTCGGCCGAGACGTGCACCGCGGCCAATCGGTTCTACGCCGAGGCCGCGATTTCCGAGGAGTTCACCGCGAAGCTGGCCGCTGCAATGTCGGGCATCAAGGTCGGCAACGGCCTCGAGTCCGGCGTCACCTGCGGACCGATGATCAACGCAGCGGCCATCGAGACCATCGATTCTCTGGTGCAAGCGGCCGTCGGCGAAGGCGCCTCGGCTGTCGTCGGTGGTTCGAAGGTCGACGCGCCGGGGTTCTTCTATCAGCCCACCGTTCTGGCAGACGTCGACCCTGGCGCCGACATCACTCGCCACGAGATCTTCGGACCCGTGGCCCCCGTCATCACGTTCACCGACACCGCAGTGATGATCGACCAGGCGAACGACACCGAGATGGGCCTCACCGCCTACGTCTATACCCGAGACCTGGCCAAGGGCCTGTCGGTCAGCGAACGCATCCAGGCCGGCATGATCGGCCTCAATCGGGGCGCGGTCTCCGATCCGGCCGCACCGTTCGGTGGCATGAAGCAGTCCGGCCTCGGCCGCGAAGGTGCCAGCGAAGGCATCTACGAGTTCTGCGAAACCCAGTACATCGCTGCCTCCTGGTAACCCATCACTCGGTCTCAGCCGACGAGGCGGGCCATCTCGACGGCGACGATGGCGGCTTCCTCGCCGACGTTGTGGCCTCCGGGGCCCTCGCTTCGAGCCAGCGCTTGGACCTCGTTCTCGACGGTCACCAGTCCGAAGGCCATGGGAATGCCGGTCTCGAGCTGGGCGGACATGATGCCGTTGGCCGCGCCCTCGGAGACCAGCTCGTAGTGGGTGGTCTCACCGCGGATCACGGCCCCGATGCAGACGATGGCCTCGACGCGTCCCGACTGGGCGAGGGACTTGGCGGCGAGTGGAAGTTCGAAGCACCCGGGGACCGTCAGTTCGACGACTTCGGCGACGTCGAGATCGGCCAGGCCTCGGCGGACTCCGTCGGCCAGGCGGTCGACAATGGCCGTGTTCCAGCGTGCGCTGATGATGCCGACGCGAAGCCCGTCCCCCGAGAGTCCTTCGAGCAGGTGGGCGCGCTTGTCTCCGGTGGCCATGGCGTGCACCGTAGCGCCGAGCTCGGTGAGGACCCGAACCGGCCGCCTACTTCCAGGCGAAGACCGGCTGCTCGTACTCGTCGACCCGAACCGGCGAGCCATCGAAGGCCACCGCGCGGAACTGGTGGATCACCGCGCCCGTCGGGGCGTGGATGAGATCGCCGCCGATGGGAATCTGGATCACCGGACGCTCGCTCTCGGGGATCTGCACGAACCTCGGTTCACGACGAAGTTCCCGCAGCGCGATTCGGTGGAGCGAGGCGACCTCGTCGGGGTTGGCCACGGGCTCCAGCTCACTCGGGCACCAGAACACGAACGGTGAGATGACATAGCCTGACCGGGTCGGGTAGTCGTCGAGGCGGCCGAGGAGATGCTCGGTGGACAGTTGCAGACCGACTTCCTCGTGGGTCTCCCTCATTGCCGCTTCCAGTGGCGTCTCGCCGTGGTCGATACGGCCACCCGGCAGCGCCCATTGCCGGGCGTGAGCCGCGAGGTGCGAACCACGGCGAGTCAGCAGCACCGCGGCGCCGCCGGCAGTGCCGTCGACGCGTCCGGTCAGGTGTGTGAGTTCCTCGATGCCGGGAATGCCGCTGAGGTCGCTGAAACGATCGACGTCGGACTCGTCGGTCCCGTGGGTCGAGGCGTCGCTGTCGAGCACGATGATCGCCACCGCGGCATGGCGACGACCGTCCAGCGAGTGCAGTCGGAGCTCGTGGCCGGCGAGGTTCATGGCCAGGCGCTCGCGGAGGGCTTCGTCGAACGGCACGTCACGGTTCACCATGGATGCTCGCTTCCGTCCCACTTGAGGAACCGGCCGGTGTCAGCGATGGTCAGGCCGTCGACAACCGAGATGATCGAGGTCGCCGACTCGTCCGCACTGAGCGGCGCGGCGTCGCCGCCCATGTCGGTGCGCACCCAGCCCGGGTGCATGGCCACGACGGTGATGCCCTCAGCCCGTAAGGCGGCGGCCGCCTTGACCGTGAACATGTTGAGCGCGGCCTTGGAGACGCAGTAGGCAGTGTCGTTGCCCATCGAGGCACCGACCACCATCGACCCCAGCTGTGAGCTGATGTTGAGCACGATGGAGCCGATCCCGGCCCGCAACAGCGGCAGGGCCTCACGAGTGACGATCATCGGGCCGGTGGCGTTGATTCGAGTGACCTGGGTGAACGTCTCTCCATCGAGGTCGAAGGGTCCCCGTGCTGCTGCCGGCGCGCCCACCGCTCGGGCGTCGATACCGGCGCAGTTGACGAGGAGATCGATGGCTGCCGTTTGCTCGGCGATCGCAGCGACCGCCGCAACGATCGAAGCCTCGTCGGCCAGATCCATCGAGACGATGCCAGCGGGCCCGAGCGCGGCGAGCGCCGCCGCCTCCGGGTCACGTGCGGTGCCCCAGACCTGATCGCCCCGGGCGATGAGCTGACGGGCCAGAACAAGGCCGAGCCCGCGATTGGCCCCAGTGATGAGTACACGAGTCATACCCCCCACTCTCCCACGCCCAACGAAATTTGACGCGTTTGCCACGTCTGACGTGGTTTTTGCTTCACAGAACGGCGGGGAGGCGCTGCATCGAAGGGCCGTTGGCGTCGGTGTCGCCCCAATACTCGGGAAGGCGGAGGTAGCCGACCCGTGGCAACTCGACTGCGAGCGGCAGACCTTGGTGCTGCTTCAGACGCTGGATGGTACGGATGTGGGCCAATTGTTCGTAGAACACCATCCACAAGGACCCTTCGAGCGTGTACCGCAGATAGCCGGGACGTTCGGGGTCGGGGCCGGCCCCACGGGGGAGCGTGGTGATGACGTACTGCCAGAAGTAGTTGCCCCAGATGCTGCTGACGTTGGCCCGCAGCGCCTCGACGGTGTTCTCCTCGACGACCCGTTCCAGCCAGCCGATGCCGACCGCCATCTTGTCGATGAGGTCAGGGACTTCCCAGAACAGGTCCTCGTCGAGCACCCGGTCGTATTTCATCTCCTTGCCCAGATGGTGGTGTTTCCAGACGACGGGTTCGGGTTCGTCGCCATCCGGCCACAACAGCGAGGAGCATCGGCGATGCGTGAAGACCAGCGCGTCCCAGGCGATGTGGGAAACCTGTCGCCGAATGGACCACCACATCCATTCCTTGTCCGGGCTGCGGTCGTCGACATCGAGTTGGGCGGCAGTGAGGCCGGCAACCTCGGCCTCGATCCATTCGATCAGCCGACGATACGGAGGCATGGCGCCGACCGTCGGGTCATCCGGCATCTCGACGATGTCATGGTCGACCAACGCCATGTCAGCCCAGCTCGGCGCGGACTCGGGGGAGGACCTCGTTGGCGAGCCGTTCCAGGTTGGTGTTCATGAAGTCGGGATCGAGACCGGGCGGGAGGCCGGAGGAGGCGATGTCGGTGATACCGAACTCCCGAGCGAACCCGACGATCTCGGCCACGACCTCATCCGCGGTGCCCATGAAGGCAGCCTGCGAGATCCCGCCGGGTTCACGCCAACCGTAATCGTCGGGGGTTTCGGCCATGAACTTGGTGTACACGCCCATGCGGAACCGCTCGGCGTCGCGAACGGCCGGCCAGTCACGCTCGCGGTCGTCGGAGACGTAGAACGAGCGGATCAGTCCGACCCGATGGTCGCCGGGGTCGCGTCCGTCGGCACGCACTGCCGCCCGCCAGGGCTCGAGCACCTCGTGCGGTTTGCCCTGAGGCAGGAGATGGGTCCCGAACCGGGCGGCTCGAAGGGCGCCCGCCTCGCTCATCGCGGCGATCCACAGCGGCGGCCCGCCGGGCTGCACCGGCTTGGGGTGCACGTCGATGTTGTCGAGTTGGTACCGCTTGCCGTGGTAGCTGAAGGGCCCTTCGCTCCACGCCAACCGCAGGATGTCGATGGCTTCCTCGGTCATCGACACTCGGTTCTTCAACGGCACGCCGAAGGCCTTGAATTCCTCGGGCACGTACCCCATCCCGATGCCGAACTCGATGCGGCCGTTGCTGATGTGGTCGAGCACGGCCAGCTCTTCGGCCAGACGGATCGGGTGGTAGAGGGGAAGGAGCGCGATGTCGTTCGAGATTCGCAGCCGCTTGGTTCGGGCCGCGATGGCGCCGGCAAGCGGTTGGAACGCAGGGAGGTAGCCGTCCTCCAGGAAGTGGTGCTCGGTGAACCAGACGTGATCGAAGCCGAGCTGGTCGGCCAGAGCCGACTGGTCGAGGATGGCGGCGTAGACGTCGGTCATGGACATGGCGCTGTCCGGCGTTCGCCGACAGTCGTACATGATCCCGAAGCGGAAGTGAGGAGCCATCCCCGAACCTCACCACGGACCAGGCACCGCACGCCAGTCGTGCGTGCGCATTCGCCTCGTCGTGGCGCCGAGCCGTCATACTGCGCCATGGCCGATTTCCCCTCCGCATCTGGTCCTGACCCGGCTTCGGGATCGACCGCGGGTGCCCTCCCCCCGGCCGGTTGGTATCCCGACCCGCAACAGCCGAGCCTGCTCCGATGGTGGGACGGAACCAACTGGACCCACGACCAGGTCGACCCGAGGGTGCCGACCTTCTCGTCGACGCCCGGCGCGCCATGGTCGACCGACGTAACGGACCCGATCTCGATCGCCCCAATCTCGATCGCCCCAATCTCGATCGCCCCAATCTCGATCGACCAAACGGAGCCGTCCGCCCCACAGCGCTCCGCTGACGGGCCAGGAGGCAGTCGGCGTGTTGCCGTCCTGCTCGCTGTCGTCGCGTTCCTTGCCGTCATCGGGATCGGCGTCTACGTGGTCGACCGGCTCCGCATCGACGACCCGGTCGACGCCGCCGTCTCCGAGACCGAAGGCACCACACCCGAAGGGGAATCCACCTCGACCGCTCCGACTCCGGCAGTCGACGACGTCGAGGTCGGGGGCGAACCCCTGCCGCTCCTGCCCAACGGCGACATCGACGCGGCCGTCGGCATGCCGGCCCCGACCCTGCAGGGGTTCGACTTGGCCGGCAACGCCATGGCCATACCCGACGACGGGCGACCCAAGGCCATCTACTTCCTGGCCCACTGGTGCCCCCACTGCCAGGTCGAGCTCCCCAAGATCATCGACCTCGTCGAGAGTGGCGCCTTGCCGGCCGAGCTCGACATCTACCTGGTCTCGACCGCGGTCGACGAGTCACGGGGCAACTACCCGCCGGCGGCGTGGCTCGAGGCCGAGGGATGGACCGAACCGGTGCTCGACGACTCGTTGTCGGCCGCCGCCTTCCAGGCCTTCGGTGGCACCGGCTTCCCGTTCGCGGTCTACGTGGGCGCCGACAACAGGGTCTTGCTGCGGACCTCTGGCGAGACCCCACCGGAACTCATCAGCGAGATCTGGGGGGCAACTGCGCTGACTGGCTGAACCCTTCCGGCTGAACCCCTCCGGGCCAACCCAGCTACCAGGGACGACCCCAGGTGTTCCAGTCGAAGACCTCGATGCCGGTGTCGTTCAGGCGCCAGATGCTGGCCTCGGCCTTACCGTCGTTGATGTCGAGAAAGCCGATCGTGCCGAACTGGACGTTGAGGTTGTGCGGGTAGGTGGGCGAGCCGGGATTGACGCAGAGGATGCCGTCGATCTCGGCGATGTGCTCGACGTGAGTGTCGCCGTGGATGATGACGTCGGGGTTGCGGTGCCGATCGGGAAAGAGCCGATCGAGTGTCCGGAGCACGGTGAAGTTGGGCGGCATCTCGGGGATCGGCATGGCGTGGGTCAGGGCCACCAACACCCCGTCGAACTCCATCATCCAGTTCTCGAGTAGCGACGGATGGTCGGGCTGGAGCGGCCGCCCCGACGAACCGTCGTCACCGTTGCCGCGCGCTCCCCACACCGGGGCCCGCCTGGACAACTCCTCGATGACGTGGAGGTCGTAGATGTCGCCGGCGTGCAGGATGCCGTCGCACCCGTCGAACTGGTCGTAGACGTGGGGCCACAGCGCAGGCATGGCTTCGGGAATGTGGGTGTCGGAAATCAGGCCGAGTCGCATCGGGTGTGAAGGTAGCAGGGGAGGTGGTGGCATGATGAGCCCGTGCTGTTGCTCGACTTCTCGAACAAGACCGTTGTCATCACCGGAGCCGCCTCGGGCATGGGAGCCGAAACCACCCGCCTGCTCCGACAGCAGGGGGCCGAGGTCATCGCGCTCGACGTCGTCGCGGTCGAGGCCGACGTCCGCTTCGTCGCCTGCGATCTGGGTGATCCGTCTTCGATCGACGTCGCAGTCGCGCAGTTGCCCCAGCGGGTCGACGTGCTCATGAACTGCGCCGGCGTGCCGAACGGCGGGAGGTTCAGCCCCGAAGAGGTGCTGCGAGTCAACTGGCTCGGCCTGCGTCACCTCACCGAAGCGGTGCTGTCGCGCATGGCCGATGGCGGGGCGGTCGTCCACATCGCGTCGACGGCAGGACGAGCGTGGACCGAACGCATCGACGAGCACCAGCAGTTGATGCGCGCCGCGTCGTTCGGCGAGGGATTGGCGTGGGTCGAGGCCAACGAGGAACTGATCGGTGACGGCTACGCCTTCTCGAAGGAAGCGGTGCAGTACTACACGATGTGGCGGGCAGTGCAGCTGCTGTCGCGCGGCATCCGCATGAACAGCATCTGCCCTGGCATCACCGACACCGGCATCATCAGCGACTTCCGCAAGGGCATGGGCGACGACATCATCGACCACGCCGAGCGAGTCGCCGGCCGCATGGCCCAGCCCGCCGAAATGGCGCCGGCCATGTTGTTCCTGGCCGACAACGCCTCGTCCAGCTACATCAACGGGGTCAACCTCAACATCGACCGTGGCACGGGCGCAGCCCGTCTCACCTCACAGAGCGACCCGGCACTGATCTGGAACTGAGGGAATCGGTAGCTGTCCCGCACCGAATCGCGAACCGAAAACCCGGCTCCGTCGCTGCCGGTGACTGTCATCATGGGGCGATGAGCGCCGAGGGATCAGCCGCCAGCGACGACCAACTCGTGTCCTTCGGATGGAGTCCGCGTTGGGAGGCGCTCGCCGCCGACGGCATCGCCGACGGACTCGAGCCGGGGATCGTCGTTCGTCACGACGGGCCTGCGGTGCTCGTTGCGACACGAACCGCGGTCGACCACGTGCCCCTGTTGTCGTCGAGCCCGCCCGTCGCCGTCGGCGATCGGGTCCTCGTCGGTAGCGGGACCGTTCGAGAGGTGCTGCACCGAGCATCGTTGCTACAGCGGCGTGACCCCTCGACCGGAGAGGGCCAGTTGATCGCCGCCAACGTCGACGTCGTCGTCATCGTGTGCGGGCTCGACCGACCTGTCCGTTCGGGCCGAATCGAGCGCTTTGTCACCCTGGCCTGGGAGGCGGGGGCGGCACCACTGGTGGTCTGCACCAAGGGTGACCTCGATGATGGCGAGTCGCTCGCCGCGGCTGTCGACATCGCCGAAGCCGCTGCCCCCGGAACCACGGTGCTCGCCGTCTCGGCCCAAGCGGGAACCGGTCTCGACCTGCTTCGAGCCGAACTCGCTGGTCGCACCGCTGTGTTCGTCGGCGAGTCCGGAGCTGGCAAGTCGACGCTCCTCAACGCCCTCGGCGGCGACGGGCTCGCCACGACCGGTGCCACCCGAGCGGGTGACGCGAAGGGGCGTCACACCACGACGGCCCGCCAGCTCCATGTGCTGGACGGGTTTCGGGTGATCGACACCCCAGGGGTGCGTGAGGTCGGGGTGTGGGCCGGCCTCGACGCGGTCGACAGCGCGTTCGAAGACATCGTCACTCTGGCCGCTGACTGCCGGTTCGGAGACTGCGCCCACGACGGCGAACCGGGATGTGCCGTCGCGGCCGCGGTCACCCAAGGCGAACTGCCGGCAGCCCGGTTGGTGTCGTGGCAGCAACTTCGACGAGAGGCCGCGTCGGCTCAGCGCCGCGCCGACCCGGTGGCCGCCCGCCGATCCGATCGACAGTTCGGCAAGATCGTCCGCGAGGCCAAACGCATGAAGCGCCGCGACTGATCAGGTCGAGGCCGCTCGGTTGGCCGCCTCGATGCCGCCGGCCCGGCAATCCGAGTCGACCGTCGTCAGGTAGCCGAAGTCGGGAGTGGGGCGGGCCAGGATCGGGTCGGATGCGAAGGCCCGTTCGAGCGCATGGGCGGTGCTGAGCACGCGACGATCGGCGTACACCTGGCCGATGACCTGGAGTCCGAATGGCAGTCCATGGCGATCGAGGCCGCACGGCAGCGCCGTCACCGGGTGCCCGATCACCGTGATGGCGGCGGTCAGGGTCAGCCAGGCCATGTAGTTGACCACCGGCGAACCGTCGACGGTTCGCGGGAACAGGTCACGCCACTCGAACGGCGAGACACTGACGCCGGGGCACAGGATCACGTCGAAGTCGTGGAAGAGCGCGTTGAACGACTGGAAGAGGTCGACCTGTCGCCGCCGGGCCTTGGCGATGTCGACCATCGGCGTCTGGAGCGCCGACCGGTAGCTCGCCTGGATGTTGGGGTTGAACCCCTCGTCCCAGCCATCGGCGTCGCGGTGGTACTGGGCGACGAAGACGTCGCTGCGAAGCAACCAGTCGACCTCGGCCCCGGCGGTGAGGTCGACCGGTGCGGCCTCGAGCGAACCGACGAGCGGCCGGATGCGAGCCAATCGTCGGCGGAACTCCTCGCGGATCTCGGCGGAGACCAGGACCCCGCCGAGGTCCTCGGTGTAGCCCACACGAAGGCCTCCGAGGTCGATGTCGTCCAGCGTCGCGAGTCCGGCCGCGTCGAGCGGAAAGGCCATGGGATCGAATGACCGGCCGCGCTCCTGGGTGCGTTGGGCGACGACCGACAGCAACAGCGCGGTGTCGGCCACCGTGCGACCCATCGGACCCTGCACGCTGTAGAAGGTCTGGGCGATCGTACGATCTTCGTGAGGAACGACTCCCGGGGTCGAACGATGGCCGACGACTCCGCAGTAGCAGGCGGGAATGCGGAGACTCCCCCCGTGATCGGACCCGGTGGCCAGCGGCGCCATGTTGGTGGCGAGCGCGACGGCCGACCCGCCGGACGAACCGCCACAGGTCCGGTCGACGTCGAACGGGTTGCCGGTCGCCCCGAAGAGCCGGTTGAGGGTGTTGGCGCCGATGCTGTACTCGGGGATGTTGGTCTTGCCGATGACAATGCCGCCGGCGGCTCGAATCTTGGCCACGATGCCGGCGTCCTGGGTGGGCACGTTGCCGGCCATCTCGGCGCTGCCGAACGTCGTCGTGATCCCCTCGGTGGGCTGGAGGTCCTTGATGGCGACAGGGAGCCCGTGCAGCGCACCGAGCGGGCGGTCACCCGGCCGGGTCAGAGCTGCCTCGGCCGCCTTGGCTTCGGCCCGGGCCCGATCGAAGGCACGAATCACCATCGCGTTGACGGCCGGGTCGATCGTCTCGATCTGCTCGATGCACGACTCGAGGAGCTCGACCGGCGAGAGGTCACCCTGCTCGATCAGCGCTCGGGCAGCAACGGCATCAAGGTCGCACGGTTGGATATCAGTCATTGGCGTCTCCAACCTCGAGCAGGGTCATGATCTCCTCGGCGATGTCCGCGGGTGAACGATCGCCGGTTTCGATGATCGTGAACTGCGCATACAGCGGGGCCCGCTCGGTCAACAAGGCCCGGACTCGACCCGCAGGGTCGTCGCCGGCCAGCAGAGGGCGAACGGCGGTGTCATCGCCGAGCACCCGCCGTAGAACCTCGTCGGCCGACGCGTTCAGTGCGAAGACTTCGCCGGTTGCGCCGAGCACCGCGGCATTGTCCGGGTCGAGCATCAGGCGCCCGCCCGTGGCGATCACCTGCCGAGTGCCCTCGGCCAGCGTTTCGGCAACTTGAGCCTCATAGGAGCGGAATGCGGCCTCGCCCTCCCCGGCGAAGATCTCTGGAATCGATCCGTGGTGTTGCTCGATCAGCGTGTCGGTATCGACGAACGTGTACCCGAGTCGATCGGCCAGCACGCGGCCGACCGTCGACTTCCCCGTCCCCATGAATCCGGTCAGTACGACATTCACCGGACCACTCTGCCACGCCTGCGCCCTGTCCATCCCAGCGACCGTTCGCAACCGCGTGCAGCCAGCACCTCTGAGGGGGGTGGCTCTGCACACGGTCGCGCGTTTCGGGCCAGTACCGTGCGCCAGTACCGTGTGCCCGTGGCTCGACGCATCCTCGTTCTGAACGGTCCGAACCTGAATCTTCTCGGGACCCGCGAACCCGAGGTCTACGGCACCGACACGCTCGATGCCATCATGGCCGACCTGGCCACGTTCGCGTCCGAACGGGGCGCCGAGATCACCGCAGCCCAGTCGAACTCCGAAGGCGCGTTGGTCGATTTGCTGCAAGAGGCACGGGGCTGGGCCGATGGCGTCGTCTTCAATCCCGGCGCCTACACCCATTACAGCATTGCGCTACGCGACGCCGTCTCGGCCATCTCGCTGCCCGTGGTCGAGACCCACCTGTCGAACGTGCACGCCCGTGAAGAGTTCCGCCACAAGTCGGTCCTGTCGGCCGTCTGCCTCGGCGTGGTCGCCGGCTTCGGGCGCAACAGCTACTTCGTCGCCCTCGACGGACTGCTTCGCCACCTCGACTCCTGACGGCACTCGAGATCCGGGCAACCTCCGGCCCCAGGCGTCACCCCCCTCGAACCTCCGGCTCCAGGCGTCGGAAACCGACGCTCCCAGCCGGAGGTTCGGTCAACCCGACGCTCCCAGCCGGAGGTTCGGACCAGCCCGAGCATCAGTCGAAGCGGGAAGGTCAGTCGAAGCGGGAGGGTCAGTCGAAGATGACGGTGCGGTGGCCGAGGAGGAAGATGCGGTCCTCGGCCTGGGCCTTGACGGCTCGGGACAACACCAACCGCTCGATGTCTCGGCCCTTGATGACCATGCTCTCGGCGGTGTCACGGTGGGTGACCGGCGCGATGTCCTGGCTGATGATCGGGCCTTCGTCGAGTTCGGCGGTGACGTAGTGCGCGGTGGCGCCGATGAGCTTCACGCCTCGTTCCCAGGCCTGGTGGTAGGGCTTGGCCCCCTTGAATCCGGGCAGGAACGAGTGGTGGATGTTGATGGCGCGGCCCTCGAGACGCCCACAGAGGTCGGCCGACAGGATCTGCATGTAGCGGGCCAGGACGACGAAGTCGATCTGGTGCTTGTCGATCAGCTCCAGCAGGCGGGCCTCGAACTGCGCCTTGGTGGACGGCGTGACGGGCACGAATTCGAAGTCGACACCGTTGCGGAGGGTGACATCTCGAAGGTCGGGATGGTTCGAGACCACCAACGGGATGTCGAGGCCGAACTCGCCCGAGTTCCGGCGGTAGAGCAGGTCGAGCAGGCAGTGGTCGTACTTGGACACGAGCAGCAAGGCGCGCCGGGGCTGATCCTCACGACGAACTCCGAACGTCGCCCCCAGCGCGTCGGCCCGTGGCCGGAGGGCATCTTCGAGGGCGCTCGCCTCGAACGTGTCGGTCTCGAACCGGGTGCGCATGCAGAACGTGACGGTGGCCGGGTCGCTGAACTCGGCGTTCTGGAGGATGTTGGCGTCGAGGTCGACCAGACCTTGGGAGATGCTGGCGACAACACCCTTCTGGTCGGGGCACGAGAGACGGAGAATGAAGATGGGCATGGCACCCGAAGGCTAACCCCGGCCGCGCACTTCTCGAAGGATTGACGTGAGGCGCGCATGGTCGTCGGGGTTGTTGACCGGGATCGAGAACTCGATGCGATCGACGATCGATCCGTACCGGTCGTGGAGCTGTTTGCCGATGGTGTCGTACGTGCCGAGGGTGGCCACGGTGTGGAGCATCTCGTCATCGACCACCAGCGCCAATTCCTCCCAACGCTGCGCCTTGGAGAGGGCGGCGGCCTTGTCGGCCTGATCTCCCCAGTCGTGGATCTCCCACGCACGCCGGTATGCCGGAGTAGAGAGGTAGAAGGCGGCCCGGGCGCGAACCGTCTCGGCCACCTTCGCCAGCGTTGCCTCGTCGGGGGCCGAACCGATGAGGGGCTTGAGGCAGATCTCGACGTCGGACATTGTCTTGCCCGCTCGGGCAGCGCCTCGCTCGACCGCGGGATGTACCTGTTCGATGATGAACTTCGGGGTGCACACCGGGTGCAACCGGACACCGTCGGCGACCTCGCCGGCGACCGCACACATGTTGGGGCCGATGGCCGAAATGTGTACCGGGATGTGCGGATGGTCGATTGGGCCGGGGTCGAACAAGGGGACCATGAGGCTGAGCTTGTAGTGATCGGATTCGAACCCCAGCGGCTCGCCGGTCTGCCAGGTGTTCCAGACGGCCCGCATCGCCTGGACGTAGTCCCTCATCCACGGCGCGGGCGCATGCCATTCCATGCCGAAACGCCGCTGCACATGGCCTCGCACCTGCGAGCCGAGTCCGAGCGTGAAGCGACCGTTCGACAGCTTCTGAAGCGACCAGGCGGACATGGCGGTGATCGTCGGGCTTCGGGGAAAAGCCATGGCGACAGAAGTCCCGAGGCCCACGGTCGAGGTGGCCGCAGCGCCAAGGGCCAGAAGCTGATAGGGGTCGTCCTTGGTCTCCTCGACCAGCAACGTCTCGTAGCCGAGCGACTCGACCACGGCGGCTCCTTCGCCGAAGCGGGCGATATCGAGTCCGATGTCCGGGGCGCGTAGCCCTGGATCGAGCTTGCCGAGCGGGAGCAGCGTTTCCGGTTTCACGGGCGAGATCATCGCGCAGCCGCAAGTGACCGCGACACTCCAGGCGGTTCGTCGTCCCTGTTGTGTGACCGCTGACCGGTCCCGCAGGCTCGGTTGACACCGGTTTCGCACCGATGATGGAGGGGCCCAGACGTTTCGTGGGCCCCGGCCGCGCGGCCGTGATCGAACTGATTGAACTGATGAACTCGTACACACGTCCCGATCGCAGTCGTTCTGCGCCGACGAGAACTGCGCGTCTCCTGGCCATCCTCGGCAGTGTGGCCTTCAGCCGCCAGGCTGCCATCCCGATGCTCCGAAGGGTCGGAGCATCGCCGGTCGGTCACCTCCCTCGCCGAGTCGCAGGATTGCTCCTCGGATCGAGCTTCATCGGCATCTCCGTCGCGCTTCTGGTTCATGCCGGCCTGGGATTGCCTCCCTACGACGTCTTGTCCTCCGCCCTGAGCGACCTTCTCGGATTGAGCCTTGGCCAAGCAGGCTGGCTCGTTGCCGCCGCGCTCTTCGGTGTCGCCGGCCTCTTCGGACAGTGGCCGAGCGGCTGGGGGCTCGTCTACATCATCTCCAACGGATTGATGGTCGACGCTGCGTCAGGCTTGCTCACTCGACCGGACACGTTGTTCGGCCGATGGATCTTCGTGATTGCCGCCATCGTGATCATGGCGAGCGGCATCAGCCTGGTGGTCTACTCCGGAACCACCGGCGGCCCCTTCGAGTTGCTGATGATTGCCGGCGAACTGCGTGGAGCCAGCCCGGTCGTCGTTCGCACCGGACTCGATCTCGGCGTGTTCGGTCTGGGCGTCGTCCTCGGCGGAAGCTTCGGTCTGGCCACGGTGCTCTACGCCTTGGTCTTCGGGGTCACCATGCGGACCATCGGACAAGCGCTCATCGACCACGAGGCAGGGAGACGAGCGCGACTCGACGCTGCGGCCGCCGAACCCGCCGGGCCGGGCGCTGCGACACCATCCGAGACATCGCGGGACGCCGCACGGTCGGGTGCTCGCCGCAAGGTCCTGGAAGCGGTCTGAACCGGCGGGCCTCCCAGGCCGCGTTTCCGCTAGACAGAGGGGGCTGTTAGACACAGCGTTACCGCCAGTCGAGGAGGAGCCCCCAATGGCCGAGGACCGTTTCACCGTTCCCGAGCATCTCGCCGTTCGTGTGCCCGAGGGCAACATGCGGCGCACCGTCGAGGCGATCTTCGGCGCCGTCGGGCTCTCAGATCAGGACGCAACGCAAGCGGCCGACACGCTGCTGTACGCCGACCTGCGCGGCATCGACTCGCACGGGGTGTCCAACATGTTCCCGATCTACATGGCCTGGTTCCGTGACGGTCTGATCAACCCGACGCCGACACCAACCGTCATACGCGAGGCGGCGGCGGTGGCAAGCATCGACGACGACCGCGGTCTCGGCCTCGTCACCGGTCCGCGGGCCATGGACCTCGCCATCGCCAAGGCGGCAGAGTGCGGCATTGGCGCGGTCACCGTCACCAACGGACGCCACTATGGCGCCGCTGCGTACCACGCCCATCGGGCCGTCGAACACGGCATGATCGGGGTGTCGATGACGATCGGTGGCCTGATGGTCGTGCCGACGTTCGGATCGAAACCGATGGTCGGGCTGAACCCCATTGCCGTAGCTGTCGGCGGCGGCTCCGAAGCTCCCTTTGTGTTCGATGCCTCGATGAGTTCGGTGGCCGGCAACAAGATCCGGATCGCCCGGCGACTCGGATCGACCGTGCCGCCGGGTTGGATCACCGACACCGACGGGGAGCCGATCCTCACGGAGTCGCTGGTCCCCGAAGAGTTCTTCATGCTGCCGACCGGCGGCACACGCGAGGGTGGGTCCCACAAGGGTTACGGGCTGGCGACGATGGTCGACATCCTCTGCGGGATCCTGGGCGGTGACCCTCCCGGTTTCCTTCGCCAGGGCGGCGACGTCTCGCATCACTTCCTGGCCTACCGCATCGACGCATTCTGTGACCCCGACGAGTTCTCCACCCACATGGAGGAGCTGCTGAAGGGGCTGCGCCAGACGCCACCCGCGTCGGGCCACGAGCGGGTGCTCTACGCCGGTCTGCGTGAGCACGAGATCGAGCACGAGCGCCGGGCGACCGGCATCCCCTATCACCCCGACGTGGTGCAGTACTTCCGGGATCTCGCCGCTGAGCTTGGAGTCGAACACCAGCTCTGACCAGAATGCCGACATGCAGCTTGGCTTGTTCACCCCGCTCCGCTCGCCCGTCGCCACGGGGGAGTTCCTCGGACAGTTGGGCCGTCAGTGCGAGGAACGTGGCATCTCCAGCCTGTGGTTGGGCGAGCACGTGGTCACCTTCCCCGCCTACGAGTCGAAGTATCCCGGAGCGGCCGACGGTGTCTTCCGGTTCCCCGAGGGCTCCGGACTCATGGACATGGTCGCCTCGATCGGCTACCTCGCGGCGTGCACGACGACTCTGCGACTGGGCACCGGTATCTGCATCCTGCCCCAGAACAACCCGGTGTACGTCGCCAAGGAATACGCCACGCTCGACTTCCTGTCGAACGGACGCCTCGAGTTCGGGGTGGGCGTTGGCTGGAGTTGGGAGGAGTTCGAGGCCTGCGGGGTGCCGTTCGAGCGCCGGGGGGCCCGCTGCGACGAATATCTCGAGATCATCCGCACGCTCTGGTGCGACGACGTGAGTTCCTACGACGGCGAGTTCTACCAACTCAAGCCGTGCCACATGTACCCCAAGCCCATCCAGAAGCCGATGGTTCCCGTCACCATCGGCGGCCATTCCAGAGCGGCGTTGAAGCGGGCCGCGAAGTATGGCACCGGCTGGTACGGCATCAACCTCGATCCTGCGGGCACCGCAGCCGTGCTGGCCGAACTCGATACCCACCTCGCGGCCGAGGGGCGAGACCGAACCGATTTCAAGGTGGTGATGGGCGCAACCGCCGACGAATTCGACCCCCGCGTGATCGACGAGTTTGCGGAGGTCGGGGTCACCGAGCTGCTCGTTCCGTTCCTCCGGCAGGGGACCAAGCATCTCGAGGCCAACCTCGACCGCCTCACTCCCTACCTCGAGGCCGTGCAGAGCCTATGAGGTCGCTGACCTCGCTTTCCCGCATCGGCGGCGCGCCCAGGCCCGTCGGCGGGCCGCTGCTCGCTCGTAACACCAACGGCCGCCGCTTCTACGGGTGGTACGTGGCGATCGCCTGCACGGTGATGATGTATGTCACCGTGGGTGTCAGCTATTACGGACTCTCGCTGTTCCTTCGCCCGCTTCGAGAAGAACACAACTGGTCGAACGCCGTCGTCTCGGGAGCGACCGGAACCTTCTTCCTCCTCTCGGGCGTCGCCTCCTTTGCGGCCGGTCCCTGGATCGACCGGTATGGGCCCAAGGTCTTCCTCGGCGCCGGCATCACGCTCACCGCGATCGGGGCGGCCGCTGTCGGTTTCGTCACCGAGATCTGGCACCTCTACCTGGCGTATGCGCTCCTGGCCGTGGCCTACGGCATGGGCGCGGTCGTACCGGTCTCGACCCTCATGTCTCGTTGGTTCATCCACAAACGGGCCAAGGCGATGATGGTGTCCTCGACCGGGGTATCGCTCGGCGGCGCAACGCTGGTGCCCATCGGCGCCCTGCTGATCGAACAGGGCGGTCTCCGATTGGCGGCGCCTGTGCTCGGCGCGCTCGTCTTCGTCGTGGCGATGCCGGTGCTCCTGCTGGTCGTTGCCGAGTCGCCGTCTTCCCTCGGGCTCGAGCCCGACGGTGGCGAGGAACCGCCGGCGGGCAGCAGGGTGGATGCCGCCTCGCAGTACCGGATCTGGAGTCGGGCCGAGACGATGCGGAGCCCGTCGTTCTGGGCCATCACCGTGGCGTTCTTCCTGTGTCTGTCGGCCCAGACAGGCGTGCTCATCTATCAGCTGACCTTCCTCGCCGAGGACGACAAGTTGGGCACCAAGGGCGCGGCCGCCCTGGCGGTCACCACCACCACCATCGGCTCGATCCTCGCTCGAATCGTCGTGTCGATGTTCGCCGACCGGATCGACAAGCGGTTGATGGCGCTCGTCCTGTTCGTCCTGCAGGCCGGCGCCATCGTCTCGTACCTTGCGGTCAACTCGACCTTGATGATCTACGTCGTGGCACTGGTCTTCGGCTTCACGATCGGCAACATCTACATGGCGCAGTCGTTGCTCGTCGGCGAACTCTACGGTCTGATGAGCTTCGGAACGGTCTACGGCATGGTGGCCCTCGCCGGTCAGATCGGCAGCGGGATCGGCCTCATCGGCATGGGCCGCCTGGTCGACGAGTACGGCTATCGGTTGCCCTTCCTGCTGCTCGCCGGGGCCGACCTCGTCGCTGCGGTCATCGTGATGGGCGCGGTCAAGCCGGCACCGGCGAGCCAGCCGGCTACGCCGGTGAGCCTCGTCGGTCAGCGGTAGGGCTCCCAGGCAACCTCGGTGCCGCCGTCGTAGAGGTCGTCGGCGACGTCGGAGGCGATCATGGTCTCCCAGTCGGGGAGATCGGGGAAGACGCCGACGTCGGTCAGGGCCTCGATCTCGGCCTGGAACTTGTCCCGGTCGATCTGGCCGATGCCTTGCCCCTCGGGGGTCAGGTCGGCAACCAAGGCACCCTCGACCTCCCACCGAGGTTTCTCGGTGTAGTCGGCGAGGAAGGAACCTTCGTTGGTGGCGATGCGGTCGAGTGCGTGCTGGACCGCGGCGTCGGGGTTCTCGACCGAGAAGGCCATCGCCTTCAGGCAGGCCCGTAGGAAGTCGCTGGCGACCTCGGGGTGCTCGGCGAGGAAGTCCTCGCCGACGACCAACAGCCCGAACGACGACGGCACGTCCTCCTCCAGGGGATCGAACATCCGGTAGCCGAAGCCGGCAGCATCGAGCTGGAAGGGCTCGTTGCTCTTGTAGACCGGCAGCGCGTCGATGCCCAGCTCGAACCCGGCGACCGGGTCGAAGGTGTCGAGGAGGAGCTCTTCGAAGCTCGTCCGGTCGACGCCGGCCTGGCCGATCATGGTCTGCAGCGAGAACGGTAGGTCCCCCTTGATGCCCACGACGTGGCCAGGCAGATCCTCCAGGGTTCGGATGTCGCTGTCCTCGGGCACGACGAGCGCCTCGATGGCGGTCTTGCCGTAATGGGCCAGCACCACCAGCCCGGCTTCTCCGTCGACGTTGGCCTTCACGACCTCGCCGAAGGATCCGGCGTTTGCGAACTGCGCCTCACCGCTCGCCACCAGCGTGTGGTTCTGGGGCGCGAACGCGGGCTGGATCTCGACGTCGAGGCAGAGCTCGTCGAAGTAGCCCTCGGCCTCGGCGACGATGGGGTCGAGAATTCCGGGTGAGGCCGCGAAGTCGAAGCCGGTGACCAGGGTGATGGTGCCGACCGCCGAGTTGCGCTCGCAAGGGTCGGCCGGCGCCGCCTCGTCGGATCCCGACCCGCCGCATGATGCGGCGAGCGATGCCAACACGACTGCGCCCAGGAAGACCCTCGTACCGGCGGCGCCGGCTCGTTGGTGGTTCATCAATTTGCTCCTCGGTGTGATGGATGCCAGTGAAGGATTCGCCGCTCGAAACTCAGTACGACGAAGGTGCCGACGATGCCGAAGCTGGCGAGGATGACGATGCAACCCCACGCGATGTCGGGGTCGATGCGGCTGAGGGCGCGTCGGAACTCATAGCCAAGGCCGGCGGTCGATCCGCCGTAGAACTCGCTGATGACGGCGCCGACCAGCGAGAGCGACACGCAGATCCGGGCTGCGGCGAAGACATCGGGCAGAGCAAAGGGTATGCGAAGCCGACGGTAGACCTGGAAGGTCGAGGCGTCGACGGACGCGGCCACGTTGAGGAGGTCGGGGCTGACCGACCGGAGCCCGGTGAGGATGTTGGTGACGAACGGTACGAAGACGAACAGGGCCACGATGATGGCCTTCGGCAGGACACCGAAGCCGAACCACATGAGCAGAATGGGGGCGACAACCACGATGGGTGTCGACTGCAGCACGATGATGGCGGGCCACGAGAGGCGTTCGACCACCTCGCTGTGCGCCATCACGCTGGCGACAAGTCCGGCGGCGACGAATCCGATCACGAGCCCGAGACCAGCTTCGGTCAGCGTCACCCAAGTGTGTCTGGCGAAGAAGGCGGGGTGCTCGAGAATGGCCGAGAAGACCCGTCCGGGTCGGGGCAGGGCGATTGCCCGGATGTCGAACGCGCGGGTGGCGAACTCCCAGATGGCAAGGAGAAACGCGATGGCCCCGATGGGGGCAACCACGCCGAGTCGGCGACCGGTGTGCGATGGGGTGATCACGATGCCGACGCTCCGGTGTGCACCAGGTGACCGCGGACCGTCGCTGCGTAGGAGCGGAACTCGGTTGTGTCCTCCACGCCAACGGGACGCGGCCTGGCCAGGTCGATGGGAAGGTCGGCCCTGATGCGCCCGGGAGCGCCACCCATCACGATGACCCGGTCCGAGAGCTTGATGGCTTCGTCGATGCTGTGAGTCACGAAGACGACCGTCGCGTGTGTCTCCGCGCACAAGCCGGCCACCAGTTCCTGCATGTGGCTACGGGTCAACTCGTCGAGCGCGCTGAAGGGCTCGTCCATCAGGAGGAGCGACGGCTCGATGGCGAAGGCGCGGGCCAGCGCAACTCGCTGTTGCATACCACCCGACAGCTGGTGGGGGAGCAGGCTGCGCTCGGCCGAGAGTTCGACCCGGTCGAGCCACCGGTCGAGGCCGTTGTGGTCGAGGCGTTGGGTGCCCCACGGTCCGATCTGCTCGAGGAGCGCCACGTTGTCGGCAACGGTTCGCCACGGCAGGAGGGCGGGACTCTGCGGGACGAAGCCGATCGCTCCGGCGGCTCGGATCGCATGCGGTTCGTGGCCGGCGATGCGCACGGTGCCCACGGTAGGACGCTCGAGTCCGCCAAGGAGGCGCAGCAGTGTCGACTTCCCACAGCCGGACGCCCCGATGATCGAAACGAACTGGCCCCCGGGTATGACGAGGTCGACGCCGGCCAACGCCGGGCGGGCCGCTTGGTGTCGCCCGCCGTAGACGAGGTGCAGGTCGCTGACCCGAATTTCGGGCGAGCGTTGCAGCGCCGAACCAGCACCATCGGGAGAGGACGTGTGGTCGGGCGGTGTTCGCCGTGAAAGGGAGGTGGGAAATGATCTGGTCAAAGGGTGCGCTCCGTGGTGTGGAGCGCACGCCTGGCGGCGAACGCGTACGACGGTCGGCCAGTCATCCGCCCCCATCGCTCTCATCCGGACTTTCACCGTCGGCATCGGAATTCCACCGATTCGGCCCTCGTCCGATCAGCGGTTGGCTGCTCAGATCGAGGGTTCGCGGGCTCTCACCGCCGGTCGGGACTTGCACCCAACCCCGCGAGGGGCGCTGTATTCAGTTGTGCTGTTTTGGTTGGTCGGGTGAGAGTAGCCACAGCGGGCCGATCCGTGCGAAACGAGGCGGAACAGTGGCAGGATTCATCGGTGAATGCCGCTGTGAGCCCCGTGTCGAAGCCCGCTCGATCGTCGAACCCGCAGACGGTGGCCGAGGCATATCTCATGACGCTGAAGGCAAGGGGCGTCGATTATCTCTTCGGCAACGCCGGCACCGACTTCGCCCCGATCATCGAAGGTCTCGCTCGAGCCGAGGCCGATGGTGTCGACATGCCCAAAGCGGTCGAGATCATCCACGAGACGCTCACCGTTGGCATGGCCCACGGTTACTTCCTCGCCACCGGTCGCCCGCAAGCGGCGATGGTCCACGTCAACGTGGGTTTGGCCAACTCGCTCATGGGTCTCATCAATGCGTCTCGTGGGCAGGTACCCGTCCTGTTCGCATCGGGTCGGACACCCCTCACCGAGTTCGGTCGGCGCGGTTCGCGCAACGCTCCCATCCATTGGGGCCAGGAGATGTTCGACCAGGGCGGTCTGGCTCGGGAGTTCGTCAAGTGGGATCACGAGATCCGTGCCGCCGAGCAGATCGTCGCGCTGGTCGATCGGTCGTTGTCGATCTCGATGTCGGAACCGAAAGGCCCGACCTACCTCAGCCTGCCCCGGGAGATCCTGGCTGAACGGCTGCCGGAAGGCTTCGAGATCGGGGAGCCTCACGCCAATGCTGCGGCGTCACCTCACCCCGATCCCAGCGCGATCCACCACGTGGCCAACCTCGTCGCTGCGGCAAGACATCCCTTGGTGATCATCTCCGGTGGTGACCAGGCGATCTTCGACCGACTGGGGTCATTCGCCGAACGCTTCGCGGTGCCGGTCGTCCAGTTCTGGCGCACCAGCTGCGCCATCGCGACCAACCATCCGTTCTATGCCGGCGAAGTGCCCAAGGAGGAGCTGGCGTCGGCCGACATCGTCGTCGTGCTCAACACCATGGTCCCGTGGATGCCGGGCGCAATGCCCTTGACGCCCGGAGCCAAGGTGATCGAGATCGGACCCGATCCGACGTTCGCCGACGTTCCCGTGCGGACGTTCCCGTCGGTCATCTCACTGACCTCCTCGGTCGCTCCTGCCCTCGACGCACTCTCGGCCGCGCTCGACCAGCTCGGCTACGCCGACAGTGCGGCCGTTGCCGATCGTCGTCGAACGCTGGTGCCCCAACTCGCCGAACGGCGTCAACGTGAGCGGGCAGCAGGCGACGATCCCGGTGGTGTGCCCATGACGCCCGAGTACATGACCCGGGTACTCAACGATGTCGTCGGCCAGGACGCAACGATCGTCAACGAGCTCGGCCTGTCGACCGGCGTGCTCGAGCTCACGAACTGGGACAGCTTCTACGGGCCGACCATCTCCGCCGGCCTGGGTTGGGGAGTGCCCGCAGCGCTCGGCATGAAGCTGGCCCGTCCCGACAAGACCGTCGTTGCGTGCACGGGCGACGGCTCCTACGTCTTCGCCAACCCGGCCGCCTGCCATCACGCCGCGGCATCCCTCGGGTCTCGGGCTGCTCACCGTCGTCGCCGACAACCGGGTGTGGAACGCCGTGCGGCGCTCGACCATCGCGGTGTACCCCGAGGGCATGGCGCGCTCGTCCGAGCACATGCCGCTCAGCTCGCTCGAGCCCGCTCCCGACTATCCCAAGTTGGTCGAGGCCTACGGCGGCCATGGAACGCACGTCGCCGAGCCCGAGGAGCTTCGCCCCGCGCTGGAGCGAGCCCTCGAGATCACCGCTTCAGGTCGCCAGGCGCTGGTCTCGGTGCACTGTTCCTACCCCGACGCCGCCCATCACTAGTCCGATCGGGTTGGCGATGCTCAGTCGGGGACGGGTGCGCAGGCCAAGAGGACCGAGCATTCGACGGCCCGGGTGATGGCGGATGCCGTCGAGCCGAGCCGGAAGAGCGACAGGCCCGTCAGGCCCTGGGTGCCGAGGGCGACCAGATCCGGTTCTTGCTCGTCGATGTGGTCGAGGATGGTCGGCGTCGGCAAGCCGTCGACGACCGCCGTCGTGGCCAGTGCTCCCGCGGCGACCAGCGTGCGCGCTGCTGCGTCGACCGCCGTCTGTGCATCGACCCGGTCGTCTTGGACCGCGAGCACGGAGACCTCGACGCCGCTGATCCAGGGGAAGCCGGCAAGGGTCGCAGTGACGAACTCCGCATGGGGCGAGCCGTCGGCGCACAGCACGATGGACCGCACCGGGTGCCCCTCGCGGACAATGGCGAGTGGCGCGGTTGGACGTTGCATCAGATACTCGGCCGTGCTGCCGAGGTGCAGCTTCTTCAACAGTCCGCGACCGCGAGCACCGATGACGACCAGGTCGGCGTCGACCGACAACGCGAATCGGGGGTCCGTCTCGGCCAGCATCTGGCGGGTCACGAGGAAACCGGACTCGGCGAAGGGAATTCGCGGGTGCTCGGGATGCCACTCGTGAGACTGGCTCTCTTCGGCGGGCCGGACCTTGAACTGCTCTGGTCGATGTGCAGTGAGCACATCGAGGTTCCAGCCGGTCCAGTGGTGGCTGTTGATCCAGAGCCAGGCTACGTCGGCTGCGTCGGACGCATCGTCACCAAAGACAAGAACGGGGTGGTCACTCATGGTTGCTCCGATTGCTTCTGATTGCTCTGATTGCTCTGATTGCCCGCGTCCAGGCGGACGCGTTCTCGATGATGGGCGACGACCGCCATGGACTGTCGGGCTCGGTCGATCTCGGCCTTGAGCGCGGCGGCGGCGTCCGGCTCGCCGTGCACGAGATAGACGACCTCGGGAGGCTCGGACGCCGTCGCCAGCCAATTGACGAGTTCGGCTTGGTCGGCGTGCACCGAGAAGGCGCCCAGGTCGACGACCTCGGCGCGGACGGGAACATAGCGGCCGAGCATCTTCACCTCGCCGGCACCGTCCGCCAACTGGCGACCGCGGGTGCCGGGGGCCTGGAACCCCGCCAACACAACGGTGTTCCGCGGGTTGGGGAGCAGCCGGTCGAGATGATGGATCACCCGTCCGCCGGTCGCCATCCCCGAGGCGGACACAATGATGCAAGGACCCCGAACGCCGGCGAGCCCCTTGGAGTCTCGGACGTCGCGGACCTCGGTCACGCGCCCGGCGTTGAACACATCGCGTTGGTTGGAGAGGCCGGGATCGATCTCGGCCTCGTTCCGGGCGATGGCATCGCGGTAGACGGCCAGCGCAGCAAGCGCCATCGGCGAATCGACGAAGATCGGCAGGTCGGGAATGGCGTCGGCCGCCAAGAGCTCCCGCAAGCGAAAGAGGATCACCTCGGTCCGATCGACGGCGAACGCCGGAATCAGCACGGTGCCTCCTCGGGCGGCCGTGCGAACGATGGCCTCGGCGAAGCGGTCGAGCGCTCCGACGTCGTCGTGTGTGCGATCGCCGTAGGTGGATTCGAGCACCACCACATCGGCATCGCCGATTGCCGCCGGTGGCTGGAGAATCGGGTGCTGCGGCCTGCCGAGGTCTCCACTGAACACGATCGTGCGGTCCTGATGATCGGCGAGGCGCAAGGTCACGGTGGCCGATCCGAGAATGTGACCTGCCGGTTTCAGGGTCACGAAGACGCCCGGCGCGGCCTCGAACTCGGAGAAGAAGTCGTGCTCGACGAAGAGACGGAGACATTCGCGAGCGTCTTCCTCGGTGTAGAGGGGCTTGGCCGGCTGGTGTTTGGAGAAGCCCTTGCGGTTGGCGTATGCGGCCTCCTCCTCTTGTAGGTGGCCCGAGTCGGGCAACACGATTCGGGCCAGCTCGGAGGTGCCCGTGGTGCAATGCACCGAGCCGTGGAATCCGTCACGCGCGATCACCGGCAGATAGCCGACGTGGTCGACGTGGGCGTGGGTGACGACGATGGCGTCGATGCTCGAGGGTTTGACGGGGAAGGCGTCCCAGTTCCGCAGACGAAGTTCCTTCAATCCCTGAAACAGACCCGCATCGATGAGTACCCGCGCTCGGCTGGTCTCGACGAGGAAACGGCTCCCGGTGACCGTCCCGGCTGCGCCGAGGAACGTGAGGATGGGCACGTCGGGGTGGCTGCTCACGGTCATGCTCACACCGTACCCTCTCCGATCGGTGCCTTTGGTTGGCGCGGCGTCTGCACGATGATCAATCGACCATGCCGCCTCGACCCCTCTTGCCCCGATGATGCACACCAGCCGGCTTCTGGCGGCAGTCAGCGGCGATGTGGCCGTGGCCTTCATCGAGATCGGCCTGCTGGCGCTCGTGCTGTCGCTCCTCGCCCGACTGGGCGAACGGCTCGGACTGTCTGCCGTGCCGTTCTACCTTCTCGCCGGACTGGGGCTCGGAGTCGCCGACGCCGTGCTGAACTTCGCGCCGGGCTTCGTCGCCGGGATCGTGCTGGATCTCTCGGTCATCGGTTCACTGCTCCATCTCGGCCGACTCGGGAACAGAGAAACCCCCGCCGTACTGAACATCCTCGTCATCGAAGACCTGGCCATGGCGGTGTACCTCCCGGTGGTTGCCGCGCTCATTGCGGGGAAAGACGCGTCGCAGACCGCTCAGACCGTCGCCATCGCCCTCGCCGCCGTGGCCGGGGTCCTGTGGGTCGCGGTGCGTTGGGGTGGCCACGTGAGCCGACATCTCGCCGGCGGGGGCGACGAGGCGCTGCTGCTTTCGGTCTTCGGTCTCACCCTTCTCGTGGCCGGGTTGGCGCAGCGCCTGCAGATATCGGCGGCCATCGGCGCCTTCCTCGTCGGTCTGGCGTTGTCGGGTGCGGCCCAGGAGCGAGCAAGCGGACTGATGGAGCCGCTCCGAGACCTGTTCGCCGGCATCTTCTTCCTGTTCTTCTCGTTCCAGATCGCTCCGTCCGAATTGCCGGCCGTTGCGGTCCCCGCAGTCCTGCTCGCCGTCGTGACCGTCTTCACCAAGCTCGGCTCGGGCTGGATCGCGGCCGGACGAATCGGTGTCGAGGCGCCTGGCCGCATCCGCGCCGGAGCGGCCCTGGTTGCTCGGGGCGAGTTCTCCATCGTCATCGCCTCGCTCGGCGTCGCCCTCGCTGAGGGGCCCCGTCTCGGCACGCTCGTCGCGGCCTACGTGTTGCTGACGGCGGTGATCGGCCCACTCGCTGCGAAGAACGCCGATGCCATCAGTCGGCGTCTGGTACGCACTCCAGCACCATGATGCCGTTGCTGATGTCTGTTCGGCGTTCGCCCTGAATGGTGTATAACATAGATGTATGTCATCGACCCGTACGCAGATCTACCTCACTGACGAGCAGCGCAGGCGAATCGACCGAGTCGCTGCAGCGAAAGGGTGGACGATGGCCCAGGTCGTCCGTCACGCAGTCGATGACTATCTCGATGACGAACCTGATCCCGAAACTGCGCTCGCAAGCACCTTTGGAGCAGCCCCCGACGCCTCGGTACCCTCGCGCGACGGCTGGCGACGTGACTGACCTTCTCGTCGACACCGACATTTTCATCGACCACCTCCGTGGCGCTCACGAGTTGAAGGCCAAGCGCCACCGACTCCACTACTCCGTTGTGACCAGGGCCGAACTGTTCGCCGGCAGCACCGCCACTGACTTGGCGACGCAATTGCTCGCCCCGTTTCGTGAGATCGGTGTCGACCGGGCCGTCGCCGAGCGCGCCGGGCGAATCGTGCGCGAGTTCGACGTCCGGCTACCGGACGCCTTGATCGCAGCCACGGCCCTCGAGCACGGCCTCAGCGTTGTGACCCGCAATCGCAAACACTTCGAACCAATCCGCGGTGTCCGCCTACGAGCAATCAACTGACCGAGTCGGCAGTCTCTCACGCCCAAGTCCGAACCTCCGGCTGGGAGCGTCGGCTTCCGACGCCTGGGGCCGGAGGTTCGGGGCACGCGAAGTCTGGAGCCGGAAGTTCAAGCAGAGGAGGGGCCCACTCGTTGCGAAGAACGCCGATTCCATCAGTCGGCGTCTGGTACGCACTCCAGCACCATGATGCCGTTGCTCGTGTTGCTGGTCGGGACGTGGTGCGCCCGGTAGGCCTCGTGGACGATGGGCGAGAGCGCCCCGCGCATGGCGAGCCACATGACCAGTTCGATCCCTTCGGAGCCGGCCTCGCGAAGGTAGGTCGTGTGTGGGACCTGCGCTTGAGTCTCGGGGTCGTGCACCAACGCATCCATGAAGGCCAGGTCGAACTCGACGTTGGTGAGCCCGGCCCGCTCGCCCTGGAGTTGGTGCGACATGCCGCCGGTTCCGAACACCACGACCCGCTCATCGCCTCCGAAGGACTCGACCGCTCGACGGATGGCCTTGCCAAGCTGGTAGCAGCGGTTACCGGTGGGAGCGGGGTACTGAATCACGTTGACGCAGAGAGGAATCACTTTGCACGGCCACTCGTCGACCAATCCGAACGCCAGCGACAAGGGCACCGTGCAGCCATGATCGACCGGCATCTCGTTGACGATGGTGATGTCGAACTCATCGAGGATGAGGGACTCGGCCAAGTGCCACGCCAGCTGGGGGTGCCCCGGCACGACCGGAACCTTCCGCGGCCCGAAGCCTTCGTCGGCCGGTGGAAATTCCCCCGCAACGCCCAGGGCGAAGGTGGGGATGAGCTGCAGCGAGAAGGCCGAGGCGTGGTCGTTGTAGATGACGATGCACACGTCGGGCTTGGCGTCTGCCATCCAGGCCCGCAGGCCTTCCACCTTCTCGAAGTACGGTGCCCAGTAAGGCTCGGCCGTCTTGGCGTTGTCCATGGCCGCGCCGACGGCGGGGACGTGGGACATGGCGGTTCCGGCGATGACCTCAGCCACGGCTCGTCTCCTGTTCGCTCTTGGAATGCCACTCGCTCTTGGACCGATTGCCGTCGATGCTCCGACCGCCGTCGACCATCATCTTGCTGAACTCGGGCGTGGTGACTCCTGACATCAGGGCGCCGACGTCCTGCATCGAGAGGCCATCGACGATGGCCAACTTGAACGTGTAGTAGATGTTGCCACCCAGTTGGAGCATGCGAAGCCAGTCCCGGTTGTTCACGGCCTCACGCTGCTCCGGGGTCAACGTGTACCGGTCGAGATACGCCTGGGGGTCGGTCCGGAACGCCTCACGGTTGGCGGCCTGGTTGAGGGACATGCAGAACATGTTGAGGGCGTAGCCCTTTCGGCTGTGCTCGCCGTCGAACACATAGGTACCGGGGATGTCGTCGTAGTCCCGAGGGGCTCGGCCCAGGTGATCGCTGGTGGGGTTGTCCATGACGAACTCAGCTTTCGAACGGAAGGCCGACGTACTGCTCGGCGAGGGCGGTTTGGGCGTGGACCGAACCCGAAAGGTACGCCAATTCCTGCTCTTGGGCTCGTTGATCGAACGGCGTCTGGTCGGGGAACCGGTGGAGGAGGCTGGTGAGCCACCACGAGAACCGCACGGCACCCCAGACCCGGCGCAATGCCTTGTCGCTGTATCCGGTCAGGCCCGAGTCGTCGCCTGCGTAGTGGGCGGTGAGCGCCTGCGAGAGGTAGCGGACGTCGGAGACCGCGAGGTTGAGGCCTTTGGCACCGGTGGGGGGAACGATGTGTGCGGCGTCACCGGCGAGGAACAGCCGGCCGTAGCTCATCGGTTCGCTCACGAAGCTCCGCAGCGGGGCGATGGACTTCTCGATCGACGGTCCGGTAATCAGTTGGCTCGCCTGCTCCGGCGGTAGCCGGCTGCCGAGCTCGCTCCAGAACCGATCGTCGCTCCAGTCTTCGACCCGATCGTCGATGGGGCACTGGACGTAGTAGCGACTGAGCATCGGGTTGCGCATGGAGCACAACGCGAAGCCACGCTCGTGGTTGGCGTAGAGCAACACCGGCAGCGGTGGGGTCTCGGACATGATGCCGAGCCAGCCGAAGGGATAGACCTTCTCGTACTCGGTCCGCACGGTCTCGGGGATGGCCTGGCGGCTGACGCCGTGAAACCCGTCGCAACCGGCAACGAAGTCGCAGTCGATGCGACTGACCGAGCCGTCGGGAGAACGAAAACTCACCGATGGTCGGTCGGTCGTGAGACCGTCGAGGACGACGTCGTCGGCTTCGAAGAAGACCGGAGTGCCCAGCGCCTCGGCCGCATCGAAAAGGTCTTCCTGGATTCGAGTCTGGCCATAGGCCATCATGACCCGGCCTACACGTTCCCGGGTGTCGATGCTGAGCAGTCGTTCGCCCCGCCACGCGATGTTGATGCTCTGGTGCACCATGCCCTCGGCGTCCATCCGGGCGCCGAGCCCGGCCTGGCGGAGGGTTTCGACGGTGCCCCACTCGAGCACTCCAGCCCGGATCCGCTCGAGCACATGGGCTTTGCTCTGGCGTTCGACCACCAGATTGTCGATGCCGGAACGAGTGAGCAGGTGGGACAGGAGCATCCCGGCAGGTCCGGCACCGACGATGACGGTCTGGGTCCGGTGGATCGATGGAGCAAGCACTGCGAAAGTATGGCCACCCACCATCGCCCACCGCCGCCCCCTCCCCGAAATTTGCACCGTTTGCCACGCGTGACGTGGATTTTGGTGCACAGAATGCCGGGCGGTGGGGCGGCGGCGCTACTTCTGCAAGACGACGAAGTGGCCGCGGGTCATGGCGAGTGGCGTCGACCTCACGAGCCAACGTTTGGTGAACTCGACGATCGCCTGCCGGGTCGGCCGGGTGGTTCTGGTGATCAGCGTTGGGTCGTTCGGTCGGTCATAGACCGCATGACTCTCGAACCCGGCCGCTCGGCCACCGGCCACGATGAGGCTGGGCGGCATGTCGCGCTCGGTCGTGCCCAGGTTGTCCCTGGCGTGGATCGAGTCTGCGGTTGCATGGTGTCCGCGTCCCGGCTCGAGCGTGATGCACACGCCGCCTGGCTTCAGAGACGCGTACGCGCCTCGCAGCGCCAGGACTTCGTCGTCGGAATGATGCAGGCAGTCGTAGAAGACGACGGCATCGAACTCTGCGACGAACGGAAGGTGCTCGAAGTCGCACACGACCATGTCGTCCAAGACAACTCCGTACCGTTCTGCGTTCAGCAGTTGCAGCTCGACCATCTCCGGAGCGATATCGGTGGCCGTCACCCGATACCCCGCGCTTGCCAGGAGGCAACTCGTCCAACCGCTTCCCGCGCCAAGGTCCAGGACCTTCGCCGGTGGTCGTGGCAGCAGCGTCAACAGCGCCCCGATCTCCTGTAGGTAGCGGCCCCGTCGATCATCGGACCACGGCTTGTTGAGGGCGTGCACTCGTCCCGACTCGCCCAGCCGCGACAGGTACGCGATTTCATCCTCTTTGGCCACCGGCGCACGATACCCGTAGGTCGCGCTCGGTCTGCCAAACTGCAGGCATCACTGCCAGTTCGGCCAGCACGGAGCAACGCATGATCATCGACTGTCACGGTCACTACACGACAACACCGCAAGGCGTGGCCGACTGGCGCGATGCGCAAACCGCTGCCGTTGCCGCCGATCCCACCTTCGTCGGGGAGAAGGGATCCATGATCGTCTCCGACGATGAGATCCGGGCCAGCCTCGAGGCCAATCAGCTGCGCCTGCAGCGCGATCGGGGAACCGATCTCACCATCTTCTCGCCCCGAGCCAGCTGGATGGAGCACCACGTCGGCAACGCGCACACGTCGAAGTTCTGGAGCCAGCATCAGAACGAGATGATCCGACGTGTCTGCGATCTCTACCCCGAGAACTTCGCGCCGGTTGCGCAGCTGCCGCAATCGCCGGGCACCTCGATCGACAACTCGGTCATCGAACTCGAGCGCTGTGTCAACGAACTGGGCTTCATCGGGGCCAACGTGAACCCGGACCCGACCGGCGGTTTCTGGACGGGTCCACCACTGTGGGAGGAGTACTGGTGGCCGCTGTGGGAGAAGCTCTGCGAACTCGACGTGCCGGCGATGATCCATGTCAGCGCGGCATGCAACCCTCACTTCTATTCGACCGGATCGCACTATCTCGGAGCTGACACGACGGCGTTCATGCAAGCGTTGTCTTCGGGCTTCATGAAGGACTTCCCCAATCTGCGCTTCATCATTCCCCACGGCGGGGGAGCGGTGCCGTACCACTGGGGTCGGTTCGTGGGCATGGCTGCCGACACGGGCTGGGACTTCGATCATCTGCTCGACCACATCTGGTTCGACACGTGCGTCTACCACCAACCGGGCATCGACCTGCTGCTCAAGGTCGTTCCAACCGAGAACATCTTGTTCGCCTCCGAGATGGTCGGCGCGGTCCGTGGCATCGACCCCAACACCGGATTCAACTACGACGACACCAAGCGGTACATCCTCGGCGCCGACGTCGACGACGGCACCCGCCAGAAGATCTTCGAGGACAACATCCGCCGTGTGTTCCCTCGGCTCGCTGTGCCGTCGTCGACGATCGGAGCGTGAACATGACGCTGCCTCCCGCAACCAACGTGGTCGTCCGACAGATCGAACGAACACCGCTCGAGTTGGTCGACCGGCTGGCCCCGATCGGCACGGCGACCGTTCACGAGGCCATCGGTCGCCGGGGATACCTCGGTCCGCACATCACGCCGATCCAGCAGGGCGCCCGAATCGCCGGCGCCGCGGTCACTGCCCTGTGTCACCCGGGCGACAACCTGATGATTCACGCCGCAGTCGAGTTGTGTCAGCCGGGCGACATCCTCGTCGTGGCCAACACCGCTCCGTCGAACCACGGCATGTTCGGGGACTTGCTTGCCGGATCGCTCATGGCCCGCGGCGTGCGGGGGCTCGTGATCGACGCCGGTGTGCGCGACACCAGCGACCTGCGTGAGATGGGCTTCCACGTCTGGTCGCAGTACGTGTCCTGCCAGGGCACGGTCAAGGCGACGCCCGGTTCGGTCAACGTCCCGGTCGTCTTCGGGCAGCAGGTCGTGAACCCCGGCGATGTGGTCTGCTGCGACGACGACGGGGTCGTGATCGTTGCCCGCGATGAGGCGGCATGGGCGCTCGAGCAGAGCGAGGGGCGCCTCGCCAAAGAAGCGGCGACTCGGGAACGCCTGGAGGCCGGCGAACTGGGATTGGACATGTACGGTCTGCGTCAGAAGCTCATCGATCTCGGCGTCGTGTGGGTCGATCGTCTTTGACCGCATCATCTCGGAGGGCATGCTTCTGAAGGTTGGGCGCCGCTACCGTCTGCTCCCATGACTGGATCGCTGAAACTGGTGGTGGCCGGCGAAGGGGCCATTGGTCGCAAGCACCTGGATGGGCTTGCCCGCATCGACGGCGTCGAGGTCGTGTCGCTGGTCGGTGGCTCATCGGTGGACACGCCGGCCGTAGCAGCAGAGCGGGGGATTCCCCATTGGACCCTCGATCTGGGTGAGGCGCTGGCCAAGCCGGACGTCGACGCGGTCATTCTCGCCACACCGACCCCGTTGCACGCCGCTCAGGCCATCCAGGTTCTCGACTCCGGGAAGCATGTACTCGTCGAGATCCCGATGGCCGACAACCTCGCCGACTCTGAGCGGTTGGCGAGCGGCGGCCGAGTCGTCGGACAAGGTGGCGATGGTGTGCCACACCCGACGCTTCAATCCCTCGCACCACTGGGTCCACCAGCGCATCGTCTCCGGCGAGCTGGCCCTCCAACACCTTGTCGTCGAGACCTACTTCTTCCGCCGCGAAAACAAGAACGCGTTGGGCCAGCCCCGCAACTGGGCCGACCACCTGCTCTGGCATCACGCCTGCCACACGGTCGACCTGTTCCAGTACCAGACCGGTCAGGTCGCCGACCGCGTCACCGCACTCCAAGGCCCGATCCACCCGAAGCTCGGCATCGCCATGGACATGAGCCTCGCAATGACCGTGCCGTCTGGGGCGCTGTGCTCGCTGTCGCTGTCGTTCAACAACGACGGTCCGCTCGGTACCTTCTTCCGCTACATCTGCGACAACGGCACCTACATCGCCCGCTACGACGACCTCGTCGACGGCAACGGCGAGGTCATCGATGTCACCAAGGTAGACGTCTCCAACCCCACCGGAACGACAGACGGCATCGAGCTCCAGGACCGCGAGTTCGTCGCCGCCATCCGTGAGGGCCGGGAGCCGAACGCCTCGGTCCGCCAATGCCTGCCCGCGATGCAAACCCTGGCCCGCCTCGAGCAGACTCTCTAGACCGCCCACCGACCCCGCCCACCTCTTTCTCCCCGACCGCCCTTCCCCCCACCGAAATTTGCAGGGTTTTCCACGTCACACGTGGAAAACCCTTCACAGAATGGGGGTTCGGCGATGGTCGACCACATTTTTGCCGCCCAGTACGGGCTGATCACCAGGGCAGCGGCCAGGGCCGAGAAGCTCACATCGCGACAGATCGACCTGCGGTTGGAGCGAGGCGAGTGGCTCAGGGAACAGCCGGGCGTCTTCCGCCACGCGGCCGTCCCGCGGACGTGGGAGTCGGAGCTGCTCGGGGCCTGCTTGGGAACCGGAGGAGTCGTGTCACATCGATGCGCGTCGATCCTCTGGGGTCTGGAGCCGATCGGGCGGGCAAAACCGGAGATCTCGGTACCGATCAGGACGAATCGTCGCGTGGACCGGGTCATCGTTCATCGGTCGAAGCAATGGGATCGAGTCGACGCCACCTCGATCCGGGGCATTCCGGTTACGGGACTCAACCGCACGTTGATCGACTGCGGCGCTGTCGTCACCCTCCGGACCCTCGAACGCATGGCCGAGTCTGCGATCAGAAAGGGCCTGACCTCGTGGCCGGCGTTGTACACAACGCTTGTCCGCCACTCGCGCCAAGGGCGCGATGGATGTGGTCGGCTTCGACGCTTGCTCGAGATACGACTCGACAACGGCACCGTTCCGCTGTCGGACTTCAGTCGCATCGTGTGCAATCTGCTCACTGACCATGACATCGAGCCACCCGAGCTCGAATACCGGATCGTCAACAGCGACGGTGCCTTCATCATGCAGACTGATCTGGCCTGGCCACGCAAGCGCAAGGCTTGGGAACTCGACGGCCTGGCGTTCCACTTCGGTCGGCTCGAACGCGAGCGGGACAACCGAAAGCGAAACCGGGCCAAGGCCGAGGGGTGGAACATCCAGGAGATCCTCTGGTCCATGTACGCCGAGGACCCCGAGGGCCTCGTCGACACCTGCCGGCGCTTCCTCGCGGCCTGAACTCGCCCTCTGACCCTGCCCCACCTCCGTTCTGTGCAGTGTTTTCCACGTCAGACGTGGAAAACACTGCAAAATTCGCCGGGGTGGGGTGGGGTGGGGTGGGTGGGGCGGAGTCAGGAGAAGGGGTAGAGGCGGGTCGGGTTGGTGACGAGGATCTGATGGCGGGTGGGTTCGTCGGGGGCGAAGGCGGACAGCAGGTCCAGGAGATCGCCATCATCGGGCATGTGGCGAACGTTGGGGTGGGGCCAGTCGGTACCCCACAGGACGCGGTCGGGGGCGGCGGCGATGAGGGCTTGGGCGTAGGGCACGACGTCGTCGTAGGGCGGGGGCCCATCGGCGGTGAGTCGCTCGGCACCCGAGATCTTGACCCAGGCCCGTTCGTCACGCATCAGTTCGAGGAGCGCGACGAAGGGGGTCTGATCGAGGCCGGCCTTGGTCGGCACGCGGGCCATGTGATCGATGATGTACGGGCACGGCATGGCGTCGAGTACCGACGCGTAGCCGGGGAGGTCCTTGGCGTCGAAGTGCAGCACGATGTGCCAGCCGAGCGGCGCCACCCGGTGCACGATGCGCCAGAACTCGTCCATCTCCGGCGCGCCACCGAGATGGGCGACGAAGTTGAAGCGCGTGCCGCGGACCCCGACCTCGTGGAGCTCCTCGATCTGGGCCATGGAGAACGTGTCGTCGATCATGGCCACGCCGGCGTAGCGACCCTTGCCGCGGATGATGGCGTCGACCATGGCCGAGTTGTCGGTGCCGTGGCAGCTGGCCTGGACGAAGACTGCTCGGCTGAGACCGAGCCGCTCCTGCAAGCGTTCGAAGTCCTCGATCCCCGAATCGGGTGGCGTGTACGCCCGGTCGTCGGCGAAGGGGAATCGGGCTGCGGGACCGAAGACGTGGCAATGGGCATCGCAGGCCCCCGCTGGGGGGGTGAAGGTGACCGGAGCGTGGGGCGAGGGGTGCGGAGCGGGAATGGTGGGAAGTCCGTCGGACATGATTCAAACTCCAGGAGAAGAGCGGGCTTCGGTTCGTGGAAACGCGGGTCGGGGAAAACGATGCCGTCCATCAGCTTGCGGGCGGTGCGGATGAACCCGGCCCGCTCGACGTTGGGCAGGCCATCGTCATCGAGGCCGTCGACCGTGATGGCGGCAGTGAAGGTTCCCGTTGGGTGCTCGAGGGTCACCTCGCCGGCAGTCAGGGTGATGCCGAGCTCCTCGAGCAGCTCGAAGGCGGGTGAGCCCGGTAGGAGCGCGGCGGTTCCCACGCTCAGCGCGCCGAGCACACCGATGGCGTCGTGACAGCGGTGCGGGATGAAGGTGCGGGTGTTCAGGTCTCCTCCCTGGGTCGGGGCGGAGACCATCGTGAGCTTCGGGGTGGTGGCTTTGGTGACGTTGCCGAGATTCATCAGGGGTCCGGCGGCCAAGCGGATCTCCTCGAGCTTGGCTCGGAGATCACCGTTGGCTTCGAGCATCTCGCACGATTCGTCGCCATGGATACCGACGGCGTCGGCCCGCAACACCACGACCGGCATGCCGTTGTCGATGAGCGTGCAGCGAACACCGGCAACGACGTCGACGTCGCGACCTGTCGGGAGCAGGCGGCCGCAACTGCCGCCTGCCACGTCGGTGAAATCCAACCGGATCGGGGCCGCCGTTCCGGGGACTCCGCTGATCGCGGTGCCGCCGTCGTACACCGGTAGGCCGTGCTCGACCGGAACCGTGGCCAGCGCCACCGATTCGGTGTTGGTCATGAAGATGGCGATCTCGACCTCGCCCGACGCGCTGGCATGTTCCGCCAACAAGCCGCGCTCCAAGGCGAAGGGCCCGATACCGGCGAGCAGGTTGCCGCAGTTCTGGCCATCGGACACCAGTGCCTCGTCCACCCCCACCTGGAGGAACAAGTAGTCGAGATCGACGCCGGGACGCTCCGAGCGTGAGACCACCGCCACCTTGCTGGTGAGCGGATGGGCCCCGCCGATCCCGTCGATCTGCCGTGGATCGGGCGAGCCGAGGAGCCGCAGCAACAAGTCGTCCCGCCGAGCACTGTCGGCCGGCAGGTCCTCGGCGAGGAAGTACGCACCTTTCGACGAGCCGCCTCGCATCACCATGCAACGCACTGGGCCCTCCGGCTGTGCTTGATCCAACCCCGCGACCTCAGCCATTGGCCGGCTCCTGGTGATAGCGATCGTCGAGGCGTAACAGCGCCTCCTGGGTGAACGTGCAGACCAGCCGACCGGCGGTGTCCCACACCGTTGCGGTCGCGAGCCCTCGGCCGTGGCCGACGGTGACCGGATGCTGATCGATGAAGAGCCACTGGTTGAGGTCGACGGGACGATGGAACCACATGGCGTGATCGAGCGACACGAAGACCACGCCTTCGCTGCCCCACGTGACCCCCCAGGGAATGGCGATGTTGTCGGCCAAGGACTCGTCGCTCTGGTACGCCAGGATCGAGGCGTGGAGGATCGGATCGTCGGGCAGTTCGCTGTCGGCCCGCACCCACAGTCGAATGCCGCCCTCCGCGGTCGAGCTTCCCGTGGGGCGACACCACGGGGCGTCGACCGTCCGAATGTCGAGGCCGTAGTCACGCAACGCCCATTCGGCGGGCAGTGGCAACGGATCGAGGGAGCGCATGAGTTCGCCGTAGGTCGGCAACGACTCGGGAGCAGGGAGTGCGTGGAAGTCGATCGGCGGGGGACTGGTCATCTGCGGGCCGTCCTCGGGCACGGCGAACGAGGCCGTCAGATCGAACAGGACGCCGTCGCCCTGAGAGGTCCGGACCCGACGGGTGCAGAAGGTGCGGCCGTCTCGGACTCGTTCGACTTCGAGGTGGAACGGCTGGTTCGGTCGCCCACTGCGAAGGAAGTACGCGTGCACCGAGTGGATACGGCGATCGCCATCGACGGTGGCCCACGCGGCCGCGACGGCCTGGGCGAGGAAGTGTCCTCCGAAGGTGGCGTCGACCCCATCGGCGGAGGAGGCCATGCCGGTGAAGGTGTCGGGCTCGCCACCCGGCGCGAGCGTGACGATGTCGACGAGATGACGCAGTCCAGGAGTCATGGCAGGCAACGTAGCGGATGGTCCGATTAGGGTCCGCCTCATGGATGATTCTTCGACCAACTCGATCCTCGAACCCTGGCCGACCGACGTCGATGGCTTCTGGGCCCAGGACCGCATACACGCTCCACGTCCGATCACCCCTCTGGCCGTCGACCTCATCACCGACACGATGGCGATCGGGTTCACCGATGCCCATCGGGAGTACGGCGCGCCGCTCGACATGCGCACGCGGCCGATCAACCATTACCTGTTCTCCTCCATGCGTCCGCCGACCGACCCCGACGAGCTGGCTCGTCGGGCCGAGCGTTACACGACGCTGCCCCAACGGCTCGACGAGGTCGGTCCGTTGTGGGAGCAGGTCTGGAAACCGCAGCTCATCGAGTCGGTGCGCGCCGGGCGCATTGCCGACTATCGAACGCTCTCCAACGACGAGTTGGCCGACGAACTCGAAGCCCAGCGCCGACACATGCTCCACCAGTGGACCATTCACGGGAAGATCAACTTCGGCGTGGTCGCCGGCGCCCGATTCGTCGACTTCTACAACAACGTGGTCCAGCCCGATGACCTGACCGAGGGTTACCAGGCCCTTCAGGGCTTCGAGACCCAAACCGTTCGCACCAGCGAGGAGCTGTGGAAGCTGAGTCGCATGGTCCTCGCCTCCCCCGACCTCCACCAGATGTTCGACGCCGACAACGGCGCAGTACTCGCCCAGCTCGCCCATCCCGATCCGTCGGCCGACGTCGCTCGCTTCGCCACGGCGTTCTCGGCCTTCCTCGACGAATACGGTTGGCGAAGCGACGCGGTCTACGACATCGCCGACATCACGTGGCGAGAAGACCCCACGATTCCACTCGATGCCCTCCGCAGCTATCTACGCCTGAGCGATGAACAGGCGCCGGCCGCGGCCTTTGCCCGAGCCGTCGAGCGACGGGAGGCGCTCCTGGCCGCAGCGAGAGCGAAGCTGGCAGATCAGCCCGAGGTCCTCGCGCAGTTCGATCATTTCTACGAGGCGGGACGCCACAATCTCCCGCTCACCGAAGACCATGCGTTCTGGATCGATCAGAGCGGTGTGGCCAACGTCAGGAGATTCGTCCTGCAGCTGGCCGAGGCCCTGGTTCGTGACGGAGTGCTCGATCAGGCCGATGACATCTTCCACCTCAACCGGGCCGAGATCATCGACGCGCTCCGCTCCGGGGCCGACCATCGACCCATGATCGCGGCTCGGCGCGCCAGCTTCGAAGCGGCAGCAGCTTCCGAAGCGCCGCGAACGCTGGGCACGCCACCCCCGCCCCCCGACGGTCCGCTGGACCCGCTGGTCGATGCCATCGTGGTGCGCCTGGCCGGTCGCCGGCCGCCCCAACCGCTGTCCGTCGACCTGCTGGTGTCGGGTCTGCCGGCGTCGCCCGGGGTCGTCACCGGTGTCGCCCGTGTGGTTCGGACCCTGGCCGAGGCCGCCAAACTCGACGACGGCGACATCCTCGTCTGTGAGATGACGCTGCCCCCGTGGGTACCGCTCTTCGCGGTTGCCGGAGCAGTGGTTGCGGACACCGGCGGGCTCATGAGCCACTGCGCCATCGTCGCCCGAGAGTTCGGGTTGCCGGCGGTGGTCGGCACGCAGACCGGGACGAGCTCCATCACCGACGGCATGATCATCACCGTCGACGGAGATCGGGGAGAAGTGCGCCTCGCAGCGACGACCACAGCGACGATGCCGGCCGCGACCACGCCCGCCCCCGCACCGGCTCCGGCTCCGGCTCCGGCCCATCAGGTGGTGACCGACCGCAGCGCCTGGCGCGGATCGGAGCTGGAGGTCGACCGGTCGTGGGAGTACCGGCTCACCGACCGACACATCGAAGAACTCGACCAGGCGCTGGGCAAGGTGGCCGACCGCCCAATCGACGAGATCTCGCGGGCCGACTTCGACCTGCCGACCTTGGCCCCGATGCTGCGGTCCATCGGCAACGAGCTACGCGACGGTCTCGGGTTCGCGGTGGCCCGAGGGCTCCCGGTCGACCGCTACGAGCTGCCCGAACTCGAACGCCTCTACTGGGGCATGTGCTCCCACCTCGGCACCGGAATGACCCAGAACAGCGACGCGTCGCTGATCCACTACGTGACCGACGGCAAGCTGCGTCCCAACCAAGGCTTGCGAGGCGTCGGCAGTCCCAAGAAGTCGGGCCTCCATGTCGATCTGACCGACGCGGTTTCCTTGCTCTGCGTGCGCCAGGCACCCGACGAACCTCTCAGTTGGTTGGCCAGCTCGACGCAGGTCTACAACGAGTTCGTCCAGCACCACCCCGAGCATCTCCCCGCCCTCCTCGAGGGCTTCGAATGGGACCGGCTGGACGAGCAGGGGCCGGGCGAGCGAGTCACTTCGGGCTACAGGGTCCCGGTCTTCAGCATCGCCGGCGGAGGCCCCGGGCCCGACGGCAGCAGCCGTCAGAAGGTTTCGTGTCGCTACAACCGCTTCTGGATGGCCAAGGCCATCCTCCGCACCGCCGACCGCCTGCCCGATGCGACCTGGGCGTTGTTCAACCTCTTCGACGAGATCGCCGAGGCGAATCGGCTGGACCTGGTGTTCGAGCCGGGCGACATCCAGTTCGCCAACAACTACACCGTGCTGCACGGCCGCGCCGCCCACGATGAGGTGGTGGACGAGGACCGCAAACGTCTTCTCCTCCGAATCTGGGTCGACTTCGACGAGGCCAGGCCGATGGCCAACGAGGCCATCGTCCGGTATGGCGTCGTGCGTCACGGTGCCCTGGGATGGACGGCCCAGCAGCTCCGGCAGGGTCGCCACCAGGAGGGCCACGATCGCGATGCACAAGGCGTTCCACTCGTGGTGCCGACCGGCGTTGGTGTCGTCTGATGCTGCGCGGCCTGAACATGGATCGGCAGCTGCTGATCTCGTCGCTCATCGACTACGCCGGCCGCAATCACCGCGCCACCGAGGTCGTCGCTCGCACCTCCGACGGCACCCTGGTGCGCACGAACTGGGGTCAGGTGAGCGACCGCGCCCGCAAGCTCGGCACGGCCTTACGAGGCGAGGGTGTTTCCGAAGGGGACCGGGTGGCGACGATTGCCTGGAACGATCATCGCCACCTCGAGGCCTACTACGGCATCACCGGTATCGGGGCGGTGCTCCATACGGTGAACCCTCGCCTGCACGACGATCAGATCACCTACATCATCAATCACGCAGCCGACGTGGTGGTCCTGGTCGACCCCGACTTCGCCGAATTGGCCGAGCGGATCGCCCCTCATTGCCCCACGGTTCGCCGGTGGGTGCGACTCGACGCCGACTACGAAGCCTTCATCGAGGAGGTTGAGCCGTTGGAGCAATGGCCGTTGCTCGACGAATGGGCTGCGGCGACCTTGTGTTACACCTCGGGAACGACGGGCAATCCGAAGGGAGTGCTCCAGAGCCACCGGGCCATCGTCCTGCAGACGTGGGCCACGTGCACCACCGACGGGCACAACGTGAACTCGGGCGAGTCGATCCTGCTCGCGGTGCCCATGTTCCACGTCAACGGCTGGGCCATCCCGTTCGCGTCCGCGATGAGCGGGGCCAAGCTCGTCCTGCCCGGGTCCGACCTCAGCCCGTCGGCGATGGTCGAGTGGATCAACTCCGAGCGCGTGACCCTCTCTGCTGGTGTGCCCACGATCTGGCTCTCGACCGTCCAGCATCTGCAGCGCACCGGCGAGGACGTTCCCTCACTTCGAAGGATCGCCGTCGGGGGTTCCGCCGCTCCCCGGTCCCTGATGGACGCACTCGAAGACGACTACGGCACGTTTGTCGCCCACGTGTGGGGGATGACCGAGATGACCCAGGGGTCCTCGGGTCGATTCACCAACCGGGTCGAGACGATGCCGCGTGACGAACAGCGGCGCCGTCAAGCGATGGCCGGCCGGGAGATCTTCGGCGTCGAGATCAAGGTCGTCGACGACGAAGGCAACGAGGTCGAGCGGGGAGCCGGAGTCCCCGGGGAACTCCTCGCCCGCGGGCCGTGGGTCGCCGGCAGCTACTTCGGGGGTCGGCCCGAGGACGGGTCCAGCACCACCCACACCACTGACGGGTGGCTGCGTACCGGCGACGTGGCAACGATCGACGACGAGGGGTACATCACCATCGTCGACCGGGCAAAGGACGTCATCAAGAGCGGTGGCGAATGGATCAGCTCGATCGACCTCGAGAACGCTGCAGTCGGCTGTCAGGGTGTCGTCCAAGCGGCCGTCATCGGGCTGCCGCACGATCGCTGGGGCGAACGGCCACTCCTGCTCTGTGTGGCCGACGACACCCTGGACCGAGGCGCGGTCCTCGAGCAGATGGCGAGTTCGGTGCCGAGGTGGTGGCTGCCGAACGACGTGGTGTGCGTCGACGAGATCCCGTTGACGGGCACCGGGAAGATCGACAAGAAGGCCCTGCGCCAGAAGTTTGCCGGTCACGTCTGGTCCGACGACAGCGCTGCTCGGGACTCGCGTTCGGATGCGTGACCATCGCCGCGATCGACAAGACTGGCCACTGTGACCGCATCGACCTCCACCTCGCGACCAACGAAGCGCCTGCTGTTCAACGCCTTCTCGATGAACTGCGTCTCCCACATCCAGCACGGACTCTGGGGCCGGGCCGACACGAGACAGACCGAGTACACGTCGCTCGAAGCGTGGACGGATCTGGCCAAGATCCTCGAAGCCGGTTGTTTCGATGCCCTCTTCCTCGCCGATGTCGTCGGCGTCTACGACAACTACCGCGGCGGCCCGGAGACCTCGATCCGTGAGGCGATGCAGATCCCGGTGAACGACCCGGCGATGCTCATCCCCGCAATGGCGACGGTCACCGAGCACCTGGGCTTCGCCTTCACCAGTTCGATCCTGGCCGAGCATCCCTTCAACTTCGCCCGGAAGGTCTCCACCCTCGATCACCTGACGCGAGGGAGACTTGCCTGGAACATCGTGACCTCCTACCTGCCCAGTGCCGCACGGAACCTCGGTTTCGGAGACCTCCCCGAGCACGACGATCGCTACGACCGTGGCGACGACTATCTCGAAGTGGTCTACAAACTGTGGGAAAACAGCTGGGAGGACGACGCGGTGATCAAGCAGCCGGGCTGCTACGCCGACCCGGCCAAGGTCCACGAGATCAACCACGTCGGCCCCTACTACACGGTGCCCGGGCCGCATCTCAGCGAGCCCTCGCCACAGCGCACGCCGGTGCTCTTCCAGGCCGGCTCGTCGGACCGCGGGCGGGAGTTTGCGGCGCGCCACGCCGAGTGCGTGTTCGTGTCGGCGAACCGAAGCTCGCTCGAGAAGCTCGTGGCCGACACGAGCCGTCGGCTCGCCCGGTATGGGCGACAGCCCGGCGACATCAAGTTCTTCGTCGGGCTGTCGCCCATCGTCGGCGGAACCGAGGCCGAGGCAAAAGCGAAGGAAGCCGACCTCCGAGAGCAACTCTCGATCGAAGGAGGCTTGGCGCACATGAGCGGCTCGGTCGGGGCAGATCTCGGTTCGATCGATCCCGATCGACCGATTGCCGACTTCGACTTCAACTCCATGACCGGCATCCTCAAAGCCTTCGCCGAAGCTGCGCCGGACAAGCAGTGGACGTTCGGCGACCTGGCTCGTCGCCAGATGAGCGGCCAGTTCATGACCGGGACCCCCGAGCAGCTGGCCGACCGCATCGAGGACCTGGGTGCCCACGGGGCCGATGGCTTCAATCTGGTCTACTCCACGACGCCGGGCACGTTCGTGGACTTCATCGACGGCGTTGCGCCCGTGCTGCAGCAGCGGGGGCTCATGCAGTCCGAGTACTCCCCGGGCACGCTGCGGGAAAAGCTGTTCGGGTACGCCCGCCTTCCCGACCGGCACCCCGGGCGGCAGATGCTGCGTGAGCGAACGACTGCGGGTTAGCGAATGCGTGCCGAGTCGAGGCGGCGGAGTCCTCGGAAGACCCGGACGCGGGCGGTGCTCGGGGTACAGCCCAAGTGTTCGCCGATCGTGTCGTAACTCTCGCCGTCGATGACGCGGAGGGCGACCGCCGATCGGTACGGCTGATTGAGGTCGTTGAGGGCTCCGATGAGCGAGTGTCGCATCGTCCGGGCCTCGACGGCGTCGAAGGGCTGCGTCGAGTCGTGGTTGTCGGGAGGTCGTTCGCTTTCGAGGCGACGGTGGGCGTTGGTCGCGACCCGTTGGTGTCGCCAGTGATCCCGCAGCAGGTTCTTGGCAATGCCGTAGAGCCACTGTTCGCTCGAGCCGCGCTCAGGGTCGAATCGATCGGCGTAGTGGACGATTCGCAGGAACGTCTCCGACGCGAGGTCAGCAGCGAGGTCGGCATCGCGGGTTCGGCGGACGAAGTAGCGGTGAAGTTCGTCGGCGTGTTGCTTGAACAAGGCCTCGGCGGGAGCCATCCAGGGGGAATCCTGTCGTTGCGTGATACTGCTTCTACTTTCATGTACCTGATATTCGAGGTCAACGACCGTGCGGTGGCGGTAAGGCCGACGTAAGCGAACGGAGAGGTCGGTTCGCGACGAGATCGAGTCGAGACAGGACTTGGCGACGGACAGGCGAAGCGGCCAAGCTTGCACGCGCACAGCAGGTCACGAACAAGGGGAACCAATGCTCACCGGAGACCAGTACAAGGAATCGCTCAGGGACGGTCGCAAGACATACTTCGAGGGTGAGCGGATCGACGATCTGGTCAGTCATCCGCTGCTCGGTCAGACGGCCGACTACACCGCAGTGGCCTACGACAAGTACTACCGGCCTGAGCCCGATGCGGTGAGTCCCCTCCTTGGTGTGCCGCAGTCGGCCGACGATCTGCGGGCACTCATCCCGATGTTGCACGACGCCGGCATGATGGCGCACGTCACCTCGACGTCCATCCAGACCCTCAAGACGGCCATGGGGCGGATGGCGGAAGTCAAGCCCGAGTACATCGAGCGGATGGGCGCCTACATCGAAGAGGCGCAGCGCGGCGACATTCGTATCACCCAGTGCATCACCGACGCCAAGGGCGATCGAAGCCGACCGCCGGCCAAGCAGGACGACCTCGATTCCTACGTCCGAGTCGTCGATCGTCAGCGAGACGGCGTTGTCATCCGCGGCGCGAAGCTCCACATCACTGGGGCCTCGTACGGCCATGACCTGCTGACCATTCCGACCAAGGCGATGAAGGCGGGCGAGGAAGACTGGTCGATCGGCTGCGTGGTGCCGGTCAATGCCGAAGGGGTCAAGATCATCAACACCACCTACGCCCCCCGCCACGAGGACACCCGCTCGTTCCCCGTCTCGAGCCACTACCACTACCCCGAGGGCTTCGTCATCTTCGACAACGTCTTCGTGCCGACCGAGCGGATCTTCCTGGACGGCGAGACCAGCTACGCCGCGGTCTTCGCCCACAGTCTCGGGTTGTGGGAACGCCTTGGCGGGTTGTCAGCCTTCGTCGAGGAGGCGGACCAGCTCGTCGGTTTCGCCCAGCTGGTGGCCGAGGCCAATGGCACGGCCGGGATCTCGCACATCCGGGAGAAGATCTCGGAGATGATCATCCACGCCACCCTCATCCGCTCCACCCTCGAGGCCGCCATATCCAACTGCAACATCGGGCCCGAGGGCGCAGCGTTCCCCAACGAGTTGTTCGTCAACGCCGGGAAGTTCCACGCTGCCGCCAACTACAACCAGATGGTTCGCCACCTCCACGACATCTCGGGCGGAGCGATACTCACCGCCCCTGCGCCTGCGGACTTCGAGAACGCCGAGGTCGGCGACTTGGCCCGCAAGTACATGTCGACGGGCCGGGCGGTCGATGGCGAATACCGATCGATGCTGATGCATGCCATCCGGGACCTCACGGCCGACGCCTACGGCGGGTGGAAGTTCGTGACGAACATTCAGGCCGGTGGTGGTCTCTACGCCCAGCGCATCGTGACCCGTCGCCACTACGACATCGATTCGGCCAAGCTGAAGGCCTTGCAGGTCGCAGGCATGGCCGAAGGTGGGCACTAGCGCCAACGTGAGCACCAACCCGCGCGGCGCGGCCGCTCCGGGCGTGCAGGCCGAGACGTCCTGTGCCCACACTCCGGAGCCGCCGTACTACGCCGTCATCTTCACCACGACCCAGACCGATGACTCCTCGGGCTACGGCGCCATGGCCGTCGCCATGGAGGCATTGGCGGCACAACAGCCCGGGTACCTCGGAATCGAGTCTGCTCGATCAGATGGTCTGGGGATCACGGTTTCGTACTGGACCGACGAGGCTGCGATCGCGGCGTGGCGGAGCAACGTGCTCCACACCGCCGCGCGGGACCAAGGCCGCGCCCAGTGGTACGCGCACTACGAACTGCGGGTTGCGAAGGTCGAACGAGCGTCGAGTTGGGACCGCCCGAACGAGGACCGTGCCGGTTCAGCCCAGCATGCCGACGAGTAGTTCCCTGGTTGCCTCACGCTGACCGCGGCTGCCGAACTCGCTGGCCGCGAAGGTGGTGACCCCGACGCCTTCCATCGCCCGGACACGGTCCTCGACCTCGGCTGCGCCGCCGATGATGGCCAGGTCGGCGGGGCCGTCGTAGCCCTCATGGTCGAGCATGGCACGATAGGAGGGCAGCTGCCCGTAGATGGCGAACGACTTGGCCGCTCGTTGGCGGGCTTCCTCGGTTGCCTCGGCCGTTCCGTCGGTGACACAGATCGGGAACCCGGCAACGATCTCCGGAGCCGGACGTCCAGCGCCGGCTGCCGCTTCGGTGATGGTCGGCACGGAATGCTCGGCGATGGTGGTGGGGCCCGTCATCCAGAGAATCGTGCCGTCGGCGAGACGGCCCGTCACCTTCAGCAGCTGGGCTCCGAGGGCGGAGACCATCAGCTTGGGCGCCGGCGCGTCGATCTGGATCTCGGCCTTCGTGGTCAATGTCTCGCCCTCGAACTTCACCTTCTTGTCGGTGAGGAGCGGGCCGAGGATCTCCAGGTACTCGCGCATGTGCCGCACCGGCTTGTCGAACGAAATGTTCCACGTGCCCTCGATGACCGGTTTGTGGGACGGCCCGATGCCGAGGACGAGTCGGTCACCGATCGCTGCGTTCACGGTCAGGGCCTGTTGCGCCAGCATCTGCGGGTGCCGCGGGTACGTGGGTACGACTGCGGTGGCGAAGGTGATGTCGGGCACGGACTGCCCGGCGACCGCGATGGCGGTGAGGGTGTCGAGACCGAACGTCTGAGGAATCCACAACGAGTCGAAACCCTGCTTTGCCGCGGTTGCTGCCATTGACGTGAGCGTGTCGATCGTGTCGACGAAGGAGAAAAGTCCGAGTTTCATGGCTGCATCCTGTGCGTTGGAACCAGCAGGGTCAACCGGGAGCCGTACGGTCGATCGGGTCGACTGTCGGCAGGTGGGGCTCGGCTGCTAGACACCGTGCATGACTGGGATGTACTACGAAGAGTTCGAGATCGGAAAGCGCTACGAGCACCAACCGGGGCGAACGGTGTTCGAGGCCGACAACCTGCTGTTCACGACACTGTCGATGAACCCGCAATCGCTGCACCTTGACGCGGTGTTTGCCGGCAAGGCCCAGTTCGGCCAGATTCTGGTCAACTCGCTGTTCACCCTGGCCACGGTCATCGGCCTGTCGGTTGGCGACACCACCGTTGGTACCACGGTCGGCAACCTGGGCTTCGACGAGACCAAGTTCCCCAATCCGGTCTTCCTGGGCGACACCATCTTCTCCTCGACGGTCATCGTCGACAAGCGAGAGTCGAGCAGCCGTCCCGACTGGGGCATCGTCACCTTCCGGCACGAGGGCCACAACCAACGAGGCGAGCTCATCTGCACCTGCATCCGCAAGGGGATGATGATCAAACGGTCGTCGCTGGCCGAGGGCGATCCCGGTGGGCCTTGGCACGGCAGCCGGGCCGCCCAGCCAACCGGGGGAGAGGCCTGATGGCTACGGTTCGACGTTGCGCCCATTTCGTCCCGGGCGCAAACGAGAAGATGCTCGACAAGGCTCTGGCCACGGAGGCCGACGCTCTGGTCCTCGATCTCGAGGACGCGGTCACGCCGGAGAACAAGGACTCCGCACGGGCGACCGTGTCGAGTTGGCTTGCCGATGTCGACTTCGGCCCCAAGGAGCGGATGGTTCGCATCAACCCCCTCGATACCCCGTGGTTCCGGGCCGACATGGAAGCGACCATGGTCAACCCGCCCGACTCCTATCTCGTGCCCAAGGTGCATGGTCCCGACGATGTGCGTCTCGTCGACCGAGTGGTGAGCGAGCTCGAGGCGAAGTACGGACACGTTCCCGGCAGCGTGAAGCTTGTCGTCCTGGGTACCGAGACCGCCCGCGGGTTCCAGAACATCGCCGAGATCCCGTGCGTCCCCCGGGTCGATGCCCTCACGTGGGGCGCCGAAGACCTCTCGGCCGCACTGGGCGCCCGCCGCAATCGCGGTTTGGACGGCAAGTATCTGCCCCTGTTCGAGCAGGCGCGTACGGCGTGCATGGTTTCGGCCGCCGCGGCCGGTGTCCAGCCGCTCGACACGGTCTTCGTCGACGTCACCGATCCCGACGCGCTGCGCCAGGACTGCCTCGATGGTGCATGGATCGGTTTCACCGGCAAGATCAGCATTCACCCGAGCCAGATCGACGTCATCAACGAGGTCTTCACCCCGAGTGCCGAAGATGTGGCCCGGGCACGAGCGCTGCTGGACGAACTCGCCGTCCAGCAGGCCGAGGGCAAGATGGCCTTCCGGTTCGAAGGTCAGATGGTGGACGTCCCGCACTTCACCCAGGCCAAGCGCGTCCTCGCCCTCGCCGAAGCCCTCGCCAACCGCTAGAAGGTGATGACGGTGCGGGCGACTTCGCCCGCCTTCATCAGTTCGTAGCCTTCGTTGATCTCTTCGAGCGCGATGGTCTTGGAGACCATCTCGTCGAGGAGGAGCCGTCCGCTGAGGTACATGTCGATCATGCGGGGGATGTCGGTGCGGAACTGATTCGAGCCCATCATCGAGCCCTGGATCTTCTTCTCCTGGAGGAAGTCGATGCCTCGCAGTTCGACGACGTCCTTCGAGGGCACCATGCCGATGACGGTGGCCGTACCGCCGATGGTGAGCATGTCGAAGGCCTGGCGCACGGTCTGGGCCCGACCGATGGCCTCGAAGGAATAGTCGACGCCGCCCCCGGTGAGTTCCCGCACGGCGGCGACGACGTCCTCGACCTCGGCTGCGTTCACGAAGTGCGTGGCGCCCATGATCCGCGCGGTCTCGAGCTTGGAGGCCGACAAGTCGACGACGATGATCTTGTTCGCACCGGCAACGCGCGCCCCCTGGATGGCGGACAGACCGATGCCGCCGGCCCCGATGACACACACGCTCGACCCGACCTCGACCTTCGCGGTACGCACTGCGGCACCGAAACCGGTGGTGACCCCACATCCGATGAGACACGCCTTGTCCAGGGGCATGTCGTCGATGACCTTCACGATGCCGTTCTGGTGGACCAGCATTTCTTCGGCGAACCCGCCGAGGCGAGCCATCTGATCGACCGGGGTGCCGTCGGCCCGGGTCAAGCGCGACGGAGCGTCCTTGGCCCGTGAGGTCGCCTTGGAGTTCGAGCAGCGATACGGGTGTCCGCTCAGGCACTGCTGGCACTGGCCGCAGAAGATCGACAGGCAGGCGACGACGTGGTCTCCGGGTTTGACGTAGGAAACGTCGGGGCCGACGGCCTGGACGATGCCGGCGGACTCGTGGCCCATGACCATGGGGAGGTTGGTGCGGAACAGGCCCTCCATGAAGTGCAGGTCGCTGTGGCAGAGCCCGGCGCCGACGACCTGGATCAGGACCTCGCCAGGCCCTGGCTTGTCGATGGTCAGATGCTCGATGACGAGTTCACCGGGTTGTTCGTTGAGTACTGCTGCCTTCATGGGGCGCTCCTGGTTGCGGGATATCGGCTCCCGACCCTACGTCGAGGTGGTTTCCGAGAGCGAACCGCATTCCCATCGACCGAAGAGGGTTGATTTCATAAAGATATGTTTATACAGTCATGCAATGGAGGATCTTCTCGCTGCGCTCCGCGCCGTCGCTGAACCCACCCGCCTTCGCTCGCTCCACGTCCTGTCCCAGTGCGAGCTGACGGTGGGGGAGTTGTGCCGGGTACTGGGCCAGAGCCAACCCCGTGTCAGTCGCCATCTCCGGGTGCTCACCGATGCCGGTCTGCTCGACCGTCAATCGCAGGGAACGAACGTGTTCTACCGGCCGGCGCGTGACGGCCTCGGCCGTCAGTTGCTCGGCGCAGTCTTGAACCTGATGATCGACGGCGAGGAGCCGACGGCGGCCATGCGCCGCGATCTCGAACGCCTGGCCTCGGTTCGGTCGGACCGGGCCGAGGCGGCGGCCGCCTACTTCGAGAGCATCGCCGATGACTGGGACGCGGTCCGGGCGCTGCACATCGCGGACGAGGAGGTCGAAGCGGCCCTCGTCGGCGAGATGGGCGACGAGCGGGTCGGCACCCTCCTGGACATCGGCACCGGCACCGGGCCGAGTCCTCGAACTCCTGGCCGACCGCATCGACTTCGGGATCGGCGTCGATCTGAGTCCGCACATGCTGAACGTCGCCCGGAGTCGACTCGACGACATCGCGCATTGCACCGTCCGCCATGGCGACGTGTACGACCTTGGCGTCGACAGCGGCTCGGTCGACGTCGCCGTGCTCCATCATGTGCTGCACTTCCTCGACGATCCGGCGGGCGCCATCGCCGAGGCGGCCCGCACCTTGGCGTCTGCCGGCCGACTGCTCATCGTGGACTTCGCGCCGCACCAGCACGAACACATGCGTCTCGACTTCGCTCACCGTTGGCTCGGCTTCGCCGAGGCCGACATGCGGGGCTGGTGTGCGGCCGCCGGGCTCGAACTGGCCGCGCCCATCTCCCTTCTCCCCGCGGCGACGGCGGGTATACCGTCGCTCACCACGGTTCTGTGGTCGGCACGGCCCGACCGTTCTGCCTCAAACAGTGCTGCCGCCCACAGTCCTGTCCTTCACCGTCGCGGCACGCAACATCGTGCCCCTCATTCCCTGAGCCTGGAGCCCACACCGTGATCACCGATCTGCTCGGCGCCTCGTCCATCCAGCCGGACATCTCCTTCGAGTTCTTCCCGCCCAACACCGACATCGGCGTGACCAACCTGGCGCGATGCGCCGACGAGTTGGCCACGCTGAACCCCAAGTTCGTCAGCGTCACCTACGGGGCGGGTGGCACCAGCCGTGACCGCACCCAGTTTGCGGTGTCGCAGTTGGCGGCAACCACCAACCTCGCGGTCGCCGGGCACCTCACTTGCGTCGGCGCCACCAAGTCCGAAGTGGCGGCCGTGATCGACGACTACCTCGCGGTCGGCGTGCGCCACATCGTCGCCCTTCGAGGAGATCCCCCCGAGGGGACCGAGAGCATCGTCCCCGGCGGGTACCAGGACGCCGTCGAGCTGGTGGCCGGGATTCGGTCGCATGTGGAAGCGGCCGGGATCAAGGACTTCCAGATCTCGGTCGGCGCCTACCCCGAGGTGCACCCCAAAGCATCGTCGCCTCAGTCCGACCTCGACAACCTGAAGGCGAAGCTCGATGCCGGCGCCGACCGGGCGCTCACCCAGTTCTTCTTCGACACCGATGTGTTCCTCGACTTCGTCCACCGTGCCCGCGCTGCCGGCATCGAGGCGCCGCTGGTGCCGGGGATCATGCCCATCAACAACTTCGCCGGCATCAACCGCTTCGCCGCTCGGGCCGGCGCGTCGAGTACCCCATTGGATGCACGACCTCTTCGATGGCTTGGACGACAACCCTGAGGTACGCAACCTGGTCTCGGCCCAGGTTGCGGCCGAGCAGTGCCGGCGCCTCGTGGCCGGCGGTGTCACCGAATTCCACTTCTACACCATGAACCGCTCCGAGCTCTCGCTCGCAACGTGTCGAGCGCTGGGCATAAAACCCAACGAAACCACCGCTCCCGCTACGCCCGCCGCCCCCACCGATCGGAGCACCGTATGACCGACCGCACCTCTCGACTCGCCGCGTTGCGTGCCGCCATGGCCGAGCGCATTCTGGTGCTCGACGGAGCCATGGGTACCACCTTGCAGCAGCTCGGTCTGTTCGAGGCCGACTTCCGTGGCGCCCGATTCGGAGACCACTCCTGCGACCTCGCCGGCAACCACGACATCCTGTCGCTCACCAAGCCCGAGGTCATCCGAGATGTGCACGTGCGCTTTCTCGAAGCGGGCGCCGACTTCGTCACCACCAACACCTTCAACGCCACCGCCATCTCCCAAGCCGACTACGAGACCCACCTCGAAGCCCGGGAGCTCAATGAGGCCAGTGCCAGGATCGCTCGCCAAGAGGCCGACCGGTTCACGGCCGCCACGCCGGCCAAGCCCCGGTTCGTGATCGGCGCCCTCGGCCCCACCAACCACACGGCCAGCATCTCGCCCAACGTCAACGACCCGGCCTATCGAGACGTGTCGTTCGACGACCTGCGACGTGCCTACGCCGAAGCCGTCGCCGGCCTGGTCGATGGCGGTGCCGACGTCATCATGATCGAAACGGTGTTCGACACCCTCAACGCCAAGGCGGCCATCGCCGCCGTGCTCGAGTACCGCGAAGACCACGGCATCGATCTCCCGGTGATGGTGTCGGGCACCATCACCGATCGGTCGGGGCGCACGCTCTCGGGCCAGACGCCCGAGGCCTTCTGGACCTCGATCGCGCACGCACAGCCCCTGGCGGTCGGTCTCAACTGTGCGTTGGGTATTGGCGAGATGCGGCCTCACATCATCGAGCTGGCCCGTTCGGCCGATGTCGCTGTGAGCTGCCACCCGAACGCCGGGCTGCCGAACGAGCTGGGCGAGTACACCGAGGGCCCCGACGCCATGGCCGCGGCGATGTCCGAACTGGCGATCGCCGGCACGTTCAACTTCGTTGGTGGGTGCTGTGGCACGACCCCCGACCACATCGCGGCGTTGGTCGCCGCAGTCGAGGGAGTCGCGCCGCGGGTGATTGCTCCGGCCGTCCCGCACACCCGCCTCTCCGGTCTCGAACCGATGGCCATCACCCCCGAGTCGCTCCTGGTCAACGTCGGTGAGCGCACCAACGTCACCGGGTCGGCCGCCTTCGCCAAGCTCATCCTCGGTGGCGACTTCGATGCAGCGGTCGCCGTCGCCCGTGATCAGGTCGACAACGGCGCGCAGATCATCGACGTCAACATGGATGAAGGCATGCTCGACTCCGAGGCCGCGATGACTCGCTTCCTGAACCTCATCGCCACCGAACCGGACATCTCCCGGGTCCCGGTGATGATCGACTCGTCGAAGTGGTCGGTGATCGAAGCCGGACTCAAGTGTGTGCAGGGCAAGCCCGTAGTCAACTCGATCAGCCTCAAGGAGGGAGAGGGACCCTTCCTCCACCAGGCACGGCTCGCCCGGCGCTACGGGGCTGCCGTCGTGGTGATGGCATTCGACGAAGCGGGGCAAGCCGAAACCCAGGAACACAAAGTGGCCGTCTGCGAACGGGCCTACCGGCTGCTGGTCGACGAGGTCGGGTTTGCGCCGCAGGACATCATCTTCGACCCCAACATCTTCGCCGTCGCCACCGGCATCGAGGCGCACGCCGACTATGGCCGGGCATTCATCGAGGCCGCTCGGGAGATCCGCAGTCGACTGCCCCACGCACAGGTATCGGGTGGACTCTCGAACCTGTCGTTCTCGTTCCGGGGCAACAACGCGCTGCGCGAAGCGATGCACGCCGTGTTCCTCTTCCATGCCGTCCGGGCCGGCCTGAGCATGGCGATCGTGAACGCCGGTCGCCTGCCGACCTACGACGAAGTGCCGGCCGATCTCCGGGAACGCATCGAGGATGTGCTCTTCAACCGCCGCCCCGACGCAACCGAGCGGCTGATCGAGGTCGCCGCCGACGCCAAGAGCCAAGCCCAGGCCGCGTCGGTCGATCTGAGCTGGCGGGACAGTCCACCCGATCGGCGGCTGGTGCATGCCCTCGTGCATGGTTTGGACGAGTGGGTGGTCAGCGACACCGAAGAGGCGCGCCAGGCCTGTGCCCGAGCGATCGACGTGATCGAGGGACCTCTGATGGAGGGCATGAACGTCGTTGGTGACCTGTTCGGCGACGGCAAGATGTTCCTGCCGCAGGTGGTCAAGAGCGCCCGGGTCATGAAGAAGGCGGTCGCTCACCTCGAGCCGTACATCGCGACCGAGGGCGTGGCCGGCCAGTCGGCGGGCAAGATCGTGTTGGCGACGGTGAAAGGCGATGTCCACGACATCGGCAAGAACATCGTCGGCGTGGTCCTTGCGTGCAACAACTACGACGTCGTCGATCTCGGGGTGATGGTCCCCATGACCACCATCATCGACACTGCCCGGGAAGTCGGTGCCGACGCCATCGGTCTGTCCGGCCTGATCACCCCCAGCCTCGACGAGATGGTGCACGTCGCCGCGGAGATGGAGCGACAAGGGGTGACGCTGCCGCTGCTCATCGGCGGGGCAACCACCAGCCGGGTCCACACTGCGGTCAAGATCGAGCCGGCGTACTCGCACGGCGTCATTCACGTCTCGGATGCGTCTCGGGCCGTCGGCGTCGTGAGCGAACTGTTGGGCGAACAGCGAGCTCGACTCGACGAAGCCGGCAACGAGCTCGCCCCCATCCGAGACCGCGTGGCCGAGGAGTATCGAGTCATCCGAGAGAACCGGGCAGCCGGTGGAGGCGGCGAGACCGTGCCAATTGCGGAGGCACGATCCAATCGCCTGGCGATCGACTGGACCGCCGGGGTGGCGCCAGCACCCACGTACCTGGGTGCACGTACCGTGCCCGGCCTGACGGCGAGGGTGCTGGTTCCCTACATCGACTGGACGCCGTTCTTCCGCAGTTGGGATCTCGCCGGCGCGTACCCCCGCATTCTCGATGACGCGGTCATCGGTGGTGCCGCCCGTGACCTCTTCGCCGACGCTCAGGTCATGCTCGCCGAGATCGTCGAGGACGGTTGGCTGGTGCCGGAGGCGGTCGTCGGTTTCTGGCAAGCCAACGCCCATGGCGACGATCTCGTTCTCCAGGTGCCAGACGCCTCCGGCGTGGTCGGCCGTCGGGTGTTGCACACGCTGCGCCAGCAGGTGCGGCACAGCGACGGGCGGCCGAACCTGGCCTTGGCCGACTTCGTGGCTCCCGACGACGTCGGCCTGGTCGACCACGTCGGCGCCTTCGCCGTCACCATCAACGGCGAGCTGGAGCAACGAGTCGCAGCGTTCGAGGCGGCGAGCGATGACTACTCCTCCATCATGGCCAAAGCGCTGGCCGACCGCCTGGCCGAGGCGTGTGCCGAGTACGTCCACCATCTCGTACGCACCGAACTGTGGGGCTACGACCCCGCTGAGTTCGACCCCGAAGAGCTGGTGAAGGAGCGCTACCAGGGCATCCGACCGGCCCCGGGGTACCCGGCGTGTCCGGACCACACCGAGAAGCGGACGATCTTCGAACTGCTCGAGGCCGAGGCGGCCATCGGAGTTGCCCTCACCGAATCGTGTGCGATGACACCGGCATCATCGGTCAGTGGGCTCTACTTCTCCCATGCCCAGAGTCGCTACTTCGGAGTCCGACGGGTCGGGCCGGATCAGCTCCGTGACTACGCCGCCCGCAAGGGCATCGAGGTCGCAGAGGCCGAACGCTGGCTCGGACCGGTACTCCAGCCCTGAGCCGTTACCGCTCGGTTTCGGAAGATGAAGACGTCGAAGCGCACGTTCCTCTCGTGGAATCTGGCCATGCTCGAGCGGTCCGATGATGCTCCTGCATCGTGGGGTGTCGAGCATTCCGAGCACGCCGTGCGTGAACGGGTGTTGGGTTGGGCGCCCGACATCGTGCTCTTCCAAGAGCTGCCCCGCATGGTTCCCTACCTCGAAACGCACGGCATGATCCGAGCCAACCCGCGCACCCACCAGGGGAATCTGGCGACCTTGGTGCGCCACGACCTGCTGTCGGCCGAAGGCGTTGCCGGACCGAAAGTCACCGTCGTCGAAGGCTGCGCCCTCTTGGTCACCTTCGCCGATGGACTCACCATCGCCAACGTCCACTTGGCGCCTGGGCCAGCTGCGGTGGGGGAGCGGCTGGAGCAGTTCGCCCGCATCGTCGAGGCCAGTCCGACGCCGACGATTCTGATCGTCGGCGACACGAACACCCGCGTCGCCGAGGAGGCACCGCTGGCCGAAGCCGACCTGCGAGGTGCTCGTCCCCGGCAGCCGACCTGGGACAGCAAGCGCAACCGCTTTCGTCACGATGGTCAGGCCTTCACGGCCCACTTCACCCGCTGGTTCGCTTCACCGCACGTACGGGTCACCGGCGTCCAGGTCGACCGGACGCCGGTCGAGGTCGACGGCTGCGCGTTCCATCTGAGCGACCATTACAGCCTGCGGGGATCGGTGGCGTTGACGCCTCCGGATGCGTCCGACGCACCGACATGACCGAGATGCGAGTCGAGATCCGGGTGAAACCCAACAGCGCGCGGACCAAGGTCGGAGGCACGTGGGGCCCCGATGGTCATCTGGTCGTAGCGGTGCAGGCACCCGCGGTCGACGGGAAGGCGAATGCCGCCGTGGTAGCGGCGTTGGCCGACGCGTTCGGCGTGCCCAAGCGGTCGGTCCGAATCGTGCGAGGCGAGACGAGCCGATCCAAGGTCGTCGAGATCACCGACCCTGCACGCTTGCCCGTTTGGTGACCAGGTCTGCTGGTCAGCCGTCCTTGACCGGCGGTTCGTCCCGAAGAATGACCCCGACGGCAGCGACAACGTGATCGATGTCGTCGGCGGTCACGTCGAGGTGCGTCACGAAGCGGGTGACCGGATTGGCCAACACGGCGACATCCTCGGCGCCGAGCGCCCGGCCGAACGCCGCAGGGTCGGTGTTGAGCTTCACGAACACCATGTTGGTGTTGCAGCCGACGACTTGGAGGGGGGCGATCTGGGCCAGTCCCTCGGCCAGCCGGGTGGCGTTGGCGTGGTCGTCGGCCAGGCGATGTCGGTGATGTTCCAGCGCCAAGAGCCCCGCAGCGGCGAGGATGCCGGTCTGGCGCATGCCGCCGCCGAGCATCTTGCGCCACCGCCTCGCCTCGCGGATGAACGCCGACGAGCCGACGAGCAGCGAACCGGCCGGCGCACCGAGGCCCTTGGACAGGCACACCGAGACCGAGTCGAAGCCGCTCGCGATCTGGGCGGGTTCGACCCCGTCGGCGATTGCGGCATTCCAGAGTCGGGCACCGTCGAGGTGGAGGCTGAGCCCGGCATCTCGTGCTCGGCGTTGCGCTTCGGCGACATAGACCGGAGGCAGCGGATTGCCATCCTTGGTGTTCTCGAGTGTCAGTAGACGGGTCTGGGCGAAATGCGAGTCGTTGGGCTTGATGTAGCTGAAGAGCAGATCGAGATCGAACGTTCCGTCCGGACGTGACTCGACCGGTTGCGGCACGATGCCCCCGAGGACGGCTGCGCCACCGGCCTCGTAGCGATAGGTGTGCGCACTCTGGCCGACCAAGTATTCGTCGCCCCGTTGGCAATGGCTGAGCAACGCACAGAGGTTTGCCTGCGTCCCGCTGGTGGCGAACATGGCCGCCTCGAAGCCGAGCAGTTCGGCGACCCGTCGTTGGAGTTCGTTGACCGTTGGGTCGTCGCCGAAGACGTCGTCGCCGACCGAGGCCGAAGCCATTGCGGCCCGCATGGCGTAGGTGGGTTTGGTGACCGTGTCGCTCCGGAGATCGATCATCGCCTCAGACCCCCTGACCTCAGACCGCGACGGGTACAGGCGTTACCAGGATCCGCTCGGCGGTGAAGGCGCTCAGGCCGACGACCCGGCCGTCGACGTCGACCGTGGTCGTGCCATCGGGCGACATCCGCACCACCATCGCGTTCGCCCCGGGCAGGAGGTTGTTCTCTTCGAGGTATTCGAGGAGTCCTGGCTCGAACTCGAGTTCTTCGGGAATGCGGTTGACCAGCACTCGGTCGCCGACGGCGACCGATGCCAACGCAATCAGGTCAGGTTCGACGTAGGTGGAGCCGGGAATCGGGTTGCCGTGCGGGCACGTGGTCGGGTTGTTGAGCCTCGACACGATGGCCGCCTCGACGACGGGACTGATGACGTGCTCCCATTTGCCGGCCTCGTGATGGGCCTCGGCCCACGACAGTCCGAGGAGATCGGTGAGGAAACGCTCGGCCAGACGATGGCGCCGCACCATCGTGTTCGCAAGCGAGCGACCTGATTCGGTCAGCGTGATCTCGCCGTGGTCGGTGACGACCAAGCCATCGTCGGTCATGCGGCGAATCATCTCCGAGACGGCCGGCCGAGAAACCGAGAGGCGTTCGGCGATGCGGGCCTGAATGACCTTCAGCCCGTCCTCGGCCAGCTCGTAGATCGTCTCGCAGTATTCCTCGAAGGCCGGATGATGCTCCGGTGAGGTGTACGGCGTCATGGGATCACCCTAGCCGCTCAAACCTTTGCGCTGGTCTCGACCGCTGCGAGGAATCCGGAGTAGCGGGGCTGATCGATCGAGACCTGGTTCACGACGGTGGACCGCAGGTGTTGAGCGAGCCCGGGGAGATCGAGGGGGATCGAACCATCCTGAAGGCCGGCGCTCAGGCAGCGGCGGAGCTGGTCGAGTGAGCTGTCCGGACCGCCGGTCGACCCGTCGGCCAGCACATGCCCGGCAAGGAGTTCGGCCAAGCGGGACTGCTCGGCCGCAACATGCGGAGGTCCGAGGTGCAGTTCCCGAAGGACGATGTCGAGCGAGTTCGATGCCACCAGGGCCATGAAGTTGTTCCGGCCCTGGGTGACCTCCCGGATGTCTTCGCGCAGGAAGTTGCGGACGCTGATGATGAGTTCGTCGATCGACGGCATCTCCATGGAACTGAGCGACTGCTGTTCGGCGACGAGCTCGACGGGGCCGGGAATGATGAGGTTCACGCAGTCGACCTGGCACTCCGACGACCGGCGGGCGATACCGGGTCGTTCGACCGTCTGGTCAGGCCCGGTGCGCCACCGGTCGGCCATGCTGAGGCAGCCAACGGCCCACCAGTACGACCCGAAGACTTCCCAGAAGCGGACGTGCTCGGGGTCGACCGCCACACCCGACTCGGCCTCGTAGCCGGCGAGCAGGTCCGCGAGTTCCCCGAATCCGCCGACCGGAAGGTCGCGTCGACCGAAGCGCCACGAGTTGGTGCAGATCCAACCGAGGTCTCGAATGGGATCGCCCAGGTGGGCGACCTCCCAGTCAAGGACCGCAACGATGCCGTCTTCGGAGAACATGATGTTCCCGTTGCGGAAGTCGTTGTGCACGAGCCGGGGCTCACTGTCGGGCGGCAGATGTTCGAGCAACCAGCGCGCGGTGAAGTCGATCATCGGCTGCGGGGTGTCGAACTCGCGGTATCGATCCCACATCTGGTGCACGAAGTCGGTGGTGGTCAAGACGGTCAGCTGTTGATCGAGTCCTGTTGCCACGGTGTCGATGGCATGGATGCGGGCCAGGGCCTGGCCGCATTGGTACGCAAGGCGGGGACGCACCGCGTCGAGCTCGGGTGCTTTGAGCACCCGAGCACCGAGCGTGATGCCCTCGAGCCATTCCATGATGAACCCGAGACCGAGCCCGTCCTCCACCTCCAACACGTGGTAGATCGTGGGCTCGGGCACGCCCGCGGCACCAGCGACCTGCATGAGTCGCGCCTCCACCGGGAGACCCGGCCGGGTGTCATCGGGCTGCTTCTCGCTTTCGCCTCCGGCAGCGCGGCGCATCGCCAGAAGTCGCTGGCCATCGTCGGTTTCGATGACGATTCGATAGGTCTCCTGGCTGGCGCCGCCAGACAGCCGCTCGGCCTCGACGAGCCGAACGAATCCGTCGATGACTCGCGCCAGAATGGCGCTCAGGAGCTCGTCGAACGATTGATCAGGGACTGGCGAGTTCATCGGGCGTGGCTCAGCTCGGGGGGAGCTTGCCGAAGCCCTTCATGGTGTCGCCGATGGTGGTGACGACCGATGCCAGGCTGCCGCGGCCGTCGAGCAGGCGAGGCGCCTTCTCCTGAAGGCCGGCAACGGTCCAGCGACCGTCGGCGGCGATGACATCGTTGCCCCGGTCGAGCGACCATCCGCCGTAGAGGCCGACTTCGTTGCCACCCACGTGGAAGACGCCGCCGGTGAACGGGCAGTCGGCGGTCGAGAGGTAGGCCACGAGCGGGGAGATGTTGGCGGGGTCCCAGAGGTCGAACTCGGCGCCATCCTCGGGCGGAGCGATGAGCTCTTCCATCCCCGGGGTCTGCAGCGTGAGGCGGGTCCACGCGAGGGGGGCGAGGCAGTTCACCCGGACGCCGTAGCGGGCGAGCTCGCCGGCGGCGACCAACGACATGGCGGCGATGCCGGCCTTGGCCCCGGAGTAGTTGTACTGGCCGAGGTTGCCGAGCATGGCGCCCGACGCGGTGTTGACGATGGCGGCGTTGACTTCCTTGCCCGCCTTGGCCTGCTCACGCCAGTAGGCCGCGGCCCATCGGGTCGGCACGAAGTGACCCTTCATGTGCACGGCGATGACGGCGTCCCATTCGGCCTCGGTCATGTTGATGACGACCCGGTCGCGGAGAATGCCGGCGTTGTTCACCAGGATGTGCAGGTCGCCGAAGGCCTCGATCGCGGCGTTGACCATGCCCTGCACGCCTTCCCAGTCGGTGACGTTGGCGCCATTGGAGATGGCCTCGCCGCCCATGGCCTTGATCTCCTCGACCACTTCTTCGGCTGGCGACAGGTCGGACCCGCTGCCGTCGATGGCGCCGCCGAGATCGTTGACGACGATCTTGGCCCCTTCGGACGCCATGAGCAGGGCGTGCTCCCGACCGATGCCTCGCCCGGCGCCGGTGATGATTGCGACGCGTCCGTCCAGTGAACCCATGCTGCTGACTCCTGCTCTCTGTGGAATAGTTCTCGTCGACCCTAGCCCGAGGCCTCAGTCCAGAGCGACCCAGAGCGAGTTGGCCCGAGCCATCAGCCGGCCTGACCGATCGAAGATCGCCGAGCAGGCGCTGCGCTTTCGTCGCTCCCAATCCACGGGGTGGGGGCCGGCAAAACCGACGATCGAATACGTCTCTCCGGCCTGCAGAGGAGCGAGCAGCTCCACGGCGTAGCGACCGGTGACGGCGGAGCGCTTGACGGGATGGTGTCCGACGTAGAACCCACAGGTGCAGTCGAGCGCGGTCCAGACCGCGCTCGGATCGACGACCCCCGCGGCGTCGGCGACCCAGGCCGGTGGGGTGAAGTCGGAGGCCACTCGGCCGGAGTCGTCGGCCAGCAGGCCTGGCCACACGCGGCATGGTGCGTTCACCGAAACCGCACGAGAAGCACGCCGGAGCGTTGTGGGTGGTCGGCCGATCCGAAGCAGGGGGAAGCTCCGGGAACCGACTCCTGGCGTCCACGGCTGCGGCGACGCTGACGGGCGGCGTTTCGATCCCGTCGAAATGGTCCGAGGGTCGGCGTTCGGCTTCCATCACCACGCGGGTCGAGTCGTCCGGCCCATCGGCGGCGATGAGGCTCCAACCATCGGCGGTCTCGCTCACCAGCATCGGGGTATCGATCGGGATCGGGGAGCGGAAGGCGACGATGACCGGGTGACCGATGGAGGCCGCAAACCGGGAGGCGCTCCAACCGCCCTGCCCCATCCCTGAACGTCCCTGCGCCCACCGCGGAATGACAATTGGTGGGGTCATCGGTGTGAGGTATCGGGGGAGGTCATCGGCCGGGTTCAGCGGCGGATCGGTGCGACGCGTTGGTTGTCCTGCGGCTGAAGCGCGTCCTGCGGCTGAAGCGTGTCCTGCGGCTGAACGGCCCGCTCGATGGCGTCGATCAACTCGCTCATTCGGAACGGCTTGGTGAGCATGGTCGACACCTCTGCTCCATCGAGTGCTCGCCCGAGACTGTGGGCATCCAGTCCTGACATGGCGACGACGGCAACCGTCGGGTCCAGCGAGGCGATGCGCTGGCACACCTCTGCTCCGGTCATCCCGGGCAACCGGAGGTCGATGATGACGACATCGAAGACGCCGGGCCGCTCGGCGAGAATGGCCAGCGCCTCTTCCCCGGTTGCCGCCAGCGTCGAGGGATACCCGAACTCTTGGAGGATGTCGCGGGCCAGCATGCGCAGCACCTCCTCGTCGTCGACGAAGAGCACGTGGTGCCGTGGCAGCGGAGGTTGAGGTGGAGGGGAGGACGAAACAGGCATCTGGGAGGTGTGTTCAGTTGCCGGGCCGGTTGGCGGGCGCACGTCCGAGAATCTCGTTCAGTCGGCGGTCGCCGCTTGGGCGAGCGCCCGGATGTTCGATGACCCACGCGGCAACCTGGGTGGCGAAGTGCGCTGCTTGCACGGCGTGCTGGTGTTCGAGGTAGTGCGCGATGAACGCTCCGGCGAAGGAGTCGCCGGCGCCAGTCGCATCGACGAGGTTGTTGGTGGCGGGCGGGATGTGGTGGAACATTCCGTCCAGCAGCACCAGGGCGCCGTCGGCGTCGAGCTTGAGGACGATCAGCGCAGTCGGATAGATCTCGGCCAATGCGGTCGCCATGGCCTTTGGCTCGGTCTCCCCGGTCAGCACTGCGCCTTCCTCCTTGTTGGGCAGGAAGAGATTGATGCCAAGATCTCGCGTGACCGAGAGGAAGGTCTCGACACCCATCTCCTGGAGCATCTGGAACGAGCCGGGATCGAGGGAGAGGGTGGCGCCGCCGGCCTGGGCGACCATGGCTGCCTGGCGGGCGGCGGTGCGTGGGGGATCGGTGAAGAAGGACCAGGCGGTGAGGTGGAGGTGGTCGACGTGGCCGAGTACGGAGTGCGGCAACTCACTGGGAAGCAGGTAGAAGTCAGCGCCGTGGCCCGAGACCATCGACCGTTCGCCCGTGTGATCGACGAACACGGCAACCGAGCCGGTGAGATGGGCGTCGCTCTCGACGAAGTGGGCCTTCACCGATTCCCGTTCGAAGTTCTCACGGGCCAACTGGCCGAGGCGATCTCGGCCGATCTTGCCGATGAAGTGCGTCGTCGTGCCGCAGCGGGTTGCCCACACCGCGACGTTCGCCGCACTGCCGCCGGGCATGAGGACCACCTCGCCGAAGGTGTCACCACCCTTCAGGAGCGCGGTGTTGGTGCGGATGAGGACATCCCACGCAAAGTCACCCACGACGCACAGCTGTTTTCCGGCCGACTCGTCTTCGGTCATCGCTGCACCGTACCCGTTCGCCTCGGATGGGGGAAGAAACGAGCCGTTCGTCGGGCGTAGGCCTCGTAGCCGGGGAACGCGCGGTTGAGCTGGGCCTCCTCCCAACGTGCTTTGCTGTTGAAGAAGCCGAACGTGACAAGGCCGACCAGCCCCGCAATGGCGTTTCCCGATCCCACGACCAGACCGATCACGATGAGCAGCACACCGGTGTAGATGGGGTGGCGCATGTACCGGTAGAGACCACTCGTCTGGAGCGTGCCTCGACCGTTGGGCACCGGTGTCGGTGTCAGTGCACGACCGAGCCGGAGGGAGGCCGCAAGCACCAGGGCGAGGCCGGCGATGACCAGGACTGCGGACAACGCTCGGACGATGTCGGGAGTGGGCCAGTGATCCGCCGCGGGCAGAACGACGAGCGTGATGAGCAGCACCGCCTGGAGCAGGACGTACAGCCAACCGCGGGTGCGGTCGGATACGCGACTGGGCAGTGGCGAAGTCATCGATCCGAGGCTAGACCACGATGACCAGACTTCTGTGGCGATATGAGTCTTTGTCCGTACAGTTCTGCCCGTACAGTGAGCGGGTGACCATCGTCCTGCTCGACCGATCCAGCCCGCTGCCGTTGTGGGCGCAACTCGAGAACGATCTGCGGCGTCGGCTCGAGGCCGGCGAGTTCGATGACCGGTTTCCCACCGACCTCGAGCTCACCCAGGCCTACCGGGTCAGTCGGCACACGGTGCGCGAAGCGGTGCGGCACCTCAATCGAACCGGTTTGCTCCGTCGTGAGCGAGGCCGCGGCACCGTGGTGAACCGGGCCGAGTTCGAGCAGTCACTCGGGACCCTGTACAGCCTCTTCGACATGGTCGAGGCGGCTGGTGTCGAACAGACCTCGGAGGTGCTCACCCTGGAGGTGGTCACCGATGCCGGCCCCGCCGAGCATCTCGATCTCGAGCCGGACACCGAACTCGTGTTCCTCGAACGCGTCCGCTTTGCCGGGGGCACGCCGCTCGCCGTCGATCGTGCTTGGTTGCCGCGGTCGTTCGCCGACCCGCTCCTGGGCGTTGACTTCACCCACACCGCCCTCTACGCCGAGCTCGACCGCATCGGCAGCTTCGTACCCAATCAGGGTTGGGAGCGACTCACGCCCATCGTCCCGCCGGCCGCCGACCGCGAACGACTCGGGATGTCCCGATCGGACGCCGCCTTCTTCCTCGAACGGTTGGGGGTCCGCGACGGCCGCCGAGTCGAGTGGCGGACCACGGTGATCCGGGGCGATCGGTTCCGGTTCATCAGCGACTGGTCGGTCGGACAGAAGGGCAACTTCCGCCCCTCGCCAACGTGAACAGTGACTCCGTTGAACGGTGACCCCGTGATCAGGTGACGACGATGTTCACCAGCTTCGGAGGTCGGACGACCACGGTCTTCACCGTCTTGCCCTCGACCCATTCCTGAATGCGCTCAAGCGAGCGGGCTGTCGCCTCGGCGTCGGCCTCGGAGATGTCGGCGGGGACCTCGACTCGGTCCCGTACCTTTCCGTTGACCTGAACCACCATGGTCACCGTGTCGTCGGTGATGAGCGCCGGATCGAAGGTGGGCCAAGCGCTGACGTGGACCGACTGATCATTCCCGCGCTGACGCCACAACTCGTCGGTGACGTGGGGGGCGATCGGTGCCAGCAGGCAGAGCATGGCATCGACCGATTCGTTCCACGCTTCGGCGGTCACGTTGGTCTTCTTCCGGGCATCGAGGAGATCGTTGCGCAGGGACATCAACGCCGCGACCGCAGTGTTCCACTTGAACGCCTCGAGCTCGTGGCCGACCTTCTGCATGGTTCGGTGGGTCTGCCGACGCAGGTGCAGCGAGGCGGATTCGTCGATGGTTCCGGGTACGTAGTCGAGCGTGCCGAGACGCCAGACGTCCTCGATGAAGCGACGGGATCCGACGATGCCACGGCTGTCCCACGGCCCGCCCTTCTGCCATTCGAAGGCGAACATGAGGTACGTGCGAACGGTGTCGGCACCGTATTGGTCGACCAGAAGGTCGGGGTTCACGACGTTGCCGCGAGACTTGGACATGCGTTCGACTTCGAGGTGGTGCTTGAGTTGGTTGACGTCGTTCACGCCGGGGATCGAGGGGACCACGACCGCCGCGTTGCCGGGGACCTCGACCGTGACGGTCTCGCCGCCCGCCTTGACCTGCAGCAGGTTCTCGGTGCGCCGCATCAGCTCGCCGACGACCAGACCGGCCTCGTCCGGCGCGTCGGGATCGACCCGAACCGAGGTCGCCAGGATGCGGTTGCCGTCGGGGGAACCGTCGATGACCAGGCGGTCGCCCTTGCGCTCTTCGCCGAGGATCTGACCTTGGTTCCGGAGCATCATGAACGGCTCGTCGAAGAGCCCATCGGCGCTGCGGCCGTGGGCTGCCATCGCGGCGACGGTGTCGTCGAAGTGGCCCATGTCGCGCATGGCCTTCACGAAGAAGCGGGCGTAGAGCAGGTGCATGACGGCATGCTCGGATCCGCCGGTGTAGACGTCGACCGGAAGCCAGTACGCCGCTTCCTCGGGATCGAAGGCTGCGGCCTCGAACCGGGGCGAGAGGTACCGGAACCAGTACCAGGACGAGCACATGAACGTGTCCATGGTGTCGGTCTCACGCCGTCCCGTCCCGCCACTGGAGTCGGTGACCGAGAGGAAGTCGGGGTGGGTGACGAGCGGGCTGCGACCCTCGAACTCGACATCTTCGGGGAGCACGACCGGTAGGTTCTCGGTGGGAACCGCCTCGAGACCGCCGTCGGCGCGATGGATGATGGGAATCGGTGATCCCCAATAGCGCTGCCGAGAGATGAGCCAGTCCCGGAGGCGATAGTTGACCGACTCCTCGCCGGCCTGATGGTCGACCAGCCAGTCGATCGCTGCGGCGATGGCGGGGTTGGCGCGGCCCTTTGCGTCGTTGACCGCGACGCCGTCGAGCGGTCCGCTGTTGATCATCGTGCCCGGTCCGATGTACGCCTCGGCCATGTCGGGGCCCGCGGTGAGGTCTCCCTCGAGCGGGGCGATCACGGGCAGGACCTCGAGCCCGAAGCGGCGGGCGAACGCGAAGTCCCGTTCGTCGTGGGCGGGAACGGCCATGATGGCGCCGGTTCCGTACGAGATGAGCACGTAGTCGGCGATCCACACCGGGATGTGCGCACCGTTGACGGGGTTGACCGCGAAGCCGCCGGTGAAGACACCGGTCTTGTCGTTCTCGTTCTCCAGCCGTTCGAGTTCGGTGCGGCGTGCGGCCTCGGTGCGGTAGGCGTCGACGGCGCCGCGCTGTTCGTCGGTGGTGAGTTGATCGACGAGGGGGTGCTCGGGCGCCAGCACCATGAAGGTTGCGCCCCAGAGCGTGTCCGGTCGAGTGGTGAAGACGGTGATGGCCTGGGCGTCAGGGTCGGCGTCAGTGTCCGCTTGGGCGATACCGAAGTCGACGCGCGCTCCCTCGGACCGGCCGATCCAGTTGGCCTGCATCGACCGAATCGACTCGGGCCAGTCGATGGACGAGTGGTCGAGGAGTTCGTCGGCGTACTTGGTGATGCCGAAGAACCACTGCTCCATCAGCTTCTGGATGACGGGTTGGCCGCGTGCGCTCGTCCTTGCCGTCGATGACCTGTTCGTTGGCCAGCACGGTCTGCAGCGTCGGCGACCAGTTGACCATGGCCTCGCCCCGATACGCGATGCCGTGCTCGAACATCTGGGCGAAGAGCCACTCGGTCCACTTGTAGTACGAGGGCTCGCAGGAAATGGCCTCGCGTTCCCAGTCGAACATGGCGCCCATGGAGCGCAGCTGGCCCCGCATGCGGTCGATGTTGGCCCAGGTCCACTTGGCCGGGTGCACGTTGCGCTGCACGGCGGCGTTCTCGGCCGGGAGCCCGAAGGCATCGAACCCCATCGGGAACAGGACGTTGTAGCCCTTCATCCGCATGTAGCGGGCCCGGGCGTCGGACGGCGTCATCGCGTACCAGTGGCCGATGTGCAGGTCTCCCGAGGGGTAGGGGAGCATGGTGAGCGCGTAGTGCTTCGGCTTGTTCCAGTCGACGGCAGCCCGATAGATGCCTTCGTCCTGCCAACGCTGCTGCTGGGTCGATTCGATCGTGCGATGGTCGTAGCTCATCAAGACTGAAGGCTAACGGCCGAGGGAAACGATGATGGGTTACCGTAGGGCCATGGGAGCTGGGGATTCGCACCAGCACAACGATCACTCGCACCAGTCACACGGTCCGTCGAACGGCCAGTCGCACGGCCATTCGCACGGTCCCAGTCTGGCCAGGGCCGCGGACCGTCATCGGCGACCGCTGCTCCTGGCGTTCACGGTCATTGCGGTGTTCTTCGTGGTCGAATTGGTCGCAGGCGTTGCCACCAATTCGCTTGCGCTGTTGTCCGATGCGGGCCACATGTTCACCGATGTCCTCGGCCTGGGCATGGCCCTCGCCGCCATGCAGCTGGCCAGTCGCTTCAGGCCGGGAGAACGGACGTCGGCCCACACCTTCGGGCTGTACCGGCTCGAGATCCTCGCGGCCTTCGTCAACGCGTTGCTGCTCTTCGGTGTGGCGATCTGGGTGGTGGTCGAGGCGGTTCGCCGACTGTTCGACGAGGCCGAGGTCGCCAGCGGAACCATGATCGTCGTCGCGGTGCTCGGCCTGGGGGCGAACATCGTGGCCTTCCTCCTGCTGCGCGAGGGGGCTGACGAGTCGCTGAACCTGAAGGCCGCCTACCTGGAGGTGGTGGCCGACGGGGTCGGGTCGGTCGGTGTGATCATCGCTGCAGTGCTCATCAACCAGTTCGGCTGGCACTGGGCCGATCCCCTGATTGCCGCGATGATCGGCCTGTGGATCCTGCCACGTACCTGGCGTTTGGGTGCGCAGGCCGTTCGGGTCCTGCTGCAGGCGGCGCCGGCACACATCGACCTCGATCGTCTCGCCGACTTGCTCGGTTCGATCTCGGGCGTCGTGGATGTGCATGACCTCCACGTCTGGACCCTCACCTCCGAGATGGAGGCAGCGTCAGCCCACCTCATGACGACCGACGATGCCGACGCGCATGCGGTGCTCGATCAGGCCCGCTCGCTCTTGTCCGACGAGTTCGGTATCGACCACGGAACGTTCCAGGTCGAGCCGTTGTCCCATCAGGGCTGTTACGACCTCGCTTGGTAACGCGTTCGGGGTCGGTTGACCGAATGAACGTAAGGCCGTACATTACCGGAAGCGAGCTGACACAGCGAGAAGGGGAGCGAACGTGGCCATCACATCGAAACATCAGGTCGTCATCGTCGGGGGAGGGGCGGCTGGGATCTCCGCCGCCGCACGGTTGGTGAGGAAGGTTTCCAGCATCGCGGTCATCGAACCGTCGGAGTTCCACTACTACCAGGCGCTCTGGACGTTGGTCGGCGCAGGATGCGCGGACGCGGGCAAGACCCGTCGGAGCGAAGCGAAGGTCATGCCGAAGGGCGTCGACTGGATCAAACAGGGTGCCGTCGGTTTCGACCCCGACAACAACATCGTCGAGACGGCCGACGGCGGCCGGCACGAGTACGACGTCCTCATCGTGTGTCCCGGCATCCAGCTCGACTGGGACCGCATTCCTGGAGTGCTCGACACCATCGGTCGTCACGGCGTTTCGTCCAACTACACCTACGAACTCGCTCCCAAGACCTGGGACTTCATTCGCTCGACGACCTCGGGCACCGCGGTGTTCACGATGCCCAGTGGTGCCATCAAATGCGGCGGCGCCCCCCAGAAGATCGCCTATCTCGCCTGTGACCATTGGCGCCGTGAAGGCGTCTTGAAGGACATCGACGTCCATCTGGTCGTGCCCACGCCGGGGATCTTCGGGGTGAAAGTGTTCGCCGAGGCGTTGATGGAGGTGGTCGCCGACTACGGCATCACGTTGCACACCAAGGCCGAACTCGAATCGGTGGATGTCGCAGGACGCAAGGCGATCTTCAAATCGATGGTCGCTCCCGAGGAGGGCGGTGTCGGCTTCTCGCTGCCCTACGACATGATGCACGTGGTGCCCCATCAATCGGCCCCTGACTGGGTGAAGGAGAGCCCTCTGGCCGGCGACACCGCGGCGGGCTATGTCGAGGTCGACAAGGGCACCCATCAACACGTCCGTCATCCGAACGTGTTCGCGCTCGGTGACGCCGGCTCGACACCGAACGCCAAGACCGGCGCCGCCGTGCGCAAGCAAGTCCCCGTCGTGGTGGGCAACGTGCGGGCGGTTCTTGCCGGTCGCCCGCTGGAGGAGGTGTATCACGGCTACGGCTCGTGCCCCCTCACCACGGCACGGGGCAAGATGCTCCTGGCCGAGTTCGACTACACGATGGAGCCGACGCCCACCATCCCCTTCATCGACACCACCAAGCCGCGGACCGACATGTGGTATCTGAAGAAGTACGGGCTCCCGTTCCTCTATTGGAACCTGATGTTGAAGGGCCGGGCCTGATCTTCGTGGTTGCCGGTGCCATGCAGGGGTGCAAGGGCTAACTTGGCCCTGGCTGTCGCTGCGGAGATTCGCTCCCTGAAGACGCTCTCTGCAGACTCCCCCAGAAGACTCCCCTTGAAAGGAACCCGTGGCTTTCGAACTTCCACCCCTGCCGTACGCCAATGATGCATTGGCTCCCCACATCAGTGCAGAAACGATCGAGTATCACTACGGCAAGCATCACCAGGCCTACGTCAACAACCTGAACAACCTGCTGGGCGAGGGCGATCACGGATCGCTCGAGGATGTCATCCTCGGCGCCTCCGGTGGCCTGTTCAACAATTCCGCCCAGGTCTGGAACCACACGTTCTACTGGCATTGTCTCTCGCCGAACGGCGGCGGCGAGCCCACCGGCGAGGTCGCCGAGGCCATCAACAGCGCGTTCGGCTCCTTCGCCGATTTCCGCACCCAGTTCGCGCAGGCTGCCACCACCCAGTTCGGTTCGGGTTGGGCGTGGTTGGTCGACGACGGCAGCGGCCTCAAGATCATGCAGACCGCCAATGCCGATCTGCCGATGAAGCACGACGCGAAGGCACTGCTCACCATCGACGTGTGGGAACACGCCTACTACGTCGACTACCGCAACGCCCGTCCCACCTACATCGAGACCTTCCTCGACAAGTTGGTCAACTGGGACCACGTCGCCGCCGGCCTCGGCGTCTAGACCACCCCGAACCTGGGCGAAGCTCACGAACTGCCGGCCACAGACGTCGGCCCCTCCGAACTGCCGGCTCCAGACGTCGCTTTCCGACGCCTGGAGCCGGCAGTTGGTGTTTTGTGACGCTTGCAGCCGCCAGTACGTTGCGCCGTGGGCGGCCGGGGCCGGATGTACGAGGGGGGATTGACCTGGCCCACAAATGTACGTATATTCGGTCATATGGTTCAGATCGCACGGTTGCTCCCGATTCTCCGATGGGGTCCGCTGCTCGATCGAGCCACCGTGCAGAGTGATGTGGCCGCCGGCATGACCGTGGCCGCCATGTTGGTTCCCCAGGCCATGGCCTACGCGTTGCTTGCGGGGCTGCCGCCCGAGGTCGGGTTGTACTCGGCCACGGTGCCCCTGCTGGTGTACGCACTGATGGGGACATCTCGTCAGTTGGCGGTTGGTCCCGTGGCGATCTCGTCACTGCTCACCGCTGCGGGACTCAGCGCCGTCATGGTCAATGGGTCGCCGCTGGGGGAGGGGACGAGCGCCTACCTCGCCGCTGCGGCGCTGCTGGCGGTCATGGTCGGTGTCATCCGTATTCTCCTGGGAGTGGGCCGACTCGGGTTCCTCGTCAACTTTCTCGGCCAACCGGTGCTCGTCGGGTTCACGGCCGCCGCCGCGCTGATCATCGGGTTCTCCCAAGCGAAGCACCTGCTGGGTATCGACCTCCCCCGGACCGACGGCTTCTTCGACACCGCGTTCCAGGTGCTTCGCCATATCGCCGGTGCGCGGCCGGTGACGGTGGTGCTCGGGCTCGCCAGCCTCGCAACGATCCAGGTGTTGAAGCGGGTGGCGGGCCGGGTCCCCAGCGCACTGGTGGTCGTCGTCGTTTCGACCGTGGCGGTCAAGTTGTTCGGTCTCGAAGCCCATGGCGTGACGGTGGTTGGCGAGATACCCAGTTCGCTTCCCGGGTTCGCGGTGCCCACGTTCGACACAGGGCTGATCACCGGTCTGATCGACACCGCGCTGGTGATCGCCGTCGTTGGCTTCATGGAGTCCATCGCCGTGGCGAAGGTGTACGCCCGAAGGAACAACTACGAGGTGGACGCCAACGCCGAACTGGTGAGCCTCGGCGCCGCCAACGTCGCGGCCGGCTTCTTCGGCGGCTATCCCGTCAACGGCGGACTTTCCCGCACCGCGGTCAACGCAAGTGCGGGGGCCAAGACCCCACTGGCGTCGATCGTCACCGCCGTGCTGGTGCTCGTGACCATCGCGTTCCTCACACCGCTGTTCACGTCGCTCCCGAACGCGGCGCTGGCCGCCATCATCATCTCGGCGGTCGTCGGTCTCATCGATGTGGCGGAGATGAAGAAGATCGCCCGAGTCAAGCGGACGGATCTGGTCGGCCTGGCTGCTGCCTTCTTCGGCACGCTCGTCCTCGGCGTCGAGCTCGGCATCGTCGCCGGAGTCGCAGCCATGCTGGCGACGCTCGCCGTGTTGCGCATGGCCCGACCGTCGGGTCCTCCGGTCGTCGTTCCCGACGTCCCTGGCTGCGGCCTCGAGCTCAACGGCACACTGTCCTTCGTCAACGCGTCCAAGATCAAGCGTCAGCTGCTCGACACCTGCACCGACTCCCCGGAGCACGAGTTGCGCGTGGACTGTTCGAACCTCTCAGACCTCGACACGACGGGCGCAGCGGCGCTGTGCGAGGTCCGCTCCGAACTGGCCACCCGCCAGGTCACTGTCACATTCGTCGGCGCTCATGGTGCCGCCCGCCAGGTGATGAACCGATCTGGACTGTTCCCCGAATCCCCCGCACACGATTACGAAAGGACTTCATCATGAAGTTCACCCAGTACTACCTCGACTGCCTCTCGCATGCCTCCTACCTGATCGGTGACGAGACCACCGGTCGAGCCGTCGTGGTCGACCCCCGCCGCGACGTCGACGAATACCTCCGTGACGCGGCAGACGCCGGGCTCACCATCGAACTGGTCCTCGAAACGCACTTCCACGCCGACTTCCTCTCCGGCCATCTCGAGCTCGCCGCCGCAACCGGGGCCCAGATCGGGTACTCCTCGGTTGCTGCACCCGAGTTCGAGGTCCGGTCCTTCGTCGACGGCGAGCGCTACTCGCTGGGCGAGGTCGAGCTGGAGATCCGGCACACACCCGGTCACACGCCCGAATCGATGAGCATCGTGGTCTGGGAACACCGCGGCGACGCCGAACCCTACGGCGTGCTCACCGGCGACACGTTGTTCATCGGTGATGTCGGCCGACCCGACCTCCTGGCCTCGATCGGGTTCACTCGGGACGAGTTGGCGGACCAGCTGTACGACAGTCTTCACGACAAGCTCCTGACCCTGCCCGACTCGACGCGCGTCTTCCCCGCCCATGGCGCCGGCTCGGCCTGCGGCAAGAACCTTTCGACTGAGACCTCGTCGACGATGGGCGAACAGCGGGCGAACAACTACGCGCTGCTCGCACCGAACAAGAAGACCTTCATCGACCTGGTCACCGAAGGTCAGCCGCCGGCACCCGACTACTTCGTGTTCGACGCCATTCTCAACCGAAAGGAGCGGCCGCTCCTCGATGAGTCGGCCTCGCCCGCAGCCCTCGAGCTCGGGGACTTCGACGCGCTGGTCGCCAGAGGCGCCATCATCGTCGATGGCCGAGATCCCGAAGAATTCGCACAGGGGCATTTGTCCGGGTCGATCAACGTCGGCTTGAAGGGCCGCTACGCCGAGTTCGCCGGCTCGGTCGTCGCAACCGACGCCGACATCGTGCTCGTCGTCAACGACGGGTTCGAGACCGAGGCCAAGAACCGGCTCGCTCGCATCGGTTTCGACCGGGTCGTTGGCTACCTCGTCCATCCTCTGATCGTGATGGCCGACCACCCGGAGCGGGTGCAACGCGCGTCACGGCTGACCGTCGGGCAGTTCGAGGACCGTCAACGGGAGATCGAGGGCCTCCAGGTCGTCGACATCCGCAACCCCGGCGAGTTCGCCATCGGATCGATCCCGGGAGCAGAGCCCATCCCGGTCGGTCAGCTACCACAGCGCCTCGACGAGTTGGACCCGAAGGCTCCGACCGTCGTCTACTGCGCCGGCGGCTACCGGTCATCGGTGGCCGCAAGCCTGCTCCGGCAACGTGGCTTCTCGGACGTGTCCGACATTCTCGGCGGCTACGGCGCCTGGGTCGAGCTTCGCCAGCCCGTCTGATTCGGCTTCGAACACCGACTAGGGTTGGCCCGGTGAAGTCGGCTGGAAGGCGTTCGCTGGCGTGGGCCGTCTCCATGGTCCCCGCGCTCGTCTTGGCGCTCCTGTCTTCACTGCTCACCCACCAGATCGCCTATCTGGCGACCCAGCCGCTCGTACACGACGGCCACACACACGTCGCCTGGCGTTGGGCCCTGTTGCTGCCGCTGCTACTGCTCGGCATCAGCTGGGCTGTCGTCCGGCACCTGCGCGACCATGGGCATCGACGGGTGTCGACCGTCGGCGTGGCAACGCTCGGGCTGTTGCTCTTCCTGGGTCAGGAGACCGTCGAGATCATCCGCGCCGGCGGGTCGGCGCCGCAAGCCATCCGGTCCCCGGGCGTGCTCGCCGGCGCCCTGCTTCTGGCCCCGATCGCGGCGGTGCTCGTGCGTTGCCTGCGCGGTGTGGCCGGCTTGGTTCAGCGACTGCTCGGGCCGCCCGACGCTCGTCCACGTTCGGAGGGACGATCTTCCCCGTGCCGGTGCAGTCGAGGTCTTCGTCACGTCCGTTGTGGCAATGGTTCTCTCACGTGGGCCTCCGGTCGGGATCGCACCCTCGTCCCGACCACTCCACTGAAAGAGAGATCCCATGACCATCACACTTCCCGTTGCGTTTCGCCGCGGGTCGACCATTCTCGCCCTCACCTTCGTCGCTGCCCTTGCGGGGTGCGGGAGTTCCAGCATCGGACGCGGCCGAGCCGGCCGCATTGACGTCGACCACCGAGCCCACGACCGCGACGTCCGGGTCCTCCCAAGCCGATCACGACGACGACTGCCGATCATGACGACGGCGACGATCATGCCGAAGACTCGGCATCCACCACGGCGCCCCCCGGGGGTGCGGTCGCGGAGGCTGACGTCGTCATCGAGGTCTCCTTCGTTGCGGGTGCCGTCACCGTCGAACAGGACCGGGTCGAGGTGACCCAGGGCCAAACCGTCGGCATCGTGTTGTCGAGCGACGTCGATGAGTCGGCGCATGTCCACGGGTACGACTTGTCCCTTCCGGTGTCCGCCGGTGCCACCGGCGAGGTGGTCTTCACCGCAGACACGCCCGGCGTGTTCGAGGTCGAGTTGCACGAATCCGGGACGTTCCTGTTCGAGATGCTCGTCAGATGATCGAGTTCGCCCACGGTGTCGGCGGTCGCGGCGATCTGCCGCTGCCGCTCTGGATGTTCAGCTGGGCGGCGTCCATCGCGCTGGTTCTGTCCTTCATCGCGCTGGGTTTCCTCTGGACCCAGCCGAAGCTGGCGGCCCTGGCGTCGAGACCGGAACACTCGATCGGTGTCGCCGGCCGTGCCGTGGTCATCGTGTTGCGAGTGCTTGCGTTGGTGCTCTACCTCACGGCGTTGACCGCCGGGTTCTGGGGAACGGATGATCCAGCGCGGAATCTGTTGCCGGTCACGCTCTACGTGGCGGTGTGGGTCGGCTCGTTGGTGTTGTCCGGATTGACCATCGACCTCTGGTCGGTGGTCAATCCGTTGGTGACGCTCACCCGAATGCTCGAGCGACTTCTGGGCCGCTCAGGCGTGACGTCGTCGAATGCGCCGGCCTCGGTGAGGGGCGACCTGGCTGCCGCAGCGGGGATGTTCGTGTTTCTCTACTACGAGCTCATCCACCAGTCCGGGGCGTCTCCCCGTTCGATCGGACGCCTGTTGGCGGTGCACACCGTCGTCTCCGTCGTCGTGGGCCTCCGCTGGGGGAGCAGCTGGCTCCGGCGCCACGAGCCGTTCAGCGCCTTGTCCTACTTCGTCGGACATCTTGCGCCCCTCTGGATGCGGCACGAGACGACGAGTGTCGGTGTCCGTATCCCGATGTCCGGCCTGGCCAGAGTCCCGACCACGGTCGGCTCCGTCGCCCTCCTGATGGTGGTGCTGGGTGGGACGACGTTCGATGGGTTCGCCGAGAGCCGTTCAGGGCGCTCACTGTTCGGTACCGCGGAGGGCTGGACCGGGACGGTGTCGCTGACCGCCGGACTGGCGGCGTCGATTGCGATCGTGGCCGCACTGTACGCCGTTGGCTGTTGGTGGGTGAGCAGGGTCACGGGTGAGCGAACGACCGACATGATCGGGGCGTTTGCGCCTTCCGTCATCCCGATCGTGTTCGGGTACGCGGTGGCCCACTACGCCCAACTGCTGGTCGACGAGATCCAGTCGTTCTGGTTCCGGCTCTCGGACCCGTTCGGCAAGGGCTGGGATTTGTTCGGCTCGGCGACTGGCGAGGTCGACTACAACGTCATCGGCCCCGACGCCATCGCCTGGGTGCAAGTGCTGGCCATTCTGTTCGGCCACATCGGAGCGGTCGCCGTCGCCCATGACCGCTCACTCGAGCGATTTGCAGCCAAGGACGCCTGGCGCAGCCAGTTCGCCATGCTGGTGGTGATGGTCGCCTACAGCACACTCGGCCTCTGGCTACTGCTGTCGGCGTAAACGAACCTCCGGCTCCAGGCGTCATCCCCCTCGAACCTCCGGCTCCAGGCGTCGGAAACCGACGCTCCCAGCCGGAGGTTCGAGGAGACCGACGCCCCCAGCCGGAGGTTCGAGGGCAGCAGGTCGACGATGCGTCTCAGCGCTTCCATTGCGCGATTGCGGAGACGGCGGATTCGTAGCTCTTCTCGACGAGCAGCCCGGTTGCTTTGAAGTCGAACGAGCTGACGTCGGGCGGGGTGACGCTGGGTATCGAAGCAATCGTGCATTGGGTCGACAGATCGCTGACGTCGTGGGCTTGTTGGTTGCGGATCATGAGGTTGACCGAGTGCAACAGGCCGCCGACAACCCGGCCGGGAAAGGCGGTCGGCGGCGTCGTGGGGGAGGCATCGAGCGAGATGATGCTGCGGCCCCCGAATGCGACGGCCTGGCGGATGGGTACGTTGGCCGAGACCCCGCCATCCAGGAACTCACGGCCGCCGACCATCACGCGAGGAAAGATTCCGGGAATGGCTGAGCTGGCCAAGAGCGCGGTGCGGAGGTGGCCGCTGACGAGCAGTTCGGGCGCTCCGTTCGATGCCGAGGTGGCCACCGCGGCGAAGGGGATCCGGAGGTCGTCGAACGTCTGTGCGTCCAGGTGGTCGTCGATCAATGCCCCCAGAAGCGTCGGCCGACACAGTGCTCCGTCCCGGACAAGATTGCGGACGAGCCCGAAGAGGCTGCCGCCGAAGATGGTCCTTCGATCCATGCGGGTCCACAGGTCGAGGAGCTCGGTCACCGCCGATTCGGGCCGGGCAGCCAGCACCGCTCCATTCAGGGCCCCGACGGAAACCCCGACGATGAGGTCCGGCACGATGTCGTGCTCGAGGAGCGCCTGGACCATCCCAACCTGCGCTGCGCCGTAGGAACCCCCGCCTGAGAGTGCGAACGCAAGTGGCCTCGGCCAGTCGGCAAGTGGCAGGGTCGGGCTGGGTTGCGTCATCGGCTTCCAGTGAACACCACTTGCCCGTCATGCGGTGGTCGCAGGGGGTCCTGACCAGCAACCCCCGAGAAGTCGGCTCGGCGCGCTACGTTGATTCGATGTTCAGCAATCGGCCAAGCCGGTTTACCAGCGGCCAGGAACCCTGGTTCAAGATCGGCTCCCTCGACGTCGGGTCATCGGTGCTCGTCGCCGGGGTCATCGCCATCAGCCTGTTCCTGACCGCAGCTGAGGGTGGGTCTCGTCCCCTCAGCTCCCGCCTGATCTTCGACGGCGACGGCGTGCTCGACGGCGAGGTCTGGCGGCTGATCACCTGGTGGATCCCCAATCAGCCGAGCATCTGGCGGGTGCTCACCATCGTGTATGTGGCCATCATCGGCTCGCAGATCGAAGGAGCGCTGGGACGGGCCAGGATGGCTCTCTACTTCGGCTATCTCACCCTGGTGCCGGCGCTCATCGCCACGATCCTGACCGCGGTGGGCCTGTCGGCCGGGGGGTACCTCGCCGTCAACGAGTCCAGCTGGCTGTCGCTCTCGTTGCTGTTCACCTTCGTCGCCTACCTGCCCGGCGCCCAGTTCTTCTTCGGAATTCCCGGGTGGGTGCTTGCCCTGGTCATCGCCGTCATCGATCTTCTCCAGTTCACCCAGAACCGGCTGGAGGGTGACATCCTGTGGTACCTGCTCTCGGCCGGGGCAGTGCTGCTCCTGGCCAAGGCGTTCGGGCTGGCCGAGTCGATCAGCTGGATTCCCAAGGTGCCGCTTCCCTCGAAGATCGGCGGCGACCCCGCAGGTCGCGTCACCAAGGCCCCGCGTCGGGCCGGTGCCCCCACGCTCGACGACCCACTCGAGGAGATGGAGATCAACGCCATCCTCGATCAGGTGTCCGAGAAGGGCCTGCACAGCCTGAGTCGCGCCCAGAAGCGCAAGCTGAAAGCCCACGGCAACAAACGTCGTCGCCGCTAGTCGACCCCGTTCTCGGCGTTCTGCGTGCAGCACCACACCGCTCAGGGGTGGTAGGTGCACGCGGTTGGGCCTGGGGGTTAGGTTGCAGGGCATGACGTTCGACATGGGCTCCCAGTTCCGTTCCGGTCTTCCTCCGGCCGACAAGCCGTGGGGCGGCATCCCTCGATTCAGCTTCGTGGGAGGGAACAACGACGAGGCCAATGTGCCGTTCGGTGGGTTGGCCGAGGCGGCACTGAGTGCCCTTTCCCGGGAGGGACGGACGCTTGCGCTCTACAATCTTGGCGGCAGCCCGCTCGGCTACGAGCGACTGCGCCAGTTCGTGGCTGAGGTCCTGCAGACCCGAACGGCGATGACCTGCAGCGCCGACAACGTACTGCTCACCTCGGGCTCGCTGCAGGCCCTCGATCTGGTCAACGAACTGCTCCTCGAACCCGGCGACACGGTCATCGTCGAGAAGGCGACCTACGGCGGGATGTTGGGCCGGCTCGCTCGATGCGGGGTCACCGTCGTCGGCGCTGACCTGGACGCTGACGGCATTCGGCCCGATGCGCTGGCCGATCAGCTCGCCGATCTCGCAGCAAGAGGAGTTCGACCGAAGTACCTCTACACGATCCCGACCGTGCAGAACCCGACGGGCAGCGTGATGCCCGTCGAGCGGAGGCGACAGATTCTCGACCTGGCCCGCCAGTACGGCGTGCCGATCTTCGAGGACGACTGCTACGCCGACCTGCTGTGGAACGGGGAACGCCCGCCCAGCATCCGCGCCCTCGACGGCGATGGCGGGCAGGTCATCTACTGCGGGTCGTTCTCCAAGTCCATCGCCCCGGCGTTGCGGGTCGGCTACCTCGTCGCCGACTGGCCGGTGCTGGCCCAAATGCTGGCGCTGAAGACCGATGCGGGGTCCGGAGCGCTCGAGCAGTTGGTGCTGGCCGAGTACGCCGGCTCCCACTTCGACGCCCACGTCGACCAGCTCTGCGCGGTGCTGCGGCACAAGTGCGAAGTGATGATGGACGCCGTCACCCTCAGCTTCGATGGTGCCGCCCAGTTCGACGCACCGAAAGGCGGCATCTTCTTGTGGTTGACGTTCGAGGACGATCGGGTCGACACCTCGGCGCTGGCCGCCCCGGCCCTGGCCAAAGGCATCGAGTTCAACCCGGGAGCGGGATGGTCGACCGACGCCTCGTGGGGCCGCAAACGGCTCCGACTGTGTTTCGGGCATCCCGAGCCCGAAGTGATCGTCGAGGGTGTCGAGGCGCTGGCCCAGGTCTTCCGCAGCGAAGGGGCTCTGTAGCCCCAGAACGGGATGTGGGGCTCCGGACTGAGGGGAAACTACCTCACCGAGCGGATGCGGCTTCTTGGTCGGCCCACCAGCGTTGAGCTGCCTGACTCCAGGCCCGGTGTCGATCGTCGAAGCAGGCCTTTGCGGCGCGGCCCGGCCATTCGCTGCCCAAGAGCTCGGCCGGGATCTCGGGGTCCTCGAACGGGAACCGTCGCCACGTGTCGACGAGGCCGGCCAGCGCAACGAACGAATCGGACGACGGCGGGTCCACCGAAGGCGCACCGCCGGCGGCACCGAAGTGGTGGGTGAACTGCTTGTATCGATCGGCCAAGGCCGGCACGTCCCAGGCGGCGGCAATGATGTGGTCGGGGGACGTGAGCGTGGTCGCCTCGGCCTTGAGCAGGAAGGTGCCGGCATCGAGGTCGAGGTCTTCCAGCACGCGCACGGCAGCCTGCTCTCGTGAGGTGTGAGGCGAGACCATCACCCCGCCGCCGAGGGTCCCGAAGCCGAGGAAGCCGAGACGGCGTCGGAGCTGATGGCGCATGGCCCGTTGCGCGTCGGGAACGCTGGACAGGACCAACAACCACCTACCGTCCCAGGGACTGCTCGAGTCTTGGAAGCCGTAGATCCGGTGGGCGCCTTCGGTGAGCAGGCGTTCACCCGCGTTGGACAACCTCCATCGGGTCCGACGCCCGTGGCTCGTCCGTTCGAGCAGTCCCTGATCGAAGAGTCTTGCCGTCGCCTGCCGGGCGTTCTGTTCGCCGTAGCCCAAGAGGCCGAGGGCCTCGACCAGGGTCGAGGTCCACACGCTGCCTCCGGCGGGGAGCACGAACTCCCCGAGCAGAGTGAGCAGCGACGACCGTGCACTGCCGCCACTCCGTGGCCGGGGGCTGTCGCTGCCGTGTGGCCGGGCGCTGTCGCTGCCGTGTGGCCGGGCGCTGTCGGCGTCGGTCATAGGCGCACGTAGTCGTAGTCGACCGGCTTGGTGTTGATGCCCTGGGCCGGGGGAGCGATCCAGTTGGCAATGCGACCGGGCTCGTGGTGGGGGGCCATGAGGCTGAGCACGTGCGCCCGATCGGCATCATTCGGCAGCCACGAGTCACGCGACGCTGCCCAGTCGGCCTCGCTGATCACCGATCCACCAGGGGTGAGGCGGTGGGCGGCATAGGTGCCGACCGCGCGATTGAACCCGACGTGGGGCAGCGTGAACTGGACATCGACTCCGTGCTCGTTGAGGATGCGATTCCAGCGGCGCAGGCCCTTCTGGCAGTCCTCGACATAGTCGGTCCGGAGCTCCTGGTTGACCAGTGCCCGAGCCGGGAGCCGCTCGGTGATGAACCGACCGTCGTTGTCGAGGTACTGGTACTCGGCGGACCGGTCGAGGAGTACATGGTCGTCGTCGAACGAGGCCTCGTCGAACCGGCCCTTCAGGCCCGCCGCGTAGTAGTTGGCGGCATTGGTGGAGCGCTCGGAGCCGAACAGATCGAGCGACACGGCGAAATGGAAGTTGATGTAGCGCTGGAGCGTGTCGAGGTTGATGCCGCCGTAGGGGGCGACATCGGTGGTGTCGTGCTGGGCCATGAGCTGGGCTGTCCGCTGGGCGACCCGGCCCACGCCGCTGGCGCCGACGAACATGTGGTGGGCCTCTTCCTTCAGCATGAAGTCGCAGGTCCGGCTCAGCGGATCGAATGCGGACTCCCGCAACGCGCCGAGCTGATACTTGCCGTCGCGATCGGTGAAGTAGGTGAACATGTAGAACGACAGCCAGTCGGGGGTCTGCTCGTTGAAGGCGCCGAGGATGCGGGGGCTGTCGGCGTCGCCCGAGTGGCGCTCGAGCATGGCGTCAGCTTCCTCGCGCCCCTCCCGCCCGAAGTAGCGGTGGAGCAGATACACCATCGCCCAGAGATGCCGACCCTCTTCGACGTTGACCTGGAACAGGTTGCGGAGGTCGTAGAGGCTGGGGGCGTTCTTGCCGAGCAGGCGTTGCTGCTCGACCGATGCCGGCTCGGTGTCACCCTGGACCACGATCAGACGGCGAAGGTCGGTACGGAACTCGCCCGGCACGTCCTGCCAGACCGGCTCGCCCTTCTGGTCGCCGAAGCCGATGCGTCGGTCTTGCTCCGGCGGCGACAAGAAGACTCCCCACCGGTACTCGGGCATGCGAACGTGGCCGAAATGGGCCCATCCCTCCTGGCCGACATCGACCGCAGTTCGCAGGTAGACCTCGCTCGACTGGAAGCCGGCGGGGCCCATCTCGTTCCACCAGTCGGTGAACCGTGGCTGCCACGCTTCGAGGGCACGCTGCAGACGACGGTCCTCGGAGAGGTTGACGTTGTTGGGGATGCGTTCGGAGTAGTCGATGCTCATGGGAATCTCTCGTTCGGCAGGATGGGGATGGACAGGGCTGGGGGTGCGGTGGTCGTGTGACGATCAGCAGCGGCGGAAGTCGAAGTCGGCCTTGATGCCGGAGCCGTAGCGGCGCAGCGCTCCGTCGGGGCCGGTGGCGTTGGGGCGGATGAAGATCCAGTTCTGCCACGCCGACAACCGGGAGAAGATCTTGGTGGCCATGGTCTCGGGGCCGACGAAACGGTGGTTGGCCTCCATCGCGGTGAGTGCGTCGGGGGAGAAGCTGGCCCGTTCGTCGATGGCGACCCGTACTTCGTCCTCCCAGTCGAGATCGTCGGGTGCGAAGGTCACGAGGCCCAGTTCGAGTGCCGTCGCTGCGTCGAGGGGCTGGCCGAAACGAGCGCTGGCGAGGTCGGCCGATTCGGCGTCCTTCCAGAAGCGGGTGCCGAGCCGGGTCAATCCGTTGATCATCGGGAACGTTCCGCCGCTGACCTCGGTCAGGAGGAGCTCGGCCGGGGCGAGTGGGTCCTCGTCGTCTTCGAAGATGCCTGTGAGCATGTAGCTGCGGTCGGCTGCCAGTGCGACCTCAGCGAGCACCCCGCCGAAGCACGAACCGGGTTCGATCAGAGCGATCAGGCTTCGGGCGCTGAGGTCGAGGCGTGACAGCACTCGCTTCCACAACAACGACGTCTCCCGATCGGCGTGATCGGAGGGGTGGGCCAGTCGCTCGTCGTGGACGAGCACATCGGCCATCGACCCGACGGTGCGCAGCACCCAGGTGCCGAGCAGCGGTTCGTTGAACCGGAGGTGGCACATCAGGTCGTCGAACTCCCGCGCCGCAGCGAGCGGCCAGTCGCTTCCAGGGTCGGCGGTGATGGTGATGGTGACCAGGCGACGAAGGCGGTCGAGAACGGCCGCGACGAACCGATACCCGACGCGCTCGGTGCCGTCCTCATCTTCGACCGAGGTCCGTTGCAGCGGTGCCAGCACGACCGGAGCGGCCTCGGGGTTGCGGTCAGACGTCGCGGCCAGCGCAAGTGCCCGGTTGACCACGGCTTGGTCGAAGGTCGAAGGCGTTGCGACCTCGTCGACCAGGCGCCAGGCAACGGCTTGTTCGCCGCGGACACCTTCGGCCCGGGTGGCAAAGACATCGGCGTGATCCCGACGGACGAGGCGCTTGTCGGTCAGCCGGGTGAGGCCGCCCGTGCCCGGGAGCACGCCGAGCAGCGGCACCTCGGGCAGGGACACGGCACTGGAGCGGTCGTCGACCAGCAGAAGATGATCGCAGGCCATGGCGACTTCGTATCCGCCGCCCGAGCACGCCCCGTTGATGGCGGCGAGGAAACGTAGGCCGCTGCTGGTCGAGGCCTCTTCGATCTCGAGCCTGGTCTCATTGGTGAACTTGCAGAAGTTCACCTTGTGGCCGTGGTCGGCGGCGGCGAGCATCCGAATGTTCGCACCGGCGCAGAACGTGCCGGCGATGGCACTGCCGAGAATGACGCAACGCACCTCGGGATGCTCGAACCGGATGCGCCGCACGGCATCGGCCAGCTCGATGTCGACGCCGATGTCGTAACTGTTCAGCTTGAGGGCGTAGTCGCCCAATGCGCCGCCATCGGGGTCGACCTTCATCGTGAGACGCGCCAACGGAGCTTCGACCTCGAGCTGCCAGTGGCGGTAGTTGGTCGGCGTTCGTTCGAACGTGAGCATCGGTGGGGCAACGGTCTCGGTGGCCATACGATTCATACTAGATAAGTCTTGACGATAGTCAAGAAAGTGTAGAATATTTGTGACGAGAAGCACAGACCGCCGGATTACAGAGATGGCCGGATTACAGAGACCGTCGGAACCAGAGACCGCCGGAACCAGCCGGAAACACAGACCGTCCAGAACGACAGGCAGGAAACGGGATGCACGATCGGTTCAACGCAAGCGAGTGGTTACTTGATCGTCGAGTTGAGGCGGGAGACGGCGACCGGGTCGCGATCCGGTGTCAGGGCATCAGCACGACGTACGGCGAGTTGCTCGCGCACGTCGAGAACGCGGCGGCATCCCTGCGGGCGCTCGGCCTCCGACCCGAGGAGCGTGTGGCGCTGGCGGTGCTCGACTCCGTCGAGTTCGTGGCCGTCTTCCTCGGGGCCATGCGCATCGGGGCGGTTCCGTTGCCCATGAATCCGCTGTTGCCGGGTCGAGATCTGGGAGTGATCGTTGCCGACTCACGCGCCCGACTGCTGGTGATCTCGGCCGCCCGAGCCGAGGCGTTGGATGCGCTTCTGAGCGGTGCTCCTGAGGTCGAATCGGTGGTCGTCGCCACCCACGGTGTGTTCGACGCCGAACGACCCCCGCTCGCGACCACCGCCCCCGTTGTCGGCTGGGAACAGTTCGTCGGTCTCGCCGCCGGCGGCGACGGCTCGGCCTTCCCCACCTGGGCCGAGTCACCCGGGTTCTGGCTCTGCACGTCCGGGTCGACGGGCCGACCCAAACTGGCCATGCATCGCCACGGCGACTTGTTGTTCACCAACGAGGCCGTCGGCCAGGGCGTGTTGGGTGTCGGTCGGGATGATCGTTGTTACTCCGTCGGGCCCCTGTTCCACGCGTACGGGCTTGGTAACTCGCTCACGTTCCCGCTCGCCGCGGGTGCCGTGGCGATTCTCGACCCCACTCGCCCACCGACGCCCGCCCACGTCGGCAACTTGGTCGTGACCGAGTCGCCCACGTTGTTCTTCTGCCTCCCTACCTTCTACGCCGCGCTCATCGCGTCGACCCTTCCCGACGACACGTTCCGGTCGGTTCGCTTCGGTGTCTCGGCCGCTGAGTCGTTGCCGGCCGAGACCTTCAACCGGTTCGTCGAACGGTTCGGTGTCACGATCCTCGACGGCATCGGCTCGACCGAGATGTTGCACATCTATCTCTCGAACCAGCCCGGCAAGGTGCGGGCCGGAACCAGCGGCACGCCGGTTCCCGGCTACGAGATCCGTTTGGTCGACGACCTCGGCAACGACCAACCTCCGGGTGTCCCCGGCCAGTTGGTGGTCCGAGGCGAGTCGGCGGCTGTCGGGTACTGGTGCCGAAGCGACACCTCTCGCTCGACGTTCCGTGGCGAGTGGATGTTCACCGGCGACCTGTACGACCGTGAGCCCGACGGGTTCTACGTGTACCTCGGCCGGGTCGACGACATGCTCCGGGTCGGCGGCGAGTGGGTGTCACCCGCCGAGGTCGAGGGCGTGCTGATCGAGCATGCCCAGGTCCTCGAAGCGGCCTTGGTCGGCTATCGAGACGAGGAGGGCATCGTGCGGCCGGTCGCCCACGTCGTTCCTCTCGAGGGCGCTGGTGTCGCGGACCTCGAGGCGGCGCTGGCCGACCATTGCCGAGAGCGGCTGGCCGGGTACAAACGACCTCGCCGCTACGTCTTCGTGGACGATCTGCCGAAGACGGCCACCGGGAAGATCCAGCGGTTCAAACTCCGGGAGTGACCAGCGCCGGCTTCGGCTCGAAGAACGGCACCGTTTCACCCAGCAATGCGGCCACCGCCCGTTTGGGCCGCTCGACCGTCCCCGTAGGGGCTGTCGCCTCGTGCCATCAGTGCGTAGGTCAGCGGATCGTCGAGAAGTTCGTCGATCCCGCCGACGATCCGCTCGGGGTCGGTTCCGACCAGGCGCGCGACTCCGCTGTCGACTGCCTCGGGTCGCTCGGTCACGTCCCGCAGGACGAGCACCGGTTTCGCCAAGGCAGGCGCTTCCTCCTGAAGGCCGCCGGAGTCGGTGACGACGAGGTAGGCGCGGAGGAGGACCTGCACGAGCCCGAAATAGTCGAGGGGTTCACACAAGTGCACATTGTCGAGGCCGTCGAGGATTCGGTGCGCCGGTTCCTGCACCTTCGGGTTGGGGTGCACCGGATACAGCACCTCGACATCGGGACGCTCGAGCGCTACTCGCCGAACGGCACGCAGCGCATCTTCGAGAGGTCGACCGAAGCTCTCCCGCCGGTGCGCGGTGAGCAAGATGAGTCGCTTGTTCGGGTCGAGCGCCGCCAGTTCCGGGATGACCGGCTGGTCGGCCACCAATTCCGCCGCCCACAACAACGCATCGATGACCGTGTTGCCGGCGACGACGATGGCGCTGGAGGCGACACCTTCGCGAAGTAGGTTTGCCCGCGATCGCTCGGTGGGAGCGAGGTGGAGGTCGGCGGCGGCGCCGGCAATGATGCGGTTGAGTTCTTCGGGGAACGGCTGCGACCGGTCGCCGGTCCGCAGCCCGGCTTCGAGGTGGATGACGGGCACCCGGGCATAGGCGCCGGCAATCGCCGCAGCCATGACGGTCGTCGTGTCACCCTGCACGATCATCGACGAAGGCTGGAGCTCGTGGAGCAGATCGCCGAGGCTGCCCAGTACTCGGGCCGCAACCTGGGTCGGGGTCTGACCCGGAGTCATCAGATCGAGGTCGATGTCGATACCAATGCTGAACGAGGTGAGCGTCTGGGCGACAAGTTCTCGGTGCTGCCCGGTCGAGAGCACGAGGTGAGGGACGTCACGGCGCGCGAGTTCCCGGATGACCGGAGCCATCTTCACGGCCTCGGGACGCGTTCCGATGATGCACAGCACGGGCCGCGTGGATGTCGGGGTGGTCATCGACGTTCCTCCAGGAGTTGGTCGAGTGAGACGAATTGGTATCCCGCTGCACTGATGCCGTCAACGGTTTGGGTGAGATAGTCCAGCTCGAGGTAGGGATGGAAGAAGAACGAGGCGGTGTTGTCCCGCACGACCAGCGAGCGAGTAGCCCGCTCGACGAGATCTTCCGGCGCCAGCGCAATGTTGTTGTTCTGCGCCTCGACGATGATGTTGCCCAGATTCTCGGGAATGATCGTCTCGCCCATCACATCGCGGACCGGGTACGGGTAGATCTGGTTGAACGGTCGGGTGGTCACGGCCTGGCCGGCGCGCTGCTGGGGGTAGTACGAGACCTGCTCGTAGCGGGCGTCGAACAGCGGCTCGACGGCCGCCTGGGCGTTTGGCGAACCGAGGTAGTGCGGGAACTCGAAGACGGTCGGCAGGGGCAGACCTGCATCGGCGAACTCGGCGAAGCCCTGTTCGATCCGTTTGGTGAACAGCTCGACCGAATCTCCCTCGACGGGACTGACGGCCCGCACGAAGTCCTCTGTCGTCGATGGTGGTCTGGTAGAACTCGTAGTCCTCGCCGGACACGCCGCTGTACGGGTTTGCCGTCTCTCCCCACTGGTGGGTGACGCCGTGCATGATCACCGAACCGCCACGCTCCATGCAGTAGCGGATGGCTTCGACGACCTCGGGGCGATCGCTCAGTCGGATGTCGGTGCCCAGATCGTAGTGGGCGAGGGGGTCGCGCCAGATCGGGTAGACGGCCAGCGTGAACGGAACTCCGCGTTCGGACAAGGCATCGGCGGCCTTCCGGAGCTTGTCCGGGTCGGCCCACGGCCCGACGTCCTCGAGTCGCACCATGGCCCGGTGCTGGGTGGGCCGATCGGGGTCGAGCAGGTCGAAGAGGAGATCGGCCAGCACGAGACTGTGGTTGGCCTCGCGGATGTGGTCGAACGGTGATTCGGCCATGAACGTCAGGTTGCCGGATCGGACGACGTAGGGCTGTGAGGGAGCGGAGACGTCGGCTTCCAGCGCGCTGCCGCCGATGGAGGCCAGCACCTGCGTCCGGTTGGTGTCGACGTCCATAATGCTGAGAGGTGCCGGATCGCCGGCGCCGCGGCCGAGGACCGTGTCCTTGTAGACGACGTGGGTGGAGACATCGGGGGTGAGGTAGAGGCCCGGGAACCAGCCGTATCGGGCGTAGAAGGTGTCGTCGCGAAGTTCCATGATGCCGTTGCCCAACCAGAGGACCGGGAAGGTGCCCGCCCGAACATCGGTCAGGAAGGCCGCAGGGATGGGTGCTTCGTCGGCACCGACGTAGATGACCGCGTCGTGCATCGACGCAAGCTCGCTGGTGTAGTCCGAGACCGGAAGCAGCGTCGCCGTTCCGAACTGGCCGACCAGATTGGCCGCGAACACGCCATGAATCTCGCTGCGCATCGCACCTTCGCTTCCAGCAGCGGGGATGGAGTGCAGGACCAGAACTCGTGGTCCTTCGACCGGGCGCCCGTTGCGGTCCGAAGGCAGAGCGATGCGTGACGGATCGGCAAGGGGGGTTCCCTCGACGCGGCTGTCGGTGCCGGGAAGCGGCGCGTTGAGGGCGCTGACCATCAGTGCTCCGAAGCCGATGAGTCCGACGGCGAGGAGGAGGCCGGCAAGCGCTCGTTGGGCGAAGCCTTTGCGGACGAGTGATCTGCGGCGCGTCATTGCTGCCCGCCGGCGGCCAGGCGCTCACGGCCGAGAATCTCGTTGAGGGTGCGATGCCATTCGTCGCGCTCGGCGGGTGCCAGCTCGTTGGCAAGCAACCGCAGTTCCTCGACCTGTCGGCGTTTGTCCGAGTAGTCGAACGAAGGCGTGATGCCGACCGAGGCCAGGAAGGCGTCGTCGCTCGGCACGGGAGTTTCGTCGTACACGAAGAGTCTGAATGGCTCGACCGCAGTCGGCGCCACATTCGCTCCGGCGCCGACACGAGCCGTCTTGGCCCAGCCCTTCTTCCCGGTCAGCTGGCGGACTGTCGCTCGCCAGCCGGCGGGAAACCAGATCCAGGTGTAGACGGTGTAGAGGTGGGCGTAGAGGAGGCCCCGAAGGAAGCCGACGCCCGGTTCGGCCCGCCAATAGGCGAGACAGACGAGCGGGGTGGCCAGGAAGCCGATGAGATACCACCAGGGCACGAACGGCCCGGCGGCAAGCTGCGTGAGGGTGGCTCCCGGGGCGAGGATGAGCGAACGGACGATCCCGACCGTGGAGGCCACGATGGCGACGGACAACAGGAGGAGCATCACGGGAAGGATGAGATGCCCCGAAAGGTCGAGTTTGGTGAGCAGCGGGAGCTTGGAACGCCACAGCTGCGGCAGCAGATTCCAGGCCTGCAGGTGCCCTTGGAACCAGCGGGTTCGTTGGCGGAGCAGTCGCTTCATGTCGTGGAGGCCTTGCTGGTGGACCGACACCGACTCTTCGAACACCGACCTCCATCCGTTGAGGCGTAGGCGGATGCCGAGGTCGAGGTCTTCGGTCAGGCTGGCGGTCCACGGTTCAGCGCCCAACTCGTGGAGCGCCGAGAGCCGGACGAACTGGCCATTGCCGCCAAGACCGGTGCTGGTCAGCCGGTTGCGGGCTCGCTGGAAGATCTCGGTGTACGCCGCGAACTCGACGTCCTGCATGCGGGCGAGCAGTGATTCGCCGCGGTTGTTGATTCGGACGCCGATCTGGACACCGCCGATGTCGCGCTCGGCAAACCAGGGGCCGACGGCGTCGAGTGTCCCGGGATCGACGTTGCCGTCGCCATCGAAGACCGCGACGACCACATCGTGGGGGTCGAGGCCCTGGGCGACGACGGAGACGGCAATGGTTCGCACTGCGTGGTTGAGGGCTTCACCCTTGCCGTGGCGGGCGTGGGGGAAGTCTCGACGAACGATGTGCACCCGGGGTCCGGCGAGGCGGCGAAGAATGCGGGGCGTGTTGTCATCGGACGCGTCGTCGACAACGACAACGCTGAGAGACGGGCTCATGGCCAGCAGCCGATTGACCGTGGCCTCGACCACGGTGCCCTCGTTGAGGCACGGAACCAGACAGATGACGTGCGGGCGGTAGTCGGTGACCGGCCTGATCGGCGCGCCGCGCTTGACCAGGCTGCCCATGAGGAGTGCATAGAGCGGACCGAACAGGCTGAGTACGGCGACGACGGCCCAGACCGTGATCACGGTGAACCCGTGATCACCGTGGACCCCTGATCACCGTGAACCCCTGATCACTGGGAGAGTTCTGCTCGTTGGCGGCGCGGAGTGGCGAGGTAGAGAACCGAGTACGCCGCGACGATGATGACCGGACCCGTCAGCCAGTTGAACGTGGCTCCGCCGGACCACGCTGGAGCGACCTGCCAAGCGAGGACTCCACCCGCCGCCATTCCTCCCGCACCGCTCCAGTACATCCCGATCTCCTTCGCCCTGCCTTGGCGAGCCAAACGGCTCATCCGCACCCACACCGACTCGATAGCGGGCCAATCGGTCGCGAGAAATCCGCACTCACACCAGTCGCGCCCACTACACGCTACGGACCAGCATGCCCCGCACGGTCGGCTTGGGCACCTCAACCCTGTGGAGTTCGTCACGAGTTCAGGCGAAGCTCATGCCTCGGGCAGGTGCGGTTCACCGAGATCATCGAAGGACCCGTGGCGGCCGTGACCTTCGGCGAAGCGGGTTGCTCCTTCCCAGGTCTCGCCCGACTGGATCACCGCCCGACCGAGCGCAGTCTCGTTGGCCAACGCCTCGGGCAGCGGCATTCCCCACTGTTCGTAGGAGGAGCGGCGATCGGCCCGGAGGCAGCGTTGCGGGAACCGACTGAGGTCGGTGGCCAGCGAAATGGCGGCATCGAGTGCGGTTCCCGAAGGAACCAACCGGTTGGCCAAGCCCATCATCCGGGCCTCCTCGCCGCTGACGCCACGGCCGGTGAGGATCAGATCGTTGGCGTGGCTCTGACCGATGAGCCGCGTGAGGCGGACGGTGCCGCCATCGACGAGCGGGACACCCCACCGCCGGCAGTAGACGCCGAAGACGGCATCGGTGGCTGCGACCCGCAGGTCACACCACAGGGCCAGCTCGAGACCGCCGGCAACCGCGTGGCCTTCGACTGCGGCAATCACCGGCTTGTCGAGGAGGAGCCGGGTGGGTCCGATCGGGCCGGACGTGCGAGCGATGGAGTCGGCTCGTTCGGGTGTGACCCGGTTGCCCTGGCCGGCCGACACCGCCTTGAGGTCGGCGCCGGCGCAGAACGTGCCATCGGCTCCGGTGAGGACCGCGACGGACAAGTCTTCGTTCGCGTCGAACGCACAGAAGATCTCGAACAGTGCGTCGGCGGTGGGCCGATCGATGGCGTTGCGAACTTCGGGCCGGTTGAGGGTGACGATCAGGAGATCGTCCCGGACTTCGGTGAGGACGGTCGCGGGTGAGGTCATCTCCCGAGGGTACCCCTGGCCGCTGACCCACCCGGGTCAGGCGGCGCGAGGACCGGGGAGGAAGGAGACGGGAAGCGACGTCGGACCGAAGATGAAGTTGGAGATCATCCAGTCGGCGTCCGCGGTCGGTTGGAGGTTCTTCAGCCGGGCGAGCATCTGGCGCATCAGGGCGCTGATCTCGAGCCGGGCGAGATGCGCGCCGAGGCAGAAGTGTGGGCCGCCGCCGCCGAAGGCAACGTGAGGATTCGGCGAGCGGCCGAGATCGAGGACGTGAGGATCGGCGAAGACCTCTGGGTCGCGGTTGGCGGCTCCGTAGTACATGACCACTTTGTCGCCGGCCGCGATTGGCTGGGAGCCGATCTGCGTGTCGACGGTGGCGGTCCGACGCATGTAGATGACGGGGCTGACCCAGCGAAGGAGTTCCTCGATGGCCGGATCGAGCAGGCCGGCAGGGTCGGCGCACAGCGCTGCGTGTTGCGAAGGGTGGGTGAACAAGGCGTCGAAGCCGCCACCGACAAGATTGCGTGTGGTGTCGCCTCCGGCGTCGACGAGGAGCAGGAACCAGAGGAAGAAGTCGATCTCGTCGACGGGATGGGCGCCGCCCTCGTCGTCGAGCAGTTCGCTGAAGGCAAGCAGCGAAGCCAAATCGTCTTGGGGGTTGGCTCGCTTGGCTTCGAACACCTCTCGGCTGTAGGCGTACATCTCGCCGTACGCGGCTCGTTGGGCCTCGATACCCACCACATCGGTCGACGAGTGGAGCATCTCGGTGTGGTGATAGAGCCGGCGGCCATCTTCGAGGGGGATGCCGAGCACATCGGCGATGACGAAACTGGGCATCTCGCCGGCGAGATCGGTGACCAGGTCGCATGAGCCCTGTTCGATGACCTCGTCGACAATGAGCGACGCAAGCTCGTCGACCCGATGGGCCAGCGACCGGGCCGCACGCGGCGTGAAGCGCCGGCTGATCATGCGCCGCATACGCGTGTGCACCGGAGGGTCGGCCATCAGCATCATCACATGGTCTGGGTCCCGCCGTTCGTTGTCGGGGTCTCGGACCATGATCGTCGGCTGCGACGAGAAGGTCTGAGCATCTCGGCCGACGGCTTGGACATCCTGGTAGCGGGTCAGGGCCCAGTAACCCGGACCGCCGTCAGGCTCGGCGTGGCGGTGGACGGGGTCGTGCTGCCTGAGCCAATCGAAGGCCTGGTGCGGCTGGCCGCCGGCAAAGCTGTGATGGTCGTTGAGGTCGATGGCGGCGGATCGGTCGGCGACTTCGGTCATTCGGTGGCTCCTTCGGCGGAGCCCGATCGTAGTCAACTGACGGGTTGCGGCCTCAGACGAACGAGTTCCGATCCATCTGGGCGGACACGAGGCGCATCACGATGTGGCCGTAGCGGAGCACCGAGATGACCAGCATGAGGAGCACGCTCAGCATCAACCAGCTCGGGGCCATGCAGAAGATGGCGACCCCGAAGACGATGACGATCGCACCGCGTGCTTCAAGCCGGCCTCGGCGACACGCTGATCGCCGTCGACGGGGTGGCGAGCGAGGAAGACGAAGATGGCGACGCACAGCAACACGAAGGTCAGTGCGGGGATCGAGCGGACCAGGAGCGGAAGTTGTTGTACCCATGCCATAGGAACTACTTCGGCAGATACCGGGCTGAACCTTGAGGCCCAGTTGCGCGATTCTTTCGGCCCATGCCCTGGGTCGTTCAGTCCAGGGAAAGCCGTTCAGTCCAGGGAGAGCCGTTCAGTCCAGGGCGAGCAGGGTGTGGCCGGCGGCGCGCACATGGATCCGTTGGCCTGCGGCGTGTTGCACGGCGGTGTGTGCATCCCGGAGGTATCGCTCGAGGCGGTTTCGGGTCGAGATGGCGTTGGTGCCACCGGCATGGAAGGCGATGTCGGCGACGCGAACCGCTTCGTTGAGGCTGTGGGTGATGGCGAGCTGGGCTCGGGCCACGGCCCGGTCCAGGCGGATACCGCCGTCGGGCAGGGCATCCCAGACCTCGGCGAAGGTCTCGACGACGAAGGCCCGTGCGGCGCCGGTGATGGACTCGGCCTCGCCCACCGCTTCCTGGACAGCCGGTCGTGACCGCAGCGGCTCGGGTGATCCGGTCGAGGCCACATCACCGAGTTCGAGGAGCGCGTCGAGCGCGCCCTGAGCGAGCCCGACGCCAACTCCGGCGGTCGGGGCCCAAGCTCCGACCATGCCGAGCTGCGGGTCGCCGACCGATCGTTGGCCGGGCCGAGCCCGAACCTGGTCCATCCACTTGCGGGCCACGACTCGTTCATCGGGAACGAATACCCGGTCGAGCACGAAATCGTCGCTACCGGTCCCTTTCATGCCGACCACTTGCCAGTTGTCGACGATCCGGCCGTCGGACACCGGCATGAACATGCCCCGTGCTACCGGTTCCCGGCCGGGGCGTTCGATCGTGCTCGTGGCCAAGAACCAGTTGGCATGACGGACGCCACTGGCATAGTTCCAGTGGCCGCTGACCAGGTAGCCGCCCTCGACCGGTTCGGCCGTCCCCAACGCTCGCGCCGAGCCGGCGATGTGGATCAACCCGTCGGTCTGGGCGGCCATGGCTGCGACCGCTTCGGGGTCGATCCAGGCCAGGAACATGGTGACCGCGGCCGAGACCTGCGCGCACCAGCCGACCGAGCCGTCTCGGCGGGCCAGCAGCTCGCACACCGAGAACGCGACGAGCGGATCGACGTCGGCTCCGCCGACCGCTTTCGGCAAGTACATCTGGAAGATGCGGGCGTCGGTGAGCTGTTGGGCCAACGCGTCGGGAAGCCGGCCGCCGGCCTCGATGGAGTCGGCGCACGCGGCAATCGCCGGGCCGAGCGAACGGGCGGCGTCGATCATGGGATGGCTGATCATTCGGTCACGCTAGATCGCCTCGGCTCGGTGATCCCCATTAGCTTGGCGGCCACGACGAACGAAGGGGTGTGGCCGTGGCAGAGAGGGCAAGAAGCGCAACAGGAGTCGATCTGGGGCTGATGTTCAGCTTCCGGAATCCGGCGCAGTGGCGTCGGCCCTTCGCCGACGTGTACGCCGACGAGCTTCGCCTCATCCAAGATGCCGAGGCGATGGGGTACGACACGATTTGGCTGACCGAGCACCACTTCGCCGATGACGGCTACTCGCCGTCGGTGGTCACCATCGCGTCGGCCATCGCGGCCGCCACATCCAGAGTGCGTATCGGCTTCAACCTCATGCTCCTGCCGCTGCACAACGCCATTCGCGTCGCCGAGGATGTGGCGACGCTTGACGTCATCTCCAACGGTCGCATCGACTTCGGCGTCGGCCAGGGGTACGCCGCGCACGAGTTCCTTGGCTACGGCATCGATCGATCCGAGCGGCTCTCCCGCTTCGTCGAGGGCCTCGACGTGCTGCAGGGACTGTGGGCGGGCGAACCGTTCAGCTACCAGGGCACCCATTATCGGATCGAAGACGCCCGATTGGTGCCGAAGCCGGTCCAGGATCCGATGCCGATCTGGATCGGCGCGACCGCCGAGGCCGGGGTGCGCCGGGCCGGTCGCCGGGGCGCCAACCTGCTGGGCCTCGCCAGCACGTATCTGCAACGCGCGTACGAAGAGGCCCGGTCGCAGGCCGGGTATGAGCTCGACGAAGCCAAGGTCCTGCAACTGCACTGGGCCCATGTGGCGGAATCCGAAGACCAGGCATGGGCCGAGGCGGCGCCGCACTTCCATCATCTCCTGACCGTGTACGCCCAGTGGGCCAACGAGTCGGGTGACGCCGACAAGGGTGGCCCGAAGGCCATCATTCCTCCGTTGGGCCAACTGCGCGAGCCCGGCCAACGACTGATGTTCCCGCCAGTCTTCGGGGACTCCGAGGCGGTAGCGCACGCCCTGAACGCGTCGATGGCCAAGGTGCGCACGACCCACCTGGCGTTGGGCGTGCTGCCCGGGATGGATCCCGCGGTCACCCGCCGATCCATGGAGCTGTTCATGAACGAGTCGGTGCCGCTTCTCAGCTGATCTTCAGCTGAACCCGATCGACAACAGGTTGTCGACCGGCCGATAGAGCTCCTCCAGATAGGTCACATCGGCTGCGTCGAGCACGATCGAACACGCCTCGACCAGCTGATCGAGCTGGGGAATCTTCGAGACCCCGACGATGGGGGCGGAGATCTCCGGCTTGTTCACCAGCCAGGCGACGGCGATCTGCGCAGGGGTCTTGCCGTACCGTTCGGCGACCTCGATGACCCGATCGGCAATGGCGAAGTCCATGTCGCCCCGGTACAGGCCCTCGGTCCGCTTGCGGTCCATGCCGGTGGAGCGGCTGGTCGAGCCCTTGTCGAAGCCGCCCTGGTACGAACCGGCGAGGATGCCGCGAGCCAGCGGCGACCACGGCGTCAGTGCCACGCCGCTGCTGGCGCAATACGGATTCATCTCCCGCTCTTCCTCGCGGTAGATGAGGTTGTAGTGGTTCTGCATCGACACGAACTGGGTCCAGCCGTGCTGGCGGGCGGTGAGCTGGAGTTCGGTGAACTGCCAGGCGAACATGGACGACCCGCCCAGGTAGAGCACCTTTCCGGCTTTCACGACGTCGTGCAGCGCCTCGAGCGTTTCGGTGATCGGCGTCTGGGCTGCGCCGGGGATGGCGTGCGGGTGGCGGTGGATCACCAGATGATCGATGTAGTCGAGGCCAAGACGGCTGAGCGAAGCATCCACCGATTCCATGATGTGCTTGCGGGACAGGCCGCCCTGGTTGGCGCCCGGGCCCATGGGCATCGAGACCTTGGTGGCGAGCACATACTGGTCACGAGGGGCGAGTTCTCGGAGGAGTTCTCCTACGACTTCCTCGCACGCGCCATTGCCGTAGACGTTCGCGCAGTCGAAGTAGAAGAGTCCGTGGTCGAGCGCCGCTTGGAAGATGGGGCGAGCTTGGTCGATGTCAAGGGTCCAGTCGGCCTGGTGGCCCGTCCCCGGCTTGCCGAAGTTCATCGTTCCGAGACCGAGTTGCGAGATGCGCAACCCACAGTTCTGCCCGAGGGGCACCGCGTTCAACATGGGCCGCACCGTAGCAACTCGTGGTCGGCAGCCCGCAAACGGTGCATCGCGGTCCCGTGGCCGTGATGGTGCTCGGCGGGTACTGTCCCGGCCATGGCCGATCTGCTCCGTTCCCGCCCCTGTGGACCCACCGCGCTTCGCTCGCTCATCGACGCGGCCGTGACCGACCGCAAGCCGCTGGTCCTGCCCGGCTGCTACGACGCGTTGGGGGCGCGGCTGATCGAACAGGCCGGGTTCGAAGGTGTCTACATGACAGGCTTCGGCACGACTGCTTCCCTTCTCGGTCGTCCGGATGTTGGCCTGCTCGGCTTGTCCGAGATGGTCGACAATGCCCGCCGGATCTCAGCGGCAGTAGATGTTCCGGTACTGGCCGATGCCGACACCGGCTACGGGAACCAGATCAATGTGATCCGGACGGTCCAGGAATACGAGCGGGCGGGCGTTGGCGGCATCCACATCGAGGACCAGGTGCTGCCGAAGAAATGCGGGCACATGGAGAACAAGCAGGTGGTGTCCTCCGACCAGATGGTGGCCAAGATCGCGGCAGCGGTCGCGGCGCGTCGAGACGATGATTTCGTCGTCATCGCGCGGACCGATGCCCGAGCCCCCCACGGGCTCGACGAGGCGATCGACCGCGCCCGCCGCTGCCACGAGGCGGGCGCCGACGTGCTCTTCGTCGAAGCGTTGCAGGGCGAGGAGGAGATCGAGATTGTGGCGAGCGAGTTCGCAGGAGTGCCGTTGCTGTTCAACTGGGCCGAGGGGGGCAAGACGCCGCCGCTCAACTACGCGCGCATCACCGAACTGGGCTTCGCCATCGTCATCATGCCCATCGGCACGCTCTTGGCGGCGACCCGCGCCATGCAGCAGTTCCTGGCCCGCCTGAAGTCCGACGGGACCCCGGCGGACTTCGTCGACGAACTGATCAGCTTCGGCGGATTCACCGACCTCGTCGGTCTACCCGAGATCACTGCCCTGGAGCAGCGGTTCTCCGGCTGATGGACTCGGGTCGAGGAAGAGGAAAGGGGGGTCAGCGGGCGAGCAGCGGGCCGGCGGTCTTGATCCAGTCGGCCACGACCTGGTCCAAGCTGTCCATCGCCGAGTCGAGGACGTACAACCCACGGCTCGGGACGGACGCCCCCAACTCGACCAGCAACGGCCGAAGGTAGACCTCGGGTGCGAGCGCGTGGTGGAGCGACGCGCCCACCATCACCGGCACCGCGCGGCAACCAGCGAGACCGTCGTTGCCGTACTGGTCGAGGAACGCCTTCAGCAAACCGGTGTAGGTGGCCTTGTAGGTTGGGCAGGCGGTGATGATGACGTCGGCCGCGGCGACCCGAGCGGTCAGCGCCGTCACCGCCGCGTTTCCCCATTCGAAGAGCACGGACGCAACCCCGGCCAGCTCGATCGTGTCCACCTCGGTTTCGCCCCGGGCCGCGGCCACGGCATTGCCGACGGCTTGACCGACCGTCGTAGTACGTCCACCCGGGCTGGGATTTCCGATGACGACAACCACGCTCATGTGCAGGACTCCAGTGTTGGCGGGACTTCGTGATGGCTCGTGCGCCGGGGCGGTGCAGTCAGCTCAGGCCGATGATTGATCCGTCGGGGTTCAGGTCGATGCGGTGCGCTGCGGGGTTTCGACCGAGCCCTGGCATGGTTTGCATGGTTCCACAGATTGGGTAGACGAAGCCCGCTCCCGCTGCGACGCGGACCTCACGCACCGGCAGGCGCCAGCCCGTCGGCGCGCCTTTCAGCGAAGGGTCGGCGCTGAGTGACAGGTGGGTCTTGGCGACGCACACCGGCAGGCGGCCGTAGCCGGTGGTCTCGAAGCGGGACAGTTGCTCGGCCGCGGCATCGGAGTAGTCGACACCATCTGCTCCGTAGATGGTGGTCGCGATGGTTTCGATCTTCGTCGTCAGCGACGCGTCGTCGGGATAGAGGAGCCGGAACGTACTGGGCTCGGCGGCTGCGTCAGCTACCAGCGCCGCCAGCTCTGTGGCGCCGCGACCCCCGTCGGAGAAGTGGGTGGAGACCGCAGACCGAGCGCCGTGTTCGTCCGCGATCTCAGCGATGGCCGCCAGTTCCGAGGCGTGATCCTGGGGGAAGGCGTTGATGGCAACGACGGGCGTGACGCCGTGGACGGCAAGGTTCTCCAACTGCTTTCGAAGGTTGGCCCCGCCTTCGTGCACCTCATCAGGGTTTTCGGCGAGCAAAGCGTCGGGGAGCGGGCGACCGGCGACGATGTGGTGCCGGCCAGAGTGGGCTTTCAGCCCACGGACCGTTGCGACCAACACGGCGGCGTCGGGCGCCAGTCCGGACGTACGGCACTTGATGTTGAAGAACCGCTCCGCTCCCATGTCGGCCCCGAAACCGGCCTCGGTCAGGAGGAAGTCGGCAGTGTGGATGCCGAGTCGGTCGGCGATGATCGACGAGTTCCCCGTGGCGATATTGCCGAAGGGTCCGGCGTGCACCAGCACCGGCGTGTGCTCGATGGTCTGCATGAGGTTGGGTTTGATGGCCTCACGGAGGATCACCGCCATCGACCCCGCAACCTCGAGTTCCTCGGCGGTGACCGGCGTGCCGGCGCCGCTGAAACCGACCACGATTCGGCCGAGGCGTTCCCTCAGATCGGAGAGCGATGTGGCCAACGCAAGGGCAGCCATGACCTCGGAGGCGGCGGTGATGTCGAACCCGCTGGAGCGCGGCACGCCGTCCTTCGGACCGCCGCCGCCGATGGTGATGTTTCGCAATGCGCGGTCGTTGACGTCGAGCACACGCCGCCACGAGATGTTCGGGATGTCGAGATCGAGCTGGTTGCCGTGGAAGAGGTGCGCGTCGAGGACGGCTGCGCACAGGTTGTGGGCGGCAGTGACGGCGTGGGTGTCCCCGGTGAGGTGCAGGTTCAGCAACTCCATGGGAATCACCTGGCTGTAACCGCCGCCCGCCGCGCCGCCCTTGATGCCGAAGGTCGGCCCCATGGACGGTTGGCGCATCGTGATGGTGGCCGTTGACCCGAGGTGTTTGAAGGCCTGCCCGAGGCCGACCAGCGTGGTGGTCTTGCCCTCGCCCAACGGGGTCGGCGTGATGGCCGACACGACGACGTATTTGGCCGGTGCGCGGTCGTCCCGGTCTGCTGCGGCGGTCAGCGCGTCGATGGCGCCGAGGTCGACCTTGGCTGCACCCTTGCCGTAGGGCTCGAGGAACTCGAGGGGGATGCCGGCGGCCTCGGCGATGGATGAAAGTGGTGCGAGGGGTGCGCGGGAGGCGATCTCGGCGTCGGATGGAATCAAGGGACGTACTGCTCACAGATGGCGGTCACGGTGCCGGCTTCGAAGGTGAGCCAATAGGTGGTGCCCTCGAAGCCGGTCGCCAGGTAATCGGCGAGTTGGTCCAGGCCGATCGTGCTGACGTCGGGTGACGTGTCGCCCTCGGGCGTTACGACGAGGGGAATCACTGAGGGGTCGATGATGGCGTTTCGCATCTGGCTGTTTGCGTTGACGATGTAGTAGTCGTTGGGCGGTCCCTCGGGATCATCGGGGTTGTCGGCTTGGTAGGCCGTGACCGCGTCCTCGCCCGACAGCCACTGGACGACATCGAACTCCACTTCGGTCGCTTCGGGCGTGAATTCGAGCTTCTGCACGGCGTAGGTGCCCGATGCCTCGTCGAACACGGCGAGGCTGCTGCCCTCCGGACGCTCCGGGCAACCGTCGAATCGCTCCGGCCCAGCAGAGGTCGTGGTCGATGCGGTTGTCGATGTGGTTGTCGATGGTGGTGGTCGATCCGGTCGTGGGGGCGTCAGCCGCCTCCGAGTTACTGCAGCCGCCGAACGCAATCAGGGCGACAACGGCGATGATGGGGGAGCGGCGCATCAGACGAACCTGCAGGTGATGGCGCCCAAGGGGCCGTAGTCGACATGGAAGACATCGCCGGCTCGTGCGTCGAGGGGGCGGGTGAACGAGCCGGACAGGACCACGTGGCCGGGTTCGAGCCGGCGACCGATGGCGGCGTAGCGCCGGGCCAGCCAGGCGACTCCGTTTGCCGGATGGTTGAGCACGGCGGCTGCAACCCCGGACTCTTCGATGGCGGCGTTGCGGTAGGCCAGAGCGGACACCCAGCGCAGGTCGACCTCGTCCGGTCCGACGGGCCGGCCGCCCAGGATGATGCCGGAGTCGGCGGCGTTGTCGGCGATGGTGTCACGGACCGTGCGGGCCCGCTTGAGCTCGGGGTGCACGCGGTACGAGCGGGCATCGATGAGTTCGAGCGCAGGTACGACGTAAGCAGTGGCCGACAGGACGTCGAGCAGGGTGGTGTCGAGGCCCGACAGCGGCTTGCCCATGACGAACGCCAACTCGACCTCGATCTTCGGGTCACAGAACGTGGCGGCTGTCAGCTCTGCGCCGTCGTCGTAGACCATGGTGTCGAGCAGGGCACCGAAGTCGGGTTCGTTGATCTGCATGGACGTCTGCATGGCCTTGGACGTCAGACCGATCTTGTGGCCGACCAGGCGTGCACCGTCAGCAATCTGGAGGTCGACCCACGCCTGCTGGATGGCGTAGGCGTCCTCCAGATCCATGTCGGGATGGGTGAACGAGGGCGGTTCGATCTGCGTTGCCGAGCGCCGAGCCTCTTCGTGGGCTGTGGCCCATTGGGCGATCTGATCGGGGGTCATGGTGGCCAAGGCCGTTGTCTCCTGGGTAGGGGGCTCCGGGGTTCAGAACGGGCTCAGGCCCAACCGGTTCCGTAGCGAGATGAGTTCGCCAAGATGGTTGTAGCCGTGCCCGATTGCCTCCCAGGCGAGGAAGAAGTGGTTCGGTTTGCCGGCCCACATCGCGTAGAGCCAGTCGAACCGGTCCGTGGGAGTATCGAGCCCGGCGAGGGCGGCGGTGCTGTCGGGCACGGCCCCGAGGTCGGGGAGATCCGACGTCGTCACCCAGGCGACGGTCCGGTCGATCACGTCGAGCAGGTAGCCGCCGACCGCGGTCGGATCGAGCAACGCGGTGGTTTCACGGTCTTCGGCCTCAGCCAGGCCGCGCCAGGTATCGGAGGCGATGCCGACCCGATCGGCCCAGTCGTCGAGCACCTCGGGTACCCGACGAACGACCGCGTTGACCGCCACATCGTGATGGCGCGCCGTGTGCCAGGCGATCGCGATCGGAGCCAGGCCGCCGCTGTCCACCGGGTGGGTCCAGAGCTCGGGTGGGACCACGTTCACGAAGCCGCCCAGGCGTTGGCGTAACGACGCCAGGTCGGCGGCAATCCATTCTTGGAGGTTCACCTGCGTGACGGTAGCGGGCTCAGTGACCAGGGACGGGATCGGGCGTGACCAGCAGCGCCTCCTGGACGAGTGCGCCCACCCTGCGGCCGTCGAGCGTGATCAAGTCGCCACGGGCAAGCCCTCGTCCGCCCTGGGTGGCCGGTGCCTCGTGGGTGAAGAGCGTCCACTCGTCGGCCCGGGACGGCTCGTAGAAGTACATCGAGTGATCGAGGCTCAGTATGTTGAAGCCGGTATCGGTCCAACTACGCGCGTGCGGGTACATCGTCACGTCGCTGATGGTCTTGTCGCTCATCCAGGCCAGCAGGGCGGCGTGCAGCACAGGGTCGTCGGTCGGCACCTGGCCGAGCAGTCGCATCCAGATGTGCTGGATGCCGGTGATGGGCGATCGTGGCCGAGGTGCCGGCAGCGTCCTGAAAGCGCAGGTCGACCGGAAGCTCCTCGGCGAACCAGGGATGGTCCTGATTGTCGCTGAGGTCGCGGACCCAGTCCCGGTAGTGGGTGAAGGAGGTGGGATCGAGCGAGGGGTCGACCGAGGTCGGCTCCTGGTAATCCAGCCCGCTGGTCGGAACCTGGAACGACATCATCTGTCGGAAGATCTCTCGGCCATCCTGGGAGGCGACGACCGACCGATGGCTGAAGGACCGCCCGTCTCGAATTCGCTCGACCTTGTAGTCAATGGGCGTGAACGCGCCGCCGGCGCGCACGAAGTACGCGTGCAGCGAGTGAGGAGCTCGACCGCTCTCGACCGTGGCGCCCGCAGCAATGAGAGCCTGGGCCAGCAGCTGGCCTCCGTACACGGTCCGGTCTCGCTCGGCAGGCGAGCGCCCGACGAAGTGATCGACGCCATCACCCGGCTCGACCGCGACGATGTCGAGGAGCTGGTCGACGTTCATGCTCTGCTACCACGGTGACGAGGGTTACCACGCGACTCGGCCATGGGGGCGACGGTAGTGCCCGATCACCCCGACTGGACTAGGTCTTGGTTGCAGTACCCGTTCCGTCTCGCTGGTACACCACGACGCGATTGGTGTCGGGTTCGCGTCTCGTGGCGGTGACAAGGCCGGTCACGGCGTCTCGTTCGATGGTCCAGGTCGGGCCGTGGACCAACCGGTGGTGATGTCGGCAGAGAAGGACCAAGTTGTCGAGATTGGTTCGGCCACCGCGGCTCCAGTGGCGGAGGTGGTGGGCGTCGCAGTGATGGGCCGGGCGGGTGCAGGTGGGGAAATCGCAACCTCGGTCGCGGTGGGCGAGGGCCGTTCGTTGGGCGGCGCTGACCACCGGGGTGGATCGACCGAGGTCGAGCGGGCTGCCGCCAGGTCCGGTGAGCAGCCGTTGGATGGATGCGTCGCACATCAGGAGTTCGGCGATGTCGGCGGGGAGGGGTTGGCCGAGTTGGTTGTGACGCCGGATGGTGTCGAGCGCGGGTTGCAGGCGGTCGTCGTCCCACAGCTCGGGGAGGTGCCGGGTCAGGGTGTCGAGATCGATGACCACGGCAGCCCGGTTCCGGCTGCGACTCGAGGCGCTTGCGGGCTCGTCCTGACTTCCGGTTCCGTTGAGGCTGGTCCCGTTCAAGTAGTGGTGGGCGAGGTCGGCGAGCGCGTCTGCGTTGCGCTGGGCGTTGGTTCGCTTGACGGGGGCGTCGGCAGGGTCGGGCCGGTTGAGGAGGGCGAGGGCTTCACCGACGACGGCGGCTTGGTCGGCGGAGAGACGTCCGACGACATCGGCCTGGCCGAACAGCGTGGGGGAGAACCGAAGGTGACCGGCCGGGAGTTCGGTGGGGCAGACGTCGTTGTCGACGAGATCGGCCCAGTGTTCGCACACGGTTCGGTAGTCGTCGAGGCCGAGCGTGCAGGCGTATCCGACGAGTTGCTCGGCGAACTTGTGCAGGTGGTCGTGGCGGGGCTGGGTTGCGACCCGCTCGAGCAGACGCACGTGGGACAGGCTGGTCGAGCCGTTGGTCAACGCGGAGCGCAAGCCGGGCAACAGAAGCAGAACACGGGCGGTGTGGGCGAACCGGCGTGCGGTGGGCACATCGAGGCTGAGTCGACGTCGGAGCCAAGCGGTCAGCGACGAGGCACCATCGGCTCGGAAGGCCTCACCGTCGACGACGTCGGCCAACGTGTCCAGCAGCTGGATCTCGGCGGCCTCGAGCCGATCGGCCGAAGACTGGACTGAAGCGAGCAGCGTGTCGCCGGCCTCGTACTCGAAGAGGTAGGTGGAGGAAGTGGCGCCGACCCACCCGGTTGCCGGCGAGTCCGTTTCGACCGCATCTGTTTCGAGGAACGTCGAAGCCATGCGTGGATGATAGCACGCATGTTCGTAACATAGACAAGAATTGAAGAATAAAAGATCAACCAGCAGCGCGTTTGAACACGTTTGGAGGAAACGATCGAGCGGCGATGCATTGCTCGGACCAATGCTCGAGTTGCTCGACGATGGTGACGAAGTCGAGTCCGATGGCATCGATGATCGGCTGCTGGAGCTGATCGGTGTCGAGTTCGATCTGGTCTCGGAACGCACGACCTTCCGCGGACAGTCGATTCTCTTGCACCCCGTGGTTGGGCAGCGAGTCGTCGTCGATGAGGCCTCGGGCGCGCAGTCGCTGTGCTGCGGCGTCGAGCACCTCGGCCGACCAGGCACGGCTGGCGCTGTAGGTGCCGAATGGATAGCCCACCCAGAGCTCGGTGAGAATGTTCATCTCGACGGGGTCGAGGCCGCGCTGGACGCAGACGGCGATGTGCGTGTCGCCGCGATGTTCACGGGCCAATTCGCAAGCGCGCCAGATGGTCCCGAGCGGTGAGGTCGGCCAGTCCTGGTCGAGCAACCCGGCGTACAGCGGCTTGGCCGCGGTGTGCGCGCAGCTCGTCGCGGCTCGCAACGTGTCGGCCGTCTTCCGCAGACTCGAGTCGTCTCTCCCCAAGCCGAGGGCAGCCTCGAGGCTCGTGATGGTTGCCTCCGTGCGAGTCTCGAGCACGGCGCTGCGCTCGGCCTCGGTCCTCGCTCTGAGGTAGGCGCCGGTCAGAAAGGAGGGTTCGAACACGGCAAACGACGAGACAACGACGCCCGGCGATGGCTCGCCCAGCGCTGCCGCTCGGCCCCAGACGTAGCCGGTGAAGAAGTCGAGTCCGAGGCCGGTCAACGCGTCGACGGTCGTGCGGGACCAGACCGCGTGCATCGCCAAGGGTTCGATGGCGTCCCGGAAGCGGCGGGCGGGGGAGGGTTCTTGCGTGGGTGGAGCAACCGCGTCGGCCGGCGATGGCGCGAAGGCGGCAGCAATGACGTCGTCGTAGTTCATAGCGGTCTCGATCTCATACTGTCTCGGTTCGTCCGTTCAGCGTCTGGGGTGGATGGAAGCAGTGATCTCGATCTCGATGAGACCGACGATCAGGGGAGCGCCGACGGTTGTCCGGCACGGGTAGGGCGCATCGAACACGTCGAGGAAGACCTCGTTCCAGGCTGCGAACTCATCGAGGTTCACCAGATGCGCGTTGACCTTGACCACATGGTCGAGGGACAGTCCGAGATCTTCGAGGATGTCGGCGAAGATCCCGAGCGTGTGCCTGGCTTGGGCTGCGGTGTCACCGTCGATCGCCTGACCGGTCTCCAGATCGAGACCGGTCAGGCCACTGAACATGATGATGTCTCCGACCTGGATGGCGGTCGAGTTCTTGATGCCGTAGCGGGCCATGGCCGCTTCGAGACGGGGAGTCGTTGCGTGCACGGTGATCATGCAGGCAACGTAGTGCACGGCCCCGCGGGGCGACCGATCAGATGCCGGTGCCGCTCAGGTAATAGCTGACGTCGCTAAGGGCGCGAATCAGGCTCGGGTGATCGGTCTCGAAGTGGTGGATGGCGTCACGAAGACGGCCCTTGCTGGGTTCCGGGGCAGTTCCCAGCTCTTCCTCGGCCTCGATCTTCAGCGCGGTGAGTTCGGGTGTGGGCTCCTGGCGCTCGATGACGTCGAGCAGGCGCTCGACGGCGGCCGACAGGCCGGGGTCGGTCGTCCCCTCGCCGGGGGGACGACCAGGACCGGCACCGGTGACACTTTCAGCAATGATGATGCGACGCTGCCGAAGACGACGCGGTGGGCGGCTCGATGTCGATGATCGGTGAGCACGATCATCGCGGCATTGTGCTCCTGGGCTTCGTTGACCAGGACCTCGACGGTCGGGCCGGTCACAACTGCGGCACTGGTCGTGACGCCCAGCTCCCGGAGCGAGTCGGCCATCGCTTCGAGCTCGTCGGACTCACGCTCGAGTTTCGCGGCACGAGCTTCCTCGTCGTAGGCCCCGCCCGGCTCGTCGAAGCCGATGAACGCCGGGTCTGGCGCAGCGACGTGGACCAAGCGGACCGGCCAGCCGGACGCCCCGGACAGTTCAGCGACCGAAGCCAACTGGTTGGCAGACGCGGGCAGGTCTACAGCGACAACGATCGATCTCGGCGCGGCCATTGGTGGCTCCCTTGCTTTCGGTGGAGCCCGATGATGCCCTGATTCTGTCCGCGGAGCCAGGGGACAAGGTCACCGACCGGCTGTGGTCGCTCAGGAGGACAGTCACTCAGGAGGACAGTCACTCAGGAGGACAGCCCGAGGAGGTCGAGGACCTGGCGGATGTCGGTGATGATGTGATCGGGCGAGCGTTCCGGACCATCCGCAATGCTGTCCGGGAACACGCCTGATCCTTGGGTGGTCAGCACCGAGCGTATGCCCACCCGGTTGGCGCCCACGATGTCCATGTCGATCATGTCGCCGATGAACACAGCCTCGCTCGCCGCGACGCCCAAGGCAGCAAGCGCCTGCTCGAAGATCCGCGGGTCGGGCTTGCAGGACCGGGCGGCTTCGCTGCTGAGCACGAGGTCGAGATGCGGTCGCAGTCCGCATCCATCGACAAGACGCTGGAGTGGCGCTTCGTCGTTGACGCTGACGATGCCGGTGGCGATTCCGTTGTCGCGGAGGGCGGCGAGCACCTCGAGGGTCCCCGGATAGAGCGTCGTATGGTCGACCCAACCATCCATTGTCATGGTGATGAACTTCTCCCACCGATCGGGGTCGACACTTACCCCGGCTAAATCCAGGGTGAGGGCGAAACCGCGCATCATGACGTCGATCGTGAGGTAGAACGGCTGACCTCTAACCTCGGCCATGGCTTGAGTCATCCCTGAAGGCAATGCGGCGAGGACTTGGCGCAACACAGGATCAGGATGATCCTCCACGAGCCAACTGAGCGATGTCCTGTTCGCGGTCACGGCGTCGTGTTGAGAATGCAGCGTCCCGGTCATGTCGAACAGAACCGCTCGGGGCCGCTCGATGGTCGAACCTGATCCGCTCGCTGGTGATGACTCGATGGTCATGACGTTTCCCTCCGTCGTTCCCTGGCTGGTAGTCCAAGACACTAGCGATCAGTCTGGATAGGTCAAGGGCCCACGGCGCGGTTGCGGTACGATCGGCGGGTGACGGCCCTTCAGACACGCGGCGGGAAACTGGCCATGGCCGCCTTCATCCTCTTGGCCGCCGTTGCCTTCCAGCGGATGCTTGCAGGCCAAGGAGCAGCTCCTTTGTTCTCGTCGCTCTTGGCGCTCGCTCTTCTCTACCAGGCGTTCGCCACCTGGCGCAGCGGCGTCACCGTCGACGGGGAAGCGGTGGTAGTTCGTAATCGTTACCGCACGATGACCGTGCCGCTGTTGTCGGTCCAACGGCTCGAGGTCCGGCGCGGCTGGCGGGGCCGTTCCTTGGTGGTTCGATCCGCAGATGGCCAGGTCGCTGCCTCGGCGGTGTACTTCGGTGAGACCGACGACGAGATTCGAACGAAGCTACCGCCCGAATTGGCTGGACTTTTGGCGACCCAACCGCCCACTGCGCTTTCTTGACGGAGAGGCGGTCAGGTTGCCTGGCCGGCGAACTGGGCTTGGTAGAGGCGGGCGTAGGGGCCGTCCTGTTTGAGGAGCTGGTCGTGGTCGCCTTGCTCGACGATGCGGCCGCCGTCCATGACCAAGATGACGTCGGCCCCGCGGATGGTCGACAGACGGTGGGCGATGACGAAGCTGGTGCGTTCGTGCCGCAGCGCCTTCATCGCCTGTTGGATGAGCACCTCGGTGCGGGTGTCGACCGAGCTGGTGGCTTCGTCGAGGATCAGGATGGACGGGTCGGCCAGGAAGGCCCGGGCGATGGTGATGAGCTGCTTCTCGCCCGCGGAGAGATTGTCGCCTTCGTCGTTGATGACCGTGTCGTACCCGTCGGGCAACGAATGGACGAAGCGGTCGACGTAGGTGATGCGGGCCGCTTCCTTGATCTGGTCGTCGGTGGCCGTCGGATTGCCGTACGCCAGGTTCTCGCGGATGGTGCCGCCGAAGAGCCACGTGTCTTGGAGGACCATGCCGATCTCCGAGCGAAGCTCGCGGCGGGGGAAGCCGGCGATGTCCCGACCGTCGAGGGTGATCCGGCCGCTGTCGAGGTCGTAGAACCGCATCAGTAGGTTGACCAGGGTGGTCTTGCCCGCGCCCGTCGGGCCGACGATGGCCACCGTCTGGCCTGGCTCGGCCACGACGTCGAGGCCGTCGATCAGTGGGCGGTCCGGGGTGTACGAGAAGTGGACGTCATCGAACTCGACCCGACCGCGGACCGGCAGGCGATTCGGCGTGTCGGCCTGTTCGACCGACTCCTCGTCCGCGTCGAGCAACTCGAGAACCCGCTCCAACGACGCGATGCCCGACTGGAAGGTGGCGGTCATCGCAGCCAGATGGGTGAGCGGTTGGGAGAACTGTCGGGCGTACTGGATGAGGGCTTGCATGTCGCCGACGCTGATGGCGCCGCTGGCGATACGGAGTCCACCGACCACCGCGATGAGGACGAACTGGATGTTGCCCATGAACGTCATGGCGGGCTGGATCAGGCTGGCCGTGAATTGGGCGGCGAAGCTCGCCTCGTACAAGTGGTCGTTGTCGTCGCGGAACCGTGCCTCGACGTCGCGCTGACGGCCGAAGCTCTTGACGATGGCATGACCGGTGAACACCTCCTCGGCCTGGGCGTTGAGGCTGCCGGTATGGCGCCATTGGGCGATGAACCGAGGGCGGGCCTTGCCCCCGATGATCTTCATCAGCCACACCGACAGGGGCACGGTGACCAACGCGACGACGGCCAGGAGCGGCGAGATGATGAACATCATCGCGATGACGCCGATGAGCGTCAGCAACGAGGACACGATCTGGCTGGTCGTCTGCTGGAGGCTCTGGGCCAGGTTGTCGATGTCGTTCGTGACCCGGCTGAGCAGATCGCCGCGTGCCTGGCGGTCGATGTAGGCGAGAGGCAAGCGGTTGATCTTGCCCTGGACCGACGCCCGCAGGGAGAACATGGCCCGCTGGATGGCGCCTGCAAGCAGGTAGGCCTGCGAGTAGGCGAGGACCCATGCGCCAAGGTAGATGCCGGCGATCACGAACAGCTTGCGATGGAGGGCGGCGAAGTCGATGTCGCCGGCCTGGAAGCCGCTGAACACGATGTCGGTGGCCTGACCGAGGAGACGCGGTCCGAGCACCACCAGCACGACGCTGGCCACGGTGAGCAGCAGCACCACGATGAGCAGTGGTGTCTCGTGGCCCAGGATCTCGCCCAACCGGCGTAACGACTTGCCGAAGTTCTTGCTCTTCTCGGCCGGCATCCCCGCGCCGCCGCCGGGCCCGAAGCTGCCCTGACGGGCGGCCCGTCCGGTGGTGGAGATGACCGCATCGTCGTCGGAACGGCCGTTGGTTGCTGGCCCATTGCCGGCCGGGCCGCCGTTGCTGGTGCGCAGTCACGCCAACGCTCCTTCGCCCAGCTGGGAGGCCACGATCTCGGCGTACGTCGGGCAGTCGTCGAGGAGCTGATCGTGGGTTCCTCGGCCGACGACCCGCCCGTCTTCGAGGACGAGAATCTGATCGGCGCCGGCAATGGTCGAGACCCGCTGGGCCACGATGACGACGGCGGAATCCCTGGTCTCGGGTTCGAGCGCGGCCCGGAGTCGGGCGTCGGTGGCGAGGTCGAGGGCGGAGAACGAGTCGTCGAAGACGTAGATTTCCGGCCGGGCGACCAGGGCGCGGGCGATGGAGAGCCGCTGCCGTTGGCCGCCCGAAACGTTCGAGCCGCCTTGGGCGATGCTGCTTTCGAGGCCGTCCGTCATTGCCTGGACGAAGCCGGCGGCCTGAGCGATTTCGAGCGCGTGCCACAGGTCGCCCTCGGTGGCGTCGGGTCGCCCGAAGCGCAGGTTCGAACTGACGGTGCCGGAGAAGAGGAAGGCCTTCTGGGGGACGTAGCCGACCTTTCCCCACAACAGGTCGGGGTCGAGCTGGCGGACATCGACCCCATCGACCAGGACGGTGCCTTCGGTCGCGTCGAAGAGCCGGGCGACGAGGTTGACCAGCGTGGTCTTGCCGGCTCCGGTGCTGCCGATGATGGCGGTGGTCTGACCCGCCGCAACTCGGAAGGAGACGTCGTGGAGTACCGGCTCCTGAGCACCCTGGTAGCGGAAGCTGACGTTCCGGAACTCGAGCGTGCCGTGTTCGGTGAGCGTGGTGACCGGGTGTTCCGGTGGGGTGACCGACGACTGCGTATCGAGCACCTCGACGATTCGCTCGGCTGCGACTGCCGCCCGCGGCAGCATGGAAACCATGAAGGTCACCATGACGACGGCCATGAGGATCTGGATCAGATAGCTGATGTAGGCGATCAGCGAGCCAAGCTGCATGTTGCCGCTGGCGATACGGTCGGCGCCGATCCACAGCACGGCGAGGCTGGACACGTTCACCATCAATCCGACGGTGGGGAACATCGATGCCATCAGACGGCCGGTCCGGAGCGAGGTCTCGGTCAACGCCGCGTTGGCAACCGCGAACCGTTCGGCCTCCTCGGGCTCGCGCACGAAGGCTCGCACGACCCGGATGCCCGTGATCTGTTCACGAAGGACGCCGTTGACCCGGTCGATCCGGACCTGCATCTTCTGGAAGGCCGGCACCATGCGGTACACGACCTGGCCCAGGACGAGCACCGTTGCCGGGATGACGACGAGCAGGATGAGGGACAGGCCGGCGTCCTCCCGGACCGCCATGGCGATGCCGATGATCATGGTCAGCGGTGCGGCGACCATCATCGTTGCGCCGAGCACCACCAGGGACTGGACCTGCTGGACGTCGTTGGTGATCCGGGTGATCAGCGACGGAGCGCCGAATCGACCGACCTCGCGGGCCGAGTAGCTGGTGACTTGATGGAACAGGTCCCGGCGCACGTCGCGGCCAAACGCCATCGACGCTTTGGCCCCGAACCAGACCGCGACGGCGGCGAACACGATCTGGACAGCGCTGAAGCCCATCATGACGGCCCCGACCCTCCAGATGTGGCCGTTGTCGCCAGGCAGAACACCGTTGTCGATGAGGTCGGAGTTGAGCGCCGGGAGGGTGAGCGTTGCGGCCGTCTGCACGGCCTGAAGGAGGACGACGACGAGCAGGATGTTGCGGTACGGCCCGAGGTGGGTGCGGAGAAGGCGACGGAGACTCACGAGGTTCCGAGGCTAACCGGGGAGAGCGGGTTGTTCGGTGGTAAAAGCTGTCCGTCGGTTAGCTGGTCGATCGTTCGGAGGGGTCGGTGTCGTGACGTATGTGCTCGGGGTCGATCTTGGGACGACGTTCACGACGGCCGCGGTGTGCGAGGCGGGTCGGGAACCGCGGATGGTGCCGTTGGGTGCCAGCGGGTACGCGGTGCCCAGCGTGTTGTTCCTGCGGGAGGTCCGGAGGAGGAGCCTGATGTCGTTTTGCCGCGATGTCAGGCGTGCCGCCTGCGCCGGCTGAGCCTAGCGGTGGCTCCTAGTTCCGGCGAGTGGAGTGTTTCAGTAGCTGCCGGGGGTGAGCTCCAGGGTTCCGCTGACGCGGGGAACCCGCATGATGACGGCGCTGGACGTCACGTCCATCCAGGCGCGGTCGATGCCGGTCAGGTACCAGAGACGGGGCTCGGCGCCGATGATGCGAAACGTGATCCACGCTCCGGGGTCCTCGTCGGCGGCGACGAGCCGAAGGAGCAGTGCTCCATCGATCCATTCGGCCCGGCCGAGCGATGCCTCTGACTGGTCGAGATCGACGACGGTTGGGACTGTCGTCGAGGCCGGAGGCCAGGCCGCGTAGTCGGCCCGGACCGGATGCGGCAGCGAGCGCAGCCGCGGACGGGTGGTCGAGCGGCGGCCTGGTCTTCGAAGCGGCCGTTCGATCGTTCGCTGAGCGAGCTCACGATCTGGCTTCGATCCCATTCTCTGGCGAGAGCCAGGGCCAAAGCAGCGGTCTCGCCGTCGACTGAGCCATCGGTGCGAAGCGACGTGAGAAGTGCGTCGAGCGCTCGATCGACGAGCGGCTCGATGGTGTCGGACCGGTCGCCGGCAAGGGCCGACGCAACCAGGAGGGCGAAAAGTTGATCGGGCGAGGGTTCTGACCGGAGCCCCGGCGAGGCCGGCCAGGCTTCTTCGGGGACGGCATGGCCAGCAAGTTGCAGCCCCAGCGATGCCGCTGCCAGGAGCGAAGGCTCGAGCGACCGTCGTCGGTGCAGTCGTTCGGGCGCAGCAGCCTCGACGCGACCAGGTCGGCGATCTCGGCCGACGTCCAAGTGAACTCGGTAGGGGAGAGCGCAGTGAAGGTGAGATTGTTCCATACCGCATCGCGCCGCACCGCCGAACGGACCCCGAGGAGCAGCATGACGCGAGCGGCGTATCCGAAGCGGTCGGTAGTGAGGAGGGGGTCGGTCCGGTCATTGGCGGCAACGGGGCGGTCGGCGAGGACGCGAGCAATCGCGCGGTCGAGCAGGTCGACGTAGCGCTCGGTCCACGCGGGAGTGGTCGCGGCCATGAGCCCGAGCGCGAGCGCCGAGTAGACATCATCGTTCGTCGAACCGGCCTCGTTGACGAGCCAGTTCGAGGAGCGGTTGGAGAGCTCCACCGTGCGCTACCGAGGACGACGACGGCCGGTGATCACCCGGTTCCTGACCCGCCAGCCATCGGCCGTCTTCACCACGTCGTCGTAGTAGGAGGCGGTGCCGAAGACGCCACCCTTGGCCCGAGCGACGATGCGGAAGTACATCTTGACGCCGTCGGCCTCCTCGTCCACGTAGATGTTGGTCATCAGATGCGTGAGGGGGTGAGTAGCCTCCTCGTCCATGAACCGGCGGATCTCGGCCAGTCCCTCGACGCGGGGCCCGCCGATGTCGGTCAGGTCGAAGACGGCATCGTCGGTGAAGATGCGTCCCAGCCCCTCCCAGTTGCGGTCGTCGATCGCGTCGCCGTATCGGCCGGGCAGCTCGTGGAGTTCAAGACGGTCAGCGGTGTCCATTCCCGGACGTTACCGCACGCGCCCCGCGGGAGGTCGAGGGCGGGGCCCTGGGGTAGCGTCCGGGACGTGAACGAACTGGCGATACGAAGCACCACGGGTGCGGTGTGCACGGTTGATCGGCGGGCGTCGGCGGCGGGAGCTCGAATGCTCGAGCTTGGTGGAAACGCAGTGGATGCCGCCGTTGCGGCCTCGGCGGTTCTGGCGGTGACCACCCAGCACATGTGTGGCATGGGTGGCGATCTGTTCGCCCTGGTCCACCTCAGCGAGGGCGCACCCGCTTGTCTCAATGCCTCGGGGTGGGCCGGCAGCGGGGCTGATCCCGATCGGCTTCGATCCGACGGGCACACTCGGATGCCCTTTCACGGCGACGTGCGAACCGCGCCGATACCGGGTTGCGTCGACGGATGGGTTGCGCTGGCGAACCGGTTGGCGAACCTGCCGTTGGCGACGTTGCTCGAGCCGGCGATGGCCTACGCAGCGGATGGGTTCGAGGTGCCGGGACACTTGGCCGCGGCGTCGCGGCGGGTGCGAGGTGTGGCGGGCGCCGAGGAGTATCAAGACCTCGTCGCCGGCCAAATCCTTCGGCGACCCGACGTCGCCCGCATGCTGCGCCACGTGGCCGACGGGGGGCGGGAGGCCTTCTACCTGGGGGAGTTCGGTGCCGCGCTCTTGGCGTTGGGCGATGGCGAGTACGACCAGTTCGATTTGGATCATGTGCATGCCGACTGGGTCGACCCGTTGTCGATCGACGTTTGGGGGCATCGGGTGTGGACCATCCCGCCGAACTCGCAGGGGTATCTGACGCTGGCTTCGGCGGGCATTGCCGAGGGACTCGATCTGCCCGATTGCGCTGACGACCTGTGGCAGCACTACCTCGTCGAGTCGGCCCGCCACGCTGGCTTCGATCGCAACGACTGCCTGTACGACGGTGCCGATGGCTGGGCGCTGCTCGACCCGCAGCGGTTGGCCGCTCGGCGCGCCAATATTCGCCAGGATGCGGTCGCCAACCTGGGCGACACCTACGCGGGTGGCGGAACCATCTTCCTCACCGCGGTCGACGGACAAGGCGGGGGCGTTTCGCTGATCCAATCGAACGCCGCCGGCTTCGGCGCGAACTTGGTGGTACCGGGCACCGGCGTCTTCCTGCACAACCGTGGTAACGGCTTCGCGCTGACTCCGGGCCATCCCGCGGAGTACGGCCCCCGGCGCCGGCCGCCGCACACCCTCTCGCCTGCGCTCGTCACCCAACTCGATGGCCGGTTGCGTACGGTTCTCGGGTCGATGGGGGGCGACGCGCAACCGCAGATCGTTTTGCAGATGCTGACTCGTCTCCTGCACAACCGTGAAATGCCGGCGCAGGTCGTCGCGGCACCACGCTGGATCCTCGAGCCGCCGAACTCGAACGGGTTCGACACGTGGTACGAACCCGACCGACCAAACGTCGTCTTCGAACCCAGCGCGTCCCGGACGTGGATGGAGGGGTTGGAGCGACGAGGTCACCGAGTCGAACGACGTCCCGTCAACGTCGGGCACGCCCACCTGATCGACCTTGTCGACGGTGTCGCCTTCGCCGCCACCGAGCCACGCATCAACACCAGCGCTGCGGTGGGCCCCTCGCTCGGTGGGCAAGGCTGAGTTCCAGACCACCGAGCCTGGCTGATGGCGGCGGTGCCGACGTGGAATCCGAACAGCGGCAAGGGGCGCCGGACCTAGACTGCCGGCTCATGGCTGTCTACCTGATCAGTGACCTCGACGTGTTCGACCCCGAGGTGTTCGCCGAGTACCAACAGGGTTTCCCCGAGATCCTCGCCCGTCACGGCGGTCGCTACCTGGTGCGGGGCGGCGAGACCCGGGTGATGAGCGGAGACTGGGATCTCCACCGACTGGTCATCTTCGAGTTCCCCGACCAGGAAGCTCTGCAGGCCACGTTTGCCGACCCCGACTATGCGCCGCTGGCCATGGCCCGTGAACGCTCGGCTCGGTCGAAGGCGTTCGTGGTCGACGGCATCTGAGCTTTGCGTCCTGGGTCCTCATTCACTCGTCCTCGATCATCCGTCTTCGGTGCGCCGGCGGTGGTTGCGTGGTCGGGGGGCATGCCAGCCGAACTGGAGTGCGGCAAGGCGCAGGGCGAAAACCGCCGCGGCGATCGCCGCGGCGGTTGGTCCGGACAGTTCGTCGTAGTGGTGGGTGACCGTGATGGCGCCGGCGCCGAGCGCGGCGGGGATGCCGTAGAGCACGGTTTCGGCCCGGAACAGCATGGGTTCCTCCCGGGCGAGGACGTCGCGGACAACGCCACCTCCGGTGGCAGTCAAGACCCCGAGGGCGACGGCACCGATGCCGGTGAGCCCGAACGCGAGCGCCTTCAGCGTGCCGGTGACACAGAAGAGCCCAAGACCCGCGGCGTCGAACACCAGGTGCGGGCGCAACCAACGTCGCTCGATCTGGCCGTGGGCGGCGAACACGACCGCGGCTGCCAAGAGCGGGACCAACAACGAACTGGGTTCGGTGAGTCCGGGCGGTGGGGTGTCGCCGAGCAAGGCGTCGCGGATGAGTCCGCCGCCGAGGGCGGTCACCGAGGCGAGGGCGATGACCCCGACGAGGTCGAAGTCCTTCCGCACCGCAACGAGCCCTCCCGACACGGCGAAGACGAAGATGCCAATCAGGTCCAGCGCTCGTTCGATCGACGGATCGAGCCCGACGTTTCCCTGGGCGAGTTGCATGGCGAGCACCGAGACAACCGTAATGGCGGGTGCCCGATGATCAGCGCGTTCGGAGTGTGAGCGGAAGCACCTGATGGGCTCCGATCCCGGTCAACTCGAACGCGGCGACGGTGAGGGTCCAGCGGGTGTCGGCCTCGTCGTCGATCAGCAAGACGGGCCCCGAGGCGATGGACGGGTCGACTGGAAAGGCCGCTGGGTCGGCGACGATACGGCCCCAGAGGTTGGCGACCTGATGGGCCGAGTTGGCTTGTTCGGCCTGGTAGGTGGCCGGTTGAGGGGTGTTGACCTCGGTGGACGCCGAGCGCAGGGCATGGTGCACCGGGAGCTTTCCGAGCGTTCCCAACCGGTCGGCGACGGCTTGGATGAGGGTTGACCGCCGGCGCGACGGCATGGGGCAGATCCAGGTGGGGCGCTGCTCCCACGGCCACTCCTTCAGCACAGCGACCAGCGCGTTGATGAGCTGATCGGGGACGACCACCTCGTCGCCGCGATCGGCGGCGTCGATGAGGGCTGCGAGGGGAGTGCTCCATCCGCCGTCACCGAACCGAGCCAAGGCACGACCGGGTTCGGCTTGGCGGTCAACGGGAATACGGCCCTTGGGGACCGCGAGCCCGGTGGGCCATTGCTTGCGGGGTTCGATGATCAACTCGCCGCCGCGGAGGAAGTCGTTGGCGTGGGCGACGAGCGTCGAGTCCGGGGTTCGCTGCCAACGCAACTGCTTGGAGCAGTTGTCACAACGGCCGCAGTCCACAGCGGACGCGTCGTCGAGTGCGTCGCGGAGGAAACGGAGGCGGCAACCGTCGAACTTGGCCCAATGGAGCATCTGCTGGGACTCGATGCGGCGCAGTTCGCTGAGCGTCGTTGCCAGCGCTCCGTTGTAGGCCCACGGGTTCTCGGTGCGGACCCAACCCGTGCCGCTGCGGGCGACCGCTCCATCGACCTCGAGGATGTTCATGAGCGTTCCGAGACGGTTTCGTCCGAGGTTGACCGCCGTTTCGAGGGAGGCGATGGAGGTGGGGCGAGTGTGATCGAGTTGGTCGAGGGCCGAAAGACAGACCCGTTCTGAGGGCAGCGACACCGATTCGAACCATCGCCACACCGCAGCGTCCTCGACCGGGCGGGGAGCGCGATGACCTCGGCCCGATCCAGGTTTCGTCCGGCTCGACCGATCTGCTGGTAGTACGCAACCGGCGAGGGGGGCAGGCCGAGATGGACACAGAAGGCGAGGTCGCCCTTGTCGTAGCCCATGCCGAGGGCCGAGGTGGCCACGAGTGCTTTCAGCTGATTGTCGCGGAGGCCGTCCTCGAGCTGGAGCCTGCGCTCGGGCGCCACGCCGCCCGTGTAGGCCTCGACTTCGTGGCCCTGATTTCGTAGCCAAGCGGCCGTCTCCTCGGCCTGCGCCTGGGTGAGGCAGTAGACGATGCCGGAGCCCGGTAGTTCGGCGATGTTCTCGGCCAGCCAGGCCAGCCGCTGCGCATCGTTGTCGAGGTCGACGACACCCAGGTGCAGCGACTCGCGGTCGAGCGAGGTCCGCAGGACCAACGTGTGCTCACCGAGCTGGCCGGCGATGTCGTCGGTGACGCGCTGGTTCGCAGTGGCGGTGGTGGCCAAGACCGGCGTCCACGAAGGAAGCTCGGCCAGCAGCGTTCGGAGGCGTCGATAGTCGGGCCGGAAGTCGTGACCCCAGTCGGAGATGCAGTGGGCCTCGTCGCAGACCAAGGCGAATGGCAGCGTGCGCATGGTGGCGAACACCCGGTTCCGGAACCCGGCGTTGGCCAGGCGTTCGGGGGCGATGAGCAACAGATCGATCTCGTTGTCCAGAATGCGAGCCTCGATGGACGCCCAGTTGTCGATGTTGGACGAGTTGATGGTCTCGGCTCGGAGCCCGAGGCGCTGAGCGGCAGCGACCTGGTCTCGCATGAGGGCCAGCAGCGGTGAGACGACAACCGTCGGCCCCCAGCCCCGGTCGCGGAGCATCCGTGTCGCCGAGAAGTAGACAGCCGACTTTCCGAAGCCGGTGCGGGCAACCAGAAGTGTTCGTTGTCGGCCGGCGACCACGGCCGTGACCGCCGCGATCTGTTCAGGCCGAGGGACTGCGCCGGGTCCGGCAAGCGACTGGACGTGACGTGCCAACTCCGTCGCCACCTCGGCTTCCGTCGGCCGAGGCGGCTCGATGGGTGCTGACGCTGATCCTTTGACAGACGCTGACCTTTTGACAGACGCTGACCCTTTGACGGAAACGGACATCAACCCACCCTACGCCGGGCCTGTGACGGTCTCGACGAAGCTGTCTCCGTCGGCGAGGATGGCGCATGTCTTCCAACGAACCGGACCTGCCGCGTCGAGGCTTGGGCTCGTCCGAGCTCGAGGTGTCGGTGATGTCGCTCGGCTCGTGGCGCACCTTCGAGCGCATACCCACCGAGCAGGGCATCGAGGTGATGCAGGCCGCTCGCCGGTCAGGAATCAACTTCCTCGATGATGCTCGCTACGACGACGAGACCGGTGACGCTCCGATCCCCACGGGCTACTCCGAAGTCCTTTTCGGCAACCTCGTCCGAGCCGCCGGATTCGATCGTGACGAGGTGGTCATCGCCAACAAGCTGTGGTGGGAGTTCTGGCCGAGGCAGGACGCCGCCGAGGAACTCGACGGTTCGTTGGGCCGGATGGGCTTCGACCGAGTCGACCTCATCTACGCCATCCATCCGCCGGAGGGCTTGAGCATCGAGACCGTCGTCGAGCAGGTCGCCGGCCTGATCGAATCGGGACGGGCGCGGGCCTGGGGAACGGGCATGTGGAGCGCCGAGCAACATCATGAGGCCCTCGACTGGTGTGACCGCAAAGGGGCACCTCGCCCGGTGGCGGCGCAGATGGCCAACAGCTTGGTCGACCACGCAAAGCCCGACGACCCCGAGATGCTCCGAGCGTTCGACCGGGGCCCGATCGGCCTGGTCGCCAGCTACGTCCTGGCCGGCGGAACGTTGACCGGGAAGTACGCGAGCGCTGGCGCGACCGGCCGAGCCGAAGCCGACGAGTCACCACTCATGGCGAAGGGTAGAGAGCGAGGCGCCGCCGTGTCGGCCCTCGCCGAGCAGTGGGGGGTGCCGGCGTCCCACGTCGCCTTCGCCCACGCCTTCCGGCATCCGAACCTGGCCAGCATCGTCTTCGGCGCCCGGTCGGCCGAGCAGCTGGAGAGCAACGTTGCTGCGTACGGCACGTTCGTCGGACTGTCCTCGGAACAACTCGACGCGGTGGCCGATCTCGGATGAAGGCTGATCGGATGAAGGCAGGTCTCGTATGAAGATCAGAATTGCGGTGGCGAGCTCGAACACGCCCTGCGATCTCGACTCGCTGGCTGCGCTGGTCGACGGTCTGGAGTCGCGCCGCTTCGACACCCTGTGGCTGTCGGACACGCCATTGACCTCGGCCGTCGAGCCGCTTCTCGCCCTGGCGATCGCATCGGCCCGGACCACCCGTTTGAAGCTCGGAACCAACGTCGTCGTCCCTGGACGCAACCCTCTACTGCTGGCGAAGGAGCTGGCCCATCTCGACCGATTGACCGGAGGACGCCTCCTTCTGGCCTTCATGCCCGGCATCGGTTCGCCCGTCGAGCGGGCCGCGCTCGGCGTCGAGGGCGTCGATCGCAACGTTCGTCTGGCTCGAACCATCGAGATCTGCCGGCGTTGGTGGGCGGGTGAGGCGGTGACCGACGAGTTCGCCGGATTCACCTACGAAGCCGTCACCGTCGGACCCGAACCGGTGCAGCAGCCGCTCGAGATCTGGCTCGGAGGGAACGGCCCGAAAGGTCTCGAGCTGACCGGCACCCACGGCGACGGATGGCTGGCGGCTCGGGCGACGCCGGAGCAGGCCGGCAAGAGTCGGGTGACCATCGAAGCGGCAGCAACCAAGGCCGGGCGGACGATCGACGCCGACCATTTCGGCATCAGCATTCCCTACGAGCGGGTCGCTCTCGATGACGTCACCGCCGCGGCGGTGATGAAGCGGGCGGCCGCGGACGGCGAGTCCCCCCGCCGTGCCGACATCCTCCCGGTCGGGTCGACCGAAGTCGTCGACCTCATTCGCCGACACATCGACGCCGGCATCAGCAAGTTCGTGCTGCGCCCGATGTCGCTGACCGCCGGGTGGGACGCCGAGCTCGACTTCTTGGCCGAACACGCTCTCCCACTCCAGAACTGAACCGCGGGACAGAACGAACCGCGGGACAGCACCGAACCGCGGGGCAGCACCGAAGTGAGGACAGAACTCGTCGGTTCGTCTACGGTGCCGTTTCATGGCAACACAACTGCGTCGTTATGAGGTCGTCGAGGGGCAGATGGACGATCTGCTCGCCTGGTTTCCCACAATCATCGAGGCCCGGGCCAAGTTCGGTTTCAAGGTCGAGTTCATGTACGCCGACCGTGAGAAGAACGAGTTGACCTGGGCGGTGAGCCATCCCGGCGACTTCGACGAGGTGTTCGAGCGATTCGCGGCCTCCCCGGAACGTGCGGCCGCCTTCGCTGATCAGCCCAAGCGAGTGGTGAACATGCACGTCGCAATGATCGACGTCATCATCGCCCCCGGCACCTGACCCACGCCCCCCACCCACCCGTTCTGCAAGCGCACGCCCCCCACCCACCCGTTCTGCAAGCCCGAGACCCACGTCTGGGGGTCGGCGGTCTTGCAGAACGGGGCTGAGGTGGATGGGACTTGCAGAATCGGGCCAACTCGGCGGTGTGTCAGGATTGCTCATGGCTGAACCCAGGATCACCGCGACCAGCACTCCGGCAACCGGCGATACAGGAACCCGAGCCGTCGAGCCGCAGGACATCAGTCGCCGGCCGGCTCATCTCGGCCGGGGAGCGAGCGTGTCGATCGAGCCGGAGTTCAGTGGTGAGTTGTCGTGGTACGACGACTACGTCGCCCGTCACCTGGCGGACGGCAATGAGGGTCGCCTGGTCAGCATGTACACCTTCACCGAAGCCTGGCCGATGTGGGAAATGCACCCGGTTGGCAGTGAACTGGTCCTTTGCGTCAATGGTGCCATCGACCTTCACCAGGAAACGCCGGACGGCACGGCAAACCTGGTCGTACTGCAGGCGGGTCAGTACGCCGTCAATGGGCCGGGCGTGTGGCACACCGCCGATGTGGACGATTCTGCGACCGTGGTGTTCATCACCGCTGGTGTCGGCACGGAGCACCGTCCTCGTTGATGTGACGCTGTTCTGCAAGCTCACGCCGCCTCACCTCCGTTCCGCAAGCGCGAGACTCACCTGTAGGGGTTGGGGGTCTTGCAGAACGGGGGTGGGGGAAGTTGCTAGGTTCGGGCGATGAGCGAACTGTGGATGTTGAGCGGGGTCGAGTTGGCTGAGGGGATTCGGGGGCGAATGTTCTCGTGCCGAGAGGTGATGGAGTCGGTTGCCGCCCGGATCGAAGACCGCAACGCCGACCTCAACGCCATCACCGTCGACCTTCGGGAGCAGGCGCTTCGACAGGCGACGGCGGCCGACGAGGCGGTTGTCCGGGGCGATGCCCTCGGCGCGCTGCACGGCGTGCCGGTCACCATCAAGGAAAACGTGGACATGGCGGGCTTGGCGACGCCGAACGGAATTCCCGCGTTCGCCGACCTCATGGCGACCGAGGACGCGCCGGTCGTTCGGAACCTCAGGAACGCCGGAGCAATCGTGGTCGGCCGCACCAACGTGCCCGAGTTCTCGATGCGAGCCACCACCGACAACCCGCTGCGGGGCCGAACGTTCAACCCATGGGACCCGGCGGCGACGCCCGGGGGCTCTTCGGGGGGCGCCGGGGTTGCGGCGGTCGCCGGCTTCGGGGCGCTGCACCACGGCAACGACATCGGTGGGTCGCTTCGCTTTCCGTCTACCGCGAACGGCGTCTGCACCGTCAAGCCCACCACGTTCCGGGTCCCGGTGTTCAACTCCACGGCTGCGGCCGAACGCGGCCCGCTCTCCCAGGCAATGTCGTGCCAAGGCATCATCGCCCGGGATGCGCGTGATGTCCGACTGGGCACTGAGGTGCTCATCGCTCCGGATCCGCGAGACCCCAATTGCCCGCCGGTTCCGTGGAACGGTCCGTCGCTCGCCAGGCCGATCACGGTGGCGGTGACGACGGAGTCCGCGGGCTACGACATCCACCCTGAGGTGGTTGCCTCCATCCGGTTGGCGGCCGACATGTTGTCCGATGCCGGGTACCGGGTGGTCGAAACGGAGCCGCCACCAATCGTCGATTCGGCCCGTGAATGGTTCCGTACCGGAACCACCGAGATGCAGGCCACGCTCGACCCCCTCATTCGCCAGCACGGCAGCGAGACGATTCAGACGATCTTCGACTGGTACTACGAGATGGGCGAGATTCTGGGCCGCGACGACTACATCAACGGGTTCGGCCATCGCACACGCCTCATGCGGCAGTGGAATCTGTTCCTGGCCGAACATCCCCTCGTGCTCACTCCGTTCCTCATGCGGCCGTTGTTCGACTGGGACTACGACGCTCGCAGTTTCGAGACCACCAAGGACATCTTCGATGCCTCGATCTACAGCACCGGTATCAACTACATCGGGCTGCCGGCGGGCGTGTTGGCCACGACCATGATCGAGAGCCGGCCTTCTGCGGTCCAGATCGTCGGCCAGCGCTACCGCGAAGATCTCATCGTCGACGCCATGGAGGCCATCGAGTCCCGGGTCGGCCCGCTGGCCCCCCAGCTCTGGTCACGAACTGGCTGATCACGAACAGGTACTGCTTGCTCGGGTACGGAGGTCGCCCATTGCTTGATCGCCCATTGCTTGATCGTCCATTGCTGACGCCCGTTCGAAATCGGCGGGCTCGAGCGTCTCGGCCATCGCCAGCAGCCGTGGCTGATCGCGATGGTAGGCCCGCGTTGCGGACTTGGCCGCGTTGGCCAAGAGTTCGACGTGGGCGGTGCTGATCTGGCGGTTGGCCAGCGCAATCGCGGTGTCGCGATGACGGTGGCAGTGGCTCGACAGTCGGGCGAAACGAAGCGCTTGACCCCGTGTGAGCGACGAGAACGCATGGAGGTGCGAGGCGAGGACCGCTTCGTCGACTTCGGCGGTCGGCCAGGTGGACAGTTTGTCGAGGAAACTCAAGAGCGCAACGGCCTCGATGTCGTCCGTCTGGGCCAGGAGGTCGATGGGCTCGGCGTTTTCGTGCAGCCCATCGTCGGGATCCGCAGCGGACACTCGTCGCCGACGACGCGGCAAACGAGACCCGCCCACCGAGTGCACGAACACGCCCCCGCCGATCACGAGCAGAATGTCGCCAATGCTGAAGACGTTGGCGAAGGGAACGCCGGCGGGAACGGCGAAGATGTCTCCCAGAATGGCCAGGTTCGGATCCTCGACCACGGCGGAGTTGCGGAACTCCTCGTTGTCGATCGGAAAGCCCGCAGTCCGGAGCGCCTCCTCGCGAGCGGGCATGACGCCGCTGTTCGCTGCGATCGCCGCCAGGTTCAGAAGTCCGCCGAGCACGATGATGGCGATGCCCCTCACGGTCCGGTTCATCCACACGAATGCGAGCGCTGGGGCATAGCTCGCGAGGTGAATGCCGGCGGCGACGGCGGCAGGAAGTCGGTCGTGCACGACGAACAGGACGAAGAACTGCAGCGCGATCGAGGCCACGATGGTCCACGCACGCTTGATCCTGACCTCGGCGATGAGCGCCAGCTTCCCGCCGAAGAGCGGGACCGATGCGACCAGGAGGAGGAAGCAGACTGCGGTGATCACGATCTCGACCCCAGCTCCACCCAGCCGGCGCGCAGTGCCGGTTCGAGCTGTTCGGCGCTGTGCGGTCGACCGATCAGGTGTCCCTGGGCGCCGTCGAAGCCGAGCTCGTTCACAATCCGCAGGTCTTCGGCCGATTCGACGCCGACGGCGACGGTGGAGATGCCGAGACTGCGGCAGAGCTCGACGGCCGCGAGGGCAACCGATCGGTTGGAAACCTCTCGGAGGCCGCCGATGATCGATCGGTCGATCTTGATGCGGTCCGGTGCCAACTCCCAGAGCAGGGGCAGCGAGGAGTAACCGGTACCGAACTCATCGATGCCGACGCCGATGCCGAGCTGCCGGAGATCTCGGAGGACCTCACGTGAGCTCGACGGGTCCTGCATGATCGTCTGTTCTGTCAGTTCGAGTTCGAGGCATCGGGGATCGAGGTCGACCCGAGCGAGGGCACTGGCGACTCGGGCCGGGAAGTCGAGGTCATGGAAATCGTGGTTGCTCACGTTCAACACGACCCGGGTACTGACGCCGTCGTCGCGCCAGGACGACAGTTGCTCGGTGGCGAGCCGCACGACCTCGTCGGTCAGGGCGGAGATGACATCGGACCGTTCGGCGTCGGGGATGAAGGCGCCCGGTAACAGTAAACCGCGGTCTCGGGTCTGCCATCGCAGCAACGCTTCGAGGCTGATGATGGTGCCGGTGGCCAGTTCGACGATGGGCTGGTATTCGAGGACGAACTCGCTGCGCTCGATGCCGCCGAGGATCTCCGCGGCGGCGGCCTGCAGCGACTCGGGTTCGTCGTAGTCGAACGGCTGGTACAGGGCGACCCCGCCTCCGTTGGACTTCGCCCGGTACATCGCCTGGTCGGCGTGATGCAGCAACGACGAGAGGTCGTCGGCGTGGTCGGGGTAGATCGCCACGCCGAAGCTCCCCCCGATCTGCAGCGTTCGCCCTTCGTGCTCGATGGGTTGCGAGATGGCGCGGAGTAGTCGGTCAGCGATGCGCTTGGCATCTTCGGCAGAGTTGATCGACCGGACGACGATGGCGAATTCGTCGCCGCCAAGCCGAGCCACCAGCTCATCGGCGCGCTTGGCTGCCGTGAGCCGGTCGGCGGTCGCGCGGAGCACGATGTCGCCGTAGTGGTGGCCGAACTGATCGTTGACCCGTTTGAAGCCGTTCAGGTCCAACTGGATGACGGCTGCCATGTCTTTGGCCGCGGTGGCCCCCTCGAGCATCAGCGAAGCGTGTTCCTCGAACATTCGACGATTGGGAAGCGACGTGAGCTGATCTCGGTGCGCCTCGTTCCGGTTGGTCAACGCCATGCGAGCAGACGCGAAGATGGTCCAGACCGTTGACAAGAGGAGAGGCACGAGGAGCACGCCATGAACGCCGATGACGGCGAAAACCGGCGTCAGCCCCAGCAAGAGGCCATCCATGCCCAGGTTGGCGTGCGCGCTCCGCTTGAACATTTGGCGGATGGGCACGGACTGCAGCAGGGCGATGGCCGATCCGATGACAAGCGCATTGGCCCCGTACCCCGCAACACAAGTGACCACCACAGCGAGCAGCCAACGAGCCGTGACTTCGCCGCCGTTGCTGACGGACTGTAGGTCGTCGACCAACGAGCCGACCGACGCAGCCACGCTCATGCAAAACGTGAGCTGCCCGAAATTGAACAGCACACGGGACAGTTGCTTGCGGTCCCGCAGGTCCGGCGCCAGGGCGGCGAATCCCATGACGGCGATCCCGGCGGCGGGCGGAGCCAACAACAACAGGGCGAACCCGAACATGAACGAGGCGGTGACCTCGGTGCTGTCCTTGAGTGAGGGAATCGGACGGAGCTCGGCGACGATGACCAGCAGCGCGAAGAGCGCCACGGTCGCAGGGTGCGGACCCCAGATCGGCTTCGGGGCGTTGAGAATGGCGATCGTCAGCGCCGTCATGCCGGCGAGGGTGAAGAAGGACGCGAAGCAGCGGAAGACCACTGGATCCTGCTGTGTCCTGCTCTTTCTCACGATGTACCAATCGGCTGAGAGGCGCCGGAATCAAGAAACCCCTGGCGTGGCAGCGCCCGGCTTGGGCGCTGCCGAGAACACCGCCTACCAGAGGCCGAAGCCACCGTCCGGGACGATGTTCAGCAGCTTGAGCGGGGCGCCCATGGCAAAGATGAGGCCGGTGAATGCGGCGGTGGTGGCGGCGAGGCGGATTCGGCTTGACTTGGTCATTGAAGGATTCCTTTCAGCACGGTCACCTTCCGGTGAACCGAGTATCTGTTGGGGCGGGCCATCCCCGTCCTCACAACAGATATCGGCCACCCTCGGCCGACACCGTATGGGCAACCCTGTGGGTGGGCTCCTGATCCGAGAGACCTAGGAGCAGTCGTTCGAGCGCCTCGGTCGGAAGTGCAGGGCTGAAGAGGAAGCCCTGGGCGGAAACCACGCCGCGCCGGCACAGCTCGTCCAGGACCTCCTGGGTCTCGACGCCCTCGGCGACGACATCCAGGCCGAGCGATCGGCCCAGGTCGACGGTTGCGCTGAGAATCGCCTGGGCCCGGGCATCGGTGTCCAGGGCAAAGACGAAACTTCGATCGATCTTCAGCTCATCGAGCGGGAGATCAAGGAGCTGCGACATGGACGAGTAGCCAACACCGAAGTCGTCGATCGATACGCGAATGCCGGAATCACGCAGCCGCACCAACGTGCGACGGGCGCGAGTCGGGTCCTGGGCGACTGCGGTCTCGGTGATCTCGAGGGTGAGGACGGTTGGCGCAACCCGGTGCGCCGCGAGGGTTTCGCGCACGTAGTCGGCCAGATCCTCGTCGACGAGGTCCTTGGCCGAGATGTTGACGCTCAGGGTGAGGTCGTGGCCCAACGAACGGAGATGCCCGATGTACGCAATGCCGGTGTCGAGGACAACTCGGGTGATCGCCGGTATGAGACCGACCCGTTCGGCCAACGGGATGAAATGGTTGGGCAGCAGGAGTCCGCGAGTGGGGTGTTGCCAGCGGATCAGGGCCTCGAGTCCCAGTACGCGGCCGCTCTGCACGTCGAAGCGAGGTTGGTAGTGCAGATCGAACGCGCGCCGATCGATCGCGTCCCGAAGGTCCTCGACCAGGGAGAGCCGTTCTCGGCTGTGCGGATCGTCGTTCGCGACATACCAGCTGAAGCCCAGGTGCCGGCTTTTCGCCGCGTACATGGCGACATCGGCAGCGCGGAGCAGTTCACTCCTGCTCCCGCCCTGCTGGTTGGTGTGGGCCAGACCGATCGCTGCACCGATTCTGATCGTCACGCCCTCGATGCTGATGGGCGAATCGAGCACGTCGTTGAAAGCGGCCGCGACCGCCTCGCCCTCGAGTTCTGTTCCCGGAACAACCACCCCGAACTCGTCTCCACCGAGGCGGCCGACAAACGCATCCTCGGGCATGGCCCGCTCGAAGCGGCGGGCGACGATTTGGAGTAGATGATCGCCCGCATGGTGGCCGAGCGAATCGTTGACCTCCTTGAACCCGTTGAGATCGAGAATCATGATGGTGGACAGAGAACCCGCGTCGGTGCCGAGCAAACGGTCGAGTCGTTCGTTGAAACCTCGCCGGTTCATCAGGCCGGTCAGTTCGTCGGTTCTGGCCAGGCGGAACGCGTCGTTGGCCAACTGAAGTTCTCGGACGGCAAGAACCAGGCGGGCGACAACGCCGGCGATCGAAGCTACGGCCATCCAGAACGCGAGCGGAACGGGATGGGAATCTCGGGCAGGCACGAGCACCGCGAGAGCGATGAACGCCGCAACTCCCGGGAGGACGGTCGCCCGGTCGCTGTGAACCACCGAGCGCGGCATCACCGTGCCGTCAGGCATCCAGGCCGCAAGCCCGAACGCCAGAATGCCGAGCAACCAGCACCATTCCAGCGGTGTGCCGGCAATGTAGGTGTCGTCGGCGATCTGTCGAAGGAAGATGACGTCTCCGGCGGTGGAAGCAATGACTCCGCCGATGAACGTCACGCTGGCCCAACTCGGCCGGAAACGCGAGGGCGCCAGGCCGGCGACGATGACGACGACGAACGCAACGTCGAAGGCGGGATAGGCCAGCCCGACGGCCACGGCCGAGAAGGTCCCGGACTGCTCGAGGAGAGAATCGAACAACGTCGCCACCAGCGCCGCGCCGACACTGAGGCCGACGATGAGCCCATCGACACGAACCGATCGGGATGCGTCGCGGACTTGGCGTTGGCTGATGATCAGCAGCGCCGAAATGAACGCGAGGTAGGAAAGCAGGTAGAAGGCGTCGGAGACCGCAGGGAACGGGATGGGGGTCAGATTCTGGTCACGGAGGGTGTAGATCAGGTTCCCGGCGGTATTGGCCAGAATGCCCAACGTCACCATCGCCCACTGCAACCGTTCCTTCGCTCTGATCAGCGCACGGAGCAGGGCCAATCCGGCGGGCAGGGTGGTCGCGATGTGGAACACCCAACCGTCCCAAAGACTCACGTACCCGCTCGCCGGGCGGGTGACCGCCAGAATGGAAACCATGTAGGCGGCGTTGGCGAGCACGGTGACGACGACGAAGCAGCGAAGCAGCCGCTCGAGCGGGGGGTGCTCGGGCAGGGAGAAGAACCCTGCGCCAGACGATGGTCCAATCACACCGAAGTCTCGGCCGCTGTCCGGCGGCCATGAGTAGACCTACCGCAGGCAGTGTTCGTGGATCGGGATGCTGGTCACGCCGTCCTGGGCAAACCAGGCTTCGACCGAATCGTCCGACACCGTCTGAACGTCAACGAGCAGGTTGTCGTCGGGGACCTCGTTCAGGTCGTCGACGAAGACGGGTCTTCCGTTCCCCGTGTCGATCACTGCAGTGACTGTCGGTCTGATGGTGCGCAGCCCCGTAATCGATGCATCGAGGGTCTGGCCGAAGAACTCTGCACATCGAGGATGGGTAGTGGTCGCTTCGTACCGCTCACCAGCCAGGGCCGACCGCCCGAAGCTGATGGTGAGCGAACCGCCGAGTGCGGACGGCAGTTCTATGGCCGAGATGTAGCCGTCCGCTCCGGGGCGCGCGTTGGAAAGAACCGACCCGGTCGTGCCGAGCGCAACGATTCGGCCCACGAGGGCCGGGTCGGTGGGCACCGCAATGAAGTCCGACTCGAGACCTACCTCGCGCCGAAGCTGTTCCTCGGAGGCGTCGGTGTCGCCGATGAGGTCGACGATCTCGAGACGGATGAGTCGGTCGGACGAGGTGATCTCGAAGACCTCTGCGTTTGCCGTGTCCGAACGGAAGAAGGACGAGAGGGCCGACCCGAGCACCAGGACGAGAGCGGTTGCGGCAATCGGCACGACCCGGGGCCTCCGCGGAAGAGGCGAGGATGCGGCTTTCTCGTTCCGGCGACGGGCAGCGAGGACCAGTTGGTCGCCGAGCTCGTTCTTGAACTGTTCCAGATCGCTCATTGGGGGAACGGTGGGCTGAGGGGTCTATCGAATTCAGCGTGCAACACACGAAGGCCGCGCATCACGCGAACTCTGGCTGCACCCGGCTTGCATTCGAGTCGCTGGCCAATAGTTTGATAGTCGAGTTCCTCGAGTACCCGGAGTCTCACGGCTTCTCGATTCTTGGCGGGCACCCGCTCCAGCGCGGCGGCCAAGCGTGCGCTGTCAAGCCGCGCATCTGCCAGTTCGATGGCGTCCCAACCAGCGTCTGGCGCGCTCAACTCGACGATCCCCAAGCGTCGACGGGCTTTGTCACTTGCCTTGTTGTGATACCAGAATTTTCGCAGGAGGTTGCGCGCAATACCGAACAGCCATTGTGTGGGCGAGCCGCGATCGTGATCGAAGGATGCAATCCGTTCGAGTGCCACGGCGAACGTCTCTGCCGTGAGATCGGCCGAACCCTCTCGGCTACGGGTGTGGTGCCAGAAATAGGCGAGCATTTGATCCGAGTGTCGGTGATAGAACGCGCCGAATGCCTCGGGTTCGGCTCGACAGGCTCGCAGCAGAGCAGCGTCGCTTCGCTGGTCTGCTGCGGTGTCGGGCCTGTCCACCGGTTCAGAATGGCACACTCAGCCGGCGAACCCATAGGTGAATTAGTTGTACTTGACGCAGGAGGTCTTGTTGTTCATTGTCCCGAGCGTCTGGGCGGCAGCGTAGATGGTGGTAGCCGTGAGAACGCACTGGCTGTTGTCGTAGAAGGTCGTCCCATCGCTGCCGCAGTAGTGGGCCGAGGACTCGATGTTGTTGTTCCACGACCCGCTCGGTTGCCAGATGCCTCCGTTGCAGGTGGTTCCCATGATGGCGATCGAGGATCCGCCGTACTGCTGAGCGGTGAAGTGCACTCCGACGACGTTCGAGCCGAGCGCGCTGGCCTCGGGACTGAACGCGACGGCCTGGAGCGCCTCCGTGGAATCGAAGCAGACCTCGGGTGCGGTTACGAAGACGCCGTCGACCGTGTCCAGTACTTCGATGATGCAATGCTTCTCCACCTCGGTCACTGGTTTGGCGGCAGACGCAGGGGAGGCAGCGGAGACGAGGGCGACGGTCAACCCGAACGCGGCCAGAACGCGGACACTGATCATGGAGAACTCCTTTGGTGCGCGCCCCGGTCGACGATTGGGACGCTACCCACCAGTACGTCGACGGGAGAGAACTGTTACCGAAAAGCTCGGCCGCCAGACCAACCTGTGCCGCATGTTTGTAACGAATCGCTGCCATCCGGCAAGTAGGGGATGGACCCGTGGTGATCTCGTGCGATGGTTCGGAGGCTCGTCGCCTCATCGAATCTGCGGATGTGAGGGGGCTCCATGGTTGCGAGCGGCACCTGTTCCCGAGCCGACCGTTTGTCGGCTCGGGAACGAGTCGTCCGACGAGCAAGACGGCGCCGCCAGCGAGCTGCGTCTGTGCCCTTCGCTTCGGTAGCTTCGAGCGTTCAGTCCAGTCCCCCGAAACGTTCGGCGTGGGCGCATCCCAGCCGCTTCGTCGTGCTCGCGTTCTTCGTCGTCGAATTGATGGGAGCGGGCCTGCTCGCACTGCCACTCTCCACCAATCGGGTGACTCGGCCGCGGCGGTGACGGCGATCTTCACGGCCGTGTCGGCGATCAGCGTCACGGGCCTGGCAACGGTCGACACCGCCGAGTTCTGGAGCCCCTTCGGGCAAGCGGTCATCCTGGGGCTCATCCAGCTCGGTGGATTCGGGATCACGACGATGGCATCACTGTTGGGCATTCTCGTGTTCCGGCGGATGGGCCTTCGCAGCCGCCTCTCGACCCAGACCGAACGCAACGAACTCGATCTCGGCGGTGTCCGAAACCTCGTAGCGAAGGTGGCGCTCTGACTTCGTGGTGGCCGAGGCCATCGGCTGGCTACTGCTCACCGTCTCGGGCGCGGTCACCATCGGCATGGTCGAGTGGGGGAACGCGTCGACGTTCGGTCGTCTCGGCTTCGGCGATCGACTGGTCAACTCGTGGTTCGCGTCCGTTACCCCTCGCACGGCGGGCTTCAACTCGATCGACTACGGCGTTGCCGAACAGTCGACGCTGTTGATCACTCATGCCCTCATGTTCATCGGCGGCGGGAGCGCCTCGACAGCCGGCGGCATCAAGGTCACCACGTTCGCAGTCCTGGGCTTTGTCATCTGGGCGGAGATGGCGGGCCACGATGACGTCAACGCCTTCGGGCGGCGAATCGATCACCGGGCACAACGTCAGGCCGTGACGGTGGCCCTCATCGGTGTGGGGCTGGGGATGGGAGGAACGCTCCTCCTGGTGTCACTGTCGTCGTTCCCTGCGATCGAGGTGTCGTTCGAGGTGCTATCGGCGCTCAACACCGTCGGACTCTCGACCGGCATCACGGCCAGCTTCTCCTCCCTCGGGCAACTGGTCTTGACCGCGCTCATGTTCATGGGAAGGCTTGGCCCCTTGACCGTCGGCACTGCGCTCGTGCTCCGAAACCGTCAGACGCTGTACCAATACCCGGAAGGACGGCCTCTCCTTGGCTGATCGGAACCGTCGCCGTAGTGGGCGACAGGACGAAGAAATGCTGGTCATCGGCCTCGGTCGTTTCGGCGGCAGACTCGCCGTCGAGCTGGTGGCCCTGGGCCACGACGTGGTGGGCGTCGACAGCGACCCCCAGATCGTCCAGGAATACGCGCCACTGCTCACCAGGGCGTTGCGCGCGGACACCACCAATCCCGAGGTGTTGCGCCAGTTGGGCGCAACCGATTTCAACCATGTCGTGGTGGGAATCGGCGACGTCGAGGCCAGCATTCTCACCGTCGCCGAGCGTTCGCCGATCTGACCTAGCCACCTCCACCGCGTTCTGTGCACCAAAAACCACGTCACAGGTGGAAAAGGCTGCAAATTTCGGTGGGGGGGCGGGGGCTGTCAACCTTTGGGTTCATCACCTAGCCTCAGGAGATGGGGACCACCGGGTCGATGGTTGAGAGGTCGATGGTTGAGATGAGGAATGCGCGATGGCTGACGTAATCGTGGTGGGCGCCGGAAACGCGGCGTTGGTGGCCGCTCTGGCGGCGGCCGAGGGCGGTGCGTCGGTGTTGGTGCTCGAAGCAGCACCGCTCACCACGAGGGGTGGGAACAGCCGATTCTCCGGGGGCATCTTCCGCATTGCCCACGACGGCATGGACCACTTGCGGCCGTTGCTCACCGACGAGGCGCTTGTCTGGGCCGACAAGGTCGGACTGGACCCGTACCCCGTCGAGCGGTATCTCTCGGACCTGCAGTTCACCTCCCAGGGTCAGTGCGATCCGGAGCTCACCGGCGAGATGGTGCGTCGCTCCTATGAGACCGTGCTTTGGATGAAGGAGAAGGGGGTGCACTGGGAGTTGGTGGTCGACAAGCTGTTCGACCCCGAGAACTTCGACCCCGACGAGACCTACACCCTGCCGGCGGGTGGCGCGCTCCGCGCGACGCACGAAGGGTTGGGTCTCATGCGTGACCTGTTCGCCGCAGTCGATGCCGTGGACAACATCGAGATCCGTCACGATGCACCGGTGCACGAGCTGCTCATGGACGGATCGCAGTGCCGCGGCGTTCGGGTGCGCGGCGCCGACAGCTTCGACGATCACCTGGGCCGAGTCGTGCTTGCGTGCGGAGGCTTCGAGTCGAATCCTCAGAAGCGTTTGCAGTACCTGGGCGCGGGTTGGGATCTGGTGAAGGTACGCGGCACCGTGTTCAACATGGGGACCGTGCTCGACGCCGCCCTCGACGCCGGTGCCGCCCCATCGGGCCACTGGGGTGGCGCCCACGCCTCGCCCCTCGATGCCGCCGCTCCTCCGGTAGGACAACTGTCGATGACCGACAAACTCAGCCGCTACTCCTATCCGTACTGCGTGCTGTTGAACCGTGAGGGGGAGCGGTTCGTCGATGAGGCCTCGGACGAGGTGTGGCTGACGTACGCGAAGACGGGGTCTGCCATCAGGGAACAGCCGGGAGCTTGGGCGGTCCAGATCTTCGACCAACGAACCATTCGACTGCTCGAGCCTCGCTACAGCACGGGAACACCGATCGAGGCCGATTCCATCGAGGACTTGGCCCACAAGCTCGGACTCCCGGCGGAAACGGCCGTGCGCACGATCGAGGCGTTCAACGCTGCAGCGTCGGCGGACGGCGAGTTCGACCCCTTCGTCAAGGATGGGCGGCGAACGGCACCGGGTCTGACGCCGCCAAAGTCGAACTGGGCGTTGCCTCTCGACTCCCCACCTTTCGTCGCCTACCCCGTGTGTTGCGGCATCACCTTCACCTACGGCGGCCTGAAGATCGACACCGAGGGTCGAGTCATCGACACCACCGGCCAGGTCATGACCAATCTGTACGCCACCGGCGAGATCGCCGGCGGGTTCTTCTACCACAACTACCCGGCCGGCTCCGGCCTCGTTCGCGGCGCAGTCTTCGGTCGTATCGCGGGTGAGAGCGCGGCGCGGGCGCATGACCGAACTGGTCATCCCCGCCACCTTGATGCGCGGTGGGACGAGCAAGGGAGTGTTCGTCAAAGCCTCCGACCTTCCCCCGGCAGGGGCCGCTCGTGACCGACTGCTCCTCGCGCTGATGGGCAGCCCCGACGCGATGCAGATCAACGGCCTGGGAGGAACCCATTCGAGTACCTCGAAGGTGATGGCTGTAGGACCATCCGACGATCCGGACACCGACATCGACTACCTGTTCGCCCAAGTGGCCGTCGACCAGGCCGTCGTCGACTACCAGGGAAATTGCGGCAACCTCACGACCGCAATCGCACCGTTCGCCATCGACGAGGGACTGGTGGTCGTCGACGCGGACAGCGAAGAGGTTGCCGTGGTGCTCCGGAATCTCAACACGGGGGTTCGAGTTCGGGCCGTGGTCCCGCTCGCTCACGGCCGTTCTGCTGTCGAGGGTCGTCTGGCCATCGCAGGAGTGCCGGGCACTGGGCCCGCCATCACCACCGATTACCTCTGGCCCGGTGGTTCGGTCCTGGGCTCGGTCCTGCCGACCGGCAACATCGTGGATCGCCTGGTGTTGGGTGAGGACGATTCGATCGAGGTGTCCATCGTCGATGTCACCAGTCCCCATATCTTCGTCCGTAGCGCCGACGTCGATGTCGATGATCTGACTCGACTGGAGGTGATCAGGTCGGCCGGTGGCGCCTCGGTAGGGCTTGCGTCCCCGGCCATTCCTCGGCTGGTCATCGTCGCTCCATCGAACGACGATGACGGCCGACATCGAAGCGCGGGCGGTCTCGATGCAGCGCATCCACCATGCCTTTCCCATGACCGGTGCCCTCTGCTTGGCTGCGGCAGTGCGCATCGAAGGAACCATCGCCAACCAGGTCGCCCGCACCCGGACCGGGGCCGGCGCACTTGGTGAGACGATCCGACTGCGGCATCCCAAAGGCGTGGTGGAGCTGCGAGCCGATGTCGATGGCCACGAGGTCAGGTCGGTGGGCGTGACCCGCACGGCTCGACGGCTCCTTCGGGGCGACGCGTTCGTGGTGTTGCCGTGATCCAGAAAGGGAACCCCGACCGTGCCTCAGCGATGACGCCCGGCGCTCGCTTCAGGGAACTCCTGGCGGAACCCGGCATCGTCGTGGCTCCCGGCGCATACGACGCCATCACGGCTCGGGTCATTGCTCGGCACGGGTTCCCGGCCGTCTACATGACCGGTGCCGGCACGGTGAATGCTCACCTTGGCATCCCGGACATTGCGCTGGGAACGTTGACCGAGTTCGTCGAGAACGCCGCTCGGATCACCTCGGTCGTCGATCTACCACTCATCTGCGATGCGGACACCGGTTTCGGCAACGCGCTGAACGTCCTGCGGACGGTGCAGGCGTACGAGCGGGCAGGGGTGGCGGGCATCCACATCGAGGACCAGGAGAGCCCCAAACGGTGCGGCCATCTCGACGGGAAACGCATCGTGACCGTCGAGGAGATGGAAGGCAAGATCGAAGCGGCCTGCGCGGCGCGACGCGATCCTGACTTCGTCATCATCGCCAGGGTCGACGCGGCTGCCGTCGAGGGCGTCGACGCGGCCATCGAGCGAGCCCATCGATATGTGGCGGCGGGTGCTGACCTGATCTTCGCCGAAGCCCTCACCTCCGTCGGCGAGCTCGGCCGATTCGGGTCGGCCGGCGTGGGCGTGCCGCTGATGGCGAACATGACCGAGTTCGGCAAGACCCCGTACCTCACCACCAAACAGTTCGAGGACCTTGGATTCGGCGTCGTCATCTTCCCCATGTTGGCCTTCCGCATGATGCTCGGCGCGGTCGACGCCGCCATGGAGGAGTTGTCGATGCAGGGAACGCAGGTCGGGATGCTCGATCGGATGACCACACGGGCCGAGCTCTACGACCTGGTCGAGTACGACGCGTGGACAGCAGCCGAACAGCGTTGGGTCACGGACCGCTCCGAGCCCTAGGGTCTGTCGAATGGACGCCATCGACGCACACCTTGGCTATCAGCGGCCGCTCGGTTTGGGCTACTGGCCCCTTCCCGAGGACGATCCCGGAGTCGAGCTTCCGAGAGAATCGATTCGGCTGGTCACCCCCGACGGAGCGTTGGTCCGGGGTCTGCTCTGGACCCCGCCGGGGGGCAAGCCGTGGAAGACGGCGGTCATTCTGGCCCACCCTCGGGCCGACTTCAGCGTCCACTACGCCTGTCCGTTGTTGGCGGCTGCCGGCTATGCGGTCTGTGGCTTCGGTACGCGGTATCTGAACAACGACATCGACTGCCTGCACGAGGCCCTGGTGGCCGACGTACAGACCGTTGCGGCCGAGATGCGGCGGCGGGGCGCCGAAGCCGTGGTGCTCCTGGGCAACTCGGGCGGCGGTTCGCTCATGGCCTTGGCCCAGGCCGAGAGCCAATGCGGCGACGGCTGGATCGGTGTGGCCGCCCATCCCGGCGAGGGGGTGTTGCTGATGGAGATGATCGATCCCTCGGTGGCCGACGAGACCGACCCGTTCGCCACGGTGCCCGAGCTCGACATGTACAACCCGGACAACGGTTGGCGGCCCTGGCCCGAGCCGTCGTCGTACGATCCGGCGTGGCTGGCCCGCTACCGCACGGCCCAAGTCGAGCGGGTGGCCCGGCTCGATGCCATCGCCAAGCGGGCACTGGCCGACTCCGAGGAAGCTCGGCAGGGCCTGTCGGCGGTCGATCGGATCGACCCGCGCCGTTACCGAGATCTTCGCGCCCGGGCGGTGGCCATGAAGTACCTGGTCATCTACCGCACGCTGGCGAATCCTGCGTATCTCGATCTGTCGATCGAGCCCGACGATCGAGCGATGGGTTCGCTGTTCGCATCTCCCGATCCGCTCGACGCCAACTACGGGCGAGGTGGTTTGGCTCGGACGATGACGGCGAGGGGTTGGCTGTCCACCTGGTCGGGGCTGTCCAGCCACGCCAAGCTCGCCGACACGATGACGAAGATCACGGTGCCGACCCTCGCTGGTCCACCCGACGGCCGACACCGAGATCCGCCTCCGTCACGCCGAAGACATCATCGCAGCCGCCAAGGCGCCGGACACGAGCCTGGTCACCATGCGGGGTGCGCTGCACTACCTCGAAGGTTCGCGGCCCGAAGCCATGGCGCACGTCGTCGACTGGCTGAAGCAGCGCTACCCGTAGGGCAGGTCTGTCAGCGGGGCGGTGTCAGCGGGGTTTGCCGTCAAGAAACAGGCTGACCGCCTTGTCGATCCGGCGTTGGCGGGTGTCGGCGGTCTTGGCCCCGTTGACGTTGTCGATGTGCTAGCGCTGGAGGCTGTTGGAGAGCGTGTGGAAGGCCGGTCTCCTTTCGGACCGCTGCGTTGACCGGGATCATCGAATCGCCTGCCATGACCCCAACCGTGGTGCGGTACTCGTACCCGTTGAGGGACACGAGCACCGGCGGCTTCTTGCCGGCGTCGAGTTGTTGCAGGACCTCGGTAGGGATCACGATGCCGGTTGCCTGCTTTCCTGGCGCCTGTTCCAGGGTGGCAGAGAACTCAGCAGTGGGTCCGTTCGATGCGGTCGTCATGATTTCTTATGACTCCTTCGAATGCGGGTGCTCAGAGGGCGGCGATGAAGGCGCCGATTTGTTCGGGCGTTGCGGTTGGTGGGAATCGTTCGATGACTTCGCCGTCCGGTCCGACGAGGAACTTGGTGAAGTTCCAGGCGATGTCCGTCTTCCCTTCGGCATCGGCCTTGGCCGACGTCAGAAGCTGGTAGAGGGGCGCCTGGCCCGGCCCGTTCACTTCGATCTTGGCGAACATCGGGAAGTCGACCTGATAGCGGGACTGGGCGAACTCGAGGATCTCGGCATTGGTGCCCGGCTCCTGCGCGCCGAACTGGTTACAGGGGAAGCCGAGCACGGTGAGCCCGTCGATGTCGTGATGGAGTGCACGCAGACCTGCGTACTGAGGGGTGAGGCCTCATTTGGAGGCGACGTTCACCACCAGGGTCATCTGGTCCCGGAAGCGGCTGAACGCAATGGTTTCCCCGGTGATGGATTCCATCTCGAGATCGTGAAAGGCAGTCATCTGCGCACTGTACCGGTGGTCCGTGCTTCGGTCGATGTTCGTCGGTGGGCGTCGCCCGTCTGCTAGACCCGGGCCATGAACCCCGAACGCAGAACTGACGGCAGCGCAAAGGAACGGCCGGCCGGCCGGTGGGCTGATGTGGCCTTCGACTTCGCCGGTCGCACCGTGCTGGTGACCGGAGGAACCAATGGCATTGGACGCGGCCTGGCCGAGGGGTTCCGCCAGGCCGGGGCCCGAGTGATCGTCACCGGGACCCAACCTCGCTCGGCCTACGAAGGTCTCGACGGTCTGGACCATCGCCAGCTGCTGGTGCAGGACGCCGACGCGGTGGAGGCGTTGGCCGCTGAGCTCGGGCAGCTCGACGTCCTGGTCAACAATGCCGGAACGGCCACTCGACAGCCGAGCGAGTTGGAGCCGGCCGGGTTCAATCAGACGATCGCCGTCAACCTCACCGCGGTCTTCCACGTCACCCATGCCTTCAAGCCCCAACTGGCCGCAAGCGGTGGGTCGGTCATCAACATCGCCAGCATGACCTCGTACTTTGGTTCGCCCCGCATCCCTGCGTACAGCGCGTCGAAAGGGGCAATCGTTCAGCTCACCAAGTCGCTGGCGATTGCGTGGGCGGGAGACAACATCCGGGTCAACGCCATTGCGCCGGGCTGGATCGAGTCGAACCTGACCCGGCCGCTCATCGCCGATCCGGTTCGCAACGCGGCCATCGTCGAGCGCACGGCGCTGGGCCGCTGGGGTCAGCCCGACGATTGTGCGGCCGCAGTCCTGTTCCTCGCGTCGGACGGCGCTCGCTTCATCACCGGGACGACGCTCAACGTCGACGGCGGCTACAGCATCATGTGAGCACCGTCGGGGTTCACCGGACCCGGCTCAGTAGAAGAGTGACAGGCTCTTGGTCGGGAGCACGTTGGCCGCGAACAGGATCTCGCGCTCGGCCAGTCGCCACCCCTCTGGGGTCTGCCGCCAGCGGTCGTTGCGGTGGCCGGCGAGGATCTCGACCTCGCGTTGCCGGCGGTGCCGGTAGAGCAGGAACGCGCTGGCCACGAAATAGTGCGGTTCGGCGGGGGTGGCGGCGGAATCGATCGAGTCAGGTGCCGCCTGGACGTGCACGTTGCTGATGAGGCGGACGGTCCGCGATGGAGGGTTCTCGGTCTGGAGCAGTCCGGTCCGAATCTTGCCCACCCGGACCTGGAGCATTGCCAGGTCGTCGGTGAAGTACTCGAGCCGGAGGGCCGACTCGACCGGTTCAGCAGCGGGGTCGACTTCGGGGCGGATGGGCGCCCGATAGACGATGTCGGGCGCAAGCAGGTCGAGCCAGTCCTCGTACCGTGCCGCGTCGAGGAGAGAGGCTTCGCGGTAGAGCAACTGGGTGAGTTCGGTCAGCACCGGCGAGATCGGTGGGGGAGATCACAGATCGCTCCACTTCTCTGCGAGCAGAAGATCTCGCCAACGTCGATAGAAGGCCCGGGCGTTCGACTCGCTGATCAGCAGCCCGAGCTCGCCTGGAAGGTCCGGGTCGGTGAACTCGTGGCCCATGCCCATTCCGATGTAGCTCCACTCGTTGCGGGAGATGAAGCCGCGGTGCGAGGCCGAAACCTCCTGCCACTGGTCGCCATCGTCCTGCTCGACCAGGCCGCTCACCCCGAACGATCGTTGGAACGACCGGAGCATGAGGGTCTTCACGTCGTGTTCGACGTCGGCGTCGACGATGCCCCACGTCCAGACTTCCATCTCGTGAGGGCCGCGGGGCATCCACATTCGGAGATTCGGGATCCCCGGCGACAGGTTGAACGAGAGGTTGGGAAAGATGGTGCCGGCAATGGGGTCGACGTGGCCGCTGCCGCGGAGCTCGCCCAAACGTTCCGATGCGTGGGGTGCATTGGCTTCGTTGAATCGCGCCGTTGCCCGGGTGCGTTCGTTCGCCTCGGCGGCTCGGAAGAGAAAGAGCCCGTGCCCGGGAGCCGGGCTGGCCTGCACGCCATCGAAGGGCGACGCCATCGTCGATCGGCCCATGGCGTTCAGCGCTGACGAATGCGCGATGGACTGCGCGTGCTGGAAGTCGGAGATGAAGTTCTCGGCGCCGGTCTTCCAGTTGGCCCGCACCGTGAACCGCTGGGGCGGGCCGATCAATTCGCTACCGTTCGGTCCCCGGTCGAGGGCCACGTCGAGGTAGAAGCGCATGTCGCCGAGATAGTCGGCAAGGGAAGGGGCCGCGTCGTCCCAGGTGGCGAAGATGAGGCCCTTGTGGGTGTCCCATCGGGCGGGCTTCAGTCCGAGTGAACCTTTGTCGAGCTCGCCGTAGTAGGCGTCCTGGCTGTTCGGAACTCCGCCGAGCGTGCCGTTGTTGCGAAACGACCAGCCGTGGTACGGGCAGGTGAAGGCGGTGGTGTTGCCCTGATCGAGTGTGCAGACGGTACGGCCCTTGTGCGGACAGCTGTTGAGGAACACGCCGAGGTCGCCGATGCGCGAGCGCACGACGATGACGGGGTCTTCACCCATGAACGTAGTGATGAAGTCACCCGGGTTCGGGAGCTGGCTCTCGTGTCCGACGAACAGCCAGCAACGGGCGAAAATGCGCTCGAGCTCGGCCTGGTAGATCTCGTTGTCGCCGAAGATCTGGCGGTTGATGCGTCCCTCGTCCGGCTGGACAAGGGCAGCGGCTCGGGCGAAGCGGTCAGGTGCCTGGTCGTTGGCTGAAGGCGTGTCCACGTGTGACCCCAATTCGTGTCCACGGCATCGTAGTCAAAAAGCGACCCAGGTCAATTTTCTCGCGCTGGCTCCGTGCCGCGTCTCCTGATGGGAGTCGGGCGGATCCATCGGGCGTCGTCACCAGGTAGCGGTAGCCGCGAACTTCGACCTCTCCGTCGGGTCCGAGATCGATCGACACGAACTCCCAGTCGTCGCCGAAGAGTTCGAGGGTTGCGCCGGGGCCGGCATCGGCGGTGGTGCTGGGGTGTTCGTGGGTCCAGCGACGCTCGCGGAATCCGACGCCCCGAACCTTGCAGCGTGCGATGAGCTCGGCGTCGTCCTGGAGGTAGACGAATCCGTCTGCTCGTAGTTCGTGGGGCATTGACGAGATAGGGAGCCAATCCTTGTCTGCACCCTGCACGTGGTAACGGAGGTTGTTCGCAGGGATCGCATACGCGAGATCCTTGTTGCCCGTGAGCGGTGGCATCTCGTCGTCGGCGGATTTCGGTAGGCGGGCGACCGTTCGAGGGGGTGCCGGTCTGGCCCTTCCGTCCGAGGAAGCCCTGCCCGACGGGCTTCTGCTCGACGAACGAGGTTTGGAGGTCGAAGGACTCTTCGGGCTCGCTGCCGCCCGCTTTCGAGGAGCCGGCTTCGGAGGTTCCGGCGCGGGGCGAGGCGGCTCGGGCTGCAGGTCCTTGGGGAGGTACATGCAATCGGTGCAGGTGGCCCATGGCTTGGGGAGCCCGTGTTCACAGATGTAGTCGGCCGGGACCTTCACGGCGATGCCCTTCGCTTGCAAGAATTGAACCGTCATGATGGCGCACGGCGCGACGATCCCCACCCGACACGCCCCCGAGGTGGTTAATAGATACTGAGCGTCAAGAGGCGTGGAGCGTCAGGAGGTATTGTCCGCCGCCCTGGTCGACCGAGGTCCGGAAGGCATGGTCGGGCGCAAGGCGGGTGAGGCGATCGGCCAGCCACGCAGCGGCGGCGTCGGCGTCCGAGGCGCTCGGAAAGCGACCCACGACGACTCGGCCTTTCTTCCGCTGTAACTGCTCGACCGAGGTGACGATGGGTGCCGGATCCGCAATGAAGAGATTGTCGGGCCATGGGACGACCGGGGCGGTTGCGCCCTTGTTCGTGTTGCAGGCCCGATGCGCCAGGCGCTCGGGCGGCATCGGGCCCTTCTTGTTCCGGGCCTTGGTCGTGATGGTGTCGACGCTCGGGCCCCGGGGATCGTTGACCGACATGTCCCGGTCGACCGCCTGATCACACAACCAGCACCGCCAGCCGTCGCTTTCGCCGACCTCGTCGAGTCGGCTCATGGTCAGCCGACCTTGCTTTCCCAGTTGCGGGCGCTGTTCAACACGTCGCTGAACGGCTTGTTGGTGTCGAAGCTGGGCTCTCGGGGCAGGCCGAGGACGCGTTCGCCGATGCCGTTGCGTTGCATCTCGTTGGTTCCTGCAGCGATGCTGGTGACCCGGCCGTTGAGGTAGTTCAGCGCCGGTTGGCCGGCGCCCTCGTCGCCGGTGGTCCAGGTCAGCGCGGCGGGCCCGCCGACTTCCATGCCCAGGCGGGCGCGGATCGGGGCCAGTACGCCCGAGGCCAACTTGCCGTACGCGGCGACCGCCGGGTCGGGCGTCGCCGACTTGCTGAGACGAGCTGCGATGCGATGGCCGAGGTGGTATTGGGCGTAGTCGTTGATGTGCGCTTTGGCGATGGCCTGGCGGGCCGCCGGGTCATCGGCCCGACCGACTCGCTTGGCCAACCCGACGAGGTCGGGGGCGAGCTCTCGGGGCTCGACCGTGGCCGCACCCATTTCGCCTGCGCCGCGCTCGTAGACGAGCATCGTCTGGGTCACTGCCCAGCCCTTGTTGACCTCGCCGATGATGTGGTCATCGGCGACCTCGACCTCGTCGAGGAACTCCTCACAGAACTCGGCGTTGCCGTTGATCTGCTGGATCTGGTTGATGGTGACACCCTTGGCGTCGGTGGGCAGCGCAAACCAGGTGAGGCCGCGGTGTTTGGGTGCGTGCCAGTCGGTCCGGGCCAGGCACATGGCCCAGTCGGCCAGGTAGGCGCCGCTGCTCCAGATCTTGGAGCCGGTGATGATCCACCGATCGCCGTCGCGGATGGCGCGGGTGCGGATACCGGCAAGGTCCGAGCCGGCTTCGGGCTCGGAGTAGAACTGGCACCACAGTTCTTCGCCCGCAAGAATCTTGGGAATGTGCTCCTGCAGGAACTCCGGCGGGCAGTGGGCCAGCAGCGAACGCCCGATGGCGCCGAAGGTGACCCCGCCCGCGGCTCCGAAGTCGGGGGTGACGTAGCCCCGTGCCTCCTCGCGGAAGGCCCGTTCGTGGAGCGCGGTAAGCCCCCGGCCGCCGTATTCGACCGGGTAGGAGATCCCGGCGAAACCGCCATCGAAGAGCTTGCGCTGAAGGACCCGAGCTTTGTCGAACTCTTCGTGCGTCGTGGTCTCGCCTTCGAGCCGGCCGACGTTCACCACGTCGGCGCGGGGTTCGAGATTTGCCTGGATCCAGGCTCGGGCCTCGAGTCGGAAGTCTTCGATGTCGACGGCGGTGCTGGTCATGGCGGTATTGGTCATATCGATCCTCGTTCTTGCGTTCTTCGCTCGCCTACAGGCCGGACAACTGGCAGAGATGTTCGCGATGCCACGAGGCGTCGCCGTACAAGCCGGCATCGGACGTGAGCCGTCGCAGGTACAGATGCTGATCGTGTTCCCACGTGTAGCCGATGCCGCCGAAGACCTGGAAGCAGTTCTGGGCCAGTTCGATGGCAGCGTCGCCGACCTGCGCCTTGGCGATACTGGCGGCGTGGGGCCCGTAGCCGTCGTCGGAGCCGAGCGACCGGGCGGCAGCCAGGACGACGGCCTTGCTGATTTCGACGGCGAGGCTGGTGTCGGCCAGTAGGTGCTTCACTGCCTGGAACGAGCCGATGGGGCGTCCGAAGGCGATTCGATCCTTCGCGTACTGGAGCGTCATCTCGAACTCGTGGTGCATCGCCCCGACCGACTCGGCGGCGGTGAGCAGCGCAGCAAGCGCCAGCTGTTGGTTGAGTTGTTCCTCGGTGGTTCCGAGGACAGCGGATGCGGGCACCGTCACGTCGTCGAACTGGACGTCGGCGAAGCGGCGGCTGAGATCGAGTGATTCGAGCGGGGTGACCGTGACGCCGGGCGCGTCGGCCCCGACGATCACCTGGACCGTGCCGGTCGGAGACTCGCAGGTCACGAGCAGCAGCGATGCCGGTTCAATGTCTTGCACCGCGGTCTTGCGGCCAGAGATCACGAGACCTCCGTCGGCGGCCGGAGCGGCGGTCGCGCCGCCACCGAGCTGTCCGTTGCTGCCAACGCTGGCCAGGGCCCACGAACCGGAAACCTCACCGTTCACCAACTTGGGCAGCACCTCTTGTCGAAGTTGGTCCGTGCCGGCGAGCGTCACGGCGAAGGCGACGACGTTCGTCCCCACGAATGCTCCGGGTTGGAGGCCTTCGCCTCGCTTGTACGCGATGAGCGCAGCGTCGAGTGCCCCGTTTCCCGAAACGCAACCGCCGCCGAGCGCCTCGGGTACCAGCATGGAATACCAGCCCAGTTCCGCGGCCTGCCTGTGGTACCTGTCGTTGAACGCCTGGTCTCGGCCGGCCTCATCCCGGATGAGGGTGAGCGGGCACGCCTGCTCCATGAACCGTGCGGAGACATCGAGCAACGCTCGTTGGTCCTCGGTGACGTCGGTGTCCACCTGTCGTCCTGCCTTTCCATCTGGTCTGGATCTCGACTGCTTCTGGTCGCGATCAGGTCTTGGCTGGTTACGTCAGCCGACCAGCCCCATCTTGGCGCGCGCGTCGGCGGGCTACCGCATCGAGCCGGCTGGTGGCTGCCGATGGCCCCCGGGGTGAATCCGGGATCCCGATCGAGCCCAGTTGCCCCACTCGGGCCGACTTCGGCCGACTCCGGCCGTTCTGTGCAGCGTTGGCCACGTGAGGCGTGGATATCGCTGCACAGTTCCTGCTGGGCTCACGGTGCTTGCGTCCCGAGTTCGTCGAGGACTTGGCGGAAGGTGTCGTACCGTTCGACCCCGACGAGCTGGGCCCACTCGTGTTCCATCGTTGCGATCGCGCCCAGTGCAGATGAGCGAACCCGGTCCCCTTGAGCGGTTCGTCGAATGAGGGTGGCTCGACCGTCGTCGGGGTCAGGGGAAACCTGGACCCAGCCACGGTTCTCGAGCTCCCGGATGCGCTGGCTGATCGCCTGCTTGGTGATCCACGCTCCGTCCGCCAGGGCTGAGGGCCGACTGCCCTTGCGGTCGATGAGGTCGAGAATGCGCCCGTGTGATCCGCGGAGTCCGGTCATCTCCTTGGTGGCCAGGCGACGGATGTCGGCGTCCGCTCGGCGGTTCAGCCGCCCGAGGGCGGCGAAGATGTGGTCGGCCTCGGGGTTCGGCGCTCCGCTCGCACCATCATTCGCGTCCTCCGTCTGGTCATCACCGGTGTCGTCCATCATGTTGCGATCATATCGTCAATTTGCTTGACGATTATAGTCAATGGAGTTTACGGTTTGGCCATGATCGAAGTGACCGAGGAAGACGTCAAGATCCTGGCCGAGGCGGCGACCCACAGCGCCGTTCCCGTTGCCGAGTGGGCGCTGGTGCCATGCGGTCGGACGGCCGGGAACATGACGACACGAGGCCTCGCCCGGCTGGTGGGCACGCTCCAGGATGGAACCCCCTGGTCGGTATTCGCCAAGGCGCTGCACCCCGCATCAGCGTCCCCGCAGTGGGCGTGGGTGCCGGAGACCTTTCGTGACGCCGTGCTCGAGGATCTCAACTGGCTGGACGAACTAAGGGTCTACCGGAGCCGGATGGCCGCAGCTCTGCCGGAGGGGCTCAGAATGCCTGCACTCCTCCGAATCGACGAGCGCGCCTCGAGCATCACACTGTGGCTGGAGGACGCCAGCGATTCGGTCGGCTGGGATGCCGATCGGTATCGGCGGACTGCTCGCCTGCTCGGGGGTCTGGCTGGGCTTCGGGACCAGAAGTGGGTGACGGAGGAGTTGGGTGCCGTGACCCGTCCGATCGGTCGGCTGTTCTACGGCAAGATCGTCAACTTCGATCTGGCGCTCATGGCCGGTGACGAGTTCTGGGCGGTACCTGCGGTCGTCGAATCGGTCGACCGCTCCTACCGAGGTGACCTTGCCCGACTTGCGTCGGCCTTGCCGACCCTGCTCGACCGGCTTGAGGGACTTCCCCAAGGTCTTTCCCACGGCGACGCCGCTCCCGACAACTTCCTGGAGGGGGGCGAAGGCGCCGTGGTCGCCATCGATTGGAGCTACGCGTCGCTCGCTCCGATCGGTAGCGACCTGGGTCAACTGGTTGCGGGCCGTGTCGAGGTCGAGGATCGCACGGCAAGCGAGACCCTCGAGCTGATCGATTCCGTCATCGAGGCGTTTCTGGAAGGACTGACGGGAGTAGGGCGCGACGTCGATCCGCTCTCGGTGAAGGAAGCGTGCGCCACCTACCTGGCGACGCGGTTCGTGTTCTCCGCGCTCCTCTCCGATGCACCCGAAACCGGTGGGACAGGCGCGCACGTGGAGGTGATGAGGCGTCGAGCCACGCTTGGACGCGTCGGCCTCGACCTCGCCCTGGCCTTGCTCTGACCTGACGCAGACCGAATCCAGCCGTTCTGTGAAGCGTCAGCCACGTCAGACGTGGGTAACACTTCAAATTTCGGTGGTTGGGGGCGGGTTCGGTCAGGGGTGGAAGGTCAGGGCGTTGGCGAACAGCGCAACGATGGTGCTCGCCGTCAATCGTTCCTCGAGAGAGACAAGGTGGCTCTGATCGGGCGAGAGCACGAAGCGACCGACCTCGACGCCACTGGCGATGGCCCGCACGTCGAGCGTCGACGGAAGCCTCGCCCGGTCCGGGTTCAGGTCGCTCAGCCAACCCATGATGCTGCCGTCGGGCTGGAGCACCGGTCCTTCTCCGAATCGAACCCCCGGAGTCCAGCGGCACTCGTCAAGATGAAGCAGCGCGGTGAGCGTTTCGCATGCAAGCGCTTCCAGATCCTTCGGGAGCGTTGTCTGTGAGGCGAGGGCGGCAAACCGGAGCAGGTGGCGGAGCTCGGAACCGCGGGTCGTGTCGCTCACCATGAGCCGGTAGCTCCTGCTGCTCAGTAGACCCACAGCCAACCCGACGATGAGGAGCGTGCCGGCTGCGATCGCGTCATCCGGTTTGTCGATGGCCAAGCTGTAGTACGGCACGGTGAGGAAGAGGTTGTAGGTCAGACAGGCGATCGCCGCAGCGACCAGCGAAGGTCCAAGTCCTCCGACCGAGGCGGTGACGACCACGGCAAGAACGAGAACGAGGGAGATTGCCTCGCTGTGGTTCTCCCGCCAGGGAATTGCAAGTGCGGAGAGCATCGCCGGAAGGACTACGGCCAACGCATAGGCAAGATAGAGCCGACGGTCGGGGGGCGCGCCCGATCGGCGGGCTTCATGGTCTCGGGGCGGCCTCGGGAGGAGGAGGTCAACGCGGTCATGACCAAGTAATGCGCTCCGATTGGGGCGCAGGGAACCGTCTTCGCGCAATCTTGACGCCGACGGACCAAATCATTGCGCTGCCACAACGCTGCCACAACGCTGCTACAACGCAGTCCGACCCGGGAGAGCGCCTGCTTGGCTCAACCGTTCACAGTCGTTGGCCGCCACATCGAGCTGATCCGGCCCTGACCGCGGTTGCGGGTCAGGCAGCGCTGAATCGGCCTGCGTCGAGCACGACCCGATCGTCGGAGCCATGGGTCCGGAACAGGGCTCCGTCGTTGGTGCGCCACATGCGCACGGTCAATTGTTCGCCCGGCATCACGGGCGACGTGAACCTGGCGTCCATGGAACCGAACGTGGCGGGATCGGCATCGCACAACCCGTGGAGGAGCGCTCGACCCGTGAAGCCGTAGGTGCAGAGCCCATGAAGGATCGGCTTGGGGAAGCCTCCGTCGGCGGCGAACAAGGGGTCGGAATGGAGTGGGTTGCGGTCGCCGTTGAGGCGATAGAGCAGCGCCTGATCGGACCGGGTCTGATACGCGATCGTCACGTCGGGCTCGGTGTCGGGGATGTCGACAGTGACCGAGGGTCCCCGATCTCCGCCCCAACCGCCTTGGCCCCGCAAGAAGAGCGAGGTTCGGGTGGTGAACAGCGGCTGGCCGTCGGCGACGAGGACCGACGAGGATTCGGTGTCGACCACTGCGCCCTTGGTCTTGTCCCAGATGCCGGTAATGGTCGAGGTGGATTCGAGCGTCCCCGCAACCGGAATCGGTCGATGCAGCGTGATGCCTTGTTCGCCGTGAAGCATCATGGCCAGGTTGACCTCGCCGAGCTGATTGAGCGGAAGTCCGGATGCCTGGAGCACCACCGCCATCGTCGGCAGCACTCGCTGGCTGATGTTCCGGCTGTTCTCGGTGGTGAACTCGAGCTCGGAGCCGGTGGGGTCGTCCATCCCGGCGCCGACGCCGAGGGCGTAGAGCAGGGCATCGGTGGAGGTCCAGGTCCGCTGTCGAGGTTCGGTGGTCGCACCTATTGCGCTGGTGTTGATTGGCATCTCGTCGTTCCTTTCGTCTCGCTCAGTCGGCGTGCGCCGGTCGTGCGCGAGTAGCTTCGGCGGCATGAGCATGCCCTGCGACGCTGTCGATGTCGAAACGGTCCAGGCCAAGGTGGCGGCACTGGTGCCTACCCTCGCTGCAGCAGCCGAAGAGGCTGACACGAACCGGTGCCTCACCCCTCTGGCCGCGAAGGCGTTGCGAGAAGTCGGAGCCCACCGGCTGCTTCAGCCGGCCGCATTCGGCGGCGCGGAGACCCGCGTGGCCGAGCACGTCCGGGTCGCGGCCAAGGCGGCCGAGGGGTGCGTTGCCGCCGGGTGGTGCGTCGGTTTGTGGAGCGTCCACAACTGGATGCTGGCGCACTTCTCGGCGTCGACGCAGCACGCGGTCTGGGCCGACCCGAGGTCGTTGATCAGCGGGTCGATCGTTCCCAAGGCGTTGATGACGGACGATGGTCCCGATCACGTGCTCGTCGAGGGTCGATTCGGCTTTGCCTCGGGGTCCGATCATGCCGACTGGCTCCTGATCGGCGGAAGGGTCTCGCGGGGCGGGCCGCCCGAGCCGGCAATGGGTGTCGTGCCTCGGGCCGATGTCGTCGTCGACGTGGACAGTTGGGACGTCGGCGGCCTGCGAGGCAGCGGCAGCCGCGATCTCGTGATCGAACAACCCCTTCGCATCGAGCGGGAGCGCCTCTTCTTCACCGAGGACTCTGGTCGTCGAACCGCGCCGGGCCAACGCGTCAACACCGCATCGTTGTTCCACGCACCCTTTCACACCATCGGGATCCTCGCCCTCGCCCCGCCGGCGCTCGGCGGTGCACGGGCAGCGCTCGCTCGGTTCGTCGACCGGATGGATGGCGCATCACCTGGTCCTCCGGAGGGTGCAGCAGCGCAATGACTATCCCGCCCGGATGCGGGTCGCCGAAGCAGCCGCTGCCATCGATTCCGCCGAGCGGACCATGCTGGCAGCAGCCGATCTTTGCGACGCAACCGGGCGGGCGAGCGAACGGGATCGGCTGGCCGAGGCGACCATCGCCCGCGACTCGGCGTTTGCCGTCCGGCAATGCGCCAGGGCCGTCGATCTCCTCTACGAAGCCGCCGGCGGCTCGGCCCTCGACCGTCGGGAGCCGCTGCAGCGCATCTGGCGTGACGTGCATGCGGTACGGTCCCACGCCGTACTCACCTGGGACGCCGCGGGTGCCAACTACGCCGATGCCCTGCTCGGCCCGGTCGTGTAGCTCGAATCTTCGAGAGTGGACTCTCGGTCGCTCCGGAAGCGACTGGGAGTCCACTCTCGCGCTGGTGGGTCGACGAACTCAGGGGATCTGCGCGCTCCACGTTTGCCAAGCATCGATTGTGGTTTTGCACATGTCCCGATGCTGCAGGGCAATGGCCTTGGCCGCTTCGTCGTCGAGTCGGCCGGCGATGGCGATGGCGCCGAACATGTTGCCCCGGAAGTACGTGCCGAAGTCCTCGGGCCGGAAGAAGCGCTTCAAGTCCTCCGGGACGTCGACGTCGACGCTGACCGGTCCGGGGTCGACGGCAGGAAGGCCGAGGCCGTCGAGCACGGTCCAGAGGTCGTCGTCGTTGGTCCGATCGGCGAAGTCCCTGCCTTGGTACCGATAGATCTCGTTACCGTCGGGATCGAAGACCAGCATCGCCGGTAGTGCGATGCCGTCGTGATCGACGGGGTCGAACAGGCCCAGGGGCTTCAGGTACTCCTCCCCGCCCGGGTCCGACACCATCAGGGTGTGGGTGAGCCCCCAGCGCTTGGCCATACCGGCCTGACGGATGTCATCGTCGACGCTGATGGCGACGAGTTCAGCGCCGGCCCGGTGGAGACGGTCGTAGTTCGATGCCAGCCGCACGAGCTGGCCGCAGCAGTACGGTCACCAATCGCCCCGGTACAACATGGCGACCAAGGCCCCTTGGCTTCGGCGAAGATCGAGTAGTTCACGCATGGTGCGCTGCTTTCTGTTGTCAGAGGGTTGGATCGGTTGCCTTCAGGCCCAGCATCAAGCGTCCGGCCTCGGCGTAGACCCGGGTGTGCACCACCCGATGCTGGCTTGCGGTTGCGGCATCGCGGTGGAGCCGGTCGAGCGTGCCGTTGCGCGTCGTAGCCGTGGTCGCGGCCACGTCGAACATCGCATCGACCACCTTGCGGCCGATCTCGTGGGCCCAGGTCATAGCGGTCCGGTGCATACCACGCTGACGAGGAGTCGGCCGCTCCCCAGCCTGGAGAGAGGACCACAGGTCGGCAACGGTCGCAAAGCAGAAGGCCCTCGCACCACCCAGTTCGGCTTCGGCCCGGGCCACAGCTTCCTGGACCTGCACGGTGTCGCGCAGCAGCGGGGCGCCGCCCGGACCATGGGGCGGGACGGTCTTCTCGCCTGCGAGCGCAAGGACTTCGTCGATGGCACGCCGCGCCATTCCCAACGGCACTCCGTCATGAGGCGTGAGGAACAGGGGAGCGAAGCCGAACAGTGGCTCGTTGCGTAGTGGGCCGCGGCCCGGGTCGTAGCTGTCCTCGTCGGGTACGAAGACGCCGTCGAGGATGTAGTCGCTACTGCCGGTCCCGCGTAGTCCGCCGGTGTCCCAGTTGCCGACCACGCCGACCTTGGCCGGATCGACGACAACGGTCCGCATCGCCGAGCGACCGCGGTCATCGACAGCGCGTTGTCCGTGCTCGGTGACGAGGCAGCCGGCGAGCACGGCGGTTGCGTGGCCGATGCCGCTCCCGAAACGGAATCGGCCGGTGACGACATGTCCGCCGTCGACGCGTTCGGCTTGACCGGTGGGGCTGAGCTGACCGGCCACACAAGCATCAGGTTGCCCGAACCAGCGAGCAGCCGCCTCGGGTCCGAGGAAACCGCTCACGTAGCTGGAGGCGCCGGCGATCATTGCGCACCAACCCAGGGCTCCATCGACGCGGGAGAACTCCTCGACCAGTTCGATCTGGGCTATCGGGTCGAGTTCTGGACCGCCGAACTCGGCCGGTACTGCTGCCCGCATGATGCCTGAGCGTTGGAGCGCTTCGACCCCCTCCGGAGCAAGGCAGCAGTGCCGATCCATCCAATCCCGCGAAGCCGCCATGGCCGGCTCGACGCTCCGGGCGATTTCCAATCGTTCGGCTTGATCCACGTTCCACATCCTGCGCTGGGTCCCGGCGGGAGGTTAGCCGAGCGGGCAGTTCGGCTTCAGAAGGAAGCTACCGATCCACAGAGGTCGACAAGCGCTCCGTCGCGAAACCTCGCGCCGATGGTGTGCTCGTCATCCCAGGGGACCCTGTACCCGAGTTCGAACGTCGGCTGGCCGTCGAGTCTGATGACCGTCGCGTGCACGGGAGTGATGCGCGCCAGGAGCGCTGAGTCGGTTGGAGAAGGCGCCATCGGTTCCTCATCGGCGATGGCGTCGAGCGCAAGCGCATTGAGTTCCCCGAGCGTCCCGCCATCCATGATGGCCAACGCGACTGCCGCTGCGTTCGGCCCCGATCTGGGCCCGGGCAGGACAAGGGGCACCGTGCAACTTGGGCTCACTGCGAGCAGGCCGTGCCAGTTTCTGCCGCGCCGCGCCATCGGTCCGAGGTCGGGGTGATCGAGAGACCGAGTTCCGAACATCAGCGGTGACAATAGCAGCGAGGCGAAGAAGTATTCAGCGGTCGAGAACCGCGCGGAATATCGTCGCAGCATGCTCGACAGAACCGACCTCTCGACTTCTTCGCTGCTCGTGGAGGCCAGTGCCCGTGCGGCGTGGCACGCCGCACAGTTCTTCGACGGTGTGGCCGAGCGCCCCGTTGCCGGTCCAGTCGACCTGCACGGGCTGCGCGAGGCATTCGGAGGCGATGTGCCCGAGGTGGGCGCATCTTCGGCCGAGGTGATCGACGCGCTCGTGGCAGCAGCGGAACCCGGATTGGTGGCCACCGTCGGGCCTCGCTACTTCGGGTTCGTGACCGGCGGAGCGCTGCCCGCGGCCGTTGGCGCCGATTGGCTGTCGGCTACGTGGGATCAACAAGTTGCCCTCGGCGTCTCGTCGCCGGCCGCCGCCGTGTGCGAGGAGACGGTGGCCCGCTGGTTGGTCGACCTCCTCGGCTTGCCCCAGGGGAGCGGCGTCGGGTTGGTGACCGGGGGCCAACTGGCGAACACGACGTGCCTGGCGGTCGCCCGGCGCACGGTGCTGCAACGGTTGGGATACGACCCTGACCGTGATGGTCTCGCCGGCTGTGCGCCGGTCACCGTGATCGTGGGGGAGGAGGCACACACGACCATCGCTCGGTCGCTGCGGTTCCTGGGCCTCGGCTCCGCACAGGTCGTCGAGGTTCCCGCCGACGCCCAGGGCCGGATCGAGGTCGGTGCCGTGGCCGCGGCGCTCACCAAGCTCCCGAAGGGTTCGCCGACCATCGTCTGCGCCCAGGCCGGCAACGTGAACTCGGGGTCCTTCGATCCCTTCGACGACATCGCAGACGCCTGCGCCGAGCACGAGGCCTGGCTCCACATCGACGGAGCCTTCGGACTTTGGGTGGCGGCTACGCCCACCCGTCGCCCGTTGGTCGCCGGGCATCATCGCGCCGATTCGTGGGCCGTCGATCTGCACAAGTGGTTGAACGTCCCCTACGACAGCGGCGCGGCAATCATGCGGGACGCAACTGCCCAGGCCGAGACCCTCCGGTTGTCTGCGCCGTATCTGGTGGCCGGCGAGGAGCTCCGCGACGGCTCGTCGTTCGTGCCGGAGTCATCCCGTCGGGCTCGGTGCTTCCCGGCGTGGGCCGCCATCCGCAGCCTTGGCCGCAGTGGTATCGCCACCCTGATCGACGACTGTTGCGACCACGCAACCCACTTCGCACGGCTCCTGTCCGAACACCCGTCGGTCGATGTTCTGAACGAGGTCGTGATCAACCAGGTGATGGTTCGAGTCGCCGATTCCGACGACCGGACCCGCGAGCTGATCGAGGCTGTCCAGCGGGACGGCACCTGTTGGGCTGGGCCGACCGTCTGGCACGGCAAGGCGGCCATGCGAATTTCGGTGTCGAATTGGTCGACCACGACCACGGACATCGACCGATCGGCCGCAGCAATCCTTGCGTGCGTTGATCGGCGTCACTCGACGAAGGCGGACTCCTGAGCAGTCAGGCCTGTGCGGCCCGGTTCTTCGGAGTGAGCAGGCCGGCGACGAGGTAGCCGATCGAGCAGAACATGGCCGGGTATCCGATGGCGGCAAGCACCGTCTCTCGAGTCGTCCAGGTGTCACCGATGACCGCAAGGTAGATGGCGAACGAGGTGATGAAGATTGCGCCGCTGACTCGCGGCGATCCGAAGTCGACGCCGCCGGAGGTCGGAGTTCGGCGTGCGGAGCGATCGAGCGAGGGCGCCGCGCTGAACGAACGCGAGGGCGGCGGCGGCGCCGAAGAAGAGCAGTCCTGGACCCATTCCGGTGAGGAAGCTGACGGCGCCTGCCGCGGCCAGGGCCCAGATGGTGACGGTGATAGCGGTCGTCGTACTGCGTTCGGACATGAAACTCTCCATTCGGTAGCGGGGCACGGTGATTGCGAGGTCGAGGCTCGTTCGGAGGAGCGCGGATCGAAGGCCGCGGTCGGCCGCCAGGTCCGAGAAGTGCTGGGCCAGCGGTTCGCCGTAGTCGTCGCGGAAGGACTTGGGGTACAGGCGGATCAGCCGCCGGTACAGACGGACGTAGGGATCCATTTCAGGCCATCCCTCGGCCGAGATTCGCCCGTGTTGTCTGTACGAGGTGGGCCAACCTCGATGCCTCCGCCCCGCACACGCGCTCGCCGAGTGGCGTCAGCCGGTAGTACCGACGGCGCTGATCGTCGTTGCCGACGGGCCGCTCGGCCAGCTCCTCCGCCAATCCTTGGTCGACGAGCTTCTTGAGGGTGCCGTACAGCGTCGCCGGTCCCATACGGACCAACCCGCTGGATGAACTCTCGACATCCTGCATGATCGAGTAGCCGTGCCGTTCGCCTCCGGTCAGGGAAACGAGGACGTGGAACTGCGCTTGCGGTAGGGGGATGAACGACTGGGGGTCTACCGAGGCCATGTCTGGACTCTATCATAAAATGATATATCGTCAAGTGCTAGATATATATCAACACTTGACTTAATATAACGAGACTCGATAGAGTGTCGACATGCCAAGATCGAAGTCGAAACCTTCCTCCAAGTCCGTCGAGGACTTCTTGCCGCTGCCGGCGTCGGTCATGCAGATCATCGTGGCGTTGGCCGCCGGCGAGAAGCACGGATACGCGATCATGCAGGAAGTCGACGACCTGTCGGCCGGAGCCGTCAAGATGGGGCCGGGCACGCTCTACGGATCGATCAAGCGAATGATCGATCAAGGCCTTCTGGAGGAGACCGAGTCTCGACTCGATCCCGCCCTCGACGACGAGCGGCGTCGGTACTACAAGCTCACGGAGCTGGGCCATCGTGTCGGTTCGGCCGAGCACGACCGGTTGCGGCGTCTGGTCTCGGCCGCTGACGCCCGCAAGCTCGGCCTCGGCCTGGGTGGTCTGGCATGACTGGAAGGTTTGGCGTGACTGGCCCTGGGAGCCTCGGGAGACTGGCCCTGCTCGCCTTCCCCCGCTCGTTTCGCCGCGAGTTCGGCGAGGACTACCTCCAGACCGTGGCCGACCTTCGCCGTCACAGTGGCGTCGGTGGGAGGCCGCTGGCCCTACGAATCGCGTTCGATGTATTGCGTACTGCACCCGCTATGAGAATGGAGACTGCCATGTCCAAGTCCAACTTCAAGCCGATAGCCCTGACCGCCGTGTTGGCGATTGGTCTGTTCGCCGTCGTCGCAGGCTCACCGGCCTTCGGCCTCGCGGTCGGCGCTGCCTTCGGGCTGCTGGTATTGCTAGCGCTCTTCGCCCGCGCCGGCAATCGACCCATCGTCGCCGAGCACCGTCATGCGGCCCACTGGTATGGCTGGGTTGCTGCGGGAGCCTGCTCATTCGCTCTCGGGTTCGGAGTCCTGGCGGTCGACGGGCCCGAACTCTCGTCGGTGGGATGGACGGTCACCATGCTGAGTTGGGCCACCGGCGTGGTGCTGGTCGTCTTCGGCCTGGTTCTGGTGATTGGACGTCTGCTCAACGAACGAGCCGCTCGGATGCAGCCACGAGGTCACGTCTGATCCGGACCGACGCCGAGGGCTACCTGACCGGCATGGACCAGCGTTGCCTCCATCGTGAACGGGTGGAACTTGGCCGCTCGCAGGTCCCGGTAGGCCCGCTCGATCGGCGAACCTTTCCGGAAGGCGGAGCCGCCGGCGACGTCCATCGCCACGTCGCAGACCTCGATCCCGGCGAGCGCCACCTCCCGCTTGGCCGCCATCACTGCGACCACGGTGTCCATGGACGGAGCAGGATCGTCTCCCACGGAGCGCAGCGCTCCGTCGAGCGCCCAGGAGGCGACCCGAAGACGGTTGGTCATCACGCCGACCTGGCGCTGGACGATGGGATCCTTCGGTCGGGTCACCGCTGCGATGGCCTGCTCGCAGGCGCTCTCGGCGACGCCGAGATAGACCGCAGCGATGATCGGCATAGCGATGCTCGCAATCACCTGAAGCGGTGGATCCAGAACGCCGTAGGGCCGGTTGGCCAGCACGCGCTCGTCGGGTACGAAGACGTCGTCGAATGTGACGTCATGGCTGGCCGTGCCCCGCATGCCGAGCGCGTCCCAGGTCTCCTCGATCGCCACGCCCTCGCTGGCGAACGGCACCGCCACGTTCAACACCCGCTGACCCTGGTCGGGGTCCTCGAATGCGAACATCGTCGACAGCACGACACCAACGGGCGCCTGGCTCACGAACGACTTCCGGCCGTTGACCCGATAACCGCCATCGACCTTGGTGGCCGTGCCCCGAGGGTGGGTGAAGTCGCCGCCTCCGGTCGAGACGAGAACCATTCCTTCGGTCGCGATCCGGCGTAGCGTCGCCTCGGCCCCCGGCAAGCCACGGCGGTAGCGCCACGCCGTGAACGCGGTTGCGTGTTGGTGCATCGCTGACGCCAACGCCGTGGAGGCGCAATGGCGGGCCAGTTCTCGCTGGACCTGGGCGAGGTCGCTGATGGTCGCCCCTTCGCCGCCAAGTTCGATGGGGACCCCGATGGCGAGGAGGCCGCAGTGTCGAAGGTGTTCAAAGGATGCAGCGACCCAGGTGCCATCGGCATCGTGTCGTGCGGCGTTCTGTCCCAAAAGCTCTCCACAGGCCGCAGCACGGCCGACGAAGTCGTGGGGGTTGGTTGCGACTGGGTTCGATGAGTCAGGGTTGGTTGATTCGGAGTGAAAGATTGTGACCATGCTCGACCATCGCGCTGGTTCGGGGAGCTCGATAGTCCACGTTCGTGACCCAGCCGGTATCGATTCGGTACCTCGCCGTGCGGTTGCTGCTTCCCCGTTCGTCGAGCAGCGCGACAATGAACCGTGCCCAACTATGGAACGTACTGTCCGGTGGCAGTCGCATGTGAGGCAGTCTCGGACCGGTGGACGCTGCTCGTGCTGCGTGAAATGGTGCTCGGCAACTCGCGGTTCAACGACATCGCTCGGGGGTTGCCCGGCATCTCCCGAACCCTGCTCGTGCATCGCCTCAAGCACCTCGAACGCAAGGGAATCGTCGAGGTGTGGCCGCTGCCGGGCCGGGGACATGAGTACCGGCTCACCGAGGCAGGCAAGGACCTCGAGCCGGTCCTGATGGCCCTTGGGCGATGGGCAGTCGATTGGATGTACGACCATCTGGACCCGAATGACGTCACGCCGGAACACCTGATGTGGTGGATGCACCGCCGAGTGGACGTGTCGCAACTGCCTGCACACCGTGTTGTCGTGCTGTTCCATCACACCGCCCCCGAGAAACGTCGGATCTGGCTGGTGGCCGAGCGGGGCGAGGTGTCGGTTTGCCTCGTCGACCCAGGCTTCGAGGTGGACGGAGCAGTCCGTTGCTCCACGCCGGTCCTCGCCCGGGTCTTCAGCGGCGAGCGGTCCTGGAACGAAGCCGTTCGTTCCGGCGACATCGAGGTGACGGGGTCACGGACCGTGACGGGGGCGTTGCCCCGCTGGTTCGTGTGGAGCCCGTGGGCCGATGTCGTCAGCGCAAGAGGAGCCGGCCGCTGATCGAACTCGCCGAGGAGAACTGGGGAAAGTTTGCATCCACGGCCCTGCGCCGTTTCGTAGCAGGGGTATCCATCCCAACCCGGAGGTACCCCTGTGTCCAACGTAAAACTTTCACTGCCCCCCTCGCCTGCATCGCAGGCCAGCCGCAAGCTTCGTTACGGAGTAATCGCCGCAGCCCTGGCGCTGTCACTGGCGGCATGCGGCAATGGCGATTCAGACGACGCAGCGGCGGACGTAACCGCAGCCGCAGAGACCGATGAGACGACCGACGCCACTGAGGCGATGGCCGATGAGCCGGGAACCATTGTCGATGTGGCGGTGGCGAATGGGTCGTTCACGACGCTGGTTGCTGCCGTCGAGGCGGCGGGACTGGTCGAGACCCTGTCGGGTGACGGTCCGTTCACCGTCTTCGCGCCGACCGACGAAGCCTTTGCGGCGGCGCTCGAAAGTCTCGGACATGACGGCCGAGGAACTCCTGGCCGACAAGGAGGCTCTGACCTCGATCTTGACCTATCACGTGGTCGCCGGCGAGGTGCCGAGCAGCGACGTCGTGACGATGGACGGTGAGTCGGTGGCGACGGTCAACGGCGCCGAAGTGACCATTTCGGTCGATGGGGACATGGTGATGGTCAACGACGCAAATGTCGTAGCCGTCGATGTCGAAGCGAGCAATGGCGTCATCCACGTCATCGACCGCGTGCTGCTTCCTCCCGCGGACGAAGAAGCCATGGCCGAGGAGCCGGGAACCATTGTCGATGTGGCGGTAGCGAACGGGTCGTTCACGACGCTGGTTGCTGCCGTCGAGGCGGCGGGACTGGTCGAGACCCTGTCGGGTGATGGCCCGTTCACCGTCTTCGCTCCGACCGATGAGGCGTTCGCGGCTGCGCTCGAGAGTCTTGGTCTGACGGCCGAGGAGCTGCTGGCCGACAAGGAGGCTCTGACCTCGATCTTGACCTATCACGTGGTCGCCGGCGAGGTGCCGAGCAGCGACGTGGTCACGATGGACGGTCAGTCGGTGGCGACGGTGAACGGCGCCGAAGTGACCATTTCGGTCGATGGGGACATGGTGATGGTCAACGACGCAAATGTCGTGGCCGTCGACGTGGACGCGAGCAACGGTGTCATCCACGTCATCGACCGCGTGCTGCTTCCTCCTGCGGGCTGAAGCTGACCTCGTGCGGGTAGCGGTGGAGGCAAAAGAGGTAGTTCGGTACGAGGATCGGTACCCTCGACCGATCGGCATGACCTCCTCTGAGCCCCCGCCTCGCCCGCTCTCCAGCCCAACGCCGCTTCGGTCGCCTTCGGGGATCGAAGCGGCGTTTTGCGCCGGTGATGATGGTGCCTTGAAGTTGGCGTATGACGCCCATGGCGGCTTGGTCTACGGCCTTTGTCGCCGGGTGCTCAGTGCAGAACAGGCGGACGAAGTGACGCAAGACGTATTCCTCAATGCATGGCGATCCCGAGCCCAGTTCGATCCGTCCCGTGGAACGCTGCCGGCCTGGCTCGTCGGCATCACCAAGCGGCGGATCATCGATCAGCTTCGCTCCGAAGGTCGGCACGCCAATCGGCGGGCCGACGTCGGCGAGCTCCCCGATCGGCCCAGTGAAACCGCGGTCGACCAGGTGGCCGACCGCATGCTCGTGGCCGCAGCGCTCCGTGAACTTCCGGAGCGAGCACGAGAGACGCTCGACCTGGCGTATCGTCAGGATCTGACACACCAGCAGATTGCCGAGAGAACCGGCAGGGCGCTCGGCACCGTGAAAAGTGACATCCGTCGAAGCCTCCAGGCGATGCGGCAGCAGGTGAGGGTCAGCGATGGCTGAGAAGGAACCGATGGGCGGTCCGGCCGGCGACGCATTCGACCCCGAGTTCGACCCTGATTTCGACGCCGAGTTCGCCGACATCGAGGCGGTGCTCCGGTCGCTGTCACCCGATGATCTGGAACCGATCGAGCCGCCCCCCCACGTCTGGCAGGGGATCGAGGCGGCCGTCGCCGCTGAGCGGGTAAGCCCGCCAGTCGACCTGATGGAGTATCGACGACGTCGAATGCAGCGCCTGACTGCGGTGGCGGCGACGCTCATCGTCGTCGTCGGCCTCGGCGCCTACTTGTTCGGCCGCGGCGGCGAGAACGACGGTCAAGTCATCGCCGCCGCCACGTTGGAATTCGACGAGGCCAACTTCGACCCGTTGGGTGCGAAGGCACTGGCGACGGTGTCGCTCGTCGATGACGAAGGTGCCTATCGGCTGGCCTTCGATCAGGCCGACCTTCCCCAGAATCTGCGCGAGAGCGCAGACCTCGAACTCTGGTTGATCGAGCCCGACGCCGACGGTCAGCCGCAGAACCTCCGGTCGCTCGGGCTCATCGACGCCGACGATCTCGACGAGATCGCCATCCCGGCCGATGTCGACCCTGCGAAATTTCGTGTGGTCGACATCAGCGTCGAGCCTCGAGATGGTGACGCCGCCCATTCGGGACGATCGATCCTCCGAGGACCGCTCGAAACCCTGTAGAACGACGCGGCTGAAAGGTAGGTCAGGCGGTGGTGAACGAATCGCCTCCGGTCATCATTGCCGGTAGTGGCATCGGAGGACTCTGCCTCGCCCTGACGTGTCATCAACTCGGGTTGGCTGCCGTCGTGCTCGAAGCGGTCGAACGTCTGGCGCCATTGGGCGTTGGCATCAACCTGCAGCCGAACGCGGTGCGAGAACTCGAAGCTCTGGGCCTTGGCGACGAGCTGGCCGCTCTGGGGGTGGCGACCGGCCGCTACAACATGTACTCCAAACACGGTGGGCTCATCTGGAGCGAGCCACGCGGGTTGGCCGCGGGGTATCAGTGGCCCCAGTACTCGGTGCATCGTGGCCAACTCCAGATGATGCTGCTCGATGCCGTCCGTGACCGGCTCGGTGCGGATGCCGTCCGAACTTCGTCGAGGGTGTCCGCCTACCGCAACGATGCGTCGGGAGCCTCAGCTCTGGTGACGACCAGCGCCGGCGGAGGCGAGTGGATCCGAGGTTCACTGGTGATCGGTGCGGACGGGATCCATTCCACCGTCCGAGCGCAGATGCATCCTGCCGAGGGTGAACCCAAGTGGTCCGGACGGATCCTGTGGCGGGCAACGACCGTCGCTGAGCCGTATCTCGACGGAGCGACGATGGTGTTGAGCGGCCACGAGAAGACCAAGTTCGTCTCCTATCCGATCTCGCCGGTCGATCCCAGGACGGGAAAGGCGCTGTTGAACTGGATTGCCCAGCTGACCTTCGACTTGGCCGATGGCTACCGCAAGGAGGACTACACGAGGCAGGCATCGGTCGAAGACTTCCTCCCTTCGTTCGACGGCTGGTCCTTCGCGTGGATCAACGACGTCGAAGCACTCGTCCGCGGGGCTGAACGGATCTACGAATACCCCATGGTCGACCGGGACCCGCTGACCTCGTGGACCGACGGGCGAGTGACTCTTCTGGGCGACGCGGCGCACGTCATGTACCCGGTGGGTTCGAACGGAGCCAGCCAGGCAATCGTCGATGCCCGTAAGCTGGGTCGGGCCTTCCTCGACCATGGCGTGGGGGAGACGGCACTCCAGGCCTACGAGGCCGAAATGCGACCGGCTACGACGAGGATGGTGCTCGCGAACCGGACCGCGGGACCGGACCACATCATGCAGATTGTCGAGGAGCGATGCGCCGGCGTCTTCGACGACATCGCCGACGTCATGTCCCACCAGGAGCTGGCTGACTTTGCTGCCGGCTACAAGAAGACGGCGGGGCTGGCCGTCTCGGACCTCAACGCCAGCGCCCCGATCATCCCCGAGGATGTCTGAGCGGAGCCAACCCGGTGTGGCTCAGAAGCGGTCGTTGGTGCGCTTCTTCGCCGGCACTTTGAACGGCGCCTCGAGCAGCGTCTCGAACTGGGCGTCGTCGGGCTGCTTCGGTTCGTTCAGGCGTTGCAGGTAGGTCTTGAGCGCGGATCGTGCCGCCGGGACCTGCTCGCCCTTCATTCCCACCGAGCGGGCGAGCGCGTCCTTGGCCTTGGCGACCCGTTCTTTGCGGGCGGCCTTTTCGTCGTCGGAGTAGACCCGGGCCACCTTGTTCTTGCGGGCCTCTTCGGCCGCCTTGCGGCGAGCCTCGGATTCCTGCAGGGGGGTGAGTCTGTTGCTGGCCATGGTGAAGCGATCTCCTGAACGTTGCGGGCGCGCCGGCAGTGAGCCTACCGGGAGGAGCCGCAGGTCACCGCACCATGGCGAATGGGTCGGGTCTCCGTTCCAGCATGTCGATCATGCCAGCGATGTTGCGACAGATTCCGGAGCGGGCAGTCTGGTCTCGCCTTCGATGTCGATCGTCGGAAGGATCTGATCGAGCCAGGCCGGCAACCACCAGTTGGCGTTGCCCAGCAGCTTCATCGACGCCGGCACGAGCACCATGCGAACGACGGTGGCATCGACGAAGATCGCGGTTGCCAACCCCAGCCCGAACATCTTGGTGGTGGGGTCGCTTCCGAGCACGAAGCCGAAGAACACCGAGATCATGATCAACGCGGCCGAGGTGATGACTCGTGCGGTGCTGGCGATCCCATGAATCACGGAACGGTCGTTGTCGCCCGTGGCCAAGAACTCCTCGCGAACCCGTGACAGGAGGAACACCTCGTAGTCCATGGAGAGGCCGAACAGGATCGCGAACATGAACATCGGGATGAAGGAGACGATGGGAACGGTCGACTCGAGGCCGATCACGTCCTTGCCCCAACCCCACTGGAAGACCATCACCAGCACGCCGTACGCCGCACCGATGCTGAGGAGGTTGAGCAACGCTGCCTTCAACGGCACCAGCACCGAACGGAACATGACCATCAGCAAGATGAACGACAAACCGATGACCGCGACGATGAACAACGGCAACCTCGAGGTGACCCGATCTCCGATGTCGGAGAACGTGGCGGTCTGCCCGCCGACGTGCGCTCGGGCCGGGCTGCCGTCGAGCACGTTCGGGAACGTGTCGGTGCGCAGGCGGTCGACAGTGGCACGGGTTGCATCATCCTGGGGAGCGGTGGTGGCGAACGCCACGATCGTGGCCACCCCGGCCCGCTCGTTGACCTCCGGTGGCGCGACAGCGGCGATCCCCGGATCCTGGCCGATTGCCTCGGCCAACGGTTCGACGACGGTCGCGTCTTCGGAGATGTCGACGGCGATGACCAGTGGCCCGTTGGTCCCGGCCCCGAATCCCTCGGCCACGAGATCGTACGCCCGGCGTTCGGTACGACTCGCGGGAAGTGTCCCGTCATCGGGGAAGCCGAGTTGCAGGGCCAGTACCGGCGCCGTGAGCGCCAGCAACAATGTGGTCACTCCGATCGTGTACACCCACACGTTCCGGGACACGTGACTGCCCCAGCGGAGCCAGCCGGCGCTCGTGTGCCCGCCGACCTGGTGACCCCTGCGGTGGATGCCGAGCCGGTTGATCCACTGCCCAGCGAGCCCGAGAAAGGCCGGGAGGAGCGTGACGGAGGCGATGACCATGATCAGGACCACGATCGACGTGGCCACTCCGGCGGCCGTCATGAAGGGGACACCGGCAAAGGCGAGGCCGAGGATGGCGATGACCACGGTGCCCCCGGCGAAGATGACTGCCTGACCCGCAGTGGCGACGGCACGGCCCACGGACTCCTCCACGGTCAAGCCTTGGGCGAGGAACTCTCGATGGCGAGTCACGAGGAAGAGTGCGTAGTCGATGCCCACGCCGAGGCCGACCATGCTTGCGATTTGCGGAGCCCAGCTTGGAATCTCGATGAGGTAGGTGATCAATGGCATCGAAGTGACACCGAGTGCCAGGCCGAAGAGGGCCATGCCGATCGGGAGGCCCATGGCGATGATCGAGCCGAACGCCAAGAGGAGAATGACGATGGCAACGGCGATTCCCATCAACTCGCCGATCCCCGTCTCGGGTTCCTCGAAGGCGAAGAACAGGTCCCCGTTCGCCTCGGCCTGCAGCACGTCGCTGTCGGCGGCCTCGACGGTTCGCTGGAGCTCCTCGAGGTTGTCCAGGCTGAGCTCCTCGACGACCGGGTACTGCAAGCGGATCAGCGCAATTCGGCCGTCGGGCGAAATCGATCCCGATTGCCCCGCTCCCTCAGGGCCCAGGGCCAAGGCGGCCGCTGGATTCGTGGAGTCGAGCACGTTGGGTAGCTCGGCCAGCTGTCCCTCGAGCGCTGCCAACTCGACCTGAGCATCGGCGTTCTCGAAGAAGCTGGTCCCATCTTTCGGGCTGAGGACGACCTGAGCAGTCAGCCCAGCCGAATCGGACTGCGTCGTGGTCAACAGTTCGAGCGCCTTCTGGGAGTCGAGGCCAGGTACCTCGAACGAGTCCTCGAGGTCGCGTCCGAACACGCTGGAGGAACCGATGACCGCGACCGCAACAAGCAGCCACACACCGATCACGCTCCCAGGTCGCCGGGCGGCCAAGCGTCCGAGTCGGTAGAGAGCAGTCGACATTCGGTTCCTCCGAGGGTCCGTGGTCGTCACGCGGTGTGGCGGCCTGGGTGCCATCGTGAAGCTCTCTGCGGAGTGGCGCATCAGACCCGAGGTCGGATCAGCAGGGTCATTGGGCGGGGACGCACCTCCACCTTTCGGCTGATGCCGGGAACGCCCCGACTCCCTACGATTGGTCTGTGATTCGCACCACCCTCAGGAACGCCTGGGACGAACCCCGGATGGCGGACCCGCCCCATCGGGTGTGGCGCGACTGGGTGGTGGCCGGGGTGCTGGTGCCGTCGGCGACCGGTGAGATGGTCCTGCGAGAAGGCGCAGGCTGGAAACCGGGAGCGATCCTCATCTCCTTCGTGCTGGCCGCCGCAGTCCTGTGGCGTCGGACCTACCCCTTGGCGACCACTGCCGTCGTGTTCGGCGCGATCATCGGGCTCGACTACGTCTCGCTGGCCTTCACCGATCAGCCGCTCGATTTCTACACCGCGGCGATCGTGCTCATCGTTCCTTACGCCCTGTTCCGGTGGGGATCCGGGCGAGAGGCGATCATCGGTCTCGGCATCATGCTGGCGTCCTTCGTCCACTTCAACGTGGTTGGGTGGACCGGTGTCAGCGAGGCCATCGGTGGTCTCGTCGTGTTGTTGTTCCCCGCTGCGCTCGGGGCCACCGTTCGCTTCCAAAAGCGTTCTCGGGCGCAGACCTTGCAGGAGATGCGGTTACTCGAACGTGAGCAGCTGGCGCGTGAGTTGCACGACACCGTCGCCCACCACGTGTCCGCCATCGCCATTCAGGCGCAGGCGGGCCAGGCCGTCGCCGTGACACGCCCCGCAGCCGCGCTCGAGGCCCTTGCCGTCATCGAGGCAGAAGCATCGCGGACTCTGGCGGAGATGCGCACGATGGTGAGCGCGCTGCGGGCCGGCGACGAGGCCTCCCTCACGCCTCAACCGGTGTGCGACGACATCGATCGCCTGGCGGGAACGACGACCACGGTGCCCATCGTCGTCGAGCGCAGCGGCGATCTCGACAATCTCAACCCGCTGGTCGATCGGGCTCTGTTTCGTCTCGCTCAGGAGTCGATCACGAATGCCACGCGTCATGCCCGGCACGCCACCAGGGTCACGGTGTGCCTGGAGGGCGAAGCCGACCACATCCGCCTCACCGTGACCGATGACGGCGACGCCCGATCATTCGACCCGACGCTGCACCACGGGTTCGGGCTGGTGGGTATGACGGAACGGGCCAACCTCTTGGGCGGGACACTGCACGCCGGCCCCGGTCAGCATCGAGGATGGAGCGTTCGCGCCGTCCTCCCTCGAAACGCTGCCTCGATGACCGGAGCAGAATCGTGATCACCGTCGTGGTGGCTGACGACCAGGATCTCGTGCGTGCCGGCCTTCGCATGATCCTCGATGCCCAGCCCGGCATCGAGGTCGTGGGGGAGGCCACCAACGGTCGTGAGGCCGTCGCCATTGCGCGTCGTCTTCGGCCCGACGTCTGCCTCTTCGACATCCGAATGCCCGAACTCGACGGAATCGAGGCCACTCGTCTCGTCGCCGGCCCCGACGTCGAGAACCCCTTGGCCGTGGTCGTCATCACGACCTTCGATCTGGATGAGTACGTGCACGGAGCGCTGAAGGCCGGCGCCCGGGGATTCCTGCTGAAGGACGCCGGCGTCGATCTCCTCGTGCAAGCCGTGCATGCTGCGGCCAACGGCGATGCGCTCATTGCCCCGAGCGTGACCGCGCGCCTGCTTGCTGCGTTTGCCGACGCCTCCTCGAGTACGCCACCTCGCCAACCCATCGAGCCACTCACCACCCGAGAGGAGGAGGTGCTGCTGACGGTCGCCCGTGGCAGGACGAACGCCGAGGTGGCGAACGACCTCCACATCGGCCTGAGCACGGTCAAGACCCATGTGGCCAGTCTGATGACGAAGCTCGGAGCGAGGAATCGCGTGGAGATCGCAATGTGGGCCTACGAGACTGGACGCGTCGAGCGGTCAGCCGAGCGATAGATGCTCGGTGACGTTGTCGTACGGAAGCGTCGGCGAGCACGTTGCGCTGACCCACATGCCCTCGAGCGTGATCGAACCACGGGCGTTCGTGAGGAACGCGGTGTCCGAGGCATCGGCGCCGGTCGCGATCCGCACCATCGACGCTCGGGGAGCGAGACAGGTGGGGTCGACCGCGTGCCACGTGCCGTCGATGGCAGCCTCGGCGACGGCGTGGAAGTCCATGGGATCGAGACCTGGCGCGTAGACCGCGACCACGCGGGCGGGAACGCCGTTGGCCCGGAGCAGGGCTGCGGTCAGGTGCGCGAAGTCTCGACAGACTCCTGCCCGACCGAGCAGGGTTGCGATGGCGCCGTCGATTGGGCGCGACGCCCCGGGAATGTAGGCGATGTTGACACCGACCCAACTGGCTACGGCATCGAGAAGGTCGTGGCCGGTCAAGCCGGCGAATTCGGCCCTGGCCAGGGGGCCGAGCTGGTCGGACTCGCAATACCGGCTCGGGCGTAGGTAGAGGAAGTGCTCCAGGTCGTCCGGTGGAGGCGTCTCGATTCCGCCGCTCACAACCGCCCAGTAGTCGACGATGAGTCGGCCCGGGCGGACATCCCGCAGCAGGTGGATCCTGCCTCCGTGGGGCGCGTCGAGAAGCAGCGGTGTCAGGTCGGTTCCGTCGAGACTGATGGTCAGCGACTCGTCCCGTTCATAGGGTTCAGCGACGGCGATGGCCAGCGCCAGATCCACCGAACTCTCGATCGCCATCTCCAGATGCGCGGTCACTTCTCGCGTCATCACGGCCAGGCCCTTGTCGGTATCGATCGTCTCCACTCGGTGATCGTAATGGAGGTAGGGTCTCCGTCCGTGGCCAGGTCGACGTTGTCCGAGTCGAGCGAGGCGGGATGGGCCGGAATGTGGCGATCCGAGGGGGTCGACATCGTCCGCGCGGTCAGCGGCGGGCTGTTGTTCGGTGTGCCGATGTTCTTCACCGTCGAGGTCATGTGGACGGGACAACACACGAGCGCGGCGCAGTCGCTGTTCGTGGTGGCCGGCAGCCTGCTGTTGTTGACTGCGTTGAATCGGATTGGCGGCTTCCGAGACGACGCCGATGTCAGATTCCGGGATGCCTTCATGGACGCGGTCGAGGGCATGGCTGTGGCCGTGGTGCTCGTCATCGCGATGCTCGTGCTGCTGGGTGAAGTCGACCGGTCGACGCCGTACGAGGTGATCGCAGGGAAGGGAGCCTATGAGTTACTTCCGGTCTGTATCGGAATCGGTGTGGCCAACACGTTGCTGAAGGGCAGGCCGGATGACGATGAGCCCACTGCGCCTGCCTCTGCTGTCAACCGCTCGATCGCAGACCTCGGAGCGGGCCTCATCGGCGCGCTGTTCGTTTCGCTGAGCATCGCGCCGACCGACGAGGTGACGATGGTGGCGGCAGGGCTGGATCCGCTTTGGCTGCTGGTCTTGGTTGCTGCGTCCTTGCTGATTGCGTACGCGATCGTCTACGTCGCGGACTTCAGCGGCCAGCCGGGCCGCCATGGTCAAGGGGGCCTGCTGCAGCACCCGGTGGTCGAGACGCTGACCTCCTACGTTGCCGGTTTGGCGGTGGCGTGGGCGCTGCTGGCCCTGTTCCAGCGGAGTGACGTACCGCCATCGGTGTTGTTGGCGCAGGTCATCGTCCTGGGCCTGCCGGCCGCCATCGGTGGAGCGGCGGGGCGGCTGGCGGTATGAACAACTCGGCACCGCGCTCGGCCCGGTCCATTCCGGAGTGGGTGACGTTCGGCGTCTCGGCGTTCGTTCTGGCCGCCGTTGTGGCCACGCTGACCGTGCTTGCCTTCCGCGAAGACGCTCCGGCGGCTCCGACGGTCGGTCGCATCGCCGAGGCGAACGAAGTCGACGGCCAGTTCCTCGTGCCGGTGGAAGTCGTCAACCGCGGTGATGAGGCGGCGGCGTCGGTGCAGGTCAGTGCCGAGTTGCGTGTCGGTTCCGAGGTCGCCACCGGCGATTTGTCCATCGATTTCCTCGGTGGCGGCGAGACCGAGGAGCTCGTCTTCGTGTTCCGAGACGACCCGAGCGAAGGCGAGTTGACCATCGAGGTGGTCGGGTTCGCGCAACCTTGATGCAACGCGAGGAAGCCCTACCAGGGCGAGAGGCCGAGTGCCCGTTCGCGCTCGAGCATGCGCTCCAGGAGCCGACGCATCTCTGGCAGTTGCGGTGAAGCGTGCCGCTCGGCCAGAACGGCCATGATGGCGGCGTGCTCCCGGAGCGCCAACGCGATTTCGGTCAGCGCACCCACCGAGGGATACACCGACGCCAGGACGTTCTCGGCTCTGTCGAGAGCCTGTTCGAACGACGAGCGGTCCGACAAGAGGTAGGTGTCTGCGGAAGCGGCGCTCCTCAGTGTCGAGGCCAGGTCGGTGCACTCGGCGTGGAGCAGCGGACCGTGAACCTCCATGGCCGCGGCGCAGCGTCGCACCATTCCGATGGCGGCCTGCACCTGGTTCCGAGCGATTCCCCGGTCCATCGAGGCGAGCACGGTCTGGTCAAGAGCGTCAGCTACGCCGACGAGGAGCTCAGCCGGAGAGGGTGTCAACACGGGGTGCTCAACATGGGGTGCCTCAAGATGGGGTTCTCAACATGGCGGTACCAGCTCCAGGAGTCGGCCGAGGAACGCAGGAACGGTCTCGGCCCGGTCGGCGTGACGGAGGTTGAGGGTGCGACGATCGTGGAACGAGCGAGCTCCGGTCAAGGAGATCACGCTGTGCTTGACCTCGCTGAACGCCTGGTACCAGCGGAGGTGGTCGGCATCGATCGTGGTTCCGGACGCCTCCTCGTAGGCCGCGAGGAACTCAGGGAAAGGCAGCGAACGCTCCGGGCTCCAGAGCGAGCGGTAGACCCAACCGAGATCTTCGAGCGGGTCGCCGAGGTGGGTCATCTCCCAGTCGAGCAGAGCAGTCAACTGGTCGCCGTCGTAGAGCACGTTGCCGAACCGGAGGTCGCCGTGAACGATCGAGATCCGCTTCGCCGTCGGGGCGTTTCCCCTGAGCCATTCGAAGGCCCAGGCCATCGCAGGGTGGGGCTCCAGCTTCCTGCGCTCGAATTGATCTTCCCAGAAGCCCAGCTGGGTGAGGGCGGCGTCGCGGGCCGCGACCGGTTCGAGACACGTCAGCCCGGCGGCCTGCCAGTCGAACGAGTGGAGACGTGCTGCGGCGGACGCGAGACCCAGTGCCACCGAGCGAAGTTCGGCGACACCTCCTTCCACCCGGAGTGGCCGCATGCTTGCAGTGCCGGGAACGAAGGCGGTCACGAAGAATCCCTGACCCAACCAGCGGCCCGACTCGTCGCACCACAGGGCGCGGGGAACCGGAACGTCGGAATCTGCGAGCGCTCGGATCGTGCCGAACTCCGGGCCGAGCGTGGTCTCGAGCTGGCCGGCCTCGGCCTGGAGCAACATGATGCAGCGGGCCTCGTGCCGATTCCCTCCAGTGTCCTGCCACGATGCCGTGAACGACCAGGGCTCGCGAGCGTTTCCGATGGAGGCCACCAGGGACACGTCGGTGACGCGGGGAGAAGATGCTTCGCCCAACTCGTTGGCAAGAAAGGCGGTCAGGCCGTTCGTGATCGTCGCTGCCGTCTTCATTCGAGGAATGACCAGCCTTCACGCGTCGGCGACGCACACGCCTCGTACGCGTTCGGATCGATGGGCTGCATCAGACCGGTCGTCGTCTCGTCTCCGCAGGTGACCCGGCAGAGATGCTCGTCGAGACCGACGAGCGAGGCCCGAACGGCGGCGTCGTTCACGTCGAACACGTCGCCCTCGATCACCTCGGAGGTGCCTGCGTACGAACCCTGGTGGATGTTCTTGTCCGGGGTGCCGCCGTACATGCCGCAGCGGAGGTAGATGGTCTGGTTGCCGATGCGCTCGTAGTGGAGCTGCTTCACTTCGCCGGTGTCGAGGGTGTAGTCGACGATGCCTTCCAGGAAGATGCGAGTGTCCTCTTCGAAACGCATGCGCCGGACGACCTTGGCGACTCTGCCCGAACCGGGCCGCGGGTCGCCGTATCGGTAGAAGACCCGGTCGCCCCAGATCGTGAAGCTGTCGAAGGCCACGAAGCTGTTGCCGTTGACGCCCACGTGCATGCGCCCGCCAAGTGCAAGTTCGGGCCCGCCAACCCCGCGGCCGACACCCCAGTGGCGATCACGGGTGCCCCGACCCGAACCGGAAGGGATCTCGATCCGGGAGCCGTCGATGTCGACCCATCCCTCGACGTCGCCGAAGCTCTCGAATCCAGTGGTGACGTCGGGACGGCGGCCTCGGGGATGGCCGCGATCGATCGGAAGTGTCGGCTCGCGGTGGACCTGTCTCGTCGTGTCACGAAAGTCGAGGTCGAAGCTGATGCCCCACTCGTTCGGCTCGAGGACGAAGCGCCACTGACGGAGACCCTCGATGACCCGTGGTGCGATCGGCCCGAATCGGAGGTCCATCCGGTCGACACCGAGCGGCCGGAACACTCTCACCGCTCGGTGATCGCCGCCGTGGTTGACGATGGCGTAGGCCTCGGCGCGGTCCAGGTTCGGGTAGAAGCTGCATCCGGTGGCCACCAGGACCTCGCCGGCATCGTCGTGGCAGACCATCCAGTAGCGCTCATAGGCCTTGGGATCGCTCGTCATCATGATGCGGATCGGGTCGATCGTCTGATGGATCATGAAATCGTCGATCGGGGCGAGGGGGTACTGCTCGTCGAAATGCGGGCTGTCGCCGATGGTCAGCTTGGGAGGTGTCGAGTCCGAGGTCACGAGAGGTCCTTTCGGCGGAGCTCAGACCCGAGCGAGCGGAGTAGGAACTCCGGCCACGCCCGGTCGGGTCCGGAAGATGGAGCCGCCCTTCGCTGCGTCGTCCAGATTGTCGGCGGTGACGATGTACAACTCGTCGTGGTCCGCCCCGCCGAACGCAACACTCGTGACCGCCTTGGCCGGTACCGGAATCTCGCCGATCAGATCGCCGTCGGGGTTGAGTTTGGCGACTCGCCGTCCACCGACGTGTGCCACCCACAAGTTGCCGTCGACGTCCACACACATGCCATCGGGGATCCCGCGCTCGAAGGCTTCTCTGCCGATGTGGCGACGATTGGAGACCGTCCCGTCCGGCGCGACGTCGTGGGCCCACAGGCCTTTGGTGGTCGAGTCGGAGTGGTAGAGCGTCCTGCCGTCGGGAGCGAAGCCGATGCCGTTGGATACCTCGACGCCGCCGTACAACAAGGTGGCCGTGCCATCGAGCTCCAGGCGGTAACACTCGCCTGGGGTCTTCTCGGCCTTCAGGTCGAAGAGGTCGCTCCGAACACTTCCCACCAGCACGCAGCCGTCGTTGTCGGGTTGAAGGTCGTTCCAGTGTTTGATCTCGTCATCGCGCCACACGACGCGAAGTTCGCCGTCGTTCCAGTGGGCGATGTCCGGTCCGGACATGACGAAGCCGCCATCGGCGTGCAACGCCAAGCCACCAACCATTCGACGGTCGGGGACGAGGTTCTCCACCACACCGTCAAGGGAGCGTCGGAACACGCCGCCCTTCGTCGCATCGGTGAAGAAGAGCGCTCCGGTGGCGTCGGTTCGTGGTCCCTCGACCAAACCGAAGCCCCATGCCAGCAATTCGAGTTCCATGACCGGACAGTAGTGCGTCGCCTTGCCGCGTCCGGAATGATGTGAGGCAGAAAATTGACGCGCCGCTCGGTCCAACCTCCGATCGGGGAGCCGTGGTGGGGTTCTCGGTGACCAGCTGGTGGGCCATCCGCATGGCCTCGGCTTCGCGTTCGGGATCGTTCTCGTGCGCGGCGAAGTGCCCGAGTTGCTGGATCTCGGCCAACTGGGCGTCGCTCACCGAGCCCGCAAGCTGGGCCGCCTCGACGGCGGCGACCGCGATGAGGACCGCCTGACGCCGGTCGCCTCGGGCGGCCACTGCTTCCGCTGTCTCCATCAGACGCAACGGGAGTGTCACAAAGTCCGCCTCGGTGGCGACTCGTCCGGCCAAGTAACGCGTTTCAATTCGGCTGGTGGCCAGCGCGCCCAGCCCGATGAACAGCATGACGAGGCCCAGCCAGTCGGGCGCCCGGGTCACCACCGCGGTCAACGCCCCCACCACCCAGGCCAGCTCGAGCCGGGTCTCGAGGCCGGCGTACGCCTGACTCCGCCTGGCGTGCGGCGCCTCGATCTGGACCACGCCATCGAATGCTCGCCGTCCTACGCTGCCCGCCAGGCCCAGCGCACCGCCGACGGCGATTGCCGTCGCGCCGTGGAAACGCAGCGCGCCCAGACCGGCGACGACCGACGGAAGGACCAACGCCGTCGTCAACATCGTCTGCTCATCGAGGCGGGCCCTGAGACGAGGGGCGACGTAGGTCCCGGCAAACCCGGCGACGGCAGCCACGACGCCGACGCCGGCAAGGAGCCAGGCCGGCTCGCCGGCTGTCTTCAGAGAGAAACCGATGTGAAAGATCGCCAAGCCGGTCGCCATACGAAGAGCGGCCATGGCCGACGTCGCCGATCTGATTCCTGGCCCGTACATCTCGGTGGATTCGATGATCGGTGACGCAGGCGCGGTGATGGTCGGATTCGGGATCCTCAGGGCACTGACAGCACCGAGCCCATAGGTGAGCGCCGCGGCGCGAAGCACCCACGGTGCGCCGCCTGCCTGGAGAATCCCAAGGCCGACGATGCCGGCTCCGAGTCCGGATACTGCGCCGACCCGCGCAAGACGCGAGTTGACGATCACCAAGTGGTCACGCTCGAAGACAAGCGCGGGAACCAGAGCGTTACGTCCTACGACGAACGTCTTGGCCAACACCACGATGATGAAGGCCTCGGGGTACAGGAGGAGCGTCTTGAGCTGCGACGCAAGCAGCGCGGCGACCACGGCTCTGGCCCCGAGCGAGAGGACGAGAACCGCCCGGTCGCCGTATTTGAAACGGTCGATCAACGGGCCGATCAGGGGGGCGAGAACGGCGAACGGAGCCATGGTGAGCGCCAGGTAGAGCAAGATGCGAGGCCGGGCGGCATCGACGCTGACGTTGAAGAACAGCGATCCGACGAGCGACAGGCTGAAGAGCGCTTCGCTTGCGCTGTGCAGCGCTTGGACCGGTAGCAGCGTTGCGACTGCAGCGTCGCCCAGCACGGCCCGATCGGTTCGGTGTGACCGGGCCGGGTCCGACGAAGGGGCGTTCGCGGTCATGGGGTCGGTTGGAACCCCTCGGGCTCTGCCTTCTCCGGTGGTCTGGCCAGCGTCCAGGTGTCGTCGGAACGAGCTTCGAGCGAATAGCGGAAGGCGCGAACGTCGTCGGCCCGCAGATACACCTCACCTCGGACCTCGGTCTCGTCGTCGACCTGTATCGGACCGAGACCGATGAGCAGACTGTTCGATCGGACCGGCCACCCCTCGACGTCGATCTCCACCGCTTCGTCGAGGTCGTCGATGAAGCGAATCTCGTAGGTCTCGGCCAGTTGGGCGACGACCTCCACCTGAGTCTCCAGCGCAATCGCATCCGAGCCAAGCGTCTCGATGAAGACGACAGGTGCCTCTCCGTCGTCGCTGTCGAGGGACCGGCCTGAACGCTCGCCCAGGTCGATGATCACCGCCTCATAGATGGACGCATCCCTGGCGGTGGTATCGACCGATGGCCCCGTCGTGCAGCCGATCAGGAAGCTGCAGCCGATCAGGAAGATGCTGGGGCCGAGCAAACCACGTTTCGGAGGACCCACGGGACGATCATGGAACGACCTCGTCGATCGGTCAACCTCTGTGCCAGGCTCTCTTGCCAGAACGGATCGGCGAGAGACAACAGGAACGAGGGGACGATGGACTTCGACTACAGCCCAAAGGTGCTCGAGAGCAAGGAGAAGCTCGAGGCCTTCATGGAGGCGCACGTGTACCCGGCGGAACGTGAGCACCACGACTTCGTGATGGACAGGCCAAACCTGTGGAAGCAGCCGCCGATCGTCGAGGAGCTGAAGGTGAAGGCCCGAGAAGCCGGCATCTGGAACTGGTTCCTGCCGGCCGAATACGGCGAGTTCAGCCCCGGTTTCACCAACCTCGAGTTCGCGCCGTTGGCCGAGGTCATGGGCCGCGTTCCGTGGTCGTTCGAGGTCTTCAACTGCTCGGCCCCCGACCGCGGCAACATGGAGGTTCTCGCCAAGTTCGGCAGCCAGCGAACAGCAGGACCAGTGGCTTCGCCCGCTGCTCGAAGGCAGGATCCGGTCGACCTACGCCATGACCGAACCACAGGTGGCGTCGTCGGACGCAACCAACATGGAGCTCACGAATCGAACGCGACGGCGACCAGTACGTGCTCAACGGTCGCAAGTGGTGGAGCAGCAACATCATGCACCCGCACAACGAGGTCCTGGTCACCATGGGGGTCACCAACCCCGACGGCCAGCGCCACCAGAGGCACTCGATGGTGCTCGTGCCGACGGGACAGCCCGGGCCTCGAAGTCGTGCGCAGCGGTCGAGGTGTTCGGCAACTACCACTCGCCAGCCGGCCACGGCGAACTGGCGTTCCATGACGTTCGCGTTCCCGTTGACAACATCATCCTTGGCGAGGGGCAAGGATTCACCATCGCCCAAGGGCGACTCGGCCCAGGTCGATTCCAGTACGCCATGACCAACGTCGGCATGGCCCAGCGGATGCTCGAGCTCATGTGCGCCCGGGCCGAGGAGCGCGAGGCGTTCGGGCGCAAGCTGGCCGAGCAGTCCTCGGTCCGCCAGGACATCGCCCGAGCGCGCGCTGCTCAGATCGAACAGGCGCGACTGCTCGTGCTGAAGGCGGCCGCCGAGATGGACAAGTCCGGCGCCAAGGGCGCCCGTGACTACATCTCGATGGTCAAGATCATCGGCCCGAAGCTGGCCCACGATGTCGCCGAGCGGGCGATGCAGATCTTCGGCGGCAAGGGTGTCAGTGGCGACACTCCGATCGCGGACATGTACGTGCTGGGCCGCCTCATGCGAATCGCCGACGGGCCCGACGAGGTCCACATGAGCCAGTTGGCCAAGCTCACCATGGCCCAGGTCGAGATCGAACGTCAGGCCGGCAGAGGCGGCATCACTGGTACGGCGATTGAGAATCGGCGGACGACGACGAGGCGGTTCGAACTTCGACCCGCGGCAGTGCGCCAGGTAGTCTTCGCGAGACGTTCGTCACAGGAGGATCCCATGAGTGATTCCGTACGGCCAGCAGTCGAGGACTGGGCCACCGATTTCGACGTGCTCGATCCGAGGTTCGCGTCGGATCCAGCGCCGGTCTACGCCGAGCTCCGCGGGCGATGCCCGGTCGCTCACACCGAACGGTGGGGCGGGTCGTGGATGCCGACCCGCTACGAGGACATCGTGGCGGTGGCTCGCGACACCGAACATTTCTCGTCGCGAGACGTGGGCGTCATACCGTTCGATGGCCTGGAGCGATTGCCGAAGTCGCCGCCGATCACCTCGGATCTGCCGGAGCACACCTGGCAACGACGGCTGATCCTGCCGTTCTTCTCCCCACGCGTCGTGGATCGATACGAGCAGTCCACCCGGGTGATGTGTCAGGCGTTGATGGCCGATATCACGGCGCCCGGCCGGCATCACGCCGATGCTGCGGTCGAGTACGCCCAACAGATTCCTCCTCGGATCATCGCCGAGGTCATCGGCATTCCCGAGGAGGACATCGACATCTTCATCGGATGGGTGCAGGCGTTGCTCGAGAACGGACCGGCCGAACCTGAGGAACGCCTGGTGGCGCGCAAGGAGATGCTGACCTATTTCTACGAAGTGCTGGAGGACCGGCGGCGGACCCGCCGGGACGACATCACGTCGTACCTCCTCGACCTCGAAGTGGACGGTGAACCACTTCGGGACGGGCACATCGTCGCAACGTTGACGTTGCTGTTGGTGGCCGGCATCGACACCACCTGGTCATCGATCGGCTCGGCGTTGCTGCATCTCGCCACCCATCCCGACGACCGCCGACGCCTCGTGGCCGAGCCCGAATTGATGGACGCTGCGGTGGAGGAATTCCTCCGTGCGTACGGCCCGGTCACGATGGCGAGGGTTGTCGATTCCGACACCATGATCGGCGAGCAACCGGTGCGGGCGGGGGACAAAGTGTTGCTGGCATTCCCCGCCGCCAACCGCGATCCGGAAGAGTTCGACCGTCCGGACGAGGTCATCATCGACCGTGCCCACAATCGCCATGTCGCCTTCGGGGTCGGCATCCACCGTTGTGCCGGATCGAATCTGGCACGCATGGAGATGAAGGTCGCGATCACCGAGTGGCTCGCTGCGCTTCCCGAGTTCAGCCTGGATCCGCACGGTGAGCTGACGTTCGCGGGTGGCCAAGTCCGGGGTCCGCGAACGATTCCGGTCGTGTTCTGACCCCATGGACAAGGCCGAGTTCTTTCAGAACGCCCGCAGCGATCGGACTGGCCCGATGCACGGCGTTCGAGTGATCGAGGCGACGACCGCGTGGGCCGGGCCGATGGCCGGTTGTGTGCTGGCCGACCTCGGCTGTGACGTCATCCGGGTCGATCTTCCCGGCACTGACGGTGGCAGTCAATGGCCGCCGGAGATTCCGGGCACGGGTCTGTTCCTCAGCCACCAAACCGTGAACCGCAACAAACGCAGCGTGTCGCTCGACCTGCGCGTCCCCGAAGGGTGTGACGTTTTCCTGGATCTCGTCGCGACGGCCGACATCGTGCTCGAGAACTTCAAGGCCGGGACGCTCGACGGGTGGGGGATCGGCTACCCGGCGTGCAAAGCAGTGAAGGACGACATCGTCTACGTGTCGTTGAGCGGTTGGGGCCAGTACGGGCCTTGGTCCGATCGTGCGGGCTACGATCCGGCCGCCCTGGCCGCCGGCGGTTGGATGTCGTTGAACGGCCTACCCGAGGGTCCTCCCAACAAGTCGCCGACCTTCCTCGCCGACGATCTCGCCGGCCTGCACAGCGCCTTGGGGGCCATGGCCGCATTGCATCATCGGGATCAGACCGGCGAGGGTCAACACGTCGATGTGGCCCTGCTCGATTCGCTGCTTGTTCCAGAGCAACGGGCTCTTGACCCTTGGGGCGACGGGGATGGACATTCCTCGCCTCGGAAGCGAGGCGATGGCATCGGTACCGACCAACAGCTACGCCTGCTCCGACGGTCACGTCTACATCGGCATCATCCTCGATCGTCATTGGCAGGCGCTCGCCCGATTGATGGGTCGCCCCGAGCTGGGGACCACGGAGGGCTACCGGACCAACCTCGAGCGAGTCGGAAATCGGTCGGTCATCAACGCGATGGTCGCCGAGTGGTTTGCGGGCCGCACCACGGGCGAGGCCATGGACGCGCTCATCGGCGCCGGAATCGCGGCTGCCCGCGTCAATTCCTTCGGCGAAGCGGCCCAACTGGCTCAGGTTCAAGAGCGGGACATGCTTCAGACCGTCCAGCTGTCGAACGGGGCCAGCGCTCCGATCACCGGGCCGGCCGCCAAGTTCTCTCGGACGCCGACCAGCGTTCGACAGAGCGCTCCGGTGGCCGGCGCCCACACCGACGAGGTGTTGGGCGAGTTGGGGATGGACGACACGACGCTGGCGGGTTTGCGCGAACGCGGGGTGATTTAGCTCGCCATGGGAAGTGACGAGCGGGGTGCTGCCCGAGCGGATCTTGCACGACGGTTGGGGACCCACGACCTCGTGCTCAGCCACCTCACCGTTCCGCGAGTGGGGTTCGAGGAACGGGTCGCTGCGGCGGCCGGTGCGGGGTTCGCCGGGATCGGTCTCAATCTCGGCGGGTGGAAGCGGCTCCGCCGGGAGGGCTGGGCCACCGATCAGCTCGGAGAGGTTCTGGACCGTCATGGGCAGCTGCTCGTCGAGATCGAGTTCCTGCAGGCCTGGTCGGGTCCACCAGCGTTGGCGGTTCGCGCCGCAGAGGAGGAGGCCTTGGCTTTCGAGCTGGCCGATGGACTTGGTGCCCGCCATCTCCAGCTCGGTGGGCCGCCGGTTGGGTCGGTCGCAGGCATTGGCGAGGACGTCGACCGGTTGGCCGAAGCCTTTGCCGGGGTGTGTGACCGGGCAGCCGAACGGGGGCTTCTGGTGAGCCTCGAGTTCCTGCCGGAGATGACGACGGTCGGTTCGTTGGCGGACGCGATCGACGTGGTGACCCGTGCCGGGCGACCCAACGGTGGGGTATGCGTGGACAGCTGGCACTTGGAGCGCGGTCCGGACACGCTCGCGAATCTGGCGGCCATCGACGGACGATTGGTTGCCTCGGTCCAGATCGACGATGGTGCAGCCGCGCGCACCGAGGCCGACTACCAGACCGACACGTCGACCAACCGGCTCGCGCCGGGCGATGGCGAATTCGATCTGGTCGGTTTGATGCAGACCCTTGCGGCTCTCGGCGTCGATGCCCCACTCGGCGTAGAGGTCATCTCACCCTGGATCGCCGCCAACCCTGCGCTGGCGATTGCTCGCAGTATGGCGGACGGATGCCGAACGGTGTTGGCCGCCGCCTTCCCGTCACCCCCGGCGGGTCACGCAGGCGATCCTCGTTCGGAGCCCTGAGTCCAGCGGGCTCACGGCTGGCAGCGCCACCTCGTCGGTGTCTCGGGTGCGTATCGGCAGTAGACGCCGGTGTGCACCGCGTTTGCCAAGTGACGGCCGAGCAGCGGATGAACGGTGTCCAGTCGGCGAATGGTGTCCCGCATCCTGGCCGAAACTGCCTTCCGCAGCCGTTCCATCGGTTCGGGCCCGGTCGGTCGGGGTCGACCACCGATACCGAGCGCAGTAGAGAGCTCCTCGAAAGGGAGTCGTATTCGGCCCGTGATCGTTCCGCCCTGGCGTTGTCGTGGAACAGCTCGGCCTCGTCGATCTCTTCGGTCAAGTCGCGGAGGCGGGCGCGGTATGCGCCGATGGCGGTGTGGTCGAGCGTCTGGCCGCCGTGGCCGCTCATCAGCGAGACGGCGACCCCTTCGAGCTCGGTGATGTGGACCTCCTGATTCGGGCGGGCGAGGAGCACGGCGAGGTCGGCAAGTCCCTTGCTGTGCTTGATGATGGTTCTTCGACCGCTGAACGTGACGTGCCACACGTCGCCGTCTCGGATGAGTGCGTTCCCAACCGGGTCGTCGGTCGTCGAGGACTCAGACGACGAACAGCGGACCAGGTGAGGCGAACGAGCAGCCAGGTATGCCGCATCGGCCTCGGCGTGGATGCGTTCACATGCAACCGGGTTCTGGCCGCTGGCGCCGAGACATTCGGCGAGGGTGCGCAACGCATCGGCGAGCAGCGTTCCTCCCAGGGGACGGTTGGCGGCCAGAGCTCGTTCGGCGTAACGCACGGCGTCGTCGTGACGTCCGAGCGTTCGGCACCCGAGCGCCACGATCCTTGCCACCGAACCGTAGAGGACGGCACCGATGCCCTCGAAAGCGAAGAGCTCGGCGTACGGCTCGAGCAAATCGAGGGCACGAGGGAGCAGCGCATGTTCGAGCAGAGCCGCGGCGCGAACGAGGTTCACCATGTTCGGGAGCCACTCGGCGTCTTCGTACTGATCGTCGATACCCAGCGCGACGGCCCGGTCCAGCAAGGCGATTGCCTCAACCCGGCGGTCAGCCAGGCAGAACGCCCACGCGTACGCACCGATCGACGAGATGTAGTCGACGAGTTCGGGCGCGGTTTCACCGAGCGATTCCACCAAGCGAAGCGCACCGTCGTAGTCCCCGCGCTGCCACGCGATCCCCAGCCGAGCAACGGTCGCAAGCATCGGCGCGTTCGTGCTTCCGCCGGCCCGGCCCAGTCGGCCGACTTCGGCGATGAGCCGGTCTGCTGCGTCGACATCGCCGGCCACGAGGGCCAGCTGTGCCTGCCACAACGGCACGTACCAGGAGTAGAGCGGGTTGCCGAGGGCTACGGCGCGACGGGCAAAGGCGTTCGTATCTTCCTCGGTGCCGGCCAGGTCGCCCGATTCGAGTCGTGCCACGTACCGGAGCCGCCTGCCGAGCAGCTCCAGCGGGCCATCGGCGACGCGCTCGGCGATGTCGATGATCTCGGTGGCTTGCCGAACCCTCTCCGGGACATGCGCTGGTCCGGAAATCACATCGCAATGGACGGCGAGCGCTCGGGCGATCACGATCGGGTCACCAGACCGCCGGGCCAGCCTCACCGCGGCCTCGGCCAAATGACGACGCCGGTCATCTGGCGCGACGAGTGAGAGGGCGACCGACAGTCGGCCGAGCACCATCGCCTCGAGCGCGTGGTCTGCGCCGCCGGACAAGCGACGTGCCGCCTCTTCCAGCAGGTCGATCTGGTGTTGGTCGAACAGTCTGACCTCGAATCCCGAGAGGTCCGCGCTCAACCCGAGCGCCGCGCGGGCGAGAAGCTCCGGTGAGTTGGCTGAACGAGCGAGCGTCGCCAGATCGTCGAACGCCGCCGATGCGCCGGCCCCGTCGCCGCTCAGCAGGCGGGCCCGTCCTGAACCAGCGAGCGCAGCGGCTCGGACCTGGTCGTGGTCGGCGTTTCCGAGCGCAGCGAGGGCTCGCTCGTAGTGGCCGCTTGCTTCCTCCCATGCCATTGCGTGCAACGCCCGGTCTCCTGCCCGCACACACCAAGCGGCGGCAGCCGAATCGGGGACCTCGCAGCAGGCGAGCAGGTGCGCGGCGATCACGGCGGGTTCTTCGTCGACGAGTTCGAGCACCGAGGCGGCGCGCCGATGCAACCGGATGATCTCGTGCGTGCTTCGGCCTTCGAGCGCGGCGCGCCGGAACAGATCATGGACGAAGGCCCAGGTCCCGGTGCCAGGCGCCCGCTCGATGATGCGCAGAGCAGTCGCTCGGTCAAGTGCTTCGGTTACTGCGGTCCGCTTCCCACCGTGCATCTCACAAAGGTCGACGAACCGAAAGGATGATCCGAGAATTCCCGCGGCGCACAGGAGGTCTCGGGACTCGTCGTCGAGCGCCCCGAGGCGTTGCGCCAGAAGGTCTCGCGTTCCAGGTTCGAACGCGGTGGCGAGGTCGATCCGAGGCTCCTCTGCCAGCAGCCGGCCCAGTTGGACGACGAGGAAGGGATTTCCAGCGGTGAGCCGGAAGACCTCGGCGCTCGCCGTCTCGGCATGGGTGCGACCGATCTGGTGACCGAGGAGCGCCGAGATGCTCCGCTGGTCGAGGCCGCGTATCGTCAGGCGATCGGCGCGGCCGCCGAGGCGGGTGAGGGGCGACCCGGGCACGATGTCGGTGTCCCGATACGAGCCGATCACAAGAACCGGGATGCCTGGAAGGTGGCCGGCCACGGCGTCGAGTAGCAGCAACGTGCCTTCGTCTGCCCAATGGAGATCGTCCAGAACCAGAAGGGCCGGCTGCTCGACCGTCGCTTCCTCCAGGGCTTCGACCACGGCCGCGTACGCCGTCGAGCGGGCCGCGCCTGCGGAGGCGGAGTCTCCGAACTCTGCGCCAACGAGTGACTTGATCGCTCGTTGGCCGGGAGGCCCCAACCCCGCGAGCAGGGTCAACCACGGACCGTACGCAACCGTTCGGCCATCGGCCGAGCACGCAGCCCAACGAACCCCCACGCCGCTCCGACGGGCCAGGCCCACCGCGTCGCGGGCGGCAGTTGTCTTACCGATGCCCGCCTCGCCGACGAGGAGCACGAGGCGCCCACTTCCGGACGCTGCGGCCGCGAGCGCCTCACCCACGATCAGGGCAACCCGGCTGCTTCTGGCTTCGGCGTCGTTCGCCATACGGGCGCGACGTTAGTGCTGATCTGGCGATGCCAGCCGAGAACTGGCGCCATGGGGGCGACAGCTCGACGAAAGGCACCTCATGGCCATCACCACCGATCACTTCCTCGATCCGACCGAACTCGACGCCGCGATCGGCGCCTTCGCCGAACGTATTGCTCTGGCCGCAATTGGCAGCTTCGAACTGGCGACCATCGAACTGGGTATGAGACTCGGGCTGTACGCGGCGCTCGCCGTCGCGCCGGCGACGGCGTCGGAGCTCGCCTCACGGGCCGGTATCGACGGCCGGTATGCCATCGAGTGGCTCGAGCAACAGGCGACGGCCGGGATCGTCAGTCTCGAAGGCGACCGTTCGAGCCCGGGTACCGATGGACCCATCTTCTCGTTGCCAGGAGCGCAACGGGCCTGCTTGCTCGACCCGGACAGCCTCGCCTCTGTCGCCCCGCTCGCGACCTTTGCTGTAGCGGCATCGGGGATCCTCCCCGAATTGGTCGACGCCTATCGAAACGGAACGGGCATTTCGTTCGCCGGGTACGGCCAGTGGATTCGACGAGCCCAGGAAAACGCCAATCGACCACAGTTCACGAATCTGCTCGCATCGGAGTGGCTTCCCTCGATGCCCGATGTGGCGACTCGGCTCGCCGGCGGGGGACGAGTGGCCGACGTGGGATGTGGGTGCGGATGGTCGTCGATCGCGATCGCACGCGGCTATCCCTCGGTCACGGTTGATGGTTTCGACACCGATTCCGCGTCGATCGCCGATGCACGCTCCAACGTCGTCGATGCCGGCCTTTCGGACCGCATCACCTTGCATACCACCGAGGCCCGAGCCGGCGATGACGGGTACGACCTCGTCTGCTGCTTCGAGGCTCTGCACGACATGGCGCACCCCATCGAGGCGCTCGCGACCATGCGCACGATGACAAACGACGGGGGCGCAGTGTTCATCGTCGACGAGCGTGCCGCCGACGCGCTTACACCCAATGATCCCGATCCGATGCAGCGGCTGTTCTACGCCGCCAGTGTCCTGCACTGTCTACCCGTCGGTCGCAGCGAGCCGGATTCGGCCGCCACCGGGACGTTGTTGCGCATCGCCACGCTCGAGCGCTACGCCGACCAGGCCGGTTTCGCATCGGTCGAGGTCCTGCCGATCCAACACGACATGTTTCGCTTCTATCGACTGCACCCCTGACGAACGATGCCCTTCATCCAGTCCGAAATCCGAATCAATCAACGAAAGGCCAGGCCATGACGTTCATCCAAATCATCGAATGCCATACCGAAAAGTTCGACGAGATCGTCGAGCTGGACCGAGAGTGGGAACGGCGCACCGAGGGAAGGCGCACGACACGTCGGTCGATCATCACGCGGGACCGCAACGACCCGACCAGATATCTGGTGCTCGTGTTCTTCGACTCCTACGAATCGGCAATGGAGAACTCCCAACTCCCCGAAACTGCCGAGTTCGCGGACCGGTATCGGGCGCTCGCCGGAGAGTCCATGGAGTTCCACGACCTGGATGTCATCGACGACCGATCCTGAGGACGGCGAGTCGAGCGGACCTCAGTGACCGTCGCCCCCCGGCGTGTTGACGGTCAACGAGAGGACGTCAGGACGGGCGTAGTGGCCGGTGGGGTCGAAGAATCTGCGGCCGGCGGCGATTCGATCGAGGTCGAGCGTCGCGGTGACGGTTCCGGCCTCGCCGATGAGCGGCCCTTCGAGGATCTCGCCTCCGGGAGCGACGATGGTGGTGTTTCCGTTCGACAACGGTGCGTCGCCTCCTCCGTACGTCTCGGCGGCACCGGGAAGGTCGGTCGGCACATCGCATTCCCGGAGGAAAGCGGTGACACCGACGACGAAGACCCGTCCCTCTTTGGCGATGTGTCGCAACGTCGGTACCCACTCGTCGCTGTTGTCCCAGGTGGGGGAGAGGAGGACGTCGATGCCCTTCTCGTAGAGAGCGGCACGGGCCAGGGGCATGTAGTTCTCCCAGCAGATGAGCGAGGCGACTCGGACACCGCCGATGTCCACCACGGTCAACATCGGCCCTTGCCCGTTTGACCACACGGTTCGCTCGGCCACTGTCGGGACCAGCTTGCGATGCAACCCGGCGATTTCGCCTTGGTCGTCGATGTAGACGACCGCGTTGTACAACGTGCCGGTTCGGGTTCGCTCGGTGATTCCGAGTGCGACCCAGACGCCGGCGGCGGCCGCAGCGGCTCGCACGGTGTCGAGATGGGAACCGTCGATCTCGACGGCCTGGTCCTGGAAGCGGTGATACCAATCGGCATCGTTCGGCACGGTCATGCGCCAGACGAAGTCGGGGTAGCCGGGAACGAACGATTCCGGGAAGACGACCAGATGGGCTCCATCTGCTCCTGCTCGGCCGATGTGGTCGGCGACGATGTCGAGCGTGGCGTCCCGGTCGAAGTAGACAGGGGTCGCCTGGACGGCGGTGACTCTGAACGGTCCTCTCGTGCTCATCGGGTTGCTCCGGCAACGACGAGCTCACATGGACCGACGAAGCCGCCGTCGGTCTCGTAGGGACGCAACGCGGTTTCGATCTCCTCCCAGACCGAGGCCTGGTCGTCGGGGCTCAGGGAGCCGAGCATCTGGTGAAGCGCTCCGAACGACTCACGTTCGAAGCGGACACACTCGGCTGCTGAAGCAAGGCGAACCGGTGCATCGATGACTTCGATGACGATGTCGTGGAAGCCCGCCTGTACGAGATCGCGTTCGAGAACTTCGGGGTCGGCGAGGCTGAACGGTCCAGGTTGTCCCGGCGCCGGAGCGGGGAGTTGGGCACGTTCGCGGATGATCGACACGGGCACCGAGAAGAAGCCGTTCCTGGCCGCCGTCGAGTACGTGACCGTCGCGAGACGGCCCGAGTCTCGAAGCGCATGGCGGATGCCGGTGAGGGCTTGGTGACGGTTCGGGAAATAGATGAGCCCGAGCCGTGAGATGGCGGCGTCGAAAGTCCCAGCCGGAAGTTCCGCGAGCTGTTCGCCGTCGAGCTCGCGCGTCGAGAGGGTGTGCAGGCCTGCCTGCTCTGCGGCGTGCGCCGCGTATCGGAGAATGGCAGGGGACAGGTCGGTGGCCAAGACCGAACCGGTCGTGCCGACCCGTCGGGCCGCCGCAATACTCTGGCCACCGGCTCCAGCCGCTATGTCGAGGACCCGGCTCCCCGTTTCGATCCCCGCGAGGTCGATCATCCGATCGGTCGCCTGGCCGAGCCATGTTTCGAGCAGCGGCCCCCAATCGTTCCAGCCGAATGCGTAGTCCTCCCACTGCTGGCGGGTGGTCGTCTTGTACTGATCGGCATCAAAGGCCATCGGTTCGTCCCTTCCATGATCGAGGTGTCATCCTTGAGGCGCCAGATGGTGTCGATGTTCCGCCAGATTGCATCTGGCGGTTGGCGAGATCTCGAGGGAAGGATCGAATGGCGCAGCCAAACCAGTCGGCGGTTGTCGGTCGGGCCGAACCTCTGCGCCGCATCGGCGAAGCGCTCTCCGCTGCTTCCCAGGGCCACCGGTCGGCGGTTCTCGTGAGCGGCGAGGCGGGCATGGGCAAGACGTCATTGATTCGGGCTGCCATCGATGCATCCATGGTCGATGAGGTCGTCGTTGGTTGGGGTACGTGTTGGCACGGTGGGGGTGCCCCGGGTTTCTGGCCGTGGATGCAAGCGCTCAGCGACCTCGCCCGGCTCGTGGGCGATGACGCCGTGGCCGCGGCCGGTCGGGATCGCGACGTCCTGTCGGTCCTGATCCGGGATTTCGAGCCGGCGACGCAGACCGCCGGCGACCCCGACCGGCATCGCTTGTTGCTGCTGGACGCCGCGGTCCGTTGGCTGGCGGCGTTGGCGGTCAAACGGCTCGTCGTGATCGTGTTGGATGATCTCCAGTGGGCCGACTCGTCGACCTTCGACTTGCTCGACCATCTGACCGCAGCGCCGGTAGCGGCCCGGCTGATGGTGGTCGGCGCCTATCGACACGATGAACTCGACGAATACAGCAAGGCGAAGTTGGCCCGAGTCGGGTCCCATGCGGAACACGTTCACCTCGAGGGCCTGACCGTCGAGGGCGTCGAGGAGCTGGTTGGCGGAATCCTTGACCCTCGAACTGCTCGCACGCATGCACTCGAGCTGCATCGACGAACGGGGGGACACCCGCTCTTCGTGAGCGAGCTTGCGCGGTTGCCGCAGCTTGGCGCCGGCGTGCTGCTACCCGCCGTCGTGACCGGAGCCGTCGCCCGACGCTTCGGGATGCTGCCGAGTCAGACCCGTGAGCTCCTGGCCGTGGCCAGCGTGCTCGGGAACCGTCTGTTGCCCGATGTCTTGGGTTCGGCGGCGGGTGCATCAGCGGCTGAGGTGGTTCGTGATCTCGGGCCCGCCATTGAGGCGGGACTCGTTCGGACGTCCGCTGGTGACGAGTTCTGGTTCACCCACGACCTGTTCCGTGAAACCGTCTACGGGCAGCTTGACCCGACTGAGCGTTCGCAGCTCCATGGCCGAGTTGGCGAGGCCCTCGAGGCTCGTCGTGGTCGTGGTGGCGACGTCGCTGCCGGCGACCTGGCGTTCCATTTCGCTGCCGCCATCAGAACGAGCGATCCGGAGCGGGCGATCCGCTGGGCCTGCGAGGCCGCAATCGACGATCGGCGACGCTCGGCGTTCACCGAAGCGGCCAGTCACCTCCGCAGGGCTCGGATTGCCGCGCTCGACGCGGGTTGGAGCATCGAGCCCGAGCGTATGGCACGAATGCTGATGGAGGAGGCCGACAGCCAGGCCCGTTCCGGGGAGCCGCTGGTGGCGCGTGGTCTGCTGGCGGAAGCGGCCAAGGTCGCTCCGGACGTTCTCCTGAACGCCGATGTGGCGTTGGCGGTACACCGCCTGGGCGCAAAGTTCGCCGCTCCCCGAGATGAGGTCATCGCTCAACTCGAGGCCGCGTTGGCAGCCGTGTCGGGCATCGACCTTGCTCGTCAGGCCCGAGTCACCGCAGCGCTGGCGCGAGAACTCCAACACTCCGTGGCGGAGGACCGGGTGCGCGCCGGCCCCCTCAGCGAACAGGCCCTGACCCTCGGCCGTGAGTCCAACGATGATGTGACGCTCATTGCGTGCCTTCTGGCACGCCACGACGCGCTCTGGGGGCCGGGTACCGGCACCGAACGGGCCCGGTTGGGCCACGAGGTCGCCACCGCCGCCGGCCGACTCGGTGACACCGACCGCTTGGCCGAGGGACTGATTTTGGAGGCCAACGGTCTCCTCGAATCCGGTTCAGCAACGTTTCGGCCGGTGCTCGATCGTTGGTTCGGGCTGCTCGAGAGTCGTGCTGAACCTCGCGATCACTACCTGGTGCAGACTCGTCGTGCTGCTCTTGCCCTGCTCGAAGGTGACGCCGACAAGGCCGAGGAGTTCATGCTCGATGCAGCTCGGATCGGAGAGAAGATCCACGAGCCCGACACCGGCAACGTGCTCATGTCGCAGCGGGTCGAGCTCGCTCGGGTACGCAATCGACCGGAAGAGCTGCGAACCCTCGCCGCAGACGCGGTGCAGTGGTGGACCGGAGCACCCGTGCTCGCCCATTCGGTGGCAGCGGGGGCCTTCGCCGCCGCTGGCGACCTCACGCGTGCTGCTCGCGAGGTCGCCATGGTCACGGAGTCCGGAGGATGGCAGAGAGAGTTGTCCTATCTGCGGTCAGTGCTCGTCATGCATCTGGCCGAGGCGGCGACTGCTCTCGGCGACACCGACCTTTGTCGTGACCTGCTCGCCGATGTGGAGCATCTTGTCGACAGCTGTGGTGTCAACGGCGCCGTGGTCGCCTTCGCCGGACCATTTGCTCACACGGTCGGCATCCTCGCTGCAGCACTCGGCGACGTGCAGCGAGCTGAGGCGATGCTCGGCAGATCGGTCGAGACCGCTCAGCGCCTTGGCGCCACGGTGTGGGTCCGACAAGGGACGCGTGCCCTTGGTCCGAATCGAGAAGGCGGGGAGGGAAGGGTCGCCGAGGGCGAGGAAGGTGAGGCGAGGAAGGTGGAGACAGAGCCTTGGCTTGTCTCGTCCGGGGTGGGCAGGTGTGGAACGTGTCCTGGTGCGGTGAGCACGGCAGTCTTCCGCACGTGAAGGGCCTGGCTGACATCGCTGTGCTCGTGGAGCGTCGAGGCCAGCAGGTTTCCGCATTGCAGCTCGCCGGCGGGGTACGGACGAGCGTTGGGGCTCGCAGCGAACTGATCGACCTCGCGGCGCTTGCGGCCTACCGCGCTCGACTGAACGACCTCACCACCGAGATCGACCGGGCGGAGACCGATGCTGACATCGGACGAGTCCGAAGCCTGGAACAGGAGCGCGAGCACCTCTTCGCCGAAGTCAGGCGGGCCACCGGCCTCGGCGGCGGTCTGCGTGTCAACCCAAACGACCCTGCCGAACGGGCTCGGAAGGCTGTCAGCGCGCGCATCAGAGACGCCATCCGCCGACTCGAGCCGATCACCCCATTGCTGGCGGCGCACCTCGATCGCTCCATCCAGACCGGGCTTCAGTGCTCGTACCAACCCACGGGCGACGAGGCCACGATTCGGTGGAAGTTGTAGAACGATCCGGAGCGATCTCTGCCGTATGTTGCCGGCTCGCATCACCGGCGTCGCGTCAGCAGATCTCGTCAGCAGATCTCGTCGATGTTCCGCCCCATCGTCTCGTAGACGAGCGTTGCCTCGCCCTCTTGGTGCCGATGGAACTGTGTGGTCAGCGCTCCGAGCCGCTCGCTCACGTCGGCGGGGTCGATCACGACGGCCGAATCGTCCTCGAGGTGTTCGCGCAATGAGGCCACAGCGATCGTGAGGTCACGCAGGTCTTGTTGGAGCCGCTTGACCCGCTCGATGAACGCGGGGTGGGCGAGCGCTATCTCGTCCAGAAGGCGGAGCGGGTCATCGGGTCGGGGGACTTGCGCTTGTAGCGCAACATGGAGTGCGTCAACGGCGACCCGTACCCGGTGGACCCACGTGCGATGGCGGCGTGGTGGGGGTGCGGTGGGCCGCGTACTCGAGGACCTCGAGCGCCCGCAACGCGGTCCGACGTTCTGCCTGGAGATGGGCTGCAAGCTCGTCGTGGGTGCGTCGTGCACCGGGCTTCTCCGGCATGGCGGTCGGCTCCCTTCAGCGCTCGTTCTCGGTGGCAGGACCGACGTATCGTTGGACGCTCCGTACGTCGGCGAGGCCGGCACCATCCCGGATGTCCTCGAGCTCGTTACCGCGGGCCTGTCGCGAGCTGATGTGAAACCTTCGCAGGGCGTTCGCAGTCACCTGTTCGGTCGTGCCGCTGGATCGGAGTTGGCGGATGAGGTGGTCGGCGCCGAAACGTGTGAGCCGAGTCGGAGTGTCCGACCGTGACGATTGCTCGCTGAGGAAGACCGGGCCGCTTCGGCGTTTTCCGGTGCATCGCCGGACACAACGAGCGCTGTCGGGATGGAGGACGATTCGCCTCGAATCGTGCCGCCGTCGAACCTCGATCGTCGTCGCCGGCGGGCGACCTGCGATGTCATCGATGTCGAGAGCGAGTGCTTCCGCCACCTTGAGGCCATCGAGAACGAGCAGCGAGACCAGCGCTTCGAGGCGGGGGTCGATGGCGGCGGCCATGATCCGACAGTTCGTGACGACCTCCTCGGAGAGTCGCACCGTCGGGCTCGGATCTCCGGATCAGCACCTTGGGCCGATCGACACCGAGCGCCGGGTTGATCGTTCGTAGGTCGCGTTCGACGGCGAAGTCGTAGAAGGAGGACAACGCCGACCATCGCCTTCGAATCGTCGAAGCGGCGTCGCCTGCCACCGCTCGTGCGGCCTGGAAGGCGACGAGGGTGGCGGTGTCGGCCGTCAACGGCAGTGCTCCTCGACGCTCGCACCAGTTGCCGAACACCTCGAGATCGGAGCGGTACGCAGCCCGCGTGTTCGGTGAGGTCTGAGCGTTCAGCCAATCCTCCAGCAAGGGGCGCTGCTGGTCGGCAGGCTGATCACGGCTCGGCGACCTCGGTGTCATGGGACGATACTGGCAGCTCACCAGGGATGTGTCAACATAATCACCTCTTGACACTCAACATAACCGCCGTTAGATTGCAAGGTATCACTTCGGCCGCCAACGGCCGCACCAACGACCAGAAGGAGTGTTGACATGATGATCCAGACCGACCCGTTCCGCGACCTCGACACGCTCTTCAGCCGGCTGTCGGGTCGGCCGCAGAACAATGGGGGTGTGATGCCGATGGATGCCTTCCGGCGCGGCAGCGACGTTTGGGTGCACATCGACTTGCCCGGCGTGAAGGCCGAGAGCCTCGACATCACCGTCGAGCGCAACGTTCTCACGGTCGCTGCCGAGCGAAACTGGCGTCGACAGGAGACGGATCAACCGTACTTCGCCGAGCGCTACCGCGGCACGTTCCGACGTCAGATCCAGCTCGGCGAAGGGCTCGATCTACAGAACCTCGAAGCCGATCTGCACGATGGTGTCCTGACCATTCGAATTCCGGTGGCCGAACAAGCCAAGCCTCGCAAAGTCGAGGTGGGACAAGGCCGATATTCGGCTCCCGATGCCATCGAGACCGTGGCTGCCGAGGAACAGAGTTCCTAACATGCAGCGGGACCCCGACGAACGAATCGTCGGGGTCCCGCTCGGTCACTTCAGGGTTTTCTGTCGTCGATCAGCGCCGGGCGAAGATCGAATAGCCGCCGGGGCCGACCAAGGCAGCGGCGACGAACAAGACGATTGCCAGAAGGATCTGGCCCTGGAGAAGCTGGACAACGCCGATGACTGCGATAACGACGGCGGCGAGCCAGAGGAGGGTTCCACTCATTGGTTTTCCTTTCGACATTGCCGGTCATTGACCACCAAATGGGGGTCCGGCAGTTGATGGTTGTATCGATCTGATCTTGTTGACTTGATCTTGACAAGCACTTACCCGCATGTGCAGGAGTCCAAACGCTGAGTTGGCTACGAAATTTCGGCGGTGCGTTCGGGGGAAACTCTTCGTTCTAGCTGGCTGATCGTGGTGCGACCCACGGCAAGCACAACGAGATCCTCGTCGATTTTCCGGATCAAATGCGCCGGGATGGTCTGTTCTTCTTTGAACCAGCCCCGGTCGACCCCAATCGAGATCAGACGTCCGTTGCCGGACACATCGACTTCGTTGACTTTGCCAATAGCCTCCCCGTCAGAGGTGACGACCGATGAGCCCGCCTTGACGACGTGGGATCCCTCGGGAACGTTGCGAGTGGTCTCCCTCACGGTGTCGGGTGGGTAGACGGGATATCCGGCCAGATCGGCTTCGAAGATCGGCGTGGCCCACACGAGAGGGACCGGTTGGCTCCCACGGTCTGGCCCAGCGGCCGCGTCCTCGAGGCTGAGGTAGTGGCTCTCTTCGAACTCGGGAAGCTGGTCGGGGTCGAGGTCCGGTCCGACGACGACCGTGTCGTGCGAGGCCTCGGTCACGAGTGCCACCCGCAGCACTCGCTCCTTCGGGAACAGGAAACCCTTCGACACGACAAGGTGCGTGACGACATCTTGGGAGGGATCCATCACGAGACGCTCGACGGTCCCGAGCTTTGTACCCTCCTGGGTCAGGACCTCGGCACCACTTCGGAAATGCATGGTCATCTTGTGCTCCTTCATGGGTGAACTGGTCGGAACTACGGGTGTTTCTTGGACGTATCGCTCTCGCCTGCGGCGAGGGTGTTCACCATTTCCCGGACGCGATTGACGACGGCATGTGCCGCGGAAGCGAAGCCTGCAGCGGGGTGGCGTTCGATCACCTCGAACCAGGTCGTCTCGCTCGGCCCCTCCTGAAGGCGATCCAACAGCTGACGGGATGCGAGGAAGGCAGCGTCGTTGTGCCATGCCTCCCAGTCGGATCGGGTGTTCCAGGTGCCAACGACGACCCGGCGATCGAGAGCGTCCAGAGGGGCGAGCAGTTGGCTTCCCAGAAAGCCCATCTGGCCGCCGGCGGTTTCGAGCCGAGTCCGCATGGCCGCATCCCACTCCGGCTCCGAGCCTTGACGCAGGGTGAGGCTGGTGATCACTGTCATCATCGTCGAGCCTCCTGGTTCAGGTGTCCGTCTCAGGAGACAGGCACGGAAACGTCGGCGGGACCTTGTGCCCGGGCGGAGTTCCGGTCGGCGCCGGGCTGATCTGTCACGGGGTCGGCTCGGTGATCTTTGCCCTGCGGGCTGCTGCCGGCTCGGTCCGCTCGATTCGTGAGCTTGCTCCGATTCCGCCAACTCCAGGCGGCAGCTGCGCCGGCTAGGGATCCAACGATAGAGCGACGTAGGAATTTCATGGGTGTCTCCTTCTTCGAGACAGCCGGACGGGGGGACCTACGTGGTCCCGATGACCGGCAGTCGGGTCAAGTCTTCGTCGACCGCCTACCCGAATGATCGTTTGTCCAAACGACGAGTTCGGTCTCTCAACCCCGAGGACGAGAGCCCGGAGGACGACCCGGTCTGGGTCGGCCGGTCGAGGAGTTTCGACTCCGCTCGTTCGGGGTAGCACTCCTACCTTCCCACCTCGCCCCTACCAACCCGGGTCGCAGCTCTCGACCGCGGCCAGGGTGAAAGGCTTTCGTCATGTCGCTGCACGTGCTGGAATTGTTCCCTTCGGCCACGATTCCCTTGGACCCTGAGTTGCCCGACCCCGATCGTCCGCCGACGGAGCCGATCCCGAACGATCCGCCGGAGCCGTTGGTGCCGAACGATCCGCCGGAGCCGGTGGGGAAGAGTGCCGAACGATCCGCCGGAGCCGGTGGTGCCGAACGATCCGCCGGAGCCGCCCGTCCCGAAGGATCCGGTGGTACCAATCGTGAGGGCCGGGTAACCGGTGCCGACCAAGTTGGCGCCTCGAAGGACGGGATCGGCGTCCGGATGCCTTCGAGTGTCGGAATCAGCTTGTCGGCTTTGAACGACCATTCGAACGCCACGATTTCGCCAGACGACGAACGTAATGCTCCAGATCATTTCATCGGACCCGACGTGCAGCGAGTGCTCGACGCACTCCCGTTCGCAGTGTTGCTCGCAGAACGTTCGAGCCTCGTCGAGCAGCGCGAACACCCTCGCCGCGCAGCTGCTCGGGTCGAGCCGAGCAGCTCTGGCCGGACGTTGCGTGTTCGACCTCATGGCTGCGGCTGGTACGGGCCTCGGGCAGGGCCGAGCGGCCGATCTACGATCGACATTTTCCACGGTGACGGCGGGTGGGGCCCTCGTGGAGGCAGTCGAGCTGCGCCGGCCCGACGGCACGGTCATCGTTTTCGCCCACCTCGCACCTTGGTTGGACGATCGCGGTGGCGTCATCGGGGTGGTCTTCTCGGTCCTCGAGGTCGTTGCTCCCACAGAAGCCGGTACGTCGAGGCCCCGTAGTCGTTCAGCGGATCCGTCCGATCAACGGTCGCTCGCGTTGGTGTCAGGCCACGTTGGAGTCTGGAGCGTCGATCTTGTCCGCGGCATTGTCCGGGGAGATGAGACCGTCGTCGGTCTCGTCGGGCTCGATCCTGACTCCCCCGAATACACCCTCGACGAGTGGTTCGGGATGCTGCACCCTGACGATGTCGGGTCGACACGAGCCGCAGTCGAGCAGGCGATACGGACGAGGTCCTCGTATGAAGTCGAGCACCGGATTCTCGCCGCCGATGGGTCGGTCCGGTGGGTGGCGGAGCGGGGAACGGTCACACTGGACGCCGAGGGAAACGTCACGGGCACCAGCGGCTTCATTGTCGACATCACCGAGCGCAAGCAGGTGGAGATGTACCGGGCAGCCCGCCTCAGCTCTGCCGAGGAGGCGGCAGCGAAGGAGCGTTTGGCGCGAGAACACTCCCGCGAACCAGGTTCCGATCCCGTCGTCAGGGCAGCACATTCGGATCCGTCGAAGATGCAGTGGGTCGAGGAACTCCAGGAGCGATACCCCTTCGACCCCGGCGCACCGACCGGCGTGGCGGCGGTCCTTCGAACCGGCCGGCCCGAAGTCGTGCACATCGATGCGGCGCTGATCGAACGAGCGACAACACTCCCCGATCAACGAACCGACGACATGGTGCTCGTGATCCTCCGTCGTTCTTCAGGCGCGTGACGAAGTAGTTTCGACGGCCGGTCAGTGTCATGATCGCAGGGAACGACACCACAGCCGAGCGAGGAGATGGTCCGATGAGCCAAGGAATTGAAGCCGTTCGCAGTGTTTGTGAGGGCTGGAACGAGATGACGGTGGAGGAGTGGCGAGCCATTTGCACCCCCGACGTCGCCTACCAGAACATGCCTTGGGACCGTACCGTGATCACCGGCCCCGATGCGATTCACCACACCCTGGAAGGTTTCGCCGGGACTTGGGATGTGCGCATGGAAGTCCGCCAGTTGTCCGGGGACGACACGGTGGTCTTCTCCGAACGGGTCGAACACTTCTCGCCGAAGGGCGGGAGCGAAGCCGATGACGTCAAGACCCCGTTTGCTCTTCCTGTCACGGGCGTGTTCGAGCTGACCGACGGCAAGATCTCGGCGTGGCGTGACTACTTCGACCGTCGCGCAATGAAGAGCTGACGTCGCACGCCGCGGCCGGTCGGACCGGTCAAGCGGGAGCGGTTGCGGTGAGGATCCAGTTGATGACGTCGCTCTCGTCTCGGTGACCCCATACCCCAAGGTGGCCTCGGAGTTTGCCGACCGGGACGGGGTCGACCCGCCGCCACTCGGTGGCCACCACCCGGTGGGCAATGAGCCAGGGTCCGTCGTCGCGCTTCTCGAACCGGTCGACATAGCGAATGCCGAACACGTCGTCGTGGCCCGAACCGTCGCCCAGTTCCTTGCGGTGGTAGGCCACCGCGTAGGTCTCCGCCCGGGCCACGTCGCCGAACACCTCGATCAACAGGTTGCCCATGAAGTGTTGGGTCACGAGGTAGCGAGGCAAGAACCCCTTGCACATCTCGATGAACCCCGGCACGTCGCCCTGGAAGGTGCCATGGTCGTCGTAGGCGTCGGGGTGGTAGCACGAGGCCACGAGATCGAAGTCCATCCGATCGATGCCTCGGGCGTATCGGTAGATCACATCCCGAATCTCTTCCTTGGCCAGCAGGTCGTCAATCGTCAGTCCCATTGACCCAACGTAGCCCGGCCAGGCGCGCCGGTGGACGACAAGCCCATGGACAAACAGGCTCCGACGTTGCCCGGTGTACCAGATGCCCGGGGCAGCCCTGGACGTCGAACGTTCGGCTGGTGTGATGATGCTCGCCACACAGTGCTCAACGGCGATGGGCTCTGGCCGGAGCTTCATCGATGATGAAATCAGGATTCGGTCGACCTCTGGCAGCAGTGCTGGTTCTGCGGCCTCGTGGACCGCCGTGGCGCCGCAGCCATCGCCGGGGCACAAAACCGGATTCAACCGTCGCCGGGTCCGCTCGGCCTGAATCGGCTCGCTCCGGCCCCGTCTCGCAATGCGCTGCAATCGCTTCGGTGCTCCTTGCGCCCGTGCCCGGTAGCGGCGGGCAACGCGAGGATCACGTCGGTCGTTGCACCTCGTCGACGGCAGTCCGCCGGTCGAAGGTGGGTTTCGATCGTTCGTCGGTGGCACGTCGTGTGCGCCAGGTGCGCTCGAAGGGCAATCGCCAAGCCCGGGGAGCGATGAGCTGATGGATCTGATTGGGTCCCCATGTGCCTTGCGCGTAGGGGCGGACGGGCGGCGGATCGTTCAGCAGCTCTTCTGACACCTCCCACAACCGTTCGACGCCATCGGCCGTGGTGAACAGGGTGTGGTCCCCACGGACTGCGTCGAGAATCAGCCGTTCGTAGGCCTCGAGCACGTCGCCAGACCATTCGGTCTCTTCGACCGAGAACTGCATCGACAGCTTGTCGAGGCGGAAGCCCGGTCCAGGTCGCTTTCCGTAGAACGACAGCGACATGCGCGATTCATCGGCGAGATCGAACGTGAGATGGTCGGGGCCGCGCTGGCCAACGCCGGACCCTGATGGGAACATGGACTTGGGAGGCTCTTTGAACGCGATCGAGATGATCCGCTGGCCCTCTGCCATCTTCTTGCCCGTGCGGAGATAGAAGGGCACTCCGGCCCAACGCCAGTTGTCGACGAAGCACCTGAGGGCGATGAACGTCTCGGTCTCGGATTCGGGGTCAACGCCGAATTCGTCCCGGTATCCGGCGTATTGGCCTCGAACGACATCGTCGGGTCCGATCGGGAGCATCGACCGGAAGACCTTGTTCTTCTCCTCGGTGATGGCCTCAGGCGCGAGTGACGTGGGTGCCTCCATCGCGGTGAAGGCGAGCACCTGGAAGAGATGCGTGACAACCATGTCCCGGTACGCGCCGGTCGCCTCGTAGAAGTCGGCCCGCTGCTCGAGCCCGAGCTGCTCGGGCACGTCGATCTGGATGTGGTCGATCATGTTGCGATGCCAGATCGGTTCGAAGAGGCCGTTGGCGAACCGGAACGCCAGGATGTTGAGTGCGGCCTCTTTGCCGAGGAAGTGGTCGATGCGGAATACCTGCGATTCGTCGAAGACCTGGTGCACCTCGGCGTTCAGAAGCTTTGCACTTTCGAGATCCGTGCCGAAGGGCTTCTCCATCACGATGCGGGAGTTCTCGACCAGATCGGAGTCGCGCAGGGTCTGGATTACCGCCCGCGCTCCCCGTGGGGGAACGGAGAGGTAGTGCAATCGGTTCTGCGGACCCTCGAGGCCATCTTCGATCTCCTTGATCGCTGACCTCAACGAGTCCGCCGTGCCGCCGGGAGCCCAGATCAGTCGACGGGCGAAGTCATTCCAGCTCCCTTCGTCGACCGGGGGCTCTACCCTGCTGAGCGCGTCTCGTACAAACGCTACGAAGCTGTCCTGCGTGTGTTCGTCGAGTGACGTTCCCACGATCCGGACGTGGGGCAATAGCCCGAGGTGGACGAGACGGAAGAGGCCCGGCAGCAGCTTTCGTCGTGAGAGATCGCCCGTCGCGCCGAAGAGCACGATGGTCGTGGGAGGACCCGGGTCGAGAGAGACGTGGCGACCCTTCGCGCCCGCACTCATCGGACCCGGCCGTCGGCGGGGTCGACTTCAGTCATGTGTTCACGCATCTACAAGTGTCGGACATCGCCGCGTCAACATGAACGGTCCGTCCAATCGACTGCCTGACAGAACGTTGCGCTCCATGCCAGGCTTGTGAGATGCCCGACCATCTACCACCATGGCTGAAGCAGGCGAGGGCCGGCTGGTCGAACCGAGGCGTAACCCGGCCTGCATTTGCCGTAGACCCGGAGCCGGGCGAAGAGTCCGTTTGGGACTACCCACGTCCACCGGCGATCGTCGTCGACTACCGACGGGTCATGGTCGGAGACCCCTTGGATCCGTTGGCCGTCGCCTCCCAATCGTTGCGAGTGCTCGAAACGGCCAGTCCGCCGACGTTCTATCTCGCCGACGACGGCGTGAGGGCCGACCGGTTGACGGTCGTCGCCGGCTCGTCGTTCTGTGAGTGGAAGGGCAAAGCCACGTTCTGGGCGCTGCGGGAGCATCCGGACGAGTCCGTCGGCTGGAGCTACCCAGAGCCGTTGTCCGGGTTCGAAGCGATCGCCGGCTGCTTCGCCTTCTATCCAGGAAGAATCCGGTGCACGGTCGACGGGGAGGTCGTTCGCCCCCAAGCCGGGGGCTTCTACGGCGGCTGGATCACCGACGAGATCGCCGGCCCCTTCAAGGGCGACCCGGGAACGTCTGGCTGGTAACTCAGCACGTAGGCAAGCGAAAATCGCGAGCGCTATCCGTCGGCCTCGATCGAGGTTGTCTCGACGGTCAAATCACCCGGGAGCAACCGGACGTCCGCTTCTACCTGATCCGGGAGGTCTGTTTCGACCCGGAACGATGTTGGCAGATCCTCGGGGGCGACGAGCGCCACCACCTCAGGCTTGTCGACAACGTAGGCCCGAAACTCCGCGTAGGTCTCGTTGCGGTCCACGTACTCGAGATCGTCGATGAAACCGCTGTTGGCCACGGCCACCTCGACGGCGTCTTCGTCTGGGCGCACGTCGATTGCGGCGGCCTGCTCGGCGAGCAAGTGGGCGACGTGGGATTCGAAGTTGTTCTTTGGCTGATTTCCTTCTGCCTCTTGGGCGGCATCATTGTCAAGTCCGGTCCGCAGCTGGGGGAGAACGCGGTGAATGAGAGAGCCGACTCGATCTGCTCGAGCGGCTGCCCTCCGGTCGGTTGCGGGATCACACACTCTCCACCCTTGAACGCGTCGATTCCCTGCAGCCACGCAGATCGACTTGCGGCCTCGGCCATTCCTTCTACTGCAGCACGCCTCCGAATCCGTGCTGCGCGTCGGTCACAATTGGCGGGCTAGCGTCGGGCTCGGGAGGGAATGCCACGATGGACGCCGAGGAAGCGCAAGCGAAGACAACCGAGGAACAGGTCCGAGTTGAGGCGCGGGCATGGTACGAAGCGCACTGGGATCCCGACCTGCCGACGGGGGAGTGGTTCCGGATGATGCTCGAGGCTCGATGGGCGTACGCCGGTTGGCCCGAGGCCTGGTGGGGGCGGGGACTGTCGACGCCGTTGGTCAAGGTCGTTCGGGAGGAGCGGCGTCGGGTTGGCGCGCTGGCCCCGCCGTCGGGTATCGCCCCGACGCTGCTGGCGCCCATGTTGTTCGATCACGGAACCGCTGACCAGTGCCGACGCTTCCTCTGGGGCATGGCGGCCGGCGGCGAAACCGCGTGTCAGATGCTTTCGGAGCCTGACGCCGGCTCGGATCTGGCTGGCGTCCGCACCCGGGCCGAACGCGATGGTGACGAATGGATCATCACCGGGTCCAAGACCTGGACGTCCAACGCTGAGGTGGTCGACTACGGGATGCTTCTGGCCCGTACGGACTGGGACGTCCCCAAGCATGCCGGCCTGACATTCTTCCTGATTCGGAGAGATCAGCCCGGTGTGGACGTGCGACCGCTCCGACAGATGACGGGCGACGCCCGATTCAACCAAGTCTTCTTCGACGGTGCCCGAGTATCGACCGACGACGTGCTCGGACCGGTCGGATCGGGCTGGGCCGTGACCCGCACCTTCCTCGCCCACGAGAAGAATTCCTACAACCCGGCCGCTCATGAGGGCGGTCCCTTCGGTCCGGTGAACCTCCAACGCCCGGCCGGGGTCGTGCTGGCGGCCGAGCAGCGGAGGCTCACCGCCAACGCATCGGGTCGAGGGGTAGGTCGGGTACTCGATCGTCTGGTGCGCGAGTTCGACCGTTCGGGTGACCCGCTGGTCCGACAAGCACACGCCCAGCTGCACATCAGGCGTCGGACGATGGGCTACACCAACCAGCGCGTCAGGGCCTCGGGCCACGCGGGCGGGTTGCCGGGAGCCGAAGGTGCGATCAGCAAACTCACCGTCTCGGAGATCACGCGAGGCCAACGAGAGTTGGGCTTGGCGGTCCAGGGCGCGGCCGGGATGCTCGTGGGCGACGACGCCCCGTCGGGCCAGTTCCAGTACTTCGCGCTGGGCACACCGTCGATCTCGATCGCCGGCGGCACCGATGAGATCCAACGGAACCACTTGGGGGAGCGGGTTCTCGGCCTGCCGGCCGAGCCTCGCAGCGAGGCCGCGCCGTCGGCCGGCTGATCCGGCGAAGCCGAAGGTTGGTGGGACGGGTCGATTCGTGATTCGATGATGTTCGTGATGATCGAGCCACCGACGAGAGGACGCACCGCGGGTGTCGCTGCCTCCTGAAGGCGGCAAGGGTGGTCTGGGTGACCCTTCGAAGCCACACCGTCGAGGCCTGGGCCGGTCGGTCGGAATGCTGCCGTGGCTGATTTTCGCCTTGATCCTGTTCGCGACCATGCGAACTGGGTCGGACGAGGAGGAAGCCGACGAGAACCGCTACACCTACTCGGAGTTCTTGGCCGCAGTGGACGAGGGACGCATCGACACCATCGAAATCTCCCCCAATGGCGCAGCCACCGGCCTGCGGACCGACGAAACCGAGTATCAGACCCAGTTCCCGGTCGAGCTTGCAGGAGAGGAGTTGCTGCAGCGACTCGAGGCGGCCGAGGTCGAGGTGGAAGCCGTCGACGACGCGACGCCATGGGGCCAGGTCATCGGCGGTTGGCTCTCCCTCCTGTTGCCGATCGCTCTGTTGATCGGCTTCTGGCTCTACCTCGGGCGACGAGCGAGCGGCGGTGCCCTCGGAAGCTCGCTCTCCATGGGTCGCTCGAAGGCCAAGGTCTTCGACGCCGAGCGGCCATCGACGACCTTCGCCGATGTGGCCGGCTACGAGACGGTGAAGCAAGAGATCATGGAGATTGCGGACTTCGTGCGAGCGCCGGACCGGTACCGACGCGCTGGTGCCAGCGCTCCACGCGGCGTGCTGATGACCGGACCGCCGGGGACGGGGAAGACCCTCTTTGCCCGCGCCCTCGCCGGTGAGGTGGGCGTCCCCTTCCTGAGCGTGACTGGTTCGAGCTTCGTCGAGATGTTCGTCGGTGTCGGTGCCGCCCGCGTGCGCGACCTGTTCGAAGCGGCCCGCAAGGTCGCTCCCGCCATCATCTTCGTCGACGAGATCGACGCCATCGGGCAGCGTCGTCAAGCGGGCTCCGTCTACTCCAACGACGAGCGTGAGCAGACCTTGAACCAGCTGCTCGCCGAGATGGACGGCTTCGACCCGAGCGTCGGCATCATTGTCCTGGCCGCGACCAATCGGCCCGAGGTGCTCGACGCGGCGCTGTTGCGACCGGGACGTTTCGACCGACAGGTCATGATCCCCTTACCCAACCAGGAGGAACGCCAAGCCATCCTCGCCGTGCACTGTCGGGGCAAGCGGCTGGACCAGGTCGACCTGGGCGAGGTCGCTCGCGGCACTCCAGGCTTCAGCGGCGCCGATCTGGCCAACCTCGTGAACGAGGCGGCGATCCGGGCTGCCCGCAACGACCGCGCGGCCATCACCGCCAACGACATCGACGAGGCGCGGGACCGAATCCTGATGGGGCTCCGGGGCGGCTCCAATGTGTTGCTGCCGGAAGAACGCAGGGCCGTCGCCACCCACGAGGCCGGCCACGCGTTGGTCGCGGCTCACTGTCGGAGTGCCGACCCGGTCCATCGGGTGACGATTCTGCCGTCGGGGTATGCGCTCGGAGTGACCCAACAGCTTCCTGAGCACGAACGACACCTCTACAGCGAGCGCTACCTCTATGACACCCTGGCCGTCCAGCTCGGCGGGCGCTCGGCCGAACTCGAGGTGTTCGGTCAGGGATCGACCGGCGCGGCCAACGACCTCGCGACGGCGACGGCGATCGCCACCAAGATGGTCAAGGAGTACGGTCTCTCACCCGAGCTCGGCCCGGTCGCGTACCCCGGTGGCGGCCCGCTCTTCCTCGACCCCGACGCCATGGTCGGGACGCGGCCCTACGCCGACGCTACGCAGCGGCTCGTCGATGGGGCCGTCGCCCGGATCGTGTCCGAGGCCCAGGAACGGGCTCGGCACATGGTGGCCCGGTACCGAGGCGAGCTCGATCAGATCATCGAGCGACTGCTGGTCGATGAGACCATCAACGGCGACGAGGTCTACGCGATCACCGGACGGCCGGCGCCCGAAGACCGACCGCAGGTACTGGGTTCGGTGAAGCCTCCGAGTAACGGCGATGAGCTGGCACCACCAGGCCCCGAGGGGTAGCGTCCCGAGCAGGCAGTCCACTATTGGGGAGGGAACATGCCCACCAAAGCACGAGTTGTCGTTGTCCCGAAGGCGTCAGGCGAACCGCTGGAGGTCGTCGATCTGATGCTGCCAGATCCGGGGCCGCACGAAGTCGTTGTCAAGCAGTACGCGTCCGGAATTTGTCACAGCCAACTGCACACCATTCACAACCCTCGACAGTCGGCCGAAGTTCTCGGTCACGAATCAACCGGAGAAGTCATCGCGGTGGGCAGCGCCGTCACCGGCCTGGCGCCGGGCGACACCGTCATGGTGACGTGGGTGCCCAAGGACGTCGAGAACGCTCGGCGGCGGGGAGGGCCAACTTCGTTGAAGTTGCCGAACGGCGAAATCGCGACCTCGCTGAACGTGTTCACCTGGGCGACCCACACCATTGCCGATGAGATGTTCGTCGTGAAAGTCAGCGACGACATCGACCGTGAAACAACCTCCATCGTCGGTTGCGCAGTCATCACCGGAGCAGGAGCGGTCCTGCACACTGCCGGAGTGAAGCCGGGTGACAGTGTCGCCATCTTCGGTGTCGGCGGTGTCGGCCTCTGTGCCGTTGCCTCGGCGAAGATGTGCGGCGCCGATCCCATCATCGCGGTGGACCTCGACCCGAACAAGCTCGAGTTCGCGAAGCGCTTCGGTGCGACGCACGGCGTCAACGCATCGGAGGTCGATGCAGTGGCAGCGATTCGGGATCTCACCCGCGACGAGACCCGGTTCGACATACTTCGGGAGCCTCTCGCCGGAGTCGACTACGCCTTCGACTGCATTGGACAAGCAGTGACCATGCGACAGATCAGCGAGGCCGTTCGTGCCGGCGAGTTCGGTATCGGCAAGGGCGGTACGGCTGTGCTCGTCGGAGTCCCGCAGACGCCGATCGAGCTCGACAGTATGTTCATGCTCCTCGGCGAGCGCGCCTACGTCCTCAGCCTCGGTGGTAGCTGCACGCCGGGCAACGACTTCCCACGGTTCCTCGAGTGGTACGCCAACGGCGATCTGGACCTCGATGCGCTGGTCACCACCCGGTACGGAATCGATGACATCAACGAAGCGGTGAGCGATCTCTCGAGTGGCCGCGTGAGCGGTCGTTCGATCATGGTCTTCGACTGAGGCAGGCTTGGTAGCGCAGACCCCGGTCCTCTGGGACCAGGGCCTGCGTCGCCAAGCGGCCGGTTCGCCGGTTCAGGCGAGAACGAACCCGGTGTAGCCTTCGGCCGCTATCTCGTTGCACTTGTCTCGGTAGGGACCGCAGCCGCCGATGTAGGGCAAGAACACTCTCGGCTTGCCCGGCACGTTGGCGCCCATGTACCACGAGTTGGCCAGAGGGTAGAGGGTGCCGTCGCCCGCTTCGGCCACATGCCTCACCCACTCGTCCTGCGCGGCCTTGGTCGGTTCGATCGAGGTCTTGTCGTGGTCACGCATGTACTCGAAGAGATCCGACAGCCACTCGACGTGCTGTTCGATGGAAACCATCATGTTCGACAGCACCGACGGGCTGCCAGGACCGGTGACGATGTACAGGTTCGGGAATCCGGCAACACACAGCCCCAGATAGTTCTGAGGGCCACCTTCCCATTCATCGGCCAACGCAATTCCGTCGATTCCCCGGATATCGACACGGGTGACGGCGCCAGTCATGGCATCGAATCCCGTTGCGTAGACCACCGACATCGAAGTCGAAGTGCTCAGCGCTGGTGCTGACACCGGTCTCGTCCATGGAAACCAGCGGCGTCTTCCGCAGATCGACCAGCCGCACGTTCGCACGGTTGAACGTCTCGTAGTACCCGGTGTCGAGACACGGACGCTTGGTGCCGAACGGATAATCATCCGGACAAAGGAGTTCGGCCAGCTCCGGATCGTTGACGGTGGCTCGGATCTTCCGTCGCACGAACTCGGCGGCGGTGTCGTTCGCTTCCTTGTCGGTCAACAGGTCGGCATACGCTCCCAGCACTCCGACCAGGCTGCCGGAATCCCATCCTTCCTGGTACTTTGCGTCGCGGTCGGCCTGATCGACGTCGAGGGCGAGTACCTCCGTCACCTCCACGGGCACGCCGAAGAACGACTCCTTGGCCGCCTGACGATAGGTCGGATACCGCTGCTTCAGATCGGCGATGAACGCCGACTCGGTCGGTGAATTGCCGGCCGGGAGACTGAAGTTCGGCGTGCGCTGGAACACCGTGAGGTGAGCAGCTTGCTGGGCGATGATCGGGATCGACTGGATCGCCGATGAGCCGGTACCGATGATGCCAACGCGTCTTCCCGGTGAAATCGACCCCTTCATGCGGCCACTTGCTCGTCATGTAGGTTTCGCCCGCAAATGTCTCGTGCCCAGGAAGATCGGGTTGCTTGGCGGCCGAGAGGGTTCCGGTCGCCATCACGACATGTTGGGCCGAAATTGTCTCGCCTTGATCGGTTTGCACCGTCCAACGCTTCTTGTCCTCGTCGAAATGCGCGGAGGCGATTCTGGTTTCGAATTGCATGTCCGGCCACAGCTCATAGCGGTCGGCCACATGATTTGCGTAGCGCAGAATTTCAGGCTGGGTGGCATATTTCTCGGACCATTCCCATTCTTGTTCCAGTTCCTTGTCGAACGAGAATGAGTAGTCGTGACTCATCACGTCGCATCGGGCGCCGGGGTAGCGGTTCCAGTACCACGTGCCGCCAACGCCTTTGGCCGCGTCGTAAACCCGAGCTGTCATGCCGAGACCGCGCGTCTTGTGGAGCATGTACATGCCGGCGAATCCGGCCCCCACGATCAATGACGTCGTACTCGGCTGTCACCTCGTCAGTCTTTGCGTCCTTGCTAATTGCACTCTCTCCTGTTGATGACTTGGTTCCTCCTGGTGACTTATAGATCGCCTCGATCAAGTTGGTCGCTCGCGGTACAGCCTGATCGGTGGTTAGAGCAGGGTCGCCGCTACGAGATTCCGAAGGCCCGCTTGAGATCGGTCGCGGCCAGATCAATCGCAGTTCCTGCTGCCTCGAATACGAGAAGCATCGAGAAGAAGCCGTGAATCTGGCCATCGAACCGTGTGTGATTGACGGTGACCCCACCGTCGACGAGGCTTCGACGCGTACGCCTCACCCTCATCGCGAAGCGGATCGAACTCTGCCGTAACGACCGTTGCCGGCGGCAGGTTGGAGAGATCGTCGGCGCGAAGCGGGCTCACGTAGGCGAGCTCACCGTCGGCGTCGGAGTTCAGGTAGTGGTCCCAGAACCATTCATCATGTCGGTGGTCAGCAGGTAGTTCTCGCCATTGCTCGCATAGGAGCCGGTGTCGTAGCGGTGGTCGGTCACCGGATAGATGAGCAGCTGCATCGACCAGCGCCGGACCGCCCTCGTCGCGTGCTCGCAGCGACACGGCTGCCGCGAGGTTGCCGCCGGCGCTGTCGCCGCCAACCGCGATCACGGGTGCTGTCGACGCCAAGTTCAGTCGCCGTGGTCGGCAACCCACTTGGTCGCCGCGAAGCAGTCGTCGAATGGAGACCGGATACTTGTGCTCAGGTGCGAGGCGGTAGTCGACGGACACGACCACGCACTTGGCGCGGGCCGCCAACGTGCGACACGCGGCGTTGACCATCTCGAGGTCACCAATGACCCAACCGCCGCCATGGAAGTAGACCAAGCACGGGAACGGGCCATCGCCGCTCGGGGGTGTAGACGCGAATCGGAATATCGCCATGGGGACCGGGAATGATCCGGTCGGACCTGGTCGGCGACGTCATCGCCCGGGCCCCCGAGCGCGGCGAATCCCTGCGCTGCTTCGCGTGATTCTGCCGGTGACAGCTCGTTGAGCGCCGGCCCTCCGGCTTCTTCCATTTGCTGCAACAGTCCCACTGCGGCTGGGTCTAATGCCATGTTGTCGACTCCTTGATTTCGGTCTGACGAGGCTCTCCGAGTCAGCTTGACTCAAATGGTCTCGACCAGGGTAAGGAAAGGGCGAAGAGCCGTACCGTTCGCCCGTCGGCCGGCGGGCCACGATCGGCAAACCAGTGATCCCTCGTCGTTACCTGCGACCTCAGCTCGTCCCCGGATGAGCGATACGAACCGTATATCGACGTCGCCCAGTGTCTAACCGTGTCCGGCAGTTGGCTCGGCCGCCGGCCACCCGGAACAGCTCGCTGTCATCACCCCAACGCTCTTGATTCGCGCGACATTTGGAATTCGTGACGCATCCATGTTAGAACCTCGGCAGGGGACCCGGCCGTTCGGCTCGGGCCTACCCGTATCGGGTAGTCAACTTCCAGGGGGAAGAAAATGAAGCGATCCACAGGCCGGTATTCACGACGTTCGGCACCTTCATTGGCGAAAGATGATGGCGCTCTCGCTTTTGCGTTCGATCTGCTTGCTGTCTGCCTGCGGCGGCTCGGACGCCTCAGACGGCGGATCGGCCTCGTACCGACGCCACCACCGGTGACAGTGCGGCGCCGAGCGGCGACCCCATCTTGGTCATGGTCGAGGCCCCGGTTGACAGCCAGGTGCTTCCGTTCCCGAACATTCCCGGAGACGGCCCGCCTCTATGCCGCGTGGATCAACGACCAAGGGTGGCATCAAAGGTCGGCCGCTCGAGATCCTGGTCTGCGACGACAAGGCCGATGCGGGTGAAGCGGCGGCATGTGCCCGCACTGCTGTTGAAGAGAAGGTGGTCGCCAACGTCGGCGGCTTCACGCTGGATGTGGGCCAGGCCATCGAGATCTACGAGGAGAACGACATCGCCTGGTTCGGCGAGTGTTGCCCGATCCGCGATCAGGAGTTCAAGAGCCCCAACTCGTTCCCACTGGGTTTCGTCAACGCCGTCGTGCCCGACGGCTGCCGCGGTCAAGATGGTCGAGGACGGCTGCACCGACATCGTCGGCATCTTCGGTGACGACGCATCAAACGTGCCCCAGATCGCATCATGGGAGAACGGCTTCAAGTCGATCGGCGAGGACCCATCGATCGCCCGGAACGTCTTGATTCCGCTCGCCCCGGTGACTACAGCGCCCAGGCCGCTCAGGTCGGTGACGCCGATTGCGTCTTCGGCCAGGTCGGTCAGGCCAACTGGCCGTCGATCCTCACGGCGTTCGAGGGCGTCGGGATCTCCCCTCAGCCTCTACGGACCTCAGGGCAACCTCGACGAGACGATCGTCGCGCAGTTTCCTGAAGCGACCGAGGGCGCCTCGGTCATCGGTGTCTACCCGAACCTCACCTCCCCGGTGTGGGACGACTTCCGGTTCGCCATCGAGACCTACGACGCCGACCCCGACCTCAACTACAACAGCCTCGCCGGTCTCGGGACCTGGACGGCCTTCACCGCGTTCACCTTGATCGTCGAGGCCATGGAAGGCGAGATCAACAACGCCACGTTCCTCGAGGCCGCGGCGCAGGCCACGTCCAACCTCGACACCGGCGGCATGATCGGCGTCGTCGACTTCACCCAGGAGTACGAGGGCGCTGGCGGCGAGATCCCTCGCGATCTTCAACCGCTCGCTGTTCTACGACATCGTCACCGACGGCGTTCTGGTGCCGGTCGACGGCGTGGCGCTATGACATGAGCAACGCATTCGACGGCATACCCAACAACTAGGCGGACCGAATCGGGGGCCGCCGACCAGCTGTGGGCGGCCCTCATGCTTCGTCCGTTCGGTGCCCAAGCGGCACCAGCGCGGTCACGTTCGTGTGACGCAACCAGTCGAGGAGAGTTCTCTACCGTGCAAGAAGTATTCCGTTTCGCATTGCTGGGCCTGGGCCTGGGTGCGCTTTACTCGCTCGCCTCTCAGGGCCTGATGGTCATCTACCGCGGTTCGGGCGTCCTGAACTTCGCCCACGGCGCGATCGGGATGGTCGGCGCCTATATCCACTGGGAGATGAAGGTTAAGCACGGCTATCCGGCCTGCTCGCCTGGGTCGCGGCCCTGGCCGGTTGCGCGCTCATCGGGGCGCTCGCCCATTTGGTGATCATGCGCCAGCTCAAACGCGCCGCTCCGTTGGCCCGCATCGTTGCGACACTCGGCCTGCTGGTGATCCTGCAATCGGCAGCGGTCATCCGGTACGGGGCTCGCGGCGAGCCCGTCAAGTCCGAGTTACCGCGCAACATCGTGCATCCCTTCGGCAGGGGGCGCCGTATCGATCGACCGGTTTCTGCTGCTTGGCATCGCGGCGTTGATGAGCGTTGCCTTGTGGGCGCTCTACCGGTACACGAAGTTCGGTCTGGCCACCACGGCAGTGGCCGAGAACCAGCGGGCTGCGTCGAGCCTCGGGTTTTCGCCCGACTTCATCGCCGCCACCAACTGGGCGCTGGGTTCGGCATTGGCCGGTATGGCCGCCATCCTCATCACCCCGCTGATCCAGTTGCAGGTGTCGGTGCTCACGAACGTCGTGCTCGCCGCTATGGCGGCGGCACTCGTGGCGAGTTTCCGGTCCTTCCCCATCGCCCTCGTGGCGGGGCTCGCCATCGGCGATCGGCCAGAGCGAGCTGACGCGGTACGTCGCGAACCCGGGCTGGGCGACGTCGCTGCCGTTCCTGGTGATCATCGGCTGGATGGTGTTTCGCGGGCCAGGCCTTCCGCTGCGGGACTTCTTCCTCCAGCGTCTACCCGCCGTCGGGTCGGGCACGCGTGCACCCGCGCGCGCTCGCCGTCGGTCTTCTCGCCATGGTGCTCGTGATCCTGGCGGTTCCGCCCAAGTGGCAGGACGGCTTCGTTGTCACCTTCGCCTCGGGCATCGTGTTGCTGTCGGTCGTTGTCGTCACCGGATACGCAGGGCAGTTGTCGCTCGCCCAGTTCGCGTTGGCCGGGTTCGCTGCGCTCATTGCCGGCCGGTTGGTCGACGCAGGCGGCTGGCCGTTCTCGTTGGCGCTTCTCGCTGCGGTGCTGGCGACGGTTCCGCTTGGGGGCGCTGTTCGCCCTTCCGGCGGTGCGGGCCAGGGGTATCAACCTCGCGATCGTCACCCTCGGGCTCGGAACTGCGCTCGAGTTCCTGGTGTTCAACAACGCCGACCTGGTGGGCGGATTCCGGGGCACGGTAGTCGGCCAGCCAACGTCTCTTCGGTTGGGACTTCAACGCCATCGTCTATCCCGGGCCGGTACGCCATCGTCTCCATGGGGTTCTTCACCGTCGTCGCGTCGATGGTGGCCAATGTGCGACGCGGACGAGCCGGCCGACGACTGTTGGCCGTCCGCACCAACGAACGAGCGGCGGCCGCCCTGGGCATCAGCGTGATCGAGGCCAAGGTGTACGCCTTTGCGCTTTCGGCTGGGATCGCCGCGCATAGGCGGCATTCTCCTGTCATTCCGAAAGGACGTGATCATCTACAAGTCGGAGTTCCTCAGCTTCAACTCGATCCTGGTCGTCGGCGTGGTCGTTCATCGGCGGCATCGGCTATCTGCTCGGTCCGCTCACCGGCGCGATGCTGGCCTCGGGTGCGCTCGGAACACAGATCTCCAATGCCATCTTCTCCGGCATCACCAAATGGATCCAACTCATCGGCGGCGTCATCCTCGTGCTTCTGGTTCTCCTGAACCAAGACGGCCTTGCCCGTGAGCAGATCAAACAGCTGCGCTTCCTGGGGAGCAAGATCCGTCAGTTGGTGCCGCGCTTGCCCGCAGCCAAGGTCGAGGAATTCGTGCTGCCGGCGGAGACACCAAAGGAGCAGCGCGAGAGGACGCAGCCCAAGACACTCGAAGTGCGCGACCTGACCGTGAGGTACGGCGGCGTCGTTGCGGTAGATGCGCTGTCTCTCACCGTGAAGCCGGGCCAGATCGTTGGCCTCATCGGGCCGAATGGAGCGGGTAAGACATCGGCGATCGATGCCATCACCGGCTTCACGAGAACGTTTGGCGGGACCGTCCATCTTGACGGTCGCGATCTGTCCGGCGCCTCCGCAATCGAGCGGTCCCGGGCCGGTCTGAGCCGATCCTTCCAGACGTTGGAGCTGTTCGAGGACGCAACCGTGCTCGACAACTTACGTGCGGCTTCCGACCCCAGGGACCGATGGTCGTACCTGACCGACCTCGTCCACCCCAAGGCGCCGCCGTTGCCCGCTCCGGTGGTCGACGCCATCCATCAGTTCCGACTCGAGGACGACCTCCTCCGAACCGTGCAGGACCTGCCCTACGGCCAGCGTCGCCTGCTCGCCATCGCACGGGCCGCTGGCCACCCAGCCCGGCGTTCTGCTGCTCGACGAACCGGCCGCCGGACTCGGGGATCACGAAACAGCAGAGCTGGCCCAACTCGTCCGGCGACTGGCCGACGACTGGGGTATCGCCGTGCTGCTCGTCGAGCACGACATGAACTTCGTCATGAGCACCTGCGACCGCATTGTCGTGCTCGACTTCGGCCGCCGGATCAGCGAGGGCTCACCCGAAGAGGTCCGCAATGACCCCCTGGTCATCGCCGCGTACCTCGGCGAGCACGGCGACGACGACGAGGGTGGAGAAGCCAGCGACGCCGAGTTGACCTCAGTCACAGGAGCCCAGGAATGACGAACCCACAACCATCGGCGAACGGTGGGCCAACGTCGATGGCAACTCCTGCCCTCGAGGCCCGAGGTGTTGCTGCCGGATACGGTCCGCAGGCCGTCATCCGGGACATCAACTTGACGGTGTATCCAGGCGAAGTAGTAGCGCTCCTCGGCGCGAACGGCGCCGGCAAGACGACGACACTGCTGACGTTGGCCGGCGAGCTCCCGGTGCTCAGCGGCGAGGTGTTGATGGACGGGGAGGCCACCCGGGCGCCTCTGCACCTGCGCGCCCGCAAGGGGCTCACGTTCGTCACCGAGGAGAAGTCGGTGTTCATGGGAATGTCCACCCGGGACAATCTCCGAGTGGGTGGCGTCGACATCGACGCTGCCCTGCAACTGTTCCCCGAGCTTGCTGACCGGATCAACATTCGTGGGGGACTTCTCTCCGGCGGCGAGCAGCAAATGCTGACGTTGGCGCGGGCGCTTGGCCGAAAGCCCCGCGTGCTCCTGGCAGACGAACTTTCGATGGGGCTCGCACCCATCATCGTTCAGCGTCTGCTGGAAGCAGTTCGCGTTGCCGCCAAAGCGCAGGGCGCGGCGGTACTGCTGGTGGAGCAGCATGTTCGCAAGGCGTTGCAGTACGCCGATCGGGCCTATGTGATGCGTGGCGGCCAGATCGAGCTCGAGGGAACGGCGAAGGAACTCGCAGCACGGATCGATGAGATCGAGGCCAGTTACCTCGCTGGACCGGGCGTGGCCGCTCCGTCGTCGTAGAGGTGCCCGACTGGTCCAGCAGGACGCAGCGCCTCTAACCCAGGGCCCGAATGAGCGAACCAACCTCTTGGGCCGCTCGGTAGCGGGCCGAGAAGCTGGGGAGGACCATCACCTGGTCGAGTCCGGCCGCTTCGAGTTCGCCGATCTTCTCGACCACTTCGCCGAGTCGGCCCACGATGCAACTGGCTTCGATCAGCTCGGGGCTGACGAACCGGATCTCGTCGGGATGCAGGTAGGTCCCGTGGCCGGCATGGATGCGGTAGTGCCGTTGCGCCTCGGGCGCTTGTTCCACCAGCGCAACGTAGTCGTCCCAGATCGGCCGGAGATGGGCAGGCGGGTCGACGGCGAACTGCCGCTGCCGTTCGTAGGCATAGTGCAGGCTCATCACCGCCATTGGGCCACACTGCTCGATGATGCGGTCCGATGTCAGGTCTTCGCCCGGCTCCAGCACCGCGATCGCAGTGAGGGTCGTCATCTGGAACGTGTGCTCGTCGAAGGCGCGGCCGGCAGCCGCGGCACCCTGGGCGGCGTTCGTCAGGCAGCGCTGAATGGCCTTGCGCTGCGGCGGAACAGCGGCAATGAGGCCGTCACCGTATGCGCCGGCCAGGGCCTGACCCTTGGGACCGAAGGCCGAAACATGGATCGGCACTGGATCCGTGACATTGACGAAACCGAGCTCAGCCATTTGAAAAGCGACATCGGTGGTCCGGCCCCGATGGGTGAACGGCGCTTCGTCTCCCCGGAGAAGACGCCGAGTGGTGTCGAGAAAGGCCTCGAACTCGGACAATCGGGCCGGGTTGCGGGCCATCAGACGCCACGCGGTGAATCCGTTGCCAACTCCGAGGAAGGTCCGTCCGGGCGCCAGGACGTTGATCGTGGCAATGCTGTGGGCGGTGACGGGAGCAATCCGGGTGTCGACCACCGACACGCCGGTTCCGAGCCGGATCCGGCTGGTGCGCCCGGCGGCAACCGCCATGCACGAATAGCAGTCGGACCACAGCATCTGTGAGTCGGCAAACCATGCTGCGTCGAAACCGAGACGCTCGGCCTCGACCACCAGGTCGATGTCGTCGATCTTCGAGTGAAGGCAGATCCCGAATTCCATGATCCCGTCCGTTCCCGGTGCTGCGAGCCCACGGCGGGCGTCGCGTCGACCCTTGGTAGGACAAGCCTGGCTGACGCCCGCCCAACGAGCCAAGTCAGGTTCGAACGACCCTGGCAGTCTGCACACCAAACTTGCCGTGGCTCGGGTCGGGCTCACCCAGTTGCGTCCCCACGGGGCCGCAACCCGTTCGCAGCACGTCTCACGCTTCGCCACGCCCAGACGACCTGTGCCTTCAGGGCATCCACGGCGCGGCTCTTGCCTGGAGGCCGGGGACGAACCCCGAGTCGGCGCAGATCGGCGTTGAATGCATAGACCGATGCCTCGCGATCGAGCTCCGGGGTGTGGAACACCAGCGAGAGCGAAATCGACAGCTTGTCGTCGTTCTCGACGAAGTGCGCCGCCTTGGGAGGAACGTACAGACCGTGGCCTGGCTCGAGGCGATGTCGCACCGCGTTGTCGGGAACGAAGTCGAGTGCGCCGTAGGCGCCGCTGTAGAGTCCCTCGAAAGCCAGGTGTTCGTCCTCGGCGGACGGGAAGCCGCCGACGGTGAAGGTCTTGATGCCTGCGATTTGGAAATAGAGGTTGTGCTCGTGGTCGACATGCGTGGGTGTGACCGCACCTGGCGCGGACACGAAGATGTAGCCTTCGACACCGAAGAGTTCACGAGGATCGTCGAGCGTGATTCGCAGCTCGTCGAGTAGCGACTCGAGGAGTTCGGCGTAGCCAGGGTCATGCTCGATGTGGAGCAGCGAGAACCACGCCTCCAGCTCGACGACATGGAGCAACTGTTGCTCCGATGCCTGTTCGGGCACGGGCGAGGGGTGACCATCGGGCAACACGTGAGGTTGGTGCGCCGTCATGGTCTCGACACATCCGTCCGGCAGACGTCCGGCCAGCGCCGAGAGTGCTTCGAGCGAGAACCGGGGATCTGCGACGAGGTCATGGACCAGCGGGAAGCTCGATCGTCCGCCATGCCGGCGCCAGGTGTCGGCGTCCGCCCCGCTCCACCGCGGTCGATGGCTGCTGAGGTCGTGTTGGCGGCTCCGCCGCTGCCCTCTGGAGCGCCGAGTCATGGGGTGACTCCTCGTGATGAGATCTGTTCGGCACGTGCGCAGGTCGCCACCCGTGCCACGGTACCTCGGACGGCCATCTCGTTCGAGAGTCGTCTTGCCCGCCCACACGAGATCGTGGACAGGGCGTCGTGCCGGCATCTGCGTGATCCGATCTGCTCTGATCAAGTTGCATCCCAGCGTGCGATACTCGTTGGCGTTGGCCGCTCAGGGAGTTCACGGTGACAATGACGAGCACCCGCTGCACGGGCGGCCGGGTGGCGAGCCCGCGGCCGAAGCGCTCTTGGTCGACACCGGCGCTCTTGTCGCTGGGCGGGTGACGCCCCCGGACCTCTCGTCCGAGCTGGCGACCTCGTGGTTCGAGTTCATCGATGATGTCGGCGCAACGATCTGGGCGGGTGAGCTTCGATGTCCGGCGCTCGAGCGGCGATGCGCCCGGGTGGGGGTCCGCTTGGTCCTCGATCCGGCGAGCGCTGACACGGTCCTGGTCTCGGCGGCCGAGCTCGAGCTCGTCGAGGGTCTCCCCGCGACGGTGACAATCGTCTGCCTGGCGGCGAATCGGCTGAGGGTGCGTCCCTGGCCGCGAGGGGCTCACCACCGGGTCACCCCCACGCTGCTCCCTCGGGTCGTGTCGGCAACCGGGGTCGATGACATCAGGCGAGGTGAGGTCTTCGGTCTCCTGCGCTCGGTCGCCGAGCCCCGGGTGGCCCTGTCGCTGCGGTCCCCGGTGGCTCGACAGCTGGTGCTTCAGGCGCTGGCCCTGCACATCCGCGGCATTCGTCTGTCACTGCTTCGACTGCTCGTTGGGTTGGGACGTTTCGGATGGTTCGCCTACCCCGGGTGGCTCGTCGTCGCTCATGGTGACGGCCGTGCCCGCGAGCCTCGGGTCGCCGGGCAGTTCGGGTACGAGCCGAGTACCGACGTCACCCGGTTCCTGGGCGAGCCGCCGGAGCTGATCGAGCGGGCCGGGCCGGCGGACCCCCGGGCACGAGAGGCAGCGGCTCTTCGCGAACTGGAAGCGACGGACTTCAAGCGGTTCGTGCCCCGAGTCGTGGCGTCCGCGGATCCGCAGCGGGGCCTGATCACCACCCGCCTTCGGGGAGTTCCGCTGTCGCCGAGGGATCTCTCGGACGATCAGCTGATGGTTTGGACCGAGTGCGCGGCAGCCACCTTGGCCCGCCTTCAGGCTGCCACCGAGCACGAGGACGGCACGGTACTGGTCCACGGCGACTTCTGGCTGGGCAACGTCAGCGTCGAGGACGGTGACGTCGTCGGTGTGTTCGACTGGGAACTCGCCCACCGGGGGTCCCGCCAGGAGGACCGTGAGTTCCTCGTCGATGGTCTGGTGGGTTACCTGGACCGGGACGCTGCGTTCGCCGAGCGGGTCAGGAGCGCCGTGGCTCGGGGACTCGAGCGGGCATCGGTGTGATCGCCACCGGAAAGACCTGACCGACGAGGTGTCGGAGGATGGCCCCGATGAACAGCGACACACCGGTCATCTCGAGCAGTTCCTCGGCAGCGGAGAGGGAGATCGACAAGAGCGTTCGCGTTCCCCTTGCCTCTGCCTCGGGCCCGGCGAGCAACTCCAGGAATGCGGCCCCCCCGACGAAGATCACACCCGAGAGGATCACCCGTAGCCCGATGCCGTTGGGGAGTGACCGGATCAACGGAAGGAGGTAGACACCGAGGACGGCCACGAGCATCAGCGCCGGCACGACCCAGACGTAATAGAGGAATCCTGTAGCACCGACGAGCTCGCGGAGGTCCGACCCGATGCGCTCGTGCAGGGAGGCCGCCTCGTCGATGGACATCGCAAGCATCACCGTGGACAGGACATGACAGCGCTTCGACATCGGACCTGCCGTTCGAGCACAGAAGAACATTACGACGGCCGCAATGGCGAACTGGAGCGTCTCGAACCAGGTGGGGAGGCTCACCTCGTCGCCGACGTCGAGCAACGCCAAGGCTTCCGCGCCGCGAGCGTGGACGGCCAGATGCATGAGGAACGAGGCCACCGCCAGGACCACCGGCGCACCGAGGAGGAACCGCTCGATGCCTGTGGGCGACAACCTCAGGAGTGCCTGATCGGCGCCTTGAGCGATCCCTGACCGGTCAGGAAGTGCGTGACTCACCATTTCGTCCAAGGTATCTTTTGGCTTAGCGCCGTTCGAGAGTCGTCTTGCCCGACGCCGCCGCTTGTCCACGGGCTGGGCGAATTGGCGGTTGCAGCGTGATCCGATCTGCCCTGACCAAGCTGCCGCCATGGATGAGATACTTGCGTAGTGCGGGCCTCTCGGGCAGATCAAGGCGACAAGGACGACCACCTGCCGCACGGGACGACGGGTCGCGACCTGACGGCTGAGCGGCTCTTCGCCAATACCGGCGCACTCGTCCTCGGGCGCCTGATCGTCGCCGCGCTCGGCTGGGGGGAACGGTCATCATCGCCCGCCAGCTCAGCACCGAGGCGTTCGGGCAGTTCACGCTGGTCTTCAGCCTGCTCGGGATGCTTTCGATCGTGACCGATCTGGGGATCGGCAGGATCATCATCAGCGGCATGCTGCGAACCGATCATGACCGGGCAGGGCTGGCCGGCACCTACATCCTGCTCCGCGCTGCGCTCGGCCTCGTCGGCTACGGCGTCGTCATGCTCACCGTCGTTCTGGCCGGATATCCCGACCCGGTCGTCCGGGCGACCGCGGTCGCCGGCCTGGTCGTGGTGCTGGCCACCCCCTCATCGGCCTACGCCGTTGCGTTCCAGGTCACCGATCGGCTCGCGCAGCTCGCGGTCACCGACGCCGTCGCCCAGCTGGCCCAGGTGGCGCTGACGGTCGCCATCGCCTTCCGCGGCGGCTCGATCGTCTGGTTCACCGTGCCGGCGGTGCTGAACGCCGCGCTCGTCGTCGCCTGGAGGATCCCGGCTGCCCACCGCCTCGTTCGGTTCCGCTATCACGTCGATCTGGGGCTGTGGTGGAAGTTGCTGAAGGAAGCCGTGCCGCTGTCGGCGGGCACGGCGTTCGCGACGCTGTACTACCGCATCGACTCGGTCATGCTCGCCTCGATGGACGACTTCGCGGCCGTCGGGCTCTACGGCGTCGCGTACAAGTTCGTCGATCTCGTTCACTTCGTCCCCTCTTCGCTGTCAGTCGCGATCCTTGCCCCCCTGGCGGCGGCGTGGCCCGACCGGCCGGCGGAGTTCGGCGACCACATTCGTCACGGACTGCGGCTGCTCACCATCGCCGGTGGTGGGTTCGCGGTCGGGTTCTGGCTCTTCGCCACCCCGGTGGTCGCCCTTCTCTATGGCAGCGACTTCAGCGAAGCAGGCCTGGCGACGAGCATCGTCGTGTCAGGTGAGGCGCTCGCTTTCGTCTCCGCTTTGCTTGTGGTGGTGCTCATCGCCGTCGGTCGCCATCGTGCTTACCCGGTCATCACCCTGGCGGGTCTCGCCGTCAACGTCGGCCTGAATCTGGTCCTGATTCCGCGTTACTCCCTCGAGGGAGCAGCCGGCGCAACCCTCGTGACCGAGGCGCTTGTCCTCGGCACGCTGTGGTGGTGGGTGGGTCGGTCCGGAGACCTCATCCCCGACGGCCTGGGTTCGCTCGCGCGACTCCCTGCCGCCATGGCCCTTGCCGGGCTGGCCGGCTTTGCGCTCGACCGCGTCCTGCCGTGGTCCGCGGCCGCCGTACTGACCGGCCTGCTGTATCTCGTCGCGGTCGAGGGGCTCGGCGTCGCCGGTGCGGGTGGCTTGCGCGCGCTCAGTGGAAGGGCCACGCGGTGACGCTAGCTCCGGCGCGCATCGAGACTGGTCCGTCGGGTTCTCTCGTGCGTCCGCAGTCGGTCGTACTCGTTCTGGCTGCGCTCGCCCCCTACGACGGGCTCCTGCTCCTTGCCGGTCTGCCCCGCTTCGTCGACGCGTGGAAGGAGGCGCTCGTCGCGTTCGCCTTCGGTCTGGCGATCCTCGAGCGCCCCTCTCGTCGTGCGCCGGGCCCCTGGCCCAGCTGGGCCTTGCCCCTCCTGGCGCTGGTCGGCTGGTCGGTGTTGTCGTTCCTGCTCCATCCGTCGATCCAGTCATTGGTCGGCCTCAAGATCGGGTATCTGTTCCTGCTCCTGTTCGTCGTGTTGCGGTGGAGCCCGCTGGAGGGCCGTGACCGCGATCGGTTGATAACGGTGATGATGGTCAATGGGTTCGTCACGTCCGTCGTCGGTCTCGCCCAGCAGGTCGTGGGACACGAGGCGCTCAACCGGATCGGATACGAGTACGACGAGGTCGTCCGCTTCGCCGGATCGTTCCTGCGTTCGTTCTCGACGTTCGGTCAGCCGTTCCCCTTCGCCTATTTCGTCATGGTGGTCATCCTGCTCTGCCTTCCCGTGGCGCTGGAGGACCGGCGTCGCCTTCGCAACCGGGTCTTTCTCGCCACCCTGCCCGTGCTGTTGCTGGGCATGTCGAGCGCCGTCGTGCGGGGCGCGTTCCTCGGTCTTGCCGTGGGCGCGCTCTACCTGGGGATGGTCCGCTACCGAGTCCTGGCGCACGCGCTGCTTCCTCTTCCGCTGGTCATGACGGGGGTCCTCCTCAGCGGCGCCGGCGTCGCCATGTTCTCGGCGTCGAGCCTGGAACAGCGGGTCACGGGCTGGGTCGACGAACTCGGTGGCGAGTCGATCGAACCGCTCGGAACCGGAATCGGCTCGACGGGAGCCGCGGCCGAGCTGATCGAGGTCGGGCTGTCGGATCGGGCCTCGGAGATGCTGTCGGATCAAGGAAGCCCGAGGCGATACCAACCCGACAATCAGTACGTGAAGACTCTCATCGAGCTCGGTCCGATCGGTCTGTGGCTGCTCCTCTGGGTGTTGATGACGGCGGCTGTCGGCGCACACCGAACCCTCCGAGCGGCCACCGATCATGCGACAATCGGAATGGCTGCGGGTATCACGGCATCGACGGTGGCAGCCATCGGCGCAGCCACCGTCGCCACATACTGGGAGATCTTTCCCGCCGACCTCTACTTCTGGCTACTCCTGGGGGTACTGCCATCGCTGCGAAACCCATCTTCCTGAACGCGCTCGCCCTCCGACCGGGAGGGTCGGGTGTCCAGACCTACAGCCGCGAGCTCATCCGCGCCCTCCGAACGCAGCTCGATCCGTCCCAACCGATGACCGCGCGCGTCCAGGTCGATGCAGCCACCGAGCTCCCGACCGGCGTCCTGCCCGAGCTGCGACCCGTCAGCAGCGGGGCTCGTCGCCTTCTGGAGGGGTGGCGGCCGGTGAGCGGCGTGGCGCTCGTGCACGGACTCGATGTCGACCTCCCGGCCCGGAGCACCGCCCCGACCGTGGCGACGGTCCACGACCTCTCGGTCTTCGATGTGCCCTGGACCTTCTCGCGCTACCGGGCCTGGGGCGAGAAGCTGGCCGTGAGTCGAGGGATCCGCAGCGCTGACGCGCTCATCGCCGTATCCCGCTTCACCGCCGAGGCCGTCAAGGCCCGGTTCGGACGGACGGCGACGGTCATCCACCTGGCTCCCGGCCCCGGGTTCGGGCCGGTGTCGGAGACGGACCGGGCTTGCGTGATCGAGCGCTACCAGCTCCCTGACCGGTTCGTGCTCCACGTCGGCACCATCGAGCCGCGCAAGGATGTCGCCGGTCTGGCCGAGGCATGTCGTCGAATCGGCGTGCCGCTTGTGCTGGCTGGTGCGGTCGTGGCTGATCTCCCCGACGAGGCGGGTGTCCGCTTCCTGGGTTATGTCCCCGCAGCAGACCTGGGCCCGCTGTACGCCGGTGCCACCGCGGTCGCCTACCCGTCCCGTTACGAAGGGTTCGGCCTGCCCCCGGTCGAGGCGATGGCATGCGGAGCCGCGGTCGTCGCCTCGGCCGTCGGGGCGTTGCCCGACATCGTGGGAACGACGATGCCTCTCGTCCGGCCCGGCCGCCTCGACGAGTTGACCGACGCGTTGGGATCCGCCGTCAACGACGCCGACCAGCAACGCCTGCTCCGCACGGCCGGGGCGAAAGCCGTCGCCACCCTCACCTGGTCGACAACCGCGGCGGCGACCATCGATGTCTACCGCAGACTTGGACTCACGACATGACCGACAGTCAAGCTCCGCAACGCCGCCTTCGGGTGCTGGCACTCACGCCTACCGGAGTGTTCTCCGGGGCAGAGCGCGTTCTGATCAACCATGCCAATACCGGCACCGCGGCCGGGGACCGGTGGGTCATTGCTGCGCCCGACGGTGCCACCGCCCGGTGCCTCGAGCGGGACGGTCTCGCCCGGATCCGGATCCCCGAGCTGAAGCTCGGAGCCGGCCCGAGGCCGGCTGCCGCATTGAACCTTGCGCTGCGGAACCTGAGGGCGCTCGCCCCGATTCGTCGGGCGGCTCGGGAGGCCGACGTGATCGTGGCCAACTCCGTACTCTGTCTACCCTTGCTCCGACTCCTGCGACCGAAGGCCCCGGTCGCCTGGCTCGTGCACGACGTGATCACCCGTGGTGATCTCGAGCGCATCGCCCGCTGGTCGGCGCCGGTCGTGACCCGTTCGATCCCGGTCTCCGAGGCTGCCGGGCGTCTCTCGATGGCGCTCGGCATTCCCACCACGGTCGTGTACAACGGTGTTGACGTCTCCCCCGAGGTCGACCTGCTACAGCCCGAGTCCCCACCGATCGTCGGCCTGAACGGTGTGCTGACGGGATGGAAGGGCCAACACGTACTGCTCGACGCCCTGGCACAGGTCGATCCTCCGGCTGTGGTCGAGCTGCTCGGCGGAACCCTCCCCAAGGACAGCACCTATGAGGCCGGCCTTCGGGAACGATCCCAGCGGCCGGACCTGGCGGGACGCGTCCGTTTCCTGGGCCATCACGACGCCCCCAACGAGGTCATGCGACGCTGGACCATTGCGATCTCGGCCAGCGTGGAGCCCGAGGCCGGCCCGCTGTCGATCCTCGAGGCCATGAGCCTCGGGCTTCCGGTCATCGTGACCGATCACGGAGGGGCCCCGGAGGTCGCCGGCGATGCCGCCATTGCCGTGCCCCCGGGCGATCCCGGAGCGTTGGCGTCGGCGATCAGCGCGCTGATGGCGGAACCCGATCGTTGCCGTCAACTCGGCAGCAGCGGCCGACAGCGGGTACTCACCGCGTTCCGTCGTGACGAACTCGAAGCCAGGTTCTGTTCGGTCCTCCGCGAACTGGCCGGACTTCCGCCGGCGGAGCCGTCTTGAGGGTCTTGTTCATCAATGAGAACATCGGCGGCCACGCCACGGTGCACCACCATCTCCGCCGTTGCCTCACCGATCATCCCGAGATCGAGGCCACGTTCCTCGATGTCCCCGCTGCCGGTCTCCTTCGCCGTGTCCTGGGTACGTCACTGCCGGGACTCGGTCGGCTCGACCTCGACCTCCAACCGCTTCGGGCCCAGCTGGCGCTCAGCGCGTGGGTCCGTCGACGGCTGCCGCCGCTCGTCGATCGGGCAGACGTGATCCACCTCTACACCCAGAACGCCGGTCTGTTGAGCGTCGGGTTCCTGCGAACCCGACCCTACGTGGTCAGCCTCGACACGACCAACGCCCGGAACGCCTTTCGGCTGCCGTACCGGGCACCGACCCGCTTCACGCGGTACACGATTCCGTTGTCGATGTTGGCCGAGCGCCGGGTGTTCGACTCGGCCCACACCGTGATCGCCAACTCCCACTGGGCCGGTGCCTCGCTGATCGACGACTACCGCCTGCCGCCCGACAAGGTCGTGATCCAGCCGTTCGGCATCACGGCGCCTCCGGCAACGGACCGTCGAACGCCCACCGCTCGCCCGCAGATCATCTTCATCGGGCGCCAATTCGGACGCAAGGGCGGTCCGCTGCTGATCGAGGCCTGGCGGCGTTCGGTGCGCGACCGCGCCGATCTGGTCGTGGTCACCCAGGACCCCGTCGATCCTGAGCCTGGGGTCACGGTGGTCAACGACCTTCGACAGGGCGACGAACGGCTCTGGCAGCTGTTGGCCGACGCATCGATGCTCGCCTTTCCGTCCACCATCGACCAGGCGCCGAACGCCGTGCTCGAGGCGATGGCGGCCGGCCGTGCGGTCATCGCCGTGCCCACGGCGGGGATTGCCGAGATGGTGGTCGACGGTGTTACCGGACGCCACGTCCCTCCCGATGATGTCGACGCCCTGGCCAAAGCGCTGGCGGAGCTCGTCGACGACCACGAGCGGCGCAACCGGATGGGGCGGGCGGGGCGTGCCCGGTTCGAGGACGTCTACGACGCCCAACACACGACCGGCGCGCTCATCGACGTCTTCCATCGGGCACTCGGCGAAACCGGGAGAGGGAAACGTTGAGCCGGCTCGACGGCCCACGTTCGGCTCTGCTTCGCCTGCCCACCGGCCGGGCCGCGGCCGGGGCGGTCGTCCTCGGCTATCACGACGTCGTCGCCACCGATGCCGAGGCGTCGGGCATGACGGTGAGCGCCGGCCAGCTCGACGCGCAGCTTCGCACGCTGACCCGGCTCGGTCTGTCGATCGTTCCTGTCGACGCGCTGCTCGGTCGCCTCGAGGTCGGCCAGTCCTGCGACCGCATGGCGGCGATCACCTTCGACGACGCCTTGCTCGGGGTCCACCGTTTCGCCCTCGACGTGCTGGCCCGGCACGAGGTGTCCGGGACGATCTTCGTCGTCACCGGTCACCTTGGGGTCGAGCCACCATGGTGGCCGGGCTCGAAGCGAACCCTGACCGAGTCCGAACTCGGTGAGCTCCTCGCCGCAGGTCATCGACTCGGCTCGCACACCACGAGCCATCGGTCGCTGCCCTCCCTCGACCACGACGAGCTGATCGCAGAGCTTGCGGTCTCCCGGCGCCGGCTCGAAGCGGTCACGTCCCATCCGGTCGACGTGCTCGCCTATCCATCGGGCCATCACGACCCAACCGTGCGAGCCGCGGTCAGCCAGGCCGGGTACCGGGCCGCCTTCACGTTCCTCAACGGCAGGATCAGGGGCGGCGAGGACCGCTGGAAGCTCCCGAGGCTCACGATGGGAGCGCACGTGTCGCCGGCGCGGCTCGCTTACCACCTGTTTCGTTCCGCTCGATCCTGGCCTGATCATCAGGTCGACGTGGTCGTGGCGGAAGGCCTGCGTTGAGACGAGGGATCGTGTTCCTGGCTCTCGCTGCTGGGATCGCCGTGCTCGCGTCGATGATGTCCAGCTCCTATCGCGCCAATGTGCTGGTCGTTCCGAAGCGGCCGGTCGACGTCGGGATCTCGCCGGGTAGCAGCCTGTTTCAATTGACCGACGAAGCGCTGGACGCCGACCTCGAGCGCATGACCGATCTCGGCGCACGATGGATCCGCATCGACATCGATTGGTCGCACATCGAGAGCCGGCCCGGAGTCCTGGACTGGGGCGCCACCGACCGGGTCGTGCGCGCTGCCCGGGAGCGGGACCTCGAGGTGCTTGGCCTCCTCGTCTATACGCCGGCCTGGGCTCGGCCCGAGGGGACGAGCGACAAGCATCCCCCGTCGGAGCCCGAAGCCTTCGCCCGCTTCGCCGCGGGGGCCGTCGAGCGCTACGCGCCGGCGGGAGTCAAGACCTGGGAGATCTGGAACGAGCCGAACAGCGGACAGTTCTGGGAACCGGAACCAGATCCTGCCTCGTACGCAGACCTGGTCGGGCGCGCCCGGGCGCGATCCGTTCGATCGACCCCGAGGCGACGGTCGTCACGGGAGGTCTCGCACCGGCCGCAGACGATCTGCCCGACGGGCTTTCGCCGGAACGATTCCTGCGTGAGATGTACGCAGTGCTGGACCCGGGAACGGTGGACGCTGTCGCCGTTCATCCCTACAGCTTTCCGGCGAATCCCTCGGATCGTTCGAAGGGTTGGAACCTCTTCAGTCGCCTGCCCGAGATCCACGATCTCGTCGAGGAGGCCGAAGGTCGACCGCTCGTCCTCTGGCTCACCGAGTTCGGGGCTCCCTTCGATGATGACGACCCAGAGCGTCAGGCCGAGATCGTGGTCGAGGGCGTCACGTGCGCGTCGCAGTGGCCGTGGGTCGGACCGGTCTTCGTCTACAACCTCCGGGATGCCACCCAGCCGAGCGACGAGCCGAGGTTCGGTCTGATCGCCGATGACGGCCGACCGCGGCCGGTCTGGTACGACTTGCAGGCCTTCCTCCAGGTCTCCGTAGGCGACCCGATCGAATCAGTGTGCCCGCCGCCGCGCGAAGCCGACGAGTCCACGTCGTAGGCGATGGGCCGACTCGACCCCGTGAATCACGGTGCCGCGCCGCGAGCAGCGACCGCGGCTGCGCCACGACGACCTCGAAGGTGTCGTAGCTGCCTGTGGACCAGTTCGTCTTGTACGGGTCGGCCCCGAGTTGGAGATCGATGCGATCGAGGCCCGATGTCAGCGCCCAGTCGACGCCGGCCCGAAGGAGGAGGTGCCCGGGAGACCAGGGCGACGCATCGGGATCCATCCGCCCAAGGATTGCGTATGCAGTTCGACCATTGAGCACGTGCACGTCGAACGCTGCTGGGACGCCCTCGATGTGCAGCACGAGAACCGCGACCTGGCCCCGGTCGGCCAACGTGGCCAATGCCTCACTGAAGAAGGCACCGTGGGCGCCTCTTCCCAGATGCAGACGGGGCCGTGCCTCCTCGGCTCGGTCGAACAACGCGGCGACCTGGTCGAACGCCGCCAGCACCTCGTCCCGACCCGTCGCCGCGTGAACCTCGACCGAGCGACCGGCGAGTTCTCGGTCGGTCCGGTTCAGCTGCTTGCGCAGTTTGGCGAACGAGGGACCGGCCAAGAGGGCGTCTGCACTGTCCAAGCCGGCGAGATCGATGACCGGGCACTCGTCGTGCAGCGTCGCGTGCACGGCCAACTCGGGGTTTCGGCGGGCCGACCGAAGCACCGACTCGCCGGCGGCCATGTCGGAACAATGCACGGCATGCGCGCCGTCGCCGACGGCGGCAGCGATCAACAGCCCGGGCAAGTCGGCCTTCACCGGTGCGGACAGGGGGCTGGCGATGGCGCCCAGCCCGTGGCCTAGGGGGCGAAGGACGCCGAACCCGGTGATCCGGCGTTCGTGAAACGGAGCCAAGCCGACAAGCTCGCCCGTCGTGGATCGCGCGGTGACGAGGCGAAGTTTGCCCTTGCCGAGATGACGCCACCACGGGAGGGCGAGAGCCGGCAGCCCGAACGGCTGGGTCGAGCTCCGCCGGGCCAGGTCGTCCCACTCCTCCTCGACGGCGACCGCCTCGTCGAGCGAGCTGATCAGGTCGACCTCCATGGCCCGGGTCAGCGTGCTCGTGCGCTTGGTCACGGTCGATCGACCAGTTTGGCGGCGGCGTTCTCGATCGCGAGGCGGAAACACTCCAGGCTGAATTGTTCGGCGTGACGGCGGATGATCTTGTCGTCGAAGATCGAGTCGTCGAAGTTGCGCAGGGATGCGGTCAGCGAACGTACCTGACGGTCCGGATCGGTTTCGAACGCAACCAGCTCACCGGTCACTCCGTGCATGACGGTGTCGCGGATTCCCCCTTCGTCGACGCCGATGACAGGAGCACCACACGACTGGGCTTCGACGGGGACCATTCCGAAGTCCTCGACCCCTGGGAAGAGCAGGCCGCGGCACCGGCGGAAGAGGTCGCGGAGCTCCAAGTCGGAAACCTCACCGACGAACTGCACGTCGGCCCGGCGACGGCCCGACAAGATTCGAGCATCCGGCCTTGGCCGGCCACGACCAAGGGAACGCCGGCCGCGGTCGCTGCAGCGACGCCACCTGGGGTCGTTTGTAGGGGACCAGGCGCCCGGCCAGAAGGAAGAAGTCTTCGCGTTCGACCGGTTCAGCCGGCGACGAAGAAGTCGATGTCGACCGGAGGGTGGATGATCTCGGACTCGAACCCCCACCATGTTGCGATGCGGCGGGCGACGGTCGTGGAGTTGGCGACGAGTTGTGTTACCCGGGCGGCGGCCCGGCGATCGGCGCCCAACTGTGTGCGGGCGAAGGCCGAGAGGGCGACCCGTCCAGGGCCTTTGTCGATCTCGAGCCGCCGCATGGCGGGGTCCCAGAGCCAACGAGCCGGGGAATGGACATAGCTCAACACGGGCACGCCAACCGGAGGGCCGAACCCGATTGGCGAAGGCGTGATGGCTCACCACCACCAGGTCGGCGTCGGTGAGATCGGCTCGGGCCATCGCCGAGCGGCAGCAACGGCAACAGATGGGCGTAGCGGCTTCCTCCCCGATACATGCGACTGGAGCCGGCTGACCGTCAACGGCAGGGCGGCAACATCGACTGTGGGACCTTCGGATCAGCGATCGGTGCGAAGAGCCGGCATCGGGCCAGATCCGGGCCAGCTCGTCGACAACCTTCTCGGACCCGCCCAGCTCGGTGATTCGCTCGTGTACGAGGACGACCCGGGTCACGCCGCAGCCTCGTCGGAGTGCGCCTTCGGCATCAGGATTGTGGCGACCACGGTCGCCTCGACGCCATGGAGTTGGTCGACCAGTCGGCGTATTTCCGTCACGCCCATCTCAGTCGGGTCGAGGGCCAATACGACGGCGTGGGGGAAGGCGTGGGCGACGAGGAGGAGCTCGTCGATGCTCGAAGCCTGGGTGACCGACACGACGACCTGGTCGGCGCCGGATCCCCGCAGCATTGTCTGCATGGCTGGCATCAGCTCCGTTCCGATCAAGCCGCCCGGCCGGGCCTGGCCGGCGGTGAGAACCGCGGCGCGCATGTCGCCACCCGCAGGGCGGACGACCGATCGCAGCGTGTGCCGACCCTCCGCCACCTCGGCGACGCCGGGGCCTGCGCTGTGGCCGAAGGCGTTGTGCAGTGTAGGCCGCCCGGCGTCGCCGTCGACCAGGAGCACCCGGTCGTGGACATCGCCGGACACCTTGGCCAGACGGCGCGCCGCGTCGACCGATGGCCGGCCGGCCTGGACCACGGTCAATACGGGTCTCGCCCGCAGGTGTTCCACGAAGAAGGGCAGGATGGCATTCGACGGTGCCGGGTCGCGTAAGTCGAGCACGGGAGTGCCCACCAGACGTTGCAGGTCCCGGGAGGGGTCGATGGGCGAGAACCGCCCACGCAGGATCCGAAGTCCGACGATGCTCTCGCCGGCAACGATCGCCACTGCGAGACCAACGACGAGACCTTCGCTGATCGCCCGGGAGGGTCCCGGATCGGTGGAGGACCCGGGATCGGCGGGGTCGACCACCTCGGCCTTCAGGCCATTCGTGACCGAGAAGGGATCGTTCTCCGTGAGATCGATCAGGACAAGGGCCATGGCGTTCGCGAGTTCTGCGGCCTCGTCGGGACTCGAGCCCCGCGCGGTCACGCCCAAGTAGCCGGGCGTTGATCGGAGTTCGATGTCGATTCGCCCGCGCATCTCGGTGGCGGCGATGTCGAGCCTGGCTCGTTTCGAGGCCGCGGCGAGCGCGTCGGACGCCAGCGCCCGCTCGGCCAACGACTTCGCGTTGAACTCGGTCACCGTTCCGTCGTCACTCTGGTTCTGGGTGAGGAATATTCGGACTGTCGCCGCGTTGCCGTAGTCCTTCGGCTGCGAGCTCCGGTACGCAACCATCGCCAAGCCGGCGAGCACCGCGACCGATAGTATCCACCTGCCCCGCCGCTTCATTTCCCGGAGATGGAGACCGAACTCCGATCCGGACAGATCGTTCATTGCTGCCGTCCGCGCCGGGGCGGAGCGGCTTCGTTCGAGCGACGGTGGTCTCCGGCCACGGGATACGCCCGGTAGCGGGCCGAGTACAGGTTCATCAAGTCAGTATCCCATCGCCGGGTCTCACGCCATACCCGCTGATCTGCCCAAAGGCGTCGATCTGCCCAGGGCACAATGACGAACCCTGTGGTTCACTGAATACGAATGAACGAGACCTTCGACACGATCATCGAGCGCATCGGCGAGAAGTTCGAGGCGCTGCAAGCCGAGCTGGCCACAACCCGGGATGAGCTCGGCCGTGCCGTGATCGCCCTCGGGCGAGCGCAGGCCGAACGCGATCACGCCGTGGCTCAGCTTGCCCAGGCTCTGGCCGATCGTGGTCGCCTCGAGCGGCTGTTGACCGAACGCTCCGAGCGGGGCGACGTCATCGATCTGACCTGCGAGTCGCCGGAGGTCCTGCTCAGCGATGATGACTGGCACCGTCTCGCCCACTCGGACTGAGCCGGAGCCTGCTGGCTGACCGGTCAGTACGACACGGACCGGTCAGTACGACACGGACAAGGCTCGGGTCCGATCGGGCCGTGTTCCCGCTCAGCTCCCGGCGCGCTTCACCACGCTGAGCGCGGTTCGCAGCAGGATCTTGACGTCCAGCCAGAGTGACCATCCCTCGATGTAGGCGTTGTCGAACCGGGCGCGATCGAGGATCGAGGTGTCGCCGCGAAGGCCGTTCACCTGGGCGAAGCCGGTCAGCCCGGATGGGACCCGGTGGCGGAAGGAGTACGTGGGGTACCGTTGAGTGAATTCGTCGACATAGTGCGGTCGTTCGGGCCGGGGCCCGACCAGGCTCATGTCGCCACGGAACACGTTCCAAAGCTGGGGAAGTTCGTCCATCGAGGTCGCGCGGAGCACTCGACCGGCCTTGCCGACCCTGGCGTCGCCGGCCACGCTCCAACGAACGCTCGACTCCTCGTCCGAGGCCGGTCGCAGACTGCGGAACTTCAGAATCGTGAAGGGGTGGCCGTTGAACCCGATTCTCTGCTGTCGGAACAGTACGCCGGGGCCGGATTCGAGTCGAACGGCCAGTGCGCACAGCGCCATGAGGGGAGCGAGCAGCGTCAGCAAGACCATGGACAACACGATGTCCATCAGGCGTTTGAGTCGCCACGTCCAACCTCCGATACGAGGGGTGCGGAGCCGTACGAGCGGCAGGCCGTGCACCATCTCGAGGTCGCCGGCCGGCGCACCCTGGAGCTCGAACAAGCGGGGCACCACGTAGATTTGAATGTCGCTGGGCAGTCCGTGACGGAGCATCTCGACGAGCCGACGATCGGGGATCGTGCCGAACGAGATAATGATCGCGTCCGCGGCGCTCTCGGCGAGCACCTGCTCGAGCGGTCCGCCGCTCGTGGTGGGAAGACAGGATTCGTCGGCCCAGAGGGGGTCGGAGTCGACGAAACCGATGGGCTGCAGGCCACAGGTCGGTGACTCGACCAGGACGCGGGCGACGGTCGAGCCGACGTCCCCTGCACCCACGATCAACGCAGTCCGACGGATCCGGCCGCGGCGTCGAAGCCTGACGATGACGGCATAGGCCACGACTCGGCCGAGGATGACCGCGAGGATCATCAGGCCAAGGAGACGGAGGCGGTCGGTCGGAACGATCACGTCGTCGCCCAGCCAGTGACGAAACGCCGCTGCCAGTGCCGAGATGATCAAGAGCCAAGCGGCGATCGCCGGGGCGTCATCAAGCGCCGAGGGGCTGAGTTTGATGCGGTAGAGACCGGCAGCGGCGAACAGGGCGACGGTGGCCCCGACGAGCACGCCGGAGTTCAAGGTGATCGTGCCGAAGAGTGCGATGGTGCCGATGAGGGCGACCATGTCGGCCAGTAACATGATCCAGAGGCTCAGATCAGCGGTTCGACCGCCGGGCGACAGGCCTGGGGGGCGTGCCCGACGGTTCTCGGGTCTCGACTCTCGGCGGGTACGCGCACGATCCCTTTCGCGGGATTTGTGCTTCTTGCATCGATTGTGCTTGTGTCCATCGCCACCATGTCCGCCTTCTGCCCCGCTTTCGAGGCGGGCAGTCGCACCTGTGCGTCGCCACCGAGGTAAGACCCATGGTGACGTACGCCAATCGCAGTGTGAAGAGCCGATCTTCCCAACTGCGCCGTCGATGGGTGATGATAGCGCAGGGTGTCCGAGGCGAGCGCTGCGCCCGTGCCTGTGTGAGCGTCGCTGGGGGCATGAGCCGCGTCGCCGGCACCCGGATCCCGGTCTCCGAACTTGGGGCGAGCGGGCGAGCTACTGCGCAGTCGAGGACTTTCGCCTCTGTGCTGCGGAATCGTCAAGTGCAACGAATGGGTCGTGCGGTTCGGCCACCGGCCAGCGCGTCCGAGGACTCGGGTGTGAACACAGCAAGCGTGAGCATAGATCGAACACAGAACTGACCGGAGGGAAACAGGAGATGAAGGGACACGACTCAGGAAGCCCCGACCTTGCGGGGTTCGACGTGCTCCTTTGGACAGCTCGACTCGGACGGGGCAGGTCGCCGTGGCGACTTCTGAACACCACGCAGCGTCTCGCGCTCGGATGGTTGCCGAACACATCGCCTCCCGTGGCGTCTCCGACCCCCGGGTGCTTGCGGCCATGGCCGAGGTGCCCAGGGAACTGTTCGTCGGCGAGCAACTCGCCGAGTTCGCGTACGAGGACACGCCGTTGCCGATCGGGACCGGACAGACGATTTCACAGCCGTACATCGTGGCCGTGATGGCAGCCGCCGCGCAGATCGGTCCCGACGACCGTGTCCTCGAGATCGGCACCGGCTCGGGCTACGGGGCGGCCGTGTTGAGTCGGATTGCGACGCAGGTCTGGACGATCGAGCGGCACATGGTCCTGGCCGACGAGGCGCGCCGCCGACTTCGCTCGCTCGGCTACGACAACGTCCACGTGGTCGTCGGCGATGGCACGCTCGGGTGGCCCGAGGAGGCGCCGTTCGACGCCATCGTCGTCACTGCCGGGGGACCGGCCGTGCCCGCCGCCCTGTGGGAGCAACTGGCCGAAGGTGGCCGTCTCATCATTCCGGTTGGACCCGAGACCCGCGGCCAGGAACTCCTGCGGGTTCGTCGCGTCGATGGTGAACCGATCGAGGAGGACCTCGGAGCAGTGCGATTCGTCCCGCTGGTCGGGGAGCAGGGCTGGGATGCAGTCTCGACAGCTCAGCCGGCGCAGAACCGATCATCCTCGGTGGTGAACCCACCCAGCCGGACGGGAGTGCATGGGTTGCCCGAACTGGTTCGGGAGTCGGCCGAGCCGTTCGACTCCATCGAACACGCCGACCTGGGGCCACTGCTCGAACGCATCGGGGACAGCTCGGTTGTCCTGCTCGGCGAGGCGACCCACGGGACCTCCGAGTTCTACCGAATGCGAGACCGCATCACCCGGGCCCTCATCACCCACCATGGCTTCACCGCAGTCGCCGTCGAGGCCGATTGGCCCGACGCCGAGCGCATCGACCGGTTCGTTCGGGCTCGTCCGCCGAGCGGCGCCGAGTTCGAGCCGTTCTCGAGGTTCCCGACGTGGATGTGGCGCAACCGGGAGGTGTCGGAGTTCGTGGCCTGGTTGCGCGACCACAACACCTCGGTCGGAGAACCGCGCGCCATGGTCAGCTTCCACGGCCTCGACCTCTACAGCATGTACACCTCCCGGGACGAAGTGATCACGTACCTCGACCGAGTCGATCCTGGGGCAGCAAGGATCGCCCGATCTCGGTACGCCTGTCTCACGCCGTGGCAGCACGATGCCGCCGAGTACGGGCGAGCAGTCGTGAGCGGTCGGTTCGCCGGTTGTGAGGACGGCGTCATCGCCACCCTTTCCGACCTGTTGCGCCGCCGCCTCGACTACTCGACGGGTTCCGGTGACGACTATCTCGATGCTGCGCAGAACGCCGTGATCGTGGCCAACGCCGAGCGTTACTACCGCGTGATGTACACGGGATCGCGGGAGTCGTGGAACCTCCGCGACCAGCACATGTTCGAGACGCTGCAGGTCCTGCGTTCCGCACGCGGGCCCGGCGCCAAGATCGTGGTCTGGGAGCACAACTCCCATATCGGTGACGCGTCGGCAACCGAGATGGGAGCGCGGGGCGAGCACAACGTCGGCATGCTCTGCCGACGGGAGTACGGCGGCGACGCGTTCCTCGTCGGCTTTGGCACTGACCACGGGACGGTCGCCGCCGCGAGCGATTGGGGTGGCCCGATGCACGTCAAGAGCGTCCGTCCATCGCTTTCGCAGAGCTACGAACGCGTCTTCCACGACACCGGTATCGAAGCGTTCGTCCTGCACCTCAGAGAACCCCGGCGGGTCGAGCTCCGCGACGAGCTAGCAGCGCCCCGTCTCGAACGGGCGATCGGCGTGATCTACCGGCCCGAGACCGAGCTGCAGAGCCACTATTTCCAGGCGTCGCTCCCCACCCAGTTCGACGAGTACATCTGGATCGACGCGACGACGGCGATCCACCCTCTCGCCGCCCACCAGGTGCCCGGATCACCGGACACGTACCCCTTCGGGCTCTGAGGCGAGGAGGTCAGCGGGCGGCAGTGGTGGCGCCGTAGCGGCGGTCGCCGGCCTCGACCCGGAGAATCTCGAGTTCCTTGGCCAGGACCTGACGTCCGGCCTCGGCCCGTGGATCGTCGGGTAGGTAGGCGAGCTCGGAAGCAGCGTCGCCGGCGACGCGAGTGCCGATGAGGTAGCGGGGCTTGCTGTAGTCGTATTCGCACGCTCGGTGCAGCACGAAGCGGTTGTCCCAGATGACGGTGTCGCCGGGCTGCCACTGCTGGCGGTACACCCGATGCTCGTCGGACACCACGAACTCGACCAGCGAGCGCACCAGCTCCCGGCTCTCTTCCCGAGCCAATCCGGGGATTCCGAAGGCGTGGCGACCAACGAAGATGTTGGGAATGCCGGTTTCGGGATGCACCTTCACCAGTGGTCGCAGATACGCCTCGCCGTGGTACACGGTTCCGTAGACCCCTTCGCCGTTTGATGCGGGGAAGTCGCCGAGGTCATTCGCCTGGGAGAAGTTGGTCGAGTGATAGGCGCTCAGGTCGGCGATGCGGGCCTTGGTCTCGTCGTCCAGGGCGGCGTACGCCGCCCTCGTGTCCGCGAACTCGGTCTGGCCCCCTTCGTCGGGCACGATGACCGCGGACAGCATGGCGCACTTGCTGGCGATTGGCTTGTAGGTCGAATCGGTGTGCCAGCCCTCGTTGCCGATGTTGGTGCGCATCAGCTGACTGTCGATGTCGAGCACCGCGCTGTACGTGCCGTCAGGCAGCTTGCGAACGTTGGCCAGCGCTTGGCCGCCGAACTCCAGCTCGCCGAAGCGGCGACCGAAGTCTGCGCTCGCCTGTTCGTCGAGATGCTGGCCGGGGAAGACGAGCAGGCCGTGTTTCAAGAACGCAGCGTGAAGCTCGGCGAACTCGGCGTCGTCGAGCGTGCGGAGATCGAGGCCGGTAACCGTGGCCCCGAACGTCTTGCCTTCGAGCGGTGTGACGATCATTCCTGCCATGGTCCGATCGTACTCTCAGCCCGTCGGCCGGGGCCATAACGCAGCCTTGTCGACGCGACAACGTCGTCAAATACCGACCAGTTGGTATGTTTTCTACCATGTCCACGATCACCCCCTGCCTCTGGTTCGACGGCAACGGCCTCGACGCCGCCGAGTTCTACGTTTCGCTCTTTCCCGACTCCCGCATCGACGGGGTCGCCCCCGGCCCCGACGGATCGCCGCTGATGGTGTCATTCACCCTCATGGGCCGCCCGTACCAGGCCCTGAACGGCGGTCCGCACTTCAGTTTCAACGAGGCCGTGTCCCTCGCCATCCCGTGCGACGGTCAGGCCGAGGTCGACCATTACTGGGCGGCCCTCACCGAGGGCGGCGAGGAAAGCATGTGCGGCTGGCTCAAGGATCGCTTCGGCCTGTCGTGGCAGGTCGTCCCAAACGAGCTTGGCGAGATCCTCGGCGACGCCGACCCTGAACGGTCCGGCCGAGCCATGCAGGCCATGCTGCAGATGCGCAAGCTCGACGTCGCGGCCATGCGTGCAGCAGCGGACCGGGCCTGATGGCGAGCGCTGCATCGACCCGGTCCCGGCATGGCGAGGCCAAAGGCGCGCTCCTCGAAGCGGCGGTCACCGCGATCAGGACCCGGGGGTTGCACGCTACGAGCATCGATTCGCTCTGTTCCGCGGCCGGGGTGACGAAGGGGGCGTTCTTCCACCACTTCGCTTCGAAGGAAGACTTGGCGGTCGCCGCCGCCGATCACTGGTCGGCGACCACCGGAGCCCTGTTCGCAGAGGCGCCCTATCACGACCTCGACGATCCGGCCGAGCGCATCTTCGCCTACCTCGACTTCCGGTCATCTCGGATTTCGGGCGCGCCTGCCGACTACTCGTGCCTCGTCGGCACCATGGCCCAAGAGGCGTTCGAGACAAGCCCGCCCGTACGCGACGCGTGCGCAGCCAGCATGTTCGGTCACGCCCAGACCCTCGTAGCCGACTTCGAGGCAGCGCTCGCCAACGCCGGCGTGCCAAGGGGAAGGAAGGGAAAAGGCATCAGCGCCACGAGCCTCGCCCTCCATACACAGACGGTTCTCCAGGGTGCGTTCGTTGTGTCCAAGGCGGCCAACGACCCTGCCGTCGCGCTCGAAGCCATCGACCACCTGCGCCGCTACCTCGAGTGCGTCTTGGGTCGTTCGTCGACGTCGAAGAAGCGGTGAGCCGGGCGGCTTGGGAGCGCGATGGGACCAGCGACTCTGGTCCGAGCTCGGGCATCCCTCTACCGTGAGACGATGACATCGGAGACGGCGAGCGAGCAGACGGCGAACCTGAACGCACCGAGACCGACGTCTGACGGTGATCGTTCCCCCGACCTCACCAACGGAGGTATCGAGCGCTACGAGGTCGAGCAGGCGACCGAGAGCGCAATCAACGCAAGGTTGAACGCCGTGCGGGACATCTTGGCCACCGCTCCCAGCGATGAGCTCGAAGAGGTCGTCCTCTGGATCAACGCCATCCTCAAGGGGTCGTCCCAAGACGACCGCTCGGCCCTGGCCCGCAAGCTGAGTGGGCACGACGGGCTGGAGTTCGCCGATCTGCCGGAGCAGGACGATGACCAGCTGTCGCCCGATTGGCGTGACGGCGGGTACCCGTACCGGGACCTCATGTCGCGAAAGGCGTACGAGCGGGAGAAGTACCTGCTCCAGGTGGAGTTGCTGAAGTTGCAGGCCTGGGTCAAGGACACCGGCGCTCGGGTCGTCATCCTCTTCGAAGGTCGGGATGCCGCAGGTAAGGGCGGCACCATCAAGCGGTTCATGGAGCACCTCAACCCTCGGGGAGCGCGAGTGGTGGCCCTCGAGAAGCCCACCGAGGTCGAGCGGGGCCAGTGGTACTTCCAGCGGTACGTCTCCCACCTTCCCACCGCGGGCGAAATCGTCTTCTTCGACCGCTCCTGGTACAACCGTGCCGGTGTCGAGCGGGTCATGGGGTTCTGTAGCACCGACGAGTACGAGGAGTTCCTTCGTCAGGCCCCGGACTTCGAGCGGGCCCTGACCCGAAGCGGCGTGCATCTGCTCAAGTTCTGGTTCTCCGTCAGCCAAGCCGAGCAGCGGAGGCGTTTCACCGAGCGGCAGCGACACCCACTCAAGCAGTGGAAGTTGTCGCCCATCGATCTGGCATCGCTCGACAAGTGGGAGGAGTACACCTTGGCCAAGGAGGCCATGTTCCTCCACACCGACACGTCCGAGGCTCCGTGGACGGTGATCAAGTCCGACTGCAAGAAGCGGGCCCGACTGAACACTCTGCGCTATGTCCTGCATTCGATCCCCTACGAGGGCAAGGACACGGGGCGGGTGGGGCCGCTCGACCCGTTGCTCGTGGGTCGAGCCGATCTCGTGCACGAGATCGGCGAGCGCCTGTTCTGACCCGGCCAGCGTGTCAAACTCTTCCGATGGTTCTCCAGATTGAGCAACACGGTCGAGTTCGCGTCCTTCGGATCCATCGCCCCGACGCGCTGAACGCCATGAACAACCAGGTCTTCTCAGCGATCCGCGACGGGCTGGCCTCCGCTGAGACCGACGACCAGGTGGCGGTGGTCATCCTCACGGGGAGCGGGAAGGCGTTCTCGGCCGGGCAGGACCTGTCCGAGATGCTGACGACCACCGAACCCGATGGCGAGCCTCATCAGTTCCCGTCGATGCTCGAGACGGTCGCTGGATTCACCAAGCCCTTGATCGGGGCGGTCAACGGGCTCGGCGTCGGCATCGGCATGACCATTCTCGCCCATTGCGATCTGGTGCTCATGGCGTCTACTGCACGTCTTCGCACGCCGTTCCCTCAGCTCGGAGTCGCTCCCGAAGCCGGATCCAGCTACACCTTCGCCAGTCGGGTCGGTTGGCAGGATGCGGCGTACATCCTGATGTCGGGCCGCTGGTTCACCGCACAAGAGTGCCTGGACATGGGCTTCGTCTGGCGGTTGTGCGAACCCGATGCCCTGGACGTCGAGACCATGGCCGTCGCCGAGGAACTGGCTGCCAATCCCATTCCTTCGCTGGTTGCCACCAAGCGACTGATGCTCGAGTCCGGCCGGAGAGATCAGGCGGTGGCGGCCCACGAACGCGAGATGGCGGCGTTCGTCGAACTCATCGGGGCACCGGCGAACCAGGAAGCGGTCGCCGCCTTCCTCGAGAAACGTCAACCGGACTTCAGCTCGATCCCCGGGCTCTGACCCGAGGAACCTCGAATTCCGGGCGGAGCTGCCGATGGAGGGAGTGCTCATCGGCAGCCAACGAATTCCGGAGAGAATCATGACCATCAACTCATTCCGTCGTGTCATGCGGGGCGCCGTGGCCCCGAGCCTCGTTGCGGTGCTGTTCCTGGGGGCTTGCGGCTCGAGCTCCGGCGACGACGAGACCTCCGACACCCAAGCGTCCGCGGAGACCACGGTCCCGAGCGACGCCGGCGCGGCGTCCACCGCGGCCGAGGGCGACGCTCCGGTGATCGAAGAGGACGACACACCGATCTTCTCCGAGTCGGAGTTCGCCCCGGTGTGCCGGGGCACCGGACAGGTCAAGGCGACCGCCTTCGACCAGGAGAGCGAACTGAGCCCCCTGGTCGTGTTGTCCGGCGAGGACCCCGAGTACTCCTTCAGCGTGGCCCAGCTTCCCGACGGCTGGACGACGGCGTTCGAAACCTACGAGGACACACAGTTGGTCGCATGCCTCGCCCGAGTGGCGGCAGAGGCGGTAGAGCTGTGCGAGGGGTACGAGGACACCGACTCGGGCATCGAGTGGTCGGTCCAGACCCACGACACCACCTGGGAGGTGACCCTCCGTGAGGCAACCACGGCCGAGGTCGTCGCCCAGGAGACGTTCGAGGTGCCTGCTTCCGGGTGTCCCATGTTCTCCTCCTACACCGAAGGTGATCCCGATCCGGTGATGAACTACGACGAACCCTCCGCGGACCTCGAAGTGTTCCTCAAGCCGTTCGTCAACTAGGTAGGCCGCCGGAGGCGTGCCGTTCGGTCGGCGTCAGACCGCGTCGTCTTCGCCGACCGTTCCCAGCCGGGCCAACAGCGCGTCACGGATCGACACACCCTTCTCCCGGGCGGCATCACCGCAACGGCGCCATCCGAGCCGCGACGAATACAGGAGCGTCGGTTCCTTGAGCCGCCCGAAGTCGCCGGTCGACACGACGCGGGCGAAGACCAGATGGTGGTCCAACGCTCGGCCACCGATGGTCTCCTCGACCGCGAACACATCGCAGCGCAGCCAGGCAATGCAGTTGGCCACGACATCGATCGGACCGTCGGGGTGCGCGCTGTCGACCTCGACGAGGTACTCGTCGGCGATGTATCGGAACTTGCGGCCCGGGTACGAGAAGTACTGCCCTTCGGCAACTTGGTCGGCGCTCAGGACGGAGACCGCGAACCGACCGGAGCCGCGGAGGAGGGGGTAGGTGTCGTGCTTGGGCGAGATCGACGCCATGACGATCGGCTCCTCGAAGCTCACCTGCGTGACCCAGTGAGAGGTGTACGCCCGGGTCAGGCCGTGATGGCGGGCCGAAACCACTTCGACGCCCTTGGTCATCTGGCCCAGACGGGACTTGATCTCGCGGTCCATCACCGCCTCACCCTAATTGACCCGTGCCTGGACTCCGTCCGGCAGGACTTCGCCCAGAACGATGACGCCTGGGTTGCCATCCTGACGGGCGCCGGGGACAAGGCCTTTTGCGCGGGCCCGCTAGCGACCGCCCGAGCTCGGCTCGTCATTGGTGGAGGCGGTTGCGTCCTCGGTCGTTAGCCTTTGCCGGGACGTCGTTGGTTTGGATGGTGCGTATTGCAGAGCAAGCTCGTGGTTCCGGGGCCCTGGGCGATCGTCCGGCATGCGCTCCCGAGTTTCGTGGTGGGCAAGATCATCCCGGTGGTGTTGTTCCTGGGGTTCCTGCGCTGGGCGGGCACGGCAGCTGCTCTGATCGCTGCGCTCGGTTGGTCACTTGCCGTCATCGCACAGCGGGTGGCGACGCGCCGGCGGGTGCCTGGTCTGGTCCTCGTAAGTACTGTCGGACTGATCGCCAAGACCATCGTTGCCCTGGCGACGGGCAGCCTGACGGTGTACTTCCTGCAGCCCACCGTCAGCACTGCGCTGGTTGGGATTGCGTTCGCAATTTCGGTTCAGCGCGGTCAACCGTTGGCCGAACGCCTCGCGCACGACTTCTGCCCCTTCGAGCCCGACACCGCAAGCCATCCTCTGCTGATGCTGTTCTTCGATCGGCTGTCGCGGCTCTGGGCCGTGACCAGTCTCGTCAACGCTGCCGTGACGCTCTGGCTCCTGCTCACCCAGTCGGTGACGACCTTCGTCGTAATCAAGTCGTTCATGGGCCCGTCATTCACCGCGGCAACCCTGGCCATCGGTGCAATCTGGTTCCGCTTCCGTCTCCGCCGTAGCGGGGTGCAGCTCGAGTTCAGTTCGAAGTTGACGCCGGTCGCAGTCTGAAGCCGATGGAAGTCGTCGCGGACCGAGCAGGCAATGCGGTGGTGGCGCTCATCGAGGCGCAGGATCGAGTTGATCTCGTCGAGGTCGACGTCCACCTGGATCGGCATCGACGGATCGAAGTCCGTCACGCCAAGCGGCTGTGGCCCACGAGACGCCTCTGGGAGCGTTGGTATCTGTTGCCGAGGGGCACCGACGTCCCCCACCTCGCCCTGATCGTGGAAGCTGCCGCTCCCGACACCCATCTGTGGCTCGACCTGAAGGGCCCCAGGCGTCAGTTGGCAGACCTTGCGTTGGAAGTGGTCGGCCAGCGGCCCGCGATCACGGTGTCATCCAAGTGCTGGTGGCTCTTGGGACGGCTCACCGGCGTACCTCGGGTACGTACTCTGCGATCGGCGGGCAATCGATTCGAGATGTTCCTGTTACTCCGGCTGCCTACCCGCTCGAAGGTCGACGGTGCCGTCGTGCACCGACGGCTGCTCGATGACCGGGTGATCGAGCAGCTCCGGTCCCGCGGTCTGGTGTTCACGTGGGGCGTCGAGGACGCCGACACGATCGACTGGCTGCGTGGCCGACAAGTGGATGGCGTCATCCTCGACGACCTGTCGCTCGTCCCACCTCGTCGATCGGGCTGGACTGGGTGAGATGCTCGGCGACAAGGAGGCCGAGGAGCGCCACCACGGAGCCCACGATGCCGTCGATGAGGTAATGGTTCGCGGTCGCGACCACGGAGACTGACATCAGGGTCGGACCGGCAATCGCGACAGCCCGGATCGACCAACGCCTCGATGCCCGCCACAACGTGATGCCGACCAAGAGATTCCAACCGACATGGAGACTCGGCATCGCCGCGTACTTGTTGACCAGACTGGGCGGCTGCAGCACTCGGTAGGACGTCGACAAGTCGGTCACCGTGTCGATGAAGCCCGCATCGAGCAACCGAGGCGGAGCGACGGGATAGAGCACGAAAATGACGAGGCCAACTGCGCCCGAAACGAACATGGCGTTGCGAATCACCAGGTAGCGCGGCCGGTGGCGTTCATGCAGCCACACCAGGGTCGCGATGATCACCGGCCAGTGCAGCCAAATGTAGATCCAGTTGGCGAGGGTCGTGAGCAGCTGCGAGTCGACGACGCGAGCCTGCAGCGAACGCTCGATCGCAATACCGATCGCCTGTTCGAAGTCGAGGATGTCGTGGCCGTTGGCGATGGCGGTCGATGCGGCTCCCTCCGTCAGACCGCGCACCTGGAAGTAGAGGGCGACAGCGCAGGCGACCAGAAGGGTCTGTTTGGCGAGTTCGGTCCAGCCACGGTCAGGGGCCTTCGAACCCTGACGACGCGCTTGCCAAACCACTCGACGGACTCTAGTCGACCGGTCTGCAGCTTCGGTTCGGCACTGGCTGGCTGATCGTCAGTCCCAGCGGAAGAAGTGGAAGGAGAGCACCACCGAGCCGACCAGGACACCAACGACCGACAACGAAGCCGCGCCGGCCCAGCCGAATCCGAGCCAGGGGTCTTGGAGCAGGATGATCACCCAAGTCAGGGGAAGCGTGTTCCCGAGGCCGCGCATGGGGCCGGTGAGAACGTCGCGAGGCGGCCCGGAGCCAGAGAGGAGGAACATCACGAAGAAGAGCATGAGGCCCGCGCCCTGCGCCGATCTCGAAGTGGGCAGGACCGATCCCAGCAGGACACCCACCGCTGCGAACGCAAGGGTCGCCAACCCGAATGCAGGGATGAAGCTCAGGCCGTCGGCCGGGAGTAGCTCGGTCCCGTAGATCAAGGTGCTCGCAACGGTGATCGACACTGCACCCACGATGGCGGTCACCAGCGCGATTGCGATCTGGGAGCCGAGGATGACCCAGAGCGGCATTCCCGATGCGCGGAAGCGTCGCAGGACACCTCGCTCCCGGTAGGTGGCGAGTCGTACGGGCATGCTCAGCACGCCCGTCGCTGCCATGACCAAACCGAGGTAGGCGGGCACGTAGTACTCCGAGGGGCCAACGCCCCGCCAGACATCCTCTTCGGGGTCGACGGCGACCTCGTTGCCGAACACGCCGTTGAGCACGATCAGGAAGAAGAACGGCAACGCCAACGTGAACACGAGACTGAGCGGGTCTCGGGTGAACAGCTTGAGCTCGACCCAGGTGAGCTTACGCAGCGCGTTCATGGCGACACTTCCGCTGGTTCGGTGGTCAGAGCCAAGAACGCGTCCTCCAATGACCGGCGCTCCACCCGAAGATCGGCGGGAGCGATGCCGTGCTCGACCAGTGCCGCGGCGGTGTGGGCGAGCAGCGGCCCGGTTCCGTGCACGGTGACTCGCGGGCCTGCCCGGTCAACGCTTCGTACTCCCGTGACCGTCGCAAGCCAGGACAGGTCAGCTGCGTCGGTCGTGAAGTGAACGGTCGGCTCACCAGCATGGGCGGCGATCAGCTCCGAAGGCGAGCCTTCGACAATGATCCGACCCGCCCTGAACACGGCCAGGCGATCGCAGAGTCGTTCGGCCTCATCCATGAAGTGGGTGACCAGCACAACGGTGGTTCCGCGTGCGCGGATCTGATCGATCAAGTCCCATGCGACACGCCGAGCCGCCGGATCGAGGCCGGTGGTCATCTCGTCGAGGAAGACCAGTCGGGGACGGTTGACAAGCGCGAGAGCGACGAGTAGCCGCTGACGCTGTCCCCCCGACAATTTGGCGAAGGCCGTGTCCCGCTTGTCAGCCAGACCCCAGTCGGCGAGCAGTTCACGCCAATCGGCTGACGCCGGCGAGATGGCGGCGAACAAGTCCAATGCCTCCCATACCCGCAACCTGTCCGGGAGCTCCGATTCCTGGAGCTGGCTGCCGACCATGCTGCGAAGCCGGCCCCCATCCGCTTGGGGATCGATACCGAAGACCCGCACGGATCCGGAATCTGCTCGGCGGAGAGCCTGGACGCACTCCACGGTGGTGGTCTTGCCCGAGCCGTTCGTCCCGATGATTCCGAAGATCTCCCCGGGTTTCACCTCGAACGAAACGCCATCGACGGCCATCGTGTCGCCGTAGCGCTTCCGCAGATCGTTCACTACCACCGCGCTCGCCATCTCGACTGGCGCCTGTCCCTGCAGCTCCGAGCCCTGTGTCATCGGTTTCGATCCCGTGGTTCGAGGACGACCACAGCGGTTTCACTCCCTCGTTGGGCTGCAAAGGTGTCGAGGCCCTGGTCGATCTCGCGCCAGCGGGCCCAGAGACGGTCGCGTTCGTCGCCGTGGGCGGCTCGGGCGGTGACCTCGCGTGGCCCGTCGGGGTGCTCGACGTGGGCGTCAGCGTTGGCTTGAAGGTTGAGCCACCATGCGGGCTCGCCTCTACCCCAGCCGTTCATGGCGAGCGTGACGAGGTTGGGGCCGTCTTCGAAGTAGCCGACCATGACACTGTGATCGTGACCGCTGCGGCGGCCAGTGGTCGTGATGCGCAGCGCGCCCCAGCCTCTGCGCCCGGGTCGCCAGAGACCGAATCGCCCGCGGGTGAGTCGATACACGCGTCGGTGCGTGAACCAGAAGGCGCGCATGATCCAGCGCGGCGTCAGTCGTGGTGGCTTGGTGTCGGTGGCATTCATCGGTGTAGTCCTTGCTGGTAGGCCGCCGGTGTACGTCCCATGCGGCCAACTCTCTGTGCTGCGTTCGTCATCGACTAGAGCCCTTGGGCCCTGCTTGGCAACGGTCCGGCCCGGGGCTTGGGGGTGTTCGAACAGATTGGGTCGATCCGCCTGGCCGTCTCCGCCGACATTTGCCGGATAGACAAGGACTATGCGTCATCGCTCTTCCCCCGTTGCGAGATGCGCGAGATGAAGGTCCGCGCCGAGCGCTCGATGATCCCTTCGGTCACCGTTGCCGTCGTCAACGCGAAGGGTGGCGTCGGGAAGACAAGCCTCGTGGCCAATCTCGCCGGCTGGATGGCGCGTGCAGGCAAGCGGGTGCTCGCAGTCGATCTCGATCCGCAGGGAAACCTCGCCCATGACCTCGGCTATCTCGATCGGACAGACAACGGTCGACAGCTCTTCGAGGTGCTTCGTGGTACAGCTCCGCCAATGACCCTGCACGACATCCGCCCCGGCCTCGATGTCTGGTGCGGTGGTCCTCGATTGGCTCGCTCCGTCGGCATGCTGATCCCACGCAGCGCAAATCCTCTCCTCGATGCGCTCACCGAGGTGGCCGGACGCTACGACGTGGTCTTCGTCGACTGCCCTCCGGCGCTCGGCCCGCTGATCGACGCGGCGTTGCTCGCGGCCGACCTCTTGATCGTTCCGGTAAGGGCGGACCACGCGTCGCTTCACGGCCTGGAGATGATCGGAGAGCGGTTCCGGGAGGTTCGGCCGTCGAGCAGCGGCGCAGAGTTGCTCGGAGTCACGATCTTCGACGTGTCGAGGCGCGCCACCGCATTGCCGGCAGAGGTGGCTCGATCCATCCGTATCGGCTTCGACGGCGGGCACCCTCGTATCTTGTCCGCCATTCGGCGATCCGAGCGGGCCGCCTTCGAGATGCGTGCCTCTGGACGTATCGCACAGGAGTACGCGGACGCTCACCCTGGCTCGCAGTCGGCGGCCAACCTTGCGGCCGATTATGAGGCGCTCGCAATCCAGGTCCTCGAGGAGCTCGACGTCATCTGGCGCGATCGGAGCCTCGGCGAGCCTCCCTAGAGGAGCGTGTCGGTCCAGCCGTAGCCCCACCGGCCGATGGCAGCAATCGCCCACTGCCGTTCGGCTTGCGACCCACCGGCACGCCGGCGCCGGGACACGATGTTCTGCCAGTCGCCGTCGTAGGTCCGTGCGGCGTTGGGCACCAGCGAGTTCTCGAACGAAGCGGGCACACCGAGGAAGCCGGCGAGTTCGGTGAGCACCAGTTGCGGGCGCGTGACGAGGTCTTCATACCGAATGACCGTCGCATGGCCGAGTCGGTGTAGATCCTGTTCGAGCAGGTGGTGAGCCCAAATCCAGTGTCGGATCAACGTCATGGGCCGGGCGCGGGGGAGGAGTCGGCGGATGCCACGTGGACCTGGCCGGGTCCACTTCCTGGTGGCGAGGGCGACCGCGGCGGGGTGGCGGAGGATGAACACGAACGACGCGTCCGGGTACAGGGCTTGGAGGTAGCGGGCCTGCAGCAGGTTCTGCGGAGACTTCTCGACACGGAGCGGGGCGCTGGGGTCGCCCCAGTAGGGGAGCCAGGCGTGATCGATCCGTTGGCGCTCGTCATCACCTCGTAGGGAACGGAGGTTGCGCTCGGTGAGATGGCTTTGCGGGTTGAAGGCGAACTTCCCCGGGCCGCCCTGATCGATCGCCGATGGGAACACATCGTGGAGGTAGTGGCCCTCGTTCTCCGTGACTCCTGTCCCGATAAGCGTGGTCATGGCCGGGTGGCTTGCCAGGACGCTGAGTGAGGGCTGAGGTGCCTGATCGGTGAAGTCCACCGACGAACACCATGCGAGTTGTCGATGTGTGGATCACCGGCGAAGCGCTCGGCGGGGCGGATCTGCCGAGCTCCAACGTCGTCTGGGGGTACACCAGCGGCTGCATCGGCTCCACTGTCTCCAATCGAGACGACGCCCAGGTGACCTGGAGCTGTGCCCCAGATGAAGTCATTCGAACATGGAGCTGTACGAACGGTGGAGTGACCCGCTCGGTCGCCGGCTCTTCGTCTGTTGGACATCCGGATGTAACCGCCGGGTTGCTCCGACCACCGATGATGGCCGAAGGCACGTATTCGACTGACCCAACCAACCGGAGCCACCGAATGATCCATGCGCGCACGTACGTCCTCGACACCTCGGTGTTGCTGAGCGATCCGACAGCACTCCACCGGTTCGGGGAACACGATGTGGTTCTTCCCCTCGTGGTGCTGAGCGAATTGGAGGCCAAGCGCCACCACCCGGAGCTGGGTTGGGCAGCGCGGCAGACGCTGCGGGCGTTGGAGGAGCTGCGGGTGAAGCACGGAACGCTGCTCGACCGGCTGCCCGTGACCGACGAGGGTGGCACGGTACGGGTCGAGCTCAACCACTGGGACACCACTCAGCTCCCCGAAGGCTTTCGGGTCGACAACGCCGATCATCGGATTCTGTCGGTCGCCCACCACCTTCAGCGAGAGGGCACGACCGTGGTGCTCGTGTCCAAGGACCTGCCGCTCCGGCTGAAGGCGGGAGTCATCGGCGTGGAAGCGCGGGAGTTCCGCGACGCCGACCTGGTCAACGACCACTGGACGGGGTATCGGGAAATGGACGCGTCGCCAGAGGTCATCGGAGCGCTCTATGCCAACGGCGTGGTGGACTTCGAGGAGACGAGGGACTTGCCCTGCAATTGCGGCGTCATCCTGGTCAATGGTTCTCAGTCAGCGCTGGGACGAGTGCGCGAGGACAAACTGGTCCACCTGGTCCGCCAGGACAACGGACACTTCGGGGTGCATCCCCGATCCAGCCAACAGCGCTTGGCCATGGATCTGCTGAGCGATCCCAGTGTGGGCATCGTCAGCTTGGGTGGCCGAGCCGGGACGGGCAAGAGTGTCCTGGCCATCGCCGCGGCGTTGGACGCTGTGCTGGAACAACGGACCCAACAGCGGGCCGTTGTGTTCCGGCCCCTCTTCGCGGTCGGCGGCCAAGACTTGGGCTACTTGCCCGGGACGGAGGTCGAGAAGATGTCACCGTGGGGCGCCGCGGTGAACGACGCCTTGGCGGCCGTCGCCGGACCGGAGGTGGTGAACCACGTCCTTGGCCGTCGACTGTTGGAGGTGTTGCCGCTGACGCACATCCGGGGCCGCTCGCTCAACGACACCTTCGTCATCATCGACGAGGCGCAGAACTTGGAACGTAACGTTCTGCTCACTGCGCTGACACGGCTCGGCGAGAACTCCAAGGTCGTGCTGACCCACGACGTCGCGCAGCGCGACAATCTCCGGGTCGGCCGCCACGATGGCATCGCCACCGTGGTCCAACACCTCAAGGGCGATCCACTCTTCGGTCACGTCACCCTCCGCCGCTCGGAGCGAAGCCGAATCGCCGGACTGGTCGCCGGGCTCCTGGATGGTCGCCAGGGGTAGTAGGCGCACCCTGGACTTCGCCTTCGTCGGGCAAAGGTCTAGGGTCGCCACAAGACGGGCGCCGCGGGCTGATCCGGAACCCGCGGCGGGCACTGCGGGCCGGAAACTGGTGGGGGTAGTCATGGTCAGGTTGAAAGTCGTGTTGGCCGTGTTGCTCGGAACGGTCTCGCCGGCGAAAACGCCGCAACCCAGGCCAAATTCCGCCTTGACCGGCAACTGCTCGCGGCGTGGCTCAACTTCGTCAGCGGCTCTGTCGGTCTCCAGGAACTCAACGACACCAACGGCGACCGAGTCGGCGACAGGGCGTTCATCACGGTCATGCAGGCGGCCGAGGCGCTTCGACTCAACCCGGCAGCCTCTACCGCAGATCGTTGCGCTACAAGGACATTCTGGACGTCTTCAAACAACGGCTGACCCCCGGTCAGCTCAGGCTCGGTGCTTTTGGCGACGGTCCGCGTACCGTTCGACGAAGCGGGTGTGGCCGTCGAAGGCGACGTGCAGGTCAGTAGCTACTAATATCAAAGTCACTCACTTCAGTTCTTGCAGTGACGTCATCGGGGAGAGTCATCATGCAGGAAACCATCGCCAGCGACCGGTCACGACGAGCCCTCGTCACCGGCGGGACCCAGGGGACAGGAGCAGCGATTGCCGCCGTGCTACGTCGTGATGGCATCGATGTGTGGACGACGGCTCGCTCGATGCCCGACGGCTATGCGTGGCCCGACCGATTCGTGCCCGCCGACCTCACGACTCCCGCCGGGACGACGACCGTAGGCGACGCGATGCTCGCGATCGGCGGCGTCGATGTGCTCGTGCACGTGGTCGGCGGCTCATCTGCTCCGGCCGGAGGGTTTCGGGTCATCGAGGATGAGCATTGGGAGCAGGAGCTGCAACTCAACCTGCTCGCCGCCGTGCGCGTCGACCGGGTGTTGCTCCCGCCGATGATCGCCGCCGGCGGTGGTGCGGTTGTTCACATCTCTTCGATCCAGCGAAGGATGCCGTTGAGCAACGGAACGCTTGGATACGCCGCGGCCAAAGCCGCGCTCACGGCGTACAGCAAGGGCCTCGCTGTCGAGGTCGCTCCCCATGGCGTCCGGGTCAACACAGTCGCACCCGGCTTCATTCGCACCGAGTCAGCGATACGCCTGATCGAACGCATCGCCGAAGCGGACGGCATCACCGAGGAGGCCGCCCTGGCGAAACTCATGGCCTCGCTCGGTGGTATCCCGTTGGGACGGCCTTGTGAACCCGAGGAGGTCGCTGAGCTCGTGGCCTTTCTTGTCAGCGACCGGGCCGCAGCGATCTCGGGTGCCGAGCACGTCATCGACGGTGGAACCCTTCGAACCCTCTGACGAAGAGCACCTGCAGCCGCACGCCGATTCGATCGCGAGGACGATGTCTTCGTCATCGGGGTTGGTGTCACCTTCGAACCGAATCGTGTGTTCGATCTGGACGTCAGCCAGATGCATGGTGCGCTCGCAGTCTCGGCAGCTGAGTTCGCCGTTGCCGGTTGCGTAGAAGTCATCGGTGCACCCCTGCGAGCGGAGCACCGTGAGTGCCTCGGTGACGGTCTCTGATCCGAGGGGATCGATTCGGGGTGACGAGTTCGGATGGAGAGCTGATCGGTGGTCGCAGCCCAGGAGGGAGACGCTTGGACTGACGTTGGTCATCACGACCTCGTTCGCCGCCATGGCGACACCGTGGAGCGAGGTGCCGATCAAGTCGACAAGGGCGGCTGGCTCGAGGTCGTGGTCGATGGCGATGCAACCTTCGCTGATCGAGCTGTTGACGGTGTTCACCCCATCGGCTGCCCGCAGCCGGTCAAGCAACTCGTTGAGACAGAGCGAGCAGTTGGCTCCGTCGACTCGCAGGTTCGTGTGCATTCCGGGACGCTTTCGTTGCCCGGCTCGGCGACGCGGACCGCACGGACAATGGTGAAGCACAACAGGTCGGGCCTCGGTGCTGGAACGTCAGCCTACTCCTGGTGACCCGGCGGATCGGAGCGGTCGTGATCGGCGCCGTGGTACTCGACCAACAGCATGGTGGCGTCGTCGTTGAGGCCTTGGCCGACGTGCGCGCCGACCGCTGCCGACAGTCGGCGCACTGTCTCGGGACCGGGTAGGCCGTCGAGTGTGGCGCGGATGAGGAAGTCGGCCAGGCGATCGAGGCCGAAGTGGCTGCCGTCGGGTGAGACCGACTCGGTGATGCCGTCGGTGTGGAAGAGCACACGGTCGCCACGTTGAAGGGACTCCTCCGCCACCTGGACCACGGGGCCGCCGAGGCCCATCGGCATGGACGGCGTGCACTGCAGTTCACCGGCGTAGGTTCCGTTGCGAACGAGCAGCGGCAGGAGGTGGCCGGCGTTGATCCAGGTGAGCACGCCGGTGTCCAGATCGAGCGAGGCCAGTTGACCGGTGACGTAGTTGGAGTTGGCGAAGTGCCGAGACATCTGCTCGTCTGCCTGCCGATACGCATCGGTCAGGCTTCCGTGTTCGCGCCGGGTGTTGCGCAGGCTGGTGATGACGGCCGTGGACATGAGCACGGCCGACATGCCGTGGCCGACGGCGTCGATGATGGCCAGGTCGAGCCGACCAGGATTGATGGCGTAGTCGAACGAGTCACCGCCGATCTCGTAAGCCGGCTCGAGGATGCCGCTGACCGACACCCCGAGGTTGCCGGACGCAAGGGGTGGGAGGAGGTCCCACTGTGCTTCTGCGGCCGCCGACACCGGCAGTGCACGCCGCGTTCGCAACCAGACGTCGGTGTATCGCCGCATCGAGATGATGAGGAGAACCAGCACCGCGGTCAGATCGGCGTGCATCGACGGCCGGATGGCCTCTGTCTCGCGCATCTCGAGCTCGAGAACACCGAGCCGTTCGCGGCCATCGACGAGCGGGATCCAGATGGTGGTGTCGGTCTCGACGGTCTCGCCGGTGGCGAACGCTCGTCCTGGCATCGTTCCCTCGTGTAGATAGGGCTCGCCCAGAGGGCCGGCAGCGCTGAGGAGGCGCATGCGGTTCAATGCGTAGTCGGCGACGTGGACCTGAGCCCGCTCGGCGCCGAGCAAGGCCCGGACGGTGTCGACCACACCGCTGATGTCCGCCGGACCGTGCCGGCGTTGCGATTCCAGCAGGGCGCGCACCGAGCGTCCGAACAACTCGTCGTTGGGTGTCTGCTCCTGCCCGCCCACGTCGGCTCCTCGATCCGCGGTCTCGCGAGACTACCGGGTGCCTCTGCCGTTGCCGCCGACCGTGGGGCCGCCAGCCGATCCACCCAAGGCGCTAGTCCTTTTTGCGGGTGGAGAACAGCTCGTCCTTGGCCTGCGCCAGTTCGGCCACGGTCCAGCGGTCGTTGCCTTTGCGGATGCGATTCTCTCGCTTCCATCCCTGCATCAGCTGGACCTGATCACCGCCGCACACAAAGGTCTCACCCGTGATGTCCGCCGCGTCGTCCGTGCACAGGTAGGCGACCCAGGGCGAGACGTTGTCCGGGTCGTTCGCGTCGAACTCGCCCTCGTCGGCGGTCAGCTGATCGGCCCCGAACGTGTTGACGGTCATGCGCGTGCGAGCCCGCGGGTTGATGGTGTTCACCCGTATCCCGTACCGCTTCACCTCGCGGGACACGGTGATGCCCAACGCGGCGATGCCTGCCTTGGCCGCGGAGTAGTTCGGCTGGCCGGCGTTGCCGAACAGACCCGCCTCCGACGCCGTGTACACGATGCTTGCGTTCACCGGCTCGTCGCTGAGCTTGTATTGCTCCCGCCAGTACGCGGCCGCCCAACGCGTGGGGACGAAATGGCCCTTCAAGTGCACCCGAATGACGCTGTCCCACTCGGCCTCGCTCATGTTGAACACGATGCGGTCACGGACGAAGCCCGCATTGCACACGAGAAAATCGAGGCGCCCATAGGTTTCCACCGCTTGGTTGATCATGTTCTGGGCACCCTCCCAGTCGGCGACATCGTCGAAGTTGGCCACCGCGTTGGCACCCATCGCCACGATGTCCGCTGCGGTCTCGCTCGCTGCCCGGTCATCAGAACCGGTGCCGTCCCACGCTCCGCCCAAGTCGTTCACGACGATTGACGCGCCCTCGCTCGCCATCAGCAACGCGTGACTACGGCCGAGCCCCCGACCTGCTCCCGTGATGATCCCGACCTTGCCATCGAGCATGCCCATGTCCGGCTCCCCTTCGATTCGTGTGTCCCTATCTTGTGTCATCGAAGTGGGGGAGGCGAACTCAACCCGTCAGCGACCGCGTTCGACTCCGGCAGCATCATCGGCCAAGAGGACGCCGTGCTCGTGCAGCGAGTCGATCTCGGTCGCGCTGATTCCGAGCCAGTCCTGGAGCGCGTCGTAGTTGTGCTCACCACGATGTGCGGCCGGACCACGCACGCCTGCGTCAGCGTCGGAGAATCGATAGGGAGTGTTGGTGACCTTGCGGCGACCGCCGTCCCGGTCGTCGACCTCGGTCAGAATCTGGCGGGCCTCGACCGAAGCCTGCTTGTCCAGGACCTCCCGGTGGTTGAACACGTCGCCCCATGCCAAGTTGACGTCGTTCAACATGGTGATGAGCGATGTGCGGTCGGGGAACGACTGCAAGAACGCCTCGATCGCCTCTCGGCGCATCCGGATCTTCGTGGGCAGGTCGGCGCCGTCGGGTGTGGGGTCGGCCAGGCCGGCACGGGTGTTCAGCACCCGCCAATACCACTTCTCATCGCCGGCCAACATGATCGGTCCACCCGTCGCGTTGAACACCACACCACCCGCTCGTGGGATGCTCACCTTGTCGATGGCAGCGTGTACGTAGTCGTCGGTGAACAGCAACGCGTTGATCATCGCCATGTCGATGTGCTGACCCTGACCGGTGCGTTCGGTGTGGTGCAGCGCGGCGAGGAGCCCGATGACACCGTGCATGCCGGTGGATGTGTCGGCAACGGACAGCGCGATGTCCACCGGTTTCTCGGCCCCGGACACGAACTGTTGACGCTCCAGGAGGCCCATCTCGGCATGAATGATCGGCGCGTAGCTGGCCCGTTCCCGTTCCGGGCCTTCCTGGCCGAACCCCGAGATCGACAGCATCACGAGCTTGGGGTTCACCGCCTTCAAGTCCTCCCAACCCACGTTGAAACCGGCCATGACTCCGGGACGGAAGTTCTCGGTCACGATGTCGGCCTCGGCGGCGAGGCGCCTGACCAGCGCCTGGCCGTCGGGCTGCGTGAGATCGATGCAGATCGATCGCTTGCCAACGTTCTGTTGGGTGAAGTAGCCCGACAATCCTGCGATGTTTCGCCCGATTGCGCGAGTCATGTCCCCCTCGGGCGGCTCGACTTTCAGAACGTCAGCGCCGAGATCGGCCAGGATGCGGGTGGCAAACGGGCCGGCGAGTACACGGGTGAAGTCGAGCACCTTGATGCCTTCGAGCGGAAACGTCATCGTCCGACCTCTTCACTTGGGGGGGTCGGCCAACCGGGCACCCCATCGTCGAGTTGAACGCCACAAGAGTTCAACACGCCGCTCACGACTCGGTAGCAGCCTGCGGCCATCACGAGATGGAGCATCTCGGCGTCACTGAACATCGCGGCTGCGGCGTTCCAGGTTTCCTCGCCCACGCAGTCGTCGGCGTAGAGCTCGTCGACTGCCTGCAACACGGTCCGTTCCTCTTCGGTCCACGGATGCTGACTCAGCGGGCGGGTGACTGCGTAGATCTCCGCGGGCGTCAGGCCGGCATCGCGCCCGAACAGCGTGTGCTGGCCGAACTCGTAGACAGCCTGGCAGTTCCAGCCCATCCGCAGCACGGCGAGTTCGACGTTGCGTCGCGACAATCCGCCTTCGAACAACACGGCCTGAGCGAATGGGCCGAAGGCACGGTTGAGCGGTTTGTTGCGGGCGAGCGTGGCCGCCACGTTCACCGCGTTCACCGGGCTGCTCTTCTGGCTCTCTCGGATCTTGTCCACGAGATCCTCACGAGGCTGGATGCGCGGTGCTGCAGGTCGGGCGAAATGCATGGTTGTTCCCTCGGGTCTGGTGCTGGCCGACGGCTGGCGACGGCAACGTGGCGCAGCAGGAGTTCAGCGCATCTGGCCTGGAGTCGCAACTGGGCGAGTGACCGACTGGGCGCGTGACCGGCCCGCCTTGGTCGGATCCGCCGAGGGAAGTAGCGTTGGCTTGCACAGGCGCCGGCTCCGGACCGGGTCGGTACAAAGGGGATTGGCCATGCACGATCTGATCATTCGCAACGCTCGGATTGTCGACGGGACCGGCGGCGCCGCCTTCCACGGCGATGTCGCCGTGACGGACGGCCGCATCACCACCGTGGCCCGGACCGAAGACGGAGGCGTCATCGGTAGTGCCGTCCGCGAAATCGACGGCGGCGGCCATTTGCTCACCCCCGGCTTCGTCGACATCCACACCCACTACGACGGCCAGGTTTGCTGGGACAAGCTCGTGACCCCGTCGTGCTACCACGGCGTCACCACCATCGTGATGGGCAACTGCGGGGTCGGCTTCGCTCCCGTTCGCCCCGGTACCGAAACCGAACTCGTCGAGATCATGGAAAGCGTCGAGGACATCCCAGGCACCGCCCTGCACGAAGGCATTCCGTGGGGCTGGGAAACCTTCGGCCAGTACCTCGACGCCATCGACACCCCCTACGTCATGGACATTGGGGCCCAGCTTCCCCACGTGGCCCTCCGCCACTACGTCATGGGCGAACGCTGCTACGACGATGCCACCGCCGACGACATCGCCGCGATGGCCGACATCACCCGACAGGCCATGGCCGACGGTGCTCTCGGGTTCTCCACCTCCCGCTTCTATGGCCACCTCGACAAAGCCGGCAACACCGTCCCGGGCACCGACGCCACCGCCGATGAGATCATGGGCATCGGCGATGCTCTTGCGTCGGTGGGCCACGGGGCCATGGAGATCATCTCTGACCACATCGACAACCCTGACGAGCAGTACTGGATCGAGTACATCGCCCGCAAGACCGGCCGGCCGGTCACGATGCTGGTGGCGTCGAACACCAGCGAAGCCGTGTGGGATCTGGCCCGCCGCCTCCAGGCCGAGGGCCTGCACTTCCGACCTCAGGTAGGGGCCCGCCCGGCGTCGGTGCTGATGAGCCTCGAGGGCACGGTCAACCCGATGCGCCAGTTCCCGGCTTACGACGAGATCAAGAACCTCCCGTTGGCCGACCAGAGGGCCAAGCTGCTCGATCCAGAATTCCGGGCCCGGGTTCTCGCCGACGAACCCAAGGTGTCGCGCTACCGAGACACCAACCGCATGATCTCCACGTGGGACAAGATGTACATCCTGCCCGCCGACCTCAGCTACGAGCCCGACTACTCGGACTCGATCGCCGGTGTGGCCGAGGCCAAGGGCTGCGATGTTCGGGAGGCCTTGATGGACGTGATGGCCGCCGGACGCCCGATCCTGTTCCTCGTGGGGGGCTACAACGGTCGCCTCGAGCGCCAGAGGGAACGGATCGAGGATGAGTTGTCGGTGTTCGGCCTGTCCGACGGCGGCGCCCACTGCGGTGTGCTGTGCGACGCAAGCATTCCCACGTACATGCTCGCCTACATGTGCCGTGACCGGACCAAGGGCCCCACGATGTCGCTCGAGATGGTGGTCCACAAGATGACCGAGGACACCGCCGCGCTTTACGGATTGACCGACCGAGGCGTCATCGCGCCCGGCTACCGGGCCGACCTCAACCTCATCGACTTCGAGAACCTCGCCCTGGAAGACCCGGAGATGATCTACGACCTCCCGGCTGGGGGCAAGCGTCTGACGCAGCGGGCCCGAGGTTACCTGGCGACAATCTGCAACGGCCAGGTCACCCACGAGCACGGTCGAGCACACCGGGGCGATGCCCGGCCGCCTGATCCGGGGTGGTGCTGCCTGACGCGGCGGTGAGGCTATTGACCCATTCAACCTGCCGTTGCTTCTACCGAAACAGACGGTATGGATGTTTCGTCTTCGCACGTCGCGTGTCTTGGTTGTCGACGACGACGCGTTGATCACCGGCTTGGTGCGTAAGGTCATCCGGAAGGCGGGGCACGACTGCGAGACCGCGGCGTCAGCCGAACAGGCCCTCGCATTCCTGAGCGAGTCGTCGTTCGATCTGATTATCACCGACGTGAACATGGGCGGGTTGTCAGGTCTGGACCTGCTCGAGTCGGCGAGAAAGCTCGACCCCGACGTCGCGGTGGTGATGGTGTCGGGCATCGACGACCCGATCACGGCCGAACAGGCCCTGGCGAGCGGTGCGTACGGCTACGTGGTCAAGCCGTTCGACGTCACCGAGCTCCAGATCGCGGTGTCGAACGCCCTCCGTCGCCGTGACCTGGAACGACAGCTCCGCAGCACGCTCCATGGCCTCGAGGCCGAGGTAGGCCGGCGTACCGCCGAGCTGCAACGCGTGGCGACAGAACTCCGCGTCCGGGAAGAGCGTTTCCGGTCGCTGGCCACTGCAAGTCCTCTGGGCATTCTGTACGCCGATCGTTGGGGGGTCTTCGAATACGCCAATGCGAACGCCGCGGCCATTCTCGGCCGCCCGCTCGAGCAGCTTGCGGGGCAACGCTGGATCGACGAGCTCAATACTCCGCATCATGCACAGCTGTCGGCAGCGCTCCGCGAGGCGGCCGCCGGCGTTCCTGACGCAACGTGCGAGTACGAACTGCATCGCAACGATGACACGAGAATCTGGGTCAGAAGTCGTATCGCTCCCGTCTCTGGCCCCGACCCTCGTGAAACGGGGCTGGTGGTGCTTTTCGAGGACATCGGTGACCGTAAACGTCTCGAGAGCCAGCTTCGCCACCAGGCCGGTCACGATCCTCTGACCGGTCTGCCCAATCGCCGCGAGTTCCGTGAGCAACTTGCCGAACGGATCATTTCGCTGCCTCCGGGGCATTTCATCGGCGTCTTGTTGATCGACCTCGACGAGTTCAAGCTCGTCAACGACACCTACGGGCACGAGGCGGGCGACCAGCTCATCATGATCGTCGCAGAACGACTTCAACAGGCCGTCCCGCCGGGTTCGCTCGTGGCCCGACTCGGAGGTGACGAGTTCGTCGTTCAGCTCGAGGGAAGCGACCGCGAGACCTTCTTCACGACGGCCGAGATGGTCCGTGAGGCGATGCGGGCGATGGTCACCCTCGTGGGTGTCAAGCTCAGCCTGAGTGCCAGCATCGGGATGACGATCACGTCCGACCCGCAGGTTTCGGTTTCCGCGCTCATCCGAGGCGCCGACACGGCGATGCATCACGCCAAGAACCGTCGTGACTGCGTCGAGTTGTTCGATGCCGAAATGGCCCAGACCGTTGCCCGCCGCCTGGCGATCACCAGTGAGCTCCGCCGTGCTGTTGACGATCAGCTCATCACGGTTCACTACCAGCCCGTTGTGGACACCAAGACCCAGCGGTTGGTGGGGCTCGAAGCGTTGGCGCGGTGGACCCACCATGGGTGGGGTCGAATCGAGCCCGAGGAGTTCATCGGGATCGCCGAGTCCAGCGGGCTTGTTCACCACATCGATCGCCAGGTGCTCGAACAGGCATTGAGCCAACTCGATCACTGGCGACGAACCGGGCGGATCCGACCGGACGTCTTCGTAAGTGTCAACCTCTCCGCCTCGCAACTTTCCAACGCGTCGTTGCCCAACATTGTCGAAGCGGCGCTCCTCCGGGCCGGTATCGAAGGGAACGCCTTGTGCCTCGAGATCACCGAGGGCACCCTCATCGCCGACGTCAAACGCACGATTCCGACCCTCGAGCGTCTTCGCGACCTCGGCGTTCGGATCGCCATCGACGACTTCGGAACCGGACACTCAGCGCTGAGCTACCTGGGAAAGATCCCGCTCGACGTGTTGAAGATCGACCGGAGTTTCGTCACCTCGTTGGGCTCGGACGATCGGGGGGTGGTGGAGACAATCATCAGCCTCGCTCATCGCTTCGACCTCCAGGTCATCGCCGAGGGCGTCGAGGAATCCCACCAGCTCGCCGCACTCGGAGCGATCGACTGCGACATGGTGCAGGGCTTCCTGACCGGTCGGCCGTCGCCGCCCGCCGACGACCGCCCAGCGAGCAACCATCTCGCAGACGAGGCGTGGCGGCCCAGCCGACCGCGCGTCCGATCCGCTCGACACCGATCCCCATGCCCAGACAGATGCCCGCACGCAGAACGAGGTGTTTCGATGATCGCTGCCCCACCCCGACTTGTCATCGTCGATGACGATGTCGCCCTCCGCACCGTGTTCGCCAAAGTGTTGACCCGAGCGGGCTACGAGGTCTCGACCGCCACAGGCAATCCCGATGTCGTCGCCATGGTCGACGAACAGGCTCCTGCCGCTGTCTTGATGGACAACCACATGCCGGGAACCAGCGGACTCGATCTGATCACCCTCCTTCGTCGACGATGGTCCCAAAACAGCCTGCCGATCCTTCTCATCTCGGGTTCCAGCAACCAGGAGGAGATCGACGCGGCGATGCGGTCAGGGGCCAACGACTTCAGGCGCAAGCCCGTTGAACTGCTGGACCTGTTGAGCGCGGTCCGTGCGCTCCTCGAACCATCGGCGACCCAAGTCACAAGAACCTCGCCGTGAACCGCACAAGCGCCTGGTCCATTCGAACCAAGACGACGATCTTCGTCGTTGCCACCCTCGGCGTTCTCATCGGCCTGGTCGCAGTCATCAGCTTCACCAGCTCGCTGTCGCGGATCGAAGCGATCGAGAACGACAGAGCCTTCGGGGAAGTCGAGCTCGTCGAACGACAGTTGGAGAATTCGCTCGCAGATCTTGGCGGCACGAACTCTGACTGGGCGTGGTGGGACGCCACCCATCAGTTCGCCCTGGGGGAAGATCCTGACTATCTCGACACCAACGTGTACCGCGAGGCGTTCACGCCCATCGGGGTCGACCTGCTGGTCTTCCTCGATACTGAGGGCAGCGTGCTGCAGGACGTTTGGTACACCGACGAGGGGGACCTCGAGGTACCCGAGGAAGTCATCGACCATGCCCGCGCCGGCGGGCTCTTCTCCGACTTCTCGGCGGACACGCAGGCAGCCCCTGGGGGCTTGGTGCAGGCCGACGGATCGGTGTTCCTGGTTACCAGCCGGGCCATTCTTGCTTCGGATTTCGCGGGCGAACCCGCAGGCGTCCTGCTGATGGGGCGGGTCGTCGACGAGGCCTTCGTTTCGGAGCTCGTTGCGCTCACCGGTCTCGACGTGCAGCTCACGCCGTGTGCCACCGGTCGTTGCAACGCCCGAGCTGATGAGCCGACCCTCACCAAGACCGCGGACCACGTGACAGCAGCAACCGTGGTTGACGCGGCCAACGGGGTACCGGCGCTTCATCTGGAGGTCGTGGGTGATCGGACCATCTATTCCGAGAGCATCGTCGGGATCCGTTCGGTGTTGCTCGTGGTGCTCACTGTCGGTGCCATCACCGTGCTTCTCACGATCGCCGGCCTGCGGCGGCTCGTCGTCCGTCCGCTCGAACAACTCGGAGCCACCATGGCCGAGATCGGTCGGACCAACGACCCGTCGCTTCGGGCAAGTGGGGACCGTCGCGACGAGATCGGAAACCTCGCAGCCGACCTCAATATCATGCTCGCAAGACTCGAACGATCGCAGAACGAGCTGCTCGCGGCGAAGGCCGAGATCGAAGGCGCCAGCGCGGCCAAGTCGAAGTTCCTGTCACGGGTCAGTCACGAGGTGAGAACCCCGCTCAACGGTGTGCTCGCCTACGCCCAGTTGCTCCAACTGGACGATCTCGATGCTGATTCGGCGGACTCCGTCAACCAGATCGTGGTCGCAGCTCGCCACATCACTCGGCTCGTCGATGAGTTCCTCGATATCGCCCGAATCGAAGCCGGCGCCATTCCGCTCTCCATCGAGGTCGTTGATCCGTCAGAGATCGCGGCCGAGGTCATCGCTCTCACCCAGCCGGTCGCCGCTGAACACGGGACTCGTGTGTTCTTGGCATCTGCCGGGGCCCGTGCCGCCTACGCCGACCCGTTACGACTTCGCCAGGTGCTGCTCAACCTCGTCTCCAACGCGATCAAGTACGGCGGAACGAGTCATCCGGTCGAGGTCAGCACCGCTGTACGCGGCCATCAGACCTTCATCATCGTCAAGGACCACGGTCCCGGCATCCAGCCGGATCAGATGCACCGCCTTTTCGTGCCGTTCGACCGTCTCGATGCCGACCAGGGAACCAAGTCGGGAACGGGCATCGGACTCTCGGTCACCAAGCAGCTGGTCGAACTGATGAAGGGCAGCATCGAAGTCGTCAGCAAACCGGGTACCGGCACGGCGTTCATCGTGTCGCTGCCAAACGCTCAGGTCGCCGTGCCGGAGCCGTCGCGGGGCTCGTCCGTTCCTTCACCCGTCTGACGAAGCAGAGCATGGGGCCTTTGGGCCCTGGTCGCCGGTCCGGACGTCAGGTTGGCTGTTGGGATGGTCACGGTTCTGTATTGGATCCCGCTTGGCGCCGGGACCCCGGTCGTGCGCTTCTGCGGCCGGGTGTTCGAGGCGCTGTCCGCTCGGCGTAGCCGACGCCCTCGAGCTGATCTGTATCACGCTGCGCTCCAGCTGCAGACCCCCCAGGGTCGCTTCGTGGTCGAACAAGCGCCCGTGCCCGATTCCGACGGCGCATCCCGAGGGGTGGTGGCGAGCGGGCCGGTCGGAACCAGGTTCGCCGGTCGGTTCCGGGTCTTCCGTTACGAGGTCCGGTGTTGGCGCGACGGAACGATCCCTGATCTCTCGTACGCAGCCGGCGATCCGGTGGCAATCTCGGACGACCCGGCCGTGGCGTCCCGCATCATTGAGCTGCTCCCGACCATCCCGGTCCTGGTCTGGGGTAGGGACGAAGCCCACACCGGCGAGATGTGGAACTCGAATTCGGTCATCGCCTGGGTCCTTGCCCGTGGGGGCATCGACGTCGAGCGCCTCGAACCTCCTCGTCATGGCCGGGCGCCGGGGTGGAACGCGGGCCGGGTCGTGGCCCATCGCGGCCCCTGACTCAGTGGCTTGCGAGGATCACGAGTTCGCTCGCGCTTGCTCGATCAGCAGGCGCGTGCCGAAGAGTGCTGTCCGTCGGCCAGTGCTGCCCTCGAACGTGACGCCGCGTTCACGCAGCAAGGACATCGCTTCGTCGGCGTCCGGTGTCTCCAGTGCCAGCGCGAACATACCCCCGCCGGTGTCGGAGACGAACTGGTCGATCTCGGCGGCGAATGGGTTGGTGGTGTCGACGGCGGAGACCAGCTCGATCGTGCCGCCCTTCAGCGGGTGGCAACGAGCGACCGTCACACCGCGGTCAGTGTCGAACTCCGGTGCATCGACCGCCAGACCGAGCCCCGCACGGTACGTGTCTGCCGCAGCGGTCGCGTCCTTGGTGGCGATGACGACCCGCATGATGCCGGTGAGACCGGGGGCCAGGGACGGTTCATCGCCGGGTTGCACCGAACCGTCGGGGTAGACACGGATCAGCACACCGTGGGTGGATCGTGGGTGGATGTCCCGTCCGTTGGCGCCGGCCATGAGTGGGAGGACATCGATGCCACGGGCGGCCAGTTCGATCGCCTCGTCGTTGGGCGCCGGTGCCTCCAGCATGAGCGCATACAGGCCGTCACCACGGGCATCCAGGAACCGTTGCAGCGCGCGGCTGAGGGGGGCATCGGGGTTCGACGGCGCCATCAGCTCGATGTTGCTACCGCCCGGTGGTTGGCACATGCCAACGTGCGCACCCAGGTCCGGAACGGTACGCGGCGAGAAGTCGACGACGGGCATGCCGAACACGTCCCGGAATGTGGCGACCGCCTGATCGAAATCGCGGATGGCGATGGCGATGCGGGGCATGGCAGTGATCATGGCGTTCGGCTCCTCGGCTTGTCGTTCAACTCAGCAGCCAGCCGCCATCGACGTCGATGGTCGTGCCGGTCACGAAGTCGTTGGTGATCGCGAACAGGACAGCTTGGGCGACTTCCTCCGACGTTCCCGCACGGGGGATGGTGAAGCGGGCGGTCGACTTCGCCAACGCTGCCTCGCGCGCCGTGCCCTGCAACGGGTTCATCGGCGTGTCGATGACGCCAGGCGAAACGACGTTGAGTCGTCGGGGCGCGATCTCTGGTGCGACGTATCGGACCAGTTGTTCAACCGCAGCGCCGGTGGCCCCGACGGCCGCCATACCGAGGTCGTTCGACCTCGCAGGTGAGCCGCTGATGAGCACGATCGTGCCGTCCTCGCTGAGGTGTTCCGTGCCGAAGCGAATCACGTTGGCGTAACCCCACAGCTTGTCGAACGAGCTTGCAAAGCCGTCCATGTCCATCTTCAGGAACGGGCCGATGGCCCGGGTCCCGCCGGTTGCTGCACTGACCAAGATGTCGAAGGGGGCAACCGATGCGAAGAGGGCCCGGAGGCCGTCACGATCGAGCACGTCGCACGCCCGCAGGGTGACGCCGGCCGGCATCTCGCCGGCCTTGTCGGGGTTGCGGCTCACGGCGATGACGGCGGCGCCCTGCGCGGCGAGTTGCCTGGTGGTCGCGAGGCCGATGCCAGAGGTGCCGCCGAAAACGATTGCCTTCTTGCCCGAAACGTCCATCGCTGCCCCCTTTGGTCCTGGAGGGAAGCTAGTCGGCCCCGGACGGCCGGTACACATCGCGTTTCGGCCGGGCGGGCTCCTTCCCCGGGGTCAGCGGACTGGCGGCTGGTGGGCTGCGCTCACCCTCGGGTAGATCAACCACAGCACGAGCGTGCACGCCGCAACGCAGGCGGCGAAGACACCGAACGTCAGCTTGTACGAGGCGATGGAGTCGGGCACGGCTGCCGATCCCAGCACCGACACGGCAACCGCGATGCCCAACGCCCCGCCGATGTTGCGGATGGTGTTGAACGAGGCATTGACCTCGCCGTAGAGATCGGCATCGACCCGGTTGACCACTGCACTGTTCAGCGGCGGCTGGGTCAGGGACCAGCCGAAGCCGAATCCGATCAGCGCCGGCCCCACGACCCAGGCGTAGTTGCTCGTCTCGCTGAGGGTGAAAAGAGGCCACACGGTCGCGACGGTAGCGATCAGGGAACCCCACCGGACCATGCGTTCGTGCCCGTACCGCTCGGACATTCGTCCTCCGAGCGAGGTCACGATGCCGCTGACGAGCGGCGAGGGCAGCAGGCTCAGACCAACCTGCAGTTTGCTGTAGCCCCACACTCTTGTGAGGAACAACGGCCAGACCAGCCATGTGGCCAGTCCGGCGAAGTTCAGAAGGAGGTTGGCGACGTTGGCGACGGCCACGGGCGGCAAGGTGAACACCTTGAGATTGAGCAGCGGCGTCGGGTGGGTCCGGCAACGCTGGATCACCAGCGGGAACAGGACGGCCGAGGCCAGGAACGATCCGATGATGAGCGGGCTCGACCAACCTTCGCCACCACCGAAGCTTGCGCCGAACACCAACGTGGCAATGGCCAGCGTCCCAAGTATCACGCCGACCACGTCGAGCGAGCCGCTCCGATCGGTCGCTTTCGACTCGGCGAGCGAACCGAAGCTCCCGACCAACGTGATGAGCGCGATGGGTGTGCTGAGGGCGAACAACATCCGCCAGTCGGAGACCGAGAGCACCAACGCCGAAAGCCCAGGTGCCATGGACGAAGCGAGCGGGCCGGTCGCGCTCCACATCGCGACCGCGCTGAAATGTCGGTCCTTGGGAAACTCGGGCAGCACCACGGCGAGCGAGCTGGGCAGGATCATCGCACCGCCTGCTGCGGTGACCAGCCGGGCAAAGATCAGTACGTACACATTCGGCGCAAGAGCCGACAGCGACGATCCGATCGCGAACGCAACGAGTCCGGCGCGGAACAACAGCCGCCGACCGATTCGGTCGGCGAGACGGCCCGACACCAGGAGCAGGCTTGCCATTCCGATGAAGAACACCGAGGCCACCCAGGACATGGCTCCACTGCTGGCATCGCTGAAGTCGTCGGAGATATCGCTGAACGCCATGTTCGTAGCGGTCGTGTTGAACGACATCAGCGAGAAGCCCAGGCTCCCGATCGCGAGCGCCCGCCAAGCGCGGCGAGGTATCGGCGAGCGACCGTCGGGCTCAGCCGGCGTGCCGAGGGAAATCAGCGATCTCATGGGACCGCTTCGGGGGGCATCAGCGGCCCTGCCAATTCGGAGCCCGACGCTCGAGGAAGGCGGCAACGCCTTCTTTGCGGTCTTCGGACAGATAGGGGTTCGGGCCGACGTTGAGCCGCAACGCGGCAGCCACCGGCAGGTCGCGTCCCTTGGAGATCATGGCCTTGTAGCGCTGTGTCGTGAGCGGGGCGTTGGCCACGATCGAACGCACGAGGGCTTCGGCCCGGTCGTCAAGCTGATCTCGAGGAACCACCGACTGCACCAGGCCCCAACGCAGCGCGTCTTGCGCGTCGAGCGGTTCGCCGGTGTAGAGCATCTGGTAGGCGAGGCCGAGCGGCACGACACGCGGCAGAACCACCGAACCGAAGTTTGCGCCAAGCCCCCGCTTCGCCTCGGGCATCCCGATGCGCAAGTCGTCCGCCGCGATCCGCACATCACACGCCAACGCCAGCTCGCACCCTCCACCCATTGCCCAGCCGAAGACCGCAGCGACCGTGGGCTTGGAGCATTCCATGACGACCTCGAAGAAGTTGCGCCGTGGGCCCGTCATGGGCACGACCGATCGGTGCTTGCGGGTGTTCCCTTCTTCCGCGCCGGCGGTATCCCTGCTGCCCATGTCCTTGAGGTCGGCGCCGGCCGAGAACGCGCGATTGCCGCTGGCGCTCAGCAGCACGGCCCAAATGTCGGGGTCGCTGGAGAACGCGTCGAAAGCGTCGACGAGGTCGTTGGTCAGACCGACCGAGAGCGCGTTCAGACGCTCGGGCCGGTCCAACGTTGCATAGGCGACCCGATCGCGTACTTCGACGATGAGACCGCCATCGCTTCGAGTGGGCTCGTTCATGGCAGGCTCCCCTGATCGCTGGCCGTTGGCGCTGGGTGTGGTGTAGCACGGCCTCGCACATTCCAGCCAAGGACGACAACATGACAGACTCCGTCTCATGACCCTGAACCAGCCCCCGCTGCACGGCGTACGCGTGCTCGACTTCTCGCGCATCATTGCCGGCCCGCTGTGTACCCAGCAGCTGGCCGACCTCGGCGCTGACGTGATCAAGATCGAGCACCCGGTGAACGGTGACGAGATGCGAGCCCGGGGAGCGCCGCGGCGATCGGCGAGGAGCCGCCTTCTTGGCGTACAACCGCTCCAAACGCAGCATCTGTATCGACCTTGTCGGCGAGGCCGGCCAGGCCTTGGCCCGGCAGCTGGCCGCCCGATCCGACGTCGTCATCGAGAACTTCCGGCCCGGTGTCATGGCGCGGCTGGGGCTCGGGCCAGACGAGCTTCGGGCGGCCGATCCCCGCCTCATCTACGTTTCGATCTCGGCCTACGGATCGAAGGGACCGTTCTCGAGTCGACCCGGTCTCGACCCTGTGCTCCAGGCTGAGTCGGGCATGATGTCGATCACCGGGCCGATCGACGGCGGACCCACCCGTCATCCGCTTTCGATCATCGACACCCTGACTGCGTCCCACGCCGCCACGGCGGTCTGCGCCGCGCTACTCGGGCGCCACCAACACGGCGGAGGCGACTTCATCGACCTGTGCCTGCTCGACACCGCCATCGGATCGTTGGGCAACGCCGGACTGGAGTACCTGACCACCGGCCGCGTGCCCGAACGCTCCGGCAACCGGCACCTGGTGGCGGCCCCGATCGATCTCTTCGAGACCGCGACCGAACCCATCTACCTGGCCATGGCCACCGACCGCCTGTTCGCCGATCTCTGTGAGGTCATCGGGCGACCTGACCTCGTGACCGACCCCCGATTCGATGGACCCAGCCACCGGTCACAGAATCGTGATGCACTGAAGACCGAGCTCGAGCGGGAGCTGACCACCCGGCCGGCCGAGGTATGGCTGGCCACCATGGGTCACCTGCCGGCCGGCCCGGTTCGGACCATCGATCAGGCCCTCCAGGCTCCGGAGGTTCTCGAACGGGACATGGTGCGCCACATCGCCGAGGGCGATCGGGACATCGCCGTGCTCGGCACACCGTTCAAGTTCACCGACAACGCGATGGCCGATTTCCGGCCACCTCCCTTGCTGGGTGAGCACACCGACGACGTCCTCGCATCGGTGCTGGGGTTGGATGGTGCCGCCATCCACTCGCTTCGCGAGCGCCGGCACGGTGGCGTAACGAGGCTGCCGGCCAGCGCGGTGTAGGTACTTCGCTTGCGGACATGCAACGATGCCGCATGAACAGCGACGTCACCAACGGTCCGCTCACCGGTATCACCGTCGTGGATATGACGGTCGCCGTCCAGGGCCCGCACGCGGCGGCGTTCCTGTCGGACATGGGAGCCGATGTCGTGAAGGTCGAGCGACCGGGCGGCGAGCTGAATCGCTACGTTCGGCATCCGGGTTTCAGTGCGTCGGCCGATGGGATGGGCACGCAGTTCGTGGCGATGAACCGCGGCAAACGGGGCATTGCGATCGACGCTCACAGTGACCTGGGCAGGAGCGTGCTGCACAAGCTGGTCGCCCGCGCCGACGTGTTCGTGACCAATTACCGCCGCGAAGCATTGGAGCGAATGGGCCTGGGTCATGACGAACTCTCGGCGTTGAATCCTCGACTCGTGTACGCCCGGGTGTCGGGGTTCGGGCCACTCGGCCCAGACGCCGACAAGGCCATGCTCGATGGGGCCGCCCAGGCCCGCAGCGGCGTGGCAGCGATGTCCGGCCCGGTTGATGGTCCGCCGATGCCGCCCGGCGCGGCGTTGGCTGATCACACCGGTTCGATGCAGTTGGCCCTGGGCGTGGTGACCGCTCTGTTCGCTCGGGAGCGGACGGGGCGTGGCCAGGAGGTCAACACCTCCTCGCTCGGGGCGATGATGTGGGCTCAGGCATGGGAGATCGCCATGACCGGCATGGCCAGTGAACCGATTGCCCGGGCCGGACCGCACAACCCGAGCATCTTGTGTCCGTACGGGGTGTACGAGACGAACGATGGTGGAGCGTTCTTGTTCGCGGTGGCGATGAGCGACGAATCGTGGGACGACTTCTGGGTCTTCGCCGGCGAACCTGAGGTGGTGCTCGATGCCCGGTGGAACACCGCAGCGAAGCGCATCGGTGCCCGGGGTTCTGTCGACGGCGTCGAGGAGATCCGGGCGAGGATGCGCTCGGCGTTCGCGTCGAGGACGACGGCGGAGTGGGAAGCCTTCCTGGCCCTCCAACCCGAGATCATCTATGAGCGGGTGCAGAGCTACGGCGAGCTGCTCGACGATCCTCAGGTCGTGGCGAACGGCTATCTGGCCGAGGTGGACGTGCCGGGGTTCGGCACCGCGAAGGTCGTCAGCAACGTCGTGCAGCTGAGCGACACACCCGGTAGCGGGGTGCGGCGCGCACCACCGCGCCTCGGCGAACACACCGCGGAGGTCATGGCCGAGCTCGGCTTCGATTCCGAGGAGATCGACCAGGTCCTGCGGTCGTGCCACGGCACGGCCGATGCGGTCATCGCCGCCATCACCGACAGCTGACGATCCGTTGCACCCGGGCGCTGCCCCGTCCTGGCCGAGCGCTCGTTACTGCTCTTCGCGTTGTGACAAGGGGAGGACGATCCACAGGACCGCGACCAGGCCGACGAGCACGCAAACCCCGGCGACAGCGAAGCTGTCGTCGTAGACGAAGCTGACCACCACAGCCGTCGCCGCGGCCATGGCCAGAATCAAGAGCGTGCTACCCGCCAGCGTCAGGATGATGGCCTGGCGGAGACGGTCGGTTCGGGCCCCACGCGGTGCGAGCCGATGACCCACCACCGGCGCCATGAAGACGATCGCCGCTGCCGCGGTCAGCATCAGTGCTGCAAAGTAACCGGCTCGTTGCGCCCTCGAGATCTCGATGAAGCGAGCGGTGAACGGGGTGGTCAACAAGAACGCGAAGAGCACCTGCACGCCGGGCAGGAGAACACGGAGCTCCTGAATGAGCTCCTGATAGCGTTCGCGTTGCACCCGAACGAGCGGATCTTCGTCGTCCGCCGTTGGCTCCGCGTCGAGTGAAAGGCGATGCATTCGGCTCGTCTACCCGTGCTGCTGCTTGGCATAACGCAGTTTTCCCTAACCAAATGTTGCCTAACAAAATGTTGCCTAACGAAATGTTGCCTCACCAAACTTGCTGCGTGTTTCACCCGAACGAATGAGAGCCGGGCGCGTTTGCCAATGCGCTGATCGGGGCAGGACTCCGTCGAGCCCGAACGTCGGAGTTCCGAGAAACCCAAAGAGGCACACATGGCAATGACGGACACCAACCAACCGTTAGCGACTGGCTCGCGCCCGATCCGGGCCAGTGGGGAGGGTGTATCGAGCGATCGCCAGGCGGCGTTCACGGTCCCGGGAATGGAGCGGAGCGATGCCACCGAGGCGATTGAGATTCTCGGCGACCGACTGGTCGGCCTGCTCGATCTTCAGGCAACCCTCAAGCACATTCACTGGAACGTGGTCGGACCTGGTTTCATCGGTGTACACGAGATGCTGGATGCAATGACCGCCGGCGTGCTTCCGCTCGTGGACCAGACCGCAGAGCGCATCGCAACCCTCGGTGGCTCGCCCAATGGTCTGCCCGGTCATCTCGTGGCTCAACGAACCTGGGATGACTACGACGTGCATCGCGCCACCGTCGATGCTCACCTCGCGGCGCTCGACCTCGTGTATGACGGCTTGATCGCAGATGCTCGCGACTCGATCGATGCGGTCGAGTCGCTCGATATCGTGAGCCACGACCTGTTGGTGGGCCACGCGGCAATTCTCGAGCAACAGCATTGGTTCGTGCGAGCCCATCTGGAGGATCCCGCCGGCGGTCTTTCCAACGCTGGAGCCACGACCGAACTCGACGCAGCGACCAAAGCAACGAACCGTCACCGATCGGATCGCCCTCGGCGAACCCTTGGATCCGAGTCGTAGCTCCCGGCCGACACGGAGGAGAGCGCATGAGTGATGTCAGTCCACAAGCCGGTTCCACAGTCCGGTGGGGGACCGAGACCGATCTTGCCGTCGGCAACTTCGCCTTGTCGGGCGACCGGATTCCGGCTCGCGTGATCAAGGCCCTCGCGCTCATCAAGGCAGAAGCGGCCAGGGTCAACGCGGCCTCCGGTCGGCTCGATGGCGATCTGGCCGAGGCCATTGCTGCCGCCGCCGATGAGGTGGCGGCCGGGGCCTTCGCCGATCAGTTCCCCGTCGACGTCTTCCAGTCCGGGTCGGGTACGAGCACCAACATGAACGTCAATGAGGTGGTGGCCCACCGAGCGGCCGAACTGTCCGGTCTGGACATTCACCCCAATGACCACGTGAATGCGGCTCAGTCGACCAATGACACCATGCCCTCCGCCATACGCATCGCCGTAGGCATTGCCATGACCGAGACCCTTGTTCCCGCGCTCGGTGTCCTGCGAGACGCGCTCCATGATCTGGCCGGCGAGCACGATCGAACGGTCAAGCTCGGTCGGACGCACCTGGTGGATGCTGTCCCAATGACCTTTGCGGACGAGGCCGGGGCCTGGGCCCGAATGGTCGGTGTGGGCATCGAGCGGCTCGGCAGCGTTTGGCCCCGCCTCCGCGAGCTGCCGCTCGGTGGCACGGCTGTCGGGACGGGCCTCAACGCTCCTCCCGGATTCGGTTCGGCCATCGCAGCACGACTGGCCGAACGCACGGGCCTGGACTGGATCGAGGCGGTCGACCACTTCGAGGTGCAGTCCGCCCAGGACACACTGCTCGAGACCAGCGCCGCGCTGAGGTCGGTCGCCGTGTCCTTGTTCAAGATCGCGGGCGACATCCGTCTGCTGTCGTCAGGCCCAGTGGGGGGCCCGGCCGAGCTCCGCCTCCCCAGTTTGCAGGCCGGCAGCTCGATCATGCCCGGCAAGACCAATCCGGTGGTGCCCGAGGCAATCCAACAGGTGGCGGCGCAGGTGGTGGGAAACGATGCCACTCTGGTCTTCGCCAGCACCCTGTCGACCCTTCAACTGAACACCGCGCTGCCGCTGTTCGCCCGGACCTTGATTTCGTCGACCGAGCTGCTCGCCAACGCCTCGCTTCTCTTTGCCCAGAAGTGCATCATCGACCTCGTGGTCGACGCCGAGCAGATGCGGCACCTCGCCGAGAAGACCTCTGCGCTGGTGACAGCGTTGGCCCCCCGGATTGGCTACGCGGCTGCGGCCGCCATCGCAACGACGATGTCCGGTGGGAAACATTCTCTCGACGAGGCGCTCGCGCTTCACGGCATGACCGGCGTACACGTCGACTTGGACGCTGTTGCCCGAGGCAATCGCTGAAGGCGGCCTTGAGCTGTGAACCCGTACTCATGGGTGGCGGCGCAGTTCGTGGGTGGGGTACCTTCTGGGATGGCTTCTGAACCGACGTACCTGCCGCTGTTGCGCCGCATCGCGAACGCCGAATGCAATGCCGAGGTGTACCTGACGGCATGGGCCGGGGCGACACCCCGGGAAGACGTGCGCCGAGTCATCGCGACCGTGGCACTACGGGAGGGTGAGCACACCAAGGCGTTCCAGAAGCGGATCTGTGAGTTGGGCTATGACGTGAGCATCGTCGAGGCCCCGGAGACCGCCGGTCGGGCGGTCATTGGTGGCGCCACGGATCTGACCGATCGTGAGAAGTTCGAGAAGCTCGGATTGGGTGCGCGGCCTGACACCGAGACGCCGGACCGGTGGGCCGGCTATTTCGAGGACAGCTCCATCGACATCCTCACCGGTGGGCTTCTGGGACGGTTCATCGCCGAGGAGCGTGACAGCGTCCGGATGCTGGCCGATTGTTACGCCGCCCTGTGTGCGGAGGACGCGTGCGGCACGGAGCCGACAGCGCCGGCCACGGCCACCGAGGCCCGGCTGGATCGCATTGAGCGGATGCTGGAAGACCTCGTCTCGCGGCTCGACGGTTCGGGTGATGATGGTTCGCGCCAAACCGTGACCGAGGAAGCGTTTCGGGCTGGTCTTCGCCGCGATGGCTTCGACGACGAGATCCGCATTACGTCCTATGAGCCTGGCAAAGATGGTGGCGAGCTGCATTGCCACGAATTCTCGGCCCGGCTGATGGTCCTCTCCGGTGAATTCATCCTCAACTACGAAAACGGTCCCCAGACTCTTACGGCCGGCCAGTGCTGCCAGCTCGACGCCGGCACGATGCACGCCGAGTGCACCGCCACGGTCGGAGCCCGGGTGCTGGCAGGGCTCAAGCATCCCAACTGACTGCGGTCCGGTCTTGGTCCTCGACCACGAATACTTCGGAGCGAGGGGCGTCGTCGGCGTCAGCCCGGGAGAAGGATTTTGTCTCCATCGGACAGCTGGTCGCTCTGGATGGCGACGTCGCCGTCGGCCTCGGCGATCGCCACGATCGGGATCCAGTCCGTTGCATCAGCGTCGACCGTTCGTACGGCATAGGTTCCGTCGATTCGGCTGAAGATGGAGGCGGCGGGAACGATGAGGCTGTCCGTGGCGAGAACCGTGGTCGCCCGCACCGTAACGGAAGTCCCGGGGGCGGCCTCGAGTTGACCGATCGGGACGACGATCGCCTTGACCTCTATGGTCGTTTCGCCCTGTTCGGAGACAAGGCGCTCGACCGTTCCGTCGATCTCACCGAGCCCGACGACCAGTCCGACCGTGACGGTCGACTGGAGGTCCTCAGGAACGATCGCGGTGACCTGGGTACGGGAGGCGTCGAGTGTGAGGATGGCATCGCCGTCAGTCACCAGGTCTCCGACCGTGACATTGACCGCGCTCACGAGCGCCGTCTCAGGTAGGAAAACCAGGTCGCCGAGCGTCACGTCGCCGGTCGGTTCGAGACCGAGTCCGTTCTGCCAGTCCTCGATCGCGTCCGACGTATTCGAGTCGAACGCTTCGTCGATCGACAATTCACCGTCGTCGTCGTAGCCGAGCTCGGCAAGTGACCGCTCGAGTTGAAGGATGTCGATTCCGTCATCGGACGTCTCGGAGAGATCTCTCCATGCGGGGGTCTCGCCGGACATCGCCACGACCGGGGCGCCTTCCACGGTGTAGATCACATCGCCAAGGGCGACTTGGGTCCCTCGGGCGACAATCGAGGTGACGCGCTCGAACTCGGTCGTCGGCGTGACGCCGGTCGATGCCCCGGCGCCGACAGGAGAGCGAGTCTCGCCACTGGGCATGGATTGTGGCGTCGGCTGTGGCTTGTCCAATGGGCGCTCGACGGGCTGCTCCGAGGCAGCGGTGTCGCAGGTCGATGTCCCGACCTCGGTCGTGACCGGGCCTGAGGTTGGCGTGGTAACCGGCTCGGAAGTTGGAGTGGTGCTCGGGTCCGAGGTCGGTGTCGTGACCGGCTCGGAAGTTGGAGTGGTGCTCGGGTCCGAGGTCGGTGTCGTGACCGGGCAAGCGACCTGCTCCAGAACCACGGCGAGTCCCGCTCCGACGGTCGGGACGGCGGACGTTACCGGTGCCGCGTCACTGCTGGATGAGCTGGCCCCGGAGCCGACCGAGTCCTCGTCGATCCGGTGGATCACCTCGATCTGGCTGGCGACTTCTACCGTTCCGTCGAGTGTTTCGTTGGAGACGAGATCTCCTTGGGTGACCGTGGCGGTTCTCGGCTCGGAGGTGGCATCGTCCTCGGATGGGTTGGTCCTGCGAGTCGCCACGGCTGCTGCGCCCAGCGAGACGACGACGCCAAGTGCGACGAGGACTGCGATGAGTCGTCGGGGCCTTCGGGACGGTTGGTGTTCGGTCGTGGTCATGATCGCAGGGCCTCGGTAGGGGCGAGCCGGGCGGCCCGGGAAGCTGGGTAGATGCCGGCGATGGCACCGATGAGAATGGCGGCGATGAGCCCACCGGCCAGAGCCGAGGGGGGTACCACGATCGCCCAGCCCTGCGCGTAGGCGTACGCGGCGGTGACGGCTGCGCCGAGGCCTACGCCTGCGAGGCCGCCGGCGGTGGCGAGGAGGAGTGATTCGGTGAGGAACTGCCGTCGGATGTGGGCTTTGGTCGCTCCAAGGGCACGCCGGAGTCCGATCTCGGTTCGTCGTTCGATGACGGCGATGACCATCACGTTGGCAATGCCGATCCCTCCGACGAGCAGTGCGACGGCCCCGAGTCCGAGGAACAGCGAGGTGAAGGCTGAGTCGGCGGCCTCTTGGGCGGCAAGGGCGTCGGAGGGTCGACTGACTTCAACTTCTTCGGGTGTCTGGGGATTGGTGGTCGCAGGTAGGACAGTTCGAACTTGGTCGACCTTGTCTTCTTCTGATCGAAGGAAGATGGTTCCGGGTGGCACGGCTTCGCCGGTGAGGTACGTCTCGGCGGCCTGGTAGGTGATGAGAACGGCGCGGTCGAGACCTTCGGCGACCGAGAGCGGTTCGAGGATTCCGACCACGTCGAACCACACGTCGTTGATGATGACGCGTTGTCCGTCGGCGACATCGTCGATACCCAACGTCGCTGCGGCGACCGAGCCGACCACGACGGTTGGGTAGTCGGCTGTTGCCTCGTTCAGCCACACGCCGTCCACGACATCGGCGTGCAGGGTGTCGAGGAGTTCGTGGTCAGCTGCGAACACCGAGATGCCGCCGGTTATCCCTTCGGAGATCAGGTCGTTCTGTCGAACGGTGGCATCGACGGTTGAGATCGAGCTCACTTCGGTGACAGGGGCGATGCGGCCGATCATCAGGGTCGCGTCTTCCGGCAGGGTGGCGTCGCCTCGGCCGAACCCGGCGCTGGCCTCGATTTGCAGGAGATTGGTGCCCAATGCGCGGATCTGCGATTGCAGGTCTTCCTGGGAACTGGCGGACAGTCCGAGGACCCCGACCATGGCCGCGATGCCGATCGCGATACCGATGGTCGAAAGCGCCGTGCGAAGGATTCGGGTGCGCAGTCCGAGGGATGCCACGCGAAGGACGTCATCGGCTCGGAGGCGTGAGGGGGTGAGTGTCGTGGTCGCGGTAACTGCGGTGGTCACGGTCGGATGCTTTCGTCGGATTCGAGTTGGCCGTCGCGCATCGTGATCCGTCGGGGGAGACCCTGGGCCAACTCGCGGTCGTGGGTGATGATCACGATTGTTCGCCCTTCGTTGTTGAGTGTCATGCAGGAGTTCCATGATTGCGGTACCGGAGCTGGTGTCGAGGTTGCCGGTCGGTTCATCGGCCAGGATGATCTCAGGGCGATTGATGATGGCCCGGGCGATGGCGACGCGTTGGCGTTCGCCGCCCGAGAGGTGCGAAGGAATGTGATCCGTCCGGTTGCCGAGGCCGACTTGTTCGAGCGCATCGATCGCCCGAGTCCGTCGCTCGCGGCGTGGAACCCCCCGATAGAGCAGTCCGTTGGTGACGTTCTCGAGCGCAGTCATCCCCTCGATGAGGAAGAACTGTTGGAAGACGAACCCGATCAGCTGCGACCGTGCGGCCGACAGATCTCGGTCGTTGAGCGATTCTGTCGGCACCCCCGCGATTCGCACGGCTCCCGTCGTTGGACGATCGAGCGTGCCGATGATGTGAAGCAGTGTCGACTTGCCGGAGCCGGACGGGCCGACGATGGCGGCGAACTCGCCCCGTTCGATCCGGAGGGACACATGCTGGAGGGCACGAACCGGCGGATGGCCAGGGTAGTCCTTGCCGACATCGACGAGTTCGAGCGCTGCGGGTCCTGACCGGGATCGGTCGATGCTGGGTCGATCGAGGAGCTGGCTCACGATGGCACCACCACGCTCAAGTCCGTCGACAGTTCGTCGCTGATGACTTCGACGAAGCCGCCCTGGAAGGTTCCGGTCTCGACGCCGATGAGGTGGGTGACCGTCTCGCTGTCGGCCACTTCGAGCGCATGACCTCCCTCGGCCAACGCGACCAGCGCGCTCACCGGGACGACGTACGCATCCTCGATGGTCTCGGTCACGACTCGAAGGGTGACCGGGACCTGGACGAAGCCGAGAACCGAGTCGGGGATCTCCGCCGGGGTGATCGAGATCGATACCGTCGGAGTGTCCTCCGGGTTGCCGGTCTGGTTGGTGGCGATGGTCCCGATGTCGGTGACGGTGCCGGCGACGGTCGTGCCGTCGGGGTACTCGATCTCGATGGGGGCGCCGAGCTCGAAGGTGGTGTCGTCGATCGGCGCCGTCGTGCTGACGGTACGGGCGGACCTGGTGAGGGTCAGCGCGGGCAGGTCCCGGGCCGGTACGTTGCCTTCGGCGACGAGCGATGGACCGACGATGAGGCCATCGGGAACCACCACGAAGCTGCCGGCAGGTACGACGACCGATCCGGGATCGACTTCGGCGGCCGGGTCGATGGCGCCGAGAGAGACGTACCAGTCGTAGACGGCCTGGCTCGTGGCCTCGTCGAAACTGTCGTCGATGACCAGCGCCGCGGAGGCGTCGAATCCCTTGCGACACCAGCATTCGTTCCAACAGCTTCACGTCGGCGCCGTCGCTGACCGACGCTGAAAGGTCTCGCTCGAGGATCGGGCCGGCCGCCACATCGCCCTCGACGGCAACGACCGGGGTAGCGCCATCAAGGAAGAGGACGGTACCCGTCTCGACCGAGGTGCCTGCCGGCGCGATCGAGGTGATAGCGCCTTCGGCTTCCACGGTCGACGGCACAAGGAGGGTCCGTTCGAGGACTCTTCCCACAGCCAACTGGCCACCTTCTTGGATGCTCGAACCGACCGGCGCGGCTTCTCCATCGATGAGGACCTTGCCGGGGGTGAAGACGATCAGGCTCTGTGGCACCGTTCCATCGGCTTCGAGGCCCAGACTCGTTTGCCACAACTCGACGGCGTTCTCGGTGGCGTCATCGAACTCGCGGTCGATGTCGATGGCGCCATCGGGATCGAAGCCGAGAGCGACGAGATTGATCTCGAGTTGGTAGACATCTACCCCGTCCGACGACGAGTCGTCCAAGTCTCGATAGCCGGGAACTTCCCCGTACATCGCAACGACGGGTGAGCTGTCGATCGTGGCGATCACGCTGCCGGCGCCAATGGTCGAGCCGTCAGCAACAGCTGAGGTGATCGTGCCATCAGCAGGCGCTGACAGGGTCACCGAATCGACGAACTCGAGTGTGGCGACGGATTCGTCCGTGAGGACGATGTCCTGACGCATCACCGGGGTCGTTGCGATCGTCGCCGGTACGTCGGTCGACGTGTCGGTGCCGGCCGCATCGTTTCGCGCCGCCTGGGCGCCGATCGTGATTCCGATGCCGGCCGCCAGGCCGGCCAAGATCAGGAGAACCGCTTTCACGAGTCGCTCTGTGTCTCGTCGTCCGCTGCTGCGTCGTCGCCCGGGGCGAGGCTGAACGCTGAGTCGAGAACCGGAGCGCATGTTTCGAGAGCGGCGGCCACCTCCGGATCGTCCTCATCGAGGCCGAGCTGTTCGATCAACAGGTCAGTCGGATCGAACCCCTCGCCACCCGGCCCACCGCCTTGCCCACCAGGAGGAGGGCCACCGCCGGCAAAGCCACCGGCCGCACCATCGCCGTCGCCAGGAGGGGGCGTAGCGCCATCAGCCCCTGGCGGGCCGAGTGTGATGTCGTCGACATTGAGTCCCTCGTCTCTCAGACACGAGGTGTAGGCGAGCAGCCCGTCGGAGATGGCGGACGGGTCGAAGTCGCCGCCACCTGGACCACCGAACGCGACACCGTCGAGCAGCTCTTGACAGGCATCGAGGGCGGTGCGGACCTCGTCCGATCTGAAGTCGGCACCGGGGTCGTCAGCCGCTCCCGGACCGAGACCGAAACCCCCTTCGAGATTGCCGTCGGCGTCGAACGTAGGGTCTTCCATGTCGACGCCGTTGTCCCGCATGCACTGCGCGAAGTCAAGGGCGGCTTGGGCCGTGTCGGTCGAGTCTGCCTCGGCGGCCGTCTCGATGTCGGTGTCCCCGCTGAGGGACGCTACCTCGTTCGAAGCTTCGGAGCCCCCGCCGCCGCAGCCGGCGACGAGGACCAACGAGGCGAGCGCAGCGGCGCCCCGGAGCAGGCCGAAGCGGATTGGTGGCTTGAGTAAGATCGTCATGCCGGTGACGGTAAAGGAACGATCTCCGAGGCTCGTCAGCGTTACCTGGGAGTCTCATGAGAATTCCTGGGTCCACGACGACTTCTTGGGGCGCTCTCAGGGAACTCACATAATCCGCTGTCATTGTGGACGAATGGCGCAGCCGCTTCTGCTCGTGGTCGATGACGAAGTCAACGTGTTGTTGATGCTTGCGTCCGCGTTGCGCCACCACCAGTTCGCTGTCGAAGAGGCAACCGGCGGGCGTCAAGCCTTGGAAGCGGTCGCATCGAAGTCGCCGGATCTCATCGTCCTGGATGTGATGATGCCGGACCTCGATGGATTCGAGGTCTGTCAACGTTTGCGTCAACAAGGCTGTCACACCCCGATTCTCTTCCTCACCGCGATGGGTGACACCGACAACAAGGTCCGAGGTCTCTCGTTGGGTGGCGATGACTATCTCGAGAAGCCATTCAGTCTCGACGAACTCATCGCTCGCGTGCATGCCATCCTTCGAAGAGCCGGCATGAGTGTCGCCTCGACCGTGCACGAACTCGAAGACCTTCGATTGGACGAAAACCTTCACCTCGTCACACACGCCGGGGTCGAGATCGCCTTGTCCCCAACCGAGTTCAACCTTCTGCGCTATCTGTTGATCAATCAAGGTCGCGTGTGTCTCGCGGGCGCAGATTCTCGACCACGTTTGGCAGTACGACTTCGGCGGTGAGAGCGGTGTTGTCGAGACCTATGTCGGGTATCTCCGGAAGAAGATTGACAACGTCGAACCCAAACTGATCCAAACTGTCCGGGGAGTGGGGTACACCATCAGGCGGCTTGGCGATGTTCTCTAGACAGCTGGCGCTTCCCCGTGCTCGGCGGGGAAGGAAGCGCAGATGAGGGCGCTCTCACTTCGCTCGCGCCTTCTCGCCGGTGTCCTGCTCGTCGCAATCGTCCTGGCGATCGCCATGGTGAACATCTTCGCAACGTCACGCTCCCGACTCGTCGGCCAGATCGATGACCAGCTCGAAGCCGCCACCGAATTCGACCGTTTCCGCCTACTCGAGCCGTTTCGGTCCGAATTCGTCGCCCCCCCGGCCGGTTTCGCGGGACCTGAGCGAATCAGCGAGCTGTACGAGGGAATCGTCATCGACGGGACGCTCGTCACGTTCTTCACCCCGAATCTTCCCGGCCAGGAATACAGCATCCCCAGGATCGACGTCGCTCAGCTCGATCTCGAGCCGGGCGAGCATCGTCTCCTCACGACCGATGGCGTGGATGGAGATGTCAGGTATCGAGTAAGCGTTTCCGCCACTGAGGCGGGCACCTTCGTTCGAGCCCTGCCGTTGGCGAACGTCGATGATGCGCTTTCGCAGATGGCGCTTGTTCTTTGGCTCAGCGCGCTCGCCGTGCTCGCCGTCCTGGGCGCGGTTGTCTGGTGGGTCATCCATCTGGGCGTGCGCCCGATCAAGGAGATGACGAGCACCGCGACGTCGATAGCGGCGGGAAATCTCGGTGTTCGAATCGATGCATCCTCGCCCGTCGGAACCGAGTCGGGCGAGCTCGCCCTCGCCCTCAACAAGATGCTGGAACGAATCGAGACCTCGACCAACGAACGAGCCGCATCAGAGGCCAGACTGCGGCGATTCGTTGCCGACGCGTCTCACGAACTCCGCACACCCCTGACGACCATCCGCGGTTACGCCGATCTCTACCGTCACGGTGGCTTGGCCCAGCCTCCCGCCCTCGACGAGGCCATGCGTCGCACCGAAGAGGAAGCGTCGCGTATGAGCCGACTGGTGAGCGAAATGCTCCTGTTGGCGAAGCTCGACCAAGAACGAGCGATGGAGCACGTCGAGGTGAGCCTCTCCAACATCCTCCGTGACTCGGTCAAAGACGCCCGGATCCTGGATCCGGACCGAGCGATAGCCGCCGAGATCGAGCCCGACCTGATCGTGTGCGGCGACGATGATCGACTGCGGCAGGTTGCCGCCAACGTGGTCGGCAACGCGCTCATACACACGTCACCGCACAACTCCATCAACGTCTCGGCGTGTCGGATCGATGACTCGATCGTTGTCGAAGTGACCGATCAGGGCCCGGGTATGGACGCCGAGACCGTTCGTCGCATGACTGAGCGCTTCTACCGGGCCGATCCTTCGAGGTCTCGAACCAGCGGTGGCGGAAGCGGTCTGGGAATGGCGATCGTCGATTCTGTCATGCGATCCCACGGTGGTGACGTCGAGATCCAAAGCGAGCCAGGCAGGGGCACGACAGTCCGATTGCGGCTTCCGGCCGCACCCGACGAGGTATCGACGGCGTGACACCTTGGACACAAGAGGACACGAGCACGACCGGCGGTTGCTCGACTCGGAACTGACCAGAGGGTCGAGGTCGCACCGGCGAATGCACCCATTGCCGATCCGGCCCACCGGTCGCACACTGGTGACAGCCGATTGGGCGGGCAACGCCGGAGTGCATCCGAACCGGTGGTGCGCGCCGTAGAGAAGGGCAGCGGTCGGTCTCTTCCGGCGCGATCGATCGTCGAAGGAGACGCATGAAGACCAGAGCACTCACGTCGGCTGATGTGGCCGAGGTCGTCCTTGCTGTCGGCATCGACCGCTTCTACGACGAGCTGATCGAGTCGATGACCGAAGCGTTCACCGGCTACGACCCGGTGGCGACGATTGCCCGTACCCGCGACGGCTTCCACTATCAGGAGCCGGACCTCGGCCTGTTGGAGTGGATGCCGACGATGCAGCTGGGTGCGTTGGCGTGCGTGAAGACGGTGGGTTACCACCCGACGAATCCCGTCAAGCGTGGTTTGCCGAGCGTGATGTCGACGACCGCTCTGTATGACACCGCCTCCGGCGAGCTGGTGGCGCTGGCCGAGTCCACGTTACTCACCGCGCTGCGAACGGGGGCGGCGTCAGCCATCGCCTCGGACATCCTCGCCGCGGACCGTCCCCTGGTCGTCGGGGTGATCGGCTGCGGGGCCCAGGCGGTGACGCAGCTGCACGCGCTCAGCCGTGTGCGGCGCATCGACGAGATCCTCGCATTCGACGTCGACCCCTCGGTCTCAGCCACGCTGGAGCGGCGACTCGGCCTCCCGTTCCCCGTGGCGGTGATCGACGACAGCCGGCGACGCACGCTTCTGCGTGATGTCGATCTCCTCGTCACCTGCACTTCGGTGGATATCGGCGCCGGACCGGTCACCGCGGACACCGAGTCGCGTCCGTGGGCGCACGTGAATGCGATCGGTGCGGACTTTGCCGGGAAGACCGAGCTGCCGAAGGCCTTCCTCGACCGTTGTGCCGTGTTCGCCGACAACCTCGAGCAGTGCGTCGCAGAGGGCGAGTGTCAGCAAATCGACCCGTCGTCCATCGTGGCCTCGCTGCCCGAACTGGTCCGTGACGCCGATCGGTTCCGCTGCTATCAGAGCATGCCGACCGTGTTCGATTCGACGGGCTGGGCCCTCGAGGACCAGGTCGTGCTCGAGCTTCTGCTCCGGCATGCCTGTCGACTGAACGTGGGGCGTTCGCTCGAGCTCTCGACCAAGCCGACGGACCCCTACGACCCCTACGAGACCCTCCGGGGCTGAGCCGGGTCACAACCGCCTGGAGCGGGTCGTTCTGGTTGGCAGGCAGAAGGTCCCTTCCCCTCTTGGTGGAAGGGACGTACCGTGATCGCCATGGTCGATTGGATGGATCAGCACTCGGCCGATGGCGGCGTGCCGCTCGAACCGGTAACTCGCCGTCGACTACTGATCGGTATCGGTGCCACGGGAGCGCTCGTTGCCGCGGGTGGCCTCGCTGCATGCACCCGAAGCCCATCGGGTTCCGGCGCCCGGCCGACAACCGGGGCGGCGGCAACCGATCCCGCGTTCGCCGAACCGCCGGTGCTGGTCAGTGAGAACGGCAGGCTCGAGGTCGACCTGCGTGCCGCTGCGGGAACGGTTTCCTACGCCGGGGCAGCCCGCTGGGCATTGGTCTACAACGGGTCGAGTCCCGGGCCGACCCTTCGGATCCGGCCCGGCGACCTGCTCACGATCACCTTGGAGAATGGCCTTGACGCGGTGACGAACTTGCACACCCACGGGCTGCATGTCTCACCCGAGGGAGACAGCGACAATGTCTTCGTCATGGTCGAACCGGGCCAGACCCATACCTACCGGTATCAGATCCCTGCTGACCACCCGTCGGGAACGTTCTGGTACCACCCTCATCACCACGGCCAAGTGGCCAGCCAGGTCTTCGGTGGACTGGCAGGCGCCATCATCATCGAAGACGCCATCGACGAACTCCCCGAACTCGCTGCGGCGACTCCCCGGGTCCTCGTATTGGCCGATCCCAACATCGGCGACTCCTCAGCGGTGCTCGGTGGCTCGATGATGGACACCATGTTCGGCCGTGAGGGCAATGCCATCGTCGTCAACGGCCTGGACCACCCCCGCCTGCAGGCGGGAACCGGCACCCTTGAACACTGGCGTCTGGTCAACGCCAGTCCCTCGCGTTACTACGCGCTCCGGCTCGACGGCCTCCAGATGCACCTGATCGCCAGTGACGCCGGTCGCCTCGATCGCCCCCACCTCGTGGACGAGCTTGTGCTGGTGCCCGGCGAACGCGCGGAAGTTCTCATCCCCATCGTCGAGCCCGGTACCCATCGGCTCATCACCCGGACGGTAGATCGCGGCGGCATGGGCATGATGGGTGGGATGGGCAACAGGTCCGGGGCCAACAACGCAACCACCGAGATCGCCACCGTCGAGATCACTGGCGACTCCACCGCGACCCCATCGCTCCCGACTGAGCTCACCGACGTCCGGCCGTCACCAAAGGCAGATGTGGCCCGGGAACGTACGCTCACCCTCGCCATGGGGATGGGCATGGGGATGGCCGGCGGAGAAAGCCAGTTCACCATCGATGGGCGCAGCTTCGATCCCGACCGCGTCGACATCGTCTCCCAGCTCGACACGACCGAAGACTGGACCATCCGTAACACGTCACCGATGGACCACCCGTTCCACCTTCACGTGTGGCCCTTTCAGGTAGTGGACACCGGCGACGGCAGCAAGCCGCCGCAAGGCTGGAAAGACACCGTCAATGTGCCGGCAAACCAGTCTGTCACCATCCGAATACCGTTCCGGGACTTCGCCGGCAAGACCGTCTACCACTGCCACATCCTCGACCACGAAGACCTCGGGATGATGGGCATCATCGACACCCAGGTGTAGTCGCAGCCGCCTGCGCGCCGGAGGACGCTCGGCACACTCGGTGGACGTACTCACCACGACCCGGTGCACCGTCCGGTGATGCCGCAACTTGCGACTTTCGGCCCTAGACCGAGGCGGGCGCGCAGCGCACGCTGCGTAGCCAGCACCACCATCGGGGATTCTGGAAAGAGAAGCACCATCATGATCGAACCCGTCACCGCCGCAAGTCTTCCGGAGCTCCTCGAGGCCCGCGCCGAGCCGTGCGTCTCGCTCGTGCTGCGCACCGACCACGGCCCCGTCGGAGCGAAGGCAGCCAAGCTCCAGCTGAAGAACCTCCTCGCCAGCGCACGCGACGAGGTCTCGACGCAACTTCGCCCGCACCAGGCCGATGCGCTGCTGCAAACGGCAGAGGACATCCTCGAGGACGAGGAGTTCTGGCACGACGTCGCCGGCGGACTCGCGATCTACCTTGCGCCTGGCTTCACCTTGGTAGGACGCGTCCCCGGTGAGGTGCAGGACACCAGCCTTGTGGCGGATCGCTTCGCCATCGCGCCAATTCTGCATGCCGTCCTTCCTGACGTCCCGTTCCACGTCCTGGCCATCAGCCGCAACCACACACACGTCTTCACGGGGGACCGGTTCACCCTGACCGCCACGAAGGTGCCTCACCTGCCGGACAGCCTCGACGATGCGCTGTGGTACGAGTCGCACGACAACCTGCTCAACCACCACGGCGGGATGCACCTCGGATCGGGCGGTCTCGCCTCCACGACGCACGGCACGACTTCCGCAAGCGATGAACGCAAGGACCAGTTCGACCGCTACTTCCGCAAGGTCGACGACGCTGTCTGTGCCGCACTGTCGGCAGCCGGGGCACCGCTCGTGATCGCCGCGGTCGACCGTGAGATCACCGGGTACACCGCGCTCAGCCGCTACCGCAACGTCTTGACGCCGGGGATCGAGGGCAGCCCAGACCGGACCTCCATCGGTGAGCTGCACGCAGCTGCATGGGCCATCGTCGCTGACGATCTCGACCGCCGGCGCGAGGAGCGCTCGTCCCGGTACCGCGAGCTCGCCGGCACCGGCAGCACGTCGACCGATCCGCTGTACATCGCCGAGTTCGCCGCTACGGGCGGGATCGAGACCCTGTTCGTCGCACACGGCGCGCGCTCCTGGGTGCACACCGGCGCAGGTGCGCCTGGCGCGGGCGACCGGGAACTGGTCAACGACGCGGTCACCGATACGCTGCGCAACGGCGGATCGGTGGAACCCTTCGACGATCTTGCGTCCCTCGTGTCTCCTGGCAGCGAGGTCCCCACGGTGGCCGCGCTGCTGCGCGCCGGACGCAGCTGACGGCACACCGATGCGCGTTGGCGTCGGGTAGTGACAGGAACTGGTGCTCTCACCATCGAGCTTGGTCGGGCACATCCGCTCATGGTTCGGCGGCTCGGATGTGGGTGAGGACGGCAAGCACACGCCGGTGGGCGTCGCTGTCGTCGGGGATGTCGAGTTTGGTGAGCACGTGTCGAACGTGCGCTTCGACAGTGCGGTCGCTGACGACGAGGCGGAGCGCGATCCCGTTGTTGGTGAGGCCTTCGGCCATGAGTGCGAGCACCTCGCGCTCCCGCTCCGAGAGGCGACTCATGGGCGTGTCGCGCTTCAGCGTGACGAGGGTGGCCACGACCTTGGGGTCGAGTGCGGAACCGCCGCACGCTACGCGCTCTGCCGCCGAGAGGAATTCGCCGACATCGAGGACGCGGTCCTTCAAGAGGTAGCCGAAGCCGGGATGCGCCACGAGGTCGACGGTGTGCGCCGCCTCGATGTGCTGGGAGAGCACGAGCACACCGATCTTCGGGTGGCGTTCTTTGATGGAGCGAGCTGCTTCGATGCCTTCGGTGGTGTGGGTCGGCGGCATGCGGATGTCGACGACAACGAGGTCGGGAGTCGGCTCGGATTCGGGAGGATGGTCGATGTAGTCGAGCAGTTGGCTCGCGTCGCCGACGGCGGCGAGGACGTCATGCCCTCCGTCCTTGAACAGACGTGCCAGACCTTCCCGTAGGAGCGCCTGGTCCTCGGCGATCACGACGCGCACGGGATGCTCGCGATCACGGTGGTGCCGGTGTGGTCGGAGTTGACCGTCAGGACGCCGCCCACGGCGGCGAGTCGGTCGGCCATCCCGCAGAGTCCCGAACCGCCTTGCGGTGTGGCACCGCCAATGCCGTCGTCGGTGACTCGCAGAACGAGCGCCCCGTTGCGTTGGTCGGCGCACAGCGAGACTTGGGACGCGTGCGCGTGTTTCACTGCATTCGTGAGCGCCTCGATGGCGACGAAGTAGGCCGTGGTCTCCGCGTTGGGTGCGAAGCGCTCGTTCGAGGTAGCGATGCTGACAGGGAGCGGCGTCCGTCGGGCGAGCTCGCGCAGCGCGGAGCCCAACCCGGCGGCGAGGCTGGCAGGACGCAGGCCGTGCGCCAACTCGCGCAACTCGTCGATAGCGACAGCGATCTCAGCGACTGCGTCGTCAAGGGTGCTACTGGCCTCGGCGTGGTCGCCTTCGCCCAGCTGGTGCTGGGCGTGTCGCAGAGCCAGTCCGATCGAGACCAGGCGTTGCTGCGCGCCATCGTGCAGGTCGCGTTCCAACCGTCGTCGTTCCTCGTTGGCAACCGTGACCAGTCGGGCTCGGGACGCCTCGACTTCGGCGAGCTGGCACCGGAGTTCCACGCGCAGTGCGGCGATCTCGATCGCCAACCCTGCAGCGCCGATGACCTCGGCCACCAGCGCTGGGCGTTCGCGTTGGATCGAGGTGCCGGTGATCGTTGCGACGAGCGCGTCGCCACGCGTGACCGGGATTCCTTCAAGGGGATCCGCGGCGTCGCCCTGGGCTCGGTAGTGAATCGTGAGCTCAGCATCACCGGTGACCTCACGCAGCAGCGCCTCCACCTGTTCGGGTGCGGCACGGCCGGAGTGAAGGTCGTTGATGAACTGATCGGTCCGGCGGAGCGCATCGAATCGGGACCGGTCGAAGCGCCGGTCGATGACCGACTGAGCCTGCTTGCGGACGGGATGAAAGGCGGACGCCGCCACCAGTGTGGCGCCGGCCGTTGCCCAAGCCGACGACCTGCCGACGAGCGCTCCGAGGGCAACCACGGTGGCGACGTACATGCCGACGAGCACTGCGGTGACCACGCTGTAGCTCATCGTGCGGCTGATCACTCGGTCGATGTCGTACAGGCGGTGTCGCATCATGGCGACGCACACGGCCACAGGTTGGGCGAGCAGCACGATGGCCACCGCGGCGCGGAGCAACGGATAACGCTCCCACAGGAGCGGCCCGAGCGGGAGCACGACGACGGCCAGAACGGCGGCAATCGCAAAGAGTTTGAGCTGCTGACGCTCCACCCGTGCCGAGCGGTGGAAGCGCACGACGAGCGCGGCCGCAGACCCGATGAGCGCCACTACGAAGAACGCGTTGCCGATCGCCCACATCACCCCGGTAGGGAGCCACCCGACCACGTAAGGGTTACTTCTCCCAACGAAGTCGGCATCGGCTCGATGGCTGAACATGTAGCCCCCAACCGTCAACAGCGAGCCGATGCACCCAGCCACGATGACGGAGAGCCACCTTCGACCCAGCAGCCGGCCCGTCGGAAACAACAGCCAGAGTAGGAGCACCGGCACCATCTGCAACACGACGCTGCTCGAGCTCAACCACTCGGCCCCCGTGCCGGCCGGCCACGTTCGCTGGTGCGCCCGAAGGCCGTAGCCCTGGGCGAGATCAGTGAGGAGCGCGTTCGACAGCCCGAGCCAGAGCATCAGCCAGCCGATTGGATTGCGACCGTATTTGGAGGCGACGAGCATCCCGGCGCCAGCCATCACCGTCGAATACAAGGCGTAGATCGAAGTGTCGGTCCACGGCTCGAGACCCCACGAGAAACCGACCGCAGCCAGTTCACCGATCACCACGATGGCGAACACGGCGAACGGCACGACCCTGACCCGGTCACCTCTCTCCGACGTCTCCATGACGAGATTCTCGTCTCGTTGCGGCATGGGGGCAATCGTGCTGGTGCGCACCGCGCCTTCAGTACTGACGCGTACGACGATTGCGTACCCATGCCGATGCGCCGTGCCGCCCCGAGTTCGTACCGTCGAACCATTCCGCAGAACGACAGGAGAACCCGATGGGCAAGCCAAGACAGGACCGACACGTGAGCGCCGGCTACACCGGCCGTACGACCACAATCGCGGGGCGCGTGTTCGCAGCGCTGGCCGTGGTCGTCAGCGCTGCGTGCGCTGACGACGACACCAGCACAGGCGGCACCGTCGAAGCGGCTGCCGCCGACGATCGCCCGACCGTCGCAATCACGCTGAGCGACTATGCCTTCGGCGGCGTTCCCGGAAGCGTCACCAGCGACACCGCCATCACCGTCACGAACGAGTCGTCCACCGAGGCGCACGAGCTCATCGCCTACCGGTTGCCCGACGCCGAGGCCCGAAGCCTCGCCGAACTCCGGGCATTGCCGCTCGACCAGTTCGGCGGTCTCATCCCGGGCGCTCCTGCACTGGCGATCACCGCCCGACCGAACGAAGACGGTGAGCTCGTCCTCGGCGACGGGACGTTGCCCGAACCCGGCCGGTACGTGCTGGTTTGCTTCATCCCCAGCGGCGCCGATCCCGACCAGGTGATGAGTGCGATGGCCGCTGCGGCGGCAGACCCCGATGCCGGGCCTCCCCAGATCGACGGGGGGCCGCCGCACCTCGCCGCTGGGATGATCGCTGAGATCGTGGTCACGCCATGACCCGAAACTTCACTTGGGCATTGATCGCCGGAGCTGCCGGAACCGCCGTCGCCGGAGCGTTCATCCAACTACTGGTGGTCCCCACCACCGATGTCACCATCGATCGCTGGAGTTATCCCTGGGCGGCCGGTCCGTTCGTCGTCGTCTCGCTCGTGTACAGCATCCTTCACCTCCTGGTCGCTGTCGGTCTCGTCGGGTTCGGCCGCGTCGGGGTCGGCGGAACGTCCCGACCGGGCGCGCTGGGGCAACACGTTGGCCATCGCCGGCACGCTTGCACTCACTGCCGGTGAGATTGCCGGATTGCCGATCCGCGACTCGCTCACCGACGACACCAGCGCACAGGCGGTCGGTGCCGTCTTCGGCCTCGGGGTGCTGCTGTCGGCTGTCGGCTTCATCATCGTGGGTATCGCGACACTTCGCGCCCATGTCTGGCAGGACTGGCGCCGCTACACCCCGCTCGCCGCCGGCATCTGGACCAGCATTCTGGCCGTCCTCCCACTCGCCATCCCACGGGCGCTGCCAGGCGGTGTCGGCATCTACGGCGCCTGCCTGCTCGCTCTGGCAATCGGCCTTCGGCGAGAGACGCACAAGGCGAACGAGCAGTTGTTCCGTTCGGCCGTGTGAGATGCCCTGGGAACGGAGATGCCCTGGGAATGGAGTGTGGCACAGTGGGGGAGCTCTACGTTGAGAAAGGATCAACGATGACTCGTACCTTCCCGCCGCAACGGCCCGGAGTGCAGTACTTGACCGAAGGAGGTCAGGAGACCGAGATCCTGTACAAGTACGGCTACGACCTTCCCCACTTCGCGATGCTTCCGTTGCTGGACGACGGTCGGGCGATGGCGGAGCTGCACGGAATGTACGAGCGGTATCTCGACACCGCGGCAGCACATGGTTTCGGCGTGCTGATGGCCGGAATGGATTACCGGGCAAGCCCGGACTGGGCCGAGCTGCTCGGCTACTCACCAGCCACGCTGGAAGACATGCAACTCCGGGCGATCGGGTTCCTGCGGGACGTCGCCAAACCGTACGTGGATGAACTCCCAGCGGTGCTGATCGCCGGAATCGTCGGCCCGCGCGGTGATGCGTACACGCTGGACCAACGCATGTCCGTCGAGCAGGCACAGGACTACCACTCCACCCAGATCGCAACATTGGCTCGGGCCGAGGTGGACCTCGTCGAAGCCATGACGTTCAACAGCGTGCCCGAGGCGGTCGGCGTCGCACGTGCCGCCGCTGACGTCGGACTGCCGGCTTCGATCGCGTTCACCTTGGACAGCAACCACCGGCTGCATTCGGGGCCGAGCCTCAGAGAAGCCATCGAATCCGTTGACGCGGCGTGCGGTGACGCCCGACCTGCTTTCTACGGCATCAACTGTTCGCATCCCCTCGAGTTCTTGCCCGCGATCGAGCCGGGAAGCTGGTTCGATCGGGTGCGTTGCCTGCGACCGAACGCGGCGATGATGGACAAGATCGCGCTGTGCTCGCTCGGGCATCTGGAATCGGGGGATCCCGTCGACCTCGGCCGACGAATGGGTGCGATCGCAAAGCAATATCCGCACATCGACATCTGGGGAGGGTGCTGTGGCACCTGGGAAACCCATCTCGACCAAATCGCCCGCAGCGTCAATGGATCTCACGCAACCGATGCGTGAGACGGCACGGCGTCTCGCCAGGTAGCGGGGGGGTCACTCGACGATCTTGGCCGTCCAGCCGTTCTGCTCGGCGGCCGAGCGGATCTCGTCGAGGACGAAGTCGTCCACCGGGATCCCCGAGCCCGCAGCGCCACCGGCCGGCACCAACGACCAGAACGCTCGGCCGCGGTAGATGTGGCGTCTGATATCGATCCTCCCGCCCGTGTCGCGATGTGAGATTGAGCCGAGCACCCGACCAGGTCGACTGAGCTCGATGAGGTCGTGCGACACGCGCATCTCGGTGGCCGGTTTGCGATGGAGGACGATTGCCAGAACCACGAGTCCGACGGCGAGCAGGGCGAACACCATGCCCACAACGGTCGAGCCTCGGGCCAGCGTCGATGCAGCGATGGCGCCTGCGACGAGGACGAAGAACCCGATGCTCGTCGTGAGATCCTTCTTCGAGCCGTACAACGTGGTCATCGCCCGGATCGTACTGTTCAGGGTTGGCAAGACCCGTGCCGGCCCAGAAGCTGCCCGAGCACGGGGTTGGCGGTGCCGTAGCTGACGATCGCAACGTCGAGGCTCGTATCGGCATAGCGCTCGAGGCCTCGCTGTAGGGCGTCGAGGATCCACGTGTTGGGGTTCCCGAAGGCGCCTCCTCCGAGGAGCGTGAGGTAGACCTTCGAGTTCCCAGTCGATGCGGCGTTGATCACCGCAGCGGCGAGGGTTGCCTCGTAGGCGGCCTCGAGGACGAGTCGGGCGAACGGCTCCCACAATGCGACGGCATGGGAGGCGTATGCGATGGGGAGCGCTGAACAGAATGCCTGGGTGACGGTGTGGCCGGCACCGTGGTGCGTGACCTCGGTGCCGGTGTGGAGACCGATGCGGAGCTGTGAGCGGAACGCGTCGAGTTCGGCTTCGGTGGCAGCGACGAGCGTCCGGTTGATGTCATGGAGCTGCCGATCGGTGGGGAGCGCGTAGCCGTTTCGCATCGGGACCTCGACGCCGACTGCGGAGGCAAGGTCGGTGAGGCAGTTGATCTGACGGTCGGCGCTCTGGCCGATATGGCCGCCGAGGGGGACCAGGTAGTTGCGGTAGATCGTTCCGGCTCCACAGGAGATCGCGCAGGCCGGGCCCTGGGTGCGGTCGTGTTCGTATCGGTCGATGCCGTCTTCGGGGTTGACCGAAGGCGAGATCATCTCGAGGGTGTTGAACTGCGAAGCGACTTGGAACACCGCGCCGGCATTCGCCGGGTCGGTGTGCAGCTGCTGAATGTCGCCGACCGTCTCGCAGAGCTGGAGGCGTCCCGGATTCGTGGCCGGCTCTCCCGTCTGGGCACGAAGGTCGGCCAGGGATGGGGTGTCGAAGCGGCCGTGGCGCATGGTCCGACCGTTCGCGCTCGACGTGATCCGCTCGCCGTCGACGACGAACTGTGCCCCAACGTCATCGACCTCGTGTTCACGGAAACCGGTCAATTGTTCGAACCACATCGGTGAAGCCTCTCCAAGTCGTCTTCAGGATGTCGCGGATCGTCGAAAACTCGGGGTCAGAGCGCAGCGATGCCGGCGCGCAGTGCGGCAAACCCGTTGGCGTTGATGCAGTAGCGGGTCCGGGGGCCCTCGATCTCGCCTTGCACCAGTCCGGCCTCGCGCAGGATGCGCAGATGTTCCGACACCGTTGACTGGGCAAGGGGGAGTTCGGCGACGACGTCGCCGGTTGCGCAGGTCTCGCGGTGGGCGAGGATGCGGAGGATGGCGATGCGGACGGGGTGGGCGATGGCCTTGGCCATGGCGGCCAGGGTGTCGTCGTCGGGCACCTCGATGCTGACCGGGGGAGTGGGAGCGATGCAGTACTCGGTCTGCTCGACGGGCAGGACGGGTGCCTTGCCTCGACGGGGCTTGGTCTTGGTCATCGGACTGCTCCCTGGTCGGCGGTCGGTGTCGAGTAGAAGCGGCGTCGTGCCCAGAGAGCGACGTAGACGAGGCCGACGAGTGCCGGTACTTCGATGAGGGGGCCGACAACGCCGGCAAGGGCCTGACCCGACGAGACGCCGAAGACACCGATGGCAACAGCGATCGCGAGTTCGAAGTTGTTGCCTGCAGCGGTGAAAGCGATCGACGTGTTGCGGTCGTAGGGAAACCCGAGCTTGATCCCTGCGGCGAAGGACCCGCCCCACATGACGGCGAAATAGATGATGAGAGGGATGGCGATTCGGGCGACGTCGAGCGGTGCGTTGGTGATGGCGTCGCCTTGGAGGGCGAACAGGATGACGATGGTGAACAGCAGCCCGTAAAGGGCGACCGGTCCGATCCGTGGCAGGAACGTCTGCTCGTACCACTCGGTGCCTTTGCTGCGTTCACCGATCAGGCGGGTGAGGAACCCGGCAACGAGTGGGATGCCGAGGAAGATCAGCACCGATTTGGTGATCTCCCAGACCGTCACGTCGATCCCGTCGGAGTCGAGCCCCAACCAGCCGGGGAGCAGCTCGAGGTAGAAGTAGCCGAGCACCGAGTAAGCCACGATCTGGAACACCGAATTGATGGCCACCAGCACGGCGCCGAGCTCGCGGCTGCCGCTGGCGAGGTCGTTCCAGATGAGCACCATGGCGATGCAGCGGGCCAGGCCGACGATGATGAGACCGGTGCGGTACTCGGGCAGGTCGGGAAGCAGCAGCCACGCGAGGGTGAACATCAACGCCGGACCGATCAGCCAGTTGAGCACCAGCGACATCGTCAACGACCGTCGTTCGACCACCTGGCCGATCGAGCGGTACTTCACCTTGGCCAGCACCGGGTACATCATCGCGAGCAGCCCGATCGCTATGGGCAGGGACACGGTGTCGATCTTCACGCGATCGAGCGTGTCGTCGAGGTCGGGGAACACCCGGCCGAGCACGATGCCCAACACCATCGCGAGGCCAATCCAGATCGGAAGGAACCGATCGAGGGTCGAGAGGCGAGCCGCCACCGCCTGTTCCTCGGACTCCTCGCCCATCACCATCGCCCCATCCACCATCTCCCGATCCACGGACGCTCCTATCGTTCATCGACGTTCGACGATGGACGATACCGTCCTGCCGGCGATTGCGATTCGAGCGACCAGGAGTCGATCGAAGCTCGCGACTCGACGCCGTCCGACCGGTTTCCGGGCACGGAGTCGGCGGTCTGCGTAAGCTCTCGCGATGTCAACTGGATTGGTCTTTCACGAGCGTTACCTCTGGCACGACACCGGCAACGGTTGGGTCGTACCAAACGACGGCGTGGTGCTCCAACCCTACGAACATCCCGAGAACCCCGAAACGAAGCGGCGCATGCTGAACCTCTGGCGGGCCTGCGGGATGTTGGACCAACTGGTCGACATCGCGCCTCGTTCGGCGACGGTCGATGAGGTCTTACGAGTCCACGGCCGTGACTACCACGACCGTATCCGCGACCTCTCGGCGACTGGCGGTGGTGATGCCGGTGGGCTCACCCCTTTCGGCCTCGGAAGTTACGAAATCGCTCTCCTGTCCGCCGGTGGTTGTATCGCTGCGGTCGACGCCGTGCTCGACGGGGTCGTTGACAATGTCTATGCGCTCGTCCGTCCTCCCGGTCACCATGCGGTACCCGACTCTGGCATGGGATTCTGCCTGTTCAACAACGCTGCCATTGCGGTCAAACATCTGCGCGAGACCCGAGGTGTTGCCCGGATCGCGATGGTGGACTGGGACGTCCATCACGGCAACGGCCAGCAGACGGTCTTCTACGAAGACCCGTCGGTGCTGACCATCTCGCTGCACCAGGACTTGTGTTTCCCGCCCGAGTCGGGTTACATCGCCGACAACGGCGCTGGACCAGGGGCGGGCTACAACATCAATGTCCCCCTTCCCCCAGGCTCCGGACACGGCGCGTACCTGGCGGCCTACGAGCGGGTCGCCATCGAGGCGTTGCGACGCTTCCGGCCGGACTTCATCGTCGCTCCGTCGGGATTCGATGGTGGCGCAACGGACCCGCTCGGCCGCATGATGGCCTGGAGCGAGACGTTCCGTCTCATGACACGGATGCTCAAGGCGGCCGCCGACGAACTCTGCGGTGGCCGGCTCGTCTTCACCCACGAAGGCGGATACGCGGCACCGTACGTTCCCTTCCTGGGGCTGGCGGTGATGGAAGAGTTGACCGGCTGGGAGAGCGGTGTCACCGACCCGCTCGGCTTCTTCACCGGCAGCCTTGGAGGCCAGGACCTCCAGCCCCATCAGGACGCAATCATCACCGAGTCAGAGAAACTGCTCGGGCGGATCGAGTCGCCGAGTTGAGCTGGAGACTTCAGCGCTCCGACGCGCAGTTGCCTGGGTTCTCGATTCGGCGAATCGGGACCAATGCTTCGATGAGCCGCTGGATGAGGTCGTAGGGGATGGGTTGGCGGTAAAGGAATCGCACGGCGTCGGTCGTGGTTCGATATTGCTGGATCTGCGTTTCGAGGTCGGCGGGGAGGGCCGGGATCGGGTAGAGGCCGAGGTGCTTCTTCCAGGCGCCTGCGTACACGAGGTACACGCCGTCGACGCTGAATACCGGCATCTGGTAGCGGATCGATTCGCTCACCCCGGGCACGACAGACCGCGACGATGCCCCGAACCTCGGCGAGTATGTGTCGGGCAGGCTCGGGCAGCGCGGCTTCGTAGGCGTCGACGGTGCGTGGTTCGGCTGCCATGGACGGCGCTCCTCAGTTCTCGGTGAGGAGGCGGTCGAGCTTGGCGTAGCCATCGTTGACACCGGACTCCATGCCCGAGGCGAGCCACGCATCGCGGCTCTCGAAGCTGTCGACGAGTGATTGGGCGTGGAGCCGGGTCGTGCCATCGCCGAGGTCTTCGAACCACATCGTCTCCAGGGCGACGTCATCGGGTTGGCCTTCCCAGGTGAAGGTTTGCACGATGCGGGTGTCAGTGATTTGGTGGAAGCAGCCCCGGAACCCGTAGTCCTGCCCGTCGCCGCTGGCGATGTAGCGCCACTCGCCGCCGTCGCGAGGGTCCCAGGTCACGGTGCGGATGACCATGCCGTCAGGACCGACCCAACGGACGAACAGTTCGGGGTCGAGGTGCGCAGCAAGGAGCTGAGCGGGCGTGGCCGAGAAGTCACGGGTGATGCGGATCATCGGCACGACCGGGTCGGCCTCGATGCTCGCTGCTGGGTGATGTTCGGTGGTCATGATGCTCGCTTCCTGCGGGTCGTGGGTTCGGTGGTTCTGGGGTCGGTAGTCGTGGATTCGGTGGTTGACGTGTCGGCCATCTCGGCGAGCAGGTCGTCGAGGCGGCGGTATCGAGCTTCCGCCTGGCGGCGGTATCGCTCGATCCACTTCGTCATCAGGTCGAACACGCCCGCTTCGAGGTGCACGCTGCGTCGTTGGGCGTCTTTGGTCTTGGTGACGAGCCCCGCGTCTTCCAGGACCCGAAGATGCTTGGAGACTGCTTGTACCGACATGTCATAGGGCTCGGCCAGCTCGCCGACCGTGGCGTCGTCGCCGGCCAGTCGGGCGATGAGGTCTCGTCGGGTGGGATCGGCGAGGGCTGCGAACACCTTCGACAGCGGATCGTCGACGGCGCTCATCGGACTGAGGTGGATGGCGGCATCTTCAATCGCATGGTTGAGAACCTACTGAACCGGTCCCAGGTATGCAACCAGCTAGTTGAGTATGTTGGAGTTCTGGGTACTGCGAAACGACTCCGAGGTCGCCCCTTCACCTCGAAGGTCGCGGTCGACTCGGCGCTTGGCTGCTAGGTCAGTTCTTGTCCGAGGTGCACGAATCGGGGCTCCTCGGCGAGGACCGCCATGAACTGGGCCAGCACCCCCGTCTCCATCCGCCAGTTGATGTAGGCCTCTTGGTTCTCGCGACCGGTCCACTTCTCCCAAACGATCAGACGGTCCGGGTTGTCGTCATCGGCGTACGCCTCGATGAGTTCCGCTCCCTCGAACGCTTTGGTGTCCGGAAGCAGCTCGAGCATCGACTTGAGCACCTCAGGTCCCATGCCTGGCTTGCAGTTGAACTCCGCAAGGACGGTGTGTGACATGATTGATCCCCCTCTGTTCGGAGCGTCCCGGCTCCGTACCGTGAATGTAGAACGCTTCGAGGCGTTGCGATAGGGGCTGACTATTCAGCTCAACAACCGACGCCGCCCAGCTCGGCACTGGTAGCAACGGCTCCGACTACTGAGCCCGCTTGCCGGCGCTCCGCCAGCAAGAGACTGCGTTCTGCTCAGTTGTCGAGCGCAGCGTAGACGGCGTCGATCAGCCGGTAGCTCCGTTCGTCGCCGACGGTGCCCAGTCGCATGTTGTTCATCACGTAGGCGATGGTCAAATGCCGGTCGAGATCGTTGACGATGAGCGAGCCGCCGTAGCCGCCCCAAAACGCGATGGCGTCGCCCCGGCCGATGGGCAGCTCGGGGCTGTTCAGCCCATAACCGATTCCGAATCGCAACGTGTCGCCCAGCACCATGTCGGCCCCGTACGCCTGTTCCTCGAGCACCCGTCGCGCCGTCTGCTCGGAGAAGAGCCGTACCCCGCGGGCCTCGCCGCAGTTGGAGAGCACCGATTGCACCGCCGCCACCGAACGGGCGTTGCCGTGCCCGCCGCCGGCGGGGATCTCGGCCCGGCGCCACGCCTCCCCCCAGCTCACCTTGGCGCTGAACAACGGGTTGGCCATCGTCTTGACCAGAAACGGTGGGTACACCTCTGGCTTCTCCGGCCGCGGCGGCGGAATCACCTTGGCCACACGGTGGTCATGCTCCGCAGCCAGTCCGACATGGAAGTCGGCGCCCAACGGGCCGGCGATCTCGTCGCGGAAGAAGCTCCCGAAGCTCTGGCCAGTCACCCGCCGCACGAGCTCACCGAGGAGGTAGCCCTGGGTGAGTGCGTGGTAGCCAGAACCCATTCCTGGTTCCCACCAGGTTGCTTGAGCGGCCAGCAACGACGTCGCTTTGTCCCAGTTGTAGAGGTCCTCGACCGCGACCTTCTCCTCCCAGCCCGCCAGTCCTGCGGTGTGCGCCATCACGTGACGGATGAGCACTCCCTCCTTGCCATTGGCCGCGAACTCTGGCCAGTAACGGGCCACGGGCGCCTCGAGATCGAGCATTCCCCGTTCCACCAGGGTGAGGATGGCGACGAAGGTCATGGTCTTGGTCGTTGACCACACATTGATGATCGTGTCGCGTTCCCAGGGCTGGGTTTTCTCGTTGTCGGCATATCCGGCCCACAGATCCACGGCGGGCTCGCCGTTGAGGTACACGGCTACTGACGCGCCAACATCGAGCCCTTCGTCGATGTTGGCCGACAGGACATCGCCCACCGCCGTGAAACGCTCGTCACAAGTTCCTTCAATCCTGACCATGACGGGTGACGGTAATGGAGATCGACCCGTTGAGTCGATTGTCCGCTGCTGCCTGAGGCTCCCATCGACCGTGCCCGGGTCCGTGACTGTCACACCTCTTCGGCATCATTGCCACATGTGCGTGATATGTAACGGAATGACCGAACAAGAGTCCGACGCAACGACCCAGACCATGATCGACGTGCACGGCTACTACCTACAGTTGGTACGAGGCCCCGACCAACCCGAATGGAGCTACACGATTGGACTCCAGGAGGCGATCGGACATCCTGACTTGATCTGCCTCGACGTGGAGACCTCCTTCCAGGAGGCACTGCTCTCCGATATCGGCCGCAACATCATCGACGGGTTCCCACCAACTGAAGCGGAACTTCGCGTGGTCGACATCGAACTGCTTCCGGTGCACCCAAGTCACCTGTCGGGCGATCTGGTGGCGCAGTGGCGCAGACGGCAGAACCGACTGCCGGCGGAGGGCGACTTCCTACAGATTTTGCCGGGTCGGTCGTACTTCTGCTCCTGCCACGGTGGCCGACTCCAGCGCCTCGATGGTCCGACCATCAGCATTGCCAACCGTGGGCCGAACCGGCAACAACGGCGGGCGGCCAGGCGTCGCCGATGATGATGGCTCGGGGGATACCGTGAGGCGGTGCCTCCCCCACGCAGCGGCGCCTCGGGCCACCCGATCGCCACCCGATGGTCCGATCCCTTCAGGCGACTTCTCTCATGAGTTTTGCATTGAGTCCGCGTACCAGTCAGGGCGCGACGGTCGTGGCAGCCGCCGGTTCGCTTGTTGAGTCCCTGGCCCAGCGTGCCCAGGCTGCCGACACCGCCAACGCGGTGAGTCGAGAAAACTTCGACGATTTGGTCAGAAGCGGCGTCGCATCCGCGTTCGTTCCTGAGGAGCTGGGAGGCTTCGGTCTCGAGTCCATCCATGACTGGATCCTCACCATCACGACCCTCGCTCGTGGCGATGCGTCGGTGGCCATCGCGGTCAACATGCAGCTCGCGGTGAGCCGCGGCCTGGTGCAGTCGTACTCCGATGCCAAGGCAAGGCTGGGCACGGACCATCGGACCACCATCGGACTTGGGCAACTGTTGGGCAAGTTGGTCACCGGCGAGGTGGTCATTTGCGCGACGGCGACGGAGCCCGGGACCGACAACCTGCACCCGCTCACCGAGGCGGTGCGCGACGGCGATAGTGCAGACAGTGGCTGGCGCATCAACGGCAGGAAGATCTTCGTGACGCTGTCCCCGATAGCGACGCATCTCGCCATGAACCTGCGTTTGCGCGACGCCGACGGTGATCATCTGGCGACCGTGATGTTGCCGATGGACACTCCCGGCCTGCTACCCCAGAACGACTGGGACGCGTTGGGAATGCGTAGTTCCGGCAGCCAGTCGGTCCTGTTCGATGACGTGCGCGTGGCTTTTGGGGACGTTCACAAGCTCGGGGTATGGGGTAGCTGGAGTCTGGGAATGCTGCAGAATCGAGCAACCTCGAACCTTCCTTTGGTCGGAGCGTTCCTGGGCGTTGCCGAGGCAGCACACGATATTGCGCTCGCCCACGTCGCCTCCCATGCACGGCTCGGACAGCCTGTCTCGGCGAGCTCCGGCGTCCAGCATTTGGTTGGCGAAATGGCATTGGAGCTGGCCCAATGCCGAGCAACGTTGGGGGCTGCGGCACTGCAGATGGACGAGTACTTCGCCCGGCACACGCCATCGGGGTCGCCGGCAACGATGGAAGACGCGGCATCGATTGATGCTTGATTACCAGCTCGCGAAGTGGACAGTGAACCGAGGCGCGATTGCGATCGTGGGCATGGCGATGGATCTACTTGGCGGCACCGGGTATACCAACTCGCATGCGCTTGCGCGTCTCTATCGTGATGTTCGGGCTGGCCCGTTCATGCAGCCCTTCGGTGTAACCGAACTGCGCGAGTACGTCGGCAAGATCACCTTGGGGATTTTCCCAGACCAGTAGCTGAACCGGCGCGCCAGGCTCGCAACGTCAGAAGGGTTTGTCGCCGCAGACAGTGACGCGGTGGCCGTAGCGGCGGTGGGGGAAGTAGTCGAACAGTGCGTGGTGCTGGACGCAACGATTGTCCCAGAAGGCGACCGAGTTTGCCTCCCAGCGGAACCGGCAACAGAACTCGGGGGTCTCGATGTGCCGGTACAGAAACTCGAGCAGAGCGTCGCTTTCGGCCCGGGAGAGCTGCGGGATGTTCGTCGTGAAACCCCGGTTGACGTACAGCCCACGGCGGCCGGAGACCGGGTGGGTGCGGACCACCGGGTGTTCGGCGCGGGAAACTCGAGGTCGGCGTCGCCGCTGCGCTTGCGGTACCCGTGGGCCTTGGTGCTTTCGTGGATGGCGCTCAGCCCGTCGAGGAAGTCTGCCATTGCCGGCGACAGCCGCTCGTAGGCCAGGTACATGTTGGCGAACATCGTGTCGCCGCCTCCGTCGGGCGGGACTTCGGTGAGATAGAGGATCGACCCCATCGGAGGCTCGGGATCACAGGACACGTCGGAATGCCAGTCTTCGCCGGCGACGTGCTTAGAGTTCTCGTCGGCCTGGATGACGAGGATCTCGGGGTGGTCGGGCACCTCCTTGCGGGCGTTGGGATGCACGTGCAGTTCGCCGAACCGCCGGCCGAACGCCTTGTGCTGGTCGACGGTCAGGTGCTGGTCGCGAAAGAAGATGACCAGGTTGTCGGTCAGCGTGTCGTGGATCGCGGCAAACGTGTCGTCGTCGAGCGGGACCGACAGGTCAACCCCCTCAACAATCGCTCCGATCGACGGCGACAATTTGGTGATCAGCATCGAGGGTCCCCTTCGTGCAAATTTCAGCGGGCAGAGGCAAGTCTGCCACCTCGACGGTGGTGCTGAGTCAGATCCGTTCCAGTTCGGCGTTGTCGAACAACGGCGTGATGCCATGTTCGGCGACGTCGTGCTGGAGTTCGTGGTCGCTGGGTGCGCCGAGCGGTCCTTCGGCGGCATCGAACACGGTGGGTAGCAGCGTGGCGTCGCTGGTGGTGTTGAGGAACAGGCTCGGCCGACTCAGCACGTAACGCACTGCTCGGCCGATGGCGGCGGGGTCGGTGAGCGGGTCGTACCAGCTGCGATGAGGTGCCAGGTTGTCGGAGGCCCAGCGGCCTCGAGCGATCGCCTTGATGGTCTGCACGGCAACGCTGCGTTTCGCGCAGAGCGCCAGCAGCGCATCGACGTCTGCGCGGTAGTCGGGGCGGTCGAGGAGCGAGAAGTTGACGGGCAGCAGCACTGAGTCGTAGTCGAACCGTTCGAGGCTGCGGAGGTGGGCGCCGGCGATGCGAATGCCGTGGCCGGTGACGCCGATGAACCGGGTCAGACCTTCATCCCGTGCCTTGACCAGCGCCTCGAGAGCGCCGCCGGGCGCGTGCGCCGTTTCCCATTCGTCGGGCTCGACCAGATTGTGCAGCTGGATCAGGTCGACCTGGTCGACGCCCAGCCGGGTCAGGGAGCGTTCGAGGCTGGCGCGGGCCCCGTCAGCGCTGCGGTCGCCGGTCTTGGTTGCGAGGAAGACCTCGGAGCGATGCTGCGTCAGCCACGGCTGGAGCCGTACTTCGGACTCGCCGTAACTGGCGGCGGTGTCGATGTGGTTCACGCCGCGTTGGTGTACGAGTTCGAGGGTGGCCTCGGCCCGGGCGGGGCTCATGCCGCCCAACGCCGCGGCCCCGAAGATCACCCTGGTCGACTGGTGGCCGGTTCGGCCGAACGGTGCGGTGGGCAGCATCAGCGCAATCTACTCGCTGGGTGTTCTGGCCGCCGCCGGCAATGTCAGACCACCTGTGGCGAGGTGGTCACGGTCCGGCCACCCGCTTGACCAGGCAACGAACGTTTTCGCCGAGAGATGTCTCGGCAGGTGGTTGGCCGCTACGGAGAGCAGCGGTTAGGGTATCGCCCTGCTCTGGTCGGCGAGATGCTCCTCGACCACAGTCACCCCGCCGAAAGGAGCCTGCCCGCGTGAGATCCGTTCCGGACACCGAGCCATCCCGTGAGCAGATGTCGGAGGCAGCGTTTTGTCGCCGCCTTATGAGCCGTTGACGAATGGTCGCGCCGTCAGGTTCCGGCCGCACGCGGACCGATACGGCGGAAACGGTCTTCACCTGGGGGATTTTCGCGTATGTCGTGGTGCGCGCCGTGCCGATCTGGCGCGGGCTCGAGGAAGGCAGGGTGAACCCCTGGATCTTCCTGGGACTCGATCTCGTGACGGCGTATCCGTACGCGAAGTCATGGCCGCGCCTGTTCCGCTCTGTGGCTGCCCGACGGTTCGATCGAGCGCTCGGCTGGTCGTTGGTCCTTCTCGGCTCCCTGCTCCTGCCGTACATCTACGTGGCGGTGGTGGGCGAGGACATTGCGACGTGGGTCTGGGCCGTGTTGGCCGTCTTCCTTGTCCTGGCCGCGATCGGTGCGGCGATACGAGTAAGAGGAGTCGTTCGTGACCGCCGCTCCTGAATTCGGTGTGGAGGTTCTGGTGCGCGAGTCCGACGTCCTCGCAGCTAGACGGCTGCAGGCGTTGCGATACATCGATGCGGGATTCGTGGATGACGTTGGCCCCGATGGTGTCATCGATGATCCGTGGGTGGCCTCTTCGACCTACTTCGGCGCAGTCAACGCACACGGGGAGATTCTTGGAGTTTCACGACTGATTCCGTGGGATGACCGGTCTGGGCTGCCGGTGTTCAACGAATTCGAGATCGATCTCGATGAACGCAAGCGCTTCCGCTCGTTGGGGTCAGAGACAGTGGTCGAGGTGTCAGCGCTGGCGGTCACGCGGGGACCGGCGGCGCGTGGAGGTCGCGTTGCTGCAGCCCTCTACCGCGCGATGAGTCAGTATTCGCTGCTGGTCGACAAGCGGGTGAATTGGTACGCGGCGCTCGATTCTCGCGTGCTCAAGCAGCTCGTGAGGACCCATGGCTTCATCTTCAGGCCCATGGGACCAGCACGTCTCTACCTCGGGTCGCTAACCGTGCCAGTCAGACTGAGTCTCTTCGAACAAGCGCGCCACTTCGCAAACCACTCACCATCGGGGAACGACTACTTCGCCGGCGGAATCGAATTCGATCTCACTGGTCCAGAGGCCGTGGTGCGCTGGAGCACGGGCGAGTTCATCCCGCCTCGGCGCCGCGCTCGGTGTGGCCCTCACCGTCGTCGGCTCCGCCACTTCCTGACTCGCCGGTGCTCGCTGTCCGGCGCCGGCGCGGGTCCGAGCCTCCTCAACTCCGCACTGAGGGCGCCGATTGTAGAGGATGGAGCGTTCTTGGCGCCGAGTTCTGATCTTGGGTATCGCGCTGACCGTCCTCGCCGCGATCGGGGGTCCGTCGGCCCGTTCGATTGTGCGCGCCCTGGCCGCAATTTTGCTCCTGATCGTGGGATTCTCGAAGGTTCGGAATAACCCCGGACCGGCGGCGAGGCCGTGGGCGATCCTTCTACTGGGTGGCGCCGTCGCGCTCGGATCGGCCGGTATCCGGCTTCTGCACGGCGCTCTTGCCGGCGTGGCCTACGCCTACCCTTCGCCTGCCGACCTGCTCGCCTACGCTTCGTACAGTCTCATGATTGTCGGCGGCGGGGCCTTCGTGAGAGCCCGCACGAAGGAGCGTTACCGGGCGGACTTTGTCGACTCGGTCATCGTGACCGTCCTGAGCGGGCTCCTCGTGTACACGTTCGTGCTGGCGGGATACTCCTTCGATGAAGAGATCGCCAAGTTCGACAGGATCGGCAACATCGTCTACTCGTTGATGACGGTGGTGCTCATTGGCGTGACCGCTCGGGTGTCGTTCGGCCCGGGTGTGCGCAACGGCAGCTATTACTTGCTGGCCACATCGGTCGGATTGATCGTCGTCAATGACATTCTGCTGCTGCTGGACACCGTAGGCACGAGAGGCGCCTACACCGTGGCCTCATTCATCGCGCCGCAGGCATTCTTCTTCGCCGCAGCGGCGATCATCCATCCCGGTTCGTTCGCCCTCGCTGACCGACCGGAGTATCGCGAGCAGCGGCTCACGCCCGCACGCATGGTGCTTTTGCTGTCGGCTATTTCCATTGGTCCCCTTCTCTTGCTTCTCGACAGAGTCAACACGTCCGAGATCAACATGACCATCGTGATCTCCTTGTGGATGGTGCTCGCGTTCGGCGTGGTATTCCGACTCATTCTTCTCGTGCAGGACAGAGACGCCATTGCTGACAGGGAGCGCAGTCTCCGCACGCTCGCGTCTGAACTTACGACGCTGCGTTCCGAGCCCGAAATCATCGACGCATCATTGAAGGTGGGACTTGAGTTTGCTCCCACGCCCGGACATGCTCGCCTTGCGTTGCTCGACGTCCGCAGAAATGACCGACTGACGGTGATTGATGCGATCGGTTTCGCCGCCCCCGGCCTGGCAGGCGCCGAGATCGATGCCTCGGGCTCGGCTCAGATCGTCGATGATGTGGTCTCGTCTGGTCACGCCTTGACGTTCGAGATGGTTCCGCCGGTGGAGTCGCAGGTCGTCGACGAGACCGAGCGCCGCCCTCAGTTCGTGGCGATTGCGCCGGTTCGCCAGCGAACCGGGGTCGAGCGGGTGTTGACCATGACGTCGCCGGGCCTCATCGGGCGAGCACGGGTCGCCGCCCTCGCCTCGCTCGCCGGCCAGCTGGGGCTGGCGCTCGATGGCGTCATTGCGGCCGAGGAACTCCATCAACGCCGGTCTATCCGGCGCTTCCAGGCGTTGGTCGAGAATTCGTCTGACGTTGTGCTCGTTGTCGACGACGAGGGGTCGGTGAGTTTCGTCAGCCCCACGGTGCAGAGATTGCTGGGACGCGATGAGTCGCAGGTGTTGGGCACCCAGGTGAGCAGTCTGCTCTGTGAGGAGGACCAGGCTCAGATGGAACGCCTGCTCATGTCGCCGCGAACCGCTAGAGAAGCGAGCCGATCGATCCAGGTGAGACTGCGCGATGGCTCAGGGAAATTGCGCTGGTTCGAGTTGGAGGCCAGAAATCTTCAAGATGAGCAAGAGATCTGTGGCATCGTCGTAACCGCACGCGACATCGATGACCGCAGACGAGCCGAAGCGCAGCTTCTGCGATCCGAGGCTCGCTTTCGTCTGATGGTCCAGAACTCCAGTGATGTTGTCGCAATTGTCGATGAGGATGCCTTCTTTTCCTATATCTCATCCTCGATTCAGCGGATGCTCGGCTTCTCGCCGGCAGAACTCATCGGACGGAATGTCTATGAGTTGCTGAGTATTACCGAATCCCAACGTCTCAAGTCGGTCCCGATCACGCAATTGAGTGGCTCGACAATTGAGGTGCGAGTGCAGAATGCAACCGGGCAAGTTAGGACGGTCGAAGTCGGCGTCACCGACATGCGCCAGCAGCCTGAGGTAGACGGAATCGTTCTCAACATTCGCGACATTTCAGAGCGTAGGAGTCTCGAAGACGACCTCCGTCATCACGCCCTTCACGACGACCTGACTGGTCTGGCGAATCGCGTCCTGTTCAACGAACGATTAGACTCTGCGAGGCGAGCAAGCGAGGAAAGTGGTCAGCTTTCAGCAGTATTGTTCATCGATCTCGACGATTTCAAGCTGATCAATGATTCGTTTGGGCACGCAGTTGGTGATCAGGTACTTGTTGATATTGCTGATCGAGTACAGCAGTGCCTGCGCGTGCTCGGACATGGCTGCCCGGCTAGGCGGTGATGAATTCGCCGTTCTGCTTGGCGGTGTCAATGACGAGAACGACATTATTGACGTTGCTGATCGAATCCGCAAGGTGATTTCTCAACCCGTCCTCGTCGGCCAGCACGATTTCCGAATGACGGCGAGCATCGGCATAGCAATCGGGGGAGCGGGGAGCAGGGCAGGCGATGATCTTCTGCGTTCGGCTGATCTGGCAATGTATCGCGCCAAACATGGCGGTAAGAATCGTCACGAGCTATTCCAAGCCTATATGGAGGTTTCGGCCGTCCAAGAATTGGAGCTCAAGACAGCGCTGAGACGCGCGATCGACCGGCACGAGTTCATCTTGTATTATCAGCCGATCGTCGACCTGGCCAGCAGTCGAATATACGGCGTGGAGGCTCTGATCCGTTGGGAGGATCCTATTCGTGGCTTGATCAGTCCAGCCTCGTTCATCCCGGTAGCAGAGGAAACTGGCCTGATCAACGAGATCGGAATGTGGGTCGCCCGGCAGGCGTCGGCCGATCTTGCTCGATGGCGGTCGGAGGGCCACGACCTGTATTGCAGCATCAACGTATCCGGTCGCCAAATGCGGGAACCTGGATTCAGTCGAGAGATCATCGACGTGGTCCTCGCCTCGGGTGCCGATCCAAAGACGATCGTCATCGAACTCACCGAATCGGTACTCGCTTCGGTCGGTATCAGCGCCGTCTTCGACGATTTGCACCGCGAGGGATTCCGCATCGCGTTGGACGACTTTGGAACAGGCTACTCCGCGCTCCAATACCTCCAGAGTTTCGACATCGACATCATCAAGATCGACCGATCGTTCGTCACTGCTCTCGGTGAGACGAAGAACGGAACCGTGGTGCAGGCAGTGATCGACATGGCCACGAACATCGGCGCCCAGACGCTGGCTGAAGGTATCGAGAATCCCGACGAGCTCCGCCTGCTCAAGGGACTTGGCGTGCAACTTGGTCAGGGCTACTACTTCTCCAAGCCGATCCCGGAGGCCGAGCTACTCCAACTGCTTGCCGAGAATGGGACGTCCGAGCGCAGCCCCGACCGCTACATCCACGGCTAGTCCGCCCGTTGAGGTGGTGGTTGGCTCCGTTTGGGGCCGCGTTGGCGGGTGGTTGGCAGCCGGACGCGCCTACTCTTCGAGGAACTCCTGGATGAGCGCCGCCATCTCCGCGGCATGGGTGAAGAGGAACAGGTGTCCGCCCCCGTTCACTACGTGGAGGCGGGCGTGAGGAATCCGGCGAGCCAGAATCCTGCCGTTTGCCAGCGGGATGATGGGGTCATCGTCTCCGGCCAGCACCAGGGTGGGCTGGGTCAGGCGGTGGAGATACCAGTGGCTGGAGAACGCCATGATGGCCCCCAGCTGGAACAGGTAGCCATGAAGCGAGGGGGCGTGATGGCTCCGTTGATACGCATGCTCAGCGAGCAGCTCAGGATGGTCGACGATGTCGCCGCCATAAAGCGTGGGGGCGATGCGCAGCAGATACGAAGGTGAGAAGTAGCGGGCCGGCGTCAGCAGCAATGCCATGGCGGCCGGCCGACCCGGGACGGCCAGGATGCCGGGAGTCGTGGCAGCCAGGACGACCCGTCGCACTCGTTGGGGATGTCGCCACGCCAGCTCTTGGGCCACGGCGCCGCCCCACGAGACTCCCACGATGTCGAACGTCTCGTGCCCCAGTGATCGAGCCATCCCGGCAACCACATCCGCGTAGTAACTCATGGCGACCGGCGTCAGCGGGGCTGGGCTGCGGTTCACCCCAGGAGCATCGAACGCGATCGTCTCGAGACCGATGAACTCCCGCCGGAGTGGATCGTAGAGGTCGCCGGTTGCCCCGATGCCGTTGATCAGCACCAGCGGAATGCCATCGGCCCCCTGGCCGCCGAGGGTGACACGAAGTCGTTGGTTGCCCACCGAGACGTATTGGGAATGGAAATGAGGCGAGCGGGGTCGCTCGGGTCCGAGGACGGGTGGGTTCACGACGTCAGTGAACCATCGCTGGGGCCACTCCCGGCACGGGCCTAACCCAGGACATAGGTGCCAGGGGCGTCCAGTCCGGCGGGGTGAACGTCGCTCCCCAGTTCCGCCGGGGCCGGGACCATCGGGCCTGCGTGCGGCTTGATCCACACCGCCCAGTGGTCCCACCAACTTCCAGCATGCTCCTCTGCGCCGGCCAGCCACTCGTCCGGCGAGTCGGTTGCGGCAGGATTGGTGCGGTACGAGCCCTTCGGGTTCCCCGACGGGTTGACCAGGGCCTGGATGTGGCCCTGCGAGCTGAGCACGAACTGGGCCTCGCCGCCGAGCAGGTTGACCGTTTCGTAACAGGCCTGCCATGGGGTGATGTGGTCGGTGACCGCTCCCACGACGTAGGCCGGCATGTCGACCTTGGCCAGATCGACCGGCATGTCGAGCACCTCGACGCCGCCGGGGACGGTGAACGCATTCTCGGACGAGAGCTGCATGAAGTCGGCGTGGAGCGCCGCAGGAAGGTTGGTGGAGTCGACGTTCCACGACAGGACGTCGAAGGCCGGTGGGTTCTTGCCCAGAAGGTAGTTGTTGGTCCAGTAGTTCCACACGAGGTCGTTGGGTCGTAGCCACGCGAAGATCCGACTCAGATCCTCCCCGGCGAGGATGCCGCGCTGCTGACTGCGCCGGGTCGATGCCGCAACCACAGGAGCGGACATCATCGTGCCCATCGTCGAGGGGTATTCCCAGTCGAGGACGGTGACGAGGAAGGTGGCGGCATTGACCCGGTGATCGCCGACCGCTGCGAGGTGGCCGAGGAGGGCGGCGGTCGTGATGCCGCCCGCGCAGACGCCGAGGACGTTCAGATCGGGACTCCCCGTGATTTCCAGGACTGCGTCCGTCGCCTCGATCACCGCAGCCACGTAGTCGTCCAGGCCCCAGTCCCGCTGATCGGGGCCGGGATTCCGCCAGCTGATCATGAAGACCTGATGACCGTGGCCCAACGCGTGCTCGACCAGACTGCGGCCTGGGGCCAGATCGAGGATGTAGTACTTGTTGATCTGGGGCGGGAGGATCACCACCGGACGGGCGTGCACCTCGGATGTGGTCGACCGGTACTGGATCAGTTCCAGGATCGGGTTGCTGAACACGACCTTCCCGGGGGTAGCGGCCACGGTCTCGCCCGGGACGAACGGCCGGGAGTCGACCATCGATGGCATCCCACCATTGTTCTGGAGGTCGTGGAGGTAGTGACGAACACCGTCGCGCAGGCTCTGGCCGCCGGTGCGCCACGACTCCTTGATGGCCGCCGGGTTGGTCAACAGGTTGTTGGTCGGGGCCACGGCCTCGGTCACGAGGTTGGCCAGAAACTCGGCCCGGACCTTGCTCCGCTCGTCCAGGTCGAGGTCGTCGATGAAGGCGTGAACCTCCTGGCGCCAAGTCAGATAGCCCTGAGCAAGACCCTTGTACCAGGGGTTGGTCGACCACCAGTCATCAGCGAATCGGCGGTCACGAGGGTCGATGGTGACCTCCGACGTCCCGGTCAGGATGCGGCCGTACTCGGTGGCCAGTTTCATCGAATGCCGCAGGGCGGCCGCCGGCTGACGGGCGGCCGCACGACTGGCTCGGACCGCCGCTGCCGCTGACTGCTCGGCGTTCGGACTCAGCGGAAGGGTCGACATGATTGCGTCGAGGGTGGCCTCGACCAGCTCGGCATCGGTCTGATGCCGATCTCGAGCGGTGGATGAGGCGCTGCGAGGCGAACTCCCAACGGTTGCGGGACGGCGGGTGGGCTTCCGGCGGGTCATGACCATATTTGCACTATGATGTCTAAAATTAGATGGTCAAGATGATTTTTGTCACGATTGCGTGAGATGTCCGGTGCCCGAGCCGAGAGGAACGACATGGCCGATGCCAACGAGACCCTGGAAACCGATGGGTATCCCAGGAAACGAGCCCGGACCCGGCTGCTGTTGCTCCGGGCCGGGCTCGAAGCCCTGAGCCATACCGGGCCGGATGCCTTGACGGTTGGCCAGCTCACCGGTCTTGCAGGCACCTCGACCGGGACCTTTTACAATCACTTCACCTCGGTGGCCGACTTGGTGGCCGAGGCAGCCGAACTCCTCGGCCGAGGCGTCGAGATTGCCAACGATGCGCTCGAGTCCGTCGAGCACGATCCGGCCGCCCGAGTCTCAATTGCGGCGCTTCAGCTCCTGCAGCTTGCCGGCGAGGATGCTGAGGCAGCGGGCGCCTTCGTCGCTCTTGCCGGCGTCCTCCCGGAGTTCCGGCAGCGGGTCCGCAGCATCGTCCGCCGCGCCATCGAGGACGGCACCCGGGTGGGTCGCTTCGACGTCCAGCCCGGCGAGGCGCCGGTCAACGCCGTCCTCGGCACCAGCCTCCAATCGATGCGTTCTCGAATGCTGGGAGAGACAACCGAGGACGATCAGGAGGCCGCAGTTCGGCTCATGCTGAGGATGCTGGGGATATCGGCGGAGGAGATTCCCGATGTCGTGGCCCGCTCCAGGGAGCTGGTCCGTGCCGCCCCGTGGCGCCCTTTCAAACCCTGAGGTTCGTCTCCCGCCCGCCGAATGCTCAGATGACGCGGTCTGCGCGCAGCTCGGCCCGGCGATCGCCGTCGTATCCGAGTTCGGCCAGTACGTCGTCGTTGTCCGCTCCCGGCTGATGGGCCGCGTGGCGGACCCGTGTCGGTGTGCGGGAGAACTTCGCTGCGGGGCCGGTCAATGGGGCAGTCGACCCGTCAGACAGCTCGGTGAGTTGCAGCATGTCCCGGTCGAGCACGTGCGGTTCTCGGGCGGCCTCGGCGAAGGTGTTGAGCTTGGCGGCGACGAGACCCGCGTCGAGGAAGCGGCCCAACGCCTCGTCCACCGAGCGAGTTGCGCACCAGCCCTCGATGACGTCGTTGACCGCGCTGCGGTTCGAAAGCCGTTCCGCGTTGCGTCCGAAGCCGGGGGCCCGCGCCAAGTCCGGCCGGCCGACTACCTCGCAGAGGCGGCGCCAGTGGCTGTCGAGAGCGATCGCCAGATAGAGGCTTCCATCGGTGCACGGATAGACGTCGCATGGATGGGTTACGTTCACCTGCGCGCCCCAGCGCTGCAACGGGACATCGGTGGCGCCGAGCGACAAAAGCCCGTCGCAGTGGAACAGCAGCGAGTCGAGCAGGCAGACGTCGACGTGTTGGCCCTCACCGGTGCGGTCACGATGGCGTAACGCGGCCAGCGCCGACAAGGCTCCATGCAGGCCGGCGAGGTCGTCGGCGAGGAACGTCGGCGCCTTCACCGGAGGGCCATCGGGGCTGCCATTGAGTGACATCCAGCCGCCGGCGGCCAAGGCTGCAGGGTCGTAGCCGGCGCGTTCGGTCCAAGGCCCGAACTGGCCCCAGCCGCTGATCGAGACATACACGATGTCGGGCTTCACTGCCCGACAGTGCTCGAAGCCGATGCTCCAGGCATCGAGCGTTCCGGGACGGAAGTTCTCGACCACCACGTCCGCCGTGGCGACGAGGTCGAGGAATACCGCCTGGCCGGCTTTGGTGCGAAGGTCAAGGCTGAGACTGCGTTTGTTCCGGTTGACTGTCTGGTTGACGAAGTTCAGGCTCGTTCCGCCGATGAGAGGTGGTTGCTGTGACGGCATGTCCCCGGGCAGATCGATGTGGATGACGTCAGCGCCCATGTCGGCCAGCAGGCAACCGGCCATCGGCCCCGCCCACGCGGTGGTGCAGTCCACCACTCGCATCGTCTGCAACGGGCCGGTCGAGTCGGTCGCGGCCTCCCGGTAGAAATGCGCCTTGTCCATGCGATCAGACCGTAGTTCACGTCACGAGCTGGAAACTCCTGGGGTCAGTCGTGCTCGGTTGACGGGGGAATGACGACCACGGGACACGGCGCATGGTGCAGGCATTGACTGCTGACGGATCCGAGCAGAAGTCCCTTGAACCCCCCGAGTCCCCGAGATCCGACGACCAGCAAGTCGGCGGTGAGGGCGGCGTCCAACAACGCCTCTGCCGCGCTGCCCTCGACTGTTCGCTGTTCGACTCGGACCGGACTCGAGCCGAGTTCGGCCCCGACGGCGTCGGCCAGCGTCGACGCTGCGCCTTCGGCGAAGGCTCGGGCCAAACGCTCACGCTCGTCGACGCCGCCCCCCTCCAACGTGAACCACCCCGGTACTTGCCAGCAGCTGACGGCTTCGACGACGGCGTCGCGCAGCTCGGCCTCCTGGATGGCCCAGCGCAACGCGTTCGAGGCCCCCGCCGACCCGTCGATGCCCACCACGATTCGGCCTGTCATCGTTTCCTCACCATCCTGTTCGACCTGTGCTCCTGAGAATAGGCCGGTCTGAGACGGGCGGCCGCATCGTGCTCCGGCACCGAGAGGTGCATCCGGGTTCAGTCGACGATGCTGGATGCGAGCGCGAGGTAGATGGCGATGGAGAGGAGGTCCTGCACGACCGTTGAGAGCGGACCGGCTCCGAAGGCGGGGTCCTTGTGGAGGCGGGTAAGGAACCACGGCAAGGTCAGCGCGACGATGCTGGCCACGCCGCAGCTGGCGAAGAGTGCAAGTGACACCGTGATGGCGATGGCGAGGTCGTTGAAGGCGATGAGGCAGAACGGGAAGAATGTTGCCGCGACGACAACGCCGATGAGTGAGCCGGTGATCAGCTCCTTGACCGCGAATCGTCGGATCGGAACGCCCACCGAGAGGCCGCGGACAGCGAGCGTTTCGGTCTGCGTGCCTACTGCATCAGCCATGTAGACGATTGCAGGCAGGAAGAACGCGAGCTGCACGGTTCGAGCGAGCTGTTCCTCCGAGGAGCCGACGAGCCAGGCGGAAGCCATCGCCCCGAACAGCCCGATCACGAGCCACGGCAGCCGGTGGACCAGGCGCCTGGTGACGCGTTCCTCGCTCGCGATTCGCGAGAGGCTCCCCGTGCTGAGCAGGCCCGAGAACCGCAGGAGGTCCTCGTCGTGCTCCTCCAACAGAACCGCCATAAGCTTCTTCGGTGCGATGATCCCGACAAACGTGCCGTCGTCGTCGATGACCGCGAGGCTGCCTTCACCGTGGTCGAGCATCACCCTTGCGGCGAGCTCCTGGTCGGTTTCGGCTCCGACCGCCGGCGGGTCGGGGTCCATCAACCGGTCAAGCGTGGTGTCGGCGTCCGCTGCGAGCAACTGCTCGATCTCCACGATGCCGACGAGGCGTCCGTCGGTGCAGACCACGATGTCGGCCACTGAGTCGAAGCCGTGTCCGATCAGTCCTCCACGTACTGCACCGGCTGTGTCCGTGGTTTGCGCGATGGGGACGTTCGCTGTGGCGTGGCTTCGCGCAATCTCGAGTCTCGGTCTCAGGCTGTCCAGCTCCGTGGAGGCAATCGACTCGCTCATGGGCGCAGTATCGCCGGTCACCCTCAGCAGGAGTTAGTCCTGAGGGCCACGGACGGGGCCTCGCCGGGAATATCCGTCCAGGGGTGTCGGTTGACCGATTGTACGTACATTTCAGGACGGCAACTCCGACGCCAGCCCCGGTGTCGCGATGAGAGGAATCAGACATGAGCCTGCATTTGGGCGATACCGCCCCCGACTTCACCGCCGATACCACCGACGGGGAGATTTCGTTCCACGACTGGAAGAAGGGGTCCTGGGCGGTGTTCTTCAGCCATCCCGCCGACTTCACGCCGGTGTGCACCACCGAACTCGGCCGCACGGCCGCTCTGTACAGCGAGTTTGCCAAGCGCAACACCAAGGCGATGGCGTTGTCGGTCGACCCGATCGAGGATCATCGTAGGTGGGCGCCCGACATCGGCGAGGTGACCGGCACGCCGCTCAACTTCCCGATTGTCGCTGACCCCGACCGCAAGGTTGCCGAGCTCTACGACATGATCCATCCAGGCGCGGGCGACACGTCCACGGTGCGGTCGGTGTTCATCGTCGATCCCGACAACAAGCTCCGCCTGATGCTCACCTACCCGAAGTCGGTGGGACGCAACTTCGACGAGATCGTGCGGGTGATCGATGCCCTTCAGGCCACCGATCGCGATGCCATCGCAACACCTGCCGACTGGCGCCCCGGTGACCGCGTGATCGTGTCGCCCGGCATGTCGACCGAGGAAGCGAAGACGACGTTCCAGAACGTGGAGGAAATCAAGCCCTACCTGCGCTACGCCGACGCACCGTCGTCCTGATCGCCGCCAGTCGCCGTCGGCGTTCGATGGCGAGTCCGATCCCGGCCGATACGTCCCACAGCTTGGTCTCGCTGGCTCCACTTGGAGCTGTAGTGGTTGCCTGGGCCAGATCCAGTTGACATTTCCTGTGGGTGGGGCCTGCTGCGATACTTGGGGTGTGGAGGGCATTTCGAAGCCGACTGGAACGGTGAGTTTCGTGTTCACTGATGTGGAGGGCTCGACGACACGTGCGTGGGAGCTGTACCCGGCCGAGATGCGTGCTGGCGTTGGCTCGACACGATGAGATTCTCCGTTCTGTCATCGACAATCACGGCGGTGTCGTGTTCTCCACTGCTGGGGACGCGTACGCTGCGGCGTTCTCTCGGCCCGGCGACGCGGTGGATGCGTGTGAGGAGGGACAGCGCCGGTTGGCGACCGAGCGTTGGCCGGAGAACACGCCGATTTCGCGTTCGGATGGGTGTGCATACCGGCGTCGCGGAGGAACGCGACGGCGACTACTTCGGTCCCGTGTTGAACCGGTGCGCTCGGCTGATGTCCGCTGGTCACGGGGGTCAGGTTCTGCTGTCGAACGCGACTGCCCAGTTGGTCGGCCGGGCGGATCTTGTGGATCTGGGCGAGCAACGTCTGAAAGACCTTTCAGCACCCGAGCGGATCTGGCAGGTCGGCGCAGGACGACACCCGCCGCTGCGGACGTTGGACCGTCAGCTTCACAACCTTGCAGTGCAGCGAACCGAGTTGATCGGCCGCAAGGCTCTGGTTGACGAGATCGCCGTTGGTCTCGGTTCGGCACGGTTGGTGAGCTTGTTGGGCATCGGGGGGACAGGCAAGACACGACTTGCGTTGGGCGTCGCAGCGGAGGTTATGGAACGGTTCGACGATGGTGTCTGGTTCGTCGATCTGGTACCCGTCGCCGACGCTCAACGCTTGCCTGAGGCCATCGCGGACGCCGTCGGACTTGCGCTCGCCGGTTCGGGTGATGCAACGACCGAACTCGGGTCGCTACTCGCCCAGCGGAATGTGCTGCTGGTGTTGGACAACTGCGAGCACCTCACCGACCCGGTGGCGGAACTCACCGACAGGCTCCTGGACGCAACTCAGCATCTGAGGTTTCTTGTCACCAGCCGCGAGCCGCTTGATCTCCCCGACGAACAGCAGGTTCATGTCCCGCCGTTGGATGTCGACGATGACCTGCAGGCGCCTGCGGTGGCGTTGTTCGCGGCTGCGGCAGGTCGCGTCGGCGTCACTATCGGTGCTGGCGACGTTGGGGTGGTGGTGCACATTTGCCGGCAGCTGGACGGCCTTCCCCTCGCGCTCGAACTAGCGGCTGCGCAGCTTCGCTCACTGACGTTGATCGATCTGTCGGCCAGGCTCGACCACCGATTCGAGCTCCTCGGACGAGAGCGACGCGGCAGTAGACAACGCCAGGCCAGCCTGTTTGGTGTGCTACAGGACACCTGGGAGATGCTTAGCGGCGAGGAGCAGGAGCTTCTCTCTCAGTTGGCCGCGTTTCCCAGTTCGTTCGATGTCGACGCGGTCGAAGCGGTGTGCGCGGGCCGAGAAGTCGGTGTTCCAGCCAGGACCCTGTCCGGTCTGGTCGATCGCAGCCTTGTCGCCGTCGACGGGACGGGTCGTTTGCGTCTGCTGGAGACGGTCAAACTGTTCACCCAGCGGAACTGGGGTTCCGATGCCGACTACCGGGACCGTCACACGAACTGGTGTCTGCAGCACCTGCGAGCGTTTCCCTATGAAGCCCGTCACACCTCGCTCACGATGGTTGGGTGGGCGTCAAACCACTACGACGATCTCCGCGCCGCCGAAGACCACCTCGCCTCCAGCGATCGAACCGCGGAACTTGTCGAACTCTTGGGTCTGCAGAGCTACACCTTGAGCGTTTCCGGGGCGGCCCGCGGGGCGGCGGTCATCGATCGGATCGAGCGTTACCTGTCTCACCTCGGCCTCGACCCGGTCGAGGCCGGCATCCTCCAACTCGTTGCTGCGGGTGCTGGGCTCAGCGCTCGTCGGCCGGACTGGATCGCCGCGGGCAGCGCGGATGCGATAATCAGCCTTCGACTCGCCGGCCGGGCTGAGGACCTCGCCGCGGCGCTGCACACTGGTTCATGGATGATGGCTCTGCGCGACACCGACGCTGCGCTCGAGCGCCTCGACGAGGCTTTGGCCATCGCCGACGGAGCTTCGGCTCTTGCGATGGCTAATTCTATTCGGGCCTATCAGGCCAATCATCTGACCGTCGCCGGTCGCCTGGGGGACGCCAAGGGTGTCCTCGCAGACCTGTTTCTTCGTCTCGCCGATACGCCTTACGACTACGCACGACACAACTTCTATCTCGTCTCCGCTGCGGCGTGGATCATTGATGAACCCGACCAGTCGGTGGCTGCGATGTCAGCGATTCGGACCGCATCTCAACAGGCGGGATTCCCCTACGGCGCTGCGCTTCTCGTGTGTGAGGCGGTTGCTGCCGCCAGCGTTGGAGACATCGACCGAACGTTCGAGCTCCTCGATCAGACACGCGAGGGACCGCGGACCGGAGCGGCCACGACCCGCTTCCCGACCTTCTGCTCCCGCCAGCGTTTCTCGCATGGCGGCACGGCCATACCGATCTGGCGCGACGGTGGCTCACGGTCATTCGGTACGCAGGCCGCCCTACTCAGTCCTTTCCCGTCACCGCTATGTTCCGTCAAGTCCGCGACGCCATTGGCCTTGACCGAGAGAACCCACTCGAACAAAGCACGCTCGAGGGGATCTTCCAAGAGACGCTCGCCTGGTTCCAACGCGGGGGCATCGACTGATAGCCCCGAGAGACTGGTCTTCGAATCCCTCATCAGCTTCACGTAACACCTCGGTGCGCCCGACGAGTTCTGTGCCTCCTCCTGTACCTAGGTGGGCGAGGGTCGCCTGCGACTGACGGGGCTGCGCCGAACGAGCTTCCGTCCCAGGGTGGCGAAAGCACTCGTCGCCTGCTCGAGCAATCAGGGGCGTCATTCGCGACGAGACTTGCCGGGCCCTGGCGGCGCAGAAGGAGACGTCGTCGGGCGCGAAATCAGTCGGTGGTGGAGCGGCTGGCGTCGGCGAGTGCGTCGTGGTCCCTGACGGTGGCGACCGGTGTCGTACGCCACGGCGCTTTGTTCGTGGCGCTTTGATCGGGTGTGGTCGATTGACGGGGAGCAGTTGGGCCTGTTCGACGGTGCCGGCTTCATCGACCAGATCGCCCGATCGCCCGATCGCCGGACTGCCGGGGGACGACTGCGGCCCGGCAGAGCTGCGCCGTAACGGGATGCTTCTGCTGCAGACCAGCTCGTAACCCTACGAGAGGCGATTACACGGCATGGGCCGTGCTCGCCTTGGAATGAACCGGTATGCCGACACATCGACATGCCACTGACGCCTTAAAGGGTCTGGACCGCTCCACAGGAACCGAGCCTCAACTGATGTAGCAGCCAGTTTCAAATACTGGTTGGCCGGCCTGGTGCCGCAGTTCACCTTGGGGCGGGCGAAGGCGAGGTGCGTCGACCCAGCTTTGTACTAGCTGCGGTGGGGAAGGTATGGTCCGGCATGCGAATCGGGATCAACGGCACACCGCTTGTGGCCAGTGCATCGGTGGCGGCCGTCGCCGAGCATGTTCGGGCGGCCGAGGCCGACGGGTTCGCCAGCTACTGGCTGGCCGAGCACCCTTCCGGTGGGTTCGATGCCCTGACCGTGTTGGCCATCGCCGGCCAGTCGGTGCAGTCGATGGAGCTGGGCACTGCAGTGATCCCCACCTACCCACGCCACCCGCTGGTGCTCGCCGGTCAGGCCCGAACCGTCGCTTCGGCGATGGCGGCGCCGTTGACCTTGGGGGTCGGCCTTTCGCACCAACCGATGCTCGCAGCGCTCGGCTTGGCCGACGACAAGCCGATCCGCCACCTCCGCGACTATCTCTCGGTGTTGCTGCCTCTGCTCGAAACGGGCCGGGTCGCCTACGACGGTGCCACCCTGAGCTGCGACGCGACAATGTTCGCCCCGACCGAGAAACCGGTGCCCGTCGTGGTCGCCGCGCTCGGTCCGCAGGCGCTGCGGGTGGCAGGCACCCGCACAGCCGGAACCAGCCTGGCGTGGGTTGGTCCCCGTACCATCCGCGAGCACATCGTGCCGACGATCTCTCAAGCCGCCGCCGATGCGGGGCGGCCGGCGCCGCGCATCATCGCCACTCTTCCCATTTGTGTGACGGACCGGCCCGACGAGATCCGAGCGAAGATCAACGCGAGTGCCGCCTGGTATGCGGCGCTGCCGTCCTACAAGGCGATGTTTGCTCGGGAGGGCGCCACCGCCCCCGCCGACGTGGCGCTGGTTGGCTCGGCCGCGGAGGTGGAAGATCGGCTGGCGCTGCTCGCCGAAGCCGGCGTCACCGACTATTCGGCCTCGGAGTTCACGCCGACGCCCGAGACCAAGGCCGAGACCCGCGAGCTGCTCCGCCGTATTGCCGCTCGCTGACTGCGAACGATCCCGTGAGCGCTGGATTAGGACGCACGAGCGATCGCGCCGAGGTAGGTGATAGTTCGGCGAGTAGCGAGGCGGTAGAGGTCACGTTGGCGACGTCCGCGTCCGACGCCCGTTTCGGACACTTGGTCGGTGACTTCAATGGCTGGGCGAGGGACGCAAGGCCGATGTAGCTGGAGGGGGAGTACTTCACCATCACGGTGCGTCTTCGCCCGGGCGTCAGGTACTGCTACAAATTCGTGCTCGATGGCGTGCGTGCCTCGGGGCGTGCCTACGCATTGTCTGCGAGGATAGGCTCGGGGACGCAATGGGTAAGCGTGGCTCACGGAACGCATTGTCCCGAGAGGGCTCTTCTCGTGCTGACGGCGATCACGCTGGAGCCAGGCACCATGGACTTGTTCGAGACGCGTCACATGATCGGTGATGCCCTGTCCGCAGCTATGGTCCCGGAATTCGAAACGGAGCGCGTTGTACTGGCGCTGAGCGAGCTGGCGACCAACGCCATCCAGCACGGCCCGGGAACACCGATCCGCATCGAAGTGCACTCCGAGGGCAGCCAGATCGAGCTCCGGGTGAGGCAGCAGGCCGGGAGCCGGACCATCCCCGATCCCGATTTTTGGCGCCTTCCGCAGGATCAAAGCCAGGTCGGCGGCCGTGGCCTGGCGATCGTCGCCGCAGTCAGCGACGCAGTGGAGGTCAGAGCGGACGATGAGACCGTCGAGATCCGGGCGCGGTTCTTCCGATGCTCAGAGGGGGCGCCGCGAAGCTGACCGAGCGGCTGCGCGCACACACACACTTGACTGGCTTGCTCGAGCGAACGAATATCAAGACAGCACGCAAGGAGTTCAGAGAAGAGCTTCGTCCTCCCTGGAGTTGGCAGGTGGCAAGTAGAGAACTTGTCGTACATGTTTCGCACCTCGACGGGACCAGTTTGCTGGACGTCCGAGGCGAGATTGACAAAGACACGGCGCCTGCCTTCCGAGACGCCGTGAGACGACTTCAAGCGTTGGGAGTCCCAGTAGTGTTGGACCTGCGCGAGGTGACCTTCATGATGCGTCGGGTCTCCGCGTGCTGACCGAGGCCTCGCCGGAGAGCGCTGATGGGCAGCCGGCTGTCCGGGTTCAAAACCCTTCGCCTCACGTTCGCTGGCTACTGGAGATTGCAGCGCTTGATCACCTGATCTCGTCGTGCCTCGAAGTGTCGGGGCCGATGACGACGGAGAATTCAGAGAGCGTATAGCCCGACCGGGTGGAGCCAGCGACAGGCATGCCAACTGGAGAAACCGCAGAAGACGTTCCGTTTCACATGCATCGACCACGCCCGTCGCATTGGTCAGACGTGGTCGATCCCACGGTGTGCGATAGGCCGACCGTCAGGTCCGCGCCACCAGGTCGATGCGGGTACGCGGTCAACACGGTGAGGGGTGTCCTCCCAGGTCTCCTGTCGGCCGTAGGGGGTCAGGTCCAAGAGTCGCAGGCAGGTATCGATAACTTCGTTGCCACGCCCGTCGGTCTCGTAGGTGAGATAGACGTCGTCGCCGTCCCGGAGATAGCAGCGCAGCGGACCACCTCCGGCAATCGCCGGGTTGTCGAGAGCGTTGCTCGTCGAGAACCAGCGGGTTGGCCATCGCATATAGTCCGCGTAGGCGGCGAGTTCGTCGTACGGGCCTTCGCTGAACACCGCATAGGCGACGTTACGGGCCTCGAGGTAAGGCAGAACGCCTGCGGCGATCTGGGCCTGTGAGAGCGTGCATCCCTCGCACTGGTTCTCGTGCGGCTGACCTGCGTGCCACATGAAACAATAGACGATCAGCATGCGCTGTCCATCGAAGACGTCGAGGAGGCTGACCGGTCCATCGGAACCGGTCAGGGTGGCGGGCGCGACGACCGTCATCGGGAGGCGTCGCCGCGCCGCTGCGATCTCGTCGCCGGCCCTGGTGTGCGCCTTCTCGCGAACGAGAAGCTCGCTTCGTTGCCGCTGCCATTCCTCTCGATCGACTACGGCGGGTCGAGGCCAGTCCATGAAGGCATGTGTCATCCGCTCAACATACCAACCGGTTGGTATGTTGAGCGGACACAGATGGGGGAATCGAATTCGGTGAGATCGCCGAATCAGTGCCTGTATCGAGTTCAGGAGTGATAGCAACCCAGCGCTAACCGGTCCGCATTCCTTGCCATCTGGCCGCTACCTGTTTGGGCTGGATGCTTTTCAGGCGCGGCGTGAGTCTCGGGGCCATCGTCCAGCGACCTTCCTCGGCGCTCGATGACTGCGTCGGTGAAGAAGACGAGCAAGTCGCCCGGAGCGACCCTGATTCTGGTTCCTGCAGGGGTCGAGTTGGTCGGACGGAGTTCCCGCCTTTCGAGAGGACGCTGCCAAGACAGCCGCTTGCCAAACGGTGGATCGAGGGCAAACCGACTTTTTGCCTCAACGATCGTGAGCGTGGTTTGGCCGCCGGATTGTTTGGGTAGCAGCCGAGCTATGCCCCACGGCAGGCGATGCCCTCGGCTCAGGCCGAGGGCATCGTCGCGTTGCCGCCGCCTCATGGCGTACAGGTTGCGCAACTTCCGTGAGAGCTGTCGGGGCTCGGGGGTGGCTACAGCTCCACGAGTCCTGCCAGGTTCTCGAGCGAACACGCAGCCAGGTCTCCAGCGCTTCCTGATCCACGAGTGATTCGAGCACGCGGCTCAGCGGGGCGTTCATCAGTCCTGCAGCCGATGGACGCCTACCTGTGCCTCGTGCATACTCATGGCAGAGCATTGTCGAGACGACATCGCTCTCGAGCAGGGGGCATCATGGCTAGGAAGAACCCTGGGGGTTCGGCGGGATCGCCGTTCAACCTCTCCCAAGCGATCAGCGGCGTGAAGGCCGAGCCGAAGACGGTGCCGACGAAGGTGGTCCACGAGCCGGACGACTCCGTCGACACCGATACCGGGGCCGTCGCTCGGGATGCCAACCTCAACGAGATCCTGACCAACATTGATGTCGACGCTGTGGATGACATCGCCGCCGCGCCAGACGATGCTGACGCAGAGGGCGTGCTCGGAAGCGTCGACCTCGGTGTTGGGAGTGGCCGAGCGGGCCTCGGTCTCACTTCGGTGTTCGACGCTGCTGCTGCGGCCGGTGACGAATCAGCGCGCCGACGGGCAAGGACGAGATAGCCCCAGTCGTCCGGTGGTAGCGGAAAGGTGGGCGAGATCAGCGGTGGCCCGGGCTACATCGTCGGACTCGACGCTGAAGGCAACGTCCTTGACCCGGGCGCCGGATCCGACACGTCAGGCCTGCCCGGCTTCGTCCAGGACATCATCGGCGCGGCGGGCGGCGCGTCGAACCGCAGCACGCAGCGCGCCGATGAAGCATTCGCCGGCGGAGGCACCGGCGGATCAGATGCAGGTTCGACCAGCTCGGGAACCGGTTCTCCACCGCCCTCGGGCTCGGGCTCAGGAGACGGCGACGGAGGTTCGCAAGGTGGGTCGGACGACGCCAACGGCGTCCTCCACGAACAGGACAACGACGACGGTTCGACCACCACCGTCTACAACGACGGCACCATAGTGACCGCTAGCCCTGACGGGACTGTCGAGATCAGCCATCCCGACGGCACCACGGAGACCACGCTGCCCGACGGCACCCACATCGAGGAGTACCCCGACGGCAGCTCCTCGACGGTGCACCCCGACGGAACCGTGACCGAGACTCCCCCCGACGACACCGACGACGAGCCGGACGACACTGACGACGAGCCGGATGACACTGACGACGAGCCGGATGACACTGACGACGAGCCGGATGACACCGATGACGAGCCGGATGACGCAGGGGGTGGCGCCGAGTCCACGCCCGGCGACGACGAGGAGTTCGAGCCGCCGCCCGGGTTCATCGACTTCTTCGACAAAGATCTCGAGTCCTTGCGGTTGCATCGGGGTGGTCAGGACGGTGGCGACGTCGACCCGGCGGAGGGCGGCGACGGCACCGGATTCGAGAGTGCCATCTCCGGCCGGGTCCCCGACACGGCCCGGGACCTGCTCCTGGGACCCGGTGGTGACCCTCGCCTGGGCGACATCGCCCCTGGCGGGTCTGGCCCGCCGATCGACGGCGGCCTGCCACTCAATGACAGCGGTGCTATCGACCCCGGTCCCGACGCCGACGGCGCGCCTACGACCCACGGTCCGAGCGAGCGGGACACGACCGCGACATCGCCGGCACCGTCGAGCCGCCCCGCCACGACGAGGAAGAATCCGACGACTCCACCGCCGAGGACGACGACGGCTCCGTAGCGCTCTTCAACTCATCGATCGTCGGTCCCGTCGACAGCGTCCTCGACCGATCGGACTTCGACCTCCTCGACCTCGACGAGGACTGACCCTGTCAACGCCGGCCGAGGACACCGGGCACAGACCCGTCAAGCTCAGCGCTCGAGGAGATGGTCGCCGAGCTGGCTCGTGCGACCAGCCATCTCGCGGAGGCGTGGGGGCGCGAGGACCTGGCTGCCCGGTGTGTGTCTATCGATGAGCGGCTTGCGGGACAGCGACCGTCCGCATCCTGCTGGCGGGCAGCTACAAGTCGGGCAAGTCGATGCTTGGCAATGCCTTGGCTGCAGCCGAGATCCTTCCGGTCTCACCCGAGCACCCCACCATCGTGCCCACCGCGCTGCGGACGGGCGCGGTCCGCCAAGGGCAAGCCGTCCTCAGATCACCCGATGGATCGCCCGATTTCGTGGATGTCGATCTCGACGAGCTCGCCAGTTGGGCCACCGATGCTCCTCCCGCCCGGGATCTCGGCGAGTCGGAGTTGCTGCTGGTGGAGGTCACATCGCCGGCGGTGCGGCTCGCCGAGCTGATCGTCCTCATCGACCTGCCGGGTGCTGGGGGGCTGGCGGCGCTCGGCGGAGCCGCCGCCGTCGACTGCCGCGGCGCACGCCGACGCGGTGCTCATCGTGACCGACGCCGGGCGGCCTCTCACGGCAGACGAGTTCGCTTTCGTGCAGGAGCTCGACCAACTCAATACTCGCCTGCTGCTCGTGAAGTCGCGCATCGACATCCACCCTCGCTGGCGGGATGTTGTCGAAGCCGACGCAGTGACGGTCGGCGAAATGGTCGACAATGTGGTCGGTGTTTCGGCTGAGCTCGGGCTTCGTCATACTTTCGACCTGGAGGACGGGCTCGCCGAATGCCGGACGTGGCTCACGCTGGTGGTTCGCGATGCCGCCCGCCGCGATGCTCTTCGGGGCTGTGACGACTTGGTGGAACTCACGACGCTGCTCCGCGAGCCGGTGGCAGCCGCGTTGGGGGCCTTGACCGACCGTTCCTCGGGTCAGGACCTGGCGGTCGAACGGGCACACGATGACCTCGCCTACGGTCGGTCTGCCGGCAACCGCTGGGCCGGCACGTTGAACGACACGTTCGCAGATCTGACCTCCCACCTCGACCATGGGATGCGGGAATCGTTGAGGACGTTGCCGAGACTTCGACGAGGAGGTCGCCCACCTGGACCCGGCGCAGGACTGGCCGGGGATCGAAAGTGAACTGCTCCGCCGGTCCGGGCATCTTGTCGCCAACCATCTCGGCGACCTTGACGAACGTGTTGTTGCGGCCGCCCGGCTCGTGATGTCGGTTGCAGACGACCACCCCGAGCGGGCGGCACTGGCTGTTCGCAGGGTGGTGAGCGAACTCGGCACAGCTGCCTTCAGCCGTGAGATCGCAATCGAGCAGCCTCGCGGCCATCGCCCTGGACTCGGGGCTCGCTCCATGACACTTCTCCGCTCCAGCTACAGCTCGGCCCTGCTCGTGGGTTTCGTCGGGTCGGTGGCCGGCTTCGCCGTTGCCGCCCCGGCGCTCCTGGCCGTGGGCGTCGCGATGGGTTCCCGGGGTCTGCGTCGCGAGGACACCCGATTGCTCGATGCTCGCCGTGCTGAAGCGCGGGCCGCCATCAGGCGACACGTCGAGGAGCTCAGCTTCGCTCTCAGCAAGGAGACGAAGGACCGCGTCCGCCGTTCCCACGCGTGATACGAGACAGCGCTGGCGAGCACGTCGCCACCATTACGCGCACCGCCAGCGAGACCCTGGCCAACCACGAGCGGGCCCAGAACGCCCCCGAGGCGAGCCGGGCCGCCGAGCAGGCACAGGCAATGGCGAAGCTCGACCGCATCGACGGCTTGGCCGACGCCATAGGTCAGGTGAGAGCACTCCTAGCGGTTCCTCCCATCGGAGCCACCAGGTGACGGGGTCGCCCAGGCTGATGCATGAGGTCTCCGGTCTCATCGAGTTGGCCGGCCAGGTCTACGCCGATCATGCGCCCGCGTCGGCCGTGGTGGATGACCTTCGGCAGCGTCTGGGCGAACCGCTCCGCGTCGCCGTCGCCGGTCGGATAAAGACCGGGAAGTCGACGTTGCTCAACGCCCTCGTCGGTGAACCACTCGCCGCCAGCCACGTCATCGAATGCACGCGGCTCGTCACGTGGTACCGCTACGGCCCTTCCTACCGGGCCTTCGTCCAGCGTGCCGGCCAAGCTCCCGAGCGAGCCGCCCTCGCTCGGCAGGCAACTCACGTCGATGTCTCGCTCGGCGACGGAGGCGAGGGCGGCGTCGATCGGGTGATCATCGAGTGGCCGGCGGACCGACTCCGCCGGATGACCATGATCGACACGCCCGGACTGGGCTCGCTCACCTCGAATGTGCGGGCTCGAACAACGGCGCTCCTCGTCGGCTCCGACGCGCCCGCAGTCGACGCGGTCATCTACGTGACCGGCCACGTCCACCCGGGCGATGTCGCCTTCCTCGAGGCGCTCCACGATGACGACATCGGCGAACCCACCGATCCCAGTTCCCTCATCGTCCTTGGTCGCGCCGACGAGATCGGGGCCGGCAGGTCCGACCGCGATGGACATCGCCCGGCGCATCGCCGACCGCTACCGTGCCGATCGCCGCGTTCGCCAGATTCGGTTCGGATGTGGTAGCGGTCGCTAGTCTCCTGGCGTTTGGAGCCGGTGGGCTCACCGAGACACACTTCCGCCATCTCGCGGCGCTGAGCCTCTCGTCACCGGACGTGCACGCTCGCCTGTTGCGATCGGCCGACGACTTCGTCAGCGTGGGGCCTAGCGCCGGTTGCGTTAGCCGATGAGGTGCCTTCGCTCTCGACGCGGCGAACGCTGATTGACGAGTTGGGCCTCTTCGGCATCCGATTGTCGTGCGAGCTGATGCTCGAGGGTTCGGCTCGGACTGCTTCCGAGCTGGCTCGGCAGCTGACCGAGGCGAGCGGGCTGGACCACCTCCGCCGCCTGCTCGACGAGCAGTTCACCGACCGGGCCGACCTACTCAAGGCCGAACGCTCGATCGCAGCCCTCCGCACACTCGGCGCGACGGTCGCTGCTCCGGGTCGAGATCGTCTGGTCCACGAACTGGAGCGGATCGAAGCAGGGGCCCACGAGGTTCAGGAGCATCGGCTCCTCCGGGCCATCCGGTCCGGAACCGTCGAGTTGGCGGACCCCGATGTCGCCGAGATCAATGCGCTGATGACGACGAGCAGACGCAGAGCCCGGTGGCGAAGCTTGGCTGGGAGGGTGCAGTCCCGGACGAGCGGATACGCGCCGAGGTGATCCGGCGGGCGGAGACGCTGGAGGACTCGCGCGTTGACCCTATCCGCTGCCGCTGACCTGGATTGGGTAGCCGAAACGGCAGCGCGAAGCTACGAGGGGATGCTGCTGGCGCTCATGGCGCCACGCCGGCCAGGTGATCGCTCGGTCTGACCGTCAGGACGGCAGTTCGGCGCAGTTGCCCGTCTCGGGCACGACTGCGCCGTCGATCCGGCCGACAAGAACGCACAAGGCGTTGGCGTCGGAAGGCAACTCTTCGACCGTGAAACCTCGGAGACCGGCCGCGTTGGTGCCCCCAAAGGGGGAGTTGGTGCCCCACGGCAGCCAGCTCGAGGTGCGCTCACTGAGCCCGCTCTCGTCGCCCGACACCGTCGCCAGGAAGAAGACTGCCGCCAGGCCCTCGCCGACCTGCGCCGTCGCGACGTCGATGTTCTGCGTTCGGAACTCCGCCAATACTTGCCCGCCCCTGATCTCGACTGTCGTGATGCACATGGCGACGAACTCCTCGGGCGGGCAAGCAGTGACGAATCCGACGGCCTGGGTTCCGTCGTCACCTCCTCCACCCACGATGGCGACCGCCACACCGATCGCAGAGGCGGCAACGACGGTGGCAATCAAGGCCAGGACTAGCGCTCGGCGCGACCTCGGGCGAACGGCTCGTTCGCCAGCCCCAACCGGGGAGACCGGCGACGCCAGTGACGACATCAACTGTGGCACGATCGGTCGCGTCGGCGGATCTCGAACAGCAACGGGAGGTGCGGACATCGGCGAAGAGACCGGGGTGGACGGAGAGGCCACGTTGACCCCAGCGCGGATGGCTGCCAGGCGGGCGGCGCCAAGCGCCACGGTGTGCTTCGGATCCGCGTCGACGGAAACCGGTCGTCCTAGCTCGGTGCTGACGAGCTCGGCGACGAGCGGGATGCGCGACGAGCCGCCGACGAGCAGCAGGGCGCTGAGATCGAGCGGGCCTACCTCCACGTTGGTCAACGCCTTCCGGAGGCACTCAACAGTCTGCTGCAACGGGAACCGGATCATGGCCTCGAGCTCGGTCCGGGTGAGCCGGACCTCCGTGCGGAGGTCACCAAGAGAAACGGGGATCGTCGTCTCGGTCTCCACCCCGAGCGCCTCCTTGGCCGCGACGCATTCCACACGCAGGCGCGCCATGTCGACGCCAGCACGAGAATCCTCGCTTGCGCTGTCGGCTCGCTGCCCGACTGCATTGAGGACGTGGGTGATCACCGCCTGGTCGAAGTCGATGCCGCCCAGGCGTTCGATGCCTTCGGGACGGCCGACGATCTCGAACCCCTGAGCGGTCTTGGCGAGGACTGCTGCGTCGAAGGTTCCGCCGCCCAAGTCATAGACCGCGATGAGGGCGCCGACCGGAACCCTTTCGAGGCTGGCGTAGTGGATCGCCGCCGCTTCCGGTTCGGAGATGGTCGTCGCTCCCCCATATCGGCGAGATCGAGGGCTTGGCGGAGCAGCTCCAGTTTGTAAGGCCCCCAATTGGCCGGGTGGGTGACGACGATGCTCTCAGGCGGCCCTCCGTTGCGGGAAATGACCATGTCCAGGACGGCGCGCAACAGGCGAGCGAACAGGAACTCCGCAGAGAGCGGGGCGCCACCGACGATCAGAGGGGCGGGATCGCCCAGTCGTCGTTTGAACTGGATCGCCAGATTCGCCGGGGTCTGTTTGACCGCGTCGAACGGCGCTCTCCCCGGTCAGCATCAGCTCATCGCGCAGGAAGACCGCAGAGGGGATCGAAGTCGACCGGTTGCCGAGCGGCACGATGTCGGCCCGCCCGTCGACGAACACCGACGCCGAGGTGTACGTCGTCCCCACGTCGACTCCGAGCTGATAGCTCACCGAACCCCCAGACTCTCCGTCCGCCTAATGACCCGGACCGATGTGTACCACGGCTATGTACCGGCGGAAAGCTTGCCGGTGGGTCAGGCAGGCGGTGATTGCATCCCGACGAGGAACTCGGCGATCGTCGCTGCGGCCAGCACCGTTCCCGAGGCGTCCAGCACCTCGAACAGGCGGCCGTCCGGCACGTGGGTGCTGAAGAACATGGTCAACCCGTCGGGTCCTCCACGTTCCATGTGTGTCTCACCGTCGGGTGTTTGGCCCTTGAAGCCCGCCTTGCGCACTTTCTGCACGGTCTCCAACTCGCGGGTCTCGGTGAGATGCTGCTCGCCTTCGAGGACAACCGCAATGGTCGAACCGAGGTGGCGGTGGCGGTGGCAGTAGGCGTTCGGGGCCCAGCACGCCAGGAAGTCGATGCGCCCGGTGGCCACGTCGGCTTCCACGACCGAGACCGCGTAGTCGATGTGGTAGTCGAACTTCGGGCTGCCCCCGTAGTGGACCCAGGTGGCGTTGGAGAGATCGAATCCAGCCGGGAGTTCGGTACTGAGGGTCGTGTCCATCGCAGCCTCTGGTGGTCGGGCCTGAGCGGCGCATCAAGTCCTGAGAACCTACCAGATGACAACAGCCACCACCGGAGTCGTGATCGGTGCCGGCACAGCGGTGGAGCCGCCCGGTCGGCCACTTGACGAATGGCGGTACGGGGTCGGGCGGGGACGTTTAGGATGTGGTCATGCCGAACCTGGGTGACCCTGATGTCGAGGGCCGCTATGCCGATGGCCGTCAGCTGACTGTCGAGGAGCAGCGCAACCTCGAGGCTTTGGAACGCTGGCGTGATCTGTTCAACGGGGAGGATATGGATCGTTTCGTACGTGAGGCGTATGCGCCCACGTTCCGGGTGGTGAATCTCGACGGTGTTTCGTGGACGGGCAATTCGGTCCACCGGGAGAATATTCTCGACCAGGTCGAAACGTTCATCCAGGCGGAGAGGTTCATCAAACGCGCTGCGCCGGGGCGGCGCATCCGGTTCAATCGGGTGATTCCAGCCGGCAACGTGATCACCCTCGAGGCGTCTTTGCTTGACGACGAGCGACCGGGCTGGGAGTTGTCCTGGTGCGGGGTGTACACCTTCGACGGGGACAGTCGGATCGTGTCCGACCACTCCTACCTCAACCACCGGGACTGGCCCGGTATCTTGCCGTTGCTCGGCCGGTAGCTCCCAGACGAGACGGCGGCAAGGCCGTGGCTGGTTGAAGTACCCTCCCGAACCATGATCAAGGCAGTGAGCTGGTTTCGGCGCCGACCCGCCATGTCCGTCGAGGAGTTTCAGCGCTATTGGCGCGAGGAACATCCCAAGGTGGTGCTCGAGCTTCCGGGCCTGCGCAAGTACGTGCAGAACCACGTGTTGGAGAGTCAGTACGCAGGGGGCCGCCAGCCCTTCGCCGACGGAGTTGCCGAAACGTGGTGGGACAATCGGGAAGCGCTCGAGGCACACCGCGACAGCGTGGCGCTGGCGAACCTTCAGGCCGACGAACTGGAGTTCATGGATCCTGAACACCGCACGACGATCGTGGTGGAGGAGGTCGTGATCCGCAACGGCGCCATCCCACCCGGCGGTGGGGTCAAGGTGATCACCTGGATTCGGCGCCGACAGGATCTGGACCTCGCCGCTGCGCAGGACTACTGGCGCACAAATCACTCCACGGTCGCCAGCAGGATCCCTGGCCTGGCTCGTTACGTGCAGAACCACGCCCGTCCGGGGCGGGCTGAATACGAAGTAATGGGTCTCCCAATGACCTGGTTCGGGTCAATGGAACAGGTGAGGGCCAACGCCACATCCCCCGAACTGGCCGCCACCGGGCCGACGAACCAAACTTTCTCAACCCCAACCTGCCCTTCGTGCTTGTTCGGGAACACCACATTCGAAGGGCCTCCGCCTCCAGGCCACCGACCTCGACTGGGGCAAAGGCGACGGCCCGGTGGTGACCGGACCAGGCGAGGCGCTTCTCCTCGCTCTCACCGGCAGGCCGGTTGCGCTCGATCAGCTCGGCGGCCCAGGCCTCGACCTACTCCGCACCCGGGTACACGCGGCCTAGCTCAGAGAGAGCCGTTTGAATGGACGGCGCTTGTTTGGCCTATTGAACCCGGATGGGTTTGCGAGCGATGAACGGGTAGCCCTTCACGTCGAAGGTGCGGGCGTTTGGCTCGCCGTGGGCGCCGCCGAAGGTGTCCACTGCAGTACCGACGTTGACGTCGATGAAACCGATGTCGGTGAGCATCTGGATCCAGCCTGCGCACGGCAGGCCGCCGGCGATTCAACCAGTCCACAGGTCGATCTCGCGCATCGCTTCGGCTGGGACGGGTTTGCCGTTGGCGATGTCGGCGAATTGCAGGACCCCACCGGGACGCAGCACCCGCCACACCTCGCCGAACACGGCCTGCTTGTCGGCGCTGAGGTTGAAGACTCCGTTGGAGATCACGACGTCGGCCCAGCCGTCCTCGACGGGCATCTGCTCGGCGAGGCCCTCCCGGAAGGTGACATGGCTGAGCCCGAGGTGATCCGCGGTGCGACGCGCCTTGGCGAGCATCTCGGCGGTCATGTCGACGCCGACGACCTGGCCTTGATGGCCGACCTGTCCGGCGGCGACGAAGCTGTCGAACCCCGCGCCGGAGCCGACGTCGACGACCCGCTCACCGGTATGCAGCGTCCGAAGGCTGAATGGGTTGGCGACACCGGCGAAGGACTCGACCGCTGGGTCGGGGAGGTCGTCGACGACGAACTGGTCGTAGCCCAGACGGGCGGCGAGGGGCCGACCGGTATGGAAGTGGAACTCGCCGCCGGGGTGCGTGGCAACCTCGCGGTACTTGTCACGTACCTCCGCCCGGAGAGCCTCAGCGTCGACGATCAGGTCTTGGGTCATGGCACGTTCCTTTCGAGTCGCGGCCGGCGAGGCAGGGTGTTCCTCTCTCTGCCGTTGTCCGTCAGCTTGCGGTCGGGAGGTCAGATGAAGGTGGCTCCTTCGAGATCGCCGGCGCGGATGGCGTCGATCACGTTGCTCCACCCGTCGTCGGTGGCGGGCACCCAGCGGGTGAGGTGCTCCAAGCGCATCATCTCTGCGATGGAGGGGTCGGTGGGGTCCATGGTGGTGAGTAGCTCGACGAAGCGGCTCGAGACATCGGCGGGCAGGTCGGGGCGTGCAGTGAACGCGCAGTGACAGAACGGCTCGCTTCGCCACACGACGGTGACGTCTTCGGGTGCGAGTCCGCGCTTGCGGACGAGGTGGTCGAGCATCGGTTCGAAGATGACGCCGGCGTCGGCTCGCCCATCTTTGATTGCGTCGAAGATCAGGAAGTCGTCGACCCAGCGGATGCCATTCGATGCGGCGCGTGGCTCGATCTCGGCGTGTGTGCAGTCGGTTTCGAGGTCGAAGCCTTGAGCGTGGAGCTGGTGGGCGGGGATGAGTCGGAGTTCTGTGGAGTTCGGCACGCCGACGGCGACGGTGCGTCCTCGTAGGTCATCGACGCTGGTGATTTCTGAGCTGGTGAGGGCCACGATGACCGTCGCGACGTCTTGGTCGGTGTCGCGCATCGCCAGGGTTCGACAGGCTCCGTTGCTGGTCATGAGGCTTTGCGCGTGTGCCATCGGCGCGTTCCACGCAACATCGATCATCCCTTCGAGCAATGCTCGGCCCATCGCGTCGTAGGTGGAGAACGAGCGCGTACTCGACAGGCATCCCGTGCTCGGTGAGCCAGCGGCGAACGGCGTTCCAGATGACGACGACATTGCGCGGGTCGGCTGTGGTGGCGCCGATGAGCAATGGACGCTCTTGGTGTTGGGAGGCGGACGGCGTCTCCGATTCTCTCGGGGTCGTGCGGTCGTCTTCGCTCATGTGCTGCTCCCCGTCGACAGGAGCGGACGCCTCAGCGGCGATCCGCTGCTTCATGGAATGAGACAGTAGAGGCCGCAGTTGGCCTGTGTCGCCTGGTTCGGGGTTGTTCGAGACCGTGGTTCGGGCGTTCATCGGGTGAGGTCCTTCTCGTCGTGGTGATCGGCGTCAGAACGTGACCGTCTTGTCGGCCCACAGGGTCCAGTCGGTGACCTCGTCGAGGCTGGATCGGCGGGTGTCAGCGATGAGCATCGCGTCCGTGATGCCGCGGGCGTCCATGCAGCTGCCGCACAGTCCGATCTCGGCACCGTGGTGGGCGGCCGCGGTGAGCATGCGGTCGAGGTGGTAGTAGCCGTTGGGGAGCTGTTGGCCGGCGATCGCAAGACCGACGGCGTCACCGAAGCAGAAGATCTTGACCTCGACGCCGTCGCGCTTGGCGAGGTTGCCGGCCAGGCGAAGCCCGTTGTAGCTGGCCTCGGTACCGTACGCGGGGCCTTGCAGGATGACGAGGACCTTCATGACCTGACCTCCTGTGGGAGCAGCGACTGGATGGGCAGATTCGCTTGCCGCCACTCGGGAAAGCCGTCCTCGAGGCGCCGGGCGGCGCGTCCCCTGCGGCGCACGAGGCGGATGGCTTCGTCGGCGAGCACGCAATACGGACCGCGGCAGTAGGCGACGATCTCAACCCCAGCCGGCAGGTTGCGGAGCTCGCGGGCGAGACGCTCGGCCGGGATCGAACGGGCGCCGGCGATATGGCCAGCCGCGTACTCGGCCGACGGTCGGACGTCGACCACGACGACGTCGCCGGCAACGAGTCGTGCGGCCAGCTCCTCCCGGCTCACCTCGTCGAACTCGTCCCGGTGCCCGAGGTAGGCGGCCGCGAGCGCATCGAGCTCTGCGTGATGTTCGGCCGCCACATCGCGCAGGGCGCTCCACAACTCGACGACGCGGTCAGAGGCGAGCCGGTAGTAGATGCGGTTCTTGTCGCGGCGAGTGATGACGAGGCCGACGCCGGCGAGGGTGCGAAGGTGAAACGACGTATTGGCGACGGTCTGGCCGATCTCGTCGGCGAGCTCCTCTACATGTCGCTCGCCTTGGGCGAGCACGTCGATCAGCTCAGCGCGGCGTCCGTTCGCCAACGCCTTGGCGACCCCGGCGAACCCATCGAACAACGCATCCTTCGCGACCCGATCACCCACGATGCCTTCATCCAATCTGCTCAAACAACTACTTGACAAGCTACTCTCGTGGTCGCCAGTATTCAAGGGAATCTTTGAGAAGGAGCGATCATGCAGGTACATGACTTCGTCGATGAAGGCCTCGGACATTCCTCGTACCTGATCGACCTCGAGGACGGGACCGCTGCGATCATCGACCCACCGAGATTTGCGATCGCGCACGAGAAACTCGCTGCCCAGCTCGGGCTGGAGATCGCCTGGACGATCGACACACACTCCCACGCCGACTACGTGACCGGAAGCCCCGGGCTCGCTGCACGTCTCAACGCAGTCTTTGTCGCCCCTGCGGCGTCGAACCTCGCGACGCCGCACCGTCCGGTCGTCGACGACGAGATCATCGAGCTGGCACCGCAGATCAGGTTGACCGCGCTGGCGACGCCCGGTCACACGCCAGACCATCACGCGTACGTACTGACCGATCACCGTCGACCGGTGGCACTGTTCTCCGGTGGCTCGTTGATGGTCGGCACCGTGGGCCGTACCGACCTTTGCGGCCCGGATCTGGCGGTACCGCTCGCGCGTGAGATGTTCCGTGGCCTGCGCCGCTTCGATCAATTCCCCGACGAGATGACCGTCTATCCGACACACGGTGCCGGTTCGTTCTGCTCGGCGCCTGGCGAATCGCAGCGCACCTCCACCCTCGGTCACGAACGCGACACGAACCCACTGTTCTCCCTCCGCGACGAGGACACGTTCGTCGAGCAACTGGTCGCCGGGTTCGGCACGTTCCCCAGCTACTTCGGTCGCTTGCCCGAAGTCAACCGGGTCGGCCCGGCCCGCTACGACAAACTGCCGACACTCGCACCTATCACGCCCGACGATGTGGAGCGGCATCTCGCCACCGGCGGCGTCGTGGTCGACGTACGACCCGCGGCCGCGTTCGCGACCGGCCACGTGCCGGGCTCGTTGTCCAACACGTTGCGACCGGTCTTCGCCAGCTGGCTCGGCTGGCTCATCGAGCCCGACCATCGGCTGATGTTCGTCCTCGACCGAGACCAGGACCGCGCCGACCTCGTGCGGCAGTGCCTCGACGTCGGTCACGAACACCTCGAGGGCGAGCTTGATGGCGGCATCGGCGCCTGGACTGCTTCGGGTCGAAGGGTGGAGACGATTCCGTTCGTTGACGTGAATGCCATGGCCGAAGCAGTCATTGATGTCCGTCAGGCCAACGAATACGCGGCCGGCCACCTTCCGGGCGCCCGCAACGTCGAACTCGGCCAAATCTCCACCGTCGAACCGACGGGGGGTCCGGTGACGGTGATGTGTGGTCACGGTGAGCGGGCGATGACCGGCGCCAGCCTCCTCACCGCTCGAGGCCACGACCACGTGTCGGTGCTCGATGGTGGCCCCGACACCTGGGTTTCGGTGAGCGGTGAACCGTTGGCGGTCGGCCGATGACCCGCACCACACGATCCGCTCCACGTGCGGCGACATCGATTCGGCTTGGGTTGCGGGAGAACCTCGCACAGTTCCTGTTGCTGGTCGGTGTGAATGCATTCGTCGGCGGGATGATCGGCCAGGAACGTACGGTCCTGCCGCTGTTGGCCGAAGAGGAGTTCGGTCTGACCGCGTTCTCCTCGACCCTTACGTTCATCGCTGCGTTCGGGATCGTAAAGGCTGTCACCAACTTCTTCGCCGGCACGCTGTCGGACCGTTTCGGTCGCAAGCCCGTGCTGATCACCGGCTGGCTGATCGGTATCCCGGTGCCGCTGCTGCTGATGTGGGCGCCGACGTGGGGGTGGGTGATCTTCGCCAACGTTCTGTTGGGTGTGAACCAAGGGCTCACCTGGTCGACCACCATCATCATGAAGATCGATCTGGTCGGCCCCGCCAAACGGGGTCTTGCGATGGGCTTCAACGAGGCCGCCGGCTACATCGCCGTCGCCGCCACCGCGCTGGCCACCGGGTTCATCGCCGACCGCCATGGGCTACGTCCGGAGCCGTTCTACCTCGGACTCGCGTTCGCCGCGCTGGGTCTGGGCATCTCGACGCTGTTCGTTCGCGAGACCCATGGGCACGCCCTCCACGAGGCCGCCGGCCACACCGCCGGCGCAGACCACCTCCACGGCGAACTCGGCACCGGCGAAATCTTCCGACTCACCTCGTTCAAGGAGAAGGCACTGTCGTCGGCTTCCCAGGCCGGGCTCGTGAACAACCTCAACGACGGCCTCGCCTGGGGCCTCCTTCCGCTGTACTTCGCCGACGCCGGGCTGTCGGTGGCCCGCATCGGCATCCTCGCTGCGCTCTATCCCATGGTGTGGGGCCTCGGACAACTCCTCACCGGAGGCCTGTCCGACCGGATCGGCCGCAAACCCCTGATCGCAGGAGGAATGCTCATCCAGGCCGTCGCCCTCGGCCTGTTCGCTGCGACCGAAGGCTTCGGCATCTGGGCGTTCGCGTCGGTACTGATCGGCGTCGGTACTGCGATGGTGTACCCGACACTGCTCGCCACGATTGGCGATGTCGCTCATCCGAGCTGGCGGGCCCGGTCCGTGGGGATCTACCGGCTGTGGCGCGATGGAGGCTTCGCCGTCGGCGCGCTTCTCGCCGGGATCCTCGCCGATGCGTTCGACATCCCCGTCGCGATCTGGGCTGTCGCCGCGCTCACCGCGGCGTCGGGCCTCGTGGTCATGGTGCGCATGTACGAAACCCACCCCCGCCACGACCGCGTCCCGGTCCCCGACGACGTCGACCTCGAAAGCTGAGCTCAGCGCCGATGGGCCAGACTCGGAGAAGGTCGGCGCAAACAACCGCTGCTCTTGACACCCGATTTTCGCCGGAGTCTGATGTACCGCACCGCTGAGCGAGGGGATTCGTCATGCTTTCTGCGTATCGAGTACTGGATCTGACCGACGAGCGGGCGCAGTTGGGGGCCTTCATTCTCGCCCAGATGGGGGCGGAGGTGATTGCCATCGAACCTCCAGGGGGTTCCTCGTCACGGAAGGTTGCGCCCTTTGCCTATGACGTCGAGGATCTGGAGTCGTCCCTACAGCACTGGGCATATAACCGAGGGAAGAAGAGCGTTGTTCTCGATCTCGACGACCCAGCTGACCAAGAAGCGTTTCTTCGTCTCGTCGAGACCGCCGACATCCTGATCGAGTGTGAATCGCCTGGATCGATGGCCGCACGAAATCTCGGCGTCGAAATCCTGGCGGCGCGGAACCCAGCTCTCATCCATGTCTCGATCACGCCCTTCGGTAGTGAAGGACCCAAGGCGCATTGGCGGGCGACCGACATCACGTTGCAGGCCGCAGCCGGCAATATGGCAATCACCGGTGATCGAGACCGAGCGCCTCTTCGAGCGGGGGGAACCTTGCCTCAAGCGTGGGCCGGGGCCGCATCGGAGGCAGCAGGAGCAGCGCTCATCGCGCTCTTCGAACGGCAGAGCCGTTCGGGGCTGGGTCAGCACATCGACCTCAGCGTGCAACAGAGCATGTCGCAATGCGCGATGTCGGCCCCGCTGGCGACGCCGTTGTCGGCGACGAACACCCAGCGAATCGCGGGTGGGGCCAACCTGCAAGGCATCCCGATCCAGCTCCAGTGGCCGTGCAAGGACGGTCAAGTTTCGGTGACGTTTCTCTTCGGAGCGGCCTTTGCCGGTTTCACCCAAAATCTCATGGATTGGGTGTTCGAGGAGGGCTTCTGCGATGAGGAGACGAGGACCAAGAACTGGTTGGAGTACGCCATGATGCTGCTCGACGGCCGTGAGAAGGTCGAGGAGTATCAGCGAGTGTGCGCCATGTTGGGCGACTTCTTCGCGACCAAGACCAAAGCTGAACTACTCGAAGGCACCATGGAGCGCCGCGTCCTGATCACGCCCGTGTCGACCACCGCGGAAGTGGTGGCAAGCGAACAGCTGGAAGCGCGCCACTACTTCGAGCCGGTCGATCACGGCAATGAGTCGACGATCCTGTACGCCGGCCCGTTTGCCAAATTCTCCAAGACCCCGTTGCGTTCGTTACCGCGGGCTTCTGCTCTCGGCGAGCATACCGATGAGGTACTTTCCGGGCCGGCTCGGCGTCCGTCGGTGACCATCAGCGAGACGGTTCTGGCCACCGAGCCGCCGCTGGCGGGGGTGAAGGTGTTGGACTTCATGTGGGCTATGGCTGGTCCTGCCGCATCACGGGTACTGGCGGATTACGGGGCCGAGGTCATTCGCATCGAGTCGGTGAACAAGATCGACGCCACCCGCACGTTGCAGCCGTTCCGGGACGACGTCGCCGACCCCGAGCTGTCGGGCCTGTGGAACAATATGAACGCCGGAAAGGCCGGCTTCTCGCTCGACATGTCCAAGCCCGGCGCGGTCGACGTGATCTGGGATTTGATCGATTGGGCCGACGTGGTGATGGAGTCCTTCTCGCCGAAGGCGATGAAGGGCTGGGGGCTCGACTACGAGTCGATTCGCCGCAGGCGGCCCGACATCGTCATGACGTCGAGCTGTCTGATGGGCCAGACCGGTCCTCTGGCCATGTTGGCCGGATTCGGAACGATGGCCGCCGCCATCGCCGGCTTCTTCTATCCGGTCGGATGGCCCGATCGGCCACCGGCCGGACCTTTCGCTGCCTACACCGATTTCACGTCACCCCGTTGGCTCATCGCAGCGGTGATGGGCGCGCTCGAGCATCGCCGAGCGACGGGCGAGGGCCAGTACGTCGACCTCTCCCAGGCCGAAGCGGCGCTTCATCTGCTCAGTCCCGCACTCTTGGAACAGACGGTGAACCAGCGGATCTGGGAAGCCGCTGGCAATCGAGACCTCGTCTTCGCTCCTCACGGCGCCTACCGGACCTCAGGTGACGACCATTGGCTGGCCATTGCCTGCACCGACGATGCCTCGTGGGCGTCGCTGGCCACAATGATTGGTTGCGACGATCTAACGGGCCTCGACTCGGCCGAGCGACACGCCAGACAGGACGAGATCGATGAGCTGATAGAGCTGTGGACAGCAAACCGGGACGGCAATGAACTCATGCTCGACTTGCAGGCCGCGGGCATCGCCGCCCACACCGTGCAGAACTCTGCGGAGATGGCCGACGATCCCCAGCTGAGGTATCGCAATCACTTCGTCCAGGTTCCACACGGGAAACAGGGGATGACCGTGGTCGAGGGCACCCGGTTCCAGATGTCTCGCACGCCAGCCGTCTTCACACGCGGCGGCCCGACGTTCGGTGAGCACACCTTCGACGTGCTGACCGAGACCTTGGGCTACGACTCCGACAGGATCGCGGCGTTGGCTGCGTCGGAACTTCTCGAATGAACACCTCTGGCGAAGGTCGTCAACGGCCTCTGACTTGGGCTCGTGCTGTGCGGAACCCGATCAGTTCGCGTCAACTCATGCCCGGCCATCGAGAGAAGTCGGCGTAGGTGTTGTCGTTCACGATTTTGCCGTCAGCGACGGTGAGCACGGCGCAGAACGTGAGCGCCCAGTCGGCGCCCTTGTCGGGATCGAGCAGCGTTCCCTCGACCGCGACGCCTCCGTCGATGTCGTGAGCCCGTTCGACGCGCATCGTCCGGTTCGGTGCCGCAGCGAGCACTCGCTTTTCGAACCGGATCAGCTTGTCGTGGTTCATTGATGCGCCACTGAAACGACACTCCGGCGAATACAGCTCGGTGACGAGCTTCTCGACGTCGGTGTTGAACAGGTGAGCCCAACGATCGACCAGCTCGGTGTTCGTGTTCGTCCCCATTTGTGTTTCCCCCATGTTCGGTGTCTGCAGACGCCCGGTGTTTGCAAACGATGTGTCCTCCCCGAAGACTAGAGCCTCAGAACACCAGGCGGCCGAGGCTCTCAGCGACCACCGCTGGCTTTTCCTGGCCTTCGACCTCGACCCTCACTTCGTTCATGACCTCGATCATGGTGCCCTTGATCTCGGCGCGCTTGAGGGTGCTGATCGCCCGGATCCACGCGCCGACGGGAACTGGTGAGGGGAACCGAACCTTGTCGAAGCCATAGTTGATGCCGAGCTTCTGGCCTTCGAGGGCCGTCCCCGGCACGGGTTCCGTGCGCGGAAGGTGACCCATGATGGACAACGTGAGGTGGCCGTGAGCGATGGGCGCGCCGAATGGTCCGTTCGCGGCGCGCTCGACGTCGACATGGATCCACTGGTGGTCCATCGTGACCTCGGCGAACTCGTTGATGCGATCCTGCGTCATCTCGAGCCAGTCCGTCGGCGGTGTCGACTCACCGATCCGGCCCTGCAGTGTTTCGAGCGCCTTGTTCATGGCTGCCTCGGATGTGGCGACTGGTTCTGTCATCAGAGCGCTTCCTTGGGTGAGAGGTCGGTGCGACGCGAACGTAGCGTGGTTTAGCCGATGATGACTTGGTCGGTGAGGAGCGAGTGGCGCGGTGGGGTCGGCGCCGGCGGTCGCCTGCGTACGCTGGGGAAACGTGAGGCGCCCATAAAGGGGAAGCGACGAGATGAGACCACTTCGATACTCGATCAACGTCAGCCTCGACGGCTGTTGCCACCACGAGGCAGGCCTCCCCCCGGACGAAGAGTCGATGCGGTACTGGACCGCTGAGATGGAACGAGCCGATGCCCTCCTGTTCGGCCGGGTGACCTACGAGATGATGGAGTCAGCGTGGCGGCGGCCGGACACCGGCACGTGGCCTGACTGGATGGGCGAGTGGGAGATACCGTTCGCCGAGACCATCGATCGCGCGAAGAAGTTCGTCGTGTCGAGCACGCTGAGCGGGGTCGATTGGAATGCCGAGCTGGTGCGAGGCGACTTGGGACGAGCGGTTCAGCGGCTCAAGCAGGAGCCCGGCGAGGGCTTGTGGGTAGGTGGCGTGACGCTCCCGCTGGCCTTGGCTGATCTGGGACTGATCGACGAGTACGAGTTCATGGTGCAGCCGGTGCTTGCCGGACACGGGCCGACGTTGCTCGCCGGTCTGCGCGAGCGCATCCAGCTCGAGCTCGTGGATCGCCGCGAGTTCCGGTCAGGGGCGGTCGCCTTGCGATTCCGGCCCGCGCAAAGTACGGGTTGACGTGATTCGTCCCGGCACGTTGGCCGCTGCCTCGCGACGAAACGGGGCGCTGGGTACGGTGTCACGGGCAGTTCGGTGGTTCAGGTGATTGCGAGGAGGGTTACGGCGGTGATGAGTGCGCTGGCCCCGAGGAAGTCGACGGTGGAGGTGACGATGGGGACGCCGTAGGTGTCGGGGTCGGCGCGGAGGGCGACTGCGGCGGTGGTGCCGTAGTAGGCGACGCCGATGGCGAGTGTGAATGCTCCGGTGGCGCCGAGTAGGGAGGCGGCGCTCATCGGTCCGAGTCCTGGACTGGGGAGGTGGAGCGCGCTGGCGACGAGGTGGGCGCCTGCACCGTTGAACAGGTAGACGGGTACGGCGAGGGTGGCGAGTAGGCGGATGTCTCGTCTGACGATCGGCGGTGGGATGGGGTCGGGCGGAGACGATGCCGAGGTGGAGGCGGGTTGCCAGGCTGTTCGAGAGGAGTCCGCCCAGGGCTCCGGCGCTGGATACGAAGGCCGGCACGAGGATGAGTAGCGCCGGATAGGTGTCGAAGGTGATCAGCTGGTGTTCGAGGACAAGGCCGGCGAGGGTGGAGAGGAGGGCGGCCGCTGCGAGGACCGGCAACGACTCGCGGATGATCCGTTGGAGCCGTTTCCGCTGTGCTTTCCAGGTCCAGATGATGATTGCGGCCGACGCCGTGACCGCGAAGGTGGAGGTGAGCGAGGAGACGTGTTGATGTCCGGCGGCGAGGGCGGCGAGCCAGAGGGAGGGGACGGTGACGAGGTCGCCGAGGGTGGAGACGACGGGGGCGACGAGGTTGTCGAGGTCCCATCGGCGGTGTACGGCGACGAGGACGAGTGCGAGGGTGGCGGTGAGCACGATGGTGGAAGCGATGAGGCCGCCGAGGAAGGAGATGGTGACCAGGTCGAGGAGATCGACGTCGCCGCCGATGCCGGACAGGGTGGCGACGGTGTCGGCGAACAGTGCGAGCACGATGGCGAGGAGAATCGATAGAGAGAGCGAGGCGGCGGCGTTGTCTCCGAGCACGGTGTCGGCCCGGAAGGTTCGCCGGTATTCGCCGGTGTGGACGGTGGTGCTGATGCGGCTTCCGAGGGCTGAGAAGATGTTTCCGCGGAGCCCGATGGCGGCAGGAACCATGATGAGTAGGCCGGGAAAGCGTTGGAGTGTGCCGGTGATGGATCCGAGGATTGCGCCGGCGACAAGACTGGTGGAGCTATTGACGGCGAGCGCCGCGAGGCTCTGGTAGGCGCTCGCCGTGTCCGGGCCAAGGACAGCCAAGAGTCGACGACGAGGGGGTGCGGATCGCGATGGTACGGAGCGGAATGGGGGACGCATACCCGTGACTCGCTGGCTCCATGGCAACAACCTCTGGCTCAGTGACGACGGTCGCAGCGTATCTGTATGTCAGGTGTGCTCGGGATCTGGTGGCTACCACGCAGCCTTGAGCAAAGCGACGATCGGGAAGATGGTCATCGCGATTCCGGCGACCGACGTTGCGAGAACCGACGCCCATCCCGATCGGAACCGACCAAGCAGGTATTGCGAGCGGGCGAGGATCAGGATCAGCAGGATGAGTGGCGGCGCGGTGAGTCCGTTGAAGATCGCCGACAGATACAACGCACGGATCGGGTTGACGCCCAATCCGACAAGCGCGAGCCCGATCGTCATCGACGCGATGATGACTCCGTAGAACCCTGGTGCGTCTTTGAGTTGACGGCTCAGGCCTTCGTGCCAGTGAAACGCTTCGGCGACCGCGTAGGCAGTCGACGCGGCGAGGACCGGTACTGCGAGCAGACCTAGTCCCACGATCCCGATGGCGAACAGGACTTTGGCGAAGCTGCCGGCGAGCGGCTCGAGAGCTTCCGCCGCCTGTTCGGCGGTTCCGATGTTGACTGATCCCGACGCCCCGAGCGTGACGGCAGCGGTGCACATGATGGCGAACATCGCTGCGACGCCGGACAGCATGCCGGTCCACACATCGACGCGCATGGCGATGATGTGGCGCCGGTCAACTGGATAGGCAGGGTCTTCGGCGCGTTCTTCCATCTCCTCGGCTGCCTGCCAGAAGAAGAGGTACGGCGAGATCGTGGTTCCTGCTATCGCCGTCAACGCGAGCATGTTGGTCGCGTTGAACTCGAATCGGGGAACGAAGGTGCGGGCAGCGACGGTCGACCAGTCGACCTTCACGACGCCAAGGACGAGGGCGTAGGTGACCAGTGACAGAGCGAACCATCGCAACACCCGGGAGTAACGGTGGTAAGGCACCGACACTTCGGTCACGGCGATACCGATAGCGAACAGGACCACACCCGCTGCGGTTGGAACAGGTACCAGGAGCCGGAGCGCGGCGCCCATCGAAGCCAGGTCGGCCGCGATGTTGAGCGTGTTTGCGGTACGCGAGGAGGACCACGGCGCCGATGAGGACCCAGCGGGGGAATCGCTCACGGATCAGGGTTCCGAGGCCCTTTCCGGTGACGAGGCCGAGCCGAGCGGTTGATTCCTGGACTCCGACGGCGAGAGGCAACAGGAACGGAGCCATCCACAGGAGTGACAGTCCTTGAGCCGCGCCCACCTGGGAGTAGGTGCCGATCCCCGACGGGTCGTCGTCGGCGGCGCCGGTGACGATGCCGGGACCCAGCCGTTTGAAGTAGCCGTGGCCGCGAATTGTCTGTCGACGGGGATGGTGGGGTGGCTCGGGTACGGCGGACGTCGGCATGCTGGGGGAATCTCGCATTCGGGGTGGTCCGGGATCGGCACTCTACCTACACGACACGCAGTCGCCGGTGACAACCCGATGAACCTCATCCGTCTCGGCCCCGCCTCGCTGGTGTCAGGTCCGCCAGGTCGGTCGCAACATCTACTGGGGATCCGGTTACAGCAATTTCGGGTTCGGTACGCCCAACAACCAGTTGTACGCATTCAGCCTGGCTGAATGAGCCGAATCGGCACGAATCCGCCTTGGGAGGCGGCAGGCTCGCCGAGGGCGTTAGCGTCTCGATCATGTTCGAAGTGCTGGCGGTGTCGATCCGTATCGCTCCGTCGGGCTCCGAGCCTTCCGAGGGGCGAGCGGGAACCGCTTGAGGCGACTCACGAGAATTCCGCCCGTCAGCTCCCGGGGTGCGGGTACGGCTTCCGACCCAGGCGCCGGTTCGGTCGTACCCTCGGCGCTGGTGGACGCCCATTTCCTCAGGACGAGGCTTCCTGGTTTGGCCATGGCCGGGATCATTGTGTTGTGGGGTGTCGGACCTCCGGTCTCCAAGCTGATCACCGCTCCTCCGTTGGTCATCGCTTCGACGAGATTCTGGGCGTCGGTCCCCATCTTGTTCGCCGTGACCTGGGCCACCGGCCATCGGGTCACTCGGGAGACGCTGCGGCATACGTGGCTGGCCGGGGCGTTGTTTGGGCTCAACATGGTCGCGGTCTTCTTCTCGGTCCAGCGAACCTCGGTTGCGGTCCTGTCGATCCTGATGGCGCTCCAGCCTGGGATCGTGCTGGTGGTGGCCGGCCGCTGGTTGGGCGAGCGGCCGTCGCGATGGCACGTTGCGTGGACCGTGGTCGGAATTGTCGGAGTTGCCATCGTCATCCTGGGGAACGGGCCCGAAGTCGAGATGGATGCGCTCGGCGTGGTGGGTGGGGTGGTTTCGCTGCTCAGCTTCACGGGCTATTACGTTCGCAACCGCATCGTGCGCACCCGCTTCGACGTGCATCCGTTGGAGTGGATGTCGGGATCGACGCTCTTCTCGTCGCTCTTCGTCACGCCGTTCGCTCTTGTCTTCACCCGACCGGCCGACTTCGGCCTGTTGGGGGGCCGCGATTGGATCTACCTGTTCTACGTGGCAGCGATCGTGGGCATCTTCAGCCATACCCTCATGAGTTGGGTGCAGAAGTTCGTGCCGGCATCACGATCGTCGTTCTACATGCTCGGCATGACGGTCGTGGCGGTCCTGGCGTCGTGGCCGATCAACGGCGAGCACTTCACCGGGCAACAGGCGGTCGGCGGATTGGTCGTCCTGGGGGCGGTGGCTGCTGTGGTCAGCCGCCCGACCGTTGCCACCGGCTGAGGACCCCGAACCGGAGCAACCGCACGCCAACCAGGCAACCACCTATGCTGACCGCATGGCACTGGAGCCAATGCCCGAGGACTGGAGTCGCGCCCTGGCAGTCGTCGCCCACCCCGACGACATGGAGTACGGGGCCGCGTGCGCGGTTGCCAAGTGGACCCGCGCGGGCAAAGACGTTCGCTATCTCCTGGTCACTCGTGGCGAAGCGGGCATCGCTGCGCTGGATCCAGAGGAGTCGGTTCGTCAGCGGGCAGGCGAGCAGGACGCCAGCTGCGCCGCGGTCGGTGTCACCCACCTTTCGTTCCTCGATCATCCGGACGGGCTGGTAGTGGAGGGTCTCGAACTGCGGCGGGATCTCGCAGCAGCGATCCGGAAACACCAACCCGAGGTCATCGTCTCCATCAACCACCGGGACTCCTGGGGTGGTCTGAGCTGGAACCACGCCGACCACAGAGCTGTGGGCCGGGCACTCATTGACGCGGCCCGTGACGCAGCGAACCGGTGGATCTTTCCCGACGCCGGGCCCGCTTGGCGAGGCACACGATGCATCGCCTTCAACGCATCCCCCGACGCATCCCACTTCACAGAACTCGATGAGGACGCTGTGGCGGCGGGCGTGGCCTCCCTCGAATGCCACGCGGTCTACCTCGCCAACCTCGACGTTCCGCCGAATCCCAACGACATGATCCGAGGAGCCGCTCGAAGCAACGGCGAAGCGAACGGAGTGGATCTCGCCGTCACGTTCGAAGTGGTCTTCGTCTGACCGCTCCCAACCTGTTTGGCTATTCGAGTGGGGGAACTGCGATGTCGGTCCACGCCTGCACGTTGGCCCGCCACTGGGCGTCGTCGGGAGTTGACCAGTCCGCCACCCATTGCTCATCGGTGAGATTCTGCCGAGCTTGCACCAACGACTCGGCGTCGGAGCCGACGAGGTAGCGGAGCTTCGGCTGATCTGTGGTGATGGCCTGGTAGATGACCTCGGCCGTGTGGTCGGGGGTCGAAGGGTTCGTCATGAGCCGCGTGAGTAGGACGCGCCCCATACGGCTGGCGACGTCGAGATACGGCGACTCGAGGTCTGGTGGGTTCTCCGCTGCCTTCTCGAAGATGGGGGTGGCGATGACACCCGGCTCGATGATCGCGACCCGGATATCGAAACCGGCGACTTCCATGGCGAGCGTCTCACAAACAGCTTCTGCGGCCCATTTCGAAGCGGAGTAGGGAGCGAAACCGGGGCTGGTGACTCGGCCGGCCGCCGAGGTGTTGGTGACGATGCAGCCGCTTCGCTGCTTGCGCATGGTCGGCAGTACCGCCTGGGTGCAGCGCAGTACACCCCAGACGTTGGTGTTCATCGTGTCGGTGAAGACCGAGAGCGGGGTGGCTTCGATGTCTCCGAAACCGCCCACTCCGGCATTGTTGACCAGGACGTCCACGCGGCCTTCGGACTCGATGACCGACCCGATCGCTGTGGCCACCGACTCGTTGTCGTCGACGTCCATCACCAGGAGGGAAAGCGGCAGATCCCCGGCGGCCTCCTTCGAGCGCGGCACCGGATGCCTCGGAGCGGACGCTCGCGTAGACGTGGTAGCCCTCCCGTGCGAGTCGAAGCGCGGTGGCGAAGCCGATGCCGGTTGAACATCCGGTGACGATGGCGATCTGCATGTGCCCCTCCGAGGTTGTGCGAAGCCTGCCAGGGGAGCGCGACCACCGCAAGGCCGGCCCTTGAGGCCGCTGAGCGCCGAGCGAAGGTGTCGACTCCTTCCGTTGCTGCCCGATCCTCGCGGATGACCCGCGATCGACGCACGAGGTCGTCAACGAAGCGAAGGTGCACTCCTGGCCACCCGAACAATCGTCCGAGAGACCCGGACAGCTGTCCGACGCCACGACGAACGCGTCGTGCCGGGGGTGGTCCTGTTCGAAGCGCTGGGCGACTCCGAGTTCGGCTTCGGTCCAGCTCCCGCCGTCAAGTCAGAGCGCGGTATTGGAAGACTCGCAGTCGAGGTTCCGACCGCGCAGCGCTAGAAGCCGAAGTTGATCCAGAGATCGCGCGACGAATATTCGACACTCTGTATGTCTTTCGCGCCGAACTCGTGGCCGTGTTGGGTCAGGAGGTTGACGGCAGATCTGCCGTTCTTCGTTCCGAGTAGCGGCCAGAAGTCCTCGTCGTCCGGTCCAATGGTTTTCCGAGCGTCTTTGTGCCCGGGATCGCTCCCGTCGGACCAGTGGATGGTGTCGACGGTGTTGTAGTTGATGATCGACGTCCGATGGATTTGGTGCAGACCTCCGAATCGCTCAAGTCCGAAGTGTCCGGCGGCCTCCTGGTATTGAGCCCAGATGATCTCGGAGTTCGGAGCGGGTTGAGTGGGGCCACGAGTCTCCTCGTTGCGGCCCTCGTCAAGATCGGCTTTGTTCCAGTCGGCCGTGAACGTGCCATCGGTCTTGAATGAGTTGACATATTCGGACTGCAGGACCATGTTGTCCCTCGCGAAAGGGCTCCGAGTGTGGATCTTGGTTCCGTCGACTGTCGGGTCTTGGAGGTAGGTGCGGTATTCGTTGATCGGTGCGAACCGTTCTGCTCCCGGCACCGGGTCGTCCACGTCCGCCTCCTTCCATGAATCGACCTGCTTCTTGAGTTCCATACCCTTTCCGAGACTCTCGGCGTAACTGGTACTACTTTCCTCGTAGACCCGTTCTCTATGCTCCGCGTCGCGTGGAACGTCTGCAGGTTTGCGCCATGGAAGGTCACCATCTTCGACGGCGTCCTCGAGATCGATGCTTCTCATGCGCTGTACGAACGTGTTCGACGTTGCACTGCCGCCGTAGTCGCCGACGTGCGCCCGCTGGATGGCGGCCGCCAGCGCGCGATTCCCGATCGGATGCCGCTGCCCGTGGGTGGCGAGCGGGGGACTGCAGTTCGGGATCGGGCCCATTCGCTCTCGGTCGGCAGTCGACGTGACGCGACGCCTCTGCAGGCGACGCTCAGCGTGATCGGGTGCGTGTCGATCCGAGCTCATACCGAATCCTAGACAGAGGCCCGCGGCGGTGGGAAACGAGACATCATGCTCGATGGGCTGGTGGTGCCATGGTGATCGATGCCTCGCAACCGACTGCGCTGGCCCGCGACGAGAATGGTCTCGCTGCGGTCGAAGCCGCCGCCGCCACAGCCTTCCTGTCGGCCATCACCCAAAACGACACCGGCGCCCTACGCTTCCTCGAGACTCTGCCGGTTCAGATGCCGTAGAGCGTGGCGGCGGTCGCCTCGGTCATCAGCTGTCGCTCGTCGTGGGGCACGCCGCTCATCAACGAGTCGACAACGCCGCGGGAGCAGGGCCACGTCGAGTCCCGGTGGGGGTAGTCGTTGGCCCACATGATGGTCTCGACGCCGATCAGTTCGCGGCACAGCACCGCGGACCGGTCATCCTCGATGGTGACCTTGAAGTTTGTCGCCCAATAGGAGCTGGGCCGTCGGTCCACGGCGGGGTCGGCGGCGGGCGGATCACGGAGCCAACCCTGATCGAGGCGCTCGAGCCAGTTCGGCAGCCAGCCGGCGTTGAATTCCGACACCACGAATGTCAGATCCGGATGCCGTGCAGTGACCCCTTGGCAGATCAGTTCGGCCACCGTGGCCTGGATCACCGACGCGGCCGCCGCGTACGTTGCGATCGAGTTGGCTCCGGTGGCGCCGCTGGTGCCGCGCGGTGCTCGGGGCGCGTAGGAGTTGGTGCCGATGTGCATGGCCAGAGGTATGCCGGCCCTCTCGGCCAGCGTCCACACACCTTCATACGCGGGGTCGCGATAGGGCCGTTCCGCCGGCGCGCGACAAGGGATGCAGGCGGTTTTCGCGCCTGCTTCGACGGCCCGTTCGAGCGTGGCGAGCGCAATGCCCGGGTCGTGCATCGGCAGGAGCGCGGCTCCGATCAACCGACTGGGATCGATCGAGCAGTAGTCGGTCAGCCAAGCGTTGTAGTTGGCGAAGGCGGCCGCGACGACCGGGGTCGGGTAGGCCGAAGACGGAGAAGAACATGAGGGTAAGGGGTCAGGGTCGGGTAGGCCGAAGACGGAGAAGAACATCGACGGGTACAAGACCTCGGCGCGAACGCCGTCGAGATCCTGGTCGGCGATGCGCAGCGCCGGGTCCGCGATTCCGGGGCGGACAACGTCGTAGCCGCCCCGTGACAATTCGACGACGGCGGGGTGGGCGGGGTCCTCCGGGTCGGGCTTCATCGGTGAGGCAGGGTCGATCGCCAAGGGACCCTCCAGCCGGTAGCCGGCGATTCCGAGACGGGCGGGCGGGAGGCCCCTGACTCCGGTGGCCGGCACGAACATCACGTCGCGCTGGTCGCCGTGGTCGATGATCCGCGGCGCCGCATCGCCGAATCGCTGCTCGAGCCCCGCCAGCACCTCGGCAGGTTCTACGACGTGTGAATCGGCGGAGATCATGGACGGACAATAACCGGCTGCTGCCACTCGCTGTCGGAACCGGCGATGGCGTACTGTCGTGGCGGCTCGAAAAAGGGGATCTGATGACTCACGACCTGATCATTCGCGGAGGCATCGTCTACGACGGCCTCGGATCGGCGCCGGTTCGGGCCGACGTGGCCATCGACGGCGACACCATCGTCGAGGTCGGTGACGTCACCGGGGAGGCAACCCGGATCATCGACGCGTCCGGACGAATCGTGACACCAGGCTTCGTCGACCTGCACACGCACATGGATGCACAGGCGGCTTGGGACCCGTCCATCTCACCGTGCTCGAACCACGGCATCACCTCAGCCTTGATCGGCAACTGCAGCGTCACCTTCGCGCCGTGCAAGCCCGAGGACCGCAGCTTCCTGGCGAACATGATGGAAACGGTCGAGGACATCCCGGCCGACATCATTCTCGAGGGGATGCCGTGGGACTGGGAGAGCTTCGGGGAATACCTCGACTCCATGCACTCGTGTGGTCCGGCGATCAACCTCATCGGCCTCGTGGGCCACGCCGCCATCCGGTTCCATGTGCTGGGGGAGCGTGCCATCGCTGCCACCAGGGCCGACGAGCCCGACGTCACCGACGCGGAGCTGGCCGAAATGGTCGCTCTCGTCGCCGCCTCGATGCGCGGCGGTGCGATCGGCATCTCGTTCAACCGTCTCGCAGCCCACGTGCTGCCCGATGGTCGCCCGATCCCCGGGACGTTCGCCAGTCACCGCGAGGTCACCGCACTGGCGAAGGCCGCGCACGACGCGGGCGGTATCGCACAGGTGGTGCCCTGCATCGAGGACGTCGACGACGATCGCGAGCTGATGCGGGCAATCACCCAGGACGCGGGCGCTCGACTGCTCTTCAGCAGCGTTGCCGAGCACGCCAAGCGGATCAGCGGTGACGTCGACGCGATGCGGGCCGAAGGAAGCGACATCACCGGCATCACGCTTCCTCGGCGGTTCGGGGTCCTCGCCAGCCTTCGCAGCTTCCTGCCCTACCGGGCCGCTCCATGGCGGGAGTTCCGTCGCCTCGACCTCGACGCGAAGCTGGCGTTTCTGGCCGAGCCGGCGAGCCGAGGCGAGTTCGCGGCAGCGGTCGACGCAGACCCCGAGTTCAACCGGACCGCCCGGCGCACCCGCTGGTTGGGTGACGGAGACCATCCCACGTTCCTCCGTGAGGCGACCCTCGCCGATGAGGCCGCCGCCACAGGCTGTCGACCGATCGACCTGTTCATCGATCGATCGCTTGCGTCGAACGGACTGGCGATGTTCCATTCGTCCTTCGCCAATCACGATCTCGGTGAAGTGGCCGAGCATCTCGGTCGGGACTGGATCCTGCCCGGGCTCGGCGATGCCGGTGCGCACGCCCGCCAGATCTGTGATGCCGGGTACCCGACCTTCTATCTCTCGCACTGGGTGCGAGACCAGGGCGCGGTGGCCCTTCCCGAAGCGGTCCGGCTCTTGACGTCGGCTCCGGCTGCAGTGCTCGGCCTGACCGACCGGGGGGTCGTGGCTCCGGGCATGCGAGCCGACCTGAACGTCATCGACCTCGATCGGCTGGCCGAACACCATCCGCGCATCGTGGGGGACATGCCCAAGGGCGGCGAACGGCTGACCCAGGGCGCGGACGGCTATATCGCCACCGTGTGCAACGGTGTCGTCATTGCCGAGTCCGACGAGCCCACCGGCGACCGTGGTGGTCGAGTACTCCGATCACACTGATCCTCTGCACGGGAGTTGACACCCCTCGCCGACGTCGTCCTGTCCGTAGTCGCCAGTCATGCCCCTGGCCTCGCTGGGCTGTATGCGGGCGCGCCCGAGAGTACCAAGGCCGACGTGGACAAGATGTACGGCGCGATGGAGGCCGAGATCGCGGCAGCCGATCTCGACGTGCTGATCCTCATCGGCAACGACCACCTGGCGAATTCGAAAGTGCTCGAGTATCCGGACTTCCTCGTCGGCATGGCGGAAGAACACACGGGTCCCTTCGACGGGTTCCAGACCCGTGTGATGGGACCCGGTCTGCTGCGAGCGATGAACGACGAGGTGACCGCTCATCTCGTGGATGTCGGCCGCGACCCCGCCGGGTTCCCGGTGTTCTCCGAGGAGATGACCCGTTGGTGGACCGCCGCCGGAGCCCCCTGAGGCCTGTGTCGAACAACTCCAGGACCTGATCGACCAGGGCGCGACGGAGATAACCCTTCGATGCACGTCGTTCGACCAAGCGGGTCAGTTCGACCGACTGGTCAACGAAGTGCTCCCGGCGCTGCGCTGAACCGGGCCGCTACCGCTGTCGGCAACTGGTCATCGGGTCAGCTCACGCCACGTCGTGATGGCGTCGATGTGCTCGTCGATGGTTGTGAACCCGCACCCCATGGTCACCACCGAGATGTGGCTGCCTCCCGCCGCTCGCCACCGTTCGACGTCGGACGCCTGGGCGTCCGACGGTTTCGCGAAGCTGACGATCGATTCGTAACCGAAGGGTTCGCTGCTGCGGCCGGCCTGGTCTCGCCAGTCGTCGATCTGGTCCTTGATCTGGACGGCGGAGTCGGTGTTGCGACCCGCGAAGATGAATCCGTCGCCGATGCGGGCCGCTCGTCTCCAGGCCGGCTCGGAAAAGCCGCCCAGCCAGATGGGGATCTGACGCTTCGGCAAGGGCAGGATCCCTGCCCGGTCGACGTGATGATCGGCGTCGTCGTGGCTGATCACCGAATTCGCCCACAGCTTGCGGAGCAGCGTGATCTGCTCCTCTTGCCGTGCGCCTCGTCTGCCGAAGTGCTGGGGCAACTCCAGGGCGTCGAACTCCACCCAGTTCCAACCGCTGCCGACGCCGAGCCGGACTCGCTCACCCGAGAACAGGTCAAGGTCGGCCACCTGCTTTGCCACCAGCGCCGTCTGGCGCTGAGGAAGGATGATGACTCCAGTGACCAGCTCCAGCTTGGTCGTGATCCCTGCGAGGTAGGCCAGGGTGATGAACGGCTCGTGGAAGGGGTCCTTCTCGGTGTACGGACCCCACAGCTTGGGCTCGCGGCCGGCATGCTCGGCCCCGAGCACATGGTCGTACAACAGCAGATGGTCGTAGCCGAGGTCCTCGGCCGCCTGGGCGTAGGCCTTGACCGCGCCAGTGTCACCCGCCAATTCGATCTGTGGGTACACGACACCAACTCGCACAGGAACCCCCATTCAGTGTGATCATCGGCACGTTAGTGCCCGTGCGATCGATCGGCCCGAACTCGCCGACGGCGGATCCCAATCAGGGCCGCCTGGTTCATTGCGATCGTGCGCGCTCGTGGCTGGGCTGGTCGGGTCAGTGGTCGCTGAAGCCGACGCTCTTGTGGCTGCCGTCGCACAGCGGCTTGTTCGCCGACGCTCCACAGCGACACAGCGTTACCCGGTTGCGGGTCTCGAGGCGGCGACCATCGGAGCTGGAAATGGCGACACCGCCAGTGACCCAGATCGGGCCGTCGTCGATGATCGACACGGCCTCCGGTAGCAGCTGCTCGATCTCGTCGCTGTCGATGCTGTAGGTCAACGCGCCCGACGGGCACTTCTCGATCTCGTTGATGACCGCCAACCGGACCAGGCTGTCATCGGTGTCGGCGACCTGCTTCCAGACGTTGGTGATCCGGTTACCGCAGAATCCGGCGTGTACGCAGATCGAGCGATCGTCACGAACGGTGATGCCCGTTCCCCCAAGCGTCGATGCCCGGTCATCATAGGTGTCACCGGCGGTGTGGGCGCCGTCGAAGCCGACGTTCGCGTGGGTGCCATCGCAGAACGGCTTCTTCGTCGACGCGCCGCAGCGACACAGCGCGTAGGCGGCGGACACCGGGATCCGCGCTGCCGTCTCCCACGCGAGGGGTTCGCCATGTTCGCTCTCGCTGATTCGACGCCGGTAGAGCGGCAACCCACCGCTGACACGAAGTGGGCCGTCCGGCAGCGACACGATCGCCGGAGCCGGGTCGGTGTTTGACTCATCGTCTGTCATCGTCCGACCTTAGGCCAAGGCGTCGTACCGTCGCGCCGCGATGCGCTGGCAGGTTTCGACGTCCTCCTCCAGTAGATGACGTTCGGCGACGAGTGCCCATGCTGCGGAGCGGACGCGTGTCACGTAGTCCTCACGATCGACGTAACGCTCGGCGATGGACGGGCGCGGGTCGCCAGCGGCCTCGCGCCCGGCTCGGTCGGCGGCGAAGGGCACCGTGGACCCGACGTACTCGAGGATCTCCTCGGGAGCTCCGGTCTCGGCGTGGCGAGGATTCCAGCCGGTGTGTGTGCCGACTGGCACGGCGACATCGGGGAGCCGAATACCGGCCCGTTCGTTTCCGTCCACGTCGACTGCCGATACCACGCACGGATAGTTGTCGCCGATCGGTACGGCGGGGTAGGTGCCGATTCCCCCGGATTCATCGGGGCCGAGGTCGAGGGGGCGCAAGGTGGACAACCTCCCGGCCTCGGGACAGGCCAGGGCGGGGATCGTTGCCAACGCGTCCAGCACGGCATGGCGATCGACCGCCGTGCCATCGGCCAGACGCGGCACGGCGCTGGGGGGTGGCTCGACCCCGTCGGCGATCCAAGAGAGCAGATTGACCAGAGCGGCCCGCATCAACGGTGTGTAGTCGATGATGTTGAAGTTGTTGCCACCTCGACTTCCGAAGACGCTCTCCGAGACCAGGGGCAGCATGCCCGGACCATGCTGGGTCGAGGCGAACAGATAGTGCCTCGTCTCCTCGGGTGGCTCCACGTCAGAACCATCGTCGGCCCGGGTGTGGGCCAGTGACGCGTCGCCGCGCCAGTACTCCGAAGAGGTGTTGGTGAAGAAGATCTTCGGGACCGCGCCGATCCTACGTTGGGTCTCGAGCAGGCCGTCGACTCGGCCGGTACGCGAATCGTGTTGGACGTCGTCGGCGAAAGGGAAGCGATGGCCGAAGCTCGGTGTCGGCTGGACCGACGGTTGGGCCGCCCGGTGGTTGAACTCTCCCCGTCGTCCGCCGGCGATGTGGGCCAGCACACCGTCATAGACGGGAGAGCCGTCCTCGGCTCGGTTGAGACCGAGGTGCAGGTACGAACGGAGGAAGCGCCCGCACTGGGACTGACCGGTGACGATCAGATGATCGAGTTCACCGGTGCTGGGGTTGTTCACGGTGTCCGAGCGAAGGAACGCGCCCAGATCACGTACTGCGAGCAGCCCGACACCGGCGACGCGACACGGTGTTGTTCGATAGAGCAGATCGTAGATTCGGCCCGGCTCGAAGCCGCCGGCGAGCCACACGTGTTCATGGTCGGGGATGGGGCTTCCTGCGCCGTCGTCCCGGGCGAAGCGCCACCGCTCGCGAGGTATCTCGACCGGTGGACCCCACAGACCGTCACGGCACAGCAGGCGGGCCTCCGGATCGTCGGCATCGACGGTGGGCAACGGGGTATGGCCTCCCAGCAGCCCGACGTGATGATCGGTGAGGTCCACCGACGCAACCCGGTGGTGCAGTTGCAGGCGCAGCTGTACCGCTCCGACTGCCGGCTGGCTCGACAGGTCGAGGACGTGGGGAGCTGTCAGTCCCATGCGCGCCCGGTCGCGCGGGACATCCCATTGCCAACCGCACCACGCCACGGTCCAACCGTGCCGAAACAGGAACCCGTCGCCCGGATCGATCTCCTCCGTCGGCTCGAGCAGCGCCGGCGCACGGTTGAACAGACCTCCTGCGACTCGCCGCCCGCGATTGGGGACCTCGACCAACGCGGCCCGAAGCCCCCGCGCCGGATCGATCGGACGCAGCATCGTGACGTCGCCGTCGAAGCGAACAAGGCCGTCGTCGCTCCGCCCTACCCGCGCCAGGTCGACGATGCCGGCGTTCGCAGGGGTCGTGGGGTCCACCGCGTATCGGGCCACGGCGTCGATGCGTTCGTAGGCACCGACCGGCCCGAAGCGCTCGCCCTCTCGGTACATCGACCGTTCGATGATCTCCAAACGTTCAATAGCCATGCCAAGCCTCCTCGTGGTCGGTCGTGACGCTAGACCCACAACGGGCATCGAGACCGCTCGGTTGGCGGGTTCGGATCGCTGAGTAGTGTCGACGCACCATTCCAGGCGTGCAACGGTGCGCCATGGACATCGACGTCTCCAATGGTCCGCTCACCGGTATCACCGTCGTGGACATGGCGCTCGCCGTGCGGGGGCCGGCACGCGGCGGCGTTCCTCTCGGACATGGGCGCCGATGTGGTGAAGGTCGAGCGACCGGGCGGAGAGCTGAATCGCTACGTCCGTCACCCGGGGTTCACTCCCTCGGCCGACGGAATGGGCACGCAGTTCGTGGCCATGAACCGCGGCAAGCGGGGTATTTCGGTCGACGCTCACACCGACCTTGGGCGCAGCGTGCTGCACAAGCTCGTCGCGGTCGCGGACGTGTTCGTGACCAACTACCGCAGCGAGGCGCTGGAGCGAATGCACCTTGGTTTCAGCGAGTTGTCAGCATTGAATCCTCGACTGGTGTACGCCCGGGTTTCGGGGTTCGGGCCACTCGGGCCCGAACGCCGACAAGGCGATGCTCGATGGCGCCGCTCAGGCCCGCAGCGGGGTCGCCGCGGTTTCCGGCCCCGCCGACGGACCACCGATGCCACCTGGCGCCCCCTTGGCCGATCATACGGGCTCGATGCAGCTGGCGTTGGGCGTGATGGCCGCGTTGTTCGCCCGGGAGCGGACCGGACGGGGCCAGGAGGTCAACACGTCCTCGCTCGGGGCCATGATGTGGGCTCAAGCGTGGGAGATTGCGCTGACCGGTATGGCCACCGAACCGATCACCCGGGCCGGACAGCACAACCCGAGCATCTTGTGTCCTTACGGCGTCTACCAGGCGAGCGATGGTGGAGCGTTCCTGTTCGCCGTGGCCATGACCGACGAATCGTGGGACGACTTCTGGGTCTTTGCCGGACAACCCGAGGTGGTCCCGGCAGAGGGTCGTCCATTTCCATCGGCATCAGGTGCTCGAGCGTGAGGTGCGACCCGGGCCGGGAGGCCACGGTCGCTGACGCGACGACCTTGAGCCTTCGTCGATGCGTACGATCGCCCGTCGGGGGTGCTAACCATCCAGCTGTGAAGCGCCTCGTCCAGCTGACTCCAGGAGCCGCTGATCGTCAGGTGCCGGAGTCTTCGGTCGGCCGGGTTGCCGAGCCAGCCGTCCAATCAGCGGAGATTCCCCGTCGAGCCTGGTATGTCCTGGCGTTGGTGTCGGCGGCCATGTTCACCATCATCCTCGACAACAACGCGGCGAACGTCGCATTCCCATTCATCGAACGAAGCTTCCCCGACACGCCACGATCGACCCTGGCCTGGGTGTCGACCGGCTTCTCCATCATGGCGGCTTCCCTCTTGTTGGTGTCGGGGAAGTTGGCTGATCGGAACGGCCGCCGTCGTGTCTTTCTGTTGGGCATGGCAGTGTTCGTGACCGCGTCGACCCTCACGGCTCTTGCCCCGACGCCGTCGCTGCTCATCAGCGCCCGCCTCGTGCAGGGCGCGGGTTCTGCGTTGTTGACCTCGACGGCGATTGCGTTGCTCTTGCCCGAGTTTCCGCCCGGCAAGCGAGGACTGGCACTGGGAATCTGGGGGACGTTCGGATCCGCCGGTGCGGCCGCCGGCCCAACGTTCGGCGCGCTGGCCATCGAAGCATCGAGCTGGCGACTGGTGTTTCTGCTCAACGTTCCCATCGCCGTCGTGGTGCTCGTCGTTGGGCGACGAATCCTCCGAGATGATCGGCCGGCGGAGGCAGTTGGTCACCTCGACCTGTTCGGCACCGTGACCGGGACGCTCGGCATCGCCGCCCTCACGTTCGCCTTGCTCCAGGGGCCGCGGTGGGGATGGCGAAGCGTGGCCGTGCTCGGCGTCGCCGCGGTGTGCGTCGTGCTCCTCACGGTCTTCTTCGCCTGGTGTCACCGCTCGGCCAACCCGCTGCTCGACCTGACCCTCTTCGCCGATCGCCGCTTCGCCACCGCCAACCTCTCCCAGGCCGGGACGCAGATGGCCATCTTCACGTGGTTCTTCACCACTCCGTTGTTCCTCATCAACGTCTGGGGATTCTCGGCCCTGGCGGGGGGCGCAGCGGTTGCCATCGGCATGGTCGCCAGTTTCGTGTCCATCCCGGTGGGCTCGTGGTCCGACCGTCACGGCTACAAACGAGTGTTGATCGCCGGTGGCCTGGTATCGGTGGCCGGCATGGCGTGGTGGGTGTTCGAGGTCGAGTCCGAACCCAACTACTGGTCGGGCTATCTACCCGGTCTTGTGCTGTTCGGGATCGGGGCCGGGATGGTCGGGATCGTGGTGACCAACGCCGGGCTGGCCACCATGTCCGAGGACTCGTTGGCGAGCGCCAACGCGGCCTTCCAGACGGTGCGTCGCCTGGCCGGCGCGATTGGCGTGGCCCTCGCTGTGGCAATTCTTGGCGGCCGGGAGAACGATTCAGTCGCGGCCTTCCGCAACATCTGGCTCCTCATCGGTGGCGGCTACCTCTTCTCGGTGCTCGCCATCCTGGCCTACCCCGGTGACTCGGGTGCCCATGTTTGCTCGCCGTCGCCGGAGTCGGCTTGAATGCAGCTGACGACGAACGGGGTGGGCATGCACATCGACGACGACGTGGTGCTGCGGACACCGGTGTGCGATGTCCTCGGCATTCGGTACCCGGTGTTGCAGGCCGGGATGGCGGTCGCCGGCAACGGCCGGCTCGCTGCTGCTGTGGCCGACGCGGGCGGTCTCGGCACCATCGGATCGATCCCCGGTGGAGTGCCGAGGGATCAGCAGATGGATGCCGTGCGCCGCGAAACGCGCCTGGCGCGGTCGCTCACGGACGGGGTGATCTCGGTCAACATCCCGATGGCATACGGGCTGGGCGAGCAGCTGCTCGAGATCGCGATCGAGGAGGGCGCACAGGCCGTCTCGGTGACTGCGGGGAGTCCTACGAGTCTGGCACCGCGCGCTCACGAGCACGGGCTGATGGTGCTCGGTGTCGTCGGTTCGCTGGCGCAGGCCCGCAACGCGCTGGACTCCGGGGTCGACGTCCTCGTGGTCGAGGGAACTGAGGCGGGCGGGCTGAACCACCCCGACTGCCTGTCGATCCTCGCCTTGCTCCCGAAGATCGCGAACGAGGTGTCGCTTCCCCTCGCCGCCGCGGGTGGGTTTGCCGATGGGCGCGGGCTCGCCGCTGCGTTGATGCTCGGCGCCCACGCCGTACAGATGGGGACCCGCTTCCTGGCATCGGACGAGTGCCACATCCATACCAACAGCAAGCAGGCCATCGTCGACGCCGGCCCGGACGGGACGTTCCTGCTGTGGGAGGGTCGGCATTACCCGAGCCGTGCGCTGAGCACCCCGTACACGAAGCACTTGCTGGGGCAGGAGCGGGCAGAGATCCCCGCAGAACAGCGGGTCCGCAGCGCCGACGCCCAGATGGACGGGAATCTCGAGGCGGGCATGCTCACCGTCGGCATGAGCTCGTATCTCATCGATGATGTCCGCCCGGCCGGCGAGATCGTTCGAGCGGTGGTCCGAGAGGCTGTTCAGATGCTCGGTGCGGCCGCGGCGTATACGCGCTCGTAGCCGGAAGGTACCAACCTGCGACCCCACCGGACCGTCGACACCAGGCAGTTTCGTGACCGCAGTCCAAAAGGCACGGTGGATCACCACCTGTTTGGCTATTCGAGTGGGGGGACTGCGATGTCGGTCCACGCCTCCGGGTTGGCGCGTCGTCGGGAGTTGACCAGTCCGCCACCCCTCCGCTCCTCAACTGTCGGTGATGACGTTGCCCTGCTGTTCGAGTCGCAGCGAGATGATGGCGCCCAGGGTGGAGGCTGCAAGCACGGCGCCGATCGGTGCCCGGGTCGTGGCGGTGGCGTCGGCGATGAAGCCGACGATGGGCGGATAGATCAGGCTCCCGATCCCTGCCCCGAGGTAGACCCAGCCCATCACCGAACCGATTCCCCTCACGCCGAACAGGTGGGCGGTGACGCCGCCGACGAGAGCGACGAAGCCGCCATAGGCAACACCGAGCAGCACGACGAACACGACGAGAAGCGGAACGCTGCCACCGGCGACGAACCAGACGGCAAAGGCCAGGGGTTGGGCAGCGAAGGTGAGCTGCAGCATCCGGACCGGACCCGTCCGGCTCGCTAGTCCGGTGAGGGCCAGGCGCCCGATGATGCTGAATGCGCCGACCATGCCGACCAGCCAGGCCGCGACCGATGATGAGACGCCGGCATCGGTGGCGAATGGGACGATGAACGCGAACGCCGAGATCATCGACGCCGATTGGCAGACGGCGGAACCGAAGAGCAAACGGAAGGGCCGCGACCGGAGCACCCTCCGAAGATGCCGGCCGGCGGCCATTGGCGGTCCCACCGGCGGCCGATCGATGAAGGCCCCGGCGACGAGGAACGAGAGGCCGGTGGCAATGGCCAGGACGACGTAGGCCTGCCGCCATCCGTAGGCGACGATGAGTCGGTTGGACACCGGGAGCAGCACGAGGGTGCCGATGCCGCTGCCCGTGGCGACGACACCTTGAGCGAACGAACGGTATCGGTCGAACCACGCGGCGGCGGCCGCGAAGAGCGGGGCCATGAACAGGCCGCCACCGAGGCCGAGGCCGAGGCCGTAGGTCAGGTAGCCGTGCCAGAGCTGGTCGACCCGGGAGGTGGCGAACAGGCCGACCGAGAACATGAAGCCGCCGATCCACACCAGGGGTCGGGCTCCCCAGCGATCGGCCAGGAATCCCGATGCGGCCCCGGTGCCGAAGAACAAGAAGGCGGTGATGGCGAACGCGATCGACGTTGCGCCCCTGCTGGCATCGAACTCGATCGCCATCGCCTTGAAGAAGGCACCGAAGGTGTAGAGGGTGCCGAACGACATCCCGACGGCGAGGGCGGCGGCGACGGCGACCCGCCACGCGCGCGCCGAGTCGATGCCGTTGTCGGAAGGCCCGATCTGGCCGGGCGGGTTTTCGCTGGGCGCGACGTGCGCTCGGCGCGATGATGACGGTTCGACGCAAGGTCCGAGCCTCTCGCGTCTCGGCTGTCGGGTCCAACCGATTGACCGCCCTCGATGCAAGCTCAGCGCTGCGACCGGTTTGTCGTGCCGGCCCCACAATGCTGAACAGCGCAGCATCTCGACCGGCGGCATCGACACGGGTAAGGCCTGAAGCGTCACGCCGCGGCGTGGATCCCCGGACGTCGATCAGCCCACGGCATCGCTTCTTCGAGCTGGGCTGCGATCTGCAACAGCAGGCGCTCCGCCCCGAAGCGGGACACGAATTGAGCGGCGAGCGGCAGGCCCGTCTGTGACGAACCGGTCGGCACCGAGATGGCCGGTTGGCCCGACAGGTTCATCGCCGGGGTGAACGGGAAGAGATCGAACACCAACTCGACGCTCTCGGCATGGCTGAGATGGTGCTGCGTGCCGCCTTGGGTCCCCAGCAGCGGCGGGAGCTGGGTGAGCACCGGACTGAGGGCGAGGTCGTACTGCTGGTGGAAGTGGCCCATGCGGCGCGCGATGCGATCACAGGTGGCGAGCGCGTCGTCGTAGGTCAGCGCGTCGAGCGACGTTGCCACCTCGTGCCACCGGAGGGTGACCGGCTCGAGATAGTCCTCGTTGATCGGGCGACCGAGTCGCTGGGACAGGATCGAGATCGCCCCGGTCCCGACCACGGCGAAGAGCTTGCCGAATGCGTCCTGCAACCGCTCGAAGCCGTACTCCGGCGCGCCCGGTTCGACGTGATGGCCCAGCCCTTCGAGCGCAGCAGCTGTCGCTTCGATGTTGGCGGCCACCTCGGGGTCGACGGCAGCACCGTTCGGCGCCTCCGTAGTGAAGGCGATCCGCAGCGGTTTCATCGGCGCATCGAGTGAGCTGCGCCAGGTGCCCTCCGGCTCTGGGATGTCGAAGGGTTCACCCGGTTGGTTGCCGGCGAGCGCATCGAGGGCCGCCGCAGTGTCCCGCACCGTCCGTGATACGACGAGTTCGGTCGTGAGCTTCGGGTGACCCATGGCCGGGCCGGCGCTGACCCGGCCGCGGGATGGTTTGAGTCCGACGAGGCCGTTGATGCAGGCCGGGATCCGGATCGAACCGCCGCCGTCGCTTGCGTGGGCCATCGGCACGACACCCGCCGCGACCATCGCCGCCGCACCCCCGCTGGAGCCGCCGGCGATGCGCTCGGGATCCCACGGGTTGCGGGTCGCTCCGCACATCAGCGTTTCGGTCGTTCCGTGGAGGCCGAACTCCGAAGTGGTGGTGCGGCCCAGGAACCGGAGGCCCGACGCCTTCGCTCGCTGGGTGTAGAAGGAATCGCGCGGCGCGATCATCCCCTCACAGAGCCGGCTGCCCATCTCGACGAGCCGCCCTTGTTCGGTCGCCCCGATGTCCTTGCGGAGGAAGGGCACGCCACCGAAGAGCTCGCCGTCGGCGTCCGCTTGGTCGAGCGCGTCGTCGTACACCTCGATCACACCGTTGAGGGTGCCGTTCACCTTCTCGACCGCTTCTGCGGCGAGCGCTGCGAGCTCCGCCGGCGTGACCTCGCCGGTCCGAACGAGCTCGGCGAGCCCTGTCGCGTCGTGGGCTGTGTACTCCCCGAGGTTCATGCACGGAGGCTAGCAGCCCCGGTCGCCCGGCTCAGGAGTGCATCTGCTGCCGTGGGCTCAGTCGCCGGCGGCGAGGAGTTGGCCGACGGCCGCGTTGACCGGGGTGGGGATCCCGTGGCGCGCGGCCGCTCGAACCACCGCGCCATAGAGGGCGTCGTGCTCGGTGGGGCGTCCGGCGCTTCGGTCCTGGTGCATCGAGGTCTTGCCGCCCCGAGCTTGGGCGAATCCGTCGAGCATCTTGTCGACCAGCTGGTCCCCCAGGTCGGCCCCTTCGGCCCGCCCGACGGCGAACGCCTCGGTCAGAATCGACCGGGCGACCTCCCGACCTGGGCCCTCCGACGCCACGGGGATGTGCTTGTTGGTGAGCGCCGTCACGCCGTTGACCGCCACGTTGATGGCGAGCTTGCGCCACTTCTCGGTGAGGTGCGCCGGGTTCCTGGCAACCCGGGCCGGCGAGGACGCGAAGAGCTCGGCGACGGCGTCAGATGCGTCGACGTCGGGAAGGATCAGCATGCCGCCGCCCGAGTTCGTGGTGTGGCCCGGCTCGACGAGGGTTCCGCCGCAGTAGACGACGGCCTCGAGCACGAGCGCACCGTTCACGTAGGGCTCCAGGCGGGCCACTGCCTCGACGCCGTTCTGCATCGTGACCACGATCGTCTGGGAGGTGCAAGTCGCTGCGAGCCAGTCGGCGGCCCCTGCGGTCTGGTGGGCCTTGACCCCGACGAACACGTAGTCGAACGCGCCGTCGAGCTCCGCCGGATCGGTCACCACTGTCGCGGGTCCGCTGGCGGGAGCGCGGTCCGATTCGACCTCGTAGCGGTCGAAGGGGCGACGGGCGCACGACACGACGTCGTGGCCGGCCGCCGCCAGGTGGGCGGCGAAGAAGATGCCGACCCCACCGGGGCCGACGACTGCGATGCGTGTCATGGCCGCCCATTCTGGCGGTTCAGGACTGGTCTTTCCCGCTGACCGGCGGTGAAACTTCGCGTTGGCACCCACGTAGGCACGTGACTGTGGCCGGAGTTGGGATTTGGCGCCAGTCTTGCTGGCGCCGGTTGGGGTCGGTCAGCCCTCGCGGCGCCACTCGGGGACGCGGGACGAGATGATGCCCTCGGCGCTGAGGTGCGTCAGCTCGTCGTCGCTGAGCCCGAGCAGACGGGTCAGCACCTCGCGGTTGTGCTCACCTCGGAAGCCGACGATGGGCTTGAGGCCGCTGTCGGCGTCACTGAAGCGCCACGGTGACTGGGGAACGGTGACCGAGGTACCCCGACCGAGATCAACGTCGATGAAGGCGCCCCGTTCGGCGGCCCATTCGGTCGCCGCCAACTCGGGCACCGTGCGGACCTCGGCCGCGAGAACGGTCGACACCCCGATCGCCTTCTCCAGCTCCTCAGCGGTGTCGAAGTTGGCCACCCACTGCGCGATGTCCGCCTGGTAGACGTCGAGGTTCGCGATTCGATCGGCCTGGGTGGCGAAGCGGGGATCGCTTCGCCAATCGTCCCTCCCCGTGGCCTTGATCCAGATCGCGAAGGCGCCGTCGGTCGTGGCGTCAATGGTGACGTTGACGAAGCGGCCGCTGCGCAGCTTGTAGATCGCCGACCAGTTCTGGCCGGCCCGGAACCCTACGGGCGGATCCTCACCGAGCAGCTCGGCGGAAGCGAGGTCGTTCACCATGAGGGTCGACTCGGCCATCGACACCTCGACCGCTTGGCCCTTGCCGGTGCGGCTGCGCTGATACAGCGCGGCCAGCAGCGCCGCCAGTGCGTGCAGGCCGGTATAGGTGTCGGAGTGTGACATCGGGTCGTTGCGGGGATGGTCCGGCTCGCCCCGCCGCCGCGCCACCATCTCGGTGATGCCCGCCTCGGCGTGCAACGCCGAAGCGTAGGCACCCTGGTTGGCCCGGGAGTTGTTGTGGCCCCAGCCGCTGATCGAGGCCACGATGATCCGAGGGTTGCGGGCGGCCAGGGTCTCGTAGGCGAGATCAAGTTTCTTCATCACCTCCGGCCGGTAGTTCTCCAGGACGACGTCGGCCTTGTCGACCATGCGAAGGAAGAGGTCACGTCCTTCGGGTTGGGTGAGGTCGAGCGACACGCACTCCTTGCCCGCGTTGTAGTGGACGAAGTAGGTCGACATCCCGTCGACGCGGGGCGCAATGGCCCGGGTCAGATCGCCGTCGGGCGGTTCGATCTTGATGACTTCAGCGCCCAGATCGGCCAGGAGGCGACTGGCAATCGGGCCGGCGAGGGCGCGGGTGAGGTCCAAGACAACGACATCGGAAAGCGGACGGTCCATGTCCCGAACCCTACCCCTGCGACCCCCGCAAATCGATCTGGGGCGCTGCCGGCCGGTGGGCAAGAAGACGGGGGCGAAGAGCGGGCGACAACTACTGGGGTGCGGGCGTCGGCGCCGCGACGAGTGGATGAAGGTTGGCAGTGAGCCGCGAGACCTCCGAACTGCCTTGCTACACGAACGATCCTGCCAGGGCTCTTCTGTCGCGTGGTGTCGGTCGAGTCGTGACCAACGACTCTGGCCTTCGATGCGCCACGCCTCTTCGATCGTGAGCATGGGGCGCAGTGCTGCAGAGAGTTCATCCAGAGCGATCGTCGGTCCGATGACCGCACCGGAGGTCGAACGGGCCATCGTCTCCGAACGACGGGCGTTCGCACGGTCAGCCGCCCGTTTCGGTCCTGAGGCTGCCGTTCTGGATGTCGGCGGTGGGTGCGCGGTGTATACGGGGGAGGGCCTGTTCTCGAACCGGGCGTTCGGTCTCGGTCTGACCGGGGGATTCGATCGAGACGATCTGGACCAGATCGAGCGGTTCTATGCCGACCGCGGCCATCCGGCGGAGATCGAGGTGGCGTCGTTCGCCGATGTGGCGCTCGTTCGCCTCTTGGCCGACCGGGGCTATCGGGTGAGGCAGTTCCGAAACATCTTCGCTCGGTCACTCGATGGCTTCGAGACCGGGCCCGATGTCGATGTCGATGTCGATGTCGTCGGCGAGCACAACCGCCACCTCTGGTCCTCGATCCTCATCGATGGGTTCGGCTACGAGCAGCCCGATGCGATCCGTCGGGTGGAGCGGTGGAACGCCGTTCTGTCGGCCACCGACGGTCTCACCGCCTTCGTGGCCGATGTCGGGCCGGAGCCCGCTGCGGCCGCCAGCGTCTTCATCGAGGGGCCGGTGGCCGTGTTGGGTGGCGCCGCAACTTTGCCGAACCAACGCCGTCTCGGGGCCCAAACAGCGCTCATCTCGGCCCGCCTGCGACTTGCGGCGGAGAATGGTTGCACCCTGGCCGTGGTCACCGCCGATCCGGGGGGTACCTCGGCTCGCAACAGTGAGCGGGCCGGGTTCACCCTGGTCTGCACCCACGCCGTCATGGCTCAGCCCACTGGACTGAGTCCGTGACGTCGGACGCTGCGGCATTGCTGTGTTCCAATCGCGCCACGATCTACCTCTAGGAATACCGGAAGAGTTCCGGGCGAGGGAAGTGTTCACGGGCCAGCGGCCCGGCACCAGCATCACCCACTCGGCGAAGCTGGTCTACCCCCATTAGGGTAGTACGCGCTCCAGGGAGCCTCTTTGGGGGTCGTACGCGTAGGCCGGAAGCGTCTCGATTTCCGGTTGCGTCAGCGTTTTCTGGAAGTCCGCGAGGCTGGTCCGGATCTTCCCGGCATCGGGAGGTTCTTTGCCTGATGGCTTGATATAGACAGAATCGACCGCTTGGAACCGATCCGATCCTGACTCTCTGGTCGCCAACGCAGGGCTGAAACTGCCGGCCACGTTGATGACCCGCTTGGGCTGGAAGCGTTGATCGACCAGTGGGTCCGGACCGGTTCATCACGGCCGGGCCGCAAGATCCTGACGCTGGTCGCCGCCATGATCGAAGGTGCTGCCCGAGGAGTTCGGCACCCGGTTTGGCAACCGGCGCGGGGCGGGCGAAGCAGTCGACCTGGCCGGTCTACTCGTCGGGTCGGAACTGCGGATTCGGATTCGGTCGTTGTCGATCACGACGAGAGCGCCAGCGTCGAGATCGTTGGAGTGGGCCGGCAACTGACCGAAGTCGGTGTCGGCCGGACAGGGGTTCACTTATGCTGCCGTCATGTCATCGCAGCACGAGTTTGCTTTCGCGTCAGGGGTGACAACGTTGCATTCGCGTACCGGATCGATCGAAACCAAGCGCGCCATGTGTTCGGTGTAGCGGTGATTCTGTCGGGGCTGCCAGAGCGTGGCCGTGTGGCCATCTGTCTCACCGCCGGGGCTGGCGTTGCGGTGGCACTGTTTCTGGTTGCGCCCTGGCAGCTTGCCCTGCTCGTCGGATGGCTCACTACGGCGGTGCTCTTGTTGCCGTGGATTTGGTTCGAGATCGGACGACTCGATGCCGCGGCGACGGCGCAGGTGGCCACACGAGAGGACGACAGTCGCGCTGCGGCTCGTGCTGTCGTCGTTGCGTCCAGCTTGATGAGTTTGCTTGCAGTCGTGGCCGCGCTTCGTCGGGCGTCAGGAGCAGCCTTCCGGCTTGAGGTCACCCTCACCGGAGTGTCCCTGTTGGCCGTGGTGCTGTCGTGGTTCCTCGTCAACACCGTGTTCGTGCTGCGTTACGCACACCTTTACTACGGCGGACCGGAGGTCGGTGGGGTCCAGTTTCCTGGCAGCCGGCCACCCTGCTATCGGGACTTCGCGTATCTTGGCTTCACGGTGGGTATGACGTTCCAGATATCCGACACCACCATCAACGACGGAGCGATTCGCTCGACGGTTCTCCGCCACGCGCTGTTGTCGTTCTTGTTCAATGTGGCGATCATCGCCACCTCGATCAACGTGGTCGCCGGTCTCATCTGACCCGCCGAACTCCGGCCTGCGGGTATTGGCTGCAGTTCGGCGGTTCAGGTGATTGCGAGGAGGGTTACGGCGGTGATGAGGGCGCTGGCTCCGGGGAAGTCGACGGTGGAGGTGACGGGATGTCTCGTCTGACGATCGGCGGGGGGATGCGTCGGGCGGAGACGATGCCGAGGTGGAGGCGGGTTGCGAGGCTGTTCGAGAGGAGTCCGCCCAGGGGAAAGCGCTCACGGATCAGGGTTCGGGGGCCCTTGCCGGGCACTCAGGGTCGTAGCTGACCGGGACTTTACCTTCAGGGCCGAAGGCGCAAGCGATCACCCGATCTGGCCGAATCGCCTGCTGGCCCAACGGGGTTCGGCTGCGGCACTGCCCGTGTGCCGGCGACGCACCTTCAGCTGCGTAGAGATCGGGAGATCGCTCGCACCACTCGCGGAGGTCGGATGAAAGGGCGCCGATCGGCTTCGAACGTAGCGAGCTTGATAACCCTGGTTAACATCCCGCTTGTGGTTTGACGTGACAGGAGTTAGGTTGACCTAATGCTGAGAGCCTGTCTCGGGCGGACGACGAGATGATGAGGGATCGTGTTTGCGAACTTTCTGATTGGTTTGCGTGAGGGGCTCGAGGCGGCGTTGGTTGTCGGGATCCTGGTCGCCTATCTGGTGAAGTCGGGTCGGGCGGACAAGGTCCGGGTTGTATGGCTCGGGGTGTCGCTTGCCGTTGCCATCTCCTTGGCCGTAGGCGGTGCTCTCACCTTCGGCCCGCGTGGATTGAGTTTCGAGGCCCAGGAGACCATCGGTGGTGTTCTGTCGATCGTTGCGGTCGGGTTCGTCACGTGGATGATCTTCTGGATGGCCCGCACCTCACGGCAGTTCAAGGGCGAGCTCGAGGGCCGAATCGACGCGGCACTCGATCACGGTCGGTTCTCGCTGGCCTTGGTGGCTGCATTGGCCGTAGGTCGCGAAGGCCTCGAGACAGCGCTGTTCTTGTGGGCGGCCGCCGAGGCGACCGGTTCGTCCACGCGGCCTCTCGCCGGAGGGGCTCTGGGCCTGGCGGTTGCGGTGGGGCTCGGCATCTTGGTCTACCGGGGTGCCGTGCGCCTCGATCTCGGCAAGTTCTTTCGGTGGACAGGGGGTCTGCTCGTCTTGGTGGCCGCCGGTGTTTTGTCTTATGGCGTTCACGACCTGCAGGAAGCGGGCCTCGTTCCTGGCTTGAACTCGCTCGCTTTCGACGTTTCGTCCACCATTCCTCCCGGCTCGTGGTACGGCACGCTGCTGAAGGGCACCATCAACTTCTCGCCGGTGACTACCTGGCTGGAACTGGCAGCATGGGTTGCCTACGTCGGCCCGGTGCTCGTCCTGTTTGTCAGGGCCGTCAGGTCTCCGATCACTGCGAGTCGATAGCCCAACGATCCCAGCAACTGCCGCATCCTGAGGAGATCACGTCATCATGAGCATTGCCCCCTATCTCGTAGCGCTCCTCGGGTTGACCGGGATGGTCGGTTGTTCGTCGAATGACGGCGGCACGGCCCAGAAGGTCACCGTCAGCAGCACAGAGGATGCCTGCGTCGTCGGCGCCGACGAGGTCCCGGTCGGCGAGGTCGCGTTCGAGGTGACGAACGACGGAGGGCTCACCACGGAGTTCTACCTTTACGGTGCCGATGGTGAGGAGATCGTGTCAGAGGTCGAGAACATCGGTCCGGGACTGACCCGAACGATGACGGCAACCCTGGAGGCAGGCGACTACATCACTGCGTGCAAACCCGGGATGGAAGGCGATGGCATCAGGGCGCCGTTCGTCGTCAGCGAGTAGGATTTGACCAGGCCGATTCCGGCATTGCTGACCGTCATCACGGGCGGTGCACGAGAACCGTGGTTGCGAGTTGTTGTCGCGAACGCTGCGGTGGCGGCACCACGTGGTTGAGGATCCGACGGTCGAACGCGAGCGCGACCTTCGCCCGTCGAGCCTCTTCTAATCGCTGCCACCTCGAGGAGCCGCGGCGGTGTGCCGGAATGAGGGTGGGTGTGGAGTGGGTTGCCGCCACTTGTTGAAGCCTGGGGTAACGTGCACACGTGCGTCGTGTGTGATGGCCATCGCCTCGTGGCCGGGGTGTTGAGCGAGCCATTCGAGTCCGAGCAGTCCCATTACGAAGATGGCTGTGGCGTAGGCGTCGACGAGTGTGAGGTCGGTTCCTACGACGGTGACGCTGGCAAGTCCGTTGGTCGGGATGATTCGTCCGAGGGTCGATGATGTGGGCGCCGCGTTCATAGGTTGCCGAGGTGGCGACGGCGGCGGGTCCTACGACGTCGAGCACCGCAGCGAAGGCGTCGGGGTGGTCGGGGTGCCGAACGCCGACCGTCCAGGGTGTGTCGGGTCCGGCGTGCCCCCGGATGGCGATGTCGCCACCCGCGTTTATGGTGAAGTCGCGGTGGCCGTGGGCTTCGAGGAGCCCAGCGGCGCGTTCGATGGACCATCCTTTGACGACACCGGACGGGTCGAGGGTGGTGCCGTTCGGCGCTGGTACGGCGAAGGCGTCGAAGGCGCCATCGGTGTCGACGCGAAGGCGTTCGCAGAGCAGCAGGACATCGGTGACGTCGCTGTCGATGTCGGCGAGGGTGATCTCGCCTCGACCGAGCCGGGAGATGGGGCTGTCGTCGATATAGGTGCTGAAGGTTTGGTCGACGTGATGAAGCCAGGAGATGGCCTCGTCGAGACCGCCACGGCGCGAGATGGCGTCGCGGATGTCGAACGACACAGCGGTGCCCATCACCTGTTCGACGTGGTGGAGTCCAATCCCGGACGGAGTGCGGGGATTGGCCATCACGCAATCGCGGTCAGGCCGGCGGCGCGAGCGGCGTCGATGGCGGACTGGAGTGAGCGACGGTAATCGTTGCTCGTGTAGGTTGCGCCGGAGATGGTGTCCACGTCGGCATTTTGGGCGGTGAGTGCCTCGGAGTTGAGCTGCGGTACGGCTCGATCGTTGATCCGAACGCTCTTGCTATCGCGGGATGGGGTCTGCGGCGCGGTCACGGCGAGCAGCGTGCCGTCGGGTGCGAATGTGGCCTCGACTTGGACGTCTCCCCACTTGTTGTGGAACACCGCTCCGTCGACGATCGCCGACCCAGTGCCTGCGCCGATGGTCGCCGCAGCAACCTGGTCGCCTGCTGCGGTTGAGCCACCGGTGACGGCGAACAGAGTCGCGAGTCCCCCCGTTGAGGCGAGGCTGAGGGCGAGCGCAGCGGCACGCGCACCTCGTGCGGCGTGTCGGCGTCGGGTGCGGCGACCGGGGGTGCTCTGCACCGAAGCGTCGACGGGCGCAGTCCGCTTGGGAGGAGTCCGCCGGTTGGCGAGTGCCTCAAGTCGGTTGTTCAACGCGTCCCGCTCGGTGGTGGCTTGCGCGACGTCCGGACTCGCCGCGTTGGCGACTGGACTCGGGGGTCGGCGGGTGTTCAATGCCGCCAGCCGTGTCGCTTGCTCGACTGTTGCGACCCGCTCGGAGTGTTCATTTGTCGGGGACGGTCGTTCCATGTCTCCATTGAGGCGCATCAGGTTCGGACCCGGGTGCGAGCTGGCTGTGTGCCAGCTGTGAATCTCAACTCGCCTGGGTCGTCGATCGTCGGCGGTTCAACACCCCGATCAGTCGGATGAACAGCGTGTAGGTGCTGATCGCGACGAGAAGCAGCATGCCGATCCGGAACGGGCGATCGGATCCCTCGGTGCCCATCTGGTAGGCATGCACGAAGGCGAGTGCCACTCCGAGCACGGAGCCGAGGTGGACCGCGCGCCAGATCCTGCGCGGGAACAGCTTGCGTGGCCACGACGTGAGTACGGTGGTTGCGATCAGGTAGGTGGCGACGACGCCCCATGCGAGCGCGAGACGTTCGGAGGCAGCGACGCCGGGAATGAACAGGCTCGCCAAACTCAGGCCGGCGTCCTCGTTGAGATAGGACGTTGCGATATGGGTGATCGTGAAGATCAAGGCGACGCCGCCCAGCCAGTTGTGGAGGTCGAGCCACCAGGCCGGTCGATACCGTGTTCCGGTTTCGCGGGCGGAGAACAAGAAGCCCCAGGCGAGGGCGGCGACTGCCAGGACGGCGGCGACGATGCCCGTTGATCGACTCAGGTACCACATGACGTCGTTCACGGGGTCTCCATCGATAACGGGAGGCGGATGGTGATGGTGGTGCCCGTCGGATGGGACGCCATGGCGACGCTGCCGTGGTGTGCGGCGATGATCGCAGCGACGATCGAAAGGCCGAGGCCTGCGCCGCCCGACGCCCGGGCTCTTGACCTGTCGGCGCGGTGGAACCGGTCGAACGCCGTGCGTCACATCTTCCTGCGACATTCCTAGGCCTTCGTCGGCCACCGTGATGACCGCTTCGTGGGAGTCGCAGACCAGGCTGAGCGTGCACGGGGTACCAGGGGGGGTGTGGGTGCGCACGTTCGCGAGCAGGTTGTCGAGTACCTGACGGAGCCGAGTTGGGTCGCCGATTACCACGAGGACATCGTCTATACGGAGCTTCACCGGACGATCTGGTTCGACGACCTTGGCGGCGTCTACCGCCTCGAACGCGAGTCCGGCAAGATCGACCGGTACCTGTGCAAGGGGGCGACCTTCGTCGAGCTGGGCGAGGAGCAAAAGGTCCTCTACGAGTTCAGCCATGCGTGCCGTCTCGGAGCGGATGCCCGTCATCGCCCGCTTGAGGTCGTCGGGTCGGTCTCTTGCACCGCGCTCGAAGAGCTCGGCGTAGGCGGCGGTCGCCGCGATCGGTGTCCGGAGTTCGTGGGACGCATCGGCGACGAACTGGCGCATCCGGGCCTCGGACTCCTGCAACGCCAGGAGGTCCTCGGCGCGCTGGTCGAAGGCGCCCTGCAAATGATCGAGCATCCGGTTGATCGCCGACGCGAGTCGTCCCACCTCCGTGTCTGGGCGTGCTCCCGGTACCCGGCGGTCGAGACCAGCATCGGTGATCTCGCTCGCAGCACGCTCGACCGACGTCAGGGGGCGAAGACCCACCCGTACCAGCCAGACACCGAGAAGCCCGGCGACGGCGAGAGCACCTGCACTTGCCGCCAACAGTGAGACCACCAGGCGCTCGCGCGTGTCGTCGAGCGACTGAAGCGACCGACCGATGATCAGGATGCTGCCATCGGTCTGGCGAGACACGCGGACGCGCAATTCGTGCTCGGCGGTCGATGGGACCGATGCGAACACGGCCTCGTCATCGCCGAGATCACCAGCGGGTTTCGGTACGTCGGAACCCGCCAAGGAGATCGAGATGTCGCCGGGACGTTGCAGCGGGATCAGAACACCGGCTGCGTCATCGGCTGTGCGGAGCTCGATGTAGAAGCCGGGGGCGGCATCGCGGATCTCGCGTTCGCGTTCGACGATGCCCTCGGCCGCTGCTCGTTCGATCGGTGGGTGGGCCCGTTCCAACTCCTGGTCGACCTGGTCCAACTGGGCGCGGGTCACGAGCGTGTGGGTGAGAACGGCAACGATCGCGAAGCCCGCCACCGACGCGGCCAGGAGGGCGAGCAGCAAACGAGTACGCAGCGACATGTCAATGACCGGACTCGGAGCGCAGCACGTAGCCGACCAATCGCACGGTCTGGATGAGCGGATCGCCGTGCTCGTTCAGCTTGCGCCGCAGGTAGCTGATGTAGGTCTCCAACACGTTCGAATCGCCATCGAAGTCGAAGTGCCACACGTGATCGAGAATCTGGGACTTCGACAACACCCGGCCCGGGTTCATCAGGAACAACCTGAGCAACCGAAACTCGGTTGCCGTGAGCTGGATCGGCTGGCCGGCCCGACGGACCTGATGGGCGTCGGTGTCCATGACGACATCGGCGAAACGCAGCTCGTGCTCGCCGCCCTCGAGGTCACGAGGCGTGGCTGAGCGGCGCAGAATCGCACGTACGCGCATCACGATCTCGGCCAACGAGAACGGTTTGGTGACGTAGTCGTCAGCACCGATACTGAACGCCATCGCCTTGTCGTCCAACCCGGATCGGGCGGTGAGGAACAGGATCGGAGTGGCGATGCCGTCGGCCCGCAGCCGGGCGGCGATGTCGAAGCCGTTGAGGTCGGGAAGCATCACGTCTAGAACGATCAGATCAAACGAACCCTCCTGCACAGCGGCGATCGCCGAGCGCCCGGTCATCGCAGTCTCGACGGTGAACCCCTCGTACCTCAACGAGGTCGACACGGCATCGACGATTGAGTGCTCGTCATCGACCACCAGCACACGCTGCTCGCCGATGTCGGACTGGGTTTCCTGCACACGGTCAGCATGTCGTGAACTCAGCCGCGGTCCACCAGAACGGTCAGATTCCGACTGGGCGCTCAGCCCGTTCTCAGCTCGCTCACAAGTGCTGAGGGGTCGCTGAACTCATCCGGGGCTGCGGGCGCTAGCGGGCCAGATACGTCGTACCGCCGGAGTCCCCTGGGCATCTACCGCATCGGAAGCGAGCAGAGCCTCCCGCCGGGCGAAGTCGAAGTCTCTGCGGTTGAGGTGACGAGAGACGCGCACCGGATGAAGCTGACAGCGACTCAGGTGTCGTTCTGTGGGCGGGTCTACCTCGCAGTGTGCGCGGGCGGAAAAGTTGGCCCCAGGTTCGGGCGACGCTGTCGTCGTAGGGAAATGAGCGGTCGTCTCCGGGGGCGCTGAAATTAGCGTCCGGGACGGACCCAAGCGGCTTGGCGATAAGGTCGGCCTGTTCCTGCTGGTCGTCTCGGCCGCGTGAGCGATTCGAGTCGCCCCGGTGTGTGTAGGCGGGTCTGGTGGCGAGGTCGATGAAGCGGATCACGTTGGTAGACGGCGGACGGCGACATAGGAACCCTTGCCCGACCTCACCGGCCGCAGATCACCTCTGGGATTGCGGAGGCGTGCGGGGCCTCGTGGTCGAAGAACCAGCTGAAGGCGATCTTGATGCCTGCCAGGTCGCAGTCCGACAGTATCGGGATCACGTCGGGGTCTTGGTATGCCCAGCCGTAACCCATGATGTCTGTCGATTCTTCGAGTGGGCTCGCGTGGCCCAAACCCAACGCGTGACCGAGTTCGTGCAACGTTTCGCGCTCGACTCGCAGCGGGTCGAAGTTGACGATGTCCAGCTCTCCGGTGTCGAGGTGGCCGGGCGGCAGGTCGGACTTGACCAGAACGTTGAGACACTTCTGACTTCCGCACGCTGCGCTACCGCCCCATGCCATGCCGCCGGCGTGGGGCACGAGATGGATGACGATGTCGGCACGGTTCGCGGTCCGGTTGGTGGCGGTGATGTCCGTCAGTGAGATATCGGGAAGCCGATCTTTGAGCACTTTGCTCCATAGGGCGATCGCGTTGCGCGCTGCCTCGACATCGTCGGCGTCGGTGGTCGGAGCTGATTGCACGGCGACGGTCAGGTTCGTGTGGTCCCACCAGAAGGGGAGGCTGCCGGCCATGTTCGAGTTGACGTAGAACGAGCCGGCGAGCAGGGCGATGCTGTCGGCGTCGGATGGTCCGTAGGAGACGACCGGTTCGTCGACGGCGCCAGCCGGTGACGCCATGAATGTCATTCCTGAGAGGAGGAGGGATATCGGCCCAGCCAACATCGACTTTCGCATGTGATCGTCCCCGTTCGGCTCACCGCTGCGGGAGGTCCCGGCCCGTTCCTCAACTGTGCCACAGGCTCACCCTCCGTGACGCATCGGTGTGATTCGCCCTGGGTCTGTGCGGAGATTCGTTTCATTGAAGCGCCTCGGGTTTCGTAGAGGCTCGGTGGTTTGTGTCTACGCCTGTTTCGGCGGGACTCACTCCGGGCACCTACGCCTTCATCTGCCACTTTCCCGCCGCCGACGGCATGAACCACCTCGAACACGGGATGATCACGATCTTCACGGTGACCGACTCGAAGCAGCCGTCATGCCGAAGGCCGACCTCACCATCACCCTCGGCGACGACGCGATCACGGTGCCAACCCTCAGCGCCGGCACACACGTTGTCGCGGTCACCAACACCGGCACGCGGCCGCATGAGATGAACATCTGACGATCGTCAGGACTCGTTCATCCGCCAGCCGACTCGTCGTCCTCACGCTCATCTGCGTCGCCGACCCGCCACGACTTCACAGTCATGCCGAGCCGCTTGGTCCACGTTCGTCGTAAGGGGGGTGCCGTTGACGCTGTGACTGCCGCCGTTGCGTCGATTGACCGGAAGGCGGAGTGCATGGCGTTCCGTGCGATTCCGGTATTCGTCATCGCCGCGGCTGTTGTCGCCCGTATCCCGTGCGCCGGCTCGAGCTGGCGCGTCACTCGGTGCGCAGCGATGCCGCCGGACGCAGTCGAGCGGCCAGATGGCCCGGCCCCAGCGCAGCGAGCGCGGCGGCGCCGAGAGCAACCACACCGACGAGCGCGAGCGAGACCATCGGGCGTCGAGCATCGCCAGCCACGCCGATTCCCTCGGCCACAACTCTCCATGCGTTTGCACCTGCAACGATGCCGAGTGGGATGCCGACCAGAACACCGATCACAGCGATGGTCAGCGCCTGCCACACGACGCACCTGGCGATCTGACGGTCGGTCAACCCGAGACTACGAAGCGTCCCCATCTCCCTGCGTCGACGCCAGAGGGTGCTGAGCAGCACGTGCACCAGCGACGCTAGCCCCAGGAGGCCGACGAACGCAGCGAGCCAGTAGGACATGGAACGCACACCGGCAAGGTTGGCGACTGAGCCCGGGGCCGCTGGGCGGTTCTCGCTCGACGAGACGGCCCCGGGGTACTCGCGATCCAAACGCTGCATCAATTCGTCGATGTCGACATCCTGGGTCGATCTCACGACGAGCTGCGAGGCCTCGAACAAGTCGGGAGCGATCGCGAATTGGGTGAAGGCCGGACCGAAGTAACCGATCGCGTCGCTGAAGCTGTCCTCGCCGTTGGCCGGGAAGAGGGCGATGCCGACGACTGTCACCGCAGTTCCTCCAGCGTGCTCGGCCTGTGGCGAGACGTCGACCGTCTCCCCGATGTCGACGTTCAGTCGCTCTGCAGTGGTCGGTCCGAGCACCACTTCACCCGGCGAGGTGGGCTGGCGGCCGGAAGTGAGCGCATAACCGAGCTCGCCGGTCCGCTGGGTGAGCCCGAACGACGAGATGCCCTGGCCATCAACGTACGAGAAGCCTGCGTCCCAGCGGGCCACCGCCGTCAACTGGCTGTCATCCAGCACCCGGGCCTCTGCCACATCGATGGTGTCGGCGGTGAAGTTCAGCATCACATCCCATTGGTATCCCCAACGGTCGGGGCTGCCCAGCAGGCGGTCGAGGCTGGACACGAAGGTCAGGACGGACACGGTTCCCAGTACTGCAACAGCGGCGCCGACGATGGCCGAGCGCACCGGGACGGCCGGTGCGCGTCGGTCGAACGCCAGGCGTACCCCGTTCAGAGCGACCGGACCGAGGCCTACTTGTGTGGCGGCCTCGACTGCCAACGAGGTCCGAGGCGATGTCGGCGACCGCCTTGATGATCGGGTCATCGAGACTGCGGTCAGGAAGGCCGATGCGAGGACCACCGCGGCAAGCGCTATCGCTCCCAGCACGAACACCGTCCAGTCGACCTCTGGGCCGGGATTCGGCTCGGCGCGACCGGCCAGGCCGATGGGCATGATCGGAGAGGCCGCCCATGCACCGAGACTTGCCACTGCCGCGCCGCCGAGAGCGATCGGCGCAGTGAGGCCGACCAGAGCCAGTCGACGCCCGCCGCGGCTGACTCCCAGCTGAGCCATCGTCTCTGCTTCCGGGCGGGCACTGGACACGTGCCGCGCAACGGCCTGCACGATCATCACCGTCGCAGCGGCGGCGGCGACGATCCCGAACACCGTGAGACCCCATGCGATGACTTCGATGGTGTCCCGCGCAGCCCTCGTTCGCGCATCGAACGACAGCACTTCGTACTGCTGCTCCGGAGGGATGAGACCACCGAGTAGTTCCTCGAACGCTTCCTCCGACACGCCGTCCGCGAGATCCACGGCGAGGTACGTGGTCCACAGGTCGACCTCGCCACGCACCGTGTCGAGGAACGATCCACTGGCGACGAAGCCACCGTCGGCACTCGAGAGCAGGTCGTCGGGACCCCGCGTCACTCCGACAACGTGCATGTCGAGCACGGGGCCGCGCGCTGGGAAGTACTCCTCGTTCCTCACCTGCTCGGGCGTCATCGTCGAGATCGCGGACGCGGTCCCCCACACCCAGCCCGACGAGCTCGGCGGTCCGTTCGTTGATCAGTACCTCATCCGCCTTGCCAGGATCGGGCCGGCGGCCTCGAAGAAGGCGACTGCGCTCGATCTGCTGTCCGATGCGGTCGTCGAGAGGCGCCCAGATCGCCATGTCGGTCTCGACCCCGTCGATCAGAGCGAAGATGATCGCGAACTGGCCGGAGTCATCGACCATCGGGAGGTTCGCGATCTCGCTGGCGACGGCCGGGTCGACCGCGCCGACGTCGACGATCGCATCAGCCGCGAGCGACTCGTTCGCAAGCCGGTCGAAGCTGGTCGACGCCCGCCGGGCTCCGGCCGCTGCCGTCAGCACGACCGCGCCTGCGATGCCCGACAGCAGCGCCAGACCGACGATCGAGCGTCGACGACGCCGCCAGTCCGCCCGGAACCACAGGGCGATCGAGCGCTTCACCACCTCATTCGACCATAACGAACAATGCGGCGCAAGGATGTCCCTTACACACTCAACGAGTACAACGTCAACGCTGAGTCGTCAGGGGAGCGCGTGGTGGTTACTCGAAGTGCAGGTCCGGGTACTCGTCGGCGGCGATGCTCGCGAGCTTCTTGAGGTAGCGGGGTCCGCCGCCTTGGTAGATGTTGTAGCGGGTCTTGCCGTATTCGTGGCCGTCGAGGTTCGAGTTGTAGCCGGTGATCCAGCTTTGGGCCCGGCCGGAGAGCACCATCGCGTAGCTGCGGGCCACTTCGTCCTGCCATGCCTGTTCCGCTGCTTCACCTACCTCGAAACGCTGAGAGCCGTGGCTGCGCACGTGCTGGAGAAGTTCGGTTGCCCATTCGACTGCAGGCTCGATCGCCCGTGGGAAGTTGGTGGCACCGACCTGGGGGCCGGCGAGCATGATGAAGTTCGGGAAACCGTGCACGAGCAGACCGAGGTAGGTGATCGGCCCATCAGCCCACTTGTCGCGAAGCTTCAGCCCGTCGACCCCGGTGATGTCGATGCGGTCGAACGCCCCGGTGAACGCGTCGAACCCGGTGGCGTACACGATGACGTCGAAGGGCTGTTCGCCGCTGCTCGTACGGATCCCGGTCGGTGTGACGCACTCGATGGGGGTTTCGGTGACATCGACCAGGGTGACGTTGTTGCGGTTGTAGGCCTCGAAGTATCCGGTCTCGAGGGGTACTCGTTGGATGCCGAAGCCGTGGTCCTTGGGGATCAGTTTCTCGGCGGTGGCCGGGTCCTTGACCCGTTCGCGGATGCGTTCGGCGACGTAGTCGGAGAACTCGGCGTTGGCCTGCTCGTCGATGAAGATCTCGAGGAAGTTCGACAACCAGATGCCGAAACCCGAACCATCGTAGAGGCGGTCCCATAGCTCGCGCCGTTCCTCGGGCGTCACGTTGTAGAACCCGCGGCGATCCGCGTCGTGCTCGAAACCGGCGGCCGTCTCCTGGCACCGCTGGAAGATGGCGTCGTAGCGGCTACGGATGTCGGCCATCTCCTCATCGGAGATCGGGCCGTTGTTCAGGGGCGCGGCCCAGTTGGGTCGGCGCTGGAACACGACGAGCTCTGCGGCGACCTTGGCGACTTCGGGGATCAGCTGAATGGCGGTGGCGCCGGTTCCGATCACAGCGACTCGCTTGCCGGTGAGATCGAGGGGTTCGTGCGGCCAGTGGAAGGGGTGGAACGAGGGTCCCTCGAATGTGTCCATTCCCGGGATGCGGGGATAGGTCGGTATGGAGAGGACGCCGAGAGCGGTCATGACGATCCTGGTGGTCAGCTCGGTGCCGTCGGCGATGCGAACGGTCCAGCTGTCGCGTTGGTCATCGAAGGTGAGGGCTTCGATTCTGGCGTTGAAACGGATGTGGTCGCGGAGTCCGAACTTGTCGGCGACGAAATTGAGGTAGCGGAGAGTTTCGGGTTGGGCGAAAACCGCTCGGTCCAGTGCCACTCGTCGAGCAGCTCACGGCTCCAGGAGTAGCCGTAGGTGTAGCTTTCGGAATCGAAGCGGGCCCCGGGATAGCGATTCATGTACCAGGTGCCGCCGAGGTCGGCGTTGGCGTCGAGCACCGTCGCACGCACCCCGAGATCGACCAGCTGCTTGACCTGGTAGAGACCGGCGACGCCGGCCCCGAGCACAACGACCTCGTAGTCGGTTTCGGCCACCCCTGCCATGCCCTGCTTCTGTGCCGCTGCGACGTCCGTCATGACGCACCTCCCCCGACCGGCACTCGCCGGCGCTTGAACCGTGAACCTAACGCGGCCGGCGAAACCCGACCAACCCCCGCCGGACGACTATCTCTGACCTGGCAGAGATGACTGCAAAGAGAACGATGTAGCACGTCGACTCTGAAGCGCTGCGATTCTCCGCGGCCTCGACTCAGCGAGGGCGGCGGCACGCGCTCGGGCGGCGACCGCTTCGGCCCTGGGGGCGAGGGGTTGATCATCGATTTTCGACGCGACCCTGATCGACAGCCGGGCCGACAAGCAAAACGCCCGGCCCAACTACAAACGCAGCTGCCCAGGCTCCCAGACGCCTGCTGGCATCGGCCACTTCATAACAGCCGACCACATGCGCACCGAGCTTGTGATCGACGCATCGACATGGCCATCACGACCGCAGCGGCAAGGCCGCTGGTGTGGTCACTCACGTCCGACAGCGTTCGTAGTACACCTCGAACATCTGCCTCGATCACCAACAACGGCTTTAGCTCCGTCCCTCCGTCGGATGAGTCTCGACGTTTCCCAAACAGCAGTTGCGGCGGTGGCGTTGGGGGATCGGCCGGGCGGTGATGATGGTGCTTCTCTTTCGCCTGCCGATCTATCGCTTGACAATATATCGATAGACGATATGTTAGAGGAATGGTGAACAACCCTGACGTCTCCACCGATCCTCGGTCGTTCCTTCCGCTGTCGCAGGCCCAGTTCCATGTCCTCGTGGCGCTCACGGCCGGGGATCGTCACGGGTACGCCATCATGGGCGCGGTCGAGGGGTCCTCGGGTGGTGTGGTGCGCATGGGTCCGGCCACGCTGTATGGGACGCTTCACAAACTGGTCGAGCAGGGTCTTGTCGAGGAATCCGATCGACGGCCGTCGACCGACGACGATGCTCGGCGCCGCTACTACCGTTTGACCGGACTCGGCCGAACCGTCTGCTGGGCGGAAGCCGATCGTCTCGCCGCGCTCGTCACGATCACCCGCTCGAACCTCAAACCGGGTCTGGCCTGACATGAGAGCCAAGTCCGCAGGTCGTGTGTACCAGCACCTTCTGCGGCTCTACCCGCGGGACTTTCGTGATCGCTACGGCGATGACCTCCTGCAGATCCACACCGACCTGTCCGCCGAACTCGGCCCGCGGCGAGCATGGCGCCGGGTAACCCTCGATCTGATTGTCACTGTCCCGCGCTACCGAATGGAGAAACTCATGAAAGAACAACACACATCCGCCGTCTTGACCGCGGCGATCGTCGTCATGGCCTGTGTCGGCATTGTCAGCCCGTTCGTCGGTCTGTATCCCGGCGTGCTCCTGCTCCCGCTCGCGGTGCTTCTGGCGGTCACACAACGCAGCAAGTTGGCGCGCTCGATGGACGTCACCGACGGTGATCGCCTCAGGCGGAAGCGGCTGAAGGCGTCAGCGATGCTCGCCGCGTCGCTACCGGTGATCTACCTGGTCAGCCTGCCCATCCTCGGTGACGACTGGGGCACCGACGCCAAAGTGGCATTCAGTCTGTGGGTCGCCGTGCTCATCGCCGCGGTCTGCTACTTCGTCGCCGGCATCAGCACACCGAAATCCCCCGCCGCAACCCACTGAGGCGCGGGCACGGGCCCCAAGTCAGGGGCGGCCGATCGCCAGCCCGCTCAGCGGACCAGGGTCGCGTGGGCGAGGTGCTCAAAGCTCTCGATCGTTGCCATGGGTCGAGGTGGCCTCACGCCAGTGGGCGTTCCCCTTGGTCACAGTTTGTGTGTGGTCGATTCCTCGGGGGGGCGGATCAGTCCGGGAAGTCGTTCAGCCAGACATCGATTCCGAACACGACGAGGGCGCCAGGTCGTGGATCGGCAGGATCCTCCGCAACGAATAGGTGAAATCCGGCGACGGTCTGCCCGGCGATCGTGAACCGTCGTCCCGGACCGTGCGGGATTCCGTTCTCGTCCCAGGTGGCATCGTTCTGAGACAGAGCGTCGAGGACTGGGCGGAGATCGTGTTGGAGGAAGTCGTTGAGCCGGTCTGGCGGGACTTGGAGGTCAATGTCATCGAGCGATGGGTCCCCGAGCCGGACCGGTCTCACGTGCGGCGGGTGGCCCGGTCAGCGCTCGCTTGGAGTTGGTCGGGTGTCCGACGTTTGAGGGCCTCTATTGCCCCGGGTGGGAGCTCATCGGCGGGGCCGTAGAACTTGACGTCGGGGCGTTGCGTCGTGTCGGCCTGGTTTGTCGACTGCTCCATGATCATGACTCTACAACGCGACGCTGACAGTGTCGGGAATGTTGCGTCGGCGTGCTCGTTCACAACCTTGGAGCCATCGCGAGGAGAAGCCTCGGTAGGGGGCCTCGACGAACCGAGGTTCTTCTGGCGGCACCTGGGCCACGCGCTTGGGCTGTGTTGCCGGCGCTCGACTACGGTGCGGCGGCAGACAGTGGGGTGAGGTCGCACGGTCGGTCGAAGGGGGTGCATGGATGAGGTGCTGAGTGCGGATCAGGTCTACGCGCTGGCGGTTTGGCCGACTTGGGGTTGTTGGCGCCTTTCTTCCCCGCGAAGTTCGGCGGCACCGGCGACGGGGCCGTTTCGGCGGCCCGCTTGGTTGCGTGCCGGGAGGGATTGGCTCGCATCACACCGGAAGCGTCGACGGCGCTGGCCATCCAGATCGGTGGGATCTATGTGGCGTTGCGTTTCGGGCAGGACGGAGCGCTGCACGAGTGGGCACCGGCGGTGTGCCGTGGTGAGGCGGTGTCCGCCGTGGCGTTGACCGAACCGGACGTGGGTTCCGATCTTGCAGCGATGGCGATGCCAGCGGTCCAGGAGCCGGGGGGCTGGCGGCTGTCGGGTTCGAAGGTGTGGATCATGCGGGCCCCAGAGGCCGATGTCTACACGGTCTTCGCTCGGACGCTGCCCGATGCCGGCGCCCGCGGTATCACGGCGTTCTTGGTACCGGCCAACTCCGAAGGCCTGTCTGGCGTGGCGATCGACGCGATGTGGCCTGATCGGGTCGGTCGACTGCATTTCGACGGGGTGTTCGTTCCCGACAGCCACGTCATCGGCCCGGTCAATGACGGGTTCCGCATCGGCTTGGGCATCTTCGACGTGTTCCGGCCCAGTGTCGGGGCGCACGTCGTGGGGTTCTCCCGTGCCGCGCTCGAGGCCACGGTGGCATTCGCCAAGCAGCGCCGCCAATTCGGTCAGCCGATCAGCGCGTTCCAGGCGGTGTCGCATCAGTTGGCGGAGATGTCCGTTCGGCTCGAGGCAGCCCGGCTGCTCGTTCGCCAAGCGGCGTCGGCCTACGACGACGGCGCGTCGGCGAGCGAGATCCGGGCGTCTTCAGCGCGGGCAAAACTCTTCGCCACCGAGGCCGGCCAGTTCATCGTCGATGCCGCGCTGCAGGTCCATGGGGCCGCCGGGCTCGAACGTGGCCACCTGATCGAGCATCTCTACCGTGAGGCTCGCGCCGGCCCGGATCTACGAGGGCACGAGCGAAATCCAGCGCGAGATCATAGCCCGCGAACTGCTGTCGGACCGGTGACAAAGCGATCTGAGAGCCAGCGGGGGCGACCACGCCAAACAACGAGAAGCGAGTTTCGATGGCTGACATGCATCACTACACGACAGGGATCTCCCAGATCATCAGCACCGAGAGCGAGGAGGAGATCGTGCTGCGCGGCCATCGGCTCAGCGACCTGATCCAAAGCTCGACGTTCGCCGACTCGGTGTTCCTGATGTTCACCGGGCACATGCCGACCAAAGGCCAAGCACGCACACTCGATGCGATGCTCACCGCCTGCGTCGATCATGGGCTCACACCGGCGGCCATGATCGGACGGGCTTTCGCCTCCTACGGCACCAACGTCGCGCAAGCCATCGCAGGCGGAGTCCTGCTCTTCGGTGACATCGCCGGAGGTGCCGGGGACCCTCTGGCCCGCACCATGAGCGACGCGCTCGGCCCCCACCTCGCAACGAACCCAGAACCCGACGACGCGATCATCGCCGCGGTGGCCAGACAGATCGTCACCGACGCGCTGCAACACGATGGCCGGATGTCCGGTTTCGGCATACCCGCCCATCATGCCGACCCCCGCTCACCCGCCCTATTGGCCGTTGCCCAGGAAACCGGGGCGGCCGGTGCATACACACGGCTGCTGGTGGCCATGGAACGTGAGGTAGCACTGGCGAAGGGCCGCCCGATCCCCATCAACCTCGACGGCATCGTCGCCGCGCTGGTGCTCGACTTCGGTTTTCCGATCGGCTGTGCTGCCGGATTCGTGATGATCCCCCGGAGCTTCAGCACCTTGGCCCACCACCTCGAAGAGAAGACTCAAGGGACCCGCTGGCGCCATGTCCCCCAAGAGGACGTGACCTACACCGGCCCTATGCCCGCGGACTGACGTCGCCGACCAGCACTTCGAACAGGCGCCTGTCGGCGTATGGGCGCTGAAGAACATGGTCCCTTGCCACGCAACTCGCGGAGTTCACCGTCCGGGCCCTCGAATGGGCCGCGAGACGGTGAAGCGAGGAATCCTCGCGGGAGCTTCGTGCCCTTGTGCGTGAAGACCAGCAGTCGCATACTCGAACTCCACGAACGTGAGAGGGAGCGTCATGCCAGAAGTCGTTGTTGACATCGAGGTTCTGTTCGCCGGGGTTGGCAACCCATGGGTCACTGCTTCGTTCAGCACAGGGGCGCGTGCGACAGCCGCGTCATCCGGACCGACCATCACTTGGCCTCGTGAGCGTGCCGCCGGTCGAGCCATCGATCTTCATGGCGGAGGACGCGATTCTTGGCGCAATCGGTGAGTTGGTTCGACGAGTGAGCGATCCGGTCAGGGCAACGATGTGAGCGATGCCGCCTCGATCGTCGGTCGTGTCGACGAGATTCACGCGTTGCGCGCCTTCGTCGACTCGAGCAGCGATGGCCCCATGGCGTTGGTGCTCACCGGCGAGCCCGGTATCGGCAAGTCGACGCTGTGGCGCGAGGGCATTCGATTCGCTGAGGAACGAGGGTTTGGGATTTGCCGTTGTCGCCCGGTCGATGCCGAGGCACAGCTCGCGTTCGCGTCGCTGTCGGACTTGCTCGTCGATGTCGCCGACGACGAACTCGGGGCGCTGCCGCAACCGCAGCGTCGCGCCTTGGGGGTCGCGCTGCTGCGCGCCGAGCCCGACGGTCTCGAACTGCCGCCGAGGGCCGTCGCCGTGGCGACCCTCGGGCTGTTGCAGCACCTGGCGCGTCAGCGCCCGATCGTGGTCGGTATCGACGACGCGCAGTGGATGGACCAGCCGTCGCAGCGTGTGCTGGCATTCGTGGTGCGACGGCTCCGTACCGAGCGAGTGGGTTTCCTCATCGCGACGCGTGCCGCCCGCGAGAACAGCATCCTCGACGACGTCGAACAGGACGCGGGTGTGCGAGTCGTCGAGCAGCAGGTCGTAGCACTCGACACAAGCCAGGTCGACACGATCGTCCGCGAACGCGTCGGCGACGCACTGTCGCCACGCGAGGTGCAGAAGCTGCACGAGATGGCGGGCGGAAACCCGATGTTCGCATTGCACCTCGCACGCGCGATGGGTAGATCGCGGCGCGGCCATCGACGGGTCGCTGCCGGTACCGGACACGCTGCTGAGCGTCGTCGGCGATCGCCTCGACGGACTCGGTCCTGCGATCGAGGTCGTCCAGGTCGCGGCGATGCTGCGTCGCCCGACGGTCTCCACGGTGACGGGACTGCTCGGACCAGGCGCCTTCGACCAGCTGCGGTCGGCCGAATCGGCAGGCGTCGTCACGCTCGACGGCGAGCGCGTGCTCCTGGCGCACCCGCTGCTCGGGTCGGCGGCATACTCTCGGCTCGATTCGGCACAACGCGCACAACTTCACGCCCGCGTCGCAGCGACCGTCGACGACATCGAGGAACAGGGGCGGCATCTCGCGCTCGCAGCCGACGGTCCCGACGCCGCGGTCGCGGAGAAGCTCGACCACGCCGCGCACCGAGCCGGAGCGCGCGGCGCGCCCGACGCGTCCGCCGAGTTGTGGGAGGCCGCCGCTCGGTTCACTCCTGCGGATCAACGAGAAGCAGCGCTCGAACGGCGGTTGAACGCGGCGCGCTGCGTCTTCGAGCTGGGTCGGGTCGAGTGGGCAAGGGCGAAACTCGACGACCTCCTCCTCGTCGACGCGCCCGCAGGGCCGACCCGTGCGCAGGCACTCGCATTGCGGGCATGGGCGGTGGCATCGCTCGAGGGCTTCGGACCGGCGGCGCAATGCTTTCAGTCGGCACTCGACGAAGTCGACGCGGGCTCCACCACGGAGATCGAGGTCCTGCAGGGACTGGCGTGGTCGAGGCACCACAACGACGTCCCCCAGGCGGAACAGCTCGCTCGACGTGCCTTGGCGTTGGCCGAACTCGTCGGCGACGACGAACAGATCGCCGTCTCGCAGACACTCGTCGACTTCCTGTGCTCCCTCGGCGGAAAGGGCATCTCCATCGACGCCGTCACCAGAGCCGTCGAGGTCTTGCAGCCGAGTTCGCGTCGCCTGCAGATCATGTGCCGTCCCGACTGGCTGCACGGGATGCTGCTGATGTGGGAGGACCGACTGCCCGAAGCTCTGCAGCGCTTTCAGACCATGCGCGCCGACGCGATCGCGCGCGGTGACGAGCAGTCGCTTCCCTTCGTACTGTTCCATCTCGCCCGCGCCGAGCTGCTCCTCGGGAGCTGGACGTCCGCGGTCGCAACGGCGGCAGAGTGCGTGCGGTCGACCATCGAGAGTGGGCAGGACAGCGAGCGACCATTCTCCATCCTCATCAATGCGTTGGTCAGCAGCCACCTCGGCGATGTGGCAGCGGCCGAGTTGGAGATCGTGCAGGGAATAGCGCTCGCCGAACGCTTCGGCGCCGGTCCGGCGTTGCTCGAGCTTCTCGCAACTCGGGGCTTCCTCGAGCTGTCGGTCGGTCGTTTCGACGACGCTGACCGCACGCTTGGCGAGGTCGCGCGCATGGCGAGTGACGTCGGGCTGCTCGAGCCAGGGCTGTTCCGCTATCACGGCGACGCGATCGAGGCCAAGATCGCACTCGGCCGGCTCGACGAGGCCGAGGCGTTGCTCGAGACGGCGCGGGCGGCTGCGGACGCGCTGCACCGACCGTGGCTCGACCTGGTCGTCGGTCGCGGCACGGCTGCGCTCCAGGCGGCTCGCGGCGATCTCGAAGGGGCATCCGAACTGTTGTCGGCCGTGCTCCACAGCGACCGTGCTCGCCAGCCATTCGAACGGGCACGCACCGAGCTCGTGCTGGGCACTGTGCACCGCCGCAATCGACAAAAGAAGGCGGCGCGGACCGCGCTCTTGGCCGCAGAGGCCGAGTTCTCCCGGCTCGGAGCCCGGATCTGGCTCGACCGCGCCCGGTCCGAACTGTCGCGAGTAGGGGGACGTGCCGCCAGCGACGATCTGACGCCTACCGAACGCCAGGTTGCAGAGTTGATCGCGGCCGGCCGAACGTACCGCGAGGCCGCTGCCGAACTGTTCATCAGCCCCAAGACGGTGCAGTGGAACCTGTCGAAGGTCTACAGCAAACTGGGGATTCGCTCCCGGGCCGAGCTGCCCAGCCGGTTGAAGCGGGATTAAACCCAGCCGACTGGCCGATTTCGGCACCGTCGACCGCAGCTCATGATCAGCGCAGGTTCAACACGAAGGGAACGATCATGAACGCAGCAATTCACGACTACCCATGCTGGACGGTCGGCCGTGGCCAGCACGTCCAAATCGAATCTCGCGGCCTTCGTCGGCGCACGGTCGACGCCGTCGTCCTCAGCGGCGCCCTCGTCAACGATGACGCCGCCCATCCCACATTCGAACTCGTGATCGCGCTGCCCGACGCCACCGATCGTCCGATCACGATCTCGTCCGGAACCGTGCGCTCGATGCGTCTGACGAGCGAGGGAGTCTTTCAGCAGCGCGGCCGTCAGACGTCGATGTGGCTGAAGGTGTGGGCCGAACTCGAACTGTCCGACGTTCGCCAACTCACCGGACGAGGGACGGTTACGGTGTCGGCCGACCTCAACCTCAATCCCGCCGTCGCCGCTGCCTGAGACCGCTCTTCGGGGAGCGCGTGTGCACGGGTGTCACGGGTGTAGACCCCCGCGCTGGCTTCGGTCGAGCGATTCGCCGCTGCGTTGGGTGTATGTAGGTTCGTCGTCGGCGCCGGCCTATGCACCAGTGCATTCTGTTCCAACGTGCATTGCCCTCGGCCGATCGGCTGTTCAGTGCCCTGGCGACGCAGAGTCCTCCGATCGCTCATCGACTTCGTGCCCGTTTTCAGCGGTCGGACTGGCCTGTCGGACGACGAATTCGTCACGTTGGCTTCCAGGGGCCAGCAGGTGGACGAGACCCACGAGGTCATCCTCGGTGACATCCACGAATGAGTCGACGGACCGCCGAGCCGTCAGCACTTCCGCGTGGGACGGACCCTGAGCGATCGGCGTCGGTGATCGACTCGCCCATGCGCTCGGGTACCGACGCCAGGAGAAGAGCGCATTGAACCCAGCAGCGAGCACGACCATCGCCGTGGCGTTCAGCAGCACCAGCCGGATCACGAACCCGTAGCCGAGCTCCGTAGATCCGGCCTCTGATCAGCGTTATCCCTGGTCCACGTCCTTGCTGGATCGTTGGTGGGCGCGGACGCCGGCGGGTGGTCTCGTCTGGGTTGGCCGGCGACGGTGTCGCCGCGGGCCGATCGGGTGTGGCACAGTCGCGGGCGTGTCCCGTGCCACGCAACGCGAACTTCTCGCCTCGCTCGATGTCCTGCCCGTCGGTGATGACGCCTTCGTCGGGTCGGTGCCCTCAGCGGAAGGCGACAGCCCTTGGAATCTGTACGGGGGCCACCTGTTGGGCCAGTCACTCGCTGCGACATGTCGAACGGTCGACGCCGCGCAGTTCCCGCACTCGTTCCACGCGTACTTTCTGCGCGCTGCCGACGCGAAGGCCGAACTCGACTATCGGGTGACGAGAACACGCGACGGCCGGTCGTTCAGCCATCGTCATCTCACTGCCTCTCAGGCGGACCGTCCGGTGTTCGAAATGATCGCCTCGTTCCAACGTCCCGAGGAGGGTCGGCTCTATCAGCAGCAGATGCCAGGCGACGTGCCCGATCCGGACGATCTGCTTGGACTCCCCGAGCTGGTGGCGTCTCTGGACAAGGAGCCCTTCGACTCGTTCTGGACCCACCGATCGCGCCCGGTCGACCTGCGCTACGTGAATGCGCACTTCACGCCGACGGGGCCCACCGAGAACAACGGCATTCGCAAGTGGATGCGGACGTTTGAACCGATGCCGGATAGTCCGCACCTCCATGCTGCGGTGCTCGCGTATGTGGCAGACGAGTCGATCAGCGACAACGTGTTGATCCCTCACGATGTGCACTGGGGAGAGGAGGGGCTCGCGGTCGCCAGCCTCGACCATGCAATGTGGTTCCACCAACCGTTCCGGGTGGACGACTGGTTGCTCATCGATCAGGAGCCGGTCGCCACCGCAGGTGCACGGGGCCTGTCGCTCGGTCGGGTGTGGGATCAGTCCGGGCGCCTCGTTGCAACAATGGCTCAGGAAGCAGTCATACGACTCGACTGACTGTGCAAGGCAAGACGCTTGCGACAGCGGTCACCGGCAGAGTCGGGCGGGTCTGGCTGCCGATTTGAGGGTGTTGTGAGCGTCGGCACCGAGTGGCGTGAGATGCTGGCCAAATGGTTGAGCGACCTTCGGGGACGGTGACGTTTCTGTTCACCGATATCGAGGAGTCGACGCGTCTGTGGGAGGAGCATCGGACCGAGATGCAGGCTGCTCTCGAGTGTCATGATGCGATGCTCAGGTCGGCGATCGAAGTGGAAGATTTCTTGTCCAGTCGTGTCGCGTTCGGCGGCCGGGAACCGCCTTCCGTGTGCAGGATGCAAGCTGTCGAGCACCAACGTCACGTAGACCACCGTTCCGGCGGAGTGTTGCTCCAACCATTGCTCCTCTACTAGTTAGAGAAGCGTCCAACGGGGTCCTGTAGAGCAGTCGCAAACCCCTGACCTGGACTTATGTGTCGGCCCCTGGGACTTGAACCCAGAACCTGCGGATGAAGAGACCGCCCCTTTCTGTCCGGGAAAGACCGCCCAGTCCGAGGAGCAGGGGTTTTGTCCAAGTTACTGTCCGGTCAGTCCGCGCCATACCGGTGAGTTCTTGTCGGGTGCACGTTGACGTGGCAGCGGTGGCCGAGGGGTTGTGGCGGTCTCGGGTTGGTGTGTGTGGGGGGCTGCTCGGTGATGTTCCGGGTGGTTTGTGCTGGTGGTCGATCAGTCGAGGGAGTCCGGGTGCAGTCGCAATTCGGTGTGTCGAGCGAGTGCGACGAAGTCGGAGTCGGCGTGGAGGACCTCCGCTCCGTGGCGGACTGCGATTGCGGCGATCAGGCAGTCGATGAGTTTGCGGACGGTTTCACCTTGGACTCGGCACGACCGGTACATCGACGCGGCCGCTTCGTAGTCTGCGGGGCTCGTCGGCAGCATGGTCGCTCGTGCCAGGAGCCCTCGCAGCTGGCCCAGGTGTTTTTCGTCGCGTGCGCCGGCGAGGACCTCCATCGATATCGCATCACACGTCGCGAGGTCCGCATCGAGCAGTCGGTCGACGGCCAGGCAGACCTGTGATCCGGTGTCGCGGAGGAACTCGATCCAGGCCGAGGTGTCGACGAGGATCACGCTCTGCTCGCACGCAGTTCTTCGAGGTCGCCGTCCCAGCCGGTTCCGCGCATCGATCGGGCTTCGTCGAGGCCGAGGGGCTCGCCGGCGGCTTGGCGCAGGGCGAGGTTGACTGCTTCTCGTTTCGTGGTGAGGTGGTAGCGCTGCATCACGCGTCGGCAGAGTTCTTCGTCGATGTCGATGTTTGTGCGAGCCATACACTAAATATACACCTACAGGCCTGGGTCGGGAGTGGCCTCGATCGAGTCAGTGTGCGTCGGACGATGAGGTTGGGTTGGCGCTGCAGACCCGAACATTCACGGGTGGCTTGTTGCAGGGTGTGCTTCTGCGTGGCGATCACATCCCAGCGGAGGCTCGCCTTGTGACCGGTCCCCGGTTCGGTCCACGGGTTAGGCGGTCGAGCCGGACTGCCAAGTGGGCTTTGGGTTCACCGCGGCCCGCGCATCGCGGGGCGTGTCAGGGGACCTCGGTGAACCCGTCGTCGGATCGTTTCGAGATGCCGAGTCCCGCGGGCGCTGGGTGACCGGCGAGAAGGTCGTTCAATGCATCGAGGCAATCATCGCCCCACTGCAGCGGGGGATCCATTGAACCCCGGTTCGGGGTGGAGGTTGCGCACCGGGGTAAGCAGGATGCCTTCGGCGCCTTCGGCGACCGACGCTCCCGACGAATGAGTCGTGTCCCCGATCCCACTCGACTTCGACGAATCGCGGGTGGCCGGACATGCGCTCAGCCTACAGAACGGGCTCACAGCCACCCGCTCAGGGGGCTGCCATGAGGACACCGCAACGTCCGGCTCGGTCTCGACGCCCAGTTTGGTGCACCCTCTACGCTCGGTTTGGTGCACGCATGTGCAACGGCCACCGGCCCCAACGCTCCCTCGACCAACAACCATCGCTGCCACCCCAGCCCTTGCCCGACGGCGATCCGCCCAGGCTCCGAGTCATCAAAGCGACCCGCTGCGGCGGGCTCATCAACGAGTACCGGAATGCTGCCTGACCAGGCACGACGCAATATTCGACCCCCACAGGTTGGTGGGTGTTGGTCCACTAACCGTTCGGGGGCCTATAGGTGTGTTCGGTGGTCCGTGATGCGTCGTCAAAGGACTCGGCCGTAGCGAGGCGAAGCGTGCGCAACTCCACAACAGCGCCGCCTGCTTTGAATGCGGCAATCATCCGCGCAGCATCGGCGTTGCTCCAGGGTTCCGGGATTTCGCTGATGATCGCCAGATCCCAATCACCGTCGGCCACGACGAAGTAGGCGGAAACCGAGCCGCCGGCGGTCGTGACGACCTCTTCGTAAACGGCGCGTCGGGCCACGAATCCCTGGCTAAGAGCGGCTTTCATGCCTTCGGACGTGTAGCGCACAAGGGTGAGATATGTCGCCATCAGTCCTCCTTCTTTGGTTGCTGGTGTGATCAAGATGTAGTGTGCCTTCGGAGGAATCTGGCCGGCGATCGTTGGCTGGAACGACTCTGTGTGGTCACTTCTAGTACTAGAACCATCTCGTCGAGCTAGTAGCTTGCCGTTCATCGATGTTCGCCGGGGTGGTACTCGATGGTGTCATCGATGCCTCGTCGAGCTGCACGACTTCCATTATGGATTTCAATTCAAAGATGGCCACCACGCTCCCGTTTCCGCTGGTCAGGGCTCCGAGGGCGTCGCCAGTAGCCGCGACAAGCAACCCGGTAGCGAGGGCACGCACAAAGCGCGAAGTGATTGTCGTGGGTGCCTTGTACAGTCGGACACCAACCTCCAAGCCCAAAAAGCATAGTGGATGGGCCCGAAGTCGAAAGTCTGATCGGCGACCCGCCGAGGAAGGGCCAGGTTAGTCAGTTCCGATCGGGGCACCGCTGGCCGGAAGGCCGAGTTGCTCCCGCATGAGAGCCCGGTCGTAGTAGTGGTGTACACCTGGCGATCCGGCTGCCGTCGACCCATACGATCGAGGAGCCGCTCATGTCATAGCGCTGGCCGGTTCCCGGGACCACGCGGCCGTTGGGGAGATGCGCTGAGGCGACCATCGTCCCTTGCATCTGGTACTCGACGGCGGCGACGCTGGCGTCGGCCACGAGTGCGGTCACCGAGAGCGCGATGTCGGGCTGTGAGTTGAAGGTCTCGACAAGGTCGGTCAGCGCCGCGTCGCGGCCAGAGAGCGTCCCGCTCGGTCCGACCTCTTCATAGTTCTCAGCCAAGAGTTCCCGGAAGACCTCGACATCGTGGTTGTTGTAGGCCTCGACCCATTGTCGCACCAACATCCGGGTCGACTCGGTCGTCGGAGCGGCTCCCTCTCCCACCATTGCTGACTCCCAACTACTTCGAACAGGACGACACCCATTGTGAGTCCTCAGCCGGCGGTCGCTCAGAGCAGAAGGTCACTTGTTGGCGGCCTGACAGTTCGACGATTTGGCCGTGTGATTGGCATTGCTGGTTGTCGATGCTTTGACAGGCAGGCCTTGTGGGGGCCGAGTATTGCGTCGTGGCTGGTCAGGCTGCGTTTTGGTATTCGTTGATGAGGCCGTTGCAGCGGGTTGATTTCAGGACCCGAAGGTGGCGCGGATCCGCGGGCGCACGCACCTCGGGAGCCTCCGGTGGATATTGGTCGAGAGAGCGGTGTGGGCGGTGGGTGTTGTAGTGCTCGATGTAGTCGGTGACCAAGTGTTCGAGTTGGTTGTGGTTCCAGATGATGGTGCGGTCGAGGAGTTCTCTGCGGATGGAGCCGATCCATCGTTCGGCGAAGGCGTTGGCCGCCGGCGTGCGGACGGGGGTCTTGAGGAGTTTGAGGCCTTCGGTGTGGAAGATCTCGTCGAAGGACTTGATGCATTGGCTGCCTCGGTCTCGAACGAGGGCTCGTGAGCTGGCGAGCTGGTCGCCGTGGCGGAGGAATAGGTTGCGAGCCGCTTGAGTAGTCCAGTCGCCGGTCGGGTTGGCGGTGAGACCGGCGAGGTACACCTGTCGGGTGGGGATATGGATGAAGAACAGCACGTAGTAGCGGCGGAGGAGGGCGGTGTCGATGGTGAAGAAGTCGCAGGCCACGGCGGCTTGGGAGTGGAGGAATTGTGACCAGGTGACGTCGGATCGGTCTGGCGCTGGGTCGATGCCGCTGGTGTTGAGGATCTTCCACACGGTCGAAGAGGCGATGCGATGGCCGAGGCCTGCGAGTTCGCCGTGGATGCGGCGGTAGCCCCAGGTTGGGTTCTCGGCGGCGAGGCGGAGGATGAGTCTTCGGAGTTCGACAGATGTTGGTGGGCGTCCTGGTCTTCGGTTGGGTTGTGTCCAGTGGCGGGCGATGCGGCGTCGGTGCCATCGGAGGAGGGTGTCGGGTGTGACGATCCAGCCGTGCCGTCGTTGGCGGGGGAGCGCTGCGGCGATGGCGCCGAGCAGGGTTCGGTCGTCGTCGTTGATCTCAGGTCGGTCGATCTGGCGGCGTAGGACTGTGAGTTGGTGGCGGAGCACGATGATCTCGAGGTCCTTGGAGCGACCAGAGCGGACCGCGAGACAGGCGAGCATGGTGATGAGGCGGTAGAGAATGCGGGACACAGTTGGTCAGCCTCGGTTGCGTTTTTCCTGATCAGCGTCTGCGACCGAATATTCGACCCCCACACGCTCGGGCAGCGTTGACTTCCTCGACGGCGATCGTCGTTGCTTCGTCTTCGGTCAGTTCTGCTCGTTCCCGGAGGCGATCGAGTATCGATGGTGCGACGAGGCGCCTGACTGCGAGTTCGACGACTTCGGCTTCGCTCCGGCCGGTTCGGCTGGCTTCGCGGCGCACGACCTCGGCGACGTCTTCGCTCAGTTCGACTCTCACCGGGACGCCTGCCATGGTTCAGAGCTTACCCTTCAACGTCCGAATGGTCCGGCAGAAATCGACGACTGCACTGGCCCGGGACGCCAGCCGACACGGGCCGGACTCACATGGTCGGCGGTGGCGGGCGGTGCTTGTGAGCGATCGCCGCGCTCTGTCCACGAGGATGACGTGACGCTGGTTGGCTTCTCGAACGTTGGTCGATTCCGGGACCAGTCTGACGACGCTCCGGTGGGTGAGCTGTAGGCAATAGACGAGATCGTCAAACCAAGCGCCGCGACCCTGGCGCCCGCCTGGTCGGGGACCTCCGTGGCCTGGGCGTCGGTGCCCACGTAGTGATCGGGCTCGGCGTTGATCATCAGCCCCGATCTCTTCGCCCGCACCAGGCGTTTGCCACACCTGGGCGGTGTCGTGCCACACGTTGTCGGGGCGCAGCACAGTTTTTGGTAGATCCACACACTAGGAGCGAACGAGTCGAGGCTGTTCGATGGCCAAGCCGGCCACATGGCCGCCGCTCCAATCGTGGCCCCACCAGCTCGATCGGACCGTCAATCGCGGCCAGCTCGGCCGCCAGCCAGTCGATGTGCTCACGGCTGGTGGGGCCACCTCGCGGGTACGGGTGCTCCGAACCCGGGCGGGGACAAGGAGATGAGGTCATCACGTCGCACGGGTAGCGAACAGCGGGCCCAGATGGCGCCGGTCTCGGAGTCTCCGTGGACGAAACAGCAGGCACGGGACCAGTCAAAGCAGGACCGAACGGTCCAGCTGTTCGGAGAACACCGTGGTAGTAGAACCATGCGATGGACGACGGTTCAGGCTGAGGGTACGGTAGAAACTCGGCCGTGGCCCAGAACGTGGTGCCTGACGTAGAAGGGGGATCGTCGATGGCCGAGGTCGGACGCCGGGACCCACTGCTTCGGGGGCTGATCGGAGAAGACCGGGTGTCAGGGCGGCTGTACACCGACCCGGCGATCTTCGAGCGGGAACTGGAGCGGATCCACCACCAGGGCTGGCTCTTCGTCGGCCACGCCAGCGAGGTTGCCGAACCGGGCGAGTTCGTCACCCGGCGCATGGGCCGCCAGCCGGTCTTGCTGACCCGAGACGAGGCCGGTGCAGTCCGACTGTGGTCCAACCGCTGCCCCCACCGTGGCGCGACGGTGTGCGCACTCGATCGGGGCCAGTCCAAGTACTTCCGCTGCCCCTACCACGCCTGGACCTTCGACACCGCCGGCGCCTTGGTGGCCTTGCCCGGCGAGGAGGGGTTCGGCCCGTCGTTCGATCGCGCCAAGCACGGGCTCGCGCCGGTGCCCCGAATGGAGTGCTATCGGGGCTTCGTGTTCGGGAGTTGGTCGCCCGACCGGCCCGACGCTCGCAGAGCACCTCGGCGACGCTGCCAGCCTGATCGACCGGCTGTGCGACGTCTCACCGGCTGGCGAGGTCTCGTTGCGGTCGGGGTGGCTTCGGCACCGGATTCACGCCAACTGGAAGATGGCCGCCGAGAACGTCTGCGACTTCTACCATCCGCCCATCACTCACGCGTCCTCGGGCCTGATGCAGGGCGTCGCGCCCAACTACTTCACCGACGCCTACGGCGGCGTGGCGCGGGACCTCGGCGGTGGCCATGGCGAGATCGACTACCGGGGCGTACCCGGCGGCTCCCAACTCGGGCTCGGGCCGCACGGGTTCATCTTCCCGAATCTGTTCATCGAATCGTCGAGCATCTTCGTGATCCAGCCGGTCGGCGTGGCCGAGATGGTGCATCTCCAGACACCGGTGACCTGGGTCGGCGCTGACGAGAAGCTGCAGCGAAACCAGATGCGACGCTTCTCCATGGCCTTCGGACCCGCTGGTGTGGTCGAACCCGACGACGCGGCGACCTGGGAGCGGGTGCAGCTCGGGTTGCTGGCCGGTGAACCCGAATGGGTGGTGCTCGAGCGCGGGTTCGAGCGCGGCCAGAACAATGAAGGCCTGGCCCTCGACGAGATCGTCATGCGCGGCTTCTGGCGCCACTACGGCTCGCTGATGGGCGACGAGGCCTCAGGATGAGCAGCATCGACCAGCTCGTCGAACAGCATCGCATCGAGCAGTTCCTCTTTCTCGAGGCGCGTCTCATCGACGAGCGTCGCTTCGCCGAGTGGGAGGCACTGTGGGTCGACGAGGGCATCTACTGGGTTCCGGCCAACGGCGAGGTCACCGACCCCAGCGCCCAGGTGTCGTTGGTCTACGACAACCGAGCGCGGATGCACAACAGGGTCGAGCGGTACGTGGGCGGAAAGGCGATCTCGCAGCAGCCGCCGCCCCGCACTGTACACGTCGTCGGCAACGTGAGCCTCGAACCGCCCGCACCACCTGCGAGCGGCGGCGAGGGCGTCGTCTGGGTCGTCCACTCGACGGTGCTGGTAGCCGAATCTCGCCCCGAGGCCCGCGTCGACTGGGTCGGCCGGGTTGTTCACCATCTCGTCGAGCGGGACGGCGATCTGCGTATCGCACTGAAGAAGGTCGTGCTTGTAGACAACGACCGAGAGCTGACCACCATCGACTTCCTGTTCTGAACCACCAGATGATGCGCCGGAACGACCTCCAGCTCGACCCCCTGTTCATCAGCGCCGAGTTGGTGAGCGGTTCTGCCTGCGGCAGCGCGCGGCAGAATCGCAGCGAGCAGGTCAACCAGCCGGAATCGGTTCAGCAGTGCGGGCGCGCGGTGTCGGCCGGTCCAGCGCGGCGCTCGAGGTCAGCAGACCGAGCATCACGAGGCCGGCGATCACCCACGCCGGATCTGCCCCGGCCGAGGCGTCCAGCGGTGCCGACGTGTACTCGCCGATGGCCGCCGCCGCCGACCCGGCCAGCTCACCCCAGTCCTTGGGCGGAAGCGGATCCCGTTCGGAAGCGGCGTCGGCCAGGGCGGCCTGGGTACCGGGCGATTGCACCGCCTCGGCCAGACCGTGGGGGATGACCAGCAGCGCGATGATCGGCACGCTGGTGAGGAATCCGTAGGACGCCATCAACGGCACGGTGACCAGCGCCGACACGACCGATGTCAGGCGCGGGCCGTACCGGTCCGACAGGGAACCGGCCCGGCGTGCCACCAGAAGCATCGGTAGCGCGAACCCGGTCAACGACAGCGTGACGACCATGGTCGACGAGCCCAGCGGGTCGAGGTGTACCGCCCACAGCGGTTCGAAGACGCCTATCGAGTAGCGGAACGAAACGATGACCAGCATCGCGGCCAGGATTCGACGATCCGTGATCAGCCGGCGCATGCCCGTCTTCGAGGTGATCGCGTCGGACGCTGCCGATCGCTGACCCGGCCGCGGTTCTCGGCTGGTGGTTGGGCTGGCATTTCGGCGCGCGGGTGAGGGGGCTGCACCGAGGTGCCCCTTTCCGGATTCCCGTGCTGGGCGAGCTTTGAGTTGGGCGTGGGGTTTGGCGTGCCAGCCGCGTAGTTCGTCGGCGATCCGAGTGTCGGTTGACTGGGCGAGTTGGCAGCGCAGCCGCAATCGACAGACCGAGAGGATCTTCTTTTCCGGTGAGCAGGGCAAAGTCCGGGTGACCGTCCAGGAAATCCGTGCGATGCGCTCGGGTGGCCTGGGGGTTTGCTCCAGCGATTGCTCCAAGGTTTGCGGGTCAGTGGAGACCGAAGAGATCGATCGCCTGGCGGGGTGTGATCGCCCGCGGTTCCAGTGGCGTCGGTCAGGTCTGCGGCTCCGGAGACGATGTAGTCGGCTCCGAAGGCTCGACCGAGGAAGAGTACGTAGTCGTCCTTGGGGTCGCGAAGCTCGCGGACTCCGGGCTCGGGGTCCGGTTCGATCCTGAAGAGTCGGCCCAGTTCCTCGACGAGTTCACCGACTTCGGCCAGCCACAGGAACTTCGGAAGCGGTCTCGCCGGAGAACGATCTGTCAAGCGGCGAGGGCGACCGACGGCGTTCGTCCTCACCCGGTGGACCGAGCGGCGTATGGGATCAGAGTCTCAGCAAGACCATGCCGTGCTGTCTCGTTTCCGTCGACTCGACAGAGTCGTGTCCGAAGTTGGGGGAGTCGAATAATAAGATTGTTGACTTAATAAGCTGACCGTCTTAGAGTGGCCAAATGGGAAGACGTGGCGAGGACTCTCGCGAGGCGCTGATTGCACAGGCGGAGCGGTTGTTCGCCGAGCGTGGCGTGGAGGCGGTGTCGCTGCGCGACGTCGGTTTGGCGGCGGGGCAGCGAAACCATTCGGCGACGCAGTACCACTTCGGTGACCGGGCAGGGCTGATCGCTGCGGTGTACGAGGCGCGTATGAGCGTGGTGAATGAACGGCGCCTGCGATTGTTGGACCAGCTGGATGGGAACGGGTCGGACGCCGATCTGAGGGCTTTGGTCGAGGTGTTCGTCTCGCCGCTCGTCGGGGTCGTTGCGGAGACGGCGGGTTGGTACGGGCGTTTCGTGGCGCAGTTGCGATGGGATGCCTTCGGCGCTGACGTACTGGCTGGGCTGCCTTCGACGGCGAGCGCTCGGGTCACGTTGCGCCGGATCGAGCGATGTCTCGGCCATCTTCCCGTGGCGATCCGGCGCAGTCGCGTCGAACAGTTCGTCACGCTCGTGTTCGGCACGATTGCCGGCTGGGAGTGGGCCCGTGATCGCCATCGACCTCGAGGCCTGCCCTTCGACATGTTGGCTGGCGAACTCGTCGCGACCGGGGTGAGCCTGCTCGAGGCGCCCCTGGCCTCACTCCGTCCTTCTGTACTACTTGTCGCCGATGGCGACTGATCGGAGCGAATCCATGTTGAGCACACGAGCACTCGTGAGCGCGCGTACCGGCCCACGGGTGCCGCGCCGAACCCCGCAGCACTGGGCGGAGCGGCCCTATGAACGTTTCACGTTGCGTCCCCTCACGCCGGCGATCGGCGCCGAGATCGAGGGCGTGCGGTTGGCAGCCGGACTCGACGACGAGCTCCAAGCTGAATTGCACCGGGCGTTGTTGGAATGGAAGGTGTTGTTCTTCCGTGACCAGGTCCTCGACGTCGATCAGCACACAGCGTTCGCCCGCCACTGGGGAGATCTGGAGGCCAATCCGATGGCGCGGGCCGGTGAGCGGGCACCGTTGCCCGGTTTCGAGCAGGTTGAGGGGAGTCCGATTGCCCGCCTGAAGACGGGCGGCTACGAGAACGTGTGGCACAGTGACACGACGTGGCGTGAAACGCCGTCGATGGGAGCGGTGCTGCGGGCCGTTCAGGTGCCCGCAGTGGGTGGCGACACCCTGTGGGCAGACATGGGCGCCGCGTACGACGGTCTGCCCGAGGACATCCGAGCTCGCATCGAAGGCCTTGTCGCGGTGCACGATTGGGTCCATACCTTCGGTCGGAACATGGAAGAGGGTCTACGCGATCAGCTGCGTGTGACGTTCCCTCCGATGGAGCATCCGGTGGTGCGTACTCACCCCGAGACAGGCCGCAGGACCTTGTTCGTGAACGCCGCGTTCACGACGAGAATCGTTGGTCTCGACGCGGATGAGAGCGCCGATCTTCTCGGGTTCCTCTACCGGCAGGCCGCCTACCCCGAGTACCAGTGCCGCTTTCGTTGGGCCGCAGGGTCGGTTGCGTTCTGGGACAACCGCGCCACGCAGCATTACGCCGCGTCGGACTACGCACCTCAACCACGGCAGATGGAGCGCGTCACTCTTGTCGGCGATCGACCCCGATGAGCGAGCGGAGCCATCACCATCGGTGGGCCGCGTCGGTCCCCGAGGCGACCTGTCTGCCATCAACCTGATCTGACCGAACCCGGCTGTGCCGCAGAGGCCCGGCATCGGGACCGGGACACAAATTCGTCACGAACTGTAGGAGGTTCTTCGCAATGGCAAAGTCGATTCTGTTCAACGCGTTCCAGATGAACACCGTCGGACATCACGGCCACGGTATGTGGGCTCATCCGCGTGATCGCGCCCGGCACTACAACGAACTCGAGTACTGGACCGACCTGGCTCGAACGCTCGAACGCGGCTGCTTCGATGGAATCTTCCTGGCCGACGTGCTGGGCCCCTACGACGTCTACGAGGGCAAGCCCGATGCCGCTCTGCGCAACGCAATGCAGATTCCCGTCGGCGATCCCATGTTGCTCGTCCCCGCCATGGCCGCCGTGACCGAACATTTGGGGTTCGGTGTCACGGGACTCATCGGCTTCGAGGCGCCATATCTGCTCGCACGGCGCATGTCGACCCTCGACCACCTGACCAAGGGACGCGTTGGCTGGAACATCGTCACCGGCTACCTCGACAGCGCGGCGCGAGCCATGGGGCTGGGGACGCAACTGAACCACGACCAGCGTTATGCCGCAGCGGACGAGTTCATGGAAGTGGTCTACCGGCTCTGGGAGGGCAGTTGGGAGGACGACGCTGTCGTGGCCGATCCGCAGACGCGGGTGTTCACCGACCCGTCGAAGGTTCATCGCGTCGAGTTCAACGGCGCCTACTACAGCGTCGACGGGATCCATCTCTGTGAACCGTCGCCGCAACGTACGCCTGTCCTGTTCCAGGCCGGCAGCTCCGATCGCGGTTGCGAGTTCGCGCGCAGAACACGCCGAATGTGTCTTCATACTGCAGCCCTCGAAGCCCGCTGCAGCGAAGATCGTGGCCGATCTGCGAGCGCGCGCGGTAGCCCAGGGGCGCCGGCCCGAAGACCTGATGATCTTCAACATGGCCACCGTTGTCACCGGCCCCGACGAGGCCTCCGCACACGAAAAGCTCGCAGACTATCGACGCTACGTCAGTCCCGAGAGTTGGCTCGTCGCCTACTCTGGCGGCTCCGGTATCGATCTTGCCAGCGTCGGCACGAACGACGCAGCGCTCCAGCAGAAGACCGAAGCCGTGCAATCCATCGCCCGCCTCTCCGCAGGAGGTGATGAGCTGGAGTCGATACGAGCGACCGCGGAGCGCAATGCCATCGGCAGCGGAAGCGCACTCATCGTGGGATCGCCGACGCAAGTGGCCGACGAGCTCGAGGCATGGGTCGATGAGACCGGCATCGATGGCTTCAATCTCGCGTCCGTCGTGATGCCAGAGACGTTCACGGACTTCGTCGACCTTGTCGTACCCGAGCTTCAACACCGCGGACGAATGAAACACGCGTACGGCGCGGGGCACGCTACGGGCCAAGCTGTTCGGGCACCCCCGCCTGCCGTCCTCGCACCCGGCGAGCACTCACCGGACACCTGTGCCGGCCCGCTGAACACGAAACCGCCATCAACGTCATCCTCGCCCGCGAATGGATGTAGAGCGGCAGTCGGCTCTGTGACTCTGTCAGGACAAACCATGCACACGCAACGAGGAACGCCATGACGCTGCCACGGCACGTTCGGGACCGGCTGAGGTTGCCGCTCATCGCTGCGCCGATGACGGGCGTGTCCGGTCCAAACCTGGTGATCGAGGCCTGCCGCAACGGAGTCATCGGAACGTTTCCGTCCCACAACGCCGGTACACCGGACGATCTCGACGGCTGGCTCGGCACGATCTGTGAAGCGCTGAAGGCGCACGAAAGAGCCGCGCCGTTCGGCGTGAACCTCGTCGTTCACAAGACCAACGCACGCCTCGAGCAAGACGTGGCACTACTGATCAGACACGCTGTCGAGCTCGTCATCACGAGCGTCGGCTCGCCTGTCCCGGTCATGGAACCACTCCACGAGGCCGGGTGCCTCGTGCTCGCCGACGTCACCAGCATGCGCCACGTCGAGCGGGCGCTCGAGGCCGGGGTCGACGGCCTCGTGCTCCTCACTGCTGGTGCTGGCGGCCAGACCGGGTGGGCGAACCCCCTCCCGTTCGTCCGGTCGGTGCGGGCGGTGTTCGACGGTCCGATCGTGTTGGCCGGCGGGATCAGTGATGGCGCGGCGCTGTGGGCAGCCGAGGTCGTCGGCGCCGACCTCGCCTACATGGGCACGAAGTTCATCGCCACCACCGAAAGCCTCGCGTCGGACGACTTCCGCGTTGCGCTGGTCGAATCGTCCATGGACGACGTGACACTCACGACCGAGCTGAGCGGCCTCCCAGCCAACTTCCTTGCCTCGTGGCTCGCCACCGCGGCGAGGCCGACCTCGTCAGGTGGAGGATTCGAGCAACGCCGACTCACGAAAGCCCGCGATGTTTGGGCCGCTGGTCACAGCGTCGCCGGAGTGAACGCCGTCCAATCGGTCGCCGAGCTCGTCGAACGGACCGCTCAGGAGTACGAGACTGCCCGTCGCCGCACACGCGATCTTCTCGCCGTGTCCAGGGCGAAGGACGACGCCTCGTCATGAGTGGAGTCCGCTGAGCGGGTCACACGCTGCTGGTCGCCCGCAACAAGGTCACGCTCAGCCATTGGGGGAGCCGCAAGAACTCTCGCCGACCGTGCCGCGTTTGGTGGTCGGGGACCGCCTTCCCTGTGCATGATGAGAAGCTGTCGAGCATCATCGTCACCCTGTGGGGCTCGGAAATCCCGTCGCTGCAGGTCATGCGGCGTTTCTGTATTCGTTGATGAGGCCGTCGCATCGGGTGATTCGGAGCGCTGCTACGGGCGTCGGCGGCGTGAGCCGAGGGTACGCGGTCGGTGTCGGTGGTCGCTGCTTGAGTGAGCGGTGTGGGCGGTGGTCGTTGTAGTGGTCGATGTAGACGGTGACGAGGCGTTCGAGCTGGCGACGGTTCCAGATGATGGTTCGATCGAGGAGCTCTCGTCGGATCGATCCGATCCAGCGTTCGGCGAATGTGTTCGCGACCGGCGTTCTGGCCGGGGTCTTGAGGATCTTGAGGCCTTCGGTTCGGAAGATCTCGTCGAAGCTGTCGATGAACTGGCGCCCGCGGTCACGAACCAGAGCACGGGCGCCGGCGAGTTGCTCGCCGTGGCGGAGGAACAGATTCCGGGCTGCTTGGGTGGTCCATGCACCGGTCGGGTTGGCGGTGATACTTGCGAAGTGGACGTGGCGGGTCTCGATGTGGATGAAGAACAGGACGTAGTAGCGGCGCAGGGTTGCGGTGTCGACGGTGAAGACGACGGCGGCTTGGGAGCGCAGGAACTCGGTCCAGGTCACTGCCGAGCGCGTAGGTGCCGGGTCGATGCCATGGCCCTTGAGGATCTGCCACACGGTCGATGGTGCGATGGTGTGAGCGAGGCCGACGAGTTCGCCGTGAATGCGCCGGTGCCCCCAGGTTGGGTTCTCGGCTGCGAGGCGCACGATCAGGCGGCGTAGCTCGATCGCGGTGGGAGGCCGGCCGGGTCGGCATGCCTGGGGTTGTGTCCAGTGGGCGGTGATGCGTTTGCGGTGCCAACGGAGCAGTGTGTCGGGTGTGACGATCCAGCCGTCGCGGAGTCGGCGGGGGAGAGCTGCTGCGATGGCGCCGAGCAGGTTCCGGTCCTCATCGTTGAGTTCGGGCCGGTCGATCTGTCGGCGCAGAACCATGAGCTGGTGGCGCAGCACGACGATCTCGAGGTCCTTGGAGCGTCCAGACCGGATTGTGAGTCGGGCAAGTGCAGTCAGAAGGCGGTAGAGGATGCGAAACACGAGACACCAGGATGGAGGCATCGCCCCTGCTCAGCACCCACGCGTGCATTTCCGAACCCCATACCCGGTCTTGCTCGCGATCCGGCTCGACGAATCTGAAGCAGTTGTATCCGAGAGCGTCCGACGCGCTCTGGTTGTTCATGGTCAACACCGTTGAGGGCACCGCATCTGAAGCAAGACTCGAGAAATCGTTCCTGTTCACCGACATCGTCGCCTCGACCGCGGCGCTCGACCGGGTCGGGATCCGCGAGTGGTGCGGAGTGCTGGAACGGCATCGGCGACCCATCACAGTGCTGGCCAGGTCCCACCATGGTCAGGTGGCGACCTTCCTCGGCGACGGCTTCATGCGAGCCAACTCGCCGCCACCGGGCAGACGGCCTGCGCAGAACACGGGGAGCTGGCATGGGATGCCTCGGGTGTGATCGCCAAACGTGTTGCCGCAGGCGTCGGACGGCACTCCACGTCCAGACGTCAGGCGGAATTGTCGCGGAGCTTATTGAAGTAGCGGATTGCCGGCCTGACAACCCCCATCAGCCGGGCAGCGCGACGCACCACTGCCCCGAAGTAGTCGCCATAGCGCTCTTCGGCCGTTCCGATATGTAGGCCCATCCGGACATGGAAAACAAACCCATCCACCCACGACTTCCTCCCCAAATGACCGCTGAGCGTCCAGCGCCGCGCAAACGGCCTCGACAGGTGTGTGAAACACTGCCTGGTGGGCGACGACGTGTGGCTCCGTCGCCGGGGTTCAGCGCTACGGGATGCGCCTAGAACCTTCGATCGCCAACTCGGCCATTCGCTGGGCGACGGCGTCGTCGAGCGGTGGGAGGGCGGAGGGTTCGCTGGTGCCCTGGGCGCGGCGCAGGTCGACCCCGAGCGCGTCGAGGCGTTCCAGGGCCTCCCTGGCAGCGGGGAGTTCCGAGTAGGGGTACGACAGCGATACCTCGGCTCTGGTGGGGACGCCACGGCCAACGGCCTCGCAGAGGAGCGAGATGGCCAGGTTGTCGCTGTGCCCGGCTGCCCACTTCGTGAGTGTGTTGAGTGTGCACGGAGAGACGAGTACGGAGGATCCGGGTGGCTCGAACGTGGGTGTCGTCGGCGGGGGAAGCGGGGAGCGCACCGCCCAACCCGTCATCCGCTTTTCTTCGCCCTGCTCGCAGAAGAACGTCCTCAACCGTCGCCGCCGCTGGGCCACTCGTGACGCGCTCCGAATCGAGATCGTCACCTGGATCGAACACACCTACCACCACCGACGCCGACAAGCCACCCTCGGCCGATTGACACCCGTCGAGTACGAGACCACCATGACCCCTCAGACAGCAACCGCCGCCTGAACCCAACATGTCACCTCAACGCGCGGCCGTCCCAGAGCAGGCCACGAGGGCAGCCGGATCGATGTGGCCGCTTGTGTTCTCAGCCTGATTGCTGAAGACAATGAGTGGGCCTCGCCACATCGGCCCGAGGTCAACTTCCCTGGGGATTTGAACCCAGGACCTGCGATGAGGAAATCGCCGCTTTGTCCGAGGAGTCCGGTGCGGTCCGAGGATGTCGGGTTTCGTCCAGTTTGCTGGCCGGTGAGTCCCCGCCGGGCTGGCGAGTGCCGAGGAGTTCGGCACCGGTTCGGTACCCCCGACCCAATTCACCTAGAGCGGTCGCGCCATCGGGCCGGATGGCCGGGGAAGGCCGAGGGTCATCAGACCGGTGGTCGACCGGTGTTCCCGAGGTCGTCGGGGGTCCAGGTCGGCCAGGCCGGTGGCGTGGTGAGCTGACCGTAGAGGTAGGTGGCGATGAGTCGGAATGGGGCATCGGCACGAGTGTTGTCGTAGATGGGGGCCTCGTCGGCGAGGGCAATGGCGGTGGCGAGGTGGGCCCACAGCCTCCGGTACCGTTCCCGAACTTTGGTTTCGGGAACGTCGTGGCCGCCGTTGGCCACCCGGTTCACGACTCGGGCCGCCGCCAGATCCTCCGGGATCAGCACCACATGCAACACAACCCGATACCCGCGTTGTTTGGCATCGGCCAGTAGTTCGACCTTGGACTCGTGGGAGAACACCGTTTCTGCGATGAACGACGTCCGTTCTTCCAGGTGGGTCTGGCGCATCGAATCGGCGAGGGCTGCTGCGTCATAGGCGTGGGCCATCTCATCGCCCGGCCAGCGCTGGGCCACGATCAGATCCGCGTTGACGAACTCCAATGCCGTTTCGGGTTCGAGTACATAGTTGTAGAACGTGGTCTTCCCGGCACCGTTCGGGCCGCCGATCAGATGCAAGACCGGGGTCGCCACCCTCAGGCGGCCGGGCCGTCGCCAGCGGTTACGTCCTCGGTGGGGCCGTTGCGGGTGACGACGTTTCCGTCATCGTCCAACTCGACCCATGTCCGGCCAGCGGCCGCGAACTCGGTGGCGAGGTTGAGGCTTTCGCGTCGGGCAGTCAGCCGTTCGGACCATTCGGCCCGGACCGCCGCCTGTTCCTCGTCGGTCAGCCCATCGTAGGACTGTGAACCCGACAGCACTTCGGCGATCCGCGCGTGCGACACGTTCTCGGCCGCTTCGAGCTCACGGCCGATCCTGGCCCAATGGGCCACCTGCTGCGACGCGGAACGTGACATCAACGCTCCCACCAGCTTCGCCGCAGCGTAGACGTCATCATCGATCCTTGCCGGTGACGTGGTTCCCATCAGACGACCTCCTCGACCGTGACTGTAGCAGACTGCAACAGTGACGTGAAGGGTGGGTTTGGCCGCCGTCACACGCCAAGGCCGTGTGTGCCGCTGGTGAAGATGTCGCAGACCAGCTGATCTTGGTCCGGTCGCCACGGTTGGCCAAGCGCGTGCCCGCCACGATCGCCAAAGCGGCGGTGTAGCCGAGGGTGGAGTGCCGGCGGTGTGGCTTCATCAAGGTGGTCGGTGGACGCAGTTTCCGGCATTGTGTCGAGATTCGTTGTCGCGTTTGGGTTCGCTGGAGCGCCTTCCCTGACTAAGGCAGAGTTCTTAAAAGCAGGGTTCAGTTTTGGTCTGCGGGCCGAGATGTGGCGGATGGCGGAACCCGTTCAGCGGGCAAGTCCGTTCAGATGCTGCAGCAGGAGGCCGGCCACCATCTCTGGCTGCTCGTCGCTGGCGAAGTGGCCGACGCCGGTCAGCTCGACGAATCGGAAGGCGCCCTCGACGTGGGCCCCGGTACCCTCAGCGGCGGCGCGCCCGACGCTCGGATCCTCGTCACCCCAGACGTAGAGGGTGGGGACCTGGATCGGTCCGACCGGCGCGGCGAGGCCCGGGAGAGCCCGGTACCAGGCCAGGGCGGCGTCCATGGCCGCTGCAGTCCCGATGACCGAGACGTAGTCGTCGATGGTCGGCTGCGGCACTCGCCCATCGCGCAGCAGTCGCCGCAGGCGACGGGCGTCGTCTTCCAGCAGCCGATGCCCGGTGTCGGGATCGAGGAATGACCGGTGGTGACGTGAGCGGTGACGTTGGTCGCCGGTGTCGTCATCGAGGGCGGCGGCGAACGCCAGTGGGTGGGGGCGGGACAGGACGGCGAGCGACGCGACGCGGTCGGGGTGTCGAAAGGCGGTCGTCCAGGCCACCATGCCGCCCCAGTCATGGCCTACGAGATGGAAGGGCCGTCCGGCAGGCCCCAACGCGTCGACGACGTCGAGCACGTCGCCGACGAGCCGGTCGAGATGGTAGGGGCTGTCCGCGGGTCGGATCGGAACGCCAGGGTCTGGGCGGGCGGCGGGGGAGTAGCCGCGCTGATCGAAAGCCACGGTCCGGTAGCCGGCGGCTTCGAGGGCCGGCAGCTGGTGGCGCCAGCTGTGGCGGGACTGGGGGAAACCGTGCAGGAGCGCCACCAGCTCACCGTCGGGCGGACCCCCGATCCACGCCTGGAAGCTCAGTCCGTTCCCCGCATCGATCGGTCGTGTGTGCATCGAACGATCGTAGATCTCCTCAGGAGAGGAGTTTGTGTGGCACCGTTGCATTGTTCGGTCGTGAGACGCATCAGTGGACTGCGACGGTCGCGCGTTCGTCTGAGATGGTGGCGGTGAGTTCGTCGAATGCTGCGACAAGGCGAAGGTGTTGATGGCGGGCTTCGGTCCCAACTTCGTAGTGGCCGCGGCGCAGGTTCTGAATGAACGCGTGGCCCCGGATCACGACCGACGCGGTCCGGTCGGTCTTGAGTCCGCGCATGGGTCTGAGCCTCGACTTGAGTCGGCCGTGATCGCACTCGACGTGGTTGTTGGCGTATTGCTCGGTGTTGTGGAACGCGTCCGGGATCAGCTCTTCGATGGTGGTCTCGAGGGCCTGGGCGAGATCGGTGACGACCTCATCCGGTTCTCGGTGAGCGTCGAGCGCACGGCGGAAGAACGTCTTGGCTGATGCGATGTTGCGTCTGGGTGAGATGAACACGTCGATGATCGGGCCGTGTTGATCGACGGCGCGGTAGACGTAGCGCCACTTCCCGGCGACCTTCACGTAGGTCTCGTCGACGAACCACCGTCCACCAACGCTGCGTCGACATGGCCGAGCGGCGTCGATCAGCAGGGGAGTGAAGCGTTGGACCCATCGGTGGATCGTTACGTGGTCGACCTCGATGCCGCGTTCGGTGAGGAGTTCTTCCACGTCGCGGTAGGACAGTCCGTATCGGAGATACCAGCGGACCGCGAGCAGGATTACCTCCGGAGGGAACCGGTAGCCAGCGAATGCCGAGCGATCCACTGGAGGTGATGCTGAGCGGCGATGGTTCATTCTGACACCCTCGCCAGTGGCCGAGCCGATCCCACAACGCAACAGTCCCCCTGCACTAGCATCGCCCCAACAGCTCATCATCTCGAGGGGGAACGATGGCATATGACCTGGTTGTTCGAAACGGAATCGTCGTGGACGGCTCCGGGCTGTACGCGTTATCGCGCCGATGTCGGCGTGGTCGGCGGCTACATCGCCAAGATCGGTCGGATCACCGACAAGGGCGCCGAGGAGATCGATGCCGAGGGCCACGTCGTCACTCCCGGCTTCATCGACGGCCACACGCACATGGACGCCCAGATCAACTGGGATCCGCTCGGAACGTCATCGTGCTGGCACGGCGTCACGTCGGTGGTGATGGGCAACTGCGGATTCACCCTGGCCCCCGCCCGGGCGGACGAGCGCGAGCTGGTGGTCCGCAACCTGGAACGGGCCGAGGACATCTCGGCGGCCGCCATGGCCGCGGGGATCGACTGGACATGGGAGACCTTTCCCGAATACCTCGCGACCGTCGAGCGTTTGCCGAAGGGCATCAACTACGGCGGCTATGTCGGCCATTCGGCACTGCGCACGTGGGCGATGGGCGCACGGGCCTTCGAGGAGCAAGCCAACGACGAAGATCTGCGGGTGATGGAGAAGGAGCTCCGAGCCTCGCTTCGCGCCGGTGCCCTCGGCTTTACCACCAGCCGAACGTTCAACCACCAGACGTCCGACGATCGGCCGGTCGCCAGCCGACTGGCCAGCTGGGACGAGGTGGCCACCCTGACGCGAATCATGGCCGACGAGGGTGGCGGCATCTTCGAGATCGCCGGTGAGGACGTCGGGCGCGACCCCGACAAGCAGGCGGACTACTACGGACGTCTCGAGAACCTTGCGGTCGAGACCGGGTGTCCCATCACCTTCGGCGTCGCCGCAGGTCGTCTGCCCAAGGGTGAGCACCGGGTCATGCTCGACCTTCTCGATCGCACCGCCGCCCGGGGCGGTCGGATGTTCGGTCAGGCGCACGCCCGCGAGTTCAACGTCGTGCTCTCGTTCAAGACACAGATTCCCTTCGACTCCTTGCCCGAGTGGAAGGAGCTCCGTTCATGGCCACTCGAGGACCAAAAGCGTGCGCTGCGAGATCCGTCAATGGTCGACAAGCTCATCGCCGCAGCCGACGAAGGCACGTGGGCCAAGGGTGTCGGGGCCGAGGCTCGCAAGCCCGACTACGACTGGATCAGGGTGATGAACAGCGCCATGCCGCCCTATCGCACGGTCGCCGAGGTTGCGGCCCAACGCGGCGTCTCGCCCGCCCGCTGCATGATCGACCTGGCGGTCGAGTCCGACTTCGAGCAGTTCTTCCTCCAGCCCATCGCCAACGGCGACCAGGACATCGTGCTCGAAATCATGAAACACCCTCGCTGCATCGCAACCTTCTCGGATTCGGGGGCGCACGTCAGCCAGCTGATGGACAGCTCGATCCCCACGCACCTCCTCGGACACTGGACCCGCGAGCGCGAGGCATTCACCCTGGAGGAAGCGGTCCGTGACCTCACCCTGCTGCCATCGACGTTGTGGGGCTTTCACGACCGGGGTCTGCTGCGCGAGGGCCTGCGGGCCGACCTGTGCGTGTTCGATCCCGAGACGGTCGGCCCGGCCATGCCGAAGGTGGCGCACGACCTTCCTGGGGGCGCCACTCGGCTCACCCAGAAGTCGACGGGGATCAAGGCCACGGTGGTGAACGGGTCGGTCCTCACCCTGGATCAGGAGCACACCGGCAACCTTCCGGGTCAGCTCCTGCGAGGTCCATTGTTCACCGGCGCCTGAGGTCGTCCGGTGTCCATGATCGTCCCCGCACGCAAGCAGTATCGGGTGGTCACCGAGTCCGATGTTCCGATGCAGACCCGGGACGGAGTGACGCTGTATGCCGACGTCGTTCGCCCTGATGCTCCGGGAACCTTCCCGGTGTTGCTCAGCCGCACGCCCTATGGCAAGACGGGATCGACCGATCCCAATGGCCCAAACACTTACTTCGCCAAGTTCGGCTTCGTGTCGATCACGCAGGATTGTCGGGGCCGGTGGGCCTCCGAGGGCGAGTACGACACCATCTTCCAAGAGGCACCCGATGGCTACGACGCCGTCGAGTGGGCGGCGCGACTGCCCTGGTCGAATGGCCGGGTGGGCACGACCGGGCAGTCGTACCTAGGTCTCACGCAATACCTCATTGCCTGTAACGACCCGATGCCGCCCTCGTTGCAGGCCATGGCGCCGGTGTCGGCCTCGTCGGACTATCACCAGAGTTGGATCTACCACACCGGCGGGGCGTCGCTCTGGGGATGGCTGGTACCGTACGCGATCTTCAAGGGCCGAGACACCCTCCGGCGGGCCGGACGCGACGATCTGGTCGAGCGCGTCTTCAGCTACATCGAGGGCGAGCATGCACAGATTCGACGCACGAAGTTCGGCTTCAACTTCACCAACCCGTTGACGAGTGAATGGTTCGAACATCTCCCCATCAACGACTGGGGCGACCTGCTGGCCGAGACGGCGCCCTACCTGGCCGAGCACATCGCCAACGCCGACGACGGGCCCTATTGGCACCGGGCCAACGTCAACCGCCACGCCGGGAGCGTGACGGTGCCGATGCTGCACGTCACCTCGTGGTACGACGTGTTCGCCGAGGGCGGCCCCAATGCCTATCAGAGCATCAAGGCCCGAAGCGATCATGCCCAGGCGCGCCAGGGGCAACGGTTGATCATCGGGCCCTGGGGTCACCTGCTGCCGTACAGCATCCCGAGCTCTCGGGGCGCGGGCGACATCGATTTCGGGCCCGAGGCGCTGATCGACCTGAATCAGACACTACTGAGATGGTTCGAGTACTGGCTGAAGGACATCGACAACGGCATCATGGACGAACCGCCGGTGACGGTGTTCACGCTGGGCGAGAATCGTTGGCAGACCCTTCCGGACTGGCCGCCACCCACGATGCGGCCGATCCGCTGGTATCTCCACAGCGGCGGCGGGGCGGTCTCACTCGATGGCGACGGCGCGCTCACCATGGTGCCTCCCGGCGACGAAGGTCCGGACCATTTCACCTACGACCCGGCCGATCCTGTTCCCACGATGGGTGGCAACAACCTCATCATCGACATGGGAGTCCAGGATCAGCGGCCTGTCGAGCAACGCCAGGACGTGCTCGTCTACACCTCCGAGGCGCTCGATCGACCTCTCGAGATCACGGGCCCGGTCACCGTCGAGCTTTGGGCATCATCGAGCGCGGTCGACACCGACTTCACCGCCAAGCTGATCGACGTACACCCGGACGGCTACGCCATGAATCTGTTGGACGGCATCATCCGTTCCCGCTACCGAGATTCGACCGAGGAACCTCGGCTCATGGAGCCCGGGGCCCCGTACCGGTTCGAGATCGATCTCTGGGCCACCTCGAACGTCTTCTTGCCAGGTCACCGCATCAGGCTCGAGATCAGCTCGTCCAACTTTCCTCGCTTCGATCGGAACCTCAACACGGGCGAGCCGTTCGGGGAGGGTGCAGCGGGTATGCCCGCGCAACAAACGATCTTCCACCAGCATGATCGGCCGTCGTGTCTCGTCCTGCCGGTGATTCCTGGATGACCGAGCAGCCCAGCACCAGTCAGCCTCTGCACGGAGTTCGGGTGGTCGAGCTCGCCACCGGGGTCGCCGGCTGTTACCTCGGGAAGCTGTTGGCAGACGTGGGCGCTCTCTGGCGGGATCACCGCCCACCCGGCCGGCAACTGGACCACCCAAGCGGCCCGCAACCTGTTCATCCGCCACAGCGACGCACTCGCCCAGCGTGAGGCGCTCGTCCGCGACCGGGGCAGCCAGTTCACTGCCGCGTTCGACGAAATCTTCCGCACCGAAGACATAAAAATCCGGAAGACCCCGGTTCGCACGCCGGTGGCGAACGCGTTCGCCGAACGATGGATCGGGACCCTGCGCCGCGAGCTCCTCGACCGCGCCCTGGTCTGGAACCACCGGCAGCTCGAGCGCATCGTGATCGACTACATCGACCACTACAACGAACACCGGCCGCACCGCTCGCTCGATCAACACCCGCCATCGCCGGCCGCAACGATTCCGCCCAGATCACCCAGCGACGAGGTCTCGGTACTTCTTCTAGCCGTTGCGACGGGCTCATCTACGAATACCGGAATGCCGCTTGACCAGGCACGACAGGGTTTTCGGCACGCTCACCTTCACTCGTCTGGCCGACACGTCAGCGCGGGGCCGGTCAGGCGGTGATTCAGGTCGAGCGAAAGGCATGGTTTTTGCCCAGGATGCTTGGGGGGCCGAATGCGGGTGCTGCGAACGGGTTCTCTCCGCGAGTTCAGCGCCCCTTGCCGCGAGTCGCAACCGCGGCGGCCGAACGGGCGGCGCGCCGCTAGGTGGATGTCTGATCGAGGTTCATTCGATGGTGACATCGGCCGGGCGGAACAAAGCGCTCGCCGACTCCAACGCGTCCAATTCGGCCTCGCTGTACCCGACCTCGGCCAGCACCTCCCGTCCGTGCTGGCCGATGGTCGGTGCCGGCGTCCGCACCGAGGCCGGCGTGAGCGAGAAGCGCACGGGGGGCGGGATCACGCGGTACGCCCCTGCAGTGGGGTGAAATCCCAGGGGCAAGCCGTTGACCAGATCGTCGAGTGACGCAGCGCGGGTGGCGGGGATGTCGTGCTCGTCGCAGAGGGCCAGCCACTGCTGGGTGGAGCGCTGGGTCAGGATGGCTGCGATCTCTCGGTACAGGCTGTCGCTGTTGGCGATTCGTGTTTCGCGGGTTTCGGTGCGGGGATCGTCCAAGAGGTCGTCGCGGCCGCCGGCCCGGAACAGGGTCTGGTAGTGCTCCCGTGTGTAGGGGAGCACGTTGATCATTCCGTCGGAGGTTCGCTGCGGCCGACGTTCCGGGGTGAGGATGCGTCGGTAGCCGGCCCGGTCGACCGGCGGCTCGGGGATTGCTCCGGCCCCGTGTTCGACGAGCACGAACGCCCGCATCACATCGATCATGGGCACCTCGATGCGCTGGCCGAGACCGGTTCTCGACCGATGAAAGAGGGCGGCCAGGACCGCGGAGGCGATGGTCAGACCTGCGACCTTGTCGGCAACCAACGTGGGCAGCAGGCTGGGCTCGTGGCCTTGACGCTCGAAGAGTTCCCCGATCGCGCTGGCCGACTGGATGATGTCGTCGTAGGCCGGAGCGTCGGCCTGCGGACCGTCAGACGGGTAGCCGTGGGCCTGACAGAACACGATGTCGGGCCGGACGGCGCTGACGTCCTCGTAGGTGAGTCGCAGGCGACCGAGGGGACCGGGACGTAGGTTCGTCACCATGACGTCGGAGGTCGCGGCGATACGCAAGAACACCGCCCGGCCCTCGGGATGCTTGAGATCGAGGCTCACGCTGCGCTTGTTGCGGAGCAGGTTGAGCGAGACCCCCGACAGGCCGGCGATGGGCCCGGGGCCCATGCTGCGATTGGTGTCACCGACGCTGTCCTCGATCGAGATGACGTCGGCGCCGAGATCGGCCAGCTGCTGCGTCGACAGCGGCCCCATCACGACCGAGGTGAGATCGATCACCCGGACACCCGAGAGAGCGCCGGGTTCGAACGGTTCGGGGTCCGGCGTGGTGGGTTCGTTCATCGGTCCGTGGTACCGACGCTCAGCGACTGGGATGACCCAGCGTCGGATGTTGCCGGGCCAGAATCTGCCGGTTCTTCAACGCGATGGCCTCGTCCCACGCTTGGTCGGTGAACAACCAGAACTGGTCGTCGAGGATCGCGTCGTGCACCTGCTCGCCGACGAGCTCGGGATCGATTCCGCCGGCCAGTGCTCGTTCCGAGAAGTCGAGCCACTTGCCGCCGAGGTCGTCCTGCACGGCCCCGACTTCGCCGGCCTTGCGTCGCCGGGTCGTGGCGACGATGTCGGTGTTGACGAAGCCCGGACACAGGCAGGTGACGCCGACCGCTGACTTCTCGGCCCGTAACTCGTGGTAGAGCGTCTCGGCCAGGGCCACGACTCCGTGTTTGGCCACCATGTACGGGGCGCTGTAGGCCGACGAGACGTGGCCGGCGATCGAGGCGGTCATGACCACATGACCGTCACCGTGCTCGACGATTCCCGGGACGAAGGCCCGCACTCCGTGGACGACTCCGTCCAGGAGAATCCCGAGGCTCCAGTTCCAGTCCTTCGCGGTCAAGGTCCACGAGCGTCCCGCAGACCCGGTCACCCCGGCATTCAGGCACACCACGTTGACTTGGCCGAACGCGTCGCAGGCCGCCGCGTTGAGAGCGAAGTTGGCGCTCTCGTCCGAGACGTCGGTATGGACGCCCAGTGCCTGAACGCCATGGCCTCGCGCCTCGGCGACGACCACATCGGTACGAGCGTCGTCCACATCGCCGATCACGACGTTCATGCCGGCTCGGGCAAAGCGCAAGGCCATGGCCCGACCCATACCCGAGGCTCCACCGGTGACTACCGCCGTCTTTCCCGAAAGGTTCTCCATGTCGGCAACCTAGACGATTGGCCTCGGGACCGAAGCGCGCGAACTCGACGCCGGCTGAACCGCTCGCGGTGGGTCAGGCAGACGGGAGTCGCCACCGTACACTCCTGGTTCCGTGTACCCGTGGTGCGAAGGGGGCAGCCATGCCGATCGATTTCCTGTCCATGAACGAGAAGGCCATCGCCGAGTTCCGGGCGAGCGGTGGCCAGTGCGGTCCTCCGTTCGAAGGGACACCCATCGTCCTGGTGACCATGAAGGGCGCCAAGTCGGGCCGCGAGCTGTGCTCGCCGCTGGCTTACACCACCGACGGCGACGACCTCGTGATCATCGCTTCGATGGGGGGTGCACCCAACAACCCGAACTGGTATCACAATCTGGTGGCCAACCCGGACGTGACCATCGAGGTCGGCACCGAAAGCTACGAGGCGACCGTCGTCCTGACCGAGGGCGAGGAGCGTGACCGGCTCTACGCCGCGCAGGCCGCGGAACTGCCGATCTTCAATCGCTACGCCGAGAAGGCTGTGCCCCGGGTCATCCCGGTGTTTCGCATCGTGCGCAAGGGCGAGTAGCACGCAGATTCCCGCCAACGGCGCGGTCCGCCGGATGTGCTCAGTCGCCTCGGAAGTCGAGGTCGGGTACCGAGCGGTCCATCATCTCGCGGGCGGCCTGGCGGAGCTCCTCGAGCGTTGGTCGCCCGACGAAGTACCAGCCGTTGAAGATGTGGCTGATCGTGAGATCGGGCAGCAGACCGAAGGTGAACGGCACCGGCAGCGGTCCATGGGTGGGATCGGTGCTCTCGCTGATCCCGAGAAGATCGGTCAGTGACCGGTCCTCGTCACTGAGGAACGGGAACGTGGCTCCGAGCCCGGCCTTGAAGGCCTCGAGGACCCGCGGTGGATCCACGGAGATGGCCGCGACCTGTTGGTAGGAGACCTTGGTGGCTTCTGAGAACTCGACCAGTTCTCGCAGCTGAAGCTGTCACTTGGGTCACCACGGCCCACGGAAGAAAGCCAGGAACAGCGGCTGGCCCTTGGCCACGTCGCTGATCGAGACACGTTGTCCCCGATCGTTGGGCAGGGTGACGTCGGGAAAACGGTCTCCGACCTGAAGGTTCAGCGGCATGGGTGCGACGCTAGCGGCTCTGAACGGTTCGAGCCGCGAACCGGTTCCCCCTAATGTCCCGACTTCGGTCGGGCTCGGATCACCGGGCTGGCCCGCATCGGTGGGTACCCCGTCGGGGTCATGACCAACAATCCGACGTTCTACGGCGGTGCGACCGATGTCGCAGCTGGGGCCAAGGCCTCGCGCCTCATGCAGTTGTGCGACACCTTTCACCTGCCGCTGATCTCCCTCGTCGACCAACCCGGCTTCCTGGTGGGAATCGACTCGGAGAAGCAGGGGATCGAGCGAGCGGGGCCCGGCTCGTCGCTACGACCTGCATGACCGAGATGCCTTGGATTTCCGTGGTGCTGCGTCGGGTCTACGGCGTAGCCGGCCAGTGCCACCATCGGCCGACCGGAATGTTCCGCCGGGTCTGCTGGCCGTCATCACGCTGGGGTTCGATGCACATCGCCGGCGGCGCAACTGCGGCCTACATGCGAGATCGAATCGGCCGACGATCCGGCGGCGAAGCTGCAGGAGATCGAGGACCGGCTCAACGCGCTCGGCTCGCCGTGCCGGACGGCCGAGGCGACCGGCCAGGACATCATCGACCCTGCGGAGACCCGGCCCATGCTGGCCGAGTTCGTGATCGAGGCCCAGAAGATCCTGGCGAGTCAGCTCGGCCCGCCATCGATGCCCTACCTGCCCTGACACCTGCCCTCACCCTCGAGCCATCGTGGAGGTCGTCGGTCTGAACTACGCTCAGCGACCATGAAGACGGCCTTCTTCCACCTCATGCCCTACCCCGAGCTGCCGGACGATTTCCCGCAGACCCACCGATCGGTCTGGGTCGACATCGATCCCAAACTCTTCGATCCCGCCGTCGGTCACCGGGCCTACAACGACTACATCGACCAGCTCGAATACGCCGCATCGGTCGGGTTCGACGCCGTGGGCATCAACGAACACCACTCCAACGGCTACGGCCTGATGCCAAGTCCCAACATCATCGCGGCCGCGCTCAGCCGTTCATGTCCCGATGCCACCATCATCGTGCTTGGCGACTCGGTCGCCCTCTACAACCCGCCGCTGCGGGTGGCCGAGGAACTGGCCATGCTCGACAACATCACCGGTGGACGCATGGTGGCCGGCTTCCCGGTCGGGTCGCCGATGGACACCATCTACGCCTACGGGCAGAACCCGTCGACCGTGCGGGAGCGCTATCACGAAGGTGTCGACCTGATCACCAAGGCATGGACCAGCGACGAAGTCTTCAGCTTCAACGGAAAGTACAACAAGCTCCGCTACGTGAACGTGTGGCCCCGCCCGGTGCAACAGCCCCACCCGCCCATCTGGATTCCCGGAGGCGGCAGCGTCGACACCTGGGATTGGTGCGCCGAGAACGACCTGGTCTACTGCTACCTGTCCTACTTCGGGTACAAGGCCGGTCTGCAGACGATGAACGGGTTCTGGGACCGGGTGAAAGACCTCGGCAAGGAACCGAACCCGTTCCAGGGGGGCTTCGCCCAGTTCATCGCCTGTGCCGACACCGAGGCCGAGGCCTGGGAGCTGTATCGCGAGCCGGCCGAGTACTTCTTCAACACCTGCCTGCACGTCTACGCCGGATTCGCCGATCCTCCCGGGTACAAGACCCCGAACACGGTCCGTTCCGGCGTGGAGGGCATGGTCGAGCGGGCCGCTCGGGAAGCGACGGCTCGGGCTGAAGCCAGTGCAGCCAACCGGGACGCAGCCGGCGAGAATCCAGCCAAGCCCAAGGGTCCGTTGAGTGCCGGACCGAACCAGCTGACGTTCGAGCAGATGGTCGAGAAGGGTTACGTCATCCTCGGTGACCCGACGCAGGTGACCGAGCAGATCCACGAGCTGTGCACCAACATGAACGTCGGTCATCTGATGGCCCTGGCCCACTTCGGCAACATGTCGAAGGATCTGGTCAAGTACAACACCAAGCTGATCGGCCAGAAGGTCCTACCCGAGCTGCGGAACCTGTTCGAGGACGAATGGGAAGACAAATGGTGGCCCAAGCCGATGGCGGCCGAGGATCGTCAGCTGCCCGACCGGTCGGAGTCGACGATGACCGCAGCCACAGGACGGTCGGCGTGACCGCGGTCGACCTGACGACCTCCACCTCGTCGCGGATCGACGTCGGCGGCAGCCAGGTCGTTGTCCACTTCGCCGGTTCGGGCACCGCCGTTGGCTATCTGCACGGCATGGTCGGTACCCCACCGGGCTCGCCCCTACTGGGAGCCGCGGGGACCGCCTCATTGGCCATCACCGCGCCCTGCCTGCCGGGCTTCTCCGGTTCGGAGCCCAGCACGCTCACCCGCAATGTCCACGACTGGGTGTTCCACCTGTCGTCCATTCTCGACGCCACCGGGCTGACCGGTGGTCCGCTCGTCGCGTCGTCGGTGGGTGCCATGGTGGCCCTGGAGCTGGCGGCCGTTCGACCCGAGGCGTTCAGCCAGCTGATTCTGCTGGCTCCGCTCGGACTCTGGGACGATGCCGATCCCGTCGTCGACGCCTACGCCACGACGCTGTCGGTGCAGCGCCGACTGCTGACCAAGGACCCGACGGCCACCGCCATCTTCTTCGACGACCCCGACGGTCTCGCCGGCCACGACCTCATCGAGTACGGGGTCGCCCGTTACCAAACCCGCACCTCGGCTGCGTCGCTCGTGTGGCCCATCCCGGACCACGGACTGAGTGAGCGGATCCATCGGATCACCACCCCGGTGACGCTGGTATGGGGCGCCGACGACCAGATCGCCCCGATCAGCTACCTCGACCGCTGGGCCTCGGCCCTGCCCAACGTGGTCGCCACCCACACCATCGCCGACGCAGGACATCTGGTCGACTGGGACCAGCCCTCCGAGGTGGCGGCACTGGTGGCGGCCGATCTCAGGAGGAACGATGTCCAGTAACGCCGGCAGGGTATATGCGGTCACAGGTGCGGCCTCGGGTATCGGGCGGGCCGCGGTCGAGCGTCTGATCGACGACGGGGCCTCGGTGGTGGCGGTGGACCTGACCGACGAGGGTCTCGAGTGGACCCGGTCCATCGACCGGGTGGTCGCGGTGGCCGGCGACGTGACTGCCGAGGACACCAACGAAGCCATGGTCGACGCCGCCATCGAGCACTTCGGCGCACTCCACGGGGTGTTCCTCAACGCCGGCGTGCCCGGAGGGGGCACGATCGACCGGGCCTCGATGGCGATGTTCGACAAGGTGATGGCCGTCAACGTGCGGGCGGTTGCCCTTGGCATGAAGGCTGCGCTGCCCCGTCTCCGCGAGGTGGATGGCGGCGCCATCGTCGTCACCGGCTCGACCTCTGGCATCGGTGCCGACCCGGGCGGGTGGACCTACAACGCCAGCAAGGCTGCGGTCATCAACATGGCGAAGGCCGCGGCGCTCGATGTGGCCCACGAAGGCATTCGTGTCAACGCGGTGTGCCCGGGGCCGACCAAAACCGGGATGACCCAGGCCATGCGGGACCGCGAGGAGTCGGCCGAGAACATGCGCCGAGTGGTGCCCATGGCCCGGTGGGGTGAAGCCTCGGAACTGGCCGCCGCGGTGTCGTTCCTCTTGTCCCCCGACGCGTCGTTCATCACGGGCGTCGCCCTCCCCGTCGATGGTGGTGTGACGGCCAACACCGGCCAGTTCCCGACGTACGGCTCCCGCCACTAGCTCACGGTCGCCGGTTCCATGTCCCAGCTCTTGAGTTCGGGGAGGATCTCGGCTGCGAACAGCTTCATGCTCTCCTGTGCGGCATCGAAATCGATGCCTGCTAAGCGGAATACGCCCGGTCGCGTGTTTCTTGAACGCCTCCGGGTCATCGGGTGCTGCTCCCGATTCGATCGAGCGCATCATGCGAGTCTCGATCGGGGCGGGGCACACGGCATTCACCCGAATCCCAGCGGGTGCCAGTTCCACCCGCCGCGCTCTTGGTCATGCCAACGACCGCGTGTTTGCTGGCGCCGTAGGCGATGAGCCCCGGTGTGCCCCGAAGGCCGGCGACCGACGCGGTGTTGATGATGACGCCACCGCCCCGTTGGCGCATGGCGTCGGCGGTGTGCTTCATGCCCAGCCAGACACCTTTGACATTGACGGCGATCACTTGATCGAAGTCGTCTTCTGGGCAGGTCTCGAGTGAACTGACGACACCCTCGATGCCCGCGTTGTTGAAGAGAACGTCGACTCCACCGAAAGCATCGACCGCGGCCTGAACGTGGGCCTGCACATCGGTGGAACTGGTGACGTCGCCAGCAACCGTGTGAATCCGGCCGCCCACGGCAGAGACGGCGGCGACGGTCTCGGTGAGGCTTGCCTCGTCGCGGTCGACGGCCACGACCGAGGCGCCTTCGCTGGCGAATCGCACCGCCGCGGCTCGGCCGATGCCACCGCCGGCACCCGTGATGACGACGACCTTGCCCACAAATCCGTTCATGGTCCTACTCCTCGTGTTGCTCATTCTCAGCTGTGGCGCTGCTGCCGATACTGTCGCCCAATGCCGGAACCCGCCACTCGTCTGCTTACCTGGCGGTTCGTCGTCATCACCCTCTCCGGCCTCGCCTACTTCTGTGGTTGGACGTTGCTCTATCCGGTACTCCCTCGATTCGTCGAGGAGGAACTGGGTGGCACCGGAGTCTCTGTGGGGCTGGCGGTCGGATCGTTCGGCATCACGGCCGCTCTGTTGCGCCCGATCGCGGGCCGGTTGGGCGACCGCTTCGGACGGCGCGTGCTCGTTGTCGGTGGCATGGCAATCGTTGCCGTTTCCTTACTTGGCTATTTGGCGGCCGACTCCTTGGTTGCCGTGGTCGGGCTGCGTCTGTTGTTCGGCGTGGGAGAGGCGTTCGCGTTCGTGGGCTTGGCCACGGCGATACAGGACATGGCAACCGACGAGCGTCGGGGCGAGGCGGCCAACTATTTCTCCCTTGCGGTCTACGGCGGTGTTGCGGCCGGGCCGCCAATCGGCGAGTGGCTCTTCGACGGTTCGGACTACGCCCGAGTTTGGACCGTGGCAGCGGCGACGGTAGCGGTTGGAGCCGTGCTTGGTCTTGCGACACCATCGACAAGGGCGGCCGGCGCAAGCGTTCAGGCCGGATGGATTCATCCGGCAGCGATTGCTCCCGGCCTTGCATTGACCGGCGCGCTGTTCGGCTACGCCGGTTTCGTGTCGTTCGCATCGGTCTACGCCGATTCGATCGGCATGAAAAGTGCCGGATGGGTGTTCACCACCTACGCCGTCCTGGTGATTCTCGCTCGGCTCTTCGCCGCCAAGGTTCCCGACCGATTCGGGCCGCTCTCTGTTTCAGCCTGGTCGCTCGTCGCCATAGGACTCGGGATGTTCGTCGTGGCCGCCGTGCCCAGCGCTTTCGGGTTGTATGCCGGGGTTGTGGTGTTCTCGGCCGGAATGTCGATGAACTTCCCGTCGTTGTTGGCGTTGGTCGTCAACCGGGCCGACCCGAACGATCGGGCCTTCGTGGTTGCCAGCCTCTCGATGTTCTTCGATCTGGCCTTTGCGGCGGGGGCGGTTGTCATTGGTCTGGTCGTTGGGCTGACGAGCGAACGAGTCGCCTTCGCCGTTGGCGGTGTGTGCGCCCTCGCCGGTCTCCTACCCCTCCGAGCAGCCCGCGAGCCCAAGATCGCGGTCATCGCCGCCGTCGTGGATCGGGCCGATTGACCGGCTGACTACGGTAGGGGCATGACCGAAACTCCGATCGACTCACTCGTCTCCACCTCCTGGCTGGCCGACCAGCTTGGCGCGGAGGACCTCGTGCTGTTGGATTGCACCGTTTTCCTCGAGCCAGTCGAGGGTGGCTTCAGGGCCGTGAGTGGCGACAGCCAGTTCGACGACCGTCACCTGCCCGGTGCCCGCTTTGCCGATCTGACCGGAGACCTGTGCGATCGAGACAGTCCGTGGAGGTTTGCCGTCCCGACACCCGAACAGTTCGCTACCGCCATGAGTCGCCTTGGCGTGAGCGACGCCTCCCGAGTCGTTCTGTACGACAACAACCGCATGATGTGGGCCGCCAGGGTGTGGTGGATGCTCCGATGGATCGGCTTCGACAACGCGGCCCTACTCGACGGCGGCCAGAAGGCGTGGGAAGCAGAAGGTCGCCCAACGTCCGACGAACGATCGGCACCGCCGGCTCCGGGCACGCTGACCCCGTCGCCCCGCCCGAGCCTGATTGCCGATCGCGATGAGGTCTTGGCCGCCATCGACGACGGTGCGGTGTGCCTGATCGATGCATTGGGCGAGGCGCAATACCGCGGAGAGCAGAACGGATACGGCCGCCCAGGGCACATCCCCGGCGCCTCCAACAGTCCGGCAATGAACCTCCTCGATGGCGATGGCCACTTTCGTTCCGAGGGCCAACTGTCGGCCATGTTCGACGGCAATCGCTCGGCCAGGACCATCACGTACTGCGGCGGCGGTATCGCTGCGTCAGCTGACGCCTTCGTGATGACCCGGCTCGGGTTCACCGACGTCGCCGTGTACACCGCCAGCCTTCAGGAATGGGCTGCCGACGAAGCGAATCCGCTCACGGTGTGATGATCGGCGCCGGATCGCCGCTCGTGTTGTACTGCCCGAGCCCTGGTCGGAGTCGGCAGCGCCACGTCTTGCGCCCACTGGCTCCGATGACGACACTGACACGCGGTCAATGAGACCGCGCCATTGCCCGTGAATAGCGCTTAAGCGATGCGATGGCCTGGTTCGAGTTCTTTGCTGCTTGCGCGAGTCGTTGGATGGTGGTGCGGCTTCGTCCGACGGATGCGGACACGCCGAGGTGGCGTGAGAGTGCTGTCCAGCTCAGTTGCTGTCGTTCTCGTTCGGCGTCGATGGAGCGGAAGAGGGCATGAAGGTCGAAGAAGACGGCGGAGCGACGAAGAGCGGGGATTCATCACCGGCCCGTCCTGGGTCGACGACGATCTGGCCACTGTGGTGCGTGACCGGGACCTGGCTCCGGCCGCCGAGCTACCGGCAGCGGCCACCGTGGCTGCCTGCGTGCTCACCTTCGGCGACGGCGGCAACCGCGCCGGGTCTACGCTCGAACGGCTCTGATGGCTGCGGCCATTGTCGATTCGGTCACCGCACGTCGGTCATCGCCCCAAGGCAGTGGCATGAGCACCGGATGGTCGATTCCTGCGTCGACATATCCGGCGACGAAATCGGTCACCTCATCGGACGAGCCGATGAAGTCGATGGCTTGGATCATCCGCTCGGAGATCGCGGCCAGTGCGCCGTCTCGGTCCTTGTCCGCCTGGCGAGCTCGGAGCTCGGTGACCTCGTCCTCGAAGCCTGCGGCCGCGAACATCTTGGCGTAGCCATCGGCCATGGCGTAGTTGAACAGGTCCTTCCGAGCGGATTGGGCGTGTCGCTCGAGGTCACCGACCGCAGCGTGGACGTAGGCGAAGATCGTCGCGTCGCCCCCTGAACGCACCGCGTCGATCGATGGTCGGACGTGGGTCGAAGGCAGATAGTTCAACAGCACACCGTCGGCGATCTCGCCGGCGAGACGGAGCATCTGGGGGTTCAGAGCCGCGAGGACGATCTTGGGCACTCGGTCGCCGATCCGCATGCCAAGACGGAACTTGTGCACCGACCAGAAGTCACCCTCGAAGGTCACCGATTCGCCGGACAGGCATTCGCGCACGAGCGCCACGTACTCACGCATCATCGCGATCGGCCGGTCCGACGGGGTCTCGCCGTGCTGGCGCAGGATCCCGGGGGCGGAGACGCCCAGCCCCAGCCAAACCGTCGCGTCTGGACTGAGGGCTTGGAGCGTGGACGCAGTCATTGCTGTGACGGTCGGATTCCTGATCTGAATCGGGATGATGCCAGTCGCCAGATCGAGATCGGGCGCCACCGACGACGCAGCGCCGAGCAACGTGAATGCGTCAGTGCCCGTCGCCTCGACGGTCCATATCGACCGGTAACCCTGGGCCGATGCCGTCTGCGCGACATCGAGTATGGCTCTGGGGCCCAGAACACCGAGGCTTCCGAAGGTGACCCCGAGGGGTGTCGTGGACGTATCGGACGCAGCTGCACACATCTGGCCGACGCTAGCGCCGTTTGGTGGTCAGCTCCGAGACGAAGTGGGATCGACAAAATGATCGTCCGCCAAACGTTCGGCTCTCGGTCGGCCCGCCTACGCGCCGTCAGACCATCGGCTGGCTCGGTGGGCCGCGGTCGTTTGACCCATCGGGCCATGGCTCTCGACCCGCTGTGACCCGATCATGACGTTGTGACCAACACCACACACACCACGGACACCACCGAGACGACGGACGTGCAGGGGGTGATCGACGGCTGCTTCGCCTGCTGGAACGCGACCGACCCAGACACCCGTGTCGAAGCGATTGGCCGCACCTGGGCAGTCGATGCCCACCACGATCTGGTGCGTTGGGGTTGGGAGATGATCGGCCCCGGGCTGCCGACCACGGCGTGAGCGAGCCCGGCCCAAGCGGTCGAGCATCTGGCACCTCGCCCAAGTCTTGACAATGACCGCCTCAGGGCGAGTTGGGAACGGAACGCTCTCGGGGTTGCACTCGCCACTCCTAGGTGTTTCGGGCTCGGCCTTCGGCTTGGGCTCGCTGCTGCTGGTCGCGACGGCGCGCGCCGGCGGCCGCAAGCCCCTCCCGGGTAGTTTCGTCGACCCGCATGTATTCAGCACGCCAGCCATCATCACCCCACTCGGCGTCCGCGTGCACCGTCGTACGAGGCGCTCCGGCGCGCTCCAGCAAGTCGAGCGCCTGGCGGCAGATACTTCGCTGTTGTTCCACGTCGCCCGGTCGACCACACGGATAGCCGAGGGGAACGTCGACGAACAGGAAGCGGCTCACGCCGATCTCTTCGACGATGTCGCGGGCTGAACCGATCACGACCGTCGGGATGCCGTTCGCTTCCAGATGTCTCGCGACCAGTGCAGCGCTCTGGTGGCAGACAGGACAGTGTGGGATCACGACCGCGACATCGACCTGATCGGCTCGCAGGTACTCGAGGATGGCCGGCGCGTCCTGGTCGGTCGTGCGTCGTTGCGAGTAGTCGAACGGCACGCCGTAGAAGCGGGCCGAGAGGCTTCCCACCCGGCCGGCGTCGACGAGTTCACGCATCCTCACGAGCGGGAGAAAGGATTCGCGCTCATTGACCTCAGCGGCATTCTTGTCACGGTTGTCGTCCGCGCTGAAGCGTGTGTCAGGAATCGGCTCTGTCGCCTGGGCATAGGGCATTTCGGGCGATGCGGTTTCGCCCTCGGCAGGAACAGGAAAGGCCGTGGTGACGATGCCGATCCGCTGGGTCGACAGCGGACCGGCGAGTGTCGCAAACGCCGGAAGATCGGCCGGCGATGCCCAGCGGTAGGGCCGGTCGTAGCCGTGGGCCGCGTAGTACTCGCGGGACTTGTCGATGTAGGAGACGAACCTGCGGAACGCCGAGTCGGTACTCATCGGCCGGACGATAGTCCGATCCCCGGCGTGCCTCGGCCCAGGATCATCCCCGAGACGATGGTGGACCTGGTGCAGCGCTACGGCCTCGAAGCCATCACCGGCGGTGCCGGCTCTATCCCTGTTGATGGAGATGACCGTGGCCCACGGCTCGTCGGTGAACATTTCGCCGCTTCGGCGGCTGATCCTCCATGTGAACGTCTGCCCTGTCGACAACCGCGGCGAGAGCTACGCACGGCCGGAGTACTACGCGCCAGGAACTTCGAACCCCTGGTGAGCGAGCCCGCGTAGGCGCTCAGCTCGGGGCTGGGCGATCGGTGATCTCGATGCCCCTCAGTTCCTGGAACGACACACCACGAAGCCAGCCGAGCGATCCGCCGGCACAGCCCCTCCAGGAGCGCGGCGGCCTCGAAGCTGGCGTAGGGTCCGGGAATGCGTCGAGTGTTGATCACAGGAGCGGGGAGTGGGATCGGTCGGGCGACGGCAGAGGCCTTCGTGCGAGCGGGAGACTCGGTGGTCGCAGGGATGCGCGATCCCGCCCGGTCGGGGGCCATCGAGGGGGCCGAGTGCGTCGCCCTCGATGTCTGTGATGATGCCTCGGTGGCGGCGGCATTGACCGGCCGCGAGCCTTTCGACATCGTCATCAACAACGCAGGCATCTCGCTGTCTGGTCCAGTCGAGACGATCGACACGGATTCGGCCCGTCTGGTGTTCGAGACGAATTACTGGGGCGCGTTGCGGGTGGTGCGGGCCACCCTGCCGGCCATGCGGGCGCGCCGATCCGGTTTGATCATCAACGTGTCGACCGTCGGTGGTCGGACCCCGACCCGGGGCTTCCACGCCTTCTATCAAGGGTCGAAACACGCGCTGCGGTCGCTGAGCGAGGCCTTGGTGTGGGAACTCGAACCGTTCGGTGTCCGCGTCGTTCTGGTCGAACCCGGCTTTGTCGCAACCAACATCTTCGACCGCGGTGGATACAGCGAAGCCCCACCAGCATCGCCGTACGCCGAGGATGAGGCGTGGGTGCGGAGATTCTTCCTCGAGGGCCGGGCGTCGCACGCAGTGACGGCATCCACGGTCGCCGACGAGATCGTTGCCATCGCCGGCCAACGCCGACCCGATCTGCATCACCCCGTCGGGCCGGACGCGATTGCGGGTGTCGCCGCGGCGCATGCGATGTCGTTCGAGGACTGGTATGACGGGGCCGTTGCCCGTGTGGCATCGATGGCCGGCCCTCGTCCGGGTAGCGAGGAGCCCGACGGGGAGAGCTACAGTCCGCGGTCATGAAAGCGGTCACCTTTGACGAGCACGGCGGGTTGGAAGTCCTGAAGTTCGGCGAGGTGGCAACGCCCGAACCGGGAGCAGGAGAGGTCAGGGTCGCGGTCGAGGCCTGCTCGCTCAACTACCACGACGTCTTCACCCGCCGAGGAATGCCCGGCATCAAGACCCCACTGCCCATGATCCCGGGCTGCGATGCGGCCGGGAGGGTCGACACCGTCGGGGCCGGAGTCGAAGGATGGAGTCACGGCGACCGGGTGCTCGTCGACCCGGTGCAGTGGACCGATGATGGTCGGATCCAGATGATCGGCGACACCAGGTGGGGTGCCTACGCCGAGTACGTGATCGTCGATGCTCGACAGTTGATCGCTCTGCCCGACGAGGTGTCCGCCGTCGACGCCTCGTGCCTCCCGGTCGCCTACGGGACCGCCCACCGGATGATGTTCACCCGGGGTGGGGTGAAAGCCGGTGAGACGGTGTTCGTGTTGGGCGCGTCGGGTGGCGTCGGTACCTGCTGCGTCCTCCTGGCCAAACAGGCCGGAGCCCATGTGATCGCCGCCGCCGGCTCGGCCGAGAAGTGCGCCGCGCTCGAGGCGTTGGGCGCCGATGAGACCGTCGACTACTCGACGACCGACATCGCCGCGTTCACCCGCCAGCGGACGGGTTCACTCTTCTCGGGCGGCGGTTGGGACGTCGTGGTGAACTTCACCGGTGGCGACACCTGGGTGCCGACGCTCCGGATGGTGAAGATGGGCGGTCGTCTGCTCACGTGCGGGGCAACCGCAGGGTTCGATCCGGCCACCGACATCCGCTTCATCTGGACGGCCGAGATGGACATCCGGGGGTCGAACGGTTGGAAGCGGGACGACCTCGCTTCGCTGCTGGCCATGGTCGCCGACGGCCGGCTGAGGCCGGTCGTCGACAAGGTGCTGCCGCTCGGCGAGGGCGCCGAAGCCATGCGCCTGCTCGAGGACCGTGCGTTCTTCGGCAAGATCGTCCTGGCACCGTGACCTCGGGCGGGTACGGGACACCCGTTCCGCCGGCCGGCGCGGGACTGGGCAACCTCGGAGCGATTCATCTGCCGTGGGTGGGGACCGACCGGATCGCGTTCCTCGACGTGACCCATGGCCGGGTCGATGACCCGACGCCGGTCACCTACGCACAGTTCGAGGCCCGATCGGCCGCTGTCGCCGCCGCGCTCGTCGGCGCCGGTCTGGCCCCCGGAAGTCAGGGTCGGCATCCTGGCCGACAACTCCGTCGACTACGCGGCCACCTACCTCGCCATACCCCGGGTCGGCATGGTGTCGGTACCTCTCAACACGCGCCAGCCGAGCGACAACTTGACGTTCGTCGCCGAGGATGCGGCGATGGCCCTGGTCATCCACGACGACGCGAACGCCGGTCGCCTGCCGGTCGGGCGTTCCCTCGATCCAGTTCGGCTCCGCGGCCTGGTCCGACTTCGTCGGCAACGCGGCGCGACGGCGAGGTAGCGGAGGCCGAGGTCGCGGCAGTCGCATCCGATGACATCGCGGTCCAGATGTACACCTCAGGGTCGACCGGTCGACCCAAGGGCGTGCTGTTGTCCCACGGCGGTCAGCTCTTCAGCATCGATCAGTACCTCGGCGGGGTCATGCCCATGGACCCCGACGAGCGGTTGCTCGTCTCGGCGCCGATGTACCACAAGAACGCGCAGATGCAGCTGAAGATGGCGCTGTGTCTGGGTGGCAGCGTCGTGTTGCTCCGCCGCTTCGACGCCGAGCACTACCTTCGGGCCATCGACCTCCACCGGGTCACGGCCATGACCGGCGTGCCCACGATGTTCGCGTTGATGTTCGGTCGCCGCGACCTGCTCGGCCAGTTCGATCGGTCGTCCGTGCGGCGGCTCTCGATCGGCTCGGCTCCGATGACCCAGGCGCTGTTCGACCAGGCCCGCGGCCTCTTCCCCGACGCAGTCATCACCAACGGGTACGGCACGACCGAGGTCGTCGCCGTCTTCGGTGGCCACCCCGAGGGAGCACCCCGACCCGACATCGCGGTCGGACTACCCACTGGCCGCGATCGAGACGCGGCTGGTCGACCCCCAGTCCGGCACCGACGCGTCGCCCGATCCCGAGACCGGCCGTCGCCAGGGCGAGCTGTGGGTCAGGAGCCCGGGCATGATGGTCGGCTACCACCAGCTGCCGGACGTGACGGCCGAGCGTCTCACCGACGGCTGGTACCACACCGGCGATGTCATGGAAGTGGACGAGCTCGGTTGGCATTACTTCGTGGGCCGGGTGGACGACATGTTCTCCTGTGCCGGCGAGAACGTCTACCCGGGCGATGTCGAGCAGATGCTCGAACGGTGCCCGATGGTTCACCAGGCGGCGGTGGTCGCGGTGGCCGACGACCTCAAGGGATCGCTGCCCGTGGCGTTCGTCGTCCTTGCCGAGCCAACCGCCGATACTCGGGGAGTGGTAGAGGAGATCAAGGAGTGGGCGTTGGCCAATGGGCCGGCGTATCAACATCCCCGCGCCGTCTGGTTCGTCGACGAGATTCCCCTCGCCGGCACCGCCAAGATCGACAAGGCCGCGCTCGCGGCCGAGGCGGCTCGGCGTTGGGTGCCCCGATCGGACGGGTAGCGCCCTCTGCGTGTTTGTGGGCGCGGTCAATGCGCCAACACGATCCAGGTGGCGCATCCGGTGATGTAGACCTCACCGTCGGAGTCGAACAGCCCGATGTCGGCGTAGATCTTGCGTCCTTCACGTCGGCGGGGGGACGTGACGATGCGATAGGAACCATCGACCCGGGCCTTCGGTCGGTGGTGGATCTGTCCGTCGTAGGTGCCGAGGAGCGTGGTCTCGTCCTGCGTCGTAACTCCGAGGTGTCTCAGCGGCATCGCCGAGGTGCAATCCAGCGCGGCGATCGCCGGCAACGTTGCCAGCAGGTGGCCGTCGGCCCAGCGGTCGTGTGGCATCCAGTCGATCCAACCCTGGCGATCGTTGATGGGTCGGGTCTTGAGGTGTAGGCCCATCTCGTTCGTCGATCCGCAACCGAAACACTCCGAGAACTCCTCGTCCTCGGGTTCTAGGTGCGCGGCGAACCGGGTCTGCTCGACCGTCCCGAGCACGGCGTTGGCGGCCAAGTCGGCGACGATGTCGGTGGGGACGACGGGCTCGTCGCACACGGTGGCCGCCCAGCCGGACAGTGACCGTCGCGTCCCCCTCGCCGACGCGGAAGTTCATCCGCCGGCCGCCGTCGTCGACGTCGATGACGTAGGGCAGGTCGGTGTCGAGCGGTGGGGGCGCGTGCAGCCGCACGTTGAAGCGGGCCGTCGGACCCGACAGGTGGGCGTCGCCGAGGCATGCCACCATGCCCGCGGCCGCGCCGCCGTGCATGGAGGCGGGGGGGGCCGCGGAAACCTCGTGGGACGTGCAGACGCGAGGCTGACGCATGCGCCTCGTCGGGTTCGTCCACGAAAACGTCAACTGCTCGGACTTCGCCGTCTCCCGAGCGTTCCACCCACGTCTCGGGTTTCAGGTGGTTTGGGAGGTGCCGCCGATCGGAGGTCCAGAGGTCGCTGCTGCCGTCGTCGCGGATGAGGTCAGCTGAAAGCGACCGGTCCTCACCGCAAGGATCTAGTGTGCCTGCACTCCGCGGGCTGTGGTTGAGGCCGTGGTCGATGTTCACTCAGGCCTCTGCCGCCTTGCTCGACGGGGGCCGCCGGGGCATCGGTCGAGTCCAGGACGTTTGGCCTCGGGTGCGACGACGACTGGTCGGGGCGGGTGTTTCAGTTGTTGAAGCCCCCACCCTTCGCCCGGCTTCAGCCGGTCGGCTCCTGCCCGCTCAGCGTTGGGCCTGTCGGCCCCGTGGGCATCGCCGCGGATCGGCTCGCTGGTAACACCGACAGCAGTCTATTGACCGGTCTATCGGGCGGTCTATTGCTCCAAGGGTGTGAAGTCGGTGCCCCGCCGATGCGCCAAAACAGGCCGCCTTGAGCCGCTGACCTGGGCTTATGTGGTGCGCCCCCTGGGACTTGAACCCAGAACCTGCGGATTAAGAGACCGTAAGGAACCGTCCGTGTGGTGCCGTCAGTCCGTTGAGCAGGGGATAGTCCGGCGGACCGTCCAGGAAATCCGTGCGATGCGCTGTGATGTCCTGGAGTTTTGCTCCAACGATTGCTCCAAGGTTCTGTCAATCGTCGAGTTGCTCGAGTGCGTGGCGGACTCGGCCGAGGCAGTCGTCGGGCGATGAGAGATTTGAGGCTTGGTGTCCGAGTTCGGCGTGCCAGGAGGATTCGACCGAGCGGGGGACAGAGCGCTCCAAGGCGGACGTCGGCCGATATCCGGCGAGGGAGCGGACGAGGTCGACCGCGCCACGGTCGATGTGGCCGGCGTCGGCCAACGCGGCGAGATCGTAGAGGTCGCGAGGGGCGTGCCGGTCGAACCAGGCGAGGAGCTTCATGGCGGCGAACCCGCTCGGTGTCGGCACCTTGAGGGCGACGGAGTCGGGCAGGTCCGAGTAGCGGAGCTGGACGGCTTCGGCGGTGGTTGGAATCGCCCGCCATCCGTGGCGCCATTGGGCGAGCTGAATGTTGACGTCGAGTTTCTCGGCAGCGAGCGTCCATGTCTCGACTTGGTGTTGGCTGCCGAGACGGGTCCACACGAGGTTGGGGAACTCGCGGCGAAGCGTCAGGGAGATGTGTCGGCGAAGGCTCTCGCCGTCGGTGGGGGAGTTGATGAGTAGATCGATGTCCTCGGAGAGGCGGAGATTGGGCAGCCATGTGCGGCAGAGCGCGGTGCCGCCGAAGAACGTCACTCCGTCGCGGTTGGGCCAGGCGCCGATCGCTGCGAGCACGTGACTGATGAGGTGATCACGGATGATCTGGTTGTCGGGTGCCCCGAACCGGCCGGCGATTGACTCGATTTCGGATCGGTCGATCATGGTTGTGGGCGACCGAGCGTGGAGCGGAGCCTGCGCAGGGTCTTGACCCCGCGTGTCGTCTCTGCGGTTTCGTCGATGAGGTCCCAGTCGATCCGGTCGGCGAGGCGGCGGATCATTTCGGTGCGGGCCTCTTGGGTGATGTTCCACGACGGCCGGTCGCGGCAGAGGTCGAGTGCGGTCTGTTCCACGCTGGTCGCCCACCCGTGGCCGAGATCGGTTTCGATTCGAACGGTGTCGAGTTTGTTGATGTCTCGTTCGACGAATCGGATCTGACCGAGGATGGTTTGGCGCGGTCGGCGTTGGCTGGGAACTGCGACAAACGCGGTGCCTAGCGCACGGGGGTAGCAGCGATGGGCGCGAGCTGCCGATGGCCCGATGAGCGCTACCTCTTCCGGTGTGTGCAGGGCGGCGGCGATCCCGAGCGCTGCGCCCTCGATCGTGGGCCGCCACGTGGTCCGTTCGCCGCGCCGGTCTTCGGGCACCAGTGCATGAAAGCCCTTCGTCAGTGCGAGGACGATGCCGGCCTCGGAGAGCCGTTGGAGCTCGGCATCAGGACGGTCGAGAGCAAATGAGCTCGTGCGACCCACTCTCAACTGGCGCCTCGCGAGCTGATCGACCACCTGCGACATGCGACGATTGTATGCAGTAACGCGGTCTCTGACCCGCGTTACTGCATGGAATCGGAATCGCATTTGGGCGATCGTCGGCTGATTTGGTCAAGTGTCTCTCACTCGCCGCACCACTCCCGTTCTCGCACGACGGCTCCCGACTCGCAGCCGACGACCCGCAGTTCATCACCTTCGATCTCGAAGATCGTCGTTCGCTCTGTGTGATGGAGCAGTTTCAGGACGGATCGTAGGTGGGAACAACGGTAATGGCGATCTGCTGGGTGTCCTCACCGGGCACCTGCAGGCGATCGAGTCTGCGCTCGCTGGGGCGGCATTGGTCGAGCTCCGCGCCGACGTTCTGGTGATCCACAGCGATTGGTGAAGGGCTAACGTCGCGTGGCCGACCGGCTCGACGAATGAAGTCGTTCTGCATCGCGATCTGTACCGGGATCTAACTATCGGTGCCGGATTCGGGGCGACAGCGGCGCACAGGATGGCCTGGGCGCGGCGCGAAACGGCGGGTCAGCCGCAGTGGAGACCACGGGACTCGACCAGACAGGCGGCTGCCGGTCGATCTCGGTAACCCGAAGGTCGCACGTTCAATCCGGACCTGACGGGCTTTGATGGACGACGGCGCCGAGGTGCTCGGCGGCGGCTTGGTCGGCTGAGGCTCGTCGGCTCGAGTAGTTGGTGAGCATGACCTGGATGGTGTGTCCCTGTCGTCCGCTGACTGTTGCAGGGTTGAAGCCAGCGTCCATGAGTTCGGTGCTCGTCCATTTGCGCATGGCGAGGATCGTGGCATCGAAGTCGAGCGATCCGGCTCCGAGCTGCTTGCGGAGTCGTCGCATGCGGCGGGTCATCAGTTCGGGACGCATCGGTCGGGCACAGTTCGGTTCGCGGCTGAACACGAAGCCGTCGTCGGCGACGGTGACGCCGTTCCGTTGAGCTCGCTGATCCATGGCGGTGAGGTGGTCGCGGAGGAAGTCGACGGTGGCCTGGTCGAGGCGGACGATTCGGGTGTCGTGGGTCTTGGTGGGCTTGTCCTCGATCTCACCGTCGATCTCGCTGATTTAGCCTCGATCCACCGAGGGGCTGGGTTTGAGGTGAGGCTCGTGTCCGCGTGAGAGGTCTCCTGAGCTGGGAAGATGGACGGTCTTCTACCTCGTCTACGGCCACAGCTCAGGAGACACTTTCAGTGACGCGAGTATCGCACGCGCTCGACCGGATCGACGCGACCTTCGATGACCCGAACCTGGTTGCTGATGCCGGGCTGTTGCTGGTGGCGACGCTGTCGCAACGCCTCGGCCTGGAAGCGTTGATCAACGCGACGGTCCGTCTCGCCGGCCGGGTCGGTGGCGCCCGTCCTGGCCGCAAGGTGCTCACGTTGGTGCACACGATGTGCGCGTCGGCGTCGCACATCGATCACACCGACAAGCTCCGCGCCGGTGCCACCGGCGGCGGTGTTGGGGCATCGGGTGATGGCCCCGTCGACGATCGGGACGTTCCTGCGGGCGTTCACGTTCGGGCACTGCCGACAGATGGAAGCCGTGATCGGCCACGCGCTCGAACGGGCCTGGGCGCCTCGGCGCCGGACCGGGCGTGAAGCCGTTGGTGATCGACATCGACTCGACGATCTGCGAAGTCGACGGCCACGCCAAAGCGGGCGCAGCGTTCGGCTACACCCACAAGCTCGGCTACCACCCGCTGCTCGCGACCCGCGCCGCCACCGGCGAGGTCCTCCACGCCCGGATGCGCAAGGGTTCAGCGAACACCCAACGCGGTGCGGTCCGGTTCCTCGACGAACTCATCGCCCGGGTCCGCCGCGCCGGCGCCAACGGCGACCTGACCGTCCGCGTCGATTCGGGGTTCTGGTCCAACGACACGATCGTCGCGTTGAACCGGCTCAACGTGCGCTACACGATGGCCGTGCGCTGCGGCACGAAAGGCATCGCTGCCGCGATCGCCGCGATCCCGCAGACCGCGTGGACCGAGATCGACTACACCCCCGACGGGCAAGCCCAGGTCGCTGACTGCACCTACACCACCGGCACCGGCAAACGCGCTGTCACCCGGCGGCTCGTGGTTCGCCGGACCCGGCTCACCGGCGCGCGCGCAACAACAGCTGTGGCCCGACTGGCGCCACCACGCGTTCCTCACCGATCTCGACGGCACGGCGGTCGAGGTCGACAAGTTCCACCGCCACCACGCCGTCGTCGAACTCGCGATCCGCGACCTCAAAGAAGGTGCCGGACTCGAACATGTTCCGTCCGGGAACTTCCACGCCAACTCGGTCTGGCTGCAATGCGCGGTCCTCGCGCACAACCTGATCCGATGGACCGTGATCCTCGGCAACATCCGCGTCGACGACCAGTTGATCGTCGCACGCACGATCCGCACCCGACTCCTCGCGATCCCCGCCCGACTCGTCAACCGCGCCGGCCGCAAGACACTACGGCTCCCCACCAACTGGCCCTGGGCGACACAGTTCACCACCGCACTCGACACCCTCCGAGCGCTGCGTCCCCGTCCCGCCCCCGCCTGAACTGCCACCAGCGGTCAGGCGCGCCGCAGACAACCACCAGCGCTGACAACCCACCCGGCCACGACGCCCTGCCTCAACGCGTCCCGACACCGGCCGAAACCAAAACCCGGCCACACCAAACCCTCGAACCACCACAAACCCAACCTCTGGAACCCGATCGGTGGATCGAGGTTTAGCGCTCGACCCGCAGTTCGTTGCGGTCGAGTTTGAGGCGGTTCCGCCGGAGGCCTGAGAGCTCGCCGCGGCGCATGCCTGTGGTCGCTGCGAGGGTGAGGACGGGTGAGAACTCGGGATCGGTTCTGGACGCCTCGGCGAGGAGGGTCAGGAGTTCGTCGATCTCGGGGGCGGTTGTTCTCTTGGGCACCTTCATGCTTTTGGGCAGTTCGAAGCCGCGCGTCGGGTTGGCGTTCACTTTGCCGTGGCGGTGCCCCCATTTGTAGGCGCCGGAGAGAGCGGCGCGGGCATTGTTCATGCGACTGTGGGAGAGGCCGGCTCGGCGCATGTTGCCGAAGGCGTTGTCGATGTCGGCCCCTCTCTGTCATTATGGTGGTTGCCGGTAGCTGAAGAGTAGTTACTGTGAGTAGGGTGAGAGATGAGAAGGAAGTATGCCTGTTACTACTGTTGGGGTGATGTCTCGCCCTGATCCTGAGGTTCGTCCGGCTGGCAAGTCGTATCCGGCTGCGTTCAAGGCGCAGGTCCTGGCCGAGTTGGATGCTGCCGGGTCGAGGACTGAGCGTGGCGAGATCATGCGCCGGCATGGCCTGTATTCGCAGTTGGTGTCGCATTGGCGGGGTCAGCGTGATCGTGCCGGTTTGGAAGGGTTGAAGGATCGTAAGCGTGGCCCGAAGACTGATCCGGCCGGTGTCGAGAGCCAGCGGCTCCGTGAGCGTGTCGCCGAGTTGGAGGCGAAGCTTGCCACGGCTGAGGAGTTGATCGAAGCGCAGGGAAAAGTGTCGGCGCTCTTGCAGCAGCACTCCCGCAAGAGCGCCGAACCGAAACGATTGTGATGCTCGACGGCCTGGTCGAGGAGTGGGCACCGCGGACGGGGCGCACGATGGCGTGCACCGCGTTCGGGGTGAATGAACGCTCGAACCGTCACCGCCGTCAGGCCGCTGATGGTCGGGCCCGGCCACGACCGCCGGTCGGGCGTCGTGAACGGCGCCCGCATCCAGCAACGTTGACCGATGAGGAGAAGCAGCAGATCGTTGCGGTGTTGTGCGAGGAACGGTTCTGTGACCTCGCGCCGGCGCAGGTGTATACGACGTTGCTGGACGAAGGCACCTATCTGTGTTCGGAACGTCAGATGTATCGGGTGCTGGCCGAACGCGGTCTGGTACACGAACGCCGCCGCGGTCACGTCCACCAGAACTACACGACACCACGGCTCGTAGCGTCGGGACCGAACCAGGTGTGGACGTGGGACATCACGGCGCTGCGCGGCCCGACCAAAGGCGTCCGCTACTTCTTGTACACGATCCTCGACATCTTCTCCCGTAAGACCGTCGGGTGGGCCATCCACGAGTCGGAGTCCGAGAAGCATTCACGCCGCCTCATCCGCGAGACCTGCAAGCGTTACGGGATCGATCCCAAGACCCTCACGATCCACGCCGATCGCGGCGGCCCGATGATCGCTGGCACCGTCGCTGAGCTGATGAACGAGCTCGGTGTCGCGAAGTCGCATTCCCGGCCGAGAGTGTCGAACGACAACCCGTACATCGAAGCCCATTTCAAAACGTTGAAATACCGGCCCGACTACCCGGCACGCTTCGATTCGATCCACCATGCACGTGCCTGGTGCCGCACGTTTTCACCTGGTACAACGAGGTCCACTACCACTCCGGGATCGGCTACCTCCGACCCGCTGACCTTCACGACGGCATCCACAACGTCATCATCGAACGCCGCCAAGCCACCCTCGAGGCCGCCGCCCGCCGACATCCCGAACGATTCACCAAACCACCCCGGCCCGCCAACGCCCCCGAACAAGCCTGGATCAACAAACCGTCAATCCAAACAACGTAGAAGATCTCCGGCAACCACCTATTGACAGGTTCCGCTGGGACTTGAACCCAGAACCTGCGGATTAAGAGACCGTAAGGAACCGTCCGTACCGTGCCCTGCAGTCCGTTGAGCAGGGGATAGTCCGGGCGATCGTCCAGGAAATCCGTGTGGTGCGCTGTGGTGTCCTGGAGTTTTGCTCCAACGATTGCTCCAAGGTTTCGGGGTCAGGCTGCTGTTGGTTCGGGGGCGAGTTCGGCGGTTTCGGTGATGTGGAGGCTGAGGGCGGCCGCGATTTCGCAGAGGCGGGTGAGGCTGGTGGTGGCGTAGCCGTTGGCTTCGTAGCGTTGGATCTGTTGTTCGGCGATGCCGAGTTGTTTAGCGAGGTGTCGTTGGGACCAGCCGCGGGCGATTCGGGCTTGGATGAGCAGGGTGGCAATGTCGGCGAGTGAGTTCGCGGTGAACGTGGTGGTCTTGCCTGATCGGAGTTGTTCGTAGTCGCTGATTTCGTGTGCGAGGTCGTCGGCTTGGGATCGGGCGGTATCGATCTGAAGTTGATGAAGTTTCTTGTCGATCGCCTGGTCGAGTGCGGCTTCGAGCGCGATCGCTGCGTGGTTGAACTGGGCGAGGAGTGTTTTGGTGTTCCGGTACTGGACGTCGTTGGTGATCACTGGGTTGGTCCTTGGAGGTGGATGACGATGATGCCTTTGGGTGTGCCGTTGCGGTCGCGTTGGAAGAACTCGGCGAATCGGAGGCCGCTGCCTGATTCGATCCAGTCGGGAAACAGTTCGCCGCCGAAGCGCTGCTTTTGTTGCCGGCGTTGGTTGGCGAGGTCGAAGAAGATCGGATCGAGTTGGCTTGTGTCGACTCCGTCTGGGTCCCACACGGCGTCGAAGTCGCCTGGTTCGTCTTTGGCGGTGACGAAGCTGCCGTTGAGCCAGACGCGTTGGCAACCGGCTTCGGCGAGGAGTTCGAGCGCTTCGGAAAGGCCGTCGAGTTGGCGGCGTCGGACCGGGTTCCAGCCGAAACAATCCAGGACGTCGTCCCATGATGCGTTGTGCTCGCCCGGAGGTAGTTGTCCTGTCTCGGGATCAAACGACGGAATCGGCACGCCACAACTCTAGCGTTGTGGCCCTGTGGGAGAGTCGGCGGGCGCCGGACCTTGTCGGTCTTGCTGGCCGGCCGTGGTCACCGTGACGGCTGCCAACGGCCGGCGAGATTTCTTCTCCGGTCGTGTCGCGTTTCGTGTTCCGGGACCGCCTTCCCTGTGCGTGGTCCGAAACTGTCGAACACCGAGGCCTCTTCTGACAACGAGAGGAAGTGCAGCTGCAGGAGTTTTGCTCCAACCACTGCTCCTCTACTAGTTGGAGAAGCGTAAATCGAGCCCTGGAGTGGCGACCACAAGCCTTTGACCTGGGCCTATGTGGTGCGCCCCCTGGGACTTGAACCCAGAACCTGCGGATTAAGAGACCGTAAGGAACCGTCCCCACGGTGTCGTCCAGTCCGTTGAGCAGGGCAGAGTCCGGCCGATCGTCCAGGAAATCCGTGCGATGCGCTGCGATGCCCCAGAGTTTTGCTCCAACGATTGCTCCAAGATTTCGTCAGCGGCGGGTGTTGCCCACGCAGGCGCCACGAATGCGCATGGTGGCAGCGATGCGGTTGAGGAGTTGGTCCCAGACGGACCGCGTTGACTTCGATCGGCGACGGTAGACCGTGGGCTCACGTGGTATTCGCTCAGTTCTCGATCTCGAGTCGGCTGTTGAGTCCTATCGGCTGGCTGTAAGTCCGGACGCTGTTCGCGAGTTCGGCGACGAGATCGTTGTCACCTCCGACGTAGAGCGACCAGAAGTCGACGTCGGTTGCGACGAACCACCGGTGATCGTCGGGCCAGAGGAGGTCGGGGTTGCGCCAGCCGTCATCTCCTGGGTAGCGAAGTCCGTCGATCGCCGTGACGGGACCTTCCATCAAGTAGTAGGCGCGGTTTGTGAGCTTGAAACGCGGGATTTGTTCTAGCGTTGCCGCGATCGGGGTCTTGCGGAGCCGGTGCTCGTCGCGTGGCGCCGCTCGCTCGTGGTCGGGTGTGGGGTGATGCTCTTGGGTGAATGCCGGGTTCGGCCGCTCGGTTGGTGTGTTGCCCACATCGAAGCCGTGGCCCTCCCATACTGCGAACCACGCCCGATTCGGAGTCGAGGTGTACCGTGCAGCAACGGATGCGACGGTTGTGAACAAGTGTCGGTACTGCTCCCACCAGTCTCCTGCGTCTGGGTCAGGTGCGCATACACGGATGGTCGCTGCGAATTGATTCGGCACGAGCGCGCCGACTGTCCCCGGCTCTCCGTGACACGATGTCCGAACCCATTCTGCTGGAGCGGCCGATCCGGTGGGCGTTTAGATGGTCACCAAAGATCATTCTGTCAGCCTTCAACAGTGCCGTCTTGCCGATGGGGATGCGGCGCGGCCAACGCCGACCCCGAGTGCACCTACTGGAGCAACCAATGACACGAAGCACCGTCCGCGCGCCTCTGATTCGCGAGTACCGCGACTCGCTGTAGACATAAACGACCGAGCCTCCACAAACCCGAGGCGCCTCTCCACATTACCGAAGCTTCCATCGGTCGCATGGATCAACCGACCCGCCCTCGAGGCCCGTCATCCGATCCGTTCGAAGGTGCCTCATGCGGTGCACCTTGACAGGTTCGGGCTGTGCAGTACGGTGAAGAAGGGATCTCGTCAGCTCGTGACTCGAATCAGATCAGAGAGGCCACAACTGACCCTAAGGTGCGCGCAGCTGCTGATGCGCAACAGAACTAGCACGCCGAAATGGACTTCGAGATGGGGGTAACATGCCAGATCAGGGATTCGGATCTAAGAAGGCGATCTTAGCTCTCTCGGCTTCGGCCGCCGTGACCATCGCTCTTTCAGCGGGCGGTTCTGTCGGTGCCAACTTCGGTGACGAGACTTCGACCCCACCGAATGGCAACCCGGGGGCGAGCCTGGCCAATAATAGCTCCCATGCAGTTCGGTTGGACAATGCTACGGGGGAGCAATGGAATCGGACCGTCTGGGCGGTTGGCACGTCCTACAACGCCTCTGATGTCGACATGTATGTGACGACGACAGACTCCGCCCCAGATGTGTGGGTTCGGACCCAATACTTGGGTGAATTTGATCCGGGTCCGGCGGCACACGTTAAGTGTCCAGTCGGCGCCCTGTACGGCGGTAACTCTGCAGGCTCACTTCAGTGGTGTCGCGGCCAACATCTCGTCTACAACACCAATGCGCCGATCCACAGCGACTATGGAAACTACGTGGCTTGTCACGAGTTGGGACACACTGTCGGACTTCGACATCGAACCAGCGGCTTGACTTGCATGCGAGTGCTTCCCAGCGGCCAAACAAGCTATTACGGGGTCCCCGACGCACACGAACTGAATGATCACCTGAACCCTTGGTACCCCTGAGGAGAGACCGATGACATTTCGAAAATTCCTTAGAGCTACCGCAGCGATCACAGCCGGGCTCCTTAGCCTGTCTGCGTGCGCCAGTGAGCAGATAGTTGAGGCATCGACGCGAAGCGCCACCGGCGAAACTGATTCGTCGCAGCCCATCACCGTCGAGGAAACCGAGAACGGCGGTAACGAGGGCGCATCCACCGCCGACCCGGACGCCATCATGGCGGCACTTGGAACAGGCGCGCCAGAACAGGAAAGCCGGACATACTGGAGTCGTCTGGCGAGCCCAGGAGCGCTATTTCTCTCTTCCGAAACCATCGAGGACCTTGCAGCCCGAGCCACCCTGGTGGTGATCGGCCAAGTTGTCTCCGTCAATGATGGGCGAAGCTACAAAAGCCAAGAGCAATCCAAGGTTCCCGAGGCTGGTCCCCTAGAAGGTTTCCGCTGGGTAGAGGTCGAGATCGAAGTCTCCCAAGAACTCATTGGAGAGTTTCCCGTCCGCAACGACTCAGGAACAATCACCGTCGACATATGGAGAGAAGGAGGAGCACCGCTTCTCGGCGAAGAGTTGCCACCACCAGGCAGCTCTCTCTTGCTGTTTCTCGTGTGGAGAGGAGACACGATCGATGCCGAAGACGAGAGACAGATTTCGGAGGCATTCGGTCCAGATGAGGCCAAGCGATACATTGAGGATGCACGCTCTCGGTACTCAATTGTAAGCCCGCAAGGTCTGCTGCCTTGGGACGGCGCAAAGTTCTCGGCGCCGCTGGCCGAACCTTTCTCTCCGGAAGCCGACACAGGGCACGGTCAGAATGACGACCCGCTTCACGACGGCGACCCGATCGTGGAGCAGATGAACAGGTTGACAATCGTCGAATGGCGCGACTCAATCATTAAAAGCGTGAAGGTGACCGGCTAGCCGGCCCACCTCTCCGGCGAGACGGGCCCCGACATGACTGATTTCCTCAAAGAGATCTGTCTGGACAATACAGAAGCCCTGGCCCATCTGGAAGAGTTTGCGAGTCACAGGGAACAGATTGATCGTCTGCTTCTGGACTTGTGTGCTGGAAACGACGTCGCCTTGCTTGGCGCAGGCAACTCGAACGATGTTTCGCTCCAATGGTTGTCGGCGCACGCGTCCAGTCTGATCCTTGTGGATATAGACGCGGGCGCCATGTCGCGGGCCGCTACGAAAGCCCCACGTGCGGTGCTGCTTGACCGCGACCTCACCGACGGTCTGGTTACTTCGCCGGAGGTGGACCTCTCCCGAACTCCCGACCTTGGCTTTCAGGCTCACGTAGTAGCCTCGATGGGGGTTCTAACTCAAATCTGTTGGTTAGGGTCCACCACAGGATTGTTCGCGCGGTGTAGTGTGTGGGGGTGGAAGCGTCTGATGTGGAGTTGGGGGCCCTGTTCGGGTCGGTGATGCCGCATCTGAACGAGGTGCAGCGTCGGTTGGTGGCTGGGGCGGTGGCGCGGTCGTTGGGTCACGGCGGCAAGTCTCGGGTGGCGGCGGCGTCGGGGTTGTCGTGTAACACGGTGATCAAGGGCCAGGCGGAGGTCGAGGTCGGGGTGGAGCCGTCGGACCGGCTTCGGGCGCCGGGGGCTGGGGACAAGAAGGCGATCGACAAGCAGCCCGGGTTGTTGGCTGCGTTGGATGAGTTGGTGCATCCAGACACGCGGGGCAACCCGATGTCGCCGTTGCGGTGGACGTTGAAGTCGACCTACGAACTCGCCCGCGAGCTGACAGCGCAGGGGTTCCAGGCGTCGGCTGAGCTGGTCCGGCGGACGCTGCACGACATGGGTTACTCGTTGCAGGCGCCGGCCAAACAGAACGAGGGCAGCTCCCACCCTGATCGTGACGGCCAGTTCAACTGGATCAACGTGTTAGCGGCCGAGCGTCTGGAAGCGGGTGAGCCGGTGATCAGTGTGGACACCAAGAAGAAAGAGTTGATCGGCGACTACGCGAACGGCGGCCGGGAATGGCAGCCCGCTGGGGAACCGGAACGGGTCAACGTTCACGACTTCGCCGACCGGGCCCTGGGCGAGTTCGTGAAGGCCATCCCGTACGGGGTCTACGACATCGCCAACAACGCCGGTTGGGTGTCGGTTGGTGATGTCGCAGACACCGCCGAGTTCGCGGTCGAGTCGATCCGGCGGTGGTGGAACACGCTGGGCCGGGAACGGTTCCCCGACGCCACCCGGCTGATGATCACCGCCGATGCCGGCGGCTCCAACGGCTACCGGGTCCGGGCCTGGAAAGCCCACCTCGCCGCCCTCGTGGCGGAGACCGGCCTCACCATCACCGTCTGCCACTACCCGCCCGGCACGTCGAAGTGGAACAAGATCGAACACAAACTGTTCTCGTTCATCTCGATGAACTGGCGAGGCAAACCACTCGCCGACATCCGCACCATCATCGAACTCATCTCCGCCACCACCACCCAGACCGGACTCACCGTCCAAGCCGCCTACGACCCGACCTGGTACCCCAAAGGCGAGAAGATCAGCAACACCGACTTCAACGCGCTCCCACTCCGACCACACCACTGGCACGGCGAATGGAACTACGACCTCACCCCAACCTGAACGCTCAAACAATCCCGCGGCGGGCCCTTGGCTCAGGAGCAACTGGGGCCAGTTGGTCGCGACTGGGCCATAGACCAGCACCTCCGCGTCTTGCTCGGCCATACACGACCCTCGGGTACAGCGCTCCTCATCGAAGGACGATGGTCGACCACCATGCGATTCTTCGCCGGACCCACACTGCTCGTCATCGATGAGCTCGGCTACCTGCCGCTGCCGGCCGAAGCCGCTTCAGCCCTGTTCCAAGTCGTGTCGCAGCGCTACCTCAAAACGTCGATCGTGATCACCACCAACCGCGGTGTCGCCAGCTGGGGCGAGATCCTCGGCGACACCACCGTCGCCGCAGCCATGCTCGACCGGCTCCTGCACCGCTCCGTCGTCCTCAACCTCGACGGCGACAGCTACCGCCTCCGAGACCACCACGCACGCTCAGACCAACTCCGCCGAACCACCACCGGCACCCGCGAACCGCTACGTTGAACCCACCTCACAGGCGAGGAGATTCGATGAGCACACCTGGGGAAGTAGAGCAGGGCCCGGATCCGGTAGTTCCGGAAGCGGGTGAACCCGAACGCGACCCGCTTGACGCGCTTGATCAGGTTGTTGGCCGCTTCGGTCGGCCCGTTCGACACGTGGGCGTGGTGCCAGGCGGCGATCTGGTCCTGCCAGCGCGATCAGGGTGCGGCCGAGCGAGCGCACCTCGACCGGACACGACTCGTCTTGGAGGTCGTGGCCGAGACGCTCGACGAACTCGACGGCCGAGGTCGGCATCGGTGTGGTCATACAGCTCGCGCACGACTTCCTTCGCGTGCCAGCGGTGCGGACCTCGCCCGTGGGTCGCCGGCGGCGAGCAGCCCGAGCAGCCTGGTGCGGCCGTTGTCGTCGAGGCGTTCATCGGCTCGGGTCAGCAGCCGCCGGCAGCCGATAGAGCGGATCGTCCTTGCGGCCCCGATGGCCGAGGGTCTCGTTCTGGACACGGCGGCGGCACTCGTCGAGCTTCTGGTTGGCCAGCTTCACCACATGGAACGGATCGGCGACCTGGACGGCGTCGGGCAGCATCGTGTCGAACACCGTCCGATACGGGCCCGACAGATCCAACGTCGCCCACCGGATCCGGTCCCGCCACTGCGTCGGCTGCGGGCGGCCAGCCAGCGGCACGGCTCGATCGAGTCTGCGACCAGGGACGACATCCAGCAGCTCGGCCGGCGCGGACATCGACGATCGAGGTCGACCACCGCTGCTGACGCCACGGCCGATCCGCACGAACAGCGTCTCGTCCAGACCCGAACGCGGTCGGCGTCACCGATCCGGTCCGGGTCATCGACCAGCGCGGTGCCGTAGGCGATCACGGCGTCGTTGATGGTGTGCCAGTCGCACCCCAGCTCGACGGCGACCTCGTTGACGGTGCGGCCGCAGCGGCCGACCTGCTCGGTCACCCACCGGCCGGCCCGATCGGTCATCGCCAGCCGGGCGCGGCGATGGTCGGCATCGTGCCTCGGTGCACGACCCCGTGCGGGCAGCGCCGCTGGCGGCACACGCCAACGATGCTTGCGCCACACCAGCCGGGCCTGCACGGCCGAACACCGGCAGATCCACCAGCTCCACCTCCGGGCGGTCCTTCACCCGCAGCCGACGACCCGCACCGCCGACACGACGGCCGCGCCGCCCGCGGACTCGACATGCACCCGCAACGGCCGCGCCGGATGATCGACGACCCCGAGCACGTTCACGTCGGGCGAGACCGACCAGCAGCTCGCACATGCGCGTAGGGTTCACTTTCACAGGGGCTCTCCCGGATCTGGTTGGCGTAGAACACCGTCAGATTCGCAGAGCCCCTGTGCCACGCCCGGGATCCCCTTCAACAACCAGACCCCGCTCATATCCGAAGCGCCACTTCAGTGAGCGCGATCAGCGGTGCCGATCGTGGTCACCAGAAGCGAGTCCCTTAAGCCCAGCCCTCACGATTTGAACGGTCGAGCAGTTCGCAGAGGTCGGCGAGAGTGCGGGTCGCCCCATCGCCTTTGGCGACAATCAGTCGTCAGCATCGCTAGCTACTTGCCCCTGAAATAGTCAGCTGGGATGGCTCGGCTCAGGTCAGTCCAGGTGCCGAGGAGGAGGGCCTCGTTGCAGAGCCCAACATCCGCAGCCCCCGGCATGGGCAGCCTCAAATTCGGGCGGGAAATCGGTCGCGCACTCCTTGCCGTATGCGGGATCGACTGCCGCTTCCAGCTGGACGATGGCGCTGTCGTTGACGGCTCGACGGCAACCTTGCGCGTGTGTAACTGGGCTCGAGGGGTGTAGAACGCAAACTGCGGGTTCAGATGGTGAAACGGATGTGGTACGCGCAGCTGTGAGCGCCGTCCGTCTTGTGGCTGATTCGATCGACGACCGCGTCGGGAAGGAGGTCGCGAATGAAGTCGAGTTCGGCGGCACATGCTTGGCGGTACAGGCTGGCGACCGCCCAGATGGCGCAGCTGTGGAGGTTGATGCGGTAGTGCCCGTGTTCAAGTTTCTCGAAATCGGCGAGGTAGCCCTGTTCGTCCAGAAGCTTGGTCACAACGTCGATGCGTTCGTCGATCGGCCGACCAACGACGCGGTCCCGAGCGCATTCGGCGAGTCGCTCGCGGCGGCGGTCGAAGATGCGGCTCACCAGCTCCGGGTCCTCGTCTTCGACCTGCGCGAGGATTTCGATGGAAAGCCTCGCATCGTTGCCAACGAATAGTGGTTCGGCCGCCTCGGTTGCGTGGTAGCGGTCGGCGGGCCGGCCTGGTCGTCCGCGCTCTTGTTGAGCAGCGATGAGCCCTGCGAACCGTAGCGCGTTGAGGTGTTGACGAACCGCGCTCGTTGAGATGTCGAGCCTAGTGGCGAGTTCATCGGCGGTCGCTTCTCCGAGTCGTTTCAGCGTCCTGAGCACGGAGCGCTGCGCAGGCGAAAGCTCGGCGACGGGAGTGTCCATTCCGGCAAGATAGCACCATTGTTGCTCTTAATAATGTTACACAAGGTGAAACTTGCGAAAAGGCACAGAGATTGATAGAAAGGTCTGTGTCGAAGCGGCTCGCACTGGACGCTCGCTAAGAATGTTCCGGCGGGCAAATCGACATCGACGAGGCGCGTCAGCAGCCCAATCGCTAGCCAAACAGGAGTATCAGAGCCATGACCACGACCGAGCACGAAATCCCATGGACCATCCTCGTTACCGACGAGGCGATCGCCAAGGTGGCGATGCTTCTGGCCGAGGAGAACGAACCGGATCTGGGCCTTCGGGTCGCCGTGCGACCTGGTGGCTGCTCCGGATACTCCTACGAGATGTTCTTCGACACCGAAACCGCACCGGATGATCGAGTGGCCAGGTTTGGGTCGGTCACGGTCCGCGTCGATGCAGCCAGCGCGCCGCATCTCATCGGAGCGACGCTGAACTACCGCGACGGTTTGCAGGGCGCGGGTTTCAGCATCGACAACCCCAATGCTCAACGAAGCTGCGGCTGCGGTCAGTCCTTCAGCTAGCTAGACGATGGCCTTCGTGGCCCCTGGCGCCTCGCGTCACGTCGTCGTGTGCCTGCGCCGACCACCAGCGAGCACTCGTGCCTCGAACGCCAGCCCCGAGTGGGACCCACCGAAAAGGAATCCTGATGAGCGAGACTGTTCGATCAATCGAGGAAATGACCGAGGCGAGTTACGAATTTGGGTTCAGTACCGATCTCGATACCGACATCGCGCCTCCCGGTCTGAACGAGGACACCGTCCGGCTCATCTCGTCGAAGAAGAACGAACCGGCATGGCTGCTGGACTGGCGCCTGAAGGCCTTCGAGGCCTGGAAGACCATGGAAGAGCCCGATTGGGCCAAGCTCGACATCGCCCCGATCGACTATCAGGCGTTGAGCTACTGGGCGGCTCCCAGGAACAAGCCGGTTCTCGACAGCATGGATGACGTCGACCCCGAGATCCGGGAGATGTTCGACAAGCTGGGCATCCCGCTGCACGAGCAGAAGATGATGAGCAACGTCGCCATCGATGCCATCGTGGACTCGGTCTCGGTCACCACCACGTTCAAGGTGAAGCTCGCCGAGGCGGGGGTCATCTTCTGCTCGTTCTCCGAAGCGGTACAGGACCACCCCGAACTCGTTCGTGAACACCTGGGATCGGTGGTGCCGGTGCGCGACAACTACTTTGCAGCGCTCAACTCGGCGGTGTTTTCCGATGGTTCGTTCTGCTACATCCCCGCCGGTGTGCGATGTCCGATGGAGCTCTCGACCTATTTCCGCATCAACTCGCAGAACACCGGTCAGTTCGAGCGAACGCTCATCGTGGCTGAGGATGGTGCGCACGTCTCGTACCTTGAGGGTTGCACCGCGCCGCAGCGAGACGAGAACCAGCTCCACGCCGCCGTGGTCGAACTGATCGCCAAGGACCGCGGCGGAGATCAAGTACTCGACGGTGCAGAACTGGTACCCGGGCGACGAGAACGGTGTCGGCGGCATTTACAACTTCGTGACCAAGCGAGGCCGGGCGCACACCGACGCCAAGATCTCCTGGACCCAGGTCGAAACCGGTTCGGCAATCACCTGGAAGTATCCGAGTGTCATTCTCCAGGGTGACCGATCGGTCGGCGAGTTCTACTCCGTTGCGCTTTCGACCAAACGTCAGCAGGCCGACACCGGTACCAAGATGATCCACATCGGGAAAGACACCACCAGTTCGATCATCTCGAAGGGCATCTCGGCCGGCCACGGCCGGAACACCTACCGCGGGCTGGTCAAGGTGATGCGATCGGCCGACAATGCACGGAACTACACCCAGTGCGACTCGCTGCTGATCGGCTCGGACTGCGGGGCCCACACAATCCCCTACATCGAGGTCAAGAATGCCAGCGCCCAGATCGAGCACGAGGCGTCGACCTCGACCGTTGGCGAAGAGCAGTTGTACTACTGCCGGCAGCGCGGCATGACCGAAGAAGACGCGATGTCGATGATCGTCAACGGCTTCTGCCGTGATGTCTTCAACGAACTCCCCATGGAGTTCGCCGTTGAAGCTCAGCGTCTGCTGAGCGTGAGTTTGGAAGGAAGTGTCGGTTGATGTTGCAGGTCGAGAATCTCACCGCTTCGATTGGCGGAACGCTGATCCTCAAAGGACTCGACCTCAGCGTCGGGTCCGGTGAGGTCCACGCCATCATGGGCCCGAATGGTTCGGGGAAGAGCACGTTCGCACACGCTCTCGGCGGGCGGGAGGGTTACGACATCGGTGGTACCGCCACCCTTGACGGGCTGGATCTGTTCGCGATGGAACCCGAGGCGCGTGCCGCCGCCGGTCTGTTCCTTGGCTTTCAGTACCCGGTGGAGATTCCGGGTGTGAACAACATGTACTTCCTGCGCACCGCGCTCGAACTCGGTTCGCAGGGCGCGTGGCGAGGACGAGGTCGGCGCCAGGGACTTCTTGGCCATCGCCAACGCGGCCATGGCGCTGGTCGAGATGAAGGAGGATTTCCTCCACCGGGCCGTCAATGCCGGTTTCAGCGGCGGCGAGAAGAAGCGTAACGAGATCCTCCAGATGGCGGTGATGCAGCCCAGACTGGCTGTGCTCGACGAGACCGATTCCGGTCTCGACATCGATGCTTTGCGGGTCGTTGCTTCTGGGATCAACTCGCTGCGCGGACCGGATCGGTCCATGATCGTGATCACCCACTATCAACGACTGCTCGACTACATCGAGCCCGATTTCGTCCACGTGCTCGTCAACGGCCGGATCGTCAAGTCCGGCGACCGGTCGCTCGCCTTGCATCTCGAAGTGAACGGCTATGCCGACTTCGTCGACGGGGAGAATGAGTTTGCCGACCGTGCCTTGTCCGGAGCCACGCCGTGACCGCCGGTTCCATCGTCGCCCACCGTGCCCATCCGACATCGGTCGCGGTTCTGGATCGGATCGACGTGCTCGAACTTCCGACCAAGCGACATGAACCGTGGCGTCATGCGCCCCACGCCAAACTGGCGCTGTTGGCGTTTGGCCCCTCGGTCTCGCCTCCGCCGACGGTGCCGGCGGAGGTCGAACAGCAGATCCCCGTGCTCGATGGTCCGAAGATCGTGATCGTCAACGGTGTCTTCGACTCGACCCGTTCGAACCTGAGCCGACTGCCGAGCGGTCTGCACGTCTCGAGTCTGGTCGAGGTGGCAACGAACGAGCCGGAGCGGCTCGACAGACACTTTCGGCCGGACACGAGTGATGCGTTCGAAGCGTTCAATATTGCCTTCGGCACCGATGGTGCAGTCATCGCAGTTGGTGAAGGGCATCATCTCGAGGCTCCCCTCCACATCGTCAACATCTCGCTCCCCGGCGACACGAGCAACACCTCGTGCGCCGGCGTCGTGATCGATCTGGCGGCCGCGAGTTCGGCGACTATCGTCGAGACCCGAATCGGTGGGGGCCGAGAAGGCGGTCAAGCAGGTGGCGGCGGTTCGAACACCAGGACCACGATTACGCTGGGGGCCAACGCCTCGCTCGAGCACATCGTGCTCCAAGACCTGCCCCGATCGCAGATCCAGCTGGGCGCGGTTCGCGTGACCCAGGCCGAGGGCAGCGAGTTTCGCGGTCGATCGTTCAACCTCGGCGGTTCGTTCGGTCGCCTTTCGTACCACGTCGAAATGATCGGCGAGGGAGCGCGCTCCGATTTGTCCGGTTTGTTCTTCGGCCGCGGTGAGCAGATCCTCGACCAGCAGATCAACGTCGTTCACGGTGCGAAGGACTGCGTGAGTCGACAGTCGTTCCGTGGTGTTCTCGACGACGACAGTATCGGGGTTTTCAACGGCGGGATCGAAGTGCGCCCCGGGGCTGTTGGCACCGATGCCGAGCAGTCGAACGCCAATCTCCTGCTGTCGAAGCGGGCCGAGGTCAACACCCAGCCCCGGCTCGAGATCCTGGCCGACGACGTCGCCTGTAAACATGGGGCAACGGTCGGACAGCTCGACGAGACGGCGCTGTACTACATGCGCTCGCGGGGTATTCCGGTTGACGAAGCACGTCGTCTGCTGATCGATGCCTTCGCGGATCAAACCGTCGAAGAGATCGGCAATAAGACCCTCCGTGCGTGGGTGGCTCAGCGATTGGGGCACACCGATGAGTGATTCCATCGTCAAGATCGAGTCCTCTCGCCGGTTCACCTTGCCGCGGGCCTGTGAGGTCACCATTGTCCCGGCCGGGCATCGGATCACCCTGCCCGAAGGCGAAAGGGTCAAGGTCCTCCAAGCCCTTGGTGCTACTGCCACCGTCACCACCAGCGACGGCGAGATGGCCCGGCTCAGTCCGGCCGATTCGATCGAGTTCGGACTCATCGATGCGCCGGCCACCCGCCAGACCATCGACGGTTCACCCGACGAATTCGATGTCCAGCAGGTCTGGGAGGCGGCAACCACGGTCTATGACCCAGAGATACCGGTCGACATCGTCGAGCTCGGACTGATCTATCGGGTCGAGGTCGTCGAAGGACCGACCGGCGGCCGGATGGTCGAGGTCGATATGTCGGTCACTGCGCCCTTCTGCGGGATGGGTGACATCCTGCGCCAAGACCTCCACGACGCGGTCGCCGCGATACCGGGCGTCGAAGCCGTCGAGGTGAGGTTGGTGTTCGATCCGCCGTGGAACGTCTCGCGGATGTCCGATGTGGCCCGCCTCGAACTGGGCATGATGTGACCGAGCCTCTCCAGGTGACCCCACCCGACACCCAAGGCGACCCGACGACGGAACCACCCGATTCGGAACCTGCGGATTCCAAACCTGTGGTGTCGACGCCGGAGGTCGAAGGGGCTGATGTCGACGAGACCATGATTACCAATGCGCTGCGCGGCGTGATCGATCCCGAATTGGGCGACAATGTCGTGGATCTCGGCATGGTCAAGCGCTACGAACGGAGCACCGATGGTGTCATGCACATCACCATCGCGCTCACGACAGCCGGTTGCCCCTTGCGGGCACAGCTCATGCGAGACGCCAAGGCCCGAGTCGGATCCCTTCCTGGCATCGATGTCGTCAAGATCCACTTCGGAGAGATGACCGCCGAAGAGCGCAGCAACGTGATGTCGCGGGCCCGTTGGAAGGCCCACGACAACGCGCTCGAGACCGACATCCCGGCCACGTGCCGCATACTCGCCATTTCGTCGGGCAAGGGCGGAGTTGGCAAGTCGTCGATCACGGCCAACCTCGCCGTCCTCCTCGCCGACCGCGGCTACACCGTTGGTGTGCTCGACGCCGACGTCGGAGGATTCTCCATGCCCCAGCTCCTAGGAATCGAGGGGCAGATCGAAGGCCAACGCTCCGGAGAGGGCCGGACCTTGATGAAGCCCGTCTCCCGACCGGTGGGTGCCGGGATGCTCCGCGTCGTGTCGATGGGATCGATCGCCGGGTCGAACGAGAGCGAAGCAATCATGTGGCGCGGCCTGATGCTGAACCGCGCCGTTCAGCACTTCCTCGAAGATGTCCAATGGGGTGACCTCGACTATCTCCTGATCGACATGCCGCCGGGAACCTCGGACATCCAAATGGGTCTCGCCCGAATGCTGCCGAGAACCGACGTGCTGATCGTCACCACCCCGGCCACCGCAGCCCAGCAGGTCGCCGCCCGGGCCGCCGACATGGCCCGAAAGGGATTCCTGAGAGTTGCCGGAGTCATCGAGAACATGGGTCCTTCGGTCGGACCCGACGGAACAGTCACCGCGATCTTCGGCTCCGGGGGCGGTCAAGCGCTCGCCGATGCCATCGGCGTACCACTCCTGGCCTCGATTCCGCTCGACGCAGGCGTTGCCGCCGGCGGCGATACCGGCAGACCGTTGGCCCTGGAGCATCGTGGCGCCCCAGCCAGCCTGGTCTACGCCGAACTGGCCGAAGTCATCATCACCGATGTGGCCCCTCCAGTCGAGATCGCCCAGTGCAGCCTGCGCGGTGCGCTGATACGAGCGGGCGCGGACCTCGAAGGCGCACGCCGCCGAGCCGAGGCCCGATGAGAACCACCAAGGTGAGCCCCGTGCTTCCCAGTTCCGGTCAGCGACCCGCCGGCGGGGCCATTCCCGGACACGAAGTCGGCGTTGAAGGTTCTCTACCTCACCGCGGTCGAGCCCCGGAAAAGCAGATCGAGCCCGTCTGCGAAAATCCTGGGATGGGCTGAGATCCTCAACCACCTCGCCATCCACAACCCCGACCGAATCACCATCGACTAACCCAACCAAAACACCGGAAATCTGAAACGCCCGGTGTTTCCAGGCTGAACGGCGTTTGTAGCAGCGGAAGGAGGGGTAGGAGTGGAAGTGCAGGTAGCCCACGAGTGACGTGGCGTACCGATCGCTCGATGGCGCGACACCGCCCCGTCTGATCACTGGGCCTGAAGACGAAGGAGTTCGACATGAGCAACACGACGTTTAAGGACCACACCGTCATTGACCGTCAGGGTGGCAAAGTTGGCACCGTCACCGATGTCATTTACGACAACGCAACCAGCGAGCCGATCCTGCTGGCGGTACACGGCGGCCTCTTGGGCCGCTCCCACTTCGTTCCCATTGGAATCTCGAACTTGACCGATGAAGGCACGGTGGAACTTGTTGTCGACAAGTCAGTTGTAAATGACTCGCCGCGCGCCGGCCGAGAGCATGCCTTGTCGACGGCGGACATTGACGAGATCGAGCAGTACTACGCAAGTCACTGCGCCTGAGCCCCGGATCTTTCGTAGCTGCTCGGGCTGAAGCTCACGAGAGCCCTCCGACCTGGGAGGATTGGTGTTGCGAGACAGCTGGATTCGGGGAAAGCGACCAAAGTCAAAAGGAGTGCGGAAACCGCGACTGCCCACCAAGTTCTCACCGGCTTGACGCCAATGGTTGATCCCTTCATGAGGCTCTCCCCGAACCGACGAGTCTGCAGGTAGTGCCCGCGTTGGCGCATCCGGTCTCCGTCGCAACTGGTCAGGACAATTTGGCACGGGGTGCGTCTCGGCCACTCAGAGAAGTCGAAGAGCACTGTGAGCACCCGTTGGGCCAGTGGCTCGCTGGCGTCTCAAAGCGGCGCTCACGGCACGGAAAGGCAGTCTATCGACCGGTCTATTTGGCAGTCTATTGCTCCACGGCCGCTAAGTCGGGGCCCTAGCTGCCCGCAACAATAGGCCGCTAGAGGACTGTGACCTGGGCTTATGCAGTGCGCCCCCTGGGACTTGAACCCAGAACCTGCGGATTAAGAGACCGTAAGGAACCGTCCGTACCGTGTCCCGCAGTCCGTTGAGCAGGGGATAGTCCGGGCGACCGTCCAGGAAATCCGTGTGAAGCGCCACGATGCCCTGGAGTTTTGCTCCAGCTATTGCTCCAAGGTTTCGGCGGGGGTGATGGGTGTCCGCAGGTGGGTCACGAACGTGGGTATCGGGGCGGCGAGGCGGTGGAGGAGTTGGTCGACGGTGGTCGGTGGTTGGCGTCGACGTGCGGCGACGGCAACGAGCGCGTGTCGGACTCCGGTGGGGTCGGTGGTGGCGATGAACGTGGCGAACTGGTCGGGGCTGATGGCTTCGATGCCGTGTGCATGGCACGCGCTGTCGGGGAAGTCTCGGAGGTTGTTGGTGACGACGCGGCTCGCTCCGACATGGACAGCGAGCGCGAGGACGTGTCGGTCTTTGGGGTGGTTGGTCATGGCGTCGACGAGTTCGGCGGGTGCTTCGTCGAGTGCTGTGGGCAGGGCAGCGTTCATGCGGCCGATCCGGTAGTCGATCGCTCGTGGGTCGAGGTCGGGCCGTAGGGCCAGATTCCGTCGCACTTCTTCGAGGATGGTGGGGGCCCAGTGCAGTCGGGCGAGCCGTTGGGTCCCGAACGTCAAGAACAGGTCGGTGAGCTCGATCGTGTACAAGACGTTGGCGTCGAGTACGACGATTGGGGTGGGCACCGTCGGCTAGTTCAGTTGTAGAGCCCGTGTTCTTCGGCTTGTTCTGTGAGGTCGTCGAGGGCTTGTCGGGCTGCGGTGTCTTGTTGGTCTCTGTAGGCGAGGACATCGACGAGGCGGAGCCGGCGATGCGTGCCGACCATGTGGAACGCCATGGCGCCGTTTTCGCAGAGTTTGATGAGGTGTGGTCGGCTGACGTTGAGCAGTTCGGCGGCTTCGACGGTGGTGAGGTCGGTGTGCATCGCCGCGACTGAGACTCCGTTGCCTGCTTGGAGTTGGCGGACGACTGCGATGAGCATTTCGACCAGTTCGGCTGGGACGTCTACGGTGTCGCCGTCAGCGTCGACCAGTTTGGCGGCGTTCGCTCCGCTGATGGAGCGGGCTAGTGCCTGTTCGATGACGGTCAGGTCGCGGGCCTCGATGGAGTCTGGGCGGATCTCTGCGGCGATCGACATGCCATCATCGTACGTCTCAAGTGAAATATGTGCAACGGCTCCCTACGGGCTGTTGGTGCCGGCCTCGGGCGATTCCGAACGACCTACGGGGCGTGCCCGCCAGGCTTGCCGTTTCGGTGAGCGTGACCCGTTCTGTTGACTGCAGATTGCCGCGAGGTCGCTAGTCGATGTGGAAAGGTGGTAGGAGGATCGCTACCTGCGAGAAGTAGGCGAGTTCGGTGCCTTCGCCGTCCAGCACGAGGCCCGATGCTGCGGACCACCAGCGCTCGTTGCGTTGCTCATGCATCGTCCAACGCCCGGCGACGACGACGTCTGTTGGTGGAGTGATTGGCCGAAGGTTCTGCACCCGGCCCGAGACATGAATGCCGACGTCGGGCTGCCGGAAGCTGTGGCGCACCAGGTACACGTACTGGATGGGGATCCATGAGGGGTGGACTCGTTGGTTTGCGTTGGGGTGATAGCGGGGGTGCGGGTCGCCGGCGCGTTGTGATGCCCACGCCTCCATCTCTTCGACAGAGAGGTGTGCCGCCATGGGCGGCAAGTCGGCGTCTCCTGGAACGTCCTCGGGTAGTACCAACGGCGGGTGGTCGACTTTGGCCACAGGATCGCGGCGTGCCGGCAGAATCCACTCGTCATGCCAAGGAGCCAATCCCAGGCCGGCGCGTCCCTGCACCGCGGTCTTGCCGTCGGGGCCTGTGAGTAGGAAGTCGCAGACGCCGTCGTCGGCGCGTGTGGCCGTGGCGGTGAGTCGATCGCCGGCGAACGCGGGACGCCGGAGCGCGTATTCTGACCAACCGCAGTCGAACCAGCTTTCGCCCAAGAGCTCGAGCGCAGGACCCAAGCCCCAGCTGTAGCTGGAGACTCCCGCCACGATCGGACGGTCATACCCCACGGCCTGCGCTCCCGCACCGTGGATCGGGTTTGCCTCCTGTACCTCGGCCGGGTCCTCGATCGCTACGAGTTCAACCACAATGGATTCCACGAGCGCACCGTAGCCTCGCGGGCGACTGGCCGCCTCGGGAGCGGCCGACCCCTGCTCAACTGCACGATGTTGACCAGCGCGGGGGTGAGGTCGGCCCGGCCCCGCTTGTCCGTGGTGACGATTTCGTTCCCCGGCTTGGTCCAGAACGTCGGTAGCGGGGCAGCGCGGTAGTTGAGGGCTTGGCCGATATTCACCCAGGCCTCTGCCGCCTTCCTCGACGGAGCCCGGCAGGGCTTCAAGCGAGTCCAGGTCGGGACGGATGAGTGTCAGTCGTTGAAGTGCACGGCGTGGTGGCGGGTGCGGTCGACTTCGAGGCGGAAGATGTCGGGGCGGTGGTAGTGGCCGGAGACGTCGACGGCGTAGCGGGCCTGGTGGATTGTGGTTGCGTCGGCTTCGGCGTAGATGATCTGTTCGGTGTGTTTCTCGGCTTGGGCGATGATCTGGCCGGTTGGGGCGACGATGAGGGTGCCTCCGTCGCCGATGGGTCCGTCGATGTGTGCGGCCGCGAACTGGTCTCGGCCGGGATAGTCGGCGGGGATGTCGTCGGGGGCGAAGAGGCCGCCGACGGAGACGACGTAGACTCCGCCTTCTCGGGCGATGAAGCGTGAGATGTCGTTGGTGAGCGAGGTCCCTCCGGGCCAGGTGGCGATGTGGATTTGTTCGGCTTGGCTGTAGAGGGCGAATCGGGGGAGTGGTAGCCAGTTCTCGAAGCAGTTGAGGCCGCCGATGCGCCAGTCGCCGTGTTGGTGGACTCGTAGGCCGTTGCCGTCGCCTTCGGCCCAGCAGACTCGTTCTGCGGTCGTCGGTTTGAGTTTGCGGTGGACGCCGACGATGCCGTCGTCCGGGTGGATGGTGACGAGGGAGCAGTAGACGGAGCTTTGGCTTTCGGAGAGTTCGGCGACGCCGAGCATGACCAGGCAGCCTGTTTGGTTGGCGGCCTGGACAACAGCGTCGAGGTGACCTGCGGCGATGTGTACGGCCTGGTCGAGGTAGATGGCTTGGCGGGCTCGTGTCCAGGGGGCGAGACCGCTCACGTTGTCGAACGCGGCCCACCACGGGTAGCCGGGCACGAGCGTTTCCGGGAACGCGACGAGGTTCGCTCCGTGCGTTGCTGCCTCGTTGATCGAGGCGACGACCTTGTCGATCGTGGCCGCCCTGTTCATCCAGACAGGTCGTGCCTGCACAGCCGCGATCTTCATCGACAACACCCCCCAGTGTCCCCTCGAAAGCTGGGCGAACGTTAGCGCAGGCGCCGCGCCCTTCGCCCGGCTTCAGCCAGTCGGCTCCTGCCCGCTCAGCGTTGGCCGCTTGGCAGGTCTTGCCGGCCCGTTGCGCCTGAGGGCATCGTCGCGGATCGACTCGCTGATCACCTCGGCAGCAGTCTATCGACCGGTCTATCTGGCGGTCTATTGCTCCAAGGGTGTGAAGTCGGTGCCCCGCCGATGCGCCGAATCAGGCCATCTTTAGCCGCTGACCTGGGCTTATGTGGTGCGCCCCCTGGGACTTGAACCCAGAACCTGCGGATTAAGAGACCGTAAGGAACCGTCCGTACGGTGTCCTGCGGTCCGTTGAGCAGGGGATAGTCCGGCCGATCGTCCAGGAAATCCGTGTGATGCGTTGTGGTGCCCAGGAGTTTTGCTCCAACGATTGCTCCAAGATTCATCGGTCGGTGACCGGTCGAATGTGACGGAGTTTCGTGCTTGACTTGCTCCATTGCTCTGCTAGTTGCCTATTAGGGTGTCGGTGATAGGCGGCTGGGGGTCTACTGATGCAGGTTCGACGCTGGTTGTCGGTGGTGGCGGGTTTCGGTTTGTTGGTGTCGCTTGTTGGTGTCGCTTGTTGGCGCCTTGCCGGTTGCTGCTGTGGAGGCGCCGGAGGCCGGGGTGCCGCTTGAACCGTCGGAGAAGGTTCCGGACGGGTTTGGGGTGGGTGACGCGGTGCCGCCGCCGCCGGGTACGCCGTTCGACGATTTCGAGGCGCCGGCCGAACCGCCGTTGAAGGCCCCCGAGGAGTGGGAGTTGGGTCAAGCTCGTCAGCATCGGGCCGATTTGGGGTTCGACACGTCCGACAGAGCGATTGGCGATTCGTTCGCCGTGTCGGTGGCTGATGCGGGGAGTGCGGAGGCGTTGTCTCGGCAGGCGTTTGGGGTGCCGTTGAACGAGGTCGAGTTCGCGGAGATGCAACGTCGGCAGTCGATGCTGGAAGCTCAGGTCGATTTGGGTACCCGGTGTCAAGGGCCAACAGGATCTGCCCATCGGCGGTCAGTGGCTCTGCCCGCTGGTGGCCATCAGGAATGCCCGCTGATGGCCAATGGATGTGCCCGGCGGGTCAGTTGGGCAGTGGCCTGACTCCTTTGCCTCGGGTTGCTTGGGGAGGCGGATCGAGCCGCCGGTGGTGATGACGACGTGGGCGTGGTGGAGCAGACGGTCGACGGTGGCGTTGGCGATGGTCTTGGGCATGAGCTCGTCGAACCCGGCGGGGTGCAGGTTCGAGGACAGGGCGATGGATCGTTTCTCGTAGGCGGCGTCGACGACGCGGTAGAGGGCTTCGGCGGTTTCGGTGGTGACCGGGAGCAGTCCGATGTCGTCGATTTATGCCGACGTCGGCATAAATCGACCTATGCCGAGGTGGCGACTATGCCGACCTGCCTGTCGGATCTGGACGCTGAGCTGGCCGTTCACGGCCATCGGTTGGTGATCTGCTCGGCATAGTTACGGATCGGTTGAAGGCTTCATGTGTCGGTGCAGGATGCGCCGGGACTTGGAGGTCCAGTGATGTCAGGTTCACCGCGGCGAAAGCCGGGACGGATGGCGGCGCATATCGAGCCGTTCCGGGAGTGGTTGGGGACGGCCGGTTACACATCCGGTTCGTCACGTGGGCTGTTGATGGTGATGGGTCAGCTCGGCCGGTGGATGCAGGCAAACGTCGCCGATGGCGCACCGCTCACGATCGGCGATCTCGATGCGTTCGCTGACTGGCTTCGATCACGGTCCGCTCATCGTGTGCCACGCTTGCGTGGCAACGATCCGCTTCGCAGCTACCTCATCGAGGCTGGTGTCGTTCGGCTGCTGCCGACTCCGCCGCCGAGCGAGGTGGAGGTGCTGATCGACGGGTTCCGGCGTTGGATGATCGGTGAGCGCGGTCTCGCGGCCGGGACAGTGTTGCGCTACGAGAACACGGCACGCCGGTTCCTGAACGAACACTACGAGGCCTGCGGCTCAGAGTTCATCACCGGGCTGAACGCGCGGGACGTGGTCGGGTTCCTGGTCGTCGAGTGCGGACGGGTCTCGGCCGGTTCGGCGAAAGGCCGCGTCGCCGAACTGCGTTCGTTGCTGCGCTACCTGTTCCTGCACGGGTTCACGTCACGGTCGTTGGCGGTCGCGATCCCACCGGTCGCCGGCTGGCACGGCACGACGATCCCCAAGACGATCACGGCGGCACGAATCGAGGAGTTGATCGCCAGCTGCGACACGTCGACCCCGGTCGGCTGCCGGGATCGGGCGGTGATGCTGCTCGTCGCCCGACTCGGGTTGCGTTCTATCGAGGTCGTCAACCTGGAACTGGATGACATCGACTGGCGTGCCGGGGAGATCATGGTGCGCGGCAAAGCGCCGCCGCGATGACCGCATGCCGTTGCCGTTCGACGTCGGCGAAGCGATCAGCCGCATATCTGATCTCGGGCCGTCCGGCCTCGGCGAGCCGGCGGGTGTTCCTGACCGCGAAAGCTCCGATCGAACCGATGCCGCCGGCACGGGTGAACGACATCTGCCGGCGGGCGTGTGTCCGGATCGGGATCGGTCGCGTCGGAGCGCACCGGTTGCGTCACACCCTGGCCAGCGAGCTGCTGCGCTGCGGCTCCACGATCGTGGAGGTCTCCCAAGTGTTACGCCACCGGGACCTGGCCACCACCGCTATCTACGCCAAAGTGGACCTCGACACGCTCCGTCAGGTCGCTCTGCCGTGGCCGGGAGCACAGCCATGAGCGTGCTCGCCGACACCGCAACTGAGTATCTGCGTCTTCGCCGTCTGCTGGGCCACAACCTCGGTGAACATCATCGGCTGCTCCCACGCTTCGTCGCATACCTCGACTCGATCGAAGCCACCACGGTCACAATCGAAGCTGCTGTTGCCTGGTCGACCGATGGCATCGACCCGGAGACAACGAACGGGGCGCGGCGAATGATGGTCGCTCGTGGGTTCGCTCGGCACATGGCCGGTCTCGACGAGCACACCGAGATCCCACCGGTTGGACTGATCCCAATGCGTCAACGGTGGCGGCCGCCGTTCTTGTTCAACACGACCGACATCGACACCTTGATGGACGCTGCCGGTCATCGACGGTGGGCACTCCCATCAGCGACCTATCCGACGTTGATCGGGCTGCTCGCCGCGACCGGGATGCGGATCGGTGAAGCACTCCGGCTCGAACCCGACGACATCAACCACACCGACGCCGTGATCATGATCCGCCAATCGAAGTTCGGGAAGTCCCGACTCGTCCCGGTCCGCACCGACACGATCACTGCGCTCGACGACTACATCATCAACCGCGACCGGTTGCTGCGCGTCGAGCGGGCCACGACCCGGGTGTTCGTGTCGAGCCGGGGTGGCCCGCTGATCTACCCGGTCGTGCAGCAAGTGTTCCGTGACCTGTGCGACCGCAACGGCATCGGCGCCGGAGCGGCGCGTCCCCCGAGGATCCACGATCTCCGCCACACGTTCGCGGTGACGGTGCTCACCGGTTGGTATCGCAACGGCGAGAACATCGAGGCCCGTCTGCCAGCGTTGTCGACGTATCTCGGTCACCGCGACCCGAGATCCACATATTGGTATCTGTCCGCCGCCCCCGAGCTGCTCGCCTACGCCGCCGCGAAGCTGACCCACCTCACCCCCGGCCCGGTCACGGAGGTCGAACTGTGACCGCGATCGCCGCGACGATGCAGAGCTTCTTCACCGACCGGCTGATCAAACAGCGACGAGTGAGCCCGCGCACGATCGCGGTCTATCGCGACACGATGCGTCTCCTCGTCACGTTCGCCCGAGACCGCCACGACCGGCCGGTGCATCGGCTCGACTGGGCCGATCTCGACCAGGCGACGATCACCGCGTTCCTGGAGCACTGCGAACACGACCGGAACAACAGCACCCGGACCCGGAACCTGCGGCTGACCGCGATCCGCTCGCTGTTCGCCTACGCGTCGTTGCGGCACCCCGAACACGCCGCCACGATCCAACAAGTCCTCGCGATCCCAGCGAAACGGTTCGACAAGCCGATGATCACGTTCCTCACCGCCGACCAGATCGACGCCCTCGTCGCCGCACCGGACCTCACCCGCTGGGAAGGCCGACGTGACCGGGCAATGCTCCTCACCGCGATCCAGACCGGGCTCCGCGTCGCCGAGCTCATCGGGTTGAACTGCACCGACGTCACCTTCGGGACCGGTGCGGCAGTGTCTTGCATCGGCAAAGGACGACGACACCGAGCCGTGCCACTCACCGCCCCCACCAAGCAGTGCTGCGTGTCTGGACCAACGAACGCGCCGGGCAACCCGACGAGCCGCTATTCCCGACCCGCACCGGCAACCGACTCAGCCCCGACGCCGTGCAACGCCTCGTCCGCAAACACGCCACCACCGCCGCAGCCGCCTGCCCGACGATCCGACCCGACCAGATCCACCCCCACGTGCTGCGCCACAGCTGCGCGATGACCCTGCTCCAAGCCGGCGTCGACACCGCCGTCATCGCACTGTGGCTCGGCCACGCCGACATCCGCTCCACCAACGCCTACCTCCACGCCGACATGACGATCAAACAACGAGCGCTCGACCGCACCACCCCAACCACCAGCCCTCCCGGCCGCTACAAGCCCACCGACAGCCTCCTCGCCTTCCTCGAAGCCCTGTAACTATGCCGACCAGATCACCAACCGACGGCCGTGAACGGCCAGCTCAGCGTCCAGATCCGACAGGCAGGTCGGCGTAGTCGCCACCTCGGCATAGGTCGAGGATGCAGATCAGGTCGGCGCGCATGATCTTCTTTATCGCGCGGCTGGTGCTGTCATCGACGCGGTGACGGTTGATCAACACCCCCAACGTCTCGAGGGAGAACCACTGCACGTGGCAGCCGTGCCCGATCGCGGCGTGCCCGAGCGCTTCGAGGAGATGTGATTTGCCGGTGCCGGATGGTCCGCAGACGACGAGGTTCTCGTGACGGTCGATCCACTCGAGCATCGTCAATGATCGTTGGGTCGGAGCCGGGATCGAGGAGACCGACTCGTCCCAGTTGTCGAATGTTTTGCCGGTCGGGAACCCGGCGGCGGTGCGGCGGATGTTGATCGACGATGCCCGCCTTCCGGCGAGTTCCTCGGTCAACAACGCCCGGACGGCTTCGGCTGGGTCCCAGCGTTGCGCCTTGGCGGTGGCGAGCACGTCGGGTGCTTGGCGGCGCATGTGGGGCAGATGCAGTTGGCGCAGCAAGTCGACGACCTGCTCAATCGGCGCGGTGCCGTTGGTGTCGGCGGTCATGACGCGGTCTCCCCGAATTGGCCCACGCCTGCGTGGAGGGTTGCATCGAGTGGTCTTCGTCGGCACGTCGTCGTTGCCCGACGGGGTGTGCAGCGATGATCGAGGCGGTGTCACCGTCGGCGAACCGTTCGAACATGGCGGCGTGACCGAGCGCCCAATCGACTCGTTCGACACCGTGCAGGCGGGAGAGCTGAACGGCTTCGGCCATCTTCACCTTGACCCGCGATGCCCAGCGGCGGCGGCTTCGACCAACCACATCCGGGCGCCGGCACCGAGTTCCAAGAACTCGGCTTCGGCCGCGTTCGTCGGCCGGGGCTGGCGGGCCAACGCGCCGGCCGGGCGTGGCGGATAGTGGGCGTCGTCGATGCGCGGGTTCCCCGGCGTCGACAGGACATGCCTGGCGACTTCGACAGCGCCCGATGGTCGGGATGTGGGTGGCGACGATCTCGTCACCATCGACACGGACCCACACGACCTGATCGGCGAGGGTGTGCGGAACCGAATACGGCACACCACCGAAGGAGATCGTCGATGTCCACGACACCTTGCGGGTCTCCCCGAACGCCGCCGTGAACGCCACGTCAGGGAGCCGACGCAGCCGGTCGCGTTCCTCGATCAACATGTCGACCCTTGCCCGGCGGGTCACCCGATGCTCACGTCCGTTGACCTTGATCATGAACTCGGCGCACGCCTCGACGAGCTCGGCCCATGACGCGTAGTCATCGCGCAAGTTGGTGTCGGTCGGGACAAGATCCGCCTTTGCGATCTGGACCGTGCGCTCGACCCCGCCCTTGGTCTCAGGGTCTGCTGGCACGCACGTCGCAACCGTCACGCCGTAGTGGTGGCCGACCTGGACGATCAACGGATGCCGCATCGCGATCCCCGCGATATGCCCGGTCGACACTGTGCGTTCGTTGTCCGTCAACCAATACGTCGGCACACCACCGAACGCGCGCATCGACCGATCGAGGCATGAGATCACCGTCGGCAACGTCTTGTCCCACACCGCGAACACGATCCGGAACCTGCACCAGGCAAGCCACGCACAGAACAGATACGTCTGCCGGCCGGCGATCTTCGGACCATGCCCCCAGTCCCACTGCGCCCACATCCCAGGCTCCACAACCCACGGCCGATAGACACGCCGGCGACCGGCTTTCCAGTTCAACTTCACCGCCGCCAACCCTCGACGCACGGTGCGGTCCGAGCCCTCGAACCCGACCGCGACGAGCTTGTCGAACACGACATCGCCGCGCACTCGCCCGTTGGATCGTTCAACCCACTCCTCGATCTTGGGCATGAACCCATCGATCAACTTCGGTCGCTCCTGCGGTTGACACCATCAGGCAACAGACCACGGTCGCGCATCGTGACCCAATGCTCGACCGTGTGATGAGAGCAACCAGCGAGTTCGCCGGCTGCTCGATAACTGTTCGTCAACGCGAACGCTTCCAGGATTTCCATGATCTCCTCGTAAGACTTCAACAAGTTCCTTCCGGTCGGCTGGCATGTCTGGCGACAACCAGTCGAACCGGGAGGGACACCACCGACGCGGATGCGCGCCAGCAAGGACTTCAACGAGGGCAGAACCACTGACCGCCAGTGGGCAGAACTGTTGGCCACCAACGGGCAGTTCCGTGACCGCCTATGGGCAGGATCTCATGGCCGCCGACAAGGGTCGCTGATCATGGCCGGTGGGTGTTCGGGGTCAAGGCTTGGGGCTGGCGGGTGGTGTTTGGTGGGCGGTGTTGACGGTCGGTTTTTGTCGGTCGCGGTAGCTTTCGCCTTCGATGACGAGTTCGTAGGCGGCTGAGGTGTAGCGGTCGATGGCTGATTGGGCGAGGAGCTGGTCGGCCATCAGTGCGAGCCATTCAGACGGGTCCCGGTTCGAGGTGATCGTCGTGCTCGCCTTACTGTGGCGCTCGACCACGAGCTCGTAGAAGTCGTTGGTGGCGACGGGGTCGAGGGTGTGGAGGGCGAAGTCGTCGATCTATGCCGACGTCGGCATAGATCGACGAAGTCGGCTACGTCCAACTCGCCGCCCGCGCCGCCGAACTCGTCTTCCAGATCCTCAGCGAACGCGAAGAGAAATCGTCGATCGCTCTCGCATCGAACCTGCCGTTCAGCGAATGGGGACAAATCATCGCCGACCCCAGACTGGTCGCCGCCATCGTCGACCGGGTCACCTTCAACGCCCACATCATCGAAACCGGCACCGACTCCTACCGACTCCGCACCAGCCGCCGAACCGCCTCAACCCGGGGCCAAAACAAGTGAGCACACTGGGGCCAGATCCCTCTCTGTCATGATGGTGGTTGCCGGTAGCTGAAGAGTAGTTACTGTGAGCAGGGTGAGAGATGAGAAGGAAGTATGTCCGTTACTACTGTTGGGGTGATGTCGCGCCCTGATCCTGAGGTTCGCCCGGCTGGCAAGGTCGTATCCGGCTGCGTTCAAGGCGCAGGTGCTGGCCGAGTTGGATGCTGCCGGGTCGAAGATTGAGCGGGGTGAGATCATGCGCCGGCACGGGGTGTATTCGCAGTTGGTGTCGCATTGGCGGGGTCAGCGTGATCGTGCCGGTCTGGAAGGGTTGAAGGATCGTAAGCGGGGCCCGAAGACTGATCCGGCTCGGGTGGAGAACCAGCGGCTGCGGCGCGTGTGGCAGAGTTGGAGGCAAGCTTGGCGACGGCGGAGGAGTTGATCGAAGCGCAGGGAAAAGTGTCGGCGCTCTTGCAGCAGCACTCCCGCAAGAGCGCCGAACCGAAACGATCGTGATGCTCGACGACCTGGTCGAGGAGTGGACGCCGCGGGCGGGGCGCACGATGGCGTGCACCGCGTTCGGGGTGAATGAACGCTCGAACCGTCATCGCCGCCAGGCCGCTGATGGTCGGGCCCGGCCACGGCCGTCGGTCGAGCGGCGTGAACGCCGCCCGCACCCGGCCCGTTGACCGACGCGGAGAAGGAGCAGATCGTGGCGACGTTGTGCGAGGAACGGTTCTGTGATCTCGCGCCGGCGCAGGTGTACACGACGTTGCTCGACGAGGGCACCTATCTGTGTTCGGAACGCCAGATGTACCGGGTGCTGGCCGAACGTGGTCTGGTACGTGAACGTCGCCGCGGTCACGTCCACCACGAACTATACGACACCACGGCTCGTGCGTCCGGACCGTGCCAGGTGTGGACGTGGGATATCACGGCGTTGCGGGGCCCGACCAAGGGCGTCAGGTACTTCTTGTACTCGATCATCGACATCTTCTCCCGTAAGACCGTCGGGTGGGCGTTGCACGAGTCGGAGTCCGAGAAACACTCACGCCGCCTGATCCGTGAGACCTGTAAACGTTGTGGGATCGATCCGAACACCTTGACGATCCATGCTGATCGTGGCGGCCCGATGATCGCTGGGACCGTCGCGGAACTGCTGAACGAGCTCGGCGTCGCCAAGTCGCATTCCCGGCCGCGGGTGTCGAACGACAACCCGTACATCGAAGCGCATTTCAAGACCTTGAAGTATCGGCCCGACTACCCGGCACGCTTCGACTCGATCAGCCAGGCCCGGACGTGGTGCCGCAAATTCTTCGCCTGGTACAACGAGGTGCACTACCACTCCGGGATCGGCTACCTCCGCCCGGCAGACCTTCATGACGGCATCCACCACGTCATCATCGAACGTCGCCAAGCCACCCTCGATGCCGCCGCCCGCCGACATCCCGAACGATTCACGAGACCGCCACGACCAGCCAGCGCCCCCGAGCAGGCCTGGATCAACAAGCCATCAATCCAAACAACCTAGAAGAATCTCCGGCAACCACCTATTGACAGGTTCCGGATCAGGTTGACATTCCCAAAGCTGGTCGTGGGATGCTGGGTTGATGGTTAGTCGACCGTCGGGGACGGTGACGTTCTTGTTCACTGACGTGGAGGGGTCGACGCGGCTGTGGGAGGAACACCCGAACAGAAATGCAGGCGGCGCTTGAGCGTCACGATCAGATTCTGCGATCGTCGATCGAGGCCCATGGCGGCTATGTGTTCTCCACCGCAGGTGACGCGTTCGCCGCCGTGTTCAGTCGAGCGGGCGACGCGATCACCGCAGCAGCCCAGGCGCAGGGTGAGCTCGGTGCTGAGGGCTGGCCCGTCTCAGCGCCAGTTCGGGTGCGGATGGGGCTCCATACCGGTGAGGCGCAGGAGAGAGACGGCGACTATTTCGGCCCGGTATTGAACCGAGCTGCTCGCATCATGGCCGCCGGCCACGGCGGTCAAGTCCTCGTGTCGGCAGTGACGGCCGGCTTGCTGGATGGCTGCGATCTGGCTGACCTTGGGCGCCATCGTCTGAAGGACTTGTCAATGCCCGAGCGCCTTTGGCAGCTCGGGGACGGCGATTTCGGATCCGTTCGCTCCGAGACACCACCCAGCGGGAATCTCCCGACGCCCTCGACGACGTTTATCGGACGTGGCGCCGACGTGCGCGAGGTCTCCGCTGAGCTGGCTCGGCATCGCGTCGTCACCCTCGTTGGTCCGGGCGGGTTGGGGAAGACGCGTCTTGCGAGAGAAGTTGCCAATCGTGATCGTGCACGCTTTGTCGACGGGGTGTGGTTCGTTGATCTGGCCGCCGTGGTTGACGGGGACGCCGTTATCCATGCAGTGGCATCGACTCTCGGCGCACAGGGCCAGCCAGGTCTGAGCGTCCTCGGCTCCGTCACCGAGTGGCTGCGAGATCGACTCTTATTGCTGGTGGTCGACAACTGTGAGCACGTCATCGACCAGGCTGCTGGCACCGTTTCGTCCATCGTCGCCGCAGTGCCATCGGTAACGGTTCTGGCGACCTCACGTCAGCCCTTATCGATCGGCGGTGAACGGGTATGGCAGGTCCCGGATCTCGATGAAGCGGTCGACTTGTTCGTCACACGGGCGAACGATCTTGGTGTTCCAATCGAAGCGACGCCCGAGATTGATTCGTTGTGCGAGCGGCTCGGCCGCATTCCTCTAGCAATCGAGCTGGCCGCATCACGCACAAAGACGATGAGCGTCACCGATATCGCTTCCAGGCTCGACGACCAGCTCCGGTTGTTGCGGGGTCGAAGCCGAGATGCCCCACCTCGTCAGCAGACCGTAGCGTCGACAGTGCAATGGTCTTACGAGCTTCTCGACCCGACCGAACGGCTGTTATTCGACCGGGTCTCGGTTTTTCCTGGCTCGTTCGATCTGGCGGCGGCCGAAGTCATCTGCACAGATGAGGAGTTGGACGAGCTCGATGTTGTTGACCAACTTGAACAGCTCGTCGAGAAGTCACTGCTGTTGGTCGATCGGGAGGGAGCGCACTCCCGGTTTCGCTTGCTCGAAACCTTTCGGCAATTCGGGCGACAGAACCTCGAGGAGCGATCCTGACCGCCCTCGCGGAATGTCACGCCGCGGACTACGGCACCGTCGCCTTGGAGCTGGGTAACCGCATGCAGAGCCCTGAATCTGAAGACGCGATCAGTTCGATACGACAGGAGTGGCCGAATTTCCGGGCCGTGGTAGAACAAGCCGTAGCGGAGAATCAGCCTGGTTCGGCCGAAGAAGTTCTTCGTGGCCTCGCTATGTACTTGTTTTGTTGCCCGGTCGACGAAGCTGCCGAATGGGGGGCACGCATCGCTGACCTGCCCGGTTCGTCCGGAACCGGGCCGGCAACAGCGGCCTGTGTTGTCGGGCTGCGCGGCGACTATCAGGAGGCGCTCGAATGGTGCGAGGCAGCCCGGATCGCCGGTGCAAGCGCAGGCGTCGACCGATGGATGGAGGCCATGGCCCGACAGAGCGCTTACTACTACACGGGTCGAATCGAGCTGGCTCGAGTCGCCCGCGACGACGCCAGACATGCGGCGGAGGAAGCCGGCCTGCTAGCGATGCGTTCCATCGTCGAAGGGGTCGAAGTGTACGGCTGCCTAGGGTCCGGTGATAGTGACGGGGCGTTGGACTCGGCGAGGTCCGCTCTACGTTGGTCGCAGCAATCGGGCGACGTGTGTTCGCGTGCGTGGGCAGAACTTGGCTACGGATCGGCTCTTGCTGTCGATGGAGACGACACAGCAGAACTCCACTTTGCCGCCGCCCATGATCTCACGACCCGGTTCGAGCTCGGCCACTTTCAGCACATGGTTCCGTTCATGCATGCGATATGGACTCGGACAGATGCGGCGGGCCGACTCCGCAATTTCCAGGAAGCTGTTCGCCAGCTCGATTCTGCACGCAACGTCGCCCAGAATCTCGACGCCGCCCTTCATCACCTCGCCGTCGAGGCAGCCCGAGCCGGCCGATCTGCTGACGCCGCGCCGTTGCTCGGGTATGCACAAGCCATGGGCCACTCCGTAGGTGTTTTGGGTGGAAGAGTCGAACGAGCCATCAAGCGGCTTCTCGATGACGATCCAGAGCTGACGCGTCTCGTCAGTGTCGGCACAGGAATGTCACGCACGGACGCGGTTGCGCACGCCCTTGCCATCCGCCTCGCGTGAGAGACACTTCCTACGGGCTGGGTCCTTCCCTCGGCGCCGTTCCTAAGGTTGCGCGACGATTGAGAAACGTAGGGCCAAATCAGGTCTGACTCATGAGGCTGTTGGGAAGGCAGATCAGTTGTGAAGGTCCTGGATGTAGAACCGATGCCGAACAGCACACCGTGTTCGAAGACCTCGAAATCGAGTCAACCGATGCCGGTCGAGGATTGACTACACCGATGGTGCCTCTCCTCGGCGCCATCTTCCGAACTGGCCAGCCAGTGCTCGATCTCGACTTCCACAATGCGCCACGCCGCCAGTTCGTGATTCCTGTTGGCGGAGATGTCGAGGTCGAGGCGGGTGACGGCACCGTCCGCACCATCGCTTCAGGTGAAGCGCTACTGGCTGATGATTTGACTGGTGAAGGTCACAAGACCCGCTTTCTTCACCCCGGTGCATCGACGTTCATGCTCGCAGTCCCGGACGACCTGGACCCCTCGGACTGGCGCCCCTGATCGACCATCGAAGCGAGCTACTCCCGGCAAGATGGGACGGGTTAGAAGCTCGGCTTCGGAGCGTTATCGGCTTCGTTACCGGGCGGTGTGAGATGCTGCGTGCCATGGTTGAGCGACCGACATCAACGGTGACGTTTCTGTTCACCGATGTCGAGGGGTCGACCCTGTGGGGCTCGGAAAACTCCGTCGTCGCTGGTCAGGCGGCATTTCGGTATTGGTGGATGAGGCCGTTGCATCGGTCGATCTGAGCACCGTGACGGTCGATGGCGGTGCTGGTGATGGCTTGCCTGTGGCGTTGGGTGGGCGCTGCTCGAGTGAGCGGTAAGGCCGGTGCTCGTTGTAGTGGTCGATGTAGTCGATGACGAGGCGTTCGAGCTGGCGGCGGTTCCAGATGATGGTGCGGTCGAGGAGTTCGCGTCGGATCGATCCGATCCAGCGCTCGGCGAAGTGTTCGCGACCGGAGTCCGCACGGGTGTCTTGAGGATCTTGAGGCCTTCGGTGCGGAAGATCTAGTCGAACGCGTCGATGAACTGGCTGCCTCGGTCGCAGACCAGAGCGCAGGCGCCGGTGAGCTGGTCGGTGGATTAAGGAACAGGTTGCGGGCGGCTTGCGTGGTCCATGCGCCGGTCGGGTTGGCGGTGATGCCGGCGAAGATCACCTGCCTGGTCTCGACGTGGATGAAGAACAGGACGTAATAGCGGCGAAGCGTCGCAGTGTCGACGGTGAAGAAGTCACAGTGCGACGGCGGCTTGGGAGCGCAGGAACTCGGTCCAGCGTCACCTCGGAGCGATTCGGCGCCGGCTCGATGTCGTTGTCTTTGAGGATCTGCCACACGGTTGTCTGGGCGATCTTGTGGCCGAGGCGGACGAGTTCGCCGTGTATCCGCCGGTAGCCCCAGGTCGGGTTCTCGTTGGCGAGGCGCACGACCAGTCGGCGCAGCTCGGCAGCGGTCGGTGGTCTGCCCGGGCGTCGTCGAGGCGGTTGGGTCCAGTGCCGGGCGATTCGCTTGCGGTGCCAGCGCAAGCAACGTCTCGGGCGTGACGATCCAGCCGTGGCGGAGCCGGCGGGGGAGCGCGGCGGCGACGGCGCCGAGCAGGGTCCGGTCGTCATCGTTGCGATGGGGACGATCGATCTGGCGGCGGAGCAACTGGAGCTGGTGGCGGAGCACGATGATCTCGAGGTCCTTGGAGCGTCCAGATCGTACAGCGAGTCGGGCAAGTGCAGCGATGAGAGCGGTAGAGGAGGCGAAACACGACGCGACCAGGATGGTGGCATCGGCCCTGGTCAGCACCCCACGCGCGAGTTTCCGAGCCCCACAACCAACGGACAGCGAGCATGATGACTTCGGGTGGGAATCGGTAGCCGGCGAACGCGGAAGGATCGGTAGGCAAGGCCCAACTGCGGTGTTGAGTCATCTTGTGACCCTCGCCGATCGCCACGCCGATCCCTCAACGCAACAGTGCCCGTTAGCGCAGGGGACGCACCCTTCGCCCGGTTTCAGCCAGTCGGCTCGTGCCCGATCAGCGTTGGCTGCTTGGCAGGTCTTGCCGGCCCGTTGCGCCTGCGGGCGACGTCGCGGATCGACTCGTCGGCCACCTCGGCGGCAGTCTATCGACCGGTCTATCTCGCAGTCTATTGCTCCGAGGGCGCGAAGTCGGCGCCCCGCCGATGCGCCGAATCGTCGTCTTGAGCCTCTGACCTGGACCTATGCGGTGCGCCCCCTGGGACTTGAACCCAGAACCTGCGGATTAAGAGCAGCTGAAGGCCAGTATCGGCCCGTACCGGATTGTGCCCGAAATGGCCTGTGAGCTGGGCAAACAGTGGATTCGAGCATGTGGACCGTGTGGGGAAATACCTGTGGATAACAGCCTGTCACGGATCTGTTGTGACCACCTCGTGACCACCGGGCTATCGGCTTGAGGTTGGATAGGTGATGTAGTTGTTTCGCGTTTTGGACTGTGGGCCCTCGATCCTGACCACGAACAACTCAACCCAGGCGGGGGAGCTCTGACGCGTCGTTGCCCAGCCGACGAGTGCTTCCACCCGCATCTCGTAGGTCGAGCCTGGAGCCATAGCGACCGGATCGGCACCGTGCCCACCGAACTCGACGAAGTGCCTTGCGACGTCTCGTCCTCGGACCACAATCGGGGTGGCGAAGTCGTTGACATCGTCCTCTTGGGGTCGAAGCGTGGATCGTTCCGTACTCCAAGGGAGTCGGGCCGTCAGTGAGTTGCCGGTGAGAGTGGCGCGCAGATCCGAGATTATGAGTCCAACCGGGCCCGAGTTCGCCAGCGCAAGAGGAAGTCGGATTCGTGCATCGCCATCTTCCCTCGAATACCCGGACCACGTGAATGGCTCCGAGGCGGCGACGCGCCCTCGTCTTGCATGCAGGTACCAGAACGAGAACAGCGTGAATAGCAGTGCTGAGATGCTGAGAACGATCGATACCGCAGTCATGTCTGTGACGTGGACGAAGCACGCAAGACCGCGACGAGGTCCTGTACGAGGCGATCTCGGTCAGCAGTCAGACCGACACGCTGCTGCGGCGCCAACGTCACGGGTCCCTCAGCACCTGGCGCCCCGCTGAGGGACATGCCCATTGTGTTGGGCGACGCGTCGATCTCTGCCCTTGTCTTCCAGGTGGCGTAATCTCCGGCCATGACCATGGCGGCGACGCCAACCCATGTCAGCGTTCGCGTTCGTCGACCGCATCCATGATCGCAGTCGCTCACGCGAAACGCAGTGTCGATTCCGTCCATGACTGATTCCTCGACGATTGCACCGATCTGCTGCGCCATGCCGAATGAGGCGGACGATTCGCGGTCCAGTGAGACGCGTACCGTCAGATCCCCGGATGGAGACAGAACGACTCGCATCGAGTCGTTCGAGAGCTGAACCTGATCAGGAGACCCGACAGCGGTGCATCCCTCGGCGAGAGCCATGATCCGTTTCGTGACGAGAATCATGCCGAGAGTGTCCGCTATCGGCTCCATCTCCGCAGGCCTCAGAACTGACTGTCGAGGTGCCAAGGCGAACGCCACAATCAGCTCGTTGGACCCGGAGCGCCGTTGCCTCGAAGGAACCTCAGCTTGGATCAGGCCTCCAGCAAGGGCAGCGAGATCTGCGCCGTCCGGGATGCCCCTCGCATGATCCTGCAGTAGGCGATGAAGGGATCTCGTCACCGCTGACCTCAACTCATCTGGGTCGGAGTAGGCGGACCCGACCGCGCCTGCGTGCCAGTCCTCGGCCTCGGTGCGGAACTCCCGCAGATCCTCGTCCTCGGTAACACCATCATGAACGAAGACCAGGATCGGCTTCCGCAACCGCTGCGCTTCCTTGAACTCCTGGTGCGTGGCGGAGAGACTGTCCGGCTGTAACCGGTAGCCGTACCGGTCGCCAGTGAGGAGAATCGTGATGTCCGCCTCGCCAACAAGTCCGAGGCAGGCGGCTCGTGGTGTATCTGGAGAGGAAGGCTGGTCGTCGATGACGACGACGGCCATCCCGAGGTCTGTCACAGCCTGAGCGACAGCAGCCCTGTAGTCCTCGTATCCACGCATCACGCTGCTGATGAAGGCGGTCTTCAGAGCCATCAGCCAAGTCTACGGGCCGAACTGCGCCACCTCGTCAGCGGTATCGTGGAGGTGTGGAGATGAAGAGGGCAGTACAACTCGCCTACGCCGATCTATGCGACAGCAGCGATAGCCGGGTATCGATCGCGCAAGTAGTCGCCATGGTCGAACAACTAACGACGTTGCTCTCGGAGTGCTCGTCATGTGGCGGAACCGGCCAGCTTCGAGTTGAAGGTTCCCCGATTCATCTCGGCGACGGGCGCTCGCGCCAACAGGCGACGGTCGATGCTGGAGGCACCATGGATTGCCCAACCTGCCAGGCATCCGGCCGCGACCCCGACAACGTTCGCTGGACCTGCGTCGCGGATTTCCAGCCCTGCACCGCACAGCGTGTATGCGACGGCCACGACCGGTGTGGCTATCGAGTGATCCTCGGTGAGGCGGACGCCGTTGAGAAGGGGTCCGCTCCCTAGAGATCGGATGTCCTGCGTGAAGCACGAGTCGATGTGCAGATCACCCGCTATCCATCTGTCTCACCATGCCCCCAAGCTTGTGCTGCAGGCTCCGAAGTAGGGCGATCGCATCGGCATCCCTGATGCCCGTCGTGGTCTCCCAGTCGATCGTGGAACCGAAGCTGGACAGCGAAGCACAGCTCGGTTGCCAGAAGTGAGCGGCCCCAGTCGCGGGCAGTGAGCGGCTCTTCGAAACTCAGCCTCTCCCGAAGACCGCGGCCATCTCGGTAGAGACCCTCCACATCGGAAAAGCCCATCAGCTGAGCGAGGGCGTCGGAGCACCTGGTCGGCCCACCCCAATCTCCAATGCCGGCGATCAACAGCCGGCGTTCCTCGGGAGTGAGATCGACTGCGACCTCTGGTTGAGCGTCGCCAGCTGCCGGGTCGAGGACATCAACGATCTCACCTCTTCCGACGATCCCGCCGTACCAGAGTAGGAATGGCGTCGCTTTCGTTGCGTAGACCGCGGCCAGGTCGGCCCAGAAATGAAGTTCGACGATTCCGGTTGTCCCGCCGTCGGACGTACCCGGCTGTCGGATCACGGCGCCAAAGTTCACTGGCTCAGGGGAGTCCTCCTCGAGTGAGTCGAATCTGAAGACCAGGCTGCGATTCCCGTCGGCGATTGGCGGCACACGCGGTCCGGGCCGAGCGTGGGGTCGAGGGTGAGTCTCGCTGTTGCATGATGGCCCGGCATGTCTCCCATGCTGCCATGGCGCGGCCAGAGCGCCTCGTTCGTGCTTGGGTAGACGACTGCTGGAACGCGGTCTCGCCCTCCACGGAACACGCCGTATCACGGCCCGAAGAACCTCTAGCGTGGAGATGGCGTTCAAGTGGTTCGACAGATTCCGCAAGACGGAGATTGAGCGTGCCGAGAACGCCGACGTCCAGTTGATTTCGGATCCAGCGGAGACCCCGGACAATCTGGTCATCTGGATCAAGTCGCTGGGCCCGAAGTCGTTTGTCGTTGCGGCCGGAGCAACAGGAGGCTGCGATCGGCCGGCTGTTCTCGGAATTGTCGGTAGGGGATCTTCGGGGCCTCGACTATGACATGTGGTGGCGAGAGAGCTGGCGCACGCATCCTTGGGAGTCGATGAAGCCAGCTGAGGCCGCCTTCACGATTCAACGTGCGGCCGACCAAGTCGTTGTCGCCGCTGGCTTTTCGATGCACCGCAACGGCTACATCCGAGAGATCGCTGTGCACGCGCTCGCTGCCACCGGCGACAAGCGCGCCATCCCGTGGCTGACGCTCCGGTCAGGCGACTGGGTCGACGAGGTGAGGGATTCGGCACTTGATGGACTTGGCCAGTTCCTGAGTCCAGCGAACGCTGCCGAACTGGTTGAGGTGCTGCCACTCCTCGACGGCGGCCGGTTTGGCCGGGGGCGAGCAGCATCAGATCTGCCAGCAGAGGTTGAGCGAATCCTGGAGCTGCCGGAGTCAACCGCCGCACTTCGGTCAGGCGTCCACTCAGCGAGAAGCTGACGCGGCGGGCAGCGGTTCGCCTACTGCTTCGCCAGGGTTCGAGCATCGATCTTCTGCGCGACGTCATGGCAACGAATGACGTTGTTGGGGTTGCGCTCGTTGCGTCGTCGATCCCAACCGACGGACCCGCGAACACCGAGGCTGGGGGTCTTCTCCACACCTCACCGGTTGCGAGGTTCCGTTCTCAAGGTCTGTGGCGGCTCACTCGAGACCCGACCGCGCCAGAATCGAAGGCACTCGTGAATCAAGCTCTCTTCGACAAGGCCCCATCGGTCCGTGATGTCGCGCAACGGTGGGTTGCGGAGCACGAGCCCGAGAACGACCTCAACGACTACTACCGGGATCGGCTCGCTCGAGATCCCTTGTCGGCGCTCCGAGGGCTTGGCGATCACGCATCCGAAGCTGATGCTCGGGTTGCCACCGCCCATCTCAGTGACGATGTTTCCGCCGTCCGGCTTGCCTCACTTCGCCTGCTCGCTCGTCTGGGTCGTCAATCGAACCGCGACCTCTTCGTCGATCTCTTCCTCAAGGGGAAGCGCCAAGGAGCGACGCGAGGCACTGGATGGGCTCAGGAGGTCAGGTGGCGCTGACATCGTCGGGGATGCGTGGGAGGCGGCCACCGCTGCGGATGACCCCAACATGGCAAAGCGTGTGCTGTTCCAGCTGGTACCCATGGCAGATCGATGGCTCCGTATCAGTATTGGGCTTCAGGCTGTTGCGAACGCCGACCCAGATGTCGCGGGTGCTGGCGTCGACGTCCTCCAGCGCACCCTCGTCGACTGGAATCGTGGCTACCCGACGAAGCCGACCATCGACGCCGGAGTCCTACGTGAACAGTTCGAGAACGCCCGGCCGATGCTCCACTCACGCGACAGACGCCGGTTCCGATGGGGCCTCGAGGCTGAGGTTCAAAGCCTGTTGCCTGCTGAGTAGGCCGTGAAGCAGCCGTCGAGCCGTTGTCATCGCTGGCTCACTTCTTTGACGAGTTCGTCTACGCGCCAGCGATCGCCAATGCTGCAGCGCGCGACGTCGCATTCATCCTCGTCGATGTCGGCGAGGAACGCGAACCGTTGCCGTACCGAGGCCTCCCAGCCGTCGAGATCGACTGGCGTGGTCAGGTAGCCAATGTCTTCCTCGCGAAACGATGCCGCTGCACGCTCATCGAGAACATCGTCGGGGTCGAATGGCCGCTCGCCGAGTCCATCGTCGACGACGTCATGCCAGACTTTCAGAACAGTGAGTCGGCGGATCAGCGTTTCGTCGAGAGGGCCGCCTCGGGCAAACCAGGCAAGGTCGTACAGATCGCGGGCGAGGCTTGCCCGTCGGTAGCGAGCCAGCTTTTCGGAGAGGACTTCTTCGACTCGCATCACGGGAATCTGCGGTATCACAATGTCGTATCGGCCGTGGATCGGCAGCGCCACCGGTGAAAGCGTTTCCGGAGTCAGCCACGGGCTCTTGGGTGAGCAGTCGATTCGGGCGGGGATGTCGGGTTCGCCGAATGGCGTCTCGATGTGCAAGAGCGAGCGCCGATGTTCATTGAGCGGTTCTACTCGGAACGTGAAGCCAGCGAGGCTCTTGCCGTCGAGCGCCTCGACCAGCAACTCGGCAACCGGCTGATCTGTGCCAGCGAAGTCCAAATCGGTCGAGAACCGCCCGGCACTTCCGGCCCGGTACTTGCGGAGGGCGGTCCCACCTTTGAACACTGCGCCGATGTCGAAGACTCCCGCCTCACTGATGAGCGCCAGCGCATGATCCTGCCGCGATGTCGATCAGCGCAGGGCTGCGGCCACCTTTGCGGCCCTGGTAGTGGCGACCGAGGTGGCCTTCGGTGATCATGGTGCCTGCTCAATGAGGACCGAGTCGATCACGTCGTAGTGACCTGCGTGGCGGCCGCGGCGGTCTCGTGACCCGAGGTAGTAGGGCCCGTGTCCTGCTGGCGCGTCCGCTGCGAGCCGGTGGGCGAGGTCTTCTTGGCCGCCTCGGTCGAGGAGGTAGGCGAGACGCATCCACGTTGACCGTGGTTCGTCGGCCAATTCAATGCGAAGGTCGGCCTCCTTTGCTCTGCTGGCGGCTTGGCTCAACCACTCGGTGACGTTCGGCCAGTCGCGATAGCCGGCAGGGCGATGACTCATCGCCACAAGAAGGGTCGCCACTCGCCAAAGCGGTAGCCCGTTGTTGACTTCCGGGTCGAGCTTCGCCTCGTACCGGACAACTCGATAGTCGCTCAGAGCCGGAGGGAGTCGGAGATCCGACGGTGCCGCAATCACGTGGCGGTTCGGCGACCGCGCCGACAAGCTGTGAAGCCATGCAGCCGATTCCGCTGCGAGCGCCACGGGAAGGTCTGGTCGCTTCAGCAGGGTGGCGCGAAGCTCGACCTGCGGGTCGCCAGCGTCGATCGCGCCCGCCCGCGCTGCCGGAGCAAACTCCCAGTAGCCGCGGGTCCTAAGCGGGAGAAGCCAGCCCTCGGCGGTCAGTTCGTCGATCAGGTATTTGGTGGTCGTTGAGGATGCCGTAGCTTGACGCGCCTCATCGAGGTCCTCGCGGTTCACGAGGAGCGGCTGATCCAATTCGAGCTGCTCGAGTACGGCCGCAACGGCCGGGGCGATGGTTCTCACTGTCGTTAATGTACACGATTATCTGCTGACAGCAGGGAATGGTGTATCAATTCGACAGTAGTTCCGCCCCGGGTTACTCGCCGGGTGAGAGAGCGGCGGCCTAGGAGCGGCCGCGATTCTCCGGTTCTGCCACAGCTAACCAATGCGGGCCGACCGACCAACCGAGAAAGCGACGGCCGTCGTCGAGCGTGCCTGTCTCGTCGAATCGGTCGCCCGCTGTCACGCGCTCAAGACCGATCAGAACTGGCTCGAATCGATCGCGCCACTCCGTTGGGGCTGTCGACCACTGGTCTCGCCAGCTGTCGATGACCTGCCGCTGGGTGGCGTCGTCAGCCAACGAAACCAGGAAGAGTGCTTGGCGCCACGCGTATGCCGTGTTCTTCAGCGTCTGAAGCCTTGATCGCCAGTCTGGGCGGGGCGTGTTTTGTTGTCGGACGATCCAAGTGAACGCGTCAGACGCGAGGTGAGGCGCGCTCGCTGCGATCTGATCGCGGAGGCCGAGTCGACCGACCAGTTGGGCGAGGTTGTGGGTGGTGAGGATCTGGCTTTGCTCGATGACTGCCCCGTTGCGGGCTACGAAGCTGCCGTCGCCCGTGAAGGACTCCTTTGCACGCTCCTGGCAGAGGTTGGCGAAGTCGTCAGCAGTCCGCTTGCCCCAACGGATGCGTGCCTTGTCGAAAAGGCTTCCATCCGCAGACGGCAACGGTGTCCATGTCGAGGAGGATGGGAGGTCGTAGTACCGAGCGTAGAGGCTGCCTTCGAGCACCTCCGCCGCGACGCTCGCTGCGTCGCGCCACTTCGTTGTGAAGGTGCCCATGAAGATGTCGGCGGCGACCTCCTCCACGAACGGGATTTCCAGGCCAGCGTGTTTCGCTAGGGCTGAGAATTCCCTCACGAGTGGATTCGGAAGAATGGTCTGGGGGAACGAAGTGATTGCCAGCATCGCCGTTTGCGACAGTGTCTGGCTTGCGCTGCGCTGCGCCGTCTGTTTGGGCGCACGGAATCGGTCGAGCGCCGCAACCCATGGCAGCTCTTCGATCTGTACCTGGTGCTCGAGATTCAACAGCAGAAGACTCCGGCGCTCACGGAACGCCTGGTAGATCTGCGAGTAGAGAGGCTGCAACTCGCGATCGTCGATTCCCGCCGCGGCGACTTGCGAGCTGATCTGCGGAAGAACCTTGGCCAGGACCTCGGCCGACCCGATCACACCGCGGTCAACAAGTTCGTCGACGGGGGCTTCGAGGACACGCTCGGCCTTGTGTACGAGTGATGGCGGAACCTCGATGGCGCCGCTATTCAACTCCACTGATTCGACGACAGAGGCGATGTCGGGCACCCCGGCGTTCTTCGGGTAGGCGTCAAGGCGATCAGCGACCGCGATGGCGATGTCGCGATGCGTCGGTTGCGAGGCCCACTTCTGTTGTTGTGTCCGTAGCCCTACGTGAGGCTCGCTCCCCGGCGCACCCCATCGCTCGACGTTGTCATCCACGGCCTTGCGCAGTCGGCCGACGTCGCGCGCCGCAACGCTGAGCTGTCTTGCGGGCACCGTTCAAGAGCTTCTCGCATCGCCGTAAAGGGAGAACGCTCTCCGAGGTGTCGGCTCGCCGGATGGGCAGCGGCAGCGACGCCGTAATCGGCTAGCCAAGCCTCGCGATCAGCGGACCATGTCTCCGGCCACTGCTGACACGGCCAGTCGGCGACGTAGGTGCTGAGCCAGAGGCGGAGGAGACGGTCGAACAGAGGGTTCCAGACGCTGAACGCATCACGCATTGCTGCGACCTGGCCCGGAACCGTGACCTGTTGAAGCTGTTCGGCGACCTCGCCTGCGGTGCGAAGGTGCACCACCGCTCCACCGACGATGGGGCGGTCTGCTGGGCGGGGGTAGAAGCGCAGGCGATCGATGAGCGGGTAGAGGTCGGCGACTAGATCAAGCGCGACACCCTCGAACCCGTTGCGCATGAGCCAAGCAACGACGAGGAGTGCGCCCTCCTCTGGAACCTCAAGCGAATACGTCCGGTAGGCGACGCGCTCCTGCAGTTGCTCCAGGCCGTCGTCGGTCAGGTACCAGGAGTTGAGGCGATGCCGCTCGCCGAGGGCACTGTTGAAGTCGTCAGGCAGAGACGCAAGAAGCTCCTCTTCCCATGGCTCGAGTGGCCCCTCCGCAACGTATCGACCCGTGGCGAATCCACCGTGCGCAACCTTCAAGGTGACCCAGGCAGGAGTGTCCTCAACTGGTGTTCGAGAGCCGATGGCGAGTGCGCCTGACGCGATCCCCGTGATGACCTCTTCCCACGCCAACGCTCGCTGTTCCGCCCGTCGGCGAAGTTCAGGGTCTTCGTGGCGCATGGCGGCCTCGAGTGCGCGCAGGAGCTGACCGGTTGGGTAGGTGCTTCCGGTGCGGAAGACCGGATCTGTCGAGTCGGAGTCACGTACCATGAGACGTGGGGGCAGGATTCGAACCTGCGCCCTCCCGGTCCAGAGCCAGGTGATCTACCGCTGATCTACCCCACGTAGGTGCGCAGAACCCTAGATGAGAGCGCTGCCCAGATGCTCTTCATATCGGCACCGTTCACGTCGACTTCAGCGCTTCGCGTCGAGATCGAAGCGAGTGTTGCGCCATCGCCACTGAGCGAATGACGCGGTGAGGTTCATGCGTCAGACCGCCGATCAATCGTCCAGCGCCGTGCCGAGTGACGGAACGTTCCCGGCAGTGAGCTGGACCAGGAAGGAGTCCAGCACATCCTCTGCGTTCGGTGCTCGGCATTTGTCGGCGGCGGCAACGAGCCTCGACTGTTTCGCGAAGTAGAAGGAACTCGTAGATGCCGTCGGTCCAACTCACGCGCACGCTCTCTTCGAAAGGGAAGTCGTCGCCGATGCGAGTGAATAGCAGGTCGTGCATCGACCCTCGCGATGACGTGGCCGTTCCACCTGACTGCTCTCCGGAGGAGCGCAGCGGTTGCCTGAGCGGCCGGCACTCCCTCGTAGGACTCGAGCCGACGAGTCAGCGCTGCCCACTTCTCGGGATGGACGCCGTCGGGTTCACTTGTCCCCAATTGCCGCTTCGACAACCAACTGCCTGGTACTCCTCGAACGACTGGCCGGGGTCGGGTGCCCGGGTTGTCCTCTGCGCCGAACTCGAATCGGCAGACCGAGCACTCTTCGTACGAGGGGGCGCCGAGTTGATTCTCGTAGGGCGGGCGCAGCGGGAAATTTTCCGCGGAGGAGGCCAAGACTCGTAAGGTGGCCGAGTCAGGGTCGCTAAGTTACAAACAGGACAGTTGAACATTCGGGTTCTCCGATCTACCTGCGGAACGGCCATCGCCGGCGGCGCTCAATCGGCTCGGGACGTGGTTGTCATGGGTAGAACTCGCCGTCGTCGCCTTGGACTTGAGCGTCAAGTACGGCCGCGACCTCGACCAGCTTGTCGATGGTCGGATCGTCGGGATTCCTGATCGACGACCGAGCCATCATGAAAGTTGAAGGGGACCTCGGGATGCTCGGCATGTCCGGGTCCAAATGGCGAGTCCCTCGCTGCAGACCTCGAGGGTTTCGCCGCCCGCCGTCGTGGCCGTGACCTCGTTGCGCAGTTCGAGCGTGGGGGTCGGCGCCGACGAGGCAAGCCACCTCGTCCGATCGGGATCTTGTTTCGATTCGGATCACTCCATTCGTCGCCGCGGATGACGTGCAGGTCGTATCCCACTATTGCTCCTCTCGGCGTCGCCAATGGTCGGGCCCTGTGGCCAGCGTGCCTGCGGCGGGTTCGAATTCATTGATGTCGTCGACCTCGACGGATATCCAGTTCCGGCGTTCGGTGCCGTAGTTCAGCATTGGGAATCCAGTGACACGTCCCAGCATCGGAGTGTCGCCAGCGATGTTGATCTGATCCCCAACTCGCACTTCCCTCGTAGGTAAGGGCCAGCAAGAGCGACACCCATCACGCCAGATCGCTTTCCGACTGACTCGGGCAGTCGGGAGGCACGTTCGACGGTCATTTTCCTCGAAGCGGCAGGGGAGCCGCAGGGAACGATTCTGATGCCGAACTCACCTCCAGCTCGGGTCGAGTCAAGACGAATGCCAGGTGCTGTCGCGGTCGTGGCGACGCTGCAGGGGAGGAGTCGACTTCGTCGCCGTGAAAGGCGAGTCAATGGGTGAGGTGCCCGGGGCCGCAAAAGCTCTCGAGCCAGCGCTGGTGTGCCTAAGTTAGTCCGAACGATCCTGCTCCGAACCATTCGCCGCTCGCCGCTGATGGCAACTCGCATCTTACAGCTGGCCGAACCGCCGCTGCTGGTTCCAAAGCGCACGCCGAGGGCGGCGTAAGCGGCTCATGCCGCCGAGGTGCTGATGTCGCTCAACCGCACCGCTGACCTGGTCGCCCGGTGGAATCGCCACGTGTTGGAGCAACGGTGAGTTGTCGTGTCGGACCCCCAGGCAGCGTTGGCAACTCGATCCGCTCGCCGACCCAGCACTTGGCCCAGAAGCCGGCTTCTGACGCGCCTCGTACATCAGTCGGCACCGCCGCTGACAAAGGCCCGCAGTTCTGGCTCGATCGCCTCGGCGAACCGCAGCACCGCTTCTCGTACCTCGGGTCGGCTCGTGTCGATGAGCTCTCCCAGGGCACGTCGTCGCGGTCGACGAGGGCGAGGAGTGAGAGGCCGGGGAACTTGTGGCCGTACGCCTCGTTGATCAGCTCCCAGACTTTGCGGCCAAGAATCACTTGGGACGTGCGGAGGTAGGCACGCCGCGGGTATGTCGGAGTTGAGTGAACCTGGATTGGACAGCTCGTAGCGCCCGACCAGACGCTCATCTCGCCAAACAGCTCATCGAGTGGGTCGCGCTCCTCGGTGACCATGTCGATGAGCGCGTCGACTCGGACCCGGCGGTAGTGCTCCAGGTACACGCCGGGCTCGAAGTCGAGGGCCGGCGGCGGCGACTCGTCGGCGGCGTCGGGTTCGACTCCGGCGAAGGCTCGAAGACGGCTCGAGCACGAGCTCGGCCTGCTCGTCGGTGCCGACGATGACCGCCAAGCTCGGTTATGGGGCCGTCGAGTCCTTCGAGCTCAGCCCAGCATCCGGCGGGCGGGATCAGGAACCAGATGAACGGGAGGTCGAAGGTCTGGGCGAAGGCGACGACCTCCTGCACGGTGAACACCCGCCGCCGGTCGGGACTCACTGATCGTTCGATGGCGGAGATGCTCGACTTTCGGTAGTCGCTGGCCGAGGTAGCTGCTCGAGCCGCAGGGCGGTCTCGTCCTGGGTCCAGCCCTTCAGCTCTCGGGCCAGGCGGAAGTTGAACGCCACCGCCTGGTTCGCATCGATCGTGGTCGGCTCGTCGTGGTTCGTTTGCGGAACCGAGGCATTCCAAGAGAGTACATGATTCTGCGAACTCGTGTTGACAAGGTACGTATTCTGCGCGATCTTCCAAATCCGATAGTCACAGGGATGAAGTGTGCGAAAGGACGTACTGATGGAACCGGGCGGAGCACCGACCTTCCTCACGGTCGAACAGGCGGCGCAGCGGCTCGGGGTGTCGCGTAACACGGCGTACCTGGCCACCAAGCGGTATCGACAGACGGGCGGCCAAGAAGGCCTGCCGGTGGTCAAGATCGGCGGTTGCCTTCGAGTGCCGGTCGCCGTCATCGAGCGGATGACCCAGCTCGACCTGCCGCTCGAGACGACGCCGGATCGGCTGCTCAGCCCCCTCATCTGGCATCTCCCACTCCAGCTCTCCGGGACAGTAGATGGAGGTTCACACCAATACACCTGGGGTGTGCGCCGGCTCCGCCGACGCCCTGCGACCACCCCCCAGCATCGGCAGGGGAGAGTCCGATGATCACCGTCGGCAAGGTCCGAAACGCCGAGTACTACCTCTCCGAGCTGAACCACGACGACGCCTACGAGTACTACGGCAGCCTGGAACGCTCGCGGCCGCTGGCGCGGCACATTCGCCGCCGAGCTCGGCCTCGTCGGCGCAGGTCGACTCGGACGACTTCCGGGCCGTGCTCGAAGGCGTCCGGCCCGACACCCTCATCGCTGACCGAGTTTCGCGATCAAGGTCCCAGCCCTCGACGTCACCCTCAGCGTCCCCAAGTCGATCTCGGTGCTCTGGGCGCGTAGGCGACCACGACACTCGCCGCCGACATCGAAGCCGCCATCGACGCTGCCGAGCAGGCCGTCGTCGGGCTCCTCGAAGCCGAGGCCACCATCGTGCGCCGAGGCCACGGCGGGCTCGACTACCACAAGGGCAACGGCCTCATCGTCGCCAGCTTCGATCACCGCACCAGCCGGCTCGGCGACCCCAACCTGCACCGCCACCTCGTGGTCGCCAACGCCAGCCCCGGACCCGACGGCCGGATCACCGGCATCGACACCCGCCAGCTCTACAGGATCCGCTACACCGCCGAGGCCGTCTTCCAGTCGGTTCTGCGCCACGAGCTGGCCCAGAGCCAAGGACTGCTCTACGGCGAGATCGACCGTCACGGCGTCGGCGAGATCGCCGGGGTCTGCCGTTGTCGGTGCGCCGGGAGTTCAGTCAACGCCGCCGAGACATCGAAGCCGAGATGGTCGAGCGTGGCGTCACCACCGGCCGGGGCGCTCGCGTCGCAGCCCTCGCCACCCGACCCAACAAGGAGGACGACCTCCCCGACGACGTCCTGCGCCGCCAATGGCGCGAACCGCGCCAACGCGCTCGGCTTCGACGGCACCGGAATCCCCACCGTCGAACGCACGCCCAGGCTGACCACCACCGACGAAGCGCTGGCCTTCGCCGTCACCGAACACGAAGCCACCTACACCCGCCGAGACGTCATCCGCCACGTCGCCCGCTCCGCCGACGACGGTGCCAGCCTCGACGAGATCCTCCGTCGAAGCGAGCAGTACCTCAACGGTCCGCACGCGTCGAACGCATCCCCGGCGTCTACACCACCCCCGAGATCCTGCAACTCGAAACCCGAGCCGCCGCCCGCGCCGTCGCCGGGCTCGACCGAAACATCGGCGCCATCCCAGAGCGTCACATCACCGACGCCCTCGCCGCCCGGCCACACCTCGCCGACGAGCAACGCCACCTCGTCGAGCACACCGCCCGATCGGGCGACGCCATCACCGTCGTCGTCGGCAAAGCCGGCGCCGGGAAGACCACCACACTCGACGCCCTCCGCGACGCCTACGAACGCTCCGGCCACCGCGTCATCGGCACCGCCCTATCAGCCCGAGCGGCGGCCGAGCTCGACTCCGGCGCCGGCATCGCCTCGCAGACCATCCACCGCACCCTGCACCAACTCACCACGGGCGACCTGCACCTCGATCGACGCACAGCGCTCGTCGTCGACGAAGCCGGCATGGTCGGCACCCGCCAGCTCGCCCGCCTCATCGACGAAGCTCGACCGAGCCCGACGCCAAGCTCGTCCTCGTCGGCGACCCCCGCCAACTCCCCGAAGTCGACGCCGGCGGCACCTTCTCCGCCATCGCCCGCCGCATCGAGCCATTCCAACTCAGCGAGAACCGCCGCCAGCACGACCCGAACGAACGCGCCGCCCTCGACGCGCCTGCGGGCCAACGACGTCGACAACGCCCTCGCCAACCTCCACCGATCCGGACGACTTGACCATCGGCCTACAACGCCGACACCGTCCGCGACGGGCCTGGTCGCCGACTGGCACACCGCCGCCGCCAGCGGACAGCCACGCCGTCATGATCGCCGCCCACCGCAGCGACGTCACCGACCTCAACCAGCGAGCCCGCCGCCACCTCGTCGCCGACGGCCAACTCGGCCCCGTCGATCTGGCGCAACGACACGCACCGAGTTCTCTATCGGCGACCGGGTCGTCGCCCACCGCAACCGCTACGACCTCGGCCTCCTCAACGGCTACCGCGGCAGCGTCACCGACGCCACCGCGGACGTCCTCACCATTCGACTCGACAACGGCAACGACCGTCGACGTCCCCAACGAGTACATCGACGACGGCCACCTCAGCCACGGCTACGCCCTCACCGTCCACAAAGCCCAAGGCATGACGTGCGACGCCGCCTTCCTGCTCGGCGACGACGGCCTCTTCAACGAGCTCGGCTACACGGGCCTGTCCCGCGGCCGCCACGCGAACCACCTCTACGCCGTCGCCAGCCGAGACGAACTCGGCCGAGCCCGACGCCGACCCACTCGCCAACGTGCGCCGCTCCCTCGGCGTCTCTCGAGCCAAGTCCGCCGCCATCGACATCGGAGGACCATCACTATGAACACCCGACCGCAACACAACGAGAGCAACGACACGGCGATCATGATCGTCGTTGTCGCGGTCGGGGGGCTCTGGATCACCCTCGGCGGTCTCGTCCACGTCGCTGCCTTCCTCGGCAGCGGCCAGAGCCCCGGCATCGGGTTCGGCGAGATCCTCTCCACGATCCCGAAGCTGACCGCAACGATGAGCGATCCCGCCGCCATCTTCCCGGAACCGGCCCGGAGCCGTTTGCCCGGCCCCTACCTCTATTGGGGCATCCACGTCGTGGCCATCCTCGTCATCTGCATCGCCGCCGCCAAGGCGATGCTGTGGTCGTCGACCCGAGGGCCGGCCTCGACAAACGCCGCCGCCTCGACGTCGACGCCCAACCCCGCTTCGCCACCACCCGAGACATGCGCAGCGAACGCCTGCCCGAGCCGGCGCCCGGCCGATTCCCCTACGCCCGGATCGGCCGCCACGTCATCGCCACCCACCGCCACGAAGTCGGCGGCAAGGCACGATCGGTCCCCGGCGCAATCGCGCTCGTCGGCCCCAGCCGATCCGGCAAGTCCCACACCGCCATCATCGGCACCCAGCTCTGGCAAGGCCCCGCGATCATCAGTTCGGTCAAGACCGACCTCATCGGACCGACCCTCGACGCCCGGCTCGCCCAGGGCGAGGTCAAGGTCTACGACCCCAGCCGCATGACGAAACTGACCTCGGCCACCTGGTCGCCGCTGCGAGACGCCCGCAGCCTCGAAGGCGCACAGCGGTCAGCCAAACGACTGTTCGTCGGCCGTGCAGCTCGACCGGTCCGGCAACGGCACCTTCTGGTCCCGCCACGGCGAGACCCTCCTCGGCGGCCTCATGTGGCTCGCCGCCAATACCAAGAACCTCACCATGACCGACGTTGCCCGCTGGGTCCTCGCTATGGACCAACCCTCCACCGAAGACCCCGGCAAGGCCGCCTCGTTCCTGCGGGCGCTGGCAAGCGACGAAGGCATCCACCCCGACCTCATCGCCGACGTCCATGCAACGCTGTCGGGCATCTGGCGATCCGAAGGCCGAGTCAGCTCCAGCTACTACACCAGCGCCCGCCACGCCGTCATGCCCTGGACCCGCGACGAGGTCCGACGCCTCTCCAACACCACCAGCATCGACCTCGACTGGTTCGACCTCGGGCAGCAACACCCTGTATCTCGCTGCCCCGCTCATGGACCAAGAGCTCCTGGCACCGGCATTCGGCGGTGTCATCGCCGACCTCGTCGACCAAGTCATCCTGCGCCACGAACGCACAGGCCGCGCCCTCGTCACCGAACTGCTGCTCCTGCTCGACGAGACCGCCAACGTGCCCCTCGTCCAACTCCCGCATTGGGCGTCCACCGTCGCCGGCTACGGCGTGCAACTCGTCACCGTCTGGCAATCGAAAGCCCAGATCGATGCGGCCTACGGCCCATCGGCCGACACCGTCATCGCCAACCACCTCACCCAGCTCTACTTCCCCGGCATCCGAGACCTCTCCACCATCCGCTACGTCAGCGAACTCCTCGGCACCGAACACCAGCCCGGCTACGTCAACGGTCCGTCGTTCGGACAGCTCGCCGGACATGACCGAGAGTCCGCAACCGGCGTGCCTCTCGTGCCCGCCAACGTGCTCCGCCAGCTCGGCCAAGACGACCGCCTCGTCGTCACCGGCAACAAGCCACCCGCGCACGCGAGGGCGCTCGACGACATTCCACGCCGCTGGCGCCACCACATCAGGTCCGTCGAGTCCTGAGCGAATCCTGTCCCGACGAATCGTCGGCCGCAAGCTCGTTCTTCCTCGGCCTGCGGCCTCCGGGAGCTCCAGCTTGCCCCCGCCGCCTCGTCGGAAATCCAGCGACCCAAGAAGTCGACGCACCCCTCCGACACGAAAGAGCAAGACCATGCCGAGACGCCAACCAGGGATCACGAAGTACACCACCAGCGACGGCCGAACCTTCTGGCAATACGTCGTCGACCTCGGAGACGACCCCGAAACCGGACGACGACGCCAACGCCGCAAGCGAGGCTTCACCACCCAGACCGAAGCAGCCGCAGCCCTCGACGAAGCCCGCCGCGCAATCGAAGCCGGCGGGTTCCTGTTCGACGTCGAACACATGACGTTCATCGAGTACCTCGAGATGTGGCTCGAAGGACTCCCGCAGACCGACATGAAGCCCCGTACCATCAGCGACTACCGCAACGAGACCCGCCGCTACATCAAGCCGCACCTGGGCGACGTCAAGCTCACCAAGCTCACGCCCCTGCACCTCGAACGCCTCTACCGCACCCTCATGGCCGAAGGCGGCCAGAACGGCCGGCCCCTCTCACCGAAGACTGTGCTGCGAGTCCACCGCGTGATCCGCAAGGCGATCGGCGACGCCGAACGCAAGGGCATCCTGCAACGCAACGTCGCCCGCCTCGCCGACAAGCCCAGCATCGCCCAGCTCGACACCGAACGCCCTGCCTGGTCGCCCGACGAACTCCACGCGTTCCTCGGCGCAGCCGAGGGTGACGAGCTGTTCGCCCTCTACCGACTCGCTGCCCTGACGGGCATGAGAAGGGGAGAGCTCTGCGGCCTCCGCTGGGAAGACGTCGACTTCGCCGAGCAGACCGTCCGAGTCCGCAAGGCGCTCGCCATGATCAACGGCAAGCCCACCGTTGCCGCCCCGAAGTCGCGCCGCTCCCGCCGGGTCATCGACATCGACGAACGGACCACAGAGATCCTCCGAGCGCACCGTCCGCGTCAACTCGAGGCTGCGGAGTTCGTAGGGGAGGGATGGCAGGAGACCGGGTACGTCTTCACCACCGTCATCGGCACCCACCAGCACCCCGACAACGTCAGCAAGCGCTTCGTCGCCCTCGTGCGCACCATCGACGTGAAGTACCTCACCCTCCACGGCCTCCGCCACACCCACGCCACACACCTGCTCGCCATGGGCAAGAACCCGAGAATGGTCAGCGAACGCCTCGGCCACGCCGACGTCGCCTTCACCCTCCAGGTCTACGGCCACGTCCTCCCCGGCCACCAACGCGAAGCCGCCGAGGCGGCGGCGGGGCTGGTTGACTTGTGAAGATGAGCGCATCGGCCTGGCCCCGACCCCGACCATGAGTTCGAACTCCTCAAAGGGCGCTCGGATCGTCTCGTCCCGCAACGACCTGTCCACGAAGTCCGAGGTAGTCCGACGTGGCTGGCTATTCCTGACGGGATTCGTCGGTCTGGCTTCCGTCCTCACATACGTGGCTCTCGAGCTCAAGGAGGTCGATGGTCCGTGGAGCGGGTTGGCACTTGAGCTAGGGGCTGGCGTACTGCTCTTTGCCTTGCTCTTTCTTGTCGAGCGGCGAATGGTCTCGACGGCGGTCACCGCCGCTCTGGCACGCATTACGAGGGCAGAGAAGGAGCGGGTGTGGGCCGATCCCGAGGCCAACCCGCTGACTCCGGGAGACTTTCACTCCGAAACTGGACCACTCGCAGTTGCGAGCGCGTTTGTCCGCGACGTCGCGGACGGCAACTTCGCGGATATCTGGCTGATCACGGATCGGAACTGGCGTACGTGCCGTGCGCAGGCCTGGATCTTCAACAACCTCAAGCAACTGGATCTGTTGAGCAACCTCGCAGGAAGGGATCAGCTCGCCGAGTTTCTCGTGAATGGCCCACATCCTGACGACCAGATCTGGCAAGACTTCGTGAAGATTGAGTCCAAGGGGTTTCGAGCCGCTGTCGGCGACTTCCATGATGACCGTTGGGGATGGTCCCAGCGTCGGCGCATCGTCGGGCCATCGCACGAGGTCGTTTTCGCGAGCCCGCTCCCGCTCGACGCACCAGACGGGTTCATGGTAGATACCCCGACCCTTCTTGAGGAGTCGATCCAGGTTCTAGTGAGCTGCCATAGATTCGAGGGAGGCGTCATCTATCTCGTGGCTGGCCTGAATCAGCAGGCGGCTCCTTTGCCCGGCTGGCCTCCGACCTGGTGGTCGCTCGACGACCCGGCGGCGACGGCATGTCACCCGGGTCTCCGAGAGGTGGACGGTCAGGCGACGCCTCCGCCCGAATCGGGCTCTGCTTCCCCGTCCGGCTCGGGGAGCTGAAGAATTGGTGACCCCGCGAGACGGATGAACTGCAGGCCCTCGTGCGCTGAGGTGATGTGACCGATCGCAGTGGACTGGGGGCTCGCGGCCCCTCCTGCGTCTTCACCGCCGCCTTCGTCTGTCGATTCCGGCAGCTCTCCGACTCGAACGTCGATGTGATATCCGGCGTCGATCCGGTTAGCGATCGAGTTGAGGGAGAGCCTGAGCTCCACTTTCAGCTCGTTGAGGCGGTTTCTGTCCTTCACGGCCGTGTCGAGGTCATCGAGTAGCTGCTCACCGATGTTCTCGATGCCGGACGACATGTGAGTATTCGCGTGCTCATCGATGCCGGCGAGGCTTTCGTCGCCGAGACCTTGTGCGGCGAGCTCGGAACGCAGCCGCCGGATCTCGAGCAGATTCTTGTAGAGCGCCACCACGCGTTCTGCGGCCACGGCGATGAATGCCCCAGCCTCCGGAGCCACGTCGAGGAAGAAGCTGAAGTCCGACGAGGCGATGAACCGAACCTTCAACGGCGGCCGGGAGCCCGTTCCGAGCTCGATGAACACGCCGAGGATTCTGTCGAGGCGCTGGATTTCGACTCCGAGAGCGTTGAACTCGTTCGCGACAGCCCCACCGCGGCACGAGTATCGAGACCTCCACCTCGCCCGGTGGTAGTTCCTCGCTCCCAATCTCGAGTGCTGAGAAAGCACTGATCGCGCCTTCTATTGCCGTCACGCTCCGGGTGAACTCGTCGAGGATCTCACCAAGCTGATCCGCTGCGGCCGCCGGGGTCAGCTCGTTCTGGTTGAATATTTGATTGACGCTGGCCGCCAGCTCACGGCCCAGGATGGGCGACAGCCCAAGCTCGTCGAGGGTCTGTCGCCATACGGGCGGGTAGTCGTTCGATGAAGCTGCGGCCAACGACGATGCGAGCTGGTCGCGGAGCGACGCGACTTGCCGTTGCTGCTGCTCCTGTTGGGGCTGGCTGGCCAACTGGTTCAGAGCGTCCCGGAGTTGCTGCACGAGCGACAGCGTCTTGGTGTCGTCGACGTCCTTCTTGACCGCAACGAGCACGGAGTGGAGGCGTTCTACGTTCATCGGGCCTTCCTCCTTCCCGCTTCGGCCGTACTTGGGGGTGGAGCTGAGCGTACCGCCGGACTACATGGGTGTGATTCGATTGCCCACGGGATCGCATGTGACCACGGTGTGACCACGGAGCCCTCCGGGGCGAAAACGAGAAAAGCCCCAGCCAACCCGAAGAGTGGGCCTGACCTGGGCTTTCGTTGGTGCGCCCCCTGGGACTTGAACCCAGAACCTGCGGATTAAGAGTCCGTTGCTCTGCCAATTGAGCTAGAGGCGCTTGTGGAGACCGGGAGCCTAGCGGGTCGAGCCGATGCTCGACTCCCGATCTGGGTATTCGATTGGGGTGACCGAGGGGTTTTGAACCCCCGACCTCCTGGACCACAACCAGGCGCTCTAGCCGACTGAGCTACGGCCACCAAGGCTTCATGAGGCTACCCGCTCGAACCTCAAACTACGAAGCGATTTCATTGGCCGCAGAAAGTAGGCCGACCGACCCTTTGGCTGAGCGCCCCCGACAGGATTCGAACCTGCGGCCTCGACATTAGAAGTGTCTTGCTCTATCCAGCTGAGCTACGGAGGCCCAAGAAGTATAGGCCTTCCATGGCGGTGGCCAGGGATTTTGCACCGACGGCGCAGCCAGCAACACGGAACACGGTCAGCCACCACGGGCGGTCAGAAAACTACTTTCTGCAAAAAAGTGTTGGTAACTGAATCGTCATCTTCTAGATTCCGCTCTGCAATGCTTTCTCGGGGGCAACAACCCGAGCTCGACTTAGGTGTTCCACCCGGCGGGAATCCGGTGGGCACAACGAGAGATGTCTTGCGATTCGCTCCTGCCGCGGCTTCCAGCCCCCGCGTTGCGCATCCCGGATGTCACGCATCCATCGCTCTCGCTGCGCTGTTTCCTGCTTGACGCGCGCTGAGCGGTCCCCCTGATCGAGCCCTGACGTTGGAGGTGTCTCGTGACCCTGAAAATACGTTCGAAGTACGTCAACTCGAAGTTCGTGAAGCTGGCAGCTCTGCTGCCTGCATTTGGACTGTTGCTGGGCGCGCTCCAGCTAACCGGCACGCCGGCGACCGCCCAGGGAGACCTGACGGCCTACAACCACCAGGTCATCCGGCTCTACCGGACGACGTTGGGGCGCTCACCCGATGCTGAGGGCCTCAACTACTGGACGAACCGGTTGGCGATGGGTGAGTCCGTCCAGGATGTGGCAGCCGGGTTCCTCGGGACTCCCGAAGCCTCGTCGTCATCGACCGGTGACTCGATCATCGACGCCTACAACCGGGCACTCGGCCGCATGCCGGATCAAGGCGGCTATGCCTACTGGGCCCAGCAGCGCCTGCCGATGGCCGTCGTCGCCATCTCCGACTCGATCGAGCACATCCAGATCACCGGAACGGTCGCACCACCGGTCCCACCGGCGACCGCCGCAGCTGTCGCTGCGGTTCCCCAGGGCTGGGTCGATGCCGGCCACGGTGTCCATGTCCCGCCGGTGCTTCTCCGTATTCGCCAGTGCGAATCGAAGAACAACTACCAGGCTGCCAACCGTATCTCTTCGGCCCGCGGCGCCTATCAGTTCCTGAAGTCGAGCTGGCGACTCTACGGCCACTCGGCCAGATACGGGGTTGAAGAGGCGCATCTCGCCACCAACGCCCAGCAGGACGAGGCGGCGCTTCTCACCTGGCAGCGCAGCGGCACCAGCCCCTGGAACGCCAGCGCCGGCTGCTGGCGCTGACGTAGCACCGCCGTACGCCAATCGGGACAACATCTTCCTGGGGTGACAGACTGCGCCGATGGCCGATCAGCTCACCGGACAGACCGTCGAACTCCTCCAGACACTCATTCGCAATGCCTGCGTCAACGATGGTCACCCCCATTCGGGTCACGAGTTCCGCAGTGCCGACACCCTTCAGGCATTCCTCGAAGGTGCTGGGCTGGCTATCGAACGGTTCGAACCGACACCGGGCAGGGTCTCGCTCGTCTCGCGAATCCAGGGGACCGACCCTACTGCGCCGAGTCTGTGTCTCATGGGCCACACCGACGTGGTGCCTGTCAATCCCGACGGCTGGAGTCGGGACCCGTTCGGCGGCGAGCTGATCACATCAGCGGCCGGCGTCGATGAGGTTTGGGGGAGGGGAGCGGTCGACATGCTCAACATCACCTCATCCATGGCAGTCGCGTTCCGCCACTTGGCCCGCAGCAACTTTCGCCCTCGTGGCGACGTGATCTACTTCGCCGTCGCCGACGAAGAGTCCGGAAGTGCGCACGGCGCTCGATGGATGGCCGATCATCACCCTGACGCCATCCGTGCCGACTACGTCCTCACCGAGAACGGCGGTCTCCATTCGGGCGAGGCCGGCAACGATCACACCATCTCGGTCACGGTGGGCGAGAAGGGAGTCGCCTGGCGCAAGCTGCGCATCAAGGGCGTGCCGGGCCACGGCTCGATGCCCTTCCGGAAAGACAACGCGCTGATCCAAGCTGCTGCGGTCATCCAACGCATCAGCGACTACAACCCTCCGGCGCGATTCCACGAACTCTGGCGTGAACGGGTCGACGCGATGGGCCTTCCGCCCGAACAGGCCGCTGTCATGCTCGACCCGGTCAAGCTGGACGAGACGCTGCGGGCGATGCCCGACGCAGGCACCGCCTCCTACCTCTACTCCTGCACGCACACGACCTTCTCGTGCAACGTGCTCGACACCGGGCGAGAAGCCAAGACCAACGTCATCCCCGACAACGTCGAACTCAATGTCGACATCCGCACCCTTCCCGGCGAGACGTCGGGCGAGGTCGAAGCGCACCTGCGGGCCGCGTTGGGCGATCTCGCCGACAAGGTCGAGGTCGAGATCATCATGAACGACATGTCGACCATGAGCCGTCTCGACACGCCGCTCTGGGATTCGCTGCAGAAGGCGGTGAACCACCCCTTCGGTTCGGCTCGACTCAGCCCGACCCTGTCGGTCGGATTCACCGACGCTCGCGTCTTCCGCGACCTCGGATCGGTCGCCTACGGCGCCGGACTCATGAGCCCGGATCTCGACTCGGGCGAGTTCTCCCGCCGCTTCCACGGCAACGATGAACGGGTCGACGTCGAATCGCTTCGCCTGTCGACGCAACTGTGGATCGACACCGTCACCGACCTGCTCGGCTGACGCCCGGCGCTGAGACCCCCCACGCCTGAAGCAACGAAGGCGATCAGCCCACGGGTAGAAGGTACGTGCCTCGACCCGGCGTGTCGGCGCCGAAGCGATCGACCGTCCGGGTCCAGTCGATCGCGGCCGTAACCACCTTCTTGTCTTCAGGCGTCAACAGCTCGAACGGCACGGCCCACATCAGCTCGAACTCGAGGCCGTCGGGGTCTTGGCAGTAGAGGCTCTTGGACACCCCATGGTCGCTCTCGCCGACCAGCGCTCCTGCGTCACGCATGACTTGACGCAAGCCGACGAGCTCGCCGAGGGTCGAGATCTCCCACGCCAGGTGGTACATGCCCACCGTCCGACGGCCGGCCTCGGAAGGAGCAGCCGCCTCGCCGATACTGAAGAACGCGAGGTCGTGGTCGTTGGGCGTGTCGGCCGACGTCCGAAGGAACACGCCGCCAGGAAAGGCAGCCTTGCGGACGAATCCGAGGTTCTGCTCGAAGAACGCCGCAGAGCGTTCGGCATCGCGGACGTACAGGACAGCATGGTTCAGACGGGTGACAGCCATGCTCGGTTTCAACACTCGTTCGCCCCCAAACCTTCCCAATCGGATGCTGTCGAGGCGCGCATGTAGAGTGTCGGCGTGATCGGACGACCTAGACCTGCAATCCAGAGCTTGCCCTCCTACCGCCCCGGCAAGGACGCAGCGCAGGCCGAGGCCGAGCATGGCATCAGCGACGCCATCAAGCTCGCCTCCAACGAAACGCCGTGGGGTCCGGTGGCGTCGGTCGTCGAAGCGATCGCATCGGCTGCACCGAAGATCAACCGCTATGCCGATCACCGGGCCAGCGCACTACGAGAACGCATCGCCGATTGGGTCGGTATCGGAACCGACAGCGTCACCGCCGGCTGCGGTTCGGTGGGTCTGCTTCAGCAGTTGCTGCTCTCCTACGTCGATCCCGGCGACGAAGTGCTGTACCCCTGGCGCTCGTTCGAGGTCTACCCGGTGTACACCAAGCTGGTCGGCGGTACCGAAGTCACCGTGCCCCTCAAGGACAATCGGTTCGATCTTCCCGCCGTGGCCGACGCCGTGACGGCCAAGACCAAGCTCGTCATCCTGTCGAACCCCAACAACCCGACGGGTACTGCACAGCCGATGGCCGAGATCGCCGAGCTGTTGAACGCGGTGCCAAACGACGCCATCGTCGTCGTCGATGAGGCATATCGCGAGTTCATGTCGCCCGACCTCGGTGACCCGGTCACTGATCTCTTGCCGCATCATCCCAATCTCGTCGTGCTCCGCACGTTCTCCAAGGCCCAGGGTCTCGCCGCCCTCCGGGTCGGCTACGCCATCGCCCATCCCGAGATCATCGAGACCATCGACAAGACCCTCTTCCCGTTCGCCGTCAACGGACTGGCTCAGATCGCGGCCATGGCTGCCATCGACGCCCACGACGAAGTGATGGAGCGCGTTGCGTTCATTGTCGAAGAACGCTCCCGGGTCGCGCTGGCCTTGGCCGAAGCCGGCTGGAAGTTGCCCGATCCCGAAGCCAACTTCGTCTACCTCCCACTGGGATCGAGAACCGAAGACGTGTACCTGGACATGGAGAAGCAGGGTGTCGTCACCCGCCCGTTCGCCGGCGAAGGCATCCGGGTCACCATCGGCACCAAGGAAGAGAACGATCGCTTCCTGGCCACCCTCATCAGCTGACCGGCTGGAACCCGACGGGCAGAGGTGGAAGTATCCGTCGGGCAATCGCGAACATCGAATCAAGGAGTCCTTCCATGACCACGCTGACCTCGGCCGACGGCCACAAGTTCGACGCCTACGAAACCGGTGAAGGAACCAAGGGACTCATCGTCGTCCAAGAGATCTTCGGCGTGAACCCCCACATTCGCTCGGTCACCGACCGTGCCGCCGCGGCCGGCTACCGCGCCATCGCACCCGCCTTCTTCGACCGCATCCAACCCGGTATCGAACTGGGCTACGAACCCGAGGACCTCGGAACCGGCGTCGGCTACGCAGGCAAGCTCAACTGGGACGACACCATGGCCGATGTCACCGCCGCGGCCGAGCATCTGCGGGCCCAGGGATGCACCAGCGTCGGAATCACCGGCTTCTGCTGGGGTGGGAGCACGACGTGGCGAGCTGCGGCGATGGCGCCGGTCCAGGCTGCGGTCGGCTATTACGGAGGCGGCGTCTACAGCATGAACGACCTCACGCCCGCCGTACCGACCATGCTCCACTTCGGAGAGCTCGACGCGTACATTCCGATGACCCAGGTCGAAGAGATCGTCGCCGCCCACCCCGACGTCATCGTGCACACCTACCAGGCCGACCACGGCTTCCACTGCGACGAGCGGGCCTCCTTCGATGCCACCGCGTCCGCCTTGGCCTGGGAGCGCACACTGGCGTTCTTCGCCGAACACCTCTAGATCGGAACCCGCCTGCGCATGGGCATGATCGAGACCTTCCGATCGGTCGTCCAGTTCCGGGAGCTGGAGCTGGACAGCACAAAACGGCGCCTCAGCCGCAGCGCCGACGTCGCTGATCTGCGTCGCGCCGCCAAGCGGCGGCTGCCGTTCGGTGTCTTCGACTACATCGACGGCGGGGCTGAGGATGAACGCACCCTCGTCCGGAACTCGGCCGCGTTCAGCCGGATCGAGTTCCGCCCTCGAGTGCTCAACGACGTCAGCCAGATCGACACGGCCACCACGCTCTTGGGCAAACCCGTGCCGTTCCCCCTTGCGCTCTCGCCGACCGGCTTCACCCGCATCGCCCACTCGCAGGGCGAGCTGGCTGTCGCCCGAGCCGCGCAACGGGCCGGCATTCCCTACAGCTTGTCCACCATGGGCACCCGCAGCATCGAAGAAGTGGCGGCCGTCAGCTCCGGCGCCAAGTGGTACCAGGTGTACACGTGGAAGGACCGCGGACTCGTCAAGGACATGATCGACCGCGCTGCGGCCGCCGGCTACGAGGCCCTCATCCTCACCGTCGACACCGCGGTGCTCGGTCGGCGCGAGCGGGACGTCCGCCGGGGCTACACCCTGCCCCCGAAGATCGGCCTCGACACGATCCTCGACGGCATGATCCACCCGGCATGGACCAAGGACTTCCTCACCCACGAGCCCATCACGTTCGCCAACGTGCCCGCCGAGAGCGGCGCCAGCGACGGTTCCACCGCTGTCGACCTGGCCGGTTTCATCAACAGTCAGTTCGACCAGGCACTGTCGTGGTCCGACGTCGATTGGATCCGCTCGGTCTGGGCGGGACCGGTCATCCTCAAAGGCATCCAGACGGTAGCTGACGCCGAATTGGCGGTCGCGGCCGGTGTCCAGGCGGTGGCGCTGTCGAATCATGGCGGTCGTCAGCTCGACGACGCCCCCACGCCCATCGAGCTGGTCGAACCGGTGGCGCAGGCGGTCGGTGGCCAGATCGAGATCATCTGTGACGGCGGTGTCCGTCGGGGCAGCGACATCGTCAAGGCGCTTGCTCTGGGTGCGACGGCATGTTCCATCGGTCGCCCGTACCTCTACGCGCTGGGCGCAGCAGGGGAAGCCGGCGTCGACCACGTCCTCGAATTCTTCCGCACCGGCATGGTGCGAACCATGCAGCTGAGCGGTAGCCGATCGATCGACGAGATCACGCGTGACCTCGTCGCCTGGCGCTGACCCTTGCGCCGAAACGCTGTTCGAACGAGGAGATCAGGATGACTGAACACATGCTCGAGCCCTATCGGGTGCTCGACCTCACCGACGACCGCGGGCATTTCGCCGGCTTCCTGATGGCGCAAATGGGCGCCGATGTCATCGCGGTCGAACCTGCCGAGGGACAGCGCTCACGGCATCACGGGCCGTGGGCGGGCGGTGAGCCTGACCCGGAGAAGTCGTTGCAGCACTGGGCCTACAACCGCGGCAAGCGATCGGTCGTGGTGAGCCCCGAAGAACTCCTCGAGCTGGCCAAGGCGTCCGATGTGCTCTTCGAGTGCGGCGCCTATGACGTCGACCTCGATGCGTTGCGTGCGGCCAACCCGGCGCTGGTCACCGTTTCGCTCTCGCCCTTCGGCGCCGACGGCCCGAAGGCCGACTGGCTGGCCACCGACATCGTGCTCCACGCCGCAAGCGGCGAGATGTCCCTCAACGGGTACAAGGATCGGCCGCCGGTTCGCATCAGCGCGCCGCAGGTCTGGGTGAATGCGGCCGCTGAGGCGGCCTGTGCGGCGATGATTGCGCTGACCGATCGTCGGATGACCGGGTTCGGGCAGCACGTCGACGTGTCCGCCCAGGAAGCCATGATGCTCACCGCTCAGGGATGGTTGGCGCCCTCTTTGTGCGAGAACCCGCCGGCCCAACGCAGCGGCGGTGGACTCGAACTGTTGGGCAAAGTGCGGTTCCGTTTCGTGTATGAGACCACCGACGGCCACGTCACCCTGACCTTCTTGCCGGGCGTGCTCGTCGGGCCGTTCACCAACCGGGTCATCGCCTGGGCGGCCGCCGAGGGAGTTCTGGACGACGACCTGGTCAACGTCGACTGGACCGACCTGCTGATGGGTCGAGACCTCGACGCGGTGGTCGACATCTGCGACCGGACGGCCGCCGGTCTGGCCATTGCCTTCGCCCGCTACTCCAAGCACGAGCTGTTCGCCATGGCTCAGCGAGACAAGCTGCTGTTGGTCCCGGTCACCAAGCCCGCGGACGTCCTGGCCAGCGAGCACTACGCGGCCCGTCAGTTCTGGGACGTCGTCGACGTCGAGGCCATCGGTCGAAGCGTTCGGTTCCCGGGGCCCTGGGCCAAGGGCGACAACGTCGAGCTGGCTCGCCTCGGAGGCCCGCCCAGCGTGGGCGAGCACACGGCCGAGGTCCTGGCTGAAGTCCGCGCCGGAGGTGCCGCGTTGTCGGCGCCGACGGGCACGGCGCCGATGGGTACCCGACCGCTCGAAGGGGTCACCGTCATCGACTTCACCTGGGTCTACGCCGGTCCGTTTGCCACCCGGATGCTGGCTTACTACGGCGCTCGGGTGATCCGAATCGAGTCGCAGACGCGGCCCGACCAGGTCCGCACGTCGGGCCTGGCCCGGGTGATGGGCGACGACGGGCCCGAAGCCAGCCATCAGTGGCACTCGATCAACGCTGACAAGGAGAGCCTGCAGATCAACCTGAAGGTTCCCGAGAGCCGCCAGGTCGTTCTCGATCTCGCGGCCAAGGCCGACATCGTCATCAACGCCTTCTCGGCCGGGGTGCTCGAACGTCTCGGTCTCGGTCACGAGGACCTCTTGGCCGCGAACCCCAACCTGATCGCGGTGTCGACCACCCTGTTCGGACACAGCGGCCCCCTTTCGCCCATCCCCGGCTTCGGCAACATGGGAGCGGCAATGGGTGGCTACTACGAGCTCACCGGCTGGCCCGACCGGCTTCCCGCCGGCCCGTTCCTGGCCTACACCGACGCAACCTCACCTCGCCTGACCGCAGCGATGATGCTGGCCGCACTCGACTGGCGGTCCCGCACCGGCAAGGGAGTCAGCCTCGATTTCTCCCAGGCCGAAGGCGGCGTGCACTTCCTGGCCGAAGCCGTGCTCGACCAGGAGGTGAACGGTTACGCCCAGACCCGAATGGGGAACGCCGATCGCTGGATGGCCCCGCACGCGGCCTACACGTGCGGAGATCCCGAGGCGGACCGGTGGATTGCCATCGCGTGCGAGACCGACATCCAGTGGCGGACGCTGGCCGGCATCGTCGGTTGCGCCGAGTTGGCCGATCTCGACGTCACCGAACGTTTGGCCCGGCAGGCCGAGATCGACGAACGAATCAAGGCGTGGACCGCCGAGAAAGACCCCGACGTCCTTCAAGACGAGCTGCAAGCGGCCGGCGTGCCGGCACATCAGGTGCAGAACAGCCCCGAGGTCATCGTCGACCCACAGTTGGTCCACCGCGACCACTTCCACGAAGTGCCCCACGACATCTACGGCCACACCTGGGCCGAGCACTACGGCTTCCGACTCTCCCGCGCCGACGGCACCCCCCGACGGCCGGGGCCGATGTGGGGCGAGCACAACTACGACATCCTCAGCGAACTGTTGGGTTACGACGGAGACAAGATCGCCGAACTCGCCATCGCCGAGGTCCTCGAATAGGCAGAGGTCCTCGAATAGGCAAAGGTCCTCGAGTAGGCAGAGGGGGCAGAGTGTGAGCCGTCAGGCGGAGCGCTCGGCGACGACCCGCTTGAGGGACTCGTGCCAGCTGTGCATCAGGGGCTCGTTCCGGCCGTAGACCACGTTGGGAAGCACACCCGACTCGAAGCTGCGCTGGATGGTGGCACCGTTGGCGAAGTCCTCGTCGTCTGCGGTCAGCAGCAGCAGATCGAAGTTGGCGTCCCAGTGCTTTCGGGCTTTGTCGGGGTCGGACGTTGCGTCGGGGTCCTCGGGCACGAAGATCGACACCTCGATTGCGCTGTCGGCCACGGTCTCGCCGGGGAAGACTCGGAAGAGTTCGATGTGGTCCTTCTGGTAGATGAAGATCGTATTGGGCCACAGCAGGTAGACGAGGACCGTCTGGCCCTTGATGTTCCACTCGGCCTCGGGTGTCAGGGCCAGCTTCTCTGCGCTGTGGCGCACGGCGACCATGAGGTGATGGTCGCCGTAGTGTCGGACGGGCGCGAGGTCGGAGCGGACGATCGGAGCGATCGAGTTCCGGTGAAGCTGACGGAAGTGGTACGACTCGAAGAACGTATCGAGGGTGAGCTTCCAATTGAGGCGACGATCAAGGTGGACCGAGCGATAGCAGTGGTGATCGGCGAGTCCGAACGCTTCGAGGTCGGCGAGCAGGTCGGGGCCGAGGTGGTCCTCGATGTCGGCTCCGAGATCTGCCGGCCGTTCCGCGCTGACCGGCTGGGGGAGGACCCAGACCAGGCCGGCCCGCTCGGCCGCCGGAAGCTCGATGAGTCCCATCTCGGTCCGGGCGAGCTCGTCGAAGCCGTCGCCCGGGATGGCCTTCAACGACCCGTCGAGGCCGTAGACCCAGGCGTGGTACGGACAGGTGAACGAGCGAAGGCCGCAGTCCTGCCGGCCGAGCACGAGGCGGCTGCCACGGTGCCGACAAATGTTGGCGAACGCCCGTACCTCTCCGTCGGCGCCCCGGACGATCATGATGGGCACACCGGTGTGGTCGTCGGTGATCACGTCGCCGGTGTTCGGCAGCTGGCTCGACGCCGCCATGACCAGCGGGAACTCCCCGAAGAAGATCGGCAGCTCCCGAGCATGCCGTTCCGGGTCGGTGTAGACGGCGGTGTCGTTCCAGTAGACGTGACCGACCATCGGAGTCGAGTTGTCGGCGACTCGGGTCACGATCTCGCGGCCAAGCGCCAGCTGGGTTTCCGGTCTCATCCCAGTAGGTCTAGCCGATGCCGGTTCAGCGCACGAAGACCGGGCGCTTCGCAGTCGAGCGTTCGGGGTCGAATCGGTAGCCGTCCTCATCGAAGTCGGCCAACGCCTTGACCGACTTGACCCGATTCCGGATGACCCATCCGGCCATCGAACCGCGCGCCCGCTTGGCGAAGAAGCTGATGATCTTGCGCTCACCATCGGGGCTGTTCACCGGTCGGTCGAGGAACGCCGGGCTGATGATCGGGACTTGGATGTCCTTGGTTCGAACCGAGTTGAAGTACTCGTTCGAGGCCAGGTTCAGCAGGATCGGCGGGCCGGGGCTCTCGGCCAGGTCGGCGTTCAGCACCTCGGTGATTCGGCCACCCCAGAAGTCGTAGAGATCGCGGCCACGTTCGGTGCCCACCTTCGAGCCCATCTCGAGGCGATACGGCTGCATGAGGTCGAGCGGTCGCAGCACACCGTACAACCCGGAGAGAATGCGGAGCGTCTTCTGGGCTTGGGTGTAGTCACGCTCGGTGAACGTGTGGGCCGGGTTCATGCCCTGGTAGACGTCGCCGGTGAAGGCCAGCAGTGCCGGCCGTGCGTTCTTCCGGGTGAACGGCGGCTCCCAGGTCTGGAACCGCTCGAAGTTGAGTTCGGCCAACTGCGGGCTGATGTCCATCAACCGGGAAAGATCGTCGGGCGTGTACCCGCGCATGACCTCGACCAGTTCGCTCGATTGATCGAGCATCCGAGGTTCGGAAAACTTGCGCGTGGGCAGCTTCGACTCGAAGTCCAACGACTTGGCGGGCGACACGACGATCAACACCCCCTAGTTCTAGCGCCTTCTGCCGGCTCCAGGCGTCGCCCACGTCGAACCGGCGGCTGGGAGCGTCGGAAACCGACGCCTGGAGCCGGAGGTTCGAGGGGGTGGGGGGTGGGGTGGAGGTGGGGGCTATTGGGCGGCGCGGGTGCGGCGGAGGAGGGGGTCGGCGGCGGCGAGCGCGTGGTCGGCGAAGCGGAGCACGCGGCCAGAGGCGCCGGGCGAGGACGAGTCGACGAGGTTGCCCATGACCTGGAGGGTGATGGCGGCGATGGCCTCGGTGCCGACAGCCAGACGCAGGCCGGTGCGCAGGAGGAAGGGGTGACCGATGAGGAACGAGAAGCGACGCCCGGTTCGAAGGAACTGATCGAACCGGGCGCCGACCTCGACGTCGTACCGGTCGGGGGCGGTGGCGGGGTCGGCGAGGAAGAGGTCGGCCGCCAACATGCCGGACTCGAGCCCGTAGTCGATCCCCTCGCCGTTCATGGGGTTGATGAGGCCCGCGGCATCGCCGATTGCGACCCATCCCGGGCCGTGTCGGCGGACCGTGCTCATCGGAAGGCGCCAGGCTCGAGGCCGTTCCAGATAGGGACCGATCTGCCACGAGCTCTGAACGATGCCGCGGTACGCGTCGAGCAACGTGTTGAGGTTGAGGGACTTGAAGCCCTTCATGGTCGACAGCGCACCCACGCCGATGTTGACCGTGCCGTCGCCGGCAGGGAACATCCAGCCGTAGCCGGGCACCGGCGTGCCCTGGTCGTCACGAAGGGTGAGGCAGGCCTCGATGTGGGCGTCGGCGTGTCGGGGTGATTCGGCGTAGCCCCGGATGGCCAGACCGAACGGCTCAGCTGGGTCTCGGACGGCACCGACCATGCGCCCTGCTTCGCCCTGGGCGCCGCAGGCCAGGACCGTCAGCCCCGCAGAGATCTTCGACGAACCGACGGTGACGCCGACCACCCGTCCGTCCTCGATCCACGGGAGGGCCTCGGTGCCCCACCGGAGATCGGCGCCCGACGCTGCGGCCGCGTCCATCAGCGCGGCGTCGAGTCGGCGACGGGGCCACACGGCGCCGTGATTGGGGAAGCGCGAAGTGGAGGGCCAGTCGAGCTCTCGGACCGTCTTGTTCGCGATCATGCGCAGACCGACGATGTGATGTGCATCGTCGAAACCGATACCGAGGTCGTTGAGCGCTCCGATGGCTCGCGGGGTCAACCCATCGCCGCAGACCTTGTCCCGGCCGTGTTTGCCCTTCTCGAAGACGACGACCTTGGCCCCGGCCCGAGCGGCGGTGATGGCCGCAGCCGCCCCGGCTGGGCCTCCGCCGATGATGGCAACGTCGACGGACGGGGGTTGGGGCGACGGGATTCGGGACAGCGGTATCTGGTCCGTCATGTGGAGCGGGTACGGGGAATCGAACCCCGGTCAACAGGATGGAAGCCTGTTGCTCTACCATTGAGCTACACCCGCAAGGTGTCTACGACAAGCAGTCTCTACGACAAGCAGAGGGTCCAACCAAGATACAGGGTTTAGGATCCGACGATGTTCATCTCCGAGACCACCCAGGACGGACTTCGACTGCGGGAGTTCTCGCTCGAGCGAGCGGGTCGGACGGTGCCAGGAGCGTTGTGGCAGTCGCTTGAACCGGAACCGGGCGCCCCGCTCGTCTGCTGTGGACACGGGGCATCCGGTGACCGTTTCCAGGCGCCCATTCCGTGGCTCGCCCGACGCCTCGTCGGGCGTCACGGCTTCAACGTGTTGTCGATCGACGGGCCCGTGCACGGCCGTCGTCAGGTGGGCGTCGGCGGCCGTGACGCCTTCTGGCCCGAATGGAAACGCGAAGGTACCGCGGCCGACATGACTGCCGATTGGCAGCAGGCCCTCGACTTCGCCCAGGCGCAACCCGACGTCGGTGCCGGCCCGGTCGGCTACTGGGGCCTGTCCATGGGCACCATCTACGGCGCCCCGTTCGTGGCATCCGAGCCCCGTGTGTCGGCTGCGGTGCTCGGTCTGATGGGCATCACCGGCCCCGACCACTACGTGCCCATCATCCAGGCATCGGCCGAACAGATCACCATCCCGGTGCTGTTCCTCATGCAGCTCGAGGACGAGTTGTTCGATCGAGGGCAGTACCTCGCGCTCTTCGACGCGCTGGCGTCGGACGACAAGCGACTGCACGCCAACCCCGGGTTGCACCCGGCCGTGCCGATCGAGGAGCTGGCGTTCTCGGCGGATTTCCTGGTGAAACACCTGACCGGCGGATCGACCGACCGGGCCGCCACGTTCACCGTGTCGAATTAGCGACCGGGAGTCCACGCTCGGGTGGTGCGGGCGTATCCGATCAGCTGCGCGGCGGGACCAGGCGCCAATCGTCGGACCCTGGGGCGTAGCGATCACGGAAGTCGGGATCGTAGGCCGCGGCGAGCTGCTCGACCGGCCCGACGGCGTCGTGGTAGGCGTCGATGATGGCATCTTCGGCGGCGTAGTCGAAGGGGTCCTGGAGGCGCATCTCGGTCTTGGATCCGCGCTCGACCGGGTTGGCGGCCAGGTGTCGGGCGGTGAATGCGATGGCGTCGACCGCGGGGAGCGAGTCGACGTAGCCGAGGTCGTGGATCAACCGGTCGACGCCGGTGAACTGGTGCCAGGTGTGCTCGTGGGCCAGGAACGGGCGGGCCGGCGTGGCCAGCTCGGCGGGAAGACTGACGATCTCGACGTCGGTGTCGAGCGCTGCGGCGATGACCTCGATCGTCTGCGCCGCGGTCAGCACGTGGGCGTCGCTGATGTTGTAGACCTTGCCTGCCGCCGCGTCGGGACGCTCGACGCACAGGCTGAGCGCGTGACCTGCGTTGGCCCCGAAGGCCGCAGTGCGCAGGGTGAGGCCACCGTCGGCGACGATGATCCGGCGTCGGCCGTCCAGGATGCGGCGGACGATCAGCCATTCACGGGGGTTGATCTGGCCGGGTCCGTAGATGAGCGGGTAGCGGAACAGAGTGGCGTTGGGGTGATGCTCGAAGACGACGTCCTCGGTGGCGACGATCTTGGCCACCTTGTCGTTCTCGTCGGCGTCCGATGCCCCGAACGCCCCGGCCCGGCGGGCCGACTCCCGAATGGGAACCAGCATGCCGGCCGGCACGTTCTGATGCGGCCGGGCGAAGCCGTGGTACGCGGGAACACCTCCGACGGCGACGAACTGCCCGGTCCGCCCGACGAAGTAGGGCGCCAGGTCGCGGAGCCTGCCGTACATGGCGTAGACGACGTCGAACGTCCGCGACCCGATGGTGGCCGCGACCTCGTCGATCTGGAAGGGGTTGGTGTGCAGGTGCTCGACCTCGGGCGGGATCGAGTCGACCTCGTGACGACCCGTGTGCAGGATCGTGACGGCGAATCCCCGGGCCATCAGCCCGTTCACCACCGCGGGCCCTGTGGGCCCGGTTCCGCCGACGACAAGGGCACGAGGTTGGTTGGTCATGCGCCTTTCTAGCGCCTGTGACCCCCGTCGGTCATCGTTGGCGGCTGAGGTATTCGCCTGGGGTGACGCCGAGATGCTTCCGGAAGTCGCGGACAAGGTGCGCCTGGTCCGCGTACCCGAGCTCGGCAGCGAGAGTGGCCCAACCGGCGAAGTTCTCGCCTCGGTCCGCCCCGCCGCGGGCTGCGTCGGCCGCTTCGATGATGCGCCAGCGGCGGATCACCCACGCCGGGCTCACGCCGACGTGCAGTCCGAAAAGGCGTTGCAGAGTCCGGACACTGACCCCGGCAGCTCGTGCCAGGTGCTCGACTCGGCGCACGGACCGGTCGGTTTCAGCAAGACGCGCAACGTCGGCCACCATCCGGGCCTCGGCCACGGTGGCCGGGTTCCGGCCCGCCAACACCGCTTCCAGCGCACGGCGGAGCAGCAGGATGCGGTCGTTGATCGCGTCGGCAGAGATGACGGCATCGACCAAGTCGCTGCCGACCAGCCCGTCGATGGTGGACAAGTCGAACTCCCGGCCCGTGGCCGAACGGGCGGGGCGCCCGAGCAGGACACCCAATCCGCCGGTCGTCGTCTTGGCAGCCACCGTCCACCCGGTCCCGACGAGCCGTCGGTGGCTGACCTTGCGCAGCACCCCGTAGACCCGCCCGCAGGCCGGGTCGAGGGGAATGCCCCGATCGTCGACCGTTCCGATGCTGATGTGGCCGCCCGGCAGGTTCAGGACCTGCTGGCGATGTTCGAAACCGTCGGGAAGGTCCCATTGAACAGCCCAGAACCAGTCGACGATGCCGGCGAGCAACTCGCCACTCGGTTCGCGCTCGAACGACACGTGCCGGAACATTTCGGCGGGATCCACGATGCCGCGGGTGTCCGGAACGGAGCGTTCGTTCGGCTGTCGCAAATCTTCAATCCTTCGAGTGGAACCTCGTCCTAGGGTGCCCGCATGAGTGACGAACTACCGATCTTTCCTGCCACTGCACCCGACATCTTCTCCGACGCTGCGGCCACCAACGCCATGTTCGAACCGGTGCTCGATCGCCTGGCCGACGTGGTCGGCTTCGACGCCGACGCAGCCCAGGCACCCACGCCATGCGATTCCTACGACGCAGCGCAGCTCCGCGACCACGTGCTCGGTTGGCTGCAGTTCTTCGCGGCGGCGCTCAACGACCCCGAAGGCGAGACCACCCGGCTCGACCCAGCCACCTGGACGCTGAGCGCCGACGGTCCTGCACCGGCAGACATCGTGCAGGCGGCGAAGGCCGACATCGCAGCGGCCGTCGACCGCGGCGTGGCCGGTCGGTTGGTCGTCATGTCGCAGGCCCGGATGCCGGGCGACGCGGTGCTGGCCATGGCCCTCGGCGAGTACATCGTCCACGGATGGGACCTTGCCCGCGCCACCGGCGTCGCCTGGTCGGCCGACGACGAGGCGTGTGAGGCCGGGCGGGCCTTCCTGTTGGGCATGGTCGCCCCCGAATACCGAGGAAAGGACAGTGGCTTCTTCGACGACGAGGTTGCCGTCGACGACACCGCCTCTGCCCTCGACCGCCTCCTCGGCTTCGCCGGCCGAAATCCCAGCTGGACGCCTGCCTGATGGACCGATTCGGTCAGAGAGATGCGAGGGCCGCGAGGCTAGAGTCGCTCGGTGATGCCGAACCAACGTGGCCTGTTCCGAGCCGATCACCGCTTGGCAACATTCGTCGGCATCGGGTCGTTGGTCGGTTTGGCGATGGCGATGCTCTCGCTCGACTTCGCCTTCTTCTTCGGTGATCCACCCCTGGTGCGCGGCTTGGGAGCCGATGCCGGCAGCAGCTTCGCCGGCTTCCGATTCTTCGTCCAGGACGACTGGCACTTCCCGCTCCTGGCCACGGACTCGCTCGTAGACGGGACCCGCCCCGAGACCGTCATCGCCATGACGGACAGCCTGCCTCTGCTCGCCCTGGTGGCCAAAGCTCTCCGCTTCCTCGGCCTGTCGGCTGAGCACTGGATCGCCGGCTGGTACTACGGCTGTTTCGTCATGCAGGGCGTGGGTGCCGCACTGGTCGCCTACACCCATGAGGTGCGGTCTCGCTGGTCGGTCGTGGCAATGGCGGTGCTGGCCTCGACCGCTCCTGTGTTGATGCTCCGAATTTGGCACCCCGGTCTCTTCGGCCAGTTCACCGTGCTGCTGATGTGGGCGGCGGTCGGCATGCTGTGGCACCGTCGAACGCTGCGATCGGCCCTGTGGCTCGTCCCGGCGTTGGTGGTGGCATTGCTCGTCCACCCCTATTTCTTCGTGATGTGCAGCGTGATCGGCGTCGGGGCGATCGTGTCGGCATGGTTCGAACGGGTCCTCGACTGGAAGCAAACCATCAGTTGGTTCGCGTTGACGGCGGCGACGCTGCTGGTTGCCATGTATGGCTTCGGCTACATCCCGAACCGGGCAGTCGCCCCGGGAGGGTACGGCGAGTACGGGATGTACCTCGTCGGACCGTTCTGGCCGCAATGGTCACGGTTGTGGCCGGGGAACGAATGGCTGCTGCTGAACCGCACCGGGACGTTCGAGGGCGTCAACTACCTGGGTGCCGGCGGCGTCCTCGCCGTCGCCCTGGCCATCGTGCTGCAGCCCCGGCGAGTGTGGCGTTTCGCGGTTCGCCGCCAGGTCTTCGTGCTGGTGTTGGCGACGCTGACCGCCGTCGCCGTCACCCACGCCATCTACGTGCGGACGAACCTTCCGTACCTTCCTCTCGGCGAGCAGATGAACGAGCTCCGGTCAGGAACCAACCGCTACGTGCTTGGAGCCGCGATCCTCGCCCTGACCACGACGGCAGCGCTGCTTGCCTGGTGGTGGACGGCGCTGCGAACGGTTCGACCAGTGCTCAGTGCCGCCGCCCTCATGGCGTGGGGGTACGCCGCCTCGCTGCTGGTTCGACCCGGCTACGTCTGGTCGACGCTCGAGCAGTTCCGGGCATCGGGCCGCTTCTTCTGGATCATCGGCTATGGGCTGTCCCTCGGTGGCGTCGTTGTCATCGACCGGTGGCTGGCCGAACGTCGTCCTGCCGCCATCGTTGACCGTCGCCGCTCGGTAGCGGTCAGCGTTGCCGCGGCAGCCATCCTTCTCACTGTGTCGGGCGTCCAATATTTCGACACCACACAATTCCGTGCGTTCGTGCCGACGATGTTCAACTCGACGCCCGACCGAGTGTCCCATATCGATCTACTCACGGCGCTTGCTGGCGCCCACCAGACGGTTCACCTCGGTCCCGACTGGTTCTGCACCACGGGCGCCGAGAGCTTGCTGATGTTCCAGGACGTCGTCATCGCGGCGTCGTTCGCGAACTCGCCCGTCGACGCGTATTACGGAGGACGAACCGACGTGAACGTCGCCTGCGATGCCGAGTTCGCCCCGCCGACGACGGCGCATCCGTTGATCGTCGCCGCGCACCCGCTCGATCAGTCCCTGCCGGCGTGGCTCCCCGCCGGGTACGAGTGCCGGACGACGCCTGGCGCGCTGCTCTGCTCCGACGAATGGGGGTCGATGCCCCCGCACATGCTCGCCGCCTACCCGCTGTTCGACGGCCCGTAGGGCCGGATTCCCGGCCTCGTCGAGGAACAGATGTAGGTTCCAACGCACACGCATGGATCCACGACCGAGGAGAGCCAGGATGGCCGACGAGATGACCAGCCCCGTTCCGAACAGCCCCGTTCCGAACAGCCCGGGCCAAGCCGACCGCAGCGCCGGGCGGATCAGCGGCAAGGTCGCCATTGTCACCGGCGGCGCCAGCGGCATGGGCCGGGCCACCGTCGAGCGATTCCTCGACGAGGGTGCCTCGGTCGTGATCGGCGATCTGAACGCCGAAACCGGACAGGACGTCCTCGACTGGGCGAGTGAGGCCGGATGCGCCGACCGTGTGCGCTTCACCCGAACCGACGTGTCGGTGGAGCAAGACGTCGCCGCCCTCGTCGACCTTGCCGTCGGGTCGTTCGGCCGTCTCGACATCATGTTCAACAACGCCGGCATCGGCGGCGCCTTCGGGCCCATCACCGAGATCGAGGTCGACGACTGGGACCGCACGTTCGCCATCCTCGTCCGATCGGTGTTTCTCGGCACGAAGCACGCAGTCAAGGTGCTGATCGATCAGGGGACTGGCGGCTCCATCATCAACACTGCTTCCGTCGCCGGCCTCGGTGGCGGAGCCGGACCGCAGGCCTATTCGGCCGCGAAGTCTGCGGTCGAGAACCTTTCGGTCACGACCGCGCTCGAGTTGGCCCCTCACCGGATCCGGGTCAACTCGATCTGCCCCGGCATCATCTTCACGCCGCTGATGCACAGTGGCAACGAGGCGCAGGCCGAGGAGGTCATCGCCGAGCTCCAGCCGTGGCCCGACCGCGGCGAGGGCCACGACATCGCTGCGATGGCACTGTTCCTGGCCAGCGACGAATCGTCGTTCGTGACTGGTCAGGCCCACGTCGTCGACGGTGGCCTGTTGGCCGCCGGGCCCCGCATTCACGGCCGACTCCACGCGTCGCGAAACCTGCACCGCATGGCAGGTATCGCCTTCGGCAGCACCGGTCAAACCGCCTCGGTTCGTCGGCTGTAAGCGCTCGCGATCCGAGGTGTCAGCGGTCCAATCGACGGAAGAAGTCCTCGAGCGCAGCCTGATCGAAACGCGCCGTGAGTTGTCCGGCCGCATCGTGGCCGAGGTCGAGCGCGGGACAGAAGAAGTCGTCGCGCTCGACCCAGAAGTGGGGCGATCCTTTGACCCCGCGAGCCAACCCCAACGCGTAATCGGAGCGGACCGACTCGCTCGCTTCGAACACGTCGAGCGCTGAGGCGAGAACTCCCGTCGGAAGACCGTGGACGGCGGCCACGTCGGCCAACACCGCTCTCTCGGCGATATTTCGCCCCTGCTCGAACAGCGCAGCGCGAAGCGCCAAGCTCACGGCGAACCCGGTGGCATCATCGACGCCGTACGCCATCCCTGCGAGGTTCAGCGCAGGGATCGTGCTGATCGGCCATGCCTCGACGGTGAAGTGCGCGAAGTCCTCGACGCCGAGCTGTGCAGTCAGGGCCGCCGCTTTCACGGCAACCGCGTCGGCGTCGAGGGGCGAACCGTTCACCCACTCGAGCGGCCAAGCCCGCACGCGGACCGACACCGGAGATGTCTGCTCCGCGACGTGACGGGCGACGGCCTTCAACCCGACGTGGGCAAACGGGCACGTCATGTCGGCGAACACCTCGACGGTCGTGCTCACGCAGGCCCTTCGGTCAGCGCGGGCATGACGTGGTCGGCGAACAGACGCATCGAGTAGTGCGTCTCGTCGTTGGTCATGCCCGGTTGGCGCATCTGCAGGGCCAGTTCGGTCAGGCGCCCGGCGGCACCGTCGACCAACGGCATCAGCTGCTGGCGCACCTCGTCCGGGGTGCCGACGATGCCGTGCCAGAAGCCGGCCTGGCCGTTGCGGATCATCTCGGCGGTGCAGTACTTGTCGTCAGCCGCGGGGTTGCCGTCGAGGTCCTTGCGGGTCTCGTAGAAGTTGACGAAGTACTCGAGGCCCGGGCCGGCGATCTCCCACGCCTTCTCGGTCGTGTCGGCCACCACGACGAACTGCATCGATGCGACTTGATGGTCGGCCGGTTCCCGGCCGACCGCCTTCAGCCGCTCGTCGTAGCCGGGGTTGAACGGACCGATGAAGTTGAGGCCCCGCTCGGCCGCCCGTTGCTGGTTCAGCGGCCCCATCCCGCCCCACCAGACCGGCAGCGGGTCCTGCACCGGCTTGGTCGTGAACGTCATGTTCGGGATGTCGTAGAAGCGGCCCTCATGACTGAACTCGCCATCTTCGGTGAATGCCCGGCGGATCCAATCGATGGCTTCCCACGACCGCTGGTTCATCTCCTTGGGGTCGACACCGAAGGTGACGAACTCCTCATACTGTGACCCTGGGCCGACTCCGAGATCGAAGCGGCCACCCGAGAGGTTGTCGAGGATGGCCGCGTCCTCGGCCACCCGGATGGGGTCGTGGAATGGCAGCAGCGTGACCGCGGTTCCGACCCGGAGTTTCTCGGTCCGAGCGGCGACGGCGGCCGCAACCAGCATGGGCGAACCGGTCCACTGGCAGGGGCGGAAGTGATGCTCGCCGTACCACGAGCGGACGAATCCGAGTTCCTCGGCGAGCACCGCGTCGCTGATGTAGTCGGCGTACATCTTCGGCAGCGGATCGGGGCGATCGGGATGGTTGCGGACGCCGTTCAGGAGGGAGATTTGCACACGGCCATCGTTTCACACCACGGACGGCGCGCGCCGGGACCAACTCATCCGACCGTCCGGGGTGGGCGAGCTCAGCACACGCTGTCTTGAACTACACGGGAATCTGACGCAGGCTGGACGACCATGAGCCGCTACAACCTGCCCTTGCTCGATGTGCCGATCGGTGACTACGGCGCAGACGAGCCGGCCATCGTTGCCTACCGCGAAGAGGGCACCCGCAAGGCGCTCGCCCTCGACAACCGGGGTCCGCTGCGATTCGAGGCCGATGGCGAGGTAGCGGCGGACATCCTCGATGCGTACAACCGGTACGGCTTCTACGTGTTCGAAGGGGTCTTCGATCAGGCAGAACTCGACGAGATCGAGGCCGACGTGGCCGAGATGCTCGAACGGGCACCGGTGACCAAGGACGCCGAGGTCGATCGACACGGCCGGCCGGCGCTGGGTGTCGGTCTGCAGGCAAGGAATGTCGGTTGGGTCCGCCCGCTGTCCGATCCCTTGGGTGGAACCGAGCGCGGCGCACGGTCGACACCAGGCGAAGATGATCGAACCCGAGGTGCCCGACGGCGCGCCGGAACACGTCATCCAGATCATCCTCGGCTCGCTCCAGTTCTCGGCGGCGTGCCTGCGGGTCTACGGTCATCCTGGTCTTCTCAAATTCACCGAAGCGGTCAACGGCGCCGACTTCACACCGTTCAACGAAGCAGTGTGGATCAAACACCCCGGCCTCGGTGGTTCAGTGGCGTGGCACCAGGACGCCTGGACCCACTGGGACAGCCCCGATCTCGATCCCAACACCCACGGGTTCAACTTCATGCTGCAGCTCTATGGGTGCAACGCAGCCAACGGGCTGTGGGTCGTGCCGGGCTCGCATCGCGACGGCAAGGTCGACATCACGGCCATGGTCGCCGACGCAGGTTCGGATCGGCTCGCCGAAGCTGTTCCCGTCATCTGTGCTCCCGGCGATGTCTGCATCAACAACCGACAGGCGGTGCATGGTTCCTTCGCCAACACCAGCCCCGATCCCGCGGGTCACGATCAACTTCGGATTCCACCGGCGGGCGTCGGTACAGGGTGTCACCAGCGGGGGAGTGCACAACCCGATCTCGGTCTACGACGACGAGTACATCCACGAGCGATCCAAGGCCATCGTCTACGGCATCGATGCCCGCGCTCAGCGGTTCCCCGAGGAGACCCGTTACGTCTATCAGCCGTTCGTCGGGCAGGAAGACAGCCTACGTTTCGGACCTGACACCCTCGAGACGCTCCGCGACTACAACCTCCGGGACCTCGGGATCTGATCCGACCTATCTCGGTACGACGTCCACGGCGTCGGTCTCGGCGTCGAGCGTGCGGAGCAGGCTGGGCTTGAGCGCAAGGTAGACGGCGAAGGCCAGGAGCATCGAGCCGAACACGGTCACCGTCTGTCGCGGTCCCCACGCGTCGGCCAGGGCGCCTTGCGCCAGGGAACCGAACGGGAACGCGAGGGTGAACCCCATGATGCGAACCGACATCACCCTGCCGCGCATCTCGTCGGCCACGATCATCTGGATCGACGTGTTGGTGGTGGCGATGACAGCGAGGAACCCGGCTCCGCTGACGAGCAGCGAGACGAGCGCGAGCTGCCAGATCGGAGAGAGGCCGAACGCGATGATCGAGGCCGCATAGATCGGCAGCGACCAGCGCACGACCGTCGATCGGGCCACCCTGGTGTCCCACGTGGAGATGACGGGGGCAACGACCACGGCGCCGAGGCCAACTGCGGCCGTCAACCAACCGAGCACCGCCGGGCTGCCGTGGTAGAGGAATTTGTTGAACACCACCGTGAACTGGGTGGTCGGATTGCCGAAGAACGCAACCAGCATGGCGCAGCCGACGCTCAAGACGATGCCGGTCCGTTGCCGCATGTAGCGGACAGCCTCGCCGAAGCCCTCGCGGGTCGAGGGCCGCGCTCCTGCCGGCCGCTCGTCCACCGTCGGTCGGATCACGAACAAGGCGGCGAGCACCGTGATGAACGACACGCCGTTGAGGAAGAAGGCCCACCCGGGTCCGGCGATGGCGATGAGACCCCCTGCCATGGCCGGACCGATGGCCCGGGAACCGTTGAACTGCGCCGAGTTGAGGGTGATGGCGGACGACAGGTCGCTGCGGGGGATGAGCGAGGCGACGAACGACTGCCAGCTGGGAATCATCAGGCCGCTGAACAGACCAGAAATCGCGGTGATCCCGAGGATCAGCCAGGGGTCGTGCCAGCCCGCGGTCCAGACCCACCACAGGGCGAAGGCGGCCGTAGCCATTGCGGCCTGGGTCGCCAGCAGGATTGCCCGACGATCCTGCTGGTCGGCCAGCGAGCCGCCGAGCGGGCCAACGAGGAACCCGGGAATCATCAGAGCAAAGCCCACCATGCCCACCCACAGCGAGCTCTCGGTGATCTCGAGGATCACATACGGAATGGCGAGGCTCTGCAGCGCGCTTCCCGAGTTGCTGACCAGCGCCCCGAGAAAGAACAGGCGGAAGTCGCGGTGACGGAACGCCCGCATTCCGTAGGAGAAGCCGCCCGGGGCCGCTCCGATCGTCGAGTTCACCCGATTCACCCTCGAAGTTCGCGGCTGGCCATCACCCCCAACGCTAGACACCTTCACCTCTCGTTCTGCAGTACCCGCGCCGCCGATTTGCCGGTCCGTGTGCTGCAGAACGGATTGGTCGCGTTGGGGCGGTGTGGGGCTGAGCCGTCCGGGTGTGCGAACATGCCGGGATGTTGGGTGCGCGAGTACTGGATCTGAGCGAGAGCATCACCGGGGCCTATGCCGGTCGACTCCTGGCCGCAATGGGGGCCGAGGTGGTGGTGGGAGAACCGGTGGACGGTTCACCGCTGCGGACGGCGCCTCCGATGATCTTGACTGCGGCCGGGCCTCGATCGGCCACGTGGGAGTACCTGGCCGCCATGAAGCAGAGCCTCGTGCTTCCCGAAGCGAGCGACGGCGTCATCGAGGTTGCCGGCGATTTCGACGCGGTGCTGCTCGCCACCGACGGCTCTTCGGGCCCGCTCGGCGACCTGGCCGATCGTCTACGTCACGCCCACCCCCATCTGAGCGTGATCGTCGTGACCCCCTTCGGGCTGACCGGGCCCTACTCGCAGTGGCGGGCAGGCCCGCTCGAGCTGTGGGCCGTCGGTGGACACATGGGGTTGACCGGGATGCCCGATCGGCACCCGCTCCCCGGCGGTGGTCCGTGGGAGTCCTATCTGGTCGGCGCGACGGCGGCAGTCGCCGCCCAAGCTGCACTGCTGCAGCCTCGGGGAGTGCTGGCCGACGTCGGTGCCATGCAGACTCTCGTCGGCGGCCACCAGTGGACCATCACGGCGTACACGCACACGGGTTACGTCAAGAAGCGGGCTGGCAACCGGTTGGGTGAGATGCATCACCCCATCTGCATCTACCCCTGTTCCGACGGCTGGATGTGCATCGCTGCAGCCTCGTCCCATCAGTGGGAGGGACTGTGCATCGCCATGGACCAGGTGGAGCTGTTGGCCGATGACGAGTTGTCAAACGCGGCAGTCCGGTTCGACCGCGCCGACGAACTGGACCAGATCATTCAAGCCTGGACGTCCACACTGACGGTTGGCGAAGCCGTCGCCGCGTGTCAGGCGAACTTCTGTCCCGCGGGTCCGGTCAACGATTTTCTCGATGTGCTGGCCTCCGAGCAGCTGGCATTCCGTGACTACTGGGCATCGGCCGCGCACCTCGGGCCGGCTGTGGTGATGCCCGGTGTGCCCTTCCGCCTGGACTCGACGCCGCCGTGGTCGTCGGCCCCTGAAGTCGGCGCCCACCGCCCTTCCGAACACCGCCCTGCCGCCGACGCCCCTGCCGTCGCTTCGTCGCCGGCCGACCCGGTGCCGGTTTCGGGAGTGGCGGAGTCCGGCAGTTTCAAGCCGCTCGAGGGTGTGCGGGTCGTGGAGCTGACGATCTCGTGGGCGGGACCTCTGGCCGCCAGGTACCTGGCCGATCTCGGTGCCGACGTGATCAAGGTGGAGCATCCCACCTCCCGCGGCGTCGCTGTCAGCCCTCCCGATCCCGACGCCGCGCCCGACCCGTGGACCAGGGGACAGCTCCCACCGGTTTCGATTCGCAATGGGGTCTTCCCCGACGGCGATCCGGGGACCGACTGGTGGAACCGGATGGGCCACTTCAACAAGATGAACCGGTCGAAGCGCAGTCTCTGCCTCGATATCAAAGCCCCCGGTGGTCGGGACGTCTTCGAGCGCCTGGTGGCTACCGCCGACATCGTCATCAACAACTACAGCCCACGAGGGGTCCGGTCGCTCGGTATCGACAACGAGACGCTCCGCGCGATCAAGCCCGACCTCGTGACCGTGGCGATGAGCGGGTACGGCGCGACCGGCCCGGGGGCCGAGGCGGTGTCGTGGGGACCGATTCTCGATGCAGCTTCCGGCCTTGCGGCAACCACGGGCTACGCCGATTCGGGACCCTTCAAACAGGGCGTCGCGTACCCCGACCCCATCGGCGGAACGCACGGCGCCGCTGCCGTGCTCACGGCTTGGTGGGAGCATCAGCGAACGGGTGAGCCGGTGCACATCGACCTGTCGCAGCTCGAGACCCTGCTGTTCGTAGCGGGCGATCAGATCGTCGAGGCCTCGGTCAACGCAGTGGCGCCGCCCCGGCGGGGAGCCCGATCCGCGGACTACGCCCCTTCGGGCGTCTACCCCTGCCAGGGAGATGACACTTGGGTCGCGCTGACGGTTTACAACGATGGCGACTGGTCACGGCTCCGGGCCGTCGTCCCGGGGCTCGATGCGGCTCGGTGGGACGATCTCGCGCCGCGACAAGCGGACCACGACGCCATCGACTTTGTGATCGAGAAGTGGACTTCTGCCCGGACCCATCTCGAAGCGATGGAGCTGCTGCAGTCCGCCGGTATCGCGGCGGCGATCGTGAGTAGCAGTGCTGACCTCGTCGAGGATCCCCATCTGAACGAGCGGGGATTCTTCGTCGACCTCACGCACAGCAGCTACGGCCCGAAACGATTCCCGGGATCTGCGATCGCGGTCGACGGCGAGCCGCTGAAAATCCGTGCGCTGTCCGGCCTCGGTGCCGACAACGACGAGATCCTCGACTCACTCGGGTTCAGCCCGGCCGAGCGTGACGCGTTGCGCTCGGCCGGAACAATCGCCACGCGTCCACCGCTGTGACAGCGAGCTGAAAGAATTTCTCGGCCCCGGGAACCTGACGGCTGCCATCGTCGTCGATGGGATGTACATCGCTATCGACCCCGTACCTGGAGACCCTGATGAAGACCACGATCCCAACGATCACTCCCCGTCGATCGCTCGCAGCGGCGGCGGCCTTGCTCTTGCTGCTCTCGGCGTGCGGCAGCTCCACGTCGGACGGCGCGGCAGGCTCGGGCAGCGATCCCGACAGTTCGACAGAGACCACAGTGGCCACGGGTGACACCGTCTCCGCCGAGGAGGGCGCTGCATCTCGACAAGCCCAGCAGTCAGCGCTCGGCGCCGCAGGCGCAGCCGGCAAGGAACGGCTGACCTCGGACATGGCAATCGACTGCGGCGCCGGCGGCGAGGTGTACGAGCCGACCGCCGAGGAGATCGCCACGAACAACGCCGACACCGACGCGTTGGCTGCGGCGCTCGAGGCGGCCGGGATCTCGACGACGAGCAGCACCGACGACTACGGGTTCAAGGTGCTGGAGTGGGACTACGAGAACCCGGCCGCTCAGGAGATCGTCAACGCCTTCTGGACCGAGCGCTACCCGCCAGAGCCGCTCCCCGCGGAGGAGATCGCCCGTATCCAAGCCGAGAACGACCTACTCGCAGCAGCTCTCGACGCCGCGGGTGCCTCCTATACCCGGCAGCAGGATGCTTCCGGAGCGGAGTGGCTCGAATGGGACTACGAGAACCCCGAGGCTGTCGCTGCCGTCGAGGCCGTCTACGCCGAGCTGTACCCGGTGCTTCCCCCGACCGAGGAGGAGTTGGCCGTGTCACGCCGTGAGACCGATGAACTGGCCGCCGCCTTCGAAGCTGCCGGCATCGAATTCACACGGGTCAGCGACGAGCTTGGTTGGGAGTGGCTCGAGTGGGACTACGAGGACGCCGAAGCTGCGGCCGCGGTCGAGAAGGTGTTCGCCGAGCTCTATCCGGTCGACCCGAACCTCGATCCCTGCGCCCTCGCTGAGTAGACCCGACGACCAGCTCTTCTGCAAGCCCGATCCACCTCAGCCCCGTTCTGCAAGCCCGGCAACCCCCGACAGGGGTGCTCGGGCTTGCAGAACGAGGGTGAGTGGGTCGCTGTCTTGCGGAAGAGATGGGTTGCGGAACCGAAGATCAGTGGCTGGTGATCCGGTAGCGGAGTTCTCCGTCGATGACTCGGGTGGTCGCTTTGCCGGTCTGGCGAAGGTGTTCGAGGTGGGCGAACGTCTCGCTGTCGGCCATGTGGCCCCACGATCGGGGCTTGAACAGGTGCTTGGAGTATTCCGGGACGGTGAGTTCGTTCTCGACGGCATGGGTGGCCGCGTTGGTGAGCGTCTCGAGTCGCTCTTCGTGGTGGGCGATGATCTCGTTGGAACGGCCGGCGAGATCATGGAACTCGAGCCCGTGGGCAGGGAGCACCGTGCGGACCGAATCGAAGGTGCTCATCCGCTCGAGCGACGTGAAGAAGTCGCCGAGTGGGCGGGTCTGGGTGGTCAGACCCGAGATGTGGGGCGTGATGGTGGGCAGTAGGTGATCGCCGGAAACGAAGATGCCCTCGGTGGGATCGAGGAGGCAGAGATGATCGGCGGTGTGCCCGGGCGTGTGCACCGAGACCCACTCGCGATCGCCGAGCATGAGGACAGCGCCGTCGACGACCCGTTTCGAAGGCTTGGGGGGCTGCCAAACCTTGTCGAGCAGCAGGGGAAGGATGCGCCAGCGCAGCCGTTCCTTCCATGCGTTGTCCGGCGGCGGACCACCCCAGGGGACCGGGCGATCCCACGGCGAGTGCCGCTCCCGACCGGTGAGTTTCATCAGAGCGCCTTCGATGGCGCCGGCCTGGACCTGATAGTCGGTGACGACCGCAACCTCACGAATGAAGTCATCCTCCTCGTGAGGATCCCAGTAGGTCTTGAAGTTCTCGTGGGTGACGATGTCGGCGCCGGAGAGTGCTCGGATCCGCTGGGCGGCGCCGTAGTGGTCGGGATGCGAATGGGTGACGACGACCGTGTGGACCCGCTTCATGGCGAGTCCGACCGTCTTGAGTTGCCGGTTCAGCACTCGCCAGGAACTGAGGCTGGGGACGCCTGGGTCGATGAGGGCAACTCCCTCGCGGTCCTCGATGGCGTAGCAGTTGACGTGCCCCAGGCCGGGCATGTTCATGGGGAGCTGGATGCGCAGGACCCCGGGCGCCACCTCGGTGACGTGGGCCTCGGGATCCCGGCGCTCCTGACGAATGGTGGGAGTGGAAGCTCCGGAGGTAGTGGTTCCGGGGGCAAGGGGGGCTGCGGTCACAACAGGACACCGTACGTGGCCACCGTGAGCGGAGCGAAACGGCGGTGTGATCGTGAGCGGAGCGAAACGGCGGTGTGATCGTGAGCGGAGCGAAACGGCGGTGTGATCGTGAGCGGAGCGAAACGGCGGTGTGATCGTGCGCGGAGCGAAACGGCGGTGTGATCGTGCGCGGAGCGAAACGGGTCAGGTGGCGGTGACGGCTCCGTCGGCCACGAACTCCGACCCGCTGCTGAAGCTGCTCTCGTCCGAGGCGAGGTAGAGGGCGAGGTTGGCGATCTCCTCGGGAGCGGCCGACCGACGGAACGGCGTCGAGTTGGCCATCTTCTGTAGGCGGGCGTCGTCGTGGTTTGCGACCTCGTGGATCATCTCGGTCTCGATCATCCCGGGATGGATCGAGTTGACTCGAATCCCGTAGCGGGCCAGTTCGGCCGCAGCCGTCTTGGTCATGCCGGTGACGGCGAACTTCGATGCGCCGTAGCCGATCGAATTGGGAGCGCCGACGAGGCCGGCGATCGACGAGATGTTGACGATCGAGCCGGACTGCTGGGCGATCATCGCCGGGGCGACGGTGCGCATGCCGAGGAACACGCCGATGGTGTTGATGTCGAGCAAGCGTCGGAAGTCGTCGAGGGTGTGATCGATCATCCGGGCCCGGTGGAAGATGCCGGCGTTGTTGACCAGAACGTCGATGCGGCCATGGGCGGCGAGCGTGGCGTCGACCACTCGCTGCCACGCCTCCTCGCTCGACACGTCGTGCTGATGGAACGTCCCACCACAAGCGGCCGCAGTGGCCTGGCCCTCGGCGACCAACACGTCGGTGAGAACGACGGTGGCCCCTTCGGCGGCGAAGAGCGCCGCTTCGGCCGCTCCTTGCCCCCGCGCTGCTCCGGTGATGATGGCGACCTTGCCTGCGAGACGATTCATGTCCGGCATCGTCCCTCTCGCACGCCCCTCGCTGCAAACGGCGGGCCTGCAAACGGCGGTCGCCTATTCGTTGGCCCACCAGGCCAGTTGGCAGTCGGGCAACTGTTCGTTGGTGAACGGCGAGGTGGCGCTCTGTACGAGGGCGAAAGGGGATCCGTCTGGCGCAAGCGCGCAGGCGACGAGGTACTGGCTGTCGGCCGACCAGAACGCGTGGCTGTGGGTGTACTGCTCGAAGAAGGGGAGGACGTTGCCGACCCAGGCACGCGTCGGTCGGAACGACTCGAGCTTGTTGGCCTCGTCGCCGTCGAACACGACCCACTGGAGTTCGTCGGCCGAGGCAACGGCGAGGGTCGCGAGGTAGCGGCCGTCGGGTGACCAGAAGAACGCCACCACGTGATCGACGGAAAGGGTGGTCCGGGTTCCTGTCAGCAGGTCGAGGATCACCAACGCTGGATGGCCTGCTTCGGCGACGACGACCGCAAGGCGCCTTCCGTCCGGGTCGAGGGCGAAGCGGCCCGAACCGGCATCGTCGACCAGCGTGGCCTCAGGCCCGGCCCCAGCCTCACGACCCGTGTCCTGAAGCCCGGACGAGACGGACTTGGAGACGATCCGGTCCCCGGCCACGAATGCGACCGTCCCGCCTGTGATCCACCAGGGAGCGGTGAAGGCACCGGCGTCGTCGGTGAGTTCGAGGGGAGACGATCCGTCGCGGCCGGCCACGACGACACGGTGGCCGACGTGCACGGCGATTCGGGCCGAGTCGGGCGACCACGACCAGTAGAGCGGCTGACCTCGTTCGATGACGTGCAGCTCACCGGTCCGGATGTCGGTGACACCCAACTCGAGCCCGAGGGGGCCAGGGGAGAGGTGGCTGAGGTAGCGGCCGCAGGGGCTGGGACAAAGATAGAAGGCAGCGAGCGACTCGGCGATGATGCGGGTGGCGTCGGTCGCCTCGTCGTGGAGTTCGATATGCCCGCTGGTGTCGGGGTCGGAAGGGTCGGTTGACCATGCGGTCCATTGCCCCTCGGCCGACCACACCGCGGTGCTGGCGGCCATGCCGGCCGGGAACTCGGCATGGTGGGGGGATGCCCCGACCGGCACGTGGGCGCCACTGTCGATGTCGCCGAGTACGACCTGGCCGTCGGCGCTCACGAGGAGGAGGTAACGCATGCTGCCACTCCCTTCCGACGGCGACTCGTGGTCGTTGTGGCGCACCAGACGGTACGTCCCCGACCGTACTCACTACAGAGTAAGGTAGCGAGTCCTTGCGATCGGCGTCCGATCTGCCCCCAGCGCTACGAGCGTTCGGCCTCGGCAACGGCGCGCCGCACGGCGGCGTAGCTGTCCGGGGTGACCGAGATCGAGTCGATGCCCATCTCGACCAGGAGTCGGGCGAACTCGGGGTGATCGCTGGGGGCCTGACCGCAAAGACCGACCGGTCGACCTCGGCGGTGAGCCGTCTCGATCAGCTCCCGGATCAGTCGGAGAACGGCAGGGTTCTGCTCGTCGAACTGGCCGGCCAGCCGCTCGGAGTCTCGATCGATTCCCAAGACCAGCTGCGTCAGGTCGTTGCTGCCGATCGAGAAGCCATCGAAGCGATCGCTGAACTCGTCGGCCAGCAGAATGTTGGATGGGATCTCGGCCATGACGTAGACCTTCAGCCCGGCGCGGCCGCGTTCGAGGCCGTTCTCGGCCATCACCGCCAACACCTGATCCGCCTCCTGCAGGGTTCGACAGAACGGGATCATGACGATCACATTGTCGAATCCCATCTCCTCGCGCACCTTGCGGAGTGCCCGGCACTCCAGCTCGAACCCGTCGCGGTAGCCGTCGTCGTAGTACCGGCTCGCACCCCGCCAGCCCAGCATCGGGTTCTCTTCTGCCGGTTCGAACTGGGCGCCGCCGACAAGGGCCGCGTACTCGTTGGTCTTGAAGTCGCTCAGTCGGACGATGACCGGGTTGGGATACAGCGGTGCAGCGATGCCGGCGATCCCGGCCGCAAGCTTCTCGACGAAGTAGTCGACCGGCCCGTCGTAGCCCCTGATCAGGGCGTGAATCTGATCGCGGTCGGATGCACTGGCCACGTCTTCGAGATGCGCAAGTGCCATGGGATGAGCCTTGATATGGCTGCTGATGATGAACTCCATGCGAGCCAGCCCGACGCCGTCCGCACCCAGGCGCCACCATCGCAGGGAACCGGCCGGGTCGGCCAGGTTCAGCATCACCTTGGTGGTCGTACTCGGCAGCTCCGACACCTTCATCTCGGAAACCGTCACGTCGGCGGCCCCGTCGTAGACGTAGCCCACGTCGCCTTCCGCGCACGACACGGTGACCATCTGGCCGTCGACCAGAAGCGTCGGTGGCGTTGCCCGTCCCGATCACCGCAACGAGACCCAGTTCCCGGCTGACAATGGCCGCGTGGGAGGTTCGACCACCGCGATCGGTCACGATGGCTGCTGCCTTCCGCATGATCGGCACCCAGTCCGGATCGGTCACCTCGGTCACCAGCACCGATCCCGGCGTGAATGCCTCGATGTCCTCGCTGCTGGCCAATCGTTGGACCGCTCCGACCGCCACGCCTTCGCCGACCGCCACGCCTTCGATCAGTCGAGGCCCGTGCCCCGAGACCAGGTAGGACCGAAGCGTGTCGACGTCTCGGACGGTCTGCACGGTCTCGGGACGGGCCTGGACGATGAACAGCTCGCCCGTCAGCCCATCCTTGGCCCACTCGATGTCCATCGGCGTGCCGTAGTGGTCCTCGATCACCACCGCCCACCGGGCCAGGTGGACGATCTCGTCGTGGTCGAGCACGAACTGGTTCCGCTCCGCGTCGGCGGTCGAACGCCGCTCGGTTGCAGCCGAGCCCGATCCGTAGACCAGCTTCTCGGTCTTCGAGCCGAGCGAGCGCCCGATGACCGGCGTGAGTGCCGGGTTGGCGAGGAACGGCTTGAAGACGGTGTAGCGATCGGGGCTGACCGTCCCCTTCACCACCGCTTCCCCGAGTCCCCACGCGCCGTCGATCTGCACGACGTCGGAGAACCCGGTCTCGGTGTCGAGGGTGAACATGACACCGGCCGCGCCCAGATCGGAGCGCACCATGTGCTGTACGCCGACCGACAGCGCCACTTTCAGATGGTCGAAGCCCTGGGCGGTTCGGTAGCTGATGGCACGATCGGTGAACAACGACGCCATGCAGTCACGCACCGCGGCGACGACGGCGTTGGGTCCGACGACGTTCAGGAAGCTCTCGTGTTGCCCGGCAAAGCTCGCCTCGGGCAGATCCTCGGCGGTTGCGCTGCTTCGTACCGCAACCGGCACGGCCTCGATGCCTGCCACGTCGCAGAGTTCTCCGTACGCGCGGAGGATTGCGTCCCGCAGCGTGTCCGGGACCGTCGCCGTGGTGATGGCGGAACGGATGGCAGCACCGACTCGTTGGAGCGCAGTCTCGTCCGCCGCCAGTTGATCCAACTGTCGCTCGATCAGGGGTCGGAGCCCGTTCGCGTCGATCAGTGCCCAATAGGCCGCCGCAGTGACGGCGAAGCCAGCGGGGACCTGGACGCCTGCGTCCTCGAGCGTCGAGAGCATCTCGCCCAACGAGGCGTTCTTCCCGCCGACAAGTCCGACGTCGCCCGAGCCGACGTCGGACAGCGGCAGCACCAATGGCGGAGTTCCCGCTGGGTTGTGATCCATGATCACAGCATGCCTGCTGGACCTGGTCCGGCCAATGGTCGTAGGTCCCGACCCTTCGATCGGGCGCCCGGTTCGTGACTAGGGTCGATGCCATGACAGAGGAATCAGCAGCGCCGGAACTCCGATTCGATGGCGAGGTCGCATTGGTGACCGGCGCCGGTGGTGGTCTGGGGCGGGCCCACGCGCTGCTCCTGGCTGATCGGGGCGCGGCGGTCGTGGTGAACGATCTGGGTTCCCCGACGATGGGAGGCCAGGAGCACGATGAGGGACCGGCCCACAACGTGGTTGCCGAAATCCGCGCCGCCGGAGGAACCGCAGTGGCCAACAGCGACACGGTCGCGACGAGGGAGGGGGCCGGTCGGATGGTTCGTCAAGCGTTGGACGAGTTCGGTCAGCTGGACATCGTGGTGAACAACGCCGGGATCATCCGCAATCGGACCTTCCTCAACATCGGCCCCGATGAACTCGAGCCCGTGCTCGATGTCCACGTGAAGGGCACGTTCTTCGTCACCCGCCCGGCCTACGAACACATGAAGTCGCGAGGCTACGGGCGGATCGTGAACACGTCGTCGGGCTCGGGCCTGTTCGGCTCGTTCGGTCAGTCGGCTTACGCCGCAGCGAAGGCGGCGATCATGGGCTTCACCAAGACGCTCGCGCTGGAGGGCAAGCGCTACGGGATTGCCGTCAACGCTGTTGCGCCAGGCGCCCTCACCCGGATGACGGGCGACGTGCTCGGTGACGACAGCCCAGTTGCCCAGCTGGTCGGTCTGCGTGGCGACGATCTCGAGCAGCAAATGGGTCCGCAACAGATCGCCCCGGTGGTCGCCTACCTCGCACACCGTTCGTGCCGGCTCACCGGCGAGACCTTGACTGCGTCCGGTGGCCGGGTGGGTCGAATTTTCGTCGGGGTCACACCCGGTTTCTACTCCGACGATCTCACGGTCGAGTCCATCGCGGAGCGTCTCGACACGGTGGTCGACGAGCACGGCTACCTGGTTCCGACTTCGGTCGACGACGAGTTCGGTCTGTTGGTCGACTTCCTGAACCGAGGTCAGGCGCCGCGCACGGGGGCGTAGCCCTCGCTCATGAACGCCGTGAGGTAGTCGCGGTACACCAGAGGTTCGTGACGAGCCGGGTGCCGGTCGTCGACCAACGACGGGAGTGCAGCGATGACCGTGTCGGGTCGTGGGTCGAAGAAGAACGGGATGGCGTAGCGATCGGTCGACGACTCGTTCAGCGCTCGATGGGTGGTCGAGAGGAAGCGGTCGTTGCTCCAGCGGCGAAGCATGTCGCCCGCGTTGACGACGAAGGACTCGGGTTCCTGTTCGACAGCGAACCAGTCACCGCCGTCGGGTCGTATCCACAGTCCGGCGACGGGATTGGTCGGCAGCATGGTCATGAATCCGGCGTCGGAATGCGGGTCGATGCCCCACTGGTCGTTCTCGGCAGGAACCGCGGGGTAGTGCGTGAGGCGCAGCGTGGCCAACGCCGGGTCGAAGAACTGATGGAAGTAGTCGATGGGCATGCCCGCAGCCAGCGCGTAGAGGTCGAGCATCACGTGGCCCAGTTCGTCCATTGCCCGGTAGTAGGCGGTCACGGCCGCAGCGAAGCCGGGTAGGACCTCCTCCGACGGCAGCTGATTGCGATGGCTACCCGGACGGCCCATGAAGAACGCGGCGTTGAGGGCCGGTTTCCGGTCACCCTTCTGGGCCGAGCCGAGGGGGCTGTAGCCCATCGTTCTTGGGCCCATCATCCCGGACTGCTTCACGTCGTCCGGCAGCGCGTGATAGCGCGCCGCCTGTTCGTAGATGTCGATCACCTGGTCCCAGTCGATGCCGTGCCCCACGATCGAGAAGAAGCCGACCTCGGTGAGGGCGGAACGTACTTGGACTGCAGTTGCCTCGACGCTCCCGGAACCTCCGGCTCGGACCGCACCGAGATCGATCACGGGCAGAGCACGGGAAGTCATCACGGCCATGGACGTGACGTTACTACCTCGGCGCCAACCGGTCTCAGGCGGCGAGCGCGCCGGTAATGCGTTGCAGTAGCTCCTCGAACGTGTTCGTTGCGCGGGAACTCGGGGAACTCGGCAGCGATGGCATCGGGTGCGTGGAACCAGAACCCGACGTTGGCTGCGGCCAGCATCGACTGGTCGTTGTAGCTGTCGCCGGCCGCAACGACTCGATAGTTCAACGAGCGGAACGCCTCGACCGCGCTCCGCTTCTGATCGGGCATCCGCAGGGCGTAGTCGACGACTCGGTCGTCTTCGACGATGAGGTGGTGACACAAGATCGTGGGCATCCCCAGCTGGCGCATCAGGGGCGCAGCGAACTGCTCGAAGGTGTCGCTGAGGATGACGACCTGGGTGCGTGCCCGCAGCTCGTCGAGGAATGCGAGCGCCCCGTCCACCGGCGCCAGGCCGGCGATCACTTCGGTGATGAGACCCATGGTCAGGCGGTGCTCGTCGAGGAGGGCCAGGCGGCCCTTCATCAACACGTCGTAGTCCGGCTCGTCGCGGGTGGTGCGGCGAAGTTCGTCGATGCCGGTGCGCTCGGCGACCGCAATCCAGATCTCGGGAACCAGCACCCCCTCGAGATCGAGGGTGACGATGGTCTGTTGCCGGACGGAGTGGTGGGAGGGCGCTGGGCTCACGGGGGACCATTGTTCCCGAACCGCCGCCACAAGCCACCCTCCGGCGAGTGGTGTGACCGGGATGGGGGTGGGTGCACCCCGGTCACCAGGCGGCGTCGAGCACCTCGAGCACCTGTTGCGCCGTTGAAACCGGCCGGGCGTTGGTGCGGAGCGCGGGGTCGTTGAGGACATGCGCTGCAATCGATTCGAACGAGTCCTGGAGGACGCCTACGTCGCGAAGCCGGGTGGGTAGACCCAACTCCCGGGTCATCGATCCGATGCGCTCGATGAGCCCGCTGGCCCCGTCCAGACCCGCTGCGAGCGCGGCCCGATCGAGGCTCGCCTCTGCCGCGCTGCGGTTCCACTGCATGACGTGGGGCAGGACGATGGTCGATGCGATGCCGTGCGGAACTCCCGCGCCGCCGCCGATCTGATGGCGAAGGCGCGGCAACGAGACCGAGCCCGACGGTGGTGAGTTGTGGCAGCGTCATGCCCACCGCAAACAGACAGCGGGTACGAGCATCGAGATCGTCCGGGTCCGCCGTAGCCGCCTCGAGGGACCCGATGAGAAGGCGGAGGGCCCCGCCCGCCGCTGCTTCGGCCAGGGGATTGCACCGGGGCGAACAGAAGACCTCGACGGCGTCGGACAGCACCTTCATGCCGGTGGAAGCCCAGAGCTGCGGCGGTGTGGAGCGGCAGAGGTCCGGGTCGAGAAGTACCCACTGGGGCGTCAGCTTCGAATCGATGTAGATGCGCTTCTCGCCGGTCGGCGGGTCGGTGATGCCCGCTGCGCTCGTGAACTCCGCGCCGGACAGGGTCGTCGGAAGCGCCACGTGCGGCAGTTTCGGAGCCGCGAGGACCGGTCGCTGCCCGGCGGTTCCGGGTTCCAAACGGAGGTACAGGCGCTCGAGGTCTTCCCCTTCGGCCACGACCATCGCGATGCCTTTGGTCAGGTCGACCACCGAGCTGCCGCCGAGGCTGACGAGACCATCGACGCCTTCGGCCTGGGCCATCCGCGCCGCAGCGAGAACCACCGGAGACGGCGTGTGCTCCTTGGAGCCGCTGAACACGGTCACCGGCCCGTCAGCCAGGGGCTCCAGCCAGGACGCAACCTCGTCGGCCAGTCCGCAACGCACGACCGACGACGTGGTCACGAGCATGGGCCGGCGCACGCCTGCCTTTCGGAGCACGGCAACAAGGTTGGACTGCGCACAACCGGGGCCGTAGATGATGCCTTCGCCCTGAGGATGGACGATCCGTCCGGCGAACGGTGTCTCGGGCGGATCGCTCCCAGGGAGCGGGTTGGTGAATCCCATCGACGGAGTCTCGCGCAAGAAGGTCCAGGACACCGCAGCCTGCCGGGACTGGGCTTCGGCTTCAGATGCCGGTGAACCAGCGTCCGAAACGGCCTGCGAGTTCGGGCGGGTCGAAGGTCAGTGCGCCGTTCTCTGCGGCGGTGTCTGGATCGAGACGTCCGTAGACGACGCGCACGAATGCCTCGGCGTCGCCGGCGATGGTGGCATCGGCCGGCCCGCTGGTGGGGGGTTCGTCGGTGTCGTGCATGTCGACGGAGTCGGCGGTCACGGTGAACGCTGCGCTCCATCGCACCGGATCGTCGAGTTCGACGGCAACGTGAAGCGGCGCCGCGACGCCGGCATCGGGTCGGTAGGCCCAACGCAATGATCCCGAGGCAATGTTCTCATCGATGATCTGGAGCACGGCCGCTACGCCGAGCTCGCTGATGCGGGCCGACGCATCGTTCGGAGCACGCATGTCCCATTCGTGCACGCAGAGTTCCTTGGCTCGTAGCAGCAGGAATCGGTTCAGGGGGAGTAGCCCGCCCGGGTGATAGCCGGGAAGGTCGAGCTGGTCCTCGCTCAAACCCGCCAGCTGAGCGTTCAGGCGCTCGGCCGATTGTTCGAATGCTCCCAGCGGGTCCGCGCTCGTGGCGGTGGCGGTCGCGGTCGCCCCGGCCAGGACACCGGCGGCCGCGCTGGCACCGCGCATCGAGCCTGCCGGCGGCCGGCCCGGCGGTGGGGCACAGTCGCCGGCGGCGCCACGTTCGACGTTGCCGGCGTAGAAGTCGGCGACGACGACCAAGTGAGCGATCACTTCTCGAATCGACCAATCACCGATTGCGGGACCGTCCAAGTCGCCAGGCGGGAGCGACCGGAGCCACGAGGCGACGCGGGCGGTTTCAGCTTCGAGCAGGCGACATCGTTCGGCATGGTCGATAGCTCGGAGATCCATGGCCGAACGCTACCTGCACCTTCGCCTCGCCTCCAGGCCGAGAGCCTTCCAAGCCAGACTGCAGTGCTGCGACCGGCGAAACGGCGGTCTGTGTGCTGCAGACCGGGCGGGCCGGGGCGGCGCGGTCGGGTGGGTCAGGCCGAGATCAGGACACCGGACGCCTCGAGGGCGTCGAGCTGGGCGGCGGAAAGGCCCAGGACGTCTGCGAAGACTTCCCGGTTGTCGCCGCCGCGTGGCGCGACGTGGCCGGTGGTGCCGATGCCGGTAGCCAGTGCAGGCCGTGCGGGGATGTCGAAGCCGGCATCGGTGGTTGCGAACAGCCCACGGTGGGCGGCGAAGTCCGAGGCGGCGAGGGTGTCGATCGACTGCAGCTCGGCCGCAGCGAACGGGGAGCCGGCCTCGAGCACGGCCAGGAACTTCTCGAAGGTGTCGAAGCTGCCGGCCCATTCGGCGATGAGTTGAACCAAGTCCTCCCGATGAGCTTCTCGCTCCAGCGGGTCCGCGAACCGCGGATCCGTGAGCAGCTCGGGCCGGTTCATCAGCGGCGGGAGGTAGTCGAACCAGGTCACGGGGTTGCCGGCAATGCCCCACACCCGACCGTCGGGAAGCTGCAACACGGGCGACTGGTCACAGGCGCCGTTGTTGGTGCCCATCCACCCGCCGGCCAACTCGACTGCGACCCACTCCTGCATGTAGACGAGGGACTCGACCATGCACACATCGAGCGGACCGCCGACGCCGGTGCGCAGCGACTGCACCAGCAGGGCGTTGATCGATGCCGCAGCGAGCATGGCGGTGACCGCGTCGCCCAACACCAGTGCCGGCTGCCGCGCCGGCCGACCAGTCTTACGTGCGTCGTACTCGAGCAGGCCGGAAACGAGGTGGCCGACGGGGGCGTAGGCCCGCCGTCGGGCCCACGGACCGGTCTGGCCGAAGCCGGTGATCGAGCAGTAGACGAGGCTCGGCTGTTGTTCGAGAAGTACGTCGGGTCCGAGACCGTATTTGGCCATAACGCCCGGACGAAAGTTCTCGACCACGACGTCGCACGTCGCCGCCAGATCGACCAGTAGGTCAACGGCTCCGGGCGCCGCCAGGTCGACCGAACAAAATCGCTTCCCGGCGTTCTGCTGACAGAAGTAGGGGTTCCTGTCGCCCGGACTGTGTGGCGGGAACGTGCGGCTGAGATCTCCCTCTGGCGGCTCGATCTTGATGACCTCCGCTCCCTGATCGGCCAGGATCCGGGTGGCCATGGGTCCGGCGACGACGCGCGTCATGTCGAGGACACGGACTCCGTCGAGTGGTCGCATCGACGCGTTCAGACCGTCCAGTTCAGCAGGCTGAATGGGGGATCGTCATCGGGATGGTGTTCGAAGACCCCATGGACCGGTGTGCCGATCACCAGATCTTGGTGGGGATCACCGACCAGGTTGCCGACGATACGGACACCGTCGGCGGCCGGTAGCTCGACCAGGACGATGACATAAGGACCCTGGTCGGCCAACGCGGGGTGCACCGGATGCCACACGCGCTGATGGCTGTAGAGGATGCCCTCGGCCGGGGTGTCCTTGTAGGTGAGGTCGAAGGAGTGGCACCGGTGGCAGACCCATTCGGGGCCCCACTGGAACTTGCCGCAGCCGTTGCAGTGCTGAAGACACAGGCGGCCGTCTCGGAGCCCGTCCCAGTAGGCAGTATCGAGGCCGTCGCGGGACGCAACGGGCTTCGGCAACCCTGGGAGGAGGTAGGAGGGAGTGGCTGGGTTGCTCATAGTGCGGCCTCGCTTCCGAACACGCAGGCGCTGACGGGGGTGACCATCGGGCCGGAGTGGACCATCGACACGTTGACGTCGGGAACCTGGCTGGTCGACTCTCCCCAGATCTGACGGACGGCCTCGATGTTGAGTTCGAGCCCGTGCATGTAGCACTCGGCCAGATTGCCGCCGCTGGTGTTGAGTGGGAGCTTCCCGGTCGGGGCGACGAAGTTCTCGAATTTGAAGTACTCGTTCACTTCCTCGGGGGAGCAGAAGCCGAACTCGACGATGCTCATCATCACGCCGCCGGTGAAGTTCTCGTAGCTCTGCAGCACGTCGACGTCTGACGGGCCGATCTTCGCCATCTCGTAGAGGCGGGGAGCGACCGTGGGGAACGACGACGACCCATAGTCGGGAGTGTTGTGCACGGGAGCCCCGGCCCGGTGGTGTGAGCCGGATACGGCTCCGAGCACGTAACAGGGTGGTCGGGCGAAGTCCTTTGCCCGGTCGGCCGAGACAATGAGCATGGCCGCCGCGCCGTCGTTCTCCTGACAGCAGTCGAACAAGCGGAAGGGCTCGGTGATCCAGCGCGACGAATCGTAGGTCTCCTCGTCGAGAGGCCGGCCGTACATGATGGCCCGGGGGTTGTTCTGGGCGTGGTGGTAGGAGGCGAGCGATATGGCCTTCTGCGCATCGTGGCCGACACCGTGATCGTGCATGAAGCGGGTGACCTTCATGGCGAACTGCTGCGCTGCGGACATCAGGCCGTACGGCACGGTGTGGGCGCCGATACCGGAGATGGTGTTGTTGCGGGGTCCTTGCCCGAACCGCCCGAACTGGCCCTGGGCCAAGGCTCGGAAGACGACCACGGCCTCGGCTTGTCCAGTGGCGATTGCCGCGGCGGCGTTGGCGAGTGCACCGGAGCCCCCGCCTCCTCCGCCGCCCCACTGCATGCTGGCGAAGCGAAGGTCGTTGATCCCGATGGCAGCGGCGAGCCGGGAGGCGTCGCTGCGGTCGTTGCTGTACGACGAAAACCCGTCGACGTCCCGGGGCGAGATGCCGGCGTCTTCGCACACCTTCAGCACCGCTTCGATGGCCATCTTGAACTCGGCGTCGGGCGACTGTCCCCAACGGTAGTACTGGGTCTCGGCCACACCCACCACCGCCGCCTTGCCTCGCAATGTGCGTTCGGTCATTCACACCCCTCTCGGCTCGGCGGCGACCTTACCCGCCACACCCTCGCCTGAGAAAACGGTGAGGCGGCGAGCGCCGGTGTGCGCACGCTCGTGCCCGGGCCGGCGGTGCGATCGCGTTCGATCCCGTCAATGCACGACGTCGTAGACCAGCTTGGTCACACCGTTCGAATAGCTCTCGGATTCCCGGAGGCGCAGCTGTCGCTTGTCGCGGTCGTCGCGGTTGAACAGGGTCTTGCCCGCTCCCAAGAGCACAGGGAACACGAGGAGGTTGTACCGATCGATCAAGTCTTCGTCGGAAAGACGGCGGGCGAGCTCAGCGCTGCCGTGGATGAAGATTGCGCCGCCGGGACTCTGCTTCACGTTGGCTACGTCGTCGCTCGATCGCACGATCGTGGTCGGACCCCAGCCGTCCAACAGATCGGCGTCGGTGAGGGTCGTCGACACGACGTACTTCGGGAGATCCCTGTACGCCGCATGGTCCTCCGAGGCGCTCCAGATCGGAGCGAAGGCCTCGTAGCTGCGGCGCCCGAACATGAGCGCTGTGGTCTCCTCCAGCTCCTCGCCCTTGAGGGAGAATGCCTCCGGGATGAACTCGGTGTCCATGACCCAACCACCGCTGCGGTGGCCCTCGGCCGTGCCACCGGGCGAGTCCAACACCCCGTCGAGGGTCATGAAGCCTGTGTAAACCAGTTCGCGTGCCATGGCTGCCTTCCCGGGCGTTGGTGCGGAGAAGCGCTGATGCCAGTCCGTTGTGCGAGGTTAGCCAGCAGCTCCGCTGTCATTCGCCTGCGGGGTCGGCCGGAGCTGACGGGCGCGATTGTCTGATCTACGCTCGGCTGGTACGCAAGGTCACTGACGAGTGGGGAGCATCATGGGCAAGCGGATTCTTTTGACGGGGGCATCGACGGGAATCGGGAACGCCACGTTGCGACGTCTGGTCGACCAGGGCCACGAGGTCGTCAGCCTCGACGTGAAAGATGCACCGGAGGGAGCGGCTGCTCACCTGCACTGTGACCTGTCGGACCCGGGGTCCATCGAGGCGGCTGTCGGTCAGCTCGAGGGCTCGTTCGATGGCTTGGGAAACATCGCCGGGGTGGCGGGCAGTATGGGCGCTGAGCTGGTCCTCCGGGTGAATGTGTATGGCCTACGCCACGTGACGGACACGCTGTTGGCGGCCGGGAAGTTGAACGATGGCGGGTCGATCGTCAACATCGCCTCGTTGGCCGGCATGGCCTGGCATCGACATCTCGATCGGATCGCTGAATTGGATGCGGCGGCCGATTTCGCTGCCGGTATCGGCGTGGCCGCTGCCTATGACCGAGGCGGACCGAACGCCTATGTCCTGTCGAAGGAATGGGTGGTGTCCTACACCAAACTGCTGGCGGGCCAGCTGCTCGATCGGAAGATCAGGGTGAACTCGGTGAGCCCAGGGCCGGTCGACACACCACTTTTTCCCTACTTCGAGTCCGATGCAGGCGCCGAGCAGATGGCGTGGATGAACGAGCAAGTGGGTCGGGTCGGGACCCCGGACGACGAAGCGCAGGTGGTGGCCTGGTTGTTGGCCGGCGACTGCGGTTGGGTGAACGGTGTCGATCTACCCGTCGACGGCGGCTTGTCGGCGGGAATGACCGTCGGTTGGGCGGACACCAAGCAATCGCCTGCATCGGTGTCTCGTCGGAACTGAGCAGAATCGTCGCAGGGGAGGGAGACGGCTGATGACGGATCAGCTCGAGGACATCATCGGGGACTACCGGGCGTTCGCCGCGCAGCAGCGAGACCGCCTCGCCACCCGCGGCATCGACATCACCCCATACGAACTCAGCCACCTCGCTTACCGGGTCCCCGAGTGGGACCAGTACGTGCAGGTGCGGGGGCTCATCGAACGTCACACGGTTGCCAATCGCGAGAACGTCTGGAATGGTCGCCCGATCTCCTTGATCGTTCCCGCCGAGCCGCTCGAAGTACTCGACGGCAAGGTCGTCCCGCTCATCGAGCTCATCCCACCCGTGCACCAGCGCGTCTACAAGATGGGTTTGGAGCACCTCGGCGTCGTGATCGGCGACGCGTTCGACGCGTTCGTCGCAGCCCACAAGCCCGTCCTGACGGGACAGCAATTCCAGGGGCCGAACAGCACACCCGACCCCGTCTACATCTTGTTCGAGGACTTCACCCACGTGAAGTTCTATCGGCTCTCGCTGCGGGCATCGGTCGAGCTCGATGCCGGCCCGTTCGTCGACGGGTTCCATCACGTCGACGACTGGGTGCCGCAGCGGCTCGTGACGGCGACCGGCCCGAATCCGCTGCCGCGTTGACGGATTGCGGCCTCGTGTCGGGGTGGCGGGACAAAGGGTGTCCGAGAGCCAGCCGAAGGACCCGCTGAGTCGACAGGTCTTTCCCGTTGTCGACAGGGCGGTGGCTACCAGCGGTCGGTGGACTCAACCCTGAGAGACTCCCAGTTCGGTGAGGCCACGATCTCGTCGATCAAGCGGTGGCTACCGGCCACGTAGGTCCAAGGGTGGTCGATCTCGGTTCCGACGAACCAGGTTCGGTCGTCTGGCCACCACCACTGGGGGCACTGGCGTTGGAGAGGTTCTTCACCAGACGAATGATGTCCGATCGTCGACACCGCCTCGACGGGACCGTCGAACAGGATCATGTCGCGGCCGCCCCACCACGGCTCGACCGGACAAGCCGCGGCGAACCTCCACGCTGGCGCCATCGTGTCGTTGAAGGCCCGCTCGATCGCCGGGGTCTGATCTGAGTCGAAAGTGACCATCATCACCGATCCGGGGTGCACCCAGCCCCAGCCCTCCCACAGGGCGAAGTGACACTCGTTCGGTGTGGCGGTCTCCGCCGCCAGCAAGGGAACGAGAGCGTCGACCTTCTCGGCGTCGAGGTTGCCGTCACCGTCGATGAACACCAGTCTGGTCGCGACATCATCATCCGCTGCGATGCCACGCACGAGGTACTCGGGGGCGAAGTCGGCCCATCGCTCACCGTTGTGGATGCGATGGTGGATCCGGGCGTAAGCCTCGAACTGAGCAGGGACGACCAGGTCGACGCCCCGTCGGCCAGCCATCGCTTTGACTACCCAGCCGACGGCGGCGCGGCCCGCCGCCGGTCGGAGGCCCTCGAACGCAGCGTTACCCCTCGACATCCAGGCAGTCTCCCAGATGAGTTCCGCGGCACGGTCGCAGTCGCCGGCACCGATGGCGAGGTCGATCATCGAATCGAGCACGGCCGCTCGCACCCACTGGTACTGGTCGGTCACTGATCCGCACCGACGCAGTGCTTCTTCGAGCCAGGTGGTTGCCCTCGCTTGATCACCGTTGCGGGCACTCACCATTCCGAGCACCCGAGCGGTCATTCCTTCCCAGCAAGGATCACCCAGCTGGCATGCGAGTCTCCCTCGAGCTCAGCGGTCCAGAGGTATCACGCCCGTTTATCGAGGCGGCTAAGCCGACCCACCCCTCGTTGCTCGACGCCAAGCACCAGCTTGACGCGCTCTTTGGTGTCGTCAACATTCCGAACGTCATCTGGATCGACGAAGCAGGCGTGATCGTGCGTCCGCCCGAGCCGGGATGGCCGCCCGGCGATCACTACCCGGAATGGCTCCGTGGTTTCGTTAACGATCGCAACGCGGCGGTTGAGAAGGAGGCCGCCGAGACCGAGGGCGTCAACCCCGAACTGGCAGCGCGCATGCGGGGTGGCCAGGCACGCCACTCCTATCCCGATGCGCTTCGAGATTGGGCGCAAAAGGGCGCAGATAGCGCATTTACGATGACACCAGATCAGGTTCTGGAGGCCTCAGCAGAACGTGGGGTCGACAAGAGCGAAGGCGCCGCACACTTCGAACTCGCCAACTACCTTTGGACTGCCGGTGACCGAGACGGCGCCATCAGGCACTTCAACGAGGCTCACCGACTCCAGCCGGAGAACTGGACCTACAAGCGCCAAGCATGGTCGCTCGTGGGCAACGAGAACGCAGGCGGCGGCGAAGCAGGGCGATTCAACCAGGGTCCGCTTCCTGGCGCTGAAGCGAATTGGCCATTCGACGGAGACTTCACCTCAGAACGATCAAGAACGCCAACAGGCGACTACTATCCCAGAACCCTGTGATCCAGCGTGCGGCCGCCGACCCGGCGTAGCGAAGTAAAGACGGACAACTACCTCGACGCGTTGAGGTCGCTGGCGCTCGACGGGTGGGCATCAGTCAGCGAAGGCCTGGTCGATTAGGGCGTTCAATTCGGCGGCTCGGGGCCGCTGTATCCGCAGAAGCTGACGGTTCCGCCTTCCGCGGTAATGAGGTAGTGCTGGCCGACGCTCGAGTCGAAGCCTGCGATAGCGGCGTTATCCAGGCGAAGGGGAACACCGGGTCCCGGAAGAACTCGATGTCGTGGTGGTCGTCGGCGTTGGTCGGGTTGGTCATTTTGATCGGTCCGGCGGTCCGCGGGATGGGTTCGGCGCCGAGAGCGGCGATCAGTTGTTGGACTAGGTGGTCCAGTTGAATGGACTGGACAGTACATTCGACTGGACGATACGGTCCAGGGTCGATGGAAGAGGTTTCGACGGCAGCATCCGAGCTGACCTCCCGGGGTCGGGCGAGCCGGGCCCGGATCGTGCAGGCGGCGACGACACTCATGCTCGAACGAGGCGTGAAGGCGACCAGTGTCGACGATGTGCTGGCGGCGGCCGATGCGTCCAAGAGTCAGCTCTACCACTACTTCGCCAGTAAGCACGCCCTCGTGCAGGCCGTCATCGAGGCGGCAACCGAGTCGGTTTTCGCCGCTCAGCGACCCTTCATCGACACCCTCGACAGTTGGGAAGCGATCGAGGCCTGGTGTGCCCACATCATCGGGCTCAAGGAACGGAACGGCTGCGCCCTCGGCTGTCCGCTGGGCACGCTCACGTCGGAACTGGCCGCCACTGACGAGGCGGCCCGGACCCTGCTCGCTGACTCCTACGACCGGTGGGAACATCACCTGCGCACCGGGCTCGCTTCCATGCGGGAGCAAGGGGCACTCGATCCTTCGGCCGATGTCGATCTGCTCGCAACCGCCACCATGGCATCGCTGCAAGGAGGTCTGCTGTTGGCCAAGGCCAACCGGTCGGTCCGTCCGCTGCGTATCGCCCTCGACGCCGCCGTCGCCTACCTCCGCACCTTTCAGTCGCCGGCATCGAGTCGCCGAGCCCGCCCGTGAGTCCCGTACTACAACAGGAGAACCGCCATGGCAGATCGTGACATCAAGGCGTTGACCGCTGACCTCGAATGCCCCTCCTTCGAGGAGACCGCGTTCACCGCGTTGCGGCGGCCGTTGTCGGAGTGCACCGTTGCGGTGGTCACTACCGCCTCGTTGCATCATCCCGACCAGGCCGACTTCGTCGGCGGCGACACGAGCTACCGCGTGCTCGACGGAAGCCGTCGAGACTGGATCCTCGGGCATTGGAGCCCGAACTTCGACACGTCGGGGTATGCCGTGGACGCCAACGTCGTCCTGCCACTCGACCGGCTCGACGAACTCGCGTCGCAGGGTCGCATCGGCCGTGTCGCCAACCGGCACCTCGCGTACGCGGGCAACCAATTCGAGTTGTCGGCGATCCGGCTCGACTCCGGGCCGGCCGGAGCCAAACTGTTGGCCGACGACGGCGTCGATGTCGTGCTGCTCACCCCGGTTTGACCGCTCTGCACGCGCACCGTGAGTGTGCTCGCCCACGTCTTCGAAGCCGCCGGACTCGCGACCGTCGCCCTCGGTTCTATTCGCAACCAGATCGAACGGACCGCACCACCCCGAGGCCTGTTCTGCGACTTCCCCCTCGGACGGCCGCTTGGCCGCCCCGGCGACCCCGCATTCCAACACCGCGTGCTGTCTCACGCGTTCGATCTCGTCGAGCACGCAACCGTGCCGACCGTCGAGACATTCGCCGAGACCATCACCGACGACAACGATGCGGCGACTTCCTGTCCGCTGCCACCCCGACACGACCCGACCCTGCCGGCCGCGGTGGACGAGGCCCGTGGACTCCGCCCAGCGTTCGATCGGGCTGTCGCCGCACACGGCGACCGGGCCGGGACCGGACGAGCCGTCTCACCTGACGCCATCCCCGACGCCGTCGCCGCGTTCGTCAGGATCGCAGCGGGCACCCCGTGGCGCGAAGCCGGCGTCCCCGGCGTTCCCGCCCGCGTCTCACAAGACATACGCGGCTACTACGAAACCGCTGCCCTCGCCCTTGTCGAGCACACACCCGCGGCGTGGGAAACCACCCGCTGGTTTCTGCACAACACCGAAGCCGGCAAAGCGATCGTCGCCGCCCGCGAAGCCATGAAGGCCGCCGGCGAGAAACAACCTGTCTGGTTCTACCTCACCCCCGCCGGCATGTGAACGATCAACGTGTCCGAACTGGGATCGGAGGTCGATGGCCTTCTGCCGACCGGGAACGCTCAGTCGTTCACGTAGTCGCCACCAAGGCACGGGTCAGTGGCCGTGCCTTGCACGCCGATCTCGCCAGTTCTGCCGGGCGCACCCAGGTGAACATTCACGTGCAAGGGGTGACGTCGGTCGAGAGCGTAACCATCGGCGTGCGGCAACGTGACGTCCTCTTCTCCGCCGTTCTGCGCCAAGAGGACACAGGATTCGTTGCCCGTCGTCATGGAGTGGGTGTGACCTGCCGAGGCGGCGCTTGCGCCGAACAAACCGATGGATCCGACGGCTAACGCCGCCGCGATCGTTTTCTTCACGACTGGTCCAGTGTGCTTCATCATGTCGTAACTCACCTTCTGTGATCGTGAACCCGACGATCGAGTCCACGGAACCCGCAATGTCCAGCGCCCGCAGCCATTTGCACGACCACAGGACGCCTACCTTTGACGGACGGTCGGCGCCTCCGAGCGGGTGACACAACGCGTGAATATGTCGCTTGTCTCGGCGACCATGAGTTCCTGCCGGTAGTCGTTCACGAAACTCTCTGGTTTCAGGCTGGCGATTGCTCCGGGGCGCCGCAGCCAAGTCCGAGGTCGCGCCGACGGGCAGTGCAGCGACCTCGTTCGGAGTAGCCGCGCCGCGTTCGAATCCAGCTGCGATCGGCACCGTACACCGTGCCCGTTGGGTTGAAGGAAACGCCCATCTGGAGTCCGGGCGACTGGCCGGCGACGAGCAAATGAACCTTGACCTGCAGGGGACAAGACCGCCCGTTGGGCTGGCTACCTTCGCCGAAGATCCACCCGACCGCCGGCTTGGATCTTGATCTCAGGAGGAACCAATGTCTCGATTCCCTGCCCGGTTTGGACCGATTTCACCGTTGTTGGTGGCCATGTGCGTGGTCATCGCGGCGTGCGGAGGGAGCGACGAGGAAGCCGCTGCGCCGTTGGCGGGTAGCGCCGGCTCCTCGGACGCATGTGGATCGACGGTCGAGGAGATCGCCGCTGCAGCGAAGGACGAGGGCATGGTCAACCTGATCGCCCTGCCTGATACGTGGGCGAACTACGCCGGCATCCTCGACAGCTTCCGCACCACGTACGGGATCGAGGCCCCGGTGGCCAACCCGGACGCGTCCTCGGCCGACGAGCTCACCGCCATCGCGACGCTGCGCGGCCAACCCGACATGCCCGAAGCGGTCGACGTCGGCCCGTCGTTCACCGAGCAGATGATCACCGAGGGCTACGCCGAACAGTACAAGCCGACCACGTGGGACGAGATCCCTGCCGGACTCAAACACCCCGATGGATACTGGATCGCCGCGTACTACGGCATCATGGCCATCGCCACGAATTCCACGCTGGTCGACAACGTTCCGGCGACCTGGGCCGACCTCAAAAAGCCCGAGTACGAGGGCATGGTCACATTGAACGGTGATCCACGAGAGGCCGGCGCGGCCTTCGCCGCAGTCATGGCAGCGTCTCTGGCCAACGGCGGATCGTTCGACGACATCGCTCCGGGGATCGACTACTTCGCCGAACTCAAGGAACTCGGCAACCTGCAAGTGGTCGACGTCAGCCCCGCCACGCTGGTCTCGGGTGAGGTCCCGATTGCCATCGACTGGACCTACAACTTCCCCGGAGTCGTCACACGGCAACTCGAAGAAGTCGGCTTCGAGATGGAAGTCGTAGTCCCCGCCGACGGCGTCTACGGCGGCTACTACGCCCAATCCGCAGTGACCGAAGCCACCCACCCGTGCGCCGCGAGGCTCTGGCTCGAACACATCGTTGGCAACGACGGTGCGCTCGGATATCTCGAGGGAGGAGCGATCCCGGCCCGCTATCCGGCGTTGCTCGAGGCCGGCCTGATCTCCGATGAGCTCGCAGCCAACCTTCCGTCGGCCGAACTCATCAGCCAGATCAGCTTCCCGACGCAGGAACAGATCGAAGCGGCGAAAGTGGTCCTGACCGAGCAATGGGGTCCGAAGGTCGCCGACTGAAGCTCATGGGTATTCACTCGTCGATCGAATCGATAGCTCTGGAGGCGGGTGCCGCCGATCGACCGACTGCGGCCTTCGCAGCTCCGGTCCGCCGGCGGCACCGTCGGAGTGGGCTGACGACTTGGCTCGTTGTCACGCCCTTCCTGGCCTTTCTCGCCGTCTTCTTGCTGTGGCCGACGGCGACGGTGCTGCATCGGGCTTTGACGCCGGGCGGCGAGTGGTCGCTCCGTTCGATGCAGAGGGCGGTCAGCGGTCCGTATCGGACGTCGTTCTGGCTTTCCATGAAGCTGTCGTTCGCGACCGCAGCCCTCGGTGCGGCTCTGGGCTTACTTGCAGCGCTCGCCATGCGCGGCGTTGTTCGCCCCAGGTGGCTGCGATCGGCCATCGACGGGTGGGCAGCGGTGGCGTCGCAGATGGGAGGGATCCCGTTGGCGTTCGCCTTCGTTGCGGCGTTGGGGACGCAAGGCCTGGCGACCAAGCTGCTCGCCGATCTCGGATGGGACCTCAAGGCGGCGGGCTTCGACGTCACCGGGTTCGTTGGATGGGTCGTGGTGTATCTCTATTTCCAAATTCCGCTGATGTTCCTCGTGATGAGTCCAGCCGTCGACGGGATCCGTGAGACGTGGACGGAGGCGGCGGCATCGCTCGGTGCGAGCCGTCGCCAGTTCTGGTTCCGTGTCGGCCTTCCCGTGTTGTTCCCCTCGCTGCTGGCCGGATTCGTGTTGCTGTTCGTCAATGCCTTCTCGGCGTACGCCACCGCCTATGCGCTGAGTAGTGGCGCCGGTCAACTCGTCCCGCTCCAGATCCGCTTCGTCTTACAGGGAAACGTGATCTCGGGCGAGGAGGACCTCGGCTACGCCTTGGTGATGTGGACCATCCTGTTGTTGATGGCGGCGCTGGTGTCGATCTCGTTGCTCCAGCGACGCGCCACGAGATGGGCCCAACGGTGACACCGCGCCAGGGGCAGGTTCCTGGATGGGGGCGCGTTTATCTGGGGCTCCTCGGGGTCTTCTTCGCCTTCCCGCTGTTCGCCATGGCCCGCTTCGCCTTCCAGCATGTTGCGACGATCAACCTCGGCTGGGCCAACCTGGGGGACGGCTGGTCGGCGAACAGTCTGAGCGCCGCGCTCTCGGATCCCCTTGCCATCGAGGCGGCGCAACGGAGCTTGTTGCTCGCCGTTTGCACCATCGCACTCACGCTCCTCCTTCTGGTTCCCGTGGCCACCTACGTCGAGGTTCGAGCGCCCCGATGGCGGGCGGCGCTGGTTGTCTTGTCGATCCTGCCCTGGTTGGTGCCGCCCATCGCTCTGGTCGTGGGGGTCGCGTCGACCTTTCGCGGAGCGGCACCGTGGTTCTTGTCTTCGCCGTACTCGCTGGTTCCGTTCTATGCGATGTGGGCGCTCCCGTTCAGCTTCCGGGCAATCGATGCCGGTCTGCGGGCCATTGATGCGCGGACCTTGTACGAGGCGTCGGTCAGCCTCGGAGCCTCCTGGCCCACCTTTTTCGTCAAGGTGGTGCTGGCCAATCTCTCGTCCTCTCTCGTCGTGGTGGCAACCCTGACCGGCGCGACGGTGCTCGGCGAGTTCGCGTTCGCCTCACTGCTGTTGAAGCAGACGTTGCCCACCTACCTGGTGGTTTTGCAGGGAGGCAACGCGCGAGTTGGTCTGGCGTTGGCGTTGATGGTGCTGCTGGTGACGGCAGCCATCATCGGCCTCGCCATCGGGATGCTGCGGCGCCGAGGAATTTCTCTTCGAGTGGCCGGAATCTAGAGGCGAGGAGACGACGTGTCCGAAGTTTTGTACCGGTCGGTGTCGAAGCGGTTCGGGGAGACCAAGGCGTTGGCGTCGTTCGATCTCGAGATCCGCTCGGGCGAACTGGTCTGCCTGCTCGGCCCGAGCGGCTGCGGCAAGACGACGGCCCTGCGCATTCTGGCCGGCTTCGAGTCGCCAGACGACGGCGACGTGCTGGTGGGCGGGCGTTCCGTCGTTGACCTCGATCCTCGGAGGCGCGGCTTCGGGATGGTGTTCCAGTCCTACAGCCTGTTCCCGAACATGACGGCTCGACGCAACATCGGGTTCGCGCTCGGGCTGAAGGGCATCAAGGGCCCGGCAGCGCAGGCACGTGTGGCGGAACTGCTCGAGGTCACCAGTCTGGGCGAGCATGCCGACAAGTATCCACATCAGCTCTCGGGCGGCCAGCAGCAACGGGTCGCGCTCGCCCGTGCGCTGGCGACGAAACCTCCGGTCCTGCTGCTCGACGAGCCGTTGTCTGCGCTCGATGCCGCGGTCCGGGAGCAGTTGCGTGACGAGATCCGTCGACTGCAACGCGAGCTTGGCATCACCACCGTCTTCGTCACCCACGACCAGCACGAGGCCATGGCGATCGCCGACCGAATCGGTGTCATGGCAGCAGGGCGTCTGGTGCAGCTCGGCCCTCCGGCCGAGGTGTATGCGCATCCGGTCGATGGATTCGTGTCCCGGTTCCTCGGGACGAGCAACCGCTTGCCCGTCACGAACGGATCGAATGGAGCACGGCGGGTGTTGGGGACCCTGGTCGACGGGGTCGAAGGGAACGAGGTGTTCGTGAGACCGGAACACGTGCGGGTGACGTCCGTTCCCGGCGAAGGGATGCGGGCTGAGGTCCGAAGCGTGTCGTTCCTCGGGCCCCTCACTCGCGTCGAAGCGTCACTCGATGGGCAAGAAATCCTGATTGACATGGCTTCCTCCGATGCTGCCGAGCTACGGCGAGGCCACATCGTCGGGCTCAGCCTGGCCGGTCCCGTCACACCCGTACGATGAGCTCGAGCACACTCGACGAGGCGCTGATGGCCGGACCACCATCCGACCTGGGTTGGCGAGAGTTGATGCCGGCGCCGGGCGCGAGGTTCGATGGGGATCCCGTGCTGCATGCCGGTGAGGTGATTGCGGTGCTGGCGCACCTTTCGGACCTCCACATCTGCGACGCCGAGTCACCGGGCCGACAGGAGTACCTCGACGTCCACGGACAGGTCGGCCAGCCCCATCGACGTCTCTTGGGTGACATTGGCACCTATCGCCCGAACGAGCTTCTGACCGTGCCCGTTGCCGTGAGCATGGTGCATACGATCAACGAGCTGGGTCGGGGCCCGCTGACCGGACGAACGATCGACGCTGCAGTCCTCACCGGCGACCTTACTGACAATGCCCAGTCCAACGAGCTCGGCTGGTATCTCGATGTCGTGTCGGGCGGAGTGGTGACGCCGACGAGCGGAGACGCACAGCAGTGCGGCTGGGTCGGATCACCCGATACGCACTGGGACGGCGGATTCTGGCACCCGGAAGGTCACCGGAGCGGGAAACTCGATCGGTTCACGATCGACCACGGCTTTCCCAAGCTGGCGGGTCTCCTCGAAGGCGCACGAACGCCCGTCGTCTCGCAGGGCCTGAAGATGCCGTTCTTCTCCGTCCACGGCAACCACGATGCGCTCCTGCAGGGCACCGTCCCGCCGGATGACGCACTACGAGAGTTGACGATCGGCTCGCGACGCGTCGTGGGCCTCGACCCGTACCAAACCCCGCTCACCATTTTGGAGGCGGTCCCGCCGGTCGGGCCGGCCCGCTACACCCACACCTTGCAATCCCCGAGCGAGCAGGTCGTGGCCGACCTTCGTCGTCGGCTGGTCGGGGTCGGTGACTTCGCGATCCGAACCGAGGCTCGTCAGTGTACGGTGACCCGTCGGGGTCCGGCAAATGCCTTCGCCGCTGAGGTGAACGAGTCGTTGCTCCTCATCGCGCTCGACACGGTGAATCCCCACGGCGGGTGGGAAGGTTCGCTCGACGAGGAACAGCTCGACTGGCTTCGCCGAGAATTGGAGGCAACGTCGGCGCCCTACGTCGTCGTGGCGTCACATCACCCACTCTGGCGTCTCATCAACACCTTCCGCCCCGAAGGTGCACCGCGCCGAGTCGGCGCCGACGAAGTCCTTGGTGCCGTACTCGACGATCCACGCGTGGTCGTCTGGCTGGCCGGGCACGTGCACCACCATTCGGTGACGCTCCACCGTCGAGGTGCCCGAATCCTGCCCGAGATCACGTCGGCCTCACTGATCGATTGGCCCCAGCAATCGCGAACCCTCGAACTCGTGCGTGAGCCCGGAGGCACCCTGGCTCTCGCGTCGGTGGCAATCGATCACCACGCGCCCGCCGCTCTCGAGAACGCGGACTGGACCCGACCTCTGCACCGGGCATCGCTGTCGCGCACCTTGGCCCGAAATGCTCCGAGCCCGAGGCCCACGATCCGTGACACGGCTCATTCAGCACGCAACCCGCACCGAAATGTCGTACTCCGAGTACCTGATCCCCAGCAATGACCACGAATGAGTTGGCGTTCGGAGCCGGGTTGCCGTCGGACGAAGTCTGGATGATCAGTAGGTGAACGTCGCTCGCGCAAGCGGATCAGCTGATAGCTGTGAGGACGATATGAGCGAATCGAACCCTTCCACTACCAAGGGGACAGACCACGTCATCCCGCTCACTGACGCGATCACCTCGCTGCGCGACTTCTCCGTCGAGGAACTCGTCGCCAGCGGCCTGTCGGTGACGGGCACCTTCGACGAGATCGACGATCCGATCCTCCTCGGACCGGACGGGCTGCCGTTCGAGACCTGGCGCGAGGGCTATCCCTACGAGCACCGCTTGAGTCGCGAGGAGTACGAGTCGACAAAGCGGCTGCTGCAGATCGAACTGCTCAAGGCCCAGAGTTGGATCAAGCAGACCGATCAACGTCTTGTCGTGCTTTTCGAGGGCCGCGACGCTGCCGGCAAGGGCGGCAGCATCAAGCGGTTCATGGAGCACCTCGATCCGCGCGGCGCCCGCGTCGTGGCGTTGTCTGCGCCATCGCCTCGCGAGCAGGGCCAGTGGTACTTCCAGCGTTACGTGCAGCACCTCCCAACCGCTGGCGAGATCACCCTCTTCGACCGATCGTGGTACAACCGTTCAGTCGTCGAGCGGGTCATGGGATTTTGCACCGACGACGAGTACGAGGAGTTCATGACCCAGGTTCCGGAATTCGAGCGCATGCTCGTTCGTTCCGGGACGATCCTGGTCAAGCTGTGGTTCTCGGTTTCTCGCCGCGAGCAGCTCACCCGATTCACGATTCGCCGTATCGATCCGGTTCGCCAGTGGAAACTGAGCCCGATCGACTTGGCCTCGCTCGACAAATGGGACGACTACACCGCCGCGAAGAACTCGATGTTCGTGCGGACCAATCACGAGTATGCGCCCTGGACCGTGGTGCGGGCCAACGACAAGAAGCGGGGACGCCTGGAGGCGATCCGCTTCGTGCTGAACTGCCTCGACTACCCCGAACGGGATCCCGCGGTGGTGGGCTCACCCGACTCGCTCATCGTCGGACCGCCGCAGCTTGTCGAGGCAGACGCTGGCGAGACGGTGCCGATTCCGAGGTCCCGCCAGTCGTGATGGTCGACAGCGCCGTCTATCTCGATGGTCGGCGATCCCAGGACGGGCTTGAATCGATCCGCTTGGACGGCCAGTCGGCCGGGCACGTCCCGTTCGCCTGGGTCGGCCTTCGTATGCCGGCAGCGGACGAACTGGCTGATGCCTGCGGTCATCTCGGTGGCGCCGATCTCCCGTTCGACGACATCGTCGCTCCTCACGATCGACCGATCCTCGTACTCGACGGCAACTCGGTCCAGTTGGTGTTGCGCACGGCGAAGTACCTCGAATCGAGCGACGCCGTACAGCTCGGCGAACTCTCGGTCATCCTCGCTCCGTACGGTGTCGTGACCGCCCGCTTCGGTCACGCCACCCCGCTCGGCGACCTGCGGCATCGGCTCGAGGACGACCCGGACTGGCTTCGCCTCGGGCCATCGGCGGTGCTCGCTTCGATCCTGGGTGAAGTAATCGACGACTACCGACCGGCCCTCGACGGGTTCGAGCGAGACGCGGTCGAGGTGGAGCGTGACGTCTTCTCCGACAGCGCGCGCCGTCCCGCTCGCCGCCTGTATCGATTGAAGCGCGAACTCCGGACCATGCTCCTGGCCATCGGCTCGCTCCAAGAACCGCTGGGCCGGTTGATCCGCGTCGCGGAGGACCGATTCCCGGAACCGGTTCTCCGCCGCATCCAGGAGGCCTCCGAGCAGCTCGAGCGGACGATCAGTCGGGCCGAATCGCTCTCGAACCTGCTGGACGCTGCCCTCGGTGCCACGCTGGCCCAGATCTCGGTCCAACAGAACGACGACATGCGTCGCATCAGCGCCTGGGTCGCCATGGCGGCCGGGCCCACGCTGATCGCCGGCGTCTACGGCATGAACTTCGATGCCCAACCCGAGCTCCACTGGCGCTACGGCTACCCGCTCGTTCTCGGGGCGATGCTTCTGCTCTCGGCGGCGCTGTTCCGTGCCTTTCGCCGAGCCGGCTGGCTCTGACCTTCGCGGCCCGATCAGTCCGGCCGGCCGCGATCCACACCCTCGACTCGATTCTGACCGGTATGCGACACCACCAGTACAAGCACAGGGCTCTTCGCCGCCTCCAGGCACCTGACCGCGACACTGCGACGCGGTGATCACCGAGTGACCGCCAGATGAATTCTGCCAGAGATGGGTCCTGGTCGGGTCTTTGGTCCCTGTCGTGCCCGCAGAGTGAGGGGAGATTCTCGAGGCAAGAACCACCCACGGAAGAGGGACGAGATGAGCGATCAAACCGAGCTGGCGAACCGCATTGTGGAAGCAGGAGGCGGGTCGGACCGACGGACCATGGTGGCGCAGCACAAGTTGTTGCTGCGCGGCATCGTCGGACGGCTCGAGGAAGAATTCGGTGACTTGTTCACTCGTGACACGCTCGGGCACTACGTCGAGGACTCCTACAGCGAACTGAGCAGCAACGCCCGCGTGCTGACGCACATCCCCTCATTCGTCGACCGCTTCTCCCGGCAGCGACTGCGTTCGGTGGCGAAGAACCAAGGCCTGATCAAAGACCATCGGGCCGAAGTCCTGTTCGTCTGCGAACGAAACGATGCGGTCTCCCAGATCGCGTCTGCGTTGTTCGACGCTGCGGCTGGAGGTCGAGGCCAAGCCTCGTCGGCCGGCACCGCGCCCGCTCCCGATGTGCTCGACGAGGCAATCTATGTGATGCATGAGATCGGGATCGACCTGCTCGGGGAGTTCCCGAAGCCGCTGACCAAGGAGGTCGAACAGGCAGCCGATGTCATCGTGACGCTCGACGCCCACGACGACATCGAGGTGATCGAAGACAAGCAGTACTTCGCGTGGCGACTGCCGGACCACCGCAACGACGGGGTCGATGGCTACCGGGAGCTACGCGACGATCTGTCGAGGCGGGTCGACGAGTTGATCGACCTGATTCTGCCACCGGCTCCACCCCACACACGCGTGGCCCTCGACGAGGCAATCGCGGTAATCGACGCCGGTGTCGAGCGCATGGGCGCACTCGTCGTCAGCCTCGGCGAACGGCTCGGTCGGGCGCTGCAGGCAGTCGATGCGACGGAGCGGCACGCCATTCTTGACGCTGACGACGAGATCGACGACCTCGAGAAGGAAATCCTGCGAGCGGTCCTCGAAACGATCGCCCGACATCAGCCGGTAGCAAGCGATCTCCGGGGCATCCTGGCGGTTCACGACATCGCGATCCACCTGGAACGCATCGCCGACGGCTTCGTCGATGTTGCTGGGATCGCCGACGGAAACCCACTGGCGATCGGCACGAGTGCCCCAGCCAGCGTCACGCAGATGGCCGAACTGGCCACGACCATGACCCGAGACTCCCTGATGGGCCTGACCGCTCGAGATGTCGAGCTCGCGCTCGGCGTCGCCGCCGCCAACCGCGACCTCGGCGTGCTCGCCGATGGGTTGTTCGAGGACCTCGCACGTTCGGGCGAGAGCAGTTCGGACAACCGGCACGTCATTGATGTCGCGAGGGCCAGCAGGGTCCTCAAGCGGTGCGGCGAGCACGCCGTCGACATCGCCGAACAGACGGTGTTCCTGGCTACCGGCGAGTTGCACGAACTCGGCCGAGAGAACGCCGCGGCCCGGGATTGACGGCTCGGCTTCGAACGAGGCCATCGAGGTAGAGCGTGACGTCTGCTCGGCCACGATCAGCCCGTCGAGCGCTCCTACCTACACGTCGACCTCGGTCCGGGACATCCCCCGCCCCGTCTTGACGGTGAGCGTGGCCCCCGCCGACGTGATCCGGATTCGGACTTCGACTGCGTCCTCTTCGGCGAGGTAGCCCTGGCGGATGTGGACACCGGTTCCGATCTGGTCCAAAGGGGGCGCCGTGGGCAGGAGGAACTTCCGCTCGATCTCGACGGTCACTCTGTCAGTATGGGACGAAGTCCGGTACCTTCGGGGTAGTGACGCTGGTGGCCACGTTCCGGGGAGCAGGACACGACAGCGCCGCGTTCGGGGACCTTGGCGGGTCTCGGCTTCGCGTTCGACGCACCGTTCGAGGCGGCGACGACGCTTCTCGACACCTTCGACGGCCGCCTGCGCCGTGCCGGGTTGCGGCTTCAGTTGACCCAGTCCGACCGGGCCGAGCTCGAACTGTTCGACAAGGACCAAACGTCACCGCCTGTCCTGGTCGACGCGGTTCCCCGCGTAGCCGACGACCTGCCGCCTGGCCCTGTCCACAGCCGTGTCGCCGAACTCATCGACGTTCGCGTTCTCCTGCCACAGCTCCGGGTCAGCGTCCGCCGTACCAGGGGTGAGAAGCGGAACTCGACCGGAGCCGTGGTCGCCGTCGCCGACATCTATGACCGCATCAGCGTTCTGGACCGGCCGCATGCGGCACCGGTGGAGCCGACCGTGGAGATCCGTTCGGTTTCGGGTCACACCAAACAGGCCCGCCGCGCCGTGGCTGCGCTCCGCGAGCTCGGCCTTGCCGCCCAGGATGCGGACATCTGGATGTTTTGCGCTGCGGCGGCCGGCGTCGATTTGGCCGGTTTCGTGTCGACGGCGGGCGTTGCCCTCGACCCCGAGATCGCCGCGGGCGACGGTTTCCGGCTGGTGCTGGCCAACCTGGCGGCCACCGTCGACGCGAACTGGCAGGGCACCATCGACCAGGCAGACCCGGAGTTCCTGCACGATCTACGCATCGCGGTTCGACGGACCCGCACCGTGCTTGCGGCGGCGAAAGGAGTGCTGCCGGCCACCGTCCTCGAACCGGCCCGCAGGGACTTCGCGTGGTTGGCCGGCCTCACCAGCGCACCCCGAGACCTCGACGTCTACTTGCTCGAATGGTCCCGCTACACCGAACCGCTCGGCGCCGACGTAGTACCGCGGCTGGAACCGGTGCGGGCTGTCCTCGAGCGTCGGCGGGCCGACGCCCACCTCGAGATGGAACAGTCGCTGCGTTCCGAACGGGCCGCCGGACTGATGAACACTTGGCAGGCGTGGCTCGTCGACGCAGCCGCCACCGACGCGCTCCCGCGCCTAGCGAAGCGGCCGCTCGGCCCGCTGGTCGCCAAACGGATCACCCACGCCCACGAGAACCTGCTCCAACGGGGCCGCCTGATCGATCCGGCCACCGCGGCCGAGCACCTCCACGATCTCCGCAAGGACGCCAAAAAGCTCCGCTACCTCCTGGAATGCTTCGGCGACCTGCTCCACGACGGTGCCCGGACCAAGTACGTCAAACGACTCAAAGCGTTGCAGGACAACCTCGGCGAACACCAGGACGCAGAAGTCCACGTCGACCTCCTGCTCGGCGTCGCCCGACAACTGGAACACGCAGACGCAGCAGCCGCCACGGAGACCGCGATCGGGCAACTCACCGAACGACTCGATCAGCAACGCCTCGCAGCACGCGCCGACTTCGCCAAACGATTCGCCCGCTACGACCGACCCTCCAACCAACGCTCGTTCAACGCCATGCTCAAAGGCCTCAACAAATGAGCGTCTGAACGGAGGTATTCATGGAATAGCCCGACGCGGTGCCTGTTTCGTTCACGACCTGGTCGCTTTCGAGGTCGATACTCGTGTCGGCCGTCACGTGCTCGGCTGTGGAACGAATGGGGGTGTAGGCCATGTCGCAGGATCCGGTGGCCGCATTCGCACCTGCCGATCCCGGTCCATCTTGGCCAGGCATCGGTCCACAACCTGTTCGCAAGTCTGACGCGCTGTTCGCCTTGAGCGGCCTCAATGCGTCCCAGCGGAGCAGTTGGGACGAGCGCGGGTGGCTGCTGTTCCCGGGGCTCGTCATCGATCACATCTCCCGCCTCGACCGGTGGGCCCGCGAGATCGAGGCTTGGGCAACCAACGCTGGCCCGGGCCTCCACCATTTCGAGGCGACAGATCACGGCGAGCGGCTGGCCCGGTGCGAGGATTTCGCGCCCCATCATCCCGGGATGGCCCAGTTCCTGCAGTCGAGTCCGATCGTCGACGTGCTCCGTCTTCTGTTCGAGGACGATCCCGTGCTGTTCAAGGAGAAGATCAATTACAAGCACCCGGGCGGGGCCGGCTTCGCCCCGCACCAGGACGCGCCGGCCTATCGGTTCGGGGGCCACCACATTTCAGCCATGGTCCCGCTCGATCCGACAACCCAGGATCGGGGCTGCCTGTGGTTCGCCGACGGGCACCGCGGTGGCCTGATCCCCCGCGTTGACGGCCGGCTGGACCCGGAGTGGGTGGCCGGAGCGATTTGGTATCCGGTGGAAGCCGTCCCGGGCGACGTCCTCCTCTTCGACTCGCTGGCCCCTCACAGCAGCGACACCAACCGGTCGCGATGGTCACGTCGGATTCTCTACCTGACCTACAACGCCGCCCGCGACGGGGAGCACCGTTCTCGGTACTACGCGGACAAGCGCTCACTTCTCGCCTCCCTCGATGATGACGGTGCGTCGCCGGATGCGAGCGCACGGGCCCGGGTCCGGCTGTCGGTGAGCGATGACTTCCTGGGAGGACCAGTTGTCACCTGAACTCGACCCGGCGAACGCAATAGGCTCGTCACCGTGGGGCAGGTGCACACAAACTACGAGTTTCCCGAACTCAGTGGGCCGATACGCGAGCCGACCAGCTGGCTGACATGGCTTGCTGAAGCATTCCAGGCCAATCCACAACGGTTCCAGCACCTGCACACGGTGTGGAGGAGGGCCGTCGCACTCCGCGACCTCGACCTCCCATGGTTGACGCCGGCGATGGCGGATCGACTCGAACTTGCCGCTTTGCTTCATGACGTCGGGCGAGCCCTCGACCCCCACGACACCGAACCGCATGGATTCGTCGGTGCCAGGTTTCTCGATGAGCTCGGCCTTGACAACGTCTCGCCGCTCGTAGCCCATCATTCAGGGGCGCGCTTCGAGGCCGCAGCCAGAGGCATGTCCGACCGAGATCGATGGGTCACCACCGAGCCCGACCTCCTCGCGATCCTCACCTTCCTCGACCGCACCACCAGCGCGACAGGAGCATACGTTTCGCTCGCCGAACGACGACATGGCATCGTCACTCGCCACGGTGAGGGTTCTCTCCAGCTCCGAATCTTTGAGGCAACGATGCCCGAAGTCCGCATCGCTCAGAAGTTGTTGACCGCACTGGCTGCGAACGGACATCAGTCTTCCGCCGACTGAGGGGATCGGCCGATCAGATGCGGCCACGATCGATTCGGGCGATGCGTGTTGGTCAGTTCGTCGACGTTTGCCGCCAGCAACGTCACGGCGCCGGCTGCCAAGACCGCGCCGACGACATCGTGTCGCACTGACCACGCTTGACCGAGACCGAACGTAGCGAGTCCGGCGACCGTCACTTCTGCGGCGAGCAGCCGCAGGGCCTGCTTGACGTTTCGGGACGCGAGGTACTCGATGGGGAGGGTGAACAGGATCACGATCTGTAGAGCGAGCCCGACATGAACCGCATCGAAAAGCAACACCGCAGCCAAGGCGGCCAGGAAACCTGGAATGCTCAGGGCCGCCCACGTGCCGAGCAGCAGGCTTCCTCGGTCGGTGCCAACGGGAGGGCGGGCCGGCGGAGATGGTCCCGGACTCCGTCGGTCCGCCATCGGCCTTGTAGCAGGCGGGTGCGGAGTCCTTCGAGTTCGCAGCGTTGTCGGAGAAGTTCGGTCAGCCGATGGCTCTCCTCGGCCAGTCCGTTCGCACTGTTGGTTTGGGAAGCGAGAGGAAGGTATCGGCCTCGTTCCCGGATCTGTTGATCCAGGAGCAGTAGGGCGCGGTCCAAGTTGTCGATGTTGACCTGGCGGGCTACGGCCGATGGGGGAGGGGTTCCGTGCAGCCCGGCGCACCCCAGGGGATCGGCCCACGATTTGCGGATCTCGCCCTGCCGGTCGAACTTGGGGCCACCCGGGCCGCGTTCGCCCTGGAGCGGGTCTCCCGTGTCGAGGCCCCACAGCCCCCGGTAGTTTTCGAGCCAGTTCTGGTTCTCCATCGGGCGGATTTCGATGGACTCGATGGTGAGGCCGTCGCCGCTGGCGGCGTCGATGAACGGTACGCCGACGGCTGGGCCGACGCCACGTTCGGCGGCGTCACCTCGGATTCGCAGCATTCGTCGGACCACATCCCGGGCCAGGAACAGCCCCCGAAATCCGGGCACGTCGATCCGGGTCACATAGTCACCCGGGCGGAAGTACAGGGCGTGGGATCCTGCGGCGACGTAGAGCACCGGCCGTTCGTCTGCGAGTTCGAGTTCGGGATCGTTCCAGTGGCGACGCCGGTCGGCTCCGTCGTGGTCGTGGCTTGTGGCCGACACCCACACAGGCTGGCAGGTCTCCGGGTCGCAGAAGACCCAGATCTGTTCCCAGTCGCCTTCGTGGTCGTTCAAACCGCGGAAGCCGCTCCGCCAGTCGTTCATCACGTAGAAGTAGGCGTAGTGCAGAATCGTCCACTCTCCCGCCTGTGCTGACCGGGCATAGCAGGTTGGCGACCTCTGGAGGTCGCACCGCTCGGCCTTGGCGGCGGCGGCGGCCGTCGTGAGGCGGGGTGTGGTGGCACGAATCCAAACGGAGAGCAGGAACAGGGCATCGACCAGCCGGCCGAAGACTCCGACGCGCCCGAGTCGGGGCGCATGATCTCGGCGGCCGCCGGTCCGTCGTTGAGCGCCGGTCAACGATCGGCGGTCCTCGGGGGAGACGAACCGGAGGTAGGTCCCGGCTGACCACCGTTCATCGAGTTCGTGGAGGTCGGGCCCGGGGATGCGCCGGCCGTCACGGCAGACGAGCTCGCACGAGCGCACGTAGGCGTCGACCGATGTGGGCAGGAAGAGCTCTCGTCGGTCGAGCCGCAAAATGGGCGCATGCCGCCTCAGCAACGCTTCGTCCGAGGCGGCAGTAGGTCGATGGCTGACGAACTCGGCTTCGGGCTCTGCCTCTGACGGGATCAGCGGTTGGAGGCATTTCGTCTCGATCATTACGTTCCGGTCCGGCCGACTCGGGCAGCGTCGCAACCACTCCAGTAGCCCCAGTCCGATGAACGGACGCGACGATCGAACACGCCGAGGTAGAGGGCGGTGTTGCGCAGTGCACCGTGGGCGATCTTGCGGAGCAGGCCCACCTCCAGTCGACGATGATCAAAGCCCCGCACGGTAAGGTCAGGTCGGAAGTCCACCCCATAGCCGGCTCGGGCGATGCGGAACATCAGCTCCGTGTCTTCGTTGACGCTGAGTTCGGAGTCGAAGCCTCCGACCCAATCGAGAGCATCGGCCCGTACCAGCATGTTCGAGCCGGTCGCTGCAGGAATGCCGAACGCCATGAGGATCGCCTGTCCTCGGACGAACCAGCGGTGATAGAGAGGGAATCCGTCCACCGTCCCCTTGCAGCCCACCAGGCCGCCCACCGCTGCCCCGACAGGCTCGCTCGAAAGGGCTTCGAAATAGCCCGAGGCAAAACACACGTCGGCGTCAGTGAACAACAGCCAAGTGGTGGATGCGGTCGCTGCGCCGAGCTGACGAGCAACCGGGATGTTGGCCTTGGTCCTGAGGACCCGAGTTCGTTCCGGTCGATCGGCTTCGATGAGATCCGGGGTCTCGTCGTCGCTCGAATCGACGACGATCAGCGCGATCTCTGGCGGCAGTGCGGAAAGGAAGCATCGGATATTGGCCGACTCGTTCAAGGTTGGGACGATCACGGTGACGTCGCTGAGGGCGATCGTGCCCGGGTTACGGTCGTCCGTGTCGCCGTTCACGCTGCAAGCCTCACGGGTGCGGTCATGCGTCGGTAGTGACCGATCAGCTCATCACCCAATGTCTGCCAGGTTCGGCCGGCCACCCGACGATGCCCGGCCTCGGCCAGCGTCCGGCGAAGGTTGGGGTCGTGGATCAGCCGCGCTACCGCCACGAGAAGGGACGCACCGTCACCGGGCTCATAGAGGAGACCATCGATTCCATGGTCGACGAGGTCGATGGGGCCGCCCGCTCGCGGCGCGACGACGGCCACCGAGCAGGCCATTGCTTCCTGCAACGTCTGACAGAAGGTCTCGTGCATGCCGGCGTGGACCAAGATGTCCAGAGAGGCCACAGTTGCTCCGAGGTCCTCGCCCTGGAGCATGCCGGTGAAGTAGGCGTGCGGCAGGAGCCTCTCCAGGGTCGGACGTTCGGGTCCGTCCCCCACGATGACGAGCTTCACGCCGGCAAGGTCGACCAGTGCACGCAGCAGCTCGACTCTCTTCTCGGCGGCCAACCGCCCGACGTAGCCGACGAGGACATCGCCTGGTGTGACGCCGAATCCCCGGCGGAGTTCCTCGGATCGTCGACGCGGATGGAACTGCTCGTGGTCCACGCCGCGGCCCCAAATGCCGACTTGGTGGAACCCCTGGGAGTCGAGTTCGCCGGCCACGGTCTTCGTTGGCGCCAAGGTGAGATCGGCCCGGTTGTGGATCGCTCGGAGCCAGCTCCAGATCGGGATGGCGGCCGCCTTCAGGCCGTAGTTGGTGGCGAACCCGGAGAGGTCGGTCTGGAATACGGCCACCGCCGGCACGTCCAGTTGTCGGGCAGCGAGGCCGACCTGATGACCAAGGACGAAGGGGGCGGCCAAATGCACGAGGTCGGGACGGAAGGACGCCATGACGCTGCGCACACGTTCGCGGGCTGCCACTCCGAAGCGGAGGTCGGGATACCGCGGGACCGTGAATGCCCGAACGCGGTCAACGGCGACTTCGAGGCCGGCTCCGATGTCCACCGAGTTCTCACCCGGACCCGGAGCCAAGATACGGACGCAGTGATCTCGCTCGACCAGGTGCCGCGCCGAGCGGAGTACGGAGTTCGTGACTCCGTTGACCGCCGGGACGAAGCTCTCGGCGGAGATCAGGACGCGGAGCGGGCGTTCCTCGAGCTGTTGCATGTGCTACAGCATTGTCATGGCTGTCTGTCCACCCCATCACGTCCTGGTGACGTCAGCGTGATTGTTGGCCGAACTCCGAGGGCGTTGCACGGTCAACCTTGGTTGACCGGCGCGCCGGTCCGTCAACTAGGGTTGACCGTGTGATCGACAAGGTTCCGGATCCGAGCAACCCGCTCGAAGCGCTGGCGTCAGTTGTCTCATTGAGACGGCTCGCCGACCGCCTCGAATCTGCTTCGGTGCAGGCTGCGATCGATCAGGGCTGGAACTGGGTGCAGATCGCCGACGCGCTCGGTGTCACCAAGCAGGCCGTCCACAAGAAGTACGCCCGCCGCGTGACGCGGCGGATCACCTGACATCGAATGGGATCCACATGTTCGACAAGCTGCGTCGCGCTCGAGCCGACCTCACCACGATGAACACGCTGTTCCCCGCCGCGGAACGCATCGCGCAAGACGACGGCATCGAACGGCTGGGCGCCGAACACCTCCTACTCGGGTCGCTCGACCTGAACGACGACATCGCGATGAGCGTGTTGAGCACGTTCGATGTCAACGGTGCCGAGTTGCGGGCGGCGATTGGCGCTCAACACGACGAGGCCCTGAGCTCGATCGGGGTGATCGCCGCCGACGACTCCATCGCCGCCGCACTACCCGCGGCGGGCCAGATGGGCGGACCGTACCGATCGAAAGGATCGCTGCAAACAGCGTTCCAACGAGCGGTTGCTCTCGCCACGCTCGACAAGGCAGCCCTGAACAGCGGCTACATCCTCCTCGCCGTCACCGAGGCCGGGCACGGGACAGTCGTTCGAACGCTCCGGCATCTCGGCATCTCCCCGACCGTGCTCCACGACCGCACCCGTCAACTGCTTGCGCTCTCGCTTTCGTCCGGGCAATAGGGCCGCCGCCCGGGCCCCATCAAATCCGGCGCGACCCGGCGTCGGTGGTCCGGTGTGCGGGTCGCCACCTGGGGACGCCACGCGATTGCCAGTCGCTGGCTACTGACTGTTGCCTCAGCGGACAGGGGCTGTTCATGTCGCCGCTCTACGGTCGCCGAATTCCGGGTGATCACATGAAGGGGATGGGCGTGACGACACGACGGCGAAACCTGTGCGCAGCGGCAGCGGGATCGGTGATGGCGGGTCTGCTCCCGCTGACAGCGATGCCGGTCAGTGCAACCGCACCGCCTGATGGAGCGGTGTTCTTCAGCGAGATCCACTACGACAACGTCGGCACCGATGCCGGCGAGGCCATCGAGATCGCCGGCCCCGCCGGCACGGACCTGACCGGCTGGAGCGTCGTGCTCTACAACGGCAGCGGCGGCGCATCCTACGACACACGCCGCTCGCGGGGACCATCGCCGATCAGACGGACGGATTCGGTACCGCGACGCTGGCCTATACGGTCAACGGCATCCAGAACGGTCGCCTGACGGCGTGGCGCTGGTGGTCGCGGCCAATACGGTCCGCCAGTTCCTGTCCTGGGAGGGGACGTTCGTTGCGCCGGCGGCCCGGCAAATGGGTCGACGAGCACCGAAATCGGAGTGGCCGAAGGGAGCGCCACATCGGTCGGTTCGTCGCTGCGCCTCATCGGCACTGGGAGAAGACGCTCCCGGTGAATTCACCTGGGCGACGTGCAGGCTCGAACTCGCTCGGCCAGCTCAACCCCGGTCTGAAGCTTCGGCAGTGGTGGCGGGGACCCTGATCCCGAGCCGTGTGAGGTCCCGGTCACTCGTCGGATCGGCGCGGATCGAGGGGTCGGGGTCACCGGTCCACTTGCGGGTCAGGTCGTGACGGTCGAGGGAGTCGTCGTCGGCGACTTCCAGCAGGCCGGACAGCTCGGTGGGGCCTTCCTTCAAGATGCCGTCGGTGACGGTGACGCCACCACATGGGGACGGGATCTTCGTGTTCGATCCCGACGCTCCTGCGCTCGTCGAGGGCGACGTCGTACGGGTGACCGGCACGGTCGTCGAGTTCTTCGGTCTTACGGAGATCGCCGACGTGTCCTCCATCGGAGACTGCAGTGACGGCGCAGGGCCCGCTCCGACGGCGCTCGACCTGCCGGCGGGGGACGCCGCCCGCGAGCGGGTCGAGGGCATGCTCGTAGCCGTCGCCGGGCCTCTAGAGGCCACCGAGACGTTCACATTGGCCCGCTTCGGTGAGCTTGCGGTCTCGGCCGATGGGCGGTTGTTCCAGCCCACCAACGACACGGGCGACGACGCTGCCGAGCAGCTGCAGAACAACATGCGCCGGTTGATCATCGACGACGGCAGCGACGTCCAGAACCCCGCCGTGGTGCCGTTCACCGACGTCGATGGCGCCGTGATCCGCCTCGGGGACACGGTGAACGGTGTCGTCGGCGTCATGAGCTATGGGTTCGACGCTTGGCGGCTCCAGCCCACCGAGGAACCGACCGTGACGCGGTCGAACCCCCGGGCGGCCTCTGCCGGCGAGGTGGGCGGCGATGTGCGGGTCGCGAGCTTCAACGTGTTGAATTACTTCACCACCATCGACTTGCCCGGCGCGGTGACCGACACCGGCGACGACCCTCGGGGTGCTGACAGCGATGCGGAGTTCGAGCGCCAGCGGGCGAAGATCGTCGCCGCCATCTTGGAACTCGATGCCGGGATTGTCGGTTTGATGGAAATCGAGAACGACGCAGACGACCATGCGGTCGACGACCTGGTTGGCGCACTCAATGCTGCGGCCGGCGAGGCGCGCTACGTGGCGGTAGAGGAGCCTGACACTGGCGGCGGTTTGTTCGGCACCGATGCCATCAAGGTGGCGATGATTTACCAGCCCGACGCCGTCGTCCCAATGGGCGGGGCCTCGACGATCCAAGACGCCGCGTTCGTCAACGCCCGGCTCCCGCTGGCGCAGCAGTTCCGGCCGGCCACCGGTGGACAGCCTTTCACCGTCGTGGTCAACCACTTCAAGTCCAAGGGCTGCGCCGGGGCCTCCGGCGCGAACGCTGACCAGGGCGACGGTCAGAGCTGCTTCAACGCCGATCGCGTCGCCCAGGCCCAGGCGCTGATCGAGCTGATCGATTCGCTGCAGGACAAGGACGTGCTGATCACCGGCGATCTCAACTCCTACGGCGAGGAGGACCCGATCGACGCTCTCGAGGCCGCTGGCTTCGTCGACCTTATCGACACCCGCCTTCCCGAGGCCGACCAGTACACCTACGTGTTCCAGGGTCAGGCGGGCTATCTCGATCACGCACTGGTCTCGCCGCGCCTGGCGCGTCGGATCACCGGGGTCGACATCTGGCACGTCAACGCCGACGAGGCTCTCTTCCTCGACTACAACACCGAGTTCAACCCGGCCGGCTTCTACGACGGCAGCCCCTTCCGGTCGTCAGATCACGATCCGGTGCTCGTCGGTGTGGCCGGCCAGCCCGGAGACGTCGCCAGCACTCTCTTCCCTGGCCGCTGAGAATGGCGGCCGCTATCCGGTAGACGGCGTGCGGTGTAGACCCACTCCTCCGCCGTTGTCAGCGACTCGCCCGGCCCTGCTCCATGATCACCCTGCCCGTAGCGTCATACAAACGCGCCGTGCAGAACGTGCCCGATGGTCCCGTCGTCGACCGGGCATCGGCCTCGTGCGACGGACCCGACCTTGATCGCCTGATTCGGCTAGTTCGCCGAGTTGTAGGCCCGGTGTTGGATGCCATCCGGACCGCGGGGCCGACGTATTCGGTGTTGGCCACGATGTGGATCGTCATCTCCGCGTACTGGGCGTCACCTGCAGTCCGGGATCGTGTGTACCGCGGCGGACCAGACGGGGTGTGGCGCACCTGCCATCTGCGCAGGTGCGGCGAGTCAGAGGTGTCAGCGACGCTTCGCCCATGCGCGCGTAAACCGAATTCGACGATGTCCGAAATCCGCCAGGGCAGGCGTCTGACCAGGTCAAATGGTCGGGATGGGGAGATTTGAACTCCCGACCCCCTGCTCCCAAAGCAGTGGACCCAAAACCCTCTGACCAGCCAAAACGCAAGAAACGCCTGATCAGGGCTGTACCGCTCGGTTCGTTTCGGTACCGCCCGAAGCCCCTCGACCGCATCCCCACGCGCGGCGATACACGCGCAAACGGCGCAGGAGTGATGGATGGGTTCCCACTTGTCGGTTCCCATCGGATCTGGGATGGAATCCTGGGATACGTGGTGAATCGTGCTGCGAGTGATGTCGGGCGCCGCCTCGTGCGGCTGACGTCGGAGTGCCCGGGGGTGCGGCTTTCCGCTTGCGTTGTCGGGCTCCGATGCTGTTCTCTCGTAGTCATTTGTAATACAGTTGGCTTATGGATGAGCTGTTCGATCTCGATGGGTTGGATGACAACGACCCGTTCGAGATCGATCGGCAGGTCGCTCACCTGTTCAAACACGACACCTTTGGTGTCGATGATGTCTACGAGGTCTGGAAGTCGGACCCGCTGTTCTATCCGGCCATACCGCCAGCGCACTGGTTGATGGTCGCCGAGACCGGTGGTCGGATCTTGATGGTGCCCCTCGCTCCGTCGGACGCGGGTGACGCAACCAAGTGCCGTCCGATCGGTTGCTACATCGCAGCCAGACACCTCGCGGATCGCTACAAGGAGGACCGATGACGAAGATGACCAGAGAAGAAGAACACGAGTTCTACGCCAGGCCAGACAATCAGGTCCCGCAGGGCCCTGCTCGGCGACGGAACTCCAACCTCACCGAGGTGGTTCCGGTGAGGTTCCCGCCAGAGGTTCTCGAACAGATCCGTGAGGCTGCGGACGCGGACGACCGGTCGGTGTCGGCATGGATCCGTCGAGCGGTCGATCACGAACTCGAACACGGCTCAGCCAAATCTGCGTGAGGCAGCCAGCCCTAGCACCGGGACGTGGACTGGTGCCGGTGTCGCTGTGTATTTCGTGCAGCCCGCGCACGCTGTTGCCCGCTGGCGGAACACCGTCGATGCCTCGATGCTGTACTACGGCATGCGTGACCGAGCGCCAGATATCGCCGGTTTGAACTATTGGACCGGTCAGATCAACAGCGGCGTCCCGTACGTGACGTTGATTTCCCAGTGGCGGTACATCCCCGAATACCGGCAGCGTGTAGGGGTAGGTGCTGGATGCTGAAGTTTGGTGAACTGGGAGGGTCTCGCCGCCGGGGGGAACCAAACCGCAGGGGCCATCGTCCTAGGGCAGTGTCCACGCAACTCAGCACGATCAGCGGATCTGCCATTCGATGGCTTGCTCGGCTGTTTGTTGCGTTGACGTTGGTGGCGTCCGCTTGTGCGAGCGAAAGAGTGAGCGGGAGCGACGACGCCGATCTCGCCGGTTCGACGCAGATCACCGGTGATCCTCGCCGTGGTGCGCCCGACAGGGCCGACGCTGAACCGTGGCCCGAGGTATGGGGTGACGTCGAGGCCGGCGTGTGGTATCAGCTTGATTTCGGTATGACGTCCGGTTGTGGGCCGTACTTCTTGGTGCCGGGCCAGTCCCGGACCTCCCCAAATGAAGTCGTCTTCGTCGCCGACGATTATTACAACCGTTCGAAGCTCAAGCAGGTCGCTCATGCTCAAGGTGTGGGGCGGATCAATGCTGGCGGCGACTTGGAGTACACCGTCGACGGTGTCCAGGATGTGGTTGTGTGGACAGCAGTACCAGGCGATGAATTCGCCGACGGCGATCTCTTTTGCGACGATCAGAGTTGAGCGATGCTCCTCGCGGTGCCGAGGGCACTATCGGTTTCGACGCGGCTTATTGGTACCACCGCATCGTCGAGAACGCGAACCGTGAATCGCGGCATGTCGGGCTTCGACCGAGGCGCGCCGAGCGCAACGTCCGATTCGTTCGCGCACTGAGGCGCCTCGGGTTTCGTAGAGGCTCGGGAGGTTGTGTGTTCGCCTGTGGGCGAGGTGGTTTGATGATCGTGCTCGTCCGCTCACTGGCAGTTGCAGTGTTGGCCAGGTGGTGGACTGTCCTCTTCGCGTGCTGGGTGTCACCGGGGGCAGGGGTGGTGGTGGCCGCGTCGGCCAGCCGGGTGTGGCGGTCACCTGGTTCGCCGCTTGGGCGCCTGGCTGTGCCAGACTCTCGAACCGTGCTGTTCTGCCCTGAGTGCAACGTCAACCTGGGCGCAGTGCCCGTTGGCGAACCGTGCCCCCGTTGCGGCGGCCAGCGGCGCTCGGCCGTGGCCACGCCTCGGACGATCACCGCGAAGATGACCTTTCCCGAGCCGAGCGTCTCGATCGCCCGTGTCGACCACCGGCCTTGGATCGAAAAGTGGCGCGACGTGGTCCGTGCCCGTGATCAGATCGATTCGGTTTATGCGCGACGCCAACCGAATGTGGGTAGCGCCGAGGTCGACGAGCTGGTGACGCGTTTCTGCAACGATTGCCACGACATGCGTGATTGGCTAGTGGGGGATATCGGCAGTCTTAACGGGGTCGCCGCAGCGGGCATCAAAGCCCATGCGACATCGTCGCCGCCGCTCCAGGTGAGCAGCGCCGTCGCCAACAGTCACAAGCACCACACCGCGAATCGGGCAAAGTGACCGCCCGGATTCGCTCGACGCTCATGACGCCCCACGGCGCGCGGGTGCTGATCGAGGTCGATTGGGCAACGCCGACTGCGAGAGCTGTCGACGCGCTTGATCTCGCCAATGATTGCGTGGCCAGCTGGAGAGAATTCTTCGCCAGCAGCGGAATCGTCGAACCGTGAAGACCGAGCCGGGGCGGGCAACGGAACCTAGGCAGACTGCCGGGAGCGGGGCGTTCGACCCGAGTCGGCGTGAGCAGCCTTGATGACCTCGTCCAGGTCGACAGGAGACGGCACAGCGATAGTGGGCTCGAGGATGTCACTGCGTCGACCTGGCTGTGGCCGTCCGCGCACGCTTCGACATTTGGATCTGGCGGGCGACGGCCGTCTGCTGGGACGACAGGTGAGTCTCAGCCGCGCCAGCTGAGTCGAGTAGCGGGTCCGTCACCCCCCGGCCGTGGGTAGAGGCATACCTGCCAGGTGTGGGTGCGCAGGTGCGGCGATTCCGAGGCGTCAGCGACGCTCTCGCGCGCGAATATGCGCGCAAATTCACTTCTGATAATGTCGGAAAGTCGCTAGTGCAAGCGTCTGACCTGGTCAAATGGTCGGGATGGGGAGATTTGAACTCCCGACCCCCTGCTCCCAAAGCAGGTGCGCTACCAAGCTGCGCCACATCCCGGACCGGGCGATGCTAGCGCACCGACCATCGAACGCTGGCCCAATTCCCCGAACTGCAGTGCGTGGGCCGGCAAAATGGCGGTCGGTGTACTGCAGTTCGGGGCGCGATGGGAACTGCAGTACGTGGGCCGGCGAAAGGACCGTCTGTGTACTGCAGTTTGCTGGGGGAGGGAACCGCGAGCGCTGGGGGGAGGGAACCGCGAGCAACGGGTGGGGGCAGGGGCGAGAGAGGCCGCTGCGCTGGGTACACTCCGGCCGGTGAAGTCATCAGTCGAAGCCCTCGAGGGCAACAAGGTCAAGGTCACCATCGAGGTCGAGGCCGCCGAATTCGAGAAAGATCTCGACGCCGCGTTCAAGCGGTTGGCCAAGGAGGTTCGCCTTCCGGGGTTCCGTCCCGGCAAGGCGCCACGCAAGGTGCTCGAAGCTCGCATCGGTAGCGATTACGCCCGTCAGGAAGCGTTCCGCGAGGGGCTGCCCAACTACTACGTCGAAGCGGTCAAGGAGCACGAGGTCGATGTGATCGGCTCGCCCACGATCGACATCACCGCAGGCGAGGACGCCGGTCCGGTCACCTTCGACGCCACGGTCGAGATTCGGCCCAGCGTCAGCATCTCGGGCTACGAGGCACTCGAGGTCGAGATCCCCAATCCGGTCGTGTCCGACGAGGACATCGATGCGGCAATCGACCGCATGCGAGGTCAGTTCGGAACCCTGGAGACCGTCGAACGGGCCGCCGAGGTTGGTGACCGCATTGTCATCGACATCCGGGTGGTTCAAGACGGTGAACCCGTCGAGGGTCTCACCGCCGACGACTATCTCTACCAGGTGGGCATGGGCGCCGTCGTACCCGAGCTCGACGAGAACCTGACCGGCGCGTCGGCCGGTGACGAACTCACCTTCACCGCCGATCACCCCGACGAGGACGAAGAGGCCCAGCTCGAGTTCACCGTCACGGTGAAAGAGGTGCAGGCCACCATGCTGCCCGAGGTCGACGACGAGTTCGCCAAGGCCAACTCCGAGTTCGAGACCGCGGCCGAGCTCCGTGCCGACTTCGAACAACGCCTTGGCAAAGTGCGGGTCGTGCAAGCAGTCACTGCTCGCCGGAACGCCGTGGCCGAGGCGGTCGCTCTCCTCGTTCCCGATGAGGAAGTACCCGAGGCGCTCATCGACCTCGAGGTCGAGAATCGGGCCCAAGACCTCGCCATGCGTCTCCAAGCCCAAGGGCTCACGCTCAGCCAGTACATGCAGTTCACCGGCACGAGCCGCGAGGACATGCTCACCGAACTGCGGGGGAGCGCAGCCAACACCGCCAAGCTCGACCTTGCGTTGCGGGCCGTCGGCGCCGCCGAGAACCTCGAGGTCACCGAAGTCGACCTCGACGAGGAATTTGCGCAGGTCGCTGAGCAGGTCAATCGCTCCCTCGAACAGGTTCGTTCCGAGTTTGCCGCGGCGGGTCAGCTGGCAGCGGTACGATCCGATCTCCAGAAGAGCAAGGCGCTCGACTGGCTCGTCGAACGAAGCAAGCCGGTCGACGACGAGGGGAATGCCATCGACGTGGCCCTTCTCGTCCTCCCTGAAGAACCCGAGGCCGAGGAAGCCGAAGCTCACGACCATGACCACGATCATGACGACGATCATGATCACGCAAGCGAAGGAGACGACCAGTGAGCGAAGATCGCCTTCGAGCCACCAACTCCATCCCGATGCCCTATGTCATCGAGCAGACGAGCAGAGGCGAGCGCACGTTCGACCTCTTCTCCCGCCTGCTCAAGGACAACATCATCTTTCTCGGCACCCCGATCAACGACATGGTCGCCAACCTCATCTGCGCCCAGCTGTTGCACCTCGAGTCCGAGAACCCCGATCGGGACATCAGCCTTTACATCAATTCGCCGGGCGGCGATGTGAACGCCATGTTCGCCATCTACGACACCATGCAGTACATCCGCCCACAGGTGAACACCATCTGTTTCGGTCAGGCGGCTTCGGCGGCAGCGGTGCTGCTGGCCGCTGGCGCCCCCGGCAAGCGCATGGCGCTTCCCAGCGCCCGCATCCTGCTGCATCAGCCCTACTCCGGTGCCCAAGGCCAGGTCTCCGATCTGGAGATCGCGGCCAAGGAGATCGAACGGATCCGAGTGCAGCTCGAAACGATCCTGGCCCGCCACACCGGCCAGGACGTCGAGCGCATCAAAGCCGATACCGATCGTGATTTCGTCATGAGCGCCGAGGAGGCCAAGGCCTACGGTGTCATCGACGAAGTGATCGAACAACGCAACGCTGTCGATTCCAGCGGTCCCATTCGGGCCGTCGGTACCTGAGCCTCGGGGGGCCTGTGGCCAAGTTCGGTGAAGGTGGCGAGCTCCTCAAATGCTCGTTCTGCGGCAAGACGCAGAAGCAGGTCAAGAAGCTCATCGCCGGTCCCGGCGTCTACATCTGTGACGAGTGCATCGATCTCTGCAACGAGATCATCGAAGAAGAACTCGCCGAGGGCACCGAGGTCAACTTCGACGAGCTGCCCAAGCCCCAAGAGATCTACCAGCACCTGAACGACTACATCGTCGGTCAGGAGTCCGCCAAGAAGGTGCTGTCTGTAGCGGTTTACAACCACTACAAGCGGATCCAGTACGGCAGTCAACATTCGACGACCAACGACATCGAGTTGGCAAAGTCCAACATCTTGCTCCTCGGCCCAACGGGGTGCGGCAAGACGCTGTTGGCCCAAACCCTGGCCCGGGTCCTGAACGTGCCGTTCGCCATCGCCGACGCCACGGCCCTCACCGAAGCGGGCTACGTGGGCGAGGACGTCGAGAACATCCTCCTGAAGATCATCCAAGCCGCCGACTTCGACGTGAAGCGGGCCGAGACAGGCATCATCTACATCGACGAGATCGACAAGATCGCCCGCAAGAGCGAGAACCCATCGATCACCCGTGACGTGTCGGGTGAGGGCGTGCAACAAGCCCTGCTCAAGATTCTCGAAGGAACGGTTGCATCGGTGCCCCCGCAAGGCGGCAGGAAGCACCCTCACCAGGACTTCATCCAGATCGACACCTCCAACATCTTGTTCATCTGCGGCGGGGCGTTCGCGGGGATCGAAGACATCATCGAACGGCGGCTCGGGTCCAAGGCCATCGGCTTCCGGGCCGACATCCGGTCGGGTGCAGACCGCGACCGAAGCAGCGTATTCGCCGAGATCCGGCCCGAAGATCTCCTCAAGTTCGGCCTCATCCCCGAGTTCGTGGGCCGCTTGCCGGTCACCGCCACCGTCACCAGCCTGTCGCACGAGGCGCTGGTGGAAATCCTGGTCGAACCGAAGAATGCGCTGATCAAGCAGTACCAGAAGTTCTTCGAGATGGAAGACGTCGAGCTCGAGTTCACCGACGAGGCCCTGCACGCCGTCGCCGAGCAGGCCTTGCTCCGAGGCACCGGCGCCCGTGGGCTTCGGGCGATCCTCGAAGAGGTGCTGCTCGACGTCATGTTCGATCTTCCCGGGCGCGAAGACGTCGGCCGTTGCGTGATCGACGCTCCGACCGTCCTCCAGCGGGTGAACCCCACACTGGTACCCCGCGCCGGAACCCGTAGCCGGTCCCGCCGCGCTGCGTCGTAGGTCCGCCCCCTTTGGACATCAAGGCCGCACTCGCCTTCCTCGACGCCCATACCAACCTGGAGGGAGCGGTCAAGGGTCGCACGGCCGCCCTGCCGATCGCGGGCAAGACCGAGGGTCTTGGTCTCGACGCCATCACCGAGCTGGTCGATCTCTGCGGTCAACCTCAGCACGCGTACCGCTGCATTCACATCACCGGCACGAACGGCAAAGGCTCCGCTTCTCGGTATGCCAGCGCCATCCTGACCGAAACCGGCCTGTCGGTCGGCACCTTCACCAGTCCCAACATCGAGCGCATCAACGAGCGTCTGACCTACAACGGGCTTTCCATCAGCGACGCCGAGTTCGCAGAGGTGCTCACGTTCCTGGCCGACGTCGAACCATTGATGTCCCGACCCCCCGGCCGGTGGGACCTGCTGGTCGCTGCCGCGTTGGTGTGGTTCGCCGAGAAAGGAGTCGACGTCGCCGTGATCGAGGTCGGCATGCTCGGCCGCTACGACAGCACCAACATCGTCCACGGCGACGTGGCGCTCATCACCAACATCGGCAAGGACCACACCGACGGTGCCGAAGGATGGCGCTCCCGCATCGCCGAGGAGAAAGCCGGAATCATCGAACCCGACAGCCACGTGATCCTCGGCACTGGACTCGACGATGTGCGCGAAATCATCGACCGTGAGCCCCGCCGGGAGCTGTGGGTCGCCGGCGAGGACTTCGTGGTCGAGTCGAACCTCCCGGCATTCGGCGGCCGGATGATCGATCTTCGCACCCCGGGCGCGTTCTACGAGCAGCTTCACGTCCCCTTCCACGGTCGACACCAGGGCGACAACTTGGCAAACGCAGTCGCTGTGGTCGAGGCCTTCTTCGGCCGACCCCTCGAGCAGGAAATCATCGAAGCAGCCGTGGAGCAGGTCGAACTGCCGGCCCGTTTCGAAGTGATCAGTCGAGATCCGACGGTCATCCTCGACGGTGCCCACAACCCTGACGGCGCCCGAGCGGCGAAGGAGACCCTCGATTCGGAGTTCGCCCGTCTCGGCTCGTGGGTCCTCGTGGTGGGGATGCTGGTGGGCAAGGACCCGGTCGAGATGCTCGAGGCCCTCGGGGCGGCCGACTTCGACGCGGTCATCGTGACGCAGCCGAATTGGTCACGGGCCATGCCGGTAGCCCAGGTCGCAGCGGCGGCCGCTTCGCTCGGAGTGACCGCTGAGGTGGTTCCCGACGCCGTGAGCGCGTTGCATCGAGCCAAGTCGGTCACGACCGGAGACGACCTCATCCTCGTCACCGGCAGCCTCTACGTCGTCGGTGAGGTCCGCCCCGCCGCCCGGTCGGTCATCACCGACTGAAGGACTGACCGACCGACGAGGCGGCCGGTAGGCTCGGCCCGTGAGTAGAACCCTCGTCATCTGCAAGCCTGACGCCGTCGAACGCGGCCTCGTCGGGGAAATCCTTGGTCGCTTCGAACGCAAAGGCCTCAAGCTCGTGGCCGCCGAATTGCGGCTGCTCGACCCCGAGCTGCTCGGGCGGCACTACGAGGAGCACGTGGGTAAAGGCTTCTACGCCGATCTGGTCGCGTTCATGAGTCGTAGCCCGGCGCTGGTCGCCGTCATCGAAGGTCCCGACGACACCTTTGCCATTGTTCGCTCGATGATGGGCCCGACGAACCCCGCCAGTGCCCCCTCCGGCACTGTCCGTGGTGACTTCGGAACCGTCACCACCGAGAACTTGGTGCACGGTTCCGATTCCAACGAGTCTGCCGAGCGAGAAATCGGAATCTTCTTCCCGGGTTTGGTGTGAGTCTTCGCAGGTCCACGACGGTCAGGCCCCTGTGACATCCGGTCGCCGACCGATCGCGCCCTTGTACCGGCGGGTGACTTCTCCTAGCCTGGCCCCGTCTACACCCGGCTTGTCCCAGCCGGCCAACCGGTGGAGAGCGTGAAGATGGCTCGAAAATTCTCAAGTCTGCTCGGGTCGGTTGGTGCGCGCGATATGGCCGTCGATCTCGGCACGGCCAACACCCTCGTGTACGTGCGCGGTCAGGGGATCGTCCTCGACGAGCCCTCGGTCGTCGCCATCAACGTCCACACCGGCCGACCACTCGCAGTGGGATTGGAGGCCAAGCGGATGATCGGGCGAACCCCGAGTCACATCCAGGCCATCCGACCGCTGAAGGACGGCGTCATCGCCGACTTCGACGTCTGTGAAGAGATGCTCCGCTACTTCATCCAGAAGGTCAGCCCCGGGCGCTGGATGGCGAAGCCCCGCATCGTCATCTGCGTGCCGTCGGGCATCACCGGAGTCGAGCAGCGAGCAGTTCGGGATGCGGCTGAGTTCGCAGGGGCACGACACGCCATCATCATCGAGGAGCCCATGGCCGCGGCCATCGGCGCGGGGCTGCCGGTGCAGGATCCGACTGGCAACATGGTCGTCGACATCGGTGGCGGAACCACAGAGGTCGCGGTCATCTCGCTCGGCGGCATCGTGGCCAGCCAGTCGGTTCGAATCGGCGGCGACGAACTCGACCAGTCGATCATCAACTACATCAAGAAGGAATACTCGCTGGCGCTCGGCGAACGCACGGCCGAGGAGATCAAGATTCAGCTCGGGTCCGCCGACCGTCTGCGCGAGGAATACCAGGCCGAGATTCGCGGACGAGACCTCGTCAGTGGTCTCCCCAAGACCATCATCACGACCACCGAGGAGATCCGCGACGCCCTCGCCGAGCCGGTCACGGCCATCGTCGACGCGGTCAAGGTCACGCTCGACAGGACGCCGCCGGAACTGGCGGCGGACATCATGGAACACGGCATCACCCTGGCCGGGGGCGGTGCGTTGTTACACGGGCTCGACACTCGCCTCAACGCCGAAACGGGCATGCCGATCAAGATTGCCCGCAATCCGCTGCACGCGGTGGCGATCGGTTCCGGGCAGTATCTCGAGGCCTACGACTCGTTGCGGTCCTTGTACCCCTCGCCCACCGACTAATCCTGCCTGGTGGCCCGGTTTGCGGTTTCGTCTCGCCGCACCATCGTCCTGCTGATGGTGACGGCAGTCGCGCTCATGACGTTGGATTCGCGTTCCTTCGGTCCATTCCAGAGCGCCCGCCGGCTGACGCTCACGGTGTCGCAACCGTTGCGCGACGGCGTGTCGTGGGCGGCAAGCCCAGTCGTCGACGCGTGGAACGGGGCGGTCCACTACGACAGCCTCCGAGCCGAGAACGACACGCTTCGGGCCCGGGTCGCTGACCTGGAAGGACAGGTCGACCGGCTCCCCGATACCGAGGCGGAACTGGCGAACCTGCTCGAGGCAACCGATCTCGACTATGTCGAGGACATTCCGAGGGTGACCGGCAAGGTGGTCGCCGACCGTCGGACCGGGCTCGAACGCATCATTGAAATCGAGCGAGGAAGCGACGACGGGATCGCCGAAGGCATGCCGGTTGTCTCGGGTCGCGGTCTTGTCGGGCGGGTCATGATGGTGACCGCCGACCGCTCAGCGATCCGCCTCATCAGTGACCCTCGGTTCAGTGTCGGCATCGTCGACCCGGTGACGGGCGCAGTCGGGCTGGCCACCGGTGGGGGAGAGGGTCGGGATCTCGTCGTCGACCTTCAGGAGGCATCACTCGGTCTTGGTGAGACCGGCGACCGCTTCCGTACCAGCGGATTCGATCGAAGCCAGTACCCGGGTGGTATCCCGGTCGGGAGGTTGGAGGTCGACGAGGAGAACGACCATCGAACCCTCGAGCCCTTCGTCGACCTCGGCCAGTTGACCTATCTCACGATCCTGCTCGTACCCGAACCGTGAGCGGCATCCGCTGGGGGTACGCAATCCTCGCCATTCTCACGGCGGCCGTCGCTCAGGCCGTCGTGTTCGATCAGGTCCTGTTGTTCGGTGATCGGGTCCGGCTCGATGGGCCGTTGTTACTCATCGTCGGCCTCGGCTTCGTCGCCCGAACCCAAGACGCAGCGTTGCTCGCGTTCGTCACCGGACTGGCGGTCGACCTGTTCCAGTTCAGCCCGTTCGGTTTGCACGCGCTCGTCTACACGCTTGCGGTGTGGAGTATCGGCGTGGCGCGCGTCCGCCTTCTGCAGCCGGGCACCAGTTTTCGAGTGGTGCAGGGGGCACTGGCCGTCGTGATGGTCACGGGCCTGTCGTGGATGGTTGGCGCTGTCTTCGGCCAGGATCCACCGACGGGTCGACGCGCGCTGGTCGGGTTGGCCGGGGCGGGGCTCGCCGGGGCGATCTTCGGCAGCGCAATGGCGGGCGTCGCCCGCTGGATGATCGATGAGCGTACGATGGCCCGCCAGGACGAGAGCTTGGGGGTGTAGACCATGAACGAGTCCCGTCGCATGGGTTTCCTCGCGTTCTTCGGCGTTGCCCTACTCGGCGTCCTGATCGCCCGGCTCTGGTTCCTGCAGGTGATGGAGGGGCAGTCCTTCGAGGCGGTCGCGTCGGGGAACCGGACCCGTGAGATCTACACCGAGGCACCGCGTGGTCGGATCTTCGACGCGGAGGGTCAGGTGCTGGCCGGTCGGCGTGAGTCGTTGGCGGTTGTCCTCGATTGGACCGAATTGCGAGACCTCGATGATGCCGGTCGTGAGGAGATCTTCGCCTCGGTCGCCGAGGAACTGAACCGGGTCGGCATCAAGGTCAAGGTTTCGGAGCTGGCCGACCGCTTCGACTCGGCCCGCAACGGCACGCTGAAGCCGGTCGTGGTCGCCGATGACGTCGGTGAAGAGGTGTGGGTGGCGGTGCAGGAACGCGATCTGCCCGGATTCTCGGTCGAACGACGATGGATTCGCACGTATCCCTACGGTGCCATCGGTGCGCACATCATTGGCTACACCGGCACCGTGTCCGACAGTGGTCGGGCGGAGGACCTCAACGGGACGAGTCCGGACAAGCTCTACTTCGCCGGTGACGAGTTGGGGATGGCCGGCGTGGAGCGCCTGTTCGAATCGGTTCTCCGAGGAACGCCCGAGCTGAGAAGGGTGGAGGTGGACGCCGAGAACCGCGTGATCGGCACGGTCGAAGTGCTCCAGGCCGCCATTCCCGGCGCCGACGTGCACCTGAGCATCGACATCGATTATCAGTACGCGGCCGAGGTCATTCTGGCCGACGAGCTGCGCCTGGCCCGTCAGCACGCGACGCGTGCAAAGGGTGTCTGCCACACGTCGGCGAAGCGGGCAGTCTGGTGGCCCTGGACGTGACCGACGGCAGCGTCGTTGCGATGGCGTCGCTGCCGGCGTTCGACCCGTCGGACTTCATCTTCGGCATCAGCAGCGAGCAGTTCGCCTACCTCCGCGACCGGCCGGACCAGCCGTTCCTCGATCGCAGCACCCAGGGCCTGTACCCGGCGGGTTCCACCTTCAAGCCGGTGACCTCGTTCGCTGCGGTCGAAAGCGGGGCTCGGGGTGAGTTCACCCCATGGAACGATGAAGGTCGGCACACGCTGGCCAATTGCACCTCGGTCGAGCTCCGCGGTTGCGTGTTCCGCAATGCGGGCGATGTCCGGCTGGGGGTCGTCGACCTTCGTCGGGCCCTCGAGCTGTCGAGCGACACGTACTACTACTCGTTGGGCGAGCTGTTCTGGGTCCAGCAGGAAACCTACGGGCGGACCGTCATTCAGGACTGGGCCGCCCGGTTCGGGTTCGGAGCGCCAACCGGCATCCAGCTCCCGACCGAGCAGAAGGGGCGACTGCCCACGCCCGAGAACGTCGAGGCCGAACTCGATGCCGACTGGTTCACCGGCGACAACGTCAACCTGGCCATCGGCCAGGGCTACCTACTCGTGACGCCGCTCCAGCTCACGAACGCCTACGCCCAGTTGGCCACCGGCGGCACTCGCTATCAACCTCGTCTCATCACCCGCGTGACCGAAGGGAGGCCGATCGGTTCGATCGATGACGGCGAGGGCGACATCCTTCAGGAGTTCCTCCCTCGGATCGCCGAGGAAGAGCCGCTTCCTCCGGCAGCCCTCGCCGCAGTACGAGATGGGCTTCTGGCCGTCAACCGGAGCGGTACCGCAACCGCGGCCTTCGCCGGATTCCCGCTCGACCAATATCCGATCGCAGGAAAGACCGGCACGGCGCAGGTCTATCGACAGCCCGACTACGCGCTCTACTCCGGCTTCGGTCCATTGCCCCAAGCGAAGTACGCCGTCTCCGCCGTTCTCGAAAAGGCCGGTTTCGGCGGCGATGCCGCGGCTCCTGCCGTGCGGCGATTCTTCGACATCCTGAGCGGGAACACCCCGGTGCCCACCGCCCCCCTGGCCGGCCGCCCCGGTGAACTCATCCCTCGACCGGATCTCCCTGAAGGCGTTGGTGGGGGCGATGTCGGTGCACCCACCATCGAGCTCGACTCCCTGGACTCAGATGGCGACGAGTCAGACGACGATGGCGGAGACGAACGAGGGTCGACCGCAACCACCTCCGAGCGGACAACGACGACGACCGCGACCGATTCGCCGGCCACCAGCGTCTCACCGGAGATCTCCGAGCCGCCTGGCGGCGACCCTGCGACGACGACGTCGGTTCCACCGGTCGCTCCCGCCGGGCCATCTACCTCAGACGCGGCTGCCGCCCAGCGGCGCCCCAGACTCGTGAGGTTCCCGCAATGACGGCAACCGCCCGCCGCAGTACCCCCAGTCTCCGCGCCGAACCGGCGCTGGCGAAGCTGGCCAGCATCGATTGGGTTCTGGTCGTGGTCTCGATCGCGCTGGCGGGCTTGGGTCTCGTCGCCATCAACAGCGCCACCCAAGCCGCACCCGACGGCGCCGCGTTCGTGGTGAAGCAGCTCGTCTTCCTGCTTGCGGGCCTGGTGTCGATGTTCGTCATCGCCTTCATCGACTATCGGGAATGGCGAAACTTCCTGGGCCTGCTCGTCCTGGCGACGGTCCTGATGCTCGTCCTCGTGCTCAGCCCGCTCGGATCGGAGGTCAACGGGACACAGGGCTGGTTCCAGCTCGGTTTCGTATCCCTTCAGCCCGCCGAGTTCACCAAGCTCGCCGTGATCGTTGCGCTCGCGGCGGTGTTCACCGGCCGACACTCGTCGGCGGAGGCGCCGCGCATCGCGGGCGGGCTCACCTTGCTCGGCCTGTTCTGCCTCTTGGTTCTCGCGCAAGGCGAGACGGGCTCGGTCTTCGTGTACTGCTTCACCGCGCTCGGCATCTTCCTCGTTGCCGGAGTCCCGATACGTGTACTCCTGCTTCTCGTCGCATCGGCGTTCGTCGTGTTCGGGTTGGCGTTCACCAGCGGCCTGCTACAGCCGTATCAGAAGGACCGTCTCACGGCGTTCGTCGACCCCGAGGCCGATCCGCGTGGAGCGGGGTACAACCAGCGTCAGTCCATCACCGCCATCGGCTCCGGAGGGCTGTACGGCCAGGGGTATCTGGAAGGTCCGCAGACCCAGCTGGGATTCCTGCCCGAACAACAGACCGACTTCATCTTTGCGTCCATCGGCGAAGAAAACGGTTTCGTGGGCGGTGCGGTCATCATCGTGCTCGAAGGCGTCGTGCTGATGCGGGTCTTCCGCAACGGGCAATTGGCCCGCGATGGTTTCGGCACCCTGATCTGCGTCGGGGTGTTCACCTACGTCGCCTTCCAGACCTTCCAGAATGTGGGCATGACCGTGAGGCTGATGCCCATCACCGGCGTACCGCTTCCGTTCATCAGCGCCGGCGGTAGCTCGCTGCTGACCACGTTCGCTGCGTTGGGCCTGGTGCAGAGCATCGCCGTCCACCGTCACCGAGGGTCACCGACCTGAGCAGATAGAGTAGGCGCACGATGCTGACCACCTGGCCGTCTGTCTGGCCGCTGATCGAACCTCATCTGGCCCAGGTCCAGAAGCCGGCGCGCTACATCGGCTGCGAGGACGGCGCGAACGGCAAACCCCCGGATCCATCCCTGGTCAGCTGGATGTTCCTGTATCCGGACGCCTACGAGATCGGTCTGCCGAACCAGGGCCTCCAGATCCTGTACGAGATCGTCAACGAGCGATCCGACGGCCGGGCCGATCGTGGCTACGCCCCCTGGGGTGATCTCGAAGCCATCATGCGAGCCGAGCGCATTCCGTTGTTCTCGGTCGAGCATCACGAGCCGGCGGCCGCCTTCGACGTGTTGGCGTTCAACCTGTCGGCCGAACTCACCTACACCAACCTGGTCAACCTCATCGACCTGGCCCAGATCCCGCTCCGATCGGTCGACCGCACGGTCGGTCAGCCGTTGGTCATGATCGGCGGTCATTGCACGTACAACCCGGAACCGGTCGCCGATTTCGTGGATGCAGTCGTGTTGGGCGACGGTGAAGAGGTCGTTGGCGAGATCACCGCGGTGCTGGCCCAGCACCGCGACGGTGACCGACACGACCTGCTCGTGGCCCTCGCCCAGATCCCGGGCGTCTACGTACCGTCGCTCTACGAACCGATCTACGCCGATGGAGCGCTGATCGAGATGCGTCGCCTCCACCCGTTGGCGCCGGCCCAGATCGAGAAGCGGACCGTCGCCGATCTTGCCGAGTGGCCCTACCCGCGTCAGCAACTGGTACCCCTCACCGAGGTCGTGCACGATCGACTCAACGTCGAAGTGTTTCGCGGTTGCACCCGTGGCTGCCGGTTCTGCCAAGCCGGCATGATCACCCGACCGGTCCGGGAACGGCCGGCCGAACAGGTGCGCACCATGGTCCGTGCCGGCCTCGAACGAACCGGCTACGACGAGGTCTCGCTCACCTCGTTGTCGACCGCCGACTTCTCGGGCGTCGAGTCGACAGTGCGGGCCATCACCGCCGATGCCGAGACTGCAGGATGCGGCCCCGTCTCGGTCACCCTGCCGAGCCTGCGAGTGGACGCCTTCGGGGTGGGAATTGCCGCTGAACTGCAGCGGGCCCGTCGCGGCGGACTCACCTTCGCCCCCGAAGCGGGCACGTGGCGTATGCGACGGGTCATCAACAAGCTCATCCGTGAGGAAGATCTGTATGCCGCAGTAGACGCTGCGTTCTCGCAGGGTTGGCAGCGGATCAAGTTGTACTTCCTGATCGGCCTGCCGTCCGAGACCGACGAGGACACGTTGGCAATCGCTGAACTGGCCAGGAACTGCGTCCAGCTTGGCAAGAAGCACACCAATCGAGCCAGTGTCACCGTGTCGGTCGGCGGGTTCGTGCCCAAACCGTTCACCCCGTTCCAGTGGTTCGGACAGAACACGGTCGAAGAACTCCAACGCAAGATCAATCTGCTTCGTGACGCCACCCGGAAGATGGGTGGCGTACAACTGAAGTGGCACGACCCGAAAGCGACCCTCGTCGAAGGACTCGCCAGTCGCGGCGACCGGCGCCTTGCCCCGGTGATCGAGGATGTCTGGCGGGCCGGAGGCACGTTCCAAGAGTGGAGCGAGTACTTCCGCCTCGACCGGTGGCTCGACGCTCTGGAGACAAACGGAGTCGACCCCGAGTGGTACGCCTACCGCCATCGACGCGAAGACGAGATCTTCCCCTGGGACCACCTGTCGGCCGGACTGCACAAGGACTTCCTGTGGCAGGACTGGCAGGACGCGTTGGCCGAAGTCGGCCTCGAGGACTGCCGCTGGACGCCCTGCTACGACTGCGGCGCATGCACCGGCTACGGCATCGAGCACGTCGTAGCGTCGGCGACACCCCCCGCCGGTGGCAGCCAGGGCACGGGACAAGAGCTCGAACCCAGTAAGGCGACGGTCGGGCCACCGATCGTCGCGGCGGTACCCGTCACGTTGGGCTCAAAACCAGCAGGCGCCTCGTGAAGTTGCGGGTGCGATTCACCAAGACCGACAAGGTGCGCTTCCTGAGCCACCGTGACCTCGCTCGATTGTTCGAGCGAACCTTTCGCAAACTACGGCTTCCTGTCGCCTACTCCGAGGGTTTCTCGCCTCGGCCGAAGTTCAGCTTCGGTCTCGCCCTCTCGGTCGGCCATGAATCGGAAGCCGAATACCTCGACGTCGACTTGGCCACATCGGTCGACCTCGAGGATCTCCCTGCTCGCCTCACCGAGGTGCTACCCAACGGCGTTGCCGTTACTGCGGTTCGGGAGTTGAGGGGTGGGGAGAAATCGCTACAGGAGGCAATCGCCTGCTGTGGCTGGGACATCGAGTTACTCGGTGCCCCGACTGACGATGTGGCAACTGCGTTGGCGGCCATCATGGCCGCCCCCTCTCTCGAGTTCGCTCGCGAACGCAAGGGAAAAAACTCTGTTGCCGATGTCCGCCCCGCCCTGCTCGAGGCAGAGCTTGTGGGGCCGACGAGCAACGGCGCGCAGTTGCGGCTGGTACTCGCCACCGACCTGGTGTCCCTTCGACCCTCAGAACTCGTTCGACTCTTGAACGCTGAACTGCCGGAACGGACGCTGCGTGAGGGCCGAGTCTGCCGCACCCACCAATGGACGATGGTCGACCACGTCCGCACGGAGCCGATCTCGCTGGAGCCAACCGCGGCTCCGGTGCAGGAGGCAGAGTCCGAAGCGGACCGGTCGACCCCGCACGCCGAGTTGCGTGCATCATGAGCCCTGAGAAGGAACGACCTCCGTGTCAGAAGTCCCTACCAACGACCCGTCCCAAGAACGCCGACCCCCCAAGATCGGTGATTCGCTACCGGCGTCGGCCCTGACCGGCCGACCGATTCCCACCACACCACCACCAGGTAAGCGTCCGTTCGAAGCGGCGGACCTGCCTCCGACGAACTCCCCTCGATCCACCCAATCCGGAGACGACGAGGCATCTTCCGAACGCGTCGGAGGGCCACGTCGCCGCAACGGCCGAGGCCGTGGTCGCCCGGCGGACGGCACCAGCCCAGAGGCAGGCGGGCTCCTCTCGGATGGCCCGGACGAGGTAGCCGTGCCAAGCCGCCAACCTCGCAGCAGTGAGCCCCGCCCCGAAGTTGCGGAGGGTGAGGGGACCGGAACGGCGGCCAAGAAGCGTCGCCGTCGCCGCAGTCGCAGCACGAACAGCGGCGGCGGAGGAACCGGGGGCGGCACTGGGGGCGGAGGTGGCCAACGCAACAGCGTGGCGCCCATCGAACACATCGTGTCCGGTCGACCGGTCGAGCTCGACGAAGCCCAGCTCGAGGTACGCCGAGGACGAAGCCGAAACGGTCGCCCGATCGGCCGCTACCAGATGGTCGTCTCCAAACAGAGCGACGCGACGCACATCGCGGTCGTCGAGGGCCGGAACCTCATCGAGTACTACGTCTCCAAACCCAGTGACGATGTCTTCGAGATCCACGGCAACATCTACCTGGGTCGAGTCCAGAACGTTCTCCCGGGCATGGAGGCGGCCTTCGTCGATATCGGCACCCCGAAGAACGCCGTTCTCTACCGCGGTGATGTGCAGTACGACAAGGACGACGTCGAATCGTCCAACGGGGGTCCGCGCATCGAGCAGATGCTCAAAGCGCGTCAGATGGTGCTGTGCCAGGTGACGAAGAACCCCATCGCCCACAAGGGCGCTCGGCTCACCACCGAAGTTTCGCTGCCCGGGCGGTTCGTCGTCCTGGTCCCGAACTCATCGACGTACGGCATCTCCAAGCGGCTGCCCGACAAAGAACGTAAGCGGCTGCGTCAGATTCTCGACCGGGTCAAGCCGGCTGAGCACGGGCTCATCGTGCGTACGGCGGCCGAGAACATCACCGCGGAAGAGATCGAGCGGGACATTCAGGGTCTGGTAGGGCAGTGGCAACAGATCGATGCGCTGGCCAAGCGGGCCAAGGGTCCGTCGCTTCTCTACCGAGAGCCCGAGATGGCGACCCGGGTGATTCGGGAGGAGTTCAACAAGGAGTATCGTTCGGTCGTCATCGATGACCGTGCCTTGTTCGACGACGTTTCGGCCTACGTTTCGTTGATCTCACCGGCGTTGGCCGATCGGGTCGAGTTCTACGATCCGGCGGTAGAGCCGCTCCCGGTTTTCGAGCGTTTTCACATTCACGAGCAGCTGCACAAGGCACTCGACCGCAAGGTGTGGTTGCCCTCGGGCGGATCGCTCATCATCGAGCACACCGAGGCCCTCACCGTGATCGACGTCAACACGGGCAAGAACGTTGGGTCGTCCAGCCTCGAGGAGACGGTGTTCCGCAACAACCTCGAAGCAGCCGAGGCGGTCGCTCATCAACTCCGGCTACGAGACATCGGCGGCATCATCGTCATCGACTTCGTCGACATGGAGGACAAGGGCAACCGCAATGAGGTGCTCCGCACGTTCCGGGCCGCGCTGGCCCGCGACAAGACCCGCACCCAGGTGTTCGAGATCAGCGAGCTCGGTCTGGCTGAGATGACGCGTAAGCGAATTGGCGAAGGGCTGCTCGAGTCGTTGTCGTCGGCTTGTCCGCACTGCGAGGGCCGGGGACACATGATCGACAGCGTGCTGATTCGGTGAAGCGATTCCGGGGAATTTGACTCGGTCATCTCGGGGAATCACGCCCAAACCCTAAAGGACGCCTAGTGGTCCGCCGTTTAGGGAGGCATGAGACCATGGCACGGAGCGGCGCAGGGCGAGCGGTCTCCGACGCGCGCCCAGCGCGGCGCCGTCCTGGTCGAGTACGCCATGGTCCTCGCCGCCTTGGTCCTGGTGGGGGTCCAGGTGGCGGCGCTCCTGACCAACGAGGGCACCCAGGTACAGAGTCGAACGGCCGTCGAAATCGGTCGGGAGCAGGTCTGGCTGCCGAACACGACCGCGTCGACCACGACGACCACGGCCCCGACGACCACCAGTAGCACCACCTCGACGACGGCAGCGTCCACGACCCCGACCACTGGTCCCACGTCGACCACCGACCCCGGCCCGACGACCTCGGTTGTCGACCCGACAACGACGACGGCCACGACCCTGCCGCCGCTACCCCCCGGATGATTGCCCGACGCCACGCGGACCGGCGGCACGGCGACCGCCGCGCACCTACCTCCCGACGCGACCGCGGAGCGGTCCTGGTCGAGACGGCGCTCAGCGCACCGCTGGTGTTCCTCATGATCTTCATGATCATCGAGCTCGGCTTCATGATGCGCGACTACACGGCCCTGCGGGGCACCGTGCATGAGGCGACTCGTGCCGCGACGGTCATGGGCAACGATGTGCGGGCCGACTTCCACGTCCTCGAGGTGGTCGAGGACTCGGGATCGCCGTTGCCGGACGGGGCCATCCAGAGGATCGTCGTCTTCGAAGCGGATGGTCCCGACGACACGCTGCCCTCGGCCTGCCTCAACGGATCCTCGACCGCGTTGGCCTGCAACCGGTACACCGCTGCTGCGTTCGCCGTGCCCCAAACCGACTTCGGATGCCGGACCGATCGCACGCTCGACAAGTACTGGTGTCCGGCCGATCGGGTCGTGGCCCAGGCCCCGTCGAACGGAGGACCACCCGACTACATCGGGGTCTACGTCGAGATCACACGACCGCTGTTCAGCGGGCTCCTCGGCGACGACCAGACCCTTTCCTACACTCAGATCCTCCGTCTCGAACCGAGCGACGTGTGAGGCGGTTCCGGCTCGAGCGGGCGCGTGAACGCGGAGCGGTCATCGTCGAAACGCTCATCGTCATGCCGTTGCTGCTGCTCCTGGTGCTCGGTGGGGTCGAAGTCGGCATGATCGTTCGCGACCTCCAGACTGCGGTGGCCGCAACGCGATCCGCGGCCCGAGTGACCTCATCGGCGGGGGACAGCCGGCTGGCCGACTATGACGCCATCGCCAGCCTGCAGGCCTCGCTGTCCGAGCTCGATCCTGCGGACGTGGTGAAGGTGACCATCTTCCGAGCCGAGGGTGACGGTGCCATGCCGGCCGCGTGTGAAGGCGGGTCCATCGACAACTACTGCAACGTGTACACCGGAGCCGAAGTATTCGGTATGACCGCTGCCGACTTCCCCGGAGCGTCGTGCGCGATCGGTTCCCCTGACCACGCCTGGTGCCCGACCAGCCGGGAGACGGACCTGAACGACCTGCCCGACTGGGTCGGCATTCGGGTGGTCATCCGGCACCGCTCGATCGCCCCCTTCCTGGGAGACCGGACCCTGACCGAGACCGCGGTGATGCGACTTGAACCGAGGCTCGATTGATGGAGGAGGATCGTCTGCGCACACCTGTTGATTCCGGCGCCGAGCCGCAGGTCCGCCGGCGTCGTCGGGGCGCGTCCGAGGTCAGCGGCGCCCAGAGCGGCTACGCGCTGGCGCTCACGGCCTTGCTTCTCGTGCCGCTGATGGCCATCACCGCCATCGCCGTCGACATCGGGGTCTGGTACCTGCAGGCGCAGAAGAATCAGCGCATCGCCGATGCGGCTGCCTTGGCCGGCGTGGTCTGGCTCCCCGACGAAGCCAAGGCGTGGGAGGTCGCCATGGAAGCGGTCGGCCGAAACGGTCTCGAGCCCGGTGTCGACTCGTCGGTGAACATCGAGTACCTGGGCCGAAGTGAACTCAAGGTGCAGGTTGCCACCAAGAGCGAGCTGAGCTTCTCCCGTATGTTCCTCGACGAGTTCGCCATCACCCGATCGGCCGTGGCCGAGTACAACCCGCCGGTCGCCATGGGCTCGCCCGAGAACCAGCTCGGCGGACCGGGCCAGCTCATGCTCGGCGTCTCGGGCCCCTGTTCTGTTCGCGAGAACGGCGATCTTCGTAGCGCACACTACGTCGACTCCTACAGCGGCGGCGTGCCCACGTGCGGCGGTTCGACCAACCCCGATTTCGATTGGCCCGGCTACACGTTTTCCATCAACGTGAGCCAGGAGTGGATCGACGCCAATCCCGGCCAGGCGGTCAGCATCGAGGCCTACGACGCCAGCTACAGCCCCAGCGTGGCCAATCCCCACGACCTGTGGCTGAAGTCCACGACCACCGATTTCGACACGTACTACGAGCTGTTCGATCGAGGGTCCAACCCGAACGATCTCCAGTGGAGCGAGAACATCTACTGGTGGAACGCTCCCAGCCACGATGCCTCCTACCAGGGGCAGTGGCGCACCGTCGGGTCGATCGCCAGCCCCCAACCGGGCACCTACTATCTGCGAGTCCGGAGCGCCTGGCATCCGGAGTCCTTCGGCTCCAACGGGTTCGCGCTGCGTGCATCGCGCAGCGGAGCCTTCGCCAACTGCACCACGCTCAGCAACCCAGCGTGTATCCAGGTGTCGGCGGTCGGCGAGCTCCCGTTGTTCGCCTCGCTGTCTGGGGGCTTCTCCGACTTCTGGCTCGCCGAGATCCCCGATGCAAACGCGGGTAAGGACCTCAAGGTGATGCTGTTCGACATCGGTGAAGGCGCCGAGTCGATCGAGATCCTCGATCCGAGCGGCAATCCGGCGACGTTCACCTGGGAGGTCGACTGCAGTGTCGGCCCAATGGCGACCGGGGGATGTTCCGGTGGTCCGACGCAACTTCTGGAGGTCAGCGGAACCGGTACGCAGGTCTACGCGTCGGCCTTCTCCCAGTCGAAGTACAACGACCGGAAGGTGACCCTGACCATCGAACTGCCGAACGACTACGCCACGGTCTACCCCGGCAACTGGTGGAAGGTGCGCTACCGGTTCGGGAGCACGATGACGGACCGAACGACCTGGAACATCCAGCTTGTCGGTGATCCCATCCGCCTCACCGGTTGATTCGCGAGGACCAACCGCTAACCTTGACCGCCTATGTACGCAGTCGTAGCCACCGGTGGCAAGCAGTATCGGGTTGAAGAAGGCCAAAAGGTCCGGGTCGAACGCCTGGGCGAGCCCGGATCCGAAGTAGAGCTCCGGCCCGTGCTGCTGGTCGACGGAGCCGATGTGCTCTCGACCCCGGCCCAACTCGCCGGCGTACAGGTTTCTGCTCGCATCCTCGACGAGGTCAAGGGCAAGAAGATCGACGGCTTCACCTACAAGGCGAAGACCAATCAGCGGCGTCGTTACGGCCATCGCCAGACGCTCGCCACCATCGAGATCACCGGCATCAAGCGAGGCTGACATGTCAAAGACCAAGGGTGGCGGTTCTACCAGGAACGGCCGAGACTCCAACGCACAGCGCCTCGGCGTCAAAGTGTTCGACGGGACGCTGATTCCGTCGGGTTCCATCATCGTCCGCCAGCGCGGCACCAAGTTCCACCCAGGCCGCAACGTCGCCCGCGGCGGTGACGACACCCTCTTCGCAACGGCCGAGGGCAAGGTGAAGTTCGGCTACCGAGCCGGCCGTCGCCTTGTCGACGTCCTGACCGATTGATCAGCAGCCTGACCGTCCGCGGCGTTGCCGCAGCGGCACCGGTCGGGTTCCCGCAATCGTCGCGTCGAAGTAGCTGAGTCGTGTCGAACTTCGTCGATGAATGCAACATTTGCCTGCGTGCCGGGGACGGGGGCGCCGGGTGCGTTTCCGTCCGACGTGAGGCCCACGTGCCGTTGGGCGGACCGGACGGCGGCGACGGCGGAAGTGGCGGCGACGTCTGGCTCGAAGCCGACCGCAACGTCGCTTCGCTCATCAATTTCCGAGATCATCCTCACCGGATCGCCGGGAACGGCTCCCACGGCTCGGGCGGTGGTCGCCACGGCAAGTCGGCCGCCGAGCTGATCGTCAAAGTGCCCGAAGGCACCACGGTCCTCCATCACGAGAGCCACGAGGAACTCGTTCGTCTCGACCACCACGGCGACCGCTGGCTGGCGGCACGAGCCGGAGAGGGTGGCCGCGGAAACGCCCGGTTCCTCTCCAATCGGCGACGTGCCCCAATGTTCGCCGAGCAGGGCGAACATGGCGAGGAACATTGGTATCGACTCGAGCTCAAGCTGTTCGCCGATGTGGCGCTCGTGGGCTACCCCAACGCCGGCAAGAGCACACTGATCTCCGTGGTCAGCGCAGCCAAACCGAAGATCGCCGATTACCCGTTCACCACGCTGGTACCCAACCTGGGCGTCGTGCGTCTTGACGATGACACCGAGTTCGTCGTGGCCGACATCCCCGGACTCATCGAAGGCGCAAGCGAGGGTGTCGGTCTCGGACACCGCTTCCTTCGTCACATCGAACGGGCCCGGGTGCTGCTCTACCTCCTCGACCTCTCGGCCGTCGATGGTGCTTCCCCGGCCCGCCAACTCGAGGTGCTGCAGAACGAGCTGTTGGCCTACCAGCCCGAGTTGTTGGAGCGTCCGAGCGTCGTGGTCGGCTCGAAGGCCGATTTGCTCGAAGCGGCCGACTGGGACGACGACGCACCCATCGAGTTCGAGATCTCCGCAGTGTCCAACCGTGGCCTGCAGCCCCTCCTTTGGCACGTCTCCCGCCTCGTCGCCGAGAGCCGGTCAGCCGAAGCCAGCGACGAGGGGTTCGTCATCCACCGGCCGGAACCCAAGGGTGTCGAAGTGGTCCGCGAGGACGACGGCGCCTTCCGGGTGCTCGGGCGCGGTGCCGAACGGGCGGTTGCGCTGTCGGATCTCACGGACCCTGGCGCGCTTGACTACGCCCGCTCCCGACTCAACCGCCTTGGCGTCGACAAGGCCCTTCGCCGGGCCGGAGCCAGGGAGGGAGACGTCGTCCGAATCGCCAGCTTCGAGTTCGACTACGAGGAAGATCTGTGAACGAACCGATCGTCGTGGTGAAGCTCGGCTCGTCATCGGTGGTCACCTCGGAAGGCCAGATCGACACCGACGCTCTTTCGAAGCTCGTGACCGAGGTCGACTCCTGCCGCCGTTCGGGATGGCGGGTCGTCGTGGTCACCAGCGGCGCGATCGCTGCGGGGCTTCCCCAGCTCGGCCTGCGGGTCGATGACGTCAAGGCCGACGAAGTCCTGCGGGCGGCGTCTGCGGTGGGCCAGACGTCGCTCATGCGAGCGTTCGAGGTGGCGTTGGCCGAACGGGGCCTGCTCGGTGGGCAAGTGCTTCTTGCGCCCACCGATTTCATGTTGCGGCGCCGCTACCTGAAGAGTCGGGGCACGTTGCACGCGCTGCTCGACCTCGGGGTCGTTCCGATCGTCAACGAGAACGACGCCATCGCCGACGACGAGATCCGCTTCGGCGACAACGATCGTCTGGCCGCCCTCGTGGCGCACCTGGTCGAGGCCAATCAGCTCGTGTTGCTCACCGACACCGCCGGACTGTTCACTGCCGACCCACGGATCGACGAGTCGGCTTCGCTCATCGAGGAGATCATCGAGATCGACCAGACGCTCGAGGAGGCCGCGGGCGGTCCGCGGTCGGCCCGCAGCCGCGGGGGAATGGCCTCGAAGTTGGCTGCCGCGAAGATCGCCACGTGGTCTGGAGTCGAGACCGTCATCGCCTACGCCGGTCGACCGATGGTGCTTCCCGACGCCATCCTTGGCGTCGCCGGTGTCGGCACGGTCTTTCGGGCCAAGGCACAACGACTTTCGGCGCGAAAGCTTTGGATCGGGTTCGCCTTGCCGGCGTCGGGCCGAGTGATCGTCGACGCCGGCGCTCGCCATGCGCTCGAACGCCAGCAGCGTTCGCTGCTCCCTGCGGGCGTGGTCGCCGTCCACGGCGACTTCGACCCCGAAGATGCGGTGGAGATCCTGGACCAGGATGGCGTGGTGTTCGCCAAAGGTCAGGTCCGCTGGTCGAGCACCTTGATCACCGCGAACCTCGGCCGGCGCACATCGGATCTCGATGACGGACTGCCGCACGAGGTTGTCCATCGCGACGATCTGGTCATTCTGCCGTCCTGACCGCGGCTGACCGCCGGTTCGTCTGACACCTGGTTTGTCTGACGAAATTCTGTCGAAAAGCTGACGAGAACTCGTCAGGTTGCCGACTCGCGATCGCCACGATCGGGCAACGGTGGCGAAATCGGTGATTTCTAGCGTGTCCGCTCATGGATACATCGTTGGACACAAGGTCGGTGGCGAGGGGAGCGACCGGTCGAGGTCAACCGCTCCAGAGCGGTCTACGCCTACGACGAGCTGAAGCGGCGACTGCTGGTTGGCGAGTTCCCCCTGACCCGACGGCTCGGCGAGGTTGCGTTGGGGGAGGCCCTCGGCGTCTCCCGGACTCCTGTTCGAGAGGCGCTCTCCCGGCTCCACGCCGAGGGGCTCGTCGTGCGACTCGGCGACGGTGGCTTCTCGCCGGCGGCGCCGGACCTTCCCACGATCGCCGAGTTGTACGAGGTTCGCAGGAGCCTCGAGTTCACCGCCCTCAACCGTGGTTGTCACGATCGGGCCATGCTCGAACAGATCCAGTCCCACTGGGCGTTCATGAGTGCTCCCAGTTCCGACGCAGACTGCGGCCCGGAATTCGTCCTCCACGACGAGGACTTCCACCTCGGGCTGGCACGAGCGGCAGGCAACCACTCGCTCGTCGAACTGTTGTCGCACACCAACGAACGCATCCGCTTCGTCCGGATGCAGGACTTCCTGACTGCCGACCGGGTCACCAAGACCATCGACGAGCACCTCGGCATCGTGTCGGCCTTGCTGGAAGACCGCGCCGATCTGGCCGAGCACCGGCTGCGATCCCACCTGTTCGTCTCTGAGCGAGTTGTCGAATCCCGCGCTGCCCTGGCGTTGAGCCGCATGTTGTCCGGAGGCACCCGTGGTTGAGTCCAAGACGTCAGCACCGCTGCTCGAAGCCCGCGGGATCACGGTCCGCTACGGCTCGCTGTTGGCCAACGACGAGGTGTGCCTGCGCATTCACGCGGGCGAAGTCCATGCCTTGCTCGGAGAGAACGGTGCCGGAAAGAGCACCCTGATGAAGGTGCTCTACGGGGTGAACCGTCCCGACGGAGGAGCGCTCCTCATCGATGGTGAGATCGTGAACTTGGAGAACCCGGCGGCGGCACGGGCGAAGAAGATCGGCATGGTCTTCCAGGATCTACGCCTGGTGCCGGCGCTCACCGTTGCCGAGAACATCGCCTTGGCCATCTCGACTTCGGGGTACGCCGACCGTCGGACACGGGCTTCGATCAACGAGGCGAGCGAACGGTTCAACCTCGTCGTCGATCCCGATGCCGTGGTCAGGAACCTCTCGTTGGCCGAACGCCAGCAGGTCGAGATCGTGCGGGCCCTGATGGCCGGTGCACGAGTGCTCATCCTCGATGAACCGACCAGCGCCCTCGCCCCCCAGGAGGTCGACGCTCTGTTCGAGACGGTGTCCGGTCTGAGGGAACAGGGCTTGGCCGTGGTGCTGATCACGCACAAACTCCGCGAGGTCCGGGCGAATGCCGATCGCCTCACCATTCTGCGGACCGGCCGTACCGTGGTCGACGGCGCGACGCCGGACGAGTTGACCGACGACCAGATCGTCGAAGCGATGGTGGGGCAGTCGCTCACCGGGGCCTTGGTGCGACCACGGGCGCAGGAGCTGGCCAACGATGACGGATTGCCGCACGCGTTGCGGGTCCAGAATCTGGCCGTCTCGGCCGATCGTGGCGGCTTGGCGCTTCGCTCGGTCGACCTCGAGGTCCAGCCGGGCGAATGGGTGGGCGTCGCCGGTGTTGCCGGGAGTGGACAGCGCGAACTGTACGAGGCGATCTTCGGCCTTCGCCCGTTGCGCGAGGGGCAGATCTCGGTCGGTGCCGAAACGGTGCGGGGCAACGACCCCTCTTCGGCCTTGGCCAGCGGAGTGGCCGGCGTTCCCGAGGACCCCATCGCCGACGGCGTGGTGCCCGGGCTGTCGGTACTGCAGACGTTGCACCTCGGCGCCGACCTCCCGACGAAGTTCGGCGGCCTGATGGTCGACTGGGACGCCGCCAGAATCTGGGCCGACGGTCTCACCGAGCTGCGGACGCTCGCCGTCGCCGGTCTCGATCGCCAGGTCGCCACCCTGTCGGGCGGGAACGTACAGAGAGTGTTCTACGCCCGAGCGCTGGCTGCGGACGCTCGCCTCTTGGTGCTCGCCTACCCCAGTCGCGGCCTCGACATCACGACCGTGCGCAACGGTCTCGGCATGGTCCGCGACCGTTGCGACGCAGGATGCGGCGTGTTGATGATCTCCGAGGATCTCGACGAACTCCTCGCCGTCTGTGACCGCATCGTCGTGCTTCTCGACGGTGAGGTCGTCGGTTCGGTGGCCAGCCAGGATACGGATCGCCGGGCCCTCGGCCAGATGATGATCGGTGCAGCGGCATGACCGCACCTGCGATCGAGGTCGAACCGGCAACGTCCATCGGCACCTTCGAAGGACGTCGCGTCCTCGACCGGGTACCTGTCCGGATGGGGGCATCCGTGGTCGGAGCCTTCGTGGTCTTCGGCTTGCTCCTGCTGGCAAACGGGACCGATCCGGTGGCCGGGTATCGGGCCATGTGGGACTCGATCGCCCGGGACTCCGCAAGCTTCGGTGACGTGCTGGTGCGGACAACGCCCTACCTGCTCGCAGCGCTCGCCGTCGCTGTGCCTGCACGGGCCGGACTGTTCAACATCGGGGGCGAAGGGCAGCTGTTGATCGGTGGCATCGGGGCCATGGCGATGGCCGACGTCCTGGGCCAGAGCGTGGCCCGGACACCGACGCTCGTGCTGATGGCGGCTGCGGCAATGGTCGCGGCAGCCGCCTGGGCCGGTATCGCCGCCGCCCTGCGTGAATTCGCAGGCACCAACGAGGCCATGAGTACCCTGATCTGCAATTACCTGGCGTTCCTCGTCCTGGGCGGCCTGGTCTTCGGTCCCTGGCAGGATCCCGGTGGCAACGGCTTCCCCCGGACCAGGATCCTCGAACCCGTCGAGCGAATGCCGGTGCTGTGGGGCAGGGTCCACATCGGCATCCTTCTGGCCGTTCTCTTCGCAGTCGTCGTCTGGTCCGTCCTCAAGTTCACTCCGTGGGGGTTCCGCCTCGGGGTCCTCGGCGGGAACGCCGAAGCGGCCCGCCGCGCCGGACTTCGAACCAGCCGCTTGGCCGCCGGCGCGCTGATGGCCGGCGCCGCCCTCGCCGGATTGGGCGGCATGATCCAGCTCACCGGAGTCGAAGGCGAGTTGCGCCCGTCGATCATGTCCGGATACGGCTTCACCGGCATCCTCGCGGCGTGGATGGTTCGCCACCACCCGCTGCATGCCATGGCATCGGCCTTCCTCCTCGCGGCCATCGCCGTGGGTGGGAGCGGTCTGAAGATCCGAGCGGGGCTGTCCGCCGGATCGGTGAACATCCTCATGGCACTGCTGCTCCTGGCCGTTCTCGGCTGGGGCTCCGCACGAACCCGAAAGGTCGGCGCATGATCGAAGCCATTCTCGTCGGAGCCGTTCGCGGAGGCACGTCGCTGGTCTTCGCCTCGGTCGGTGAAACCGTCGCCGAACGCTCCGGCGTCCTGAACCTGGGCGTCGAGGGCAGCATGCTGGCCGGTGCGCTGGCCGCCTACGCCATCGGCATCGAAACCGGGAATCCGTACTTGGGTGTCGTTGCCGGCCTGCTCGCCGGGTGTGCGCTGTCGCTCGTGCATGCGTTCATGGTGCTGCGTCGCCAGGCCAATCAGGTCGCCACCGGGCTCGCCGTCACGTTCCTCGGCCTCGGCGCAACCTCGCTCTTCGGGCAGGGCTACGTCTCGCAGGGTGTCGAGCCGCTCACGACGTGGGCGATTCCTGGCCTGTCGGAGATTCCCTTTCTCGGGCCGCTTCTGTTCGACCACGACGCCCTCACGTATCTGTCCTTCGGACTGCCCTTCGCCGCCTGGTGGTTGTTGTTCCGAACCGGACTCGGGCTCCGCATCCGCGCAGCGGGGGAGCGGCCGCAGGTACTCGAGACCATGGGGACCTCGGCCGAGCGGGTGCGCTGGATCGCGGTGTCGATCGGCGGGGCGCTGGCCGGGGTCGGCGGGGCCCAGCTGGCCACGGCGTTCGCCAAGACCTGGTCCGAGGACATGATCGCCGGTCGAGGATTCATCGCCGTGGCGCTCGTCATCTTCGCCGGTTGGAACCCTCGTCTTGCCTTCGCCGGCGCCTACCTGTTCTCGGGTGCCGTCGCCTTCCAGCTCGAATTGCAGGCGCGGGGTACCGAGATCTCGATCTTCGTGCTCGATGCCATCCCGTACGTGATGGTTCTGGCCGTACTTGCGCTGCTCAGCCGCCGTCGCAAACACGCCGCGCCCGAGGCGCTCGAGGCCGTCTTCGGCGTCGACGCCCGATTCGCCTGATCCCCCAGCAATCCCCCCAACCGGAGGTAACGAAAGTCATGACAGTGCACATGGGTAGGAAGTCGAGCCGCACCGACGGCGTCAGCCTGAGCGGCGGCGTAAGGAGAACCGGCGCTCTCCTCCTGGCCCTCGGTCTCGGGGTTGCCGCCTGCGGCAGCGGCAGTTCGGACGCAGGATCGGATGGTGCCGAGGAAGCAGCGACCGGAGCGACCGACACCGGAGCCGCCGGAACCGGGGAAACGTGTGGCGCCGAGGCGACGAAGGTCGGGTTCCTCTACGTCGGCCCCAAGGATGACTTCGGCTACAACCAGGCCGCATACGAGGCGGCGGTGGCGATGGGGGAGGCAACCGGTCTCGAGGTGCTGCACGCCGAGAACGTCCCCGAGACCGTGGAAGACGCGGTCCCGGTGATGGAGGACATGATCGCCCAGGGGGCGACCATTCTGTTCCCGACGAGCTTCGGTCACTTCGGTCCGGCGGTCGAGATCGCCAAGCTGCACCCTGAGGTCTGCGTGGTCCACCAGGGCCAGCTCGAGTCATCCCTGGAAGACGGACCGCTCGACAACCTCGGCACCTACTTCTCGTCGGTGTTCGAGCCGGTCTATCTGGCGGGCATTGCGGCAGGCACGGTCACCGAGACGAACACGCTCGGCTACGTCTACGCCTTCCCCATCCCGCAGACCTTGCAGAACATCAACGCGTTCACGCTCGGTGCGCAGAGCGTGAACCCCGACGTCTCGGTCATCGCCGTCTCGACGGCCGACTGGTGCGATCCCGCCAAGCAGGCTCAGGCCGCTCAGACCCTGCTCGACCAGGACGCCGACGTGCTCACCCAGCACCAGGATTGCACCAAGACCATCATCGAGACCGCCGAGGCGGCGGGGGCCTACTCGGTCGGCTACCACTACGACGCCTCCGAACTCGCGCCCGATGGCTGGCTCACCGGGTCGGACTGGGCGTGGACCGACCTCTACATCGACATCGTCGAGACCATGGTCGCCGGCGAATTCGCTTCGAGCCCCTACAACGGCGACTATCGCATCGGCTACCGGGACGTCGAAGCTCCCTTCGTCGCCTTCCAGCCCTCGACCTTCGGTGCTGCGGTCACCGATGACCTCAAGGCCAAGCTCGACGAGGTCAACGCCGCCTTCCAGGCCGACGAGGACGGCGACGGGATCGGAGACTTCAACGTCTTCGACGGCCCGATCGAGGACCGGGACGGCACCGTGCGGATCGAGGACGGCGTGTCACCCGACTACGTCGAACTCGATGGCTTCTTCTCGGAGCCCTGGTTCGTCACCGGAGTCGAGGGCAGCCTCGGTTGAGCCGTGACGCAGCGCCGCCCCTGCTCGTCTTCGTCCACGGCGTCGGTCTGTGGCCGGGCTTGTTCAGCCAGATCGATCGCCAGTTTCCCCTACTGGAGCACCGCTGCTGGACGAGGCCCGGCTACGCAGGGAGACCCGCGGCCGATGACCTCGGGGCTCAGGCAGACCAGTTGGCCGACTTCTGCATCGACGAAGCAGAAGGCCGGCCGGTGTATCTGGTGGGCGTGAGTGGCGGAGCCACGCTCGGCCTCGCAGTGGCGCTGCGTCATCCGTTGGTACTGGAGGGGGTCGTGACCCATGAGCCACTGATCGGCCCCCTCCAGCCGACTCTCCACACGCGGGTAGCGCGGGCGGCGATCGATCTGGCTGACGCGCCGAGCGCCGACGCCGCCGAACACTTCCTGCGCACGCTCTATGGCAGCGAGTCCTTCGAAGCACAGGGCGAGCGTGCGGCCTCGTGGGCTCGTGAGCATTGGCGCACGATCTGCACCGAGGTTGCTGCGTTCGCCGCCTTTGCCCCCGACGAGGGGGCACTCGCCGAGTTGAGGCCGCGGCATCTGACAACGGTCGGATCTCGTTCGGGTCCCGAACGGCACGACGTCGCTCGGGTCCTTGCCGGCGCCGGCGCCGACGCCCGGGTCGTCGATGGAACCGGTCACCACGTCCTCGTCGATGCACCAGTCAGCTTCGCCCTCTTGATCCAGGACTTCCTCGCATGATCCAACAACCGCACCGTTTGGTTGCCGGAACCACTCCCTACCCGTGGCCCTTCGACCAAGGTCTCGCCCGTCATCGACTTGCGCTCCTGGTCTGCGGCGCCGGCGAGGCACGGGTGGCCCCGATCGCAGAAGACCTCGAGGTCGAGGACAACATCGGACGACTTCGAGAGGCAGCCGCTTCGATCGGAGTGCCGGTCTTCTTGCTCGACCACGACCTCAACGTGCGCCGAACCCCCGGCCTCGGGAACGGGACCGGACGCTGGTCCCAACCGCTCTCACCGAATGGAGCCGAACAGGTTGTCCACGCTGCAGGTGTGGACGCCTTCTACGGCAGTGCTCTCGACCCCATCCTGCGCTCGGCCCGGATCGACGAGCTGATCATCATCGGCCGCGGCTTCGAGACGACGGTGCACAGCACGCTGCGCACCGCGAACGATGCCGGCTACGAATGCCTCACTGTTTCTGACGCCTGTCTGGCGATTGATGAACGTTGTCGATCAGCCGCAATCTCGACCATCGAGATGTCCGGCGGCATCTTCGGAGCGGTCGGCCTGACCACCGCCGTCGTCAACGCCCTCCACGAGCTTCCCACCTCTCTCCCACCCCTCTCTCCTCAAGCAGGTACCCCATGAGCCAGCCCGCAGCCACCAACGTTCTCCTCGGCCCGGTCGCCGCCGAACCCTACAACTGGCCCTACGACGGCGGGATCGATCCGAAGCGCACGGCGTTGATCATGATCGACTGGCAGACCGACTTCTGCGGGCCGGGTGGGTACGTGGACGCCATGGGCTACGACCTCAACCTGACCAGGGCCGGGCTTGCGCCGGCCGCAGCGGTGCTCGCCGCCGCTCGCACCGTCGGCATGCACGTCATTCACACCCGGGAAGGCCACGCCCCGGACCTGTCCGACCTACCCCCGAACAAGCTCTGGCGTTCCCAGCAGATCGGAGCGGGGATCGGTGATGCCGGGCCGTGCGGGCGCATTCTGGTCAGGGGAGAACCGGGCTGGGACATCGTTCCCGAGGTGTACCCGATTGCCGGTGAACCGATCATCGACAAGCCGGGCAAGGGAAGCTTCTACGCAACGGATTTCGAGTTGATCCTGCGGAACCGAGACATCACGCACCTGATCTTCACCGGCATCACCACAGATGTGTGCGTCCACACCACCATGCGCGACGCCAACGACCGCGGCTACGAATGCCTGCTACTCGAAGACTGCACCGGCGCCACCGACTACGGCAACTATCTGGCCGCGCTGTCGATGGTGAAGATGCAGGGTGGCGTGTTCGGGGCCGTGGCGCACTCGTCCGCGCTGCTCGAGGTGTTGGCCTCCGAGGTGTTGGCCTCCGCGGTGTCGGCGTGAGCGACACCGATGGGGCGGGGGAGACGGAGGCGAGGACTGCCGTCGATGCCTTCTTCGAACGGCTGGACGCCATCGACGACCCCGCCATCTTCATCTCGATCGCCGACCGTGCCGGCCTGGCGGATCTGGCCGCCGACATCGACCGCAGACCGGCCGACGAAGTGCCGCTCGCGCGGATTGGTGTTCGGCGTCAAGGACAACATCGACGTGGCCGGCATGGAGACCACCGCCGGATGTCCGGCCTATGCGTACCAGCCTGACCAGTCGGCGTTCGTCGTGGAACTGCTCGTTGCGGCGGGGGCGCTCCCCGTGGCGAAGACCAACATGGACCAATTCGCTACCGGTCTGGTCGGAACGCGTTCGCCCTACGGCGTTCCCCGCAATCCTCACGATTCGGCCCACGTGCCCGGCGGTTCGAGCTCCGGTTCGGCCGTGGCGGTCGCCCGAGGTCTGGTCGATTTCGCCCTCGGAACCGATACCGCGGGGTCCGGGCGGGTTCCCGCTGCATTCTGTGGCATTGTCGGCCTCAAGCCGACCCTCGGCCTGTTGAGCACCAGCGGTTCGGTTCCAGCCGTGCGTTCGGCCGACTGCATCTCGGTCTTCGCCCGCACCACGGACCTGGCGGCGCAAGTGAGCACGCTCGCAGCGGTCTTCGATCCCAACGACGCCATGGCTCGCCCCGGACGGGTGGCCCCACCCAAGAGTCTTGGCGAACTTCGTGTCGGCATCGCTGACCCACGACAGCTGCACGACGCGGGCGCGGACGAAGTGACCATCGACGCGTACGACACCGTGGTCGAGAGGCTCCGAGGTCTGGTGGCCGGCGTGGTCGTCGTCGAGCTGAAGCCGCTGTTCGAAGCGGGCGACCTGCTCTACGGTGGACCGCTCGTCGCCGAACGGACCGCCGCCGTCGGCGGGTTCATCGACCAACACATCGACGACGTCGACCCAGTCGTGGCCGAGATCATCAGGGGAGGAGCCGCCCACACTGCGGTCCAAGCCCACCAGGCCCGCTATCGGCTGGCCGAGCTGCGTCGCACCGTGGCGGAGCAGTTCGACCACTTCGATGTACTGCTCCTGCCAACCGTGCCCCACGGTGCTCGCCTTGCCGAGGTCGCAGCTGAACCCATTGCGCTCAACGCCCGCCTCGGTCGATTCACGACCTTCGCCAACCTGGTGGACCTGTGCGCCCTGTCGGTGCCGTCACAACCGGATGCCCCGGGGTGCGTCCCGTTGGGGGTGACCTTCTATGCCCCCGCATTCGAGGATGCAACGCTGAGCGTCGCCGCCGGCGCACTCGCCGGCGCGGGCGCCGGGTTCAGTTGGTACGCAGGGGGTGACGACTGGGCGACCTTGGTGGTCGCCGGCGCTCACCTCAAGGGTCAGCCGTTGGAGCACCAGCTCACCGGCCTCGGCGCCCGGTTCGAGCGGACGACCCGGACCGCCAGCACCTATCGATTGTTCGCTCTGGCCGACACCGAACCGCCCAAACCCGGCCTGGTCCACGACGTCACCGGAACCAGCATCGAGGTCGACACGTGGCGACTCTCCTACGACGCGCTCGGCCGTTTCCTTCGAATGGTGCCGGCTCCCTTGGCACTCGGCTCGGTCCGGTTGGAGGACGGGTCCGAGGTCACCGGCTTCGTGTGCGAACCGAGAGCGCTGGCCGGAGCGACCGAGATCTCGCATCTCGGTGGCTGGCGGGCCTATCGGGGCCAAGTGGCAGCTTCGAACGCCTAGGCGCCCTGGCCCGGCGCCGGAATCTCGGCCGCGGCAGGGGCTGCAGCAGTACCCGCGTCGAGACCGAGCTGGGCCCGGATCTCGCTGAGTCGAGCCTGCGCTTCGACGTTGAGCGAAGCCTGCTCGACCTCGAGCATGCGCCCCTCGACCGAGGCACCCTGGAGTTCGGACATTCCCTTGGCCTTGGCGTAGCGAGATTCGACCTTCTCCCGGACCTCGTCGAAGGTCGGGACTTCGTCGCCGACGGTTTCGGACAGGGAAGCCATCGCCTTGTTGAGCTGCTCCTGCATCTTGGCCTGGTCGAGCTGGGACAGGAGCTGCTGGCGTTCGGCCAGTTTGCGCTGGAGCATCGACGAGTTCTGATTCACGGCGGACTTCGCCTGGTCGGCAGCCTGCGAGGCTTGGAGGTGCAACGACTTGAGGTCCTCGACCTCGTTCTCGAGGGCGATCATGCGGTTGGCGAACGACTCGGCCGCTGCGGTGTATTCAGTGGTCTTGGCCACGTTGCCCTGCTTCTGGGCTTCGTCGGCCATGAGCACCGCCTGCTTGGCGTTGCCGCCGATCTTCTCGTACTCCTCCATCGTGCGGTTGAGCCGGATCTCGGTCTGCTTCTGGTTGGCGATCACGTTGGCCGCCTGTTCCTTCAGGCGTCGGTGCTGATCGTGGGCCTCCTGGATGGCCTGTTCGAGCTGCACCTTGGGGTCTGCCTTCTCGTTGAAGGTGCCCGTGAGCTTCGCGGTCATGTACTTCCACCAACGATTCATCAGCTTGAACATCCCGCGATGCTAACCGATCGAGCGAGGCTCAAGGGGCAAGCGGTTTCAGTCCCTGGAAGCGGAGGAGCGTGATGTACGCGGCCAGGCCGACCGAACCGACGGCGACGGCTCCGAGCGGACCGGGGAGGGTGGTGTAGGACGCAACGAGCCACACGCAGACCCCGGCGCCGAATGATGCTGCGAACACCGGGAACGCCATGCCGGACGAGACCGACCGGCGGAGCTGACGTTCGAGCGCCCTCCGGAGCAGGAGCCATTCGACCGACGATGCGCCGAGTGCCCCGAGACCCAGACCGACGGGGCCGAGCCTGGCCTGGCCCTCGACGTGCCGAACAGCGGTCGGCAAGGGTTCCCAGAAGGACCAATGCGGCAGGGCATCCCATCCGTGCACCACGCCGTTCACCATCTCGAGGCGATCGAACTGAAACATGAAGAAGACCGAGCCTGCGATCATGACACCGAGTCGCACGAGGGCGATCTTGGCCGGAGTGCGGGTGTCGCCCAACGCAAACAAGGCGTTCTGACTGATCCGGGCCGACATCGACGCCGGAAGGGCGAGGGCATATGCGGCAAGGGTGAGGCCGATCACACGGTTCTGATCCGCGTCGAGCAAGTCGGTCCCGAGGAGCTGGCTCGGCCATCGGTACAGGGCTTGGGCGACTTCGTCGCCTCCGAAGACCAGGATGGCAGTACAGATCCCGGCAGCCAGGGTCACCTTGCGGAGACCGATGCCGACTCGCCGGGCGAGGGCGCCCGTCTTCGCCGACTGTCGGGACATCTCGGTGAGTTCGGTGGTGGCGACGCTGAACCCGAAGACGCTGATGGGTAACAGGTAGAGCGGTTGGACCAGCGAGAGCAGTGCGACAGCGCCCGACGCAAGCAGCCCCGCGAGGAAGAGATCGACGAAGCCCGAGAGTTGGACCACCCCGCGTGCACCGACCGCGGGCACGAACCGGCGGAGGACGGTACCGGTCTGACCGGTTCGGTCGAGATGCGGCAGGACGTGGTTCGTGAGCGTCGCGACCCTTGGCAGCATGACCCCCAGCTGCAACGCGCTGCCCACGAGGACGGCGAGGGCCAGCCAGGTGGCAACCGTTTCGTGATCCATGGCGCCGTTCGTGCTGCTCTTGGCCAAGCCGAACAGGGCGACGACGCCGAGTAGGCCGATCTGGGCCAGGTTCCAGAGAACCGGGGCGGCGTAGCCCAAGAAGTACTGTCGATGCGAGTTGAGGATGGCGAGTGACCAAGCCGACACCCCGAGCAGCCCGATCCCTGCGGCGGTGATGCGGGTGAGCGAGGCTGCAAGGTCTTGGGTGGCGGGGTCGAGACCGGCGCCGAGGACCGACACGAGCGGTCCGGCAGCGAGCACGATGATCGCGACGGTCGCGGCGATGACGGCCAAGAGGAAGCCGAGAACGCCGCCGGCGACCCTGCGGGCCTCGACCTCGTTCTCCTCTTCGAGCAGCCGGGCGTAGACCGGCACGAACGACGCGCCGAGGGCTCCCTCGCCCAGCAGGTTCTGGATGATGTTGGGGATCCGCATGGCCAGGCGGAAGGCGACCGCTCCTGCGGTGAGGCCGAGGGTCGCACCGATGAAGGCCTCGCGCAGCAGGCCGAAGACGCGACTGAGCAGGATGGCGGCCGCTACGTTGTTGGCGCCGCTGCGAGTCCTGGGTCCACTCAACTGGTGCCGCCCACCGGCACGCTCGCGATGTCGTGCGCCTCGAGCACGGTCAGCTGCTGATCGGTCGGGTCCTTCACATCGGTGAGGCGTTGCGCGTGACGGGCGACGGCACCCTCGAAGAGGTTGCGCGCCAGTCGGCCGTTGCCGAAACCGTGGCCGCGATCGTGCGACCCGAACCACGCAAGGGCGGCGTCGGATGCCTCGGGCGTGAGCTCGTATCCGCTCGTCTTGGTGGTCAGCTGAAGGATCCGGAGCAGCTCCTCGTCGGTGTAGTCGGGAAAGAGGATGGTCTTGGGAAAGCGACTCCGGAAGCCAGGATTGGCGGCGACCAGCTCGGCCATCTCCTTCGGATAGCCGGCCAGGATGACGACGAGTGAGTCGCGGCGATCCTCGACCTGCTTGACGATGGCGTCGATGGCCTCGCGCCCGAAGTCCTTCTCGCCGCCCCGGATCAGCGAGTAGGCCTCGTCGATCAGCAGCACCCCACCGTCGGCCGCTTGGAACACCTCGCCGACCTTGGTAGCCGTCTGACCGACGAAGCCGGCGACGAGCCCGGCGCGGTCGACCTCGGTGAGGTGACCCCGCTCGACCACCCCGAGCGTGCGGTAGATGCGGGCGAGCAGCCGGGCGACGGTGGTCTTGCCGGTGCCGGGGTTGCCGCTGAACACGAGATGCTTGGTGCTGTCGACCACCGGCAGACCACGACCCTCGCGAAGCTTCTGAACCCGGAGCAGCGCGCTGAGCAGTCGGACCTCCTCCTTGACCGCTTCGAGGCCGATGAGCGCTTCGAGTTCGGCCAGCAGATCCTCCAGCGGTTCGGGAGGGTCGGCGGGAGGAGCCGGGGCCTGCGCCGGGGAAGTCGAGGTCGTTTGCGTCTCGGCGGGTGCAGGCGCCGGCCGAGGCGGCAAGGACGCCAGCAACAACCGCTGGAACGAGACGATGGCCGCCAGCTCGTCCTGGGAGGGGTACCGGTCGAGCGAGGCCACCATGTGGGCCAGCGCCATCGCTTCGTCGTAGTAGCCACGCGCCAGCTCGGTGCCACGCGCCCGGTCGACGTCGGCGAGAGTTCGGAAGAGATCCGAGGGCTGCGTGAGCCACGAACGGCGGCCATCGACGAGCGAAGCGTCTCGGAGGTTTTCCGGCGTCGCAGCCGCCGGGATCAGGTCGTGCTGGGAGAAGGCAGCGATGAGCGCCCACAGCTCGTCGTCGGTCTGGCGGGCATCGGTGTCGACACAGGCGGTTGCGAGATTGAACGCCTCGACCGTCGCGTCCCGACGCAGACGGGCCGAGTCGACGCTGGTGCCGAGCGCTGCGCGCTGCAGTGCTTCCCCCACGCCATCGACGAACCGGTCGACGGCCTCGGCCAGGCCCCGGTCGAGACCATCGGCGGATGCAGCGGAGCGAGAGCGATTCATGCCGGGCCGATGGTAGCCCGGCAGCGCGAACCGATTTCACAAGTAGGGGAGCAGTCCTTGTACGGTGTTCCCCATGACTCATCGTTTCGAATCCGTCGAAGCTGTCCGCGAAGGCCTCGCCCAGGTCGATTACCTCTGCGACGATTCGATCGCCGGTATCGCTTACTTGGCAGATCGGCTCGGCAAGCCGGTCCTCATCGAGGGCCCGGCCGGGACCGGCAAGACCCAGTTGGCCAAGTCGATTGCGGAAATGACCGGCGCCCGCCTCATCCGGCTGCAGTGCTACGAAGGACTCGACGAGGCCAAGGCCCTCTACGAGTGGAACTACAAGAAGCAGCTGCTGCGCATCCAGGCCGAAGGCGACGGCGTCGAGTGGGACGACGTGCAGGACGACATCTTCAGCAACGAGTTCCTGCTCGAGCGCCCGCTCCTGGAGGCCATTCGTGCCGATGACCCCGTGGTCCTGCTCATCGACGAAGTCGACCGTGTCGAGGTCGAGACCGAGGCACTGCTTCTCGAGCTCTTGTCCGACTATCAGGTCTCGATCCCCGAACTCGGCACGCTCGAAGCCAAGCAGATCCCGTTGGTGTTCCTCACCTCCAACAGCACCCGTGAGCTGTCCGAGGCCCTCAAGCGTCGTTGCCTGTTCCTGCACCTCGACTACCCCGACATGGCCCGCGAGAAGCAGATCGTGCTGACCAAGGTCCCCGACATCACCGAGAACCTGGCCGACCAGGTCGCTCGCATCGTGCGTTCCATCCGCCAACTCGAGCTGAAGAAGGCTCCATCGGTTTCCGAGACCATCGACTGGGCCCGCACGCTCATCCTCCTCGGTATCGAGAAGATCACCGAACAGGACGCCATCAACACCGCCAGCATCCTGCTCAAGTACCGCAGCGACATCGACAAGGTGGTCAAGGAGTACAGCTCCAACTCGACCGCTCATTTCCAGGCTTCGGGTAGCTGATGACTCCCGCCGCGGCCAACGGTGCGACGGCCGAACACATCGGTTCCACCGACACCCTCTTCGAGTTGCTCCAAGGCTTCGTCCAGGATCTTCGGACCGCTGGTCTGCCCGTGTCGTTGTCCGAGAACATCGACGCGGCCATTGCGGTGAAGCACATCCCCATCGAGGACCGCAACGCGTTCAAGTACGCGCTTGCTGCCACGCTGGTCAAGAACAACTCGCACTGGAAGACGTTCGAGACGCTCTTCGAGGTCTACTTCTCCCTTCGGGGTAAGGAGTATTCCCTGGGGAGCGACGGCGATGACCCGTTCGACAACCCGGACTACGACCCGAACGAAGAGGGTCAGGACGGCGAGCGGGGCATGGGCGAAGGCGGTGGCCAAGGACTCACGCCCGAGGAACTGGCCGAACTGTTGTTCCAGGCCCTGATGAAGGGTGACGAACAGCTCATGCGGGCGCTCGCTCGTCAGGCGGTGAAGCGGTACGCCGGTATGGAACCGGGCCGACCGGTCGGCGGCACGTACTACCTCTACCGGACGCTGCGGAACCTCGATCTCGACGGGATGATGGAGCGGCTCATGGAGCAGGCTCGTCAAGAGGCCGGAGAGCTGACCTCGCTCGAAGAGCGACTCGAGCGTGACGAGTTCGAATCACGGATCGACAAGCTGAAGAAGGAAATCGAGGCCGAGATCCGTCGTCGCTTGGTCGCCGACCGCGGGGCCGAGGCCATGGCCAAGACCCTGCGCAAGCCGCTTCCCGAAGACGTCGACTTCATGCACGCCAGCCGTGAGGAAATGGCCAACCTTCGCAAGGCCATCTATCCACTCACTCGCAAGCTGGCCGTCCGGCTCGCCCGCAAGCGCCGCCACCAGCGGCGTGGTCAGCTCGACTTCCGTCGTACGGTGCGCCACAGCCTCAGTTACGGCGGCGTGCCGGCCGAGCTGGTGTTCAGACACCCCCGGCCGGCGAAGCCCGAGATCATGGTCGTCGCCGACATCTCCGGATCGGTTGCGGCCTTCGCCCGGTTCACCCTGCATCTGGTCTACGCCATCAGTGGTCAGTTCAGCAAGGTCCGCGCCTTTGTCTTCATCGACGGTCTCGACGAGGTCACCAAGTTCTTCGAAGGCGTCGACGACATCACGCAGGCAGTGCATCGGGTCAACACCGAGGCCGACGTCGTCTGGGTCGACGGACACTCCGACTATGGGCACGCGCTCGAGGTGTTCTGGGACACCTACGGCAAGGAGATCAGCTCCAAGAGCACCGTCATGGTGCTCGGCGATGCCCGGAACAACTACCACGCATCGCAGGCCTGGATCATGAAGGAGATCAGCCAGAAGGCCCGCAAGCTGTTCTGGCTGAACCCCGAACCCAAGGCCTACTGGGACACGGGAGATTCCATCGTTGGTGAATACGGCGCCCACTGCGATGGCGTGTTCGAGGTCCGCAACCTTCGCCAGCTCGAGAAATTCGTCGACAACCTGGTCTGATGGCGTCTCGTCGCTCACAGCGCGTTGCCGTGATCGTTGCGGTGCTTGCCGCGTTCGCTCTCGTCGCCCTGCCGGTGATGATGGCGCTTGCCGGGTGAACGTCCCCTAGCGGGGTGCGTTGGCCGCCAGCAGCTCGGCGACGCGGAAGGCCAAGTCGAGGCCCTGGCGTCCGTTCAGGCGCGGATCGCACATTGTTTCGTAGCGTCTGCCCAGATCCTGGTCGCTGACGCGCTCGGCGCCACCAAGGCATTCGGTGACGTCGTCGCCGGTCAGTTCGACGTGGATCCCGCCGGGCCAGGTGCCGACCGCTGCGTGCGCGGCGAAGAAGCCGGAGACCTCGGCCAGCACGTCGTCGAAGTGTCGGGTCTTGTAGCCGGACTCGGCGGTGAACGTGTTGCCGTGCATGGGATCACAGGCCCAAACGACCGGATGGCCGGCGTCGCGAACCGCTTCGAGCAGGGGAGTCAGGCATTCGACCACGTTGCCGGCACCCATACGGGTGATGAGCGTGAGGCGACCTGGTTCACGGTCCGGGTTGAGGGCCTCGCAGAGACCCAGGACGTCGGCGGGCGTGGCCGTGGGGCCGATCTTGCAACCGATGGGGTTGCGGATGCCGCGGAAGAACTCGACGTGCGCGCCACCGAGCTCACGGGTACGTTCGCCGATCCAGACCATGTGGGCCGAGCAGTCGTACCACTCGTCGGTGAGGCTGTCCTTGCGGGTGAGGGCCTCCTCGTACTGCAGGATGAGGGCCTCGTGGCTGGTGAAGAAGTCCGCTTCGTGGATCTCGGGATGCTGCGATGAGATGCCTGCTGCTTCCATGAACCGAAGCGCCCGGTCGATCTCGGACGCCAGCTGAAGGTAACGCTGGCCTTCGGCCGATGACGCCACGAACTCCTGATTCCAGGCCTGGACGCGGTGCAAGTCGGCGAAGCCGCCCTTGGTGAAGGCCCGGAGCAGGTTGAGGGTCGAAGCCGACTGGTTGTAGGCCTGGATGAGGCGCCGCGGGTCCGGCTTGCGGTCGTTGGGGGAGAAGGGAAGGTCGTTGACCATGTGGCCGAGGAACGAAGGAAGCTCGGTTCCGTCGATGGTCTCGGTGGGCTTGGAGCGAGGCTTGGCGAACTGACCGGCGATACGGCCCACTTTGATGGCCGGCACGCCCGAGGAGTAGGTGAGGATGACGGCCATCTGCAGGATGACCCGCAGCTTGTCGCGAATGGCGTTGGCGTTGAAGCCGTCGAACGACTCGGCGCAGTCGCCCGCTTGGAGAAGAAATGCCTTGCCGTCGGCTACTTGGGCCAGACGGGCCTTCAAATCGCGCGCCTCACCAGCAAATACGAGGGGCGGCAGCGTCGAGAGTTCCTTCTCGGTCCGTTCGAGCTCGGCATCGTCGGGCCACGTGGGCTGCTGTTTCGCAACGAGTGTCCGCCAGGAGTCCGGGTTCCAGTCCATCCGAGTGAGTCTATTGGGGACGAAACCGTTGGGCTCAAAACGCGGGAGAACCTGCGCGCCCGTTGGCTCGCAGGTTCTCCCGGGTTACTGAATGATCGGTTCTTGCCGGCGATCGGCCGATCAGGCGGCGTCGAAGTCGGACATGAGGTCGCCGGCTTGGTCGCGGACCGCGGACACTGCCCGCTTCACCAGGCGACGGGCCGCTTCGGCCGTCACGCCCAGCTCTTCGCCGACCTCACGGTAGCTGCGCTTGCGTCCGTCGTTCAGACCGAACCGCTGCTCGACCGCGTACCGGGCGCGGGGATCGAGGACGTCGAGCAGGCCGGTGACCATGCTCTCCTCGGCCCGAGCCATGACCTCGAACTCCGGCCCCGGGTTGGAGTCGGGGAGGAGGTCGACCAGTTCGTTCGAGTCGTCGTCACCAATGGTGCGATCGAGCGAGGTGGGGGTGGTGAGGCGGTGCAGACGGGCGTGCTCGTCGTCCAGCTCGTCGCCATCGCCGGAAACCTGGCGAAGCGCAGCGCGCAGGCTGGCCGAACGGTCACCGGGGAGGCGGACCAGGCTGGCCTTCTGATCGAGCGCCCGGCCGATGGCCTGGCGAATCCAGAACGTGGCGTACGTGCTGAATTTGAAGCCCTTGCGCCAGTCGAACTTGTCGACTGCATGTTCCAGGCCGAGGTTGCCTTCCTGGATCAGGTCCAAGAGTTCCATCGACGGAGGCAGCGGGTAGCGGCGTGCGACGCTCACGACGAGGCGAAGGTTGGCCCGGATGAACCGGTCCTTGGCCCGAGCGGCAGCGCGAACGGCCCGACGGTTCTCGGGCGTGTTCTCACCCTTTTCGATTCGAACCTGGGCATCGCGGCCCTTTTCGATGATCTGGCTGAGTTCGCGTTCCTCATCTGCGGTGAGGAGGGGAACCAAGCCGATTTCGTTGAGATACTGACCTACGGAATCACTCATGTGCGCGCTTCTGTTCGTTTCGGTGCTGGTGGCGGGGAGGAGAGGTTTTGGTGTGTTCGCCCGTGAGGGCGGCACGCGTCGCTGGTAGCGGGTGGATATTGTCGGGGAAACGTTTGACCGAGTTGATCGGTAGCAAGTTGCCGATGCGACAGGCGGACGCGGGCCCAAAGGTGATTTCTACTACAGATCTCGGACCTGCGTCGAGTGGCGCGTGACACAAAATGGCTATTCTGGCTCGCTTTCTTCCTTTTCACCGCTGTTGACTGGCCCTCTGACGCAAAAAATTTGCATCGGAACAGAGGAGTGTCGGCGTCTTGCCGAAGAACATGAGCCATCAGCCCGGACGCTCCCGACGTCTTCTACTCTTCGCCCGAGTGATTCGGCCCGTTACCAACCTGGAGCCAGAGCGGCCCGCAATCAACCTGGTCTTCGTCATGCTGGAGCTTCTCGCATTCGTCGCTGTACCTATGCTCGGTTACGTCGGAGTTCAAACATTGCTCGACAGCCGGGCGGGCACGTTCCTTTCTGAACCTGGCCCAGAGGACCCTGGGTACCGGGCCCTGGTCGACGCGAGCCCCGTCGTGGCCGTGGTCGAGATGGACGATGGGGACGTCTCGGGCATCGTGATCATCGCCCGTCCGGGCGAGGCCGAAGCGGGGGGCGCCATCGTGGTGGTTCCCGGTGAGCTGGAGGTCGCCGGCACCGCGTTGAACGAGCGGGAGCCGGTCGCGGCCGTCGAAGCGTTGGCCTCGGCACTCAAGCTGCGAATTCCGTCACATCTCGAAGTCGATGCGGCAATGTGGTCGGACACGCTGGCCGGCGAGACGGTCGAGATCCAGAACCCTGACCCGCTGGCCGGAACTGGGGGCGAGGAGTTCGATGTCGGAGAGCTCGAGCTCGACGACGCATCCATCGGCGAGTATCTGGCGGCGGCGCGCCGGGAGGACGCGGTGGCAGGTTCGGATCCCGATGACCCAAGGTTCTCGCTTTTCCGGCGCAGTCTGGTGTGGCAGGCGCTGCTCGAGTCCCCGCCGACCGGTGAAGGACCCCTGTCCGAGCTGCTCACGGTCGTTGGCGCGGGCACTTTTCGGGTGGAGCTCCTTCCGATCTCCGACGATCCCGTTGAGGTCGATGACGACGCGGCCGAGGCGCTCATCCGTGAGTTGGTGCCGTTCCCTGCCGGCTCGACCCCCGGGGATCGCCTTCGCGTGCGAGTGCTCGGCGCCCCGCAAGAGGTCGATGTCTACCTTGCGTCGACCGTCGTCGCTCGACTCGGAGTCGAGGTCGTCGAAGTGGGCAACGTCGCGGTCGACGACACGTCGGACGTCGACGATTCCCCGGCCGCGGCCGGCAAATCGGTGCTCATCGTGCCACCCGGTCTCGAGGACCCTCGAATCGACGAACTGGCTGAAGCCATCGGGGCCGATACCCTGATCGGTGACGAGTCCGACGACAACGTCGAAGGCATCATCACGCTGATCCTTGGTGGTGAGCTTGAAGGCCCTTGAGACAGGAACAGTTCACTGAGTACCGCCGAAGCACCAAAGCCCCAGATGACAGCAGACGAACAGCCTCTCGACGAGTTCCTCCGCGAGGTCGTCGGCACCGCAATCGATGCCGCGGAAGACAAGCTGGGCCAGGACGGGGTCGGCTTCTATGTGGGTGACGTGCTCGGCATCGCCGACTGGTTCGTGGTCACCTCAGGCGCCAACGGACGCCAGGTGAAAGCCATCGTCGACAACATCGAGGAGTGGCTGTTCGTTCACCACGATCTCCGCCCCATCCGGATCGAAGGCCGCGACTCTCTGACGTGGGTGCTGATGGACTACGGCGCGATCATCGTGCATGTCTTCGACCACCAGGCCCGGTCGTACTACGAGCTCGAACGACTCTGGAAAGACGTGCCCCGACTCGTGCGTTGATTCGTCCGCAACACCCCGGGTTGCCGGGTGTGAGAATCTCGGCAGGATTTGCGGAACTCGAAATGCTCGTTGCTAGCATCGTGCTCCCGAACACGGGGCTATAGCTCAGTTGGTAGAGCGCTTCCATGGCATGGAAGAGGTCAGGAGTTCAATTCTCCTTAGCTCCACAGGAGAAGCCCAGGTCAACGACCTGGGCTTCCTGCTTTTCGGGTCACGGTCGGGTCGAGTGAGTTACGGGGTGAGTTACGCCGATCGGCTGTGATCGGGGCGATGGGTTTGGGGTCATGCCGGATGCTCGACGGGTTCGGTGCCGTCGAGCGGGCCGATGATGGCTTCGAGGCTGTGTCGGGTGATCACGATCGGTCGCCCGAACCAGAGTGCGGGGGGCTCACCCCGCCGCACGCAGTCGTATGCGGTGCTTGGGGTAATGCCGAGGATATTGGCGGCTTCGGAAACGGTATAGGTCGAACGTTGGGTCATGGCGCCTCCTGCGATCGGTGAGCCCGATACAGGAAGGCGGTCCGAGGCCACCCAGCGCGACACGAAAGCCCCCGGTGCAGTCGGTGGTGCAGTGCCTGGTGCAGCGTTTGCAGGGCATCACCACTGGACGCGTTTGAGCGAATCGCTCCGGCTGGCAGGAGCGGCTACCCGAACCGCCGGCGTTCGGGGGCGAGCGGTCTCTTCTGCCTTCTGCTTTCGGTGACGGTCGCCTGTTCAGGAGCGGCTGGTGCTGTCAGGGTCCCGCTCTAGGGTGTCGGAGTGCCACGCCTGAGCGAGTTCTACGGGCTTGCGATCTACATGTACTTCGGCGACCACAACCCACCGCACTTCCATGCCATTTACGCTGAGCACGAGGCGCTCGTCAGGAACCGTCCGCCCTGTCGGCCATCGAGCCGCTCCAGTAGCCTTGCCTTCATGCACCGCCCTGCGAGAGTCGTCAGTGTCGAACACCTGGGTGACCGTCTATTGCGGTTGGTGTTCACCGATGGCCTCGTGCGTGAACTCGACTTCGCCGACGCGATGCCTGGTGTGTTGGCCGCCATCGATGACGACACGCTGTTCCCGACTGCGTTGGTCGATCCGATTGCCGGGACGTTGTCGTGGCCGATCGGTGTCGATTTCGATCCGGACGTGCTCCATGGCGACGAGGTTGCGTCGAACGCCTGTGGCCCCAGACTCGTGTCGCAGTACCGGCTGCAGGAGACGAGCTGAGGGCGCTGCGCGGTTGGTACGGAGGGATCCGACCACCCGTTGTCTGTCTGCCCGGCTCGGGTTCGCACCTCGAACGGATGGCAACTGACTGGCCCCACCTCTGCATCACGGTGCTGGCGATCAGGGACGCGGGGCTGGCTCGACGCCTGATCGTTATGGGCCATTCGGTAAGGGCCTGATTGTGCGGGTCCATCCTGCATGCGGGGCGGACTATCGATCGGTGTTATCGCGTGCGCCCCCGACCGACACTTCCAGGGCAGTCCAATTCCGCAGAATCGCCCACCCCAGACGAACTGGGAGGCACCACGTCGAGATAGCCGCGCAAGATTCACCCGGAACCGGGGCTCGGCGAGTTGGGCCCGCGTGGCTGCCCCCCAACGCCGGACCCAAGAGGGGCGATGTGACTGTGGAGGGGTTCGGCGGTGGGTGGTCGAAATCTCGGCGGATTGCCGAATAGCGCTCCAGGTCTTTCGCCTCTGGCGAGATGGCGCTCGCACAGCTCAGCTGAAGAGGGAAGGCATCGAGTGATGCGCGAGGTGACGTGTGACTGATACGCAGAAAAGCTCAAATCGGCTAGCAATATTCATCTCGGTCGGTTCCGGACTTGGCGCAACGGTCGGTGTTCTTGTCGGCGGCGGACCCGGCATCGCAATTGGAGTTGGAATCGGTGCAACTCTGGGCGTTGCCGCGGACGCCATGACGAAGCGCCGCACGTAACGTGCATCCTCTCGACGCTCTGCCGCGCAGAATGCCCTCGCGGGCGTTCTCGCCGCGACGCTCGCCCGAACAGACCACCTCCGACTGTGTCCCAGAACGCCCGGACTAGGACGTTCGCGCTTGCCGCTGACCGGCACGTCGGCGCTGCCCGTTGGTCTGCATCCCCTGGTAGAGCATCGCTACCGCGCCTGCTGCGTTCCGTCTCATCCAGGCCAACCCGGGTCGCGACCGAGAAACGCGACAAGCTCATCCAGCGGCGGCACCTTGCTGACGGGGACCGCGGGCCCGAACATCCCAGGCACACGGACCGAGTCGTCAACCCATAGCCGGGCACCGGCCAACGTTGCACGGACCACGTCGTCGTCAACCTGCAACTCAACGCCGAGACCACGAGCGACGTCCCAGCTGTGAACGACGGTCTCAATGAGCTCGAACCCGAGGAGCTGGACTCCGGTCGTCGGTCCCCACGGCATGGCGTAGGTCGAGTCGATTCGGCCGGGCTCGGTGAACGCGGCGAGGAGCCGGTCGATAGCGGAGCGGTAGGCATCGGCGACGGGCTCATGGTCGAGGTCGGGCTCGAAGTCTGCGTCGAAACGGAGTTCGCCTCCCTCGCCCACTTCGGCGAAGCCCCGCACCCCACCGATCAGGTGCGCAGCGACCTGTGCGACAGTCATCTCTGGACACGGGCTCGGCCGGTCGTGATCCGGCGGGTCGAGTCGCGCGAGGACCGCCTCAGCGGAGTGCGCAGCCCGGGTAAGCAGTTCGATCATCACGGCGTCCATTCCGTCACCGTAATTGGAGATTCATCTCGCCGACAGCGGCGGAGTCATCTACGGCGCCGCTGCCGCCCCACGTATCGCAGAAGCCGTCGCGTCCAGCCGAGGGCGGGCGAACCGAGCGACGCGTTTCCGAACCTGACGGCGAGCGAGCTCCGCGTACCCGAACAACTCGCCGAGGGGCACAGCAATGGCCGTGATCGCAGCCAACCTCGGCTACAGCCCCGCACACTCCCGGCGACATGTGTGTCGCCGCGTCGTGCCATAACGACCGGCCGATCACCCGCATAACCGCGCCCTTGATGCGCCGTTCAGGGATAGTCGATAGGGCGTCTCTGGGCATCTCGGTTACTGGTGCCAGTTGGCGGGTGGCCTCAGCAGAGCGCGTCGCCCATTGCCATGGCGCCATCGATCGTTGGCGAGACCACGTGTCGATAGACCAGGGCCGTTTCCAGTACCGCTGCGGCCGAGGACGTCGGCGATTCGTTCGAGCGGCACGCCGGCTGCGGACAGGATGGACGCGGTCGAGTGCCGGAGTTCGTGGGGATGCCAGCGGCCGAGGCCGGCCGCGGTCACACACCATCGACTCTCCCGCCGTCGGCCTGGCCCGAAATCCGCAACGATTGGACGCTGGCGGTCACCGAAGGCCCGCATTCGCTGCGGACGTTCGACCAGATCCGCTTTCACCCCGTCAGCGCGGCGCAGTTGACCGACCTGCGTTCCGAGGCGAAAGCCGGTCGACTCGAGATCGCGATGGAGGACACGGTGTTCTGGTTGCCCGACTACACCGCCCGGCTCGAAGCCGAAGCGGCTTCGATCGCCGAGTTCCGAAGTCGCCAGGCGTTGGCGTTCGAGGAAGAAACGTGTCGCCGGCGGGCTTCGGGCGAGATCGCCGGAACCCCGCCGAAGCGATCTCGGCGCGAGAGTCGCGTGAGGCCCCTAACCTGTCGTGCAGCCGATGGGGAGGAACCGCAGGTGCGCAGCGTTGTCAGCAGGATCGAGCAGGCGGCGAAGGGGACGGGCACCGTTACGTTCGTGACCGGCGACCACCCGGTGACCAAGACGTGGGCCGACCTGCACGGTGAGGCCAAGCGCATGGCAGCGAACCTCCAGCGCCTGGGCATCGAGCACGGCGACCATGTCGCCCTCCTCGGCCCCACCACTCCCGACTTCGTGACGGCGGTGCAGGCTGTGTGGCTGTGCGGGGCGACGCTCGTCGTCATGCCGCTGCCGATGCGCCTCGCGTCGATCGAAGAGTTCACTCGCGACACCAAGGCTCGCATCCAGCGGGCCGACTGCCGCATCGTTGTCGTCGACAACGATCTCGCGCCGTTCATCGAGCCGTCGCCCGACGATCCGCCCATCTACACCCTGGCGGACCTCGTGAACGGCGAGGCTGGAGCCTCCGATTTCCTGCGCCCGGACTACGACGAAGACGACCTGTTCGTCCTCCAGTTCACGTCGGGGTCAACGTCGGAACCCAAGGGCGTGATGCTGCCCAGCCATATGGTGGCGGCGAACCTCGACGCGATCCTCGAAGCCGCCGAGGTCGACCCCGAGACCGATGTGATGGTGTCGTGGCTCCCGCTCTACCACGACATGGGGCTCGTGGGCTTTCTCATCCTGCCCATGTCGGCCGGCATCGACCTCGTCCTCGGAGCACCCCAGGACTTCCTGGCCTCCCCGGGCCGCTGGATGGAATGGATTTCGACCTACGGAGGAACCGCCACCGCCGGACCGAACTTCAGCTACGTCCTTGCCTCGCGGGCGTTGCGGCGTTCGAAAACGACGCTCGACCTCTCGAAACTGCGCATCGCACTCAATGGGGCCGAACCCGTCGACCCCGATTCGGTGCGCGACTTCATCGCCGCCGGCGAACGGCACGGCATGCGACCGGGTGCGGTCTTTCCCGCGTTCGGTATGGCCGAGGTCGCAATCGCGGGCTCGTTCCCCAAGCCGCTGACCGGCTTGACGGTTGACATCGTCGACGGCGGGCGACTCGAACGTGACCATGTGGCGGCCCCGGTATCCGCCGACGACCCGGTGGCCCGTGAGCTCGTCGTGCTCGGCCGCGCCGTCCCCGGACTCGAGTTCCGCATCATCGACCCCGCGTCGGGCGACACCCAACCCGAACGAGCAGTCGGCGAACTTCAGATTCGAGGCACCTCGGTCACCCCCGGCTACTACAAACGGCCCGACGCCAATGTCGAACTCTTCGATGGCGAGTGGCTCCACACCGGCGACCTCGCCTACCTGATCGACGGTCAAATGGTGATGTGTGGCCGCATCAAGGACCTCATCATCGTCGGCGGCCGCAACGTCTACCCGCAGGACATCGAACGTGCGGTCGGCGAGATACAAGGCATCCGCGCCGGCAACGTGATTGCGTTCGGCATCCCTGGCCGCCAGGGGAAGGAGGCCATTGTCGTGGTGGCCGAGGCCAAAGGCGCCGATGAGATGACCGTGCTCGACGAGATCTCTCACGCGGTCGTCGAAGCGGTTGGTGTTCCCTGCCGCGAGATCCGGCTCGTCCGCCCCGGCAGTCTGCCCAAGACCAGCTCCGGCAAACTCCAACGGGCACTGTGCAAACAGCAGTACCTCGACGAGACGCTCACCCCCGCCACCGAATAGCCACGGTTCAAGCAGCCATTGCCAGGATCGGAGAACGAGAGCTCCGGGCTTCGTCCTTGCCGTTCTGCAAGCTGGTCGGCCCTCAGCTCCGTTCTGCAAGCCCGAGGCCCCCTGGAAGGGGGCGAGCGGCTTGCAGAACGAGGGTGCGGGGGTTGGGGCTTGCAGAAGGTGGGGTTGGGGTCAGCCTTTGAGGTCTTCGAAGACCTTGCGCCAGCGCTCGGGCTCGGACTGATAGGGGGCGTAGAAGCTGATGCGCTGGATGACGTCGCCGTAGCGGGCCCGCAGCTCGGGGCCGATGGACTCGGGCGCGCCGACGACGGCGAAGGTGTTGAGGACCTCGTCGTCGATGACTTCGGCCATCTCGGTCCACTTGCCCTGCTTGGACATGGCGTTCAACTCGTCCTGCAGCCCGCCCCAGCCGTGCAGCTCGAGCACGGGGCGATAGGCGGGCGTCGAGCCGTAGAACGAGATCTGTTGGCGGGTGCCTTGGGCCGCTTTCACGAGATCGGTGTCGGTATTGCCGGTGACGACGAACGATGGTCCGACGATCTCGAAGTCGTCCGATTCGGCGAGGGGCGCCTTGCCGGCTTTGGCCCGGCCCCGGTCCAACGCCGGGATGGTCACCTCTCGCAGGTAGCGCTCGGTGGTGAAGCCGTGGCACAGGAAGCCGTCGCACACCTCACCGGCCACCTCGGTCATGAGCTCGCCGACGCCGGCGAGGAAGATCCGGGCGTTGCCGTAGGGGTTGGGGCCGGGATCGAAGAACGGGGTCATGAGCGTGTGCGTGTAGAAATCGCCGCGGAAATCGAGCTTGTCGCCGGTCTCCCACGATGCCCAGATGGCCCGGATCGCCAGCACCATTTCCCGCATCCGAGCTGCCGGCTTCGACCATTCCATGGAGAAGCGCTTGGTGATGTGCGGCTTGATCTGGGAGCCGAGGCCGAGAATGAAGCGCCCCTTGGAGAACTCTTGCAGGTCCCAACCGGTGTTGGCCAAGGTCATCGGGTTGCGGGCGAACGCGACGGCGATGGACGTTCCCAGCTCGATGGTCTCGGTGTGCTCGGCCGCCAGCAGCAAGGGCAGGAAGGGGTCGTGCGATGTCTCGGCCGTCCAGAACCCGCTGTAGCCGGCCGCTTCCTGTTCCTTTGCCGCGGTGCCGGCCTTGGCAAGGCCCGAGCCTCCGACCCCAAATCCTCCGTCAACTTTCATCTGCGTCCCTTTCGCTCAGTCGCTGTGCGCCCCGTGTGTGCGCCCGTGTGTCCGTCAGTGGAACCTACTGGCGCACCCGCAGCGCGGCCAGCCAGCTCGGCACCCTTTCGCCCGTCGTCAGGCTGAACTTCAACACGCCGTTGAACCCGACCGGCGTTGGCGTCGCGCATCGACAAATCAAACACGCCGCGTGACCAGTTGGAGCCCAGGGATGTCTAACCTGAGAACGTGATTCTGGACGTAACCGACGAAACCTTCGAAGCCGAGGTCATTCAGCGTTCGGCCTCGATGCCCGTAGTGGTCGATCTGTGGGCGCCCTGGTGCGGGCCGTGTCGCACGCTCGGCCCCATCATCGAAGCCGCAGTGGCTCAGGCGAACGAAGGGCACGCCGAGCCGCAGGTCACCTTGGTCAAGATCAACGTCGACGAGAACCCCCAAGCGTCGGCGGCCTTCCGGGTCCAGTCCATCCCCGCCGTGTACGCGCTGAAGGACTCCCAGGTCGTCGACCATTTCCTCGGTGCTCAGCCCGAGGCGGCGGTCCGCCAATTCATCAGCGGGCTCCTGCCGAGCCCGACCGAGTCGGCGATCTCGGAGCTGCTCGAGAAGGGCGACGAAGCCTCCCTCCTCGCAGTGCTCGACATTGACCCCGGGCACCCCGGTGCCGTCAAGGCCCTGGCCCAGATCAAGATCGACGCCGGCCAACACCAAGCGGCCCTCGACCTCTTGGCTCGCATTCCCGAGACCGACGACGCCCGCGTCCTGGCCGCGCTGGCCCGAACAGGACTCACCGCGGCCGACTCGCAGAACGCCGACATCGAAACCCGTCTCGAAAGGTTGCTCGACCAGGTGAAAGGCGACGACGACGCCCGTCAAGAGTTCCTCGATCTCCTGGCCGTGCTCGGCGCTGACCATCCGAACACCGCCGAGTGGCGGAAACGATTGTCCAACCGGCTCTTCTAGGGCTGCAAACCTGCTGCTCCCGAACTCGCGGCGCTTCCAACCAGCGTCGACGGCGATGCCTTCCCCCTGAATCGAACGTCCGCCGGACTGAGCGCAGCGTCCGCGCTGACGCGCCTCCGGTGGTTGCAGGGACCGGAGCACCATGTGTCTGATGGATTGCGCGGCAAGCCCGTCGGTCTGGCCGAGCGAGTCGACGAGTGGGCGCTGGCGATGGATCGTTGGCGGTCGCGCCCCGTGGCGGCGGCCGCAGCTGTCGTCCTCGCCGTTGCCATAGCCGGCGTTGGATGGTGGCTGGGACGAGGCCCGGCACCGCCGCCCACTGTGGACCTGATTCCCCAGGTCAGCGTGGTGTCGATCACCACGACGACGGGCGGGCCGGTGCCGGTGGTCGTCCACGTGGCCGGAGCGGTGGTGACCCCTGGCGTGTACGTTCTCGACGACCACAGTCGGGTCACGGACGCCATCCTTGCGGCGGGCGGGTTCACGGCCGATGCCGACCCGGACCAGCTCAACCTGGCTGCCTTGCTGATGGACGGAGCGCAGGTCAGAGTTCCGGCCGAGGGCGAGGTGCTGGCACCACTCCCGTCGCTCGGGGGCGGTGGAAGCGGAGCGGCCGGAACGGCCGGGCCGATCGATCTGAATCGCGCCACGGCAGACGAGCTGGACACGCTGCCGGGTGTCGGGCCCTCGACGGCCGCCGCGATCATTGCCTTCCGCGACGACAACGGACCCTTCACCTCGGTCGACGGGCTGCTGGACGTCCCCGGTATCGGGCCGGCGAAACTGGCGGCGCTGGCCGACTCGGTCATCGTCCGATGAACGAGTCGCAGGCCGCAATGCTCGCGTTGGGAATCTGGGTCGGCGCGTGGGCCGGGGCGGTGTTCGAGCGCAGCCAGAGCGGTTTCGTCTCGCTCGTGCCGACGCTGTCGGCCGGTGTCGGTGTGGCGGCCGCAGCGATCTTGGCGGGCCGACCGCGGCTGGCTGCTGCTGGCCGGCCTCCTCGCCGCTCTGTCGTTGGGTGCGAACGCTCAGCGGAGCTACCGGCCCTTGGCCCCCGGTCCGGTCGAGGGCCGTGGCCGTCTGGCCACCGACCCTTTGCCCTACGGAATCGGCGCTCAAGCCGAGTTTCGGCTCGATGACGGAACACGGGTCCGGATCGTGCTTTCACCGCCGCTCTCGTGGGATGCCGAGCATTGGACTGCCGGCGAGGAGCTCTTCGTCGCCGGTCGGCTGCAGCGTTTCGAACCCACACCGTGGGCCCGTTCACGACATCTCGTCGGGACGCTGAACATCGAAACCGCCCGGATCGTCGGCGAGGTGCCGTGGTGGATGGCCCCGTCGAACACCGTCCGTTCACTGGTGCAAGCCGCGGGTCGGGGGTTCGGGCCCGAGCAGGCCGCGCTCTATCGGGGGCTGGTGATTGGCGACGATCGGGACCAGTCGATCGGACAACAGGCGCGGTTCCGCGCCTCCGGACTTTCGCATCTCCTGGCGGTATCGGGTCAGAATGTCGCGTTCGTGCTGATGGTCGCCACCCCGGCGCTTCGGCGGTTCGGGCTGGTGGGCCGACTGGTCGGTGTCGGGACGGTGCTGGCCTTGTTCGCAGTCGCGACCAGGCTGGAGCCGTCGGTGCTCCGAGCCACGTTCACCGCCGGCGTCGCCGCTTGGGCGGTGGCGTTCGGCCGTCGCTCCACCGGGCTTCAGACGCTGGCGCTTGCGGTATCGGGACTGGTGCTGGTCGATCCGTTCCTCGTCGACGCCCTCGGGTTCCGGCTCTCCGTTGCCGCCAGCCTGGGAATTCTGTTGCTCGGACCCAGCGTCATCCGACGACTACGCGGACCACGATGGCTGGCCGAGGCGACGGGAACGACCATCGCCGCGCAGGTCGCGGTGCTGCCATTGCTGCTGTTGTCGTTCGGTCCGGTTTCCCTCGTCACGGTTCCGGCCAATGTGCTCGCCGGGTGGGCGGCCGGGTTGGTCATGACGTGGGGGATGTCGGTCGGGTTGCTGGCCGGTGGTTGTGCCCGGTGGCTCGGGGCCGAATCGATCGCTCGGCAGATGCAACGGCCGGCAGGTTGGCTCGTGTCGTGGGTCGACGGCACCGCTGCTTGGGCCGCCCGAGTGCCTGCCCCGGTCATCACCTGGTCGGCCTTGGCCACAACGGTCGCGCTGCTCCTGCTCTTGTGGACGCAACCGGCAGGTCTGCGTCGGCGAGTCGGGGTGGGCATCTCGTTCGGTCTCCTTGGTTGGAGCACGTTGGCGGTGGCGCCGGCCGAGCCGGTCATGCTCGAGTCGGGCGCAGTGTTCTGGCCCGCCGCGGATGGCAGGCCGTCGGTGCTGGTGGTGACCGCCTCGGCCGATCGGCGGCTCCTCGAGGAGCTGTTGGCATCGGGGGTGCGCTCCGTCGATGTCCTCGTACTGGAACGGGGCGACCGAGTTGCACGACCGCTGGCGTTGGACACCATCGAACTGCTCCGTCCCGGGTTGACGTTGGCGCCACCGGACCACGTCATTCGGGGCGCTGTGGCACTGCTGTCACCGGCCACGATCGGCGTGGCGACCGGCGAGCTGCGGATCGAACACGATGGCCGTCGACTTCGAGCATCCGGGCAGTAGGTTCGGGAGGTGGGCAGCGTACTGATGATCAAAGGTGACGACATCACGTTGGTGTCCCAAGCGGTTCAGGACGCAGTGCGTCAGCTGCTCGGCGACGGCGACCGTTCTCTCATGGTCGAGGAAGTGGGGGAGGAGCACTACTCCCGAGACGGTGGCGAGCCCGACCTGGCGCCGCTCGTCAACGCTGCACACACCCCGCCGTTCCTGACCGAGAAACGCATCGTTGTGGGACGACATCTCGGGCTGTTCACCAAAGGCGAGCAGGTCGTCCCTCTGGTCCGGTGGCTCGAGGACCCGCTCGACTCGACCGACTTGGTGCTCGTGTGGGAGAAGGGGGCGAACTCGACCCGCCTCGGTGCGATGCCGAAGAGCCTCAAGGAGGCGATCGCCAAACGCGGAGGAACCGAGATCGACGCCAGCCCGTCGGGTAAAGGCCGCAAGGCGCTCCTCGATCGCCAGATCGCCGAGGCGTCGGTCCGGCTCGATGGTTCGGCTCGGGCATTGATCGCTGACCGGTTGGGCGACGACGTCGGCCGTCTGAGGCCGATCGTCGAGGCGTTGGTCAGCACGTTCGGCGCTGGCGCGCCACTCACTGCCTCAGACGTCGAGCCGTTCCTCGGTGAGGCGGCCGATGTTCCACCCTGGGAACTCACCGATGCTCTCGACAACGGTGACATCGCTGTCGCACTGAACCGGCTCCACCGCATGATGAGCGGTGGCGACCGCCACCCGCTCCAGGTGCTGGCCACGCTGCACGGTCACTACCAGCGGGCTCTGGCCCTCGACGGCGCTCCGGTGTCCGACGAACGCGGCGCAGCCGAGCTGTTGGGCATCAAGGGCTCGACCTTTCCTGCCAAGAAGGCACTCACCCTGAGCCGTCGCTTGGGCTCAGACCGGGTTCGTCAGTCGATGCTGCTACTCGCCGAGGCCGACCTTGCACTCCGCGGGGCGAGTGCCGTCGAGCCCGAAGCGGTCATGGAAGTGCTGATTGCCCGCCTGGCCCGAATGGGCAGATGACCGCGGAAGGGGGTCAGCTCTCGGTGGAGCCCGCCGCACGAATGCGGGCGGTGAGGCGGCTCTTGCGGCGAGCGGCCGAGTTCTTGTGAATGACGCCCTTGGCGGCCGCCATGTCGATGCGCTTGATGGCGAGGCGAAGGGCCTCGCCCTCGTTCTCGCCTCCGGCAGCAGCCTCAGCCGACTTGACGCGAGTGCGCAGCTCGGCGCGGACACTGCGATTACGCAGACGTCGCTTCTCGTTCTGCTCGTTGCGCTTGATCTGGCTCTTGATGTTGGCCACAGAAAACCTCTTGCGTGAACGCGGACCGCTAGAGGATAGCCCGCTGAGGCCTCCGGCCCAACCGCCCCCGACTCTTGCCCGGAGATGTTGCTGGTAGATTCAGTCCGGACATGGCTCGTGATCAATCAACCTTCAGTCGCTCCAACGCGCGCGACATCAGCAAGATCCGAAACATCGCCATCATCGCCCACATCGACCACGGCAAGTCCACGTTGGCGGACCGCATGCTCGAGCTCTGCGGCGCGGTCGAGGCGCGCGACATGCGCGCCCAGTACCTCGACTCGATGGACATCGAGCGTGAACGCGGCATCACCATCAAGCTGCAAAGTGTCACCCTCAACTACAAGGGTCACCGGATCAACATCATCGACACGCCCGGTCACGTCGACTTCGGGTACGAGGTGAGTCGCTCGCTTGCCGCCTGCGAAGGTGTGGTCCTGGTGGTCGACGCGGCCCAGGGCATCGAGGCCCAGACGCTGGCCAACATGTACTTGGCACTCGACAACAACCTCGAGATCGTCGCCGCCCTCAACAAGATCGACCTCCCTGCCGCAGACCCTGATCGTTACGCCGAGGAGATCGAGCACGTCCTGGCCATCCCGGCCGAGGACGTCCTGCGCATCTCGGCCAAGACCGGTGAGGGCGTGCCCGAGCTCCTCGACGCCGTGCTCGAACGTATCCCGGCACCGTCCGGCGACCCCGATGCGCCGCTGCAGGCGCTCATCTTCGACTCCCACTTCGATACCTATCGCGGCGTGGTGTCCAGCCTTCGCGTCATGAACGGCGTGATGCGCTCGGGCGCTCGGCTGCGTTTCATGCAGGCCGGAATCACGCACCTTGCGGAAGAGATCGGCGTCCGCACGCCGGCCAACTTTCCCGTCGACCAGCTGGGTCCCGGGGACGTCGGCTACCTGGTGGCCGGCATCAAAGACGTCCGGGAAGCCCGCTCGGGCGAAACCATCACCGACGCCGCCCGGCCGGCGGAGCTGGCCCTCGCCGGTTACCGGGAGCCCCAGCCGATGGTGTTCGCCGGGCTGTATCCCGTCGATGGCGATGACTACGAAGGCTTCCGGGACGCGCTCGACAAACTTCAGCTCGACGATGGCAGTTTCACCTTCGAACCCGAGACGTCCACCGCACTCGGGTTCGGCTTTCGTTGCGGGTTTCTCGGCTTGTTGCACATGGAGATCGTGCGCGAGCGCCTCGAACGCGAATTCGATCTCAACCTCATTGCCACCTCTCCTTCGGTGAAGTACCGCATCACCCTCAACACCGGAGCGGAACTCGTCCTCGACAACCCTTCCGACCTGCCGCCCTCCGGCGACTGGACCCGCATCGAAGAGCCCTACCTGAAGGCGTCGATGATCACGCCGAAGGCCTACACGGGCACGCTGATGGAGCTGTGTCAGAGCCGCCGCGGTCGGCTGCAACGCATGGAGTACCTGTCGACCGAACGCCTCGAGCTCGTGTACCACCTGCCACTGGCCGAGGTCGTCATCGACTTCTTCGACCAGTTGAAAAGCCGCAGCCAGGGATACGCAAGCCTCGATTACGAACCGATCGCCTACGAGCCGGGCGACCTCGTTCGAGTCGACATCCTGTTCAACGGGGAGCAGGTCGACGCGTTCTCCACGATCGTGCACCGTGACAGCTCCTATGAATACGGTCGACGCACGGCCGAGAAGCTCAAGGAGATCATTCCTCGCCAGCAGTTCGAAGTGCCGATCCAGGCTGCCATCGGCGGCCGAATCATTGCGCGAGAGACCGTCAAGGCCTTCCGCAAGGACGTCACGGCCAAGCTCTACGGCGGTGACGTGACCCGTAAGAACAAGCTGTTGAAGAAGCAGAAGGAAGGCAAGAAGAAGATGAAGAGCATCGGGCGGGTCGAGATCCCGCCCGACACCTTCATCCGGGCCCTCCGGCTCGACGACTAAACTGGGCCCTCGACAAGGAGCCGGTAGTAGCGCATGCCCGACGACCGCAAATCCGAAGACCTCCGGCTCCGTGAACCCAAGCGCGAGCTGAGTGTGGACGATCGACGTCTCGACGACCGCAAAGCCGCCATCCTCACCGCGGTCATCGAGGAGTACATCGAGACTGCTCAGCCGGTCGGCTCGGGTGCGATCGCTGCGGCGTCTGCGGTGAAGGTCTCGCCCGCAACGGTGCGCAACGAGATGGCGGCGCTGGAGGCCGACGGCTATCTCGTGCAGCCGCACACCTCAGCCGGACGGGTCCCGACCGAGAAGGGGTATCGCTACTTCGTCGACTCCGTCGGACGTTCGGCCAACCGACTTCCCGAACCGCAAGAGGTTCGCGCCTTCTTCCGTCACATGAAGGGTGAGCTCGAGCACCTGATGCGTGACTCGGCGTCGCTCCTCACGCCGACTCACCGACTATGCCGCAGTGGTGGTCGATCATTCGGCCGAGGGCGCAGCAGTCCGGTCCCTCCAGTTGGTGCCGCTGACGAACCGGGTGGTGCTCGTGGTCGTCGTGCTCAGCAATGGCGTGGTCCACAAGCACACCATCGAGCTCGGCTCCGACATCGACGAACACGAGGTGGCCGCGGTGCGCGCCGTTGTTGCGCCGGTGGTCGAAGGTCGCCAACCCGGCGACGGAGGCACTGCCGCCCCGACCGGCGTGCCCGCTCGCGACGATCTGGCTCGCCGCGTGCTCCTGGTGCTCAACGGTTCCCGCGAACCCGATCGTGTGTATGTCGATGGCGCTTCGAGGGTGGCCGATTCCTTCGAGGCCGTCGAGAGTGTTCGGCGGGTCCTGTCGATCCTCGAGCAGCAATTGGTCGTCGTGAACGTGTTGACCGACGTGCTCGACCGAGGCCTCACCGTCGCCATCGGAACCGAGACGGGCGAGGACCGACTGGAGGAATGCAGCGTCGTGGTTGCACCCTACGAAATCGAAGGCGAACGGGCCGGCACCATTGCCGTGCTCGGCCCGACACGAATGCACTACCCCCAAGCCATGGCCGCGGTCGCAGCGGTGAGTCGTCAGCTGGGTCAGCGACTTACTGATGGCCAGTCCTGAGCCAAGCGCGGTGATGGCCTTTACCCTCACGAGGACGAACCTCGACCAAGGAAGGACCCGGTGCCCCCGTGGCTGACTTCTACGACCTGCTGGGCGTGAGCCGAGCCGCCAGCCCGGATGAAATCAAGAAGGCTTACCGTAAGCGCGCTCGTGAGCTGCACCCCGATGCCAACCCTGACAACCCGGCGGCGGAGGCCGAGTTCAAGCAGGTCGCCGAGGCGTACGAAGTGCTCAGTGATCAACAGAAGCGTGCCCGTTACGACCAGTACGGCTCTGCCGATGGGCCGACCATGGGTGATCCGTTCGGCGGCGGAGGGCTCGGTGATCTCTTCGACGCGTTCTTCAACATGGGAGGCGGCGGCAATCGGGCGGCGTCCAACCGGGGCGTCGACCTCGAGGTCGTGGCCGAACTCGACCTGGTCGACACGGTCAAAGGTGTCGCCAAGGAAGTGTCGGTCCGAACCGCGGTCAGCTGCGACACCTGCGACGCGACGGGTGCTGCGCCCGATTCGGAGACCGCCACCTGCCTGCAGTGCAGCGGCAGCGGCCAGATCCGACAGGTTCGCCAATCGATCCTCGGTCAGATGGTCACCACCTCGATCTGCCCGCGCTGCGGCGGTGAAGGCAAAACCATCTCCAAGCCGTGCGGCGATTGCCACGGCGAAGGGCGCAGGGTCGAGGATCGGTCCTACACGGTCGACATCCCGGCCGGGGTGGCCCACGGAACCACGCTTCGACTCAGCGGTCGCGGCGCAGTAGGCCCCCGCGGCGGCGCCGCCGGCGATTTGTACGTGGAGGTTCGGGTTCGGGCGCATCCGGTCTTCCGGCGTGAAGGCGACCACCTCCTCGCCGAACCTTCACATCACCTTCGCCCAGGCCGCGCTCGGCGCCACCATCGGGTTCGACACCCTTGACGGGCGAACCGAGATCGATGTGCCCCAAGGGGCGCAGACCGGGTCGGTGATCACCGTGCGCGATCGCGGCATCCCGCGACTCCGCGGACGAGGACGCGGCGACCTCGTCGTGTCGTTGGTCGTCGACACTCCTCGAGACCTGACCGAGGAACAGGCCGACCTGCTGCGACGTCTTGCCGAACTCCGAGGCGAGGAAGTGCGCAGCCCCGACGAGGGTGGACTGTTCTCCAAGATCCGCTCCGCCTTCTCCTAGGCCTCGAAGGCCGTGGTCGATCGGTCGATCGAGAACGCACGCTGGCTGCGAGCGCACCCGCTGGTGTTCGTCGACGACCTGAACTCGCCGGTGCTCCGTGACGAGGACTACCACCATCTCTCGCGGTCACTCCGGCTCAGCGACGGGTCAGCCATCTCGGTGGGCGACGGACGCGGGTCGCTGGTGCCCCGGCCGGCTGGCGCCAGTGGTCGAACCCACGGGTCCGGTCGTGGATGCTGAGCACCCACGGTGGCCGATCACGGTTGCCTTCGCCCCGGTCAAAGCGCAACGGCCGGAGTGGATCGTCCAGAAGCTGACCGAACTCGGGGTCGACCACATGATCCCTCTGCGATCCGAGCGTTCCGTCGTGCGCTGGGACAACGACCGCGCCGGGCGCCAGCAGCAGCGCTGGGAAAAGACCATTCGGGAGGCCGCAATGCAGAGCCGACAGGTGCGGCTGCCGACATTCGGCCCGGTGACCGATGTCCGAACCGTGCTGGCCGAACATCCCGAGGCGGCAATGGCCGACCCGGAAGGGCGACCTGTCCACGACGGCGACCGGACCCTCTTGATCGGTCCCGAGGGAGGGTGGGGGCCCGATGAGCGAGCGCAGGTTCCCCTTCGATCCCTGCCAGGCGGCATTCTGCGCGCCGAGACTGCGTGTGTCGTCGCCGCGACGATGCTGGCCGCCGCCAGAAATTCCGAGCCGTTCACCTTGGGTGGTTGAAGCTGCGCTCCGTGACGCTTAGGGTTACGTCTCGAAGCGTCTGAGGGCTGCGAAGGCCGACCACACAAGGCCCACCACAGTAGGCCCACCACAGAAGCAAGGACTGCACGCATGTTCGACGAAGATTCCGAAGAGGTCTCGGCCTACGGGCGCCGAGTAGGGGAGCGTCTTCGGTCAATCCGGCGCCAGAAGCGACTGTCGCTTCAGGACGTCGAGGCAACGTCGTCGCAGGAGTTCAAGGCATCGGTTCTCGGCGCGTACGAGCGCGGTGAGCGAGCCATTTCGGTGCCGCGCCTCGAACGGCTCGCCCAGTTCTACAACGTGCCCGTCGATCAGCTGCTGCCCCGTGCGACCATGGTCGGAATCACCCCCGGCACCGTCGACCTCACCGAACAAACCGGTCGAGCCGGCGTCACCCTCGATCTCACCCAACTCGACGCCGTCGCGGGGGCCGAAGGCGAAATGCTCGGTCGCTACCTCAGCATGATCCAAGTGCAACGCCAAGACTTCAACGGACGGGTACTCACCGTGCGTCAGGACGACCTGCGCGCCTTGGCCTGCATCCTCGGTGTCGACTTCGACCGAGCGGTCGACCGTCTTGCCGATCTCGGCCTCACGTACACCGTCTCCCGCAACGGCTGACGCCCGCAACCGCTGACGCCCGCAACGGCTAACCGTTGCGTCGCCGGCGCTTCGGTCGGACCAACTGATCCAATCGGTAGGCAACCCGTCGGAACGACGCCGGCTGTTCCAGCACTTCGTGCCACCCCTGCGGCACCTCGACAGAGCGGCGTCGCCACTCGTCGATCAGCCAGTTCACGCAACGTTCGAAGCCGATCCAGTCGAGTTGCCGGAGTTCCGCGCGCATGCCGAATCGACCCTCTTCTCGGAGGCGATCGCTCGGCGATCTGCCCTTCGGGGAACACAGGACGAGCAGCGGCACGGCGTCAACCGTCGACCGGTCGACCAGAAGGTGATCGGGCGACAGGTTGGCGTGCACGAATCCGCGTTCGTGCAGGTCGGCGATCGTCCGGGCCAGACTCGACAGTGCCACGGCCGCGTCGTGGGGCCCGAATGCCGCAGTCCGGAGGGTGGGCCCGGCCACGAGTTCGGTGTCGATCGTGAGTCGATCCGGGTCCCAGCCCAGCAGGCGAACGACTCCCGGATGGATTGCCTCGGCCAACCATCGAGCCTCGTGCCGGGCGAGCACCGGATCACGGACGAACTTCTCGATGCGTGGGGGATCGGCGTGGGTCGCAACACGATTGGCTTGGTACATGCCAGTTTCCTGCGGGGGTGCAGTCCGGCCGGTCAGGGCGGCGGGACACGAGCAGCGGTGGCCCAGGGGCGCACGATCAGGAAGTCGCCAACGCTACCTCGCCGCCCGCCCCTCTGGAACCTCCGGCTGGGAGCGTCGCCCCCCTCGAACCTCCGGCTGGGAGCGTCGGATACCGACGCCTGGAACCGGAGGTTGGGTCGTTCCGACGCCTGGGGCCGGAGGTTGCTAGGCTCCGTTGGGTCCATGAACACACCGGTGAACATTCAGGTTCCGAGCAACCAGCTCATGATGGGTCTCCTCGGCCAGCGCGACGAGTACCTGCGTGTCGTCGAAGAGGCGTTCGACGCGTCGATCCACGTTCGGGGTAACGAGATCTCCCTCGAGGGTCCCGATGCCGAGGCCGCCGCCCAGGTGCTGAGGGAGCTGGTGTTGGTGCTGGAGAAGGGGCAGAGCCTCGAACCGGCGATGGTGAGGCGCTCGATTCAGATGGTCGGCGCGTCGGTGCGCCCGTCCGAGGTGCTGACCGACCGCATTTTCACCACCTCGCGGGGCAAGCCGGTGCGGCCGAAGACCGCTGGTCAGAAGCGATACATCGACGCCATTCGCAAGAACATCGTCACGTTCGGGGTCGGCCCTGCCGGTACCGGGAAGAGCTGGCTGGCGGTCGTGTGCGCGGTGCAGGCGTTGCAGGCGAAGGAAGTCGATCGGATCTTGCTGACCCGGCCGGCCGTCGAGGCCGGTGAGCGGTTGGGATACCTTCCTGGTGACCTGATGTCGAAGGTCGACCCCTACTTGCGTCCGCTGTACGACGCACTCCACGACATGGTCGGCGCCGAGGGCATGGCGAAAATGCTCGAGAAGACCACCGTCGAGGTCGCACCCCTTGCGTTCATGCGCGGCCGAACCCTGAACGACAGCTTCATCATCCTGGACGAGGCCCAGAACACCACGCCCGAGCAGATGAAGATGTTCCTCACCCGCATCGGGTTCAACTCTCGTGTCGTCATCACCGGCGATCAGACCCAGGTCGACGTGGCCGGGGGCCGGTCGGGTCTCACCGGTATCTGGAAGATCCTCGAGGGGATCGAAGGCATGGCGTTCATCGAGATGGACAGCTCGGACGTGGTGCGCCATCGCATCGTGCAGGACATCGTTGACGCCTACGCTCGTCACACGCAGCCGAGACACGCCGACCCCCGACAGTCGGTCTCCAGACAGCCGGAGCCCGACCGAAGATGAGTCAGGCCGACACCGCTGACGCCCACCGGTCTCGCGGCGATCTCACGGTCGGATGCACCGAGGGGCGCTCGTCGCTCGATCTCCCGCCGATCGACCTCGATACGGGCGGGCTCTGTGAGCTGGCGTTGGCGGTGCTCGAAGGCGAAGGGGTCACGTCCGGTCGGCTCGACGTGCACCTCGTCGACGCCGAGGCCATGGCCGAACTGAACCAGGAACACATGGAGACGGCCGGGCCAACGGACGTACTCTCGTTCCCCCTCGACAGCGACGACGACCCGCTGTTCGATGAAACCGAAGAACGCTTGCTCGGAGATCTGGTGCTGTGCCCCGTGGTGGCGGCCGCCCAGGCCGGCGGTCACGTCGGCAGTTTCGACGGAGAAATGGCGCTGTTGGTCATCCACGGGGTGCTGCACATCTTGGGATTCGACCACGCAGACGAACTGGAGCTGGCCGAGATGCAGGCCCACGAACGGATCTACTTGGAACCCCTCGGTTTCACCCACCCCGGCCCGGTCTGACGAGATGAACAGCCTCCTTCTGCCCTCGACGGCTGTCGCAGTTTCCTTGCTGATCGCCGCGGTGCTGGTTGCCGGGGAGACGGCCTTGGCCTTCACCAGCGTGGCCCGACTCGAGTCGCTGCGGAACGAGTCCGCCAAAACCCAGCAACGCGTCGTCCGGGTCGCAAAGCTCCTCAACGGGTCCCACGAGATTCTGGATCCTCTTCGGCTTGCCATCGTCACGCTCCGACTCGCCGAAGCCTCCGTGGTCGCGCTCGTTTCGGCCGATCGCCTGCCGGTTGGCGGAGCGGTCGCTGCCATGTTGGTCAATCTGGTCGTGGTCTTCGTGATCACCGAAGCACTGCCCCGAATTCTGGGAACATTGCATGCCGAACGCGCGGCGCTCGCACTCGCGCCGTTCATTGCGGCCTTCGTCGGATCGTTCCCGATGCGGCTGATCGCAGGCGTGCTGGTGCGGTTGGCCAATGTCATCGCTCCGGGAAAGGGCTTGACGCGCGGGCCATTCTCCCAGGAGCTCATCGCCATGGCTGACGCCGCGGTCGAGGACTCGGTCATCGACGAGGACGAGCGCGACCTGATCGAGTCGGTCATCGAGTTCGGTGCGACGGTGGTCCGCGAAGTGATGGTGCCGAGGACCGACATGACGACCATCGAGGCCGAATCCACCGTGGCCGAGGCGCTCCAGATCAGTTCTGCGGAGGGCTACAGCCGGGTTCCGGTCGTAGGCGAGAGTGTCGATGACGTGACGGGACTGCTGTACGTGAAGGACCTCATTCGGGCCGAGCTCGACGGCCGCGCCGGCGACCGGGTCGAGCTGCTCCTGCGTCCCGCTCATTTCGTGCCCGAGACGAAGAAGGTCGCCGAGCTGCTCAAGGAAATGCAGCAGCAGAGCTTCCACATGGCGGTCGCTGTCGATGAGTACGGTGGCGTCGCCGGGCTCGTCACCCTGGAAGACCTCATCGAGGAGCTGGTCGGCGAAATCGTCGACGAGTACGACATCGAGGAGCCACTGGTGCAACGCCAACGCGACGGAAGCCTCCAGGTCGATGCCCGTATCCTCATCGACGAGCTCAATGGCCTGGCAGGGCTCGCCCTGCCCGAAGGCGACTGGGACACGGTCGGAGGCCTCGTCTTCGACATCTTCGGTCGGATCCCTCATGAGGCCGAAACCTGCGAGGTCGATGGCTACACGCTCCGGGTCGAACGGGTGCAGGGCCGCAGAATTACCAAGGTCAAGATCCTCGCTCGCGAGGTCGACCACGAACCAGAGAGCGTGCGTTGAACGATCAAGCGGCAGAAACCGAACCAGGGGCAGCAGAGGCGGCGCAGACGGGGCCGTTCAACTCAGGCTTTGTTGCCTTGTTCGGGCGGCCGAACGTCGGCAAGTCGACGCTGCTCAACAAGATGCTCGGCCAGAAGGTGACGATCACCTCCGACAAGCCGCAGACCACCCGCCACCAGGTGCGCGGCGTCCGCACGACGGACCGCTGGCAGATCGTGTTCGTCGATACACCTGGTGTGGGCAAACCACGCAGCGAGCTGGGCAAGAAGCTGAACGCCACAGCACGCGAAGCGTCGGGCGACGTCGACTTGGTCTGCTTCGTCATCGACGCGCGCACGGGCTACGGGCGCGGTGACGCGTTTCTCGCTGCGCAACTCGATCCAGCGCGTTTGATCGTGGTCCTGAACAAGATCGATGGCCTGCCCCGTGAGCAGATCGGTCAGCAGCTCTCGGCCGTAGCGCACCTCGATGCGCTCGCCTACCTGCCGGTGTCGGCCCGTACCGGCCGGGGTGTCGCCACGTTGGTCGACGAGGTCGCGAGCCGTCTGCCCGAGGGGCCGCATTGGTATCCGAGCAATCAGATCAGCGATCGACCCGAACCGTGGTGGGTTGCGGAACTCGTGCGCGAGCAACTCCTGCGCATGACCCGAGACGAACTGCCGCACTCGATCGCCACCCGGGTGACCAACTGGGAGGAGACCCCGACCGGGCCGATCATCCGGGTCGAAATTCTCGTCGAGCGCGAATCGCAGAAGGGCATCGTCATCGGAAAGGGTGGCGAGGTGCTCAAACAGGTGGGGATCAAGGCCCGCCGTCAGATGCCTCCTGGCACCTATCTCGACCTGCAAGTGTCGGTCGAGAAGAACTGGCACCACGATGCCGATGCGGTCATCGACCTCGGGTACTGACTCTTCCTTTCACCGATCAGCCCCGCTATCCAGGGCACGCAGGAAGTCGAGGACCTGATCCTTGTCACGGGTGCGTTGCAATGGCGGCAGGGCGCCGATGAAGTCCCAGCGATAACTCTTGTTGGTGGCGAGACGGGTGTCGAGCACCGCCACCACCCCTCGATCGTCGGACCGACGGATGAGGCGACCGGCGGCCTGGGCCAGCAAGATCTGCGCCCGCGGTAGGTCGATGGTGCGGAACGCCGACACTCCCGCACGCCGACGCCGAGCCGAGAGCACGGGATCATCGGGTCGGGGGAACGGGAGCTTGTCGATCGTGACCAGGGTGAGGGTGTCACCAGGAAGGTCGACACCCTGCCAGAACGATTGGGTGGCGAGAAGGACGGATTGTGGATCGGCTCGGAACCGGTCGGTGATGATGCCGCGGGCGGCGTCGCCCTGGACCAAGAGGGGATGTCTGGTGTTGGTTCGCAGGTAGTCTGCGGCGCCCTGCATGGCTCGATAGCTGGTGAAGAGCGCCAGGGTCCGGCCTCCCGCGGCCTCGATGAGGTCGGCCAGCTCTTGGTGCATGGCGGCGGGGTACGCCGGCTGACGCGGGTCGGGCAGATGCGTGGGGCAATACAGCAGTCCGAGCGTGGGGTAGTCGAACGGCGAACCAACGCGGGTGATGACGGTGTCGGCTGGCAGGCCGATCTGGGACACGAGGCCGTCGGGGAGGGTTGCCGAGGTGAGAATCACCGCTCGCTTGCCCCAGAGTTCCTCTTCGAGGATCGAGCCGATGTCCAGGGGCGTCCGTCGCAGGAGAGGCGCCTGCTCGACACCGTCGACCCAGAGCACATCGCCGATCCGAGGACTCGATGATCTGATCGATGTCGCCCACCAGCGTCGTTGCCATGCGGGTCGAGCGCTCGACCCGGGCTTCGGCATCGGTCCCTTCCTTCGGTTTGGCCTTACGGAGCTCGGCCAGCACCCGATCGACCCGATCGCGACCGACGACAAGCGCCTGCACCAGGTCGGCGGTGAGCGGCGCCCGGGATCCGATGTTCTCTCGAAGGAGATTGTCGAAGTCCGTGCCGCTCTGGTCGAGGAGGAGTGGAATCTCGGTGTCGGTCAGAACGGCTCGAACTCGCCGACCGAGTGCTCTGAAGCGACCACCGCCCACTTCGCTGCCACACGTGGCCGACAACGCGTCGGGAACATGATGGGCTTCGTCGAACACGACGACGTCGTGCTCGGGCAGCAGGATGCCTCCGGACGCGAGATCGAGGCCGTAGTAGTGATGGTTGGTGACGATGACGTCAGCCTCCATGGCTTTGGCCCGGGCCTGCTCGGCGAAGCAGCGATCGCCGGCCGGGCACTTGGTGGCTCCGGGGCATTCGTCGGCGCCGACACTGACGGCCTGCCACAGTTCGGGCGGGGGAGCTGGGTCGAGTTCCTCGCGGTCACCGGTGTCGGTGTGGTCGGCCCACGCGGAGAGCGCGGCCAATGGCTGTTCGGACCGCGCGCCTCGCAACAGGTCGAGCTGTTCGGCGCGGTCGGCCCGGGACAACTCTTCGTAGCGCTGTAAGCACAGATAGTTGTTTCGGCCTTTGAGGACGGCAGCGACGATGGATTTTCCCAGGCCGGAGGCGACGAATGGCACATCCTTTTCCACCAATTGACTTTGGAGGGCGATGGTGGCTGTTGCCACGACCGCCCGTTTCGACGCCGCCGCCACGGGGGTGAGGTATGCCAGTGATTTACCGGTTCCGGTCCCCGCTTCGATCAGCGCGATCCCACTGTTCACAATGGTTTCGGCCACAAGCGCAGCCATGGTTTCCTGCCCCGGTCGACGCTCGCCTCCGGCCGGGAGCCGTTGGGTCACGGTACCCAGCAGTGAAATCGCGCTGGACATGTCCCTGAGGTTAGGGACTAACCTGACCGTTCGGACGTTGTGGCACCTCCCGTTGGGGGAGTGTGTTTTGGGCAACATTTGCAACGTTTGCGCCTATTGCCGGAGCGACTACAACTTGTGATTGACGACTCGCCGAGAACTGCTGTGCTGACTCAGACTGATGCCGACGCGCTTGCTGCGCTCCTCTCACCTCGACCCAGCGGGTCGCTCTTCGGCCCGGTCATCGATCTTCGCCAAGGGCCGGCCAAGCTGCAAACGTCGGCCAAGCCGCTGTTCGACCAGCCGATCGTGCGAGGAGCAGAACCGCGGGTTCCGACGATTGCGAAACCGATCTTCGAGCGGTCGAAGGGCGTCGGTTCGACCAAGTCGACGGCGTCGGCTGCTCCTGGGGAGCGCCCGAGACTCGCGGTGCAGATGAGCGAAGCGGTGCCCGTTGGGTTCGTGCCGGCCGGCGAGGCGTGGTCGAGGGCTCCGGGTCGTCGATGGGCCCTGGCTCTCGCCCTTCTCGTCTGCTGCGGCCTGGTCGCAGCGATGTTCACCCTCGGTGGGGACGGCGATGAGGTCGAAGCGAACGGTGGGCCGTCGTCCTCCACTCGATCGGCGTCGTCGACCCTCGGCGTCTCGACGACACTGCCACCAACGACCTCGGCCCCTGCGACCGCTGTTCCGACGACCACTGCTTCCGACGACCGCGGTCCCCACTACTGCAACAACGATCCCGCCGGTGGCTGCCCCCTCCGCCGTTGCCCCAACCGCTCCACCGACGACTGCTCGGCGGACCACGACGACGACGAGGCGCCGCCCCACGACAACCGCGGCGCCGACGACGGTGGTGCAAGCCGTGCCCCAGACGACCGTGACGTTCGCACCGCCCACCTGGTCCGTCACTCCGGCTCCCACGAGCCCAGCCACGACGGCGCCGCCGGCCACGTCGCCTCCCACCACCGCTCCGCCGACGAGTTCTCCGACCTCGGCACCGCCTCCGACGTCCGCTGCTGCGGCCGAACAGGAGTAGGGAGCCTCCACCCGGCGCCGTCGTCCCGCGGGTAGGTTCGGACCATGGACTTGTCCGATGTCGATCTCTCCCGGGTGCCTGCGCACGTTGCGTGTGTGATGGACGGCAACGGCCGCTGGGCAACGAGCCGGGGCCTGAAACGAACCGAGGGCCACGCGGCAGGAGAAGCGGCCTTGTTCGATGCGGTCGAGGGCGCCGTGGAGCTCGGTGTCAAATGGCTCACGGTCTACGCGTTCTCGACCGAGAACTGGCGACGGCCGACCGACGAAGTTCGATACCTCATGGGCTTCAATGAATCGCTCCTGGTTCGGCGGAGCCAAGAACTCAACGAGATGGGCGTTCGAATCCGGTTCATCGGCCGTCGGGACTGGCGCGTCCCTCGCCGACTCTTGCGGCGCATGGACGAGTCCATCGAACTGACCAGACGCAACACGACCATGACGCTCACCATTGCGTTCAACTACGGCGGACGCGCCGAGCTGGTCGATGCCGTGAAACAGCTGGTTGCCGCGGGGATCGAGCCCTCGGAGGCCGCGATCGAGCGGTTCCTCTACGATCCGGAGATGCCGCCCGTCGACCTCTTCGTCCGCACCTCAGGAGAGCTGCGGACCTCCAACTTCATGATGTGGCAGGCCGCGTACGCCGAGCTGGTGTTCATCGAGACCTACTGGCCCGACTTCCGGGCCGAGCATTTGGCCGACGCGGTTCGAGAGTTCCAACGCCGAGAGCGCCGCTTCGGCGGACTCTGATCGCAGGATCGCCGTTCCGTGGCCCTCTACCGACAAGAAGCGGTCGTCCTCCGCACCTACAAGCTGGGCGAGGCTGACCGAATCGTCGTCCTGTACACCCGGTCGCGGGGCAAGGTGCGAGCGGTCGCAAAGGGGGTCCGGCGCACTCGCTCCAAATTCGGAGCCCGACTCGAGCCCGGGTCGGTGGTCCATCTCCAGTTGTACGAGGGTCGAAATCTCGACATCGTGACCCAAGCCGAGACCGCCCAGCTCTTTCCCTCGTTGCGCACCGACATCGAGGCGTTCGGTCGGGCATCGATCCTGTTGGAAGTCATCGATCAGATTGCGGTCGAGGGGGAATCGAACCCGGCCATCTACAAGCTGCTCACCGGAGCGCTCGCAGAACTTGACCGGGCGGGGAATCCGCTGGTGGTTCCGGCCTTCGTCGCCAAGCTGCTGGTCCTCGAAGGAGTGCAACCGCAGCTCGGTGCGTGTGTGCAGTGCGGAACCACCGACGATCTCGTCAGCATCGAGGTGTCCGAAGGCGGCGTGCTCTGCCGGGACCACCGCCGCGGCGAAATGGTGTCGAACGAGGCGCGGCTGGCGCTCGATCACGTCTTCGGTGGCCGAGTTCGACAACTCCTCGACACGGCCTCACCGGCAGTGGCGATGGAAGTCGAGGCGTTGGCCAACCGGATGATCGAGCAACACATCGAACGTCGGTTACGCACCGCCGTCGTGCTGGCCCAAGCTGTGGCCGCCGGCCCCGAGTAGCCGGCGTTCGTCAGCTGATAGGGACCCAGACGCCGCTCGCCTCGTCATGGCGAAGCCACCGATGGCCGTCGGCATCCCAGAAGAGCCAGGCCTGCCACTGTTCGTTCCAGACCGGTGCGGCGACCTCGGGGTCCGTGGCCGAACTCTCCGTGCGGCCGGCCTGGATGGCGGCCGGTTGCGCCTGGGTCGCCGCGACACCGACCACGGTCGGCGGGGTCTCCGCCTGGTTCGGTACGGGAGCTCCGACGACCCACACCGGCGCCGGTTCGGCGACGGGGGGTTCCCACGTGCGGGCCTCGGAGGCGCTGATCGGTCGACGTTGTCCGGCATCGCCCGTGGAACCACGGTGCGTGGGGGGAGGGTGGCCGCTCGACTGCCGTTCGGTCGTCGAAGCGGCGGGCAGATGGCTGCCAGGACCCTCGACCTGAGGTCGAGGTGCAGACTGGGGCCGGGCTCGGGACGGGGCCTCACCCTGAGGTTCAGGTCGACTGATCGGCTGGGCTGACTCGACCGGATCCGGGTCGGCGGGGCTTCGCACGGTGGTCTCGAGCAGGTCCCGAGCCCGGGGAGGCGAGGCGGCCGCCAGGCCAGGAGTCGGAGCCGGATCGGCGGCCGTCGAACCGAGCCGGTCGCCGAGATCGACCATGGTCTCGTCATCGGCCGGCTCTTGTTCGTCAATTTGCAGCGCCGCTCGCCGCTCCATGACTGCAGGGTCAACGAACCGAACTGGCCGCCGGGCATCGACCACGGTGGTTCCGGCGATCCGATCGCCGAGGCGATGACCGTCGGAGTGGCGTGAAGCGAGGAAGAAGCCGAGCAGGCCAGGGACGACGACGGGCAGGAGGTCGATCAGGCCGACGATGGAACGGGCGAAGAACGCCAGCAGGGTCGGTGTGCCGCCATCGGTGTCGATGACCCGAAGTCCGAAGAGCCGTTTGCCCGGCGACCAGCCGGTGTTGGCGGGGACAGCGACGAAGAAGATGATCGAGAGCACCGCGCCGACCAGGAGGGTGAGGAGCACACCCATGCCGTCGATGACGAACAGGGAGTCGCCGCGATAGAACTTGCGATTGAAGCCCTCGGCCAGCTTGCTGATGGCCTCGAACTGTTCGAAGGTGGGGAGGAGCTGATCGGTGCCCGGCGTTCGCTCGAGCTTGAATTCTTGGAAGCGACTACGGCCGACCAGCGCGGTGAGCACCGCGACCAGCCCGAAATCGATGGCGAAGGCAGCGATGCGACGCCGAAGCGATGGGATGATCTCTGGGTCGAGCATTCCGTAATTCTTACCGACAATGCGGGCTTCCCCGTGGACACCCTGCCAGGGGGGCTGTTCGGGGCGTTAGCCTCGGCGAAATGGCCGAGTCTGCTGACACGATCCAATCCGACCCGCGCACCAAGACCCTGCGCAACAAGACCCTGCGCACCAAGACCCCGCGCACCAATCCGCCCAAGCACAGCCCGACCGCGAGCTGTTCGACAAGATCGTGAACCTGTCGAAGCGGCGGGGGATCGTGTTCCCTTCGGCCGAAATCTACGGCGGCTTCCGCTCGACCTATGACTACGGGCCCGTCGGCGTGCTCATGCTCCGCAACGTGAAGGATGCCTGGTGGCGGTCGATGGTGCAGAAACGCACCGACGTCGTTGGTCTCGACGCCTCCATCCTTTCCCCGCCGGCGGTGTGGGAAGCGAGCGGTCATCTGGCCAACTTCTCCGATCCGCTCGTCGACTGCCGGAGCTGTGGCTCCCGCCATCGTCTCGACAAGCTGGACGACCCCGACCTGTGCCCGACCTGCGGTGCCCGGGGCCAGTTCACCGAACCCCGCCAGTTCAACCTCATGTTCAAGACCCATGCGGGCCCCGTCGAAGGTTCGGGTCACGAGGTCTACCTCCGTCCCGAGACGGCGCAGGGCATGTTCATCAACTTCGCCAATGTCGTGTACACCTCGCGTAAGAAGCCGCCGTTCGGCATCGCTCAGATCGGCAAGAGCTTCCGCAACGAGATCACCCCCGGAAACTTCGTGTTCCGGACCCGTGAGTTCGAACAGATGGAACTCGAGTTCTTCGTGCCGCCCGCCGAGGCCGAGCAGTGGTACGAGTACTGGTGCGAGACCCGCCTCAACTGGTATCTCGAGCATGGGATTGCGCCGGAGAAGCTTCGACTCCGGGCCCATGGCGCCGATGAGCTCAGCCACTACTCGTCGGGAACGAGCGATGTCGAGTTCCTGTTCCCATGGGGTTGGGACGAGCTCGAGGGCATCGCCAACCGCGGTGACTTCGACCTCACGCAGCACGCCAACCACTCGGGCGAGAAGTTGGAGTATTTCGATCAGGCGGCAAACGAGCGCTATGTCCCGCACGTGATCGAGCCTGCCGCCGGAGCCACGCGCACCATGATGGCGTTCCTCATGGCCGCCTACGACGAAGAATCCGTCAATGACGAGACCCGCTACGTCCTCCGTTTGCATCACCGGATTGCTCCCTACAAGATCGCTGTCCTGCCGCTCTCCAAGAAGGCCGAGCTGGTCGGCCCTTGCCGGGAGCTGTTCGAGATGCTCGCCGCGCGGTGGATGGTCGACTACGACGAGACCCAAGCGATCGGGAAGCGCTATCGCCGCCAGGACGAGATCGGCACGCCCTATTGCGTGACCTTCGATTTCGATTCGCTGGAGGATCACGCGGTGACTGTCCGTGAACGTGACTCGATGCAACAGGTCCGGATGCCGATCACCGAGTTGACCGACTGGTTGGCCGAGCGTCTCGCCTGACGCGGGCTAGCGTTGTCGGGCGCCTGAGGGGACCTCGGGCGGGGACGGAACAGGAGAACCTGAACGTGACAACCGAAACGATCGCGGACGACGCCGGGACGACCAAGGGCGCAGCCACGGTCCGCGCCGTCGTCGCTTCGGTGGCCGGCGGTTCCTTGTCCCGGGAGGAGGCCGTAGCGGCCGTCTCGCCCCTCGACATCGAGCACATGCTCCACAGTCAGTTCGACGTTTCGGGGTCCGCGATCGTGACCGGGTTGGGCGCCTCGCCCGGAGCCGCCGTCGGAGCTGCCTACTTCTCACCCGATGCCGCGGTCGATGCCTATGACGCCGGCGACGACGTCATCCTGGTCATGGTCGAGACCTCGCCCGAAGACGTCCATGGCATGGCCATCGCCGAAGGCATCCTCACCACACGCGGTGGACTCGCCAGCCACGCAGCTGTCGTGGCCCGCGGCTGGGGAAAGCCTGCGGTGTGCGGAGCCGAGGCCATCAAGATGGGCGACGCACTCTTCACCGTGGGGGGCGTCACCGTACGGCAAGGAGATGTCATCAGCCTCGACGGTGGGACCGGCGAGGTGTTCCTGGGTGCGCTGTCCAAGGGCGCTGCCGGCGAGGACACCGCAGGGGAGGAGGCCGACCTCAAGACGCTGCTCGGATGGGCCGACGAGATCCGGGCCGGGCATCTCGGCGTCCGGGCAAACGCCGACACTGCGGCCGACGCTCTCGTCGCCCGTGACTTCGGAGCCGAAGGCATCGGCCTCTGCCGCACCGAGCACCAGTTCCTCGGCGACCGGCTGGGTGAGATCCGTCGCATGATCCTCGCCAGTACCCCCGAGGAGGAAGCCGCAGCGCTTGCGGTCCTCGAAGACGTGCAACGGGCCGATTTCGTGGCGCTGCTCGAAGCGATGGACGGCCTCCCCGTCACCGTCCGTCTACTCGATCCGCCGTTGCACGAGTTTCTGCCTGACCTCGAGGAACTGGTGATCTCCCACGCCACCGGTTCACTCGACCTCCAAGGCCAGGAACTCATGGCGGTCACCCGTGCCTGGCAGGAGACCAACCCGATGCTCGGTACCCGCGGCGTCCGCCTCGGCATCCTTCGACACGGGCTCTATCACATGCAGGTCCGGGCCCTGCTGCACGCAGCAGCCGCACGCCAGGCCACCGGCGCCACGCCCCGCATCGAGATCATGGTTCCGCTCATCGTCGAACGAAAAGAGTTCGAACTGGTGCGCCGATGGATCGACGACGAGATCCGCGCCGTGAACAAGGAACTGGCGCAACCGCTCGACGTGCTCGTGGGCACGATGATCGAAACCCCCAGGGCCGCAATCTGTGCGGCCGACATCGCCGAGGCCGCCGACTTCTTCAGCTTTGGCACCAATGATCTCACTCAGATGACGTTCGGCTTCAGTCGTGACGACGTCGAGAGCCGCATCATTCGCGAGTACGTGGCACTCGACCTCATCGATGCGAACCCGTTCGAGACCATCGATGTCCCCGGTGTCGGTCAGCTCGTGCACCGAGCAGCGGTCGACGGCCGGGCGGCCAACCCCGGGATCAAGCTGGGCATCTGCGGCGAACACGGAGGCGACCCGGCCTCCATCGACTTCTGCTATCAGGTCGGGCTCGACTACGTGTCCTGCTCGCCCTATCGCGTGCCGGTGGCCCGCCTGGCTGCCGCCCAGTCCGTCCTCCGTGGTCTCCGTCCATGAAGTGGGCGTCGCTCACCTAGAGTTCAGCCGTGGGCATTGTCGATGACGACATCGTGCGGGTCAGAGAGACCTCCGACATCGTGCAGGTCATCACGCAGTACACCCAGCTGAAGCGGGTCGGACGCCGTTTCCAGGGTCTGTGCCCGTTCCACACCGAGCGAAGCGGCTCGTTCTCGGTCAACGCCGAGGAAGGGTTGTACTACTGCTTCGGTTGCGGCGCGAAGGGCGACGTCATCTCGTTCGTTCGCGAGAAGGAGCAACTGGATTTCGTCGGGGCGGTCGAGTGGCTCGCCAACAAGTTCGGCGTGCAACTCAACTACACCGACCAGTCCGAGGGTGAGGACCGCAAGCGGCGGAATCACCTCCATGACGTGATCGACAAGGCCGTCGAGTTCTACCATCAGCGGTTGCTCACGAGCCCCGATGCCGGGGTGGCCCGCGGCTATCTCCGACAGCGTGGCTACGACGGCGAAGTGGTCCGCCGTTACCGAATGGGCTACGCACCCGACAGTTGGGACACGCTGGCCAGACATTTACGCCTTCCTGATCGGGAGTGGGTCGACTCCGGCCTCGGCAACCTCAACCGGCACGGCGGTCAGTACGACTTCTTCCGAAATCGGGTGCTGTTCCCCATCTTCGATGCCCAGGACCGAGCCATGGGTTTCGGCGGTCGAGTGTTGCCCGGTTCCGACGATGCCCGGAAGTACATGAACTCGGCTGACTCCGGGGTCTACTCCAAGAGTAGGGTGCTCTATGGACTCAACTGGGCGAAGACCTCGATCGTCGAAGCCGACGAGGTCATCGTGTGCGAGGGGTACACCGACGTCATCGGGTACGCCACGGCCGGTGTGCCCCGAGCAGTGGCAACCTGCGGCACTGCGCTCACCGAGGATCACGTGAAGCTGTTGTCCAAGTTCGCGCACCGGGTCGTGTTGTCCTTCGACGCTGACGCCGCAGGCCAGAACGCTGCGGCCCGCTTCTACGAGTGGGAACGCACCCACAATCTCGACGTTGCGGTCGCCGACCTGCCCGATGGCGTCGACCCGGGCGAGCTGGCCCGCTCGGACCCCGAACGTCTGCGCCTCGCCGTGGCCAACGCCCGGCCCTTCCTCGCCTTTCGGGTGCAGCGGGCGTTGGCAGGGGGAGACCTCACCTCGGCCGAAGGGCGAGCCCGGACCGCCGAGGCCGCGCTCGCCATGGTCGCCGAACACCCCGACGCGTTGGTCAGGGACCAGTACGTCCTGGACATCGCCGCGCACACTCGCATCGAGGCCGACCTGCTGCGTCAACAGCTTGCGCACGGCCCACGGCCACAGACCGGCCATCGGTCGGGCAATCAGTCGGGCCGTGGGGAGTACCGGTCGCAGGGACGCCAGCCGATGGGCCGCCGCGAGACGCTCGAGTACGAGGCGCTTCGACTGACGGTTTCGCGTCGGGACGAGATGTTGCCGCTTCTTGTGCCCGCGTTGTTCACCGATGAGCGTTGCGCCGAGGCGTTCCACCTGATCTCCTCGTTCGAGGCGACCCACGAAGCGGTGGCCAACGCCGATCCCGAGGTGGCCGACTTGCTGCTGCGGCTCTCGGTCGAGGAATCGGTGCTCGGCCCGCTCGATGCCGCCAGCCAACTCTGGCGGATCTTCCTCGATGGCCAGATTCGTGACATCCAGGCCAGCTCCAAGGGGTCGGCGACGCTGGATCTGGCTGCGCTCAGTCAGCAGTTGGCGTGGTGTCGTGAGCATCGTGATGGCCTCGTCGACCAAACCAAGCAGGCAGCGGCCGTCGCCGACTTGCTACGTTGGTTGAGCCACGTTCCGGAGGAGGTGAGTTGACCGACCAGCCGCTGGTTGAGGTGAGCGTCAGTGCGTTCACCGATGAGCATCGGGAGCGGCTTTCGCTCCGCGCCCGGGCCGGGCGACCGCTCACGCCCGACGACGTCGTGGCCATCATGAAGCGGGTCGAGCTGACCCCCGACGTCCTGGCCGAAGTCCGTCGGTTCCTGACCGACGAGCAGATCCCCTTCGTCGAGGAGGACGTGCACGTCGATTTCGACCCCGCGATCGTGGATGGTGTCCGCAAGCGACGCAGCCGAGAAGACGTGGGACGACTCGCTGCCGCGGCCATGGCCCGAGCCAGCACGTCATCGGACCCGGTCCGCATGTACCTGAAGGAGATCGGTACCGTTCCCCTGCTGAGTGCAGCCGAGGAGATCGAGCTGGCCCAACGTATCGAGGCCGGTGCCCGAGCCTCCGACGAGGTGGCGGCCCTGGTGCACGCCGACCGCTGGACCGCGATGTCCGAACAGGCCCGCCGGGATCTGCGACGAGCCGTGTCCGACGGCGATCGGGCCAAGAGTGAGCTCACGTCGGCCAACCTTCGGCTGGTGGTGTCGATTGCCAAGCGTTACGTCGGGCGAAGCGTCCCGATGCTCGACCTCATCCAGGAAGGCAACCTCGGCCTCATGCGGGCCGTTCAGAAGTTCGACTACTCCAAAGGGTTCAAGTTTTCCACCTATGCCACGTGGTGGATCAGACAGGCGATCACCCGAGCGATCGCCGACCAGTCCCGCACCATTCGGGTGCCGGTCCACATGGTCGAGTCGATCAATCATGTCGTGCGGGTCCAACGAGCGATGACGCAGCGCCTCGAACGTGAACCGACCATCGCCGAGCTGGCCGAAGCGGTCGACATGACCGAGGAACGGGTTCAGGAGATCCTCCAGATCTCGCATCAGGACCCGCTGTCGCTCGACACGCCCGTCGGCGACGAGGACGACACGTCCATGGCCGACTTCATTGCGGACAAGGGCGCCGCCCCCCTCGATGTCGCGGCCCGCAAGATGTTGGCCTTGGCGGTGCACGAGGTGTTGGCCGACCTGACCGACCGCGAAGCCGAGGTGGTCCGACTGCGCTTCGGGATCGACGACGGCCGGCCTCGAACCCTCGAGGAGGTCGGCAAGGAGTTCGGCGTCACCCGAGAACGCATTCGCCAGATCGAGACCAAGACCCTGGCGAAGCTCCGGCACCCCCTGCGCAGCGAACGTCTCCGGGACTACCTCGACTGACCGCCCCGTCTGGCCGAACGCCCGCCTCTCACCAGGAAATTTGCAGCGTTACCCACGCCCGACGTGGGTAACGCTGCAAATTTCGGGGGAATGGGCCGGAGCTTCGCAGCCGGGGTTTGCTATCCTCAGGGCTTCCCCGATCCGGGGTAGCTCAGCTGGCAGAGCACCGCACTGTTAATGCGATTGTCGTGGGTTCGAGCCCCACCCCCGGAGCCATACCAGGTGTCGATCGAGTCCCTATGTCTGCAGCCGCTATTCCGCCGGCCGATTTGCTGGTCCGAGACGCCGAGCTGGTCGCCACCGTCGACGATGATCGGCGGGAGATTCCCGGTGGCTGGGTAGCAATGTCTGGCGGCTTGATCGTCGGGGTCGGCGGCCCCGGGTCGGAGCCCGAACGCGACCTCGACCATCGACGCCGGCGGCTGTCTCGTGACACCCGGTCTGATCAACACCCACCATCACCTCTACCAGAACCTGACTCGGGCCTATGGGCCGGCGCTCGAGGGAAACCTGTTCGGCTGGCTGACCACGCTCTACCCGCTGTGGTCCCGGCTCGACGAAGAAGCGGCATACGTCTCGGCCTGGGTGGGACTTGCCGAGTTGGCGTTGGGCGGCTGCACCACCTCGACGGACCACCTCTACGTCCACCCACGCGGCGGGGGAGATCTCATCTCGGCCGAGATACAGGCCGCTCGGGAACTCGGGTTCCGATTCCACCCCACCCGTGGCTCGATGTCGTTGTCGGAGAAGGACGGCGGACTCCCTCCGGACTCGGTCGTCGAGTCCGAGGACGTCATCCTGGCCGAATCGGAACGACTGGTCGGGCTGCACCACGATGCATCGCCCGGGGCGATGGTGCGCTTGGCCCTCGCTCCCTGCTCGCCGTTCTCGGTCACCCAGGAACTGATGGTGGCCACCGCCGAATTGGCCGAGCGCCTCGACGTGCGGTTGCACACCCACCTGGCCGAGGACCCGGGGGAGAACGACTTCTGCCTCGACCGCTTCGGTTGTCGCCCGGTCGAGTATCTCGAGAACGTCGGCTGGGGTTCCTCCCGTTCGTGGGTGGCCCACTGCGTCCACCCCAATCAGGCGGAAATCGAACGGCTCGGGAGGTGGGGAACGGGTGTGGCCCACTGCCCGAGCTCGAACATGATCCTGGGCGCGGGGCTGGCGCCAGTGGCCGAGCTTCGGCGTGCGGGCGTGCCTGTCGGTCTCGGATGCGATGGGTCGGCGTCGGCCGACTCGGCCTCCCTCTGGCTCGAGAGCCGAACGGCGATGCTCCAGGGTCGGTTGCGGGCGGGCATGGCCGGGCTGGCTCCAGGCTCGTTCGGCGCACGGGAAGCACTCGAGATCGCAACACGCGGGGGCGCCGAATGCCTCGGTCGTCGAGGCGAGTTGGGTGAGCTGTCTGTGGGGGCCGCCGCCGATTTGGTGATCTGGGGGCTCGAGGGCGTTCGGTACGCCGGGAGTCTGGTCGACCCGATCGAGGGGTGGCTGCGCTGCGGGCCGACGGCGGCCCGTCACACGATCATCAACGGAGCGGTCGTCGTCGATCGGGGAGAGCTGGTGGCCTCTGGCCTCGAGACCCAGTTGGCCGACCATCGACGCCTGGCCACGGCGATGCAGGCTCAGTAGCCATCGCCGACCAGCGGAGCCGGTACGGTGGTCGCCGTGTTGGGGTTGATCATCTATCCGTTGGTCCTGATCGTGATCATCTGGCCGCTGGGTCCCCCGTCGCTCCGACTCGCCGTGGTCGTTGCCGCCATCGTGTTCTTCGCCTCGGGCGCCGTGATGCGCAAGGACCCCGACTCCGAGACCATGACCGTGTGGGAGAACGCCTGGGCGGCCGCCGGCATCGCCTCGATTGCCGTGGCGATCGGCGGATCTCTGGCCGCCTTCGTCCTCGGCCCAGGGTAAGCGGGCTAGCCTTCGCAGCTGTCGGGGCCTGTAGCTCAGTGGTGAGAGCAGGCGACTCATAATCGCTCGGTCGTGGGTTCGAGCCCCACCAGGCCCACGCACTCGCTCTCAGGCGGCGAGGTCTCGGATGAGGTCGCAGATCTCCAAGGTGACGCCTTCGCCGGGCATGGGGTACTGCATCTTGTTCAGGGTCACGCCCACGCCGATACCGAGCGTCGGGTCGGCGAAGCCGATCGATCCGCCGGCGCCGGGATGACCGAACGCCGCCTCGTTCGCCCCCAGGGCGCCGTGCACCAGGTTGCCCTTCAGGTCGAGGCCGAGCCCACCCAGGAACATGCCGGCGCTCTTTCGAAGCGGAACGCCGAGCACCCGGTCGACGGCGTCGGTCTCCAGCCGAACCATGCGCTCGATCCCGGCGGCGGAGATCAACCGAACGCCATCGATCTCGCCCCCGTTGGCCAGGGCGCCATAGACGCGGGCGAGCGCCCGTGCGGTGAAGTGGCCGTTGCCACTGGGAAGACACGCAACTCGGAACGGCATCGTGTTGAAGTAAGGCCACATGGCCTTGGGCATGGCCTTGTAGAAGTCGGCGTCGTCGGGGATGGGGAGTCCGTCGCCGGCGGCCAGGAGCTCCAACGTGGTGAGGCGCTCGTCGATCGTCCCATCGGGGGGGATACCGACGAACAGTTCGGCCTCGAGCCCCAGCGGTCGGGCGATGTTGTCGTGGATGACGTCCTTCACGTGGCGGCCGGTTGCTCCGGCGACAATGCCCCCGACGACCCAGCCGAAGGTCACCGCGTGATACCCGGTTGCGGTTCCCGGCTCGTAGGCAGGCACCGCGGCTGCGGTGCGCTGGATGCCGGCGTCCCAGTCGGTGATGTGCTCAGGCGCGAACGGCTCGGGCATTGCGTGCAGCCCGCCCTGGTGGCTGATGGCCTGCGCCACCGTCAGTGACCCCTTCCCGTTGGAGGCGAACTCGGGCCAGTAGTCGGCAACCGGAGCATCCAGATCGAGCACGCCTTGGTCTGCCAGTTGGTGCACCGCGAGCGCAGCGATGCCCTTGGTCGATGAGAAGCTGAGGAACAGCGAATCGTGCTCGACTGAGCGAGCGTCGTCTGGTCCCATGGCGCCGGCTGCCACGTCGAACCACGGCATGCCACCGCGATAGGCGGCAACTTGCACGCCGATCTGTTGGCCCTGGTCGACCTGGCGATCGATGAGTTCTTGAACTGCGGCGGAAACGTCCATGCCGCACCCTATTGGCCGTTGAGCTCCCGCACCATGTCGACGAAGGTCTGCAACCCCGCCTTGGGACGCTCACGCCAGGTCACGCGGTTCCATGGTTCCCACGCATAGCCCGCGGTGGTCTGGGCGTCGTCGCCGTCGACCACGGTGATGCCCAGGCGTTCGACCGGGGCGGTCGACAGCGTTCCGTCCCGCTCCACGACCAGGCCCGCGAGCGACGAGGGGTCGGCCATGCCGACCATCGCCCATGGAACCCTGGTCTCGATCACCTCCTCGGACGCGGCCCAGAGCGTGTGCGAGTCGTAGTCGGGCGAACCCGGATCGGACGTTCCCGCGTCAGCGGGTTGAGGTCGAACCACTCGATCGGCAGGTCGAGGTTCCGGCCCCCAGGTCCAGCACCACGGATGGTGAGCGGACGATTGATGTTCATGCGCTGCGGGTTCCAGACACCGCTTCCCTCGGCGATGGCGGCTCGATCGACGTCGTGGAATCCCAGCGCCAGACCCAGGGTCAGATCATTGTGGTCGTTCGAGGCTCGGATGAAGGCGTTGGCCTCGTGGTACGCCATGCCATCGTGCTCGAAGACGATTGCCGTGTCGTCGTCGGGCCCGGTACCAACGGCATCGGGGAGCCCGCCGTTGCCTCCGGGCACGACATCGAAGCCCAGCGTGATCGGTGCCGACTGCTTGGACGGTTCGCCCTCGACGTCGGCGTTGAGGACGAGCCGAAGGTACAGATACGACTCGTCGTGGGTCGCGCGAACCTCGCGTACGTGGTGGTCCGCCGACTCGTGGATCACCTGGGAGTTCGCCGTCATCCAGTCGGTGCCGTCGCCATCGATGATGATCGGTGGGCCGCCCTCGCCGGCGTCCATGGCCACCAGTCCGAAGTTGGCCTCGTTGGTGAGCGGGTTCTGCCACAGCTGGCGACGGTCGGGTGGAATCTCGGTGTCCATCGTGTTCCAGGTTCGTTTGAACCATTCGTCCTGCCAGGCGAACACGAAACCACCCGAGAGGCCGAGATCGAACTGGGTTCGCAGCAGATCGGCGTTGATCGCCATCGCCTCCTGTTCCGTATGACCGCCCTGGCCCCGCCCCAGCGAGCCGTTGTGCGCCGATCCGATCGACGACGGAACGCCGAACTCCATGATCATCACCGGCAGGCCGGCTTCGGCGTGGTGATCGCGGAGCTTCACCAGATAGCCGGCGTAGGCGTCCTCACGGTCACGGTACGAGAAGTCGAAGATCCCTGGCTCGTACCGCTGGAAGTCCGGGTAGTACGGGTAGGCGTGGTAGCTCGCGTACATGCCGCCGGGCCACGCTTCCGTGGCGCGCACGTGATTGGCGTCGACCCCGACGAGGTCCTCGCTGGCCAGCGGTTCGGTCGGATGCTCCAGTGGATCCGTTGTCGGCCAGTTCGAGAACGACAGCGGCATCGTGTTGCCGTAGGCCGCCTCGGCCGCGGCGATCCGATCGATCATGCGGGCCAGCCACACTTCGGTCGGCGAGGCATCCTCGGTGGGCGTCACGAACCGACCCTCGTAGGTTTGATCACGGTTGGCGGCATCGGATTCGACCACCAGGTTCGGATCCATCTCGACGCCGTAGACCCAGGAGAGCAGCCACGGCGAGACGTCGGAGGTATAGGTCCCCGACGCGTATCCCCGTCGATCAGGAAGGGTCCCCTCACCGTGAACGGCCGCAACCGCTCCGTCGATGTCGGACTCGGCCTGGGCCAACACGTCGGGACCGAACAGGTCACGGGTTTCGACCGCCTGATCCTCGGGGATCCAGACCCCGTGTACGAGGTACAACGGGTGCTCGGGGTGGGCGGTGTTGTAAGCGAGTAGCTCGTCGTAGAAGTGCGGCGGTTGAACCGTGTAGATGCGGATGGCATGCACTCCGGTCGCGGCGATCATCACGAACCATCGGCGCCACGTCGCGGCATCCACCGCAAGCTCGGCCGGCAGACGGCCGGGAATCGCCGAGCCGACGTTGATGCCGGTGAGGAAATCGATGTCGGCCCCCTCGGTGCGAAGGACGACTCCGGATTGCATCGGCCCACGCAAGGCGTTGCAGGCCGCCGACCTCGGTTGGCGCCGGCGTGCGGTTGGTGAGATCTTCGTCCGGGTCGGTGGAAGCCAGACGGCTGGGAACCTGCTCGTCCGATGCGCCGGAGGCATTGCCCGAGGGGCCGGTCGTACAGGCCCCGGCGACCAGGAGCAGCAGCATTGCGGCCGCGCGGCGGCGAGAGTTCATGCAGGACTATCGGCTGGGGACCGACGGATGAAAGGTCCTAAGCTCCGAACATGGAGCTTGCAGACAAAGTTGCGGTCATTACTGGTGGAAGCGGCGGGATCGGGCGGGCCATGGCCAAGGCCTTTCTCGACCAGGGAGCGCGGGCGGTGGTGCTTGCCGACCTCAGCGCCGACGCCGTTGCTGCGGCTGCCGCCGAACTGGGCTGTTCCGGACGGGCCTGTGACGTGACCGACGAACAACAGATCATCGACTTGGTCGAGTGGACAATGGACCAATTCGGGCCGATCGATCTCTTCTGCTCCAACGCCGGAGCCGGCGGTGAAGGCATCCTGACCGATGCTCCCAACGAGGTCTGGCAGAAGCAGTGGGAACTCCATGTCATGTCCCACGTGTACGCGGCCCGAGCGGTGCTGCCTTCGATGATCGCCCGCGGCGAGGGCTACCTGCTCAACACCGCGTCGGCCGCCGGCCTCCTGGCCGCTCTCGGTTCCGGCCCGTACAGCGTCACCAAGGCGGCGGCAGTGAAGCTCGCCGAGTTTCTCGCCATCACCCACGGCGACGAGGGCATCAAGGTGTCGGTCCTCTGCCCTCAGGGTGTCAACACCGCCATGGCCCCGCGGAGCCTCGGCGATGGTCAGACCGACGGCATCATCGAGGCCGATGAGCTGGCGCAGGTGGTGGTCGACACGCTGCGAGAGGAGCGGTTCTACGTCCTTCCGCACCCCGAGGTCGAGGAGTACGTGCGTCGCAAAGGAGACAACATCGACCGGTGGCTCGGCGGCATGCGCCGTTTGCGTCAACGCACGCTGCAAGGTTGAGGTGAACCCCAACGCATGTCCGTTCGTATTCGCCTGGCGGCTCGAGCCGACCTCGACCCAATCGTCGAGCTGTGTTCGAGGTTCTCGGGGTCCGGCGAAGGTGGTTTCGGCCACCCCGCGTTCGATGCGCCGGCGACATCGGCCTGCTTGGCGCCGCTCGTCGAGCACGACCACTTCGGGATCGTGCTGGTCGCCGAGGACAACGAGGCACCAGCGCAGCGGCCGGGGTTGGTCGGCTACCTGGTGCTCACCTGGGGCTACAGCCTCGAGTCCGGCGGGCGGGAAGCCTTGATCGACGAAGTGTACGTAGAACCGAAGGGGAGGGGTGTCGGCTCGGCGCTCGTCGATGCCGCGGTCGTCCAATGCAAGCAGCGCGGGCTTCGTCGAATATTCCTCGAGACCGAAGTCGACAACGAGCGAGCCCGCAATCTGTACATCCGCAAGGGGTTCGAGGTCGATGACTCGATCTGGATGTCGAGATGGATCGCGCAGCCGTGAGCGCCGATCCGGCCCCGGCCGAACGCCGCGTCGCCGTGCGCATCACCAAGGACGCGCTTCGTCGAATCCGATCGGGGCATCCGTGGCTGTTCGATCGCTCGATCGTCAGCCTCTCCCACGACGGAGCGCCAGGCGACCTCGCAGTGATCTTCGACGACAAGCGTGAGTTCGTCGGCGTCGGCCTCCTCGATCCCGCCTCGCCCATCCGGGTGCGACTGTTGCACGTCGGCAAACCGAGATCCATCGATACCGCGTTCTGGAAGGAGAAGATCGACGCCGCAGTGTCGCTCCGGGCCCCGCTCGCACACGGGCACGAGGGGGTGGGCCCGACCACCGGCTATCGGCTCATCAACGGGGAGAACGACGGGTTCGGCGGATTGATCGTCGACCGCTACGACACCGTCCTCGTGGTCAAGGTGTACTCAGCGGCCTGGCTCCCGCATCTCCCCGTCCTGGTCGACTTGCTGGCTGGGCAGACGGGGGTCACCGCCGTCGTGTTCCGTTCGTCACGTAACATCGCAGCGGCAGCCCGTGGCCGAGGCCTTGCCGATGGGAAGGTGCTCGTGGGCAACGTCGCCGATCCGGTGCTCTTCACCGAGAACGGTCTCGTCTTCGAGGCCGCAACCCGAACCGGTCAGAAGACCGGCCACTTCCTCGACCAACGAGAGAACCGTCTGCGTGTCGGCGAGCGATCGAGCGGGGCCAGCATGCTCGATGTCTTCTCGTGCACTGGCGGGTTCGCCGTGCACGCAGCCGCCGGCGGCGCGTCATCGGTGCACTTGGTCGACCTCAACCCGCACGCGCTGGAAACGGCCCGTCGGAACCTGGCGCACAACGCTCACGTGGCCGACGTGAACCGATGCGCCGTCGAGGTCAACGTCGGTGACGCGTTTGCCGTGCTCGAACGGCTGGTGCGCGAGCGGCGCACCTACGGCATGGTCGTGGTCGACCCTCCGTCCTTCGCATCCCGCGCCGATCAGACGGTTGGCGCCATTCGTGCCTATCGACGCCTGACCGACTTGGCGGTTCGTCTGGTCGATCCAGGCGGCTGGTTCTTCCAGGCGTCGTGTTCGTCCCGAGTCGATCGGGAGACCTTCGTCGAGACGGTCAGCAATACCGCAGCCGGGCTCGGCCGCCCATTGCAGGACGCGTTCGTGACCGGTCACGCGCTCGACCATCCCGTCACCTTCCCCGAGGGCGCGTATCTCAAGGCCATCCTGGCCAGAGTTTGATCCGGGCGGGTTGATCTGGACGGGTGTGACCTGCGGAGCAGACGTCAGGTCATCTTCTGGACGACCTCGGTGAGCTTGTCGAGGTGAGCGAGCGTCTCGTCGACGGTCACCACGTTCATCGAGGGCGGGAACAGGACGATGCGTTCGACACCGAGTGATGCGTACTGCTCGAAGCGGCTCTCGTTCACCCGGAAGGAGTGAATGGTGATGGGGATCGAGTCGGGGTCACGCCCGGCTGCAGTGGCCAACTGGCGGAACAACTCGATCGCTCCCGGCACGTCGGGTTTGCCGTTGACATTGAGCATCGACGCATCGATCGGACACCACTCGTCGGCGTACTCAGCGGCGTGCTTGATGCCGACCGGGCCGGCGTTGCCGAGCGAGATGGGGACGAACCCGCGAGTCGGCTTGGGGTACACGAACGCCTCGGAGAACCGGTCCCACTTCCCGTCGAACGAGGCGCGCTCCTCGCTCCACGCGACACGCAGTGCCGCCACCCGTTCCCGCATGGCGGAGTAGCGCAGTTTGAACGGCAGGTCGGGCCGATGATTCGCCAACTCTTCCTCGTTCCAGCCCACGCCGATACCGAGGTGGAAGCGCCCTCCGGAAAGGACGTCGAGCGTTGCGCACGCGCACGCCAGGTCGAGCAGGTCGTGTTCGTGGATGAGACAGATGCCGGTGTAGAGCTGCAGGGTTTCTGACCCCGCCGCCGCGCTCATCAGGGAGATCAGCGGATCCATCATGTGGTAGTAGCTGGACGGAAGCTCGCCGCCGGCCGGGTAGGGCGTACGACGATCGGTAGGGATGTGACTGTGCTCGGGCATCCAGATCGAGTCGAAGCCGCGGGCCTCGAGCTCGGACGCAAGATGCTGTGGTTTGATGCCTTCGACGTTGTTGTGCGAGAGGTAGCCGAATTTCATGGCGCCACGCTGTTCGATGGATCTTCGTTGGTCAAGTCCGACGGGGTTCTGTACGGTGCTCGGCATGAGCGAGCTGTCGAGAATCCTGGCCAACTACGACGCAGTTTGGCAGTCGATCGACGGGTTGCTCGACGAGCTGGACGTGGATGACTGGGCGGTCCAGTCGTTGTGTCCGGACTGGACGGTGAAAGGTGTCCTCGAGCACCTGGCTGCCGTCGAGCACGTCCTCACCGGTTGGCTACCTTCGTCGGTCGACGACCCACTGCCGTTCGGCGGGATCGCCGACTATCTGCGGCAGGCGCGTGGATGGACAGGAGCAGAGCTTGCGGCCGACTATCGACGCCTGATCAGCGCACGCCGTGCCGAGTTGTCGGCCCTGTCCGATGCCGATTTCGCTCGCCCGTCCCCGACACCGGTCGGGCCGGGAACCTACGGCCGGTTCATGGACATCCGCGTGTTCGATTTCTGGGTCCACGAGCGGGACATGCGCCTTCCTCTGGGTCGGCCGGCGGCCTCCGAAGCCGGTCCTGCTGCAGAACGCTCGGTCGAGGAAGTGGCCATGTCGATCGGCTACATCGTCGGCAAGAAAGTCGGCCTGCCCGACGGCAAGAGCATGGCCATCCACCTGACCGGGCCCATCGCCCGAAACCTCTTCGTGCGGGTAGAGGGACGGGCCCAGGTCGTGGATCGGCTCGATGCACCCGACGTCACCCTCACCGCCGATTCCACCACGTTCGTGATGCTGGCCTGCGGCCGAACCGATCCCGAGGCCGAGATCGAAGCCGGCCGGATCAGCTGGACCGGCGACGACGAGATCGGCGGCCGAGCCGCCCGCAACCTGCGCTTCACCATGTAACCGTTCACCGGTAACCGTTCGACGAGACAAGCCTCAGCCAGCTCTGGAGAGAGAGTCCCCCCAATGACCCAACCCCATGTCGTCGTCGTCGGTGGCGGCAACGCCGGATTCTGCGCCGCGTTGGCCGCCCACGATGGGGGAGCGCGCGTCACCCTGCTCGAACGGGCACCGCTCGCGCTGTCGGGCGGTAATTCGGCATTCACGGCAGGCCTCATGCGTTGCGCCTACAACGGGGTCGATGACATCGATGCCCTCGTCGACCTCAGCGACGAACAGAAGGCGACGACGGAGTTCGGCAGCTACTCGGCCGACTCGTTCTACGCCGATCTCGGTCGCATCACCGAATACCGGTGCGACCCCGACCTCGCCCACACGCTCACCCACAGCAGCCACGAGACGCTTCGGTGGATGAAGGGACACGGTGTCCGCTTTGCCGCCGCCTATGGTCGCCAGGCGTTCAACGTCGATGGCCGCTTCACCTTCTGGGGCGGAGCCGTCATCGAGACCGTGGGCGGCGGACCCGGGCTCGTCGAGGCGTTGGCAGCCGAAGCCGCGAAGTTGGGCATTGCCGTGCGCTACGAGGCACGTGCGCTTTCGCTGGTCCGAGACGATTCGGGAGTTCGAGGTGTCGTTGCCCGTATCGGTGGTGTGACCACCGAACTCGAGGCCGACGCGGTGGTGTTGGCCGCCGGAGGGTTCCAGGCCAACGCCGAATGGCGCACACGCTATCTCGGACCGGGATGGGACCTCGCCAAGGTTCGCGGCACCCGGTTCAACGTTGGCGACGGGATCCGTATGGCGCTCGACGTCGGTGCGTCGCCTGCCGGCAACTGGTCGGGCTGTCACGCCGTCGGGTGGGACCAGAACGCGCCGGAATTCGGCGACCTTGCCGTCGGCGACGGCTTCCAGAAGCACAGCTACCCGTTCGGCATCATCGTCAACGCCGACGGCCGCCGCTTCGTCGACGAGGGCGCCGACTTCCGGAACTACACCTACGCCAAGTACGGCCGCCGCGTGCTCGAACAACCGAACCAGTTCGCATGGCAGGTGTTCGACAGCAAGGTGACGCACCTGCTCCGGGACGAATACCGCATCCGCCAGGTCACCAAGGTCACCGCGGACACGCTCGAGGAGTTGGCCGGAAAGATGGAGGGCGTCGATCCCAAGGGCTTCCTCGCCACCGTGGCGGAGTACAACGCGTCCATCGACCAGGCGGTCGTGTTCAACCCCAACCTCCTCGATGGACGCTCGACGTCGGGCATCGCCCCACCCAAGAGCAACTGGGCCAACCCGCTCGACGCGCCCCCGTTCGAGGCGTATGCGATCACCTGTGGCATCACGTTCAGCTTCGGTGGGGTGCGCATCAACGCCAAGGCCGAGGTCCTCGACGATGCAGGAGACGCCATCTCCGGTCTCTACGCCGCGGGAGAGATGGCGGCGGGGATTTTCTTCTTCAACTACCCTGGCGGCTCGGGTCTCACCGCCGGGTCGGTGTACGGCCGAATCGCCGGAGCGGGCGCTGCGGCCAGGAGCACAACGGCAGTCTGAGGGGAAGTGATCGACATGAGCGGACCGATTGGTTTCATCGGCCTTGGCGTCATGGGCGAGTCGATGTGTCGCAACCTCATCCGCAAGTCGGGCCGTCCGGTGCTGGTCTATGACCACGTCGCCGAGCCGGTGCATCGATTGCAGGCCGAAGGCGCGGCCGCTACCACCTCGTTCCAGGCGCTGGCATCGGACGCCGAGGTGGTCCACCTGTCGTTGCCGGGAGGTCCCGAACTCGAGCAGGTCGTGCTGGGCGACAACGGACTTCTCCGTCACATGGGCACGGGGCAGATGATCGTCGATCACACGACGGCTCCGTACCGGCTCACCGTCGATCTGGCCGTCGCCGCAAACGCAGCGGGCGTCGCCTACTGCGATGCGCCGGTCGCGAGAACCCGCCAGGCTGCCATCGACGGGACGCTCAGCATCATGGTCGGTGGGTCAGAATCCGACTTCGATCGGATCAAGCCCTTGCTCGACTGCATGGCTGCCGATGTCAGCCATTGCGGGCCAGTAGGCGCCGGTCAGGTCGTGAAGCTGCTGAACAACATGATCCTCGTTCAGAACGTGAATGCCATCGCCGAGGCGCACGCCATCTCGCAGAACCTCGGCCTCGATCCGGACGTGGTGTTCGCCACACTGGCCAAAGGGTCGAGCGACAGCTTCGCGCTGCGAAATCATGGCAAGGCAATCCTGGCGGACGACTACCCGTTGCTCGCCTTTCCGACTCGCTACGCCCTCAAGGACCTCCAGTACGCCTTGGCCCTCGCCACGGACGCCGAGGTCGACGCGAAGGGTGGGCAATTGGCTCGTGACCGGCTGGAGGAAGCGCTCGAGGCCGGATTCGCCGAGGAGTACTGGCCCGTGCTCCGTCGCATCATCTGACGGGTCGAGCATCTGAGCGGAGCTTGCGGTCAGCAGCAGTTCGGGCGTCCGAGGGCTCGGTGTACCGCCTCGAGTTTCTGGCCATTGAGCCGAAACCACGCCCACTTACCCCGCTGCTCCCGCTCGAGGATGCCGGCGGCGACCAATTGGCTGAGGTGGTGGCTGATGGTGGGCTGCGATCGATCGAGCGGCTGGGCGAAATCGCACGCGCATGCCTCACCAGCGGAGCTCGACGCGACGATGCTGACCAGGCGAAGCCGGACAGGATCGGCCAGTACCTTCAACACGCCGGCCAGTTCGTTGGCGTCGGCCTCCGACAAGGGACCGGCGAGCAGCAGGACGGGGTTGGTCGGTAGGCAAGTCACGAAAAACATATTGACATACGTCGAAGCGTCAGGCAACATATCGACATACATCGATACGACGGACCGTTGACCGAGCGGCCTGTCAGAACCGGAAAGTGAATCCCATGCGCCTGCAACTTGCCCTCAACGTGTCGAACCTCGAGGAGTCCATCGACTTCTACCACCGCATGTTCGGTGTGGCGCCGGCGAAGGTGAAGGAGGGATACGCCAACTTCGCCATCGACAATCCGCCGCTCAAGCTCGTGCTCTTCGAAGGCGGCGGCGCTCCCGGCTCGATCAACCATCTGGGCGTCGAGACCGAGTCAGCGGCCGAGGTCTCCTTCGCCGAGGCTCGACTTGCGGCAGAAGGACTCGACCCGACGCTCACCGCCGAGACCATCTGCTGCTTTGCCGAGAAGACCGAGACCTGGGTCGACGCCCCCGACGGTCAGAAGTGGGAGTGGTACGTGAAGACCGGAGACACGGATCAAATGCAGAACGTCGTCCTCCGCCAGGTCGGCGCCGCAGTGGGCGCCGAGACGCCGTGCTGCAGTTGATCCCGTGCTGCAGTTGAACCCGTGCTGCAGTTGAACCCGTGCTGCAGTTGGAGCGAGCGTTAGACTCCGGCCGGTGGCCACCGACTTCGAAGCTCGCCTCGCCGACTTTTGTCAGACCATCCTGGTCCCGGGCGACGTGGTGGTCGACGTCGGCGCCCACCTCGGGCGTCACACCATCCCGTTCGCTCGCGCCGTCGGGTCGTCGGGCAAGGTGATCGCCTTCGAGCCGATCCCGCACATCAACGAGCAGCTGCAGAAGATCCTGCGGGATCAGGCAGCTGCCCGTCCGATGGCGCCGGTGCGCCTGTACGACGTGGCCCTCGGACCCGCACGGGAGCAGACGACGTTCGTGGTCGTCCCGGAGTACCCCGAGTACTCCGGGCTTCGGGAACGCACCTACGACCAAGGCGACGACGTCGAGCGCCACCGAATCCCGATCCAGGTCGAGGTCCTCGACGATCTCCTGCGTCCTGAGACCCGGATCGATCTGGTGAAGATCGACACCGAGGGTGGCGAGTACGGCGTGCTTTGCGGTGCCTCTCGGATCCTCGACGAACAGCGGCCGGTCGTCACCTTCGAGTGCGGCGACAACAGCCTCGTGCACTACGACCACACAGCCGGCGACCTCTTCGATCTTCTTTCCGACCACGGCTACCGGGTCGAGAACATCAATCGGCAGTCGCTCGACCGGTCCGAGTTCGTCGGGTCCTCCAGGGACCAATTGGTGTGGGATTACCTCGCCTTTCCAGTCGAGTGGTCGCCGACCGCAGTCAGCGCTCGTCGGCGCGTCACAAACCTCGGATCCAAAGCGCGGCGTAACGCGGGCCGGCTCCGGCGCAAGGTCAGCCCGTTCTAGTCCCCAGCGCGGTCACGCTCCATTGGGCGACGATGTACGATCGGCCGGTGCACATCATCGTCGACGGACAATCCGCCCCTCGCCTCGATCAGGCGTCTGACTTCACGGCGTTCAGCGTCACCTCCGCGGAGCCGACCCGAGACGCTGTCCTGCTCGCATTGTCCGAGTCCGGAAGCCCGGCACCCGAGGACGACCACGTGTTCGTCAACGTCGAAGCGGTGCGTGCGTGGGCCCTGGCGTCGGGCGCCGAGCCCGAGGCTTGGGAGGCCGGCTACGCCAAGATGTTGGCCTACGCCGGTTCGAAAGGCTGGATGAACGACGACGCCACGGCGATCAAGGCCCATATCGAAGCCTTGTAGGGGGTGAGCGTCAGTCCGCCAGCAGCACGCCGGAGGACTCGAGGGCGTCGATGTCGGCCGCCGCGAGGTCGAGCCATTCCGACAGCACCTCGCGGTTGTGCTCTCCTCGAAGCGGTGCTGGACCTCGGACCGATGATTCCGAGCGCGAGAACCGGTAGGGCGACCGTACGACCCGACGGGTCCCGCCTGCCCGGTCGTCGATTTCGGTCAGCGACTCCCGGTGCGCCATCGTGGGAGAGTCGATGGCCTCGATCGGGGTCTTGACGATGCCCCACGCCAAGTTCGCCCGATCCAATGCGCCGAGCAGCTCCTGGCGGCTGCCGAAGGCGAGCACGTAGTCTCGCCACGCTTCACGCCGAAGCCGGACTTTGGTATCGAGGTCGGCTCCCGGAGGTGTCGGGTCGGCGAGGCCCAGGACTTCGTTGGCGCACTTCCACACCCATTTGAAGTCGCCCATGACGATGACGGGACCTTCCGGAGCATCCCACACCTCGCCGCCACCGTTTGGCGGGTCGGCGTAGCCGTCGAGCGCCCAGTGGTTGTAGTCGTCGACGACGGCGAGGGCATCGACCATGGCGATGTCGACGTGCTGGCCCAGGTTCGTCTGGTCACGGACCCGGAGGGCGGCGAACAATCCGACGAGGCCGTGGAGGCCGGCCGTCGTGTCGGCCACCGAGAGCTGGGAATCGGTGGGAGCAGCGTTGGCGGCACGGCCCTGGCGATGGAGCCACCCGGATTCTGCGTGCAGGATGCCGGCGTAGGCCGCCCGGCGCGATTCGGGCCCGTCCTGACCGAACCCGCTGATCGAGACCATGATCAGCTCCGGGTGGTTCGCCGACAGTGTCGCGTAGTCGAGGCCGTACTGCGCCAACACGCCGGGGCGGAAGTTCTCGAGGACGACGTCGGCCTGATCAGCCAGCAGACGAACGGTCTCTGCGCCGCCGGGGCGAGTGAGGTCGACGCAGATGCCCCGCTTTCCGGCGTTCTGTTGTGCGTAGTAGCCGGTCTGTGTCCCGCGACGAAGTCCGAAGTGTCGGGTGACGTCACCCTCTGGTGGCTCGACCTTGACGACGTCGGCGCCGAGATCACACAGCATGCGGGCGGCAAAGGGGCCGGCGAGGACCCGTGTGAGGTCGAGCACCCGCAGGCCGTTCAGTGGGCCACCCAAAGAGTCGTTCATGATGCCCGTTCTACCTGTTCGCCGAAGTGCACGCCAGCTTGGCTCATGCTGAAGCGGCGTTCGGTCGATGGAAGAGGGGATGTCCACTGCCCGCCTTCGCCGGACTGCCCTTGTCCGCTCGACCGCGCTCGCCCTGGTGGTGGCGATGACCGTGGGTTGCGTCGGTAGCGCGACCGAGTCGAGCGGGCCGAGCCGGCCCTCGCTCTCCGAGCCATCGGCCCCCGCAGCGCCCTCGATTCTGGCGATGGTCGATGCTCCGAGTGGCACCCTTCGCTCGCGTTGGGGCGCGGACGGAACGTCGTCGCAGCGGGCCCAGGGGGCGCAGGGTGCCAATCCCGCCGGTGCGTCCACGGCTCCGGCCCCCGATCCGTTCGAGGGCCTGACTCGCTTGGCCCATTCGGCGGACGGGCAGTTCGCGCTGCAAACCGAGTCGGGGGAGTTCGGCTTCCTCACCGGCGTCAACCTCGGGCCGACCCTGCCGGGCCAGTGGCCAGGTGAGCTGGGTGTGGACCGGGCCACCTGGGACCGTTGGTTCCCGATGATTGCCTCGCTGGGGGTGATGTCGGTTCGCGTCTACACGGTGCAGCCTCCGTCCTTCTACGAGGCGTTGCACGCCTACAACCAGGCACACCCGACGCAACCGCTGTACCTGATCCATGGCGTGTGGTTGGCGGAGGATCTGCTGGAAACGTACGGCCACCTGCTCGCTCCCGAGGTCGTGCAGAGGGCCTCGACGGACGCTCGAGATGCCGTGGCGGCAGTCCACGGCGACATCGAGCTTGCGCCGCGCGTCGGCTACGCGTCGGGCCGCTACACCGCCGACGTCTCCCCGTGGGTCGTTGCCTGGGTCTTCGGCGTCGAATTGCCGCCACCCCTCGTGCTCGAAACCGATCGCCGCAACGAGGGGGTGACCTTCACCGGGACGTTCGTTTCCGCAACGGCAGACGCCTCGCCGACCGAGGTGTTCCTGGCCCAACAGCTGGACGGTCTCGCGTCCGCCGAGGCCGGTCGGGGACGGACGATGCCGCTGTCCTTCGTCAACTGGTCGACCGTCGACCCGTTGCGTCACCCGACCGAACCGTACCCCGAGGAGGACATTGCGGGCATCGACGCCAACCACGTGCTGCCCGAGGCGGCGTGGGGCGGCGGCATGTTCGCGAGCTATCAGACCTACCCCTACTATCCGGACTTCCTCCGGTACGAGCCGGGCGTCGCCAACTACCTGCACGTCCGGCCCGATGGGTCGGGCCGCATCGATCCCTACGCGGGCTACCTTGCCCGGCTGAGGAAGCACCACGAACGGGTCGGCCTGCCGGTGATGGTGCTCGAGTCCGGCGTTCCGTCGAGTTGGGGGAGTGTCCATTTCGAGCCCGAGATCGGCCGGCATTCGGGCGGCCACGACGAGCGAGCGGCCCTGGCGCTGACGGCCGGGCTGGTCGATGTGCACAGCGACCTCGGCCTGGCAGGCAGCATCGTCTTCTCGTGGCAGGACGAGTGGTTCAAGGGCACCTACACCCTGCGTGAGCTCGAGGTTCCCATCGCTCGGCGGGCGTACTGGACGAACGCACTGAACAACGAGTCGAGCTACGGGCTCTTGGCCATGGATCCAGGAGCGGCCGGCGACCGAGTCGTCATCGATGGTCTGGTCGACGACTGGAACGACCGCAATGGGCCGGCGCTGTTCGCCGATGCCGGGGGTGGAGGAGCGGTGTCGGCGGTGCGGGTTCGACACGACGAGGGCTTCCTCTATCTCGCCCTCGAGTTCCGAGACCCGTCTGTCTGGCAGTCCGAGCGGGTGGTCGTCGGTGTCGACACGGTGGACGGTGGGACCAGCGGGTTGCCTGGCGCGCCAGAGGTCGGGGTGGACGCCGATGTTGCCTTCGGATTCGGGGGTCGACGACCGGCCGATGCTCAGGTGCGGGCATCCAACGACTACAACGAACTGGTCCTCGCTCCGCGCCTTGACCTCGACCCGGACCTCGAACCCGACCCTGCACCCGAGTGGAACCCGCAACGAATGCTGGCCAATCCGCCGCTGCTGCTGCCCGGAGACGGTCGCTCACTGGCCGGCGGAGTGGTTCGATCTCAGCCCACTGCGGTTCGGCAACTCCGACCCGGCCGACGCCGACTTCGACAGTCGGACCTTCTGGTCGGCTGAGGACCGAGTCATGGAGATGCGGATTCCGTGGGCCATGTTGGGAATGAGTGATCCGTCGACTCGGTCGGCGCTGGTCGTCGGCGCGAACGGATCGACGGCGACAGTGACCATCGACGACCTGGCGATCACCGTCGGCGTCGGGCAACGTCGGGCTGCTGAGGTCTCGTACCGGTGGGAGCCCTGGCGCACGGTGCAGTGGACCGAGCGGTTGAAGCCCGGCGTCGAGGAGATCCAGTCCTCGTTCCGAGACGCAACCAGGCTCGGCTACCGACCGGCCGATTGATCAGGGGACGACGGCTGTGACGATGTTCGACCGGTAGCTCACGTTGCCGGCGGCATCGACGGCTCGCACGTAGAACGAGCGGCTACCAGGGGCGAGCCCGGTCACCGAGCCCGTCGTCCCCGTGACCGAGAGGACCTGGGCGTTGGTGACGCCGTCGTAGATGCGGTACTGGACGACGCCGACGTTGTCGGTGGCCGCCGTCCACGACAGGTTGACCGTGCCCGGTGCCAACCCGGTGACCATCAGTCCGGCAGGGTTCGACGGCCGGATCGTGTCGGGGACCGCGCCGGTGATGACGACGGTGGTGGAGCCGGTGCGGTAGCCGACGTTGCCGGCGGCATCGTAGGCCCGGACGTAGTAGTTGTAGGTGCCGGGTGCGAGTCCGGCGAGGTTCGTCGAGGTGGTGGGGACGTCGACAACGAGTTGTTCGGTGTCGTCGTTGTAGAGCCGGTAGCCGACGACGCCGACGTTGTCGGTGGCGGTGCCCCAGGTGAGGGTCACGCTGTCAGGACCGAGGTTGCTGGCGACCGGCTTGGTGGGCGTCGATGGACGGATCGTGTCCGGGACGGCGCCGCTGATGACGACCGTGGTGGTTCCGGTTCGGCCGCTGACGTTGCCGGCGGCGTCGTAGGCCTGGACGTAGTAGTTGTAGGTCGCGGGGGCCAGGGCGTTGAGCGTGATCGAGGTGGTGGGGATGTCGACAACGAGTTGTTCGGTGTCGTCGTTGTAGAGCCGGTAGCCGACGACGCCGACGTTGTCGGTGGCGGTGCCCCAGGTGAGGGTCACGCTGTCAGGACCGAGGTTGCTGGCGACCGGCTTGGTGGGCGTCGAAGGGCTGATGGTGTCCTGGCTCGCCGGGTCACAGAGGCGAGTGATGTTGTACTGGGTGATGCCCGCGGCCTGAGTGATGTTGCCGCCGAGCCAGAGGCAACCATCCGGCGTTCCGTGGAGTGCCCACGGACCGGCACCGGAGGAGTTGATGTTGGGGACGAAGGACGGCTCGCGCAACCCGGTCGAGGCGTTGAAGGCCGTGGCCCACGAGTTGGCCGACGAGGCAAAGGGAACGGCGCTGGACTGGCCGATCGGCGGGCGTTCCCCACCAGATGACCCCGGTCGCGCTCTCCATGTAGGAGCCGAGGCGGCAATGGCAGGAGGCGAACACCCGGTTGCCTGCAACCTCCAGATCCTGGTAGTCGCCGCGTGACGGCTGCGACATGTGGAAGTAACGGAGCGACAGATCGGACTCGTTGAGGACCTGGACGAAGTGTTCGCTTCCGCCGACGAAGACCAGGCCGTTGACGGTGACGACGTCGTAGAGGTACTGGCGGCCCGTGTTCTGGGTGTTGACCTTGAACGGCTGCACGCCGGTGCTGTTTGCCGAGTTGGACTGGTTCACCGCAGCGAAGCCGCCGGGTCGGGACACGCCGTTGACCGACGTGAAGTAGCCGGCGAAGTACACGCGGTCGGCGGTGGTGCTGGCGGCAACGCCCCAGATCGATCCGCCCGCCACCGCGGGCAGCCACGCTGGGTCGTGGGCCCCCGTCTGCCAGTCGAACCGGGCAGCGCGGGAAGCAGCGTTGCTGCCGATCGAGCTCGCCACCGAAGTGAAGCCGCCGGCGACGTAGAGATCATCGCCCACCAGGTCCAGGCCACGAACCATGTTGTAGCCACCGATTCGTCCGCTCCAGTTGGTCGGTGCTCCCGTGGTCGGGTCGAGTCCCGCCAAGCCGCTGGTGTTGACGCCGTTGACCGTGCTGAACGCACCGCCGACGAAGAGCCTCGACCCGTCAGGAGCCGCTTGCAGGGCGTAGACCGCGTTGTTGAGCTGCGGGGCGAACCCCGGAAGGTGGACGCCCGTCGTCGCATCGAACGCCGCCAGATAGGGCTGATTGATGGTCGTCACGCCGTTGGTGACCTGAAGGAAACGGCCGCCGACGTAGAGCGTGTTGCCGATCTGTTCGATCGCCCAAACCTCCGAATCGATGGTGTCGGTCTGGCTGCCGGTGCCGAGCCCAACGACGCCCCAGCTGGTGGTCGGCGAGGAACTCAGCTCGGCCGACACGGGGGTCGCCAGCGAAACCACCGAGATCAGTGTCGGCGAGGATGAGGCCGACGAGAGCGACGACGCGCGAACGCATCGAAAGGGACCGATCAGGGGACATGCACGCAGAGTACGTGAAAACCACAAAAGGTGACTGTCTCTGTCACGCATCGTGGTTAGGTCAACCGACTCACCCCCGATTTCCCGAATCTCCGGCCCCAGGCGTCGGAAACCGACGCGTGGAGCCGGAGATTCGCCGGCGGTGGGTCTTCCTGCTGGTCAGTCGGTGGACTTGACGGTGCCGACCTTGAGTTCCTTGAACGGAATGTTGGCGTCGACCGAGATGTCCCGGGGGAGGCCGAGGACCCGGTCGCCGATGATGTTCTTCTGGATCTCGTCGCTGCCGCCGGCGATGTTGGCCGCGAAGCTGCCGATGGCGGCCTTGGCCCATTTCGAGCCGTCGGTGCTGAAGCGGGTGGTGGCGATCGGGCCGTCATTGGTCTCGCCCGAATCGTCCCACGCGATGGTGTCGGGGCCGATCATCTCCATCGCCATGGAGCGCAGCAGCGTCGTGATCTTGGCGCCGTGGAGCTTGCCGAGCGAGCCACCGGGCCCGGGTGTCTTGCCGGCCTTCATCTCGGCCCGGGTTCGCATGGCGACGAGACTCTTGGTGGCTTCTTCGCTGTAGATGCGCATGAGGTACTGGCGGATCACGGGGTCGTTGGTGCGGCCACGTCGCTTGGCCTCGTCTCCCCACCATTTGTAGTTCGGGGTCTTGATGCCGCTGGTCGAACCGGTGCCGATGGCGACCCGTTCGTACATGAGCATGGCGGTGGCGAGCCGCCACCCGTCGTTGAGGTCGCCGACCCGCCACGAGGCGGGAATGCGGAGGTCGGTGAAGAAGATCTCGTTGAAGTGAATGCCGCCGTCGATCTGATAGATCGGGCGGATCTCGACGCCCGGGGCCTTCATGTCGACGATGAACATCGAGATGCCGCGGTGCTTGGGCTGTTCGGGATCGGTGCGGGCGATGAGGATGCCGTAGTCGCATTCGTGGGCGAGGGTGGTCCAGACCTTCTGGCCATTGATCGTCCATTCGTCGCCGTCGAGTACTGCCCGCGTCTGGAGGCTGGCGACGTCGGAACCGGCGCCAGGCTCGGAGAACATCTGGCACCACACATGCTCGGCGCTGATGTTCTTGGCCAGGAACTGGGTCTTCTGCTCGTGGGTGCCGTACTCGGCCAGCATCGGGAGGCACATGCCGTGGCTGATGGTGAGCTGTCCGGTCATGTCCGGGTAGTTGGCGTATTCCTCCCGCCAGATGCGCTCGTGGGCCTTGGTAAGTCCCTGGCCGCCGTACTCCTTGGGAAGCGTGATCCCGGCCAGGCCGGCGTCGGCCAGCTTCTGTCTGGAAGGCCCGGGATTGCGCCACCGCCTGTTCGCTGCGGGGATCGGCCCCATCGATCACGATGCCGGTGGCGTGCTCGTCGAGAAAGGCGTTGCACTTGCTGCGGAAGGCGTCGGCCTCAGCGGGATCGAGCGAGTCGTTGTCCACTGCTGCTTGCTTCGTTGCGGCTTGGTTCATGGTCGGGGGTGCTCCGTTGGGTCGCAGATTCAGGGCTTGCAGGGTGTGAACTCGGCGGGCAGGTGTTTGATGCCGTGGATGAACGCCGACTGCAGGACGTCGGGCTCAGCAGTAGCACGAATGTCGGGTAGCCGTCGAAACAGCTCACGCAGCATGACGGTGATCTCTCGCCGGGCGAGGTGCGCTCCCAGGCAGAAGTGCGGCCCCGGGCCGCCGAAGCCCACGTGGGGGTTGGGGTCTCGGGTGATGTCGAAACGGTAGGGGTCGACGAAGACCGATTCGTCACGATTGGCGGCCAGGTAGAACATGCACACCTTGTCGCCGGCGGCGATTGCCGTGTCGCCGATCCGGGTGTCCTGCAGCGCGGTGCGGCGCATGTAGGTGACCGGGCTGGCCAAACGCACAACCTCTTCGACTGCCGTCGGGGCCAACCCGTCGAAGTCGCTGGCCCAGAGTGCCCGCTGGTCAGGGAAATCGGTCAGGAACTTCAGCGCCCAACTGGTGGCGTTGCGGGTCGTCTCGTTGCCGGCAACCACGAGGAGGATGAAGAACGAGGCGAGGTCTTCGGGCAGAAGCTGGTCGTCCTCGAGCTTGGTGTTGACCAACAGGCTGGTGAGGTCGGTGCCCTCACCCCCGACTTTGGAGGCGGCAACCTGCTTCATCAGCTCAGCGAGCTCGAATCCGGCGGTGAGGATGGCGGTGATGATGTCGCTCTCGTTTGCCACGTATTCGGGATCGCCTGCGCCCAGGATCACGTTGGACCGATCGAACACGAACTGCAGCTCGGAATCGGGGATGCCCATCAGGTCGCAGACGATCTTGAGTGGCAGGAGCGCGGCAATGTCGGTGACGAAATCGACCTGGCCCCGCTCGGCGACGTCGGAGACGATCTTGGCCGCGACGCCCTGGACCGAGTCCTCGAGGCGCTTGAGCATGCGAGGCGTGAAACCGGCGGAGACGATGCGACGCAGGCGTGCGTGGCGTGGATCGTCCATGGAGATCATCGAGCCGAAGAACTCGTTGAACTCGGGAGGGCTGGTGGTGACGGTGATCCCATCCGCGGAGCTGAAGATCTGCGGGTTCTTCGATACGTGCAGGATGTCGGCGATGGTCGTGACCACCCAGGAACCCGGGCCCTGTTCCAGCGGGATCTCGGGGGGAGCAGCGGTTCGGGGAGGAAGGTCGGACCGGCTGCCCGAAGTACCGCGAGATCGCGTTCGATTTCGCTCTGGGGACGAACCCAGAACTGGTTGATCAACGGATTCGGCGTGGACAGGGACTGGGAGCTGGGGACGGTTGTGACGTCGGTCATAGCCCTACGCTATCGGTGGCGACGCCCGGCAGGTGAGCAGTCGGGCTCGACCAACCTCGATGACCATCTGCGGTTCGGTGCGATTTCCGCCTAACATCGCCATATCCGTCCGTAACCCCGCACCAACTGGAGCGAACATGTCCGTTCAGGGCTCGATTCTCGGCCACGCCGTCCTACGTCGTGAAGACCCAACGCTGCTGCGGGGTACCGAGAAGTACTACGACGATCTCGACATCGAAGGGGTCCATTACCTGCATTTCGTGCGCTCGCCGTACGCGCACGCCCGACTGGGTGCGGTCGACACGGCCGAGGCCGCAGCCGTCCCGGGTGTCGTCGGAGTCTTCACCGCCGACAACCTGGATGTCGCGCCGTTCCTCGGTTTCCCGATGTGGAATCCGTACTTCGCCCGCCCGATGCTGGCCACCGGCAAGGTGCGGTTCGTCGGCGACATCGTCGCCGCCGTCGTCGCCACCAGCCGGGAAGCCGCAGCCGATGCCGCCGAGCTCGTACAGGTCGAGTACGACCCGTTGCCCGCCGTGACCGACCCCGAGGCCGCACTGGCACCAGGCGCTCCGGTGCTCTTCGACGAGGCCGAAGGCGGGTCCAACCTCGTGTTCGAGCACGCGATCGGCGAAGGCGATCCGCTCGTCGGCGCCGATCATGTCGCCGAGGTCCGAGTCGTCAGCCAACGTCTCGCCGGCGTCCCCATGGAGACCAACGGCTGCGTTGCGGTGCCCGAGGCCGAGCGTGTCACCCTGTGGGCCTCCTCACAGAATCCCAACGGGGTGCGTGACGCCATTGCTGCATCGCTCGGCCTGGAGACCTCGCAGTTGCGGGTGGCCGCTCCTGCGGTCGGTGGTGGATTCGGCCCGAAGGCCGGACCGTGCATCGAGTTCATGCTCGCCGTCAAGCTGGCCAAGGACCTCAACGTCCCGGTCAAGTGGACCGAGGAGCGCAGCGAGAACATGGTGGCCCTGGTCCACGGTCGGGCCATGGTCCTCAACGTCAAGCTCGGGCTCAAGTCCGATGGAACCATCGTCGGCCTCGACGCCGACGTTGTCGCCGACGGCGGCGCCTATCCCGCAATCGGCGCCTTCCTCACCATGTTCACCCAACAGATGAGCCAGGGCGTCTACAACATCCCCGCACTGCGGTTCCACGCTCGGTCGGTCGCCACCAACACCACGACGACTGCGGCCTATCGCGGCGCCGGTCGGCCAGAGGCCACGCAGATGCTCGAGCGTGTGCTCGACGTCGCTGCCGACGAACTGGGCATCGACCCGGCCGAGCTGCGGCGCAAGAACTTCCTCCAGCCCGGTCAGTTCCCGCTCACCACCCACGGTGGCGCCAACTACGACTGCGGCGAGTACGAAAAGTCCCTCGATGCCGTGCTCGTTGCGTCGGGTTACACCGAACTGCTGGCCGAACAGGCCAAGCGTCGGGCCTCCGGAGACGTGAAGCAGCTGGGCATCGGTATCTCGGCCTACGTCGAGGTCACCGCCCCTGCCGGCCTTCACCTCGAGTACGGAGCCGTCGAGGTCAACGGCGACGGCACCGTGACCGCCAAGGTCGGCACCAGCGCCCACGGGCAGGGTCACATCACCGCCTTCTCGATGATCATCGCCGACATGCTCGGTGTCGACATGGACAAGGTCATCGTGTTGCAGTCCGACACTGACGACATCCCGCGCGGCGCCGGCACGATGGGCAGCCGTTCGCTGCAGACTGCCGGCTCGGCCGTCCACGTTGCTTCCGAGACGGTGCTCGACAAGGCCAAGCAACTGGCCGCGCACCTCCTCGAAGCGTCGGCCGACGACATCGTCAAGGCCGACAACGGTCTGCAGGTCGCGGGCGTGCCCAGCTCCTCGCTGTCGTGGGCCGAGTTGGCCACCGCCGCCAACGACGATGCCCGCCGCCCGGCGGGCATGGAAGCCGGCCTGGCCTACGAACTCGATTTCGACGGCACCGACTCCACCTACCCCTTCGGCGCCCACGTGTCGGTGGTCGAGGTCGACACCGAGACCGGAGCGGTATCGATGCTTCGCCACATCGCCGTCGACGACTGCGGGCGCATCCTCAATCCGTTGCTGGTCACCGGCCAGCAGCACGGCGGCATCGCTCAGGGCGCAGCGCAGGCGTTGTACGAGATCGTCGCCTACGACGAGGATGGCAACCCCATCACGAGCAACCTGATGGACTACGCCATCCCCTCGGCCGCCGAGCTGTGCTCGTTCGAGACCAGCAACACCGAGACCCCAAGCCCCCGCAACCCGCTGGGCGCCAAGGGCATCGGCGAGTCCGGCACCATCGGCTCCACGCCCGCCATCCACAACGCCGTCATCGACGCCGTGTCTCACCTGGGCGTGAAGCACATCGACATGCCCCTCACCGGCCAGACCGTGTGGTCCGCCCTCCAAGCCGTCAAGTAGCGCGATTGCCGGTTCGCCGAACCTCCGGCTGGAGGCGTCGGTTTCCGACGCCTCGGGCCGGAGGTACGGCGGGTTTGACGCCCTCAGCCGGAGGTACGGCGGGTTTGCGTCGAGGAATGGGCCTCAGCTGCTGCAGCTGAGGGTGGAGCAGCCGGGGCGGGATCTGGCCCAGTCGGGTCGTTTGGCGGCCCAGGCCTCGTGATCGGGCTGGTCGTCGTAGGGGTGGCGGAGGACGTCGAGCAGGTCGGTGATCATCGATGGGTCGCCGGATTCGGCGGCGTCGATGGCCAGCTGGGACAAGTAGTTCCGCAGCACGTACTTGGGGTTCACCCGGTTCATGGCGAGGTGGCGCTCGGCATCGTCGACGGCGAGGTCTCGCAATCGTTGTTGGTACGCGACCAGCCAGTTGTCGATCTGGGCCGCGGTGTCGGCATCGAGCTGCTCCGGGCGGTAGTAGGCGTCGGCGATGACCGCCATCCGGGCGTCACGACCGGGCAACGCTGCAGGAAGATCCGCGAGCCGGCGGAAGAAGATGGTCATGTCGGTCTCGGCCAGCGTCAGGACGCGCCAGAGTTCGGTCTGCAGATCACGGTCGGTGAGGTCGGCGACGTCGCCGGCCGCCGGCACCGGGAGCCCGAGTTTGGCGGAGATCATGGCTTCGGTGCCGGTTTGGTACTCGGTCGGATAGAGGTCCAGGGCGGATTGCAGTGCCTCGATGTCCGGAAACAGGGGAGCGAGGGCCGAGCCGAGCTGCGCAAGGTTCCAGTGGGCGACGAGACCCTGTTGACCGAACCGATAGCGGCGCTGACCGAAATCGGTGGTGTTCGGGGTCCAGTCGGGGTCGAAGTCGTCGAGCCATCCGTAGGGGCCGTAATCGATGGTCAGGCCGAGGATCGACAGGTTGTCGGTGTTCATGACACCGTGCACGAAGCCGACGCGGCTCCATTCGACCATCAGCCGCGCGGTTCGGCGAACGACCTCTTCGTACCACGCGGCGATGACCTCTGGCGGTAGCTGGGCGTCAGCGTCGGGGGAGTGGTCGTCGAGGAGTTCGGAGAAATGGCGTCGGATCGTGAACTCGACCAACTGGCGAAGCAACGGCAGGTCGCCCCGCGATGCGGGCAGCTGGAAATTGCCGAAACGGAGGAACGACGGGGCGACACGGCACACGATGGCCCCGAGCTCGGGCTTGGGATTGCCGTCGTAGAACATGTCCCTGACCACCTTGTCGCCGGTCAGCACCAGGCTGAGTGCTCGGGTGGTGGGCACGCCGAGGTGATGCATGGCCTCGCTGCAGAGGAACTCCCGGATCGAGGACCGCAGGACCGCGAGGCCGTCGGCGCCCCGGGAGTAGGGCGTGAGTCCCGACCCTTTCAGCTGCAAGACGAGGTGCTCTCCACTGGGTGACACGATCTCGCCCAGCGCGATGGCCCGCCCGTCGCCCAATTGCCCGGCCCAATTGCCGAACTGGTGGCCGCCATACGCCATGGCATGAGGGTCCGCGCCTGCGGGGAGGCGATTTCCGGAGAACACCTGGGCGAAGTCGTCGGTCGCTGCGGCATCGTCAGGCCAGAGGCCCGGTGGGAGGCCGAGCATCTCGGCGACCTCGGGGGAGTGGGCAAGCAGGATCGGTGCCGACACCGGCGAGGGAGCGACCCGGGAGAAGGCGGCCCCCGTGACCTGGCGAGGAAGGATACGGGTGTCGGGGTCCGCGGGAAGCTCGTCGGTGAATCGGTTGGAGAACGCGAGTTGGTCGAGCGGGAGTTCGGTCATACCTGACTGGTCAACGCCGTCCACGACCACGCCATTCCCCGGTCTTCCTGTGGCGGGCCACCGCTGTCATTCTGGTCAGCAGGTTTGCGGCATCCCCGAAATCGGCGAGACTGCCCGCATGAGCCAGAACGCAACCACCGACACCGTCGTCGATGCCCCGAGCCAAGATCCCGAGACCCGCAGAGTCCAGGAGGCGATCGACGCCCTCCTGGCGGCGCACGATCCGAAGGCCGAGTCCTACGAGGAGTTCCGCGGGCACCAGTTCGACCACGGATTGGCCTGGGTGTACCAGGCCGAGGGCGATGGGGGACTGAACGTGCGGCCCGAGCTGCAGCGATTGGTCGAGGCACAGCTTCGGGAAGCCGGAGCGCAGCCCACGCTGGCGGTGCAGTTCTTCATGTACCTTGCCGGGCCGACCATCGCGACCCACGGCAGCGACGAGGTCCGCAAGCGCTTCCTCCGCCCGATGTTCACCGGCGAGGAACGCTGGTGCCAGCTGTTCAGCGAGCCGGGGGCGGGCTCGGATTTCGCCGGCCTGGGGACCCGTGCGATCCGCGACGGCGACGAGTGGATCATCAACGGGCAGAAGGTGTGGAACACGCTCGCTCACCTGGCCGATTGGGGCATGTTGGTGACCCGCTCCGATCCCAACCAGCCCAAGCACAAGGGCATGACCTATTTCGCTCTCGACATGAAGAGCCCCGGGGTCGAGGTCCGTCCGCTGCGCCAGATCACGGGCGAGGCCGAGTTCAACGAGGTGTATCTCACCGATGTCCGGGTGCCCGACAGCTGTCGGGTCGGTGAGGTCGGCGAGGGTTGGCGCGGCGTCGCTCACCACCCTCATGAACGAGCGCAACGCCATCGGCGCCGGTTCGGGCACGCCCCCCAAGCGCGGCTCGGGCACCATCGTCGCCGCTGTCAACGTCTGGAAACGGCTCGACGAGAGCGACCGCACAGCCCCGGCTCGAGATGAGCTCATGAAACTCTGGTGCCGCTCGGAGGTCCTGCGGCTCACCAACCTGCGGGCAAGCGGCAACCGGAAGAAGGGCAACCCCGGGCCCGAGATGTCGGTGTCGAAGCTGGCCATGGCCGGCCTCAACCAGGACATCCTGAGCTTCGCCGTGTCGCTCGAGGGCGCAAAGGGCATGATCAACTACGACTACACGTTCCGCCGACCCGACGACCTCTCCGTCGACGGCACCGGTGGAGGTATCCATCACGGCTTCCTCCGGGTGCGGGCGAACTCGATCGAGGGCGGCACCAGCGAGATCATGCGCAACATCGTCGGCGAGCAGGTACTCGGTCTCCCCGGTGAACCCCGCGTTGACAAAGACGTCAACTGGGTTGATGTCCCCAGAAGCTGAGACCGATGCGCTGATCGCCTACGTCAGGGCATCGGTCATCGGCGCGGCCGAAGTGGTGGACGGCCCGTTCGGACCACGGCCGATCGTGTACGCCGACTACACCGCGTCAGGTCGATCGCTGTCGTTCATCGAGGACTATCTACGGCAGTGGGTGTTGCCCCGCTACGCCAACACCCACACCGAATCGTCAGGGACCGGGCTGCAGACCACCCGGTTCCGTGAGGATGCGCGGGCGCTGATTGCCCGAAGTGTGGGGGCCACCGACGAGCACGCCGTCATCTTCTGCGGTTCGGGTTCGACGGGGGCGATCGATCGCTTGGTCGGAGTCCTGGGGCTCCGGATCCCGTCCAACCTGGAGGACCGGTTCGGGCTCAGCAGCCACATCCCCCCCGACCAACGTCCGGTCGTCTTCATCGGCCCCTATGAGCACCATTCGAACGAGCTTCCGTGGCGTGAGTCGATCGCAGACGTCGTGACGATCGACGAGGATGCCGATGGTCACGTCGACCTCGCCCATCTCGAGGCCGAACTGACCAGGTACGCCGGTCGACCTCGGCTCATCGGGTCGTTCTCGGCCGCATCGAACGTCACCGGCATCGTCACCGACACCGAGGCCGTGTCGGCACTGCTGCACCGCTACGGCGCCATTGCCTGCTGGGATTTTGCCGCCGCGGCTCCCTACGTGCAGATCGACATGGCAAACCTGGACGCGGTGTTCATCTCGCCCCACAAACTCATCGGCGGCCCCGGCACGCCCGGGGTTCTGGTGGCCAGGCGTTCGTTGTTCACCAACCGGGTTCCGCACGTTCCCGGTGGGGGAACAGTGTCGTACGTCAACGCGGTCGGTCACGATTTCCTGACCGATGTCGAGCATCGAGAAGAAGGCGGGACCCCCGACATCGTCGGATCGATTCGCGCCGGCTTGGTGTTCCAGTTGAAGGAAGCGGTCGGCGTCCCAGCCATCAAGGCGCGTGAGGACCGGTTCGTGCGGCGGGCCATCGAGGCGTGGGATGAACACCCGAACCTGCAGGTCCTCGGCAGCCACGACGCCGAGCGGTTGTCGATCGTGTCGTTCGTCGTGCGGGACACCGCCGGCGGTGAGGGCTGGTTCCTGCACCACAACTTCGTCGTTGCCCTGCTCAACGACCTGTTCGGCATCCAGAGTCGCGGCGGGTGTTCGTGTGCCGGGCCCTACGGCCACCGCCTCCTGCACATCGACCTCGATCACTCCCACCATTTCGAACGTGAGATCACCCGGGGCTGCGAGGGCATCAAGCCCGGTTGGGTCCGGGTGAACTTCAACTACTTCATCGACGACGAGACGTTCGACCTACATCGTCGAGGCGGTGAAGTTGGTGGCCGAGCGAGGACGTGATCTCCTGGCGTACTACGACTTCGAGCCCGACACCGGTCTCTGGCGTCACCGTGACGGCAACCCGATGCCGCCCCGGTCGCTCCACTCGGTCAGCTACGGGCGGTCAACGCTGGGCGGTCCGGACGGCCTGGCCGGCCCGGTCGAAATGCTGGTCCCGCACCTCGCGTCCGCCCCGCTGAGCCAAGGCCTCGCCGGCTACCTGGCCCAGACCCGTGAGCTCATCGACCGTCTGGTCCGAGAGCGGCCGGAGCCCCCCACCCGAGCGGTCACGACCGACGACTTCGAACACCTGCGGTGGTTCCCCTACGCCGACGCTCCGACCTAGCCGACTGAACCGGGCCAACTGCAAGCTGCTGACCACTCAGCTCCGTTCTGCAAGCCCCACGGCCCCCAAGAGGGGGCCGTGGGCTTGCAGAACGAGGCTCAGGAGGGCGGGGCTTGCAGAAGGCGACGCTGGATGGTTGCGATCGAGTCCTGGGCGCCGATGTGGGCCAGGTAGCCATCGATCGAACCGTGCTGCTCGCGGAGCCAGCTCAGCAGGGCGAGCATGGTGGCGGGTTCGGCGACCATGAGCTTCTTCATGAGGTCGGCGGGAAGTCCCATGGCTTGCATCCGTTTGGCCGGAGCGGGCTCGCCTCGGTCGAGGAACCAGGCCTTCAGGGCCGGAAGGGCCAGCGCGGACTGGCCGTAGTCGGCGGCGATGTGGTCGTCCGATACGCCGAGCCCGCCGAGGAGCAGGGCGGCGACGAGCCCGGTGCGATCCTTGCCGGCAGCGCAGTGGAACACCACAGGCTCGCCTCGATCCAGGGCGTCCGCGATGACGCCGAGCGCAGCGGCGAACTGGGGTCCGCTGTCACGGGTCATGATGTAGTAGTGCTCGAGCATGAGGTCGGGCACGTCGACGCCGACCGTCTTGATGAGGTCGCTGATCCGTTCGACGATGGGGACGGCGTCCACCTGGACCATCGTGTGCTGGAAGCGGCCTTCGCCGCGCGCCTCCTCGGAGGAGCGGAGGTCGACCACCCTCCGGATACCGAGTTGAGCAACGAGTTCTCGGCCCGCGGCGTCGGTTCGGTGCAGGCCGTCAGCGCGGAAGACTCGATTCGCCACCTGGTCGGGCGAGGCGACGAGGCCGGCGTCGGCGAGACGAAGGCCAAGGTCGCGAAGGTTGAATACGCCGACCGCTTCGATGAGGCTCACAGGCGAGGCGACGGCAGGTGCGGCTGGGGACATGGCTCCCAGGGTAGGTGAGGGAGGTTACCGGGCCCCCAATCGGACGTTTCGGGAAGGTGAACCTCCGGGAGGTGTGAGGTAGCTTGACGCCCGTGTCTGAGCGCAGCAACCAAGAACTTCCGGGGTACGACCGAGTGGCCGTCGAGGCGTGGGTGGGCGAGCACGTTCCCGAACTGTCGCCGCCCTTCACCTGGACTCGACTCGAGGGCGGCCATTCGAATCTGACCTATGAGCTGACCGACAGCGAGGGCCGTCAAGCGGTCATCCGGCGGCCGCCGATGGGGGAGCTGCTCCCGAAGGCGCACGACATGGCACGGGAGTTCAAGATCATCAGCGCGCTCGGGAGCACGCCGGTCCCGGTGGCCAAAGCGATGGGCTTCTGCGAGGACCCTTCGGTCACGGGCGCCCACTTCTACGTGATGAGCAAGGTTGGCGGACGGGCCATGTACACGCCCGAGGACGTCGAGGCGTGGCTGTCGATGGAGGCACGCAAGCAGATGGGGGAATCGTTCATCGACACCTTGGCTGCGCTGCATTCCGTCGACGTGGCCTCGGTGGGGCTCGATGATCTCGGTCGCCACGACGCCTACGTCGCCCGCCAGCTCCGGACGTGGTACGGGTCTTGGAACTCGTCGAAGGACGATGCCGCGTTCGACGATGCCCGTATCCATGCACTCCACGATCTGCTCCAGACCCGCATGCCCGAACAGGGTCCGGCCCGGGTCGTCCACGGCGACTACGGCGCGCACAACTGCATGGTCGGCCAGGACGGCAACCTCACCGCCGTGCTCGACTGGGAGATCGCCACGCTCGGTGACCCCCTGGCCGACTTCGCCTACGCCCTCAACGGCTGGGGCGATCCGGGTGACGGCGAAGGCAGCGTGATCGCGGGCGGTGCAACGACGGCCCCCGGCTTCGAGGATCGAGACGTCCTGGCCGAACGCTACGCCGCCGCCACCGGCGCCGACCTCACCCAGTTGGGCTACTACCGGGCCTTCAACTACTTCAAGTCGGCTTGCATCCTGCACGGGGTCTACGCCCGCTACCAAGCGGGCAAGAAGAGCAGCGAGGGCGTCGACATTCCCCAGCTGTTCGACCGGATGCAGCGCAGTATCGGCTTCGCCGAGCGAGCCGCTGCCGAATTCTGACACGCAGCATGACTTTTGCGAGATTCGGCTCATTCGGCCGGATGCCGTGGCCGACGCTGAGCCCATGTCGACCACGCCTCTCGAGCCGGCGCTGATAGCACTCGATTCCCTGCCCTCCATGCCTGCGGCGGCGGTGCGCATCGTTGGCCTCTGTGACGACCCCGAAGTCGAGCTCAGTGGCCTGGGGGAGGCGGTGTCTCTGGATCCGGCGCTGTCGGCTCGCATCCTCCGGATCGCCAACTCCGCTGCGTACAACCGGGGCAAGGAAGTCACGTCGCTCGACCGGGCGATGATGCTGATGGGCATCAAGCTGGTGAAGCTCACCGCGTTGGGTTTCGTCGTCAGCTCGACCTTGTCGGATCGGCTCGAAGGTGACGACGAAGTCGCCGGTCAAGTGTGGCGACAGTGCCTGGTCAAGGCGGTTGCCTGCCGAGAGCTGGCGCAGTTGGCAAACCTTCGTTCCACCCCCGAGGCTTTCGTAACTGGGTTGTTCGACGGCATGGGCCAGCTGCTGGGGATGGTGACGAGCGGCGGCAGATTCGGCGAGGTGCTCGCGTGCGACCCCTTTCCTGACGCCGACACGGAGCGGCAGTGCCTGGGGATGACGACCAGTGAGCTCGTGCGGGTCGCTCTGCGTTCGTGGGGAGTACCCGAGCTCTACGCCAGGGCGATCGAGGACGCCGACGTCGGCGAGTCGGCGTTCGATGACAGCGAGGTCGGTCGCCTGGCCGCTGTCCTGGTGCTCGCCCGCCAGGCGACCCGGTTGCTGCTCGGACACCCGACCGACGGCCAACTGGTCGACGCGGCTGCCGCCGCACTCGACCTGGGTGGTCATGCCGTCGATGCCATTGCGGTGGACCTGGGTGACCACGTGAACGCCCTGGCCGACGCGGCTCGGTGTCGACCTCGGCGCTCCCGAGGATTTCCCGAGCCTGTTGGCCCACGCCCGGAACCAGATGATCCAGACATCGATGCAGATCGCCGAGGAGTCGTTGCTGCAGACGATGCGGATCAACGACCTCGAGGGGCAACGGGAGGAATTCCGCCGAGACGCTCTGACGGACCGGTTGACGGGACTGCCGAATCGAGCGAGCTTCGACGACATTCTGGCTGCTGCCGTTCAGGATCGCATCAGCCGTCGAACCGTGTCCGGCGCCCTCGGTGTGGCGATGATCGACATCGATCACTTCAAGAAGTTCAACGACACCTACGGACATCGAGCGGGTGACCGGGTCCTGGCCGCAGTGGGGCAGGTGCTCGCCTCCGCGACCCGAAAGGGTGACACGATCGCACGGTACGGTGGCGAGGAGTTCGTCCTGGTCTTGCCGATCGTCGACTCGGCGGACGGACTTGCCGCAGCGGCGGAACGCATCCGGCGGGTGATCTCCGAACTGGAGATCGACAGTGGGGGACTGGTGCTGACCGTGACCGCCAGCGTCGGCGCCGTTGCTTCCTCGGCCATCGTGAGTCCCGAGGCGGCAGGCGCTCTGGTCGAGGCGGCCGACCGACTGCTGTATCAGGCCAAGAACGGCGGTCGCAACACCTCCCGCATCGACTTCGGCGGGGCGGCATCCGCCCTCGATTGATCGGTCGAGATCCCATCGCAGCGCCATAGGATCGGCCGATGGCCGAACCTTTCCGAATGGTGCTGCTCCCCCCGTACGTCGAACCGGACTGGCCCGATCTGATCCGCAAGATCGTGCCCGGCAGCATCGTGGAAGCGTTCGAGAACCCCGCCGACGCCGCAGAAGCGCTCGTCCTGGCGGACGCGGTCTACGGCACGCTGCCGCCGGAACTGTTCGCCCGGGCCGAGCGGCTGAAGTGGATTGCGGCACCCCTCGCCGGGCTCGGCCCCGACTGGTTCCACCCCGAGCTGGTGGCCAGCGATGTCCAGGTGACCAACATGCGAGGGATCTACAACGAGCACCTGGCCAACCATCTCATCGCTTTCATGTTGGCGTTTTCCCGCCGTTTCGACGTGTTCGCCCAGAAACAGGCCCGGCATGAATGGCAACGCGGCGAGCTGATGATCGATCTCGCGTCCAGCACCGCCGCTCGTTGTCGGCGTAGGCGGTTCGGGCGCCGAAGCGGGCCGACTGTCCAAGGCATTCGGGATGACGGTCATCGGCGTCGACCCCCGGAGAACCGATGTACCCGAAGGGTTCGACTCGCTGGTCGGTGTCGACCAACTGGACGAGGTGCTCCCGCTCGCCGACTTCGTCCTCATCACCGCGCCCGAGACGCCGGAGACCATCGGCATGTTCGACGCTCGTCGGCTTTCGCTGATGAAGCCGACGGCCTACTTGTGCAACATCGCCCGTGGACCGCTGGTGGTGACCGACGATCTCGTCGCAGCCCTGCAGAACGGCACGATCGCCGGCGCCGGGCTCGACGTCGTGAGCCCGGAACCGTTGCCGTCGGACCACCCGCTGTGGGCGTTGCCCAACGTGATCATCACTCCCCACGTTGCCATCGCCGGGGCGCCGGGGTGGTACGAACGGCGAACCGCCATCATCGTCGAGAACGTCCGCCGGTTCGTGGCCGGCGAGCCGTTGATGAACCTGGTGGACAAGTCCAATTGGTTCTGATCCGGGTCTGAACGGCCGAGAGGGCCCGGCTATGGTCGAGGCCATGTTCCCTGGAAGCCATCTCAGCACTACTCCCGACAAGCCGGCCGTGATCATGGCGTCCTCGGGCGAATCCCTCTCGTTCCGAGAGCTCGACGAGCGGTCGGCCCGGCTGGCCCAGTACCTGTACGCGGTCGGCCTCCGACCTGGCGACCATGTGTCCATCTTCATGGAGAACAACATTCGCTACTTCGAATGCTTCTGGGCCGCGGTGCGTTCCGGGCTCTACTTCACCACCATCAACCGCTACCTCCAGGCCGACGAAGCGGCCTACATCGTGGCCGACTCCGCGTCGAAGGCGGTGTTCGCCTCGGTGGCGGTTGCCGATCTGGTTGCGGACCTTCCCGGCATGTGTCCCGATTGCCCCAACTGGCTGATCGTCGATGGTCCGCTCCAGGGTTTCGAACGGCTCGAAGAAGTTGTCGCCACCTTCCCGGCCGAGCCGTTGGCCGACCAGCCGAGAGGCGAGACCATGCTCTACAGCTCGGGCACGACCGGGCGGCCCAAGGGCATCAAGCGCCCGCTCAGCGGACTGCAGGTCGACGACCCCGCCGGCGCAGGCACGGTGGTCGGCCTGCTGATGGGCCTGTTCGGGGTGACGGCCGACGCGGTGTACCTCTCGCCTGCCCCCCTCTATCACTCGGCGCCGCTGGGGTTCACCACCAGTGTGCAAGCCATCGGTGGCACGGCCGTCGTCATGGAGAAGTTCGACCCGGCACAGGCGCTCGAATACATCGACAAGTACAAGATCACCCACTCCCAGTGGGTGCCGACGATGTTCAGCCGGATGCTCAAGCTGCCGGCCGAAGCGTGGGAGGGCCATGACTGGTCGAGCCACAAGGTGGCGGTGCACGCCGCTGCTCCTTGCCCCATCGAGGTCAAGAAGCAGATGTTCGAGCGCTGGGGACCGATCCTCTACGAGTACTACGCCGGAACCGAGGTCAACGGCTTCGTGTTCTGCCCGCCGAACGAGTGGCTCGAGCATCCGGGCACGGTCGGCAAGGCGTTGCTGGGTGTCATTCACATCTGCGACGACGAGGGCAACGAGCTGCCGATCGGCGAGCCGGGCACCATCTACTTCGAACGCGAGACCATGTCGTTCGAGTACCACAACGACGCCGAGAAGACGAGAGGTGCCCAGCATCCCGAGCACCGAACTGGTCGACGCTGGGCGACGTCGGGTACCTCGATGCCGAGGGGTACCTGTACCTCACCGACCGCAAGGCGTTCATGATCATCTCCGGGGGTGTGAACATCTATCCCCAGGAGATCGAGGACTGCCTCATCATGCACCCGAAGGTGGCCGACGTGGCGGTGTTCGGCGTGCCGAACGAGGACATGGGCGAAGAGGTCAAGGCCGTGGTGCAGGCGGCCGAAGGCATCGAGCCGAACGAGGCGCTCGCGGCCGAGCTCCTGGCCTTCGCCAAGGAACACATCGCCGGCTACAAGGTGCCCCGCACCCTCGACTTCTTGCCCGAGCTACCCCGGTTGCCCACCGGGAAGCTCTACAAGCGGCTGCTTCGAGACGAGTACTGGGGCCAGAAGTCCAGCCGATCGTGTAGGTCTAGCGGCCGGTTGACGTGAGAGTCCGTGAATTTTATGTGGGCAGCGTTCACCGCGTTGATGCTGGACATCAGGGTGTCGTTGTCCGGATTGAGACCGCCACCATCGCCGATGAACTGGTTCTTGCGACACGACCGGCGGAACGTTGTCGCCCACGCCCAGGTTCGGGTCGATGAACTCCCAGAGCGGAGTGTCGTCCACGGTCTTGCCATCGATGGTGGTCGTGGAGAACCAGTCCAACCCGTCGATACGGCGCAGACGAGCCGGTCGGCCATCGGTGAACGAGTCACCATCGATGATGCCGTTGCCCACCCAGTTCGGGACGTTGCCGGTGACGGTCGTGACCGCGTTCGGCGCCGGTGTGGCCCCGCACGAAACCGTGTCGACGACGGCCACGCCGCCGTGGGGGGCGAAGTTGAAGCGTGAGATGTCGTGGTCGATGCCCATGGCAAGGTGATCCGACATTCGGTCCTTGCCGTCGCCGTTGCACTCGGGTGTGGTCCCCATTGCCTCGTTGCCGAACTTGGAGAAGTTGGCAAGACCGAAGTTGCCGCTGGCGTTGTCGTTGCACTGGTCATCGGGAACGTTGGATGCTCCCACCTTCAAACACTGATAGCTTCCTGCGTTCGCCTGGGCGATGACGGGGAGCACTCCGCCTCCACCGGTCGGTCCTTCGATCGAGACGACGGCGAAGGCGGTGTGATTGAAGGAGTCGATACCGGCGAGCTTGGCGAACGAGGTGTTGTAGGTCTGAGGCGGGATACGCAGCATGAGCCGAGTCCACGAACGGTCGTGGGCCAGGCAGTTGGAGCCGGTGTAGCTGGTCCAACCGGCCGGCAGGCCAACCGTGCCGCAGGTGTTCATGCTGGCCGTGGTGAAGGACGTGCCCAAGTTCTCGTTCAGCGACGCAACCGAGGCCGTGGTGACCGAGGCGGCGGTATAGCGATCGAACCCGGCAGCGATGACGGCAAGATCGGCGGCGGTCTGATCATTCTGCCGATGGAGGTAGACGCTGCCGAGGTCGATGGCGAATGCCGTGAACACGAGCAGCATGATCATCGAGACAGCGGAGATGGCAAGTACGGCCCCACGCTCGGAGCCCTGGCGCTCGGTTGGACCGTTCATGGGCACGCCACCTCGCCGGTCGTTGCGGTCCAGCTGGCGTGCTGTTCGAGGAGGAAGGTGGTCTCGGCGTCGGGCTGGAGGTTGTCGAGGAAGACGGCGAAGAACCCGGTGAGCTGTTCGAGGTCACGCTCGACCCTGACCGTGGCCAGATCGCCCGGATCGTCCGAGCCCGCGGTGTTCAACGAGATCTGGATTCTGGCGTCGTCCGGGCTGTCGATTCTTCCGCAGATCGCCGTGATGATGTCGGTGGTCTGGCCCGCTCCGACGGCGGTGGTGGGCTGGTAGTTCACCGCAACGAGCCGGGCAGCCTCGCGGGATCCATGGCGCACGTCGAGGAACTGGTTGAAGACCCAGCTGAACTCGATGACCCCGAACAGGAGCACCATGAGCACCGGGCCGACGAAGGCGAACTCGACAAGGGCAGCGCCGCGCTGGCGCCTGCTTCCGTCGCGCTGCCTGCCTCTGACGCTTTTGAAAAGCTTCGCCATTCCTGCTCTTTCCACTGCCGTTCCTAGGCACATCGACCCAAACGGCGAGAACCTTGAGCAGGTTCTTCGTCAGGTTTCCGCTGGTCAGCTCGGGGTTTGGCCCGGCGTGAAGAAGCCAGCGTTGTCGGCGCGAAGCTGGGCCTTCTGCACCTTGCCCATGGCGTTTCGGGGCAGTTCCTCGACGAAGAAGTAGTGCTTCGGATGCTTGAACCGGGCGAGGTGCTCGACGCACGCCTCGTCGAGTCGCTCGGCCGAAGGCTTGCCGGCGATGAAGGCGACCACCCCCTCCCCGAAATCGGGGTGGGGAAGACCGACGACCGCCGACTCGACCGTCCCGGGGACGTCGTCGAGTACCAGCTCGATCTCTTTGGGGTACACGTTGTAGCCGCCGGAGATGATCATGTCGCCGGCCCGTCCGGCGAGCGTCAGGCGTCCGGTGTCATCGAGAAAACCGACGTCGCCGGTGCGGAAGAACCCGTCGGCCGAGCGCTCCTCGGCCGTCTTCTCGGGAAGCTGCCAGTACCCAGGGCCGATGTGTTCGCCCCGAACCCACACCATGCCGTTCTCGCCGACACGAGCCGGACTGCCGTCCTCGGTCAGGACCTTCAGCTCGACACCGGGCAACGGATAGCCGACGGTGCCGGCGACGCGTTCACCGTCGTAGGGATTCGAGGTGAGGATGCCGGTTTCGGTCATGCCGTAGCGCTCGCAGATCCGATGCCCGGTGCGTTCGGTGAACTGGTTGAAGACCGCTTCGGTCATCGGGGCCGAACCCGAGGTGAAGAGCCGGATGTTGCTGCAATCGTCGGCGCTGAACTGGGGGTCGTCGAGCAGACGGGTGTAGTGGGTGGGCACACCCATCATCACCGTTGCTCGTCGCAATTCTCGTCGCACCGTCGAGGTGTCGAAGGTCGGACAGAAGATGACTTCGGAGGCATTGAGCAGCGCGCAGTGAAGGGCGACGAAGAGTCCGTGCACGTGGAAGATGGGGAGGATGTGCAGCAGCACGTCCCCGGGCTCGAAGGCCCAGGTCTGCTGCAGGGCGAGACCGTTCGCCGCGAGGTTGCGGTGCGTGAGCATCGCTCCCTTCGAACGCCCCGTCGTGCCTGAGGTGTAGAGCATGCAGGCCAAGTCGTCATCGGCCCGATCGATCACCCCTTCGAGCGGCTCGATCGCGGCGGCACGTTCGGACAGTGTGCCGGCGCCCCCAGCGCCGAGGGTGTGCACGACCGCCGTGGTGGCTGCTGCCTCGGCCAGGGATGCTTCGGTTCCCGGTCGACACACGAAGGTGTGTGCGTCGGTGTCGGCCAGGAAGAACCCGACTTCACTCGGGGTGTAGGCGGTGTTCAGCGGCACGTAGACCAGGCCCGCGTGGAGGCACGCAAGGTAGAGCGCGAACGCTTCGGGAGACTTGTCGACCTGGGCCACGACGCGATCGCCGACCGCCGCACCCTCAGTCAGGAGCGCCGCTGCCATCGATGCCGCCAGGTCGAACAGCTGGGCGAAGGTCAGTTGCGTCTCGACTCCGCCGGCGCTCAGCGGGGACGGTGAGGCACGGGCGGCCGGTTGCATCAGCGTCTTCGACGCGGTCGATGAAGAGCTGGAGCAGGTTCACCGGCACGTTCTATCGCGTCCGACGGGGCCCGCGACGAGCCCGGTGGGTAGATCGGCTGACGAGACTGTCGCTCAAGTTTCCGTCCGCGACCGAGCCGATGACTTGTCCGTGATCCGACTCACTTCTCGTCAACGTGGTAGCGCACTCGTGGGGTACAGCCTCGTGCTGGCCACGTTCGTCTCGGTGGCGCTCGGTGCCATGGGGGCGCTGAACGATTCGTCCGAGACGGTGTTGATCACGTCTGGCCAGAAGATCGGTGACCCCCGAGCGTCTCAGGAGTACCTGGCCACTTCCGTGCTGGCCAACCCACCAGACTGGGCCCAGCCCACCTCTCCCACGACCGAAGCATCGACGACCACCGCTGCGCCGACCACGACAACGAGCGCGCCCACGACGACCACGACGAACCGACGACAACTACTGCGCGCCCCGACCACGACCGCAGCACCGACCACGACCACACGCGGCTCCGACGACGACCACGACCGCGGCTCCCACCACGACGACAGCGGCCAGCGGCTACAACCCGGTCTACGTCGGGCCCTACTCGGCCGGCAACAGTGGCAAGTGCCTGAGGCCGAACAGCAGCGGTCGAATCGTCCAGACCACCTGTTCGAGCACGGCGACCAACCAGGTCATCACCAACCAGGTGAATGCATCGGGCCAGTCGCAACTGTTGATCAACGGACAGTGCCTTGGGACGCAGGATGGCAGTACTTCGAACAGCACCAGAGTCGTCACCCGAACCTGCAGCACGACCGATATGTCGATGCACTGGACCCGAGTGGGCTTGACGTGGGTCAACGTTGCCGCCAACAAGTGCATGGATGTCGAAGGGATCCAGCACGGCCAACGGCACGCAGATCATCATCTACAGCTGCCACGGCGGGTCGAACCAGACCTTCAACTCGAACTAGGATATGGTCGATAGGACACCATGCGGATGACAGGAAAGGCCGAAATGCGAGCGGCCGAGCGCGGGTCGACGATGACCGAGTTGGCCCTCGTCACCCCGATCTTCCTGCTCATGATCTTCGGCGTGATGGAATTCGGCTTCCTGCTGCGGAACCAGTTGACGGTCAACAGCGCAGCCACCGAGGCGAGCACGGGCGGCGAGCGTTGGCGGCGACGATCCCGACACCGACTTCCTGGTGCTCCGAACCGTCGAGCATGGCATCGCTGCGATGGGTCTGCAGAACATCAGGCAGGTGGTCGTCTACCACGCCGCCGGACCAGAGTCCGATGTTCCGACCGCCTGTCTCACCGCACCGGTCAACGCGTCGGCAACCGTCGCCGGCTGCAATCGCTACACGGCCTCCGACTTCTTCCTGCCCCTACTGACGAGCGGCGGGGTCTCAACGGGAAACTTCCGGTGCGACACCACTCAGCGTCGATCGTCATTGGTGCCCCAGCGATCGTCAGTCATCGCTCCTCTCGACCGGCGGGCCGGACTACGTGGGCGTCTACATCGAAGCCGACCACGACTACATCACGGGGTTCTTCGGCGCCAGTCGAATCGTCAAGGACCAGAAGGTCATTCGAATCGAGCCGGAGCGCCGATGAGACGGGGGCGTGCACGCCGGACGGACCGGTCAGAGCGCGGGGCGGTGCTCGTCGAACTGGCGATGGTCGTGCCGGTGCTCGTCATCATCGTTCTCGGCATGTTGGAGATCGGTCTGGCGTGGTCCAAGTCGATGACCGTCACCCAGTCGACCCGGCAAGGTGCTCGCGTGGGCTCCCACCTGAGCGTCGATCCGCTCTCGGACCAACAGGCGCTTCTGGCGCTGACCTCCGTGCTGGACCCTGCCGACGTCGCTCGCATCAACTACGTCGTGGTCTACGACGCCCGAGGTTCGGGTGAGGTACCGGCGGCGTGCAAGACCGGATCGCAGGACAACGGTTCGACCATTCGCTGCAATCGCTATTCACCCACCGCGCTCGCCGAGTTGACATGACGCCACCAAGTGGGGCTGCGGTTCCGGCCGGTACGACAACACCTGGTGCCCATCGACGGAACGCAACAATGTTCCCGCCACGGCGAATCATCTCGGCGTGTTCGTATCGATCGAGCATCCCTGGGCGACCAACTTCTTCTCGGGCATCCAGATGACCATCGAGCGATCAACGGTGATGCGCTTGGAACCGGAGGTCAACTGATGATGCGGTCCAAACCTGCGCCAGACCTCCGACACCGGAGCAGTCCGGCTTCGTCCTCGCCACCACCGCGCTCCTGCTCATTCCGCTGATGGTGTTCGCAGCGTTCGCCGTGGACGTCGGTAGCTGGTACACCCGCGCCAGCGAGATGCAGCGCGCCGCCGATGCCGCCGCCCTTGCTGCCGTCGTGTGGATGCCCGACGAAAGCTCTGCGACGACCGCTGCTCTGGACGTTGCGTCGCGCAACGGCTTCCCCGATCAGCCGGGCGAGCCCGGCGACGTGGGGGTCGCCTATCCGCAGGTGGTCGTGACCCGAGTTGCCAATCAGCAGGTGAAGGTCGAGATCTTCGACTTCGCCGAGTCGACCTTCGGCAAGGTGGTGCTGGACGGCATCGACATCAGCCGTTTCGCGGTCGCCGAGTATCTGCTCCCTGTGCCGATGGGCAATCCTACGAATGCCATCGGCACCGGTTCCGATGACCCCTTCGGCACCGGTGATCGAGCCAACTTCTGGCTCCGAGCCATGTCGGAGTGTGAGGGCCGCGGTACGGGCGACCTCATCGGCTCGGGCGGCGGCTGTCCGACCCATCTCAACCCGACCTACCGGGACGAGGGGCACACCTTCATCGTCGATGTTCCCACCACCGGCACTTGGGTCGTCCAGGCTCGCTTGACCTGTGCCGAATTCGGTGGCGACCAGGCCAACTCGTCCATGCGGTTCCGTCTGTTCGATGCCGACGACACACCGCTCAATGACGCCGACAACGTGGTGGCCGCGCCGCTCACCAACGTCACCGTTCCCCGGCCGGCATCCACGATCTGTGCCACCAACGGTTCGAACTGGACGAGGACCGCCGATCCTGCGCCCTGGGTACAGGTCGGAGCGATGACCGATGCCGGGCGCTACGTGCTCCAAGCCAAGAACCCGAGCTACAACGCCAACATCCGAAGTCTCTACTCGATCCGGGTCGTGCCCTCGACGGTCGGAACTGCCGCTGGTTCGGCTTGGTCGTGCACCACCGTTGGTGCGTTCGGCGAGCACCTCGTGTCCTCAGGTGTACGGCAAGGACTTCATCACGGCCTATACCCACGGTCAGATGTTCCCGGGCGGGGCCATCGGTCTCGCTCGCCTGTACCTGGCCGAGATCGCCGAAGAGCACGCGGGCAAGCGGGTCGAGATCATCCTGTTCGACCCGGCCGACGGCATCGACAGTGTTCGGGTGGTCAAGCCCGACGGGACCTACGCCACCCTCAACTGGCACACGGTCGATTGCCGCGACTACGGCTACCAGTGCTCCCGGCCCGACTATGGATCGCCGACAGCGCCCATCACGCAGACTGTGCGGCGCCGTGTCGTGCCTGAAGCAGGCAACCGGCTATCTCGTTCCAGGACCGAACCGTGAAGATCATCATCGACTTGCCCGCCAGCTACACCTGCCCCCATCCGGCAGGACAGCCCGAGAACTGCTGGTGGAAGGTCGAGTACGAGGACACGACCGCCGACGCCAACGAAACCACGACCTGGGGCGTGATCATCAGCGGCGATCCGGTTCGACTCACCGAATAGGTCGTTGGGCGGAACGAGCTTTCACCCGACTCGAGCAGGAATGACGCACGCCTGGTCGGTTTCGACCGCTGCGTGCACGACCTGGTTGCCGTGCGCACCAGCGGCCCACGAGGGGAAGACCGCCGAATAGAGTCCGGACCCGCCGGCGACGAAGATGACCACGTTGTCGGCACCCTTGACCGAGCTCAGCAGCTCGTCAGGATCGCCGTCGCGTACGAAGCCGGGGTTCAACGACCGCAGGAGGCCGCGTGGATTGGTGGCCAACTCGGCGACCTGGCGTTGGACGTCGCTGCGGCTGAAACCACCGGCGGCGAGCACGGCTGCGTGTTCGGGATTGAGCGCGATGGCCACCGTGCCGCCCCGCAGGTTGGCGTTGTTGGAGCCAGTGTTCGCGACCACCCGAGCGAGGACCCGCAGCAGGCGCTGGGGTGAGTCGGGGTCGTCGGCGTCGTTGACGAACATCACCGAATGGGGAGGCTCGGTCCCGACGATGGTGACCACCGAATCCTCGGCGGTGTAGCCGTACGACGCGGCGAGCGGCTCCCAGGGTGATGAGGCCTCGTCCTCGGCCAGACAGAAGCTGAACTTGCCGGGATGGCCGAGGAGCGCCATGTCGGACGTGCCCGGGCGGGCCCCGCCGATGTTCATCATGCACAACCGAACCGCGCGGCCGATGGAAGCGTTCGCCCGATGGCCGGGTCCCAACGCGCCGAACCCTGACGCGATGCCGCAACCGGTGACCATCGGGACCATTGACGATCATGAGGGGAGCGATGCAATGCGTCGTGCTCTGCATCTCGGCCAGGTCGAACTCGGGTTGGAGGATCGCCCGGATGCCGGCGAGCACCACGGGCATGTAGTCGGGCAGGCATCCGGCCATGACGGCGTTGGCCGCAATCTTGCCGATCGTGGCCGCGCCTCCGCCAGGACCCATGGAGCCGAGGTCGAGGTCGGCATCGAGGCCCGAAGCCAGCACCATGCGCTCGACTCGCTCTGGTGTGGGGATGACGACCGGCAAGCCGTCGGTGCAGTCGTTGGCGTGCAGATAGTCGAGCGCGGCCGCTTCGTCTGCTGCGTCGAGCAGTGCCGTCATGCGGCGGAACCGTTCTGATCCCGGCCTTGTTCGGCTTGATCGCCTGGCGACTCGCCGCGTAGCACGGCGATGAGTCGAGGGGCGATGGCTTCGGCAACCTCGGCCATGGCGGCGTGCCCGGTTCCTGCGACCGGGTGAGGAATGCGGACTCGGGGGACCTGGGGCATGCCGTTGGAGGTGGCCACGAAATGGCCCTGGGGCCAGAACTGGTCGGTGACCAGCGCAGCTACGGCCCGATCTCGGCGGGCCAACTCGATGCCGTCACGCACGGTGCCGGAGGTGCAGCTGCCTCAATGCCCGTAGGCGCCGACGACGGCGCTGCAGGTTTCGGCGATGGTGTCGAGCATGGGATCCGACGCCAGCGCGCTGGCGTTGCCCTTGTCGTACCGGGCGAAGGAGACACCGGGAAGCAACGCAACGAGCGCCTTCTCGATGTGGTCGAGGAACGCAACCGAATCGGGGAAACCGTTGGCGAAGAGGCCGATGGTCTCCCCCGGCGCGAGGAGGGCCCGGTTGGCGTAGGGCTCGATGGGGCGGCTGGGCTCGCCCCTGGGGTCGAGGAAAGTGATCACGACCCTGATCCTTCCAGGTCTGTCAGACCTCGTCGAGCCATACGGGGCAGCGGTCGAGCACCCACTCGCTGATCGCGTGGCAACGATCGAGAAGGTCGCACAGATCTTCCCGACGCATGAACAGGTCGGCGAAGTCGAGTTCGACCCTGCCGACGATGGACAAGGTGCGCTCGAACGCGTCGGTAACGGCGACGGTGGAGTCGACCGCGGCAACCTCGAGGGGCAGGTTGACCCCGCCGATACCGGCGAGGTCGGTGGCCAGGACCAGGAGATCGGGGGCTTTGGGCAGCGGGGGCAGCGCCCAGGTGAAGCTGATGGGGAGCTTGTAGCCGGTAGGCGGCTCGTCGTCCTCGGGGATCTCCATCATCTTGTCCTCGAACGACAGCAGGATGCGGGGGTCGAGTTCGACGGCGAGGTGGAGGTCGAGCGGTCCGCCGCAGGCGCGCTCAGGGTGGAGGTCGACCTCCCAGGCTTGACGAAGGGAGTAGGTCTCGACGAAATGGCGCTCATCGTGGACGTGAAAACCGTGGTCGGCAGCGTGGTCCTTCAGATCAGCCACAAACCCGGGCACATCGATGATCGCCATGAAACTCCTTCGTGGTCAACCGGCTCGTCGCTGAGACCGGCCCTCAAGCCTGCCAGATCCGAGAGGCAATGCGGTACCGGATATGCGTCAAGTCTGTTCGAGCCCGAGGTGACGGTTGGTACGGTTCGGCCGTGACTGCCGACGCTGATTCTTCCGCTGCTGTTTCCACCGACGCAATCCTGACCGTCTTCGATGACCTCGTCGCCGACCTGGTCGAAGCCTTGGCCGGACTGGCCGACTGGGGTCACTCGGGTCATCGGTCCGATCAGTACCAACACGATGTGGTAGCCGACGACGTGCTCATCCACGGCCTCCACCGAGCTGGGTTCTCCGTGTTGAGTGAAGAGTCCGGCCTGACCGGTTCGGGACCGATCACGGTCGTGGTCGACCCGGTCGACGGTTCGACCAATGCGTCGCGCGGGTTGCCGTGGTACGCCACGAGCCTTTGCGCGGTCGACGAACAGGGTCCGCTCGCTGCTTCCGTGGTGAACCTTGCGTCCGGCGTGCGCTTCCAAGCGGTTCGTGGCGGGGGAGTGGAAGCCGATCGCCCGGTCGCTCCTTCGGACTGTGTTCGACTGTCCGATGCGGTCATCGGGATGTCGGGCTGGGCTCCGACCCACGGTGGCTGGGCGCAGTATCGGGCCTATGGGGCGGCCGCCCTCGACTTGTGCAACGTGGCCACCGGCGTGCTCGACGCATGGCTCGACGTCAACGATGCCCTCGGCGTCTGGGACTACCTGGGCGCCTATCTCGTCTGCCAGGAGGCGGGGGTCCCCATGATCGATGCCCGGGGGCGAGACCTGGTGGTCCTCGACCACGCTGCACGTCGGGCGCCGATTGCTGCGGCCACGCCCGAGCTGCTCGCGGAGTTGCAGACGCTGTGGGAGTCCTGGCGCCCGCTCCTGTGATCAGTGCTGTGTGGTCAGCGCTGTGTGATCAGTCGAACAGGTCGGCGTCGGTGACGACGATGTCGTCCCAGAGGGTCTGAAACGACAGCCAGCCGAACTCGGGACTCCCCAGTCCACGCTTGGTGCCCCGGGCCATCGCCTCGGGCCACATCTGGGGAGGACCGGCCGTGGCCGAAGCGGCCGCGGTGAGCAACTGCACCTGGCAGGCTTTGTCCATTCCGATGAACCACCACGCGGCCTCGTCGACCGACGAGCCGGTGGTGAAGACGCCGTGGCCTACCTGGATGGCCACCCGCTTGTCGCCGACCGCCGCTGCGAACTGATCGGCCTGCTCGGCGTTCATCGCAACGCGGGGTTCGACCACGATCGCCTGGTCTTCGAAGAAGACACAGCTGTCCTGGGTGAGCGGATCGATCGGGCGGCCGAACACCGACCACGCCGAGCCGTAGGTGGAGTGGGCGTGACACACGGCTTCGACGTCGGGGCGGGCCCGGTGGATGGCGGCGTGAAGCAGGAGCCCGACGGGGTTGATGGGGCGCTCGCCGAAGGTGAGGTTGCCGTGATGGTCGGCCTGCACCAGATCGGAGACCTTGATTCGGTTGAACGAGATGCCGAGGGGGTTGGCCCAGAGGCGGTCGTGGTGCTCGGGATCACGCACGGTGATGTGGCCGAGGAGTCCCTCGGAGAACCCGAGGCTGCCGAAGATTCGACAAGTGGCTGCGAGACGTTCGAGTCGGTGGCGCCGCTCCTCGGCGATGGTTGCGAAGGTGGGGCGGGTGCGAACAAGGAAGCCGGAGGCGGTGCGCTGCTCGGCTGAGGGGGCTGCCTCGGGTGCCATCTGAGTCATGATCGGAGGCTAGCCTGTCGGTCCGACCCGACCGCTACGCTGAGCCGTTCCGGGCGTTTAGCTCAGTTGGCTAGAGCGCCTCCCTTACAAGGAGGATGTCGGGGGTTCGAGTCCCTCAACGCCCACCGTTGTCGTCCTCAGAGATGGTGGGCCCAAGAGACATTTGTCCTCAGAGCATGATCATCGGGTTCATCGAAGGCAGGCCGGCCAGGGTTACTCCAGCCTGCTCCCAGGTAGCGGGGCCGGTGGCGACGTGCTGGGAAACGGCATGCATGTCCCGCATCCATCGCTGCAGCTCGCTGGTCAAACGCAGAGAGGTTCCACCACCTGCCAGGTACATGAGCTCGACGGCCGTCCTGGCGCTTCGGGTTGCGTTCGACGCAGCGAGTTGAGCGTTGATCCGCGGTTCAAGACCGATCCTGTCGCCAGCTTCGGCCAGCGCCATGAGTTCCTCGAGGGACTCGTGGAGCCAGGCGCGCGCGGAGCGGACGGCGGCCACTGCGTCGGCGAGCTGAAGCTGAAAGACGGCTCTGGCACTCAACGTGCTCTGCACCGTGCCCGAGGGAACCTTCTGCTGGGCCAGTTCGGCGGCGCTATCGATCGAGTGTTGCGCAATTCCGAGAGCCACTGCCGCTATCGGCCAGGCGAACAACGCCAAGAACGGCATCCGGTACAAGGCTCCGCCATAGTGGCGATTCTGGTCTGCGGCGCCGAGCGGAATGGCTCGAGCCTCGGGCACGAAGATGTCGTCGAAGACGATGTCGTGGCTGCCCGTACCTTGGAGGCCCACGACCTCCCAGTTCTCGACGATTTCCACCTCCGCCGCGGGTGCAAGCATGATTCGGATGTCAGGTCCGCCCGGCCCCGTCCGAGGGGCGTCGCCCTCTCGGATCATACAGAAACCCATGAGGTGGGTCGCGTGCTGACAGCCACTGGCGAACGGCCATCGGCCGGTGACTCGGTAACCACCGTCGACCACGGCTGCATCGTTGAACGGGAAGGCGGAACCGGCGATCACCGTCTGCGGATCACCGAGCAGCTGGGCTGAGTCGTCCTCGAGCATGCCCCGCCCAAGTAGAGCCGGTCCCGCTCAGGATCATCAGGCACCATCCGAACGAGCCGTCGAGACGAGCGGCAGCTTCGATGACCTTGTACAGGCCGACAGGATCAATCGGCGCGCCGCCGAGAGAAGCGGGTGCGAGGAGCCGTAGGAGGCCGGCGTCGACCATGGCCTGCGCGACGGCAGGCGACAATGATCGGGAGGCCTCAGAGTCGGCGATGTGCTCTCGAACCAGCGGTGTCAGTCGAGCGAGCGTTTCGATGGGCGTCTCCACCGCAGCCTGGGGGCTCTGCATCTTCTCCACAAGTCCATCCCCTCTCCCGTGACGCATCGGCATCCGGGATGTAGCCAGCATGCCATTGCCGCGGCGAGTGGGGCCGACCGAACGCCCCGACCGAGAGCCGAAACGGGGGACCGACGTCGAGCGGGCTAGAGTCCGCCTATGAGTTGGCTCACAGGAAAGGCGAGCAGCCGGGACGAGCTGCTTGACCTGCGCCCGGAGTTGGCCGCTGATCATCGTGCGGTCCTTGTCGGGCTCTGGGATGGCTCGGTCGACCCAATCGTGCTCGAGCTCTGTCGGCTCCGCACTGCGACGCTGCTGGGTGCATCGCTGGCCTTGGCTGAGCGAACCCCGCAGGCAACGGCGGCCGGGCTCACCGAGGACAAGATCTCGTTGCTGTCGCAGTGGCCTCGCCACGACGCGTTCACCAACTCCGAACGGGCCTGCCTGGGGTTCGCCGAGCAGTTCGTGCTGGACGTGCACGGCATTACTCCCGACCAAACTGCCGCCGTGCTCGACGCGGTCGGGCCACGCGGCGTGATCACCTTGACCACGGCGCTCGCGCTGTGGGAGTTGACGCACCGCTTCGACAACGCCCTCGGAGCGAACACAGGATCGAACGCAGGAGAAACTGACTGATGTCCACGACCCCGGTGTTGCCCTCGGCGCTTGACGGAAAGGCGGCAACGGCTCGAACCGTCATGGCCCATCACCCGGCGCTGCGGGAGCGTTTCGACAAGATGTATGCGACCTTGTGGAGTCGGGGAGTGGTCGGCGAGGATCTGAAGGAGCTGGTTCGTCTCCGAAACGCCCGCATCACCGACTGCGGTCTTTGACGTCAGCTTCGTTTCGACCGAGCCCGTGAGGCCGGTCTCACCGAAGCCCTGGTGGACGAGATCACCGACGACCATCAAGCGAGCAACCTTCCCGAGCAGTACAAGGTGGCGTTGGCGTGGGCGGACCTCCTGCTTGCCGGCGGAACGGCACCCAACACCGAACTCGAAGGGCGCCTGCGGTCGTGCTTCAGTCCTGCCCAGATCGTCGAACTCACCTATGCCATGGCCTGCTTCATCGGGTACTCGAAACAGCTGATCGTGCTCGGTCTCGAACCAGAGGGCATGGACGACGTGGTCGTCGTTCCCGCGCCGTCCTGAGCAAGCGGAGGGTGGTACGACTCTGTTCAGAAAACTGTCAGGTTCTCGTCTTGTTCCGGCAACACCCCGGTCGATGAACCGAAACACGCACGTCCGGAACGTGTAACACAGCCCACATCGACACGAAACGCTTCCTCAATACGGTCAGGAATCAGTCAGATCCGTTCATTCACACGGCCGACAGATTTCACCCAGAGGAGAGCGAATGCCCATGTCCCGGACAGCTGAACCGAAGCATCGGAGGGTGAGGGGCCGACACCTTGCAGTTGGGCTCGGCCTTGCTGCTGTCACCTCACTCCTTGTGGCTGGTCCGGCCTTCGCGCAAGACGATGCCCCAACGATCACCGATGTAGCCGACACGGTCACGACAACGGCACAGTCGATCAACCTGCTGTGGGTCGTCATCGGCGCGGCGATGGTCATCTTCATGCAGGCCGGGTTCGCCTTGGTCGAAACCGGGTTCTGTCGTGCGAAGCACGCGGCGCACGTGATTGGCACCAACTTCGCCATCTTCGGCCTCGGCTTCATCGGCTTTCTCTTCGTCGGTTTCCCGCTCGCCTTCGGCGGCTTCGATTCCTCTGCCTACTTCGGCGACGGCGGTGCGGCGATGGGCGGCGCCTTGCTCGGCTCGGGTGAATGGGTGTTCCTGTGGCAGGGCTGGGATCACCTCGGCAACGCCGCGACGCCCGCGCTGCTCGGCTTCTTCCTGTACATGGTTGCGTTCATGGACACGGTCGCGACCATCCCGACGGGTTCGATGGCCGAACGGTGGAAGTGGAGCAGCTTCGTGGTGTGGGGCTTCTTCTGTGGAGCCCTGTACTACCCGCTGTTCGCGGCGTGGACCTGGGGTGGCGGGTGGCTCAGCCAGCTCGGCAACTCGGCCCAGCTCGGATTGGGCTACGTCGACTTCGCCGGCTCGGGTGTGGTGCACGCTGCCGGTGGCATGGCGGCCCTGGCCGGAACGATCGTCCTGGGCCCTCGGCTCGGCAAGTTCGCCAAGGACGGCACCCCCCGGGCATTACCCGGCCACGACATCCCGATGGCGATGCTCGGCACCTTCATCCTGCTGTTCGGCTGGTTCGGCTTCAATGCTGCCTCGACCTTCTCGGCCATGGACATCCAGTTCGCAACCGTTGCGGCCAACACGGCGATCGCCGGAGCCGTCGGCAGCATCATGGCAATGTTCTGGATCCAGATGCGGACCGGCAAGCCCGACCCCGGCATGATGGCAAACGGCATGCTCGCCGGCTTGGTGGCAATCACCGCACCGTGCGCCTTCGTTTCACCGTGGGCCGCGGCCGTCATCGGTGCGATCGCTGCACCTCTGTGCATCGAGTCGGTGTTCTTCTGGGAGCGCAAGTGCAAGCTCGACGACCCGGTCGGAGCAATCAGCGTCCACGGCGTCAACGGCATCTTCGGTGTGCTCGCCGTCGGCATCTTCGGCAACGGCAAGTACGGCGCCGGCTGGAACGTCACCACCGAGGGCGACGCCGCCACCTCGGGCAAGGGCGTCACCGGCATCCTGTACGACTTCAACATCGGTGCCGGCCAGCTCGGCGCACAGGCAATCGGTGTGTTGGTCCTGTGCACGATCATCTTCGGAGTGGCCTTCGCGTTCTTCAAGATCCAGAACAGCCTGACCAAGGGCGGTATTCGCTCCTCGGAAGAGGACGAAATGATGGGCCTCGACGGCACGGAGATGGGTGTCCACGCCTATCCCGAGTTCTCCACCGTGGGCGGCGCCAGCTGACGGGGAGTCATCAGGACGGACCAGCGCTTCGTGAACTGCAAGCTGGGAGCCACTCAGCCCTGTTCTGCAAGAGTGCCGCCCCCCGGAGGGGGGCGGCACTCTTGCAGTTTTGAGGGAGGTGGGATGGGGCTTGCAGTTCGCCCGAGACCTGCAGCCTTCGTCAGGACGACGCCCTCCTCAGGGCTGGGTTATTCGGGGAAGTGGCAGGCGACGGGGTGGCCGGCACCGCGGTCGATCAGGGCCGGGGTTTCGGTGGCGCACTGGTCCTGGGCTTTCCAGCAGCGGGTGCGGAAGCGGCAGCCGGACGGGGGGTTGACCGGTGAGGGGACGTCGCCGGTGAGCACGATCCGCTGGCGTGCACGTTCACGCCTGGGGTCGGCGACGGGGACGGCGGAGATGAGCGCTTTGGTGTAGGGGTGCGAGGGGTCCCGGTAGATCTGGTCGCGGGTGCCTTCCTCGACGATGCGACCGAGGTACATGACCGCAACCCGATCGGAGATGTGACGCACCACCGAGAGATCGTGGGCGATGAACACGTACCCCATGCCCAGCTCGTCCTGGAGATGTTGCAGCAGGTTGACGATGCCGGCCTGGATCGACACGTCGAGCGCCGAAACCGGCTCATCGAGCACGATCATCTTGGGATCGAGGATCAGGGCGCGGGCGATACCGACCCGCTGACGCTGCCCACCGGAGAACTCGTGCGGGTAACGGTTGGCGTGCTCGGGCGACAGCCCCACCGTTCGCAGCAACTCACCGACCCGATGCATCGCATCGGACTTCGACTGCTTACGGTGAACGGTCAACGGTTCGGCCAGGGCCTGACCGACGGTCTTGCGGGGGTTGAGCGATGCGTACGGGTCCTGGAAGACGATCTGCAGTCGTTGGCGCAGGGCGAGCTTCTCGTCGCGGTCGAGGGTCGCAATGTCGATGCCCTCGACCTTGACCGTGCCCGACGTGGGCTTGATGAGATCGAGGAGCAGCCGGCCGGTGGTCGACTTCCCACAGCCGGACTCGCCGACGAGTCCGACGGTTTCGCCGGTATGCACGGTGAGGCTGACACCATCGACTGCGGACACGACACCGACCGTTCGGGCGAGCAGCCCACCTCGGACCGGGAACTCCTTGACCAGATCGATGGCTTCGAGAACGACCTCGCTGGACACGGTCATGCGATGGCTCCCGGCTGGGAAAGGTTGTCGACTCGAGCCCCGCTGCGCACGTCCTCGGAGAAGTGACAGGCGGCCTCGTGTGATCCTCCGATGGAGCGGAGTTCGGGTACCGACGTGCTGCAGATACCCGGAGCATCGGCGTATCCGCAGCGCGGGTGGAAGGGGCAGCCTGACGGCCGGTTGATGAGCGAAGGAGGCGACCCGGGAATGGGGACCAGGGGTGCGTCGATGGAGCCTTCGAGGTCGGGCAGGCTGCGGAGCAGTCCGAGGGTGTAGGGGTGCGCCGTCTCGTAGAAGAGCTGGTTGACCGAAGCCCTCTCGGCCGCCCGGCCCGCGTACATGACCATGGTGTTGTCGGCGATCCCGGCCACGACACCGAGGTCGTGGGTGATGAGGATGATGGCCGAATCGATGCGGTCCTTGATGTCGAGCAGGACCTCGAGCACTTGGGCCTGGACCGTGACGTCGAGCGCCGTGGTGGGTTCGTCGGCGATCAGGAGGTCGGGGTCGCAGGTGATGGCCATGGCGATCATCGCTCGCTGGCGCATGCCGCCGGAGAACTCGTGAGGATGCATGTGGATGCGCTTGCGTGCCTCGGGAATGCCGACCAGATCGAGCATCTCGATGGCCCGTTCGTTGGCTTGGCGCCGGTTCATGCCCAAATGGATTTTCGCCATTTCGGCGATCTGTCGTCCGACGCTGTGCACCGGGTTGAGTGCGGTGAGCGGGTCCTGGAAGATCATGGCAATCTCCCCACCACGGATCTTGCGCATCTCGGCGTCGGATGCCTCGAGCAGGTTCTGGCCCTTCCACAAGATCTCACCGGACACGACCTTCAGCGTCGGGATGAGCCGCAGGATGCTCATGGCCGTGACGGACTTGCCCGAGCCCGACTCGCCGACGATGGAGAACACCTCGCCTCGGTGCACGTCGAAGCTGACGCCGTCGACGGCTCGCACGACGCCGTCGAGCGTCTGGAAGACCGCCTCGAGGTTGCGAATGGAGAGGAGCACTTCGCCGTGCTGTGCGTTGGTTGCCGGAACATTGGTAGTGGCCACGATGCTCAACGGCCCTTCAGCTTCGGATCGAGGGCGTCCCGCAGTCCGTCACCGACGAGGACGAAGGACAGGACGGTCAGTGAGATGGCCAGTCCGGGGAACAGTACGAGGTGGGGTGCGCTGGCCAGCAGGCCCTTGTTCTCGGAGATCAGCCGCCCCCACGCCGGCGTTGGGAACTGGGGACCGACACCGAGGAACGAGAGCGCCGATTCGGCAAGAATCGCCGAGCCGATGGCGATGGCTCCGTAGATGATGACCGGCTGGAGCGCGTTCGGAAGGATGTGCCGGAACATGATGCGCCACCGGGAGAAGCCCATCGCTCGAGCGGCTTCGACGTACTCGAGCTGCTTGAGCTGGATGAAGCTTGCTCGCACGATGCGGGCGATGGCCAGCCACCCGGTCAGGCCGAGCACCAGGATGACGGAGTTCTCGCTCTTGCCGAACACCGTGGCGACGGCGATGGCAAGGACGATGTAGGGGATGGCCAGGAAGATGTCGGTGATGCGCATCATCAGCGCGTCGATCCAGCCTCCGAAGTATCCGGCGATGGCACCGACCACGACACCGACCACGATGGACACCAGGGTCGAGGCCACGCCGATGCGCAGCGACACCCGGGCGCCGTAGACGAGCAAACTGAACATGTCGAGGCCGATGGTGTCGGTACCGAACAGGTGGTCCGACGACGGGGGTGACCGGAAGTTGCCCGAATCGCGCTCGGTGATGCCGTAAGGGGCGATGACGTCGGCGAAGAGGGCAACGAGAACCAGCAGCAGGATGAAGGCCGCCCCGACGAGGGCCAGCTTGTTGGCTCGGAACTGGCGCCACACGTCGTTCCAGAGGGATCGGACCGGCTGATCGATGATGTCGTCGGCGACGATGATCGTCCGGGGCGATTCTGCCGGGGTGGGTGTTGATGGACTCATGTTTCGGTTGCCTCTCCCAGGCGGACCCGTGGGTCGAACCAGGCATAGGAGATATCGACCAACAGGTTGAGCACGGCCACGATGATCGCCACGATCAGGGTGAAGCCCAACACGACGGGCAGGTCACGCTCGGACACGGCGTCGGCGATGGTGCGACCGACGCCGGGGTAGGAGAAGGTCTTCTCGGTGAGGATGGCCGACCCGACGATGACGCCGAGATCGATGCCGAGGAAGGTGATGACCGGCAGCATGGCGTTGCGCAGGCCGTGGCCGAAGATGACGCTACGTTCGGACAACCCCTTGCTTCGGGCAGTGCGCATGTAGTCGGCGCCCGCCACCTCGAGCATGGAGCCCCGCATCAGGCGGGCGACCAGCGCGGTGGACACCGAGGCCAGGGTGATGGCGGGCAGGACCATGTACCGCCACTGGCCCGGGCCCGACGGAATGAAGAAGAACAGCCACTCCTCATCGGTTCGGGGTGCCGCAATGCCCGACGTGCGAAGTTGGGTCCACGACGGCCAGTCCTGTTGGGCCGGAATGACCGCGAACACGTACTGCAGAATGTAGCCGAGCACGAACACCGGAATGGCGGAGGCCATGGCGGTCATGACGGTGGTCAACTTGTCGACGAACGAGTACCGGCGGATGGCCGAGTACAGACCGATGAGGATGCCGACCGAGGCTTCGATCAGGATCGCCCAGATGGCGAGTCGGGCCGAGTTCGGGCCCTTGTCGGCGATCATGTCGTTGACCGTGCTCTTTTGCTGGAACGACTCGCCGAGATCACCCTGCAGCGTCGCTTTCCAGTAGTTGCCGAACTGGGTGAGGAGCGGGTCGTCGAGCCCGTAGCGCTCGTTGATCTGTTCGATCTGGATCGGGTTGGGATTGCGGTCGGCGCCACCGGCAATGAGGGTCGCGGGATCGCCGGGGAGGGCATAGAAGAGGAAGAACAGGAACGAGATGGCGAAGAAGACCGTCGGGACGATCTGGAGAATCCTGCGGAAGATGAAGCTGGTCATGGGCGGCAGATACAACGCTGAGCGTAGGGCAACCGGTGGTGGGGCCCGCAGGAGCGGGCCCCACCACCGGCCTACCGGCTACTCGGCCAGGGTGATCTGCTCCCAGAGGATCAGACCGAAGTTGGTCTGCGGGAAGTTGGTGACCCGCTCCTGGTCGTAGGCGTAGTCGCCCTTGTACCAGTTGATCGGGATGGCCATGGTCTGCTGGTTCAGCAGCACGTCCTCGGCCTGCTGGAACAGTTCGGCCTGAGCGGCCTTGTCGGTGGTCTGCTTGGCCTCGTCGACCAGCGCATCGAACTCGTCGTTGGTGAAACCGAAGTTGTTGCCGTCGAGTGCCGAGCTGTGGAACAGGTCGAACATGAAGTTGTCGTAGGTCGGGTAGTCGGCGAACCAACCAGCCCGGCATACGGTGCACGCTCCCTTGGCCAGCTCGGAGAAGTAGGTCTCCGACGGGAACGGCTGCGCGACCGCCTCGATGCCGACGGCAGCGAGGTTGTCGATGATGATCTGAACAACCGGCTCATGGCCGGCGTCGGCGTTGAACTGGATGGGCAGCGGTTCGGCCTGCGTGCCTCCGGCCGCCTTCCACTCGTCGACCAGGCTGGTCGCCAGGTCGGGGTCATAGGCGCAGAACTCGCAGATGCCCTCCTTGTAGCCCGGGATGCCGGCGGGCGTGATGCCCGTGGACGGCGTGCGGCTGCTGTTGTACACAGCCTCGTTGATCTCGTCGCGGTTGATGGCGGTGGAGATGGCCTGACGGAGCTTGAGATTGGCGTCGCCGCCGATACGGGGGTCACGGTCGTTGATCACGAAGTGATACGAACCGAGAATGTCCACGTCGGTGGTGTTGCCCCAGATCGGCCTGCGCATCGGTGATGCGGCCGGCCGGGATGTTGGCGTTGTCACCTTCGCCGGCCTCGAGCGCGTTGTACGACGTGTCGGGGTCGGCCGAGACGCGGAACACGATGGAGTCGAGGCGTCCGTCCCAGGTCTCCCCGTCGTAGTCACCCTGCCAGTTGTCGTTCTTGATCAGAACGATTTCTTCATCGGTGCGAGCCGATTCCATCTGATAGGGGCCGTTGCCGATCATGGCCTCGTTCTCCCACTCGGCGCCGGCAGCAATGGCTGCTTCGGGCACCGGCATGAACAACTGGAAGCCGGCGACGGCGTCGAAGTTGGAGTACGGGGCATCAAGGGTGACGGTGAGGGTACGAGCTGTCGTCGTCGGCCTCGACACCGGAGATGGTGTCGGCGGTGCCGTCGAGACGCTCGGAGCCGCCGTCGATGAAGGTGATCAGGTAGCTGTAGTCACCGGCGAGGTCGGCAGCCCGCTCCCAGGAGCTCACGAAGGTCGAGGCATTGATCTCTTCACCATCGGCGAACTGGGCGCCTTCACGGATGTGGAACGTCCAGACGCTGGCGTCGTCGTTCGGAGTCACTTCGTCGGCCACCAAGGGCACGATCGCCGGGTTGGCCGGATCGCTTGCGTCGATCTCGGTCAGACCGTCGTACACGGCGTTGATGACCTGGTAGGCGTCGAGGGTGCTGTTGAGCGCCGGATCGATGTGTTCGGGTGGATCACCGACGAACGTGCCCATGTCGATGAACTCGCCACCGGAACCGGCGGCCGCTTCTTCGTCTCCTTCGTCGGTCTCCTCCTCCGAGCCACCATCTTCGGTGGTCGTCTCGGTGTCGGCCGCATCGCTGGAACTGCCACCACAGGCGGCGGCCACCAGGCTGAAGGCAAACATCATTGCCAATAATCTCAAGAGCTGGCTACGCATTTGAGATCTCCCTTCTCACGTAGTTTCGGACACAGCTGGAAATCTGGGAGGACTGGTCGTCCACAGTAGTTACCCAGGGGTAGCTGATGGGAGAACGCTACGCGACCAGCCGCCCGTTCGCAACGATGGTCGGTGACGTTTCGGCGCCGTTTACGTTTCGGCGAGGGTTGCCCCGGCGGCCCGCAACGACTCGGTGGTTTCCGAGCCGGGGAGCAGTCGCTTCGCTGCTGCATCCTCACAGCGATGCCAAAGGGCTTCGTTGAGCGGAGCCTTCAGGCCGACCGTCGCCGCCAGGCGAACCACTTCGCCGTTGAAGTATTCGACCTCGACCTGGCCGCGCTGGAAATGCAGATCCTGCCAGGTGGACGGCCAGCCAAGCTTGTCGGGGTCGGTCGGGATTTCGACGTGCTCCCACTCTCCCGGGACCCGTAACTTGGCGATCTGTTGCTGGATGGTCGAGGAGCGGCCGACGTCGACCTCGATACCGGCGGCCGTCAGGACGCCGTACTGCTTCCTCCTGCACGTCGGCCAGGAAGTATCGATGGGCCTCGAATCTGCGAGATGCCTGCACCGAGGTGTTGGTGAGCGCCAAGTAGGCGTTGTTCACGTTGGCCAACAGCTTGCCCCACTTGGCCGCACGAACGTTTTCGTGCAGCGGCGCCTCGAGCCCCGCCATCTCGAGGTCGGCGCTGAAGGCCCGGCAGAATTTGTCGATGCCCGTGGGCCAGCACCCGATGGTGAGGATGCCGAAGCCGGTGTGCGCGACGACGCCCGGCTCGAGGATGCGGCCGCCGAGCACGACCCGGCATCCGTAGGCCCGCAGGCCCCGGCCCGCCACCAGGTCCTCATTGGCGACGCCGTTCTGGATGCAGAAGATCGGCAGGCCGTCGTAGGCCCGGCCGACCGAGTCCAGGGCGGAGGCGGTGTCGTTGCTCTTCATCGTGAGGAGGACGACGGTCTCGGGGCCGATTGCCAGCTCGGCTGCGGTGGCCGCGGCGGGTAGCAGAGCCTCGAACTCGGTGTCCCCGACGACCTTCAGGCCGTTGGCCTGTAGGGCGTCGAGATGGGCGCCACGGGCGATGAGCCCGACCGAACGTCCGGCGGCGTGGAGGCGAGCGGCGACGACGCAACCGATACCGCCGGCACCATGAACGACATAGTCGAGCATCACACGAGGTCCAGCATCAGACGGTCTCCTGATCGGGGTTTCGGGCCTGCCACGCAGACCCACCGAGGAACAGGTGATAGGCCGGATTCTCGGTCTCGTTCCAATGCGGATAGCCCAGTTCGGCGAGGAAGCGGTCGAACTCCGGCTGCTCCTCGAACGGAACTTGGAGGCCGATGAGCACCCGGCCGTAGTCGGCGCCATGGTTCCGGTAGTGGAAGAGCGAGATGTTCCAGTTGGGGTTCATCCCCGTGAGGAACCGCATGAGTGCACCCGGGCGTTCGGGGAACTCGAAGCGGTACAGGACCTCGTCCGAGGCAAGCGGAGACTTCCCGCCGACGAGGTGGCGGAGGTGGACCTTGGCCAATTCGTCGTCGGTGAGGTCGAGGGTGGTGCAGCCGCCGTTGCGGAAACTCTGGGCGACCTCCTGGGCCTGAGGTCGGGACTCGACCTGGATGCCCACGAAGACGTGAGCGATGGATTCGTGGCTGATGCGGTAGTTGAACTCGGTGACGTTGTGGTCGCCGAGCAGCAGACAGAAGCGCCGAAAACTGCCGCGCTCCTCGGGAATGGTGACCGCGAACACGGCTTCGCGCTGTTCGCCGATCTCGGCCCGTTCGGAGACGAATCGAAGTCGATCGAAGTTCATGTTGGCACCGCAGGCGACGGCCACGAACGTCTGGCCCCGGACGCCTTCACGCTCGGCGTAGGCCTTGGCCCCGGCGATGGCCAGTGCGCCTGCGGGCTCCAGGATGGCTCGGGTGTCGTTGAAGACGTCCTTGATGGCGGCACACACGGCGTCGGTATCGACCCGGATCACGTCGTCCACGTACTTGCTTGCGAGTCGGAAGGTCTCGATCCCCACCAACTTGACGGCGGTTCCGTCGGAGAACAGGCCGACGGATTCGAGTTCGATCCGCTCGCCGGCCTCGAGCGACTGGGCCATGGCATCGCTGTCGTCGGTCTGCACGCCGATGATGCGGATCTCCGGCTTGAGCTGTTTCAGGTAGACCGCGATTCCGCTGATCAGCCCGCCGCCGCCGATGGCGACGAAAACCGCGTCGATGGGTCCGGGATGCTGGCGCAGGATTTCCATGCCGATGGTGCCCTGGCCGGCGATGACATCGGGGTCATCGAACGGGTGCACGAAGGTGGCGCCGGAGGCGGCCATCAGCTCGATGGCCTTGGCGTTCGCTTCGGAATAGGAGTCGCCGAACAGGACGACCTCGGCGCCGCGGTCCCGCACGGCCTGAACTTTCAGCGCGGGCGCCGTCACTGGCATGACGATGGTGGCCCGGCAACCCAATCGGTTGGCGGCCAGCGCAACGCCTTGCGCGTGATTGCCGGCTGAGGAGGCGATGACCCCCCGGTCTCGCTCGGCCTGGGAGAGGTTGACCATCTTGTTGTAGGCCCCCCGCAGCTTGAACGAGAAGACCGGTTGGAGGTCTTCTCGTTTGAGCAGCAGACGGTTGCCGATGCGCTCCGAGAGCTGGGGCGCATCTTCGAGTGGGGTCTCCTCGGCGACGTCGTACACCCGGGCCGTCAGGATGCGGCGAAGGTAGTCGATGTCGGTCGAGGAGTCGGTCACGGCGCGGGCCAGAGGTCCGGAAGCTGGTAGGCGATCCACCGGATCAGGTGGGCGTTGACGGCCCGGGGAGCCTCCTGAGCCATCCAGTGGCCGCAGTCGATGACCGCTTCGGTCAGTGCAGGGCAGTGGGCCCGCATCGGGATCACCGAGTTCGGTGTCGACGGACTGGCACGTGTGGTCGTAGCGGCCGGCCAGATAGAGCACGGGCATGTCCAACACGAAGTTGTTCACGGCGGACTCGGTGTAGGCCAAATTCGTTTCGTGGTTCATGTACCACGAGTTGGGACCGAAGAAACCGTTGCGTTCGAGCCCGGCGGCGTAGTCGAAGACGTCGTCGTCGGTCACGACATCGTTGTCACGGGGCAGGTTCGGGGCCGAGGCTGCCCCGCCGAACCAGCCGCCTTGTTTGCGGATGGTGGCCGTGGCCGACGGTTGGCCGAGCCCGTCGGGATTGCCCTTGCGGAACAGAGCCTTCACGGTGTTGTAGGCGTCGGCGTCCATGGCGGCGGTGGCCCGGTCGAAGTTCTCCAGGTAGTAGTACATGTAGTCCCACTGGCCTGCGGGGTACTCGTCTTCGGGGTACACCGTCCGGTCGACGAGGTCGACCAGGTTCTCCAACCCATGTTCGATCGTGAAGTAGGGCACGTTCAGACTGGCCACGCCGTGCACGAGTTCGGGATGGTGGCTGGCGATGCTCCAGACGACGCCACTGCCCCAATCGTGGCCGACCCAGACCGCGGCGTCGCGTTCGAGCACGCCGAGCAGGTTGGTCATGTCGCCGACAATGTGCTCGAGCGCGTAGGCCTCGTGCGTCTTGGGAGCTGACGACTTGCCGTAGCCCCGCATGTCGGGGGCCACGGCCCGAAATCCGAGTGCTCCGAGGACGGGCAGTTGGTGGCGCCAACTGAGCGACGATTCGGGCCAGCCGTGGCAGAGCATGACCAGCGGACCTTCCTCAGGGCCTGCGGCCAGGTAGTGGTTGGTGTGTCCTCCGACCGTGACGGCGTGTTCGGTGACCTCCGCAGGATTCATGGTTGTCATCGCTTTCGTTCAGATCGGACAGGCTGACAAGTTGGACAAGCATGCCTTCTCGCCAGCTGCTTGAGGTGGCGCGATCGTGATTGGCGGGGTTTCGACCCTAGGCTGGACCCTTTGCGGGTCAGCACACCGCCAGTCCTACTTCCAGCCACACAGCATCCACCGAACGGCCTGAGTTCATGCACGTCCCCCCAGCAGCTGAAACCGGCCGCTTCCAAGATCTCGACCTGCGGCCCGAGCTGCACCAGACCCTCGACCTTCTGGGGTACGAGGAACCGACCCCGATCCAGCTCGCGGCCATCCCTGCCGTCCTGTCGGGCATCGACGTCGTCGGCCGAGCGGCCACCGGAACCGGGAAGACCGCCGCCTTCGCCCTCCCGATCCTGCAGCTGCTGGCCGAGGGGCGTCGGCCCAAGGAGCCGGTCGCCCTGGTGTTGGTGCCCACCCGCGAGCTTGCGCTCCAGGTCTGTGAGGCCATGACGCAATATGGTCGCCAGCTCGGAGCGCGTGTCCTGGCGGTCTACGGCGGCGCGCCGATCGGCCGACAGTGGAAGACCTTGGAAGATGGCGTCGACATCGTGGTCGCCACGCCGGGTCGGGCGATGGATCACCTCCGGCGTGGATCGTTGTCGCTGGCCGGTTTGCGGACGGTGGTCCTCGACGAGGCCGACGAAATGTTCGAGCGTGGCTTCGCCGAGGACATCGAGGAGATCCTGTCCCAGACGCCTGCCGACCGACAGACGGTCCTGTTCTCGGCCACCATGCCGCCCCGCATCGACGGCATGATCCGCCGTCACCTGCGCGACCCACTGCGCATCGAGATCGCGGCGGACGCCACGGTCGAAGGCGAAGCACCGAAAGTCACCCAGAAGGCCTACGTCGTGCGGCGGTCGGATCGAGCGGCGGCGCTTGCCCGAATCCTCGAACTCGAGTCGCCGGTGGCGACGCTGGTGTTCTGCCGCACGAGAACCGATGTCGACGATCTCACCGAAGAGCTGAATGGGCGTGGGTACCGGGCCGAGGCGTTGCACGGTGGCCTCGAGCCAGGAGGCCCGCGACCGGGTCATGGCTCGCTTGCGTGCCGGCACTGCCGAGCTGCTCATCGCCACCGATGTTGCGGCCCGCGGCCTCGATGTCGATGTGCTGAGCCACGTGGTCAACGCCGAACTGCCGACCTCGCCCGAGATCTACACCCACCGCATCGGCCGAGTCGGCCGCGCCGGCCGGGAAGGCGTCGCCATCTCGTTGTTCGATCCACGTCAGCACAATCAGTTGCGCTTCATCGAGCGGGTCACCGGCTGCTCGATCACCATCGAAGCGCTGCCGACCGTGGCCCAGTTGCGTACCGCTCACCTTGGGCGGGTCGCCGACGAAGTTCGGCAGTTGCTCGAGGCCGGCGATGTCGACGGCGTTCCGGCAGGGCTCGAAGCCCTGTTCGACGAACACGACGCGGCCAAGGTCGCCATGGCTGCGCTGCAGCTTGCCGCCCGGCACGCCACCGAACGCCTGGGCGATGACAACATCGAGGATCTCTCGTCGCGCCTGCAGGGTGGTCGTCAGCAGGGTGGCCGTCAGGAGCGTGGTCGTCAGCAGGGTGGTCGTCAACGAGGGTGGTCGTAACGAGGGTGGTCGTCCGCAGGCCGGCCGTGCCGGCGCCGACCGAGGCACTCGGCCGGAACGGGGTAGCCGGCCGGAATGGGGCAATCGCCAAGATGGCGCTGCTCGATCGACCGGGACGCGGGCCGAACAGGGCGGGATGGCGAAGCTCTACGTCGGGATCGGCCACAACGTCGGGCTCAGGCCCGGTGATCTGGTCGGGGCCATCGCCAACGAGGCGGGGCTTCGCGGTGCGGACATCGGCTCGATCGACATCAAGGATCGGTTCAGCCTGGTCGAGGTGCCGGCCGGCCGGGCCGATGAGGTGATCAAGGCGCTTCGGGCCACCACCATCAAGGGTTCGAAGACGGTGATTCGCCGGGATCGAGACGTTGGTGGGTCGTCTCGTCCGGTCGGCCGACCGGCTGGTCGGCCGACGAAGCGCTGACCTCGTTCCCGGGCTCGGCGTCCTCCCAGTCCGTCCAGTCGACGTTGTTTCCCCGGACGTACCGCTTCACTGCCTCACCGACCGTTCTCGCCAAGCCGGCCTCACCGCCGATGCGGTCGAGTAGGCCGTAGGCAACGAACTGGTCCTTCACGTGGCCCTTCAGCTCGGCGAAGGTGAGCGCCACGTTTGCCTGATCGAGCTGGTCGATCAGCGCATCGAGCGCCTCGGCCGCCGAGGCGTCGATGTCGGTGATCGGCTCGGCGGTGATCGTGATCTGGCGAGTGTCGGGTGCAATCTTTCCCAGGACGTCTTCGACGAAGTATCCGGCGTTGGCGAAGAAGAGGGGAGCGTCGAACCGGTACAGCACGAGGCCGGGAATCGAGCGGCCCTCGGGGTGACGCTCGGCTTCGTGATAGCCCTTGAGCCCATCGACCCGGACCAGTGTCGTGGCATGGGGCCGCCAGGCGCGGCGCATGAACGCGAGGAGCGAGGCTCCGATCGCCAACGCAATTCCGGGGATCACCCCGAGGATCACGATGGCGGCGAACGCCGCGATCGAGAGCAGGAACTCGCTCCTCCGAGTGGCGAACCACCTGCGGGGCGATGCAGTGTCGACGAGGCTCAGCGCGGCAGCAATGACGACCGCCGCCAACGCCGAAGTCGGAACCTCTCGCAGCACTCCGGGAGCTACTGCGATGGCCAACGCAACAAGAGCAGCAGCGAAAAGGCCGGTGAGCTGGGTGCGCGCGCCTGCCGCCTCGGCAACCGGCGTGCGGCTCGAACTCGCGGAGACGGCGAAGCCGCCCGTGACCCCGCACGCCAGGTTGACCGCACCGAGTGCCAGCAGTTCGTGGTTGGGATCGACCGGCTCCTTTCGGCGAGCCGAGATCGAGCGCGACAGGACGCTGGTGTCGGCGAACGCGACGAACGAGATGCCCGCGGCGGCGACCGCAAGATTGGTGACGTCGCCCCGGTCGATGAGGGTCCAGTCGACCAACGGCAGGCCTCGGGGCAAACGGCCGATGACGTCGATGCCGCGGCCAGGGAGGTCGATGAACAGCGCGGCGAGCGCCGGCAGGGCCAGCGCAAGAAGCGTGCCCGGCATCTTCGGTCCGAGGCTTTTGGCGATGGCAATGACAGCGAGGCAGGCAAGGCCGACGCCGAGCGCCCACAGGTTGGCGGCGCCGTCGGCGACCTGTCGAACGGTGTTGGAGAACATGACCAGAGGGCTCGAGCCCCCACCGTCGACGCCGAACAGGGGAGCGAGCTGCCGAATGAGGACCGAGACCGCGATGCCGTTCATGTAACCGACACGGACGGGCGCACTCAGGAGATCGGCGAGGAACCCGAACCTGGTCAACCCGGCCGCAAGGCACATCAGGCCGGTCAAGACGGCGAGGAGACCGGCCAGCATCACCGCCCGATCGGGATCGCCGGCCGCCAGCGGGAGGACGGCCGCCGCGATCAACGCAGCCAACGAGGAATCCGGTCCGTACACCAGCACCCGCGAGGGCCCGACGAGGGCGTAGACGACCAGCGAGGTGACCGTGGCGTACAGGCCGGTGATGGCGGGAAGTCCGGCGGCCTGCGCGTACCCCATGCCTGCCGGAATCAGCAGGGCCGTCAAGACTGCCGCTGCTGCGGCGTCGTTCCCCGCGGCTCGCCGGTGGTAGCCGTCGAGCGACCGAACGAGGGGGAGGGATCTCAGCGCCGACACGTCGTGTAGCTCTGGCTGTTCAGGAGGCCGGGGCGGTACTGGCTTCGGACGCGGCGATGGCTCGGCGGAGTACGACGACCGACGCACCGCCGAGGAGCAGGGCGGTGATGATCGCCGGCTCGTACCGGCCGGTCCGGTCGATCAGGAGGCCGGCGACGGGCGGTCCGATGAGACCACCGACACCGCCGGCGGTGTAGAGGGCTCCGAGAATCGCCCCCAGGCCGTTCAGGCCGAAGAGGTGGGCCGACGCCGCAGGGCTCAGGGCCACGTAGCCGCCGTAGGACGTGCCGAGCACGAAGGCGAAGACGGCGAGCACCGCGTAACGGCCGCCGCTCCCAAGCCAGATGAGGAAGGAGCCAGCGAGTGCGGCGAAGCACCCCTGGTAGAGGCGCAGCAGGCCGACCTTGTTGACGAACAGCCCCAGGACGAGGCGCCCCCCGAGCGAACCGAGGCCGAGAAAGCTGGTCAACCAGGCCGCCGCGGTCGAGTCGGCGCCGTGCTCCTCGGCGTAGGGTCCGACGAACACGAACGGAACGAAGAGCGCGAGGGTCATCAGCAGGCCCCCGAGGTACATGCTCCGAAAGACCGGGCTCGCCAACAGTGGCCGTAGCTCGAAGCGGGGTGCCCCCACCAGGGCCGGTGCGCGCTGCACGAGCGCGGCTGACAACAACAGGCCGACGAGGGCCACGACCGCGAGGATGCGATAGGTCTCCCGCCACCCATTCGTCTTGATGAGCCATGCCGCCAGGGGTGGTCCGAGGAGCGTGCCTACGCCGATTCCGGACACGGCAATCCCCAACGCCATCGGGCGCCGACGATCGAACCAGGCCGATACCTGGGATACGAGCGGGACGTAACAGCACGCGACCCCGACGCCGATGCCGAACCCGTAGGTGAGGTAGCCGACAGTGATCGACTGCACCCTCGAGGTGAGCAGCAGCCCAGTGACGATGGCGAAGCAGCCGAACAGCACGACCGGCCGGGGGCCGAACCGGTCGCTGGCTTTTCCGGCGGGCAGCCCGAGCCCGAACAGGAAGAAGATGGTGAGGCCGAACATGAGCGCCGTGCTGCTGCTGTCGGCGCCGAACTCGCTCGCCATCACCTTGAAAAAGGTGCTGAAGCTGTAGGTGATCCCGAAGATGGTCGCCGTGGAAACGAACGTCGCTGCGACGACCAGCCATCCCTGTACCGATTCAGGGCGTATCGATGCAGCCTGCTCTGTCCCGGCCGGGAGGGCTTTGGCTTGGTCCGGCGCGGCATCCCCGGACGATCGGGCCAGCGTCGTGAGGCGTCGCATGGCGTTGATCCTCCCAGTCGGCTGGCCCTCGGTGCGAACTGAGGCGAGACTGCGCCGACAGCACCGGACAAACGGACCGGCGATCAGCCAGGGGATGGACACATGACGCAAACCGCACTCGAAACCGGCACAGAGCATCTCACCGCACGCGTCGAAGGCAGGGTTGCGGTGCTGACCTTCAATCGGCCCGAGGCCAGGAACGCGTTGACGTCGTCGATGTACGACGGCTTCGATCGGGTGCTCCCGGTCATTGCGGCCGATTCCGGCATTGGTTGCCTCGTCGTGACCGGAGCCGGCGGCGCCTTCTGCGCCGGAGGCGATGTCAAGGCCATGGCGACGCGGTCGGCTCCTGGGTCGAGCGGCGGCCCGAGCGTCGAGGAGCGCATCGATGACCTCCGGCGTCGCCAGGAATCCGTGTCCCTGGCCCTGCACGAACTGCCGAAGCCGGTGATCGCAGCCCTGCCCGGCGCAGCGGCCGGAGCCGGACTCTCGATCGCCCTCTCGTGTGATCTGCGAATCATGGCCGACAACGCGTTCATGACCACCGCGTTCGCGAAGGTCGGGTTCAGCGGCGATTTCGGTGGAAGCTGGTTCCTGACCCAGATCGTCGGGACAGCACTGGCCCGGGAACTCTATTTCACCGCTCGACGGGTGTCGGCCGACGAAGCCCTTCGTCTCGGCCTCACCAACCGGGTGGCGTCGGCCGGCGACTTCGAATCGGCCACGATGGCGTTCGCCGACGAGATCGCCGCGGGGGCGCCGATCGCCCACCGTCTGATGAAGGAGAACCTCAACCGGGCGCTTCACCACGAGCTGAAGGAGTGTCTCGCCGCCGAGGCAGTGGCCATGACCCGCGCCGGCCAGACCGAAGATCACAAGGAAGCGGCCAAGGCCTTCGTCGAGAAGCGCGAACCCGTCTTCAAGGGCCGCTGACGTGCTCGGACACGTCCGGCTCATCGATCTCACCGGTGAACGCGGTGCCTTCGGGGGCTTCCTCCTGGCTCAGTTCGGGGCCGAGGTGGTGCTGGTCGAGCCCGAGGGAGGCCGTCCGCGCGATGCGATCTTCGACGCCTACCACCGAGGGAAGAAGTCGGTCATCGTGTCGACTGCCGAAGAACTCGATCAACTCGTCGCCACCGCCGATGTCGTCATCGCCGACCACTCGATCGATGCACTCTCCCCGTTCCTGACAACGGACCTTGGCCGATGGCGCGACCTGCACCCATCGTTGATCACCGTCGCCATCACCCCGTTCGGTTCCGAGGGACCGAAGGCCGACTGGCTGGCCACCGATCTCACGCTCGTCGCGTCCAGCGGGCAGATGGCGGTCACTGGAGACGACGATCGGCCCCCGGTGCGGATCTCGGTTCCTCAGACCTGGTCACATGCCGGAGCCCAAGCCGCAGTCGGCGTGCCTTGTTGCTCTCCAACACCGGCATCACACGGGGCTGGGCCAACACGTCGACGTGTCGGCTCAGCAGGCCGCCTGCGAGTCGGCGGTGCCGGCGATCCTGGTGTCGCCCGCCGGCCTGGCGCCGGTCGAGCGGGTGGCCGGCGGCGCCAAGTTCGGCCCGCAAATTTTACGATGGGTGTACGAGTGCGCCGATGGTTGGGCCATCATCACGGTCTCCTTCGGCCAGATGATCGGCCCGAAGGTCGCCAAGTTCATGCAGTGGGTGTTCGACGAAGGGTTCTGCGACGAAGCCACCCGCGACCAGGACTACGTCGACTTCGCCCTCCACATCCAGCAGGGGGTGAAACCGCTGAGCGAGTTGGCCCGGCTCATCGGCATCATCGAGACGTTTGCCAAGACCAAGACCAAGGCCGAGTTGCTCCAGCGAGGCCTGGACGAGAGCATGCTGCTGGCCCCGGTCAACAACATCGACGACGTGCTCGGCAGCCCGCAGCTCGCATCACGGAACTTTTGGGAGGCGCATCCCGATACCGCAACACCCTCCGGCGAGATCCGCTATCCGGGGCCCGTCGTCCAGTCGTCGGCCGCCCCACTTGCGCCATTGGGTGTTCCGGCTCAGCCCGGCCAACACACCGCCCGCTATCTGGGCACCGATCGCCCCGTCGAGCCGAGGACCTTTACTGCCATCGACGTCGAGGGGCGGGCCGAGGCGGTGCTTCCGCTCGATGGCCTGAAGGTCTGCGACCTCAGCTGGGTGGCCGCGGGCCCGCTGTCGACAAAGATCCTCGCCTACTGGGGTGCCACCGTCGTTCGGATCGAGTCGGTCAACCGCCCCTGCCTGCTGCGACAGGCCCTCGGCCACCTCGACGACATCCCGGATCAGGAAGGCGGCATCACCTGGCATTCGGTGAACGCCAACAAGCTCGGTGTTGCGCTCGACCTCAGCAAACCCGAGGCACTCGAGGTCGTCCGCGACCTCGTCGCCTGGGCTGACGTCGTCACCGAATCGTTCACCCCTGGCACCGTCGCCCGTTGGGGCCTCGGCTACGAGGACCTTCGCAAGATCAAGCCGGACATCATCATGCTGTCGAGCTGCGTGATGGGCCAGACCGGACCGTACCGGGACTTCGCCGGGTTCGGGAACATGTCGGCTTCGGTGGCCGGCTTCTTCGATGTCACCGGCTGGCCCGATCGCCTGCCCGCCGGCCCGTACATGGCCTACACCGACTACACCTCGCCCCGGTTCACCGCCGCTGCTGTCCTCGCCGCGGTCGAGCACCGCCGGCTCACCGGCGAGGGTCAGTACCTCGACTTCTCCCAGATGGAAGCGGCAACGCACTTCCTCGCGCCGGCCATCATCGACTATCAGCGCACGGGGGTCATGCCGACGCGGCAGGGCAACGCAGCCGCCGGGATCGTCCCCCACGCGGTCTACCCCACGCTCGGTCACGATCGTTGGATCGCGATCGTCTGTGAAACCGATCAGCAGTGGGACTCGCTGGCCGGGCTGATGCGTCGCCCTGATCTGGTCGGCCTGACGTTGGCCGCCCGCCTGGAGCAGGCCGAGTCGATCGAGACCGCACTGTCCGTATGGACGGCTCGACAGGATGCCGGTGGTCTCCAGATCCGCCTGCAGGTCCACGGGATCCCCGCCCATCAGGTCCAGAACTCGGGCGAGTGCGTCAACGACCCGCAGCTGGTGCATCGGCGACATTTCCGTTGGGCTCCGCATCCGATCGCCGGCCAGGTCATGGTCGATGCCATGCCCTACAGCCTGTCGCGCAGCGACCCCGACTACCGGTGGGGCGGGCCGACCTACGGTCAGCACACCATGGAGGTGCTCGAGGAGATCCTCGGTTACGACGCCGAGCGCATCACCGAGTTGGCCATCGCCGAGGTTCTGGAGTGAGCAGAGTCTTGGAGTGAGCAGAGTCTTGGAGTGAGCAGAGTCTTGGAGTGAGCAGAGTCTTGGAGTGAGCAGAGTCTTGGAATGAGCAGGGTCTTGGAGTAAAGCCGGAGCTGGTCGGGGCCGATGACAGGGCGTGGACCCGGTCACCCTGTCAGACACCTCCGTTCAGACCATCCTTCCCGGTCCGCCACCACAGCCGAATTCGTACCCGGTACCGGTCGGGCCCCCGCCGTTCGTCCCGACCCGCCGACGGGACGTTCGACCGCCGCAGGCGATCGTCCGCTGGGGGATGGGCGATGTGGCGTTGGGTGGGCTGTTCGTACTGGTGATTTCGACCCTTGCCGGTATCGCAGCGGTGCTCGTTGCCCTGTTCACGACCGACGCCGTCGACCCGAGCGTCGGCCCGGACCGTCAGATGGGCGCCCTGGTGGCCGCTCCTGCAGTGATTGCGATCAGCCTCCTCGGACAACAGCTGGCCCAAGGGGCCTGGCCGTGGATCGTGGCGAGGTGGAAGGGTCGATCCCTTGCCCGAGACTTCGGCGTTCGGTTTCGTTGGTCGGACCTGTGGATCGGGCCGCTGTGCGGCCTCGGCCTGCTCATCGCCGCGTCGGTTGTCGGAGCGCTGCTGACGCGAGTCGTCGGCCTCGAGAACGCCGAGGAGGCGTCGAACACCGACATCATCACGGCCGGCGGCGCCAGCGCTTGGTCCCTCGTGGTCTACGCGTGTGTGGTGCTCGGCGCGCCGATCAGCGAGGAGATGTTCTTCCGCGGCCTGGTCCTGCGAGCGGTGCGAAAGCGGGCGGGCAACGTGATGGGAGTCGCGGCCTCGACCTTGCTGTTCACGGTCGTGCACGTCCAGTCGACCAGCGCCGCCGGACTGACCGTGCTGCTCGGCTCGATCGCCGCTGTGGGGTTGATCCTCGGGGTCATGGCGGTGAGGTTCGATCGGTTGGGACCGTCGATCCTGGCCCACGCCACCCTGAACGGGGTCGCCGTCCTGGCCGCGCTGTCCGCCTGACGGGTTCAGCTTCCTGAGGCAGCGCGGGCGTCGATCTTGGCAAACGCGGCCCGTGCGGCTTTGATGCCCTCGACCGCTCGCGGGAATCCGCCGTAAACGGTCAGCTGCACCATCACCTCTTCGACCTCCTCCCGGGTGACGCCATGATTGAGCGCCGCCGGGACGTGGATGGCCAGCTCGTCGGCCGCCTTCAGCATGCCGAGAATGGCGACGGTGACCATGCTGCGATCTCGGCGGGTGAGCGCGTCCCGTGACCACAGTTCACCGAAGGCGAAGTCGAACGCCAGTTCACCGACGCCGCCGAGGGCGACCGCCGTGCCGGCTCGTGCTTCGGTCGGGTCAGTGGCTGCGCGGCCCGCAAAGAGGGTGCCCAGGACGTCGGTGGCGTTGCGCGCCCGGGCGTCGTCGTCGAGAGCGGCCGCCGGCTCCTTGCTCCCCAAGACATTGTCCGCCAACCGGTCGACACCGGTTCGGCGCATCATCACGGCGTCGACGATCCGGGTCGCCGCCATCGCCATGGGGAACCCGGCGTAGCCGGCTACTTGGTTGACGACCTCGCGGACCTCGGTCTCGGCGAGGCCATGATTGAGGGCTCCATTGACGTGGGCGTCGAGCTCCTCGGCCGATCCGATGGTGGCAAGGAACGCCACGACGATCATGCTGCGGTCCCGGCGTGACAGCTGGGGTCTCGACCACAGGTTGCCGAGCACGTGGTCGACGGCGAACGAACCGAGCGCACCGTGGCGCCGTTCCATGCCCGAGGCCATGCGTTCGGCCTTCTCGGCCTCGGCCTCGTCGAGCCCGCTGAGCGTGCGCAGCAGATCGACACCTTTCTGTCGCCGCTGCGCTTGGGTCCCGGCTGCTTCGTCGGTCGAGTCGGTCATCGTGATGCTCGTTTCGTTGAGGTCTGGGGCACTCAGGGTGCGGTAGCGTTCGCTTGCTCGCCGGTCACCTTGGCGTAGTTCCGGTTGATGAACCAGCGTTGGTAGTCGCCGTAGGTGATGGGCTCGTGTTTGGCTGGATTGTCGGACGAGACACAGGTGGGCAACGCTTCGACCACCGCATCGTCACGAGCGCCGAAGAAGAACGGAATGGCGTAACGATCGGTGGTCGAAGCGTTGCGGGCGCGGTGGGCGGTCGAGCGGAAGCGGTTGTTCGTCCAGCGCTTCAGCATGTCGCCGCTGTTGACGAGGTACGACTGGGCGAGGGCGGGGGGAACGATCCAGTCATGCCCTGCCGGGCGGATCTCGAGGCCGGGGACGTCGTTGGCCGGAAGGAAGGTGAAGATGGAGGAGTCGGTGTGAGGTGCGAGGCCCCAGTCGTGCTCGCCGTAGTCGACGACGGGGTAGTGCGACATGCGCAGCGTGCACGACGGGTCGGTGAACGACGGTAGGAAATGGTCGTGGGGAAGTTCGAGGGAGGCGGCCAACACCGGGAGCAGCCGATTGGCCAGGTCGAGGGCGTGGCTCATGTAGCCCTCGATCAGCGAGCGGAAGCCGTCGAGCGGAGGCCACTGATTGGATTGCCGATACCCGCCGATATGGGCAAAGTAGGCGGCGTTCAGATTCGGGGTCCGGATCTCGCCTGCAATCTCCGATGCGTAGGACGTACCGCCGCCGTATCCGAGGTAGCCGCCCTGCTCCTTGCTCATGGCAATCGTCTGCAGGGTTGCAGCGGGTAGAGCGTGCAGGGCCCGGGCTGCTTCGTAGACCGCGTCGACTTCGTCCCACGTGACGCCGTGGTTGACGATGAAGAAGAACCCGACATCCTCCAGGGCCCGCCGTAGTTCAGCTCCCAGTTGTTCGATGGCATCGGGAGTGGGACTCGAGAGCGGGCCGAGATCGAGCACCGGGATCAGCTCGGTGTCGGTGTGAAGCAGTGTCATGACAGGACAGTAGATCCAAGCCGGTTCTCAATTCGAGCTGGACGGCACGGACGACTAGCGTGCCCGGCGTGCCGATGAAATATCAGAACATTGGGGGCGTGGCCACGCTGGTACAACACCGTGGCGCCACGACCTTGCCGGGCCACCCGCCTGACTGCCGCCTCGGAACCGTGGTGGTCTGTCTCCACGATGCCGGTGGCAACGGCAACGGGTTCGCCGACCTCATGGACGCTCTCGCCGCCACGCAGAGCCCGATCGCCTTCGACCTGCCCGGGCACGGTCGTTCGGGTGGGCTCGATGCCCTCGACTCGATCGAGGCCATGGCCACCCACGCCGCAGACCTGCTCGACGCGTTCGGCATCGGGTCGGCGGCGCTGATCGGTGAGGGCATGGGCGGTGCCGTGGCCATCGAGCTGGCGCTTGCCCGCCCCGAGCTGGTCTCTGCGCTCGTGTTCGTCGGCGGCTCGGCGGCTTCGTTCGAGGTCGCCGCCGAGGTCGCGTCGCTCGGCGCCATCACCTCGGGTCGTGCCCGTCGAGAGTTCGATCGCTCGGGGTACGCACCAGACACCGACCGTGCGGTGTATCAGAAGGCATTCGCCGAGTGGGTCAAGACCGATCCCCGCGCCACCCTGGGTGACCGCAAGGCCCAAGCGGCCTGGTCGCTCGGCCAACGAGGCCAGGAGGTCACGGCACCCGCACTCGTCGTGGTCGGCGAACACGAGGATGCGGCGTCGGTCGCTGCTGCGAACGAGCTGGCCGCACAGCTCGGGTCGGCCTCGGTCGACACCCTCGCCGGCGCCGGTCGCCGCGGCGCCATCGAACAGCCCGCAGCGTTGGCTGCCCGAATCGCCAGCTTTCTGGAAGGGGCACAGTGACCGCGTTCCCGCGTAACACCGCCATCGTCGGCGTTCACGAGCACCCGAGCCGGTTCTCGCCCGACAAGAGCGAGTTCCAGATCATGGCCGAATGCGCCCGAGAGGCGCTGGGAGAGGCCGGGCTCACCATCAAGGATGTCGATGGACTCTTCGGCGCCAGTATGACCATGGGCATGATGGGCATCGTCGACCTCGCCGAATACCTCGACCTCAAGCCCAACTACATCGACGGCACCAACATCGGCGGCTCGTCGTTCGTCGCCCACGTCAACCACGCGGCCGCGGCCATCAGCGCCGGCATGTGCGAGGTGGCGTTGGTGCTCTACGGCAGCACCGCGGCCTCGACCTCGATGGCCATCGGCACCGGTGGCGGCCACCGCGGCGACCCCCTCGCTTCGTTCTCGGGCCCCTACGGCATGACCACCGTGGGCAGCTACGCCATGTACGCCAACCTGCACATGCAACGCTACGGCACCACCTCGGAGCAGCTGGCCGAGATCGCGGTGACCATGCGTCGTCATGCGGGCCTCAATCCCAACGCCAAGATGCGAGCCCCCATCACCGTCGACGACGTCCTGTCGAGTCGGGTCATCTCGTCTCCATTGCACCTGCTGGATTGCTGCATCATCAGCGACGGCGGGGGAGCGGTCGTCGTCACCTCGCTCGAACGGGCGCGTGACCTGGCCACGAAGCCCGTGGTGCTGCTCGGTTGCGGCGAGGCCGTGACCCACCAGGAGATCGGGTCGCCCGATCTGCTCACCATCGCCGCCCGCCAGTCGGGCGAGAAGGCCTTCGCCATGGCCGGGTTGCAGCGCAGCGACATCGACCTGGCCATGATCTACGACTCGTTCACCATCACCGTGCTCGCCACCCTGGAGAACCTCGGGTTCTGCAAGGCGGGCGAGGGCGGCGCCTTCGTCGGGAATGGACGCATCGGGCTCGGCGGCGAGCTGCCCGTCAATCCCGACGGTGGCGGGTTGTCATCGAACCACCCAGGCATGCGCGGCATCTTCCTCGTCATCGAGGCGGTCAAGCAGCTTCGGGGCGAGTGCGGCGATCGCCAGGTGCAGGGGGCCCAAGTGGCGTTGGCCCACGGCACGGGCGGCACGATCGGTGAGAAACATTCCGGAGCCACCCTCATACTCGGAGCCGACCGATGAGCACCCCCACTGACCCAGCCACCACGCCAGAAGCCAGGCCGGCGATCAAGCATCCCGCCCCCCATGCCTCGTGGGAGACCCGTGGGTACTGGGAAGGCGCAGGCCGGGGAGAACTCGTGCTCCAGCGGTGCCGCTCGTGCGGGACGGTCCAGCACCGGCCACGCGGCGTGTGCGCCACCTGTCTCGCCGGTGAGCCCGAGCACTTCGTCGCCAGTGGGCGAGGGACCGTCTACACCTACACGGTGACCAACCAGAACATGGCGCCGGGCTTCGCCGAGGCGTGCCCCTATGTCATGGCCTACGTCGACCTCGAGGAAGGCCCGCGCCTGCTGACGAACATCGTCGACTGCGACCCCGATTCGGTGTCGATCGGCATGGCCGTGGTGGCCAGCTTCGTCACCACCGAACGTGACGATGGCGAGGCGTTCGCCGTTCCGGTCTTCGTCCCGGCATGATGTTCGATTGATGATCCTCGATCTGCACACGCACAGCGTGAAATCCGATGACGGCCGGGCCAAGGTCGAGAACTACTGCAAGTGGATTCAGAAGAAGGAGTTGCCGCTCGACGGCTTCGTGCTCACCGAGCACCGCCAGTTCGACGCCGACTCCGACTACCGGGAACTCGAGGACCGTTACGGCCTGGTCATTCTCAAGGCAAGCGAGGTCGAGACCGAGTACGGCCACGTCCTCATCTACGGGGTGAACGAGGACCTGGTCAACAGCTTCGACTTCGCCGATGTCACCAACCCGTTGCCCATGGTGCTCGAGGCGGCCGAACGGTGCGGAGCGTTCGCGGCACCCTGCCACCCCGGCCGCAAGAACGTGGGTCTGTTCGCTCACTATCTCACCAAGGGAGCCGTCGATGGCGTCCACACGGTCGAGGTGTTCAACGGCGGGAGCATTCCCGGCGAGGACGAGCTCTCGGTGAGCAAAGCCGCCGAGTTCGGGTACCGAGGGTTCGGCGGAAGCGACTCACACATCGTCAGCCGCATCGGCTACTGCGCCACCGAGTTCGACGACGACGTCACCGACATCAATGGCTTGCTGGCCGCGCTCCGAGGCGGATCGTTCCGCCCGATCTCGTTACGAGGCGTCGCCGATGAAAAGAAACGGAGACCAGCCATGAACGATGACGATCGTCCGGCCGCTACACAGGCCGACCTTCCGGCCATCAAGGAGCAATGGGTCGGCGTCGAGTTCGATGTCGCCACCTTCGAGATGGAGCCCGACCGCATGGTGGCTTGGGCCACCTCCTGCGGCGACACCGATCCGCGGTTCATCGACCCGACGCATCCTGACTTTCAGGCGTACCCCAACTTCACCACGCACTGCACCACGCACCGCATTCTTCCGGACGACTTCCCGAAGATCGGACCCGGATTTGGTATCGACGGTGGCAAGACGGTCGATTGCTTCGGGCCGATTCGTGCCGGCGACGTCCTCACCGGAACGGCCACCATCGCCGACATCTACGACAAGACCGGCCGGTCGGGGACGATGGTGTTCATCGTCCAGCGCATGACCTACAACAACCAGCGCGGCGAACACGTTTCGACCGTCGACTGGAAGATGATTCGCCAGCTCTGAAAGAGGCCGCATGCCCATGACCACCAATCCAGAGCCCACCAATCCAGAGCCCACCAATCCGGCGTCAGCCGGTCCGGGTTACGGCGTCACCTTCGATGAGATCGAGCTCGGCGACGAGCTCCCCGTCGAGCATCCCGACGTTTCGCTCCCGCGCATCAAACTGTGGTGTGACGCGGCCGATCAGCATTTCCCCCGCTTCCTCGACCACGAGGCGGCCCGGGCCGAAGGCCTTCCTGGCGCCCTGGTGCCGGGCATCATGAACCAAGGTTTCCTGCTCGCGCTCCTGCATCGCTGGGCGCCGACGGCAACCGTGCGAAAGATCGACACCGTCTTCCGGGGCCAGATGATCATCGAGACCCAACTCACGGTTTCTGGCGCGGTCACCGACACCGACGACGACGCGCGAACCGTCGAGGTCGATCTCACGGTCGTCGGTGCCGATGGACGCACGGGAGTGATCGGTACGGCGGTTCTCGCGTTCGCGTAATCCGGCGCGATGTGGCGCGTGGTCGGCCTCATCGACGAATCAGTGGGTCGAACAGCCCATCAGCCTCGGCGGCCGTACTTCCGATGTAAGAAGCATGGCCCAGTTCCATTTCCTGGATGAACACGATGCCCGCCGTCCGAGCGAGTTTCCGCGCATCTCCCAGCGGTACCGAGCCGAGACGAAGGCGGTCTGGTATCCGCCGAGTCGGCGGAAGGTGTTTGCCGGCCGTCCGCAGCCGATCGAGGTCCAGGTGCTCGATCTTTCGGTCGCCGGGGCGCTCTTCGGGGCACCCACCAACCCCGCGCTCGAACTGGGGGCCAAGGTCAAGATGCAGTTCGACGAGGTCTGGGGGGTATCGGTGATTCGGAACATCCGGGCATCGTCTTCGCCGGCATTGACCTTCTACGGGGTCTCGTTCTTCCAAATGTCCAACCAACTCGAGATGAAGGTCATGGATCTCGTGGCCACCATCAAATCTTCCAACTGACCACCATGGGTGGGTTGACTGAGGCACCAGAAGCCTCGGGGCTCTACCGTCGCTTGCGGCGTGAGCAGTTGGCGGAGGTCGGAACGGCGTGGCGAATTCCAGGAAGGGCAGACGGATGATCGCCGGTGCTGGGCTCGCGTTCGTGCTGCTGGGCTCGGCGGAAGCGAACGACCCCTCGGCCTCTGGGTCCGATCGCACGCTGGATCCCATCGAGCTGAACGCGTTGGCCCAGTCGGCCACGGTGCGCGTTGCCGGACGGTCCTGTGGCACGACCCTGACCGGGAGCGGGTTCGTCGTCGGGTCGACCCTGATCACCAACCGACATCTGGTGGCCGGAGCGAACCAGGCGAAGGTCGATCAACCGTTCGCGCCGGTGTTGGTCGGCGTGCGGCGAACTGCGGACGACCTCGACCTTGCTTCCCTGGATCCCGTCGCAGCGATTCCGTTGGAGTTCGCGCCGAAGGATGCTCCGGTCGGCGACCAGGTCGTTTTCGCCGGACATGCGGCCGGCGGACAGACGGTCGTGCGCGAAGGACTCGTGCACCAGTACACCGACGGGGCGACGTACGGGGTCGATGGCCCGGTGATGCTGGTGGACGGCGTTTCGACCGTGGGATTCTCGGGTGGCCCCGTGCTCGACCGGCGAGGCGAGGTGGTCGGAGTGCTCCAGGGCTACGAGCCCAATCTGCGGTTGACAATTGCCATTCCCGTTTCGGCGGTCGATGCCTGGCTGCAGAGCCGGAGTGCTCGGCCCCGGAGCGACACGGCAGCAGGCGACCATGCGTACACTTGCCAGTCGACAACGGCGGGTGCGTGAGCGTGAGTTCTGAACGATCAGGATCAGGCCTTGGCCGGGGACTCGCCGGAATCCTTGGTGACGCGCTGGCAACCAACCGCGCTCCCGAGGTTTCCCAGCTGCTCGGCGTGTCCGGCGTCCGCCGGCACCCGGAAGTCAGGCGGTTGGTGTCGGAGCTGGCCCTGGCGTCCATGGCCGAGGGATTCGGCGCCCAGTCGGTCATTCTCGTCAGCAAGGACCCCGACGGCCGGCTGAGTTCGGTCGCCACCCGGCTTGCTCCCAGCTGGCACCTGCTCGATCCCGTGGCCTTCGAGACGGTGGGTCGGCTCTATCTGGCTCTGGCCGCTTCAGACGAGGACGAGGTCTCGGATCACCCCTGCGGCCTCTCGTCCGAACAGGTCTCGCTCGACGGCGCGTCGCTCCTGGTGTGTCGGTCGTCATCGGGTTCGTTGGTCACCGCGACGGCGGTGGTGCGAGGCGTTGCCTTCGACGCCAACGAGCAGGCGACCATCGGGCGCATCTTGCGTTCGGTGGCCGTGGCCCTGCAAGGAGAAACCGACACGCATCTGCTGCAGCGGCTCTCGGTCGAGCTGGCGACCCCGCGTACGTCCGCTCCCGGCGACCAGTCGGTGGCGCATGTGACGCTGGCCGGCGAGGGGAGGTCAGAGCTCCGCGAGGGCCTCGCCGAACACGAGGACGCCGTGACTGCAGTGGCGGCCGCAGCAGCCCGGGCGTGTTCCGATTCGCTCGAAGTCACCTTCGCCGGGCAGACCAGGTTCCAGGACGGACCATCCATACACGTCGTGACCGTGGTCGTCCTCCAGGACGGAAACGGCCCAGCTCTTCGGCCTCTCGGTCACCGAGCCGGCATCGACCACAGGTCCGGCCGAAGCCGTGCTCAACGCAGCTGGGGTCATCGGCCTGATCTGACGGTTCTGATCGGACCATTCCGATCGGACCGTGGAAGGCCATGACACTGGTCGACCGGGTGGGTTGAGTAGGCTCGCTCCCGTGGTTCTGCTGTTGCGGGTGTTGAAGCGAACGTCGTCGCTGGGTCTGGTGCTGGTGGCCGTCGCCGCGGTCATGGCGGCCGCTGCGTTGACGATCATCCCGCAGATGGCCACCATCGTCACCGCCCACGAGATGAGTGCGGCCGAACTGGAGCTCGACGACCTGGCGCAACGGTCGTCGATGTTCTCCGCCGACGGCGGCTTCATGACCTACCTGGCCGGCAACGAGAACCGAGAGCCGGTCACGCTCGATCAGATCCCGCAGCCGGTCATCGACTCCATCCTGGCCATGGAGGACAACGCGTTCTATCAGCACAACGGCGTGAACTACCGGGCCGTGTTCCGGGCCCTGGTCACCAACATCAACGCCGGCGGCATCGAGCAAGGCGGCTCCACCATCACCCAGCAGTTGGTGAAGAACGCGCTGCTCGGGTCCCAACAGGACTTCGACCGCAAGAGCACCGAGGCTTTCTACGCCCTTCGTCTCGAGCGTCAGCTCACCAAGGACGAGATTCTCGAGCGCTATCTGAACACCGTCTACTTCGGCTCGGGTGCGTACGGGGTCCAGGCTGCCGCCGAGACCTACTGGGGGTACGAAGACGTGAGCGAACTGGGTTGGGAGGAGGGCGCCATGCTGGCGGGCCTCATCCGCAACCCGACCAGGTACGACCCGACCCGCAACGCCGTCGACGCTCGAGCCCGCCGCGAGGTGGTGGTCGCCGTCCTGCTCAATGACGAGGTCATCGACGAAGCCCAGGCCGCGGCCATCAACTCCTCGCCGCTTCCCGCCGAGCGGCGGACCCCGTTCTCCACCGGGCCCACCGACTACTTCACCGAAGAGGCCCAGAACGAACTGTTCAACAATCCCGACATCCCCCTCGGAGCCACCGGCGAAGAGCGGGAGCGAGCCCTCTACTTCGGCGGGTTGAGAATCAACACCACGTACGATCCGCTGGCGCAGGCCGACGCGTTGGCGGCGCGTGACAAGAACCTTCCCAATGACCCGCGTGGTTTCGCCATGGCCATCGTCGCCATGGACACCCATACCGGCGCCGTCCGAGCGATGGTGGGCGGGCCGGACTTCCTCCGGGACGAGTTCAACCTCACGACCGACGGCATCGGCCGTCAAGCCGGATCCTCCATGAAGACCTTCGTGCTCGCCGCCTTGTTCGAGGCCGGCTACACGCCGAAGGACACGGTACGAGGCGACTCACCCTGCACCTTCGAGAACCCTGGCGGCATCCCCGATCCCTACGAGGTGAAGGGCGGGGGTGGGGGAGAGCAGAGCGTTGCGTCGGCGACCCGGGCTTCCAACAACTGCGCGTTCGTGCGCCTCGGGCAAGTGGTCGGCAACGAGCAGGTGGTCGAGGTGGCGCAGCGATTGGGTCTGACCACCGACCTCCAACCGTTCCTGTCGCTGCCGCTCGGTGCGCTCGAGGTTCGTCCGATCGAGATGGCCGCGGCGTACGCCGCCATGGGGAACGACGGCATCTACAACGCCCCGTACTACATCGAGAGCATCCAGAACGCCAAGGGTGAGACCATCTACCAGCACCGCCCGAACGGCCAACGGGCACTGTCGGCCCAGTCGGCCCGGTTGATCACCGAGACCTTGGCCAGCAACGTCACCGGCGGAACCGGCAAGGCGGCCCGGCTCAGCAACGGCCACATTGCGGCGGGGAAGACCGGCACCGCCCAGAACAACGAGGATGCCTGGTTCGTCGGCTATACCGACTGCCTGGCCACCGCCGTCTGGATGGGGCATCCCGATGCCAAGATCCCGATGCTGAACGTGGGTGGCGTTGGTCGGGTGCAGGGCGGAAGCTATCCCGCCATCACCTGGGGCGGATTCAACAATGCGTATCACAGCCGCATCACCGAGCCATGCACCTTCGAACCGCCCGAGCCCTACGGCGGCGGCCGGTATCTGAAGGCCCCTGGTGAGGTCGATTTCTGCGGCGAAGGCCGCGGAGAGCCGACCCAGGACACGGTCCTTCGGGACACCGATGGCGACGGCAAACCGGACTGCTTCGACGTCGTTACGACTACGGTGCCGCTCGAGACGGTGCCGCCCGACACGACTCCAACTGACTCCACACCCCCGGTGACCGCACCGACCGACACCGCACCCCCCAGCTCCGGAGGCTGATCCACATGACCGCATACGGGTTCGCCGAGCTCCTGCCGTTGCAGGAACTCGATGTTCGCCTCGACCAACTGCGTCACCGGCGAACCAAGCACCCGCTGGCGGCCGAACTCAGGAAGATCGAAGCCGAACAGGCAGCGCAGCAGCTGGTCATCGACGAGATCGTGGCTCGTCGTTCGGTCTTCGACCGTCAGCAGGCCAAGATCGAGGACGACATCGCCCACATCGATCATCGGCGAGCCGAGATCGAGAAGCGGCTCTACGACGGCAGCGTCTCGGCCACCAAGGACCTGCTGGCCATGCAGACCGAGTCGACCCACCTGGCCGAACGCAAGTCGGCGCTCGAAGACACCGAGCTCGAGGTCATGGAGGCCCTGGAGCCGATCGTCGCCGAGTTCGACGCTGCCAGCATGGTCAGCGATGCCATCTCGGTCCGACGGGTGGACAAACAGGTCGAGCTGGAGCACGCGCTGGGCGACGTGCAGCACGAACTGGCCGACCTCGAACCCCAGCGAGTCGAGCTTGCGTCCGCTCTGCCCGCAGAGTTGGTCAGCCGATACGAGGTTCTGCGCGCCGACTTCGGCGGTGTTGCCCTGGTGCAGCTGGTCGGCTCGACCTGTTCGGGTTGCCACTTGTCCTTGTCGTCGATGGAGGTCGATCGGATTCGGCACCAGCCCGCCGGCGCCGAGGTGCGCTGCCCCGAATGCAACCGCGTGCTTGTGCACTGATCATGTTTCTCTGGTTTCTCGTCCTGGCCCCGGTGATCGTGGCCGAGGTCTTCCGCAGCCCGATGGTCGACTACCGGATCGTGGCCTTCGGTGCCGTGCTCCCGTTGGCCGAGGCGTTGTTCGGAGGGCCGAACGTGCTGCACACGCTGCTGGCGGCAGTGGCCGTGCTGACCCTCGTGATGCTGTTCACGCAGCGCCGGCGACTGGTTCGGCGCCGCCTGCTCGGTGTGCCCATCGGGCTCTTCCTCCACTTGGTGCTCGACGCCACCTGGGCCGACCAGACCTTGCTGTGGTGGCCGGGCTTCGGCCGCTCCTTCGGCGCCGGTCAGGTGCCCGAGCTGCAACGCGGCCTCGCCGTCGGGCTCGGCCTCGAAGTCATTGCCGTCGCCGTTGGTGTGTGGGCGGTTCGCCGGTACGAGCTTTCAGATCCGACCAACCGGTCTCGGCTCGTCCGCACCGGCCAACTCGATCGTCAGGTCCTCAGCCGGGGAGCGATCGAGCTGTGACCCTCTACGTCGTCCGTCATGGTCGCACGACCGCGAACGCCGGCGGTCTGCTCCTCGGTCGAGCCGACCCCGATCTCGATGACGCGGGCAGGAAGCAGGCCCAGCAGATCGCCGCAGCGTTGCCTCGGGGCGCCGTGGTCGTATCGAGTCCGCTCGGTCGTGCCGTGCAGACGGCCGACGCCATCTCGGACGAGATCGAGATCGACGATCGGCTGATCGAGCTCGACTACGGCTCGTACGACCTGATGCCCGTCTCCGACGTCTCCGCCGAGACCTGGCAGGAATGGCGGTCGGATGCCGATTTCCGACCACCCGGAGGAGAATCGCACAATGAGCTGGCGGCGCGGGTATCGGCATCGCTCGATGATTGGGGACGACGGGCGATCGACCGAGACGTCGTGGTGGTGAGCCATGTGTCACCGATCAAGGCATCGGTGGCCTGGGCCCTCCAGGTCCCCATCGACGTGTCGTGGCGGTGTTTCGTCGCGCAGGCCAGCATCACCCAGATTGGCGTGACGCAGGCAGGGACTGCGCTTCGTACCTCGCTCCGGTCGTTCAACGAGGTCCATCACCTGAGCGAACGCTGAACGCCTCGCAGCTGGGATGTCGGCGTGGGCCATGTGCCTACCAACGGATTCGGTAATGAGATTGGGTGATCCTGCGGGGATCCGTGGCTTGGGCCGTCGGAGTCCCTACGCTGGAGTAACTCGTGCGAGGCGCCGAACCGATGCGGTTCGCGACCTTGCCGGCGATCGCCGCTCCCGTATCCCCACCCTCCGGGGTAGCTCCGGCGTGGGCGATCGCTGACTGTGTAGAAAGGTTCCTTCCATGGCGAAGCAACGATCCAGTTTTGCAAAGCTCCAGCGTGACCGGGCCAAGGCGGCCAAGCGGGCGGAGAAGTTGTCCAATCGGGGCACCAGCTCGTCGGTGCCCGGCCCGGTGATGACCGGCCCGCTCGTCCTCGATGAGGAAGACATCATCTTCGACGATCGAGAACTCACCACCGTCGAGCAACTCTTCGAAGGCAAGGGCGAGCTCACTGCTCCTCAGCTTCTGCAAATGATCGAAGACGTGCACAAGATGCGTCAGCGAGGCGAGTTGAGCGAAGAAGATTTCGAGGACGCCAAGATCGAGATCTTCGCCCGTCTTCCCATGGATTAGTGAGTACGCACTAGGGTGCGGGCATGAAGCTCAACGGTGTACACCACGTTTCCATCAACGTCCTCGACGTCGACCGGGCCACCGCGTTCTACGTCGAGAAGCTTGGCATGACCATTTTGCCCCGCCCCGAGTTGGGCGTCGAGGGTACCTGGCTCGGTGCCGGGGGCCAGGAACTCCACCTGGTCGGCAGCGACGATCCCACCCGATCGCCCGGCCAACACTTTGCGTTCGGGGTCGATGACCTCGACGAGACCGTCGCCGAACTGCGGTCCATGGGCATCAAGGTGTCCGACCCCATGACCCAACCACAGGGCGCCCGGCAGTGTTTCATCAAGGACACCGAAGGCAATCTGGTCGAGTTCAACCAGCCTGTCCTCAGCACTGTTTGATTTCAGGGCTGTTCGATCTCAGGGCTGTTCGATCTCAGGGCTCGAGTGCGGTCATTTGCTCTCGGGTCGCGTCGACCACGATGTCGACGGTGGCGGTCTGCGGATCGCCGAGGACGAAGAGCAGGTACCAACGGTTGCCTTCGGTGAAGGTGAGGCCGTGGGTCACGAGCGGTCCCGAGGCGTCGACGGAGCTCTGGCGAAAGCCGTGCGCACCGGGCAATTCGGCGACCTCGAACAGTTCGCCCCCGTACGCACCGACCGTGATCAAGCCGTCCTGTAGATAGAGATCGGCCTGTTGCGGCGAGGCGAACTCATAGGCGGTGACGAGGACGATGTCCTGCGTGTCATTGCGGAACGCCCGTGTCCATCCGCCCCGGAAGCCCCGAGTCTCGAGCAGCGCTCGCTCGTCCGCGGGGTCGGGCTGACGACGGGAAGCCTGCTCCAGATCGATGGCCGAGTCGGCACCGGCCTCGTCGACCGGGACGAATCCGGGGACGTGGGCGAGCATCGAGACGGCCAGCGCGCCGGGAGGCAGGCGAGGCGAGGTCGACGTGGGGGCCGATCGTGGGGTGCTGGTCGAGGTGGGCAGATCAGGGTTCACCACGGTGGATCCTCCGAGTGTGGTCGGCGCTTCAGTATCGGACTCCGGCGTGCTGGTGATGGTGGGCCCGGCAGGGTTCGTCGGGCGTCGGACTCGGGCTGGTGGGATTGGGGAATTGGCTGGTCGCCACCGCGGTTGCGCTCTGTCCTCCGCATGCCGCGAGCAGCAGCACGGCAGCGACCGACGAGGCGGCCACGACGAAGCGGTGGGGGTCGTGGGCCGGCAGTCGGGCGAACCAACGGTGCTGAAGCGGCTGGCGTTCTCCAACCAGTGAGACACCGACGATGGTGAACGCTCGAACCAAGCCGAAGGCGGCTCCCGCTGCTGCCGCGGTGCCGGCATCGGTCACCGCAGCGAGACCGGTGGCGGCCCACCACAGCCACGTGGGCAGCAACGTGAGCGGACCGACGCCGAGTCGGGCTCCGTAGAGCAGGCCGACGACCGGAGGGCTGAAGAGCGTGCCCCATTCGCGTGGCACCTGGCCGTCGACCCTGATGGGAGCGAGGCGACCGGTGCGTCGATACACGAGATCGGCGACAACCACAGCGGCCAACACCGCACCGATGAGCGTGTCGGAAGGATCGGGGACCCAGCCGAGGGCCGCTCCACTCAGGAATCCGACGAGGGTCGCGGCGGCGACCGCGGCGACCGCGAAGACGGCGATGGTTCGAACTCGTTGACGCCCTCGCACGGAGGGAACAAGGGTCTCGGCGACCGAGAAGCCTCAGGGCGACCAGAGGGTCTGAACAGCGGCCAGGCAGGCGACGCCGATCAGGAGCACGAGCGATGCGGGCACGGAGCCTGTCTCAGTCCCGGAAGGTCTGGGCGACGCTGGTCCAGTAACTCGGTGCCGGTTCGGATCCCCACGGAATGGAGCCGTCGATCCGGGCCATGCCGATGGGACGTTCGGCCATGGGTTGGCGGATCACGGGAAGGCCCTGGCCGGAAACGCCCATGAGTTCGTTGACCCGGAACCCATTGACGGTTCCCTGGAGACGCCAGTACTCGTCGGGGGTGAGCTGCCCTGGGCCTTGCACGAAGAAGACCTTTTCGAACTTCCCGTACCTGCGACCATGGGCCTCGATCCAGTCGGCGATGGCGCCGAGCTGGTCGATCGGATGCAGCACGATGGACGCTTGGAGGTTGAGCAAGCCGACCAAATCGGCGGTTGCCTCCGACACGAGCGCAAGGCGGCGTGTCTGCCCCGACGGCGAGACGGCCGCGAGGTCGGCGAGTTCGAGGGCGAGGGCAGGCAGGTTGGTCGACGACGTTCGTTGTGCGTCGACCGACGCCCCCGATGCTTCGGGGCCGACGTAGAAGGTGGGGCTCCCGACGGCGTCGGCGGCGTCGACTCCGACGACGAGCGGGAAACCGTTGATGGCGGCGAAGTTGGCGGCCAGTATGGCGCTGCCCGCCGAGAAGCCGCTGTCGACGACGGTGACCGTGCGATGAATGGCGCTGATCGTTCGGATCCGCTCGGCAACCTCGATGCTGGCGGTCGACGGATCGGCGCTGGTCGTGACGACGTCGGACCCGATGTCGGCCTGGTTGAGCGAGGTGGTGACGGCCGAGGGAACGGAGCCAACCAGCATGGCCGTTCGCACGCCAAGGTTCTGCATGCGGCTGAGGTCGCTGAAGCTCAGACCGCCGCTACCGACGACGAACAATGGTGCACCCAGGGCCCCGGCGAGGGGGGCGGCGATGAGCGGCAGGTAGCGGTCGGTGGCGAGCGCGATCACGGCGCGGGAGGCACGCGCTCCCCTGACCGGCATCGATCGCCGACCCGAAGTAGCCGTCGGCGTTCTGCCAGGCCACCGTGGCGATGTCGACCTGGTTGACTCGAGGATCCTCGCCGCAGCTCTCGACGATGCAGGCGACGTTGGTGCCTGCCGGGCAGTAGCCGTGGACGTTGGGATAGTTCACGACGCAGCAGTCGCAGATCTTCTTGAGTCCGTTGTTGCGGCAGCAGCCGTCGCTCGCGTACCAGCACCAACCCCAGACATGTCCTTCGCCGGTGCACCCGAACGTAGCGCACTTGGGGGTGACGCCGGACTGACCGCAGACGCGGGCCTCGACCTGTTTCATCAACAGCGTGGCGATGGTGGGCCCGGCTGCCACGACCACGATGAACTGGCCGAGCCGGTGCAGGAACGATCGGCGGGTCGTCCGCGCGGCCGTCCAGCGGCCGGCCTTCTCGACCAGGTTGTCCAGGTGGGTCGTGGGTGACGTCATCGGGCGACCTCCGATGTGGTGGAGGTGGGAGTGGTGGACGTGGGGTGGCGACGTGGGAGGGTGCACATTGAGGTCGATGACGCCGGCTCGAACCTCGGACAGCATTTCCTCGGCCTGGTCGAGCGTGTTGGCGACGCCGCGACTGCGCACGATGCCTTGACGGTCGATCGCGACGAGGTAGGGGGTCGACCGGACCCGGAACGCAGCGAAGGCAGGTTGATCGGACTCGGCCCGCATCGTCCGCAAACTGAGGCCAGGCTCGGTGCGACCGAGGCGTTCGAGCGACGGGTGGAGCATCCGGCAGATCTCGCACGTCTCGGACACGAACGCCACCAGCGTGGTTTCGACCGAGCTGTAGTCGAATGCACCGTGGTCGGGCGCCGGCTGGTCGAGCTCGGGGCCTTCACCGGCGAAGTGCACCCCCATGGGGGCGACGCGGGTGTGGAGGACGCCGATTTGTCGGAGGAGCGCGATCACTGCGAGGCCGAGGGCCAGGACGGCGACCCAGAGAAGTACATAGGAAATGATCCAAACGGTGCCGCTCATGCGTGCAGGCCTCCTGGGAAGACATGGTCGTGGGTGGAGCGATCGTGGGTGGAGCCGTCGAGTGAGGTGGCGCCGATGTCGCCGGCGAGATCGGCCCGCCAAATGGTGCCGATGTCCCGCTTGAGGGCGACGAGCTGAAGGGCTACCGCGGCAACCAGCCCCGCAGTGCTGAAGGCAATCAGGTCGGGCAGCGATACGTCGGTGACTGCGGTGCTGAAGGCGGTCGGACCGCGAAGGGCGGCGACGACGGCGGTCCCGATGAGGAAAAGGTTCCGCACGACCTCGACCCAGCTGATGGGCTCGGTGCTGGCGGACCCGAAGCAACCGCAGGAGATGACTGCCCGCCCCGTGTCGGCTTCGATGCCCTCACGGGTCGGGGGCGTGAACGCCAGGGCGGCCGGCAGCAGGATGAGCGTGAACACGATCAACACGATGATCGACAACGCCGACCCGAACTTGGCGTTGACTGGCGAGCAGCCCGGCGAGCGCGAGTTCGGTGACGGGGACGAGTCGGGCGGCCAGCTTGGGCGACGGCACGCCGAGCTGGCTGAAGGCCTCAGCGGTCGAAGTCGGTCGTCGAAGCTTGGCCAGCGCCGACCAGACGAAGACGGCGATGAGGACGAGGGCACAGAGCGTGGCGAGTGAGGTCATGGCTACTGCTGGGTTGCGGCCGAGACGAGGAACTGCTGGTAGTACTCGTCGCTGGACAGGGCCAATACCCGAAGCCGGCGCTCATCCTGGCCGAGGATGACGGCGGCACCTTCGGTGCGTTCGGTCGCTGTCGGCGCCCGGTCGAGCGTCTCGGAGTAGATGGCGTCGACTCTTCGGCCGAGGCTTTCGGGGCTGTAGTAGAAGTTGGCCACGATGCTGTAACGCAGCAGGCCGGCGCGGGCACGGCCGGCCCAATAGTCGCGTCCGCCGGGGTCGGCCGGGCGCCCGAGAAGTTCGAGGTAGAGCGCATCGAGCCAAGCCTCGATCGACCCGGACCGAGCCAGGATCTCGTCGCTCGACAGCAGGTTCGATCGAAGCACGGTGACGGGATGGACCGTGAGGTAGTTGGTCCAAAAGGCCCGCCCGCCCGGCTCGGCGTCCCGACCAAGGAGTTGGGTGTACGCCCGGTCGACCTCGCCTTGGGCTCCTTCGGGCGAGAACAGAAAGGGTGATGCCACTCGTGACCGGGCAAGATCGCCACCCGATGCCAGGCGCCCCAACCAGTAATCGAGACCGGACGAATCGGGAACGCGGTGCAGGATCACGTCATACATGCGCCGAAGCCAGAGTTCGTTGGCCGACGCAATCAGGGCGGGGTTCGGCCGTCCGCTGAGCGTGAACTCGGTGTCGGTCTGGGTCGATTCCGCATCGGTGACCGCAGTCTGGGCGCTGACCGGGGTGGCCTGGCTACCGATGACAGCAACACCGATCAGTCCGGCAACGAAGACGGCGGTGGCGGTTCCTGATGCGCTTCTGGAGCGGGCGAAATCGGAGCGAGTAGGCGGAGGAGCGGAGTTCGAACGCGCGAAGGAGGAGGCGCGATGCGGGGGGCGGCGGGATTGCATCGGCGAAGATGCTAGTGGCCGCGGCGCCCCAGACCGGGGATCCACCGTCGCGTTCTGCAAGCCCGCCCCACCCCACCCCCGTTCTGCAAGACGCTCGCCCCCCTCCAGGGGGCGGCGCTCTTGCAGAACGGGGCTCCGGGGTTTGGGGCTTGCAGAACGCGAACGGTGGTCGCGGTTGCGGGTGTCGTTTGCCGTAGTCAGTCTGGGTGAGTCGGCCTGTAGGCGGGGTACAGGTTGGTTCCTGATTTCGTGACCCTACAGACCAGCCAAAATGTCCTCTGAACAGGGAACTCTCGACAGGTCGACTTTCGCTGTGCAACGCCATGGTACCCTACATTGCGTTGCATCCGTTGCACAACCGGTTGCACGAGAAGGGGAACAGTAGGGATGGGCTCAGTTCAGAAGTGGAAGGGCGGCCGCTACCGGGCCCACTGGCGCGACCCCGAAGGCCGCTCGCAATCCCAAGTCTTCGACTACAAAGCCGACGCCCTCGCCCACATCGACCGGGTCGAGGCCGACATCGAGCGAGGCAGCTACCTGACCCCCGGCGACCGGAAGATGAGCTTTGGGGACTACGTCGAAACCCACTGGCTCGACGCCCAGACCTGGCGCCCGAGCACCCGGGAGCAGTTCGACTCTCACTGGAAACGGCATCTGAAGCCACGGTGGGGGAGCGTCCCCCTCGCATCGATCCGGCGCACCGAGGTCCAGACCTGGCTCAACGGCCTCAACCTCGCCCCAGCGACCGTAGAGGCCATCTACCGCCGGTTCGTGTCCATCGTCCGCTACCGTCTCGATGGCCTGATCGAACGGGTGCCGACCGTCCGGATCGTGCTCCCCGCAGCGCCCCCGTCATCGCACCGTCTCCACGTCCCGACCCTCGAGCAGGTCGAGGCGCTCTCCGCTGCGGTTCCGGCGCGGTACTCGGCGTTGGTCGGGACGATCGCCACGCTCGGTCTACGCCCAGGAGAGGCTGCGGGGCTGACGATCGAGCGCGTCAACTTCCTCAAGCGTGAGGTCGTCATCGATCGCCAGCTCATCACGAGAGTCGGCACCGGGGTCGTGCTGGCCGAACCGAAGACCAAGGCCGGACGCCGGACCCTCCCCGCGCCCAAGAACTCCTCGATCAGCTCGCCGGCCACCTCGACGCCTTCGGATCGGTCGAGCTCGACCTGGCGCGGCGCTGATCTTCTCGACTCGTGACCGGACCCCGCTACGTCGGAACACGCTCGGCGACATCTGGAACCGTGCGGCCCGCAAGGTTGGCCTGCCTGACGATCTTCGGGCTGGCACTCGCTCCGACACTTCCGCGATCACCCGCCTGATCGCGGCGGGGATCAACCCTGATTACGTCCGCCAGTTCGCCGGCCACGAGTCCCTACGTGAAACCCTCGAGGTCTACTCGGGCTGGTGGCCATCGGACGCCGACGACGCCCGTGAAGCCCTCTCAGCGGCGCTTAGGGCCGTCTCGACCCGAACAGCCTAGAGATCCCCGTCAGGGCCGACCACGACGGAACTAAGGCCAGCCTTGAGCGCTGCGGAGACCGTCGTCACGAGCCGATCGAGGCGGACAATGCGCGGCGGGGCATCGCAGCGTTGACACTCGAGCCTGAGCTTTGGTTCATGGCCTGACCGGAGAGACTCAGCCGTCATCTGCCAGCGCAACGGCTTGCAGTGCTTCGGAAGCGTCGGTGAGGCCTTGCCGACGAACGATCCCGGGGGCAGGGGACCGAGACGCTGAGCGGCCCGGTAGCCGTGAGCTAGGGCCGTCTGGCCCAAGTCGGCACATGAACCCGGGTGCCATCCTTCCCTACCAACGAGACCCCGCCGAAGAGGTCCCCAGCGAACGGAGGCCGATAATGCTCAACTACACGCCCGCATCGGCCGCAAATCAACCGGCACCATCCCGGATCGACTAGCTCGGAGACGAGTTTGTCCACCGAAGGTTGTTCGTCCACGCACGTCATGGTACCTTGCGAATGCCATTGATGTAACTCGTCGATGACCCTCACCGTCGGGCACTGAGTAGCTCCCCGCTTTCATCGCCGCACCCCCACCGGGGTAGCAGGCTCTGGAGCGAAGCTATGACCAGATTGACCGACAAGGCCGGGCTGGCTGAGTACCTAAACATCAGCCCCCGAACTGTCGAAACGTGGACCTTCCAGCGAAGGATTCCGTTTGTTCGGGTGAGCCCCCGATGCGTCCGCTACGACCTGGATGCCATCGACCGGATACTCCACGAGCGGACGATCCCTGTCGGAGGAAGCCGCAAGGCTGGGAGGGGCAACCGTGACGCTGCCTGATCCCTCTAGCGCGACGAACCCCGGGGACGGGCACCCCAGGGCTCGGCAAGCTCAACGACGACGAGAGCACGCCCAGCATACCGCCAGCCGCCGACACGACTGCCACGCCCATCGACGCCCGTGCGCTCGATCAGTGGCGACGTCGGATCGATCACGGGCTCGAGCAGCTCGACCGCCTGTGTGCCTGGTGCCTGACGGCCCAAATCGACCCGCGCCTTGGCGATAGCTGCTTGAGCTGCCGAGAACTCGGCGGGCAGGACACGTGGAGCCCGCGATCGAGGGCGTCATGAAGCGCCGTCTGCAAGCCGTGGCTGACGCTAGGGCCTCAGGTGAGCGCCCATCGCTCGGCTGCCACGTCGACCACGTGAAGCTCGGTCACGGCGTCGTCGTCGGTATCTCGACCAACGGTCTGCACCCCTCGGTGGTCGTATGGTTCCGTTCCGGCCGGCTGTTCGACCTCCTGGTCGAGTTCGCGAGGCTCGACGTCGTCGAATGCGCCTGTGACCCCGTCGACTGGCCCCGCACGGAAGCTCGACGCCCAGCCGGCCAGTCCGACGACGTGTCCGACCTGTTCGGTCCGGAGGCGTCATGATCCGGCACATCATCCCTCCGATACCGGCCGAGCTCCTGGCCGAGGTCGCCCCGTGGACAGTCGCCACGACGGCCGAGGCCACGGCCCGCGGCATCCTCCGCGGTCACGTCGTCGAACTGCTCGACCAGATGCAACGCGGCCACCGCGATGCGATCACGGCCAAGCTCAACCGGATGGCCGACGAGTACAGCCGATGGGCTCAAGTCGTCGAACGGTTCGAAGCCGAGGCCGCCGAGGCGTACTGGGAGGCCGCATGACGGCCCTCGACGACATGCCCGACTCGGCCCGGTACGCCGACCTGGCCGGCGCTGACGAGTACAACGCCGGCTACTACTTCCCCGAGCGCGATCAACTCCCGACGCCGGGAACTGAAGTCGAAGCAGAGCCGCCAGCGGTCGAGCGGCCGGCGACCTGGTCACCCGTCGACATCGGGCGCTACCTCGATGGCGCTACAGGCCGGAACCGCCCGGCATCCTCCACCGCGGAACGACGGCGCCGGCATGTTCTACCGCGGAGACGTCAACTGGCTCTGGGGCGACTCTGGTGCCGGCAAGACGATGCTGATCCTGCTGGCTGTCCTCGCTGAGATCCAAGCCGGCCGGCACGTCGTCTGGATCCACTACGAAGACCCGAGGGTCAACAAGATCGTTGGCCGGCTCGTGCAGCTCGGCGCCGACCCCAAACAGATCCTCGAACGGTTCCACGCGATTCGAACCGCGGGGAGAAGACATGACCATGGCGGTCGGCTGGGTCCTCGACGTGCTCAACGAAACGGGGGCGACCCTGTGCGTTGTCGACTCGATCGGCGAAGCCATGAACGCCTCGACGGTTGACGAGAACTCAGACGCCGAGGTCGGCCCCTGGCTAACCCAATGCGCGGGCTCGGTCGCAGACGAAGGGATCACGTTCATCGGTATTGATCACACCCCGCACGGTGACCCCGAGCGTCTCCACCCGTCGGGGTCGAAGAGGAAACGGGCAGCGATCACGGGCACTGGCTGGTCGGTCCAGTCGGTCACCCCGTTCACCCGAACCGAGGCCGGGATGTCCCGCATCGTGGTCGGCAAGGACAGGGAAGGGCACTACCGGCGCGGCGACACCTTCGCCCTGCTCACCCTCGACCCCGACCCCCTCGACCCCAACCGGTCACGGGCGAGACTGGCGACCCCGGTGGCCGTCGAGCAAGGCACCGCGTCGGTGATCCTCGCCGCCCGCAACGCCGTAGCCACCCTCAAGGCTCACGGCGCGCCACTCACCCAAAACCAGCTGCGAGACCTCATGGGAATCAAGGCCAGCAAGGGGGCCAAGGTCGACGGCATCAAGTACGCGGTCGACGCCGAATGCATCTCGACCACGCCCGGCACCCGAGGGTCACATCTCCACGAGTACGTGACCGACGACGGCCTCTAACCCCACTGACCCCGACCGACCCCGACCGACCCCGGGCCAGTCGTGAAGGCTGGGCGATCCCACTGGTCCACTGACCCCCACCCTTATAAGGGTCAGTGGCCAGGGTCAGTCCAGTGCCAACAACCAACCAGACGAAACATCCCACTGACCCCGGCCATCTGGGGCCAGTCAACCCAAGGAGAACCAGACATGACCGACGAATACCGACACCTCGCCACCCTCGAAGCGTTCGACGACGCATGGCGCCTCACACGGGCACGCATGGGCACCGACGACCCGACCCTCATGCAAGGACGATCATGGAGACCAACCCGCCGCCCGGTGTTGGCCCCGCCGATCACTTGCTCGGTGTCTTGTTCCACGCCATCAACGGGTTCGCCGCCGCCGTCGAGTTCATGGACCGCCACGGGCTCAACATCGCCGACGCCGTCGAACTGTCACGCCTCGAGCTCCAACTCCGAGACGAGTGACGCCGTGGCCAAAGGACGCTCCGGCCGGCCATGGCGCACAGTCCAGGCTCAGGTGTTCGCAAGTGAGACGTGTTGCTGGCTTTGCGGCGGTGTCATTGATCAGACGTTGCCCGCCACACATCCCCAAGCCCGATCGGTCGATCACGTCGTGCCGATCAGCAAAGGAGGCGCTCCGCTGGCACGCTCGAATCTCAGGCTCTGTCATTTGTCGTGCAACCGACGCCGTGGCGCACGTGACCCTCAACCCAACCCGACGAGCCGAGCGTGGTGATCTTCCGGCCGATTGGGCTCGTCGGGGGTAGGGCGTCGACATCACGGGGTCAAACGACCTCGGGAGACTCCGCTCCCTCCCTTAGATTTCTCTCCCCGCAGAATTTTGACGGAGTGGGACTAGTGCAACCCGGGGAGAGAAACGGGTATGAGGCGCCTCCCGGGCCGGTCCAATTTCGGTTATGGGCGTCGACGCCCCCTCCAGCTACGACTATGCTGGTCGTAGTTTCATCCGGTTCCAGTTTCTCCGGTCTGTGTGTCAGTCCGCCGCCCCACCCGCCCTTCGAGGCCATCCGGCCGGCCAGCTGCCGAGGTTCGAGATGTTGGAGCTGACCCGCACCCTCCGTCCCGCCCCCTCTGGGCCAGGCGTCGAGTCCCGACGGTCACCCCGAACGAAGCCCCCAAGTCTCGCGAGGCGTCGAACGCTCGCACACGCCCCGATCACGGGCAGAACAGGAACGATCATCATGAAGTTGAAAGATCAGTACGAAGCGGCCAAGGCCGCCACTGAGGCCATCTACGCCACTGCGAAAGCTGACGGCCGTGAGATGACCTCCGCCGAGCGTCAGGCGTTCGAGGCCAAGGCGGCCGAGGCGAAGGAGCTGCGCTCGAAGTGGGAGCAGCACCTCTCGGACAAGGACGCCATGGAGGAGCTCGGCAACGGACATCACTCCGAAGGACGCCGCTGTGCAGTTCCGCAAGGGCGGTTCGCTCGGTTCGGGCGGTGCGAACGCCTACAAGGCCGCCTCGAAGATCGTCGCCGACATGAAGGTCCAGGCGCAGGCATCCGGCTCCGGTGGCGCCAAAGCGCTCACCGTGTCCGGCTCGGCGGCGTTGCCGTTCGGCGCTGTCCTTGATCCCCGTCTGCCGTCGAACGCCGTGCATCTGTCGCAGCTGCTCCCGGTGGTGCAGGCGCCGACCGGTTCGTTCCAGTACCTCCGCCAGACGACCAGGACGAACAACGCCGCCCCGGTCGACTTGGGCGGCCTCAAGCCGACCTCGGTGTTCGGCCTCGAGCGTGTCTCGGATGATCTGATCACGGTCGCCCACCTGACCGAGCAGGTCCCACGCCAGTACCTCGAGGACGAGCCCAGCCTGACCGACTTCCTCGCCTCCGAGCTCGTCTACGGGTTGATGCTGGCGATCGACGATCAGGTCGTGAACGGTGACGGCGCCGTCGGTGCCCCTCCGACCGAGCTGGTCGGCATCCTCGCCACTTCCGGTATCCAGACTCAGGCGTTTGACACGTCGGCGCTGAAGTCGATCCGGCTCGGTCTGGCCAAGTTGGCGATCGCCGGCGTTGTCCCCGACACCGGCAACGACCCGTCGTCGGGTGTCGCCATCGCCCTGCATCCGTCCGATTTCGCAGCGATCGAGCTGACGGTCGACTCCGCTGGCAACTACATCACGGGCGGCCCGATCAATTCGGCTGACCGCCGCCTGTGGGGTGTGCCAGTCGTGCCGACGGTGTCAATCGCTGCGGGCTCCGCCTTGATCGGCGACTTCAGCACGCTGACCTTGTATCAGCGTGGCCCGGTCGCCGTCGACTGGACGGAGAACGTCGGTGACGACTTCGCCCGAAACTACCTCCGGTTCCGTTGCGAGACCCGCATCGGTATCGCTGTGCCTCGCCCGTTGGCGTTCGTGACGGTCGACATTGCTGCGTAACGCCATCCGCCGGCGTGTCCGTTGGGGTCTGGTGCGGCGCCAGACCCCGGACGACCATCGGCCCGAGCTGAACCATGGGCGGACGATGGACGTGTTCGGTGATTGGTCTGCTCCTCCCGAGGCTCGGACCGGTCAGGTGATCACCGTGCTGCTGCCTGTACCTCCCGAGGTGTAGGCGAAAGGTCGGCGGCGGTCGGGTTGGTTTCTTGAGCTTCCTGACCCTTCCGTCGCCGTGTACGTCGCCCAGCGAACCGAGGGTTGGATGAGCCCAGGGCGGTTCGCTGGGCGACGCAACTGCTCTCCGTCGACGGGAGAAGGGCTCACCACGCTCAAGACCCCGCGTCGATCTGGTGGGGTCCGGGCTTCTGCCACGCTGGCCGGACCCCACCAATCCCGTACGAACTGGCAGGACTGTCACACCTTGCTGTCATGATCGCCTGCGGCAGAAGCAACTGGCGTCCTCGGCGTCTCAGAACCAGCAAGGAAATCAGATGACCAGATCAGTGACAGATGATGTCGAAGCTGCACGCCTCGATCAACGCCCACTCTTGTGGGGCCTCGTGTTAGCGATCGACTACGGGGTTGAGAATGGAGGCCCGATCAGGTCTGCGGTCGACGAGCTGTGGCCTCTGCTCCCGGCCAACATCGAGTGGCCAGAACCAAGCCCTAACCTTTTCGCCGAGCGGGCACTTCGGGTCAAGGCCGCCCGCGAGCTCCGGAACGTTCCAGACCTGTCGACTCTTTCCGAAGTGGGCGACCGGGTCCTACTGCATCTGGCGCTTGTCCCGAGTCGGTCCCAGCTAGAGACACACGACGGCCGGGGCCTCATTGCCAGCGTGCTGCGTTCAGACGGCTTCGACCCTCAGCGGCATTTGATACCGGCCTATGAAGCCCTGCGAGGGATGGTCCGAGACCCCGTTGTCGTGGGACAGATCCACCTGGCGCTTGGGTATCTGGTCGCCTCCGAGTTCGTGTCACCAGACAACTCGCTCGAACAGTTGTGGCTCCTTGCGCGATCCCGGCACTCGTAAGCAGGCGCTCGGGCCGGACGGTCGATGAGCCCCGCGGAAATCGCCTTGCTCGTCGCTACCGCCGTTCTGTCCGGCGCCGTGTCTGGCTGGGTGTCGGGTGCTCAGGCGTCTCGGAGGTTCACCCAGCGGAACAAGCACGGCACCAACGTGATCGGTGGCGACAGCAGTCACAACGCTGGCCGCGACATCGTCTCAGTCTCGTCGAACCTCCGACCATCCTCGCTAATCGTTCAAGAGGTTCCTGATGGGGGATTCGCCGGCACCAAGCGGGTGCTGGTGAACGTCGGTGACCGCCCGGCCCTCAATGTCCGGTTCACTCCAGGCGGGCCCTACGTCCGCTGGCTGGGCACGCCCGGCCAGACCCTCGATGCCGGCGAACAGGTCATTGTCATCCTCGCTGGTCTCGGCGGTCCTGGATCCGGTCGAGTGGAGTGGGACGACCCCGACCACGGGCCGCAAGTCAAGGCGCTTCACTGACCTGCGGCGTTGTGGCAGCATCCCGAGATCGTCGAGGAGGTGATCGCCAACTCGACCGACGCCGACCCGCCAACTCATCGGCGGGCGATACCGTCGGGGCATGGAATACTTCAAATCGGCCTACCTTAGAGACGCGCAAGAGCTGGTCGAGGCTTGGATGGGGAATCTAGAGCTAGTCAGGAATACGCGTCCTGACGACAGGGTTGGGGTTCTGCGAGATCCCTACATGCTCGCCCCTGTGGAGTGGCTCTGGTAGCTCGGCAAGCGTTTGGGTCAGATCGCGACGATGGCCTCAGTTCAACTGAGGCCATCGGTCAGGTTGCGGTTCGTTGTGGGTGTGTTCAGTAGACACACCCCTCAGCAAAGGGAGTCGGTACTACTGGACGCCCCTTGCGGCTGGTAGTGACTCGAGCGTTTCGACTGCGTCCTTGAGCATCTGCCTGATCTCGGCCAAGTTGGCTTCGAGTTTGGTCAAACGGGCCGAAGGGGTGTCCATACTGTGGACACCGTCGTTCGACTCGACGCCCTCGGTCGGAGGGGTACCCGCTGGGCGAGTACCCTTTGCGGTTCCGTTGGGGCTCGTGGTGGCGGTCATGCCGTTACCGCCCAGCTGGGCAACGTGGTGATGTCGATGCCGTACAGCTCAGCCAGCTCGACGGCGAAGGCTTCGATGCGGTCCAGTCGGGCCTCTAGCGCATCGATGCGCTCGAGGTACTGACGCAGGGTCTCGTCGATGGTTGGATCTGTGAGATCCGTGGTCGTGGTCGTCTTGGTCATGGTTTCGCCTTTCGGTTGTCGTCGTTGCATATCCGTTGCACGGTGACGATTTAGCCGAGTGTTGGCGAGTGTTTTACCTGTTCAGAGGGGTGAGTCTGGGTGAGTCGGCCTGTAGGCGGGGTTCTGTTCCCGGGCCTGTTGCCAGGTTCCCGTTCGGTGACCATCTATCTGTGCGGTCCACCCGAGCGTTCCGGCCGAAGCCGGGGGACGGACAACCCATACGCTCGTTCGACCTTGCTCCGGATGGGGTTTACCAAGCCGCTCGAGTTGCCCCGAGCGCTGGTGCGCTCTTACCGCACCGTTTCACCCTTACCTGTGACCAGTTGCCCGGTCCATCGGCGGTCTGTTTTCTGTGGCACTTTCCTGCGGGTCACCCCGACTGGCCGTTAGCCAGCATCCTGTCCTACGGAGCCCCGACCTTCCTCAGGCCGATCGATCGATCGACCCGCGGCCACCCGGCTGACTCACCCAGAACGTCGAGGGTAACCGGATGCAGGGCCGCTAGTGGCGACGAGCCCGACGGCGGGTCCAGTCGGCCGTCAACGCTCCGACGACGCCACACGTTGCGGCCAGCAGCGCGACCGCGGGGTAGGCGGCGAGCGAAACCGTCTCGTCGGCGATCAATCGGCGAATGGCGCCGAAGGTTTGCAGGATGACCCAGCACCCGAGCGCTGCGGCAATGCCGTGGAACATCGGGGTGTCGGAGCGGCGCCGACCGCTGACGAAGCCGGCGGACGCGAAGCCGACCAGAATGATGAATTGGAAGACGAGGGCCCAATTGAGGCTGGTGTCACGGTCGGCCAGGAGGAGGCTCAGGATTGCGGCCGGCAGCACGATGCCGGTGCCGGTTGCGATGCCGGGTATCACTGCGCTCCAGTCGGGTGTGGCCACGCGCTCACGGTAGCGCGCCGATGGGGGCCGGAACCGACAGGGAGCAGGGACAACGCCGCCCGGATCCTCGCACGGCTCGCCCACCGACAGGGCGGCCGAGATTTCTGTGGATCGAGGGTTTGTCGCTCAGACGGCGATGGGTAGGTTTGGGCCAGGCGGCCCGTCGCTCATCTCGCCGATGTCGTCGGCATGGGAGACGTGCGTTGCGCTGCATCACGCAAGAGGAGACAGAACGTGCCCGAACTCAAGGGAAGCAAGACCGAGGAAAACCTGAAGGAAGCCTTCGCCGCCGAAAGCCAGGCGAACCGCCGGTACCTGTACTTCGCCCAGAAGGCCGATGTCGAGGGCCATCCGGACATCGCTGCGCTCTTCCGTTCGGTTGCCGAAGGCGAAACCGGTCATGCGTTCGGCCACTTCGACTTCCTCGCGGAGATCGGCGACCCCGTCACCGGGGCTCCGGTTGGCATGACCAAGGACAATCTGCGGTCGGCGATCGCCAGTGAGACCTATGAGTACACCGAGATGTACCCCGGTTTCGCCAAGGTCGCCCGCGAGGAAGGCTTCGAGGAGATCGCCGCCTGGCTCGAGACCTTGGCCCGAGCCGAGAAGAGTCATGCTGGACGCCTCGGCGAAGGCCTGGCATCGGTCTGCTGACGTTCCGGTCCGCCTCGAGCAAGCTGGAGTCGAACGGCGCGATCCCGGGTTGAACGACGCGATCCCGGGTTGAACGACGCAACCGTCAGTCGCTCGCAGGCGAGCGGCTCTAGCCTGGCGGGATGGACAAACCTGCCCAAGCCCAGTCACCGACGGCCCCGACTGCTCTGGCCGAGCTCGGTGGTTGGCCCGGAGTGCTCACCGGGTTGACGGCGGGGGAGCACCTCAGCCGACAGGTGGCGCGGGCCGCAATGGCCGAGATTCTCGCCGGTGAGGCAACGGCGGCGCAGATCGCCGGCTTCGTCATCGCGCTGCGGGCCAAGGGCGAGACGACCGACGAGATGGTCGGCATGACATCAGCCATGCTCGATGCATCGATGCCGTTGACGGTGCCTCTGCACACGGTGGACATCGTGGGAACCGGTGGTTCAGGTCACCGACGCAAGCACGCGCTGAACGTATCGACCATGGCGTCGTTCGTCGCCAGCGCTGCGGGCGCCACCGTGTGCAAGCACGGCAACTACCGGGCGTCGTCGACATCGGGAGCGTTCGACTTTCTCACGGCCCTGGGGCTCAAGGTCGACCTCGATGGTCCGGCACTCGAGGCCTGCGTCGCTGAGACGGGGCTGGGGTTCGCACTGGCTCGACTCTTTCATCCGGCCATGCGTCACGCCGGACCGGTCCGGGCCGAGTTGGGTGTGCCCACCGTGTTCAATCTGCTCGGGCCCATCGCCCACCCCGGACGGGTGCGACGTCAGCTGATCGGCACCGCCAACGAGGCGCTGGCCAAGCAGCTCGCCGACGTCTGCTACGAGCGTGGCGTCGACCGGGTCTGGGTGGTCACCGGGGCCGGAGGGCTGGACGAGCTCGAGTACCACGGGCCCGTCGGTGATCTTCGATGTCGGACCCGAAGGGGTCGAGCGTCGCGAGCTCGATCTGCGATTCCTCGGGATCGTTCCGCCCGACTCGCTCGATGCCCTCTCCGGCGGCTCGGCCGAGGAGAATGTCGCCATCTTCGACGCCATCCTCACGGGCCGCGAGGCGAGCCCTCGGCGCGACATCGTGGTGCTCAACGCCGGCGCCGCGCTGGTGATTGCGGGAGTGGTCACCGACCTGGCCGCCGGAATCCGGGAAGCATCGGCCGCCATCGACGACGGCCGCGCCCTGGCCAAGCTCGAAGCGCTGCGCGAAGTAACCCACCGCCTCTAGTCCGTTCCCGAATACACAACCGCGTCCCGAATACACAACCGCGTGCAGTGCGCACCTCTGAGCGGGGTGGAACTGCACGCGGTTGCGTGTCTTGGGCCCTCCCGTTCACGTCTTCCGAGTTCATGTCTTCCGAGGCTGGAAGTCGGGGAGGGCCGGCAGTGGGGAGCACAGTCGGCCCTCGACGTCGATGACTCGTACCGCTTGAGCGTTGCGATCGAGCCAGCGGGCAACGCAGAGCGCTTCGTCGAGCGATTCGATCTGATCGGGAACGTCGGGCTGATTGGCGGACGTGCACTGTTGACGGGCGTGATCGATGGTGATGCGGTGACCGGCCGCCGTCTCGACCTGCAACCGGCCTGCGTCGCGGACCATCTGCAAGCGACGCTGCTGGGCGATCGCGGCGGCAAAGGCGCCCGCTCGGTCCCGGACCGTGGCCGCTTCCTCGAAGCGTTCCGACGCGGCCATCGTCCGCATCCGCTCCGCGAGGGGGTCGAGCACCATCTGTGGATCGGTGGTCATGGCCCGTGCTGTTGTCGCGGCAATGCGGGCGTAGTCGACCTCGGAGGTGGCCCCGCTGCAGGGGCACGCGCCGGTGCCGAGCTGGCCCGAGGTGCAGGGTGTGGCAACGACCGGTAGCACGGCACGCGGGCCGACTCTGGTGGCGCAGCGCCGGACGGGCAGCGCGGTCTGAATCGCCTCGACGACCAGCTCGGCCTGGCGACGGGTCGTGAGTGGGCCGATGGACAGTGGTCCGGGGGTGCGGCCGATGGTGAGGCGGGGCAGACGCTCGTCGGTGGAGAGACGAACGAAATGGGGCGTTGCGGGCCGCCGATTGCGATGGTTGAAGCGGGGCTGATGCCGTTGGATGAGTCGAAGCTCGAGGAGCTCGGCCGCCAGCACCGAATCGCAGACCTCCCACGTGATGGCGTGGGTTTCGCGGAGCAGTTGAGCCACCTTCTTCCGCTGGTCCGACGAGAAGTAGCTGCGAACGCGACTGCGCAGGTCGGTCGCCTTGCCGACGTAGAGAATGGTGTTGTCGGCAGCACGAAACAGGTAGACGCCGGGCTTGCGCGGAAGGCCGGAGGTGAGGCCGAGTTTCTTGGCCTGCGGGTGCCCCGCGATGGAAGGAAGGTGCACCAGATCGTCGAGACCGGTCACTCCCCACGCGGTGGCTCGCTCGATGAGGTAGTGCAGGAGATCGGTGGTGGCCCAGGCATCGTCGAGGGCGCGGTGGTTCGGTTGATGGGAGAGGCGGAGACGGCGGGCAAGCTCGCCCAGCTTGAAGTTGGGCATCTCGCCGGCCAACAGCCGCCGAGCAAGCGCAAGCGTGTCGAGATGCTGGTTTCCCAGCATCGGACCCCCCCAACGTCGCAGTGCGTGATGAAGAAACGCCAGGTCGAAACGCAGATTGTGGCCGACGATCACCGAACCCCCGATGAACTCGAGAAAGGACGGGAGGACTCGGTCGATACTCGGCGCCGGAGCGACCAACCGATCGGTGATTCCGGTGATCAGCGTGATCTGTGGCGGGATGGCGCAACCCGGGTTCACGAGCGTTCCGAAGGTGCCGAGAACCTCGCCCCCGCGAACCTTGACGGCCCCAACCTCGGTGATGAGGCAATCGGTCGGGCTCCCTCCGGTGGTCTCGAGATCGAGGACGCAAAAGGTGACACCGGAGAGCGGAGTGCCGAGATCGTCGAAGGAACGTTGACGCATCTCGACAGTTGAGACGAACGAACGTTCGATGTCAAGCAACCACTAACCTCGCCTCATGGATCAGATCCGCTATCGCTGCACCGCGTGCGGCAACCTCACCCGATTCGACGTCACCGTGTCTCGCCGAACGCGCGAGTTCCACCATTTCTCGGTCGGTGGAGCACTCGACATCGAACAGACTGAACTTTTGTCCGAAACGGTCGATGAGATCTTGTGTCGATGGTGTGGCCACGGCAATGACGTGGTTCGCATAGACCGAGAGGAGTAAGCACATGGCTTCTGAGCCACTGGTCCAAGCATGCGAGGTGGCGTTCGAGGTGGCTCGCCGCGGGTGGGAAGCCAACCCGCCGGTCGAACCCCCAGCGCCGATGCGCAGCTTCATCTACCTGCCGCAACTTCCTCGGCGGGCGATGACAGTGGCTCAGCGTGTGATGGATGAGGACCCCGAATTCCGATCGAGGGTTGCAGCCGCCGCGACCGAGGTCCGAGTCGGGCGAGCCGGCTATCTCTGGTTGCACCGTCCTCCGGGATGGGAAGCGACATTCGGAATGCTGACGGGCGGTTCTCCCACGGTTGCCCCACCGCTGCCGGTCGCTCCGACCACCGTCGGCGCCGGTGTGGGTGTCGGCGCCGGTTCGCATGCGCCCCCACCGCCTCCACCACCGGTTCTGCGGACGTCGGCCGCAGGTTCACCCGTGCCCCGCCCGCAGCCCACTCCGCCTGCTCCCAGCTCGCAGCGACCACCCTCGGGCGGCGAGACCATCGAGTCCGAGCTGGCGACCCTTCGCAACCTGGTCGGTCGACTGTCCGACGAGCGAGAGAACCTCACGAGCACCATCGACCCGACCGCAGTCGTTGCCGGCCCGGCAACACCGTGAGCGCGCCCGCTTCGGTGCCGCCCGGTCGGGACACCTCTCAACAACTGCAGCGTGATCTCGAGAACCGAGTCATCACGCTCGAAGCTCAGCTTCGGGCCGCTACCAGCCAACTCGACGCCCGTTCGGTCGACGATCAGAACACGGCGTTGGCGCTGGCGGCGGCCGAATCCGAGCTGATCGGGCTCCGAGGCTCGGTCGACCGCCTCGAACGCGAGACCGCAAACCTTCGCAGCGAGGTCCAGACGTTGGGCGCCGAGCGTGACGAGGCGCGGGCGGACGCGGCGGAGTACGAGCGAGATCACGCCGCGCTCGTGGTCGATCACGACGCAGCAGCACGCCGGCTCGAGACCCTCACGCTCGAGGTCCAGGAATTGAGCGCATCCCGAGACGCAGCGTTGACCGAAGCGGCCGCCCTGCGCTCCCAGCAGGCACGGCAACAGGAACGGCTCGATGCGGTCGACCGGGGTCGTGCCGACCTCGAGGCCGAGCTTGCGGACGTGTCCAGCAAGTGGCAGCGGCTCCAGGCCGGCGCCGCCGATCTCACCCAGCGCAATGCGGCACTCGAAGCCGACCTCGATCAGCTCCGGCGAATTCGTGAGTCAGCGGAGCTCGAGCGTCGTGGGCTGTTCGAGGACCTCGCGGTCCAACTGGGCCGGGTCGAGGCCGAACGCGATCTGCTGGCGTCCCAACTGGAACTGGCCAACAGCCGCCTTCGAGGCACCCGTCAGGCGTTCGAGTCGGCGGCTCGAACCGTGAACGACGAACTGGACTCGTGCGAGGGTGCGTTCGGCGAGACCGAATTGGCGGCCGAAGCGATGCACGCCGCCGTCTCGGAGACCGTGCGTCGACTCGACCTGCTGGGCGAGGTCATCGAGACGTCGTCCAGGCCCCAGGGCGTATCGGATGACGAGGTCACGGCGGGCAACGGGTTCACTTCGAGTCAGCCGTTGTCGGCGCCTGCATCGGCACGGTCCGGCGAGCCGGCCAACGTGGCGACGCCGGCGGTTTCGGCGCTCGCTGACGTCGCCGCGCCGGAGGTGCTCACCGTCGATGCATCGGCCACCGACTCCGACCCTTCCGAAACGGCTCTCGCCGAGGAGGTCGCCGAGGAGGTTGTCGCCGACGAGGAGGGCAGTGACCTTGCGGACGTACTTGCGTCCTACGGCCTCGGAGCCGGCCCGCCCGAGGACACCGAGCCTGCGGTCTTCGAGCCTGCGGTCTTCGAGCCTGCGGTCTTCGAGCGCAACGACGTTGAGCGCCGTGATGTCGAACCGGACAGTCCCGGCGCAACACACATGGCATCAGCGGTCGAGCCCGAGGTCGAGCGCGGCTCGGCCGACGATGCGACCCCGCAGCGAGCCTCGGTGCCGGCCATTGCCGGTGACCCGCTCACCATTGCTCGGCATACGGTCACCACCGCGGAAGTGGTGCTCCTGATCGATGGCGATCCGGTCGCCGCAATGGGCTGGCCCATGCTCGGTCCGGTCGAGCGTCGAGACGCTCTCGTCGGCAACCTCGGCGATCTGGTCGGCGACACGGGCGCTGCCGCCGACGTCGTCTTCGATGGCAACGTTGCGGGCGACGAGCAGCTGCCGTCGGCCCCCGCGGTGCGGGTGCGGCTCACCAGTGCCGACGTCGATCCGAGCGAAGCGATCGGCGGGCTACTCGACGCCTACCCACTCCAGTGGCCGATCGCCGTCGTCACCGACGACCCGCACCTCGCGCAGGCCGCCCGGGACTTGGGTGCTTCGGTACTGGACAACGGCCAACTCCTGGACCTCTTCATCACCCCCTGAGGCCGTCACTCCCGATGGGGCGGCGAGCGGGGATGGGATTAGGGTTGGCCCATGAGGCTTGGGATCTCGGTCACCAGTAGTTACTCGGCCAACGGAGGGATGACCGGTCCGGACGCCGTTCGGACCGTGATCGAACGGACCAGAGCTGCGGCCGCGGCCAATCTCGACCACCTCAGTCTGGGCGATCACCACTCGGTCGGTCATTCGGCCCACTACGTGCAGGGCGTGCCGATGATCGGGCGGCTGATGGCCGAGTGGCCGGCCGATCGGCCGATTGGGGTGCTGTTCCTGCTGCCGCTCTGGAATCCGGTGCTGGCGGCCGAGCAGGTGGGCACGTTGGCGTGCATGACCGAGGCGCCGTTCATCGTCCAGACCGGTATCGGAGCCGGCCGATCGCAATTCGCCGGCATGGGCCACGAGCTTGCTCAACGGGGCCGCAAGACCGACGCCGCCATCGAGATCATGCGTCGCTTGTTCGCCGGTGAGGTCGTCGATGACGAAACCCTTGGTCTCCAGGGAGCGGCCATCTCGCCTCGTCCACCTCGGCCGGTCGAATGGTGGATCGGGGGTGGCCACGGCGATGCTCCCCTCGAACGAGCCGCACGCGAGGGGGACGCCTGGTACGTGAGCCCAGGGGAGTCGACACCGGAACTCGCCGAGGGCATCGGCCGCTACCGAGAGCGGTGCGCCGCGCAGGGAGTGACGCCCCGCGTTGCGTTGCGTCGAGACATCTTCGTCGCTGACGATGACACGGAGGCGATTGCTACAGGCAGGGCGCTGGCGGCGGCCGGATACCGCGGCATGCGCGAGGAGGTGCTTGTCTTCGGCGGCGTCGATCGGGTCGTCGAGTTGCTCGCTCCCTTCGCTGACCTGGGGGTCGACGACCTCGTGGCCCGGACGATGTCGGTCGAGCCATCCAAAGCCGTGCGATCGGTCGAACTTCTTGGCGAGGTGCGGGAACACCTGGCGGCCTTGAGGAGTTGAAACCCCTGTGACCATTGCTGCGGCGGACATCGAGGCCATCAGTCTTCGCTTTTCGCGGGTCCGCAACGACACGGAAGATCTTGCCCGGCCACTGTCGGCCGAAGATCAGACGGTGCAGTCGATGCCGGACACCAGCCCCACGAAGTGGCACCGGGCCCACGTCACTTGGTTCTTCGAGACGTTCGTTCTGGCGCCGTTCGAGCCCGACTTCACGCCGCACCACCCCGGCTACGGGTACTTGTTCAACAGTTACTACGAGCAAGTCGGGAGTCGCTTTCCTCGCCCGCAACGGGGCCTTGTGAGCCGTCCCGGGATCACCGAGGTCGCGGCGTATCGCCAAGCGGTCGACGAACGGATGTTGGCCCTGATTGCGAGCGCGTCGCCCGAAACGCTCGCCCAGATCGAGCCGCTCATCGAACTCGGATTGCATCACGAGCAGCAGCATCAAGAACTGATGCTCATGGACATCAAGCACGTGCTGTCGCTCAACCCGCTCGAACCGGTCTATCGCCGGCCGGCCGACCGCCAAGGGGGATCGAGCGATCTCGATCGAGGCCCCGGTGGAGCGCCTGACCTGTCACCAGCGCCTGACGTGTCACCCAAGTGGCTGGACGTTGCCGGTGGCATCGTGCCCATCGGGCACCCTGGGCCCGAAGCCGGATTCGCGTTCGACAACGAAGGCCCCCGCCACGATGCGCTGCTGGCTCCCTACCGCTTCGCCAATCGGCTCGTCACTTGCGGGGAGTGGCTCGACTTCATGGCCGACGAGGGCTACCACCGATCCGAGTTGTGGCTGTCCGATGGTTGGCACCTCCGCAACACCGAAGGGTGGGAGGCGCCGCTCTACTGGCGGAGCGAGGACCCTCGAGACCCCTGGCGCCGTCACACACTCGAGGGCACCCAGCCCGTCGACCTGAACGAACCGGTGTGTCACGTGTCCTTCTACGAAGCCGATGCCTACGCCACCTGGGCCGGTTGTCGCCTCGCCACCGAATTCGAGTGGGAGCATGCCGCCAATCTGGGTGCCGGTGCACTGGACCTGTTCGGGGTCTGCTGGCAATGGACCGAGTCGGCCTATCGGCCCTACCCGGGGTTTCGTCCGGTCGCCGGCGCGATCGGCGAGTACAACGGCAAGTTCATGATCAACACGATGGTGCTTCGCGGCAGTTGCTCGTATACCCCTGAAGGCCACACCCGCCCGACGTACCGTAACTTCTTCTCACCACACACCCGCTGGCACCGATCGGGTGTCCGGCTGGCCAGCGATTGCTGACCCGCCCTCTCCGGAAGCAGGCATGTTCATGGACGTGACCGCATGATGCCATCGATCACCCTCGACACCCATCTTCCCCCCGGGTGGGCGGAAGGGGCGATGCGCGACGACATCACCCGGGCGTTCAGCCGGACGCCCAAGGTGCTACCGCCCATGTGGCTGTACGACGATCGAGGCTCCGAGCTGTTCGATCGCATCACCCGGCTCCCCGAGTACTACCCGACCGAGGCCGAGCGGACGATTCTTGCGTCTCGATCGTCCGATATCGCCCGTCGGACCGGTGCCCGCACGGTGGTCGAGCTGGGTTCAGGCACCAGCGACAAGACGCGCACCCTGCTCGATGCGTTCTGGGCTACGGGCCAGCTCGAACGGTTCGTTCCCCTCGACGTCAGCGCCGCCACCCTCGTCGACGCTGCGAACATGCTGGCCGGCCGATACCGGGGGCTGAAGGTGCAGGCCGTCGTCGGCGACTTCACTCGGCACTTGCAACATCTTCCTCCCGGTCCTGACCGGATGGTTGCCTTCCTCGGCGGCACGGTCGGCAACTTCTATGCCGAAGAGCGCCGCGCCTTCCTGGGTGGGGTCGCCGATGCCCTCGACGCTGGTGAATGGCTGTTGTTGGGTGTCGACCTCATGAAGCCCATCGACCGGATCCTCGATGCGTACAACGACTCGGCCTTGGTCACCGACGCGTTCATCAAGAACGTACTGTTGGTGATCAACGACGCGTTCGGCGCGAACTTCGACCCGGACCTGTTCGACTACGTCCCGTTGTGGGACGGCCGCGAGGAGCGGGTCGACATGCGCCTGCGGTCGGAGACCGCGCAGAGCATTCGCCTCACCGGCCTCGATCTCGACGTCGAACTGGCCGCAGGAGAGGAGATCCGCGTCGAGATCTCCACCAAGTTCCGACCCGACCGGCTCGCCGCCGAGCTGGTCGAGGCCGGTTTCGCCGTCGACCAACTGTGGACCGACGAGCGTGCCGACTTCGGTCTGGTGCTCGCCCGCCGGGTGTAAGTCACCCGGCAGCGGCCCAAGCGGACTCGCTCAGGCGAAGTCGGTGTCTCCGGCGGCCGCTGCGCTACCCGGACTTCCGTCGAGATCGATGGTGGGATAGAAGCGGGCAAAGTCGGCCTGGATCTGTTGGAGCGGCAGGTCGTCGAACGTGCCGCGCTGGTTCACGTACTCCATGTGCCGGTTGCCGACCTGGTCGAAGGGGTGCATGAGGGCGTCGTCGGTTCCGTCGAACTCGAGCACCTTGACCCCGAACTTCTCACACAGTTCGAGGTTGAACGCAGTGGAGAGTTTGAACCAGCGGTCCCCCAACAACAGTTGGGCGTAGCCGTGCCAGATGAACACGTCGGTGCCCATCTGCTCGGTCAGCTTCTTGCTGGTGAGATGGTTGCGGACGTCGGAGAAGCCGAGTCGGGCCGGAATGCCCCGATTACGGGCCGCCGCAGCCAGGAGCACCGATTTGGGTACGCACCAATTGGTGCTGGACGCCGCAACCGTCGAGGCACGGAACGCCTCGGGAGCGTTGTCGGTGTTGTACGGGTCGTAGCGGATGCCGTCACGAACCCGATGGAACAACGCAACGGCCATGTCGACAGGGTCGGTCGCGCTCCCGACAGCGTCGGACGCGTAGTCACCGACGATGTCGGAGTCGGAGTCGATGAACCAGGTGGGCGCCAACCAAGCCGGATCGATGGTCGAACGGTTCACGTCAGGCATCAAGCGTCCTCGAGCAGCTCGCGCAGCTGCTCCATCGTCTTCACCGGGTTGGGTCCGACCGGCGACACGTTGAGGATGGTCACGCCCGCTTCCTTCCAGGCGCCCAGCCGTTCCTTCACCTGGGAGGCCGGCCCGACGAGGTTGGCTTTCTGGAGGAAGTCTCGGGGTACTGCTGCGGCGGCGTCGGCCTTGTGACCGTCGAGGTAGAGGTCCTGGATTTCGATCGCCTCGGCTTCGTAGCCGTACTTCTTGGCGATGGTGTTGTAGAAATTCTTGTCCCGGGCGCCCATGCCACCCCAGTAGAGAGCGGTCTGGGGCCGACTGCGGTCGAGGATGGGGTCGGCGCCGTCGCCTGCGTACTCCTCGCCGATGGCCACGGTGGCGCCGGCCGAGATCTCGAGCTTGCCGAGGGATTCATCCCGCTCGGTCATGCCCTTCTTCAGGTCGTCCCCCCAGACTCGCTGGAACTCGTCGGGCACGAAGAAGACCGGGAGCCATCCGTCGGCTGAGCGGGCGGTCTCCCGGACCGACAGCGGCATGAGCGACGCCCAGAAGATGGGGACCTCGGAGCGGACCGGATGGTTGATGAGCTTCAGGGGCTTGCCGAGCCCGGTGCCTTGGCCTTCGGGGAGCGGGATCTGGACGGTCTGGCCCGAGTAGACGATGGGCTCTCGGCGCATCGCCAAACGGCAGACGTCGATGTATTCCTTGATGCGGGCCATGGGCTTGTCGTAGGGGACCCCGTGGAACCCTTCGACCACCTGCGGGCCGCTGGCTCCGAGTCCGAGGATGAAGCGACCCTGGCTCACGTAGTCGCAGCCGGCGGCGGTCTGCGCCATCGCGGCGGCCGTGCGGGAGTAGACGTTGAGGATGCCGGTGCCGATCTGCAACCGATTGGTCCTGGCAGCGAGGTACCCGACCTGGCTGACCGCGTCGAAGCTGTACGCCTCGGGAATCCAGAGAACATCGAGGCCGGCCTTTTCGAGGTCGACGATCTGGTCGACCGTCTCGTGGAACCCGCCGGTGTAGTTGATCATCATTCCGAGCTGCATGGCTCGGACCTTAGCGGCTGCGACGGAGAGCTTCCCAGACGCGTTCGGGTTTGACCGGAAGGTCGATGTGGCGCACCCCGAGATGGGCGAGCGCGTCCACCACCGCATTCTGCACTGCCGGTGTGGAGCCGATGGTGCCGGACTCGCCAACACCCTTGGCCCCCAAGGGATTGAGCGGCGTCGGCGTCTGCATCTCGATGCGTTCGAACGAGGGAAGCTCCGCCGCGGAGATGATGGCGTAGTCCATGAAGTTGGTGGTGAGTGGGTTGCCCTGAAGGTCGTACCGGACCTCTTCGAGCAGGGCCTGGGCGATTCCCTGGGCCAACCCGCCGTGCACCTGGCCATCGACGAGGAGGGGGTTGATGAGATTGCCGGCGTCGTCGCAGGCGATGTGACGCACGATGGTGACCTCGCCGGTCTCGACGTCCACCTCGACCACCGAGACGTGAGCGCCGAAGGGGAACGTCGCCCCCGCCGGCTGGAAGTCGATCTCCGCCGTCAGTGCAGTGCCGGATGCGGCGGCGTGCGCACCCAGATCGGACCAGGAACGGCTGATGGCCGGCGTCCCGGCGACCGAGAACTGTGCGGTGGCCGTGTCGAGGACGATGTCGTCGGGGTTGGCTTCGAGGAGCTGGGCTGCGAGGTTCCGAGCGTCCTCGACCACCTGCTCGGTCGCCTGCCAGATGGCGGTGCCGCCGAGCTGTACGGCTTTGGAGCCGCCCGTGCCCGCACCGCGGGGGATGAGGTCGGTGTCGCCGTGGCGAACCTCGATGCGATCGATCGGGATGCCGGTCAGTTCGCTCGCCAGCTGCGAGAAGGTGGTGTAGTGCCCCTGACCGTGCGGCGACTGCCCGGTGAGCAGAAGCGCAGAACCGTCGGGTCGGATCTCGACGCTTCCCCACTCGCCGGTCTGCGTGGGGTTGGTGATCTCGACGTAGGTGGAGAGCCCGATGCCGAGCAGTTTGGTGTCCCCGTTGGCCCGGCGGCGCGCTTGCTCGGCTCGTAACTCGTCGTAGCCCGCGGCTGCCAACGCAAGGTCGAGAGCTTTTTCGTACTCGCCGGTGTCCATCTTGGCGCCGGTGGGGGTGGTGAGCGGGAAGGCCTCGGGCTGCAGGAAGTTCCGTCGACGAACCTCGCCCGGATCGATGCCGCATTCGGCGGCGAAGACGTCGACCATACGCTCGATGGCGGCCGCCGCTTCGGGCCTGCCGGCCCCCCGGTAGGCACCGACGGGCAGCGTGTTGGTGACCACCGAATCGGCCTGATAGCTGACGTGCTCGATGTCGTAGACACCCGAGGTCATGAGGTGGGTCATGAACGGGAGCATGGTGCCGATCTCGGGATAGGCCCCGCTGTCCTGAGCCACACGAAGTTGGTAGCACTGGATGCGGCCGTCGTGGCTGCCGCCGATGGTGGCTTCGAAGATCTGGCCCCGTCCGTGCGCGATGCCCAGCATGTCCTCGGACCGGGTGCTGGTCCAGCGGACGGGCTGGTCGAGATGGCGAGCCAGGTGCGCGACGACCATGTCCTCGGTGTAGGCGCCGTTCTTGGCCCCGAAGCCGCCGCCGACGTCGGGGGCGATGACCCGCACGTCGCGCTTGTCCAGGCCGAGAGCGTCGGCCAGGCGATCGCGGGTGCCGTGGGCGCTCTGGGTCGAGGACCACTGGGTCAGGCGCCCGGCTTCCCACACGGCAAGGGCGGCCCTGGGCTCGAGCGCGCAGGGGGCCAGGCGCTGGTTGACGAAGGTCAACGACACGGTGATGTCGCACTGGCCGAACGGCACGGTCCCTTCGGTCTTGGGGATCGAGAACGCCACGTTCGTGCCGGCGTCGGGGAACAACAGCTGCTTGTCTCGGATCGAGGTGAACGGACCGATGACCGCGGGGAGTGGCTCGTAGCTCACCTCGACCAGCTCGGCGGCGTCGGCCCCTTGTTCGCGGGTGTGGGAGACGACGACGGCGATGGGTTCACCCACGTAGCGGACGGTGTCCGAGGCCAGCCAGCGCCTTTTCATGTCGCGGTTGAACGGTGCCATGGCGGGGGAGCGAAGCTCGAAACCCAGATCGGTGGCGGTGAACACGCCGACCACGCCGGGGGCTGCGGAGGCAACTGCGGTGTCGATGCCCGTGATGGTTGCGTGCGGCATCACGGAGCGGACGAACGTGGCGACGAGAGCTCCGGGACAATCGACATCGTCGACGTAGGTGCCGCCGCGGGTGAGTAGTACGGGGTCCTCGACGCGCTGGACGCGGGTGCCGATGATGCTCATGAATCACGCCTCTCGGAGGTCGAAGCAGATCTTGATGGCGCCTCGGCGTCCGGCGTTTGCCGCATGCGCAAGGGCACCCTGATAGTTGTCGAGGGTGTAGGTCTGGCTGACCAGCCGTCCGAGATCGGCCGAATGGACCAGATCGGCTGCCAGGTCGAAGCTGCGCCGAGTCGTGCCGTCCGACAGGGTCTCGGTGCCGTAGGTGTAGGCGCCGATGAGGTTGGTTTCCCGGTGCCACAGCGCGGTCAGGTCGACCCGGATCCGTCCGGGCATACCGACGAGCACGACGGTTCCCCGAGGGCGACACAGGCCGATCGACTCGCCGACCGACGCCTCGCTGCCGACCGCATCGATCACGACGTCGGCGCCGCCGGAGAGGTCGTCGCCGATGAGGAAGCTGCCGGTCACCCTGCGTACGGCGCGGCCGACTTCGGCCGGAGCGACGACGACATCGGCGCCGAGCGATCGAGCGAGGTCGACCTGCTCGGGGTACTTCGCCCCGACGATGATGGTGCCGGCGTCGGTGAATGCCCGAAGCGCGGCGAGGGTCGTGAGGCCCATGGTGCCCGATCCGAGCACCACGACGGTTGCCCCGTGGGCGATCGGCGTGCGGAGTGCGGCGTGGACGCCAACGGCGGCCGGTTCGATCATGACCGCGGCTTCGTCGCTGAGGTGATCGGCGACGGGGTGCAACTGGCTCTCGTGGGCCACGAACTCGTTGGACCAGCCGCCGCCGGTCGAGGCGCAGTAGCCGATCTGGATGCCGGGCTCCAGCGTCCCGGAGACCAGGTGGCGATAGTCGTTGCCGTCGCCGGGCGCCGCGTCGGGGAACGGTAGATCGAAGCCGCGGGCCGCATGCCCGAGTACCGGTTCGAGCACGACACGACGGCCATCCTCGGTCTGCCCGACCACCTCGTGACCAGGAACGAACGGGAACGACACCCAGGGTTCGAAGTACCGGGCCGACTGCCCCTCGACGGTGGCGAGGTCGCTCCCGCAGATACCCGCCAGGCGGGTTCGCACCCGTTGCCAACCCGCCCCGGGCAAGGGCACCGGGTCGGTCTCGACCAACGTCAACGGACCGGTCTTCGCCCCGCTGCCGGGCAGGAGTCGCGAGGAGACCGCGGCCGCAACATAGCGAGCTTCGTTACGTCGGAACTCGAGAGCTTTCACGACGAGCACCGTATCGCCCGCCCGCCTCCCAAACCGGATCGGGAGTGTGAGGATGCCGTTTTCGGCACCCTCACACTCCCGATGCGGGGTTCAGAGGTTCAACCGGCGACGGAGGCGGCGGCGATGCTGGCGATGGCGGCGTCGAGGGCGGCGTCGAACTCCGCGGCGGACTGCTTGGCCGACAGGCCCTCGGTGAGGGCGCGGGAGAAGCTGGCGATGATGCCCCGGTTGCGGCTCAGGCGGGCGTTGGACTCTTCGCGGCTGTACCCGCCCGAGAGGGCGACAACCTTGAGGATGTTGGGGTGGTCGACCAGTTCGGCGTAGAAGTTGTCCTGCTCGGGCAGGGTGAGCTTGAGCATGACCTGCTGGTCGCCGAGCTGGTCGGCGGCCGTGAGTATGGCGGCCTTCAGCAACGCCTCGGCCTCGGCCTTGCTTGGGCTGTGGATGTCGATCTCGGGCTCGATGATCGGCATGAGTCCCGCTGCGAGGATTTGGCGGCCCACCTCGAACTGCTGATCGACGACGGCCTGGACACCGGCTTGGTTGGCTTCCTTGATGACCGAGCGCATCTTGGTGCCGAAGATGTGCTTGGCGTTGGCCCGGGCGAGAAGGGCGTCGAGATCGGGCATGTCCTTCATGATCTGGGCGCCGTCGACCTCGTCGGCCAGACCCTTGTCGACCTTGAGGAAGGGGACGACACCCTTGTTGTTCCAGAGGTAGTCGGCGGTGTCGACGCCCTCGACCTGGCGGTCCATGGTCATCTCGAACAGGATCGCACCCACGACCCGGTCACCGTTGAACGCCGGGCTGGTGATGATGCGGGACCGCATCTCGTGGATGAGGTCGTACATGGCCTCGTCACCGGAGTACTCACTCTCGTCGATGCCGTAGAGCAGCAGGGCCTTGGGGGTGCTGCCACCGCTCTGGTCCAAGGCGGCGATGAAACCGTTGCCGTTGCGGATCTTCTCGATCTGATCGCTGTTCATGGAGGCAGTCATGGCGTAGGGAATCCTTCGGTGAGTGAAAGGGTCGGTGAGAAGGGGGGTGAGAAAGGGGAGCGTGACGACGGGCGACCGACAGTCTCGCAGCTGGAATGCAATAGGAGAACCATCGGCAGCAACGAGCCCGACCTGACCGGTCGTTGGTGCCCCGGCGGCGAAGGCTGTCACTGGCCCTGAGTAGGTTCGTCGGCATGAACCATTTCGTGCCGGCCACTTCGGCCCCCACCGGTCCCGTGTCCATCGACTGTGATGCGTGCGTCCGTCAGGACACCGACACGTGTTCGGACTGCGTGGTGACGTTTCTCATCAGCCGCCAGCCGAGTGAGGCGGTCATCATCGACGTCGCCGAGTTCGCCGCGCTTCGCCGGCTGCAAACGGCGGGCCTGGTCCCCGAGCTTCGTCACCAAGCCGCGGCTCGTTGAGCAGGGATAGCGTCGGACCATGACCTCCGACGCCAGCCTCACCGAAAAGGTCCTCGGCGTGGGATCCGCGGCCGGCTTGGCCGCGGTGGGCGTCGCCCCGGCATCGGTGCTTCAGCCGGCGCGAGACGTGCTGCATCTGCGAAAGCGGGCGGGCCTGGCCGACGTCATGCAGTTCACCTACCGCAACCCCGATCGGTCGACCGACCCCCAGCGGTCCCTTCCCGGCGCCCGGAGCATCGTGGCTGCGGCGCTCGGTTACCAGACCGAACTCGAACAAGCCGTGTCCGAGCAAGCCGTGCCGGCGGCTCGGGTGGCCCGGTACGCGTGGGACGACCACTACGGCCGGCTGCGCGACGCGCTCGAAGCCATGGCTCGGGTGCTTCGTGATGCCGGTTACCGAGCCGAAGTTCACGCCGACGACAATCATCTCGTCGACCGAAACGTCGCCTACCTCGCCGGACTGGGATGGTACGGGAAGAACGCGAACCTCCTGTTGCCCGGCCAAGGCAGTTGGTTCGTCCTCGGCGGCGTCATCACCACGGCCCCACTCGTCCCGAACTCGACCCCGCTGGCCGACGAGTGCCACAGCTGTCGACGCTGCATCGACGGCTGCCCCACCGACGCCATCATCGCCCCGGGAGTGATCGACGCTCGACGTTGCCTCGCTTGGTTGGTGCAAGGTCCCGGACCCATTCCCGTCGAGTTCCGCGAGGCGCTGCACGACCGCATCTACGGATGCGATGACTGCCAAGAGGTGTGCCCACCCAACCGGCCGGCCATCCAGGCCGCCGTCACAGCACCCGACCCAAGCATGCAGACCGTGTCGCTCGAGTTCCTGCTCACCGCCGACGACGCCTCGTTGCTCGACCGTCTCGGACGCTGGTACATCGCCAACCGGGACCCCGACGTCATCCGCCGGACTGCGCTCGTGGTCCTGGGAAACATCGCCGATCCGGACGCCGGCTCGACCCGCGCACTCCTTCACCCGTACCTGGAGCATCGTTCCGAGCTGCTCCGGGAGCATGCGCACTGGGCGGCGAAACGCCTCGGCGAACGCAAACGGAACCGCCAGCGCCACACCGAGTCGATCGCCTGACCCGTGCGTCGTCACCTGCTCGTCACCAACGACTTCCCGCCCAAGGTCGGGGGCATTCAGAACTACCTGTGGGAACTGTGGCGGCGGCTCGATCCCTCGACCACCAGCGTGTACTGCACGCCGCACGAAGGGTCCGCTGCCTTCGATCGTGACCAGACGTTTGCCGTGCGTCGCTCGCGGGAACCGTGGCTCCTGCCCTATCCGTGGTTGGTGCGCCGCGTCCGTCGACTCGCCGCCGACACCGAGTCCGATCTGGTCCTCCTCGATCCGGCGTTGCCGTTGGGCCTCATCGGGCCCGTTCTCGGCATCCCCTACGGCGTCGTGGTCCACGGCGCCGAGGTCACCATTCCCGCCCGCCTTCCGGTACTTCGCTCGATCATGGCCCGGGTGCTACGTGGCGCCTCGCTCGTGGTGGCGGCCGGCGACTACGCCCTGACCGAGGCCCAACGATGCATCGACGTGCCGCTCCCGGGCATCGTGGTCCCGCCGGGTGTCGACCTGGACCGATTCGTGCCTCCGTCGGCCGAGCATCGGTCCGCCGCCCGCAGCGCCCTCGGCCTCCGTCCCTCCGATCTCGCCGTCGGCGTGGTCACCCGGCTCGTGCCCCGCAAAGGGGTGCACACGTTGGTCGAGGCCGCCGCCGAGCTGGGGCGCGCTGCCCCGACCTCATCGTGTTGATCGGCGGCGCCGGCCGACAGGCCGAGCGTCTGCAGACGCTCATCGAGCGTTCTGGGGCGCGTGCTCGGATGCTCGGTCGCCTCGACGATGTCGACGTGGTGCGTTTGTACCAGGCCATCGACGTGATGGCGATGCCCTGCCAGCGACGTTGGTGGGGGCTCGAACAGGAAGGCTTCGGGATCGTGTTCCTCGAGGCCGCTGCGTGCGGAGTTCCCCAGGTGGCCGGTCGGTCGGGCGGCGCAGCCGAGGCGGTGGAGCACGGGGTCACCGGCCTCATCGTCGATGAACCCGCGAACGTCAACGCGGTCGCCGCGGCGCTCGCCGAACTGCTCGAAGACCCCGAGCGTCGGCGTCGCATGGGCGACGCAGCTCGCCGGCGGGTCGAGGCCTCGTTCGGGTACGACCATCTCGCCGGTACTCTGCAAGCCGCCATCGATGCCGCGCAACTGAACCAACCATTCGAACCGAACGGAGCGGTGATCCCGTGACCACCACGACCGGCCGTCAACCGATCCTCACGCCCGGTCGCCTACTCGTCGCAGCCAAGGTCGGGGTCGTGCTCCACCTCGTGGCCACGTCGACCAGCCTTGCGGCGTCCGACACGGCCGTCAACATCGGCGTCGGCCTCAACCTCGTCCTGTTCCTGGGCGGCATTCTGGTCTTCGTCGCTGCGTTCCTCATCGCGGCCTCCCGCAGCCGGGACGAAGGGGTCTGGTTCGGCGGAGCATTCCTGCTGAACGGTGGCGTGGTCGATCGGCGTGCGCGCATCACGCTCCTCACCTGTCTCGGCCTCCAGATCGTGATCGGCGTGGTCGGGGCATCGCTGAAGCCCTTCACGCCTGCCGCGTTCTCGGTCCTGACCCCCCTCCTCGGCTTCGCGCTCATGGCCCTCTACGGAAGCCGGTACGGCCGCTTTCCGTCGAGGGCCGCGTGAGGGTAGGGTCGTAGCGATGCAACCGATGCCGATCACCGAGCACACCTTGGTCTCCGAGCTGGTCCAGGCTCCGCCGGAGACCTGCTTTGCCGTGGCCACCGATCTCGCGTCCTACCCCGCCTGGGTGCCGGCCATCACCTCGGTCGAGGTCCTTCGTGCCGACGAGCTCGGCCGTCCGATCGAAGCTGCGTTCCAGGCCGAGGCCATGGGCCGTCGATCGTCGTACGTGCTGGCTTACGACTATGAGGACGCACCCCATTCCTTCCGCTGGCAGCAGATCCGGGGCGATCTCACTCGGCGCCTCGACGGCGCCTACACCTTCGAGACCTCCGATGCCGACAGCGGCGCCACCAACGTGGTGTACGAACTCGACATCGAGCTGGCCGTGCCGCTTCCCGGATTCGTGAAACGTCGGGCCGAGACGAAGATCCTTTCGGCCGCACTCAATCAGTTCCGGGCACGCGCCGAATCGGTCTGAAACCCGCCGGATCATCCGGTCTGAAGTCGGAGAAAATTGTTCTTGAGTACCGTCGACTTCGCGTCGATGACCGGGACATGCGAATCCTACGACTCGACCTTGGTGATGGCATCGGCACGGTGGACCTCCATCCCTTCATCTCGGTGCTCCACGACCTGGACGCCCTGCAGGCCAACACCTTGGTGTCGGCCGTGCGTAGTCTCGTCAGCGGCACGGGTGGCCGGGTCCGAGGCCTGATCGAGAACGACGGACATCTGGTCGAGCTCGGCGAGTTGACGGGCCAGTCGATCGGGCCGCTCACCACCGAGGACGTCGTGGTCGAGGTCGACCGCCTTGCCTCGGCCCAGATCCGACCTGAAGTGGCGCTGGCCGAGCTGGACCAACTGCGTCGACGGGCCGAGATCGATGCGGTCCTCGTCGAGGAGATCCGTGCCGATCTCGAGCCGTCGATCGCTGCTCGGGTCTTCCAGCTGCAGCAGCAGCTCCAGGACGCGAGTGCGGGCCGCTCGAGTGTGATGCAGGCCAAGATGGCTCGCGTTTCGGAGTCGATCGCTGCGGTGGAGCGGGAGCCGGTGAGCTTTACCGAGGTGCCCGAACCCATTCGAGACCTCATCAGCGGTTGGGATGCGTACTGCCAGTCCCGGGCCGACGCATCCGAACATCTCGAAACGCTGGGCAAGCGGGTGCAGAACGCGGAGTCCGCCTTGGCCCAGGCGATCCAACACCTTGCCGAGGCCCAGCAGAAAGCCAAGCCAATCCTGCTGTCTCCTGCCGAGGATGCGCGCCTGGAAGAACTGGTGAACCCCTCCGACAAGAAGCGGCGATCCAAGGGACTCACCGAGGTCGAGCAGGCCGAGGTCCAGGGTTTGCTGCAGAAAGTGGGGATGCCGTCCTACACCGCGTACGCCCTGCATCGCCTCAGCCCTGCGCCCCCCGTCGATCAGCTGGTGCAGCTCGATCGGGCCACCGAACGCCTGGCCGCGGCGCATCACGAGGCCGGAGAGGCCCGGGCTGCGCTCGAGACCGACAGCACCGCAGCATCCCTCGAGCTCCAGTTCGACGATGTGAAGGCCGAAGCCCGCCGTCACCTGGGCCCGATGCTGCCGAGCGACCTCGGCGCGGCCCTGTCCGAGCTGGTGATCCAGGTCGAGAACCCGACCTGGCTCGACAACCTTCGGACCCTTTATGAGCGCATGCTCCAGGAAGGCATCGACGTTCCCGAGGACATCGAGCCCGAGCAACTCACCGAGTACGCAAAACAGTGGATGATCGGGGTCAACGCCGAACTCGCCGCCCAGGAGGTGATCGATCCGACGGTCGTGGCCGCGGAGTTGGCGGTCGCCGAACGCGGTTTCGCCCGGCACGCTCGCGCCATGGCCCGGATCGATCAGCTCGAAGCCCAGGCGGTCGCCTCCGCGGCCCGGGTCGCAGAACTGGAAGCCGGCGCTGCGATCGGGCAGGGTGGCGGAGCGACTCGTCCGATCGTCGAGACGCTGACCGACCTCGGGAACCGGCTGCGCGGCCAGAACTCCCGCTCGATGTCGATCGTCCTCACTGGGCAGTTCGAGGCGGTTCCCGACGCCGAGATCGACTTCCTCATGGGTCAACTCGAAGGCCTGGCCCAACAGCACCAGCTGATTCTTGCGACGAACCGGCCCGAGATCACGGCGTGGGCCGCAGGAGTCGGGCTGCGTCGAGCGCTTCGGAGCACACCGAGTCGAGTCACCGAGGGTCAGTAGGCGCGACGCACCGTCCTGACGAGACAGCCCGGACACGCCGCGACCCCATTAGGGTCACCCTGATGGAGCAAGCGACGGTCGGCATCGACATCGGCGGCACGAAGATCCTGGGCGTCCTGTTCGACTCCGAGAGCCAGACGGTCGTCGCTCGTCGCCAGCAACCCACACCGCGAAACGACGCCACCGGGCTCGGTGCCGCAGTGGCCGAAGTGATCGCAGAACTCGCGGGTTCCACCGCGCTCGAACGGCATCGGTCTGGGGATCCCCGGTCTGGTCAATCGGCACGGCATCCTGCGGTACGGGCCAAACCTGCCAGGCGTCGTCGATTTCGACCTGCCGTCAGCGCTGCGTCAGCGGTTCGCTGTGCCGATCGTCGCCGACAACGACGCCGCACACGCGGCACTGGCCGAGCACCGTCTGGGAGCTGCTCGAGGCACCAGTGAAGCGATCATCGTCACCCAAGGCACTGGTATCGGTGGGGGTCTGATTCTTGGTGGGCAGGTCTACCGCGGGGCCAACGGATTCGCGGGCGAGCCGGGCCACATGTTGGTGGACGCCGACGGCATGGTTTGCGCGTGCGGCAAACGGGGATGCTGGGAGACGGTGTCGTCGGGGACCGGTCTTGCGAACCTCGCCCGGCTGGCCGCGGCCCGAGGCAAGGCACAACGCATCGTGACCTTGGCCGGCGGAGACGCCGCGTCGATCCGAGGCGAGCACGTGAGCGCGGCGTACGAGGAGGGCGACGCTGACGCCGCTCGGATCATCGACGAGCTCGGCACCTGGGTCGCTCGCGGTCTTGGCTCCCTGGTCACGTTGCTGGATCCCGAGATCATCGTGCTGGGGGGAGGATTGTCGGCCATCAACGACCACTTCTTGGACGAGGTCCGGGCGAAACTCATGGACTCGGTCCTGGGGAGGGGATATCGACCGGTCGTTCCTGTGGTCGCCGCGCTGCTGGGCGCCGAAGCCGGCGCGATCGGCGGAGCCCTCGCTGCAGCCGAAGCTCCTGCGGCCGACGTCCGACCTGAAGAGATCCGGGTCGAGGAGAACCGGACTGGGTAGATTACGCAGATGGACTTCAGGCGTATCAACCATCTTCCCCCGTACGTGCTCGGTGTCATCAACGAGCTGAAGATGGACGCACGCCGAGCAGGGGTCGATGTGATCGACTTCGGTTTCGGTAACCCCGACCTCGCGTCGCCCGAGGTGGCCGTCGAGAAGGTCATCGAGGCGGTGGCCAACACGAAGAATCATCGCTATTCGTCCAGCAAGGGGCTGCCCAAGCTCCGTGAGGCCGTTGCCAATCACTATCAACGCCGTTTCGGGGTGCACCTCGACCCCGGGACCGAGGTCCTCAACGTCATCGGGGCCAAGGAAGGGTTCACCCATCTGATGTGGGTGTTGCTCCAGCCGGGCGATGCCTGCCTCGTGCCGGCGCCGTCCTATCCCATCCACATCTGGGGACCGATCTTCGCCGGCGCCGCCATCCGTGAGGTTCCGCTGGCCGAAGGCGAGGAGTTCATCGCGAACCTCGAGCGGGCCTACGAGTACAGCTGGCCCAAGCCCCGGACGCTGGTCATCTCCTTTCCGCACAACCCGACCACGGTGTGCGTCGATCTGCCGTTCTTCGAGCGAGTGGTCGAATTCGCCAAGGCCCGGAGCATGATCGTGGTGCACGACAACGCCTATGCCGACATCGGCTTCGACGGCTACGAGCCGCCCTCGATCCTTCAGGTCGACGGGGCGAAGGATTGCTGCGTCGAGCTCTACTCGATGACGAAGTCGTTCTCGATGGCCGGCTGGCGGGTCGCCTTCCTCGTGGGCAACCCCGAGGTCGTCGCTGCGCTGACCAAACTGAAGAGCTACCTCGATTACGGAACCTTCCAGCCGATCCAGATCGCGGCCACGGTCACGCTGAACGAGGCCGGCGAGTACCCCAAGCTGGTTCGTGACATCTACCAGAAGCGTCGCGACGTGTTGGTCGATGGCCTCCAGCGCATCGGCTGGGATGTGGCGAAGCCGAAGGGAACCATGTTCCTCTGGGCGCCGATTCCCGAGCCCTACCGTCACTCGGCTCGCTCGAGTTCGCGTCACGGCTGGTGCGGGAGGCCGGTGTCGCCACGTCGCCCGGTGAAGGCTTCGGGCCGGGGGGCGAGGGGTTCGTCCGCTTTGCGCTCATCGAGAACGAGCAACGCACCAGCAGGCCATGCGCAGCCTTCGGCGCACGCTCACCGAGTTGAAGCCGACTCCCTGAGCCATTCCGACGCGCGAAAGCCTTCCGTCCGGCAGCGGCTCAGAGCGCCCAGCCTCGGCTGGTGTCGACTGCTTTCAGCCACCGTGCGTACAGGTGATCGCTGGTCGCTCGTGCCGAGCGTGGGCGTGAACGTCGCGTCGACTACCCAGGCCTCGCGGACCTCCTCGAGCGATGACCAGAATCCTTCGGCCAATCCGGCGAGGTACGCGGCGCCGAGGGCTGTCGTCTCCTGCAGGCGGGGCGGGTCACGGCAACCCCGAGCTGGTCGGCCTGGAGCTGGAGCAGGAGGTCCATGACGCGACGCGCCGCCGTCGACCCGCAGCTCGGTCGAGATCCAGGCCCGCAGCCTTCGACATGAGATCGACCACGCCGCGAACCTGATAGGCCATCGACTCGACGACTGCCCGGGCCAGCTCGGCCCGTCCGGTGCCGCGGGTGATGCCGACGATGGTCCCTCGGGCGTAGGGATCCCACCAGGGGCTGCCCAGTCCGGCGAACGCGGGCACCAGGTAGACGTCGCCCGTCGTCTCGACGCTGGCGGCGAGCGGACCGATCTCGGAGGCGTCGCTGATGATCCCCAAACCGTCGCGCAGCCACTGAATGGCAGCACCGGTCACGAAGATGGACCCTTCGTAGGCGTAGGTCGCAGGCTCGTCGGGCCCCAACGTCCAGGCGACGGTGGTCAACAGGCCCTCGACCGGCTCGGGTCGAACGGGCCCGACGTTCATGAGGAGAAAGCTGCCGGTGCCGTACGTGTTCTTGGTCATCCCCGGCGTCGAAGCAGGCCTGACCGAAAAGGGCGGCTTGCTGGTCGCCGGCGACTCCGGAGATCGGCACGCCGGCACCGAGGGCGGTCGTGTCGGCGGTCCGACCGAATCGACCGCTGCTGGGAGCAATCGTGGGGGAGTGACGACATCGGGACGCCGAAGAGCTCGCAGAGTTCGGTGTCCCAGGACAGCGTGTCGAGGTCCATGAGCAGGGTGCGGCTTGCGTTGGAGGGCTCGGTTGCGAACACCGACCCGCCCGTGAGCTTCCACATGAGCCACGTGTCGATCGTGCCGAAGGCCAGATCGTCGTCGGCGACGATGCCACCCTCGGTCAGGAGCCAGTGCATCTTGGTGCCCGAGAAGTACGGGTCGAGACCGAGCCCGGTGCGGGCCCGGACGACCGGCAGGTGTCCTTCGGCGATCAACCGATCGCAGAACGCCGCACTGCGCCGGTCCTGCCAGACGATTGCCCGATGCCGCGGCCGTCCGGTCCGTCGATCCCAGGCGACCACCGTCTCGCGCTGGTTCGTGATGCCGATGGCGACCACGGGAACATCGAGGCTCGGAGCCAACTCGGCGAGCACCTCGCAGACCCGATCCCAGATCTCCTCGGCGTCGTGCTCCACCCAGCCAGGCTCGGGGTAGTGCTGGGTCACCTCGCGGTAGGCCCAGCCGACCACATCGCTTTCGTGGTTGATGGCGAGGGCCCGCACCCCGGTGGTGCCCGCATCCAGCGCGATGACGACTCCGGGCGATGGTCGAACGACAGCAGATTGGTTCATGCTGGTTGGCGCCTGCTCGGTTGTTTCATGACGGTCCTCTCGCCCTCGAGTCGGGCCCTGGGTCATTGCACGGTGTTCTCGACTCTACGCTGGTCGTTCCGATCTGACCGGAGGAAGGTCCGCATGTCGAACAGCAAACCGATGCGAGTCGGAATACTCACCGGGGGTGGGGACTGTCCCGGGCTCAACGCGGTCATTCGGGCGGTCGTGCGCAAGGGCGAGAAGGTCTACGGCGACGAGCTCCTCGGGTTCCACGATGGTTGGCGAGGGGTGATGGACGGCGAATACACCAGCCTCGACATCCAAGCCCTCCGCGGCACCCTCCCGCTCGGCGGAACGATTCTCGGGACCAGCCGCATCCAGCCGTACGCAACGCCGGACGGGCTCGAGAAGATTCGCACGACGATGGCCGACCTGGCCGTCGACGCCATCATCGCCATCGGCGGCGAGGGCACCTTGTCGTGCACCCGGCAGCTCTTCCGCGACGGCTTCCCCGTCGTCGGGGTGCCCAAGACCATCGACAACGACATCGCCGCCACCGAGCGGACCTTCGGATTCGACACCGCGGTGGCCATCGCCACCGAAGCCATCGGCCGGCTGCACACCACGGCCGAGAGCCACAACCGGGTCATGGTGGTCGAGGTGATGGGCCGCCACGTCGGGCACATCGCCGTGTGGGCCGGGATCGCAGGAGGGGCCACCATCACGCTGATTCCCGAAGAGCCCTTCGACATCGACGAGGTGTGCGAAGCGTTGCGTCGCCGCCACGAGGGCGGCAAGTACGCATCGATCGTCGTGGTCGCGGAAGGGGCGAAGCCTCTTGCCGGGACGTTCACGGTGCCCGAGGACGAGTTCGACGAGTTCGGTCACATCCGGCTCGGTGGGCATCGCCAACCGGGTTGCCATCGAGATCGAGAAGCGGACCGGTTTCGAGACCCGGGTCACGATCCTCGGGCACGTGCAGCGTGGCGGGACCCCGACTGCGTTCGATCGGGTACTCAGCTCGCGCTTCGGCATTGCCGCCATCGAGGCGGTGCACGACGGCGCGTTCGGTCAGATGGTTGCGCTGCAGTCGAACGAAATCGTCCGCGTGTCACTCGAGGAGGCCACGGCAGAACTCAAGCCGGTGAGTGCCGAACTCTGGGCGACGGCCAAGGAATTCTTTCCGTAGTTCCCCTTGCCGGCCGAAGCGGCGCGGTCAACCCGCCGTCGTCGTGGGAGCGTCGGTCGTCGGCCCTTCCGGCGTCGGTCCGGTGGCGGTTGGTGTGGTGGTGGTCGAGGGAGTCGGAATCGGCGATTGACAGTTGTCGTAGTGACTTGCGTTGGCCGGCCCGCTGATCGGTCGGGCATCGAGGTCGGTGAGCGAGATGATGCCCTGAGAGTCCTCGATGTAGACGCCGTCGACCCTGATGAACTGGACCGCGGTGCAGACCAGTTCGGCCGCCGCGAGACGTCGGTCGGGATTGTTGCGGAAGCCCGCTTCGTCGGCCACCGTGATGTAGGCGACCTGATCGGCGTCATCGATACGCGAAACCCGCGGATTGAGATTGCTGGGCAGCAGGGCAAGCACGATCGAAGGGGCGAAGGCCCGTTGCTCCTCTTCCTTCGGTCCATCGACGACGGCCTTGAGGGCGTCGTTGATCGGAGGTGATTCGGCCACCGGCCGCTTCACTCGAATCAACTGGGCATTGTCGTTGTGGAAGTAGATGCTGAGCAGGATGACATCCGACTCGGGTTGCGGCTCGGCGGTTGCCGTTGTCGGAGGAAGTTCATCGAGGAGGTCCTCGGGGAACTGTTCGATCTGGGCGGATTGGTCGGTGGGGATGCCGCATGCCGCGGCCGACAGCATCAGGGCAACGACGAACAGCATGCGAGCGGACCAGGCTGGTGCAACGGTTCACAGGGCGCGCTCCTCGTCGAACTCGACATCGTCACCGATGGGGATGGCGATGACGAAGCGGGCTCCCGCGGTGCCGTCGGGGCGGTCGGTCACCCAGACCCGCCCATTGTGCAGACGGGTGTGTTCGCCGACGAGCGACAGGCCCAACCCGACACCGGTGGCGACCTCTCGTCGGCCGGCGTCGCCTGATGCACGGGTGAAGCGGTCGAAGATGCGCTCACGGTCGGCGAGGGCGACCCCGCCGCCGCGGTCCTCGACGTAGATGTACACCCAGCCGCCCGCCACGTCGGGCAGGTCATCGGCCATCGTCTGGGTGGGTGAGGGACGCACGAACCCGACTTCGGTGGCACCCGCCGCGTACTTGGCCGCGTTGTCGAGGAGGTTGCTGACGCTCTGGGCCAGACGCCGTTTGTCGACCATCACCACCAGGTAGCTCTCCTCGGTGGGATGGGCGATGGGGACATCGGGGCTCTGAGACCGGGCGACGACGAACTGGAGGAACTCGGCCAACAGGATGGGATCGCGTTCCAACTGGGCGGCACCGACGTCCATGCGAGAGATCTCGAGGAGGTCGGACACCAACTGCTCGAACCGTCGGACCTCTTGTCCGAGGAGATCGACGGCCTGTTGTGCGGGGACGGGCAGGTCGTCGCGGCGGCCTTCGAGGACCCCGACCGAAGCGGCAAGGGTCATGAGGGGCGACCGAAGCTCGTGGCTGACATCGGAGGCAAAACGACTGTCGCGTTCGATGCGGGTCCGCAGCGCATCGACCATCTCATTGAACGAGGAGGCCAGGCCGGCGAGATCGGGATCGACCTGGGAGTCGAGCCGGGTGTCGAAGTCGCCCTGGGCGATGGATTGTGCCGCCGCGGACACGTCGACCAGCGGTTGCAGGGCCCGTCGTGCCGAGTAGTACCCCAGGCCGGCGCCGGCGAGGCTTGCCGCAAGTGCGGTGCCGCCGAGAATGACCTGGAGCAGATTCAGCGTCGACTGGAGGTCATCGAACGAAGTGACCTCGTAGTACTGGGCGGTTTCGCCGGTCGAGCCGACGTTGATGATGGGTACACCGACGGCGTACATCGGCCGGCCGTTCTGGGAGAAGCGTTGCGATGCGCCGTTGTTGCGTTCCACAAGGAAGCGAAGTCCGTTGGGAAGGTCGCTCTTTCGCAGCCCCGAAAGCGACCGGTCCCGCTCGTAGAACAGCAAGGAGCCCACCCCGGCGGGGTATCGGAGAGCCCCGAGGAGAGGAGCGATGGCGTCGGAGGGCTCGATGGGACCGGCCTCGGGTGCGGGAGGCTGTGTCGCTGAAGGATCGGTCGCGGTGGCGCCGGTGGATCGGGGACCGGCAGACGTGGTGGAGCTCGTGATCCCGAGCGCCCGCCGAACCTCGTCCAGGTCGACGGCGAACGACGGTTCCGACGTCGAAGAGGTCGCTGCTGGTTCGATCGTCGTGAGCGCGGTATCGGGTGCCGGTCCTGTCGTGACCTGTGCGGTCGTCACCTCCGCGCTCGTGGGTTGTGGAGAGGTGGTCGGGCTGGTCGCGGTCTGGGCCGCCGTGGCGGATGCCGCGGTTTCGGGATCGTCCGTGACCGCCGTGACCGCCGTGTCCGACGTGGCAATGTCAGAAGTGAACGTGTCGGATGGGCCTGTGGCTGCGGCGAGGAGTTCGGTCGGCACCGACTGCAAGCGCCGCCGCAGATCCATCGCGTTCTCGTACGCCTGTTCGCGGGCAGCGGTTTCGGCCTGGTCCAGCAGTCGAGCCTGGGTGAGGGTGAAGGTGCTCACTGCGACGAGCGCAGCCATCAGCAGCGCCCCCAGCGCGTAGATGACGGTGACCCGAGCGCGGAGCCCGAGGCGCCGTCGACGTCCGAACACGATGCTCCGGTTCAGACCTGCAGCTTGTAGCCGAGGCCGCGTGAGGTGACGACGTAGCGCGGGGTTGGCAGGATCGGCCTCGACCTTGGTTCGGAGGCGACGCACGTGAACGTCGACGAGGCGCCCGTCGCCGAAATAGTCGTAGCCCCACACCCGCTCGAGCAGGACTTCCCGGCTGAAGACCTTGCCCGGTTGGGTGGCGAGCTCGACCAGCAACTTGAACTCGGTCTTGGTGAGCTGGAGCTCGTCGCCGTCCTTCAGGACGAGGCCTTCGTCGGGGCTGATCTCGAGATTGCCGATGCGGATGCGATCCAACGTTGCGTTGGCCTGGGCTCGTGACCGGCGCAGCAGCGCCCGAATGCGGGCGGACAGCTCCTTGGGGGCGAAGGGCTTGGTGAGGTAATCGTCGGCGCCCGCCTCGAGGCCGGCGACGACGTCGTGGGTGTCGTCTCGTGCCGTGACCATGATGACGGGAACATCGCTGATGCGTCGGATCGATCGGCAGACCTCGAAGCCGTCGATCCCGGGGAGCATGATGTCGATGAGGACGACGTCGGCCTGACTCTGCCGGAACACCTCGAGGGCCGACTCTCCCGTGTCGGCCTCGGTGACCTGCCAGCCTTCGTCCTCCAGAGCCAGCTTGACCGCCTTGCGGATGCGCTCGTCGTCCTCGACGGTCAGAATCTTGGTGCCCACAGAGCCAATGCTGCCTCATCCCGCGACGCGAAGCTGATCATGAGCCGATTTTTCTCCGACCTCAGGGGCGGGTGTCGGCCTCGGCCGATCGGAGCGCCTCTCGGAGCGGGTCGAAGACATGGGGAGCTGCGGCGATGAGGAACGTCGAGTCGCCAGGGCCTCCTCGGAGATCGCCGACGATCGCACCTGCTTCCGACGCGATGAGTCGACCGGCGGCGAAGTCCCAGTGGTTGAGGCCCTTCTCGAAGTAGGCGTCGACCCGACCGCAGGCGACCGAGCACAGATCGAGCGCGGCCGAACCGAACCGTCGGATGTCGCGGATCTGGGGGAGCAGCGCAACCAGCACCTCGGCCTGACCACGCCTGCGATCCGGCACGAACCCGAATCCGGTGGCAACCAACGCCTGCGCCAGGTGGCTCCCGCCTTGGGACGATCGGGGGGAGGTGCAGGCGATCGGATCACCGTTCCGGGTAGCCCCACGGTTCCTGGCCGCTGCGAACAGCACCTCACCCGCCGGGTCGTAGACGGCGCCGGCGACCACGATGCCGTCGACTTCGGCGGCAATCGAGACGCTGTAGGACGGAATGCCGTAGACGAAGTTCGTGGTGCCGTCGATGGGGTCGATGATCCAACGGACACCCGATGTCCCCGTGACGGCTGCGCCTTCTTCGCCGAGCACCCCGTCGTGGGGACGAGCATCGGTGAGTCCTCGGACGATCGTCGTCTCCGCGGCGCGGTCGACTTCGGTGACCAGATCGACCGACGACGACTTGGTCTCCACGCCGAGTCCTTCGCCGACGACGAGCCCCAAGCCGAGCGCCTCGCGCCGTTCCTGCACGTCGTCCCCGGCGATGATCGCCAGGCGGCATGCGAGCTCGAGCAGATCAGTGGGATCGACGGTCATGGCTTTCGGGCCTCCGGATGTTTGACGGCTCGCCATTCGCCCATGGCTCGAAGCGTGAGGGCCGAGACGACGCCGACGCCGGCCGCTCCGATGAGCGCCCCGATCAGACCGCCCACCGCGGGCCAAACCGACCCGGTCGACAGCAGATCGGCGACGCCGTAGCCGATGAGTCCGCCGAGGAGGCCGCCGACGAGTACGCCGGCGAAGGCCAACCATCGGGCCGGTTCGGGTGGCGCCGCAGAGAGGGGAGCAGGGGCGACGAGATCTTCGAACGGAAGGACCGAACGGTCAGCGACCGCCGGGAGTTCGAGCGCGGCGGACGCTTCGGGCTCAGGTTGATCGGAAGTCATGGCGGTTGCAGCCTAGGGTTCTGACCATGACGGGCAGCGCTCCACCTCCGAACCCGATCAGGCGTTGGAGCGTCGCGGGTGGCGTCCTGGTCCAGGACGACCGCTGCCTTCTGGTCCAGAATCGGCGACGCAACGGCGCCACCGACTGGAGCACGCCGGGCGGTGTGATCGATCAGGGAGAGTCCGTGCTCGGAGGGCTCGGCCGCGAGGTCCTCGAGGAAACCGGTATCGAGGTCGACGATTGGCACGGTCCGCTGTACCGGGTCGAGCTCGACGCGCCGGGCTTCGGGTTCCACATGATCGCCGAGGCCCATCGGGCGCTCACGTTCACGGGGGAGCTGATCGTCGATGACCCGGACGGAGTGGTGATCGGCGCTCAGTTCGTGACGCTCGACCAGGCTCCTTCCCTGCTCGAGTCCGCCCCGCTCTGGGTCGCCGAGCCGCTTCTGGCCCACCTGCTCGAGGGCGTGATCGACGGCAGGCTGTTCTCCTATCGGCTCGAAGGCACCTCGCCCACCGACCGAAAAGTGGTTCGCCTCCAGTGAACCGGATCCTCCACGTCGACATGAATGCGTTCTACGCGTCGGTGGAGGTTCGCGAGCGTCCCGAGCTCGTCGGCCAACCGGTCGTCGTGGGCGGAAGCGGAGACCGCGGGGTGGTGGCCGCAGCGAGCTACGAGGCTCGGGTCTACGGGATCCGATCGGCCATGCCCGCCGGTCGGGCCCGCATGCTCTGCCCCCACGCGGTGTTCATTCCCGGCAACCACCAGCTGTACGGCGAGGTGAGTGCCCAGGTGATGGCCATCTTCCGGGACGTGACGCCCTTGGTCGAACCCATCTCACTCGATGAGGCATTCCTCGACGTGACCGGAGCCGAACGCCTGCTGGGTTCGGCCGTCGAGATCGCCAACGAGCTACGCCGCCGGGTCATGGAGGAGCAACGCCTCAACTGTTCGGTGGGTGTGGCCACCAGCAAACTGGTGGCCAAGCTGGCCTCCGAGGAAGCCAAGCCGAACGTCGTGGGCCGAACCATCCAGCCCGGACACGGAGTCTTCGAGGTCGCGCCGGGCGAGGAAGTAGCGTTTCTCCGCCCGTTGCCGGTGCGGGCCATGTGGGGCGTGGGCCCCAAGACGGGCGAACGACTGGCTCGCATCGGCATCACCACGGTCGGCGAGTTGGCCGACCTGCCGTTGACCACCCTCGTCTCCTTGGTCGGCTCGGCCAACGGCCGTCACCTGCACGCGGTCGCCAACGCTCGAGACGACCGACCCGTGGTGCCAGACCGGGAGCTCAAGTCGGTCAGTCACGAAGAGACGTTTCCGCGTGATCTCGTCGACCGGCTCGATCTTGACCGAGAACTGGTTCGGATGTCGGACTCGGTCGGCTCCCGGCTGCGTGCCGCGGGACTCAAGGGCCGGACGGTCACGATCAAGGTTCGATTCCCCGACTTTCAGACGATCACGCGCTCGGTGACGCTCGACCATGCCACCGACGGCGGCGGCATCATCCGCCGGACAGCGGGCCAGCTGCTCGATGGCGTCGCCCTCGGGGACGGCATCCGGCTGTTGGGCGTCGGCGTCACCGGACTGGCGACCGAAGCGGTGGAGCAGCTGTCGCTGATGGATCTCGAGTCCCAACCGACCGGCCGTCCACTTGGCGCCCCAGCGCTCGACGTTGCGGTCGACCAGATCCGGGAGCGGTTCGGGCGTCGTTCCATCGGCCCGGCCACGCTGATCGACAAGGCCGACCACTGATGCCCGGGTCGCCGGAACCCCGCTTCTTGGTGGACCGCGTTGTTCTCGGCTCTGAATCGTGCGACACTGTCAGGCAGGGTTTCAGCCGTACTGCCCGTTACCGACCGATGGGTTTGATCAACCATGCCGCTCTCTGAGAACGAGCAGAGGATTCTCGCCGAGATCGAGAAGCACCTCCACCAGTCCGATCCCCGACTTGCCCGTGAAGTTGGTCGTCCATCGTTGGTTGTCGGCTCGTCGCTGCGAGCCGGGGCGTTCGCAGCGCTCGGTGGACTGGCCTTGCTGGTCGGCGCCCTGCAGATCCACTTCCTGTTGTCGTTCGTCGGGTTCCTCATCATGACCGCCGGAGCCCTCACGATCGAACGGGCCCTCAGCGAATCCGGCTTTGCCGACGGCCGACGTCGGACCTCCAGTCTCGCTGACTCCCTGCGACTCGCTCGGCCCAACGTTCCGTCGACGCAACGATCGATAGCACCCGGCCGGGCAACGCCCGGCCGGTTCGCTAGACCGGAGTGACTTCTCGGCGAGTCGGTCGCACGAGGCGCCGCGGATCGAGTTCTGCCCGCCATCGCGGACCCCAACCCAGCCGCTGATACACGTGCCGAGTCACCGCAGCCGCGGCATCGCTCGCCGCCGTGATGTCGTCGGCCGTGGGTTCCTTGGTGGTGTCGAACCGGGCTCGGGTGACGATGGCCGCCAGTTCACTCAACCGATCGCCCGGTACCCGGGTGTCGCCGCGGAGCTGGGTGGCCCAAGCCACCCGGGTCACGGCCGGAGGGCGCACGAGACCGGTGGCCAATTCGATGGACTCTGCGGCGTTGGCCCAGGCGGCGTCGATCACGGCTCGGGCGTTCTGTGCCCGTTGGCGGCGCCGGATCCGGCGAAGACGGTGCCACGCGGGAACTCCGATCACGTAGGCCAAGGTCGCGGCGATGGCGGCAACGAGCCAGACCGGGAAGTCGTTGTCAACCACCTCGGGTGTGGTCGTGGCCTCACCCAGCTCGGGGAATCCGATACCAGGTTCGAAGTCGAGCGGGAGACCGTCGAGGCCGAGCGCGCCGGGAGCGCGGGTCGTGGTTGTCGTGGGCTGGCCCGGATTGTCGGGCTGGATCAGGCTGTCCTGAGCTGCCGGCGCGGTGTTGTGCAACGCATCGGGCGCCCCACGTCCGGGCGTCGGCTCGAAGGCCACCCATCCCAGATCGGCGAAGTAGACCTCGGGCCAGGCGTGGGCCTGACGCCCCGAGACGGCGTAGAGCCCCTCTTCCCCCGCGACCGGGTCCCCCCAGGTGAAACCGACGGCGACCCGGGCGGGGACGCCGAGCGATCGGGCCATGAGGGCGAAGGTCCCCGAGAACTGCTGGCAGAAGCCAACTCGCTCGGCGAGGAACTGTTCGATGGCATCGCCTTCTCGGGGTGACAGGTCGAGGCTGTAGTCGTAGCTGCGGAAATGGGCCTGAAGGGCCAGCATCTGGTCGTAGGCGGTGGTGGCGCCGGCCGTGATCTCCCGAGCCTGAGTGGCCACCTGCGGAGTCAGGTCGAGGGGAAGCGCCAGGTACTTCTCGATGATTGTCGCCGGCAACGGGCCTTGGGCGGCTCGAAGCTCGTCGGCGGTATAGAGCGGGACGACCGACTCGACGGTGTACGTCAGACCATCGCTGGTCTCCCTCGTCTCGTCGACGGTGAGGCTCTCGGTCTCCCGGTTCCAGGTGACCGGCGCGGTGGATTCGACGATTGCCGAAGGGGCGAAGGCTGCGGGCAACCAGATCGCCGCCAGTTTCTCGATGGTGAACGTCTGACGGATCGTCACGGTCGAACCAGCGCGGGGCAGGGTTCCGGGAAGGTCGCCGTCCTCTTCGAGGAAGGAACCCTTCGTCGTCCAACGCTCGTCCTCGTAGGCATCGAGACCGGCGATCCGCCAGTACGCGGGTCGGTCGGAGCGCACCGTGAACAGGCGTAGGCCGCTTTGCTCGTCGAGCTGAGCCCTGATGCTGACATACGGGCTCTCGACCTGTCGGACGGGGTCTCCGGGGTTCCGCCAGGAGTAGAGCGGAGTGGCCTCCGAACCGGGGAGGAACGGGCCGATGACCAGACCGAGTGCGAGCGCGCCGAGGCCGAGGAGCATCCCGTTGACCGCAAGATCCCGTGGACCTCGTTGCCGATCGGTGTTCAGCCACACCGCGTGCAGGCTGAGGTCGGTGACCCGTTGCACCACGGCCCACGACAGCACGGCCGCAGAGAAGACGGCGGTGGTGACGAGACGGTGATCTCCGGATCCGAGGACTGCGCTGAAGATGAACAGCAAACCGGCGGGCAGGACCGGCTCGAAGGCCAGCCTGAGGCGCAGCGCCCCCCAGTCGGTCAGGAACGCCATCATCCAGCACGCAATGAGCGCCGCAGCGACGAAGGGATCGAGCGACTCGACCGGTGCTTTCATCTCTCGGAACGCGTCGATTCCGGAGTCGAGCACCGCCTGCAACGCGTCGAGCGTCTCGCCGTTGGGGAGGACACCCCAGCGGCCGGTTCCGGGCGCGTACCGGCGGGTGACGAGCACGATGAGGAAGCTGAGGGAGATGAGGGCCGAGACCACCAGTGGGAGCCGAAGTCGACGCGCTCCAGCGGCAAGCACACTGGCCAGCAGCGAGGCGCCGATCAGAGGCATCACCGCTTCACCATCGGCGAAGATGCGCACGAAACCGATGGCAGCAGACGGAACGAGCAGCGCGGCCGCGATCTCCAACCGAAGTGGCGTCACCGTCTCCCGCTGGGGTGTGGCACGGGCAGCCGCGCTGCGGCCCGATCGAGTCGTTGTGCCGGGCGTTGGTGTGCCCTGCGGCGTGGGTCGTGTCGTGGTCGTGGTCATGATGCAGCTCGGAACGCCCCGGCCCAGGCCATGGCGAAATCGGTGGTCCCGTCGTGCAGGAGGTAGCTGGTGGTCGTGGTGGGCGGGGTGTCCTGCGCCGACTGGCAGACGACCGGGAGGACGGTGCCGAACACCCGGCGGGCCCGGTCGACGGCGGCGTCCAGTTCGGTGCCCGCCGAGCCGGTGATGATGACGACGGTTCCGCCTCGTCCGATTCGGGCCAAATCGTCGATGGTTCGGATGAGAGACGCGTCGCGCGACGTGGTGAGCAGTGCCAACTGTTCGTCGATGGCGTCGAGGTCGTTGCGGCTACGCACCTCGGTGAGCGAGGCCGGCGAGGTGGTCAGGAAGCGCAGGGCGTCGTCACTGCGCCAGCCGGCGTAAAGGGCCGAGATCGCAACCGAGCAGGCTCGATCGAAGGCACGGTCGTCGTAGACATCGGCCCGACGGTCGAGGACCACCGTGACCCGTCCGGCACGAGGACGTTCTTCTTGGCGGACGACGAGGTCGCCGGTCCGGGCGGAAGACTTCCAGTGCACGCGTCGCAGCTCGTCTCCGACGACGTAGGGACGGAGGGCGAAGAACTCATCTCCGCTGCTGGCCAGCGCTTTGATCGGTTGCTGGTCGGCGGTGGGCTCGTGTCCGGCGGTCGCCCGCAACACGCCGAGCTCCATGAGCTGGGGCCGGACGACGAGTCGAACTTGATTGGCCGCCCGGCTGACGGTGCGGACCAGGCCGAGCGGATCGCCGATGGTGAGGTCGAGCGGCCCGATGAGTAGTTCGCCCCGACGAGCCGTCGGCAGGCGATAGGCAATGCGGGCAATACCGCCGCGCCGAACCCGAGCCAGGTACAGGCTCGCTCCCGCTCGGCCGCTCAGCTGATCGTCGGCCCGCAGGACCGGTGTCGAACGTCGACCACGGTTGGTGAGGGCGAGATCGACCCTGGCCGGTACGCCGACGCGCAGCCGTGATGGCGAGGCGAGGCGTTGGACGCGGAGGTCGAGTCGGGAAGCTGCGGTGTACAACGCCGCAACCACGAGGGTGCTGAAGCCGATAGCGGCCAACAGTTGGGCTTCGAGGGTGCCGAACACGCGTCCGACGATGAAGCAGATGATCGATGCCGCCAGCACGCCCACACCGGCTCGTGTGATCTTCATCGCCGACCGAGCCCGGGCCTAGAGCCGGTCGCGTGGCACGGGAACCGAGCGCAGGATGTCGGCGACGACCGACGCTGCCGTCGTGCCTTGGAGCTGGGCGTCGGGACGGAGCTGCAGGCGATGGGCAATGACGTGCGCAGCCACTGCCTTCACGTCGTCGTCGGTGACGTAGAGCCGGCCATGGGAAATGGCTCGGGCTCGGCTGACCCGTTGCAGGCTGAGCGTCGCCCGCGGGGACATGCCGAGGGCGATGGCCGGGTGCCGCCGGGTCGCTTCGGCGATATCGACCAGATAGGCGCGCAGGTCGTCGGCGAGTGGTACTTGGGTGACGGCTCGGCTCATCGCGATCACGTCGTTGACCGTGGCCACCGCGGACAGGCGGTTGATGAGTCCGTCGGCCTCGTGCGCGTGCAGGATCGCGAGCTCGCTGTCCCGACCGGGGTACCCGACGGAGACCCGCATGAGGAAGCGGTCGAGCTGGCTCTCGGGCAGCGGGTAGGTGCCCTCCTGCTCGATGGGGTTCTGGGTTGCCATCACCATGAACGGGTCGGGGAGCGGGTGCGTGATGCCATCGACGGTGACCTGACCCTCGGCCATGGCTTCGAGCAGAGCGGATTGGGTCTTCGGCGACGCCCGGTTGATCTCATCGGCCAGGAGGAGCCCCGTGAAGATGGGTCCGGGGCGGAACTCGAACGAGGATTGTTGTCGGTTCCAGATGCTCACCCCGGTGACGTCGGCCGGCAGGAGATCGGGGGTGAACTGCACGCGCCCCAGCTTGGTTCCGACCGACAAGGCGAGCGCTTTGGCCAGCGTGGTCTTGCCGACACCGGGCACGTCCTCGACGAGAAGATGGCCGCTGGAAACAAGGCAGAGCACGGTTTGCTCGACCACTTCGCGTTTTCCGCGGACCACCAACTCCATGTTGTCGCTCACTGCATGGAACACGCGAGCGAAGCGGTCGGCAGTGTCTTGGTCAAGGGCGGGCGACGCACACATTCCCCGCACACTAGTCAGTACTCCTTGACGGTTGACGTCGCACCAAACGGAGATTTCGAACGCAGTTGTTCGGCCCGCCACGGCACTACCGTGCCGCGTCATGGAGCTTGTCCTTGCGGTCGACGTCGGCGGAACGAAACTTGCCGCCGGCGTGGTCGACACCGATGGTCGTTTGCGTAACCGCCTACAGATCCCCACGCCCACCACATCCGATGAGCGGGTGCTCTATCAGGCGCTGGCCTCGCTGATCGAGAGGTTCGCTCCGTTCGATCAGTACGTGGCTTGCGGCGTGGGCTGCGGAGGACCGATGTCGTCGGGTGGTGTGCTGGTGTCGCCGCTGAACATCCCGGCGTGGCGTTCGTTCCCCCTGGCCGAGGAGCTCGCTCGCCTCACCGGTCTACCCACTCGAGTGGACAACGACGCGAAGGCCCTTGCGCTGGCCGAGGGCTGGGTCGGCGCAGCAGTGGGCGAGACGAACTTCATGGCGATGGTGGTGTCGACGGGCGTCGGCGGCGGCATCGTGCTCGATTCGAGGCTGCTCGAGGGGAGCACGGGCAACGCCGGCCATGTGGGCCACATCGTCGTCGAACCGGACGGCACACCGCTTCCCGACCACGTGCCGGGTGTCCTCGAGGCCGAGGCATCGGGCACGGCGATCCAGTTCCGAACTGGACGATCGCCGACGACCGCGTCGACCGCGGAGATCGAACGCGTCGGGCGAGAGGTCGGTCGGGCCGTCGGTTCGGTTTCGAACCTGCTCGACCTGCGGTTGACGGTCGTCGCCGGCTCGGTGGCGTTGGGCTACGGCGAACCGTTCTTCACCGCAGCCCAGGCCGAGATCGATCGGATCTGCCGCCTCGATCACAGCCGCGGCGCACGTATCGAACCGGCAGGCTGCGGCGATGAGGGTCCGCTGATCGGCGCGGCCGCCGTCGGCCTCCGGGGTCTCGGCCGGGTCGTCGGGATCATTCAGCCCACCTGACAGCCCGGCGGTCAGGTCAGGTCACTCGGGTCAGAAGCGCTTGTTCCACTCGAGGAAGGTGAGGAGATCGTCGGCCCGCACCGGCCCCCGGCCGTCTCCGCCGTAGGCCGTCTCGAGACGAAACGCCAGCCACGCGCGGTCGGGGAGGGGGAGGAAGGGTGGTCGGGCCCACCACCGCGTCGGGACCACCGAGGCGGCTGTTCGCAGCGCAATGACCCAGAGGTCGGGCCGCTTGGCGACGGCAACGACCGCCGCCAAGCTGCCGGCGGGAACGACGGGACCTCGGCGAACGAGGCTCACTTGGGGATGTCGCGCCACGCACCAGCGTCGGAACGTGGCTCCTTGGGTAGCCCCAGCACCATTTCCCCGATGATGTTTCGTTGAACCTGGCTGGTGCCCGCATAGATCGTGCCGGCGCGGGCGTTGAGGAAGGTGCCGATCCAGCTACCGGAGGCCACAGGATCGGCGCCGGGATCGTCGGTGGTGAAGGCGCCGTTCGGGAACTTGCCGTCGATGGTGAGGGCGTCGGCGCCGAGAATGTCCACGGCGAGTTCGGTCACCTGACGGTGATATTCCGACCAGTACAGCTTGAAGATCGAGGCGTCAGGTCCGGGGTGTTCGCCGGCCAGGAACTTGGTGAGGGTGCGCATGCCGAGAAAGCGCATGATCTGGACCTTCGAGTGGGCCCAGGCGAGTCGCTGTCGGATGATGGGGTCGTCGGTCTTGTTGCGGCTCTTCGCCAATTCGACCAGGCGGTCGTACTCGTCCTCGGAACGCGACCGGGGTGGTGGCCGCGGCCTCGCCCCGCTCGAAGCCGAGCAGCGTCATGGCAACGGCCCATCCGCCGTTCACCTCGCCGATGACGTTTTCCTTCGGGCACTTGGCGTCGGTGAAGAACACCTCGTTGAACTCCGAGTCGCCGCTGATCATCCGGATCGGGCGGACTTCGACCCCGGGCTGGTCCATGGGCACGAGCAGGAAGGTGATGCCGCGATGCTTGGGGGCATCGGGGTCGGTGCGGGTGAGCACGAAGATGTGGTTGGCCAGGTGGCCGGCCGAGGTCCAGATCTTCTGGCCGTTGATCTGCCATTCGTCGCCGTCGAGCGCAGCGCGACAGCCCGAGGTTGCCGAGGTCGGACCCTGCGTTGGGTTCCGAGTACCCCTGGCACCACAGGTGCTCGCCGGAGATGATCTTGGGCAGGAAATGCTTCTTCTGTTCCTCGGTGCCCCAGGTGACGATGGTGTTGCCGACCATCTGGATGCTGAACGGATCGTTGCTGCCGCCGGTGGGTACGCCGGCCTTCTGGAACTCTTCGGCCATGATGACCGACTCGAGCTGGGAAAGACCGGCGCCACCGTATTCGGCGGGCCACGATGGCGCCAGCAGTTGATTGTCCCGCAGGATGTCTCGCCAGGAGCGCGTGAACGCCAGTGCCGCCTCGGCGTCGAGGCCCCCGAGCCCGGCCCAGTCGGCGGGGAGGTTGTCGCTCAGGAACTGTTGGATCTTCAGGCGGTAGGCCTCGGCCTCGGCGCTGTATGTCGGTTGCATGCGGCCAATCTACGCGGCTTTGGCTACCGGCAGGTAGGGATCCCAGGAATCGGGAACGTTTCCTGCGGTCAAGGTGAGCCACAGATGTCGCGCCGGCGCGGCCGGCTTCCGGCGAAGTTCGAGGCCGCAAGCGTGCAGCAGGCGATCGCCTTTCAGGGTGTTGCATCGGCGGCAACACGCAACCACGTTCGTCCACTCGTGCGGCCCGCCGCGGCTGCGGGGGACGACGTGATCGATGCTCTCGGCCGGCTTGGTGCAGTACTGGCAGCGTCCTTCGTCTCGGGCGAAGACCGCCTTACGATTGAGGGGGGCATTGCGCTGGTAGGGCACGTGCACGAAGTACCGCAGTCGCACGACCTCGGGGACAGGCACCACGAGTCGTTCGCTGGCGAAGGTGTGGCCGGCTGCGGCCAGGACCTCGACCTTGTGGCCGAGCGTGAGTGCGACGGCGCGCCGGTCGGACACGACGCCGATGGGCTCAGAGGTGACGTTCAGCACCAGGACACGCGACATCGCCCCAAGTTAGTACGTAGCCCGCAGGCCGTCTCGCAGGATTTGACCCGTGTCTGCGGTGGCCGGCGTCAGAGCGCGCGGGACAGGGCGCCGACGATTCTGGACTCGAGTTCGCCAGGCGTGGGAAGCGCGTCACCGGGCGGCCAGCCGGCGATGGTGGCCTGCATGGCCTGTTCCATGGCGCTTCTGTACCGGTCGCTGATCAGCGCAACGGCCGGTGTCGGCTCGTGTCGGAGGGCGACCAGGCACTGGAACCGGGCCCCGGCGCGGTTGCGACGTTGGCTGATGCCGACGAGCTTGCGGGGAATCCCGCCGGGGCCGGGAACGATCACTTCCCCCGGGCCCACACCGGCGAAGCAGTAGAGGCGGCCGGCTGCACCGCCTGCGAGCGGGCCGGTGTGGACGATCGGTGGAGCCGTTGACGCTCGATGCAGCGCGGGAGTGAGGGCGGCGGCGAGGACGTGCCCGAGCCAATGGAAGGCCTCGTTGACATCGGGGTCCCAGCGCGGGTGCGACGCGGGGACGAACACGTCGACCCATACGCCGTCGCCGGGAAGGAGTACGACGAGGCCGCCACCGGAACGACGACGGGCCACCTCCCAGCCTTCGCGTGTCGGGGCCGTTGCATCGACGATGAGGTCGGTGGGCTGCGTGCTCCCCAGGACGAGCGTGGGCCGCTGCACCCGGTGGACCGCGACAACGGGCCGTGCCGGGGGACGGTCTTGATCGAGAGGGTTTCGATCGAGATGGTCGTGATCCAGAAAGGCCTGGGCGGAGCCCTCGGAGATCAAGACATCGGCGGCCATGGGTTCGCAACGCTACTGGCCGGGTGCAGGCGAGCGGGTACAGTTGTGCGCTGTGGCAGAGTGCACGGCAATGGCCAACGCCGATGGCGAGCGTCCGAATCCGTTGTTCGTTCCCGACTGCACGTGTCCCGCTTGTCTCGAGCGTGAGGTCGCCCGATTGGCCGAGGCCGCCGACTGGGCGCCGTCGGTGTGGCTGCGGGCAAGCGGGCGACGGCAACGGCAACGGGTCGAGACCGTCGAGCTCGGCGATCTGGGCAAGCAGCTTCTGGGCTGAGGACCGGTCTCGTCAGCCGGCTCGGAACGTCAGGACCGTAGGAAGTCCAGGACGACCCGGTTGTGTTCGGCGGGCTGCTCGAACTGCGCCCAGTGCCCGACGTCGGGGCAGTGGTAGTGGTTGCCGGGGATGACGGCGGCCAACGCGTCCCCCATGGCTCGGCCACCCATGTTGTGCGTCCCCCAATAGAGAAGCGTCGGCATGGTGAGCTGAGCCAGCTGGTCCGGTCCGATTCGGAGCGCCTGGTTGGCCGGACTGAGGTAGCTGGTAATGGCAGCGCGCATGCCCGCGTTGACGTCGGGGTTGCGCATGAACCAGGACCGAAGGGCGATCTGCTCGGCATCGATCACGGAGAAGTCGCCGACGAGGCCCGACATGCGGCGCTTGACCGCATCGTCGGTCGGGTCCGCAAGGACATCGAGCTGGCCGGCCAGCTGAAGGGCCAGCTTGTCGGGGTCGACGGGTTCGAGTTCGGGAACCACGCCGGTCGGGGTGGTCAGGACCAGCTTGCGGACCCGATTCGGGTTCGCAAGCGCGTACGTGGCAGCGACCCAGCCGCCTTGCGATTGCCCTTCCAGGACGAACTGTTCGATGCCCAAGGCGTCGAGCACGTCGTCGACCTGATCGACCAGGCGGGGAATCAACGGCCCGTCGAGATCGGGTTTCTCGGACAGGCCGTGCCAGAGGAAGTCGATGGCAACGACGCTGAAGTGTTGGGCGTAGGCGCCGATGTTGTGGCGGAAGTTCTCGAGGCTGCCCCCTTGTCCGTGGAGGAGGAGCAACGGTTCGCCCTGCCCGGCAGTGAGCGCTCGGGTGCGGAAGCGGGTCCCGACGAAGCGGACTTCTGAGCCGAGGAGCTGGGTCCAGAGGGTGGAGCCCGGCTTCGTTTCCGGAGGAGGTGCATCGTCTGGCATGCCCCCGGTTCTAGTCGAAAACGGCCTCCTGTCCGGAGCAACGCTGCACCGCGCCGAAAAAAGATGACGCCCCACCGTGACCCACCTGTGGCAAAGGTCCAGGTCAGCGCGACGAGGTCGAACGCTGTGTTCGCGCTCGATGTGGTCACGTTCGCGCGGATTGTCGATAAATGCTTGCGTGGTGGGTTGAAGTGTCATAAAGTGTCACGCAGTGGGGCACACCCCCACCAAACAGAAACAAGGCGTTCCACTTGGGCGCCTGTCGGGCGATGCTTCGGTTGGGAGATGGGTGGTGCATGTTCGTTGGCCAGCACGACCACGCTCTCGACGAGAAGGGTCGTGTGGTACTTCCATCGGGGTACCGCTCGCAGTTCGACGACAAGGCGTACGTGACGCAGCTCGACAACTGCATCGGCCTGTGGACCGGCGACGGCTTCACCAAGGTCGCAGCAAAGTGGCAGGCGGCGTTGGACGCCGGGCAACATCAGTCAGAGGGTCTTCCGCAGGCTGACTGCTGGTGCCCGGGACATTCGGTTGGATTCAGCCGGGAGGATCACCCTCCCGCGCGACGTCCTGACGCAGCTCGGGTTCACTGATCAAGTGGTCCTGGCCGGCCGACTCGACCGGATCGAGATCTGGGCGGCCGAGACCTTCCATGCGGTCATCCGGAGTCCGGAAGTGAGCGACGAAGTGGCTGCAGCCATTGAAGAGTTCCGTCTCTAGAACAAGCAAACGGTCGAAAGGAGTCAACGAAACCTGAAATCTGATTCGTACATCGGTTGCCTTCCGGGCTCGAGAGAGTGGTACTTCTGCCCCACAACTCCGCCCGCTACCCCTCAGCAACGACCAGGGAGAAATCCTGGCTTGCGCCTCGAATCCGGGGGGCTACCGATGGACGAGCCGAACGAAGGTGTCGTCGGATGGTCATGGCGGACGAACCCAAGGACACGGGCGCGGCCGCTGTCTCGCCCGACCCATCAACGCTCGATCGAGCGTTCCGGCACGATCCGGTCATGCTCGACGAAGTCACAGCCCTCGTTGCGACGACGCCGGCCGGCACCTTTGTCGACTGCACGATCGGCGGTGGTGGACACAGCGAGCGGATCCTCGAGACCTGTCCCCACTTGGACGTACTCGGCATCGACCGAGATCCGCTTGCTCTGGCGGCGAGCGCGCATCGTCTCGCTCGCTTCGGATCACGGGTTCGGTTGTACCGCGGTCGGTTCGATCGAATTGCCGACGCAATGGCCGACCATGGCATCGAGCAGGTGTCCGGGTTCCTCTTCGATCTGGGTGTGAGTTCGCCTCAGCTCGACCTCGCGCACCGCGGGTTCTCGTACCGCAACGATGGGCCGCTCGACATGCGGATGGACACCGATGCTCCCTTGTCGGCCGCCGACATCGTCAACGCTTCCGACCAGCGGACCTTGGCTTCGATCCTTCGTCGCAACGCCGACGAGCGGTTCGCCAACCGCATCGCAGCCGCCATCATCGCCGCACGACCGTTCACCTCGACCGTCGCGCTCGCGGAAGTCGTGGTGCAGGCCATTCCCGCGCCGGCCCGTCGCACCGGCGGGCATCCCGCCAAACGTACCTTCCAGGCCCTGCGCATCGCCGTCAACGACGAACTGGACATGTTGGTCCCTGCCCTCGAGGCCGCGGTCGATGCGCTGGCGCCGGGCGGACGGGGACTGGTCCTCACCTACCACTCGGGCGAGGACCGACTGGTGAAGGACGTATTTCGCAGGCGCAGCACGGTGGACGTCCCGCCCGGTTTACCGGTACCCGCCACCGACGAACCCGAGTTCTCCGTGCTGCGCCCGCTTGCCCGCCGCCCGCAAGTGGCCGAACAGGAACGAAATCGCCGTGCGGCCAGCGCTCGGCTCCGCGGCATCGAACGGCGGGCCGCCTGATGGCTCGTTCGACTTCGGCTGCTCCGGCTTCACCGCCCCGCGTCCGGGCCAAGGGTCAGGTCGCACGAGCGACCCCGGCTTCGACTGATCGATCGTTCCGTGTTGCGTCGACTGGCGGTTCGGCGCATTGCCTACTTCGGCACCTGCGCGTTGATCGTGATCGGCGTCTTCACGGTTGCACTGGCCCAGGCCGAGTTGGTCGAGCGCCAGGGTCGCCTCGACGAGACCCGGCGGACGCTCGACGAGGCCGAAGCCGATCTGGCCAAACTCCAGCGAGACGTCGATCGTGCATCCTCGCCCGAGCAGATCGTGAGCCGTGCCACTGCGCTCGGTATGGTCCGGGCCGCCGAGCCCGTCTACTTCACCGCCGTTCGCCCGCTCGGCCAGGCGCCGGTACCCAGCGGGGGCGACTGATGCCCGCCTCTGGTACCCGCAACCCTGGGCCGAGTCGGCGAACGACGGGCACTCGAACGACGGGCACTCGTCCGAACACCACTCGTCCGAACACCACTCGTCCGAACACCACTCGGTCCAACGCAACCGCACGTGCCAGCCGGAAACGGCAGCGTGCCACACTCTTCGATCCGCGCCGTCGCATGCGGCTGGTGCTTGCCGGGTTCCTCCTGGTTGGATTGCTCTTCGTCGGTGTGTTGGTCGATCTGCAGACGGGACGAGCCGAACGGCTCCGCGACCTGGGCGAATCCCAGCGAACCGGCACCCGGTCGCTGGCGGGATACCGCGGCTCGATCGTCGATCGGGATGGCTTCGTGCTGGCAGCATCGACGCCCTCGCTGGAGCTCGTCGCCGACCCTCAGTTGGTGCCCGACCCAGTAGCGACCGCCACCGTCCTCGCCCCTGCCCTCGGCGTCGTTCCCGAGGCCTTGATCGAGGCCCTGGTTCCCCAGAAGGACGGCGACCGCTACGGCCTCGTTGCCGAGTCGCTGGACGACGCGACGGTAGGCCGCCTCACCGCCCTCTTCGAGGAGGACACGCTCGAGGAGCCGCTTGCGGGGTTGGCGATGCGTCCGGCCGAAGCCCGGGTCTACCCGGCCGACACGCTGGGCCGACCGGTGGTCGGCGCGGTCAACAGCGACGAGCTCGGCGCATCCGGCGTCGAATGGCAGTTCCAGGAGTACCTCGCCGGCGAAGGTGGACTCGAGCACTTCGAGCGCGGCGTCTTCGGCTCGATCAATGGCGGCGAGTGGAGCGTCCAACCGGCTCAGCCCGGCTCCGACATCATGCTGACCTTGGATCATCGCATCCAGTACGTGGTCGAGGAGGCGCTCATCGAGCATTGTCAGGAGATGAACGCTCGCGGTGCCAACGCGGTCGTCGCCGATCCCCGAACGGGCGAGATCCTGGCCATGGCCACGGTGCGCCGAAGCTCACCCGGCGTCTGTTATGTCCCGAAGTACAACGCGTCGATCGTCGACACGTTCGAGCCGGGCTCCGTGCTGAAGGTGGTCACGTTTGCTGCTGCGGTCAGCGAACTCGGCTACACCGGCGACACACTGATTGCCGTGCCTCCATCCATCACCGTTGGTGACAAGTCGTTCCCCGACCATCCGCGCCACCCTGCAGCGGACTTTGAGATCTCCCAGATCGCCGCGGACTCGATGAACGTCGGCACGATCAAGTTGGCCCAGCAGGTCGGTGCCGAACGCCTCTACGACTACCTGACGGCCTTCGGATTCGGTCAGGAGACCGGACTCGGGTTCAAGGACGAGGCGACCGGCACGGTCCATTCCACCTGGCACGGAAGCGAGGCCGGATCGATACCGATTGGTCAGGGCATCACGGTCAACACCGTGCAGCTGCTCTCGGCCTACAACATCATCGCCAATGACGGTGTCCATGTAGCGCCCAAATTGGTCCGCTCGGTCATCGCCCCGGACGGAACTCGCCAGCTGCCCGAACCACGGGAGGCTCGGCCGGTGATCACGGCAGCGGCCGCGGCCGAGGTGACCCGGATGCTCACCGGTGTCGTCGATTTCGGGACGGGAACGGCCGCTTCGGTTCCCGGGTACACGGTGGCCGGTAAGACCGGCACCGCGTGGAAGGTCCAGGACGACGGTCCGTACAAAGGCACCTATGGTGTCGAGGGGGACCGTGACTACGTCGTGACGTTCGCCGGGTTCCTGCCGGCCGAGAACCCCCAACTCTCGATCGTGGTCGTCGTCGACGAGCCAACGGTGGAGACCACTGCGGGCACCGTTGCCGCGCCGGTGTTCGCCGACATCGCCCATTACGTGCTCCGCATCCTCGGCATCCCGCCAGGAACGCTCGACACCGAGAACGTCGGCCCGGTTCGTGGGGCTCCGGCGGGCCTGCCCGACGGAGCGGCCACGTCCTCCGACTCCGGCACGGAGCTCGATGACGAGGCGGACCAGGATGCCCTCACCGGGCAGGAGTCGTCGACCGACGAGGACGCATCCGAGGCCGACGAATGACGTTGGGGCTCGTTGCGCTCGCCGACGCGCTCGGCGCGGCGCTGGTCGACCCGCGAGGTGACGCCGCGGCTGCGGTGATCCGGGCCGTGAGCCACGATTCGCGGCGAGTCGAACCCGGAGCCCTCTACTGTTGCGTTCCCGGAGAACACTTCGACGGGCACGACTTCGCCGATGACGCAGCCCGCAACGGGGCCGGCGCGCTGCTGGTCGAACACCGAGTCGAGGTCGATCTGCCTCAGTTGGTCGTGCCCAGTGTGCGTCAGGCGATGGGTCCGGCGGCCAGCTTGGTGTTGGGTGAGCCGTCCAAGCGCCTCAATGTCATCGGTGTCACCGGAACCAACGGCAAGACGACGACCGTGCATCTCCTCGGGTCGATCCTGGGCCGCGACGGCAGCCGGGTCGAGACCCACGGCACGCTCACCGGGGCGCGCACGACCCCGGAGGGCCCGGAACTCCAGGAGCGATTGGCCGATGCGGTGGCCCGCGGGGTTCGTCATGTTGCGATGGAGGTGTCCTCACACGCGCTCGACCTGCGTCGGGTGGACGGAACCCGATTCCGCGTGGTGATCTTCACCAATCTCGGGCACGACCATCTCGACCATCATGGCGACATGGAGCAGTACTTCCGGGCCAAGGCGCGTCTGTTCACCCCGGCGTTCACCGACCTGGCGGTCATCAACGTCGATGACCCGTACGGGCAGCGGTTGGCCGACGACGTCGAGGCGATGCAGGTCGAGGGCAGGCAACCGGTCCGGGTGATTCGCGTTTCGATCGCTGACGCTGCTGACCTGCATCTCGACGGCCCGGTGGCCACGTTCACCTGGCGGGGCCTGCCGGTCGCGCTCCACCTGGCGGGGCGCTACAACGTGTCGAATGCACTGGGCGCCGCGACCGCGGCCGAGGCCGTCGGTTGTGACCCCATCGACATCGCCGACGCCCTCTGCGCTGCCGAGCCGCCCGCGGCCGTTTCGAGTTGGTCAACATCGGGCAGCCGTTCCAAGTGGCCGTCGACTACGCCCACACCCCCGACGCGCTGACGGCCGTTCTCGCCGCCGGTCGGGAATCGCTCGAGCGGTCCGATGCCCGTCTGCTGCTGGTCTTCGGTTGTGGCGGCGATCGCGATCGGGCCAAGCGGGGACCCATGGGTCGTGCCGCGGTCGACGGTGCCGACGTGGTGATCATCACCAACGACAACCCTCGGAGTGAGGACCCGGCAGTCATCATCGAGGAGGTCCTCGCCGGAATCCCCGAGGAAGATCGCCCTGGCGATCTCTTCGTCGAACCCGACAGGAGCCTCGCCATCGGCAAAGCAGTGGCAATGGCCCAGCCCGGTGACGTCGTCATCATCGCCGGCAAGGGTCACGAAACCGAACAGGTCATCGGCGACGCGGTCGTTGCATTCGACGATCGGGAGGCGGCCATCCCACCGCTTCGCGCGTGGCTCGATCGCATGGCCACCGGCGGTGGCGCATGATCCGACTGCTCGTGGCGGCCGCCCTTTCGTTCCTGTTCGCCGCAGTCGGGACGCGAGTTCTGATCGACGTGCTGACGCGCCAGCGAATCGGCCAACCCATTCGGGAGGACGGCCCGCAGGGTCACATGACCAAGGCGGGTACACCGACGATGGGCGGCATCGCCATCGTGTTCGGCGCGCTGGGCGGGTATCTGCTCTCCGACTTCTTCGGCGGCGGGGTCGTGACCCGCAGCGGTCTGCTCGCCATGGCCACGATCTGCGGCGGAGGCTTGGTCGGATTCCTCGATGACTGGGTCAAGGTCAGCCGCGAGCGGAACCTGGGCTTGAACAAGCGCATGAAGATGGCGGGCCTGTTGGCGGTGGCCATCGGTTTCTCCGTCGTTGCGCTGAACGCCACCCCCGTGCACACGCAGATCTCGTTCACCCGATGGTCTTCGCCGGGCATCGACCTCGGTCCGGCCGGTTGGACCGTTTGGGCGGTCCTCATCATCCTGGCCATGTCCAACGGGGTGAACCTGACCGACGGCCTCGACGGTTTGGCCGCCGGCACCGGAATCTTCAGCTTTGCGGCGTACCTCGTGATCGGTTTCTGGATCTTTCGACAGACGAACGCAGCCAATGGGTTCATCTACGACGTGCCCCACGCCCTCGACCTTGCCGTCGTTGCCGTTGCCATGATCGGAGCGCTCGCCGGCTTCCTGTGGTTCAACGCCGCTCCGGCCGAGATCTTCATGGGCGACACCGGTTCGCTCGCCATCGGCACGGGCCTGGCGTCGTTGGCCCTGCTCACCAACACCCATCTGCTCCTCCCCATCCTGGGTGGCATCTATGTAACCGAGACGATCTCGGTCATGCTCCAGGTCGGCTGGTTCAAGGCATCGGGGGGCAAGCGCCTGTTCCGGATGGCGCCGATCCACCATCACTTCGAGCTGTTGGGCTGGCGCGAGACCAAGGTCATCATCCGCTTCTGGCTCATCGCCGGTGCGCTCACTGCGCTCGGGCTCGGACTGTTCTACGCCGACTGGGTCAACAACGTGGAGCTGGTGCAATGACCGAACGTTCGACCACTGATCCCGATCTGGCCATCCCCTTGGTCGTCGGATACGGCATCACCGGACAGGCGGTGGTTGCGGCGTTGCTGCGACGCGGCTTCTCACCTGTCGTCGTCGATGACCGGCCGAGCGAGTCGGCGCTCGAGGTGGCGAGGGCCGCCGGCATCGCGTTGATCGTCGGCCCGACTCCGGCAGCGTTGAGCGCACTCGTCGCAACTGCTTCGGTCGTCCTACCGAGCCCCGGCCTTCCCGCGAGCCACCCGGTCTTCGCCGCGGCTGCAGCCGCGCAGACCCCGATCCGCAGCGAGTTCGATCTGGCCGCGCTCTGGGACAACCGGCCGATCGTGTCCATCACCGGGACCAACGGCAAGACCACGGTGACGCTGCTGGTCGCTGACGCCTTGGAACGCTCGGGCATTCGGGCGGCGGCCGTCGGGAACACCGAGACCCCCTTGGTCCAGGCGATCGACGACCCGGCGATCGAGGTCTTCGTGGTCGAGGCGTCGTCGTTCCGGCTGCTGCACAGCGGTCATTTCGCTCCGAGGGTTGCCACCTGGCTCAACTTCGCGCCTGATCACCTCGATGCCCACCGTGACCTTGCCGAGTACGAGGCAGCGAAGGCCTCCATCTGGGCCCACCTGCCCGCCGATGGCGTGGCCATCGGCAACCGCGACGACGCGACGGTGCTGGCCCACCTCCCCGACTCCCCTCGATCCATGACGTTCGGACTCGATCATGGCGACTGGCGCGTCGACCAGCATGGTTGGCTGATGGGACCCGACGGCCCGTTCGTCAAGATCGATCAACTGGCGCGTCGCCGCCCGCACGACCTGGCAAATGCGCTTGCGGTTGCGGCCACGGCGACCGCGGCCGGAGCCACGATCGACGGAGTCGTCGCTGCGCTCATCGCGTTCAACGGCTTCGAACACCGGGTGCAGTTCGTCGGCGAGTGGAACGGTGTGGCCTGGTACAACGACTCCAAGGCGACCGTGCCGCACGCAACGCTCGCCGCCATCGGCGGCTTCGATTCGGTGGTCCTCATTGCCGGCGGCAAGAACAAAGGGCTCGAGCTCACCAGCCTGGCTCAGGGCGTGCCGCCCGTCCGGGCCGTGGTGGCCACCGGGTCTGCTGCCGACGAGGTCGCGGCGGTCTTCGCTGCAACCTCGGTGACAGAAATTCGAACGGCGCACTCGATGGAAGAAGCCGTCGAGTTGGCCGCATCCCTTGCCAAACCCGGCGACACGGTCCTGTTGTCGCCCGCCTGCACGAGCTACGACTGGTACGCCAACTACGGCGAACGTGGTCGTGACTTCATCGGGATCGTGACCCGGAGGTTCGCATGACATCTCGCACTCGGACAACATCTGGCAGCCGATCAGCACCGCCTCGCCGCACGCCGCCTCGCCGATCAGCGGCTCGCCGAACGACCGGGGTGCCGACCCGGCGGCAGCCCGTGCGGGCGCGGCGGTCGGCGCCGTCGATCGCCACCACGACAGACGGTCAGCGTCTGGCCACGGAGCTGAGTCTGCTGTTCCTCGTCCTGACCATGTTCGGACTGGTCATGGTGCTCTCGGCCTCTTCGGCGACCAGCGTCCACACCCTGGACTCGACGCCGTTCTACCAGTTCAAGCGGCAGGCAATGTGGGCCATCCTCGGGGCGATCGCCTTCGTGGTGTCCAGCCGACTCGACTATCGACAGTTCCGACGTTTCGCGACCCCGTTGCTCGGGCTCACGTTCGTGATGTTGGTTGCCGTGCTCATTCCGGGCCTCGGCCACAACGTGAATGGATCCAACCGATGGCTGGGAGTAGGCCCCGCCGTGTTCCAGCCGTCGGAGGTCGCGAAGTTCGTGATGGTGGTGTACATCGCCGATCTTCTCAGCAGGCGCAGCGCGCGGATGGACCGTCCCGACCTCACCGTTCGTCCCGTCATCGTGGTCGTCGGGGCGTTGGCCGTCCTGTTGATCCTGCAGCCCAAGTTGGGAACCTCGGTCATCCTGGGCTCGGTTGCGCTCCTGATGCTGTTCATTGCCGGCGCCCGGGTCTCGAGCCTGGCCGGTTGGGCGTCGGTCGGGGTTCTGCTCGCCGCCTTCGCCGCGTACCTCGAGCCCTATCGACGAGCCCGCCTGTTCGCGTTCGTCGATCCCTGGGCGGACCCGCTCGGTAGCGGACTGCAGACCATTCAGAGTCAGGTGGGCATCGCGTCGGGTGGCCTGTTGGGCGTCGGACTGGGAAACTCTCGGAGCAAGTGGGGTTTCCTACCCGAGGCCCATTCCGACTTCATCTTTGCCATCGTGGCCGAGGAGGTCGGACTGATCGGTGCCGGCGCGCTCATCGTGGCCTTCCTGCTTCTCGGCTACTTGGGCGTGCGCACGTCGCTCCATGCGGCCGATCGATTCGGCACCTTGTTGGCCGCCGGCATCACGGCCTGGCTGATCTTCCAGGCGTTCCTCAACATCGGGATGGCGATGGGCCTGATGCCCATCACCGGCGAGCCACTGCCGTTCGTATCGGCCGGCGGATCCAGCCTCATCATGACCCTCGGGGCCGCAGGCGTCCTGGTGTCGATTGCGCGGAGCGGTAGTGCGGCCAACGCCGAGGTCTTCGGCAAGTCGAGCGCGGCTGACGCACGACCATGACCGGCGACACCGCAGCCTCGGGGATTGTGATCACCGGCGGTGGAACCGCGGGACACACGAACCCGGGGATCGCCGTTGCCCAGGCACTTGTCGGCCTCGGCTTCCCCCGGTCCAAGATCCATTTCGTCGGCGGTGCCCGAGGCAACGAGGGAACCCTGGTCACCGAAGCGGGCTTCACCATCGACCTCCTGCCCGGCCGCGGCTTCGCCCGCAGTATGCGGCCGGCGGCACTGTTGGCCAACCTGGGAGCGGCGAGCGCCTTGGTCGCCGGCTTCGCCGACGCACGCCGGATTCTGCGGCTCCGGCGACCGGCCGCGGTGCTCTGTCTCGGCGGGTACGCGGCCGCACCGTTCTCGGTCGCCGCTGTTCTGGCCAGGGTGCCCGTGGTGGTCACCGAGCAGAACGCCCGAGCCAGCGCGGTGAATCGCCTCATCGGCCGCTTTGCCAAGGTGTGTGCGCTTCCCTATCCCGACGTCGATCTGCCCAACGGCGTCCTGACCGGAAATCCCATCCGTCCATCGGTCGTCGATGCGGTCCGCAGGATGGCGCCCGGCCCGGCCAAGGCGACACTCGGGCTGCCTTCTGACCGGACCGCGGTCGCCGTCTGGTCGGGATCACTCGGAGCTCGGAGCGTCAACCGTGCGGTTCGGGCGCTGGCCGAACAGTGGTCCGACCGCGACGATGTTGCGCTCTACCACGTGACGGGCCGGCGTGACTACTCCGAGTTCAAGGACCATCCGCCGACGGTGGACGCCGGTGGGCTTATCTACATCACGGTGGAGTACGAGAACCGGATGCCTGAACTGCTCGCTGCCGCGGATGTCGCGGTCTGTCGCGCGGGGGCATCGACCACGGCCGAACTGGCCGTCGCCGGTCTGCCGTCGATCCTTGTCCCGCTGCCGGGCGCACCCAGAGATCACCAGACGGCGAACACGGCCGAGTTGGTGGCTGCGGGCGGGGCCGTCCTCCTCCCGGACGCCGAACTCTCCGCGCAGTCGCTCGACGGCGCGCTCGCCCCGCTGCTCGACGAGGGGATTCGGGCCCGCATGGCGGCCGCGGCCGCCTCGGTCGGCCGGCCCGATGCCGCCGAACGAGTGGCCGAGCTCCTGCTCGGAGCGGCAGGTCTGGGAGTGTCGCCGTGACCGGGGATCGAGAGCCGATCGCGGTCCCGCTCGACCTCGGTCACCCGCGTCGCATCCATCTCGTTGGGGTCGGTGGCTCGGGCATCAGTGCCATTGCCGAGATCCTCGCAGGAACCGGTCATCAGGTGTCGGGCTCGGACCTCACGGCGTCGGTCCCGCTCAAGCGGCTTGCGGAGCGCGGGCTCGCCATGCATGTCGGCCACGACGCCGGCCATCTCGGCGATGCCGAGATCGTGGCCATCTCGAGTGCGATCCCGGCCACCAACCCCGAGGTCGTCGCTGCGGTCGAGGCCGGCCTGCCCGTGCTCCGGCGGGCCGAGCTCCTGACCGCCATCACCGCCCAGTGGCGCACGGTCTCGGTTGCGGGCACCCACGGCAAGACCACGACGAGTGCCATGCTCGCCGCGTGCCTCATCGGTGCCGGTCTCGATCCTGCGTACATCGTCGGAGGGGATCTGACCGACCTCGGAAGGGGCGCCGCCGTCGGCTTGGGCGATGTGCTGGTCGTCGAGGCCGACGAGAGTGACGGCACCTTCGTCGAGCTGGTCTCCGCGGCCGTCATCGTCACCAACGTCGAACCCGACCACCTCGAGCACTACGGTGGATTCGCTGCGCTCGAGCAGGCGTTCGTGCGGTTCGTGCAGCAATGCAACGGCCCGTCGGTGGTCTGTCTCGACGACCCCGGCGCCGCTCGGCTCGCCGCCTCGGTGGGAGATCACCCCGTCATCACCTATGGCACCCTCCCCGAGGCCGACTATCGAATCGCCGACCCCTTGCCGACCCCGGTCGGCATCGCGTTCACCATCGCGACCGAGGACGGCCGCTACGCCATCCGGCTGCGTCAACCCGGCATGCACAATGCCCGGAACGCCACGGCGGCGTTCGCCATGGCCGTCGCACTGGGCGCCGACCCTGCGGCAGTCGCCGAAGCCCTCGGGCGGTTCGGGGGAGTGGGGCGTCGCTTCGAAGATCGCGGCACCGCTGACGGAGTTCGACTCGTCGATGACTACGCGCACTTGCCGACCGAGGTCGCGTCGGCTCTCGATGCGGCGAGGAGCCTCAACCCGCAGCGGCTGGTCGCCGTTTTCCAACCGCACCGCTACAGCCGCACCGAGCAGCTGTGGTCGACGTTCGGCGACTCGTTCGTCGATGCAGACGTGCTCGTGGTCACCGGCCTGTACAGCGCAGGTGAGACACCGCGTGAGGGCATCGGTGGTCACCTCATCGCCGAGGAGGTGCTTCGGCATCATCCCGAGGCTGACGTCCGGTACATCGAATCGCTCGACGAGGTCCTCCGGGTTCTGGCCGCCGAGCTTCGCCCGGGTGATCTCTGCATCACCCTCGGGGCCGGCGACCTCACGCATCTTCCCGGTCAGCTGCTGCCGTTGCTCGCCGCTCGCGACGCAGGCGCCGTATGAGGTCGGCCTCCGCGGGCGGGCAGTGGTCTGCAGCCACGAACCGTGGCCTGGAGCGGCTCGACCGGCTCGGGTTGGCGATGAGACGTGACTGGTCTCTGGCGCCGTTCACCACCTATCGCGTCGGTGGTCCTGCAGCCGGCTTCCTGTCGGTGACCGCGGTCGCCGAGCTCGAGTCGGTCCGCACGATTGTTGCGGAAGGCGATCTGGCAGTGCTGGTGGTCGGCAACGGGTCGAACCTGTTGGTGGCAGACCGAGGCTTCGACGGCTTGGCGCTCCACCTCTCCGACTCCTTCGCGGAGATCTCGATCGGCGAGGCGGTGGTCGACGAGGCTGGGACCGGCGCAGGTCTGATCCCTGTTCGCCTGGGCGCGGCGACGCTGCTCCCGGTTGCCGCCCGGGCGACGGTTCGAGCGGGTCTCGCCGGGTTCGAGTGGGCCGTCGGAGTGCCCGGCTCGGTCGGCGGCGCGGTGTGCATGAACGCCGGCGGTCATGGCTCGGACATGGCAACCTCGTTGACTCGATGCAGCGTCTTCAACCTACGGGCCGGCGGGCCGACCGAGTGGACGGCCTCGGACCTGGCGTTCGGCTATCGCCATTCCGCGCTCGGTCCGGACGACCTCGTGCTCTACGCCGAACTTGCGCTTGCACCCGGCGATCGCACGGCCTCCGAAGCCGTGCTCACCGAGATCGTCCGCTGGCGTCGCGAGCATCAGCCCGGAGGCTCCAACGCGGGCAGCGTCTTCGCCAATCCCGACGGCGTGTCCGCAGGACGCCTGATCGACGAGGCCGGTCTCAAGGGATTCCGCATCGGGACCGCAGCCGTCTCGACCAAGCACGCAAACTTCATCCAGGCCGACGCCGATGGTTCGGCCGACGACGTCCATCGGGTGCTCCGTCACGTGCAGCGAGCGGTGTTGGAGCAGTACGGCATCGCCCTCCGGTCGGAGAACCGCCTGATCGGCTTCGATCAGATCACCGATGACGATCAATCGGAGGTTGCTCGATGACCTCGAGTCGGGTGGAGCCCAAGCTCGCGGCTCGCCGCGTCGCGGTCGCTCGTGACGAAGGACGTCGTCGCCTGCGAGTATTGACCGCCCTTTGCGTCGTGACGCTCGCCGCGCTCGTCGGCATCGTGATCGTGAACAGCTCGTTGCTCGACGTCGACGAGATCATCGTGGTCGGTGCCGTCAACACAAGCCACGAGGAAGTCGCGGCGGCCAGTGCGATCCCGATCGGTCACCCGCTGCTCGATGTCGATGTCGCCGGTGCGGTCGAGCGGATAGGTCAACTGCCCTGGGTCGAGTCGGCGACACTCACCCGATCGGCGAACGGAACCGTCACCGTGACGGTCACCGAACGGGTGGCGGTGGCGGCCATTCCTGCCGCCGGTGGGTTCTCCCTGGTCGATGGCGCCGCCCGGCAGCTCGGGGTCGTGGCTACCTCGCCGCCCGAGTTCCTCCCGGTCACGGGCCTCACCGCAGACGGCGTGTTGGGCCAGCCCGCGCCGCCCGAGACCCACTCGGTTCTGCGGTTGTTTTCCCAGCTCACGCCGCAGATCGCGGCGCAGATCACGTCGGTCGAATGGCGGGACGGAGCCTTGAGTGTGACCCTTGCCATCGGCGGCCGAGCCTTGCTCGGCGATGACACCGCGCTCGACGCAAAGCTTCTCAGCCTCGAGACGGTGATGGCCAGAGTCGACCTGCGTTGCCTGGCCGAAATCGACGTCCGTGTACCCTCCGCGCCCGCCGTCACCAGGATGAACGCGAACGGTGATCCGCGGGCGACCGTGGTCGATCTGGCAGAATGCACCTAGCGTGGAGTCAGAGTCACCAACGTTGGTACATCTTTTCGTAGAAAGCCGTCAATGAGCACCCAAAACTACGTAGCGGTAATCAAGGTGGTCGGCGTTGGCGGGGGCGGTTGCAACGCCGTCAATCGGATGATCGACGCGGGGCTGCGAGGCGTCGAGTTCATCTCGGTGAACACCGACGCCCAGGCGTTGCTGATGAACGACGCCGAGACCAAGATCCACATCGGTCGAGAACTCACGCGGGGACTTGGGGCGGGAAGCGATCCCGCCATCGGCCAGCAGGCGGCCGAAGATCATGCCGACGAGATCGCCTCCGCACTCGATGGCGCGGACATGGTCTTCATCACCGTCGGCGAAGGTGGCGGAACCGGCACCGGCGCAGCGCCGGTCATCGCCGAACTGGCCAAGAGCCGGGGTGCGCTGACCATCGCGGTGGTCACCCGACCCTTCGGGTTCGAGGGCCGACGTCGGGCCTCCCAAGCCGAAACCGGCATCTCCCGCCTACGAGAGAAGGTCGACACGCAGATCGTCATCCCCAACGATCGCCTCCTGTCGATTGCCGACGAGAAGACCACCATGGTCAATGCGTTCCGCATGGCCGACGAGATCCTGCTCTCCGGCGTTTCCGGCATCACCGACCTCATCACCACGCCCGGGCTCATCAACACCGACTTCGCCGACGTCCGCATGATCATGCACGACGCAGGCAGCGCGCTCATGGGGATCGGTCAGGCGAAGGGTGAGGGCCGCGCACTCGCCGCGGCACGAGCCGCCATTGCCAGCCCCCTGCTCGAGTCCTCCATCGAAGGAGCCCGAGGCATCCTGCTCTCGGTGGCCGGTTCCAGTGACCTGGGCCTGTTCGAGGTCAACGAGGCCGCCGAGATCATCCACGATGTGGCCCATCCCGACGCCAACATCATCTTCGGCACCGTGGTCGACGAGGACATGGTCGACGAGATTCGAGTCACCGTCATCGCCGCCGGGTTCGATCGTTTCGACGCGTCGGAGTCGGCTCGGCCGACGCCGCTGAAGAGTGTGAAGCGGTCCGATCCGCTTTCGGACCTGCTCGACGACGATGACGACCAAAGCGGCAGCGTCGACCTGTTCGCCTCCGACGACGACGATCCCGACGACGACGATTTCGACGTGCCGTCCTTCCTCAAGTAAGCGCCGAACCGCCACGGCCATGTCACTCGACACCCACTCGTGGACCATCGAGACCGGCTCGTGGATCTGTCAGGTGCGTTCCACCGACGCCGCGGCGGGCAGTTTCTCCGTGCTCGATCCCGAGCCCGACGTCCAGCAGCGACGGATCGCGCTGACCGGGGCGCCCTGGACCACCTTGCGTCAGGTGCATGGCACCAGTGTCGTCTCGGTGGCTTGCGCCGGCGAGGCCTCGGGGGTCGAGGCCGACGGCGCATGCACCTTCGCTCCGCTGGTTCCCGTCGCCGTCACCACCGCCGACTGTGCGCCGCTGGTTCTCGTCGGCACCACGGGAGTAGCCGTGGTCCACGCCGGATGGCGAGGCGCCCTTGGCGGCATCGTCGAGGTCGCAGCCCAACGCCTGGCCGCTGGAGGAGCGACCCCCGTGTGCGCGTTGCTCGGGCCATGCATCGGCCCCTCGGCCTACGAGTTCGGCCCCGAGCTCGATGCAATCGTCGGGGCGTTCGGATCGTCGGTCGTAGGGTCAACTGCCGACGGGGCACGGGCGCTCGACCTTCCTGCGCTCGTCGCGGTGGCCTGTGATCGAGCAGGTTGGCCGGCACCGGACCGGCCGCCGTGCACCAGCGACGCTCGCTACTTCAGCCATCGTGTCCGGGGTGACAAGGGCCGTCTGACGACGGTCGCATGGTTGGAGCCGGTCCAGCCGTTGGCGCCCGAGTCGGTCGGGCGCCTCCGATGACGTTCTCGTTGACTGCCGAGGAGCTGCAGGAACGGTGGCGACTGCTTCGCGCCGAGATCGTCGACGCCGGCGGATCGCCCGAACGAGTGCAGATCGTTGCGGTGACCAAGACCTTCCCTCCCGAAGCCGCCGCGCTTGCGGTCCTGGTGGGGCTGCTCGATCTGGGCGAGAACTACGGTCAGGAACTCGAGGCCAAAGCGCCTGCGGTGGCGAAGCTGCTTGCGTCGAGCGCTGGTACTCCTCGCTGGCACTTCATCGGCGGATTGCAGCGGAACAAGGTGAAACGCATCGCGTCGCTGGTCTCGCTCTGGCAGACGGTCGATCGGGCCGACCTGGCCCAGGAGATCTCCAAACGGGCACCAGGAGCGTCCGTGCTCATCCAGGTGAATACCACGGCGGAAGAACAGAAGTCGGGGTGTCGTCCGCTGGATACGGCGACGCTCGTCGACTCGGCCCGCGGACTCGGACTCGACGTCCGGGGGCTCATGACGGTGGGTCCGACCGATGGCTCCGATCCCCGCCCTGCCTTTGCCGAGCTCCGGTCATTGGCTGACCGGCTCGGGCTGGTCGAGTGCTCGATGGGTATGAGCGGCGACGTCGCTGCCGCGGTGGCCGAGGGCTCGACCATGGTTCGCGTCGGCACCCGTCTGTTCGGACCGCGGCCACCGGGAGCGATGCCCCTGTGACGATACGCGCGCGTCGCCCGATCATCTGGCATGCTGGTGGGCCAGGTCACCACAGTAAGCCGACGGATCACCTCGACGAGACCATGATGCAGCCTCTCTCCACGAATCTTCTCTTCACGAATCTTCTCTTCACGAATCTTCTCTTCACCCAGTACGTCTCCACCCTTCGATCGAACACAGTTAGCCAGGAGCGCCCATGACCGTGTTTCGCAACGTGATGGTGTATCTCGGACTCGGCCCCGATGAGGAGTACGACGACGGATACTTCCTCGACGAAGGCGACGATCGCCGCAACGAGGACACCGTGCGCCGGACCCCGAGCGGCCGGTCGGGCGAGGGCATCCGGGACGGCCATGGCCGAGACAGCTTCGGACGCGACGCCTTCGGCCGGGACAACCACGGCCGCGACCACGATGAACCCAGCGCGGTCGGAGCGGTCCGTCCGTTGCGTCCCGTCGATGACGACTTCACGCCGGCCAGCAGGCATGACGCGGGTTCGCTTCGCTACGACACCAGCCGATCCGATTCCCTGCGATCCAATGCCGAGCGCCCCGATCGTCCGGCCTCCGAAGGTCGCTTCGACAACCACGTTCGGCGTGAGCCGGCGGTCGTGGACCTCATCGCCGAGGAGCGCCGGCACAATCGCGAATCGTCCGGTTCGCTGTTCAACGACACGCCAGTTGTGAGGGCAGTTCCCATGCGCCGTACCAAGCCAGTCACGCTGGCGCCCGAGTCGTTCGGCGACGCCAAGCTCATCGCTGACGAGTTCAAGCATTCCACCCCGGTGATCATGAACTTGCAGGGCCTCGACCGCGAACTGGCCCGTCGGCTCATCGATTTTGCCAGCGGCGTCTGCTACTCGATGAGCGGCAGTATGGAAAAGATTGCATCGCAGGTCTTCCTACTGACGCCCAAGTCGGTCGAGGTCTCCGACGAGGACCGCCGACGCATCGAAGAGCGCGGCTTCGCACGCTGATCGTTCCAGCTGACCCTGCCCGCTGATCATCGGTTTCGCGGCCGGCCAAGCCTGCCGGCGACCGAGTGACCATGCACCGTTGGTGCAGTGGGCTGCGTTAGTCTTCGACCATGGCTTTGCAAAGCGACAAACTTCGTCTGCTGAGGCGAATTCCCGAGATCCGTTTCGAAGAGGAACTGCGGGGCTACAGCAAACAGCAGGTCGACCGGGTGCTCGAGAACCTCGCTCCGTTGGCCGATGAGATCGAGGCCTTGCAGAACCGCTTGGCCGAGGCCGAGACCCGTGCTGCATCAGCCGAGGCCCGACTGATCGAGCACGGAGGACGCGAGGCCGATCTGGCTCCGATCGCACCACCCGCCGCTGCACCGCTGCCCGCCACACCCGTCGACTTCGACGAAACCCTGCGCAACACCTTGTTGCTGGCCCAGCGCACGGCCGACGAGACCGTGCGCAGAGCGAACGACGACGCCGCCCGTATCACCGGCAGCGCTGCAACCGAGGCCGAGCAGACGCTGGCAGCAGCACGGGCCGAGGCCGCACAACTCGACGCCGACATCCACGCCCGCCGAGCCGAACTTCTCGCCGACGTCGATGCCGAACGCAACGAGATGCTGGGCGAGATCAAGGCCGCGGCCGAGGCTCGGCGCCAGGCGATCGAGGCCGAACTCACCCAGACCGAAGGAGCCGAGCGGGCCGAGTTGCTCAGCCAGATCGAGGACCTGCAGGGAATCCGGGCGATGCTGGTCGAGGACGTCGAACTGCTCGAGCGGCATCTCGATGTGCGCCGCGAAGCAGTCCGCTCGGTGGTCGCCGAGATCTCCGCGGTGATCGACGAGCCGCAGCGGCTGCGCGCCGACGGCCCAGGCCTGGCATCCATTCCGGAAGTATCGATGGAGAGCATTGGCAGCAGCGAGGTCCGATTGACCGCGCCGCTACTGGACGAGTTGGCGACCGAGCGTTCCGCCGCCGATGTCCCCGCCGGGTCGGCACACGAATCGGCGTTCGTCGACGACCTCCGGGAGCCGGCCGTCGACGAGTTCGTGCTCGATCCGTCCGCCGACTCCTTCCTGGCCGCTCCCGTGTTCGCCGACCCCGACCTGGCAACCCAGGAAGTCTCTGCGGTGCGCGTGGCCGAGATCCGTCCCGAGTCCGACGTCCGACCCTCCGACTTCGGTGCGTTCACCGATCAGGTCGCCGAAGATGCCGGCATCCTCGCATTCGACGGTGCGGGTCCTGACAACACCGGCTTCGAACAGCAACAGGTTTCGACAGCACAGGTTTCGAGAACACCGATTTCGACAACCGGGCCGGCACGACCTCGTTCGACGAGGACCCGTTCGCCGATGGCGATCGTGATCCCTCGGCGGCGCCGAAGCCGGTCGGGCGCCCGACCTGGGCCGACTCGGTGCCCGACGCCAAGGACGCGCCCGCTCCCGTGTTGGGGGTACCCCTCTCCTCCGCAGTGGCCACGGCGATGGCAGCCTCCGGAACGAACCCACCGCCGCCCGCGGTGCAAGACCCATTCCTCGACCAGCTACGCCGGGCAACCAGCGAGGGCATCGGGGCTGATGACGACGCGCTCGATCGTTTCCTCGAGGGCGACCCCGATGCTGACCGCCGCAGTGGCGGCTGGTTCGGCCGGCGGAAGTAGCGCCCGCCGACCGGCACAGCAGAGCGGTCAGCCCAATCGGCTGACCTCCACCAAGAGGGGCTGCCCGTCGACCAGGTAGGCGCTGGCCGCAGTGACCGACGGATCGGCCACGACCTCGATCGCCAGGACTTCTCGGGCCACCCATCCCAGATGGAGCGCTACCCCCGCCGGCAACTCGCCGTGGGCCAGTCGAATGCGGTCGGTGGGGTGGAAGTCGGCGTCCTTGCGCATCTGTTGGATGGCCCGAACCATGTCACGCGCACGTCCTTCGGCTTCGAGTTCCGGGGTCACCTCGACGTCGAGAACGACGAGCGCGTCGTTGCCCCGTAGCGCAGCGGCGGCCACGCCTTCGATGGGATCGAGGGCGAGGGTGAACTCGCCAACCTCGAGAACGCGTCCCGCCACCGTGACGGTGCCGTCGTCGTTCGCCGACCAGTCGCCGGACTTGGCCGCCTTGATGAGGGTCTGGACCTCGGAGCCCAACTTCGGTCCGAGCACCCTGCTGTTGGGTTGGAGCCGGAACACTCCGTAGTGCTGTACCTGGTCGTCGAACTCGATCGCCTTGACGTTGATCTCGTCGGCGAGCAGGTCCGCGAACGGCGCGATCGCCTCGGAGCCGGCACCGGCCACGATGGCCTTGGCCAATGGCAGGCGCACTCGGAGGTTGCGGTCCTCCCGAAGCGACAGGGCAGCCGAGGCGGCGTCGCGGAGCCGGTCCATGGCGATCACGAGCTCGGGGTCGGCAGGAACGGTGTCCGAGGTCGGCCAGTCCTCGAGGTGGACGGAGCCTTCGCCGCCGTTCAGGCCGAGCCAGATCTCGTCGGCGATCAACGGCAGGAGCGGGGCCAGGATCTTGGAAAGTGTCCTGAGGACGGTGAACAGTGTGTCGAGCGCATCGACGTCCAATTCGGCATCGGGGTCGGTGTTCCAGAAACGCTCGCGTGAGCGTCGGATGTACCAATTGGTGAGGGCATCGAGGTAGGTCTGGACCGACGCGCAGGCGCCGGCCAGGTCGTAGGCCTCCAGTTGCGCGGTGGTGACGACGATGAGCTCGTTGGTCTTGGCCAGGATGTAGCGGTCGAGCAGATTCTCCGAGTCGGTCCGCTCGGTGGCGGCGTACCCCTCGGCGTTCGCGTACAGGGTGAAGAACGAGTAGGCGTTCCAGATGGGGTTGAGCGTCTGACGGACGACGTCGCGGATGCCCGAATCATCCTTCTCGATGCGGGTGTCGAGGCCGCGCAGGATGGGCGAGCTGATGAGGTACCACCGCATGGCGTCGGAGCCGACGCTTTCGAACACGTCGACCGGGTCGGGATAGTTGCGCAGCTTCTTGGAGAGCTTCTGACCCTCGTTGTCGAGCAGGACACCGTGACAGATGACGTTCGAGAACGCAGGGCGGTCGAACAACGCCGTGCTGAGCACGTGCATGGTGTAGAACCAGCCACGCGTCTGGGCGATGTACTCGACGATGAAGTCGGCCGGGTTGTGTTGCTCGAAGTACTCGACGTTCTCGAACGGATAATGGTGTTGCGCGTAGGGCATCGACCCCGACTCGAACCAGCAGTCGAGGACCTCGGGGACGCGGCGCATCATCGACGTCCCGGTGGGGTCATCAGGGTTGGGTCGGACCAGGTCGTCGATGAACGGCCGATGCAGGTCGGTTGGGCGGACACCGAAGTCGGCCTCGAGTTCGTCGAGGCTGCCGTACACGTCGATCCGAGGGTACGCCGGGTCGTCGCTTTTCCAGACCGGGATGGGGGCACCCCAGAAGCGGTTGCGACTGATCGACCAATCGCGAGCGCCCTCGAGCCATTTGCCGAACTGACCGTCGCGGATGTGGCTGGGGATCCAGTTGATCTGCTGGTTCAGTTCGACCATGCGATCACGGAAGGCAGTGACCTCGACGTACCACGAGCCGATGGCCCGATAGATGATGGGCGTATCGGTGCGCCAACAGTGGGGGTAGTTGTGGTCGTAGGTCTCGTGACGAAGCACGACACCCTGCTCCTTGAGATGGGCGATGACCTTCGGGTTGGCGTCGAAGACGTTCTCGCCGACCCAGTCGGTGACCTCGCCGGTGAAACGGCCGCTGTCATCGACGGGAACCACGAGGGCGATGCCGTTTGCTTCGCCGACGTTCTGGTCCTCCTCACCGAAACCGGGGGCGATGTGCACCACGCCGGTGCCATCGCCCGTTTCGACGTAGGCCGCAGTGAGCACCCGGAACGCATTGGCGTGGTCGGCGAAGTACGGGAAGAGCGGTTCATAGGTGAGGCCGGCGAGCTCGGACCCCTTCAGCGCGCCGACGACGACTCCGTCGCCCAGCTCTCGGGCGTAGCGTTCGAGCGCCGCCTCGGCCAGGACGTAGGTGAACGCACCGTGCTCGAGGAGCACGTAGTCGATGTCGGGACCGACGGCGAGGGCCAGGTTGGAGGGCAGCGTCCACGGCGTGGTGGTCCACGCCAGCACCCGGGTTTCGGTGCCCGGCCGCAGCGTCTGGTTCAGGGTGAACCCGACGGTCAAGGCGGGATCCTGGCGGGGTCGGGTGGCGTCGTCGAGGCGGATCTCGAAATTTGCCAACGGGGTCTCGGCCCCCCAGGAATAGGGCATGACCCGGTCGGCCTCGTAGACCAGCCCCTTGTCGTAGAGCTGCTTGAACGCCCACATCACCGACTCCATGTAGGGCAGGTCCATGGTCTTGTAATCGTTGGAGAAGTCGACCCAGCGCGCTTGGCGGGTCACGTAGTTCTCCCACTCGGCGGTGTACCGCATGACCGAGGAGCGACACGCCGCGTTGAAGTTCTCGATCCCGAAGTCGGTGATGGCCTTGCGGCCCGAGACACCCAGTTCCTTCTCGGTTTCCATCTCGGCGGGCAGACCATGGGTGTCCCATCCGAAGCGCCGTTCGACCCGCTTGCCCCGCATGGTCCAGAACCGAGGAACGACGTCCTTCACATAGCCGGTGAGCAGATGGCCGTAGTGCGGAAGCCCGTTGGCGAACGGCGGACCGTCGTTGAAGACGTATTCATCGCCGCCGGCGGCGCGGTCGGGGCGGTTGGCAACGGACTTCTCGAACGTCTGCTGTTCGGCCCAAAAGTCGAGAATCCGCTGTTCGATCGCGGGATAGTCGGCGCGAGGGGAGACCTCGGGATAGTGGGCAGATCGATCAGTGGGAGACTCGTTGGCCATGATCGCCAAGGCTACCGGTGTGGTCGGCGACCGACTTCGGGGCCCGGGTTGGTCGATCGGTGAATCAGGTCTACAATGCGCCGACCTTGCGCCCGACCTGCAGCAACGCGTTCATACGAAAGCCGGTCCACGAATCGTGAAACCAGCAGCCAAGCCATCCGATCACCCCAAGCCATCCACCACGGCAGCGAAGAAATCGTCGGCCGGCGCGACCAAGTCCGCCGCGCCCGCCAAGTCCGCGGCAGCCACCAAGAAAGCCCCGGGGAAGCGTCAGGCGACCGGTGTCGAGGCGCCGGTGGCGAAGAAGGCGGCGGCGAGCCGCAAGTCTCAGACGGCCGAAGCGCCTCAGGCGTCCGAAGCCGCTAAGGTGTCCGCTTCGACCAAGGCTACGTCGTCCTCGACCAAGGCTGCTTCCCCGACCAAGGCAGCGTCGCCGGTCAAGGCCGCGTCGCCGGCCAAGAAGGCGGCCGCTGCGACCAAATCGGTTGCTCCGGTGACGGCCAAGAAATCCGGTAAGCCTGCGGTCGCTCCCGCCCCCGATACGAAAGCCTCCCCCGAGACCACTTTGGCGAAATCGTCCACTTCCGATCCCCTTCCCGCGCCGACCCCGGCGCGCACCACCAAGCGTTGGTTCAGCCCCTCGTCCGGTCAGGCCAAGGCGGCCGACACCAAGCCGCCCAAGTATCTGACCGACAAGAAATGGCTCGAGGCGCAGCGCAAGCTGTTGTACGAAGAACGAGCCAAGTACACCCACAACGCCGAGCATCTCGCCGCCGAAGCGATTGCGCTGATGGCCGATCGTGAGCCCGGCGACGTGCAGTTCGACGAGGAGTCCGGCGAAGGCGACACCCTGGCCGTCGAACGAGACCGAGATCTCGCCCTCTCCGCTCAGGCCCGTGAGAACGTCGACGAGATCGACGCCGCGTTGGCCCGACTCGACAACGGCTCCTACGGCATCTGCGTAGCGAGCGGCGAGTACATCCCCCAGGAGCGGCTCGAAGCGCTGCCCCAGGCCGACAAGACGGTCGCGGCCAAAACCTCGATCTTCTGAGTCTGACTGTTTGGTCTGACTGTTTGCATCGATCACCACGTCTCCGTCTGGCCGTGGCCCTGGCGATGGCCGCGGTTGTGGTCGCGTTGGATCAGGTCACCAAGCAATGGGCGGTGTCGCGCCTGACGGCCGGCCCGTGCACGCCAGAGTCCTGCATCGAGGTGCTGTGGACCCTTCGGTTCCACCTGCACTTCAACCGCGGTGCCTCGTTCAGTACCGGTCAGGGTCTCGGTCCGTGGTTCGGCGTGCTTGCGCTGGCCATGTCGGTGTACCTGATCCGCCAGGCCGTCAAGGATCCGTCGCCCCGCATCACGTTGCTCTTCGGTGGCTTGGCCGGGGGAGCGGTGGGGAACCTTGCCGATCGCCTGTTCCGTGCCGAGGACGGGTTCCTCTCCGGAGCGGTCATCGATTTCATCGACTTCCAGTGGTGGCCCATCTTCAACATCGCCGACATGGCCATCGTGGGAGGCGTCCTGTCGCTCATCGCGTTGAGCGTGTTCCGCCCCCAACAACCTGAACAGGAACCCGCATCATGACCACCGAAGCTCGGCGCTATGACGAAGTCGTGCCGGCCACCCTGGCCGGCGAGCGCGTCGATCGGGCGGTCTCGATGATCGCCGACATCAGCCGCAGCGAAGCGGTCACGCTCATCGGAAACGGGGGAGTCCTGATCGACGGCCGATCGCCGGCAAAACCGTCCGAGCGCCTCGTCGAGTCCTCGTCGATCACGATCGTCGTGCCCGAACGCGACGATGCGGTCGAACCCGACGCCACCGTCCAGGTTCCCCTTGTCCATGTCGACGATGCGGTCATCGTGGTCGACAAACCAGCGGGCATGGTCGTGCACCCTGGCGCCGGCAGCTACAGCCACACCATGGTGCAGGGGCTGCTTCATCAATTCCCCGACCTCGCCGGGGTTGGCGGCGATCCGATCAGGCCGGGCATCGTGCATCGACTCGACAAGGGCACCAGCGGTCTGCTGCTCGTCGCCCGCACCGAGGAGGCGCATGCGCATCTGGCCGGACAACTCCGGGATCGTTCGGTTCTGCGCCGGTACCTGACGGTCGCCTGGGGGGTGTTCACGTCAGCCGAGGGTGTGATCGACGCCCCGATCGGGCGCTCGCTGCGGGATCCGACGCGTCGCGCCGTGATCGCCGGTGGTCGCGTGGCTCGGACCCACTACCGGGTGTTGGACACCTTCCCGGATCCCGGATTGACCCAACTCGAGTGCCGACTCGAAACGGGCAGAACGCATCAGATTCGGGTGCACCTCGAGAGCATCGGTCACCCGGTCCTTGGTGACCGGCAATACGGCAAAGGTCGCCAAGGCCTCGGGCTTGCCCGTCCGTTCCTTCACGCGGCAGCCTTGGGGTTCGAGCACCCGACCACCGGCGAGTTCCTCGAGTTCGAATCGCCGTTGCCGGCCGACCTCACCGACTTTCTGGCGGCGCTGCGTTCCACGAACCTCGATGGATGATCTGTTCGAGGGGAGGGCGGCCCCGCGCGGCTGATCGTCCCGGCTGGTCGGGCAGCGGGCGGCCGATGGCGATGGTGGCGACCAATCGTTGGCCGTCCGGAACGCCGAAACGGTCCCGCACTGCTGCTTCGTGGTCGAAGAGCCCGAACAGGCAGGCACCCAGGCCGGCATCGACGCAGAGCAGCAGAAGGTTCTGTGCGACGGCGCCGGCGTCCACCCACCAGTACGGAACCGGCCAGTCGGCCGAGCCGAGCCCGGTTCGGGACTTGTCGGGTTCTCGGTAGCGCTCGGCGTAGGCGTCGGGGCGGGTGCACACGACGACCAGCGCTGGTGCATCGAGGAGCTGTTGCCATCGAAAGGTGTCCGGCGACGCCAGCGTCGTCGTCCAGTAGGCGGCGACCGATTCGGGGGTATCGAGCACGAGGAAGCTGACCGCCGCAGTGTTGCCGGCTGCCGGTGCCCGGCGGGCCAGATCGAGGAGGACATCGAGCACCCCGGCGCCGAGGGGCTCGGGGGACAGCGCTCGAACCATTCGTCTGGCCGCGATGGCCTGCTTCAGTTCCATGGTGGCAGCCTGGCGTTGTCGGCTACCCAGGCCACGCTTGGTCGCCGCGGGACATGCCGGCGATGTCGGCCAAGGTGTACCGCTCGAGCAGTTGACGCATCTCGCCGCCGACGTCGGCCCAAATGGACAGCAGCACGCATTGGCCCTCGTGGTCGCACGCACCATCGGTGTGGGGCTCGCCGAAATCGCCGACGGTGATGGGGCCGTCGACCGCCCGGATGATCGACGCCAACGTGATCTCGCTGGGATCTCGGGCCAGTACATACCCTCCGCCGACTCCGCGTTTGGACCGGACGAGCCCGGCGCCTTTGAGGGCCAGAAGAATTTGCTCGAGGTAAGGCTGCGGCAGTCCGGTGCGCTCGGCGATGTCGCGCACCGTCGTCGGACCGGCGTCCGGCACATGGAGGGCCAAGGACAGCAGCGCCCGGCTGGCATAGTCACCGCGAGTTGAAACCTTCACTGGGTGCAACCCTAGTGCCCTGTGCAACCCTAGTGCGCTTCTGGCCTATCATCGCTCCGTGCCCTTACCTTCGGCTCTGCCGATCGTCCCCCGTTACTCCGAAGATGCGTTGAACCGGGTCATTCCCGAGATCCTCAACAGCACCCAGCGATCGTCGGTGCTCATCGTGCTCGACGGCCTTGGTTGGGAGCAGCTCACCGCCCGTTGGCATCTCACACCGAACCTGCAGGCCATGACCGGCGGGCCCATCACCACCGTTGCCCCGTCCACCACCGCCACGGCCCTGACGTCGCTCACCACCGGACTCGAACCGGCCGAACACGGCGTCGTCGGCTACCGGATGGTGGTCGACGGTGAGGTGTTGAACACCCTGCGCTGGGGCACCAAGGACATTCCCGACGCCCGACGGGTCATGCCGCCGGAAGTGGTGCAGCCGTATGCCCCGTTCCTCGGCCAGTCCATCGGCATGGTGAACAAGGCCGAGTTCAGAACATCGGGCTTCAGCCGGGCGCACCTCCGGGGCACCGAGCTCACGGGGTACCGCACGCTCGGCACCCTCATCGAGGAAGTCGTCCGGTTGGTGAGCGAAGGCAAGCGCTTCGTCTACACCTACTACGACGGCATCGACAAGGTCTCCCACGAGTACGGGCTCGCGGCCGAGTACGACTCGGAGCTGGTGCTCTGCGACTGGCTGGTGGGCCAGCTCCTGCACCGCCTACCGTCAGGCACGCAGGTGCAGGTCACGGCCGACCACGGACAGGTCGACTGCCGCAACGGTGAACTGCCCATCGATGCTGACGTGCTGTCGCTGGTCACGGGCCTGTCGGGGGAGGGACGGTTCCGCTGGCTGCACGCCGGGGCTGCCGGAGCCGACGAATTGTTGGCCGCGGCGACCGAACGGCACGCCCATCACGCGTGGGTCCGTTCGATCGACCAGATCGCCGACGAAGGCTGGTTCGGGCGGTCCATGTCGGCCGGCGTTCGCCGACGGCTCGGCGACGTGGCCCTGGTGCCCTTCGAGCCCATTTCCTTCATCGACCCCGACGACAGCGGTCCCTACGTCTTGGTTGGCCGGCACGGCTCACTGACCTCGGCCGAGATGTACGTGCCCCGGTTGACGGCCACCGTCTGACCGCTTGACGGTTGACCATCTGACATTCGAAGATCTAGCCCGATCAGCACAGGAGCCGATGTGAACAGTCTGAACAGCGAGAACGAATCGTTCTCGGGTGATCACCCAGAACCCGCCGGTGGCGAAGTGATCAACCCGGAGATTCTCGACGATCGGCGCACCGTCCATGGCGGCCCCTCGGACGAGGAAATGCCGCCGGGTTCGATTTCTCAGCCGGCCAAGGTCATGCGCATCGGGTCGATGATTCGTCAGTTGCTCGAGGAGGTGCGCACCACCAGTCTCGACGAGAAGGGTCGCCATCGGCTTCGCGAGATCTACGACACGTCGGTGGCCGAGCTCGGCGAGGCGTTGTCGCCCGATCTCCGTGACGAGCTCACTGCGCTCGCCATGCCCTTCGACGAGGGTGAGGTGCCGTCGGAGTCCGAGCTGCGAATTGCACAGGCCCAGCTGGTCGGTTGGCTCGAAGGTCTCTTCCACGGCATCCAGGCCACGCTGTTCGCCCAGCAGGTCGCGGCAAAGCAGCAGTTGGAGCAGATGAAGTCACAAGCGCTGCCGCCCGGTGGCGGCCCGAGCGGCGTGTATCTCTGATCCTGGCCTTCGGTTTGACGGCCGAGGGGTCTGGAGTGAAAACTGTCACCGGCCGTCGAGCCGGATACGGGCTGCTCAGGTGCCCCGCCCATCAGGTTCGAGGTCGTTCGAATTCCGGGACGTAGGGGGCCAAATCGTGACCATCGAGGTCATCACCAAGGACTGCACGGCGCTCACCGACGCCGAGATGAGCGACATGGCAGATCTCAGCGCGGCGGGGGCCGACTGGGGGGTCGGCGTGCTGTCCAAGCAGGCCGAGGAGTGGGTCCTGGTCAGCCAGGCCTTCGACAAGGGCCAGTTGCGAGGGTTCGTCTTCTCGACCCTCGAGCGAATCGGAGGCACGCCGGCGCTCCTCGTCGGCGTTGCGTGTGTCGGCCGGAGCAAGACCAGGGCCACCACGCTCCGTGGTCTCATGCATGATCAGTTCCACAAGGCGCGGATGGCCTTCCCCGACGAGGATGTCGTCGTCAGCAGCCGACTGGTCGACCTCGGGCCCTTCGATGCCTTCAAGGACCTGCAATCGCTCCGTCCCTGGCCGGACGAGCGCCCGAACGGCGAAGAACGGGCTTGGGGTCGCCGCCTGGCCAAGCGGTTCGGGGCGGCCGACTTCGACGATCGGACCATGGTCGCCCGCACCACCTCGGATCTGCTGGTGTTCGACTACGAGTCGCTCAAGCCCGGGTTCCCCGAGGGCCAATTGGCAGGTTTGTTCACCGAGTGTGACCGAGCATCAGGGCGCCATCTCATCGTCTTCGGGTGGGCCATGGCCGAGTTCCTGGACCAATTTCAAAAGCCGGCCGGCTGACATCAACCCCTCGTTCCCAACCTTCTGTGACGCGTCCGCCACGCCTGACGTGGCAAACGCTTCAAATTTCGCGATTGGAAAGCCCAGGTCAGCGGCGAATTGAGGGGAACGGGTTGGCGCGATAGGCAGGTTCGCCTACGGTGCCCCCCGAGGAGCTGTGGGGCCCTGCGAAGCACGGTGCCGCGCCTTCCGCCATCTTTTCCTCATGGTAAGGGCGTGAACTGCCGATGGATTTCCTATGACCCAACCGACCCAGGTACTCCCAAAGTCGGGCCTTCGGGCCAAATCCAGTAACCTCCGGGACCGTACGAGCCGGTCGATGCGCAAGGCGCTCCTGGCTCTCGTGGCCCTCGCCACTGTGGCCGGAGTCACCGCTCTGGTGCCGTCGCCGGTCTCGGCGTGGAGCACCGAGCAGGTGCTCGAAGCCCAGTTGCTCCAGCAGCTCAATGCGGAGCGGGCGGCTCGGGGGCTCAGGCCGCTGGCGGCCGATGCCGGCCTGGAGAACGCCTCACAGGCGTGGTCGAACTCCATGTCCGCCGGCCAGAGTCTGGTGCACTCCTCCGACGGTCGGGCCGAGATCATCGCCCGCGGCTGGTGGACCGGTCAGATCACCGACGCCTGGATGCGCTCCGATGGTCACCGTAACCTGGTCGTCGACCCCAATCTGACCGTCGCCGGTGTTGCGGTCGCCTGCGACGCCCGTGGCCAGATGTGGGTGACCGTGCAGTTCTACCAGGCCAACACCAGCCTGGGAACGTTGCGGTCGTCGGCTGCGTCGCCCGTCGCCACTGCGGCGAACGTCGGAAGCGACTGTGGTGAAGGGGTGCTGGTCGGCCAGGTTCGCCGCCTGTACTCGGCGTACTTCCGCCGGGAGAGCGACCAAGCGGGTCTGGCCTATTGGGTCGGACGCATGTCGCAAGGATCAGGCCTTGGCGACGTGGCGTCCTTCTTCGCGGCGTCACCCGAGTTCAAGAACACCTATGGCCGGTTGACCAACGGTGACTTCGTGCGACTCGTGTACCGCAATGTCATGGGACGCGAACCCGACGCCGTCGGCCTCCAGTACTGGGTCGGTCAGCTCGATCAGGGTCTGAACCGCGGGCATCTGATGATCGGTTTCAGCGAGAGCGCCGAGTTCCGACAGCGGTCGGGCGTCAACTGATCGGTCCCTGATCTGGGCTCGATCAGGGCCGGACCAGGACCGGGGCGGGTTCGTCCGCGGCGTCCGTCCCGGCGCAGTGCCGACCGTCTATCGTGGTCGGCCGTGGGGTCCTCGTTCACGCATCTGCATGTGCACACCGAGTACTCGATGCTCGACGGTGCATCACGTCTCGACGATCTGGTGGCCAAAGCCGCGGCCGATGGAATGCCAGGGCTCGGCATCACCGATCACGGCAACATGTACGGCGTACTCGACTTCTACCGGGCGTGTCGCAGCAAGGGCATCAACCCGGTCATCGGCTGTGAGCTCTATCAGGCCGAGGATTCGCGTTTCGAGCGACCGTCTCGGCGAGGCAAGATCGACGACTCCGGCGGCGATACCGACGGCGGCAAGAAGCTCTACTACCACTTGATCGCGCTGGCCGAGAACAACACCGGCTACAAGAACCTCATCCAACTTGCCTCGCGGGCCTACATGGAGGGCTACTACTACAAGCCCCGGGTCGACTGGGAAGTGCTCGAGGCCCACGCCGAAGGTGTCATCGTCACCACCGGTTGCCTGGGTGGCCACGTGCTCCAGTCGTTGCTTCGAGGTGACGAGAAAGCTGCCCTGGAGAAGGCGGCCCGGCTCCAGGACATCTTCGGTCGGGACAACGTCTTCGTCGAGATCCAGGATCACGGAATCCCTGAGCAGGGACGCACCAACCCCCAGCTCATCGAGCTCGCCCGCAAGATCAAGGCGCCGTTGTTGGTGACCAACGACTCGCACTACACCGATCGTGAGCATCATGCCGCCCACGATGCGCTGCTCTGTGTGCAGACGGGCTCGCAGATGAGCGACCCCAACCGGTTCAAGTTCCACGGTGACGAGCACTACCTCAAGACCGCAGCCGAGATGCGTCATCAGTGGGCCGAGCTGCCCGAGGCGTGCGACAACTCGCTCTGGATCGCCGAGCGCTGCAACGTCGAGATCGAGTTCGGCAAGCCGCAACTCCCGGACTTCCCGATCCCCGAAGGTTTTGCCGGCGCCGACGACTATCTCCTCCACCTCACGATGGAGGGAGCGAAGGTCCGTTGGGGCGCCCAACTGAACGACTCGGTCGTCGAGCGGCTCGTGTACGAGCTCGACGTCATCAAGACGATGGGGTTCTCGTCGTACTTCCTCATCACCTGGGACCTCATCAAACACGCCCGTGACAGCAACATCCGGGTCGGCCCCGGGCGAGGGTCTGCCGCCGGTTGCGCGGTGGCCTACTCCCTGTGGATCACCGACCTCGACCCCATCAAGTACGACCTGCTGTTCGAACGGTTCCTGAACCCGTCGCGCATCTCGATGCCCGACATCGACATGGACTTCGACTCCCGTTACCGGGATGAGATGATCCGCTACGCCGCCGAACGCTACGGCCGTGACCACGTCGCCCAGATCGTGACCTTCAGCCAGATCAAGGCCCGAGCCGCGGTGCGCGACGCCGCTCGGGTCCTCGGGTACCCCTACATCGTCGGTGACAAGGTCGCCAAGGCGATGCCACCGCTCATCATGGGCCGCGACACGCCGCTCAAGTACTGCTTCGAACCATCGGAGAAGTACAGCGACGGCTACAAGATGGCGGCCGAGCTCCGGGCCATGGTCGAGGGTGAACCCGATGTCGCCAAAGTGGTCGATGTGGCCATGGGCCTCGAAGGACTGCGTCGCCAGGACGGCATCCACGCTGCCGCGGTGGTGATCACCAAGGAACCGCTCACCGCGTACCTGCCCATCCAGCGAAAGCCCGAGGCCGGACTCGCCATCGAGGAAGCGCCGGTCGTCACCCAGTACGAGATGCACGGGGTCGAGGACCTCGGCCTGCTCAAGATGGACTTCCTGGGTCTTCGAAACCTCGACGTCATCTCCGACACCATCGCGCTCATCCAGCAGGTGCACGGCGTCGAGGTCGACATCGACCGGGTCGACCTCACCGACGAGAAGACCTTCGAACTGTTGCGGGCGGGGCAGAGCATCGGGGTGTTCCAGCTGGAGTCCGGGCCCATGCGGACCCTCATGCGGTCGATGGCTCCCACCGAGTTCGAAGACGTTGCCGCCCTGGTGGCCCTCTATCGGCCGGGGCCGATGGCGGCCAACATGCACAATGACTATGCCGACCGCAAGAACGGCCGCAAAGAGATCGTGCCGATCCATGCCGACGCCGAGGAGATCCTGGGCGACACCTATGGCCTCATGATCTACCAGGAACAGATGATGCGCATGAGTCAGCGGTTTGCCGGGTTCACCCTGGCCGACGCCGACAATCTGCGGAAGGCCGCGGGCAAGAAGATCCGCGAGCTCATGGCCAAGGAGCGCGAGAAGTTCGTCGACGGGTGCGAGCGCACCGGCTACGGAGCAGCCTTCGGCGAGGACCTGTTCAGCATCATCGAGGGCTTTGCCGACTACGCCTTCAACAAGAGCCACTCCTATGGCTACGGCCTGGTGTCGTTCCAGACGGCGTACCTGAAGGCCAACTATCCCGTCGAGTACCTGGCCTGCCTGCTGACCTCGGTGAAGAGCTCGTTGGAGAAGGCTGCGGTCTACCTCAACGAGTGCCGGCAGATGGGCATCCACGTTCTGGTCCCCGACGTCAACCGGTCCGACCGCGACTTCACCTCCATTGCCGACCCGGACCCAGCGGCGCCCTACAACGCCATTGCGTTCGGGCTGTCAGCGGTCCGCAACGTGGGCGAGGCGCTGGTCGACCTCATCACCGCCGAGCGCCGGGCAAACGGGTCCTTCGAGAGCTTCTTCGACTTCTGCGAGCGTGTCGACTACCAGGTGCTGAACAAGCGCACCATCGAGTCCCTCATCAAAGCCGGCGCCTTCGACTCGCTCGGCCATGCCCGCAAGGGGCTGCTGCTCTGCTTCGAGGAGATCATCGACAAGACGGTCTCGTCCCGCAAGGAGCACGACATGGGCGTCATGACGCTCTTCGGTGGCGGCGGCTCGGGAGGGGACTCCCCAAGTTTCGACGATCGGCCCACCATCGCCGCTGACGAGTTCGAGAAGGCGCAACGCCTTGCGTTCGAGAAGGAGATGCTGGGCCTCTACGTGTCGGACCATCCGCTGATGGGCCTCGAGGCGGCGCTGAAGCGCAAGGCCGAGACCACCCTCGCCGCGCTGGAAGACCACGAGGACGGTGCCTTCGTGGCGGTGGGTGGCGTCGTCACCGCCTTGCAGCGAAAGTGGACCAAGAAGGGCGACCTGATGGGCGTCTTCGTGCTCGAAGACCTGACCCATTCGGCCGAAGCCATGGTCTTTCCCCGGACCTTCGCCGACTACGGGCACCTCCTCGAAGACGACCGGGTGGTCGTGGTGCGCGGTCGGGTCGACAAGCGTGACGACACCCCGAAGCTGATGGTGCAGGCCCTCGAGGTCTTCGAACCCGAACTGCTGGGTTCCGCCCCGCCACTACGGCTCGAGATCCGTCCGAACCAGTTGTCCGATCAGCTCATCCGAGAGCTGAAAGTGGTGCTGCTCCAGCATCAGGGTGACGCCCAGGTGTACATCCACCTGAACGACAACCAGGCCGTCAAGCTGTCCGATGAGTACTGCGTCGACACCAGCAACGGCTTGATCCCCGAGCTTCGGGTGCTGTTGGGCGCCGAAGCCGTCGTGCTCTAGCCCGCCCAGCCCCAGCCCGAACCCGGCATCGGGAGTGCCGGAGTACCGTTTTCGGCACCCTGCCACTCCCGATCCGAGGTCAAAACGACATCGGGAGTGCCCGAGTACCGTTTTCGGCACCCAGGCACTCCCGATCTGAGGGTCAGGGCGGATCAGCCCTGGAGCGGGTGGTTCACCCGTCCCCGGAACTCGGCCGAGTCGCTGAAGTACAGCGCCACCTGACCGCGGGTCCAGCCGTCGGTCGTCATCTTGCCCAGCCAGAACGCCCGGCCACCCGAATCGGGCAGGCGGCACATCACGTTGCCGTAGAGCAGGTCGATGAACTCGGCGTTGGTCAAGCTGGCGCCGTAGCGTGCCTTGAACTCGGCGCTCTCGCCGAAGAACGCAGCAGCCCGGGCGTTGGTCCAACGATTGGCCGCAATCTCGGTCCGCCAGAAGGCGAAGCCGCCGGCATCGGGATTACGAGTGAAGAAGGCGGCGTACAGGCGGGCGATGAGCGCGTCGCTGCCCCGCTTGGCCTGGTACTCGGCGTTGAGCACCCGGTCGCTGAAGTTGCAGAACGCCGGTGCGGGTGGCGCTGCGCTCCACAGCATGACCTCGACATTGGCGACGGCATCGGGTGTGGTTGCGCCACCGCCGACATTCTGGGCGAAGACGACCTTGCTGCCGTCGCCGTTCACCGATGGCCAGTTGATGATGCCGGCGGGACCGGTGTAGGCACTGAGCTGGATGGTCGTGCCGTTGGTGGCCGCAGCCGAGCGGAAGATCTGATCGCCCCGCTCGTAGGCGATGAAGGCGCCATCGCCGGAAATGGCCGGGTTGGTGATGGACACCGCATCGCCGTGGCTGGTGACCCGGGTGATACCCGAGGCGGCCCAGACATAGGCGTTGATGGTGTTGGAGCTGCCCGCGACCAGGTCGGTCGAGTCGGACTGGAAGACGACCTTGGTGCCGTCGTCGCTGATCTGTCCGTGCTGGTCGTTGCCGTTGCCTGCAGCGGCTGCGATCTGCCCACCGGCCGGTGTCGCCCGGAACAGGTCGGTGTTCGTCCCGCTGGCGTCGTACACGATCAGCGCGCCGTTGGCCGAGATGTCGGGATTGGTGAAATTGGCGCGCGATTCGTTGCTGAGCTTGGTGGTGGCCGTGCCGTTGAAATAGAAGATGTCCCAGCCGCCGTCGTCGAGGTCATCGCCGATCAGGTTGGTGGCCATGCTCTGGAACACGACGTTGCCGTTGTTGTCGACGGCGACGCCGGGGAAGTTGTTGTCGCTGCCCGAGATGGCGTTGCCCGCGGTGGTGACGGCGATGTCGGTGTCAGTCTGGCGATCGAGTCGGCGAACTTCCTGTCCGCAAGCCGGGTCGACGGTTTCTGGGTCGTCGTCGCAACCGGTGGTTTGGGGCTTGGAGTAGACGACCCAGCGGCCGTTGGCCGACATGTCGGGGAAGACGCCGTCGATGGCTTCCTCGTCCAGACCGGCGGAGGTCGAGGTGAAGATGTTCTCGATGCCGCTGAACGTGGGCGTGCCACCGAGGTTCGAGGCCAGGGTGTGGAAGGCGATGACGTCGCCGGCCCCGTTGATGATGGGGACGGTGGACTTGTTGTTGCCGTTGGACACCTGGGTGACCGTGCCGGTGTCGGTGGCCGACACGGGAGAGGAAATGGCGCTGACCAAGGGGAGGGTCAGAAGGGCAGTGGTAGCCAGAGCAGCCGTGCGTTTGCGCATAGGGAGAGGTCCTTTCGTTGGCTGCTACGAGTCAAGCAGACAGACCCCGGCGACACGGGGATGGCACAAAACGACCGAACCGCGTGCAGCGTCACACCCTCTGAGAGGGGCGCACTGCACGCGGTTCGAGGTGGTTGCCGAGGCCTCGGATCAGAGCGGGAACGAGGTCGACGTCTTGCCCAGGTACTCGAGGGAGTTCGAGAACTCGAGCATCAGTCGGCCACGGTTCTTCGCTCCGCTGTCGAGTTGCTCGAGCCAGAAGGCCCGGCCCCCGGCTTCGAAGCCGCGGCACAGGACGTTCTTGTAGATCAGGTCGACGAACTGGGCGTTGGACAGCGTGCCGTAGGTTGCGTTGAACTCGGCCGACTCGGCGAAGAAGCTGGAGATCCAGCGCAAGGTCGTTGCCCTGGGCCACCTTCTGCTGCCAGAAGCGAAGCCGGGGGCGTCCGGCTGACGCAGGAAGTAGGCCTGGTAGAGGCGCCACAGCCGAGCGTTGGCGGCGTTGGTGACCTGCGGAGCGAAGGTCGGCGTTCGGGTGTGCTGATGCGGCAGTCGACGGGGACCGGGGGCGGCGGGCCGTGGTCCACAGCATGACCTGAACGCCGGCCACGGTGTTGTTGGTGCTCTGGCCGAAGGCGATCTTCGTTCCGTCGACGTTGAGCGTCGGGAAGTTGATGAAGGTGCTGGTGCCTTGGTGATCGCTCAGGGTGATGGTCGTCCCGGCAGCCGCGGCAACGCTGCGGTAGATCTGGTTGCCTCGGGCGAAGGCGACGAAGGCCCCGTCACCCGAGATGGCCGGGTTGGTCACGGCGACGCCGTCTCCGTAGCTGGTGACGCGGGCAATGCCGCCACTGGTCCAGACGTAGACGTTGGCGGTGTTCGGGCTGGCCGGGGCAAGGGTGACCGAGTCCGATCGGAACACGATCTTCGAGCCGTTGTCGTTGACGTGAGCGAACTCGTCGTTGCCGTCGCCGGCGGCGATGACCTGTTGGCCTCCGGCGGGTGTGGCCTTGTAGAGGTCGGCGGACACGCCGCCGGTGCTGTGGTAGGCGATGGTCGACCCGTCCGCCGAGATGTCGGGAAGCACGAAGTTGGGTTGGCTGTCGTCGGACAGCTTGTTGGTGGAGCTGCCATTCCAGTAGTAGATGTCCCAGTTGGCGTCGGCATCGGCCGGGCCGAGGTTGTTGGCCTTGCTCTGGAAGACGACGTTGCCGTTGTTGTCGACCCGGGCTCCCGCAACGTTGAACTGGGGGTTGGAGCCGGAGTCGGCGTTGCCGGACGTGACGGTTGCGATGGCTCCGGTGGCGACGTTGTAACGCTTCACCTGGTAGATGCCCGCCGGCGCCTCGGTGTAGACGATCCAGGCTCCGTTGGCCGAGATGTCCGGGAAGAACCCGTCGGTCACCAGTGGCGATATCGCGGTGCCGGTGGCGAGGTAGAGGTCATCGGTGGTCCCTTGACCGGTTGCGCCTCCGAGGTTGGTGGCCACTGAGTGGAAGGCGATCCGATCGCCCGCACCGGTGATGGCAGGCACGGTCGACTTGTTGTTGCCGTTGGTGATCTGGGTCACCGAACCGACGTCGGTGGCGGACACGGGGGCCGAGGGAAGCACGCTCAGTAGGGGAAGGGTGAGCAGTGCGGCCGATGCGAATGCAGCGTTGCGTTTGCGCATGAAGGGTCCTTTCAGGGGCTTGCGACGTGATTGAGTCAACCAGGTATTCAGTGGCCGCGGAGGGGTTCGGGCATGTGTGCCCATGGCCACCGGGTGTGGTCACCCGTCACGCCTGGGTGATAGCGCCCGCATTCGCCGGGCGGACTGCTAAGCGAGGCACACTTTGCGCCGATGGAACGGGCGATGCTGCGAACCAACCCGGATGACAACCGGCACCTGAGGAGAGCGACACTCCGATGACGTTCAACTCCATGCAGTTCGTGCTCTTCTTCACGATCGTCTTCCTGGCGTACTGGCGGCTCGGGTTCCGCAATCAGAACCGGTTGCTGCTGGCTGCCTCGTACCTCTTCTATGGCTGGTGGGACTGGCGGTTCCTCGGGTTGATGCTGCTCAGCAGCTCGATCGACTATTTCTGCGGTCTCGGGCTCGGGCGAACCGATGATCCGTCGAAGCGCAAGCGTCTGCTCTGGACGAGCATGACCGCCAACCTGGTGATCCTCGGTTTCTTCAAGTACTTCAACTTCTTCATCGACTCCCTCGATTCCGGCCTCGACCGCGCCGGGGTCGATTGGCTGGCCCCGAGCCTGGGGATCGTCCTGCCCGTCGGCATCAGCTTCTACACCTTCCAATCGATGTCCTACGGCATCGACGTGTACCGGCGGGAACTCAAACCGATCCGGTCGTTCTTCGACTTCGCGCTCTTCGTCAGCTACTTCCCTCAACTGGTTGCCGGCCCCATCGAACGGGCGACGGCCCTGGCTCCCCAGATCACCACCCCTCGGTTGCGCCCGGACAAGACCAAGGTGGTGGAGGCGTGCTCGCTGATTCTCGTCGGTCTGGTCAAGAAGGTAGTCGTCGCCGACCTGGCCGCCGAGGTGGCCAATGACGTGTTCAGCCGATCCGGCGAGGCCGGCTTCTTCGAGCTACTGATCGGGGTGTACTGCTTCGCCATCCAGATCTACGGCGACTTCTCCGGCTACAGCGACATGGCCCGCGGCGTTTCTCGCCTGCTCGGCATCGAGCTGATGGAGAACTTCAAGCAGCCGTATTTCTCGGCAACCATCACCGACTTCTGGCGTCGCTGGCACATCTCGCTCTCGCAGTGGCTCCGGGACTACCTCTACATCCCGCTCGGCGGAAATCGCAAGGGCCCGCGCCGGACCTACATCAACCTGGGCGTGACCATGCTGCTCGGTGGCCTGTGGCACGGGGCGGCCTGGACGTTCGTCGTGTGGGGCGCACTGCAAGGTCTCTACCTCATGGGCGAGCGGGCCATGGGCTTCGACAAAGGTCCGGCGTCTCGGGGCGCGGTCGATCGCCCGGACGCTGTTCACGTTCCATCTCACCTGTCTTGCGTGGATCTTCTTCCGGGCCGACAACTTCGGCCAGGCCTGGGACGTGCTCGAGGGTCTGTTGACCCTCCGCGGAGGGTCGTTCCCGACGCTCGGCTTCGCCAACTTCTTCCTGCCCACCGGCCTGTTGTTGATCGCGATCGACCAAGTCCAACTACGGACCAGGAACGACCCTGGGCTTCCTCGCTTGCGTCCAGCGATCCAGGGCGCCGTGTTCGGTCTCGGAGCGGTCCTGGTGCTGCTTGCGTCGGGCGGCGCCCCCGTCCCCTTCGTGTACTTCCAGTTCTGAGGTGCCTACCGTGCATGAACCCGCCCCGGCAGCCCGCACGCGAGTGAACTGGCGCTCGTTCGCCCTCGCCGCGTTGGCGGTCATCCTGTTCTTCGAGGGCACCGGCCGCATCGTGGCATCGCAGTCATCGTTCAACGACGACCTCCTGCCCCGCTTGCTGAACGAGCACCGGCTCAACGCCGGGAGCCGCGAAGCGGCCGGCATCGACACCGAGATCCTGTTCTTCGGCTCGTCGAATGCCGGAGCAGATTTCGACCCGCGTATGGTGCCCGACCAGAAGGCCTACGACCTGTGGTGGGCCGGTGCCGGCACCGACACCATCGCGGCGTTCGGCGAGGAGTTCGGCACCCCGCTCTTCGATCCCGAGACGGTGGTCGTCGGAGTGACCAGCCGTGAACTCAACGACGCCCGCTTCGCCGACAACGCCGAGGTGTTCTCCGATGTCGAGCGCACGCTTGCCTGGCGTCGAGTCGCCCGGCTCGACGCACTCACCCGCCTCGAGCTGGTGTCCAGCCAGGCCTCGGTGCTGGTTCGTCACCGGGCCTATCTCCGGCGCCCGGCCAGTTGGATCGCGTGGGCGGTCACCGACATCGAGGTCGAGGGCCTGACGACCGACGAGACCGGCCGCCTGACCCGCTACCGGGACCGTCCGGAGCCGTTGATCACGCCCGCGGACATCGCCCGGGAATCCGAGGCGTTGGCCGACTACGAGGTGGGTGGCCCCCAGGCCCAGGGCCTGCGCCGGGTGCTCGATGCCTTCGAAGGCCGCCGAGTCGTTCTGGTGTTCCTGCCGGTGTCCAACGAAGACTACGTACCGCTGCACCCCAACGGCATGGCCGACATCGACGCGGCCAGAGCGGTGGCCGAGACGATCGCCGACGATGCCGGCGCCGAGTTCCTCGATCTCTCCGATCTCGGCGACGACCGGACGCTGTTCGGCGACGCCAACCACATGAACCAGAAGGGGTCGGAGATTTTGACCCGAATGGTGCTCGAGTATCTCGGTGTCAACTAGCGATTGCCTAGGGTTGCGGCTGCCGGCAGGTTTGGATGGTGGTTCATGCTCGCCCCGGCCCGGCCGATAGATCAGCAGATACAGCCCTGAGCAGATACAGCCCTGAGCAGATACAGCCCTGAATAGATACAGCCTGAGTAAGAGGTACAGCACTATGAACACGCAGCGGATCGTCGTCATCGGTCAGGGCTACGTCGGTCTGCCCGTCGCCATGCGGGCGATCGAAGTCGGCATGGACGTCGTCGGCTTCGACGTCGACCAGCGCAAGATCGACGGGATGCTTGCCGGGCGCTCGCACATCGACGACATCACCGATGCCGACATCGCTGCTGCATTGGCCACGGGCCGGTTCCTGCCCACCTGCGTCGAGGCCGACATGGCCGACTTCGACGTTGCGGTCATCACGGTTCCCACCCCGTTACGCGATGGTCAGCCCGACCTGAGCTTCATCGACTCCGCCGGCCGGATGCTGGCACCTCACGTCCGCCGAGGCTCGACCGTCATCCTCGAGTCGACCACCTATCCGGGGACCACCGACGAGATGCTGGTGCCGATCCTCGAAGCCGGTTCGGGTCTCAGCGCCGGCGACGACTTCCACGTCGGCTTCTCGCCCGAACGCATCGACCCGGGCAACGAGATCTGGAATTTCCAGCGAACCCCGAAGGTCGTGTCGGGCATCGACGACGCCTCGCTCAAGTCGGTGCAGTCGTTCTATGACGCCATCGTCGACACCACGGTGCCGGTGAAGGGCACCCGCGAAGCCGAGCTGACCAAGCTGCTCGAGAACACGTTTCGGCACGTCAACATCGCGCTGGTCAACGAGATCGGGGTGCACGCCCACGCCTTGGGCATCGATATGTGGGACGTGATCCGCGCCGCCTCGACCAAGCCGTTCGGCTTCATGCCGTTCTACCCCGGCCCGGGAGTCGGCGGCCATTGCTTGCCCATCGACCCGTCGTATCTGTCCTGGCAGATCGAGCGGACGCTGCGAACCACCAGCCGGTTCGTCAAGATCGCCAACGACGTGAACGACCACATGCCCGACTACGTCGTCAAGCGGGTGCAGCTGGGACTGAACGACCGCAGGAAATCGGTGAAGGGTGCGCGGGTCATGGTGCTCGGTGTTGCCTACAAGAAGAACTCCAACGACGCCCGCGAGACCCCGTCGACCCAGATCATCGAACAGCTCCTGCAGCTCGGCGCCGACGTCGTCACCCACGACACCCACGTCGAGCGCTTCCACTTGGACGATCGGGCACCGAGGGTGCAGCTCACCCCGGCCGAACTCGAGGCCACCGACGTCGTGATCGTGGTCACCGACCACGACGACGTCGACTACGACCTCGTCGGTCGCCATGCCGCGTACGTCTTCGACTCACGCCATCGCATGAGCGGCGACAACATCGAACTGCTGTAACCATCCGTGACTTCGTCGGCGACATCGGAGGCGCGGGATCGCAGCCGGCATCTTGTTCGAGGGGGGCTTCTGGTTGCCGCTGCTTCGGTGGCGGCCCGGGGAGCGTCCTTCCTGGCCCAGCTGGTGCTCGGTCGCCTGCTTCTGCCCGAAGACTTCGGGCTCTTCGCCATCGCCCTCACGTTCGCGACGTTGGCCGCCGCGGCCAACAGTGTCGTTCGGTCGTTTCTCGTCGATGCCATGAAACGCGAGCTCGATCTGGACGCCGGTGTACCGGCTCGTGGTGTGGGTGACCCTCGGCGTGACCGTACTTTTCGCCGCAGCCACGCCGCTCCTTGCCTTGCCGTTCGACGAGCCAGGCTTGACGCGTATCTTGCTGGCGTTGAACCTCACCATGCCTCTGCAGGTCCTACCCGCGTTGGGCATGGCCCGATTGACCAACGAGCTCCGGTTCGGGGAGCTGTCGAAACTTTGGATGGTGAGCGGGGTCGCGTCGACAGGTTGTAACGGTGGCCGCCGCGTCTGGCCGGTATGAGGGCCATGTCGTTCGTGATGGGTGTGGTCGTCGGGTCGTCGCTCGAGTGGTTCATGGCCCGGCGGGCCACCGGTCCGAGCCCTTCGTGGCGGGGCGAGCTGCAGTTGCGCTCGCTGCATCTCGACGCGCGGGTCTTCGAGTCCTACCCGTGAGCATCATCGTCCTCGCGCTTGTGGATCAACGGCGACTACGCCTCGGCCGGACTGTTCGAGACCGCGGCCGTCGTGGGCGTGTACTTCTTCGCCTACCAGCTGACAACGGCCCTGACGCAACCGTTCACGCTGGCCGTGTCGTCGGTCTTGTTGCCTCGCTTTCGGCATGACCAACAGGGACAGCGGGAGCAGGAGGCGTTCGGGTTCGCCATGCTCCTGGTGCCGCTGCTGTCCGGTCTGCCCTTCGGCCTCCTTGCGGTCTTGGCCGCGCCGTTGACCCATGTGGTGTGGGGTGGCGAGTGGAACGCAGCGATCGAGGCCATCGTGATCTTGGGCCTGGTGACGCCGGTCAAGCTCATGCTCTCGACCAGCCTGTCGGTGCTGCAGGCCCGTGGCGACTGGGCGGGATACACCGCGCCTCCTGGCCGCGTCAGCCGCGGTGGCCGTCAGCTCGGCTGCGATCGGTGGCCTGCTCGGCGGCGTGCGTGGACTGGCCGGCGCCATGGCGGTTGGGACGGTGATGATGGGCGCCTACGGCGTCGCCAAGGTCGGGAGAACCTTTGGTTTGACGGTGCGGGAGTCGATCGAGGACCCCATGGTGTGTTGGTTGATCTGGGTGCTTTCGGTCGGGTTGGCCGCCCTCGGCGCGCCTCTGGTCCATGTGGGGGTCTCCGTCGCACCGATGCGGATGGTCGTCTTCCTCCTCGCCAGCGTGCCCCTGATCTACGCGCTGTACGGCGATCAGACCAGGACAGTCTGGAGCCTGGCCGGCCGCCGGTCCAAGCGCCAGGCGGGATCCGACGGTGGGCAGACCCGACCCGGCACCGCAGCGGCCGAAGGCGTAGGTGAACCGTCGGCGGTCGATGCCGGCCTGGCGCGATTGCGGATCCTGGAGGAAGCGCTGGCCTCCCGTCCGACGGTCGGCTGGTCCAGCTCGGGGACCAAGGCGCCGCCCCCGGTGCATCGCGACCGGGCGTTGGTCGTCGCAGCAACCGTCCGGAGGGACACGGTCGTCGACGAGACGACCTGCCGAGAACACGCGGCCCAAGGAGCAGTGGAACGATGAACGTGAAATCTTCGGTCCGCGTGATCATCAACGCCGACGATCTTGGTATCAGCCGCCCGGTCAACGACGCCATCGTCGAATGGGCCGAGGCGGGCATCGTCACGAGTGTCTCGGCGATGGGCGCCGCGCCGTGCCAGGATCCCGACGCGGCTCGGCGATTGGACGCCTTGGGCGTCAGCATCGGCGTGCACTGCAACCTCAGCCAATTCACGCCCCTCACCGATCCCGCGCCGCTCCAAACCTTGCTCAAGGCCGACGGAACCTTCGACACCGTCGTTCGCACGGTGAAGGCCACCTCCGAGCTGCGCGCCGCGGTCGAGCGGGAGTTGGCGGCACAGATTGCGGCCGTCGCTGCTCTGGGCATCGACCCCAGCCACCTCGACAGTCACCACCACGATCATTTCACCGTGTGGATGATGCGGGTGTACCGGAACCTCAGACGGTCCGCCGGCATCAGCCGAGTGCGCGGCCCGCTGTCGAGCAGCGAGATCGGCGGAGCCAGGCAGCAGTTCGTGAGGCTCCGGGCTCGGGACGTGCAGCGCCACGTCTTCGGGTTCGCCACACCGGACCGCTTCATCGACCTGGCCTACCTGGCCAAGGTGGGAAGTATCGACGAAGTGCGTTCGATGGGTGGCACGGTCGAAGTGATGACGCACCCTGGCGCCGACAAGGCGGGGGAGCGGGCTGCCGGTGAGGCATTGCGCGACGCCCCCTGGACCGAACTCGTGAACTACTGGCTGGTCTGAGCCTGGTTGGTCTGAGCCGTGTCGCGTCAGACTGGGTGGTCTGACTTCCGGTACCGGGAGAGCTTGCCTACAGCCCAAGTGCCCTGGTCAGTCCATACTTGTAGTTGAACCACCACTACCGGTGTGCGAATGACTAAGGTGAGCCCATGGCTCGACTGGGATCAGTGCGCAGCCGCCTGAAAGGACACCCGTGAACCCGAAGAAGATCATCCTCACCGCATCATTCCTGAGCCTCGGCCTCGGCCTCGCAGCAGCGCCCGCCTCGGCCGCCGATTGCGTCTTCTCCACCCCGGCCGTCGCCGACCCTTCGTGCACGACCGAAGTGAAGCCGGTGCCGCTCAACCCCACCACGCCTGGGGCCACTGGACCCACGGCCACCCGCCCCACCGCCCGCGGCGCAGTTGCCGGTCACCGGTGCCGAGACGGCAGTGCTCGTTTCCACCGGCGCTCTGTTGGTTGCGGGGGGTTCGGTGCTGGTCGCTCGTGCCCGTCGCTCCGCTCCTGTCGCTTCCTGATCGCACGTTCCGGACGCGCTGATTGCTCAGCGCTTCCGGAAAGTGGTTCACCACCCAGCGCTGCAGAGATCCGCACGGGCCGTCGGCCCGTGCGGATCCGCGTCTGGGCACGGCTGACCGTCCCGGTTCCGGGGCTCGAGTGCCCCTACAGTTCGAGGCATGACCGACCACGCGAGCGATCACGTCGTTGGAGGCGACCGGGTGGGCCTCCCCGATACCGGCGCCCCGGAGTCCACTGACGCACCGAACGAAGCGGCCGAGCGGTTCACGCTCCGCCGCTCGTTGCCCCTCCTCGGTGGCCTCGTCGTCCTGTACCTCGTCGTCGCCGCCGCGCTGCTGCTCTGGGCCCGATCCGATGTCCTCGCGGGTCGAGACGCACTCACCACGCTCGCCGCCACCGACCCACTGTCGGGCGACCTCGAGCAGGTCCGGGCCGAGTTGGTGGCCGCCAGCGGCCCGGTGTCGGGCGGAGCGTCCAAGCTCAACTCGCCGATCCTGTGGCCGCTGCGGCCCGTGCCGGTCGTCGGCCGGCACCTCGCCTCGGCCCGTGGACTGGCCAATGTCGCCGACGATGCCGTCACCGACGCCGTGATCGTCGTCGATGACGCGTTGGTCCTCCAAGCCGCGGGGGAAGCCGGCCGGCTCGAAGCTCTCGCAGCGCTCGAGGCGTCGCTCACCACGTTGAACGATCACCTCGAGACCGCCGATCTCGGACCCGACTCGAACCTGATCCCACCGCTGGCCGATGCGCGTGCCTCGGCGGAGACACAGGTGGCGGACCTCTACAGCCAGACCGCACCAGCGGAGTCGGTGGTGCGTGGCCTGCAGTCGTTCCTCGGACGTTCCGACTATCTCATCCTGGCTGCGAACATCAACGAGATGCAGGTTGGTGGCGGTACCCCGCTCAGCCTCGGCACGGTGTCCATCGAGGACGGCACCTTCGCCGTGTCGAGCATCGAGAGCGTGCTGGGCGCCGAGGTCCCCGCTGGGCTGCCTTCGGCTGATCCCGATGTCGAGGCGCTCTGGGGTTTCCTGTTCGCCGACCAACGACTTCAAGAAACTCATGCTGTCGTCCCGGTTCGACCAGTGGGGCGGCCCTCAGAGCCTGACGTTGTACGAGGCGACGTTCGGCCAACAGCTCCAAGGGGCCTTGCTGATGGACCCCGTGGCGCTCGAGGCGTTGCTCACCGTCGTCGGTCCGGTCGTGGTGGACGGCGACACCTATTCCGCCGACAACGTCCTACGGTTCATCTTCGTCGACCAGTACGACGAGTTCTTGCTGGGCGGGGAGACGACCGACAACCTCAGCACGTTCGAGGAATCCGACCTCCTGCGTCGGGATCGGCTGGCCGACATCGCCGCGGCTGCCGTCGGCGCACTGGCCACCGAGGAATGGGATCCCGTCGCCCTCATCAACGCGCTGCGCCCGGTGGCCGGCGGACGCCACCTGCTCGGGTATTCCCAGGTTCCCGTCGAACAAGCGATGTGGGAGGCGCTCGGCATGGCGGGCGCCACCGATGGGGACGAGTTCGGGGTTGCGTTGCTGAACATCGGAGCGAACAAGCTCGACCCATTCGTGGCGGTCTCGGTGGAGGTCACCCAGTCATCCGGCGAGGTGGTCGGCGACGCCGTCGGCACCGATCTCGAGCTGGCGATCACCGTTCGGAACGACGCGCCGGCCGGCCTCGACCCGGCCATCACCGGCTACTACTGGGAAACCATCGGCCTGCCGACGCCTGCCTCGTATCTCGGTCGACTGGCGGTCATGCTGCCGGGCAGCACCACCGAACTCGACCTGGTCGAGGGCCAGGCGGGATTCACCGTCGAGGCGTTCGGCCACGACGGTCCGATGGCCATGATGGTCGTCCGGCTGCCGCCGGTTCCCGAGAACACCGAGATGGTCGTGCGCATGAAGGCGACGCTGGCCGGAGATCTGACCTCGGTCGAACTCCTACCGAGCGCCCGCTACATCCCCATCCAGTACAGCTGGAACGGTGAGGTGTTCGACGATGCCCTCCGACGTCGGCCCGAGCTGCGCGACTGACCGGGGGCACGCGCGTCGACACCAGCCGGCAGGTCAGCCGGTGGCGAGCGTTCGGTCGAGCGCCGCGATGACCGTCGAGACGTAGAGGTCTTCGCTGCCGAAGTAATGCACCCCGTCCTCGACGTAGATCTGGGGGTTGGCCGCTGCGACTTGGGCCCACGGCACGAGGACCAACTGGCCCGCGGCAGCGAGCGCGTCGAGTTCGGTGTTCCGAGGGTCGACACGGTCGGTCACGATGTAGCTGATCTTGACGGGCAGGGCGTGCAACGAACTCCACAACACCGTTGCATCGGGGTTCAGCTCCCGGATCCGGGTCAGTGCTGCCTCGACCGCCGAGCGGAAGTCGGCGCCGGACTCCTCGCCGTTGATCCCGATGTTGATGACGTAGACATCGGCGACGAGCGGATTGGCATCGATGGCGGGAAGGAGCTTGGCTGCGGACCGGCCCGCCTCGTTGTCCTTGCCGACAAGGGTGTAGGCCCGGGCATCGAGCGAGGCCTGGAGCGCCGTGTCGAAGTCGGCTTCTCCGACCAGGCTGTCGCCGTAGACGGCCACGGTCACGGCCTCACGGATTGCGGCCGCCCCGGCCGAGGTCTCGTCAGGGTCGGTCTCGTCAGGGTCGGTTTCGCCGAGGCTCGGCACACGATCGAAGTAGAGCGAGAGGTTGTGGGGGATGCTGCCCACGTAGACCCCCCATTCGTCGGTTGCCGGATCGGTGACCTCGACCGACGAGTCGGCCCAGTCGGACTGTTCGGAGCTGATCCACTCGTTGTGCTCGGCTTGGTAGAGGGGTCGGAGGATCATCGAACCAGCGGTGGCGACGGCCTCGGCAGAGTAGGTGATGCCGGCGCGAAAGGTGAGGGTGGCGGACAGTGCGCCGCCGAACCAAGGGTCAGTACCCGGCGGAGCGGCCAAGCTCCCGGTGTAGATGGTGATGCCGTCTCCCTGCTCGGCAATTGGTTCGTCGACCGGTTCGTCGAACTGGGCGATGCGAAGGTCCAGCGCGGTGCCTGGCGCAAACTCGACACCCCGGAACCACGCGGAGCTGACCGTCACGTCCTCGGTCGGGGTGAACAACTGACGAATGCGGGTCGAGGCTCCCGGAGCGAGAGTGACCTCCGAACCGAAGCGGGCACCGATGTAGGAGACCCCTTGGCTGACCGCATTGTCGTAGTGCAGCTCGAACGCCGGATAGATCGTCTCGAGCACCTCGCTCTGGCCCCATTGGCCGGTGTCGTTGCCGCTCCAGTACGCCGAGCCGCGGGCCTGGACCGCCAGGACCCCGTCCCCGGTGGCGAGCTGGTAGGCGGCACCGCGGTCGTCGGGCCAGTTGAGCAGGTTGATCGAGACGAAGTTGCCGGGGTCAGGGTCGAGGTTGCTGAACACCAGATGGTAGACCTCACCGCCGATCACCTCGACGGGCTTCTCGAAGGCCGCGTCGACCAGGTGCCCGATGTCGCCCGCGCCGCCGCACGGGTCGGTGAAGACCATTCGTCCCAAGAGTTCCTCGCTGGGAACGCCAGACTCGTCGGGCCGGAGCGTCGCTTCCAACTCGCCGCAGTCGCCGCCGTGATACCCGGCGCGCTCGAAATCGAACTTGATGTTGAACGACGCTCGCTCGATGCTGCCGGACTGTCGGGCGGCGAAGCGGATGGCCAACGACGTGTTGGCATCGACCGGGACATTGGCTGGGCCGGTCGCCCAGATGGGGTTGCCGAAGTAGTCGGGCGATTGGTTCGAGTACCCGGACGCACCGGTGAACACCGTGATCGGCTCGGCGTCGTCGGAGGGTTCAGCGTCGGAAGCCTCCGTGTCGGGGCCGTCCGAAGAATCAGATCCATCCGGGGTCGAGTTCGTCGAGTCGGTCACCCCATCATCGGGCTCGTCGCTCCCCGACGTGCAGGCACCCAGGAGGAGCAGTAACGCCAGGAACGGGAGCGCGGCGAGTGCACGGGCGCGACTGCGTCTTCGCATGGATTCAGCGTGACCCGAGGGAGGTAAGGGTGGCCGAAACTGCGTCGAGGATGCGTTGAGCGTTGGCCACCGGCGAAGCGTCGTCTCGAGCCTGGGCCACCACTGCGTCACGGGATTCGCCCAGGAGCGGATTGGCGCACCAGTGGACGAGGGCATCGGTCAGCGCAGCCACGTCGCCGCGGGGGAAGACGGAGCCGTTGACGCCGGGGCGCACATACTCGTATTCGGGGCCGTTGGCGCCAGCCTCGTCATTGACCACGACGGGAACTCCGTGAATGAGGGAGTGGGGGATGGAAAGTCCACCGTAATCCGGAACAGCGGTCACCGACCCGCGGGCGAAGAGGGCGCTGAGCTGAGTGTCGTCGTGGACCGCCCCGAGAAACACGACCCGGCCGGGGGCAACGGCAGCGGCCTGGGCCTGTGCCGTGGCCTCGTCGGGGCCGGCGCCGACGAACACCACGTTGAACGGCTGGCCCCGTCGGTTGGCCTCGGCGGCGGCGTCGATGAGCAGATCGGCGCGCTTCTCTTCGATGATGCGCGAGATCCAGATGACGAGGGGAAGCTGGGGCTCGGTGAAACCGTCGGCGGCCCACGGTTCGACCGCAGCGTCGGTCGAGGGCATCGGCAGCGAGTTGCCGATGACGACGACGTTCTCCGGCTTCCATCCGTACTCCTGGCCGATGTCGGCTGCCCGTTGGCCATAGAGGAGGAGCTTGTGACCGGTGCGATAGAACGCCCGACGGAGAAGTCCTTGCAGGTCGGACTCCGGCTCGGTCCAGCCGTGGGTCCAGTAGAGCACGCCGCCGCGCCGAACGCGGGTGAGCAGGGCGCCGATCCAAGTGGTCGCCCACATCCAGTTGCCGAGGAAGACGACGGCGTCGTAGCGCTCGCGGCGCAGGTGGGGGAGCAAGCCCCGCTGCCACAGGAACGTGCCGTGCAACCAGCGGTTCTCGACCTCGACAGGTGACAGTCCGTGGGCCTCGAGCACGCCCTCTTGACCGGGCCGACTGTGGCCGGTGATGAACGTGACCTCGTAGCCGGGAGCGGCGGCCAGCGCGTCGAACACGCCCTGTCGATAATGCGGGAGGAAGTGGTACACGATCGCGATGCGGGGGGGTCCGGTCCTGGGTCTCATCACTGACCTATGATCGGCAGCAGCGGCAGAACCTGCAGCTGAATGTTGGCTGTCCGGACACGAATCGATCTCTCCCTGGTTGACGGGGGTGAGGTGGGTGATGGTACGGGCAGCTCACGATTGGCCGCTCGCGGCCGATGAAAACACGACAAGCTTACCATCAGCCCGTACCATCCAGCGCTGGCCCATGAGAAGGCCTACCCAGCCCAGTCGTCCCGGCTGGGTCACCAACACCCGAACCAATAGCCTTTCTCCGATGATTCCTTCCCTCCGTATCGATCGATCGGGTTCGTTGTACCGACGAATCCGCGAGCTTCGAAGTGGACTGAATCGCGCTCGGTATCGCACGCCCTCGGTGCATCGAACGGCCTTTCTGGCCCCCGACTGCTACCTCGCTCCCGACCTGGTCACCGACGAGTACGTGTTCGTGGGCCCCGGTTGCACCGTCGAGGCAGGGGTGACCATCGGCAAGTGGACGATGCTGGCCGCCGATGTCGCCATCGTCGGTGCCGATCATCGCATGGACGAGATTGGGGTGCCCATGCAGTTCGCGGGGCGAGACCCCCTGCGCCCGACGTGCATCGGCCGGGATTGTTGGATCGGGCACGGTGCAAAGGTCATGGTCGGGGTCACCATCGGCGACTTCTCCATCGTGGCCGCGGGCAGTGTGGTGACCCGCGACGTTCCCGACGGCGTCATCGTCGGCGGGGTGCCTGCCAGGGTGTTGCGAGACCGGTTCGCCTCGCCCGAGCTGCTGGCGCAGCACCGAGACGCGATCGAGAGGTGGGAGTTCAACGGAGCCTTCAGCAACCGGCGCCTCGCCGTCGAGTCGAGAGGGTCCTGCGCCAGAGCGCCTGGACCGGGAACCTGCGTGAGCCGGCACCTCCCTGTGCATTTCGATCGGCCATTCCGGGCCGTCGGGGGTCAACTCCGTGGCGCGTTGGTCGATGCCGACGAACAGTTGGTCCGACCCCGCCTCGGCCTCAACGTGTCCCTGCGCTCGCTCGGCTTGTTCGCCGCCGGCATGGTGACGGTCTCTGGCCACGTGGGCAACGGCCTCGAGTACTTCGGGCCGTTGACGTTCCTCCCTACGCTCGCCATCGGTCTCGCGTTGCTCAGCTTCGTGTTCCTGGTGCCGCGCGGTGAGGGTCTGACTCGGGCGCTCACCACCGTTGCCGTCGCGCTCCTGGTGGCCGCACCCGGGTTCCTGTTCGCCGGAACGCATCTATACGCAACGGGCAAAGTCAGCGGCCTGTTCACGGTGCTGATCCCGCTGATGCTCGTGGTCAGCTACTTCACCCGAAAGCCCTCGGACCTGGATGCGTTCTGGCTCGGGGTGTACATCCTGGCGTCGCTCGGCGTCGGTGTCGCCGTTTTCGAGCTGATCTCCGGCGTCGACATCGGGCTTCGGGGATCCGACACCGGAGCGTCGCTGAACCCCATCGCTGCGGGTCGCCTCGGTGGCACCGTTGTGCTGATCACGGTGCTCGGGCGGGTGCAGTATGTGCCGCGGGCGATCCAATACCTGATCGCACTCCTGGGCCTTGGGGTGCTGCTGGGGGCGGCCTCGCGCGGTCCGTTGCTGGCGCTCATGATTGCGGTGACGCTCACAGCGTTCGGCTTTCGGGCGCTTCGTGGCCGACTTGCCGTTGCCGCCACCGTCGTCGCCCTGGCCCTCATCGGAGGCGTTGGCAACGTGGTGCTGGCCGAGTCGGCCGACCGCTTGACATCGGCGACCAACGACGAAGGCGCCGACGGCCGTTCCGCCCTGTGGGGCCAGGCGATCGACGGCATCAAGATCTGGCCCGAGGGCGTCGGCTGGGGGAACTACTCGGCCGAAGGCCGGCTGCAGGCGACGGGGGAGTATCCCCACAACTTCTTCCTCGAACTCGCCGTCGAAGCCGGCTTCATCGCGGCGTTCTGCTTCGGACTCCTCTTCGCGTTCGTTGCCTACCGACTGTGGAAGAACCTCCGGTTCGTCGGCCCGCTACCGTTCGCTCTGTTGATGTTCTGGTTCGTCACCGCCCAGTTCAGCTCCGACATCAACGGCAATCGAGTCTTCATCATCATCCTGTTCGGACTGTTCGCAGCCTTCAGGAACCAAACCACCGCAATGTTCGACCTTGTTCCGTTCGAGACGGCGCGACTCGAAACAACTCCTTCGGATACAGCACCTTCGGGCACAGCATCGCCTGAGATTTCCGGGGACCAGCTAACGATCGAGTCCGATCGAGCCGACATGACTAGTACAGACCGTGACTCCCGCGAGGGGTCGATGATGCAGCCGGCAGTAGCCGGGGCACATCCTGGAGAGGAATCCGATGGCCGACCGTAGGAAGAGCAACGACCTGAGCATCGGGGACTACGTCCAAGCCGCTCGCTTCCACCCGTGGGCCGTGGTGGTCCCGATGGTTGTGATCGGCATCGTGACGTGGCTCGCCCTCGGTCGAGGCGGGGCCGAATACGAGGCATCGGCCCGAGTGGTGATTGCTGCCTCCGAGGCCCAACAAGGGTTCGAACAGGGCAACAACTCGAACGACCCCAAGTTCCTGGCCAACGAGGTTCGCTTCGCCAAGGGCGACGCAGTGCTGAGCGCCGTCAGCGCGACGCTGGGTGCCGATGCGCCCGACGAGCTCGACGGTCTCGACGTCGAGGTCACCGCCGACACCGAGGCCGACCTGCTGACCTTCAGCGCTCGGGCCGACTCGTCCCAGGGCGCAGCCGACCTTGCCAACAGCTACGCCACCATCTACGTCGAACAGCGTCGGGCCAATGCGGTCGAGGGCTACAACAGCACGATCGCGACCATCACCGCCGACCTCGAGAAGCTGCGCGCCGACCGGGCCCAGGCCCGGGTCGATCTCGATGCCGTCATCGTGCAGATCGCTGGTCTGCCGGAGGACAGCTCGCAGCGGCCGCCGTTGGAAGCCAGACGGGCGACGCTCGAGGCCAATCTCGGCCCGCAGCTCGCCTTCCTCGACAGCCAGGAGGCGGCGCAGATCGAGAACCTGTCCCGCCTGAAGATCAGCCAGAGTCTCGCCGGTTCCGGAATCGCTCAGGTGACCACGAGTGCGGTACCCGATCCTGATCCGCTGCCGAACGCCGGTACTCGAGCCCTGATCGTCGGCGAGATCATCGGCCTCATCATCGGCCTCCTGGCCGCGGTGACCCTGGAGAACCGCAATGACCGCCTGCGTGAGCCGGGCGAGGTCGAGCGGGCGTTCGGCAACATGCCGATCCTTGGTTCCATCCCGTACGACCCGACGGTTCGCAAGCGTCGCGAGGTCACCGTGCTTGCCGCCCCTCACTCGAGCTTCTCCGAAGCGATCTATCAGGTTCGCACATCGCTGCGATTCCTCACCATGGAGCAAGGGGTCCGCCTCGTCGTCGTGACCAGCGCCAATCCGTCGGAGGGCAAGACCACGTTCACCTCGAACTTCGCCTGGGCGCTCGCTGGCCTCGACGAACCGGTCGTCCTCATCGACGGTGACCTGCGCAAGCCCGTGGCCCATCAACATTTCGGCGTCGAGTTGGCTCCTGGCCTGACCGATATGGTGATCGACAAGCGTCCGTTGCAGTCGGTGGCTGTCCGATTCGAAGAGCAGGACGGCAACTTCTCGATGGTGCCTGCGGGCACCCATCACGGCAACCCGGCCGACTTCATGGGTTCGATGCAGTTGCTCGACCGCCTTCGCGACATTTCCCAGGACGTCATGACGGTCGTCGATGCCGCGCCGGTGCTGCCCGTGTCCGATTCGCGGGCGTTGGCCGGTGCCAGCGACCTCACGATCCTGATGGTCCGGCTCGGGTCGACCCGTCGGTCGGAACTCTCCGCGGCGATCCAGAGCCTCCGCAATTCCGGTGCTCGGTCGATCGCGCTGGTGCTGGTGGGTGTCAAGCCCGATTCCAGTAGCTACTACGGCTACGGCAAGGGTGACGAGCGACGCCAGGAAGGCGTTGCCCACCCGACCGCGGTGTGGCGCCTGCCCGTCAACACCGGACCTCGCACCACGGGCCCGAAGTCCCTCGGCGGAACCGAGCAGCGCCCCGAACCCCGGAGCCCCGAGCCCAGTCGTGCTTCGGAGCCCCGCACGGCTGACCTCAGCCGAGCGGAACCCCGGATCGCCGAACCCAGCCGGATCGCCGACCCTCGTCGCGACCCGATGCCGGGGCCGCGGGATTCGGGCCCCCAGCTACCGCCGAAGGTGGGCAGCGAGGGCCCGAACGGATCACAGCGCCGCGAAACGCGACCGGACACCGCTCCCTACGACGCCGCGAAGCCCAACGGTTCCGGGTCGCAGCATCAGACGCCGGCCCCGCCGACGTTGCCGTCGTCCGACCGTTCATCGGCCGGCAGCTCATCATCGGGCAGCTCGTCATCGGGCAGTGGCTCGTCATCCGGAGGACCGTCATCCAAGACCCCGCCTCCGAAGACCCCGCCGCCCAAGACCCCGCCGCCCAAAACCCTGCCCAAGGCACCGTCGGCGCCGCCGCGGCGCACCGGTGACTCCAACCGGACGTAGCCCTGGCTCGGTCAATCGGTTCGTTGCCGGCACCCCGGCGTCCCTCGGACGCCCCCCCAGCCGATTGGCCGGTCGTTCTCAGCTGGCGTAGCTGCCGTGGTCCATGGTTCGGCCGAAGAGGCCCAGCACGCGCTCGAGGATTCCGACGGCGCGGGCCTTGCCCAGGACGATCGGGAACCCGGCGAACAAGGTCACCAGGCCTCGCACCCGAGTGCCGGCATTGGGGGCCGAGCGTGTCAGTGCGGCATGGTGCTGCCTGATCCGGTTGAGGTCGGCGAACCCCGCTTTGGCCTCGTCGCCGGCGAACCACTTGGCTCGGGCCTGCTTGTTGAGCAGTGCCGAGTAGGCCTCGGCGTGGACCCGGCGGCGGAACAGCAACTCGTCGACCCGCAGGATGCGGCCCTTCAGCGCCATCTCCGACACGAAGACCCGATCACCCCCGATGAAGGCGCCGTGACCCGGGGTGGCGAGCATGGCGTCGCGGCGGTACACGCCGAAGAGGACGATGGCGGGGAATCCGAGCACAGCGCTGGAGAACCGCACGCCCGGCTTGGGTGACGACAGGTGCATGCCGGCCATGGCCTCGCGGTAGTCGCCGCGGTCGGCGCCGGACTGGTCGATGCGCATGGCATCGGCATACGAACCGACGGCATCGGGATGGTCCGACAGGAGTTGCAGGTTCCGTTCGATGAAGGTGGGCTCGAGCACGTCATCGGCGGAAAGCCAGGCGAAGAAGTCGCTGGTCGCCTCGTGCAACACCAAGTTGTAGTTGCCGGCGGCGCCGACGTTGACCTCGTTGTAGATGACCCGAATGCGGGGGTCGAGTTGCTCGTAGTGGGCGAGGATGGCCCGGGTCCCGTCTGTCGAGGCATTGTCGGCGATGACGATTTCCAGTGCCGGGTGGGTCTGGGCCAGCACCGAGTCGAGCGTCTCGGCGATGTACTTCTCGCCGTTGTAGACAGGGATGCCGATGGTGACGGGAATCGTGCTGACAGGAACGGCGTTGACGGGAACAGTCGAATTCATGGGTGTGGTGGCGCTCCGGACGGCAGCCAAAGGCGCGCCGATCAGAGGCGGGCACCTTGTCGGGGTACGGATCAAGTCTAGGAGTCTCGACGACGGACACTGGCAGCAACCTCCGTTAACGGTTCCTTGAACAACACGACGGTGAGTCCGAGGGCAATGACGGTGAAAAGGACGGCGCGGCCGATGCTCTGGCCGAGCGGGAGCAGATAGCCGGGTAGAAGCCCGTAGGCAGCAGCCAGCCCGACCGCCGCGGGCGCACAGCCCCGCAGGAGGTGGTGCACGGTGGTGGCGCTGCGGATGCCGATCCTGGAACCGGCAACGACGGCCGAGATCGTGCCGGCGATGCCTCCGGCGATGCCGACGAACAGGCCGATCTCGAACAGTCCGCCGACCATGGCCCCGACGACCGCGCTGCCCACCGCGAGCACCCCGTTGAGCGTGATGAGCGCACTGTGGTTCTTCCACAGGCCCTGGCTTTGCAGCAGCGAGAAACAGGTCGGTTGAAGGATCCGGAACGGGGTGCCGGCGGAGATGAGGACCATGGCGACGATGGACCCGTTCCACTTGCCGTCCCACACGAGGTCGACCACGTTGCCACCCAGGAGGGCGACACCGCTGAAGGTGATTCCGGTTGCGACGAGGAGAAGGGAGACAGCATGGAGGTAGGAGGACTGCAACCGGTCGTTGTCCTTGACCGACGCGAACGACGGCACCAGAACGTTGGTTGCAACCATGGTGAATGGTTGCGTCAATGCCGCCGACAAGGAATAGGCAAAGAAGTAGAGACCGACGACGGTGGTTGATTCGAACGGCCCAATGGCCAGGTAGTCGCCACTGAGTGACGCCGCCAAGGCAACGGCGGTGAGGGCCAGCCAGGGCAGCGTCGATCCGTAGCGGGCGCGGAGTCCTCGCAGTTCCCCCCGGAACGCGGGTGGTCGGCCTGTGGCCTTCCAGAGGAGCGTCCCCTCGACGAGTACCTCGACGAAGATGGGCAGGACGAGGGAGTACGCACCGAAGCCCAAGAGCGCGAACACGATCGTCGAGGCGTGTCGTGCGGTCGCCGAAGCGGTGAAGATCCGGGAGCTCTCCTTGAACCGGAGCTGCGCCGCAAGGCGGGCCGAGCCGATGAGCATGGCGTACTGCAGCGGGATGGTGGGTGCCATGGCCAACAGCACGGGTTGGGCGTCGGGCTTGTCGAGCCACGACGAGATCGGCCCGGACAGCGCCATCGTCGCGGCAGCGAACGCCAACATCAGATAGAGGCCGGCTCGCCACAGCGAGTCGACCGAGTCGCCGCGGGTCAGCCGCTCGATGAGGAGCGGTCGGAGCGCGCTGAGCGCGCCGACGGCGACCGTGGCGAAGAACAACGTGATGGCGAACAGACCGAAGTCGGTCTCGGTCAGGACGGCGCCGGTGACGAACTGGGCGATGAGGCTGCCGCCCCGAATGAACAGCGTGGCCAGGCCGACCTGCAGGAGGCCGCGAATGACGTGGCGTTTCATGTCGACGGGTTCGGTGGTGGGCGGATTGTCGTGTGCGATCACGGGGCTCCGAGCGGATCGGCGAGGCGGCCGGGGGTGCGGGCAGCCAGCGCGAGGGCGAACACCACCCCGACGAGGGTGATGTCGGGGTTGCGGAACAGGGCCTCGGCCACCCCGGCGACGAGCAGGTAGGTGATGATGACGGCAACCCAGGGGCGGGCCTCGGAAGGTGCCCGTCGAACGGCCGCGGCCAACGCCACGAGGAACAGGATCGTGCCGACTACTCCGGTGGTGAGGAGCAGATGGAGGACGGCGTTGTGCGCATGTTCGACGATGAAGTTGACCTCGACGCTCCGGGGGCTGAGGAGCAAGGTGTCGACGCCGAAGCCGTGGCCCGACAGGGGGTGTTCGTTGATGACGTCGACCACGATCGGCCAGATCTCGGTCCGGCCGGTGAGGGTTCCGATTGCTCCGTTGCCCGCATTGGACTCCCGGGTGAGGGAGCCAAGGGCGCTCTGGCCGACGTTGGTGACCGACAACAGGACGGCAGCGACCAGACCAGCAGCGCCGAGCACACCGACCACTGTTCGGTTCCGGAACAGCAGCAGGAGGACCAATAGGGCCAGCGTGGTGGCGGCGAACCCGGTTCGGCTCCCGGTCATGGCCACCGCGGCCAGCGCGGCAGCAGCGGCGATTCCTCCGGCGATTCGCAGGGGAACGAACCGTGCCGTGAACGCAAGGTAGAGCCCGGCGAAGGCACCGAAGCTGGCCATACGGCCGAATTGGTTGGCCTCGAGCGAAAGCAACGTGAGACGGCCGCTGCGAACGCTGATCGAGGTGTAACCCAACACGCGGGTCCCGAGGGACACGATGACGAAGGTGGCCAGCCCCCCCACCATCGCCACAGCCGTGAAGAGCGGCCGATGCCGGGTCAGGCGGCGCGCGGCGAAGGCGATCACCGCGAAGCTGGCCGTGAAGACCAACGATCGGGCGATGGATGGGCTGAACAACGCTCCGACCATGCTCCAGGCGATCCAGGCGCCGAGCCAATTCCGCTCGTACCAACGAGTGCGGGCGCCGGATCGGGCCGGGGCAGGGCGGAAGCGAGGATCGGCGACGACTACCGATCGTGGCCGCGGCCAAGCAGCGCCGGTCGATCGGAGCCGCCAGCCACGCGATGCGCTGGGAGCCGCCGAGGGCGTTCTTGTTGGCCTCGCTCTGCTCCAACACGGTGAGCTCGGGGTTGTGCTCGGTGACCCACCGGGGGTCGATCTCCCAGACGGCGATGCAGAACGCCAGAAGGCGCAGCGATGAGCAGCGCCCGCGCTCTGCTCATGCGTTCGTCCGACTGTTGACGGTCGGACCGTTGAACAGGGTGCGACGGGCTGCGGATCGGGTCGCAGGAACGCCAGCGCTCCGAGCGCTGCGGCGGCTCCGGCGAGCGCGGTGGTGATCGGGGACAGAGGGCTGCCGACGGGTCTGGGCCGGCCCGGCCGGTTTGATCTGCGGGCGAAGCGAGTCGATCGTCGACTGCAGCTGGGCTGCGCTCTCGTTCGGTCTCGGCCAGCTGTCGGGCCATCTGCTCGTAGCGGGCCGCAGCAAGGACCTCGTCCGGGGACCAGTCGAGCCGACGGTCTGTCGTCGAGCTGATCGACGCTGGGCGTCGAGCGAGTCGTGCAGCGTGCCTCTTGGCCGGCCAAGGCTTCAAGCGAGTCGGTCAACGGAGTCGACCCGTTCGGCTTGCTCGGTACTCGCTCAACCAATCGGCCAGGGCGTCGGCCGCGGCGAGGGAACGGTCGACGTCGGAGCTGTCGACCGTGAACGAGAAGTGGCTCTGGCCCGAGAGCATCTCGCCCTCGACGGTTGCATCGGGCCCCGCCAGCTCGGCCAGCAGCGCGGCCGACGCGTCCGAGGATCTCGAGCTGGCCGATTGCTTCCTGGCGAATGCTGTCGTGATAGGGCCAAACGATTCTGTCCTGGTCGAGGATCATCACGACTTCGGCCCGGTTGCCGGCACGGGCGGAGACGATCTGGGCGACCGCGAAGACGATCGCACCGAAGACGACCGCGCTCAGGACCGAACGGACGGGGGCGACAGCGACGTCGATCGGCGGGCGGGGGACACGTTGTCTGAACTTACCGTGGTCTCGTCTCGCAGTTATGGGCACATCACCCACACCGGCCAGATCTACCCAGCCAGTTCGACCATTGCCTGCTCGATGGCGTGTGCGCCGGCGGCGAATGAAAGCTCACGTTGGTAGAAGTCCCGTCCGTTGCGGCCCATCGTGGCCCGTCCGTCGGCGCCGGCTTCGACCAGGGCGACGAAGGCGTCGGCCAGCGCCTCGACGTTTCCCGGCGCGCAGGTGATGGCGCCGTTGGATCGGTCGAGCAGGCTGCGGGCGTCTCCGGCCAACGCCCCGATCATCGGCCGTCCGGCCGCCAGACCGACCTGAACCTTCGATGGCACGATGCCGTTGAAGAACTCGTGGTCGTCGAGGCAGACCAGCAGTGCGTCGGCCTCGTGGTTCATCTTCGGCATCGATTCGTAGGGCTGGAAGCCGAGCAAGGTGACGTTCTTGGCGTCGGAGTTGTTCGATGAGCGCCCGCACGTTGGGCTCGTCGGGTCCACTGCCGACGATGTCGAGCCGAAGCTGCGGGGCTCGCTCCGCGGCGAGCACCGCGGCACGGACCGCGATGTCGAGGCGCTGGAAGGGTCCGATGTTGCCGGCGTAGAGCACCGACACCACCTCGTCCTCGGGCGTTGGCTCCCACGTCTCGGGCAGGAACAGCTCCTCCTCGGCCCAGTTGTAGACGGTGGACGCCTGCGCAGGGTCTGGCTCGATTGGCCTTGAGGAGTTCGGTCATGCCGGGCGACAGCCCGATGGTGCGATCCATCCGGGAGTACATCGCACGGCACAGCCATCGCAGCGGGGCGTCGACGTAGCGCTCCGACTTCTTGGGCAGGCAGACCGGACTTGGTGACGGTATCCGGCCAGAAGTCCTGTACGTGCAGAAGCACCGGTGCGCGGTAGCGCCGTTTTGCCGACGAGAGCCGGGATGCCGATGGTCGCCTGGCCTTGGTAGGCGTAGATGACGTCGAACTTCTCATCGCGAGGCAGGCCGAGGAGGGCGGCGGTCGTTGCGAAACTGAGGTAGGTGAGTACTCGCTTGAATGCGCTGGTGTCGTGGCTGGGGAGCACCGCGGTCCGGGTGATGGTGATGCCCGGCTCGAGCTGCTCGACCGTGCGGGGCCGGTTCTTGTACCCCGGGTAGATCTTGCCTCCGGGGTAGTTGGGGAACGTGGTGACAGACATGGACCTCATGGCCCTGGTCTCGGAGGTAGCGAACCAGGCCGAGGCCGCTGATGGGGCTGGGTTCGGGGTCGAACCACTGGGTGAGGAAGCAGATGCGCATGATCAAATGGTGTTCGACGGCGCCGGCTCGGACGGGGTCGTCTCGGACGGGCTGCCGAGGAAGTACTCGGTCCCCACGGCAACGCCTTCGGAGTCGACACCGCTTCCGCGTGAGGACCTCCTTGATGGTCCGCAGCGATGATGCGCAGGTCGAGGAGGGGACTGCAGCTGTCGACGTACTCGATGTCGTAGGCGAACTTCTCGTCCCAGGAGCAGTCGTTGCGTCCGCTCACCTGGGCGAGGCCGGTGACCCCGGGACGAACCTCGTGCCGGCGGTATTGGAACTCGTTGTAGAGCGGGAGGTACTGCATGAGGAGCGGACGTGGTCCGACGATGCTCATGTCACCCTTCAGCACGTTGATCAACTCGGGCAGCTCGTCGAGGCTGGTCTTGCGAAGCGCGGTGCCGAACGTGGTGATGCGGTCCTCGTCGGGAAGCGGCTCGCCGTCTTCGTCGTAGGCGTCGAGCATCGAGCGGAACTTCATCATCATGAACGGTTTGCCGCCGAGCCCGGGTCGTTCCTGCCGGAACAGCACGGGGCGCCCGAGTTTGGTCCGAACGAGGAGGGCGGTGATTCCGATCACCGGACTGAGCACGACCAGGGCCGATGCCGAAGCTGCCACGTCGAAGGCCCGCTTCCACACCCGCCGCCGGCCGTTCGGCCTCAGGGAGGGTCGCCTTGGGCTGCGTCGTACAGGTCTGCTTCATGACAGGAAAATGCTCGGCCAGGGAGCCGCCGAGCATGGCCCGCATCTCGGCGTCGGTGCCGCCGAAGGGTTTGGTGGCCTTCATCATCCAGATGCCATCCTCGAAGGTCGCTTCCTGGGTGACGGTCTCGCCTCGGGCGAGGGCCAGCAGGGCATGCGGGAACTGGGCGCCGGCGAAGTGGGAGACGGGATAGCCGCCGCCGAATCGGGTGTTGACCTCGATGAGGTGGGCGCCGTCTTCGTTGACGATGAGGTCGACGTCGTTGGGGCCGATCAGCGCCAATTTGGAACCGAGCTCCCAGGCAAGCTCGATGAGGTCGTCGCGACGAATCGAGCGGCTGAGGTCGGTCTCGCCGACACGAGAGGAGAACTTGCGCCAGACCGAACACCGAACCGGGTGGCCGTTCTGGTCGCCGAGAATCTCGAGGTTGAACTCGGTGCCGAAGATCCGCCGTTGGAACATGGCGTCGGTGGTGTTGGCGGCGATCTTGGCTGCGGTCTCGTGGTCCTTGGGGAACGCGAGACCGACACTGCTCGAACCGAAGCGGGGTTTGATGATGAGCGGGGTGTCGGCCGGGAAGTCGGCGAGGTCCATGCTGGCGTGCCCGGTGGGCATGTCGTTCGCCTCGGCCCATTCCGAGGTTCGGAGCTTGTCCTGGGCCAGACGGGCGAGGTGCTCACCCGGGAACCAGCAGGTCGCGCCGAGGGCGATCAGCTCGTCGCGGATCTCGGCCAGCACCACGACGTCGAGGTCGGAGAAGGTGAGAATGTGCTCGATGCGTTCGTCCTTCACGGTCTGGAGGACGGCGTCCTTGTACGACGGGTGCGAGATCGAGGGAAGGAGGCGGACCTGGCGCAATCGCGAAGGCCGGCCGCGTGGGGACTGTTGCCGGTTCCGAGAATGAAGACGTCAGGGTCGGCTTCCTTGAAGAAGTCGGCAGCGTAGCCACGCCGGCCGATGGTGGAGAACAGCCATCGTGACGAAGACGTAGAGGTGGACATCCGGAGGAGATCTTTCGTGTTCGTGGGTCAGCTGGACGGTTTGCCAGCGGGACGCTTTGTCAGATGGAGGTTCTATCGGCCGATGCGGCGCGTGGGCTGAGGCCCGACGCCCACTGCGCTGATCGAGGACCGTGGTCGAACCACGTCGCCGGTGTCGGCGCTGATGACAGGTGAACGAGGGATGATGAAGTCGGGGGCGAGCGAGGTGGTGTACGAGCCGACGTTCTCGATCGAGAGTAGGTCGCCGACCGCGGGACATTCGGGCAGCTCGCCCAGGACGTCGATCTCCATGCAGGTGGCGCCGACCACGTGGGCCGGACCGGACCAGCCGGACTGCGCAGACCCGAGGCCGGACAGCCGGTGCATGGGCGGGTTGACCGAGGACCGCATGGGGTTGACTTCGAAGATACTGCCATCGACGACGGCGAAGATGAGACCGCCGTTGCGCTTGACCGATCTGACCTGGGTCACGTAGGTGGCGCAGTTGGCCAGGACGCCGATGCCGGGCTCGAGCACGAGCTGAGGACCGTCGGTGCCGAGCAGCTCGAGGGCACGCCGGCCGAGTACGTCGCCGTACTCGTCGTAGCTGGCGGTCTTGTAGGTGATGACGTCCCGGAGCTCGGGCGGCAGGGGACTGGAGAAGCCACCGCCGAGGTCGAGGGTGCGGAGGTCGCTGATCCCGAGCGTCTCGGCGGCGTCGAGGAGTTGCTGCAGACGGTGGCCGTAGCTCTCGGCGTCGCGGTGGCTCGAGTGGTGGATGTGCAGGCCGGTGACGGTGAGCTGGACGATCAGCTCGCGGGCCTCGGCCAGGGTCTCGGCGTCGGAGATGTCGATCCCGAAGCGGCTGCCCTTGCCGGAGGCCAGAGTGGCGGGAATCCGGATGCCGATGGGTGCGGTGACGCCCAGCGACGCCAGTTCGCGGAGTTCGTCGAGCGAGTCGACGTTGACGAACGACCCGTGCTCGATGGCGAAGACCATGTCGGCCGCTGCCTTGGCCGGCCCGTTGTAGATCGTCGTGGTCAGATCGGCGCCCAACTCGGCGACGTAGTCGTATTCGGCCCGGCTCACGACCTCCACGGGAACGCCGCCCGTGATGCACGCCCGCACGAAGGCGGCCAGGTTGTTGCTCTTCACCGAGTAGCTCACCACCGTGTTGGGGTAGTGGGCTCGGACACCGTCACGCAGGTGCGCGATGTTGTCCAGCAGTCGCTGTTCGCTCACGAAGTAGAACGGTGTTCCGTGCTGGGCCGCCGTTCGGGCAGCAAGCGCCGGATCGGACGTGAGGCGGTTGAGTTCGCTGGCGTGTGGCATGAGCGGGCTGGTTCCCTCGCGGTTTGGGGCCGGTTTCTTCTCAGCTTGGCGGTGATTCCGCCGAAAAGGGTTGATGTGATCAAGAATGGGATGGTCGTTGCCCGTCGAGTTGAGCAATTGCGCCCACGGGAATGGGCGTCGTCGCTGCTTCCCTGATACCCGCAAGTCACGACAGTCCCAAACCCTCCGAACACGTGGCGGTACCGCACCCATGACCAACTCAACCCCAGCCGAGAGCCAGGATCTGCGTCTCCTACGCGGACAAGACCGTATTGATCACCGGCGGCACCGGGTCGTTCGGCAAGAAGATGGCGACGCGCCTCCTGGAACGCGGTGTCGGGCGCATCAAGATCTTCAGCCGGGACGAGGCCAAGCAGCATTTCATGCGGGTCGACTACGGCGATCCGCGCCTCGAGTTCCACCTCGGCGACGTGCGTGACCGCCAGAGCGTCGAGCACGTGATGGGCGGCGTCGACCTGATCTTCCACGCGGCCGCGCTCAAGCAGGTGCCATCGTGTGAGTTCTTCCCGCTGCAGGCGGTGTGGACGAACGTGATCGGTTCGGCCAACGTCATCGAGGCGGCGCAGCAGGCCAAGGTGAAGTCGGTTGTCTGCCTGTCGACCGACAAGGCCGTGATGCCGGTGAACGCCATGGGCATGTCCAAGGCGCTCATGGAGAAGGTGGCGCAGTCGAGCGCTCGGCGCTCGCCCGATTCCACGGTCGTGTCGGCGGTCCGGTACGGCAACGTGCTCTACAGCCGGGGTTCGGTCGTGCCGCTGTTCGTCGACCAGATCATGCAGAAGAAGCCGCTGACCATCACCGATCCGGCGATGACCCGCTTCCTCCTACCGTTGGAAGTTGCGGTCGACCTGGTCGAACACGCCTTCCAACACGCGGAACCCGGCGACATCTTCATTCGCAAGGCTCCGGCGTCGACCGTGGCCGATCTGGCCGAAGCCGTCCGCCAGCTCATGGGGTCCGACACCCCCATCGATGTCATCGGCGTCCGTCACGGCGAGAAGCTGTACGAGACCCTCGCCACCATCGAAGAACTCCGCCAGGCCGAGGACATGGGCGACTACTGGAGGCTTCGCATGGACAACCGCGGCCTCGACTACGCCCAGTACTTCAGCGAAGGCGACGAGGACGCCCGCCTCGAGTCGTCCGAGGACTACCACTCGCACAACACCGAACGCCTCGACGTCGAGAGCACCAAGGAACTGCTGCTGCAGCTGCCGGAAATGCACGAGGCCATCGCCCGCTGGCGCGAAGCCGGGGGCATGGCGTGACGGGCGCGCCCCGCATCGGGGTCACCGGGGCCGACGGCTTCCTCGGTTGGCACTTCCGGTGTCGGTTGCTGCTGGCCGGGTACCCCGAGCCGCTGGTCGCCGACCGCGCCACCTTCGCCGACCCCGCGGCGCTCGACGCGTTCGTCGAGCAGAGCGACGCAATCGTGCATCTCGCCGGGGTCAACCGGGCATCGAGCGACGCCGAGGTCGTTGCCGGCAACGATTTCCTCGCCACCTCGTTGGCCGCCGCTCTGGCGGCCGCCCCAGTCGGCCCGGGTGGTCCACGTCCCGTGGTGTACGCCAACTCGATCAAGGCCCTCGAGGGCGGTCCGTACGGAGAGGCGAAGGCCAAGGCCGCAACGACGCTGGCTGCGGCCCAGGCCCAGACCGGTGGCGGTTTCGCCGACGTGTTGTTGCCGCATCTGTTCGGCGAGTTCGGGGTGCCGTTCTACAACTCGGCGGTCACCACCTTCGGCTACCAGTTGGCGGTGGGGGAGACACCCCGGATCGACAACGACGCCACGCTCGAACTGCTGCACGCTCAGGACACGTCGGTCGGACTGCTCGACCAGCTTGCGGTGCTCACGCTCTGGTCAGGCCGATGCCAACCAGGTGCGTCTCGACGGCCGCAAGATCCTGGTCAGCGAGGCCAAGGCGATGCTCGAAGGTCACCACCACCGATACGTCGGTCAGGGCACGGTGCCCGGCTTTGCCGACCGTTTCGAGCAACAGATGTTCAACCTGCTGCGGTCCCAGCTGTTCGCCACCGGAACTCGATCGTTCTCCATCACCCGCCACACCGATCCCCGCGGCTTCTTCTCCGAACTCATCCGCAACGACGGCCTCGGCCAGTCGTCCATCTCGGCGTCGGTCCCCGGCATCACCCGCGGCGACCACTTCCACGTCGACAAGATCGAGCGCTTCCTCGTCGTCGCCGGCGAGGCCCGGATCCGCATTCGCCGCCTGCTCACCGACGAGGTGCACACCTTCGAGGTGACCGGCACCGAGCCGGTCGCCATCGACATGCCACCGCTCTGCACACACAACATCACCAACACCGGCAGCGGCGAGATGCTCACGTTCTTCTGGGCCGCCGATCAGTTCGATCCGGCCAATCCCGACACCTACCCGGAGCTGGTCGAACCAGCGCCGGCTCCTGGAGCCTGACCTGATGCGTGTCTGCACCGTCCTCGGCACTCGACCCGAGATCATCCGTCTCAGCCGGGTCATGGCCTGCATCGAGTCGACTCCCGGCATGGAACACGTCCTGGTCCACACCGGTCAGAACTACGACTACGAGCTGAACGGGGTGTTCTTCGAAGACCTCGAGGTTCGTCAGCCCGACTACTTCCTCGAGGTTTCGCGCGAGTCGGTGGGTCGGGCGTACGGCGACATCATCGCCAAGTCCGAGGAGGTGTTCATCAAGGAGCAGCCGGACGCGTTGCTCGTGCTGGGTGACACCAATTCGGCCCTCGCCGCCATCATCGCCAAGCGCATGCACATCCCGACCTTCCACATGGAGGCGGGCAACCGGTCCTTCGACCACAACGTGCCTGAAGAGGTCAACCGCAAGATCGTCGACCATGTGAGCGACATCAACCTCGTCTATACCGAGAACGCTCGTCGCCATCTTCTGGCGGAGGGCAAGTCGCACCGTGAGGTCTACGTCACCGGCTCGCCGATGCGGGAGGTCCTGAACCATCAGGCACCGAAGATCGCGGCGTCGACCGCCACCGCCGACCTCGGGCTCGAACCGGGCACGTTCTTCGTCATCTCCGCCCATCGTGAGGAGAACGTCGACCATCCCGCTCGTCTGCAGGATCTGCTCGAGACCTTGGTCGCGCTGCACGCCGAGTTCGGATACGAGGTCGTCGTGTCGCTTGCACCCCCGGACCCGCAAGCGGCTCGAAGCCCTGCAGGGCGGAGCCGACGCGCTCGAGGGCGTGCGGTTCCATCCGCCGTTCGGGTTCAGCGACTATCTGCGCCTCCAGATCGACTCGGCCTGCGTGCTGTCGGACTCGGGCACCATCGCCGAGGAGTCCTCGATGTTGGGGTTCCGGGCGGTGACCCTGCGGGACTCGATCGAGCGCCCCGAGGCCCTCGACGCTGGTTCGATCATCCTCGCCGGCCTCAAGGCCCGCAACGTGCTGACCGCAGTGCACGCCCGAATGTCGGATCCGGCGCAGAGCACGTCGGTGCCGGCCGAGTACCAGATCACCGACACGTCACTGCGGGTTCGCAACATGATCCTCAGCGCAGCACCCCGCCTGGGCTTCTGGCACTCCCTTCATGAGCGACTGCCCGAGGAACAGGACTGAGATGCGGAGCCGACAGTCCCCGGCACAGACGATCTCACGTGGTTTTTGCTCACCCAGTGCGGTGACGTCACCCGGAGGGGTGAAATAGCCCATCCAGCGGTGCTTGTCGGGGAGAGGCCGCCGGGGAACAATCGGGGCATGCCCGCGGACGACCAGCGACCATTTCATACGGCGGCCGGTCGGAGCAGGTACGGTGACGAACGGTTCCCAGCATCGACGGGCGAGGGAACCAGGGACGGGAAGCGGATGGGCGTACGTCGGCCCGGCTGATGGCTCGTCCGAACGGCAAGGCGGACGGGTGGCGACACCCGACAAGGAGACAGACGAAGTGATGATCCGGCGGACAACCCCGGCGAACACGCCGACAACCGATGACGAGTACGAGACCTTCGCGCAGGACCTCCTCAGTCAGTCACGAGGCCTGGTGCTGGGCTCGATCGACGTGGTCGCGTGGGCGATCGGTCTGTCGTTCATGGCGATGCTGCTGGCATCGTTCGAGGGTTCGTTCGTCGATGTCTCCAATCTCGTACTGACCGTCGCGGCCGCGGGCCTCATGCAGGTCGCCGGCGGCCTGTTGTCCAAGCTCTACCTCGGGCGCTGGGTCATCGCTTCGGTGCAAGAACTCACCGATCTCTCTGCCTCGTGGTTGGGGGCGGCCGTCGCCGCCACCGCGGTCGGCCTGTCGGTCGAACCCGAGGTCATGAGCGCCTCGGCCTTCGTCGGCGGCAACTTGCTCGCGCTGTTCCTCATGGTTGCGCCCCGGTTGGTGTGGCGTCGTCGGCTCGACAACTTCCTGGCGCCGATGTCGCCGACGGCCCGCCACGTCATCGTCTTCGGAGCCGGCGAGGGTGGTGAGCAGATCGTCCGCTCCATGATCCGCGATGCCCGCTCGGGCTACGCGCCGGTTGCGCTGCTCGACGACAACCCGACCAAGCGTCACCGTTCGCTCTTCGGCGTCGAGGTCGAAGGCACCCGTCACGACCTTGCTGCCGTGGCCGCCCGCACCGGCGCCGACCTGTTGCTCGTCGCCATCCCTTCTGCCGGCTCACGGCTGATCGGCGAGATGTACGACCTCGGCCGTGAGGCCGGGCTCGAAGTGCGGGTGCTTCCTCCAGCGTCGGACATGATGGGCCTGTTCGTCGGCGTCGGCGACATCCGACCGCTCAGCGAGCAAGACCTGCTCGGGTCGGGACGAAGTCCAGATCGACATCGATCGGGTGGCCAACTACATCACCGGGTCGTCGGGTTCTGGTGACCGGTGCCGGCGGGTCGATCGGTTCCGAACTCTGCCGCCAACTGCACAAGTTCGCGCCCTCCGAACTCATCATGCTCGACCGCGACGAGAACGCGCTCCATTCGCTGCAGCTCTCCATCGAGGGCCGGGCGCTTGCTCGACGACGAGAACCTGGTGGTCGCCGACATCCGCGACCGGCTGCGCCTGGAAGAGGTCATGGCCAAGCGCAGGCCCGAGGTGGTGTTCCACGCGGCGGCGCTCAAGCACGTCACCCTGCTCGAGCAGAATCCGGACGAAGGCCTGAAGACCAACGCCCTCGGCACGTACAACGTGTTGCGGGCCGCTCACCTCAGTGACGTCTCGACCTTCGTGAACGTCAGCACCGACAAGGCAGCGGACCCCTGCAACACGCTCGGACTCACCAAGCAACTGGCCGAGCGCTTCACTGCGTCGTTCGCCGACCGTGAAGGCGCCGGGAAGTACGTGTCTGTTCGCTTCGGCAACGTGCTGGGCTCCCGTGGTTCGGTGCTGCCGACGTTCCGGGCCCAGATCGAGGCCGGAGGCCCGGTCACGGTCACCGACCCCGAGGTCACCCGCTACTTCATGACCATCCCCGAGGCCACCCGCCTGGTGATGGAGGCCGGCGCCATCGGCCAGACCGGCGAGATCATGATCCTCGACATGGGCGAACCGGTACGGATCGTCGACATGGCCGAGCGGCTGATCGCCCACACCCGTCCGGGCACCCGCATCGAGTTCACCGGGCTGCGCCCCGGCGAGAAGCTGCACGAGATCCTTCTCGGCGGCAACGAGGTCGCGGTTCGTCGTGAGCACGACCGCATCATGCACACCGGAGGCGATCCGATGGATGCCGATCAGATCGAGCTCGTGGAGGCGCTCGACTACGGCAATCTGAGCAAGGCGACCGGCCTTGGCTCGTTCCAGTACCTGCGAGACGTCGACTGACGTGCAGCCCGACCTCACGTCACACACCACTCACCGCTCTACGACCAAGGTTCCGCCATGACCTCTGCCTCCAACGCAAACGCCGCCCCCGAAGAACGGATCCTGCTGTCGTACCCCGACGTGTCGGATCTGGAGCGAGAAGCGCTGCTGCGGGCGTTCGACTCGGGCTGGATTGCACCGCTCGGGCCCGAGCTGAATGCGTTCGAGGACGAACTTCGCGACTACGTGGGCGGTCAGGCGTGTGCCGGGCTGTCGTCGGGCACCGCCGGCCTCCAGCTCGCGCTTGCAGCTGGTGGGCGTGCAAGCCGGGCGACGAGGTGGTCGTGCAGTCGGCGACCTTCGCTGCGTCGGCCTTCGCCGCCGTCCACGCCGGGGCCAAGCCCGTGTTCTGCGACTCGGCCGCCGACACCTGGTGTCTCGACCCCGACGCCCTGCGCTCGTTCTTCGAGGCCCGGGCCGCAGCCGATCGGCTGCCGGCTGCGGTGATGCCGGTCGATCTCTACGGTTTCGTTCCCGACTACGCCGCCCTGGTGCCGCTCTGCGCCGAGTTCGGTGTCCCCATCGTCGAGGACGCGGCCGAAGCCCTCGGATCGCTCTGCGAGGGCGGCCAGCACGCCGGGACCTTCGGCGCCATGGGCGTCTACAGCTTCAACGGCAACAAGATCATGACCACCAGCGGTGGCGGCGCCCTGATCGGTGACCCCGAGCGGGTGGCGAAGGCCCGCTGGCTTGCGTCGCAGGCCCGTGAGAACGAGCTGTGGTACGAGCACCTCGAGATCGGGTACAACTTCCGCATGTCGAACCTCCTGGCGGCGGTGGGCCGAGCCCAGCTCGTGGGCTTGGAGGACAAGGTGAAGCGACGGTCCGAGATCAACGCCGTCTACCGCGAACGGCTGCCTCATCTGGAGTGGGCCCCGACGGGGGTCACCGAGCGCCCGAACAACTGGCTGAGCGTTGCGCTGCTGCCCGTAAGCAATGGCGCTGCCGCCGAGACCCGGCACGAGCAGCACGAACACCGGTAGCCGGCACAATACGAAGCATGACCCCATGGCCCTCTGCGTGTGCTCAACCAGCGGGGCATCGAGGCCCGGCCGTTCTGGAAGCCGATGCATCAGCAGCCGGTGTTCGCCGACTGCGAGATGATCGGCGGCGGAGTGTCCGACGATCTGTTCCGCCGCGGCATCTGCCTGCCGTCGGCATCGGCCATGACCGATCCCCAGCACGAGCGGGTCATCGCTGCGCTGGTCGAACTCACCGCCTGACCCGACGTTCGGGTCGTTTAGGGAGCCGCCAGCCCCGGCGGGAGGCCAGTTACGGAGGCTCCCGGGCGACCCTTGGTCGCCCGGACCTGGACCCTGCCGCCGACGTGCCTGCCGCCGACGCCTCCGCCGGGGCTCGACGAAGCGGCGCCCGGTTCGGCTTGGCCGCTGCGAAGACCTCGCCGTTGGGGCGCAGGACCTCGAGCGCCCGGCCGGCGCCGAGACGCAGGTGCCATCCTCGGTGATGGACGAGTGTGTGGTGGTGTCTACACAGGGGCACAAGGTTGTCGAGATCGGTCGGTCCGCCGTCTTCCCACTGCACGAGGTGATGGGCCTGACACCGTGAGATCGGTTGATCGCACTCTGGCCAACCGCAGTGGCTGTAGATCGCGGTGAGCGCGGCCCATTGGGCTGCGGTGGCTGAGCGGTACTGGCGACCGACGTTGAGCGGAAGGCCGTCGTCTCCCAACAGGATGGCTTGGATCACGGCCCCGTACGCGTACTGGCCCAGGAGGGTCAACGGAACCGTGTCGCCGTCAACGGTCTCGCAAACCGTGGCTTCGTGGGGTCCGTCAGCGACGGTCTTGGCGTCGACCAGCAGATGGATGAGCGGCCGCCGACCCTCGCCGCCCCCAGGATCTGATCCCCGGGTGGCCAGCGCAAAGAGTGCCGCTACGTTGAGGTTGGCCGATCGCGGCAGCGTCAACCCATCTCGTTCGGCAGCTCGCACCAGCTCCGAAGCTTTGGCCTCGACGTCGTTGACCAGGACGGTGAATCGCTCGGGGTCGAGGCTTCCCCGGAAGTGGCCCCTGCCGTCGACGCCACGCCAGAACACGAGATCTGATGCTTCCCGGTGGGCCGCCGCCAGCTGCTCGGCCGCGACCGCACACAACGTGTCGATCAACGCCCGCAGTACTTTGGCGAACTGCCGTGGCGCAAGACGCTCGGCCCGGGCGACCAGGTGCGCCGACCGCTCGAGAAGCAACGCAACCACGTCGGCGGTCAACGGATCGACCGCCCAATAGAGCACATCGAGATGCTCGACCGACACCGACCCTTGTGCGACGGCTGCGCCGAAGTCCGGAAACCGGTGGGCGATCTCCGCCCGGCGCACTTCTTGGCGAGCCTGCCGGGCGCTCACCGTTGGATCTCGCAACGCGTCCTCAGCCCCACGGGAGCCTTCTCGGGTGGCGTCGCCGTCGTCACCATCGGCACCCTGGTCCTCCGAGGCGGTCTCGCCGTGCGTTCGGCGCGCCGGCGGCGTCCGCGCTCCGCTGCGCAGCCTCGGCTTGCTCTCGGCGACGATTGGCCTCAGCCCCGACCGTGGCCACCAGAGCCGCAGCCGCCCGTTCGATCCCTCGTGCCCGCTGCGCAACCGCAGTCAGGCCGTTGTTCGAGAGCGCGCCCGGATCGAGCGACCGAAGCCGATGGAGCAGATCGTCGAGCAAGGCAACCGCTGACAGGGTCGAGGCGGCACCAACATCACAACGGTCAGAACGCATGTCACCACCTCGGACGACCAGGACAGCCCAGAGGGGCCAGGTGCACGAACAAGGGGGAAGCGAACTTCCGAGAACGCACACCATAACGAACGAATGTTCGTTCGCGCAACCCAGCAAAAAAAATCATCCGGAGCCGATGGCCGTTGATCGGCCTACAGCGCCGTCCCGCCCCTGCTGATGATCTTGGCCGGAACGCCGACCGCGGTGCAGTAGTCGGGCACGTCCGCAACGACCACGGCGCCGGCCCCGATGGTGCACCACCTGCCGATGGTCACGCCGGGAATGACGTTGGCGCCGACGCCGATGAACGTTCCTTCGCCGACGGTCACGTGCCCGCAGAGCGTCGCGTGGGGGGCGATGTGGACGAAATCGCCGATGTCATTGTCGTGATCGATGCTCGCGCCGGTGTTGATGAGCACGTGGCTGCCGATGCGGGTGTTGGCCTGAATGATCGACCGGTGCACGATCACGTTGTCGACGCCGAGTTCGACGGTGGGTGACATGAGCACCGTCGAGTGAATGGCGGACGCCCACTCGACCGGCAACATCTCGACGACTTCCTTGCGCTGGCTGTTGTCGCCGATGGCGACCACGACCGGGGCCCCCAGATCGGCGAAGGCTTCGGGCCCGAGGATGCGGACGCCGTCGACCATCGTGGTCACCGCAACGTGGTGGCGGTCGGGGTCGTCGTTGATGAAGGCCTTCACCGCTCGACCCATGTCCGCCAGAACCTCTGCGACGACCTGGCTGTGACCGCCGCAGCCGTAGACGTACATCGCCCGAATGTCGCCGAGGTTCTCGATCTGGAACTCTTCGTTGGGGAAGTGCATGCGTTCGCCCGCATTCTTCGTGGTCGGGACCGGTCCGAGCGGGAGACCGCTTGAACCGATGGGCCAGTGTGACAGCTCAGCCCGAATTTGTCCAGCGTTCCGGACAAATTGTCTGGCATGACCCTATCGGCCCGGAGGTCCTGCAGAATCTCATCGGCGAGCCGTGCGGACAGGCCAATGATTCGCCCGCAGTGCTCGACATGCCAGATGGCATTGCCTCCGACGACGTTGCCGGCGAGCATGGGGCCGTGGACGTAGAGGCCTTGGTCGGCCTGGAACTGGTCGTTGACGGCAAAGCCGTGACCGGAGGCGCTCGGCCGACAGAGGCCATCGGCGAGAAGCGACTCGATCAGCGGTGACTGGTTCGGCCGCTCGAGCCCGGCGGATCCTGAGCAGTTGATGACCACTTCCTGGGGACCGCGAAGCGGCTTGATCGATCCATCCTCGGTTGATCGGTAGGCGACACACACCGACTGATTTCCGGCGGGCGCGACGTGCTCGAACGAGCCGGCGACGACGGTGAGTTGGCCCGTGCGGGCGAGTTGCTCGGCTGCGTCGCAATACTCGTCGCCGGCTCGGCGTTGTAGCCGGCCGATCTCGATGCCGGGCCCGGCAGCGAACTGCAGCAGTTCGTCAGCGTCGAGGAGGCGGAGGAGACAACCGACTGCGGACGAGATGGGTGGCAGGCTGTTCGAGATACTGGTGTGCCCACGGCGTGCCGCTTCGATATCCAGCCGCGCTGCCTTCAGGATCGACGCGGCACTGACCTTCACGACGGACTGGTGGGCGGCATCGGCCAGGCGTTGGAGGTTGGTGGCCGCGAAATTGGGATTCGAAACCGCGGCATAGCGCTCCGGCAGCTGACCTTGCGGCGACAACACCGTGATCCTGGGACGGTGCTCGACGATCCCCGGTGTGTTGATCAGCTGGTAAAGCATCTCCAGGCTGCCGGCGTTGGCGCCGACGATGGTGATGCCCGGGGCAGCCGGCGATGTGGCCAGGTGCGAAGCGATGCTGTCGAGCGCTCGGTCGATGCCGACCGCATACGGGTCGTCGATGAGGAGGGCCCCGCCGGGCGTGTCAGCCGGAAAGATGCTCCGCGTTGGCGGCATCCCCATGGCCAGTACCACCCGTCGAGAGAAGAACTCAGCGGGGTCAGCGGTCAGCCGAAAGCGAAGCGACGCCGGCTCGTCGACGTCGATGATCTTCTCGATGTGGGTGACGTCGGCCCGGCGGATCGTCAACTCGGCGGCGCCCGCGGCGCGGCCTGCTCGGCCTTGGCTTCGATCTGCTCCGTCAGGTAGAGGCCGAAGAGGTATCGGGGCACGTGGAGCCGGCGGCAGTCGCCATCGTCGATGGCCCGTTTGGCCCGATCGAGCCATTCGGCGGTCAGCGCGCCGCTGTGTCGCTTCGTCTCTTCGAGCACCCAGCTCGAGTTGATCTTCAGCCAGGTGACGAAGCGATCGAGTTCGTCGGTGCGGCAGGAACTCGTCGAGCGGGGTGATGATGAGGGACGTGGCACCCGACCGCTGTCCGTAGGGGATGCCGGTGTAGAACTGCTGGTCTCGTTCGAGCACGAGCAACTGCATCGGTGCGGGTTGCGGTACCTCGAGCAGTCGGTCCATGAGCCCCAGCACGAGAAAGGTCGAGGAGATCCCCGAACCAACGATTGCAACGTCAACTTACGCGTCCCGCAACGCCCGGCCCTCCGACTCGCCATGCTTCGCTACGCCCGAGGACACTGTACGGAAAAATCGCTTCCTGTACCAACTGGAGAACACTAAGAGTGAGCAGAGTTTCTCAGGCTGTAACAATCTGGGCCGCATCGATGCGGCTCGAAACCGGGGGATGCAGTGCAATGCAAAGATGCCTAGGAAGATCGGCTGCTTGGAAACAGGCCCCTACGATGGCAGGCTGGCGCTGGGCACGTGCGTGAATTGGACAGCGGGAACATGCGACTCTTGATCGAACAAGGCCCGGACGGAGCGTGGGACGAGTTCGTCGGCTCGATGGCGGGTGATACCTACCAGCAGACGTCGGCCCATGCCGAGGTGAAGGCGGCCACCCACCAGTCCTTCCGGGTGGTCGCAACCGACGGTTGTCGCATCGCGGCCGGCGCACAGGTCCTCTACCGGCAGGTTTCCCTACTCGGCGCGGTCGGCTACCTGCCGAAGGGTCCACTGGTACCAGCGGGTGATCAGGCGCTCGCCCTGCCCGTCCTGCGCGAGGCGCTCGCCGAGTGTGGGCGGCGAGGGATACGCGTTCTGGTGAGCCAGCCGGTGCTTCACCACGATGGGGTGGACGCTGCTCTGAGCGAATGTGGCTTCGGGCCTTCTCCGGTGATGGTGGCGACCACCAGCACCATCGAGGTCGCCCTCGACCGAAGTGCCGACGAGTTGTTGTCCGGCACCCGATCTTCGCTACGCCGCAACATCCGTAAGGCCCAACGCAACGGGGTCGTCGTTCGTCTCGGGACCTATGACGATCTCGACCTGTTCCACGAGATGCATCTCGAAACGGCTGGGCGCAACGACTTTGCTCCCATCTCGCGCGACCGCATGGAGCGGGAGTGGGCGGTGATGCACCCGCGCGGCCAACTGCACCTTTTCCTCACGGAACACGAGGGCCAGGCGTTGTCCGGAGCCATGTGCTCTGCGTTCGGCGACCGCGTGCTCTTCAAACACGCCGGTTGGTTTCGGTCGGATGCCAGCGCCGCCTATCGGCCGAACGACTTGTTGCATTGGGAAGTCATCCGGTGGGCGTTGCATCAGGGGTTCGCCTACTACGACCTCGGTGGCTTCGATCGCGCGGTCGCTCAGGCACTACTCGCCGGCGAGGACGCGCCAGAGTGGTTCCGGTCGACGTTCAGTCAATTCAAGCTCGGCTACGGAGGCACGCCCGTCGTGCTTCCTCGCTCGCAGTGGGCTCTGGTGCCTCGAGCCCTTCGGCCATTTCAGCAGCCGCTGCGCTGGTCGCTCGAAACCCTTCCTCCTGCGAGGAGAGCGCTGGAACGTCGTCACAACGCCGCCTGATGCAGTCGGTAGATGGCGCTGTCGTAGCCTTGCGAGGTCAGATCCTTTGCGAGGGCGAGCGTCGGCCGATCGCTGAAAACCGCTCGGTGCACCTGGTTGAGGTAGAGCACCCATATCGGGCGGGGGTGTTCGGCGGCCGATGCCTCGATGCGGTCGAGTACCACTTCGAGGATGGGGGGCCCGAAGGGGTTGTAGAAGTAGAAGACGTTCTGTTCGGGCCGGATCTCGTACCCGGCGGCGTCGCCGCAGACTACGTCGATGCGGTTCGCTGTCGGTTGCTTGGGACGCATGGATTCGAGATTCCGACGTGCGCCCTCGCAGAGCTGCGGTGAGAGTTCTACGCCTGTTGCACTGTCGAAACCGGCCATCGAAGCCGCGATCATCACGCGGCCGAGCCCGCATCCGAAATCGACCAGGTGCCGGGGGCCATCGTCGGGAACCGCGGCGAGCGCGTGACGCAGGTGGCCGATTCTCGGCGTTGCGTAGACGACGTCCTTTCCTCCGCTGAATGCCTGACTGACGCGCTTGGCTCCCTCGTCGTCGAGGTCGAGTTCGACCGGGGGCATGGCTTGTCGGGTGACGACCTTGTGACGTCGCTCCCATGCGATGTCCGCTGCGGTCCACAGCATTTTGCCGAAGGTGAAGCGGAGTCCCTCCAGCCGTATCGTTCGGAGGAGCCGGGTTGCTGCATCCAAGGGGCTGCTCATCGTCATACCTTTCGTGCTCACGCCTTTGTGCTCATAACTTCGTGTTGTCCACACAGCTACGGGGGCGACGGACCGGGACAGGAACGTTCGTGGTCGTAGGTAGCACCGGACTCCGAGGCGCCGGCGTGCGATCCCCACAAGCACCGCGTTCCAGCCGATGGTAATACCGGTGGCCGCCCAGGCAGCACCGTTGGCTCCGTAGAGGATGGCGCAGACAGGGGTTGCCACCAGGACCAGGAGGGCGAAGCCCGACATGACACGGGAGTAGACCTTCTCGAGCCCGCTCATCGACACCACCCACATCGATGGTCCGCACCGCACGTCGACGATGTTCCCGATGAGGAAGATCCTGACGAGGTCGACCGCGCCGTCGTACCCCGAGCCGAACAGCCCGATGAGCGGCTCGGCAAAGATGGCGGTGGCGATGGCGATGAGCACCGTGGGGCCTGCAGCGAGACGAAGGCTGCGGTCGACCGTGCGCTGGGTCTCGTTCCAGTCTTCGGTGGCCGCGGCGGCCGAGAGGTAGGAGGAGGCGATGGGTTGGACGCCGACGTTGATCATCCGGCCGAGCATCGCAAGTCGTCCGGCGATGGCGTAGGTGGCGAGATCGGCCCGACCCCAGAATCGCTCCCGCGATGAGGAGGTCT
>CAVZHQ010000007.1:0-1407412 GCA_963775125.1 uncultured Acidimicrobiales bacterium
TTCGGCCAGCTCGCCTTCCTCCACGGCCCACCTCCGAAGGTTGTCTGGCTCCGGGTCGGCAACCAGCCGACGAAGCCGATCGCCGAACTGCTGCGCACCAACGCGACCATCATCTCCGACTTTGTCGAGTCGGAGAACGAAGCCATCCTTGTGCTGCCCGACCTCCGCCCGCTCCCCTGAGCGGCAAACACCGCCTTGAACACTCAGTGAACACTGGCAGGGGCAAAACCCAGCTTCTGACGGTCACCAACGGTCACCTCCGAAACACCCCAAGGTGGTGCTGACCAGGGAAAGCCCTGGTCAAGTCGATGCCGCCAGCATCCGGCGGGTCGGTATGGAGAACCGTTGCGATACCAGCGGCGTCCAGCTCGACATCAGCTTGAGGAAACGATCGGCCGGCATATCTGTCGGCGGACATGAGATCCTGCCCATAGGCGGTCACGAAACTGCCTGTTGGTGGCCAACGGTTCTGCCCACTGGCGGCCGGTGGTTCTGCCCTCGTTGAAGTCCTTTGCTGCTGCGCGTATCCGCGCCGGTGGTGTCCCTCCCGGTTCGACTGGTGTCGCCAGACATGCCAGTGGACCGGGAGGGACAAGTTGAAGTCTTACGAGGAGATCATGGAAATCTTGGAAGCGTTTGCGTTGACGAACAGTTTTCGGGCCGCCGGCGAACTTGCTGGTTGCTCTCATCACACGGTCGAGCGTTGGGTGACGATGCGCGACAGGGGCTTGTTGCCCGACGGGGTGACGCCGCCGGAGCGACCGAAGTTGACCGACGGGTTCATGCCCAAGATCGAGGAATGGGTCGAACGATCGGGCGGCAAAGTCCGTGGCGATGTCGTGTTCGACAAGCTTGTCGGGCTCGGGTTCGAGGGATCGGATCGCACGGTCCGGCGGGCGCTCGCGCTCGTGAAGTTGAACTGGAAAGCCGGCCGGCGTCGCGTGTATCGGCCGTGGGTTGTCGAGCCGGGGATGTGGGCGCAGTGGGACTGGGGCCACGGCCCGAAGATCGGCGGCCGGCAGACCTACCTGTTCTGCGCGTGGCTGGCCTGGTCGAGGTTCCGGGTCGTGTTTCCGGTGTGGGACAAGATGTTGCCGACCGTGATCTCGTGTCTCGATCGGTCGATGCGGGCGTTCGATGGTGTGCCGACCTACTGGTTGACGGACAACGAAAAGACGGTGTCCACGGGCCACATTGCCGGGATCGCGGTGCGGCATCCGTTGATCGTCCAGGTCGGCCACCACTACGGGGTCACGATCACGACGTGTGTGCCCGCTGACCCGGAGTCCAAGGGTGGTGTCGAACGCACGGTCCAGATCGCGAAGGCGGATCTGGTCCCGACCGACACCAACCTGCGCGACACCTACGGGTCATGGGCGGAACTCGTCGACGCATGCGCCGAGTTCATGATCAAGGTCAACGAGCGGGAGCATCGGATCACTCGTCGACCGCCGGCCGTGATGCTCGCCGAGGAACGCTCACGGCTGCATCGGCTGCCTGATGTCGCGTTCACCGCGGCGTTCGGTGAGAGCCGCAAGGTGTCGTGGACATCGATGATCAGCTTCGGTGGTGTGCCGTATTCGGTTCCGCACACGCTCGCCGATCAGGTCGTGTGGGTCCGTGTCGACGGCGACGAGATCGTCGCCACCCACATCCCCACCTCCGGAGCGGTCGAGGTCGCCCGCCATGTCCTGTCGACGCCGGGGCACCCGCGCATCGACGACGCCCACTACCCGCCACGCCCAGCCGGCGCGCTCGCCCGGCAACCCCGACCGACGAACGCCGTGGAGGCAGAGTTCTTGGCGCTCGGTGACGGCGCACGCAGATGGCTGGTCGAGGCCGCCGCCGCGGGCACTTCCCGGGTGAAAGTGAAGATGGCCGAAGCGGTTCAGCTGTCGCGGTTGCATGGCGCCGAACGCGTCGACTGGGCGCTCGGACACGCCGCAATGTTCGAACGGTTCGCCGATGGCGACACCGCCTCGATCATCGCCGCGCACCCCGTCGGGCAACGACGACGCGTCGACGAAGAGCACTCGATGCAACCGTCCACGGCTGCGTGGGCGAACTTCGGGGAGATCGCGTCATGACCCCCGCGGCCGCCAGCACAACCGCTCCGATCGATGAGGTCGTCGACCTGTTACGCCAACTGCATCTGCCGCACATGCGCCGCCAAGCACCCGACGTTCTCGCGACGGCGAAGGCGCAACGCTGGGACCCGGCCGAAGCCGTTCGGGCGTTGTTGACCGAGGAACTCGCCGGCAGGCGGGCGTCATCGATCAACATCCGTCGCACCGCGGCCGGGTTTCCGACCGGCAAGACCTTCGACACGTGGGACCAGACCGTGTCATCGATCCCGGCACCGACGCAGCGGTCGCTGACCACGCTCGAGTGGATCGACCGGCACGAGAACCTCGTCGTCTGCGGACCATCCGGGACCGGCAAATCCCACCTTCTCGAAGCCTTGGGGCACGCTGCGATCGGACACGGCTGCCACGTCCACTGGTTCTCCCTCGAGACGTTGGGCGCGGTCATCAACCGCCACCGTGTGGACGACAGCACCAGCCGAGCGATCAAGAAGATCATGCGCGCCGACCTGATCTGCATCGACGACATCGGACTCCTGCCCGTCACCAGCGAGACCGCCGAAGCGCTCTACCGCGTCGTCGACGCCGCCTACGAGAAACGATCCATCGCGCTCTCGTCGAACCTGCATCCCGCCGGCTTCGACGAGCTCATGCCCAAGACGATCGCGAACGCCACCGTCGACCGGTTGCTCCACCACGCCCACGTCGTCATCACCACCGGCGACTCGATCCGCCTCACCCAAGCAACCCGAGGCAAAGGAGTGAGGCCACTGACCAACTGAACCACCGGGCAGAACCACTGGCCATCAGCGGGCAATTCTGATGGCCGCCAGCGGGCAGAACCACTGACCGCCTACGGGCAGATCCTGATGTCCCTTGACACATATCGCCTACAAGACTGTCAGAGTCCCTCGCTGCCGCACCGCGACCCGTAATGCCAGTCAGAAGAACGCACATCACGAGGGCCGCCGCGATGACGGCGAGGATCTGGGAAAAGGTCTGCCCCGCTGCAGGATGCAAGAGGCCAATTGGCACCCCCCGGTGTGGTGTAAACGAAGCGGCCGGTCGTGCTTCCATGGTCTCTCCTCGTTGTGCACCCGCTCGGTTGCCTTCCCCCGGGCGCTGGCAGCGATCCGTAAAGCGTGCAGCCAATCACACAACCCACCAGTTCGCCACTCTGCACAGATGCTCTTTGCCGAGCCTGCTCCGCACCGATCACTGGGACCGTGGTCGTGTAGTAAATATCCTCCGGCGGCTCTGAGACCGAGACCAACAGTCGACAAGACGGGCGCGCATGGGAACGCCAATGTCGAATCGGTCGAGTTCTCCCGCACCCTCTCGGCCCTCGTTGCCGTCACAAGCACGCGCACGAAACGCGCACAGGATCAGCCGGTCGGCGGCGGTCTTGACGGCCATGGCCGGATTCGCCGGCCGGCAGTGGCGTCCGTGAACTGCGGTTTCGGTCCGGCTCGGATCTGGTGGACGGCTTTGGTGGAACTTGAACCCCTCGAGTCGCAAGATCGTGCGGGTTCGAGTCCCGCCCCGGGCACCACCTTTGACCTGAACTTTCGTGGAACCGTTTGCCTTGCTGGTTCGTGCCACCCCTCCCGGTCCTCCAACCGTCCGGTTCCGCCCATCGTGTGGGCGACCGATCGCTCACGGTCGCCGGGGGAGCGGGGTGCCGACGATCTGCCATGCCTGTGGCTTGACCTTTGAAAGTGAGTGCTTCTTCCGAGACCGTCGTCGACTCGCCGTCAGTCGATAACGGCGCAAGTCGCCGGGACCCTTGGCTTCCGCTCAGGTGGGTCGGGTGTCTCCTCGTGCGCAGCGATGCTGTGTGCGGTTTCGCGGCTGATTTCCGGACAGGCGATGGGAAGACTTCTGTGCCGTGACCTGGCGACAGCCGGCCGCGACGCCCGTCTCCAGCAACAGTCGATAGAGATTGACGCCCTCGTCACGAAGACTGATCAGCCGGCGGCAGCCCGTGCAGCCTCCTTCGCTGCCATCTGCGCCTTGAGTTGCTCAGGTGTGAGCCGGACGATGTCCTCGTTCTGATGGCTGAAGATGTCGTAGGGCGTCGTGTCGAGGTCCTCGAGCACAACACGACCAGTGAGCACGTCGTTCTTCCACCGGGCGTGCTCGACTTCGTAGCCATGAAACTCGGGCATCACTTCGCTGGCGAACATCTCGAGACTGTTGCAGATGTCGGCGTGGGTGGTCTTGCCCGCCTGGTTCAACAGGATGACCTGATCGACGTGGGCCGCCTGGAAGATCCGCAGCTTGCGACGAATGGTTTCGGGCGACCCGATGAGTGCACCGTTGAAAGCCGCCTGGGCCTTCTCGGTGTGGCGCCACTCCTGGAACTCCTTCCAGAGGTTGCCTTGACCAGGGGCGTCCACGCCCTCTCGACCGTAGTAGGACAAGGCGAAGATGAAGAACGTCCAACCAGCAGCCTTCTCGTAGGCCTCCTCATCGGTCTCGGCGCACATGAAGCCCGACACCATCGCGATGTTCGGATTGGTTGGGTAGTCGGTGAGCTTGCGCTGATTGTGCAGCAGATTGTTGTAGTACTTGTGGACCCACGCCTGGGCGGCCTCGGGCGAGACGAACGTGAAGCCAAGTGCTCCCATGCCCCACGCGCCGGCCTGGCCAATCGTCTGAATGTTCGAGCAAGCCACCCACAGCGGCGGATGGGGCTTCTGGAATGGCTTGGGAATGACATTGCGGGCCGGGAAGTCGTGGTACTCGCCGTGGAACTCCCACTCGGTCTTGGTGAACATAGGAATGATCGCCTGCACGGCTTCTTCCCACCGATCCCGCTTGGTCCGGACCTGGGTCCCGAAGGGGTGGAGTTCGGCCGGTCCGGCGCCTTCCCCCAAGCCGAGCTCGACCCGTCCGCCCGACAACAGGTCGAGCGTGGCCACCCGTTCGGCGACTCGGTGGGGTTGGTTGGTCGGGAGCTGAACCACTCCGTGCCCGAGGCGGATGTTCTTGGTGCGTTGGCTGGCGGCACCCAGGAAGACCTCCGGCGCCGAGGAATGCGAGTACTCTTCGAGAAAGTGGTGTTCGACCTCCCAGGCGTAGTCGTAGCCAAGCTTGTCGGCGAGCTCGATCTGGGTCAGCGAGTTTTGAAGCAGGTCGTACTCGGAGTGCTCACCCCACGGGCGGGGGAGTTGGTGCTCGTAGAAGATGCCGAACTTCATGATCGTTCTCCGTGATCGGTCGCAGGAACGCGCGCAAGTACAGACCTCATCCGACCACTCCGACGACGAAAACACAATCTGCGAGCAAACCGGCGCTGCGGTGCCCAGCTTCGTAGTTGGACGGCACCCCTTCCCTCCGGGCGTCGCCGGCGCTCCTCGCCGGTGGCGATCCCCGCGTCGTGGCACTTGGTAATTCCATCAACGATCCACAGAATGTGATCATCGACCTCTTTGCGGCCCAGATCCACGACTCGCCAACGGTGGCCGCTCTCGACTCGATCTCGGCGGCAAGCTCGGCGCGGGTCACAAACGACCCCGCGCGTCGGCGCGATCGGTTCGAGCGAAGCGCGACGGAGCACTAGCGTCCGTTGGCATGGAATTCGGAATGTGTGTCACGACAAAACTGGATCAGGCCGACTTCGCCAAGCGGTGCGAGAACCTGGGTTTCGACATGCTCTGGGTGCCCGACAGTCAGATGATCTGGGGCGACTGTTTCGCCTATATGGCCCTCGCTGCCGAGCGCACCTCGACGATCAAGCTGGCTACCGGCGTTGCTGTGGCCGGTACGCGGGCGGCACCCGTCATCGCTCATTCCATCGCATCGGTGGCGACGCTGGCGCCGGGGCGAGTGTCGTTGGGCATCGGCTCGGGAAACTCGGCGTACCGCTTCATGAACCTCAAGCCGCTTCCCATCAAGCGCTACGGCGACGAAGTCCGTGCCATTCGTGGCCTGTTGGCGGGGGAAGAGGTCGAATACACGTTCCGGGGGGTCACTGCACCGATTCGTCTGCTCATGGCCGACCGGGGATTCGTGAACCTGGAGGACCAGATTCCCATCATCGTCTCGGGCTTCGGCCCGAAGTCGCAGGCCTTGGCAGGCGAGCTGGGCGACGGTCTGTTCGTCTCCATGCCCAACGAGGAACGCTCGATCGCCCGCTCGAAGGAAACGGTGAAGCGTTCAGCGGCTGAGCACGGTCGGACCGAGGTCGATGTCGACAGCCCTGACTTCCCGATCGTGAACCTGCTCAACATCATCATTCTCGACGAGGGTGAAGAGATGCTGTCCGAGCGAGTCATCGCCGAGCACGGGCCGTTCATCATTTCGGGCATGCACTACATCTTCGACAGCGTTCGCCAGTACAACCGCACGCCGCCGCGCCGCCTGCTGCCGGTGTGGGAGGAGTACTCGGCGATGATCGAGCGCACCCCGGAGCACTTGCGCCACATCCGGATCCACGAGGGACACTGCACCTACCTACATCCCGACGAGCGCAAGTTGCTGACCGAGGATCTGGTACGTGCGACGTGCGTCGTCGGCCGCGCCGAGGAGTGTCGGGAACAGTTGCGCGAGATGCATGCCGCCGGTGTCGACCAGATCGTCGTCCTCCCCGCCATGGACCAGCAAGATGCCTACGCCGAGCGCCTGGCCCGTGAGGTCATGGCCAAGCTCTAGTTCTGCTGGGCAGTCCGGAGCTGAGATTCCGGCCACCGTCTGGGTGGGCAGCGGACGTTCGACGAGGAAGTGGGCAGGGTCCACGAAGTACGAATCTACACCGCCGAGACCGGCCGACTTCCCGACCTCATTGCCAGCTTTCGTAACCACACCACCGCACTCGTCGAGAAGCACGGAATCACGAATGTCGGCTATCGGGTGAACCCGATCGGGGGTCGCAACGACGAGCTCTGGTACGTCATCGGCTTCGAGAGTCGCACTAACCGCGAGAAGGTCTGGGCTGAGTTCGCCACCGACCCCGGGTGGTTGAAGGTGCGGGCCGAGACCGAAGCCAACGGACCGCTGGCGCATCACCTCGAGAACCGCATCCTCAATCCCACCGACTTCTCGCCGCTCCGTTAGACACTCCTCGGCTTAGGGAATCGAGGTCGTCCTGTATGCCAGCGCCGGGACGACCTCGTCGGCCAGCAACTCCTGGGTTTCCGGAGACGTCGACACTACGATCACATAGCGCACGCCGTCGGTCTCGGCGCGATCCTGGAGCTCCTCGATTGCTTGGGATGGTGTACCGATCAGGGCGACAGGGGAGCGCTGCGCTGCCTGAAGACTGTCGAATCCCAAGCGTTTGGCCAACCGTTCGAAGGTGGGATGTTCGGCATCCTCGGAGAGGTTGGCCAACACGAACCCGCTCAGCTCGATTTGGTCAGGATCTCGGTCAGCGTCCTGGGCGAGTTGCCCAAGCCGCGTGATGCGTTGTCGCAACTTCGGTCGATCGAACCGAACGGTCGCTGCGGCGTCCTTGATGAAGTCTTTGCCGTTGGCAGTCGGGGGGACCCTTGAAGTTCGGCGTTCGCTTCTCCATGAACGCGGTGCGGCCCTCCTGGTAGTCGGCGCTGAGGAAGCACCCCTCGACCATGGCAGCCACCCGCCCGAGATCGCGCCGCTCGGGGTCCTTGAAGGTCTCCTTGACGCCGGCTTTCGCTGCCCGAACGGTGAGGGGAGCGTTGGCCGCGATGGTTCGAGCGAGGTCGGTGACGGTTGACTCGAGATCGTCTGGCGTCACGACTCGGTTCACCAGCCCCATGTGCGCGGCCTCGGTGGCGTCGAACCGGCGGGCGGTGAGAAAGATCTCGGCGGCGAATGCGGGCCCGACAATGTGGGTGAGCTTGTTGATGCCATCGAACCCGTACCCGAGCCCCAATCGGGCCGCGGGCACTCCGAACTGTCCATCGTCGGCCGAAATGCGGAGGTCGGCTTGCAGCGCGGTGGCGAGTCCGCCACCCATGCAAAATCCGCGAATCATGGCGATGAGCGGCTTCGACAGGGAGTTGAACGCTCGGCCTGCCGCCGCGGAGACCGCATCGAAATGGGCGCGGCCCTCGGGGGTCGAGCGGTGTACTTCGAACTCCGAGATGTCGGCGCCCGAAACGAACGCCTTGTCGCCGGCACCGTGCATGACGACCACTCGGACGTCGTCGCTCGCGTCGAAGGTCTCGAGAATGGTGACGATGGCCCCGTTCATCTCGAGTTTCATGGCGTTGCGCCGCTCGGGATTGTTGAACGTCATCCAACCGATCCCGTCCTCGATCCGAGCGAGCATGTAGGGCGTGTCGAGTTCGAGTTCCACGGCGAGTCCTGTCAGTTGGCGACGACAGATTGTCGTTCGACCATCGGCAACATTGCGAGTCCGCAGGCAGTGGCTGAAGTGAACACCACGGTTGCGATGGCCGGACGATCGTCGGACCGATCGATGAGGAAGCCCGCAAGTGCCGGTTCGGCGAGGGCCCCCACGCCGCGGCCAGTAGAGAACCTGCCGACTACGCCGCCGAGGTCGCGTGCGCCGAACCAGTCGGGCAAGACCAGGGGCGTCGCCGAAGGCTCAACGCTTTGACAAGCTGTGGCGTCTTCAAGCGTCCTTTGATGGGCCTGAGCCTGCTCAGGAGATCGGGTGGTCGTTTTGACAAGGCTCCTTCGTGTGCAAGACCGGTTGAACGATGCCACCGATGGACGAGGCCGACGCTGCCCTGATCTCGCCCGAGCGCAGCGGCCAATGTTCGGGTACTCGCTCAGTAGTCGGTGCTGGCACGCTCCTTCGCCTCGGCGACCCTGCTTGGTTTCCCCACTGGGATGTACCGCAGCGATTCGGGTTGTCTGATGTGGGCGAGCGACTTCCCGCACACCGACTCTGGGTGGCCTCGTTCGCAGAACGTGTTGGCAGCGCAGACCGGTCACTGTCCGAGGCCCGGCGCCAAGCGTGTGCTGCGCGACAACGTCGTCGAGGTCTTCAATCTCGCGTCTTGTCGTCGCGCTCAGCGATCGCCGCTCATCAACACGCCTTCGGCTGTGAGCTCGGCGACGCGCTCCGACGTGTAGCCGAGCACATCACGCAGTACTGCTTCGTTGTGTTCGCCGAGCAATGGCGCGGTGATGTCCGGCAGGTCGGGTTGTGCCGACATCTTGAACGGGTAGCCCGCGATCGTCACCTCGCCCAGCACCGGGTCGGGCACGGTGCGCACCATGTCGCGGGCCACGAAGTGTGGGTGCCCGATCGCGTCGAGCGGATTCAGCGCAGGCCCGATCGGGATGCGGTGCTCGAGACACACCGCGAGCAACGACTCGTTGTCGGGGAACGAGAGCAGCCATTCCTGGATGATCGGGATGAGTGTGGCCTGATGGGTCGCACGCGCCGCACCGGTCGCGTACCGCTCGTCGTCGAGCAGGTCGAGGCGATCCATCGCTTTGGCCAGGTAGCCGAATTGGCGGTCGAGGCACATCAGTATCCCGAATCCCTCGGGCAGGTCATAGATCCCGGTGGGGCACACGAGTGGGTGATGTCGTCCCATCCGAGTCGGTGTGTACTCGCCGTCGGAGGCCATGGCCTGGTTCAGTGTCTCGTTGAGGTGGAACATCGAGTCGATCATCGCGATGTCGACGTGCTGGCCCTCGCCGGTGCGCTCGCGGTGCAACAACGCGTAGCCGAGCCCAGCGAACGCGTGGACAGCGGCGGTGTTGTCGACGATCGCGAAGCCGACTGCCGATGGTGGGCGATCGGGCTCGCCGGTCATGTGCATCATTCCGCTGTACGCCTGAATCACCCCGTCGAAGCCGGGGCGGTCCGAGAACGGTGATGTGCGGCCGAACGCCGAGACCGACACCATGACGATCGAAGGATTGAGCTCGCGGATCGAGTCGTAGTCGAGCCCGCGTTTGGCGAGCACATCGAAGCCGAAGTTCTCGACCACCACGTCGCAGTGAGGGACGAGCTCCTTGATCAAAGCGAGTCCCTCTTCGGTGTTCCAGTCCACGCAGAGGCTTTGTTTGCCGCGGTTCTGGTGGACAAACAGGCTGCTGCGGCCGTCCGCCACCCACGGGAGCAAACGACTGGGGTCGCCGCCCGGTGCGAGCTCGACCTTGATGATTTCCGGTCCGAGCTCGGCCAGCATGCGAGTGCACCCGGCGCCGGCGATGTACTGGCTGAGATCCAGTACCCGATATCCCTCGAGCAGCCCACGTGTCATCGATACCCTTCCCATCCGCAGCATGGCAGGCCTGCCCGTCGGCTGCTCGCGCAAACATCGTGCACGACGCTACCTCGGCAGCCGGCGGGGCAGGTAGCCGTCACGGCCGCCGGCGGTGCGGCTTCACGAAGCCTCGCATCACGTCGATCATGAGGGACCTCGATGGGTTGACCTCGAACGGTTCTCGAGCAGGGTTTGCGGTCTCGCCGGCGATCGCTTGCCCTGCCTTGGTTGCGTTGGCCTGACGGGGTGGTGGGTTGGTGTGGGAGGCGTGGGTTCCCGGCACGCCCTGGCTGGTGACAGGTTCCGAGATCCTGAGGACCCGCATCATGGTTGATGCGCGGTTGACGCTGTCGGTTGCCCGAGCGCCCGGTAGACCGTTGGCGAGTCGTCGAGATGCCGTGCTTTCTTGAGGGCCCCGGGTTGGCCGGCGGAGGGAGCGCCGAAGGTGTGCGAGGGAGAGCTGCGCGATGCCAACGCGAGCGGTCGAGGCTCTGCTCCTCCTCTCAGCTGGCGAGAGTGAACTCTTCTTGGCGATCTCTCGCGGATCTCGTTGGCGAACTTGGCGCAGTCGCTCAGGAACTCGCCACTCGGCTGCGGGCTGCGGTGTACTGCTGGCGTAGCCGACGTTCAGAGGTGTCGTCTCGTCTCGCGGCGAGGAGCAGTACCTCTCGTGGGTGCGGGCGATGATTCGCAGACCTTGTCGACGCTTCGACGGTGTCGTCGTGGTCGCTCTGGCCTGCGCTACGCGGCCGACAGGTGCCACCGAGGTGCTCTCGAGAGCCTGGCAGGAAAGCGTCGTGATGGAACGCCTGCTCGGAAGCGAAGGCGACCACCTGATGGAAGGCCGGGAGCTGGGCGATACTCGCGTGATGGCGCGCTCCGCTCGGCGGAGCTCGCCCTACATCTCTCAAGCCGATCGCCGTGACCGCCGGCACTCGCACTAGGGTTTGGCCGTGACCGCAACACCACCGCCCACCGCCGCGGGACGGAGCGAGTTGCGGGAGGCGTGACAGGGCGTTGTGGGCGCGCGCCGCCGATGCGCGGGTAGTCAGGGGGCAAGTTGCGAGGGCAGACAGTGTTTCTGGAAACCTGCGTCGTCGTCAGCCCTGGGCGGGCTTCGTCGCCGGACTGCGCGGCATTCGTGAGACCCCATAGGCCAGTGCCTCGAGGGGTACCTCGCGGCAGGGCACGAACAATCGGGGAGCGTGGGGCCAGTACTCGGCCTTGTGCTCCCGATTCAGGATCCTGCCCGTGGGGCCCTTAGGAGCTCGGTGCGGATCTCGACGACTTGGGCACTTTGAAGGTGGCCAGCGTGTCCCGGCTGAACTCGATGAGTTCGTCGGGCGCTACATCGCGGTCCTTCTCAGCACGACGAGGGCATGCACAGCCTCGCCCCACTGCTCGTGGGGAACGCCGAATACACACACCTCGGCGACGGCGGAGTAGTGCTCGGCGAGGGCGTTCTCGACTCGACGGGGTAGACGTTGTACCCACCGGTGATGATCATGAACTGCTTGCGGTCGACGAGGTACACGAATCCGTCATCGTCCTGAAAACCGAGGTCGTCGGTGTGGAGCCAGCCTGCCGCCAGGGTCTCCGCGTGAGATCCGGGGCTCGAGGTAGCCGACCATGACGGAGTCGCCACGCACACGAATCTCGCCGCTCTCACCGGCGGGGAGTCGGGCGCCTGCCTCGTCGACGACCTCGAGGTCGATGTGGTGCATGGCCCCGCCACAGGAGCGCAGCAGGTGCTCGGCCCGGCATCGCGCTGTAGGTGGGCTCGGTGAGGCAATCGGGGTGAACTACCCGCCGGCCCCCTCAGTGGCTCCGTACCACTGCTCGGTCTCGGCATCAGGGACGGTGGCCAGCGCTCGGCGAATCATGGCCGGGGTGGTCGGTGCAGAGCCGTAGACGACCTTGCGCAGCCCGCGAGCAGTCCACAGGGGCTGTGTCCTGCACATCGAGGACTGCTCGGAGCATCGTGGGAACCCACACGGTGGTGGTGACGCCGTGGTCGGCGATCGCCTTCAGACACAGCGCGGGATCGAACACCAGGCAGCACGACATTGGTCCAGCAGATGATCGCATGCCAGATTCCCAGAAGCCGGGGTACACCGGCGCCGGGCAGGCAGTGCAGCCAGACGTCGTCCTCGGTGATCGCCGGCGTGAAGGCGGTATGAGCTAGGGCGTGGGTCATGTTGCGATGGGTCGACAACGCGCCCTTGGGTACCCGATGGAGCCCGTCGTGTAGCAGATGGTGGCCGATCGACGTCGACGACGTTGACGAACGGGACGCGTGGCGCGCCCTGTCATGGCAGCGGCTAGGTCGCCGTACTCGGTGGCGGCGTCGCCGCAGGACACGAAGCGGACCGAGCTGTCGGCGACCAGCGTGCTCAGATCGGCGCTGCAAAGGCCCAGCACGGCGCCGCTGTGGGAGAGCGAGGTCTGGCGATCTCGGTGGGTGAGTATCGGTAGTTGAGACCCGACCCGCACCGCGCCCGAGACGGGCCAGAGCGAAGATGGCCTCGTTGTGGAGAGGGCCATCCTGGAACAGCGTTGCTACCCGGTCGCCCTCGACTCACCCCTGCGCGCCGCCAATCCGCCGGCACAGACGTTCGGTTCGTTCGGCCACCTCAGCCCAGGTGAAGCGCTGATCGGTGGCGGGGTAGATGTAGGCGGTGTGGACCGGGTCGGCGTGGCTGGCGCTGCGCCGGAGCAGGTCGTGCGAGCACGCTCATCGGCCTTGGAAGCGGGGCGGCCGCTTCTCGGTGAAGGCGGCTAGGCCCTCGGCGTAGTCGTCGGTCCCACCAGCTCGGCCTGCACGCCGGGCCTCGGCCTCGTTGACCTGAGTGCCACGACATCGACGCCGATCGCCGGAGCAGTTCCTTCTGGCGACGGAAGGCCAGCGTCGGTCCGGCGGCGATGCGGTCGGCCATCCGTCGAGACACCACAGGCATCGAGCCGGCTGCCCAGCGACCGAGCGGTTCACCAGTCCCCACTCCGACGGCCTGGACTGGCCGCGGATGACGTCGGCCGTGTACACCATCTTCGAGAGCGCGATGTAGACCGACGAGCCGCGGCAGGTGGAAGTGGCCGCCGGAATCGAGGGCCACCTCGAGGTCGGCGAACGGCGTGCTCGGCCGGGCATTGTCGGCGGCAATCACCAGGTCGCAATTGACGGCCAGTCCGAGCCCTACCCCCATCGCCGCCCGTTCACGGCAGCGAGTCGTCGGGTTTCTCGAACTCCCAGAGCTGTGCCAAGGACCGGGGTGATGGTCTCGGAGATGATGGCGTAGGCATCCTCTCCCGGTTCGGCCTCCGAGAGGTCCCGGCCGGAGCAAAAGGCCCGCCCCGGCTCCGGTCAGGACGAGGCATCGACATCGTCGTTGTCGGCAGCAGCCTCCGCGAACGTCGACGACAGCTCCCGGAGCATCGACCGGTTGGCGGCGTTCATGGCTTGGGGACGGTCGAGGGTTACGACGCGAACAGCGCCGCGGTCCTCGATGGTGAGTTCTTCCGGAGCTCATCGGCGATCGTCCTCCGGGCGGGTCGATGGCGAACAGGGCGAGGTTGACGCAGGTCAGGACCAGGGTTTCGTTCTGGTTGAGCACCCGCCATTCGATGTGGGCCAGGCCGCCGAGATCCCGTTCTTCCTTCTCGACGACCTCGAGCTCGACGTGGATGGTGTCCCCGATGAACGTCGGCACCGGGAACCGGAGGCGGTCCATGCCGTAGTTGGCGATCACGCTGCGTGTGTCGGCCGGGAGGAGCAGGCCCCCGGCGATTGCCTGGATCATCAGCCCCGGGGCGATGCGCTGGCCGAACATCGGACTCGGCGGAGGTGACCACATCGGAGTGCAACAGAAACCAGTCACCGGTGAACATGCACCAGCTCACCACGTCGGTCTCGGTGATCGTGCGGCCCCGGGTGACTGCTCGTCACCGACTTCGATCTCGTCGAAGTACCGCATCAACAAAGGTTCGGGCATGTCATCCTCTCGCAACGGTTGGCTCGGTCTGTTCGGTTGGGACGGGAATGGGGGCGATCAGAGAGCGGCGATGAGGACGTCTTCCGGTGTGATGGCCATCGTGTGCCCGTCGATGTCGAGCTGTGGGATGGCGGGGAAGTCGAGACCCACCTCGTCGACGATCGACTTCACCCGCAGGAAGGCTGCCCGCCACAAGGCGCGGCGGCTGTCGATGTCCGGAACGGCGAGGCCCGTCGCTCGGGCGTGGTCCTCGAGACGGCGATGCCAGCGATCCAGCCGACAGGAAGCTGGCCCCAGAACAGCGGACTGGGTTCGTCCATGAATACCGAGAAGTACGCGTACGAGCCGACCAGGTTCTTGAGCACTGCCGTCTGCTCTTCGCTGGAGATGATGGGCAGGTAGCGACGCATCAGGTAGGCAGCGAGACTGAAGTGGCGGGACTCGTCGCGGGCCACCAGGCGCATGAGGTCCCGCAGCACAGGATGGGTCGACTCCTGACCGAGATGACCGAACATGAACGTGCCGGCGGCCTCGCCTGCCGCGAACGCCGACACGATGGTGCCGAACTTGTAGCGGCCGTGGGCAACCAGGTACCCGCGCCAGTAGTGGTTGATCCGTGACTGGACCCAGGCGATGTTGCGCATGGCGGCGCGTTCCAGGTCGTTGGCGGGGGTCAGAGTGTCGGGGAAACCCGGAACCATGGCCCTGCAAACCCGCATCGCCATCTCGTCGTGGTGGTTCTCGTCGTTGACCACCGTGACCAGCATGCGACGGACCACGTCATGCTCCGGGCCTCGAACGCCGCGATGAGGGCGCGGGCGAACGTGAGGACACCAGCCGACTCGAAGCTGCCGTGCATCGCGAACCAGTAGGCGAGACCCAGTCGCTCCTCGGGTGAGTGGTCGGCGGCGTTGAGCTGCGACCAGTCGATCGCTTCGGCCAGGCTGTAGTGGTCGCGCTCGGCGCGCTCGTAGGTGCCCCACAGCCGGTCAGGCCCCCGATCCCACGTCAGTGGCATCACGTTGGGTCCATCGTCGTCGAGAGGTCCCGGCCACGGGTCACGGTCCGCTCCAGCCAGCTCAATCCAGTCAGGAAGTCGGACCTCGCGATGACTCGATGAATCTCGATCGAGGTTCCCCACGGCACCCCCTCGATGCTGACGGACTGCGTACGCAGCGGTTTATACCACTTCGACGGACCTTCACGCCTGGTTCAATCGTGACGACCGGCCGAGGAGGACTGGCTCTATGTCCTGCTGACACGACGCTGCGGCGAGCTTGGGCTGGCTGCCGAAGTTCGGGCCGGGCCGCCGTCTCGCCCGGATGGAGCACCTTCTCTGGCTTTCACTTGTTCGTCGATCTCGACGACGAGGGCACGATTATCGTCTACGCCATCGACATCTGGCCAACACGCTGGCCCACCGAGCAGGCCCGGGAGAGGCAAGGAACACAAACGGCGCGAACAGTTCAAGCGGGTCACGCCCTCAACACGAGTTGGACGACGAGGCAATGGCGCTCTCGGAATGCGGCCTCGCAGTACGCCAGGTAGAAGCGCCACAGACGCTGGAACCGGGCGTCGAGACCGAGCGCTGACACCTCATCAAGTCTCGAGTCGAAGTTGGCACGCCACCGGGCCAGCGTCTCGGCGTAGTGGGGCGTGAGATCTTCGACATCGGCAATGTGCATCGATGTGGCCGACGCCACCGACTTCTTGATGGCAGCAACCGACGGGAGGCAGCCGTTGGGGAACACGAACCGCGAGATGAAGTCTTTGGTGTGCTTGCCTCGCTCCCACCGGTCGTCCGGTAGGCAGATCGCCTGAAGGCCAGCCACACCATCAGAGGTGAGGCACCGCTCGATCGTGGCGAAGAAGTCGTCGTAGTCCCGCCAGTCGACTGCTTCGATCATCTCGATCGAGATCAGCCGATCGAAGCGGGGGTTGGCCACGGCCGGCAGGTCACGCCAATCGCTGTCGAGGAGTTCGACCTGCCTGGAGAACCCAGCGGTCTCCACTCGCCGTTGCGCTTCGCGTAGCTGCTCCGACGAGATGGTGGTCGTCGTGACGGAGCACCCAATGGTCTCCGCGGCGCGAATGGCCAGCCCTCCCCAACCCGTGCCGATCTCGAGCAGTCGGTGGTGCGAGCTGACGCCCACTTTGCCGAGCAGCAGGTCGTACTTGTGGCGGCTGGCGTCGGCGAGGCTGGTGTCGGGAGTGGGAAACACCCCTGAGGAGTACGTCATCGTCTCGTCGAGGAACAGCTCGAAGAAGTCGTTGCCGATGTCGTAATGGGCCTCGATTTCGTCACGGTTGCGGCGACGATGATCCGCCCGATGACCGGGACGTCGATGAGCCCGAACGGGCTCGGTGAGCCAGCGCGTCCGACGATGCCAGCGATTGCGGGCGGCGTCGATTGTTCCCAAGTTGCCGATGAGATATCGCACCACGGCGACTGGGTCGTCGGCGCTCCACCAGCCTTCGATGAACCCACGACCGAGCCCGACAGAACCTTCTCGCACGATCGCGGTGTAGGCACGCACGTCATGCACTTCCACGCTGGTCTGGATGCCCGACTTCGACCCGACGAAGTGACGGAAGCTTCGGGCGTTGCCGTTGACGTGTTCCTCGATCGAAAGCGTTCCGGTGTCGGCGCGGCCGAGCAGCAGATGGACGACCCGACGCGCGGCGCGTCCCGGATGGGGTCGTTGCGCCGCAGGGTTCGTTCCGACAGTGTGTTGAGCAACCGATCGCCACGAGCAGCTTCGATAGCGGTCATCGAGATCTCCGTCTGGGGTGGGGAACAACGGGCACACGCTTGATGGCCAACCGGAGTGCGTGCCAATGAATACCGAACGTCACGCGATGGGTCGGGACGGGCGCGAGGAGGGTTCTGGTCAACGTGCGGCGATTCACGGGCTCCCGGCCGACCGCCAAGTGTGTCGACACGATCGGTTGCGGCGCCGCGACACCGCAGGGCACCGCGTCAATCGACAGCTCGATACGGCGCGGTGTGGGGAAGGCCAACGAGATCGCATAGTCGTACTCCTCGTCCAGGAACGGCGACACGTGCATCGTCTTGCGAGCCGAGCCGATGAACCTGCAAGCTCCTCGATCGCCGTCGGCGGTGAGCGCGATGGGATACACCGTGCGTTCCTTCCACGGAGTGTTGGTGACTTCCAGCACGACGCCGACGGGTCCCAGGTCGTTCCAGACGACGAACGCGGTGATCGGGTTGAAGAGCCAACCCCAGCGGCGAACTTGGGTGAGCATGCGAATCTGCCCCGTGGGTCGATGGGTCAGCACCGGGGTGAGCGCGGAGCGCACCTGTTCGCTGAGTGCCACATTCGAACCGTCGCCGTAGTCAGACGATCGGAACCGGGCGAGGGCCGTCCGTCGTTCGGACCACAGCGGGTGCGACCCGCACAGTTCTTCGGGGTGATCCGGATCGAGCCAGACGTAGTTCACCCGAGACACGAACTCGTGCACGGCAGGTTGGTCACGGCGATGGAACACCCGACCGTTGCACACCGCAGCCGAGCCGGGATCGGCGTTCGGTGTCATGCGGGGGTTACCCCCAGTTCGCGACACACCTCGAGTGCTGACGCCGCGCCATCTTCGTGGAAGCCGTAGCCCCAGTAGGCGCCGCAGTAGTGGATCGAGCCGTCGCCGGAGATCTCGGCTCGGCGTGCCTGTGCCGCGATGGCGGCACGGTCGAACACCGGGTGTGCATAGTCGATGGAGGCCAGGATGTGGGCCGGGTCGACGGACGCCTCGGAGTTCAACGAAACGAGGTAGCGAACGCGAACTTCGAGCCAGATGTTGCAGCGCCGTCAGGTCGTAGGTGAGGGTGGCCGAAGCTTGATCGGGACCGCGGCGCTCGTAGTTCCAAGCCGCCCAAGCCCGTCGGTTCGGCGGCAGCAACGACGTGTCGGTGTGCAGGGTCGCCCGGTTCGGCTGGTAACCGATGGCGCCAAGGATCGATTGTTCCGCCGGCGACGGCCGGGCAAGCAGACGTAGAGCCTGGTCGCTGTGTGTCGCCACCACCACCTGATCGAAGTGCTCGGCGCCGCGGTCGGTGACGACACGAACAGCCCCGAGTAGCGAATCGGTTCCTCCGGGGTCGGTTCTCGCGACGGAGCGAACCGGTGTGTTGAGTTCGACGCGACCGGGGAACCGGTCAGCGATCGCATCGACGTACGCACGACTCCCACCTACGATGGCGCGCCACTGCGGGCGGTCGCGCACGCCGAGAAGACCGTGGTTGTCGAGAAACCTGAGCAGGTTGGCGGCGGGAAACTCATCGAACGTCGCTGGCGAAGCAGACCACACGGCCGCGCCCATCGGCAGCAAGTGCAGTTCGACGAAGTCACGTGAGTATCCACCAAGGCGCAAGAAATCGGCGAGGGTCAGAGTGGGATCGGGGTCGGCGAGGAATTCGCGACTCGCTCGGAAGAAGCGGCCGATGTCCAGGAGCATGCGCCACATCGCCGGTCGCACCAGATTTCGTCGATCGGCGAACAAGGAGTTGGGGCTGGTGGCCCGGTACGTGAGGCCGTGCGTCGGTGAGGCGAGATCGCGGTCGATGACGCCAAAGCTCATTTCGGTGTCGAGCGTCGCCACGCCGAGCTCAGCGAACAGTCGAACCAGGTTGGGGTAGTTGCGGTCGTTGTGAACGATGAATCCCGTGTCCACACCGATCGTGCCGGCATCAGGGTCATCGACATCGACGGTGTTGGCATGACCTCCGAGGCGAGAGTCCGCCTCGAACACGGTGACATCGTGGTGCGGCCCGAGCACATGAGCGCACACCAACCCAGCGACACCGGAGCCGACGATGGCGACGCGTTGGCGCGTCATGGAATGACGGCCCCGGTGACCTCGACACAGCGTCTCCACAGTTCCTGGCGACGCTCTGGAGTGTCGGTGCGCTTCGTCATCGGCAACTTGTGAATCGAACGTCGAGTGCGGTCCAGCCAGAAACCTCCGCTGCAGCGGCCTGGTTCGTCGTCGGCGGCCAGCCACACCATGGTGTCGGCACCCTGCTCGGGCGTCCGCAGCAGCGGCCCGAGGATCTTGTGGAACTTCGGCAGGGACTCCTCCACGCCGGGCGTGTCGGCCCACCCCGGGTGCATGGCATGGAACACCACGTCAGTGCTCGACACTCGGTCGGCCCATATCTCGTTGAGGGTCACCTGGGCGCGCTTGGCCCGAGCGTACTGCTCGCTGCCGCGGTACTTCTGCGCCGACAGTTCGAGACTCGACACCGTGAGGCCAGCGGAGTACATCCCGCCGGATGACATGGTGAGCACACGGCCCGGCTTGTGAAGGTTGACATCGGCCAGCCGCTCCAGCAGCAGCGACGTGAGCAAGAAGGGCCCGAACACCTGGCTGGCCACGGTGGATTCGATCCCGGCGCTGTTCTCTCGGCGGTCAGCGGTGAGCGCTCCGGCGTTGTGAACGAGCACGTCGATCGTCTGGTGGCTGGTGAGCAGTTCGTCGGCAAGGGCACGCACGTCATCGAGCTCACCCATGTCCGCTCCAGCACCGGACACGGTGCCAGCTTCGACGTTGGTCAGTCTCTCGTTGATCCGGGCGGCAACCGACTCGGCTCGGTCGCGTTTGCGGCCGGTGATGACCACCCGGGCGCCAAGCGTGGCCAGACGCTCAGCGGTTGCCAGACCGAGGCCCGACGTGCCACCGGTGACGACCACGGTCCGGCCACCGAGGCGGACGCTGCTCAGATCAGTCCAGCCGGGCAGGCGGGAACGAACCTGGTAGCCGATGTTCGTGAAGCTGGTGACGACCGGCGCCTCGATGACCTTGTCGACCACGCAGCCGAAGACTCGAGCGAAGCTCACGCAGCGGCCCTCGCGATCACCGTGCCGTCGAGCACCCGTTCCAGACCTGCGGCCGCCTTGTCTCCTGGGCCCTGAAACCCTTTGCCGAGCAACGTGTCGAAGATCGACAGCGGACCGTTCAGCAGAAGCTCGGCGTGGTACCCGACGATCGATCCCGAACCACTGGACTCAACGGTGATCGTGTCGATCGAAGTGAAGAACCGATTGGTTCCCTTCACCACGAAGCGGCGCGGCTGGTCGAATTCGGTGGTGACATACCGGAACGCCAAGTTTCCGACCGGGCCCTTCACGCTGAGGTCGTATTCGGCTCCCAAACCGGGCTCGCTGCCCACCACCTGCACGGCCGACACCGTGCCGGGATCCCATTCGTCGAACTTCCGAAGGTCTGACAGGTAGGCAAACGCTTCGTCTGCGGATTTCGAACTCTGGATCGAGGTGCGGTAGTGGGCCATGGCGCTTCTCCTAGGGATACATCTTTAGGTGTTCGGACGAGAACGTCCGAACACCTACCCATGCTTCGGAACGACCAAGCGCTGTGGATGCAAGTTTCTCGGCGGAATTCTCCCGCCGACCGCGTCCGTCAAGTGCTCGTAGGGGTGTCTGCCACCCGGCGCCATTGGGGATGCGTGCGGTACGCCCGCCGACGGTCCGCGGTCACTCGCCTCTTGCCGCGGATCCGCTCTCCTCGGACTCGTCCTCACTCGTGTCGCAATCGTCGTCTGCGTCTCGACGGGCCTTGTCGTGCTCCGGCCGGTGTGACGGCTCGCCCGTGTTCTCGTTGATGTTGAACGGTTGGGTTGATTCCTTGGGCATTGCGGAACCTCCTGTGTAGGTACCTCGACCGAGGCCACTGCGGCGCCCGGCGTAGGTGCCTTGCCCATCCGCACCGTCGGTGAAACCCATCGGCCTCTGTCGGCCGACGGTCGTGGCCTGTGGAATGCAACTTCTGTCGATTTCCGTTGGCGCCACGGGCCAACGCGGCTAGAACCACGCCATGAGCGAACTCGAGGAGTTCTACCAGCGCTACATCGACGCCGTGAACGCCCACGACAGCCAGGCGTTCGCTGCGTGCTACCACCCGCCCGTCACGTTACTGGCCGCACCCCGCCCCAACGAGAGAGGCGTCGGGCTGCGGCCCCGGGCGCTGCCCGACATGGCCTTTGCGTTGGGCACCTTCCCCGACCACTGGGCCCGTACGTCCATCGATTCGGTGGTCGAGTTGGCAGATGCCGCGCCGTTGGTCCACACCCTGTCCGGGGCCGCGGCCGGAGCCGACCCTCGGGCACGCGAGGGAATCATCGCTACCTGCACCCGTTGGGACACGTCGGGCAAGCCCTACGAGCGGGTCCAGGCCTTGTACCTGCTGACCCGCCACGATGGCGAGCTGGGCATCAAGGTGATCGCCGAGTTGGCCACGTTCCCGATCGACGGCGACTGAGCGCGACTACGGTTGGCCCGACTGCGCACAGTCGTCAGCTCGGAGTGGGGATTCGCATGCCGGTTGCACTTGCCAAAACTCGAGGAGCCGCGGTCGTGTCAACGGCTCGTGCGCGGTCGTCCGATCGAACGACTCAGCGGACCGAAATCCCCTGGAACCAGCGAGGCCAACGCAACTCGGTCGCGCCGATCGCAGTTCGTGGCCGGGCGATCCTTCAACGCGCTGCCGGCAACCGGGCTGCGGCGCGTCCTTGTCGCCGCGGGACCATGCCGTGAGTCCAGCAGCCCTCGTCGTCCAGCGAACGGCGATCAAAGGTCAATTCGTCATTTACGCAAATCGGAAGGGCATCCGGGTCGACAGTCCACAATTCGGAGTCCTGAAGGTGGCGTGGGGTCAGTTCCAGGCAAACGGCAGGAGTCTCGAAGAGTTCGAGGCTCAGTTCGCTCTCGAGATCGCGGCCGCTGTAACTCCGGTAACGCTCGCGACCGCGCTGAGTGACGATCAACTTTTGGAGATGCTGCGAGGCAACGCGTTCTTCCGCCTGCACTGGATCATGCCGGGCGAAACCGTTGCGGCTGCCACCGGCCGGATCGGACAGGACATGGCTGGCCGAGCCGTTCACTACCCTGAGCCGCTCGTCTTTGCCACTCCGGACGACGCGGTCGCTGCGCTGAAGGGTTGGATCCAGAGCCATCCCGGACTGGTGAATCCGGGCGCCCGGGTTGCTCGAACCCAGGCTCATCGCTGCCGTCGTGCTGGGCTTTCGTTTCGATCGCGCAACGCAGACACTGGTCAACGCGAACATCGCCGGCCTTAGGGTCGATGACCCGAGAGTCAATGCTGACTCGTCGCTGAGCATCGGGCATCTGTACCCCGTGTAGCGACATCGTGGAGCGGTTCCGCCGGTTGCCGGTGCTCGATGAGCGCCATGCCGACCACATCATCGGTTACGACGACCAGGGGCTGCCGTCGTGATCGTCGTTGACACATCGGCGATCGTCGCGGTGTTGTTCGGCGGCGTGTCACCCCCAGGTCTGGACAGGAAGCACTAGGGTTTGGTCGTGACTGGGACGCAATCGACGAACATCGGGCACGACGTCGAGGACCTGGCTGAGCGGCTGGAGTCGCGCGGCGTGGTCATCCTCCCGGAGCCGTTGCCTTCGGACTTCATCGCCGAGTTGCGGGACGCCTTCGAGCCACTGCTCGATGAGTACCTACGCCGAGCCGAACCGAATCGGGGCACGAGTCGCCACCAGATGTATGTGCCCTTCGAGCCTCCGTTCAGCGACCCGACGCTGTGGGCGAATCCGACCGTCCTCGACGTCGTGGAGAGGGTTCTCGGGCCGGACTTCGAATGCACCTACTACGGCTCGGATACCCCGTATCCGGGGTCGGAGCACCAACCGGTTCACCAGGACGGCGCTCCGCTTTTTGCGGACTGGGGGACCCGTCCGCCGACCTACTGCGTTGCACTCAACGTGCCACTCGTCGACGTCGATGAGCAGAACGGGCCGCTCGAATGGTTCGATGGTCACAACCGACCGAGCCCGGACGCGGTGCCGGAGCGTTTCGTCGCGTCGGCGGGCACGATGCTCCTGCGAGACGCCAGGGTTTGGCACCGCGGCTCACCGAACACCAGCCACGGTCCGCGTCCGATGCTGGGTCTGCTCTACACCCGCGATTGGTACCGATTCCCGCTGGCCCGACCGGCGATTCATCGCAGCGTCTACGAGACGCTGCCGGCGCCAGGCAAACGACTGTTCCGAGGCGCCGATCTGAGCCCGGCGCAACGACCCGACGGCGATCGTCCCCGCCTCGGCGTCAACACCGACAGACTTCCCGATAGCTGACGCGTGCGCGGGTACTTGCCTACTCGGGGAAGGAAACGAGGATCGCGGCGTTGGCGATGATGAGCGTGTCGTCGCCACGATCAGCCGGCACGTCGAGCCCGCCGGCGACGACTCGGACGGTGGCCGTGCCGTACGGGATCTGAGCGACGATGCGGTCGACATCGATCGCCTCCGGTCGGGCGACCCCGATCACCACCTCGACATACATGTCGTCGGCCGTCTTGCCGGTCGGTCCGAAGAAGCTGAGGCTGCTGTGGCGCAACGCGTCGGACACTGCCCGCTCTGCCGCCTTGGTGTAGTCACCTCCGTGGACGTCGACACCCATGCCCATCTCGGTGATCCACCGCGCGGTCGTCATGGGGGCAGACTACCCAGTCGGAGCGTTGGGGTCGGGGCGAGCGGCCGACTTCGTCGCGAACAGCCGCGGCAATTACTGTCCAACGCATGATTCTTGATCGACTGAGGATTGACGCCGAAGCGTTCCGTGCCGGTACTGGCTGGGAGATCAAGCCGGAGGGCGCGTGCAAGGGCGACGTGTGCGTTCCGCTCCCGGGCAGCTTCGAGGTGACCAGTGTTGCCGAGCGGTTGGGGATGGCACTGGTCCACGACGAGGAGAACCGGTTGTGGGCGCTGGGGCCTGAATCGATCGGGGGTCAGGCCTTGGTCGACGCGGAGGCACCGGATCTGGTGTTGGCCGACATCGACGGTAACGAGTTCGATCTGGCCTCCCTGCGCGGGCAGAAGGTGGTGCTGGTCGCCTGGGCGCCGTATTGAGGTTGCCGCTTCGACCTGCCCGGGTGGCAGGCGCTGCGCAGTGAACTCCGTCCCTTTGGTGTCGAGGTTGTCACCGTCTCGCTCGAGCTCAGTGATCCCGATGTGTCACGGCCGTTCATCGAGGCGGCAAAGGCGGAGCATCCGTCGTTGCTCGATCCGACCCACGTGCTCGACACCCTCTTCGGGGTGGTGAACATCCCGAATGTGATCTGGATCGACGAGGATGGGTTCATCGTCCGTCCCGCCGAACCGGGTTGGCCGGGCCCTCAGGAATACCCCGAGACGATGAAGCAGAGGCTGGCGGAGCGGGCCAAGCGAGCTGCCGAGGCCGGACAGGGCAACGGGCCGTCGCGTCCGACGTTGATGGAGGTGCTGCAGGGCGGCCAGGATCGAGAGTCGTATCCCGACGCGCTTCGCGATTGGGCCCGCAACGGACGAATGAGTCGGTACGCGATGACTCCCGCCGAGGTGGTCGAGGCCTCGCAGCCGCGGGGTTTGGAGAGCTCGTTGGGCGCTGCGCATTTCGAGTTGGCGAATCACCTTTGGCGTGCGGGTCGACGTGATGCGGCGATCCGACACTTCAACGAGTGCCATCGGCTTCAGCCCGAGAACTGGACGTACAAGCGCCAGGCCTGGTCGCTCGTCGGCAACGAGCGCGCCGGGGGTGGTGAGTTCGGCCGGCTCAGCCAGGTGCCCGTGGCCGGGGAGGAAGCCGACTGGCCGTTTGCCTCGAACTTCGACGCTGACGTCGCTCTGACTCCACCAGGTCACTACTACCCGAGAACCATCGAGTAGGGCGAGCGTCGAGCCCGTGAGCCGGACGCTTCAAAACGGTCCGAGCCGTGAACCGCCGAGGCCGCCATACTGGGACGGTGATTGTCGATTGTGCGGTGTACCGAGACGGGAAGCGACTGCGGCAATGTGTCGGTCTGGAGTCCTGTCTCCACGAACTGAGCGTCGGGCCGAGGGTTTCTCTGGATCGGTCTGCTCGAACCGACGGCTGACGAGTTCACAGACGTCACGTCGCTGCTCGGCCTGCATCCGCTGGCCGTCGAGGACGCTGTCCACGCCCATCAGCGTCCCAAGCTGGAGCAGTACGGCGATGTCACCTTCCTGGTGCTGAAGCCGGCGCGGTACGTCGACCATCACGAAGTGGTGGAGATCGGCCAAATCATGATCTTCTTCGGCAAAGACTTCGTGGTCACCGTACGGCATGGCGCGGCGAGCAGCTTGGGCGAGGCCCGTGCCGCTCTCGAGGGTGACCCCGACACGCTGAAGAGGGGACCGGAAGCCGTGGTTCATGCGGTCACCGATCGAGTGGTCGACGAGTTCGCCGTCGTGCTGCGTGGCATCGGCGAGGACGTCGACCAGATCGAGCACGCGGTCTTCAGCGGTCCTCGTTCGACGCACGCCGAACGGATCTTCAAGCTGAAGCGAGAGGTGCTCGAGTTCCGCTGGGCTGTCGATCCGCTGGTCGGTCCACTCGAGGAACTCGCCACGACCGGTTTCGCCGGTTCCGACGAGTCCGTCCTTCCCTATTTTCGTGATGTGCACGACCATCTGCTTCGCGTCGCGGACCGTCTGCATGGGCTCGACATCCTGCTCGACGCTGCCCTCTCGGCCAACGTAGCCCAGGTGGGAATGCGCCAGAACGAAGACATGCGGAAGATTTCGGCGTGGGTCGCGATCATCGCGGTTCCAACGATGATCGCCGGTGTATACGGCATGAACTTCGAGAACATGCCCGAGCTCGACTGGCTCTTCGGGTATCCGTTCGCGCTCGGGCTGATGGCCGTCAGCTGCCTCCTGCTCTACCGAAACTTCAAGCGCCGAGACTGGTTGTGAACTCAGCTGCACAAAGGTCGGTTTGCGTCTGCCTCGCGTGACGCCTTGGTCAGCCGGCGGGTTGCTCGAAGATCTTCTTGGCGGTGGTGATGGCCGTCATGGCACTCGGCCAGCCGGCGTAGAAGGCGAGGTGGGTGATGACCTCGGTCAGCTCGTCGACGGTCACACCGTTGTCGACGGCGCGGCGGAGGTGTCCGGGGAGTTGCTCGGTGCGGTAGAGGGCGACGAGGGCGGCGACGGTGATGAGGCTCCGATCTCGTTTGGAGAGTCCGGGGCGTTCCCAGACATCCCCGAAGAGGACGTCGTCGGTGAGTTCAACCAATTTCGGTGCGAAGTCGCCGATCAGCTTCTGGACAGGAGTGGGCTCAGCTGGCATGTGGATCCTTGGCCGGTTGCGGGGCCGGTTGGTTGGAGGGGAGAGGTCGCCATAAAAGTAGGAGGCGGTGACGCCGCCGTCCATGAGCAGCGCTCCGATTGCGCGGACCTCCCTCTCGTGGTTGACGCCTTCGTGCGCGATGGGAGACGCTAGGAAGCTTTCGGTCACGTCGGTCGATAGCGGGACCGGCTTCGACCAAGGGATTCTTCATGGAACATCCGACTCATCCGCACGTGCTCGTCGATGGTCAATGGCTGACCGACCACTTGGATGATCCGAACGTGCGGGTGATCGACATCCATCTCGACCCAACGCTCTATGAGGGCGGTCACATCCCGGGTGCGGTCCACTGGCCGGCGCTCACCACGTTGCTCGGGCCTGACTTCCGAACCAAGTTCGATGTCGACGCGACCGACGCCCTGCTCGGCCAATCCGGCATCACGAACGAAATGACCGTCATCGTCTGCAGTGACCATCGCGCCCTGGGGGCATGGGGGTTCTGGTTTCTCAAGACCATCGGCCACGACCGGGTCTGGGTCCTCGACGGTGGGATGGAGAAATGGCGAAGCGACGGTCGCCGGCTGACAACTGACGTACCCCAGCTCATTGCAACCGAGTATCGGTCGACCGCGCCCGAAGACAGCAGACGCGCCCCACTCGAAGAGGTGCTGGCCGCAGTCGACGACGGGGACTCCGTGCTCCTCGACGTGCGCACTCCCGAGGAGTGGCGCGGAGAGATCTTCGTCGTTGCGCCACCCCAGGACGGTGAACGCGGTGGTCACCTTCCGGGTGCTGTGCACCTCTACTACGAGCATGCGTTGAACGACGACGGAACGTTCAAGACGGTCGACGAGCTGACCGAGCTGTACGCGGCGCATGGGCTCCACCATGGCAAGCGAGTCATCACCTACTGCGCGGTTGGGATGCGCTCGGCACACGCCTGGTTCGTGCTGTCACAGCTGCTCGGCTGGCCCGACGTGTCCAGCTTCGATGGGTCGTGGAATCAGTGGGGACGCCTGGCCGATACGCCGATCGAGACCAATTGAAACTCCGGGGCCATTGACGTCGATGACTACAGGGTGAAGCGCATGGCGTCGACCAGCGCACCCGGCAGCTTGACGCTTGCGCTGGTGCGCTGCTCGTAGGTCGAGTTGTCGAACACGAACTCGGCTTCCGATGTCAGCCCGGCGAGCTGTGAGCCGAGCAGATGGTAGATGCTGTCGTCGAACCGCAGGACGTTGACCGGCGCGACGATCTCGCCTCCTTCGACCCAGAAGGTGGCGAACCGGGTCATGCCCGTGACCCGGCAGGCGGGCCGGTCGGAGAAGTTGGTGTACCAGAGGTTGCCGACGTGGATGCCGGTTCCGAGCCGGCTCAGCACGTCGTCGGCGTCGACGTCGCCGGGCCCGATGGCGAGTGAACGTGGCGACTCGTCGCCGGCGGCGCCGTTTGGTTCGATGTCGAACTCGACCGCGGATCGGGGAGACACGAGCGCGTCGACCGGTTGGCCGTGCTCGATCAACACCACCTCGCTCGGTCGGAGGAACCCTTGTTCCTGAAAGTCGGGGGCCACGCCGTTGGCCGTGTCCTCGCTGATGCGGACCGACGGGTGCAGCGCTCCTTCTCCGCTGAGCAGGCGCAGCAACGCGGACTGGCTCGTCCGCTGCGCCCGCACACCGAACGATCCCCACGACAGCAGCTCGACGACCTCGAGCAGCGCCGCCGGGGTGAGGAAGGTGCGGTACTCGCCGGGTGCCAGGGTCATGGCCGGTCGGGCGAGCGCGTCGAGCTTGGCGGTCGCATCGCTCAGTTTGCGATCGAAGGCTTGCTCGTCCCATCGGTAGGCGGCGTAGCTGTTCTTCACCGCCTTGTCGGCTTGGAGGTAGAAGGTCCAGTCGAAGTTGAAGGTCGAGGTCTGGAACCAATTGCGTTGACCCAGCGAGTTGGCGAACCCGCTCGCCACCGATCCCGCGGTGTAGATACCCACCAGATCCTTGCCTGCCGCGCCGCGGGTGATGGCGGCCAACGCGTCGTCCGACGGAGGAAGGTCGTCATCACCGACGAAGTGGGTGGACGTGACGTCGGTGCTGATGATGAGGTGCGGGTCCTCGGGTACGAGTGCCCGCTGTTCGCGGAGTCGCTCGATGGCGGAAACGACGCGGGCCCGGTCGCTCGGCGCGTCACCCGAGAGTCGGAGTCCTGCCTGGGTGTGTCGGAGACCCTCGATCAGGTCGAGGTCGATGCTCGATTGATCGACGTTGCCTGCCTGTCGGACGCGTGCATCGTTGAACCGGGCGAAATCGGTCGACTCACTGTGGGTGGCCGCCAGCAGCACCTCGTCGCCGACGAGATGACTGGTGGCGTGACCGACCAGGTCGTCGAGGTAGGTGGCGTCGATCATTCGTCGGCTCCGAAGACCTCGACGTCGGCGAACCGGCACACCGGGGAGGCGTGGCCCGTGCCCACCATCTGGTTCAGCTCACCCTTGCCGCAGTTCGGTGTTCCGAGCACCGCGTAGCTGTCGGCGTCACCGACCCCGCTGAGGTTCCGCCAGAACGTGCTGGATACCCCTCGGTAGTTGGGGTTGCGGACGATCTCGCCCAGTTCGCCGTCGCGGATGACCCGGCCCAGTTCGCACCCGAACTGGAACTTGTTCCGGGAGTCATCGATCGACCACGAGTTGTTGGTGTGGACGAAGACGCCGTTCTCGACGCCGGCAACCAGCTCGGCGACCGACGAGGTGCCCGGCTCGATGTTGAGGTTGGCCATCCGGTCGATGGGCGGCCGGTTCCACGACGAGGCCCGGGAGTTGGCGACGCCGGTGATGCCGGCCCGGGCCTGCGACGTTGCGCCGCCCAAAGGCCGCAAGAGGATGCCGTCGCGTATCAGGTACTGGCGGGTCGCCGGTGACCCGTCGTCGTCGAATGCGTAGGACGCAAGCTGGCCTTCGACCGTCGGATCGAACGTCACGTTGAGGAGGTCGGATCCGTAGCGGAAGGTCCCGAACATGTCCTGGGTGACGAACGACGTTCCGGCGTAGTTGCGTTCGTCGCCGAGGATGCGGTCGAGCTCGAGGGGATGCCCGATCGACTCGTGGATTTGCAGGACCATCTGATCGGGACCGACGACGAGGTCCATGGTGCCCGTCGGACAATTCGGGGCCTCGAGTAGGGCGATGGCCTCGGCCGCGATCGTCGGGGCGGCGTTGCGGAAGCCGAAGCGGTCGAGCACGTCGGCACCGCCTTGGCCGCAGTAGGCGGAAGCGCCGTAGGTACGAGTCTGGGCGTCACCACCGGCCGCGGCGGTGGCAGCCATCGAAGGATACGTGAAGTCGAAGAACTGCTCGATCCGGCCTCCGCTGGTGGCCAACAGGACCGATCGGACGTGACGACGCCCGATCGACGCCCGCCGTTCGACGATTCTGGCGTCGATGTCGAGTTCGGCTTCGACCGTTCGCAACAGGTCGATGCGTTCACCCAGGGTCGTGTTTGCCCACGGGAGACCGACCGGACTGGTGTACGAGCCGGTATCGGTCAGCGAGGGCGGGTCGACCGGGATCGAATGACCGGCGACGGCGTCGGCCCACCGTTTCGCTTCGACGAGCGCGGCCCGAATGCCTTCGGGCCGAAGATCGGCGGTGGCCGCATACCCGCAGCCTCCCTTCGACCATACGGTCACCATCGCCCCGGCGTCGAAGGCCGAATGCACCGGCTCAACCGTGCCGCGGCGCACCATGAGCCACTCGGACTCCTCGTCGACGAAACGGATCGTCGCCTCGTCGATGCCGGCCGGAATCGCTGCCAGGAAGTGGCTGCGTAACTCGTCGACCGATTGATGTCCCATCGCAATCGCCATGTCGCCGACCCTACCGTTCGCGTGGCACCGGCGGCGGGCTGGTCACGGCCATCCCGATCAAGGTCGACCTCCAGCGGCTCGGATGTTGGCCCCGGCAACGTAGGACGCCTGGTCCGAGAGCAGCCACCGCACTACCTCCGCGATCTCATCCGGTTCGCCGACTCGTCCCATCGGGATGTTGGACGCTGCCGACGCCAGATCGTCGTCACCCATCATGCCGCTGCGCGTCGGCCCTGGGCTCACCGAGTTGACCCTGATGCCGTCGCCTGCCACCTCCTGCGACAAGCCGATCGTGAAGCTGTTGACGGCGCCCTTGCTTACGGCGTAGTGCACGCCGACCCCTGGGACGCCCATGTACGCCGCCCCCGACGAGATGTTGACGATCGCACCGCCCGTTCCCCCGTGCCGGGTCGACATTCGCCGGACCGCGTGTTGCGAGCACACGATCAGACCGAGCACGTTGACGGCCAACACATCCTGGAGGATCTCGAACTTGAGATGCTCGACGGGGCCGTGAGGGCCATGAACCGCTGCGTTGTTGACCAGTGCCGACAGCGGGCCGAGCTGTTGGTCGACCGTGTCGAACATCTTCTCGATGGCGTGGACGTCGCGTAGGTCGGCTGGGACCGCGAGCGCGTGTCCGCCGTTGCGTTCGATGTCGGCCACCACGGCCTCGGCGCCGGCTCGATTCGAGCTGTAGTTGACCGCAACCCGGTAGTCGTGCTCGCCGAGCAGCCGAGCGATGGCGGCACCGATACCTCGACTCGCACCCGTCACGATCGCCACGCCTGTCACGCCGAGCCGCCGTCGAGCGGTTGTGAGGTTCCGATGACCTGGTGGACCTCGTAGACGACGGTCCCGTCATCGAGGCGGCCGAAGGCCAAGCCCTGGACCAGGTTCAACCACTCGTACCTCGGGTCGCCCGTTTCGAACAAGGGGGCGGTCTGCATCCATGCGCCGCGGTCGGGATCGAAGGCGCCGACTCCGCGGTACGTCATCAGAATCGGCGCGCCGTCATCGGTCATCAGCGTCAGTCGGGCATCGATGAGAAAGGAACCGTCAGGACGCAGGGTCGCCCAGTCGCCGGACGCTCCGGTGATCAGGGTTCCCGAGAGCCGCTGACCGGTGAAGACCCCGCCCTCGGCGACGGGAGCAATGGCGCGGGTCCCGTGTGGACCCTCCCGAATGGTGACGGCCCGATCACCGTCTCTCCGGAGCCGCAAGGTGAAGAGGTGGGTGGTTTCGATCGGCACGGCGGGTTCCGTTTGCATGGTCAGCTCCGGTCGCGAGGATTGGTAAACAGGTACCGGAGTCTGACACGCTTCCCACGAGGGACCGCTGATCGCCGGACCAGGAGAAACGTCATGGTCGTTACCGTCACTGTTGCCTACCCAGCCGATGGCGTGGGACTCATCACATTCGCCGATCCGCCGAGGAACTTCGGCAGTGGCGAGCTGGCCGACAAGATCATGGCTGCGGTGGGAGAGGTGCAGCAGTCAGGGGCTCGGGTCTTCGTCCTGGCCTCGGACACTCCCGGCTACTTCATCGCTCACTGGTCGCTGCAGTTCATCGTCGATCGCCAAGAGGCGATCGCTGGAAATGGTCACATTGTCCCACCACCGGCGCCAAGGATCTTCGAAGAGATTTCCAGGACCCCGATGATCTCGATCGCAGCGAACAATGGCCAGGCGTGGGGCGGAGGCGCGGAGCTCTCGTGGGCCTGCGATCTGCGGATCGCAGCGGCCTCGGCGACCTACGGCCAGCCTGAGGTTGGGTTGGGGATCATTCCCGGCGCCGGTGGCACGACCCGTCTGGCGCGGCTGATCGGTCCGACGAAGTGCTTGGAGATGATCGTCGATGGTCGGCCCATCTCGGCCCTCGAAGCCCAACAGCTCGGTGCCGTGAACAAGGTGGTTCCCGACGGTGAGTTACGCCAGGCAGCCATCGATTGGGCTGCTCACATCGCGCGGTGGCCGGCATGGTCGCTCGAGGCATGCAAACGTAGCTTCTACGACGGACTGGATCTTCCGCTCGGTGCCGCCGGACGTAACGAGTCGCAAATCTTCTCCAATGTCGCCCGCCGCGAGGACTCCATTGCCTTGATGTCAGCGGTGCAGGCCCGTTACGACGCCGGCCAGGACTCCTACGACGCCATCGGCTTGCCTCGACCGGAGCAGACCTGATCGTCGACGTGCTTCACTGCGCTGATGCATGTGACAGTCCAACCCCTGAGTGCCGAGGCGTTTGCACCATTCGGTCAGGTCATCAGCGCTCCGCATGACCACGGTCGACAGTCCTTTGCCGATGGCCTGTCCCATGACGACCGACCGGCAGTCCTGTCGACCACGCATCTCCCTGGCTCGAGTCTGCCGTTGCAGGTGGACCGACTGGAACGGCACCCCAACTCGAGCCAAACGTTCCTTCCGCTCGACGTCGATCGATGGTTGGTCATGGTGGCGAAGACACCGAGTGCTGCGGACCTTCACGCGTTCGTCGTCGGGTCGGACACCGGGGTCACCATCGCTCGCGGCGTCTGGCATGCGGGGCTCACCGCGCTCGGCCGTTCGGCACGTTTCGGCGTGTTGATGTGGAAGGACGGCTCGACCGACGACGAGTTCGTCGACATCGATTCGATCGAGATCCGGCAGGAGTCGCCGAGCCCTCAGCCGGTCAGAGATCTCGTCGGCTACGCGGGGAGCCCACCGAGGGTCGAGTGGCCCGGGGGTGCTCGGCTGGCCGTCAATTTCGTGGTCAACGTCGAGGAGGGCTCAGAGCCTTCGATCGGAGACGGCGACGGCTACAGCGAGAATCGATTGACCGACTCGTCCATCGACCCTGGCCGTGTCCGCGACCTGGCGTCCGAGGGGCTCTTCGAATACGGGAGCCGGGTCGGGTTCTGGCGAATTCACCGGGCGCTGCAGGAACGTGGAGTCCCAGCCACGATGTTCGCGTGCGCCGTCGCGCTCGAGCGGAACCCGCAGATCACCCAGACGATCATCGACGCAGGGTACGACGTCTGCAGTCACGGCTATCGCTGGATCAACCACCGCACGATGAGCGAGGAGAACGAGAGGCGCCAGATTGCTCAGGCGGTCGAGAGTTTCCGAACAACGCTCGGCGCTCAGCCTGTCGGTTGGTACTGTCGCTACGGGCCGTCGACCAACACCCGGCGGCTGCTCGTCGAGCACGGTGGATTCGCCTACGACTCCGACGCCTACAACGACGATCTTCCGTACTGGACCGACGTGGCAGGCGCGGCCCACCTGGTGATTCCGTACTCGCTGACCACCAACGACGCGAAGCTGTTCGACCTGAGCCCACGAGACTGGGCCGACTACATCTGCGACACCATCGACGTCTTGCGCCGTGAAGGCACCAATCGCCCGGCGATGCTGTCGATCGGTCTCCATCCACGGATCGTCGGGCAGCCGGCTCGCTTCGCCGGACTCGAACGAGTACTCGACCACGTGTCCGGTCTGACCGACGTGTGGATCACCTCACGACACGCCATCGCCGAGCACTGGGCTCGCACACAACCGGCCCGACGATGAAGAATCCGCCGATGGTACGTGAACCCTCCTCCCGCCCGAAGCCTCTGCAAACGCTCGCGGAAGTCATCCGACATCACGGCAGAACGCGTCCGGCGGCGTCGGCGATGCGCTTCGAGGGCCGCTCGCACACCTACGGCGAGTGGGACGAGGCGTCCAATCGCATCGCTCGAGGATTGTTGGCCGAAGGCGTCGTCGCCGCCGAACGGGTCGGCTTCCTTGCCCACAACACTCCTGAATACTTCCCGTTGCTCTTCGGAGCGGCCAAGATCAACGCGGTCACTTTGGCGGTCAATTGGCGGCTTGCACCGGCCGAGATGCAGTACATCCTCGATCACGCCGAGGTCGGGGTGTTGGTCATCGGGCCCGAGTTCCTCGATCATCTCGCCCAGATGGACCTTCCGCACCTGCGCAAGGTCCTCGTCGTTGGCCCGATTGACGGAGCCCAAGGACACGACACGCTCGATACGTGGATGAGCCGCTTCCCGGCGACCGACCCCGACATCGAGACATCTCTCGACGACATCTGCTATCAGCTCTACACCTCGGGGACGACCGGCTTGCCGAAAGGCGTCGAAGTCAGCAACCGGGCACTGGTCCAACAGATGGTCAACCGCTGCGAGGTGTGGCAGTTCGACAGCGACAGCGTGAACCTCGTCTGCCTGCCGCTGTTCCACATCGCCGGCAGCGGCTGGGCCGTCGCCGGCATGTGGTGCGGCGCCGACTCGGTGCTGCTGCGCGACATCGACCCGGCGCAGATGATCGAGGTCATCGCTTCCGAAGGCATCACCAACGCAATCATGGTGCCCGCCGTGATTCAGATGTTGTTGAACCATCCGGGGGCGGCCACGGCCGACTTCTCGTCGTTCCGGAACATCGTCTACGGGGCAGCCCCCATCACCGAGGACGTACTGGTGCGGGCGATGGAGACCTTCGGTTGCGATTTCGTCGCCGGATACGGCCTGACCGAACACGCCACCGCCACCTACCTTCCGCGCGAGGATCATGATCCCGGTGGTCCTCGGGCGCATCTGCTGCGCAGCGTCGGCAAACCCGTTCCCGAGGTCGAGATCAAGATCGTCGACACTGCCACGATGGACGACCTGCCCGACGGAGAGGTCGGTGAGGTGTGGCTTCGAGGGCCGCAGGTGATGACCGGCTACGCCCGGCGCCCAGAGGACACCGCCGCTGCTCTGCCTGGCGGCGGGTGGCTACGGACCGGAGACGCCGGCTACCTGGAGGACGGCTACCTCTACCTCAAGGACCGGGTCAAGGACATGATCATCTCCGGTGGCGAGAACGTCTACCCGGCCGAGGTCGAGAACGCCCTCATGCCCCATCCCGACATCCTCGATGTCGCCGTGATCGGCGTCCCCGACGACAAATGGGGCGAAACCGTCAAGGCCATCGTCGTTGCCCGACCCGGCACCAACCCCGATCCGTCCGAGATCATCGCCTTCTGTCGCGGCCGCCTCGCCCATTTCAAGTGCCCCACGTCGGTCGACTTCGTCGACGCCCTGCCACGGAACCCGTCGGGCAAGGTCCTCAAGACGGAACTGCGCGAACCGTATTGGGTGGGCCTCGACCGCCGAATCCACTGAGATCGTCGCTGGCGGGAGCTGGGAGAAGCGGACCGGGACGAGGGTTGAAAATCGTACGAACGGGGAACAGCGCGTGTTCCCGGGGCGAGCGGCGTCGTTGCGATTTCCACCGTTGCCGCCGAGCAGGTCCGCCCCTTCGACAAGCGAGGATCAACGTGACGAAAGCATCGAACAAGGGCGCAACCAGCGCCAAGAGGAAGGCGACTGGATCCGCGAACGCAGCACCGGATGCTGCCGAACTGGGGGCAGGTGGCGAGCTGCACCAGCTCGGCGGCGATCCACTCACGACGAACCACGGCCTGCCCCTGAGCGACAACCAGAACTCGCTGAGAGTCGGCACCCGAGGGCCTACGTTGCTCGAAGACTTCGCGCTCCGCGAGAAGATCTTCCACTTCGATCATGAACGCATTCCCGAGCGGATCGTGCATGCTCGCGGCTCTGGTGCCCATGGGTTCTTCGAGTGCACCGCTCCGATTCCCGGCCTGACCCGGGCCTCGCTGTTCCAGACCGAGGGTGAACGCGTTCCGGTGTTCTGCCGATTCTCCACCGTCGCCGGCGGGGCCGGGTCGGTCGACACGCCGCGTGACGTGCGCGGCTTCGCCGTCAAGTTCTACACGCAGGAGGGCAACTGGGACCTCGTCGGCAACAACATCCCCGTCTTCTTCATCCAGGACGCCCTCAAGTTCCCCGATCTCGTCCACGCGGTGAAGATGGAGTCCGACCGAGGGTTCCCGCAAGCAGCGTCGGCGCACGACACCTTCTGGGATTTCATCTCGCTCATGCCCGAGTCGACCCACATGATCATGTGGGCGATGTCAGACCGCACCATTCCGCGATCGCTGCGCATGATCGAGGGATTCGGTGTGCACACCTTCCGTTTCATCAACGACGAGGGCATCAGTACCTTCGTGAAGTTCCACTGGCGTCCTCGCCTCGGCCTCCAATCGACGCTGTGGGACGAAGCGGTGAAGCTCGCCGGCGCTGACCCGGACTTCCATCGGCGTGACCTTTGGGAATCGATCGACTCCGGTGCGTTCCCCGAGTGGGATCTCGCCGTGCAGACCTTCGATCAGGAGCTCGCCGACTCGCTGCCCTACGACGTGCTCGATGCGACCAAGCTGATCCCCGAAGAAGTCGTGCCGCTCCAGGTCGTGGGCCGCATGGTCCTCGACCGCAACCCCGACAACTTCTTCGCCGAGACCGAGCAGGTCGCGTTCCTGCCCACGAACATCGTCCCCGGCATCGACTTCACCGATGACCCGCTGCTGCAGGGACGGCTGTTCAGCTACCTCGACACGCAGAAGTCGCGTCTCGGGACGACGAACTTCCATCAGATCCCTGTCAACGCTCCCAAGTGCCCGTTCGGCAACTTCCAACGTGACGGCATGATGCAGACCCTCGTTCCGACCGGCCGGGCCAACTACGAGCCGAACAGCCTGGGCATCGTCGGAGAGGACCCCGGTCCGCGTCCATCGACCGAAGCGTTCACGACGTTCCCCGAGGCGCTCGATGGACCGAAGGTGCGTGTTCGTTCGGAGACCTTCGCCGATCACTACAGCCAGGCACGGATGTTCTTCCGAAGCCAGACGCCCATCGAGCAGACACACATGGTGTCGGCCCTGGTGTTCGAGCTGTCCAAGGTGACCCTGGCCCACGTCAGGACTCGCGTGCTGGCCAACCTGGTCAATGTCGATGCCGAGCTCGCCGAGCGCGTGGCAACCGGCCTCGGTTGTTCGCTGCCCGAAGCGTCGCCGGCCGCCGTCGAACCTGCGGACCTCGAGCTGTCACCGTCGCTGTCCATCGTGAACAAGGCAAAGCCAACCCTGGAAGGGCGGAAGGTCGGAATCTTGTTCACCGACGGGTCATCGTCGACGGACATCGCCAAGGTCGCGGCCGACGTGGAAGCGGCCGGCGCAACACCGGTGCTGATTGCACCGAGGCTGTTGAAGGTCGGTACCAAGCCCAAGGCGATCGACGCCGATGGTCAGCTGGCCGGAACCCCATCGGTGACGTGCGACGCCATTGCCATCGTGGTCACCGAGGAAGGGGCGGCATCGCTGGCCGGCGACGCCGCGGCCGTGCAGTTCGTCGCCGACGCCTTCAACCACCTCAAAGCGATCGGCCACACGCCCGAGGCCAAGGCCTTACTCGACAAGGCAAATGTCCTGCCCGACGACGGCGTGGTCGACCTCGGCCCCGGCTTGATCGACGCCGCCGCTCGCCGCCACTACGAACGCGAAGCCGACACGCATCCACTTCCGTGATCCGCATGTAGGGGTTTGAAAGCCCGGCCGGGCGGGCACACGTGTCTCTACCACCTACCGAGGAGGTCGCTATGAGCGGCAAGACAGATGACATGAAGGGCCGAGTGAAAGAGGCCGTGGGAGACCTGACCGGCGACAAGGACCTCCAGCGCGAGGGCAAGGTCGATCAGGCTGCCGGCAAGATCAAGGACAAGGCCCAGGACGCGAAGGACTTGGTCGAGGACAAGGTCGACGACGTCAAGGACAAGCTGAAGAAGGACTGACGGATGCGGTGGGAGAGGCAACGGTGCCTCTCCCGCTCGTCCCGATCCGATAGTTGTGACGGTCGATCGATATGAACTGGTGCTCACCGTCGTCGGAGCGGTGGCACTCCTCGCGGCGTGGGTGCCCGCGTACACGAGCCGACGGCCGCTGTCCCTCCCGATTGTCCTGGTCGCGATCGGGATGGGGCTCTTTCTCCTGCCACTTGGCATCGCGGCCCCCAAGCCACAACAGCATCTCGAAGCGCTCGAACACCTCACCGAGATCAGTGTTCTCGTTGCGTTGATGGGCGCAGGCCTCAAGATCGATCGCCCCTTTGCGTGGCGGACATGGACTCCGACGTGGCGGATGCTCGGCATCGCCATGCCCATCACCATCGGGCTCACCGCGCTCGCAGGTTCCGTGATCGGCGGTCTCGGCGGCGCCGGCGCCCTGCTCCTCGGGTCGGTTCTCGCCCCAACGGACCCTGTCTTGGCATCAGACGTCCAGGTCGGCGAACCCACGCTCGACGAGAACGCTCCGCCCCAGGAGGACGACGTCCGGTTCACGCTCACCAGCGAAGGCGGCCTGAACGATGCGCTGGCCTTCCCGTTCGTCTACGCCGCGATCCGCTTTGCCGACGGGGGAGCGAAGCCGTTGACGTGGCTGGGTCCGTGGCTTGCCTGGGATCTGGTCGGCCGAATTCTGATCGGGATCGCGGCCGGTTGGCTCGTGGGCCGCATCATTGGGGTCGTTGCGTTCCGCCCACCAGGAGTCCTCAGCCGCGCTCGCCGACACTCCCCAGGGGTTCGTCGCAATCGCAGCAACGCTCCTGGCCTACGGCGCCACCGAACTCCTCCACGGGTACGGGTTCCTCGCGGTGTTCGTCGCCGCCGTCGTCATCCGGGGATCCGAACGGCACCACGACTTTCACCGCGACCTCCACGGCTTCACCGAACAGACAGAGAATCTGCTGTCCGTCGGGTTGCTGCTGTTGTTGGGCGGCGCCGTCGTCTCCGGCGTGCTGTCAGCGCTGACTCTTGGAGCAGTCGTCGTCGCTGTCGTGGCGGTGGTCGTCATCCGCCCGGCCAGCGGACTCATCGCCCTCGGCCGCAGTCGCCTCAGCGGGACCGAACGGGCAACCATTGCGTTCTTTGGGATCCGAGGCTTCGGTTCGGTCTACTACCTCGCCTATGCCCTCAACCACCACGCCTTCCCGCAAGCCGATCTGCTGTGGGCCATCGTGACGCTCACCGTCCTGATCTCCATCGCGCTTCACGGCATCAGCGCCTCGCCGGCAATGGCAGCAGTCGATGCACTATCCCGCCGTCGCAACCGTCGAACTGCCGGCTTGCGCGTACGTGTCGAAGAACTCGAGCGGTGAGAGGGTGCCGGCCGTGATGCTCACGAAGGCGTTCATCGCCGGCTGGTTGCCGTGGATGGCGCCGAGCAGTTGCTGCATCTCCGGGGGTGGGGGTTCGAGCGTTGCCAGCTGCGTCGTGAACTCGTAGATCGCCATCGAATGTGCGTCGCGTTCGGCCTGGTAGCCCAACATGGCGTCGTCGAATGACTGGGCCCCGGTGAACGTCGCGTGGAGTGCGGCCGAGCATCGTTCCGCATCACTGAACGCGTTGCTGATCCCCTGCGCGGTGATGGGGTCCTTGGTGTATCCGGCATCGCCGACGAGAGCCCAGCCCGGGCCCGAACGGCTTACGGAAGAAGTTGGAGACCGGACTTCCGTGGAAGCGGTCTACCCGGGTGGCTGCCCGGACACGTTCGGCGAAGGACGGAGACAAGTCGAGCGTCTTGAAGAAGTTGCCTTCGACGTCGTGCTTGTTGGCCGTGTGCTCGGAGTACGGCCAGCCAAGGACCACCAGGGTGAGGTCGTCGTTGGTCGGGAGCGCAGCCCAGCCCCGGTCGGGCCGGATCGTGATCTCGAAGCCGTCGACCGGCAGATCGGTGAAGTAGGTGTAGTACCCCGCCTGCAGGATCGGCTTGTCGTGATACTGCTCGGGCTCGACCGCCTTCGCCACCCGGGAGTTCACGCCGTCGGCGCCGATGACCACGTGCGCGCGCTCGGTGACCGTTCGGCCGTCTCGATCGCGGCCCCGGATCCCCGAGACTCTTCCGTCGTCGATGACGATCTCCTCGACGGTGAATCCTTCGCGGACCTCGGCACCGGCCGCCGTCGCGGCATCGACGAGGAGTGTGTCGAGGACCGTTCGCCGCGGGGCGTATGCCGTCGAGTGCCCGTCGGCGGGTAGCGGCGTTCCGGAGATGATGATCGGTCCGAAGTCGAACGAATAGGTGTCAACAGGAGGGCACCCGGTGGCGACGATCTGATCGAGGATGCCCCAGCGTCGCAACGCAGCGACTCCGGGGGCGTGGATGAAGTGGGTGGAAACGGTGTCGCTCGGGAAGGTAGACCGGTCGACGACCAGCACCTTGTAGCCCTGCCGGGCGAGCAGCATCGCCGTTGGCGACCCTGCGCAGCGCGCCCCGACAACGATCACGTCGTATGTAGCAGCCATGTCGAACCTCCTGGTTCACGTCAGTCATGGCTTCACCATGACGACCGCGGAGCCGGAGCACATCGGGGAGGTCGCCTACAGGTCGGCTGGTTTTGCCCTCGTAGCGAAGACCGCCGCCTCGGCGCGGCTCCTCAAACCGAGCTTGGCCAGTAGCCGGCTGACGTGGTGCTCGACGGTCTTGCGGCTGATGTAGAGGCGTTCGGCGATCTCGGGGTTCGTGAGGCCGTGCCCGAGCAGGTCCAGGACCTCGGCCTCGCGCTTGGTCAACAGTCCGGACGTCCGCGGGTTGGGGCCAGGACGCGAACCGAGCGATCGCATGAGCGCGGCGGCGGCATCAGCCTGACGACTCGCCGGAAGTCGCTCGAACCCCTCGTGCGCTGCTCGCGCCTCGGCCAGCGCCACGTTTGGTTCTTCGCCCGCCAGTGCTCTCGCCAGCTCGAATCGGGCTTGGGCCACCTCGAGCGGGGCTCGCGCCTCGGCGAATCCGACCAGGGCCTCGCGGAGGCAGGCCCGTGGGTCGCCTGTCGTCTGGGCCAGGCACAGCCGCCCGCGGGCGAGAGCGGCGGTCGCTCGAAGGTACGAGCCGGGGTGCTCACGGGCACAGCCCACCAATCGGTCGACGGCCGCGGCCGCTTCGACGTCATTGCCACGGGCCAGGTGGGCATCGACGAGCCCGGCCAGCAGCAGCCCGGCAGCGACGCTGGCGGGATCGACCTCGCCCAACGCTCGTGTGAGGACGTCGATGGCCAGGTCGGGCTCGCCTCGCTCGAGGTGGATGATGGCCGAAGGTCGCGCCGCCTCGACGTCGCCGTCGAGGTCGCTGAGGAGTTGCTCGGCCTCTTCCAAGCGGCCTTGGCGGACCCGAAGCTCGGCCAGACGCACGAGGGCGCCAGGACGAAGCGAGCTGTGACTGAGACCCCAGAGCCGCACGGCGTCGGTCAGGGCGAGGTCGGCTTCCCGCCATCTGCCTGCTGCGGTGAGCAATCCGCCGTAGTGCGTTTGACAGAACGCCGCCACGGCCGGAAGGTTGCGCCGTGCTGCGATGTCGGTGCCGACGCGTATCCACTGATCGGCCCGGTCGACGTCGTGGACGTACTCGCAGGCCGCAAAGAGTTGGCAGAAGATCTCCTGGACGACGGTGAAATCATCGACATCGCGGCCGGCCACGGCCGCCAAGGCCTCGTCGAGCAGGAGCATGCCTTCGTCGACGCGGTCCTCATGGACCAGGCTCGCTCCGAGGTAGGCGAGCGTTGCGAACTCGAGGGAAGCATCACCGGTGGTACGAGCACGAGAAAGCGCGTCTCGGTAGAACTGCTCCTTGCGGTGTCGATCCGATTCGAACATGCCCTGGTTGAGCCACACCCAGCCGGTTTCCGGGCACGGTCCCTCCTCGGCAAGGAGGGACACGGCGCGGGCGAACCAGCCTTGCATGACGGCTCGGTCGCCCAGGATGCTCAGATACATGTAGGCCAGGGTTCTGGCGATGCGGATGGCACCAATGCCGTCTCCTTCGCGGCGGTAGGCCTCGTAGCCCGAGGCCCACAACTCGACCGCCGCCGCGTACTCACGGTCCAGGTAGGAGGTCCGAGCGGAGCCCTCCAGCGCCGCTCCCGACTTCGCCGAGACCAGAACCGAGTCGAACACCCGGCGAGCGGTCGCGCTGTCGCCAACTCGCAGCGCCGCGTAGCCCTCTTCGATCAGATCCTTCAATTGGATCACCCGTCGGCGATCCTAGGCCCACACCGTCGCCGAGCAAATGGCCTTCGCCGGTGTTTAGCTCTCGTGGTCAGTGGGAAAGAGGCTTCCGCCAGGCCAAGGGTCCGGACTACGGTCCCGCGAACGGCCTGCACCAACGATGGAGGAGCGGTTATGGGTTTGCTGCGCAAGACGACATCGATCGCTACTCTCGGAGTGATCAATTTTCGAAGCAAGAACGAACGGCTCGCAAGGGTCGGGGCAGACGCGCGACGAGGCAGTCGCCGAGCGCGTCGCGGCCGAGCAGGGCAAGGACGAGCAGTCTGTGAGGGCCGACATGGCCGAGCGAAGGGCACGTCGGGCAGAGCGGCGGGCCAAGCGTGCGGGAACGACGACAAGACGTGAGCGGCGGCGTGCGAAGCATGCAGCGCTGTCGAGCGTTCACGACGCCAGTAGCGCGGCTGTGGTCGCCGGTCGTCGGGCGAAACGGAACGTGAAGCGGCAGGCACGAAAGGTCGAGAAGGCAGCACGAGGTTTGCACCCGACCTGATTCGGGCATCGACTGACCGTGACCATTACTCGACATGACGACGGCTCCCTGACCGTGCCCGTGATACCCGGCCGACACGACAACGAGGACGGCGGCGGTGCTGCCGAGCCCGAGGAGCGGGTGCTCTGGCCTGGCCAGGGAGGCTAGGTCGAAGCTCCTGCCCAGTGGGAAGAGCAGGAGTACCCGGACCGTGGTGAGGCCGTGTCCACCGCTTCGGGCCACGATGAGGCCATGACCGTCGTCCACGCAGTGGCCGAGGCAAAGGGCGGCGATCCGCTTCCGACGCACAAGACGACGGGGATCATCGGCGAGGTACTCGCCGAGATCGATACACGGGCTGACTGAGCATCTAGGCTGCGGCATGGAACTGCGGTTCGGATGCCTCTTCATGCCCCGTTCGCTGGATCGGACCCGCACGGCTGCGGCCGCGGCCGAAGCCGGCGGGTTCAGTTGGTTCGGGATCGGCGACTCCCCGGCCGTGTTCGAAGATGCGTGGCTGCACCTGGCCGAAGCGGCCCGGGTCACCTCTACCATCGCGTTGGGTCCGATGGTGACCCACGTAGTCATCCGCCATCCGCTGGTGGTGGCCAATCAGCTGGCCACCTTGGACGAGCTCTCGGGGCGGCGAGTTCGGGCGGCGATCGGCACCGGGAACAGCGCAGCGAGGGGCCTCGGCCTGGCGCCTGCCACTCTGGCCGAAATGAGTGAGGCAATCGAGCTGATGCGCGGCTATTGGGCTGGGAAGGGCGGCCGGTACGGGGCAACGCTGGTGCCGCCCTCAGGAATTGTCCGCCCACCTGTTCCCCTCTACCTAGCGGGTGACGGCCCCCGGTCGGTGGCGTTGGGCGGTTCGGTCGGCGACGGCGTCGTGTACAGCGGCAGCCTGGACGACGAGGTACTCCGCCGGCGAGTGGCGGCGGCTCGGGCTGTTCGAGGGCGCCGAGGTGCCGGTGTGGGTGGCAGTAGCGACGTCGGCGACGGAAGATCGGGCGACCGTGCGGCGAGAGCTGGGTCCCGCCCTGGTCGCCATCGCCAACCGGGCCTTGCGAGGTGACCTGACCGAGCGGGCCGTGCCTGTGGAGTTGCAGGAGGATGTGCGGGCCATGCACGCCCGCTACGACTACGCAGCCCACGGCACCTTCGAGCGGCCGGACAACGCCGAGATGATCAGCGACCGGCTGGCCGACCACCTGCTGGACCAGTTCTGTCTCGTCGGCGGCCCGGACGAATGGGCCGCCACCCTGGACCGGTTGGAGGATGCCGGGGTGGACGGAGTCGTGACGATCATCAATCAGAACGACGAACTCGGCACGCTGGACCGCATCGCCGGACGCCTCAACCAGCTCGGGGCCATCACCTCGGCCTGACCGACCGCCTCCGCCGGGCCCGGCTCAGAACGACGCCGGACCGCGCCGTGAGGGACGGTTTCGGACCTCTTCGGCAACCAGGACTCCATCGTCGACGAGCGCAGCAAAGGAGTCCTCGGACATGCCACCCAGGTCGACGAGCACGACGCGGTTGTGTTCGCCCAGGAACGCCGCCTCGGCGTCAGTGGGGTTCGCGACCGTCGCCGAGAACCTGAGCGGGAACGCCGGGACGTCCAATTCGCCGATGACGGGGTCGGACGCCTTGGTCACCACCCCTGCGTCTCCCAGCAACTGGTGCGTCGCAACTTCGTCGATGGACAACACGGGGGCCGCCGGCACCCGGTACTCCTGAAGCCTGGCCACCGCGTCGTCGCGCGACGGTTGCTGCAGCGCCCAAGCGTCCAAGAACGCGTTCACGGCGACCTTGTCGTCCTCTCGGGTGCGGCGGCTTCCCCAACGATGGCCGGGGTCGGCGAGGTCGGGCCGATCGAGTGCCTTGCACAGGTCGGCCCAATGACGGTCACTTGCTGCGCAGATCATCACGTAGCCATCGACTGCGGTGAAGATCCCGTAGGGACAGGCCATCTGGTGGAACCGTCCCGAACGCGTCTGCACCACCGCACCGTCTGACATCGACCACGATTGGATCGAGGTGTCGTGGGCTTGCATGTAGGACCCGAGCAGCGAAACCTCGACCCGTTGTCCCTCGCCGGTCCGTTCGCGCCAGTAGAGCGCGCCGAGCACGGCGGCAAGGCCATTCACGCCAGTGAGCACGTCGCCGACGGCGGCACCGTTGAGGACCGGAGGTCGGTCACGTTCGCCGCTCAGCGAGGTCACCCCGGCGTAGGCCTGGGCGACCGCGTCGTACCCGGCCAGGTGCGCCATCGGGCCGGTCTGTCCGAAGCCGGAGATCGAACAAAGGATCACCGATGGGTTGCGGGCCCGGAGCACCTCGTAGCCGAGGCCGAGCCGATCGAACGCCCCTGGCCGGAAGTTCTCCACGACGATGTCGACGTGCGCGACGAGATCGAGGACGGCCGCTCGACCACGCGGATCTTTCACGTCGATGCAAAGCGAGTGCTTGCCCCGGTTCACGGTGAGGTAGTAGCCGCTTCGACCCTCCCGCACGGTGGCGGAGCTTCGGGTGATGTCGCCTCCTGGGGGCGCTTCGACCTTGATGACCTCGGCCCCCATTTCGACCAGGTAGCGGGTCAGCGTCGGCCCCGACAGGACCTGGGTGAAGTCGAGGACCCGGAGCCCGCTCAATATCTGCGGGTCCGGCACGATTGCTCTCGCTCTCTCGATGGTTGCCTGGGCATCAGCCTGGTCCTCGTCCTTCTCGGCCCCGGGCCACCATAGCGATCGTTTGCCTGCAGTAGCCTCGCCCGACAGCTCATCATCTCAGGGGGAAACGTTGGCCAGAAGCGCACGGTTTGCGGCTCGTTCGATGGTCCGTCGATGACCGAGCCGTCGGTCGACCGCCAGCCCTTGCACGGTGTTCGGGTGATCGAGCTGGCCACCGGGGTCGCCGGTTGTTACGCCGGGAAGTTGTTGGCCGACCTGGGTGCCGACGTGATCAAGGTCGAACCCCCCGGCGGCGACGTCGTCCGACACTGGGGCCCGTTCCCCGGAATCGATCCGGCGGTCGAGGTCACTGAACAAGGGGCACTGCATCTGCATCTCAACACCAACAAACGCAGTGTCATCGCCGATCTCGAAACGGCGGAAGATCGAGCGATGGTCGCCGCTCTTGCGTCCGACGCCCAGATCGTGATCGAGTCGTTCGCTCCCGGCCACCTCGATGCCTGCGGCCTCGGCTGGGAAGTTCTGAGCGGAGCGAACCCTGCGCTGGTGCTGACGAGCATCACTCCCTTCGGCCAGGACGGCCCGTACGCGTCGCATCGGGGGTCTGAGATCGTCGGCTATGCCATGGGCGGGCCCATGCACGCCACCGGTGTCGCCGAGCGTGAACCGGTGAAACTGGCCGGGCAGCTGGTCAGCTATCACTGCGGCGCCATCGCAACGGTGGCCACGCTCGGGGCGCTCCTCATGGCCGAACATTCGGGAACCGGGACCCACGTCGACGTCTCGAACTTCGAGACGCAGGCCGCGTCGATCGACCGGCGGATGGTGTTCCTCCAGCAGTACATCTACAACGGCCGGGTCATGGGGAGGTCGCCCAGCGACGCTCAGGGCATCCTGCCGACCAGCATCTATCCCGCTGCCGACGGCTGGGTGATGGTCAGCACCCCGCCGCCCTACAGCGTCCGCATGCAGGCCACGATCAAGAACCCGGACCTCGACGCCATCTTCGCCGACCCCAACTGGACCGCAGATCCCGACGTTCCGGGTTTGGTCGAAGCCGTGCTCTACGAGTGGCTTTCGGAGCGCACCGCAACGCAGGCCATGCGCGACTCCGAACCCCACCACTGGCCCGTCACCCCGGTCCGCTCGCCGAAGGAGGTCGTGGTCGATCCCCAGTTCGTCGAGCGCGAGTTCTTCATCGAGGTCGATCACCCGGTTGCGGGAACGATTCGACAGCCGCGGGGCCCGTTTCGTATGGACGACGGTTGGATGCTGCGCCGTCCGGCGCCCACGTTGGGCCAACACACTGCAGAGGTGCGGGCGGAAGTGAGTGTCGGGGCCGGATCCCGACGCGCACAGGCGACGACCGCTCGACCGACGGCGCCCGGCCCGTTGCCCCTCCAGGGCATCAGGGTGCTCGACATGACCCAGGTGTGGGCCGGCCCGTTCACCACGACCCTGCTCGGTGATCTCGGCGCCGACATCATCCGCGTCGAAGACTCGGTCGACTACGCCGTCAGCCGTGGAGCCCTGGCCCGCCCGGACAAGGAGCTGCTCGAGAGTCTCAACTGGCTGTGCGCCTTCCCCGATGACGAGCCCGGCGAACGGCCCTGGAATCGGGGTGCGTTCTTCAACATCCACGCCAGGAACAAACGCTCGGCGACGGTCGACCTGCGTCGAGCCGAGGGCGTCGAATTGTTCCTGCGTCTGGTCGAGAAGGTCGACGTGATGGTCGAGAACAACTCGACCGGAGTCATCGACAAGCTCGGCATCGGCTGGGACGTGCTGCACCGCCGTAACCCACGTCTGATCCTGATTCGCATGCCCGCACTCGGTCTGACCGGTCCCCTGTCCTCGATCGTGGGCTTCGGCGCGAACTTCGAGGCGATGTGCGGCCTCACGGCGCTGCGGGGCTATCCCGACGCCGATCCTTCCTACAACAAACCCGTCTATTACATGGACACGGCGAGCGGAGCCGCCGGAGCTGTGGCCGCGTTGGCTGCGCTTCGTCGCCGTCGGCACACGGGGGTCGGTGAGATGGTCGAGGTCGCCCAGGGCGAGAACATGCTCAACCTGATCGGCGAGTACCTCATCGATGCGGCTCGGAGCGGGAGGGACTGGGCGCCCGCAGGCAACCGACATCTCACCGATGCGCCCCAGGGTGCCTATCGGTGCCAGGGGGACGACCGATGGGTTGTCCTGTCGGTCGACAGCGACGACGCCTGGGCGAACCTCGTGGAGGTGATGGGCAACCCGGCGTGGGGCCTCGATGCACGGTTCGCCACCGCGGCAGGCCGCCGGGCGCATCAGGACGAACTCGACCGGCGGATCGGGGAGTGGACGGCCACCCTCGATCGCTGGGAGGTCACCCGCCGATGTCAGGCAGTGGGAGTCATCGCTGGGCCGGTGCTCGACGAGCCGGACACCCTGACGGATCCGCATCTTCGGGCCCGAGGGTTCTTTCGGGTACGAGGCTCCGAGGAAGTGGGCTGGCACGAGTATCCCGGCCACCCGTGGAAGTGGAACGGCCCGCCGCTGCAGTGGGGCGGGCTGTGTCCCTATGGCGGAGCCAACGCCGACGTTTGGCAGGGTCTCGTCGGCCTTCCCGGGGATGCGTACGAACAGATGCGTCTGGCCGGCCACTTTCGCGACCATTTCGTCGATCAGGCAGGCAACCCGCTCTGATGCCAGTCACGAGTCTTGCCGAGCAGGGTCGAAGGACCCTGAAGCAGACTGGCGCCGACATCTACGCTCACCTCATGCCCCAGGTAACGAACATCGAAGACCTTCGCCGTGGTGTCGCCGCACTCAATCTCCAATACGCGCTCGGCGATCCCTACGCGGTCGACCAGATCAACGAAGCGGTGGAATCGGACAGCTTCGAAGAGGCCAAGGCCCGCATCATCGAGGTGCTGCACGGCCTCGAGGCCGTATCGCTCGGAGGTTTCCCGATCGGAGTGGAACTGGATCTCGTCGAGATGGTGGGTTTCGACTACTGAAGGGATCTCCATGATCGGCCGGCCCTTCATCGATGGCCCGGCGCAGGGCAGCGTGAACGCGTAGGATCGCGCCACGATCAGTCGAGCAAGGAGACAGCAATGGCTCTCATGACTTCCTACCGCCACGGAGTACCTGCCTGGGTCGACGTGAGCTGTCCCGACGTGGAGGCCAGCATCGCCTTCTACGGGTCGCTCTTCGACTGGGAAGCGACGCCGGACATGGGCCCCGACGCCGGCGGCTACCGCATTTTCCTGCTCCGGGGTCAGCCCGTTGCCGGCGCAGGCCCGCTCCAGGAGGGCCCTCCGTCGTGGACCACGTACATCAACGTCGCTGATGTCGATGCCGTCTCGTCCCAGGTCGCATCGTTGGGTGGGACGCTCGTGGTGCCGCCGATGGACCTCCCGAACGACAGCGGCCGTATTGCCTTCGCGATCGATCCCACCGGCGGATTCGTCGGACTCTTCCAGGCCGGATCGAATCATTTCGGAGCGGCGCTGGTGAACGAGCCGGGCACGGTGGCGTGGAACGAGCTCAACGTCCGAGACGTCGGCACGGCAACTGCTTTCTATGATGCTCTGCTCGGCTGGACGACCACCGCGATGGATCCGGGCGACATGGAGGGGTACCAGTTGGTCAACGTGTCCGGGCGACCGGTCGCGGGCGTGATGGCGATGGGTGACGACTTCCCGCCCGAGGTGCCCACGAACTGGGTGACCTACTTCGCGGTCGCCGATCTGGCTGACGCCGTCGGCCGGTGCACCGGTGCTGGGGGCGCCGTGGTCATGCCGCCGTTCGACACCCCCGTTGGACAGATGGCGGTCCTTGCCGACCCCGCAGGAGCCGTGTTCGCCATCGGTCAGTTCGTCCAGCTCGACGATCCCAACGAATGGCCCGACTGAACGCCGCGGTCAGAACTGCTCGATATTCAGAATCTGGCAGGTCATCCCATCGGTCGAACGACCACCGGCCGACACGATCGAGTCGTCATTGACCACGATGAACTCGCGGGGTCCCACAAACTCCGGATAGGCGGTTGACGTATCGAAGCGGATTCCGTCGGCACCGATCAACGAGTACGTGATGGCCATCGTTGCCGAGTCGGTGTCGAACGGGCTCGTGACTTCCAGCGTGACCTGGATGTCGTCGAAGCTGTCAACACCAACGATCGTGCACTTGTCTCCGCCCTCACCGGGCTGGCCGGGTGAGGTCGTTGATTCACCGGCCGCTGCTGCGGTGGTCGAGCCGGTTTTGCCCTCGGTCGTGGTCGTCTGAAGTGACGAAGCGACGGCCTCGATCGACTCGACGGCATCGTCAGCAGCGTTGGCGAAGATGGCAACGCATCCACCGACCAGCAGGACGACGGCACCGAGGATGCCAAACATCACCCCCATACCGACGCCGAAGCAACCGGACTTCTTGGTCTGAGCCGGCGGTGCGGGCTGCATCGGAGCGTAGGGCGCTGGCGGTGGCGGTGAGACTTGTGACGGTCGAACGTCGTCGCTCCACTCGGTTCCAGCCCACCAGCGATCCTTGCCGGGCTCGATCGGGTCCGGGTACCAGCCCTCAGCCGGTGTTGTCATGTCAGTTCTCCCCCAAGTCGGCGTGAGCATAGGTGCGGACGGGTCAACCTGGCGAACACGGTCGTGCCGGTCGGCGGCCGTGCCTGACAAGCGTCACTTGCCGAAACGTTCCTGACTCGGCTGAAGCGTCCCCGGACGAGGGGTGGCCGCCGTTCAGCCGACGGCGCGGGTTCCGGCGATGTCGGCCATGAGCTGGATGGCTTCTTCCTGGTCGGTGACGACGGTGAACCCGGTGATGCCCGAGTCCGCCCACGCCTCCCACCGTTGCTCGATCCGTTTGATTGATCCGTAGAGACCGGCCTCGTCGACGTACTCGTCGGGGATGGCGTCGATGGCCTCTTGCTTGCGGCCGGCCAGGTAGAGCTCTTGTACCCGCTCGGCCACCTCCGGATAGCCCCGTTGTCTCATGTGCTCGTTGTGGAAGTTGATGTTCTTGTGACCCATTCCGCCGGCATAGAGGGCGATGACGGGCTTCTCGGCGGCCAGTGCAGCTCCGACGTCGTCAGTGAGCATCACGGTGCCACGACCTTGGATCTCGAAGTCCTTCCACGACTTGCCGTTGCCCGCTCGGCGGAACCCCTCCTCGACCCACGGTCGGTAGAACTCCATCCGACCGGGCACGAAGTGCATGGGTAGCCAGCCGTCGCACAGCTCGGCCGTCAGCTTCACCGTTGCCTCCGAGCCGCTGCCCAGCCAGATCGGAAGGTCACGGTTGGTGTGCATGATCGACATCAGCGGCTTACCGAGGCCGAGCGAGCCCTCGCCGGTGAACGGCAGTTGATACTCCCGGCCGTCGTGGGTGACGGGATCCTCTCGCAGGTTCACCTTCCGCATGATCTGGATGTAATCCCGTAGCCGCCAGTAGGGCTTGCCCCACGGCTCGCCGTACCAGCCCTCGACGATCTGTGGTCCCGAGACGCCGAGACCGGCGATCACCCGACCACCGCCGGCGAGGGCGTCGACGGTCTGGGTCTGCATGGCCGCCATGGCCGGGGTGCGGCCGGCCAGCTGCATGATGCCGGTGCCCAATCGGATGCGCTCGGTCTGGGCTGCGATCCAGGCGAGGGGAGTGATGGCGTCAGAGCCGTAGGCCTCGGCGGTCCAGACCGAGTCGTAGCCGAGTTGCTCGGCCAGCTTGATCCGATCGATGGGGATGCGGAGCCTGGCTCCCGAGTAGCCGATGGAAAGTCCCAGTTTCATGGCGCCAGTCTCGCGCGGCTTCTCGGCGCGAGACGATGATTGCTAGTCTGCGCGCACCACAGCACCCATGAGCCGGCCTCGGAGGCAGCGATGAACGATCAGGAAACAATGATGGCCCGTCTGGAATGTGAGGCACTCATCACCAAGTACACCCACATCGCCGATTTCGGTCCGGGCGCGACGATGGTCGATCTCTTCACCGAAGACGGCGTGTGGAGCTCGGGCAACGAGACCTACACCGGACATGATGAACTCCAGGCGTTCTTCGGTCGGGACAAGGGCCATGCCAAGTCCCGGCACGTCGCCTCCAACATGTTGGTGACGTTGACCGGCGACGACGAGGCCGAGGGTCTCAGCTATTTCACGCTCTACCGGTACACCGAGGAGAAGCCCCGGGTGCCCGACCTCGCTGACCAGCCCGTGATCCTGGGTGAGTATCGGGACCGATATCGGCGGACCGCTGACGGCTGGCGGATCGCCGACCGTCAAGCCCAGGTCGGCTTCGTGCGGCGCTCGGCCTTGAGCTAGCTCGAGGCGGCGACGGCGGCCACGGCCTCGGCGATCGATGCGGCCGAGGGCGTCGGCCCGTAGAACATCATCGTGGTGCGATCGGCGAACGCGTTGCGTCGGGCGATCTGGTGGCCCACCTCGGTTGGTGATCCGCTGACGGCCAGCAGGTCGAGCAGTTCGTCGTCGATGCGAGCGGTCATCTCTCGCCACCGGCCCTGTTTGCTCATGGTGTTGAGCTCGGGTTGGAGATCGCCGTAGCCGTGGTGATCGAGCACGCCCGAGTAGGCGGGCGTCGAGCCGTAGAACGCCAGCTGGGCCTTGGCTCTCAGGCGGGCCTCGGCGAGGGATGCCTCGTCGTCGCCCATGGCCACGATCGTCAGACACGCGATGTCAACCGTCGCCGGGTCCCGTCCGGCCGCAGTCGCTCCGGCGTCGAGTGCGGGCAGAGTTTCGGCGGCGAGGAACTCAGGCGTGTGGAACGGGTGGACGAAGAAGCCGTCGGCCACCTCGCCGATGACCCGCATCATGTGGGGACCGACGCCGGCCAGGTAGATCTTGGGCGCCGGCACGTCGAGCGGGCCGGGGCTGAAGAACGGGGGCATGAGCGTATGGGTGTAGAACTCGCCGCGGACATTGAGCGGTTCCCCGGTGCTCCAGCAGTCCCAGATGGCCCGAACTGCTTGCACGTACTCCCGCATACGTTCCGCCGGTTTCGACCACGGCATGCCATAGCGCTTCTCGATGTGCGGCTTGATCTGTGTTCCGAGCCCCAGGATGAAGCGACCCTCGGTCAGCATCTGGAGATCCCAGGCGATCTGCGCGCTCAGCATGGGCGTGCGGGCGAACGCCACCGCAATCGCCGTCCCCAGCTCGATTCGCTCGGTGGTCTGGCTGGCAAGGGTGATGGGCACGAACGGGTCGTGACCCGCTTCGAAGCTCCATGCGCCATCGAGGCCCATCTCCTCGAACTCCGCGGCCTCGCGGCCGCTGCCACGAACCGCCATCGACAGTGCACCATCGACCAACATCCCAGACCTCCTACCGGCTCAGGGCCGGACAGCTCGCTTCTCTCGACGGGCCAGCTCCTGAAGCTGTGGTTGCGCCAGCTTCACGAACCGGCAGGCCAGGAACCGCGTCTCGCGCGGATCGATCAGATCGACGACATCGCCGTGGTGCGCGGCCCGGAACGGCGAGCGCATCTGCAGCAGGCGTTCCTCGAGCATCGTGCGATGTGCCTCGGGATCTTCGGCCGCTTCGATCTCGCGTCGGTAGGCCGCGGCCACGCCACCCTCGATGGGAATGCCGCCCCACTCGCCGGCGGGCCAGCCGAACCGGAGGTTGATGCCGTCGGGCAAGCCCATGCTGTTGGGCGCGTCGGCCGCGACGCCATAGGACTTGCGGACGTTGAACTCGACCTTGGGGACCTTGGCCTCGGCCGACGCGATCAACGCCCGCACGCCTCGCCGCATGGTGGCCTTGCGTTCAGCGACCGAGCCGAGCATGAATCCCGGCATGTCGAGGAAGATGACGACCGGCAGATTGAAGGCGTCGCACAGGTCGACGAAGTGCGCGTACTTGTCGGCGGCGTCGCCGTCGACCCCGCCGGCCATGACCATCGGGTCGCTGGCGAGAATGCCGACGCTGTAGCCGTCGAGTCGGGCGAAGCCGGTGATGACGGCGCCGGCGAAGTGGCGGCGCATCTCGAAGAAGTCGCCGTTGTCCACGACGTGTCGGACCAGCGCCCTCGCGTCGTAGCCCCGCCGTCGGTTGGTCGGAATGATGTTGAGCAACTCCTGGGGGCGACGGTCGGGCGGATCGCCCGTTTCGACGCGGGGCGCGACCTCGGCGGTGGTGTTGGGCAGGTAGGAGAGGAACTCCTTGATCTGGCGGAAGGCGTCGTCTTCGTCCTCGGCGGCGTTGTCGACCTGCCCGCTCTCGTAGACGTGCATCCGGTAGCCGCCGAGGTCTTCCTTGCTGATCTTCTCACCGATGGCCCGCTCGACGACCGGAGGACCGGACGGGAAGATCTGCGACTGGCCTTTGACCATCACCGTGAAATGGGCCAGGAGCGCGGCCGCTGCCGGCCACCCCGCAACGGAACCCATGATCCCGGTGGCAACCGGCACCTTGGTCATCAGGCGCACACCCTCGTGCCAGAGATGACCTTGGGGGAGGCCCATGTGGCCGGCGTCCTCGTCGGCCTTCGAGCTGTGTCCGACACCCTCGCGGAGCTGCACGTAGGGGATGCCGTACTGCAGGGCGAGCGGCTGGGCGAAGTCGTGCGGCATCTTGTGGACGTTGTGGGGGCTGCCTCCCGAAAGGGTGAAGTCGTCGCCCCCAATGGCCACCGGCCGACCATCGAGCTCGGCCAAGCCCATCACGTAACCGCCGGGCGTGAAGCTGGTCAGGTTGCCGTTCTCGTCGTACTCGGCGTTGCCGACGAGACTGCCCATCTCGATGAACGAGCCGGGATCGGCCATCTTGGCGATCCGTTCGCGGACGGTGTAGCGACCGCCGGCGTGCTGACGGGCCACTCGCTCCTCGCCGCCCAGTTCGGCGGCGAGGCCGCGGAGGTAGTGGATTTCGTCGACCGCCTCCTCCCAGGTCATTCCGGGCTTCCACGACTCGCGATTCGGATCGACGGGCATGGCGCAGACAGTAACCCTCGACCCGACGCTCTACTAACGTGATCTTCCATGACGGAGATTCGGGCCCACATCACTGCGAGCATCTGGCAGGTGAACACCGCGGTCGGCAGCGACGTAGCCGAGGGCGATGAGCTGATCATCCTCGAGTCGATGAAGATGGAGCTGCCGGTGCTCGCACCCGTGTCGGGCAGGGTCGCTGCGTTGCACGTGGCGGAGACGGACAAGGTGCTCGAAGGAGCCCTGCTGATCACGCTCGAATGAGGACCAGGAGCAGAGAGGTGATGGACGAGCGCTATTGGCCCACTGTTGCTGGGCGCCAGCTGTTGCGCCGACCGCTTGATTCCGGCAGCGCTCACGGCCCGGGGTCGGGGTCGATCCATCCCGGCGTCGGGAATCGGGCGATGACGGGCCTGCTCGCCGGACACGGCGAGGCAGCTCTCGTGCAACGAGCGATCGAGAAGGGGCCACTCGAGCATGCCCTGTCCAACGGTCAGGCTCCCGCACTTCTCGAGCCGCAGGCGACCCAGACAGCGCTTCGGGACCGCCAGGAGACCATCATGCTGTTCGACGAGCTCGCCGAACTCCGGGCGGCCTGGGGCAATGCTCCTCCGCTGTGGGCGTTGGTCGACCAAGTCTCCGAGACCCTGAACCGCAACGAACCGATCACTGCGGCCAAGGCGAGAACTGCCATCACCGACTACCTCCGACAGTCCGAGTCGGCCGATCCTCGGACGAAAGTCGAGAGCCACGGGGCAGACGAACGCTTTCTCGACCTCCTCGCCGCCCGACGAGGCTCCTATCACTGGCAGACGGGTGCCAGCGACGCGTTCAAAGCCTGGATCAACCTCGAAAACCCGGAGCACACGCCGCTTCCCGATACCGCGCACATCAACTGTTGGGAAGCCGTTTTGGCCGCAGCGGCCGACGCCGGCCTGGTGACGTTCGACGACCTCCGGGAGGCGTACGCGACCGAGAGCGTCGTCCAAGGGGTCGATGACCTGCTCACCCTGAGGGGCGCTCAGGAGGTCACCCACCCGGCTGGGCATCCGGTCGAGGTGTCTGCTGGTGACGTGATCATGCTCCCCGGCGAATCGGGGCCGATGCATCATGTCGTCGTGGTGATTACCCCGGGCGGGGCGGACTACACCCAGGTCGAGGTCCTGTCGCTCTGGACCGCCTTCAGCGGCGGCGGTTTCGGCAAGGTGCCGCTCGATCGCCTCTTGACGCCGAACATGACATTCCGACTCTCGACCCTCTGAGGTCTATTCGAGTTCTCCCCATTTGGATTCGTCGAGCAACCCGGTCTTGGCGCCGTACCTGCCTCGCTCCTGCTTTTCGCGGCGCCGCATCTCCTTGACATAGCGGCTTCGGAACTTCTCGGCCGTACGTTCGAGCTCGCGAGCCAGCTTCTCCTGCTCTGCCTCGGTCAGGTCTCCTCGGTTGTCGATCTCCTCGATCAGCTCGACGAGCTGAGCGAAGCGTTCGAGGAGGAGGTGGGCGTACTGCGGATCGCCATGGGTGCCCGACTTGGACACGAGCTGGTTGAAGTCGCTCACGAGACCGCGGGCGCCCGCATAGGTGCCATAGCCCGGAATCGCACCGGCCGCGGCGCCGCTGGCTGTTGCCGCCAATGCTTTGAAGAAGGCCTGCTTCTTGGACGCGCCGCGAGAGTGTTGGTCGAGGAACTCGGCTGGTCCGGTCAACGCCCCGGCGGCTGCCCCGATGACGGGAACCATCTGGAGGACGTCGGCCGCGACGCGGAGCGCCTGCCCCAGCCGTCGTTCGCCGAGCGCGACCGACCCGGGCGTGCGACCCCCTCGGCGATTGGTGCCGACGGCCGCCTCGGTCGGAGCGGTGATCAGTTTCTCGACCGGAGCGGCGAGCGGATGGTCGACCACTGCGGCCACCGTCTGGCCGGCCCGCTCGTGCACAGCACCCAGCCCGCCTCGGTCAGAGTAGGTTCGCCGCGTCGATGTCGGAAGCTCTGGGCCACGCAGCGCCTTCCCGGTGCGCTTGCCGAATCCCCGGAACACGGCGGCCGCTGACTTCTTCGGCCCTGGGTCGCCGTCAGCGACGGACTTTCCCGGCCGTGTCTCGACGGCCGCCGCCACCCGTCGCCGAAACGAGTCTTGATCCGCGTTCTGATTGACAAACCCCGAAGCGTCTTCGTCGAAGTCAGAAGCGTGACCGGCGTCGGTGGTCGCCGGAAAGAGATCAAGGTGGTGGACCCAACGAGGCTTCCCGACGGAGAACTTCACCACGTAGCCCGGTCGACCGGCCTCGACCTCGACGATGATGCCAGGATTTCCAAGGCCATCGACCACCTCGGTGCCGATCGGCAGGTCCAACCGGACTTGGCGTTGGATGACCTGATGGCGGCCCGGGACCACCGCCGCCAGAGCGCCGCGCCGGAAGTCGGCCTGACTGGGCGACGACGCCGGTCGTGCTCCGATTTCCGATGCTGCGCTGGAGCCCGAGCCACTGTGTCTCTACCGACCGGGGACGGACCGGGCCGGGGCTCGGTTGCCGACCGGGACGCGCTCGGGCTGTCGCTGCGGGCGTGCGGCTCGTCGAGGGTTTGCTTCGACTGCATCGTTGTCATCTCCTCGGTACCGGTCGGTTCGTCAAACCCAGCAGTTCGGTCCGGTCCCCGATCGACGCCTCGGCTGCGTGCTGGCCGTAGTAGCTCTGGTCGTCGCGGAACTTGGCCTTGCCGTACATGCGGTAGAACCAAGTGTCGCTGGCGAGCGCCACCTCTTTGCTCGACCCTTGTGCCACATTCTCCATCGTGACGTAGTCGTCTCCGCTGCGTGCGATCACTGGTGCAAAGTGCATCGGAAAGCCTTTGCCACTCGACGCCTGGCGGGCCTTGTCGGCATCCGCCTTCGAGTCCGACTGCGCGCGAATCGCCTCGATGCCGTGACCTACCTGCGGCCGGGCGTACTGGTTGATTCCGAACTGCGCGGCGTAACGCCGCCGCTTCCATTCGGGAAGTTCGTTGTAGATGCGCTGCGCATCCTCCCTGGTCAATGCACGGTCAGGACCGAGCCGTCTCTCCAACCGCACGATCCGTTCGATGATCGTGTTCTTGGCGTCGTTGTCCAGGTGGCCGCGCTCGGTGTCCATGCTGTCGCCGTTGCCGAGATCGATCATCGTGTTGTTCGGTTGGTTGTCATGGCCTGCGCCCATCACATCGAACCCGTGGGCCGAACACGCCTCGAGGGTCGTCAGCTCGGCGCCCGAGCCCCGCAATCCACCGAAGAACCTCGACTCCTGCGGCACCGCCTCGAAAAGCACCATACGCCGGCCGAACACTCCGGGTGCCCGTCCCTCGAGCGTTCGGCCTCCTCGGGTGAAGGCGAGCGGCGAGTGGATGTCGGCCAGCCGTGCGTTGGTGTCATCGAGGACCTCGGCGGCCAGGAACAGATCCTTCCCGCCTGCGAAAACGGCGCTGTCGGCCACCGCCATCCGTCCGTCGTCGGATACCCGGAGTCCAGTCTGCAGACCCGCCCATGCTCCGGGCCGCTGTCGATCGAGCGGGACCCGGACGAACCGGTCGACGGTCGTCGTGCGGACTGCGGGGGACAGAGCGATGCTGACCGCCCGGTTACTCAGTTGTGCACGTTGCTCGGTGATCGCGATCGGGGAGTGCTTCGACCGGGAGCGGGTCGGCGAGGGGCGGTCCGGGTGAAGGCGCTCCGGGGAGCGAGCAGCTACTGACACCGGTATCCCGAATGGGTAAGGGTCACGGTCGACCCGGACGGCAGCTCCCCGCCGGTCGGGCTCTGTGACTGCACGATCACCGGAGCGAAGCCGTTCGAGCAGCCGATGCGAGGGACGGCAAAGTCTCCGCTGACGCGGAACCCGAGACTCTGGAGCTGCTGCAATGCGGGGTCCAGTTGCAGACCGACGACATTCGGCACGGGACAGATCGAGGAGACGCTCGGCGTGACGAACCCGTTCGGCTCGATTTCGGCGCCGGCCGCTGGGCTCGTGCTGGTGACGACCCCTGCACGGCAGCCGGACACGATGTTGAACGAGGTCGTCTGGAGTCCGGCACCCGAGATCACGCTGCTCGCTTCGGACCAGGTCATCCCGATGACGTTGGGCATCGTGATCGTGAAGATCAGCCGAATCTCGGCGCTGGCCGGTGTGACCGTGCAGTTCTGTTTCTGCACCGGGGTACCGGTCACCGCGATCCGGTACGTCCCGGCGCTGCTCGGCCCCCATCGAATCCCGATTCCGAAGTCCCGGAATCCCAACGATCCCTGCTGCACGACCCGGTTGTCGTCGAGGAAGGTAATCGTCCAGCTGATCGATTCGACCTCGCACTTGTCCAGGGTCTCGCCCTGGATCGAGAAGAAGGTCGTGGTGAGCGGACTCGCGTCGGGCGAGCGTGTCATCGAGGCCGGGGCCTGCAGGACGATGGCGGCCGTGAACTCTTCTGCCTTGGCGGTGATGGCGATGTCCAGGGGTGGGGTGGTCCGTACGTTCCCGTCGGTGGTGGTGACCTCGAGCGTGAGGGTCAGCTTGTTGTTCGCAGTGGTGGCCTGACTCTGGCTGACGGCGAGATTCTGGGTGCGGCCGGTGAGGGTGCCGTGGATGTTGGACGTCCACTTCCACGTCTTGATCGACGAGAGGGGGACATCGACGTTGCCCGTGACGGTGATGGCAGGGGCGTCGATGGTGATGGTGGCGGGGGCGTCGATGCTGGGTTTGGGCTCGGCGACGACGGTGATGGTGGCCGTCGCGGTGGCGGTTCGCCCGGCGTTGTCGGTGGCGAGGAGATCGATCCGATGGGAGCCGGCGGTGGTCCAGGCGTAGGAGATGGTTTCCCCGGACCGTGTTTGTTGAGCGGCTTGGCCGGGGTCGAGGGTCCAGGCGAAGGTCTGAGGCGCGCCCTGAGTGGTCTGAGCTCGGATGAGGACCGAGTCGCCGACCGCGACGGTGTCGGCGACACCGATCGCGACCATCGGGGCGAGGCCGGAGTCTGGTTTGACGGTGACGGTTCGGGTGTCGCTGGCCTCGCTGATGCCGTTTCCGACGGTGAGTCTCACCGTGTACTGGCCTTCAGCGGGGAACTTGACGGTCGGACTGGATGCACTCGAAGTGGCGGGGGTCGCCCCTTGGAACGACCACGCCCAGGTGGTCGGGCTGCCCTCGGACTTGTCGGTGAAGGTGACCGACGTGCCGGCGACCGGTGATGCGGTGGACATCGAGAACCGTGCCCTGAGTTCGATCTCGGACTGACTGTTGACGATGAGAATGGTGTTGCAGGTGGCGTTCTGCGTGCCGCCTTCAGTCGCGATCGAGGCGACCGCGCTGATGGTGCCTGCCGCTGCGAATGATGCCTGGACCGGGTTGCCCTGACCGCTGGAGCCGTCGCTGAACTCCCAGGCAACGGACTGCATCGCGCTCGGTCCCCGAACTTCGAACGTGACGGGTGTTCCGGCAACGGCCTGGGTTTGCTCGGTGGTGCACGACCACTCCTCGAGCGGCTGTTCGATCGGGTCGGTCGGTTCCGGTGTGGTCTGTGCGCCGAGCACGGCGATCCCGTTGCCGCCATCGAGGTATTTGGGCTGGGAGACGACGTCCCCCCGAACGATCAGCCCGGCTGCGGCCGATTCCGGGTCGTTGTAGAACACCAGACCGTCGCTGGTCACGAGATCGAACTGACCGGGCGTGTCCAACGGGTCGGTCGTTGACACGAGTTCCCCGGTGTCGGCCCGCACGATGGCCACCCGACGCGCGGTGAGTTCGGGAATGAACACCTCTCCGTTTGCCTCGACCGGGATGCCATACGGTTCGGTTCCGTCACCGACCGGGGCGCTGGTGCGGCACGACTCGGTGGTCGGGTCGAACATCGTGATCGTGGCGACGCCATCGGTCGCGAAGGCCAAGACGGTGGTGTCGGCGCCGGAGCGACTCACGATCGACGAACTCGAAACCCCGGGGCAGTCGACCCAGTCGCCCAGCCCACCGGCGTCGGCCAGGGCGATCCGAGATCGCTGGTGATCGACGACGACCATTCGGGAACCGACCCGGCTGACCGTCAGTCGATCACCGGACTCGGACTCGACGGGCCACGAACCCTGCTCGTCCTCGGCATCGATCCGGGAAACCACGCCGGCTGCGTCGTCGGTCAACCACAGTGACCCATCGGGACCAACTGCGGCCGAACTCGCCGGCTCGACTGTGGTGATGGCTTCGTCCAAGGCCTGCAGCGACACCGGGTCGATCCGACGGGCCAATGCGGTACTGGTCGAGTAGGCCCAGACAGCTTCGGGACCGACCGCCAACGCTACGGAGGCAACCTCGTCGGACCCAGTCTCGAAGAACGACACCGGGTCACTCGACCTCTGCAGGGCGCCATCGATGCGTGAGACCCCACCCGTCCGTTGGTTGACCACCAACGCGTCGGCATCGATCTGATGCACCACCAGGCCGTCGCCTGGAGAACCGACGGCCTCGAGGGTATTCGGTGTCGTCCCTGGTGTCGCTCCGTCCAACAACACCACGCTGCCCAAAGCGGAGGCCGCCAACCACACGCCACCGTCGGCGAGTTCGAGCTGACGAGCCGGGGCCGTCTCGGATCTGACGATGCCCAGGATGCCCGACGAGGCCAAGGCAATCGCCAGCACCCCGACCGCGGGGCGCGACCCCATTCGAATCGAGGCAAGGAGCGACCCGGCGACCACATGTGCGCAGTCTTGCTCACAACGAACGCGCGTGCACCACGACCACGACCGATGCCACTGCCAGAGGTGGGATGGGCAGGAACGTCGGCCTTGGGGAATGATGGAGGGGATGGTGATTGGGGGCCCACTTCGGCGTTTCGGCGCGGCGAGCTTGGCCTCGGTCGTCGCGGCATCCGTCGGTTGGGGCATTGTCAGTGCAACTCCCGAGTCGGCCCGTCAGATCGTGATGGGTGACGCGTCGGTGTGGCTCGTGGCCTCTGAGCTGGGCGCAGTGGTACTGCTCGATGGGGCAGACCCGGGCTCTTCGCCGGTGGTGACCGAGCAGTTGGGATCGCCGGGTGATCGGCTCGTCGTCCACCAGCACAATGCCGATGCGATCGTCGTTGACCAGACGACCGGGGGCGTCTCGCGGGTATCGGCGGCCCTGCGTCGAACGAGCGATCCGATCTCCTACTTCGAATCCGATTCGTCGGTTTCGGTCGACGTTGCGATCGAGGATGAGGTCGGCTGGGCGTTCGAGGTCGGCGGGACGAAGGCGATGCGAATCGACCCGTCGTCGTTGATGCCGGCCGGGGATGCGGTCGTGACGAAGGCGGCCATCCGGTCGGCGGTCATCGGACCAGACGGAAGTCTGCTGCTGAGTGTCGGTGACGACGGCGTGATCAACCGTGTGCCCGTTGACGACGCTTCGAAAAATGTCACCGAGTGGTCCTCCTCCGGCGTGTCCCGACCTGAGCTTGTTCGAGTGGGTGGTCAGGTCGTGGCCATCGACGCTTCTGCGGCCTCGTTCGCCATCGTCGGAGAAAAGGGCCTGGGTTCCCCGGTGGTCTGCCCCGGGGGCGCCGAGCGAGTGCTTGTTGTCGGTTCAGGCGACGCTTCGTCCGCCCTGGCCACCCTGGTGTCGGCGGATGGCGTCGTCGTCGCCTTCGACCCCGCGACGGGGGAGTGCCGCGCGAGCGATGCTGTCGGGGTACCAGGCACCGAGCTCGGTTCGCCGGTCGAGACCGGAGGATACGTCTTTGTTCCCGATCTGACTGCCGGTTCCGTTGTGGTGCTCGACGCTGGAACGATGGAGCTCGTCACAACGACGGCCCTCGTGGGAGTGGCCGCCGGGTTCGAGCTCGTGACGCATTCGGGCGTTGTCTTCTACAACGATCCGTCGTCGCCGGCGGCGGGCGTCGTGTTCCCCGGAGCGGTACCGACGGCCCAGCCGAAATACGCCTCCGGGTCAGGCATCGAAGTGCTCGGCCAATCGACGGACGCGCCGGAGCCGGAGGCACCGCCGGAAATTGGGGAGTGGGCCTGCCGCGCCGATTCGGTGCAGCAGGTCGTCGGTGTCGACGTGGTGTTCAGTGTCTCTGGACCCGGCGCCGTCGACTCGGCCGTGTGGCGGGTCGAGGGGGAGGAGATCGGGGCGCTTCCGCTGACCTACTCGTTCGCTGAACCCGGGTCGAAGCAGGTCGCGGTCGAAATCCAGACCGTCGATGGCGCAACGGTCCCGGTCGAGTGCTCCATCGACATCGTGGAATCCACGACGGCGTTGGCGTTGATCGCGAACTTCGGCTGGTCACCTTCGACCGTGTTCGTCGGCCAGGAGGTTGCCTTCGTCGACACGAGCGACGGGGGTGCAACCGAAAGGGTGTGGACCTTCGCTGGTGGCACGCCGCCGACGGCGACCGGTAGGACACCAGGGGTCCGGTTCGAGTCGGTGGGCGATCACGTCGTCACCCTCGTTGTCTCACGTCCCGGCGACGACAGCACGTTGCGACGGACGGTGACGGTGAAGGCGGCGCCATCGGAACCCCCCAACGTGGGCATCGCGGTTTCGGCACTCGAGGTCTCAGCGAATCAGAACGTGTTGCTGCAGGCGGAGGTAGTGGGCGGGGCTCCGGTCGACTACCGATGGGAGATCGCAACCGAGAGCGAGGTGGTTCGTCGTACTGGTGATTCGCAGTCGATCACCTGGACGACGGGCGGCACCTACTCGGTGACACTGGTCGCCACGGATGGCATGGGGCGATCGGACACGGCCACCGTTTCCGTCGTTGTGAAGGCTGCGACCGAACCGAACGTGCGGATCGACGGACCATCGACCATGGAGACTGCCGGAACCGCGATCTTCAACGGAAGCGTCTCGATCCCCGAGGGCGACATCCGTTCCTGGAGCTGGCAGTCGAGCGAACACGAGCCCCGCACAGGCCAGCGCATCAGCCTCGACTCTCCCGGCAAGGACTTCACGCTCACGCTGACCGTCTCGACGGTGACCGGCATCACCCGCAGCACCTCGAAGGTCATCAAAGTGACTGATCAGTCGCAGTACCGAAGCATCTTGGCGATCTTCTACGGCGACGCGTCAATTTCGTACTATCCGGACGGGCGAGGGCAGACGTCGTGGAGTTGGACGTTGCGGGGCGATGCGGGTGACATCCCCTACACCGGCAGCCCGACGACCAGCGGCTGTCAACCATCCCGGATCGACTGGCAGCTTCGCGACGCCGCGACCAGTCAGATCCTGACGTCGGGAACCTCGAGCAATTCGAGGCCAACAATCAGTTTCCAGCCCTCGTCCGCTCACACCGCCGGGGTTCGCATCACCGCAACCGCGGTGGCGAAGGACAGCAGATGCGTCATCGCCGACTTTTCCGAGCTCATCCCCTACGTGCTGCCGAAGGCGTTCCTTGTCATCAGCGGCCCCACGACTGCTGATGTCGGAACGAGCTTCACCGTGTCGGTCGCCGCAGACCGGCAGTGCGCCGTTCAACGGGTCGAGTGGACGATTGGTCCGCCGGGGCCAGGTGCTCCTCCCTTTCCCAGCTTCGAGCGGTCGATAACCATCACCATGCCTGACCTCTCGCAGGAGCTATGCGCCGGCGGGGCCCGGCTACGGCTACTCGTTCTCGGTCACCGGAACCAGCCCCGACTGCCAGCTTGAGCCGGCCACCTTCTTCGTCAAAGCCACGAACGTTCCGCCGTCGACGACGACCACCGTGACGACATCTCCGTCCACGACCACCGTGGCAAAGGCAACCATTCCCCGGGGGACCTGGTTCTTCGCGAGCGATGCCGTGTCGGACATTCGCGCCGCAGGGTTCACCAACGTGACCACGGCGGCCGAGGGAGCTCAGCCGCAGCCGGCTTGCCAGCTCAGCGACACGTTCGCGGGGGTGAGCCCCGCGCAGGGATCGAGTGTCGCGGTCAACACGCCGATCGTGGTCTTTGCAGCTTGGTTCTGCCCCGCTGGTTGAGTGACTCGCAGGCGCGAGGCGTCATCGCCGACCGTGCGCAGCGCCCTCGGGTCGACTCATGAGGCGGCCGAGTTTGCGGTACTCGTGGCGAACGGCCGCCTCGACGTCGGCCATCGCGACCGACCGACCAGCGTCGGCCGCGCTCACAGCGGCCGTCACTGCGGCACTGCGGATGTTGCCGCCTGTCAGCTCGAACTCGTCCGCGATCGAGCGGAGGTCGACGTCGTCGGCGAGGGGTACCGGTGCCAGCTGCCGGTGCCAGAGCTGCAGTCGAAGCGCGGGGTCCGGCTCGGCGAAGTCGATGACCGTCGACAGGCGTCGGAGAAACGCCTCGTCGAGATTGCCGCGCAGGTTCGAGGCCAGAATGGCGAGCCCGTCGAACTGTTCCATCCGCTGCAGCAGATAGCTCACCTCGAGGTTGGCGTAACGGTCACGAGCGTCGCTCACCTCCGACCGCTTCCCGAACAACGCATCGGCCTCGTCGAAGAACAGGATGGCGCTCACTCCCTCCGCTTCGGAGAACACCCGCTCCAGGTTCTTCTCGGTCTCACCGATGTACTTGTCGACCACGGTCGACAAGTCGATCACGTAGAGGTCGAGCCCGAGATCCGACCCGATCACTTCTGCTGCCAGTGTCTTGCCGGTGCCCGAGCCTCCGGTGAACAGGGCAGTGATCCCCTCGCCGCGTCCGCCGCCACGTCGTAGACCCCAGGTGTCGAACACGAGTGAGCGGTGGCGCACTCGCGCCGTGAGCTCGCGCAGACCCTGTGCCGCCACCGGCTTGACGATCAGATCGTCCCAATCGGCGTTCGGTTGGACTCGTCGGGCCAGACGTTCGAGTCCGGGTGAGTTCTGCATTCGGGCCCCGGCCGAGATCTGGCGCATGCCGAGGTCGACTTCTTCGACCGCAGCCTGGACGCGAGCAGCCCGGACCGTCCGGTCGACGGCTCGGGGTCCGAGCCGTAGGGCATCAAGTTCCGATGGGTCGAACATCACCCCGGCAGCAGCCAACGATCGTGTCCACGCCGACCGACGAGCCAGCAACGTCGGAGCTTCGAGGGTGAAGGTGAAGGGGACCGCGTCGGAGATGGCCGGGTCCCAGGAGTTCGTTCCGACGAGGACGAGCGTGGGTGCGGTTCTGGTGAGGGCCCGAACCACGTCGGCGGTGGCCCGGTCGATCCCGACAACGACGAGGCCCGTGCCGCGGAGGCGAGCTTCGCGGACGAGACATTCCGAGTCGATGGCCCGATCGGGGCCGAGACGATTGAGGTCGACGACGAGTGCTGACATCCCTGCAGCACCGATCGCAGCCGCACCGAGGTCGGCGCCACCCGCGCCCAGGGGATCCTTGATGTGGACGAAATGGTCCCCTTCGATCAACGCCCGTCCCAGATCAGCGGGTTCATCGCCTGGCCAGGGCAAGGGTTCGATCAGGAGTTCAAGGAGGTCTTCGTCGGGCACATCGCCGCCGAGGAGGAACTGGCAGACCCGATCGGGCACTCGAACGGATCGGGTGAGGACCGGCCGGTCGACGTCCTCGATGACCACGAGGCGGTTGGCGACCAAGGCGGACCCCGGAAGCAGTCGCGCCCTGTCGTCGGCGTTCGTGGTCGACAGTCCCACGAGCTGCAAGGCCAGGCCGATACTGACCCTGCGCCGCGTCAGATCGTCATGCAGGTACCCGTAGAGGCGCTCGAAGCGCGGATCGAGATCAGGGGCGACGCCGGCGATGAGCATCGCCATGTCGGTTTCGTCGAGACCGAACGAGTCCATGAGGTGGGCGGTCCGACTCTCGATACCGGGAGGCTGGATCGCATCGTGTGCGGGCGACAGAATTGCCGGTCCATTGCGCAGCATCGCATCGACGTGTTCGTCGGATACGTAGAGGCCCCGGTACGCATCGGCGGGGTTCGGGTCGGTCGCTCGGAACAAGGACACGGCCTGGGTGACGGTGTGCTCGAGCCTGTCCATCCGCAACGCGACTTCGAGTTCCACTCCCCAAACCTAGGTCGGGCGGCGGCAGTGTTGAACGGTCACCGCCCTGGTCGAGCGGGCATCTGAGGCTGCCCGTTCGGGCAGATCTGTCTACCCTCGGGGCAGACCGTCGACCGAGTTCGATCGATGGTGGAAACGTCAGACTCGGGCTGTGTTCCACGAGCTCGACGACGCGCTCCGCGCGCTGATCACTCGCCACCTGGGTGAAGAGACAGGTGTCGAGGTCGCGTTCGATGCGCCGAACAGTGACTGGGCCGCCCGTCAGAGCGCCCCCACCGTGAATGTGTTCCTCTACGACATTCGCGAGGACACGTCACGTCGTGAAACGGCTCCGCGGGATGTTCGCGACGAACAGGGTCGGGTGGTTGCCCGGCGGCCTGCGCCCCGGCGCTTCAGGGTCTCGTACCTGATCACCGCCTGGACCCAGCGGCCCGAGGACGAGCACCGCCTGCTCGCCCAGACCCTGACGAGCCTGCTGTCCTACAGCCAACTGCCCGCCGAGCTGTTGGGAGGATCCTTGGCGGAGTTGGACCTGTCGATCCCGATCGAACTCGCCCAGCCCCCTTCCCAGGACCGTTCGCTCTCCGACATCTGGTCCGCTCTCGGCGGGGAACTCAAGCCTTCACTCGATTTGCAGCTGATCGCGCCCATCGAAGCGGGGCGATCGTTTCCGGTCGGTCCGCCGGTTCTCGAGGAGCCGAGGATTCGAGTCACCCGATTCGACGGCAGCGTCCCAGGCTCGGAGATCGTGCAGGGCGGTGCCGACGATGCTCCCGGCCGGACACTTTCCATCGGGATCAGAGAAGCGAGTGCGGTCGATGACATCGAGTGACAAGATGTCCGCGAGTGACCAAAGGACGGATCGGATGGAGTTCGAGCACACGGAACAACACGGTCGCCAGTTGCCCATGAAGCGTCCGGGGCCCGAGACCCGTCGATCCGCTTCGGGCGGCCCCGGTAACCGGGCAATAGCCGCGCTCGTCGACCGTGCCGGTGAATACTCGCAGGGTGCGGGCCCGCTCGATCCCGAGATCGGGGCGGAGATCAACGGCGCCCGTAGCGGCGGCTCGCCGCTGCCCGACGCGACGCGGGTCGACATGGAACACCATCTGGGTCTCGACCTGTCGGCAGTCCGGGTGCACGCCGACGCTCGGGCCGACCAGCTGAGCCGAAAAGTTCAGGCCGAGGCGTTCACCACGGGCACGGACATCTTCTTCCGGCAGGGCGCCTACCGACCATCGACCAATGTCGGGCGTCGCATGCTCGGGCACGAGCTCACCCACGTGGTGCAGCAGACGACGGGTGCCGTCGGGGGCGCGAGCCGCGTCAGTCATCCAGACGATCCCCACGAGATCGAAGCGGCCAGGGTCGGCGACGCGATCGCGTCGAGCCCGGTCGTCTCGCAGCGGGTCGAAGCGGACGGGTTCCCGGGCGAAGCCGACGGCTGACACGTTGTGTTCCGGTCGGCGCATCGGCCCCGACCCATGTCGCTTTACGGGCGGGTGTCGAGTGTCTACGCTCCGACCAACTTAGAGAGGGAGCAGCATGTCTACAGCTTCGACGCCACAGGAAGCGGAGTGGTTCGCCGCAGCGTTCGAACGGATTCAGCAGAACGTCGAGACGTTCATCCGAGGAAAGAGCGGCGTGGTGCGCCTGGCCCTCATCTGTCTGACCTCCGAAGGGCACTTGCTGATCGACGACATCCCGGGTGTCGGCAAGACGTCGATGGCAAAAGCGATCGCGGCGTCGGTCCACGGCTCGGCCAGCCGGATCCAGTTCACACCCGACCTTCTCCCGACCGATGTGACCGGCGTCCAGATCTACAACAGCGGAACCGGAGGCTTCGAGTTCCATGAGGGTCCGATCTTCGCCAACGTGGTCATCGCCGACGAGATCAATCGGGCATCCCCGAAGACACAATCCTCACTTCTCGAGGTCATGGAAGAACGCCAGGTGACGGTCGACGGGATCACCTTCCGGTCGCCTCGACCGTTCATCGTGATGGCAACCCAGAACCCCGTCGAAATGGACGGCACCTACAATCTGCCCGAGGCGCAGATCGACCGGTTCATGATGCGGACCGGAGTCGGCTATCCCGACCACGATTCCGAGGTCGAGGTACTGATCAGCCTGACGACCGGCGGATCGGTGTCCAACGTGCAGGCCGTGGTCACGATCGAAGACGTGGCGCGGATGATCGACATCGCCCGTCGGCTCACCATCTCGCGGTCGATCCACGACTATGTGGTGTCCCTGACCTCAGCCACCCGCAAGCTCGACGACGTCCGCCTCGGTGTCAGCCCGCGCGGCAGCATCGCGCTGGTCCACGCCGCTCAGGCGTACGCGGCGTCACAGGGACGCCCGATGGTCGTGACCGACGACGTGAAGGCCCTCGCACCCTACGTACTTGGTCACCGGATGCTGCTGACCGCCGATGCCGAGCTGCAGGGCAAGAGTTCCGCCGTGCTGATCTCCCAGATCCTCGACGGCATGCCCGTCCCCCACGAGTACGCCGTCCGATGAGGTGCTGCAGATGAACGTCCGGCAGATGAGGACCGGGGTCCACTGAGATGGCAGCCGTGGTCGAGGCAGGTTCGACGCTCGGCGTTGTCGAAGATCCGGAACCCAACCCGTGGGAGGACGTGCTCGAACCCTCGATGCTCGACGTCGTCACGCCCGCAGGCTGGGTCACGTTCGGTCTCGGACTCGCGCTGTTCGTGATCGGTGTGCTCCTCGACCAGGTCGAGACCGCCATTGTCGGTGCGGCCCTGTTGGGGGCCTTCCTGCTCGCAGCTGTTTGGATGTGGGGTCGTCCGCGCCTCGAGGCCACGCGGGTCATCGAACCGGCCCGACTCATCGATGGTGAGGAAGCTCGAGGGGTCATCACCGTTCGCAACGTCGGCCGGCGGCGGAGCCCTGCGGTCATGGCCGACGAGCGATTCGGCAAGGGGAGGTTGACGCTACGCCTCCCTTCGCTTGCCCCTGGCGTGGTGTCGACCACGTCGTACTCGTTGCCAAGCCTGCCTCGCGGTCGCTATCAGATCGGACCGCTGTCGGTCGCCCACACCGACCCGCTGAGACTGATGCGCGCCGGCCGCACCTACAGCGCGATGACTTCGCTCCTTGTTCACCCCCGAACCTTCAAGGTCCCCCCGCTGCCGAGCGGACGGGTACGCGACCTCGAGGGATTGGCGAACCGCAGGGTGTTCGGAAGCGGGGTGACGTTCCACACCCTGCGCGAGTATGTCCCGGGTGACGATTTGCGGCTGATCCACTGGCGGTCGACGGCCCGGACCGGGACGCTGATGCTGCGGCACAACGTGGTGACGACCGAGCCGCAGATGGCCGTATTCCTCGATTGCTGCCGGTCGGTGTACGCATCTGACGCGGCGTTCGAAGACGCAGTGAGCGTGGCGGCGTCACTGGTCGAGGCCGGGATCGCGAGCCACTACCCCGTCGAGTTCCACGCCAGCAGCGGCCTCGGGGGCTACGTCGACCCGACAGGGAAGGGCCGCATGCACGTCCTGGATCTCCTTGCAGAGGTCGAGGCCACCGCTGATGATCCGGGCATCGCCGAACTCGCGCGGCTGGTCGATCGCCGTCACGCCGCGGTCTCGCTCGGGGTAGTGACCGGGCATCCGAGGGCGGGCGACGCTGCGGCCGTCAGCCGTTCCGCAGGTCGATTCGGAGCGGCCAGCGTCATCCAGATCGGCGATCGGTGGGATGCACATCCGTTCCGGATTCCCGGTGCCTTCGTCATGCATGCACCGACGGCGGCCGACTTCGCCGAACGTTGGACGAAGAGGTTCGGTTCGTGATCTCGATCGTCGAACGCTCCCGGGCTCGGTTCGGGTTTCCGAACTCGGCCCGCGTCGCTGCAGGGTTGGTCGGTGGCCTCACCGTCGTCGCAGCGGCGTTCAGCTTCGATGCAGTCTTCATCGATCGCGACCATCTGTGGGTGGCGTTGGCCGCTGCCCTCGGAGCGCTCGTCGTCGCAATCGGGGCCAAGACACTGGGCTTCGCCCCGGTCGTTGTCCTGGTCTCCCATCTCGTGGTCTTCTTCCTCGTCGGCGGCATCGGCTTGTTCTGGACCGAAACGCTCTACGGCCTCCCGACGGCGGCGTCGCTGCGTGGGGTCGCAACCGGCGTGACCGGGGGGTTCCGCGATCTGCTCGAGACACCGACCCCCGTCGCCGGGCAGTCAGAGCTCCTCGTCCCCGTCGCCGGCCTGGTCTGGCTCGCGTGCGGCCTGACGACCGAAATCGTTCTGCGGGCCGTCCGCCCGGTCCTCGGAGCACTCGTGCTGGGAACGACCGTGCTGGTCGCCGTCGTCGTGGCGACCGGTCGAGCCGACCGGCCACTGCTTGGTGTTGCCCTAGCCGTCCTCCTGCTGGTGTTCGTCGGCATCACCGCCTCGATCGGGCCCGACGACGCCGTCACGCTCCTCCAATTGGGTGACGCCCCGGTTCGCCGGGCGGCGTGGCCGATCCTGGCCGCAGTCGCCGTTGCCGTCGGAGCCGCGACCGTCGGCGCGAACTTCGTCACGTTGCTGCCGTTCACCAACGAGTCGGACAGGTTCGACGTTCGCCATCACCTGCTTCCTCCGGTGGAGCCGCCCGCTCAGGACCTCAGTCCGATCGTGCGGACCAAGAGCCAGCTCAACGAGGATCCGCCGGCGCTCGTCTTCACCGCTGAGTTCACCGGTCCAGTGCCGAGCGGCCCGTTGCTCTTCCACGCGGCGGCTCTCGACTCCTATGACGGCGTCCTTTGGAGTTCGAACCGTCTCTACCGCCGAACGGCAGCGGTCCTTCCTCACGACGACCTCGGCATCGGAGATGTCGCCTCCTTCCGGGTGCGTCTCACCTCGGACTACCCCTACGACTATCTGCCACTGCTCGGCGACCCGCTGAGCACCACGCTCGCCAACGGTGGCTTCGATGAAGCGACCGACACGTTGATCGCCCCGCAAGGCACCCGGCCCAACTTCGAGGCCACGAGCCGCGTCCTGCCGCGTGATGAACTACTGCTCGACGACGTGAACGCGGCCGACGGATCAGGGTTCGAGGCGTTCCTTGTCCTGCCCGAGTTCGTGCCCGACGAGATCCGTGAGTTCGTCACCGAGGTCGTTGGCGATGCATCGACCGCCGGAGAGCAGTTGGTCCAGCTCGAGGCGAGGATGACCGACGGGTCGTTCGGCTACGACACGACCGGACCATCGGGCCACAGTCTCGCCGCGATCGAGACCTATCTCGGGCTCCGGCCGACGTCGGACGGATCGACTGGTTCGGGCTACGCCGAGCAGGCCGCTGCTGCCTTCGCCGTCGCCGCCAGACTCGAGGGCATCCCGGCCCGGGTGGTGGTCGGGTACCGGGTCGACCCGGCGCAAGTCGAAGGTTCGACGGTCGAGGTCACGACCGCCGACGCCCATGTGTGGGTCGAGGCGGCCCTGGACGAGTTGGGATGGGTGGCGTTCGACCCGATCATCCGTGGAGAACGGACGATTGATCCGCCCCCGCCGCCCTCGGTGCAGTTCACACCCGACGCCGACGAACCCGTCACCCAACCGACCGCAGCCCAGCCGGCAACCCCTGCTCCGGTCGCAGCCGACTCGTTCTGGGCCCGTTTCGGCGTCTTGCGTTTCATCGGGTTGTTGCTCGTTCTCGTCATCGTCGGAATCCCGATTGCGAAGGTCATTCGCCGTCGCCGCCGCTTCGGTCGTGGTGACCCGTCCCGCCGGGTGATGGGAGCCTGGCTGGAGGTTCGAGACGCCCTTGTCGAGAATGGCTTGGCCGTCTCGCCCGCCATGACACCGGCTGAGGTCATTCGCTCCGCCCGATCCCACGGACTGATGGTCGCCGACGATCCAGCCGGCGATCGGCTGGTCAGGCTGGTGCAGTGGGCGCAGTTCCGGCCCGAAGACCTGACGGTCGATGACGGCGCACTTGCGGTCCAGCTGGAACGAACGATCGGTTCATCGCTTTCACACCGGCGATCGATGGTCCGTCGAGTGTTGGCCTGGGTCGATCCACGTCCCGTGCTGGGTTCTGCGGTGCAACGCCGCGGGCGTCTCGGATGGTCAACCGATCACGATCCCTTCGATGCGAGCCCGTTCGATCCCTACGCCGTACGGCCGGTGCAGGCGAACGAAAGGGCAACGAGTGTCGACTCGCCGGTGCTCGACCTGCGAGAGACCGTTCCCAGCCCCGAGCTCGGCGCACGAAACCTTCCCGACCGGTAGCCGGGTCACACGAGGGCGTCGGCCTTCGAGATCACCAGATCGGGGCGGGCGAGTCGATGCTCGATCCGTCGGGCATGGGAGAGTACGACCGAACAGGACTCGATCTGGTGATCGAGTTCGATGCGCCGGGCATCGGTCTGCTCGTTGCCACTGAGACGGTCCAGCCGAAGCTGCTCGAGGTGTCGGACGGTTCGCCCGTGGAGCGACTCCATCTGAGCCTTCATGGCGCTCCGCAGCTCGAACAATGCATCGGCGTGTTGGGCCTCGACGCTTCGGGATACCTGCCGGCTCAACTCGGTCAAGTACCCCTGCACTGATTGCTTCGCCTCCCGACGCTGTCCCTCGATGTCGGTCGACTTTGTCCGCTGCAGCATCATCGAAGCCGTCGCGCCGGCCGCAACGAGACCGACGACCGGGGCGAGCGGCCCGAGGAAGGCGAGTGTTGCTCCGCCGCTCATCAGCCCGGTCGACATCGAGGCCCGACCGACCTCGAACAGCCGTCCGCGTGAGCGTTGACTGAACTCGGGTCGATCGATCTCGGCGGAGATCGGCATCGGACGGGACTGGAAGCCGCTCAGATCCACCTCGAGCTCGCTGCGATCGACGTCGAGGAAGTTCGCCATCGAACGAATCACGTCCTCGGCTTGTTGTGCAGTCGCTCGGAGGTAGTCGCCGACCGCGGCGTTGGTCGCCCGATGCACCCGGGTCTCGATCGCCGGCCAGGTAGCCGACGGGTCGGTGTCGTCGATCGCGGCCAACAGCTCTCGAGCAGCGTCCCTGAGCCGATCGTCGAGACCGCGGGCGGCCTCGGTTCGGAAGCTGCCGAGGGCGTGGGTGAACGCGTCGGCCCACTGCGTCTCCAACCGTCGCAGCCGTTGCTCGGAAGTTTGGAGATCGGCCTCGATCCGCTCGCTCTGCCGGGCACTGTCGAGCGCAACGCGTCGCGACTGCAACTGGGCTGACGCAGCGCCGACATGGGCCTGGACCTGGATCAGTGCGTCGTTGATCTGACGCTGCAGTGCGGCGGCCACGATCGTTGTGCCGAGATACCAGGCGAGCAGAGGCAGGCCGGACTCCTGGTCGATCTGGGCGTCATCGAGGCGCTGGGCCGCTTGGCGCAGTGTCGGCGAGACCGGCACGATCGTGGCCTCGATGCCTCCGATGTCGAGATGTCCGCGGTCGAGCTCCACGATGCGTGTCCACGTCGGGTAGCAGTCGATCCGGGTTTCGGCGACGGTCAACGGTAGGTCGCCGACTGCGCACGCCACTTGGAGGAATTCCAGTTCCGGGAACGACAGCTCCTGGCTGGCATCGGTGACGAACAGGAGGGCGTCGGCCGTGCTGATGAGACCGAGGATCGGTGCCGCCGACGGCGATGCGAGGCCGCCGCTGACGCCTGGTGTGTCGGTGAGTTCCAGGCCGGTCGCCAGCAGCGGGTGGGGGATCTCGATGCGCACTGAATCAACGACCAATCCGTTGGCTGTGGCGCCGAAGGTGGTGAGGAGCCGATCGAGTTCACTGAACCCGGTCGGGATCGCCTTGACCGCATCGTGTTCGTCGATGACGAGTGCGGTGGCGGTGGGGGCGGGACCCCACGCGACCGTCACGGGAACTGTCGACGTCGACAGGACATCGGCCGGGAGCAGTCGGGTGCCGAGGAGTCCGTTGATCAGCGCCGATTTCCCGCTGCCGTTCTCGCCGGCGACAACGGTGCTGACCGTCGGTCGCCCGAGCTGCGCGGCGATGGTCGTGAGGCTGTCTGCGGCGCTCTGGTCTCCAAGTTCAGTCAGGAGCTTCACCGCGTTCGCCACGACATCGCGCGCTGCTCGCACTTCTCCGGCCGTCCCATCGGCCACCCGTTGCAGTTCCCGAATTCGCACGATCGTGAGCGTAGACGACGAGTGCTCGAGCATCGTCTGGTCGTTGCCCGATCGGGCAGATCCTTGGACCGTTCGTGTCGCCGTCGGTGCATGTTGAGTCCTTGTTGAGCGCCGCGGTGGATGCTCTGTCGAACGAAGGGGCGCGTTCGATTCTGGAGGGGTTTCTTTGACTGAGGTCACGGTCTTCGTGCACGCACCCGACCCGATTTCGCTATCGGGCGTCGTCGCCCAACTGCGGGGTCAACGAGACATCAGACTCGTCGATGACCTGACCGCGGACGTGGTGGATGTTGCGGTCGTCATCGCCGATGGGATCGGCCTCGACGAGTTGCGCTCGATCCGGGCGATTCAGCGCAACGCCCATACGAGGGTCGTCGTTCTCGTCTCGTCGGTCGATGAGGCCCATGTCCTCTCGGCAGTCGAAGAGGGGGTTGTCGGTGTGCTCAGGCGCGGTGAGGCGTCGGGGTCGAGGTTGGTGGAACTGATCCGAGCGGCCAGCGATGGCGGCGGCAGTCTGCCCGCCGACCTGCTCGGTGGGCTGATGCGGCAGGTGAAGTTCGTACACACCGAAGTGCTGTCGCCCCGCGGGCTGAGCTTCAGTCACCTGAATCGTCGTGAGGTCGACGTTCTGCGTTTGATGGCCGACGGGTACGACACTCGCGAGATCGCCGACCAGTTGTGCTATTCGGAACGCACGATCAAGAACGTGGTCCACGATGTCGTTCGTCGCTTCGGCTTGCGCAACCGTTCGCACGCAGTCGCCTACGCGCTGCGCCAGGGTTTGATCTGACAGGGTTTGATCTGACAGGGTTTGATCTGACGAAAGCCACAGGACCGAACCGTGGCGTCGGGCCTGGGCTCGTTCAATCGGTCTGGTCGTCCGGATCGTTGTCTTCGGGGTGCTCCACCGTGTCGTCGATGCTGAGATCGGGTTCGGTGGCGACGGGCTGATGCTCCGCGAGGTGAAGGTCGCCGAGTACCTCCTCGACCGACGGTGCGTCGGCGATGCCGCCTTGTCCTGGTGACGGTCCTGGGTCGACCGGCTCCACCGTTTCATGTGGTTGGACGGGGTCGGGGCGCGGCACCGTGTCTCCGGTTGACGCCGTACGCACGGTCGAGAGGGGCGGCACGCGGTCCGGAATGCCGTCGGCGATTCGATCGACGTCGAGGATCGCCGGGGCAATCGGACGCAGACCGGTCGCCCGGGACATGAAGTTCGAACCGATCTCGAGCGGGTCGGTGTCGTGCTGCACGAGTTCGGTCGCGTCGCTGAAACCGTCCAGATCGGTGTCGGCGTTGAAGGGGTCGGTCCCGATCATCGACTCGAACGCGTCCAGGAGGCGGTCGCCGTCACTGTCCTGGCCGAAGGGAAGCGGCTCGGTGAAACGCGGCAGCGAGTCGATCGACCCGAGCTCGGGGATGGCGCCGGCATGGGTCCAACCGCGGTCTTCGGCGGTGAAGACTCCGACCCCGTACTTGGTGCCTCGTGCTTCGATCACCGTGCCGTCGCCGAGACTGATCGCAACGTGCGCACTACCCGGTCGTCCACCCGACAGCGGATCATCGGAGAAGCGGAACAACAGTGCCCCAGGTGTCCGCAACGCTTCCTCGACCGACAGGTCGGAGCCCCTGCCCTGTAGCTCTCGGTACTGGATCCAGCTGCCGTCCGGCATCTCGACCCCGGCGCGGCCCGCTGCCCATTGGACGAGCTCCGAGCAGTCGAAGGTGTCGGGGTTGTCGTTGCCCACCTCGGTCTCATGACCGAAGACGTACGCATCACCCTCCTGGGCCAGCGCAGCCTCCAGGAACGTTTCCATCCCCGTGCCCCGGCTTCCCGTACCGGCGTCGTTTCGACCCAAGGTCAGGTTGTCGCCGAGTTCCGTCGGGGGTGGACGAAACGGATCGATTCCTGCCGCAACCTTGGGTGAGTGATAGTTCGCTGGTGGATCCCAGTTCCCGCGAGCGTCGGTCTCGCCGAACGCGGACGCGGCTCGTTCTGCTTCGTCGCGAAACTGGAGGTATCGGGCTCCATTGTCGGCGTGCGTGACCGTCCAGCGCCCGATGTCGTTCCCACGGTTGGAAACCTCGAACGCCATCTTGGCGTTGTCGAGCGGGCTGGCGGCGTCGAGTCCGGCGAAACGGTCGCCGTGTGCGGCCAGGTTGATCTGCCAGAGGCCACGAGAGTCTTCGCCTGTCGAGTTGTGGGCGCTGATGTTGCCTCCCGACTCCGCGAGCGCAATCGCCGTCATGGTGACGGCCTGGTCCGGGGAGAATCCGGCGTGGCGGGCGACCAGGTAGATCTCCTCGGCGGTGAGCTGGGTCATGTCGGGACTCCCGTCGGCGGCGACGCCCCGGCCACCGACGCCCCTGTTGTCGACCGAAAGTGCACGGACTCGAGCGAGCGGATCGCAGAATCGACGACGCGCGAGGATTGCCGAGGTACTCGACCGAGCGCCCGGAGCCGGCCGATCCGTTGGGCTGCGGCCTGGACGACGGTCTCCGGCGGCGCGCCGGCGTCGAGTCCGACTCGGGAGGCCGGATCGAGGCCGCCTTCACCGAGGGCCTGTCGCACGACGACGACCACCTCGCTGCCGAGCACGTTGTGGCGACCGTCGTGAAGTTCTCGCAGCCACCGCAGTTCGTCGAGTTCGTAGGCGTTTGCGAGGATGCGATCGATGTGTTCGAGGTGTCGGCTGCGAGCGGGCTCGGGCAGGTCGCGAACGATGGGAGTCACTGCGCCGAGCGCACGAGCGGCCCTCAGGACATCTGCCCGTCCGGCGTAGCGTTCGAGGAGCCGCACACGGAGAGCCTCGATACCGCTCGCCCGTTCGAGCTCGGCCCGAAGCTCGTCGAGGCTGGTTGCCCGTCCGGATCGAATCAAGTGCACCGCATAGCGCACGCCGAACAGGCCGAGGCGATCGAGCAGCGATCGGCGATCGGCGAGGGGAATCGAGATTCGGGTCGAAGTCGACAACACGCGGTCGGCGGAAAGCAGGATCCGGTCGCGCTGGTCATCGTCCAGCGCCGCGAGGTCGACGAGCGCTTGATGATCGGTCGGGGTCAGCCGATGTGGAGCGCAGGCCAGCAGTCCCGAGACCGGGATGACGCAGCTCACCAACGGCCGGATCGCTCGGTTCTCCTCGAGCTCGTGCGCCACACGGCCGGCGATTGCGAGTGAATCGCCCCGGCCGGCACCGAGTTCGTCGGCTCGGGACAAGACGGCGATGGCACGCATGGGATCCCGGTCGAGCGTGCTCAGCTCGGAGAACGCCTCCAGAAAGTTGGCATCGGCTTCGTGCAGGTATCGAAGGAGGTAGACGATGACATCGGCTTCCTGAGGGCCCTCGTCGGGGATCAGGAACTGGACGGCACGAGCCGAGACCTGCTCGGAAATCGAGGCGTTTCCCGGAGTGTCGATGAGGGTGAGCTGGGCCAACTCGGGTGCCGGCAACTCGACCAGGAGATGGTCACACGCCTCCGCATCTCCCGGCTCCAACTCGACACGGGCGCCGTGATCATCAGCAACGAGCCGGCGGGCTGCGCGATCGTCGTTCGTCACCGCCCATGCCCGCGCTTCGGGGCCATGCTCGTAGCGCGTGACCATCATCGTGCACTCGGCGCTGTCCGTCGCGGCGATCGGTTGACCGAGCAGCGCGTTCAGCAACGTCGACTTTCCGGCCTTGACCCTTCCCGCGACCGCGACCCGCAGCGGTTCGTCGATGCGGTGACGCGAGCGCTCGACGGCTGTCCGCGCTGCCTCGGGAGCGTCGCCGAGGACGTTGTCGAGCAGTTGCCGAACCTCGCTGACCAAGGGGCTCACCGAGGCGAACGATAGACGACGGCGGCCCCCCTGACGAGGCTCGCAGACCGGAGGATCCGTGCCTGCCCGTTGGGGCAAGTTTCGATGCCCCGAGAGCCGGATCATCAGCCATGTCGACGGCCCCGGGCACCTGCAAATCTTGCGCCAAGCGACCCACCAGCGAGGTTCTCATCATGCCGAATTACCTGTCACCCGGTGTCTATGTCGAAGAGCGGGATGCCGGTGCCCGACCGATCGAAGGAGTCGGCACGGCGGTCGCCGCCTTTGTCGGTCTGACGGCGAGGGGCCCGTTCAATCAGCCGACCCTGGTCACCAATTGGACGCAGTACATGACCACGTTCGGCGACTTCCTGCCCGGGGCCTACCTTCCGCTTGCGGTCTACTCCTTCTTCAACAACGGAGGCGGAAGCTGCTACGTGAGTCGAGTCGGTGGAGGCGGCGGCACCGACGCCGCGCCGGCGTCGGCGGCCGAGCTGACGAGCGGCAGCCAGGCCGGTCTCCCGACCTATCGGGTCAGCGCGTTGGCGGCCGGGGCCGCGGGCGACGAGATCACGGTGGAGATAACACCTACCGCCCCCGCATCGAAGGCCGAGGGCGAAGAGGCGGAAGCTGACGCGGCGACCCCAGACAGTTTTTCGCTCGTGGTGAAGCAAGGTGGCCGCGAGGCGGAGCGGTTCGACGACCTGGTTACCCGCCGCGGACGCACCAACGTCGTAACCGTCGTGAACGAACGGTCGCAACTGATCAACATCGAAGAGATCGGGTCGGCGAGCGTCGCCGATCGCCTCCCGGCCGCCGGCGAGGTCAGCCTGAGCGGCGGCACTGCCCTCGTCGCCGAGGAGGAAGTGGCCTCCGAGGAGCTGGTGGGTGATGCCAGCAGTCGGACCGGGCTCGGCGGCTTGGAAGCAATCGACGGAATCACCATGGTGGCCGTCCCGGACCTGATGTCCGCCTATCGCGCCGGCCACATCGATCTCGAAGGAGTGCAGATCGTCCAACAGGCGATGATCGATCACTGTGAGAACATGGGCGACCGCATTGCCATTCTGGACCCGCCTCCCGGGCTGAACGCCCAACAGATCAAGGACTGGCGCGTCGAGAAGACGGGGTACGACTCGAAGTTCGCCGCGCTCTACTGGCCCTGGGTGAAGGTCTTCGACCCCAGTACCGGACGAGCAGAGTTCATTCCGCCGAGCGGTGCCATGGCCGGCATCTGGGGCCGCAACGATGACACACGCGGCGTGCACAAGGCCCCGGCGAACGAGGTCGTGCGCGGCGCGATCGATGTCGAACTCGTCATCACCCGCCGGGAGCACGACCAGCTGAATCCCGAAGGGATCAACGTGATCCGGTCGTTCCCCGGTCGGGGGATCCGGGTGTGGGGTGCGCGCACCTTGTCGAGCGACCCGGCGTGGCGCTACCTCAATGTTCGGCGGCTGTTCAACTACATGGAGTCGTCCATCATGGGCGGGACCCAGTGGGTCGTGTTCGAGCCGAACGACTTCGATCTCTGGCAACGAATCCGGAGAACCATCAACGGCTTCCTTCTCGGCATGTGGCGCGACGGTGCCCTGTTCGGAGCAACGCCCGATCAGGCCTACTACGTCAAGTGCGACAGCGAGACCAACCCCCCCGATGTGGTCGATCGCGGGACAGGTGATCGTCGAGATCGGTGTCTGCCCGGTCAAGCCGGCCGAATTCGTCATCTTCCGGCTCTCGCAATTCTCCGGCGGTGGCGAGGCCGAAGTCGCGGAATAGAGCGCCGACTGCTCCGTAGTTGACGCGTCTGTTCACCATCGAAAGGAATCGAAATGCCAGAGGTACAAGTGCTAGCGGGCTTCAGCTTCAAGATCGAGGTGGGAGGCCAAGTAATCGCCGAGTTCAAGGAGGTGAGTGGCCTGGAGACTGCCGTAGAGGTCATCACGCACGAGATCGTCACCCAGGAAGGCCGTCACATGATCAGAAAGGTCCCTGGTCGACGACTGACCGGGGATATCACGTGCAAGCGCGGCTTGAGCGCCGACAAACAGTGGTGGGACTGGCTCGGGAAGATCGACACCGGGATGCCCGAGAGACTGGACGGCTCCATCGTCATCTACGACAACGCAGGGGGTGAGCAGGCCCGGTTCAACTTCATGCAAGCGTGGCCATCGAGGGTCTCGATCAGCGGACTCAGCGCGAGCTCGAACGATGTCCTGATGGAAGAGGTCGTGCTCACCCACGAAGGCATCGAGATGCCGGGCACGACGTGACGATGACCGACGAGCTGGTCACTGAATACCAGTTCGAGCTTCCTCGCGGCTACGTGGACAGCAGCGGCCAGGTGCATCGCACCGGGGTGATGCGGCTGGCAACCGCCCGCGACGAGATCGTGCCGCTACGAGATCCCCGGGTTCGTGACAACGAGGCGTACCTGTCGGTCGTGCTGCTCAGCAGGGTGATCACGAGGCTCGGCTCCATCACCGATGTGAACGCGGGTGTCGTCGAAGGCTTCTTCGCTCCCGACCTCGCCTTCCTCCAGGATCTCTACCGTCGGGTCAATCAGGAAGGTCACACCCACGCTGCAGTGACCTGTCCACAGTGCAGTACCGAGTTCACGGTCGATGTGGCCGGTGGTTCCTCGGGGGGATCTTGACGTACGCGGCCCAAGACTTGTTGGCCGAGGTCGCGTACCTGGGGGAGAGGCTGCACTGGTCGCTCGAATCGCTGCTCGGCCTCGAGCACGGTGATCGGCGACGATTTCTCGAGCTGGTGTTGGCTCGGGATCCCGACCACATCGCCGAACGAGACCGACGATGATCGAGCATCTGATCGATCGCGTCCGACGACGTCGGATGGCAGCGACGGCGCCGGCGCCCCCGGTCCTGCAGTCCTCGAGATCGACGGAACCGTTGTCATGGAGGACGAGCGCACCGATGCCGGTGTCGAGTGAACGCCGCATGGGAACCCAGCAAGGCCTCGGATTCGTTCGGGGCCTTTCGACCAGGTCGACGCCGGCGGTTCTCCGTCCCATGTCCCACGAGGTGTCACGGACCGGACCGATTGGCGTCGTCCGCAGCATTGCGGTGTTGGCGCAACCCGGAACCGGTGCCGGCCAAACCGGCTTCTCGATCCCGACTCCCTCGGCCGCCACCGACGGAGGTTGGTCCGACGTCGAGGTTCGGTCGGAGCAGCCGTTTCCCGAAGCGGGTCTTCGTCCGTCGACGGTCGGTGCCTCGCCGGCGACGCCCCTCGGCGCTCACGTCGCCGTGGCCAGAAAGGTCCCGACCGTCGCCTCCGAAACCAGACCTCTGGTGCCGGCGACGCGACCCGAACTTCCCAAGCCGTTCGCCCGGCCCAGGCCGTTCGCAACCGAGGCCCGTCCGCCAGCTGCGTCGATGTCGTCGAATCAGCCCCTGGTCCCCGCCCGCTCCGTCATCCGGCCGGCGATCGGGATGATCGCGCGGCCCCTTGCCCCCACGACTGACCAAGTGAAGGCTCCCTCGCCGGGAAGGTCGACCGACCTGTCCCTGACGGTGCCCCCCATTTCGTCCGTAGCGGCACCACCACGGCGATCCCTCGACGTACCGCAATCCATCGAAGTGCAGCAACCGCCGGCTGTACCGCAATCCATCGAAGTGCAGCAACGACTGGCTGGGCCGCAACCGCTGGAGGTTCCGCAATCGGTGGAAGCGCAGCGACTGCCCGAAAACGCCTCCGTCGCCGAGCGCGGATCGATCCCCGATCGTGAGCCGGGTTCGATCGGTCTTGATGCCACAGGTCGGAGGGTCGGAATCGCGCCGCGCCACGGTCGAGGGAGCCTCGGTCCCTGTGCGTCAGCGACCCCTGCCCGTCACACGAGAAGCCGGAGTTCGAGCCGAGGAGCCCAGAGCCGTCGCCGCACCGGGCCAGACCCCGAGTCAAAGCCCGAGTCCGCCTCGGAAGCCGTTGAACCCGGTCGCGCCTTCGCCCGACCGAGTCGAACGGCGGGACCGGCCGACGACCTCGTTCCAGGCCGAGGTCGTCGCGTCGGCCCATGGCGCCGGAGCTGTGGACGGCGTCCCTGAACGTGGTGCCGATCGGGTGCCCGCCGATGGGGGCGCGACTCACGCGCCGTTGGTCGGCCGCTCGCCGTCACGACTGCGAGCCGTTCTGGCCAAGCCCCTTGCCCGGCGCCTGGAGGAGTCCCACCTGGAGTCGCCTCTCCGGCCCGTCGATTCCGCGGCCGTCGTCTCGTCGGTGCCTGTGCCTGAGGAGCGAGTCGGGATCGTGGTGTCGCGCGCAGACCAGGCTCCTCGCCCCTCGCAGTCGCCCTCGGTCGCACCTCCTGGAACGGCCAACCGGGTCGAGCGGCCGGCATCAACGTCGGAGCAGCTCGTGCCCCGACCAGGCGACGGTGCGTCCTACAACCGCAACATCGGGACGCACCCACTCCCGCTCGGGAGTCGGGCTCGACTTCCACTGACCTCGGTGTTGTCTGCCGAATCGGCAACGCCGCACCCCGCACCAGAGCCGCTGCATCGCGACTGGTCTCCTTCGATCGTCGCCGGCTCCCGGAGGGCCGAGCCAGACCGTCCGGCGAGGTTGCTGGATCGTGTCCTCGGTCGGCTTCGACCATCAGTCGATCAGGATTCGACGCCGCACCGCCTCCCTCGGTCGACACCGCCGATCGCGCCCGCCGCATCACCCCATCCCATCGCCGCCCGATTGCATGGCCTGCCGGTCGACAGGATGGCGAAGGAGACGCGATCCACACAGGCGCGATCGACACAGACGCTGCCGACACAGACGCTGCCGACACAGGCGCTGTCGAAACAGACGCTGCCGGTCGACCGCACGTCCAAACCGACGACGGGCGCGACGGGGTTCAGTCAGGACCTGCCGAGCGGCCCAGCGATCGAGCCGGCGCCGGCGAGGCGGGAGTCGCCGGTCAAGCTTCGCAACCTCGAACCGGTTGATCGTGAGGCGTCGAAACCGGCGGCGCTCGCCAACGCCGTCACCGCCGCCACCACCGTTGCTGCCGGCGGGTCGCGACCGGTCCGAGCGATGCCCGCTCCGGAGGCTCGCCGACTGGGCATCGGTCGGCCGCTCCCGGTGTCTCGCAGCGCGGCGGTGGGTTCGTCCCGACCGGCAGGTCAGGCCACACCACTCCCAGCGAGTCGGTCGACCGGCGCCGTCGATGCGTCCGCTCCATCGATCGCCACCCCATTGGCCACTGCGCCATCGGCCTCGGTAGGGCCGACGCAGCGCCCCGACTCGGGGATCGCGTCGGCCGCAACTCCGGCGAATGCGTCGCCGGCACCGGTCATTCAGCGCCTGGTCGAGGCGGCGAGAATGACGGCGAGCCCGTCGACCCGAGTGGATCCGTCGCCGCGCGTCGATCGCTCGGCGCAGGTCGATCGCTCGCCAACTCAGGAGTCCTCGCCGGCGGGATCGTCTCGTTCGTCGGACGTCTCGTCGCCGCGACGAAGTCTGCGACTCGAGTTGCTCGACGAGTTCGAACGCAAGGGCACGCTATGCGACCTCTGATCGGTGCCGCGTCCCCTCGAGGCCGGTGCGGCGATGGCTGACCCCGGGATCGGCTACGTGTTCCGCGTTCGAATCGACGGGGTCGACCTCGGCGACTTCACGCGAGTCGAGGGGCTCGGGGCCCGCTACGACGTGACGCAGATCCGAGAAGGTGGGGAGAACAGCCACGTGCATCTTCTCCCCGGTCGGATCGAGTACGAGAACCTCCGGATCACCCGCCCGGTGGACGGCTCGTCGGCCGCGCTCGTTTCGTGGTTCGTCGAGTTCCAGGAACAGCTCCGATCGAACGGACACCTCAAACGGTCGACCGCGTCGGTGACCGCTGTCTCGCCGAGCGGAGCTGACGTCGCGTCCTGGTCGTTGGTCGGCGTCTTTCCGTCGAGCTACTCCGGTCCGATCATGGAGGCAGGTCATTCGAACGTGCTGGTCGAGAGCTTCGAGCTCGTCCACAACGGGTTCTGGTCCGCTGAGGGTCCGGGCGCGGTTGCTGGCACCGGGTCGAGCACTCCCCGGCGCGGCAATGGGTTGGGAGGGTACTGATGCTGCAGAAGGCCGTCATCTTCGAGATCGGGACGCCGAGCCGGAAGGTCGAATTCCAGTTCAACCCGGAGACGATCCGTGTCTCCAAGAGTGCATCGTGGATCGAGAATCGAACCCAGTCTTCACAGAACGGACCGGTCCGCCAGTTCGAGGGTGCGCGGCCGATCGATCTCACGCTGTCGATGACGCTCGATGACACCGACGCAGGCGGAAGCAGCGTCGCCAACCGGGTGAATCTTCTGGTGGCGTGGACCAATCCCGACCAACGCGGCAGCAGCCGTCAGCCCGAGCCGCCCGAACTCGGCTTCGAGTGGGGCGAGTTCCGGTTGGGTGATTCCGGACGCTTCGTGTGCCACCTCGAGTCGGTGGACGTCGAATTCACCCTCTTCTCGTCCTCCGGGGTACCGCTTCGGGCGACGGCCACGACCCGATTGGTCGGCACCCGCAGCGTCAAGCGAGGACAGAACCCGACATCAGGCGGACTGCAGCCACTGCGGTCGACGGTCCTGATCCGAGGTGACGATCTGGCCGTCATCGCTCACCGGGAATACGGGAGCACCCGCTACTGGCGGGCAATCGCCGACCGTAACGGGATCGACAATCCGTTCCGTCTGCCGTCCGGGCGTGAAGTCGTCCTACCCGAACCGGCCGAGTCGGGAATCTGACCATGCCGCCGACGCTGCACGGGACCCTCCCCCTCGTCCGAATCGGTGGACGTCCGCTGGGCGAAGCATTCGCAGCCGACCTTACGTCCGTCGTGATCGAACTGAGCCTGAGCGCCGCCGGAATGTGCGTGATGACGTTCGCCGATCCCGGTCGAGATCTGCTCAACCGTCTGTCGGTTGCGTTCGGCGATGCCGTCGCCGTCGATGCGACTCCTGTCGAATCGAACGAGACGTCGGGGCTCTTTCGCGGCAAGGTGTACGGGCTCGACATCGACTTCAACGAGGGGGGCAGCTTCGTTCTTGTTCGGGCCTACGACTCCAGTTTTCCGCTCCGTCAGGTTCGCCACAGCCGCGTCTTCCAGAACGTGACCGACGGAGATGTCCTTCGAACGCTCGCTGGTGAGGAGGGCGTTCCGGCCGCGGTAGGAGGGGACGCCAACCGAGTTGTCCACGAGCACCTCACCATGACGAACGAGACCCCGTGGGATTTTCTTGTTCGACGAGCCCTCTCCGCCAACTGCATCCTCTACATGGCCGAGGGGAAGCTGACGATGAGCCCGTTCCCCAACGGCACGTCAGCGCCGACCCCTGGTGACCATGAGAGCACCGATTGGCGCCAACTCGTCCCCGGGCACAACCTTCGACACCTCCACCTACGTCAGTCCGCGGCACAGCAGTTCGAGTCGGTCGAGGCCCGCGGGTGGGACCCCCAGCAGAAGCGGGCGCTGGTCGGGACCGCTCCGACCAGTTCGGTCGGAGCGTCGCCCTTCACCTCGGCGGCCGACTTGGGCCGAAGGCACGGCGGAGGGACCCGAGTGACGAGCGCCCCGGGCGAGAGCCAGCAGGCGGGCTGTGATCTGTTGGCCAAATCGCTCGCTGACCGTGTTGGCAGCACCCATGTCTATGGTGAGGGTGAGGCCATTGGGGATCCCCGACTTGTTGCCGGAGTCGCGGTGTCGATCGGCCAAGCGGCCGCCTTCAAGGGGAAGTATGTGCTGAGCACCACTCGCCATGTCTTCGGGGAAGGCGGGTATCGCACCGAGTTCACCATCTCGGGCGCGCACGACCGGTCGGTCTTCGGTCTCCTTGCGGCCAAATCGATCGACGTCTTTCCCGGGGTCTACCCGGCGTTGGTGTCGAACAACGACGACCCGGAGAAGTTGGGCCGCGTCCGGCTCAGGTTCGCCTGGCTCGATGAGAAGTTCGAGAGCGGATGGGCCAGGGTGATGACGATTGGCGGTGGTCGCGAAACCGGTCTGCAGTGGCCACCGGAGATCGATGACGAGGTGCTGGTCGCGTTCACCGGCGGCGATCCCGCGAATCCAGTGGTGCTCGGCGGCATGCACAACGGCATCGACAAGCCGCCGGAGCGCCAGCCGATCGACACGAGTAACGGCTCGGTCGCGACACGAGTGATGCAGACTCGGCTCGGTCATCGCCTGGTCTTCTCCGACAAGAACGGCGCGGAGCATATTCTCCTCGAGACCGCCGATCACAAGGTGAGTGTTCAGCTCGATCAGTCGGGCAGAGAAGTCACCATCACCTCGAGCGGGGCGGTGAACGTCGTGGCCAAGGGCAATGTGCAAGTCAAGGCCGATGGCAAGATCGATCTCGAGTCGAAGGGAAACATCACGCTGAAGGCCGACGGCAGCGGGACGATCAGCGCGATGACCGGACTCAAGATCGAAAGCAACGGTCAGGTCGAAATCAAGGGCACGCAGATCAAGCTGAATTGAGGTGAAGGGGTGTCAAGACCTGCAGTCGTCATGAACGACCGGATCATGGGTCAATGTGCGATCCATCTGATGCCAGGGCCTCTCGGCGCGCCCGTCCCGTCGCCGCCGCTGCCCTTCTCCGCACCACTTGTGATGGGGTTGGCGACGACGGTGCTCATCGCGGGCAAAGCGGCTGCCGTGCAGGGATCGTCCGGCATGAACACACCTCCCCATTCCGGCCTCCATCCGAGCGACCCCAACATGGCTCCTCCCTCTCAGCAGGGCCGCGTCCTGATGGGGAGCACCAGCGTCCTCATCGAGGGAAAGGGCGCCGCGTACTCCGGTTGCCAGGTCGCTCTGTGCAACATGCTGCCCGGAACGATCCAGGGTTCCGCCGCGACCGTGCTGATCGGAGCGTGACCATGGAGTCCCAGGCATTCATCGGCCGGGGTTGGAGCTTCCCCGTGAGCGCGAACGGAGTGGGTGGTATCGCAACGGTGGGTGGTGTCGAAGAGGTGGAGCAGGCCATGTTCCTGATCCTGGCCACGACACCAGGTGAGCGACCGATGCGCCCCGAATTCGGCTGCCCGCTCATCGACTACGTGTTCGCTCCCATCGAACCGGCGACACTCGGCCAACTCGGGTTCGAGGTCGAGCAGGCGCTCGGACGATGGGAGCCCAGGATCATCGTCGATGAAGTCACCGTCACGCCCGACAGCGAGGCGGGTGTCCTCCTGATCTCCATCGACTACTCGATACGCGACAGCTACGACCGGCGGAACCTGGTCTTCCCGTTCTACGTGATCCCGAACGAGGCCTCGCCATGACACTCCCCACGCCCCGCCTCGACGACCGGTCCTTCCAAGACCTCGTCGATGACGCGAAACGGTTCATCCAAGAACGCTGCCCCGAGTGGACGGATCACAACGTCTCAGACCCAGGGATCACACTGGTCGAGTCCTTCGCTTGGATGACCGATCTGCTGCTCTACCGACTCAACCGGGTCCCGGATCGCGTCTATATCAAGTTCCTCGAATTGCTCGGCGTCCAGCTCTACCCTCCCACTGCGGCTCGCGTCGACGTCGATTTTCGGCTGGCTGCGCCGGCCGCAGGCAACGTGCCCATTCCGACCTCGACCGAGGTCTCGACCGTCCGAACGTTGACGGATCTGCCCGTGTCCTTTGCCACGATCCGGTCCGGTGAGATTCTCGCTGCCCGCGTCGAGGTCATCGGATCCGGGGGAGCGGGCGGCGAGTGGTCCAACCACACCGCAGGTCTCGGACTCGGCGGGACGTTCGGGGCATTCTCGGAGACCCCGGCCGACGGCGATGCCCTGTATCTGGGTCTCGACATGCCGGTCGGCGACCACTTGGTGATCTTCACCGTCGACTGCGAGCGCGGCGCTGGGCACGGGATCGTTCCTGCCTCCCCGCCGATCGTCTGGGAAGCCTCGGTGGGAGATGCGTGGCTTCGTTGCGATCTGATCGACGACTCGACGGGCGGCTTCAATGTCCCGGGCACGATCGAGGTTCGCGTTCCGGTGGGGCACTCGGTCACCCGAGTCGGCGGGCTCGACCACGCCTGGATCCGGGCCCGGATCGCGAACCGCACCGGGGTTCTGCCGTACCAGGCCTCACCTCGATTGCGTGACGCTTCGGGCGCAACGATCGGGGTCGTCATCGAATGTGTCAACGCCCTGCGGGCACTGCCCGAGGTACTCGGTGAATCGACCGGTGTCGCCGGACAGGAGTTCCATCTCGATCACGGACCGGTCATTCCCAGCGACGAGGTGTTCTTCGTCATCAGCCACCGACCCGACCTCCGAACGGGCCTGAACGGAGGCGATGTCGTTCGTGTCGACGATGGCGACATCGGCCAGGAACCAGGGGAGCGGTGGGACCTGCGGCCGGACTTCTCGGACAGCTCGGCCGACGACTCGCACGTGACCCTGGACCCGACCGACGGGATCGTCCGGCTCGGTCCGATGGTTCGCTTGCAGGACGGCTCGGTTCGCCAATACGGCAAGATCCCTCCCAAGGGCTCGGTGCTTTCCGTGCCGGGCTACTGGTACGGCGGCGGCGCCGATGGCAACGTCGCAGCCAACGCCATCTCTGTCCTGCGAAGCTCGGTGCCTTCGATCGCCACCGTCCGAAACCGCAAGCCGGCGCGTGGAGGCGTCGGTGGGGAAACGGTGGCCGAAGCCAAGATACGTGGCCCGATACAGGTGCGAACTCGGAACCGAGCGGTCACCGCCGAAGACTTCGAACACCTTGTACGAGAGGCGGCGCCCGAGATTCGCCGGGTCCGCTGTATCGCAGACACGGAGGGAGATGACCCGGCAGCGGTGCGAGTCCTGATCGTTCCGGGCGGTTCCGGAGCCGATGGCGTGGTCGAACTCGCCGACCTCGAGCCGTCGGCCGAGACGTGTGATCGGATTCGATCTCATCTCGATGATCGCCGACTGGTCGGAACACGGATTCGCGTCGAGCCACCTCAGTACGTCGGAATTCAGATTCGGGCAACCATCGAAGTGGAACCTCAGGCTGACGCCCGGCGGGTGCAGGCGGCCGGCACCGTCGCTCTGAACCGCTATTTCGATCCGCTGATCGGGGGTCCCCGCGGCGGCGGTTGGCCATTCGGTCGTGCGGTTCGCGCCGCTGAGGCCTATGGGGTGCTCCAAGCCGTGCCCGGACTCGATGTCGTGACCGAGCTCGAACTGTTGGCGGTCGACCTCGGCTCCGGTGAAACCGAGGTCACGACCGGCACCGTCGAGCTCTACCCGAGCGAACTGGTGCTCTCGGTCGACCACCAGCTGACGGTGGCCGTTCCGTGAGCGGCCGCGGTTCGATCGACGACCTCGAACCTCGCTACAGCCTCCTCCAGGGGCTTCCCGCGGTGTTTCAGACCGACCGCTTCATCAACGGCATGGTCGGCGGATTCGATCAGGTGCTGGCTCCGATCCACGCCACGCTCGATGACCTCGACGCGTATCTGGACCCGGCGACCTGTCCTCCCGATTTCCTCGTGTGGCTCGGGTCCTGGCTCGGCGTCGAGGTCAGCGAGCGATGGCCGGCGCGGCGGCGAAGAGAACTGGTGGCCCGGGCGGTCGAGGTCTACCGGCTCCGCGGTACCCGCGCGGGGCATTCGCGACGCCGTCGAGCTGTACACCGGGTCACTTCCCGTGGTGAGCGACACGGGCGCGGTCAGCGCCTCGGCCGAGCCCCTCGGCGACATTCCGGGCCGTCCCGGGGCAGAGGTGACCGTGACGATTTCGGCATCGGACAGCGACGTGTCACTGGACGTTGTCCAGCGAATCGTCGAGGCCGTCAAACCGGCACATGTTCGAAGCCATGTCGTGTTCGGCGGCTGACCCTCGGCGGGCCGGGATCGGCTGAGCTGATCGGTCACGCGACGAGGGCGCGGTACCGGGTCTCGAGTTCGCCGGCGAGTAGATGCGAACCGCGTTCGCGGGCGAGCTTGATGGCCTGCTCCCAGAGAAGATCGTTGTGCGGGTCCACTTCCAGCGCCTGCATCATGAGCTCGACGAGACCCTCGACCCCGCTTTCTGTCAGAGCCGGCCTGAGGGTGTTGAGCAGCGTTCGACTCACGCGCCGCGCAAGGCGGCGACGAGCATCGACCGCCCAGTCGGCCGCGCCCGACCCCGGGACCAGCTCGTCCCACCGTTCGACGGCGTGCCGCGCAAGTGCCAGGGCGTTGCTCCACTGCTGCGAACGTGCCTCGGTCTCGATCCGATCGATCACCGTGACCAGGCGCAGGAGGTCACTGCCGTCCGGGCCGATCTCGAACCGATAGCGCTCACCCGCCCGTAGCAGGAAGCGGAAGTCACCTCGGGTCTTCTCGGGTTCGAGGCAGTGCCGGACCGAAGAGATCCCGACTTGGAGGTTCCGGTAGCCGCGTTCGGGCTCGATGCCCGGCCAGAACCGTTCCACCAGCTCGTCCCGGTGGATCCATTCGTTTGGCTGAAGCGCGAGCGACTGTAGAAGCTGCAGATGGATGGGTCGGATCTCGCTCGTGTCGATGAGTTGTCCCCCGATGCGAACTTCGAACGTCCCGATACAGCGAAGGTCGATGGCATCGTGAGCGCCAAGCTCGTCCAGCTCGATGGTCCTGATCCTTGTCGTGTCGAGGTTGGCGACCGGCCAGGAATCGGTGATGCACCGGAGCAGGCCGGTGAATCCCGATCGCAACGCCAGACCCTCGGCCGCCTCGCGGGCCCCCGCCGATCGGGTCGCCCCAGGAGCCCGCCTGCTCTGAGCGAGCAGACACAACGCGTGTGCGAGTGGCCCCACCGATCGGCTTCGCCGTTCCAGTTCATCGACCTCGTCGGAGTCGAGTTCGCTCGTAGGTGATTGCGCCACGACGAAGGCGTCGCACAGGACCGACAGCACGGCCATGTCGTGCTCTGCGAACGATGCGCTGGCGACGCGGAAGTGGTTCCGTCCGTCGTGCCCCCTGCGAAGCGCTCCCAGCCCGGCGATCATGGCTTGCAACGTTGCGCCCAGTTCGTCGCCTACCCGGGTGCAGGCGTCGGCCAACGCCTCCTCCTCGTGGCCATCGTCGATGCAGGCTGCGACGATCCCGTCGGCTAGCCGCTCGACGGCGGGAACGCCGGAGTCACGTGCTGCGACGATCGCAGCATCGGCGGCGGGAATCGGATCGCCCCCAGCGAGCAGGTGAGCCATCGCCCGCGCTCCGAGAAGGAGGGCGCGAGCCTGACCTGTCGATGTCGACTCGAGCTGGCTGATGAGCGAGTCGACCGTCGAAAGCCGTCCGGTCAGGACCTGAATCATCGCCCGTCCCGGATCCGGGGGGTCTGCATCACCGACCGGCGCTCGACCGGCCAGCTGGTGGCGAAGTCTCGCCACCCAGCTGCTGGCTGGACCTGGCGGCGGATCGAGCCATGCGTCGAGGAGCCGGATTTCGAGAGCGAAACTGGCGTCGAGCGGGCCGGCCGACAGCTGGCGCGCTTGGCGGAGGCCCGAACGGGCGCCGCGAAGATCGCCGTTCACGAGCTGCCGGCGCCCGAGCGCTCGTGAGGCCCATGGGTCGGTCTCCTGAACATGGCGCGGCAGGTTCTCGAACCAGCGGTCGGGCATCCCGAATGTGGGTTGGCCTCGGGCGAGGAGCAGCGACGCGGATCGCCAGTCGGCGCACCGGACATAGGCACGGACGGCCTCGTCGGTCCGACCTGCCCGCTCCAGAATCGCCGCGGCGTGATGATAGAGCTCGTTCACGCTCATCTCGCCGATCTCCTCGGCCAGATCGGCGAGTAGATGCGTCCGAACCAGATCGTGAAGCCGGTAGGTGTCCTCCGGTCCGTCCTCGAAACCGAATCCCATGCTTGCCACGCCGGCGAGCAGCGATTCGCTGCTCCGACCCAGGAGCGCGTCGCAATCCGAGGGTCTGAGACGATCGAAGATCGCGATTCGACGCATCGCGTCTCGGTCCGAGTCGTCGATCGATGCCATGACGTGCTCGGTCAGGTACGACCGAATGTTCCGGGTTCGCAGACGCAGTTCGTCCAGCATCTGCAGGCGGCGATCGGAGCTCGAGTTGCGGGTGGCGATGTGGTAGAGGTGCAGCGCCGCCGCCCAGCCATCGGTCACGGCGGCCAGCGGGTGGAGCTCATCGGCCGTGAGCTGCCGGCGGTACACCTGTCGATAGAGCTCCGCCACCTCCCAAAGACGGAAGCGCAGAGCATCGGGACCGATCTCGACGGCAGGGTCTGCCGTCCGCAGGCTCCAGACGTCGAGCCCGTTCGCGTTCCGAGCGCCGAGGGCGAGGAGCGTCGTGGGCGGTAGGTACTGGCCGAAGGTACGAAGGTCGACGGTGGCCGGCGATCCGGCAAGCTCATGGGCATCGTCGATGACGACGAGGATTGGCGGCGCGAGCGAGTCGATGGCGGCGACGACCTCGAGGATCGATGACGGGACCGGGGTCCTTGTCGCCCCAACTGACGCGGCGAGTGACCGGACCAATCGCCCGGGGCGCGATCCGAGCTGTCGACGGTCAGCCAGACGACGGACCCCTGCCAGCTCTCGGCCAGCTGAACAAGTGCCGTCGTCTTTCCCGAACCCGCTGGGCCGGTCACAAGGCGAAACCCGCGACCGGTCCGCGTCAGCAGATCGATGACGCGGGGGCGGTTGAGGGCGGTGACGCGAGGCGCGGTGACCTTCCCCGTCGGTACCCCGGGGAGGGCCTGGACAGCGTCCCTCACGCTCGTGGAGTCGTCTCCCCCCATAAGCCGCTGATCATAGGATACTCTCGCCCGGAGATCTCCTGGAGGAAGTTCGTGCCCGAACAAGACCGACAAGGCGTGGTGGGCGGCATCCTCGATTGGGCAGTTCGGCCTGCCCAGACGCTGCCCGTATCGGCGTCGCTCTACTTCCCGGTCCCGACCAGTTCGGGCCTGGTCCAGATCGCGGTTCCTGCCGGAACCCCCGTGCACGCCGTAGGGTCCGGCCGGGTGACCGACGCCGACGCCGACCGGGTCGGCGAGGTCGTCGTCCGTTTGGAGTGCGGCGAGCGGGCTCACTATCGGCGGTTGGCGCCGAGCAGTGTGCAAGTCCAACGAGGTGATGTCGTCGAGTCGGGACAGCTCGTCGGCGTGGTCGCCACCTCCGTGGGCGGAGGGCCGGCCGACGGAGGTCTTCTCTTCGGGCTGCAATCCGACGATGATTGCTGGATCGATCCGGCAACGAAGCTCATGGGAGCGACCGACCCCGCCCAGTTCGGTATTCCGGCGCTGCGGCGAGCAGGTTCCGACGTGTCGGCGAACCTCGTGACCGCCGTCTCGTCCGCACGGGACGAGCGAGCCCGTTCCGCCGGAGCGGATGCCGGCGAAAAGGTTGCGGCGCGGGAGAACCGGGAGCCGGCAGTGGCAACGAAGCCTCCGGACCCGACGCCCGAGCCCAAGTCGACGGAGCCCACGTCGACAGAGCCCACGTCGACAGAGCCGACGCGACGGAGCCCATCACGACGGAGCCCATCACGGAGCCGACGCCGACCGGGACTTCGGCGCTCAACAGCCGACTCGTCAGCCGCCGCCCCAGGCCCACGAGCCGATGATCGTCTGCCGGGCGTGCAAGACACGCCATGACGATGATCCCGCCATCTGCCCCTCCTGTGGAGCCGATCTCGCCAAGTCCGGAATCCGCGTTGCGTCACGGTCGCAGCAGACCCCGACGCAGACCCCGACCCAGCTGCCGAGCCCCTCGGCGCAACCGCCTGGGTTGGACGGACCACCCGCCCTTCCGGACCCGCTGTCAGTGGAAACCGCCCGCACCGACGAATGGGCGTCGCCACCACGTTCGGACCTTCCGGAACCTCCAACTCGGCCCCCCGAGATCCGGCCGGTGGTCAGCCGTCGGGCACGCGGAGCGCTCCCGGGAGCGTCGACCGACGAAGCACTCGACTTCCCCCCGGTCTTCATCGATCGAGGCGGATCCGAGGCGGATCGGCCCCCGGCAGATGACGTCTCTCGGCCCGCCCAGGGCATCGCTCCCGACCGTCCCGCACCGAGCAGCGGGTTCAACGCGAATCGCTGCCCGAGGTGCGGGGAGGGCAACGAAGCCGAACGTCACTACTGCCGAGCATGCGGAAGCGCGCTGGCCGATCACCAACCAGCCCTGACCGGCCGGGCGCCGGAGCCCGGCGTCCCCGACACGTCGCTCTGGCGCCGCTTGACCGGCACTTCGGTCGACGACCGTGGCGACAATCGAACGTGGTCGCAGCGTCTCGCCGATTCGGGCGGGCGTAGCGGGATGCGCTTCGACCGCGGGCTCACGCCCAAGGCCAGAGCGGGGATTCTCGGCGCAGCACTGGCGGCGGTGCTGGCGGTCGGGGCCATCGTCGGGCCCTATCGGGCCAGCGTGTTCGGCGGCGGCGATGCGGTCTCGCCGGTGGCCGCCGTGCTGATCGATCCGTCCAGCGAGCTGATCGGATACGAAGCAGCGATGGCTGTGGACGGCGATGCCTCGACGGCGGTCGGCCTCAGGTGGCTTGAAGACGCTGCACCATGTGGCGATGTCCCCGCGGCTGCAGCCCTCCAGGTCACGCCGCCGAGCGACATGACCGTCAAGCGGCTGGTGATCACCCCTGGACGGCTCGATGGGGATGTCACTGATGACTCGGCGCTGTATCGACGGCCGAGCATGATCGAGATCCGAGACGGTGACCTGTGTCAGAGCGCCCAGATGTCCGCCGGCGAGGGCCCGCAGTCCATCAAGGTGTCCATCGATCTGATCGGCGACTTCACCATCGGAGTCGCCTCGGTTGCCCCGGTCGCCTACGAGCAGTATCCGCTTGCTCTCATCGGCGAGATCCAGGTGGGGGATTGACGGCTTCGTCAACCCATCAGGAGCAGCAGAACGACCACCGCCACGATCACGGCAACAGCGCCGATGATCAAGAGTCCGCTTCTCGACGCACCCGCACCCGCACCCGCACCCCCGCCTGCGCCACCGGCTCCACCGGTGGTCACCGTCACCGGGGTTGCCGTCGTGGCTGCCTCCTGGACAGCAGGACGCAGCCGGATCGGTCGGATGGCCCCCGTGAGGGGTACCGACTGGAGAGCGAGATCGTGGCTGCCGCTGAGGCCGCTTCGGACGATGTCGACGGGGACCACGACGTCGGAGGCGACCGCACGGGGCTGACCCTCCGGCCCGAGCGTTGGCACGGGACCAGCGAGCTTGATCGTCGCTGCAGCCGTGACGGCCGCTCCCAGACAGACCGAGTACTTCGGCTGGGGCTCACTGATCACCGCGACACCGAGTTCTTCGCGTAGACGTCGGGCAATCAATGGTGTTCGGCTCGTGCCGCCCGTCATGATCACGGCGGTCAAGCCGGCGGGAGCGACGTTGCTGACGCTGCAGGTCTTCGCGACCATCTCGACGGTTCGATCCACGAGTCCGATGACCTCACGCTCGAACTCGGCGCGGGTGATTCTGACCGTGGTCGATGTGCCCGGCAACAGGACCTCGACATCGACCGCGTCGGTGTCGGAGAGCGCTTCCCGCGCTGCGGTGACCGCGTGTTCGAGCGCCAAGGACCGACGAACCGCATCCTCGCTGCCATCGTTCGCCGCAACGTACGCGTCCCCGACCCGGTCGGTCACGAGCGTCCAAAGTCGCTCGTCGAAGTCGAGCCCTCCGAGCTCCTCGATTCCCTGGGAAGGGCCGACGAGCTCGAACTGGTCTGGGGTCTTTCGCAGCAGTGAGATGTCGAACGTGCCGCCGCCGAGGTCGTAGACCGCGAAGAGGGATCCGGTGGGAACCGGACGGCTCGCGGCATGGAAGATGGCGGTCGCGTCCGGCTCGGGAAGGAGGCCCGCGGCAGAGAGCCCGGCGGCCTCGGCAATCTGGCGAAGCTCACCTTGGCGATGCAGCCCCCAGTTCGCCGGATGGGTGAGGGTCACATGGCTCGGAGCGGCTCCTCGCCTGCTGGCTACGACAGCGAGGACGTGTTCGAGCATGGCGAGCATCAGCTCGGAGGGTGTGATGGATTGACCACCAACCAGCAGGGGCTGCTCGCGCCCGACATCGCGCTTGAAACCGGTCATGAGGAGACTCGGGTCCGCGTCCGCCGCGGCGAGCGCGGCAAGACCGACCTGCCACTGCGAGCGATCGCCCCTGACATGAACGGCAGTCGGGATCTCCAGCCGGGTTCCGTCGCCGACGAGATCGAGCGGCGAGCCGGCCCCTCGCTCGAAGACGGCCGCCGCGGTGAAGGTCGTGCCGAGGTCGATTCCGAGTGCGTAGGTCATTGGTCGGGCTCGGCCGGTTCCTGGCCGGCGAAGTAGACGGTTTCACCGGTGCTGCTGGCGACGATGCAGTTCGCGACCTCGCCCCGCTCGCTCAGGTCGAGCAAGACGGACTCGAGGCCCGAACATACCGCGATCGCATCCTCTTTCCTGGTGTAGCCGAGGGAGACGGCGATGTGGTCGCCCTCATTGCCTTCGAACCCGGCGAACGGCATCGGACCGACGTCGACGCCGATCACCAGTTCCTCCAGACGCAATTTGTCGGGGGTGAACTTGGCCTGGAGCGCCAGCCCTCGGAGGGTGTCGATGGGAGTCGTCAGAACCGGAGCGGGTCCGCCGAACCAGATCCAGAAGTCGCCGTACGGGCGTAGTCCTGAGCCGCCTGACTCGGCGCCGTCCCCACCCGCTCCATCGGCGGACCCGGTGACGACTACCGGTTGCGCAAGTTTTGCCGGGGCCGACTCGCGCCCGGGGTCGTCCTTGACTCGCGAGGTGACCGAAATGTCGTGCGTGCCCGGGCCGAGTTGGAGCGTCGCGGGCGAGGCGCTGAACGCCGTTCCCTCGGCCGCGTTGTCGACGTACAACACATACTCGAGCACAAGCGCCGTGGGGAGACCTGTCGGCGGCGTCCAACGGACTTCGACCGACCCTTCGCCGAGATCCTCGGACTCGACGTTCGTCGGCGCGGGCACGGTGTTGTCGGGGGCCACGACCGACGCGAACACGGGCGGAAGCGGCAACCAGACCGAGCCCCTTCCGGCGTCGTCGATGGACCGGTGCTGGAAACAGACCTTCTCGTTCGGTGCCACCGGTTGCGTCGGGGTGAAGACGCCGGTTTCGGTCTTCGGAAAGACCATCGGCTCCCCGATTGCGTTCGGGTTGAGCGTGTTCGTCGCGGTGCATTCGACCTGGCGGACTTCGACGGCCGCCCGAGACTGCGCGCCCGTCTGACTCCAGCGGACATCGAAGGCTCCCTCCGGTCCCGGCGACACGCTGAAATCGGAGGGTGGCTCGGGCGGATTCCCCTCGGCCAAGGACACCGAGTCGCTCGGCCGGAATGCCAGGAACGCACCGAGCGTGGCCAGGAGGCCGATCGCCGCGATCGCCGCCTTCGGCACCAGCGGCAGCTGTTCATAGGTGACATCGGACCGGGCCTCGATCTCGCCGCCGACCGGAAGGCCGACTGCGTGGTCGCCTGCACCTCCGGCCTTGCGTCGCCAGATGACTCCGAACTGATGGGTTGTCGGCCGGCCGGTCAGCCTGGGAGCGCGGGGACGTACCTCCAGGAACACCTCGGTCACCTGACCCGCGCCGACCTCGACCGAGGACGGGGTGTAGGCGAATCCGAGCGCCTCCTTCGGGTCGTCCACGCCGAGGGCGGCGCGCACGGTCTCCGTCCCGCGGTTTTCGAACTGCACCCGATAGCGACCCCGGCGCCGTCCCCGAGCGTGCGGTGGTCGGACATGGACCTCCAGAGCGTGGACCCCGCCGACGACGATGTCCGCTTCCTCGACCGAAGGGTCCTGCTCCTCCCGGTCCGGGCTGACGCGGACGCCATACCGCTGAACTCCAGCAGCCGTGCGCGAATCCAGCGGAGGCTGGAAGTACAGGCAGACGTCCCGGTCGTCGCCGGGAAGGAGGGTGAACTGGGCAGGTACCGCTTGTGTCCAGGCCCTCGGTGCGCAGCCCTCGACAAGGTCGATGGTGTACTGCGCGACCTCGTTGCCGGTGTTGCGTACTCGCACATTTGCCGTCGCGGACTGCCCTGGTTCGACGGTTACCAACCGATCCAGGATTTCGACCCTCGGCCGAGAACGCACAAAGACTCCTTCACCGTTTCGCTACGTCGGGAATATAGTCCAGTCCGGAACCCGGGCGCTCCAAACGAGTGGGCCGCAGCGACCGACCGCAAGGTGCAAACCCCCCGCCTCCAAACTGCAAGCGGTGAGTCCCCCTGTGGGGGTGGGGTGGCTTGCAGTTGGCGGCAGCGGGGCGTGCAGCTTGCAGAAGCGACGGAGGCATCACGTTCGGCAACGGCGATCTCAGGCCATGCGTGACAGGACGCTGAAGTAGGTGCGGGAGATCAGTTGAACACCGTCGTCCTTGACGTCGATGAGGAACTGCTTGTCGGCCATGCACGCTGCCGAGGCGGCGGGCAGCGCGTCGAGCGAGTCGGTGAAGGTCTGCACGACGTACTGCCCCGTCCACTCGCCGCCGACTGTTGCGACCTCCAGCCGGGTCCCGTTGCACCCAGCACCCTCAGTCAACGCCGCCGCGTGGTGAAAGCTTTCGGGACGCACGTTGGTGACGTTGGCTCGGGTGGAGGCGACGTAGGCACCTTCGAAGAACAGCGGTGGGTGGACCTCACCGCTCGCCACTGTCCGACTCTTGGAGGTGCACCGGATCTGGGGGATACTTGACACCGGGCGCACCCAGCGCCAGGAGGGAGACGGATGCAGCCAGTCGACGTGGTCGTGTTGATCTTGGCTGCACTCTCGGTCTTCTACTTGCCGTTCCTGAGCGCACGGCTGGTGATGTGGCTTCTGTTCGGAAGGCGCCCCGTGACGAGGGGCCGAGCACCCCGGTGCTGGATCTGACTGTCGTGACCGCGGGAGATTCGCCTGAGGTGGTCGCCAGTTCCGCGGCGCTCGTCCTGCCCGACACCTCCGAGGTGTTGGACCTCAACGAGCTCTTCCATTATTTGTCCGACCAGCGGGCGGGCGATGCCGAAGCGCTGCTGACCCAGTTTCTTCATTCAGGGCAGCTGGCCAGTACCCAACGCCCTTAGGAGCGCCAGGGGTCCCGCCAGGCAACCATCCAGCCGCCGCGGTTTCAGAGATCGAGCCCTACGTCCAGCGTGGGCGCCGAGTGGGTGAGCCAGCCCATCGAGATGAGGTCGACGCCGCATTCGGCGACCGCTCGCACCCGTTCTCGCGTGATGCCTCCCGATGCCTCGGTGATGAACCGGCCGTCCACCCTTGGACCGCGGTTCGTAGATCGTCGAGCGAGAAGTTGTCGAGCAGCACCACGTCGACGCGTCGGAGGCCAAGCACCACATCGAGCTGTTCCAGCGAGTCGACTTCGATCTCGACCTTGACCAGGTGCCCCACGCGATCAGCGACGCCGGCCACCGCCTCGGCCACTCCACCCGCGACCGCGATGTGATTGTCCTTGATCAACACTGCGTCGTACAGCCCGAACCGGTGGTTGGACCCGCCGCCGATGCGCACCGCGTATTTCTCGAGTGCACGCAGGCCTGGTGTCGTCTTTCGAGTGCAGACGATCCTGGCCTGCGTTCCGGCAACCAGCTCGACCATGGAGGCCGTGGCGGTGGCGACCCCCGAGAGTCGTCCGAGGAGGTTCAGAGCGGTGCGCTCGGCAGTAAGCAGACTGCGGGCCGAACCCTCGACCGTGGCCAGGGGCGAGCCGGCCGAGACGCGGTCACCGTCGCGCACCAGGGCGGTGAATCGCAGCGACGGATCGTAGAAGCTGAAGGCCGCTTGGGCGACCGGTAAGCCGGCAATGACGCCATCGGTGCGTACGGCGATCGTGGCTGCGGCCCGCTGGTCGGCCCCAACGGTCGCCTCGGTGGTGAGGTCGCCCGCCTGGCCGAGGTCCTCGGCGAAAGCCGACCGCAACAACGGTTCCAACAGGCGGGGATGCAAGGCGCCGTCCATCGCGGACGTCATGCTGCCACCGCCGGGTCCGATGGTGCGAGTGAGTGAACCCGAGCGGTTTGGCCGACGATGTCGAACTCGACGTGCGGTGCGGCATCGGGATGATCGAAACGACGAGATGCCTGGGTGAGGTCGGCTTCGGGGAAGTCGGAACGGAAATGGGCCCCGCGGCTCTCGGTCCGGTCCAACGCTGCTCGCAGCACCAGCCTCGCCACCTCCAGCGCGTTGCGCACCGCGGGCCCGGCACCCTGCAGCTGCAGCCAGTCCAGCGCCGCAAGACCTTCACGCAGGTCGGCGTCGTTTCGCACCACACCTGCATGGCGCCACAGCAAGGACCGAACCTTGGCGAACAATGCGGGGTCGTGGGTGCCGAGGTGCAGTGCGTCGGCGGGGACGGCGACTCGGTCGACCTTGGGAATCACCGTCATTCGGATCTCCGCCGCTGCGGCACGACCCATCACGACACCTTCGAGCAGCGAGTTCGAGGCCAGCCGGTTCGCCCCGTGCACGCCGGTCGAGGCGGCCTCGCCGACCACCCACAGACCGGGCTTCGACGCCCTCCCGACCACGTCGGTGGCGACGCCACCCATGCAGTAGTGAGCCGCGGGAGAAACCGGCAGCAGATCGACCGCGCGGATCGAAACCTGCCGCCATGGCCAAGGCGAAGACGGTCGGGAATCGATCCGGGAACCGCTCACCGGCCACCGAACGAGCGTCGAGCATGGGCATGCGCCCGGCAATCAGCTCGGCGTAGTTGCCACGAGCGACGATGTCGCGCGGCGCCAGTTCGGCATCGGGGTGCAGCGCCGTCATGTAGCGCTCGCCCCGATTGTTGACGAGCAGCGCACCTTCGCCCCGCAGCGCCTCGGTGAGCAAGGGCAGCGGATCGCGGCCTGGCGCGTTGAGTGCGGTGGGGTGGAACTGCACCATCTCGGCGTCGGCGATGTCCACGCCGGCGCGTGCCGCCATGGCCATCGCTGCGCCACAGACCTGCGGCGGGTTGGTCGTGGCTTGGAACAGGTGCCCATAGCCGCCGGTTCCCAGCACCACGGCCCCGGCAAGGTGCAACGTCAGCCCCCCCGTGCGGTCGACCGCGAGAGCACCGACGATGCGACCGTCGTCGACGCTGCGCACCAGATCGACCGCCGTCGTGTGCTGGCGTACGGAAATGCCCGGACACCGAACGGTCGCCTCGAGCAAGGTGCGCATGATCTCCGCACCGGTGGCGTCGCCGTTGGCGTGCACGATGCGCCGGGCACGGTGCCCGGCCTCGCGTCCGAGCACCAGGTTGCCGGCGTCGTCGGTGTCGAAGTTGGCGCCGAGGCCGCGCAGCCATTGCACGACCCCGGGAGCGGCCCCGGTGATGACGTCGGCCGCGTGCCGGTCGCCGATGCCTCCCGACACGTGCACCGTGTCTTCGGCGTGGTCGGCCGTGGTGTCTCCCCGATCGAGCGCTGCGGCCAGGCCACCCTGGGCCCAGGGGCTCGAACCGCCACCAAGTTCGGTGTCGACCAGCACCGTCGCCTCACCGACTTCGAGGGCAACGGACAGGGCCGCGACTCCGGCACCCACCACCAGGATGCGATGGCGTTCCACTCGAATCGGGGTTGATGCATCGAACGACGTCATCGCGCACCGCCGGCGACCGGCGTGGCCGAGCCACCGATCGCGAGCATGCGGTCCACCGAGCGGCGGGCTCGCTCAGCGATGTCCGCGTCGAGGACGACCTCGGTGGTCATGGTCTGCAGCGACCTCAGGATCTTGTCCAGCGTGATGCGTTTCATGTGAGGGCACAGATTGCAGGGCCGAACGAACTCGACTCCCGGCGCCTCGACCGCCACGTTGTCGGCCATGGAACACTCGGTGACCATGACGACCTTTTCGCCCGGAGATACCTGCTTGACGAAGCCGATCATGCCGGCGGTCGAGCCGACATAGTCGGCCTCGGCGAGCACCTCGGGCGGGCACTCGGGATGGGCAAGGATCTGTACGCCAGGAGTCTGCAGACGGTACTCGCGCAGCTCGGCGCCGGTGAACCGCTCGTGCACCATGCAGGCTCCCTCCCACAGAATCACCTTCATGTCCGGCAGCTGAGAGGCGACCCACTTGCCCAGATATTGGTCGGGCAGGAAGATGACTTCGTCGACGCCAAGGGACCGGACGACCTCCACCGCGTTGCCGCTCGTGCAGCAGATGTCGACTTCGGCCTTCACCTCGGCCGACGTGTTGACGTAGGCGACGATGGGCACACCGGGATGACGATCACGCAGGCGGCGCACATCGGCCGCGGTAATGGCTTCGGCCAGCGAGCAACCTGCCAAGGGGTCCGGAGTGAGGACTGTCTTGTCGGGGCAGGTGATCTTGGCCGTCTCGGCCATGAAGTGCACGCCGGCGAACACGATGACCTCGGCATCGGTGCGGGCCGCCTCGCGGGCCAGGCCGAGTGAGTCTCCGACGATGTCGGCCACGCCGTGGTAGATGTCGGGAGTCATGTAGTTGTGGGCCAACACGATGGCGTTGCGCTCGACCTTCAACGCGTTGATGGCGTCGATGGTGGCCGCGGCGGCGACCCATTCGATTTCCGGCATGGCTTGTCGGGCCCGGTCCAGGGGACTCGACGCGCTGTCCGCCCGCACCAGCAGGTTCGACTTCATGTGGGACATGGCTTCCTCCATCCGGCACCGTCCGCTTCTTCGGACGTTCCCTTCTAATGCTCAAGTCGAGCATTAGAAGTACTCGATTGGAGCATAAGGAGGCGAGGCCTTCGAGTCAAGACGCAACGACGCGGCCTGAGGAAGAAGAGGAAGGAAGCGAGGAATGGCGGGGCGGGTGGCCTCAGCCGTTTCGGGTCCACGGCATGCCGACACCCGGCCGGGGACGCTCCCGCAGCACGTCGCGCCGGAAGCGAAACAATTCAGCGGGACGACCGCCGCTCGGCGCCGACAGACCGGTGCCTTCGACGAGCCCCGCACTTTCCACCAAGCGTCTGAAGTTCTGCTTGTGCAGCCTCACGCCGGAAAGGGCCTCGACCAGACGCTGCAACGCCAGCAACGTGAACGCCGCAGGCAACAACTCGAACACCACCGGCCGGTAGGTCAGCTTGCCCCGCAGGCGACCGAGCGCTGTCGCCACGATGCGGCGATGATCACCGAGCAACGCGACGGACGGCACGATCGGACCGGGCCCGTGCGGCGATTCCTCCAGAAGCCCGATCTCGTAGAGCAGCTCGTAGCGTTCGAGCACCCGCACCCCGTCCCACGGGACCCCACCGAGACCGAACATCACGTGCGCTCGTTCCTCCCGCAACTCCGCCTCCGTCGCCGTCAGCGACGCACGGACCCAGGCAACCAGTGCCGGCTCGATGATGTCGTCGATCACGGCCGGGCGACCCTGCCGGTGGTCCTCCCACGGGTAGAGGTCATACCAGTCGAGCCACGCTGCGGAGGCCTGTGGTGGCGCCTCTCGAACCAACGCCAGATACGCAATCGACAGCACTCTGGCGTCGCCGGCCTCGAGTCCGGTCGATGCTCCACGGTCGGCATCGCCGAAGGTGTAGAGCTGTTCGGAATAGCCGACATCCAGGCCGGTCTCCTGGCGAACGAAACGGCGCAGAGAGAGCTCCAACGTTCGATCGCCGAACTCGAGAAGACCGGACGGAAGGCGGGATTCGTCGCCGACAAGACCAACGGTCAGCACCTTCGGGCGTTCGTCGGTGACCGCCACGATCACGGCATCGATGCCGACGCGGAACTCGGGGCCGGGGCGATTGGACACCAGCGTCATGGTAGAGCCGCGGGAATGTCCGGAGTCGCAATGCAGTTTGAGAACCATGGTTCCTTCCACCCGAAAACTCGCCCCTCTCCTGGCGGTTGCTTTCTTGGGCAGCGCGTGCACGCCATCGCGCTCCGTCCGACGACGGCCAGGCGTCGAGCGTGGAGAGCGCATCGATCGCCGGCCCGACGGCGTCGGAAATCGAAGCGTTCCTGGCTGAGCCGAGTACTGATGCGGCAACGGCGCTGGCCACGTCGATGGTCGCGTCGGGCGATCTTCGCTGGGTGCCCTGGCTGCTCGATCTCCACCGTCTGGCAGTGTCGAATCTGGTCGACGCCATGGTGTCGGACGGTCTGGCGACGCTCAGCGGGCTCGAGGCGAAGAGCGGCAGGCTGGAGGACTTCCAGGTATTCGGCCAGTGGGCGCAAACCGCCGAGATCGATCCGGGGGAGGGATATCGAGCGTGGAAGTTGGGGCTGTACGAGCGGCTCGACGACGAGTACCTGTCGCTGCTCGACCAGGTGCCGAGTGACCTCCTGCTCAGCCAGATCCATTGGGGAGGCGTCCCTCGTGGCGGCATACCCGAACTCAACAACCCGACGCGGATCCCGGCTCGCGAGGCGACGTGGATGGTCGCCGATGAGGTGGTGTTCGGCGTCGAGATCGATGGCATCCCCGTGGCGTACCCGGTCCGGATCCTCGGTCATCACGAACTGGCGAACGACGTCATCGGTCAAACCCCGGTGGCGGTGGTCTACTGCACGCTTTGTCGGACCGCTCTGCTGTTCGAGCGCCGTATCGACGATGCGCATGAGGTGCCGCTGGCGTTCGAGACTTCGGGCCTGTTGTGGAGTTCGAACAAGATCATGATCGACCGTGAGACCGACACGCTCTGGCAGCATCTCAGCGGCACCGCAATTGGTGGGGCGTTGGTCGGTACCCAGCTCGCACAGTTGCCGATCGTCACCACGACCTGGGCCGACTGGGTGGCGACCCACCCCGACTCCGAGACCTTGGCCATACCCACCGAGCTGTTCTTCCCCAATGTCCCCGAAGGTCTGCCGCTGCGTTACGACTATCGGCCGGGTGCGGCGTACGACGAGTACTACGCAAGCGAACGTGTCTGGTTCCCCATTCTGGAGACGCCCGACGACCTGGCGCTCAAAGCCGAGGTCATCGGTCTGAGCGTCGGGGACGACCACCTGGCCGTGCCGGTTGCACGACTCGCGGCGGCCGGCAGCCAGACCATCACGGTCGGCGGCGAATCGATTCGTCTCGAGCCAACTCCTGCCGGCGCTCGGGCGTTCGATGCGTCAGGCCGCCGACTCGCGGTCTCCCAGTCGTTCTGGTTTGCGTGGTACGGCCAACACCCCGACACCGAGATCTGGCCCGGACCCTGACTCACCGCACCCGAAACCCCACTGCACCGGCAACCCACGCACCGGAAAACGTCCGACGGAGCAGACCCGCACCGATGCTTGACGCTTCGGCAGGGTCTGCTCCGATCGGATCAGACTACGTGCTTGTCAACTGGCCTCGGATCAGCCGGCGCCGCAGCCCTCCGCAGAATTGGCTGCGTCCCAGGGGCAGAGCGGGGAGCTGCCGTCCATGTCGACGATGCCTCCCACCTGCTTCCAGGACTGGTCTGCTGCGCTGTAGACGCTGAAGTCCGATCCTTCGATGTAGAAGGCATCCTCGGTTCCGTCGACCCGGAACTTGATGCCGTCGATGAGGTGCGGGTGCACCAGATCGAGGCTGTGGGCCGCCAACATCAGGTTGGTCCTGGTGAGGCCTCCCGGCAGGTCGGCGGTGATGCGCAAGGCTTCCATGTTCATCCACGCATAGAAGATGCCGGTGAAGATGAGCCCGACCTTAGGGGTCGAGGCCGTCGGCCGCAATCCGCTCGTTGATGAACTTGACGTAGACGTCATCGGCGTACTGCGGATCAGAGCCAACCTTCTGGCCTCCACCGACGATGTTCCAGCCGTCAGCGGCGGCACCGGCGGGGATCATGAACGAGGTCGGATCCTTGCAGGTCTGGGAGATGAACAGCACCGTGCCGGCGTCCTTCATGCCGTTACGGCCCGCTTCTTCCACCATCTGCAGGCAGGGATTGCCCGCCATCATGCCGATGGCGACGTCGGGTGCCTCGGCGGCAGCCGTGGTCATCTCGTTGGTGATGGTCGGTGCGGCCGGGTCGAAGGTGATCGGAACGAACGACTCGATGACATCGGGGTTGTCCTTGGCGTAGGCCTCCATGCCCTGCTTGTAGGCGATACCGAAGTCGTTCTCCATGACCAGACCGACCACCTTCACGGGCAGATCGGCGGCCATGTTCTCCTTGATCCAGGCGCCCCACAGAATGGCCTCGGTGAGGTAGTTGAGGAAGGTGCCGGTGGTCCACGGGTGGTTCACCGGGTCACCCCATGCCGGGTGGCCTGTGGCGACGAACGGCTGCGGGATGCAGCGCTCGTTCAGATTGCCGTAGGTCGCCATCACGCTGGGGGTGCCCAGGGTGTGGAACACGAACGGCTTCTCCGCCTGCAACAACTCGTCGATCATCTCGATGGTGATGCTGGCCACGTACTGGTCGTCACGGCTGACGATCTCGACTTGCTTGCCGCCGATGCCTCCCTGCTCGTTGACGTACTTGACGTACACCTCCCAGCCTCGGAGCAGGTTGCCGTAGGCGGCAAGGTTGCCCGACTCGGGTCCGGTGTAGCCGAACTTGATGGTGTCGCCGATGCCCTCGGTGTCGCTCCAGTCGGCGGGGCACTTGTTGAGGTCGATCTCGTAGCCGCTCGGGCCGCGCAGGATGTTGTCGTCACCGACGCCGTAATCGCCGGCTTCGATGCCTTCGGTCAGCATGTCGACGATCTTCTGTCGGTTGGCTGCCCATTCGGCCTCGAGTTCCTCCATGTTGGTGGCAGTTGATGGACCGGCCGCCGCCTCTTCCTCGTCGGCGGCGTCCTGGACCGCCTGGTCGACCTCGTCCGGCTCGTCGACGGCGCCGGCATCCTCTTCCTCGGCGTCCGCCGCCGTCGTGGCGTCGGTGCCGTCGGACGCTGCGTCACTGCTGCTGCCGCCGCATGCTGCGGCAACAACGCTGAACGCCAGCAGAACGGCGACGATCCGGAACCATTGGTCCTTGATCTTCATAAGTATTCCCCCTGTCGGTGAATAGCATCGCCACCCCCGTGGCGACCCGCCGGACGTTAGCGGGGTTCCGTCGAAGTTGTGGCAGACGTCACACAATCGTTATGTCAGATGTCACAGACTCTCGAGTTTGACAATTCGACCGGATCGTCCCCTGCCGGCGCGACTTCTTCTTTCGGCTCGGCGCGCCTAGCATCCGCCTCACCAAACCTGATCGGGGGATCTCATGCATGATCTGGTGATTCGCAATGGCACGGTCGTCGATGGCAATGGTACGGACGCCCGCGTCGCCGACGTTGCCATCGACGGCGATCGCATCACGGCGGTCGGCATCGTCGCCGAGCAAGGTCGCGAGGAAATCGACGCTGCGGGCCTCTTGGTCACGCCGGGCTTCGTCGACATCCACACCCACTATGACGGCCAGGTCGTCTGGGACCCGGCCATCACCCCGTCGTCATGGCACGGCGTCACTTCCATCGTGATGGGCAACTGCGGCGTCGGCTTCGCCCCCGTCCGCCCCGACCGTCACGAGTTCCTCATCAGCGTGATGGAGGGTGTCGAGGACATTCCCGGCGCTGCGCTCGCCGAAGGCGTCGACTTCACCTGGGAGTCGTTCCCCGAGTACCTCGACGCGGTCGAAGCCATTCCCCACGCCATCGACATCGGCGCCCAGATGCCGCACTCTGCGCTGCGGGTCTACGTCATGGGGGACAGGGGTCGCGACCACGAGGAAGCGGCGACACCCGAAGAGATCGCCGAGATGCGACGGCTGACCGGCGAAGCGCTCGACGCCGGCGCCCTTGGGTTTACGACCTCTCGCACCATCAACCACCGGGACAAGGAAGGCAACCAGATCCCCACGCTCACCAACGCGCCGGCCGAACTGTGGGGCATCTCCCAGGCCTTGGCCGACAAGGGTTTCGGGCATTTGGAGATCGTTTCGGACTTCGTCGACCTCGACAAGGAGTTCGAAATCTTCCGCGGCATGGCCGAATCGGCATCAGCCCCGTTGTCCATCCTGTTGGTGCAGAACGACCAGAGTCCCAACCGGTGGCGTCGGGTGCTGCAGCGGATCCAAGATGCCCGCGCCGAAGGCATCGATCTCCGGGCGCAGGTGGCCATTCGCCCGGTCAGCCTGCTCCTCGGCCTGCAGTCCTCCATGCATCCGTTCATCACCTGCCCGACCTACCGCCGGGAGCTGGCCGATCTCGACCTCGACGAGCGGGTTGCCCGTATGCGTGAGCCCGACATGCGGGCAACGCTCATCGCCGAGCATGCCAACCGCACCCACGGCATGTCCGGCATGGTGGCCCAGTCGTTCCACAAGATGTTCCCGCTCGGGGACCCGCCCGACTACGAACCGGCGCCCGAGACCAGCATCCAAGGTCGCGCCGAGGCCGCCGGCGTTGCGCCGGTCGAGATGGCGTACGACCTGTTGCTGGCCCGCGACGGTCGAGAATTGATGCTCTTCCCGTTGGCCAACTTCTCCGACGGGAACCACGACGCCGTGCTCGAGATGAACCTGGCCGAAGGCACCGTCCCCGGTCTTTCTGATGGCGGCGCGCATTGTGGCGTCATCTGCGACGCCAGTTTCCCCACCTACATGCTCACCCACTGGGTTCGCGACCGGGCACGGGGCGAGCGTCTGCCGCTCGAGTACGTCGTGCAGCGCCAGAGCCGTGACACCGCGCGACAGGTCGGGCTCAACGATCGCGGCACGATCGAGGCCGGGATGCTGGCCGACATCAACGTCATCGACTTCGACAACCTCACCCTGCGGGCACCCGAGATGGCCTACGACCTTCCCGCCGGTGGCCGTCGTCTCATCCAGCGGGCCGAGGGCTATCGCGCCACCATCAAGCGTGGCCAGGTCATCTACAGCGACGGTCAAGCCACGGGCGCCATGCCCGGCCAACTGATTCGCGGCCCGCAGGGCTAACGCGCCGGCTGCGAGTCGACGGTCATCGCGACGAAGGGCGAGGTCGTCGAGCGCAGCAGGGCGCTGTAGTTCGGCTGGAACGAAACTTCGGTTCCGGGCCGCATCCGCCGCTTGGTCGCGAGCACGAGATGATCGCTGCTCGCGCCGAGGAGCCGGCAACCGTCGGACGGTTGCAGTCCGCCCGGGTCGGTGTCCTGGTGACCGATGGCGACGATTGTCTGCCAACCCGATCCGCACGCCTCGCCGTTTGCGTCGCCCGCGGCTGTCTTGTCGAAGGCGGACTGTGCTCTCGTCCCCCAGGGCTTCAACGGTTTGCGGATGGATTCGATGACCTCGCCCACCAGCGTGACCGTGTCGGTGAACAGGCCGGGAATGGGTGTACGCCCCAGCGGTTCTCGGCCGAGCAGAATGGCTTCTCCGAGCCGGAGATTGTTGACCCTGGTCCCTGGCTTGCGGTTCCCGAGCGCCCACTCGAGGTTGGCCGAGTTGCCGCCCGAGATCATCCCCAACTCGACCCCGAATTGCGCTTCGATCGCGTCGGCATGCTCGGACAGCTCGGCCATGTTGAGGTTGTCGGGGACGACGCCGTTGCGACACGCCAGGTTCGCCCCGATGCCGCGCAGCACCAGATGAGGCAAGGCGAGGACGCCGGCGACGACGCCCAGTAGCCGGTCGGCCATGATGCCTTCGCGGAGATCACCCAGCTCGACCATCAGCAGCACGCCGTGATCGACGCCTCGCCGCACCGCCTGCACCGACAACTGTTCGAGGACATCGAGTTCGGAGTTGGCGCTGACCACGCCACTGTCGATGACCCGCTGGATCTGACTGGGCATGGGAGAGCGGATGAGCAGCATCGGAGCGTCGATGCCGGCGGACCGCATGGTCTCGACGTTCTCGATCCGTGAATCTCCGAGGGCAACTGCTCCGGCGTCGAGCAGCACCCTTGCCAGCGCGGGTAGGCCGAGGAACGCCTTGGTGACTGCGGTGACCGAGATGCCGACCGCCTCGTTCGCCGCGACCAACATCTGCGCATTGTGGCCGATCTTCTCGAGGTCGATCTCGAGGCGCGGCGCGTTCACCGCGTCGATGCGGTAGGCGCCTTGTCCAGTTCGGGGAACGCGGCGAAGACCATGTCGAGAAGGCGTTGGGTCGGTCGGGTCAGGGCGTCGGTCACCGGAACCCCGAGCTCGATCTCGTACAACGCGATTGCGGCCGACACGTCGGCGTCGGTCATGTTCTCGTGGTTGATGGTGAGCCCGATGACCTTGGTCGAAGCGAAGGTCTCGATCAGGTTCACCTCGCTCACCGCAGTCGGCATGGGGAAGGTCGGGAAGTCGCTGATGTGGGTGCGGGCCGGAGCGTGCTGGAGGATGACACCGGCCGGAAGGCTGCCGCGCAGGATCGCGGTGGAACTCAGATACGTGGGGTGGCTGAGCGCCCCTTGGCCCTCGACGATGATGACATCGGGTTGCTCGGTGTCATAGGCATCGAGCACCGACGCTTCGAGTTCGCCGGTGACGAACTGAGCCGGAACGGCATCGAGGGCGACGCCGAAACGGGCTCCCTGGATGAGTCCGGTCTGACCGGTGCTCACCAAGACCGCCCGGACACCGTGGTCGTTCAAGGCCTTGGTGAGGATGGTGGCTGTGGTCCGTTTACCGATGGCGCCATCGGTGCCCAACACCGCGATCCGGGGGCAGGTCACCTCGGCGATCCGGCCGGTGAACATGCGCAGATCCTTCTTCTCCCGCGGACGGCGGACGTCGCGGATGCGCACGTTGTAGATGGCGCAGGCGGCCGCGAACTCGGCGTCGTCGTTGAGGAACTCGTGCAGACCGTTGACGACGTTCATGCCTCGGCTCATGGCGTCGAGGATGACGGTGCGGTCGCTGGAGGAGAGGAGCCCGCTGGTTGGTGCAACGCCGACGATGAAGTATGCAGGGACGCTGCCGGCGTGGGCCACTGCGCCCGCCAGGTCGGAGACGATGGGGATGCCGTTCGGTGAACCATCGAGTACGACGCCGGCATCGCGGCCTGCCTGGGCACTGTCGATCACCGACAGGATGCGGTACGTCTCGCTCTGGCGGACCAGTCCGTTGGCCGTCTTGCCGTCGATCTTGCCGAAGTTCCCTTCGCAGAAGACGACGGCGGAGGGTCTGGTCGATTGACCAGTGGGTGAGATATTGGCGGACATGATGGCTCCTCTTGATGAGCTCAGAGGAGGCGACAGGTTGGCGAGGTCCCCACTAAGAGTGGAACGGCTCACCCTACTCCAGTAACTGTGCCCCACTTCCGCGGAGGTGGGCCCGGTCGCCCGGGTTGTAGAGCGCGCAGGCCTTGAATGACAGGCAGCCACAGCCAATACAGTCCGTCAGCTCGTCGCGAAGTTTTGTCAGATAATCGATCTCGGCGTCCAACCGCGGCCGCCATGCTCGTGACAAACGGGCCCAGTCGGCCTTCGTGGGCGTTCGACCTTCGGGTAGCTGAAGCAGCGCTGCCCGCACCTCGTCGAGGGTGAGCCCCACCCGTTGCGCGGCAACGATGAACGCCAAGCGGCGCAGCACCTCTCGGCGATACTGACGCTGCCCGCCCGGTGAGCGGGTCGAAGTGATCAGGCCCTCGCGCTCGTAGTACCGAAGGGTCGATGTTGCGAGGCCCGCCCGCGCCGCTGCTTCGCCGATTGAAAGAGTCGTGCCGATGGACGAGGTCGAATGCACCTGGACAAGAATTGCTTGACGTGAAGTGAACTTCAACTTCTATCTTCACCTCATGGCCGACATGCTCTCTTTGTCCGATGCCGAATTGGTCGCCGCCTGCGCCCAAGTGGTGTCGGTGCCCCGCTCCGATCCGGAAGACTCGTTCACCCTGCACGCACCCCTCGAGCTGATCGCGCGTTCGGCGCTCCTGCCCCTGGTCGCCGAGGCTGCGAGGCCCGCGGCCCGGAGCCTGATCGCCCGCATCGCCGAGCGGTACGCGACCTATCGACCGGTCCCCGTCGTAGAGAACGAGGTCGAGATCCCGCCGCTCTCCTCGATCGTCCACTCCACCGCGGCGGCGGCTCACGCGCCCATCTTCTTCGCCTACACCGCCCGGCGAGAGCAGCTGAGCGGTTGGTCGCCGCAGCTCCTGCGCCCGCTGGTCCAGTCGCTCGCCAACGATCCGACGTGGCGGTTCTCGTGGACCGACGCTTGGCGGCCTGCAGCCACGACCGACCTCGAAGGACTCCAAGATGCGCTGCTGGCCGCTCCGGCAGACCGGGTCACCAACCCGGGCCTCGTCCATCCGCTGATGATGCAAGTGGATCAGACCGGTATCGCCGCCGATCTGCTCGGCCCGGTCCTCGGTCCCCGAACGTTGGAAGCCGAGCGAGTGGTCATCCGAACCGCGGCCCACTCGATGCTGACCGGTGACCCCGCAGGCGCGAAGTACGGCTGGACCCATTGCCTGACCCTGCCGCAGGCACTGCTCGAGGTCACCCGGGGAACGGACCTCGCCGACATCGGCCTTGCGCTGGCGGCCACCGAGGTGCTGGCGTTTCGAGCATCATTCGACAACCCTGCGCTGTCCGCCGTGCCCGAGTCGACCGGTTCGCTGAACGTTGGAGCCAACCGCACTGCGCTGGCCACCGCAGGGGCCACGCACCCTGACGCTCACGTCGCCAAGTACACCCTGGCCTGTCTCGACGCCGCCCACGACGATCCATCGGCGGCTCCGCTCTATCTCGCCGCCGCGCGACACCTCCTCGACCACTGGGCGCTCAACCCCGTAACCCCCGTTCTGTGAAGCGTTAGCCACGTCAGACGTGGCTAACGCTTCACAGAACGTCAGAGGGGTGGGGGTTTGGGGGTCAGCCTCGGCGGTCGGCGACGGCGAAGATGATGTCGTCGATGTCGCCGACGAGTTGGTCGGCGTCGTACAACGGCTTGGAGAACCGCATGGCCATCACCACGTCCCGGGTCGGGATGTAGACCAAACGGACGTCGCCTCCGTCGTGGAACGCGTAGAGGAACGGCTCGGGCTCGGCCGCCGTCGGTGCCTCGCACGGACAGTGCCGCCAGGTGCCGAGACCGGCCGCAGGGTTGGCTTCCAGGCCGCCGAACAGCAGCTCGTCGTACATCGCATCGGAAAGCACGATTCGCTGCCGCATCAACGCGTCGTACCACCGGGCGAGATCGGGCAAGGTCGACACCACACCACCGGAGGCATGACCGATGAAGCCGGCGCGCTGATTGTTCACCAGCTCGGTGTCGTTCATGGCGAGGGGACCGAACAGCCGGTCTTCCAGGACCTCGCTGAGCGGCAGCCCGGTGACCTCCTCGATGACCAGGCCGGCCAAAAGATAGTTGGAGGCCGAGTACCTCGATGTGGTGACACCGAGGTCACTCACCTCCAAGCTGCGGAGCACGGCGTCCGTCGGCGTGAGGATCACCTCGGGGTCGAAGTCGGGAGTCGCCCGGTAGTCGGCCATGCCCGTCGAGTGGCTGAGCAGACGCCGCAGCGTCAACTGGCCCGTCGCCGAGGGGGGTAGCCCCGCGACATTCGGCAGGGGTTCGTCCAGCGTGAGCAAGCCGTCGTCGACGAGTTGGAGCGCGGCCGCTGCGACCATGGTCTTCGTTGCGCTCATCGCCTCGAAGGTCTCGTTGGGATCGAGGACGGCGTCGTCGCCGAAGGTGACGAGATTCGCTTCGTCCCCGGTCGCTTCGCCGATCTCGACCACCGCGAGGGAGCTGACGTCGTGCCCGTCGAGCCATGCCGCCGCACTACGTTCCATGGCCGCTTCGTCCTGGGCGGTTGGAGCCGCCGAGGTTGCATCGTCGTCTCCGACGAGGGGTCGGCCCGAAGGGGTGGGAGGACCGGCGACGTCGGTCAGCTCGGGGAACAGCGCCGGCCGCGTTGCCATCGCCGCCAGCGCCAGGGTGAGCGCCAGGACCTGCGCGGGCCGCACCGACGCGGCTCGACGTGAGCCGAGCGACTCCAAGGGTCGCACCGCGGCGACGACCTGCGTGAGCAACAGACCAGCGACGCCGCCGAACACGAGGAAGTCGCCGAGCGATCGAGGCGCGCCGATGAGCTGATAGGTGAAGACGATCGCCAGCGAGTGCCAGAGGTAGATCGACATCGCGTTGTCGGTGAACCAGCCGACCAAGCGCCGGATGGGCGGAATCTCCCCCAGGTGTCGGAGCTGGTCCTCGACTGCGAGCAGCGCGGCCAGCCAGGCAAGGCCGACCAGACCGAACAGCACGTAGGAGTTGTTGACCACCCAACCTGTGGGTGGGAACAGGACCGCCCACAGGATCCCGGACGAGAACAGCGCGGCGGCCACCATGGCCCGGGTCACGGTGTTGAACCGGCCCCGGAGATGATGACCCGCAATGCCGAGGCCGAAGAAGCCGCCGAAGCAAACGACGTCGGCGACACCGCGAGCGATCTCGACGTTCAGCGCCGTCGTCTGGGCCGCGATCCACTGATCGAGGAAGTAGAGCGACGCCAGCCAACCCAGCCCGACGAACCAGCCGGGCAACCGACGGGCAATCGGCCGGACGATGGGCGTGAGCGCAAGGATGAGGACCAGCGCACGCAGGAACCAGAGTGGCGTCGAGATCCAGCCCTGTTCCCAGGCCAGCGGCGCCGGAGCGCGATAGGGCACCAGCCACGAAAGCACGTCGAGCGGTGACTCCTCGGTGATGGTCGAATGGGCCATCCACACCAACCCGAGGCCGAGGAAGACGAACGCGTAGTAGGGGAGCAGCAGCCGCTTCAGCCGATTGCCGACAACGGCGAACGTCCCGCTTCGCAGCAAGCTCTTGGCCATCACCGCGCCCGACACGTAGAAGACAGCAGGCATGGCGGCAAAGGCCCACGAGATCCACCAGAACCCGAACGCGTGCCACAACATGACGCGGACGATCGAGACGGTGCGGACGACGTCGAGGAAGGCGTCTCGGCCGGAAGACCCCGCTTCGCCGAGGCTGACGATCTCGCCCTTCAACGCCGTGACCGGCGGCTTGGTCGTGCCAAGCGCTGCGGGAAGGGCGATGGCCGCCAGGACGCCGACGGGCGCGAGGTCGAGCATCGACCAGCCGGTGCCGATGCGGTAGGCGAGGAGTGCCATGATGATGACGAAGCCGGCGGCCGCCGTCGCCGTGATCTGATCGGGAATCCGGTCGGTGCCCTTCTTCGCCCCGGTCGGGCGCTTGCCGCCGGTGGGAATCCACTCCTGGTCCCGGTCGGTCAGGTGATCCCGCAAGGCGTAGAGGTGGGCGACCTGGGAGACGAGCCCCACCCGTCGTGAGGCCCGACCGTCTGGGAGATGCAGCCACCGCGGCTGCAGGTAGAACTCGGTGAACAGCGCGGGGAGCACCATGGCCGCCGGCGCCAGGGTGATGAGGTGAGGGGCTTCGACCAGCGACACGATGGGCACGAAGATGGCCACCACCGGGCTCAGGGCGCTGGTGACGTAGTAGATCCAGCCGTCCCAGAGGCCGAGGCGCTGCATCGGTGTGAGCCGCATCCGTTTGAACAGCGGCGTGCCGGCCAGCGCGAAGTTCCCGCGGGCCCACCGGTACTGCTGGGAGGCCAGGGCAGCTGCGTTGTCCGGAGCAGAACCCGCGGCCAACGGCAGCGGTAGGTAGTCGACTCGGTAGCCGGCGTCGATGACCTTCATCCCGGTGAAGATGTCCTCGGAGTGTTCGAGCAGCGCCATGCCGCCTCGCTCGTCGAGAGCCGATCGGCGGTACACCGCGTTGGTGCCGACGCAGATTGCGCCGCCATGCTTGTCCCGGGCCCGCATGCCCACTCGGTAGAACTGTTCCTGCTGGGACGCGGCGCCTCGCTCGACCCAGTTGTCGGCCGACACCCGGAAGTACTGCGGGGTCTGGAGGATTCCCAGCTTCGGATCGTCGAAATAGGGCACGGAGTTCTGGAGGAAGTCCCGGCGCACGGCGAAGTCGGCATCGAGGATCAGGATCAGATCGCCGCTGCTCTGCGCGTACCCGTGGTGGAGGTTGCCGGCCTTCTTCATCCAGCCCCGGCGCGGACGGACGATGTACTGGGCTCCCCACCGCAACGCGGCCTGGTGCACCTCGGTCGAGGAGCGGTCATCGAGTACGTACACCGTCACCTCTCCGGGGTACTCGAGGTTGGTGGCGTGGCAGATGGTGTTCTCGACGATCAGCGGGTCCTCGCCGCAGGTGCAGATGAAGACATCGACGCTGGGGTAGGCGCGGTCTGTGGCGGCGACTCGACGCAGATGGTCGACCCGATCGAAAGGCGGGACCTGTGTCGACCAGATCACGTTGATGACCCCGCCGACCACGACCGCCACAGCGAAGGGGAGGAGCAGCAGGAGCCAGGTGCCCTGCAGCGACAGGAACACCAGCGCCAAGCCCAGGCAGATGCGCGACAACGAAGAGAACTGGAGGAATCGTTTGCCGTCGTCCTGAACGTACGACCAGACCTCGTCGTCGTTCGGTGGCATCGGCAGTAGGGGTAGGGGGTGCAGTTCGGCCTGGGCGTGGGCCGTCAGCTCGGGCTCGATGAGCAAGGTCATGGCTGGTATCTCCGTCAGCTGAGGAGGGCGATGGCGGTGAGTGGAGCGATGCCGCTGAGCAGCAAGGCGGTGGTTCGGGGCGAGAGGGTGGTGTGTTGGTTGGCGAAGATGACGGGGTCCCGATCGTCGAGTTCGGGGAGAGCGGCCGCAGAGCCTGCAGTCTCGACCCCGGGGCGACCCAGGCGGCGAAGCCGAATGAGGCTGAGCAGAGCGACACACACCGCAGAGATCAGGATTTCGAGCGTCGGGTTGGTCGCCACCTGTGTGGCCTCCGACGGTCGGTACTGGTCGATGCTGCTGGCGAGGATGAGGGTGTGGTGGACGGTGAGGGCAACGGTCAACGTGAGCGTGAGGTCGATGAGGGTCCGAGTCGACATACGCCATCGGTTGGCGCCGATCGCCAATGCCAGTGTGGCGATGACGACCAGGCCGCCACGGTGAAGTTGTGCACTGAACAGGCGCCATGGCTCGTCACTCACCCCGAGGGCATCGATCCGCGACAACCGGTCGTACAGGAGGTCGGATGGGGCGTTGAGGGAGCGACGGACGACCTGGTGGACGAAGTCCGCCACCGGCTCCCAGGTCAGCACGCTGAGCAGCACCATGGTCCGCAGGAGCGCCAGCGCCCGGTAGCCCCACAGCGCGAGGTACGCGCCGAGAACCGCAAGGGTCATGGCCGGGCCCACGCTCGTCGGGCCCCAGCTGGGGCCGAGGACGACGAGGGTGGTCAGCGCCATGGCGCAGAGGTGGACCACATGGGCCAGACGCGACGAGACCGGACGCACGGCGGTGGTGTGCTGCTCGGGTCGGCGCCGCAACCCAGCCAGAGCAACCGACACCAACGCAACGACAGGGACGACGCCCGCGCCGTCGTCGGTTCCGGTCCATCCTCCGCCAACGACGGCGATGACGCCGAGACCGCACACCAGACTGATGACGAGCGCCGGCGCCCACGGGCGGGCCGATCGTCGATCCGCAAGGCCGGGGACGGCGAGAGGATCGGAATCGCTCTGCGGCGCAGGCGCCGGCTGGCTGTCGGGTCGCGGAGCGAGCGGCGGTCGAGGCCGGAGTTGCCAGGTCTGTTTCGGAGCCCGGATGGGGAGTGACTTGGCGGACCGCCGTTCCTCGTCGGTCGTCTGGGGTCGCTTGTTGTGACTCAACGTGGCGGACATATCACGTAGAGTGTCAAGTCGATCGACCTTCTGCAACGCGTCGTGGTGGCCCACTCGGTGCCGAAAATGGCGCACGGGCACGAATTTGTGAGGCCGCGGACCGACCCGCATCGGCCGGTCGGCCCCTCTGGCCTGGGTAAATATGCCTATACGGGTTGCGTCGACCGAGCCGAGATCCGGTCGGACGAACCTGGGAAAAATCTTTGAAAAGTTTCTTCTCTGCGCGGGATCGCGGTCGATAGCCGGGCAAATCTCGGAACCTCGTGCCATGGTGACGACATGACGACTTCGACCGCTCCACCGACCATGCTGCAGATCCGTTCCTTGGTCACCGGAAAACCGGGTGAGGCCGGCCGCTTGCGGTTGAGCCTGGACGAGGTCGATACCCCGACGCCCGGACCGCGCGACGTGCTGGTCCGGGTCGAGGCAACCCCCATCAATCCCTCCGACAACGGACTGCTGCTCGCGTCGGCGGCCATCGGCGAGGCCACCGTCGAGAACGGCGCTCTGTGCGCCCCCATCTCGGCTGCGGCCTTGGCGGGTATGACGGCCCGCCTCGACCAGGCGATGCCAGTCGGCAACGAGGCGTGCGGTGTCGTGATCGGCGCCGGTGAGTCCCCCGAAGCGCAGGCACTCATGGGTAAGACGGTCGCCGTGCTCGGCGGCGCCATGTACGCGCAGTACCGCGCCGTCCCGGCAGCGTCCTGTCTGGTTCTTCCCGACGGGACCGAACCGGCTGACGGCGCCTCCTGTTTCGTGAACCCCCTCACCGCGCTCGGCATGGTCGAGACCATGCAGATGGAGGGCCACAAGGCGTTGATCCACACCGCGGCCGCATCGAACCTGGGTCAGATGCTCAACCGCATCTGCATCAAGGACGGCATCGACCTCGTCAACATCGTCCGTCGGCCCGAACAGGCGGAGCTACTGCGTTCACAGGGAGCCACCTACGTGTGCGACTCGAGCCAGGCGACCTTCAGCGATGACCTGACCCAAGCGCTCATCGCAACAGGAGCAACCATCGCCTTCGACGCCACCGGGGGCGGCAACCTGGCCAGCCAGATCTTGGCCGCCATGGAGGCCGCACTCACTGCCAGCGCAGCTGAGTACAACCGCTACGGGAGCACGACCCACAAGCAGGTCTACCTCTACGGCAACCTCGATCGAGGGCCGACCGAGCTGGTGCGTACCTTTGGAATGGCGTGGGGTGTCGGCGGATGGCTGCTCACGTACTTCATGGCCAAGGTCGGCCAGGAGGGGGCCGACCGACTCCGCGCTCGTGTCGTCGACGAGCTCACCACCACCTTCGCCAGCCACTACACCGACGAGCTGTCCCTCGCCGACATCCTCGACCCTGCGGTGGCTCAGGCATTCGCCAAGCACGCCACTGGACAGAAATTCCTGATCCGGCCACATCGCTGATTAGGTTGGCCCGATGGACATCGGCTTGCTTGCCTTCCCCAGTGACATCACGATCGGCCCCGCCGCGTTGGCCACAGCCGCGGAGGAGCGGGGCTTCGAGTCCCTCTTCTACCCGGAACACAGCCATCTGCCCACCAACAGCGGCCCATGGCCCGGCGGCCCGGTCATCCCCCCGCACTACCGCCACAGTCTCGACCTCTTCTCGTCGCTCGGCGCAGCAGCCGCGGTCACTTCGACCATCAAGCTCGGCAGCGGCATCTGCCTCGTACCCCAGCACGACGCCATCTGGCTGGCCAAACAGGTGGCGTCGATCGACTTCATCTCGGGCGGACGGTTCATTTTCGGCATCGGGTACGGCTGGAACCGGGCCGAACTGGGACACCATGGCGTGGTGTTCAACGAGCGCCGCGACCGCACCCGCGAACACCTGGCGGCGATGAAGACGCTGTGGGCCGACACGGCCGAGCCCGACGCTCCGGTTTCCTTCGAAGGCCGTTGGACGAACTTCGGGCCGACTCACGTGTATCCCAAAGCGACCCAGCAGCCTCATCCGCCCATCATCGTCGCCGCCGGCGCCGGGCCCAAGCTGCGCGCCGCGGTGGTCGAGTACGCCGATGGTTGGGGACCGATTCAGGGACGCAACGAGATCCTCGCCGAGCTGCCGTCGCTTCGCGCCGCCTGGGCCGATGCGGGACGCGATCCGGACGCGTTGCTCATCACCGTCTTCGGCGCAGATCCGGCACCGGAGAATCTGGAGATCCTTGCCGAGGCGGGAGTGCAACGCGCCGCCTTGGGTCTGCCGGTCGCCGGACCGGACAAGATCCTTGCCGCCATGGATCGACACGCTGAACTCGTCGAGCGATTCCGCGAGTGAGCACTGCTCGACCCAGCGGCGAGGCACCTTCGTCGATGGGGCCGATGGTGGCGGTCATCGCCATCACCATCCTCAGCTCGATGCCGCCGCTGACCAAATACATCGATGTCGCCGGCTTGGCGCTTGCCGCGCACCGGTTCGTCTGGTTGTCGATCGGGTTGGTGGTGGTGCTGTACCTGCGCGGTGGGCGGCTGTCGTTGCGAGCCTTCCAACTCGGCTGGTCGTCCGGGGTGCTCTTCGCCGCCAACATTGCGTTGTTCTACACCGCGGTGAAGTTGACGACGGTTGCCAACGCCACGGTGCTCGGCGCCATCCAGCCCGTCCTTTCGTTGCTGCTGGTCGGCCCGCTGTTCGGGGAGAAGGTCCGGAGGAGCGAAGTGGCCATCACCGCGTTCGCAGTCGCGGGTGTGGTCACCGTGGTCTACGGCAGTTCCATCACGCCGGTCTGGAGCCCCCGTGGCGACGTGCTCGCGCTCTTGGCAACGCTGCTCTGGACCGCCTACCTCGTCACCACCAAACGGGCCCGGGTCGAACTGGGGGCGCTCGAACTGCAGACGGTGCTGACGTTGGTCGCCGGCGCGCTGGTGTTGCCGCTTGCGTTGTTCAGCGGCCAGAGCTTCGAGGTACCCCGCTCCGACTGGCCGTGGCTGGCGTTCCTGGTCATCGTGCCCGGCGCCGGCCACACGCTGGTCAACTGGGCTCATGCCCATACCCCGCTGGTACTGATCTCGATGCTGTTCCTCCTCAACCCGGTGGTCGCGACTGGCTTGGCTGCGTTGTTCCTCGACGAACCGGTCAACGGATTTCAGATCGCGGGCATGGCCTTGGTGGTCGGCTCGCTGGCCGTGCTGATGCTGCGACTCCAACGGCCCAAGGCGGCGGGCGTGGATCCCTGAGCGAGTCAGCGCAGCGCGGGGAGCACCTCGGTGACCATGCGTGACCGGGATGCGTTCGGCCTCCGTCTGATCGCCTCGGAACCCGCCGCCCATCACGAAGACCTTCTCCAGGCCGAGGTCGATCAGCTCTGACAGGCGGTCGATGCAGTAGCCGGAGGGCCCGGCGATGCCGAACCGGTCGATGACCTCGTCGGTGAGGAAGCGTGACTGCGGCGACCCGTGGGTGAAGTGCGAGCCCATGTCGTAATTGGCGTGGACCGCTTCGAGGCTCTGGCGCTCGTCGTCGGTGACGGGGCCCGCAACCGAACCGTGCATGACCGAGAACCGGGCGAACGACGCCACGCCGCCCGAGATCAGCTGGCGGGCCTGGGTCCGGTCGGGATGCGGGTACACCGGGATGTACGCCCCGAAGCTCAGGTCATCGGGGTCGCGCCCTACCGCGGTGGCCGCGTTCCGGGCAACGTCCATGGCCCACGTCAATCGTTCGACGTCGGCGCCGACGGCGAAGGTGATGCGGTCGGCGTGCCGTGCGGCCGCGGCGATGACCTTGGGTCCGGTGGCAGCGACGTCGACGGGGACCTTGACGAAACCTTCTCGCAGCCATCGAAGGCGGCTGCTCTGCGGGCCGCTCGCCATGTGCAGCGCGTCGGCGGCTTTGACCTCCCCTGCGCCGTCGAGTTCGACATCGAACGGAACGTCGTCGCCACGTAGGTAGCCCTGCAGGCGGGCGAGGTAGCGCTCGAAGGTCGGAACGGGAGCGGGCGAAAGTCCCAGATGGGCCAAGGCCGAGTCGCCGCGGCCGATGCCGAGCACGGCCCGTCCGTCGCTCTCTGCTTGGACGGTGGCGATCGCCGTCGCCATGGCCGCAGGGTGTCGGGTCAGGGGGTTGGTGACCGCTGTTCCCAGCCGGATCTGTTCGGTGGCGTGCGCGGCCAGCGCCAGCTCGATGTAGGGATCACCCGCCAGGTTCTGGGAGTCCACCAACCCGATTCCGTCCCACCCCTCATCCTCGGCCCGCTTCGCTTGCTTCACGGTCGAGCGGGGCATTCCCACACCGGACGTCCAGAACTCGGTTGCTGCCATGACGCGGACGTTAGCCCGTCGTCGAGGCCTACGATCCCGTCCATGCACGAGTGGGACGCAACGACCGACCTGTTCGCCCACTCGGTCATCGGCTACGCAATCGAACGTCTCCAGACACCCAAGGATCCGCGCTGGGGAGCGATGCCCGTCGAGCACCTGACCGAGGCGCTCGCCGGTGTCGTGTCACCGGGCGGAGTCGGTGCCCATCGGGCGCTGCAGATCTTCCGTGACGTGCTGATGCCCGCCTGCCGTCCGATGGACGATCCGATGAACCTGGCCTACGTGCCGACCGCTCCGTCCAACGCAGCGGCCATGTTCGACCTCGTGGTCAGCGCATCGTCGATCTTCGCCGGCAATTGGGAGGCTGGAGCCGGCGCCATCGCCGCCGAGAACCAAGCCCTTCGCTGGATCGCCGACCTGGCCGGCTATCCAGCCGAAGCAGGGGGAACGTTCGTGAGCGGCGGCTCGGCCGCCAACCTTTCGGCGTTGGTGACCGCTCGGTCGGTCCACCGCAACCGGCACGGTTCGGCCGGCCGGCTCCACATCGCTGCCACTTCGGAAGCCCACGCATCGGTGCGGGCGACCGCCAACGTGATGGACGTGGGCATCGTGCCCGTCGACGCCGACGTGCGCGGGCGAATGACCGGCGAAGCGCTGCGACGGGCGCTCGATGCGGCGGTTGACGCCGAGGTCTTTGCCGTCGTCGCCACCGGTGGCACGACGAACGCTGGGGCCGTCGACGAACTCGACGGCGTCGCCGACGTCTGCGACGAACGAGGCTTGTGGCTGCACATCGACGGGGCCTACGGGCTCGCGGCTCTGTGCTCGGCCGAAGCCCGGGAGCACTTCGTCGGGATCGAACGATCGGACAGCTTCGGCGTCGATCCTCACAAGTGGCTGTTCGCGCCCTACGACAGCGCAGCGCTGATCTACCGGGACCCGGCCCCGGCCGCCGTGGCCCACGCCCAGCACGGCGACTATTTGGCCATGGTCGACCGTACCCAGTGGAACCCATCGGACTTCGCCTACCAGTTGTCCCGACGTGCCCGGGGCCTTCCGCTGTGGTTCTCCCTCGCTACGTACGGGACCGATGCCTATGCCGAGGCCGTGACCCGAACCCTTCGCACGGCGTGGCAGTTCGCGGCCGATGTCGCGGCTCGGCCTTACTGCGAGTTGTTGCTGGAGCCACAACTTTCCGTCGTCCTCTTCCGGCGGACCGGCTGGGGGGTCGATGCGTACCGATCGTGGAGCGATGTCCACGCGAGGGCCGGTGACTACCTCGTCGTGCCGACGTTCTGGCAGGGCGAGCCATGCCTTCGTATCTGCGTGGTCAACCCCCAGACGTCCACCGCTCGCCTGGCGTCGATCCTCGATGACCTTGCGTGATCGTCCAGGCCCGCTAGGTTCGCGAGATGACCGCGACGAACGCCGCCGTGCCCGCCCGTGAGCTGCCGTTCCACCTTCGGGGCAACTATGCGCCGGTGTTCGAGGAGGTCTCGGCGGCAGCAGATGGGTTGGTGGTCGAGGGTTCGCTTCCGCCGGAGTTGAACGGGCTGTATCTGCGGAACGGCCCGAACCCGCACACCGGTCGCTCCGGACACTGGTTCATGGGCGACGGCATGCTCCACGGCATTCGCCTCGATCAGGGCCAAGCATCGTGGTATCGCAACCGGTACGTGCAGACCCGCGCCCTGAACGAGCCGGACGCCCGGATGATCGGCGACGACGGATCGGTCGATCACACCATCGGGGTCAACAACACGCACGTCATCCGCCACGCCGGCCGCATCCTCGCCTTGGTCGAATCAAGTTTCCCTTCCGAGATCGCGCCAGACCTCAGCACCATCGGGCCCTACGACTACAACGGCCGCCTCGACACCGCCATGACCGCGCACCCCAAGGTGTGCCCCCTCACGGGCGAGCTCCACTTCTTCGGGTACGGGTTCTTTCCGCCCTACCTCACCTACCACCGGGTGTCGGCGGCGGGTGAGTTGGTCCACAGTCAGGTCATCGATGTGCCCGGGCCCACCATGGTCCACGACTTCTCGATCACCGAGCACTACGTGCTGTTCATGGATCTGCCGGTCGTGTTCGATCTCGAGTTGGCGATGCAAGGCACCATGCCCTACCGATGGGACGAGGACTACGGCGCCCGCATCGGTGTCCTGCGCCGGCCCGGCGCTGGTCACTCTGGGGGCCTGGACCCCGAAGCGGTTCGCTGGTTCGACATCGATCCCTGTTACGTCTTCCACCCGATGAACAGCTTCGAGGACGGCGCCGGGATCGTCTTCGACACCGCTCGTTATCCCGAGCTGTGGAGATCGAAGTCGACCAACTTCAACAACGACGCCGCCCTGCACCGCTGGCGCATCGACTTGGGCGTGGGAACGGTCACGGAAGAAGTGTTGGACGATCGGGCCATCGAGTTCCCCCGTGTCAACGAGAACTTGGTCGGCCTGCCGAATCGCTTCGGCTACGCCGTCGCGACCTTCGGCGAGCAGAACTCGTTGGTGAAGTACGACCTCTTGTCCGGCGTCTCCACAGCCCACGATTTCGGCGCCGCACAGATCCCGGGCGAGGCCGTGTTCGCGCCGTCCGGCAATCCGGGGGAGGACGCCGGCTGGCTGCTCACCTACGTCTACGACAAGCCAACCGACTCGAGCAGCTTCGTGGTGCTCGACGCGTCGGACATCGCGGCCGCTCCGGTCGCCTCGATCCGACTTCCCCAACGAGTGCCCTTCGGCTTCCACGGTTCCTGGCTCCCCGACTGAGTCAGGAAACACGGTGTTCAGGGAAAACAAGGTGTTCAGGAAACAAGGTGTTCACGAAACAAGGTGTTCACGAGCCGGGGACAACCACGAAACAGTCTTCCGAGAAGCTGGAACGCATTCGGTGCCGACCTGTCCCCACAGGACTGAACGCCGAGGCGGTTGAGCGCCCGTCCGTCTCGACTGGAGGGGTCCAAGCGGGCGGGCGCTCCTACCAAGCGCCGTTCTGCAGTACCCAGACCGGCAAAACGACGGTCCCTGTACTGCAGAACGGGGAGGGTGAGGAGAAATCCCGCGCTTCATCCAGATCGTCACAACACACCACGGGGAACAACGAAGCGATCACGGATCCAGTCTCAACCCTCCGGCAACCAGAGAGTCAAGACCTCACCGGATCACCACGCGGCCTGACCGAGTCTCTTACCTCACGCTCGTTGCAGGATGGTGACCAGACCGGTCGCTCCGTCGACGGTGACCAGGTCGCCGTCGTGAATGATCTCGGTGGCATGCTTGCACATCACCACCGCAGGAATGCCGAACTCGCGGGCCACCGTCGCCGCGTGCGACAAGACCCCGCCGGTCTCGGTGACCACCGCGCCAGCCGGGATGAACAGTGGTGTCCACGGGGCATCGGTGAACGGGGTGACGAGGATGTCGCCGACGTCGAGGTGTCGGGCCAGACCGGCTTCGGCTGACGCGATGATGCGCGCCACGCCCGTGACCGGCCCGTCGCCGATCGATACGCCGAGACCCGTGAGCTCGTCGGTCTGCACGGCCGCCTCCCGTCGTTCGAGCTCGGGTTCGCCGATCCAATTGTCGGGCAGGGTCCAGTTGGCGGCCTCGGCCGTCTGGTCCTTGCGTCGCTGGACCACGGGCGCGGGCTTCGTCGGCCGATGGTCCCGTTCCGTCGGCCAGGGCTTCGAGTTCGCTGAGCAACAGGTACTTGGCGTCGTCGGCCTCGTCGATCAGACCCTGCTCGATCAGGCGCCGACCCATCGCCAGGTAGGGGGCACGGGTGCGTCTGGCGGCGAGCACCCACATGGCCTTCGACCGCTCACGCATACGCGTGAACCGTTGCGCCTGCCCCAACACCTCGTCGAACGCGGCCTGGGTCTCTGGCGGCAACTGCGCCCGGATGACGGTTTCCAGCGCTTCGCGGTTCTGGACCGCTCGGGCCGTGGTCGCCTTGGGTGAGCTGTGGTCGCCGACGTCGAGCATCCCCGCGATCTGGGACAGCGCGAACGTGGGGTTCTCCGACCAGTCGGGGTTGGTGGGGTCGGCCTCGCCCTGCACCCGGTAGCCGTACTCGAAGAGGAAGGTGGCGAACGCCTGACGGAACGCCGAGTCGGCGGGCGCTGCTGCGGGGTCGTAGGTGCCGGAGCGCAGCGCGGCCTCCACGTCGGGCTCGGCTGTGGCCAGCTGCGCCAGCTCGAACAGGCGGATCGCCGGCTTCGAGCTCTCGACTTCTCCCAGTCCCGAGCACAGTCCGACCACCGCCGCGGGGTCGAGGCCGCTGGTCGCCAACAGGATGGCCAGGCGAACCTGCCACTCGCCGGCGCCGACGGACACCATGTAGTGGGTGTTCAACACCTCGCAGGTGCTGTCGTTGTGCAGCTCGTGATAGCGGGCCAACGCGGAGGGGAGGTCGAGCTCGAGGTCTTGCTGGAATCGGTCAGAGGCTCGCTCGGCGTAGAGGCGGTCGCGGTAGCCGTCGAGCTTGGCCGGTGCGTCTTCGCGCTGCTGGGTTGCCACCGCGTATGCGGCCGCCCGCTCCTCGTCGGTGGCTTCGATGATGAAACGCTCGCCGCCGCTGGCCCCGGTGAAGAACTGTTGGAGGATGGCCTGGGCGATGTCGGCGTCGAGGGCCGAGGTGGCTGCGACCGAGAAGCCGTTGTTCAGACACAGGCGGCCGGCGACGATGCCGAAGAAGTTGCCGATCGGGGGATCGAAGAGCTCGACCTTCTGTGCTCCCGGATAGGTGTCCATCAACGCCTGCAGCCCGACGCCGTCGTACCGGTTGAAGGTGGTGGCCATGAGCGGACTGAGAATGCCGGGCACGATCTCGGACCCGTTGACCGACGTCCAGACGTCGTAGACAGGGTTCGGGGTGGTGTCCCATTCGGTGTGGAAGGTCATGGCCGGAGCGTAGACGCGCCCTGTGACGGGCGTCACTCCAAATCGGGAAAGGTGATTCTGACCATCGGTGCTTCGGCCAACAATCGGTCGACGTCGACTTGGCCCCGGTACCACTCGGCCGCCATCGAGGTCAGCACTCGACGGCGCTCGTCGGGGTCGGTGACAATGCTGGCCTCGGCGTCGAGGTCGGCGACGACCGACTCCTTCAGGTGGAAGGTGAAGCGGGGGTTGACCATGAGGTTGGCCAGCCAGTCTCGGGGCCGTGGCGTGCCCGTGATGTAGTACTGCCCGTCGACCCGTAGGTACCAGATCTCGATGCGCCGAGGTCGGCCCGAGGTGCGTCCGATGGTGGTGATGTCGATGGTCAGATCGGTAGCCAGTGCCTCGGCGATCGCTTCAGGAGCTGGAGGCTGGGTCATGGCCGAGCAAGTTCCGCCAACAGTTCGGTGGTGGCCAAGGCGCTGGGGGCCGAGGGTGGCACGACGGCGGCGAAATCGGTGACACCGATGTCGGCGAACGCTTGGATGCCGGCGTCTGATGGCTTCCTCGTTGCCGATGACGGCGACGTCGGCGGGAAGGGCGGCGCCGCCTCGGTCGAGGGTGGCGCGGTAGGACGGGATCTGGCCGTAGGCCCGGAACGACTCGTTCACGACGTCCCGGCCGGCGTCGACGTCGTCGGCCAGCAACACCGGGACCATGGCCACGAACCGAGGAGCGGGTCGCCCGGCCTCGGCAGCGGCCTCGCTCATGGTGGGGATGGCGATGTCTCGGAGGTAGTCGATGCCGCCCATCCAGGTGATGGTTCCGTCGGCCATCCGGCCGCACAAGCGCAGCATCGCCGGCCCGAGCGCGGCTACCAACACCGGAGGTCTCGCCGCGTTGCCCACCGAGATCTGGGCCTTCACCCGGTACAGCTCGCCCTTGAACGACACCGCCTCGCCGGCCAGGAGACCGTTGAGGATCGTCAGGTACTCGCGGGTGTGGGGGATGGGTTGGGAGTAGTCGAGGCCCAGGCTGTTCTCGATGAAGAACTTGTGGCTGAGCCCGATGCCCAGTGCCAGCCGGTCGCCGCTGGCGTCCTGCACGGTCAGCGCCTGCTCGGCCATCACCGTCGGGTGCCGGGGATAGGTGGGCACCACCGCGGTGCCGAGTTCGATGCTGCTGGTTTGTTGGCCGGCCAAGGCCAACGCCATCAACGCATCGACCGTCCCCACTTGCGGCAGCCACGCCGAAGCAAAGCCAGCGGCCTCGGCGGCAACGGCCCGCTCGGCCAACCCCGCGGTCGCCACCTTGTCACCCGGCATCGACAACATCGTTCCGATTCGCATGGCTGGACTCTAACGGGGGTGGGTCAGCCTGGCCGTGCCCCGCGAAACAGGGCCAACTCGTCGCCGGGGCGCCCGACGCTGGCACGGGCCGTGCTCAGAGTGTTCCGGCGTCCAGGGCGGACATGACCTCGAGGGCGCGTGCTCGCACGGCATCGAGGTCGGACAACCGGTCGAGGCCCCGTACTTGCTGGGCCATCCGGGGGTTCCGGGCGAACCGGTCACGGTGGCGGTCGAGGAAGTCCCAGTAGAGGGTGGTGAACGGGCAGGCGTCGTCGCCGGTTCGTTTGCGACGGTCGTAGCGGCACGATCCGCAGTAGTCACTCATGCGGTCGATGTACGCGCCACCCGACGCGTAGGGCTTGGTGGCCATGCGGCCGCCATCGGCGTGCAAGGCCATGCCGACCACGTTCGGCAGCATGACCCACTCGGCGCCGTCGACGAACGAGGCCCACATCCAGTCGACCAGTTCGGTCGGGTCGACCCCGGTCAGCAGGCACAGGTTGCCGATCACCATCAGGCGTTGGATGTGGTGGGTCCAGCCGTAGTCGTCGATGGCTTGCATCGTGCTGGCGACACAGTGCATCTGCGTCTCGCCGCCGGTGAACAGCGGCGGCAGGGGCCGGTGGGCGCCGAGTTCGTTGGCCGACCGGTACTCGGGCATCCACAGCCAGTAGAGGCCCCACACGTACTCCCGCCAGCCGATGATCTGGCGAATGAGGCCCTCGGCGGAAGCGATGGGAAGGTCGCCGCTGCGGTAGGCGGCCTCGATGGCGTCGCACACCTCGAGCGGATGCAGGAGCCCGAGGTTCAGGTACGGCGACAGCAGCGTGTGGGCCAGTTGCCACGATGACGACAGCATGGCGTCTTCGTGCGGTCCGAACCGAGGCGCAACGTTGGCGATGACATGATCGAGGCGATGGAGAGCGGCGGTGCGCGAGGTCGCCCAGACGCCGGTGGGCGGCCGGCCCCACAGGTCGAGACCCGCGAGATCGGCCAGGACACGATGGTCGACCTCGTCGAGCGGATCGGTGGGGACGTCAGGCCATTCGCTCGGTCCCTTTGGTGGTGGCTGGCGATTGTCGTGGTCGAAGTTCCAACGGCCGCCGGCCGGTTCGTCGCCGTCCATCAGGTAGCCGAGTCGTCGACGCTGCCACCGATAGAAGTCCTCCATCTTCAACTGCTTGCGGCCCTTGGCCCACGCCGCGAACTCGTCGGGATGACAGAGGAACTGGTCGGATCTCGACAACATGACGTCGTTGGCTTCGAGCATCTCCTTGCCGTCCCACGACGCCGGTTCCATGGCGACGACGTCGCTCGGCTCGAACCGTTCGCGGTGGTCTCGGCAGTCCCTGAGGTAGCGAGTCGGCCTGGCGCCAGTCGACCTCGAAGCCTTCGGCCTGCAGTTCGCCGGCGAACCGTCGCATGGCGGTCAGCACGAGGTGAGCCCGTTGGATGTGCCACCGCTTGCTCTGCAACTTCTGACGGCTCTCGACGAGCAGGATGCGAGCGGTCCCCGGCGTTGCGTCGGCCAGCGGGCCAAGCGTCCGATTCAGTTGATCGCCCAACACCCAGATCGTTCGCACCCGTTTGACCGTACCGCTCGCCGAGCGCGCTGCCGTCACGCAGCGGCTCGTCGGCGTGGCGTTTGCGGTGGCAGGGTGCGCAGCGGAGTTCGAGTTCATCGGTCACGGTGCGACGGGTGATTTCGTGGGGTGGGTTGTGGTCGTATTCGAGGAGTTGGTCTCGGCCGCAGTCGATGCAGGCGTGGTCTCGTTCTTTGACGAGGCGTTTCTGTCGGGTGGTGGGGTGTCGTCGGCGGTGGCTGACGTTGACCGGTCGGGCGTCGGCGTCGTGGATGAGGGCTCGGAGGAAAGCGTCGGGCGCGATGCGTTCGATGACGGTGTCGGGGATGGGGGTGCCGTCGTCGAGGGTGCAGCCGTCGCCGCGGACGTGGAGGACGAGTTCGGTGGTGATGCTCGCCGGTGCCTTGCGTGAGGAGCGTGCCGAGTGCGTCGGCGTGTTGTTGGGCGAGGGTGGGCCAGGTGCCGTCGGGTTCTTTGGTTGGTGTCGATCGCATGACGATCGCGTCGAGGATGGCGGCGAGGAGGCCGGCGAGGTGGGGTGGGGCTTTGATGGTGATGGTGGTGATGCCGTCGGGTTCGAGGCGGCTGTTGAGGGAACGTTGGGCGTGTTGGTGGGCTTCGAGGTCGGCGGGGTCGCTGGTGCGGTTGAGCCAGGCGGCGAGAGCCCGGGACAGGTGGTTGGCCGTGGTGTCGAGGGCGAGTTCGAGGAGTTCGTCCTCGTTGTCGGGGGTGGCGAAGCGGGTGAGGGCCCGGACCTTGGCGTAGGACAATTTGCCGTTGGCGAACGCGTCCGCGGACGCGTGGAGCGACCGCAACGCACGGCCAACGCACGGGTTTGATCAAGACTGCCATTCGCGGGCGGTGCAGGTCTCGACGTCGGCGATGGCGGCAAGCCAGTGGGCGGCGGTGGGTGAGCCGTCGCGGGCCCATTCGTCACTGTCGGCGAAATCGGCTGCGGCGACCACGAGTTGGTAGTGGGTGTGGGTGAGACCGGCGGTCAGCGTCCGGAGGGTTTGGCTGAGGGGACTGGATTTCATGACCTTCTTCTTCCCGTCGACCTGCCGATCGTGCTGGTCGAGCTCCGCTCGACTGAGCCTAATCACGGCCTGTGACAGTCAAGAGAAGATCATATGTTCTGAGCCGGGCAAATCCGGACACTCGGCGCGTCCGCGGACGCGTCAACCCAGCCGAGCTCGCGGTCAATTCCCCGATGGTTCGACGTTCAGAAGGGCCAGGGTGATCGGATCGACGATGGCCGTCCCGGACCAGCCGCTGATCGTGATGCCGGCGTCGGTTGCGTCGAGGTGTTCCCAGAGCACGAGGCCTGGGGTTCTCGGCGTGTTGGGCAATCCGACGAGGAACCGTTGGGTCATTCGCCGTCGTAGGTGCCGAAGGACCACAGGTTTCCTTCGGCGTCGCGGATGGTGAAGACCAGACCGGTGGGGTCGTAATCGGGTGCTTCGGGTTCGCTCACCACTTCGGCCCCTGCAGCGACGCAGCGGGCGTGGACGGCCATCGGGTCGTCAGTGATGACGTAGAGACTCCCGGTGCCGATCGGACGCTCGGAGAACACGTTGCCGGGGCGGTTGGCGGAGCCGGCTTGCACAATTCCGCCTTCGGGCCAACGAAGCTGGCTGTGCTCGATGACGGCGGGATCCTCGCCGGGCACAACGAGGTCAGCCTCGAAGCCGAGCACGTCGATCATGAAGCGAATGCCCGATCGGGCGTCGGCATAGTTGAGCGCGGCCCAGATGCCTCCTTGGGATCGGAGGGTCAGCTCGGGGCGGGTCAGCTCGGGCGTGCCGGTGACGACCGCGCCGACTTCGTGCATTCGGGTCTCGTAGTCGGCGAGTCCCACGTCCTCGATCTGCTGGGAGATCATCCACCGATGCCCGAACGGGTCGATCACCATGCCGTGCCGTGCGCCGTGCGGCTGATCGGCGGGTGGCGAGAACGCGTCGGCGCCGGCGGCGACCGCAGCATCGAAGACGCTGTCGACGTCGTCGACGTCGAGGTGGATGGCCATGGCGGTACCGCCGAGCGTGCGAGGCGACACGACGCCCATCTCGGCGAACTCGTCGGAGAGGAAGAACGCGGTGTCGCCGATGCGGAACTCGGCGTGACCGAGCTGACCGGTCGCTTCGTCCATGACGACACGCATCATCTCGACCGCGCCGAAGGCTGCTGCGTAGAACTCGAGTGCCGCGTTGCCGTCGTGAACAGTGAGGTACGGGGTGGCTCGGCTAAATGGCATCGAATGCTCCTCGCTGGCGGCTTGCCCAATCGTTCCACAAAGCCCGATCGTTTACAGTCGGGCGAGAGCAACGAGAGGACCCGATGCAGACGAGTCAGGAACATCCGCTGGTGGCAACGGCCCGGTCGCTGCAGCCCATGGTTCGCCAACACGCGGAAGCAGCACAGGAACTCCGACATGTGCCCGAGCCCGCCGTGCGAGCACTCGCTCAAGCAGGTCTCTATCGGACGGCCGCACCAGCGTGCTTCGGAGGGGCCGAGGCCGATCCGTTCACGACGATCAAGGTGATCGAAGCCATCAGCGAGGCCGACGGATCGATCGGATGGGCGCTGATGATCGGCATCGAGACGGTCGGGATCGGTGGAGCGCTCATGGATCCCGAGATGGCAGCAGGACTGTTCGCCGAGCATCCCGATCTGGTGATGTGCGGGGCGTTGAACCCCCAGGGCCGGGCTCGTCGAGTCGCCGGTGGCTGGCGGGTGAGTGGGCAATGGCCGTTCGCCTCGGGCTGCCACCATGCCACCTTCTTCTGGGGTCAGTGCGTGGTCGAGGACAGTACGGTTGCAGCCAGTGAGCCGACCCGGCTGATCGAGGTGCTCGTGCCCCGTTCGAGCTACGAGATCGTCGACACCTGGCGGGTCATTGGGTTGCGCGGCACCGGCAGTCACGACGTCCGGGTGGACGACCTCTTCGTCCCCGACGCAATGATCACCGAGGTCGCAGGCCAGAAACCGAACCACGACGGTGCGCTCTACCGGCTTCCGCCATTCACCCGCTTGGCCTACAACAAGGTCGGCGTCGCCACCGGCATCGCCCGTTCGGCGCTCGATGCCTTCGTCGAACTGGCCGAGCACAAGCAGCCCCGTCTCTCGAGTCGGGCGCTCCGAGAACGACCCCGCGCCCAACTCTGCTACGCCCAGGCCGAAGCCGCGTTGCGTGGGGCGAGGGCATTTGTGTTCGATGCGGTGTCCGATGTTTGGGAGACAGTCAACGCCGGGGGCGTGGCCGACCGGCGACAGCGCGCCCTTGTCCGACTCGCGTGTTCGCACGCCTGCCAGGAAGCGATCCGTGCCGTCGAGCTGGTGCACCAGGCGGCCGGGACGAGCGCCAACTTCGAAGACTCGGCCATCGGAAAGGCCAGGCGCGACGTCGCCGTCGTCGCTCAACAGGTGATGGTCGCCCCCCAGTTCATCGAGGACGCCGGCCGCGTGCTCCTCGGCCTCGACCCCGCCGAGCTGATCCTGTAGCCAGACGCTTCCGCGTGCAGCCGGCACCGCTGAAGGGTGTGGTTCTGCACACGGTTGTCGATTTGATCCCGAGGCCGACGTCGACGTTGCCGAGACGCGGGGAGCGGTCCCCATGGCAGGTTCACGACGGTCGGGGACTGAGGTGGCACCATGGCCCGATGAGGTCTCTCGGTAGCGGCGGTGCGGGTTTGGTGTTGGTGGCACTGGTTGGCGTGGCCTGCTCCGGGGTTGACAGCGAGCCCGCTTCGCTGGTCTCGATGACCGCGACGACCGTTCCCGTCACGAGCACCGTGCCGTCGGTGGCTGCCGACTCGACGGCGCCGTTGTCGACGACAACAACCTCGACGACCCAACCTCGACGACCTCAACCTCGACGACAGCGCCGATGTCTGATGAGGACGCGGTGTTGGCCGTGTTCGAGGCCTACATGGCTTTCGAATTCGACGAGCGGACGAACGGCTACGGACCAAGCGAGGAGCGGATCGAGCAGTACACGACCGGGGCGTTGAAGCAGCGAGCGTTGGAGACGCTGCAGGCGAGAAAGGATGCGGACGCATTCCTCGTGGGCAGGACCACGACCCGGGTCGAGTCGGTCACCGTCGACGGCGACACGGCCGAGTTGCTGGCTTGCTACCTAGGTGGAACAGAAGCCCTTGGGCGATCAGGCGAGGTGGTCTATCGCGACGGCGGCCAGCCGATCCTCACGCGGATTGTCGTTGAACGGATGGTCGGGGGCGACTGGATGCTCGCTGAGCAGTTCGGCGGCGGAGCCGTGCCTTGCGAGCTGTAGCCCTCACCGGTCTGACGCTGGCATTCGCTCTGGGACTCGCGCTTCCATTGCGAGCTACGACCTGTTTGGGCCGAGACTGCAACGTCAACACGACCATCAACGCCGTTGGAGGCGCAGCACCATCGGTCGAGGTGGTGTCGGTGACGCAAGGGCAGCACTCGACCTCAGGTGGCACGGCGTCGGGGTGGGTGGCTTCTTGCTCGGGCGAGGTGGTCTCGGGGGCGGAGGCCTTGAAGTGGCTGTCGAACCGGGCGGTACCGTTCGACGAGTCGGACGTGGCGCCGGGCTACGACGGGGCTGCGTCGTGGGGGATGATCCGCTGCCCTGCCCATCCGAACGTCGCGGTGGCGGGGGACGTCTTCGCGGTCTACGAGTTGGGGGAGCCGCCGCAGCGGGTGGTCGATCTGGTGGTGGCCCGGGCCTATGAGGCGACTGTCTTGCCGGTGTTGGTCGTCGGGTCATCGCCGAGCGGGAATGGAGGACAGCCACTGGTGACCGGGCTTGCATCGTGGCTTTGGGTCGAAGGCTGGCGGACGGCCTCCGCTTCGGCGTCGCTGCCCGGTGTCTCGGCGACGGTGACGGCTGCGCCCGACAGCGAGATCGTCTGGACGTTGTCGACAAGCGAGCGCAGGATCGAGGTGCCCTGCACAGGCCCCGGCAACGCCGCCGACAGCAGTTGCTCAGTCACGCCGCTGGTTCGAGGAAGTGGCCTGCTGGAACTGCGGGTCGAGTGGACGTTCGCGGTGTCGTGCGAGCCGGCGTGCGCCGTCTCGTTGCCCCGTGAAACCACCGAGGCAAACCGACCGGTGGAAGTCGCCGAGGTCCGAGGCGTGATCACCGGCTGACGGTGCCAAGCCGGTACTACCCGGTGTACGGTTGGGTTCGGCGAGTCGCCTCGCCAAACCTTCAATCCGGGGCCCACGCCTCCGGCTCGTGAAGGCAAAGGGGACGCTCGGTGCCCGGCGGCAATTCGAACCCAACCTTGCCTCAGCGCAAGCCGATCGAGCGTGGGTCGTTGGCGGCGCGTACGGGCACGTAAAGGATTCGACATGACCAGCCAGGAAGCCCTCAAGCGCCGCATCCGCGAGCGGATGAGCAAAACCGGCGAGCGTTACACCGCCGCCCGAAGCGTCGTGTTGGCGCAGTCGGCCAACCGCAAACGCACGTGGGTCTCCGACCCCGAGATGCCCGATGACAAGACCCGCGAGGCCACCGGTCGAGGGTGGGACGAGTGGTGCGACGTCATCGAAGCATGGGACGGGCGCCGCGAAGGCCACACCGCCATCGCCCGCCACCTGGCGACGACCTACGGGCTGAACGGCTGGTGGTCACAGGGCGTGACCATCGGTTACGAGCGGATCACCGGCCTGCGGGTCGTGAACCAGATGACCGACGGGACCTTCACCGCGTCGAAGTCCAAGACGATGGATCTCGATGTGGGTCTGCTGCGTTCGATGCTGGTCGACGACGAAGCCCGGCGCCAACTGATCATCGGGTACGAAACGGTTCTGCGGTGGAAGCCGACCTCGAAGGCCCTCCGCGTGGCCTTCGACGAGGGCGCCGCATTGTTCAGTTTCGACGCAACGGCCAACGGGCGGACCCGGATCACGGTGTCGCACGAGAAGCTCCCCTCGAGCGAAGCCGCTGATCGCTGGCGGTTCTACTGGACCGAGTGGCTCGACGCCCTCGCCTGAGCAGGCGCGTCAGTCGACCAGTTTCAGGGCTTGGCGAAGGGTCTCAGCGGGCTCGCCGTCGAAGACTCGGCCGATCGGATCATCGGACGCGGCGGCAGCACGCACGCCCTCGTCGGTCAGGTAGAAGACGGCCTGCTCGTTGACTGGGGTGGTGTAGGGGAACGGTTCGGTGTCGCCTTCGACGAGGATCAGCACGACCCGTTGCCCGACGACGAGCGGGGCGACGCCGTTGACCGAGATCGGCGTGCCGTCGGCCAGCGTCGCCTCCTGCTCGACGATCAACGTGGCGGGTGTCGAGGGCGACACGCTGAACAGAACGGTGACTTCGGCCAACTGGGTGAGGATGGCGGCGTCGGGGTCTCCGACCAGTCGGCCGGGGTCGACGGCGACGACCTCCGCTTCGACGACATGATCGGCGGCCGCAACCAGCTCGACCAGAGTCTGATAGACCGGGCCGTTGGCCTCGAGGTTCAAGCGATCTCCCACCGATTCCGGCGACGAACCGGAACCGGGCTGCCGACTCCTCGCTGCCGCCACGGCCAACACGGCCGCCAGGATGAGCGTTGCCAGTGGCAGCCATCGCCAGCGACTGCCCATGTCAGTCGACCACCGGGGGATCGAGAGGAAGGACGTACCGGGCGGCGGGGGCACCGTCGGGAACGTCCGTGAGGTCGATGGCGGGGTCGATCATCCGTTGGCGTAGGCGACCGTTCATGGCCACGAACGAATCGGCTCGCACGTCCACACCGGGGTAACCCATCGCGTCGAACTCCGCCGCGATCAGGTGGGCCGTCCGCAAGGCAAGTTGCGGGCGCGACTGCGCCTCGTAGGCCTGCCATTCGGAGAGAACCATGTCGGGCTCGACTCGCCATTCCCGCCCGGTGCGCTCGTCGAGAACCTCGAACTCGAGGAAGCCGGCCCGGTCGGTGAGCATCACCCGCCACGACAGCTCGTAGCCGTCGTCGTTCCATCGCACATTGCCCTCGCGGGCCCAGTGACGCAGCGGCACGATCAGACTGAGGACGACGAAGACCGCGACGAAACCGAGCAACGGGTAGCCGAGAGGACGTGCAGTCGGCCCGGCCCGCGCCGCAGGACGGAATGAACGGAACCGCTGCGGCCAGTCGGACGGGAAGAAGATCGGGGTCAACGCGATCATCACCCAGGGGAAGAGTCCGATCTGGAACAGTGCGGCCGTCGCCAGGTGGAACACGACGAGGACGACATAGGCCACGGGGCGAGATCGGCGCCACAGCAACCAACCGACGATGGTGAGGTCGAAGGCGACGCCTACCCAACTTGCGGCCAACGCCACGCCGGGTTCGTCCAGCAGCGGACCGAAGATCGGGCGGTCGGTACGGGCCGCCAACCAGGTCCGCAACGGCTCGCCGTGAAGCAGCCAGTCGGGGTTGAGTTTCGCCACACCGGCGAAGAAGTAGACGACGCCGAGCTGGAACCGAAGCATCCAAACGGTGATCGACGGCACCCAGACGGCGCCGTCGACGCCGAACGAGGGACCGGGCAACACGGCCAACAGCAGCGCTGCGAGCGACAGGAACCAATAGTGGTTGAGGTAGAGCGCCCGGTCGATGAGTTCGACGTAGGTGAAGCCGACGGCGTACAGCGCCGCGGCTGTCCGGGGCCTGAACCCCACCGCGATCGCCAGGCCCAGCGCCAGCAGCGCCACGACGTGCGCGTACATGAAGGGTGCGGGCCACGGCCGCACCAGATCGAACCGGAACCAGCCGAAGCGGGGATAGGTCAGGTGGTGGGCGGGGGAGAGGTAGAACTCGCCGACCCATCCTCGCCACAGGAACCGGGCTGCGCTGAAGGCAGCCAGCGCCCCGAACGCCGCTCGGAACGCAACGTACGAGGCGGCCGAGACCGGTCGGGCCGCGGCGTCAGCCGTCGCCGTCAGCATCGGAGAACTTGACCGACAGCCCCAGGTCGCCGACCACGTTGGTCTTGATGGTCTGCTCGAGGGCCATCTCGGTGTCGAACCCCGGATTCGCAGCGAGGGCGGCGAAGTCGGCTTCGAGCTGTTCGACCACGGTGTCATCGAGCAAGGGCGAGATGCCCTCGGACGAGTCGTCGCCCACGAGCGCGAAGCGAGCGCCGGCCAACTGGCCTGCCGCCATGGGGTTGTCGCTGCTGGTCAGGGGAAGGGCGAAGATGGTCTCGCTGACCAGCTCGTTCAGGGTGGCGTTGGCGGCCTCGTCGTCGGTGGCCAGGGTCGGGCCGTAGGTGGTCCATTCGTCGGCCAGGGCGGCAGTTTCGGCGGCCACCAACTCGGCCGCACCCATGAGGTAGGCGCAGGCCCGTTCGTCGATGGGGCCTGGGGCCAAGAGCTCCATGGCGCCGAGGCCTCGTTGGTCGGCCCCCACCAGCTCTCGCAGAGAGGTTGCGTCCACGGGGGTGTCGCCGGCCAAGAGGTCGGCGACGTCGTCTTCGTTCGCCGGGTTGTTGATGTAACTCTGGGTGCGACGGTCCATGGCCGGGCCGAACCAGAAGGGCCGAAGCTCGGCCCAGCTCGTGCGGACCGTCGTGACCCGGGCCAGCACATCTGACGGGTCAGTCGGGTCGGCGCAGAACGCCTCGGTTGCCGCCGACAAGGCCTCGGCATCAGCCGCCAACTCGGCATAGGCGGCAGGGATCTGCTCGTTGGTCATCGCGCCGACGACTTCGGCGCGGCTCGGCGTCGATCCGCCGCACGCGACGAAGGCCAGGGGGAGCAGCAACAGACTGTGGCGGACAGAAATCACAGAGCCTCCAGGAAGGCGAGTAGGTCGTGGCGCAGGCCGATGGCCGCCGTACGAAAGGCCTCCTTGGAGGCCTCGGCCTCGCCCGCGTGCCAGAGGACAGCCTCCTCGATGGTCCGCGCTCGGCCGTCGTGCAGGAGGAACCGTTGACCGTTGACGTCGTCGATCAAGCCGAGGCCCCAAAGCGGCGGGGTTCGCCACTCGTTGCCGTCGGCCCGGAAGTCGGGTCGGCCGTCGGCGAGCCCCTTCCCCATGTCGTGCAGGAGCAGATCGGTGTAGGGGTGGATCGTCTGGTTGGCGAGGGCAGCGATGTCGGTCGGAGCCCGTGGTGTGCGTCGGGGTGTGGCAGGACGTGCAGCCGAGCTCGTCGAACAGCCCCTGCGCCCGTCGGCGACCTCGGATCGTCGGCGTCGCGCATGGCGGGAACCGCGAGGGTCGTGAGTAGAACATGACGCTGGCGAGCGCTCGTCGGTGATCTCGGGCTCGCCGCCTCGGGGCGCCGCGCGCAGTCGGGCTGCGCTTCGGGCAGTCCTGGTCGGGTGAACGCGGCGACGTGATGCCGATGTCGCCGTTGAAGGCTCCGGCGGTCTGCTGCTCGACTGTCGGCGCGTTCGCCTTCCAGCCGAACCGGCCCAGCTCGGTTCGCCGGTGCGCGGGGTTCCACACCTGGTTCGGCTCGACCCGAGATGCCGTCCTCGTCTCGTCGTCGGGGTCGGCGCGGCGAGGATGTCGGCTTCGGGATCGCCTCGAGCAGGCCCATGCCGATCATCTGGGGTGCCAGCCGAGGCGAGATCATGATGTCGGCCGGCAGGTCGCCGAACGCGAGATCGGCGATCTCGTAGGTCGGCGCGCGGAGCGTGTAAGGGGTGCCGTCGGCGTAGGTGCCCGGCACTCGCTCGTAGGTCAATGATCAGCCGTCCCTCGGCGGCGACGCCGAGGATGCGCCCGGTCCTGGAGCTGGCCGCCGTAGCCCGGGTCGGCCAGTGGGCCGCCGTGCTCGTCGGTCCCGGAACCGAGAGCCGGAGGAGCAGCCCGAGCTCCGCGTCACCGTCGGTTGGCCCGGCAGGCCACGCCCGTCGCGGAGGTGACACGACGAACAGGCCTGTGCGTTGAAGAGCGGGCCCGAGCCCGTCTCGGGCGTCGGTGGATGCCGGTGCGATGACCCAGTTCTGGGTGAAGAAGCTGTCGCCGATCTCGAACGCCCGGCGTTCGGCGTCGCTGAGGGTCGGCGCGGCGGAAGCACGAAAGCGTTCTGGCCGGTGGCGTCGTCGCGGGTGGTCCCACCGAGCTCGGCCACCGGCTCCCCGCCCGTCGCCGAGGCCGCAGCTGCGGCCCGAGGAGCAGCCGACGGCGCGGCCGAGTGCGCCGAGGTCACCGCGCAGACCCGGCACGTCAGGATGATGTTGATCTGGAGGCCGAGCGCATCGGCGCCGGCGACGATCGTCGGCGTCTGGGCTTCGAGAGCTCGATCGCGGCCAGGATGCTGGCCCGCCCCGGGTCCTCGTCGGAGACGCCCTCGCGCAGGTGCTGGTCGAACGGCGCCGGGATCGCTGCACGGCGCGCGACGCTCGCCTCGACCTCGGCCCGCAGCTGCGCGGCCAGGTCGGCGTCGACCGAAACCGATGGCGTCGAGCACTCCGAGGCCGGCACCGCCCGGGTAGTCGCCGGTCAACACGTTCGCGATACCGGTGGCGTTGGCGACGAGGTCGGCGGTGGTGTTGTCGGAGAAGCACGAGTGCTCGTCCTCCTGCGACCGCGTCGCGTAGGCGACGTTCATCCGCTCGCCCGCAAGCTCGCCACGGCTCAGCTCGCCGATGCCGGTGATGATTCGGGTCAGCGCCTCGTCGGTTCGAGCGCAAGGAACTCGGCGCGGTAGTTGTCGGTCGCGTCCGGCGCCCAGGCGTCGACGAGGTCGGCGAGATGCGCGACGAGCAGGTCGGCGACGGCCTGCAGGTAGGCGGCTCGCCGATCGGCGTTCGGCGGCGTCGACGTAGTCGGAGACGGGGCGATCGCCCGGGCCGTCGTCGGTCAGGTCCTGGCCCCACAGCAGGAACTCGATGGCGTGCCAGCCGGTGGAGATGTTGGTCTCGCCGCCGGCCTCGTTCAGCTCGGTCAGCACGGTCGCGTCGATGGTGGGGTAGTCGGCGGGGTCGTTGATGATCCCGGCGTCGCGTCGCCTTCGACGTAGTCGATGTAGGCCTCGTCCATCGGCCAGGCGTTGATGAGTCCTTCGGCCCGTCGGTCTCGTCGTCGATCGGCCCGCCGTAGAAGCGGAAGGCCTCGGTCAGGCCGTAGTCGTCGCGGCAGCGAGCCACGCACCTTCGCCGCGGCGAGCGTGTCGTCGCTCGGCTCGGCGCGGAACGCCGCGATCGCTGACCCAGTCGAGGATGGGCCCGTAGGTGTCGACGTCGACGGTGGCCATGTCGCCCTGGTGGATGGCGGTTGGCGGCCAGCGGCACTTCGGGTAGATCGACGATCTCGAGGCCGGTAACAGAAGTGACCGAGGAGTCAACGGTGAAGCCAGCGTGGACGGCGAGAACTGTGTCCCGGAACCGCATCGGGAGTGTGCGGGTGCCGTTTTCGACACCAGGGCACTCCCGATGCCGGGTGGATTAGGGTCAGGGAATGAGCGTTGTGTGGGAGCAGGTCGTCGTCGCCACCCACGACCCGGTTGCGCTTGGCCGATGGTGGTGCGATGCGCTGGGCTGGGTCGTCGTCGATGATGACCCGATCGTGTTCGAGATCCGGGCCGAGCCCGATCGGCTCCCATCGTTGCTGTTCCTCAGGTCCGACGACCAGAAGCGAGGCCACAACCGTCTGCATCTCGATTTCCGGCCCGACGACCAAGCAGCAGAGGTGGCACGCTTCCTGGCCCTCGGTGCGACGCGGGTCGATGTCGGGCAGGGCGATGTCTCGTGGGAGGTCTTGGCCGATCCCGAGGGGAACGAGTTCTGCATCCTCGAAGCCTTGGCGTAGGCGTGGTGCACCTTGCCGCCTTTGGACAAACCCCGTGGCCGACCCGGCGTCTATCGTTTGAAGCGGTTCTTGTAGTTGCGATCGCATTCCTCGCCGGGTGCGCCTCGTCTGATCCTGGACCTGCGGCGACGGCGCAGGTCGATGGCCTGACGCTGATGGTGTGGAGCGACGGGTGCTCGAGCCTGGGCGAGCGCGAAGTTGAACTCGAGCGATCAACGTGTGGGTCGCTGCCCGCAGTCGGGGAGGGGTCCGACGTGTTGTTCCTGGCCAGCAGACAGTTGGGCCAAGACGTTGGGCAGGGCCGGCACCAGGTCAACTACGAAGGATGGGGTTTGGTGCAGAGCGGCGATATGGCCGTGTGCACACCGACGGGTGAGCGCGTCGAACCAGTTGCCCTCGATCGTGCGGTAGCCGGCTACGCGTTCGCCTACGTCTTGCTCGCAACCGCCGAGGTCACAAGTGATGCGGACATGATCAATTGGGCTGCCCACCAGAACGAGGTTTTTGCTTGCGGCTGAGGCGCAGCTTCGGTGCTGTCACGGATTGGGAGTGTAAGGGTGCCGTTTTCGGCCTCTAGGCGCTCCCGATGCGGAACGGAGGGTTGGGGTCAGGGTCGGCCGTGGCGTTTGGGGAGGAGATCGGTGTAGGTGATGAGCATGGTGAAGGCGAGGAGGGCGGTGGGGAAGGCGCCGACGACCCACCACCCGACGGTCATCCAGCCGAACTGACTTCGTAGACAGCGATCCAGCTCCGTAGCAAAGGAGCGAGATGGCGATGATGAGCCAGACGCCTATGGGTCGTAGCCAGGGCTTCGTCACCGGCCCAAGTGACCGAGAGCACGGCCGCGGGCAGGATGCTCAACGGATGCGTCAGGGGGGGTCCGCGAGCGACGAACGACCACGAGGCGCCGCAATGACGGCCCACCCGGCAGAGCGCGGCAACCACGCCTTCCAGGCGGACGGCTTCGATTTGGGGAAGCGGACGAAGACGAAGACCGGGGTCAAGGCGACGATCAGAGTGCGAGGATCGCTGCGCGCTCCAGTAGGTCAGTCCGTCTGCTCGACCCCACCAGTTCCCCGACCAGAAGGGGTCGGGCCGTTTCTCCCGTTCCCCCCGTCGCCGCCCCCCCGGCCCAACGTCAGCGGGACGAAACCGACGATCCGGCCAACAGAGCGTGACGGCGAGGAAAGACCACACACCCGAGAAGGAATACGTACAGCGGTTTGACCAGCGTGAGGATCGAGCGAGGAAGCCACCTTCGGGTCGAAGGCCGAGCCAAGCGTTGAGCCCGGTACGCATGCCGATCGTGGGCCAACGCTCGAATCGCCGGGGACCTTCTTGCCCAGCCGACCGAGCGCGCTCGCCTCCTCTTCGTCTGGTCGACCGACAGTCGGATCACTGGTTCGGTCAGTGGCGGTGAAGGACGCTCATCGAGGCTGGAGACGGCGGCAGCGTGCTTCGGACCAGATCGGCCTGGATCCGAAGGAGCAGGATCTCTTCGTCGCCTTCGGAGGGTGGGCCCCGGCCGGGTCGGCGCGGCGCGATGAGCTCGGCTGTGACCGGTCCAGAGCCGCTTCCCACTCGGCCGCGAAATGCGGATCCCAGTCGGGGTCGCCGGTCTCGCTGGTGACGATTCCGTGCAACTCCTCGAGACCCGGGGCCAAGGTGGGCTGACTGCGCTCGTCTCCGGCGAACCAGCGACTCAAGTCGGTCAGCAGATCGACGAGACCTTCCGCGGCGTCCAGACGACCCCACATCCAGTCGTTTCCTCGCCACTTGGCCGAGAAGAAGGCGCCGAAGTTGGCCAACTGCGCGCCGACGAGCTTGTCCTTGGCCGATGGAGTGGCCGACAGTCCGAACCACTCGGTCAACGGGGATGGAGCGTCGCCGGCGATGCGCATCGACCGGATGGGTGACTCGCCGGCCAACTGGCGGCGATGAAGCGAAGCGGTCGTCACCGCAGCGCGTTTGACGCCGGCCACGGGTCCGGCCGAGTCGTCGCCGATGAGCGCGGCGAGCCGACGGACGATGGGGTCGTCAGGCAACGGGCCGGTGAGCAACTCGGCGGCATGAGCCGCCACGAAGGTCCCGAGCTCGTCGAGGTGCACCGTGGCCGAGCCGTCCTCGTCCATCGTCGCCCGGTACAGGCCGGCGATCGCGGCATGGAAAGCGGCCTCATCGAAATCGGTGATCGGTCCAGATGTCCGGTGTCAGCCGTTCGCTCGCGGTCCGGAGGGCGACGGTGGTGGCAGCGGTCCAAGGCTGGACCGGGACTGCCCGTCCGGTCGGCGGCCACTCGCACCCAGCGCTGTTCCCACACCGACGTCAGCACCTCGACCACGAGTCGGACCCGGTAGGGCGCGGCCTCGGGGCCGCGGGCTGAGGCGGGGTCGACCTGTTGGGCGATGGTCAACAAGGTGTCGACGATGTCGCCGAGCACAAGGAGCGGTGGGGCGTCGAGCGTGGCCGTGGCGTAGGTCTGGAGGGCGGCAGCCTCGATGCGGGCGTAGAAGCGCTGCCGATCGCCACGTTTCTTCGGTCCGGCCTCGAGCGGCGGCGCGGCGGCGAAGCGGACGAAGGGGTGGGCCACGAAAGCCAAATCGGGGTCGGCCAGGACCTCGACGATACGGCGGGCATCGGTGCCGGCCCAGGCGGCGTGGGCTCGACAAGTCGGTCGTCGGGTCCGGTGTGCGGCCGCCAGCAGCGTCGCTCGGCTGGTTCGCCGTTCGGCCATCGACACGTTGTGGGTGCTGAGAGCGGCGAGGTCGTCGCTGAGCGATTCGGTGTTGAACTTGAGGGTCGCCGCTCGTTTGAGGCTCTGCAGGATCGCGTTCAGACCCTCGGTGTCGGCCCGGGTCCCGTCCTCGGCCGGGCTGGGGTTGAGGTACAACAGCCATCGTTCGGCCGGTCCGGACGCGGGTGCGCCTGCGATGGCCTGGATGGCTCGGGCCACCGGGATGTTGTCGAGGACGCCGCCGTCGATCACGGGTGTCGTGCCGTGTTCGGAGAACTTGCCGAACATGTTGGGTTGTCTGGGTGGCGCCGGGACGCACGCCTGAGGGCCGGCGCTGTAGACATCTGCCGGCTCGAAGGCGACAGGGAACGACGAGGTCGATCGGCCGGCCAGCGCCAGTTCGGGCACCGTCGAGGTCAGCGCATCGGGCTTGTCGGCGAAGTCGCTCAGCGGTCCGCCTCGGTCGCCCATGTGATGGAAATGGAAGAAGGCGGCGCTTCGGGATTCGACCAGTTTGTTGTCCGCCGCGTCACGGAAGGTGCGAGTGATGGGCTGGAGGCGGGTGGCCGTCAGGAACAGGTCAAGACGGGGCGGGGCCAGGTGGTCGGGCGGTCCGCTCTCGACCAGGGCCGTGAGCTTCTCGACGAACTTGGCCCGGAAGTAGTTCTCGCCTTCGAACAACGACGGTCGGGCCCGTTCGCCTGGGTGAGCCTTCGTCGAGCGGGCGAGCGATTCGACGTCGGCCAGCTCGAGCCACACCTCGAGCATGGTCCCGAAATCGAACCCGTACATGAGACTGGCCGAGTAGATGGCGCCGTTGAGCCCGCCTGCGCTTGCCCCGGACATGATGTCGACCTCGACACTCTTGTAGTTGGAGAGCGCCCGAAGTCGGCCGTAGATCGAGTCCGACGATGCCTTGCGCAACTCCTCGACCTCGCACACGGCTCCGCCGATCCACACCGCCAGGCTGACCCCGCCCCGCATCGCCAGCGCAATGCGTAGGTCGGCCTGTGCCCGCTTCCGTTTGTCCGACGCGTTCAGCTCGAACTCACCCGATACCTGCACGATTTCCCCTCCGGTGCTCGTGTCGTCGAGGCTAATCGGACCGGTGCAGCGCTGCTTGGACAACCAGCGGCTTAGGAGAAATACCCACCGCGGCGATGTCGAAAATCCGATCGATCGGTTGGCGAGGTCCAGCTTTCGAGCGGCCGAAACTCGTTGTGGCGGACGGCCGCCGCCGGACACCCAGCTTTGCTTCGACTTCTGCCTGTGTCATTCCGGCTGGCCTGCGGCATCCCAGGAGATGTGCTGCATTCAGGTCTTGGGGTCGGGCAGCAACGATCTCCTGAAGTGCGGCGGGGACCTGGGTGGCCGTCGTCTTGGCCTGGTCATCACCGGCCCTGATCTGACTGCGAACGTGCAGAGCACGTAGTCACTGTCTCGCTGAGTGTCCGGGACGACGGACGTCATGACTTGCCCCACTCTGCCTTGACCTCGTGGTCTACCTCGTCGAGCGGGGAGTCGAAAGCACCGCCAAGGGATCCTGCTCCACTACCTCAAGCCACGCGAGAAACGACCGCGCTGGCTGATCTGGCGTGTCCCGACCGAGCCATTCGTCGCAGCACTTTCGAATCGAAAGATCGCCAGCGATTCTCCTGTTGTTCTCTGCGGTAGCCAACGATCATCCCGCGAGGGCTCGCTCAAGCCAGTCGGAGTCAGATTTCGGGTTACTTCGTTCAGGCTGCGAGGAATCCGTGCGCGCACGGAAGACCGATGGACTCCAAGCGAGCAGAGTCGTGTGAGACACCACCAAGGAGACCCAAAATGCGCGCCATCGCCCCCGCACTCGTGTTCGTAGCCGTCGTGACGTTCGCTGTTGCCTGCAGCTCGGATGAACGAGCGGCGCCTGCCGTCGTCGAAGGTCAGGGCGACATCACCTCCGCCGTCGAGGAGTACCGGGCCTTGCTCGGTCCCGACAACGGCGGCGAGCCGGTCTCGGCGTCGACCGGTCGGCGCGAGATCAACTGGGACGGCGTCGACGATGCCGAGGCGGCCCCGAACGACTACGACCCCGAGCTGTTCAACAGCGACACCGCCCCCCGGGCGCGTGGGATCGTGCTCTCGAGCAGTGGGCCGATCCAGATCAGCGCCGATGCCGACAACCCCACGGGAACCGCACCCCGCTTCGCCCATCTCGAAGCGGGCTACGCCGATCAGTTCGTCACCTTCAGCGAGGAGCGCCTCTTCTCGCCGGTGGAGAGCAACGTGGTCGAAGCGCGATTCTTCGTGCCGGGAACGTCGACGCCGGCTGTCGTTCGAGGGTTCGGAGCGGTCTACACCGACGTGGACACCGAACACACCGCGTTCGAGTACTTCGACGTCGAAGGAAACTCGCTCGGTTCCTACGCCGTCCCGCTGTCGGATCGGGGTCTGTCGTTCCTGGGCGTTGCCTTCGACGAACCGATTGTCGCCATGGTGCGCATCGCCTACGGCACCGACGCGCTCGGATCGCCGGATGGCCCGGACAACGACGTGGCCGTCATGGACGATTTCATCTTCGGCGAACCGCAAGCCATCAGCTGAAACTGGGGCAAGCCAGCGTCATCGTCGGTGCGTCCGGGCAAGGTCTGATGCAGCACAGCGGCACGGCGACCGACCTGACCAGAACCGACCCAGCCCTTGATGCCGTTGTGCCCGTTAGCCCGCATCCGGCGGCAGTGGTCGAGGACCGGAATGAGGAAGCATTCGGTCTTGCCCGACCTGGTGCCGGTGGTGACGATGGTCGGTTGTGGTTGGCGGCCGTACACGCTGGACAGTCGCTCGAACGGTGGCCTGATGCTGAAAGGGCAGGAACCCGTCAGTTCGCCAGTCGAGCGGATACGGCAACGGTCTCGGCTCGGAGCAGGATGCGACCGGAGGAACGGCCCCCGCAGGATGCCTTCGGCGTTGTCGGTGAAGAAGACGACAAGCGTCGCGCACCTCGTCGTCGGACAAGGCAAACATGGTGGCGAGGTACTGAACCAGCGCCGATCGAATACTCGGTGACTACAAGTGAAGGGGATCATGCGGCTCGCCGGATGTTAGGCGCAGCGGCGGCAGGAGCGGGAGGTTCGGGGTGAGGTGTTGGAGTGGCCAAAAAGAGCAATACCCCGGGGCCTGTCCGAAGACGTGACCACCCGGGGAATGGGCGGACACTATCGACTCACGACGTTGATCTGGCCTGGTGTCCATCTCGTCGGTCGGGCCGACTGGTAGAGCTTCCCGGCTTCTGTGCCGACCTACGTGTTCCGACCCGGATGTTTCTCGATGCCTCGATCGAGCCTGCGCTCAGCCGTTCGGGCGGCTGTTTCCGCTCGGTGTGGACCTTCATGGTGGCCCGTTGCGCCTCGATGGAAGCGGTCGGCCTTCGGCCCGCGGATGTGCACGGCGTTGCGAGTCTTCACCTTGGAGTTGGTGGCGGCGGTAGTCTTGTCGGAACAGCGGAAGCGAAAGAGCTCGGCGATGGGGACTCCAGGTGCGTGGTATTGGGAGGACAGTTCTCGGCGTGGGACGTCGTCGTGCATCAGCCCTGCCGCCATGGTTGTAGAGGTATTCGCTGGTCGTCAGCTGCTTGCTCGTCGGCTGTTTCCTGTGTGGCAGGGTACGAAGCGGAGTTCGAGTTCGTCGGTGATGGTGCGTCGGGTCTGTTAGTACGGCGGGTTGTGGTCGTATTCGAGGAGTTGGCCACGGCCGCAGTCGATGCACTCGCCGTGGCGTTCCTTGACCAAGCGCTTCTGTCTGGTGGTGGGATGTCGGCGGCGGTGGCTGACATTGACCGGTCGGGCCTCGGCTCGTGGATGAGGGCTCGGAGGAAGGCGGTGGGCGCGAAGCGTTCGACCCGGTGTCGGGGATGGGGTGCCGTCGTCGAGGGTGCAGCCGTCGCCTCGGACGTGGAGTACGAGTTCGGTGGTGATCTCGCCGGTGCCTTGCGTGAGGACGGCGTCGAGGGCGTCGGCTTGCTGCTGGGCGAGGGTGGGCCAGGTGCCATCCGGTGCGCGGCTCGGGGTCGAGCGCATGACGATGGCGGACGGATGGCGGTAAGGAGGCCGGCGAGGTGGGGTTAGGCCTTGATGGTGAAGGTGGTGATGCCGTCGGGTTCGACGAGGCTGTTGAGGGATCGTTGGGCGTGTTGGTGGGCTTCGAGGTCGGCTGGTTCGCTGGTCCGGTTGAGCCAGGCGGCGAGAGCCCGGGACAGGTGGTTGGCAGTGGTGGCCAGGGCGAGTTCAGAGCAGCTCAATTCTCGTTGTCGGGGGTGGCGAAGCGGGTGAGCGCACGGACCTTCGCGTACGACAATTTGCCGTTGGCGAACGCGTCCACGGACGCGTGGAGCGATGCGCAACGCACGACCAACGCGGATCCATTCGCGGGCGGTGCAGGTCTCGACGTCGGCGATGGCGGCGAGCCAGTGAGCGGCGGTGGGTGAGCCGTCTCGGGCCCATTCGTCGCTGTCGGCGAAGTCGGCTGCGGCGACGACGAGTTGGTAGTGGGTGTGGGTGAGACCGGCGGTCAGCGTCCGGAGGGTTTGGCTGAGGGGACTGGATTTCATGACCTTCTTCTTTCCGCCGACCCGTCGATTGTGCTGGTCGAGCTCCGCTCGACTGAGCGTAATGGCGGCCTGTGACAATCAAGAGAGGATCATCTGTTCTAGCTCGGGCGATCCGAGGGCCTGACGCGTCCACGGACGCGTGAGTTGTCGACCAAGTGTGCGCAGGCCGTGACGAGGATCCGTAGACCGTCTCGACGAACGTGGGCACTTCGCCGAACTGCGATGCAAGTTCTCCGCGCTCCGATCTTCCCGCTGTCCAGCCGATCGGCCGTCGGTCAACTCCGCCGAGTCACGAAATCCATCCGCCACCAGCTCCTCCACATTGCCGCTCGCGTCACCAAGGTAGACTTCGATATGTGGGCGACGAAATGAGTACCTCGGGGTCCCGCTCTGTCTCCACCAACTCTGCTGCCGCACTCGTGTGGCTATTCGAGCGCATGCTGGTTGGCTGGGTGTCCAACCAACAACTCGATGGGGTAGCGTGCTGGAACGGCATCGCCGGAACGGGGGACGAGGTGAGTCGAAGCCGCCTGGTGCATGCCGTGTTCCTGCCGATGCCCGGCCTCCTGCTCGAGCAACTCTCCGCATTCTCGCTCGGCACGCCTCACGCTGGGGACATGGCGCAGCAGGCCGAACGGGCGATCCTTTTCAGCGTTACCGCGGAGCACAAGCTGAAGCGGTCCGATCTCGACACTTGGGTCCAGAAGTCGTCCTGGCTCACACATTCAGCAGCCAGCTTGACTGCGAGGGCCAAGGAACTTGCCGCAACTGCCATCGAAGAGATCTCGCGATCAGTCGAGAGCTGCAGAGAAGCACTGAAGGGCTTCGTTGATGACAGCGCGATCGACCCTGGAATCGCAAGGCCCTTGAACGAGGCGCTTGACTGGATTCAGGTAGCACTGAAGGTCTCGGAGGAAGCGGGGATTCTCGTCGGGCTCGTTTCGTCTCTGTCCCATCTTGCGCTCGCCTCGCAGCCACTTGTCGCAGCTGTTGCGCTAGATCCGTCGATTCAAGGTGCCGGTAAGCACTGCTTTATCACTTGGCGTGGATGCAACAGGCTGGTGCTGTGTTAGGGAGCGCCTTCGTGGACAAGGGAGCTTCAGTAGGTTTCGTAGCGCTGGCTGTCGCGACCTACCTGGCGTCCGGAAAAGTGGACGAGATCGTCGGGTCGGTCAGAAGCTGTGTCTGACCAACAAGCGCTCCTCAGGGGCAACTCTACGCGAAATGCTCTCGGGCCGGGCGACCCGGCGAACCAAGATTCCGAATAGCATGCTGGCCAGCGCTGCGCACCGTCGCTGTGATGCACTCGATGACGAGCACGTTCTGTAGCCCCCAGCGCCCTCCCCGTTCGTTCAGCTCGTGGATGCTGTCGGGACCGAAATCTGTCGCGCCCGCCAGCAGCCTTGAGGGAACCTGACACTGGCGGGCCACACTGGCGGGCTCTGGCGGCCGCAGGAAATCCATCACGGCTGCTTGATAGCGCCAATGCGTAGGTTGAGCCACGGGTGCGGACGTCGTTGCGTGGCTGAGCGGCTTGGCGTTGGTCCAGCTGCTCCATGACGTTGTGCCAGCGCATTCGTTGCTCGGTGACACTCACGAGAAGTGCACAGGAGCGACCTCGACCCCCTTCGCCTTCGATCAAGTGGGGACCGAGCGGTAGGCCACCCCCGGGATCCCAGCCGTGAACAGACGTCGATCAACGGAGCGCGTCGGATGTCGCCGGGCAAGGCGGCTGCTGATGCTGGTCTTGTGGGAGGCACCGTGCCGGCGTTCGGCCCGCCTTCGCGTCGACTGGTACCGTGAGCTGTCCCCAAACTCGGGGGATCGCCGACGGAGGTCGGCCTGGTCATGCGGCTGAACCTCGATCGATTCCACAACTCAGTGCATCGTTCTCTGATGGTTGCCGCGGTCCTCTCGGCCGGTCTGGTAGGCCTCGCGTTTGCGTCGACCGGGCAGCGGAGCGAGGACGGCGGCGTCGCCGCCAATGGTCGCATGTCGACTACGACTGCTCGGACGCCGGAATCCTTCGCTCGAAGCACGACCTCGACCGTGTCGACCACGACCGCCGTTCCGCCGATGCCGTCAACTACCCCGACAACGCTCGCTCCAACGACAACCACCACGACTGCTCCCCCAACGACGACCACGACCATCGCGATACAAGCGCTCGTCTCGGCGCCGGCGGCACCCGCGGGGTGCGATCCCAACTACAGCGGCTGCGTGCCGATCGACTCCGATGTCGATTGCGCAGGCGGCTCCGGAAACGGCCCGTCGTACATCCGGGGACCGGTGAACGTCATTGGCCGGGACATCTACGGCCTCGACGGAAACGACAACGATGGCATCGGTTGCGAATAGGCGGACTCGGTCGCGGTCGGTATCGCGGGTGTTGGCAATCGTCGGTTCTCGCCAGCATCGCGGTGTGCTCGGCGAAGGCACCCGAGAGTTCTCGTTGTTCTCCAGCAAAGGTCAGGACGGTTGGCACCTGGGGCTGGCGTGCCCCACGCCGAGCCGAGGTTTTTGAGCGCGTCACCGCCGTGATGCGGGTGGCGACACGAGCGCTGATCTCCAGAAGCCGAGACGGCCAGCCCTCGACGTGTAGCACCGAATTCGCTCCTGCCCAATGGGCATTGCCGACCCGAGACCCCAACCGTAGTGCACCGCCCGGCGACAGGGTCAGGCTCAGGTGCGGTCGTATCGGTAGAGATTCACGTGGATGTTGCCGGGGTCGACGACGACCTCGTCGACCAGCTGCATTCGGCGTTCGAAGGCGTCGGTCCAGACCGGGTTGACGTAGATGACCATGATCGATTCGCCAACGGGTGTGGCGTCGCAGATGTTGTCGATCACCTTTGACAGCACCGCACCGCTGAACGGGTTGAAGAAGAAGTAGACCCGGTCTGTGGCGTCGGGACGCCAGTGCATGGCGTCGACGCAGAACAGGTCGATCCTGTGCTCGAGGCCGAGCTTGTGGACGTTGCGGCGCACGATTTCGTAGAGCGAGGGCGAGTACTCGATGCCTTTGATTCGATCGAAGGCGAACCTGGCCGCCTCGAACAGGACCTTGCCCTTGCCGCAGCCCATGTCGACGAAGTTCACCCCCGTCAACGACATCCGAGCGGCCACGAGTTCAATGCACTGTCGCACCACCCAGAAGGGTGTCGGGACGTAGCGCTCCCGCTCCCGGATCTCCTCCTCGTCGTACAGCTCGGAGTTGTGTACCGGCAGAATCGTGTCGGTTCGGTGCCGGAGGTCGAACCAGATGTCTTCTCGCACCAGCTTCGCTACGCCGGCCAGGCCGTAGCGCCGACGCAGGAGCGTCAGCAAGTAGGCGTTCTTCCGTAATTGGCGAGGGGCTGCGGTCAGGGTCAGAAGCATGGACGATGTTCGGGTTTCCGAGGTCTGGCTCACGATGCGCAAGACCAAACTACTGCCCGCTTTCTCCCCGCGGTAAACACCCTTCGGCGTCACCAAGGAGGAAACAACTGCGAAACTCGTGCAGCGCGAACTTCCTGGCATTGGGCATCGAAGTAGGGTCGAACTCGTGGCCAGCATCGCGGTTGTCCGTGCTCGAGCAGCGAACCCGTTCACATGATCCCGTTGCGACGCGCGCTTCTCGTGCTGACGGCCAGCCTGGTCGCGCTGGCCTCGTGCTCGGACAGCGACGGACCATCGGCGACTGTGTCAACGGCGCCGTCGGTATCGGCCCCACCGACAACGGTGAGCGCCGACAGGTTCGGCCCGGCGCCCGCCGCGCCCAGCGGCAGCAACGACGAGGCAACGCTGCGTTTCGAGGCGGTGCTCTCCAATCTCGAGGCCGGCGGTCCGCCCGACGTGGGCTTGCCTGCGTTCATCGAGGTGGCTGACGCTCGCCACGCGTGGCTGCTCAGCGATCTGCTCAGATTCGTCGGATCCGATTCAGCCGGGCTGGTCCAAGGGTTCACCGAACTGACCGGCGTCGAGATCGGTTCGGGCGCCTCACCGTGGCATGCAACCACCGATCACCTCATCGCCTGGGACCTGCCCGCACCTCCGGACTACCGCCGGCTGAAGGCGGAACTGTTCACACTCATCGAGGCGCGATGGGCGCCGATCTTCGATGATCCCGACGCGACGATCGACTGGCGCTGGCTGAGCTGGGGTGGCGTGCTGATCGACGACCGACCACTCGGCGACAAGGAGGACTGCGCTCGGGGCTGCATTCCCGCGCTCGATGACCCTCCACTCGTTCCGGCCGACGAGGGGGACTGGTACGACGACGAGTCCATCATCTTCGGAGTGACCGAAGGCGATGCAGCGGTGGCCTTTCCGAAGAACATGATGGAAGTCCACGAGATGGTCAACATCACGATCGGCGGCCGCCGATTCGGCATTCCCTATTGCACGCTGTGCGGTTCGGCCCAGGCGTTCTACACCGACGCCGTGCCCGCTGGCGTCGAACCTCCGGTTTTGCGGACGTCGGGCCTACTGAGCCGATCGAACAAGGTGATGTACGACCTCCTCACGACCTCGGCGTTCGACACGTTCACCGGCACGGCGGTCAGCGGTGTACTGCTCGACGCCGGCGTCGTGCTCGAGCAGAATTCGGTCGCCATCAGCACGTGGGGCGAATGGAAGGCGGCGCACCCGAACACGACGATCGTCGCCGAGGATGGCGGCCTCGGCCGAACCTACGACGACGACCCGTTGGGCGGGCGCGACGATGACGGCCCGATCTTCCCGATCGGAGAGATCGACCCGCGGCTCGGCGTGCAGGCCCCGGTCGTCGGCGTCGTGCTTGCCGACGGTCGCCCGATTGCCTTCGACCGCGCTGCCGCCGACGCAGCCACCGTAGCGGGCGATGTCATCGAGTTCGAAGGGGTCACGCTCACCGCTGACGGTGGTGGGTACCTCGCGTTCGTCGACGGCGCCGAGGTCGCAGCGCATGAGGCGTTCTGGTTCGCCTGGAGCCAATTCCACCCCGAAACCGCCCTCTGGCCCAACGACTCCTGACACCCCCCCCGGCCGACCGCTCGGCCGCGGCCACCCTCCACGCAAACTGCAGTACACCGACCGACGAAACCCCGGAGCCGGTACTGCAGAACGGCGAGCGAACGTCCTTTGGAGAATTAGGCGACGTTGCCTAATGTGAGCGACTATCGCGCCGATACGCCACGTATGAACTTCTCGCGCCTCCGGCGAGTTGTCCTTGCAAGTTCACTTGTGGCGACATCGTTGACTCTTTCCATCGTTCCCGGGACACCTTCGGCCCAAGCCGCCGGCACACCCGACGTCGCGCTGTCCAAGGACATGCCGACCGAGGCGTTGTACGGCGCCCCCATCCCGGTGACGCTCACTGCGACCAACCCCGGCGGGCCCGACGGCTACAACCTGAGCTTCTCCGACACGCTCCCTGTGGGCGCGACCGTGGCCGGCTCGACACCGGCGCCGACCTCCACCGTCACCCTTCCCGACGGGCGTACCCGCGTGGTCTGGCAGAACGTTGCCGACCTGCTGACCGGGACCTCGGTGACGGTTTCCTACGAGGTCAGCATCGACCCATCGGAGTTCTCGATCGGTGACGACGTCGTCAACAGCGCGAACGCCTACGTCAACAGCAACCCCCGTCTGCTGCCCGCCTTCGACGGCACCGGAACGGTGGTCCCTGGCTCGTTCACCGGCAACGACGCGGCGTCCGATCAAACCGAGCTCACCCCGTTCGAGGTGACGAAGCGCTCGCCGAACACCGAGGACGAGCTGCTTCGAGGCGTCCACGACCACCAGACCGTCTACACCATCCGAGTCGAGAACAACCCTGTGGTCGGCTCGACCGGGTTCTCGGTCGTCGACTACCTCTCGGCCGGGCTCGAGTTCCTCGGGTGCGGCACGACCGACAACACGACCGTCGGCGAGGAATACCCCGGCTCGGGACCGATCAACCCCGGCAACGCGCCCACCATGGCGAACCCGTGCCCCACGCCCACCTCGGTGACGACGGTGACCACCGACCCCGACGGCGCCGGTGTCCTTCCCAACGCGGTCTACACCCGGGTCGAGTGGAACTCGGCCGCGCTGAGCGCGGCGCTCGGAAGCTCGAGCCTCGCAGCCGGTGCGGACTTCGAGATCGACTACATCGCAGCCATTCCGCTGCGCCAGAACGTCCAGGCGACGCTCACCGACCCCACCGCCAACCTCGACAACAACACCGGCGCCGTGACCAGCGACGAACAGTCGCTGGTCAATCTGGCGGTCGCTCAGGGCACGACTGCTGGCACCGGTTACACCGATCGAGGCTCGTATCAGGTCTCGGCCGAAGACGTCTCGATCCACAAATCGGTCGACATCGAGAACGTGACCCAATCGACGCCATCGATCTGGACCCTCTTCGTCGAATCGAGCGAGTACGCCCTCTCCACGGGAGCCATCACCGTCACCGACACCCTGCCCTCGTCGCTCGACCTCGTCACCGCGACCCCAACCGCCTCGCCGAGCGGCGGGGTGGTGCAGCCCGACGGCACCCTCCTCCTGACCTGGAATCTTCCCGGCTTCACGTCGCCAAGTGAGACCGCCACCATCACCATCGACACCGTGGTACGAACCGCCTATCGGGGCGCCGGCCCGGTTGCGGCCAACGATGGGTGGACCAACACCACGTCGCTCACCACCGACGCCACCATCATTACCGACAACACTGGCGCGACGTCGACGTCGACGATCCCGGACGAATCGTCCGCCAGCCAGGAAGCGGGTGGGCCGACGATCCTGAAAGAGGTCTCGGACCCCGTCGGCGGCGTGCTGACCTGCGGCGACGGCACCAGCATGACCTTCTCCGACGGTCTTGCCGCCGGTACCTATCGGCCGGGCGACCGGGTGTGCTGGCGTCTGACCGTCGACTACCCGATCAACCTCGATTACCTCGACGCCATTGTTCGCGACTTCCTGCCTGCGGGCTTCACCTACGAGAGCCATCAGGCGACGCCGGCCAACACCATCGTCCTTGCGCCGACCGCGTTCACCGACGCCAGCCCGGTGCTGACCTGGGATCTGGGAGATGTCGCCAACGCTGGCGAACGCTTCCAGGTCGTGATCTCGACGGTGATCTCCGACCCGACGACGCAGGCCAGTGGCGACATCCTGTCGAACCTCATGAAGGTTCGGTATGCGAACACCGGTAGCGGCGTGTTCCAGCTGCGCGATCTGGCCGACGCCGACTACGTCGAGCCCGAGCTGACGTTGACCAAATCGGCGAACCCCACAACGGTCAACGGCGGCGATGTCGTCGACTACACCGTGACGGTCCCCAACACGGGCGGGCTCGCGGCCTCTGCTGTCTCGGTTCGTGACGTCTTGCCGACCGGCATCGCTTGCGCCGACATCGTCCCGGCCTCGCTGGGCGCGGGCGTCTGTGACGTTGCGAACGGTTGGATCCAGTGGGATGGCCTGTCCATCGCTGCCGGAGCCACGCAGAATCTGACCTACCAGCTGCTCGTCCCCGGAACCTTCGCCCCGGGCACGGCGCTGGTGAACACCGCCGGCGTGCGTGGCTACAACGGCGCGACCAACACCGGCACGCCGTTCACCCTGGTGCCCTCGGGCAATATCGACCCGACGCTCACGCCCAACACCGGGCCTGCTTCGGCCAGCGCCACCATTAATGTGGCCAATCCCACGCTGGCCAAGACACGGACGACCTCGATCACCGAAGCGGGCAACGTCGCGCTCGATCAGGCCACGATCGGCGAGACCGTCACCTACACCGTGACCGCAGTGATCCCCGAAGGGACGACGACACCGAACCTTGTACTCAGCGACCCGCTTGGCACGCAACAGACCTTGAGCGGAACGCCCACGTTCACCCTCAACGGCGGGGCGCTTCCCGGTGGGTTCGTCACGTCCACCGCAGGAAACAGCGTGACGGTCACCTTGCCCACGAGCTACGTGAACGCAGCATCGAGCGGCGATGACACGCTGGTCGTCAGCTTCGACGTCACCATCGACGACGAAGCGGCAAACGTCCGGCCGTCGTCGGTCGGCAACACGGTCGGCCTCACCTGGACGGGCGGCAGCCTGTCGGCCAACACCTCGACCCAGATCGTCGAACCGAACCTCACGGTCGCCAAGACCCACGATGACACCGACGGTCAGGTCGTACCCGGCCAGGAGCCGGTGATCTTCACGGTCAGGGTCAGCAACCCCACCGGCACGAACGTGAGCACTGCTCATGACATCGTCGTCACCGACATCGTCCCGGCCGACATCATCCCCATCGATAGTGCCGGTGACCCGGCGGCCGACGGCGCAACCCTCCCCGGTGGCGGCCTCTGGGACCTCGACACTCGCACCATCACGTGGACCATCGCGTCCATCGCTCCGGGTGGCAGTTCCGCCCTGACCTACCCGACCGAGATCGCCAGCTTCCTTGCCGGGGCATCGTCGTTGACCAACACCGTCACGGGCACTGCCAGCTCGATCGCGGGATCGACGGCGGGCGAACGCACCGCGGCCACAGCGGCCGCAGCGGGCGCAGCGGGGTACGAGGATGACGCATCGGTGACCCTGACCGGTCCGCAGATGACCACCGCCAAGTCGGCCACTCCGTCACACGTGACCATCGGTGAAACCGTCACCTACACCGTCGACGTGGTCATTCCCGAGCGAGTGCTGGGCTACGACACCACCGTGCTCGACACACTCCCCGCAGGCATGGTGTTCGAGGGAGTCGTCAGCGCCACCTGCACTGCCTGTGCTCCTGCGGTGACCATCACGCCGCTCAGCGCCCCCGGCTCCACCGGCACGATCGGCTTCTTCCTCGGCGACTTGGTCCCCGGTTCCGCCAGCGATCGAACCGTCACCATCATCTACACCGCCTACGCCGACACCACAGTCGGCGACGGCGACGCGCTCGTCAACTCGGCGGTGACGCACTTCAATCAGGTCGACCGAATCGTCGGCGTCCCATCGTCGGTGCCCTCGGCCGGCTCCTTCGACCGGTCGACCGCGGCGGCTACCGCCCAGGTCGACGTCGTCGAACCCGCGCTGACCGTCGACAAGGACGTCGTCGGTCAGGTCGGCGACACTGATCTCCGACGGGCCAAGCCGGGGGACGTCCTCGAGTTCTCGCTCACCGTCACCAACACCGGCACCTCCGACGCCTTCGACGTCACGGTCACCGACACGCCCGATGCCAGGCTGACTGGGTTCACCGACACCGGCGCCGGCATCGTGGTGGACAGCGACCCGACCGACGGGACGCTGTCGTGGGCCATCGCCGGACCCATCGCTCCGGGTGATTCGGTGATCATCACCTACGAGCTGACCGTTCCGGCCTCCATCGTGGTCGCCGACGAGGTCGCCGGATTCGAGCTCGACAACACGGCCGACGTGCCCTCGTACTTCGGCATGTCGGCCGCCGACCGGCTGGCCGAACCGACCCGGGACTACGTCGAGTACGACAACGTCACCGCCGACCTCGTCCAGATCGAGTTGGACCTCGCCTCGATCGGCGATCACCTCTGGTACGACATCGATGACGACGGCGCGGTCGACGTCGGCGAGCCTGCGCTGGCCGACGTGACGGTCACCGTGACCTACCTCGGTGTCGATGGTGCCGTCGGCGGTGGGGACGACGAGACCTTCGTGACCTCGACCGACGCAGCCGGCAACTATCTGGTCGACCTGCTTCCTGGCGGCCAGTACCTGGTCACGGTCGACACTGCCGACCCGGACCTCAGCTCGCTCGGCCTGTCTCCGAGCTTCGATCTCGATGGTGGGCTGACCTCGCCGAACGGGCAGTGGGCCGGAGCCCTGTCGGAGAACGCAATCAAGCGTGATGTCGACTTCGGTTTCACCGGCACCGGCTCGATCGGTGACACGGTCTGGGTCGATCAGGACGTGAACGGAGCGCTCAACGGCGTCGAGCCCGGTGTCCCCGGCGTCGTCGTCGAGCTCACCTGGTTCGGCCCGGGCGGGGTACTCGGCGGCGGCGACGACGTGGTCTACACCGACACCACCGACGCGCTCGGGCAGTATCTCTTCCCGAATCTGCCCGCAGGCTCGTTCGACCTCGCGGTCGACACGTCCACGATCGATGCTTCGTACGACAACGTGTTCGATCCTGACGGGACCGAGGACGCGCAGACGTCGGTGTCCCTGAGCATCGGCGAAGCCGTGACCGATCAGGACTTCGGATTCGCTGGTACGGGGAGCATCGGCGACGCCGTGTTCCTCGATCAGAACGGTGACGGAACGCAGGGTCCCTCCGAGCCGGGCCTGTCGGGCGTCACCGTGGAACTGACGTTCATCGGAGCCAACGGAGAGACCGCAACGTTCTCCGCTGTGACCGACGGCAGCGGACAGTACCTGTTCGAGAACCTTCCGGCCGGCTCCTTCACCGTCGTCGTGGTCGGCGGCGTACCGGAAGGGGTCGACAACAGCGCCGATCCTGACGGTGGTGCCGATTCGACGGCGGACCTCGTCCTCGCCGACGGTGGCGAGCGGCTCGACCTCGACTTCGGATACGACGCCGACTCGTTGCTCGGCGATCGAGTCTGGTGGGACCTCGACCGTGACGGCATCCAGGACGCGGGCGAGCCGGGCATCCCTGGTGTCGTGGTGACGGTGATCGGGCCCAACGGCCTGACGTTCACGGCCACCACCGCCGCTGACGGCAGCTACCTCTTCCAGGATCTGCCAAGCGGCGACTTCGACGTGACCATCACCAGCGGCCTGCCCGGCGGCTTCACCGCAACGGCGGACGCCGATGGCGGCAACGACAGCACCTCGACCCTCACCCTGACGACGCAGGACCTCGACCAGGACTTCGGCTACGCCGGGTCCTCGTCGCTCGGCGACTTCGTGTGGCTCGACCGTGACGGTGACGGCATCCAGGATCCCGCCGAGCCCGGGCTCTCCGGCGTCGACGTGACCCTGATCTGGGCCGGACCCGACGGCGACTTGGCAACAGCCGACAACGTGACCTTCATCACGACCACCGACATCGACGGCGGATACGGCTTCATCGGCCTGCCCGCCGGCGAGTACCGAGTCGTGGTCGACGTCGCCGACCTGCCGTCGGGCCTCGACGCTAGCTTCGACCTCGACGACGGCACCGTCGCCCCTGACCACACCTGGGTCGGAACCCTCGGCGCTTCAGAGACCAAGAGCGACGTCGACTTCGGCTATCTGGGCGGAGCATCGATCGGCGATTTCGTTTGGTTCGATCGTGACGGCGACGGATTCCAGGATGCCGGTGAGCCGGGAATCGGCAGCGTCGACGTGTCACTCACCTGGGCCGGACCTGATGGCGTGTTCGCCAACGCCGATGACGAAGTCTTCGCCACGACGACCGGCGCGGACGGCCTCTACACGTTCGATGGCCTATCGGCCGGGCTCTTCCTGGTCGACATCGACGACTCGACGCTTCCCGCCGGAATGGGCAATACCTTCGACCGCGACGGCGACCTGAACGGCTCGTCGCCCGTCACCCTGACCGACAACGCGGTCGTCCGAGACGTCGACTTCGGGTACCGGGGAGACGGCGCCATCGGCGACACGATCTACCTCGACCTCGATGGCGATGGCGCGCAGGATCCCGGCGAACCGGGCGTGCCCGCGCAGCCGGTCAGCCTGATCTGGGCAGGAGTCGACGGTGCCCTCGGTACCGCCGACGACGAGTCGTTCACCACCGTCACTGCGGCCAACGGCACCTATCTCTTCGGTGGCCTCCCCGACGGCGACTACCGGGTCGTCGTCTCCGGCGGCATCGCTGTGGCCGCTGAGAACACGGGCGACCCCGATGGTGGAACCGCCGATCAAGCCGATCTGACGCTGACCGGTGGCGCATCCGATCTCGATCAGGACTTCGGCTACCAGGGCCTGAATCGCCTCGGCGACACCATCTGGTGGGACGTCAACGGTGACGGCATCGACGATGGCATTGCGGGAGCCAGGCCCGAGCCACGGCTGGCCGGCGTCGACGTCGTCGTCACCTGGTTCGGACCTGACGGCGTCGCCGGCGGTATCGACGACATCGTCATCCCCACACAGCCCACTGACGCCGACGGCCTGTACTCGGCTGACGGCTTGCCCGACGGTACCTATTCGGTCGACGTCGTGAGCGGTATCCCGAGCGGGCTGACGTCGAGCGTCGATCCCGACAGCGGACCGCCGGCGCCCGACGGAACCACGACGGCCGACGGCTACACCGAGGTCTCCCTCGTCTCGGGCGGTGTTGCCTACGAGGACCTCGACCAGGACTTCGGGTTCACCAGCACCGGACGAATCGGCGACACCGTCTGGCTCGACCTCGACGGTGACGGTACCGTCGACGCCGGTGAGCCTGGTCTCGAAGGCGTGACGGTCACGTTGACGTGGGCCGGCTCTGACGGCGATCTGTCGACGGTCGGTGACAACCTGGTCTTCGTGACCCAGGTGGCCGACGACGGTAGCTACCTCTTTGACCGGCTCCCGGCCGGTGAGTTCTCGATTGTTCTCACCGACCTGCCCGTCGGCGTCAATCCGACCAGCGATCCAGACGGGGCCGACGACTCGGCCTCCTTGGTCACACTGGCGGCAGGCGAAGCCGAGCTCGGCCAGAACTTCGGCTACAACGGGTCATCGGGAGTCGGTGACCTGTTGTGGCTCGACGTCGATGGCGACGGGACGAAGGACGCCAACGAGCCCGGCCTTCCGGGCATCGACCTCACGGTGGCCTCGCCCGGCTCCGACGGCGTCCCCGGTACCGCCGATGACCTCATGGTCGTGGTCACGACGGACGCGAACGGGAACTACCTGGTCGAAGGTCTGCCTCCGGGTAACACCACCGTCAGCTACGACCCGGCCGACCTGCCGAGCGGTGTCGCCCCATCGACCGACCTCGACGGCGGCACCCTGTCGTCGACGTCGGTGGTCCTCGACCCCGACACCACCGAGCTGGACGTCGACTTCGGCGCCAACGGGAACGCAACCCTCGACGGGATCGTCTACTTCGACCTCGACAACGACGGCGTCCTGGACGCCGGCGAGACCGGAATCCCCGGTGTCACCGTCGTCGTGGTCTGGACCAGCCCTTCGGGCCCGGTCGAGATTCCCGTGATGGCCGGCGCCGATGGTCGCTGGGCATTGCCGAACGTGCCGGCCGGTACGTACACGTCGTCCGTCCGGCAATCGACGGTGCCCGTTGGCCATGGCGGGAGCACGCCCGCTGCAGTGACGGTGGTCGTACCTGACGGTGGGACCGCCACCACCCAGCACGGCTTCGCCCCCACCGGTTCGATCAGCGGACGGGTGTGGGACGACAAGGACCGTGACGGCGTGCAGGACTCCGGTGAGGCCGGCGTCGGCGGAGTGCGAGTCGAGCTGCTCGATGCCGCAGGAACCGTGGTCTCGACGACGACGACCAACGCCAGCGGCGACTACCGGTTCGACCATCTGCTGCCCGGCACCTACGGTGTCCGGGTGGTCGAGTCGACCCTCCCTGTGGGTGTCATCTTCGTCTCGGATCCCGACGCCACGGTCAATGGAGCCACGCCGCTGACCTTGTCGGCCGGTCAGCAGATGACCAACGTTGCCTTCGGCATCGCGCGACCTCGTACCTCGGCCATCACCATCGGCAGTCTCGCGTTCACCGGTGGCGGCCTGGCCGTCCAGCTTCTGGTAGCCGCCATGTTGATCGGCGGCGGTTGGTTCCTCCTCGGCAGCAACCGCCGTTCGGCCCGTTCGTCGTCGACCGGTTCAGGAGGTCCTGAATCGCCCCAGGACGCACCTGACTGAACCCACGGCGCCCCACGCCAAGCTTCGAAGGGTCGGTCCCCGAGAGGTTGGGGCCCGGAGGTCTAGCATCGTGCTATGCCGCTCGGTCATCTTGGGTTGAACGTTCGGGACCTGGAAGCGTCCCGGCAGTACTACGGGCAGATCATGGACCTCCTCGGTTTCGAGTCGTTCCTCGATCACGCTGACGAGTTCGCCTACCGACCGGTCGGAGGCAAGCCGGGCACCTTCTTGTTCTTCTATCCCGAGCAGCAAGGAACCGCCGACGGATACACGCACCACTCCACCGGCCTGCAGCACCTTGCGTTCATCGTCCGAACGCGAGGCGACGTGCAGGCCGTGCGGGACAAGGTCGCGTTCGCTCGGATCGGAGATCGTCCACGAACCCCAGGTCTTCCCGCAGTACCCGCAGCCCTACTTCGCCACCTTCTGGCTCGACCCCTCGGGCTTCCTGCTCGAAGCCGTCTGCCACCACGACCGGGACTGACCGAGGCCCTACCGTTCTGCAGTACACGACCGGCGAATCCAGGGCGTTCTGCAGTACACGGGCCGGCGAAACCCCGGTGCCAGTACTGCAGAACGGTGGGTTGCGGGCAGAACGGTGCGGCGAAGTACCGGCTCAACCGGCGGCTTGTTGGGAGCCGAAGATGGTGGGTGGGCCGCCGGCGGTGGACCAGTCGGGGGCTCCGTGCATGGCGCGGCCGGCGACGGTGATGTTTTGCGAGGAGGCCGATCCGATGACGGTGCCGCTGACCTTGCCGGTCACGCCGTTGGCCCCGATGTGGGCGATCGGGTAGGAGTCGATGGCGCTGTAGGTCTGCAGCAGCAACGGCCGACCACGATCGGACTGATTCGGTCGAGAACCGTGGACGATGCAGCAGTTGTGCACGGTGACCGAACCGGCCGGACCCTGCAGCCATGAGAGCGCAGCGTCGCCGGAGTCGAGGCCGAGCGCGTCGATGTCCCCGGATCGCATGGCGCCGGCCCACGTGCCACCGTCATCGTAGAGGTCGTACAACGGACCGTTTTGTGATCCGGGCAGCACACCCATCGGGCCCATCTCGTCGTCGACGTCCTCGAGGTAGACCCCGATGGTCAGCGGCGAGAAGTCGGTGTGGGGCCAGAACTGGATGTCCTGATGCCACTGCACCTCCTCGCCTCCGTCGGCCCACTTGTAGTTGAGCTTCGAGTGATGGAACCGGGCCGCCCCGCCGAGCAGTTCACAGGCCAGCTGGGCGATCGGTCCCGAGATGGCCAGCTCGTAGAAGTCGGGATGCACGTCGACCGGCGACACCAGGCGACGCAACCGCGGCCGCTCGGCGGTGTGCCCCGGTTCGACGTCGATCAGCCGAGTCGACGCAACGATCTCCCGGCTCTTCTCGACGTACTCGGCAGCCGCGGCCCGCAGGCGAGCAAGCCAGTCGTCGGACAGGAACGACGGCAGCAGCACGTACCCATCACGCTGGTACTGGGACAAGACCGTGTCAGCGACAAGGGAGCTGGACATGCGCGGAGACTACCGTATGGCCATGATCGAGATCCCCGAGAGCCACCGTGATTTGTTGGAGCGCCCGCTCTACTGCCACCTCGCCACCGTCAGCAAGGCCGGGCGGCCCCAGTCGAACCCCATGTGGTTCGTGTGGGACGGCACCAACCTGCGGTTCACCCACACCAACACCCGGCGCAAGTTCCGCCAGCTGCAGGAGAACCCGCACCTCTCCATCAGCGTCATCGACCCCGACAACCCCACCAGGTACCTCGAGGTGCGGGCGACGGTCACGAGCATCGAGGACGACCCGACCGGAGCGCAGTACTCGGCGCTGGCCGAGCGCTACGGCCGCGGCCCGATGACGCCGCCGGACGCCCCGACCCGCGTGGTCCTCGTCGCCGAGCCCTACCACGTGACCACGATGGGCTGAGGTCGAGAGGGCTGACCCCGCCCGACCGGACCGGCTACCAGCCGACGGCCTCCATTTTTCGGAAGGCGTCGACCCCGCAGCGGACGGTGCCGTCGTCGCAGACCTCGATGGCGGTGGGGTGGGCGAACTCGTACCCGGTCGAGTTCGCCTCCTCATTGACCATCTCGAGCCGGTGACCCATGGCGGCCAACTCGTCGAGGACAGCGCCGTCGATGCGGTCGTCGACGCGGGTCACCCGGCTGGACGAATCGGTGCGGGCCACCGAGCACGCAGGCTGCATCGACAGACCGAAGTCGATGACATTCGACAGGATCTGGACGACGGCGCCGATGATGTGCCGACCACCGGGCGCACCGAGCGCCAGGTACGGCTTGCCGTCACGCAACGCCAGCACCGGGCCCATGTTCACCACCGGCCGCTTCCCACCGGCGATCGAGTTGGCGGCCCCGGGCGCCGCGGTGAACCAGTTCATGCCGGCGTTGAAGAGCACTCCGGTCTCGGGCAGGAACTTGGCCCCGAACGCGTGGGCTGCCGTGTGGGTGCACGAGACGAGCATGCGGTCCTCGTCGACCGCGCAGAAGTGCGTGGTGCCCGAACCGGGGGAGTGGGCGGGCGCAACCGAAGCGAACCGCTTGGGTGCCAGCGGGCCCGACGGGTCGAAGGGCCACGGATCGTTGACCGCTTCGAACGCGAAATGCGACCACGGCTCGGCGTCGCCCGGTGTTTCCATCGACGCCTGTCCCGCGACGATTCGTCCTGCGGTCTGCTGCGCGTAGTCGTCGGACAGCAAGCCCTCGACCGGCACCGGTTCGAAGTCGGGATCGCCGAGGTGGTAGTACCGGTCGGCAAACGCGTGGCGTGACGCTTCGATCAGCGTGTGCAGCGCCTCCGTGCTGTTGTGGCCCATGGCCTTCAGGTCGAACTTGCCGAGCGTGTTGAGAATCTGCAGCTCGGTCCAGTGTCCACCGGGCGCGGTGGGCACGACGATGTCGACGCCGCGGTACCTGCGGGTGAGGCCCTCGGTCACGTTGACCCGGTAGCTGGCGAGGTCGTCGCGGGTCATGATGCCGCCACCTCGGGTGATGTCGGCGATCATCGACTCGGCGATGTCGCCCCGGTAGAACGACTCGCCGCCGTCCCGGGCGATCTGGCGGAGCGTGTCGGCCAGTGCTCGCTGCCTGATCTTCATGTTCGGGTCGGCCGCAGGAACCCGGCCGTTGTCGGTGAACGTGGCCAACGAGCGAGGGTGGCGCTGCAGGTACGGCAGGTAGGCGGCGGTCGTCCAGCAGTAGTAATAGTCGGCATCGAAACCGTCGTCGGCGACGGCGATCGCGGGTCCCATTACCCGGCTCAGGGGTAGTCGGCCGAAGCGCTTGTGGGCGGCGACCAGCGCTGCCACCAAGCCGGGCACGGCGGCTGCCCGCTCTCCGCACGAGTTCTCGTCGTCCTTCACCGCGAAGACCGTGAGGCTCATCTTGCGGGTGTCGCCGTCGACCACCTCGAACATGTCGGCCGTTGCTGCGGCCGGCGCGCGGGGCGGGAACTCGAAGATCACCGGCTTGCCCGTCGCCGGGTCCCAGACGAGGAAGAACCCGGCGGCACCGAGGCAGGTCTCCATCGGTTCCATCACCGCAGCCATGAAGCCGACGCATACCGCAGCGTCGACGGCCGACCCACCCTCCTGCAGGCAGGCGAGCCCGGCCTCGGCCTGGGCTCGTCGGGTTGCGGCCACCGCGCCTCGCTTCGCCACGACCTCGTCACGGTCGGTCCGCTGAATGCTCCGCAATGCCATCTCGTTCTCCCCGGTTCGCTTCTGGCCAGAGAGTGAACTCGTGGTCGCTCAGCGAGCGACGGAGAGTCCACTGTCGCGGTGGGTCCCAGCCCAACGTAGGGCGAGCTTACCGCGGCGGTCGATGACAGCGAAGCCCCGAGTGGCTCAGGCGGGGTCAGGGTTCAGGTCAGGGACGATGCGGACCGTGCCGGTGGTCGGGTCGACTTCGACCAGGTCACCTGAGGTGATGGCGGACATGGCTTCGACGCAGCCGACCACGGCGGGGATGTCCAGCTCTCGGGCCATGACCGCGGCGTGACACAGCAGGCCGCCTTGCTCGACCACCACCGCCCCGGCGATGGCAAGCACGGCGTTGTAGGACGGGGCGGTCCAAGGAACGACGAGGACATCGCCCGGCTCCATCTCCTGGAACGCCTGGTTCGGCTCGGTGGCCACGCGGGCCCGGCCGACGTAGACACGTTTGCCGATGCCCAAACCCTGCAGCCGAACGGCGTGTCGGGCCGGGTCCGGGTCGAGCATGGTGACGGCGGCGACGATGAGGCCCATGGTGCGCCGGATGCCGGGCGGTAACGGCGACAGATCGGGCTCGGCCGCCCGGGGGCCAAGGATGTCAGGGGGATCGAGCGTCGCCTGCCAGGCCCGGAGCTCGGCCCGGCGACGCACGGCGTCGGGGTCGATGAGGCCCTGATCGGGCCCGTCGGTCGCGTCACGCAGCAACGCGGCGACCTCGGGAAGATCGAGCTCGAAGACGTGATCGGAAACGTCGATCTTCTGGCTGTCGACCAGCCGACGTCCGGCTTCGACGTAGGCGCGACGGGCCAAACCTGCCGGCCACTCCCACGTCATCGGACCATTGTCGTCCCGGACTCCGTATGCCTCTCGAGCGGTCGCCAGGAGATCGTCGAACGCCGCCGGGTCGGGGCATTGCGACCGCAATTCGGCCTCGCTGTCGGCCACCTCCGCCCGGGCCTGATCGTCGGACTCGGCTGGATCATCCGCCTGCTGACCGGCCCTGCGAACCAGCGCGCAGACTGCCCCCGGGACCTCGTTCAGGGTGAGTCCGTCGATGTCGTAGTTGGAGACGAGGCGGCAACCGAACTCTTCGAGGTACTCGTCGAGGGCGGCGCCCGCAGCGGGCACGGCTCGAATTTCCTCGATCGAGGTCACCGCCGTCGGGTCGACTCCGCCGTCCTTCAGTGCGGCGGCGATGGCCCGGCCGTGAGTCGCGACTTCGACGGTGGCCGGCGATGCCCCGCGCAGCAGGCCCATGACCGTCGTGAGGTCGAGGCCCCACCCCTTGGCGTGGGCGAGGAGGTCGCCGATGGGACCGAGGTCACTGCCGTGCAGTTGGTGGTGGCGGCACCAGCCGGCGACCAGGTGTCGGTCGAGCTCGTCGAGGTGATCGGCAAGTCCCGAGTCGGTCAGATCGGCCAGGGCGACTGCCTGGAAGGCCAGGTTCTCGGCCCGCCAACGGTCGCGCTCGCCGCCATTCCATGCCCGGATCGGACCGAGGAACGTGCGATCGTTCATGGTCCGATTCGCCTGCTTCTCCCGTCGGCGGAACTCGGGGTGCAGGCGGGTGACCAGCCAGAGGACGGCGTTCGGCGGCACCTTGCCCGTGTCGCGGTTGGCACCGACCAGCGGCACCAGGCGGCGGAACATGGCCCCGTTCACCCAGCGGAAGTCGAGCGTGTCGATCGCGCCGCCGTAGTCGGCGAACACCTTTCGGTAGGTCGGACCGGTGTGTTCCGTAGAGATGCGCTGGTAGACGGGGGTCCGCCCGGGCGAGCCGTGCGACCGTTCACAGACCCAGGACCCGGGTCCCGGCGGCTCCCATTTGGCTTTCGTTGGCACCGACATCGCAGCCCTCCAAGCGTTTGCGTCGGCCAATCCTGCCCCAGGCGCAGCGACGATGCCTGCGGTAGGCCCTCTGGCCCTGTCGACAAGGTAGATACCCCAGCCCGGACTCATCAAGAACCGGGGGTCGCCTGCCGAGAATGCACACGTGAGTATCCCGACCGTTGCGATCGCCAGCCGCCTGAGGGGAACGCTGCGCCGCGACGGAGTTCGAGAGGGTGCACAGGACGAGGCCCGTCAGCAGCAGCTGTGCCAGATCATGTGGACCTTGCGCCACATCGTCGTCATCGCTGGTCTCCTGATGGCTGTGGCCGCGGGCGACGACTTCACCAACTCGGCGCTTCTGGCCGTGTTGGCCACCAGTCAGTTGGCGAGCAACGTGCTGACTCGGCGGCGTCCTCGCTTCGGTGCCGTCCTGGCGGTCGCCGACGCCGTGTTCCTGATCGGGCTGGCGCTCGCCGGGCTCCCGCACCTCGTCGTCTTCGTGGTGGCCGTCGCGATGCTGGGGTGGGTAGCCACCTTCCGGCCGGTGCCCGCCATCGCCACGGGCGCCCTCGCCATCACGGCAGTCATCGTTCGCGCCGCCACTCGTGACGACGTGACGCTTTCGTCAGCCGTCGCCGCCTTCGCCATGCTGGGCACCATCTTCATCATTCGAACCGTGCGACTCAACATGGGGGCCCGACGGTCCAGCGAACGCGAGCACCTCATCGCCGAGCGCATCGACGCCATTGTCTGGGAAGACACCGGCGACGGCTCGGGTGGGCTCACGGTTTCCGCTGCGGCTGAACGCTTGCTCGGCTACCCGACGGCATCGTGGCAAGAGCCGAACTTCTGGTCGAGGATCGTCCATCAGAACGATCAGCACACCTTCGCCGCGATGATGACAGGCGACTCCGAGCACGCCGCAACCGTGCGATTGCAGGACGCCGGAGGCTCGTGGCGTTGGATCGAGGTTCGCGCCACCAAAGTGTCAGACCGTTCTGGGCGGTCAGCGTTCACCGCCGGAGTGCTGCTCGACCGGACCGAGCAAGTCGAGGCCGAACGGGAGGCGTTGATGTTTGGCCAACTGGTCGCCTCGTCGCCGATCGGCCAGATGCTGCTGCGGCACGAGGACGGCCCACCGATCATCGAGGCCGCCAATGCTGCGACCCAGCGGATCCTTGCGCTCGACCCGTCGGCCGTCGGAACTCCGCTCTATCTGCATCAGCGGGCTGCGATCATGCTCCGGGACATCGTCCTCCAGCTCGGCACGAAGGGGCCGGTGTTGACGACCGAGGTCGAGGGAGCCGACGGGCGCACCTATCAGACGGTGGGTCGTCGCATCGACGAGGACAGCTGCAGTATCGACTTCCTGGACGTCACCGAGCGGGTCGAGACCGCCGAGCGACTGCACGAACAGGCCCGCCGCGATGAACTCACCGGCCTGCCGAACCGTCGGGCCTTCGTCGAGCGCCTCGAGGCCAGCCTGGCTGCGTCGCCTGACGCCGTCGTCTCGGTTCTGATGATCGATCTCGATGACTTCAAGGACATCAACGATTCCCTTGGTCACGAGATCGGGGACAAACTGCTCATCCGCATCGCCGAGCGGTTGCACGGCAGCGCCCGTGTCTCGGACCTCGTCGCCCGGTTGGGCGGTGACGAGTTTGCGATGGTCCTCGATCACTGCACCCCCGAATCTGCGGTACGTACCGGCCGGCGGGTGATCGACGCCCTGAGCAAGCCGGTGATCGTCGACGACCTTCGTCTTCGGGCGAGGGCGAGCATCGGTATCGCCTGCGGCCCGATCGATTCCTCGAATGCGACCGAGCTGGTGCGCTGCGCCGATGTCGCGATGTATCTGGCGAAAGGCCGAAAGTCCGAGGTCGAGCGTTACCAGGTCCGCAGCGACAGCTTCGACCCCGACCGGCCCGAGCTGGTGACCGAGCTGGAAGTGGCCATCGCCAGCGACCAGCTGGTTCTGCACCATCAACCGTTGTTGGATCTGGTGACGAGCGAGGTCGTGGGAACCGAGGCATTGGCGCGGTGGCAGCATCCGGAGCGCGGGCTGATTCCGGCCGACAAGTTCATCGAACTGGCCGAGGTCTCCGGTCAGATCAAGAACCTCACCCGGTGGGTCATCCGGCAGGCGCTCACCGATCTTGCCGGACTGGGGCCGGCCGCCCACCACCTCGACGTCTCGGTCAACCTGTCGGTACGCAACCTGTACGAACCCGACTTGGTCGACTGGCTCGAGGCCGAACTGCGGCACCTCGGCGTCGACTCGTCGCGGTTGGTGGTCGAGATCACCGAGACCACGGTGATGGAGGACCAGCACACTGCCATCGAGACCATCGAACGGCTGCGGGCGATCGGAGTCCGGACCTGGATCGACGACTTCGGCACCGGTCACTCGTCCTTTGCCCGACTGAGAAGCCTGCCGGTCCACGGCATCAAGATCGACCGGGCGTTCGTGTCGGCGGCCATCGACTCCGAGACCGATCGGGTCATCCTCCGGGGGATCATCGATCTCGTGCATTCGCTCGGTCTGCAGTCCATCGCCGAGGGTGTGGAGAGCGAGGCATGCCTCGAGAACCTCAAGCTGCTCGGGTGCCAGACCGCTCAGGGCTTCCACATCAATCGACCGGCCCCGATCGATCAGCTCGGACTGCTCCTGGCGGCGCGGGTCGAGGCGGTCGACCTTGAAGCGCCGGCCGGATCGTAGACTCGCAGGCCTATGTCAAATCGATCTGACCAGTATCCCGACGTCGTCGAGATCGTCGTGGAGATTCCCCGCGGCAGCCGTAACAAGTACGAGTATGACGAGGACGCCGGCGTCTTCCGACTCGATCGGGTGCTGGCCTCGGCGGTCCATTACAACTTCGACTACGGCTTCATCGAGGGCACCCGGGCCGGCGACGGCGATCACACCGACGCTCTGCTTCTGATCGACGAACCCACCTTCACCGGTTGCCGCGTCTGGGCCCGACCCATCGGTGGTCTCGAGATGCGGGACGAGGCCGGCTTCGACTTCAAGGTGCTCTGCGTGGCGGTCGACGATCCGCATCAGGCGCACGTCTTCAAGATCGATCAGGTCCGACCCCACCGCCTGGTCGAGATCCGCCACTTCTTCGACACCTACAAGTTGTTGGAGAACAAGGAGGTCGAGATCCTCGGCTGGCGGGACGAAGCCCGGTCACGCGAGATCCTGCTGCAGGACCGCGAGACCTGGAAGACCGAGCACGGCGAGTAGCAGCCCCGTCAGCCAGCCACCCCCCACGGGGCGATGGGTCTTGCAGAACGGGGCTGTGGGGCGTGAGCTTGCAGAATCTCGGGTGTGCCGACGTTCGGGAGGCTCAGTCGTCGGATTCGCCGAGATCGAGCGCGGAGAGGTCGGCGGGCACATCGACGGCGTAGAGCTTCATGACGTCGAGCGGGACGATGCGGGTGGCCAGCTCGTGCGTCGATGCCAGCACGACAGGGGCCGCGGCGCCGTCGCCGTGCGCCCGGAGCCAGTTCATTGCGGTGACGCACCAGCGGTCGCCGGGTTTGAGGCCGGGAAAGCCGTAGTGCATCGCCGGGGTGACCAGATCGTTGCCGATGCTGACCTGATGGTCGAGGAACTCCTGGGTCATCACCGCGCAGATGGTGTGGCTGCCGACGTCGGAGGGGTCGGTATTGCAGCAGCCATCTCGGTACCAGCCGGTGACCGGGTCGGTGCCGCACGGTTCGAGGTCGGTGCCCAGCACGTTGCGGGCGATTGGTTCCGTCATGCCGCCAGTCTGGCACAACCCCAAAACCCGCATCGGGAGTGCCCGGGTGCCGTTTTCGGAACCCACACACTCCCGATGCGTGGTCTTGGGGTTGCGGGGGTCAGGGACGGTGGCTAGTGTCTTGTGGCGAAAGTCACAGACATGAGGCTGATCCGTGAGCGCAGCCCCGCAGTAGACCAGCAAAGGAAGTCATGTCGGTCACTCCTTGGATCGTCTCGAGCCAGCCCAGCAGCCGCTTCCCGGTGTGGACCCGGGCCAACGTCGGTGAGGTGTTCCCCGACCCCGTCGGTCCGCTCAGCTTCCAGCTCATGATGTGGGACGGCGCCGAACTCGGTTGGCGCGACGCTTGGGAAAAGATCGGAGCGTTCGACCACGCCGAGTTCAATCCCGATGACTTCGAGGTCATCGGGATCTTCGGCGGCTACTGCTACCTCAACGCCTCGGTCTGGCGGGTCTTCGGCGAGCGCACCCCGGGCCTTTCGGCCGACATGATCGACGGCTTGTTCTTCGGCAGCCAACCGGGGATCCCTCCCTACGAGCTGATGGACGGCGACATCTCCGAGCACCACAGCGCCCAGATCGGCGAGACGCTCGGCTGGGTCATGAGTACCGACCGGCTCGACGAGGTTCACGCCGACAAGGAGTGGGTCGACGGCCTGCAATCACGCCGGCCCGATTTCGAGGCGATGTCGAACGACGAACTTTGGGCGTACACCAAACGGGTCATGTTGGCCGGTGACGACAAGGTGCACAGCTTCCGGTACTTCTTCAAGCAGCATCTGTGGATCACGATGCTGTCGTCGGTTCCGCCGGGAGCGCTCGAACAGATCTGCGCTGCGGTCGGCCGGCCAGGCGATGTGCTCAAGCTCCAGGCCGGGTTGGGCGACGTCGAATCGGCGGCACCCAGCTACGCCATGTGGAAGATCGGTCGCCTCATCCGCGGTTCTACCTCGCTCACCGCAGCGTTCGACCAGGGGGTCGACGGGGTGCTGGAACGAACGGGCGCCGCCGCTTCGGAAGGCGATGCGGACGCGGTTGCGTTCGGTTCGGCATGGGACGCGTTCATCGGAGAGTTCGGCGCACGCGGTCCCAACGAGTGGGAGATGCGGATGGACACGTGGGAGACCAAACCCGCGCTGGCCTTGGCCGCCATCGAGCGCATGCGCTTCTCGCCCGACGAAGCGGACCCGACGGCGAGCAATGTCGAACGGGCCGCCGAGCGTGAACGCACGCGTGACGAGATCGCCGCGATGCTCGCCGGCGATCCCGCCACCCAGGGCCTGTTCCTCGCGGCGTGCCAGGCCGCAGTGCTGTTCAACCAGGGCCGTGAGCGAACCAAGACCAACGCGATCAGGATCATCCACGAGGGCGCGCGGTTGCCGATGATGGTCATCGGCCGGCGCATGACTGCGGCCGGACACCTCGTCGAACCCAACGACTTCGGTCTGATCAAGGAGGACGAATTCGATCAGTTCCTCGCCGATCCCGCGTCGTTCGGCGCCGTCGTGGCCGAGCGTCGGGCCCTCTACGACCTGTACTCGTCGTTGCAGGAGCCGTTCGTCTTCGGCGGAACCCAACCCGAGGCCGACGGATGGGCCAGCAAGGGTGGCTACGACGTGGCTGTTGCGGCCGTGGGTGACGTGTTACAGGGGGTGCAAGGTTGCACTGGCGTCGTCGTCGGCCGGGCCCGGGTGATCATGTCCCCGCTCGACCCCACCGCGCTCGATCCGGGCGACATCCTCGTCGCTCCGCTCACCGACCCGTCGTGGACGCCGTTGTTCGTCTCGGCCGGGGGAGTGGTGGTCAACGTCGGTGCACCACAGAGCCACGCCATGATCGTCAGCCGCGAGCTTGGTATCCCTTGCGTCCCGAGTGTCACCGACGCCACCCGACGCATCCCCAACGGCTCGTTGATCGAGGTGAACGGCGACGCCGGCACCGTCACGATCCTGGGCTTGGGGTAGTTTCGGCCATGGCTTACACCGAAGCATCGGACACCTCGCGACCGGTCACCGACTGGGTCAACGACTGGGACTGGCTCGACGACCAGTGGGGCGTGAACGCCATCGACATCTGGAACGAGGTGCGGGCGCAGTGTCCGGTGGCGATGACCGAGCGCTACGGCCGGGCGTTCATGCCGGTCACCATGGACGCGGTGCAACAGGTGGCCCACGACACCGCCAACTTCTCCTCCGAATGGGTGTCGGTGGCCCGCCCCGATGCCCCCCGGACGCCAAGCCCGCCCATCACGTCCGACCCTCCCGAACATCACGAGCACCGACGCATCCTGCTGCCGTCGTTCAGTCCGAAGAAGATCGCGTTGATGGAGGACGACCTGCGGCAGTACTGCCGGGACCTCATCGCCGACGTCCAGGCCGGCGGCTCGGCCACGGCGGACGCGGCTGCGCAGTACTCCCAGCACATTCCGGTCCACGGCATCTGCCGGTTGCTGGGCACTCCCGAATCCGACGCCGACCTGTTCCGGGACTGGATCTACCGCAACTTCCAGCTGGCGCCGCGCGACAACAACGTACGGGTGCAGCTCAACGCCGAGATGTCGGCCTACGTCTACGAGCAGTTGGCCGAACGCCTCCGAGAACCGGCCGACGACCTGCTCACCCTGATCGCCCACGCCGAGATCGACGGCGAGCCCATTCCCGAAGAACTCAAGTGGGGCTACGTTCGCCTCCTCATCCTGGCCGGCATCGACACGACCTGGAGCTCGATCGGCTCGGGCCTCTGGCACTTTGCCCAACACCCCGAACAGGTGGCCCGGTTGGTGGCGGTGCCCGACGACGACCCGTTGTGGATGACCGCCATCGAGGAGGTGCTGCGGTACTACGCGCCCGTCACGATGGGCCGCAAAGTTATCGGCGACACCGAGGTCGCCGGCTGCCCGGTGCACGCCGGCGATCAGATGCTGCTCACGTTCCCCGCCGCCAATCACGACCCAGCGGCCTTCGACGATCCCGAAGAGTTCCAACTCGACCGCCAGAAGAACCGGCACATCGCCTTCGGGCTCGGCATCCACCGGTGCCTCGGTTCGAACCTGGCCCGCCTCGAGCTCACCGTCGCCATCCAGGAATGGCTGCGGGCGTTCCCCACCTTCACCCTCGACACCAGTCGGGAGACGACGTGGGCCAACGGCCAGGTCCGCGGCCCCCGCAACATCCCCGTCCTCCTCACCAACCCCGCATCGGGAGTGTGAGAGTGCCGTTTTCGGCACCCACGCACTCCCAATCCGAACCCCAGCCGAGGCGGCTGGGAGCGGTTGGTCACCTAGGCTCGGACGATGCCTGAGGGTGACACGCTACGAGCGGCCGAGGCGTCGGTTGCGCCCCTCCTCGAAGGGCGGCCGCTCACCGAGGTCTGGTTCCGCAAGATCCGCGGCCACCCGCTACGGGTCGGCGATGTCGTGACCCGGGTGGAGGCCGTCGGCAAGTACCTCACGATCGAGGTGGCTCGGGGACTGGTGCTCGACACCCACCTCGGCATGAGCGGCTCGTGGCGTGCCTTCGAGGCGAGCCCGGACGCCGGTACCGCCGAGCCGTGGCGACGCAACCCGAAGCTGCGGGTGCTGTTGGGGACCGAGGCCGGATACGCGGTGTGCTTCGCGGTGCCGACCATCGAGACCCATGTGGTGGCGGCGAACACCAGCCCGGTCCACCGGCTCGGCCCCGACCTGGCCCGGCCCGAGGCCGACTTGGACGAGATCGTCGAGCGGACGCGGACGCGAGGATCGGCGTTGGTGCTGGCCGAGGCGCTCCTCCACCAGCAGATCGCCGCCGGCGTGGGCAACGTCTACAAGAGCGAGGCGCTGTTCGTTGCCGGTCTCCCTCCCTTCAAAGCGGTGGCTGAGACCGACGATGCCGAACTCCGATCGATGTGGTCGATCGCCAAACAGCTGCTGATCGGCAACGTCACCGGTTTCGGCACGTCCGAGCGGACGATCGGGCATCGTCGAGTCACCACGGCCCGGGGCACGGCGGGAACCACGTACGTGTACGGCCGGCATCGGCTGGGCTGCAGGGTCTGCGACAACGCCATCCTGTTCTCACCCGCCGGCCATCGCACGGCTCGGTCCACCTACTGGTGCGCGGGATGCCAGCGATGATCACGTTGCGACCGTTCGAGGCAGCGGACGCCGACGCCGTACTGCGGGCCCATCGACGCGCCGAGGCGTTCGACGGGGTGCCGCGTGTCTTCGAAGCCGACGAGTTGAGCGAGGAGCTCGATGACGACTCGGTCCGCTTGGACACCGATACTCGGGTGGCCCGGTGGGACGACGAGGTCGTGGGTTACGCCCACACCATGTTCCTCCCCAGCGACGTCAAGGAGGTTCGCTGCTATCTCTTCGGCCAGGTCGACCCCGCCTTCCGCGGCCGCGGCGTCGGGACCGAACTGTTGCGCTGGGCGCGGGCTCGGGGGACCGAGCAGCTCCGTGCCGCCGGCGGATCACTGCCCAAGTACCTGCGGGTGATGGCCATGGAGGGCAACGCTGCCGCCCACGAACTCTTGGGGGCAGAGGGCTTCGCGGTGGTGCGGTACATGGACGAGTTGTTGCGTCCGCTCGTCGACCTGCCGGTTCCCGAGGTGCCAGATGGCCTCCGGATCTTGCCCTGGCCGAGCGGTCGTGACGACGAGATCCGTAAGGTCAAGGACGAAGCCTTCGCCGATCATTGGGGCAGCTCGCCCGAGACTCTCGAGTCGTGGGAGCGCCGGCTCCACGGCTACGGATCGCGCCTCGACCTGTCGTTCGTTGCGGTCGATGGAGAGGATCGGGTGGTCGCGCACTGCCTGAACTGTCGCTACGAATCCGACGACGAGCTCCTCGGGCGGCGAGACGCGTGGATCGACAACCTCGGGACGCTCCGTGCTTGGCGTGGCCGAGGGGTTGCGTCGGCCCTCATCGCCCACTCTCTCCACGCCTTCCACGCCGCCGGGTGCACCCACGCCTCGATCGAGGTCGACAGCGACAATCCCACTGGAGCGGCGCGCCTGTATCGAGCCCTGGGCTTCGAACCGCAGCACCGGTGGGTCGTCCGCCAGATCGAGATCGACCCGGCCTGAGCCGGGGTGCCAGGTGTCCGGTGGTCAGCCGAAGTTCATGGCTCCGGGCATGCCGCCGTCGACGACGATGGTCTGGCCCGAGATGGTGTCGGCTTGGCACAACATGACGGTGGCCGCAGCGATGTCGACCGCGGAGCCGACCTTGCCCAACACAGCTTGACGGCGGGCTCCGTCGGCCACCGCCTCGGGCAGACGGTTGGCCATGCGGGTGCCTTCGACCAGACCGGGCGCCACGCAGTTGACCGACACGTTCGGTGCCATCGCCACCGCCAGGCAGTGGGTCAGGTGGATGAGTGCGGCCTTGCTGCACGAGTAGGCGATGCTGCTCGAACCCGGCATCAGGCCGCCGACCGATGCGATGTTGACGATCCGGCCGCCCTCGCCGGCCGCCAGCTCGGGCTGAAGCTCCCGGGCCAACAGGTACGGGCCTCGCACGTTCGTCTCCTGCACCCGGTCCCAGGTGGCTGCGTCGAGCTCGGTCAGGTTGGGGAACGGGATGCCGATGTTCCACGCTGCGTTGTTGACCAGGATGTCGCAGCCCCCGAATGCGGCCCGCAGTTCGGCGGCCGCTGCCAGGATGGAGGCCTCGTCCCGCTGGTCGAGATGGATGGCCACCGCCCGACGCCCAGTCGCGGTCACCCGGGCCACGGATGCCTCGGCCGCCTCGATGTTCCCGACATAGGTCAGCGCCACATCTGCCCCTGCGGCAGCGAGTGCGTCACAGATCGCCCCGCCGATGTCCCCCGACCCTCCCGTGACCAGTGCGATCTTTCCGTGCAAATCCATTGTTCCCCCTTGTTGTTCGTCGCTTGTCGTGTCTGGAGCCGTCGGCAACGGACCGTGTTCTGCAAGCCGGAGACCCCTGACCCTCGTTCTGCAAGCCCCGAACCCCCGCCTGGGGGCCGCAGAGCTTGCAGAACGGGGCTGCGGGGTGTGGGCCTTGCAGAATGGCTGGGTTCTCGCCCGGCCGGTCAGCTCTTGATGTAGAAGGCTTCGCGCTCCTGGGACGGGGGGACGATGGGAATCTCGTCGTCGGTGAGGGGTTTCATGTACTGCTTGCGGGCCAGCGCGGCCTCGATGTACGGCGCCAGGGCGGCGTCTTTTGCGGCCTGGCGTTCGGCCTTGTCGGCGGTGAAGTGGGGGAGGACCTCGTCGCCGAAGATCTGCAGGCTCTCGCAGATGTGCTCGTGGCGATTCTTGCCGCCCTGTTGGAGGAAGATGATCTGATCGACACCGGCGTCCTGGAACTGGCTGACCAGCTCTCGGTAGTTCTCGGGGGTACCGATGCCGGGAGCGGCCAATGACGGCAGGTCGGGACCGCGCAGCTCCTCGTACTCTTCCCACAGGCGGCTGCGGCCGGGCCGGGTCTCGTTGGCGACGAGGGCGTTCACCGCGTAGCGGAAGAACTGGAAGCCATCGATGCCGCGGCGCTGGGCCTCGTCGGCGTCGTGATGGATCGAGAAGCCGGCGACCATGGCGATGTTGGCGTTGACCGTGTGGCCGAGCGGCACGCACTCCTCGCTCTTGATGATGTCGTAGTAGGCCTCGGCCCACTTCCGGGCGTCGTCGGGATCGAGGAAGCTGAAGGCCAACGCGCCCAGACCGTTTCGAGCCGCGATCTCGATGGTCTTGCGGTTGGTGCATGCCATCCACATCGGCGGGTGCGGCTTCTGCAACGGCTTGGGCACGACGTTGCGGCACGGCATCGAGAAGTTCTCGCTCTCGAAGCCGGGGTAGGGCTCCATGACCATCATGTTGGCCACCTGCTCGGCCGCTTCGAGGGCGATCGCCTGCTTGCGGCGGGCGTCGATGTTGTAGCCGCGCAGTTCGAGGCGGGTGGCGCCTTCGCCGATGCCGAACTCGGCCCGTCCGCCCGAGACCAGGTCGAGCATGGCGACCGCCTCGGCGGTGCGCGACGGATGGTTGTAGTTGGGGATGACCTGGCGGATGCCGAAACCGATACGGATCTGCTTGGTCTTGGCCGCCAACGACGCCAGGAACACCTCGGACGCCGAGCAGTGCGAGTACTCCTCGAGGAAGTGGTGTTCGACGGCCCACGCATGGTCGAGCCCGATCTCGTCGGCCAGCACCACCTGCTCGGTCGCCTCCTGGATGCACCGGAGTTCGCTCTCGGCGTCCCACGGCTTGGGGATCTGCAGCTCGTACAACATGCCAAACTTCATCGTTCGGTCCTCTCGGTCGCGATCCACCCAGCGTTCTGTGCAGCCTTTCCCACGTCAGGCGTGGGTCACGCTGCACAGAACGCTGGTTTCGATGATCGAGAAGCTAATCGAGTACGGTTGCGGTATCGAAATCGATCTGGGAGTACCGCGATGACCGACCTCGCCTCGAAGACCCTCACGCCCGACGACCTGGCCACCATCGACATCCACTCGGTACGCAAGTACGAGACCGAGGGCTATCCGTGGGCCGAGTTCGACCTGCTGCGAGACCACGCGCCGGTGTTCTGGTACGAGCGCGACGACATCGAACCGTTCTGGGCCATCACCCGCTACGAGGACGTGAAGGCCATCGGCGCCGACGACTCCACGTTCGTCAACGGCGGCGGGCGGCTGCGGCTGGCCACCAAGCACCACGACGAGCGCATGTGGACGGTGAAAGCCAAGCGGGACGAACGCTACGGCTGGGACCCCGCCGAGCCCTTCGACATGGTCTACTTCGATGATCCTCGCCACACCGAGTTCCGTCTGCTGGTTGCCCGTTCGTTCACCCCGGCCCAGTGTCGACGCATCGCAGGGTCACTCGAAGAATTGGCGGCCCGCTTCGTCGACGGCTTCGAGACGAAGCTCCTGGCCGAGGGTCGGGCCGATGTCGTGAACGACCTCGCTGTCGGGTTGCCGCTGGCCACCATCTGTGAGCTGATGGGCGTACCCGTCGACGACTGGGCCGACATCCACCGGTGGACCGATTCGCAGTTCGACACCCCGTCGATGGAGTGGGCCCTTCCGGGCGAGACCCGTGCCGACATGCGTCGCCGCCTTCGCGTCGAGTACTTCGAGTACCTCGACAACCTCATCGCCGAGAAGCGCATCGCACCGGGAGCCGACCTCATCTCCAGCCTGGTCCAGGCCGAACTGGCCAGCGGGCCGCTGACCCAGCAGCAGTTGCACGGCTATCTGTCGCTGCTCATCGCCGCCGGGAACGAAACCACCCGCAACGCCACGAGCCGCGGGATCGTGACGCTTCTCGAGCATCCCGACGAGTTGGCGAAGCTGCTGGCCGAGCCCGAGAAGTACAACGAGACCGCGGTCGAAGAGATCGTCCGGTGGACCAGCCCGGTCATCCAGTTCGCGCGGGTCGCAACGCGAGATGTCGAGCTGCACGGCCAGACCATCAAAGCGGGCGACAGCGTGGGGCTGTGGTACGGATCGGCCAACCGGGACGAGCGTCAGTTCGTCGACCCGTACCGGTTCGATGTGGGCCGCAATCCCAACTATCACGTCGGGTTCGGGCACGGCGCCCACTTCTGCCTTGGCGCAAACCTCGCCCGCTGGGAGCTGCGAGCCATGTTCCGTGAGCTGGGCAAGCGCGACATCCTCGGGCGCATCGAACTCGAGGACAAGGGCGAGTGGATGACCGACCTGCACGTCGGCACCCTCACCTCGCAAATGGTCCGCTTGGTGGACTGAAGTCCCCGGTCGAACGCCGGCCGCCGGCTCACGAAGATTCCTACAGTTCCACCGTTGATTGTGCCGATGACTCCTCTCGAACGGAGGAGTCTGGGTGGTTCGCACACGCACGCTACGAGATCGTCGAGTCTGGGCCCGGCCGTTGGCCGCCGCCATCCTGGCCGCGGCGGCATCTGCCGGTCCAGTGGGGGCCCAGGTCGGTGGCAAGGCCGCCGACAAGCAGCCGAGCCTCTTCGAACGGCCGCTGCAGGCCCAGGAAGCGTTGGCCCGCGTGGGGAACCAACTCGCCGCGCTGGCCGCCCGGAACCCCGACATCCCGTTGGAACGACTCGAGCACTTCTTCGAGGACTCGACCTCCTGGGTCGACCGGTCGGGCAAGTTGTTCATCGTGGAACCGGCGCCCGTACAGGTCGGCGAGCCCGACCCGGTGCTCAGCAGCACGGTCGACCTGGCGGCCACGTTCGACCTGGAGAGCAAGCCCGGGAACCCTCGTACGATCTACCTGGACTTCACCGGTGACACGATCACGGGGACCGGTTGGAACTCGTCGTTCGGCGCAACGATCGTCGCTGAACCCTGGAGTCAGGACGCGACCCCAGGCGCGTTCTCCAACGCCGAGCTCACCGCCATTCACAGCATCTGGGCCCGTGTCGCCGAGGACTACGCGCCGTTCAACGTGAACGTCACCACCAAGGATCTCGGGGCGTCGGCCATCAACCGGGCTGACTCGTCCGACCAGGTCTTCGGCACCCGCGTGCTGATGACCACCGCAAACAATTCGGTCAAGGCATCGTGTGGGTGCGGCGGCATAGCCTACGTCGGCGTCTTCGACACCGTCGGCTCGTCCTACCAGCCGGCGTTCGTGTTCAACACCGGCACCAAGTCGGCGGCCGAGGCAGCATCGCACGAGGCGGGCCACAACATGGGATTGGGCCACGATGGCACCCAAACCCTCGGCTACTACGAGGGTCACAGTTCGTGGGCACCGATCATGGGCGTCGGGTACAGCAGGCCCATCGTCCAGTGGTCGAAGGGCGAGTACTCGGGCGCCAACCGGACCGAAGACGACTACGTCATCATGGCCGGCAATGGCTTGGTTGCAGCCGGCGACGATCATGGCAACGGGCTGTCGACCGCGACTGCACTCACCGATGCGTCGTTCATCGTGGACGGCATCATCGCAACACCGACGGACACCGACGTCTTCACCTTCACCAGCGGCGGGGGTTCCATGACCCTTACGGCCAACCCGGCGACGGTCAGCCCCAACCTCGACCTGAGCATGGAGTTGCGCAGCAGCGCGGGAGCGCTCGTGGCCGCGTCGAACCCCGCGTCGGCGACGACGAACAGTGATGTTGCCTCCGGTCTGGGGGCCAGCTTGTCGGTGACCATCCCGGCCGGGACGTACAGCGTGCACCTCGACGGCGTCGGCCAGGGCAGCGCACTCACCACCGGATACTCCGACTACGGAAGCCTCGGTCGGTACCGGTTGACGGGCACGCTGCCGGCGCCGTCACAGCGACCGACTGCCTCGGCCTCCGCATCGGTGACGACCGGCCTCGCCCCGCTGACGGTCAACTTCACCGGCTCGGGGGCCGACTCCGACGGATCGATCGTCGGCTACCGGTGGGAGTTCGGCGACGGCACCACCAGCACGCTGCAGAACCCGAGCCGCGTGTACACCGACGCGGGCTCGTACACGGCGACGCTGACCGTGACCGACGACTCCGGGCTCACCGGTGTTGCCACCGTCGTCATCACGGCAACCGCCCCGCTGGTCGGGATCGATGTCTCGTCGGTCGTCGCTACGGGCTCGACGAACCGGCAGGGCAGTGCCGGCTCGGCCACGGTGACGGTACGGAATGGAGCCAATGCCGTCGTGCCGGGGGTTGTGGTCTCGGGACAATGGACCCTGACCCGATCGGCGGGTACGACGACGGTCGGAACGTTCAGCGGGACCACCGGCTCGGGGGGAACCGTCACATCGACATCGTCGAGAGTGACGGCGTCGGCCGGTGACACACTCAAGTTCTGCGTCACGAACCTCGGGGCTCCGCCCGGGACCTACTACGACTCGACCGTGAGTTCGGCGTCCAGCTGCGGAACCTGGACGGTCACGGGCACGAGCAAGCCCGGTGGCGGCCGGAACCGATCCAGCATTCGACAGGGGTAGCAGCCGCCGTCCTCCTTGGGTCGATGTGAAGTGCCGCTGCGGTCTCGGCTAGACCGGGACGGACGAAGCCGACCCGAGGAGACGAAAAATGAGCGAGCCCGGACAAGAGCTGGCAGGCCGAGTTGCCCTGATCACCGGAGGTGGTCGGGAGAAGGGGCAAGGCGCGGCCGAAGGCCGGTTGTTTGCCTCCCGTGGGGCAACCGTGATCTTGGCCGACGTCCTGGACGAGGAAGGCGAACGTACCGCCGGATCCATCGACGGCGCCGAGTACGTGCACCTCGACGTCACCTCCGAGTCCGAATGGGACGCGGTGGTCGCCGACGTCATCGCCCGACACGGTCGCCTCGATGTGCTCATCAACAACGCCGGCATCGCCCGCATGGGTCGCCTCGTCAACACGAACCTCGACGACTGGGACCTCACGATTGCGGTCAATCAGACCGGCGTCTTCCTCGGCATGCGTGCAGCGGCACGAGCCATGATCGACGCCGGCAACGGCGGGTCGATCGTCAACATCAGCTCGGTTGCCGGCATGCAGGGGCTGTTCGGATCGTCGGCCTACGGCGCGTCGAAGTGGGCGGTTCGGGGCATGACGAAGATCGCGGCCAAGGAACTCGGACGCAACAACATCCGGGTGAACTCGATCCATCCCGGCTTCATCGACACCGACATGCTTGCTCAAGGCAACTTCGACGACGAGACCCGAGCCAAGATGGCCCGTAGCGCCCCGATTGGTCGCCTCGGCGTCCCCGAGGACATCGCCAACATGGCGCTCTACCTGTCAACCGACGCCGCCGGCTTCGTCACCGGCCAGGAATTCGTCGTCGACGGCGGCTGGCACGGCTGACAACCCGACCAAATTTGCAGCGAAACCCACGTCAGACGTGGTTTTCGCTGCAAAGAACGTGGTTGGGGGCGATCAGCGTGCGGTCCAGGGGCGGCCGACGATGGCCCAGGGGTCGGGGAGCTCGCCTAGCGGGACGTCGATGAGGCAGGGCTCGTTGGCCTCGACCGCGTCGGACAGGGCCTGGCCGAATTCTTTCGGTGAATGGGCCCGGTAACCGGTCATCCCGAACGCGTCGGCGAGTTTCAGCATGTCCGGGTTGGTGAGGTCGGTGCCGTGGTGCACACCGTCGAACTGCTGCTTGTGCATCCGACGAACGTTGCCGTAGGCGCCGTCGGTGAAGACCACACCGATCAGGGGCAGCTGGTACTGCATGACCGTGGCCATCTCGGACAGGCCGTAGCCGAAGCCGCCATCTCCGTTGAGCGAGACCACCGGCCGATGCGGGTTGCCGACCGCGGCACCGACCGCGGTGGGGTAGCCGTAACCGAGCGTGCCCTGATATCCCGGGTCGATGTAGCTGCGAGGATGATGCACGGGGAACAGTTGGCGAGCGGCGTACCCGACCTGGGTGAGCTCGTTGACGAGCACGGTGTCGTCGGGAAGCGCGGCCCGCATCGCGGCGACATAGGACCGCTGCGGTTCGAGCGGAAGCGAACTCCGACTGGATCCAATCACGGACCTCGTCGAGGTCGTGGCACCACGGCGCGCGTTCGCCGCTGAGCCGGTCGGCCAAGGCGCCACAACCGGTCCGGGCATCGCCGGTGACCGTTTGGTGGAAGGAGCGCGGCGCCAGAAAGGCTCGAGGATCGTTGTTCAGCGAGATGAGGGTCGCTTCCGGGGACAGATCGAGCGGTCGGCCTTGCGCGTTGAGCGCCCGCGTGCCGACGAACAACACCACGTCGGCGCGGTGCAGTAGTTCCTTGTGGCCGAGCGGCAACACCGCCAGCGGATGCCGATCGTCGAAGGCGCCCTTGCCGTTGGGGCTCGAGACCAACGGCGCACCGAGCGCAGTGGCCAGCGCAGCCAGCTCGTCCCACGCCTCGGCCGCGCAACCGCCACCCCCGACGTAGATGACCGGTCGCTCGGCCGCGGCCAGACGCTCGGCCGCCGCGTCGAGGTCGGCTGCGGCGCCGGCCGGCGGCGTTCCCCACGGTTCGGCGCCGATGGCCGGCCCATCGGTTCGGCGGTAGAGGATGTCCGGTGGGATCTCGACCGCTATCGGCCCCGGACCCGCAGCCAACGCAACCATCGCTCCGTGGATCGCGCCGGCAACCTGATCGGGATCAGTGACCAGCGTCGATGACCGGCACAGCTGGGCGATCAGCCCAGACTGGTCGGGGATCTCGTGCAGCAGTCCGAGGTCCGCGCCGATGCCGCGGGTGGGGATCTGCCCGGCGAGGAACAGCACCTTCGACGAACACGCAAGCGCCGTCACCAGCCCTGCGCCGGCGTTCAGGACGCCCGGTCCCGGGACGACGAGGCCAACGCCGATCTTCCCGGTCGACCGCGAATAGCCATCGGCCGCGTAGGTGGCGGTCTGCTCGTGGCGGGTGGCGATGAAGGTGATGTCGTCGGCGTACAGCGACAGGCCGTTCATGGCGTAGTCGAGCTGGACGCCCGGGATGCCGAAGATGTGGGTCACCCCTTCGGCTGCCAGCTGCCGGGCCAGGGAAATGCCGCCGGTCGTCACGGTGGGGGTCTCGGTGGTGGTCACCCCAGGGACCCTAGTGCGACGGGCGGCTTCGACGCCTGCTACGGGGTTGCCCGGAACAACCGCTTGAGATGTATCGACTCGCCCGCTCCCTCGACCATGTTCGGCGAGAGAGCAGCGATCGCGTCGAGGTTCGATTGCTGGCTGAAGAATTTGGTCCGCGTCGATTCGAAATCTTCCATCGACTCGATGCCCGTCAGGAGCGACAATCCGCCGTACGGCCCGCTGACCTGGCTCTGCACCGCGACCGTCACTGCCCCAGCCTCGAGCACCCGCTTGGCCAAATCGACGAAGCCGAGCACGGCCTCGCCGGCCCGTTCGCCCTTGGCCAGCCCGGTGATGACGGTATAGACGCCCGCGGGACGATCAGGGTCGGACTCGCCAAAGACGATTTCGCCCAGATCCTCCATGATCGGTTCGTGGAGGAGACTCGCCATCTCGTGATAGAGCGCGACATGCGCCGGGTCGGACATGAACCTCTCGGCGCCGTCGATCAGCTGGGCGACCGGTCCGATGGACGAGGCGATGAAGGTTCCCGACGGGGCACCCGCAAAGGCGTAGGTGACCGTCATGGGCAGGCCCGTGATCTTGGCCGTGCTCTCGGCCATCTTGCAGGCGACGGTTCCCAGCGCCATCTCCTGGCCAGGCTTGGCCAATGCTCGATACCTCTGCATGTACATTGGGGGTCCCTTCCGGTTGCTCGGCTCGCTCGTGCGAGCTGAAGCGGACGCTAGGACGGCAGTACGGCGCTCACCATAGGGGTTTCCCTATTTCGGCTTGCCTAGGATCGGGCGATGGCCGATGACTATCACCAGCTTCGTGACGCTGCGCCGCCGGCTCCTGCGGGCTGCCCGGTGAACCGCGAGTGGAGCCCGTTGAACGAGGACTATCTGGCCGACCCGTACCCCATTGCCAGCGCGCTGCGTGACGACTGCCCGCTCTTCTACGCCGAGCAGTTGGGCTACGTCGTCATCACCGAGATGGCCGACATCCTCGACGTGTTCAACCAGCCCGACGTGTACTCGTCGGAGATCGTCCAAGACCCGGTGTTCCCGCTGGGCGAGCAGGCGAGGGCGGTCCTCGCCGCACCCGACTTCAACCCACAGAAGGTGATGTCGAATCGCCAGGCCCCCGACCACGGCCGCATCCGCAAGTACACCCGCCAAGGTTTCTCGCGGCGGCGGCTCCAGACGCTCGAGCCCTACGTCCGCCGCCGTTCGGGTGAACTGATCGACGACATGATCGCAGCCAAGGCATCAGGAGGCGGACCGATCGAGTTCATCGACGCCTTCGCCTTCCCGCTTCCGGGCGAGACGGTGTTCCGGTTCATCGGTTTCCCCGAGGTCGACGACGAGCGACTGAAGCACTGGTGTGCCGACCGCAAGGCCTTCTCGTGGGGCCGGCCGACCGAAGAGGAACAAGCTGCCATCGCCGAGAAGATGCTGGCCTACTGGCGGTACTGCCGGGAGTTCACGGCGACGAAGCAAGCGAACCGGGGCGACGACTTCGCTTCGGAGCTGTTGGCCGCCCACGACGCCGACGCCACCGAACTCACCTACCGAGAGGTCGAGTCCATCCTCTACGGCCTGAGCTTCGCCGGGCACGAAGCGGTCACGGCCCTCATCTGCAACTGCCTCCTGTGTCTCCTGCCCCGCCGGGACCAATGGGACCAGCTGGTCGCCGATCCCTCGCTGATCCCGAACGCAGTCGAGGAAGTCCTCCGGTTCGAGTCGAGTCAGATCTCGTGGCGTCGCGTCACCACCCAGGACACCGAGCTTCGCGGCGTCGCGTTGCCCGCAGGCACTCGCATCTTCATGAACTTCGCCTCGGCCAATCGGCAGGCCGATCTGTTCGACAACCCTGACGAATTCGACATCCACCGTCCGAACGCCGCCCAGCACATCTCGTTCGGTAAGGGAATGCACTATTGCCTCGGAGCCAACCTGGCCAAGTTCGAGGCCGTGCTGGTGCTGGAGGCGCTGGTCGATCGACTGCCAACCTTGCGGATGGTCGAGGACCAAGAGATTTGGAGCTCTCCCAACATCACGTTCCGCGGACCCGAGCAGCTGCTGGTCGATTTCTGAATTCGATGTTCGGGTCGACGTCAGCCTTGCGGCCCGAACTGCAGAGGGCAGGTGGGTCCGATGGCCTCGCCCGTCTCGGGATCGACCTCGGTGAGGAACGTGGCGTGGAAGCGGTTGATCACGTTGCTCATGCCCACCGTGAAACAGATCTCCATGATCTGACGGGTGGTGAAGTGCTCCTGGAGCCGACCGTACAGCTCGTTGTCGATGGGCTCCATGAGGGTCGACCGGCGGGCGTAGTCGACGATTGCCGCCTCGTCGGGCTCGTACACGCCGTCCGGCAGCACATCGTCATCGAGATGGCCGAGCTTGGCCTCGCTGAGTCCGGCGCTCCGACCGAGCACCACGTGGGTCGGAATTCAATAGTGGCAATCGTTGGCCACTGATGCCCCGAGGTAGGCCAGCTCCCGTTGAGCCGGTGTCAGGGAGTTGTTGCTGTAGGCCTTGTTCCCGAAGTTGAGCATCGCCGAGAAGATCTCGGTGTGGTTGGCCATGGCCCGATAGACATTGATGTCTCTCCACGGTTGAGCCTCGTTGTTCTCCATCTGTCGACGAATCTTGAGCAGCAGTTCTGCGGCAAGAGGGTCAGTGTTCGGATCATCGGGATCAACCAGCGGAAGTCGGGCCATGGCCGCCAACGTTAGTCAGCACTGAGCGTTGTTTGTCGGCCCCGCGTGCTCAGGGAACGAGCACCTGGTCGATGATGTGTACGGTCGCGTTGGCCGTCGGAACGTCCATGCAGAGCGAGCTGGCCGAGCCGTTGACGGCGAGCGCGTCACCGTCGGCGGTGAAGGTGAGCTCGGCGCCGTTGACCGTGGTCGCCGAGCCGGCTTCGATCAGATCGGCCGCGCTCATCTTCTCGCCGGCGACGACGTGGAAGGTGAGGATGCTGGTGAGCATGTCCTTGTCGGCCAGGATGGCGGCGAGGTCGGCCTCGGGAATGGCGGCGAAGGCGTCATTCGTCGGGGCGAAGATGGTGAAGGGGCCATCGCTGTTGAGGGTGTCCACCAATTCGGCCTCGGTGACCGCAGTGACCAGCGTGGACAGCAGCGGATTATTGGATGCGGCGGTCGCAGCGGTGTCGTCGGCCATGCCGGCGAAGCTTCCTTCACCCTCGGCCGGTACCGAGCTGCAGGCGACGCCCATCGGCTCGGCCATCTCGGCCATCCTCGGTCATTTCATCTTCGGCCTTCGTCGGCTGGCGGTCGCGGCGGTCGCCGCGGTGGTGTCGGAGCCGGCTGCTTCGGTCGTGCTGCTATCGCTCGAACAGGCGCCGAGCAGCAGCCCGCCGGCAGCGAACGGCGGCGACCAGACGTCGGCCGAATCGGGACTTGGGGAGGATTTCGTTTGTTTCGGTGATTTCGGTGTTCATCGGGGGATTCGCTTTCATGCTCTTCATTGGGGGAGGGGGGTCATCGCTCTTCGACGAGCGCGACGACCGTATGATGGCCGGTCGCACCGTTTGGCAATGGTTCGGAGCGCTCCTCGGTTTGGATGGCTCCCGTTCGATCAATTGCTCGGACGGTGACCGAATGGCGGCCCGGCGTCGCGTCCCAGGGCATCGACCACTGTCGCCAGGTTGCGTCGTTCGGCTCGTCGGCCAGCGTTGCGTCGAGCCACTCGCCGTCGTCGATCCGAACCTGCACGCCCGAGATCCCGATCGTCTGCGCCCAGGCAACGCCTCCAATGACGAAGGGCCCGGCCGGGATCCGGTCCAGACCCCGAGGTCGGTCGATGCGAGACTGCAGCTTGATGGGTGCCTCGGCGCTGTAGCCGCGCGGAACCCAATACTGGTCGAAGTCGGCAAAGGTGGTGACCTCGATCTCGGTCAGCCACTTCGTGGCCGAGACGTAGCCGTAGAGACCAGGCACGATCAGGCGGGCCGGGAAGCCGTGGGCCAGTGGGAGCGGCTCGCCGTTCATACCAATGGCAATCAGCGCGTCGCGCCCGTCCAACGCCGTCGTCGGGAAGCCGCAGGTGTAGCCGTCGACCGACCGTCCGACAATCTGGTCGGCCTGTGGGTCGACGCCGGCCTCGGCCAACAGCTGATCGAGCCGCACGCCGAGCCACCGAGCCGTCCCCATCAACTCGCCGCCAACCGTGTTCGACACGCACGTCAGCGTGATGTCGGACTCGACCAGTTCGCGCTCGACGAGTTCCTGGTAGGTCAGAGTCAGCTCTCGCTCGACGAGGCCGTGGACCCGGAGCGTCCACGTCTCGACGGGCACTTGGGGAACGGTCAGCGCGGTGTCGATTCGATAGAAGTCGGAGTTCGGCGTGAAGAACGGTGCCGCCCCGTCGGCCTGCACCCCGGCGGGGACGGGAGGCAGAGGTCTGCGAGCGCGGGGCAGGGTCAGCGCCATGCGGGAGGCCGCGGCGTTGAAGCGACGGTCGAGCGCCCGCCCGGCGGCCGCCGCCGCAACGGCGCCCGCGGCAACGACTCCAGCGGTGGCCAGGAAGCGACGACGTGACGGCGGTTGTCGCATCGAGGTCTGGTTCATCGAGGGCTGTCCGATCAGCTGCCGCTCGCGGTCTGAGCGCCGCTGGTTGGGCCAGGCAAAGGCTTGAAGGGCCAGTGCAGCCGCGGCGGCACCGAGGAGCGATGGCAGAACGACAACGCTGCTCGTCTCGGTGCGGCCGGCCACGGCCGCCAACGACCCGACGATGCCGAACAGGGCGATGCCCACCAGACCAACGAGTCGACTGCGGCGGAGGCCGATGATGCCGACAACCGCTGCGTACAGGCCGAGCACGAGCCCGATGCCGGCCAACAGGGCGATCTTGTCGCCCGTGCCGAAGAGCTCGATGGCCAGGTCCTTCAACCAGACCGGAACCCGGTCGATGACTCGATCGCCGACGTCGAGTATCGGCGAGCGCATTCGAGCGCTCGCCCCGGCGACGAGCTCGGCGATGCCGAGCCCGAAGGCAGCGCTGGCCAATCCTGCCGTCGCCGCCAGCCGACGGGAGGGGAGTTGGGACGACGTCGAGTTCTGGGAGTGCACCAGCACGGTTCGGAACCGTTGACCTACTGGATGTCGGCCTGACCAAAGATTTGCCGGACCGCAAATCCGCATGTGCGTCGGCTCCGAACGATCGGTGTGCCGGAGTCCTGTGACAAGATGCCCGAGGTGAACCCCGTGCGACGCTTCCGCTCCGTGGCCGGAGAGGGGGAGGCTCGGACGAGTCCCGACGATCCGGCTGCGCGTTTGGGCGCGGCATTCAAGCGAGCTGGGCGCGGCGATGAAGCCGCGTTCGCAGAGATCTACGACGCTCTGAGCGGCCTGGTCTACGGCGTCATTCTGAACGTCCTTCGAGATCCCTCGATGTCCGAAGAGGTCGCCCAAGAGGTCTTCGTCGAACTTTGGCGCCTGGCGCCCAGGTTCGACGCCGAACGAGGTTCGCCTCGCACCTGGGCGGCCACGATCGCGCATCGAAGGGCCGTAGATCGGGTTCGCTCCGAGGATGCTCGCCGTCGGCGAGACGAACGAGAGCTCGTCGTCATCGACGAGCCGACCGATGTCGTGGTCGACGCGGTCACCACCGAACTGGATCGTCAGCGCCTTCAAGCAGCGTTGGCCACCCTCACCGAAACGCAACGTGAAGCAATGACCCTCGCCTACTACGGAGGTCACACCTATCGAGCAGTGGCGGTACTGCTCGACGTTCCCGAGGGAACGATCAAGACACGAGTCAGAGACGGCCTCATCCGGCTGCGGGACCAACTTGGAGTTATGTCATGACGTCCGAACTCCACCACCTGGCGGGTGCCTATGCGCTGGATGCGCTGGAGGAGTCCGAGCGCGTCGCCTTCGAACAGCACCTCGCCTCCTGCGCTTGGTGTTCCGTGGAGGTGGCCGACTTCCGGGCGACGGCAGCGATGCTCGCCGAGGGGGTTGCCGCCACTCCGCCACCCCACCTCAGGTCGAAGGTCCTGGCCGAGGTCGCCCGCACTCGGCAGATTTCTCCCACGGTCGTCCCGCTTCGGGGTCGCCGGCCGATCCGCTGGGCCGTGGCCTCGGTGGCCGCCGGCCTGTTGATCCTGGCGCTCGGCGCCGCGGCCGTGTTGCGGTCGGGTCGTACGGACAGCATCGAGGACGTGATCGCTTCGCCCGACGCCGTGACCGTGAACCTGTCAGCCACGGAAGACCTCGAGGGTGACCCCGGCATGCTGCGAGTCGTCTGGTCGGCGGCACGGGACGAGGCGGTCATCATCGGCGAAGGCCTCGCCGACCCGGGAAGTGGCAAGGTCTACCAGCTGTGGCTGCTGGTGGACGATGAAGCGGTTCCCGAGGACCTCCTCGTGCCCGAGGACGGCGCAATCCGGAAAGTCCTCGACGTGTCCGATCGCACGGCCGCGGGTTGGGGCGTGACCATCGAACCCGCTGCCGGCTCGACGACGCCGAGCTCCCCCATCCTCTACCTCGGCTGACCGGCCTGAACCCACGTCGAACCTCCGGCCGGTTGCGAACCACCGGCCACAGACACCGGAAACCGACGCGTGCGGCCGGAGGTTCGTCGGGATCGACGCTTGCAGCCGGAGGTTCGTGCGGAGGGTCAGGTGAAGCGTTCGCGGCAGCGCGTCAGGACCTGGACGAAGGTTTCGACTTCCTGGGCGCCGGGGATATGGGCTCGGCCTTCGATGATGAAGGCGGGGACGCCGGTGATCTGATGGTCCTCGGCCGCAAGGATGTCGGCCCGAACCTCGTCGAGATAACGGTCGGAGGTGAGCACGGCCCGGGCCTCCTCGACATCGAGGCCGACCTCGGAACCGAGGCGGACGAGGGTGTCGTGGTCGGCGACGTTCTCGCCCTCGGTGAAGTAGGCACGCAGCAGGCGCTCCTTCAGCGGCCCTTGCGCGTCGGGTCCGCCGCGCTCCCACGCCCAGGCGAGCAGGCGATGGGCATCGATGGTGCTGACCCGGACCGCCTTGTCGAACCGGTAGTCGATACCTGCCGGCTCGCCCAGTGCGGTCAGCCGCTTGACCATGCCGGTGAAGGACCCCGGTCCGTACTTGGCGTCGATCGACGCGGCGAGGTCCTTGGGTTCGGCGGTGGCCCGAGGGTCGAGCTGGTAAGCGTGCCAGCGAAGCTCGATCTCGTCCTTCCAGTCGAGCTGCTCGATGGCTTCCTCCAGTCGCCGCTTCCCCAAGTAGCACCACGGGCAGATGACATCGGACCACACATCGATCTTCACGCCTGATTTCTAGCACCCGAGCTGGCTTGTGGCTGCGGGCCGGTGTTCTAACATCGGCGGCATGATCACGAGAGTCGGCCAGAACCTGGGGTTGCTCGAACCGGCCGCGGCGCCGGCGGCTTCAGCCCATCTCGAACGCGAGGGTTGGGCGCTGCTTCCCGGCGTGCTCACCGCCGACGAGGTCGCCCTGCTGACCGACGACGTGCAGCGTGTCTACCGCGAGTACGAGGCCGACGAGCGCCATCGGGTCGCCGACCGCTCGGAGTTCCGCTACGAGATGTACAACCGCAGCGCCGCGGTCCAACAATTGATCGGTCACCGGGCGGTGCTCGACGTGATCGAGCCGGTCCTCGGTCCCGACTGTCACGTGATCGCCAACCAGGCGTGGAACAACCCCCCGGATCACGGTGGGGGGCCGTGGCACTGCGACGCCGGACCCCATGTCCCCCGGCCCGAAGGCGTCCCGTGGGATGACCGGATTCCGTACCCGATCTTCGTGGTCGGCGTGCATTTCTGGCTCTCCTCGATCACGGCGGCGGAAGGGCCGACCGCAGTGATTCCCGGCAGTCACCGGTCGGGCCGGCTGCCGCCACGAGACCAGGCGTGGGATCCCGACCTGACCTATGACGGTCGGGGCAAGGTGGTACCCGAGGCCGAACCGGGTGACGTGCTGCTGTTCGTCAGCGACGTCTGGCATCGCGGTTCACCGGCGACAGCCGACGGCAAGGGTCGACTGTTCGTGCAATGTCACTACGGACGAAGGGACATCGCCCAGCGCGTGCTGCCGACCGAGCGGGTCAACCACGTTGCGCCCGAGGCCGTTGCTCGCATCGGCTCGACCCGAGAACGTCAGCTGCTCGGCCTGCACGAACCCTTCTTCTACGACGGCTGAGGGGCCGACTAGGGTGCGGCCATGAACGCTCGCACCGGTCAAGTAGTCGGGAACCTTCTCATCGAGCCGATCATCGACGGCGTCGCCCGTGAGCCGGCTCGGGAAATACTGGTCAAGCCGGGGTTCGACGGCGACCCCTGGCTGGCCCACGAGAACCTGCTCGACGACCAGGGACGGCTCGAGTTCGTGATGGGCGGCTACCTGGTGCGCACTGGTGACCGCAACGTGCTCATCGACGTCGGCGTCGGCACGATCGACAACGGTGTCTACCAGGGCGGGGCGTTCCTCGATTCCTTGGCCGCGGTCGGCCTTGCTCCCGCCGACATCACCGACGTGCTGTTCACCCACCTGCATTTCGACCACGTCGGGTGGGCGACGGCCAAGGGAGCCGTGGTGTTCCCCAACGCCACCTACCGTTGCCACGCAGCCGACTGGGCCCACTTCATCGAGCGTCCCGAGGCGCCGGCCGGCGGCCCGAAGAAGCTCACGCCGATCGTCAACCAACTCGAGCTTTTCGACACCGATCACGTCCTGGCGCCCGGCCTGTCGGTCCGTCATGCGCCCGGGCACACGCCGGGCTCGGTCATCATCGTGGTGTCCGACGGGGACGAACGGGCCATGCTCATCGGCGACGTCGCCCACTGCCCGGCCGAGCTCTCCGAGGACGAGTGGGAGGCGGTGTTCGACGTCGATCGGGCGATGGCCCGCCGCACCCGCGAGGCCTTGGCCCGCGAGCTCGAAGGCACCGATATCCCCGTGGCGGCCGCCCATTTCCCCGGATTGGCGTTCGGGCGCATCCTGGCCGGTCAGGGCCGGCGCTACTGGACCTACGATCTGGCGGGTTGAGCTGCTCGATTGACCCAACAGGTTGACAACGCCACCCCGATCAACGAAAGTGAGGATGCTCATAAATGAGCGTCTTCAGAAAAGTGACCGAATCAGGGGATGAATATGCGTGATCTGACCGCAGAGGAAAAGGCAACCTTCGAACGCGACGGCGTCGTGCACATCAAAGGTGCGGTCGACGCCGACACGGTGCAGGCGATGATGGACGCCGTGGAGCGGCTCATCTCGACGCCCATTCCTGGCATGGAAGACGCGCCCCGTGGTACCGGCATGGACCGTCACCTGTTCCCCGACCACCCCGATTTCAACGAACTGCTCTACCAGACCGACCTCGCCAAGTTCGCGGCGCAGGCCACCGGCTCCGAGACGATCCGTGCCTACTTCGAGCAGATCTTCATCAAGGCGGCCAATTCGCCCGGCGTCTTCTCGTGGCATCAGGACCACCCGTACTGGCCGATTGGCGGCAGCCAGGTGGTCTCGACCTGGGTGGCGCTCACGCCGGCCACCGTCGAGGGAAGCGCCCTCGAATTCGTGAAGGGTTCGAACAAGTGGGACAAGACCTACCAGCCCGTCGCCGGTGAGACGACCGACCGCGACCTGATGAACACGTTGTGGGACGGGTTCGGCGATCTCGCCGTTTCCTACCCGGACGTCATCATCCCGTTCGAAGATCACCCCGACCGATTCGACGTCGTCGGCTTCGCGGTCGAGCCAGGTGACGCCCTGCTGTTCGACTACCGCATCCTGCACCGAAGCCGTGGCAACGCTTCCGACACCCGTCGGGTCGCCGTGTCGTGGCGTTGGCTCGGTGACGACGCCACGTGGGAGTGGATGCGTGGCGCCGACCCCATCGTCAGCCCCGAGCATCACTCCGTCGCCCAAGGGGCCAAGATCGACGACGACGCGGTGTTCCCGATCGTTTACTCGACGTCCCCCATCCACGCGTAGGTGGTGCCCTCGCCGAGGGCGGGGAAGCCGACCTGGCGTCGTTGGAGGAAGCTGTCGATGCCTTCTCGAACGTCGGGACCCAGCAACGACTGACGCATCAGTTCATCCGAGTGGGCCATGGCATCGTCGGCGGACATGCCGGCCTGCTCGGTGACCTGGTTCTTGATGGTCGCCATCGACGCCGGAGAGACGTTCGAGGCCAGATCGAGCGCGTAGGCCCGGACCGTCGCGGCAAGCTCGTCGGGTTCGACCACCTGATTGACCAGTCCCAAGGTCCGGGCCTCGTCGGCCAGGAACACCCGACCCGACAGCAGCAAATCGAGGGCGACGGCCCGGCCTGCGATCTGGGTCAGCAACCACGGCATGCCGTACTCGCCGATGAGTCCACGTCGAGCAAAGGCAGTGGTGAACTTGACCCCGGTTGCGGCGATGCGCACATCGCACTGGAGCGCGTAGGCCAGACCTACTCCGGCGCAGGCGCCATTGATGGCGGCGATCATCGGCTTGCGAACGTGCAGCGGTGTGGTGGTTGAAACGGACGCGTTCGGTAGCGGCTCGTCGCCCTCGGAGCGGGTGTTGGCCAGATCGGCGCCGGGGCAGAAGGCCCGACCCTGGCCGGTGAGGACGATGACCCGCACGTCGGGGTCGGTGTCGGCGTCGAGGAGGCGCTGGAAGTACTCGACCTCCATGTTGCCGATCATCCCGTTCATGTTGTCCGGGCGATTGAAGGCGATGGTGGCAATGCCGTCGGCAACGTCGTAGGTGCAGAGCGAGCCGGTGGTCATCCGAGGACCTCCTTGGAGATGATGGTCTTCATGATCTCGGTGGTGCCGCCGTAGATGGTGGCGATGCGGGCGTCGGCGTAGGCCCGACCGATGGGGTACTCGAGCATGTAGCCGTACCCGCCGAAGAGTTGGAGGCAACGGTCGACGGTGCGCTTCTGAAGTTCGGATCCCCACATCTTGGCCATGGCTGCCTTGGCCGGCGACAACGTGCCGGCGTTGAGCTCGGTGATGGACTGCTCGATGAACGGACGGGTCACCTCGCACTCGGTGGCCACCTCGGCCAGGACGAACTTCGTGTTCTGGAAGGCAGAGAGCGGTTGGCCGAAGGCCTTGCGTTCCTTCACATACTCGATGGTCCACCCGAGCGCAGCTTCCGATGCAGCCAGGCCGTACACCCCGATGGACAACCGTTCCTGGGCCAGGTTGAACCCCAGGTAGTCCATGGCCTTGCCCTCTTCGCCGAGGAGGTTGGCCACCGGTACCCGCACGTCGGCGAAGAACAGCTCGGCGGTGTCGGCCGAGTGCTGGCCGACCTTGTCGAGGTTCCGTCCGCGCTCGAAGCCCGGCATGCCCCGCTCGACGACCAGGAGCGACAGGCCCTTGCGGCCGGCGCTGGGGTCGGTGCGACACACAACGATCACCAGGTCGGAGTTGATGCCGTTGGTGATGAACGTCTTGGCCCCGTTGAGGAGGTACTCGTCGCCGTCGCGCAGCGCGGTGGTTTGGATTCCCGCGAGGTCCGACCCGGTGCCCGGCTCGGTCATGGCAATGGCGGTGATGAGTTCGCCGTTGGCAATGCCCGGCATCCACCGTGCAGCTTGCTCGTCGTTGCAGTACTCGATGAAGTACGGGGTCGTGATGTCGTTGTGCAACGTGAGACCGAGGGCGCCACCACCAGCGCCGGTGGCGGCGATCTCCTCGGAGATGATGGCGTTGAACCGGAAGTCGTCCGAGCCGCCGCCGCCGTACTGTTCGGGGATGGCGAAACCGACGAAGCCGTGCTTTCCGGCCTGCACGAAGATGTCCCGGTCCATGATGCCGGCCTTCTCGAACTCGTCGAAACGGGGGAGAAGCTCGGCATCGAGGAACGAGCGGAAGCTCGAACGGAACAGTTCGTGGGTCTCGTCGTAAATGGTCATTGCGACGAGCGTAAGGGCGCTCAGAGTGAGTCGGCGAATCCTTTGATGTCTCGGATCGTGGCCGCGTAGACGTCGGGCATCGCCTGCTTGAACAGGCAATCGCCGGCGTGACAGGTGCCGTTGACCGTGCGGCTCACCGTCGACACGCCCGCCTCCAACAGCTTGCGTGCGTAGGCCAAACCTTCGTCACGCAACGGGTCGAGCTGGTTGACCGAGATGACGTGCGGCGGCAGCCCAGCCAGGTCGGACTTGGCTGCGTAATAGGGCCACGCCAAATGATTGGTGGCGTTGGTTCCGCTGGGGTCGTAGGCCTTGGCCAGGGCTCCCATGTTGTCGCATGCCAGGAAGTAGCCGTCGTTCTCGGTCAGCGACACGAGCTCGGCCGGTGGGTTGGCGTAGGCGCCCGAGATGTAGGGGCACTGCCCGTAGACGCCGTCGATCTGGTCGATCCAGCCTTCGGCGTTGGCCTTCAGGGCGGTTGCCAGCGACAGGTTGCCGCCGCCGGATTCACCCGACATGACGAGCTTCGAGATGCCGAGCGCTTCGCGGTTCTGATTGACCCACTGGGTGCCTGCGGCGCAATCGTTCAGCCCCGCGGGGAAGGGGTGCGGGCCGAGCACGCCGGCGCCGTTGCGGAACTCGATGCCGACGACCACCATTCCCTGGGCCGCGAGTTCGTCGCGCCAGCGCTGATAGTTGGGCCCGGTGGCGGCGAGCAGCACCATGCCACCGCCGTGGGTGTGGACGACGCACGGTAGGGCCGCCGTCACCCCCGGCTGGTGCCCCTCGGGTTGATGGATGTAGAGCGCGATGTCGTTGCCGTCGACGCCGGTGATGGTCTCGGTCCGACGGCTGACGCCGGCCACCGGCTCGAAGCCGTCGTACAGAACGGCCCCGAGGCCTTCGAATCCCTGCTCGGCCACAGCGATGTAGGTCAGGATCTCGTCGATGTCGGATATGGCGGTGACCGGCGAGGCCGGCGGGATGACGTCCATCGCCAGCGCGGCCATGGCGGCCTGGAGTCGGGGGTCGGCCCGGGGGTCGGTGCCGATGTCGAGGTTCGGGTTGCCCAGTCGGCCGGGGAGGATGACGTTTTCGAGGAGGGTCATACCGCAGTCTCTGCCCTGCCCTCCGCCCGGTCAAGACCCCCCGCTGGAGTTCTGTGAAGCGTCGGCCACGTCCAGCGTGGCTAACGCTTCACAGAATGGTCGAGGCGGGGCTTCAGGCGGTGAGGCGGAGAACCTGGGGATGGGTGGCGACCCAGGTGACGGTGAGCGTTGCCCCCGTCAGCACCGAGACGGTGACGGCCGACGGTGCACCGACGACCTCGGCCAGCTCGCCGAGCGCAATCATGCCGACGGGAAGTACGCCGATGGCCGTCGACAGAAGACCCAGGGCGCGGCCACGGACCTCGTCGGACACGGCGGTCATGACCAGGGTTCCTTGCATCGATCCGAAGAAGCCCATGCCGATGCCCGACAGGTAGAGGAAGACGAGGGAGAGGGGGAACGAGGTGGACAGTGCGAACGGGACCAGGAGCAGCATGGCCGCGAACGATCCCGCCAGGTAGGCCCGGCCTCGCTGGTGGGGCTGGGCCCGGGCGACGTAGGTGGAGCCGGTCATCATGCCGAAGCCGGTCATGGAGGCCAGGATGCCCGTGCCGAGTGCGTCGGCTCCGAGCCTGGTGCCGAACTGCTGCACCAGAGGAGTGAAGGAAAAGTAGAAGAAGTTCACTGCCGAGGTGACACCGAGAATGCTGACAAGTGTCGGCTCGGTCTTGAGCAGGCTGAAGCCCTGCCGGAGCGCGGTGAGCGGACCGGGGCCGTTGGCCACCTTGGTCCGGTCGACGGCGCCGACGGGCACGGGCAGGAAGGTCAGCAGCGCAAGGGTCATCAGTCCGGCGATGACCAGGAACGAGGGCCCGATGCCGATGGCACGGATGGCCGACCCACCGACGAGCGCGCCAAGGGCCAATCCGGTTGCCGAACTCAACGACTCGAGAGCCATCGCGTTGTCGACACGTTCCGGCCCGACGAGCTCGTAGATGACCGAGCGGCGGCACGTCATGTCGATGACCCAACCGACGCCGACGATCACCATGAACGGGTACACCATCACCAGCTCCAGCCGATCGGCGATACCGGCGATACCGAGGCCGATGGCCAGCGGAATGACGGCGAGGAACTGAAGGATGATCGCCGCTCGACGATCGAGGCGGTCGGCGATCACGCCACCGACCACCCCGCCGACCAGCAGCGGTGCCCACATCGCAACGCCGGTCAGCTGCACCAGTCGAGCCGAGCCGGTGAGCTGGTTGGCCAGGTAGGCGCCAAGAAAGCCGATGCCCCAGCGGGCGAGCCCCCAAACCCAGCCCGTTGCCAGGAGGTAGCCGTAGCGGGGCACACGCAGCGCGTCGAACATCGATCGCTTCAACGCAGGAGCTGCGGCGAGAGAGACAGCCGCAGCATTGGGCGACGTCAGGGGAGTGCGGCCTCTCATCACGGGCAGCTTGCCACCGAGACCGTCGCGCCGTCAGATCGGTGGGCAAGCAGATCGGTGGGCAAGCAGATCGGCGGGCAAGCACTGCCTCAGGTACTGTTTCGGCATGACCAGCATCGACTCTGTCACAACCGACGTAACGGTTGCTTCTCGCTCCAACCCGCACACGCCACTCGGTGTCAACCACCTGGTGCTCAACGTTCGCAACATGGAGGAGTCCCACCGCTTCTGGTGCGATCTCCTCGGCTTCAAGCAGGTCGGTGAGCTCGAGCAGGTCGGGCGGCGCGCCGGCATCGTCATGCGTTTCTACTCGGGCGTCGTCGGCGATGTGAACCACCACGATCTGGCCCTCGTCGAGAGCCCGGCCCTTCCCGCTCCGACAGAAGAGTGGGGGATGTTCGCGGCGCAGAACGCCATCAACCACATCGCCATCACCTACGCCGATCGTCATGCCTGGATGGAGCAGGTGAAGTTCCTGGTCGATCAGGGTGTGAAGGTAGCTCGCCGGGTCGACCACGGCATGACGCACAGCATCTACGTGAGCGACCCCAACGGGTACGGGGTCGAGGTGCTCTACGAGTTGCCCGAGGAGGTCTGGAATCACGACATCAACGGCGCACTCAACTATGCCGTCGACTTCCCGACCGATCACCTCGTCGACACCGAGGACTACGAGACCAACTTCAAAGCGAACTGAGCGCCTCGACCGATGGCGCTCGACCCGGCGTTCGAAGTTCTCGACCGACGCTTCTACCGGTACATCATCCACAACTCCCACATCGATCATCTCTGGACGGGCGCCCGATGGACTGAAGGCCCGGTCTACGTGCCCGCCGCCCGCCACCTGCTGTTCTCCGACATCCCCAACGACCGGACCCTGCGCTACGACGAGCTGTCCGGCGAGACCAGCGTCTTCGAGCAGCCGGCCCTGAACCAGAACGGCCACTGCCTCGATCGGCAGGGTCGTGTCGTCTCCTGCGAGCATCGGGGGCGGGCCGTGTCCCGGATCGGACACGACGGGCTCCGCGAGGTGTTGGCCGACGCATTCGAAGGCAAGCGGCTGAACTCACCCAACGACGTCGTGTCCAAGTCCGACGGCTCCATCTGGTTCACCGACCCCACCTACGGCATCGATTCCGACTACGAAGGTGACAAGGCGGTGTCGGAGTTGGGTGACGCCTCGAACGTCTACCGCATCGATCCCGACGACGGTTCGGTCACGGCGGTCGTCACCGACATGGTCCGGCCGAACGGGCTGGCGTTCTCGCCCGACGAGTCGGTGTTGTACGTGGCCGACACCGGACTGTCCCACGTGGGCAGAGCGTGTCCACCGGTCATTCGCGCCTACCCGATGACCGCCGACGGCACCACGGTCGTCGGCCACTCGACGGTCTTCGCCACCTGTGCGAACGGTGCTTTCGACGGGTTCCGAGTCGGTGTCGATGGCACGATCTGGGCGTCGGCGGCCGACGGCGTCCACTGTCTCGTTCCGGACGAGGATGTCGCCGGCGGCAGCACCCTGGTCGGCAAGATCCTGCTGCCGGAGGTCGTGGCCAACGTCGAGTTCGGCGGGCTCAAACGCAACCGGCTCTACATTTGCGCCACCACCAGCCTCTTCGCCGTCTTCCTCAACACCCGGGCAGCCTGACATGACCATCGACGTCGACCCACAAGCCCAGCCGCTTTCGGGTGCCCTGGGGCTCGAGCTACGGGGTTTCGATCTCTCCAAACCGCTCACCGATGATCAGGTTGCATCGATCCGTGCTGCCTTCAACGAGAACCACGTCCTGGTCTTCCGTGATCAGACGTTGACGCCCGAGGAGCAGATGGCGTTCGGTCGCCGCTTCGGCGAACTCGACACGCACCCCTTCGTCGATGGCTCGCCCGAACATCCCGAGGTGCTCGAGATCGTGACCGCGCCCGACGACCGCATCAATTTCGGCGGCGGGTGGCACAGCGACGTGACGTTCCTGGACGAGCCGGACCTCGGCTCGATCCTGTACGCGGTCGAACTGCCGCCCTTCGGTGGCGACACGCTGTTCGCCAATCAGCACGCGGCCTACGACGCGTTGAGCGACACCATGAAGGGTGTGTTGGAGGGCCTGGTCGGGCTGCACTCGGCCGGCCCTCAGTACGGAGCCGGGGGCTACTCGACCAAGTCGAAGTCGATGGCCACCAAGAACGCAGACCTGGCCGCCAAGGTCGTCGAGCACCCGATCGTACGCACCCATCCCGAGACTGGGCTCAAAGGGCTGTACGTCAACCAGGCATTCACCGTCGGCATCAAGGGCATGAAGAAGGACGAGTCGAACGCCATCCTCGGGTTCCTCTTCCGTCACGCCGTCCGCGAACAGTTCACCTGCCGGGTGCAGTGGCGGCCGGGCACCCTCGTCATGTGGGACAACCGCAGTGTGCAGCACTACGCCCTGCACGACTACGCCGGTCAGCGCCGACACGTGCGGCGCATCACCGTCAAAGGCGACCGCCCTCGGTGACCACCCCGGACCCCCGTTCTGCAAGCCCGACACCCACCCACAGGTGATGCCGGGCTTGCAGAACCGAGCTGAGGAGGATCGGGCTTGCAGAACGAGGTGGGTCAGTGGGTGCGGGGGCGGAGCATGGGGCGGACGATGGGGCCTTCGGGGATCTCGACTTCGGCCTGCACCTCGAACCCTTCGCGTTGGTAGACGCCGAGGTTGCGGGCGTTGGACGACTCGAGTGAGGCCAGATAGCCGAGCCGGTCGATGAGCTCGAGGGAACCGCGCAACAAGCGGGCGCCGATGCCCTGACCCCGGAGGGCCGAACGGACGCCGAAGAACTGGAGGTGGAAGTGCGGCTCGTGGGGTTCGTGGGCGTGCACTTCGCTCATGCCGGCACCCAGAAGCGGGAGTCGACTGGCGTCGGCGCCCGTCAGGAGGTCACCGATGCGGAGTCCTTCGGCCGCGCCGAAGAACGACCGGCCGGGAGGTGCCCACAGGGCGGCGCCGTCGATGACCCGGTCGTGATCGTCGGCCCGGTCGGCCGACGATCGCCACACGTAGGCATGACCCAGAGCGATTCCGCGCTCGGCCGAGATCTCCATCATGCGTCGCCGCTGGACCTCGCCCCGGACCGGATGGGCGAACATGAAGGAGAAGAGCGGATCTTCGGCGAAGGCGTCGGTGAGGACGGCGGCCACCTGATCGCGGTCGTCGGGTCGGGCGAGGTCGAGCATGAGGAGAGCGCCGGTCAGGCGTTCAGACGATGGGCGTCGAAGACGACCGGGAGGTAGCGGGGCCCGCGGACCTGGCCGCCGGCCCACGTCACGACCTCGGGATCTTCGAGGGTGAACTCGGGAATCATGGCGATGAACTCCTCGATCGCCACCTGCATCTCCAGGCGAGCGAGGTTCGACCCGAGGCAGCGGTGGGGCCCGGCGCCGAAGGCAACGTGACGGTTGCGGGCCCGGTCGATGATGACCTCCTCGGGGTTCTCGAACAGCTCGGGATCGCGGTTGGCTGCGGGGAATGACAGCAGCACTCGTTCGCCGGCCTTGACCTCCCGGTTGCCGAGGGTGAAGTCCTCCTTGGCGATGCGGGCCATGGTGACCGGTGAGTACGCCCGCAGGAATTCTTCGACCGCGATAGGGATGAGTTCAGGGTCCTCGACGAGCCGGGCAAGGTCATCGGGGTGGGCCGCCAGGTGCCACAGGGCCGAACCGATGGAACTCCACGTGGTGTCGATGCCGGCGATGAGCATGAGGGCGACGTTGGCCCGGATGATGTTGTCACGGAGCGGCTTGCCGTCGAGCTCGGCCTGGACGAGGAACGAGATGAGGTGCTCATCGGGCTCCTCGCGTCGGCGAGCAATCTCGGCCACGAAGAAGTCCTCGATGATCACGCGATACTTCTCGCGGATCTCGGGGTCGGTCAGTCCGAGTTCGAGGACACCCTGGACCCACTCGGTGAACTCGTCGGAGCGTTCGGGGTCGACGCCGAGAATCTTGGCGATGATGCGCGGGGGAATCTGACGGGCGTACTCGCCGGCCGCGTCGACCCGGCCGTCCTCGATGAAGCTTCGGAGGAGTTGGCGACACAGCTCACGGGTCGGTTCGCGGTACTTCTCGATGGCGTCCGGAGCGAAGAAGGGGAGGAGGAGACGACGTTCGGGGCCGTGCTCGGGGTCATCGGAGGCGATGATGGACCGGTTCCGGTTGCCCTCCTCGTCGTAGCGGATGGGCACAGGGGCCACGCTGACCTCGATCGAGCTGAGGTGCTCGATGTCCTTGGCGGCACCCGTGACGGTCTCGAACGTCGTCGGCATCGCACTGCCGCCCCAACGGTCGGTGTGCGCAACGGGGCACTGGCCCCGAAGCTCCTGCCAGACCGGATACGGATCCTTCACGAAGTCGGCATCGAAGATGTCGTAGTCCTCGGTCCAATCCTCGACGGGTTCGGTCTTTGCCATTGGAAGTCTCCCTGATTGCGAGCAGTCTGATTTCGAGCAGTTCTGCGCCCAAGAGTACGTGATCGCAGGGTTCGTGACCAGCGTCACTCCCGGTAGGTTGACGACATGCCACTGTCCGTCTCGCCCGACTTCGCCAACCGTCCGATGACCTCGTTCGCCGCAGAAGACCTCAGCCCGACCGAGTGTTACAAGCTCACCACCGGGCTCGTCGTACCCCGGCCGATCGGCTGGATCGGCACCCTGAGCGTCGACGGCGTCGCCAACCTTGCGCCGTACTCGTTCTTCCAGGCTGTCGCCACCAATCCGCCCGTCCTCATGTTCTCGACCGGTGTCAACGACGACAAGATCAAGGACAGCCTGGCCAACGCCCGCGCCACCGGCTGCTTCACCGCCAACCTCGTCGACTTCGACCTCAGCCCGGCCATGAACGCCAGCGCAGCCGAGGTCGACCCGTCGATGAGCGAGTTCATCCTGGCCGGCCTGACCCCGAAGCTGTTCGGTACGGTCGAGGCTCCCGGTGTGGCCGAAGCCAAGGCGGTGATGGAGTGCCGGGTCGTGAACGAGATCGAGTTCGGTTCCGGTTCGCCCCGCCACGTCGTGACCTTCGGCGAGGTCGTCGCCATCCACGTGATCGATGAGGTCCTCGACGGCACTCGGGTCGACGCCGAGAAGCTCGACGCGGTGGGCCGCCTCGCCGGCAACGGCTACTCCACCACCCGGGGTCTGTTCTCCATGGCCCGACCCCAGTAACCCGCCCCCAAGGCGGGGTTGGAGCGGGGGTTTGGAGCGAGCGCGGGGGCGGGGTGTAGGTTCCGCCGATGGACATCGGTGTACATCTTCCCCAACTCGGCCGGGGTGCCTCACGTGAGGCACTCGTCGAATTCTGCTCGGTCGCCGAACAACTCGGCGTCCACTCGGGCTGGGTCAGCGACCACGTCGCTTGGCCGTCCGACATCGCCTCGAAGTATCCCTACACCGACGACGGCTCGTTTCCCGCACCGAACGACATCGCCTGGCTCGACCCCATCGGAACCCTGCTCTTCGTCGCAGCGGTGACCGAGAACATGAAGCTCGGGCAGACCGTGCTCATCATGGGCTACCGGCCGCCGGTGCAGACCGCGAAGCTGATGGCCACCCTCGATGTCCTGTCGAACGGTCGCGCGATTCTGGGCGCCGGCGTGGGATGGATGAAGGAGGAGTTCGAAGTCCTGGGCATGCCCTATGACCATCGTGGGGCCCGGGCCGACGAGCAGCTGGAGATCTTCACCAAGCTGTTCACCGAGGAGACGCCGTCGTACGACGGTACCTATTACCAGTTCCCCGAGATCCGCTTCGAGCCCAAGCCGCCCCAAGGTCGCATCCCTGTCTGGATCGGCGGAGCATCCGAAGCCGCATTCCGCCGAACGGCGCGGTTCGGCGACTGCTTCCACGCCGCCTTCGAGCCCCTCGAGACGGTGAAGGACGAATGGGCCAGGGTGCAGGAACTGGTGGTCGAAGCAGGCCGGGCAGCCGACGAGGTGACGCTGTCGATCCGGCTCTACCTCGACCCTGCATCGGCCATGAAGCCGAAGGTGTCTGTCGCCGGGTCAGCCGAGCAGATGATCGACACCCTGTCCCAGTGGGCGGGCATCGGCGTCGATCATGTCCTGGTCGACATCACGGCGCCCGGCGGACCCAAGGGTCGGCTGGAGGCGATGCAGGCCTTCATGACCGACGTCGTCCCGAACGTCTGATTGGTCGGCTACCCGCAGTGTCTGATGGCCGCAGTGTCTGATTGGTCGGCTAGGCCGCAGTGTCTGATTGGTCGGCTAGGCCTTCATGGCCCCGTCGATGACGAACTCGTGACCTGAACAGTAGGACGATTCGTCGGAGGCCAGGAACAGTACGAGGTTGGCGACCTCGTCGGCTGTTGCCATCCGGCCCATCGGAATCCGTTCCTTCACCATGGGGAGCAGGGCGCCGAACTCTTCGAGCATGGGGGTTTCGATGATGCCCGGGTGGACCGAGTTGACCCGGACGTTGTCGGCCGCCAGCTCTCGTGCCGCCGACTTGGTCATGCCGCGGACGGCCCATTTGGTGGCGGCGTAGGCCAGCGCGACCTCGGCACCACCCAGACCGGCGATGGACGAGATGTTGATGATGCTGCCGCTGCCCTTCTCGCGCATGACCTTGCCGACGGTCCGGAGGCCGAGGAACACGCCGGTCTGATTGATGGCGAGCATCTGGTTCCAGCCGTCGAGGGTGGTGTCGAAGAGGCTCTCGACGCGGAAGATGCCGGCGTTGTTGACCAGCACGTCGATTCGGCCCTGCGCCTCGACGATGCCGGAGACGACGCCCTCCCATTCATTCTCACTGGTGACGTCGTGGTGGAGATAGGTCACGGCCTCGCCCAGACGGGCGGCGGTCTCGTTGCCCACATCGTCGAGCACATCGGTGATGTAGACCGTGGCCCCCTCGGCGGCGAACCGGGCGGCTTCGGCCGCTCCTTGGCCGCGGGCCCCGCCCGTGATCAGTGCAACCTTGTCTTCGAGTCTTCCCATGGGCCAGAACGCTAGGCGACCATGGCCGCTTCCGTCAGGTGCGCAGCGGCGTCGGCGATCTGGCGGCCTCGATCGCGGGCTTCGGTCGGGTTCGCTCGATCGGGAAAGCCCTCGAGCAGCCGGCCGACCGGTTCGTCAGCGGAGATGACGATGACGCGCACACCCGCCGCTCGTAGCTGCTCGGTCTCGGTCGCCAGCGCTCGTCGGGCCAGCAACTGACTGACCCGGTTGCCTGGTCGGGTCATGACGCTCGAGATGACGACCACCTCGGGCCTGATGCCCAGCGCGAGGTCGGCGTGCGTCGGGGAGTCGACGGCGCCATCGACGTAGGTCACGCCATTGACCGACTTGGCCTGAAAGAGCCAGGGCACAGCCGACGACGCCTGGACCGCTTCGGTGGCGGTGGTGCCTTCGAGCCCTTCATCGCGACCGAACACCACCGTCTCACCATCGGGGAGGCGGACCGCCGGGATCCAGAGCCGGTCGGGCAGCGGATCGCCGATCGACACGCTTGGAAGACGGGCCAACAGGTCGGTGGGCATGACCCCTGCCGGCAGCAGCCCGGCGGCGACGACACCCATACCGGGTCCGCCTCGGCCGGCTCGCATCAACAGTTGCGGCGCTCGGGGGAGCGCAGCCCGGAACTTGTCTATTGATGACTTGGGGAACGACTGACGGAACTCGGCGACCTCTGCCGAACTGGGCGGCGTGGTGATGAAGTCGACGATGTCTCGTGGCGAGGCTCCGCTTCGGGTGGCGGTTGCCACGGCGGCGCCCGCAGACGTTCCGATCATCAGCTCGGCCTCGTCGGCCGCCAAGCCATGATCGGCCAACGAACGAAGGACACCAGCGTGGAATGGCCAGGCTTTGGGGCCACCGGCCCCCAGCACGATCGAGAATCGCATCCGGGTCACGGTACGGGCAGACTCTCCCGGTGAGTGATCCGGCTTCAGCCCCCAACCCCGATGCAACGCTGTCCAAGCACATTCCGATCGGGGTCTGGGCGCTCTTGTTCGGCCGGCTCCTGTCGACCGTCGGCAGCGTCTGTCAAGTGGTGCTGCTTGGCAAGCTCGTCTACGACATCAGCGGCGGGAGCGAGTTGGCCCTTGGCTTTCTGGGGCTGGCCGAGTTCCTGCCCACCGCCATCCTGTCGCCATTCACCGGTTCGATCGCCGACCGTTTCGATCGGCGCAGAGTGCTGCAGCTCGGGCTGTTGGGCGAGACAGGCGTGGGGCTTGCGCTGTTCCTCTACGCGCGCTCCGACCCCTCCACCACAACGGTGGCGTTCCTGCTTGCCATTCTCTTCGGAGTCACCCGCGCGGTTGCCTGGCCGCCTGCCCGGGCGCTGCCAATGGACTTGGCTCCGAGAGGTGCGGTCGAGCGAGTGCTGGCCCTCAACGCAGCAACCTGGCAGATCGGCGCAATCATCGGCCCCGTGGCCGGCGGGTTCCTCTACGACGCCGACCCGTCGTGGCCGTTCCTGTTCGCCACGGTCTTGTTCTTCCTGAGTGCCGTGGCCGTCTTCCTGGTGCCCGATGCCAAGGTCGAACGGCTCCAGACCAGCGGCGTCAGCGCAGCGCTGCACGACGCGGTCGAGGGACTGAAGTTCATTCGGCACACGCCCGTGCTGGCCGGGGCCATCTCGCTCGACCTCTTCGCCGTCTTGTTCGGTGGCGCAGTCGCCCTCCTGCCCGCCATCGCCGAGGAACGCCTGGGTACCGACGCGGTGGGCCTCGGCTGGCTACGTGCCGCCGGAGGGATCGGAGCCGCGACGATGTCCCTCGCACTGGCGGTGAGGCCGGTCGCCCGTCACGTCGGACAGGTGCTGATGGCCGTGGTCGCAGTGTTCGGTGTCGCCACCATTGTGCTCGGAACCACGCGCTCGTTCGCGGTGGCCTTCGTGGCGATGTTGGTGCTGAACGCGGCCGACTCGGTCAGCGTCTTCATCCGGTCGACGGTCGTCCCGTTGGCGACCCCCGAAGCCATGCGCGGCCGCGTGCTGGCATCGGAGAACGTCTTCATCGGCGCGTCGAATGAGCTCGGCGCCTTCGAATCGGGCGTGGCTGCGGCCGCGTTCGGCCTGGCGCCCGCCATCGTCCTCGGCGGCGTTGCCACGTTGGCGGTGGTGGGTCTGTGGTGGCGGTTCTTCCCTGCCCTGTCGAACATCGACCGCTTCGAGGAGCTGCGCCCCGACACGTGACGTCGGCCTCTCTCCGCGAACCTCAGCCTCGGGCCATGGTGAAGAATTCGTCGTTCGGACGCATCGAGCTGAGGTTCGCCAGACGGTTCGACATGGCGAAGAAGGCCGTGATGGCGCCGATGTCCCAGATCTCGTCGTCGGTGAATCCCTTGTCCCGCATGGCGTCGAGGTCCTCGGCGGTGACCGAGTCGGAGTCGTTGACCATGAGAAGCGCGAAATCGATGATGGACCGCTCGCGATCGGAAAGGTCGGCCTTGAACGGGTTGATGGCCAGCTGATCGGCGATCAGCGGGTTCTTGGCCCTGATCCGCAGAATCGCGCCGTGGGCAACCACGCAGTACAGGCAGTTGTTGACGGCGCTGGTGGCCACGACGATCATCTCCCGCTCGGCCTTCGAGAGACCATCGCTCTTGTCCATGAGCGCATCGTGCAGGGCGAAGAACGCCCGCAGCTCGGCGGGCCGGTGGGCCAGCCCGAGGAAGACGTTGGGAATGAAGCCCGACTTCTCCTGCACCGCGACGATCATGTCCCGGATGTCCTCGGGCATGTCGGCCAGGTCGGGTACGGGGAAACGGGAAATGGGGTGCTCGCTCATGGGCGTCAGCGTAGACCGGCCCGGTGGCCCTGAGTGTGCTGTGATGGGGCCGATGGACGTGACCCGATCGAGCATCGACCTCAACTCTGATCTGGGTGAGGGGTTCGGGCGGTGGGTGCTCGGACCTGACGACGAACTGCTCGAGCTGATCACCAGCGCCAACGTCGCCTGTGGCTTCCATGCCGGAGATCCGACGATCATCCGCCGGGTGTGCGGCGTTGCGGCCGATCGCGGCGTTCGGGTCGGAGCGCAGGTGTCCTATCGAGACCTGGCCGGATTCGGCCGCCGCTCCATGGACGTGCCGGCGCTCGAGCTACGCGATGAGGTGCTGTATCAACTGGCGGCCCTGGACGGCATCTGTCGCGTTGTCGGCACGTCGGTCACCTACGTGAAGCCGCACGGAGCGCTCTACAACCGATGCTTCCACGACGATGTTCAGGCCGCGGCCGTTGTCGCCGCGGTCCGGGAGTTCAACCCCGAACTCCACTTGCTGGGACAACCCGGTTCGGCCCTGCACCGTGCGGGTCGGGCAGTCGGCCTGACGACGGTCAACGAGGCCTTCGCCGACCGGGCCTACTCGACCGGTGGATCGTTGGTGCCACGTTCGCAGCCCGCGTCGGTGATCCACGACCCCGAGGTGGTCGTCCGCCGCGTGGTCCAGCTCGCCACCCAGGGCACGATCGAAGCGGTGGACGGGTCGGTCCTCGCCATCGATGCCGCATCAGTGTGCGTGCACAGCGACACCCCCGGCGCCGCCGGCCTTGCCCGGGCGATCCGGCACGGCCTCCAAGCCGCCGGCGTCACCGCCGCCCCCTTCACCTGAGCTGGACCCTCACCCTCACCCTCACCCCACCCTCCCCGTCCCCAACCTCCGGCTCCAGGCGTCGGAAACCGACGCGCTCAGCCGGAGGTTCGGGGGAAGCGACGCTTCCAGCCGGAGGTTCGAGGAGGTTGGGGTTAGCATGCGCGGGATGAAGATCCTGCGGTACGGGGAGCGGGCGGTGCTGCTGGAGGTGGGGGCGGCGCGGGTGAACGACTACGCGGCCGCGATTGAGCAGCTCGACGACCACGACATCGTGGCGATCGTGCCCGCAGCGGAGACCGTCCTGGTCCAGGCCCGGCACAGTTCGGCCATCGGTGGCCTGTCGTTTCGGCTCGAGACGATCGAGCCATTGCAGCGGGAGGACTACACAACCGACGGGCTCGTGATCGACGTGCGCTATGACGGCGAGGACCTGGGCTGGGTGGCGGATGAGACGGGACTCGGAGTCGAAGGCGTGATCGCAGCGCACAGCAGTGTTGCCTACCGAGTGCAATTCTGCGGCTTCAGCCCGGGTTTCGCCTACCTGAGCGGACTGGACCCGCTGCTCCAGCTTCCTCGCCGAGCGTCACCGCGCACCCGCATTCCCGCTGGGGCGTTGGCCATTGCCGGCCCGTACACCGCGGTCTACCCGACAGCATCGCCCGGCGGTTGGCATCTGCTCGGTTCGACCGATGCGGTGCTGTTCGACGCGCGTCGGTTCGAAGAGGGCCTGTCGCCGTCGCTTCTCCAGCCGGGTCAAACCGTCCGGTTCCGACCCGTATGAGCGGACTCACGGTCGTGGACGTTGGACTGCTTGCGACCATTCAGGACGAAGGTCGCGCCGGAATGGAGGCCTACGCGGTGAGCCCTTCGGGCGCGGCTGACAAGCCGGCGTACCGCCTGGCCAACCGCATCGTCGGCAACGCCGCGGGTGTCGCGGTGATCGAAGTGACGATGGGCGGCGTCCGACTGAGAGCCGAACAGGACCTGGTCGTCGCGGTCACCGGAGCACCCGTCGGCATCGTGCTCGACGGCATTGGCACCGCGATGGGGCAAGCGTGCTGGGTCCGGGCCGGATCCGAGCTCCTCCTCGGTCGGCCGACAGCCGGGCTGCGTTCCTACGTTGCGGTGCGCGGTGGGGTGGCGTCGCGTCGGGTCCTGGGGTCTCGAAGCACGGATACGCTCGGCCACCTCGGGCCCCCACCGCTCACGGCGGGAGACCGGCTGCTCATCGGCGACGACACCGAGCGGCTACCGGCCCCCGACCAGGTGCCGACGCACCCGATCGAGACCCATCCGGTGCTCGACCTCGTCCCCGGTCCCCGTTTCGACTGGATGGAGGCGGTGTCGGCAGAGGTCCTCGTCAGCTCGCCGTTCCGGGTCAGCGATCAGCTCGACCGTGTCGGCACCCGCTTCCAGGGTCCGCTGCTGTTCCGTTCGATCACCCGCGAGCTGCCGTCGGAAGCGATCCTCGCCGGGGCAGTGCAATTGCCGCCGAGCGGGGCGCCGATTCTCTTCGGCCCGGATCATCCGACGACCGGCGGTTATCCGGTCATCGGTGTCTTGGCCGAACGTCAACTTCCGTTGGCTGCTCAACTTCGACCCGGCCAGGACATCCGTTTCCGCTGGGTCCGGTGACGGTGTCGTTCGCCAGGCTGCGGCTGAACCTCCGGCCCCAGGCGTCACGTCGCCCCAACCTCCGGCTCCAGGCGTCGGAAACCGACGTCCCCAGCCGGAGGTTCGAGGGGTTGGTTGGGTGGGGGTTGGTTGGGGTTGGGTGGGCGGGAGACGCCCGGCTCAGGTGCGGGGGGCGGAGTAGTCGTAGAAGCCGCGGCCGGTTTTGCGGCCGAGGAGTCCGGCTTCGACCATGCGGGCGAGGAGCGGCGGCGGCGCGTAGAGCTGCTCCTTGAACTCGGCGTAGAGCGATTCGGCGACGGCCATGGTGGTGTCGAGTCCGATGAGGTCGGCCAGCGCCAGGGGCCCCATGGGGTGGGCGCAACCGGTGACCATGCCCTGATCGATGTCTTCCTTCGAGGCGAACCCCGATTCGAACATGCGAATGGCGGACAGGATGTAGGGGATGAGCAGGGCGTTGACGATGAAACCGGCGCGGTCGGTGGAATGGATGACCCGCTTGCCCAGCTGGGCGAGCGAGTAGTGCTCGGCGACAGCCTGGGTATGGGCAGACGTGTGCAACGAGGTGACGATCTCGACCAGGTGAAGCACCGGCACGGGATTGAAGAAATGGATACCGATGACGTTCTCGGGCCGGCTGGTGGTCATGGCCAGCTTCATGATCGGGATCGACGAGGTGTTGCTGGCGAGCACCGCGTCGGGATCGGTGACGATCTGGTCGAGCTGGCGGAAGACCGAGGTCTTGGCCTCCTCGTTCTCGATGATTGCCTCGACGACAAGTTGACGATCGGCGAGGGCCGTCATGTCGTCGGTGAAGGTGAGACGATCGAGGATTGCGACCTGCGTGTCGGCCGTCATCTTGTCGGCGCGGACGGCGCGTTCCAGCGATTTCTCGATACGTTCCTGGCCGGATCGAGCGGCTTGAGCGTTGGCCTCGACGACGACGACGTCGAGCCCCGCCTTGGCCGATACCTCAGCAATACCGGAGCCCATGAGACCGGCACCGATGATGCCGACTCGCTCGACGGCGGACGAAGCTGAAGAAGAGGAAGCTGGTTCAGTCACGGGGGACAGTCTGCCAAGAAATCAGGCGGACTGACCCCCGATCGGAGACGGAACAAACAGTCTCGGAGGGTTGGGCGATCAGAACCCGAGGCTGTCGCCGCTGACGACGAGGCTGGGATCGGGGGCGACGATGCCGACGTCCTGGCCGTAGTCGAACATCTCGTAGGTCATGGACAACGTGTCGATCCCGGCGGCGTCGGCCATGCCGCTCATGTCCATCGTGGTGGACCACCGGTAGACGAGGCCGTCGTCGCCGATCCAGAACTCCATCGGGAGTAGGTCGAGCCCTGCGCCCATGGTCGCTTCGAGTTCCGCTGCCTGATCGGCGGGCAATGCGGCCTGCAGCTCGGCCATGTCGACCTCTGCCCGGTAGTGCGTGGTCTCCACGCCCCGAATGGTTTCGGTGCCGACTTCTTCGATGTCCGCGTTGGCGTTCTCGAGCTTGCGGAGGAATTCGGTCGGATTGGTTGCGCTGCCGGCACCGAAACCTTCGGTCATGCCGCTGACCTCGGTCGAGTCCATCTCGATCCAACTGTCGGCGCTGCCGCCCATCATGGAGAACAGACCCCACTTCATCCAACCGGTATCGCCGATCACGATCAGCTGCATGGGATCGCCCATGAGGTCACCCATCCCTGCAGTGGACGAGTCGGCGCCCATGGCCGCAGCCATGCCCGACATGTCCATGCTCATCGACGTGGCTTCGGCGGCGAGGTCGTAGGACCCCTCGAACGTCATCGACATCACGAGAGGGGCCCCGTCGTCGCCGGTGCCATTCATGTCGAGCGTGCCGGTGAATCGACCCGAGTTGGCCTGGTTCGCCGGGTCGAGCGTCTGCGCGAGGACGCTGGCGCCGAGCTTCACCCGAGACCCGGATGTGAGCCCGCCTGCCGTCTTGGTGGTGTCGTCGGCTGGAGCGCCGGACTCCTCGTCCTCCGTGTCTTCTTCGGTTCCGTCGTCTCCGCTGGTTTCGGTGTCTGCGCCGGCGACCGTGGTCGACGTGGTCTCGTCGGCTGGCTCGGAGTCCGAGCTCGAGCCGCAGGCCGACGCGCCGAGCGCGAGCGTCAGCAAGAGGGCCAGCGCCCGTGAGCGAGTGGATGAGGTGATACGGCCTGATGCGGCGGTTGTCATGAGCAATGCCCTCCTTAGCAGTGTTTCCAAGAGCGTAGAGTCTGCCCCTCAGCTTGTCGGGTCAGTATTGTCGGGTCAGGCTCTGCCTGGTTCCATCGGCAGGTTCGGCCGCCGACCTGAGGGTCCACGAGGTGGCGTCAGTCGCATTCTAGGATCGGCGCGTGTTAGCAGAACGCGCCCGTAACGAGCTCACGCTCCTCGACTATCTGGCCGTCTTGCGTCGGCGAGCCAGTTGGGTCGCCGGCCCCATTGTGGCGTTGACTGCGCTGACCACGTTCCTGGCTGTCAAGGCCGAGCCCGAGTATCGGGCAACCTCAGCGGTCCTCATCGCCGACTCCGCCGCCCAGGCGGCCCTCGATCCGGCGAACACCAATCCCCAGATGCTCAGTCGTCGCATCGAGAACGAGATCAACTTCGCCCGCAGCGACGCCACCGAAGCGCGTGTGGCCGAGGCGCTGGGCTTCCTGCCGACCGACGAGATGGTCATCAGCGGCATCGACAGCGCCGACGTCCTCGAGTTCAGTGCCAGGGCAGCCAACCCCGACGACGCCGCCCTCTACGCCAACACGTGGGCTGAGGCCTATGTTGCGACCAAGCAGCTGGAGGCCCAGGCGTCGATCACTGCTGCTGTCGACCAGTTGGAAGATCGCCTGGCCGCGCTCCAGGACGAGCGGGTCGAAATTCGCATCCCACTCGACGAGCTCCGAGATCAGCTGCAGGCGACCGGCGACGCCGATCAGCGGTTGGCCATCCAAGATCGCATCGATCGCACCGTCGAGGACCTCGAACCTTCGCTGCGGTTGATCGACGCCCAAATCGAGCAGGTCATCAGCAGCGTCGGCGAACTCGAACTCAGCGGCGAGGTTGCCCGGTCAGGCACCGCTCGTGTCATCCAAGTGGCTGCGCCGCCGAAGAGCGAATCCGGCGCGCCGATCACCCGAATGGTTCTGCTGGGCATCATCGGTGGTTGTGTCGTCGGCATTGCGCTTGCGCTTTCGATCGAGGCGCTCGACCGCACGATCAAGGAGTCCGACGATGTGACCGCCTCGACCGGCTTGCCGGTGCTGGGCTCGATCCCCCTGCCGGGTCGGGCGCTCAAGAACTCCGAGCTGGCACTGGTCAGCCGCGACCATCCGGACTCCGGGGTCGCCGATGGCTACCACCGGGTGTCGACCGCGTTCCAGTTCGCGTCGATGGGCAAGAACATCCGAACCGTGCTCATCACGAGCGCCAACCAGAGCGAGGGCAAGACCACCACGTCGGCCAACCTTGCCTGGGCACTGTCGTCGCTCGGGAGCCGGGTCGCCCTCGTCGACGTCGACTTCCGTCGTCCCCGGCTGCACTCCGCCCTCGGCGTGCCCATCGAGCCCGGTATCTCCAACCATCTGCTCGATGGAACGCCACTGGCCGCCATGGCGTCCTACCTCGACGAACGGCTGGCCCTCATCACCGCCGGCACTGCGCCGCCGAACCCGGCTGAATTCGTCGCCACCCGCGAGTTCCAAGCGGTGCTCACCGCGGTGGCCAACGCAGTGGACTTGGTCGTGCTCGACGCTCCACCCATCCTGCCGGTCGCCGACTCGCAATCGCTGGCCCGGCAGGTCGACGCCGTCGTGCTCACGGCCCTTGCCGGCAAGACCGAGAAGGCGGCACTGCGCCGAGCCGTCGAGAGCGTGCAACGGGTCGGCGGCGTCGTGCTCGGGGTCGTCCTGATCGGTTCCGCCGAGGCGACCGGATACGGCAACGGTTCCTACGGGTACCGCGGCGGCGCCAGCCGGTCGAAGTTCGGACGAACGCCCGCTCGTGTGGTCCCGGTCGTTCCCGACGCCACGGTGGTCGCTCCTGGCGTGAACCGCACGCCGGTACCGGACCCCCGGCAGAGCGCTCGCTTGCCGGCCGAGGTCAGGGATCGGTCAGCTCAGCATGCACCGTTGGAATGAGGCGAGAGCATCTGATGTGCTGTCCGCGCGCAGATCTGCAGATCGCGCCGCAGCGATTGGTTGATGACGTAGTCCATGTCGAGGCTGGTCCGCTCGTCGTAGCTGATGTTGCTGCGACCCGACGTCTGCCAGAGGCCGGTGAGTCCGGGTCGGACCGAGAGCACCGTCGGCAGTTTGTCGCCATAGCGCTCGGCCTCGGCGGTCACGATCGGGCGAGGCCCCACAATGCTCATCTGCCCGAACAAGACGTTGACCAACTGGGGCAGTTCGTCGAGGTTGGTCCGTCGGATGAAACGACCGATGAGGGTCACCCGTGGATCGTTCCGGAGCTTGTAGGTCTGCTCCCACTCCGCTCGCAGTTCGTGGTTCGTGGTGAGGAGCTGCTCGAGTCGGTCCTCGGCGTCGGCATACATCGAACGGAACTTGAGGCAGGGGAACGTCTGGCCCCAGCGACCGAGCCGGTGATGCACGTACACGGGTGCGCCCGCCGAGGTGAGCGCGATCGTCGCAGCCAACGCGGCGAAGAGCGGGGCGAGGGTGACCAGCGCGGTGGCGGCGACGGCAACGTCGAAGGCGCGCACGGTGATCCGACGAACGACCGGAATGGTCAGCCGCCCGAGCCAGAGTTGCGCGGAGACCTCGGCCCACGTCGGCGCGGCCGGCGAGTGTCGTGTGCCGGGGCTTGGTCGGTGAACCGGCCGTCCGACGCGCTCGGTCGTCGAGCGGGGATGCATTGTGTTGCTGCCAAGCGCGCTCGGTCGTGAGCGCGTCGTGCTTGTCATGAACTCGTTCCGCCTTCTCGAAGAATCCGTCCTTTCCAACGTCGGTACTGTTTCACCGCCCGTTAACGGGCCATTCGGCCCTGATCACGTGGTGAAACCGATCTACCTCGAGGTGGACCGGTGACGACGTTCACGCCCACCGGCATCGCGGCGTGGGACACCGTGCTCGTCGTGGCCTTCTGGGCTCTTGCGGTGCTCGTGCTGGTCGGTGCCCGATACGCATTCCGCCTCGGTGTGCTGCTGCTCACCGTGGTGCTGGCCGGGTCGATGACGGCGGCGCTTCTCGGGCTCGCCGGTCTGAGCTGGGTGGTCGTCTCCGAACTCAGAACGGAGACTCGTGCCCGGTCGCTCTGGGTCAACGTCCCGTCGGCCGTCCTCGGCGCAGCGGGCATGCTGAGTCTGCGCTCACCGTTGGGGTTCGGTTCGGCCAGCATCATTGCCGGGCTGGCCTTCGTTGCTGCCGCCCATTCTGCGCTCGACCAGCATCGCGTGGCCATCCGGGTGTTCTTCGGTCATGGGCTCTCTCGGCGGTTGCTGCAGGGAGCGTTCATCACGCTGGGTCTGGTGGTCCTCGGGGGTGCCGCGGGTGGGCTCTGGGCGCGGGCAGCCATGAACGACGGCGTATCCGAGGTGCGGCGCGGTGTTGGGATGGCACGTCACGGCGAGGCCGATGATGCAGCTGCGGCGATGGTCGAGGCGCGGCGCTCGTTCGATCGCGCCGACGATCGACTTGGTTCGTGGTGGGTGCAACCGGGTCGGTTGGTTCCGGTGTTGGGTCAGCACCTCGCGCTCGGTTCCACGCTCGCGGAGCAGGGGTCCCGACTTTCCCTGAGCGCCCAGGACGCGTTGGTGTTGGCCGACCTCGACTCGCTCCGTTCGGATCGGGGAGGACTCGACCTCGAACGGGTTCGTGGTCTGGTGTCCCCCCTGGAGCGCACCGAGGCGGCGCTCCGGGCCGCGGTCGATGAACTCGAACGCAGTGACAGTCCGTGGTTGGTCGCGCCGGTCGACCGCCAGCTGGACGAGACGGTCCAGGAGATCGATCGGGCACTTCCGGGCCTCCATGGTGCCTCGACCGCGGCCCGCCTGGTGCCGGTTCTGCTCGGTTCGGAGCGTCCACGGCGTTACGCCGTGATCTTCGGAACGCCTGCAGAGGCCCGCGAACTCGGAGGCATCATCGGCAACGTCATCGAGATCTCCGCCGAGGACGGACAGATCGCCATCGCAAGTCACCTGAACGACGCTGAACTCAACGCGGCGGGACCGGGGACGTTGTCCGATCGGTCGAGTTACCCGGCCCGATTCCTGATCAACCGACCCGAAACGTTCACCCAGAACTGGAGCGGCATGGCCGACTTCCCGTCGGTCGCTCGAGCGGTGGGCGACCTCTATGCGACCATGGGAGGAGGCCCCGTCGATGGCGTCATCTACGTCGACCCGTTCGGTTTGGCGGCCATCATGGCCATGACAGGACCAGTCGACCTGCCCGAGCTCGGACGCTCGCTCGACGCCGACACCATCGTCTCCTTCTTGCTGTACGACCAGTACGCACTGTTCGACGAGAAGTCCGAGCGGGTCGACTTTCTCGACCGGATCGCGGTCGAGACCTTCAACCGCTTGTTGACCGCGGACCTCGCCGACCCAGGTGCGCTGCTCGGCCCGTTGAAGGAGGCCGTGGCCCAGGACCGGATACGCATGGCCACCGTCGACCAGCAGGAGAACCTGACGCTGGATCAGCTCGGGCTGCTCGACCCCGTCCCTCCGCCCGACGGCACCGATCGGCTGGCCGTCATGCACACCAACGCGGGTTCGGACAAGCTCGACGCCTACTTGCGTCGTTCGGTGCAGTACATCGTCGACCTCGATCCCGACACCGGCTCTCTGGCAGCCAGTGTCGCGGTCACGCTGACCAACACCGTGGAGCCTGAGGGCCTGCCGAGCTACGTGACAGGGCTGCCCTCGCGTGCAGCTCGAGCCTGGCTGGAACAAGATGCAGCTCTCCGTGACGACGCCGCATCGGCTGCGGGGTATCACCGTCGATGGGGAACCGGCGCCGGCCGAGCTGCAACAGGAATTCGGCTACGAGCGTTACCTCACCGAGGTGGTCGTCCCGCCGGGCGGCGCAGTGACCGTGGAGTTCGCCCTGGACGGCCAGGTTACGCTCGAAGGCGGCCGCTACCGGTTGTCGATCCTCACGCAAGCACTGGTCCATCCCGACGATGTGCGCATCCGGGTGAACCTGCCGACGGCCAGTGTCACCGATGAGGTGACACTGGCCGAGGACTACCAACTCTCACTGTCGCTGGGATAGATCTGTCGCTTTGGACAGATCGATCGAGGCGCCGGCTCAGCTCTCGACCGTTGCGGGTGTCCGGCGACGGCTCAGACCGACGGCAGCGCCGCCGACCGCGATCAACACGCCGGCTCCGGCGGCGACCAGCGTGGCCGACGAGCCGGTGACCGGCAGGTTCGAGGTGGCGGCGCGGGTGTTGGTGCTTGCGTTCGTGGTGGTCGCAGCGGCGACGTTGACCGACGTCGATGCGATCTGCTGGTTGTTCGCGGTGACACCCAGGACGTAGATGCCGGTTGCCAGATCGCTGGGGATGGTCACGGTCAACGAGTAGTTGCCGTTCGCGTCGGCTGTGGTGACCCCGAGGGTGCGGCTGACGCCGGTCCCGGCGACGGTGACCACCACGACGGCATTCGGGGCAGCCTTACCCGAGATGGTGAGGCTCTCGCCCTTGGTCGGGGTGGTGTCCGAGAAGGTCGCCGAGCTGGTGCTCGTGTAGTCGGCGGCCGAAACCGGTGCCTGAGCCAGGAGTGCGACGCCGGCAAAGGCGGCGGAGAACGCCAGCTTCCGCAGCGTGTTGCTGGTGGGTAGCCCGAGATCTTGAGTGCGCATCGCGTTTTGCCTTTCCGGAGGCTCCGTCGGAGCCCAAGGGGGGTTCACTCAATCATCGGAGCAACGTCGCCGGACTTGAGGACTTCTTTGCCTACCGTTGATCGGTGGGTCGCCTCAGCCTTTGCATACCCACCGACGTCAACACCGCAGCAATGCGCTCGGCCGCGTGACCGTCCCAGAGCGCAGGGCGGCGTGGCGGTGGGGGATCGGCAAGAGTTTCCACCGCGGCACGGACAACGTCTTCAGGATTGGTGCCCACCACGCGATTCGTGCCCTCCTGGATGGTGATCGGCCGTTCGGTCGACTCGCGGAGCGTGAGGCATGGCACTCCGAGCGCCGTCGTCTCTTCCTGGATCCCACCACTATCGGTCAGGACCAGAGCGGCGTTGGCCTGCAGACAGAGTGAATCGAGATAGCCGGTGGGCTCGATCAAATCGAAGCTCGGCCGGATTGCGTACTCTTCGAATCGGAGACGTGTGCGTGGATGCACCGGCATGACGACACGATGCGTTGCCGTCAACGATTCGAGCGCGCCGACGAAACCGCGAAGCGTGGTTTCGTCGTCGACGTTGGACGGGCGGTGCAGGGTGACCATGGCGTACGCCCCCGGCTGCAGACCCAGCGTTTGGAGTATCGGCCGATCGGTTGCCCGCTCGCAGTTGGCGAGCAGGCTGTCGACCATGACGTTGCCGACCAGATGAATCTGATCGTGGTGATAGCCCTCGGATCGAAGGTTGTCGACAGCATCGGCCGATGGAGCGAACAGCAGATCGCTCACCCGGTCCGCGATGACGCGATTGATCTCCTCGGGCATCGACCAGTCCCGGCTTCGAAGGCCGGCCTCGACGTGGGCAACACGGAGGCCCGACTTTGCTGCGACGATCGAGCAGGCGAGGGTCGAGTTGACGTCGCCCACGGTGATGACGAAGTCGGCCCCGGTTGCCTCCTCCTGGACGAGGAGTCGTTCGAACGCTTCCATCACCCGACCCGTCTGGAACGCGTGAGTACCCGAGCCGACCTCCAAGTGGTGGTCGGGAGGTCGGAGCTCGAGCTCCTCGAAAAAGATGCCACTCATGGTTGCGTCATAGTGCTGACCGGTGTGGACGAGAGACGTCGACTGTCCCGCGGCTTCGAGCGCTCGGAGGATCGGCGCCACCTTCATGAAGTTGGGTCGGGCCGCAGCAATACAGAAGAAGGTCACGAAGCTGGCTCCGGCTGGTAGCGAGAGGTCAGCAGGAGGGCAATGAGACCCATGACGCCGATGAGGCCCAGCAGCGAAGCGGCAACACCACCGGCCGCGAGTCCGAACAGGAGACCTCGAATCCAGGGCCGTGGCCCGGCCTCGCGGTACACCGCAACCACGAGGAACGCGAAGGTCGCAACACCGATGATGCCGGTCTGGGTCGCCAGATGCAGGGCGAGGTTGTCGGTCACCAGCGGCTGGACGAGCAAGGAATCCCGATAGACGAACGATGCCGCCGTCGCACTTCCCGGTCCGCCACCGAACAGCGGCCACGTCGTGACTCGCTCGAAGGCATCACTCCAGAGACTGGTGGCTCGGCCGCCGAGGGTTGACGTCTCCGAGCCCTTGATGAGCCGTTCGAGGCCGGTCGACGCTCGCTCGGGTGAGGAGATCAGTGCACCCATGAGCACCGTGAACAGTGTCGCGGAGCCGAGTCCCAGGACCTTGACCTTCAGGCCGATCGCCGCCTTGCGGTAGGTGAAGAAGATGGTGCCGACCCCGCCGACCGCAGCGATGATGATTCCGGTTCGCTGTAACGCAAGCACGAGAAGAACCGCCGCCACTGATCCGAGCACACCGAATGCAAGCCGGGCCCGCCGTTCCGGCCGGGCGAGCATCTGTCCGAGTGACATGATGACCAAGACCGCGAGCCATACGGAGAACTCCTGGCCGGTGCCGAATGCACCCGGTAGCCGAATGTGCCCATCGACGAGGTACGTTGCCCGGGCTCCAGTGACCGCTTCGAGCTCGACGGAGCTGAGCCCGAAGACCGCCTGCTTCGCGCCCAGCAACAGCCCGGGAACCGAGGCCCAACCGACGACCGCGGTCAGCCATCGATCGGGAAGAGTCAACCCGCTTGCAGCGAAGAGCGGAAGATACCCAACGGATGTTGCAATCGCGAACGCAGGCGGACCGCCGTCCAAGTACGCCGCTCCGTAGAGGTAGGCCGAGATGTTGGCAAGCACGAACAAGAGCACGCCACATTGCACCCGGCCCGTTGGGCGGCGAGCGATGCCCAGACCCGAGACTGCGATGATCAGACCGAACTCGATCAGCCGCAGAAGGGTGCCGGCGGCCGGCACGAACCGCTCGAGCCCAGTGCGGTTCAGAAGGACCAGGACGACGCCAAGAACGAGCGTGCGTCCGACAGGATCCAAGACGGCTGGTGCGTCAGCGACCAGCGAGACGCGGGAGGCAGGAGGTGTGTCGGTGAACGCGAGGTTGGTGATCGCCACGGCCGGCATCCTAGATTCTCGACGGCACGGCCTCGTGCCACCGACTCACTCGACCGGGTAGGAGCAATGCGATTGCGCCAATCGTGTAGCCGAGCAGCGACGCGAGTGCGGCGCCCGGCACGCCGAGCCCGGGTGTCAGTGACCAGGCGAACAATCCGACTGCGCTCGCCATCACGACTGTTGACCCGACGGCGCTCGATGCCGCGCCCGCGCCAGCGAGCCAGGCTGCGTACATGCGTTGGAACGCAAGTGGCCCCGACGCCACGGCGAGCACGATGAGCGGTAGTCCCATGTCGCCATACCCGTAGCCGGCATCGTTGCCGAAGAACTCGGTCGTGGCCAAGCTGATGGCGCCCCAACCGACGATCGCAACAAGGGCCTGCGTCGCCGACAACACGCCGAAGAGACGAAGGGGCGGACGCATCGAACCGTCGGCCTTGATCTGGAACGATGAGGCGAGGCCCTGTCCGAAGATGGAGGCCAGCTCGACGACCCCCAAGGCGGCCGAGTAGACCGCCACCCGTTCCATGTCCAAGACCAGGCCGACCACCCACAGGTCGACCCGTCCGGCGAGGACGTACGAGAGGTTGAGCGGCGCGGCCGCCTACAGAAGGACGTGACTTCGCCCCGCGCCGGCTCGGCCTGGCCAAGTGGATGGACCCGTCGATGGGTGAGCGCGGCGAGTTGGAGGAGTGCGGAGGCGATGACGCTCGAGGCCCACACTCCGATCCAGACGACGGGTTGCTTCACGCCGGCGATGGTGAGGACCATCGCGCCTACAAGCAGCATCGTGCTTCCGGCTGATCGTCGGAGGGAGGCGGTTCGCACCTCGGCAAGTCCGTAGAGCGCGGCCTGGGTCAGTTGAAGTGCGGAGTAGACCACTACCGACGCGCCGCACGCGATGGTCAGGGTCAGGTCGGCATCGGTCAGCGATCGAAAGACAACTGCTGCGGCGACGCTGAGGAGTGCGGTCGCCCCGGTCAACTCGCGGACGAACCGTCGGGCGACGCTGCTCGGCGAGAAGCCGCGGCCTCCGAAATGAAGGAATGCGTGCGTCATGCCGAGCGGTGCAAGCGTTCCGGCAACGGCGGCGGCACTGATGGCCAACGCAAGCAGCCCTCGATCTCCGAGGGACAAGGTGGTCGAGCTGGCGACGAGGAAGACGAGCGACGCCATGCCGGCGATGCCCTGCTGACCGATCGTCATCGCCGCCCAGCGAGCGCGGGACCGGGTCGAGGTCACAAGCGTGCGCCCAGACGTAGGTGCGGGTGTGGTGGGCGGGGAGTTCATGTGGCCGAATGAATGGCTTTGGCGGGGATGCCGGCCGCGGTGCACCCTCGGTCGATGCTGCGGTTCACCAGCGACATGGCGCCGATCGTCGCTCCATCGCCAATGACGACACCGGGCAGCACCATGCAGCGAGCACCAACCCAGCAGGCGTCACCGACGATGATCGGTGACCCCTCGAGGGGAAGGGTCGATCGATCGTCGACCTGGTCTTTGGGATGCGTCGCCGATAGCAGCACGGTCTCGAAACCGATCATGGTTCGGGCGCCGATGCTCACGCCCGATCGAGCATCGATGACAACGTCACGAGCCAGACCTGAGCCGCTGGCCATCGTGAGACCCGCCGGCTTCAGGACACGGACCCCCGGTCCGATGGTCGCTGTCGGGTGGAGTTCAGCACCGAACCGGCGGAGCAGCGCCCGGCGAGGTGGGCTGCCGAGCCGGGGCGGAAGCCATCGGACGAGTGGCCACAGGATGCGGAACCCCCAGTTGGTCGCTCGTTGAACGAGACAGCTCATGCGTGGACCTTCGTTCGAGCGCAGGGCCGGGTGCGAACCGGTCCGATGGGCGCCCCGCCCGTCGACTGGTGGGGCTCGACGACTGATCGTCCGAGCAGCCTTCTCAACATGTCATCCAGTTGTCCGGCCAACACCGATGGGGCGAGCAGTCCGCGCCAATTCGTGATGCACCACCCGGCCCCCGAACCGAGCTTGAGTGCGAGCGAGATCGAGGGCTTGGGCGACGGCAGCTCTGAAGCTCCCGGTGTCATCCCACGCGAACGGGTGCGCCGTGGTCGGAAGGTTGATCGCTGAGACAATGCCGGCGTTGGCGGGGAGCACGGTCGGGACCCCCGCAATGAGGGCCTGGGCTGCGACCTGACTGAAGCCTTCTTGCACCTGCGACGGCACGATGACGACATCGGCATCTGCGATGGCAGCCAAGGGATCGCCGGTCCACGGCCAGAAGCGGACCACCTCCCGAATGCCCAAACGGTCGACCAGGTTCTGTAGACCGGCGGCTTCGGCATCGTCGCCGGCGAAGATGGCTGAGCCGACGACGTCGAGCTTGATCGGAGTGGGCGATGCCGAATGAGACGCCAGCAATGGCGCAAGTTCCTCGATGGCCCGAGTCTGCCCCTTCGCCGTCGACACGCTGCCCAGAATCAGGAGCCGGACTTCGGAAGCTCGGCATTTGAGGGCCGGTCCAGCCGACGAATGGGGGGTTTCGACGGGAGGGAGCAACACCTGTGTGCGACCGCGCAACGTCAGAGCGGTCGCCGGCGAGTTGGCAATCTGGAGCGAACCCCTGGACAGAATGCGGCGGAGCAGCGCAGCCTGCCTTGTGTCGAAGTTCGGAGCGGTGAGTGGTTCGCGAACGAAGTGCACGACGGGAATCCCGCCGTCGGCGAAGGCCAGTTGGATCGCGATCGACGCCTTCATCGAGTTGGTGACGATGATGTCCGGCCCGATCGTGAGCATGGCTCGCCGCACGGCCAGCAGCGACAAGGCCGCTCGGGCGCTTTCCGCAGCAAGCGCTCGTGGCCCTGCGGAACGTCGGAGCTCGGTCCTGAGCATGCCGTGAAGGTGGTCGTGGACACGGACGTTTCGTTCGGCGTAGATCTCCTCCATCTCGCCGGCCTCGAAGAGGGCGACTCGGCAGTCGAAGCCCGGGGATCCCGCCTGCGGGAGGAAACGGAGGAGCTGGGCGAGCGCGAGTTCGCCACCGGACCGCTTGGCCGAATGCCCGACGAAGAGCACGGTCAGTTTTGCGTTGACGGAACCGGGCGTCATCGCCGACCTCGGACGACCGAGTGGACGAGCGTGGCCCACGATGCGGAGGCCTGCTCGGCGGAGAACGGTTTGCGAAGCGTCTCGAGGTCGATGGTCCGCAGCTGCTCGACGACAGGTGAGAGCACGTGACGTTCGGCCAGGATCGTGTCGTCGTCCAAGCCGAGTTCGGCGGCCAGATCGATCGAACGAATCAGGGGAAGGCAGTTGGCCCAGAGCGCCTCGAGGAGCGCGTAGGGCATGCCCTCGGACGGTGCACTGAACAAGACGGACTCGATGGGGCTGAGGAAACGCGGGATGTCCTGAACCCACCCGTGGTAGTGGAGGTTCGATTCGTGACATGGCCATCGATTCGACCGCAGGTCGGAGGCGTCCGTCCCCGGCGACGTGGAACGTGAATTCCGGGTTCTGGGCGACGAGACCGAGCAACCGGTCGATGCCCTTCTCGGGTTCGAGTCTCCCCACGTACCCCACCGTTCTCGGTTGCTTGCGTCCGGCCTGCCTGCGTCCGGGCTCTGGCAGAGCGGGCCGGGCGAGTGCGTTCGCGACGGTTGTCGATCGGGAGAGGTGCCAGAGCGCGCCGAACCGCTCGGCAACGGTCACGACCTGCGTGGATCCTCCATCTGCGAGGTGCCTGAGCGTCGGCCGAATAGATGCTGCCCCGCACGCCGGCCGGCGGATGGCCGTGGACCGTGGCGATGACCGGTATCGAAGGACGGGCCAACGTGGCGATGAGGGCCGCCTGCGGAAGCGCTGTTATCAGTGCGTCCGGTCCGGTCGCGGCCAGCCACGCTCGAAGCCGCGCGACCTGAGTGCCATAGGCGCGTCTTGTCACGGCGAAGCTGGAAGCATCGAGCGTTGGATCGTTCAGGTGGACCGACGGTTGACGCCCGACGAGCAGCTCGGTGCCGATGTCGGATTGGGCCAGAAGTTGCGCGGTTTCCGAGATCCATCGGGCGACGCCGCCGTTCGATCCGACAGGAGTGGCGAAGATACCGACACGCAGTGGGCGAGCGGGCACGAGCTACCGGCCCGCTCGGACGACGGCGTCGACCCAGGAGGTGATCGCACGATCGAATGCTTCCACCGAGAACCGCTCGGCCTGCTCCCGGCAGGCGGAGGGATCGGGTCGGTCGGCGAGAAGCCCAAGGGTTGCCTGACGGAAGGATGCGACGGCTCTGGTTCACCGCCAGCGCACCTGTCGACGCCGACACGGTGTCGAGGGCGCCGCCGCGGGACAGGGCGACGACCGGTGTTCCGCACGCCATCGACTCGACCGGCACGATGCCGAAGTCCTCGAACGGGGGGAACACCGTGGCCAGCGCTCCTCGGTACAGGTCACGGATGGCCGGGCGATCTGCGTTCTGAACGAACTCGACCGGGGTGGTCGTTCGAGCGGCAAGAGCTGCCAGTCGACCGGCCTCAGGCCCACTGCCGGCGACCACAACGGGCAGCCCGAGCGCCTGGCCGAGTTCGATGACGAGGTCGTGGCGTTTGTAGGGAATCAGGCGACCGACCGACAGCAAGTACGGCTCTCTCGTCGGTTCAGAACTGGCGTCAGCCGGGAGGAAGAAGTCGGTGTCACAGGGAGGAAAGATCAGCTCGGCTGACCGGTCGTAGCACTCGGCGATTCGGCCGACGACGTCGGTGGAGATCCCGGCGAACGAGTCGACCCTGCGGGCCAGGCGCCGGTCCACGGACCGCAACACGCGGCGTGCTGGTCCGAGCAGCGCGCCGTTGACCCTACTCCGAGCGTCGGTCTCGGGATACCAGGCGTAACGCATCGGCGTGTACGTGTAGGAAAGGTGGAGGGCGTCGGGATGGGCGAACGCACGACTGAAGGCGTGACTCGAACTGATGACGACGTCGTAGTCGTTGCTCCGCAAAGCGCCGAAGGCCAACGGCATCGCGGGCAGGAATGCGGCTCGACCGTGTGGACTCTGGCAGACGTTGTTGAGGACAGTGGTTCTGATCGGTCGGTCGGCCGTGTGCAGCGGAACCGAGGGGTCGGCAGCGAGGCAGACCAGATCTGCGGTGGGAAAGAGGTGGGCGAGGCGCTCGAAGCACAGCTCGCTTCCCGCACGTGCCGTCACCCACTCGTGGACGACGGCCACCCGGCCCAGGTCCACCTGTTGGGGCCGAGGCTGAGTCGTAGCCGAAGGAGGAGAGGACAAGAGGGGTCGAGTGGGAGTCTGAAGTCCACCGCTCGGCCGAGGAAGGAGTTGGTCGGTGGCGCGGGTGGAGAGGGGCGTCGAAGTCGACCGGGCGTTCACTCTTCGCCTATCGGCCGAACGCTGTTCGTGATGAGCCCGACGGACTATCCACAGATCTGTTGTTGCCCGGGCACCGAGGATTGGGCCGCTGAGTAGGTTCGGGTCTGCGGCTGGGGGGACCAGCCGACTCGCTGATCAAGGAGACCAATCATGCGATTCGACTTCGCCCAGCACCACCTCATGCATCGGGGCATTGCGCCGGTACAACCAGATCTGAGTCGACGAGAAGCCATCAAGAAACTGGGGGCTGCGGGTGCCGCGATCGCCGTCGCCGGATCGGTCGGTTCGTCCGCCGTCTCAGCCGGGGAGCAAGCACACGGACACGGCCACGGCACGGCGGCGGCACCTACGGTCCGAACGAGTATTCCGACGACATGTTCGACGTCGCGCATGCCATGGCCGGCGGGTGGGCGCCCGGCCCCTACGGCCCGCTCGACCAACGTGGGTCGCTGAACGAGGTCACACCGGAACGCACGGCCCAAGCCATGCGGCAAACTGAACCTGGGCAAGCCGGTCAAGAGTTACCAGCTGGGTGAGGAGCTCTACAACGGGTTCCCTGCGTTCCCGAGCAGCCCGCCCCGCCTGCACGAGATGTACCTCTACGTCTTCGGCTACGAAGCACCGCCGGAGTTCGTCGCCGGCGGCGGCATCCAGTCCGGCAAGACGCCGCTGGGGGCCAATCAGCTCACCGGACACGAGGAGCGGTTCGCCGAGAACTTCACGTTCCAGATCGCGACGCAGATCGACGGCCTTCCCCACATCGGTGTCGGTGAGACCTACTACAACGGGTTCAAGGCCCGAGACTTCATCTCGCCGACCGGAACCAAAGCGCTCGGCAACGAAACGATGGGGCCGATCGCCACCCGGGGAGTCATCCTCGACATCGTCGGGCTGAAGGTGCACAACGGCGACACCGACTCGCTACTTCATGCACGAGGGCCACGCAATCCTGAACGACGACTACCGGATCACCATCGCCGACATCGAATGGGCGCTGAACCGTCAGCACATCTGGCAGGGCTTCGGCCCGGGCGACGTGCCCATCCTGCACACCGGCTGGACCCATCTGAAGAGGGACGCAGGCAAGTATCTGGCAAAGGAGCCCGGCATCTACCTGGCCGAGGCCCGGTACTTCGCCGACCGCAAGGTCGCCATCGTGGCGTCGGACACGTGGGGAGTCGAAGTCCTCGACCCCGCCATCACCAACGGCAACGCCTTCCCCTGCCACCAGGAGCTCATCACCAAGAACGGCATCCGGATCGGCGAGTCCTTCGTGACCGACGACGCCATCGCCGACCACTGCTACGAGGGCGTGTTCATCGCCACCCCGCAGAACGTCCCTGGCGCAACCTGTGGCTCGGCTCCGCCGATGTTCCTCGGCCAACCCGGCAAAGCCCCCCACCTCCACTGACCCGACCTCGGCCCCCTCACCCACCAAAATTTGTAGCGTTCTCCACGTGTGACGTGGAAAACGCTGCACAGAACGGTGGGCGGGGGGCGTGAGAGCCGGTGAGGGGGAGGTTCGGGCGCTGGAGCCAGTTGAACGCGGGATACTCGGCGCGGCCGTCGATGAGGTGGACGGAGTAGGCCTGCCGTGATCGGCGTGACCGGTTGGGGTGCGACCCGTGGGGGAGCAGCCCGTGGAGCACGACGCAGGAACCCTTGGACACCTCGAGTGGCACGAGGCTGGGGTCGCCGAGTTCGGGCAGCGGGGTCGGGTCGAGGTCGAGGAACTCGGTGCCGACGCCTGCATCGGCGACCGGCGGAACACTCGGCGCAGTGGGCCGCGGTGGCCTCCGGGCTGTGCGAACAGGCAGCCATTCTCGATGGTTGCATCTTCGAGCGCGAACCAGAGACCCATGACCGTCACCGGCTCGGTGTAGAGGAACGTTGCATCCTGGTGCGAGACGACCTCGCCCCCGATGCCGGCGTGTTTGAAGATGAGCATCGATTGCAGCAGTCGTGGCTCGGTCATGCCCAGGTCGGCGACGAGTTCGGGTAGCGGGTCCTGGCGGGAGAAGGCGCTGAAGACCGGGTCGAGGTCGTGAGCGGCATGGCCCATCTTGTTGAACGCCACGGTCTTGTCGACCACCAGGTTGCCCGCAGCATCGAACGCCTCGGTCTCCCAGAAGAAGTCGATGGTGCTTCCCGATTCGAGGAATCGGTCGTCGGAATGGCGCTGTTGTTCGTCGGTGGTGAACACCGAGCGGTGCGACGGGTCGTAGGCATCGACGAGTTCGGCGCCTCGGGCCATGAGCGCATCGCACGACTCGGCACTGATGAGGTTCTCGAGAACGAGGAAGCCGTCTTGCTCGAATTGGTTGCGTTGTTCGGCGGTGAGCATGGACGGCTCCTCAGTGATCGCCGCGGCGGAACGGCTTGCCCGCAGCGGCCGGTGGCCGGAGTTTCTGGGCCCCGAACACCAAGACGACGAGCACGAGCACGTACGGCATGGTTCCCGGTAGCCACGCGGGCGCGGCGTCGGTGAGCAGGTACCAGAGCAGGCATCCGAACGACAGGGCCAGAGCGATCGCGGTGTCGACCTTGCGGCCCGCGTTGCGGGACCAGATCGCGACCCCGACGAGCGCGATGGCGACGACCAACAGCACGGAACGGGTGGCGACGCCGCTGGTGGTCCCCCCACCGGCGCTGCTCTCGAAATCGACGAGTGAGAGGCCGAACGGGTAGCCGAACAGCAGTGCCCCGAGGAGCACACCCATGGGCTTCCAGTTGCCGAAGATCAACGCGGCCAACCCGATGAAGCCTCGGCCGGTGGTCTGGCCACCCCGGTAGATCCCGGTGAGTTCGAGGACGATGTAGGCGCCCGCCATGCCGGCCAAACCACCCGAGATCATGACGCCCAGGTACTTGTGGAGATAGATGTTGACGCCGAGCGACTCGCCGGCCGTCGGGTTCTCGCCGGCGCTGCGCAACCGCAGGCCGAAGCGGGTTCGCATGAGGACGACGGCAGTCAGCGGGATGCACGCGAGCGCCAGAAGGGTCATCAGGGACATGCCGGTGGTGAGCCCCTTCAGCACGGACCCGATGTCACTGATCCACGGGATGTCGGCGTCGGCAATGCGGCCGAAGAGATCGGGCGACGTCCAACCGCCGATCTTGCCGCCGGCCAGGAACGGGATGCTCACGTCGGCAAGTCCGTCGACGCGAGGAGACTGCGAGATCGATCCACCGGCTTCACCGGAGAAGACGCGCTCGGACATGAACCGGGCGAAGGCAGGAGCGAGGATGTTGATGGCGACACCCGAGATGATCTGATCGACGCCGAACTGCACGGTGACGACGGCGTGGAGCAGGCCGCCGAGCGCGCCGCCGATGATGCCGGCGGCGAGGCCCCCCCACGGGCCCCAGTTGATTGCTCCCCACGCGCTGCACCACGTGCCGAGGATCATCATGCCTTCGAGGCCGATGTTGACCACGCCCGCCCGTTCGGCGAACAACCCGCCGAGGCCGGCGAGCAAGATGGGGATGGACCACCGGAGCATGGCCGAAGCGGTACCGGCGTCTGTCAGGCGCTCGGTGCCACTGATGCCCTGAACGATCGTGAGCAGGAGGATGCCGAGCGCCGTCATGCCCGACCAGCGAGCCCAGGCCGGAATTCCGGCCAGCCAGCTCGTGGGTTCGTCCGGGGTGTTTGCCCTCGTCGAGGCGGTCATGCGGTTGCTCCAAGGGCGGTGGGGGAGGAGGGGTCGGCGGAGGAGGGGTCGGCGGCGGTGAGTTCGGCCGCTCGGCGGATCTCGTCGGCTTGGCGTATTCGGTTGACCACCTGATAGGCGATGACGGCGGCCAGCAGCAGGATGCCTTGCATGATGGTGACGATCTCCTGCGAGGTCGAGCCGCTCACCTGGAGAACGGCAGAACTCGAGTCGAGAAAGGCGAACAGCAACGCAGCGATCGCCATCCCGCCGGCGTTGTTGCGGCCGAGCAGGGCCACAGCGATACCGGCGAATCCGAGACCCTGGATGAAGCCCTGGTCATAGGCGTGCGAATCGCTCAGGATTTCGGGCATGCCGACCAGGCCGGCGATGGCGCCCGAGGCGACCATGGCCAGTACGACCATCCGCTTCGGGGGTACGCCGCCGGCGCGAGCCGCGAACGGGTTCATGCCGCTCGCCCGAAGGTCGAAGCCGATGCGGGTCCGATTGACGACGACGTGGTACACGATGCCCACGAGTAGGGCGAAGGCGAACACTCCGGTCAGTTTGCGACCCTTGGAGATGTCCCGGGTAACCAACTGGAGCAGCCAGTTGAGATTCGGGATCCAGCCCGACTCTGCGATGGTGCCCGTGCCCTGGTTGGCGGCGGTCGGGTCGTCGATGAACTGGGGAAGAAGCCCGGGAATGAAGCCGGCGAGCACGATCGAGTTCAACATGATGGTCGAGATGACCTCGTTGACCCCACGGGTCACCTTCAGCACGCCGGCGAACCCCGAGAACGCAGCACCGACGATCATGGCCGTGAGCACGATGACCAGCACGTGCAACGGACCGGGCAACGAAACCTGGGCCCCGATGACCGCGGCGGCGAACGCCGCCAGGATGTACTGGCCCTCGACCCCGATGTTGAACAGGTTCATGCGGAAGCCAATGGCCGCCGCAACCGCCGAGATGTACAGCGGCGTGCCACGGTTGAGGGTGTCGACAAAGGTTTCGAGCTTGCGGCCGTTGTCGAACATGAGCCGGAAGGTCTCGACCGGATCGCTTCCGGCCAAGATCAGGACCAGCGACGTGATGGCGACGGCGAATACCGTGGCGGCCAGCGGTGCGGCCAGCGCGAAGGCGATCCGTCGGAGCAGGGGAATCTTCACGCGTGGTCTCCCAATGTGCTGTCTCCCAATGTGCTGTCCGCTGTTGCTTCGAGTGCTGCACCGGTCATGTAGCTGCCGAGCGTGCGTGGGTCGATCTTGGCCGGGTCGAGGGTCGCGACGAGCCGTCCATGGAACATGACCACGATGGTGTCCGACAGGCCGATGAGCTCGTCGAGGTCGGCCGAGACGAGGAGGGTCGCGAGCCCCTTCGACCGCGCCTCTCGAATCTGGTTCCACACATCGGCCTGGGCCCCGACGTCGATACCGCGGGTGGGATGAGCGGCGATGAGAACGGCAGGATCGGAGGTCATCTCTCGACCGATGAGCAGCTTCTGCTGATTGCCGCCCGAGAGCGCCCGTGCCGACACCTCGACGCTGGGGGCCCGGACGTCGAACTCCTGACGGATCTCCTCGGTCCGCTTGCGGGCGCCGGCCCGATCGAGCCAGAAGCCCTTGGAGAAGGGTGATCGGGTCTGATGCCCCAACATGGCGTTCTCCCACAGAGGAGCGTCGAGCAGGAGACCCTCCTCGTGGCGATCCTGGGGCACGTACGCCATGCCCGCCTCTCGGCGGTGACGAACGCTCGACTTGGTGATGTCGTTCCCGAGCAATTCGATGGTCCCGGCAGCGACCGAGCCTGTGCCGACGAGCGCGGCGATCAGTTGGCTCTGGCCATTGCCCTCGATACCGGCGATTCCGACGATCTCACCCTTGTGCACGGTGATGGACACGTCGTCGACCATCGGTCGCCGATCCTCGTCGAGGACGGTCACCTGGCGTACCTCGAGCGCCACTTCGTCGGTCACCGTCGACTCGGTCGTGTCGGGCGTCGGCAGCTCGCTGCCGACCATCAGCTCGGCCAGGTCTCCTGCGGTGACGTCGGCCGCTTTCACGGTGGCGATGGTCTTGCCCCGCCGGATGACGGTGATCGAATCGGAGATCGCGAGCACTTCCTGCAGCTTGTGGTCGATGAAGATGATGGTGGACCCACTGGCCTTCAGATCCCGGAGATTGTCGAACAGCTCCTCGACCTCCTGGGGCACGAGCACCGCGGTCGGTTCGTCGAGGATGAGGATCTTGGCCCCGCGGTAGAGCACCTTGATGATCTCGACTCGCTGCCGTTCACCGACCTCGAGCGTGTCGATGAGGTCGTCGGGGTCGACCGAAAGCCCGTAGCCCTCGATGACCTGGCTGAGGTGGCGCCTTGCTTCACCGAAGTCGATCCTGCCGCCGAACTGCACCGGTTCGGAGCCGAGGATGACGTTCTCGAGGACTGACAGCTGGCCGGCGAGCATGAAGTGCTGGTGCACCATGCCGATGCCCGCAGCGATGGCGTCCGTCGGCGACGAGAAGTGCACCTCGGCGCCGTTGACCCTCATGACTCCGGCGTCGGCCGCCTGCATGCCGTACAGGATCTTCATGAGCGTCGACTTGCCGGCTCCGTTCTCACCGCAGATGGCGTGAATCTCGCCGTGCTGCACCGTGAGGTTGACGTCGTCGTTTGCGATGACGCCGGGGAAGCGTTTGGTGATCCCGATGAGTTCGATGGCCGGCGTCGTTAGCTCGGTCACGCATAGCCTCCAGGCTGGCCTCGTGGATGGTTCGGAGCGGAAGCCTAGACGCCAGGTCGCCAGTGGCCAAGAGCCTGCAGGTCCCGCTGGTACGGTGCCGAAATGATCGAACCTTCGCTTGCCCTCGAGCGGCTGTATCACTGGGAAGAGACGACTCCGGACCGCATCTGCCTGACCCAACCGATGGGTGGCGGCGTGACTCGGGACTTTACGTGGGCCGAGGTTGCCGACCAGGTCCGTCGCATGGCGGCACATCTCGAAGCGCAGCATTGGGAACCCGGATCTCGCGTCGCCATTCTTTCCAAGAACTGCGCGTGGTGGTTGTTCTCCGACCTGGCCATCTGGATGGCCGGTCACGTGTCGGTACCCCTCTATCCGACACTCGCCTCCGACACCATCAATCAGATCCTCACCCACAGCGAGGCCAAGGCCTGCTTCGTCGGCAAGCTCGACGGCTGGGACACCATGAAGTCCGGTGTGCCGGACGGGATGCTCTGCATTGCGTATCCACTGTCGCCGGCTGGGGTGCGGTCCGAGCACCCCGGGTGGGACGAGCTGTGTGCGGCGGTGGTCCCGATGGCAGGTCGGACGACCCGACAGCCCGACGAGCTGGCCACCATCATCTACACCTCAGGGACGACCGGGGTGCCCAAAGGCGTCATGCACTCGTTCGGGAACTTCGCCTGGGCACTCGATGCCGGGATCGAACGCATCCCGATGACTGCCGATGACCGGATGCTCTCGTACTTGCCGTTGGCGCACGTGGTCGAGCGAGTCCTGGTCGAACACGGCTGGCTCCACACCGGGATGCATGTGTTCTTCGCCGACTCACTCGACAGCTTCGTGCTCGATGTGCAGCGGGCGCGTCCGACCATCTTCTTCTCGGTTCCCCGGCTCTGGGTCAAGTTCCAACAAGGGGTGCATCACAAACTGCCCGAGCCGAAGTTGCAGCGGCTCTTGCGGCTGCCGGTCATCGGAGGACTGGTGCGAGCCAAGGTCCGAAAGGGCCTCGGCCTCGACCAGTGCCGAATCGCCGCCGGTGGCGCAGCTCCCATGCCGGGGGCACTTCTGGAATGGTTCGCCGGGTTGGGTCTGCCGATCAACGAGGGGTACGGCATGACCGAGAACCTTGCGGTCTCCCACATCACCATCCCGGGCAGGAATCAGCGTGGAACCGTCGGCCCGGTGTATCGCGGGGTGGGCCACCGTATCGATCCGTCCAATGGTGAGATCCAGATGCGAAGCGCCGCACTGATGCTGGGCTACTACAAGGAGGAGCAGCTGACCCGGGAGGCCTTCACCGAGGACGGTTGGCTGAAGACCGGCGACAAAGGCACCATCGATGGCCAAGGGCTCTTGCGCATCACCGGAAGGGTGAAGGATCTGTTCAAGACGGGCAAGGGCAAGTACGTCGCGCCTGCCCCGATCGAGGACAAGCTGATGATGCATCCGGCCGTCGAGGCGTGCATCGTCGACCGGCGCGAATCTCGGCCAACCCGTCGGCATCATCATGCTGGGAGCCGACGGCGCCGCCGAGTCCCGGACCGACCTCGAGCCATCGTTGCTCGTGCACCTCGACGAAGTGAATGCCGGCCTCGACCCGCACGAGCGCCTGCAGTGTCTCGCCGTGACGGCGACGCCCGTGGACCGTCGAGAACGACCTGGTCACTCCGACGTTCAAGGTGAAGCGGGACCGTATCGATCAACGGTATGGCGACGTCTACGAGCAGTGGGAAGCCTCTGGTCAGCGAATCATCTGGATCGACTGAACCGCACATCGCTGAGCCGTGCGTGCGGCGGAGCGAGCTGCGGCAAAACGGGCACTGCCCCGGCCAATGGCCGGGGCAGTGCTTCGATGTAGCGGTGAAGGGTAGAGCAGTTGATTCGATTGGATTGAGCGGGTTACGGCTCGGTCGGAACGACGATGTCGCCGGCGATGATCTGGGCCTTGAAGTCTTCGAGTTGGTCGGTGATGTCGTCGATGAAACCGCCGCTGGTCGAGTACCCGACGCCGTCGACCGAGAGGTCATACACGGTGTTGCCGGCTTCGAAGGCGCTCTCGGCCTGGGCCTTGGTGATCTCGAAGACCGAGACGTCGACCCGCTTGAGCATCGAGGTCAGGATGAACTCCTGCACCGCAGGATCGGCGGTGGCGTACTGGTCGGAGTCGACGCCGATGGCCCACACCTTGGTGCCGTCGGCGCTGAAGGTCTTGGCGGCCTCGAAGAGGCCGGCACCTGAACCGCCGGCGGCGTGATAGATGATGTCGGCGCCCTGGCCGTACATCTCGAGGGCGATCTGCTGGGCCCGGTCGGCTGCGAAGAAGCCGTCGAAGTCGGGGGCCATGGTGATGTACTGGGCCACGATCTCGATGTCGGGGTTCACGGCCTTGGCGCCTGCGGCGAATCCGGCTTCGAACTTCTCGATCAGACCGAAGCCACCGACACCGCCGATGAACCCGACCTTTCCGGTCGTGCTCTTGAGGGCCGCGGCCGCGCCGACGAGGAAGGAGCCCTGCTCTTCGGCGAAGGTGAGGCCGGCGATGTTGTCACCGAAAGGCACAGCGCCGTTGTCGAAGTCGAGCATGGCCGCGTCGATCACGGCGAAGTTGACGTCGGGGTACTCGGCAGCAACGGTCTTGACGTCCTCCTCGAAGAGGAACCCGACCGCAACGACGAGGGCGCTGTTGTCGGCCTGAAGGCGCAGCAGCTCGGCCCGGTTGGAGCCGTCGGCGTTCGGTTCGGCCTCGGAGGCGGTTACGCCGATCTCCGTCTTCGCGAGGTCCAGGCCGGCGGCGGCGCTGTCGTTGAACGACTGGTCGCCACGGCCACCGATGTCGTAGGTGAGGCCGACGTTGAAATCGCCGTTCAGCTCGCTGGAGCCTTCCTCGGCTTCAGTGCTCTCGGTGCTCTCGGTCTCCTCGGCGCCGTCGCCCTCGGTCTCGGTGGCAGCGCCGTCGCTTCCGGCATCGCTGCCGGCCGAATCGCTACCGCACGCGGCGGCGATCATGGCGAGTGCGGCCAGCAGGGCCAGCAGGACTCGCAACGACCGTTTTGGTGAATTGGTCACAGGTTCTCTCCTCTTGTTCGCCGTGGTTTCGGCGTGGTCAGGATAGCCGCGCTTTCGATCGCGATAGCGCAACAGATCGGAGGGCGCAACAGATCTGATACGGACCTGATACACCGAGGGAGTGCAGAAGCCTTCACTGAAGATGATCGCAACCGACATCGATGGAACGATGCTCCGCTCCGACGGCACGCTCTCGCCACGGGTCCAGGCGGCGCTTCATGCGGCGTGGGATGCCGGCATCCACGTCGTTCCGGCAACGGGGCGGCCGCTCATGGTGGCCTATGACGTCATCGACGCCCTCGAGCTGCCTCACTATTGGGTGTTCGCCAACGGGGCCATCACCCGTCACCTCGAACGCGACGAGCTGGTGCGAGGTTTCTGGATGGATCCCTTCGTCGCCCAGGGCTTGGTCGTCGAACTGCGGGCGGCCATCCCCGGCGCCGGTTTCGCCATCGAAATGGATCGGGACGTGGCCCACGAACCCGGGTTCGCCGAGCTGGTTCCGCACAAGCCCGACACCGCCCCGGTCGCCGATGTCCTGGACAGCATCCACAGCCGGGTGCAGAAGGTCGTCATCTTCCATCCCGACATGGCGATCGACGAGCTCTACCGCGTGACCGGAGACGTCGTCGCCGATCACGCGTCCCCCAGCTATTCGGGACTTTCGTTCATCGAGGTCGGTGTGGGTCAGGTCACCAAGTCGACGGCGCTCGACGCGCTCGTTGCCGACCTCGGCATCGACCCCTCGGAGGTTGCGGCCTTCGGCGACAACCACAACGACGTCACCATGCTCGGCTGGGCCGGGCGCTCGTTCGCCATGGGGAACGCGACCGATGATGCCAAAGCCGCAGCCGACGAGGTCATCGCGGACAGCGACCAGGACGGACTGGCTCGCAAGGTCGAGGAGCTATTGGCCGAGTTCGCCTGACCGCGGCACTTGGATCGCGATGGGACGGTCGAGTTCGGCTGCGATGGCTCGCACGCCGGCGATGCTCTGCATGACCCCGAGGTGGGTGGCGTCGATTTCGACCATTCGGGCCTGATCATCGAAGGCGTAGCGCCAGTCGATGATGCCATCAGTGCGCGAGTAGATCGAGACCAGATCGATGTGGTCGGCGAGCCGCCGGTAGCGGTCGTCGTCGACCGCCTGCTCCCGGTCGGGGTTCACCGCTCCGAAGACGCCGGCGCGCCAGACGCGGTCGAGTGTCTCGGCCGGCACCTTGACGAGAAAGAACGGCGGATACTTGGTTCGCAGCGGTGACGTCACCGCGACCACCCGATGCACCAGTTCGGGATGTCGGTAGGCGAGCACACGCCCGAACTGACCGCCACGGCTGTGTCCGACAACGGCGACTGCCCGACCGGTCTCCTCAGCGAGGTCATGCAGGTTGCGAGCTGCGGCATCGACGCTGTCGTAGGCCGGACCCGCGTTGCGGCCGACGTCGGCGACCTGCGCCCGCCAGCCCGAGGCGTTCAGCACGTGGGCGAGCGGGGCGGCTTTGTGGGGGCCGGACATGAATCCGGGAATGATCAGCACCGGCCGCCCCCCGCCTGCGGGGAGTTCGTGACCATGCCAGAGCTGGCTCTGTCGAAGCTGCCGCCGCTCGATCGGTACGCGGGCCTCGCGCCAAAGTGGACGTCCAACCCAGCCGCGCCAACCTGAATTCGGCGCATGGAGTGGGTCGATCACGCCGGCTCAGCGCTCCCAGAAACGGAAGAGTCGAAAGCCCTCGATGGCGAGCGATGGGTCGATGTCGAACAGCTCGACGACTTCGAGCACGACGGTCCAGAACGCATCGTTGACGGGCTGGACGAACCACAGTCCGAAGAACAACAGCAGCATCGAGTATCGACGGATGGGTTGGATCGCCTGGAGCACCGACGCCGGCAGGAAGGGCTCGAGTGCACCAAACCCATCGAGACCCGGGATCGGGAGCATGTTGATGATGAACGCAGTGATCTGGAGGAAGGCGAGGAAGGACAAGGCGACGGCCAACACGGGCCACCGGTCGAAGGTGACCAGACCGGCGCTGAGCGGAAGCACGCACACCACGGCGAACACCACGTTGGCTGCCGGCCCGGCCAAGGAGACGGCGGACGCCCTGGAGGCCGACCGGAGCGCAGCGCGATTGATCCAAACTGCTCCACCTGGCAGGCCGAGGCCACCCATGGCAACGAGGAGCAGCGGCAGGAACAGCGACGTCAGTGGGTCGGTGTAGAGCCGGGGGTCGAGCGAGAGATACCCCTTGGCCGCGATGCTGTGATCGCCTCCCTTCCAAGCGACGTAGGCGTGGCTGAACTCGTGGAGAATCAGCGACAGGACCCAGCCTGCTGCCACGAAGACGAAGATCCCGATGCCAGGATCGACCGAAGACGATGTGGTGAGCCATGCCCCCAACGCAGTGAGCGCCACGACAGCCCAGAAGATGGGGCTGGGGCGGACACCAGCGACGGTCTCATTCTGCGGCATCTCGACACGCTAGCGTTGACCGGCCATGGCCGAGCTGCGCTTCTTCTTCGGGACGATGGGGTCGGGCAAGTCGACGCAGGCCCTGCAGATCCACCACAATCTCGTCGGACGAGGACTTCGGTGCCTGCTCATCAGCCAACTCGATCGCCAGGTCGGTCGGGTGTCCAGCCGTCTGGGCGTATCGGCCGAGGCCATCGTCATCGATCCCCGGGTCGATCTGTACCGACTGCTCCGCGAAGAGGACCTCCGCGGTAGTGAGGGACTGCACGCAGTGATTTGCGACGAGGGCCAGTTCTATGCTCCCCACCAGGTCGACCAGCTGGCACGAGTGGTCGACGAACTCGAGATCGAGGTCTACGCCTTCGGGCTCCTCACGACCTTCCAGGGGTTGCTCTTCGACGGGACCAAACGGTTCCTGGAACTGGCCGACGTACGGTCCGAGTTGCAGGTGGAAGCTCGATGCTGGTGTGGACGACGCGCCACCCACAACGCCCGCCTGGTGAACGGCCGTCAGGTCTACGACGGCGAGATCACGGTCATCGGAGACACCGCAGCGAGGAAACACCGCGACCGTCAGTTACGACCTGCGTTGCCGTCGACACTGGAACGAAGAGAAGCAGCGAGTAGCTCAGGACGCGCTCTTTGAGGGGGACTGGTGACCAGCCGGCTCGTGTTGAACGAGAAGAGGCCGAGGCGGGCCAGGCGCACGGTGAAGAACCAGGCAACCAGGACGAGGATGACGGCAATGATGGCGTCCGCCCAGTAGTGGTTGGCGGTGAGCACCACGACCCCGGTGGTGACGGCGGGATGGGTGAGGGCCACGAATCGCCATCTCGAGCGGCACAACGCGATGACGCTGATGGCCACCAGAACGGCCCATCCCACATGGAGTGACGGCATGGCCGCAATTTGGTTGGCGGCTTTGGCTGCCGCAAGGTCGTAGGGGTTCGGTCCGAAGTCGCGGGCGGTGTCGACGAAACCGAACGACGGGAAGAATCGGGGCGGCGCCAACGGGTAGACGATGTGCAGGAACAGACCGGACAGCGTGAGCGTCACGATGCTGTTGCGAATGACGCCGAAATGGGCGCGGTGCTTGAACCAGACCCAGAGCATGAACACGCCGGTGATCGGGAAATGACCCCACATGTAGAAGGCGTTGGCCGCACGGACGACGTGCGGGTTCGGCAGGAAGAACGCGTGTTGCAGCGACGCTTCGGACGGGAGTCCGAGGCTGTCCTGGATGCGGAGCAGTGTGCGGCCGTTGGACAGGGCCGTAGCCCAGTCGTCGGCGGTGACCCGGCGGACCGCGGCGTAGGCGAAGTAGAGGCCCAGGATGAGCGCCGCGTTCCGCGCAAAATCGAGGGTCCGCCACAACACCGAGGAGGAACGGTCCTGGGGGACCGGGGACCGGCTGGGATTTGATCCTGCTGAAACCGAAACGGCCATGACAGCACTCTTTCCGGGAACAACGCCCTTCCAGGGAACCTGTTTTCCTGAAACGTAGGACGCACGCTAGCGCATGCGGATGCCAAGTGTCACTGATTTGCCACCAAGACGCTGTAAGCAGAGCACCTCACGGACCGCTCACCCGCCCGGAAGCTCCCAATCGACCGGCGTGCGACCGACCTCGGCCAGCAGCTGGTTGGCGCGGCGAGAACGGTCTACTGCCGAAGAACCCGCGGTGGGCCGACAGCGGCGAAGGGTGCGGCGACTCGATCACCGAGTGCCGCGACCGGTCGATCAGCGAAGCCTTCTTCCGTGCCGACGATCCCCAGAGGATGAAGACGACCCGGTCCGGCTTGGCGTTGACGGCCGCGATCACGGCGTCGGTGAAGTGCTCCCAACCCTTTCCCTGGTGCGATGCCGCGGCATGCGCTCGGACGGTGAGCGTCGCGTTCAAGAGGAGCACTCCTCGCTTCGCCCATGGCTCGAGGGTGCCGTGTGGTGGTCGGGCCAGCCCAAGGTCCGCCTGCAGTTCGGTGAAGATGTTCGACAGCGATGGTGGAGCGGGTACCCCAGGACGGACGGAGAAGCAGAGCCCGTGGGCCTGGCCCGGCCCGTGATAGGGATCTTGACCGAGAATGAGGACCTTGACGTCGGCGTAGGGAGTGAGGTGGAGGGCCGCGAACACTTCGTCGTCGGGCGGATACACCTCGTGGCGTTCGCGCTCGTCGTGCACGAATCGCTGCAGCGGCTCCCAGTAGGGCTTGTGCAGCTCCTGTCGAAGGATCGGATTCCAGTCCGTTCGTGGCATACACGACCCAGTCCACCACAGATCGTACGCTCTGCCCATGACCGGGCGAGCGCTGACCCACACCGAGAAACGTGCCGGTCCCGGGCGCGTGTGGCGGCTGGGCGCGCTCGTGCTCGCGTTGCTCAGCCCTGGCCTCCTCGGAGCATGTGCCGGTGGGAGCATCGAGCTCGAACAACTGCAGCCGGCAACGACCTCGTCGACGAGGGTCCGCCCGACGACAACGCCGACGACGATCCAGCGCACCAGCGCCGAGGCCGATGCCGATGCCGCCGAGCCGGCGGTGACGTCTTCGATAGCACCGCCAACGACGGTTCCCGATGCCGTCGACCTGGTGCTCGGTCGATTGACCTTGGAACAGAAGGTAGGTCAGCTGATCGTGGCTGCGGTCTGGGGCACCGACGCAATCGCAGTCGAGCCCTCGGATCTCGCGCCGAACCAGGCCATCGGGCGAGCCAACACGCCGGCCGAAATCGTCTCGTTGCAGGGGCTCGGTGGCGTGTTGTATCTCCGGCGAAACGTCGACAACGGCGCTCAGGTCGCAGCGTTCAGCGCCGGGCTGCAAACTGCGGCGGCCCCGTCGGGCATCGGTCTGTTGATTGCCGTCGATCAGGAGGGCGGGCGAGTCAACCGGGTGAGCGAAGGAGCAACCCGCTTCCAGTCGGCGCGGGAGCTGGCGGGTGACGCGATCGCCGTCCGCAACAGTGCAGCCGTCACCGCGGCCGAGATGCGGGCCATGGGCGTGAACGTGGTGCTGGCGCCGGTGGCCGACATCACCGACAGCCACGACGGCATCATCGGTGATCGCTCCTATGGCGGTGACCCCAACCTCGTCGCCGAGATGGTTGCGGCATCGGTCGACGGTCTGCAAGCGGGTGACGGCACCAACCCGGGAGCGGCGGCCGCAGTCAAACACTGGCCCGGACACGGGGCGACCGAAGTCGACAGTCATCACGGGTTGCCGGTCATCGCGGTCGACGAGCCGACCTGGCGGGCCCGCGAACGGGTGCCGTTCGCGGCCGCGGTCGCTGCCGGGGTCGACGTGGTCCTCGTCGGACACCTGGCCTTGCCCGGCATCGACCCCAGTGGAGAACCGGCGACGGTCTCACCGGTCCTGATCGACGGCTACCTTCGAAGCGACCTCGGCTTTCAGGGCGTCATCATGACCGACGCGCTCGACATGGGTGCCGTCGCCGGATACGACCGAGGTGAACTGGTGGTACGGGCAATCGCAGCCGGGGCCGACGTCCTCCTGGCCCCGCCCGACGTGCAGCTGGCGCGGGAGGCGCTCATCAACGCGGTCAACGCCGGCCGCCTGACGGTCGAGCGGATCGATGTCAGTGTCGAACGCATCCTACGCCTCAAGCTCCACCTGGGCATTCCGGTTGCGTGACCTCGCCTGGCAGACTGACCGCGTGACGATTCACCAATTCGACCACGAAACCGAGGTCGTACCTGCCGAGACGACGGGGATCTGGTCGACCCAGGTCAGTGACCAGTGGAACATCGGATCCAATCCGAACGGCGGCTATGCCATCAGCTCGGTCCTTCGGGCGTTGCTCGGCTCGGTGCCCCACCCGATGCCGCTCTCGGTCACCTCGCACTACCTTCGGCCGCCGGCGGGAAACCAACCCGCCCGTATCGTCACCGAGGTGGTCCGCAGCGGACGCACGACATCGACGGCAACCGGGCACCTGGTCCAGGATGGCAAGGAACGCATCCGGGTGCTGGCGACGTTCGGCGACGAGCCGGCAGCCACGGTCGCGCCCATCGTGTCGATCCCGCCCTACGAACTGCCCGAGCCCGACGCGTGCGTCTCTCGGCGCGACCTCGAGCAAGGGATCGAGCTTCCGATCCTGGGCCGGGTCGACGTGCGGATCGACCCCGAGCTCACTGGCGTGTCGGGGCGGGCCGAAGTTGCCGGATGGATCCGGTTCGCCGACGGCCGGGAACCCGACGTGCGCAGCCTCGTGCTGTTCGCCGACGCGTTCCCTCCGTCACCGTTCGGGCTGCTCGGCCGGGTCGGTTGGGTCCCGACGCTCGAACTCACGGTGCATGTCCGGCGTCCGCCGGCGCCCGGCTGGATTCGAGCGCATCTGCACACCCGGGACATTCTCGACCAGTTGTTGGTCGAGGACTGCGTGCTCTGGGACTCGACTGGGCAAGTTGTCGCCCAGGCCCGCCAACTCTCGCTCCTGCGCACGGAGCAAAGCGACCAATAGGAACGGAGCAAAGCGACCAATAGGAACCGAGCAAAGCGACCAATAGGAACGGAGCAAAGCGACCAATAGGAACGGAGCAAAGCGACCAATAGGAACCGAGCAGAGCGACCAATAGGACTGCCCGACCTAGGAGTCGAGTGGGATACGCAGCCACGACAACTGGGTGGCCAGATCGTCGAACGCCGCGATCTTGGCCTCGTCGCCCCCGTCGGTCTGCGCGTTGACGACCGTCTGCCAGAGCCGCTCGACCGCGGTGGGTCCCAACGTCATCAGCGCCTCGGCCCCGGCGGCCGCCCACTTGGCCAGGATGTAGCGACACAACGATCCGACGGGAATGTCGACCATCGTCGAAAGATTCGTGAGTGTCGAGAGGGGGTCGAGTCGGCTGTAGAGCGCAACATCGTGTTTGAAATTGGCGTCGCGATCGTCGTTCTCCCACCTCCCGACCCACGGGGCGAGGTCGACGACGGAGGCCATCGGCCCCGAGGTTGCCGAACGGTCGGGGGTCTGTAAAGGTTCGGACATGACGCTCTCACTTTCCCAAGCAACCGAATTGGCTTCGGCCGTCGCAGAACCCCTCGGCGCCTCGGGCGCCGCGTTCTATTTCAACAAGGACACCCTGGCCAAGGGCAAGGAGTTCGGGCTCGATGGTATGCGCTTCTACATGCTGGGGCGCGGTTCCGTTCTCGGCGACACCCATTCCGATGTCGTGGCCAGTGCCTTCGGCTATTTCAATCGAGCCACCGTGGCGAAGCTCTGGGACAGCGCCAAGGAAAAGCTGGCTCCCGCCGAGGCGGCATCGATCTACCACCAGTGCTGTGCCGAGGTCGGGCGTCAGAAGCTGTCCGAGGTCGAGGGCCTCGACGCTTTTTGCGACGCCGCCGAAGCTGTGATCGCCGGCACCGATGTGGCTGGTCTCCCGTTGTATGCCGGCATCGCCGCCATGCCCCGGGTCGATGACGCGCCGGGCAAGGCGCTCCAGCTGGCGGCGACCTTGCGAGAACTACGCGGCAGCGCTCACCTGGATGCCCTGGTTTCCTCGGGTATCTCGCCGGTCGTGGCCCACTGCGTCAAGCGCCCCGACATGATCGCCTTCTTCGGGTGGGACCCCGCTCCGGACACCTCCGGGTTCGACGAAGCGAAGCGGGCCGAGGCCGAGTTGCTCACCGATGCCATCGTCGGCGCAGGAATGGTCGGCCTCAGCGACGAACAAGCCGCGGCACTTCGTGATGGCGCGATCGCCATCGCCGCAGCGCTCGCCGCCTGAACGGCTCGCCGCCTGAACGCGCTCGCCGCCTGAACGACCGGGCGGTCTCAGCGAGGGGCGGACTGAATCGGGTGGTGGCCGAATCGGTGCTGTCTGAATCGAGTGCTGTGGTCGCGCTACCCTGAAAGACCTTGAGCGACCCAGTACTCAGTCAGCCCGCACCCAGCCAGCGGCCCCCACGGCGCGTTTCCAAAAGGGCGCTGGGCGTCGGCCTCGTCGTGGTGGCCTTGCTGGTGGTTGGCACCGGGTGGTCGGTCTTCCGCCCGAACGAGACCGCCGGGGGTGCCCTGCCTCTCTCCGACGACTTCGAGGCTGCAGCGGCTGTCGCTCCGCTGCGGCCCACGACCACGACGACTCGGCGCTCGGCGCCAGAGACCACCACTGCGCCGACACTCGTCGTGCCGTCGGGTGGTTCGCTCGTGGCGACCGCGCTCCAGACCGAGGGCGAGGTCGCCGTCTGGGCAACGCCGGATGCCGCAGCTGCCCCGACATGGATGCTGACGGCCGAGACCGAGTTCTGGGGTCCCCGCCACTTCCTTGTGCTCGAGGACGCCGGCGAGTGGCTGCGTGTATCGGTACCGGTTCGCCCAAACGGCAGCGAGGGATGGATACCGAAGGACGCCGTTCACCTGTCGGTCAGCGAGTTCCTCGTCAGGATCCATGTGGAAGAGCCTTCTCTCGAGGTCTGGCGCGACGACGAGCTGGTCTTCTCGACGACCCCGGCCATCGGCAGCTCACGGGCCCCGACACCGCTCGGCCGGTGGTACATCCGGGACATCTTCCAATGGGACGAAGCGTCGGTCTATGGCCCCTGGGTGCTGGCCCTCTCGGCGTATTCGGATCAGATCGAGAAGATCAACGGCTCCGACGCAGTTGTCGCCATCCACGGCACGAATCGACCGGACCTGCTGGGTCAAGCCGTCTCACTCGGCTGCATTCGATTGCACAACGACGACGTCACCCGTCTGGCGCAAACCGTGCCGGTCGGGACACCCGTCGAAGTCGTCGCCTAGCCTGCGTGACGAACGTCACCTTGGCCGCTACCGTGCCGCCATGGTTGACACATGGATGGTCGAGACCGACCTCAGCGACGAATGGGACTTCTACACCCGAGCCAATGTGGGTGAGGTGTTTCCCGATCCGGTTGCCCCGTTGTCCTTCAGCTACTTCCAGAACGAGAACGGTCTCGGAGGGAGCGAGATCGGTTTTCGGGAGGCCTACTACCGCATTGGCGCCATGGATCGCTCGGAGCTGCCGACCGACCAATGCGTGTTCATCGGGGTCACCAATGGCTACACCTATCTGAACGCCAGCGCGTTGCGCATGCTGGGCCACCGAGCACCGGGAATGACTGCGGCCGACATCGACGCTGCGTTCTTCGGCGATTCGCCCGGAGTCCCCGAGTTCGTCGTCAAGCCCGGCTTCGACCGGCCGGACCTCACCGAGAAGATCGGTGAGACGTTCGGCTGGGCCCTCACGACCCCGAATCTCCCCGATGTCCTCCGTCACGAAGAACTGGTCAACGGACTCCGAGCATCTCGCCCGGATCTGGCGAGCATGACCGACCGGGAATTGGTCGAGTACTCGCTCAACCTCGCCGACACCCATTTCGAAATGCTGTTCGAGGAGCACATCTTCGTCTCGTTCCTCGCCACGCTGCCCATCGGCATCATCACTGCGGTGTGCAACGCGGTCGGCATGCCCACGGCGACGTTGAAGCTGATCGCTGGTCTGGGTGACGTCGAGTCGGCCGCGCCCTCCATGGAGATGTGGAAGCTGGGCCGCCTGATTGCCGCCTCACCTGTGCTCGGGGCCATCTTCGATGCCGGGAACGAAGGTCTCGATGCCCGACTTCGGGCGGATGCGTCCGCGGACGCCAAGGCCTTCGTCGACGCGTTCGACGAGTTCCTCTACCACTACGGCAGCCGAGGCCCCAACGAATGGGAGACCCGTTCGCCGACCTGGGAGACCCACCCCAACCTGGCGCTGGCAGCAATCGATCGCATGCGGCTCTCGCCCGAGTCCTCGGCGCCGTCGCCCAACAACGCAGCACGGGCGGTCGAGCGCGAAGCAATCGGCGCCGAAATCACCGCCATGCTCGCGGCCGATCCCGAGACCCAAGGCCAGTTCCAGGCGGCACTCCATTCGGCAACCGTCTTCATGCCCGGCCGGGAGCGCACCAAGACCAACTGCGTCAAGCTCATCCAGGAGATGCGCATGGCGCTCCAGGAGTTCGGGCGCCGCTGTGTTGCCGCCGGTACGTTCCCGCGGATCAATTCCTACGGCATGCTCACCCGAACGGAGCTGCTCGCATTCCTCGACGAACCGACGTCGCTCACCCCGCTCCTCGAGCAGCGCGAAGCGTTGTACAACGAGTACCTCCAGCTGCAGGAGCCCTTCCTCTTCGTCGGTTCTCCTGGCGATGTAAACGACTACCCACGGCGCGACGCCGTTCCCATCGTCACCGTCACCAAGGGTGAGATGGTCCAGGGAATTCCGGGTTGTCCCGGCGTCGCCCGAGGCATCGCCCGGGTGGTCATCAGCTCCCACGATCCCACCGCCTTGGCTCCTGGCGACATCCTCATCGCTCCCATCACCGACCCGTCCTGGACGCCGCTCTTCGTGCCGGCAGCCGGGGTCGTGGTTGACGTCGGGGCGCCGCTCAGTCACGCCATCATCGTCAGCCGGGAACTCGGTATTCCCTGCGTGGTGTCGGCCACCGACGCCACCAAACGCATCCCGGACGGAGCCCTCATCGAGGTCGACGGGAACACCGGCATCGTCACGATCGTCGAACTGCCGGCCTGACGGCTCGACGGTACCGGAAGCCGTCCCTCGACCTCGACTCGACATCGAGCAGGTCGAGGGACCGCAGGCAGTAGGCCATCTTCTGTGCCGCATCTCGGCTGATCCCGGCACCCCGCGGAAGGTCGGCGGTCGTGAACGAGTCCGGCAGCCCGTCCGGAAGCAGCGAGGCCAGATCGGCACGGTCGCGGATCCGCTGCTCGCCGAGCACCGACTGCAACGTACGGTCGACGGTCCGAAAGCCGCCACGACCCCGTCGGGCGCGGGGATCCTCGACCTGGAGTTTGTGAACCGCGACCAGCACCACGTCGATCTCGAGGTTGGGGTGATCGAGGAGAGTCGGGATGCTGACCAGCTCGGCGAACAGGTCGTAGACCGTGCCCTTGAGCGGAGACTTACGACCCCTCCGCCCTCCGCGTTCGAGATGGGTGACTGCCGCAATCGGGTGGACCAGCAGCATCCGGTGCGACTCGAGCAGGTGATCGAGTTTTCGACCCATCGCGGCGAACGAGCCGGTCTGGATCTCGATCAGCAGCTCGGGGCCGGCGCTGGTGGCCGGACGGACGATGTCGATCACGAAGTCGGCGAGCGGTACCTCGAACCGGTCTCCCGGTCGTGCATACCGGTCCTTCAGCGCGCGATGCAATGACCCCTCGTTGAGGGTGCCGATGCCTGGGCTCGTAGCGTTCGCCGACGGGATGCTGACCAGACCCGAAGCTTGGCACAGGCAGTGCAGCAGTTGGTGCCACAATGTCCGACCATGACTGGTCGGCCCGTGACCTCTTCGACCAATCGACGAGCCCAGCAAGAGGCTCGATGGAGACGCCGCCGAGAACGTGACCCGTGGGAACGGGTGGCCCTTGGCGTTGCCGCGGTTGCGCTGATCGTGGTGCTCGGCACCCTCGGGTACTGGTTGCTGGGCGTCGGCCTGTTCGACGCGCTCTATCAAACGGTCATCACCATCACCACCGTCGGGTACCTCGAAGTCGGCAAGCCGGAGACCGGGGACACCGCGTATCGGGCGCTGACCATGGTGCTCTTGGTTTCCGGGGTCGGCACGGTGCTCTACACGTTCGGTGTGTTGGTCGACAGTCTCATCGAGGGAAGTCTCAACGAAGAAGTGAGGAGGCGTCGGATGCTGCGGAACATCGAGCAGCTGGAGGGACACGTGATCATCGCCGGCTGGGGCCGAATGGGTCACGCCATCGCCCACTACGTCGACCGGGCCGGCCGGGACCTCGTCGTGATCGACCGGCAGCCTCAGGACGACCTGTCGTCGCACGCTGTCGTCGTCGGCGACGCAACCGACGACCACGTGCTTCGATTGGCCGGCATCGAGCGGGCGGACACGCTGATCGCTGCGTTGAGCACCGACGCCGACAACCTCTTCGTGACCCTCAGCGCGCGGGCCATGCGCCACGACTTGTTCATCGTGGCCCGAACGGTCGACCAGGGAAACGAACGCAAGTTTCTGCAGGCGGGTGCGAGTCGGGTGGTGAACCCGCACGAGATCGGTGGCTCGCGCATGGCCGCGCTGGCCCTGCAGCCCCACGTCGCCGAGTTCATCGACGAGGTCCTCCACGATGAGAACCATGACGTCGCGGTCCACGAGGTGCGAGTGCTGGCCGAATCACCCATGATCGGTCGACCCTTGACCGATCTCACCTCGCCGACCGGGAAACGTCCGCTCATCATCGCCATCCGAGGCGGCAACGGGCGGTATCACACCAACCCGTCTCCTCGCACGACGCTGGCGGCGGGCGAGGTGATCATCGCGCTGGGGTCAGCCGAGGAGCTTGCGGATCTGCGTACGCAGATCTGACCAGTCGGGCGGTCAGACCCAGGGGTCAGACCCCGCTTGGGCCGGCGGCGACCTCGACCTCGAACTCGAGCAGCGTCGCCCCCATGCTCACCGGCGGCGCCGCAGCTTCTCCGGGCTGGTTGGCGTGGCTGTTTCGAGCACCGTCACCGTCGCGCCACGATTCGTAGGACGCCTGGTCGGCCCAGCGGGTGTAGACGAACCAGCGGGACTCGGTGTCGGCGGTGGGTCGCAGCAGTTCGAAGCCCTCGAACCCGGGCACGTCGGCCAGGCTTGACATTCGAGCGGAGAAGCGGGCGACGATCTCTTCGCCGGCTTGGGGCGGAATCTGCAGCGCGTTGATCTTGACGACGGTCATGGCACCATCAAATCACGATCCGAAAGGCTTGCGGCACACCGCCCGGCCGATGCCTTCTGCAAGCTGTTGCCACCCCAGCCCCGAACTGCAAGACCCAGGGCCCCTACCGGGGGCCCTGGGTCTTGCAGAACCAGGGAGCGGGGGCGTGAGCTTGCAGAACGCTCGTGGTTTCTGATCGATGCTCGTCTGGACGTCAGTCGTCGTTGCGCTCGTTGCGTCGATCTTGCCGGTCTTCTCGTGCCTCGTCGCGTTCCTGCCGACGCTCGTCCTGACGATCATCACGGTCGTCTTCATCATCGGCCGGTTCCGTGGTGGGGTTGCGGACCGCCACCGTCGGTGCCGGCGACGTCGCTACGGCACTCACGGGCAGGGCTTGCGGAGGCGGGGTGGTTGGTGCGGCCGAAGGTGCTGCCGGCAGCGCGATCGGCTCGGCGGTGGTTGGCGGGGCGGTTGTCGGAGGGGTAGCGGTTGGAGGGGTAGCGGTTGGAGGGGCAGCGGTTGGAGGGGCAGCGGCCGGCCGGGCGATGGTTGATGGACCAACGGTCGTCGGTCTGGGGGCGGCGGTGGCGGGGGAGACCAGTTGGCTGTCGGTGGCCGTGGTCGACTCGGTGATCGGGGGCGAAGATGCCGGTGCATCGTCGTTCGGCCGATCGAGCATCGAGGTCGACGGCTCGGCCCCGGTCTTGATCGCTCCGGAGGCCGACGTCGAATTGCGGGTCGCAGCAAGTGTCACCGCCTGGTCTGGCTTGTCGAGTGCCGACACCAGGAGGACTGCGTTGACGATGGCGGAGACGACCAACGGAGGCAGGAGCCACCGAAGCGAGTGGCGGCGACTCCACGAGAGCGCCGCGATGAGGCGACGCGCTCGGGCGCGTCGTGACTGGTCTGGTTCGTCGGCTGGTACGAAGGTGACCCGCCGGAAGTGTGTTTCCCGCACGGCGGCAGCATAGCGCGCACCCGATTGTTGCGACCACGGGCAGGCTGTGTTGGCCTAGGCTCCCACGATGGAAGTGAGCTGGAGCCGAGGACGTCGATGGGCGACGTAGTGCCCCAGCTCCTCTTGGTCGTCGTGCTGGTCGTGATCAACGCGGCATTCGCGGGCGCCGAGATGGCCCTCATTTCGTTGCGGGAGGCGCAGCTTCAGCGCCTCGCCAGCCGATCGAGCACGGGTGCGCTCCTGGCCCGACTGGCGCGAGAGCCGTCTCGGTTCTTGGCAACGATCCAGGTGGGTATCACCTTCGCCGGGTTCCTCGCTTCAGCTGCGGCTGCGGTGTCGCTTTCCGAGCCGCTCGAGGAGCCCCTGGGGTTCCTCGGTGGTGCTGCGGGGCCGGTGTCGATCATCCTGGTGACCTTGGTCCTTTCCTATGTCACGCTGGTCTTCGGCGAGCTGGCACCCAAGCGCATCGCCTTGCAGCGGCCGGAACGCTGGGGTTTGCTCGCCGCTCGGCCGCTGGCTGCGGTATCCACCGTGGCGCGCCCGTTGGTTTGGTTGCTGTCGTTGTCGACCGACGTCGTCGTTCGGATCTTCGGGGTCGACCCGTCGGTGGGCCGTGACGAGATCACCGAGGAAGAGCTTCGTGACATGGTCGCCACCCAGCCGACGTTCACCCCCGAGCAGCGCCTCATCATCGACGGTGCATTCGAAATCGCCGAGCGGACCGTCGATCAGGTGCTCGTGCCCCGACGTGAAGTGCTGGTTCTCGACGCAGACGCCGCAGCCGACGACGCGTTGGAGCTGTTGAAAGAAAGCGGATACTCCCGGGCCCCGATTGCGGTTGGTCGACGACTCGACGAGGTACTCGGGGTGGTGCATCTTCGCCAGCTCATCGGTGGCGGGTCGCAACCGGTTCGCAACTTTGCCTCCGATGCGGTCTTCCTGCCCGAGACCCTCACGGTTCTCCACGCCTTGCGGTCCATGCAGGTCGACCGGGTGCAGTTGGCCGTGGTCGTCAACGAGCACGGCGGCGCCGAGGGCGTCGTCACCATGGAAGATCTGGTCGAGGAGCTGGTGGGTGAGATCTGGGACGAGACCGACCACGACGTCGCCGGGGCCGAGCATCACGACGACGGGTCCCTCACGGTTCCCGGGCGGTATCCCGTCCACGATCTGATCGATATCGGCGTGGAGGTTCCGACCGGCGATTACTCGACGGTCGCCGGCTTGGTTCTCGACCGACTTGGTCATCTTCCTTCCGCGCCGGGCGATGCGGTGTTGATCGGCGATTGGCGGTTCGAGGTGACCGGGGTGGAGAAACGGGCGATCACGCAGATACACCTGGTGCCGATGAGCGTTGCATTGTTCGAGGAGCCGGAGACCGACCCGTCGTCCGTGAAATGAGGATCCAGTGACCGACCAGGGACAACAGAGCGTGCTCGCATCGATGCGGGTCGACGGCCGAATGGCTGTCGTTACCGGCGCCGGGAGGGGGATCGGTCGGGGCTGCGCCCTCGGGCTGGCCGAGGCCGGGGCGCACGTTGTCGCCATGGCCCGAACTGCAGCCGAGATCAACGAGCTCGTCGGCGAGATCACGAGCCGGGGCGGGTCGGCCCGAGCCGTTGTCTGCGACGTGCAGGACACCGCAACGATGCGTGCGGAGTTCGCCAAACTGGACCGACTCGACATCCTCGTGAACAACGCAGGGATGGGGACCGCGGGATCGATCCTCGCCTATGACGACGACGCGGTTCGCACGATGATCGATCTGAACTGCACGTCGGCGGTGTTCGTGGCCCAGGCCGCGGCCCGGCACATGATCGAGCAGGGGAGTGGCGTGATCGTGAACCTGTCGTCGACGTTCGGCAAGAATGGGCGGCCCAATCACTGCGTGTACTCGGCGACCAAGCACTTCGTCGAAGGCATGACGAAGTCGTTGGCCATCGAACTGGCGCCCAAGGGGGTGCGGGTGGTGGCAGTCGGCCCGACCGCCATCGATACGCCCATGACGCATGAACGGCTGCACGACCCGGTCATCGGACCAGATCTGTTGGCCCGGATTCCGATGGGCCGCTTCGGTCAGGTCGCCGATGTCGTCGGCGCGGTGGTCTTCCTGTGCAGTCCTGCGGCATCGTTGATCACGGGCACGACCCTCATGATCGATGGCGGCTGGACAGCTCAGTAGTCGTAGTAGCTACCGTAGCCAGTGGCTGGCTACGTCAGCCGACGCCCCAGTCGTAGGTCTGCTTGGTGACGAGCATGTAGGGGTAGACCTCGACCGATCGCACCCCGGGCATGACCCGAATCGTGCCGTTGACGAGTTCGAGGAACGTCTCGGTGTCGAGGCACACGACTTCGGCGAGGACCTCGTATCGCCCGGCCGTCAACACCACGTAGACGACTGGCTTGATGGGCGCGAGTTGGTCGGCGACCCGACGGGCGTCGCCTTCGACGCTGATCCCGAGGAGCGCCTGGAACTCCAGGCCGACGAGCTGCGGGTCGGTGATGGCGACGATGTCGATGATGCCGCGCGCATGCAGACGGTTGACCCGTTGGCGAGCGGCAGCATCGGACAAGCCGACCAATTGACCGAGCTGCGAGTAGGACATGCGACCATCGCCCTGAAGGTGGCGAATGATCTCGCGGTCGGTGTGATCGAGCATGTCTCCGATTGGCTTCTGCCTGCGGTTTGGACTTCCGGTCGAACCGCCAGTCGGGGAGACGGGCAAGGGTCAGCGCCGGTAGTCGGGGTTGTCCCAGACGATGAGGGCCGTGAAGTTGTCCACTGCGGGGTCGGCGTAGTAGTCGACCAATGCACAACCGGCCTTGAACCCGTTCTCGAGCTGGAAGGTGAGCGTTGGATCATAGAGCGTGCCGGCCACCACTGCCTGGATGTACTCGTCGGCGGACATCTCCTGCTTGTGTCTGGCGAACCCGGGGATGACGCCGCCGGCCACGATGCCCTCCAGGTTGAGTTCCTTACAGACCTGTTTACGCAGTTCGTACAGCTCTTTGCCGATGCCCAGCTTGCGGTGCGTGGGAGAAACGGCAATATCGATGCCGTAGTACCAGGTGCCGTCGGACTGGTGGGCGGTTCCGAGTTCGCCGTCGAACAGGTCGGCCAGTCGGTGCTGGGGGTTGTCGAGGTCGAAGTTCCGGCGGACACCGAGGCCCATGGCGACCGCCTGCCCGTGGTCGAGTCCGACGAAACACCCCTCGGGAAAGACGGTGGCCATGCCGCAGATGTCGTGTTCGTTGGTGAGTTGCTCGGGGTCGGCGGTGGGAAAGGCGGCCAGCTCGAGTGATCGGAGGTCACCGGCCCACTCGTGGCGGAGGTGTTCGTAGCGGAGGCCCGAGCGAGCCCCCACGAGACAGATGTAGTCAGAACGCAGAGTGCTCATGATGAGGTTTCCGGACTGGTTGGGGTTGAAGGGTGAAGGCCTGGAACTCGTTCTGGATGGGGGGTCCCCAGCAGGCCCAGAACTCGCCGGTCGCAGGCCGCATGACTGCGGCTCCGCTCGATTCGATGTGGTAGGGGGCAGACGCCAACTGGCAGATGGCCGATGGCTCCCGAGTCAAGGCGATGAGGCGGTCGGTATCGACGGCGCCCTCGGCGAGCAGCGCTGCTGCCTGGGCCAGACGGCGGGTGGAGCTGTCGAGCAGCCCGAGGTCCTTGTCGGCCTGTACCGCACACGCCTCGGCTTCGATGGCGTGGTTGGTGTGCACGAGCGGAGTCGATCCGAGACGCGTCACCGGTCTCGCCGTCGGCATGGCTTCGACGTTGTAGCCGTCGCCGTGGCGATCGAAGATCAGGTAGTTGTGGGCGCCGGCCAGATTGGCCTCGAGCAGGATGGACAACGCCTCGCCGGCCGTCGATGACCGCAGCATGGCCCGCACGACCGTGGGCCACGTGACGCCGCGGGCACCATCGATGCTGGTGAGGTTGTTGATGCCGACGCAGACGCCTTCGTCGTTCATGCCCAGCTGGCCGAGGCAGCCCGTTGTGGTGAACACGATGGCGTCCGGTGCGTTGTCCGGCTCGATGCGCAACAGCACCACATGATCGGTGGCCGTGTCGTGCATGTCCCAGGTCTGGGCGAAGTAGCCGGCTCCGTCGGCCCGATGGTCGGGAACGATGACCGCAGTGCAGTCGTCTTCGATGACCTCGAGGGGCGTGTCGCCTCCGACAACGGCCCGGACCGTGTCGACGAAGTCGGTGAACCCGCCGGCCACGACCGCCTCGCCCGGAGTCAGCCCGGCGGCGTCGGCCATGGATGTGAGCTCGGTGTACAGGTCGGGGTCGAAGGCCCGGTGGGCGTCGAGCATGGAGTCGGCGATCTCGAGCACCTGTTGCCGCGACAAGCGCCCGCCGCTCCAGAGTCCTGACATCACCAGGCCGATTCGGTCGTCGGCGTAGTGGCGAATCTCGTCGGCGAACGCTCCTCCGTGGGCACGACCGACCGCCGCCGGTGAGCCGGAGAGGTCGAGCAGTCGTATGGGGGGCCGTTTCATGAAGATCCTGCCGGAGATTGGGAAAACGGCTGGAATTGCAACCGCTGGGACAGACAATACTGATTTCGATGTCAGATGGCAAGTAAACTTCGAAAATTCTGGAACAACGCCTCTTCGTTGAGTCTATTCGATGTCGACGTTGCGGCTGGCATCCACCGTCGTCGACCAACGCGTGGCTAGGATCCCGCGGGTGAGGTCCCTTGCCATCGTCGATTCGGTCGCTGCGGCCCGACCGGCCGTTCTGTGGCTGGATCGGCTCGACCCGCCCTTGGGGCGGAGACCAGGGGTCGGCCGAGCCGGCCACGATCCCCGTTCCACCGATCCCCGTTTGGTCGATCCGTTCGACGTCGTCATCGTCGGTGGCGGGTTCAGCGGACTCTGGACGGCGTACTATCTCGCCCGGCTCGCCCCGGGAAAACGCATCGCTGTCATCGAGCGAGAGGTCTGCGGCTTCGGCGCAAGCGGTCGCAACGGCGGCTGGTGTGAAGGTGAACTTGCGGGGTCGTTCGAGGCGTTCGCCGCCCGATCGAGTCCATCCGAGGCCCTACGCCAGGCCCGGGCCGCGTTCGACGCGGTCGACGAGGTCGGTCGGGTGTGCGAGGCCGAGCACATCGACGCGCAGTTCCAGAAGGGGGGCACGGTCCGTGTGGCCCGCAACGGCCCGCAGGCCCGCCGCCAGCGAGAGGAGATCGACCATCACCGTCGTCTCGGGTTCGCCGAGGACGAAGTGCGTCTACTGGAGGCGTCGGAAGCCGGCAGCTTGCTCGGTGCCACGAAGGTTCGGAGCGGCATCTTTCTTGCGCCATCGGCCGCGCTCGACCCCGCCCGACTCGTCCGAGGCCTTGCCGAAGTCGTCGAGCGCTTGGGGGTCACCATCTACGAGGGCACCGAGGCGATCGAACTCGAACAGGGCTGGATCCGGGTGCGGCCCACCGGTCAGGAGCATGCGGCGACCACTCGGCTCAACGCCGGCGTCATCATTCGAGCGACCGAGGCGTATACCCGAGATCTCCCGGGCATGCGCCGCCAGCTCATTCCGGTGTACTCGCTCATGATCGCCACCGAGCCACTCAGCGACGACGTGTTCGATCAGATCGGGTTGGCGCACCGACCGACCTTCGCTGACGATCGGTATCTGGTGATCTATGGCCAACGCACCGCCGACAATCGATTGGCGTTCGGTGGCAGGGGAGTGCCGTACCTGCTCGGTTCGCGGATCCGGGCCCGGACCGAACAGCGTCTCGACGCGCACCGCCTCATCGCCTCGACCCTCGCAGACCTGCTTCCCCAGGTCTCCGACGCACGGATCACCCACCGGTGGGGCGGCGTGTTGGCGATCCCCAGGAACTGGATGCCCTTCGTCCGCTTCGACCCATCCACCGGGCAGGGCGAACTGGGTGGGTATGTGGGCGAGGGCGTCGCGGCCTCGAACCTGGCCGGTCGCACGCTGGCCGAACTGATCTGCGGCCTCGACACCGAACGCACGTCGCTTCCCCTTGTCGGCGTCAGGTCCCGGAATTGGGAACCCGAGCCGCTTCGTTGGTTGGGGGTGCGCACCAGTCGGCGCGTGCTCACCGCCGCCGATCGCTTCGAGGACGCAACCGATCGTCAAGCCACCGCAGCAGTTCGGTTCGCGCAGCTCCTGCGCGACCCCTTCGGACCCCGGTCCTGAACCCGCCGCTGCAACCCCTGGCAACCCGCACTCCTGCTACGTTGGCGGCGTCGCCCACCAGGATTGCTGGAGCCTGCTCATGAACCCTCCGTTGCTCGAACCCGTGGCGGTCACGGCAGCTCTGGACGATTGGCGAGTGCTCCTCGGTTGTGTCGCCACCACGTTCTCAGCGCCCTCGTACCCGGCCGCCACCGCCTTCGCTCACGAAGTCGCGCTGCTGGCCGAGGACGCGCAACATCATCCCGACATCGACATTCGGTACCCAGGTCGGGTCACGGTGGTCCTCACCACACACGCCTCGGGCGGGCTCACGCAGCTTGACGTCGATCTGGCTCGCCAAATCGATCAGCTGGCGGTCGAGTCGGGTCTCGCCGTCGCGCCGAACCTCGTCCAAGCCACCGAAATCGCCATCGACGCACTCGACGCCAACGCCATCCGACCCTTCTGGAAGGCGGTCCTCGGCTACGTCGACCAGCGAACCGAGGCCGCGTACGCCGAGCCTCCAGGCCTGGTCGACCCGCAGCGGTCAGGCCCTGCGGTGTGGTTTCAGACCATGGACTCCCCGCGTCCTCAGCGCAGCCGGATCCACGTCGACGTGATCGTGCCCGTCGATGTCGCCGCGGCCCGGCTCGAAGCCGCCATTGCCGCCGGCGGTGTTCTGCTGACCGATGCCTTCGCTCCATCCTTCTGGGTGTTGGCCGACGTCGAGGGCAACGAGGCGTGCATCTGCACCTCGGCCGGCCGGTCGCTCGAACTCGCCTCCGACGCCAGTTCGGACACCGATTCAGACGCCCCATCCGGCGGCTAGCGTCGGGCTCGTGACGACGCCCTGGATCTTTGAGTTCTTTCATTCGCTCCCCGGCGAACCCTCACCGATCGAGGTGCAAGAACACCTGCAGTGGTATCTCGGACTCTGGCAGCGGGCAGAGGAGCGGGGCTTTCACGGCATCTTCTTCAGCGAACACCATTTCGGCGCGGCGTACAGCCCGTCCCCCAATCTCCTCGTTGCGGCGCTGGCCAGCCGTACCACCACCCTTCGGCTCGGCGTGCTCGGGACGGCAACGCCGTACACGACGCCGTGGCGGATCGCGGAAGAGTTCGGCATGCTCGACCAACTCACCGGGGGTCGTTTCGAGGGCGGCGTGGTCAGCGGCATCCCGCCCGAACTGGCGTTGATCGGCATCGATCCCGCCGCGGGTTTGGCGCACCACCAGGAAACCGTCGAAGCACTTCTTCCGCTGCTGAAGGGACGAGCAACGCACCGCGGGGAACGATGGTCGTACGCCGACCTCGAGGTCATGCCGCGCCCCTTGCAACAACCGTTGCCGTTGTGGACCGCGGCCCGATCCGCCGAGTCGGCTGAACGAGCAGGCCGCCTCGGGCTCAAGGTGTGTCTCGGTTTTCTGTCGACCGATGAGCTGAGTCGAGCGGCCGATGCGTATCGGCGCGGGGCCGACGAGCGTGGGCGCCCCGCGGATCCCGGACAGATTGGTTTCCGTCGATTGGTGAACCTGACCGACGACCCCGCAGCCCAGGATGACATCCGCCGGCAGACCCGCCGGGACCTGTTCGACCTCATGCAGCGCAGCGCCGGGTCGATGCCGCCGTGGGCCGCGCTGCTCGACCGACCCGACTACGAGGGTCCGATCAGTGGCGACGAGTTCGTGGCCGGCACCCCGAGCCAGGTCGCCGAGGAGCTGAAGCGCCAAGCCGCAGCGATCGGCGCCGAGCACGTCGTGGTGTGTTTCAGCCCCACGCGCCCGGCGGAGATCGAGCGGTCCACGAGCGATTCGCCGCCGAGGTCCTCCCCGCTCTCGCCTGATCTCGTCGAACCTCCGGCTCCAGACGTCGGTTTCCGACGCCTCCAGCCGGAGGTTCGGGGGTGAGGGGGGCGGATCTTGCGGTAGCCGGGGTGAGGGCCCGGATCTTGCAGGAGCCGGGCGCTTAGTCCAGTGCTAGTCCCAGGTGAGGGTCATGGACCCGACGAGACGCTGGCCGGCTTGCAGGACCCGAGGATCGAGATGGAACTGGTTCGGGGGGCCGCTTTGCGGTTCGACGCACAGCGAATCTTCGGGCTCGGTGAAGATGACCCAGTGGTCGAACGTCGACGAGATCGTGAGCCGCAGGGCGCCGGGCCATTCGATGACCGGAGGGGACTCGAGGCCGACAACGCAGTGATCCCACGGAGGCTCGGGCAGGGGGATGAGTTCGCCGGTGAGGATTTGCACGTCGGTGGTGGCGTAAGCGAGACCGCCGGTGAAGTGGAGCTGGGCCTCACCGCCACGGGCGAGGCGTTTCCTGAACCAGGGATGCCAGCCGGCCATGACCGGCATGGTCTTGTGGCCGGCCTGGACGTCGACGCCGACCACAAGGGTGTTCTCGGTGAGTTCGAACCGCTGCTTGACCGTCCCGCCGAAGGGCCACGGCTCGACGAGGTCGGTGGCAATGGTCTGGCTGTCGAGTTGATGCCACTGCTGCAGGAAGGCCCGGCCGTGGTTGGCGTGCGGCGGACTGTTCAGCGGGAGCTCGTAGGTCTGACCCTCGAACTTGAGTACGCCGTGGGGAAGGCGACCGCACCAGGGAATCATGGGGAACGAGCCCCAACGACTTGGTCGGTCGGCCGACGTGACGAGTAGTTCGAGACCGTCGACGACCAGTGATGCCAGCCGGCCACCGTCGAGGTCGATGGTGGCCTGGGCCCGGGTACTCGCCAACTCCATGCGGTCAGCGTACGCGAGCAGATGCCCTTGCGCGGAAACTGTTGTCGAAAAGCAAAGCGGGCGAAGCGAGCGGAGGCCTGGAACTTCGCGGGACGGGTGCTCGGCCGCCGCCGGCCGGCACCCATCCCGATCCGTCTCGTTCGGCAGCGTCGGTGGTTTCATGAGGGTTTGGCCGAAATCTTCCTCGAAATGGTCCCAGGGCTACGCTCCGCTCATGAGCAACGACCTTCCGGTTCATCGGCTGATTGCCTTCAATACGGCGACCGAGAGCGACAACAAGATCCACGATGACGAGGTGGCGGCCAAGTTGGGCTTCACCGGCGGCCTCGTCCCGGGCGTCGATGTCTACGCCTATCTCTGCCATCCACTGATCGAGGCATGGGGCCCCGAGTTCTTCGAGCGGGCCCGCACGCAGGTCGCCTTTGCGTCACCGATCTACGACGGGGAGGAGGTCGAGATTCGGGCCGTGCGTTCCGATGACGGATCGATCTCGGCCGAGGCCCACACGGCCGCGGGCGTCCGCTCCCGTCTCGATGCCCACTTGACGTCGGACCTCGCCCCACCGGCACCGGTTGCAGAAGCGCCGCTGCCTTCGACGCGGCCGCCGGCAACCCCTGAGACCTTGCAGCCGGGCACGGTGCTCGGCACCTTCACCACGCGCTGTACGGCGGCCGAAGCGCGCGCGCTACCTCGACGACATTCGGGACCCCCAGAGCCCGGTCGCCGACTGGCAGGCGGTGCACCCGGGGTGGGTCCTGCGACGAGGGAATGAGGCGCTGACCCGCTCGGTGGTCCTTCCTCCGTGGATCCACGTCGGGTCGGTCTCGCAGTACTACCGCGCGTTGAAGGTCGATGAAGACGTCACGGTCGCGGCCGAGGTTCGCGAGAACTTCGATCGCAAGGGACACCTCTTCGTGCGGGCCGATGTGCTGTTGACAGGGAGCGACGGTTCGCCGGTGTGTTCGATCGACCACACGGCCATCTACCAAACGCGCCAGCTGCGCTAGGTTGCAGCGATGTTCGTACCTCGCGTCAATCTCCCCGAGCACATGCCCATCGTCGAGGGCCGGTGGTTCCTGATCGATGACCGTCAACAGGTCATGGTCCTCGACGGTCAAGTTCCTGTCGGCACCGAGGCGCCGGTGGGCGTGGAGTCACAGCACCTCCTGGGGCTCGACGACGGAACGCCGATTTGGGCTGCTCGCGCCAAGCCGGGCTTCAACGATCCCGACGACGCCGAGTGGGTGAACCTGCGGGCGCTCTTCGGTCGCATTCCCGAGCACGAGTGGGCGATGGCCGGCCGAGCAGCGCAGGTGCTGCTCTGGGCGCGCGATCATCAGTTCTGCGGCCGATGCGGTACGCAGAACGAGCCGCACTCCATCGATCGGGCCATGGAGTGCCCGAGCTGCAAATTGCAGTCGTACCCGCGCATCAGCCCCGCCGTCATCATGCTCATCGAGCGCCAGACCGAAGACGGCAGCACGGAGGCGCTGCTGGCGTGGGGCGCCCAGTTCCCCGGTCGGTTCTTCAGCGCCCTCGCCGGATTCGTCGAGCCGGGCGAGAGCCTCGAGGAGTGTGTTGCCCGTGAAGTGCGTGAGGAGGTCGGGATCGAGGTCACCGACATCCGCTACTTCGGCAGCCAGCCCTGGCCGTTCCCTCATTCGATGATGATCGGCTTCCAGGCCACCTACGCCGGCGGCGACATCACGATCCAGGAGAACGAGATCATCGAAGCCGGTTGGTATCGCCCCAACGATCTTCCCCCGGTACCCAAGGGCGGCATGTCCATCGCCGGTTGGCTGATCGAGGATTGGATGAACCGCTCACTCGCCGAGTGAGCAGAGCCGGCCAGCAGGGTCCGTCCGGCCGGCCGGCCCTGCTGGGCGGTCCTCGAGCGCTGGTCAGTCCTTGAGTGCGACGGCGTTGGGTGTGACGTTCATCTTGGGTTCGTACTCGGCCACGTCGAGGTCCGATTGTTCGTTGCCCAGGGCAGCGCGCAGGGCGGTGCGACAGGACGCACACGGGCCGTAGAAGCGCTCGTCGACGGCCGAGCCGCACCGCGGGCAGTCGAAGGTGAGCGCTGCGGTCGGGTCGGTGGGCGTCACGTCGGCGTCGATCATCTTCCCTCGAAGATGTTCGAGAGTCCGCCGAGGACCGAGCCGCTGTCGTTGGAGCTGCCAGGCGCAAGGTTGGCGAGGACTCGTTCGGCGAGCCGGCTGAACGGCAACGACTGCAGCCACACCCACCCGGTGCCCTGAAGGGTGGCGAGGAACAAGCCTTCGCCGCCGAACACCATGGACTTGAGGTTGCCGGAGCGCTGGATGTCGTAGTTGATCTGCGGCTGGAAGGCGACAAGGCATCCGGTGTCGACCCGAAGCGTTTCGTTGTTCAGGTACTTGGGGATGATGGCGCCACCGGCGTGCATGAACATGAGGCCATCGCCCTGAATGTCCTGCAGGATGAAGCCCTCGCCGCCGAACAGGCCGCGGCCGATCTTGCCGCTGAAGTTGATGCTGATGGTGGTGCCCATCGCCGCAGCGAGGAACGCGTCCTTCTGGCAGAGCAGGCGTCCGCCAGCCTGGGCGAGATCGACCGGGACGATCTTGCCCGGGTAGGGAGCCGCGAAGGCGACCTTCTGCTTGGCGTGACCCTCGTTGGTGAAGTGGGTGATGAACAGGGACTCACCGGTGATCGCCCGTTTGCCGACCTGCTTGGCCTTGCCCCAGAAACCGGCATCCGGCGTGGTGCCGTCTCCCATCTTGGCCTCGAAGTTGATGCCTTGTTCGACGTACATCATGGTTCCGGCCTCGGCGATGACGGTCTCACCCGGGTCCAGCTCGATCTCGACGAACTGAAGGTCATCGCCGAACACCTGATACTCGATTTGATGGCTGCGCATCAGGAAAGAATGCCACAACGCACCTTGGACATGGGGTTGACTCAAGGCGGGGTAACCCTGGAGGCCTAGAATCGGCCGATGCTCCGCCTGAGACAGATTGCACTGGTCGCTGCCGACTTGGCTGCCGCCGAAGCCGAGGTCACCTCCGCCCTCGGAGTGAGCTTGTGTTTCCGTGATCCCGGGGTGGGCGTCTTCGGCCTGCACAACGCGTTGTTCCCGGTCGGAGATCAGTTCCTCGAGATCGTCTCCCCCGTGCAGGAGGGGACGACCGCCGGCCGCCAGCTCGCCAAGCGGGGCGGCGACGGCGGTTACATGGTCCTGGTGCAGACCGATGATCTGGCTGGGTTCAGAGACCGCTTTGCGCACCTCGGCGTCCGGGTGGTCTACGAAGCGGTCGACGAAGGCATCCTCGGGCTCCACTTGCACCCGAAGGACATCGGGGGAGCCGTGGTCTCGATCGATCAGACCGATGATCCAGCGGAATGGACGTGGGCCGGTCCGGTATGGCGGAATCACCAGGACACCTCGGTCGGTCACCCGGTTTGCGGCCGTCGAGATCCAGGCCGACGACCCCGAGGCAATGGCCGTCCGCTGGGCTGCGATTCTCGGCCGACCGAGCAGGGTGGCCGACGGCTGCCAGGCCATCGATCTCGATGATGCCGAGATCCGATTCGTTCCGGTGACCGACGGGCGCGGTGAGGGCGTCGGTGGGTTCGATGTGGTCGCAACCGACCGTGGCCGGGTGGGGACCACCGTCGGACTGGTCGGCACCCGGGTTCGTTTCGTTTGAGTCCGACGCAAGCAGTTCTACCCCCGTAGTTGTCGACCACTATCGGTGGCCGACTGCAACCGATACGGTCAGGTTGGCCGGGGCGAGACGCGGACAGCCGGCGACGGCAGCGTGGCCGGAGATCTGTGGAGGATCCCTTGGATGCAACCAACCTGATAGTGCTCATGGTCGGGGCATTGCTCGGGCTTGGCGCGGCTTGGTTGTTCTGGCACGGTTCGGTGAAAAGGGACGTCGTCGAGCGGGTCGAATCGAACTTGGCGACCGCTCGTCATCGCATTGAGGCCGCCGAGGCCGATCGCCTGGCCATCAGCGGTCAAGCACTCGAGCTGCAGCGCGCCCTTCGCGCCGAGCGCAGCCTGCTCGACGGGGTGGCAGCTCAGGCGGGCATTGCCCCCCACGATTTTCGGCGGACGCTGGCGCGGGACGTGCTGCACCTGTCGGACCCTTACCGGTCCCGATACCTCGACGAGCCCATCGAGCTCGAGCGCAGGGTGGGCCAGCTCGCCGAGATGAAGCTTGGCGCCCGGCCGATGCTGGTCAGTGCCGACCTGGATACGACGGTCGCCGGCCAGCTCGAGGTCGAGCTGGCCGCTACCCGACGCGAACTCGACCGTCGCAAGGCCGAGCTCGATCAGGTGATCGAGGAGTCCCGTATCGTCGCCGGCGAATTGGCCACGACCGAGCAACAACTCGACGTCACCCATGCGTCGATGCGAGAGCTTCACGATCAGGTGCGACAGCTGCTCGCTGAGCGGTCGACGGCGTCGCCTTCGGCGTCGTCCTGGCCGGCGGAGTCATCCGAACCGATGGTCGCCGGTGCGACCCATTGGTCGGACCCGATGCAGCGAGTCGGCTCGCTCAGTGAGGAGATCTCGGCACTCCGAACGAGGTTGGCCGATCGGGCCCTCGAGCGTGACCAACTGGTCAACCGCCTGGCCCAGTATGCCGACGTGGATCGACTCCTCGACCACATCGTGGCCGAACTCGATCGACTCCGCTCCGACGTCGTAGACCGGCAGGTCCCCGCACAGCCGGACGACTGAGCCGAACGACTGCGGCCAGTCGAGTGCAGCCAGTCGAGTGAAAGCGGGGCCCGCGTGGCACGATGCGGGTATGGTCTCCGCCCTCTCCGCGCCCCGCCAGGTTCGACCGCTCCTGCGGCCACCGGACGTTTCGGTTCGGGTCCCCGGTTCCAAGAGCCACACGAATCGGGCGCTGATCTGCGCCGCCCTGGCGCGGGGAACGAGCCGGCTCGACGGCGCCTTGTTCGCCGATGACACCGAAGCCATGGTGCAGGCGTTGCGGCAACTCGGCCTGGAGGTGACCGTCGACCCCGACCAAGCGACGATCTCGGTGCATGGGACCAGCGGTGTGTTGCCGTCCGGCCCGCTGCGTCTCGACGTTCGCCAGTCGGGCACCACGGGCCGATTCATCCTGCCGATGCTTGCTCTGGGCGCCGGGTCCTACGTGCTCGACGGACACGAGCAACTGCGAGCCCGCCCCTTCGAGGACCTTGTCGCTGCGTTGTCGCAATTGGGAGTGCACACATCGGGAAGCACCCTGCCCATCACCGTCCAGGGTGGCTCGTTCCGCGGGGGCACCGTGCAGGTCCCGGGATCGGTCTCGAGCCAGTTCCTGTCCGGCCTGTTGCTCAGCGCTCCCTGCGCCGAAGGGCAAGTCGTCATCGAGGTGGTGGGTGACCTCGTGTCGCAGCCCTACGTCGAGCTGACGCTGGCCACCATGCGGTCCTTCGGAGCGCAGATCGATCAAGAAGGGCTTCGTCGATTCGTCGTGCACCCGACGGGCTACCAGGCCGCAGACGTCGTCATCGAACCCGATGCCTCCGCCGCCTCGTACTTCTTCGGCGCTGCGGCCATCACCGGTGGTCGCGTCAGCGTGCCGGGCCTTGGTCGGCGCACCGTCCAGGGCGACCTTGCGTTCGTCGATGTCCTCGAAGCCATGGGTGCCCAGGTCGATCGAGGCGACGACTCGACCGAGGTGCGCGGCGTCGGCTCGCTTCACGGAATCGAGGTCGACATGGCCGACATCTCCGACACGGCGCAGACCCTTGCGGTGGTGGCCACGTTCGCCGAGTCGGCGACGCGGATCACCGGAATCGGCTTCATCCGGCGCAAGGAAACCGACCGGATCGGTGCCGTGGTCCGCGAGCTGTCGAAGCTGGGCATCCGGGCCGACGAAACTCCGGATGGCATGACCATTCATCCCGGTGTTCCGCATCCGGGCGTGGTCGCCACCCACGACGATCACCGAATGGCGATGAGCTTCGCCTTGCTTGGTCTGGTGCATCCCGGCATCGAGATCGCCGACCCGGGCTGCGTGGCCAAGACCTTTCCCCGCTACTTCGACGCGCTCGACCAGCTGGGCTGATCCGCCAGCAGGACGGACCTACCGGCAGGACGGACCTACCAGGTCGGCGACCCGTTGGCCCGGAGCGTCGAGATGAAGCTGGTGGCCCACCCGGCGGCATCGTGGCGAGCCACCGAACGTCGCATCGATCGCATCCGACGTTGGGCCTCGGCCGCCGGCATGGCGGCGGCGGCCGCGATGGCGTTCTTGACGCCGTCGATGTCGTACGGGTTGACCAGCAGCGCGTCCTTGAGTTGATGCGCTGCCCCCGCGAACTCCGACAACACCAGAGCGCCGGTCTCCTCATGCCGCGCGGCGACGTACTCCTTGGCCACCAGGTTCATACCGTCGCGGAAGGGGGTGACCAGCATGACGTCGGCGGCTCGGTACATCGCCAGCAACTCGGCGAAGGACTGGGTGCGGTGGATGTAGTGCACGACGGGAAGCCCAACTTCACCGAAGTCTCCGTTGATCTCACCGACGAGCCGCTCGACGCGTTCGCGAAGGCTGACGTAGGCCTCGACCTGGTCCCGGGTGGGCTCGGCGATCTGGATCATCGAGACCCGTCCCGGATCGAGGCGACCCTCGGTGAGGAGCTCCTTGAAGGCGCGGAGGCGGACGTCGATGCCCTTGGTGTAGTCGAGGCGGTCGACGCCGAGCAGGACGACCTCGGGGTCCCCGAGTTGCGACCGAAGCATGCGTGACTGCTCGAGGACCTCGGGCTCGCGCGCAGCCTGGTGGTAGCGCTGATAGTCGATCCCGATGGGAAACGATCGAACGTTGACTGCCCGATGGGCGACCTCGAGTGCGGCCGATCCTGAACGGGTGGCCAGGCCGAGTGCCCTGGCCAATTGGTGGAAGTTGGCGGCATCGGCGGGCGACTGGAAGCCAAGGAGGTCGGCGCCGAGCATGGCCGCGGTGAGTTCGTTGCGCCACGGCAGCTGAACGAACAATTCCGGCGAAGGAAACGGAATGTGCAGGAAGAAGCCGATGCGGAGATCGGGCCGCAGCTCGCGGAGCATGCCCGGCACCAACTGGAGTTGGTAGTCGTGGATCCACACCATCGCGCCAGGCGCTGCTGCCTCGGCCGCGGCCACGGCGAAACGGCGATTCACCTTGCGGTAGCCGTCGAACCAATGGCGGTGGAACTCGGGCGGCTCGATCTTGCCGTGATACAGCGGCCAGAGGGTTCCGTTGGACATGCCCTCGTAGTGGAGTTGGTGCTCCTGTTCGGAGAGGGCGATGGGAACGAGGCGAAGGCCATCGTGCTCGAAGGGTGCCGGAGTCGACTCGGCCTGCTCGCCCGTCCAGCCGAGCCAGGCCACCCCGTCCATATCGGTCATCGCCGGCTTGAGGGCGGCAACGAGCCCGCCGGGGCTGGTCACCCACTTGGTGCCACCCGCCTCGTCATCGACGCGGGTGATGGGCAGGCGGTTGGCCACGACGACCAGGCTGGCCTGTCCGGCTCGGGCGGGGGGCATGGGGTCAGTATCCCCCCATCGCTCCGGAACGCCACCTCGCCCGGTCGAGCGTCACGCCAGATCGAAGCTGCCGTCTGCGTTGACGGTGCAGGGCCGGCCGATGCCCTCGGTGGTCATGAGTTCGTGCATGACGACCGGGTCGGCGCAGTTGGCCCACGTCCGGGCGCCAGCCGGTGTTCGGACCGCAGCGAGCGCCCGTTCGGGCCCGACGTTTCCATGCATGACCGTGTAGCCCTCGATGGTGCCTCGGCCGTTGAAGGCTTCATCGGCGGGTGTGACCGGGACCTTGTCGACTGCTTCCTGCACGTCACGCGTGACGAAGGGGTGATCGGCTGGTTCGGTCGAGTAGAGACCGAGTGCGTGCTTGGTGAGGTAACCGCCGTTGGCCGTGATGAGTCCCAGGCTCCCGGGGTCGGCGCGCAACACGTCGGCCATGGTGGCGATGGAGTGGGTGACGTAGTTGTTGAGCGGGCCGCCGGCGAAGGTCAGGCCGCCCGTGACCGTCAGCTGACGGTCGAGGCCGAGCCCGATCTCGGTGGCTGCGACCTGGACGGCGGACGGGAAACAGGAGTAGACGTCGACGTGATCGACATCGGCGACGGTCTTGCCGGTCAGCTCGAAGAGGACTCGGGCTGCTTCGTTGATCGCGGGCGAGCTGTGAAGATCACGGCGGTTGGTGACGAGGTAGGTGTCGTGGGCGTCGGTGCCGGCGTGGGGGAACACCCAGCGGTCGCGGGGGACTCCTGCGGCCTCGGCGGCTGCGGCCGAACAAAGCAGCAGTGCTGCGCCCTGGTCGAGGTTCCAGTTGGAGTTCATCGCCTTGGTGTACGGAAACCCGACCATGCGATTGGAAGGACTGGCGTCACGGATCTCGGCTGCGGTCATCGGGGTACGAATCCACGCGTAGGGGTTCTGCACTGCTACCTGGTTGAAGCCGGCCCAGAGCTGGGCGAGACGATCGCGATGGGCTTCGACGGATTCGCCTCGGGAATGACGAAACGCGGACTCGAAGACGGGGTAGAGGTTGACCGGCATCTCCAGACCCCGGCTGTTCTCGAACTCCGAGGACATCTGCACCTCGGTCTGGAACTGCTCATCGGGAGCGACGTCGGACTGGTCGGTCAGATTGCGGGGCAGGCCTGCCGCTCGCTGCTTGCGGCGGCTCCAGATGGTTTCGGCCCCGGTGATGACGGCGCAGGAAAGCTCACCATCCTGGATGCGAGCCGACAGGTGATTCACCAACGATTGAGGGCTGTTGCCACCCATGCTGGACATGATGGTCCGGGCCTCGGGCGAGCCGACGGCCTCGCCGATGAGCCGGCCCGGATCGGAGTAGCCCCACGCGCCGTTGATGACCGCAATGGCGTCGAGTTGACCCAGTAACTCCGGCGCGCCGGCGTCGTGGGCCGCAGCGGTCACCACCTGCTCCATCAGCTTGACCGCTTCGACGGCCTCGGCAATGTCCTTGGGTTGCTGCTTGACCTGGCCAACGCCGACGAGAACAGGAGTGCGGGGATCGAGAGTCATCTGCCGAGCCTATGGAGTGGCGCGTGTTTCAGCCAGCCAGTCTCAGCCAGGTCCCCAGTGTTCACTCGGCCAGTGTCAACCAGCGAGCAGCACGCCGAAGAACATGGCGACGAGTGAGGCCAGCATGCCGATGGCGCCCGTGCCCGCAAGCACCGCCTTGTTGGCGGTGCGCGAGTGGACGACGGCCGAGGTGCCCGCAGCAACGACCAGCAGGATCTTGATCCCCAGCGTCATCTGATACGACGTGGTGGCCGACGGCGGAACTTCGAACAGGTTCCACATGCCGGTGATGAAGGCCAGCCCGAAGGCAGGCCACGCGACGCGGGCGAATCCGTTGGCTGCGGTTCTCGTCACGTCGGGACCGAGACCCCGAAGTCGTGGCACCAGGCCGGCCATGACGACCTGGCCGCCAACCCATACCGAGGCGGCCAGGACGTGGAGAAAGAGCCGGAGCGTGTCGATCGACGGTGAGAGCATCGCCGACGAAGGCTAGCGGCCGAGGAGCTTTCCGAGCAGGCCGGCGAGGCCACCCTTGGATGCTCCGGTCGAGCCGCCCGCCCCGGTGGCCATCTTGACGACATCGTCCACGATGCTGCCATCCTTGTTGGCGTCGAGAATGGCTGCGAGCCCGCCGAGGCCGGGCTGCTTGGCCTCCTGCGCCTTGCGTTCGTCGCCGAGAAGCGAGCCGAGGCCGGCGCCATCGAGGCCCTTGCTCTTCTTCTGATTGGCCAGGTAGCCCATGACCAACGGGGCCAGCATTGGCAGGAGCTTGGTGATGATGGACAGATCGGCGCCGGTAGAGCTGGCCAGCTGCTGTTCGACGGCGCCACGGCGCCCACCGAGGACGTGGCCGAGGATCTTGTTGCCGTCGCTGTTTTGATCGCCGCTGCCGGCAGCGAGACCCTCGAGGTTGTCGAAGATCGAGGTGTCGTGCTTTTCGAGTGCGGCGGACAGTGCAGCCGCACCTTCGGGCTTCTGGGCGTTGTTGGCCAAGCCGCCGAGGATGGCGGGCAACCCGGCCGTGATCAGCTTGCCAATGGCGCTCTCATCGACGCCGAGCGAGCCGGCGAGTTGGTTGGTGGCCCCGGGTGGAAGCTGTTCGAGGAGGCTGTCGAGTAGTCCGGACATGTCATGTTCCTTTCGGGAGCCGGCGCGGGTGCAGGATCCCTTGGTGCTGATCGCGTTCGGCGCGACTGGTCGTAACCCTACCCGACCCGAGTCATCTGCCCGATCACGGCCCCAGTCGGCACGACCGCCATGAGCCCCTCTTTCCGGTGCCCAATTTTCATCGCCTCAGTATCCACCACTCACGCAGCGTGTCAGCTACGCTACCCAGCGGGCGGGGTTGGTGCCGACTGGAAAGTACTCGTGGCCCCAACTCGATTTTTGTCGTTCCCTGCCAGCCCAGCGTTTCTGCGCCGATTCAGCATGTTGTTGCTGTCCTCCACGCTGATTCTGCTTCTCGCCGGCACGGCGTTCGCGTCGATCGGCGACGCCCGACCTCGGCTGGCGGGTCAAGGGGCCTCGTGGCGTCCCGGCGAACTGCCCGACCTTGCTCTCCTGGTCGACACGTCGAACGGAACCGGATCGACCGTCGAAACGGTGCTCGTACCGGCGTTGGCGGCCGTCACCGGCGTGAGTGCCGTCGAGGTCAAGCCCAGCTCCGAGGGCCGCGTCGCCATCCTGGCGTCGTTGTCGCCCGGTGCCGAGGGCAACGAAGTGCTCAGCCCGCGTCGAAGCCGTGGTGGAGGAGACGATGGCGGGGACGCCCGTCTCACTCGGAGGGCGGGTGGTGGCCGACCGCGATCTGCTCGGCCGGCTCAACCGGAGCACGGTCATCGCCGTCGTGCCGGTGCTGTTGCTCCTGACGCTCGTGCTTGCGGCTTCGTTCGGCATGAAGGTCGGCTTCGCAACAGGCGGAACGATCAGCGCCGCCACGCTGCTCGGTGGCCTGATCGGGGCACAGATGGCGGGGCCGTTCGATGGATCGCTCGGCACGACGGCACTCCCGGCCGTCCTTGTCGCTTGCCTCGTTTCGACCGTGCTGGCGCTCCGACTCCTGGACTGGTTCAAACACCCGATCGGCATCGACTCCGCCGACACGATCCGTCGTTCCGTCGCTCACCTGGCGTCCGAAGCGGGGCTCTTGGTCGGCGGACTCATCCTCACCTCGTGCATCCTCGCGGTAGCCGGACCGGGACGAAACCAGGCCATGGTCGTCGCGGTCGGAGCCTTCTTCGGGGTTCTCGTCACCTTCGCCGTGCTGCCGTCGATGCTCGTATCCCTTCCTCCCGTGCCTGACGAGGACGATTACCGCCTGTTCCGTTTCAATCTTCCCGACGGCCGAGATTTTCCGCCCGCTGTGCTCGCTGGTTTTGCCATGTTCCTCGTCATCATGGGTCTCTTCGCGCTCCGAGTTCCGACTGCCGAACTCATCGATGAACAGGCGCTTCCTCAGGGCTCGGCAGCCCAGCGGGTCTCGGCCGAACTCTCCTTGCTGGGCGGAGATCCGACCTCGTCGATCCTCGCCACCGCGCCCGAAGGAACCACGCTCGCCGAGCTCGATCTGTGGGCCCGAGATGCATCGACCCTGCCGAGCGTCGGCTGGGTGGCGACCGCATCCGGGCGCTTCGAACAAGGGAGGCTGTCGGCCGAGGACAGCGATCCGGCCCGATTCGTGAGCGACGATCGACACCTTGCGGTGGTCACTCCATCGGTGACCGCCAGGTCGATCGCCGCGCAGGACCTGGTCGCGCTGCTCGCCACGCCGCAGAACCTGTCCGAGGCGCCGGATCTCCGTGGCGCGCCGGTCGATGCCGCAGACGCCGGCCGTGAATCGGTCAGCAATCTGTGGCTGCTCGTCTTCTCCCTCGCGGTCGCCGGAGCCTTGGGGGTGCTCGTCCTGGTCGGAGACCTCAAGCTGGCGCTGCTGGTCGGTGTGCTCCGAGTCATCGGTTCGGCCGCGCTGCTCGGTGTCTACCACGTGATCACCGACACGGTCAGCGGCAGTGAACTGCAGACCGTGGCGTTGGTTGCCAGCATCGGTGTCGGCCTGTTCGAGCTCGGGTTCCTCAGACGCCTCACGAACCTGACGCAGAGCAGCAGGTCCCGAGACGTTGCTCGAGAGCTTGACCGCCGACGATGAAGACGGTGTGAACGAAGACCGTCTCGACGGAGACCGTCTCGACGAAGACCGATCTCGACGAAATCCGTCTCGACCCCATCTCCGACGTCATGCGCCGCGAAGGCAAGGCAGCCATGATCGGCCTCGCCGTTGCGGCGCTCTGCGGGCTCGGCTTCTTCGCCTCGGACTTGCAGGTTGCCCGCCGCCTCGGGGTCGCCCTTGCCGTCGGGCTCACCATCGAACTGCTGGTCGGCACGTGGATGTTGCGACCCGTCCTCTTGGGTCGCCGCGTCACCGGCACACGTGGGCGGCGTTCCGGTCGGGTCGAGCTCGATGCCCTCGGAGAACCGGTTGAGCTCGAACTCGCCGGCACCGGCCACGCGGTGAACGAATCGATTGCGGCCGATCCACCGACAACGGTCGGGGCCGCCGACGGCGACCTCCTCGACCCGCAGTGGCGGCGAGTGGTGGCCGGTCTGCTTCGGGCCGAGTTCGCCTTCCAGACCGACCCCGACAGGGCCGAACTGGACACGGTGTTCGTCGCCGACACGCCGGTCTTCGCCGAACTCACCGAACACAACCGTCGGCTTCGCACAGCCGGTTTTCGGGTGAGTGGAGACGGCCCTCGCCTCCTGAAGGTCCGGGCGGTCAACACCGGTTCGCCGGTGACCTTGGCCATCACGGTCGATCACCCCGAACGGCGCCTGGTTGACCGCGATGGGCGGGTCCTCGGGGTCCGGCGAGGAGAACGTCGGGACGGCATGCTGTGGCTCGTTCAGGATCCGTCAGGCCGCTACCGGATCGCCGAAGCCGTTGATCTCGGCACGGGCGACGTCGATGTCACGGTGTCGACCGAGCGGGCGGGTCTCGTCGACGCAGGCGTCACCTCACCTGTCCTCGCGGTTGAACTCACGGCTGACTCGGCGCAGTAGCGTCTGAATCGATGGTCGAGAACACGCCGATGGTCCATGCGCACGATGCCAAGAAGATCGCGGTCGAGCCCAAGTCGGGCCGGTATCGATCGCTCGAGGCTGCGGTGCTGGCCGGAGGAGGAGCCTTGGCGTCACCGGGCGAGGCCGAGGGCCTCGTCTGGGCCGACCCGGCGGTCCCGCACGAGCTGCCGCTGGTGCTGGAACGGAGTCCGAACGTGACGTGGGTGGGCTTGCCCTTCGCCGGCATCGAGCCCTACGTCCAGTATCTCGACAACGAACACACCTGGACCTGCGCCAAGGGGGTGTATGCCCGTCCCGTGGCCGAACATGCACTCATGCTGGGGCTGGCCGGGCTTCGAGGGTTGGTCCGCTACAGCCGAGTCCAGCACTGGGATCAACCGGTCGGCCACAATCTCGTCGGGGGAAAGGTGACCATCTTCGGCGGCGGCGGGATCACCACCGAACTGGTCAAGCTGCTCGGCCCGTTCGACTGCGAGATCACGGTCGTTCGGCGAACCGACACGCCGTTCCCCGGAGCGGCCAGGACGCTGACGCTCGATGATCGGGTCGAGGCCCTTCAGGGCGCAGATCTTGTGGTGCTTGCCCTTGCGTTGACACCGGAAACCACGGGAATGATGAGCACGCCAGAGTTCGCAGCCATGGCCGAGCACGCATGGCTGGTCAACGTGGCCCGAGGCGGCCACGTGGACAACGAGGCGCTGGTCGAAGCCGTGCGGGCCGATCGGATCGGCGGAGCGGCGCTGGACGTGACCAACCCCGAACCCCTTCCCGACGATCATCCGCTCTGGCACGAGCCGCGCATCGTCATCACTCCCCACGTCGGCAATACCCCCGAGATGGGGGTTCCGCTGCTGGCCGCCCATATCGAGGACAACACGCGGCGCTTCGTCGAGGGTCGACCACTTGTCGGCCTGGTCGACGTCGAAGCCGGCTACTGACGATTTCGACTCGTCGCTCATGGTTGGCAACGCTCCGGCCGACGTGAATGGTGTGCGATCCTTCTCCTTGGCGAAAGCGCTGCCCTTCGGTCCGTTGCTGCTCGGCTTGGGAATGACTGCGTTCGTCGTGTCGAACCTCAATGCCACGCTGACGCGAGACCAGCAGCGGGCCAATCAGCAGAGCGCGCGGCTGCTTCGCTCGATTGCAGCAGACGCCGAGTCGAATCTGCTCGACCACGCAGCGCGGATCGACACGGTCGCCCAAGCCGTTGTGCTCGGTGGTGAGCAGGGATCGATCGAACGTCAGCTCGAGGCGGTCGATGCCTTCGATCCCCAGATCGGCGTTCGTGCCGTGTTCTCCAGTCGAAACGGCAATGTCGAGACGTTCACCCGCGACGGGCTCATCCTGTCTCGTTCGATGCCCGACGTCTCGCCCGGCATCGGACCGGTTGGTGATCAGTTCTGGGGTGACAGCCTGGCGTACGGGGTCGACCTACCTGGCACGGGGAGCGCCGACGCCGATGTCGTCGTGATCGTCGACCGTGAGCGCATGTCGGTCGACGCAGTCGTGACCCAAGAACCCGGGGTGACCGTTCGCGTGGCCGGACTGCCCGGTGACCCGGTTGCCGAGCGTCTCTCCTCCGAGCTCGAAGACGTCGGCGAGATGCTGCTCGATCCCGAGACGGGCGGCGCGGTGGTCCTTCGCCCGTCCACCATCCTGGGGGCAGCCGTCACCATCGAGGTCGTCGCCGAGTCGTCGGTGTTGTGGCACCCCCAGTCGAGCTTGGCGCCCGTTGTCATCGTTGGAGGAGTGCTGCTCTCCCTGCTCCTGACCGGCCTGACCCATCACATCATTCGGACGATCTCGCGAGCCGTGGCCGAGCGCGATCAGGCCATCGCCGGTCGTCAAGCCGCAATCGCCCGATTCAGGGCGAGCTTCTCCCACGCTCCGATCGGCGTTGTGGAAGCTCGATGCGAACGGGTTGATCCTCGCCGCGAATCCGAGGTTCGCCAGCCAACTCGGCTACGTCGCCGACGAGCTCGAGGGCTGGGACATCCTGGACCTGCTCGATGGTGAAGATCGGGCCGAGGCCCGCGAGCAGCTCGACGGCATCCTCGGGGGAAGCAAGGACAGTGGACAAGGCGAACGCCGGTACCGCACCCGGAACGGAGCGGCGGTCTGGGTGCGCGAGTCCATCAGCGTGCTCGCCACCGAAGACGGCGTGCGTCACGTGCTGCTCCAGGCCGAGGACATCAGTGAGGAGCGCCGGTCGAGAGCCGAACTCCATCGCAAGGCGCTGTTCGACAGCCTCACCGGTCTGCCGAACCGGGCCAACCTGATCGCTCGTCTCAATCGGGCCGTCGAGGGGGAGCGGGGCCCGGGGGAGTTGGTCGCTGTGCTCTTCGTCGACCTGGACAAGTTCAAGGAAGTCAATGACACCCTCGGCCACGAGGCCGGTGACATGCTCCTCATCGAGGTGGCGGAGCGCTTGCGCCGGGCCTGCCGATCGAGCGATACGGTCGCCCGACTCGGCGGCGACGAGTTCGTCGTCGTCTGCGAAGGATTGCCGGACGATCAGGTCGCTGAGGAGACCGCCAAACGGTTCGCCGACGTGCTTCGGGACCCGATGTACTTCCGTGACATCGAGGTTCCCGTCAGCGCCTCGATCGGACTCGTGGTCAACAGCGAGCCCATGCCGCCCGACGAGATTCTGCGCCAAGCCGACTCGGCCATGTATCGGGCGAAGACATCCGGCCGTGACCAACTCGTCCGCTACGACGTGGCGACACCCGTACACGCCGGACGGCACGCGGGGCCGCTGGTGACCGAGTCCGAGCTGCGTTCCGCCATCGACGACGGCCAGCTTCGGCTGTTCTACCAACCCGTCGTTCGAACCGTTGACGGAACGGTCTGCGGGCTCGAAGCGCTCGTGCGGTGGGAGCACCCCGAGCACGGTCTGTTGACGCCCGCCCAGTTCCTCGGGCTGGCCGAGGAGCACAGCCTGCTCGGCCGCATCGATGCGTGGGCCTTGTGTGAAGGCATGGCGGCGTTGGCTCGGTGGACCGAACTCGAACCGGCGTCGGCGGACTGGTACCTGATCTTCAATGTCGGTCCCGCCAATTTCAACAATCGAACGCTTCGGGGATCAGGTCAAGAGCTATCTCGATCAGCACGGTGTCGATGCCCATCGGCTCGTCCTGGAGCGCAACGAGACCTGGTTCATGACCCAGACCGCTACGGCCGTGCTGGTCACGCGTGAGCTGCGGGCCATGGGTGTGAAGATCTCCCTCGACCACTTCGGGACGGCGTCGGCGTCGTTGAACGAAATGAGTTCGCTCGAATTCGACTTCTTGAAGATCGACCGGTCCTTCGTCCGCGACGCCCACCACCAGACCAATTACGTGCTCGAGGCGATGAAGAACATGTCCGACGCCCTGGGTTTGCGGGCGATCGTGGAAGGGGTCGAGACCGAGGTGGAACTGCGCGTCGTCCAGAAGTCCGGCATCGAGTTCGTGCAGGGCTACTTCGTGGGACGCCCGATGCCCGAGGCCGACGTCCTCACGTCGGCCGATGCCCGAGCAGCGCTCGCTGCCGCCGAACCCGTCGCCTGAGCGGGTGTCCGGCCAAACGTCGATTGACTGACGCTTGCCCAGTGTTACCTCGATCGCAGGGTCGACGGCAGTGAGCGTCAAGCTGTCGGCGTCGCTGGCGTGCAATTTGTGGTGGCAGGGTGCGCATGATCGGTGTTGAAGCGATGCCGGTCCCAGAACTCGACCGGCAGCGCATGACGGAGTTGTACGTGGCCCTCGTATGGCCACGTGATGGATGCATCGACGCGATTGTCCGCGAGGTCCGCAGGAATCTGCGCTTGCGGCAGTCGGACATTCGAGGCTGGTCAGGTCTGCTGCTCGCCTGACGACGAGGCGCGGACGGCGTCCCCGGCGGTCGATCGGGTCACCCGTAGGGTCCGACCTCGAAAAACGGCGAGGACTGCGGCTGTGGCGTCGGTGACGCGTACGTCGTGAACTGAGGTTCGTCCGCTGACGGCGACCGTCGTAGCTTCTGCTGTGACGATCGCGTCGACGCGTGCCGGGGCCAGGAAGTCGATCTCGCCTCCGGTGGCCAATGCTTGGTCGCCGTCCGGCAAGCCCGTGTTGGACGCGTAGGCCATCGCGGCGTCGGCCAAGGTGAACAGGACACCTCCATGGCCGACTCCCAACCCATTGAGGTGTCGTTCAGCGATGACGAGCCGCAGAACGGCCCGGCCCGGCGAGGCGTCGAGCAGTTCGATGCCGAGGTGATGCAGGGCTCGGTCGTCTTCGTACATGAGTGTGGAGTATGCCAGAAGGTCCGTCCGGACTATTTCGGGGGAAATGGTCCCTGCACCTTTATAGACAAGCAGTAGCTGTCGATGGAGGTGCAGCGCCAAGCAACTACATGCAGGCACACAAAGACGGAGACTGAGAGATGTTGGTTGAACAGGAAACCAAGCCCGCAGCACGCCCGAGCGCTCGTCCAGCGACCCCTGCAACCAGGCCCTCCACCGGGTGGCTGCCAGGTGCCATTGACTCCGTCGCAGCGCGAGTTGGTCTCGCGAAACATCCCCCTGGTCGAGCACATCGTGACTCGCATGACCACTCGATTCCCGTCCAACTACCTGCGCGATGACCTGGTGCAAACCGGCGTGCTCGGCTTGATCGAGGCATCGACGCGTTTCGATCCGTCGGTCGGTGTTGCGTTCTCGACCTTTGCCGGTCGGCGCATCGAGGGCGCGGTCATCGACATGCTTCGCCGAGACGACTGGGCGCCCCGATCGGTTCGGGCGCTCGAGCGCCGCGCCGAGGCCATGGAACAAACGCTCACATCGCAGGGCCGGGAAGATACCCGATGTGAAGACGCTCAGCGAGGCGTTGGGGGTATCTTCCCAGACCCTGCGCCGGCTCAAGGACGACGTGCACCGTGCGTCGCTGGATTCGCTGGACCGCACCGTGAACCCCGCCGATGGAGATCGGAGCCTCGGTGAGAATATTGCCGACGCGTCCACGGTGCCCATCGAAGATCAGCTCGACGCACGTGAGCTCATGGGCTTCCTCCGCGACGCCATTGGGCTGTTGTCCGACCGGCACCGCCTGGTGATCATCGGCTACTTCTTGGAGGGCCGGTCGACGACCGAACTCGGACAGTTGCTGGGCATCACCCAGTCGCGGGCCTCACAGATCAAAGAGGAAGCGATTGTGAGTATTCGCGCGGCCATCGCCGCCCAGTACGACGAGCAACCGGTTGCCCCGCAAAGCCTGAAGGGGCGGCGAATGGCCGCGTTCAACGAGTCGGTGACGCAGGCGAGCACGTGGCGGGAACGACTGGCCGAGCGTCCGCTCGCCGACTGACCGTGTTGAAGCCGGCGGAGATCAGCGAGCTCATTGCTGCGGATCAGGCGCGCCTCGGCCCGATGAGGTTCAGTCCGCTTCGAACATGGTTCACGGTGCTCTCGAACCGTCTGGCGATACTCGAAGGCGTCGACCCGGGCGATCTCGAGCTCGATGCCTGTGACTTGCCAACCGAGTCGGTCGACGACTGCGACGATTGGGCCTGGCTCTCCCAGATGGTCGACCGTGTGCGAAGCCAACTCGTCGACCAGGAGCGCTCGGTTGCGGATGAACGGCCATTGAGCGAATGTTGGGTCGGGCGCGGCTGGCTCCAGGCTTCGGGATTCGGACTGGTCGGGAGGCGCACGATCCTCATCCGCTTCATCAACGCTGCCGACGCCGCGGACCAGATCGTTGTCGAGGAATCCTGGTGGTGCGGGCCCTCGGCCGGGTGGGCCGCGCGTGCCCGTCAGCGCCATCGTGAGAACCGCCGATCCGGCACGAGTCCGCCGGAGAGTCGCCGAGCTCGTCGCTCGGCGGGCCCCGCCGGCGGGAGCATCGAGGTGGCTGCTCGAAGAGGTCGTTCAGCTGGCCGCCGCGGACAAGGGCGTCGGATTGACGCCCGAACGGATGGGCGGGTTGGTGCATTTGTCGCACGGCGCCGTGCGGGCCGCCGAAGCCGACCAGATCCTGCTCGGTCGCCTACCGCGGCGGCTGCCACTGGGGGTCGAGCGTCGAAGGCGAGTTCGGTCCCGACAGGTGGCCGTCGTGAGCTGGCGCCCCGACGAGCGAGCGCGATGCCTCAAATCAGCAGCACACGAGTCCGATGTCGGGGCCGGGCGAAGGTGGAGGCCGATAGCCTCCGACCCGTGCTGTCGGTTTCAGGTCTCAAGAAATCTCACGGATCCCGACTGCTCTTCGAGAACGTGACCCTTCGCCTGGTCAACGGTCGTCGCATGGCGCTCGTCGGTGGCAACGGTGTGGGAAAGACCACCCTGCTCGAGATCATCGTCGGGTTGTCGCCGGCCGACGAGGGCGACGTGTCCCGTCCCAAGGACACCCGGATCGGTTACCTCCCGCAGGAACTCACCGAGATGTGGCAAGGCTCGGTGATCGAGGAGGTGCTCCGTGGCGCAGACCACATCTTGGGCATCGAGACCGAACTGCGTGAGCTCGAAACCCTGATTGCGTCGACCGAGGGCGAAGAACACGATCGCGCCCTCGTCACCTACGGAGAACGGCAGACACAGTTCGAGCAGCTCGGCGGCTACCACATCGAGTCCGAGGCCCGTCGCATCCTCGGTGGCCTGGGGTTCACCGCGGCCGACATGGACCGTCCGCTGGCGGAAATGTCGGGCGGCTGGCAGATGCGTGCCGCCTTGGCCCGCCTGCTCCTGCAACGACCAGACGTCCTCGTGCTCGACGAGCCCACCAACCATCTCGACGTCGACAGCGTCCTCTGGCTCGAACAGCAGCTGCTGGCCTGGCCGGGCGCGCTGCTGTTCGTGTCCCACGATCGCGACTTCATCGACGGGGTCGCGGACCGGGTGGTCGAGTTGGCGTGGAACACCGCCACCGAATACGTCGGGGGATTCGCCGAGTTCATCGTCCAGCGCGAGGAGCGAATCCGGGCTGCGGAAGCGGCGGCGGCCAATCAGGCGCGCAAGGTGGCCCAAGTCGAACAGTTCATCGAGCGGTTCCGGTACAAGGCAACCAAGGCCCGCCAGGTGCAGTCACGTATCAAGACGCTGGAGAAGCTCGAACTGATCGAAACTCCGCAGATCGCCGAGCTGAAGGTGCGATTCGGGTTCCCCGAGCCGCGGCGGTCGGCGAGGGTCGTGGTCGAGATCGATCATGCGGATATCGGCTACCCGGACGGAACGCCGGTCGTGACCGACGTGAACCTGATCGTGGAACGGGGCGACAAGATCGCGTTGGTCGGACCGAACGGCGCCGGCAAGTCGACGGTCCTCAAGGCCATCCTCGGTCAGCTCCAGCCATCGTCGGGCACCGTCAAGCTGGGGGCCAACGTCGACATCGCCTACTTTGCCCAGCACCAGGTGGACGCGTTGGACCTGTCGAAGACCGTCGAGCAGGAGTTCCGGCACTCGGTCGGCGATCAGCCCAAGAACCGCAACCTGCGCACCGTCCTCGGCTCCTTCGGATTCTCCGGCGATGCGGTCGATCGGCGGGTCGGCAATCTTTCCGGTGGCGAGCGAACGCGGCTGGCGCTGGCCGAGACCATGTGCAATCCGGTCAATCTCCTGGTGCTCGACGAGCCGACGAATCACCTCGATCTGCCGAGCTGCGACGTGTTGGAAGACGCGCTCGAGGTGTATCCGGGGACGGTCATCCTGGTGAGCCACGACCGGCATCTGATCCGCAACACCGTGAGCGCCCTCGTCGAGGTACGCGACGGCAAGGTCACCCAGTACCGCGACGTCGAAGAACACATCCTGGCCCCCGCCGGTGACGTGGCGGGCGGAGCGATTCGGGGCTCGTCGTCCCGCACCAATCCGACGGAGTCCAAGGGTCAGCAACGCAAGGCCGAGAAGCGAGCCGAAGCCGAGGCTCGGAACGACAAGAGCCGTTCGACCCGGGACCAGCAACGCAACCTGGCCCGCTTGGAACGACAGGCGCAGCGAGCCGAGGAGGTCGTCACGGGCCTTGCCGCTCAGCTGGCCGATCCTGCCATCTACGAGGACAAGACCAAACTGCACCAGGTCCTCGGCGCGCATACCCTGGCCCAGAAGAAGGCCATCGCGTTGTTCGCCGAATGGGAGTCCGCTGCGCTCGAACTCGAGTAGACGCGTCCGGGTTCCTGCGAGCTCGGCTCAGCGATCGAGGTTGATCGCGTTGTTGATCAGACCGAGGTGGCTGTAGGCCTGCGGTAGGTTGCCGAGGCAGCGACCGTCGACCGGGTCGAACTCCTCGGCCATGAGGCCGGTGGCTCCCACCTGGCTGCACAACTGATGGAAGAGCACGAGCGCTTCCTCGGTTCGCCCGACCAGCGCGAGCGAGTCGATGAGCCACGAGGTCATCAGGTTGAACCCGCCCTCGCGGCCGGGCAAGCCGTCGTCTTCGAGATACCGGTACACCGTCGGGCCGTTGCGGAGATCGCGCTCGACGGCCGCCACCGTGGAGACGAATCGGTCGTCGTCGGGAGGTAGCAGTCCCCAGAGCCCGATGGCGAGAACCGACGCATCCAGATCGTCACTGCCGTACGCCGCGGTGAACGTTCCACGCTGATCGTTCCAGCCGTTGCTCAGGATGTCGCGAGAGATTCGTGCGCGGAGTTCGGTCCACGCTGCGGGCTCCCGGTCGAGGAATCCCTCGGCGATCGCGATGGCCCGGTCGACGGTGACCCAGCACATGATCTTGGAGTAGAGGTGGTGGCGGGGCGGCTTGCGGATCTCCCAGATCCCGTGATCGGGTTCGTTCCAACGTCGGGAAACCGCGAGCACCATCGACTCGACCAGCCGCCAGTGCTCGGCCGACAGGGCTTCTCCCCGCTGGAGCAACAGATGGACCAGGTCGACCACGGGGCCGAATACGTCCAGCTGGACCTGTCCGTCCGCGGCGTTGCCCACGCGCACGGGCCGGGACCCGCCGTAGCCGGCAAGTTCGCTGATGTCGGCCTCGGGGGGCAGGTGGCGGCCGGTGACGTTGTAGAGCGGAGCCAGACGTTCGGGGTCGGTGCGGGTCTCGAGCAGGCCCAGCACCCAATCGAGGTACGCCATGGCCTCAGCGTGGGAGCCGAGCCGGACGAGGGCGGACGCACTGAACGCGGCATCGCGAAGCCAGCAGTAGCGGTAATCCCAGTTCCGAACACCGCCGAGATGTTCGGGGAGGCTGGTCGTGGCCGCCGCCACGATGGCTCCCGTCGGTCCGTGGCACAAGCTCTTCAGGACGAGCGCACTGCGTCCCACGAGGTCTCGGCGAAGCACCGGCAGCGCCAGACGGTCGGACCAGTTCCGCCAGTATCGCTCGGTATCGTCCCGGCGGTCGGGCTCGGGCCGGGCGTCGGCCCGGAGGGTTCCGGTGCCGCTCCGGAATTCGAGCACCACTGGCTCGCGGTCGAGGTCGACGACGGCACGGGCCAGTTCGTGGTTGCCGTCGCTGACGATCTCCCAAGCCACGCCAGTGGAACGCAGGACCAGGAGATCGGAAGTTCCGAGCACGACGATCCCTTCGTCGCGCCGTTCGAGTCGGGTAGGCACGCGACCGAAATCGAGGCGAGGTGCGAACTCGATGGACGCTCGACCGTTGCCCTCGACGACGCGAATCAGGTCGGAGCGGCCGGCCATGCGGCGGGTTCGGCCACTGGACACGTCGAGGTAGTCCGACACCGTGAACTGGGCGAAGCGGGTCTCGAGCACCATCGACCCGGCCCGGTACCGCTGTTCGATGGGGGGGCCTCCGCCTTCGGGTGCGACCGAGAAATAGCCGGCCGATGGCCCGCCGAGCAGCTCGGCGAACACGGCGGTCGAGTCGATTCGCGGCGCGCACATCCAGGTGATCCGGCCGGTGGGCGTGACGATGGCCGCGGTGCGAAGATCCGACAGGATCGAGTGATCCTGGATCGGGACCAGCCCGGAACCGCGGAGCCACTCGGCCCGGAGTTCGCCGAGGAGGGCAAGGATCTTGGCGACGGTGTCGGTGTCCCGCACCCGGAAGCCCGCGCTGGTCTGGCCGTCACCCACCTTGACGCCGATGTCGGGGCCGGCCAAGGTCCGGAACGCGTCCTCGTCGGTGACGTCGTCGCCGATGAAGACCACAGCAGAAGCGCCGACCTGGGCGCGGATGGTGGCGAGCGCCGAGCCCTTGTTGGTCTCGATCACCGACATCTCGACGATGTCGTGCCCATTGCGAGTGTGAATGTGATCCCAGCTCGCCGGGCCGCGAACCAGGTCTTCCCGCGCCGCCTCCTGGGCCTGAGCGTCGAGTGTGCGCAAATGGAAGGTGACGCCGGTCGGTTTCTCCTCGACCAACGCGCCGTAGGTGCGGCCGAGTTCCTGGACGGCCAGGGTGATCTCTCGGCGGCGATGGGTGAGTTCGGGGGTGAGCTGAGACGCGAAGCCGAGATCGAACTCGCTGCCGTGGCTTCCGACCAGTCGAACCTCTTCGGGAAATCTCGAGAGCGTCGCCAGATCTCGCAGACTGCGCCCCGAGATGACGGCGACATGGGTGTTGGCCAGCTCGGCCAGGCTTCGAATGGCGGCGACCGAGTCACGGTTGGGGAAGGCTTGCATGGGATCATCGACCAAGGGGGCCATGGTGCCGTCGTAATCGCAGGCCACCAGCAGCGATGGAACCCGTGCGAGCTGACGAATCCGGTCCCCGAGATCGGCGAGGCTGTCACTGGTCATGCTGCTCCGGAGGTTCGATCGGACGGGACCCGGCGCGCGAGGGTCCGGTGGGGAGGTGCACAGCTCATGGTCACCAAAACCTACCGTCCAGGTCGCTCATCGCCGGGCATCTCGGCAAGGGAGCGGCGAACGACACACCTGTACGCCCAAGGGGCCTGCCTCCTCGCAGCACGTGATGGGTTCTACCATCAGGGGGTCCACGGATCGTTCGACCGTGATCCAGAGATGCCGAGCTTGGATGAGCCTGCCACCAGTACCCGAAACTCCGCCGCCGTCGCATCCGCCGCTTCCGGCGAACTCGTATCAGGGTCCCCCGGTCGCGCCGCCGGGCTGGGGTTCGGGTCCCTCTGCTCCGGCCGCCGACCCGTTCCGTTCGGGCGGTCCCGCCAACGACCTGTGGCCCCAGCCTCCGCAGACACCCCAGCCCAAGCGCGGCGAAGGCCTGCTGTTGGCCGGATTGGCCGTTCTGGCCGCGCTTCTGGTCGTCGGCGGCGTTCTGGCCTTCAGCGCATTACGGGACGGTGACGACACCGTCGAGGCAAGCGGCACGCCCGCTAAGCGAACCACCGTCAACGCTCGCCGAACCGACCGAAACCACCCCACCGGCCGCCGAGACCCCCACCACGGAACTCGACCCCGACGCATCCGTTCCATCGGGGTCCGTGCCGCCCGAGGGTGAACACGTTGCCTGCCCAGCCGAGGTCTCCGAAGCCATCTGCGAGGCCGCAGAGTTCGTCGAGTCGTTCCGAGGGAGGCCGTTCAAGACGTTCCCGACGGTCCAACTGGTCGACGACGAGGCGTTCGGGGATCGGCTGCTCCGAGACTTCGACGAGGATCTGCCGGACATCGAGATCACGACGCAGATCTGGCGCTCGCTCGGCTTCATCGAGCCCGATGACGACCTGGCCGAGATCCTGGCCACCAGCTGGGAGATCGGGACCGTGGGTGCCTATTTCACCGACACCAAGGAGTTGTACGTCCAGGGCGACGAACTGGATCTGTACGCCCAGATGGTGGTGGTCCACGAGCTCACCCACGCCCACGACGACCAGTGGCTCGACCTCGACCGACCCGAGTACGACGACGCCACCGACGAGATCGGTTACGGCTTCTCTGCGGTCGTCGAAGGCAACGCCCAGCGGGTCGAGTCGGCCTGGCGTGCCGAACTCAGCGCCGCCCAGCAGGAAGAACTGGCGGGACTCGAAGCCGGCGTACTCAGTCCCGAGGACATCGAGATCTACACCTCACTCCCGAAGATGTTGTTGTTACTTCAGATTTCGCCGTACCTCGATGGCCGGAAGCTGGTCGACCACATTGCCGGAGCGGGCGGCGAGGAGGCCGTCGATGCTGCGCTGGAGGCACCGCCGGCCACCAGTGAACAAGTGCTGCACCCCGAACGCTTCGGAGTCGAGGGCGCCATCGACGTACCGGTGCCCTCGACCGACGGGGCCGAGGTCCTCGAACAGGGCATGGTCGGCGAGCTTGCGTTCAATCTGTGGCTCGGCGAACTGGCAGGAGCCGGGTGGGGCGGCGACCAGTACGTGAGCTGGCGGACCGCTGGCACGGCCTGTACCCGTATCGATGTCACCGGCGACTCCACACGCGATGCCGACGAGCTGATGAAAGCGGCCGATGCCTGGGCCGGCCGAGGCGCCGATCGCACGGTCGAACGCGTCACCGAGGGCGGACTCGACCTCGTCCGCATCACCGGCTGCTACTGACCTCGCTCCCAACCCCCCCCAACCCCCGAAATTTGTAGGGTTTGCCACGTCAGACGTGGCTAACGCTGCACAGAATGTTCAAGGGCGGACGGTGACCGTTCAGGGGCGGACGGTGACCGGGCAGGACTGCAGCCCCCGGAGCACGAGCGAGTTCCGGTAGACCCGATCGCCGGCCTCGCTGATCGAGGAGAACCGGCGGATCAGGCTGCTGAACACGATCTCACCTTCGGCCCGAGCCAGGTTCGCCCCGAGGCAGTAGTGGATGCCGGAGCCGAAACTCATGACCGGCTCCGCCGCTCGATCGGAGGCGGCGTAACGTCGAATGTCGAACGTGTCCGGGTCGGTGAAAGTGCGCCGGGTCATGGTTCGCGGCACCGAGCAGCGTGATCACCCGGTCGCCGGGTTCGAAGTCCAGTCCGGCGAAGCGAACGGGTTCGAGACAGACTCGGGCATCGAGCTGAACGGGAGAGTCGAACCGCAGGATTTCCTCGACCGCGGCCGGGACCAACGAAGGATCTGCCCAGAGTGCGGCCAGCGCCTGAGGGTGGGAGAGCAGCTGGTTGGTGCCATTGCCGATGAGGTTGGTGGTTGTCTCGGCTCCCGCAGCGAACAGCAGCACCGACACGGCCAGGATCTCGTTCTCGGTGAGTCGATCATCGCCATCGGCCGCGGCGATGAGACCGGAAATGAGATCGTCTGCGGGGTGGACCCGTCGGGTGGCGATGAGCGCACGGAAGTAGTCGAACAGCACCTCGTTCGCGGCCTCTGCCGCCTTCAGCTGCTCGAAGGTTGCGTTCGGTTCGAGCACCGCGACCAGCTCGGTGACATGGTCGCGGATCCGGGGCCAGTCGGTTGCGGGCACGCCGAGCATCTCGCTGATCACCGAGACAGGCAGTGGTTTGGCCACCAGCTCCATCAGGTCGCCGGTTCCCGCGTCGGCCAACTGGTCCAGGCAAGCGTCGACCAGCTCGGTGATCCGAGGCTTGAGCTTCTCGATCATGCGAGGCGTGAACGCTCGGCTCACCAGACTCCGCTGGCGGGTGTGGCTCGGCGGGTCGAGACCCAACATCGACAGCGTGCCCTCGTCGATTCGTCGGCTCTGGCGCTCTCGTCGAAAGGCCAACTCGGGCGAATCGGCGCCGCCGAAGGAGCTGTCGGGCATGCCGTCGCCTGCCCCGAACCGGTTGTCACGAAGCAGCGCCCGACAGTCGTCGTAGCGAGTGAGCAGCGCCCCGCCGAAGCCCGAGACATGGACCGGTACCTCGTCCTGCAGTTGCCGGTACAGCGGGCTTGGTTGCGCGGTTCCCTCGGCCGTGAAGAAGATCCGGAGGAAGAGTTCGTCGCCTCGCTGTTGGCGAGCCGCCTGTTCTTCGGTTGGGGCAGGGTCGACGAAGCGGATCACCATGGCCCCCAGCATGGCCGGGCGATGGGGTCCCGGCAAGGGCTACCAGCCCGGACCCGACGAACAGGCCTGACAGCACGACGGGTGTGATGGATACTGGGCCGATGAAGATTCGGATCGGCTACGGCCTCGGCACACGAAGCGATACCAACGACCAGGAGCGATTCGACGCGCTGATCGACGGTCTCGAGCGCCACGAGTTCGATTCGCTGTGGCTCTCGGAACGACTGACGAGCGATTGTCCCGACCCCCTTGTCGGCATGGCCTACGCGTGCGGGCGGACCAAGAACTTGAAGGTCGGGATGTCGGTGATGGTGCTGCCGGGCCGCAATCCGGTCGTGCTGGCCAAGTCCTTGGCGAGCCTCGATCGCCTGTCCGCGGGTCGCGTGCTGCCGGCGTTCGGACTCGGTGTGGCCAACTCGGCCGAACACCAGGCGTTCGGTGTCGCCCGCAACGAACGCGGGGCGTGGTTCAACGAGGCGCTGCCGCTGATGCGGCGCCTCTGGGCCGAGGACAACGTGACCCACCACGGAACGCGCTTCAACATCGAGGACGTGACGGTGCGACCCAAGCCGGTCAAGGGACACCTCGATGTGTGGCTCGGCGGTCGGGCTCCCCTCGAGATGAAGCGGGTCGGGGTGCATGGGGACGGTTGGCTCCCGTCCTTCTGCAGCCCGGCCGACGTCGAAACCGGCCGGGCCGAGATCGAGCGCATCGCCGCCGAACACGACCGTGCCATCGAGGACGACCACTGGGGTGTCCTCATCAGCTACCGGGACGCGTCCGAAGCGATCCCCGAGCGAATGTTGACCCTCCTCGCCGACCGGAATCCCGAGGCCTCACCGGAAGACATCCTGCCGACCAAGGAGGACCTGCCGGCAGCGCTTCAGCGATTCATCGACGTCGGCTTCTCGAAGTTCGTGCTGATTCCGTCGACCGAACCCACCGATTGGGAACCCGAACTGGCCCAGGTCGCCGCGATCGTCAAGCCCCTCGAGAACTGATCGTCAGGCCGAGACGAGGGCGCACGCCGACCGGGCGTCGGTGTCGGCGGCGATCAACCGATGGTTGCCCGTGTCGGCGACGAGGACGGTGCCGTCGGAGAGCACGGTGACGTCCTCGGGCCGCTGCAAGCCGGCCAGGCCGAGGGTCCGAATCCGCCGGCTCGCTGCGACACGAATGCGGTTGTTTCCGGTGTCGGCCACCAGGAGGCTGCCGTCCGGTCGGCAACAGAGTCCGGTCGGGCGTTGGAGGACGGCTCGATGGGCGGGCCCGTCCACCAGACCGTAGCGTTCGAACGTGTTGTGGGTGACGCTGACGACCTGGCCGGAGTCGGTCAACAGTCGAAGGTTGTTCGACGCAGCATCGACGAACGCCAAGCCGTGCTCGGTCCGGGTGATGCCGACCGGTTGCGCCAACTCGGCCCGGTACGCGGGTCCATCGACCATGCCGGTGAAGCCGATCCCGGCCAGGACACCGAGACCCCCGTCGGGAAGGATTCTGACGATCTGTTCATCGATGGCGTCGCAGACCACGATGGACCCGTCCCGATCCTGGACGAGTCCTTGCGGCCGGCCGAGATCGTCGGCCAACACCTGCATCTCCGAGCCTCGCCGATCGACCGCAACCACCTGGCCGTGCTCGGGAAGCGAGATGGCGATGCCGTGATCGCCCCAGGCTGCGACTCGGCTCGGTCGATCGATGCCTTCGAAGCAGGCTTCGATTCGGAACCGGCGACGATCGGGTGAGAGCTCGAGCACCAGTACCCGATCGTTGCCGGTGTCGGCCACGGCGACACGGTCGTCGGGCAGGGCGGCCAGCCCGGACGGCCAGGCAAAGGTTCCTCTCGGATGCGTCGGGACGAGGCGGCAGATGGTCGTGGATCAAGCGGTCGTCGTGCACGGCCAATCCTTGGGACCGGCGGCGGGGATCAGCCGCGGCGCGAAGCACCGCGACTTCGGTCGCTTCGATCAGGGCGTCGAGATCGTCGAGGCCGAGCAGCGCCCCGAGCGCTCGGCGGCGATGGTCGACCACGATGGCCGCCGGCCAACCACCCGGGTTGTAACGGGACCAGATCTGGAGGGACTGGTCGTGGACCACGGGCACGCCGATTCGGTGTCGGGCGACGGCATCGTGGGCGTAGTCGGGGTCCTGCTCGAAGGGGTAGCGCGGGGACAGGACCGCGATTGCCTGCAGGTGATCGCGATGGGTGGCGACCGTCCGGTTCAGGAGCTGTTCGATCTCCGCGAGGCGAGTCAGCGATGCCTCGCAGGTCGGCGACCAGAACACGAGCACCGACACCTGCCCGGACAGCTCGCCGTTGGGAATCGGCTGGGCGTTGATCCAGCCTTCGGAGATGAGGGGAGGGGCCTTGGGGCTCACCCCATTCTCATCGGCCGACGGCATCGGGGACATGAGCCCTTCGGCCCACACGGCCGAGGATGGTTCCCGGCGGCCACTTCGGCTAGGTTCGCTGTGTTTCTCAGAGGCATCCGACGTTTGTACATGCAGGAGACCAAGCCGTGAAGGTTCCCTTGACCGTCAATGACTTCCTCGACCGAGGTGTCGCCGTCTACCCCGATCGGGTGGCCATCGTGGACGAGCCCGACCAGCCGGCTCCCTCGCTCGGAGACATCACCTACGCCGAATTGGGCGACATCCGCCGCCAGATGGGTGTGGCGATGGACGAGCTCGGCCTGCCGATGGGGGCGCGCGTCGCCATGGTTTCCCACAATTCGGCCCGGCTGCTCACGTCCTTCTTCGGCGTGAGCGGTAACGGGCGGGTCTTCGTGCCCATCAACTTCCGGCTGGGGAAAGCCGAGGTCGAGTACATCATCGAGCACTCCGGCGCCGCAGCGCTGCTCATCGACCCCGAGCTCGAAGCCGACCTCGCCGACGTTCAATGCGAACACAAATGGATCATGGGTCCCGAGTCCGATGCCTTCTGGTACGGACGCTCGGGAACGCCGACGCCATGGGTGCCGGACGAGGATGCAACAGCGTCCATCAACTACACCTCGGGCACCACCGCCCGACCCAAGGGGGTCGAACAGACGCACCGTGCTCGCTGGACCAACGCCGCGATCTTCGGATGGATGGCTGGGGTGTCGGACCGCGACGTCTACCTGCACACCCTGCCGATGTTCCACTGCGACGGATGGGGCATGCTCTACACGGTCACCGCCATGGGCGTGAAGCACGTCGTGCTCCGCAAGGTCGACGGCGAAGAAATCCTCCGTCGGGTACACGACCACGGCGTCACCCTCATGTGTGGTGCCCCGGCGGTCGTCGCCATGGTGCTCGAAGCCGCCGCCAAGTGGGAAGGCGAGATCCCCGGCCGTGGCACCGTACGCATCGTCGTGGCCGGTGCGCCGCCGCCCACCAAGACCATCGAGCGGGTCGAGACCGAGCTCGGGTGGGAGTTCATCCAGATCTACGGTCTGACCGAGACGGCGCCGCTGATCACCATGAACCGTTCGCGGTCGGAATGGGATGATCTGGACGCCGCGAGCCGTGCGCAGAAGCTCGGCCGGGCAGGCGCCCCGGTGGTGGGTATCGAGATGTCCGTCGACGGCGAGGGCGAGGTGCTTGCTCGGGGCAACCACATCCTGAAGAGCTATTGGGCTCAACCCGAGGCAACCGACGAGGCGCTCGCCGGAGGTTGGTTCCACACCGGCGACGGTGGTGTCATCGACGAGGAGGGCTATCTGTCGATCACCGACCGCAAGAAGGACGTCATCATCTCCGGTGGCGAGAATGTGTCCTCGATCGAAGTCGAAGACGCCATTTTCTCCCACCCCGACGTTGTCGAGGTTGCGGTCATCGGTGTTCCCCACGACAAGTGGGGTGAGACGGTGAAGGCGCTGGTGGTCACGGTTCCCGGCTCGTCGCTCACCGAGGCTGAAGTGATCGGCCACTGTCGTGAGCGGCTCACCCACTACAAGTGCCCGACGTCAGTCGAGTTTCGAGAGGAGCTGGCCCGGACGTCGACGGGAAAGCTCCAGAAGTTCAAACTCCGCGAGCCCTTCTGGGCCGGCAGGGAGAAGATGGTCAACTGACGTCCGGTCGACCGCCAACTCGGTCGGCGGGGGTGCGTTCGTTGGCCGGCATGTCGGCCACCCTGATGGCCCTGGCGAGCGGCATCGGCGCGTGCAGCTCCGAACGCACTGCTGAGGACCTGGTCGCTGCCTACCAACGCGGTCATCCCGACGTCGACGATGCCGTTGCACGCTGCATCGTCGACTCGCTGACCCTGGTCTACTCCATCGGACAGATCGATGCCGAGTTGGCTCGGCCGGCCGTTTCCGACGACTTCGCCTGGGCCCAGTACCGATCCGAAGCGGTCTGCGGATCGACCGCCAATCTCGAGGCACAACTGACCGGCCTCTTGGTCGAGACCGGCCTCGACCGCAGCCAGGCCGAATGTGCTGCGGCCGCGCTCGCAGCGAACATCCAGGACTCCGACCTGCTCGTCCTGCGTACCGGCGAGATGACCGATGCGTTCTACGCCCGCTACTTCGATGCACTCCGAACCTGTGAGGCCCTCCCTTGATTGACCCTGCCCTGACCAACCCGTCCTTGCATCCGAATGGATTGGCGCAATGCGTCGACGCCGCGCTCGGCGAGGCCCACGTCTCCGATGCCTGGGCCCGTCTGGTCCCGGTGCTCGAGCGCTACATCGCCATCCCGGCGCTCTCGCCGGCGTTCGACCCGCAGTGGGCAGAGTCCGGCCAGATCGAGGCCGCCGTCGAGCTGGTCATGCACTGGATCGCTGATCGCCCGATCGTCGGCATGACCGCTCGGGTGCAGCGACTGGCTGGGCGAACGCCGCTGATCATCGTCGACATCGCGGCCTTCGGGACGCAACCACCTCCCGGTTCGGTGGGCGAGGAACCGTCGGACGATGGCGGGACGGTGCTCCTGTACGGTCACCTCGACAAACAGCCCGAGATGTCCGGTTGGCGCGAGGGTCTGGGCCCGTGGACTCCGGTCCGCATGGGTGACCGGCTCTACGGCCGTGGCGGCGCCGACGATGGTTACGCGGCCTTCGCCAGCCTGATCGCCATCGAAGCGGTCCAGGCAGCCGGGGGTAGGCACCGCCGGTGCGTGCTCCTGGTCGAGGCCTCCGAGGAATCGGGCAGCCCGGACCTGCCGGCCCATGTCGAGCACCTGCTTGCCGACTCCGAAGCGATTGGTGAGGTCGGGTTGGTGCTCTGCCTCGACTCGGGCTGCGCCACCTACGACACGCTGTGGCTGACGACGTCGCTGCGAGGTGTGGTATCGGTGACCGTCGAGGTGCACGTGCTCAGTGAAGGCGTGCACAGCGGCTCGGCCAGCGGCGTGGTCCCCTCCTCGTTCCGTGTCCTGCGTCGGCTGCTCGATCGGCTGGAGGATTCCGAGACCGGTGAGGTGCTCCTCGGCGCCGCAACCGTGGTGGTCCCCGAGCATCGGCGGGCGGAAGCGGCGGCGACGGCCGCGGTCCTCGGAGACGCCGAGAGGTTCCCGGTCGTCGACGGCCTCGAGCTCATGACCACCGATCCGGTGCACGCCCTCCTCGCCCGAACCTGGCACCCTGCGCTGTCCGTCACCGGAGCCGATGGGCTTCCTCCGACCGGCCGAGCCGGAAACGTGCTCCGACCATTCACCTCGCTCAAGTTGTCCCTCCGGATTCCGCCGACCGCCAACCCCGACGCGGTGATGGAGGAACTTCGGAACGTGCTCGGTCACGAGCCGCCATCGGGGGCCGACGTGCGCATCACCGCCGGCGACGTTGCGTCGGGATGGAACGCTCCCGATCTCCAGCCGTGGTTGGCCGACGCCCTGTCGGCCGCGTCACAGGCACGCTTCGGACAGCCCATGCAACTGATGGGCGAAGGCGGCACGATCCCGTTCATGGGCATGCTGGGGGAGCGATTCCCCAATGCGCAGTTCGTCATCACCGGTGTGCTCGGCCCCGACTCGAACGCCCATGGTCCCAACGAGTTCCTCGACCTGGCCTACGCCGAGCAGCTCACCCGATGCCTGGCCGACGTGCTCACCGCTACCGCTTGACGCCCAGGTCGACGGGTCGGCTGGTCGCTTCGTAGAAATCGTTGCCCTTGTCGTCGACGACGATGAAGGCGGGAAAGTCCTCGACCTCGATCTTCCAAACGGCTTCCATGCCCAGTTCGGGGTACTCGAGCTGCTCGACCTTGCGGATGCTGTCCTTGGCCAAACGGGCAGCCGGCCCGCCGATCGATCCGAGGTAGAAACCTCCGTGGCGTTTGCAGGCATCCTTGACTGCGCTGCTCCGATTGCCCTTGGCCAGCATGACCAACGAACCACCGGCAGCCTGGAATTCATCGACGTAGGAGTCCATGCGTCCTGCGGTGGTGGGACCAAAGGAACCTGATGCGTAGCCTTCGGGCGTCTTGGCCGGTCCGGCGTAGTACACGGGGTGGTTACGGAGGTATTCGGGCATCGGTTCGCCGGCATCGAGCCGCTGTTTGATCTTGGCGTGGGCGATGTCGCGAGCGACGACCAGCGTTCCGGTGAGGCGGAGCTGGGTGGTGGTGGGGTACTGACTCAAGGTGGCACGGATCTGATCCATCGGCTGGTTGAGGTCGATGGCGATCACGTCGGCCGACAGATCGGCTTCGGTCACCGGGGGCAGGAACCGCGCGGGGTCGGTTTCGAGCTGTTCGAGGAAGACCCCCTTGGCGGTGATCTTGGCCAAGGCTTGGCGGTCGGCTGAGCAGCTGACGGCAACGCCGACCGGGAGCGACGCTCCGTGGCGGGGAAGGCGGATGACCCGGACGTCGTGGCAGAAGTACTTGCCGCCGAATTGGGCGCCGATGCCGAACTCCTGGGTGAGCTTCAGGACCTCGGCTTCCATCTCCAGATCTCGGAACCCGTGCCCTGCACTCGACCCCTGGGTCGGCAGCGAGTCGAGGTAGCGGGTCGATGCCAGCTTGGCCGTTTCGACCGCGAACTCCGCTGACGTACCCCCGATGACCAGACCCAGATGGTAGGGAGGACAGGCTGAGGTACCCAGGAGACGGAGCTTTTCGTCCAGGAACCTTCGGAGGCCGGTGGGGTTCAGGATGGCCTTGGTCTCCTGGAACAGGTACGACTTGTTCGCCGAGCCACCGCCCTTGGTCATGAACAGGAACTTGTACTCGGCGCCGGTGGTCGCCTCGATCTTGATCTCCGCGGGGAGATTGTTCGCGGTGTTGATCTCTTCCCACATGGTGAGGGGAGCCATTTGTGAATAGCGGAGATTGGAGGTCTGGAAGGTGTCGTACACGCCACCGGCGAGCGCCTGCTTGTCGTCGCCCTCGGTCAGGACGAACTGTCCCTTCTTGCCCTTGATGATTGCGGTTCCCGTGTCCTGACAGCCGGGAAGAACGAAGCCGGCCGCAATGCTGGCGTTCTCGAGGAGTTCTCGGGCCACGAAGCGATCGTTGGCCGATGCTTCAGGGTCGTCGAGGATGTTGGCCAACTGCTGGAGATGGCTCGACCGCAACAGGTGCGAGATGTTCTTGATGGCGAGCGCCGACAGCGAGCGCAGGGCGTCGGGAGCCACCCGCACGAATTCGACACCACCGAGATCGACGACCTCTACCCCGTCGGTTCCGAGGTGATCGTAGGTGGTGGCATCGGGCCCAAGCGGGAGGAGGTCGGTGTAGTCGAAATCGGCCATGTGCTCACGCTATAGGCCCGAGCCGCTCAGTCGAGGCCCTTCACCGAACCGGGGCGCAGGACGAGCGAGAACCCCGCAGCCGCGGTGAACAGCCCCGCGAGAGCGAGCAACAGCGTCGACTGGAGCCCGGTGACCGGCAGGGTCGGGCCGGCAGGGTCCGGGATGGGGCAGGTGCCGTCGGCGTTGGGGGCGAGGGCGTTTCCGGCCGCGTCGGTCCCGCACGGAGTTGCTGGAGTCGGTATCGGTCGAGGTGCGGTGGGGGCGGGGCTGGGGCAGGTGCCGTCGGGGTTGGGCGTGACGGGGTTGCCGGCCGCGGTGGTGCCGCACGTCGTTGGAGGCGGCAGTGTGGGTCCTGCGGGTGCGGGCGCGGGGCAGGTGCCGTCGGCGTTGGGCGTGACGGGGTTGCCGGCCGCATCGGGTGGGCAGACGACCGTGCTCCCCGTGGCGGGCCAACACAGCGTGATGCCGGTCGCCCAGACACTCATTGCCGCTCCGGTGGAGGGCAGGTCGGGCCGGTGCACCGCCCGGATGCCGGTGGCCGGGCGTGACAGGCTGACATCAGGGAGCGATCCGGTCCAGCTCTGATCGTCTTCGCCATCGGGGACGTCGACCGTGGGCGCCGAAGTCGCAACGACGTTGCCGTCAGCGTCGACGAACTGAAGTTGCCACTTCTCGCTGGGCTGGTTGAGTACCTCGCTGCGGCCCTCGTAGAAATCGCGGGCACCGGCGGTGGGAATGGAGACCACGCCCGCCGGTATGGCGATCGCGAACACCGGCGACTGGCTGGGGCCGTTGATGAAGAAGTGTTGATTGATCTCCTGGGTCACACACGTCGGTGGGGCGCTGGTCTGCGCCGCTACCGAGGCACCGGCCGTCACCAGGGCTGCGCCGGTGACGATTCCGCCTGTCAGCGCGGCGTACGAATTTCGATCTGCTCCACATGTGGTCTCCGAACCAATCGCCTCAAATGCAACGCGCCAACTGAGCCGGCACGGCGCTAAGTATGGCCCGCTCGCAGAGACGAATGGGGCACGGTCGAGGAGAAATCGCGGCCGCGCCGACGATCCCCGGTGAACCGTCCCGCTCGGTGTTCTCCAGCCCACGTGACGTGGTCTTGGCCCGCGAAAAGGGGTCGATTTCAGGATTCGGATTTCCGGGAGGTGCGTCTCAGCCGGTCGGGCGGGTCGACGACTCGACGTCGACGAGCTGGTTCCAGAGTGCATCGACTTCGGTGCGCAGGTCGTCGAGGTCGCCACTGTTGTCGATGATGCGGTGGGCCACGGCTCGCCGCTGTGCATCGGTGGCCTGGCTGGCCATCCGAGCCCGAGCGTCGTCGGCCGTCATACCCCGTTGGGCCAGTCGTTCGATCCGTAGATCGACGGTCGACTCGACGACGACGACCAGGTGATAGGAGTTCTGACCCAGCGTCGATTCGACCAGTACGGCGAGGTCCAACACGACGATCGCGTGAGCGGGCGCTTCGGCGACGCGACCGACGATGAGCCGGTCGATCGCCGGATGGGTGATGGCATTGAGGTCCACCAACGCCGAGGCGTCGTTGAACACGATGGCGGCCAGCGCGGCGCGGTCGAGTTGGTCGTCGCCGGTCCGGATCGTCGGACCGAACCGCTCGAAGAGCGGCTCGAGGGCAGGGCCCCCCGGCGCAACCACATCACGACCGAGCTGATCGCAATCGACGATGATGGCGCCGGCCTCGGCCAGCCGAGCGCAGACCGTGCTCTTGCCGACTCCGGTGCCGCCGGTGAGTCCGACCACGAGCGGCTCGGGCCCGTGGTTCGAACCAGGGGCGCGTGCGCGCTCTGAGAGTGGCCAGGTCAATGGGGGCGATCACCGCGGCACCCTAGCGGGTGCGGAGCTCACCCGGTGAAGGGTGCCGGGTTCGGCTCAGGTGTCGGACGGTTTCCAGCCGAACCCGTCACCGTCGGGGGCGGGCAGCTCGGTGGCTGCCTGCGTTCCCTTCTCGGTGAGCGAGAAGAGCCGCCGGGGCGGTCCTCCCGAGCCAGTGTTGTCCGGAGCCCACCACGACTGCACCAGACCGCGCTCTTGGAGCCGGTCCAAACATCGGTACAACGTGGAATAGGCCATGACCCGCTGTGCGCTTGGCTGCTTCTTGAGCTGCCCAGCAAGCAGGTACCCGTGAAATTCTTTTGTGCCTGTCTGATGGAGGGCGAGAGCTGCCGCCAAGGTCCGCTCTTCATTCGGCACGAGATGATTCTCGCTACGCCTTCTCATGAAGAAATGACGCTACCGCACCACTGTGGCAATCGGGTGGATAGTCGCGTGGGTGATTTACCTGAACTCGTAGCGAAGTTGGTGTCGATCGACCCGGACGTCTGCCTCGCCGAGGAACTTGAGATGTTCCAGGTGGGCGTAGGTTTCGCTCTCGGCCATGGGTCCCCAGGAACGAGGCTGAAAGAGTTCTTTCATATAGTCACTGACGGTGCCAGGGCCGAGGCGTCCGGACGCCTGGCGTAGCGTTTCGAGTCGTTCGTGGTGGTGTTCCTTGATCGACTGAGCTCTGCCGGCCAGGTCCACGAATTCGAGACCGTGGGCCGGAAGGACCGTTCGAACCCCGGAAAATGTCGACATTCGGTCGAGGCTCCGGAAGAAGTCTTCGAGCGGATCGACGGTCGCGCCCAGCCCGGAGATGTGGGGAGTGATGGTGGGCAGCACATGATCGCCGGTGATCATGACGCCGTCGGAGGGATCCCAGAGGCACAGATGGTCGATGGTGTGGCCCGGCGTGTGGACCGAGACCCACTCCCGTCCCCCCAGCGAGAGTACCTGGGCATCCTCGACCCGGACGGTTGGTGCGGGTGTCGCCATGAACTTCCCCGCGGCCTTGCGCATCAGCCGGAACTTGATCTTCCGGGTGAGCGGCATGTCGTAGGGCTTGCCGCCCCAAGGGGTTGCATCGATGAGCGGGCCGTCGAGACTCTTGGGCCCACCGTCGATGGTCGATGCCCGACGATGCGACGAGCCGCACGCCGCGTCGAGCACGGTGACGGCTTCCTCGTCGTCGGCCTCCGCGGTCGGGTCGAGAAACGTTCGAAAGGCACGGTGGGTGAGCACGTCGGCGCCGATGTGTCGCTTCAGGAACGCGGCCTGACCGAAGTGGTCGGGATGGGAGTGGGTGACGACAACGGTGTGCACCCGTTTCAGCGGTAGGCCGATGCTGTCGAGCTTCTTCTTGAGGGCGTGGCGGGCCCGCGGCCCCGGCATCCCGGGGTCGATGAGCACGACGCCACGGCTGTCCTCCATGACGTAGCAGTTGACGTGGCCCAACCCGGGGAAGTCGATGGGGAGCTGCACCCGCAGGATGCCCGGCGCCATCTCGTCGACCGAGTCGAGGGCGGGTCTGCGTTCTTCCCGAAGAGGTGGCGAGATCGGCGTCTCGCCGCTCACGGGCGGACCTCGTAGTAGAGGTTGGCGGCGTCCTCGAAGTCGTGGGTGACGAAGGCGTCGAAGCCTGCCTCCTGCACCAGTTCTTCCGCTCGGTGAGGATGCAGACCCAGGGTGCCGAGGCCCAGTCCGTCCGGTTCGGACATCGCCGACTGCAAGCAGGACATGACCGAGAATCCGTAGAACATCGCAAGGAACGGATTGCGTCGGTCCTGATCCCAGTCGCCCGAGGAACGGATGTCCTTGATCAGCCACGTTCCGTCCGGTGCGATGGCCTGACGCACCGCGGCCGCGGTGCGTTCCGGATGCGCCATGTCGTGGAGGCAGTCGAAGGTGATCGCCAGGTCGACGTCGGCCGTGGGCGGCAGGTCCTCGCCGCCGGCGACCACGAACTCGACGTTGGTGAGCCCTTTGGCATCGATGAGCTCTCGGGCCAGGGCGATGGCCTCCCTGCTGGGGTCGTAGCCGACGCATCGGGTGTTCGGGTAGGCCGAGGCAATCGTGGCCAGTGTGACGCCGCCGCCGCAGCCGATGTCGACGACCGTTGCGCCGGACTCGAGTTTGGAGACCACGCCGTCGAGGCCTGGGCAGAATGACCGTGGTCAGGGCGAGACGGGACCACGGCCCGGTCATTCGGGCGAGGCCGACGGCCGCGGCCCTTCCTTGCTGCTCGTAGGTGACGCCGATACCGGTGCGGAACGAGTCGACGATGCGATCGATCACCTCGGGTGCCGTGCCGCCACGGAAGGCTCCGGCTGCGAACGCCAAGGAATCCTCCTCGTCAGCGAGCACCTTCGCCGCGACGTCGGACAACTCGAAGGTGCGATCGTCGTGTCGGTCGATGAGCCCGGCCGCGGCCTGCCCGAGCAGCCACTCCCGAAGGAAGCGTTCGTGGCATCCGGTGATGGCGGCCAATTCGTGGCTGTCGATCGGCCCGAGACCGGCCATCGCCTTGTAGAGCCCGAGACGGTCACCGAGGTGAACGAGCATGGATACCTGCTCGCCCATCCGGTAGTTCCACACGCGGAAGCTGAACTTCTTGAGATCGTCCGATGAGACTTCGACTTCATCCAGGGAAGCTAGTGGAGGGCTGCGTCCGGCACCCAAACCCTGGGATCAGGGTCGGCGGTGAACGAAGACCCGGTAGTCGATGCTCGCGGCGAGACCGTCGGCTCCGGAGGGTTGTCCGAGCAGGGTGCCGGGACTCGTCCGCCAGGAGTCCCATGTGGGATGGGTCTCGATGAGGTCGAGCCCAGCAGCCTCGCACCACCGGTGGTAGGAGGCGGCGCTCGGCCAGTCGGGGCGGAGCGAGAAGCCGGCGATGAGTACACCGCCCGGTCGGACGTGGCCGGCGCACCGTGCGACGGCGTTGGGCTGATCGCTCTCGGCGACGAAGGGGATGACGTTGCCGGCCAGGACGACGACGTCGAATGTCTCGCCGAGATCGAGGTCGGCGAGGTCGGCGTTGACCCAGCGGACGTGGGGAGCGGCGAGTGCCGCTCGGGCCAGGAGGTCCGGGTCGAGATCGACGCCGACGACCTCGGCGCCTCGACGGGCCAGTTCGATGCCGATCCGACCCATGCCACAGCCGGCATCGAGCACGGTGGCCGGCTCGAAGCGGGAGACGAAGTCGGCTTCACCGAAGATGTCGTGGCCGTCCTCGGCCAGACGGCTCCACCGGGTCTCGTATTCGTCGAGGTCGACCTCGGTCCGCCACCGCTTCCACCGATCCGAGACGGGAGCCACGTCAGTCCTGGGGAATGGGGTCGACCGCAAGGAGCGTCCTCGGGATCTTCGGTGGGGCCGGTCGCCAGCATCCAACGACCACCCCGTTTCTCGTAGCGGAACCACGTGCCGTCGGGTGCCTGACGGAGTTGGGCGTCTGGCGCAATTCGAGCCACTTGGCGGTTCGCCAGCTGCACCGCAACGCCGGCGGCGCCGGCCACCCGCCAGGCGTTGGCTCGTGCTGCCAGCTCCGGGCCGGTGAGTCCGCTTCGTTCCACCAGCCCCTTCCACTGGGGTGTCCGTTCGAACTCGGCGGCCAGGCGAGCCAGGTCGGTCGGCGTGTCGAGATGCAGGTGGGCTTCATCGTCTCCGCCGAGTAGGCGCCAAGCCCGTTTCGCAGCGGCATCGGCCAGCACCCGAAGACCGTCAGCAGTGAAGGGGGCGGACGGAGGTGGATCGCTGGCAAAGGCGTTGAGCGAGCCGGGCCGGCTCGGAGGTTCGGCCGGGCGAGGAAGGGCTCCAGGGGAGCGGGACCAGGCCTCGTCGGCCCGGGTCGACGGCCCGTCGGCCGGTTGGACGAGGTCACCACGACGTGCGCCGAGCGCGTCCTTGATCTGGGACCGTGTGCGGCCTCTGAGCGCCAGGAGCTCGAAGGGGTCGTCGTCGAGTTGTTGGCCGATGATGAGGAGTACCGCAGCGGCGTGCTTACAGGGCTGTTTGGCCATCTGCTCGACTGCACCTGGCTCGCCGGTGCCCGCCGCCAGCGATTCGGCCGCCAACGATTCGGCCGCCAGCTGGTTGGCTGCTGCCTGATCGGCGATCCGATCGGCTGCTCGGCGGGCAGCCGCAGTCCGCGCCTGGGGTTGGCGTCGTCCGACGACATCGTGCGCGCACGAGCAGCTCCAGACGAGCTCGCCGGCCACAGGCAGGATCGGAACGCCGAGCTGGTCGGCCACGGCCAACACGGTCACCGGCAAGTCGCCCTCGAGCGTTGCGCTGACGAAATCGGCACGCTCGGCCCACCGGTCGAACAGTGTCACCCAGCCTGCATCGGGAATGGGCGGAACGGCGATCTCGACGTGATGGGGAAGCCGACGATCTGCGCCGGCGGTTGCGTGCGCCGCGCCCACTTCGATGGTGACATCGAGTTGTCGATCGTGTTTGGCGTACGCCCCACCGGAGATGAGCGCCGTGTTCGTGACCCCGAGGCGCGTGGTCAGCGCCTCACGCCAGCTCTCGGACCAGCTGGTGGGCGAGGGCCAGTGCGATGTCGTCATGAACCCTCCGGCTCTTCGTCGGAGCCCTCGTTCGAAAGCGACACGAGGTCGGCCAGCGCGTCGTCGTCGAGTTGTGAAATCCAGGCTTCTCCCGAGCCGACAACCGCTTCGGCCAGTCGCCGCTTCTCGACGAGGAGCCGGGCGATTCGGTCCTCGATGGTGCCCTCGGCGATGAGGCGATGCACCTGGACCGGGCGATCCTGGCCGATCCGCCATGCTCGGTCGCTTGCCTGATCCTCGACGGCCGGGTTCCACCAGCGGTCGTAGTGGATGACCTGGGTTGCGGCGGTCAGGTTGAGGCCGATGCCACCGGCCCGCAGCGAGATGACGAACACATCGATGTCGCCTTCCTGGAACTCGGCGACGAGACGCTCGCGGTGATCGATGCCGAGACCGCCGTGCAGGAAGCGCACCTTGAACCCCAGGTCGTTGAAGTGCCGTACCAGGAGCTCGGCCATGGCGACGTATTGCGTGAAGACGAGGGCCGACTCTCCTCCTTGGCGAATCTGCTCCAGGAGTTCGACGGTGCGGTCGAGCTTGCCGGAGCGGCGGGCAAGGGGTTGATCGTCGGGGACCAGATGTGCCGGGTGATTGCAGACCTGCTTCAGCCGGGTGACCAGCTTCAGCACCAGGCCGTGGCGGTTGATACCGCTGGCACCGGCGATCTCCGCCATGATCTCGGCCACCACTGCCTGGTAGAGCGCCACCTGTTCGATGGTCATGGGGACGATTTCGTCGGTCTCGGTCTTCGGCGGGAGATCGGGCACGATCTCGGGGTCGGACTTCTTGCGGCGCAGCAGGAACGGCCGAAGCATGCGGTTCAGGCTGTCGGCTGCGTCGGGATCGCCGTGCTGCTCGATGGGAACCACGATCTCCTGGCGGAATCGTTCCTGGGGGCCGAGCAGTCCGGGAGTCGTCCATTCGAGGATCGACCACAAGTCGAGCAACTGGTTCTGGACCGGTGTGCCGGTGAGGGCGAACCGGGTGCTGGAAGGCAGCGTGCGCATGGCCCGTGACGTGCGGCTGGTGGGGTTCTTGATGGCTTGGGCCTCATCGGCGACGACCAGACCCCATCCTTGTTTGGAGAGCAAGGAGGCGTCGCGGCGAGCGATGCCGTACGTGGTGAGGATGACCGATCCTGGCTCGGGACTCGGGAGCACCCGGCGGGCGCCGTGATAGCGCGTCACGACGACGTCGGGTGCGAAGCGCTCGAACTCCCGCTGCCAGTTCCCGACCACTGACGCCGGGCAGATGACGAGTGTCGGGCTGGGCTGGCGTACCTGTCGTTGGAGATGGAGGGCGATGACCTGGATGGTCTTGCCGAGGCCCATGTCGTCGGCGAGGATCCCGCCAAGGCCCAGCTCGTCCATCTCGACGAGCCATGCAAGGCCCCGCTCCTGGTAGGGGCGAAGGGTCGCGACGAGCGCCGAGGGGGGAGCGAGCTGCTGGACCGATTCGAGTTTCCGGAGCCGGCTCGAGAGTTCGGCGAGCCGGCCCGAGACCTCGATGCGCTGCACATCGCCGCCGATGGTCACCGGCAGCCCGAGCGCGGCGGCGATGGCGGCGCTGGCCGGCAGCGTGCGTTGTTCACGCAGCCGTTCCAGGCTTTCGGGATCGACCCGAATCCACTGGTCACGAAGGCGCACAACCGACCGTTTGCTGTCGATGATCTCGGCCAGTTCTGCCTCGGTGAGCTGTTGGCCCCCGAGCGATCCCTGCCAGCGAAGCTCCAGCAACGACGACAGATCGAGTCCTCGGCCGAGGCCCCCGGTCCACCCTCCGATGCCGTGCTCGTCGAGGTCCCGCCAGTCGTCCGACGGTTCGGAGCGGGCGTTCACCGGGCGCGACGGCCTCGGACCGCGTCGACCGCGTGCGTCGGCCTCGGACCGCGACGAGACGACCGGGTTCAGGTCGAGGGAAGCGAACAGACCGGGCGGCGCAAGGACCGACAGCCCGGTGGCTCCCAGCCTCAGCCCGAGCGGGCCGAGCAGCGCCTCGAGCTCGTTGAGCGCCAGTTCGATCATTGACGGAGGCAGCTCGTTGGAGGGCTCGATGAAGACCGCAAGGGCCGGCCAGATGCGCGATGCCCGTTTGAGCACCATCGCGATTTCGTTCTCGACGGGCGCGAGGCGGGCACGCAGATCGTCGGGCGCTTGGACGAGATCCTCCACGTTCGCGGTCAACGTGGCATCGCTACGGCTCTGCAGCCCGAGCACAGCGCGGAACCCCGGCTTGCTGCCGTCGAACTGTTCGGCACCGATCCGGAGGGTGACAAGGGGAACTCGTCCTTGGTCCGCCTCGGCCGCAAGGCGGCTGAGGCCGGCGAGCGTTGCCTTGGAGTCGACCACGATGCTCGCGTGCGATGCGAAGGCCTGATGCCCGGCGGCGATGGGCGCGGCGGCGGTGCGCACGAAGGCGTCGACGACGGACGTGAAGAAGCCATCGAGGGCACGGCTCGCCGACACCATTTCGATGGGCGGTTCCTGGCCGGCCGGGACATCGTGGCCCCGGCGCCCGGCGTGGGGGAGGGCGTGGCCGGCTGCGGGAAGGGCATCGACCAACTGGCGCTGACGTTCGTGGTCGCCGGGGGTGAGCGGGCCGGGCTTCCAGCAGTCGACGCCTCGTGGGGTCAAGCCCGGTTGAATCGCGCGCCTCCGCTACCCAGCCGAGGGCTGTCCGGCACGCCTCGGCATAGACGGCGGTGGACTTCGATCCGTGCTCGACCTGGGTCAACGCGGCGATGGCATGACTGATCTTGACTCGCTTGACTCGGGTGGGGACTGCCTCGGGGCGGTCCCCACCCGGACGAACCAGCGTGAGATCGGTGTCGGCCTCGGCCAACGAATCGGTCGGGCTCCAGCACGCGAGCCAAGCGTCGCGTGGCGGTTCGGCATCGACGAACGTGGTCTCGACGTCGGATCGGTTGAACAGGTTGACGAAGTCCGCCAGCCACTCACAAGAGGAGATCTGGGGACGCGACATCCGGTCAAGGGTAGGACCCTTCGCCCCAACAACCGCCCACACGCTCAGCGGGCTACTCGGCCCAGGCCTTGATCTTCTCGATCACCTCGAGTGGATGCTCGCCCTTGGGGTCGATGTTGAGGTGGGTGACGCCGACGTCCTTGTAGACCTGAAGCCGTTCACGGACGTAGCCCTCGTCACCGCAGAGCATCGAGAGATCGAGGTATTCGTCGGGCACGGCGGCGAACGCTTCGTTGCGATGGCCGGAGAGGAACAGGTCCTGGATCTTCTCGGCTTCGGCTTCCCAGCCATACCGCTTGAACAGGTCATTGTAGAAGTTCTTGGACTTCGCCCCCATACCGCCGACATAGAACCCGATGTGGGCGCGGGCTGCCTCCCGTGCCTCTTGGACGTCAGGTCCGCTACCGAGCGCCACGACACCGCCGGCGATGATCTCGAGGGTGCCAAGGTCGGCGGAGCGGCGCTCCTGGCCGGCGGCCAGCGAGTCACCCCACACCTGCTGGAAGCGATCGGGAACGAAATGGATGGGCTGCCATCCATCGGCCAACTCGGCCGTCAGTTCGACGTTCTTCGGGCCGATGGACGCGATGACGATGGGGATGTCGGTGCGGAGGGGCTTGTCCATCAGCTTGAGCGGCTTGCCGAGGCCGCTTCCGCCCTGGCTCTCCGGCAAGGGCAGGCTGTACGCCGCGCCGTCGTGCACGACCTTGTCGCCGCTCCAGACCTTGCGACAGATCTCGATGGTGTCGCGGGTGCGAGCGATCGGTTTGGCGAAGGGCACACCATGCCAGCCCTCGATGACCTGTGGCCCCGAGGTTCCGAGGCCGAGGACGAACCGCCCGCCCGACAGGGTGTCGATGGTCATCGCTGTCTGCGCGATGAGGGCCGGGCTGCGGGAATAGACGGGCAGGATGCCCGTCATCAACTCCAGCCGTTCGGTCTGACCGGCCAGGAAGGCCAGCGTCGAAACGAGATCGAAGCCGTAGATCTCACCACCCCAGATGCGATCGATGCCCGCAGACTCGAGGTCGCGGGCACGCTGGACGAGGCGCTTGGGATCGCCGGTGAACGAAAGGCTGGTGCTGAGCTTCATCCCCGGACCTTACATCGGCGCGGGCGGCCGAGGAGAAGCCGGAGCCGTTTAGGATCGGGCCATGGCTGTGCTCCTGACGATCGACGGTTCGACCTTGCGGTTGCAGATGACCAAGTGGGACCAGATCTGGACCCTGCGGCGTCACCTGGAGGTTCCGCTCGAGTCGGTGATCGGCGCGTCGGTCCAGGCGAAAGAGCCGTTGGCCGACCGTTTGGCCTTTCGAATTCGTGGGTCCTCGATCCCCGGGATGCTGTTCGCCGGCACGTTCACGGTTTGGAAGGAAGGACGCAAACACCACAAGGAGCGGCAGTTCTGGTTGACCTTCCGAAGGGCCGAGGTGCTGGTGATCGAGACCTCGCTTCGTTCCCCGAGCCTCATCGTGCTCGAAGTGCCGGACGCTCGGCAATTGGCGGCGACGGTGAATGACGCGCTGGAGGCCCATGTCTGACGACGACGTTTCGACGAACTCGGTGGCCGCCCGGGCCGACGCGCTCGTGCCGGCGGTTTCGCGGGCCATGTGGGAAGCCGTCGAGCGGTTCCACGCCTCGTGCTACCTGGCGCCCGAGGTGCGCGAGGAAGCCACGGCCGCCGGGCTGAAGGGTTTCTGGATGAACTACTTCGCCACCCGTGTCGCCCCCGTCGGAGCAGTCGGACCGGAAATCGTCGAATCGACCTTCTTCTACTACAGCCCCGCCCGGATCCAGCGGGCACTCCCCGACGCCTGGCGCTACGCCAGCCCGGACGCCGTCATCGCCGCCCGGTACCGAGGCATGGACCGAGCGCTTCGGCGTCTCTACGGCGAGCGGATCGGGGACGAGATCTTCGCCGAGGCCGCCGACCTCGTGCGTCAGGCTGCGTCGGGATGCGACCGGATCGGGCGGGTGCTCCACGCCGGGTGGGCCTCGCTGCCGTGGCCGGACGAGGCGCATCTGGCCCTCTGGCACGGTTGTACCTTGCTCCGGGAGTACCGAAGCGGTAGTCACCTCATGGCCGTCTGTCACGAGGGCCTCGACGGGTGCGAGTCGGTGGTGTCCCACGCCGCGGTCGGAGGTGGTCCCCGGGACTGGATCCAGGGTGAGGCGGCCTGGACCGCTGACGACGAAGCGCGCGCCGTGGGGTCGCTTCAGGCCCGGGGTTGGCTCGACGCCACAGGCCACGTGACCGCCGAGGGCCGTGCCGGGCGCGACCGCATCGAGGATCTGACCGATCGAGGCGACCTTCCCGTATGGGAGCGCCTGGGTGCCGCACCCGGCCGCCGGTTGTTCGATCTCCTGGCCGACCTGTCGGCACCGCTGGGGCCGGACGATCAGTTGGATTGGCAGCACCACTATCGGGTGGGCGGCGCGTGAGCGCCGACCGAGGGGTTCGGTTGGCGGCGGCCTATGCCCGATTTCCGCCAGGATTCTTCGCCCGGTTCGACGAGGACGACGATGCCGAGTTCTACGAGCCGACACGGCTCGTCACCCATATCGACGACGGAGCGATCGCCGGCGTCGGCGCCCTCTACCGCGAACTCGAGGTGAGGGGTCACGTACTCGACCTGATGTCTTCGTGGGTTTCGCACTTCGAGGATCCGCCGGCGCGCCTGACCGTACTCGGCATGAACGCCGAGGAACTGCAAGCCAACTCGGCGGCGTCCGAACGAGTCGTGCATGACCTCAATCGCAACCCCGACCTCCCGTTCGCCGATGGCTCGTTCGACGATGTCGTCTGCTGCGTCTCCGTCGACTACCTCACCCGACCCCTCGACGTATTCGTCGAGGTGCACCGGGTGCTCCGTCCGGGCGGTCGCTTCATCTGCACCTTCTCGAACCGCTGCTTCCCGAGCAAAGCGATCCGGGGCTGGCTCGATCTGGCCGATCGTCAACGGGTCGATCTCGTGGCGATCTACTTCGACCTGGTCGGAAAGGCATTGACCGAGGCCGGGCTTGGCGGGTGGTCGCCGGCCATCCGCCAGGAGCGGATCCCACGTGCCGGGCCGGGCGATCCACTGTTCGCGGTCTGGTCCGATGCAGCGCGGTCGGAGAGCGAGTAGAACTCGTCGATGCCCCGCATGGATCCCGAGACCCAGGAAGCGTTCCTCGCCGAACCCCACGTGGGGGTGGTGGCCTCGCTCCGACAAGATGGCCGCCCCTACACCGTTCCTGTCTGGTTCCATTGGGACGGCCAGGACATCTGGCTGACCGGGACCGACTCGCGGGTCTGGTGTCAGCAGATCCGCCGCGACGGCCGGGTGTCCCTGTGCATCGAGGCGTTGGCGCCGGTCGCCGGGCACATCGGGATCGATGGGCAGGCCGTGGTGCTCGACCGTGTCGACTTCGACATCTGGCCGATCTGTCAGGTCTTGGTCGAGAAGTACATCGGGCGCCACGACCCGGCGAACACCCAGGCGGTCGAGGCGTTCCTGGCCAACATGCGCACCGAACCTCGCCTGCTGATCAAGCTGCGCCCCGAGGTCTGGCGGGCCATCGACATGCGGGTCTACCGAGGCAAACGAGCGGACCGCGAATTCAGCGGTTGACCGCAGACTCCGGGACGGTCATCGGCGCGCAGCCGGCCGGATCCAGGGGCACGTCGACGGGGGTGACGGTGACCCCGTGATCGGGATGCAGGTCGACGATCAGGGCCCGCCCGCCCGGGGTTCCCGAGGGCGCTCCGGAGTACCACGCCGTGACATCGCCCTGGGACACGTCGGTGGTGACATGCCAATGGCCGAGCGCAACGTAATCGGCCTGCGTCGAGCGAATGTCGTCGGGCGTGATGAGCGATGACCGGTGTGATCCGTCCGGGTCGGGGACGTAGTGACCGTGCCCGAGCACGAGATACCACGCGTCACCGGGGTGCGATGCCACACCGGCGAGGGGTCGGAACTGCGGTGAGTGTTCGTCCATCGCTCGACCCCAGAAATGGACCGACCCGTCGAAGAGCCGGACTTCGGACCCGGCGTGCTCGTCGAGGAGGACGACGCCGGTGTTGTCCACGATGTGGCGGTGCCGTCGGTAGAGCGAACGATCGTCGTGGACGTCGTGGTTGCCGACCATCACGACGCACTGGCCCGGCAGCCGGTCGAGGATTTCGTACACCTGAGCCATCGCCGGCTCGTCGACCCGCGCGTGATCGAAGAGGTCGCCGACGACCAGGACGCCATCGACTCGATGCTCGGCTGCCAAGGACTCGATGCCGTGCAACGGGCAGAGACAGACGGCACCGTGCGGCGCGTCCTTGACGCCGACGCCGTACCCGTCGATGTGCACATCGGACGTGTGCAGCAGCCTGAGGGGGCGACGGGTCATCGCGGTCCGAGCATCATGACGTCGAATCTACCGGACACCTGGCGGAGGACCGGCAGCGATCGGATTGTGCGCCTGTTGCTCGGCCTCGAATGCGTCGGGATCGACGAGCGAGCGGTTCAGGAAGACCGCCACCAGGTGCTGCACCACCGAGGCGTAGGTGGGCGCCGATTCGAACTCGTGTTTCTGGCCTTCGAAGAGATGGAGTTCGCTTGGGGCGCCGGCGGCGACGAGCGCCTCGTGCATCCGCTGCGACGACGCCGGTGGCACCATCGAGTCGGCCAGACCATGGACGAACAGGGTCGGGGGGAACTCGGGCGAAACGTGGGCCATCGGGCTGGCGTCGTCGACCAGTGCGGGGTCGGCGTCAGCGCCCAGGAGCATCGTCTGGGATTCGGCACCGAGTTCGGTGGGCGGATACATGGCGATGATGGCACTCGGGCGGGTCTCGTCATGACTCGTGAGCGGGAACGTCCGCAAAGGAGTGCGAGGTGCCCGCCCGCACTGCAACCGAGCACCGCAACGCGCAACGGTGAAACGCCGAGGTCGGCTGCGTTGGCCCGAATCCACCGGATCCACGCCTGCGAGTCTTCGAGTTGCGCCGGCCACGGGGCATCGCCGAGCAACCGGTAGTCGGCCGAGACCACCACGAACCCGTGTGCCGCAAGGGCCTCGGCGCGTATCCGCATCATGGACCGGTCGCCGAACCGCCAGGCTCCACCGTGGAGCATCAGGATCGCGATTCGAGAATCGGCGGGCCGCTCGGTGTCGGCGTCAGTGGACGTCTCGGTCTGCGACTCGTAGATGTCGGCGCCGAGGACGACGCCCGGAGCTAGTTCGGCGGTCACCGTTCGACTGATCACTGACGAAGAAGGCACCGGCGGACGTTACAGCGGTGTGAACGCCCTCGACCACCGGGTAAATCTGACAGGTTCCTGCCAGTCGATCGCCGGGTCAGGGGTAGGTTCTCGCGATGGATGAGCTGCTGACCGACGATGGTCGCCCCCGACCTCACGCTGCTGCGTTGATGGAGGCGCTCGACGCCCTCGGGCTGGACCGTCTCCGTGAGCGTCAGAAGGCCGTCGATCTGGACATCAAGGCCACCGGGATCACCTTCACCATCTACAGCGACGGACTGAACATCGATCGGGCCTGGCCGTTCGACATCATCCCGCGGGTGATTCCCGGAGACGAGTGGGACCGGGTCAGTGCCGGCCTCACCCAACGTCTGATCGCGTTGAACCGGTTCATCGACGACCTCTACAACGATCAGCGTGTGATCGCCGACGGCGTGTTCCCCGCGGAGCTCCTGCTCGACTCGGTGAACTACCGGCCGCAGTGCCGCGGCGTCCACCCCAAGTTCGGGGTGTGGGCCCACATCTCGGGCTCCGATCTCGTTCGTGACCACGACGGAGAGTTGTACGTGCTGGAGGACAACCTGCGGGTGCCGTCGGGGGTGAGCTACGTGATCGAGAATCGTGCCGTGGCCAAGCGGGCCTTCGGTGAAGTGTTCGAGCATCAACTGATTCGCCCCGTCGACGGCTACACCGACGAACTGAAGCGCCTGCTGACCTCCCTCGCCCCCGACGGGATCGACGATCCCCAGATCGCCGTACTGACCCCCGGTATCTACAACTCGGCCTACTTCGAGCACTCGTTCCTGGCGCAGCGCATGGGGGCCGAGTTGGTCGAGGGCGCCGATCTCGTCGTGGAGGACGATGATTGTGTCTACATGCGCACGATCGGCGGACTCGAGCCCGTGCACGTGATCTACCGGCGCATCGACGATCTGTTCCTCGACCCCGAGGTCTTTCTCCCCGATTCCATGCTCGGCGTCCCCGGACTCCTGCGGGCCTGGAAGGCGGGCAACGTCGGGCTGGCCAACGCCCCGGGGGCCGGAGTCGCCGACGACAAGGTCGTCTACGCCTGGGTCCCCGATCTCATCCGGTACTACCTGAACGAGGAACCGAAGATCGCCAACGTGCCCACCTACCGAACCATGTACGCCGACGAGCGCGCTTTCGTCATCGAGAACATCGGGGATCTCGTGATCAAGCCGGCCAACGAGTCCGGAGGGTACGGCATCGTCATCGGCAACCGGGCCACGAGAGAGGAGCTCGATCAGACCGTCGCTGCAATCAACGCCGACCCCCGGAACTGGGTGGCCCAACCCATCCTGTCCCTGTCGACGGTGCCGACGCTGGTGCCCGAGGGCATCGAACCCCGACACGTCGATCTGAGACCATTCATCCTCACCGGCCGGACGAGTTATGTGACTCCTGGCGGATCTGACCCGCGTTGCCCTGCCCAAGGATTCCCTGGTGGTGAACTCGTCGCAGGGCGGGGGCAGCAAGGACACCTGGGTGGTCGACGCCGCCGACGCAAACCCGTGGCCGAACCAGCGGGGAGCCAACTGATGGCCCTCCTGTCCCGAGTCGCCGGTCGCCTCTACTGGGGCGCCCGATACATCGAACGCGCCGAAGACACCGCCCGGATCATTCGCGCCTTCCACGAACTGGCGATCGACCAGCCGGGCCCCACCAGGGTTCGGTGGGAGCCGCTGGCCACGGTCGCCGGAACCTCGGTCGACCTCAGCCAGACCGAGCGCAGCGACCGCGACGGTGGCGAAGAAGCCGTGCTGCATCACCTCATCGCCGACCGATCGCATCCGAGCAGCATCTCGTCGTGCGTGGCGACGGCCCGGGAGAACCTTCGGACCACCCGGGAGGTCATGCCGCGGGAAGCGTGGCTGGTACTCAACGCCCTTTCCCAGCAGGTCGACGATGCGGCGGCGTCGGCGGTGAGCCGACAGTTCCGCGACCGTTTCCTCGCTCAGGTGGTCGGCGACAGTCGTCAGCTCGACGGGGTCATCGAGTCCACGATGACACGAGCGCATCCCTACCGCATGTGGCGATTGGGTCGCCTCATCGAGCGCGCCGACATGACGACTCGGGTGCTCGGTGTTCGTGCCGCGTCGTTACTCGTGGCGGACGTCGGTGTCGATGGCGAGGCGGCCATCCAGGAGCACGTGCATGAAGAAGTGCAATGGATGGGTGTGCTCCGCTCGGTGTCGGCCCTCCAGATGTACCAGCGGGCAACCCACGCGCCCATCCACGGCGAGGCGGTGGTGCGCTTCCTGCTGTTCTACTCACCGTTCCCGCGGTCGGTTCAGGGATGCATCGACGAACTTCGCACCGTGGTGATGGCGCTGCCCTCACCTCAGGCGGTGATCGTTGCGTTGGATCACTGCCAGACCGTCCTCGACAACTGCGACCCCATTGTTTCCGATGGCGCGGCCCTCGACGACGCCATGGAGGACTGCCAGCAATCGATTGCGGCCATCAACCAGGCAATTCTCGACCGCTTCGTCGAGGGGTGAGCGGGTCTCTGTCCCCGGCCAGAAGGGCTAGTCTGCCCCCTGTGACCGCCCTCTTCGCTCCTCCGAGTCTTGCCGCGCAGCTGCCGGACTTGACGAGCGTCGCCCGCCTGCAGGACCGCACGGATCGAATCCTGGCCTCTGAGGGAGCGGGTCATCTCGTCCACGATCTCCCCGTCCGGGCCGATGGCCGCTTCGCCACCATCGAGAGCCGCCCGTGGAGGCTGGACGCTGCACCGCTGGCCATCGATCCCGCCGTGTTCGCCTGGTTGGCCGACGCCATCACCGAGCGGATGCGCCGGCTCGAGAAGGTGGCCGCCGATCTCTACGGCGACCGCCACCTCGTCGGTGAACGCGTCGTGCCGGCAGAGGTGCTGGCGGCATCGCCCCGCTACCGGCTGTCGGCGGTCGGCTCGGCGCCCAAACGTTGGCTGTCGGTGTATGCCGTCGATCTGTCAATTTCGGCCGGCGGCCACTGGTCGGTCGTCCAAGACCTGACCGACGCGCCTCCCGGGCTCGGCTACGCACTCCTCAATCGATCGGTGCTGTCACGCGTGATCCCCGATGCGGTCGCCGCCCACGGGGTGGCGCCGTTGGCGCCCATTTCGGGGGCATTGCGGAACGCGCTTGCGGCGGTGAGCGACGCCCCGAGTCCACGCATCGTGTTGTTCTCCGGCGGGCTCGATCACCCTTCGTACGTCGATCATTCGTACCTGGCGGTACACCTTGGCCTGAACCTGGCCGAAGGCGCCGATCTGGTGGTGCGCCAGCGGCGCCTCTGGTTGCGCTCGCTCGACGGGTTGGAGCCCGTCGATGTGCTGTACCGCCGGGTGGAGGATCCGGGTATCGACCCGTTGGGCGTCGCAGCCAAGGGCGCCGTCGGCGTGCCCGGGCTGCTGCAGGCGCTCCGCTCCGGAGGAGCGACCGTGGCAAACGCGCACGGCACCGGCGTGTTCGAGGAACCGGCGCTGCATCCGTATCTCGAGGATGCACTGGAGCGGATGGCCGGGGGCGACGGCGCACCGCACCGTGACCCAGGGTCCAGTCGCTCCGGCGCCAGTCTTTCGCTGGGGCGGCCGAACGATCCGGCCCGCTGCGCTGTTTCAGCGGGACTGCTCGGCCCCAGCGCCACCGACGCTGCATTCGTGATCCGAATGTTCGCGGTGAATGACGGCATCCAGACCACCGTGCTTCCGGGCGGCACGGTCCGGGTGCTCGCCGATGGCGACGACCCGACGCTTCCAACGGCGTGCATCGCCAAGGACTTGTGGGTCAGTGGTCCGGGGCTGGCGCCGCGGGTCGTGCCCCATCTTCCGCAGGTCGATCTGGGGCGTTCGGTACCCACCCGGGCGGCCGATGCGCTGCACTGGATGAACCGGTCGGCCGAGCGAGCCGAGGCCATGGTCCGCGTTGCCAGGGTCATCAGTTCCCGTGTCGAACTCGATCCCGGGTTGGTCGAACTCGACGACGGTGCGTGGGTCCGCGTCATGGGCGCCGTGAGCGGTTCCGCCGGTTGGCCGCGGATGCCTGAGCTGGCGGTCACCGACGGCTCACTCGAGGGCAGGGCGTACCTCGAGGCGAGTCGTAACGCGCTGGCCGAAGCGGCCGCCATCGAGATCGGCACGATGCTGACCGAGGCCACCACGGTTCGTGAGTTCCTGTCGACCACGACTGGTCGCGTACTGGCGCATCTGGCCGATCTGCGCTCTTCGCTGCTCGCACACCGGGCTTCGGTCGATGACTTCGACGCCATCCTCGCCGACTTCGCCGCGCTTGCGGGGCTCTGGAACGAGAGCACGGTTGGTGGACCGGCGTGGATCCTGGGCGACATCGGGCGACGTATCGCCCGGGCCCAGGTGGTGCTCGACCTCGTCGGCGCGGTGTTCTTCTCGCCGGCATCGGTGCCCTCGCACGAGTCGGCCTCGGGACGAGCTGCCATCGAGGTGCTCCTTGCGTCCAACGAGAGCCTCGTCGCGTATCGACGCCGGCACCGCAGCGACGTCGAGGCCGAGGCGACCTTGGCGCTGCTGCTCACCGATGTGTCCAATCCGCGGTCCCTTGCCGGTTGCCTCAACCGCCTCGTGGCCCACTCCGTGCAGGCCGAATGGCCCGAGGGACAGGAGCTGTTCACCGCGGCAGAAGCGGCGCTCGGTTTGCCGCCCGCCGAGATGATCCCGGAAGTGCGCCGCCTCATCCGATCAGCGGGGCTCCGCCTGGTCGAGCGTTGGTTCTCGGCTCCGGTCAATCCCATCGTCATGGGCCGGTCGACATGAGGCACACGGCCGATGCCCATGATTGATCCGAGCGTGCAGCGGGAGGACATCCCGGCGGCGCAGCGCACCTACCGAATCCGACACACGACGGTCTATGCCTATTCGGCGACGATGACCGACAGCTACACCGTGGCCTCGATCACGCCCCGCCCGACGCCGTGGCAAGACGTGATCTCGACCCAGGTCGTGGTCGAACCCGAGGCGAACGAGGCCGATCAATACCTCGATGTCTTCGGCAACCGCATCAGCCAGTTCGGGTTGCACGAACCCCATACCCGCATGAGCATCCAAGCCGACAGTACGGTGGTGGTGACCGAGCGACCGTACCCCAATGATCCGACGCCGTGGGAGACGGTCGTCGAGCTGCTCGACGGTCTGTCCGACACCTTGGCGACCGACGTGTGTTTCCTTCGCGGCGCGTCGACCTTCATCGATCTCGATCGATGGAGCGTGCCCCTCAGCACGTTGGGGAACGACGCGTTCCCGCCCGGCGCCGGGATCGTCGAAGGCGCTCGGTCGCTGTGCGACGCCATCTTCCGGGGGTTCGTCTTCGACTCCGCCGCCACCGATGTCTCGACGCCGCTCGGACAGGTGCTGGACCAGAGACGAGGGGTGTGCCAGGACTTCGCGCACCTGGCAACGGCCGTGCTCCGATCACTGGGGTTGGCCGCCCGGTACGTGAGCGGCTACATCGAGACCGAACCTCCCCCCGGACAGGCCCGCCTGGTGGGCGCCGACGCCTCGCACGCCTGGTGCTCGATTTGGACTCCGAACGAGGGCTGGGTCGACTTCGATCCGACCAACGGACATCTCCCCGTGAACCGGCATGTCACGGTCGCGTGGGGCCGCGACTACGCCGACGTCACGCCGGTACGTGGCGTCATGATCGGCCCGGCTGCGGGTCAGAGTCTCGAAGTGTCGGTCGACGTCGCTCCGCTCTGATCAGCTCGGAAGATCACGGTCAACCGAAGAGGCTTCTGCGCCGAAGGCGCGGCCGACGGCATTGGGAAGCTCTTCGGCCCACTGGATGAGATCGTGACCGCAGACCCGCTCGGTCAGATGATGGCGGGCACCCAGCCGCTCGAGGAAGTACGCCCACATGACCGTGGCCTGGTGGAAGGGGCCCTCGAGGGTGCCGGCGCAGAGATGGACGAACGGGGCATCTGCGCCCCATCGGGTTCGGCCGTCGGGTGGCATGCCGGTGCTGTACGCGAAGACGTGCCCGTAGGCGCTCGGGTGCAGCATGCCAGTGGCAAGGGCATGACCGCCGCCATCGGAACAACCGAACACCGCTCGGCGGTCACGCGCGGCAGAGATCGGGAGTTCGGCATCGGCCCAAGCCGCCAATTCGCTGACGAAGAAGCGTTGGTGGGCGTCGAAGCGCCGGTCGTCGAAACCGGGGAGGTACTCGAGCGCTCGAAGGTTCTGCTGGGCGTTCAGCGGACTCATGGCGTTGGCGGAGTGGGCGGCGACGACGACCACGGGAGGACACGCGCCGGACTCGATGGCAGCGTCGAGCCGGCGGGCGTAGGCCGCGAACATGTCGCCATCGGTCGAGAAGATGACGGGCAGGTCGGCGCCGTGCCGGGCGGCAGGCTTGTACACGGTGACCCGGCGAGGTTCGCCGAGAGCTGCCGATTCGACGGCGTGTTCGAAGAGGGAACCGATGACGGGTTCGTTCGACGGCGCTTCCGGCGGCGCAAGCGGACCGCGAAAGCGACCATCGTGGGAGCCTCGTCGGGTGCCCATCTTCGGGGCCTGCCCGAGCGGCGTCCTGGTGTAGGTGATGACGGCCTCGGGTAGGCGATCGATTCGGACGGTCACCACCTGAAGCCCATCGCCCGCATCCCAGCTGGGCATCGGCAGCACCGGCGTTGCCATGAACGGATGGTCCATCTCGGCGATGATGGTCAATTCGTCGCCATCGGCCCAACAGGGTTCGCCCTCGTCGGCCCAGCGGGCCCGCAGCTGGGCAGGGTCGGGGTCTCGCCACACGCGCATGAACGGGTTGTTGGGATCGAGGCCACCTCGTTCGGCCCGATCCCGGGCGAGCCGTCGGCTCTCGTCTTCGAGCCGACGGCGAAGCTCCGCCAGGGGTGGGATTCCGAACTCGGCTCGCTGTTCGTCGGTCACGCCGTGGTCGACCGGGGCAAGGGAGACATCGCCGTAGTTCTGCATGGCGATGCTGCCGAACGGTTGGGGTCGGCCGCTGAGCACGGCCAGCCGATCGGCGCATTCGGCGAAGACGGGTCCGGCGTCGGCCTCGCCCGCCGAGGTGGGCCTGCATGGCCAGCTCGGCTGCGGCCATGAGGTCTTCGGGCGTTCCGGTCTGGGACAGCTGCCGGGCGGATGCGAGCGCCGCGGCAGGGTCGTGGAGAGGAGAGTCGGGGGGAGGTTCAGAGGAGGGCATAGACAGTCCTGACCAGGGCTTCGCTTCGATCGTCCCCGGCGTCTCCGGAGACCATGCGGTTCATCATGTAGGCAATGGTGAGTTGGCGCTCGGTGTCGACGATGATCGACGAGCCGCCCCATCCGCCCCAGTGACAGATGCGGCCGGCCGGAAGTTCGGGGGTGCGTTCGGGCGACGGGAGGCCGTAACCGATGCCGAAGCGGTGGACGTCGCCCAGGACGAGGTCGGGACCGTAGGACTGCTCGTGGAAGATGAGATCGATGGTTTGCGGCGACAACAGTTGCAACGGCCCGCCTCGGGAACTCGTGGTCCTGCCACCGTTGGCGACAAGGGACTGGACCAGGGCAACCGAGCGGGCGTTGCCGTGCCCGTTGGCGGCGCCGATCTCGGCTCGTCGCCACGCAGAAGTCCAGGCGATGTCGGCGTCGAGGATCGGCGCTTTCCGGGCGAGGAACTCAGCGGGCGCCGGCGCGGTCGGGTCGGGTTCCACCGGTTCGGGTGGCACGACGTTGGTGACGCGATGATCGTGCATTGGATCGAGACCGATATGGAAGTCGGCACCGAGCGGTCGGGCTACCTCCTCGGCGAAGAACTGGCCGATGGTGCGCCCGTCGATCCGGCGAATGACCTCGCCGACGAGGTGACCCTGGTTCAGCGAGTGATAGCCCGAGGCGGTGCCCGGTTCCCAGCAGGGTGCCTGGGCCGCCAGATGGGCGACCGCCCGATCCCAGTCGTACAGCTCGTCCAGTCCGAACGGCGCCTCCCAGAACGGGATGCCCGAAGTGTGCGCCATGAGGTGCCGGACCTCGATGCCGGCTTTGCCGTTCGCCGCGAAGTCCGGCCAATACTGCGCCACCGGGGCGAACACGTCGAGGAGTCCCCGTTCGACCAGTACGAGGGCGCACAGACTGGTCATGGTCTTCGTGGTCGACCACACGTTGGTGATGGTGTCCTCGAGCCAGGGCTCGGATCGATCGGGGTCCTTCCAACCGCCCCACAGGTCGACGACGAACTCGTCACCTTCCATGACGGCAAGCGACGCTCCCAGATCGTTGCCACTGGCGATGCTGCCGGCAAGCAGGTCGGCGAGGACTTCGAATCGTGGATCGCACCTGCCGTGCACCGAGTCGGCTGGGGCGACGGCTGGCGGTTTCGACGACATCGCCCCACCGTAACCAACTCTGGACGATCGGTCAGTTCTGCCCACTGACGGTGGGTACGCGTTCCCGACACCATGGGTTCAGATTCGTTCGGGCCGGAACTGTTTGTTCCGAGACGGCGATACCGGACGCTTGGCGAGCGTCCGGGCGTGAACATTTCGAGAAGCCTCAGGGCTCGGCGTGGAGGTCGTTTGTGATTTTGCTGGAGGAAGCCATCGAGCGCTACAAGCTCGCGGTGCGTGACTTCGGCATCGAGGTCGAGCGGCATCGGCGGGCCTCGCAGGCCGCTCGGAGCGTTGTGCAGGTCGAGCGTCGAATCCGTGATCTCCGCCTGCCCGCCGAGCTTCGTCACCTGTGGCTCACCTACACCTCACCAAGTTTCGGGTCGCTCTTCTTCGATGGGGTGTATCGCCCTGACGAGGCGCTTCGGGTCTACGAACGGGACGTGAGCCTTGGTTACCCCCGAGCGGTGTTCCCGCTTGCGTACATCGAGCGGGCCGGCATCTGGGTCGAGCTCGAGACACCCGAACACCCCGGCGGCCGGGTCTACCACACGTTCTACGACGACGCGGAGTTGCAGCTCTGGTGCGTCGACCTGTCGACGTTGACCCACCTGTTGGCAGAAACCATCGAGCAGCGTGGGGTGAACGAACCGATGTCGGAACGCCCCTGGATCGACGTGGGTGTCTTCGACCATCTCCGCCTCGAGCGCACCTCCGAGATGTTGGCCATGCCCGATGAGTGGCGGATTCCGGTCCCGAACCGCAACGCGTGGCCGCAGCACTGGCGCGGGGCCGAAGGACTGGCGCCGAAAACCGAGGCCAAGGCGAGCGGCCCGACCCACAGCATTGCCAGCTTCAACGACGAGCGTGCATCGGGGAGGGTGTCGGGCACCATTGTCGGTCGTATCACCGGCCTGGTCTCGGGCGGTCCGATCGATGGACTGGTGCTCAATGTCACCGACGACAGCGGCTCACTCCAGCTGTACGCCGCGGCGGAGATCGAGCGGTCCGTATCCGAGATCGGTTTCGGGACGCCGGCCGAATTCGATGTCATCGGCGAACCGCACGGAGCCGGGACCCAATCGGGGCGATCATCCATGCTGCGGCGAAGCTTCGAGGATCTCTCTGTCGGGCACCTGCGCCTCTTGGCCCAGATGCGCAAGCTTGACGTCTCGGCCGCGGTGACTGCGATCCGGCCGGCCTGAGGTCCTGTCGGGTCGCCTGACGCTTCGGGCCGAGATCGGGGTGCCCGGTAGGCTCACCCGATGACCACGCACCAGGCGAGCAACGCCGACATCCTGGCGATGCTGTCAGAGCTCGCAGAGCTCACAGCCCTCGACGAGGGCAGCCCACAATCGTTCAAGGTGCGGGCCTACGAGGCGGCCCGCCTCGCCCTCCAGGTTGATGGGCGTGACCTCTCGTCGCTCGGTGTCGGTGAACTCAACGCCATCGCCGGCGTCGGCAAGGCAACGGCGACGAAGATCCGGGAGCTCGTGGAGCACGGCAGGGTCGACAAGCTCGAGCGTCTCCGCTCGGAGTACCCGCCATCGGTCATCGCGTTGAGCCGAATCCCTGGAGTTGGCCCCAAGACCCTTCGGCTGCTGCGTTCCGAATTGGGGATCGAGGACGTCGACGGCCTTCGCTCGGCGATCGAGAACGAACAGGTCAGGCGGCTCCCTGGCATGGGCGCGACCAGCGAGGCCAAGATCGCCAAGGCCATCGAACGCCTCGGGCAGGCGGGCAAGCATCAGCGCACGCCCATTGCCGATGCCTTGCCGCTGGCCGAGCGCCTCGTCAACGACCTGCAGGCGCTGGACGGCGTGGAATCTGTGGCCTACTGCGGCAGTCTGCGTCGGTTCGTCGAGACGGTGGGCGACGTCGACATCACGGTTGCGTCGCAGCGACCCGAGGAAGTGATGGCCGCAGTCCGCTCCCACCCCGAGGCCAGGGAGATCATCGGTTCGGGGTCGACGAAGACGTCGTTCCTGACGGCCCGAGGGTTCCAGATCGACGTACGTGTCGTCGAGCCCGACCAGTTCGGCGCGGCGACGCTCTACTTCACCGGCAGCAAGGCCCACAACATCGCCCTTCGGCAACGCGCCATGGCCCAAGGCTTGCTGCTGAACGAGTACGGCCTGTTCGATGCCGAGACCAGCAAGCGATCCCCGGCACGTACGGAGAGCGAACTGTATGAGGCGCTGGGGATGCGGCCGGTACCGCCGCCAATGCGCGAAGGCGCCGGCGAGGTGGAGGCAGCAGCCGCTGACTCGTTGCCCGATCTGGTCCAGCGCTCCCACATCCGAGGTGACCTCCACTACCACACCGACCGGTCCGGAGACGGAAGGGCCACCGTCGAGGAGATGGTGGCCGAGGCCGCAGCGCAGGGGTACGAGTATCTGGCCATCACCGATCATGGTGAAGACCTCGCCATCAACGGCTCGAACCCCGAACAGATGCTGGCCCATCGCGAGCACATCGCCGAGGTGCAGAAGACGTACCCCGACCTTCGACTGCTGTGGGGCTGCGAGCTCAACATCGGAGCCAAGGGCGGCCTCGATTACGAGCCCGACTTCCGGTCCATGTTCGACTACACGGTCGCGTCGGTGCATTCGTACTTCGACCTCAGCGAGCGCGACCAGACGGTGCGGCTTGTCAAGGCGATCTCGGACCCGACCGTGGACTCCATCGGACATCTCACCGGTCGTTACATCGGGCGCCGACCTGGCATCGTGCTCGACATCGACATCGTGCTCGAGGCACTGTTCACGTTCGACGTCGCGCTCGAGATCAACGGCGCACTCCAGCGCCTCGACGCAGCCTCTGATGTGGTTCGGCGGGCAGTCGACCGAGGCGTCAAGCTGGTCATCAACACCGACAGCCATCACACCAGCGAACTCGGGCGCATGGAGTACGGCGTGCTCACGGCCCAGCGCGGCTGGGTTCCGCGAGAACTCGTGGTGAACACCTGGGACCGCGATCGCTTCCTCGAGTGGGTGGCCACCCATCGCCACGCCTGAACGGGTGATCTACGCTCCGGCGGTGGATTCCCCCGTGGTTCGAGTGCTCGGACCAGTCTGTCTGCAGCGCGTTGATGGAGCCTTCGACGCGCTCCGCGGCCAGCAAGGAGAGGTGTTGAGTCTGCTGGCCGCGGCGTACCCCGCGCCGGTCAGCCTCGATTCGTTGATCGACGCGGTCTGGGGGTTCGACGCGCCCCCTTCGGCCGCCACGGGGCTCCGGGTGGTCATGAACCGGTTGCGGGACCGGATCGGCCTGGGTGCCGAGACCATCGTGAACGAGAGCGGTCATTATCGGCTTCGACTCGACCGGTCGGCAATCGATCACGTTGTGTTCACCGATGCCATCGCCGAGGCGAGGACTGCGGCCGACCGGGGTGACTCGGCTCGGGCGGTCGCCCTCCTCGAAGCCGGGTTGGCCCTGTGGCGAGGCGATGCCTTCCAACCTCACGAGAGCCAATGGGTGCAAGGGGTGGCGCAGCGGTTGACCGATCAGCGTGCATCGGCCGAGGACCTGCTTGTCGAGGTGCTGCTCGAGTGCGGCCGAACCGAGGAAGCCCTCACTCGGTTGAGTGCGTTGATGGCCGACTTCGAGCTGCGGGAGAGGCGGTGGGAGCTGCTGATGCTGGCGCTGTACCGCGATGGGCGGCAGGCCGAGGCGCTCCGCACGTACCAGCAGGCGGCGAACCTGTTCCGTGAGGAGATGGGGCTCGATGTCGGGCCCGGTCTTCGGAAGCTCGAACAGGCCATTCTCGATCACGATCCGTCCCTGCTGCCCTCGACACCGCGGGAAGCAAGAGCACCGGCCCCAGCGGGGCTTGCGCTCGCCGATCTCGTGTCGTTGCTCAAGGTTCAGCCCACCGCCGTCCCGGTTGCCGGGACCGCCATCATCGGGCGAGCGGGCGAGGTCGAGGAGATCCTCGGGCTGCTGACCCACCATCAGATGGTCACGGTGCTGGGCCCGCCGGGCGTCGGGAAGACTCGGTTGGCCGGTCAGGTCGCTCGAAGCCAATCGGGCAGGCGCGTTCTCTGGATCGATCTGACGGCGTACTCACCCGATTCGGTGGTTCAAGCCATGGCGGACCAACTCGATGTCCGTGCTCCGGTGGCGGAACTGGCGATGGCGGTCGCCGACGCGCTCGATTCCGAGGCCACGCTCGTCGTACTCGACAATTCCGAGCGCGTCGCCGACGTTGCCGGGTTGTTGGCCGAGACCCTGGTCCGCCGATGCCGAGATCTTCAGGTGGTCGCTACCAGCCGAGTCCCGCTTGGCTGTGAATCCGAGACGCGCTTCCCGCTGGGCCCGCTGTCCCCTGAGCACGCGCGTCAGTTGCTGCTCGAGCGAACCTATGGTGCCGGCGCAGAGGCTGCACGAGCGATCTCGCAGCTGCACGATCGTTCCCTCGACGAATTGGTCGCTCGGCTCGACTGCCTGCCGCTGACGCTCGAGCTGGTAGCGAACGCGTTGCGAACGAAATCGTTGTCGGAGGTGCTCGCTGCCCTCGCCACATCGCCTGAGGTGCTCGCTTCCCCGCGCCGAACCGATGGGCGCCACGAACGATGGAGTACCGCCCTCGACTGGTCGGTCGACGCGCTCGGCGCCGACGACCAGCGGGCGTTCGACCACATCGGGGTGATGGCCGGCCCGTTCCGCAGCCGGGACCTCCAACGACTCGCAGGTGGCGGCACGGCAGGGGCGTTGGTTGAGCACTCCCTGTTACGCACGGCGGCCGAACACGAGCACTTCGTCGCGCTCGAAACCATTCGAACCCACGCCCGTAGCCGGCTCGAACAACGAGGCGAGTTGGCCGTGGCGCGGACCCGGCACGCCGAACACTTCGCCGGTCTGGCCGGTCGGGCGGTTGTGCGGAGCCACGGAGCCGAGGAGCCGCAAAGCGTGGCTCGATTGTTGGCCGCCGGTGCCAACCTTCGGGCTGCCTTCGAATGGGCGATCGAGCATGGCCTTCCGTCGGTGGCGGCCGACCTGGCCGACCACACCTGGGAACACGCGTTGTTTCGGCTGGAGTTCGGGTTGTTGGCGTGGGCGGATCAGGTACTCGACCGCTTCGGTCCCGACACCCCGCGCTATCCCGAGATGCTGGCGACCGCAGCGCTCGGAGCCTGGGGAGACGGCGACTTCGCTCGCGCCCGAGAACTGGCCGAACACGCCGAAACCGAAGCCGACGCTCACCAGGTCCGGATCCCGAGCCGAAGCATCCAGGCCCAGTTCAACGTGGCCAGCCAGACCGGTCGACCGGGCGACGCCGAGAATCTGATCCTTCGGCATCTCGATTGGTGTCGGCGAGCGAAGGATGTGCGGCAGGAGTCCAGTGTCCTGGTGAACGCCGCGGTCGGCCTTGCGGTTCTCGGTGATCCCGTCAGCGCAGCGAGCCTGGCGGAGTCGGCCTACACCCGGGCCGCAGCGACCGCCAACCCCTCGACCCTGGCCTGGGCGACCTACGCCCGGGCGTTCGTGGGCGTGCCGTCCGATCCGGCGAAAGCGAGCCTCGAGTTCACCGAAGCGGCTCGTCTTGCCCGAACGGTCAGGAACCGCTTTGTTCTCGGGGTGTCGCTCACGGGTGCGGCACTTGCCAAACGCCGTGCGGGCGAGGCCGCGCTTGCGCGGTTGCTCCTGGCCGATGCCATCGAGCTGTGGACCCGTGGCCGGATGCTGGCGCAGCAGGCCTGGGCGCTGAAGGAGGCGGTCGTGCTGCTCGACGCCGAGGGGCACCACGACGAAGCGACCAGAACCGCCCGATCGATCAGTCGCCTCGGCCCCGGCCAGATGCTCCTACCCGAGGACGAGGCCGTCTTCGCCGGAGTGGCCGCCCGCACGAGCCCGAGAGCATCATTCGCCCAGGACAGCCTGGTGCCGTCGGTGCTCGGTGCGCTGCGCGGCGAACCGCAGCCCTGACGAACCGCAGGCCGAGAACCGGCAACCGCGTGCAGCACCACACCCCCCAGCGGTGCACACTGCACCCGGTTGCCGTAGGTCGGGCCGTCATCTCCTGCACCCAGTGGGCCACAGCGCGCGGTCGATCGCTTTCCCGCCCGGCTCGGCGTGACGCTTCGCCAGTTGGTTCTTGTCGCTGACGGCTCGCCGGAAGGGACGGCCTTCGCCTTCGGCCATGAACGGACGCAACCAGAACTCGCCCACCGCCTCGACCAAGTCCCGGGTCAACCCCCGAGTCGGGCCGAAGCGCAAGAGACCACGCAGCGTCGTCGCGGTCAGGGTCGAGCGGATCCGACCTGGTCCTTCGGCGAGGAGTAGCAACTCGGAAACGTCCGGGTCGCCAATGGCGTGGAACAGGCCGCCGGCGAGCCAGTCGAGGGCCCGAGGAAAGCCGTCGGCAACCCCCTCGACGAGCGCTTCGCCCAACCGGACACCGTCGAGGGATCGCCGCTGTTGATGACAGCGGATCGCCTCGGCCATCACCAGGGCCTCGTCGTAGCTGAGGGGCTCGAACCCAGCGTCGGTCTCGTGCCCGAGCAGGGAGAGCGGCAACCCGAGGAGATGGCCGACACCGCACCAGAAGCGGGTGTAGCGGTCGCGATCGGCAGGAGGCACGTCGATGCCGAGACGCTCCATGAGTTCGAGTGGGGGAACGGCGAAGCTGAGCACGGTGCCGAGAAGGTCCTCCTGGTTCAGCGGTTGCCCATGCGAAGCGACATCCCAACCGGCGTCGAGCAGTTGTCGAGCGACCAAGGTGTGGATGGTGCGCACGCCCCGGACCGACTGGTAGGCCGGTCCGTGGCGAACCAGGTTTCCGGAGGACCAGCTTTCGTCTCGTTCGAACAGATCGTGCAGGAACTGCGCAGTTTCCCCCACCCGCCGAACCGGGTTGGTGGCCAGGTCGGAGACCGAGCCGAGGACCTTGACCCCGTGGGCCGCGGAGTAACTGTCGGGAAGGGATCGGAACAGGAGGCCCATGTACATGACGGTGGTCCACCGTTGGAACAGGGCTCGCGCCGAGGCAACCGTCTCGGGATCGAACAACGCGTCGGCGCGTTGTGCTGCCCGTTCGAACTCCTCCGCAAGGTGGCTCCACGGCGCAGCGGCGAAGTCGGTGGCGTGGACCGACCGGATCGGGGCGTCTCGAAGTAGTGGATGGTCGTCGGCGACGCCGGGCAATCGATGGGTTGGCCGAGTGCGCAAGGCGTCGAGCCGCGCCTGCGTTGGTGCCCGTGCGGTGATTGGGCGGGCTGGTGATGCAGCGATGCGTGCTTCGAGGCGGCGCAGCCGAAAGCGAATCGGTCGCCTGGCCGCTGGTCGACGGAGCGCACCATCCACCCAGAGCGATGGGTCCCGTTGTTCATTGGCCATGAAGCACAGAATGAACGCCAATCGGTCGTCGAGTCCTGACCAGCAGCGGGACGCTCGGCCATCGACGTCGAGCAGTGCCCAGATCCCGTCCAAGAGATCGTCGTCGTCGATCTGGTCGAGTGGACGAGCGCTCAGCACCGGGCCGAGGGCACGGGGGGTGATCGGCACTGCCTCCGGGTTCGTCGGGTACGGCTTGCCGACCTTGACGACGCGTTTGGGGAGCGCGATGGAAATGACGTGCCGGGTCGCCGCGTGGATCCACCAGTGCTCGACCCTGAGCTGCCATGGCCGCACGGGTCGTTGCCTCCACCGGTACCGGCTGGCAAGGGGAGTCCACCACGTCGTGAGATGTCGAAGCCAGGAGCGAAAACCCACGGCGATCGTGTCGTCCAGAAGCTGTTGCTCGTGCATTGCCAGCAGGGTGTTGCCGAGGAGGATCGACCGGGAGCGCCGAACGACGGCTTCGGGCGACGACGCACCCTTGAGCGCCAGCGCGTTCCGGTAGGCCCGGAAGCCGCGGACGAGGAGCTGTCGGTCCGCGGTCGCTGCGCCCGTCAAGTCCGTCACGGCCGGGCCGACCGAAAGTGCCGTGCCGGGCACCGGCACCAGTGTCTGCGTCAGTCGGCGGACGCACTCCTCCCACGCTCGGTCGACATCGCGGCCGTAGCGATCGGCTCTGCCGACCGTGTCGAGAAAGGACACGTGTGCCCGGCTGATGTCGGCGAAGACCTGGCGGTTTCCGTGGCCGAACGCACGAGCGATGAGGCGTCCAGGTGCGATCGACACGGTGCCGAGGTAGTTGCCGATGGCGTGAGAGGCCCACTGGCCGAAGGTGCACCACGTGGCGTCCGTCGTGCCGAGACAGTCGGCCATGGCGGTGGCCAGATCGCCGTAGGCCTCGGTGATGAGTTCGTTGCGCAAGGCCGGAGCCATGGGGGTGAAGGCAACGCTCATCATTCGAGGCATGTCGACCGCCCGGCGCGACAGCAACGGCTGCCAGGAGAGAGGGCTTGACGGAGCGCTGGGCTGATTGTCGCGGGGCTGATTGTCGCTGTGCTGATTGTCGCGTTTTTTTTTTGTGCTGATTAGCGCTGTGCTGACCGTGGTCGGCCTCGTGCACGATCCCTCCGTGTGCCGTGTCGCCCGAATGGTTTCCGGCGAGTTAACGAGTCGTTTACAGCCCTTCCCTAGGTTGAGCGGTGCGAGGCCATGGTTGCCTCGGCCCACAGAGCCTTTGCGGCTGAGGATAGTCGCCCATCCTCAGCCGCAAAGAACCAACGGAGGTTTGGTCGTCCTGTCCTTGGAGGGAGCGGGACGATCAGACCTCCGTTCTGCGATTCGGCCGATTTGTCTCGGTCAGGGCGGGCGAGCCTCCCGAATCTGTCGTGTCCGGTGCACTAGCGTGCCGGGCATGTCGATGAGAGTGATCAACGCAGCGGGCGACGGGTTGATGGTGCTCTCCGAAGAAGCCCAGGTTCGCCTGAGTCGCATCGCGACCGACCTGCAGACGACGACCGACCTGCACGGTGCCCGACCTGACCGATCTCGTTGCCGTCGCGCGGTGGCGAGCCGACCAACACGCGGCGTGGGGTGACGATGTGCTACCCGACGAACCCCCACATCAGGAGATTCTCGCAGGCGGCGTCCGCACGCTGTGGGCCGGTCCGGCCTTCGATCGCACCGGTCCGGCCCCGACCGCCGTCGTCTATCTGCACGGCGGCGGCTTCTGCCTCGGGTCGCCCGGCACGGCGGCACCCATCACCGCGCGGTTGGCCCGGCCCAACGGCGCCGATCAAGGGCTCACCATCGTCTCGGTCGACTATCGCCTGGCTCCGGAACACCCTTTCCCCGCGGCTCTCGACGACGCCGAACGAGTCGTGCACACACTGCTCGGCGGCCGGCGCCTGATCCTCGCCGGCGATTCGGCCGGCGCCAGCCTCGCGTTCGGTCTCTGGCAGCGGCTGGGCGGCGAGCGGGTGGCCGGCATCATCGGTCTGAGTCCGCTGCTCGACGTGCGCCCCCTGTTCGGCCGGCGCAGTGCTTCACCGCTGAACGGCTCGAGCCTCATTGCCGCGTACGTCGGCCGCGCCGACCCAGCAGACCCATTGGTGTCGCCGTCGGCCATGACCGAGCCCCAGCTCGCGACCCTTCCCCCGGTTCTGCTCCAGACGACACCCGGCGATGCGCTGCATCCGGCAGCAGTGTTGTTCGCCGAGAGGATCGAAGCCGTCGGTGGCCTCGTCGAGCACCAGGTGTGGGAAGGCCTGTGGCATGCATGGCAGTACCACCGGGAGCTGCCCGAAGCACAGGCCGCGGTCGATCTGGCCGCCGACTTCGCCCGGACGCAGCTTGCTCCGGCCGGGGGTGTCGACCGTCGACCGACTTCGGCCTCCACTTCGGCCGCCCGAACCTTGGCCTCCAGGTAGTCGGCTGTTCCAGGTAGTCAGGTGTCCCAGGTAGTCAGTTGTAGAGCGCGTCGATCTCCTCGGCGAATCGGGCGTGCACACCGCGCCGCTTCAGCTTGGAGGTTGGGGTGAGCAGGTCGGTGTCCGGCAGCCATTCCTCACCGAGGATCTTCAGCTTCTTGACCTTCTCGGTGTTGTTGAACTCGGCCATGGCGTCGGGCAACGCGCCTTCGATGGCGGCGACGAGCTGAGGATGCTCCGCCAGTTCGGCGAGTGAGGCGTAGCTGATGCTGTTGGCCGCAGCCCAGCGCGGCGCGGCGTCGGGGTCGAGCACGACGAGCGCGGTGACGAAGGGGCGTTGGTCTCCAATGGCGCAGGCCTGGCCAACGAGCGGAATCATCTTCAGGCGGGCTTCGAGGTTGGCCGGGGAGAGGTTCTTGCCGCCGGCGGTGATGATGAGCTCCTTCTTGCGATCGACGATCTTGAGGTATCCCTCGTCGTCGAACTCGCCGATGTCGCCGCTGTGGAACCAGCCGTCGGCATCGAGCACCTCGGCGGTCCTGTCCGGCAGGTTGAGGTAACCGCGGAAGACATTTCCGCCGCGGCAGATGACCTCGCCGTCTTCGGCGAGGGCTACCTCGACGCCGGGGCAGGCGACGCCGACGTAGCCGGCCTTGACCCGGGAACGCTCCCAGGTCATCGGCCCGGTGGTCTCCGACAGCCCGTAGATCTCCGACAATGGAACACCGATCGTGCGGAACCAGCTGAGGATCTCGGCCGGGATCGGTGCCGCGCCGGTGATGGCCGCTTCGAGTTGGTCGAGGCCGACGAGTTCACGGATGAGACGGAAGGCAACATCGTCGAGGAACTGATAGGTGTCGATCTCCTCCTGGGATGCCGTCCCCATGGTGATCTTCTCCTGAAGAGGAGCCGCGGCCGCGATGCCGTCGTTGACCGCTCGTTGTTTGTCGGGGTCAGCGGCGAGCGCGGCATTGACGCCTGCGTAGATCTTCTCCCAGACCCGAGGCACGCCGAACATCACTTGGGGACGCACCTCGCCCGCGTAGCTGGCAATGAGGGTGGGATCGGGACAGCAGGTGATCTCGTAGCCGACGGTGAGGGCCTGGTAGTGGCTCACCATGCGCTCGGCGATGTGGGCCATCGGCAGGTAGCTGATGACCCGCATCCCGGCCATGCGGTCAGCCTCCCAACCAAAGGAACGACGCAGACACTCTGCGGTCCAGACGATGTTGCGGTGGTCGATCATGACGCCCTTGCTCGGGCCGGTGGTTCCCGAGGTGTAGATGAGCGTTGCCAGGTCATCGGGCCGGGCAGTCGCCGCCGCGGCGGCGAGGTCCAGGGGCTCGTCGGCGAGGAGATCGGCGTAGGTGAAATCGGACGACGTGCCCGTAGGCGACACGACACCGATGGCGGACAGCTTCGGAAGATCTGGCCTGGCCGCTTCGAAGAGGCGCAAGAAGGCGTCGTTCTCGACAACGGCGAGCGTCGCTCCGGCGTCGGAGGCCAGGTATCGGATCTGTTCGACCGATGAGCTGTTGTAGATCGAGACGGGCGTGGCCCCAAGGAAGAGCGCAGCGGTGTCGAGCACATGGAACTCGTACACGTTGCGGAGCATCAGCATCAGTCGGTCGCCTCGGCCGAGACCTCGGGCCGACAGGCCGGCGGCTGCCCGGGCGACGTCGTGAGCGAACTTGTCCCATGTGACCTCGGACCAGGCCTCTCCGGCATCGGTCGACGTCCTCCATCGAAACGCAACTCGGGGACCGTTGCGGCCCAGCATGTCGAGGAAGACCAGCGGGATGGTCTTGCCCTCGGAAAACGCGTCGATGTCGGCAGCAGCAACAGTCATGGCCGACAGGTTAGCGCTGGTCGACAAGGCGCAACCTGCGGATCAGGGCCGCTCGACCCCCGGTCGGGGGAGGCCGATCAGGAGGGCCAAGGCCAGTGCCTCGAGGGCACAACACAGCAGGATCACGAGTCGATACGAGTCGGTTCGATCGATGATCCATCCGGCGGTGGGTGGGCCGATCAGGCCACCCAGTCCCTGAGCGGTGTAGAAGAGTCCGAGGACAGAACCCAAGCCGACGACGCCCATGCGCTCGGCGATGACAATGGTGCTCAGCGCAACGAAGCCGCCATACCCGATACCCAGCACGACGACGAAGGACAGGAGCAGCCGGTAGGAGCTTCCGGCAACGAGCCAGAGCAGGAAGCTGACCGACAGCAGGGCGAACGACAACCGGTAGAGCGGCATGGAACCGAAGCGACGAACCAGACCGCCGAACCCGATGCGAGCCACGATGCTTGCCCCGCCGAGCGCTCCGACCAGCACCGCCGCCGCAACCGAATCGACCCCGCGCTCCTTCGCGTATTGTCCGACGAACACAAAAGGAACGAACAGGGCGAGACCCGAGACGAATGCCGACTGATGAAGCCGACGGAAGGCGGGTGAGGCGAAGGCGGCACCGAAACGTGCCGGTTGTACTCCGGTCTGCCCGGGGGGCCGGTCGATCAGGAACGTGCAGAGAAGGAGCACTCCGGTGCCCGCCACCGCAAGGATCACATAGGTGTCCCTCCATCCGTAGCGGTCGATGAGGGTGGCCGACAATGGGGACGTCACCATGGTGCCGGCGCCGATCCCTGCCACCGCGAGCCCGACAGCAGCGGGGCGCTTCTCCTGGAACCAGCCGCCGACAGTGGCGACCATCGGGATGTAGCCGCATGCCGCAGCCAAGCCGACGCCGGCGCCGTACGTGACGTAGCCCACGCTGAGCGACTGCACCCGGCTCGTGGCGATGAGCCCGATGAACAACGACGCCGCCCCGACAAGAAGCACGGGGCGAGGGCCGAACCGGTCGGCGGCCCGGCCGGTCGCGAGGCTGAGCCAGAAGAAGCTGAACGTGGTGACGCCGAAGATGATGGCCGTGGCGCCCCGTGTGCTGCCGAACTCTTCGGCCATCGACGTGAAGAACGCGCCGAAGGAGTAGGCGATGCCGAGGGTGACGAACGAGGAGAAGAAGGTTGCGATGACGGTCAGCCACGCCCGCGGCGAATCGATGAGGGGCGAGACGGGTTCGATCACCTTGAGCTACTGGGCGTCTGAGTCGGCCAGGTCGAGGACGTGGACCGCGACGCCCGGCTTGCCGTGCCAGAAACAGACGAGCCCGGCGATGTCGGCGGCCTCGGGAATGGGCGTCGGGTAGGACCAGACGACGTCGGGGTGAACGGTACCGTTGGCCGCAACACTCCAGTAGGACGCCGTTCCCTTGTAAGGGCAGACCGAGGAGGTATCGGTCGTGGTGAGATGGCTCATGGTGACGTCGTCCGTCAGGAGGTAGTACCGAACCGGGAGGGAGCCTTCGTGAAGCTCGACCGCTCGTTTCGAGTCGGCAACGAGGACGCCCCCGACGGTCACCTGGATCCGGTGGTTCGAGGGGCGGGTGCTGATGTGCTGGGTCACGAGGTTCTCCTGCGGGTCTGTTTGTCCAACCCTTCGGTGACACCGTAGCGTCGCACCCATGACCCAGGGGACCCAGATAGAAACCGCACGCGGCCCGATCGGACTCGACGCCCTCGGCCGGGTACTCGTGCATGAGCACGTCTTCGTCATCTCGCCGGAGATACAGATGAACTACCCGGAGGAGTGGGGGAGCGACGAAGGGCGCATCGCCGACGCGGCCACACGATTGAACGACCTGAAGGCGGCCGGAATCGACACGATCATCGACCCGACGGCGTTGGGGCTCGGCCGGTACGTTCCCCGCATCGTCGAGGTGGCCCGGCGGACCGACCTCAACATCGTGGTCGCCACCGGGCTCTACACCTTCAACGAACTGCCGCACTACTACCGCCGGCGCCCACTGGTCGGCACAGCTGTCGACAGCATGTGCGCCCACTTCGTGCAGGACATCACCGACGGCATCCACGGCGCGTTCGACGAAAGCGGGCGAGGGGTCCGGGCGGGGGTCATCAAGTGCGCGACGGACATGCCAGGGCTCACCGATGACGTCGATCGGACCTTGCGCGCCTGTGCCCGGGCGCATCGGCTCACCGGCTGCCCCATCACCACCCACACCCATGCGGGCACCCAGCGAGGGCTCGATCAGCAGCGGGTCTTCGCCGAGGAGGGTGTCGATCTCAGCCGAGTGATCATCGGCCACTGCGGCGACACCGACGACCTCGACTATCTCCAGCGGGTACTCGACGAGGGCAGTCTGATCGGGATGGACCGGTTCGGTATCGATGGGTACCTGACCACCGACCAGCGGGTCGGGGTCGTCGCCGAGCTTTGTCGGCGCGGGTACACCGAACAGTTGGTGTTGAGCCATGATGCTTCCTGTTACATCGACTGGATCGCGGGTGAGGTACCCCTCGGGGCGCTTCCGAATTGGCACTATCTGCACATCAGCCAGGACGTGGTGCCCGCACTGCTCGCCGCCGGTGTTTCCGACACCCAGATCGACACGATGCTGGTGGCCAACCCGGCCCGCTTCCTCGCCTCGGCCGGCCTCGGCGGCTACTGAGTCCCTGGGCCATCACCTCCCAACCTCCGGCCCCAAGCGTCACCCGTAACGAACCTCCGGCCCCAGGCGTCGGTTTCCGACGTCTCCAGCCGGAGGTTCGGAGGGCCCGACGTCTCCAGCCGGAGGTTGGCGGGAGGGGGCTGTCGGCAGGGGAACGGGCTGGATGAAGCTCCTATAGATGTCACAGGGCATCGTCATAGTGGTCGCATGGCTCGACCACTCGCTGTCTTCCACCCCAAACCCCGCCAGCTCCAGCGCTGGAGTCCGCCGGCCGCAGCCGTCGAACCCGGCTTCTGCATGGAGCTCGAACACCGGGTGTGGTTGGCCAAGTTCGGCCGCGGTCATCAAGATCCGGTCACCTATGACTGGGACGACTACCCGAGGGGTTTGTGCCTGCCGGGAACCTGGCAGTCGTCGCCGCTGTCGACCACGGGCTTCGGGGGTGGGTTCAAGCGGGGTGAGCTGCGACCGGTCGGAGGCCGCCCCGACGCTGAACGGGCCTGGGGTCCCGTGCCAGGCGATCGGGTGGTGGCCTATCGCCGAGACGCTCAGGACGTCGTCGGCGTCTGGCTGGTCACCGGGGCCCGGTACGGGGTCGAAGGCGAAGTCTGTTACAGCGTGCGCCCCCTGGTGTCGTGCCTCCATCCGGTATCCCTTGCCGCGAGCCGCCGATACGACGCTGACCTCGAGCAGGCATGGGATGGCACCTTTGGTCGTCGCGGAACCTCGCGGGGCTCCCTGGTCTCGCTCGAGGGAGCAGCGCTGTCGGGGGTCATGCGCAGCGTCGGCATCGATCCGCGCCTCCTGTGCGGACCCATCGACGGGCTGCCCGACTGCTCCCTCAGCAATCGCCGACCGGCGCCGGGGTTCCGTCCGGCCACCAGGCTGCAGACGTCCATCGGGGCGACTCGTCAAATGGAGGAGCGGGCATTGGCCGAAGCCGTCGATTGGTTCCTCGATCGCGCCGAGGCCAACGCCACCGACGTCGAGACGGTTGGCTACGGCGATCAGCCCGGCATCCATCTGGTCGCCCGTTCCAGCATCGCCACCGAGGGTTTCGCCGAGGGGCGTATTCATCAGGCGACTTCGCTTGCGGTCGTGGGGGGCTCGTTTGACGACATCGAACTCTGCCCGACCCTCGTCCACGAGGCCCTCGATGCCTCCGAGTCCGGCCGTCATTGGAGCTTGCTGGTGACGCTCGACGCGTTGGGCCACGGCAGAACCCTACGGATCGACGCCCGTGCCGTCGCGGTGTGTTTCGATCCGCTCTCGGGCAGAGTCGTCAACCGCGCCGACTGACCTTAGGGTGCCTCCACGGCTACGCGGACCGACAACCCTTACCGCTGGCGGCTTCTTGCCGCTACAAGCGGGCTGTACATCGGCTTCGGGCTGGTGTCGGCATCCTTGGCTCCCCTCGTGGCCGAGATCTCCGCCGATCTCGATCTCACTCGATCGACCATGGGCGCGGTGCTCGGGGCCTGGCAGTTCGTGTATCTGCTGGCTGCCATTCCCTGCGGCAAGTTCCTGGATCGCCACGGTTTGCGAACCGGCCTCCTGGTCGGCATCGGGCTGATCTGTTTGTCGGGTGTCCTGCGGGCGGGAGCCTCCGGCCTGGTCTCGCTGATGCTGGCCGTCGGCGTGTTCGGCCTTGGCGGCCCGCTGGTGTCCGTCGGCGCACCGACGTTGGTTGCCTCGTGGTTCTCGAGCGAGGAGCGGGGGCTCGCTACCGGTCTCGCCGTCAGCGGGCCGGTCGTCGGTTCCATGGTCACGTTGCTGACGGCCAATTCGGTGTTGATGCCGTTGTTCGACCAGCGGTGGCAGCTCGTGGTGGCGTCGTACGCCGTCCTGGCCGCTGGCGCCGGAGTGACGTTCGCGGTGGTGACCCGGTCGGTACCGGTCGAGATCGATTCCCCCTGGACGAGGAACCGGCAGGGCCAGACCCCGTTGTCGCAACTGTTTGCCGTCCCGCTCGTGCGCGTGGTTCTGGTCATGGCCATTCTCACCTTCTTCGTCAACCACGCGATGTCGAACTGGCTGCCGGAGATACTCCGAGACCTCGACCTGTCGCCCGCCGCCGCCGGGTTCTGGTCGGCCATCGTCGCCATCCCCGGTCTTGTCTTCGGTGTGCTCGTACCCCGACTGGCCAGCCCCTCGATTCGTCGTCCGCTGCTGGTCGGCTGTTACTTGCTGCTCGGAGTTGCGCTCTTGCCATCTGGGCCGAGCATGGGGACTGCCGGCGGCCGCGGGCATCCTCGCCTACGGCGCCATTCGATCCGTGGCGTTGCCGGTGGCGATGCTCTTCTTGATGGACGATCCTCGGGTCGGCCCGGCGAACATGGCCAGCGCGGCGGCGCTCTACTTCACGGCCGGTGAGATCGGTGGGTTGTCGGGCCCGTTGGCCGTCGGCTTCGTCGCCGATCGATCGGGGTTCGGGTCAGCACTGTGGGTGCTCGCCGCGGTGAGCTGGGTGTTGGCCGGGCTGGCAATCCTGCTCAGAGGGTCGGGGATCGACCGCGCGACGTGCGAAGTCGGATTGCTGGGTGGTCGAAGGTAGCGCGCACCCGGTACGTCTCCTAGGCTCGGCCGGGTGTTGCCCCCACTCGACCTGTTTCCCGGCTGGCGCATCGATCCCGACGTTCCTCATTCGGAACGTTTCTGGGATGGTCGCCAATGGACCGACAAGCTTCGTCCTATGCCGCGAACGGCCATTGGCGAGCGCCAGGCCGATCGGTCGAGGGGCGAGATTGGAACTCCTGACGGCATCACGATCGTGGCGGCCGAACCGCAAGCTCAACGGCAAGTGCCGATTCCGCGGCCCGAGCTGGTCGAGCTGCCCCCACCCACGCCAGCGCAGACTCCGCGCCTCGAGCTGGTCGAGCTGCCCCCACCCCGAGCGGAGACGCTCGCTGAGCGGGCGGTGCTGAAACCGGTGCCCGCGCCGGCGCCTGGGCCCGCACCAACGCCTGCACCAACGCCTGCACAAGTTTCGATCTTCGGGGCCGCGACCGGGCCGGGCGGCGCGAACCGTGCAGACTTCTTCGAGGTGGCGCGCCGAGTGCAGCTGCCCGCATCGGGCCAGGTGAGTCGCTCTCCCGCTCGCCGGCTCCAGCGGTCTCGATTGGTGGTCGTCGCGGCAATCTGCCTCGTTGTCGGAGCTGCGGTCGGCTTCGGAGCGGGGTACCAGTTCGGCTCCGGTGACGCATCCGGCGGTGCGCCGGCCGGCGTCACCGAGTAGCGAGCTCCGTGGTCACACCGGCGATTCTCGTCGAGGACCTGCGCAAGACCTACGGCCGGCGGGAAGTCGTTTGCGGCGTCGATCTTCGGGTGGAGCAGGGCGAGATCGTCGCCTTCCTCGGGCCTAACGGAGCAGGCAAAACGACCACGATCGAAATCCTCGAGGGCTTCCGAGACGCCACCTCGGGCCGTGTCGAGGTGCTCGGGGCAAGCCCGCAAACCGCCCCGAGGTCGTGGCGCGAGGACATCGGGATCGTCTTGCAGTCGTCTCGCCCGCCGCGGACGTTGACGGTCCGAGAAGTGCTCGACATGCACGCTGCCTACTATCGCTCGCCCCGACCCACCGACGTTGTTCTCGAGACGGTCGGGCTCACCCAGGAATCGGGCCAACGCATCGGCCGGCTTTCCGGCGGCCAGCAGCGTCGGGTCGACCTCGGGCTCGCGCTCATCGGCGACCCCCGGCTGGTGTTTCTCGACGAGCCGACCACCGGGTTCGATCCGGCAGCGCGGCGCGAGGCGTGGGGGATGATCGCAGGCCTCCGCGACCTCGGGTGCACGGTGTTCCTCACCACCCACTATCTGGACGAGGCGCAGCAGCTCGCCGACAACATCGCGGTCATTGCGCAGGGCCGAATCATCGCCCGCGGAACGGCGTCGGAGTTGGCGGCGCAGACGCAAGCCCGAACGTCGATCTCGTGGCTCGCCGACCAGCCGTTCACCGTGGATCACGTCGCGAAGCAGTTCCGCCGGGAGGCCGGCGACGTTCGAGTCGAGGGCGGCAGGGTCGAGATCCTCGTCGGCGACGAGTTCGTTGCTCGCGCGGTTCACGACATCACCGGGACTGCGTTGGCTGCCGGATGGTCCCTGGCGGACTTCCGAGTGACCCGACCGTCGTTGGAGGAGACCTACCTCGCCCTCGTCGAGGCCGAGACCGACGACCGACACCGACACCGACACCGAGCAGGAAGTCGAGGCCTCGTCGTGATCGCGTTGGCTCGGCAACTTCGCTCGCAGGTGGGCTACGACCTGCTCGCCTTCCGGCGGAACCCGGCTGCGACCTTCTTCACCGTGGTTCTGCCGCTGATCTTCCTCCTGTTGTTCACGTCGATCTTCGGCAACGAGGTGCTCGAGGGTCGGGGTGGGCTCCGGGCGGCCACCTTCTACGTCCCGGGAATCCTCGCGCTCGCCATCATCTCGGCGACGATGGTCAATCTGGCCATGACGACGGTGACGCGGCGCGAGGACGGCGTGCTCAAACGTGTGCGAGGCACTCCGCTGCAACCATGGATCTTCGTGCTGGCCCTGGCGACCGCGTCGTTGGTCATCACCGCAGTCATGACCGCGCTCGTGATCCTCATCGGCCGAGTGCTGTTCGACGTGTCGCTGCCCGCACGTGGCGTGCCAGGACTGCTCGTGACCGTGCTGGTTGCCGCCATCGCGTTCTCGGCCATGGGGCTGGCCTTGTCGGTGATCATCCCGAGCGTCGAGGCGGCTCCGGCCATCACCAATGCGGTGGTGTTGCCGCTGTACTTCATCAGCGATGTGTTCATCGTGACCGATTCGACGCCACGGTTCCTCAGGATCATCGGCGATCTCTTCCCGGTCAGGCATCTGACCCAGGCGCTGGTTCGATCCTTCGACCCGAACACCGCGGGAATGTCGCTGCCGTGGTCCCACTGGGCGGTCATCGCCGCCTGGGGTGTGGTGGCCGGCACCGTGGTAGCTCGTCGCTTCCGCTGGACGCCTTGGGGAACCTGACCTGTCCTACAGCCAATCCCGGCGCCGGAACACCACGTAGAGCGCGGCCGACAGACTGACGACCAGTCCGGCCGACAGGTAGACGCCCGAGCCATCGCCTGCGCCGGGGTAGGGAACGTTCATGCCGTAGTACCCGGTGATGAGGGTGGGGACCGCGATGATCGCGGCCCAGCTGGTCACCTTCTTCATCACCTGGTTCTGGTGGTAGTCCCGCAGGCTGAGGTTGGTTTCGACGATCGTGCTGACCAGGTCGCGGAGTGCGTCGGTCGATTCGCTCACGCGCAGGATGTGGTCGTAGACGTCCTGGTAGTAGGGATACAGCGGCTCGGCCACCGCCGTCTGCTCGCGTCGCATGAGGGCGCTCACGGCCTCGCGCATCGGAACCGCGAGTCGATGGAAGCGGACGAGGGACCGGCGCATCATGAACCATTTGCGTTGCTGGGTCGGCGTCATCGGCCGCTCGTCGAAGATGCCCTCGCTGACCTCGTCGTAGAAGTCGTCGAACACCTGGACGGCGTCGAAGTAGCCGTCGATGATGAGATCGAGCAGCCCGTAGAGCAGGAAGCTGACCCCGTGCCTGGCGAGGTCGGGGGATCGATCCCAACGATGCAGGACCGGTTCGATCGGGAAGGCGTCGTTCTTCCTGACGGTGAGTATCCATCGACTGTCGATGAACGCATCGATTTCGGTTTCCTCGAGTTCACCATCGGCGGCCCGGACGGTGACGGCCCGCGCCGCGAGGAACAGGTGACTGTCATAGTGGTCGAGCTTCGGCCGTTGATGGGGGCCGAGGGCGTCTTCGACGGCGAGTTCGTGGAGTCCGAGTTCGGCGGACAGCTCGTGGATCTGGGCTTTCGTCGGGGCACAGAAGTCGACCCAGACGATGGTGTTCGGTTCGGCGAGATAGTCGGAGATTTCACCGACCGGAAAGTCCTGAGCCTCCAGGACTCCGTTCCGGTAGATTCTGGTTCGGGCCTCGTTCGCCCACTCGTCGGTCATGTCCGGCCCGGGGCTCAGGGTTTGCGCTTCTGGATGTTGGCCCATTCGTCGCGAAGCCCGACCGTGCGGTGGAACATCGATGGGTCATCGAGGTCGGCGGCGAAATACCCGAGACGCTCGAACTGGACGACCTGTCCTGCTTCGAGGTGCTCACCGAGCGCCGGTTCGAGTTTCGCCCTGAGGGTGTGTCTCGACGCCGGGTTGAGGCTCGACAACTCGTCGGACCCGTCGCTGCCCGGATGGGGATCGGAGAACAGGCGATCGTAGAGGTGGACGGTTGCGTCGACGGCGTGGGCGACCGATACCCAGTGAATCGTCGCCTTGACCTTGCGGCCGTCGGGGGCCTGGCCTCCGAGGGTCTCGGGGTCGTAGGTGCATCGGACTTCGATCACGTTGCCGTCGTCGTCGCGTACGACGTCGGTCGCGGTGACGAAGAAGCCGGCGCGCAGCCGCACCTCTCGACCGGGCGACAGCCGGTAGTACTTGGGGGCGGGCTCGAGCATGAAGTCGTCGCGTTCGATCCAGAGCTCACCGGTGAACGGGATGGCACGAGTGCCGGCGGCCGGGTCTTCGGGGTTGTTCTGGGCCTCGACCATGACGACTTGGCCCTCGGGCCAGTTGGTGATGACGAGCCGCAGCGGGTCGATGACCGCCATGCGGCGCAGCGACGTGGAATTCAGCTCGGTCCGTACGAAGGATTCCAGCAGCTCGATCTCGACGGTGCTGTTGGTCCTGGCGACACCGACCCGGCTCATGAAGGACCGAATCGCCGACGCCGGGTAGCCGCGTCGGCGCATGCCCCGAAGGGTCGGCATGCGAGGGTCGTCCCACCCGTCGACGATCCGGTCGGCGACCAGCGCCTTGAGTTTCCGCTTCGAGGTGACCGTGTGGGTCAGGTTCAGGCGGGCGAACTCGACCTGTTCGGGCTTGTGGTGCGGCAAGACGAGTTGCTCGAGGCACCAGTCGTAGAGCGCCCGATGGTCGGCGAACTCGAGCGTGCAAATCGAGTGCGTGATGCCCTCGATCGCATCGGACTGACCGTGGGCCCAGTCGTAGGTCGGGTAGATGATCCACGCATCCCCGGTGCGGACATGGGGGACCCGCCGGATTCGGTACAGCACCGGGTCCCGGAGCTGCATGTTGTCGGCCTGCATGTCGATCTTGGCCCGCAGCACCTTGGCCCCATCGGGGAAGTTGCCATCGCGCATTTGCCGGAACAGACCGAGGTTCTCCTCGACGCTGCGTGAACGGTGTGGACTCTCCACACCTGGTTTGCCAAAGCCTCCTCGCTGCAACGAGATGGTGTCGGCGTCCTGATCATCGACGTAGGCGAGCCCCGCAACAACCAGCTGCTCGGCCCACTCGTACAACTGGTCGAAGTAGTCGGACACGTAGCGGGGCTCACCCTCGGGTGTGAAGCCCAGCCAGCCCACGTCTTCGATGATGGCGTCGACGTACTCGATGTCCTCGGTCTCGGGGTTGGTGTCATCGAATCGGAGGTAGCAGCGGCCCGCGAACTGCTCGGCGAGCCCGAAGTTGAGGCAGATGGACTTGGCGTGTCCGATGTGGAGGTAGCCATTCGGTTCCGGAGGAAAGCGGGTGTGCACTTGGCCGCCGAAGGCGCCGCTGGCCTGATCGGCCTGGATCCGCTCGCGGATGAAGTCGGCGGGTGCAGTGTCGAGGGAAGCCACGACCCGAGGTTATGCCGGAGTCACTGCGTGTTGGTGCGCTCGCGGAACTCCGGAGCATCAGAAAACGACAAGACCAGGTCGCTGCGGGTGAGTCCGTGGTCGAGTCGGTCGAGCCAGTACGACAGCCCGCCATCGTCGGGGGTTCGTCCGAGCACGTTGCCGTAGATGCGCTGCAGGAAGGTTGCGTTGTCGGTGCCCTGGTACGCGCCCTGCCATTCCGGTAACGAGGACCAGGTGCGAGCGGCATCGGACAGGGTCATCCCGCCGGTCAGCCGGGCCATCCAGTAGGCGAAGCCGCCGCCGTCGGGTTGACGGCCGAAGACCGCCCAGTACAAACGCGCCACACTGCCGACGGCCCCCGACGAGCCATCCCAGCGGCCCAGGAGCGGGGTGATGGTGGGACCTTGGGGGTCGGTGGGGGAGCCAGGGACGACACACGGGAGACTGGTGACCGTGCCGGTGGCTGTGGCCACGATCTCGTGCCCGGCGATGACGACGAAGTCGAGGTCGGCGCGGCCACAGGTGGCGGCAATGGCGCCCGAACCCCGCCGAGGCGGTGAGGGGTGCCCGACCGCATCGAGCCGGGTGGTCGTGCCGGTCGTCGGATCGCCGGAAGCTGCGGTTGCCACCTGGTGCTCGATCAGGACGCTGACCGCGTTGATCGAGGACATGAGGCAACGGTCGGGGAACTGCCAGCGCCACACCAACTCTGCACCCGAGGTCACCAAGTCGACGGTCGGTACGCACACGTTCAGGTGCTGGCACGTTCCGTTCGAACGAACGTCGGTGGTCCAACCGCGGCCATCGTTGCAGGTCGTGATGACCGCACCGGCGGGTGCCGACGCGCCGACAGCCGCTGCGAGCACACCGAGAAACACGAATAGGGCCGCGACGGCGTGTCGTGCTCGAACCATGAACAATCCTCCTCCACTTTTTCGCCCTGCCGACAAGCTAGTGCAGCAGGGGCGATTGTGGCGGACCCAGTAGATTCTCCTTCGACCTCAGAACTGCAGCGGGCTTGCCGCACTCCAGTCGAGGTTCTGCTCCTGCACTTCGATTTCGACGCGCTTCCAGGTCACATCGATGGGTACCGATCCGAGGGTTGCCCCGTCCGTCGTGCCGGTTGGCGACGCAACCTCCCGAGGATCGACCATAAGCTCGAACATACCGTTGCGAAGCTCGTCGGTCGGGCGGGCCATGAGGTGAGCGAAGGCTTCGGCGCACTCGTGCGGTTCGAGCATGCGTGGCTGCCAACGTCCCCAAACTCGCTCGTTGTCGGCGTATTCGTCGGTCATGCCGGTACGGATGAATGGGAACAGCACCGAGAAGGCCGACACGTGCTCGGCACTGCGGCCCAGGTTGACCTCGAGGACTTTGGGAAGCGCGAGAACGGCCCAGTTCGAGAGGGCGTATCCCGGCACCGACGGCCCGGGATCAATGGCTTGGCGAGAGGAGACGTAGACGAACTGGACCGGCTCGTTGTGATACACGGCTTCGCCGGCCCAGAGGTGCGTGGATGCGAGAAAGCCGTCGATTTTGGTGTCGAGCACCAGGCGGGACTCTTCGAGATTGTCGATGAAGTGCTGGCGGACCCGCGCTCGCCGAACGGCCAGTGGTTCGTCGGCTTGTTCTTTCAGGGCCCGACCGAACTGGTAACCGGCTTCGGTCAGCCCACTGTTGCAGATGACCAAACTCGGCGGCTTGCCCCCCATCTGCTCGATCACGTAGCTGCGGCTTGCCCACAGGTCTCGGAGGTTGGTGACGTCGGCCTGCACCGGGAAGGCGTTCACCCCGGCGTCCTGGAGGGCGGTGACCAGATCGAACCCGTCCTGGTAACTCCGGTGGAAATGCACCCCCACCGACGCCGCGCCGTTCAGACCTGCCGCAAGCGCGAATGCCTGACCGATGCCACCGTCCTTGCCCGCTCCGGTGATGAACACTCGTTTGCCCTCGAACCCCGCGGTCAGCTCGGGCGCGAATCGAAAAAGGTCAGTGTTGGCTCCGTACATGTCCGGATACTAGAGCGGTGCGGCTCGATCGGCTCAGGACTGGAAGGCCTCGATCTCGTCGCCGGTCAGACACTCGGCGATTCCCTGGTTGAACGCGTCGCTCGGCGGTTCGATTCCGGCGATTCGGAGCTCGAACAAACCCAAGGCTTCGGTCGAGGTGGTGATGCACGTGATCGTCTCGGCCGAGATGACCACGCCGACCGACGCTGCGACCGCCGAGAACCCGCGTCCGGGATCGACGCACCGGTGCAGCGGGGCGACAGCTGTCTCGGCCAGTGCGCTCGGGGCTTCGGCGGTGGTGAACCCGCCGAGGATCGTGCCGAGCCAGTAGGCGTCGAGCGAGTCGGGCGCAGCGTCGTACTCCCGGTCGACACATCTGAAGTCGATGGTGTCCACGATGCCGGGTGCCGTGTAATCGGCGAACAGAGCTCGCCCCGCAATGCCCACCGGAATGCACGCTTTCGCCGAGTCCAGATACGCCCGCCCCGCGGCCTCCGTCGGCACGCGACCGGCTTCGACGCTGAGCCTCCCGGCGAGCACAGCGGCGGGGTCGGCCGCGGTGGTGGGGCGGAGGCAGTCGTAGCTGCCTTGCGGGAGGCCCCGGGAGCCGAACAGGGTCGAAGCGATCCGACCGGCGACGCCGTCAGCCCCCGCACACGCAGCCAGTTCGGCGGCAAGCGCACCGAGCTGGACGTCATCGAGATCGGCGAGCGCGCTGCTGAGGTCGCGGCCGCCCGCTTCGGTCCGGGCAGTCCAGCACTCGTCCACGGCTGCGAACTTGCTGGCGGTGGGATCGTCGACCGGAATGGGTGTGCCCAGGATGATCTCTGCCTCCTCAGGACTCAGGCAGCCCGAGATGTCCGCTTCGTACTCCGCCTGTTCGAAGTCTCGAAATGCGAGTTTGCTCTCCCAGTAGCCGTGGAGCTGCGCGGCCTCACCGATACAGGCTCGGCTGGTCGCCGAGATCTGCGCGCCGGTCGATGGGTCTGCCGCGATGAAGTTTCCCGTGTCGATGCATTTGTAGAGCGGCGCGACGATGGCCGCGGTCTGCTCGTCGTCGAGGATGCCCGAATCGGGGGTATCGGTGGTGGACAGCTGCATGCGCCAGAAGATCCGCATGGCGGTTCCGTCCGTCGTCTGCGCTTCGTCGAGGCAGGCTTCGTCGACCGAGGCGGCGTAGCCCATAGGGTTGCCCTCTCGGAGCGCAACGGCGAGGTACCGACCGGGTACGCAGGTGAGGAACGCGTCGGTGAAGGTGTCGATGGCATCGTCCGGTGCTGTCTCGAGGCGTGCCCGCCGGATGCTGACTTCGAGGATGGCCGGTCCGTCGGTTTCCATCGCCGGTATGAGGCAGGTAGCGGTGTCGGCGGGTAGTACCACGCCGGTCACGATGAAGTCTGTCGCCAAATACACCGCGGCCTGTTCGGCTCCGAGGCAGTCGAAGAACTCTTGGCTCGCGTCGTCGACCAGGTCGTCAGGGATCGACAACAGCTGGCCGGTCATCGACGGATCGATGGCAAGCCGGGCGATGTCCGGTGGTTCTGACTCGAGGGCCGATTGACACAGGCCCACCAGGCCGTCGATCGCGGAGCGACCTCCTGCCACGATCGAAGCGGTGGTGGTCGTGGCTGCTTCCGACGAGTCGCTCGTGCAGGCGCCGGCGACGAGGAGAAGTCCGAGGCCCAAGGCACCGAGACCCCGAAGGCGCGGTCGGCGTCGAGAGGCAGGGTCGTGAGGAGGATGGAGCAACGGCGACGAGGACGACAGCACAGCGAGAAGCTATCGCCTCTCAGGCTGGCTGATAGCGCAGCAGGGTGAGGTCGCCTGCCTGGTAGAAGTACGGCTTGACCCGCATGCCGATCTTGACCTCGGCCTCGGCCACGTTCTCGAGACTCGTGGTGACCTTGGGGCCCTCGTCCAACTGCACCACCGCCAGGATGAGGTTGTGGACCTCGTGGAACGCCGGTGTTGTGGGCTGACGAGCGATGGTGAAGGTGTAGAGGACGCCGTCGCCGGTGATGGTTTCCCAGGCGAGGTTGTCGGACATGCACTGTGAACAGCGCGAGCGGGGGTAGTAGACCCACTGGCCGCAGTCGGCGCAGTGTTGTAGGTCGACCCGGCCGGCCGCCAAGGCGTCCCAGAACGGCTGAGCCGTCGGGGTGGGGTCGGGCACGATGGGAGCCGGGTGGGGGGAGGTTGTCGTCATGATCTGCCTTTCGTGCGTCCTGGTTTCGAGGACCGGTGTCCTCAGGCGCCTTGGAGGATCAGTGCTGATTGTTCGCTCATGATCCCGCCTGTCCCCGAGACGAACATCGTGTCCGCCGCTGCCAGCTGGCGGTCGCCTGCCCGCCCCTGGATCTGGCGGATGGCTTCGACGACCTGGGTCATGCCGCCGGCCATTCCCGGTTGCCCCATCCCCAACTGTCCGCCGTGGGTGTTGACCGGGAAGTCGCCCCGATAGCTGAGGTCGTGCTGTCGGACGAAGTCGAGTCCTTCGCCCTTGCCGCAGAAGCCTGCGTCTTCGAGCGAGAGGAGCACCGTGATGGTGTAACAGTCATAGAGCTGGCAGGCATCGATGTCGGACGGGGAAAAGCCGGACATCGCGAAGGCTTGCTCGGCCGCGCGGCCGATGGGGGTTCGGACGAGATCGTCGGCGTAGCTGTGGGTCTTGTAGGCGAGATGCTCGCCGAACCCTCGGATGAAGGCGGGGCGGTGGTTGGTGGACGCCGCCCGCTCGCGGGAAGTGACGACGATGGCGGAGCCGCCCTGACAGGGCATGACGATCTCGAGGACGTGGATGGGGTCGGCGACCACCTTGGACGCCAGGACATCGTCGATGGTCAGCGGGACGTCCTTGAACACGGCCAGCGGGTTGGCATTGGCGGAGGTTCTCTGGTCGGCAGCGATCTTGGCCAGCGCGCGTTCGTCCCATCCGAACTCCGCTGCGTAGCGTTGGGCAATCATCGCGTAGCCGGCGTTCTGGGCAACGTTGCCGTGCGGGATGTCGAACTCGGCTTGGGGCGATCCCCACTCGTTCGAGGACGCGCCGGTCGTCATCCAATCCTGTCGAGGTCCGCGCGGATTGGTCGGTCGAGGCCGAGGTCGGGCAGGTACGGCACAAACCACCACGTCGCAGAGCCCGAGTTCGATGGCGGCAGCTGCTCGCCACACCATCCCCACCGGGCTGGCGCCACCGAGGTCGACCCGCTCGGCGAAGTTGACCCGCCAACCGCAGTACTCGGCGATCGTTGCCGGGACGAAGTCGCTGGACTCGCGCAGATCACAACAGACCAGACCATTCACCTCGTGGGCGGCGATACCGGCGTCGGCCAAGGCCAATGCCGCGAGGTCCGCCCACTGCTCCAGTTGAAACGCCCGAGCGCCGGCGTGCTTGCGTTCGCTTTCCCACTCGGCCCATCCGACGACCGCTGCGTCACCTCGAAGTCCCATGACCCGATCCTCTCATGCTGCTCTCCCAACCCCGAAACTCAACGTCTGCGCTCTGGTCAGATGATCGTTCCGTCGCTGCGTAGTCGAGCGATGTCGCCGGCGTCGAAGCCGATTGCCGCGAGGATCTCGTCGGAGTGTTGGCCTCGGTCGGGGGCCGGGCGGGTGATCGCCGTCGGGGTCTTGCTGAAGTGGGCGGGGGGCCGGGTGGTCACGGTCCGACCGGCAGTGGGATGCACGTCCTCGACGACGATGCCGGTGTGGATGACCTGTGGGTCCTCGAGGACTTCGTCGAGCGTCAACACCGGAGCGGAAGGTACATCGGCAGTGCGGAGCGCGGCCAGTGCGTACTCGGTGGTCAGGCCCTTGAGCGCGGAGCCGAATTCGGCCCGCATGAGCAGGGAGTGTCGAAGTCGACCCTCGCGGGACGCGAACCGCTCGTCCTCGGCAAGATCGGGTCGGCCGAGCGCCCGGGCTGCGCCCTGGAACTGCTTGTAGCTCACCCAGACCGCAGAGATCTGCCCGTCCGCGGTGTCGTAAGGCGCGTACCAGATCGAGTACGTGGGGACCGGCTCGGAATCGGGCAGCGCATGGTTCCAGTACACGTCGGGCCACAACCACGCGAGGATCGATTCGAGCAGGCTGATCTGGATGTGTTGGCCCCCTGCACCGTTGGACCGGGCAATGACGGCGGCGAGGGCCGCGGTGGCCGTGGTCATGGCAGTGGTCTTGTCGACGACGATGCTCTTGAAGAAGTCGCCACCCTGCGCGAATGCTGCGCCCGAGATGCCCTGCACGATCGGGTCGTAGACCGGCTGGTCGGCGTAGGGGCCCGTCGGCCCGAAACCCGAGATCGAGATGTAGATGAGTTCGGGGTTCACCGCGCTCGAGGTCCTCGTACCCGAGACCCAGGCGCTCGGCGACCCCCGGCCGGAAGTTCTGGAGGAAGATGTCGGATTCGGCCGCCAGCTTCTTCAGGATCTCGATCGCCTGCTGGTCGCGGAGGTTCAACGCGAGGCTCCGCTTGTTCCGGTGCATGGCGACCCAACAGCCGGATTGCTCGCCGTTGACCGGGCCGGTGAGCCGCATGGTGTCGGCACCGTCGACCCGTTCGACGAAGATCACGTCGGCTCCGAGGTCGGCGAGCTGGGTGCTGGCCCACGGCCCGGCCACGACCGCGGATGCGTCGAGGATCTTCAAGCCGACGAGCGGGCCAACGGCTGTGGTGGTCATGGTTGGGTCACTCCATGGTCGGGGACGTGGTCTTCGGGGATGTGGTCTGAGGGGTGGCGCCTTGACGGGTGGGGTACTCGGGGGTGGGAGGGGTGTTGGGATCGAGAGGGTAGATGGGGCGGCGAACCTTCTCGAAACGGAACAGGTCGTTGTTGGAGCTGGTCACGCCGACGCCGTCGCAGTGAATCTCGCGTTTCGCAATGGGTCCGAAGCCGGCGCGGAAGTGGATGCGGGACTTCAGCACGAGGTAGCGCTTCTCGGTGGGCTCGATGCCGAGGCTGCGAAAATGACCAAGGTCGTTCGGTTCGGTGTGACGGGAGATGACGACCAGCTGGACGTTGCCGGGCAGGTCGAGCCGGGCGGACGGGCCCATGGCCGCCATCGTGCCCCGACCCATCTCCGCCGTGATCTCGAACGCGCCATCGGTGATGGCGCCGACGACACCGCGGACCACGAGCGGCTCCCCGACGCGGCCGATCGCGGGCATGTCGGTCTTTCCGCCCAGCGCTACCGTCACCTCGGCCCCTTGCCCTGCGGCCGTCATCTGCTGCACCGCTTCGGGGTCGTAGATGGCAAAGACCGCAACGTCCTCCAGGCCCTGGGCCAGCACCTCGGCCAGGACGGCGGTGGTGTCCTGGGTACCGCCCGACGCGGTGTTGTCGGCGTGGTCGAGCAGAATGGTGGGGCCGTCGGTGAACTGCTTCGCCCGACGAATGCTGGCGGCGAGCGGCTCGGAGTCGAACATGAACGCCGCCCGCTGCTCCCATGCGGCCTCGAGAAGCTGGTCTCGGACGGCGTCGGCCAGACGGCGGTCGGCGTCGGCAATGGTGACCACCGAGAGTCCGGCGCCCCAGATGTCGGCCAGCGGGAAGCCTCCGAACACCGATGCCGCGAGCAGTCCCTGGGCCTCGGCACGACGAGCCATCTCGAGGAGCGGACCCATCGGTTCGTCCTCGTGACCCATTTTCAGTGTCTGGGCCAGGATGGGTCGCTGACCCCACGCCATCACGGGGTCGATCTCGCCGGCCAATGTCCGAACGAGCAGCTGGGCCGCGTGGCGACCGGCGACGTGCATGTCGATGTGGGGGTAGGTCTTGTATCCGACCAACACCGTGCAGTTGTCGATGATGGCCGGGGTGATGTTGGCGTGAAGGTCGAGCGACAGGGCAATAGGGAGGTTGGGCGCGATGCGGCGGATGCGAGACAGCAACGTGCCTTCGCCGTCATCGGGGTCACCGTCGATGCCCGGTTGGGTGACCATCGCCCCATGCAGGTCGAGGAGACAGGCGTCGCAGCCCTCGGCCACCGCGTCGCAGATGGCGTTGGCCATGAACTCATAGGCCCCGGCCTCGACCGGTCCGCTGGGCGCAGCGCGTCCACCGACCGGAGTGACGATGTCCATGCCCGCTGCCTCGGCCACCTCGAGCAGGCCACCCAATCCCGTCCCGGTGCCGGCGAACCGCCGGCGAACCTCGTCGCCGACCGGCACACCCAGAGCGTCGGACCCTTGGCCGAATCGAGAGAGCGGGGTGGGAACGGGCGAGAAGGTATTGGTCTCGTGCTCCATCATGGCAACCACAGCGCGTAACATGGCCCGCACGCTACTTGGTCGACCTTCCGGACTCAGAAGGCGAACCCAGGGTTTCGGACCGACCTACCGCGAGGTCAGCGTGATGGTGTGGACCCCATCGGCGGAACTGGTGAGATCGACCACGGCGGAACCCGTCTCGGCCAGCGCCAACTCGTTGAGATCGATGCGCAGCACGTCGCCGTCCTCGATCGCTTGCATGGTCAGGGCGATCGCCGTTTCGGACGAATGTCCGACCGAGAGGTGCGAGGGTTCGTCGAGGCGAGCGGCCTGAGCCAGCATTTCCTGCGCCAGCCGAAGGATGAGGTGTGCGGTCGCCGGATCTTCGGTGAGGTGGGGCTGCACGTCGGCGGTGAGGAAGGCTCCGACATCGTCGCGCAACGCCGAGACTTCGGTCTCGATGGCCAGGCGAAGTGGGTCATCGGCATCGACATAGGGGCTTGGGTCATCGGGCAGAATCGCCACGCTGTAGCGCCAGGTGCGCTCCGAGCGGGCCAGCTCCAGTTTCCACAGGGTTGCTGCATCAGGGTTCGATCCCGACACCGACCCGCCGGATGGCCGAAGGGACTCGAGCTGGGCCACGCTGCTTCGTAAACGCTCCGCCTCCACTTCGACACTCAGCAGTTTGAGCTCGGTCGACGCCAGCTTCTTGCGAAGTTCTTCGCTCTCGATGGCCATGGAGGCCAACTCGGCAGACTGGTCATTGGCCAGGGCGTCTGCCGCTTCGATCTCGTCGTCCAGATCGCTGATCTGGTCCCTGGCGGCCTGGAGTTCGGCGGTGAGCGTAGCCACGGCAGTCTGTGCGTCAGTGAGTTCCGACAGCGACGCGGCTTCTCGGCGGCTGGAGGTTTCGGTGGTTGCGACAGCCTCGCTGAGCTGGAGCGACAATGCTGTCGCTGCACTCGGGCTCGATAGGCCGTGCGACGAAGCACGACGAGTAGCCCGCCAACAATGAGGCCCAGGATGACGGCGACGGCGGTGAGCATCACCCCACGATAGATGGTCCGGCCCGCCATTCGAGCCCGTCATCCTGCTCATACGCGGAGGCCCGACTGATGTTCTCTTCGCGACACAGGACCACTCGGCCGCCCGCGACGACCGCTCGGACCTCCGGTGGTCGGCCGTTGTGGGGTGGATCGATGACCAGAATGTCGGCACGGTGGCCGGGCGACAGCTGGCCCCGATCGAACAGTCCGGCAGCGATCGCCGGACCTCGAGCGACGGTTGCCCACGCCCGCGGTACGTCACCGATCTGTCGAGCGAGTTCGAACGGTGCTGCAAGCATCGATCGATGGTCTTCGCCGGAGCACAGCAACGGGCGGAGACCCTCCCGCCAGGCATCTTCGGCCGAAACGCCGCCGGGACTCGTGCCGCCAGACGAGGAACACGATCGGGTGCGGGTTTCGAGGAGGATCCGGACGCCGGCGTCGACATAGCGTCGTGCAAGTTCGATCGAGGCGGGGAGGACGGCGATTCGGATCCCGAGTTCGAGGTCGTCGACCAGGTGCTCCGGCGAGGAGGATCCGAGGCTTGCGGTGACACAGCGGGTTGCGCCGGCGAGGCTGGTCAGTCGGCGGGCCTGAAGCCGGCCGATCTCCCGGATCGTTTGGTCGAACGCCCTTGGTCGAGAGCTTGTCGGATGGAGATCGGGGTGGAGGTAGGAGAGCATGCTCACGGTCCGCAGCTGGACCAGTTCGACGAGCTCGCGGATGTGTTCGGTGCTGTACCCGCCGTAGCGCACGCTGAGGCGGAGGTCGACGGCTCGTCGGTCTCCGTCGTACAGCCGGTCGGCGACCTCGCGAACGCTTCCCACTGCACGGCTCATCGGCGTGTCGCTGTCGCCGACGGAGAGGAACGAGGTGGTGATGCCCGAGGCTGCGAGTTCCGCCGCATGGTTCCGAAGCCCGGCCTCGGGGCAGGTTCCGCGCAAGCCACTCCAGGGGGTCTCGAAGGCACGGTCATGAAGGTTGACGATCCCGGGGAGCACCAACGCGTCGGTGGCGTCGATTTCCCAACCGTCGCGTTCGTCGAATCCTGCCAGCAGTGAACCGTCCGAGACCTCGGTGATGGTTTCGCCATCCCAGAAGACGGTGGCCTGTGGCGAGAACCAACCGTCGCTTCGAACGCTGGGAACCAGCACCCGTCCACCGGTGATGCGGCCCACTACCGCCTCCGATCCGCGGCGAGGAGCACCGCGGCAATGACCTGTTCCACGAACGGCAGTGTCACCGTCGGAACGCCTCGGACCTTCGCCCGATCGTCCCATCGGCGCAGGTCGAGCGTGTCGGCGGCGTGTGGTTCAGCGTCGAAAAGCGCAATCTGGTGGCGGGTGAATGGGCCTCCTTGAAGCGCGAGCGCGTGGGATGACCCGCTGGAAAGGGTCGCCTGGTAGGAGGGGTCGATGCCGCAGAGGTAGCGCTTGGCGTCGACGTGGAGGCGAATCGGGTCGGTGACCGTCGGAGGAAACCAATTGGTCAAGAACTCCGAGCCGGTCGATTCGTGGGCGAGATCGCGGTCTGGCCGGTGCGAACGAAGGGTCACGAGGTGACCGATGTCGTGCAGGAAGGACGCCACCACCAGCTCGTCGGTGGCCTGATCGGCCAACGCAAAGCTCGCGCACTGAAGCCCGTGTTCGAGTTGCGACACCGGTTCGCCATGGCTGGCGGCACCCGCTCGTCGATAGAGCTCGACCAACGCTCGGGCGATGTCGGCAGGCAGGCGCAGGGCCTTCCAGCCCGGGAACTGGCGCAGCGGGTCCGCGGTGACGCTGCTGGAATCGTTCGGCACGGTGCCTCCCTCGGGTTCAGAACTACGAGACGAGAACCTACGAGGGCTGCGCGAATCGCAGGCGAACGTGAGGTTCACGCGCGGGGTCGGCCGCATGAACTTCGCACTTCCAGCGCAAGTGTCCACGCTCGGCGATCCGGCGGTGCGCTTCGGCCCACGTTGTGGAAGGCTCGCGACATGACCGCCATCAGCCGAACCGAGATCGGCATCGTCCTGCAATCGGCCACCGACCCCGGAGGGGAGGCCAAGGTCTTCGAACAACTCGGGTATGACTTCGTCGGCATCGGCGAACACGTCTCGTTCAATGTTCCGGCCAGCAACTCGTTCATCTCACTTGCGGTTGCCGCCGGGGCGACCAGCCGGATCAAGCTGATGAACACGATCGCCTTGGTTCCGCTGTATCCGCCGGCGCTCCTGGCCAAGCTCGGGGCCGCCCTCGATGTGGCCAGCGGCGGCCGGTTCCACCTCGGCGTCGGGGTCGGGGGTGAAATTCCGGCCGAGTTCGCGGCGTGTGGGGTTCCGGTGAAGGAACGCGGGGCCAGGACCAATGAAGCTCTCGAGATCATTCATCGGCTGTGGTCGGAGACCGACGTGTCGTTCACCGGTCGCTTCAACCAGTTCGAGGGCGTGACGATCGCTCCGGCGCCGGTGTCGAAACCGCGCCCGCCGATCTGGGTCTCGGGCCGCAAGGACGCAGCCTGGAAGCGCACCGCACGGTTCGCCGATGGGTGGCTCCCCTACATGTACACCCCCGAGATGCTGGCCGATTCCCTCGAGAGCATCTCCGGCTACCGCGCCGAGTTCTCCGACACCCCCGTCGCCGGTGGCTTGTTCATCTGGGGCTGTGTCCATGAGGACCGTCAAACCGCCCACGAGATGGCCATCGATTCCCTGTCCAAGACGTACGCCCAGGACTTCTCCCGACTCGTCGGCAAGTATGCGTTCGCCGGCACCCCCTCCGACGTGGTCGACCAACTCCGGGCGTTCGTCGATGCCGGTGCGGGCACGATCATCGTCTCGTTTGCGTGTCCGCGTAGCTACATCGATACTGCCCGTCAGCTGTTCGCCGAACAGGTCCTTCCTGCCCTACGGTCGTGAAGTCAGCCGTCAGAACCGACAGGCCACCAGAACCGAAAGTGAGTGCTCATGAAAGCAGCAGTTCTCAATCAGATCCCCGGTGCCCTCGAGATCGAGGACATCACGATCGACAAGCCCGGGCCGGGCGAGGTCCTGCTCCAGTGCACCCACGCCGGCCTGTGCCACAGCGATCTGCACTTCATGGACGGGTCGTGGAGCCAGCTGCCCCTGCCTGCGGTCATGGGGCACGAATCGGCCGGCATCGTGCAGGCCGTTGGCGAGGGCGTCACCTACGTCAAGCCCGGCGATCACATCATCACCTGCCTGTCGGTCTTCTGCGGGAGCTGCAGCATGTGTCTGACGGGTCGCCCCAATCTTTGCTCGAACAACGCGGCAACCGCACGTCCATCGGGCGCGGCGCCGCGGCTCAGCCGCAACGGTCAGCCGGTCGGCCAGTTCGCCCGTCTCGGTGGGTTCGCCGAAGAGATGTTGGTGCACCAGAACGCAGTGGTGAAAATCCGCGACGACATGCCCCTCGACAAGGCGGCGCTCATCGGCTGTGGCGTGACCACCGGCGTCGGCGCGGTATTCAAGACCGCCCGCATCGAACCGGGCTCCACCGTGTGTGTGGTGGGCGCGGGCGGCATCGGCCTCTCCGCCATCCAAGGTGCCCGCATCGCGGGTGCCGGTCGGATCATTGCGGTCGACGTGACTGCCGCGAAGCTCGAGACCGCCAAGGTGTGCGGTGCCACCGACGTGATCAACGCATCCGAGAACCCCGACGTCGTCGCGGCAGTCCGGGAGATGACGTCGGGCGGCGTCGATTACGCGTTCGAGGCGATCGGTCGCAAGGAGACCGTCGAGCAGGTGTGGTCGATGAGTCGCACCGGCGGCACCTCGGTCGTGATCGGCATGATGCCCTTCGGCCAGAAGATCGAGATCACCGGCTACGAGATCTTCATGCAGGAGAAGACGTTGAAGGGTTCGATGATGGGGTCCAACGTCTTCCGTGTCGACATGCCGAAGTACTGCGACATGTACCTCGACGGCCGCCTCAAGCTGGACGAGATGGTGTCGCACCACATGTCGCTCGAGCAGATCAACGACGGGTATGACCTCATGAAGCGAGGCGAGGCCGCCCGTACCGTCATCGACATGAACAGCTGACCATGGCCGAACTCATGCGCGCCGGCCAGATGATGGCCGTCAACGACATCCGGTGCGTCGAGACGCCGATCCCCGAGATCGGCCCCGACGAGATCCTGGTCAAGACCGTCATGGCCTCGATCTGCGGTTCGGATCTCCACGTGGTGTGTCACGGCGCCGGCATCGGCCATGGCCTGCCGTGTCCTCATGGCTACCCCGGACACGAGGGCATCGGCGAGGTCGTTGCGTCCAACCACTCGGGTGTCGCCGTCGGCACCCGAGTGTTGTGCTTCCCCTTCGCCGGGCGAGCCGAGGGTTTCAGCGAGTATCAGCGGATGCACGGCAAGTACGTGCTCCCGTTGCCCCAAAGCGAGGTTCCCGAGGAGCAACTGCTGATGGCCCAGCAGCTCGGAACCATCATCTTTGCGGCGCGGCAACGGCCCGTCGACGTCGTCGGCAAGAACGTCGTGGTGCTCGGCCAGGGTTCGGCCGGGCTCTTCTGGGCGTACTGGCTCAAACGCAACGGCGCGGCCAACCTCATCGTCGCCGACAAGTCCGACGCCCGGTTGGCCGTGTCGAAGTCATTCGGCGCCGACCACACCATCAACGTCGGTGAGGTCGACATCGTCGAAGCCGTTCGTGAACTCACCGGCGAGGGCCCGGACTACCTGGTCGAGGCCGTCGGCCGACGAGAGACGCTCTATCAGTCGATCGAGTTGGTGCGACCCGGTGGCGATCTGCTGTGGTTCGGACTCCCCGACACCGATGACAGCGTGCCGATCAGCTTCTCCAAGTTCTTCCGCAAGAAGCTGTCGGCATCGAGCACGTTCGGCGCCCAGGACGAAGGCGATTCGGTGTCGTTCCGCCTCGCGCTCGACCTCATCGCCGGCCGGCAGATCGACGTCAGTCCCTTGTTGTCGCACGTCTATCCGATCGAGCAGATCGACACCGCGTTCGCCGTCGCCAACGACCCCACCCCCGATGGCGCCCTGAAGGTCTCCGTGACCTTCTAGCGGTGTCACCTTCTAGCGTTCTGCAAGCCGCAGCCCCTCCTCCCTCGTTCTGCAAGCCCACGGCCCCCTCTGGGGGGCCGTGGAGCTTGCAGAACCGAGCTGAGGTGGCTCGAGCTTGCAGTTGGCGTGATCGACACCGGTTCGGTTCTCACGGCGGGGCGCGTGTCAGACTGACGTCATGACCATCACGCCGCCGCAGGCGGCCACCGAACGGGCGTTCGTCAGTCGGAGTTCGGGGCTCCCCGAAGCGCGACCCAACCTGATCTTCATCCTCGCCGACGACCTTGGATGGGCCGACCTGGGGTGCTTCGGGTCCCCGCACATCACGACGCCACACCTCGACCAGCTGGCGGCTGACGGCATTCGCTTCACCCACGCCTACGCCGGATCCTCGTGGTGTTCGCCGACCCGCTTCAGCCTGTACACCGGACGGACACCGGGCCGACTCGAAGCGGGTCTGGAAGAACCGCTGCGGACTCGGAACGAGGTCAACGGGATTCCCGCTGCGCACCCGACGCTGCCGTCGCTGTTGGTCGACGTGGGCTACGACACGGCGATGTTCGGGAAATGGCACTGTGGCTGGCTTCCCTGGTTCTCGCCGCTGAAGGCCGGGTTCCAGAAGTTCTTCGGCAATCTCGATGGTGCCATCGACTACTTCGAACACATCGGGACCCTCGGCGAGGACGACCTCTACGAGGGCGAGACGCCGATCGAGATGGTCGGGTACTACACCGACCTCGTCGCCGACCGCGCCGCTGAGTACGTGCGGGAACCGCGTGAACATCCCTTCTACCTCCAGCTCAACTTCACCGCTCCCCATTGGCCGTGGGAGGGCAGGGGTGACGCGGACGTCGGGGCCAGGATCCGAGCCGACTACGAGGCGGGCACGCACCCCTTTCCCCTCCTGCACACCGACGGTGGATCGTTGGCCAAATACGCGGAGCTGGTCGAGACGATGGACGAAGCCATCGGTCGGGTGCTCGGGGCTCTCGATGCTGCGGGCAAGACCGACGACACGATGATCGTGTTCTGTTCGGACAATGGGGGAGAGCGCTGGTCGATGAACTGGCCGTTCATCGGCGAGAAGGGTGACCTCACCGAAGGTGGCATCCGGGTGCCGTTCGTGATGCGATGGCCGGCTGTCATCGATCCCCATCAGGTCTCCGACGCGCCCAACATCACCATGGACTGGACGGCGACGATGCTCGACGCCGCCGGCGCCCGTGCGCATCCCGACTACCCCCTCGACGGCGTGTCCCTCCTGCCCTGGTTGGTCGACGGCGAGCAGTACCCCGAGCACGACCTGTTCTGGAGGATCGCCAGCCAGGGGGCCCTTCGCCGAGGCAACTACAAATACCTCCGCGACGGCCGCGACCGGGCCATCCTGGGAAACTGGCCGCGTCGGTACTGGCCGAAGACCGAATTCCTCTACGACGTCACGGTCGATGGGCGCGAGGCAGCCGACGTGTCCAGGCACCACCCCGAACTGGTGGCCGAGCTGAGGGACGCGTGGGACCGGCTGGACGCAGGTTTGGTCCCCTATCCCGACGACCATCCGAACCTCCCGCGACCGCCGCAACGGGCAGGCGCCGGGAGGCCCGCCATCAGCCAGGCCGACTGAAGGCCGAGCCCGAACTCCTCGGTCAGCTCTTGCGGCCCTCCGGCAGCGTCGGAGGGCCGGCGAACGCCTGGGCGATGCCGAGCCACTCGACGGCGAGGTCGCCCTCGGCCCTCAGGCTGGTGTCCGAAGCGTGCCGGCGCTGTGTCGCGACGAGGCAGAACTCTTCGGCGGAACCCGTGAGCCGGTCGGTGGCATTCTCGGGGCCCCAGGTCCACACCTCGCCCGAAGGGGCGACGAGCTCAACCCGAACGTCACCGCCGGGGAACTCCATGCCCCGATTGACGTAGCTCCAGCCGCGGGTGGTCACCCCGATGTGGGCCACGTGGCGGATCCGGTCGGTCGAGGGCCACGCTGCGCCCACGGTGTCGGCGACATCCCGGCCATGCGACCACGTCTCCATCAAACGGGCGGTGGCGAACGACAACGTGCTCATGTCGGGGCCGAACCACGGGATGCGATCCTTCGGCCCTCGCGAACGGAAGGCGGCCAGCATCTTCGCCCGCTCGTCCCGCCACCACGCGAGCACATCGGCACCGGTCTTGCCGTTGACCGAACCGAAGAAGTCGAGGCCTTTGCCCGCGGCGATGGCCTCCTTCGCCTTCTGGAACTCGTCGGCATCGCGCACCGCGAGGCTGGCGGCCATGTCGGCCTGGATCAGGTGGACGATCGTGTCCTTGACGTTCCATCCCTCGGCCGGAGTCTGGGCGGTCCACTGCTCCTCGCTGAGGTTGGCCACCACTGCGTCGAGGGCGGCGTGTTCGGCTTCGAGGTCATCGCAGATCTGATCCATGAGCCGATGCTACGGCCAGGTACTCCCCTTGATCCAACGACTACGGTGTGCGAATGGCTGACAACACCACCGACCCGCCGCCCGACACGCTCAACGACGTCGGGGTCCTGAAGCGCAGGGAAATCGAAGCTCGAATCGTGGCCCCGCTGCTCGAACGGCTCGCCGCCGAGTTCGGCTCGGATCGGGTGTACGACCTCGCTCGTGAGGTCGTCGTCGAAGTCGCCCAGTCTCAGGGTGCCGAGCTGGCGGTGCAGATGGGTGGAAATGATCTTGCCCACTTCGCCAATTCGATGGGCAACTGGAGCAAAGGCGGCGCCCTGGAAACCGAGCTGATCGAGCAGACCGACGAGACGTTCGCGTTCAACGTGAACCGCTGCAAATACGCCGAGATGTACCGATCCCTCGGGCTCGAAGACCTCGGCGCAGCCTTGTCCTGCAACCGAGACGGCACGATGGTGCAGGGTTTCAACCCGAACATCGAGTTCACCCGCACCCAGACGATCATGAGTGGCGCCAGCCACTGCGACTTCGTCTTCCGCCTGCCCAAGAGCTGAGCAACGACGCCCCGCGTTGCGGCCGGCTCCGCCGGCGCTCAGCCGGGTGGGGGCAACGTATTGGTGCGAGCCACGTTCTCGGGGGACTCGGAGAAGAACATCAGCAGGCGGAGCGGGGTCAGCTCCCGGCTGCTGAGGCGGCCGAGCCAATAGCTCCGTCCGGAATCGTCGGCCGTCCGGTCGAGCACGTTGCGGTACATCACGTCCACCAACTGGGCGTCGGTGGTGGAGCTGCCGTACCGCTCGCGCCACTCCGGCGCCTCTCGGAAGTTGGCGGCGATCGTGGCCAGGCTGTCGCCTCGGGCTGCGCGGCCCGACCAGTAGGCCAACCCGCCGGCATCGGGTGCCCGGCCGAATGCTGCCTGGTAGAGGCGAATGATCTGGTGATCGCGGGCGGTTCCCGGGACCCGTGACGAACCGGCCCCGTGCGGCGACACGTAGCCCTGCCCGACGGCGGCTTCGGGAGCAAAGGAGATGTCAGCCGGCAGCCCTCGGGTGATGCCGGCGTGCTGCTGGACCGAGCCATAGCGGAAGCCGCCCCAGCGCTGGTCGTTCATGAAGCCGTAGTCGTTGCCCCGCGGGTCGGCGATGTACACGTCCTGGAGGTCCCAGGCCTCGGCCCAGACGGCGAACGCAACACCGAACTGCTCGAACGCGTCGTCATCGTCGTACCGATCGTCGCCCGCGTAGTCGAAGCGACGGATCTGGAAGTTGCGAGCTCCGGCGTAGCCGTCCCACTCGTGCCAGACGATGCCTTCCATGCTGGATCGCACGGAGACGTTCTCGAGGACCACCGAGTTGACGACCTCGCCCTGGTTCTGCAGCAGGTCGCCGTGGACGCCATCTCCGATGGCCGAGGCGCCCAGCCCTTCGATGCCTCGACACGACGTGTTCTGCAGCACGACGTTGCGCTGCACGCGGGCCTGGTCATTGTTCATGCTCGGGGGATTGCGAACCACGAAGCAATCGGCCTCGTGGCCTCGAAGGTCGATGTCGACACCCTCGACGAACGAAGTGCCGAAGTTCTCCAGCCGGATGGCCATCCCACCCGGCAGCCGGGGGTGGATGTTGCGGTGGGTGCTTCCCGAGTTGAACAGTTCACCGACGCCACAGCCGGGCTGGGTCACCAGGTCCATCTCGAGTCCGACGACGCGGACGTTGCGCCCGCCGACGATCCACAGCGGGTAGGGGAGCGGCTCGGTTCCGGCAAAGTCGATGATGGCATCCTCGTTGGGGCCGAGCCGGATGTCGTAGGTCTTGCCGGCGCAGAGAATGCCCCAGCTCGGCATGGGATCGGTCAGGCTGGTGGCAGTGAGGGTGATATGGGTCGGGTTCTCCAGCGCCGGTGGTGCCACCGTCACGTCCCACTCGGCCCCGGCAGCTGCCGAAACCGGTTGGACGCCCGTCAGAAGGGTCATCAACAGGAGAGCCAACGAAGCGAGAAATGCTGCCGCGGTCTTCGTCGTGCCCCGGAATGTGGGTCGTTCGTTTGGTGCAAGCATCCCTCAGGTGTCGGCAGTACCCGCGAAGTACTTGACCTCGCGAGGGTGATTCTCCTGGTTGCACCGTGGTTCAGGACCGGCGAGGCTGGGCCGGTGGGACAGGATGATTCGGTATCGCGTGTTGCGTTCGACCTGCTGGTTCGCTCGGGTGTTTCGAGCACGCCGGAGGTTCAGGAGCTGAGTCGACATCTGCGTCGCCTGTCGGGCATTACGGGCAGGTCAGACGACTACACGCCCCTCGCCGACCTTCGGAACGTTCGTGCTCGGCTGTTCGGCTATGGGCGTGTGGAGCAACCCTTGATCTAGGGTTTGCGGCCTATGGCCAGCGAACTTGTCCACGTCTCCACGAGTCTTGACGGCTCGGTCCGAACCGTCACCCTCGACCGGCCCGAACGGCGCAACGCGCTGAACCCCGACATGCTCGATCAGCTGCGTGCCGCGTTCTCGGCCGAGCCAACGAACGACGAGCGGGTCACGGTCATCCGAGCCGTTGGGCAGAGCTTCTGTTCGGGCGTCGACCTCAAGGAACGCCAGGCCAACGGCATGGCCACCAGCGCCGACGCCATCGAGTCGATGCTCGACGCAGTCCAGAACTATCCGCTGCCGGTACTCGGCGTCGTCCAGGGCGACGCCATCGCGGGCGGTAACGAACTGGCGCTGCACTGCGACCTTGTCGTGGCATCCAGCTCGGCCCGATTCGGTATGTCGCTCGCCCAGATCGGTCTGGCCCCCACATGGTTCCTGGCCAAGAAGATCCTCGAGGTCGGAGGCCCGGTCTTCGCCCGTGAGATGTTGCTGCTCGGCGATCCGGTGAGCGCCCAGCGGATGGCCGACCTCGGGCTGATCCTCCGGGTGGTCGAACCCGACGCGCTCGAGGCAGAGGCCCAACGACTGACCGATCGCCTGGCGGCCAACGCTCCACTCAGCCTGAGGGCAATGAAGGGCGTGCTCACCCGACAGATGGCGTTCCGTGACGGCATTGCCCATGCCGACGTCGACGGTCTGGTGCAGCGGGCCCGATTCAGCGCCGATGCCAAGGAAGGCATCGCCGCCCGGCTCGAACGGCGCAACCCGACGTTCAACGGGGTGTGACGTGGCCATTCGCATGACCAAGCCCTTCGAGCCCCTCACCCTCGAAGCCATCGACCGCCTGCCCGCACAGCTGGGTGTCTACGAGATCGCCGACGCCGACGGCCACACCCGCTACCTCGGCTACGCCGGAGGGCTCGAGCCGTTCGGCCTGCAGACGGCGCTGCGCCGCGAGCTCGAGCGACCCGAGGCCGTCGACCGGCAACTGATGTTCCGGCTCGAGTACACCTCGGGCTACCTCACCCGGTGGGAGGAACTGTTGATGGTGCACCTCGCCGACCATGGATCGCTTCCGCCGGCCAACGCCCACCAGACCGACAAGATCGGGCGCTTGTCGCCCGCCTGAGCCGAGAGATCGAGAGCAGAACCATGGACTTCCGTCCCACTGACGAGCACCAGATGATCATCGAGACGGTCCGCCGTTTCGTCCGCGAAGAGATCCTGCCGCTCGAGGCCGACCTCGACCCCGACGCGGGCGCGCTCGCCCCCGAGGACCAGGCCCGACTCGTTGCCCTGACCAAGCAGATGGGCTTCTACGGCCTCGACATCCCGGAGGAGTTCGGCGGCCCCGGGCTCGACACGACCACCCGGGCGCTCATGGCGATGGAGATGAGCCAGCACCGCGCCGGCCTCTACAACCCGTGCTACGACACCTTCGGTGGCGCCGGTCTGGCCCAGCTGTACGAGGCGAACGAGGACCAGAAGGAGCGGTACCTGTACCCGGCGCTCCGGGGCGAGAAGAAGGGCTGCTTCGCATTGACCGAACCGTCGGGCGGCAGCGATCCCGCCCGCGCCATCCAGACCCGTGGTCATCAAGACGGTGATCAGTGGGTCATCAACGGGGCCAAGCTCTACATCTCCGGAGCGGACAAGGCCGACTTCGCGCTGGTCTTCGCCCGCACCTCCGACGATCCGGGCCGCAACGGCGTCACCGCATTCATCGTCGACACCGACACGCCCGGCTTCAACGTGCGCCGCGTCGTCCACACGCTCCGCTCCACCCGCTACGCCACCGAGATCTCCTTCGACGAGATGCGGGTCGACAGCAAGCAGATCCTTGGCGAACTCAACCGCGGTTTCGGGATTGCCAACGACCGTCTGAGCCGCCAGCGGATTCCCTACGCGGCGGGTTGCCTCGGCGTCGCGATCAAGGCCCAGGAGATGGCCATCGAGTGGGCGAAGAGTCGGGAGACCTTCGGTGGTCCTCTGGCCGAGAAGCAGGCGGTGCAGTGGATGCTGGTGGACAACGAGATCGACATCCGTCACGCCCGTTGGGCCATTCTCGAGGCCGCGCAGCGGGCCGATCGCAACGAGCGGTTCCGTACCGAAGCGGCCATGGCGAAGCTGGTGGCGACGGAAGGTTCGGGCCGGGTGGTCGACCGGGCGATGCAGATCCATGGGGGCCTCGGCATGACCAAGGACCTGCCACTCGAACGCTGGTATCGGGAACTGCGCATCCGCCGTGTCGGCGAGGGACCGAGCGAGGTCCAGCGCCTCATCATGGCCCGTGAGCTGCTGGGTGGAAGCTACAAGTGAGTCGTCCCCTCCCGTTGGCGGGCCTCACGGTGCTCGACCTGGGACAGATCTATCAGGGCCCGTATGCCGGGTTCCTGATGGCGATGGCCGGGGCCCGCGTCATCAAGGTCGAACCGCCGGTGGGGGAGTCGTTGCGGGTGCGGGGCCCATCGCTGACCATGGCGATGCTGAACTCGAACAAGGAGTCGGTGATCCTCGATCTCAAAAAGCCTGAAGGTGTTGCGCTCTTCCTTCGGTTGGTCACCGCGGCCGACGTGGTGCTGGTCAACTACGCGCCGGGGGTCCCGGAACGTCTCGGCATCGGGTACGAACACGTGGCTGCGGTCAACCCGCGCATCATCTTCGCCCACGGCGCCGGGTTCGGCGTTCGTGACCTGGATGGTTCGCTCGTGCCCGACGCCGTACCGGCCATGGACATCACCGTGCAGGCCCACACCGGGGCGATGTCCATCACCGGCACCGAGGACCAGCCGCCCCTCAAGTCGGGCCCGCCGTTCATCGACTTTCTCGGCGGAGCCCACCTCTACGGCGCCATCACCACGGCGCTCTTCGAGCGTGAGCGCACCGGGCTCGGCCGTTCGGTCGAGGTTTCCATGGCCGACGCGGCCTACTTCACGCTGGCGACTGCGCTCACGCCGTGGCACCAGACCGGAACGACCATGCGGACCGGCAACAAGCACGCCGGCCTCAGCATCGCGCCCTACGACGTCTACCGCTGCGCCGACGGATGGGTGGCGCTCATTGCGGTGACCAACCGGCACTGGCAGTCGGTGCTCGCCGTCATCGGCCGGGAGGACTTGTTGCACGAGCCTCGCTTCGCCTCCAATCCCGAGCGGTCGAAGTACATGGCCGAGATCGACGGACTCGTCGAAGGATGGACCTCGACCCGACCCCGGAGCGAGGTGGCCTCGACCCTCCAAGCGGCCCACGTGCCCGCCGCTGCGGTACGCATCGTGGATGAAGTCGTCCGGGACGAGGTCGCCCACCAGCGCAAGTCGCTGCAGTGGATCGATCACCCCGATCTCGGCACGGTGCCCCTGCCCCACAGCCCGATCCGTTGGCACGACAGCGACCTCCTCGAACTGGAACCGAGCCCGCGGCTGGGCGAGCACACCGACGCGGTCTATCGGGAACTCCTCGGCCTGTCCGAGGCCGATCTCGCCGCGCTCACCGAGGCCGACGTCATCACGGCTCGACCACCTGCCGGCTGATTGCTACCGTCCGGACATGTTCGTCCCCACACATCGCCGCGCCGTCAGCTACATCGACAAGAGTCGGGAGTACTACAACGCGCACGGCTACGACAAGGCCTACCAGTGGGCGGCCAACGACGACACCCCGTTCACGAAACTGGCCAAGCCGCTGTCCGAGAGTCGGATCGGCATCGTCACCACCTCGTTCCTCTATCGAGAGGACCGGCCCGCCGAGTGGCCCGAGTCCAAGGCCAAACACCCGTACGCGTTGCCGGTGGCCGATGCGCCGGCCCGAATGTTCACCGAGGACCTCTCGTGGGACAAGCAGGCAACCCACACCGACGACCCCGAGTCGTTCCTGCCGCTCGAGCGGGCGAGGGAGATGGTGGCCGACGGTCGCATCGGGTCCTTGTCGCCTCGGTTCTACGGCGTCCCCACCGACTACAGCCAACGGCGGACCCTGAAGGTCGACGCGCCTGAGCTCCTCGAGCTGTTGCGGGAGGACGAGGTCGACGTCGTCCTCCTCGTGCCCCTTTGACCCGTCTGCCACCAGACCGTGAGTCTGGTCGCCCGTCACCTCGAGGCCAACGGCATTCCCACGGTGGTCGTCGGCTCGGCCCGCGACATCGTCGAGCAGGCGGGCGTTCCTCGCTTCGTATTCGTCGACTACCCCCTCGGCAACCCGATGGGCAAACCCTACGACGCCGACGAGCAACGAATGGTCTTCGGCCTGGCCCTCGACCTGCTGGAGCACGCATTCGTGGCGAGAACCACGCTTCAGGCACCGCTGGTCTGGGACGAATCCGAGGAGTGGCGAGCCAACTTCATGCGGGTCGATGACGAGCTACGAGCGAAGTTTGCCGCCGAGGGCGAAGCGCGACGACAGCGCCAGGAGGAAGCGAAGCAGACCGGCAAGGCCCGAGGCGTCTGAGCCGACCGGGAGCTTGGGTCTAACGAGCTTGGGCCTACGGAGCTTGGCCTACGGAGTGCCGGCTCGGCTGAGGGGCCAGTACAGGAAGAAGGCCCGTCCGATGACGTTGTCGACCGGCACCTGGCCGAAGTAGCGAGAATCGCTGGACCGGACCCGATTGTCGCCCATCAGCCACAGGTGATCGGGCTCGATGACGACGGGCCCGAAGTCGTTGGTGTACTGACCCTCGTCGAGGTACGTCTCGTCGAGGGCGACACCGTTGACGAAGACCACGCCTTCCCGGCCTTCGATCGTGTCGCCTTCGATGCCGATGACCCGCTTGATCAGGTCTTCCTCGCCGGAGGCGGCCGCATTGGGGTCGACCGACTTGAAGACGAGGATCTGGCCCCGCTCGGGTTCACCGAAGCGATAGCTGAGACGATTGACCATGACCCGGTCCCGGATGAGGAGGGTGGTCTCCATCGAACCCGATTTGATCCAGAACGATTGCAGGAGAAACGCACGGAACACCAGCGCGACCGCAACCGCGACGACCAGCACGACCGCCCACTCGATGAGCGACTTCAACGGCCCGGGCAGGAATCCCTGCTCTTCGCCGGCGTCGAGATCGGGCTCGTTGGTGGTGGTCACCCAGTCACTGTAGGTCAGCCGCGGGGCATGACGGGCGAACCGTGGTGCAACGTCAGCAGCCAGCCGGTGTTGGTGCGGATGAAGACATTGGTCGCAGCGATCGTGCCTGCACTGGGCCCATCGACCAGGTTCTCGTCGAGCGTGATCCAGGCCATGTCGCCGTCGATCATGACTTCTTCGTTCGTGATGATGAACTGGTTCCGGCCCGGGCCGAGGAAGATCCGTTCCCAAGATTCGGCGATCGTGGGCCACCCCCGGAGGATCGGCCAGCCCGGATGGACACACACGGCTCGCTGGCTGTGTTCCCAGACCGAGGCCATGGCCTCGTAGTCGCGGGCCTCGTGAGCGGCGTAGAACGACGCGTTCGCCAGTTCGACGGCGGCGATGGCGAGATCATCTTCCCTGGACACGATTCGCCACGCTACTCGCAGGCGTCCCAGAAGAAGGAACCGCCCGGTCATTCGTGCAATCATCGGGGCGTGACCTCCCTGCCACCGAATCGTGAGATCAACGCGATCACCTTCCATGCCGCCGATCTGGGTCGCTCCATCGAGTTCTACGAACTGCTCGGCGGCGTGATCGTCTTCGGCGGCGCCGACTCGCCGTTCTGCACGCTGCGGCTGGCCCCTGGTGCCGACAACTTCGTCAACCTGCAACGGCTGGAGGGATTTTCGCAACCATCGGGCGGATGGGGCCGGGTCATCTTCCACGTCGACAGCCCGGACGAGTTGTACGCCAGGGCGGTCGCTGCCGGATTGACGCCCGAGATGGCGCCGTCGGACGCGCCCTGGGGCGAACGTTATTTCCACCTTCGTGATCCCGATGGCAACGAGATCAGCCTTGCTCGTAGGCTCGCTCCTGCGCCCGCAGCCCGGGCCGAAGCCCTCATCCGCCGGTACTTCGATCGGTGCAACGCCGCCGACCGCCAGGGCCTGATCGATTGCTTCACCCCGGACGCCGTGCACTACTTCCCTCCTGGGCTACCCGGAACGCCGTGGCGCTCGGCCGAGGCCATCGCGGAGGGGTGGGTGTGGTGCGTCGAGAACCTGGGAAGCCGCTGGACCATCGAGAAGATCCTGGTGGACGGCGACGGACGTGAAGCGGTGATCGAATGGACGCACTGGAAGACCGCCATCGGCGAGGTGCTGCGAGGCGACGAGTGGTACCGATTCGACGACGAGGTCTCGCACATCACCGAGATCAGGGCGTACTACGCGTCGCCGGTGAACAAGGCCGAAGCGGTCAACGAGCTCCATGGTTTCGACTATCTGTCGAGGGGCTACGCAACGGTTGCTCCGGTCGACCCGTTCCTCGACGCCCCTCCGGCCGAGACGGCCGAAGTGCGACCCGGGGAGCAGCTCGACTGGGCGACGATCGAGGCCCACCTCCGAGCGAACCTCCCCGCTGATGTCGACACCTCGGGGCCGTTCGTCGTCGAGCAATTCCCGAACGGCGCCGCCAACCTCACCTACCTCGTCGCCTTCGGTGACCGGACCGAACTGGTCCTGCGGCGCCCGCCGTTCGGAACGATTGCGCCCGGCGCGCACGACATGAAGCGGGAGTTCAAGGTGCTGTCGAAGCTCTGGCGCTTCTTCGACAAGGCACCGAGGGCCTTGCTCTTCTGCGACGACCACGCCGTCGCCGGATCCGACTTCTTCGTCATGGAGCGCCGACGTGGGGAAGTGATCCGCGGCATCATCCCCGCCGACATGCGGAGCGAGCCGAATGTCGGGAAGCGCCTGGGGTTCGCGCTGGCCGACGCGATCGCCGAGTTCCATCTGCTCGATCCCGAGGCGTGCGGTCTCGCCGATCTCGGCAAGCCGGACGGTTTCGTCGAACGGCAGGTCAGTGGGTGGCGCAAGCGGTGGGACCTCGTCGCTGACCCCGTTCACGATGCCACGATGACCGGTCTGCACGGCCGCCTTGCCGAGTCCTTGCCGCCCACCCAGCGAGTGTCGTTCGTCCACAACGACCTCAAGCTCGACAACTGCATGTTCGCATCCGGTAACCCGGACCGGGTGGTGGCCTTCTTCGACTGGGACATGACCACGATCGGTGATCCACTGATCGATTTCGGCACGCTGATGAACTATTGGCCCGACCCTGGCGACTCGGTCGACGTCAAACGCGGCAGCCACGACGGGATGACCCGAATGGGCCTGCCGAGTCGGCGTGACATGGCCGCTCGCTACGGCGAACGCACCGGTTTCGATCTCGCGCACCTGGCGTGGTACGAGGCCTTCGCCCAATGGAAGACCGCGGTCGTCGTGCAACAGCTCCATCACCGGTGGAAGGTCGGCGACAGCACCGACGAGCGGATGGCGACCATCGCCGACTCGTTGCCCCTCCTGGCAGCGACCGCCGACGAGCTGCTCTCGGGAATCGGTGTCTGATCACCAGACGGTCCGTGACCTGTCCGATCGCATCGTCCGGGCGCAGACCGACATCCGGGTGCTCGAGTCGGTGAAGTGGACCGACGACGTTCGGGCCCAGTTCTTCGCCGACGGCTTTCGCCGACAGCCGATCGTCGACCAGGCCTACTACCAGCGTCGACCGCTCGCCTTCGACCCGTCCGAACTGCGCCGCCGATTCCTCCGCGTCGAAGCCGACACCGTCAAGCATCTGGGATCGGACTCGGCGGTCAGTCAGCTGCTCTGTCGCACCGCCCGGTCCTACCGATCGACCATCGATCTCTTGGAGAGCCGGGGCACGGCCGAGTTCGGGCCCATCTCCTCCGAGCTGTACGGGCGACCCGGCGATTCCTTTCACCAGGACGGGCCGACGGTCCTGGACCTGGCCGACTCCCTCGATGCGACCTTGTTGCAGATGGAGGGACCACTGACCGACGTTGGGGTCCACGGGTCGGACGAACCCCTCACGTTCAGCGCCGAGGAAGCGGTGGTCGAGCTGCAGGCTCGACTCGACGCGTCGATGGGCTCGGGCCAGGTGGACGTTCGTCTCGACGACGGACTCGTCGCCGACGCGGCCGCAGGGTCCACCTACGTGAAGCTCCGGGCCGATGCGACCTTCACCCGCAGAACGCTGGCCACGCTGGAGGCCCATGAGGGCTGGGTGCACATCGGCACAACACTCAACGGATTGGCGCAGCCCTACTGCACCTTCCTCGGTAAGGCACCGCCGCCGGCCACCGTCACCCAGGAAGGGCTGGCCACGCTGACCGAGATCCTGGCGCTGCGAAGCCAGCCCGCCCGGCTGAGGCGTGTGGTCAACCGGATTCGCGGCATCGACCTCGTGCTGAACGGCGCCACGTTCGTCGAGCTCTTCGAGTACCTGCGCGTGGAGGGTCTCGACGAGGACGAGGCGTGGCAGACGGCGTCGAGGATCTTTCGCGGCAGTGTGCCCGAGGGGCCTCCGTTCGCCAAAGACCTGGCCTACGGCAAGGGTCTGGTGCTCGCGTACTCCTACGTCAGGCTGTCCCTGCGGCAAGGTCGGCCCGAGCGCATCCCCATGCTGTTCTGCGGCAAAGTCGATCTGCAGGCCCTCGGACTGGTAAACCAACTGTTCGAAGAAGGTTTGGTCGAATCCCCCCGGTTCATCCCCGAGCCATTTCGTGACCTGCACGCCCTCGCCGCCCAAGTTGCGTTCAGCCGATTCCTCAGAGAACTCGACTTCGACCAACTGGTGACCGACTCCGGAAGTCCCCCTTGACCGCATCGACCACGTCCCTATCGGACACAGACCCGCCAACCACCGATTCCGGCCCATCCAACCTCACGCCCCGCCAGATCCGGATGATCATCGTCGGGCTCCTGTCCGGCATCTTCCTCAGCGCGGTCGACGGCACCATCGTGTCCACCGCGCTGCCCACCATCGTGGGCGACCTCGGCGGCTTCGACCAGCTGACCTGGGTCGTCACGTCGTACTTCGTGACCTCGACCGTGGCCAGCCTGCTCATCGGCAAGATCAGCGACATCTTCGGCCGTCGCCCCACGTTCATCTTCTCCATCCTGGTGTTCCTGGTCGCCTCGATGCTGGCCGGTCTGGCCAACTCGATGCTCACCCTCGTCGCCTTCCGGGCGTTGCAGGGCATCGGCGGCGGTGGCCTCCAGTCGCTTGCGTTCATCATTCTCGGCGATGTGCTGTCGCCCCGTGAACGCGGCCGCTACATGGGCTGGTTCACGGGAACCTTCGCCTTGTCCGGACTGGTCGGGCCACTGCTCGGCGGGCTCATCGTCGACTCCGGAGCGTTGGGTTGGCGCTGGATCTTCTATCTCAATCTCCCGATCGGCGCCGTCACGCTGTTGCTGGTGGGCCGGTATCTGAAGCTGCCGCACCGCGAGGCCGAGGCGATCGTCGACTGGCTGGGGGCGGCACTGCTCAGCATCGGCGTCGGCGCCTTGCTGGTCGCCGCCAGTATCGGTGGCGACGACCTTTCATGGTCGTCGCCCACCATCGTCGGGCTCGGCCTGGTGGGCGTGGTCTTCAGCGCACTCTTCATCGGACAGGAGCTGAGGGCCGCCAATCCCATCCTTCCTCTTCGCTTGTTCAGCAACGACATCTTCCGCACCGGTGTCGCGCTGGCCTTCGTCACCGGTGCGGCCATGATGAGCGCCAACATCTTCCTCCCGCTCTTCCTCCAGGTGGTCAGCGGCGCCAGCGCGACCACGTCGGGCCTGCTGCTCGCCCCCATGATGCTGGGGTTGACCGTCGCGTCGATCATCACCGGAAAGCGGATGACGAGGACCGGCACCTACCGAACCTCGATCCGCATCGGGCCGTTCCTCTGCCTCATCGGGATGATCGGCCTCACGACCCTCGGCGTCGGCTCGCCGGTGTGGGCGGCGACGCCGTTCGTCATCATCAACGGCATCGGCATCGGCATGACGATGCCGCCGCTCTCCATCGCCATTCAGAACGGCGTCAGCTACGCCGACCTCGGCGTCGCCACCGCGGCCAACGCGTTCTTCCGTACGCTGGGCATGACGTTCGGCGTTGCGGCCTTCGGGGCGCTGCTGGCGGCCCGCCTACGATCCGAGTTGGCCGATCGGCTTCCGGCGGACCAGGTCGCCGATCTCGATGTCGCCGAACTCACCGGGAGCCCCGAGACCATTCGTGACCTCCCCGCCGATCTCCACGACGTCGTCGTGGCCTCGGTGGCCGCAGGCGTTCGACTCGTCTACCTGGCCGCCATCCCGGTGGTCGGGCTGATGATCCTCGCTGCGTGGCGACTACGGGCGGTCCCGTTGCGCGGCGCATCGCCGATGAGCGAAGCTGCGCCGGACGATCCCCGATCTTCAACCGTTCCCGCTACACAGGAGGCTGCTGCCCGATGACCTCGTTCGTGCTCGTTCATGGTGCCTGGGGTGGCTCGTACTCGTTCCGTGAGGTCAGGCGGCAGCTGTTCGTCGCCGGCCACGAAGCCCTGACCCCCAGCCTCACCGGTATCGGCGAACGATCCCACCTCACGGGACCCCACGTCGACCTCGACACCCACATCACCGACGTGGTCAACCTGGTGCGCTACGAGGACCTCGACGACATCGTCCTGTTGGGATTCTCGTACGGAGGCATGGTGGTCACCGGTTGTCTCGACCACATCGGCGACCGGGTCCGGCACCTGGTGTACCTCGACGCGTTCGTGCCGACCGACGGACAGAACATCTTGTCGCTCTTCGCTCGGCCGTTTCCCGAACCGGGTCTCGATCCCGGCACATCGTGGTTGGTCCCGGCCATCCCGCGAGAGCTGGACACCCCCGAGCAGACCCAATGGGCCAACGAGCGACGTTCGTTGCAGCCCATCGGTACGTTCCGCCAGCCGGTGTCGTTGTCCCGGCCGGTCGACGATTGGCCGTTCACCCGTACCTACATCAAGGCCACCGCCGACCCGACCGAAGCGCCCGAGTCGGCGTTCTGGTCGGCAGCCAAGCACGCCCAGACCTCGGACGGGTGGTCGTATCACGAGATCGAGACCAGTCATCTGATCCCGATCACCCGCCCCACCGAACTGACGTCGATCCTGACCGCGCTCGTCTGACCGTCGGCCGATCCGGTCGGGGCGGAACCGGGTTCAGCGGTCCTTGGACCCCAGGAGGCCGTCGGCCTCCCACTGGTCGATCGCGGCGTCGTCGTAGCCGAGCAGCTCGGTGAGCACGCTGCGGTTGTGTTGCCCGAGCGTCGGGGCGACGAGGTCGTCGACGGGCCGGGTCGAGGAGAACTTGATCGGGAACCCGGGAGCGTGGAACGAACCGGCGTGGGGGTCATCGATCAAGCGGACCATCTCCCGCTCGACGAAGTAGGGGTGCCCGATGGCATCGGCGGGGCTGAGGACCGGCCCGCACGGCACTCGGGCCTCGAGGAGGGCGTCCATCACCGCCTGGTTGGTCGGGAAGTGGGCCATCCAGTCCTCGATGATCTCGGTCAGCGCGTCTCGGTTCTCGATCCGGAGGGTGTTGTTGGCGAAGCGCGGGTCTTCGGCCAGGTCGGGTCGGCCGAGCGCTTTCCACAGGTTGTCGATCTGGTTGACACTGCACAGCACGACGATCCAACCTTCAGGGCCCTTGAACGAACCGGCGGGCGACACCGGGTCGTAGTGGCGGCCGCGGCGCATCGGCTGGTATTCGCCGTCGGTGAGGGAATGGGCCTGCACGTTGTTCTCGTGCATGTGGAAGAGCGCATCGACCATGGAGATGTCGATGTGGCAACCGGTGCCGGTTCGCGACCGTTGGAACAGGGCGTAGCCGATGCCGGCGAATGCGTGGACGCCGGCGTTGGTGTCGGCCATCCCGGTACCGACGAACATCGGCGGTCCTTCCGGGTCGCCGGTGACATGCATGATGCCGGCGTACGCCTGGGCGATGAAGTCGAAGCTCGACTGTCCGCTCCACGAGCCGGTCTGTCCGAAGCCGGACACCGACGCCATGATGATGCCAGGATTGATCGCGGCCAGTGACTCGTAGTCAAGGCCACGCCGGGCCATCACCCCGGGCGTGAAGTTCTCGACGACCACGTCGACCTTCGGGATGAGTTCCTTGACCAGGGTGATGGCCTCGGGTCGACTGAGGTCGAGGCAGAGACCGAGCTTGCCCCGGTTCTGTTGGATGAACGAACCGGAGCGGCGGTTGCGGCGCGGGGCCTGACCGCGCATCGGGTCACCGAACGGGGGCTGTTCGACCTTGATGATCTCGGCGCCGAGCTCTGCCATCATTCGGGTGCTGGACGGCCCAGCCAGGTACTGGGTGAAGTCGAGCACTCGGATGCCCTCGAGGAACCGGGGTTGCGCGGGATCGGTCATTGCTCCGGTCTAGCGGCTCGGGGTCGGACGCAACCAATCCACCCCTCGCCAACGCAAGGACCTGCGAACGTCTGTTCGCAATGTCACTCGATCTGTCTAGAGTGTGCCCGTGGCATCATTCACCCCGAACGTGCCAGGATCCAGACCAACACCGACCAGACTCCCCGAACGGGAATGGGACGCGACGTTCATCGCCGTCGACCCTCCACGGGCGTCCTACTTCGCGTTGTGGAACGGCTCGGAGTCTCGTTGGCTCGACTTCGCACCGCCCGAAGGCTGGAAGTACGCGAAGACCGACCTCATCACCGGCGGGGGCAGACGCAAGGTCACCGTCGCCCGGCTCACCATGCGCGACGCCATCGATCTCTTCGCCGATCTGCCGGCAACTGCGCCGGTCACCGAGTCGGTCAAGGCGTGGGCGGCCGTCGTGCGCTCCGCACTCACCCTCATCGCCCAGGGCCGGGTCTTGCCGTGGGTCAGCCCTGCGGGGTGGGACACGTGGCGGGTCGATCCCCTCGACGGCCAGCAGTACGACTATGTCGAGGCCATGGCCCACGCACTCCCCAGGGTCGCCTACGCCGTGCCCGCCGCCGACAGTCCCGCTCGGCACCTGCCCACCCACCCCGAGTTCGCCATCCGAGCCTGTTGGGATGCCGTGGCCGATCGGCTCCTGCGGGCTCCGGCCTCCTCGAAGATCACCGCCAGCCCCGTGTTCGCCGACCTCCAACCCACCCGAGTCCGCCAGCTGCGGCCGTGGGTCACCGACCTCGCAGGCCGGCTCTGCCGGTCTGCCCAGTTGGCCATGGTCGTTCTTCCGCCGATCGAAGGCGCGGTCCTCTCGTCGTGGCGGGTGCAGTTCGGTGTCCGTCCGACTCGTGACCCGTCGTTGCGCGTGGCCGCGGCCGACCTGTGGCGCATCGAGGACGAGGTGCTCACCAAGTTCGGCGACCGGCTCGATCTCGACTTCCTGAGCGCGCTTCGCCAAGCAGCCGAGATCTGCCCGGTGCTCGCTCCACGCTCGAGATCGATCGTCCCCGAGAGCTCGAACTCGACGACGATGGCCTCGACGCGTTCCTCGATCGGGTCGACGAGCTCGCCGCCGTCGGTATCGACGTCCGGTTCGCCGGCGATCTCGCCCGCTCTCAGGTCGCCCGCCGGCTCGTGGTCGGAACCAACGCGCCCAGCGGCTCGCTCGGCAACGTGGCCGGCTTCGACGCACTGGTCGAGGTCAATTGGGAGTTTCTGCTCGACGGGGTTGCCCTCACCAAGCAGGAGCTCGAGGTCCTGTCGGACGCCAAGCGATCCATCATCCCGATCCGCGGTCGCTGGATTCGACTGTCGGCCAAGGACCGCAGGCACCTGGTTGCCCCACCGCCCCAACTCACCCCTGGCGAGTCACTCGGCGCATTGCTGGGTCAGGAGATCCAGCTCGGTGGCCTCTTCGGTGACGATCCGGCCGGCCCGTCGATGGGACTGCCCGAGGTCGTCGGCGGCGAGACCATCGAAGTCCGCGCCGCGGGAACCGTCGCCGACCTGATCGACCGCTTGGCTGCGCTGGTCAGCGGCGAAGAAGCCCCCGAACCGCCCGGGCTCGAGGCCGAGCTCCGTCCCTACCAACGTCGAGGCCTTGCGTGGATGGCCGGACTGGTCGAGCTGGGACTCGGCGGCTGTCTCGCCGATGACATGGGGCTCGGCAAGACGGTGCAGGTCTTGGCGTTGCACCAGCTCCGCCAGGGTCGCACCCTCGTCGTCTGCCCGACCTCCTTGGTGGCCAACTGGCAACGTGAGGCGGCCAAGTTCGTCCCGGGTGCAGTGGTTCGTCGCTACCACGGCACCGGCCGCTCGCTCGAGAACTTGGCGCCGAACGAGCTGGTCATCACCACCTACGGCGTGCTTCGCTCCGAAGTCGATGCCCTGGCTGCCGTCGACTGGGATCTGTGCATCGCCGATGAGGCGCAGCACGCGAAGAATCCCCGCTCCCGCACGGCCCGCGCCCTGCGCAAGGTTCCGGCGGGGTCGCGCATCGCCCTGTCGGGCACACCGGTCGAGAACCGACTCACCGAGCTCTGGTCCATCATCGATTGGTCGGTGCCCGGACTGCTGGGCTCGCTCGAGTCGTTCCGCCGCCAGGTCGCGGTGCCCATCGAACGCGACGACAACCCGCTGGTCACCGAGGCCCTCAACCGCCTGCTGGCCCCCTTCCTGCTCCGCCGAGTCAAGTCCGACCCGTCCATCGCTCCCGAACTTCCGGCCAAGACCGAGCACGACGTGGTCGTGCCACTGAGCCGGGAACAGATCTCGCTCTACCACGCCACGGTCACCGAGATCCTCCGCCTGGTGCAGATGACCGATGGGGCCAAGCGTCACGGCATGGTGCTCAAGCTCCTCACCGCCTTGAAGCAGATCACCAACCACCCGGCGCAGTACCTGAAGGAACTCGGACCGCTCGCCGGCCGATCGGGCAAGCTCGACGCGCTCGATCATCTGCTCGACAACGCCCATCGAGCCGGCGAATCCACTCTGGTGTTCTCGCAGTACGTCGCCATGGGCGAACTGCTGGTTCGTCATCTCACCGACCGAGGCTTCGAGGTTGCGTTGCTGCACGGAGGACTCGCCATCCCCGCCCGTCAGGCCTTGGTCGACCGGTTCCAGGCCGGCGAGTTGCCGGTACTCCTGCTGTCGCTCAAGGCCGGCGGCACCGGGCTGAATCTCACCCGCGCCACGCAGGTGATCCACTACGACCGGTGGTGGAACCCAGCGGTCGAAGACCAGGCCACCGACCGCGCCTACCGCATCGGCCAGGACCGACCGGTGACGGTGCACCGCATCATCACCGAAGGAACGGTCGAGGACCGGGTCGCCGAACTCCTCAAGCAGAAGCGGCGGTTGGCCGACCGGGTCGTCGGTGGAGGAGAGAGTTGGATCTCCTCGCTCGACAACCAGCAACTGGAAGACCTGGTTCGCCTCGAGGGGGTCGAACTGCCCGATCTCGAACTGCCCGATCTCGAACTGCCCGAAGTCGAGCTGCCCGAAGTCGAGCTGCCCGATCTCGAGCTGCCCAACCTCGAGTCCGAGGCGGTTCGATGAGTTGGTCCGAGACCTGGATCGGATCCCTCGGAAGCCTGACGCACACCTACGCCCAGTACGAGGACGGGGTCAAGCTCCACCGCAAGACCAAGCCTGACCTCGAGCTCCTTCCCGGCTCGGCGTCTGCTCGGTTCATCGATCGTCGAACCGACGTCACGGCGGTCATCGCCATCCGACCGCTGCCCGCTGAGGCGTGGCAGCGACTGGTCGAGCGCGTCATCGAACGACCCCGTCTCGCAGCAGCGCTCATCACGGGTGAACTCCCCGTCGAGATCAACTGGCTGACCGAGGATCCCCGGGCCGAATCGTTCCCGCAGGTCCTGCCGACCGACCGAGAGTTCAGCTATCACTGCTCCTGTGAGAGCTGGGAACAGCCATGCGCCCACGTGTGGGCAGTCATGCTCGAGCTCGGCCAGGTGATGACGGCCGACCCGAATGTCGTGCTGCTACTCCGCGGGCAGAGCCGCCAAGATCTGGTCGAGCCGATCCGGGCCGCTCGGGGCCTGGTCGCATCCGCCGGCCCCGAGTCCTATCAACCACGAGGCCCCGATCTGGGCATCACCCCCGACTACGACGGAAGCCGCGGCCCGTTCCCGCGGCCGCTCCCCACGCCGTGGCGTCTGGTGAAGCCGGCGACGCTACCCATCGCTCCACCGGTCGACTCGGGCATCGAGTTGGCCGACCTGGTCGAGTTGGTCGCCGACGGAGCAGCCAGAGCCATGGCACTGCTCATCGGCGAAGGATCGTCGGGTCTCCACGCGCCGCCTGATGTCGACATCGTCCGACGGGTGGCGGCCTCGCCCGACGCTGCTCGACCACTTGGCAAGAGCGGCCTCGCTCGATCGAGATGAGCTGGAGCGTCGGGCGGTGGCCTGGCGGCTCGGGGCGGCGGCCGGGCTGTGGATCCACGACGAGCGTTGGCAACCCGACGATGGGGCTCTGGAGGACGGCCAGTTGGCCTTGGGCTCGGCCAGAAGGTCCAGCAACACGTTGACCGCAGGTCGGGTGCAGCTTCGCCTCGACCCTCAACACCTCTGGTGGCGTTTCGACAGCGACGACCGGTTGGGCTGGATCGCCACGGCCGGGCCGTTCGACGACCCGGTAGACGCCCTCGACTGAGCACACAACTACCGGACCGTGAAGCGGAGAACCCCTCGCCCGTCTTCGGCCTGATCGAACGACGCGTGCACGGTGTCGCCGATGGCGAGCCCATCCGGGTCGGTGTCGATGATGTTGGTCAGGACCCGGGGGCCTTCGGCGAGCTCGACGTACGCCAGGACGTACGGTGCATGCTCGCCCCACCGGCCCTGCCCGCGCTCGACGACCGTGAAGCTGTAGATCGACCCCTCGCCTGAGGCTTCGAACCAAGAGACGTCGGTTCCTCCGCACTCTGGGCAGAAGTGCCGTGGATACCAGATGACCTCGTCGCATCCGTTGCAGCGGGGGAGCACGAGCTTGCCCTCCGTCGAACCATCCCAGAAGGGGAGGCTGTCGGAGGAGACCGGCGGATTCGGGGTCGGGAGCTGACGCATGGGTGCAGGCCTTTCGTGACGGAGCTCAGAGTTCGCGGCCGAGAACGAGGGTGGCGCTTCCCATACGGGTCGCCAGACTCCCGCCGGTGCCGTGGGCCAGGGCCAGCTCGCAGTCCGGGACCTGTACAGCGGCTGCCGCTTCGCCCCGAAGTTGACGAACGGCCTCGATGACCTTGGTCATGCCGCCCCGGTTTGCTGGGTGGTTGTTGCACAGCCCGCCGCCGTCGGTGTTGAACGGCAGCCGCCCGAACGGGGCCAGGAGTCCGCCATCGGCGACGAAGCGACCACCCTCGCCCTTGGCACAGAACCCGAGGTCTTCGATGGTGATGAGCACCGTGATGGTGAAGCTGTCGTAGATCGAGGCGTAGTCGATGTCCGCCGGGGTGACACCGGCTTCGGCAAACGCCGCCGGCCCGGACACCGAGGCGCCGGTGTGACTCAGGTCGATCCGGCCCGAAGTGCTGTGTTTGACCGCGGTGCCAGTACCGAGGATCGGAATGGTGTGCCGGGGGAGTGTGGCCGCAACTTCAGGGCTGACCACCACCAAGGCTCCGCCACCGTCGGTGATGACGCAGGAGTCGAGCCGGTGGAGGGGGCGGGCGATCATCGGCGAGTCGAGGACTTCGTCGATGGTGACTGCGTCGGGGAGGAAGGCGTGCGGGTTGTGCGACGCATGTTGCGATGCCGCAACTTTGATCTCGGCCAGCTGGGCGCTGGTGGTGCCGAACTCGTACATGTGTCGCTGAGCGGCGAGGGCGTAGCCCACGACGACGTTGAGGCCGAACAGGTTCTCGAAGCCCGACTCGGGAGCCGATTGGCTGATGCTTCCGCCGGGTCCTGCTCCGCCGGTGCGAGGCTTGCCGGCCAAGGTGATCAGCGCCACGTTGCAGTGGCCGGCCGCGATCGCCTGGGCGGCGTGCTGGACATGGATGAGATACGACGAGCCGCCGGTCTCGGTCGAATCGATGTTCCGGCAGGTGAGACCGAGATAGTCGGCCATCGACAACCCGCCGAACCCCGGGGCGTCACCGGCGCAGTAGTACCCGTCGACGTCGCTGAACGTGAGCCCCGCGTCGGCGAGGGCACCAGCAGCCACCTCTGCGTGGATCTGAGCCACGGTCAGATCGGGAAGATGTCGGCCGGGATGTTCATACACCCCGGCAATGTGCGCAGCGCCTCGTAGACCCATCCCCCGACCATAGGACACCACCGGGCGACTGTCAGACTGGTCGACGGTCAGGTTGGTCGGCCGTCAGACCGCGCCGTCGAGCACCACCCGGTTGCAGCCGAGCTCCTCAGCCTCGAACATGGCAGAACGGGCTCGTTCGGCCAGTTCCTGCGGGTCGTCGTGTTCTCCGGCGGTCACCCCGATCGACGCCGTTGCGTGTTCGCTCTGGGTCAGACCGTGAATCGTCACCGCAGTGATCGCTTGGCGGACCCGCTCAGCCACCCAGGCTGCTTCCTTCTTCTCGGTCTGAGGCAGGAGGATGACGAACTCGGCGTCGCCCGATCGGTACGCCACATCGGACGGACGGATGTTGCCGGTCACGGTCAACGCAATCTGGCGCAGCAGCTCGTCGGTCGCAGCGGTCCCGTGATGTTGGACCAGACTGGCGAAGCGATCGACCTGGATCGAGGCAATGCCCACCTGGCCATCGCGGGACAGGTCGATGAAGTCGCGGTCCATCCGGCGTCGGTTGGCCAACCGGGTCAGCGAGTCGATCTCGTCCTGGTTCGCCGGCTCTGCGTTGGCGAGCGCCGAGCCGGCAACAGGGGCCAAGAGGTTCAACGTCTCCAGCTCGGTGTTGCCGAAGGGCTCGTCAGCGCTGCGGACGACGACGATCATGCCGATCATTCGCCCGCTGGCGATCGCAGGAACCGCGGCGACCGCTACCGGCGAAACGGCGATGCCCGGTTCGTCGACCAGCACGGCACAAAGGGCAGTGCGCTCGTTGACCGCGTTCAGGAACGTGGGGCCCGACACCTCGCTGGCGGCGAAGAGCTGGGGATGGCTGAGGAAGGCGAAGCGGTTGCCGGCATCGTCGCCCGACTCGCACGCGAGAAAGGCCCCGACCTCGGCGGAGGTGAGGGCGATCGCCTCGCGTACGGCGAGTCGCTGGATGTCGGCAACCTGGCGTTCGGCGGAGATTCGGCGACACGCTTCGACGAGCGCCGACAGGCCGGTGTCCGTGGTCGAGGTGGGAGAGGTCGAGGTGGGGAAGGTCGAGGTGCGAGGCGTCGCGGAGGAGGTGGCCGGCCCGTCCGTGAGGTCATCGGATCGTCGGACCGAGGGAGTCGATGGGCCGGAGCGCCGCTTGAAGATCATGCTCTTCTATCGGCGATTCCCGCCGGATCTAGAGCCCTCGGAGGCGGGTAAATCTCCCTCTAGCAGGTGATCGACACCAGCTCCCCTGGTGTGAAGCGAAGCACGCCGGTTTCCGAAGAGAGGGAAACGCCACGGGTGCCGGCGGCGAGGATGGTGCCCTCGAAGGTGCCGGTATGGGTCTTCACCGTGGAATGACGACCGAGCAATCGGGCTGGGTCGATGGGGTTCTGCATGATGTCTGGTCTCCTTGGGTCACGCGTCGTTGAGCGACCCAAGAGCAACGGTACGTCACGGGTGACTCTTTAGTCTTGACTGCCGGGTAACTTCACCCAAACAGACGGTGGGAGCAGCAATCACGCCCGCCCGACGATGCGGTCGACCTCGATTTCGATGACCACACGATCCGGTCGGACCTTGGGTTGGCGATACCGCTCGGCGTATCGCCGGACGCCTTCGCTCACGGCATCGGGTTCGGCCGTGACCGTGGCCCGGCCGTAGAGCGTCAGCCACCGTCCGCCGTCGACCTGGCAGACGGCTACTCGTTGGCCGGGGCGGGCCGCGACGTTGCGCGCCTTGCGTGAGGTGGCCCAGGTGATGACCCTCAAGAGACCCCGTTCGGGATCAAAGGTGGTCCCGACCGGGGTGACCTGTAGGTCGCCGGCCGGGTCGGTGGTGGTCAGCGTGCTCAGATGCCGCTCGGTCAGGAAGGAGGCAACGTCGGGAGGGGCGTTCTGGGGGTCGAATGAGGTGGCCATGGAATTCCTCCGGCGGTCGGGGCGAAGTGGGCGAGATGGACCGAGGCAGGGCCGGCGGGTCAGGCGCCGAGGAGTTTGGCCACTTCGGGCGAGGTCATGATGACACCTTCGGACTCGTAGGCGTCGTGGTTCGCTTCGATCCATTCGGGTCGGTAGCGGTAGTTGACCATCAGGCCGAACGACTGCTGCCATCCGGCAGCGCTCGGATTGGCCCACCAGTTGATGCGCTCGACCCGGGAGCCGTTGGACAGATGGAAGTTGGCCACCGGGTCGAGGGCCCGGTCTTCGCGTCGTTCGACGGTGAGATAACGAGCGGCGAGGCGGAGGAGGGCGGCGCGCGCCGGGTCGACCAGCGCCGCGGCTTGCGGGAGCGGTTGTTTCAGCAACGCGGCGAACGCGTCGGCTGCCAGGGCCGGTGCGCCCGCCGAGAGGAGCGGCCCGCTCCGGCTCGGTGAGCAGGTCCGGGTCGCCCAGATGCTTGTCGAGCCAGCTGCGGAAGCCTGGGATGGGCGACAGGGTCGAGAACGTGGTCAGGTTCGGCAGCTCGGCGCTGAGTTGCTGGACGACCTGTTTGATCAGGAGGTCGCCGAGCGGTACGCCGGTGAGTCCCTGGTGGCAGTTGGAGATCGAATAGAAGATCGCGGTATCGGCCTGGGTCGGGTCGAGCCGATCGAGCGAATGGTCGAGCAGTGGTGGGAGGTCGCGGCTGATGCCTCGGGTCAGGGCGACCTCGACGAAGATGAGCGGCTCGCCGAGCATGCTGGGGTGGAAGAACGCATAGCACCGGCGCCCTGACGCAAGACGTCCGCGAAGGTCGTCCCAGGACTCGATGGCGTGGACGGCCTCGTACTCGATGAGTTTCTCGAGAACGGCCGCCGGGCTGTTCCAGTCGAGCCGCTCGAGGCGCAGCAAGGCGACATCGAACCACGAGGTGAGGATGATGCGAAGGTCGTCGTCGAGCGACGCCAGGGCCGAACTGTCCTTGCGGAGTGGCAGGAGTTCTTCGCGTAGATCGATGAGGAACGGGAGACCGCCGTCGATGCCGACGAACCGACGGAGAAGTCGGCCCCGTCGGGGTTCCAGCGTCGTCTTGAGCCGGTTCTCGGCCTGACGCCGCTCGTCGAGGTCGACCGCCCGGACCACGGCAGCGATGGCTTGGTCGACGGCGTGATCGTCATGGTCGTAGTCGTTCGCAAGCAGGTCGAAGAACCGGCGTCGACCGACGGCATTGAGGTCGAGGAAGGAAGCGCCGACTGCAGTGGCTCGCCGTCGGGCAGCAACTTCGCCGCCTCGACCGTCGATGCACTCATCGATGAGACGACGGAGCCGCCGCAGATCAGCGTCGGGAAGTTCGGGCGACAGGTTGAGATCGTCGCCACGCCGGTCGCTGGAACGCCAACGGCGGACCTGGCGGATCATTCGGTTCAAACGCCGCTCTGCCATCGGCAGAGCATACGGGCCGGCGCTGGTCAGCCGGCGGCGGGAGTGCCCTGGTAGGGGACGGGATCACCCGGTTTGGGGATCATGGGCCGGGTCCAGGAAAGGTGGGTCGAAAGCACTTCGGCCACGGCTCGCCACGCCGTTGGGTCCCAGCCGCTTGCCACCTGGATGAAACCATCGTTTCGGACATGCACGAGCGACGGGCAGGGTCTGGAGGCCGAGACCCAGGATGGCGGTTCGGTCCGGGTCGGCAAAGGTGAGGTACTTGTCGGCCCAGGGGCCGAGGAACGCTCGGCAACCGGCGTCGTCGGCAGCGACCAGCCAGGCGACTCGGATGTCGGCTGGGGTGTAGTGATGGAGGAACTGACTCGCCGTCTCGAGGATCCACGCACTTTCGTGCGTGTACGGGTCGAGAGCGACCATGAGCAGCGGATACGAGGTCAACCAGTCACGGACTGGGTACCCCTTCCCCTGGATCGAGTCGAGGATCAAGGTGTTGAGCGGATTGTCGCTGGATACTTCAGCCACGGGCGGCGAATCTAGCGCAACCAAGACCAGACTCCGAACTTTCGGGAGAAGTTCTGCCGAATGTCACGCAGCGTCACCCCGACGGACCGCAGCCGGGGGGTCGACCTCGCCCACGAAAGGTCTGGCATCGATGCGGGCGGTAGGGTGCGGGGGTGCATCCGATCGAGCAGCTTCGTTACGTGGCCAGGGCCTCGGGAGCCGACGCCTCGCTCCTCGTGCAAGAGGCCGCGTCGGCCCTCGGCGTCTTCGGCCGGGACCCCGCGGGGCTGGTCACGGCGTGCCGGCGCCTGCTCACCCGTCAGCCTGAGGTCGGCCCGTTGTGGTGGATGTCGGCCCGGATGGTGACGTCGGGTGATGCTCGGGCCGAGGCCCGCCTGCTCGTCTCGGAACTCAACGCCGATCCAACCTCCCGCACACTGTCCCACGAGATCCCCGACTCGGCCCGAGTCCTCATTTCGGGATGGCCGGATCTGATCGTGGGTGCGTTGCCCAGGCGGGGTGATGTCTCGGTGCTGGTGCTCGATGTCGAAGGGCAGGGCCATTCGGTCGTCCGACGGCTCGAGCGGGCTGACGTCGTCGTCGAGGCCGTCGACCCGGCGCACGTCGTCGGCGCGGTCGAGGAGTCGTCGCTGATTCTGCTGGAGGCAGCCGCTCTCGGTCCGGCCGCCGCGCTGGTCGATGTGGGCAGTGTGGCCGCGGCCGCAGTGGCCAAGGTCGCCAACGTACCGGTCTGGCTGGTCGCTGGTGCCGGCCGCCAGCTCCCGGAGGTGTACTGGCAGGCGATTGTCGAACGTACGGCCAACACCGACCTGCCCGCATTCCTGGCGCCGCACGAGGTGCTCTCGCTCGGCCTGGTCGACCGGGTCGTCTCGCCGGCAGGGGTCCAGTTGGTCGCCGAACTCCGGCCTCCGGACTGCCCGATCGCACAGGAGTTGTTGCGCGAGCTGGCATGATTGGGTCATGACCCAGGCCTCATCGCCCTTCTACAACGAAGACCACCGCGCCTACGGCGAGATCGTTCGCCAGTTCACCGCCAAGGAGATCACGCCCAACGTCCACGAGTGGGATCTCGCCGGCGAGGTCCCGCGCGACCTTTACAACAAGGCTGGTGCCATCGGCCTGTTCGGCGATGGCTTCGACGCCGAGTACGGCGGCCACGGCCAGCGTGATGCCCTGATGCGGCTCGTGCTGATGTGGGAGCTGTCGATGTCGGGGTCCGGTGGCGTGGTCGCCGCCTTGTTCTCGAATTACATCGGCCTGCCCCCGGTTCAGAAGTTCGGTACCGACGAGATCAAGGCCGAGGTCATCGCCCCCTGCCAGGTCGGCGAGAAGATCGCGGCTCTCGCCATCACCGAGCCGTCCGGGGGTTCCGATGTGGCCCGCATCCGCACCACGGCGCGCCGTGACGGCGGCGACTTCGTGGTCAACGGATCCAAGACCTTCATCACCTCGGGTATGCGGGCCGACTACTTCACCGCGGCGGTCCGAACCGGCAGCGAGGGCCCTGCGGGAATCTCGATGTTGGTGATCCCCGCCGATCTCCCGGGGGTCGGACGCACGAAGCTCGACAAGATGGGCTGGCTCGCCTCCGACACGGCGACCCTCTATTTCGACGACGTCCGGGTGCCGGCCCGCTACCTGCTCGGTCAGGAGAACGCCGGGTTCGGGATGATCGTGAACAACTTCAATGCCGAACGCATGGACCTGGCGGTCCAGTCGGTTGCCTTCTCCCGGGTCTGCTACACGAAGCCCTCGCCTGGGCCCGTGAACGGCAGACGTTCGGCAAGCGTCTGGCCGATCATCAGGTGATCCGCCACAAGCTGGTCGAGATGGACCGCGCCATCAACGCCCACCACGCCTGGCTCGAGCTGCTGGCGTGGCGCCTCAACCAGGGCGATGACCCCGTGGCCGAGATCGCCGAAGCCAAGGTCGGCGCCACCATCACCTACGAGCTCTGCGCCCGCGAAGCCGCCCAGATCCTCGGTGGCGCCAGCTACCTCCGCGGCGACACCGTCGAACGCCTCTACCGGGAAGTCCGGGTGCAAGCCATCGGCGGCGGATCCGAGGAGATCATGCGCGACCTCGCCTCCCGCCAACTCGGCATCTAGAACCCCCCCGCCCCCTCCACCCCACACCGGCTCATCCCACCCCGCCCCCGTCGAACCTCCGGCTGCAAGCGTCGGAAACCGACGCCTGTAGCCGGAGGTTCGACGGCGGCGACGCCTGGAGCCGGAGGTTGAGGCCGGCGAGCGGTGCCGCACCGGGCGCAATGGGGACAGATCAGGCTGCGGCCGACTCGGCGCGGGCGCGGATCACAGCGGCCAGCTCCGAGAACGTGGCCGCTGGACGTTCCACGACTTCGGTCCACGAGACCCGCAAGACAACCCATCCCTGCGATGAAGCCAGTCGATCTCGTCGACGGTCATCGGCCATTGCCTGCTCGGTGGCGTGCCAACGGCGGCCGTCGGCCTCGATGATCACCTTGGAGGGGTGGTGGGCGAAGTCGACGATCCCGCGGACACCATCGAACCACGGCGGCCGGACCTGCGTCAGGAGATCAAGGATCCCCTCGGTCCGCAGACCCATCATGACACGGAGTTCGAGCTCGGATTCGGGAAGCGGTTGCGCGTCGAAGAGCTGGACGAGCAGCTTGCGCACGATGGCGATGCCCTTGCGGCCTCGACGGGCGGTCGCAACGAAGCACGCGTGGAGTTCCGGCGCGCTGGGTGTCTGGGCGACAACTTGGCGCTGGATCAGGTGCCGTAGCCGAGCGGCCCGTAGCTCGGCCGCGAGGTCGATGATCGTACGCGCCGGCGAGGTGACGACGAGCCCCGGTTCGACGAGCTGGATGTCGGCCTTCGGGAGCCAACGGGTCTCGTGCACGTTGACTCCCGAGAGGTGTTGCCCCCGGCCCGCATTGGCGGTGACATGGACCAGGCCGTCGGACGGTGGGGGAAGCTCGAAGGCGTGCACGATTGCGGCGGATCGTCGCGAGATCACGCTTCCTGGAACTCCCTTCAGTGCGCGAAAGAGCGGCGTGTCGGCAGTGGCGAGCGTTGTCACCAAGTAGACGCCGCTGCTCACGTTGACGAGCAGGCCCGACCGAACCTTCCGATCGATGGCCGACGGCGACAATCCGGCTTCGAGCAGTTCCGCTCGGCGGCAGATGCCCGCACTTCGCGCGGCAACGGCCAGAACGGTGTGTGTTCCTTGATCGGGCATCGACCGATTCTGAACACCCACTGTGACAGTCATCAGCGGACGACTGGCGCTCACTTCGCCCGCCAACCTCCGGCTCCAGGCGTCACACCCCCGAACCTCCGGCTCCAGGCGTCGGAAACCGACGCCTGGAGCCGGAGGTTCGAGACGGGGTGGGGTTACGGCCTTGCAGAACGGGGTGGGGGGATCAGTTGGCGTAGAGGGCGAACATTTCGTCGAAGGCCTTGAGCTGGCCGCCGCTGGCGGACGAGGGGACGAGGATGGGGGTGGTGACGCCGGCATCGAACCAGGCCTCGACCTCGTCGCGGATGCGACCGGCGGGGCCGCTGAGGGTGCAGTCGTCGAGCCAGGTGTCGGTCATGGCCTTCATGAGCCCCTCGTTGTCCTTGGCCGCAACTGCGACCTCGACCGCCTGCATTTCTTCCTCGTACCCGGCCGCCTTCCAGTAATTGCGGTAGTTCGGGAGCGACACGTAGCCCTGGAGCGTCTTGCGGTTCCGGTTGCGGGCCGCCGTGATGTCATCGTCGATGACCGTCGGAATCATGTTGCCGATGTAGAAGCCGGCGGCCTTGCGATCGTCGGGGATCAGGCCGAGGGAGTGTTCCATTCGGGAGCGAGAGGCGTTGGCCCACACGGCGCCGTCGCCGATCTCGACCGAAAGTTCGACCATCTTGTCACGCAACGTGGCCAGCGTGATGGGAGGAAGGCCACCCTGGGGCTCGGCGACGGCCTTCATCGATGTGACGTACTCGCGAATATCGGACAGGGGCTTGCCTGTTTCGACGCCGAGACGCTTGATGACGGGACCGTGGGTGACGCCGACGCCGAGATGGAAGCGGCCATCGGCGATCTCGTGGATGTACGCAGCTTGGTTGGCGAGCGTCGTCGGATGCTGCAGATAGATGGGCTGGACCGAGGTACCGAAATGGAGGGTCTTGGTGGCGTGCGCGATGCTGAGGCACAGTCCCATGGCGTCACCCATGCTCGGGCAGTAGATGCCGGAGAAGCCCCGGCGCTCGATCTCGGTGGCGAGTTCGACGGTGGCTTGGCGGCGGCCGGCAACGGCGGCAAGGGAAAGAGCTGGCAATCGTTCGGTCATCTCGACATGTTCGCCCGAAACCGCCGTGATTGCGAACCACAGCGACACGCCGGGTGACCAACGTCCCTGTCGCCGGACGGGAGTCCAGCGCTACGCTCCGCGGCGATGGGCCGACGCAATCGTTCTCCACAGCGGTTCGACGCAGTGGTTCGAAGCAACGATGCGGTGATTCGGAGGCGCCGATCGTCGGCCGATGACGAGCCGACTGCAGACGGATCGACGAGGCCTCCGCCGACCACAGTGGCCCGTGTGCTCTGGGTGAGTTCTGGTGGAGTTGCCGTGGGCGTCGGAACGGTCGGAATCGTCGTTCCCGGATTGCCGACGACGGGGTTCTTCGTGCTCGCGGCCTGGTGCTTTGCCCGTTCGAGTCCGCGCCTCGAACAATGGGTGCTCGATCTCCCCAAAATCGGTCCACTCGTCCGCAACTACCGCGCCGGCTACGGCATGTCACGCAAGAACAAGGTCGTTGCGATCGCCATGATGTGGACCGCCATCGTCATCAGTGTCACCGTGACCAGAGAGCGCCCGCTCATCGGTCTCGGGACCGCGCTGTTGGGCGTCATCGGCACCGCTTATCTGGTGTGGCGAGTACCCACAGGTTGGAGCGAGGGAGACCCGACGTGAGTCGGATCCCCCATCCCCTGGGCACGAGCGCCGGACAATGCAGCGTTCTCAGGCGCCTGCCTGGGCGTTGCTGACGAGCGTTCGAGCAATCACCTTCAGGCACAGTGTCTCGTCGGCCCCCTCGAAGATCGAAAGCACGCGGGCGTCGACGAAGTAGCGGCTCACGGTGTACTCCTCCGCGTAGCCCATCCCCCCGTGGATCTGCATCGCCTCACGCGTGACCCACTCGGCCGCCTTGCAGACGAACGCCTTCACCATGGAGGCCTCCATCTTCCCCTCGCCCTTGGCCATCATGCGGCCGACCGAATAGGAGAACTGGCGGGACGCTTGGATGATGGCTGCCATCCGGGTGAGCTTGGCCCGGGTCAGCTGGTACTCGGCGATGGGTTGGCCGAACACGACTCGGTTCTCGGCGTATTCCTTGGCCGATTCGTACGCCGCCTGCATGACGCCGACCGCTCGGGCCGCGGTCTGCAGTCGCCCGTTCTCGAACCCAGCCATCTGATAGTAGAAGCCGCGCCCTTCTCCCTCGGGACCTCCGATGAGGTTGTCGAGCGGGACGAAGAAGTTGTCGAAGGCGATCTCGTAGGAGTGCATTCCGCGGTAGCCGATGGTGTCGATGGGGCGCGCCTCGAGCTTCCCGCCGCCGGGCTGGACCTCGACGAAGCCATGGCCGTCGCCCCGCTCCTTGGGGACAATGAGGATCGACAGGCCGCGGTGCCCGAGGCTGCGGTCGGGGTTGGTTCTGGCCAGAAGCATGAGGACGTCGGCTCGGCCGGCGAAGGTGCACCACGTCTTGACCCCGTTGACCAGCCAGCCCTCGGCGCCTTCGATCTCGCCGCGGGTTGCGGTGACCTTGACGCCGGCAACATCGGAGCCGAAGTCGGGTTCGGTGACGGCAACGGCCGCCATGATCTCACCCATGGCGAGCTTCGGCAGCCACACCTGCTTCTGCGCTTCGGTGCCGCCCGCTTCGAGCGCGCGGGCAAGGATCTCGGGGCGGGTGATGAGCGAACCGCCGGCGCCGAGCGACGCCCTGCTCAGTTCTTCGGTGGCGATGACCATGCCGTAGTAGTCGGACTCTCCACCAGTGGCGAACCCCCCGTATTCCTCGGGGATGGACAGGCCGAACACACCCATGTCGGCCAGGCCACTGATGATCTCTTCGGGGATGTCGGCGTTGTGGCGGTGGATGTGCTCGGCGTGGGGCGCGATGACTTCGGCCCCGAAGCGGCGGAAGGTGTCCTGAGCGAGTTCGAACTCCTGGTCGAGGTGACGGGGACCGTCGTTGAAGGCAAGGTCGGCCAAGAGGGCCGGGTCTCGCCAGGTGCTCACGAACTCGCGGGCGCCGTCGAGCGCATTTGGCGCCACGTTCCAGTGACGTTCTCTGCCCCAGATCTTGGCTCCGAGATCGGCGACCGCGTCAGCGACGAAGATGCAGGTGAGCTGGCCTTCCAGCTGACCCTTGGCGCCGTAGTCGAGCATCGAACGGGCGGTCTCGATGGCGGCCGCAGCGTGGGCCACGTCGTAGGCCAGGACCTGGTCGGCGTCGACCGAACTGGTCTCGGCCAACCGGAGCGTTGCCTTTCGGATGACGCCGGCAGCCAGCTCGATGGCCGATGCGGCATCTTGGAGATCGGGGGTGGTCATCCCTGAATCGTACGGGAATGCCAGACCGGCTTGCGATGGCGGGGGCAACTCGCGATGGATATCTGCCTGCTCAAGATTGTGCGGACATTTGCCGATGCTTCGCGGGTCCGAAGTCGGGCCACCAGAACGGAGAGTTCACAGATGACGAGGATTGCGAACGCGGCCGATCGTCGCGCCCCATCGCTGAAATCCAGCTCGTTGCTGATGGCCGTGGTCGGTAGCGCCATCGGGCTCAACCTGAGCGTGCTGTCGATCGGTCCGCTGGTGCCGTTGGCGGGCGGCAGCGACGACGCAGCCGAGGCGGCGGCCACCGCCGCTCCGACGACCGACGCCATTCCTTCGGTTCTGGCCGCAGTCGCACCCGAGGCCGACGAAGCCCTTCCGGCGGCGAACGCACTCCCGATCTCGGGCACCGCCGCGGCACCGCCGGCCCCCGCCCCGGCTGGTCTGCCGCCTGCGGTGCCGGCCGGAACTGCGCCGCCGGCCACTCCGGCCGAAAGTACCGTGCCACGCCCGACCGGCGCTCCGACGACTGCCCCGCCGACGACGACCGCGCCGTCGACCACCCTGCCCACGACCCCGTCCACGATCGTCACCCAGCGGCTGCGGTACACCATCGAGGGCATCGGTGTGGTCGTGGTGCTGTACCACCAGGGCCAGGCGCTGGACTACGACTCTGCAGAACTGGTGCCAGGGTGGGAAGTCGACGTCGAAACCGACTCGGCGGCCCGGATCGAACTGAAGTTCAAGAACGTGACCGGGGGCGAGGACGAGGCCAAGTGGACGCTGACTCGTCGAAACGGCCAGCTGAACGAACAACTGGAGCGTTGACATGACTGAGCCGACACAGAACGATCGACTGGCTGCCTTGGCCGCCCGCCGGGCCGAGCGGGCGGACTCGACGGTCGAACTCCCTGCTGCCGGGCCCACGGGCCCCGTCCAGCAGACGACGCCCACTCGCCGGGTGCGGCTCCCGTCGACGACCCGCCTGGCTACTGCCGGGGCGTCGGCCGTCTCCTTTGCGGCGATGGTGGTCGCGATGGGCCCGTTGACGGCAACGACCGATGCCGGTGCCGCACCTGCCGAATCCGGCGAGACCGAGGCACCGCAACTGAGCAATCCCGCTGCTCCCGGGGTCAACTTCGATGTCGGGACCTCGAGCGTCGACCCAGGGATCGCGCCCGGCGACCCATTGGCGACCGCTCCTGTTGCTCCCGCAGATTCGACCGCGGCGGCCGACCCGTCAGCGACCTCGACGGCCGCAGGCGCAGCACCCGCGCCCGTTCCCACTGCTGCTCCAGCCGGCACGACGCCCACCATCAAGCCCGCGACCGGAGCGACAGCGGCACCGGGCACGGCAGCTCCGCCGGCGACGGCACCACCTGCTGTACCACCGACGGCGCGCCCCTACTACTGCGCCTCCGGTGACGGCGCCACCGGCGACGGCCGCGCCCACAACTGCGCCGCCGACGACTGCGGCCAGTGGTTGAGGTCACCTCGGCGACGTTCCGCGCCATGGGCAGCCCGTGTCGCATCGTCGCTGTCGGGATCGAGCCGAGGGTCCTGGACGAGGCGCAGCGACGGGTGCACGGCCTCGAGCAACGGTGGAGCCGGTTTCTCCCGTCGAGCGAGATCTGCCAGCTGAACCGGAATGCCGGGCACCTCTCGACCGTGTCGAACGAGACCTACCTCTTGGTCATGCGAGCATCCGAGGCTCGGGAACTCACAGGTGGACGGTTCAATCCGCTGATGCTGTCGCAACTGCGGACGCTGGGGTATCGGTCGTCGTGGAAGGACCCAGGACCGACGGCTGGAGTGATCGAGTCGCGGCCGGGCTGTCCCGACCCGATCCTGTTGATCCCCGAGATCAACGGTGTGGTGCTGCCGGCCGGCGCGGCCTTCGATCCGGGAGGAATCGGCAAGGGTCTGGCCGTCGATCTCGTGACCGAGTTCCTCGTCGAATCGGGCGCGACGACGTCGTCGGTCGAGTTGGGTGGAGATCTCCGTGTTGTCGGCCGGCCGTGGACCGGTGGCTCGTGGGTCATCGGTGTCAGACATCCACACTCAGCCGACTCAGAAGTGGCCAAGGTGCGGCCTGACCAGGGCGCAGTGGCGACGAGCAGCACCGTCAAGCGCCAATGGCTCGTCGAGGATCGGTCGGTGCACCACCTTCTCGACCCCTCGACCGGCCTCCCGGCCGAGAGCGATGTCGTGTCTGCGACCGCCTGTTCCAGCGTCACTTGGTGGGCTGAGGTCGCAGCGAAGGTTGCGGTGATGGCCGGATCGGTGACGGCCCTCGAAGTGTTGACGTCCCTCGACGCTCCAGGACTGATCGTCACTGCCGATGGACTGGTACGTCATACCCGCGCCGCTGCCTCGCCTGCGGCCGCATGAAGGCTGGTGTCCCCATGAATCAACAAGTCTGGTGGTTCGTTGCCCGTTCCGGCGGAATCGTCGCCTGGGGGTTGGTGACCCTGTCGGTTTGCTGGGGCCTGTTCCTGTCGACCAAGGCCGTTGCGAAGGCCAGCCAACCCGCCCGCCTCCTCGATCTGCACCGGTTTCTCGGCGGGCTCTCGGTTGTCTTCACCCTGGTGCACATCGCCGGTCTGGTCGCCGACAGCTACGTGTCCTTCGGTTGGGTCGAGGTGCTGGTTCCCTTTGCTTCGAGCTGGAAGCCCGGCCCGGTGGCGTGGGGCATCATCGCGTTCTACCTGCTCGTGGCCGTCGAGCTGACGTCATTGTTGATGAAACGGTTGCCCCGCCAACTCTGGAGGCAGGTACACCGCTCGAGTTTCGGCTTGTTCGTCTTCGCCACCGTTCACGGCATCCAGGCGGGTAGTGACACGCTCAACGTCTGGTATCGCATGGCGATGCTGGCATCGATCAACGTCGTCGCCTTCCTGGTGATCGTGCTGGTGCTGGCGCATCGGAAGTCGGCGGCCGCCGTGACCGCACGATCCTGATCCCGGCGGGTGGGGGTGTGGGTTCCCCTATGGGGGGTGTGGGGGATGGGGGTTTGGCCCGATTCGGGGTTGGGGTTCTGGTTTTAGGTTGTGGTCATCGAGGCAACCGGCCGAGACAACCAAACTGAACAACCACGCTGAAGGGGTAGGACAATGAAGAACATCACGATCACCGAAATCAAGGGCGAAGACATCTGGTTCGATCAGGACATCGATACCGACACGGTTATTGCGTCGGGTGGCGGTGTTGCGGTGAATGGGGACATGAAGGACAGTGCGGTGAACACCGGGGTCAATACCGGGATCATTGCTGGTGATGATGTGTCGCTGGAGGATTCGGTCCTGGGTGACGGGAACATGCAGGTCAATGACTCGGAGATCGATGCGTTTGCGGTCGGTGGGGATGCGACGTCGGCGCATGGTGAGAATGTGAATCTGGGTTCGGGTCAGTTGTTCGATGTGGACGCTGGTGAGGATGCGACGATCGTGACGGGTCACGGTAATGACGTGACGGGTGATGTCGAGGTGGATGTGGATCATGCTGAGGGTCCGGTGAATGTTGCGGTTGGTGAGGACAACCAGCAGTTCGGGTTCGAGGACGAGTCTTCGACGATCGAGGACAGCTTCAACACTGATGCGTCGGTGGAGGACAGCTTCAACACGGTGACGCAGACCGAGCACACGGAGTCCTATGAGGACAACGACACGTATTCGGAGAAGACGGTCGATTCGTTCAACACCGAGGTGGAGGACAATGACTTGTCGGTGTGGCATGAGGAGTCGTCTTGGGTCGATGCCTCTTCCTACGAGGACAACGATTCGTGGGTCGCTGAGACCGAGATCGACGTCGAAGAAGTCGACGTCTGGGGAGACGACAACATGGTCGACGCCTGATTCGGGGCCCCATGACCCCAGCGATTGGGAACCACACACGAGCGCAACCCTGATGCCCGAGCACCCAGCTCGGGCATCAGACGCGTTCAGGCGGCCTTCAGGCCAGCGTCTCCCCGAACAGATCGAGCATGGCGGCCCACGACCGGACGTTGGTCTTCTCGTCGTAGGCGATGCCGGGTACTCCCATCGAGTCGGCCTCGGGGTTGGTGAAGCTGTGGGCGGCGCCGCCGTAGAGGTTCATGCGCCAGTCGACGCCCGCCTCGCGCATCTCGACCTCGAAGTCGGTCCGCTGTTGAGCCGGGATGAGCGGGTCTTCGGCGCCGATGCACACCAGGATCTTCGCCGTGATGTTGGCGGCGTCCTGGGGGCGGGTGGTGGCGAGACCGGAGTGGAAGCCGACGACGGCCTTGAGGTCTGCTCCGCCGCGGGCGAGCTCGAGCGACATCGTCCCGCCGAAGCAGTATCCGATGGCGGCCAACCGCGAAGCGTCGACCCGCTCATGCGCCGTCAGGACGTCGAGGCCTGCTTGGCCGAGCGCTCGTGTCTTGAGGGGGTCACCCATCAGCGGTCCGAGTCGCGCCATCACTTCGGGAAGACCGGCCAGGATCTCGCCGTTGCCGATGTAGTCGAGGGCAAAGGCGACGTAGCCGAGCTCTTCGGCGATGCGGATGGTGACGTCCTTGACATTCCTGCCGAGCCCTGGCCCTTCGTGGGAAACCAGAACGCCCGGACGCTTGTCCGAACCCTCGGGAACGGCCAGAAGACCGACAGCCCTCATGCCGTCGACCTCGTATTCAACAACACTTGTCTCCATTGTCTGCTCCCTCGTATCGAGTGGTCCTGTGCCACACCGTTCCCGACAGGTCGAGGTTGTATCAAATCAGCCGGATCAAATCGATCGGATGGCGTCCACGAACCGCTCGACCTCGTCCTCGGTGTTGTAGTAGTGCACGGACGCTCGCACGATCTCGGGTACGCCGCGGAGGCCGAGGTCGAACTGGGCCGAAGAAGCGGTCCCGCTCGAGGTGTTGATCCGGCGCTGCGCGCAAGCTCGTGGCGACCTGGGTCGCGGTGACGCCGGCGACGCTGAAGGTGACGATGCCGCATCGCCGTTGCCCCTGGTCGTGCACTTCGACGCCGGGCTCGTCGGCCAGCGCAGTCCGCAGGAGGGCGGCCAGGTGGGTGACTCTCGCATCGATGGCCTCGAGGCCGACGTCGAGCGCATAGTCGATGGCGACGCCCAGCCCGAACTTGGCGGCGTAGCTGACCTCGAACAGCTCGAACCGTCGCGCCGTTGGATCGAGCCGGTACTCCCAGGGTGAGGTCCACTGGGCCGAGCGGCCGTCGATGAACGGCGATGGGCCGAGCCGCTCCATGACGGTCGATCGGGCGAACAGCAGGCCGGTGCCGCGCGGACCCGAAGGAACTTACGTCCGGTGAGCGACAAGAAGTCGCAGCCGATCGACTGCACCTCGAGAGGCAACTGGCCGGCGCTCTGGCAGGCGTCGAGGAGATACAGAGCCCCCACGTTCTTGGCCAATCGCCCAACCGCTTCGGCCGGGTTGACGAGGCCGGAGCTCGTCGGTACGTGCGTGAGTGCGACCAACTTCACCCGCTCGTCCAAGCTCGCCTCGAGTGCGTCGAGGTCGATCTGGCCGAAGTCGTCGTCGGGAATCAACTCGACGGAGACGCCACGGTCGCGTGCCTGGATGAGCCCGAACGCGTTCGAGATGTACTCGCTGCGGCCGCAGAGTACGCGGTCACCCGATCGAAGGGGCACCGCGCTGAAGGCGCGCCACCAGGCATCGGAAGCGCTGACACTGAACGCGACCTCGGTCGGTTCGCAATTGAGGAGTTCGGCGGCGGACCGGTACACGCCGGCTTCGGCCTCGGTGGCCAGCGCAGCCGCTTCGTACCCTCCGACCTGGGCCTCGAGCTGCAGGTGATGGATGACGGCGTCGACCACCGGTCGGGGCGGAAGCGACGCCCCGGCGTTGTTGAAATGGATGAGGGTGTCGACGGCAGGCGTGTCCTCTCGGAATGACGAGAGCCGGTCGACGAGGGCATCGGTGGGGGAGGGCACGAACACCGACCCAACGCTAGACGTGCCCAGCCGCGCCGCCGGCCCAATTGTCAGGTCGGACCAGGACCGGTTCGTTAGGGTGAGCCCGGTGATCGAGAGGAACTCGTTGGTCGAGAGCGGGCCGGTACTCGAATGGTTCGAGGCCCACGGGCGAGACCTGCCGTGGCGCCGAACCCGTGACCCCTGGGCGATCCTGGTCTCGGAACTGATGCTGCAACAGACGCAGGTGAGTCGGGTGGTCGACCGTCTGCCGCGGTTTCTCCGCCGGTTCGCCGATCCGACGGCGTGCGCGGGGGCGCCGGTTTCGGCGGTGATCGACGAGTGGTCGGGTCTCGGCTACAACCGGCGTGCGGTCAACCTGCACCGAGCCGCCCAGCGGATGGTGACGGAGCACGAGGGGAAGGTCCCCGAAGGTTTGACCGATCTCCTGGATCTGCCCGGTGTGGGCCCCTACACGGCCCGGGCCGTTCGGGTGTTCGCCTTCGAATTCGATGATGCCATCGTCGACACCAACGTGGCCCGAATCCTGGCCCGGACCCTCGGCCGATCGCTCAAGACGACCGAGGCCCAAGGGTTGGCTGATGCCCTGGTGCCCGCCGGCCGGGGTTGGGCCTGGAACCAGGCGCTCCTCGATGTCGGGGCGACGCGCTGCCGGCCGGGGAGAGGCCCCGATTGCGAGCGATGCCCCCTGCGGGCGGCGTGTTGTTGGGCGCGAACCGGCCGCCCGGAGCCAGACCCGGCCGTGGGGTCAGCCGGGGTGTCGGGCGGCCAATCGAGATTCGCCGGGTCGGATCGAGAGGGCCGTGGCCGATTGGTGCGAGCCTTGCGAGACGGGCCCGTTCCGGCGCCAGAGGCCCCGGCACTCATGGGCTGGAACGATGACCCCGAGCGGGCCGAGCGTGTCATCGCAACCCTGATCGACGATGGTCTCGTCACCCGTGAAGCCGGAGCAATCGCACTGCCGTCGTGAAGGCTGGCCGGCCCCGCCCAATTTTCTGGTAGGAAGTTGCGACAACCAATCGTCAGCAACGACCAGAGGCAGACCATGACCCGGCCCAAGAACACCAGTCGAGTGACCAAGACCCAGAAGCCGGTCGACGGCCAACTGCGGGAACGCAAGCACGGCGATCATTCGCACACCGAGCGTTGGTGCGAGAACCATCAGCAGTGGGAACAGGTGAACTGATGGGGCGTCTGGCTCGTCGCTCGACGTCGGAGATGTCCGACGCGCAGCGTCAACTCTTCGAGCAGATGTCCGAGGGACGAACGAACGTGTCCGACGGCCACATCGGCGGCCCGTTCGACGCCTGGGGCCTCAATCCCGACATCGGTCGCCGGCTTTTTCAGGCGGGAGGAGCCATCCGTTTCAAGCCCAGTATCGAACGTCGCTACATCGAGCTGGCAATTCTCGTGACCGGCGAGCTTTGGCGGGCCCAGTTCGAATGGTTCGCCCATGAACCCATGGCCCGCGACGCCGGCGTCCCCGAAGCAGTCATCCAGGCCATCAAGATCGGCGCCGAGCCGACGTTCGACCACCCCGCCGACGAGATCTGCTGGCGCTTCTGCCGAGCGCTGCACGTGAACCGGAGCGTCGACGACGATACCTACGCCTCAGCGGTGGACACGTTTGGCGAGGTTGGCGTGGCCGATCTCATCAACACCTGCGGCTTCTACACCTTGGTCTCCATGACCCTCAACACGTTCGAGGTCGACCTTCCCGAAGGTGTGGCACCACCGTTTCCCGCTGAGGGGGCCTGACCCCCGGCCGGTCGCTAGGGGACGGACACGGCCTGCGTGCCCGACTTCCAGGACACATTGCCTGCCGCATCGAAGGACTTGACGTAGAACGAGTAGGTGCCGGGAGCGAGGCTGGCGACGGTCGCGCCGTTGGTCGGCACGTTCAGCACGACCGTGTCGGTGGCTGCATCGAACAGTTGGTAGCCGGAGACCCCGACGTTGTCGGTGCTCGCAATCCAGGTCAACGACACGGTCCCGGGCTCGACGGTGACCACTGAAGGCTTGCCCGGCGTCGACGGTCGCTCGGTGTCGGGTGGGGGGCCGGTGACGATGGTGAACGACGTGTTGCCCGATTTCCAGGACAAGTTGCCGGCGGCGTCAATGGCCTTCACGTACACCGAGTACGACCCGTCGGCCAAGCCCGCCAGAGTCAACACCGGGTCGGTCGAGGTGGCGATCTGGACATTGGTCGCAGCGTCGTAGAGCCGATAGCCGGTGACGCCCACATTGTCGGTGGCCGCGCTCCATGCCAGGGAAACGGTGTCGCCCGACAGGGCAGTGACGGTCGGCTTGCCCGGGGTGCTCGGCCGTTGGGTGTCCGGTGGGATCCCGGTGAGGGTGACCGTGGTGATACCGGACCGGTAGGAGAGGTTGCCCGCTGCGTCGTAGGCCTTCACGTAGAACCCGTAGGTGCCGGGCTCCAGGTTGGGGACGGTCAACGTGGTCGTCAGCGAACTGGCGACCACGGCGTTGGTGACCGAGTCGTAGAGGCGGTAGCCCTCGACGCCGATGTTGTCGACCGAGGGATTCCAGAAGAAGTCGACGGAATCGACGCCGATGGCGGATGTCTGCGGACGCCCTGGGGTGCTCGGTCGGGTGAAGTCGAAGGCCGCAGTGTCACAGAGACGGGTCATCGCCCGCTGGGTGCTCGAACCGGTGGAGATGATGGCGCCGGCAAACCAGACGCAACCGTTGCCATCGGGCTCGATCGCCCAGATTCCGGCGCCAGTCGAGTTGACGTTGGGTCGGAAGTCCGGGACCTGCAGTCCGGTGGTTGCGTCGAAGGCGCTTGCCCATGAGTTGGGCCGCTCGAAGAAGACCGGGGCGTTCGCCTCACCTGGGGGAGGAGTGCCGGCCCAAAGCACACCGTTGGCGCTGGCCAGCGTGGTGTCCTGACGGCAGTGGCAGCCCGCGTACACCCGGTTGCCGATGAGTTCGAGCACCTGGAAATCTCCCCGGTACTTGGACAGGTGGAAGGTTTCGAGGCTCAGGTCGGACTCGTTGAGCACCTGCACGAAGTACTGGCTGCCGGCGACGAACACCTTGCCGTTCACCGCGAGGACGTCGTAGGCGTACTGAGCAGAGAGGCGAGTGGCATTGACCTGAAGGGGGGCGACGCCGGTTGTGTTGACGGGCGAGTCGAGCTGGAGGCTGACGAAACCGCCTGTCACCGCAGCAGCGTTGGAGGACGTGAAGGTGCCCGCCAGGTAGATCCGACCTGCGGCACGACTGACCGAGATACCCCAGATGGATCCTCCGCCGATGGTGGGTCGCCACGTCGAGTCCTGCACGCCGGTCGAAAGGTCGAATCGGGCGACGCGTCCGGCGGAGTTGCCCCCGGCTGCGCTGGAGATGGAGGTGAAGCCTCCGGCCACGTAGACCTCGTCGGCGTCGACATCGATGTCTCGAACCAGCTGGTAGCCGCCGACGCGGCCGGTCCAGGAGGAATCGATGGCGCCGGTCGACGGATCGAGGGCGACGAGCGCTCCGGTGGCGGCACCGTTGGTCGTTGTGAAGTCGCCGCCCACGAACAGGCGAGTTCCGTCAGGCGATGCGCGGAGCGCATACACCGCGCCGTTCAGTTGGGGAGCGAAGCCGGCGATCCACGCTCCCGTCGTTGCGTCGAATGCGGCGAGACCGGCCTGTGGCTGGGAGGTCACGCCATCGGTGACGCTGAGGAAGCGGCCCCCGACGTACAGCGTGTTCCCGATCGTCTCCATGGTGAACACCGGCGCATCGATGTTGTCGGTTTGGGTTCCGGTTCGAAGCCCCTCGACGCCCCACGTCGTGGTGGCCAGCGACGCCAGTTCGGCGGCGGCCGGACGTGAACCGACGACCGCCAGCAGGGACGCCAGCACGGAAACGATGACCATCGTTGCCAAGGGACGGGTCGTCAGGGTGGAACGTGAGTTGGTAGCCATGGCCCGCTCGGCCTCTCGCAAGAGCGCCCCCGACCGCCGGAAGCATGACCTACGCTACCCGGCCGGGCCGGGGCACGGCCAAGGGTCGTCTTGCTAGACCTTCTTGCCGGCCATCCTGCTCGCCAAGATCTCGACTCCGTCGCCTTCGAGATTGGCCAAGGCCGAAGTCCTGCCAGTGAGCGCCAGCAGGAGTTCGATCGCGGGGCCCGTGACCTCGGGGCCTTTGCCGCACTTCCACTTCAGATCGGACGCAACGAGCCGCACGCCGGAGTACCGCCGCGCCGGAGTGAACAGTTGGTTCGACTTGCGGCCGACACAGAACGTGAGCGCCGGGTCGACGTGGTCCGACGCGACGGGAACGGGAATGCCGAGTGGGCGGGCGATGTCCTGGGTGTGGACCAGGATGTCGGTGAGTGGAGCCGCCATGCCCATGGTGGGCGGTACCCAGATGTTGGCGGCGTTGGCAAAGAGCAGGGACACCAGCTCCTCGGGTGGCTTCGCACCGATTTCCTGGGCGGTCCGATCGAGGCCCTTGGCGAGGCTCAGCGCTCGGATGGACTTGCCCAGCGTCCGCCAACTCGATCGCAACGACGGGGTGAGCAGGTGTCCGACGACCGTCCGAACCGGCCACCCGTCGCAGAGCGATGGATGGTCCCAATCGGCGGGTGCGATCCGGGCGAGCAGATCGGCCAACCGCTCCTTGTGCGCGACGATGAGCGCATGTTGCTCCTCTTTGGTGGCAAAGGGAGCTTCGGTCTCCGACGCGGGACTCAGTTGCGGGCCGCTACCAGCTTGTCGATCAAGGCGTCGACCGCCTTGTCGGCGATGATGGCCATCTCCTCGTCGGTGCGATCCTGAATGGGGTGCTCGACGAACAGACGCTCGGGATGGAAGCCAAGCGCAACACTCTGCTTCTGGGCGGCATCGACGAAGACCCCGCTGGCCACGAACACGCCGGGAACACCGCGGCGCTCGAGGTCGGTGATGTCGTGCACACTGCACGACGTGCAGCTGCCTCAATCGGCAAGTGCTTCGATGACCGCGTCGCAGGTCGTGGCAATCTCGTGACGAAGGTCGACGGGAGCCGGCTTGGTGAAGGTGGGCTTGGCGAACCGCTTGACGGTGGCGCCGCGTTCGACCAGACGGGTCTCGAGCTGATCGAGGAACTTGTCGCCACGGGGTTTGGAGATGTCGAGCAGGCCGACGACGGCGCCATCGAGTGCTGTGAGCCGGGGGGCGACCTCGATGGCGACAGCCTCGCGCCCGGCGGTTGGATCCAACAGAGTGGTCATGTACCCAGCCTCTCACGGATGCGGGTCCGTTGCCAGGGCGCAGATTCCACGTCGACCGCCATGCTCAGAACGGTCACTTCCAGGGAGCGATCGGTGCGCTGACCGGCTCGCTGCCCATCTTGCCGCCGACCCAGCCGCTGAGGACGGCAGAGAACAACCCGGCGTCGCCGCCGGCGTGGGCGATGAGGAAGCCGCCGGAGCGGAACTTCGGGACCTTCTTGCCGGCCATGCCGGCCGGTAGTCCTTCGGTGATGCCGTCGACGCCGCGCAGCATGAGGTCTGCATCCATCAGCAGAAGGGCGTCGAGCTCGGATCGCAGGCGAGCGCGGTCCCAGCCCGCTTCTCGGAAGATGCGCCCGTGCTCGGGCGCGACGACCAACATCGCGTCGAAGCCGAGTGCAAGCTTGGGATGACCGATCGCTCGGAGTACCGCAGCGAAGCTGCGAACGAGCGACTCGGGCGTTCGCGACAGTTGGTCGACCAGCGGCGTGGGTCCCTGGCCGGCGAAGAGGGTGACTGCGTCCATGCCCGCCTCGATGCCGCGCTCGGTCGACAGCGGGGAGAACGGCGAGTCGTGCTCGCGTTCGGCGAAGCAGAAGCCCAGTTTCCCCGGCGATCCGAGCATCGCCATGTCGACACCGTCGATGGGTCGTCCGCCGCCGAGGTTCCTCACGACCAACTGCAACGCCCGCCCGATGGTGAGGTTGGCCCGATTGCCCTGACCGAGCGCGTTGCGGTTGGAGTTCATCCCGATCTTCGCCGTGATGGGGCCGTTGACGACGATGATGGGGCCGGCGAAGTAGGTCGTTGCCAGCAAGCCGTGCATGTTGAAGTCGGTTGCGCACGCCGCCTCGACCGCGGCCAGGACGACGGGAAGGTACTCGGGTTTGCAGCCTGCCATGACCGCGTTGATGGCCACCTGCTCAACGGTGACCTCGACCAGGTTCGGCGGGATCGTGGCCACGATCTCCCCCGCGTCGCGGCTGGTGCCTTCGAGCATGCGAAGCACCCTGGCTTCGGTCGGCGGCACCACCGGCAGTCCGTCGGACCACCCACGGTCGAACGCGACCTCGAGTTCGTCCTCCAACTGTGCGACCTCGATGCGGCGCGCCTTCAGCTTCGAGCCGGTGAATCGGACGTTCAGCTCGTCGGCCAGGGTCGGATCGACCGACAACGACCCGCATCCGGGGCGCATCTCGGGAAGGTCGTCCCCAAGGTCGGCGATGGCCGTGAACGCCCGCCACTCGGCCTTGGACCAGCCGACGATGCGGCCGACCTCTACGCCGTCCTCGATGCGCAGCAGGGTGGGCACGGTCTCGATGTCGTAGTGCCATGACACGACGAGTGACGTGTCGTCGATGGGATCGAGGTCGGGAGGAAAGGCAACGTCGTCCTGGGTGTACACGGCCAGGGTCTGATTGTCGGCGATGAAGCGCAGGATGGGCGCGACCAGTTCACAGGTGGCGCAGTCGTGCTTGACGATGGCCACGAGGCCATTCGGTAGTCCGGGACGCGGAAGTTCGGGATGGACGGCGGGGGCGGTTGATGCGGTCATTGGGATGAGACCTTATTCACACGAATGGGAGCGGTCGACCCCTGTTCCGGCGAGACCGGCGCGTCTAGCGTTCATCGGAATGTCATGGGGGCGTCATCGGACGTCCAACTTGCAGGGGGATCGCTCGCTTGCTGGATGTCGTCTTCTACGGGGTGCGGGGATCCACCCCTTGTTGCTGCGAACGAACCCGCGGGTTCGGCGGCAACACGTCGTGCGTGCTCGTCGAGATCCCCGACCACGATCCCATTCTCCTCGACTGCGGCACCGGACTCCGGTATCTCGGCCAGGAACTGGCGGCCGACCCGCGCCGAGGCGGCGCTCCCTTCCGAGGGACTGCCCTGGTCACCCACCTGCACTGGGACCACGTACAGGGCCTGCCGTTCTTCGTCCCCATGCTCCGCGAGGGGGCAGCACTCACCCTGGTCGGGCCCGAGCAGGTGGGCGCATCACTGGCCAACGAGCTTCGGTCGTTCATCCGGCCACCTCTGTTCCCGGTCAATCTCGATGACCTGCCCGGCGAGGTCACCATCCGCGAGCAGTCGAGCGGGTCGTTCCAACTCGGCTCGGCCACCGTGACCATCGGGTTGGTCCCGCATTCGGGCAACACCAACGGCTACCGCATCGATGTCGGAAACGCCTCGGTCGCGTACATCCCCGACCATCAACAGCCGGAGCTGGACTCCACGACGGTGGCCGATTCGGTGCTCGAACTGTGCGCCGGCGTCGACCTCCTCATCCACGACGCGCAGTACGACGACGACGAGTTCGGTATGAAGTCCGACTGGGGCCATTCGACCGCCGGTTATGCGCTCGAGGTCGCCCGCCAATCGGGCGCGAAGCGGTTGGTGCTCTTCCATCACGACCCGAGCCACGATGACGAGTGGATCGACGCGTCGAGGTCCCGAACCAGCGAGCAGGGTGGGAAGTCTCCGGGCGGGGCGATCGAGGTCCTGGCGGCCAGCGAAGGCATGCGGCTCCGATCGGGAGGTTGAGGCCAGTCTCGGTCGGTGGCTCCGTCTAGGATGCCCCTCCATGACTCACCCGATCATCGACGGCGGCGATTTCCGCCGAGTTCTCGGCCATTTCCCGACCGGCGTCACTGTTGTGACCGCAGCCAGCGAACGCGGTCCCGTGGGCATGGCCATCGGCTCGTTCGCGTCCATCTCGCTCGACCCGCCACTGGTTGGCTTCTTCGCCACCAGCACCTCCGGCAGCGCCATCGCCATCAAGGAGGCGGGCCACTTCTGCGTCAACATCCTCGCCGCCGACCAGATGTCGCTGTGTGGCACGATGGCTTCACGGGCCGATGACAAGTTCGATGGCATCGACTGGACTCCGTCGGCCGCCACGGGCGCTCCCATCCTCCCCGACGTGGTCGCGATCATCGATTGTGTGCTCGACGAAGTGGTGGTGCTCGGTGACCACGATCTGCTCGTTGGCCGGGTCCAGCACCTGGATGTCGTCGCCGAGGGCGACGTCAACCCCATGATCTTCTACAAGGGGCAATACGGGGGCTTCGGCGCCTGACCTCCGACCGGTGCACGTCGTGCCGCGGGTGGGCAAGCCCGCTCAATGCGGTCGAGAAGGCGTAGTCCATACTCACTACCTGGAGTCGGTCGCCCGCTGAACGTGGGCGACGCAGGATCGTGGAGGTGGTACCCGGTGCACGAGACGGTGTTGGACAAGACGGTGTTGGACAAGACGGTGTTCGGCAAGACGGTTTTCGGCAAGACGGTTTTCGGCAAGACGGTTTTCGGCAAGACGGTGTCGAGCAGCAGCGCGGGGTCCGATCGCGGCACGGGACTGTCGGTTTCGCCGGTTTGGGGTGCGGTTGCGTTGGCATCGTTGGTGGCGCTTGCGCTGTTGGCCCCGTCGGGGCTGTGGCTGTTGGCCTTCCTCGGTGTCGTCATCCTGGTCCATGAACTGGGCCATCTTCTCGTTGCCCAACGGGTCGGCATGCGACCCACCGAGTTCTTCTGGGGGTTCGGACCCGAAATCGTGGCGTTCCAGCGCGGCGACCTCCGCATCGGTTTGAAGGCCGTGTTCCTCGGTGGCTACGTGAAGATTCCCGGCATGACACCCACCGAGAAGTTGGCCGACGGCGTCGACGAAGCCGGCACGTACCGGGCGGCCAGCCACGCCGGTCGAATGGTGACGATTCTGGCCGGCTGCGTCGTCAACCTCGTGTGTGCGCTGGTTGCGTTCGGCCTGGCCAACTACCTCGAAGGTGCTGCTGCTCTCGGCGCGGTCGGCTCGGCGTTCGACGATCTCTGGTTCGTGATCTCGGGGACCGGTCAGGCGCTCTGGACCTGGGTCACCGACATCACGAGCTACCTGGGCGCGACCGTCACCGGCAGCGAGCCGCCGGTCCGATTCATGTCACCGGTTGCGCAGGCCGAGGTCACCGCGCAGGCAGTCGAGGCCGGCACCGTGACCGCGTTGCGTTGGTTCGGCATCCTGTCGTGCGCCATCGGTGCCATCAATCTGCTGCCCCTTCCCCCCCTCGATGGCGGCCACGCTGCCAGCATCGTCATCGAGCGCGTGCTCCAGATCGTGCGCCGGGACCGTGCCATCCGCTTCGACCTCCGGGTGCTGAACCCGCTGGCCTACGCCACCGTGTTCGTGTTGGTCGGCCTGTCGCTGTCGGCCTTGGTCATGGATCTCCGATCACTCGGCTGGTACTGATCTGCCGCAGGTGATCGGGTCTCGGCGAGGGAGCCGAGCGCATTGAGCCCCTACGGGGAGACCCGATAGGGTCACGTCGTGGCCATCTATGCGCTCGGCGACCGAGAACCCGTCATCCATCCCACCGCCTTCGTGCATCCACAGGCCACCGTCATCGGCGATGTTCACATCGGTGAAGGCAGTTCGGTCTGGCCGAGCGCGGTGCTGCGGGGCGATGGCAAGGGATGTATTCGCGTGGGCGACTTCACGTCGATCCAGGACGGCAGCGTGCTGCACACGACCGACAATCATCCGACCGTGATCGGCAGCCGATGCGTGATCGGACATCTGGTCCACCTCGAAGGCTGCCAGGTCGAGGACGACGTGCTCGTGGGCAACGGCGCAGTCGTGCTGCATCGGGCCATCCTGCGAAGCTGGTCCCTGGTCGGCTCCAACGCAGTCGTCACCAACGACACCGAGGTGCCGAGCCGGGGCATGGCGCTCGGCATTCCGGCGAAGATCCTGACCGATCGGGTCGACCCCGAGTCGATCACGTCGGCGGTGGCCAAGTACACCGAGCGTGCGCAGCGCTACCGAAGGGAGCTTCGGCGGCTCGATTGACCCGGTCGCCGGCAAGGGTGCCTGCGACATTGGCTCTGACCTTTGTTACTATCCAGGTAGTAGAAATTCGGGCAGTGAGCACGAAGGTTTCGAGCCGGAGGCGTTGTCATGACAACCGTTGAGTCCTTGGACCTCGGGAAGTACAAGCTCGGGTGGAGCGACGAAGAGAACTACGTCTTCAAACCCAAGCGAGGCCTTACCGAGGACATCCTTCGAGAGATGTCGTGGATGAAGGGCGAACCAGACTGGATGCTCGACTTCCGTCTCAAGTCGTTCCGCCATTTCGGCAAACGTCCCATGCCCAACTGGGGTGGCGACATGTCCGAGATCTACTTCGACGACATCTACTACTACATCAAGCCGACCGATGGTCAGGTCAACAGCTGGGACGACCTGCCCGACGCCATCAAGGACACCTACGAGAAGCTGGGAATCCCCGAGGCCGAGCGCAAATACCTGGCCGGGGTGACCGCCCAGTACGAGTCCGAGGTCGTGTTCCACCGCAATCGTGAGGACCTCGAGCAGATGGGGGTCATCTTCTGCGACATGGACACGGCGTTGCGGGAGTATCCCGAGATCGTCAAGGCCTACTTCGGCAAGACGATTCCGCCGAACGACAACAAGTTCTCGGCGCTGAACTCAGCGGTCTGGTCGGGTGGCTCGTTCATCTACGTCCCCCCAGGCGTCGAAGTCGACATGCCGCTCCAGGCCTACTTCCGCATCAATGCCGAGAACATGGGCCAGTTCGAGCGCACCCTCATCATCGCCGACGAGGGCTCGAAGGTGCATTACATCGAGGGCTGCTCCGCCCCGGTCTACACCTCGGACTCGCTGCACTCGGCGGTGGTCGAGATCATCGTCAAACCCAGCGCACAGGTCACCTACACCACCATTCAGAACTGGTCGAACAACGTCTTCAACCTGGTCACGAAGCGGGCCTACGTCGAAGCCGAGGGCCACATGTCCTGGATCGACGGCAACATCGGCAGTCGGCTGACCATGAAGTACCCGGCCATCTGGCTGGCCGGCCCCAAGGCCAGCGGCGAAGTGCTGTCGGTGGCTTACGCCGGCGCCGGTCAGCACCAGGACACCGGAGCCAAGATGGTGCACGCTGCTCCGGAGACCACCTCGAAGATCGTCGCGAAGTCGATCTCCAAGGACGGTGGGCGGTCCAGTTACCGAGGTCTCGTCCGGGTCGAGGAAGACGCGTACGGCTGCAAGAGTCACGTGCAGTGCGACGCCCTCATCCTCGACGATGACTCGGTCAGCGACACGTATCCCTACATGGAGATCGGGGCCAAGGACGCCCAGATCGGCCACGAGGCGACGGTGTCCCGGGTTGCCGACGAGCAGATGTTCTACCTGATGAGCCGGGGACTCTCCGAGGAACAGGCGGTCGGGATGGTCGTGAACGGCTTCATCGAACCCGTTACCCGCACGCTCCCGATGGAGTATGCCGTCGAGTGGAGCCGACTGATCGAACTCCAGATGGAGGGCTCGGTCGGCTGACCGGACTCCGACCGGGATTCCAAACCTCGAATTCCAAACCTCGAACTTCCAAACCTCGAACTGCAGTACACCGACCGGGTTTTCGCCGGTCCGGGTACTGCAGTTCGGCTTTGGTGGGAGGTTCAGGCCTCGTTGGCTGCGGCGTCGTCGCCGCCGGGGAGCTTGTCGGTCAGTGCGTCCACCTTGTCGAGCAGCTCGACGACCTTGTCGCCGAGACCGCCGGGGAGCTTGTCGGCATGCTCCTCGACCAGCGCCTTGACGTCGTCGATCTTGTCGGTCATCTCACTGGCCTTGTCGAAGATTCCCATGAGGAACTCCTTTCTGTTCATCGCTTGGAAGCGGCGCGGGGATTGCTGTCTGGGAGTCCAGACCGTACTTCGACGTGCGACGGCGCAATTGGTCGCGACCAATTGCGCCAGCGGTCGAATACTCTGAGCCGGTCCAGGCGGTCGACCGTGGGGTGGGGTGTTGCGAAGTCGTTCAGTTGTGGTGACGGGGATGTGCGGGTTCCTGGCGCTGGTCATCGCCGGGCCGGCCATTGCGTTTCCCCAGCTCGAGTCCGATCTGGCTGCGGCGTCCGCTGAGGTGCCGTCGTTCTCCGCGGCCGTCGGTGCCAGCGTGCGATGGGATGCGCTCGATGCCAGGTTGTCGGTGCCCGCCGGGGTGTCTGCGGCGGAGGTGGGCCGGATCGCAGCCGACTTGGCTGCGATCGATGGTGCAAGGTCCGTGACGATCGTGACGCTGCCCGTTCGGGCAACCACCCCCAGCGAAGACGAGGCAGACCTTGAGCCTCAACCTCCACCTGAGGTCGAGGTCGAGGTTGAGGCCGCCGCCGAGCGACGGTGAGCAGGTTGAGCAGGTTCCGCCCGTGTCGGCTTCCGATCTGGTTGCCGCACGGCGGGTCATCGAGCGAGCGTTGGGCGGGCCCGCCTGGGCCGGCGATGTCGAACCGAATGGACAGGCCATCGACCGCTTGGCCACCGCGCTCATCTCGCTCGACCCCCGAATCAGTGTCGAACTTGTCGGTCACACCGCTGGTGAGGGCGCGGCGACGGACAACCTTGCGAGAAGTCAACAGGAGGCAGCACTGATGGTCGAGTTGCTGGTCGGGCGGGGCGTGGACCCGTTGCGCTTGACTTCGTTCGGTCAAGGAGAGGCGCAGCCGCTCGTCGCGCCCGAATCGCCGGGAGCGGCGGCCCAGAATCACCGGATCGAGATCGTCCTTCGGGCGAGGGAAGGGAACGGGGGACGGCCATGACCTGGTTGTTCGTGCAATGGATCGGATACCTCGGCGCGGCACTGCTGCTCGGATTGTGGATGGGCTGGATGCTGTGGCGGCGACCCGGACGAGCGGCTCGGCGCTCGATCGAGCTCGAGCTGGCTGCGCTGCGCGAGGAGCGGGCTGCGTTGCGGCTCCGTTTGGCTGACGCCGAGCGACGGTTCCGCTCGGTTCCGCCGGTTGACCGCGTCGAACTCGACCTGCGGGACCGAATCGACCTTGCCGACGATCCGTTCGAGAAGCGGCCGCGTTAGATCGAGTCCAAGGCCACGCGCATCATCTCGTCGAAGGAGCGTTCACGGTCCTCGGTGCTCATGACCTCGTGACGCTTGATGTGGTCACTGACGGTCATCATGGCCAGAGCAGCGATGCCGTGTTCGGCTGCCAAACCGTAGAGCCCGGCTGCTTCCATTTCGACGGCGAGGACGCCGTAGCGCTCGAGAAGGTCGAACGGGTTGCCGTTCGGGTCATAGAAGAAGTCCGAGGTGAATACCGAGCCGACGTGCACGGTGAGCCCGGCTCGGTCGGCGGCCGCTGCCGCCGAGCGGAGCAGGCCCCAGTCGGCGACGGCGGCCATGTCGCGACCTTGGAAGCGGGCGCGGTTCACCATCGAGTCGGTCCCTGCGCCGATGGCGAGCACAACGTCGCCGAGCGCCAACGAATCCTGGAGAGCGCCGCAGGAGCCGACCCGAATGATCTGGTTCACGCCGAAGAATCGGATGAGTTCGGTGGCGTAGATCTGGAACGATGGCACACCCATACCCGAACCCTGCACCGACACCGGCCTGCCCTGATAGGTGCCGGTGTAGCCGAGCATGTTGCGGACCTCGTTCACCAGGCGGACGTCGTCGAGGAAGTTCTCGGCGATGTACTTGGCGCGAAGCGGGTCGCCGGGCATGAGGACGGTTGGGGCGTAGTCGCCGGGCTCGGCGCTGATGTGCGGGGTCGTCATGGCTACAGCCTGCCACTGAACAGGGGCCAGTCACCGCATGTCGCTGGTCGCGGTCCGAAACGGATGATCACGGTCCAAAATGGACTGATGCCGATGCGTCAGGATTGCAAGCACTTTCAGAGCCGCACGTACCAAACCGGGGACACGATGCGGAAGTGCTCGCTGGACCTTGCGCCCGAGGCGCCGTGGGCCTGCCCGGCAGACTGTGCCAAGTTCGAGCCCAGGCTCGCCGACGTCGGTTGGCGTCACGGCACGCTCATCACGCCTCCGACGCCCGACATGCCCCCCGGAATCGGGGAGGACCCCAGCATCGCCCGGCTGCTCGACGAGGCCGAGAACATCATCAATCGGGCTGGCGACAACATTCGTGCCCAGGTCGATGCCGAACGGAATCAGCGGCGCCGGAAGTGGTGGCCCTTCGGCCGGAACTGAGCAGGACTCCAACGAGCGGTCAGCCATTCTTTGCTGGACCACAGGCCTGGATTTCTCCTAAGCCGATAGTGTTTATTGCGTGCGTTCCGACCTCTCCACCGTCTCGCCCAGCCTGCTCGATCCTGACGCCGGTTCGTTGTTGGCCGTCACTCCTGACGCCGGCCGTCGCGTCGAGGCGCTGGCGACGGCGCAGGCCATGTCGCCACCCACCGTCGATTCCGAGGACTGGCGCTACAGCCGCATCGAAGAACTCGATCTCGGTCGTTTCGCCGTTCAGGTGCGTCCGGTGGTTGCCTCGGCGCCCGATGCGCTCCGGGGGATGGTTGGTAACCGGGCGGCAACGGTCGAAGTGGTCAACGGGTTCATCTCGTTGGTGTCGCTCGACTCCGATTGGGCGGCTCGCGGATTGCAGGTCGGGCCCGCCATCACCACCGGAGCGCGTGTCGGTCGACCCGACTCCGAGCATCCGACGATGTTCGACGCCCTCCACCTCGCCCTCGCTCCGGAAGCGCTTCGTATCGTTGCTCCGCCCGGGCTCCACGTCGACGCACCGATCGTGATTCTCAGCCATCAGGCTCCCGCTGCGGGAGGCGCTGCAGGAGCCTCGTTCCCGCATATCCGTGTCGAGGTCGGAGACAACGCATCACTCACGGTGATCGAGTATCAGACCTCAGGCGACGGTTCCGGTCTGTCGGCCCCACTGGTCGAACTGGCCGTGGGCCCCTCGGGGCGGCTCGCGTACGCCACGGTGCAGAACTTGGCGACGGGCCACTGGCAGATCGGGCGGCAGGTGTCGTCGGTGGCACAGCAAGGGACGCTCACCTCGTCGTGCGCCTCCTTCGGCGGGAGCTACAGCCGATTGCGGTTCGACACGACCCTTGCCGGCAGAGGGGCTCATGGCGACCTCATCGCCGTGTACTACGGCGATCTCGACCAGATGCACGATTTCCGCACGTTCCAGCACCATTCGGCCCAGGACACCACGAGCGACCTGCTGTTCAAGGGCGTCGTCGACGACCGGTCCAGTTCGGTGTACACCGGGCTCATCCACATCCACCCGGAGGGGCGCGGATCGAATGCCCATCAGACCAACCGGAACATCAAGCTCAGTGACGACGCTTGGGCCTGGTCGGTGCCCAACCTCGAGATCGAGAACAGCGACGTCCGGTGCAGCCATGCGTCGGCAGTCAGCCCGATCGACGACGAGCAACGGTTCTATTTGCATGCACGCGGCGTGCCCCCAACCGAAGCCGACCAACTCATCGTCGCCGGCTTCTTCGAAGACGTCATCAGCCGAATGCCCGAGTCGCTCCACGGAGCCGTCTCGGCCCTCGTGGCGGCCAAGCTGGCGCGCCGTCTCCAAGCGAGCCCGGCATGAGTTCCGAGACCGGTGACGCTCAGCGGGTGTGTGCGTTCGATGACCTCGTTCCCGATACCGCGACCCGCTTCGAGCTGGATGGCTCGGCGTCGCGGTGGTCCGAGTCGGCGACGACGTCTATGCCATTGGCGATCGATGTTCACACGCCAACTTCTCGTTGTCCGAAGGCGAAGTCGACGCGGCCGCATGCACGCTCGAGTGCTGGAAACACGGCGCGGTCTTCTCCCTCCGCACCGGCGAACCCCTGACACTGCCTGCGACCAAACCGGTCGCGGTCTACGACGTCGATCTCCGTGATGGCGGCGTGTACCTGTCTGTTCATCGTGAGTCAGCCAAGGGAACGATCTGAGATGAGCCAACTGATCATCAAGGGCCTTCAGGCCACAGCCGCCGGAACGCAGATCCTCCACGGGGTCGACCTCACCATCTCGTCGGGTGAGGTCCACGCGGTCATGGGGCCGAACGGGGCCGGCAAATCGACGCTTTCCCACGTGCTGCTGGGCAAGCCTGGCTACGAGGTTCTCGCCGGGTCGGCCACCCTCGACGGCGTCGAGCTCCTCGACCTTCCAACGTGGCGGCGGGCCCAGGCCGGGCTTTTCCTCGGCATGCAGTACCCGACCGAGGTGCCGGGAGTCTCACTCCATGACGCGCTCGCCGCCTCCTTCGTGGCTGCCGGTCGGTCGGTCGAAGACCTCGACGAACTGCTGAAGGCCGAGGCGGAGCGCATCGGATTCGACGAGAAGTTCCTCGATCGCCCCCTGAACGTCGACCTTTCGGGCGGAGAAAAGAAGCGGAACGAGACCCTGCAGTTGGGGGTGCTGCGGCCCAAGTTCGCCGTACTCGACGAGATCGACTCAGGCTTGGACGTCGATGCCCTCCGCGATGTTTCGCGGCGGATCGAAACCCTCACCGACGAGGGACTCGGGGTGCTCGTCATCACCCACTACAAGCGCCTGCTCGAGGAACTCCGCCCCGATGTCGTGCATGTGTTGGCCAAGGGCCGCATCGTGGCCACCGGCGGTCCTGAACTGGTCGACGAGCTCGAGGACTCCGGCTACGCCGCCTACGCCTGAGTCGTTCGACCCGTTTCGCAACTAGACCTATCTCGACGACAGGCGCCGGCGTACTGTGGCGGTCATGGCACGTACACGGTCGGCCGCTGCGCCCACCACCCCCCTTCTGCAAGCTGGAACCCCCGCACCCCCGAACTGCAAGAGCCGACACCCCCACAGTGGGGTCAGGCGCTTGCAGTTCGGGGGTGAGTGGATCGGCAACTTGCAGATTGTGGGTGTGACGCTGGTACTGGTGCTTGCTGCTGCATGCGGATCTGCCGTGGGTGTCGAGGACGGTGCGCCGACGACTGGGCTGACGGTTTCGACGACCGAGCGCTCGTCGCTGTTCTTCTGGCCGCAGATGGCTTGCGACGAACGCCCTGGGTTCACGAGCCAACAGCTCGAGGTCGCTCTTGGGCCCGGCACCCCGACGAATCTGACGGGTGAGGTCGAGGCGGCCTTCGACTTCGTCGCCGGATCCGTCGAGTGGGCAACGATCGCCGACGACGTCGCGATCGACAGAAGTCCCCTCGATCTCGACGTCCCGGTGTACGTCGTCGCCGATTTGCGTACCGGCCTCTCGCTGTTTTGCCCCGCTGGCCCGCCCTCACCGTCGCCGCCCAAGACAACGGGTGTGAACTGCTCGCTGCTTCCCGGCTACGAGGAGATTTTCGTGACCTGGTCGAGCCCGACCGAAGGTGTTCGAATTCTGGTCGACGGCGAGAACATCTACGAGGTCCCCGCTCCAGAGGTCGACCAAGTCGACCAGGTTCACAAAGCTCTGGCTGAAGCCACATTGGACCGATTCGGCATCTATCGAGGGGCCGACAACGAGACCACCGGTCCGTCCCCATCGGCCCCCACGGACAACGAGGTCGCTGACGGTGGGTTCAGCAATTTCGCAGCGGCGACCACCCCCCAGGCGTATCAGCTCAGCCTCTCCGGGGGAGACGGCACCTGGTCCGAGCCCGTCGACTGCGGTTCGGCGGCCTTGCTGGCCACCCCACCGATGTCCTGCTCGGTCAGCCTGCTCAGCGACCGACCGTCCCTCGCGATCAGTGGCTTCAGCATGTTGACCATCGTTCGCAACGGGGAGCCGCTCGACGTGGCGCCGGTGGTCGACGGATTCGTCGATCACTCAGCGCCTGAAGGCCCAACTCGGTACCAGGTGCGGGCGACGGGAACGCGAGATCGTGATGACGTGACGATCGAGTGCGGCGAAGTCGACGTTCCCCCTCGGAACCCGGCGTCGGACCTGACGGCAGCTGGGCTGGCGGCTCGCTCGAGCCACGGCGCCTACGCATATCTGACTCTGGTGCGTCTGTGCCCCGGGTGTGACTCGGCGCCGATCTCACTCAATCTGAATGCCCTGGGATCGACGCCAGGAGAGAGTCGGGTCGTCTTCGCCTTCACCCCCGAACAGGTGGGCCTCGCGGGCGCGCCCTCCGTCGTAGCTCCCTCGGACGTGCCGGAGTTGCTCATCGCCGCCCTTGGCGCCGGGAAGGTCGTGACCTACGACATCGACCCCAACAGCGGGTTGGTGTATCGCTGGTCCATCGACGGCGTGGGAGGCGAGTTCCTGTGCTACGAGTTCGACACCGCGCCACCCGAACTTCGGCGAGGTCCCTGCAACCCCGACTTCGACCGACTGGGTGCCCCCGGCCGATGAGCGCCTCCCGATTCCCGAGATGCGAGACGCTGGGTGTCAGTGGGTCAGGAGTCCGTTTGTGGCGAGGTAGGACTCTTCATTCAGTGTCTCGATGACTCGTTTGCCGTGGCCGAAGAGGACCCGGTGGATCGAAGCGTGGAACGGTCGGAAGAACATGTCGACATCGAGACCCAGCATCTCGGCCAGGTAGGCGTTGATGACGCCGCCGTGGCAGGCGACGACGATGGTCTCACCCGGATGGCTGACGATCGTGGACTCGACGGCCCAGCCCACCCTGCGTCGGAAGTCCTCGGATCGTTCGGTGTAGGGGTAGGCGTCCCACCGTTGCGTCTGCACGAAACGTTCCCACACGCCCTCCATGGCCTTCTGGCCCAGGGTTTCCACGGCCCGCTGGTCCTGCGGGAGGTCGCGGTACAGGTGGATCTCCGAGAGGGCCTCGATGACCTCGACCTCGAGGCCATGGTGGCGAGCGATGGCTCGGCCCGTCTCGTTGGCTCGCGAGAGATGTGAGCTGTACACCGCCGAGATCGGCCGGTCGGCGAGATACTCCCCGACGCACTCGGCCTGGCGTCGGCCGAGGTCGGACAACGGCGGGTCGACCCAGTCCGACGACACCGACGTTTCGGGATCTGGCCACTCCTGTTGCCCGTGGCGCACCAGCAACAGCGTGCCGACGTTGTCCTGGCCGGTGAGAAACGCTCGGTCGATAGGGGACGGCGCGCGAACGTTGATCGGGCGCGTCTTCAGCTGGGTCGGCCATGTCCGACGTCACCCGACTGCGAGTTCGTCGAACGCCTGATTGAGGGTGTTCCAGCTGAGCGTGGCGCATTTGATTCGCACGGGGAACTTCACCACGCCGCGCAACGCTTCGAGGTCGCCCAGCTTCAGCTCGGCGGGATCGGAGGCCTCGACGCCGCCGATACCGATTTCGGCCTCGGTGCCGTCACCGCCGATGTCGTTTTCGTGAATGCTCATCATCGCCTTGAACGACGCCATCATCTTGCGGGCTTCGGCCACCGTCTTTCCTTTGACTGCAGCGGACATCATCGAGGCCGACGACTGGGAGATCGAACAGCCCTGGCCGCCGATCTTGATGTCAGCAATCGTGTCGTTGGCGTCGAGCACGAGGTACACAACGATCTCGTCGCCACACAGCGGATTGAACCCCTCGGTCTTGTGAGCCGGCGGAGTGTCGAGTGCTCCCTTGTTCCGGGGGCTGCGATAGTGATCGAGAATGATCTCGCGATAGAGGTCTTCGAGGCCGGCCATTGCGGATGGCTCCTTGTTTGCAGTCTTGGGGGTGGGCAGTCTTGGGGCGGGGGAGTCAGATCGCGAAGAAATCGCGGGCGGCGACGAGGGCGTCGGCCAGGGCATCGACGTCGTCGGTGTCGTTGTACAGGTAGAGGCTGGCCCGAGCGGTTGCGGGGACGCCGAGATGGCGCATGAGTGGCTTGGCGCAGTGATGGCCGGGACGGATGGCAACCGCATGTTCGTCAAGGACCTGGCTCACGTCGTGGGCGTGGACGTCGAGCAGTTCGAGCGACAACACGCCGCCCCGTTGGGCGGGTTCGCACGGGCCGTGGATCACGAGGCTGTCCCCGAGGCGTTCGTGCAGGGTTCGCAGTGCGTAGGCGGTGAGTTCGATCTCGTGACGACGAATGGCGGCCATGCCGATGTTCTCGAGGTAGTCGATGGCGGCGGCGAGACCGACGGCCTCGGCAATGGGTGGAGTACCCGCCTCGAACTTTGCCGGTACCGCGTCGGGGATGAATCCCTCGGTGGTGACGTTGAGGATCATGCCCCCGCCCCCGAGGAAGGGCGGCATGGCGTCGAGTAGTGCAGCTCGGCCCCACAGGACGCCGATGCCGGTCGGACCCAGCATCTTGTGGCCGCTGAAGGCGACGAAGTCGGCGCCCATCTCGATGACGTCGGTGGGCTGATGGGGTACCGATTGACAGGCGTCGACCAGGATCAGGGCGCCCCGATCGTGTGCGGCGTCGGCCAGCAGCCGGATGGGGGTCAGGGTGCCGAGGACGTTGGACATCGCGGTCACACTGAGCAACTTGGCCCCGTCGAGCAGCCGATCGAGATCGGAGAGATCGAGTTGGCCGTCGGGGGTCAGGCCGAGCCATCGGATCTCGAAGCCCTTCTCGGCCGCAAGCATCTGCCAGGGCACGATGTTGGCGTGGTGCTCGAGGAGAGAAAGGACGATGGCGTCACCCGGCCCCAGGTTCGCCCGACCCCAGGAGCCGGCCACCAGGTTGATGGCCTCGGTTGCGTTCTTGGTGAAGATGATCTCGTCCGGGCTGGGCGCGCCGATGAATCCTGCGATCTTGGAGCGGGCGGCCTCGAAGGCGTTGGTTGCCCGCTCGGCCAAGCGGTACACACCTCGGTGCACGTTGGCATAGCTGGTGGTGTAGAGCAGGTCCATGGCCTCGATGACCTGGATCGGTCGTTGGGAAGACGCCGCCGAATCGAGGAACGCCAGGCGTTTGCCGTCCTGGAGATGATGGAGAATGGGGAAGTCCTTGCGGATCGCTTGGACGTCGAAGGTCATCGGAAGCTCTCGTAACCGTCTCGTTCGAGACGCTCGGCCAGTTCGATTCCACCGGTTTCGACCACGCGACCGTCGACCAGGATGTGGACAACATCGGGCTGGAGATAGTCGAGCAGGCGCTGGTAGTGGGTGATGGCCAGGGTACCCAGCCGAGGGCGTTCCTTGCGGACCTCCTGCACGCCGCTGGCGACCGTGCGCAGCGCGTCGATGTCGAGACCGGAGTCGGTCTCGTCGAGGATGGCCATCTCGGGTTCGAGGATGGCCATCTGCAGGATCTCGTTGCGCTTCTTCTCGCCCCCGGAGAATCCTTCGTTCACGTAGCGGCTCATGAACGCCTCGTCCATCTGCAGCCGCTTCATCCAGTCCATGAGCGCCAGCCGAAGCTCGAGCACGCTCATGTCCATTCCCTTGCGGGCCGAAAGGGCCTGGCGAAGGAAGTTGAGCACCGAGACCCCGGCGATCTCCTGCGGATACTGGAAGGCCAGGAACAATGCCGGCCTTGCCCCGGACGTCGGTGCCCCACTCCGTGATGTCGTCGCCCTTGAACAAGATTCGTCCGCTGGTCACCTGGTAGTCCGGTGAGCCGAGGAGCGTGGCCGCCAGCGTCGACTTGCCCGATCCGTTCGGCCCCATCAAGGCGTGGATCTCGCCTTCGTTGACGATCAGCGATACCCCGTTGAGAATGGGAGTCGGTTCGTCCCCGACCGTACTGACGTGGAGGTCCTCGATGACGAAGAGCGCCTCACTGGTCGGCACAGCACTGGATACTGGATCACTGGGGACGGGATCACCGGGCAACGCAGTCATGGTGGCAGTTTACTGAGCCACCCTTCGAATTTGTACTGTCTGGATAGTAGAAATAGGTTCGAGACATGGGAGACCCGATCACTGCCGGTTACACGACGCTCGACTCCGAACGCGATGGCGACGTCCTTCGGATCTGGCTCGATCGGCCACACAAATTGAACGCCATCGACTCGATCATGCTGCGAGAGGTCGGCGACCTCTTCTCATCGCTGGAACGAGAACACGACGCGAGGGTCGTGGTCCTGGGTGGGAAGGGCCGGTCGTTCTCCGCCGGCGCCGATCGCCGGCCGGCCAGTGACCCGGAGGCACCCACCAGCACCAGAGGGAAGCGCTGGTACGCCAATCTCGGGCGTCGAGCCTGTCGAGCCATCGAAGACTGCGAGATCCCCACGATCGCCCGAGTCCAGGGTCACGCAGTGGGCGGCGGCATGTGTTTCGCGATGTCCTGTGACTTCCGGATTACGACTCCCGAGGCCCAGTGGTACCTACCGGAGGTCGAGTTGGCGGTGCCGCTGACCTGGGCCGCGATCCCTCGGCTGATCTCCGAGATCGGGATGGCCCGCGCCCGTCAGCTCGTGATGCTGGCCGACCGCATCGACGGGGACAAGGCAGCCGACTGGGGTTTGGCCCACGAATGTGTGGCGGCCGACGATCTCGACCACGCGGTCGATCGATGGGCCGACCGGGTGGCCTCGCTGCCCGAACTCGCTGTGCACATGACGAAGTCCACGTTCCGGGGGTACAGCCGTCTGACCGCGCTCGGGGACGCAACAGAGTCCGACGCGGACCTCATCGCCTTGGCCAATCTGCACCCTGACGCCGCAGCGGTTTGGCAGCGATAGCACTACCTGTCGCAAATTCCTCATCGGGCTCACGATTTGGGCTCACGATTCGAGCCGTTTCCGCCGATGCATGGGTAGGTGCTGGAATTTGTGAACTCCCCGATCTGGCGCGAGCTGGTGGCTCGATACGACGGGCAGGCACGGCACATCGTCATCGTTGACGACCAGCTGACCGTTCGGGGCGCCAGCGACCTCCTGGGCGTCGGGCTCGATCCGGAGACCTTGATGGGGACCTCGGCGCTGGATCTCATCCACCCCGGCGACCTCGAACGCGCTGCGGAGGTGATCGCTCAGGTCATGGAGCATTCGGGGCCCCGGTCGCCAGGGCTGTACCGGCTTCGCACCGGTTCGGGCTTCCGTTCCTTCGATGTCGCCGCCGTGCACATCGAGTGCGAGACGCCTGCCGGTTGGGCGATCGTGTACCTCATCAACGAGCTGGACGACCGGCGCCGGGCCGAGACGTTGGCCAAGGAGCAGATCGACATCATGGCGCTGTTTGCGGCGCGGGCGCCGATCGGTGTGTGCCTCGCGGCGTTGACCCAGTTGGCGGAGCGCCACGTTGACGGGCTCGAGATGCGGATCACGTGCCTGGTGAACGATCTGTCCGCTGGACTCGGCGCGGACAGTCGCCCCGACCCGCTCGGCAACGAGCCGCTCGGCCAAGGGGACGTCCCGGACCACGCTGAGCGCGCAATCAGGAGAGGCGTGGCTGCGGTGTCGACGCTCGAGGACGGCAGCAGTGTCGTGGTCACGCCGATCAAGTCCCTCAGCGGCGAGATCTTGGGGTACACCGAGGGTCGACGCGCCCGCGAGTCGGTTCCCTCCAACAGCGAGTGGAGTGTCCACGAGCTCGTCGCCGGCCTGGCGGGACTCTTCATCGAACGAATTCGCGACGACGAACGCATCGCTCACACGGCCAGCCACGATCCGTTGACCGACTTGGCAAACCGTCGTTTGCTGAACGAGGAGCTGGACCGGCAATGCGCCGGCGACGAACCGTTCGGCCTGGTCGTGGTCGATCTCGACCAGTTCGCGTGGATCAACAACACCCACGGACATCCAGTCGGCGACCTTGTCCTGATCGAGACGGGCAGACGGCTCCAGGGTGCGGTTGGCGAGCGGGCGCTCGTCGCTCGACCAGGCGGCGACGAGTTCGTGATCGTCGTGCCGGGAATTCGCACTGACCAGCAGATGGCGTCGCTCGGTCAGCGTCTGCACGACGCGTTGCAGCAACCGACCGAGTTGCACGGGATCCGCTACATCCAGGCCAGCATCGGACTGGCCCGTAGAGGTCGCGGCGACTCGCCCGAGTCCCTGCTCGCCGCCGCCGACTCGGCCATGTACGTCGCCAAGCGAGCAGGCGGCGACGCGTGCCATCTGCCGACGCCGCTTGATCGGCGGGGAGAACGCAAACGGTTCGATCGTGTTCGGCTGCTGTCCAACGCCATCGAGAACGACGAGCTTCATCTCGTCTACCAGCCGATGATCGAGCTGGCCACCCGCCGCTGGGTGGACGTCGAAGCGCTGGTTCGTTGGGAACGCGATGGTTCGGTGGTCGCCGGCCCGGAGGAGTTCGTCGCTCTGGCCGAGCAGTCGGACCTGATCCTCGCGCTCGACGAATGGGTGCTGCGCACCGCAGGAAGTCAACTGGAGCGATGGAGCGAGACCAGCCTGGAGCCGGGCGGCGTGGTCTGGATCAACCTGTCACCGAGGACGATCGCCCGGACCGACCTGGTCGATGTGATCTGGAGCGCGTCCAACGTCGTTCGCTCGACGGGATCGGGAGCCGTTGGGTTGGGGATCGAGGTGACCGAGCGAGCGGTCGACACCGAACCGCACCGGGTGGCCGAGGTGCTCGCCGAGGTTCGAAGGGCGGGAATACCCGTGGCGCTCGACGACTTCGGAACGGGTATGGCCTCGTTGCAGCAGTTGGCCGAGCTTCCGGTGACCGATCTCAAGATCGACGGCAGTTTCGTGAGCCGCATGATCGAGTCGCCCAAGCACCGCACCATGGTCGAGATCATCGTGTTGCTGGCGCAACGACTGGGCCTGAAGGTGACCGCGGAGTCGATCGAGAGCCTCGATCAGCTCTCGTTGCTGACGACGCTCGGCTGCACGATCGGCCAGGGCTACTTCATCTCACCGCCTCGACGCCTCGCGGACCTGCTCCGTTGGTCACCAGCCCCGGTCCACCCACTCCTGTAGGTGCGGCCGTTCGTTGCCGATCGTGGTGTTGTCGCCGTGTCCGGGCAGTACGAGTGTGTCCGGCGGCGTAGGTGAGGAGACGGGAATCGATCGACTGGATGATGGCGTTGAAATCGCCACCCTCGTAGCCGGTGTTGCCAGGGCCCCCTGGGAACAGCGTGTCTCCGGTGAACAACAGCGGCTTGTCGACCAGTTTGAAACAGATCGAACCCGCGGTATGGCCCGGTGTGGTGACGGTGTGCAGCCGTAAGTTGCCGAACTCGATCATCGAGTCGTCTTCGAGGATGTAGTCGTAGCTCGGGAGCATGTGGGCATCGGCGGCGGTGACGCCCACTTCGAACCCGGCGTCACGGACGGCGGGGATGGCCTGGATGTGATCCCAGTGTCCGTGGGTCTCGAGAATGGTGCGCACGCCGAGGGTGGTTGCCAGCTCCAGGAGACGCTCGTGCTCGTTCGCAGCGTCGAGCAGGACCGCCTCGCCGGTATGGCGGCAGCGGATCACGAACACGTTGTTGTCGACCGGACCGACGACAATCTTGTGAACCTCGACATCGGTGTCGTTCCAGTGCAGGGTCTTGGTGACGTCCATGGGCGAACTGTACTACTGGAGCGCTCCCACAACCGGGGCGTCTTGCCCCGGGGAGCAAGACGCCTCTCGCCCGTTCGGATCACCGGCCATAAGGTCTCCTCCGTGAGTGTTCATCGCAACACAACTGCGTTCCCGTGGAGGGAAAAGCGAGCAAGTTCCGGCTGGGGAGCTACGGCCCTGTCCGCACTGATCGTCATGATGGGGGTTGTGGCCCTCGGCGCTTGGTGGGTCGCGCAGGCCGTCCAGGACGGTGACCCAGCCGGAACCTTGCTCCGCTTCCTGCTCTCGGCGGTGGCCGGGACCTACTACCTGGTCCTGTTTCGCACCGCTCGGTCCCAGCGCCGATAGCCGACCCGGCGAACGGCAGTACCGGCGCCGGCGTTTCGGCGGTCGGTGTACTGCAGAACCGTGGGGTGGATTGGATTGGCGGGTTTGGGTGAGGGTCGGGTGGGGGTGCCACACTCGGGGCCATGACGCTTCAGAAGCTTTTGGTGGCCAACCGCGGCGAGATCGCCTGCCGCGTTCTTCGGGCCGCAGCCGAACTCGGGATCGAAACCGTGGCGGTGGCGCCGGCCGACGACCACGGCTCGCTGCATCTGGCCAAGGCCGATCACGCAGTCGAACTGAGCGGGCGAGGTGCGAACGCCTATCTCGACATCGACCAGATCATCCGGGTCGCCGTCGAACAGGGCTGCGACTCCGTGCATCCCGGCTACGGATTCCTCAGCGAGAACGCCGACTTCGCCGCCGCGTGCGAGGCAGCCGGGCTCTGCTTCGTCGGGCCCGATCCCGCCACACTGAGCCTGTTCGGCGACAAGGCATCGGCCCGTGCGCTGGCCACGGAGGTCGGCGTGCCGGTGCTGGCCGGCAGCGAGGTGCTCGCAACGGTCGACGCGGCCAGGGCCTTCGTCGCCGAGCATGGCCCGGTGATGCTCAAGGCGGTCGCCGGTGGCGGCGGCCGAGGCATGCGCCCGGTGTTCTCGGCGGACGAGGTGGACGCGGCGTACGAGCGCTGCCAGTCCGAGGCCGCCGCCTCGTTCGGTCGGGCCGACGTGTACGCCGAGCAGCTGGTGGCCGACGCCCGCCACATCGAAGTCCAGGTGATCGGTGATGGCCACGGGACCGTCACGCACCTCTGGGAACGGGAGTGCAGCCTGCAACGCCAGAACCAGAAGATCGTCGAGCTCGCGCCGGCGCCCGGGCTCGACCCCGAAGTTCGGGCCGGTCTACTCGAAGCGGCCGTCCGGTTGGCCCAGCGGGTGAACTACCGCAGTCTCGGCACCTTCGAATTCCTTGTCGACCGCGCCACGGGCGACTTCTTCTTCATCGAGGCCAACGCCCGGTTACAGGTCGAGCACACCGTGACCGAGGAGATCACCGGCGTCGATCTCGTCCAGGCTCAGCTGATGTTGGCGGGCGGGACTCGGCTCGCCGCACTCGGGCTGGCAGACACCCCGCCGGCGGTGGGTCAGGCGGTGCAGCTACGGATCAACACCGAGACCATGAACGCAGACGGCACGGCCCGCCCGGCCGGGGGAACACTCATCCGCTTCGACATCCCGTCGGGCCTCGGGGTCCGAACCGACACCTACGGCTATGCCGGCTACACCACCTCGCCGGCCTACGACTCGTTGCTGGCCAAGGTCATCCTCCACACCCGCTCCGGTGGTCTGCCGGCGGCGTTGACCCGCGGCGAGCCGAGCCCTGCGTGAGTTCAGGATCGAGGGCGTACCCACCAACGCCGAGTTCCTCGAAGCGCTCATCGCGCTCCCCGCGGTGATCGCGAACGATGTGTCGACCACCTTCATCGCGGCCAATGCCAGTTCGTTGGTCGAGTTGGTGGCCGCGCGGGCCGCGGCCGCAGCGCCCGAAGCAGATCGGGCGCTGGCCGGCGTTCGGGTCGACGCCTCCGACCCGCTCGCGGTGCTCGCACTCGGCAAGCAACGCTCGGACCGTCCGGTGGCCGTCGAGCGCCATGGTGCACCCGACGGCACGACGGCCGTGCCGGCGCCGATGCAAGGCACCGTCATCAGCATCGATGTCGCCGAAGGGGCCGAGGTCCTGGCCGGCACCCAGTTGCTCGTCATGGAAGCCATGAAAATGGAGCACGTCATCACTGCGCCCATCAGCGGCGTGGTCCGTGGGGTCAACGTGGCGGCCGGAGACGCCATCTTCGAAGGGCATGCGCTCATCTTCGTCGAAGCGGCCGACGTGTCGGTCAGCGCCGAAAAGGTCGAGCAAACCGTCGATCTCGAAGCCATTCGCCCCGACCTGGCCGAGGCCATCGCTCGTCACGCCCACGGCTTGGACGAGAACCGTGCTGGCGCCGTCGCCCGGCGCCACGAGTCGGGCCGACGGACCGTGCGGGAGAACCTGGCCGATTTGGTCGACGACGGGAGCTTCGTCGAATGGGGTCCGCTGGTCGTGGCCGCCCAGCGGAAGCGGAGGAGCCTGCAGGAGTTGATCGAGAAGACACCCGGTGACGGGTTGGTGGGCGGCATCGGCACGGTCAACGCCGATCTCTTCGGCGACGATGCCTCGTGCATGGTCGTCAGCTACGACTACATGGTCCTGGCCGGGACGCAGGGCCACAACAACCATCGCAAGAAGGACCGCCTCTTCGGGTTGGCCCATCAGCTGAAGCTGCCGGTCGTGCTCTTCGCCGAAGGCGGCGGCGGGCGGCCGGGCGACACCGAGGGAACCGTGGTGGCGGGGCTCGACGGCCCGGCGTTCACGCTCTGGGCCGGTCTCAGCGGGCGGGTGCCGATGGTCGGGATCAACGGCGGGTATTGCTTCGCCGGCAACGCCGCGTTGCTCGGGTGCTGCGACGTCATCATCGCCACCCGAGATTCCTACCTCGGCATGGGCGGCCCGGCAATGATCGAAGGCGGCGGGCTGGGGGTGTTCCATCCGACCGAGGTCGGTCCGGTCGAGATCCAGGAACCGAACGGCGTCATCGACATCCTGGTCGAGAACGAAGCCGAGGCCGTGGCCGCGGCCAAGAAGTACCTGTCCTACTTCCAGGGCACGGTCGGCCAGTGGGAGGCCCACGATCAACGTCTGCTCCGGCACGTCATCCCCGAGAACCGGCTTCGCATCTACGACGTGCGCGAGGTGCTCGACAAGCTCTTCGATGTGGGCTCGGTGCTGGAGCTTCGCCGGAACTTCGGCCTGGGCATGATCACCGCGTTCGCGCGGGTCGAGGGTCGCCCAGTGGGCGTCATTGCCAACAACCCCAGTCATCTCGCGGGTGCCATCGATTCCGATGGCGCTGACAAGGCGTCGAGGTTCATGCAGCTCTGCGACGCCTACGACCTCCCGATCGTGAATTTCTGCGACACGCCGGGCATCATGGTCGGCCCCGAGGTCGAGAAGACGGCACTGGTCCGCCACGCCTGCAGGATGTTCGTGACCGGAGCCAACGTCGACGTTCCGATGTGCACCATCGTGCTGCGCAAGGGTTACGGGCTCGGCGCTCAGGCCATGGCCGGCGGCGACTTCAAGGCCGGCATGTTCACGGTGGCCTGGCCGACGGGTGAGTTCGGCGGCATGGGGCTCGAAGGCGCCGTCAAGCTCGGCTACCGCAACGAGCTCGCCGCCATCGAGGACCCGGCGGAGCGCTTGCGGGAGTTCGAGTCCCGGGTGGCCCGGATGTACGAGGTCGGCAAGGGCGTGAGCCTGGCCGACCATTTCGAGATCGACGACGTGATCGATCCGGTCGACACGCGTCGTTGGATCATGCGCATGCTCACCGCCACCGGAGCAGTCGGGGGAACGTGGCGAGCCTCGGACAAGAAGCGCCCCTCCATCGATCCTTGGTAGAGGGGAGCGGAGGAGGGCGAGCACAGTAAGGTCGGGTTCATGACGCGACTGCCCTTCATCCCGAACGAGAACCTCACCTCCGAACAACAAGAGGTGTGGGACAACATCGTCAACGGAAAGCGGGGTGACGCGTCCCGATTCATCAACGCCGAGGGCGGTCTCGTCGGGCCCTTCAACGCAGCGATGCATGCGGCGAAGACGGGCCGCAAGGTGGTGGCGTTGGGCGAAGCGCTGCGTTTCGACACCGCCATCGACAACCGCTTGCTCGAATTGGCTGTCTGCATGGTCGGGGCGCATTGGCGGTCGAACTTCGAGTGGTACGCCCACTCGCGCCTGGCCATCCAGGCGGGAGTTTCGGCCGAAGCCGTTGCGGCGATCGAGAAGGGCGACCGACCGCTCTTCGACCGGGCCGACGAGGCCGCGGTCTATGAGTTCACCCAGCTCTTGCTGACCAGCGGGCGGGTGACCGACGAGGTCTACGGGGCAGTGCAGGCCGAGGTCGGCGACCAGGGAATGGCCGAGCTGACCCAACTCATCGGTTACTACTGCCTGATCTCGTTGACCCTCAACACGTTCCAGGTCGACCTTCCCCCTGGCGAGACACCGGTCTGGCCCTACTGACGAGACTTGGCGGGCTTCGGAGGTCGCGGGAAGAAGCCCGATGTTCGGGCGACGTACTCGTCGTAGCCGGGGCGACGTTTGCGGAGTGATCGCTCGAGCAGGGCCTTGCCCGACACCCGGACCAGGAGCACGTTCATCACCACCGGGCCGATGAGGGCAAGAACTCCGGGCCGGCCGACGGTCAGGCCGACGATGCCGATACCCCACCAAACGCACGCGTCCCCGAAGTAGTTCGGGTGCCGGGTCCATCCCCACAAGCCCCGGTCCATGACCGTGCCGGCGTTGTCGGGATCGGCCTTGAACCGAGCCAGCTGCAAGTCGCCGACCGTTTCGATCGTGAGTCCCACGAGCCAAAGGGCCGCACCGACGCCGGCGAGGACGCCGATGGATTGCGAATCGGCGCCGTTCACGACCTGCACCGGCAGCGACACGATCCACATCAGCAGGCCCTGAAGTCCGAACACCGTGCCGAGGGAGACAAGCGGAAAGTTGGTGCCCCAGCGCCTGCGCATCGCCTGATAGCGGAAGTCCTCACCGTGGCCGACGTTTCGCCAGGTGAGGTAGGCCGAAAGTCGGGCACCCCAGAGGGTGACGATCGCCAGGGTGAGGTGCTGGAGCGGGCCGGGCTCGGGGTGCGCGATCCAGCTGACCCAACCGACCAGAACAAAGCCTGCGCCCCAGATCAGATCGACGATCGAAGCGTTCTTGACGGCGAGGCTGAGCAGCCAGGTGGCTCCCATGAGGACCGCAATGGCAAGCACCGTGACGAGGAGGAGGCCCATGGCGGAGCAGTCAAGCACGGTTCGTCGTTGTTCGGTGGGAGCGAGCCGCGGGCGGGCCGAGTTGCTCGACCAGCCAGTCGTCCAGCCAACGCCACTGCTCGTCCAGCCACTGCCGCCGACCGGCTTCGTCGTGGGGAATGTCTGATCGAGCCAGGATCCATGTGGTCATCGTGACGGGCGTGCGCAGCGGAATTCGCTTGCGCATGGCGGCGAGGCCGGTGAAACCCTCCAAGCCAAGGGGGGCGAGGAGGATCACGGGCGCATGGGGTAGTTGGTCGAGAACGGCCATCGTGCCGGCGGGGCGTGGGGGAAGCAGGTGCTGAAGGGCGCTCGCTCGCCGGAAGGCACCGTGAGCTTCATCGCCCTCCTGCGCCCGCTCGCGGAGCGAATCGAGTATTCGCGAACGGTTGGCCGGCGTCGCGTAGGTGCCTTCGGGGAAGACCACGAGAGCAGCGTCGGGGGCCGCCCTCGCGGCGAGTCGACGAATGGCGTTGGTGGCGTCGTCCCCGCTCGTCCGGTCGATGAACGCGGTACCCAAACGGTGACCGAACAAACCGATGCACGGATCGAACAACAGCTGGCTCTTCATGACGTACTGCGCCGGCCGGCGCTCGAGCGCGGTCATCCAATAGGCGGGAATGACTGCGTCGACAGGGGACGAGTGACGGCTGAGGATCAGCAGATGCCCGGCAGGAAGATCGACCGTCGGCCAGTCGAGCCGGAGGCCGAGCACACGATCGGCCGAGGCCAGGAGCGAGCCGATCCACCAGGCCTGCACCGCCGAATGCGCCTGAAGGGCGCGGCGCCGCCCGGTGAACGTCAAACGGGCGAACCGGGCAAGACCGGCCCATTGGTGCGCGACGTAGATCAACGCGAACAACCAGAGACGGGCCAACGGAAGGCGCCAATGGGCGGTGAGCAGGTCGGCCACGACGGCGGCCACGAGGACTGCCGGGGACACCAGCAAAAGGAACGGGGTGGCCAGTGCGAGCACTGCGATTCCGACCAGGGGACGCCAACGCCACATGGACGTTGTTTCTAGCGCCACTAAGCTCCGCCGCAAACAAACCACTGGGGAGAGACCAGATGACCGAGAACACAAACGACCCGATCCACCGATTCCGCCCGATCAAGGCGCTCAGCCTCTTGTTCGTCTTCGGCCTTGTCGCCGCAGCCTGCGGCAGCTCGACTTCGGACGCCGTCACCGAAACCGGTAGCGACGGGGGCGACGCCGCAGCGGCGAGCTGCGAGACGCTGCCGCTCAAGACCGACGGCGTGCTCTCGGTCGCCACCGGTGAGGCCGTGTTCCCTCCGTGGGTCGAGGATGACGACGCCGCCAGCGGCAAGGGTTTCGAGAGTGCACTGGTGTACGCCTTGGCCGAGAAGCTCGGCGTCGAGACCGTCGAGTGGACCGGGGTCGGATTCGACGAGGCGATCGCCGCCGGAGAGAAGGACTACGACTTCAACATCCAGCAGTACTCGATCACCGCCGAGCGCGATGAAGTCGTCGACTTCTCCGACGGCTACTACGAGGTCAAGCAGGCCATCATCGGTCTGGAGGACTCATCGGTCGCCTCTGCCGCGTCGGTCGGCGACTTGGCCGACGCCAAGCTGGGCGCCGCCATCGGGACCACGAGCCTCGACTACATCGAGAGCGTGATCCAGCCCACGACCGAAGCGGCGGTCTACGACGACAACGCTGCGGCCAAGCTTGCGCTGGAAGCGGGCCAGGTCGACGCCGTGGTCTTCGACCTTCCCACCGCCTACTTCGTCACCGCCGTCGAGATCCCCGAAGCCAAGATCCTCGGTGTGCTACCGGTATCCGACGCCCCTGAAGAACTCGGGATGCTGTTCGAGGAAGGTAGCCCGCTGGTCGCCTGCGTCAACGCGGCCCTGGGTGAACTGAAGGCCGACGGAACGCTTGCGGCGCTCGAGGACGGAGTGGCTCAACCAGGGTGGCGGCATCCCGGTCCTGGCCGAGTAGTCGGGCGGGGCGAGGTATGAAGGCGGACCGATGAAGACGGGCGAGCGTGCAACCGCCAGCGTGGTTGCCGTTCTGTCCACCGTTGTCGTGTTCGGTGGTGGTGCATGGTTGGTGGCCTCCAGCCCCAACTGGCCCAAGGTCCGCAGTCAGTTCTTCAACGCCGAGGATTTCAGGGCGTCGGCCCCTGAGATCCTCGGCGGCTTCTGGCTCGACCTCCGAATGTTCGCCATCGCCATGGTCACCATCCCCATCGTCGCCTTGGTGGTTGCCGTCGCCCGGAGCTTTCGTGGCCCGGCCTTCCTTCCACTGCCGCGTCCTGGCCATCGTCTACGTCGACGTCTTGCGCGGTGTGCCGATCATCCTGCTCGTCCTGTTGTTCGGCTTCGGTCTCCCTGCCCTGCAACTGCCCGGATTCCCGTCGTCGCCGACTTTTTGGGGGATCGTGGCGCTGACGCTGTCGTACTCGGCGTACACGGCCGAGATCTATCGGTCGGGAATCGACGCCGTGCCCGAGAGCCAGCGGTCCTCGGCCCGAGCGCTGGGACTGACCCAGTGGCAGGCGATGCGGTTCGCCATCCTGCCCCAGGCCGTGCGCAACGTGGTTCCGGCGCTCATGAACACGGTTGTCAGCCTGCAAAAGGACGTCGCCCTGGTGGCGGTGCTCGGGGTGCGTGAGGCCGTGAGGGAGGCACAGATCTACACCGGCCGCACGTTCAATTACACGTCTTATGTCGTGGCGACCCTCCTCTTCCTCTCCATCAGCCTGCCGCTCACCCGGTTCGTCGACTGGTTCGTCGGGCGTGACCGGGCGCAGCGTTCGCAGGCGCTCATCTGATGGCCGACGAGAAGCTCCGGCTCGAGGGCGTGCACAAGGCCTTCGGCGCGACCAAGGTGCTGCAGGGCATCGATCTCGTCGTGCGACAGAACGAGGTGGTGTGCCTCATCGGTCCGAGCGGCTGTGGCAAGTCGACGATCCTGCGCTGTGTCGACCTGCTCGACACGATCGACTCGGGCCGGATCTGGTTCGATGGCCAGGACATCTCCGCCGCCGATGTCGACGCCAACGCAGTCCGCCGCCGCATCGGCATCGTGTTTCAGGCGTTCAACCTCTTCCCGCACCTGAACCTGCTGGACAATGTCACGCTTGGCGCTCGCCGGGCCCAGGGAGTGCCGCGCGCCGAGGCCGAGGCCCGGGCGATGGACTTGCTGGCCCGCTTCAGCCTGTCGGACAAGGCCGCCAGCTTCCCGAACCGACTGAGCGGTGGGCAGAACCGAGCGCGGCGCAGTCGTGCGAGCGTTGATGACCGACCCCGAGGTGTTGCTGCTCGACGAGGTCACCTCGGCCCTCGACCCCGAACTGGTGGGTGAGGTGCTGTCGGTGATCCGGGAACTCGCAGCCGGCGGCATGACGATGGTGCTGGCGACCCACGAGATGGGGTTCGCCCGAGACGTTGCCAACCAGGTCTGTTTCCTTCACCAGGGTCGGGTCCTGGAGGCGGCGCCGCCGGCCGAGCTGTTCGCCGATCCCCAGCAGGAGCGAACCCAACAGTTCCTTCGCCGAGTCAGCGAAGCCGGCCGATTGTGAGGGTTGCGAGTCGGGCCGAGCTGGCCGCCCTGTTCCTCCCGGATCGTGAGGCGCACGTGTACGCGCTCGCCGATCTGGACGAGCCCGTCTGGTCGGCCAGCACCTGGTGGATGCAGGGGCAGGCCGCCGTCGGACTGGTCGGGCTCCCCAGCTCTGACGGAGCTGCGGCGGGCCAGTCGGTCGTCTACGCAGTCTCGACCGTCGATGCGCCCGGATCGTTGGCGCTCGTCGCCGAACTCGCAGCAGGCCGCCTGTCTCGCTCGTTGCCTGACACACTCATCACCGGGCCCCTTGGGGTGGCCGAGGCAATGGCGACCGTCGGCAGGACGATCCTCTGGCAGCGCACCTATCACCGGTATCACCTGAGCAATCCGAGTGCGGTGCCCGATCGCCCGCACGTCGCCTCCGGGCCAGTGGTTCCGCTCGGTCCCCAGCACGCCGACGAGCTTGCAGCGTTGTATGCCACCGAGCCTGGCGCAGCCTTCTTCTTGCCCCAGATGCTGGCCGACCAGACCTTCGTCGGCGTCCGTCGAGACGGCCGTCTGGCGGCCGCTGCGGGAACGCACGTCCTGAGCGACAACTACTCGGTTGCCGCCATCGGGGCGGTCTTCACCCACCCTGCGCACCGGGGCGCCGGACTCGGCGCGGCCGTCACCGCCGGGGTCATCGTCCGCCTACGCGAACGAGACCGGCCGATCGAGGTGATCGGACTCAACTGCGCCGACCGGAACGAGTCGGCCAAACGGATCTACGTGGCAATGGGTTTTCAGCCCACGCTCGGCTACGAGGAGTGCGAACTCGGCCCGCCGCCCGCCTGACCGACCTCCCACGCCCGACCCGAACGAACCGTTCTGCAAGCCCCAGCCTCCTCACCCCCAATCTGCAAGCTCCAGACCCCACCACAGGGGGCTGGGGTCTTGCAGAACGGGGGTGGGTGGGTCTGGGGCTTGCAGAAGCCGACTTGTAGACGGGGCGTCAGTCAGATGGGGCGTCAGTCAGATGGGGCGTCGGTCGAGCGTTGATCGGTCAGCCAGGCGATGATGGCCGGGAACGCAGAGCGGTCTTGCATCAGGAACAGGTGGCCGCCTTGAAACACGCGCAGCTCGGCGTCGGGGATCTGCGCCACCAGCGCCTCGCTGTTGGCCAACGGAGCCTGGTCGTCGTACTCACCGGCGCACACCAGGGTCTTCGCGCCGATCTGAGCCAGCCGATGCGTGGTGTCGTGGTCGGCTCGGGCGGCCAGTTGGAGGTGGTAACCCCGCGCTGCGTCGCCGGTGGGTTCGGCCCGTTGGCGTTGCACCAACACGTCGTAGAACGAACCAAGCCCGGGGATGGGTTCGGGGGCGCCGGGGTCCCAACGGTTGTCGAGCAGTCCGAGCTTCATCTCGACCTTGGCCTCGACGTCGAGCTTCTCGAGTTCGTGCAGAGGGAACGAGGGCAACGCTCCTCCGGGAGAGGTGCAGTTGAGCACGAGTCGCTCAACCAGGTGGGGGTGCCGCAGGGCGACCTCCTGGGCCACCATGCCACCGAAGCTGGTGCCGACGACGTGCGCCCGTCGCCAACCCATCGCCTCGATCAGGCCGGCAGCGTCATCGGCGTATTCGGCCATCGAATACGGGCCCTCGGGAATCCCCGTTTGACCCAGTCCCCTCTGGTCGTAGTGCACGACATCGAAGTGTCGATTCAGGGGCGAGCGCTCGGACAGAGCGTGGCGAAGGTCGCCTCCCGAGCCGCTGATGTTCAACAGCGGCGGTTTGTCGTCCGACCCGTGGCGCTCGAAGTAGAGGTCGATTCCGTTGACGGCGACGAAGGGCATGGCAACGTTTTAGCTTCTCCGGGCTGTTCTGGCCTGTCCGGTCGGCGAACCGCAGCGGGAGGAGCGCTAGTCTCCCCGAAGTGACCGAGACGGGAGTTGCCAAGACGATCGACAGCAAGGCCGTACGCGAATGGGCCTTCGCCACGGGCGACAAGCGTTCGTCGCTGGTCGTGTACCGCGCCGTGCGTGGGCTGATTCGTCGGCTGCTGTTCCCGTGGCTGCGGGTGCGCAGCGCCAACGCCGAGATCCTCGACCGACCCGGCGCCACGATCCTGGCCCCGGTGCACCGCAGCAACCTCGATTCGGTGCTCCTGGCCAGCCTGTGCGATCGGCGCATTCGGGCACTGGGCAAGGAGTCGCTGTTCCTGGTTCCGGTGGTCAAGTACTTCTGCGCGGCGCTCGGTGCGATTCCGGTGCGACGCGGCGAGGCGGACCGCGACGCCCTCGCGGCTGCGCTCACCCTGCTCGAACGAAACGAATCCATGATCGTCTTCCCCGAGGGCGGCCGTCAGGAAGGCCACGACGTCCACGAACTCTTCGATGGCGCCGCTTGGCTCGCGGGTCGAACGGGAGCGCGTGTTGTTCCCATCGGGATCTCTGGAACCGAGACGGCGCTGCCGCAACACGCCAAGACCATCCACCGCTCCAGAGTTGGTGTCTTCGTCGGAGAACCCCTCGATCCGCCGACAGGCATCGACGGCAAGCGGCCCAATCGGGAGCAGCTTCGGGCATTCACGCTCGAACTCGGCGCCCGTATGCAAGCGGCGCAGGACGCGGCCCGCAGCCTCGCTTCATCGTCCTGAGTTAGGCTCGGGCCATGTCAACCGAGCCCTTGCCTACCGACACCATCGATCCCACGCTCAGCCATGCTGCGGGCGCAACAGAACCGGCCCTGATGCAGCTCACCATCGGGGCCAAGCTAGCCGAGACGGTGGCCCGATTCGGCGGCAATGAGGCGTTGGTGGTTCGTCATCAGGGCATTCGTTGGACGTATCAGGAACTCTGGGATCGAGTCGACGAAGTTGCACGGGCGCTGGTTGCCCGAGGGTTCACCAAGGGCGACCGAATCGGGATGTGGGCCCCGAACTGCGCTGAGTGGGTGCTCGTGCAGTACGCAACGGCCCGCATCGGCGTGATCCTGGTCAACATCAACCCGGCGTACCGAACCCACGAGGTCCAGTACGCCCTGAACCAGTCAGGCTGCAAGGGCCTCGTCTCGGCCACCGAATTCAAGACCAGCGACTACGTGACCATGGTGAAGGAGGTCCGCGACGATCTTCCGGACCTCGAACAGGTGGTCTTCATCGGCACCGAGGACTGGGATCGGCTCTTGGCCGACGCAGCGCCGGTGTCGTCGGAGACGGTTGCGGACATCGAGCGGACACTCGCCCCGTCGGATCCCATCAACATCCAGTACACGTCGGGCACCACCGGGTATCCGAAGGGTGCGACGCTCAGTCACGTCAACATTTTGAACAACGGCTATTTCGTCGGCGCGGCGTGCGGCTACACCAGCACCGATCGGGTGTGCGTGCCCGTGCCCTTCTACCACTGCTTCGGGATGGTGATGGGCACGCTCGGCTGCATGACACACGGTGCGTGCGAGGTCGTCCCGAACGACGGTTTCGACCCGGTTGCGACCCTGCGAGCCATTGCCGAGGAAGGGTGCACCAGCCTCTACGGCGTGCCCACCATGTTCATTGCGCAACTGGCCGATCCCGCCTTCCCGACCTTCGACCTCGCATCGCTTCGAACCGGCATCATGGCCGGCTCGAGCTGCCCCATCGAGGTGATGAAACAGTGCGTCGATCAGATGCACATGCATGAGGTCACGATCGCCTACGGCATGACCGAGACGTCACCCGTCAGTACCCAGACGGCCACCGACGATCCGCTCGACAAACGGGTTTCGACCGTCGGCCGGGTGCAGCCCCATGTCGAGGTGAAGATCGTCGACCCCGAGACCGGAGCGATGGTGCCGCGCGGGGCAACGGGCGAGTTCTGCACCCGGGGCTACTCGGTCATGATCGGCTACTGGAACGATCCCGCCCGCACCGCCGAAGCCATCGACGCCGAGGGCTGGATGCACACCGGTGACCTCGCCACCATGGACGACGAGGGCTACGTCAACATCGTCGGTCGTATCAAGGACATGATCATCCGTGGCGGGGAGAACGTGTACCCCCGTGAGGTCGAGGAGTTCCTCTACAGCCATCCCCGCATTCGGGACGTCCAGGTCATCGGAGTCCCCGATCGTCGCTACGGCGAAGAGGTGATGGCGTGGATCCAGACCGAAGACGGCGCCGACCTCTCCATCGAGGAAGTCCGCGAGTTCTGCGCCGGCAAGATCGCCCACTACAAGATTCCCCGGTACGTGCGGGTCACCAACGAATTTCCGATGACGGTCACCGGCAAGATCCAGAAGTTCAAGCTCCGCGACGACGCCATCGATCAGCTCGGATTGCAGGATCAGATCACCGAGACGGCCTGAGTTTCGCCTGGGTCAGGGCGTCTTCGCCACGAACATACGGGGGCGTGCGGTCGTCGATCCGGCGTTGCCGTCGGCGACGGCGTCCTCGTAGACGAGGCCGAGCACGAGCCCGTCCCCGATCACCGTCGAGGGCCACGCAGACACGCCGAACGCCTCCGTTGCGGACTGCCAGCCCCAGGTTTCGCCATCGGTCGACCAACCGAGGACGAAGTCGGATGGCATCCCCTGGCCGGGATCAGCTGCCATCAAGTCGGCTTCTGTGACCGTCACCAAGGGTTCGAGGGTGCCGGGTCGCAGGAAGGTCAGCTGATAGGGATCTTCCTGATAGACGACGGTTTCGGGGGCGACGTCGGCGCCGAGCGCATTCGCGTCGAGGCTCAGCACGGTCTCGCTGCTCGTTTCGTCGATGACGAGTACGCCCTGGTTGGCCAGCGAGATCGTGAACCCGTTCTTGGACACGGTGAGCGGTGGGTTCTCCACGGCGCTCACTGCCACGAGACCGGACGGACCGCCTTGGAGCCCGCTGCCGGCGACCGGAAGACCGAACGGTCCGCCCCACGTCCGGCCCCCGTCGGACGACGAAATCGCGTCGATGAAACCCAGGTCATCCCAGCTGCTGAGGTACACGGCGGCGTCGGTAGCGACGAGCGTCGACCCGACGCCATCGGTGGGTGGAAGGGGCAGCGCTTCCCACGTGCGCCCGTCGGTCGATCCGATCAGCGTTGTCCGGTCGTCGTTGCTGGCGACCAGCACGAAGTGGTCGGTGACCCAGTCGAGCGAGGCGGTGTGGCCCGGAAGGTCGAAGGGGACATGCACGACGGGGCCACCGGCGACGGACCGCCAGAGTTCGGTGGCGCCTGCGTCCGAATTGACGGCGGCCAGTTCAGCGTCGGAGAGACCCAGTTCGGTCAACGTGTAGGTCTGCTGGGACGAGCAGGCGGGGTCCGCACACACCGACACGATGCCCGAACCGTCGGTGTCGAGGCTGTAGGCCACCGCAGCGTTGTCGGACGAAACGAGGCCGTTGTCCGCCAGCAACCGATGCACGTCGAGGTCGTTGGCGATCACCGTGGCGAGGACAACGGTGTCCTGACCGGACAGGTCCTCACCGACGGCGGCACCCGAGATGTGGCGGAGTCGGGTCACGTAGTCGGACACCACGCCGTCGGGCTCGGGAACCGAGCCGAGCGCAGCCCAGGACCGTCCCTCGTCGTCGCTCAGGAAGACCTCACTGGCGCGGGCCTCGGCTGCGCCCTCGGTCCACGCCACGAGACGATCACCTGACGCAGTGAGTGTCGGGGATGCGGTGCCTCCCGGCAGGCTGCCGACCGTCGTCCATTCGGAGCCATCGGTCGTGGCAATCAGCTCGACGGACTCGGCGTGACGAACGGTGCCGAAGAACTGGGTGCCGGACCACACCACCTGGCCGCCGTCCCACCCGTCGGGCGGTGCCACCTCGACCCATTCCAGTTCCGGGCCGGTGTCGGCGGGAACCTCGTCGGCGTAGACCGACAAGAAGCCGCGCTCGACAGCGGTATCGAGGGTCTTGACCGGCGGACGCTGATCGTTCGGCTCGACCTTGCCGGAACCGACGTTCGTGGCCGCGCTGTGGGCGATCGTGGTGGCCGACTGCCGGTCGGCGGCGAGGCTGATGCTTCCGCTCGGACGGGCGACCCGGTAGACGCCGAGACTCGCAACCACGACGACGGCGGTCGCGACGGTGCTGCCCGCCGTTCGTCGGTGGCGTCGACGCCGCAGGGCTCGATCTCCGGGGTCCATCGCGGCGCAACTGGTGGGAACCGAAGCGGCGGCATCGCGCAGCACCGTGGACAGTCGATCTTCGAGGGTCATGTCGCTGATCCGGGAGGGGTTGTGAGATCTCGTTGCAGTACGTCGAGCGCCCGGCTGAGTCGGCTCTTCACCGTGCCGGGGGCAACATCGAGCGCGTCGGCGGTTTGCTCGACGGTCCAGTCGCGGTAGAAGCGCAGTACGACCACCGCCCGTTGGTCGTGGGGGAGGCGGGCGATTGCCCGCGACAGGTCGGTGTCGGCCAGCCGATCGAGCCCGGCGGCAGGGACCGCAAGAAGTGGATCCTTGGCCGCCCCGCGTTTACGTCGCCGCAACCACGAACGAGCCCAGTTGAGGCCGGTCCGATAGACCCAACCCTCGGGGTTGTCGTAGGTGCCAACCGTCGTCCACCGTTCGAAGGCACGCGACATGGCTTCGTCGGCAGCCTCGAATCCCAGAGCGTCGTCGCCAAGCGTGAGGGCCAGCGTGCGGGCGACCGAGACCCGATGGTCCCGATAGAACCGGGCGAACTCGATGCTCGGGCCGCCGAACGTGTGCTCGAGCGTGATGTCATCGGTCGAGATCGCTCCTACCTCGACCGGTACAACCTCGACCGGTACAAGCGAGAGGTCGGGGTCAGTGAGAACCATCGGTTGGTTCCGCTCGGGTTGTCGGTTTCCTTTCATCGAGCACGCTCCAAGACGCCCATCTCCGCCGAATGGTTCCCTTCGTGGCCGAAAATCCTGGTTGGCCCGAAAATCAGGCAGGATGGGGCCATGACAGACATGGTCGATGCCGCTGCTCGTCTACGAACAGCCATGGCAGCGCGCCGCGCAAGGAAATCTTGACACTCAAGGGTCGAAACTAGCCCAACAGAACAAGATGTTCGTAAGAGATCGCATCAACCTCCTGATCGACCCCGGCACCTTCGTCGAGGACGGGTTGCTGGCCAACGCTGTCGCACCGTCCGACGACCTCCCCGCCGATGGCGTCGTGACCGGCCGAGGCCTGGTCGATGGCCGGCCGGTCTGCATCATGGCCAACGACCCCACCGTCAAGGCCGGCTCGTGGGGGGCGCGCACGGTCGAGAAGATCGTTCGACTCACCGAGACCGCCTTGAAGGATGAGCTGCCGATCGTGTGGCTCGTCGATTCGGCCGGGGCGCGCATCACCGACCAGGTCGATCTGTTCCCGGGCCGCCGGGGCGCCGGACGGATCTTCTACAACCAGGTCCGGCTGTCCGGGCGAGTCCCCCAGGTTTGCTGCCTGTTCGGCCCCTCGGCTGCCGGCGGCGCCTACATTCCTGCGTTCTGCGATGTGGTGTTCATGGTCGAGGGCAACGCCTCGATGTATCTCGGCTCTCCACGGATGGCCGAGGAGGTCATCGGCGAAGTGGTGTCGCTGGAGGAAATGGGCGGCGCCCGCATGCACGTCACCCAGTCGGGCTGCGGCGACAACATCGTCGCCGACGACGCGGCGGCCATCGATCTTGCTCGGCTCTACCTGTCCTACCTTCCGACGAACTTCCGTCAGCCGCCGCCTTGGGAACCATGGGAGCAGCCGGATGCTCCGCTCGTGACCGGAGTCGTGCCCTCCGACGACAAACTCGGCTATGACGTCCACCGAGTCGTCGACGGCATCATCGACGCCGATTCGTTCTTCGAGATCAAGCCGCTGTTCGCCCCTGAACTCGTCGTGGGTTTCGGTCGGCTCGAGGGCAACCCCATCGGGGTCGTCGCCAACAACCCGGCGGTCAAGGGCGGGGTGCTCTTCACCGACACGTCCGACAAGGCCGCCCGTTTCATCAATCTGTGCAACGCCTTCAATCTGCCGCTCGTCTTCCTCGCCGACGTCCCCGGCTTCATGATCGGCACGCAGGTCGAGCGTGAGGGCATCATTCGGCACGGAGCCAAGATGATCTCCGCCGTTTCCGAGGCCACCGTGCCGAAGATCTGTGTCGTCCTACGCAAGTGCTACGGCGCCGGTCTCTACGCCATGTGCGGTCCGGCCTTCGAACCGGAGGCAACACTCGCTCTGCCCACCGCCCAGATTGCGGTGATGGGTCCCGAGCCGGCGGTCAACGCGGTGTTCTACAACAAGATCCAGTCGATCGCCGATCCCGACGAGCGGGCCGCGTTCGTGGCCGCCCGCCGGACCGAGTACGAAGCCGATGTCGATCTGCTGCGGCTGGCCGCCGATCTGATCATCGATGCAATTGTCGAGCCGGAGTCGCTGCGTGAAGACCTCATTCGCCGGTTCGGCCTCGCCCAGAACAAGCCCCGCCACTTCACCGACCGGCACCACGCAATCACCCCGGTGTGACGCTGTTCCAAATCTGAGGGTTCGATCGGACGAAGGTCAGCGCTGTCAGATCAGCGTCGGGGAAGGTGATCGGCGAAGGCCTCCAACGACTTCCACTCCGGTTCCGGCGGGACGTAGCCCTCGGCCGGTACATAGATGTTCGGTTCGTCGCCGGACCGGTGGATGTAGCGACCGCAGTTGGGGAACACGGTCTCGGCGGTGACCTCGACCGCCAACTCCGCGCCGGGCCAACGAGCCAGCAGCTCGGGGTCGTCGACCAGCCGGGCGAGGCCTTTGATCCTGATCCGCCACGGCTGGTCGAAGTTGCAGAAGAGAATGCCCACCCTCGGGTTGTCGACGATGTTGCCGAGCGATCGGTACATCCCGTTCCCGTCGTAGCTGGGGAACGCAAGCACCGAGTCGTCGAGCACGTGCGCGAACCCGGCGTGTCCGCCTTTGTAGGAAACGTCAGGCCAGCCATCGGCATCCGCCGTGGCCAGCCAGAGGTAGGGCGCCGACGCGATGAGGCGGCGATCGCCTTCGGAGAAGGTCGTCGCCAACGTGATCTCGGCCAAACGGTCGGCCAGTCGGCGCGAGTCGAAACGGTCCTGGAGCTGGCGATGCCCCGGACGATAGAAGTCATGGCTGTCAGGCTGTTCCATACGCGAACGTTAGAGCAGATGGCGATCGCTCGGGCAGACTGGGAGCATGGCGACGAACCCGGGCGATTTCAGGCTGGAGGGAGCAATCGCCGCTGCTGGATTCGCGTCGGGCGACCGAATCGTCATCGGCATGTGGGAGTCATCGCCGATCGGCCCGTTCGTCGATGTCATGTGGGCCGAGGCTGACGGTTGGCGCACGCTGTTCGTGCCCAGCGCACGCGTCGCGGCGTTCGTGACCTCGATCTACCATTTCGACGCCGTCGAGATCGACGAGACGCTCGCGGTGCATCGAGATCGTCAGCGACTCTCGGCCTCGTGGGGCAGTGCGAGCCTCGAGTGGACCCTCGGTCGCGCCGTGCGGTTCCCGCCGCGAACCTCGTGGATCGCCCGACGGGTCGAAGGTCCAATCGCTCGCGCCTTCATGGGTGTCGAGATCATCGGTGTCAGCCCCACCGGTGTGGCCGAACGATACGAAGCCCACCGCCTGCGTCGTATCACCGGGGGTTGGGCCGTTGTCGGCGGCCACGACCTCGGTGCCCTCGGTCCGCCCGTCCCGGCGTGTGGGTTCGGCTTCTCCGAGCCGCCGCCTTTCGCTTCGATCACCGAGATCACGACCCACGTGTCGGATCCTGACGGGGTTATCGTGTTTCGGTGACTTCATCATCTTCAGACTCGGCCCGAACGGCCCAAGACGGCGATCACGTTGCCGTGCACTACACCGGGACCCTCGACGACGGCAGCCAGTTCGACTCGTCGGCCGGCCGTGAACCACTCGAGTTCGTCGTCGGCAGCGGCCAGGTCATCGTGGGCTTCGACCAAGCGGTCCGTGGGTTGGCCGAAGGCGAGGCTCGATCGGTGCGTATGGAAGCAACCGACACGTACGGGGAACGAGACGACAAGCTCGTCGTCTCGGTTCCTGTCAGCCAAGCACCCGCCGGCCTCAGCGTCGGTGACCAAGTTGCGGCCGGCGGGCGCCCAGCCACGGTCGTCTCGGTCGACGCCGACATGGTCACGATCGACGCCAACCATCAACTGGCCGGCGAGGCACTGACGTTCGCCGTCGAGCTCGTACGCATCTCCTGAGCATCGACGAACCCATGACGGATGCACTCTGGAGGCCGACGCAGCATCAGATCGCGGCCACGAATCTCGACGCGTTCCGTCGCTCGCACTATCCCGAGTGTCTCGACTCCGACGCCTTGTGGGCGGCGACCGTGGCCGACCCCGCGACCTTCTGGCGGAAGATCTGGGATCTCGGGTCCTTCAGCGGCGATCCGGGAGGGCGCCTCGTCGAAGAGGCTGCGCAATTCTGGGAGCATCGGTTCCTGCCCGACGCCACATTCAACGCGGCGAGGCATTTGATCGAGCGCCCCGACATCGAAGACACCGATCGAGCAATCACCTGGGTCCGAGAGGACGGGGCCGAGCGGGTGCTCACCCGTGCCGACCTCCGAGCAGAGGTGGCGGCCTTCGCTGCGTTCCTGCGTTCGGCCGGCGTCGTCGCCGGTGATCGCGTGGCCGCATGGATGCCCCATGTGCCGGAGACCGTGGTCGCCTTCCTCGCCGCAGCCAGCATCGGCGCCGTCTTCACCTCGACATCCTCCGACTTCGGTACCGAGGGTGTCGTCGATCGTTTCGGTCAGACCGAACCCACCGTGCTCGTCGTCGCCGATGGCTACCTGTATGCCGGCCGAGCGTTCTCGTGCCTCGACCGTCTGAACGAGATCATCGAACGGTTGCCGTCGGTCCGAGCCGTCGTGGTCGTCGGCCACCTCGTCGAGCAACCGGTGTTGGCGGTGTCGGCCGATGATCGGCCGGTCGTGCTGGACGCTCGGGTGGTGCTGTGGTCCGACGCTCTCGCTGCGCACGTCGGCGCGGCCATCGATTACGCGGAACTGCCCGGCGATCACCCGCTCTACATCCTGTACTCGTCGGGCACCACGGGGAAGCCCAAGTGCATCGTGCACCGGAGCCTCGGAGTGATGCTGAAGCATTCCGCCGAACAGATCCTGAGCAGCGACATCAAGCCAGGGGACCAGGTCTTCTACTTCACGACCTGTGGGTGGATGATGTGGAACTGGCTGGTGTCCGCGCTCGGCGCGGGCGCGGGCATCGTGCTCTACGAGGGAAATCCGGCCCATCCGTCGCCCGGAGTGCTGTTCGAAGTGGTCGAGCGTCTCGGCGTCAGCCTGATGGGGGTGTCGGCCAAGTTCATCGACGCCACGATGAAGTCCGGCCTGCGTCCGATCGATCAGTTCGACCTCGGCAATCTTCGGACCATCTGTTCCACCGGATCGCCGCTGAGTCATGAGGGTTTCGACTGGGTCTATGACGCCGTGAAGCCCACCGTCCACCTTGCATCCATCTCCGGGGGCACCGACCTGTGTGGCTGCCTGGTTCTCGGGGACCCGACGAAACCGGTGTACGCCGGGGCCATCCAACAGAAGGCGCTCGGCCTCGACATCGCCGTCTTCGACGACGATGGTCGGCGCCTCGGCGTCGGGGTGAAGGGCGAACTCGTGTGTGCGAACCCGTTCCCGTCGATGCCACTGCATTTCTGGGGCGACGACGATGGTTCGCGTTACCGGTCGGCCTACTTCGAGCGGTTCGACGGCGTCTGGGCTCATGGTGATTACGCGTCGTGGACCGCCGAGGGCGGCATGGTCATCCACGGCCGTTCGGACGCAACGCTCAACGCCGGCGGCGTCCGCATCGGGACCGCCGAGATCTACCGGGTCGTCGAGCACCTACCCGAGGTCGCCGAGGCCATCTGCATCGGCCAGGAGTGGGAGAACGACACCCGCATCGTGTTGTTCGTTCGCCTGGCCGAGGGGAAGACACTCACCGAGGAGCTTCAGGCCACCATCCGCCGGGAGCTCCGGACCAAGTGCTCGCCGCGGCACGTTCCCGCCGTCATCAGCGCGGTCGCCGACATCCCCCGAACCCGTTCGGGCAAGATCGTCGAGCTGGCCGTGACCGAGGTGGTGCACGGCCGTCCGGTCAAGAACCTCGAAGCGTTGGCCAATCCCGAGGCGCTCGAACTCTTCGTCCAATGACGACGGTCGTCTCTCCCGGTTCCTCGGCCAATCTCGGTCCCGGGTTCGATGTGCTCGGCCTCGCCATCAGCCGCCATGTGTGGGCCGGAGACGAGGCGACCTGTGCGGGTCGGGGCGGAGCTCCGTGTGCGCCGGGTCATGTGGCCCGCATCGCCTATGAGACTGCAGGGGGAGAGCGCCCGCTGTGGTTCGGCTTCGACCTCATTCCGGGGCGCGGGTTGGGATTCTCGGCCGCGGCTCGGGCGGCGGGTGCGGTGCTGGCCCGTGTTCAGGCCGGCGATGATCTCACGACCGCCCGTGCCTACGCGTACGCACTCGTTGCCGACCTCGAAGGCCACGGCGACAACGCTGCCCCTTCGTTGTTCGGCGGACTGTTCCTCATCGCGGGCGGCCTGGCCCATCCCATCGATGTCGAGCTCCCCGGCAGCTTGTTGTGTTGGGTTCCCGAAACGGTCACCGCGACGGACGAGTCCCGGGCCGCGTTGTCGACGACCGTCGATCGCCAGGACGCCATCTTCAACCTCGGTCGAATGGGTCTGCTGCTCTCGGCCCTCTACGAACAGCGGCCGGAGCTTCTGCGTGAGGCCACCCAGGATCGTCTGCATCAGGCGGTTCGGTTCGCCGCCCAGCCCGAATCGGCCGCAGCCCTTGCCGCCGGTCTCGACGCGGGCGCGCTCTGCGGCTGGCTCAGCGGTTCGGGCCCCACGGTCGCGTTGCTCTGCGAGCGTGACAAACGCGCGGAAATCGCGGCGATCCTGCCGGCAGGAGCAACCTCGCTGGCGCTCGACGTCGACCTCGCCGGTTCGATCCTGGTGGAGCCCAGTCATCCGCCCAGTCGTGGCTAACGTGGCCCGATGACTCTTGACCCACGCACTTCTCTCGACCCCCGCACCGAGGTACGCGCCTGGTTGAGCGAGAACTGGCAGGACGATCGACCGCTCCTCGAGTGGCGAGATCTGTTGGCCGACTCGGGTTGGGGTTGCCCCACGTGGCCGGTCGACTACTACGGGCGGGGCCTGGACGCGGCCGCAGCGCCGGTGGTTGCCGAAGAGTTCGCCCGTGCCCAAGCCGTCGGGGTGCCGATGGGGTCGGCCATGAACTTGGCGGCGCCCACGATCCTCGCGCTCGGCAGCGACGCGCTGAAGCGGCGGCTGCTGCGAGACATCGTCACCGGACGGGCGAAATGGTGCCAGCTCTTCAGCGAGCCGGGCAACGGCTCCGATCTCGCGGGGCTCACCACTCGCGCTGACCGCGACGGGGACGAGTGGATCGTGAACGGGCAGAAGCTGTGGACCACCGGTGCTCAAAACGCCGACTTCGCGATGCTGCTGGCCCGCACCGACTGGGACGTCCCCAAGCACCGCGGCATCACGTACTTCGCCATTGACATGCGCCAACCGGCGATCGAAGTCAGGGGTGTCCGACAGATGAACGACTACGCATCGTTCAACGAGGTGTTTCTCACCGACGCACGGGTGCCCCACGACCATGTGGTGGGCGACGTCGGCCAGGGCTGGGCCGCTGCGCTCACCACCCTCGCGCACGAGCGAGGCCTCGGGCGTCGGGGTGTGCCCGCTCGGCAAACCGTCGGGCGGACGCGTCAAGAAGCCGACGAGGAGGCCAGGGCCTACAACCAGACCTACATCTGGTACCCGCAACGTTCGGGGCGGGCTGACCTCGTTCAGCCCCAGGCGTTGTCCACGGGCGCGTCGGCGGATCCGGTGATTCGCCAGCAGGTCGCCGGACTGCACGCCTTCGAACGGGTGTCGGAGTGGACGCTGGGACGGGCGACCGCAGCACGTGCCGCCGGACGCCAGCCCGGGCCCGAAGGCTCGATTGCGAAGTTGGCGCAGTCCGAAATCGCCCGTCGATGCAACACGGCCCACTCGGCAATCGCGGGCGCCTACGGCATGTTGGCCCTGGGCGACAGCCCGCTCGGCGGCGTTGTCCACGAGGTCATCGTGTCCACGCCTGCAGCCTCCATCGCCGGGGGCACCGACGAGATCCAGCACGACATCATCGGGGAACGGTCACTCGGCCTGCCCAAGGAACCTTCGGTCGACAAGGACATCTCGTTCCGAGACGTCCGGATCAACAAACCCCGGGTCGCCTGACGAGCGCGGAGCCGCCTGGCCGGTCGTCAGCGGAAACGGTCGGGAAGGATCACGGAGAGATCGAGACCGGCGCCATCGAACGTCGAGCCGGGCGCCGCCGCAACCAGCAGGTCGGCCACCAACTGCCCTGCGCCGGGAGCCGTCTGGATGCCCGTTCCGCCCTGCCCGACGCACCAAATGAAGCTCGGGTGGTCCGGGTCGGGGCCGATGACCATGCCCCGGTCGGGGCTGAAGGTTCGCAGCCCGGCCCACGACGAGTTGATCGACCGGACGTCGAGGGTGGTCGCGGCGTTGATGCGTTCGATCGCCAGCGCGATGTCGACCTCTTCCGGTTTGGCATCACACGGCTCCGACGGCGTCTCGTCGGCCGGCGAGCACAGGAACTGGTGACCGTCGGGGTTCGCGTACCAAGCGTGGGCGACGTCGGCGATGAGTGGCCACGAGCCTGAACCCGGGAACGGACTGGTCACCATGAACGCAGTTCGCCGAAGTGGGCGGAGGCCGATGGGCGCCACACCGGCGCACGACGCAACGACATCGCCCCATGCGCCGGCCGCGTTCACCACCGTGCCACACGACACCGGCCCGGTGGTCGTGTCCAGCACCCAACCGGAGCGGCCGTCAGTCTGAACCAAGCGGCCCTCGCCGACGCGGCAGAGCGTGTCGATCGTGCCCCCCGCTGCCCGAAAGCCGCGAACGAAGGATTGATGTAGTCCCGCGACGTCGATGGCCGAGGCGTCGGGTTCGTACACCGCAGCGACCACGCGATCGGGGCGCATGAGCGGCGCAAGACGAAGCGCCTCGTCCGCACCGATCGCCGCGATGTTCGGGTTCATTGCTTGCCCCTCGATCACGAGTTGGTCGATCAGACCCTCGTCGCCGGGGCCGGCGACCGCCAGGTAGCCGCGGGGCGTCAAGAACTGGTGGCGGTGGTAATACTCCTTCGACGCAAGGGTGAGCGGGCGCAGCGACAGGGCTCCATAGTTCTCGATGAAGACCGCAGCCGAGCGGCCGGTCGTGTGGTGCGTCAGTGACCCCTCGGCCTCGAACACCCCGACGCTCGCGTCGGGCAGCGTCTGGGCGATGGCGTACGCCGCGCTCATGCCGGCAATCCCGCCACCGACGATGGCCACATCGACCGTCTTCACGTTGCTGTCCGATCCACGATGGCCAATCTACTGTCGGTCGAGTCGACGCCTAACCTTTGGGGTCACCGTGATCTCCCCTGCTGTCGCCAGACGAATTGCCCTGTGCGCGCTGTTCGGCGCGCTCACCTGCGGTTGCACAGGCTCTGAGGACGACGTCGGATCTTCGACCGGGAATGCCGACTCCGTCGCGAGGTCGACGGCGGATTGCGACCCCGGGGATGTCGGCGAGGACGAAGGTGAGGTGACCGCCATCTACTCCGTGCTCGACGGCGAGCTCGGCGCCCTGTGTTTCGGCGTGTCCGATCCGGTGGTCGAATCGTCATGGGCCTCGCTCGCCGCCGTCGCGAACAGTGAGGCGCTGGCCGATGTCCTGCTCTTCGCCGGTTACGAGGCCTCGACCGACACCATGGCGTTCGCCGGACCGATCGACGACGACAACCAGCAGTTCGTCATCGCGGTCGACATCCTCAGCGCAGCAGACGATGCCGACGAGCTTCGACTGACCATGGTCCACGAACTGGCGCACGTCCTGACGCAGACCCCCGATCAACTGGACACCGACCTGCTGCCCGAGGAGTGTGAGACGCTGTGGAACGGTCTCGGCTGTTTCCGGCGTGACTCGTATGTGGCCGGGTGGGTCGACCGGTTCTGGACCGACGAGGACTTGGCCTCGCTGCCCGACGATGGTGCGATCGACGAGGCCGGTGGTGAGGACCGCTGCGTCATCGAACCGAACTTCGTCGGTTCCTACGCTGCCAGCCACCCCGAGGAGGACTTCGCCGAGACCTTCTCGGCTTGGGTGTTCTCCGTCGACGTCGGTGCCGAGATGACGGCGAAATTCGACTACTTTGCGACGTTCCCCGAGCTGGTGGTGATGCGTCAGGCGGCAATCGATGCCGGCCTCGTCGATCTACCGAGCAACTTCGACCGGTGCGGCTGAGCTGCTTTGCCCGGGAACAACTTCTTGATCGTTCATCCGTGCGACCGATAGGAGTCGATGGCCCGCAGACGTCTGTCGCTCCTCGTGCATCAGCTCGGTGCGCTGACCACGGTGATCGGCTTTGCCGTGCTTCACGGGCGGCTGTTGGCCCCCGTTCGTTACGACCTCTTCAGCGACTATCGGCTCCCGTGGACCCTGTTGTTCCTCGCGCTGTTGCTTGGCGCGTCCTATTCGATGGGACTGCCCGAACTGCAACGCTCACGCGTCGAGACGGTGGTCACCGCAACGGCGGCGACCATCGCTTCCATCGTGGGCGTCTCCATCGCACAGGCGGTGCTCGGCACCCCGTTGTTGCCCCGTTCGTTGCTCGCGATGACGGCGGTCCTCCTGCCACTCTGGTCGCTGGTGGTCTGGAACCTCTCGGTCGATCTCAACCTGCGATCAGCGAGCCGTGATCGGGTGTTCCTCGTGTGCTCCTCGGCCGAGGAAGTCGCCGCGCTCGAGGCCGAGTTGACGTCGGAGCCGGAACGGCCGGCCATGGTCGTTGGCTCGTTCAACGCAGGGAATCACCGGCGAGAAGCGCTCCCTCAGGCGTTGCGCGCGGAGGTGGAGAAGGCGTCAGCGACCCTGCTGGTCCTCGACTCCGCGGCGCAGGCCGACCCGGTCCTGGTGCACGAGGCGGGTCGCCTGCACGGCGGCGGCATGCGAATCCGGACGTTGGCCCTGTTCTACGAGGAATGGCTCGGCAAGATCCCCGTGACCGAGCTCGAGAAGGTGGCGATGCTGTTCGACATCGGCGAGCTCCACCGCGACCGGTACTCCCGGCTGAAGCGGTTGGTCGATGTGTCCATTGCGGTGCCTGCTTCGATCGTCTTGGTGCCGGCTGCGGCTGCGCTGCTGGCGCTGAACCCGTTCGTCAACCCGGGTCCGCTCCTGTACAAACAGCCCCGTGTCGGCAAGCAAGGCGTGGTGTTCAACACGCTCAAGTTCCGCACCATGCGCAATGACGACTCGGTGCCGACGTCGTGGACCAGCCTGGAGGATCCTCGGGTGACGCCGCTCGGCCGGCTGCTGCGCCGGACCCATCTCGACGAGCTGCCCCAGCTGATCAACATCATTCGCGGTGATCTGGCTCTCGTCGGCCCCCGGCCCGAGCAGCCTCACTACGTCGAGGAGCTGCAGACGAAGTTGCCGTTCTACGAGTCGCGCCTGTTGGTCCGCCCGGGCCTCACCGGCTGGGCCCAAGTGAAGTTCGGCTACGCGTCGAGCGAGAGCGATGCGCTCGAGAAGCTGCAGTACGACCTCTTCTACCTCCGTCGTCAGAATCTGGCGATGGATGTGCGGATCCTGGTTCGTACCGCTCGTCACCTGTGCCGCCGCGGCGGCCGCTGACCGGCTGCCGAAGGAACGGTCAATCGAAGGGGGACAGCACCTGCATGCCGAGCTCGGCCGCGGCCGGTATCTGCTGGCGCTCGAAGGTGAGGTAGGAGAGCGGCCGAGGTAGCCGGTCCGCTGCCGCCAGGTGGACCGCGTCGACCAGGCTGAGCCCGAATTGGGCGCCGATCTCGGTGGCTCGAGTCAGGCAGCGGGCGTCGACGGGAACCTGCCAGAACGCATCCCAGTCCTCGCGCACCATCGACCAGAACCGGTCGCGCGTTCGGGTGCTGGTCGCCGCCTGCACCAGCGCCAGCTGCACCTCGGACCGGGCGAGCGCCGAGACCACCCACGCATCCGAGCTCGCCATCGTGTCGATGACCAATGGCCGCTGAGGATCGGCCACATACCGCCGCAGCAAGGCCGAGGAGTCGAGGAACAGCGTGCCCCCGGCGTGCATGGTCAGCGCCCCCGAACATGGTCGAGTAGGCGTTCGGTCCGGACGTCGGCGGGGATCGGTTGGGGCCTCGGTGCAGCCGGTTGATCGTGACGGCGCGGTGGTTCGACGAGTCCGGCGCCGGCCAGATCCCAGAGCGTGACGTCCTGGTTCGATGTCGGGGTGATGGGTCCCAGCTGGGCAACCGGCCGCCCGTCCACGGTGACCAGCACTCGCTCGCCATTCTGGGCTCGGCGCAGCACCGCGGCGACCTGGTTGCGAAGTTCACGCACACCGACGGTCTGACTGAGGGGTGTCATCGCCCCACCGTAGCACACGTGTACACATTGTCGCTTGTCGATTGCCTGAGCGAGTGCCTACAGTGCGGCCATGAACTTTGCCTTCACCGAGGAACAAGAACAGCTCCGGAGCTTCGTCCGCTCGTTCATGGAGGACAAGTCCTCCGAAGCGACGGTCCGTGAACTCATGGACACCGACGCCGGCTACGACAAGGCCGTCTGGAAGCAGATGGCCGAACAGATGGGCCTCCAGAGCCTGATCATCCCTGAGGAGTACGGCGGCCAGGGCTTCACCTTCGTCGAACTCGGCGTGGTGCTCGAGGAAATGGGCCGCGCCCTGCTCTGCGCTCCCTTCTTCTCCGGCCAGCTCGCGGCGCTTGCGTTGCTGCACTCCGGTGACGATGCAGCCAAGACCGAGTATCTGCCCGGCATCGCCTCGGGCGAGACCATTGCGTCCCTCGCCTACACCGAGGAAAACGGCAAGTGGGACGAATCCGCCGTTACCGCCACCGCCGATGCTTCGGGCAAGATCACCGGTACCAAGAGCTTCGTGATCGACGGCCACACTGCCGACCTCCTCATCGTCGCGGCTCGCAGCGCAGCGGGCGTCAGCCTGTACGCCGTCGACGCCAACGGTGCCGGCGTCACCCGCACCGCGCTGTCCACCATGGACCAGACCCGCAAGCAGGCCAAGGTCGTCCTCGACGGCGCCGAGGGCAAGCTCATCGGCACCGACGGAGGAGGCTGGGCCACGCTCAGCACCGTTCTCGACCTCGCCGCGGTCGGACTGGCCGCCGAGCAGGTCGGTGGCGCGCAGTTCGTGCTCGAAATGGCGGTCCAGTACGCGAAGGATCGCGTCCAGTTCGGTCGGCCCATCGGCTCGTTCCAGGCCATCAAGCACAAGTGCGCCGACATGCTCCTCGAGGTCGAATCGGCCAAGTCGGCTGCTTACTACGGACTGTGGTGCGCGGCCGAGATGAACGACGAGCTGGCGGCCACGGCCTCCCTCGCCAAGGCCTACTGCTCCGAGGCCTACTTCCACGCCGCCGCCGAGAACATCCAGATCCACGGTGGCATCGGGTTCACCTGGGAACACCCGGCGCACCTGTACTTCAAGCGGGCCAAGAGCTCCGAGCTCATGTTCGGTGATCCGTCGTATCACCGTGAGCTGCTCGCGCAGCGCATCGGCCTCTGATTGCGTTCCTGATCCTTGCCGTCGCCGCCCTTGCGGTGGTGGTGGTGGGGCTGCTCGTGGTCGGTTGGGCCGTGTCCAAGACCAACGAGCAGCCCGATCAGATCGTGGTCGACGCCCACGAGGCCATCGACTTCTGCGCCGAGGCGCTTCCGGTCGAGGTCAGCTCGGTGCTCAGTTACGAGGACCTCCGGCGACTGCTGCGCCTGCACCTCGAGTGGATCCAGGCCTTTCACTGGGCGCCCGAAGGCGTGACTGGTGTCGATGGTCCGACGGTTTTCGAGGAGTTCGACGCCGTCGACTACATCCTCGAGCGGGCCGACGTCAACGGTTTCCGGGTCGACCGCAGGCACGTCGCCGCCGTTGTCGACGTCCATTCGTCCTACCTGCAGGTGATGGGGGCCATCCACATCGGCAACCCCGAGGACACGCTGGCCGACCTTCCCGAACTCCCGCTCCTCGACCGACCCGAGATCGGCGGAGCCGCCGATAAATCACTTTCCTCGGGCGAAGGTGATGTGGCAGACTTTCCAGACCAAGAGGAAGGAGGTGGTCCAACTGCATAGCAAACGATTTGGGACCTTGGAGGTGGCTGGCCGCTAGCGGACAGCTGGACCGGTGGTGAATTCCAGCCGGTCACCCCTGGATCGGCGTGGCGAACGAGTCCCGCTCGCCGCATCGAGCGTCGATCCGGGTCCCCAGCATCAAGAAGTCAAGACGCAATACGTTCTGCAGTACTGGGACCGTCCAAAGGACGGTCCCCGTACTGCAGTTCGGGTTTTGGGTCGCTGGTTTTGGTTCGCAGATCCTCGGTACAGTTGGTCGGGTGAAGCGCCCAACGAAGTTCGCCCACTTCCGGTACGTCGGCGACAAGCGGAACCTGGTCGTCTACGACATCGACCAGCTGCAGGACGAGCCCCTCATCTCCGAGCTCATGGCGGCCGGCACCTATCTCTGCTTCGGTCCCGACACCCTCGCCGAGGCCCGCAATCGGGGCTTCACGCCGTACAAGGGCAACGGCGCTGGCTGAGGAACTCCGCATCCCGTCCACCGACGGGGCCGAGCTGCAAGGCTTCCTCGCCCGCCCGCCGGCCAGCCACGTTCCACTGCCGGGGGTGCTGCTTCTCCACGGATTCCCCTCGGGGGCGGTGTGGGCCGAACACATCGGATCCGACCTCCCCGAGCTGGCGACCCGCATTGCCGACGAGATGGGCTTCGCGGCCCTGGCCATCAGGTTCCGGGGTTGCGGAAGCTCGACCGGCGATTTCAGCCTCGGCGGGTGGATTGCCGACGTGAGCGCGGCCATCAAGCATTTTCGCGCCGTGGTGCCGCTGACCGGGCTGTGGATCTGTGGCTTCGGCACCGGCGGAACGGTTGGCCTGGTCGCGGCCGCCGACGATCTCGATGTCAGCGGCGTCGCCATGGCGGGCTCACCTGCGGATTTCGACGACTGGGCCGAGAACGACGCCCGGTTGTTGGCGCACGCGCACCAGGTCGGGGCCATCAAGACCGCGGCCTACCCGACCGATCTGGCCCAGTGGTCGCGTGAGTTCCGCTCCATCCGGGCAGTCACCGCGGCCGAGAAGCTGGCGCCCCGCGCCTTCTTCTTGCTCCACGGCGCCGACGACGACGTCGTTCCCCAAATCGATGCCCGGCTGTTGGCCGATGCCCATGGTGCAGGCGAGCTTCGCCTCCTTCCCGGAGCCGGCCACCAGCTTCGCCACGACCCTCGAGCCGTGGCCATCCTCCTCGGCTGGCTCGGCCGCTCGAGCGCCGAAGTCCTGTAGCTGCCCAGTCCTGTAGCTGCCCAGTCCTGTAGCTGCCCAGTCCTGTAGCTGCCCAGTCCTGTAGCTGCCCAGTCAGTTCGTCGGCGAGTCAGTCGGTCAGTCGGTCTTGGATCGGCCCAGGGCCTTCTGTTCCTTGCGATAGGCCCGGAGGCGGGCGAGGTCGGCCGGCGACCCGATGTCAGCGACCGACCGGGGAAGGTGGTCGGCGAAGACGCCGCTGGCCCGCTCCCATGCCGAGAGGTCGTACCCGAACCGCTTGACCAGGACGGCGATGGTGATCTGGGCCTTCTCGGGTCCGAATCCCGGGAGCTGGAGCAGGCGGTCGAGGACGACGCGGGCGTCGCCGGTGTCGTTCCAGATGCGGCCGGCGTCGCCGTCGTAGTGTTCGGTCAGGTAGGTGCAGAGGTCGTGGACGCGTCGGGCCATGACCGCGGGATAGCGGTGCACCGCCGGCTTCTCGACGGCCAAGGCGACCAGAACGTCAGGCTCGAGTGCGCTGAGCGCACGGGCGTCGAACCCATGTCCGAGGGCCGCAAGTCGGCCGGCCAGCCGTGCCGGTCCGGCGAATGCCCATTCGATGGGCACCTGCTGGTCGAGGAGCATCGCAACCAGCAGGGCCAGGGGATCACGGTTGACGAGATCCTCCGGCCCCGGCGGGTCGGTGAAGAGGATGGGCACAGCTTGGTGACTGGTGGACGGGACGTCAGCTGGTCCAGGACGAGGCCCGGTCGGCGTCGATGCCGTAGTGCGTAATGGCGTCGGCCACGGTCTGACGATCGACTCGGCCGTCCTCGGCGAGCTTGGCCAGAACGGTGACCACCACGTTGGCTGCGTCGGTCTCGAAGAAGGCCCGGAGCTGCTCTCGGGTGTCGCTGCGGCCCATGCCGTCGGTGCCGAGGACGGAGAACGGGCGGCGAACGAAGCGGGCGATCTGCTCGGGAACCGCCCGCATGAAGTCCGAGACCGCGATCACCGGTCCAGGACCGTCGCCCAGGAGCTGGGACACCAGGGCTTCTCGTGGCTCGGTGGTCGGGTGCATGCGGTTCCAGCGTTCGACTTCGAGGGCGTCTTCGCGTAGCGACTTGTAGTTGGTCGCGCTCCACAGCTCGACACCGATGCCCCATCGTTCGGCCAATTCTCGCTGCGCTTCGCGGGCTGCGCCCTGGGCCGAACCGGAGAAGAGCACCGACGCCTGGGTCTGCAGTCCGCCCCAACCGCCCGACCAGCGGTAGAGCCCATCGAGAATGCCCTGCTCGACGCCATCAGGCATCGCCGGCTGGTCGTAGTTCTCGTTGTAGATGGTCAGGTAGTAGAAGACATCCTCGTTGTCGACGTACATGCGCTGCAGGCCGGCGCGGATGATGACGGCGACCTCGTACGCGAACGCGGGATCGTAGGCCTGGCAGGCGGGGATGGTGGACGCCAGCAGCAGGCTGTGCCCGTCCTGGTGCTGCAGGCCCTCGCCCATCAGCGTGGTGCGCCCGGCCGTCGCGCCCATGAGGAAGCCGCGAGCCGGCGAGTCGGCGGCGGCCCAGATGAGGTCGCCGACCCGCTGGAAGCCGAACATCGAATAGAAGGTGAAGAACGGCACCATCGGGACGCCCTGATGGGCGTAGCTGGTCGCCGCGGCCGTCCAACTGGCCAACGAACCGGCCTCGGTGATGCCCTCCTCGAGGATCTGGCCGTCCTTGTCCTCGGTGTAGCTGAGGAGGAGTTCGTGGTCGACCGGCTCGTACAACTGACCGAACGGGGCGTAGATCTCGAACTCCCGGAACATGGAGTCCATACCGAAGGTGCGGGCCTCGTCGGGCACGATGGGCACGACTCGCCGGCCGAAGCCTTCCTCCCGCATCAGCTCTCGAAGCATGGACGTGAAGACCATGGTGGTGCTGACCTGACGGCCACCGGACCCTTCGAAGAAGGTCTTGAAGGGGGCGTCGCTCGGCATGGGCAACGGACGCCGCAGTTCGACTCGACGCTCGGGCAATGGGCCGTCGAGGGCCCGGCGCCGGTTCAGCATGTACTGGATCTCGGGGGAGTCGGGTCCGGGCCGCATGTACGGGGGTTCGCCGGCGGCCATCGCCTCATCGCTGATGTCCACGTCGATTCCGAGGCGGTCCCGCAGCGCCAGGATCTGTTTCGGTGTCATCTTCTTGATCTGATGGGTGGCGTTTCGGCCTTCGAACCCCTCGCCGAGGGTCCAGCCTTTCACCGTCTTGGCCAGGATGACGGTGGGCTGACCGACATGCTCGGTTGCCGCCTTGTAGGCGGTGAACACCTTCTGGTAGTCGTGGCCGCCGCGGGGCAGGGCCCGGAGTTCGTCGTCGGTGAGGTGCTCGACCATCTTGCGGAGACGCGGGTCGGGGCCGAAGAATTTCTCTCGGATGTAGGCGCCGGATTCGACGGCGTACCGCTGGAACTCGCCGTCGACGGTGGTGTTCATCTTGTTGACGAGGACGCCGTCGATGTCGCGCTGGAGCAACTCGTCCCATCGACTGCCCCAGATGACCTTGATCACGTTCCAACCGGCGCCGCGGAAGACACCTTCGAGTTCCTGGATGATCTTGCCGTTGCCACGAACGGGGCCGTCGAGGCGCTGGAGGTTGCAGTTGACGACCCAGGTGAGGTTGTCGAGACCGTGACGACCGGCCAACGAGATGGAGCCGAGCGTCTCGGGCTCGTCGCACTCGCCGTCGCCGAGGAAGGCCCAGACCCGGCTGGCGGAGGTGTCCTCGATGCGCCGATCGGCCAGGTACTTGAGGAATCGGGCGTGGTAGATGGAGTTGATGGGCCCCAGGCCCATCGACACGGTCGGGTACTCCCAGAACTCGGGCATGAGACGGGGATGGGGGTAGCTCGACAGCCCTCCGCCGCCGACTTCGCGGCGGAAGAGATCGAGGTGACTCTCGTCGAGCCGACCCTCGAGGTACGCGCGGGCGTAGACCCCGGGAGCGGCGTGGCCCTGGAAGTACACGGCATCGCCGGGGGTGCCGTCTTCCTTGCCCCGGAAGAAGTGGTTGAACCCGACCTCGAGCAACGACGCCGAGGAGGCGAAGGTCGACAGGTGTCCGCCGATGCCATCGGCGTGTTTGTTGGCTCGGACGACCATGGCCGCCGCGTTCCAGCGGATGTACGCCCTGATGCGCCGTTCGACGTCTTCGTCACCGGGAAAGAAGGGCTGGGCCTCGGTGGGGATCGTGTTGATGTAGTCGGTGGAGATCGGTTCGGAATGTCCGAGCTGGAGTGCGCGGGCGCGTTCGTTGATGCGGCGAACCAGGTAGCGGGCCCGAGTCTTGCCGCTCTTGGCGGTGATGGTGTCGAGCGACTCGAGCCACTCGGCGGTCTCCTGAGGGTCGATATCGGGGACCTGCTGGAGGAACGCGTCAATGGACATACTGAACATTGTGGCAGGGTCCGAGCGGGAATCGCGGCACGCTTGCGAGCGGGATCGGGCACCTGATAAGGCAGGCTGTTCCCGTGAGCGACGACCAGAACCCAGTAGCGGAGGTCTACACCGACGGAGCGTGCTCGGGGAATCCCGGGCCGGGCGGTTGGGGTTGGGTTGCGACCGACGGCCGGCGCGGGAGCGGGGGCGAAGTCCACAGCACCAATCAGCGGATGGAGCTGCAGGCGGTGCTCGAGGCACTGCGAGCCATCGACGGATCGGTCACGGTGTTCTCGGATTCGACCTATGTGGTGAAGTGCTTCAACGACCGGTGGTACGAGGGCTGGTTGAAGCGGGGTTGGAAGAGTTCGGCCAACAAGCCGGTTGCCAACCGGGACCTGTGGCAGCCCCTGATCGAGCTCTACCTCCAGCGAAAGGACGAGATCTCCTTCGTTTGGGTCAAGGGTCATGCCGGCAATCGGATGAACGAGATCGCCGATCAACTCGCGGTCGCAGCAGCCGCGCTGATCAGACCGGGGCCTGCTCCAGCGAGCGCGGCTTCGGTTCCCTGGCCGATTGAGCACACCGTATGGGTGACGGGCGCGCCAACACTCGATGACGATCAGCGTGCGCTGCTGGAGCGCTCCATCGTCGGGCTGGATCCGGGCACCGACGTCGTGCTCACCGGCTTGCGTCGTGGAACGGAGCTCCTCGCCGCCGAGTTGGCGGTCGACGCCGGCGTCACCGTTGCCGTCGTCCTACCCTTCGATGACCCGGCGGCCTCGTGGCCCGAACCCGACCGAAGGCGATTCGAGGCAGCCATCCGCGCCGCAGAGTGGGTCGTGACGCTCCAGGGGGATCCGACGAAACCTTCGACAGCCATATCGGTCCGCAATGCCTGGGCGGCTGCAGCTGCCGTCGGGGCCGTCGTCCTCGGCGACCCGCAGCTGGCCGATTGGCTCGACGAGCGCGGCGTGAGCGCGGTCAGTCTCTGATCAGAACCAGTCCGATCAGCGTCAGTAGCTGACGGCCAGGAGCCGAAGCGCGGCGTACGCACTGTTCATTTCGCGCCGGATCTCGTCGGCAAGTTGGGCCTGAGCCTCGTCTGTGAACGGTTCTGCTCGATGCCCGTCGATCAGCTCTCGATGGGCTTCGCGAACCTCGCCCCAGGTGGCGCCGGGGAACAACCCGAGAATCTCGAGGAGCACCGTCGCTTCGGGAGCAGTCGGCCCATCGACCGCGGACGGGTGGACTGCTTCACTCTGAACGCCGAGCACGTAGGGCTCCCATGCTTCGGAAATGGACGAGCCGAAGCCGACCATCGGCTCGGTGGTCGCAGCCCAGGTTTCGAGATCTCCGGCTGGGTCCTCCGAGTCCGCTGCTTCCCGAACGGGCTCCTCCCAGACGGCCGCGTTCCACCCGGTGGCCGGTTGGGCCAGCTCGACGAAACCGGCAGCGTCGAACTCCTCGACCTTCAACACTGCCGGCTCGTGCTGCGGAGTCTCTCGAGCCCAGGCGGCGGGCGGCGTGGGTGGGCCCGGCGGGGTAGGTGGAGCAGGCGGTGCCGGCGGCGGCGCATCGGCCCAGGAGGGCAACGCCGGGGTTTGGCCAGCGGCAGGCCGTTGGGCAAAATCGATCGGTTCGTAGCTCGGAGGTTCGGGTTCGGCGAATGCAACCGGGCCCGGCTCGGTGATCTCGTAACTCAGCTCGAAGGAGTCCACCGGTTCAGCCACGCGTCGATCGTTCGCTACGTCGGGCAGATGCCAGCCCCCGAGCCCCGCCGCTCCCGATGCGGCCCCGAACGGAGGATGAACGAGCGGAGAAGGAGAGGGGACCTCACGGGGGGTGGGCGTCACGGGAACGGAAGCCGCCGCAACATCGAAGGCCTCGTACTCGGGGGCCGGGCTCGAGGGCAGTCCCAACGATGCCAGCTCTGACGGGTCGACCTCTTCCTGCAGTTCGAAGAGCCAGTCGTCAGATCCGTCGTACTCGGACTTGTTCTTGCGAAGATTGGCGAAGAGGCCCATACCGTTCGTATCGGCAATCGCGCCGCAGTCCCCGTGGGCCGTTCGGCCCATTGTTTTCGTGCGGCCGCTTCTGCGTTCCCTGTTTCAGTCGCTGACCACAGCACCGATCGAGCGCAGCCGCTCGATCTCGGTAGCGTCGAGTCCGAGGAGCTCGCTGAGCAGCACATCGTTGTCGGCCCCGAGCGTCTTGATGCCGGACCGTGGTCCGCAGTCGACACCGCTGATTCGCAGGGCCGAGCGATTGACGATGACGGTTTCATCGCCGCTCGGGGCTTCGATGTAGGCGTCTCGGTCCTCGGCCCAGTCCGCATCGAGCGTGTCGGCAACGCTGACGAGTCGGCCGATGGGTAGTCGGGCCCCATTGGAGAGGACGTCCTCGAAGGCGTCGAAACTGTCGAAGGTCGCGGCCCAGTCGGCGATGATCTGCTGGCAGAGTTCCATGTTTCTCGAACGGTCCGCCATGGTGGCGAAACGCTCGTCGTCGAACAGGTGCCGCTGATCGGTGAGCCGGGCGTATTCGGCGAACACCGCCGCCGGACTGCCGGGAATGGCGATCCACGTTCGCTCGGGGTCGCCGAGTTGCACCACCAGCGCCTTGCCTGGTCGGAACGGCGAATGCTCGTAGTCAGGGCCGCCGTTTACCTCGACGACGTTCCATTCGTTCTGAGCAATCATGGCCTCACACATCGACGTGTCGATGTACGCACCCTGACCGGTCCGTTCCCGACGCCAGAGCGCGGCGAGCACTCCGTGCGCGCCGGCCATACCCGCTGCGATGTCGGCGTGGGACACGGGTTCGGGTTTCGGGGCGATGCCCCACTCCTTCGCCTTGTAGTCGAGGAGCCCGACTTCGGCGTGAACGACCGGGGCGTAGGCGCGGCGTTGCGCGGCGCGGCCCTCTTGTCCGTACCCGGAGACCGAGCAGTACACGATGTCGGGTTTTCGGGACTTGACCTGTTCGTACCCGATGCCGAGTCGGGCGGCGATGCCGGGTCGGAAGTTCTCGACGACCACATCGCAGCGTGCGGCGAGTTGGAGGGCGAGTTCGACGGCTTCGGGTTTGGTGAGGTCCAGGGACATGAAGCGCTTACCGGCGTTCTGCCCCGAGAAGACGACGGCGATACCACCTTTCTTCGGCCACGCGGTTCGGATGAGATCGCCCTCGGGCGGTTCGATCTTGATGACCTCGGCGCCGAGATCGGCCAACGATCGGGTCAGGCAGGGTCCGGCAACGACCCGGGTGAAGTCGAGCACGCGAAGTCCTTCTAGGATGCCGGGACCGATGTCGGTGACGGAGAGCACGATTGCTACCGGGTGCCGGATCCTTGGGTGACGACGGCTTCGAGGCGTTCGAGGGTCTTGGTCATGTTGACCTCGTTCGTACTCGGGAAGCCGACCAGTTCATAGACCCGGGAAGCAATGGCGTTGTCCCAGTCGAAGCTCTCGGTGACGAGTGTGTCCTCACCGTCGGGGCCGGTTGGCTCGAGCACGTAGCGCCAGATGTGACGACCGAAGTGGCGCCACGCGATCCGACGGTTCTCTTCGAACTCCACCACGACGTTGGTGATGCGGTACGGCATGCCGAACATCTTCATGTCCATCCCGAACTTGGCGTTCAGCGAAAGGCGCGCCGGCCCGCCCATCCGTTGATGCTGGACGGTTCCGGATCCATCGATCTCGGCGTGTCGTGCCGGGCTCGCGAGGAGGTCGAAGATGACCGAGGCGGGGGCGTGGATGAGACGGCTGGCCGAAACCACCCGAGCGGAAGGTGGAGATGGAGGAGCTGAGGCTGACATTGATGTCTGCTTTCTAGACGATCGCGGCGAACGCTTCGTCGATCGTCTTGTGGGTGAATTCGAACCCGCTCGCACTGAGTCGGGCGGGAAGGACCCGCGCGCTGTCGAACAGCAAGGCGTTGGCCATCTCGCCGCCCAACAGCAGACGCGGCCCGAATGCAGGCACCGATAGGAGCGTGGGGCGGTGGAGCGCTTTGCCCAGGGCAACGGCTTGCTCTTTGTTCGTGACCGGGTTGGGGGCAGTGAGGTTCACCGCTCCGCTCAGATCGGTGGAGAGGAGGTGGACGATGGCTCGGACCTCGTCGTCCAGGCTGATCCAGCTGACGTACTGGCGACCGTTCCCCATGGGCCCACCGAGCCCGAACTTGAACAGCGGAAGCAGTTTGGGCAGCGCGCCGCCGGCCTTGCTGTAGACCACACCGGTGCGCATCGTCACCGTGCGAATGCCGGCGGCTGCGGCGGACGACGTTGCGGCTTCCCATCCGGTCACGAGATCGGGAAGAAAGCCCTCGCCGGCCGGGGAGTCCTCGGTCAGGGCCTGATCGCCCCGATCACCGTAGTAACCGATGGCCGATGCGCTGAGGAAAACCGCCGGTGGGCGGTCGAGCGACGCCAAGGCGTCGGCGAGCAGTGTGGTGGGCTTCACCCGGCTGTCCGCCAGTTCCCTCTTGTAGGCCTCGTTCCATCGACGGTCGCCGATACCGGCGCCTGCGAGGTGAACGACGGCATCCATGCCTTCCAACGACGCGGCGTCGAGGGTCCCCTTGGCTGGATCCCATTGGATCTCGTTGGCGCCCGGCGAGCGGCGGACGAGCCGCACGGGCTGATGACCGAGACGGACGAGCTCTGCTCGGAGGGCCGAGCCGATCATGCCGCTCGATCCGCTGACGGCAATCGTCATGCGGGAGTTGTTCATCCTCCAAGGCTAATGGTCGCCGTAGGCTGATGGTCCATGAGTACTCGGATGCTGCTCATACTTTCCCTGCTCTGCGGCCTCGCCATTCTTGGCGCCTTCGCCGCTCAGCTCGTCTTCTACTCGTAGGCTGAGGCTGTCCCCCAGCCCGTCACCGGGAGGTGTCCCCTGTCCACGCAGAGCCCTGAACCAGGCAGCAACGATCAAGCGTCGGCGCAGCATTTCGATGTCGTCGTCATCGGCGGCGGTCCCGGTGGCTACGCCTCGGCGCTCTACGGCGCGTCGGCCGGTTTGCACATCGCGCTGATCGAGAAGACCAAGATCGGTGGCACCTGCCTCAACGTCGGCTGCATTCCGGCCAAGGAACTGTTGGAGACTGCAGCCGTGCGCCGTGCGCTCGAGCATGCCGCCGACTTTGGCATCCAGGCCAAATTCAAGGGGCTTGACTGGTCTCAGACCATGACCCGTAAGCAGGGCATCATCGACAACCTGGTCAACGGGCTCGGCAGTCTCCTCAAGAATCGCAAGGTCACCGTGTTCGACGGGACCGGCACGCTGCAGGGCGACCACCGAAGCGTCACCATCGGCGGTGGGCAGTCGGGCGACCTGGTCGTCACGGGCGACGCGGTCATCCTGGCGGCAGGGTCGGTACCGAGGACCATCCCCGGGTTCCCGGTCGACGCCCACAACATCGTGACCTCCGACGAGATGCTGTCCATTTCGTCGCTGCCCAAGTCGGCGGTGGTCATCGGTGGTGGCGCCATCGGTCTCGAGTTCGCGTCGATGATGAGCGACCTCGGGACCCAGGTCACGATCATCGAAGCCATGCCCAAGATCCTGGCCAACTGCGATGACGACATCATCCGCGTGGTCGAGCGCTCCTTCAAGAAGCGGGGCATTGCCATCCACACCGGGGTCATGGTCACCGGCCAGACCACCGGCCCCGATGGAGTCACCGTCACCTTCGGCGACGGCCAGTCGGTGACCGCCGAGACCGTGGTGGTGTCGGTCGGTCGGCGCCCCGCCACCGACACGCTCGGGCTCGCAGCCACCGGCGTTGTCGTCGACCAGCGCGGCTTCGTCGAGGTCGACCCGTACTGCCGCACCTCCGTGGCGGGTGTGTGGGCGGTTGGCGACATCATCAACACCCCGCAGCTTGCACACACGGCGTTCGCCGAGGGCATGGTGGCCATCACCGACATTCTCGGCGAGGACGCGGTGCCGATCGACTACGACAAGGTGCCGTGGTGCATCTATTGCCATCCCGAGGTCGCCTTCGCCGGACTCACCGAGGCGAGAGCCCGCGAGCTCGGCTACGACGTTGTGGTTTCCAAGCACCGGTATGCGGGTAACGGTCGGGCGATGATCGTCGGCGAAACCGAGGGCATGGTGAAGATCGTGGCCGAAAAGCGCCCGGACGGGAACGGTGGGCGCATCCTCGGAGTGCACCTCGTCGGCCCCTGGGTGACCGAACAATTGGGCCAGGGCTACCTGGCCGTCAACTGGGAAGCCACGGTCGACGAGGTCGCCCAGTTCATCCAGCCCCATCCCACCATGAGCGAACTGTTCGGGGAGAGCGTGCTCGCCCTCACCGGACGCAGCCTCCACGGCTGACCTTCACACACGAAACAGGAGTCCTGTGGCCAACATCGAAATGCCGCAATTGGGTGAGACCGTCACCGAGGGAACCATCACCCGTTGGTTCAAGCAGGTCGGCGACACCATTGCGGTCGACGAAATGCTCTTCGAGGTCTCGACCGACAAGGTCGATACCGAGGTGCCCTCGCCGGTAGCCGGCGTGATCACCCAGATCGTGATTCCCGAGGGCGAGACCGTCGAGGTCGGTGTCGTGCTTGCCGTGGTCGGTGACGCCGCTGCGGTCGGAGCTCCCGCCGCTGCGCCGGCCGCGCCGGCTCCTGCGCCCGAGCCGGCGGCGGCCCCCGCACCCGTTGCCGAGCCGGCCGCGGCTCCCGCCCCTGCTCCGGAACCAGCGCCGGTCGCCGCACCTGCACCCACTCCTGCGCCTGTGGCCGAAGCGGCGCCCCCGATCCCGGAGTCGGGCGGCGGATCGGACTTCGTCCTGTCACCGGTCGTTCGCCGGCTCGTCAGTGAGTACGGCGTCGACGTCAGCCAGATCACCGGAAGCGGCCTCGGTGGCCGCATCAGCCGCGACGACGTCCAGCGCTACATCGAATCCAATCACCTTCGCCCCGGTGGGCAAGCGCCCGCGGCTCCGCCAGCGGCGGCCCCAGCGCCCGCCGCCGAGGCCGTGCCCGCCGCCGCTCCGGTGGCCGAGGCTGCTCCGACTCCGGTCCCCGCCCCTGTCCCGGTTGCCCCGGTGGTAGCCGCCCCCGCCCCGATGCCTGTGCCCGCGCCGATACCCGCACCCGCTCGGGTGATCCCCGCGGTTCAGGCCGGTTCACGCGACACCGTGGTGCCGCTCTCCAACATTCGTCTGCGCACCGGCGAACACATGGTGCGGTCGAAGTCGGTTGCTCCCCACACCCTCACCGCGATGGAAATCGACTACGAGGGTGTGGACAAGGTTCGCAAGGAACACGGCGCCGCCTTCAAGGCCCAGGAGGGCTTCTCGCTCACCTACCTGCCGTTCATCACCCGAGCCGTGGTCGACGCCCTTCGGGAGTACCCGCACCTCAACGCGTCCATCGGCGACGGCGAGTTGGTCGTGCACAACTACGTCAATGTCGGCGTTGCCGTCGACCTCGATTTTCAGGGGCTGTTGGCGCCGGTCGTTCGTGACGCCGACGGCAAGCGCATGCGAGCCATCGCTCGTGACATTTCCGACGTGGCTCGTCGGGCGCGCAGCAAGCAGTTGTCGCCGGACGATCTCGTCGGTGGCACGTTCACCCTCACCAACGCCGGCAGCTACGGCACGATGATGCAGTTCCCGATCATCAACCAGCCGCAGGTGGCGATCCTGTCGACCGACGCCATCAAGCGCAGGCCGGTCGTCGTCGAGGATTCCTTCGGCAACGAGGCCATCGTCATCCATTCCGTCGGTGTCCTGGCCATGGCGTGGGATCACCGAGCCATCGACGGCGCTTACGCCGCAGCCTTCCTCGCCCGGGTGCGCGACATCATCGAGACCCGGGACTGGGAGGCCGAGTTGGCGTGACGCCCCTCCGGGTCCGCTGGCTTGGCCGCGTCGACTACGACGAGGCCTGGGATCTTCAGCAGCAGTTGTTCGTCGGCAGCGCCGATCATCTGCTGCTGCTGGAACATCCTCCGGTCTACACCCTGGGCGTCCGCGCCAAGGCCGAGCACTTGCTCGTCCCGCCGGCCGACGTGGGGGCCGACCTGCGTCGGGTGAACCGCGGCGGCGACGTCACCTTCCACGGTCCGGGCCAGCTGGTCGGCTACCCGGTCATGGGTGTCCCCGGGCGGCGCGGCGGTGGGATGGCCGACACGGTCGCCTTCGTCGAGACGATCGAGCAGGTCCTCATCGACACGCTGGCCGATTTCGATCTGGCGGCACGGCGGCTCCCCGGGAATCCGGGTGTGTGGCTCGACCCCGGTACTGTCGGAGAACGAAAGATCGCGGCCATCGGTGTGCGGCTCAGCCGAGGCCGATCCATGCACGGCTTCGCCCTCAACGTGAACGTCGATCACCACTGGTTCGACCACATCGTGCCCTGCGGTCTCGAGGGCAAAGCAGTCACCAGCCTCCAGGCCGAAGGCATAGACGCCGATCTCCAGGCGGTCGCCGACCGCGTCGCCCATCACGCCGCTCGGCTCCTGGCGCCTGGTCGCCCGATCGATCGTCAAGACGTCGCCTGGCGTCAGACCCCGACCGACCTGGCCCCCTTCTCCCGGGGCGAAGGCGCCGGCGAAGCAATCAAGCCCGAGCGTTCCAGGTCGGAGCGTGCCAAGCCGGAGCGTGCCACCAACGTGCGGCTCGAGCGTCGGATGAAGTCAGCGGGTGTGAGCGGGGGCCTCGACGTCTCGGCCCGCAAACCGGAGTGGATGCGGGTCAAGTTCGAAACCGGCCCCGAGCTGCTTCGGCTCAAGAAGTTGACCCGATCACTCGATCTGGTCACCGTCTGCGAGGAAGCGGGCTGCCCCAACATCTTCGACTGTTGGAACGAGGGCACCGCCACGTTCATGCTGCTCGGCGAACGCTGCACGAGGGCTTGCGGTTTCTGCCTCATCGATACCCGCAAGCCCGGCCCGGTCGATCACGACGAGCCGTCCCGGGTGGCCGAAGCCGTTGCCGCCATGGATCTCTCGTTCGCCGTGCTCACGATGGTCGCCCGCGACGATCTGGCCGACGGGGGAGCGAGCATCGTGGCGGAGTCGATCGAGGCGATCCATCGGCGTTCGCCGGGTGTCGGTGTCGAGGTGCTCATCTCCGACCTCAAGGGCTCGGCCCAGTCGTTGGCCGTTGTGTGCGATGCCCGACCCGAGGTGCTCAATCACAACATCGAGACGGTTCCCCGTCTGCAGCGGGCCGTGCGCCCCTCGGCCGGCTACGCCCGAAGCCTCGGCGTCCTGGCCCGAGCCAAGTCGGCCGGTCTCACCACCAAATCCGGCATCATCGTCGGCATGGGCGAGACGTTCGACGAGGTCGTCGGCACCCTCGCCGACCTCGCCGCTGTCGGCGTCGACGTGGTCACCATCGGTCAGTATCTCCGCCCGACCACCAACCACCTGGCGGTCCAACGTTGGTGGACCCCCGACGAGTTCGCCGAACTCAAGCGGATCGGCGAGGCCGATCTCTGCATCGCCCACGTCGAGGCCAGCCCCCTCACCCGTTCCAGCCACCACGCCGGCAGCGCCGCCGCCGCTGCGGGTGCTCGAGTCTCGGTCGAGGGGCGGAGGAACTGACCCGGTATCGGACGGCCTGCTAGGAAGGCGGGATGTCCGATCGTGTCGTGATGTCTGATGCCCCCGTACCCCCGCCGGTCAACGAAGTCCGGTCGAAGACCGCACGACCCGACCCGCCGCCACGGGAGGAGTCGATTCGGGCGATGCGCGACCAGGCCAAGGTCATACGCGATCACATGGGCGGACAGGACAAGATCGACCGCATGCGGGCCGAGGGCGACCGCACGATCCGTGAGCACATCGACGAGTTGGTCGATCCCGGATCGTTTCGGGAGCTCGGCACGTTCAGCCGGTCGTTGCGACCCGAGATGCGGGACTCGACACCGGGCGACGGCAAGATCGGCGGTCATGCGCTGGTCGATGGACGGCCGGTAGCGGTCTTCGGCGATGACATCACGGTCATGCGCGGCTCGAGTTCGATCGTGGGCAGTCGCAAGGAAGAGCGGTTGTACCAGCGTGCCTTGGACATGGGAATCCCCATCGTGCACTTCGGCGAGACCGGGGGCGGACGCATCCCCGACCTGATGGGCAGCGAAGGCATCTCGGATGGCGGCGCCTTGTTCGAGATGGCCCGCCGCCGTCACCGGGTGCCGATGGCCACCGCGATCGTCGGGCAGTCGTTCGGCGGCTCATCGTTCCTGTCGGCGCTGTCCGATTTCGTCGTCATGGTCCGTGGCTCGACGATGGCGGTCACGTCGCCCAAGGTGTTCGAGATCGCCACCGGCGAGATCATCTCGTTCGAGGAGGTCGGTGGCGTAGACGTGCACGCCGAACGCACCGGTCAGATCGACCTCGGTGTCGAGACCGACGAAGAAGCGTACGAGGCCATCCGTTGGTGGTTGTCGTACCTCCCTTCCAACGCGTGGCAGCAAGCCGAACGGACCGAACCGGTCGGCGACTTCGGTCCCGATCACGGACTGTCCTCGTTGGTGCCGACCGTGCGAAACATGGGCTATGACATGCGCAACGTGGTCGAGCGAATCTGCGATCCCGGCACCGTGTTCGAGCTACAGCCGAAGTACGCGCCCAACGTGTCGTGCTCCTTCGCTCGCCTCAACGGCTACTCGGTGGGAGTCGTTGCCAACAATCCGCTGTTCAACGCCGGAACGCTCGACCCTGAGGCCTGCCAGAAGATCATTCGCATGATGGTCGTGTGTGATTCGTTCAACATCCCCGTGATCTTCCTGGCCGACGTGCCGGGCTTCATGGTCGGCGCCCGAGTCGAGCACGACAAGATGCTGCACACCGGCATGCGGATGATGCACGCACTGCAGAACGCCACGATGCCGACGTTGACCGTGTGCGTCCGCAAGGCGTTCGGTTTGGCATGGCAGGCGATGAACGGTTCGCTCATGCCATCGAAGGGGGTGTACTGCTGGCCGGGGGCCGAGATCGGCTTCATGGATCCTGACGTCGGGGTCAACGTGGCCTTCGGCTCGAAGCTCGACCGCATCGCCGATCCCGAAGAGCGCGAGGCCGAGCGGCTCCGCCTGATTCGTGAGGTCGGCGAGGCCACCAATCCGTACGAGGCCGCCGGCACGATGCGCATCGACGAGATGATCGATCCCGCGGACACGCGCCGGATCCTGGCCGAAGACCTCGAGTTGTTCGCCAACCGCAAGGTCCCGCCGCCCGAGGCGCGTCCGTTGTCCTACTGGCCGACCTGTTGAATCGACGATCCGGCCATCTTGTCCACCCCTCCACCATCGACGCCAGTGCCGCTGCCATAGTGAGTCAGTGACAACCGACCGTGCTCAGCTGCAGGATCTGAGCCGGAACCTCGTTCGTTGGGTGGTTCTCGGTGCGGCATCGGGCGTTGCTGCCGGCGTCGTGTCGTTCGTGTTTCTCGAGGGGCTCGATCTCGTCACTCGCACCCGGGTCGAGCGACCAGGGTTGTTGTGGTTGCTGCCTCTTGCGGGCCTCGCGCTCGGGCTGTTCCACCATCACTTCGGAGGGCAGGCGGTCCGCGGCAATCGGTTGTTGTTCGCCGAGATCCTGAGCCCCCAGGAGTTCTTGCCCCGTCGCATGGCCCCGCTGGTCCTGGTCGGCACGTGGATCACGCACCTGTTCGGCGGGTCGGCCGGCCGCGAGGGAACGGCGTTGCAGATGTCCGGCAGCCTCACCGACAACGCGGCCCGATGGTTGGGTCTGGGCGGGGACGAACGGGCTCGATTGCTCGCAGTATCAGTGGCCGCAGGGTTCGGATCGGTCTTCGGTGTGCCCTTGGCCGCTACCGTCTTCGCCCTCGAGGTCCACCCCCGACGCCAAGCCGGGATGCAGGAGTACGTGGCCACGGCCGGGCCCACGGTCTTGCCGGCATTGTGTGCTGCGCTGGTCGGTCACCTCGTCGTGCTGCTGCTCGGTCATGATCATGCGGTTCGGCCGCAGGTCGACGATGTGGTCACCGGCGGCCTGGTGCTGCGCCTTGCGGCCCTGGGCCTCGCCTGTGGGGCGGTGGCCTGGGTGTTCAAACATCTGACCGAGACGATCCGTGATCTGCTGGTGCAGCGGATCCCCTGGTCGCCTCTGCGCCCCGCGCTCGGCGGGGCAAGCGTCGTCGGTCTCGCCGTCGTCTTCGGCAACCAGTACCTCGGCCTGTCGCTGCCCCTTCTGGACGACGTATTGACCGGGGCCGAGGCGGGCGTCGAGGTCTTCGCCCTCAAGCTCATCTTCACCGCCGTCACGGTCGGCTCGGGCTTCCCGGGCGGAGAAGTCACGCCACTCTTCGTGATCGGCGCCACCCTCGGCGGCACCCTGGCCGGACCCCTCGGGCTTCCCGTCGTGTTGGCCGGCGCAGTCGGCCTTGCTGCGGTCTTCGCCGGAGCATCCCGAACCCCGCTGGCCTGCGCCATCATGGCAGCCGAACTCTTCGGCTGGTCCGCCCTCGTGCCTGCCTCGATCGTCTGTGCCGCCGCCTACCTCACCGGCGGTCGCCGAGGCCTCTACACCGTCGTCACCGACTGACCCCCCTTCGAACCTCCGGCTCCAAGCGTCGCCCCCCTCGAACCTCCGGCTCCAAGCGTCGGAAACCGACGTCTGTAGCCGGAGGTTCGGGGAAACCGAACGTCTGTAGCCGGAGGTTCGGAGCGGGCGACGGGTCAGTCCCCGTCGGTGAAGCTGCCGGTGAGGGTGGGGTTGGTGAGGGTGTGCAGCGACTGGTTGCGGTGTTCGATCTCGGCGAGGTGTTCGGGGTGCGACAGCACCCAGAATCGCCGCTCGAGCGACGCCTCGATCACGCAGGTGGCGACGTCGGCGGGGTCCATGCCTCGTTCGGCCAGGGCGGCCGCGACATTGGCATTGCGGCGCCGGGCGTCATCGCCGACCGGACCACCCTTGCGTTCACGCTTGAGGTGTGCCGGCCGGTTGCGTTGGGCGGTGATGATGTTGGTCCGCACGACGCCGGGGCAAAGCACCGACACACCGACGTTCGACTCTTCGTCACGTACCATCTCGTGGAAGAGCGTCTCCATCAAACCGACCACGCCGAACTTGGCTGCGTTGTACGGACCGAGGCCGGGCGTTGCGGTGAGCCCGGCGACCGACGAGGTGGCCATGATGTGGGCCTCGTCAGCGGCCCGCAGGTGGGGGAGGAAGAAGTGGACGCCGTGGATGACACCCCACAGGTTGACGTCGATGACCCACTTCCAGTCGACCAACTGCTGATCCTTGATCAGGCCGCCCCCTCCGACACCGGCGTTGTTGCACACCACGTGCACCTCGCCGAAGCGGTCGATGGTGGCCGCCGCCAGCGCTTCGACCGAGTCGGCCGAAGACACGTCGACCTTCACACCGAGCGCCTCGGTCCCGGCAGCTTCGAGGAGCGCGACGGTCTCGTTCCGGGCATCGTCCTGGATGTCGGCGACGACGATCTTCGAACCTCGGGCGCCGTACCCGAGGGCGAGGGCCCGCCCGATGCCGGAACCGGCGCCGGTGACCACCACGACTCGGTCCTGGAGGGTGTGCATCGGCTACTCCATCATCCCGTTGACTCGCTCCATGGCGTCGATGAACTCGGCGACCATCTCGAGGACGACCCGGTCGGCCTTCTTCGTCTCGTTCATCGAGCCGACGATCTGTCCGACGAAATAGTTGGCCAGCTTCACGGCGCCTTCGTTCTGAGGGTTCATCGCCGCTCGGTCGATCCGCCGAGATGCCCGACCGATGAGCATCGGCTGCAGCGGCATGCCGAGGGTGCCGGGGGAGTTGGGGCCTTCCCACTCCTCGGTCCACGCCGAACGCAGCTGGCGGGCCGGCTTGCCGGTGCGTGACCGAGAGCGCAGCGTGTCCGATGACGATGCGGCCAGGAACTTTTCCTTGACCGCAGGATGGGTCTCGGCCTCCTCGGTGGTCAGCCACACCGATCCGCACCACACGCCTTCAGCCCCGAGGGCGAGCGACGCCGCCATTTGGCGACCGGAGCCGATGCCACCCGCGGCCAGAACCGGCACGGGGGCCACGGCGTCGACGATCTCGGGTACCAGAACCATGGTTCCGATCTCGCCGGTGTGGCCGCCGGCCTCGTGCCCTTGGGCAATGATGATGTCGACCCCTGCGGCGACGTGGCGAACCGCATGCGACTTCTTGCCGGCCAGCGCGCCGACGAGCACGCCGGCGGCGTGGGCGCGCTCGATCATGTCGGGCGGAGGTGGGCCAAGCGCGTTGACGATGAGGGTGATCGGATGGCTGAAGGCGACGTCCATCAGGGGAACGGCTTGGTCGTAGGTCATCGGCGGTTCGGACTCGCCGGCGATGGCGCCCAACTTCTCGTCGGCCGGAAGCTCGGGCACGCCGTAGCGGGTGAGGAGATCGTCGAGGAACTCACGGTGCTTGGGCGGGATCATGTCCTTCAACGCCCCGACCGACAGACCGCCCTCCTCTTTACCCTCGTACTTGGCCGGCACGATGATGTCGACACCGAAGGGCCGGCCCCCGACCTCGTCGGCGATCCACTTCAGGTCGATGTCGAGCTGCTCGGGCGTGTGGCCCGCAGCCCCGAGCACGCCGTACCCGCCGGCCTTGCTGACCGCGGCGACCACGTCGCGGCAGTGGGTGAACGCCAGGATGGGGAACTCGATCCCCAACATCTCACAGATCTTGGTCTTCATCGCGCCAACGTACTGCGCCCGTTCCTCCGGCTCCAAGCGTCGATCCTGGCGAACCTCCGGCTGGGAGCGTCGGAAACCGACGTCTGGAGCCGGAGGAACGGGATGGGTGGGGGATGGGGCCGCCGGGTCGGACAGGGCAGGGTCAGACGGCGTCGCGGTCCCGCAGGACGGCGTGGACCTTCTCACCCTCGGCGACGATGGGAGCCAGCATCTCGGCGGTGCCCGAACCGACGAGGTAGCGGGCCTGTGGATCAGGGTCGGTGGCGGCGGCGAGGATGGCTCGGGTGACCGGCGTGAGATCCTCCTTGCCGACCATACGGGCCTCGTACGCGTCGATGGCGGCTTGGGCCCTGGGGTAGCGGGTGTCGGGGCGATCGACCGCGATGCGGTTGGCAACGATCGAGGTGTTGAACCCGCCGGGAACCACGGTGACCACCCGGATGCCGAAGGGCTGGAGCTCGATGTCCATACCCAACGAGACCGCGTCGAGCGCGTGCTTGGTGGCGCAATAGGTGCTGTAGAAGCCGGACGAAAGCAGAGCGCCGATGGACGTGACGTTGACGATGCGTCCGGTCTTGTTGTCGATCATCGACGGCAGGAGCTCCTTCATCAGGGCGAAGGGGCCGAAGAAGTTGGTCTCGAACTGGGCCCGGACGAGCTCGTCGGGCATTTCCTCTGCCGGCCCCAGGGATGAGATGCCGGCGTTGTTGACCAGAACGTCGACCTGGCCGAACCGGTCGAGAGTCCGCTCGAGGGCGGCCGCTCGGGATTGGGCGTCGACCACGTCGAGCTGGTCGACGAGCACACCGGGGATCTCGTTCAAGCCGTCAGCTTTCGCGGGGTTGCGCATCGTGGCCACCACCTGATGCCCCGCCGCTGCGAACCCAATGGAGGCGGCTCGACCGAACCCCGTGCTGCAACCGGTGATGAGAACGACCGACATGGGCGTCAGCGTAGGCGGTCGGTGGCGGCCGAGCCGTCGGTGGGACGCCAGCTAGGGTGGAGCCACGACGACACGGAGGTCAGCAATGACAGCCACCCACCAGCATCTCGGCACCGCGAACTACCGGCTCGAAGATCGGTTCCTGGCCGACGAGGGCACCGTGTTCCTCACCGGCATTCAGGCCCTGGCTCGCCTTCCACTCGAGCAACTGCGGGCCGACCGCCGAGCGGGACGCAACACGGCCGCGTTCGTCTCGGGCTACCAGGGCTCGCCCCTCGGTGGGTTCGGCGATGCGATCGCCGACGCGGCCCGCTTGGCGCCTGACCTCCCGATCGTGTTCGAACCCGGGATGAACGAGGAGTACGGCGCCAGCGCCGTCATGGGATCGCAGCTGGCGGCCATCCAGCCCGACTGCCGGTACGACGGCATCGTCGGCCTCTGGTACGGCAAGGCTCCTGGGGTCGACCGGGCGTCGGACGCGCTGCGTCACGCGGTCTACACCGGCACCTCGATGCAGGGCGGCGCCGTCGCCATCGTCGGCGACGACCCCGCAGCGAAGAGCTCGACCATCCCGTCCAGCTCGGCCGGCCTGTTGTTCAACATGCACGTCCCGATCCTCTATCCCGGCGATCCGAACGAAACGTTGAAGTTGGGACGTCACGCCGTCGCGCTGTCCCGGGCCACCGGCTTGTGGGTGGCGATGAAGATCGTGGCCGACGTGGCTGACGCCACCGGCACGGTCGAGCTGCACCCCGAGGCGTTCAACCCCGTGCTTCCACTCGTCGACGGGCAGCCGTACCAGCATCGCCCCGACGGCCGGCTGCTCACGCCCCACACGCTCGAGCTCGAGCGGGAGATCATCGAGGTCCGGTACGAACTCGCCCGTCGTTACGCCGCCGACAACAAGCTCAACTACCTCACGGCCGACCCGGCGGACGCCTGGATCGGGATCGTCGCCTCGGGGATCACCTATCGCGAAGTTCTCGAAGCGTTCCGCCGCCTCGGCTTGCGCAGCGAGGACGAGATCGCGGCCTGTGGCATCCGGCTGCTGAAGATGGGCATGCCGCTGCCGTTCAATGCCGAGACCATGCGTCAGTTCGCCCGCGGGGTCCGGGAGGTCTTCGTCATCGAGGAGAAGACGCCCAACATCGAATCGCTGCTGAAGGACGCGCTGTATCCGCTGGCAGATCGACCGGTGGTGGTCGGCAAGGCGGACGAAGAGGGGCGGACCTTGTGTCCCGCCTGGGGCGCGCTCGACGCCGACGTGATCGTGCCGCTGCTTCGCCGCCGTCTCGAAGTGACCCTCGGCGATCGTCTCGCGCCCGTCCCCAACCGCCCCCAGCGAGAACTCATCCCGCTCAGCGTCCAGCGCACCCCGTTCTTCTGCTCGGGTTGCCCCCACAACCGCTCGACCGAGGTCCCCGACGGTTCGTTGGTCGGCGCCGGCATCGGCTGCCACACCATGACGCTGCTGATGGACCCCGAGCGGGTCGGTGACATCGCAGCGATCACCTGCATGGGCAACGAGGGCACCCAGTGGATCGGCATGGCTCCGTTCATCGACCGCAAGCACCTCTTCCAGAACCTGGGCGACGGAACCTTCTTCCACTCCGGCCAGCTGGCGATCCAGGCCGCCATCGCCGCCAAGGTGAACATCACCTACAAGCTGCTCTACAACGGCACGGTCGCCATGACCGGTGGGCAGGACCCCGAAGGCCAGCTGCCGGTGGCCGCCATCACCTCGACCCTGTTGACCCAGGGCGCCTCCCGCGTGCTCATCACCACCGAGGACGTCGGTCGGTACCGGCACGTGAAGCTGCCGAAGGGCGTCGACGTCTGGAACCGTGATCGCCTGATCGAGGCCCAAGAGGTCTTGGCCACGACGCCCGGAGTCACGGTCTTGATCCACGACCAGGCGTGCGCGGCCGAAGCCCGGCGGGATCGCAAACGCGGTGTCATCGCCACCCCACCGCATCGGGTGATCATCAACCCCCGCATCTGCGAAGGTTGCGGCGACTGCGGGCAGGTGTCGAATTGCCTTTCGGTGCAGCCCATCGACACCTTCTTCGGACCCAAGACCCACATCGACCAGACCACCTGCAACCTCGACTACTCGTGCCTCGAAGGCGATTGCCCGTCGTTCATGACCGTCACCTTCGACGATCCTGAGCTGGCTCGCCTCGGCGGCCGTCCTGCCGACCGGTCGGGCGCACCCCAGCCGCCGGCCGACCTGCCCGACCCGACCCTGGTGGTGCCGGCCGACGACTTCGCGTTGCGGATCACCGGGATCGGAGGCACCGGTGTGGTCACGGTTGCCCAGGTGTTGGGAACAGCGGCGATGCTCGAAGGGTTCCAGGTCCGGGGCCTCGACCAGATCGGGTTGTCGCAGAAGGCGGGCCCAGTGGTCAGCGACGTTCGCTTGAACCGGGACCATCCGACGCCGACCAACCGGCTCGGCGAAGGCCAAGCCGACCTGCTGTTGGCGTTCGACCAGTTGGTGGCCGCGTCGGACAAGGGGTTGCTGACGGCAGCGGGCGACCGGACCACGGTAGTCGGATCGAACTCGACCACGCCGACCGGCGAGATGATCACCCACCTCGATGTACGCCAGCCGCCGGTCGACGAGCTGGCCGCTCGCATTGCGTTGGTCACTCGGGCGAGTGCTCAGTTCTGGGCTGACGCCGAGGCCGTCACCGTCGACCTGTTCGGCTCGTCCACCACCGCCAACCTGTTCGTGGTCGGCATGGCGGTGCAAGCCGGTTGCCTGCCGATCGAGCCCTCGATGATCGAACGGGCCATCGAGCTGAACGGCGTCTCGGTGTCAGCCAACACCGCAGCGTTCCGTTGGGGACGGACCCAAATCGCGCAGCCTGATGCTGTCGCTGCCGCCCGAGCGTTCTCGGCTGCGCCCGCGCCGGCTGCCGACATCGATCCGCTCGATCGGTACGCGTCCGAACTGCGAGCGTGGGGGAGTGAGGCCACGGTTGCTCGGTGGCGGACGGTGGTCGATCGCGTCGCGTGGCCGAGGGCTCGCACGGCCCGCTCACGCTCACCGTGGCCGCCAACTCTGTTCAAGCTCATGGCCTACAAGGACGAGTACGAGGTCGCCCGACTGATGACCGACACCGAAGGATTGGCCGAAGCCCGTCGCCTGGTCGACGCCGGCGGTCGCCTGTCGTGGAAGCTCCACCCGCCGATGCTTCGAGCCCTGGGCATGGACTCCAAGATCGACATCGGGAGCTGGGCCGAGCCTGGTGTCAAACTGCTGGCAAAGGGTAAGCGGCTGCGGGGGACCCGACTCGATCCCTTCGGCCGGGCGCACGTCCGCCGGGTCGAACGAGAACTGCCCGACGAGTACATCGCCGCAGTCGATCGGGCACTCGGGGTTCTGTCGGCCGACAACCTGTCGGCCGTGATCGCCGTGGCCGCGCTGCCCGATCTCGTGCGTGGCTACGAGGACATCAAGCTGGCCAACGTCGATCGTTACCGCAGCGCGCTCGCCGCCGCGCTCGGCTCGCTAACCTCGGGCGCTCACCAGTGAACGAGCAACCGCTCGACCCGAACGGAGCACGACCATGAGCGCCAACGCCCAAGCGGCCTACGACGAACTGAACAAGCTGATCGGCCAGGAGCCCGTCGTGGGCGAATGGTTCGAGATCGACCAGGAGCGGGTCAACGCCTTCGCCGACGCGACCTTGGATCACCAGTTCATCCACGTCGACCCCGAGCGCGCCGCGCAGACCCCCTTCGGCGGACCCATCGCCCACGGCTTTCTCACCCTCAGCCTCCTGGTCCACCTGTCCACCAGCATTCCGTCCGATTTCACCAAGCTCGACGGCGTCCTCATGGGTGTCAACTACGGCATGAACAAGGTCCGCTTCGTGAATCCGGTTCCCGTGGGCTCCCGGGTGCGAGCCACTGCGGCAACGGTCAACGTCGAACTCAAGGGCAACGCGGTTGACCAGACCCGGGCCATGACCGTCGAGATCGAAGGCCAGGACAAACCCGCCCTCGTCGCCGAATGGATCGGCCGCACCGTCTTCGCCTAACGCGACCTCCCCACCTCGCCGTTCTGTGCAGCGAAAACCACGTCACACGTGGTTTTCGCTGCAAATTTCGGCGGGGCGGGGCGGGGCGGGCGGGACGGCGTCAGTGGATGTCGCGGGTGACGGGTTTGGTGGTCTTGCCGACGAGGAAGTCGAAGTCGCAACCTTGGTCGGCCTGCAGGACCGTGTCGATGTAGAGGCGGTAGTAGCCACGGGTGTACTCGGGGTCGGGGCGAACCCAGAGTTTGAGTCGGCGCTCCAGTTCGGCGTCCGGAATCTCGAGGGTCAGCGAGCGGTTTGGCACGTCGAGGCTGATCATGTCGCCATCTCGCACGACCGCGAGTGGTCCGCCGGCGGCGGCTTCCGGTGCGGTGTGCAGCACGACGGTTCCGTACGCGGTGCCGCTCATCCGGGCATCGGAGATGCGGACCATGTCTCGGATCCCTTTCTCCAACACCTTCTTCGGGAGCCCGAAGTTGCCGACCTCGGGCATGCCCGGATACCCCATGGGGCCGCATCCCTTCAGCACGAGGACGCAGGTCTCGTCGACGTCGAGGTCGGGATCGTCGATTCGTTCGTTGTAGTCCTCGATCGACTCGAACACGACGGCCCGTCCCCGGTGGGTCATCAGCTCGGGCGTGGCTGCGTTGGGCTTGAGGACAGCCCCGCGCGGACAGAGGTTGCCGTGCAGGACAGCGATGCCCGATTCGGCCTTGAGCGGGTTGTCCATCGGCCGGATCACGTCGTGGTCCGCCGTCTCGGCTGCGATCGGGTCGGCGTAGGAGGAGAACGGTCGGCCGGTCACCGTGGGGGCGTCGCCATCGAGGATGTCCCGCAGATGATGAATGACGGTGGGGAGACCACCCGAGTAGAAGAAATCCTCCATGAGGTGCTCGCCCGAGGGACGGAGGTTCACCAACAGCGGCGACTCGCGGGTGAAGCGGTCGAAGTCGTCGAGGGTGAGCTCGACCCCGAGTCGGCCGGCGATGGCCAGCAGGTGGACCACGGCGTTGGTCGATCCGCCGATGGCCGCCAGGACGCGGATGGCGTTCTCGAAGTTGGATCGGGTCAGGACCTGCGACATGGTCAGCCCTTCGTGCACCATCTCGACGATGCGTCGGCCGGCGAGGTGAGCAAGGCGTAAGCGTCGGGAGTCGGCAGCGGGGATGGCCCCGTTGTGGGGGAGCGCGATGCCCAGCGCTTCGGACATGCACGCCATGGTCGACGCCGTACCCATGGTGTTACAGCTGCCACGGCTGCGGGTCATGCACGACTCGATCTCACCGAACTCCTCGAGGCTCATGGTGCCCGCCCGCACCTCGGCCGTGAAGTTCCAGACGTCGGTGCCCGAGCCGAGTTCACGACCCTTGTAGCGGCCGTTCAACATGGGGCCGCCCGACACCATGATGGCCGGCAGGTCGACCGACGCCGCTCCCATCAGCTGGGCAGGCGTGGTCTTGTCGCACCCGCCGAGCAGCACGACACCGTCCATGGGATTGCCACGAATCGACTCTTCGACGTCCATGGCCATGAGGTTGCGCAGCAGCATGGCGGTCGGGCGGATCTGGGTCTCGCCGAGCGATGTGGTGGGGAACACCAGTGGCACGCCGCCTGCCTCCCACACGCCTCGCTTGACGTGCTCGGCGATCTCGTCGACGTGGCTGTTGCAGGGGGTGAGGTCGGATTGGGTGGTGGCGATGCCGATCATCGGTCGGCCGTCGAACGCGTCGTCGGGAAGCCCCCGCTTCATCCAACTGCGGTAGGCGAAGCCTTCGAGCGGGCGTCCGTACCAGTCCTGTGAGCGCAAGCCATCTCCCATGAGGCAGCACCATAGGCTTCTCGGGTGACCAATCACCAGGACCCGCCCGGAGCGCTCGACGGCATCCGCGTCGTCGATCTGACCACCGTGCTGATGGGGCCGTTGGCGGCCAGGATGTTGGCCGACCACGGAGCCGACGTCATCCGGGTCGAGGCGCCAGGCGGCGAAGCGTTCCTCGACTCCGAGCCGCGTCGAAGTCGGAGCATGAACGCCATGGCGCTCAACGCCCATCGCAACAAGCGCAGTGTGGCTCTCGACCTCAAGTCGGATGCGGGCGCCGCAGCCATGGCCGACCTCGTCGCCACAGCCGACGTGTTCCTCTCCAACATGCGCGGCGCGGCTCTGGCTCGCCTCGGCCTCGACGCCGCAACGCTCCGGGCCCGCCATCCCGCACTCATTCACGTGTTGGCCAACGGCTACGGCTCCGCTGGACCCTACGCCGATCGTGCCGCCTACGACGATGCCATCCAGGCCATCAGCGGCTTGGCGGCCCTGGCCGGTCGGGTCAGCGGCGAACCCGCCTACACGCCGGCGGTGATGGCCGACAAGGTCTGCTCGCTCCACATCGTGCAGGCCACGATGGCGGCACTGTTCCACCGTGAACGGACCGGCCTTGGGCAGTCGATCGAGGTGCCGATGTTCGAGACGATGGTCGCGTTCAACATCGTCGAGCATCACAGCGGACAGATCTTCGAGCCGACCCTGGGTGACGTGGGGTACGTGCGGACCATGAACCCGTACCGAAAGCCGTATCGCTGCGCCGACGGGTACGCCTGCATCCTGCCCTACACCGACCCCAACTGGCGGGCCTTCTTCGACTTCGTCGGCCAACCCGAGCTGATGGACGACCCGCGCTTCGCCCGACACGCCGACCGCATCGCCAACAGCTCCGAGCTGTACGCGCTGCTCGAGCAGTTCGCTTCGACCAAGCCCGTCGCGGAATGGATGGCGTTCTGCGACCTGCACTCGATTCCCGCAAATCCGGTGCTCGATCTCAACCAGATGACCGACGACCCGCACATCCAGGCCGTCGATCTCCTGCCGTTGATGGACCACCCGACCGAGGGCCGCTACCGCGTGGTGCGTGACCCGATTGCCTACGACGGCCTGTCGACCCGACTGCGTCGCCATGCTCCCCGGCCGGGCCAGGACACCGCCGAGGTGATGACCGAGCTCGGTTGGAGCGCGGAGCTGATCGCTCAGCTCGGCACCTGACGGGGTAGCCTCCGGCCATGGACCCAACTACGGACCCCGCATCTGCACCGTCGTTGCGCGCACGTGTCGTCACCGCCTGCCGCGTCACCAAGTCGGTCGTGAAGGCACCATTCCAGCTACTCGGTCTGGCCGTTCGAATTGTCACCGCTCCCTTCCGAGCCGTCCGATCAGTCCAGAACCGCCGCGCCGCGAGGAAGGCGGCGAAGCAGCAACGCCGCGACGCTGACCGCTTCGACGCCATGGCCGCGTGGGAAAAGAAGAAGTCGAGCGGGCCCGTACGCTCAAGAACGACTGACCCGGCGTTACTGATACAGCTCGGCCTTCTTGACCGAGGCGCCAACGACCGGAATCTCGTCCTCTTCCAGGGGTCGCATCCAGTTCTTGCGGCGCAGCGCAGCTTCGATGTGCGGTGCGAGCCGCTCGGCTTTGGCCGCTTCGACCGCGGCCCGATTGGGCTCGAAGTCGGGAAGGACCTCGTCGCCGAACAACTGCAGACTCTCGCAAATGTGCTCGTGCTTGTTGAGCCCACCTTGTTGCAGGAAGATCACCTGGTCGACACCCGCGGCCTCGTAGTCACGGACGAGGTCTCCGAACTCCTGTGGGGTGCCGATGCCGGGAGCCTTGCGGCTGAGCTTCTTGTCGGTCGCCTGGGACATGTAGTCCTGCCACAACGTGGTTCGTCCCGGCACGTTGTCCTTCGTGACCAGCGCGCCCATCGCGTAGTTGAAGAAGCGGAACCCGTGAATGCCGTTGGCGACGGCTTGGTCGGGATCGTGGTTCAGCGAGAAGGGCGCAACCATCGCGATGTTGGCGTTGACCATGTGGCCGATCGGGACGCATTCCTCGCTCTGGATGATGTCGTAATAGGCAGTCGCCCAGTGCCGGGCCTCATCGGGGTCGACGAAGCTGAAGGCGAGAGCGCCCAGACCGTTCCGGGCTGCGACCTCGATGGTCTGACGGTTGGTGCAGGCCATCCACATCGGAGGATGCGGCTTCTGGACGGGCTTGGGAAGTACGTTGCGGCAGGGCATCGAGAAGCCGCGACCCTCGTACCCCGGGTAGGGGTCCATGGCCATCATGTTGGCGATCTGCTCCGCGGCCTCGAGCGCAAGCTCACGCTTCTCGCGGGCCGCGATGTTGAAGCCCCGCAACTCCATCCGGGTGGCGCTTTCACCGATGCCGAACTCGACTCGGCCCTGCGAGCACAAGTCGAGCATGGCCACCGACTCGGCCGTCCGCGCCGGCGGGTTGTACTGGGGGATGACCTGGCGAATGCCGAAGCCGACGCGGATCTGTTTGGTTCGAGCGGCCAGCGTGGCGAGGAACACGTCGGAGGCCGAGCAGTGTGAGTACTCGTCGAGGAAGTGATGCTCGACGGCCCAGGCGTGATGAATGCCGAGCCGGTCGGCCAACTCGACCTGTTCGATCGCCTCGTTGATCAGTTGTTGTTCTGCGCCGTCGTCCCACGGCTTGGGCAGTTGGAGTTCGTAAAAGACACCGAATCGCATGCCGCATTCTGACCCATCGCCCCACAACCCCCGAAATTTGAACCGAAAACCACGTCACGCGTGGTTCTTGCTTCAAATTTCGGGGGTTGTGGTCAGGGCGGTTTGTTGTCCGGGTGGGTTGACGTGAGGGGGCGAAGGTCAGAAGGTGTGTTCGGTGGCGATGAGGCGCTGGGGGGAGCGTTTGGAGTCGGCGAAGGAGTTGACGTCGGCGCGGATGATGTCGCGACTGGCGTCGTCGTTGAAGAACTTGGTGCGCAGGTCGTCCATCGAGCGGAAGGCGCACAGCGCGAGGCCATCCAGCGCAATCTCGCCATCGATCTGGTCGACCACCGAGAGTTGGGAGTAGTCCCACATCGCCGCGTGGTGGGTGAGGGCGAGCGGGGCGTGGACGTCACGCCAGTGGGCGTCGGCTTGGCGGTGGGTGAGGTCGGGGTGGGCGACCAGGCCGAACACAGCAGTGAACCCTGGTGATGGCTGGCCTCGGTGAGCGGGGCGGTCTCGCTGGCAGATCACTCGACGGAAGCAGACCAGCGTGGCGACGGAGGCCGCAGCCGCCAGCCGATCGAGGTCGTCGACGGCGGCCCGTACCACCGTGCGGAACGCCAACTCGCGCGTATCCGAACGATCGGCCACCAACGCTACACCCCCGACGTCGGCCGCTACCTCGAGTGCAGCGTCGATGTCATTTCCGAGAACCACGATCTCCAACATGGTCGCAGTCTCCCTGCTCCACCGGTGTCGGCGCCAGCCGAGTGGCCATCAGATCGTTTCGGCGCCGGCCGAGCCGCGCTCGGTTCAGCGCAAGGGCAACCACGAATCCGAGACCCATGATGTTGAGCACCCCGCACAGCAGGAACGCCGTGCCGTAGGCCCCCGTCGAGTCGTACAGCCAACCGGCGACGTAGGGGCCGAGCGCGGCGGTGGCGCCTGCCCGTGCGAAGGCGGCGCCGACGATGGCCCCGGCGTGCGTTCGTCCGAAGATGTCGCCAACCAACGCCGGGAAGAGCGCGGTGCTGCCCCCGTAGGCCCATCCGAAGAGAACCGCCGCGGGCCAGAGCACGGAGAGGCCTCCGTCGATGGGGCCGATCCCCTCGGCCGAGGCGAAGAGGAAGAAGGCGAACGCCGTCAGGCCGAACATCGCCAGGAGGGTGGGGTACCGGCCCAGCCGGTCGGAGATCCCGCCCGAGGCGAGGCGCCCGAGAATGCCGCCGACGCCCGTGGCGCTGAGCACCGTTGCCGCGCTGACATCGCTCGCCCCCAACTCCTCGGCGAACGCCGGAGCGTGCACGAAGGGGACGAACACCGTCAGCCACGTCAATGCGTAGGCGGCGACGATGAGCAGGAACGGCGCAGTCCACTGGACGTCGGCCAACGACAGGCTGGACGTGGGCGCCGGCGTTGCGACGGTGTCACCGTCGGGGTGTAGGCCGCGGGACTCCGGGTCGCGGTAGAGCAGTTGAGCTGCGAGGAAGATCAGAATCCCGCCGCCGACGGCCATGCCCAGCATGGTCGATCGCCACCCGACCGTTCCCACCAACAGCGCGGCGATGAACGGAACCACGAGGTTGCCGACACTGCCGCCGGTGGTGCTGATCGAGACGGCCGTACCTCGCCGTCGCGTGAACCACCGCACGACGGTGCCGCTGCAGGGAGCCCAGGTGGCGCTCATACCGAACGCCGCGACCAATCCCATCGACAGCAGCAAGTGCCAGGGTTGTCGTGCCTGACTGGACAACCCCCATCCGGCCAGGAGCAGCACCGCCCCGGTGCCGATGACTCGGCGAGGGCCGTAGCGATCGGTCAGTCTCCCGCTGGAGGCACTGAGGGCGCTGTAGAGGAAGATGTAGACGGCATAGGGGAGCGCGGTCTGGGCGCGAGTTCAACCCATCTCCTCACCCATGGCCTTGACGAACACGCCGTAGGAGAACTGGATGCCGTAGGCGACGAACAAGACGACGGACGCGGCGGCCACGATGATCCAGCCGTAGAAGATGCCGCCGGCATCCACCGCCAGGCGGTACCGGCTCCTCATCGTTCGGTACCCATGCGCAGCGACAGTAACCGCACCGCGATCATCCAGACGAGATGAAGGCCGGCAACCCCTACCTGCCCACGCAGCAGCCAGCCGAGGCCGGCCATCAACATCCCGACCTGATGGCCGTACAGCGCCAGCCGATTCCCCGATCGCAACACCGTCACGATGCGGAGCAGCACGGGGAGGCTGAACCCGTACCCGATCAGGAACAACGCTGTACTGGCAGGGTGCACCCTGCCAGGATGGCAGACGTGAGCGCAGACAGTGTTTTCGACAGTGCAGACGTAGACAGTGCAGACGTAGACAGTGCAGACGTAGACAGTGCAGACGTGGACAGTGCAGTCGTAGACAGTGCAGACGCGATCCCGGTGCACGATCTGGGTGGCCGCCCCGGTTTCGGAGCGGTCCCCGTGAGCGATGATGTGCTGTTCCACGCCGATTGGGAGCGACGGGCCTTCGCCGTCACCCAGTTCTCCCAGCGGGCGGCGGGATTCAACACCGACGCGTTCCGCCACGGCATCGAACGCGAGGTGCCCTCCACCTATCGTTCGGCCGCGTATTTCGAGAAGTGGATCCGCAACGCAGAGCGCATGCTGGTCGAAGGTGGTGTCGTCACCGCCGAGGAGATCGAGGCCCGGCTCAAAGGCGACGCTGCGGATGAGGGAACCCCGCGGCGAACCACCGATGCCACGCCCCCCGCGGGTAGGGGCACCCTGAGAGAAGTCGATACCCCTCCGCGCTTCGCCGTCGGCGACGAGGTGCGGGTCAGCACGACCTATCGGACCCCAGGACACACCCGATTGCCCGAGTACGTGCGCGGCCACGTCGGCACGAATCGTCCTGCTCAACGACGGCTGGATCTTTCCCGACACCCACGCCCACGGCAAGGGTGAGCAACCCACCTGGGTCTACGCCGTGTCCTTCGACAGCGACGTACTCTGGCCCGAGACCGCCGATACCGGACGCCATCAGGTCATCGCTGATCTGTTCGAGCCCTACCTGGAGCAGCCATGACCGACCACGACGATCACGACCACGACGATCACGACGATCACGATCACGACGATCATGGGCACGACCATGGTCATCACCAGCCAAGCGCAGCTGATCCAGCCATTCGTACCGAGGCCATCGAGCAGTTGCTGGTCGAGCGCGGGCTGGTGACCACGGAACGGATCGAGGACTTGATTCGCCACTACGAGGAGGAGGTCGGACCGATGAACGGGGCCAAGGTCGTGGCCCAGGCCTGGCTCGACCCCGACTACAAGGCCCGACTGTTGGCCGATGGCACGGCCGGCATCGCCGAACTCGGATTCGGCGGTGCGCAGGGCGAACGTCTGGTGGTGGTCGAGAACACCGAGACGGTGCACAACGTCGTGGTCTGCACGCTCTGTTCGTGCTATCCGTGGCCGGTGCTCGGACTGCCGCCGTCGTGGTACAAGTCACCCGAATACCGGGCGCGCGTCGTCCGCGAACCCCGCGCCGTGTTGGCCGAGTTCGGCACCGAGCTGCCCGACGACGTCGAGGTCCGAGTGTGGGATTCCTCCGCTGAGGTCCGCTACTTCGTGCTTCCCCAACGTCCGGAAGGCGCCGACGGGAACACCGTCGATGATCTGGCACCCTTCGTCACGCGCGATTCCATGATCGGTGTTCGCCTTGCGGGAGCGGAGGTCCAATGAGCGCCGGCGACACGATCGATCTTGCTGTGGAAGGCCCATCTGCACCGCCGCGACTCAACGGCGAATTGGTCTTCGACGCTCCGTGGCAGCCGCGCGCCTTCGGTCTGACAGCAGCGCTTGTCGAGGCGGGTGAGGTCGACTGGGCCCCCTTCCAGGCAGCGTTGATCGGGAGGGTCCGGGTGGCCGACTCGATCGGTGCCGACACGGGAACTCCCTCGGTCTATTGGCAATGCTGGCTGGACAGCCTGGGCGACGTGGCCGAACAAGCTCGTCTTGTCGACCGGTCGGCGTGGTCAGATCGCAGCGAGCGGCTTGCGGCCCGACCGGCGGGGCACGACCACTGACGTTCGTCGCACGCCTTCCCGGAGGTGGGCCTGGACGTCGGCGTGGGCCAGCTCGAAGGCCGACAGCAGGCGGTCATCGTGAGCCCATGGCGCCTGATCCAACAACTCCATCTCTCGTTGGTCGACCACGGCATCGGATTTCCTGACCGACAGGAACAGCGTTCTCGGAAGCACAGCCGTCCGCGCCGCTCGGCGGAGCCTTGTCTGCCAGCGCGTTCCGAGCCGGTCGAGCGCGCCGCGGTCGATGGAGCAGTTCGACAGGCGCGCCATCGCTGTCGCCCGCGTCGCTTCGTACGGGGTCGGGTCGTAGCCCGTCTGCCGAGACGCCGCGGCGACGGCCTGTCCGAAGCGTTGGAGCACCCGCCGGAACTCGATGAGTTCGTCGTCGATGGCGGCGCATGCTTCGCGCACCAAGACGTCGGTTGCGGGGCTTGCGGTTGTCGCCCAGAACTCACCGAGCGTTGGCGCCACTCCAAGTTCGGCGAGATCAGCGACCTCTCGGTGGGAGGCCAGGAGGGTACGCCAATCGAGGTCATGGGCTTGGCGTATGTTGTCCAGCCTTGCCGTCATGCGACGCACGATCGTGTCCACTTCGGAAAGCAGACCCGTCGGATCGGCCGGTTGCACCCGGTCGATCGCGTCATTGCCGCCCGGACCGCCCCGGGTAGCCATTGGTTCTCGATTGGTCGTACTCAACTCCTGCTCCGACTGTCAGGTTCCCGCTTGCCTCATCCATCGGCGCCTCGGCGCGTTCGTTGAAGGGTCGTCCGGCCCAATCGCCCAGACCGAGCGCAAACGGACCGAGTTCACACCGACCGAGTTCGGACAGACCGATCCGGCCCGACAGAGCTCGGCGTGGATAAGGTTTGGTGATGTCGACTGACTCAGCCGCCGTTTTCTCTCAGCGCCTGGATCGTGTGCGGGCGCAGCTTGCCGCCACGGGAACTGACGCCGTTCTGTTGTCGGTAGGACCCGACCTGCCGTGGCTCATCGGCTACCAGGCGATGCCCCTCGAACGACTCACCATGCTCGTCGTCCCCGTCGACGGTCCGCCGACCCTGGTGATTCCGGCGTTCGAGGTTCCCCGTGTCGTTCCGCATCCCGACCTGTTCACCATCGAGGGCTGGGGGGAGACCGAGGACCCCGTCGCCAACGTCGTTTCGGCGCTTGGTCGGTCCGCTCGCACGGCGTCGGGCGCTGCGGTTCGTCTCGCCGTCGGCGATCACACCTGGGCCCGATTCGTCGTCGACCTGCAGCGGGCCATGCCCAAGGCGCAGTGGGTTCGCGGCGCAGAGGTCGTCGGGCCGCTTCGGGCAGTGAAGGACGCAGCCGAGATCGCTGCCCTTCAGCGGGCCGCCGACGGTGTCGACCGCGTCGCCCATGCGCTTCGAACGGGTGAGATCCCGCTGATCGGGCGAACCGAGGCCGATGTCTCGGCCGAACTGAGCCGGCGCATCATCGCCGAGGGCCACGCCAAGGTGAACTTCGCCATCGTCGCTTCGGGCGCCAACGCAGCCAGCCCGCATCATCATGCCTCGGACAAGGTCATCCAAGCGGGCGAGGTCGTGCTGTGCGATTTCGGCGGGACCACCGCCGAGCCCCACGGTGAGCCCGGCTACTGCAGTGACATCACCCGCTGCGTCTACACCGGAACACCGCCGGCCGAGTTCCAGGAGGCGTTCGACCACCTGCTCGCCGCCCAGGCGAAGGCCGTGCAGGCCGCCGTCATCGGCGTCACGGGTGCCTTCGTCGACAGCGTCGCCCGTGATCGCCTGGCCGAAGCCGACCTCGACCAGTGGTTCCTGCACCGTCTCGGCCACGGCATCGGGGTCGAGGAGCACGAGGAGCCCTACCTGGTGCAGGGCAACGACCTTCCGCTCGTCGAGGGCAACGCGTTCAGCATCGAGCCCGGCTTCTACATCTCGGGCAAATGGGGAGCGCGGATCGAGGACATCGTGGTCGCGACGACCGATGGCCCCTTGTCGCTGAACTGCGTGGGTCACGACCTGGCCATCGTCGAGGTCTGACCCGTTCGTGTTCGAGCTTCATGCGGCGTCGGTGCTCCTGCAGTGGGCGACCGGCGGTCTGTTCTTCTGTTGGGTCACGACCCGGCACCGCGAGGTCAGCCTCGGCTACGGCTGGCTGCTCCGCATCGTCTACGGGCTGCTCGCTGCGCTGTCGTTGTTCATCGGTCTGCGTTACGGACGGCAACCGGTGCGCGAAGCAGCGTCGGCCGCAGTGGTCCTCGCCACGGGCTACGCCTTGTTCTCGTCGATGCGCACGCACGATGGCCGGCGCGATCTGCAGCGGTTCGATCCTCGCCTTGACCTCGTGGCGCCCGCTGTCGGTCTGGTGGGTGTGGTCGCAGCGGGAATCTCCGCCGGTGATCCGGCCTGGTTGCAGGTGGCCCGGATCGTCGTCGGCGGACTGTTCCTCGGCGGCGTCTCCGATGGCATGTTGCTCGGCCACTGGTACTTGGTGCAGCCCGGGCTCCGCCGGGACCCGCTGAACGAGTTGGTCCGATGGACCAGCCTCACCTGGCTCCCCGAGGTGGCGCTGCTGCTCATTCCCACCGGCATGATCTCGGCCTTCGACGGAACCATCGACGACGGGTACGGCGGCATGCTCGGATGGTTCTGGGCGGCATGCGCGGTCACCACCATCGTGCTGCTCTTCGTCACCAAGGCGGCACTGAAGGAACGCGAGTACGCGGCGGTCATGGCGGCGACGGGGCTGCTCTACCTTGCGATCCTCACGGCGTTCGGCACCGACCTCGTGGCGAGGGCCATCCTGGCCCTCTGATTTCTCAGGACACGTGATCTCCGAGGGAGCGTGACTTCCCAGGTCGGGGACCGATCGGTACCCTGGGCACGAACGGTCGGACGGAAGGAATCCCCATGCCCAGACCACTTTGGAGCGGCGCCATCAGCTTCGGACTCGTTTCGGTGCCCGTCAAGCTCTACCCGGCGGTCAGCCGCAAGGCCGTCCGGTTCAACCAGCTCGACAAGCGAACCGGGGCACGGATCAAGCAGAAGCGCGTCTCGGCCGCCGACGGCGAAGAAGTCCCGTTCGAAGAGATCGTCAAGGGGTACGAGGTCACCAAGGACTCCTATGTCGTCGTGAACGACGACGAGATGATGGCCCTGATGCCCAAGGCGTCCCGCACGATCGACATTTGCGATTTCGTCCAACAGTCCGAGATCGATCCCGTGTTCTACGACACCGGCTATTACCTGGTACCCGACGAACTCGCCCGTAAGAGCTACATGCTGTTGGCTTCGGCCATGGAGGAAGCAGGGCGGGTGGCCATCGCCACCTTTGTGATGCGCACCAAACAGTACGTCGCCGCCATCCGTCCGGTCGACGGCCGTCTGATGTTGTCGACCATGGTGTACGCCGACGAACTCGTCGACCCCGAGGAGCTTCCCGGCTTGGAAGGACTCGATGAGATCAAGGTCTCCGATGCCGAGCGGGCCATGGCCACGTCGCTCGTCGAGAGCCTTTCGGCCGATTTCCATCCCGAGCAGTACGAGGACACGTTCCGAGGAGCCGTGATGGATCTCATCGAACGCAAAGCGGCCGGAGATCTCACCGTGATGGAGGCCCCGGCTGCTGCCGATGACGCCGCCGTCGTCGACCTCTTGGCTGCGCTCGAGGCCAGCGTCGCTGCGGCGAAGGCGGCGAGAGCAGGTGCTGACAAGGCCGACGCCGATGCGGCCAAGCGGCCGAAAGCCAAGTCGGCCTGACCGTGGCGGGTAAGCGGATCGCGGTAGAGATCGCCGGCCGGGAGCTGTCACTGTCCAACCTCGACAAGGTGCTGTACCCCGAGTCGGGGTTCACCAAGGCTCAGGTCATCGATTACTACGCACGGATCGCGCCCGTGATGCTTCCGCACATCGCCGACCGCGGCGTCACCCTCAACCGGTTCCCCGATGGCGTCGGCGGCGTGTCCTTCTTCGAGAAGCGCTGCCCGGGCCATCGACCGCAGTGGGTCGACACGGCCCTCGGCCCCGGCGATCGTGGCGGCCCCATCGGCTATTGCCGGCTCGACGAGCCTGCTGCCTTGGTATGGACCGCCAATCTGGCGGCGCTCGAGATCCACGCGCCGATGGCCCGATGCGCCGACATCGAACGACCCACCATGGTCGTCTTCGACCTCGATCCGGGTGAGCCGGCGACCATCATCGAATGCTGTCGCATCGGGTTGGCCCTCCGGGAGGTCCTCAGCGCGGTCGGGCTCGAGGCCTTTCCCAAGACATCGGGCTCCAAGGGGATGCAGGTCTACGTGCCCCTGAACACCCCCCACAGCCACGAGCACGCGTCCAGCTTCGCGTTGGCCGTCGGCCAGCTCTTGGCCAAGCAGCGCCCGAAGGAGGTGGTGGTCATCATGAAGAAGTCGGAGCGGGGCGGGAAGATCTTCGTCGATTGGTCCCAGAACTCCCGCCACAAGACCACGATCGCTCCCTACTCCCTGAGGGCGCGCAGCCACCCCACGGCCTCGACGCCGCTCACCTGGGACGAGGTCGCGGCCGGAGCCGAGGGGGACCCGCTGCGGTTCGAGGCCGATGCCGTGCTCGATCGGGTCGCGGCGCTTGGTGACCTGTTTGCGCCGACGCTGACGTTGGAACAGTCACTTCCCGGAGCGCCGCCGAGTGCCACCGAAATTTGACGCGTTAGCCACGTGTGACGTGGATTTTCCTTCACAGAAAGGCGAGGGGGCGGCGGTTGCCGGAGACCGCAGCGCCTAGAGCCGAACGCTGGGGGCGCAGCTCGTCGCTGCGGCGGCGGTGCCGTCGCCACCCTTGGCCACAACGCTGTAGGTGAAGGTGATGCCGGTGCGCAACGGGTCGGTGAAGCTCAGTCCGGGGGCGTCGATCTTGCCGCGCCACGAGGCAGCGCCGCCGTCAGGGGTGCGGTAGACGACGTAGGTCGTGGCGTTCACCGCGGCCGGCCAATCGATCACTGCGTTGGTCCCCACCAGCGTTGCAGTACACGAAGCGACAGGCGCGACCACGATCGGCACCACCTGCACGGCAGGGCTGCAGGGCGTCGGGGCGCTCAAGGTCCCCGAAGCTGAACCGCTGCGGATGGAGTACTGATACAGGGGACCGGTGGCCACGGTCTCGCCGAACGACGTCGCGGGAAGGTCGATCCGACCTCGCCAGTTGGCCGGCCCACCGTCGATGCTCCGGTAGATCGTGTGTGCAGCGGCTCCTGCTCCCGCTGTCCACCCGATGGTCACCGCATTGCCGTTGAGGGTGGCCGAGCAGGACGGTGGTGGTTCGAGCAGCACTCGCAGGTCGATCGGCGGCGTGCACACCACCGGTTCGGAGATCTGACCGGCTGTGAACCGGTACTTCACCCGGTAGGTGGTGAGCGCGTTTGCCGTGACCGGCTCACTGAAGGTCGGCGTTGTCGCCCGACCCCGCCAGTTCCATGTCCCGCTGTTGACCTGGCGTTCCACGATGACGGAGTCGAGGCCGTTCTGGCCCGGCCACGACACCGTCGCGGTCGTTCCGTCGAGGCTGACGGCGCACGAGACGGGTGTGGGCGGGGGAGTGTCGGGCACGGCTGCCGGCCCGGGTCCTGCCTCGTCACAGAGGCGAACGAGGTCGCGGGCGGATCGTCGGGCACCGACCGGGCCGACCGAGTCGAACCCGCCGGCGGCCCACAGGCAGCCATCGGCCTGGTTGACGTGGAGCGCCCAGCCGCCGGCGTCACCCGTGAGGTACGGCCGGAAGGTCTGGATTCGGTCGCCGGTTGCGGCATCGATCGCCGAGATCGAGCTGACCGTCGAGTGAACGCCGTGAGGCTGGGTGTGGCGGATCAGCGTGGTGTCGGAGTAGTAGTCGTACCAGCAGTGACACACCGCGTACACTCGATCCCCGGCTTCCTCGAGTTCCTGGAACTCGCCGCCGTACCAGTTCGACGGCTGGCAGACCGCGTTGAGGTTGGGGTTGCAGGCGGTGTAGTGCTGCTTGACCAGGCTGAACCCGTTCAGCTCGTCGAGCACGTAGAGGGCGTGTTCCACGCCGCCGACGAACAGCGTGCCGGCTGCGGTTGCCTCGACGTCGAACATCGTGACGCAATAGGTGTTGGACACCGTGGTGCAACCGTTGAAGGGCACGACCGAGCGCCCGACCACGACCGAGGCCGTGGCGTCGAGACCGACGAAGCCACCGGTTCCTGCGAGACCGTTCACCGAAAGGAAACTGCCGGACAGATAGACGAGGTTGTTGACCTCGCTGGTGGTGACTCCCCACACCGATCCGCTGGCGCTGATGATCGGCTTCCAGCCGGCGTCGATCGCTCCGGTCGTCGGATCGATGCGCACCGCACCGGTCGCAGCTTCGGGCTGCCCGGCCCGGGAAGCGGTCGTGAAGTTGCCGACGACGTACAGCCAGCCGTCGTCCCCGAGGTGCAGATCTTGCACGGCTGAGTTGCCGCCGTACACGCGCGTGGTCCAACCCGGCCAGGTCGCACCGGTCCTGGGATCGATCTTCTGCAGGGCTCCGATGGTCTGCCCGTTCCACGAGTCGATTTCTCCGCCGACGAAGAGGCCTCCGTCGGGCGAGGCCTGCAGGGCGAGGACTGGGCTCTGGACCAGAGGTGTGAACCACGATTGCCACTGACCGGTATCGGCATCGAATGCAGCGAAGTGGGACTGCCGAGCGGTGGTCGAACCGTTGGTGACGTCAAGGAACCGCCCACCGACGTACACGGTGTTGCCGACCTGTTCGACCGCCCATCCGAGCGCGTCCCACCGCTCGATGGTCCGCGACGGGCCCGCGGTGGCCAAACCCCAACTGGTGACCGAGGTCGACGTGATCTCCGCACCGGCCGGACCCGGGCGTACGGCGAGCGGCATCAGCAAGCCGACGAGGCCGACGATGCTGAGGAGGAAGCGAGGGGTCCTGCACATGAACGCCCAACGTACGCGACAGCCACGGATGGTGATATGGGCACCACGGAGCACGTCGGGTGGCAAAGCTGCCCATCGGTGGGCGCTAGTCTTCTGGAATGTCCCGTATCTCCCTGGCCGGCTCGATCCCTCGAAGCATCACGGCCATCGACGTCCCCGTCGCTGCCGATGACATCGGAGCGCTCCCCCCGGAACGGGCCAGGGCTGCGACCTTCGCCGGCTTCGAAGGCAAGGTGGGCCAGACGCTGGCACTTCCCGGCCCCGTCGACGAGCCGGTCGCGGTGTTGGTCGGCCTGGGCAACCGATCCGAGATCGTCGACGACACCTACCGAAGCGCCGCCGCCGCCTATGTCCGTGCGGTCAGCCGTCACCAGTCCGTTGCTTGCACCTTGGCCGAGCAGGCCGACGACAGCTCCAGCGCGCTCGGAGCGGTGGTCGAAGGTCTCGGACTTGCGTCCTACCGGTACGTCGCCCAGAAGTCGGCGCCGACGGCCGAGATCCTCCGCAAAGTCACCGTCGTCGCCAAGGGTGCGGGAGTCAAAGCTGCCTTCGAGCGAGCGTTGGCGGCTGTCGATGCCGTGTGCTTCACCCGAGACCTGATCAATGATCCCGGTGGAACGCTCACCCCGGCGGCCTTCGCCGAACGGGCCGTCGAGCGGGCAAAGGCGACAGGTTTGAAGATTTCGGTGTGGGATGAGCGGCGGATTGCCCGTCAGCGCTTCGGCGGGCTGCTCGCGGTGAACAAGGGCTCGACCCATCCGCCTCGATTCGTCGTCCTCGAGTACACACCGGATTCCAAACCGGCCGGGTCGCTCGGCCTCATCGGCAAAGGCATCACGTTCGACTCCGGCGGCCTGTCGCTCAAGACCGGCGTCGGCATGATGACCATGAAGATCGACATGGCCGGTGGCGCCGCCGTGCTCGGCGCCCTCAGCCTGCTTCCGGCGTACGGATCACGCACGGCGGCGACGGCCTACATCCCGCTCACCGACAACATGGTCAGCGGAGATGCCCAGCGCCCCGGCGACGTGTTCGCGGCCCGCAACGGCAAGACCGTCGAAGTGCTCAACACCGATGCCGAAGGTCGCCTTGTCCTGGCCGACGCACTGTCGTGGGCGTCGGAGCAGAAGCACGACGCGCTCGTCGACATCGCAACGCTCACCGGAGCCGTCTCGGCCGCGCTCGGCACGGCGTATGCCGGGCTGATGGGCACCGATGACGCCCTGCTCGCGCGGGTCGAGCTGGCCGCTGCAGCGTCGGGCGAGAAGATGTGGCGACTACCACTCCCGCCCGAGTACCGGTCGCAGCTCGATTCGCCCATCGCGGACCTCAAGAACATCGGCGGGGGCGCCTACGGCGGGGCGTTGGTTGCCGGGCTGTTCCTGAAGGAGTTCGTTGCGGCCGGGCTTCCGTGGGCGCACATCGACCTCGGCATGTCGGCAATGTCGGAGGCCGACGACGGGGTCATCGTGAAGGGTGGCACCGGGTTCGGTGTGCGTTCGCTCGCTCGCCTGGTCACCGATTGGTCGAACTGACCAGCACGTTCCGACCTGCTCGTTCAAGTTGGCTCCACCTCCGCCGATGGTGGGGGAGTGTCCAGCACCGCAGTTCAAACGACGCCGTACGAGCCGACGCGCCCGGTGCGGACGCGGGCCAACCTCAAGACGAAGACCAACCTCATCGGGCTCGATCTCGTCGTCGCCGCAATGGGGCTCGTCGGCGCCGGCACCGTGCTTCCCGCCGGTCCCGATCGTCGTCCGGTGTCGCTGGTCATGCTGGTCGCTTGGGCCTTCTTCTTCGGCCGAGCCCGGCTGTACAGCTCCCGCTTCATCACCCGTCGGAGCGACGAAGTTCGTCGGATCGTCGACGCCACGATCCTCGCCGCCGCGGCCGCTGCCGTGGTCTGTTTCACCTTCCGACTCGAAGTAGGTCGTGGCTGGCTGCTGCTGGCGACCGGTCTCGGCGCCGGCCTGGTGTCGATCGAACGTGAACTGGTCCGTTCGCACTACGACCGGCTCCGCCGATCGGGCCGGCTCCGCCGGCGAGTGGTCATGGTCGGTGACAACGAAGAAGCGCACCAGCTCGCCCGGATGTTCGAGAAGGAACCTGAGCTCGGCTACGACGTGGTCTGGACCATCGATCCGAGCGGCGTGCACGACGCCAAGGAACTGACGACGCGCGTCCTGGCCACGGCCAGGGAGTTCAACTCGTTCGGGGTCGTCATCGCGGCGACTGCGATCGAGACCACCGCCAGCAATCGACTCATCCGCGATCTCGTCGACAGCGGGATCCATGTGGAGCTCAGCTCGACCTTGAGTGACATCGAACCGGGCCGACTCACGGTTCGGCCGCTCGGCCGCTATCCGGTCGTGTACATCGAGCCGGTGCAGCGCTCGGGTTGGCGGGCCGTGGCGAAACGGTCATTCGACCTCCTGATCGCAGTCGGCGGTCTCGCTGCGGCTGCACCCATCGGCCTGGCGATGGCGATGGCGATCAGGCTCGACTCGAACGGGCCGGTGCTCTTCCGCCAAAGTCGTGTCGGCCAGCATGGCATTCCCTTCGATGTGCTCAAGTTCCGGACGATGGTCGCCAACGCCGAGGAGATCCTCGGAGACCTGCAGGAGGCGAACGAGGGCGCCGGACCGCTGTTCAAGATGAAGTCCGACCCGCGGGTCACTCGGGTCGGTCGTTTCCTGCGCAAGACCTCGTTGGACGAGCTTCCGCAGCTCTGGAACGTGGTCCGCGGCGAGATGAGTCTTGTCGGTCCGCGCCCGGCCCTGGCGGCCGAGATGGCATCGTGGGACGAGGACCTCTTCGGGCGACTCCGCGTGAAACCGGGGATCACGGGCATGTGGCAGGTGTCGGGGCGCAGCGAGACCTCCTTCGAGGAGTACACCCGGCTCGACCTCTACTACGTGGACAACTGGTCGTTGTTCGTCGACCTCACGTTGCTGCTGCGGACGGTTCCTGCGGTGCTGCGCAGCGACGGCGCCTACTGACGCCGGTGAGGCGGCGACGCAGCACGAAGGCGGCCACGGTCAGCAGCACGCCCGCCGCCGCGACGAGGATCAGGACCGAGTCGGCAACGTCGGACAGGCCGCCGTCGCGGAAGATCAGCGTCTTCCAGCCTTCGAGCGCCCAGTAGTGCGGCGTGAGCCGGGAGGCGACGAGGAGCGAGTCGGAGAAGATCTCGATGGGCACCATGCATCCGCCGAGCGCTGCGAGCACCAGGCCGAGGGGAGGAGTCACCGCAGTGGTCTGATCCTCCGAGGTCATGACCGCGCCAACCAGGAGACCGGCGCCGGTTCCCACCAGCGCAAACGATCCGACCAACGCAACGGCGCCGACCGGGTCGCCCCACGGCACCCCGAACGCCAGTGCACCGACGAGCAGGATGATCAACGACTGGGCCAAGGCCAGCACGAACCAACCGGCCCCGATGCCGAACACCAACGCGCCCGCCCCGACAGGAGCGGCCAACGAGCGGCGCAGGACCCCTTCGCGGCCCGCTCGCACGACGATGGCGGCCGAGGTCAGTGAGTTGATGAACGTGAACAACACGAGGTTCTGCGCGGCGCTGAGCGCAAACGGTCCGCCACCGGAAAAGTCGTCGGGTTCCTCGCCGACGAGTTGAGCCGTCACCGCCGTGGGGTTTCGTGGCGGAGCAAAAGCCAACTGATCGATGGTTCTCGAGATGAGACTGCGGGCAGCAAAGCTGCCGTCGTTCGCGTCGTTGACGATGAGGTCGACGCCGCGGGTGGCGAGATCGCCGTCGACCACGACGGCAGCCTCGATGTCGAATCGTCGCAGGTCCTGCCTGGCGCTCTCGATCCCCGCGGCCGAGGTCGCGCGGACGGTGTCGAGTTGGTCGAGCGCGGCCACCACCGACGCGGCCTCTGGCCCTTCGCCCACCACGGCGATCTCGATTTCGGCTGCCCCGCCAAATGTCGACCCGATGATCATGATGATCGCGACGGGCAGGACGACCATGAAGAAGGCGCTTCCGTCTCGCGCCACGTGCAGCACGATCACCCCGACGAACGCGCGAGTCGCCGACCATGCGCCGCCGAGCGTCATCGGCCGGCTACCAATCGCTGGAAGCGGACCAACCCGAAGACACCGAAGACCGCGCCAAAGGCAGCGAGCGCACTCAGCGATCGGACCAGGGACGACAGCGATGCTGCATCGACGCTGACCTCGGTGAACCCCCGCAAGGCCCAGCCATTCGGGGTGAGCTTCGAAAGTGTTCGGAGCAACTCGGGCGTGTCGGTCGGCCCGACGAAGTTTCCGCCGAGAAGCGCCAGCGCGAAGGTCACGACGGCCGCGATCGAATCGGACTGCTGGGCCGAACGCGCCAGGCTTGCGATGAACAACGCCACCCCGCACAGCGCGAAGACGGTGGCGATGATCAGCAGGAGGACCGCGCCCGGATTGCCCCAGGTCGCACCGAACACAAGGGTCGTGGTCACCCACACCGTGATGAAGCCGGCGGTCGCCAAGGCCGCAATCGACACGACCTTGCCCAACACCACTGCGGCCGGTCGTGTGGGTCCAGCGAGAATCCGGTCGAGCGTTCGGTTGCGTCGTTCCTCCAGGAGGGACTTGGCCGCTGAGCTGACGGTGAAGAAGAGAAAGACGATGGCCATCGCGGCGCCGAAGTAGGCGGTCGCCGACAGCGGCCTTCCACCGACGGGTAGCGGCCGGATCTGGACCCCGGCCGCACCCTGCCGGTCGATCCGGCCCGCCAGTTGATAGGCGATCGAGTCGGCCACCTGGGCGGCGATGGCGTGATCCCGCGCACCAATCGTCGACAGCGACAGCAGGCCGCCGGTGTTCTCCAGGACGATGGCGCTGTCCAGTTCACCCTCCTCCACGAGCCGGCGGGCCTCGGCACCCGAGCCGACCGGGACGAGTCCGAGCGCGTCGTTCTCCTCATCGCCATCATCGAAGCTTGCGGTCAGCGAAGCGGTGAGTTGGGCGCCGATGACCAGCTCGCTGTCGTCGGCCACGCCGATGTCGAAAACCTGCGACCGTGGGCTGAACATCAGCCCGAACAGCATTGGGAGAACGAGCGGAGCAATGAACGCGGTCACGAGCGCCGAGCGGGAACGAAACCGTCGACGCAGGTCGGTCGACGCGACAACGAGAATGTCCGAGGCGATCACCGGTCAGTCCGCGTCCCGGAGTGCTCGGCCCGTCAATTCGAGAAACACGGCTTCCAGGTCGGGAGCCACACCCGCGGAGTCGTCGTGCAGCGCGGCCTGGTCGATGAGTTCGGGAATCGTGCCTTCGGCGATCAGCACTCCCTGATCGAGGATGCCGATGCGGTCGCAGAGGCGTTCGGCCTCCTCCAGGTAGTGGGTGGTGTACAGGACCGTCATTCCCTGGGCGCGGAGGTCGAGGATCCCCTCGAGGATCTGATTGCGGCTCTGCGGGTCGACGCCGACGGTCGGTTCGTCGAGGATGAGCAGTTTGGGCTCGTGCAGGAGGCCGATGGCGATGTTGAGGCGACGTTTCATGCCCCCCGAGTACCGGTTCACTCGATCATCACCGCGGTCCGACAACCCGACCAGTTCGAGAACCGTCTCACTTCGCTGTTTGATGACTGCACGACCCATGCCTTGGAGGCGCCCGAAGAACCTGAGGTTCTCGTGCGCCGTCAGATCCTCGTAGAGCGCCAACTCCTGCGGGACCAGCCCGACGCATCGCTTGGCCGAAACAGCGCTCGTCGACATCGTCTGGCCGAGCACCGCGACCGTGCCCTCGTCCGGAGCGAGGATGCCGGCGATCATGGAGATGATCGTGGTCTTGCCCGAGCCGTTGGGCCCGAGAAGCCCGTACGTCTCACCGGCGCCGACCTGGAATCCGACGTGCTGCACCGCGACCCGGTCGCCGTAGTGTCGCACCAGTCCACTGCACGCCAGCACCGGCTCGTCCATCTCCGCAACCTAGGTCCGAGGGCAACCGCGTGCACTTCCACCCCTCCCAGAGGTGCGCACTGCACGCGGTTGCGATTTCAGCGGTAGGTGTTGTTGGAGGTGTGGTCGCCGGCCAGCCAGCGCTTCAGGGTCTCGTGGGCGTCAGCGGAGCGTTCGGCGTTGATGGCCGCGGCATGAGGGACATCGACGGTGAACTCGACGACCATGCCGTTGGGGTCGGTGGTGTAGAGCGAGCGACAGTAGCCGTGCTCGAGCACGAAGGTCGTCTCGGGCGACCATGCGGCTTCGCGCAATCGGCGCTCGAGTTCGGCTTGGGCCTCGGCGTCCACCTTGAGCGCGATGTGCCGGAAGGGTGAGGGCAGGAGCTCGGGGTCGAACAGAGCCTGGTCTTCGGCGTTGGCGAACTGGAAGAAGGCGAGTGCACTGCCGTCGGCGAGGCCGAAGAAGGTGTGGCAATACACCCGCTCGGCGCCGAACAGTTCATCGGCCTCCGACCAGGTGGCCATCAGCGGGAAGCCCAGCACGTCCTCGTAGAACGCGCGTGTCGCCTCTTGGTCCTTGGTGACGTACGCGGTGTGATGCAGGCGTTGGGCAAGGGGGGTGTTCATGGCCGTGAACGTTAGCCGGACTCAGTCGGCCCACGCCGAGCGGTAGGCCCGGAGCCGGGGGTCGGATGGATCGGTGTCGGCCGCCAGGCCGAGCGGGTCGGAGGTCCACCGGTCGTCGGACTGCGGCTCCCACATCCACATGCTCCAGCTCACCCGACGATCGTCGAGATCGTCGAGCAAGCGTCGGAGGTAGGCGTCGCCGTCGACCTGCTCGGCAGTGACGCCGAGTTCGAGCACCGCCAGCGGCACACCGAGCCGTCGGGCCTCGCCCTCGGCGACGTCGAGCGCGTTGGCGAATCGCACCGCGGCCGCTTCGGCCCCCAGGTCATCGACGCCCTCCACCGTGTAGTCGAAGGGGTCGTAGAGGTGCACCGAATGCACGAGGTGATCGGCCTCGATCCGGGGCATCAGGTGGGACCAGGACGGTGATGCCCAACCCTCGGGTTCGATGAGGACCGGGGTGACCGGATCGACCGATCGAACGGCAGCCACCAGCCGGGGATGGAGTTCGAGCCAAGGCTCCGCCGACGAAGAGCGGTCGCCCAGAACGACCGACGCGTTCGGTTCGACGAGCAGGTCGTAGCCGATGACCGCCGGGTGCTGCCGATAGGTCCGGGCCAGGTAGGTCCACATCTCGACCCAGGCGTCCTGGGCGGTCTGGTCGGTGCAGAGGGTCTCGATGAGATCCGACGGGTCGTAGAAGGTGCCGACGTCGTCGCGGACGAAGGTGATCTCACTTCGGCCTGGTCCTGTTCGCTGCGCGATGACGACGGCGAGGCCGGCTGCGTGGGCCTGCTCGACCAGTCGCTGCAGGTTGTCCGCCACGGCTCGGTCGAGTTGATACGGGGGTGTCTGGGTGAACACGCCGGCGTGAGAAAGCACGACGGTGCTCGCCCCCGCAACCGCCAACGCCTCGAAATCGGCTTGGACGTAGGTCGGATGGATCGGCGCTGACCTCACGGCTGCCGAGTCGAAGGGCCCGACCCGCCGCTGGTACACGTTCGCTCCCCGCCAGGACCCATTGTCCCAACCGGCGAAGGCAACGTCTCGCGGACCGGGAGCGACCGGATGTCCGGAGCCGGCCGGGTCGCCGGCGGCACAAGCGGCAACGAGCACACCACAGCTCAGGAGGATCGTTCCCAGTCTCACCACTGCCGGCGAGCCTGAACCCAAGGCACATGTGCCCAAACAGTTCGAACTGCGGCCCGCCGATGAACGAAGCATCAGCCCGAGAACGGGACCGAATAACAACCACCGGAGAGATCCACATGCTTCACTACGAATTCATCGCCGCTTGGATGCGGGCCCAGGCCAAGACCGAACGCGGCGCCTCGCTCGTCGAGTACGCCCTGCTCGTCGCCCTCATCGCCGTCGTCTGCATCGCAGCCGTCACCCTGCTCGGCCGCAACGCCTCGACCAAGTTCAGCTCGGTCTCCTCCAGCATCGGCAGCTGATCCGTTTCGCCGATGAGGGGTTCCGACCTGAATCGTCAGCGAGTCACCACTAGGCTCGCTGGCCTTGAGTCAGGAACCCCTCATTCGCGAGGCCGCAGCCCTCATCGCCGGCGCATCTCGCGTCGTCGTCCTCACCGGAGCCGGTATCTCCACCGACTCCCGTATTCCTGATTTTCGGGGCCCGCAAGGAGTCTGGACCAAGAACCCCGGGGCCGAGAAACAGGCCACGATCCAGAATTACGTGGCCGACCCCGACGTCCGACGGCAAGCCTGGAGAAGCCGCCTCGATTCGCCGATGTGGTCGGCCGAACCCAACTTCGGGCACTTCGCCTTGCTCGAGTTGGAGCGCCAACGAAAGCTCCACCTGCTCATCACCCAGAACGTCGATGGTCTGCACCACGAAGCCGGGAGCAGGCCTGACCGCATCGTCGAGGTGCACGGAACTGCCCGCGAAGTAGTTTGCCTCCGCTGCGACTACGCGGCGCCGATGCAGGTTGCCCTCGATCGCGTTCGGCAGGGTGAAGACGATCCCGCCTGTCCTGAATGCGCAGGAATCCTCAAGTCGGCAACCATCAGCTTCGGACAGAGTCTCGTCGTCGAGGACCTCGAGCGGGCGCAGACCGCGGCCGAGACCTGTGATTTGCTGCTGGCGGTCGGAACGACGCTCGCGGTCTTTCCCATCGCCAACGTCGTGCCGGTCGCCAAACGCAGCGGGGCCAAGGTCATCATCGTCAACGGCAGCCCAACCGAAATGGACTCGCTGGCCGACGTCGTCGTGCGAGGGTCCATCAGCGAGGTCCTCCCAGCGATCCTGGCGCCCCCGCCGCACCGGCAAGGGGCCACAGGACCGCCGGGTGACACAGGACCAGGAGGGCAGGTCAATTGTTGACCTTGCAAGTAGGCTTTTGGAGAGTAGGCTTCCGCCATGCCTAGTTTCCGTGAAGTCCTCGCCGCCACCAAGGCCCAGATCGCCGAAGTAGACACGGCCCAGGCCGAAGTGCTCCGGGCCGCCGGAGCGGTCGTCCTCGACGTCCGAGAGCCGGACGAAGTTGCTCAGGGTGTCATCCCCGGCGCCATCGCCGTCGTCCGAGGCAACCTCGAGGCGCAGATCGAGAACCGCATCCCGGACAAGTCGACCAAGCTGGTCGTGCATTGCGCGGGCGGTGTGCGATCCGCCTTCGCCGCCAAGTCGCTCGCCGAGCTCGGCTACACCGACGTCGTCTCGATGGACGGCGGATTCAACAAGTGGAAGGACGAGGGCCGTGAGTGGTTCGTCCCCACCTCCCTCAACGCCGACCAGCGCAACCGGTACAGCCGTCACCTGTTGTTGCCCGAGGTCGGCGAGGACGGCCAGATCAAGCTGCTGAACGCCAAGGTGTTGTTGCTGGGCGCCGGTGGCCTGGGTTCGCCCGCTGCGCTCTACCTGGCCGCGGCCGGCGTCGGAACGCTCGGCATCGTCGACATGGATGTCGTCGACGAGTCGAACCTCCAACGACAGATTTTGCACAACCTCGAGCGTGTCGGGATGCGGAAGGTCGATTCGGCCAAGAAGACCATCGAGCTCATGAACCCCGACATCGTGGTCAACACCTACGATGCCCGACTCAGCGCGGCCAACATCCTCGACATTCTCCAGGGTTACGACGTCGTCATCGACGGCGCCGACAACTTCCCGTCGCGTTACATCCTCAACGACGCCTCCGTGAAGTTGGGCATCCCCGTGGTGCACGGCTCCATCTTCCGGTTCGAAGGCCAGGTCACGGTGTTCGATCCGCTGAACGGACCGACCTATCGCGACCTCCTGCCCGAGCCTCCTCCGGCCGAGCTGGCCCCGAGCTGCGCCGAAGCCGGCGTCCTCGGTGTCCTCCCCGGCATCGTCGGCTCGATTCAGGCCCTCGAGGCCATCAAGCTGATCTTGGGTCTCGGCGACTCGCTGCGCGGTCGCCTGCTCGCATTCGACGCCCTCGAGATGTCGTTCCGCGAGTACAAGCTCAACATCGATCCCGACAATCAGGTCACGTTCGCCAATCGCGAACTGATCGAGGTCGTCGAGCTCGACGGTCTGTGCATGCCCCACGTCCTCGAGCCGGCGTTGGCTTGACGTTCCTCCGCCGCGTTCGGGTCCAGGCTCTCCTGGCGGTAACGGCGCTCCTTGCGCCGAATCCGCTCGGGGCGACCCTCATACACCCCCGCCTGACCCAACCGGCAGCCAGTTACCGAAGCGACTCGTTCGAGATCACGCAATTCGAGTTGTCCGTTCCGTCCACCGGCGTGGTCGGCGCCCGAGGGGCGCTGGCCACGCCGGTGTCGTTCGATCCTCCCGACGATGCGACGATGTTGCTCCTCGCCTCGTCCGGGGCCGCGCCGCAGGACGTTGCGGGCCTCCAGATTCGGAGCCGGACGGCCGGCCAGTGGTCACCGTGGACTGCGCTCGAAGGTGCCGAGGAAGACGCACCTGACGGTGAGCCGGGACAAGAAGGCTGGAGCCCGGACGGAGCGCCAGTCGGCATCGGCCCGGTGTGGATCGGGGCCGACGCGGAAGAGGTGCAGATCGCCGGCCTGATCTCGGGCGCCGACCGCGCCGTGAGCGTCGAAGCGCTCGCTCCGCTCGATCGGTCGGCGGACGACTTCGTACAAGCTGACCCGCCTCCGCAGAGCGCCGCGCTCGTACGCGGCCAGCCCGCAATCCAGTCGCGGGCTGCGTGGGCCGACCGCGGGTACGAATGCCCGGAAGGTCCTCGCTACGCCTCCAACGTCCGAGCAGGCGTCGTCCACCACACGGTCACCACGAACGCGTACAGCCAAGCCGACGTTCCGAGCATTCTCCGTGGCATCTATCGCCTGCACGTCGACGTCAACGGCTGGTGCGACATTGCCTACAACTTCCTGATCGACCGCTTCGGCACGATCTGGGAAGGACGCAGCGGCGGCATCGATCGGCCGGTCGTCGGTGGCCACAGCAAGGGACTGAACAACGGAACGTTCGGCGTGGCGCTCATCGGCCAACACCAGGCGGGCGTCAGCCCGGCGGCTGCCGCGGTTCCGACCGCGTCCCTTGCCTCACTCGAAGCCGTGATCGGTTGGAAGTTCGCATTGCACGGCGTCGATCCCAACGGAACCACCTGGGTGCAGAACCGCAATCCCGACCGGGTGGGTGCCCGGTTCGCCTACCTCGCCTGGGTCCAGATCCCCACCCTCGTCGGGCACCGGGAACTGGTCGAGACCTCCTGTCCGGGCAGTCACGCCTTCCCGCAGATCGGCGGGATTCGGTCGAGGCTGATGGCCGGGCGAGTCGGTCCCGTACCGCACGCCTTCCCCGGTCACGAGCCCTACGAGCACGGCCCCGGCTTCGTCACCCTCGACGAGTTCGGCGGCCTTCGCCCCGGCGGGAGCGCCCGCTCCTTCGGCGGCGTCGCCGTCCCCGCCGGGACCGCGGCAATCGCCGTCGATGGTGGAGCCGACGGTGGGTACATCCTGGCCTCGAACGGAACCCTGCTCGCCTACGGCTCCTCGCCCGCAGTGGGCGGTACCCCGGCCGGCGGGAACCGGCCGGTCGACGTCGTCGTCCGTTCCAGCGGTTCCGGCGGTTGGCTGCTCGACGCCAACGGTTCGCTGCACGCCTTCGGCGGAGCGGCCGCGGTGGCTGCGGCTCCGGCCGGGGGTTCGGCCCTCGCGGCCGATCTCGACGACGCCGGCAAGGGCTACGTGCTCGCGGCCAACGGCTTGCACGCAGTGGGTGGTGCACCGGCTCGCTCACTGAACGTCGCCAACGCGGTCTCGGTGGCGGTCCGCAGCGATCGCGCCAGCGGCTGGGTGCTCGACTCCGGTGGTCGACTGACGCCGTTCGGCGGAGCGCCCGGTTGGCAGCCGGCGGCCGGCATCGGCACGGCACAGGCAGTGATCGTCGGGACCAACGACCGGGGTGGTTGGGTGACGGACACCGAGGGACGCATCATCCCCTTCGGCGACGAACGCCGCATCCTGCCCACCTCGACCACGGTTGGTGTCGGACACACGGTCGATGCCGCGCTCGTCAGCTGGGTCACCGATGACTCTTCGGACCTCATCCGGTTCACCAAGGCCCTCAGCACGCTGTTCCTCGGAACCACCGACCCGGTCTCCGCCGACATCCTGGCCACCCGGGTGGTCTGGCAGTCCCGCAGCGCCGTCGTCGACGAACTGGCACGGTCCGAGCCATGGGCGGGCAAGGTCGTCGACCAGATGTACCTCGACGTTCTCGGCCGCGGCCCGGACGCGGCCGGTCGCTCGTTCTGGGTGCAGCGCCTCCGGGCCGGGTTGCGGGTGCAGGACATGGGCGCCTTCTTCTACGGGTCAGCCGAGTACTACCGATCGGCGGGAAGCAACCAGGGATACGTGACTCGGCTGTATCTGGCCTTGCTGCGCCGCGCGCCGGACCAGGCCGGTCTCGACTACTGGGTCGGCCAACTGAACGCCGGACGAGCAGCGACCGACATCACCATTGGCTTCTACCAGTCGCCCGAGTCGCGGCAATCGCGTGTCATCGGCCTGTACCAACAGGTCCTGCGCCGAAATCCCGACGGTGGTGGGCTAGCGTTCTGGGCAGACCAATTGCTGTCCGCCGACGACATCGCGCTCGCGGTGAACCTCGCCGGGTCGACGGAGTACTACGAACTCGTCACCGGAAGCGGCGGACCGGAGGATTAGCCTGACATGACCATGATTTCGCGCTTGGCAGCTGTCGCACTTCTCGTGGGTTCGTTGGTGACCGTGTCGTTCGGCGTCGTCGTCGACGCACGCCCCGTCGCCGCTCAGGAGACCCTCCCGCTTCCCGTCACCGTCTCGGGGCGCGGTTGGGGACACGGTCGAGGACTCGGCCAGTACGGGGCTCAGGGCTACGCCGCCGACCATGCCTGGACCTCGGCCCAGATTCTCGACCATTTCTACGGCGGCACGACGGCCGGCCAGATCCCTGCGGATGCTCCGGTCAACCCAGCGGCGGTTCGTGTCGACCTGCGGAGCCAGCAGGGCCAGTCGCTTCGCGTGAGCCTGGCCGCCGGGACCATCCTGGTTCGGTCCACCGATGGCGTCGACCGTTGGGCTCACCAAGGAAGCGTCCGGCTCTCGGTCGTCGGATCCGGCATCCGGCTCGAGACTTCGTCAGGGTGTGACGGGACCTGGACCGAAGCGTTCACCACGACCGAGTTCAGCGCTCTCGACCTCGTCGCGGCCCCGTCGGCGGGCGGCCCCGACGGCCTCATGCGGGTCTGCTACGCCGACGGATCCAGCACCTGGTACCCCGGCTATCTACGGTTCAGTTCGAACCCGATACGCACCGTCAACATCGTCACCATCGAGGAGTACCTGCGGGGTGTCGTTCCCTCCGAGGTCCCCGCCGGTTGGCACCCTGCTGCGCTCGAAGCCCAGGCCGTTGCCGCTCGTTCGTACGCGATGGCAGGCGACACCCGCCAGCTGCCGTACGCCGATACGTGCGACACCATTCTCTGTCAGGTGTACGGCGGCTACTTCCGCAACACGGCGGCGCGGGGCATGGTCAGTACGGTCACGCCCACCACCGATGCTGCCGTGGCGGCGACGGCCGGTTTGGTCCGGTTGACCGGCGCCAGCATCGCTCGTACCGAGTTCTCCAGCAGTACCGGTGGGTACACCGCCGGTGGCGCGTTCCCGGCGGTCCCGGACGTGGGTGACGCCACGGCGTCCAATCCCAATCGCACCTGGTCGTTGATCGTCGATCTCCGACCGTTCATCACCGCCCAGGGCAAGGGAGAACTCATCGGAGTGGACGTCGCTCGCACTGGGCTCGGTGCCGACGGAGGACGGGCGACCTCGGTCACCTTCCGATTCGCCGGCGGGTCCACGACGATGACGGGCGACGCCGCTCGGCGGGCGTTCGGTCTCAAGTCCGACTGGTTCACCTTCGGACCGATTCCCGTGGCGGCGGTGACCGCGGCCAACTACGTCAACGCCAGCTATCAACTCTTCATTCGGCGTCAGCCAACAGATGGCGAGCGATCAGCGTGGGTCGAGAACCTACGACGGGGCGTCGCCCGCACCGCGTTGACGCAGGCCCTTGCCCGTTCCGACGAGTGGGCCGGGGTCATGATCGACGATCTCTATGTCGATGTCTTCGGCCGGCCTGCGGACCCGGGCGGCAAGGCGTACTGGCTCGGGCGCATGCGATCCGGACTCCGCTTCGAGGCGGTAGCGGCCAACTTCTACGGCTCGGCCGAGTACTTCCAGCGGTCGGGTAGCACCAACGCCGGTCTCGTCGCCGCCCTCTACAGCGACATCCTCGGTCGAGCCCCCGATGCTGCGGGTCTCGCCTATTGGTCCGGTTTGCTCGACCAGGGGCGAGCAACTCCTGGCGGTGTCTCCACCGGCTTCTTCGCCTCGATCGAGTCCCGGCAGGATCGGGTTCGCCGGGTCTACCTGTCGGTGTTGGGTCGAGAACCCGATGCCGCCGGCGGAGCGCACTGGGCGCAGTCGCTCCTCTCGGTCGACGACGTCAACCTCGCAGCGCTCCTCGCCGCATCCGACGAGTTCTACGGTCGGGCCCAGGGCTAGCTGCAGGCCGGCTGGAGCGCGTCGACGTCAGGACGCCGTCGCTGCTACGGCGTAGCGGAGCTCGGCGGCCGCTCGAGCCCACGTGAACGAGTGCGGTACTTCGCGGGCTCGCTCGAGGATGTCTGCCCGGAGCTGATCGTCTCCCAGGATGCGTTCGATCCCGTCGGCCAACGCCTTGGGCGTGGGGTCGACCACCAGGCCGGCCCCGGTCTCCTCGACCAGGTCGACCAGGCCACCACCGTCTCGGCACACGATGACCGGCCGTTGCCACAACATGCCCTCGAGGGCGGTGAGGCCGTAGTCCTCCCGGAAGGCGGGGGCGACGACCACCGACGCTCCTGCGTACGAACGGTTCCGCTCGTCATCGCTCACGTTGCCGAGGAACCGGTTGGGAGATCCGTCGGGCTGGGAGCGGCGGGTCTGCTGCCCGCGGACGGTCTGCATCCAGAACCGTTCCGGATCGGGGTCAGAGGCGAGCGAAGGGTCCTCGATGAGGCGCTCGTCGAGGCCACGAACGAAGTCGAGGCGTCCGCCGGTCCCGATGAACTCGATGGGTCGGACCGGGCCCGGGCGAGCCGCCAACAGATGCCCGGTGGCGACGAGAAGCTCGGTTCGTTTGGGCCACTCGTGGCGGCTGACGCAGACGACTGGCCCAGCTGGGGACCAGGCCGGCGGGTCGTCCGGCACTTCGGTGAGCGCTGGTGCGTGCAACAGCGACGTCATGGCCGACGGAATCGACCAGTACTCGGCCAGCCGTGAGCTGCACTCACTCGACCCTGCAAGCCAGTGTTTGACGTTGCCGACGAAGGTGCGGTCGATCGCCTGCACTTCCTCGGACGCAATTCGGTGGAGCCGCGGGGCGATCTCGCCCATGCGGCTGTAGCGCTCGGAGAGATCGTAGAAGACGCGCGCCTGGTGATAGAAGAGCGCGAGGACCCGAGGATGATCGACGAGGAACGTGGGGGGTTGGGTGCTGAGCACCAGGTCATAGCGGCTGAGGTCGAGACGCCGGACGTCCTCGACCAACGCGGCGTAGGTGAAGAACCCGGTGTGGTCGTGCCAGACGCGCACGGCGGTGCTGTTGCCGAATACCGCTCTCGGCCAGAGCAGCGCCGGCAGTGCCTGCTCCTCGACCTGGTGCCCTTCGTCGATCAGCAGACCGATGATGCGTTCGAGCAGTCGTTCGAAGCCGCCCATCACTCCGTAGTCGGGCTTGACCACCGCAATCTTCAGGCGCCCTTGGGTCATTGGTGTTCCAGCTCGGCCCGGGTTTCCAACTCGTCGAGCCGATCCTGAAGACGTTGATTGTCCTTACGGAGCGCTTCGACCTTGATGGCCAATTGGGTGACGGCGTCGATCATCGCCTCGTTGTAGTTCAGCTGCTCGTTGGAGATGAGTTGTCCGGCTCGGACGAGAACCCGTTTCGGGAACCGCAGACGGGCGGCGTCGGGGATGAGCCGACCGACGTGACGGTTCTCGGTGGCCTGCTTGATGCTTTCCTGAATGAGCGGATCCACAATGGCTGCTTTCGAACTTGGGTCGGTGGTTCGGGCCAGCCTTCCGACGGCTCGGATGGTGGCCTCGATCGGATCGATGGGAGGCGGCGGGGTCTCGGCCAGGATGACGGGAGTTCGCGGTCGTTGCCGTGTTCCGGTGGGCAGAGTGGCGCCGGGTCCCACACCGGCCGTCGAGAGCACGAAATCGGCCCACGTCCGGGCCAAGTGGTGCCAGTCGAACCGCTGCTCGACCAGCTCTCGTCCCCGGGCGATTCGGTTCTGTTGGGCCCGAAGGTCGTCCGGGTCGGTGCCGACCATGAGGTCGAGTCCTGCGACGAAGCCACGGACCGTCGGGTCACAGACGACAACGGCGGCGGCCGGTTCGTCCAGACCGCGGGCACCGACCTCGGTGGTGAGGACCGGAGTGCCTACCGAGAGGTAGTCGAAGACCTTCAGGTTGCTGCCGCCGCCGGAGATCATCGGGTTGAGCAGCGACCGTGGCCCCGGCGAGCAATGGCCACAGAAGGCTCTCGGCGAAGATGGCAATGAGATGGACGTTCTCGGGGATGGGCTCGCCCGCGAACTCGCTGGTGTGGCTGCCGGCGAGCACGAAGACCCAGTCGGGTCGTTGGCGGGCTACGTCGAGCAACAACCGAGCGGCGTCGATGTTGGGTGGATGCCAGGACCCGATGAACACGCCGAGCGGTCGTTCGTCGTCGGGATCGAATCCTGCGACGCCGAGAATCTCCTGCCGGGCCAACGACGCCTGGTGCGCCGTCTTCACCGGAAGAGCGGCGGCATCGACGCCGTTGGGTACGACCAGGCCGGCGACGCCGGGTTTGGCTGCCTGGAGCTGGACGAGGTCGGATTCGGTGCAGGCAACCACGGCCGCGGCCCGGCGTGTGGCGTCGATCTCGGTGGCCCTCACCCGTTCGGCCAGCCATCGGCCGGCGTCGTTGTCGGGGAGCATTGCGGCCTTGAACCGCGTTTCGAAGTTCTGCGACTCGTGGAGCAGCGGCACGGCGAGGTCGTGCGGGAGGGCAGGCACGAGGAACGGATGCGAGGCGACGACTACATCGGTGTCGATCAGTTGTCGACGTAGCTCGTCGTCGAATGCCGGCGTGGCCGCCACCAACTCTCCGGCGGTGATGTCGTCGACCGGGAGCTTCAACAGCGCGTAGATGTCGTCCTCGGCCTCTCGCTGTGCAATCGAACGGGGAATCTCGACCTGGACGAGCCCGGGTTCGAGCACCCGCCGTCGCACACGATCCGACGCCGACGACGGCACGAGCACCGTGACGTCGGCGTGCGCGGCCAAGCCGGCGCTCAGGTGCCGAAGTCGGCGTTGTCCTCCCCCGATGGCCGGTTCGATCGGGTAGGTGCTGAGTACCAACGCCTTCGGACGGTTCGCTGCGCCGAGCGACTCGACCGCACCGAGCGACTCGATCAGGTCGAGCAGCGGATCGAACGAGATGCCGGCTACTCGCCGGCGGGCGTTGAGACCGATGGTCCAGCGAGCGAACGGGTCATGGGCGAGATGGGCCATCGCTCCGGCGATGGCCTGCGGATCAGGCCGGACGAGCATGCCGTTGACGCCGTGCTCGACCAATTCGGTGGGCCCACCGCTGTCCACGGTGGTCACGACCGGGGTGCCCGCAGACATGGCCTCGGCGGCGATGTACCCATAGTCCTCGTGGAACGGCGTGAACACCACGCCCGTCGCTTCCCGGTACAGCGACCGAAGTTCCTCATCGGAGACCCGACCGACGAAGGTGACCCTGGCGTCGGGCTCGGCCAGCTGCTCGAGTCGAGCCCGATCGGGTCCGTCGCCGGCGATGATCAGCTCGACGTTCGGGTCCTTGAAGGCAGCCAACGCTTCGAGCACGAGATCGATGCGTTTGGGGGGATCGAGCCGGCTGACGGCCAGAAAGCGACCGGCGCTCGGCGGGTGTCCGATCGGATCGGCCAGGCACGCCGTCGCCAGATCGCTCTCGGGGTGCACGACGAGGACGGGTTGGTCGGCTGGGAGATACCCGTCGCGGCCTGCGACCTCCTCGGAGATCGCGGCGAACCGTGCGACCTGGCCGAAGGCGATGCGATCGAGGGCGTGGATTGCTGCCCGGGCGAACGGCCCGGGAAATGCTGCTCGTTCGGGGAAGCGTTCGAGCAGGCTGCGGGCGACGTCGATGAGGTCGGCTGCGCTACCGGCGTTCGCCAGAGCCGTGTCGTCGTCCGGACCATCATCGGTCGCCAGCGTGTCGGGGTAGGTGTCGTACAGTCCCCGAAGGGGGTGAAGGAGGTAGACGAGATGGCGTGGATGCCGGACCATCCACGCCGGGTATTTCCCCGTGACGACCACGTCGAAGCGTGACACATCGAGACGCAAGAACGTCTCGTAGGCGTCGAGCACCTCGGCCAGTGTTGCTTCGGGCGTGGGGACAGCCACCAGTTCGACATCGTGGCCGCGCTCGATCAGACGTCGCCGCAGGGTTTGCCACAAGCGTTCCGCCCCGCCGGTCACGTTTCCCGGTGCAACCGGGGTGATGATGCCGACCTTCATCGGACCGTGCTCACGGGCGACCGCGTTCGAGCGCCCGCGCAATCACGAACTCGATGTAGTCGGCGTTCGATCGGAACCGCAGCCGCTCTGCCCTGCGGCGCAGCGTGGTGCGGTTGACCCCGCGCGCCCGGGTCGCAAGCTGGAGGAGGTTGGATCGAGCGGTTGGTAGACGACCGGGTTTGAAACGACCGTGTCTGCGTTGGAGGAGTGCCTGCACCGGCGGCAACTATAGGGGCGGCAGACGGGTGGTCGGAGCCACCGACGCCAAGACGAGCGCCGCCGCCTTGCTGGCCGGCAGCGTGCCCCGGGCAACCTGGTGGACGATCGGGTCGAGCAGCTCGGGATTGGCCTGAATCCGGGTGAGGAGGCGGGTGTTGATGATGCGCCACATTGCGTCGACGGCCTGGTCGCTGCGGAGGCGGGTCAACGCTCCGAGATCGTGAAGTGTCTGCCACGCCGCGACCAGGTGGTCCCAGAGTTCGACCACGCCGGAACCGTTCAGGGCAGAGCACAGCAGGACGTCGGTGGTGATGCCTTCGCGTTTGGGTCGCACGAGGTGCAGCGCGGCCCGGTAGTCGGCCGCGGTGTGGGACGCGGTTGCCAGGTACGGCCCGTCGGCCTTGTTGACCACGACCACGTCAGCCAGCTCCATGACGCCCCGTTTGATGCCCTGGAGGTCGTCGCCACCACCAGGAGCAACGAGCAGCACGAACAGGTCGGTGATGTCGGCCACTGCGGTCTCGGACTGTCCGACCCCGACCGTCTCGACGATGACCACGCCGAACCCGGCGGCCTCACAGAGCAGCACCACTTCTCGGGTCGCGTCGGCGACGCCACCGAGCACACCCCGGCTGGGGGACGGTCGTACGAACGACGCCGGATGGGTGGCGAGGAACGGCATGCGGGTCTTGTCACCGAGGATCGACCCGCCGGTGCGGCGCGACGACGGATCGACGGCGAGGACAGCGACCTGCTGGCCGAGTTCGATGACGTGGTGACCGAGCCGTTCGATGAGGCTGCTCTTACCGACACCCGGCGTGCCCGAGACGCCGATGCGGTGCGACCGTCCGGTGTTGGGCAGAACGAGGCTCAGGAGCTCGTCGGCCCGGTCTCGGTGGTCGGGGCGTGACGATTCGACCAGCGTGATGGCTTTGGCCAAGGCCCGCCGTTCTCCGGCCATGAGGCGTTCGGCCAGGGCGGCAGGACTCTCGGGCGGGGGGGTCAGCTCGCGGCCCTCACCAGTTCCCGCCGCACCAGTTCGAGGACCTGTGCTGCGGCGTCGGGGATGTTGGTGCCGGGTCCGAAGATGGCGCCGACACCGGCGGCTCGGAGCATGTCGTAGTCCTGCGGGGGGATGACACCGCCACACACCACGACCACGTTGTGGGCGCCCGCCTGACGGAGCTCGTCGATCAACTGGGGGACAAGGGTCTTGTGCCCGGCAGCTTGGCTCGAGATACCGACGATGTGCACGTCGTTGTCGACGGCGTCTCGGGCGACCTCGGCCGGTGTCTGGAAGAGGGGGCCGACGTCGACGTCGAAGCCGAGGTCGGCGAAGGCCGTCGCGATGACCTTGGCGCCGCGATCGTGACCGTCCTGGCCCATCTTGGCCACCAGGATGCGTGGCCGACGACCTTCGTCGTCGGCGAACGCCTCGACGTCGGCCAGGATCTTCTGGAACCCTTCGTCGTCGGCGTACGCCGCGCCGTAGACGCCGGAGATGGTTCGGGTCTCGGCCTGGTGACGGCCGAACACGACCTCCATGGCATCGGACATCTCGCCCACGGTGGCCCGGGCCCGAGCGGCATCGACACAGGCGGCCAGCAGGTTTCCTTTGCCGCGGGCGGCCTCGGTCAGCGCCGCGAGGGCAGCGTCACATGCGGATTGGTCACGGTCGGACCGGATCTGGGCCAGGCGAGCGACCTGGGACTCTCGGACGGCGGTGTTGTCGATGTCGAGCACGTCGACGGTGCCGCCGTCGGCCACGCGGTACTTGTTGACCCCGACAACGACCTCCTCGCCTCGGTCGATGCGGGCTTGGCGCTTGGCCGCCGACTCCTCGATCCGAAGTTTGGGCATGCCCGAAGCGATGGCCTTGGTCATGCCGCCGAGGCCGTCGACCTCGGCCATGATGGAGCGGGCCCGGTCGGCGAGGTCGGCGGTGAGTTTCTCGACGTAGTAGCTGCCGGCCAGGGGATCGACCGTGCGCGTGACTCCGCTCTCCTCGGCGAGGATGAGTTGGGTGTTGCGGGCGATGCGGGCGCTGAACTCGGTGGGCAGGCCCAGGGCCTCGTCGAAGCTGTTGGTGTGCAGGCTCTGCGTTCCGCCGAGCACGGCGGCCATCGCCTCATAGGCGGTGCGAACGACGTTGTTGTAGGGGTCCTGCTCGGTCAACGACACCCCGGAGGTCTGGCAATGGGTACGGAGCATGGAGGAGCTGGCGCTCTTGGGGTCGAACTGGGCCATGGACTCGGCCCACAGCAGTCGGGCGGCCCGCAGTTTGGCGATCTCCATGAAGAAGTCCATGCCGATGCCGAAGAAGAAGCTGAGTCGACCGGCGAAGGCGTCGACGTCGAGCCCCTGGGACAGAGCGGCCCGGACGTATTCGAGTCCGTCGGCGAGGGTGAAGGCCAGTTCGATGTCGGCCGAGGCTCCGGCCTCGAGCATGTGGTAGCCCGAGATCGAGATCGAGTTGAACTTCGGCATGTGGGTCGCGGTGTAGTTGATGATGTCGGCCACGATCCGCATGGAGGGCTCGGGCGGATAGATGTAGGTGTTGCGGACCATGAACTCTTTGAGGATGTCGTTCTGGATGGTCCCCGAGAGCTGTTCGGTGCTGACGCCTTGCTCCTCGCCCGCCACGACGTAGCAGGCGAGGATGGGAAGCACCGCGCCGTTCATCGTCATCGACACCGACATCTGGTCGAGCGGGATGCCGTCGAAGAGGATCTTCATGTCCTCGACCGAGTCGATGGCAACGCCGGCCTTGCCGACGTCGCCGACCACGCGGGGGTGATCGGAGTCGTAGCCGCGGTGGGTGGCGAGGTCGAAGGCGACCGACAGGCCCATCTGGCCCGCAGCCAGGTTGCGACGGTAGAACGCGTTGGAGTCCTCGGCGGTGGAGAACCCCGCGTACTGGCGGATGGTCCACGGGCGGTGGGTGTACATCGTGGCCCGCGGGCCTCGAACGTAGGGTGCCTCACCGGGCATCGACCCGAGGTGCTCGACGGTGGCGAGGTCCTCGGCGGTGTACAGCGGCTTGACCGGGATGCTTTCGGCGGTGGAGACGATGAGGGTGTCGGGGTCGGCGCCGCGGAGATCCTTCTGCGCAGACACCTTCCACCGGTCGTAGCTGTCGTTGCTCATTCCCGAGTCGTTCACGTCGCCAATGGTACGCCGAGCAGCTCGGCAATTGCCGATTCGAGGGGCCCAAGCGCGACGTCCCACCGGTACTGCGTCGCCAACTCCTGGCCTGCGGCCGCCCGCTCACGAGCGGGCCCGGGAGCCGCCAGGACGGCTCGGATGCCGGCCAGCAGTTCACCGGGCTCGGCGATGTGCAGAACGGACCCGGGGTCCGGAAGCCCTCGTGCGCCGACTGCGGTCGCCACGACTGGTGTACCGGAGGCGAGTGCTTCGATCAGCTTGAGGTTCGTGCCCGATCCGGCCTCGACCGGGTTGACGATGACATCGGCGGCGAGGAGGAGCCGATTGAGGTCATGATCGGCAAAGGAACCGAGGCTGACCGGCCCGGTACGGGAACGGTTCGAATGGCTTCCGGCCAACACGACCAGGAGTTCCGGCGCAGCTAGGGCGAGGTCGGCGAGGCGATCAGCCGCCTCGTGGTTCGGGGCGTGGGACGAGCCCACGAAGAGGACGATGGGCCGCTCATCGTCCGGTATCCCGATGTCCGCCAGGAGCCGAACGCGCGCCGCAGACGCGTTGTGGTCCCGGGCCGGGAGGGCAGTGCAGCAGTCGGTCGTCGACTCCGTTGGGGGCGACGAGGTTGCGATGACCGCAACCCGGCGGACAAAGGCGGGCGAGGTCGTCGTCGGAGACCGCGCTGACCACCGTTGCTCTTGCCAGCGCCTGGGCTTCGGCCTTCTCGCACCACTCCATCAAGCGGGTGGCACCGGGACGACCATCGAGCAGCCGCTCCTTGAGATCGATCTCGACGTTGTGCGCGTCGTACACGGTGGGCTTCTTCATCCCCGTCGGCAGCACGGGGGCCAGGAAGGGGTGGGCGAGCACGATCAGGTCGGAGGCATCGACGTGGGCCGCCAGCAGGGGAGCGAACGCCGGCGTTGCCCGGTGGAGCGGGCCGATGGCGATGTCATCGACGGGGACACCGACGAGTGCCCGCATCTCGTGGTCGGCTTTCAGATGGGGCCGCGATCGACCCACCGCCAGTTGCACGACGCCATCGTCCAGTCGCCGGTTCCGGACACCGGTGACCTCGTTGGTCAACGCCAGCACGGTCACATCGGCGAAGGACTGGAGCCGATTGGCGACCGCCCGAAGCCGGCGAGAGCCCCCGCCGGTCACCGGTTCGGCGACGAAGGTGGACAACATCAGCACCCGAGGTCGCGGCGGGGCGAGATCGGGCTCGAGGAGCCTGAGCAGGGGACGCCAGCTGAGGGTCCGGACCCGGTCCCGTCCTGCCCGGCCCTTGCGGTCCGAGCCTGCGGGGTCGAGGGCGAGGTCGCGCATGGCGGCGCCGATCCGTCGTGGCATCGGCGGCACCACGATGCCCGCCGGGGGCGCCGATGCCAGCACCTGTTCGGCGATGCCGCCGCTGTCGGTGGTGGTGAGGATGGGGCGGCCGGCCGCGTGGGCCTCGGCTGCCACCAACCCGTAGTCCTCGTCCCTCGGCGTGAGCACGACGGCGACTGCCGAGGCCAGATAGCGGGCAAGTTCGTCATCGGAGCAGCGTCCGAGCAGGCGCACGCCGGTGGTGCGATCGGCCATGGCCTGCAGCGCCGGGGCCTCGGGCCCGGTACCCGCGATCCAGAGTTCGAACGGTTCGGGCCGTGCCCGGCCGAGGCCCGACCGGTCGAAGGCTTCGATGGCGAGATCGAATCGCTTGTCAGCGGTGAGCCGTCCGAAGGCGAAGAAGTGCGCGCCGATCCCGACATCCGAAGCGTCAGGATCGGCCGGCGTCGGGAGATCGGTGAGCGGGGAAATGATGGCAACGGGACCTGAACCGAGCAGGGCCGCGTAGCTCGGCCGAAGGGCGACCGCTTCCGACACTGCGGCCTGGACGTGGATCTTGCGGCTGGCCGTCTCGTCGAGGGCCTGGATGACTGCCTGCATCCAGGGGCCGGGAAGGCTCCATCCGGGAGCGTTCAGATCTTGTGCTTCGGCCCAGTCGAGGAGGGCGGCCGGGCCGGCGGCCGCGACGCTGTCGATTTGGGCGCGCTGCTCGGCCGAGGCTGGGGGAAGGTGTTTGGGATAGAGGTCGTAGAGGCCGCGGAGCGGATGGTTGAGGTGTCGGACGTGCAGGGGGTGCTGCACCATCCACGACGGGTACTTGCCGGAGATGACGGCGTCGAACCCGCTGACGTCGAGGTCGAGGAAACGTCGGTAGGACGCCAGTACCTCGACGCTGGTGGATTCCGGTGTGTCGACTGCGAGCAGCTCGGCCTGATGGCCGGCGCCGATCAACGCGGCCACCAGGGCGTCCCAATGCCGTTCGGCCCCACCGTGCACGTAGGGGACAGGTCGTGGGGCCACAACCGCGATCCGACTCACGTCGGGCCCGCCTGGTCGTCGGTCGGCAGGCCGTCGGCTTCTCGAATGGCCTGTTCGACGATGCGGTCGAGCAAGCGATCGGGGTCGCCCAGTCGGGCCTTCAGGCCGACCCGAGCCGCGGTCAAGGTTCGGCGGGTCGAACGAGCAGCGGGATGGGCTTTCGCCACGTCGACCAGCGGGCCAAGAGCTTCTGCCTCGCGCTCGAGACGCCGACGAACGCGGGAGCCGAACGAGTCAGCGCTCACACGGTCCCCATGCGCAAAGGCCCATGCGCTCGGCCATCGTCGCCGTGTCGCCCTTCGCCTCGAGGTCGACGAAGTGGGCCTGGACGAGTTGGGGGTCGACCGGGCGCCCCGTCCCTGCAAACGCTGCGGCCAGATGTGGCACCAACCGTGCGGCCAGATCGGTCGGGTTGTCCTTGTCGAAGTACTCGGCGACGTCGCCCCCCACCTCGCGCAGCACCGGAATGTCGCTGCACAAGACGTTGGCGCCGCAGGCCATGGCTTCGAGGACCGGCATGCCGAAGCCCTCGTAGTGAGAGGGCTGCACTGCGACCGCACAGGTTTGATAGAGGGCGAGACGCTCGTCCTCGGTGACGTAGCCGGTGACCCGAATGTCGATGCCGTCGGCCTGAAGCTCTGCGATGCGAGCCAGCAGCGCATCGGACGACCAGCCTGCCCCTCCGGCCAACACCAACGTTGTCTGCCGACGTAGGTCGGGTTCGAGCAGCGCGAAGGCCTCGATCAGCACCCGATGGTTCTTGCGTGGTTCGATGGTGGCTTGGCACAGCACGAACGGGCGATCGAGCCCGAACCGTTCGGGGGGTGCTGCTGCCGGGTTGGGTTGGTGACGGTCGTCGGGCAGGAAGGGGATGACCAGAACCTTGTCGGCGGGCACACCGAGGTGGATAGCCATCTCGGCTTTGACTTCGTGGGACCACGTGAGGATCAGGTCCGAACGACGGGCCGCCCGGGGAATGACGCGGGCCAGAAAACTCGGGCCGCTGGGAAAGATCCGGCCCGCTACGCCGGCCCGGCCCGGCTGGACGTGTTCGGGGCACACGAGGTAGCCGAGGTCATGGATGATGATGACCTTCATCGGCGCGGTGCTGGGCATGAGGTAGTTGTTGTTGCACAGCACGACGTCGTACCGGCGGCGCCAGAGCAGTTCGAGCGGGGGCGCCAAACCGAACGCCATCAACTTGAGGTAGATGGCGCTGGGGAACAGACGCTGCCGCAAAGGTCGACCGAGGGCCGGGTCCGGGAGACCTCGGGTGCCACGAAGATCGAAGTAGCCGAGATCGAACTGGGTGCCCTCGGGGCTCTGCTCGATGAGGCGGCCAACGAGGTACTCGCTGGCGTAGGCCACGCCGGTCTTCACGTCGACGAACGGGTCGGCGCTCACGAACACGCGCTTGGGTTTCGTGGTCGGACGACGTTTGTTCACAGGAGCCCGACACTAGCGGTTCCCCTCTCGGTGTCGGGGTGACCGCTAGCCTCGGAGCATGCCTGGTCACGAGAAACGTTTCGTCATCATCGGCGGTGGCCCCGGTGGCACTGCCTGCGCCACCCACGCTGCTCGTTATGGCGCCAACGTGACGTTGATCGAGAAGGACCTGGTCGGTGGTGCAGCCCACCTTCTCGACTGCATCCCGTCCAAGGCCATGATCGCCACGGGCGGGGCGATGTCGATGATGAACCATGCGGCCGAGATGGGCCTGGCCAAAGTCGATGTGAGCCTGGACTTCGACGCCCTTCGTGACCGGATTCTCGAGATCGAGGAGCGGCTCGAGCATTCGGTTCGCAGTCTGCTCGAGAGCCAGAAGGTCAACATCATCGAAGGCGTCGGCACGCTCACCGGACCCAACTCGGTGTCGGTTCAGCACAACGACGGCAAGACGTCGACCCTCGATGCCGACGTGATCGTGTTGGCCACCGGTAGCCGACCCCGGATCCCTGATTGGGCGCCCATCGATGGGCAGCGCGTGCTCTCGACTCGCCACGCCTACCCGCCGCCCGAGTTGCCCCGGAAACTCATCGTCATCGGTTCAGGCGTCACCGGCGTCGAGTTCGTTCACATGTTCCGATCGTTCGGATCCGAAGTGATCCTGATCGTCAGTCGCCAGCAGGTGCTCCCCGACAAGGATCCCGAGGTCGCCTCGGTCCTCGAGCACAGCTTTCTCGACCGAGGGGTCAAGCTGTTCATGGGGGCCCGAGCCCAGTCGATCGAAGTTGACGGCAACACGGTAAAGGTCTTCTGCGACGATGGCCGGGTGGCCGAGGGTTCGCACGCGTCTGTTGGCCATTGGATCGGTGCCGAACTCCGAGAACCTCGGTCTCGACTCGGCCGGCGTCGACCACGAGAACGGGTACGTGAGGATCGACCACAACTGCCGGAGCAGCGTGGCCCACATCTATGCCGTCGGCGATCTGTCCGGCAAGCTGCCGCTGTCGTCGGTCGCCACGACCCAGGGTCGCAAGGTCGCCGAGCACGCCATGGGACTCCACGCCGGACCCCATCGGCATCTCGACTACGAGAAGGCTGCTTCGGCCATCTTCACCGACCCCGAGATCGCCGACGTCGGGCTGGCCGAGGCCGACGCGTTCGCCGAAGGTCGCAAGATCCGGGTGACCAAGGTGCCGTTCTCGGTATCGGCCAAGGCCCTCATCAACAACGACAGCCGGGGCTTCGTCAAGATCGTGTCCGACCCCGCCACCGGCGTCGTGCTCGGAGGCTCCATCGTCGGACGCCACGCGGCCGAACTCATCTCGGTCCTCGCCTTGGCCGTCACCGCCGGACTTCGGGTCTCCGATCTGGTCGAATCGATCTTCGTGCACCCCGCCTTGGCCGAAGTCCTGGGCGAAGCCGCCGAGTAGCCGGCTCGTTCAGAGCGCCATCTCCCGCAGCTTCTGCTTGGGGATGGTGTGCTGCCAGTCGGCCAGGATGGCTCGCAGGGCGGCGATGAGGGCCAGCGGTTGGTCGAGCGGGACGTGGTGGTAGGACTGGGGGATCTCGATGGTCGGGGCGTTCCGGCCGGTCAGCTCCTCCATGTACTCCTGCACGTCGGGAGTCAGCAGATCGCTCATCTCGCCGTGCATCAGGGCGATGCGGCACTTGGTCTGCGCGAGGTAGTCGTGCACGGTCGAACCGGCCCGCTGGAAGACCGCCGGATCGAATTTCCACGTCCAGCCGTCGGGCGTCTCGTGCAGCGAGGTGCGGGCGATGTGGTCGACGATGAACCCGTTCTCGCAGGGCTGGGGCGGCTGCAAGTGGAAGTGCTCGACCGCAGTCTCGAGGTCGGGATACGTCTTCGGATTGCGGAACATGCGTCCCCGCTCACCCTCCTCGGTCTCGGGGTCGGGCCGCCGTACCGGGGCATCGATCATGATGGCGCCGTCGAGCTCCTCCCCGAACCGGGCCGCGGTGACGATGGCCACGATGCCACCCATCGAGTGTCCGACGATGATCGGCCGGCCCAGACCGCCGCTGTCGTCGAAGACGGCCATGACCTCATTGGCCCATTGCTCGGCGCTGTAGGCCTTGCGCCGACCGCTGTCGCCATGCCCCGAGAGATCGAGCGCGGTCACGAAGTAATGGTGGGTGAGCTGCGGGGCGATGAACGACCACCACTGCGCGTGGGCTGCGCCCCCGTGAATGAGGACGAGCGCCGGCTTCGACGGGTCCCCCCACTGGAGGTAATGGACATCGCACCCGTTCACCTCGACCGTTCGAGAGGCGGGCCGGTGGGCCAAGGCGCCGGTGAACCAGGAGGGTGCGCGGGTCATGGGCGGATCGTAGTGCCGTTCCGACGGCTCACGAAATCTCGTAGAAATCGCGTAAAATGTTCTATCGATAGTTGAATACAGAACATATGTCCGCTACTCTGAACCGATGGCGGCGGTCCTTCCTTCAGTTGACGCTCTCGAAGACTTCCACTGGGACGTCGATGTCGCGTTGGACTCGGTGTTGTCGGCCGCCGACGTGGCGGAGCGAGGTGACATCGAGCTGCTCGACCGGTTGGTGCGAGTGCTGGCCGACGAGCTCTTCCGCCGAGACGGAGCGTCGTCGTTGACCGGTTGGTTGCGCCGGCGTCTGGGTCTCGATGTGCCCGCTGCTCGACGGATGGCTCACACCGTTCGTGTGTTGCTGTTGTTGCCCGACCTGCGATCGGCGCTGGTGTCCGGTTCCACGTCGCTGTCCCACCTTCGTGTCCTCGAACGAGCGGCCACCGAGGAGCGTCACGATCACCTCGCGCTGTTCGCCGATCAGCTCGTCGGTTACGCGTGCTCGATGGGGGTCGATGACTTTCGTTCGGTCTGCGAACGCTGGGCTGACCTGGTCGACGCCGAGGTCGAGCCCCGAGATCTACCGGCCGGGTATCTGGCGGTCTCGTCGACCTTGTTCGGGCAAGCCGATATTCGAGGTCGGCTCTCCGCCGACCAGGCGGCTGTGTTCGGCGAGGTACTGGGCCAGCTGAATCGGCCCGACCCCGCAGACGCCCCAGCGAAGCGAACCCACCGGCAACGCAACGCTGACGCACTGGCCGATCTGGCTCAGCACTACCTCGATTGTGGCCACCTCGACGGCGGTCATCTGCCTGAGGCCGTCCCGGAAGAGGACGACAGGCCGAGGCTCGCTCGCCACGGCCGCAGCAGGGCTCGGGCGGTCGTGGTCATCGATTTCGATGGACTCACCGACTCGATCCCCGAGTTGTGGGACGACGAGCGTCGCCAACCAGTGCTCGACCGGATCCGTCGATCCAACGCCGAGGGACGTTCCCTGCCCGCTGAGGTCGCTGCGCTCCTCGTGTGCGATGGCTCGATGCAGCGCTTGCTGGTCGATCCCAACGGTCGGCCCCTCGATCTTGGACGAGCGACGCCAGTGGTCAGCGCGGCCCAACGGACGGCGTTGGCGGTGCGCGATGGCGGTTGTGGGTTCCCAACCTGTGATCGGCCCGGCCACCATTGCGATGCCCACCACCTGCGGCACTGGCGTAAGGGCGGGTCAACGAACCTCGACAATCTGGTGTTGCTCTGTAGACACCACCACCGCCTGGTCCACGGACCGTGGTGGGACCTCAAACGAGACCCCATCACGGGTCTGATCACCGCCGAGCGCCGAGAGGCAGGCTCCAATCGTGTGGTGACCTACCGCCGAGACCCACGCGGCGTGGTGTTCACGTCCTAGTCAGCGGCTACTCGATCTTGGCGACGACGTCGCCGCCGCCGACGGAGTCGCCGGCGCTGACGCGGATCTCGGCCACCTTGCCGGCCTTCTCCGCGGTGACGTTGTTCTCCATCTTCATGGCTTCGAGCACGACGATGGTGTCGCCGACGGCGACTTCCTGGCCGACCTCGACCGAGACCTTGACGATCGTGCCCTGCATCGGCACGGTGACGTCGCCCGAGCCCGAACCGCCGGCGCCGCCGCCCGACGCGGCGCGCCGCTTGGGCTTACGAGCCCCGCCGCCACCGCCGCCCGAGGCGACCATGGCCGACTCGGGCATCCACACCGAGACCGAGAAACGCTTGCCGTTGACCTCGACGTCGACGTCTCGGCGAACCTTGGGCTCGGCGTCGTCGTCACCGGACGGTGCGGCTTTGACCGAGCCGATGCCGGAGAGGTCGAGCACTTCTTCGACCCACTTGGTGGAGTGCACACCCGCCTGGAAGTCCGGATGCTCGAGGATGGCGAGGTCGGCCGGGATGGTGGTGGCCACTCCCTCGATCTCGAACTCTCGGAGCGCACGAATGGTGCGGGCGATTGCCGTCTGGCGATCGGCGCCCCAGCAGATCAGCTTGCCGACGAGGTTGTCGTAGTACTGGCTGATCTCGTCGCCGGCTTCGTAGCCGCCGTCCCACCGCACACCGAAGCCGCTGGGCACCCGGAGCTTGTTGATGGGCCCGGGCGAAGGCAGGAAGGCGCCGCCTGCAGGGTCCTCGGCGTTGATGCGGACCTCGATGGCGTGGCCCGTGAGGACGACGTCGTCCTGGGTGAACGGCAGGGCGCCGCCGTCGGCGATGTGCAACTGGAGGGCGACGAGGTCGAGGCCGGTGACCATCTCGGTGACCGGGTGTTCGACCTGGAGGCGGGTGTTCATCTCGAGGTAGTGGAACTCGCCGTCCTCGAAGAGGAACTCGACCGTGCCCGCGTTGGTGTAACCGCAGCCGAGGGCGACCTTGACCGCCGCCTCACCCATGGCCTTGGCGACCGACTCGGGCAGACCGGGAGCCGGTGCCTCCTCGATGAGCTTCTGATGCCGACGCTGGGCCGAGCAGTCACGCTGGCCGAGATAGACGCCGTTGCCCTGGCTGTCGCACAGGACCTGGATCTCGACGTGGCGCGGCTTGGTGAGGTAGCGCTCGAGATAGCACTCGTCCCGGCCGAAGTACGACAACGCCTCGCGCTGAGCCGACTCGAACTGGGGCGCCGCTTCGTCGGCGTTCTGGACCACCTTCATGCCGCGGCCACCTCCACCGAAGGCGGCTTTGATGGCCACCGGCCAACCGTGTTCGGTGCCGAAGGCAACGATCGAAGCGGGGTCCTTGATGAACTCGGTCACGCCCGGCACGCCGTGCACGCCGACCTTCTCGGCTGCCTCACGGGCGCTGATCTTGTCGCCCATGACCTCGATGGCCGCCGGCGGGGGGCCGATGAACGCAACGCCCATCTCGGTGATGGCCCGAGCGAAGTCGGCGTTCTCGGAGAAGAAGCCGTAGCCGGGGTGCACGGCTTGGGCCCCGGACTGGGTGATGGCCGACAGGATGGCCTCGGTGTTCAGGTAGCTCTCGGCCGCAGTCTGGCCACCGAGCGCGAAGGCTTCGTCGGCGATGCGCACGTGAAGAGCGTCCCGGTCGAGCTCGGAGTAGACCGCAACCGTCCCGATGCCGAGTTCCTTGCACGCCCGGATGACCCGGACGGCGATTTCACCTCGATTGGCCACGAGGACCTTGTTGAACGACGGCTTGGGAAGTGAAGGTGGGTTCAGCACGACCGTAATGTAGGCCGAGATGAGTCACGATGGGGAAGTCCGCGGTCCGACAGGTACACGTTTTTCGCAGATTCGGGTGGTGACGGAGACCGGATCGACCAACAAAGATCTGCTCGATGCCGGCCTGGCCGGCGCTCCTGAGGGCCAGGTGCTGGTCACCGGCCACCAGACGGCCGGCCGGGGCCGCCAGGGCAGGACCTGGTACGACGATCCTGGATCTTCGCTGCTCTGTTCCGTGCTGCTTCGGCCCGATCCGGGTTGGGCGTCGCTGATCCCGCTCGCCACCGGCCTCGCAGTCGTCGAGGGGGTCGAGGCCGCCTCGGGGGTGCGGGCCGAGCTGAAATGGCCGAATGATGTCTTGGTCACCGAGGGCAGCGCTGATGCAGTGCAGGGTGAACGCAAGCTGTGCGGCATCCTCGCCGAGGCAGCAGGGTCCGCTGAAGCCCTGGTCGTGGTCGTCGGATTCGGACTGAACCTTCGTTGGCGCGGTGAGCTTCCCGCCGAGGTGTCGGCCCGCTCCATCGATCTCGCTTCGCTGTCCGACCGCCCGATCGACCGACTGGACGTCCTCGCTCCGATCCTCGTGGCACTCGAGGGTCGCATTGCCCAGCTCGAAGTCGGACGTTCGAACGACCTCCTGAACGACTACCGAAGCCGTTGCCTGAGCATCGGTCGGCGCGTGCGGTTCGACACCCCACGGGGCGAACTCACCGGGTTCGTCACCGGTATCGATGCTTCGGGCGGTTTGGTACTCGAGACCGCGGACGGCGTCAGCCACGTGTTGACGGCCGGCGAAGCACACCATCTCGCTTGACACCATCTCGCTTGAAACCATCTCGCCTGAGAGACCGGCTGGTTGCCCTGAAGGCTCATGTTCCTGGGCCGTTTGGCCGATGGGGGTGGGTCATGAGTTTTGTCCCCGGTTCTCGATCGTCCTCTCTCGCCGCGTTCTTCCTCGTACTCTCGCTCAGCGCACCGGTGGTCGCTCAGGAGACGACGGTCACCGCCACCCCGGTCACCGCGGCAACCGAGGTGTCGGATGAGACGACCACCACGGTCGGCCCGACGACCACGGTGCCCGGAACCAATCCTGATGGCACGACCGCGGTCACCAACCCGGATGGCACACCCGCGGTCACCAACCCGGACGGCACTCCGGTGGTGACCAACCCGGACGGCACCCCGGTGGTGACCGGCGATGACAAAGGCGCAGGCGAGGAACCCCCGGACCAGACACCGCCCACCATCGACCTCACGGTGCCACCTCGAGGTTTGTACGACGGGCAGGCCCAGGCACCCGTGAGCCAGGTTCTGGTCAGCAACGTCAAGGAAGCTCGAGCGAAACTCAAGGCCGCTGAGCAAGCGCACAACGAGGCCATCGCCTTGGTCAAGGTCCTCCGTCTCCGGCAAAAGGCGCTGCAGGTGGAACGCGACCAGCTCGACACGCAAACCAAGGAGACGTTGGCGCAGTTGCAGGCCGCGCAGGAGCGGATGAGTTTGCGAGCGCTCATGGCCTTTGTCGAGGGAGGGTCGTCAGGCCTTTCGGGCTCACTCAGTTCGGCGGTCGATTCCGACGCTGCCCTCGAGTACGAAGCGCGCCAGACCTTGGTCGAGACCGTGTTCGAAACCGACGAGGAGGTGATCGCCGAGTACGACCGGCTCCGAGAGGCGCTCGATGCGCAGACCCTCGGCCTCTTCGATCGGGAACGGGTTGTCAACGAGTCGATGGCCGGCGCCGTGGCCACAGTCGACGAAAAGGCGGCCGAGATCGAGCAGGCGAAGCGGGAACTCGAATCCTTCGAAGCGGGCAGCCAGATCTACGTCGAAGGCGTCATCTTCCCCATCCAGTGGCCCTACGAGGTCCCGCTCATCGACTCCTGGGGGTTCCCCCGCATGACCGGGACCGCCGACGCCCACTGGCACGAGGGCATCGATCTCTTTGCTCCGGCCGGCACGCCGCTGCTGGCGACCGAACGAGGCATCGTGACCAAGATCGGTTCGGGCCGGCTCGGTGGCCTGCGGCTGTGGCTCCGCGGCGAATCCGGCACCGACTGGTACTACGCCCACCTGTCGGCCTTCGCTCCCAAACTCTCCGAGGGCCAGGTGGTGGAAGCCGGCGAGTTGCTGGGCTACGTGGGCAACACGGGGAACGCGGTCGGCACGCCGCCTCACCTGCACATGCAGGTTCACCCCAATGGTGGCGACCCGGTCAATCCCTATCCGCTCCTGAAGGTCGTCTCGGATCGGGAGTTGGCCGTCCTCGAAGGCGTCGCGGCAGAACGGGACTGAGCCCGTGCCGTGTAGCGGCCGTCGATCAGGCTCAGCTCGACCGGCATCGAGAAGGTCTCGGACATCACCTCCGCAGTGAGCGTCGGGCCGATGGGGCCACGGGCGACGACTCGCCCGTCGTTGATGGCGAGGACATGGGTCGAGGTTGGTGGAATGTCTTCGACGTGGTGGGTGACGAGCACCGTCGACGGGCCGGTTTCGGCCAGTCCGATGAGGGTGGCCACCAGCTCCTCGCGCCCGCTGAGGTCGAGGCCGGCCGTGGGCTCGTCGAGCAGCAACAAGTCAGGTTCGTTGACGAGGGCCCGGGCCATCAGCACGCGTTGGCGTTCCCCCGAGCTGAGTGTGGCGAAGGTGCGTTCGGAGAATCCATCGAGGCCCACCCGACCGAGCGCGGTCAACGCGGCCGTCGTGTCGGCCTCGGTGTAGGTGTGCCACCAGGGCTCCAGCGCGCCCGTCCTGCCGCAACGAACGATTTCTTCTGCGGTGAGACGGCCCCGGAGTTGGGCGGCCAACCCGGCCGAAGCCAATCCGATCTTCGCTCGGAGCGGCCGCACATCGACCCGACCGAGCTCGTGACCGAGCAGGTGAAGCGATCCCGCCGAAGGGTGCAGCTGCAGACCGGCGAGGCGAATCAAGGTGCTCTTGCCGCTCCCGTTCGGTCCGACGATGACCCAGTGCTGATCGACCTCGATCTCCCAGGAGAGTCGATGGAGGACCGTCCGGCGGTCGATCACCACCGACGCGTCGGTGAGCGTGAGAAGTGGGGCGTGCATCGGCGCGAACCTAGCGGCAGGTCGTTCGCCCTTTCGCTTCTGACCCGCCACTATCCTCGGCGGAGGTGTCCACGTTCCTCGGTCTGATCGTCATTGTGCTGCTCGTGGCAGCGACCGGCCTGTTCGTGGCCATCGAGTTTGCGTTGCTGGCCGCCGATCGGGCTCGTCTGCACGCCCGGGCCGAGGCGGGTTCGCGTCCGGCGCGCCTGGTACTGGTGGCACTGAAGCGGTTGTCCTTCTACCTCGCCGGCGCACAGTTGGGCATCACCATCACCAGTCTCGTGCTGGGCTTCCTGGCCGAACCGCTGGTCGGTCACCTGATCGATCCTGGGGTCGAGGCGTTGGGTGGCACCGGTGGCTCGACCGTGTCGGTGGTGCTCGCCCTGTTCCTGGCCACGGTGTTCTCGATGGTGGTCGGCGAACTCATTCCCAAGAATCTGGCCATCGCCAAACCGGAAGCCGTGGCGCTTGCGGTGACGCCGATCGTGACCGTGATCTTCACCGTGCTCGGTCCGTTCGTGCGACTGTTCAACGGCGTTGCCAACTGGGCCGTTCGCCGACTCGGTGTCGAGCCCCAAGAGGAGTTGGCGGCCGTACGTTCGCTCGAAGAACTCGAGTACCTGATCCGGGCCTCCGGCGATTCCGGCACCCTGAGGGCCGAGGAACTCAATCTGCTCAAGCGAACGCTGCGGTTCGGCGAGAAGACCGCGGCCGAGGCGCTCACCCCTCGTGTGCATCTCGAGGCGGTGCCGGTGACCGCCGTCGTCGGCGAGGTCCACGACCTCGCGCTCTCCACGGGCCACAGTCACTATCCGATCTACGGCGAAGACCTCGACGATATCCGTGGGGTCATCTCGGTCACGGCGCTGTTCGGCCTTCCCATCGGCGTCCGCCGGACCGAGCCGGTGGCAACACTGATGACCGAGCCCCATGTCGTTCCCGAAACTCGAGCGCTGCTCGATCTCCTCGACGATTTCCGGACCCTCGAAGCCGAACTTTTCGTCGTGATCGACGAGCACGGCGGCACCGCAGGCGTCATCACGCTCGAGGACGTCCTCGAGGAGATCACCGGGGACATCGACGACGAATACGACGTCGAGGCTCCGTTGACCGTGGTCCGTAGCGGTGTTTCGGTCGTCGCCGGCACCAAGACGGCCGACGAGGTCGCCGATGCAAGCGGGTTCGACATGCCCGAGGGCGACTACGAGACCATCGCTGGTTTCATGCTGGACCAGCTCGGCCACATCCCGGTGGCGGGAGAACAGGTGGCGGCCGACGGATGGACCCTCGAGGTGGTCGAGATGGACCGTCACCGTATTGCCTCGGTCCAGTTGGTCGCGCCCGAAGATCCGGCGAACGCAGACGTGATCGACCAGGGTCTGCTGCGATGATGGTTCCCGCAATGACGGGGGCGCTCGTGCTGGCCACCGAGGCCGGTCACCACTTGTCGGGATCGACGCTGGCGTACTCGTTGATCGCTGCCGTCGTGCTGATCTTCGTCAACGGCTTCTTCGTCGCCTACGAGTTCGCCATCATGGCCGCCAAGCGGTCGGTCTTCGAAGCGCGAGCCGAGAAGGGTGGGCGAGTGGCGGAGGCGGCGCTGGCCAGCATCTCCGACCTCACCATGCAGCTCGCCGGCGCGCAGCTCGGGATCACCGTTGCCTCCTTGGCCCTCGGCTACGTGGGTGAACCCGCGGTTGCCAGCCTGCTCGAGTCGATGCTGGGTTCGACGTTCTCCGAGGACGTGACCCGTATCGGAAGTTTCGTGGTTGCGCTGAGCATCGTCGCCTTCCTCCACCTCGTCGTTGGCGAGATGATCCCGAAGAACCTCGCCATTGCCGGCGCGGAAAAGACGACCTCGATTCTCGTCCTTCCCTATCGGGCCTACCTGTGGTGTGTCCGCCCGTTCGTGATGTTCCTGAATTGGTTGGCCAACGTCAGCTGCCGGCTGATGGGCGTCGAGCCCCGCGACGAGCTGAAGACGAGCCACTCGGTGTCCGAGTTGGCCTCGATCGTCGCCACCGCGTTCGAGGAAGGGGCGCTCGAGGGCGACAGCGCCGAGCTCCTGCACGACGCCCTCGGGTTCGCCCAACGGCCCGTCTCCGATGTTGCAACCCCGATCGCCGACATCGCAACGGTTCGCTTCGGGGCAACCCCCGCTCAGGCCGAGCGTGTGATTCTGAACTCGGGTCAGACCCGAGTTCCGATCGTTGCGTCAGCTCGGGGTCAGATGCGTCTGGTGGGTTATCTCCACACGAAGGACCTCCTGAGCATCGAGCCATCCGAGCGCTTCACCCCGATTCCGGCGGGGCTTCATCGACCGATGGTGCTCGTCCGTGCCGATCGGCCCGTCATCGATGTGCTGCGCACGATGCGCCGGCTGCGCCGTCAGCTGGCCGTCGTCATCGGTGACGGCGAGCCTGTCGGCGTCGTCTCTGTCGAGCAGATCATTCGGGCCTTGGTCGAGTCCGATCTCGGGTCGGTAGCCGAGCCTTCGCTCTGAGTGGTTGGTTCCCACCCAGCATGGTGCGCGCGCGTGGCGAGGCGGCTAGCCTGCGCCCGTGTCCAGAGGGCGACGTTCAACAGTCACGCTGGTTCTCGCTGCGATGGTCTGCATCGCCGGCGTGGTCGTGGCCGCGTTTTCCGGGCCGGCGGAGGCAGCAAAGACGGCGGGGCTGGTCGAGACACGCGAACGGGTTCAGCAGCTGACGCAAGAGCTCTCCGATGCCGAGACACGGCTGAGTCAACTCCAGCTCGAAGCAAACGGTGCGGTCACCCAAGCCCAGCTGCTTCAGGCCGAGGTCGACGGGCTCATGGGCGAAGTGGAGAGCGCAGCCATCACCGACTTCGTCGAGGGCCCCAGCGGCAGCGCGCTTCTCGATGCTCAGGACGTGACGTCCTCGATCCGGGCGGAAGTGCTGGCCGATGCTGCCATCGGTCACGACACCGAATCACTGGAGGATTTCCGCGGTCTCTTCGAGGACCTCGCCCTGGCCAAGGAAGCGGTCGACGCCAGCCTGGCTGCGCAAGATCAGGCGGTGAGCGGACTACGCGAGAAACGGGTGGAGCTGGGCGAGCAGCTCGAACGGCTCGAGGAGCTGGAGCGAGAGCGCATCGAGGCTGAGCGGCGCCGGGCAGCCGAAGTCGCCGCAGCGGAGGCCGCTCGCAAGGCCGCAGGGTCCGGGGGATCGGGAGGCCGTTCCGGCGGCCGCGGTTCCGGAGGCGGCGGTTCCGGGGCGAGCAGCGGGACGTTGCAGTTCTGCCCGGTCGGTGGTGCAGTGTCGTTCATCGACAGCTGGGGTTTCCCGAGGTCGGGCGGGCGCCGCCACAAGGGCGTCGACATGATGGCGTCGACCGGCACCCCGGTAGTGGCACCCGTGGGCGGCAGCGTGACCCACCGGTCCAACAGCGTCGGCGGGCGGTCCTTCCACCTCAACGGCAACGACGGTAACTACTACTACGGAACCCACCTGTCGGGCTACGGCGAGAACGGATCGGTGTCGGCGGGGACCATCATCGGCTACGTCGGAGACGACGGCAACGCCGCAGGCATGCCACACCTGCATTTCGAGATCCACCCCGGTGGCGGGGGAGCGGTGAACCCCTATCCCGCCGTTCGCTCCGCCTGTTGAGGCGGTTATGCGCCGATGATCGAGTAGCCGCCGTCGACGTGGATGATCTGACCGGTGGTGTGAGGGAACCAGTCCGAAAGCAACGCCGCGCAGGCTTTGGCGACGCCGGTCGAGTCGTTGACGTCCCAGCCGAGCGGCGCACGCTTGACCCACTCTTCCTCGAAGGTCGCAAAGCCCGGAATCGACTTGGCGGCGATGGTCCGCATGGGGCCCGCGGCCACCAGGTTGCAGCGGATCTGCTCCTTGCCCAGTTCGCGGGCGAGGTAGCGGTTGAGTGACTCCATGGCTGCCTTGGCCATGCCCATCCAGTTGTAGGCGGGCCAGGCGACCGTGGCGTCGAAGGTGAGCCCGACGAGCGAACCACCATCGGTCATGAGCGGCCGGACGATGTCGGCGAGACTGCGCAGCGAGTACGCCGAGACCTGCACGGCGATCGAGACGTCGTCCCAGGTCGCTCCGAAGAAGTCGTCGCCGAGGCAGGCGGCGGGAGCGAAACCGATGGAGTGCAGCGCGCCGTCGACCCGGCCCCATTTCTGGCGGAGATGCTCGCCGACCGCGGCGGCATGGTCGGTGTTGGCGATGTCGAGTTCGAGCACTTCGGGCACCGGATCGAGTTTGCGGGCGGTGCGCTGCGTCAGGCTGAGGGCGCGGCCGAAGCCGGTGAGGACGAGATCGGCTCCCTCCTCCTGGGCTTTCTTGGCGACACCGAAGGCCAGCGAGTCGTCGGTGAGCACGCCGGTGATGAGCAGATTCTTGTTCTCGAGAATTCCCACACCCCATTGACTAGCCCAAGTGGGCGTCGGTTACGCACATCCCCAGGATTTCGCTACCCTCCGACGCGTGACGCGTGCCGATAGTCCAGCCTCCATGAAGCCCGCCTCGACCAACCCCATGCGATTGTACGACACAGCCCGGCGCGAGATCGTCCCCTTCGAGCCCGGACCCGTCGTCCTCATGTACACCTGCGGCATCACGCCTTACGACGCGACCCACTTGGGGCACGCTGCGGTCTACCTCACCTACGACGTGTTGCAACGCAGGTTGCGGGACCGCGGTCACGAGACCCGATGCGTCCGAAACATCACCGATGTCGACGACAGCATCCTCGGCAAGGCGCGGGAACTGGGTGTTCACTATCTCGATCTCGCTGCCGCCGAGACCGCCCGATTCGACAACGACATGATCGCTCTCGACATGCTGCCGGCGTGGTCCGAACCCCGGGCCACCTCGGCCATTGCCGACATCCGAGGCTTCATCGGCATGGTGCTCGATCGCGGCTACGCCTATGAGGCCGGTGGCGGGGTGTACTTCGACGTGTCGAAGTGGGAAAAGTTCGGCTCGATCTCCGGCTACGACGACGCCACCATGCTCGCGTATGCCGCCGAACGCGGCGGTCGGCCCGACGACCCCCACAAGCGCAACCCGTTGGATTTCGTGTTGTGGCAGCCATCCGAAGAGGGTGAGCCGGCATGGGAGTCGTTGTGGGGGCCGGGTCGGCCCGGTTGGCACGTCGAGTGCTCGGCGTTGGCGCTACGCGAGCTGGGAACCACCATCGACCTGCACGGCGGCGGCGGAGACCTGATTTTCCCCCATCACGAGTGCGAGGCAGCCCAGTCCGAAGCGGCGACCGGCGAGCCGTTCGTGCGTCACTGGATGCATCAGGCCATGGTCCGCATGGACGGGCAGAAGATGTCGAAGTCGCTCGGCAACCTGGTGTTCGTCAGCGAACTGCGCAAGACCTTCGATACCCGAGCCATTCGCCTCGGGGTCATCTCCAACCACTACCGGACCGAGTGGGAATGGTCCGAGGAGCTGATGCCGACGGCGCAAGCCCGGCTCGAACGCTGGTTGGCCACCAGCAGCAAGGGTGAAGGCGATCCCGGCGACGGCGCCCTCGACGACGTGCGGGCCGCGCTCGACGACGACCTCGACATCCCCGGCGCCATCGAGGCGATCGATCGGGCAGTCGCAGACGGAGCCGACGTCACGCTGGCCGCCCGGCTCCTCGGCATCGATCTGCTCGCCTGACCGAAGCGGCTTATTCGTCCGGGCCGCCGACGCTTGGCCCTTAGACTTGGGCGGGTGTCCAACATCCTGGTGAAGCTTCCCGACGGTTCCGAACGTGCTCTTCCCGAGGGTGCCACCGGAGCCGATCTGGCGGCCGACATCGGCAAGCGACTGGCGAAGGACGCCATCATCGTGGTGGTCGACGGCGTCGAGCAGGATCTCGACGTTGCCTTGCCCGATGGGGCGACCGTCGCCATCGTCACCCTTGACTCCGAAGCCGCGCTGCACACGCTGCGCCATTCGACGGCGCACGTCCTCGCCCAGGCCGTGCTCGAACTCTGGCCCGGCGCGACCTTCGCCATCGGTCCGCCGATCGAGGACGGCTTCTACTACGACTTCGAACTTCCGGGCGGCAAGACCTTCAACGACGAAGACCTTGTGGCCATCGACGCAAAAATGCGCGAGGTGGTGAAGGCCCGTCAGCCGTTCATCCGCTCCGAGATGCGTGCCGCCGAGGCCCGAGAGCTCATGGCAGCCCACCAGTACAAACGGGAGATCATCGACGCAGTCACCCGTGGCGATGTCGGCGAGCTGGCGGGCGAGGCCGGTGGTGAGATCATCAGCTTCTACCGCAACACCGACGACTTCGTCGACATGTGCGTCGGCCCCCACGTGCCCGACACCGGCAAGCTTGGGCACTTCAAACTGATGAAGGTGGCCGGGGCCTATTGGCGGGGCGACGAGAAACGCCCCATGCTCCAACGCATCTACGGCACCGCGTGGACCAACAAGGCAGAGCTGCAGGCGCATCTGACCCGACTCGAAGAAGCGGCGGCCCGAGATCACCGCAAGCTGGCAAACGAACTCGACCTGCTGTCGTTCCCCTCCGAACTCGGTGGCGGTCTTGCCGTGTGGCATCCCAAGGGGGCCATCATCCGCAAGACCATGGAGGACTACTCGAGACAACGCCACGAGAGCGGCGGGTACCAGTTCGTCTACACCCCGCATCTGGCCAACGCCCGACTCTTCGAGACCTCCGGTCACCTCGACTTCTACGCCGACGGCATGTACCCGCCCATGGAGATGGACAACGGGACGTACTACCCGAAGCCGATGAACTGCCCGATGCACTGCATGATCTACAAGCACGGTCAACGGTCCTACCGGGAGCTGCCGTTGCGGTTGTTCGAGCTGGGCACCGTCTATCGCTACGAGCGGGCCGGGACGCTCCACGGGCTCATGCGCATCCGGGGCTTCACCCAGGACGACTCCCACATCTATTGCACGCAGGAACAACTGCAGGACGAGATCGCCTCGTTGCTGGACTTCGTGATCTCGGTGCTCCGGGCCTTCGGGTTCGAGGAGTTCACCTTCAATCTGTCGACCAAGGACCCCGAGAAGTCTGTCGGAACCGACGAGATCTGGGACACCGCAACCGACGCGCTCCGTCGGGCCCTCGAGAGTCACGGCCTCGACTACAAGGTCAAGGAAGGTGACGCTGCGTTCTACGGCCCGAAGATCGACATCGACATCCGCGACGCCATCGGCCGTTCGTGGCAGCTGTCGACGATTCAGGCCGACTTCAACCTGCCGGAACGGTTCGACCTCGAGTACGTCGCGTCCGACGGTCAACGCAAACGCCCGATCATGTTGCACCGTGCGCTGTTCGGGTCCGTCGAACGGTTCTTCGGGGTCCTCGTCGAACACTTCGCCGGGAACTTCCCCGCATGGCTGGCGCCGGTCCAGGCGGCGGTCCTTCCCGTTGCGGCCGAGTACCAGGCCTACGCCGAGAAGGTGGCAGCGGAATTGGCGGCCGGTGGGGTGCGGGTCGAGATCAGCGAGGCGCTCGATCCGCTTGGCAAGCGAATTCGGAACGCAAAGACGCAGAAACTTCCCTACATCCTGGTCGTCGGTGAATCCGACGTTTCCGCCGGGACGGTCGGCGTGAACCCCCGCGGCGGTGACGTCGAACGAGACGTGCCGCTCGCATCGTTCGCCCAGCGTTTGCTCGGCGAGATCGAGGCCCGAGTTTGAGCCTCGATCAGGGCCAGTTCGACCAGGGCCGGATGGCCCGCTTGTGGGCCGGCTGGAAGTACGCCGCGTGGGGAACCGCAAATGCGGCCGACGGCCTACCCCATGCCGACCTCGACCGGGTGCAGGGCAAGTCCTTGTTCGAGACCATCGAGCAGAGTGGTCTGCCCGACGAGCTCACCTACATCTTGTGGCGCGGCCCCCGCACCTTCGTCATCCTGAACGTCTTCCCCTACACCAGCGGTCACCTCATGGTCCTGCCGTTGGTTGCGTGCCCCCACGTCGATGAACTGGACGACGAGACCCACGACGAGCTGTGGCGGACGGTGCGGGCAGCGTCGACGGCGGTCAAGCGAGCATTTCGGCCACAGGGCCTGAACATCGGCGTCAACGAGGGGGCGGCCGGTGGTGGCTCCGAACCGGATCATCTTCACGTGCACGTCGTGCCTCGCTGGAACGCCGACACCAACTTCATGACGGCGATTGCCGAGGTGCGCGTGCTGCCCCAGTCCTTGGCCGACACCTGGGCGCAGCTGCGAAAAGCGTGGCCGGCGTCGGTAGGGTCGTGACCATGGCCGACCCGCTTGACGCCGACTCGCGTGAAACCCTGCCCGTCGACCAACCGCCGGTCGACGAGCTTCCCTCGGACCTGCAGCCCGATCTGGCCGACTACGACGAGTACCTCTTCCCCGACAACAATCGGCGGCGGATCCCCGGTTACCTGTACCTCGTCATCGCCGCGTTCCTGGCGTTCTTGTACCTGACCCGGGGCGACGGCGGAGTGTTCGTCAACGACGGCATCCTCGGAGCCGCCATCATCCTGGCGCTGGTCGGCACCTATTCGATTGTGTCCGGCGTCGATCTGAAGATCGACGAACGTGACGCCCTGGTCGCGTCGTCCAAGGCCATCGGGTTCCCGCTCGGACACGCCTCGGCGCAGTTGGGCTGGCGAGGCGTCCTCAGTCGGCCGACGTGGAGGATTCTCGTGTACTCGGCCGATGACCCGCCGACCAAGCGAGGCCTGGTCCTGGTCGACGGGGTCGACGGATCGGTGGTCGAGAGCTACATCGAGGACAACCCCGAGGATTGGTCCGAGTTCGAGGACTGAGCGAGGCTCAGATCTTGATGCCGATCACGACCCCTGGACCACGTGGGCCGCCAGGGTCCGGGCCTCCGAGATCGACATTGACACCGGCATTGGCGAACACGCCGGCGGAGTCGGTGTAGGGCGTCGCGGTGGTGGCGCGCTTCAGGTCCGGTCCCAGTCGGCGCAGCTGACGGGGGAACGCCGGCCCGGGGAGCTCGTAGGTCAAGGCGACCTGTCCCATGGCTTCATTGACGCCCCGAGGCGTCTTGGCCGAGTCGGCCAGGACGAGGTGCGCCTTGGCCACTGCTTGGTCGTAGGGCGAACTGTCGGAGTAGCCGGCGCCATGACCGCGCTCGTAGCTGCTGGGGTAGCCCGAGTTGAAGGGGGTCGCCATCCACACCGAGATGCCGCCTGTGGCGCCTGCGCCCGGCTTTTCGACCGAAGCGACGTCGCCGGCGCCCGGCCAGGCGATGGCGATTTCGAAGAGGGGGAACCCGCAGCGGCACCAGTGCTGTACCGGGCCCGCCCCGGCGACCAACAGCGAAGCCACTGCTCGAGCGGTTCGCTTCACGACCTCGTGGATCTCCCAGCCCGAAAGTTCGCTGTTTCCGGCCCACATGGACTCGCCGTCCTTCCCGAACCAGTTTCGGTCGGTCTGCGGCAGGAAGGCCTGGGCCTCGGGTGAAATCGGTAGGGCCCTGTCGAGGGCGTCGAAGAACCGATCCCCGCCATCGAGCATGCCGATGAAGTTCTTGAGTTGCTCGGGTGTTGCGTTGTTGTACGCCTTGTCGATCTCGGCGAGCTCGCGATATCCGCCCTGCCCCCAATTGAATCCCGTACCCATGAATGTGCCCTCCTGGTGGTTTGGTTTGTTCGTTCAGCCGCCGTGATCGACGGCCCGAATGCGTACGGTCCGAGTAGCACCGATCCCACGTAGCTCGAGCGTCTCCTCCGAGTTCGACAGGCCCGCCGCAAGCACGAAGCGGCCCAGGTGCGCTGCGGTCTCGTGATCCATTCGGATTTCGTTCGCGCCGGTGAACTCGAGCATGCGGGCAGCCCGGTTCAGGACGAGTCCGTACGGGCGCCCCTCGACGAAGTACGGCTGTCCGCCACCCAACACGACCTTCGCCTGGAGGGCCTCACCCGAGCCGGCGCGCCAGTGGCTGAGAAGCTCCTGCACCCTCAAGGCCGTGGCCAGCGCCGCGACCGCATCGTCGAACCAGAAATAGAGGCTGTCGCCGCCTTCGCTGAATTCGTGGCCGGACGAACCCGCGGCCTGGCGCACGAGGCGATGATGTTCGGAGACGAGGTGGTAGTACCGACGGTCGCCGAGACGACGGCTGATGGCGGTCGAACCTACGACGTCGCTGATCAGGATCACGGTACGAGCAGGCTCGACCGGGGTCGGCGTGACCAACGCCAGCGCGGATCGGACGCGCTCGGTGGAGAGGCCGAGGCGGCGCGCGATGACAAGGCCCTCGTCGCGAAGTGGGCCGGCATCCGAAGGGTTGCCCACGCCGTGTGTGTCGATGAGATCGGCCCACCCGAGACAGGCCGCGGCCAGCTCGGCTCGAGCCCCGGCAGCGCGTGATCGGTCGATCGCTTCGGCGTAGGACAGCGAGGCCTCGGCGGCGCGGCCCGCGGCCGCTTGGGCATCGGCGACGACCCGGCTGAGCGACACGGGGAAGCTGCTGGGAAACTCCATACCCCCCTGCCGACACCGGCGGGTCAGGTCGACCAGAGGATCGAGTCGATCGATGTCGGGTCGTCGGCTGAGGAGCATCGCATCGATCGCGAGGAGTCCTGCTCCCAGTTCGGTCGGCCGTGGCAACGCCCGGGGCATACCGATGGCGGCTGCCGCAATGAGCTCTCGCAGACGATCCGCTACCGATGCAGGCAGGTTCGGCCAGTCGGCGAGCACGGCTTCGGCGCCGAGAGGGTCGGCTCGTTGCAGGTGATTGAGTACCGCGACCGGTGCGAGAAAGAAGCCGGCGAGCACATATTGGGAACGGACCGTCGCGCTCCGCCCGAGTTCGTAACACCGGTGACTCCAGCCGAAGTCGCCGCGGGCCGTGCTGGCGGCGGCGGCGACGGCATGGCCGAGCGCCTGCCCCGAGAACTCGTGTCCCTCGGCGGCGAACTCGACTGCGTCGGCGGCCGCAGCAACGGACGCATCGAGGTCGCCCACGGCCAGGAGCGGGAACGGAAGTTTGGACCGCATGGCGGAGCGAAGGAACCATTCGTCGCCGCGGTCGGCGAAACCGAGGGCCTCTCGCAGATGGGGGATGGCCCGCTCGGGTTCGAGTCCGGTCATCAGGGCGTATGCCGCGGCGTACGCCGCCAGGCTGCGGGCCGCCGGATCGCCGGACTGCCGGGCGAAATGCTCGGCCTCCTCCGCGGCCTGGAGCCCTTCTTCGATCCTGCCCGCGCCGATCAGTGACTCGGCGGTGACCTGGATGACCAGGGATCGTTGGCGGGCATCGGTGCAGTGCTCGAGGAAGGCGTCGGCTGCGGTGCGATCGGGAGGACGGCGCAGCGAAGCCATGTCCGTAGTGTTGCGGATACGGATGGTCGTGATCAGCGCGCTGCTCCACACTGCGGCCAGATCTGTCGGCTCGGGTTCGCCCGGGTCCAAAGATCCCCGGGCGAGGGTGAGGGCGCGGTCGAGGCTTTCGAGCGCAGCAGAGTGGTTGGCGTTCAGGTAGTGCGCCTGGCCGAGCAGGAGATGCTGCACAGCAGTTGACATCGCCGGCGCGATGGCGATGGCTGCAGCGAGAAACGTCGCAGTGTCCGACCACGCTGTCTGGCCGAAGGCCGCTTCCGCGGCTCGATGGAGCAAGTCGGCGCGCCTGGAGGCATCGATGAGGTCGCCGGCCAACAGTACGTGGCGACCGGCTTCCATCCGCTGGCTGGGACTGGCACCTGTCGCGCTCAGTTCGACGCAGCATCGATGGACCTCGGGCAGCGACGATGGTGTCAGTCGATCGTACAGACGCTCTCGGTAGAGCTCGTGCGCGAACCAGTGGAGCTGACCGTCGGACTCCAGGACGCCGCGCTCGATGGCAGCGTCGAGCTGCTCGAACAGCGACGCCTGGCCGCTCAGGAGCTCGGCGTCAGCGTTGGAGAACGGGCGCGTGAGGGCGGCGCACGGCTGGAGCAGCTCGAGCATCGAGCGGGGCAACCCGGCAATCCACTCGGTGATCGGGTCGTCGGAAAGAGCGGAAACGGCCAAGGCGGGAGCAGATGACGACGGGAGTCCGGCTCGGTGGGCGGTACTCGACCGGCGTTGCAGCAGGTCAAGGGCCGCTTTGGTGTAGAGCGGGTTGCCCCGCGACGCCCGCCGGATCTGGCCGAGGAGGTCGATATCGACGCCGGTGCCGAGATGCGCGCCGGCGATCTCGGCCTCGGCATCTTCGGCCAGACCTGCGACCACCAGCTCCGATGCCGTGACGGACCGGGCGACGCGGTCCCTCAGCTGCTGTGCGGGATGGTCCGGCGGCAGCGTTCGAGTGGCACAAAGGATCAGGACGCTGGGCGATGGTCGCCGCGCCTCGAGCTCATCGATCAGAAAGACCAGCAGGTCGAGGAGCGCGGCCGAGGCCCAGTGCAGATCATCGAACACGAGAACCGAAGGTGCTTCGCCCAGCGCATCGAGCATGGCCCGTACGGCATCGCGGTAGGCCCGTCGCGTCGAGAGCTCCCGGTCCATCGGGTCGACAGTTGCGGCTTGGTCGGTCGTTCGCAGCGAACCGGTGAGCTCGATGAGGATCCCGGCGAATTCGGGGCGCCAGGTCGCCGCCCGGGTCAACAGCATCTCGAGGACGTCAAGGGGGTGACCCTGGGTCGGGGAACATCGGGTCCGAGCGCAACCCGCGATGCGGGCTGCGGACGCGTCGAGGAACTCGGTAATCAGCCTCGTCTTCCCGATTCCCGGCTCGCCGTCGATGAAGACGAGTCGTGCCCCGTCCGCGACGCGATCGAGGGCAGCGTTCAGCAGATCGATTTCCGTGTGGCGCCCGACGAAGTGGTGCGGCGGTCGCGGCTCCTGCGATGACATGTCGGTCGCCCTGCCCCCCTCGATTTCGTCGCTCGCAGCCGCAGCAGCTTGTGTAGCCCAGCAGACGGCAGGGGCCGGAGCAAGTTGTAGCGACTAGCCACTACGCTCTGGCGCCATGGGGCCGTCGTCGTTGATCCGCCAACGTCCTTTTCTCGAACAGCTGCACCCGGTCACCGTCGAATGGCTCGAGGCTCACGCCGACATGCGAACGCTTCGACCCGGGGACGTGCTGTTCTCCGAGGGCAACGCCTCGCTCGGCCTCTTCCTGATCAAAGGGGGACTGCTTCGGATCGAGCGGTTGGTCTCGACGGGGCAGCGTCAGGTTCTCACGCTTGCGGGCCGCGGCGACACCATCGGGGAGATGGCGGTGCTCGACGGGTCGCCCCGGTCGGCGACCGCAGTTGCGATACAGCGCTCGAACCTTCTGTTCATCGGCCAACGCGACATCGATCATGCGATGCAGACGTTTCCCGACCTCCCGCTCGCCATCGCCCGTTGCCTGGCCGATCGGCTGAAAGCCTTGACCGATCAGTTCGTCGAAGTGACCACGGGAACCGCCTTGTCCCGGACGGCGTCACGGGTTGCGCAGTTGGTGGACCCGACGGTGCAGTCGGGCCGATTCGACATCGAAGTCAGGGTCTCGCAGGCCGAGTTGGCGGCGTGGGCCGGATTGTCTCGAGAGGGGATTGTCGGGGCGTTGCGTGAGCTCCGGCTGCGAGGCGTGGTGGAGACCTCTCGGCGACGGCTCTCGGTGCTCGATGTCGCCGAGCTGCGCCGTCTCATTCACTCGTTGTGAGCACCTGCGCGCAGACGACGGAGCGAGAAGCGGGCACGCTGCATACGTCACCGGCTATCAGGTCCAACCTCTGGAGGGAGTGGTACGAGGCCGAGGTCTCGCACCCCGGCAATCAGGACAGGTAGCCAGACCCAGACCTCGGAGCCGCTGCGGCGAGCGGCCCCGAGGTCTTCTGGCGGGAGAGTCTTCTGGCGGGAGAGTCTTCTGGCGTGACGCTCTGTCGGTCTCGGACGGTCTTCGGCGATCGGGACCGAAGGCCCTAGCCGGAATGGGCTCGTGCCGACAGGCTCAGATCAGCTGACGAACGGAGCCCACGTGTTTCTCGAGACCATTCTTGCTGACGCCCTTCGCGGGGATGACGACGCCCGGAAGGTTCCTTCGGCCCTGACCGGCCGCTGGCGCAATCGTCTCGGCTCGACCATGGAGCTGACGGTCGGTGACGACCACGAAATCCATGGCACGTACCATGCAGTCGTCGGGGAGGTGAACCCCAAGTTTTCGTTCCGCGTCGTGGGGTTCATCGAAGGCGAGGCCCTGTCGTTCTGTGTCGACTTCGGCCGTCGTGGCTCGGTCGCATCGTGGTCGGGGCATCACCTGCAGGACGAACACGGTGAGCGGCTCGTCACGCTGTGGCATCTGGCCCGACCGGTGCAGGAGACCCAAACCGTCGACGTCTCGAGGGCGATGCTTGCCGGTGCCGACGAGTTCGTGCGCGTCGAGGACTGACCCGATCGTTCGGCCGGCACTCACCCGTTCTGGCGAAGGTGCTCCAGTTGAGCCTCGGCGGCCCGTAGCCCCTCGATGGCGGCGCGGACTGCGGAACGTACGAGGGTGATGAGATCGATGGATCCGCCCGAGTCGAGCGCCGCAGTCCGGGCCCAGCCATCGCCGTCCTGGCGGTCGAGGGCGTCGGCCAGTGCTTCGGCGTTTCCCTCGATGGACGCGGTGGCTTGCTCTACGGGCAATCGCGAGCCGGATGCGGCTTGTGGCGAGGCCCCGATGGCCGCTCCGGAGATGACGGGTGCGGTCTGGTTGGCGAGGTGAAGGGACTCGGTGACGAGCGCCGCGAAGTGGACGGAGGTCTGGCTGAGCACTTCGCCCATCGACGGTCCGTTGGGTCCTCGTTCGTCGATGCGATCGAAGAGTTCGGGATCGGATCGCATCGGGCCGGCGACGGCACCGAACCGACGGGCGAGGGACCGCAGCGTGATGATGAGGTCCTTCGGCGAGAGGAGGTCGTAGCGGTCGGACATGCAGACGACGATAGTCGGTGCCTCCGGCGGCCGGTCGCAGGAAAACGCTCGCGCCAGCAAACGCGCGCTAACCTGAACCGGGCGTGCCTGATCGAAAGGGCCGCTGAACGAAGAGGGAGAGCTCGGTGTTCGACGGAAGCTTCCGAACCGGTTTCGAGAATGTGGTGGCCCCCGTCGGGGGTGCGCTCCAGCGCATTGGGGTTTCGCCCGACTTCATCACGGCCACCGGCGTTGTCATGGCCGGCGCCTGCGCCTTCGCCATCTCGCAGGGGCGGTTCTTCACCGCCGCAGTGTTCTTGTTGCTCACGGGTCTGCCCGACGCACTCGACGGTGCAGTGGCCAAGGCGGGCGGCACCGCCGGCTCCAGAGGCGCCTATCTCGATTCGGTTTCCGACCGACTCAGCGATGGTCTGCTCTTCGCCGGGGCGGGTTGGTACTACGTCGACAGCGACACTCCCCGCATGGCGATCCTGCCGTTCGGCCTCTACATCGCGGCGTCGCTCGTGTCCTATCAGCGGGCCAAGGCCGAGTCGTTGGGGTTCGAGGCCAAGGGTGGGCTGATGGAACGAGCCGAGCGGTTCATCGTCCTGGGGCTCGGCCTGATCTTCGCCAGTGTGTTCGACTCCAATGTCCTCGATGTCGTGCTCTGGGTGATGTTCGCCCTCACCGTGCTCACGGTCGTCACCCGTTTCGTCAAGGTCTGGCGTCAGGCCACGGCGGTGCGCCCGGTGCCGGCGGCTCGCTCGACTCGGTCGGCGGCGGCCCGCAAGAGTCGACAGGTGCCAGGATCGCGAAGCAGCGCTGCGACGGCGCGGGACCGGCGCCGTTCGCGTAGTCGGCACTGATCACCCGCTCCTGTGCAGGACCGGGTGAGTAGGCAGCGCCGTTTGCTCGAATTGGGGTCAGCGCTCGTTCGGCCCTTGCCGATCGGGCTGCTGGATCGACTCGGTTCGGGAATCGGTCGGCTTGTGCTACGTCGGTCGCCGGAACGGGGTCGGGGCCTGGCGGCAAACCTGACCCGCGTGCTTCCCGAAGCCTCGGCGGCCGAGATCGACCGACTCGTTGCCGACGGCTTTGCGTCCTACGGGCGGTATTGGGGCGAGACGCTGCGGCTGCCCGGGCTCGGGCCGTCGATCATCGATCGCCGGTTCTCGGTTGCGGGCCGGGAGCATCTACTCGCCACTCGCCAGGCCGGGTTCGGCCCCATTGTGGTGCTGCCCCACCTGGGTGGCTGGGAGTGGGCCGCCGCGTGGTTGACCCGGGTCGACAAGATCCCCGTGTCCGCGGTCGTCGAACGGCTGCAGCCCGACGACGTCTTCGAGTGGTTCACTGCGCTCCGCGCTTCGTACGGAATCAATGTGATCCCGCTCGGCCCCGGCTCGTTCAGCTCCCTCACCGCGGCAGTCAAGGACAAGGATGTGGTCTGTCTGTTGGGCGACCGAGATCTGACGACCAGCGGAACCGTCGTCGAGTTCTTCGGCGCCCCGGCATCGTTGCCGACTGGGCCGGCGATGTTGTCGCTTCGGACCGGGGCACCGATCCACGTCACGGCGGTCTACTTCACCGAACACGGTCATCACTGCATCGTCGGATCCCCCATCTGGCCCGAACGCAAGGGACGCCTCCGCGACGACGCCGTGGCCCTGACGCAACGCTGCGCGAGCGAGCTCGAGCCACTGATCCGACGGGCGCCGGAGCAGTGGCACGTACTCGAACCGCTCTGGGACACCGGGAAAGGACCGTCGTGCGAGTCGGCATGATCTGTCCCTACAGCCTCGGATTGTGGGGCGGAGTGCAGTCCCAGGTGCTCGGTCTTGCCCGAACGTTGCGACGTGACGGGGTCGATGTCCAGGTGCTCGCTCCCTGCGACGGACTCCCGCCCGAACCGTGGGTGACCCCGTTGGGCAACTCGATGCCCTACGCCCAGAACGGTTCCCTGGCTCCCGTTGCCCCCGATCCGGCGGCTCAGCTTCGCGTGCTGCGTGCCATCTGGGACGATCGCTTCGACCTGCTCCACCTCCACGAACCGCTTGCGCCGGGGCCAACGCTGACGAGCATCGTCGTGAAGCCGGTGCCCCTCATCGGCACGTTCCACGCCAGCGGTGAGATTGCGGCGTATCGCTATCTCCGCCCGTTGCTCCGGAGGCTGACCAGCCGGCTCGACATCCGTGTGGCGGTATCGGCCGAGGCCTCGGGGATGGTGCAGCGACACCTCGACGCCACCTGCGAGGTGCTGTTCAACGGTGTCGAGACGGCTCGGTTCGCCGCAACCGCCGAGCGTCCATCCCGCAGACGGGCGTCTGGTCGACCGGCGGCGCTGTTCCTCGCACGGCACGAACCGCGAAAGGGCTTGTCGGTCTTTCTCGAAGCCGGGGCTCATTTGCCGGCGGACATCGAACTGTGGGTTGGCGGGTCAGGTCCCGAGACCGCTCGGCTGCGCGCTCTGCACGCCAACGATGCGCGCATCCACTGGCTCGGCGATCTGAACGAGGAGGAGAAGTCGCAGCGGTTGCTCGATGCCGATGTGTTCTGTGTTCCGTCGTTGGGCGGTGAGAGCTTCGGCGTGGTCCTGCTCGAAGCCATGGCGGCGGGCACGCCCGTCGTGGCCAGCGATCTCGAGGCCTACCGGCTGACCAGCCGGGACGGCCTCGATGCGCGGCTCTTCTCGACGGGTGACGCAAGGCAGCTGGCGGAGTCGATCATGGACGCGGTCGACCGTGGCCCGACGGTGGTCGAGATGGTCGCGTCGGGTCATCGACGGGCCGACGAGTTCTCGATGGATCGCCTGGCCAGTGCGTACCTGGAGCGGTACGAACGTCTCGTGCCCTGAGCCGCCGCGTCCGGGATAGGATGCGGCGACCATTCGTGCCCTCCGAACCAGGAGTTCCTGCCCTGAGCGCTGACCTCGAAAAGCCTGCCCGATCGAACCGATCACTCGGCATGTTGCTTGTCGTCGGCGCAGTGTTCGCAGTACCTCTGGCAGTGCTACTGGGTGTGGTCTGCCTGGCCGCCGGCCTCCCGTGGTGGATCGGCGTGGTCGTGGGTTTTGCGATCGCCGCCCTCATTCTCTGGCGTCGGGTACAAACCGCCGATGTACGTATCCTCGAGCCCTTTGCCGGGCGCACGGCAGGCGCCTCGACGGATCCGGTCGCGGCGGCCCGATTCGAGAACCTCGTCGAAGGCCTGTGCCTGTCGATCGGTGTGTCGGAGCCCAAACTCCTCGTTGTGTCCGACCCGGCCCGCAACGCAATGGCCGTCGCCCGGAACGATCGGCAGACGCTGGTTGTCACCGACTCGCTGCTCACCGATCTCCGGCGCATCGAACTCGAGGGAGTTGTCGCCGAGCTGCTGGTTCGGCTGCGCAGCGGCGATGCCGAGCGGGCCACGGTCATGGCCGCGTTGGTGGGCGGGTTGCTTCTCGACTCGCCGCTCGGCGCGGTCACTCGTCCGCTGGCCGCTCGCCTGATGCGCCAAATGCTCGACCACTATCGTGACGTCACCGCCGATCAACAAGCGGTGGCGGTGACCCGCTATCCGCCGGGCCTCCTGGCCGGGTTGGAGCGAATTGGAACCGGGCCGGTCCTGCCGGCAGGAGCGACGCCGGGCACCGACCATCTATGGATGGTGCCGCCGCCCCGTGCGGCCGACTTGTTCGACTTTGCGCCCCTCGAATGGCGCATCGACATTCTCATGGAGAGCTGAATGACGGACCCGCGGCGGTCAACCCTGTTCGGATCCATCGTGGTTGCCACCGGCCTCCTGCTGGGAGCGTGTAGCGGAGGTGGGGGAGACGCAGCGCAACCGGTCAGCACCACTCCGCAGTCCACACAACCATCGACGACCTCGACCTCGGCGCCGACAACGACCACCAGCACGACGGAGCCGCCCACTACGCAACCTGCAGGGCCTCCGGCACCGCTCACCGGTTTGCCAGACGGCGACACCGACCTGAATCGGCCGGCGTTGGCCGTCAAGATCGACAATCACCGAGACTCCCGTCCGCCCGCCGGCATCGAGTTCGCCGATCTGGTCTTCGAGAGTCGAGCCGAGGGCGTGACCCGGTTCATGGCGGTCTTTCACTCCGACACCCCCGCAGTCCTCGGCCCGGTTCGCTCCAGTCGCACCACCGACTTCAGTCTCGTGGCTGCCTTGGATCGTCCGCTGTACGCATCGTCGGGGGGAAACGCAGCAGTGCTGAGCGGCCTGCGCAAACAGCCGGTGTACGCCGTCACTGCAGCGAGCGAGAGCGTCTACTACCGCGAGCCCTCGCGGCGAGGCCCCCACAACCTGTTCGTCGACGCCAACGATCTCTTCGCCCTGGCCCCCGAGGACGCGACGCCGCCAGCGCCCTGGTTCCAGTATCGAGGCGCGGCTGACGAGCCGTCAGGCAGTCCGGTGAGCGGCGAGATCGTCGTCAGTTTCCGCAACGCCCCGATCGTCGGGCTGCAATGGGACGCCTCGGCCAACGGCTGGGCTCGGTCCCAGGACGGCGCCGCCCACGTGACCGAGGCCGGGGCGCGCCTTGCGCCGGCCAACGTCGTGATCATGGTCGCCAAGTACAAGCGAAGTTCGGCCGACCCCAACTCGCCCGAACTGATCTCGACCGGGGAAGGCGACCTCTACGTCCTGACCGCCGGCAACGTCATCGAGGGGTCCTGGAGCCGACCCGATCACTCGGACAAGCCGACCTTGCTCGACGAGGACGGCGAGCCGATCCTGCTCACGCCCGGTCAGACCTGGATCCTGTACCCCGAGGCCGACTCGACCACGCTCCCTTCGTAGGGTCTCGCCCCTCTGATTGCTGGTCGAAAAGTGGCCTGCTGCTGACCGACCACCTTGAGGGCGCTGCATAGACTTCGGCCATGTCGAACACGCCTGCATCAGATTCCTCCCTTCAAGAGAGCCGGGCCGCCGGCACAGACTCCCGGGCCGCTGGGACCATGCGGGTGAAGCGTGGTCTGGCCGAGATGCTCAAGGGCGGCGTGATCATGGACGTGGTCACCCCCGAGCAGGCCAAGATCGCCGAGGACGCCGGAGCGGTGGCGGTCATGGCCCTCGAGCGGGTGCCGGCCGATATCCGGGTGGACGGAGGCGTCGCCCGCATGAGCGACCCCGAGATGATCGAAGGCATCAAGGCCGTCACCACCATTCCCGTCATGGCCAAGGCCCGCATCGGGCACTTCGTCGAAGCCCAGATCCTCGAAGCGCTCGGCGTCGACTACGTCGACGAGTCCGAGGTGCTGACCCCCGCCGACGAGACGCATCACATCGACAAGTTCGCGTTCACCGTGCCGTTCGTCTGCGGCGCAACCAACCTGGGTGAGGCCCTGCGTCGCATCTCCGAGGGGGCCTGCATGATCCGCTCGAAGGGCGAGGCCGGCACCGGCAACGTGGTCGAGGCCGTGCGTCATCTGCGATCGATCCTCGGGGACATCCGCAAGATCACCCAGGCCGACAACGCCGAACTGTTCCAGTGGGCCAAGCACCTGCAGGCGCCGCTGCCGCTCGTTCAGGAAATCGCCGAGACCGGCAAACTGCAGGTGCCCCTCTTCTGCGCCGGTGGTCTGGCCACCCCAGCCGACGCGGCCCTCGCCATGCAGCTCGGCGCAGAGTCGGTCTTCGTCGGGTCCGGCATCTTCAAGAGTGACAATCCCGCGCTTCGGGCCAAGGCGATCGTCGAAGCCGTCACCAACTACAACGACCCCGCAATCCTGGCCAAGGTCAGCCGCGGGCTCGGCGCGCCCATGACCGGCATCGGCATGGATGCCATCAACACCAAGTTCGCCGAGCGCGGCTGGTGACCACGGTCGGCGTCCTTGCCCTGCAGGGAGCCTTTGCCCGCCACGTCGAAGCGTTGCGGCGTTGCGGCGTCGACGCCCAGGAGGTCCGCACCGCAGCGCAACTCGACGCGGTCGATGCGTTGGTGCTGCCCGGAGGCGAATCGACGACCATTTCCAAACTGTTGGTCTCCAACGAGTTGGGTGATCCCCTGGCCGAGCGGCTCGAGCGGGGCATGCCCGTGTTCGGCACGTGTGCCGGCATGATCCTGTTGGCGACCGAGGTGCTCGACGGTCGCACCGACCAACGGAGCTTCGGCGCCATCGACCTCTCGGTCCGGCGGAATGCCTACGGCCGCCAGGTCGACTCCTTCGAGGCCGACCTCGACATCGACGGTCTCGTCGGCGGGCCCTACCGCGCCGTCTTCATTCGGGCGCCTGGGGTCGAGCGGGTCGGACCGGGCGTCGAGGTTCTCGCGTCGGTCGATGACCGTCCGGTCCTGTGTTCCCAGGGTTCGGTGCTCGTGGCATCGTTCCATCCCGAGCTGACCGACGACGACCGGCTGCACCAGCGATTCCTCGCACTCTTCCTCGATGTGGCCGTCTAGGCTGCCCACGTCTCGGACCAACTCATCCACGAGGTTCTCATGTCGGGCCATTCCAAATGGGCAACGATCAAGCACAAGAAGGGTGCCGCCGACATCAAGCGGGGCAAGCTCTTCGCCAAGCTGATCAAGCAGGTCGAGGTAGCGGCACGAAGCGGCGGCGGCGACCCGGAGTCGAACCCGAATCTGCGGACGATGTTCCAGAAGGCCAGGGACAACTCGGTGCCGCTGGACACCATCGAACGGGCGGTCAAACGGGGTACCGGTGAACTGGCCGGCGTCAGCTACGAGTCGATCACCTATGAGGGCTACGGGCCCGGTGGCGTTGCCTTGCTGATCGAGACGCTCTCCGACAACCGCAACCGCACCGGGTCCGAGATCCGGTCGCTGCTCTCGAAGAACGGCGGGTCGATGGCCGAGCCCGGTTCGGTCGCGTGGCAGTTCGAGCGCAAGGGTTACCTCAACGTGGCCCGGGCCGCCGACGAGGATGACGTGATGACGGTCGGCCTCGACAACGGAGCAGAGGACATCGAAGACCACGGTGAGTGGTGGAGGGTCACGTGTGCCGCCACCGACACGCAACCGCTGCGTTTGGCGCTCGAAGAAGCGGGCATCGAGGTGCTCGAATCCGACACCCTCATGATGCCCTCCAACACCGTCCCAGTCGGCACGTCGGCCGACGCCGAGCGCGGTCCTGAAGCTCGTCGACCTGCTCGACGATCACGAGGACGTCCAGGAGATCTACTCCAACATCGACATCCCCGACGACGTTCTGGCCCAGTTGGGTGACGAGTGATGGCCCGCTAGATTCCGCCGGCGACGCCGAGCAGGCGTGACCGGGTCACCGAGCGCATGCCCCGGGTGAGGCTCACGATGGCGAGCAGCCAGGCCAGACCGCCGAGCACGTACGGCAGGTAGCCGGCGCCGAACAGCACCCCGGTCGACTGCGAGTAGGCGATCATGATGAGGGGAAGGCTGACGAGGCCTGATGCCTGTTGGGCCGCTGCGGTCGACTGCACCTTGGCCGAGAGGCGAAGCACGAGCGAAAGGCAGATGGCCAGGAACGGCGGCAGCACCCAGAGAATCATGACCCACCACTGGAACGTCGGGAAGAACCAGCCGCCGACCTCGGGCCCGACGGTCACGTTCACGATCAACGAGTAGGCGCCGAAGCCGACCGCCGTCGTCACATAGCCCGGGATCAGACTGGCGATCAGCTTGCCGAGATAGATCTCCCGCACGCCGGCAGGGGAGTGGGCCAGGAACTCGCCGGTTCCGCGTTCGCGTTCACCGACGATGGTGGCGGCACCCACCGCCGTCGAGATGGTGAGCGGAACGATGACGGCGACGGGGGCGAACAGGAACACGGCCAGGGCATAGGCTGTCTGGCCTTCGGGGGTCGAGCCCCTGATCTGGTCCTGCGCGGCCTGGGGTAACACCTCGAGCGTCTGGGAGATCTGGCCGACGACCTCGACGTTGCCGATGTTCGTGATCGTGACCAGCAGGATCGTGGGGATGATCACGAAGAAGAAGCTGCCCAGAATGGTCATCGGAAGCCAGAAGTCGCGGGCCTGGATGAGTTGCTTCAGGTCGGTGCGGGCGACCGTACGTACCTGACCCCAGTCGAAGGAGCCCGGTCGGCGGCCGGTCGTGGGTTTGAGGGCGACAGTCATGGGATCTCCTATCGGGCCATCTCGGCGGAGCGGGTGCGGGTTGGGCGGCCGGTTGCGTCGGGGGGTGGCGGAATCTCGTCCGCGCTGGAGCCGACGGAACGGCGGACCGCGAAGTAGAGGTCTTCGAGCGTCGGATCGAAGGGGCGAACGGCAAGGATCGTGGCGCCGGCATTGACCAACTGGGCGATCAGACCGGGCACGAGGTCGAGCGACGACAGCGACAGTTCGGCGGTTGCTCCCTTGCCGGACGGGTCAGTCCGTGCGCTGGTAGCCGACCACGCCGGGTGCAGTGGCCAAGCGGTCCAGCATCGCAGGCTCGAGCGCCGTGATGCGCACGATCGAGTTCGGCCAGTACTGGCGGGAGAGTTCGCTCGGGGCGCCCCAGACCAGACTCGTGCCGTGCTGCATGATCACCACTTCGTCCGCCAGACCCTCGGCCTCCAGCAGGAGGTGGGTGCACATCAGCACGGTCCGTCCCTGGGTCGTCATGTCCCGGATCAGTTCGAGCACGGCAAGCGCGGACTCGGGGTCGAGGCCCGAGGTCGGCTCGTCGAGGAGGAGAAGGTCGGGCTGATGCAGCACCGACCGAGCAAGCGCAAGGCGGGTTTTCATGCCGGTCGAATAGGCGCCGACTTGATGATCCAGTGCCTGATCGATGCCGAACTGGGCTGCCGCGTCCCGGATCCGAGCCTCCGACGCCGTGCCACGGCCGAGCCCGTAGAGCTCGGCTGCGTATCGCAGGTTGTCCCACCCGCTCAATCGGTCGTAGAGCGACGGCTTGGCCGACACGACGCCGCAGCGTCGTCGGACCTCCTCGCCCTCTTTGGACCCCGGATCGATGCCGAACACCGACACCGCGCCCTGGTCGGGCGTGAGCGCACCGGTGATCATTCGGATGGCTGTGGTCTTGCCGGCGCCGTTCGGTCCGAGCAGGACCGTGATGCTGCCGCGAGGCACCTCGATGGTCAGGTTGGTCAACGCCTGCACGTCGCCGAACCAGCGGCTGACGTTGGCCACGTTGACCACGAGTTCAGATGAGTTCACCCAGCAGCTATCGGCAGGCAATCCGCAACCTGTAGCGAGGGAGCGTCGGAAAGCCCGTCGGAGCGCTGGTGTGAGAACCGATGCACCACCTGACCGGCTGGAGCCGATAGCTTCGTACGCGTGTTCGTGCTCGGTATCGACCCAGGTCTGACCCGTTGTGGCTATGCGGTCATCGAACCCGGGCCACGCGGTGGCGGCGTTGCCCGTTCGCTCGGCGTGCTCTCCACCGACCCCTCCCACAAGCTGGCCAACCGGCTGGCCGACCTCCGCCGAGATCTCACCGAGCTGTTCGACGAATTCCGTCCCTCGGTGGTCGCCATCGAGCGAGTCTTCTTCCAGCAGAACGTCCAGACCGCGGTGAGTGTGGCCCAGGCCGCCGGCCTGGCGATGGCCGAAGGAGCCAGTCGGGGATTACCCGTCGTCGACTACTCACCCTCGCAGATCAAGTCGGCCGTGGCCGGTGATGGGCGGGCCGACAAGCGGCAGATGCAAGAGATGGTGCGGACCTTGCTTGGACTGGCTGCCACGCCGCAGCCGCCCGACGCGGCTGACGCAGCTGCGGTTGCGTTGTGCCACCTGGCCCATGACCCCACGGGACGTATGGGTCGTCTGGTTCCGATGGGACGCACACGATGATCGGATCGTTGCGCGGACGCGTGATGGGTCGAACCAGTCCCACCGAGAAGTCCGTCGCCGGCGAGGCGCTCGTCGAGGTCGCCGGAGTGGGGTACCGGGTGACGGTCACGACGTCGACCCTTTCGCGCGTCGTCAATGACACCGAGGTCTTCCTCCACATTCATCACCATTTCTGGGAGAACGATCAGCGCCTGTACGGATTCTTCTCCCGGGAGGAGCGAGACGCGTTCGAGGGTCTCCTCGGAGCCCACAAGGTCGGCCCTGCGTTGGCGTTGGCCATCATCGGCACCTATCCACCCAACGAGTTGGCGATGGTGCTGGCCACCGACGACGTCGCCGCGCTGTGTCTGGTCCCGGGGGTCGGCGCCAAGACGGCACAGCGGCTGCTGGTCGATCTCAAGAGCACCTTGGTGCCGCTTGCTCGACACCCCTGCTCATGCTGCGCCCATCGACCTCACCAACGGAGAACAGCGGGCCAGGGCCGACGTCAAGGAAGCCCTCACGAGCCTGGGTTACGGACCGGACGAGATCAAGCTGGCATTGGCCGCCGTCCCCTCGAACGCCGACGCGGACTCCGGCGCACTCCTGAAGCTGGCGTTGCGGGCGCTGGCCGGAGACTGACGTGCCCCGCGACGAATGGGTCGACCCCACCCCGATGGTCGTCGAACGGGCCGAACCGGTCCTGGACGACTCCGGCCTTCGGCCTCGGTCGCTCGAGGAGTTCGTCGGGCAGCGAGAGCTGAAGGAACGCCTCGCGGTGATGCTCGAAGCGGCCAGGGCTCGCGGCCAAGCGGCCGACCATCTGCTCTTCGGCGGACCACCTGGACTTGGCAAGACCACGTTGGCGGGCATCGTTGCCAATGAATTGGGCGCACATCTTCACGTGACCTCCGGACCGGCAATCGAACGGGCGGGCGATCTCGCCGCAATCCTGACCAAGCTCGAGGCGGGCGACGTCCTGTTCATCGACGAGATCCACCGACTCCCGCGTCCGGTCGAGGAAGTCCTCTATCCCGCAATGGAGGACCTGCAGATCGACGTCATGCTCGGCAAGGGGCCGGCCGCCCGCAGCATCCGCTTCGATCTCGAACCCTTCACGTTGGTCGGGGCCACCACCCGCACCGGTCTCATCACCGGTCCATTGCGGGACCGCTTCGGGTTCTCCTTCCGGCTCGAGTTCTACGCGCCGGCCGATCTCGAATCGATCGTGAGGCGAGCCGCCACCGTCCTCGGCGTCGAGATCACCCAGGAAGGCGCGTCCGAGATCGCACGCCGAAGCCGCGGTACTCCCCGAATTGCCAACCGCCTCCTTCGTCGCGTCCGCGACTTTGCCGAGGTGCGTGGTAACGGAGTCCTCGATCAGGAATCGGCAGCCGACGGGCTTCATCTCTTCGGCATCGACGAACGCGGGCTGGACAAGGTCGATCGGTCGCTGCTCGAGAACCTCTGCCTGCACTTCAAGGGCGGTCCCGTCGGGTTGTCGACCCTGGCCATCAGCATCGCCGAGCCGACGGAAACCGTCGAGGACGTCATCGAGCCCTTCCTGATCCAGCAAGGTCTGCTCATGCGTACCCCCCGCGGCCGGGTTGCGCTGTCGGCGGCGTGGCAGCATCTCGGCCTCGAACCGCCGTCGGAACCACCAACCGTCGTCGACCTCGCGTCAGGCGAGGAAACCCTCTTCGGCTGATGCCCACCACCGAGCCCCCCACCCCTCCATCTCCCGCCCCCGAGCCCCCCACCCCTCGAACCTCCGGCTCCGCACGTCGGTTTCCGACGCCTGGAGCCGGAGGTTCGACGCAACCGACGCCTGGAGCCGGAGGTTCGCCGGTGGCGACCGCCGAGTTCGACTACGAACTGCCCGACGCCGCCATCGGGCAGGTACCGGCCGAGCCCCGTGACTCGGCTCGGCTGCTGGTCGATCGGGGACCGGGGACGGAGCCCGAACATCGGACCGTGGCCGACCTGGCCGACCTGCTCGAGCCGGGCGACGTCGTCGTCGTCAACGACACCCGGGTGCTGCCCGCTCGGCTCCATCTGCGAAAGTCGACGGGTGGAGCGGTCGAAGTATTGCTTCTCGAGCCCACCGGGCAGCCGCACGAATGGCAGGCGCTCGTCCGGCCGGGCAAACGGCTCCGAGTCGGCACCCAGCTCTTTCTCCCGCACTCGGCGGCGTCCGACCGAATCGACGGCCCACCGGTGGCCTCGGTCGTGGGCGAGCTTCCCGACGGCCGGCGGCTGGTGCAGATCCTGGTCGACGATCTCCTCACCACCAGCGGCGAGGTGCCGTTGCCTCCGTACATCACCGAACCGCTCGCCGACCCCGAGCGTTACCAGACCGTGTTCGCCCGCGAGCCGGGCTCGGTCGCAGCACCGACCGCCGGCCTGCACCTGACCGACGCGGTGTTCGCCGGCCTCGCCGAGCGGGGGATCGAGGTTGCTCGTATCGAACTCCGGGTCGGCCTTGGCACCTTCCGTCCTGTGGCCACCGACTATGTCGACGACCACGTGATGCATCGAGAGACCTACCGCATCGAACCCGATGCCTGGCAGCGCATCCGCCAGGCGAAGCGGGTGGTCGCGGTGGGTACGACGGTCGTGCGCACCCTGGAGTCTGCCGCCGTGCTCGGTCAGCTCGAAGGCGGCACCGAACTCTTCATCCGGCGAGGATTCAGGTGGCAGGTCGTCGATGTGCTGCTCACGAACTTCCACGTGCCCCGGTCGTCGCTGTTGGTGCTCGTCGACGCGTTCGTCGGTCCGCGGTGGAAGGGCCTCTACGCTCATGCCCTGGCCGAGGGATTCCGTTTCCTGAGTTTCGGTGACGCCATGCTCCTGCAGCGGGACCCGGCCCTGTACCCGCCCCATGACCAAGTGAGCCTTGATTGACCTCCCCGTTGTCGCTGTCGATCGATGCCACCGACGGCCCCGCCCGCGCCGGGCGAATGATCACCGCGCGCGGCCAGATCGAGACCCCGGTCTTCATGCCGGTCGGAACCCGGGGCGCAGTGAAGATGCTCGATACCAACGACCTGGACCAGTTGGGTCCACCGATCGTCCTCGGCAACACCTATCACCTGATGGAACGGCCGGGAGCAGACCTCATCGAACGACGAGGCGGCCTGCATGCCTTCCTCAACTGGTCCGGTCACCTACTGACCGACAGCGGCGGCTACCAGATCTTCAGCCTGGAGCCCAAGATCACCGAGGAAGGCGCCCGCTTCCGGTCGGTCTACGACGGCGCCTCTGTCGACCTCAGCCCCGAGCGATCGGTCTTCGTCCAGGAGCAACTCGGGGCCGACATCGCCATGGTCCTCGACGTTTGCGCACCGCTTCCCTCGTCACACGATGCGCTTCGTGATGCGCTCGAACGGACGATTCGATGGGCCGAGCGCTCCAAAGCGGCTCACCAGCGAGCCGATCAGGCACAGTTCGGCATCGTCCAGGGCGGGACCGAGGTGGACCTGCGGGCCGAGTCGGCCCTGCGGACGGTCGAGATCGGCTTCGACGGGTACGCGGTCGGCGGGCTTTCGGTGGGGGAGAGCCGAGACGAGATGATCCCGGCGCTCGCCGCCGCAACCACCCATCTTCCGGTTGACAAGCCCCGCTACTTCATGGGCCTCGGCGACCCGATCGGCCTGGTCGAGGCCGTCGCCCACGGCATCGACATGTTCGACTGCGTGCTCCCGACCCGCCTCGCCCGGCACGGCACCGCCCTCACCAGCGTCGGTCGGCTCAACCTCAAGAACCTCAAGTTCGCCGAGGACGACGGACCCATCGACCCCGACTTCCAGCATCCGTTGTCGGCTCGCTACTCCCGCGCCTACATCCGACATCTCCTCGTCACCGGCGAGCCGACCGCCGGACGGATCATCTCGTTGCACAATCTGGCCTGGCTTGCGGACCTCACGAGGCGGATGCGAGCGGCCATCGTCGCCGGCACGTTCCAGCAGCTCCGCGCCGAAATCTGGTCGGTCTGGGGCCAGACGAAAGCCACCGGTTCCCAGCCATGAACCGCTAGCGTTCCCAGGCTGGAGGTTCCCCCATGGAATACGCATTGCTCCCGGTCATGGTCGTTGTCATGTACCTGGTGATGATTCGTCCACAACAACAGAAGCAAAAGGCGACGGTTGCGATGCTGGCATCGCTCGAAGAAGGCGATGAAATCATCTTGAACTCAGGGATTCACGGCTTCCTCACTGCTACCGACGGCCAGATCGCGTGGGTCGAGGTCGCCCCAGGACTCGATCTGAAGGTGTCCCGTTCGGCCATCGCCGGCGTGGTCCCCAGCTCGGCCGCCTCTGACGCTGACGCGTCCGAATCGAAGAAGGACGGGAAGTAGGCCTGATGAAACGGCCCCAATCGTTGAGCTCGTGGGTGCTCGTCCTTGCCGCTGTCGCCGGTCTGGTCTACACCGCGATCGTCGGCAACCAGCCGCTCCTCGGGCTCGATCTGCAGGGCGGCGTGTCGGTCACCCTCAAGGCGACCGAGGCCGCCGATGAGGAGACCTTGCAGCAGACGGTCGAGATCATCCGCAGTCGTGTCGACGGACTGGGCGTCGCCGAGCCGGAGATCTCGCTCCAGGGAGAGACCATCGTCGTCGACCTTCCCGGCATCGACGAACAGCAGCGGGCACTCGATCTCGTCGGGCAGACCGCCGAGCTTCGCTTCCGTCCACTGCTCGCGCCGCTCGGTCCGAGCTTCGACCCCACCGATGTCACCACCGACAGCACCGTCGAGGGCGATGTCGGCACTACTACCACCGTCGAGGGCGACACCACCACCACCGATACCACCGCACGACACCACCATCGAGGGTGACACCACCGACACGAGCGCCGATACCGAGGAAGGTTTCGCCCCTGGTGTCCGCGCCCGACAGGCCACCTCGACCACCACGACCGATTCGACCACGACCACCGACTCGACCACCACCACCGACTCGACGACGACCGATTCGACGGTGGCTCCGGTGGAGCCGCTCACCGAAGAGGACATGGCCGCGTTCACGGCGTGCAGCATTCCCGGAACCACGCCGCCCGAGGAGAACCTCCCGGAGAACTACGTGGTCCTGGCCGACGAAGACGGGGAGCGTTATTGCCTCGGCCCCTCCCAACTCACGGGTGAGGCGCTCGAGACCGCCGATGTCGCCATCAGCGGGGTCAGCGAGTTCACCGTCAACCCGGTCTTCCGCGAAGGCCCCGAAGGCATCGATGCCTTCAACGCCATCGCCGCCGAGTGCTTCGCGCAGCAGCCCACGTGCCCGAGCCAGCGATTGGCGATCGTGCTCGACGAACGTGTGGTGTCCTCCCCCTCGATCAACGTCGGTTCCTTCGAGCGTGACTCCATCACCATCAGCGGCGGATTCGACGAGGAATCGGCGCGGGATCTGGCCCTGGTGCTGCGCTATGGCGCCCTGCCCATCGAACTCGAACCTCAGGCCGTTCGAACGGTGTCGGCGACCATCGGCAGCGACGCACTCCGGGCCGGCATCATCTCCGGTCTGATCGGTCTGGCGTTGGTGTGCGCCTACCTGCTCGTCTACTACCGGTTGGCCGGGCTGGTCGCCATCGGCGGCATCGTCATCTCGTTCATGTTGCTGTGGACCATCATCGCCTGGTTGGGTGAGAACAACGGCCTCGCCATCACCCTGGCCGGCGTCGTCGGCCTCATCGTGTCCATCGGCGTGGCGGCCGACTCGAACATCGTCTATTTCGAGAACGTGAAGGACATCGCCCGCGAGGGACGACGTTCGACCACCGCCATCGAACGGGGCTACCGGTCGGCCATCAGCACCATCATCAAGGCCGACACCGTGAGCCTCATCGGTGCGGGTCTGCTCTACTTCCTGACGGTCGGGGCGGTCAAGGGCTTCGCCTTCTACCTGGGTCTGGCCACCCTCCTCGACCTTGCTGCTTCGGTCTGGTTCATGCGTCCGGCCCTCGCCTGGCTGGCTCGTCTACCCGCGGTGCAGGCGAACCCTCGGCTGATCGGTCTGACGGCCGTCGGCGAGGAGCGAAAGGTGCCCGTGGCGAGACGGTCGAACCGTTCAGAGAAGAGCAAAGCGTGAGCCTCCGAACCGAACTCTACGAAGGCACCAACAACATCGATCTCGTCCCGATCTGGAAGCGCACCCTGCCCGGATCGATCGTGCTGACGGCGCTGTCGATCGTCCTGCTCATCGTGCTCGGACTCAACATGAGCATCGACTTCGACGGTGGGGGCATCTTCGAGGTGCCCGTCGACGAGTCGGTCACGGTGGCCGATGCCCGGGAGGCCGTCGGCATCTCCGATGCACGGGTCCAGACCGTCGAGAACATCGACGGTCAACGGTTCATCCGAGTCCAGACGGGCAGCGAGGAACTCGACAACGCCGACGCAATCGTCGCCACCATGGCCGAACTTGGCGGGGTCGAGCCCGATCTCGTCTCGGTCAACACCGTCGGCCCCACGTGGGGTGACGAGATCACCGGTCGGGCCGTGCGGGCGTTGGTCTTCTTCTTCATCGCCGTGGCCTTGTACATGGCCTGGTCGCTCGAGTGGGTCATGGCGATCGGCGCTCTGGCTGCAGTGGTCCACGATCTCGTGCTCACCGCGGCGGTCTACGCCATCTTCCGTTTCGAGGTGAGCCCGAGCACCGTCATCGCCCTCTTGACCATCATGGGCTACTCGCTGTACGACACGGTGGTGGTCTACGACAAGGTCCGAGAATACGGAACCAGCGCACCGAAGGCGGGTTACACCCGCATGGTCAACACCGCCATGAACCAGGTGATGATGCGCTCCATCAACACCACCCTCACCACGGTGCTCCCGGTGCTCGCCATGCTGGTCATCGGTGGCTTCTTCCTGGGTGGCGACTCGCTCCAGAGCTTTGCTCTGGCGCTGTTCGTCGGTCTGTTGTTGGGTACGTATTCGTCCATCTTCTTGGCGGCTCCCCTCTTGGCGTGGCTGAAAGAGCGCGGCCTCGGAGTCGTGAAGGCCTGATCATGGGACCTCCTGATTGGCTCGCCGCGTCGGTCACGGAGATCCCTGACTTTCCCAAGCCGGGCATTCTGTTCCGCGATCTGTCGTCCCTCTGGGCGTCGTCATCGGCCACGTCCCGTTGCGCCATGGCGCTCGCGGCCGATGCGGTGGACGTCGATGTCGTCATCGGAATCGAAGCCAGGGGCTTCCTGGCCGGCATGATCACGGCCCAGCGCCTCGGTGTCGGCTTCGTTGCCGCTCGCAAGCCGGGCAAGCTTCCCGGCAAGGTGCATCGGGTCGCCTACGACCTCGAATACGGTTCCGATGGTCTCGAGGTCCAGATCGACGCGCTGGATGCCGATCAACGAGTCATGATCGTCGACGACGTGCTCGCAACCGGCGGTACCGCTCGGGCCGCCGTCGAACTGGTGGAGCGGTGCGGAGCCACCGTCGTCGACCTTCGATTCATCATCGAACTCGACGGGCTCGGAGGGCGGGAGGTACTTGCCCCCCACCGGGTCCTCAGTCTCTGGCAAGCTGGTAGCTGATGGCCGCCACCGCCCGCGCCCGAGCGAATCGCACGTTGCCGTGGAGACGCGAACAGCGCGAGGTGGGCGAGGAGATCGGGCCGATGATCGCCCGGTTCAAGGGGCCGAATCGTGACCAACAAGTCGACCTGGTTGCCCGCGCCTACCAGAAGGCCAAGCAAGCCCACCAAGGACAACGGCGCAAGTCGGGTGAGCCCTACATCGTGCATCCGGTCGCCGTGGCCACCATCGTGGCCGCCATCGGACTTGACGAGTTCACCGTCGCTGCGGCGTTGCTGCACGACGCCGTCGAGGACACCGGCTGCACCCTCGAAGAAGTCGAAGCAGAGTTCGGGCCCGAGGTCGCGGCGCTGGTCGACGGGGTCACCAAGCTCGACCGGCTCCGCTTCGACTCCAAGGAGGCCCAGCAGGCGGCAACGTTCCGCAAGATGCTCGTCGCCATGTCGAAGGACTTGCGGGTCCTCATCATCAAACTGGCCGACCGTCTGCACAACCTGCGCACCATCGGTGCCTTGCCGGCATGGAAACAGGAGCGCACCGCCCAGGAGACGCTGGATGTCTACGCCCCCCTCGCCCACCGGCTGGGCATGCAGGACATCAAGAGCCAACTCGAAGATCTGAGCTTCGCGGCGTTACACCCCAAGCGCTACGCCACCATCGAGAACATGGTGGCCGTCCGAGCGCCCGAGCGAGACATCTACCTGACCCAGGTCCTCGAGGATGTCCGGCACCGGTTGGCTGAACTGCACATCGAGGCCGACGTCACCGGACGGGAGAAACACCTCTACTCGATCTACGAGAAGATGGTCGTGAAGGGCCGCGAGTTCGACGAGATCAACGACCTGGTCGGCATCCGAGTCATCGTCGACTCGGTTCGCGACTGTTACGCCGCGCTCGGCTCGATCCATGCCACTTGGAAGCCGGTGCAGGGCCGGTTCAAGGACTACGTGGCCATGCCCAAGTTCAACCTGTACCAGTCGTTGCACACCACGGTGATCGGCCCCCAGGGCAAGCCGATCGAGGTGCAGATCCGCACCCTCGAAATGCACAACCGTTCCGAGTTCGGTGTGGCGTCGCACTTCCGGTACAAGGATCGCGCCAAGGGCGCCGAGGGCCGTAACGGTCGCGACGGCCGTGAACCAGCGGGCGTCAACGACGACCTCGACCTGCCATGGCTGAGCCGCATCATCGACTGGGAGCGGGAGACCAGCGACCATCACGAGTTCATGGAGTCGCTGAAGATCGATCTCGATCACGAGGAGGTATTCGTCTTCACCCCCAAAGGCGATGTGATGACGATGCCGGTCGGCTCCACGCCGGTCGACTTCGCCTACAGCATCCACACCGATGTCGGGCACCGTACGATCGGCGCCAAGGTCGACGGAAAGCTGGTCGCTCTCAGTCAGAAGCTGAACTCGGGCGAGACCGTCGAGATCTTCACCTCGGGCGTCGAGGGCGCCGGACCATCGAAGGACTGGCTGCAGTTCGTCGCCACCCCCCGGGCGTCAGGCAAGATCAAGCAGTGGTTCTCGCGGGAGCGACGAGAAGACGCCATCGTCACCGGACGCGAAGACATCGACACTGCGCTCCGGCGGGAAGGATTACCGGTCCGCAAGATCGCGTCGAGCCAGACCCTGGCCCGCATCGCCGAGCAGCTCAGTTACCCCGACCTCGACTCGCTCTACGCCGCAGTCGGCGAACACCGGGTGTCTGCTCGTTCCATCGCCACCAAGGTTGCACGCGAGCTGAGCGACGGCGCTCGTGTTGAGCTCCAACCCGCAACGCTGCCGATCACCGCTCGACGTCCCGAGAGGACGCCACGCGGCCAGGTCGGCGTCCACGTCGAAGGCCTCGACGATGTGCTCATCCGGCTCTCTCGTTGCTGCACGCCGGTGCCCGGCGATCTCATCGTTGGGTTCGTCACGCGTGGTCGCGGTGTTTCGGTTCACCGTGCCGACTGCGCAAACGCGGTCTCGCTCTCGGCCAGCCAGAACGATCGGCTCATCGAGGTCGACTGGGACAACGATGCCGAGACCGCCAAGTTCGTCGCCTCCGTCGAAGTCAAGGCGTATGACCGCTCACGGCTCTTGTCCGATGTGGCCATGCTGTTCTCCGGGCATCACGTGAACATCATCTCGGCAACGACGCTGACCGGCTCGGATCGCATCGCCCGACTGAAGTTCGACTTCGAGATCGCCGACCCGTCCCACCTCGAAAGCCTGCTGCGCGAAGTGCGCAGGATCGACGGCGTCTACGACGCCTACCGGGTCATGCCCGGCCGGAGCTGACGCACGAGCACCGGGCTAGCCTGCTTGCTGCATGGCCCGCCCACTCTTCCAAGCGCTTCCTGGGACGCGAGATCTCCTCCCGCCCGACACCGATCGCATGCGTGCGTTGGTCTCCAACGTTCGCCGACCGCGCCATCGCTGCCGGCTTCGGGCAGGTCGTTCCCCCCATGTTCGAGGACATCGGGGTCTTCGTCCGCCTGGGCGAAGCCAGCGACGTCGTGTCCAAAGAGCTGTACGACTTCGAGGACAAGGGCGGCCGCCACATCGCGCTTCGTCCCGAGCAGACAGCGTCGGTGTGCCGGATCTACGCCGAAGCCCGGCCGACCACACCCTGGAAGGCGTGGTACGCCGGCCCGAACTTTCGCTACGACAAGCCTCAGGCCGGTCGGTTCCGGCAGTTCGACCAGGTCGGGGCCGAGGTCATCGGCAGTCACGATCCCGACGTCGACATCGAACTCATCGCTCTGGCCTCACGATTCTTCCGGGACATCGGCATCACCCGCGTGCGTCTGCTGCTGAATTCGCTCGGCGATGCCTCCGATCGGCCGCGCTATCTCGACGCCCTCCGGGCCCACTTCGAGGCCGACCTCGGGTCGTTGTCCGAACAGAGCAAGCAAACGCTGACCAAGAACCCGCTCCGGGTGCTCGACTCGAAGCGTCCGCAGGATGCTGAGCTGGTGGCGACGGCCCCGGTCATCGTCGACTACCTCTCCGACGACGCCGGCGCGGCCTTCGAGCGGGTACAGGCCGGTCTCACCGCGCTCGGTGTCGACTTCGAGTTGGCGCCGCGCCTGGTGCGTGGGCTCGACTACTACACCCGCACCACCTTCGAGTTCGCGGCCGACGGACTCGAATCGGCGCAGAACGCCGTGGGCGGTGGTGGTCGCTACGACGGGCTCATCGCCGATCTCGGAGGCCCGCCCGACCCTGGCGTCGGGTTCGCCCTCGGTGTCGACCGAACCCTGTTGGCGTGTGACGCCGAAGGAGCGTTCGCCGGGCCCGATACCCGCAGCCAGGTCTGGATCGTCGCCACCACCGACGGCTTCGAGGCCACCGAGCTGGCCGATGAACTCCGCAGCCACGGTATTCGCACCGATCGTTCCTTCGATGGCCGCTCGATGAAAGCCCAGATGAAAGGGGCCGACCGGTCCGGCGCGTTGCTTGCCTTAATCGTTGGGGCCGACGAAGCTGCGGCCGGTATGGTCAGCCTTCGGCCCCTGCGCGAACAGGGAGCCCAACAGTCGCTGGTGCCGAGGTCGGACCTCGTCGCCAAGGTCAAGGAGATGCTCGAACGATGATGCGCACCCACCGCTGTGGAGAGCTGCGGACTGAACACGTTGGCCAGCGGGTGACACTCACCGGGTGGGTCAACCGCCGGCGTGAGCACGGTGAGCATCTGGCCTTCGTCGACATCCGAGACCACAGCGGCATCACCCAGGTCGTGGTCGACAACTCGGTCGACGTCCGCAGCGAGTACGTCATTGCCGTGACCGGCGTGGTCACGGCCCGAACGCCCGACACCGTGAACGTCGACCTCGCAACCGGTGAGATCGAGCTGAAGGAATGCTCCGTCGAGGTGCTCTCCGCAGCCGAGCCTCCGCCGTTCCCCATCGACGAACGAGCGGACAACGTCGATGAGATGATTCGGCTGAAGTACCGCTACCTCGACCTCCGACGTACGCGCATGCAGCGGAATCTCCGAGTGCGTTCGCAGGTGAACGCCGCGGTTCGCCAGGCCATGTACCGGCAGGACTTCGTCGAGGTCGAGACGCCGATGCTCATGCCGTCGACCCCCGAGGGGGCGCGAGAGTTCTTGGTGCCGTCGCGCCAGAAGCCCGGAAACTTCTACGCGCTGCCGCAGTCGCCCCAGCTCTACAAGCAGTTGCTGATGGTCGGCGGCCTCGACCGATACTTCCAGGTCGCGCGCTGTTTGCGCGACGAAGATCTGCGGGCCGATCGGCAGTACGAGTTCATGCAGCTCGATCTCGAGATGAGCTTCGCCACGGTCGACGATGTCCTGGGTGCGGCCGAAGTTTCGGTACTCGACGCAGCCGAAGCCGTCACCGGCGTGCGGCCCGATGCCGTGCCCCGCATCACTTGGCACGAGGCGATGAACCGGTACGGCTCGGACAAGCCCGATCTCCGCTTCGGCATGGAGCTCATCGAGCTGACCCCGATCTTTTCGTCCACCGGCTTCAAGGCGTTCGAGACGGCCGAGTCGATCAAGGGCATCAAGGTGCCCGGCGGCGCCGCCGACTATGGTCGCAACAAGCTCGACGGCCTGACCGACCAGGCCAAGTCCTTCGGAGCCAAGGGCATGGTATGGCTGAAGGTCACCGACACTGCGACCTTCGAATCTCCCGTCGCCAAGTTCATCTCCGAGAGCGAGACTGCAGCCCTCCTCGTGGCCACCGAGGCCGAGGCGGGCGATCTGATCCTGCTCATCGCCGACGACTGGATGACCACCTGTGAGGTGCTCGGCGAGCTTCGCAACCGGATCGCTCGGCCTCCGGTCAGCGAAGGGCCCTACCGCTACGTGTGGGTCGTCGACTTCCCACTGTTCGTCGGCGTCGATGCCACGAGCGGTCGACCCAAGCCCGGCCATCACGCGTTCTGCCACCCGCACCCCGACGATCTCGACAAGCTCGAGACCGACCCGATGTCGGTGCGCGCACTGGCCTACGACTTGGTGCTCAACGGGTGGGAACTCGGCTCGGGAAGCATCCGAATCCACGATCACCGGCTGCAGCGTCGGGTGTTCGAACTGCTCGGAATCAACGAGGAAGAGGCCGATCGTCGCTTCGGGTTCTTCCTCGAGCCGTTCAAGTACGGCGCGCCTCCTCATGGCGGCTTCGCCTACGGGCTCGAACGGCTCGCCGCCATCCTGGCGGGCGAGGAGAACATCCGCGAGGTCATCGCCTTCCCCAAGCCCCAGTCGGGTCTCGATCCCATGACCGGAGCACCTTCGGAGGTCGACACGGCGCAGCTGAGCGAACTCGGTATCCGGGTGCTGCCGCCAACGACCTGATCAGGGCGTCGGCTCACCCATGGCGATGACGACCAAGACGGCGTTGTCGCTCACTTCGGGATAGAGGGCTACGCCATCGCGCTCGAGTTGGCTCGGCGAGAGGATCATGTCGAGGGTGAGGACATCGGTCTGGCGTCGGGCCACAAGCCGCGACGCCGAGACCGCGTCGAGCTCGTAGCCAAGGCGCTCCAGTTCGTCGGCGATCGCCGGTCCCACGACGTCGGGTGACGCAGTTGCGGTGACCAGGCTGACGGTCTTGTCCGACGGGCTGACGCCCTTGGGGACGACAGGAAGCAGTTCGCACGGGAGGTGGATACCGGCCAGTGTCTCGGCCAGTCCGCGCGTCGCGGGACACGTTGGCGGAGTCGGTTTCGGCGCCGGTGCGGGCACGGGTGCTGGTGCTTCGGCAAGGCGCTCGAAGATGGTCGTCCGAGCCGCCGGTTCGGGGTCGGGCGCCGGCGGGGTGACAACATCGGCGATGATTTCGGCCGCCGCCGGTTCGACGAGTCGGTTTCGGGCCCGCCGGTGCATGACACGCCGGATCTGCTGCACGATCAAGGCGACCAGCGACACGGCCACCCACACATAGAGCGCTAAGACGACGACTGGTCTCATCGGCAGACAGAGTAGACGCCCCGGCCGAGACGCAATCGGCATCGGGAGTGCGTGGTTGTCGTTTTCGGGACCGAGGCACTCCCGATGCGAGGGGCGAGCGGCGTAGGATCGTCGGGTGAGTGGGGACCTGTTCGCTTATGCCGCAAAGGCTCGACTGGAAGCCCGCGCTCCGTTGGCAAACCGGTTGCGTCCTGCGTCGCTCGACGACATCGTCGGCCAGCAGCATCTGCTCGGGCCGGGAAGGCCGCTCCGCCGTCTGGTCGAAGCCGACCGCCTGTCGTCGGTCATCTTGTGGGGGCCGCCGGGGACGGGCAAGACCACGCTGGCCCGGCTCGTTGCCTCGGCGTCGGTGAAGGAGTTCATCCAGTTGTCGGCGGTCACCGCAACGGTCAAGGACGTGCGGGCTTGCATCGCCGAGGCCGAAGAGCGTTTGGGGGCCCATGGGCGCGGGACCATCCTGTTCCTCGACGAAGTGCACCGGTTCAACAAGGCCCAGCAGGACGCCCTGCTCCCCGCGGTCGAGACCGGCGTGCTGGTGTTGATCGGGGCCACCACGGAGAACCCGTTCTTCGAGGTCAATGCGCCCCTCAGAAGCCGGTCGACCCTGTTCCGGCTCGAGCTCCTCTCCGACGCCGACCTCGACGTCCTGCTCCGCCGGGGCCTTGCAGCAGAGCGAGCAGTTGCCGACGAGGATGCCATCGACTACCTCGCAGGCCGAGCCGGCGGTGACGGCCGTCAGGCCCTCACCACGCTCGAGGTCGCCATCGCACTCGCCGCGGCAGAAGCGGCCGAGCAGCCCGGTTACAACCCCGAGGCACCCATCCCGGTGCGACTGGCGCACGCCGAGTCCGCCACCGATCTCAAGTCGCTCCGGTACGGCCGAGACGAGCACTACGACATCATTTCCGCCTTCATCAAGAGCATCCGTGGGTCGGACCCCGACGCCGGTTTGTACTGGCTGGCGCGGATGCTCACTGCCGGCGAGGACCCTCGCTTCATCGCCCGCCGATTGGTGATTCTCGCGTCCGAAGACGTCGGCATGGCCGATCCATTCAGCCTGCTGATCGCGACTGCTGCAGCACACGCCGTCGATTTCGTCGGCCTGCCCGAAGCCCAGCTCAATCTGGCGCAAGCGGTGGTGCACCTGGCAACAGCTCCCAAGTCGAACGCGGCCTACGTCGGGTTGAACGAGGCGCTGGCCGATGTGCAGAACCGTCCTTCCGGCGAGGTGCCGATGCACCTGCGTGACGGGCACTACCAGGGAGCGGCTGTGCTCGGTCACGGCAAAGGCTACGACTATCCTCACGACCACCCAGCCGGTTGGACGCCCCAGGGGTACCGACCGGATGACCTGCAGCAGCGTCACTACTATCGCCCCAGCGAGCGGGGCTACGAGGCCAAAGTGCGCACACTCATGAGCGAACGAACCATCAGCGAAGACCACCTGACCGAAGACCGCCTGACCGAAACGACCGCACCGACCGAACACCCACCGACCGAACGCCCACCGACCACTGACGGGCCGGCATGAGCGTCGCCGACTTCGCCGCTCTGATCGTCGCGATCGCCGTCGTGGTGATCGCCGTGTTCCTCGTGACCGCCGTCAACAACCTGAACCGAACCTTGGCCAAGCTGGAGGACACCGCGAACCAGCTCCGCGACGAAGGCCTCGGTGCCTTCCGCGAACTGCGACAACTCATCGCCGATGCCGATGCCGAACTCGACAAGGTCGATCTGGTGCTCGATCGGGCCGATCACGCAACGACGGTCATGAGCGAGACCACTCGCCGAACGCACGAGGCGGTACAGGACCCGGTCATTCGGACCCTCGCCTTGGCCTCGGGGACCAGCCGCGTTGCCCGCACCTGGTTGCTCCCGGGAGCGAAGGAACGCCGAGCGCGGCGGCACACCTCATGATCCGTAGACGGTTGGCGGTCATGGCGCTCGGGACCGGTGCGTCGTACCTGTCGAAATGGGCGGCCGCTCGCACCATCAACTCGGCGACCCAGCAGTTCGAGGATCGGCTCCCGGCCCCCGTGGCCAAGGCCATCAACGTCCTCCCTGGCGACCTGATGCGTGTCGGTGGAACCGCAATGGTCGCCGGTACCGCCGTGCGGACCGCCGGACGTGCCAGTCGGCGCGCCGTGCGAGTGGCTTCCGCAAGCACCAGCACGCTCCGTGGTCGCAAGGCTGCCGTCGACGCGCTGCTTGCCGGCGCCTCTGCCGAGTGGCGCCGAGAGATCGAGGGAGAGCGTCGGCGCTTCCGCAGTGACCTCATTCGGCTCACCCGGGGCCCCGACGCTGCCCTCGAAGCCCTCCTCGACCTTCGTGCCGATGACGGTGCGAATCCCGCGGATCTTCCTCGCACTCGCGAGCCCATTCCCGCCGGGCGCCGACGCCCGCTCCGGCTTCCTGCTCCGCTTGTCGATCGGGTCCAGCGGAGCTACCGGCCGCCGGGCAAACCCTGGGATGGCCAAGCTCGGGATGTTCCAGGTCAGAGGCCTGGTCCCCAGGGGAGGAGCGGGCACTGACCGGCTAGGGTTGTCGACCTATGAAGGCCAACGAGCTGCGTAAAGCATTCACCGACTTCTTCGTTCAGCGAGACCACCTTCTGGTCGCGTCGGCCAGTCTCATTCCCCACGACCAAACCCTGCTGTTCACGAACTCGGGCATGGTGCCGTTCAAGCCCTTCTTCATCGGCGAGGAAACACCGCCGTCACGGCGCGCGGTCTCGGTCCAGAAGTGTGTGCGGGCCGGGGGCAAGCACAACGACCTCGACGAGGTCGGTCGCACCGCCCGTCATCTCACCTTCTTCGAGATGATGGGCAACTTCAGCTTCGGTGACTATTTCAAGGAAACCGCCATTCCTCAGGCCTGGGAGTTCTTCACCGAGGTGCTCGGACTCGACCCCGATCGGCTCTGGGTGACGGTGCATCTTTCCGATGACGAGGCCGAGGAGATCTGGGCCGATCAGGTCGGCGTACCGCGTGAACGCATCCAGCGGCTCGACGAGGACAACTGGTGGCGGATGGCCGACACCGGGCCGAACGGGCCCTGTTCGGAAATCTTCTGGGACAAGGGCCCGGCCTACGGCCCCGACGGGGGCCCGGCCAACCCGGCGGCCGACGAGCGGTACGTCGAGATCTGGAACCTGGTGTTCATGCAGTTCGAGACCGACGAGTCGGGTAAGTCCAAGCCGCTGCCCAAACCCTCCATCGACACCGGCGCCGGCCTCGAGCGGGTGCTGTCCGTCCTGCAGGGCAAGGATTCGGTCTTCGAAATCGACGAAATGGCCCAGCTCATCGCCGCGGCCGAGGCGGCAACCGGCTACTCGCTCGGCGCCGACCCGGAGTCCGATCTCGCCCTGCGCGTGATCGCCGAACACGCCCGCACCATGACGTTCCTCATCAGCGACGGCGTGTTCCCCTCGAACGAGGACCGGGGCTACGTGCTGCGCCGCATCATGCGGCGGGCCATCCGCTTTGCCTACCTCCTCGGCGTCCAGGATCACATCGCCCCGCGGCTCGTCGATGCCGTCGTCGAGATCATGGGACCCGACTACCCCGAGCTGGTGGCAACCCATCAGCTGGTCCGCTCGGTTGTCGAGCGTGAGGAGCAACAGTTCCGCCGCACGTTGGCCAACGGCATGAAGATCCTTGCCGACCGGCTCGAGGGACTGCCCTCGGGCTCGGAGGTTCCGGGAGACGTTGCGTTCCTTCTCCACGACACGTACGGCTTCCCGTACGAAGTCACCGAGGAAGTGGTGGCCGAACGGGGGTTCACCGTCGATCGGCCCGGCTTCGACACCAAGATGGCCGAACAGCGGCGGCGGGCCAAGGAGGCTCGTAAGTCGGTGGCTGCCGCCAACACCCTCGACGAGCTCCTTGCGGTGGGTGAGGGCAGGCCCGATCCGCGCCCTGGTTTCAGCAGGGTCGCCGAGGCCATCGACACCCAGGTCTACTTCCACTTCGACGACAGCACCCGGCCGTACGTTGTCCTGGCCGAGACGTGCTTCTACGCCGAATCCGGCGGTCAGCTCGGCGATCAGGGCACCCTCCGATCGGCCACCGGCACCGCTCGGGTCGTCGATACCCAAGTCGGTCCCGGGGGTATCCACCTGCACTACGTCGCCGACGTCGATGGTGAGTTCGAACCCGGCCAGGACGTCGCTGCGGTCGTCGATGCTGACCGGCGCGGCGCCATCCGCCGCAATCACACCGCGACCCATCTCCTCCATTGGGCGCTTCGACAGGTGCTCGGTGATCACGTCAAGCAGCAGGGTTCGATGGTCGGCCCCGATCGGCTCCGGTTCGACTTCAGCCACTTCGAGCCGGTCACCGCAGGCCAGCTCGTCGACATCGAGAATCTCGTGAATCGGGAGGTCTTGGCCAATGCGTCGGCCGATCACCCCGAGGTCACCAAGGCCGAGGCCGAAGCCATGGGGGCCATCGCCTTCTTCGGCGACAAGTACGGGGACTTGGTGCGCGTCCTGCGGGCGGGACCATCGCTCGAATTCTGCGGCGGTACCCACGTGTCAGCGCTGGGCGACATTGGCCTGGTCAAAGTGGTGAGCGAAGGCTCGATCGGTTCGAACTTGCGACGGATCGAAGCGGTCACCGGTACGGGAGCCATCGAACTGTTGCGCCACGAACAGCGGGTGATCGAACAGGCCGCGGCCGCAGTCGGCGTGCCTCGAGGCGATCTCATCGACGGGCTCGACAAGCGACTCAACGAGATCAAGGAACTGAAGGCGGAACTCGCCGTGTTGCGCCGTCGGGTCGCGTCGAGCCAGGCGGTCGAGCTCGCTGCCGGGGCCGTTGACGGCGTCGTGGTTGCCCGCGTCGGCGGAGTCGACCGTGACGGACTGAAGGACCTCGCGGTTGCGGTTCGAGATACCCCTGGCATCAAAGCGGTCGTTCTCGCGGCCGCCCCGGACGGCGGCGGCGCCGCGCTTGTGGCCGCGACCGATCCGGCCTTGGGTGTCGATGCCGGCAGCCTCATCGCCGAGGCGGCGAAGGCCATCAAAGGCGGCGGCGGAAAGGGCGCCGACCTCGCCCAGGCCGGCGGCAAGGACGCCGAGGGTATCGACCGAGCGCTGAGCCTCGCCCGCGTCGCCGCCGGCATCTCGTGATCGGCGCGGCCCGATCTCGAGCGGTTCGAGCATGCTGAGGGCGGTCGGCATCGACTTCGGCGAGAAGCGGATCGGCTTGGCGGTTTGCGATGACGCGGGCCGCCTCGCGGTTCCCTTCGATGTCGTGAAGCGGGTGGGCGATCGCTCGGTCGAACACGGCAAGATCCTTGCACTCGCCGCGGAAGTCACTGCCAAGTACCTCGTGGTCGGGACCCCTCTGAACCTCGACGGCTCGATCGGCCCAGCGGCGGCGGCGATTGCATCCGAAGTCCGGGGCCTACGAAAGCGCATCCGTCGCGACGGACTCGATCTCGAGGTGGTCGAACACGACGAACGCCTGAGCACGGTCGAAGCTCATCGAGGGCTTGCCCGTGGCGGCGTGAACAGTCGGGATCGTCGGGAACTCGTCGACGCCAGCGCGGCCGCCGTCATCCTGCAGGCCTGGCTCGAGGCTCAGCCCGCTGAGCTTCGTCGGCAACTACCATCGGACGAGTGACCACTCCCGACTACGACGTCGACCGCCAAACACCGCGGGGCGGCACCCCTCCGACGACGCCCTCTCGGCCCACTTCACCGCCGCCTGCCGGCTGGGACGACGAGGACGACTTCGTCACCGTTCGGCGAACCGGGTCACGACTGCTGCGCGTCGCCATCGTGTTGCTCGTGGTCGTCGGGATGGGGTGGATGGGGTACCGGACCGCTCGCTCGTGGTTCGAGGCGCAGCTCGATCCCGCAGGAGAGCCGGGAGAGCCGCTGCAAGTGCTCGTGCCCGCTGGTGCCACGACCTCGGATATCGGCCGCCAGCTCGAGGCCATGGACATCATCCCCAACTCCACCTTCTTCCGCTACTACGCGCGGTGGAAGGACGAAGGCAACTTCCAGGCCGGAGAATATTTCATCCCGCTGAACTCCTCGGCGTCCGAAGCCATCGCGGTGCTCAACGGCGGTCCAACGCCGCAGCGTTACACCCGGTTCACCGTCCGGGAAGGACTCTGGATCAACGAGATCCTCCCCGACGTTGCCACGCAGGTCCCCACCGTCACGGCTGCCGATCTCCAAGCGGTGCTCGACTCGGGCCGGATCGAGCCGCGGTATCGCCCGCCAGGTGCCACCAGTTGGGAGGGGCTCCTCTTCCCCGACACCTACGAGATCAACGTCGAAGATGGGGCGTACGAGATCCTTCTTCGCATGGCCGACGAATTCACCCGGGTCAGCGGCGAACTCGGCTACGGCGCGGCCGAGACCAAGCTCGGTCGATCCGCCTACGAAGTGCTCATCGTCGCTTCACTGGTCGAGGCCGAGGCGAAGATCGACTCCGAGCGTCCGCTCGTGGCGTCGGTGATCTACAACCGTCTTCGTGAGCAATGGCCGCTCGGGATCGACGCCACGTGCATCTACGGGCAGGGGAACCGGCAAGTCGAGCTGACCAAGGAGATCCTCAACAACGGAGAGGACCCGTACAACTGTCGTGAAATCGTGGGACTACCTCCCACACCGATCAACTCCCCGGGCCGGGCCTCGCTCGAAGCGGCAATCAATCCAGCCGAGTCAGAGTTCATGTACTACGTCCTCACCGACCCCTCCGGGGCACACACCTTCGCCAAGACCGCAGAGGAGTTCGACGCCGCCAAGAAGATCTGTCAGGACCTCGGCCTGTGCTGATCACCGGCACGACCGCGGTGTTGGGAGTCATCGGTGATCCGGTGACTCACTCCCGGTCACCGCTTCTGCACAATGCCGCGTTTGCTGCCGCTGGGATCGACGCGGTCTACGTTGCGTTCCCCGTTCGTTCGGGGCAGGGGCGATCGGCAGTCGAGGCAGCTCGAACCCTCGGCATCCATGGGCTGTCGGTGACCATGCCGCACAAGGACGCCGTTGCCGCCAGCGTCGATCGACGCAGTCCGGCAGTCGACGCGCTGGGGGCATGTAACACCGTCGTCCGAGACGGCGACGTCCTCACCGGTCACAACACCGACGGAGACGGCTTCGTCTCGTCACTTCGGGCCGAGACCGGAACCGACGTGGCCGGTCTGCAGGTGGTTGTCCTCGGCGCAGGGGGAGCGGCTCGGGCCATCATCGACGCCCTGGCTCGCGGCGGGGCCGGGCGGGTCACCGTCGTCAACCGAACGTTGGCCAACGCCGAACGAGCTGCGTCGCTCAGTCCGAACGGTGTGGTGAGCCCCGCCTGCGACGCCGCGCTGGTGTCGTCTGCCGACTTGGTCATCAACGCAACGTCGCTCGGGATGACCGGTGGGCCAGATCCCGAAGAAGTCGGACTCGATCCCGCATGGCTCCGATCGGGCCAGATCGTCGCCGACATCGTCTACCAACCAACGGAAACCCCGCTGCTGCCGCGCCGCCCGAGGCGCCGGGGCCATCGCCGTCGGCGGGCTGGGGATGTTGCTCCATCAGGCCGCCCTTCAGTTCGAACTGTGGACCGGATCCGATGCTCCGTTGGAGGTCATGGCGTCTGCGCTCGAGGGTTCGCTGGCCCAAGTCGAGCCGCCGGTACCGCAGCAACTGACCGACCGGCGTTCGACACAGAAGTATCTGATTGCCCAAAAAGCTCATCGCCTCGCGCCGTCGGCCGATGGGACATGAGCAAAGTCTGGCCAGAGGCCCCCTCAGAAATACAGGTTCGACCCATGTTGCAAGGTTCACTCGAAAATTTTGATCTGTCCGATGTGCTCGGTCTGCTGTCGAGCACCAGCAAATCTGGTCGGCTGCGGCTCACCGGCGACCGTGGCACCGGCTCGTTGTGGCTCGAGGACGGCGCGCTGGTCAATGGCATCATTGGTGTACGCACCGACGCACCGCTCGAGGAGATGGTGTTCGAACTGATGCGATTCACCGCCGGTGACTTCAGCTTCTCGGCCGACGAGCGCCCGGTCGAGGCGGGGGATCCCCAGGCAGTCGTCGACGTCGTCAAGGGCGCGACCACCCGACTCGACGAGTGGCGTTCGATCGAGGCCGTCGTGCCGTCGCTCGCCCACGTCGTTCGGCCCGTCAACGAGCTGCCCTCCGAGGAGATGACCATCACACGGCGGGACTGGGAAGTTCTCCTCGCCGTGGGGCCAGGCGCCTCGGTCGGCTCGGTGTGCTCTGCGCTCGAGCTCGGTGAGATCGATGGCAGCCGCGAGGTGAAGCACTTGGTCGACCGCAGTCTGTTGGTGATGTCCCCACCGGTCAACGCGCAGGTGATCGAGCGTTCGTTCGCCACCGCCGAAGATGCGGGTGTCATCACCGATGGACCCGAACACGTTGACACGAGCGGCGATGACCTACCGGCCTTCGAGCCCGCCAGTTTCGAGCCCGTCAGCTTCGAGCCCGCCAGTTACGAGTCCGCCGGCTTCGAACCGGATTCGTTCGCCGCGGCCGGAGACGAGGTGTCGCCGTTCGACCAGTCGGCGGAGCGATCGACCTTCGAGGACATCGAGTTGGAGCGGGTCGAGGAGCGGGTCCAAGAGTCGTTCCTCACCCGCAACGATGCGCCGTCATTCGCCGACGCTCGTCAGGAACAACTGGCGGAATCCGAGCCGGAACGCTACGTCTCGGACCCCACCCCGGCCGCCGAATTCGACACCGCCCAGTTCGAACCAGCCCAGTTCCAACCAGCCCCGTTCCAAGCGGTGCCCGAGGCGCCGATCGACTTCGGTGCGAAGGAGCGCCCGGCGAACACCTCGCGGTCCATCGATTTCGGGGTTCCCACTCCGCCGCCGGTGAGTTCGGAAGAACGAGGTTTCTTCGGTACTGCAGCCAACGACGAAGGCTTCGTCTTCGATCAGATGCCCGAGGACGCCGGTTTCGCCGTAGCGTCCCCGGCGGACTTCCCGCGGCCGGCCGCGCCCGGTTTCGCCCACGCCGGCCTCGGAGTCCCTGGTGCCGGTTGGGCCGCCGAGCGTCGAGCCACCTCGTCCGAATCCGACTGGTCAGCACCCGTCGAGGCTTCGTCCCCGGCCCCGGGCTGGGCCCAGGGGTGGTCATCGGAAGCCGACTGGCAGACCGCAGGCCAGGGTCCCGTCGGAGCGCCTCCCGTGCCGCTCCCGCCGGCGGGCTTCCTCCAGCCCACCACCGGCGCAGCGATGCCGGTGCCCCCGCCCCCCGGCTTCGCCAGCGGAGCGGTTCCGCCGCCACCGCCTCCCCCCGCCCCTCCGGCCGTTCCTCCCATTGACTTCGGTCAGCCCTTCGATCCGGTCCTGGCGGCCGATCAGACCCGGACGGCCATCACCAATCCCGATCTCGCCAAGCAGGAGATGACCGAACTCCTGGCCGAGGACGCAAAGACCGACGAGGGCGGCGGAAGCCTCCTCATGCGGTATCTGAAGAGCGAGCGCTGATCGGGCGTTCATGTCCAACACCCTCATCGCCCTTCTCCTGTTCGCCTCCGGACTGGTGATCGGCCCCTGGCTCGGCGTGATCGTCGACCGAGCCGTCGACCGCGAACGGCTGGCCGCTGAGCACCGCTGCCAAACCTGTCGTGCGTCACTGGGGACGGCTGCCCTCATCCCGGTACGACACTGGTTCCTCCGGTGCCCATCGGACCCGACGCATCGACGGTCCCGCTATCTGCTGGTCGATCTGGCTGCTGCGGTTTCCTTCGCCACGGTCGGCATCCGGTTCGGGTGGTCCTGGGAACTCGCGCCCTATCTCGGTCTGTTCGCAGCGCTGGTGGTGATGTCGGTCATCGACCTCGAAACGCACCTGCTGCTCAACATCCTCACCTACCCTGCGCTCTTCGCCGGAATCTTCGTGATCCTGCTCCTCAGCGGTCCGACAGGAACCGAGGATCGCGTCTGGCCGGCCCTGATCGGCGGGGCCGTGTACGGCGGCGTCCTGGGCGCAGCCTTTCTCGCCTACCCGCCGGGACTCGGGCTGGGAGACGTGAAATTGGCACCCACACTCGGCTTGTTTCTCGGTTGGTTGTCGGTGGACATCCTGGTCGCAGTTCGCCTCGTCTTCTACGCGATGATCGTGGCGTTCCTGCTCGGCGGTCTCACCGGTGTTGCCATCAACATGGCAAAACGGCGGGGCATGAAGGCCGAGATTCCCATGGGCCCATTCCTTGCGCTCGGAGCCGCTCTCATCATCGCAATCTCCAGTCCCAGCATCACCAGCCTTCTCGCCCCCTAACTTGGAGGGGTGGCCTCACCCATTCTTGTCGAGACGGTGCCGTTACCGAACGGTCGTTCCTACCCGGTGCACATCGGGCCCGGGGCGGTCGCCGATTTGGCCGGATTGCTGCCAACGAGGGCCCGTCGGGCTGCGGTCATCACCCAGGCGGGCATCGGGGTCGATGTCGATCCCGGCATCGAGCACGAAGTCTTCTGCGTGGAGGACGGCGAAGGCGCCAAGCGTCTCGGTGTCATCGAGGAACTTGCGGGCAGGCTGGTTCGGTTCGGAATGACCAGAAACGACGTCGTCATTGCGGTCGGGGGTGGCGTGGTGACCGATCTCGGCGGATTCCTCGCGGCGACCTATCACCGCGGGATCGATGTGGTGCACGTTTCGACCACCCTGCTCGGTCAGATCGATGCCGCCATCGGCGGCAAGTGTGGGGTGAACCTGCCCGAGGGCAAGAACCTCCTTGGTGCCTTCTGGCAGCCGGCGGCAGTCATCTGCGACACCGACACACTCGCAACGCTGCCGCCTCGTGAGTTCTCGAGCGGCATGGGCGAGTTGGCCAAGTACCACTTTCTCGGCGGTGGACGCCTCGATGCCCTGCCGCTCCCCGAACGAGTTGCGGCCTGCGTTCGCATCAAGGCCGACGTTGTCGCGAGCGACGAGCGGGAGGGGGGGCGTCGAGCCGTCCTCAACTATGGGCATACGTTGGCCCACGCCCTCGAGACCGCCGGGAGCTACGACCTGCGCCATGGTGAAGCCGTTGCCATCGGGTTGGTGTACGCCGCTGAGGTTGCGGCCCGTCTCGGCCGCATCGACGCAGCCGCAGTGGCCGAACATCGCCGCGTCCTCGGCTCCTACGATCTCCGATCGACCATTCCTCCGGGCTTCGACCACGACGAGATCATCGAACTCTTCGCTCGGGACAAGAAGGCCATCGACGGGGTCACGTTCGTTCTCGACGGTCTCAACGGCATCGAGCCCGTGGTCGTGCACGACGCCGACCTGCTGCGTGACGCCCTCGTCTCCATGAGTTCGGGCGATCAACGATGAGCACCCGGCTCCAACTGCTCCGAGACCGCCTGGGACCCTTGGGGGTCGATGCCTACCTGGTGACCGGTGCTCGGAACCTGCGTTGGCTCACCGGCTTCTCGGGCTCAAACGGACTCGCCCTGGTCGATCACGACCGCGTGGTGTTCGTCACTGACTCTCGATACCGCATCCAGGTGGGCATCGAGACCGAGGCCGCCGGCGTCGGGGTCGACCTTCAGATCACCAACGATCCCGTTCAAGCCCTGGGTGCCGCCACCCGCGGACGGGGCAGGATCGCGTTCGAGGCCGACGACGTGACGGTCGCTCGCCTGGAGGTCCTCAGCACCGGGATCCCGGCAGAGCTCGTACCGACCTCCGGCGTCATCGAGCGGCTACGACAGGACAAGGACCCATTCGAGATCGAGCTGCTGAAACGCGCCGCCCACATCGCTGACGACGCGTTCACCCAGATCTGGCAACTGCTCGGACCCGAACTGCCCGAGGGACTCACGGAGCGCCGTGTGGCGGCTGAGCTCGATCATGCCATGCGCGTCGGCGGCGCCGACGCCCCGAGCTTCGACACCATCGTTGCGTCTGGGCCCAACGGGGCGAAACCGCATGCACGGCCGGGCGATCGGGTCATCCGGAGCGGCGATCTGGTCGTGCTGGATTTCGGAGCGCGGCTCGCTGGGTACGGCAGCGACATGACCCGCACCGTCGTCGCGGGCGCCTCGCCTACCCAACGCCAGCTCGAGCTCTACGACGCGGTGTTGACCGCCCAACAGGCCGGGGTCGCCGCGGTTGCCGACGGCGTGCCCGAACTGACGGTCGACCGGGCTTGCCGGGACGTGCTCGCCGCCCGCGGGCTCGCCGAGGCGTTCACCCATGGGACCGGTCACGGTATTGGTCTAGAGATCCACGAGCCCCCCATCCTCTCGATGCGCTCGGTCGGTATCCTTCGCACCGGTCTGGTGATCACCGTCGAACCCGGCATCTACCTTCCCGAGTTCGGGGGAGTACGGGTCGAAGATTCGGTGGTGGTGACCGCCGCCGGGTGTACGCCCATCACCCACAGTCCAAAGGGTCTCGTACCCATTTTCCGTAGTCCACATCAGGCCCAGTCCAGAACGAGGTACCTCCGGCCATGGCGATGACCACCAACGATCTCAAGAACGGTATGACCCTCGAAATCGATGGGGATCTGCTCACCGTCGTCGAGTTTCAGCACGTCAAGCCCGGAAAGGGCGGCGCGTTCGTTCGGACGACGCTGCGAAACGTCCGCACCGGATCGGTGGTGGACCGACGATTCAACGCCGGCGAACGGGTCGAGCGCGCCTTCATCGAGAAGCGGGAGCAGCAGTTTCTCTACCGCGACGGGAACGACTACGTGGTCATGGACAACGAGACCTTCGAGCAATCGAACGTCCCCGAGGCCGCCATGGGCAACGCCGGCAACTTCCTGGTCGAGGGCTCGAGCATCGTGCTGATGAAGTACGGCGAAGAGGTCATCGGCACCGAGCTACCGGCCTCGGTCGAGCTCGAGATTGCCGAGACCGAACCCGGTGTCCAGGGCGACCGGGTCTCGGGTGCTCGCAAGCCGGCGACGTTGCAGACCGGATTGGTCCTCCAGGTCCCCCTGTTCGTCGGGCCTGGCGAGCGGATCAAGGTCGATACGCGTACCGGCGAATACATCACACGGGCGTGAGTGTCGAGGGACCCACCCCCACCAGCAGACGCGAGGCCCGCGAACGGGCGCTCGAGCTGGCCTATGAGGCCGAAGTTCGTTCCTGGACCGTCGAGGAACTCCTCGAGTCCTTGGTACTGGACCCGGATCCGTTCACCGCAACGTTGCTCCGGGCGGCCGAGCTGCAAAAGGACCACGCCGAGTCACTCATCGCCGCCAAGGCCAGGGGTTGGACCTTGGCCAGGATGCCGGTCATCGATCGCTTGGTCATGCGGCTCGCGGTGGCCGAGATGCTCACCGCCGCAACCCCCACCGGGGTCATTCTTTCCGAAGCAGTCGATCTGGCGACCCGCTACTCCACCGACGAGTCGGGCCGGTTCGTCAACGGTGTGCTCGGAGCGATCGCTCGGGACATTCGGTAACAACGATCCGACCGTTCCGTTCGAGCGCCCGTTCCGTTCAAGGTTTGGGCAGACGTGCCCGACAACCTGTGAGTGGTTCGAATCAAAGCTGTCCAAATCCTGCTCTTCGTGGCGATGCTCGCCGGCTCGCTGGTTGCCACGACCTCGTCATCCACACCGCCCGCCGAGGCGGCTGGGGCCCCCTGGATCGACACCCAGAATCGGGCGGCCGTCGTCGCCGCTTTCCAGACCGAGTTCGGCCGGACCGAGCCGAACTCTGGTTGGACGGGTAGCCGTCAGGGCTGCGTTGCCGGAGCCACGAGCCAGGCCTTCCGGGACTCGATCTTCAGCCGGGTGAACTACTTCCGCTCGATGGCGGGTGTCCCGGCCGGCGTGACCGAGAACGCGACCTACTCGGCAAAGGCGCAGCAGGCCGCGCTGATGATGAGCGTCCAGGGAAGCTTGAGCCACTCCCCAGGCGCCGGCTACGCCTGCTACACCGCACAAGGCGCCGAAGCTGCAGGCTCGAGCGATCTGTACCTCGGTCGTACCGGGGCCCAGGCCATCTCGGGGTACATCGAGGATCCGGGAGCGGGCAACACGCGCGCCGGTCACCGCAACTGGATTCTTCACCCGACCACACGGCAAATGGGCACCGGTGACATTCCGGCCGCCGGAGGGTGGGCGTCGAACACCTTGTGGGTCTTCGACAACGTGTTCGGAGCACAGCCTCAGCTGCGTGAAGGCGACGGTTTCGTCGCCTGGCCGCCCCGTGGCTATGTGCCCGGTCAGGTGGTGTTCCCTCGTTGGTCGCTGAGCCTTCGAGGCGGAGACTTCTCCGCGGCGACGGTGACGATGACTGCCGGCGGTGCAAACGTTCCTGCAACCGTCGTGCATCGTGACGCTGCCAGTAATGGAGCGCCGTTCCCCATCATCGTCTGGGAACCGAGCGGCGTGAACACCAATCCCTCGAACGACATCACGTATCGAGTATCGGTCGCGGGCGTCCGCGTCGGAGGCCAGCCCCGGAGTTTCTCCTACGACGTCACCGTCCTCGGCTCGACACCTCCGCCCGATCCGTCCACGTTCCATGGCTTCGTCGACCAGGCCTACCTCGATTTCTTCGGCCGCGCCGCTGACGTGTCCGAACGGGACTACTGGTCGGCCCGGCTGGCATCGGGCACCACGCGCTTCGAGTTCGTACGTGCGTTGGCCAACTCCGATTCGTGGACCGCGAGCGTGGTGAATCGGCTCTACTCCGACACCCTTGGCCGCTCCGCCGACGCCGACCGGCCGGTCCTACTGGACGGGTCGCCTGCAGAACGGTCTACCCGTCGCCAACGTCGCTGCATCCTTCTATGGAAGTGCCGAGTACGTCGTCCTTCAGGGAGGGACCTACGCAGCCTGGGTGGACGACCTGTACGGAGTGCTCTTGCGTCGCGGGCCCGACGGTGGCGGCCTGAGCTACTGGAGCCAAGAGGCCCAGGGCGTCGGCACCGGCACGGTGGCCTACCGCTTCTACCAATCACCCGAGAGCCGCCGGACCCGAGTCATCCAGATGTACCAGACGTTCCTGGGACGCAATCCCGATCCTGCGGGTCTTGCGCACTGGACCGAAGTGCTCCTGTCCGGAGATGATCTGCAGCTCGCGGCATTCCTGGCGTCGAGTGACGAGTATTTCGTCCGATCCGGCTCCTGAGTAGCGACGTCTGACCAACGACTTCGGACCAACCGGGTTGCATGCGACCGAGAGTGCTAGCGTCTGCCGCGTGCGTGACAACACTCTGAAACTGTCCTGGGAACGTGGCGATGTCACCCTCGGGTTGTGGCTCTCGACCGGTAGCTGGATCGCAGCCGAACAATTCGGCGGACTCGACTTCGACTACATCAACGTCGATCTGCAACACGGTCTCGCCGACTACAACAATGTGTTGGCGTGCCTTTCTGCCATGCAACGCATCGAGTCGACGCCGACGGTGCGGGTGCCTTGGAACGAGCCGGGCATCATCGGCAAGGTGCTCGACGCCGGCGCCATGGGTGTCATCATTCCCATGGTCAACTCCGAGGCCGAGGCCCGCCAAGCCGTTGCTGCGTGCCGCTACGCGCCCGATGGTTCTCGGAGTTTCGGTCCTGCTCGGGCGGCAATGGCCCTGGGGTCGAACTACTTCAACGAGGCCAAGGACAAGATCGTCTGCGTGCCGATGATCGAGACGGTCGAGGCGCTCGACAACCTCGACGCGATTCTCGACGTCCCGGGGATCGATGCGGTGTATGTCGGCCCTGCCGATTTGTCGATCAGCCTTGGGCTGCAGCCGGCATCGGATCAGGACGACCCGCGATTCAACGAGGCGCTGGCTGCGGTGGTCGCCGGCTGCAAGAAGCGCGGCATCACTGCCGGCTGCCACACGACGTCGGCGCTGGCGCCCAAGCGCATCGAACAGGGATTCCGCATGCTCACCGTCACGTCGGACAACCTGGCGATGCTGGCCGGGGCCAAAGCGGCGCTGGCCGAGGCCAGGGGTGAGAGCGGCGGCAGTTCCAGCGGCCGAATCTACTGACCCTGACGATAGAGTCGCTGGCGGAGTCCGTGAAGCAGGTCCTGTGAGGCCTGCACGGGAAGGAGCACGTTCATGGCCGAACGCGAACGACGCCGTACGCCCCCATATGGGGGCGTTTTTGTTGTCCGGAACCAGGTACTCGACCGCGATGCAGTGAGCCGGGCAGTCCGGCGAATGGCCCACGAGATCATCGAACGCAACGAGGGCACCGAAGACGTCGTGATCATCGGCCTCCAGACCGGCGGCGTTCCGTTCGGTGAGGCGATTGCGGCCGCCCTCGAAGAGATCGAGGAACGGGACCAACCGATCCCGGTGGGTCGGCTCGACGTTGCGTTCTATCGCGACGACATCAACCTGCGTCCGGTGTTGCCCGAGGCGGCCACGGACATCCCCTTCGACATTTCGCGCAAGGTCGTCGTTCTGGCCGATGACGTCTTGTTCACCGGGCGGACCATCCGCGCCGCATTGGATGCGTTGATGGCACAGGGGCGGCCCCGGGCGGTGCAGCTTGCCGTCATGGTCGATCGAGGGCATCGAGAACTCCCGATTCGCCCGGACTACGTCGGCAAGAACCTGCCGACCCGACGAGGCGAGGCGGTCAACGCAACTCTTGACGGTGTGCAACTCGGCGAGATGGAAAAGGGCTGAGGGTGAAACATCTGCTCGACATCCACGACCTGGACGCCGATGATCTGCTCGATCTGCTCGATCTGGCCGAGGACTTCGCCGAGGTCCAACGGCGTGAGGTGCCGAAGGTGCCCGCGCTGAGGGGCCGAACCATCGTGCTGGCGTTCTTCGAGGACTCCACCCGGACCCGGACGAGCTTCGATCTGGCTGCTCGGCGGTTGTCCGCCGATGTCATCAACTTCGCGGCGGCGTCGTCGTCGTTGAAGAAGGGTGAATCATTGAGGGACACGATCGAGACCATCGCGGCGATGGGCATCGACGCCATCGTCGTCCGCCATGCCAGTTCGGGTGCGCCGCTGCAGATCACGGGCTGGACGAATGCGTCGGTCATCAACGCCGGCGACGGATGGCACCAGCATCCGACCCAGGCCCTGCTCGACTGTTTCACCATCCGCCAGCGACTCGGCACGCTCGAAGGCAGACGCATCGTCATCTGCGGCGACATCAAGCACTCGAGGGTCGCTCGTTCGAACATTGCGGCGTTCACGAAGCTGGGCGCCGAGGTGACTGTCGTGGCACCGGGAACGCTGCTCCCTCCGGGAATCGACCGGTGGCCCGTGCGAGTGGCAAACCGACTCGAACCGCTGCTCGGCGAAGTCGATGTCGCCTACTTCCTCCGCATCCAGCACGAGCGGATGAACCCGGCGCTGCTGCCGAGCGATCGAGAGTTTCGCACGTTGTACGGTCTCACCGTCGAGCGGGCGCGCCTGCTTCCCGAGCACACGCTGATCATGCATCCGGGGCCGATGAACCGCGGCGTCGAGGTGGATGCCGAGGTCGCTGACGACCCGCGCTCGGCGATCCTCGACCAAGTCACGAACGGGGTCGCGGTCCGAATGGCGGTGCTCTTTCGCACGCTCGGCCCCGGCCGTTTCGATCAGAACCCCGTTCCCGTCGACCCAGTTCCCGTCGACCCAGTACCCGTCGACCCAGTACCAGTAGGAGGGCTCGCGTGACCACCACGCTGTTCCACGGCGGCCGCATCATCGATCAGCGAGGCGAGCGGTCAGGTGACGTCCTCATCGACGACGAGACCGGCTCGATTCGGGAGGTGGGTCCCGGGCTGCTGGGCGACCGTTCCTTCGATGTGTCCGGATGCGTCATCGCTCCCGGATTCGTCGACCTTCACGTGCACCTGCGTCAACCCGGTAACGAGGCGGCCGAGACCGTGCTCACGGGAAGTCGGGCTGCGGCCAAGGGTGGTTTCACTGCGGTTGTCGCCATGCCGAATACCGATCCCTGCATGGATTCCTCTGCGGTCATCAGCGAGGTGGTGGGTCTGGCGGCTGATGCCCTGTGTCTGGTCAAGCCGTCGGCGGCCATCAGCATCGGCCGCCAAGGAACGGCGTTGACCCCGATGGGGGAGCTGGTCGCCCTCGGCGTGCGGATGTTCACCGACGACGGATCCGGGGTGCAGGACGCCCATCTGATGCGACGTGCCCTCGAGTACGCCGGTGGCCTCCACGTCCCCGACGGGGTTCCCCTGGTGCTCGCCCAACACTGCGAGGTGTCCGCACTGACCGAAGGCGGAGTGATGCACGAAGGCGAGTGGTCGGCGAAGCTCGGTCTGGGGGGTCAGCCGTCGGAGGCCGAGGAACTCATGGTCATGCGGGACATCGCCCTCGCTCGCCTCACCGGGGTCCGTGTTCACTTCCAGCACCTGTCCACCGCGGGCAGCGTCGCCATGGTTCGCGCGGCCAAGGCGGGAGGACTTCCGGTGTCGGCCGAGGCGACACCTCACCATTTCAGTCTCACCGACGCCTGCTGCGCCGGTTACGACGCCAACTTCAAGGTGCACCCACCGCTACGGACCTCGGCCGATGTCGCCGCCGTCAAGGTCGGTCTGGCCGACGGCACCATCGACGCCATTGCCACCGATCACGCCCCACATACGCCCGACACCAAGGAGCGCCCCTTCGATCAGGCGCCTCCGGGCATGCTCGGACTGGAGACGGCGTTCGCGGTGGCCTTCGCCGAGCTGGACCTGCCGCTCGCCGAGATCATCGCCTTGATGTCCTGGCGCCCGGCAGCGATCGCGGGGGTCGGTGATCGCCATGGGCGCCCCCTCGAGCCGGGCGCTCCCGCCAACTTCACCGTCATCGATCTCGAGCATCAGTGGACGGTTTCGGGCGCGGCGATGGCCAGCCCTTCTCGCAACACCCCCTTCGAAGGGCGACAGCTGAAAGGACGAGTGCGACACACCGTGTACGAAGGAGAACTGGTGGTCATCGACGGCGAGGTCACCCGATGACCTCAGGAACGGTCCATGCGGCCGCAGCGCCGCTCACGTCCGCCGCGCTGGTCCTGGCCGACGGCAGTATGTTCGAAGGACAACTGCTCGGCGCGATGCCGGTCGGAGGCGTGGCGTCGGGCGAGGTGGTCTTCAACACCGCACTCAGCGGCTATCAGGAAGTGCTCACCGATCCCTCGTACGCCGGACAGATCATCTCGTTCACCTACCCACACATCGGGAACTATGGCGTCAACCCCGACGATGACGAGAGCCGAGGAACGTTCGCCCGAGGCGTCATCGTGCGCGACCTCGCTCGGCGCCACTCGAACCATCGGGCGACCGAAGATCTCGACTCGTTCCTTCGCCGCCACGGACTCACCGGCATCGGCGGCATCGACACCCGCCGCCTGACCCGCATCCTTCGTTCCAGTGGCGCCCTGTGCGGTGCGATGGGACCCATCGAGGGGCCAGGGGCAGCCGACGAGAACAGACTTCGTGCAGCGGCGCAGGCCGAGCCGGGCACGGGTGGCGTGGATCTCGTGGCTCAGGTCACGACCCAGCAGCCCTACGTCGCCGACGCGCGGTCGGGGGCACCGGAAGGTCGTTCCATCGTGGCCTACGACTTCGGCATCAAGACGCGCATCGTCTATCACCTGGCCGGACTGGGGCGGGTCGAGGTGGTGCCGGCCACCACGTCGGCGGCCGACGTGCTGGCGCGCAAACCCGATGGCGTCTTCTTGTCGAACGGCCCCGGCGATCCCGAGATGGCGACCGCCGCGATCGAGGCGGTCAAGGGCCTCGTCGGGGAAGTGCCGATCTTCGGCATTTGCCTCGGCCATCAGATCCTGTCTCTGGCGATCGGCGGTTCGACCGAGAAGCTGCCCTTCGGCCATCACGGGTCGAACCATCCGGTCCGTGACCTCACCACCGGCCATGTCGAGGTCACCAGCCAGAACCACAACTTCGCCGTCGTGGCCGACTCCGTCACCTCGGTCGCCGACGTCACCCACCTCAACCTCAATGACGGAGTCTGCGAGGGCATTGCCCTGCGTGAAGCTCCTGCCTTCAGCGTGCAGCATCACCCCGAGGCCAGCCCCGGCCCGCATGACAGCCTCTACCTCTTCGACCGCTTTGCGGCCCTGATGGACCGGTTCGCCGGCGCGGGAGAAAGCAAGTAATGCCTCGTCGTAACGACATCGAAACCATTCTCGTCATCGGTTCTGGCCCCATCGTCATCGGCCAGGCCTGCGAGTTCGACTACAGCGGTACCCAGGCTTGCCGGGTGCTTCGCGAGGACGGCTACCGCGTCGTGCTCGCCAACTCCAATCCGGCGACCATCATGACGGACCCCGAGTTCGCCGACGCCACGTACATCGAGCCTCTGACGCTCGACGTCCTCACCCGCATCATCGAGCGTGAACGTCCCCAGGCGCTGCTCCCGACACTCGGTGGCCAGACGGCCCTCAACCTGGCCATGGAGCTCGTCGCCGCCGGCGTGCTCGACCGGTTCGGCGTCGAGCTCATCGGTGCGGACGCCGAGGCAATCGCGACCGCCGAGGATCGTGAGCAGTTCAAGCAGGCGATGATCGAGATCGGCATGGAGGTGCCGCGGAGCGGTACCGCGCACGGCCACTCGAAGGACAAGGCGACGGCCATCGAGGAAGCCATGATCGCGGCCCGCCGCATCGTCGGCGAGGTCGGCCTTCCCATCGTGATCCGGCCTGCGTACATCCTGGGCGGTCGGGGCACCGGCATGGCGACGACGATGGAGGAGTTCGAGAAGGCGGCCTACAACGGCCTCGCCGCCAGTCCGATCACCGAGATCCTGATCGAGGAATCCATCGCCGGTTGGAAGGAGTATGAACTCGAGGTCATGCGCGATCACGCCGACAATCAGGTGATCATCTGCTCGATCGAGAACCTCGATCCGATGGGCGTCCACACCGGTGACTCGATCACGGTTGCCCCGATCCAGACCCTCTCCGACGTCGAGTACCAGGAGATGCGAGACGCCGCCTTTGCCTGCCTGCGTCGGGTCGGCGTCGAAACGGGTGGCTCGAACGTTCAGTTCGCGGTCGATCCGGCGACGGGTCGCCGGGTCATCATCGAGATGAACCCACGGGTGAGCCGGTCATCGGCGCTCGCGTCGAAGGCCACGGGATTCCCGATCGCCAAGATCGCCGCGAAGTTGGCGGTCGGCTACACCCTCGACGAGATCCCGAACGACATCACCAAGGTCACGCCGGCCAGCTTCGAACCGGTCATCGACTACGTGGTCACCAAGATTCCTCGATGGGCGTTCGAGAAGTTTCCCGGCACGTCGGGTCGGCTCGGGACCTCGATGCAGTCGGTCGGCGAGGTCATGGCCATCGGCCGAACTTTTCCCGAGAGCATCCAGAAGGCGTGTCGATCGCTCGAGGCCGGCCACGTCGGGTTCGACGCCGGAACGCGCTTCGATCATCTCGGCGATGCCGACCTGCTGGCGGCGACGGGTGTGGCAACGCCCGACCGGCTGTTCCAGGTCGAGGCCGCCCTTCGTCGGGGAATGACGGTCGATCAGATCCACGACGTGTCGAAGATCGATCCGTGGTTCCTCGACCAGCTCTCCATCATCACCGAGGAGCGCGCCGCGCTGGTAGGTCGGGCAGCCGACGACCTGGGCCGGGCCGACTGGAAACGAGCGAAGCAGCTCGGGTTCAGCGATCCGCAGTTGGCCGAGATTCTCGGGGGCTCCGAAGCGGATATTCGTCGGATACGCACCGACCTCGGGGTCACGGTGACCTTCAAGACCGTCGACACCTGCGCCGCGGAGTTCGAAGCCCAGACGCCGTATCACTACTCGACCTACGAGGACGAGTCCGAGGTCCGGCCGAGCGACAAGCAGAAGGTGGTCATCCTGGGCTCCGGTCCCAACCGGATCGGACAGGGAATCGAGTTCGACTACTGCTGTGTCCACGCCAGCTTCGCCCTTCGTGACGCCGGCTTCGAGACCATCATGATCAACTGCAACCCCGAGACCGTCTCGACCGACTACGACACCTCCGACCGGCTCTACTTCGAACCGTTGACCTACGAGGACGTGATGAACGTCATCGAGGCCGAGAACCCGATCGGGATCATCGTCAGCCTCGGTGGTCAGACTCCCTTGAAGCTGGCCGATCGGCTCCCGGCCGAATTGATCCTTGGCACCAGTCCGGCGTCGATCGATGCAGCCGAGGACCGCGACCTCTGGGCGTCGCTGTGCGCCCGGCTGGAAATCCCCCAGCCGGCCGGTGGCACCGCCAGCACGTTCGAGGCGGCTCGGGCCGTGGCGGACCGCATCGGCTACCCCGCGCTCGTTCGTCCGAGCTACGTGCTGGGCGGTCGCGGCATGGAGATCGTCTACTCCGATGAGGATCTCGAAGGAGCGATGGCCACCTTCGGGGCCGACGGCACCTTGGGACGTGAGGGCGGCCTGTCGGCCGAGCGGCCCGTTCTGGTCGATCGATTCCTCGAAGACGCGACCGAGGTCGACGTCGACGCCATCAGAGATGCCGGCGGCGAAGTCGTGATCGGTGGCGTGATGGAACACGTCGAGGAGGCCGGCGTGCATTCGGGCGACTCGGCCTGTGTGCTCCCGCCGCCGAATCTGTCCGACGAGACCATCGCCGTGCTGGAGGACTACACCCGTCGCATCGCGGCCGATCTCCGCGTCGTCGGCCTGATCAACGTGCAGTACGCCGTCAAGCTCGGTCAGGTCTTCGTCATCGAAGCCAACCCACGGGCCTCGCGCACGATCCCGTTCGTGGCCAAGGCCACCGGCCGGCCGTTGGCCAAGGTCGCCGCCCGGGTCATGGCGGGGGCGAGCCTGGCCGAACTTCGGGCCGAAGGCCTCCTACCCGCCGAGCCCATCCGGGGCCACTGGTCGGTGAAGGAGGCGGTCCTTCCCTTCAACCGGTTCCCCGAATCGGACGCCCTGCTCGGCCCCGAGATGCGCTCGACCGGAGAGGTCATGGGCATCGACTCCGAGCCGGGCTTGGCCTTCGTGAAGAGCCAGCTCGCGGCCGGGACGACACTGCTCGGCCGCGGTGACCGCACCGGTCGGGTCTTCCTGTCGCTCGCCGACCGCGACAAGGATCCCGGCATGGACGTCGCTCGGCTTCTCTCCGAGCTCGGGTTTGCGTTCGTCGCCACTGCCGGTACGGCTCGGGCCTTGGCGGAGGCCGGCATCGACGTTGCCGAGATCGCGGCCCGTATCGACGAGGGTGGAAGAACGGCGGTGACCCTCATCGAGGAGGGCAGCATCGACCTGGTCATCAACACCCCTCGGGGTCGGGGCGCCCGGGCCGACGGCTCCTACATCCGAACTGCGGCAGCTCAGACGGGGGTGCCGCTCATGACCACCGTCGCCGCTGCTCTGGCCGCGGCTCGGGGACTCACCATCTGGGAACGCCAGGACTTCCAGGTGCGCTCGCTCCAGGAGATTCACCGCGCCGGCAGGGAGTTGGCCCAGGCAACGAGCCGACCCTCCACCGAGGACTGAACTGCCGTGTCCTTCCCGCCGGTACCCGACCTCCGCACGACGGTCGGGAGCGTCACGCTTCCGACCCCGATCATGACGGCCTCGGGTACCGCTGGTCACGGCGCCGAGCTGGCGGCCTTCATGGATCTCGGGACGTTGGGCGCGGTCGTGGTGAAGTCGCTCGCCCCCTTTGCATGGGAGGGCAACCCCGCAGTTCGCGTGCACCAGACGCCGTCCGGGATGATCAACTCCGTCGGACTTCAGGGAAACGGGGTCGCCGCATGGATCGAGCAAGATCTCCCGCTGCTCGAGGCGAGCGGAGCGCGGGTTGTGGCGTCGATCTGGGGCAAGACCATCGGCGACTACGCCCGCGCCGCCGAGGCACTGTCGTCGACGTCAGACACCGTCGTCGCCGTCGAAGTCAACATCTCGTGCCCCAACACCGAGGCCGGCAACGAGTTGTTCGCCCACAACTCGACGACGACCCGCGCCGTCCTGGCGGCGACGGCCTCGGCGGGCCGACCTCGTTGGGCCAAGCTGAGCCCGAACGTCGGAACCGGCCTACCCGGTATTGCCGAGGCGGCAAGACTCGGCGGTGCCGAAGCAGTGACTGTTGCCAATACCTGGTTCGGCTTGAGCATCGACCCTGTCATCACGACGCGCACGGCTCGGCAGCGTGAGCGGACCCGGAAGCGGCGGTGGCGTCTCGGGACCCGCCATTCACCCCTTGGCGGTGCGAGCCGTGCACACGGTGCACGCCGCGCACCCTGACTTACCCATCATCGGCGCCGGCGGGGCAACGTGCGCCGAGGATGTCGTCGAGTTCCTTCTGGTCGGAGCCAGCGCAGTACAGATCGGCACTGCCACGTTGGCCGACCCCAGAGCGTGCACCCGGATAACCACCGAACTCGCTGACTGGTGCGCTAGACAAGGGGTTTCTCGGGTCGCTGAGCTGATCGGCGCAGCGCTCCTCTGACCAGCGATCCAATCAACGATCCCAATCAGCGAATGAAAAACGCGACCCGAACAGAAGGACTCTCTCGATGGCGGAATCCGGCACTGCAGACAGTACGACCACCACTCCCAGCGCCGGCACTCCCGGCGGGACCGCATCGGGTCTCGCCCCCGACCTTCGTGACCGGATGGCGCTCGCTCTCGACGTCGACGACCTGGTCGAAGCGAACCGCCTTGCGCGCCAACTGCGGCCGTGGTTCGGTGTGGCCAAGATCGGACTCGAGCTGTTCACCGCCGCAGGTCCCGATGCCATCAACGCCATGCTCGATCTCGGCTACGACGTCTTCCTCGATCTCAAGCTGCATGACATTCCCACGACGGTCCGCAAGTCGGCCGGCGTGGCGGGCGCGTTGGGAGTCACGTACCTCACGATGCACGCCAGTGGGGGCCCTGCGATGCTCCGTGCCGGGGTCGAGGGCTTTCTCGAGAGCGCGCACCGGGCCGGAATGCCCACACCGACCGCGTTGGGAATCACCGTGCTCGACGAGCGACGCCGACGCGCCGGCCCACATTGTCCCCAACCGGCTGAGGGTGGCCGTCGAGGCGGGCTGCGGGGGAGTGGTCTGCGCCGCCTCCGACCTGGTCGACGTTCGTCAGATGGCACCGCGAACGATGCGGGTCGTGCCGGGCATCCGGGCTGCAGGCGCGGAACGCCACGACCAACCGAAGGCGGTGACGCCGGCGATTGCCCTGGCCGAGGGCGCTGACCTGCTCGTCATCGGCCGAGCAGTGACGTTGGCCGACGACCCCGCGGCCGCGGCGGCGTCGCTCTTTGGGGAACTCGGTTGAGCCCGCGGCTTTTCGGTTAGTCTCCAAGTCATGCCTAACCCACCCCAGTTGACCGACGAGCAGAGGCGAGCTGCGTTGGCGAAGGCGGCCGAAGCTCGACGGATACGCGCCGAGATCAAGGCCCGCCTCAAGATGGGCTCGCTCACCCTCACCGAGCTGTTGGCCCAGGCCGACGAGGACATCGTCGTGGCCAAGATCAAGGTCCTTGCGGTGCTCGAGTCACTGCCTGGAGTCGGCAAGGTCACCGCCCGGCGCAAGATGGGCGAGCTCGGCATCGCCGAGTCGCGCCGCCTGTCCGGTCTCGGCCCTCAACAGCGAGAGAAGCTCCTGGAGGAGTTCTCCTGAGCGAAGGCCCGCCGGAACGGTCCGAGGCCGAGGATCGACCGCCGTTGGTGGTTGTCATCTCCGGACCGGGCGGCGTCGGTAAGGGAACCGTCGTGTCCGCGCTCATGGATGCGCACCCCGACCTCTGGCTGAGCCGCTCCTGGACCACCCGACCGCAGCGGCCAGGTGAGGCTGACGACGCGTACGTCTTCGTCGACGAGGCGACGTTTCGCGAACGGATCGGTGCCGGAGGGTTCCTCGAGTACGCAGAGTTCCTCGGCAACCTCTATGGCACCCCCAATCCCGAGGCGCCGGAGGGCCAAGACCTCATCCTCGAGATCGACGTCCAAGGCGCTCGGCAGGTGGTCGCCCAGAATCCTCAGGCCGTCCTCATTTTTCTCCAGGCGCCGTCGTCGGCCGAGCAGGAAGCTCGACTTCGTCGCCGGGGAGACCCCGAACACAAGGTGACCGAACGCTTGGCCAAAGCCCGCGAAGAGGCCGATGCCGGGGCCGAACTCGGCGCCCATGTCTTGACGAACATCGACATCGCCGAATGCGCCGAGGACATCTACCGGGTCATCCAACACTCCCGTCGAGGTCGCCGAAGCGAGTCGAGCCGCGGCCAAGCCGTCGGCTCGGCGTATACTCGGCCGAATGGCTGAAAAGTACGACACGATGATGAGCCCCGAGGTCGAAGGCCTCATGGAGGCTGCCGGCTCCAAATTCGGGTTGTGTACCCTGGCGTCCACACGGGCTCGGGAAATCAATGCCTACTTCGGCCAGTTGGGTGACGGTCTTGGCGCCAAGGTGCCGCCGCAGGTCACCTCGGTCGCCCGCAAGCCGCTTTCCATCGCGTTCGAGGAGATCGCCGCCGGCAAGATCGTGCCCGTGCATCCTGAGCCTGAAGTCGAGGCGGATGACGCCCCGGCCGATCCTGCTGCCTGATCGGCACCGCTGTGGCCGAATCGGTTGCGACGCCGATTCTCGTGGGCAAGCGCATCGTCCTCGGCGTCACCGGCGGCATCGCCGCCTATAAGTCCATCGAGGTTCTACGGCGACTGGTCGATCTCGGCGCGCACGTCACCCCGGTCCTGACCGATGCCGCCCTGAACATGGTGGGTCCCACGACCTTCACCGCGCTCGGGTCCGAGCGGGTCAAGACCAGCCTGTGGGATGACGCCGACCCCATTCCGCACACGACGCTGGGCCAGTCGGCCGACCTCATCGTGGTCTGTCCTGCGACTGCTCGGATCCTGGCCGATTACCGGATGGGTCGCTCGGCCGACCTTCTCTCGGCGACGCTCATTGCCACCGTGGCGCCCGTCATCGTCTGTCCGGCGATGCACACCGAAATGTGGGAGCACGCCGCCGTTCAGGAGAACCTCGAGGTCCTCACTTCCCGGGGCGTCCACATCGTGCCTCCCGAAGAGGGTCGTCTGGCTGGTGGCGACATCGGCAAAGGTCGGCTTGCGTCGCCGGAAACCGTCGTCGCCAGGGTGTGCGAGGTACTCGCGCCCCCGGCGCTCACGTTGGCCGGTCGGAGGGTGCTGGTGACGGCTGGTGGCACCCGGGAGCCGATCGATCCTGTGCGCTACATCGGCAACCGATCAAGCGGCAAGCAAGGCTACGCGATCGCGCGAGAGGCCAACCGCAGGGGCGCGATGGTGACCTTGGTGTCGACCGTCGAACTCGCGACCCCTCCGGGCATCGAGGTGATCCTGGTCTCCACGGCAGCCGAAATGGAACACGCCGTGGTCGAGGTCGCCCCCGCAGCCGACATCGTCGTCATGTCCGCAGCGGTCGCGGATTTTCGTCCGATGGCGGTTGCCGACCAGAAGATCAAGAAGGGCCACGGTGTCCCTCAAATCCTCCTCGAGCCAACCGTCGACATCCTCGCCGGGCTGGGGACGGCCAAGCCCGATGGCCAAGTGCTCGTCGGCTTTGCGGCCGAGACCCAGGACCTCTCGACGAACGCCCAAGCCAAACTCCACCGCAAGAATGCCGATCTGATCGTGGCCAACGATGTCTCTGCGCCGGGCGTGGGCTTTGGTCATGAGACGAATGCGGTGACCATCCACCGGGCCGATGGCAGCGCGGTGGAGGTCGCACTTCAGAGCAAGGAAGCCATCGCCTCCGCCGTGCTGGACGCTGCGGAAGCGCTACTGCCAGAACTCCGGCTGCCAAACCCGCCGCTGCCCAACGCCACCGCCTAGATTCGTCCTTCCCAGATTCCTCTGTCAAGACTCCTATTGTCATCCTGAGCAAAGCGAGCAACCGTTGAGCGAACACTTCACCTTCACCTCCGAATCGGTCACCGAAGGTCATCCCGACAAGATGGCCGACCAGATCTCGGACAGCATCCTCGACGCAATCCTCGAACAAGACCCGATGAGCCGTGTGGCCTGCGAAACGCTGGTCACAACGGGCCTGGCGATCGTTGCCGGAGAGATCAGCACCACGGCCTACGTCGACATCCCCTCGGTGGTGCGCCGCACCATCACCCGCATCGGGTACGACAAGGAGAGCTACGGCTTCGACGGCAGCACGTGCGGCGTCATGGTGGCCATCGACGAACAATCACCGGACATCGCGCAAGGCGTCGACAAGTCCGAAGAAGTTCGGTACAGCGGCGCGACCGGAGACACCTACGACGAACAGGGCGCCGGCGACCAGGGCATGATGTTCGGCTTCGCCACCAACGAGACCGAAGCCATGATGCCCCTGCCCATTCACACCGCGCACCGCATGGCCGAGCGCCTCGCCGAAGTGCGGCGAGCCGGGACCGTGCCGTACCTCCGTCCGGACGGCAAGACCCAGGTCACGTTCGACTACGAGAACGGCAAGGCGGTGCGTCTGCGGACCGTGCTGGTCTCGACCCAGCATGACGATGGCATCGACCGCGACACCATGATCCGGCCCGACCTCATCGAACACGTGATTCGCCCGGTCATCCCCGAGCAGTTCGCAAACGACGACTACGAGGTGCTGGTGAACCCGACCGGCCGGTTCGTCATCGGTGGCCCGGTCGGTGACGCCGGCCTCACCGGACGCAAGATCATTGTCGACACCTACGGCGGCTGGGCCCGTCACGGTGGCGGCGCCTTCTCGGGCAAGGACCCCTCGAAGGTCGACCGGTCCGCCGCCTACGCAACGCGCTGGGTGGCCAAGAACCTCGTTGCCGCCGGAGCAGCCGATCGCTGTGAGGTCCAGGTTGCGTACGCCATCGGCGTCGCCCGCCCGGTTTCGGTCATGGTCGAGACCTTCGGGAGCGAGCACGTCGACCCCGCCGCCATCGCGGCCTGCGTCAACGACGTCTTCGATCTTCGGCCCGGTGCCATCCTCGACACGCTCGACCTCCGCCGCCCGATCTACGCTCGTACCGCCGCCTACGGCCATTTCGGCCGCAACGACGGGGTGTCGTTCACCTGGGAGCGCACCGACAAGGTCGACGACGTGAAGTCGGCCCTCGGTCTCTGATCCCGTCATCCCTGACTCAGCCACCGCCCTGACCCAGCCACAGCCCTGACCGAGCTCGAACCACCCGAACCCGCAGCGACGCAGCGGGTGGCTCGAGTCCAGCCCGATGTCTCAGGACTCGACAAGGTCTTCGACTACCTCGTTCCGGTCCAGTGGTCCGATTCCGTCGCGGTCGGCTCGCTGGTCCGCTTCGACCTCCATGGGCGGCGGGTCGCGGGTTGGGTCGTTGCGCTCGATGTCGATGCCGTCCCCGGGATCACGATGCGTGAGCTGCGGTCGCTCTCCTCGGTCGGGCCCTCCGCAGAGGTGGTCGGGTTGGCCCAATGGGCCGCGCATCGCTGGCACGGGCGAACCGCGGCGGTGCTGAAGTCGGCGTCGCCGGACCGAATGGTCCGCAGCGTCGGACCGCCCGTCGATGGCCCCCAACGAGTCCGCCTGCAACCGGACCCCGCAGGGAGTCCTGAGCTCGAGTTCCGCCAGGTGATGGCCGAGGCGTTGCGTGGTACCGACGTCTCGGTGCTTCGAATCGGCCCTGGGATCGACCTGTTCCCCGCGTTCGACCTCGCGGCGTCGGTCGGGAACGCGTTGGTGGTCGTGCCCGACGTGGGCGAGGCGCGTCACCTCGGTGGTCGCTTCCGTCGAGCAGGCGGTCGGGTCTCGTTGGCCGGCAGAGACTGGGCCGAAGCCGCTCGTGGCGGGCTGGTCACGGGTGCCCGTTCGGCCGTATGGGCGACGGTCCCGAACCTGACGTCGATCGTGGTCCTGGACGAACACGACGAGCGACTGCAAGAAGAACGCAATCCCACCTGGCACGCACGCACGGTGGCCGTCGAACGGGCCCGCCGCCTGGGCATCCCGTGCGTCCTGGTGTCGCCGGCGCCCACGCTCGAAGCGCTTGCGGTCGCCGACCGCACCCTGGCCACGTCACGAACCGCCGAGCGTGCCTCGTGGCCCAGGGTGGAGATCATCGACCGGAGGAGCGAGGATCCGGGAACGCCGGGCCCCTTTTCGTCAGCGCTCGCCGCTGCGATACGGTCGACGAACAGCGAGGGACGGGTGCTCGCCGTCCTCAATCGCAAGGGCCGGGCGCAACTGCTGGCCTGCGCCACCTGCGGAGAACTGGTCCGAACGCTCGACGGCGAGCGGGTCATGTCCGAGGTCGGTGGTGAGCTGATCGCCTCGACCGGCGAACGTCGACCGAAGGTGTGTGCCCTCTGTGGCGCAACGAAACTGAAGCGGCTTCGGCTGGGTGTCGACCGGGCCCGGGAGGAGTTGGAGGCCTTGGTCGGGGAGCCAGTGGGCGAACTGACCGCCGAGACCTCCCTCGACGTCATCGAGCAGCACCGCATCATCGTCGGTACCGAAGCGGTCCTTCACCGGGTGAATCGAGCTGACCTCGTCGTCTTCCTCGATTTCGATCAGGAATTGCTTGCTCCGCGATTCCGTGCTGCCGAGCAGGCCATGGCGCTGCTGGTGTTGGCGGCCAGAGTGCTGGGCGGTCGCGACGGCCAGAGTGACGGAGGGCGTCTGCTGGTGCAGACCCGCAGTCCCGACCATCGGGTGCTGGAGGCCGCAGTTCGTGCCGACCCCTCACGATTCGCCGAGGCCGAGCGGGCGCTTCGCCGTTCGCTCGCACTGCCGCCGTTCACGTCGCTCGCCGAGGTCAGTGGCGCCGGGGCGGACGCCTTCGTCGAGCCACTGCGATCCGATGATCGTTGGCGTTCCGAGGTCGACGTGCTCGGCCCGAGAACCGACGGCCACTACCTGGTGCGGGCAACGACTGCCGAGTTGCTGGCTGACGCGCTCGGCTTCGCCGGTTCGTTCGTCCACCGTCCCAAGCAACGGGTCCGCGTCGCGGTCGACCCGCCTCGCATCTGATCTGGAGTGGCGAGCATCGGGGTTTTCGCCGAAAGTGGAGGGATGACGCTGACCGAGTCCCTTCTGCCTGCCGATACGTCCTCACCGGTTCTCGACACGACCGTCGGATCCATTCTGCGAGAGGCGGCCGCCCTCCGGCCCGACGGCCTGGCGCTCGTCGAAGGCATTGCCGACGTTGCCGCTCGGCGGGCCTGGACCTTTGCCGAGCTGTTGCGTGACTCCGAGACCGTGGCCCGCGCCCTGGCATCCCGCTTCGAGAAAGGCGAACGCGTCGCGGTCTGGGCCCCCAACATTCCCGAGTGGGTGATGATGGAATACGGATGCGCCCTCGCCGGCGTGGTGCTCGTCACCGTCAACCCCGCCTTCCAGGCACAAGAGCTCCGCTACGTCCTCGAACAGTCGAAGGCGTCGGGCATCTTCTACCTGCCGGCGCACCGCGGGAACTCACTGCAGGGGCATCTCGATGCCGTCCTCCCCGACTTGCCGTTGTTGCGCGAAGTCGTCCGATTCGACCAGTTCGACGAGTTCCTGGCATCGGCACCCGCAGACCAGGTGCTTCCGGACGTCTCGCCCGACGACCCCGTCCAGATCCAGTACACCTCCGGCACGACGGGATTCCCCAAAGGCGCGTACCTGCACCATCGGGGGATCACCAACAACGGGCGGTACGTTGCCGAACGGTTGGGGCTCGAGCCCGGCGGGGTCTACATCAATCCGATGCCGCTGTTTCACACCGGTGGCTGCGTGGTGGGGGTGCTGGCCGCAGTCCAGCAGCAGGCTGCGCTGGTCAATCTCGAGGTCTTCGACCCGGCAACGATGCTCGAGCTGATCGAGACCTACGGGGGCACGCACACCTTGGCCGTCCCCACCATGCTCATCGCCATGATGGAACATCCCGACTTCGCCCGGCGTGATCTCTCGTCGCTCACGACCGTCTGCTCCGGCGGGTCGACGGTGCCGGCCGAGCTGGTCCGCCGGATCGAGGACACGCTCGGCGTCGGGTTCTCGATCATCTACGGGCAGACCGAGGCATCGCCCGGAATCACCTTGATGAAGCCCGACGATTCGCCGAGCGACAAATCGAACACCCTCGGGCCGGCCTTGCCGCAAACCGAGTTGAAGGTCATCGATCCCGACACCGGTGAGGTGGTGCCCGTCGGAGTTCCCGGGGAACTCTGCACCCGCGGCTACCTGGTCATGCTCGGATACTTCGAGATGCCGGACAAGACGGCCGAAACCATCGATGACGACGGTTGGTTGCACACGGGTGACCTCGTCACCATGGACGAGCGGGGATACACGACGATCACCGGCCGGCTCAAGGACATGATCATCCGGGGTGGTGAGAACATCTACCCCCGCGAGATCGAGGAGATTCTCTTCACCCACCCCAAGGTTGCCGACGTTGCGGTCTGTGGTCTGCCGGACGAGAAATGGGGCGAGATCGTCGCCGCCTTCATTCGTGACGCCGACCCTGCCGATCCGGCATCTGATGCCGAACTGCACGCGTTCCTACGAGAGCACCTCGCGCCCCACAAGACGCCGAGGACCTGGTACCACGTGGACGCGTTCCCGCTGACGCCATCGGGCAAGGTGCAGAAGTTCAACATCGTCGAGGCGTGGCAGAAGGGGCTGTACGACGCCTGACCGGTTCAGCCCGGGTTGGCCAGGAGGGCGCGGTGGAACGCAGCGAGAGCGGGCTCGTTCGCTCCCGCCGTGATCGAGTCGAGCACCCCCGACGACAGGCCACGTTGTACCCCGGCCATCGCCGCGAAGTCCTCGTTGATCACGGTGTCGATCGTGAGCTTCCAATTGCGTTCCCAGTGCCGAAGTGCCGAGTCGGTGACCGGTAGCTCGGGGACGTAGAAGTCGAGGTCGACGATCGATCGGCCCGGATCGGTCGGATCGGGGTAGACCCGCCAGGTCTCGAGGTGGTCGATCTGCACGACGAACACCGTGTTGGGGAACAGCACGTAGACCAGTGCACTGTGCGGAACGAGATCCCAGGTCTCGCGCGGCGAATCCGCGAGCTCGGCCAGTGACCGGCGGGGCAAGACCTCGCGCACGTGGGATCCGAAGGTTTCCACCGCTGCGAGGTTGGCGACGAAGAGCGGTCCGACCGTCGTGCGATGCAGCGTCGAGAAGTGATAGCCCTCGAGGAACGTGTCGATCACGAGCTTCCAGTTGAGGCCGAGGTCGAAACGATGGCTGCGCCAATGATGATGATCGATCGCCCCGTAGGCATCGATCTCGTCGGCAAGCGCTCCGAGCAAGGGATCGGCCGATCCGCCGGTCAGCGAGGGAACCACCCAGATCAGGCCGGCCGCCTCGTGCACCGGCAGCGGGCGCATCCCTGGCTGCGGGGTCGTGAACTGGGGGAACGACGCAGCGTCGGGTAATCCGACGAGCGTCCCGTCGAGTCCGTAGGTCCAGCCGTGATACGGACACGTCATCCGCCTCCCGCACAGATGCTGTGCCGGGCCGTCACCTGGGTCGCCGGCAACCTGAGCTCGGTCACCTGGGTCGCCGGCAACCTGAGCTCTGTCACCTGGGTCGCCGGCAACCTGAGCTCCGCGGTGCGCGCAGACGTTGGCGAGGGCGTGGACCTGGCCGGCTTCGTCGCGGGTGAGCACCACGGGGAGACCCAGGCGATCGCGAACGACCTGGGTCGAGGGGCCAGGGAGGTCGCACGACAGGGCAACGACCTGGGGGAGGTGGGAAAACAGGTGTCTGCGCTCGACCTCCAGGTGGACTGGGTCGGCGTAGTGGCTCGCCGGGAAGACGCCGCCTTCGGCGCGAAGCGGACCCCCGGTGGCCATCTGGGCAAGCAACTGTTCGATGATCGGTTCGAACAGGACCTGGTTGGGAGATGCCGGGTTGGTCACGAACCGGACCGTATCGGAGCCCGCGGCCCCGCGACCAACCGTGTCGCAAATCCATCGATCATAAAAGACTTTCAGTTTGTCTATTGACAGGTTAATTACTGTTATTTACGTTTACTAGGACTCGAAGCAGTCAAAACACTTCAACGTAAGCCAGAAAGGCCCAAGCATGACCGATCATCACCCGCAGGTTCCCGCCACTGAGGCAAGGACTGACGAAGGAAGGACGGTCGAAGCAGGGACAGTGGAACCAGTACCTGCGGTCCCCTCGAGCGCCGGTGCAGCAGCCCCCGCGCCCCGTGTGATCGAGTTCCCGTTCGCCGAGCTGCGGGTGGTGGCGTGGCCCGACGAGATCCTCGATCGGCTTGGTCATGATCCACGCAGCCCCTACGTCGAGCGGTTCTGGGTGTCGATCCTGGGGCCGTCCGCCACCCTGTTGCTTCGGCGGTTGGCCACCGGTCTCGATCTCGCCCCTGACGGGTTCTCCTTCGAACCCGAAGCCTGGGCCCGCGAGCTCGGGGTCGGCATCCGAGGAGGGAAGAACAGCCCGTTCTGGCGGGCGATCGAACGGACAGGGCGCTTTCGGGCCACCCGGCTCCAGGGCGACACCCTGTTTGCTCGCCGTCGGCTCGACTCGCTCAACATTCGCCAGGTCGACCGCCTCCCGGCCCACCTCCAACGAGCCCACCATGCGTGGGCCGCCCGCCAGCTCGCCGAGCATCAGAAGCCGCGGCCCCCGGTTCCCCCGCTTGCCGCCGTACCGGCCGGCACTTCCGAGGGCGCAGCGTGAACGACGGGAGCGGCATGAACTCGGTGCGAACGGTGCGGTTCTCGTTCGCCGCCCTGGTCGAAACCCGCCGCAGCCTCGAACGCGTCCTGAGCGAGGCGACGTCCCTACCGTCGGTCGACGCTCCCCGGATCGTGGGTGGGTCACGACTCACGACGATCCTCGATGGCATCGGCGAGCTGGTCAATACCGCCAATCAGCACGCGCGTACCGACCTCGATCAGCTGATCGGCGCGCTCGACGTCATCGTCCTGACGTTCGCCACCACCGACGAGGGCCTGGCCCAACTTGCCCTGGGATCCAACCGCAACATCGGAGCCGAGGCGCGGCCGTGACAGGCTGGGCGGCGTTGTTGGGCCCGGCGTTCGGCATCGATGAAGAGCCGATCCGCGAGCGGCCCGAAACCTTCGACCTGGCAGCGATGCTGTTCTCCCGGTCGGCCGACGCCTATCAGTCACTCCTCGGTTCGGCCCGGGCGGCGATGTGGCAGACCGAGCGAAGCGACCTCTCCGGACGAACCGCCGACGCCCTCCGCGCGTTGATCGACGGCTGGGTTCAGGACCTTGGTCGGGTCCCCGACCATCTCCGGGAGGTGCAACGGATCCTGTCGGCCCACGCCGACGAGCTCCAGGGACTGCGTCGGGAGAGCGACCGCGAGTTCGGTCTCGCCCTGCAGCGCCGGCCGAGCCTGGAGTCGGAGGGTCCGGACGATGCGGTGCTCTCGCTCGCGGCCTATCACAACCTCCAGGACAGCGAGGACCATCTGAATCGCAGAACGGGGCGTCTCCTGGTCGATCTCGGCTTTTCCGACGCGGCCAGGGCCCTGTCCATCGATGCTCGGCCCATCGAGGTGTGGAACGCCGTTGCGCCGGTCTTTGCCGCGCACGGAGCCCACATCTCTCTGCCGTCATCCCATGCCCGGCCGGTCGACTGCGTGTCGGTCGACGACCACGGCGTCCCGACGGTCCACGTACGTGGTCCCGACGGAGGACCGTTCGTCGTCGGTGAGGACATCGATGCCGAGAACTTCGAGGTCGTGGTGTCGTTGCTCTCGGGCTATCTGCCGGACTTTCGACCCTTCAAGCTCCTGCACGACCTTCCGCTGAACGACTTCTCCGCCGTCAACTGGGCCTACGGAACCAACTACCTGGAGGGGGAGGGGCCGCAGCTGCAGGTGGGTGGTTTCGGTGGCTCGATGGAGGGCTACCGAGACGGGGGAGCTTGGGTTCCCCAAGAACTGGTGCCGCTCGATGGTGTCGCCATGGGATTGGCCCTGGCACCGGCAGGCAAGGTGGGGGAGCACCTTCTGGCCAAACTCGTGCAGGCCGGCGTCGACGAGGCCAGAACCCACGAACAGCACTGTCGCGACACCCTCGCGACACCCTCCGCGGACCTCGACCAGACGACCAACCGGGTGAGGACGACGGTGATGAAGACCGAGGCGACGACAGGCGGGGCAGCGCCGCGGACTAACTCGCCCCGGCGGTCCCCGCCTGCCAGCGCTGGCGGGCGAGTTCATACAGCCCGACCGTGCCGGCCTGTGCGACGTTGAGCGACCCGACCTTGCCGATCTGGGGGAGGAAGGCCACATGGTCGACAGCCGCCAGGGTCTCCCGGTGGACGCCCCGATCTTCGTGACCCAGGACCAGGGCGACCTTCGGGCCAACGTCGAGATCGAAGAGCGGGGCGGCGTCGTCGGTCAGTTCGATGGCAATGGTGACCAGACCGGCGGCCTTGGCCGCAGCCACCGCACTCGGTCCATCGGGGGCGACCGACCACGTCACCAAGCGCTCGCAACCCAGCGCGGTCTTGGCCACCTTGGCCGTGGTGGGGTCGGGTGTCGGCGGAACGAGCCACAGGTGGGTCGCTCGATACGCGGCGGCCGAGCGAAACAGCGAGCCGACGTTGAACGGGTTCTGCACCCCGTCCAGGATGAGGGCCACCTCGAGGTCGGATCGACGTCGCCATTCCCGGTGCAATCGCTTGAGTTCCGTGGGGTTCAACGATCGGCTCATCGGGCGACCTCGTCGGTTTCATGGGGGCGGCGGACATCGAGCAGACGAAACGCCTTCTTCGAAGCCCGCCGATGCACCAGCCAGCCCTGTGCCCCGAGCCGGGCGGCGAGACTGTCAGCACCGAGGTGCTTCTGCACGACCAGGTGGGCAGATCCGCCGGGGCTGAGTCGCCCGAGCCAGGTGTCGAGCAGTTCGTGAAGTGCCGCTTTCCCGATTCTGATCGGAGGGTTGGACCAGATCCGGTCGACCACGAGGTCCTGGGGGACGTCCTCGGGCCCCGCGACCCTGACGTTGGTCAGGCCATTCGCCGCCGCGTTCTCCTCGCAGAGATCCCGGGCTCGTTCATTGACCTCGATCGCCCACACCGTGGCCTCGGGATTGCGGGCGGCCAGCGTGAGCGCAAGCGGGCCGTATCCGGCGCCGACATCGACCAGGACCCGGTCGCCCGTCACCGGCGGCGGGCCGTCGAGGAGGAGGAGTTTGGAGCCGGCGTCCACTCGATCGGCGCTGAACATGCCGCGGTCGGTGGTCAGGCGCAGGCTGACATCGGGCAGCACGAGGTCGATGGTGCGCCGCTCCGACGAAACCGATGGATTGCTGGTGAAGTAGTGGTTCATGAGGTGCCCCGAGTGTGCACGCAAACGAGCCGACCTGCACGCGTGGGGTGCACCGGCGAGCGGTCCGGGGAAACCGGCCCGCTACCCTGCAAGGCCATGGCTTCGCCTTTTCAGGTCCGCATCATTGGAGACCCTGTGCTCCGCAAGATCGCCGACGACGTCACCGACATCGACGGTCAGCTGGCGAAGCTGGCCGCGGACATGCTCGACACCATGTACGCCGAGCCCGGGCTGGGCCTGGCCGCTCCGCAGGTCGGCGTAGCCAAGCGCTTCTTCGTCTACGACTTGGGTGACGATCCCCGTGTGCTCATCAACCCCGTCATCCAGGAGTCCGACGGCGAGTGGGTCTACGAGGAAGGCTGCCTATCGGTTCCGGGGCTCTCGTGGGAGATCGTCCGACCGAAGCTCGTCCACATCACCGGGTACGACCTCGATGGCAACGAGGTCTCCATCGAGGCCGACGAACTCGAAGCACGGTTGTATCAGCATGAGCTCGATCACCTCGACGGCATCCTCCTGGTCGACCGCCTCGACGAGGACACCCGCAAACAAGCCTTGAAGACCCTCCGCGAGAATCTGCTGAAGCCGGCGGATCTCGACGACGCTGAACTGGTGGCGCCCCGCAAGAAGCGGCGCGGCCTCAGCCTTCCCTGAAGGTCGCCCGTTTCATGACCTCTGATCGCGCGCTCGCGCAACCGCCGGCCCACGTCAGGCGTGTCGTCTATCTCGGGACGCCCGAGGTTGCCGTTCCGACGCTCCGTGCGCTGCATGCCGCCGGCTTCGAGATTCCGCTGGTCATCTCCCAGCCCGACAAGCGGCGCGGGCGGGGATCGGGCCGGTCGCCGTCTCCGGTGAAGGCTGCAGCGCTCGAACTCGGTCTCGACGTGTCGGACCGGACGGCGGACGCGGCCGAGACCGACAGCGATCTCGGCGTGGTCGTCGCGTATGGTCGCCTGATCAAGCGGGACGTGCTCGAGCGTTTGGCCATGGTCAACCTGCATTTCTCGCTGCTCCCGAGGTGGCGAGGGGCCGCCCCGGTCGAACGGGCGCTCCTCGAAGGCGATGCCACAACCGGTGTCTGCCTCATGGAGGTAGCCGAAGGACTCGACGAGGGTGGGGTGTATCGGGTCGTTGAACACGCGATTTCCCCTACCGATACCTTGGATTCGCTGCGTTCGGAGCTGGTCGGCATCGGCACCGGCTTGCTCCTCGAGGCACTCACCAGCGGACTCGGTGAAGCGAGGCCCCAACAGGGCGAGCCCGTGTACGCATCCAAGATCGAGCCATCGGAGCTCCGGCTCGACCCCTCGGAACCGGCCGTCGTCCTCGACCGCGTCATTCGACTCGGCGGAGCCTGGGCCGAGTTCCGGGGCAAGCGACTGCGGGTGTGGTCCGCAGAGATCGTCGCGGCTGCTCCCGGTGACGCAGCCATCCCCCCAGGGGCGATCCGCGATGGTGTCCTCGGCACCGGGAGCGGCGGACTACTCCTCGGCGAGGTGCAACCCGAAGGCAAGCAACGGATGACCGCAGCTGCGTGGCTCAACGGTGCCCGTCCCTCCGCCGACGATCGGTTGGTCTAGTCGTGGCCCGCGCCCCGATGCCGACCGCCGGGGTCGCCGCCCGCAAGCTGGCGATCCAGGCGCTCACCCGCGTGTCCGACGAGGGGGCCTACGCCAATTTGGTGCTCCCCTCGCTTCTGGAGCGGTCCACGCTCGAGCCGCGTGACCGAGGCCTCGTCACCGAACTGGTCTACGGCACCACTCGCATGCAGCGTGCCTGCGACTTCCTGGTCGATCGTTTCGTGCTCGACGAGGTCGAACCCGCGGTGCGCTCGGCCCTCCGCGTCGGCGCCTACCAACTGCACTTCATGCACACACCGGCCCACGCTGCGGTGGCGGCGACGGTCGGAGCGGTGAAGGGACGCGGCCGCAGTGTTGTCAACGCCGTGCTCCGGCGGGTCGCCACCTCCGACGTCGCCTGGCCCGATGATGCCACCAGGCTGAGCTATCCCGACTGGATCGTCGCCTCGCTCAGCGAAACGCTCGGCGCGACCGCGGCACTCGCCGCGTTGGAGGCGATGAACCGGCCCGCAGACGTGCACACCCGGGACGATGGCTATATCCAGGACCCGGCATCGCAGCTGGTTGTCGACGCAGTTGGTGTGCGCCACGGCGACTTGGTCCTCGATGTCTGTGCAGCTCCGGGTGGCAAAGCCACTGCGCTTGCGGCACTTGGGGCTCGCGTCGTCGCATCCGACCTCCGACCGAACCGGGCTCGACTCATTGCTCGCAACGCGACATCGACCGGAACCAGGGTGCCCGTGCTCGTCGCCGACGGACGTTCGGCCCCGTTTGCGGCCGGAACGTTCGATCGGATTCTGATCGACGCCCCGTGCTCGGGTCTTGGCAGCCTCCGCCGCCGCCCCGATGCCCGGTGGCGCATCGATGCCGCCGCTCCCGGCCGGTTGGCCGACCTCCAGGTGGCATTGGTCGAGTCGGCCTACGGGCTCCTGGCACCGGGCGGCACGCTCGTCTACAGCGTCTGCACGCTCACCGACGCCGAGACCATCGGTGTACTCGATCGAGTCCGGTCGACGCTGGCGCTCGAAGTACTCGCCCCGCCAGGTTCCCCGTGGAGCCCGATGGGAGCCAACGGAGCAGCGGCCTCGGTCGCCCGCCTCCTTCCCGGCGGCGCCGAGCCGGCGCTGGTTGAACAGGCAGACTGGTTGAAGAGGCACTGGTCGAAGAAGTACTGGACGGACCGGCACTGGACGAACCAGCCCACGATGGGATGACGTTGTGGCGGGCCCGGAAGCCCGGTTGAACGTCAACGGCCCGCAGCCCGCAGACGTTGCGCCAGCAGGTCGAAGTCCTCGGGATCGAGGTTGGCGAAGCTGAACCGCAGCCAACCGTCGTCGGTGGGGGTGAACGCGGTGCCGGGGATGGCGAGGATGTCGTGGTCCAGGATGAGCCGTTCGACGACAGCATCGGCCGACTGACCGGTGAACGGGTGGTGCACCCATCCGAAGAAGGCACCCGATGCCGCGAGTTGGAAACCGCCGGGCTGGTCGGCCATGGCCGACCGGAACGAGGCGAGGCGGGTACCGATCCGTGAGGCCTGCGCCCGTCGCCAATCACCCGCGGCCAAAAGCCCGGTAAGTGCTGCTTCCTGACCGATGCGAGGCGCGCAGATCGCCACGCAGTCGAGGATTTTGAGGGCTTCGGCCAACACCTCGGGCCCGGCGACGATTGCTCCCACCCGATAGCCGGGTATGGCGAGGTCCTTGGAGAAGCTGTGCAGGGTGACGAGCGTCTGCGTCCAGTCGGGGCGGAGGTAGAGCTGATGCGACGGGTCGTCGGTGCCGCGGAAGTTCCGGTAGGTCTCGTCGAGCACCAGCGCGATGCCGTGGGACTGGGCGAGGTCGTAGAAACCTTCGATGGTCGACCGGGGAACGATGGCGCCCGTGGGGTTTCCGGGCGAAACGAGGACGATGGCCCGGGTGCGGTGGGTGATGAGCGCGGCCGCGGCCTCGACCGAAGGCTGCTGGGCTTCATCGGTGAACAGATAACGGGGCACTACCCCTTCGAGCTTCATCCACATGTCGTGGTTGAAGTAGTAGGGGACGGGGACGATGACCTCGTCACCCGGCACCGTGAGCGTCGACAGCGTTGCGCAGAATGCCTGGTTGCACCCCGCGGTGATCTGGATGTGTTCGGCGCCGATCGGTCCGGTAGCGGTGGGTGCCGACAGCCGATGATCTCGGTTCAGCTCGTCGGCCAGAGCGGCGCGGAGGTCGGGGAGCCCAGGGGACGGCGCATATCGCCCACCATCGGCCGAACCGGCCACCTCGGCGACTCGCTCAGCGATGACCGGGGCGGTGGGGTAGCTGGGGGCCGCCTGGGACATGTCGAGCAGCCGGTTGGTGCTCGTCCGCTTCGCCAGGTGAGCGTAGGCGTTGGCAATGGGTGAGAGGGGAACCGACAGAGTCCGGTCGTTCAGGCGCACCGCGTCAGTATGGCGTAGTTCAGAGGGTCCTGAGAAAGACGCCCGAGCGCACCTTGGGTTCGAAGTAGGTGGACTTCGGTGGCAGCACGAGTCCGGCATCGGCCACGTCGAGGATCAGGCCAGTGGGGACCGGTCGCGCCAAGCAGATCACCGAGCCCGGCTCGCTGAATCCTGGCTCGTCGAACACCGTCTCGCTGAATCCCGTGCCGGGCACGTAGGCGATGCGCGGGTCTCGAAGGGTGGGTTCCAGCCCCAGCGTGTCCTCGAGCAGCCACCGATCGATTCGCACGACATCGAGGCCGTCCAGTGCCCGCTCGAGCCCGTCAGGTGAGGTTGTATCCGGTGATCGGGATCCGGCGCGACGGGGCAGCGCAATCGCAACGATCTGTTCGGCGTCGACCAGGACCACCTCGTTCTCCGCACAATCGGTCGCCGATGCGACGCGACGCCACGCGAATCGGTCGCCGGTGGCGTCGAGGATCGTGTCGATGCTCGTGCCGAGGACCCGGCGGTGGAAGGGTCGATTGAGAAGCCGGTCGGCGGGGAACACGACGGTGAGCAGCCACTGAGCACTGTCGGTGGCCGGCTGTCCGGAGGCACGTTCGAGATGGTCACGGTGGAGGGCGGTGGCGGCCGCACGGTGATGGCCGTCGATCAGGTACGTGGGTTGGGCGTGCAGGACCGCGGTGAGCTCGGACTCGTGGCTGGGGCTCCGGACGGGCCAGATGCGCTGGACGAGCCCGTCCGGGCTGTGGGCAACCACGCTCGGAGGACCGGACGCGGCCTCGATTGCCGCGATGACGGGGGAGAGGCCGCTCTCGGGCCGGACGGCAACCGCCACCGGGCTCGACTGGACGCCAACTGCGTCGAGATGGGCGGCCATGTGGCCGGCCCGCTCGGCGTGAATCCGTTCGTGTGGTCGCAGTTCGCCGCGGTCCAGGTCGGAGATTGCCAGTCCGCCGACGACGCCCGTCTGCCGGTGCACAGCTCGGCCGTCGACGGTCTGCTCCAGTTGGTACAAGTAGTACGCGGGTGCCTGCTCGGAACCGAACGCGCCACGCTCGACCAGACGATCGAGGGCCTGTCTGCCGGCCCGAAGCATCTGATCGGCCGAGGATCCCGGCCGATCCTCGTGCGACTGGGTGACGGCGAGGTAGGAGTCCGGATGGTCGGCGATGAACGCCTGCCGCTGCTCACCGGTCAGGGCATCGTGGGCCGGTGACGGGACGCGGTCGGCCCATTCGGCCGAGACCACGTGCAGCGGAAGCGGGGCGAACCGAGTCATGCACCACACGCGGCGGCGAGGACTTCGTCGAGGGCCTCCAAGCCCTCGAGCACCTCGGGGCCGACGCTGCCGTTGACGTGGATGGAAGCGACGGCGGCCCGGCCCCCTTCGAATACCTCGTTCTGCATCTGCTGCACATTGAGCCCATGCTCACGCAACACGTTGAGGACTTTGGCCAGGACGCCGACGCGATCGAGGTGGCGGACGATGATCTGGGTCGTCGCCGTCGGTCGGAGCACCAGGTTCACGCAGTTGATCGGTTCACCGAGTTCGAAGGATCGAATGACCTCCATCACCCCGTCGGCGACCGACTCCTGGGCTTGGTGGGTCGAGGCCCCGATGTGGTGGGAGCCGACGACCGCGGGATGGGCCGCCAGGTCGGACTGCCATCCAGCCGAGCCTTGGCCCGGTTCGTCGCGGTAGACGTCGAGCCCGGCGCGCATGTTCCTCGTGTCGAGCGCCTCGATCAGCGCAGCTTCATCCACCACGTCGCCGCGTGAGGTGTTGAGGATGATGGCGCCGTCGCGTAGCAGGGCGAGAAAGTTGCGGTTCACCAAGCCGGCGGTCGCGTCGGCCTTGGGAACGTGCAGCGAGACGACGTCTGCGGTTCCCAGCAGTTCTTCGACCGTGTCGACCAACCGGATGCCGATGCTCCTGATCTGCGCCTGGACGGCCGACGGACGATGTTCCTTTCTGATGGCGCTGATGGTCATGCCCAGGGCCTTTGCCCGCTCGGCAACCGCCAATCCGATGTCGCCGAGGCCAACGATGGCCAGTCGCTTCCCGAAGACACCGTCGGCCTCGGCGTATCGCGTCTTGTCCCATTGGCCGCGGCGAAGGTCGGAGGCGCCGTCCACGAGGTGCCGATCGATGGCCAAGAGTAAACCGATGGTGAGCTCGGCGACGGCGATCGCATTGCGTCCCGGCACGTTGCAGAGGTAGATCCCCGCTGCCGATGCGGCGTCGCGGTCGATGTTGTCGGTGCCCGCGCCCGCCCGGATGATCAGGCTCAGTCGGTCTGCGGCCTCGATGGTCGCCGCAGCAACCTTGGTGCTGCGGACGACCAGAACGTCGAACCCGACGATGGCGCCGGCCAGCTCATCGCTGCCGAGGTCCTTGATCTCGCAGTGATGGCCCGCAGCGCGGAGTTCTTCGATGCGTCCGGCGTCGAAGGGGTCAGCGAAGAGGATCTTCATGCGACGGACCCACCGAGCGCCTGTTCGATGTCGGCCCAGAGGTCTTCGACGTGCTCGCATCCGACACTCAAGCGGCAGAGCGTTTCCGGGATGTGCTCCTGGCCTGCGAGCTTGGCTCGGCGTTCGATGGTGGTCTCGACTCCTCCGAGGCTGGTTGCCGGGGTGATGACCTTCAGCCGCGAGAGGCGGACATCGGTCCCCGTTGCCGAGCCGGTCAACTCGAAGCTGAGCATGGAACCGGGGCCCCCCAGCGTGGCCAGGGCCAGCTCGTGGCCCGGATGATCGGGAAGGCCGGGAAAGCGAACTCGGGTGACGCTCCGATGCGCCTGCAGCCGTTGTGCCAGTTCGAGAGCAGTCTGCTGGGCTCGTTCCAGTCGAACGGGCAGGGTTCGCAAACCCCGCAACGCAAGAAACGCCTCGAGTGCCCCGGGAACCGCGCCACCCAGGAGGCGGCGTTCGTGGATCGCGGCCAGGGCCCTGGCGTCGTTCGTGATCACGATGCCGGCCATCAGATCACTGTGGCCTCCGATGAACTTGGTGGCGCTGTGGACCGAGAAGGTGGCGCCGAGCGCAAGCGGTTGCTGCAGGAGGGAAGTGGCGAACGTGTTGTCGACAACGCTCACGACCCCAGCTGCGGCAGCAGCCGCACAGATCGTCGGTACATCGGCGATCTCGAGAAGCGGATTCGACGGGGACTCGAGCCAGACGAGATCGGCGCCCGGGAGATGGTCGAGCCACGCCGATGTGGCCGCAGTGGGAAGACGTTTGACCTGCCAGCCCAAACGGTTGATTCCCTCCGCCAACACCCGCGCTGCGCCCTGGTACAGGTCGTCGGGGGCGACAATGCGCGCCGCGGGCGGGACGGCGTCGAGGATGGCCGAGATCGCGGCCATGCCAGACGAGAAGGCGACCGCACTGCCGCCTTCGAGTGCACCCATCGCGTCCTCGAGCGCATGCCAGGTATCGGTGCCGTCGCCACGCGCGTACTCGCGTCCTTCATCGTCGTCGGGCTGACGCCCGGCCGCCAGCGCTCGGGCGCTGCTGAAGGTGGATGCCGCGACGATCGGCGTGTTGAGCGGCTGTCCTCCGCCGGTCGGACGGCCGGCCTTCACCGCGATGGTCTCGGGGCGGAGGCCGGTCGGAGGCGTTCGGGGACCTGGCTCGTGGGCCATAGGAGTAACCATGGAGCAGTACCGTATTCGCCATGAGCGACCCCGTGAGCCAAAGCGCGGATCAAACAGCCGAATCGGCTGGCGGCCAACACCGCGGATCGGCGATCGTCGTGACCGTGTCCGACGGTGTGATTGCCGGTACACGTGAGGACAAGTCGGGCGATGCCCTGGCCACGCGATTGGTTGAAGCCGGCTGGCGTATTGCCGCGCGGCGACAGATCCCCGACGGAATCGAATCGGTGCGCGACACCATCGTCGATCTGGCCGAGGGCTTCACCGGCATCATCGTCACCACCGGCGGAACCGGATTCGGTCCGCGAGACCTCACCCCGGAGGGTACGAGACAAGCCCTCGATCGAGAGGCGCCGGGGTTGGCGGAAGCGATGCGGATGTGCAACCCCGACGGGCTCGGCCGGCTGAGCCGAGCAATCGCTGGGACTCGGGGCCAGGCCGTGATCCTCAACACCCCGGGATCGACCAAGGGAACGGTGGAGACCATCGAGGCGGTTCTCGACGTGCTCCACCATGCGGTCGACCTCCTTGCGGGCGGTCGACCGCACTGATGCCGACGGTGGACCGGGAGGACGCCGAGAGCCGGATGCGGCGGGCCATCGATGCTGCATGGACGAGTCGCCTGCTGGCTCCGCCCAATCCGTGGGTCGGTGCCGTGCTGGTCACCGCCGACGGTCGCGAGTTCGTGGGCTCGACCCGCCGTCCGGGGGGAAACCATGCAGAGCGGGAAGTGCTCGATGCCGCCGGCGAGGCCGCCGTCGGTGCCACGCTCTACTCGACGCTCGAGCCGTGCAGCCATCGTGGTCGCACCGGGCCGTGCACCGAAGCAGTCATCGAATCAGGCGTCACGCGGGTGGTCGTCGGCATCGTCGACCCGGATCCGCTCGTCGCAGGCCAGGGCCTGCGGCGGCTTGCCGATGCGGGACTGGCGGTCCACCACGGAGTTCTGGCAGAGCAGATCGAGGACCAGCTCGCGCCGTACCTGCACCACCGTCGAACGGGTCGGCCGTTCGTCGTGCTCAAGCTGGCATCCACCCTCGATGGCCGCATCGCTGCCGCCGACGCCACCAGCCAGTGGATCACGTCTCCGGAAGCACGATTGGACGCTCATCGACTGCGGGCCGAGTCCGATGCCATTCTCGTGGGCGCTGCGACCGTGCGGGACGACGATCCTCAGCTCACCGTTCGAGGCGTCGAGAGCCCCGACGGGGTTGACCTGCGGCAGCCGCTTCGAGTGGTGCTGGGGGCGGCTCCCGAACATGCCCGCATCCATCCGTGCCTCGAGTACGCCGGCCCGCTCGAGCCGTTGCTCGATGCATTGGGCGGGCGAGGTGTTCTCCAGTTGATGGTCGAGGGAGGAGCAACGGTCGCCGGATCGTTCCACCGCCAGCGGCTGGTCGATCGATACGTGCTCTACCAGGCGGCGGCGATCATGGGCGGCGACGACGGCCGGCCTCTCCTGGCGGGCCCGGGGGCAGCTACCATCGGGGATCTGTTTCGTGGGCGGATCGAATCGGTGAAGCGTGTCGGGCCCGACCTTCGGATCGACCTCGTGCCCCTCGATCGCCCGACCACTGCTGGGGAGAAGGCTGATGTTCACGGGAATCGTTGAGGAACTCGGAACCGTCGAACGACGGGAGGGGCAGAAGCTCCGTCTGCGCTGTCGAACCGTGCTCGCCGACGTGACCCTCGGAGCATCGATCGCGGTGAACGGGTGCTGCCTCACGGTCGTCGACTGGGATGCCGAGGCGGGATGGTGGGAGGCCGACGTCACCGAGGAGAGCTTCAACCGCACCCAACTCGGCGATCTTCAACCGGGTGATCGGGTGAATCTCGAGCGGCCGGTTCGTCTCGAGGACCGGCTGGGCGGGCATCTGGTTCAAGGACACGTGGATGCGGTCGGCGTGATCGTCACGCCGGCGCCCGATCTCAAGGTCCGTGTGCCGGAGTCTCTGCACCGCTTCCTGGTCGAGAAAGGGTCGGTCACCGTCGACGGCATCAGCCTGACCGTGGTTGATCCTGCTCCGGACGGCTTTACCGTTGCCGTCATCCCTCACACCGCCGACGTGACGACCCTGGGGCGCAAAGGCCCCGGCGATCGGGTCAACATCGAGGTCGATGTGATGGCCAAATACGCCGAGAAGCTCTTGTCGGGGTTCCTTCAGCCAGCCGCCCCGACCTCGAGTGTCGAACCCAACCCCGGAGCCTCCAAGTGACCAATCCCCACGATTCGAGCGCGGCCGCTTCCGACATCGAGAGCCCCTTCGATCCCGTCGAGGAAGCGGTGGCGGCCATAGGCCGAGGCGAAATCGTCGTTGTGGTGGACGACGAGGACCGCGAGAACGAGGGTGACCTGATCATGGCGGCCGAGTTCGCAACGGCCGAGAAGATCGCCTTCTTCGTGAACCACACCTCGGGTGTCATCTGCGCTCCGATCACCGAGGAACGGGCCGAGGAGCTCGACCTTCCCCTCATGGTGGCGCAGAACACCGAGGCCATGCGCACCGCGTTCACCGTCACGGTCGACCTGCGTGCCGGAACCAGTACCGGCATCTCGGCCCACGATCGGGCGTTGACGCTCCGGGCGATCGTCGACCCGTCGGCCACCGCCGCCGACTTCGCCCGTCCCGGCCACATCTTTCCCCTTCGTGCTCGCGAGGGTGGGGTGCTCAAGCGCGCCGGCCACACCGAGGCGGCAGTCGACCTTGCGAGGATGGCCGGTCTCAAGCCGGCCGGGGTGCTGTGCGAGATCGTCAAGCCCGACGGCACCATGGCCCGAGTCCCCGACCTGGTCGAGTTCGCCAAGGAACACGGTCTGGTATTCATCTCGATCGCCGACATGGTTCGCTACCGACGACGCACCGAGAAGCTGGTGGCTCGGGTCTCCGAGGCGCGGATCCCGACCGTCCACGGTGACTTCCGAGCCGTTGTCTACGAATCGGTCATCGACGGCGAACAACACATCGCGTTCGTCATGGGCGATCCCGCCGGGCGCCAGGACGTGCTCGTCCGCGTGCACTCCGAATGCCTGACGGGCGACATCTTCGGTTCGTTGCGGTGCGATTGCGGTCCTCAGCTCGAGCAGGGCCTTGCACGAATCGCCGAGGCGGGCGAGGGAGTCGTCGTCTACCTGCGCGGCCACGAGGGCCGGGGAATCGGACTCGGCCACAAGATCCGTGCCTACGGCCTCCAGGACGAGGGATACGACACCGTCGATGCCAATCTCCAACTCGGACTGCCCGCCGACAGTCGCGAATACGGGATCGGAGCCCAGATCCTGGTCGATCTCGGCGTCACCACCATGAAGCTGCTGACCAACAACCCGGCGAAATACGGCGGACTCGACGGGTTCGGCCTCGAGATCACCAGCCGTGAATCCATCGAGATCGAACCGAACCCGCAGAACCTCGCGTATCTCGTGACCAAGCGCGAGCGCATGGGCCACCTGATCGAGAATCTCCCGGACTAGATCCGATACGCCGATCGTGCGGCGCCGGCGAACAGCGCCGACCGCTCTTGGGCGTCGTAGCGGTCGGCGATGCGCTTGAACGCGTTCCAAAGGACCGGGTAGTCGATGCCGGTCTTGTCGACAGGAAAGTTCGACTCGAACATGCACCGATCCGGCCCGAACAGGTCGATGACGAACCTGATGTGGTCACCCCATCGTTCGGCGACCTGCTCCGAAGACGGTCGCGGATCCATCTTGTGCCAGCCGTCGCCATAGATCGACATGCCGACACCGCCGAGCTTCACGTGGACCTGCGGGCACTCGGCCAGCTCGGCCAAGGGTCCACGGCACGCCTCGAGCACGGCCTCGCGTTGCCCCCGGAACGCTCCGATGCCGAGTGGTCCTCCCAGGTGGTCGAGGATCACCACCGTGTCGGGATGCGAGCGGGCCAGATCGACCAGGTCGGGCAGTTGCGGGTGGTAGAGCCACGCATCGAAGGACAGGCCCATGCGTCCGAGCACGTCGAACCCGTCTCGGAACTCGCGGTCCGACATGAGCCCCTCGGTCGGATTGGTGTGCGCGTTGTGGATCTTCGGGTCGTCAATCCAGGAGGTGGCGTGGCGGATGCCCCGGAAGCGGCCGTGACCGGCTTCGACGTGGGCATCCAGTACCTCCTCGACCGCCGCTCCGAGTGACAAGTCGGCGAACCCGACGATGCCGGCGATGACGGCCCCGCCCGACCGCTCGCTGCGTTCCGCGGCCTCGGTCACGAAGCGGGTCTCGCCGACGGGCCGCAGGGCGACTGGGCCGTCGGTCAGATACTCGGCCATGCACTCGACGAAGACGGTCGATTCGACGTTGTGGCTGCGACCTTCGGCATCGACGGCCTCGGTGTCGGCGTGAAGCTGTTCGAGCAGGTAGGGATTGGTGGGGTGGTGCCAGTAGTGGTGATGGGGGTCGCAGATCAGGAGGTCGGGATCAAGAATCGGCTCAGTCGACAGTTGGCTCATGGCCGAACGCTAAGCGGCACGGCCGCGGAATGCAGATCCGAGCTGGCCGTTCCACGGGTAGCGTGAGGCAATGCTGAAGTTGGTGCTCCCCAAGGGCTCGCTCGAGTCGTCAACGCTTGCCCTGTTCGACGAAGCCGACCTGTCGGTCAAGCGCAGCTCGTCGGTCGACTACAAGGCCACCATCAACGATCCTCGAGTCGAGTCGGTACGCATTCTCCGCCCTCAGGAGATCCCGGTCTACGTCGCCGAAGGCCTCTTCGATCTCGGGATCACGGGCCGCGACTGGGTCGAGGAGACCAGCAGCGACGTGGTGTCGCTGGGTGAACTGCAGTACTCCAAGGCCACCTCCAATCCGGTACGTCTGGTCGTTGCGGTTCCCGGCGATTCGGCGATCGAGTCGATCTCCGACCTGAAGGACGGCGTCCGGGTGTCGACCGAGTACCCCGAACTCACCCGGCGGTTCTTCGTCGAGCGCGGCATCAACGCCGACATCCGACTGTCGTACGGGGCGACCGAGGCCAAGGTGCCCGACATCGTCGATGTCGCGGTCGATCTCACCGAGACCGGTCGGGCCATCAAAGCCGCCGGCCTGCGGATCATCGACACCATCATCACCAGCTACACCGAGTTCATCGCCAACCCGGTTGCGTACGCCGATCCCCAGAAGCGCCACGCGATGGAGCAGCTGTTGACGCTGCTGCAAGGATCGCTCGAGGCCCGCACGAAGGTTCTGGTGAAATTGAACGTCGACGACCGCGGCTCGCTCGACCGGGTCATCGAGATTCTGCCGTCGATGAAGGCACCCACCGTCAACGAACTGCATGGCGGCGCCGGCTTCGCCATCGAGACCGTCGTTCCCAAAGCCGATATCAACGTTCTCATCCCAGCGCTCAAGGATGCGGGGGCAAGCGACATCCTCGAACTGGCTCTGGCCAAGATCGTCCACTGAACCAGCTGCGATGAGCGTCGAGCTGCTCGTGGGCGAAGTCGAGTCCTACGACTACGACCGGGGTCTTGGTGCGGTCCGCTCCGACGACGGCCGACCGTGGGCCTTCCATTGCACCGCCATCGCCGATGGCACCCGACGGATCGCGGTCGGTCAACGGGTTGCCTTCGGCGTTGGCTCGGCCGGACCCGGCCGGTGGGAGGCGCACCACCTCGTCACGCTCTGACTCGACCACGCTCTGACTCGACCACGCTCTGACTCGACCACGCTCTGACTCGGGCATGGCCTGACCGGGCACAGGGCTCCGCTTGACTTCGGGCGGGACCTGCCGATGGGATCGAGTGAAGGTTGGCGAGATGCGTAGGGGTGCAGAGCAGGCGGGCGGTGCGGCCGATTGGGTGCACCGTTGGATGTCGGGCGGCCCGATGACCGCGATCGTCGTTTCGCTCGGTCTCGCCCTGTCGGCCTTCGCATGGGTTGGTCTCCGCCACGTCGAGTCGAGCCAGGCCAAGGTGAGCTACGACCGGTTGCTTCTCTCGCAGAGCACCGAGCTGCAGGGCAAGATTCTCGGCTTTCTCGACGGTATGGACCGCCTGTCGGTCAGTTTGTCCGAAGCCGGCGCGCTCCCGTCCCCGACTGCGCTGGACAACCGGGTCACCAGCGAAGGGGCGCTCGAGTCGCTCGAAGCCATCGATGCGTTCGCTGTGGTCGAACGTGTTCCCGACGAGACGGTCGAGGCGGCCATGCTTGCTCGGGAACAGAGCTACGGCCACAGCGCGTTCGTTTCCCGGTTCCACCCTGACCCCTCGACTCGTCCAAACCTCGTGATGTCCCGATCGTCCGGGCTCGACGGGGCAGCAGGTCGCCTGGGTGAGGTCGTGCAGGACGATGGCCTCGACGATCTCTACGACGAGGCCGCCTTCTCCGAGAAGACCGTGGCCGGTCCGTCGGATGTCGCCGCCCAGATCTTCGCCACCCTCAACGGACCTGGGGTATCCGGCAAGGAACGGCTCGACGTGGTTCTGGCCGCGCCGCTTCTCGGCGCAGAGCGTCAGCCGTCAGGCGTGATCCTCGCCCGACTTGATCTCGCGAAGGTGTTCGCCGAAATGCAGTCGATCTCCGAAGGCGACGTGGTCGCCCTTCAGGTGCTCGCCGACGACGTCGCCCTGTTCACCACCCTCGAGCCCGAAGCGCTCGGCTCGCCGTTCGGCGAGCCCGTCACGTTCACGGAGGGAACGGTCAGGTGGTCCATCCAGGGCTTCGAAGCAGGCCTCGAGGTCGACCATCGGGGTTCTTGGGTCGCCCTCATCACCGGGGTGCTGCTTGCACTGACCGGCGGGGTCTTCACGATGGCTGCTCGCCGGCACGCCATCACACTCGGGCGACTCGAGCGCAGCCAGTTCGACGCCCGCCATGACCCGCTGACCGGGCTGTTGAATCGGGCCGGTCTGACCGACGAACTCCAGCAAATCCTCGAACGCCGCGACCAGAACGAAGTCGTTGCCGTGTTGTTCCTCGACATGGACCGCCTCAAGGTGGTCAACGACTCGATCGGTCACAGTGCCGGCGACGAGGTGCTGAGCCACGTCGGGCAACGATTGCAGAGCATCACCCGGGATCAGGACATCGTCGGACGCTTCGGCGGGGACGAGTTCGTGATGGTGACCCGAGGTCTCAGCAGCGAGGACGATGTCGCCCCGTTGGCCACCCGGATCCTCGAGACTCTCCGTCGCCCTGCAGTCCTGTCCGACGAGTCGACCCAGATGGTCTCCGGCAGCATCGGCATCTCGTTCGTCGCCGGCACTGATGACGCCACGGCCGAGAGTCTCCTGCGTGACGCCGACCTCGCCATGTACCGGGCAAAGGACGCCGGCGGTTCGTGCTTCGAGGTCTTCGACGCCGAGCTCCGGGCCCAGGCCTTGGCTCGTCTGGAGATCGACCGTGAACTCCGACGGGCGATCCGAACCGGCCAGCTGGTCGTGCACTACCAGCCGATCGTCGACGTGCAGACCGGCAAGGTCGACCGCTTCGAGGCTCTCGTCCGTTGGCAGCATCCGGTCCGCGGCATGATTCCTCCCGGCCAGTTCTTGTCGGTCGCCGCCGAGTCCGGGCTCATCGTCGATCTCGGTGAGCACGTGCTGCGTGAGTCGTGTCGCCAGGTTGCGCTCTGGAGCGCGGCCACCGGTCGCAAGATTTGTGTGTCGGTGAACGTCGCCGAGCGCCAACTCATCGATTCGAGTCTGGTGGCCACGGTCAAGCGTGTACTCGCCGAGTCGGGCGTCGAACCACAACAGCTCGAGCTGGAGATCACCGAAGACCTTCTGGTCGAACGAATGGGCAGCCACCTGACGGTGCTGCGCGAGTTGGCGGCGATGGGTATCAAGCTGGCGATCGACGACTTCGGCACCAGCCGAGCCTCGCTCGGCCAGCTCAAGACCCTCGACATGGTCTCGACCCTGAAGATCGACCGAGCGTTCGTGACCGACGTGGCCACCGATTCGGTCGACCGCAAGATCATCACCGCAATCGTGGCCCTGGCCGAATCGGTCGGTATGGAAGTCGTGGTCGAAGGGGTCGAGTACGCCGATCAGGTCTCGGCCTTGCGTCAGCTCGGCGTCGACCTGATCCAGGGCTTCTACTTCCAACGACCGGGTCCGGCGGAAAAGGCCGTCAGCTTGCTGACCAAGACCTTCACCGTGCCCGAACCCGCCGACTTCGACGCCCCGGCTCCTGCCTGATCGGTCGATACTCGAGACGGGCCGTATGGCCTACGCGGGCTCGCTCGGCTGACCGAGCTGGCTTCGCTGCACGAACGCGAGACGAATCTGTTGGAGCGCCTCGTTGAGGACGTCCTCGTGTTGTCCCAGACGGCCTTCGAGGCCGTCGACCAGGATGCCGAGGGCATCGATGGCCAGGCGAGAGGCGACGAGGTTCGGTGCGTCGGCGGTGAGGTGGATGGCACCGAGCTCGTACAGACCCATGGCGTGGTTGGCGATGATGTCGGCAACGTCGGCGTTGAGGATCTCCTCGCGGGCCGAGGCGAACTCGGACGCCATGCGCCGGGCCTGCTCCTGTTCTTCGGGGGAGAGGTCGCTGAAGTCGTCTTCGCCGAGTGGCCCGAGTGCGGGGTCCGGGCGGGTCTGTGGATCGGGGGCGGGCTGTCGGTTGATCGGTCGTTCACCGTCGGGAGTCCAAAGCGTCACGTCTGCACGCTAGTTTCCGATCTTCGGACTTCCTGCTACCCTTGCCGAGTCTGACAGGAAGAGGGTTCGCCCCACCTGGCCATACTTCTCACGGAACTGGCTCCCTTCGCAGGGCACTCGCTCCCGAGGAAGCCGTGCGCCCAGGTCCATGTACGCAGCAGGATCCTACGGGTCTGCCTTCGAGGGTGCTCCCTCGGGGGCGGTGTCGTCGGACCTTGCGAGTAGTGTCCCCGCCCTCCGTGGCGTCGGATTCGGTCCTCTTTCTGGCTGGCTGTCCTAATCAAAGCGCCAGAAGGAGTTGCGCCTGCATGAAGAGTGATCGGCAATAGCTGCGCCACAGGAACCACGGATCAACGAAAAGATCCGTGCTCGCGAAGTACGGGTGATCGCCGCCAATGGCGATCAGCTTGGCATCAAGCCTCTCCCTGAAGCTCTACGTCTCGCCCGTCAGCTCGAACTCGACCTGGTCGAGGTGGCTGACACCGCCAATCCACCGGTTTGTCGAATCATGGATTACGGCAAATACAAGTACGAGGCGGCCCAACGAGCCAAGGAGTCCCGTAAGAAGGCCAGCCATATCACGGTCAAGGAGATGAAGTACCGGCCGAAGATTTCCGGTGGCGACTTCGAGACCAAGACCCGCAAGGTCGCCTCCTTCCTCGAAGAGGGGCACAAGGTCAAGATCACCATCATGTTCCGAGGACGGGAGGTCACCCATCCCGAACTCGGACGAAAGATCCTCGACGAGATCGCAGGACGTGTTGACGATTTTGCCAAGGTCGAGGCCTATCCACGGCTCGACGGGCGCAACATGACCATGGTGCTCGGACCGGACAAGACCAAGAAGCCAGCCAAGAAGAAGGTCGAATCGGCGCCGCTCGTGGTGGTCGAAGCGGCTCCTTCAACGACAGACTCCCCAGTCATCGAGTCCCCAGTCGCCGAGTCCCCAGTAGCCGAGTCCGTTCCGGGCGAGTAACCCACGGCGGACCAACACCTCCGGGGCATCCCAGTCGGGTGCCCCGAGGTACCACAACTCCCTATCCATCGATCACCCCGCGGCGCCCGCTCCGAGGAGAGAACACCATGTCCAACAAGATGAAGACCCACAAAGGCGCGAAGAAGCGCTTCAAGACCACAGGGTCCGGCAAGCTCCTCCGCCGGCAGCGGAACCTGAATCACTTCAACGAGAAGATGTCGAGCCGTCACAAGCGGCGACTCTCGGGCCCCACAATGGTCGACGCCGCCGACGCGCCCCGGATCAAGAAGCTCCTGTCGAGCTGATCCCTCTTCCCGTTCCTCAAGACCCCCCTTCTCAACCCCTCAAGGAGACTCGGCCATGGCACGAGTGAAGCGCTCCGTCCATTCAAAGAAGCGCCGCCGCAGCACGCTGGAAAAGGCCAAAGGCTACTACGGCAACAAGAGCCGCAGCGTCCGCGCCGCGAACGAACAGGTCATGCACTCAGGCAACTATGCCTATCGTGACCGCCGGGCCCGCAAAGGCGAATTCCGTCGCCTGTGGATCCAGCGAATCAATGCGGCGTGCCGCCAGAACAGCATCAGCTACAGCCGATTCATCGCCGGTCTGAAGCAGGCGGGTATCGAGGTCGATCGCAAGATCCTGGCCGACCTGGCCGTCACCGACGCCGCCGCGTTCACCGCTTTGGTCGATGCCGCCAACGAGGCGCTCTCGCAGGCATCCGCCGAGGCCGCCTGATCGACCAGCGTCACGGACCGCAGGCAGGCGCAGCGGCCGCGGTCACTGATCATCGACACCCGTTCGAACCCGACGTGCTCAGTTCCAAGAGCCAACAACTGAAGCGCATGAAGCGCCTCGGTTCGCAGGCCCAGGCCCGCCGGGACGAAGGCGTCATGCTTGTCGAGGGCCCGACGCTCGTCGTCGAGGCCCTCGCTTCGCGCCTGGGGGTCGAGGCGGTGTACGCGGAAGAGGGTGTCATCCTCCCGCCCGAACTCGAGGCCGTCGATGTCGTGTGGACATTGCCGGGAGCGTTGCGCTCGGTCGTGTCGACGGTCAGCCCCCAGCCGCTCGTTGCGGTGGTCGCCACCCATCAGTGGACCGTCGAGGATCTGGACCCGTCGAAGCCGGTGCTCGTCATCGTCGAAGGCCGAGACCCGGGGAACATCGGGACGCTCTGGCGTACTGCCGAAGCTGCGGGTTTCGCCGGCATCGTCCTGACCGGGGACAGTGTCGATCCGACGAATCCGAAGGTCATCCGCGCATCGGCCGGAGCCGCGTTCCGACTCCCGGTCGTCGTTGCCGGCTCGACCGTCGAGATCTTCGGTGTCCTCCGTGACCAGGGCCGGAGCATTTTCGCCACTGCGCTACGGGCCGATTCCCAGCCCCATGACACCGTCGACCTTCGCACCGCCGCCATTGTCCTCGGCAACGAGGCTCACGGGTTGCCGGCCGAACTCCTTGCCGCCGCCGACGCGGTCATCCGCATCGAGCTGGCCGGACCGACCGAATCCCTCAACGTTGCCGCCGCGGGGGCCGTATTGTGCTTCGAGGCGCTCCGCCAGGCGCGGAGCCACAACCGTTTCCCGATCCCCCTCGACCAGAAGATTGAATCAGAAGAATGATGCCGATGATCGACGATCTCCCTTCGCTCACCGCTGCCGCGTTGGAAGCCACCGCCGAGGCGCTCACCACCGATGACCTCCGACTGGTCGAACAGGTCCATCTGGGCAAGGAGGCACCCCTCCTCGTCGCCCGGAAAGCGCTGGCGCACATCGCTGCTGACCAGCGTAAAGGCGCCGGCCAGGCCCTGAACGCGGCGCGAGAGCAGGTCGAGGCCGCCATCGTCGCCCGGCGGGCCGAGCTGGCGGTGGTCGAACGGGCCGCCCAGTTCGAAGCCGAGCGTCTCGACCTCACCGAGGTCGTCGACGACTCGCCCGTCGGCCACGCCCACATCGTCACCCAGGCGTGGGAAGAGCTCGAGGACGTCTTCGTCGGCATGGGTTTCCGCGTCGCCGAAGGGCCCGAGGTCGAGACCGACTGGCACAACTTCGACGCCCTGAACATTCCGAAGGGGCATCCGGCCAGAGACGGCTTCGACACCATCTACGTCGACTACGGCCCCCGTGACGAGGACGGCCGCAGCAACACCGTTCTCCGGACGCACACCTCCCCGGTGCAGATCCGAACGATGCTCACTCAGGAACCACCGATCTATGTCATTGCGCCTGGCCGAGTGTTCCGTCGTGACACGGCGGACGCCACGCACATGCCCGTGTTCCACCAGATCGAGGGTCTGGTCGTCGATCGGCACATTTCCTTGGCCGACCTCGCCGGGACCATCGAGGCCTTCACCACTGCGTACTTCGGGGAGGGCTTCAGCTCACGGCTGCGGCCCAACCACTTTCCCTTCACCGAACCGTCGGCCGAGTTCGACATCCAGCGGCCGGACGGCTCCTGGCTCGAGTTGGGGGGTTGTGGCATGGTGCATCCCAACGTGCTGCGGGCCGGTGGCATCGACCCCGAGGAGTGGTCGGGATTCGCCTTCGGCTTCGGTATCGACCGACTGGCGCTCATGAAATTCGGGGTTGATGATCTCCGCGACCTGTTCACCAACGACATCCGTTTCCTGTCACAGTTCTGAGGCCCACCGATGAAGGTTCTTCTTTCCTGGATGCAGGAGTTCGCGCCCATTCAGGGCGATCCCCACGAGCTGGCCGCCACGCTCACCGACCTCGGGCTGGTGGTCGAGAGCGTCGAGTCCACCGGGCCCAAGTGGGACGGCATCATCGTCGCCCGAATTCTGGGGTTGCGTCCTCACCCCGAAGCTGACCGGATCCAGTTGGTCGACGTCGACACCGCCGGCGCTTCGTCCGCGCCGGGCGAGCCGTTGCAGATCTGCTGCGGAGCCTTCAACATGGCCGTCGGCGACCTGGTGCCTCTGGCGACGCTCGGCACGATCATGCCCGGGGGCCTCGAGATCGCCCGGCGCAAACTCCGTGGCGAGTGGTCGAACGGCATGCTGTGCTCGGCGGCCGAACTCGAGTTGGCCGATGATGCCGAGGGCATCCGCATCCTCGATCCGGGTCTCACGATCGGTCAACCGCTCACCGAGGCCCTGGGCGCACAACAGGACTGGCTCTTCGACATCGATGTCGAGGGCAATCGGCCTGACGCGTTGTCCGTTGCCGGGGTGGCACGCGACCTGGCGGCCAAGTTGGGGGTGCCCTTCACCTATCCACCCCTCGATCTGGTCGAGGGCACGGTGCAGACCGGTGACATCGCGTCGGTCGAGATCCTCGACAACGACCTCTGCGCTCGTTTCGGCTTGCGGGTACTGGAGCACGTGGCCGTCGGGCCGTCGCCTGCATGGATGGCGGCTCGTCTCGCCGCGTGCGGCATGCGATCCATCAACAACGTGGTCGACATCTCCAACTACGTCATGCTCGAACTCGGTGAACCGAACCACACCTACGACCTCGATCTCGTCCCCAACGGGGCCCTGCGGGTCCGAATGGCGAGGGACGGTGAGCGCTTGGTCACCCTCGACGACCAGACCCGAGCGTTGACCGCGGCCGATGGTCTCATCTGCAACAACGTCGACGAACCCATCGGTTTGGCCGGTGTGATGGGTGGAGCCTCGACCGAGATCACCCCCGAAACCACCCGCGTCCTCCTCGAAGCGGCCGTCTGGGATCGAATGACGATTGCCCGGACCAGCCGGCGACTCAATCTCCGTTCCGAGGCCTCCACTCGGTTCGAGCGGGGAGCCGACCCGCTCGGCATCGAACGGGCACTCGATCGCTTCTGCGCGCTGGCCATCGAGCACTGCGGCGCAACCCTGACCTCGGGCTCGGTCGTCGTCGAGGGAGGGTATGTCCCCAAACCTCCGGTCCGGCTGCGGGTCCGACGGGTGAACCATCTGCTCAACACCTCGCTCGGCGCCGAAGCGATCCGGCAGTACCTCGAGCCGATCGGTTTCGCATGCGCGCCGGTCGACGGCGAGGCGGGCTGGATGGTCACCACGCCGACCTGGCGCCCGGACAGCGCGATCGAGGAAGACCTCATCGAAGAAATCGGGCGACATCACGGGTACGGCCAGTCGGGCAAGCGCGTCCCCACTCCGGCCCAGAACGGCGAACTGACCCCGACGCAGCTCGGCCGCCGCCGCATCCGCCGCACACTGCTCGGTGTCGGGTTGTCCGAGGCGATGCCCATGCCCTTCCTCGCCCCCGGCGACCTGGCCGCGGCCGGCCTGGCCGACGACGGCGACGAGTCGGCGATCTCGCTCGAGAACCCGCTGGTTGCCGAGGAGTCGGTGCTTCGCACCTCCCTGCTCCCCGGTCTGTTGAAGGCGGTGGCCTACAACCAGTCCCACCGGAACAACGGCGTGCAGCTCTACGAGCTCGGTCGGGTGTTCCTTCGAGGACCGGAGGGAAGTGAGCTGCCGACCGAGACCGAACGGGTCGGCGCCATCCTGGCCGACCAGTCCGCAGTCGAAGCCACCCAGCTGGTTCACCGGATTGCCGCCGTCCTCGGATTACGTGACCTCAAGGTGGTCAACCGGGAGCGGCCCGGGTTGCATCCGACCCGCTCGGCCGAAGTGGTCTTCCGCGGGAAAACGATCGGCGAGGTGGGCGAGGTCGACCCCCGAGTACTCGATCGCTATGGCATCACCGGGAGGGCGGGCTGGTTGTCGTTCGACATCGCCCCGGTCCTGGTGGCGCTGAGCACCAGTGCGAGCTACAAGCGTGTCTCCAACTATCCGTCGAGCGACATCGATCTTGCGTTCGTCGTCGCCGACACCGTGTCGGTCAACGACCTCATGACCACCTTGACCTCCGCCGGGAGGCCGTTGCTCCAACGGGTCCGGTTCCTCAACGCTTTCCGGTCCGAGCAGCTCGGCGCCGGCCGCCGCTCACTCGCCTTCTCGATGCGGCTTCAGGCCGCCGACCGGACGCTCACCGACAGCGACGTCACCGGAGTGCGACAAGCGCTGATCGACGCTGCGATGAAGAAGAACAAGGCCGAGCTCCGCTAACGTCGGCGCATGGAGCTCCAGCTGACTCAATCCGCCATCGATCTCGGCATCGTCATCACCGACTCTGAAGCGTCGCTCGGTTTCTACCGTGACCTTCTGGGCATGGTCCACGAGGGCGACATGCCCATGCCCGTCGGTGGGGGTGGCACGATGCACCGTCTTCGTTGCGGCGACACGCTGGTCAAACTCGTGAAGTTCAACGACGTTCCCGAGAACCGCTCCGCGGGCGGCGGAATCCCGGGAGCCACCGGCTACCGGTACTTCACCATCCACGTCGCCAACGTCGAGGACGTCATGGCGGGATGTGAGGCCGCAGGCGCGACCGTCGTCGTTCCCGTACGAGAGGCCCGCCCTGGGGTGACCATCGGCATGGTTGCCGACCCCGACGGCAACATCGTCGAGTTCGTGCGCTACGCCGGCTGACCGGGATCGTTGGTTCGGGTCGCCCGCTATCGCTTCGTCGACGGCAGGGGTTTGCGGCTGAGCCAGAACAACGCCGCCACGGTCACCAAGGGAGTGACCGTGAGCAGCACGGCCAGCCCGACCGAGGACCATTCGTTCGGTGCGACCGTGGGCGAAGGGCCGAGCACCGGCCCCATGGGCGGGGCGGTCGAACCGCTCGGGACGTAACCGGGGCGTACCTGGACGACGCCGCCTTCCAACAGACCGATGTCGGGCGATTCCGTGCCGATCGTCGAGGGAGCGCTGGTTGTGGTCCCGTCATCACGTTGCCGGGCCGAGACGGCGGAAGGTGGCGAGAGCAGCGTGGTCAGGGACACGGACATCACGGCGAAGAGCGCCGCAAGACGGGGGAGGCGGCGCGCTCGGAGCAGGGAAACCAACATGTTCCTCCCATCGGACACTGATGGATCGATGTAAGCGCTGTCCAACGCATGTCCCTTCAAATGGGGCGGTCTCTGGCAGACTCGAGCACATGACCGAAACCGATCTTGTCGACACCACTGCGACCACCGCCGAAAGCGACACGGCGACCGTTGATGCGCTGGCCTCGGATGTCGCGTGGAATCTCGACTCGCTGCTGCCGGAGGGGCAGACGACCGAAACGCTGTTCGACCAGGCCGACGCGCTTGCGGACGCTGTGGGTGCTTACCGCGACCGGGTCGGGACGCTCTCGAGCGCCGAATTGGCGGAGCTCATGCGCACCCTGGCCGAGATCGGTGAGCTGATGAGCCGGGCCGGTTATCACGCGATGCTCCGCTTCAGCGAGAACACCTCGGACCCCGAGCGCGGCGCCGCAATGCAGCGCATGCAGGAGCGCTCGACGGCCATCGGCACCAAGTTGATCTTCGTCGATCTCGAGTTCGCGGCGGCCGACGACGCCCACGTCGACGCCGTCCTGTCGGCGCCGGAACTCGAGTTCTGTCGCCATCACCTCCACAACCTCCGACTCAACCGACCCCACCTTTTGACGGAGGCCGAAGAGACCATCCTCACCGAGAAGTCGGTCACCGGCGCCGGTGCGTGGGTGCGGCTGTTCGACGAGCTGACGTCGGCCATCGAGATCGATCTCCCGGGAGCCGACGGCTCGACCGACCGGGTCGGGCTCGAACAGGGATTGTCACTGCTGCAGTCCGCGGATCCCGAGGTGCGCGCCAGAGCTGCGACCGCGGTCACCGCCGGTCTCGAGCCCGGATTGCGAACGCGGGCATACGTCTACAACACCCTCATGGCCGACAAGGCCACCGACGACCGCCTGCGCCGGTTCGGTTCGTGGATCTCGGCACGGAACCTGTCGAACGAGGCCTCCGACGAGTCGGTGCAGGCGCTGGTCGACGCGGTCGTCGGCCGCTACGACATCCCTCAGCGTTGGTATGCGCTGAAGGCCCGAGTGCTCGGTGTCGAGCAGCTCCACGATTTCGATCGGATGGCCTCGGTGGCCACCAGCGAGCAGACCATCGGGTGGAGCGAGGCGACCACGGTCGTTCGGGACGCCTACGCCTCGTTCTCCGACGAGCTGGCCGGTGTCGTGGGTCGCTTCATCGACGAACAGTGGATCGACGCCCCGGTTCGTCCCGGTAAGCGTCCGGGAGCCTTCTGCGCCTACACCGTTCCGTCCCACCATCCGTATGTGCTGCTCAACTGGACCGGACGCGGCCGGGACGTGTTGACGCTCGCCCATGAACTCGGTCATGGCGTCCACGCCTACCTGGCGCGGGAGCAGGGCATCTTCCATCAGTCGACCCCCCTCACCCTGGCCGAAACCGCCTCGGTATTCGGCGAGACCGTCACCAACAACCGACTCCTCGGGATGCTGGACGACCCGGGCGAGCGTTTCGCCCTGCTCGCGTCGACGCTCGAGGATTCCATCGCCACGGTTTTTCGTCAGGTGGCGATGAACCGTTTCGAGGACAAGTGCCACTCGCTCCGCCGGGCCGAAGGCGAACTGTCGGTCGAGCGCTTCGGTGACGTTTGGGCCGAGACCCAAGGCGCAATGCTCGGAAGCGCGGTCGAGATCACCGAGGGGTATCGCACCTGGTGGTCCTACATTCCGCACTTCATCGGGACGCCGGGCTATGTCTATGCCTACGCCTACGGACAGCTCCTGGCCCTGTCGGTGTACGCCCGTTACCAGGCCGAAGGCGACGCGTTCGTGCCCGCCTACCTCGAGCTGCTCCGGGCCGGCGGGTCCAAGTCGCCCGAGGCCCTGGGCGCCATCGTCGGTTGCGACCTCGCCGACCCCGCCTTCTGGGACGCCGGTCTCGCCATCGTCGAAGGCCAACTCACCGCGGCCGAGGACGCCGCCACCGCCGCCGGCCGCATCTAACCCTCCACGTCCCGCCGAACCCCCCGATTCCCCCGCTGATTCTGCAAGCCGCGCACCCCCCAGCCCCGTTCTGCAAGCCGCCGGCCCCCTTCAAGGGGGCGGCGAGCTTGCAGAACGAGGGTGAGGTGGCCGGGTCTTGCAGAATCAGCGGGACGAGACCCGTCAGAGGTGGTCAACGGCGGCGACGACGGTTGCTGCGTGGGTCGTGATCTCCCCGTCACCGGGGATGACGAGCTCGGCGTCGTCCATCGAAGGCTGGACGAAGCGATCGTGCATCGGCTTCACCGTGGCAGCAAACTGGGCGCTGACCGACTCGGGCGTGCGGCCGCGCTCCGCGACGTCACGTCGGACTCGACGTCGGAATCGGAGGTCCTCCGCGCAGTCGCGAAACACGCGCAGGGCGAATCGGTCCGCCACCGCGGGGAACGCGAAGAGCAGGATGCCTTCGACGACGACGATGGGTCGTGGCTCGACTCGCACCACCCGCTCACTGCGGGTGTGGGTCGCGAAGTCGTAGACCGGGGCGTCGACTGCCTGCCCGATTGCGAGCGCGTCGAGATGGGTGAGGAACAGCTCGGCGTCGAGCGAGTCGGGGTGGTCGTAGTTGACCACGGCCCGGTCGGCGGGGGAGAGGTGCCCATGATCGCGGTAGTAGGTGTCGAAGGCCAGTACCGAGGCTCGGTCGGCACCGAGGAGTCTCGCTACCTCGAGGGCGAGCGTGCTCTTCCCCGACCCACTTCCTCCGCAGATTCCGATCAGCTTGTTCACTGGGTCGGCAGGGTAGCTGGGGTCGGTCTCGCTCGCGACGACCGAGCGAACTAGCGTCGGAGCATGATCGAAGCAGGGATGATTTCGGCCGACGGCCACGTGTGCGAACCAGCCAATTGCTACACCGACTACATCGATCCCAAGTTCCGGGATCGTGCTCCTCACATCGTCGAGGCGGCCGATGGCACCGACGTGTTCGTGGTCCCCGGAATGCGCAAGCCGATTGCGTTGGGTTTCATCGACGGAGCCGGGTTCGAGCCTCGTGAGCGCAAGGCGCGGGCGGGCACCATGAAGTTCCAGGACGTTCGTGCCGGCGCCTACGACGCGAAGGAACGGCTGGCCTACATGGACCAGGATGGCCTGGCTGCTGAACTCATCTACGCGTCGGTCGGCATGGGGATCTGCATGCACCGTGACGCCGAATACAAGGACGCCTGCATGTGGGCCTACAACCGGTGGCTGGCCGAGATGTGCGCCGGCGCACCCGAACGCGTCTTCGGCTTGGCCCAGACTGCAGTGCTCAGCGTCGACAGCGCCATCGCCGACTTCCAGAAGGCCAAGAGCATGGGCATGGTCGGCATGATGATGCCCGGCGACCCCATCTTCGAAGACTACGACCACCCCGATTACGACGCTCTGTGGGAGTGCGCAGTCGATCTCGACCTTCCCATCTGCTTCCACATCCTGACGTCGCGGGCGGGGAGCATCGACACCAAGCCACGGGGCAACGCCCTCAACAGCTTCCTCGGCATCATCCGATCCATTCAGGACGTGGTCGGCATGATGGTCCTCGGCGGCGTCTTCGAACGCCACCCCGGCCTCAAACTCGTCGTCGCCGAAAGCGATGCCGGCTGGCTGCCGCACTACATGTACCGCATGGATCATGCTGTGCGAGTGAACTTCGGCGACAACATGAAGGGCCTCTCGAAGCTGCCGAGCGAGTACATCCGCTCGAACGTCTGGGCCACGTTCCAGGACGACGCAACGGCGTATCACACGCTGGGGTTCGTGGACCACCGACACCTGCTCTGGGCCAGCGATTTCCCTCACACCGACTCCACGTGGCCCAAATCCCGTGCACTGGTCGAGGAGCAGGCGGCCCACCTCGACGAGGCTCAGAAGCAGGCGATCTTCCGCGACAACACCGCGGCGCTCTTCAATCTGCCGGCGGCGAGTGCGTCCTGGCGAATGGAATTGGCGTCGGTCTGACCGATACTCGATCTGCATGTCGTCGCAGAGTCGGCCCTATCAAGAACCGGAATTCCTCCCGTGGGATGGGCGTCGCGTGCCGGTCACGTTCCTCGCCGGCTACCTCGGCGCGGGGAAGACAACGCTGATCAATCACGTCCTCGAAGGCGCCGATCGACCGATCGCCGTCTTCGTCAACGACGTCGGTGAGATCAACCTCGACGCGCGGCTCGTGCGCCGTCGTCATGGCGACACCATCGAACTCACCGATGGCTGCGTCTGCTGCAGTCTGAGCGGCGGGTTCGGAGAGGCGTTCGATCAACTGCGGGCCCGGCCCGAACCGCCCGATCACCTGATCATCGAACTGAGTGGGGTCGCCGACCCTTCCCGCGTGCTTCCCTGGGCCGATACGGCCGGATTCCGCCTCGACGGTGTCGTCACCGTTGTCGACGTCGAACGGTTCGGCCTGCAGTCGCAGGATCCCGTCGTCGGGCCCGGCATCGTTGCCCAGGTCGTCGCCGCTGACCTGGTTCTCCTGACCAAGTCCGATCTGGTTGCCGAGTCGATCGTGGTTGATGTCCGGCACCGGATCGAGGCTCTCTTCGCCGCGTCCAGACCTTCGGGCGAGACCTCCGGTCCACGAACGCCGCCGGTGCTGTCGTCGGCGGACCGGGCGTGGTCGTTGGGTGGACTGGTCGGGTTGGGAGGGCGGCGCCCCGGTGGTTTGGCCGGCACGCCGGCTGCCACGCTGTTCGATCTCCATGCCGTCCGGATGGTGACGTTGCCGCAGCCGATCGAACTCGCCGACCTCGACGCGCTGCTTGACGGGCTTCCGCTCCGAACCGTTCGGGCGAAAGGTGTCTCGATCGACGGCGCCGGTCAGCGTTGGCTGGTGCAAGTGGTCGGCTCGCGGCGAACGATCACCCGCTTGCCGTTACCCGAGTGGCAAGATCCCACCGACCTCGTGGTGATCCAACTTCCGGCCTGAGTGGTTGCATAGTCATGCATCTCGATGTATTGTATCGCAGTGGTCTCACAAGGTACCTCCTCAAACAATCCGCCGTCATACCGTCCGTCGTCAGACCGCCCGTCCTCGTCCGAAACGCCGGCGTCGGGCCGGCGTTACTCAGTCGGCATCGTCGGAGCATCGGGCTACACCGGCGCCGAACTGCTGCGGCTGCTCGCCGCCCACCCCAACTTCGATCTGAAGGTGGCGACCGGCGACAGTATGGCCGGAGAGTCGATCGCCGACCTGTACCCGAGCCTGGCCGCGGCGTACCGCGATCGCCGCTTCGACGCATACACCCCTGAGGCGGTCGATGGGCTCGACGTGGTGTTCTGCGGGCTCCCACACGGTGTCAGCATGGGCGTCATTCCCGGGATTCGCGGCAAGGCCGGCCACATCGTCGACCTCGGTTCCGACTTCCGTCTCCACGACAAGACGCTCTACCCCCAGTGGTACGGAGCCGAGCACACCTGCCCCGAGCTCCTCGACGAATTCGTCTACGGCCTGCCCGAGCTGTTCCGACCCAAGCTGCAGGGAGCGGAGCTCATTGCAGCCACCGGCTGCAACGCCGCGACCCGCGATCTTCGCGCTCGCCCCGCTCCTCGAAGCGGGTCTCATCGACGGACAGGGAATGGTCGTCGACATCGTGACCGGGGTCAGCGGTGCCGGACGTCCCGCCAAGGCCAATACGACGTTCTGCACCGTCGACGAGGACGTGACCGCCTACGGGTTGCTCACCCATCGCCACACCCCCGAGATCGAGCAAGCGCTGACCGAGCGAACGGGAATGGACACCTCGGTCCTGTTCACTCCGCACCTGGCGCCGCTGAATCGGGGCATCATCGCAACGTGTTACGCCCGGCCCGCAGCGGGCGCCAGGCCCACGACCGAAGACGCCATCGAGGCGCTCCGGGCCGTCTATCGGGATGAGCCGTTCATGGTGGTCAGCGAACGCAGCCCATCGATCAAAGCGACGCTCGGAGCCAATACGGTGCATCTCACCGCTCGGGCCGATCCCCGGACGGGTCTGGTCATGGCCATAGCGACGCTCGACAACCTCATGAAGGGGGCGTCGGGAATGGCTGTTCAGAACGCAAACCTCGCTGTCGGTCTCCCGGAGACCGTCGGCCTGCCCATGGTTGGGGTCTACCCATGAGTCTTCCTGTCTCCCCGCTCGCACCCGATTCGTTCCCCGAGCTGCCGGCCGTTCCCGGCGTGCGTATTTCCACCCGAGCAGCAGGTCTGCGATACACGGGTCGCGATGACCTTCTGCTGATCGACCTGCCGGTGGGCACCGTCGTGGCCGGAGCATTCACCCGTTCGCTCTGCCCATCGGCTCCCGTCGATTGGTGCCGGGACAACTTGCCGAGCGGGACAGGGCGAGCGCTGGTCGTCAACTCGGGCAACGCCAACGCGTTCACCGGCAAGCAGGGCGACGACGCTGTCCGGTCGGTGGCCGGCACCGTCTCGTCGGCCCTCGGAATCAGCCCGTCCGAGGTTTTCATGGCTTCCACCGGCGTCATCGGTGAGCAGCTGCCGCTCGATCGACTCAACGCCGAGGTCGCGCTGTTGCCCGACGGCTTGCACAATTCCGGACCGGCCGAGTGGGCGGCCGCTGCCGGTGCCATTCGGACCACCGACACCTTCGCCAAGGGGGCAGGGGCTACTGCTGATCTCGGCGGGGGAGTGGCGACTGTCGTCGGTATCGCCAAGGGAAGCGGCATGATCGCCCCCGACATGGCGACCATGCTCAGCTTCGTGTTCACCGACGCTGCGGTGTCCGCCGAGGTTGCCCAGTGGATGCTGTCGCACTCGGTGACGTCCACCTACAACCGGATCACCGTCGACTCCGACACGTCGACGAGCGACACGGTGCTGTGGTTCGCCACCGGGTCCCTTGCCAACGAACCGATCACGTCGATTGACGACCCTCGGGTGCCGGCGTTGCGTGCGGCGCTCGACCAGGTGAACCTCGACCTCGCCCACCAGATCGTCCGCGACGGAGAAGGAGCCACGAAATTCGTGGAGGTCACGGTCACCGGCGCCGAGTCCGACGATGCCGCCTCGACCATCGCCTTGGCCATCGCCAACTCGCCGCTGGTCAAGACCGCCCTTGCCGCCGAAGACGCCAACTGGGGCCGCATCGTCATGGCCATCGGCAAAGCAGGACAACGAGCCGACCGCGATGCCCTCGGTATCTGGATCGGCGACGAGCAGTGCGCCGAGGCCGGCACGGTCCGCACCGGCTACAGCGAGGCCGCCGCCACCGAGCACCTCAAGAAGCCCGAAGTTCGGATTCGGGCCGACGTAGGGGTGGGTCAGGGCCAGGCAACCGTCTGGACCTGCGACCTCACCCACGGGTACATCGACATCAACGCCGGCTACCGGTCATGAGCGGACCGGCGGCCACATCGAGCACGGTCGCGACACCAGACCGGGGGTACTCACCGGAGCAACGAACACGGGCCCTCATCGAGGCGCTCCCCTACATCCAACGATTCCGCGGCGCCGTCGTGGTGGTGAAGTTCGGCGGCAATGCCATGGTCGACGAGGATCTGGCCCGTACGTTCGCCGAGGACATCGTCCTGCTGCGTTCGGTTGGTCTCAAGCCGGTCGTCGTGCATGGGGGTGGTCCCCAGATCGGTGAGTTGCTGGCCCGTCTCGGCAAGAAGAGCGAGTTCCGCAACGGACTTCGTGTCACCGATGCCGAGACGCTCGATGTCGCCCGCATGGTGCTGGTCGGCAAGGTCGGGCGTGAGATCGTCAACCAGATCAACATTCATGGCGCGTACGCAGTCGGTATGTCCGGTGAGGACGGCAGCCTGCTGCGGGTGGTGCCCCAGGACCCGGAACTCGGGTTCGTCGGTGAGATCGTCGGCGTCAACACCGGCCTCCTCGAGCGCCTGCTCTCCGAGGATCTCATCCCCGTGATCTCCTCCATCGGATCCGATACTGCAGGCCAGGCCTACAACATCAACGCCGACACCGCGGCCGGAGCCATCGCCGGCGCCCTCCTGGCCGAGAAGGTCGTGTACCTCACCGACGTTCCCGGCCTACTGCTGGACGTGGACGACCTGTCGAGCCTGGTGGCGCAAGCCACGATCGCCGAGCTCCACGGGTACATCTCGGACGGCACGATCACGGGCGGCATGGTGCCGAAGGTCGGGTCATGCATCGAAGCGGTCGAGGCCGGAGCCAAGGCGGCGCACATGCTCGACGGCCGCATCCCGCACGTGCTCCTGCTGGAGCTCTTCACCGACGCCGGCATTGGAACGAAGATCACCGCAGGCTAGGCAGCCCGACCGAACAGCCCGACCGAACAGCCCGACCGAATCAAGCCGATCGAATCAGAACAGAGAGAACTCATGACCCAGACCTCCGCACCGAGCACTGGTGCATCGAACACAGCTGCATCGAAGACAGCTGCATCGACCACCGTCGAACCGACCGTCCAGGAGAAGCACCGTCAGGCCACGGGAGCGCCCGAGGGCATGGATCATTGCCCGCTCATGCCGACGTACGGACCGCCGTCGGTGATGTTCGTGCGCGGCGAGGGTGCGTATCTCTTCGATCGCAACGACAAGCGCTACCTCGACTTCCTTTCCGGGCTGGCGGTCACGAGCCTGGGCCATGCCCACCCTGCGGTCGCCGAGGCCATCGCGGCGCAGGCGATGCGTTTGCTGCACGTGTCGAATTTGTATGCGACCGAACACAACTGGGTCGTCGCCCAGGAGATCGACAAGCTCATCGGTGATGGCACTCCTGCCGGCGGTCAGGTTTTCTTCTGCAACTCCGGAGCGGAAGCGAACGAGGCGGCCATCAAGCTGGCTCGGCGCTACGGGGGTCACGGTCGCCACGTCGTGGTCGCTGCGTTCGACAGCTTCCACGGCCGGACGCTCGCCACCCTCGCCGCTACCGGTCAGCCGGCCAAATGGGAGACGTTCCAGCCGCTGCCGGAAGGTTTCCGCCACGCGGTCTGGAACGATCTGCATGATCTGGAGCGCCAGCTCGACGAAACCACCGCGGCCATCCTTCTCGAGCCGGTGCAGGGCGAGGGTGGCGTGAACCCGGCAACCCTCGAATACTTCTCGGGAGTCCGCCGGATCTGCGATGAGCGGGGCATTCTCATGATGGTCGACGAGGTGCAGACCGGGTTCGCCCGCACCGGACGCTGGTTCGGTTTCCAGCACTTCGACCTCCTCCCCGACGTCGTCTCCATGGCGAAGGCACTCGGAAACGGCATGCCGATCGGTGCGTGCTGGGCGAAGCGCGAAGTCGCTTCGGTCTTCCAGCCGGGCGATCACGCCACGACCTATGGTGGCCAGCCCATGGCCACCTCGGCGGCCCGCGCCGTCCTGGAGACCATGCAGGCCATCGACGCCCCTGCGCTGTCACACGCCGCAGGCGAGGAGATCAAGCGGGCGCTCTCGATCCTTCCCCAGGTGGCCGACGTCCGCGGGCTCGGACTGCTGTTGGCCGTCGAGCTCACCGGAATCGACGCTCGGGTCGCCGCTGCGAAGTGTCTCGAAGCAGGACTCGTCGTCAACGGCGTCACACCCACTGCGTTGCGCCTTGCGCCGCCGCTGATCATCACCCCCGAACACATCGCCGAAGCCGTCGCCATTCTGGGCGGGGTGCTCGACGACCTTTCGGCCTGAGGTCGACGATGCGGCATCTGCTGGAGATCGACGACCTCACACCGGACGAACTTGTCGCGGTGGTCGAGCGCTGCGAAGCGGCGCCCGAAACGCTGGGGAAGCCGTACGCGGGCTCCGGTGTGGCCTGTGTGTTCGAGAAGCCGTCGGCTCGAACCCGCAACTCGACCGAGATCGCGGTCGTCCAGCTCGGCGGGCACCCCGTGTACATCGTCGACGCCGAGGTCGGCATCGACAAGCGTGAGACGGCGGAGGACGTCGCCCGAACGTTGGCGTGTTACCACCGGACCATCTGCGCCCGAGTCTTCCGTCACTCCGTCCTCGAGCGGATGGCGGCCCTCGACGTCGCTCCGGTGGTGAACCTGTTGTCGGACGGAGGGCACCCGCTGCAGGCGATTGCCGATGTGCTCACCATCAGAGCCGAACTGGGCGCGGTGAAGGACAAGGTCGTCACCTACGTCGGCGATGCCAACAACGTCACCCGGTCGCTGGCGCTCGCCGTCGGTTACCTCGGGGGGACCACCCGTGTCGCCTCACCCTCGGGTTATCGATTCTCTGACCGGGACATCGATCGCCTCGCGGTTGCGGGGGTGCAGGTCGAGACATTCGAACGGGCCGAGGAGGCCCTCAGCGGCGCCGACGTCGTGTACACCGATACGTGGGTGTCCATGGGTCAGGAGACCGAGCGAGAGCGGCGTCTCCGGGACTTCGAGGGATTCTGTGTCGATGACCGCCTCCTGTCGGTTGCCGGTCCGCAGGCCGTGTTCATGCATTGTCTGCCGGCGCATCGCGGGGAAGAGGTTGCCGCATCGGTGCTCGACGGCCCGCAGAGCCGAATCTGGCCACAAGCAGCCAATCGCCTTCGATCAGCTCGCGGTGTGCTGGCCTGGATCGCCGAACAGAACGGGGTCAACTGATGGCCGCATCAAAGGCCCAACGGCAACACCGCGTCGCCCAGTATCTGACCGATCACGGGATCGGCAGTCAGCAACAGCTCGTGGAGCTTCTCGCGGCCGACGGCGTCGCGGCGACGCAGGCAACCGTCTCACGAGATCTCGAGGACCTGGGTGCCATCAAGGTCCGGATACCCGGAGGGGCGACGGTCTACGCGATACCCGAGCTGCCAACCGATCAGCTGGCACCCAGTGACCATCTCCGGCGGGTGCTGAGCGAATGGGTGGTCCAGGTCGACCGATCGGGTGACCTCATCGTGCTTCGAACCCCGCCCGGCTCGGCCCACGTCGTGGCTTCGGCCCTCGATCGTTCGGGACTGGAGTTGTTGCTCGGTACGGTCGCCGGTGACGACACCCTGCTCGCGATCGCCGTGCAGGACAACGGACCGGCCCTTGCCGATTTCCTTCACCGAACCGCGGGCCTGTAGTTCAGCCATTCGCCCGCCCTGACCGTTCCTACCTGATCTCTGGAGTTCCTGAGCATGCCCAAACACGCCAACATCAACCGAGTGGTGCTCGCCTACTCGGGCGGCCTCGACACCTCGGTGATCCTGCAATGGCTGCGGGACAACTACGACTGCGAGGTCGTGACGTACACCGCCGACCTCGGTCAGGGCGAGGAACTCGACCCCGCCCGTGAGAAGGCGCTGGCGATGGGCGTCGCTCCCGAGCACATCTTCATCGATGACGTTCGCGAAGAGTTCGTACGCGACTTCGTCTTCCCCATGTTCCGGGCCAACACCATCTACGAGGGCGAATACCTGCTCGGCACCTCGATCGCCCGGCCGTTGATCGCCAAACGGCTCGTCGAGGTCGCCGCCGAGACGAATGCCGACGCGGTCAGCCACGGAGCCACGGGCAAAGGAAATGACCAAGTCCGGTTCGAACTCGGCGCCTACGCTCTCGCTCCTGACATCAAGGTCATCGCTCCCTGGCGGGAGTGGGACCTCCTGAGCCGCGAGAAGCTCATGGCGTACGCCGAGGAACGCAACATCCCGATCGAGCAGAAGCGCGGCACCAAGTCGCCGTTCTCGATGGACGCCAACCTGCTCCACATCTCCTACGAAGGTGGACCCCTCGAAGATCCGTGGATCGAACCTCCATCGGAGATGTGGCGCTGGTCGGTCAGCCCCGAGGCGGCTCCGAACGATCCGACCTACCTCGAGCTCACCTACGCCAACGGCGACATCGCGGCCATCGACGACAAGGCGATGAGCCCGGCCGAGGTGCTGACCCACCTGAACGAAGTCGGCGGTGCGAATGGCGTCGGTCGCCTCGACATCGTCGAGAATCGCTATGTCGGCATCAAGAGCCGCGGCGCCTATGAGACGCCCAGGCGGGACGATCATGATGCGGGCCCACCGGGCCATCGAATCGTTGACGCTCGATCGTGAAGTGGCGCACCTCAAGGACGATCTCATGCCTCGCTACGCCAGCCTCATCTACAACGGCTATTGGTGGAGCCCCGAGCGAAAGATGCTCCAGTTGATGATCGACGCCACCCAGGCGCCCGTCAACGGCACCGTTCGGGTGAAGCTCTACAAGGGCAACGTCGAGATCGCCGGCCGCAAGAGCCCCGACTCGCTGTTCGACGAGAAGATCGCAACGTTCGAGGACGACGGCGGCGCATACAACCAGGCCGATGCCGATGGCTTCATCAAACTCCATGCGCTTCGGTTGCGCACGCTGGCCAAGAAGCGCGGCGTTTAGGTGGCGCAGACGCTGTGGCACGGCCGTTTCGAAGGTGGCCCAACCGAGGCACTGCAGGCGCTCAACGATTCGCTGCCGTTCGACCGGAGGATGTACCGCCAGGACATCGCCGGCAGCCAGGCCCACGTGTCGATGCTGGCCTCGGTGGGTCTGGTGTCCGACGCCGAATGCGATGCCATCGTGGCCGCGCTCGATCAGGTCCGCACCGAGATGGACGACCGCAGTTTCGTGTTCGTCCCATCCGACGAGGACATCCACACTGCGGTCGAACGTCGAACGACCGAGCTCGAGCCTGCGGGAGCGAAGCTGCACACCGGGCGCAGCCGGAACGACCAGGTGGCCACCGACCTGCGGCTCTGGACCAAGTCCGAGCTCATGGACGTCGCCGGCCTGGTGCTGCGGTTTCAGCGAACCCTGCTGACCCAGGCAGACGCTCACCCCGACGCCTATCTGCCGGGCTACACCCACCTGCAGCAGGCGATGCCGGTGATGCTGGCCCACCATTTGCTGGCTCACGGCTGGGCGCTGTCACGCGATGTCGATCGCATCCTCGAGACCGTTCGGCGGGCCGACGTGTCGCCGCTCGGCGCCGGGGCATTGGCCGGCTCGTCGCTGCCCTTGGACCCCGATCACACTGCGGCGGCACTGGGTTTCGCCGCTCGCTTCGAGAACTCCCTCGATGCCGTCAGCGATCGGGACTTCGTGGCCGATTCGCTGTACAGCTTGGCGATGCTGGGTATCCACTTGTCGAGGATGGGTGAAGAGTTCGTCCTCTGGGCCTCGCAGGAATTCGGGTTCATCGGTCTTGACGACGGTTTCTCGACCGGTTCGTCGATGATGCCGCAGAAGAAGAACCCGGACATCGCCGAATTGGCCCGAGGCAAGGCGGGGCGTCTGGTCGGCCACTTGACCGGGCTGCTCACGACGCTCAAGGGCCTTCCGCTCACCTACAACAAGGATCTTCAGGAGGACAAGGAACCGTTGTTCGACGCCGTCGACACGGTTCGACTCACCTTGTTGGCGCTCGATGGCATGGTGTCGACGCTGACGTTCCACACCGATGTCATGGCAGCGGGAGCCGACTCACCCTATGCGGTCGCAACCGACCTCGCCGAGTACCTGGTGCGAACCGGGATGCCGTTCCGCGCCGCGCACGCCGTCGTCGGCGAGCTGGTGCGCCGTGCCTTGAGTGGCGAGGCGTCGTTGCCCGACCTGGTCGCAAGCCACGAAGCCCTGGGACCGGATGCGGTTTCGTTGTTCGAGCCGGGCCGATCGGCCCGCGGCCGTTCGACCCCGGGTAGCGGGGGAGCAGCGCCGGTGGCGGTCCAACGCGAACGATTCGCCGCCCGACTCGACGCCGACGAGCTCCGCGTCGGTGCCTGAACCAGCACCTGCTGCTGGGCCGCGCGACCTGCTGCCTGACCTGCTGCGGCCGGCTGTGGAGGTAGCGCCCGACCTCCTCGGTCTGGTGTTGCGGCGGGGCAATCGAGCGGGGGTCATCGTCGAGGTCGAGGCGTACGGGGGAGCCGACGATCCGGCATCGCACGCCTATCGGGGTCGGACCGCCCGGAACGAGGGGATGTTCGACGCCGGTGGCTCGTTGTACGTGTATCTCATCTACGGCATGCACCTCTGCGCCAACATCGTCTGCGGGCCGTCCGGGGAGCCGTCCGCGGTCCTGATCAGGGCCCTGGCGCCGCTTCGTGGCCATCGGCTCATGCGCGTGGCGTGCCCGAAGGCGATCAATGATCGAGATCTTTGCTCAGGCCCGGGCCGACTCTGCGCCGCCCTCGGAGTCGAGCGGAGCGACGATAGGACGTCGGTGCTGGGTGCCGGCCCGGTCGTCCTCGAGACGGACGCCCGACAGACAGCACGGGACCCGCACGACCAATCGACCGGCGCAATCCTGGTGGGTCCCCGGGTGGGGATCTCGCGTGGAACCGAGCGGCTCTGGCGGTTTGCTCTGGGCGAGGCGCCCGAGGTCAGTCGGCCTCGGTCGGGTCTCCGACCGGTGGCCGTTCCAGCAGCCACGCAATCGATGGCTCGAGAATCTGATAGGCGAACCGGAACTCTCGACCCGTCACCAGGCGGGTGAACAAGGCACCCCCCTGAACGTGCTTCAGTCGAAACGGGGTGTCGTCATCGAGTCCGTCGCCCGCGAAGTACAACGTACGTTCGGTGCGAATGAGCGCCGGGAACCGAGTCGGAAGTCCGGCCTCGCCCAAGACCCTGGCTCCATCGGCGTTCACGTGGATCTCGAACCAGGCGTCGACGTTGGCCCCGTCCTGTGGCCGGACGAGTCCGAACCAGCGGGAGAATGTCGATTCCCCCGGAATGGCACCCGGAGGACCCCCGACCACGCTCGGCAGCCATCGGTCGAGCATGTCCCGAGTCAACACCACCAGCTTCGGTGCCGGGAACCGGCCTGAGACGGGCGAGGTGACGAAGATGATGCCCGGACCGCTGTAGGGCCATGGGTCGGGCCCGAGTTCCTTGATCTTGGGGGCAACGTCGAGGAGCTCCTCGACCGACCGACCGGTCCAGGGGAGCGCTCGAAACCCGAAGGAGTCCTCGAAGATCTCGCCGATGGGTCCCGGCGTCGGTTCGGTCACCAGAGCGAACTCGCCATATGCCGGAGTGCCTGCCCCGATCCACTGCTGGAGATCCGCGGCCTGCGCCTCGCTGAAGGGTTCGGTCGCCAACGTCGAGCCGTAGTCGCTCGCCCCACCGGTCTCGTCGAGATACACGCCGTAGACGTCAGCGAGCACGATGAGGTCAGGCCGCTCCGAGGGCCATGTCCCGTGTGGCGCGGTGCCTCCGGGTTCTGACCCCACGTAGTCGGACTGGTCGAACTCGACATGATGGTGGTCGAGCAGCTGTTGCAGCATGGCTCGGTCCACGTCCTGGCCCATTGGCACGGTCTGGTCATAGACGAGCAGGTCGATGTCCCGTTCGGGTACCAGGCGCCACCAGATCGAGGTGATCAGCACCATGGCGACGACGACCGACAACAGAAAGGCGGCGATGCGTCCCATTCGGGTGACCACCCGCAACACGCGCGGCGAAGGACCCGATGGGGGGGCGGACATCCTTGCCTATCGGCCGATCGAAGTCGTCGTCAAGCTGCGCCCAGCGATTAGCGTTGCGCCCGATATGCGATCCCCCGAGCCTTTCTCATCGCTGAACCGCCAGCCGGAGCCCGAACCGCTTTGCGAGCGTGGGCGACTCGGCCTCGATCAGGCTCGAGCCGAGATCTCGTCGGCGGACCCCGCGCCTCCAGCCGTTCGACGACAAATGTTGGCGTTTCTCGACGAGCATCCTGATGCGCTCGTCCGGTCCTGCCTGACCGGTCACCTCACCGGCTCCGCGCTCGTCGTCGACGACGACACAGGAAAGGTGCTCCTGCTCCATCACGCCAAACTGCAGCGGTGGCTCCAGCCGGGTGGACACGCCGACGGCGAGGGTGACCTCGGTGCGGTGGCCCTGAGGGAGGCGAGCGAGGAGACTGGACTTACCGGTCTGGTGCTGGTGCGACCAGCGATCGACCTCGACATGCATGCCATCCCGGCACGGGGAGCCGAGCCTGAGCACGTGCACCTCGACGTTCGCTACCTGATCCTGGCGACCTCTGCGTCGGGCGTGGTCATCAACGACGAGTCGACTGCCTCACGATGGGTGGACCCGGTGGCCGAGCGGCACCTGTTGGCCAGCGACGACCTGAGGCGTCTGGTGGATGCCGGCCTGGCTCGCCTTGCCCAGCGCTGATACGTCAGGCGGTCAGCCGACGTCGGTCGGCAGCGTGCAGGACGGCATGTCATTGGTGTTGGCCACGTAGTCGATGGATTTCTCGGCTCGGAACCCGGCCTCCTCGGAGATGAAGAACAGGGCTGCCGGGTCCTGGTCGAGACGCTCGGCATAGTCGGCTCGGTCCGACAGAAGGATTCGCCAGCGGTTGAGCCACAACGACGCGATGCCGCGGTCCCGTTCGGTTCCCGTCATCGTCGATGCTTCGCGTTCGAGCAGGATGAGCATGTCGTCCAGAACAACGTTCGCTTCGCGGATCTGCTCCGCCCGGGCATGGTGGTCAACGGCCCGCAACGAATTCGGGAGTTCGTCGTAGCGGATCTTCGCCTCGGCACAGATGATCTCGGCATCCGCGGCGAACGATGCGTCGTCGAAGGTGTCCGGAGCGCGGCGATCGGCGAAACCCGAGTAGGCGTAGACCCAGAGACCGAACGAGGCGACCAAGATCGCGACCATGACGACTTTGCCCGGACTCCACCCGTTCCAGCCCTCGATGACCGTGCCGCCGGCGAACGTCCTGCCGGGCGTCTCGTCATGATCCAGCTGTTCGAGCGTCTCGTCCGATGTAGTCACCGGTGTCAAGCATGCCACGGACGTGCAAGGGCCCAAACACGCACGCGTCGAAACCAGAATCGGCGCTCGGGCACGCGTGCAAGGGCCCGGTTGGTCAGGTGTAGATCTCGACGAAGCTCGGGACGAGCTCCCCGGTGTGATAGAAGACCGCCGATCCGATCTGGTCTTCGGTCCAGGTGACGACGGGCCGGTCAGCGCTGCCCAGGTAGCCGGTGCCGCCGAAGGTCTCGTTGCGGTTTCCGGACGGATCCCAGAAGTAGGTGGTGTACCCCCGGGTGATGCCGTGACGCTGCGGAGTCACGTCGATCTTCACCCGGTTCTTGGCCAGAACATCCGCTGCTTTGAGCACCTCCTCCCATGACTCGAGGAAGAAGCCCGCATGGTGAAAGCCCGACCTTGCGGCACCGACGAACGCGATGTCGTGGGGCTTGGTGGTGGTCGACAAGAACGCGCCGATCTGCACGCTGTGATCGGGCCCACCGACGACCTGCTCGGTCAGGTGGAAATCGAGCACCTCGATCATGAACCGACATGAGTCGGCGACGGTGTTGATACCGGCCTCGGGGTTGACCTCGCCCATGAGGAGGCAGTGGTCGAGCCACCGAACCGCACATCCTCGAAGGCCCTCTGGCCACGGGTCGGGGTTCAACGAGCCGACCTCGGTGCCGTAGAACTCCTTCTCGGCGAAGAGCACCATCTCGACGCCGTTGGGAATCGCAAATCGGAGTGCTCGCCCGAGACCGTGAATGGTTCCGGCAGCCAACTCGGTGACCTCGGTTCCCCAGGCGCTGATGCGGTCGCGATAACTGTCGAGGTTGGCATCGGAGGCGACCTTGTAGGCAACGTGATCGAGTCCCGCCCGATCCGACTCGGTGAGGATCACCGAATAGAGGTCCCATTCGTCCCATGCCTTGAGGTAGGCGTTGCCCTCGGCATCGGTGTGGGTGTGATAGAGGCCCAGCACGTCTCGATAGTGATGGAGCGCCGGCTCCATCTCGAGGACCCGCAGATGCACGTGCCCGATCTTGAGGACTCCCATGTCAATGTCTCCTGTGTTGGATGGCTGGAAATGCGGTCTTGGTTGCTGTCGATGGTGTTCTGTCGATGGTGTTCTGTCGATGGTGTCTCGGTGACGCCGCCGGAGAACGACGTCCTGATCAATCGGCCGGAGGCCTCAGGGATGGCCACAACGGGTGCGGCGCAACCGTGAGGTCCGAGCGGGGATAGGTGCGGCAGGCCAGGGTGACGCCCTCAGCCTGTGCCTCCTCGGTCACGTGGGCTCGACTCATCCGGCCGCACTCGAAGTCTCCCTTCAGGATCTTGATGCGGCAGATGCCGCAGCCGCCGCCGTGGCACCCGGCAAGGATTGCCCGTACGCGTTGTCGCCCCATCGCGACCAGGACCGAAGTCTCGGGAGCACAGGTGAAGCGAGGGCCACCCTCGACGGCGATGGTGAACAGAACCTGCGAGGTCGCGGCCGCTGTGGTCGCAGCCGGAGCGGCGGTAGCGGGCGGATCGGTGGCAGGCATGGGCTGGAATACTACCGGCCAAAAGTGACGCCTGTCATGCGCCTGAAGTGCCGCGGATCGGGGGGCATCTACAGTGAGGTCCATGACTGGAAATGTGCCCGCCGCCGCCGTACCGCCCGTTCTTGCTGGGGCGGTCGACCCCTCGCTCCTCACCGATCTCGAAGCCCGTGGCTTGGTGCACGACACGACTTCGCGGGCCGACCTGGCGGAACGCCTGGCAGCAGGCCCCATCACGGTCTATGTCGGCTTCGACCCGACGGCTTCGTCACTGCACGCCGGCAACCTGTTGCCGCTTCTGATGTTGCGGCGCTTCCAGGACGCCGGCCACCGGCCGATTGCGTTGGCGGGTGGGGCCACCGGCATGGTCGGCGACCCCTCTGGCCGCTCGGATGAGCGGAGCCTTCTCGACGATGCGACGCTTGCCGCAAACCTGGCCGGTGTCGTTCCGCAGCTTCGACAGTTCCTCGACTTCGAACGGACGGTCAACCCAGCGAAGCTGCTCGACAACCGGGCATGGACCGTGGGGGTGTCGTACCTCGAGTTTCTTCGGGATGTCGGCAAACACGTCACGGTCAATCAGATGGCGGCCAAGGACTCGGTTCGAAATCGTATGGAGTCCGAACACGGCATCTCCTACACCGAGTTCAGCTACATGCTGCTTCAAGCCCACGACTTCTACTGGTTGTACGAGAACGAGGGCTGTGAGATGCAGATGGGAGGTTCGGATCAGTGGGGCAACATCGTTCTTGGTCTCGACCTCGTTCGACGCAAGGCCAAGGGCGCAGGCTTCGCCCTGACGGTCCCGCTGCTGACGAAACCCGATGGATCGAAGTATGGCAAGACCGCCGGGGGGGACACCATGTGGTTGAGCGCCCAGAAGATGAGCCCGTACCGCTTCTTCCAGGCATGGATGCAGACCGAGGACGCCGAGGTACGCAAGCTCCTGCTGCAATTGACCCTCTTGCCGATCGAGGAGTGCGAGTCGATCGCCCAGGCGCACCTCGCCGAACCTCATCGACGCGATGGCCAGCGTCGGCTGGCTGTGGAACTGACCACGCTCGTGCATTCCGAAGCGGCCGCCCTCGGAGCTGAGGCAGCATCGGCCGTTGTTTTCGGCGGCCCGGTAGCCGCGGTGACCATCGAGACGCTGCGCATGCTCGCCGCCGAGGTGCCGACCGCCGTCATCAGTCGGTCGGTCCTCGACGAGGAGAACAATCTGATCCCGACGCTCCGCCAGGCCGGAGTCGTCGCTTCGAACGGCGAGGCCCAGCGACTCCTCTCCCAGAACGGCATCGCCGTGAATGACGACAAAGTCTCGACCGGTGCCCAGCTGACCCGAGAGCACCTCCTTCACGACCGCTTTTGCCTGGTCAGGAAGGGTAAGCGTCAGGTCTCACTGCTGGTGTTCGACCAATGACCATCGGTCGCACCGCAAGAAATCTGGAAAAACCTCACGTTTCCGGTTGATGAACCGTTGGGTCACCGTTAACGTAGTCCCTCGCCCCACAAGCACGAAACACCCACTGGGTGGAGCCGCTCGGGGGGCGAAGAGCCCGCAGTCCACACCAATGGAGCGCCTTACGAGGCACTCGAATGTGTGCAGACTGAGGCCAGCACCTTGAAAACGGAAGAGACGATGAACGCAGCGTGTGCGGAGTGTCACCACGACCTAACCAGTGGAGACACCCCGTCACCAAAAAGCCTGCTGGTTCCGAATTGGTAAATGGGACCAGCAAAACTGGATCAACGTCGAGACCTTTCCCAGGTCTTGGCAGATTCTCTGATGGAGAGTTTGATCCTGGCTCAGGACGAACGCTGGCGGCGTGCTTAATACATGCAAGTCGAACGCACTCGGACTTCGGTCCATATGGGTGAGTGGCGAACGGGTGAGTAACACGTGAGAAACCCACCTCGAAGTTTGGAATAACTCAGGGAAACTTGAGCTAATACCAAATACCCTCTTTTGATCGCATGGTCAGCAGAGGAAAGATTTATCGCTTCGGGACGGTCTCGCGGCCTATCAGCTAGTTGGTGAGGTAATGGCTCACCAAGGCATCGACGGGTAGCTGGTCTGAGAGGACGATCAGCCACACTGGGACTGAGACACGGCCCAGACTCCTACGGGAGGCAGCAGTAGGGAATCTTGCACAATGGGCGAAAGCCTGATGCAGCGACGCCGCGTGGGGGATGAAGGCCTTAGGGTCGTAAACCCCTTTCAGTGGGGACGAAATTGACGGTACCCACAGAAGAAGCCCCGGCCAACTACGTGCCAGCAGCCGCGGTAAGACGTAGGGGGCGAGCGTTGTCCGGATTTATTGGGCGTAAAGAGCTCGTAGGCGGTTGCGTAAGTCGGATGTGAAAACTTAGGGCTCAACCCTGAGACGCCATCCGATACTGCGCTGACTTGAGTCCGGTAGAGGAGTGTGGAATTCCTAGTGTAGCGGTGAAATGCGCAGATATTAGGAGGAACACCAATTGCGAAGGCAGCACTCTGGGCCGGTACTGACGCTGAGGAGCGAAAGCGTGGGTAGCAAACAGGATTAGATACCCTGGTAGTCCACGCCGTAAACGGTGGGCACTAGGTGTGGGGTCTTTCAACGGATTCCGTGCCGAAGCTAACGCATTAAGTGCCCCGCCTGGGGAGTACGGCCGCAAGGCTAAAACTCAAAGGAATTGACGGGGGCCCGCACAAGCAGCGGAGCATGTTGCTTAATTCGAGGCAACGCGAAGAACCTTACCTAGGTTTGACATGTACGGAAAAGCCATAGAGATATGGTGTCCTTCGGGGCCGTACACAGGTGGTGCATGGCTGTCGTCAGCTCGTGTCGTGAGATGTTGGGTTAAGTCCCGCAACGAGCGCAACCCTCGTCTTATGTTGCTAACAGGTAAAGCTGAGGACTCGTAAGAGACTGCCGGGGTCAACTCGGAGGAAGGTGGGGATGACGTCAAGTCATCATGCCCCTTATGCCTAGGGCTGCAAACATGCTACAATGGTCGGTACAACGGGCTGCGATACTGCGAAGTAAAGCGAATCCCTTAAAGCCGATCTCAGTTCGGATTGGAGTCTGCAACTCGACTCCATGAAGCTGGAGTTGCTAGTAATCCCGGATCAGCATTGCCGGGGTGAATACGTTCCCGGGCCTTGTACACACCGCCCGTCACACCACGAAAGTTGCCAACACCCGAAGCACGTGGCCCAACCCGCAAGGGGGGGAGCGTTCGAAGGTGGGGGTGGCGATTGGGGTGAAGTCGTAACAAGGTAGCCGTACCGGAAGGTGCGGCTGGATCACCTCCTTTCTAAGGAGTTCCGATAGCCGAACAAGACCATTTGAGTCTTGCGGGGATCGGAGCGACGAGTTGACACACGCTGGCTCTGACTTCGGTCAGGGTTGATGAGCAAGAGAGCTCAACCGATTATCGTCTCTTCCGCTTTGAGGGAGCTGGCCCTCGACCTTCGGGTCGGGCCGGCTTCATCGTCGTTTCTTGAGAATTGCATAGCGAGCACGAGCATCTAAACATGTCGGTCCCTCTCGAGGGCCCGACACGTATTGATATTTGTAATAAACCCACAAGCTATAAAGGGCCAACGGTGAATGCCTTGGCGACTACGACCGACGAAAGACGTGAGTGGCTGCGATATGCCTCGGGGATCTGCCGACTAAGAATTGATCCGAGGATTTCTGAATGGGGAAACCCGGCGCCCTGAGAGGGGCGTCACTCTCGCCTGAACACATAGGGCGAGTAGAGGGAACTGCGGGAATTGAAACATCTAAGTACCGCAAGGAACAGAAAGTAACAACGACTCCCTGAGTAGCGGCGAGCGAAATGGGATCAGCCTAAACCGAGGTGGTGCAAAGCCTGACGGCGTTGCCATCTCGGGGTTGTTGGGGTCTATGGGACAGCACGTCAGATCTGTCACAGAGTTACAAAATGGTGCGTTAGCAGAAGTGTCTGGAAAGGCACACCGCAGGGGGTAATAGTCCCGTAAGCGACAACGCGCCATCTCTGCATAGAAACCCGAGTAGCACTGGGCCCGTGAAACCCGGTGTGAATCTACGAGGACCATCTCGTAAGGCTAAGTATCTGTAGTCGACCGATAGTGCACGAGTACCGTGAGGGAAAGGTGAAAAGTACCCCGGGAGGGGAGTGAAATAGTACCTGAAACCGTTGGTCTACAATCAGTCGAAGCGTCCAGGTGGCGCGACGGCGTGCCTTTTGAAGAATGAGCCAACGAGTTGTGGTATGTGGCAAGGTTAACCCGTGAGGGGAAGCCGGAGCGAAAGCGAGTCTGAATAGGGCGCCATAGTCGCATGCTGCAGACCCGAAGCCGAGTGATCTAGCCATGGGCAGTGGGAAGCGGGGGTAAGACCCCGTGGACGCGCGAACCCACCTAGGCTGAAAACTGGGGGGATGACCTGTGGTTAGGGGTGAAAGGCCAAGCAAACTCGGTGATAGCTGGTTCTCCGCGAAATGCATTTAGGTGCAGCGTTGCGTGTTCAGCCATGGAGGTAGAGCTACTGGATGGGTAAGGGGGCCTACAAGCCTACCAACCCCAACCAAACTCCGAATGCCATGGCTCCAGAGCGCAGCAGTGAGACCTTGGGGGATGAGCTTCAATGGTCGAAAGGGAAACAGCCCAGACCACCAACTAAGGCCCCTAATTCTGGACTAAGTGGTAAACGATGTGAGATTGCACAGACAGCCAGGAGGTTGGCTTAGAAGCAGCCACCCTTTAAAGAGTGCGTAATAGCTCACTGGTCGAGTGATCTTGCGCGGACAATGTAACGGGGCTCAAGTCCAGAGCCGAAGTTGTGGACGCAGACATATGTGCTGCGTGGTAGCGGAGCGTCGATCTCTGCAGTGAAGCGGCGGGACAACCCAGCCGTGGAGCGTGGTCGAGTGCGAATGTTGGCATGAGTAGCGAAAGAGGAGTGAGAATCTCCTCCGCCGAATATCCAAGGGTTCCTGGGGAAGGTTCGTCCGCCCAGGGTTAGTCGGGAGCTAAGGCGAGGCCGGAAGGCGTAGTCGATGCACAACTGGTTGATATTCCAGTACCGACACATGAACGCCCGAGCCAATTCATGGTTGCTAAGTGGCTGTCTCCTTCGGGAGGCGAAACGACCCACCGCGAGGCGGCTAGCAATGGGGTGACGCAGGAAGATAGGTGAACCGGGGCGTTGGTTGTCCCCGGGGAAGCGTGTAGGGCGAGACTTAGGCAAATCCGGGTCTCATGAAGCCTGAGACGTGATCCCGGCCACATAGTGGTCAGTCATTGATTCTAGGCTGCCAAGAAAAGCCTCTAGCGAGTCCATGTGTTGCCCGTACCCGAAACCGACACAGGTGGATAGGTCGAGAAGACCAAGGCGAGTGGGTGAACTGTGGTTAAGGAACTCGGCAAATTACCTCTGTAACTTCGGGATAAAGAGGGCCTCTATGGTGACGGGACTTGCTCCCTGAGCTTGATGAGGTGGCACAAACCAGAGGGAAGCGACTGTTTACTAAAAACACAGGAGCGTGCGAAGCCGTAAGGCGCTGTATACGCTCTGACGCCTGCCCGGTGCTGGAAGGTTACGGGGAGAGGTTAGCCGCAAGGCGAAGCTTTGAACTTAAGCCCCAGTAAACGGCGGCGGTAACTATAACCGTCCTAAGGTAGCGAAATTCCTTGTCGGGTAAGTTCCGACCTGCACGAATGGCGTAACGACTTCCCTACTGTCTCAACCACAGACCCAGCGAAATTGAAGTACGAGTAAAGATGCTCGTTAGCTGCAGAAGGACGGAAAGACCCCGTGGACCTTTACTACAGCTTGATATTGTTGCTTGACCTTGATTGTGTAGGATAGGTGGGAGACTAGGAAGCGGATGCGCCAGCATCTGTGGAGTCATCGTTGAAATACCACCCTGTTAATGTTGAGCATCTAACTCGGGCCCGTTATCCGGGTCGAGGACAGTGTCAGGTGGGTAGTTTGACTGGGGCGGTCGCCTCCTAAATTGTAACGGAGGCGCCCAAAGGTTCCCTCAGACTGGTCGGCCATCAGTCGTTGAGTGCAATGGCACAAGGGAGCTTGACTGCGAGACCTACAAGTCGAGCAGGTGCGAAAGCAGGGCATAGTGATCCGACGGCGCCGTATGGAAGGGCCGTCGCAAACGGATAAAAGGTACCCCGGGGATAACAGGCTTATCTTCCCCAAGAGTCCATATCGACGGGAAGGTTTGGCACCTCGATGTCGGCTCATCGCATCCTGGGGCTGAAGCAGGTCCCAAGGGTTGGGCTGTTCGCCCATTAAAGCGGTACGCGAGCTGGGTTTAGAACGTCGTGAGACAGTTCGGTCCCTATCCTCTGCAGCCGAAGGAGAATTGAGGAAATCTGTCCCTAGTACGAGAGGACCGGGATGGACGCAGCTCTCGTGTGCCAGTTGTTCCGCCAGGAGCATGGCTGGTTAGCGACCTGCGGAAGGGATAACCGCTGAAGGCATCTAAGTGGGAAACCCGTTCCAAGATGAGTTCTCCCACCGGGTAACCGGGTAAGGCCCGTGATAGGTCATCACGTTGATAGGCCGGATGTGTAAGCACCGTAAGGTGTTCAGCTGACCGGTACTAATAGGCCGAGGGCTTGTGTTTATTACAAGTTCTGTTTACAGAGTTCGTGCTCGCTGTGGAGTTCTCAAAGAGACTCACTGATTTCGGTGGCTTTGGCGGAGGGGTCACACCCGTTCCCATTCCGAACACGGAAGTTAAGCCCTCTAGCGCTGATGGTACTTGGGTGTAGACGCCCTGGGAGAGTAGGACGCCGCCGGATTTCTTTACACAGGCCCTGGACTTCGGTCCAGGGCCTGTGGTCGTTTTGGCCTGAGCATCGCCGGCACAGACCGGTAGCCTGGACCCAATGGCCGGAAAACGCATACCGCCCCCTCCCGTCGTTCGGGACCGCCCGGTGGTCGAACGAGTCGTCGAGTCTGCGGACTCCGGCCCGATCACCCGTACCAAGCGAATGCGGGCGGCCTCTGATGTCGATGTGTCCGACGTGCTGTTCCTGGGCGTTGGCGGGGAGACCGAGTCGAAACTTCGACGCCGCCTGATCGAAGCGGCAGTCGCCTTCGAACGCGAGCGGTTCGCCGATGCGTACACGCTCCTCAAGTCGATCGACCGTCTCGCCCCTGGGGTTCCCGAGGTGCTCGAGCTCCTTGGCCTCTCGCTCTATCGCCAGGGCAAGTGGCAGCAGGCGATCAAGCAGCTCGAGGCGTTCGAGCAGGTGACCGGTACTGTCGAACAGCATCCGGTGCTTGCCGACTGCTATCGGGCCCGGAAGGAGTGGTCCAAGGTCGATCAGCTCTGGAAGGAGCTGGGTGAGCAGTCGCCCTCGGCCGACCTGGTCGAGGAGGGGCGCATCGTCCTTGCGGGCGCTCGGGCTGATCAGGGACGACTGAAAGACGCAATTCGTCTTCTGGAGGAGGCACCGAGGGCGCCGAAGAAGCCGAAACCGCATCACCTTCGACGCTGGTACGCACTCGCAGACCTCTACGAGCGGGCCGGCGACACCAAACGCGCTCGACGTCTCTTCCAAGAGCTCGAGCACCTCGAACCCGGTCTCGGCGATGTAGCGTTACGGATCAAGCAGCTCCACTGACCGACTCGGTCGAGGTTCGGCAGCGGGCCGCGAAGGTTCGCCGCAGACGAACAGTCTTCCCCCACTGATGAAGGCGAGCGAGTAGGGGAATGTGTCATGAATACCAAAGCAGGTGGGGTCGATAGCGCACGGCCTTGTCGAGAGGCGAGAACTCTCGCGGCTCGGCCGCTCGAATCCAGCAGCGCCAAGGCGAGCTACCCCGAGCGGCCAGTTGGTACAGGAGCGCAGTCGAGCGCAACTGGTGGTGCTGCACGGCGCAGTCCGAGCCGTGCCTGTCGTGAAGGAATTGGCCTCAGGGGATGTGCTCGTGAGCTTCGATCTTCGAGTGCCAGGTCCGGACGGCAAAGGGGCCGCGGTGCCGGTGAGCTGGATCGGTTCAGCCGAGCGAGCACCGGAGGTGGTCGCTGACGAGGCGGTGGTCGTCGTCGGCCAGGTGTCACGTCGGTTCTTCCAAACGCGGACGGGCTCGGCAAGCCGGGTTGACGTTCGCGCCAATCAGATCGTGACCGGGACGATGACTCGTCGACGGAAGGCGATCGTCGCAGCCCAGCTGCTTCTCTCGTAGCCTTCTGCAACATGATGACTTGGGCGTTGGACCTCGACGGTGTGCTGTGGACCGGCGCCGTTGGCGGTACCCGGATCGTCGGCCGCGGTCGAGCATCTCCGACGCGTTGGGCATGAGGTGGTGTTCGTCACCAACAACTCGTTCTCCACCATCGCGGAGCAGGAACAGAAGCTGGCCGGCTTTGGGATCGATGCAACCGGGCGGGTGCTCAACTCGGCGCAGGCGGGGGCGTCGTTGATCGAGGCCGGCCAGCGGGTCTTCGTTCTGGGTGGTGCCGGAATCCGTGAAGCCGTCACCGAGCGAGGTGGCGAGCTGGTCACGGATCTCGAGGCGGCTACCGAGCTCCATCGACGCCGTGCTGGTCGGGCTCGATTGGGAGTTGACCTATCATCGGCTCAGTCTTGCGGTCCAGGCAGTGTTGGCCGGTGCCCGGTTCGTCGCCACCAACACCGACAGCACCTATCCCACCGAACGAGGACTTCTCCCGGCGCCGGGGCGCTGGTCGGAGCCGTTCGGGCCGCGACGGGCGTCGTCCCGGTCGTAGCCGGCAAACCGGAGACACCGTTGGCCGACCTCGTCCGTGCTCGCTATGGATCCGACGGCATCATGGTGGGCGATCGAGCCGACACCGACGGTGCGTTCGCCAAGGCGTTGGGCTACCGATTCGGCTTGGTCTTCAGTGGAGTGACCAAACCGAGCGATCTGCCGGTCGATCCGACGCCCGACGTCACTGCGGCCGACTTGGCCGAACTGGTCGACGGGCTTGCATGACCCCTCGCCTGGCGCTCGGATCGGCATGAACCGGCGACGACTCGACGCCGAGCTGGTGCGTCGCAAGATTGCTCCCAGCCGAGAAGCTGCGCAACGACTGATCGCCGATGGAGTCGTGTTGGTCGGCGGTGCGGTGGCCGACAAGGCTGCCCGTCAGGTCGGTGCCGGCGAGGCGATCCGGCTGCTCGGTCCCCGACCTCGGTATGTCAGCCGGGCGGGCCTGAAGCTCGAGGCGGCGCTTGAACGGTTCGGGATTGATCCCGCGGGTCTGCGGTGTCTCGACGCCGGATCGTCGACCGGCGGGTTCACCGACTGCTTGCTGCAACGGGGAGCAGCGGAGGTCACGGCGGTCGACGTCGGTACCCATCAATTGCACGAGCGGCTGCGCGGCCACGATCGAGTGAGCGTTCGTGAACAAACCGACGTTCGCCGATGGTGCTGGCCGAGGGTGAACCGTCGGTTCGACCTCGTCGTCGGTGATCTCTCGTTCATCTCGCTTCGGCTGGTGGTGCCTGCCCTCACGTCCCTGGCCCGACCGGAAGCGCCGATGGCATTGCTGATCAAGCCCCAATTCGAGGCTGGGCGCCAGGAGGCGTCGAAGGGAAAGGGAGTGATTTCCGATCCGGCGATCTGGCGCAGGGTGATTCATGAGGTCGAGCTTGCGGCTCGGTCAGCGGGAGCTGCCATGCTGGGGATCATGCCATCACCGATCACCGGCTCGACCGGCAACGTCGAGTTCATCGGACACTTCGTCTGTGCGCCGACAGCCGACCAGGCGATCGACGGAATGGACGATCGACCGCTCGATTAACGAGGCTTCAGCTCCGTCGGAGGCGAGGGACCAGATCCCGTGGTGGCCGAGCGGTCAGGACGCCAAGTTGCCGGACCGGGACCCGGCATGAGCCGGAGTTGGTGCTCGGTTGGTCGTCCACCATCACCGCGAGGAGGTGATGGACCTCAGCCGGCGAGTCAGAAGGTGGGCCGATGCCCACGGGGCGTCGCTCCGGGTCCTCGATGAGGACGCAGTGATCCTGGCTGAACCGGCCCCGGGGGCCAGCACGGTACCTCCCCAGGAGTTCGGCCAGGGGCTCGATCTGTGCGTCAGCCTGGGTGGCGACGGCACCATGCTCCGGGCAGTCCAGCTGACGGCGGAGGCCGAGGTACCGGTTTGGGCATCAACGCAGGACAGCTCGGCTACCTGACCGAGGTCGATCCGGATCATCTCGAGGAGACGCTCGACGCATGGTTGGCGGGCGAGGCCAGGATCCAGGAACGCATGCTCCTCGAGATCGGAGTGCACCCCTCGCCGGACGACTGCGCAACCGATGAGTGGAATGCTCGAACTGGCACTGAACGAGGTAGTGGTCGTCGCTGCGACCAACACCCGGTCGGTCACGATCGACGCTTCGATCTCGGGTCGGCATTTCACCCGGTACATGGCCGATGGGGTGATTGTCGCCACCCCCACCGGAAGCACGGCCTATTCGTTGTCCGCAGGCGGCCCGATCGTCGAACCGGAGTTCGAAGCGTTGTTGGTGACGCCGGTTGCGCCCCACATGGTCTTCGACCGTTCCTTGGTGCTGGCCCCATCGACCGAGGTGCGCCTCACGGTCGCCGGTTATCGAGATGGCTTGGTAGCGGTCGATGGGCGGGCCATCGCCAAATTGGTGCCCGGTGGCTACATCACGTGTCGAGGCATCGGACCGCCGGGCGCGATTCGTCGTGCGGGGAGACCGAGACTTCCATACCATCCTCAAGGAGAAGTTCGGACTGTCCGACCGCTGAACCCAGCAACGGACACCGGAAGATCGGAACCCATGCTGATCGAGTTGTCCGTCACCAATTTGGGCGTCATCGGGCATGTCTCGCTGGCGATGCCCGGGGGCCTGATCGCCTTGACGGGTGAAACCGGTGCCGGCAAGACGCTGCTCGTCGATGCCATCGATCTGCTCGTCGGCGGTCGGGCCCATCCCGGACTGGTTCGTCCTGGGAGCAGCGAGGCGGTCGTGGACGGCCGCTTCGAGCTCGACGGCGAGGAGATCGTCCTGACCCGCGTGGTGCCGGCCGAGGGCCGCTCCCGCGCGTACATCAACGGTCGACCGGCGACCGCCGGCTCGCTTGGCCGAACTGGGAGCGTGCCTGGTTGATCTCCACGGGCAGCACGACCACCAGTCCCTGCTCGGTGTCGAGGCCCAACGCCAAGCCCTCGATCGTTTCGGGCGGATCGATCTCGGCCGCCTCGGCCAAGCGTCGCGCTGCGCTCCGCAAACTCGAGTCGGCGCTGACCTCGATCGGAGGCGACGCCCGCATGCGGGCCCGAGAACTCGATCTGCTGCGGTATCAGGTCGACGAGATCGAAGGTGCGGGGATCACCGACCCCGACGAGGATGATCGACTCGAGCAGACCGAGGACATGCTGGCCAACGCGGTCGATCACGTCGAGTCGGCCGAGGCAGCGCTCGCGATCGTGGTCGACGACGACGGGGTCCGGGACCAGTTGGCTTCGGCGGTCGCGCGTCTCCATGGACGTGGACCGTTCCAGGACGTCGAGCAACGGCTGCTGAATCTGCTCGCAGAGCTGGATGACACGGCGGACACACTCCGCTCGCTCACCGATTCGATCGAGCCCGACCCGCAGGCATTGGCCGAGGTACAGGAGCGCCGGCGGTTGCTGCATCAGCTGTGCCGCAAGTACGGCGAGACGTTGGCCGACGTGATCTCCGAACGGGAGGTGCTGCGTGCTCGTCTGGGCGAACTGGAAAGCCATGACGAGCGAGCAGCCAGGTTGGACGCGGATCTGGCGGAGGCACCGGCGAACTCGCGGCGGCCGAGGACGAAGTGGGAGCGGCCCGGCGGGCCGCAGCTCCGGCGCTTGCGGCCGCAATTCAAGCTCATTTGCCCGCACTTGCCATGGAGAAGGCTCGGGTCGGCGTGGACGTCGATGGTCGTGATGGGGCCAACGTCGTGTACCAGCTGGCGGCGAACCCAGGCTCGCCGCTCCAGGCGTTGTCCAAGGTCGCGTCGGGCGGAGAACTGGCGCGGACCATGCTCGCGCTGCGAAGCGTGCTCTCGGAGGCGCCGCCGATTCTCGTCTTCGACGAGGTCGATGCCGGCATCGGGGGCCAGGCCGGTTTTGCCGTGGGTCGGGCGCTGGCTGCTCTGGCCGACCGCCACCAGGTCCTGGTGGTCACCCATCTACCGCAGGTGGCCGCCTTCGCCGACGCTCACCTTCTGGTCGAGAAGTCCCAGGGCGACGACGACACGCTTTCGGAGATTCGGCTGCTCGATGACGATGCGCGCCGCACCGAATTGGCCCGCATGTTGTCCGGCCAGCCGGGTTCGAGCACGGCCAGAAGACACGCCAAGGAGCTGTTGTCGGAGGCTCGCGCCCAGAAGGGTTCGCTCCCGGCCTGACCGGCCTGGCTAGACGGGCCGCTGCCCCGGGTTACTGGCTCCGACGATGACATCGAGGAAGTCGCTCGCCTCGGAGGCAATCGTCGGGTACTGGGCCTCGAGAGCGGCGACGACGATGCCGAGCTGGCTGGCTGGGAAACCCAGGCGAGGGCGACCGGCGAGGATGCGCAGGAGCCGATGAGCCACGGCGGCAGGGTCGCCGTAGTCGGAGGGGAGGCCGTAGTCGACCAAGCGTCCGAGGTGCGTCGCCCAGTCGACGGCTCGGTCGGCGGTGATGCTGCGGGTCCAGTCCACGAGCGACGGGCGGTGGTGATCGAGCGCAGCAAAGGTGGCATCGATCAGCGGCTGGTGTCCACCCAACAACGCCCCGTCGAGCAGCATCTCGGGGCCGACATGCGCGATCGCCTTCGCCGGTCCCCGCGCCATGCCCTGCGCCTCGAGCCGCTGACGAAGGACCTGGACCCGCTCGGTGAACCAGGGATGACGATGGAAGGCCTCGTCCGTGCGATGGTGCAGCGCGATGCCGACACGAATCGCCTGGTCGCGAGCATCGGGCCAACGGGTCGTCGGCACTTGGAGGTGGAATCGGCCCATGGCCGCGAAGTCCGGAAGGGCCGCTCCGAGCCACTGGTCGACGTCGTCGGAGATTCGGGCAGCAACCAGGATGTGGCTGCCGACGTTCACTTAGACCAGCGCGCTGTAGACGAGGGACCGCAACTGCGCCCGAATCGGGTAGGCCGACGACGGCATGAGTTGGGTCAGACCGATGACCGTGAGGTCCTCGACCGGATCGATCCAAAAGGCGGTGGATGCTGCACCGCCCCACCCGTACTCGCCCACGGAGGACATCACCTGTGCCCGAGCGGGTTGGAGCATCGACCGAGAAGCCCAGCCCGAAGCCGATGCCGTTGTAGTTGGTCTCGCTGAACACCGGCTGGCCCATCGACGCCAGGTCACCCCCGCTCTGGAGATGATTGCTCGCGGCGTAGGCAATGGTGCGTCGACCGAGGAGGCGCTGTCCGTCGAGTTCGCCCCCTCGTGCCAGCATCTGGGTGAACCGGTGATAGTCGGCGACGGTGGAGGTGAGGCCACCACCCCCCGAAAACATGTCCGGCTTCGATCGGAACGGGCTCTTGGCTCCGCCGTCGTCGAGGAGCGCCATGCGTCCGGTGGCCCCTTCGGGCACGCCGAACGGCGAGAGCGACGGCTCGGCGTAATTTGCGACGAGCCTGGTCGTGCCGTCAGCGTTGACCTTGGCGTCGGACACCCAGAACGCGGTGTCGACCATGCCGAGGGGATCGAAGATCCGCGTCTGGAAGAACTCGTCGAGGGGCAACCCGCTGAGCACCTCGACGAGGCGACCACAGACATCGGTCGCCATGCTGTAGCTCCACTGGGTGCCGGGCGAGAACAACAGTGGCGTGTCCGCCAACCCGGAGCAGACGTCGGCCAAGCTCATGCCTGACGTACGGTCGAGCCCACGCGCCCGGTAGATGGCGTCGACGGGGTGCCGGCCCATGAACCCGTACGTGAGGCCCGAGGTGTGCGTCAGAAGATCCTGGACGTTCATCGGTCGCTCGGCCGGCCGAGTGGTGAAGTTCGTCGACGTTCCGTCCTGCCAGACCCGTTGCCCCGCGAACTCGGGAAGGTAGTTCTCGACCGGGTCGCCGAGCTGGAACTTGCCCTCTTCCAGCAACATGAGCAACGCCACCGACGTCACCGGCTTGGTCATCGAGTAGAACCGGAAGATGGCGTCCGGCGCGTACCCCTGGTGCGACAGGTGCGCAATTCTTCCGGCTCGGGAGACGAGCAGCGTGTAGCCGGGATAGCAGCCGGTCGAGAGGTAGTGGTCGGCGATGAAGGCGTCGATGGCGCCGAGGCGCCGGGGGTCGAATCCGAGTTCGGTCGGATCGGAGACGACCAGGTCGTTCACCAGGCCGGTCATCGGGTGGCCACGACGGTGCGGCCCTTGACCTGGCCGGCCAGGATCTGCGGAGCGAGTGCGGCGAGGTCGGCCAGACCGACTTCGCTGGTGAGCGAATCGAGCTTGTCGGCCGCAGCGGTCGGAGCAACGACCTGGGCGACACGGTCCCAGACCGCGATGCGTTCGGAGCGAGGAGCCATGACCGAGTCGATGCCGAGCAAGTTGACGGCACGGAGGAGGAACGGAATGACCGTGGTGGGCAGACCATTGCCGCCGGCGAGTCCGCAGGCGGCCACTGACCCCTTGTAGGCCATCTCGGCCAGCACATGGGCGAGCGTGTCGCCGCCGACGGCGTCGATGCAGCCGGCCCAACGCTCGGACAGCAAGGGGCGGCTCGGGTTGTCGGCGATTTCGGCTCGATCGATGACTTCGGATGCACCCAGTGCCTTGAGCTCGTCGCTGTTCTCGGGACGACCAGTGGAGGCGACGACGTGATGCCCGGCGAGGGCGCCCCACAGGACACCAGAAGAGCCAACTCCGCCGGATGCGCCGGTGACGAGGAGCGGCTGACCAGGCGTGAGGCCATGGTGTTCGAGGGCGACGAGTGCCTGCATGGCAGTGAAGCCGGCGGTGCCGACCGCCATGGCCTGGCGGGTGGTGAGCCCGTCCGGCAGTTTGACCAACCAGTCACCGTTCACCTTCGCCCGTGAGGCGTAGCCGCCCCACCAGACCTCGCCCACCCGATACCCGGTGAGTACGACCCGGTCTCCGGTTGCGAAGTCGGGATGGCTCGAATCCTCGACGGTGCCTGCCAGATCGATGCCAGGGACGTGCGGATACGTGGAGACGAGGCGCCCGATCCCGGACAGGATCATGCCGTCTTTGTAGTTGAGCGACGAATACTCGACTGCCACCGTCACATTCCCGTCGGGCAGGCGGTCGTTTTCGACTTCGGTCACCGTCGTGGTGAACGACGGCTTGGCATCGGGGTTCTCGACCTGATCGAGCAGGAGGGCGGTGAATGTGGCATCTGAACTCATGGTGGTGACCGTACTGGCCAGTTGGATCGTTCGCCCAACGCCGACGATGTGCACCGCGTGGCCCGGTCGTCGCGGTAGCTTGCTTGGAGCGGAGAGACAGGAGCGTCGATGACCAAACACATCTTCGTAACCGGGGGCGTCGTGAGCTCCCTGGGAAAGGGCCTTACGGCTTCGTCCCTGGGACGGCTCCTCAAGGCACGAGGGCTACGGGTGACGATGCAGAAGCTCGACCCCTATCTCAACGTCGATCCCGGGACGATGAACCCGTTCGAACACGGTGAGGTGTACGTCACCGACGACGGAGGCGAAACAGATCTCGACCTCGGCCACTACGAGCGTTTCATCGACGAGTCGCTCACTCGGGCATCGAACGCCACAACGGGCAGCATCTACTCCTCGGTGATCGCCGCCGAACGTCGGGGCGACTACCTGGGCAAGACCGTGCAGGTCATTCCCCACATCACCGACGAAATCAAGCGCCGCATCATGGCGCTGGCTTCCGACGACATCGACGTCGTGATCACCGAAGTTGGTGGCACCGTCGGTGACATCGAGATCCTTCCGTTCCTCGAGGCCATCCGACAATTCCGCCTGGACGTCGGCCGTGACAACGTGTGCTACGTACACGTGACGCTGGTGCCGTTCATCGGACCGGCGGGGGAGCAGAAGACCAAGCCAACCCAGCACTCGGTGACCGAGCTCCGGAGCCGGGGCATTCAACCCGACGTCATCGTCTGCCGCTCGGACCGGCGCATCTCCGAAGGGCTCCGCTCCAAGATCTCGAGCCTGTGCGACGTGCCTCTCGATGGCATCGTCTGCGCGCCGGACGCTTCGAGCCTGTACGAGATCCCGCTGACCATGCACGATGAAGGTCTCGACGACTACGTCTGTCGCCTGATCGGTTTCGACAACTACCCAGAACCTGACCTGGCCGAGTGGAAGGCCATGGTCGCCCAAGCCGACCACGCCTCGCTGCCTCTCACCATTGGCATCGTCGGCAAGTACATCACGCTCCCCGACGCGTACCTGTCGGTCGCCGAAGCGCTCCGACACGCCTCGATTCGTAACTCGGTCGATCTGAAGATCGAATGGATCATGTCGGATCATGTCGAAGGTCTGCTGGTCGAGGAGATGATCGGTCACCTCGATGGCATCGTCCTTCCCGGAGGATTCGGGGAACGCGGCGTCGAGGGCAAGATCGAGGCAGCACGCTACGCCAGGGAGAACGACCAACCTTGCCTTGGCCTCTGCCTCGGGTTGCAGGTCATGGCCATCGAGTACGGCCGCCACGTGCTCGGTTTGTCCGGGGCGAACTCCACCGAGTTCGACACCCAGGACAACACGACACCCCACCCGGTCATCGACCTGATGAACTCCCAGCGCGATATCACCGATATGGGCGGGACCATGCGCCTCGGTGCCTACGTCGCGGTGCTCGACCCCGACAGCCAGGTTGCTCGGATCTACGGCGACACCGTCATCCAGGAGCGACACCGACATCGCTACGAGTTCAACCCGAAATACAAGAGCCGGTACGAGGGCGGGCCCGGCGGCTTCCGCTGCTCGGGCAACTCGCCCGACGGCCGTCTGGTCGAGTTCATCGAGCTGTCTTCGCACCCGTTCTGGGTCGGTACGCAGGCCCATCCGGAGCTGAAGAGCCGGCCGAACCGGCCGGCGCCGTTGTTCGACGCCTTCATTGCCGCAGCGCTCAGCGAAGCAAGGGCGAAGCACCCTGAGCGGTTCCGCGCTGCACTCGGCGAAGTCGCTGCTGCAGCCCAGTGACGGCGCCGAAACCGTCGCCGTTTGCGCACCTCCGGGATGAGCTGGTGCATCAAGGAGCCGTTGTCGGGTTCTACGACGGTTGGTTCCGTGGGCCCGATGGCCAGGAGTTCCGCCGGGATGTCGTTCGCCATCCCGGTGCCGTTTCTGCGGTGGCCATCGACCGAGATACCGACAGCGAGGAGTGGCAGGTCTACCTGGTTCGCCAGTACCGCGCTCCGATCGACACGGACCTTTGGGAAATTCCGGCGGGCAAACTCGATGTCGCCGACGAGGCGCTCGATGCCGCAATCGCCCGCGAACTGGCCGAGGAGATCGGTCGACGAGCAGGGTCACTCGTGCGGCTCCTCGATTTTCATCATTCGCCGGGGTTCTGTGACGAACTGCAGCACATCTACCTCGCTCGAGATCTCACTCCGGTGGCCCGCCACTCCGATGGGCTCGAGGAAGAGCACATGCTGGTCAACCGGCTTCCCTTGACCGAGGCCGTGGCGATGGTCTTCGACGGACGAATCACCGACGGCAAGTCCATCGCCGGCCTGTTGGCCGCGGCCCGCACGTTGGGCGTATGACCGCCAACGATCAGGGCTGCGTCGCACCATGACGTCGCTCGTTCACCTGGCCCGGCGTTTCGTCGGTTCGGTCAGACCGGGAGCACCCGCGCACCGCGACGAGCAGTGGGCGCTGAGCAAACTGACCGACGCCGAGCGAGAACTTTGGCAACAGATGACCAACCCCGACCGTCGCCATGCCGTGGGCGTCGCCCAAATGGTGGCATCCGAGCTGGGTTCCGAAGCCGTCCGCCCCGTCTTGGCGGCGGCGTTGCTCCACGATGTCGGCAAGGTCGTTTCGGGCCTGCGAACCCCCGCTCGGGTCATGGCAACCCTGGTCTGGGCTGTCGTTCCTTCTGCGCAGGCCCCCCGCTGGTGCGACTCGACGAGCGCGTGGGTTCGGCGCCTCGGCCAATACCACTGCCACCCCGAGCTCGGGGAGCGGCTCTTGGTGGATGCCGGCGCCGACCCGATCACCAGCAGTTGGGCGGCCGATCATCACCGACCTTCCACACAGTGGCGGATCGCCCCTCACGTCGGTGTCGTACTCAAGGTTTGCGACGGAGATTAGCCACATCAGACCCTTGCCCTGCGGTCCTGGTAGGCATCTATACTCCCTGCACTGTGACCTGGTCACCCCCGCCTCCACGCCCTGATCGCTACCGCCGTCGCGTGGCCGCCGCGCTGATGACGTTCCTCCTCGGGACGCTCGGCGCGCTCGGGTTCTCCGCCACCGGGGTCGGCGCCCAAGAGGGTGAAGGGGTGAAGACGAACCTCAGCTACGACGATGCGACGGGATCCAGGGTCCCCGCTGTCGGCGTCGAGATCGAGGTCGTGGATGCCGACGGCGAGGTCGTCGGTACCGGAACTTCGGACGAAGCGGGAGCGGTCGACATCGACGTGCCGGGACCCGGCACCTACGTGATGCAGCTGACGATCGAGTCGTTGCCCGATGGAGTCGCGCTCAAGGATGCCGATTCCTCCAGCCGGAGCATCGAGGTTCGACCCGGTGAACGTCGAAACGCGCTCTTCCCACTCGTCGAGGGTGACGCACAGGCATCGAGCGGTGGCGGAGCGGGTGCCGAACTGGCCCAGCTCACTTTCGACGGCGTCAAGTTCGGCATGATCATCGCCATCTGTGCCATTGGGCTGTCGCTCATCTACGGCACCACGGGGCTCACCAACTTCGCCCATGGCGAACTCGTTGCCTTCGGGGCGCTGTTCGCCATGATGCTCAACGACGCCGATGTCCTGGGGATGCACGTGATACCCGCAGCGGTGATCGCCATTGCGGCCACGGCGTTGGCGGGCGGCGCCAACGAGTTCCTCCTCTGGCGGCCGCTGCGCCGGCGGGGTACCGGGCTGATCGCAATGTTGGTCATCTCCATCGGGTTGTCCATCCTGATTCGCTATCTCTTCGTGTTCCAGGCCGGAGGCCGCAAGGAACGGTATGTGCAGTACGCGCTCCAGAAGGGCTTCGACGTCGGGCCGATCACGATCGTGTCCCGCGAGGTGTGGATCATCGTCATCTCGCTGATGTCGTTGGTCGCGGTGGCTACGGCCATCAAGAAGACGCGTTTGGGCAAGGCCATGCGGGCGGTGTCGGACAACCGTGATCTGGCCGAGTCGTCGGGTATCAACGTCGAACGAGTCATTCTGACGGTCTGGGTCGCAGGCGGGGCCCTTGCCGGCCTCGGCGGTGTGCTGTTCGGGCTCGATCAGGGCATCTCGTGGGACATGGGTTCGGACCTCCTCCTGCTGATGTTCGCTGCCGTCACCCTCGGTGGTCTGGGTACGGCGTACGGGCCGCTGATCGGGAGCCTCATCATCGGCCTGTTGGTCAATGTGTCGACCTTGCACATCGGCGACACGGGCCTTCCCACCGAACTCAAGAACGTCGGGGCGCTCGTCGTGCTGATCGTCATTCTGCTGTTCCGACCACAAGGTCTGCTCGGCCAGCGAGAGAGGATTGGCTGACATGGATTGGGGCAACATCCTCGACATCACCGTGACGCAGTTCTTTGGCATTCAGGCCATGTACTTCGCCCTCGCGGCCATCGGCCTGAACATCCATTTCGGGTACACCGGCCTGCTGAACTTCGGCGTAGCCGGTTTCATGACGGTCGGCGCCTACGGCATGGCGGTACCGGTCTTCGTCTGGGGCGCGCCCATCGGACTCGGCGTTCTCTGTGGTCTCGTGTGCTCGGCGTTGTTCGCGCTGATCCTGGGTATTCCGACGCTGCGGCTGCGAGCCGACTATCTCGGCATCGCCACCATCGCGGCAGCCGAGATCCTCCGCATCGTCGTGCGGGCGACCTCCCTGCGGGAATGGACGGGAGGGTCCAACGGGATCAACGGCTTCAACGAGGGCTTCACCTCGATGAGCCCGTTCAGCGACCGAATCAGCGTGAATCTCGGGTTGTTCGAACTCGACTACCGACCGGAGGAGGCATGGAGCCTTCTTGTCGGATGGAGCCTTGTTCTGTTCGGAGTCCTGATCGTGTATCTCCTGATGCGCAGCCCCTGGGGTCGGGTGCTCCGGGCAGTCCGAGAGGACGAGGACGCCGCTCGGGCCTTGGGGAAGAACGCCTACAGCATGAAGATGCAGAGCCTCGTGCTCGGCGGAGTGTTCTGTGCCCTGGGCGGCATGATGTTCGTGATTCCGCAGGGTTCCGTTCAGCCCAGCCCGCAAGACCTCGGGACGCCGAAGACCTTCTTCATCTGGGTCGCGGTCATTCTTGGTGGCACGGGTCGACTCTGGGCGCCCGTGATCGGGTCGATGATGTTCTCGGCCTTGCTGGCCTTCACCGACTCGGTCCTTCGCCAGGCCGAGGCGGCCAACAAGATCCCCGAGTGGCTGATGGACGGGGTCCAGGTCGGGCAGGTGCGTTTCATGCTGCTCGGTCTCGGTCTGATGTTGCTCATGATCTTCCGACCGCAGGGCATCTTCGGCGACAAGAAGGAGATCGCGCTCGATGCCCGCTGAGCCGACCCTCAGCCACAGTGCTCTGCACGGGGTGGCCGAAGAGCCGGGTTCGACCAAGCCCGACCCGATCCTCATCGCCGACAAGATCACAAGATCCTTCGGCGGTCTCACTGCGGTGAACGTCGACCATCTGGAGATCCAGCGGGGCGTCATCACCGGCCTCATCGGCCCGAACGGGGCGGGCAAGACCACCTTCTTCAACCTCATGACCGGGTTCGACGAGCCCAATACCGGGACCTGGCAGTTCGACGGCAAACCGCTCGGCCGCATGCCGGCGCACAAGGTCGCTCGCGCCGGCATGGTGCGGACGTTCCAGCTGACCAAGGCACTGTCGAAGATGACGGTCATCGAGAACATGAAGCTCGGTGCGATGGGCCAGGTAGGGGAGCGGTTCCTTCCGGCGCTGGTCAAACAGGTGTGGGGCTCCGAGGAGGCCTCGAACGAGGCGAGAGCCGACGAACTACTCGACCGCTTCAAATTGGCCCACATGCGCGAGGAGTTCGCCGGCACGTTGTCGGGGGGCCAGCGCAAACTCTTGGAGATGGCCCGAGCGTTGATGACCGATCCGAAGCTCATCATGCTCGACGAGCCCATGGCCGGGGTGAATCCGGCGCTGACCCAGTCGTTGCTCGAGCACGTCAAGGGTCTTCGTGACGAGGGCCGCACCGTCGTGTTCGTCGAACACGACATGGACGTCGTACGAGACATTTCCGACTGGGTGGTCGTGATGGCTGAGGGTCGGGTCATTGCCGAGGGCCCGCATTCGGCGATCGGCGCGAACCAACAGGTCATCGACGCCTACCTTGGAAGCTCGCACGACAAACCGCTCGATTTCGGCGAGGACGAGCCAGCTGAGGGGTCTGCATGACTGAACCGTCGAAGTCGGCGAGGAGCAGCGACCTGCTGGTGCACGTCGACAACATCACTGGCGGCTACAGCGCCGATGTCGACATCCTCAACAACTGCTCGCTCGAGCTGGCGCCTGGCGAGCTGATCGCCATCATCGGTCCCAACGGAGCGGGCAAATCGACGCTGCTCAAGTCGTTGTTCGGTTTGGTGAAGATTCGCTCAGGCAAAGTGATCTACGACGGGCAGGAGATCACCAATCTCAAGGCCCACGCCCTGGTGGAGCGGGGCATCGGCTACGTCCCGCAGAACAACAACGTGTTCCCCAGCCTCACGATCGAGGAAAATCTCGAGATGGGCGCCTTCCTCGAGCCCAAGTCGTTCGACGAACGATTCCAGGAAGTGGCCGAGATGTTCCCGCGCTTGGCCGAGCGGCGTTCGCAGCGAGCCGGAGCGTTGTCCGGAGGCGAGCGCCAGATGCTGGCGATGGGCCGCGCGCTCATGATGAAACCGCGGGTCATCCTCCTCGACGAACCCTCCGCCGGACTGTCTCCTGCGTTGCAGGACCAGGTCTTCATCAACACGAGGAAGATCAACCGGGCCGGCGTATCCGTCATCATGGTCGAGCAGAACGCATCTCGGTGCCTGCAGATCTGCGATCGTGGCTACGTGCTGGACCAGGGCACCAACGCCTACACCGGAACGGGTCGCGAACTGCTCACCGACCCCAAGGTCATCGAGCTCTACCTCGGGACGCTCGCGCAAGTCCACTGAGCTGCGTGCACCACCTCCCCCAACCCGGATCGGGAGTGCCCGAGTACCGTTTTCGGCACCCCCACACTCCCGATCCGGTTGGGGGTTGGGTGGGAAAACGTTGAAGGCCGGGAGCGTTACGCTCCCGGCCTTCGTTCAGTTCAGTTCAGTGATGAGCTGAACCAGTGGTGATCAGAGCTGAGCGAACTGATAGACGGTCTTGGAATCGTCGATCGTGTTCGCGTCGTCGGCGTAGCTCAGAATGGCGAAGCTCGCCTCGGTGGGCTCGCCGGCCGGGCCGAAGGCCTGGGGGCCGGAGGGGCCGTCGTAGTCGATGTCGGTTCCAGCAGCGATGAGCTCCTTGCACGCAGCGAAGGTGTCGCACTTCTCGCCGTCGCGGGTGACGCCGTTGAGCACCGCGGCCATGGCCGCAGGGTCATCGGTGCCGGCAACTACGGCGGCCAGCGCGATGATGATGGCGGCGTCGTAGGTCTCCGGGCCGTAGCTGTAGTCGGTGAGTTCCGGGTCGACCTCGAGGAGGCGTGCCTTGAAGTCATCGGTGATTTCAGCTGCGGGAAGGGTTCCCTTGACGCCGGCGAGGGCGCCCGGTTCGGCGAACTTCTCGCCCAGAGCGTTGCCGATGTTGCCGTCGACGAGGTAGATCTTCTTCACGTCCGGCGTGAAGCCGGCCTCGAAGAGACCCGTGAGGATCGATGCGGTCTCGTCGAAACCGATGACCACGATGGCCTCGGGGTCGGCGCTGACCATCTGCTGGACCTCGGCGTCGAAGCTCTGAGCCTTGGGGTCATAGACGAAGTCGGCAACGACTTCGGCACCCTGCTCTTCGAGCGGCGGCCTTGGTGTACTCGAGCAGGCCTTCGCCGTAGGGGTCCTGGAGGGCCATGAGACCGACCGTCGTGGAGCCTTCGGCGATGATCAGGTCGGCGAGGACCCGGCCCTGGAGGACGTCGGAGGGAGCGGTACGGAAGTACAGATCGCCATCGGCGTACTCGGTGAAGTCGGGCGAAGTGTTGGCCGGCGAGAAGTGAATCTTGCAGGCGTCGACGAGTTTGTCGATGACCGTGAACGATACGCCCGAGGACGCAGCGCCAAGAATGGCGTCGACACCGGACGAGAGGTGACGGTCGACGGTCTGATTGGCGACGTCGCCGTTGTCGCTCGAGTCGCCGGGCATGAAGACGGCGTCTTCATCCAGAACGCCACCGGCAGCATTGATGTCGGCAATGGCCAGTGCAGCACCGGCCTCTTCGGGCGGGCCGAGGAAGGCAAGGTTGCCGGTCTGCGGCAGGAGGCCGCCGATCTGCAACACGCCATCGGACTCACCGGTGCAGCTGGGTGCTGCCTCTACGGTTCCTTCGCCGTCAACGGCATCCTCGCCGTCGTCGGCAGCGTCATCAGCTGCGTCGTCGGCGTCGTCGGCGGCATCGGTGACTTCGCTGGCAGCGTCGTCGACCGCATCTTCTGCATCGCTTGATCCGCAGGCGGCGGCAGTCATTGCCAGCACTGCGAGTAGCGAGAGCAATTTCGCCAGGCTCTTGTTGCCCATAGTTGTAACCTCTCCTCGTGTCGGGGTACGAGATTGATTCGGGCCTCACTGTGAGACCATTCGGCAATCTAGCTCAATGTCTCCACCGTTTGGCTGAGCTTGGCCCTGCCGTCACACGGATGTTACCCAATGGTCACGTTTGGCCTGGGCCACGGTACTCGGGCCACGTGTTCAGACCAGGAGCCCACAGGCGCGTTTGGCCCGATCCATGACGGGCGCGGCAATGGCCTGAGCCCGTTCGGCGCCGACCCGCAATTCGGCGCGCACCGTGGCGTCGTCAAGCTCGGCCAATCGGGCCTGAATCGGTTCGACCAAGGCAATCAATGCTGCAGCGACATCGGCCTTGAGCGGCCCATATTGGCTGTAGTCGCCGGCCAGCTGCTCGGGATCGCCGTCGGTTGCAGCAGCCAGAATGGACAGCAGATTGGAGACACCGGGCTTGTTGATCGGGTCGAAGCGAACCTCGCCGTCGTTGTCGGTGACCGCCCGTTTCACCTTCTTCTCGATGTCCTTTGGTGCGTCGAGCAGGTTGATGGTGCCTTGCGGGGAGTCGATCGATTTCGACATCTTGTTGTCGGGGCTCTGCAGATCCATGATGCGTGCCCCGGCAGCCGGGATGTGGTGTTCGGGCACGACGAAGGTGTCGCCGTAACGGGCGTTGAAGCGCATTGCTACATCGCGTGCCAGCTCGATGTGCTGGCGCTGGTCGTCGCCGACCGGCACGACTTCGGTGTCGTAGAGCAGGATGTCGGCAGCCTGCAGCGCCGGGTAGGTGAAGAGGCTGGCGGAGATGAAGCCGGTCGAACGGCCGGACTTGTCCTTGAACTGCGTCATTCGGGACAACTCGCCGTAGCTCGCAATCGTTTGCATCAGCCAGCCGAGCTCAGCGTGCTCGTGCACATGGGACTGGACGAAGAACACGCACGCCTGCGGGTCGAGGCCGATCGCGAGCAGCAGGCGCGCGATGTCGAGCGTTCCTTGGGCGACCTCGCCCGGTTCTTTCGGCAGCGTGAGCGCGTGGAGATCGACGATGCAGTAGACCGCGTCGGCTTCGTGCTGCATGGTCACCCAGTTCCGCAGCGCACCCAGGTAATTGCCGAGGTGAACCGCGCCCGAGGGCTGGATGCCGCTGAAGACGCGGGCGCGCTTGTCTGTGGTGGTCGAGCTCATGGGCGTAAGGTTATGGGGACCGGGCGAAGTCGCCGTCGGGATTCCATGGCTGGAAACAGCACGGTCGAGGCAGTGGTACATCGCGGGGTAGAGTTACATCGATGGCATTCGAGGTGCAGACCGAGAGCTTCAGCGGGCCCTTCGACCTGCTCTTGCATCTCATCCTGAAAGACGAGGTCGATCTCTACGAGATCTCGTTGGCCGAGATCGTCGACGCGTATCTGTCCGAGATCGAACGCATGGACCTCTGCGACCTTGAAGTCGCGACCGAGTTCCTGCTGATCGCGGCAACGCTGGTCGAACTCAAGTGTCGGCGCCTCCTGCCCATCGACCTCGCGGTCGACCTCGATGAGGAGCTCGGCCTGTGGGAGGAACGAGACCTGCTCCTCAGCCGTTTGCTCGAGTGCAAGACGTTCAAGGACGCGGCAAAGGTCATCGATCAGCTGGCCGTCCATGCCTCGCTCAGCCTGCCGCGGCGCGTCGGACTCGAGGAACCGTTCCTCGAACTCTCGCCCGACTTGTTGTCCGGCGTCACGCCCGCGGATCTCCGTCGAGCGTTCCTGCGGGTGGCGAAGGAAAAGCCGCTCCCGCAGGTTTCCCTCGGCCATGTGACGATCGTGACCGCCAGCGTCAACGATGCCATCGCGGAGTTGCTCGAAGCGCTGCCCGTCTCGGGCCCGACCTCGTTCCGGCGGATCGTCGCAGGGATCACCGATCGCCTCGAGGTGGTCGTACGCTTCTTGGCCGTGCTCGAGTTGTTCAAACAAGGCATGGTCGAGATCGACCAGTCGCAAGTCTTCGGTGAGCTTTCGATCACCTGGACGGGCCTCGGTCCGGCAGCCACCATGGCCGCCGATCAGTCCTTGCTCCTGGCCGTCGATCGGCGGACAATCATCGGCGCGCCGATCGATCGCGAGGCGGTGTTGGCCGGCGTCGACTCCTACGAAGGATGAGCATGCACGAGGATTCCGATCCATCCGTTCTCGATCAAACCGTTCTCGATCAAACCGTTGTCCATCAGAGCGCGCCGTCGCCGTATCTCGACGACTCCGCCCGAGAGAATCTGCTGCTCGAAGCGGCCAGGGCCATCGAGGCCATCGTCTTGGTTGCAACCGATCCCATCGACGAGCACGTCCTCGCTCAACTTCTGGAACTCCCGCCCACGGCCGTGCACACGCTGTGTGTTCAGCTGGCCGACGGCTACCGCGAGCAACGGCGCGGATTCGAATTGGTGCAGGTTGCCGGAGGTTGGCGCTACCAGACCCATGCCGACATGGCTCCGTACATCGAGCGGTACGTGCTCGACGGGCAGACTGCTCGACTCAGCAGCGCGGCGCTCGAGACCCTTGCGATCGTGGCCTACAAGCAGCCGATCTCCCGCGCCCAGATGTCGGCCATTCGCGGCGTGAACGTCGATGGCGTGCTTCGTACCCTCACGTTACGTGGCTATGTGACCGAGGTGGGGCAGGACACGGGTCCCGGCCAGGCGATCCTGTTCGGAACCACCATCGATTTCCTGGAGCGACTCGGTCTGGCCTCGCTCGACGACCTGCCGCCACTCGGCGACTTCGTGCCGTCGGCGGCGGTGGTCGAAGCGCTCGAACAGACGCTCCGGGCCAACGTTGCCGGGCCGACGGCTGAGGTCATCGACCTCACCAGCACTCCGGAGGGCGTGGTCCCTGCCCCGGCCGACCCGCTCCCATGACCGTCGCCGCATGAACGCCACCACATGAAAGACGTGGACCCGATGGAGCGAGAACATGGCGACGCCGAGTTGCGCGATGGTGAACGTCTCCAGCGGGTCCTGGCGCGGGTGGGGATCGGTTCGCGTCGTGTCTGTGACGATCTGATCGCAGACGGCCGAGTCAAGGTGAACGGACGACGCGCCATCCCCGGCGCTCGGGTCGACGCCAACGCCGACCTCATCGAAGTCGACGGCGCCGCCATCTCGGTGCTACCCGACACGGTGACCTACCTGATGAACAAGCCGAAGGGCGTCATGGTCACCGCCGACGACCCCGAAGGCCGGCCGATCGTGCTCGACCTCGTTCCCGCTGAGCCGCGGGTGTTCTCAGTCGGTCGCCTGGACTTCGACACCGAAGGCCTCTTGCTGCTGACGAACGACGGCACGTTGGCCCACCGGCTGACCCACCCCAGCTTCGGCGTCGAGAAGGAGTATCTGGCGCATGTGTCGGGCCAGCCCACCCGGCACACGTTGCGTCGACTCCGCGAGGGCGTCGAGCTCGACGACGGGGTGACCGCTCCCGCTCAGGCGTCCGAGGTGTCGCCCGGTTTGATCCGCCTGGTCATCCATGAGGGACGAAACCGTCAGGTCCGCCGCATGTGCGAGGCCGTCGGCCACCCCGTGCAACGCTTGGTCCGGACCCGGATCGGACCGATCACCGACACTCGCCTCAAACCGGGCGAATTCCGCGTGCTCGAACAGCGAGAACTCCTGGCGCTTCAACGGGCCGTCGGCCCGGTCCGGCCGACCGAGTCGCCCCGGTAGCCTGCACGCCCATGCGTGTTCTCGCCCTTCGCGGCGCCACAACCATCGACATCGACGCAGCCGATGAAATCGAGGCGCGGACGATCCAGCTCCTCGAGATGCTCTATGAGCGCAACGGCCTGACGCACGATGATCTCATCAGCGTCTTCTTCACCACGACGGCCGATGTCCGGGCCGCTGCGCCAGGTATCGGCGCCCGAGCCTTCGGGCTCACCGACGTTCCCTTGTTGTGCGCACAGGAGCAGGACGTGGACGGCTCGCTGCGTCTGTGCGTTCGCCTTCTGGCCCATGTTCAGACCGACCGACGCCGGTCGGAGTTGCGCCACGTCTTCCTCCGCGGCGCAACCGCGCTGCGGCCCGAGCTGGCCGAACCCGGTGACGGAGACCTGCGATGAGCGTCGATACGGATGACGCAGCAACCCCGCCGCCGAGCATTCCCCGAAGGGCGGCGGTCATCGGGACCGGGTTGATCGGGGGTTCGGTGGGCATGGCGCTGCGCAAGCAAGGCTGGCACGTCTCGGTCATCGACATCGACGGAGCGGTGGCGCAACAAGCGGTCGACCTGGGCGCCGCTGATCGGGTCGGCCCCGACCCCGACGCCGAGATCACCTTCATTGCAGCTGCAGTCGGCTCGATCCCGGCCCTGGCGCTGCACGCGTTGGAGAACACGGTCGGCATCGTGACCGACGTCGGCTCGACCAAGGCCGAGATCTGCCGACTCGTGCAGCACCCGCGTTTCGTCGGCGGTCATCCGATGGCCGGATCTGAACAGGATGGCATTGTCGGTGCCGACCCGGACCTGTTCGGCGGTGCCATGTGGGTGCTTACTCCGACATCGGCCACCGAGGAAGGAGCCTTCGCTACGGTGGCGTCGGTGGTCCGTCAGTTCGGATGCGAGGTGATTGCGCTCGCCCCCGAAATCCACGACAACTTGGTCGCGCAGGTGTCCCACGTTCCCCATCTGACCGCAGCCTCGCTGATGTGCATGGCCGCCGACACCTCGGTGGAGCACCGGGCGCTGTTGCGCCTGGCTGCCGGCGGCTTTCGCGACATGACCAGGATCTCGTCAGGTCGTGCCTCGATCTGGCCCGACATCTGTATCGCCAATCGTGACGCGATCGTCGACGGGTTGGGTCGGCTGATCGAGGGACTCGAGGCGGTACGGGGCCTCGTGACCAATCAGGACCGGGCCGGCTTGCTCGACTTGCTCAACAAAGCGCGGACGGCTCGCATCAACCTGCCGACCGGGTATGGCGTGGTCGAACGAGTGGCCGAGATATCCGTGCCGATTCCCGATCGACCCGGCGAAATCGCCGCCATCGCCACCCTTGCCGCCGAACTCGACGTCAACATTCTCGACCTCGAGATCAGCCACTCGTCCGAGGGGGCTCGAGGCGTCATCCAGCTGATGGTGGACGCTTCGCTGGGAGAGCGTTTGGTCGGCGGACTCATGGCGCGGGGCTACCACCCGACGCTGCATCAACTGGACTGATCCGTGGTTGGAGCGTCGCCTTCGGCCAGTACCGTTGCCGTCGTGGATGGTTCTTCACTCCTGGTGGTCGCCATCGACGGTCCTGCCGGTTCGGGCAAGACGACGGTCGCCCGGAGGCTGGCCGATGCGCTCGGCATCGACTATCTCGACACCGGAGCGATGTATCGGGCGGTCACCTTCGCGGTGCTCAGCCGTGGGGTTGATCCCGGCGATGACGAGACCGTTGCCGAGATCGCCCGCACCATGGAGCTGACGCTGCATCCCGATGGAACCGTCGTCGCCGATGGGATCGACGCAACCACCCAGATCCGCGGGCCAGAAGTTACGCGTGCCGTCTCCACCGTGGCGGCGAACGCAGCCGTCCGACGAGAACTGGTGTCTCGACAACGCGAGTGGACTCGGCGTCGAGGCGGGGGAGTGCTCGAAGGGCGCGACATCGGCACGGTGGTCTTTCCCGACGCGCGGCTCAAGATCTACCTTTCGGCATCGCCCGAGGTGCGGGCAGCCCGCCGGGCGCAGGAAGTGACCGACTTGTCCTACGACGCGGTGGCAGCAGACCTTGCCCGACGCGACGCGCTCGACTCGGGAAGACAACACGACCCGCTTCGACGAGCCGACGGCGCAATCGAAGTCGACACCAGCCACCTCAGCATCGATGAGGTCGTCGCCCTCCTGGTGCGAGAACTCGACGACACCGGACAGTAGCCGTGCAGCCCTCTGCCGCTTCGCGCCGGTTCTACCGGGTGGCCCGCACCGTCGTGCATGCCTGGATGCGGCTGTGGTTCCGCATCGAGGTGCAGGGGGCCGAGCACGTTCCGACGTCGGGCGGCTTCGTCTTGGCGCCGGGTGCTCATCGGTCCATCCTCGACACGCCGCTCGTGTGCGCGGTGTCGCCGCGGATGTTGCGCTACATGGGGGCCGAAAAGTATTTCGCCGTCGCCGGGCTGGGCTGGTTCCTGCGGGCCGTGGGCGGGTTTCCCGTCGAGCGGGAGCTGACCGACCGTCAGGCACTGCGAGTCTCCGAGGCGATCCTGGCCGGGGGAGATCCGTTGGTGATCTTCGCCGAGTCGACCCGTGGCAGCGGTCCCCTGGTTGGTGACTTGAAGGAGGGCGCGGCCTTCCTGGCGGCCCGCGCCGGCGTACCGATCGTTCCGGTGGGGATCGGTGGCGCGGAGCGGGCGATGGCCGTCGGGGCCCGGTTCATACGCCCGTCGAAGATCGTGCTGGTCATCGGCGCGCCGTTGGCGCCGCCGGCCCGTGTCGACGGCGAGCGGGCCAAGCGCAGCGAGGTCAAGGCGCTCACCCTGTCCCTGCGATCGACCCTTCAGGAGCTGTACGACCTGGCCCAGGTGCGTGCGGGCCTGTAACTGATCTGCGCTGAACGAGGAGCGGCGTCAGCGGGACAGGTGGACCAAGACCGCAGAAGCGTCGATGTGGCGATCATCGAGTTTTGGCCGGTCGGCGGGCGAGCCACCCAGCCCCAGTGTGGCCACCACGTCGATGGTGGTCATGAGTTCTCGGAGTGACCGCGGGGGAGGGAAGTACTCGTCCTCGTCGGTGATCCGGATCTCGTCGACGCCGTTGCGCGGTGCCAGGTGTGCGATCACGGCAGCGACCACGTCCTCGGCCGCAGATGCTCCGGCCGTCACGCCGACGACGCCGTCGAGATCGTCGGGCAGTTCGGCCGGGCCGTCGACCCGAAGCACACGAGCGCATCCGGCTTCGCTGGCCAAGCTGGCCAAGGCCATGGTGTTGGAGCTGTTGGCCGAGCCGATGACAACGACGGCGTCGCAGTGGGACGCAATGGCCGTGAGGGCCGACTGCCGGTTCGTGGTGGCGAAGCAAAGGTCGGAGCGTCCGGGCTGCCACAGATCAGGGAATCGGACCCGCGCCGCCTCGGCCACGCTCGACCAGTCCCGGTGCGACAGCGTGGTCTGCGCGAGCAGAGCGGTTGGCTGATCGAACTCGGGGAGCGCTTCGACTTCGGCGACCGTCTCGACCCGGCTGATGGAGTGCGGAGCCACCGCCATGGTGCCAACGGCCTCCTCGTGGCCGTCGTGGCCGACGTAGATGATGCGGAAACCCTTGTCGGCCCTGGTCTTCACCTCGTGGTGGACCTTGGTGACGAGTGGGCACACCGCGTCGACCACGTAGCTCCCTCGCTCCTTGGCCGCGGCGACGACCTCGGGAGCCGAACCGTGGGCCGACAACATGATGGGCCGCCCCGGTGGAACCTCGTCGATGTCGTTGACGAACACGACGCCTTGGGCCACGAATCGTTCGACGACACGCTTGTTGTGAACGATCTCGTGATAGCAGTACACGGGCGGCTCGAACGCCCGTACCATCCACGACAAGGCCTTGATGGCCATCTCGACGCCGGCGCAGAACCCGCGTGGAGCACACAAAAGCACCTGTTCAACGGCCACGAGGACCAGGGTACCCACCGTTCTCGTACACTTGATGGACGTGTCGTATCCCCGGGTCATCGCTGTGCTGCCCGATTCTCCTGCCTCTCGGGCCGGAGTGGCCGTCGGCGACCTCCTGACCGCGGTCAACGGCGAGGCCCCGCGGGACATCATTCGCTACCAGATCCTGGTCGATGCCGGCGACCCCGTGCTCGATGTCGATCGGGGCGGCCTGGGATTGACGCTCGAGATCGAGAAGGTCGACGGCGAGCCCCTCGGGATCGAGGTCGAGTCGGCCCTGTTCGACCAGGTCCGTACGTGCGACAACCACTGCGGCTTCTGCTTCATCTACCAACTGCCGCCGGGGATGCGCAAGAGCCTGTCGGTCAAGGACGACGACTTCCGGCTCTCGTTCCTGTACGGCAACTTCACGACCTTGACCCGGTTCACCGAGGCCGATCTCGAACGGGTCATCACCGAAGGCCTGTCACCGCTGTATGTGAGCATCCACAGCACCGATCCCGAGCTCCGGGCGGAGTTGTTGCGCAACCGTCGCGGCGCCACCAGCTTGCGCTGGCTGCGAGCGCTGCTCGATCACGGCATCGAGATCCACGGGCAGGTCGTGGTCTGCCCAGGTCTGAATGATGGCGACGCCCTCGATCTCACGCTGGCAGGGGTGCTCGACGCCTACCCCGAGCTCGAGTCCTTGGCCATCGTGCCGCTCGGAGTCAGCGCGCACTCTTCGGAGCCCTCGATGCGACCGCACACCACGGCTGAAGCCGAACGGGTGGTCGACATCGTCGAGTCCTGGCAGGAGACGTATCTCGAATTGTTGGGACGCAGACTTGTCTTCGCCGCCGACGAGTACTACCTGCTGGCGCAGCGACCGTTCCCACCTGCGGACACCTATGGCGGGTTCGCCCTGCACGAAGACGGCATCGGCATGGTCCGCAGCTTCGAACTCGAGTTTTCGGGAGCGACCGACGTTCCGATCGGGCCAAGGTCGGGATTCTTCGCCTCCATCGACGCCGCTCCCGCCGAGGGGTATCGATCGCCCCGCCTCGCCGGGTCGACCGAGCCCGTGGCTGACGACGTCGGCAGCACCAGCAGCAGCGAGGGGGCGACGCCGGTGACTCTGCGACCTCGACCGAATGCGCCGGTCGGTATTCTCACCGGGCCCTACGGCGCTGCGGTGCTTCGACCCCTGGTCGAGGCGACCAACCGCACCGACGTGCGCGTCATCGAGGTGGCCAACGACTTCTTCGGCGGGAACATCGGGGTCACCGGCCTGATGGTCGGGGCCGATGTCGCCAACGCGCTCGCCTTCGAGCCCGCCGGACACCGCTACCTGCTGCCCGACGTGTGTCTCACCCGAGGCGTGTTCCTCGACGGGGTTGCACCCCAAGACCTTCCCAAGCCTGTCGAGATCGTGGCGACCGACGGCATTTCCCTTCGGCGCGCGCTCGGCGTTCGCTCAACCCTGGAGACATCATGAAGCCGACCGTGGCCATTGTGGGCCGACCCAACGTCGGCAAGTCGACGCTGCTCAACCGCATCATCGGACGACGCGAAGCGATCGTCGAGGAGAAGCCGGGCGTCACCCGGGACCGCAAGGCGGTCGACGCCGAGTGGCAAGGCAAGGAGTTCATCCTCGTCGACACCGGTGGCTGGCTGACCGGCGGCACGGAGATCGAACGAAAGGTCTCCCTCCAATCCGACACGGCCATCAACACCGCCGACGTGCTGATGTTGGTGATCGACGCCTCGGTGGGGATCACCGAAGAGGATGAACACATCGTTCGCAGAATTCGCTCGGTCGACATTCCGGTCATGGTGGTCGCCAACAAGGTGGACGATGCAGTCCACGTCGACCAGGTCTGGGAGCTCGTCGCGCTGGGTCTGGGGACGCCGTACCCGGTGAGCGCGCTGCACGGGCGCGGTGTCGGCGACCTGCTCGACGACTTGGTGGCTGCGCTGCCATCGGAGGACGATGACGCTGCCGAGGAGGACGACGAGCGTCGCATCTTCGGCGTTGCGCTCGTCGGGCGCCCCAACGTGGGCAAGTCCACCCTGTTCAACCGGTTGATCGGCGAGGACCGTTCGGTGGTCCACGACATGCCGGGCACGACCCGCGACACCGTCGACACGGTGGTGGACACGTCTGCCGGCCCCGTGCGCTTCCTCGACACCGCAGGAATGCGTCGACGCAGTCGGATCGATGAGGACACCGAGTACTACTCGGTGGTCCGGGCGCTGAAGGCGGTGGACACCGCTGATATCGCCTTGCTCGTCATCGACGCGAGCGAAGGCGTGACCCAGCAGGACCAACGTCTGGCCGAACGCGTCGACGCCGCCGGTTGTCCCATCGTCATCGTCCTCAACAAATGGGACCTGCTCGATACCGAAGAGCGCCTGGACCTCGCGGACCAGATCGCCCGCAAACTCAGCTTCCTTCCCGAGGTTGCGGTGCATCGGGTGTCTGCGCTGACGGGACGCGGCGTGGAAAAGCTGCTCCCGTCGATGAACATTGCCATCGACGCCTATTCCCATCGGGTGCCCACACGGAAGGTGAACGATGTCGTGCGACGGGCGCAACAGATGCAACCCGCTCCTGCCGGTGGTCGCATCCTGTACGCGACGCAAGGTGCGGTCGATCCGCCGACGTTCACGTTGTTCGCAAATCGTGACTTGCCCGGCCACTACCTCCGGTACATCGAGCGAAGCCTTCGAGAGGCGTTCGACTTCGGCCCGACGCCCATAAAGCTCCGGGTCCGGAAGAGGAACGAGTAGGCTCCGGCGATGGAACGGCTGGTCCCCGCGCTTGCGGCCGTGGTCTGTGCCGTCGGTGCGGTCGTCTGGGTTCGGGCCACCATTGGTCGGCGGCGGGTGGCCGCTCGGCTGACGGCCGAGGTCGCCGACCCCGATCTGTGGCGCCTTGCGTGGGCCGAATATCGTCGGGACTTCCAGTCGGCGGTCGGAGCGCTCGGGTCGGGCACCGTGCTGGTGCTGCTGGCTGTGCTCGAGGCTCCCGCCTCGCTGCGGGTGGTGTCGGGCCTGTTGGCGGTGCCCTCGCTGCTGACCATCCTGCGCCGGAAGACCCTGGCCGAGGTGGCACGCATCGCCGCGAGTCGCAGCGAACTCGACCAACGGGCTCGGGAGGTCCTGACCCAGGAGGAACTGGCGCCCTTGCAGTGGGCGGCCCGCCTCGCACCGCCGGAACTGCCGGCATTCCCCGGCCTCGAGATCGGGCGCGCCTATCAGCCGGGCTCCGGCGCGATGGCGGGTGACTTCTACGATGTCTTCCGAGTCGATGGCGACCGCGTCGCAGCAGTGATCGGTGATGTCACCGGCCACGGCATCGAACCGTCGATCACCGCGCTCCAGGCGAAGTACCTGCTGCGCACCTTCTTGCTCCAGTACCGGGACCCCGGTCAGGCGCTCGAGAACCTGAACGCGCAGATGTCGGTGATCGAACGGGGCGATGAGTTCCTGTCGTTGGTCGTGCTGGTGTTCGACAACGAAGCCGAGACGCTGCGGTATGCATCGGCGGGGCATCCGGCGGCGTTCGTCTGGCACGGCCGCGAGGTACGTCCACTCGGCGCCACCGGTCCGCTGCTGATGCTCGACCCAACGGCGCCGTACCACTCGCGGAGATCTCGTGGGATGTCGATGACATCGCCGTGCTGTACACCGATGGCCTGTCCGAGGCTCGGCGGGGCAATGCGTTGTTCGGGGAGGACGGCGTCGCCAGCATGATCCGCCGTGATCCCACCGCGTCACCCGACGTGCTCACCAAGGTGCTGGTCGAGGCGGCGCGAGACTTCGCCGGCGGGCCGATCGACGACGATGTCGCTGTTCTCGTGCTTCGTCGTGTGTGACGGCGCCGGTGGGTGTGACAGCGGTGGGCGTGACAGGGAGGGCTCGTCGCCAGTAGGTTCTCTGTGACCTTCAACCCAGGGGGATTGCCCGTGAAGTATTTCAGTCCATCGACCATCGACGAAGCGGTCGAACTGCTCTCGTCCGGGCCCAACCGGCGGGTGTTTGCGGGTGCCACCGACGTGGTTCCGCAGATTCGTTCCGGACGCCCCGCCCCCGACGGGCTCATCGATCTCAAGGGCATCGAACGCCTGATCTCGGTGACCGACAACGGGTCCATGTGGGTCATCGGCGCCGCTGCTCCAACCGTCCGCCTGACCTCCAATCCTGCGTTCGTCGCCCAGTTCCCAGGCCTGGCCGAGGCCGCCGGACTCATCGGGTCCGATCAGGTGCAGAGCCGTTCGAGCCTGGGTGGAAACCTCTGCAACAGCTCGCCCGCTGCTGACTCCGTCCCGGCGATGGTGGCGAACAACGCTCGAGCGGTCATTGCCTCGGGCTCGGGAACCCGCACCATCGCGGTGCAGGACATCCCGACCGGTCCCGGCCGCACCTCGCTCGCTCCTGGCGAGTTCATCGTCGAGTTCGAGCTCGATCACCCCGTCGCCAACAGCGGCGATGCCTATCTCCGCCTGACCCCGCGCACCGAGATGGACATCGCGGTCGTCGGTGCCGGCACCCGGGTCAACCTCGACGCCTCGGGCAACATCGTGTCGGCGACCCTTGTCCTCGGGGCGGTGGCTCCCACGATCGTGCGGGTCGCCGATGCCGAAGCCGCTCTGGCCGGCGCGGTCCTCACGAACGGGTCACCTTCGGAGGAAGTCCTTGCCGCCGTCACCGCCGCAGCCAGTGCCGCCTGTAATCCCATCGATGACAAGCGAGGCACCATCAAGTACCGGCGACACGTCGCCGGGGTGCTCGCCCGCCGCGCCATTCTCTCCGCCATCGCCCGGGCCTCGGCTGCCTGAGCCCGAGACGGCAACCCAACCTCACGGAGTTTCTCAATCATGTCCACGAAAACCCATGTCACCTGCACGATCAACGGCGACGAGACCGACTTCCTCACCGAGGACGGCGAATCGTTGCTCAACGCGCTGCGGGACGAAGTAGGCCTGACCGGCGCCAAGGAGGGGTGCGGCACAGGCGACTGCGGCGCCTGCTCCATCATCCTCAACGGTGAACTCACGGCGTCCTGCCTGGTCTTCGCCCCCGAAGCCGAGGGCTCGACCATCGTCACCGTCGAAGGGCTCGCCGACGGCGATCACCTCCACCCCCTGCAACAGTGCTTCCTCGAGGGCGCCGCGCTGCAGTGTGGTGTGTGCACCCCGGGCTTCCTCGTCGCCTCCAAGGTTCTGCTCGATCGGAACCCCAATCCCGACGAGACCGAAATTCGCTACGCCCTCGCCGGCAACCTCTGCCGCTGCACCGGCTATGACAAGATCATTCGCGCTGTGAAGGAAGCAGCGGTCCAGCTCCGAGAGAATGGGAAGGTCCAGGCATGACCATCGCCGAAGATCCAGCAACCACCAACCCTGGCTACAAGTGGGTCGGTACATCGACCCATCCGGCCGGATGGATTCGAGAAGGTCACGGGCCGGGCCAAGTTCGGCGCCGACCTCTACCTGCCGGGCATGCTCCACGGCGCGGTGCTCCGTTCACCGCACGCCCACGCGAAGATCGTCTCCATCGACACCAGTGAGGCCGAGACGATGGTGGGGGTCAAGGCGGTCATCACCGGCGACGACTTCCCGCCGGCGATGGGTCGAGACAAGGACATGGCCAGCAACACGATCGCTCGCGACAAGGTGCTGTACGAGGGCCATGTCGTCGCCGCAGTGGCCGCCACCAGTCGGGCTCAGGCTCGGGCCGCGCTCGACGCGATCAAGGTCACGTACGAAGTGCTGCCGCACGTGCTCACCGTCGACCAGGCAATGGCAGCCGGTGCGCCGGTCCTCCACGACGGCATGCTCACCAAGGGCGCCGAGCCCGCAGCGACGCAGCCGTCCAACGTGGCCAGCCGGGTCATCTACCAAGGCGGAGACCTCGACAAGGGTTTCGCCGAAGCCGATGTCGTGGTCGAGCACGAGTTCACCACCAAGCCGGTGCACCAGGGCTACATCGAGCCCCACGCCGCGGTGGCCGATACCACCCCTGACGGGCGCTCGACCGTGTGGTGCTCGTCGCAAGGGCACTTCGCCATGCGCACCTACAGCGCCCAGGTCCTGGGTTGGGATTCGGGTCGCATCCGGGTGATTCCGGCCGAGATCGGTGGTGGCTTCGGCGGCAAGACCGTCATCTACCTCGAGCCGTTGGCGGTGAGGCTCTCGCAGAAGGCCGGTCGACCGGTCAAGATCGTCATGAGTCGTGACGAGGTGTTCCGGGCAACCGGACCGACCTCGGGCAGCCGTATGACGGTCAAGATCGGTGCCACCAAGGACGGCAAGATCACTGCCGCCGACGTGCACCTCTGGTTCGAGGCCGGCGCCTACGCCGGTTCGCCGGTCGGAGCCGCAGCCATGTGCTGCCTGGCGCCGTACAAGGTCGAGAACTTCCGCATCGAAGGCTTCGATGTCGTGGTCAACAAGCCTCGGGTCGCCGCGTACCGTGCGCCGGGGGCGCCGATCTCGGGGTTCGCCGTCGAGAGCGTGATGGACGAGATCGCCAAGTCCATCGGCATGGATCCGATCGATTTCCGGCTGGTCAGCGCGGTCGAAGAGGGCGACACCGCCACCTACGGCCCCAAGTTCCCTCGCATCGGCTACAAGGAAACGCTCGAAGCGATCAAGAACCACCCCAACTACCAAGAGCCGCTCGGACCGAATCAGGGCCGTGGCATTGCGGTCGGCTTCTGGTTCAACGCCGGCATGAACTCCTCGGCCACGGTGAACGTGAATGAGGACGGCACCGTCAACGTGCTCACGGGTTCGCCGGACATCGGCGGCAGCCGCGCCTCGATGGCGCTCATGGCCGCCGAGGAGCTGGGCATCGACATGACCCGCATCAGCCCCAACGTTGCCGACACTGCAACCGTCGGGTTCAACGACGTGACGGGCGGCAGTCGGACCACCTTGGCCACCGGTGGCGCCGTCGTCAATGCGTGTCGGATGATCATCGAGGACCTTCGTGGTCGCGCCGCCAAGCAGTGGGACGTTGCCGTCGACCAGGTCGAATGGGTCGACGGACAGGCCCAGATGGTCGACGGATCCCAGCCGCCGCTTTCGTTGGCCGAGATCGCCAAGGGTTGGGCCCGCACCGGTGGTCCCATCGCCGCCAGCGCGTCGCTGAACGCTCGTGGCGTCGGCGCCGGCTTCTCGACGCAGATGTGCGACCTCGAGGTCGATCCCGAGACCGGCGTCGTCACCATCGTGCGCTACACCACGGCCCAGGACGCAGGGCGGGCCATCCACCCGAGCTACGTCGAGGGCCAGTTCCAGGGCGGCGTCGTCCAGGGCATTGGCTGGGCGCTCAACGAGGAATACGTCCACAACGCCGATGGCGTCATGGAGAACCCCGGCTTCCTCGACTACCGCATGCCGGTTGCCTCCGACCTGCCGATGATCGACACGGTCATCGTCGAGGTCCCCAACCCCGGACACCCCTACGGGGTGCGTGGGGTCGGTGAGGTGGGCATCGTCCCGCCGTTGGCCGCGGTGGCCAACGCCGTCGACAGCGCCACCGGCAAGCGCATCTGTGATCTGCCGTTGTCGCCGATCCGCATTCTCGACGCCCTCCTCGAGGGTTAGTCGGACAGGGCTGATTGGTTCCGGCGTGCCGGTCAAGGTGCACTTCTCTGCTGAGCTTCGTCGTCTCACCGACGGGGTGGCCGACCTCGAGGTCGACGCCACGTCGGTGAGACGACTCATCACGGCCCTCGACGGGATGTACCCCGGCCTCGGCCCGCGCCTGAGCGACGGCACCTCGGTTGCCATCAACGGCGAGATCGTTGCCGACGCGATGTTCGAGTCGCTGCCCGACGGCGCCGAGGTCCACTTCATCGAGACCCTCAAGGGCGGCTGACACCGGTCGGTCTCGGCCCGTTCTGCAAGCTGTTCACCTCTGTGCTTCCTTCTGCAAGAGCGCCAACCCCCTTGGGGGTTGGCGCTCTTGCAGAACGGGGGTGGGTGGGCGTGGTCTTGCAGAAGGGCTGGCTTGCAGGAGGCTGCTTGCAGGAGTGCTGGCTTGCAGAAGGGCTGGCTTGCAGATTGGTGGGGTGGGGGCTGAACTGCGGGCATGAAAATTTCGTGCGCGTTCCCGCCGGTTCCCGAGACGCCGGACCACATCGTGTTGGCCGAGGAGCTGGGGTACGAGACGGCGTGGGTGTACGACACGCCGGCGTTGCAGCTCGACGTGTGGATGACGTTGGCGCTGGCGGCGGTGCGGACCGAACGGATCGTGTTGGGGCCGGGAGTGCTGATTCCGAGTCTGCGGCATCCGATGGTGACCGCTTCGGCGATCGCGACCCTCGTCGGTCTGGTCGGAGTCGGAACGGGTGATCATCGGGGCGGGGACCGGATTCACGGGCCGGAGGGCGATGGGTCAGAAGCCGTTGAGCTGGACCGAGTTCCCGTCGATGGTGGGGACGATCCAGGCCTTGCTCCGAGGCGAGACCGTGCAGGTCGAGGGCAAGGCCGTGAAGAATGCTGCATTGGCCCGGTCAGGCGGTTGGCCGGCCGATCGAGGTGCCGTGGGTGGTCGGGGTGAATGGGCCGAGAGGCTTGGCCGCAGCGGCCGAGATGGGCGTCGGTGTGTTCACGTCCCGTCCCCGGCCCGACGCTGACTACCGCGGTGTTGCCGACGTGGTGCTCCTGGGTTTCGGAACGGTTTTCGACGAGGGGGAGGATGCGACCTCGCAGCGGGTGATCGACACCGCCGGTCCGGGGGTGTCCGTGGCCTATCACGCCTTCTTGGAACAAGGCGACGCTCGCCTCTCGAATCTCCCGAACGCAGAGCGGTTCGTCGAGCTGGCCACTGCCGTGCCTGCCGACGTCCGGCACCTGGCGCTGCACGAGGGACACCTGACGCAGCTGAATGACATCGACCGCGCGGTGATCACGCCGGACTCGATCCGGATTGCGCCGCTGGCCGGGCCGGCCTCCGAGCTGCCTGGCCGTCTCGAGGCCCTGATGGCGCAAGGTGTCACCGAGGTTGCGTTCCAGCCGATGGGCGACGTCGAGCGCGAGCTTCGTACCTTTGCGGCCGCGGCCGGTCGGTGATCATGCCGTCGGGGGCCGCGGGTTCCGCGAGCGCAGTGCCCATCGATCAGGACCGAGGCGGCATCAGTGCGTTCGACATGGCCGCCATGGCCATCTCGGCGCTCGCCATTGGTGTGGCGGTGGCCCCCATCATGGTCGAAGTGGGGACGTCGCCGGCGGTGGTGTTGGCGGCAGCCATCCTGGCTTGGTCCGGGACCGGCATGGTCGCGTACGCATCGGTGATCGGGGCCGGCGGGTCGATGGTCCCCGCCTTGATTGCGGCGACGCTGGTGAGCTCTCGGTTCGCCCTCTTGGCGATGAGCCTGACGGGACGATGGAAGGCATCGGTGTTCGAACGTGTGGGGATGTACCACATGGCTTCTGAGGTGGCGGTTGCGTCTGCGATCGACCAGGGCCGCGAGATCGGGCCGCACGCAGCGCGCCGGGTCTTCTGGCAGCTTGTGCTCTCCATGAGCGGCGGCTGGATCATCGGCTCTGCCATCGGGTTGCTGCTCGGCAACGTCATCACCGACACTCGGGCCGTCGGGCTCGATGCCGTGTTCCCCGCATCGTTCATCGGTTCGGTGATCAACGGACTCACCCGCAAGGACAGCGCGATCGCCGTCGTCGGCGGCGCAGGCGTGGCATTGGCGCTGACCCCGGTGCTACCGGCCGGCCTGCCCGTGCTCCTGGCGTCGGGCGCCGCGGGTCTCGGGCTCCTGGTTCGTCCGAGGACGAAGTGAGCACTCGTCGATGACGTGGGTCGGCCTGGTGCTGTTCCTGACCGTGGTGTTCGCCATGCGCATGTTCGGCGGTTTCGGTCTTGGTGCGCTCATCGGCGACTCCGAGACCTGGGCCCGTCTGCTGACTCTGCTGCCGCTGTCGATCGTCGCCTCGGTGGTCGCGGTCCAGGTGGCCACGACCGGGCGCTCGGTGGTTCTGGACGCCCGGGTTGTCGGAGTCGGCCTGGCCGCTGTCTTGGCGTGGAAGCGCGTGCCGCTCGGTTTCGTGGTGCTGGCGGCCGCAGCAGCGACCGCAGCAACACGAGCGGCCGGGTGGGGATGACCTGAGCGAGACGCGTCGTGGTCGTCAGGGCTCGACGATGGCGAAGCCCGAGGTGAACACGTCGAGGTTGTCGAAGATGGCGTGCGAGCGCTTCGACGGAGCCGATCGACGCTGACCGAGCCGTCGGCGATGGCGTCGTCGAGCGTGGTGGACCCGGCAAGGATCGCCGTGAGCGAACGCTTCGCCAGGGTGACGGACGCGTCGGCAAGGGGATCGTGACGTCCCGGGGTTGCGTGGATGGCGGCGTTCTCCACGCCCAGGATCCAGTCCTCGTCGAGGTCCTCGAATCGCCAGTTGACGATGATGCGATGCTCAGTGAGAGCGCCGACGTCGAGCCGCACGCCGATGACGTCGAAGCTCTGATCGACGGTGAGTGCGGCCAGCATGTCGCGGCGCCGGGTGTCTCGGCCGGGCGGCGGACCGAGGCGGAGTTCCTTGGCCCCGGTGAGATAGCTGTTGCGCCACGTTGCCGACTCGGACTGGTAGCCGAGCTGCTCGAACGCGTCGGCCTGGAGCGCTCGGGCCGCCTGGTGGGACGGGTCGGCGAAGATCAGGTGGTTGACGAGTTCGACCACCCACCGGTAGTCGCCGACGTCGAACGCCCGTTGAGCATTGGACAACAGGGCGTCGGCCCCGCCGGCGAGCTCGACGTAGCGTTGGCCTGCCTCGGCCGGCGGGTGCGGCCAGAGGTGCGCCGGATTGGCGTCGTACCAGCCGAGGTAGCGCTGATACACCGCCTTCACGTTGTGGACCAGCGTGCCGTAGTAGCCGCGGGTGTGACCCTCGGCCCGCAGTGGGGCCGGAAGTTCGAGCAGCTCGGCGATCTCCAGAGCGGTGTGACCGTGGGACACCAGACGCATGGTCTGGTCGTGCATCCACCGGTAGAGATCTCGTTGGCGACGCAGGAAGCCCAACGCATCGTCCCGGCCCCAACGAGGCCAATGATGGCTGGCGAAGAGCACGTCGGTGTCGGACCCGAACAGCTCGATGGCCTCGTTGATGTACTTCGACCAGGCCAACGCGTCGCGGGCCTGGGCGCCACGGATGGGCAGGAGGTTGTGCATGTTGTGCGAGCAGTTCTCGGCCATGCACAGCCAGCCGTGATCGGGGAAGAAGAAGTTCATCTCGGCTGGGGCTTCGGTGTTCGGCGTGTTCTGGAACACGATGCGGACCCCATCGACGCCGAGCTCGTCGCCGGTTGCGTGGACTTCCTCGGTCGGAGCCAACAAGCCACTGGGCGCAAGGGGGATGGCCGTTCCCAGCCCGGAGTCGACATGTTGTCGTGGTCCTGGCCGGCAGCGACGGCCCGAACTGGTACGAGGCTCGCCGCGCCATGGCCGGACCGGCGATGACGTTCTCGAACACCGCCTCGTGGAGGAAGCCGGCCGGAGCGATGATCCGAACGTCGCCCGCTGCCACCTGCTCCCTCGTGACCAAGCCCTCGGCGCCGCCGAAATGGTCAGCGTGGCTGTGGGTGTAGATGATGGCTCGGACCGGACGGGCGCCGAGCGTGTCATTCGCCAGGTTCAGCGCGGCGTGCGCGGTTTGGGCTGTGGTGAGCGCGTCGACGATGACCCAGCCAGTGAGCGCCGGCGATGAAGGTGATGTTGGAGATGTCGTAGCCACGCACCTGCCACACGCCGTCGGCGACTTGGAACAGCCCGTGATGGGCTGTTCAGCCGGGCATGTCGCCACAGGCTGGGGTTCACGGAGTCCGGCGGCTCGAGCGGACGCTCGAACGAAGTCGTGCCGCGGCACATCCCACGCCGGGGCTGCGGGATTGCCGATGACGACCGTTGGAATGCGTGGCGATGAGGCCCCTCGTCGCCCGATCAGTATCGGCGGGGTCGAGTCCGTCGGCCGCCAGCGCGGCCGCCGCGGCGAGGTTGGCTCGGGTGGTGTGAGCTGGTGGGAGGCTTCGGCTCGGACATGTAGAGCCACGCTAGTTGCCAGGTGGTGGCGCCGACCGGGTGGAGCGGCCCGGCCCAGGGCGAAGGCGGCGAGATGCACGAGCAGCGGGAGGACGACGATGTACCACGCTTCTCGGAAGCCGCCGAGCACGATGCCGAGGTCGATGAGGCCGATCGGCCAGGCGATCCGAGCCACGAACGAATCGGTGCGGCCTAGACCGATCCGATGGAACCCGATTGATCCCGAGCACGAGCACGAGCACGACCGCAGCCGCCATCGCCGCCAGGATGAGCAGGATGGCGACGACCTCGCCGGTGCTGAACGAGATGGCTTCGGCAACGCCGAGCCACGAGGCGGGATGATCGAGGCCGTTGGTGTGTCGGTGACGCGTCATGCGGCCGCTTCCTGGAACTGGGTCTGGGAGCATTCTCTCAGCCCCGGTGTTGCGGTTGGTCGATGGCCGTGATCGCCGATGGACTCGTCGTTGCGGGTCGGGCGGTGTAGTTTGACCATCGAAGCAAACGTCGTGCCGAGACATCCAGGGGGATCGAACCGTGTCAGACAGTACAGAGCTACCTGACAGTACCGAGCTACCCGACGACCGGCCAGACTCCACCAGTACTGAGCCAGACGAGCAGCTGTTGGTCGACGCGATTGCCGTCGCCAACCTTCCCAGCCTGTTGATGGTGCTGGTCCAGCTGACGGGGGAGACCCACTGGTTGGAGGCGCCCTACCACCCGAAGCGCCAAACCGGCATGGGCGACAACGACTCCGGTGGACTGTTGCCCGAACACCAGCAAGAGGTGCGTGAGGCCGCGCTCGAGGCGATCCAGGCGTGGCAGTCGGGACGACCGGTCGCGCTGCCTCATCCCGACTACGATCTGCTCGTCCGAATGCTCGGCGTCGCCATGGACGAGAACGTTCCGACCGAGTACGGCGAGTTCACCGCCGCCCAGATGGGCTTGGTCAAGTTCCTCGATCATGAGCCCTACGGTCTGCCCGAGGACTTCAAGGTGTTGATCATCGGCGCCGGCGTGTCTCGGGACTGTGCGCAGCCATCAACCTCCAGATGGCCGGCATCACCTTCGAGGTGTGCGAACGCAACGCCACGGTTGGCGGCGTGTGGCTCGAGAACCGATACCCGGGAGCGGGCGTCGACACCCCCAACCACCTCTACTCGTTTTCGTTCGCGCCCTACGACTGGGAGCAGTACTTCTGCCTTCGAGATGAGCTGTGGGCCTATCTCGAACACGTCTGTGACCAGTTCGACGTCCGCCGCCACATTCGCTTCGAGACCTCGGTCCAGCAGATCGAGTACCTGGCCGACCGGCAGATGTGGCGAGCCACCGTGCGAACAGCCGACGGAACGATCGAGGTCAAGGAAGCCAACGTCGTGATCAGCGCGGCGGGGTTGTTCAATCCGCCCGTCGAACCCGACATCGAAGGCCTCGACAGCTGGACGGGCGAGCGGTGGCACACGGCCCGGTGGCCCGCCGACGCCGACCTGACCGGCAAGCATGTTGCCATCATCGGCAACGGGGCCAGCTGCATGCAGATCGGTCCCGAGATCCAGGACGAGGTCGCGTCGCTCACCATCTATCAGCGATCCAACCATTGGGCCGCTCCCTTCGAGCGTTTCCGTCAGGCCGTGCCCGACCCCCTGCGGTATCTGCTGCGCGAGGTGCCGCTCTATCGGGACTGGTACCGGGTCCGTCTCGGCTGGACCTTCAACGACCGGATTCATTCGGCCCTGCAGAAGGATCCGAACTGGGAACATCCCGAACGCTCACTCAACGCAGCCAACGATGCCCACCGCCAGTTCTTCACCCAGTACGTCGTCAGCGAACTCGGCGACAAGGCCGATGAGCTCCTGCCGAAAGTGCTGCCGACCTATCCGCCCTTCGGCAAGCGCATGCTGATGGACAACGGTTGGTACCGGATGCTTCGCAACCCGAAGGTGACGTTGGTCGACGACCGCATCGCCCGCATCGATACCAATCGGATCGTCACCGAGGACGGTACAGAACGAGAAGCCGATGTGCTGGTACTGGCCACCGGATTCGACGTGCTGCGCCTGGTCAATACCTATGAAGCGGTGGGCCGGACCGGCCGGACGCTGCGCGAGGCGTGGGACGATGACAACGCCCAGGCCTACCTCGGCACGGTCGTGCCCGGAGTTCCCGAACTACTTCATCCTCTACGGACCGAACCTGCAGCCGGGACACGGTGGCAGCCTCATCTTCGTCGTCGAGATGCAGGTCCGCTACATCATGGACGTCCTGCGGCAGATGGCCGAACAGAAACTGGGCTCGGTCGAGATCCGACCCGAGGTTCACGAGGCCTACAACGACGGCGTCGACGACGCCCACACCCGGATGGTGTGGACCCACCCGGGGATGAGCACGTACTACCGCAACCCACGTGGCCGCATCGTCATCAATTCGCCGTACCGCAACGTCGACTTCTACGCCATGACCAAGACCGCCAACCTGGAGGAGTACGTGACCGAACCGATGACGGTCGCGAGAGCTCGTCGCCGACTGAGCACGGGGCAAGGGGTGCCGAGGTGAGGATGTAAGGCCGGTGCAAGATCGGGTCGACTAGCGTCCGCTGGCTCCGAGACCTCTGATGCTCACTCACGGTCGGGGCAAACAGATGGAGGCGTTGCGTGAGACGGCGCGCGGCAGGGCTGAAAGCGACGCTTCTGTGGCTCGTGCTGACGTGTGCGTCCTCGATCGCCTTCGCCGATCTGGACCGACATTCCGCCGGTGGGATGGAGGGGGCAGACTACCGGACCAGAACCTCCACTCGGTGGCTCCATGAGCAACGAGCCGGCCGAGCGTCTGAACTTCCGGAGCTACACGCCGGCTGATGGTCTGCCGGCGACGGAGACCGCGGACATCGAGGGCGATCGAGAGGGTTTCGTCTGGTTTGCGTCGATTGGAGGATTGGCGAAATTCGACGGACGGACGTTCACCCGTTACCGACGGATCCGCTCGACCCGTTGGCCATGCCCCAGATCTCGCCGTGAGCGATCTGGCCGCAGACCCGCTCGGTGGCATGTGGGCGGCGGCGGGAGTCCTGGTCGCACGTCGACAGCGTGACCGATGTCGTCACCCGGACCGACGTCGACGCCGAGGTCATCGACCGGGCGGACACGGTGATCTGGGTCTGGGCGCCGGGAGCGAGGTGAAGCGGTTCGACCCGGCGACCGGGACGGTCCTGGCGACGATCGGACATCGAGCCCATCTGGGACGGAGAACGAGCACATCGACTTGGTGGCGCTGTCGGATACGCGGGCGATCGTGGCCGGGAGACGCGGCGTCTGGCTGCTCGATGACGCGGGCGGTGTGACCAAGATCGGAGGTGCCGGGAGCACCTCATGCCGTCCTCGCCTTGGCCGCTCGGCGGCCGGGGGTGCCTGGATGGTCGGCCAGCGAGGCGCTCGTATCGCCTCGGCCCGTTCGCCGAGACCGCGGTCAAGCGTCGTCGAACTTGCCCCGACCGGAGTCGGAGCAGCCGTTCCCGCCTCGACGCACAAGGGCGTGATCGAGCGAACCGACCACAGGGTCTGGATCAGCCGCGATCGACGAGGGCGTCGACGTCTTCGATCCCGGGTCTGGAGCGACCCATCGGCTGCCGCCTCGAACCGCTCCGGGAGGCGTCGGCGCCTTGGCGATGTCGGAGTTCTACGAGGATCATCAGGGCGGCTTGTGGCTCTCGGTCGCAAGGCCTCGGCGTGCAGTACCTCGCACCCGGGCTTGCCCGCGGTCTGGGCCTCCACGCTCCGATGTCGCCGAGCGAGCCCGGCTTTGCTCCCTTCCTCGACCTGAAGCTCGTCGGGGACGATCTCTGGGTCGCCTCCGATGGTCGCGGCTTGCATCGCTACAACACGGTCTCGGGAAACTGGTCGCGCCCCATCCGGGCATCGGCCGAGGGCATGCCTTCGGATCACGTCATCGGATTGGCGGCGGCGCCAGGCGAGTTGTGGGTCGGAACGTGGGGCGGCGGTATCGCCCGCCTCGACCTCGGTCGTTCGAGGTCACCCGATTGTCGGACGAATTGGTCGCAGGGCCGAACATCCTCGACATCGTGGAAGGTCCGAACGGCACGATCTGGGCGTCGGTATCAGGGCACGGCGTGCAAGTCTTCGACTCCGATGCGGTGCCGCTTGTACTCATCGGACCTGGCGGGGACATCGAAGCGGACGGGACGCAATATCTGGCCATTGCCTTCGAGAGCGAGCAGTCGTCTGGATTGGCGGTTCGTCAGGGATCGAACGAGTCGATGTCGAACGTGGTGTCGTCACGGGACGCTGGAACAACGAGTCCGGTCATCTTCTCGGTGACGTTGTCTTCGATCTCGTTGTCGCACCGGGCGGCGGCGTGTGGGCCGGTACCTCGGCCGGGCTCGAGCGGCTCTCACCCGGTTCCGGGGTCACGAGGCACTTCGGGTCGATCGATGGGGTCCCCGGTCCCATGGTGCTGCAGATGGAACTGCAAGCGGGGCGAGATGTCCTCTGGCTCGGTACGCCGATGGCGCTCGTCGAATTCGATCTGTCGACCGAGCGGAGCCTGCAGGCGTACACCCAACGCGATGGTGTGCCCGCTGGTGGCTTCTCCCGGTCCGGTCATGCACGCCTTCGCGACGGCATCGACGTGTTCAGCACGAGTTGGGGTCTGGCGTTTGCCCGAGTGGTTCCGCCGCCGAGTTTCTCGCCGCCCGGTGTTTCTGACATCGGTCCAGGCCGACGGGCAGATGCACAACGTCGATCTGGACACGACGCTGCGGCTGGCGGACTCGACCAATCAGATCGCTTTCGCGTTCGCCGCCGTCGACTTCCAACGCCCCGACGAGCTGACCTTCGAATACCGCCTCGTCGGGGTCTCGAACACCTGGCAAGCCCGGAACGTGAAGGCCTCGGTCACGTACAGCAACCTGCCTCCGGACCGATACCGATTCGAGGTCCGGGCCCGATCAGGCTCGGGTCAATACAGCAGCTCGGTCGCCTCGGTGATCGTCGTCGTCGAACCAGCGTGGTGGGAGACTCGACTGGTCCGATTCGGCACGGGCATCGCAATCATTGCCCTGCTGGGCTTGGCGATGCTGGCGTGGGCCCGGTCGGGTCGAAGGCGCCAGCAACAACTCGAGTGGCTGGTGGCGCAACGGACCGCGGCGCTGAGCGACCAGACCGAGCGGGCCACGGCTGCGAATGAGGCCAAGACCAGGTTCTTGTCGAACATCTCCCACGAGCTACGCAACCCGCTGCACAGTGTGCTCGGGTTCGCCGAGCTGATTCGGCGTGAAGAGTCGGCGGTCGAGCGTCACGGACACTGGGCCGACTGCATCTACGCGTCGGGCTCGGACCTCCTCGGCATGATCGAAGAGCTCCTCGAGCTCTCGTCGCTGCAGAGCGCACCTCCGAGTCTTCAGGTCGGGGTGATGCGACTGGGCTCGACGCTGTCCAGTGTGGCCGAAGCCGTGTCGCTGATGCCGGGGGCCTCGGCCAAGGATTTCTGCGTGTCCGTTGAAGTCGCGGACGATGCGGTGCTCTGCGACGCCCGCCGGCTCCGGCAGGTCCTGGTGAACCTCCTTGCGAACGCAGTGCGGTACAGCACCGGAGACAGGATCGAGTTGTCGGTCCTCCAGCGGCCGGTGGCCACCATTGGCGTCGGACGCTATCGGTTCGGCGTGCGCGACGAAGGACCTGGAATGTCCGCAGAGGAAGCCGAGCAGATATTCGAGCCGTTCATTCGCGGGAGCCGAGCCAGCGGCAGCGGGCGCGGGCTTGGGCTTGTCGATCTCTCAGCAGTTGGTGAACCGACTCGGCGGAAAACTCTCGCTTGACACCGAACCCGGTGCACCATCGGAGTTCTGGTTCGAACTGGATCTCGCCGTCCGCGTCCTCGGACGCCGCCGACTCGACGATCGACCTCCGAGCCGACGTGGCGGCGACGAGCTCGGCATATCGCAGGGCGTTGATCGTCGATGACGATCCGACGGCACGTCAGTTGGTGGCGGACTCCTTGGCGATGCTGGGAGTTCAGACCGTTTCGGCCGCTACGACCGAGGAGGCAGTGACGGCGGCGGAGACCTTTCGACCCGACATTCTCTTCGTTGACCATTCGATGCCCAGCCGCAACGGCTCCGACACGGCGGAGGCGGTGCGGGCGGTCTTGGCTGCGGCTGAAGTGACGGCCGGCCCCGCCGGGCCGTTCGTGGTGGCCGTGACCGGCCAGCTCGAACAGGCCCGCGCCGAGTCGAAGGATGCCTACGACTGCTACCTCCAGAAGCCGGTGCGCCTGGCCGAGTTGGCGGCAGCGATCAGGCGGGACAGCGATGAACCCGGGGTCAGGGCCGGAACATGAGGGCCCGCGGTCCGAGCCGGTCAGCTTGGCCGAGGATGCGGTACGCCTGCGGTACCCATTCGCAGAGGTACCGGCGAGTGTCACGCGGGTCGATCATCTCCTCCATCTGGAATCGGGACAGCGGGCCGACCGGGCCTCGGGCACCTTCGATGCGGGCGTTGAGCTCGGCCCGCAGCGCCGCCGGGTCGGTCGACTCGGCCAGCTGACGCTTGTACGCAGCCTCGATGCCCCCTTCGGGCGGGATGCCGCCGACGTCGGCCGCGGGCCAGACGACCCGGACGTTCGGGCGCGAGCGTGGCGTGGCGTAGTGATTGCCTGCGACGCCGAAGCTCCGGCGCATGATGACCGAGAAGATGGGGTTGGAGAACTGACTGAACGCCACCATCCATTCGCCGCCCTTGCGGATGGTGCCTCGCTGCTCATGCTCGAGCCCCACGGCGAAACCGGGGTTATCGACGAGGTTGACGAGCGGCAGGTGGAAGACGTCGCAGAGATCGATGAATCGAGTGAGCTTGTCGCACCCGTCGGCGGTGAGCGCGCCGCCATTCACGTGACGCGAGTCCGAGGCGATGATGCCGACCGGATAGCCGTCGAATCGGGCGAGGCCGGTGACCTGGTCGGTGCCCCACAGCGAACCCAGTTCGAAGAACGAGCCGCTGTCGGCCATGAGCTCGATGCCGCGGCGCACGTCGTAGGTGGTCGTGCGCTTCCGGGGGATGAGTCCGAACAGTTCCTCGACGCGCCGATCCGGTGCGTCGCCTGATGGCAGCGGTCCGCGCGGTGCGGGTTCGTAGACGCTGCTCGGAAGGTAGGAGAGGAAGCGGCGGGTCATGTCGAGCGCTTCCTCCTCGGACTCGGCCAAGTTGTCGACCGAACCGTTGGTGCAGTGCACCCGCCAGTCGCCCAGATCCTCCTTGGTGATCTCGTAGCCCATGGCGTGGCTGACGACCGGAGGACCGGCGACGAAGAGCTGGGAGATGTCGCGGACCATGACCGAGAAGTGCCCGAGCACTGCTTTGGCTGCGCCGATCCCGACCACGCTGCCCAACAGCACGTTGACGACAGGGACAGTAGCGAGCTGCTTGGTGTAGTCGGACACGCCGAGATGGCCGGGGAGGAATGACCCGCCGCCACCGGAAACGCGGGGTCGGCCGGCAGTGATGGCACCGGTGCTCTCCTTGGCCGAGCTGTCGCCCTCCTTCTTCTGCTCGGGCACCATGGCGGCGACGCTTCCTCCGCCGGACGACCCGTCGAGGAGCCTGACGGACGGCACCCGAAGCTCGATGCTGAGACGGTCGAGATAGCGGCTCTTCTCGCCGATCGCTCCGTCGGCATGTCCGCCGCGGGAGGTGAAGTCGTCGGCGCAGACCACAGTCTGTCGGCCGTCGATGTCGCCCCAGCCGCCGACGTGGTTGGCCGGGGTGAAGGCCGCCACCTGACCGGCCTCGTCGTAGGAGGCGAAGCCGGCGAGGCTTCCGACCTCGCGGAACGACCCGGCATCGAACAGGAGGTCGATGCGCTGGCGACAGTCGAGCTTGCCTCGGTTCCGCTGCCGGACGACGCCGGGTTCGGTGCTCCCGGGCGACAGTCTCTCCAGCGCCAGGTTCTGCAGGGCTCGGACTTCACCGAGGACCGGCGCCCAACCGTCGGCAGGATCTCCTTGTGTAGCGGGTGAGGCGCCTGCGCCGGCGGTATCGGCAGTGTCGATCACGGCGACGACTTGACCGGCGCCAACCAGCTCACCCGGTTGCAGTTCCTGCATGGCCACCACCCGACCTGCGGCGGGGGCGGTGACGACGGTCTCCATCTTCATGGCGTTGAGCACGACGAGCGCGGCACCGGCGGACACGAGGTCACCGACAGCGGCCTTGACCTCGACGACGTTGGCCGTTCCCGGAGCGGCAACGGCGGCATGGCCTGAAGCGGCGACCAGCATCGGCTGGGCCGAGACGACCGCGGCGACAGGAGCGTGACCCGGGCTGCCGACCTGGCCGGGCGCGTGCTTGTCGAGCAGAGCACGACGGCCCTCGGTCGGACCGGCGGACCCGGTTGGCGGGGACACCAACTCGGGATGGTCGTTGAGCAGATTCGTCCGGGCGTCACCGAGCCGCACGTCGGCGTGCGTGACGATGGCCTGGAGTGACGCCAGATTGGTGGGAAGCCCCAGGATCTGGAAGTCGGCCAGGGCTCGTTGGCACCGGTCAAGCGCCGAGCCCAGCGAGCCCGAGGAGCCCGAGGTGGTGATGACTTTGGCGAGCAGCGGATCGAACTGCGGCGGCGGGGTCAGACCGGCGTAGCCGCATCCGTCGACTCGGACGCCTCGTCCTCCCGGTTCCTTGTAGGCGCCGATGGTGCCGATACCAGTGGCTACCACTCTGGCCTGGACGGCGAAGCCTCGCGGCCACGGCACATCGGCCTGGGTTGCGAGCCCGAGGTCCGCAAGAGAACTCCCCGTTGCCAGGTGGAACTGGGCTTCGACGATGTCGATGCCTGTCACCTCCTCGGTGACGGTGTGCTCGACCTGTACCCGCGGGTTGCACTCGATGAAGTAATGCGCCCCGGATTCGGGCGCAACGAGGAACTCGACCGTCGCTGCGTTCACGTAGCGGGTGCCGGTACGGTCGCCGGTTGCCTGAACCAAGCGGACCGCGTCGGCCAGGATCCGCTCTCGCAGGTCGGGGTGGAGGCCGGCCGCGGGCGCGATCTCGATCACCTTCTGGTTCCGTTGCTGCACCGAGCAGTCGCGTTCCCAGAGATGCAGCACGTTCCCGGATGCGTCGGCGAGAATCTGCACCTCGATGTGGCGCGGACGCTCGATCAGCTTCTCGATGAAGACGGCGTCGTCGCCAAAGGCAGTCTGGGCCTCGCTTCGGCAGCGATCCAGCGCTTCGCCGAGGTCGTCGGCGTGATGGATTGCCCGCATGCCCCGGCCACCGCCGCCGGCTGCTGCCTTCAACATGACGGGGTAGCCGAGTGCGAAAGCGGCGGCGTGGGCGGCGTCGTGGTCGGCCACGGGCTCGGGCGTACCGGGCACGACCGGGACACCGATGGCTTCGGCGAGATGGCGGGCCTGCACCTTGTCCCCGAACAGGCGGAGTGCTGCGGGCGACGGGCCGATGAACGTGAGCCCCGCGTCGGCGCATCGCTGGGCGAAGTCGGCGTTCTCGGCCAGGAACCCGTATCCCGGATGGACTGCGTCACAACCGGTCTCCGACGCGATGGCCAGAATCGCGTCGATGTCGAGATAGGCGGCGATGGGGTCAGCGGTCGTGGGCAGCGGGCGTGAGGTGGTGGCTGCGCTGGTGTGGAGCGCAGTGGCGTCAACGGGCGCGTAGACCGCAACGGAGTCGATTTGGAGTGAGGCCGCGGCCTCGGCGATGCGGAGTGCGATCTCGCCGCGGTTGGCGATGAGGACCCGACCGATTTGGGTCGGGGGATTGGGGATCGAGTCGGTCATCGTCACTTGCCCGTGAAGTTCGGGCTGCGCTTCTCGAGGAACGCGTTGATGGCTTCGGCTGCATCGTCGGTTGCCGTGGCGACACCCATCGGCCCGGTCACCAGGTCGAGCGCACCGATGAGGTCGGTGTTCTGCGATTGACGCATGACCTGCTTGATCAGGCGAATACCGACTCGGGGGCCGTTGGCCAGGCGGGACGCGAAGGTATGCATCTCGTCCAGAAGCGTCTCGTCGTCGCAGACCTTGGAGACGATGCCAAGCGAAAGCGCTTCGTCGGCGTCGACGAAATCGCCGGTCCACAGCAGCTCGAGCGCCTTGGATTGCCCGACGATGCGAGGGAGGAGAAAGGCGCCGCCATCGCCCGGAACCAGCCCGAGCTTGATGTAGGTCTCAGCGAAGCGGGCCTTACGGGCGGCCCAACGGATGTCGGCCATGAGGGCCATGTCCATCCCCGCTCCGGTGGCTGCGCCGTTGACCGCGCAGAGGTAGGGCTTCTGGAGAGACGTCACGGCTCGGCCAACCGGGTGGACGTAGGTCCGGAGATAGTTGCCGATGCTGAGCGACGGGTTGTTGCCGGTGGGTTTGAGGGTGGAAACGTCGCCACCGGCGCAGAAGGCCCGGCCGTTGCCGGTCACGATGACGGCTCCGACCGAATCGTCGGCCTGACATTCGACCAGTGCTGCTGCCCAGTCGGTGAGCATCGCGTTGTGGAAGGCGTTCAGGGCCTCGGGCCGATTGAGGGTGATGGTGGCGACACCATCGGAACCCTTGTCGAAGAGCAGCTCGTCAGCCATGGTCGTTCTCCAGTTCATTGCGTAGGACCGGGAGCACTTCGCGCCCGATCAGATCGATGCATTCCAGGGCGTGAGCGGGATCGGAGCCCGGCCACGCCATTCTCATTGCCAGATGGGTGATGCCTACCTGGCGGTGCTGGCGCAAGAGGCCAGCCACGACGTCGTCGGGATTCCCGATGACGAAGCGATTGCGGGCGAGTTCGGCGAAGGCCTCATCGCCGGTGGCGTTCGACGCTGCGGTTGCCGCTGCTCCGGCCGAACCGGTGAGACCCCAGGACGCGTACGCCGCGTACTTGGTCAGCAAATGAGGTCCGGCCCGGCGACGAGCCTCGGCCGCATCGGCATGGCAGTACACCTCCAGCATTCGGCCGGCGTTCAGCGCGGGCACAAGCCCTGCTTCGGCACGCGCCGTGTTGAAGAGGGTGAGCTGATGGCACACATCGTCGTTGGTGACGTTGGGCGCAGCCATGAAGGCATCGCCGATGCGGCCGGCTCGCTTGATGGCCCGATCTGTTGTTCCGCCGATCCAGATCGGCGGCCCGCCGGGCTGCGCCGGACCAGGACGAACGGTCGCGTTGGACAGGCGATACCAGCCGGCGTCGTGGTCGATGCCGGTCTCGGTCCACAGGCGTCGGAGCATGGCGATGCCGTCGACGAATCGTTCCAGCCGATCCTGATACGGCGAGCCGAACGCGTCGAACTCCTCGGTTCGATAGCCCTGACCGACGGTGAGGATGAAACGACCACCGCACGCGAGGTCGATGAGCGCAACCTGCTCGGCGAGGTCGACCGGTCGATGCAGTGGCAGCAGCACCAGGTTGGTGCCGAGCGCCATCTCGCCCGTGTAGGCGGCGAGGTGCGCCAGCAGCGTCAACTGGGGGAAGAAGTGAAAGCCGGGCGTGAGGTGGTGTTCGCCGGCCCAGATCGAGTCGTACCCGAGGGATTCGGCCAGCTTGACCTGGTGCACCAGGTTGCGAAGCTGGGCCGCGGCATCGTCGGTTTCGGGATGTTGGGAGTTCAGATAGATGCCGACCTCGAGCGTCACGGGCCCGATCCTCCCACGATGGTCGAGCCCGGTACCACCCGAGCCGTTCGAGGAGCACGAGCTTCGGTCATCGCCTGGCACCCGTTCGCCGGGTACGAGGGCCTCTCCCGCTGACGGCGAACGGCGAACTGCAAGCTCACGCCACCCCAGCCCCGTTCTGCAAGACCGACGACCCCGACGAGGGGGCGGCGGTCTTGCAGAACGAGGGAGCGGGGGTTGGGGCTTGCAGAATCGCGGTAGGAACCGCTCCGAACGCCCGGTCGGCCGGGTCAGAGGAAGGTGAGGGCGGTGGCTTGTTCGGACCAGGCCCACAGGCGTTGGGCCAGCGCCGGGTCGTGGCTGCGCGCATTCGACTGCACGACGATCGGGGGCCCGGCCACTTCCTTCAGCTTGGCGGGGCCGTAGTACTGGCCGCCCGTGGCTGCGGGGTCGGTGGCGGCCCGAAGCGTGGGCAGCGCGCCCATCGGCGGCCCCTGGATGATGGTGCCGATGGCCGGGCGAAGCAGGCGGAACCAGAGCGGGCGCTCGCCGTCGGATGCCAGGCGGGTCTCGGTGAGTCCCGGGTGGGCGGCGACCGACAACGGTCGGGGGCTCTCTCGGTCCGGCGGCATCGATCGATCGATGCGGCGCTGGAGCTCGTACGCGAAGAGCAGGTTGGCGAGCTTCGACCGACGGTAGGCGCCCATCGGCGTGTAGGCACCGGAGGCGGCCAGCGTCATGTCGTCGAAATCGAACGCGCCCGGCCGGTGGGCAAGGCTGGACACCGACACGACCCGAGGGGCGTCGGCGGCCAGGATCAAGGGCCAGAGCCGAGCGGTCAGAGCGAAATGGCCGAGGTGGTTGGTGGCGAGTTGGGACTCGACGCCATCGACGGTCAGGGCACGGGGTACGGCCATGATGCCGGCATTGTTGATGAGCAGATCGAGGTGGTGGTGGTCTCGTTGGACCCGCTCGGCCAGGGCGTGCGCCGAGTCGAGGACGCCGATGTCGACCAACTCGATGCTGACCGAGCCGGTCGCTCCGCTGGCCTCGATGGTGAGGGACAGGTCGTTGACCGCGGCCTCGGCGCGCTGCAGATTGCGGCACGCGAGGATGACGTGCGCCCCTCGCCGGACGAGCTCGCGCGCGGTCTCGAGGCCGATGCCGCTGTTGGCTCCGGTGATGAGGGCGACCTTGCCGGTCTGGTCCGGGATGTCAGCGTTCGACCACTTCGTGTCCGACGAGGAGGTGTTCGACGAGGCGGTGTTCGACGAGGAGGTGTTCGACGTCATCGGGCACCCCCGACGTGGGCGCCGGCCGTGATTCCGTAGGGCTCGGCCCAACCCAGACCGTCGACCGTGGCCCCGCGCGGGCGGTACTCGCATCCGACCCAGTCGTCGTAGCCGAGGGCGTCGAGTTGTTCGAAGAACCACGCGTGGTTGACCTCGCCCTCGTCGGGCTCGTGACGGCCGGGCAGGCTGGAGAACTGGACGTGCCCGACCACGGGCAGACAGCGTGTCAGCGAGGCCGTCAAGTCGCCCTCCTGGATCTGCAGGTGGTAGGTGTCGAACTGCAACTTCACGTTCGGCCGACCGACCTGGGCGATGACTCGTTCGGCCTGGCGGCTCGACATGAGGAGGTAGCCCGGCACGTCCCGGAGGTTCATCGGTTCGATCAGGACGTCGATGCCGGCCGGAGCCAGGCGGTCGGCCGCCCACCCGATGCGGTGGACGAATCGATCGGTGGCCTCGCCGTCGGTCGGGCAGCCGGCCATCACGTGGACGCGAGGGCAGCCCACGGTCTCGGCGTATCGGGCCGCGGTCTCGATGGAGGCGACGAACTCGTCGTCGCGACCCCGGACCGAACCGAGTCCCCGGTCACCGGCCGCAAGGTCTCCGGGAGGAGCGTTGAGGAGCACCAGTTCCATGCTCGTGGCGTCGAGCCGACGCCTGACGTCGTCGGCTGGCGCGTCATAGGGGAATTGACATTCGACGGCAAGGAATCCACAGGCTGCGGCGGCATCGATTCGGTCGACGAACTCGTGCTCGTGGAACATGGTCGACAGGTTCGCTGCGAACTTCGGCATCATCGGACCCTAGTGCGTCGGCTGTTCCTCGGGCGGGCGGATCGAGCGGAACTGGTGGAGGAGAAGCAGGTCGTAGATGGCCTTGAGCGTGCCCCCGATGACGAGCGGCCAACCGAAGCTGGTCTTCGAAAGCATCCAACCGGCGAGCACCGGCGGCAGTGCGGTGGCGAGGCTGCGGGGGACGTTCGTGATGCTGGCGGCAGCAGGGCGCTCGGCCGGGGTGACGACGGCCATCACGTAGGAGTTCCGAGCAGGTACATCCATCATCGAGAAGGCCGACCGCGCCAGGAGTAGACCAATGGCCAGGCTCGGAGTGGGCACGAGCGCGGCCGCAACGAGGAAGACGTTGGCAGGCAGGTGGGTGTAGGCCATCGTGCGGATGAGGCCGATGCGATCGGCGAGGATCGGGGCCAAGAGCGTAGAGAAGGCCGAGAGCACGTTGGCTCCGAAGAAGACCGCTCCGGACAAGGCAAGCGAGATGCCGTGACGCCGTTCGAGCCAGAGCACGAGGAGGGCGGTCAGCGCGAAGCCTCCGCCGAAGGAGTCGAGGCTGAAGAGTGCGGCCAGGCGGTACACCACCGCCCGCGATGGACCAAGGGCGACATTGGCCGATGTGTGATGGTCGATGTCGGCGGACAGCGACCGGTAGCGGAAGAGGAGCAGGACACCGAGGAAGGCGTAGACCACGAACGCGAGCCGCAGCGTGGATGACCCGGTATCGATGAGGCCCAGCCCACCGGCCGCGGCCGCACCGAGGGCAGCGAGGAGCGTGCCGATGAGGCTGTACTGAGCGAACAATGCGGTGCGACCCGACGCGGGTGCGGCCTCGGCCAGCAGCGCCTGCTCGGTCGGGAGGAACACGCTCACATCACCACCGCTCGGGTTGAGCGTGCCGAGGAGTCCGACGATCGCCAGCGGCCAGAAGCCCGTGAGAAGAGCGAAACCAAGACCGGTGACGATCATGAGCGCCGAGGCGAGGGAGAGCAGGCGTTTGCGTGGCACGGTGCCGGCCTTGAGGCCGACGCCCAGCGTGAGGGCAGCCGAACCCAGGAGCATCAACGTGATGACGACCCCGATCTGAAGGTCGGAAAGTCCGATGGCGGTCAGATAGACGGCAAGGACGACGCTGGTCAGTCCGTCGCCGAAGGCACGAAGCGCGCGGGTCTGGACCAGCAGGCGGCCATCGGCCGTTACCAGCTGCGCCCGATCTCGATGTGACCCCTCACGCCCAGGCCGTGCCGTAGGCATCGTCGAACGCGAGCGCGGACGGAGGCTGACGGGTGATGGGCCCATGACCTCCGCCGAGGGGGTAGCCGATCGGGACCATGGCCAGCGTTGCCCACCCAGCGGGAATGTCGAGGGCTTCGAGCACGAGCGGTTCCTGGATGCAGTGCAGCGTGGTGAGCGTGCAACCCAGTCCCTCTTCACGACAGGCCAGCATGGTGTTCTGTACCGCGGTGTAGACCGAGCCTCCGCCCACCATCGAGACGCGGTCGAGTTTCGCGTCGGTGATGGCCATGAACTTCGGGTTGGCGATGAACATGAGAATGACGGGAGCTTGGGCGAGGTTGGCGGCCAGATGGTCGCCCGCGGCGAGCGTGCGGGACAGCTTCTCCTTGTCGGCGCCGATGGGCAGCGTCTCGAGCCTCGCCCGGTTGGCCGCGGTGTAGTTGTGCCATTCGGGCTCGTAGATGGCCTGGAGTTTGGCCTTGCGTTCCGGGCTTCGGACCACGATCACCCGCCACGGTTGAACGTTGCCGCCGGTCGGCGCCCAGCACGCCGCCTGCAGTACCCGTTCGATGACGTCGTGGGGGATGGGGTCGGGGCGGAGCCGGCGAACGGCTCGGAGGGTGCTCATCGCTTCGTAGAGCTCGGTCATTGCGGGCTGGCCTCCTGGTGGGTGTATGCGTGCTGCTCGAATTGGATCGTCTGGCCGCGGTTGATGCTGATCCAGTCGCGGGCCTCGAGGTAGGGGCGGAACGTGGCGGTGATTGCCTGGTGATCGGCGGCGGTCTTCGGCCGCTGCAGTTCGTACAGGTGAGGGAACTCGGTCCACGCCTCGACGGCGTGCCAGAGGCGGAGCGCGGCCGCTCCGGTCGGTGGATCGATCAGCACCGGTCCGAACAGGCAGTGACCCGCAGCGTCAGCCGGCTCGTCGGAACGGTAGGCGAAGAGCGTCGGAACGCCGTAGCCGCCCGTGTCGACGACCCGGCGGTGATCGGCGAGGACTTCGTCGTGGGTCGTGGAGTCGGCGAGCGCGTGGTCGACGACGAGAGGATCGAGCCCAATTTCTTCGAGGAGGTGACGAGCAACGTCGGGCTCGTGGGGCTTGTGGCCTTCTTCGTGAAGCGCGCGACCGGCCCGCTCGTACCAGCGGCCGCAGTCGTCGTTGCTCGACCGGCGAAGCAGTGCTCCGATCCTCATCATCGACCAGCCGTAGGACCATGAGCGTTCCCAGGGATGCTTCTTGCCTTCGACGAGGTTGATCTCCTCGAGGCTGAAGAATCGCCAGTCGATCGGCAGTCCGGTCTGCGTTTGGACGTCCCGGATCCAGTTGGCCGTTTGATAGGCGTAGGGGCACAGGATGTCGAAGTGGAAGTCGATCCGGGCGACGCTGCTCATCGGCGGACCCTAACGCAGAACGGTGTCCGGCAGGTCCTTGAGCGCCCAGCTCGGTCTGGCCAACCAGGCCCCGACGAGCACGATGGCCGCCATGGTGAACGCGCACGCAAGGTAGGCAACCTGACGGCCCCACGCCTCGTAGACGAAACCGGCGGCGAAGGCGGTGACGCCGCCGGTCAGTGTTTGGGCGCCGCCGAGCAGGCCTTGAGCCCCGGCCTGGCGCTCGGCCGGCACGACCATGCCGGCGGCCACGCTCGTGCTGCTGACTGTCAGACCGTCGTTGATGGAATGGAACAGGGCAACGATGACCATGAGGATGCCGCTGGGCATGAAGCCGTAGAGCGCCATGAACCCGGCCCCGGCAAGCAGGCCGTAGGTGCCGACTCGGAACGGGCCGACGCGTTGGGCCATGCGGCCACCCCGAGCAGCCAGGAACAGCATCGGCAACGCGAACACCGTGATCCCGATGTTGGCGATGAGGTCGGAGGCGCCGATGTCATCGAGCACCAACGCCCACAGCGAATCGAAGACGCCGATCATGACGAACACCGCCGTCGCCATGACCACCGCTCCCGCAAACGGACGGTTGGACAACAGGTCGAAGGCGAATCGCTCCCGCGGGACATCACTGGTCTCCACGACATGGACGCGGGCGACGAGACCGGCCGACAGGACGCCGAGCGCAGCAATGAACAGGAACGGGGAGCGAAGCCCGAGGAGCGGCACCAGCAAGGCGGAGACGAGGGGACCGATGGCGAAGCCGGTGACGTCGGCCGCCAGCAGTTTCCCGAGACTGTCGCCGATGCTGTCGCGGTTGGCGAGAATCACGATGCGACGCATGGCCGGATTGGCCATGCCGATGCCAAGTCCCATGATCAGGCGTCCGATGAGCAGCGCGGGCAACGTCTCCCCGAAGCCCATCAGCACCAGACCAATGGCGTTGACGGCAATGCCCAGGTAGACGAGCAGCCGCGCGTGGCCGCGATCAGCGAGCGGCGCAACCGTGACCTGAGCGAGGAACGAGGTGAGGAAGCCGACACCGACCACCGCGCCGAGGCCGGTCTCGCTGATGCCGTAGGTGTTGTGGAAGTCGTCGAGGACGGTGAAGATCACCCCGTAGCCGCAAGCCAGGAGGCCGCTGAGGAAGCAGAATGTCCAGACGACCTCGCGGGCCTGGCGTGCACTGGCGGGGTCGGTCACCCCGGCAGGCTAGGGGGTGAACGGCCGGTAGTAGTTCTCGGCGCCGAAGGATCGGACCTCGGTGAGCCAGTCGCTGTCGTAGGGCCACGCGTCGGGGTCGTCCTCGGCCGGGCCCTGCCAGAAGCGGGCCAGCGGCCCATCGACGGACGGTTCGAGCGACCAGGCCTGCCGCTTGTAGGAGAAGTTGTCGGGAACGAGGCGATGTGCTTCACGGAAATGAGGCACCGCGGACGCATGGTCCCCGATCTGCTCCAGGTGAGCTGCCAACTCGAAATGCGCCTGGCCGCGCGCCGCATCGGCGTTACGCGGCTCCGAGCGTTCGACGACCTGGTCCGGACTGAGGGCATAGGGGCTGGAGCTGCCGTTGGCGACCCAGTCCCGGAGCGCTGCGCCGTAGGCGTCGGCGTCGGTCTGGATTCTCGAGGCCTCGGTGAAGATGTCGACCATGTGCTGGGGAAGGGCGTCGGGCCCCGCACCGGGACGCTCGGAGCGTTTGGGGGCGGGCGCAGTTTCTGCCGGGCGGACGATCATGCCGTCCTCGTCGATCCAGACCCCGTTCGGGATGTTGACGACCCCGAAGCGTTCGGCGACTGCGTGGTGGGTATCGATCAGCGACGGGTGTGACGGGCGGGCGGCCTCGATGAAGGGTCGACAGGCCTCGATCCCGGCCGTGTCGATGCCGACGGTCACGATCTCGAGACCGAAGGGGTTGAGTTCGGTGCGCAGTTCCTGCCACACGGGCAGGTCACGGGCGCAGCCTCAATAGGGCGCCCACGCGACCAGCAGCACCTTCTGTCCTCGCAGCGACGACAGCCGGAACAGGTTGCCGTCGAGGTCGGGCAGTTCGAGCTCGGGAGCCTCGGCACTGACCAGCGTGCGTTCGTTGCCCGACCACGGCCCGAGCGACCAGAGCCCCAACGCTTCGTCGTGGACGAGGGGAAGGCCCATCTGGGAGGCGAGGTCGGCAACATCGACGGTCGGGGCGTTGGAGTCGTGGTTCCGCAGCGGAATGCAAACCTCGCCTCGACAGGCACCTTCGGGCTTGAGTTGCCACCCGGTCCCGGCCTCGAACGCGGCCCGCTCGACGGTCAGTTGGTCAAGAATCATGGGGGGACGTTAGCCCAGGGCTTCGTGGAACGTCGGGTCGGCGATGGCTCGCAACGCCTCGGCCCGCTGGCGCAGCGACCGGCCCCACAACTCGGCGACCCCATGCTCGGTCACGACGGTGTCGATCAGGTAGCGGGGCACCGTCACGGTTGCTCCGGCAGGCAGTTGCCGCACGATGCGCGAGCTCTTGCCTCCCGCCGCGGTGGAGGGGAGGGCGATGACTGACCGGGACCCGGGCGACTGGGACACCGCAATGGCGTAGTCGGGTTGTCCGCCCGGACCCGACAGCAGCCGGTTCCCGGCCATTTCTGCGTTGACCGAACCGTCGAGCGCGATCTCGATGGCCGAGTTGATGGCGACGAGACCCGTCATCTGCTTGAGGATCTCGGACCCGTGCGTGAGCGACGCAGGGAGCATGAGAATCTCCGGGTTCCGATGCATGAAATCGAACAAGGGTCGGGTACCGAAGCCGAGCCCGACGGTGATCTTGCCCGGCCACAGCGGCTTGGTGGATCCGTTGATGGCTCCGCTCGCGTGCAGGGTGACGGCCGAATCACCGAGCATGCCACTATGGATGCCGAGGTTCCGGCGGGTCGAGAGCGAACCGAGGACGGCCTCGGGCAGGGCACCGATGCCGAATTGGAGGATCGAGCCGTCGGGGATCAGCTCGATGACCCGAGCGGCGATCTTGCGGGTGGTGTCGTCGATGAACGGCGGGGGCATCTCGACCAGGGCGTGCTCGCCGTCGACGAAGAAGTCGACTTCGTCGCGTTCGATCTCGCCGGCGCCGAAGGTGTAGGGCATGTGCGGATTGACCTGTGCGATGACGATGGGCGCCTGCGCCATCACCTCGATGGGAGTGGCGACGCCGACCCCGAGACTGAAGCGGCCGTCCGGACCGGGCGGGCTGACGTGGATGATGGCGACGTCAATCGGGATCGGCCCGGTGCGTGCCAACAGGTCGCCCCACTGGCGGAGGCTGGAGGGTACGACGTCCATTGCGCCGGCCTCGGCCATCACCGCGGTGGCCCGGCTCGGCTGCAGGCTCAGCAGCCGGAACGGTTCGTTCGGATGATCGAAGAGCGGGATTGCCTCGACCAGGTACTCCGTCACCACCTCGAGCGAGGTCCATCGATGGCGCTCGTCGACCATGGCGTTCAGCATCGAGACCGGCACGCCGGACCCGGAAGGGAAGTAGACACGGGCGTTGTCGGCGATGGCGTCGAGTGCCGTGGCCATGGAGACCGCAGCGCCCGCTCGGCCGCGAACCTGAGGACGTGGAACCGATGATGCATCGTTGAAACCACGAGTGTCGGCGGAGCCAGAAGTCATGGCCAGAGTTTGCCCGTAACGTCACCGCCATGGGTAGCTCACCGATCTCGTTTTCCATCAACCAGGCCCTCGATGCGGTCACGCGGCAGTCGCTGGTGACCGCAGCGCAGGAGGCCGAGCGCAAGGGCTTCGCCACCTTCACCGTCGCCGATCACTTCAACACGCCGATGGCGCCCTTCACGGCGCTGGCGGTGGTGGCCGAGGCGACGTCGACGCTTCGTGTCGCGCCCTACGTGCTCGACAACGACTTCCGGCACCCCAGCATCACCGCCCGTGAAGTGGCAACCATCGACGAACTCTCGGGCGGCCGTTTCGACTTCGGCATCGGCGCCGGCTGGAAGCAACCGGAATACCTCGAAGCGGGCTTCGTCTTCGACCGGCCCGGGGTGCGCATCGCTCGGCTGACCGAAGCGTTGACGATCTTCGACCAGCTCTTCACCGGCGAGCCGTGCCACTTCACGGGCGAGTTCTACCAGCTCGACGGGTTGGTCTGCCGGCCCCGACCGGCGACGCAACCCCGACCGCCGGTGATGATCGGTGGAGGTTCCCCCCGCATCCTCCGGCTCGCCGCAGCACGGGCCGACATTGTCAGCATCGCCGTCAAGGCGACGCCGCAGGGGCGGATCGACGGAGGCGACATCAGCGCTGAAGGACTCTCGCAGAAGCTTTCGTGGGTGCGCGAGGCCGCGGGCGAGCGGTTCTCGCAGCTTCGGTTCAATGCGCCGCTGATGGACGTGATCGTCGGACCTGACCGTCGGGCACTGGCGGAGGCGAAGTTGGCCGAGATCCGCACCGACACCACCATGTTGGCCTACACCCGAGAGCTGACGGTGGACGAGTTGCTCGACTCGCCCTACTTCCTGTTCGGCACCGTTGACGACATCGTCGAGCACCTGCACCGGTGCCACGAACGCTTCGGGTTGACGTCCTGGTCGCAGCTCGGTCGGGTCACCGCCGAACTGGCGCCGGTCATCGAGGCACTGGGCTGAGTTCTGCCAGGGACTCGCCTCACTCACCGGTCGAACGGTTCACCGCCGGGGGTCTCGGACGTGAGCCCAAGATCTTGCCCTGCGCCGGGCGGCAGAGCGCCGGCGAACCCTTGTTGGCGCCACGCTTCGTAGACCACGATGGCCACGGCGTTCGCCAGGTTGAGGCTGCGATTCCCGGGTCGCATGGGGATGCGGAGGAGTCGCTCGACGGGGAGCTCGTCGAGGTCGGTGGGAGCGAGGCCGGCCCGCTCGGCGCCGAACACGAACACGTCGTCGAGGCCGAACGTTGGTTGGTCGATGGTCCGGTGTGCGGACGACGCGAAGCCGTAGTGCGAACCCGATCCGGCGTTGGACAGTTCGCCGAGCAGCACGCCGAGGCGTTGGTGGACGTGGACGTCGGTGAGCTCGTGGTAGTCGAGCCCGGCCCGGCGGAGGAGCCGGTCGTCGAGGTCGAAGCCCAGGGGCTCGATGAGGTGGAGCGTCGCGCCGACGTTGGCGCACAGCCGAATGATGTTGCCCGTGTTGGGCGCAATCTCGGGTCGGACCAACACGACGTGCACCGGCCCAGTCTGCTCTACCCTGACCGGGTGACCTCATCCCGACTCCGCAACTGGGCGGGAAACCTCCAGTTCGGCGCCCATCAGATCGTCGAGCCCGCGAGTGTCGACGAGGTCCAGCGAGCGGTGGCCGGCGCCGCCGCCGGTGGTTGTCGAATTCACGCGGTCGGGACCGCGCACAGTTTCAGCGATGTTGCCGACTCCGACGGACTGCTGCTGAGCACCAAGCACCTGAACCGAATCCACGGGCTGGGGTACGGCGGCAACACGCACCAGGTCTCGATCGAACCGGGCGTCCGCTATGGCGAGCTGGGCGCCTACCTGCATTCGGAGCGACGGTCTCTGGCCAATCTGGCGTCGCTGCCGCACGTCAGCGTCGGTGGCGCAGTGGCGACGGCCACGCACGGCTCCGGTGATCACAACGGCAGCCTGGCGTGCGCGGTGCGATCGATCGACTTGATGCTCTCGACGGGCGACATCGTCTCCTTCGACCGTTCGCATCCCCATTTCGACGGAATCGTCGTCGGCCTGGGGGCGCTCGGTGTGGTGGTCGGATTGTCCCTGCACACCGAGCCGACCTTCGATGTCGCCCAAACCGTGCACGTGGGTCTCCCGCTCGAGGCCGGTCTGGCGCACTTCGACGCCATCATGGGTTCCGCGTACAGCGTCAGCTGGTTCACACGCTGGCTCGACGGTGTGGTCGACCAGGTATGGAGCAAGTCCGTCGTGACTGGCGTGTCGGTGCGAGACGGTCTGAGGGAAGGGCTCGACTTCTGTCAGTTCGGCGCCGCCCGCGCCCAGGTCCCGATGCACCCGGTTCCAGGCGCCGACGAGGGAGCATGCACCGAGCAGTTCGGCGTTGCGGGGCCGTGGCACGAGCGCCTGCCCCACTTCCGTCTCGCGCACACGCCCAGCTCGGGTGACGAGCTGCAGACCGAGTTGTTCGTCGACCGTGTCGTGGTTGCCGACGCCGCTCGGGCTCTCGCCGAAATCGGCCCCCAGATCGCGTCTGCGCTCCAGGTGTCCGAGGTGCGCACGGTTGCCGCCGATCATCTGTGGCTCAGCCCGGCCTACGAGCGGGATGTCGTCGGATTCCACTTCACGTGGCGCTCGGACTGGAGGGTGACCCAGCCGGCGCTGGCTGCAGTCGAGCGAGCCCTGGAGCCCTTCGAGCCGGTTCCCCACTGGGCCAAGGTGACTGGCCTTTCGGCCGCTGCGGTACGGTCCCGGCTGCCCGGTTTCGATCGGTTCGCCGCCCTGCTCGCGATCTACGACCCTGACCGGGTCTTCGCCAACCCTTTCCTCGATCGACTCATGACGGCGTAGGCGGTGAGCCCGGTTTGGGGGTGATGCCCATCAACGCAGTGGCGAAGGCCGAGCGGAGCTGCGACTTGGCCTGGGTGATGGTGATGGTGTCGGTGTGGCGTCGTTGCATCGTCAGGTACCACGCAGCGAACAGGTTGTTGACCAGAGCCATGACCGGGACCTCGGGATCGAGCTTCCCGCGGCGTTTCGCTTCTTCGATGACTTCGCCGAATCCGAGGAAGTAGCCCCGCATGATCTCGCTGACGTTCGACCGGACGGGCTCATCGACGAAGAGCAGTTCCTTGAAGAAGGAACGGGCAAGCTCGCGGTCGCTCTCGTGGTGATCGGTCACGTGGAGAAAGGCGGACAACAGTTGGTCGAGGAGGGGGGTATCCGGGTCGGCCAGGTCGAAGGCCTCCTCCCATGCTCGGGTGACGTCGATGCGAAAAACATCGACCAGGAGGTCTTCCTTGGAGGTGACATACAGGTAGAGCGTGCCCGCTCCGATGCCGGCGGCGTCCGCAATGGCTGCGGTGGTCGTGGCCTCGAACCCCTGCTTCTGGAACAGGTTGGTGGCGGCTTCGACGATCCGACGGTACTTGTCGGCCTTGTTCTGCTCACGGCGACCAAGCGGTTCCGGAGCGCCGGGCTCCGAAGCGCCAGTTTCGGAGGCATGGGGAGTTTGGGAACGAGTAGCGATACCGCACCGTACCCCGAATCGGCATTTCTGACGAATCGTCAGAAATCGGAGGGGTGACATCGGGCACGGAAGGACCGATGGTGAGTAGGCTCAGTTCAGCTATGAAACTCGACTTTTATCAAACTTTTGCCTACCTCGCCGACGAGCATCCGGCCGCATGGCCGGCGCCACCATCGGCTTGCGATCCTGCTCGGGCCATCGACACGATCGACCGGTCGTTCGACCAGTGTGATGCTGCGCTGCAGGCGGGCTTCGACGGCCTGACCATGGCCGAACATCACTACTCGCCGAAGCAGCTCAGCCCCAACCCCATCGTGTTCGCCGCCATCGCGGCGAAGCGGTTTCCCGGTGTCGAACTGGGGGTGTTCGGTACAGATCTCCCGATCAACAACCCGGTTCGCATCGCCGAAGAGTACGCCCAGCTCGACGCGCTCAGCGGCGGCAACCTGCGGGTGGGGCTGCTTCGCGGTACACCCAACGAGTACCTCACCTACTTCGACAATCCTTGGGAGTCGAGGGAACGGCTCGAAGAAGGGACGCTGCTGATCAAGGCCTGCTGGACCGAGCCCGAACCGTTCGGCTGGGAGGGGCGCTACTACCGTTTCCGGAATGTGGCCGTGTGGCCCCGGGTCATCCAAGTCCCGCACCCGCGCATCCTCATCTCCGGCAACAGCCCCGACGGCGCCGTCTTCGCCGGCCGCCACGGCTTCGATCTGGGGTTCAGCTACATGGATCCGACTCGGTGTCTCCAACATCTCGAGCTCTACCACCAGACCGCAGCCCAGTACGGGTGGCAACCGACCTCGGACAACGTCCAGTACCGACACTGGGTCTGGGTCGACGACACCGACGAGAAGGCGCAGGCCGCCAACGCCCACTTCGCCGGAGCCGGCTTCTTTGCCCTGTTCAGCGGGGCCAGCCCCGACGTCATGAAGGCCATCGGCACCTGCGGCGCCGCCGGCGCCGGCGTCGGCAGGGGAGTGCGGGACGAGTCGGGACTCACCTTTCCCGACGGTCCACCCAACATGCCCCCGCCGCCGATGGTTCCCGGGGCCCCGTTCGTCGGCAACCCCGACACCGTGCTGGCCCAGATCGCCGACGTGCATCGCATCCTTGCCCCCGGCCGGCTCGAACTGCACATCGGCCTGCCGATCAACCCGATCCCTCACGAGGAGACCATGCGCAACATCGACCTGCTGGGACGAGAAGTGCTGCCCGCAGCAAAGGGCGAGGCGTGGTGATGGCGGGGCGCGCGCAGCAGACAGCCTTCGTCGAGACCTCGTTCGTCGAGAAGACCGTCGCCGCCGCGGGCTTCGAGGTGCGCTACCTCGAAGCAGGCGAAGGCGCACCGCTCGTATGCCTACCGGGCGCGGGCGGACCCGTTGTCACCCCCGCACTCGAACTGCTCTCCCAACAGTTCCGAGTCCTGGTGATCGAGTTGCCGGGCTGGGGCCCCCAGCCGAACGATGTGGCCGATTTCGACGGCCTGGCCGACCAGGTCGCCGACGTCATCGCGGCGCTGGGGCTCGACGCGTACCACCTGCTGGGAACATCCCTGGGTGGAGCATGCGCGCTGCACCTGGTCACGCGGTACCCCGAGCGCGTCATTTCGCTCACGGTCGAGGCGCCGGGCGAGTTCCGCCCTGGGGCGGTTCCTCCCAACGAACTGCCACCCGAGGACTTCGTGCGGGCCTTCCGCAGCCATCCCGAGCGGCCTCCGGCGATGGCTCCACCTGATCCGGCGTTCATGGCCCGAGTCTGGCCTACGGTCGAACGCCTCATGGGCGACGGCACACCCAACGCGGACTTCCTCGCACGACTGAGCCAGGTTCGGACCCGAACCCTCGTGCTCTTCGGCCGTGACGACGGCATCATTCCGCCGGAGAACGGGCGCCTCTACCGCCAGGCGATGCCGAACTGTGCGCTGATCTACGTCTACGACGCGGCGCACGACATCCAGTCCGACCGGCCTGAGGCGTTCGCCGATGTCGTTGCGGACTTCGTCCGTCGCGGCATGAACTTCCTGGTCAACGACACCGACCAGCTCATCAACCCCTGAGGTCGTGACGTCCATGCGCTTCGGAGTCGACATTCCTTACCTCGAGTCACCGAGCGAGATCAGGGACTACGCCCAAGCGGTCGAGGCGATGGGGTTCCACCACGCAGGATTCTCGTCCCACCTCGCCTGCACGCTCGACACGCACTTCCCCGCGCCCTTCTTCACCTTCGACGAGCCATGGCGAGAGTCGTTCACGATGGCCGCGTTCCTGGCCGCCGTCACCACCCGAATCGAGCTCAACCCGGCGATGGTCCTCCTCCCGCTCTACCCGCCGGTGCTGGCGGCCAAGCAGGCCACCGAGGTCGCGAACCTGAGCGAGGGGCGCCTACGACTTGCGGCGAGCGTCGGGTGGAACCGGCGGGAGTGTGAGACGCTCGGCGTGAACCCGGCGACGCGGGGAAGTCGGTTCGAGGAACAGGTGGTCCTGATGCGGCGTCTGTGGACCGAACGAAGCGTGGACCACGAAGGTCGCTTCTTCTCGGTCACCGGTGCGGGAATCAGCCCACGCCCTTCGGCCCCCATCCCGCTGTGGTTCGGGGCCGGCCGGGTCGACGGCGACGGATTCCCCTCTGCCGCGGCCATCGAGCGCGCCGGCCGGCTGGCCGATGGATTCAAGTTCCTCGCCCCATCGTTCAACGATCTCGACCGGGTCGCTCGCACGATCGAGCAACTCCGGGCCTCGGTCGCGGCCGCCGGTCGAGATCCCGAAGCGTTCGGCGTCGAGGTGCGGATCATCGCCCACCTCACCGAGCCCTCCGATTGGCCGGGGCTGGTCGACCGCATCGCCAGTTGGGGTACCAGTCACATTGGCTTCGCCAACCGCATCGCCGGTGGGTCGGTGTCCGATCAGCTCGAAGTACTCCGTAGGTTTGCAGACGTCACCGGCGACCGCTGGACCTGACGCGATCACCGGGAGCGACGAACCCGGGCCCAACGACAAGAAGGATCGAGACCTTGCACGCGACGCCGAAACCCATCACCCCGGAAGATCACCTGGCCCAGGTTCAGGCCCGCTACGACGACTCGCGTCTCAGCGAGGTGGTGAAGGTTGCCATCAAGCACCTGCACGCCTTCGTTCAAGAGGTCGATCTGACTCGCGAAGAGTGGTTCCGGGGCATCGACTTCCTGACCAGGACCGGGCAGATGTGCACCGACAGCCGTCAGGAGTTCATCCTGCTCTCGGACACGCTGGGCGTTTCGATGCTGGTCGAGATGATCAACCACAAGGCGGCCGCTGGGACGACCGAACCCACGGTCTTCGGTCCCTTCCACGTCGAGGGCGCGGTGCATCGCGATGCCGGCGACTCCATCGTGATCGACCCCACCGACACCGAGCAGATCTTGTTCTCGGGTCGTGTCCTCGACCTCGAGGGGAACCCGATTGCCGGGGCGACGCTGGACGTGTGGCAGACCGCCGACAACGGGTTCTACGACGTGCAGGATCCGGATCAGACCCCCGGAAACATGCGCGGCGTCTTCACGACCGATGACGAGGGACGGTATTCGTTCCGAACCGTCCCGCCGGTCGACTACACCGTGCCGAGCGACGGGCCCGCCGGATTCCTGCTTCTCCAGACCGGCCGGCACCCCTGGCGCCCGGCCCATACCCACATGGTCGTCGAGGCCGACGGCTACCAATCGGTCATCACCCACCTCTTCGATGCGAACTCGAAGTACCTCGAGAGCGACGCCGTCTTCGGCGTGCGGCCGTCGTTGATCGTCGACATGTCCGAGGCCGAGGTCACCTACGACTTCGTGCTGGATCGGGCCTGAGCGCGCACGGCCAATCGGTGGCTGTTGTGAGCAGGGTGCCCGAAAGTGGGCGCGGACCTTGGTAGGGTCGTCCCGGTAACCACGAAGGTGCGCCGGCGCAGTACCCAGAGGACCATCTGGGGTCTGCCGCGTGTCGCACCCTGACAAGGGAGAATCCCATGAAGAAGAACCCGTCACTCAAGGTCCTCGCTGCGCTCCTGGCCATGGCCACCATGCTCGGCGCGTGCAGCAGCTCCGACTCCGGCGGTAGCGATACCGGCACCGAGGACACCACCACCGAGGACACCACGACCGAGGAAACCACCACGGACACCGAGGCCGAGACCACCGAGGACACCGAAGCCGAGTAGGCCCTTCGGTTACCTCGTTCCTGAGGTCAATCCGGCAACCGCGTGCACGTTCACACCGCTCAGGGGTGGACCGTGCACGCGGTTGCTGCGTTTTCGGCGTGCTGGCGGGTTGTCAGGAGCCGCCGGAGAGGTAGATGTTACGCAAGCGATCCGGTTCGTCGATGAGTGGCTGGCACGGGCCGTCATAGGCCACCTCGCCACGGCTGAGGACCAGGGCGCGCGTTCCCACCGAGAGGGCGAGGGGCGCAAACTGCTCCACCAGGAGAATGGCCATACCGCCGGCGGCGAGGCTGACGACCTTGGGCACCAGGCGGTTGACGATCACCGGCGCCAGGCCGAGCGACATCTCGTCGAGCATCAACACCCGGGGCTGCGTGGCGAGCGCCCTGGCGATGACGAGCATCTGCTGTTCCCCACCGGAGAGCAGGCCTGCTTTGGCATCGCGACGTTCGCTCAGCTCGGGAAAGAGTTCGAGGACGGGTTCGTAGACGTTCTTGCGGGCCACCACCATCAGGTTCTCGTCGACCGTGAGGTCGGCGAAGACCGCGCGGCCTTGTTCGACGTGGGCAAGGCCGGCACGGGCCCGCTTCTCGCGGGCCATGGTAGTGATCAGTACGCCACCGAGGGACGCCGTGCCGCCGGCCGACGGAATGACCCCCGAGATGGCCTCGAGCAGCGTCGTCTTGCCGGCCCCGTTGGTCCCCAACAGGACCGTGATCTCGCCAGGACCGACGGTGAGACTGACGTCGCGGACGATGCGCGATCCCATGCGATCGACGTTCAGCCCTTCGACGACGAGACCCGCAGGCGCAGCAGCGGTCGTGGCGGTGGAGGCGAGGGTTGCACCGGAGGTCACAGCGAATCTCCTGCCGGTTGGGCCGAGGCCGGAAGTTCGGGGGCGAGGCCGAGGTAGGCGGCTCGAACTGCCTCGGTGCTGAGGACATCGTCGGGAGGGCCACTGGCAATGATCCGACCGAAATCGAGCACGGTGATGTGCGAACAGACCGAGGCGACCAACTCGACGTCGTGTTCGATCAACACGATCGAACAACCGAACCGGGCAGGAATCTCTCGGATCTGGCGAGCGAGGGCGTCGGTCTCCTCGGAGCCGAGGCCGGCGGCCGGCTCGTCGAGGAAGGCAACCAGAGGACGCGCCGCAACGCAGGCCGCAACCTCGAGGACCCGTCGGGTCCCCACATCGACGAATTGGATCGGCTCGTCGGCCGGCGGCAGTCCGAAGAACCCGAGGATGTCCTGCATCTCATCGGTGCTGATGGACGTTGGGGAGTAGAGCCGGATGTAGTCACCCACCGAGAGTTCGGCGATGGCTCGACCCTGCTGGAACGTGCGCCGGATGCCGGCCCGGGCCCGCTTGGTGGCGTTGAGCTGATCGATCGACTTGTCCTGAAGCAGAACCGACCCGGAGTAGTTGTCGATGAACCCGCAGACGGCGTCGATGAAGGTGGACTTGCCGGCGCCATTGGGGCCGATGATGCCGACGACGGAACGCTCGGGCACATCGATGCTGACCGCGTCGAGCGCAGTGAGCGAGCCGTAGACCACCTTGAGTTCGCGCAGGCTGAGCACTGGCGTGCTGCTGTTCGTGGTCTCGAGCGCCGCCAGTGGCGCTGGTGCGATCGGCATCGGGGCCGTCGAGCGGCGGGGGAGCCGCCAGGGGAAGTTGGCCGAGATGCCGCCGCCGCCCTGGGACAACGCGTGGATGGCGCCGAGGCCGAAGATCATCTGTGGGTATTCGGCCGACCAGCCGAACCGGCGGAAGACTTCGGGAATGAGCGCAGCCAGGACGCCGGCGAACACCGCGCCCGACAGGCTTTGGGCTCCGAACATCACGGCCGCAGCGACAACGGCCAAGGAGATGATCGCGCTGAACGAGCGAATGTCGACCGAGCCCCCGAGCTGGGTGGCGTAGAGGCCGCCGGCGAGCCCGGCGATGGCCGCCGAGGTGACGAAGGCCGACAGCTTGACCCCAGGCACCGACAACCCCGCTGCGGCCGCCGCCCGTTCGCTGGAACGAACCGCTCGCCACGCTTGCCCGGTTCGTGTCCGACCGAGGGCTTCGAGACCCACGCCTACGAGCACCATGACGACGAACGAGAAGAGGAACCACATCTTGTCGGCGGTGAAGCCCATCGGCCGCAACTGCACCCGCTCGGCATCAAGCGTGCCCGGAAAGGCGTGCTTGTTGAAGATGCCGCTGATGGCAACCGAGAAGGCGAGGGTGACGACGGCGAGGTTGACACCGCGTAGTCGAACGGCGAGGCCGCCGACCAGGAAGCCCGCTGGTATCGCCGCCAGGCTGCCGATCCCAAGCATGATCACGAACGGCAGGCGGAAGTTCACATTGAACCAGAGCACCACCCAGGCGCCGATCGCTGCGAAGGCCATGGGACAGAGGCTGAGAAGCCCGGCGCGGCCGAACAGCATCCCGGCCGACAAGGCAATGAGTGCCTGGCTGATGGCGAAGGTCGCCGAGAATGCCCACGTGCCAGGAGACAGGAGGCCGGCGACGAGGAGCGCACCGAGTAGGCAGCCGGGCAACGCCAGTCGGCGGAAGCTCTCGCCGTTCACGGAGAAGAGTTCAGCGGGCTTCATTCCACGTCACCTTTCGTTGTGACCACAGCAGCACCAGACTGATCATCACGAAGGCCAGGGCCGGCCGGTACTCCCCGACCTTGCCCCAGTTGAGGGCCGTGGATTCGAGCATGCCGAGGGCGATGCCGCCGATCAGGGTGAGCGAGAGGCTTCGCATCGATCCGCAGATGGCGGCAACCATGGCCGGAATGACCAGGATGACCATGTTGGGGATGCTGCTGCGGGTTGGCGCAACGAGGACCATCGCTGCGGTCGTGATGGCCCCGCCGGCGGCCCACACGGCGACGATGAGCGGGGTGGTCTTCACCCCCATCAGTTCGGCGGTGACCGGGCGGCTGGACACGGCCCGGAGGATCACACCGATTCGGGTGTAGGTGAGGACGAGCCACAGCGTGGCGCTGACGGCAATGGCGGCGACGAACGACATCACCGATTGGCCGCTGACCCGAACGTCGCCGGCCTGAAACGACAGAGAGTTGAACAGGGCAGGAAAGAAGCGGTTCGTATCGTGGAACACCCGGACGGTGATGGCGAAAAGCGAGATGGCCATGGCCATGCTCACCGTCGAGCGGACCAGGACGTTGGATTCTCGGAAGAGCCGCGCCATCGCGTACCCCTGCAGTGCGCTGATCGCAGTACCGATGACGATGGCCAACACGATCGAGGTCCACATGCCGAGCCCATGGATGTCGACCAGATCGGTCATGGCGAACACGGCGAACGCCGGACCGAACGTTTGTGAGAAGTTCACCACCGCGGCCATCCGGTAGAGAAGCACGATGCAGACCCCGACGAGGCCATAGATTCCGCCGGCGGCAAGGCCGGCGACTGCGAGGTTCAGCAAGGTTCGATGTCCTTCTTGGAGCGGATCGTGGTGTCTGAGCCGAAGCGCCGGCGGTGGAGCTGTGCCACGGACGCATCCGTGGCACAGCTCCACCACTTGCTCAGCGGGATCTAGCCCTCGTGGGGGAAGACCCGCCAGTCCGAGACCTTGGTGAACACGCCGTCCTTGACCTGGACCATCAGCGAGTACTTGTTGGGCTGGACGCCGCCGACGAACCCGGTGGCCTCGAAGGGTCCACCGAGCATTTCGCTCTCGAAGGCAATGTTCTTGATGGCGGTTTGCACCGACTCGAAGGTGATCTCGCCGTCGATGCTCTCGAGCGCGTTGATCATCGCCTTCGCCGACATGTAGCCGGCCTGACCGAATGAGGTGGGCGCAAGGTCGTTCTCCTCGTTGAGACGCAGGTAATCCTTGACCTCGTCGGAGAACGTGGCCTCATCTCCGGTGTACGGCTCGAACTCGGAGGCGGCGTAGACGCCTTCGAGCGAGTCGCCGGCGGCCTCGAGGAGGCTGAGCGAGTAGCCCGAGGTGAGCATGCCCCAGACGATCTCCTCCTGCAGGCCCTGGGCCTGCACGATCTGGAAGAACGACTGGTAGTCGGGCTCGGTGAACGCGGTCAGCACGGCTTCGCAATCCTCGGAAGCCAGTTTGGTGACCGAAGGCGTGAGGTCCTCGCCGACTTCGGCGATGACCTGCGTCAGCTTCATGCCGCTGTCCGCCTCCCACATCGGGAAGAAGACTTCCTGGAAGATGGGCGTGAGGCCCACATTGAGACCGGCGAAGCAGATCTTGGTCTTGCCCAAGTCATGGACGAAATAGTCGAGGATGTGGAGCGTCGGCAGGAAGGGTCCGGTGTTGATGGGGTGGACCGTCGTGGCCTCGGCGCAGGCGGCAACGCCGGCAAGCACTTCGACCTTTTTCTCCGCGTAGTAGGCGGCGTTGGTGGTGCAGTCGACGATGGAACCGCCACAGCAGAATCCGAGGACCCCCTCCTCTTCGAGAAGTTGCTTGGCCGCAGCAGCGGCACCCTCGGTGGTGTCCTGCGCGTCAGCACTGACCAGTTCGATCGGGCGGCCATCGAGTCCACCCGCGGCGTTGTACTCCGCAAAGACGAGTTTGGCGATGGTCGCAGACTCCGGGAACACGTTGGGACCGCTGACGCTGGTGACGTCGCCGATCTTGATCGGTTCTCCAGTTGCACCCTCGCCGCCGTCGGTGCCGCCATCGCTGGCGGAACCGTCGGCGCTGTCGCTCTCGCTGGAGCCGCACGCTGCGGCCAGTAAGGCAATCGCAACCAGCGACGCCAATAGCGCGAATAGACGCTTTCTCCTGTGCATTGTTCTCCCCTTGTGAATGCGGCCGCGAGGCACAAGAAGAGGCCCCTCGGGTGAGAGTGCGCTCGAGATCTTGTCCACGACGGTCCCCTGTCGTATGGGGGGCACCCTACTTCGGCGTGACAGACGACACAAGAACTCTGAGGACGCTCAGTCTTCAAAGTCGTCCACCGGTAACAGGATCGGCTCAGTCGCGAAGCAGATAGGCCGAGTGCAGCAGCTCGGGCTTCTCGGTGAGCTCGGCCGCGGTCCCCGTATAGCGGATGTTGCCACCCTCGAGCACGTAGGCCTTGGTCGCCAGTTCGAGGGCCACGTGGGCAAACTGCTCGATGAGCAGCACCGCGGTGCCGTTTGCTGCGACCTCGCTGAGCACCGGCATCAGGCGCTTGACCACGATGGGAGCAAGGCCGAGCGAGAGCTCATCGACGATCAGAACCTGGGGTTTGGACACCAGGGCCTGCGCCAGGACGACCATCTGCTGCTCGCCGCCGGAAAGGAGGCGCCCACCGATGTCCCAGCGTTTTTCGAGCTCGGGGAACAAGGAAAGGGTGTAGGCCAAGCCGTCGGTGGCGGCTTTCTTGCCGAGCGAGTAGCTGGCGACGCGCAGATTGTCCTCGACGGTGAGGTCGGTCAGGAGCCGCCGGCCTTCGGGGACGACCGAGATGCCGGCGGCGCGGACTCGTTCGGGCCGCCAGTTGGTGAGATCGTTGCCGTCCAGACGCACCTGCCCGCCGCCGACGCGGGCCAAGCCCGCAACCGCTGCCGCGATACTGGACTTCCCCGCTCCGTTCGGACCGAGCATCGTGGTCACCTGGCCGGGGGGTACCTCGATCGAGACTCCGTGCACCACCGGCCGACCACCGCGAACGACCACCAGGTCGATGAGGCTGAGGGTTCCGGCGCTCGTGCCGTTCTGGTTCACCTGAATCTCCTCGGTCTGCGCCGTCACTCTGCATCAGCTCCCAAATACGCCGCCAGCACCTGCTCATCACGCAGCACGTCCTGGGTGGGCCCGCTGGCGAGCAGTCGACCGAAGTCGAGAACCGCCGACCATTGGCAGCACGCCTGCACCAGCGACATGTCGTGGTCGACCAGGATCACGATGGCGTTGGATCGCTCCGGGATGGAGCGGATGATGGTGCTGAGCTCCTCGGTCTCCTCGTCGGGGAGCCCCGCCGCAGGCTCGTCGAGCAGCACGACCTTCGGCTCGCCAACGACGGCGCGGGCGATCTCGATGAAGCGACGCTCCTTGGCCGGCAGCGTGCGAACGAGGTCGTTTCGGACGTGGGTGAGGCCGGTGAACTCGAGCGCGTCGTCGACTGCCGACTTCGCTTGGGCCCGCCCGGCCGATGGAGGAGTGCTCGTAGACCGTGAGCACGTTGTCGTAGACGGTGAGACCCTCGATGGCTTGTTCGGTCTGGAAGGTGCGACGCACGCCCCATCGGGCCCGCCGGAAGTCCGGCATGCCGATCAGCTGGGTGCCATCGACCTCGATCGACCCGCTTGCCGGCGTGACGTAGCCGGACATGACGTTGAAGAACGTGGTCTTGCCGGCGCCGTTCGGTCCGATGAGTCCGCAGGTGCCTCCGGGAAAGGTCATGGAGAGGTCGTCCAGGGAGGTCACGCCGCCGAAGCGGACGGTGATGTTCTTGACGTCGATGGTCATCCGAGGAGGCCCTTCTTCTCCATGGCCTTGGTGCTCTGGATGAGGTTCATCATGAGGCCGAACCCGAAAAGGGACAGGCTGAAGTTGTTCCAGAACTGGCCGCCAGGGGCGTAACTGACGAGCAGGTCGAGCATGACCTTGCTGAAGAAGCCGGCGAGGATGGCCCCCCAGAGGCTGTCGATGCCGCCCATCAGGACGACGGCGACGAGGAAGAGTGCGGCCTGTCGGCTGAACTGATCGACGCCGATGGAGCTCTGGACGCTGCCGGCGAAGAGGCCACCGGCAACTCCGGCCATGAACGAGGCAAGGGCGAACGCGATGACTTTGTATCGGGTGATGTCGATGCCGGCCGCAATGGCTGCGGGTTCGCTCTGCCGGATGGACGCCCACGCCCGACCCGGCTTGGCCCGAAGGAAGGCCCAGGCCAGCACGAAGACCAGGGCACAGATGATCAACGTGAACTGGAAGTAGGCGGCGTCGGCCTCGGCGAAGGAAGGCCGCCGGACGGGGGCGATGCTGGACAGGTCGGTAGCCACGCCGGCGAACCCGCCACCTCCGTTGGGGAACTTGAGCTGGAGGAGCAGGATCTCGACAGCCGCGGCCAACATCAGGGTGACCAGCGCCAGGTACAGACCGCTGACCCGCATCGCAGGTAGCCCGATCAGGACGCCGAGGACCATCGCTCCGAGTCCGGCGATCAGAAGGAGAAGGGGGTACGGCAGCGTCGTTGCGTAGGCCAGACGCATGAAGAGCCAACAACCGATGCCGTAGGAGGCCACCTGACCGAGCGACACCAGGCCGACCCGTCCGTAGAGCATTCCGGCGCTGGCGGCGACCAGGGCGAAGATGGCCATCTGGGTGAAGTTGGTGATCCAGAACGACCCGAAGATGGAGGGAAAGACGAAAAGCCCGACAACCACGACGGCGAGGGCTGCCCCGGGCTGGAAGTACTTGTGACCGAGCAGTCTGGCGACGGCGGGCATCAGGACATTTCCCTTCCGGCCAGGACGACCGTGCGGCGGCGAGAGATCCAGAGGATGGCGAGCACCGAGACCACGACGGGGGCCAGACGTCGATAGTTGGCGAGGAACTGGAGCGATCCGTTGAATGGCGTGAGGAACGATTCGACGATGCCGATGAGCATGCTGGCGAAGAAGGTGGTCCAGAGCGACTTGAAGCGGGCGACGATGACGCCGGCCAGAGCGGGGATCACGAACCAGGTGAGTGTGGCCTGGTCGAGGCTCTTGACGAAGGACGGGAGCAGGAGGAAGACGCAACCGCACAGTAGGCCCGAGCCGAACCAGGCCAGGGCCTCGATACGGCGAACAGGGACGCCGAGCAAGGCGGCGACCTCTCGGTTGTTGGCGATGGCTCGCATGGCAGTACCGGTGGCGCTCTTCTGAAGGAAGGCGCTGACCCCGATGACTACGGCCAGGGCGAAGAACAGGGCGATCACCTGGGTGGTGGTGACGATGGTGCCGCCCACGCTGAAGGTCTGGTTGGGGAAATGCAGGTTGCGAGGCTTCGACGTGTCCCACCCTTGCTTCATGATGCCCATGAGGAAGAGGGCCATGGCCACCATGCCGAGCGACTTGGCGAGAGGGTCGCGCCGGTCGAGCTTGGGGGCGAGGAACCAGCCGTAGGCCGAGCGTGAGCAGGGCACAGACGAGGACGAGCAACGGATAGGCGAGTATCCGCACACCGGCGCCGCGTGGATCGGGGACGGCAAGAGAGCCGCCCATGATGGTCCACGCGAGATGGGTGCCCATGGCGCCGATGGCGCCGAAGGCCAGGTTGACCACGCCGGTGGTCCGGTACAGGACAACGATTCCTGTACCGGTCACCGCGTACATGGCACCAAAGGCCAGACCCTGGATGATGAAGGGAAGCAGAATGCTGAAACTTGGCATCTCGGGCCTGGCCTTCGGGTCTAGTTGTTGGGCTCGGCGGTGGTCAGGTCGCCGGAAGCCTCGGCCTCACGGACGGCTTCGAGGATCGGCTCGACGGCCGGGATCTCGAAGCAACCACCGTCGTCGACCATCTTGCCGTCGCCCGGAACCACGTTGTAGTCCCAGTTGTTGGGCACGTTCCCGTCGGGAAGGCTGCCGAAGTACCAGGCCCGGCACAAGTGATCGCTGTGGAACATCTTGATGTCGGCGATGGCTGCGTTGACCGCGGCACGGTCGTCGAGGTCGGCCGGGTCCATCTCGAGCAGGGTGTGCACGACGATGCGGCCGATGACGAAGCCCATCTGCTGGAACGAGCCGTAGGGGGCGTCGGGGTTGTACTCGTCGGAAACCTGACGATACAGCTCGACCTCAGGGGCGTCGTCGTCCAGGAGGGCGAACTCGGCGTTGATGTTGAGCTTGTCGATCCAGGCATCGACCGAGCGCAACGGCCACCGAGGTGTCGTTGAGCGGGGTGGAGGAACCCCAGTAGACCTTGTCGATGAGGCCCTGCTCTTCGGCCGCCTTGAGGATCTTGAGGCCCTCTGGCGGGGTGTAGTTGAGCAGAACGCCGCCACCTTCACCGGCCCGGTTGACCAGGTCGAGGGCAACAGATGTCGGGTCGGCGATGGGGAGCTCGTACTGGGCGTCTTCCCACTCGAGACCTTCCTGCTCGATGTAGATGCCGGCGATCGAGTTGGCGTAGTCAGAGGTCGGGGTGATGCCGACGGAGCTGACGATCTTGCCGGTGGCGCCCTTCTCGATCATCTTGACCGCAGCACCGAGGGCGGAGTAGCCCGGGCCGGTGTTGACCGCAGCGATGGCGGGGGAGCTGAAGCACTCGGCCGGCACGCCGGCGACGATGACGTTGAGGCCCTGCTCGTCGTAGTAGCCGGCGTTGACCGGGCAGTCGAGGATGGAGAACCCGCCGACGATGGCGACGATGTCTTCGTTCTCGACCAGCTTGCGGGCGGCCGCGCCTGCGTCCTCGGGAGAACCGTTGTCGTTCTCCCAGACCATTTGGATCGGGCGTCCGTTGATGCCACCGTTGTCGTTGACGCAGTTGAAGTACGCCTCCATCATGGCTGGGCCGGTGGAGAAGTCGATTCCGGGAATCGACGTGGTGACGTGGCCGACGATGATCGGATCGCCTTCGGCCTTCTCGCCGTTGTCGAGACCGCAGCCAGGGCCGGCAGTGGCGTCGGTCCCCGCAGGTGCGGCTTCCTCTTCCTCGTCGGTCTCGGCTTCGGTGTCGTCGGTGGTTTCTTCTTCCTCGGTCTCAGCCTCGGTGTCTTCGGTCGTCTCTGCTTCGCTGGTCTCGGTGTCGCTGCCCTCGGACGCAGCGTCCGATGCGCAGGCGGCGCCGAAGAGGCCCAAGGCCATCAGCAACGCAAGTAGCTTTCTTGGCATCATGATTCCTAACTCCCGGCGTGCCGGGCGATCTGCCGATCGAATGGGTCGGCTCTCCCCTGAATGACCGGACCAACCTAGTGCGGTCAACTGCGAGGTACAAGCATTCTGACCCGGCTCAGTTCGTGGGTTCGAGGTGGCGAGACGTGGCTCGTCAGTTGCCGAAGGCCTCGGCACCCTGCGTGAGCAGCTCGAGATGCTGCGCCGGGGTTCGGCCGTTCTTGCGGCCGGTGGCCAGACAGACCTCGGTGATGCCGAGGGCGGCAAGCCGGCTCACCTCGGCGTGCCAGTCGTCGGGTGTTCCGCCGGCCAGCGACACAAGGGTCTCGACACCGAAGGGAAGATCGGACCGATCGGCTTCGGCCCGCAGCTCGTGTACCCGCGCAATCGACTGGCCCAGGTCCTGCGCCGGAGTGAGCAGCGCGATCCAGCCGTCTGCGTGCTCGGCGACCCGTCGGAGCGAGGCCTCGCCCGGCCCGGACCCGATCCACAGCGGGATCGAGCCGCCGTTCGGCAAGGGGTTGATGCCAACACGATCGAGATGATGCCATCGGCCGTCGAAGGTCACGAGTGGCTCGGACCAGAGGCGACGCATCAGCTGGATCTGTTCGTCGAGCCGCTTGCCGCGGGTGCCGAAGTCGGCACCGACACCTTCGTACTCCGCGAAGTTCCATCCGACGCCGACCGCCATGGTCAGGCGTCCGCCGGACAGCCGATCGAGGGTCGTTGCCTGCTTGGCCACCAAGGCGGTCTCTCGCTGCGGGAGGATCACGACGCGCGGACGGAACCGCAGGGTCGAGGTGGCCGAGGCCAGAAAGCTGAAGAGGGTGAAGACCTCGTGAAAGGGATCTTCGGCAACGTAGGCCGGGCCGGGAAACCCGCCGACGGGTCCGTCGAATCGGGAGGCGTCAGCGCCGAGGATGTGATCGAACGCCGTCAGGTAGGTGAAGCCGAGCGCCTCGGCCGTCTGGGCGTACTCCTTGATGAAGCCGGGGTCGTTGCCGATCTCGGCTTGCGGGTAGATGGCACCCAGAGTGACGGGAGCGGTGGTGGTCTCGACGTGCATACGCACGAAGGTAGGCCATGTGCTCGACCCAATCAGGCCGAACGCAAGATCAACCGACGTGCGCCTTCAGGTAGGCGGCGATGTCCTTGGCCGGGGCGGGCTTGGCGAACAGATACCCCTGCCCGACGAAGCAGCCCATCTCCTGCAGCAATGCCCGCTGGGCCGGCTGCTCGATGCCTTCGGCCATGGTCTCGACGCCGAGCACGTTGGCGAAGTCGGTGATGGCGGCCACCGTCGCTGTCGACCGCGCCGGCTCGTGCTCCAACGCGGCGATGAACGTCCGGTCGATCTTGAGGATGTCGACGGGGAGCTTGCGGAGGTAGCCGAGCGCGGCGTAGCACGTGCCGAAGTCGTCGATCGAGAGGCGGAGCCCGAGGTCCCGGAGCGACTGGAGCCGACCGACCGCGTCCGCGTCGTCCAGCAGGCTGCGTTCGGTGATCTCGAGGATGAGTTTGGACGGTTGCAGCCGATGCCGTGCCAGCGCGGCCCGGATCGAGTCGACGAAGTCGACGTCTCGCAGCTGTTGGGGAGCAACGTTGATGGCGACGGCCGGAGCGTCCTCACCCATCTCGTCGGTCCATTCCCGGATCTGTCGGCACGCCTCTTCCAACACCCACGCACCGAGCTTGCCGATGAGAGGTGTCTCCTCGATCAACGGCAGGTACTGGCTCGGGGCCACCATGCCGAGGTCGGGGTGCTCCCAGCGCAAGAGGGCCTCGGCTCCGAGCAGTCGCATGGAATCGAGCGCCACGATCGGCTGGTAGTGCAGTTGCAGCTGATTCTTGCGGAACGCCTTCTGCAGGTCGGCGAGGAGCCGCATCCGCTCGGTGGCGATCTGGCTCAACCGGTCGGAGAACTCCACCAGTCGACCACGACCGGCGTCCTTTGCCGCGTACATGGCGAGATCGGCGTTTCGAAGCATGGTGTCCGCGTCGGTGGTTCCGAAGAGCACGGCCGGCGTGTAGGACATGCCGATCGACGTCGAGACCACGGCATCGACGCTGTTGATGTCGAAGGGTTCCGCCAAGGAGCGAAGGGCCCGCTCGGCGATCGTTCGAGCGACGCCGTGTGCGTCCTGGCCTTCGATCAGGATGGCGAACTCGTCGCCACCGATCCTGGCGACGAGGTCGCGCTCTCGCACCGAGCGGCGGAGGCGGTCGGCGGTCTCCACCAGCAGTTGGTCACCGGCGGAATGGCCGAGACTGTCGTTGATGATCTTGAACCCGTCGAGGTCGAGAATGAGCACGGCCACGCAGGCGGACTCATCCAGCAACTCGGCCAGTCGTCGTTCGACCATGGCCCTGCTGCTCAGACCAGTGAGCGCATCGTGGAGCAGCGAATGTCGGAGCTCGGCTTCGGCCCGTTGCTGAGCGGTGACATCCCGGACGACGCAGTGCAGCAACTCGCGACCTCCGACCGAAGTGCGCTGGATCAGGAGTTCGACCGACGCCGTGTCGCCGGTGGCGAGCCGGTGGTGCCAGGGTCCGAGGACCGCGGATCCATCGACGGCCGACGAGGCCAGCAGCTCGGCGGTCACCGCAGCCCGTTCGTCCTCGGGATGGAGCAGGGCGAGGGACCGATGAACCAGGTCGCGTCGAGTGGCGTACCGCGCGCAGGCGGCTTCGTTGATCTCGACGATCATGAGGCTGTCGGCATCGACGATGAAGGCCGGCAGCGGGTTGTCGTCGAACATCGATCGGAACCGGCGCTCGCCTCGATCGAGTTCCATTTCGGCGTCATACCGGCCGATCGCGTTGGCCAGCGTGTGGCCGACGAGGGTGAGCGTTGGGAGCATCGGACCCCAGTCACGCGCCGCCCGGCTCTGGTCGAGCAACAGCATGCCGACGAGTTCGTGGCCGAGCGTCAACGGAACGACGGCACTCGATCGCAAACCGTGCAGGTCGAGGTTCTCGTGCTCCTCGAGGTTCCCGTGTTCCTCGAGGTCGTCGATCCAGCTGATCTCGCCCGATCGAAACGTTCGTACCAGGCCAGGGTGTTCAGGAAGGGGAATCAACTGGTCGAGATCGGTTGCGGCGGCGAACTCCGGCGACAGCCAGTTGTAGTCGAACGGCACCGCTCCGGTGTCGTCAGCGATCCGGAGCAGGCCGACTCGGTCGACCTCCAGGTAGGTGCCGAGCAACTCGAGCACGTTCCGCAGGGCGCGGGGCATCGACCGCGCCGAAGCCCCGCTCAGTTCGGCCATGAACTGCTGCAGGAAGTCGATCGGTGACGCCGGCAACCTACCCGTCGACGCCACGCTCGGATCGAAGGAGAAGTGCGTGGGAGCCACGTATGTTCCATCGGTCGATCGGCTCAGTGGCTTGAGCAGTGTTGCCCGCGGTTGTAGGTGAACCGTCAGTCGACCAACGCGCTCGCGGTTCCTCCGAGGGTTCCCTCGCCTCGTTGGTTCGTTGCACTCACCGAGACGTGCATGCGCGGTCGACCCGATGCGTCGGGCGCGAACCCGAGCACGGTGCCCGTGACAGTCAGAACGTCGCCACACAGGACGGGCCGTAAGAATCGGCAGTCGATGGTGCCGCCGACGATGAATCCGGTGCCTGCGGCCTGGGTGAGCATGGTCGAGACGTAGGCAGTGCTCATCATGCCTTGGGCGATCGTGGCCGTGAATCCCTTGGCGGCGGCCCACTCGGGGTCGGTGTGGATGGAGCCGGGCTTCACCCCGGAGTAGATGTCGATCTTGCGTTGGGTCACCTCACGGACGAGCGGTGGGAGCGCGTCGCCAACGGCCAGCGAACCGGCCCGGCCCTGCGCCGTCGTGATGCCCGGATCGACGGCGGGACGCTGAGCTTCGGGTTTGGGTCCGCTGCCCGGAGGAGGGCGCGGTTTCGTTGGCGAACAGCATCTGCACGAACTGTCCTCGAACCAACGGGCCCCTGGTTTCGTCGACGGTCTCGTAGCCGGTGACCATGTAGGGCTTGTCCCGACGCCAGTACTTGTCGACCATCGTGCCGAGCGTGCGCGCCCGGGTGCCGAGCGGAATGGGAGCGAGGAACTCGTAGGTCATCCGGGCGTGCAGGCCGGCGGGAACCATGTAGTGATTGTGTCGGAGAAAGAGCGCCTGATTGGCGAGGATGGTGGGATGGGCAACCGGTGATCCGAACGGCCCGGGCTCGAAGAACCACGGGTCGTAGTCATCGATGGCGTAGGCGTACGCCTCGACGTCCTGCGGGCGAAGAAGCCGCTCGTCGGATCGGAAGGCCTGACCGACTTCGAGGATCTCGTACGAAATGGTGGGGAACCCCGATCGGGCGAGGACTTCGGGAGTGAAGGCGTGGGTCATGGCGCGCGGGTCAGCCCTGCTGGTCGAAGACGATGACCGTGCGCGCGCCATCGGCGGCGTGCATCGAGGCGACAATGTCGTTGATGTCGTCGAGGCGAGCGCGTCTGGTGATGATCTGATCCAGGTGCAGCCGACCCGCCTTGTAGAAATCGAGGTAGCGGGGAATGTCGAGTCGGAACCGGGTGGAGCCCATGCGAGACGTCTGGATCGTGCACTCGGGACGGATGGCCGCGAAGGGAATCTCGAAGACGGCTCCGTCGGGCGGTACGCCGACGATGGTGCACGTTCCGCGGACCGCGAGGACCTCGGCCGCTTGACGCACGAGCGCCGGGATGCCGACGGCCTCGAAACTGTGGTCGACGCCTCGACCCCCGGTGAGTTCTCGGACGGCTTCGACTGCAGGTACGTCCGAAGCGTTGACGCCGTCGGTTGCGCCGACCGAGCGGGCCAGGTCGAGCTTGGCCTCGGTCTGGTCGACCGCGATGATCCGCGAGGCCCCAGCAAGAGCAGCGCCCTGAATGATGGACAGGCCGACTCCTCCGCAGCCGAAGACGGCGACGGTTTGCCCGGCCTGGACCTTGGCGGTTCGCAGCGCAGCGCCGACACCGGTGAGCACCCCGCAGCCGACCAGGCTGGCGACATCGAATGGCAGGTCTTCGTCGATCTTCACCACCGAGTGCTCGTGCACGAGCATGACTTCGGCGAAGCTGGCCAAGCCGGCGAAGGCGAACACCCGTTGATCTCCCTGCATGAGCCGGGAAGCTTGATCCCGGGTGCGGGCGGTGGGGTTGGCCACGCACAGGTTGGGGTGCCCCGCCAAGCACTGATCACACTGCCCGCAGAATCCCGAGAGGCAGGTGACGACGTGATCGCCCGGCTTCACGTGCGTCACTCCGGCGCCGACCGCCTGGACGATTCCCGCGCCCTCATGCCCCAGAACCAACGGACCTCTGCCCGCGTTGATGTGTCCGTCGATGACGTGGAGGTCGCTGTGACAGACGCCGGTCGCAACCGAGCGAATGAGGACCTCGCGCTCGAGCGGGTCATCGACGGTGATTTCCTCGATGGACAGACCGTCCTGGTCTTTGCGGTAGATGGCGGCGAGCGAAGGGGTGGGCATGACGAGCTCCGGCTGTTTGGTGGGAAAGGTTGGTTGGGTGGGGCAGCTGCGGCTGGCGGTAATACTCGCCCGATGACGCCGAACTTGGACTTCGAAGGACTGGTAAACCTACGCGACGTTGGCGGGGAGAGCGGTGTCCGATCGATTCGGCCCGGCATCCTGTTCCGTTCCGAGACGCCCCAGCTGATGAGCGATGCCGACGTCGAGCGGGCGTTGACGGAGCTTGGCATCAGCCGTGTGGTCGATCTTCGCGGGCCGCGTGGCGAAGGTTCCGGGCCCTTGGCCGACGCCGGCAGGGGAGTGGTGCTGGACTTCTTCGAGATTGCTTCGCTCGTGCAGGCCGAGAGCGATGAGTCGGCGGACGGGTTCCTGCCGGCCCAGCTCGATCGTGCGGCGGGAGTCGCGGGGCGGTTCTTCGAGGAGTTGGTCGGCAACCCCGGAGCGACGCTGGTGCACTGTCACACGGGGAAGGATCGCACCGGATTCGTCGTGGCGATGACGCTGGCGGCCGCCGGCGCCTCCGATGAGGAGATCATCTCCGACTACGAACGATCGACTCCCATCTTTGCCACGATGATGGCCAACTTGGCAGCGGCCGGCCGAGCGGTCCCGGAGAACGCACCGGAGTTCGCTCGGGATGCCCCGTCGGCCAAGGGCATCCGTTCGCTCATGCATCGCCTCCGCAGCGAATGGGCGTCGCCCGAGGACTACCTCGTGGCCGGCGGCATCGATCGATCGCTGGTTCACGCGGTCCGGGAACGTCTGGCCGTTCGCTGAGGGGAACGGCGCTGCGGGTCGGTCACGGCTTGCGGCAGGTGATGTAGGTCCAGCAGGCCTGGAACGTGTCTCGCGGCGTCCGCGTAGCCGAGATGCTCGAAGTGGACCGATTCGATCGGGACCCCGGCGCGGAGCCGGAGGCGAGGGAGCGAGCGGTACGGATGCTCACCCGGAGGGCACACTTCGAACTCGGGTCGGGAACTCAGGACCGGGTACTGCCACACGATCCAGTCCGAGCGAGGTCCCGTCTCGCCGTCGGGCAGGCGCCGGAGGTGCAGCCCCAGCCCGGTGGCCAGGGTGCGGAATGCTTCCTCGTTGTCGCCCAAACGGAATGCTGCCCACCAGGAACGCCGCGCCTCGGCCACCTGCCCCCTTCGTGCTGACCGCGGCCTTGGTGTCGACTGCCGGCTCTGGCATGGCGAACTCCCCGTGTTCGGTCAGGTCTCCAAGGCGAGACCCTGAACTGACTGTAATCAGGATTCTGGCCTCGGGGGAAAGTGTTGGATAGGGTGCGCTGGAACCAGCGTGCCGCGCTCCCGTGGCGCGCGTGACGCGCCATTCCCTGCGCCCCGGAGGCACCGATGAAGCGAAGCACCGATCGAATTCTCACCACCCACGTAGGGAGCCTGGCCCGGCCCACCGAACTGCTCGACATCCTCAAGGAGCGCGAGAACGGTCGCCCGTACGATGCTGCGGCCCTGGCCGAGCAAGTGCGTCTGGCGGTCGTCGATCGCGTGCAACATCAAGTCGAGTGCGGCATCGACATCATCACCGACGGTGAGATGTCCAAGACCAGCTTCATCGACTACGTCAAGGACCGCCTCGCCGGTTTCGAGATCGACGAGTCGCCAAGCCGCGGCCTGGCACCGACCTGGCAGGCCGAGTACGACATGTTCCCCGAGTACTACGAGATCTACCTCAACAAGTACAAGGCGACCGTGGCCCCGCTTCGGCGCATCAAGTGCACCGGCCCGATCAGCTATGCGGGCCAGGAGGCCATCGCCACCGACATCGCCAACCTGAAGGCGGCGGTCGACGCCGCCGGTGCCGACAAGGTCACCGAGATCTTCATGCCCGCCACCACCCCCGGCACCTACGGCCGGAACGAGCACTACGGCAGCCGTGACGAGTACCTCGAAGCAGTCGCAAACGCGATGCGCGAGGAGTACCTGGCCATCGTCGACGCCGGCTTCATTCTCCAGATCGACGACCCTGGACTGATCGACACCTTGGGCGATCCGGCCAAGCCGCTCGAAGAGCGCCACCAGGAGGCGAACGAGGCCATCGACACCCTCAACCACGCCATCCGGGACATCCCGTCCGAGAAGATCCGCCACCACACGTGTTACGGCCTGAACCACGGCCCGCGGCTGACCGACATCAATCTCCGGGATGCCGTTCCCTTCATGATGCGGATCAACGCCGGCGCCTACTCCTTCGAGGTCGCCAACCCTCGCCACCAGCACGAGTGGCGCATCTGGGAAGACGTCAAGCTGCCCGAGGGCAAGATCCTCATCCCCGGCTTGCTCGGCCACGCCAACAACTACGTCGAACACCCCGACCTCATCGCTGAATACATCGTTCGCTACGCCAACCTGGTCGGCAAGGAGAACGTGATCGCCGGCGCCGACTGCGGGTTCTCGTCCCGAGCGTCGTACGCGCCCGAGGTGCACCCGACCGTCGTGTGGCCGAAGTTCCAGGCCTTGGCCGAGGGTGCTCGCATCGCGTCACGCCAACTCTGGGCCTGAGCCCAGACCGGTCGGCTTGTGGTTAACTTGTGACCGATATCACCCCGTCCAGCCTCGTAGTGAAAGCAGATACTTGTGAGCACCGTTGACGTCAGCCTCGACGCTTTCCCGGGTCCCGATGAGATCGACGGATTCTGGGCGTTCGACAAGATGCACGCACCGCGGCCCATCTCACCGTTGTCGGAGTTTCTGGTCACCCAGCCCCTGGCGGAAGGCTTCACCACCGCCCAGGCGTTGTACGACTCTCCCATCGCGGTGACGAATCGGCACGTCAACTACTACATGTACGCGTCGTTCCATCCGCTCCACGACGAGGCTGAGCTGGCCGACCGCATGACCCGCTACCACGAGACGCTCGACGCGTTGGTCCCCAACGTGGGTCCGCGGTGGGACGCCGAATGGAAGCCGGCGATCATCGAGAAGAACCTGGCCGAGAAGAACGCCGACTATTCGACCCTCGACACCGAGGGCCTCATCCAGAAGCTGTCGGACATGAAGGACCACATGACCTTCATGTGGCACGTCCATGGTCACATCAACTTCGTGCTGATCTCGTCGGCGAAGTTCTGCGACTTCTACGACGAGATCGTCAAGCCCGAAGACCCGACCGAGTCCTATCAGACCCTCCAAGGGTTCGAGACCCAGTCGCTCAAGGCCAGCCGCGGCCTCTGGCGTCTCAGCCGCCTGGTGCGGGAGAACGTCGATCTGGTCGATCTCTTCCACGCCACCTCTCCTGCCGACCTTCCCGAGGCGTTGGCGGAAACGGAGGCCGGTGCCGCGTTCCTGGCCGAGCTGCACGCGTACCTCGACGACTTCGGATGGCGGAGCGACGCGGTGTACGACCTCAGCGACATCACCTGGCGTGAGGATCCATCCATCCCGCTCGGAGCGTTGACCAGCTACGTCGACCTGCCCGACAGCGCCGATCCCGATCTCCTGTACGCACGAGCGGTCAAGCACCGCGACGAGCTCCTCGAAGCGGCCAGGACCGCGGCGGCTGCCGACCCGGACAAGCTGGCCGAGTTCGAGCGCCTGTACGCGTCGGCGGTCTACAGCAACCCGCTCACCGAAGATCACGCGTTCTGGATCGACCAGATGGGCGTTGCGGTCTTCCGCCGATTCGTGATGCACCTGGGCGAGCGCCTGGTGGCCGCCGGAGCGCTTGCTTCGCCCGACGATGTCCACTTCCTGACCGAGCCCGAACTGATCGACGCGTTGCGCAACGGCACCAACTACCAGGCCGACGCCGACCTCCGTCGGGCCGAGCATGCCGCCTGGTCGGCCATCGATCCACCGCCCGTGCTGGGCACGCCGCCGCCGCCCGCCTCGGACCCGTTCATGGATGCCCTGACGGTCCGCCTGCTCGGCCTCACGCCGCCCGACGATTCGCCGCAGGACCCCAACGTGGTCAAGGGCGTGGCCGGCTCGGCCGGCCAGGTCACGGGCACCGTCAAGGTCGTGCGCAGCCTGGCCGAAGCCAGCACGCTCGACGACGGCGACATCATGGTCTGCGAGATGACCTTGCCGCCGTGGGTCCCGCTGTTCTCCATCGTCGCCGGCATCGTCACCGACACCGGGGGCGTCCTCAGCCACTGCGCCATCGTGGCCCGAGAGTTCGAGCTGCCCGCAGTCGTCGGAACACAGATCGGCACCACCGTGCTGCAGACGGGGATGAATGTCACCGTCGATGGCAGCAAGGGCACCGTCACCATCAACTCCCGTCCCTAGGCGCAAGCCGCACCTGGGACGGCAAATCAGAGGGGGATCCCATGACCGATGTTCTTCCCGCAAGCACCGCGTTCGACCTGGACGACAAGTACCAGGCCGAATCGGGGAGCTTCTACTTCACGGGGGTGCACGCGCTCGTGCGGGTCCCCCTCGATCAGATGCGGGCCGACCGCAAGGCCGGTCTCAAGACGGCGACGTTCGTCTCGGGATATCAAGGGTCGCCGCTGGGCGGCTATGACCGCGAGATCATCAACCACAAGCGGTTGATGGACGAATACCACATCGTCCACAAGTCCGGGTTGAACGAGGAGCTGGGCGCCACGGCTGTCATGGGCAGCCAGGTCTCGGCCACCTTCCCCCAGCAACGCTACGACGGGGTGCTCGGCATCTGGTACGGCAAGGCTCCGGGTCTCGACCGGGCCGGTGACGCCATTCGCCACGCACAGTATGCGGGCACCAGCCAACACGGAGGCGTGCTCGCGCTCACCGGCGACGATCCGGCGAACAAGTCGTCGACCCTCCCCTCGGCGTCAGAGTTCACGTTGTCCGATCTCCACCTGCCGATCCTGCATCCGGGCAACGTCCAAGAGGTGCTCGACCTCGGACGCCACGGCGTGTACCTCTCGCGCACCTCGGGGTTGTGGTCGGCCATCAAGATCGTCACTGCGGTGGCCGACGGGTCAGGGACCGCCGAGGCGGGCCCCGACCGGATCATCCCGATCATCCCCGAGTTCGAGTGGAACGGCCGGCCGTACCGGCCCAAGGTCACGGGCCGCCTGGGCGGCGCGGTTGCCAATTCGGTCGAGCAGGAAATCCACGAGGCGCGCACCGAGCTGGCTCGGCTCTACGGCATCGAGAACAAGCTCAACAAGATCACCGATCAACCCGAGCGACGCCTGGTTGGGCATTGTCTCCACCGGCCGCTGCTACCACGAGATCCTGGCCGCAGCCAAGAACCTCGGCCTGGCCGAGGAGGACCTTGCCTCGTACGGCATTCGGGTGCTGCAGATGTCGATGCCGTACCCGTTCGACCGGGCCATCGCCCGTCAGTTCGCGCAGGGTCTCACCGAGATCCTGGTCGTCGAGGAGAAGCGACCGTTCATCGAAGGCCAGCTCCGCGAGGCGCTCTACGGCATGGCCAACCCGCCGGTCATCGTCGGCAAGCGCGACCCCGACGATCGGATCCTCGTACCGTTGCACGGCGCCCTCGACGCCGACGCCTTGGTCGAGCCCCTGCGTCGGCGTCTGATCGGCCGCATCGACCCGGCCCGCCTGGCCCCTCCGCCTGCGGCCGACAACGACGCAATGCGAGCCGCCGATCGCAAGCTCATCGAGCTGTTGCCGTCGCGGACGCCGTACTTCTGCTCGGGCTGTCCGCATTCCACGGGCACGAAGGCGCCGACCGATTCGCTGGTCGGAGGGGGCATCGGCTGTCATGGCCTGGTCGGACTCATGGCTCCCGAGCGCGTCGGCACCGTCATGGGCAACACCCAGATGGGCGGCGAGGGAGTGCACTGGATCGGGATCGAGCCCTTCGTCGGCGTCGAGCACTTCATCCAGAACTTGGGCGACGGCACCTTCGCCCACTCCGGTTCCCTGGCCATTCGTGCGGCACGGGCCGCCGGGTCGCACATGACCTTCAAGATTCTGTACAACGGCGCCGTTGCGATGACCGGCGGTCAGGATGCTGCCGGCGCCATGCCCGTGCCCCAGCTCAGCGCATGGCTGCAGAGCGAAGGTGTCACCCGGGTGATCGTCACCACCGACGACCGGGACAAGTACAAGGGCGTCAAGATGCCAAAGGGCGTCGACGTGTGGGACCGCGACCGGATCATCGAGGCTCAGGAAGTCCTTCGGGACGAGCCCGGCGTCACCGTGCTCATCCACGACCAACAGTGCGCGGCAGAGAAGCGCCGCGATCGCAAGCGGGGCCGGGTCATCGATCCAGCCGAGCGCATCGTCATCAACGAACGGGTTTGCGAAGGCTGCGGCGATTGCGGAGCCAAGTCCAACTGCTTGTCGGTCCAGCCAATCGAAACCGAGTTCGGCCGCAAGACGCAGATTCACCAATCCAGCTGCAACAAGGACTATTCGTGTCTGGACGGCGACTGCCCGTCGTTCCTGTCGGTCATTCCCAACGCCAAGGCCGCAAAGACCAGCCGCGAGAAGGGCGGCGCCCGGCGGGTCCCGACCCTCGACGAATCCTTGCTGGTCGAGCCGACCATGGTCGTGCCCACCGATGACGTGACCATTCGCATGCCGGGCGTCGGCGGGACCGGTGTAGTCACCGTGTCGCAGATCCTGGGGACCGCAGCCACCCTCGACGGCAAGTACGTCGGCGGCCTCGATCAGACCGGTCTGTCACAGAAGGCCGGGCCGGTCGTCTCCGATCTCCGGATCTCGACCGAACCCCAAGAAGGCACCAACAAGCTCACGGCCGGTTCGGCCGATGTCTACCTGGTCTTCGATCTCCTGGTCGGCCTGTCGCCCAGCAATCTTCACGGCGTGTCGCCCGAGCGAACGGTTGCGATCGTGTCGATGACGAAGACACCGACCGGCGAAATGGTTCGTGATGTCAACGCCGCCTTCCCCGACCTCGAGCCGCTCAAGGTCGAGCTGAACAGCCGCACCCGGGGCGAGCTCAACCGCTACCTCGACGCCACGGCCATCACCGAAGGGCTGTTCGGCGAGTCGACGACCGCGAACACCTTCATGATCGGTGTCGCCTATCAGGTCGGAGCCCTGCCCATTTCGGCCGGCGCCATCGAGCAGGCCATCGAACTCAACGGCGCCGCTGTCGACGCCAATCGGTCGGCGTTCCGCTGGGGGCGAATGTGGGCCATCGACGCCGACGCTGTTCGCAAGGCATCCCAGCTCCCCGAGGATCACCTTCCGACACCCTCTCCCGCCCTCGAGTCGGCCATCGTTGCGGCCGGCCTGGGTGTCGGCGAGCTGGGACGTCTGGTTCGTATGCGTGCCGCCGACCTGGTCGAGTATCAGGACGAGCGGTACGCCCGGCGCTATCTCGGTACGGTGGCCAAGGCCGCTGCCGCCGGCGACATCGGCTTCGCCGAGGCGGTCGCTCGCTACGCCTACAAGCTGATGGCCTACAAGGACGAGTACGAGGTGGCCCGCCTCCACGTCGATGAAGCGGTCAAACTGACGGTCACCAACGCCGTCGGTTCCGACGTCACCATCAAGTACAACCTCCACCCGCCCATGCTTCGGGCGCTCGGTCTCGATCAGAAGATCGAACTCGGCCCGTGGTTCACCCCGGCGCTGAAGACCTTGGCTGCCGGCAAGAAGTTGCGAGGCACGCCACTCGACCCGTTCGGTCGGGCCAAGGTGCGCAAGGTGGAACGGCAGCTGGTGAAGGAGTACGAGGACATCGTCTCCCGACTGGCCCCCAAGGTCACCACCGACAATGCGGCCAAGGCGACCGAGCTGGCCTGCCTGCCCGACGTCGTTCGTGGCTATGAGGACATCAAGCTCGAAAACGTCGAGCGCTATCACTCCGAACTGGCCCGCCTCCGCTCAGTGCTGGGTGTCTGACAGTGCCGGGTATCTGAGCCAGTTCGAAACAACCCCCGTTCACCAATCAAAGAAATGTGGTCATGACCAAGAACACGATGCTCGAAACCCTCGCGTCCGGAGGCACGGCCCTTGGCGCGTGGATGTTCCTGCGTGAGCCCCTGATCGCCTCGGCTGCCGCCCAGATGGAGTACGACTACGTCTGCATCGACATGCAGCACGGCCTCCAGGACTACGGCGACGTGACCGCGATGCTGAGCGCCACCGCGGCTGGAGGGGCGACCCCGATCGTCCGTACGCCCTGGAACGAACCGGGAATGATCGGCCGCCTGCTCGACGCCGGTGCGCTCGGAATCATCATCCCGATGGTCAACACCAAGGCCGAGGCCGAGATGGCAGCGAAGGCATGCCGCTATGCGCCGGTCGGGTTCCGCAGCATGGGTCCCGTCGGTGCCGGCGTCCGTCACGGCGGCGACTACTTCGCCAAGGCCAACACCGAGGTCGCCATCATCCCGATGATCGAAACCGCGCAGGCCGTCTCGAACCTCGATGACATCTTGTCGGTCCCCGGCGTCGACACCATCTACGTCGGTCCCGCCGATCTCTCGCTGACCTTGGGCCTCGGCCCCGGCCTCGACAACGCCGACCCCAAGTTCACCGAGGCCATCGACACCATCCTCGCCGGGTGCAAGAAGCATGGTGTCACCGCCGGCATCCATTGCTCACCGGAGTTGGCGGGCAAGCGCTACGACCAAGGGTTCCGCCTGCTGTCGATCGGCTATGACTTCGGTCCCGTCACCGCAGCGCTGCGCACCGATTTGGCCACCGCACGCGCCGCGACCACCAAGTAACGCTCCCTCACGCAACCATCCGACCATCAAACCATCCGACCCAGACAGGACAACCACGATGACCCGTACTTCCATCGAAGCCGGAAGCTTCGCGCACGAGAACCCCATTCCCTGCGCCACCCGAATTGGACCACTGATCGAGTCGAGCATCATCCCCCCCTTCAACGCCGGTGGGCGCGAACTGCCCGACACCATCGAGGAGCAAATCGCCAACCTCTTCGTCCACATGGGGAACATGCTCACCGAGGCCGGTGCAGGCTGGGACGACATGGCCAAGGTGACGTTCTTCGTCAGCAACCCGGCGGAGGCGCGCACCGCGCTCAACGACCCCTGGGTCGAGAAGTTTCCTGACGCGAACTCGCGTCCGTCGCGCCACACGATGCAGATACCGGACGGCGGCGGAAAGCTGAAGATCAGCTGCGTGTTCACCGCGTACGTCGATCGATGAGCCACGGCGGCCATTGGGCCGGGCGCCGAGAAGATCACCACCTGCTCGTCGGCCAGACCACCTTCATCGACGGACTGCATGCACCGGAGCTCGAAGGCGCGGTGCATGCACACTTCGTTCGATCCATCGAACCGCATGCCCGCCTGCGTTCGGTTGCCACCGCCGAGGCAGAGGCGTCACCGGGGGTGGTCGCGGTCTTCACCGGCCCGCAGATCAACGGTTGGCCGTTTCCTCCGCGCCTGCCGATGATGAACAAAGACCTTTGGCGGCCGCTGATGGCGACCGAGAAGGTGCGGTTCGTGGGGGAACCCGTGGCGGTCGTGCTGGCCGAGACCGCCGCCCAGGCCGCCGACGCGGCCGAGCTCGTGGTCATCGACTACGAGCCCCTGCCGCCACTCGTCGACCTCCACTCGAGCCTTCGTGGCGACGTCCTGCTCCACGAACACGCCGGTACCAATGTGTCGTTCGAATGGCAGACCCCCGAGGTGCCCGACGACGTCTGGAACGCGTGTGATGTCGTGATCGACTTCGACATCAAGCATCCTCGGCTGGCACCCAGCCCCATCGAGCCGTTGGCCGGCGCAGTCGCGTGGGGCGACGACGGTCGATGCACCGTCTGGGTCTGTTCCCAGCGCCCCGCCGGTGCGCGCTACGTCATCCAGAATTCGCTCGGTCTCGCCGACGGGACCGTGCGAGCCATCGCGCCCGATGTCGGCGGTGGGTTCGGTGCGAAGGGCGGCTACGGCTGCTATCCCGAGGATGTCGTCGGGGCGTTCGTGTCCCGGGAGATCGGTCGGCCGGTCCGGTGGGCCGAGACCCGAAGCGAGGCGATGGTCGGCATGGGCCACGGTCGCGCGTCGGTGCACCGGGTGCGTATCGGCGGGAACAACGACGGAACCATCGTGGCCTACGCCGTCGACGCGCTCCAGGACAGCGGCGCCTATCCCGCCATGGGTACCAACGTCACCACCAACCTCAGAAACTCGGGCACGGGTGTTTACGACATCCAGACCGCGTCGGCCCGCGGTACCTCCGTTGTCACCAACACCACGCCCACCGTGGCCTTCCGGGGTGCAGGCCGCCCCGAGGCATCGACCAGCGTCGAGCGAGCCGTCGATCGGTTCGCCACCGCAATCGGCAAGGACCCCGCCGAGGTCCGCCGTCAGAACCTCGTTGCGGCCGATGCGTTCCCGTACACCAACGCGCTCGGCACGACCTACGACAGCGGCGACTACGAGGCTGCGCTCGACAAGGTCCTCGAGGCCGTGGGCTACGCGGCGCTGCGGGCCGAACAGGCCGCTCGTCGAGCGGCCGGAGACCCCATCCTCCTGGGCATCGGTGTGAGCTGCACGGTGGAGATCACCGGCGGGGGAGAGGGCGAGACCTCGCAAGGTTCCCTCGGCCCCGATGGCCGATTCTCGTTCATCGTCGGTACCTCGCCGCACGGCCAGAGTCACGAGCACACGTTCGCGGCGCTCGCCGCCGCCGAGCTCGGTGTCGATCCTGACCGAATCGACATCCTGCACAGCGACACCGACCTGTCACCCTTCGGTGGCGGAACGATCGGTTCGCGTTCAGCCCAGCTCGGGGGGTCGGCGGTCTTCGGGGCGTCGCGGGACCTGATCGAACAAGCCCGTCAGAAGGCCGCCGACCAGCTCGAGGCCAACGTCGATGACATCGTGCTCGACAAATCCACCGGCACGTTCCACGTCGTGGGCACTCCGTCACGCGCCGTCGAATGGGTCGACATCGGTCCGTTGCACGCCGACCATGCCTACAAGCCCGAGAAGGGCGCAGGAACCTTCGCGTTCGGCGCCTGTGTGGCCGTTGTCGAGATCGATACCGAGACGGGATCGACGTCAGTGCTTCGCCTCATTACCTGCGACGACGCCGGGGTCATCCTGCAACCGGTGTTGGCCGAGGGTCAGGTCCACGGCGGCTTGGGTCTGGCGGTCAGCGCCGCCTTCTACGAGGAGATGGTCTACAGCGAGGACGGCATTCCGTTGACCGTCACGTTCATGGACTACGGCATCCCGTCCGCGGCCGAAATGCCGAGCTACGAGACCTACGAGATGGAGACGCCATCGCCCCTCAACCCCATCGGGGTCAAGGGCGTCGGTGAGTCGGGCACGGTGGTTGCCACACCCGCCCTGCAGTCGGCGGTGCTCGACGCGCTTGCTTCGCACGGGATCGAGCACCTCGACCTGCCCCTGACGCCTCAGAAGATCTGGCACGCGTTGCAGGGCTGACGCCCGGTCTCGCGTGCCGAACGGCACGTCGAGACCGGGACCAAGGTCCCTAGCTCGGTCACCCCTCTTCGATGAGGCTCTTGACCAGAGCCAACCCTCGAAGGAGACGTATTCATGACCCTCACGGAACAGCCGGTCTCGACCCAAGGTCCTTCCGCGCGCCCGCCATCAACTGAGTCGCTGTCGCCGCGCTGGTTCCTCGGCCTGCTCCTCGGTGCCACGGCGCTGGGTGTGGCCGGACTGGTGGCCGTCGTGGGCCTGTCGATGCTGTTGAAGTCAGACGACGACGGCGGCGGTGCCGCGGCCGCTGTCTCGACCCTGGCGATCGAGCTGTCCGAGTTCAAGATCGACGGCCAGCTCACCGCGCCGGCCGGCGACGTCACGCTGCAGTTGTCCAATACCGGGACCATGGCTCACAATCTGGGCGTGCGCGAACTCGGCGCGCAGAGTTCTGATGTCGGCCCCGGCGGCACCGTCGAACTCGCGCTTGGAACCCTGGCCCCTGGTGTCTACGAGGTGTTCTGCAACATCGCCGGTCACGTTGATTCCGGCATGGTCAACACGCTCACGATCACCGGTGACGGCGAAGCGGTGACCGCCGGGTCGGGCACGGACTCGTCAGCCGCGGCGTCGGGTGGGCATGGTGCCCACAGCGGCGAGACCACCACCGAAGAGTGGGCGGCGATGGACACCGCGATGATGGAGTCGATGCTCAAGTTCCCGGCGGAGACCGAGGGCAAGGGCAACCCGATCCTCGAGCCGACCGAGATCCGGGCCGACGGCACCAAGGTGTTCGACCTCACCGCCGAGATCGTCGACTGGGAGGTCGAGCCGGGCAAGATCGTGGAGGCCTGGACCTACAACGGTGTGGTGCCGGCTCCACAGATCCTGCTCGACCGCGGCGACAAGGTCGAGGTCCGGGTGCTCAACAACCTCCCGCTGTCGACCGACATCCACTGGCATGGCGTCATCGCGCCGAACGACCAGGACGGCGTCGCTCCCTACACCCAGGATCCGATCCCGCCGAACGGCGGGAGGTTCACCTACGAGTTCACGGCCACTGACGACGCCATCGCCATGTACCACGCCCACAACCACGGCCAGCTCATGGTGGTCAACGGCATGTTCGGAACCATCCGCATCGGTGAGAACCCCATCCCCTACGGGGCGACCATCAGCGGCGTCACCATTCCTGATGAGATCGACCTCGTGGCCGACATCCCCATGGTCCTCAACGATGCCGGCACCATCGGCCTCACCCTCAACGGGAAGAGCTTCCCGGCAACCGAGCCCCTGGTTCTGAACGAGGGCGACTGGGTCAGTGTCAGCTACTTCAACGAGGGCCTGCTGGCGCACCCGATGCACCTGCACCGGTTCCCCCAGTTGGTCTACGCCAAGGACGGCATTCCCCTGGACGAGCCCTACTGGGTCGACACCCTGAACATCGCCCCCGGCGAGCGGTACACGGTCATCTTCCGGGCCGATGACGTGGGCACCTGGGTCTGGCACTGCCACATCCTCAACCACGTCGAACGAGAGGCCGGGATGTTCGGCATGGTCACCGCCATCATCGTCAACGAGAACCCGGCCTTCGATCCGATGGCCGAGCCGATCCGGCCCAGCAACTGGCGCCAGACCGCCGGTGCCCCCATCCCGGTCGAGGAGAGCTAACCCCCTCACCCACGAACTGCAAGACGGGAACCCCCTCGAAGGGGGTTCCCGTCTTGCAGTTTTGGGCTGCGTGGCTCTGGGCTTGCAGTTCGGTTCAGCGGACGGCGGGGGAGACGGCGTCGTGCCAGGCGAGAAGCAGCTCGAGGCTGGCGGCCGGCGAGTCGGCGGCGGTCGCCGCCTTCAGGTGCGTGGCCCCCAACGCCTTGTACGCGAGGGCGGCATCGACCCACTTCTGGGGGTCATCGCCCGCCGCCGCTCGGATCACGCACTCGACGCCGAGCGCCGATGGGTCCCGGCCGGCGTCCCGGGCGTAGCCGCGGACTCGCTCGAGGACCGGGGCCAACTGGTCGGGTGGGAACTGGGGCATCCAGCCGTCGGCGAGGCGTCCGACCCGTTCGATGACGGGTTCGGCGACGAAGCCGAAGAAGGAACCCATCCAGATGGGAATCGGGCGTTGGACGGGCATGGGGTTGAGGCCGACGCGGTCGAGGTCATGCCACTGGCCCTTGAAGGTGACGAGCTCCTCGGTCCAATAGCGGCGGAGCACCTCGATCTGTTCCTCCATGCGCTTGCCGCGGTTCTTGAAGTTCTCGTTGAGTGCCTCGTACTCCATCCAGTTGCGGCCAACCCCGACCCCGAGTCGAACCCGACCGCCGGAGAGCAGGTCGAGTTGGGCAACCTGCTTTGCGACCAAGGTGGTCTGACGCTGGGGCAGGATCAGGATCCCCGTGACCAGCTCGACGCGTTCGGTGACGGCTCCGATGAAGCTGAGCGTGACCAACGGTTCGTGCACGGCGGTGTCGTAGAGGTGCACCTTCTCGCCATTGGCGCGGTCGGGATGCCCGCCGACGACGTGATCGTTGGTCGTGATGCTGTCGAACCCGACGCCCTCCACGGCTTGCGCGATGTCGCGTATCTGGGCGAAGTCCGTTCCGATGGACGTGTTGGCGAACATGGCGCCGAGCTGCATGGTTGTTCTCGTTTCTGAAGGGTCCGTTTCTGAAGAAGGTGCAGTCCCGGACTAGGTTTTGGCAATGACTGAACGACTACCTGTGATCCCGCCCGGTTCCGAGTTCCAGTACGAGAAGCTGCACTTCGCGCCGGCGCTGCGGGTTGGCGACACCCTGCATGTCAGCGGTGTCATCGGCACGAACCCCGACGGGTCGTGTTCGGATGATCCGGCAACACAATTCAAGCAGGCATTCGACTCGCTGGCCGCGGTGATGGAGGCGGCGGGCGGATCGCTCGCCGACATCGTCGAGATGACCACGTTCCACGTCGGACTCCAAGCCAACATGCGCACCTTCATCCAGGTCATGAAGCAGCACGTTGTCGCCGAACCTTGGCCGGCGTGGACGGCGATCGGCATCACCGAACTCGCCATCCCGGGCGGCATGGTCGAGATCCGGGCGACCGCCGACCTCGGGTAGGTCGGCGATCGGACGCAGCGCGATCGGACACAGCGCGATCCGACACAGGGCGATCCGACACAGGGCGATCCGACACAGGGCGATCAGGTCCGGGCCCGGTACTTCTCGGGCCAGGCCAGACGCTCGGCACCATTGGGTGGGGTGAGGATGCGGGCGACCATGTCGACGGCTTCGGCCTTGTCGTAGAACTGGTAGTTCAGCGACTTCATCCGCTGGGTGTCGCCGAAGAAGAAGCGCTCGTACAGCTCCTGTCGACCTCCCCACCCCGAACCGACCATCTCCCACGCCAGTCGGAACAGCCCGACCTTGTCCTTCGCGTTCGAGGTCGCTCCCTGGTAGTACTTGTCGACGGCGAGCTCAGCCAGTTCCAGCGTTGCCTCCTGGGGGATCGACACGTACCCGCCGCCGCCCAGCTGATACAGATGGTCGATGATGCGGGGATAGACCTCGGGGTAGAGACGCAGGGCGGCGTTGATGGCGGCCTCGTTGCAGTAGAAGATGCCGTTGTCCGGATTCTCCTCGGCGCCTTCGACGGCGGCCAGCGCCAGGGACTCCATCGTCTGCAGCCACATGAGGATGTCGCCCAGCCGGTCCTGGACGTTGATGAAGTTCGACACCAGCGACGACTCGGCCAGCAGATGCGCCAGCCCGAAGAGGAAGCGGGTCTTGGCCACGTTCTTGACCACGACATGGTGGCCGAGGGACTGCATGAACTTCATGCCGGGTATCGACCCGTTGTGGGCGTCGAGATCCTTGGCGATGAAGACGTCCTCCCACGGAATGAAGGCGTTCTCGAACACCGCGATCGAGTCCATCTCTTCGAACCGAGTCGAGAGCGGCCGATCGAAGTGGGGCTTCTCCGGGTCGAAGATGTCTCGACAGATCCACTTGAGCCCAGGGTTGTTGACCTTGGCCTGGAAGCCGAGTGCGTAGATGTCGTCTCGCGGATCGGTGAGGCCGAGCGGCGCGCCGAACGACAGGTTCTCGTCGCTGAAAGGGGCGAGGGTGCCGACCATGCGTGCGCCGCTGACGAAGATGCCGTCACTGTTCTGGTCGACGATGCCGGCGTTGACGTACTTCTCCTGGTCGGCGATGGGCACGAACCGATTGGTCATCGGATTGACGAAGGTATGCGTCATGCAGACGTCGTCGCGTCGGCAGTGCTCGTAGATGTCGCGAGCGGCCTTGGCCCGAGCAGGGTCCTTCGCCCCCCAGATATGGCCGGCGGCGGCGATCGACATCATGCAGGCGTTCATGTAGTCGGGCGCACGACCCATGAGACCTCCGGTGACCTCGCTCCACGCCGCGAACGCCGCGCCGCGCCGCCGCAGGTCGTCCTTCGACCGCGGCTCGATGAAGGAGATGTGGGCCCGATCGCCGTCGGGTGTCTCGTAGGTGAGGAGGTCTTGCAGGTCGGGGTTGTTCTGGAAGTCGTAGTACTGAGCGACGGTGAGCGCAGTGTTCCGAAGACCTGGCTCGGTCGTGGGGTCCTCGATGCGTCGGCCTTCGAACCAGAACTGGCGGTCATCTCTCAGTCCAGCCAGATATTGCTCGCCAGTGCGTAGTCCCATGGTGCTCCCTGCTTGCGTGTTGACGGTGCCAGCATCTTTCCCGGAATGGCCCACGGTTGGCAAGAAACTGAGGCAAGCCAGTTTCGTCGCAAGAATTCCCGCTACGTTCGCGTCGGCGCCTATCCTCCAAGGCTGATTCCCGACTCGTTCAAGGCTGATCCCAGCACCCCGAAAGGACCAACCCGCCATGGGTATGACCGATGCAGAACGCCGCAAGGCAGCCGAAGACCTCGTGCAGGCCGAGCTCACCCTGGAGTGGATGGAACCCATCACCCTCACCTACGAGAACGCCGACATCGAGGACGCCTACGCCATCGGTGAAATGGTCACGGCGCTGAAGGTGGCGAACGGTCGGGTGGTCAAGGGCCACAAGGTTGGCCTCACCTCGAAGGCCATGCGCTCGACCACCGGAGCCACCGAGCCCGACTACGGAACGATCTTCGACAACTGGTTCGTCGACGAGGGCTCGAAGGTGTCGCTGAGCACCCTCAATCGGCCGCTGGTCGAGATCGAGTTGGTCTTCGTGCTGAAGAGCGATCTGGGTGGCCCGTCGGTCAATGCCGTCGATGTCATCCGGGCCACCGACTATGTCCTGCCATCGGTCGAGGTCGTCGACAGCCGGTACAGCAAGCGGGGCAAGCCCGGAGTGGTCGACAGCATCGCCGACGCTGCGTCGTGCGGTTTCATCATCGTGTCGGGCAATCCCCAGAAGCTCACCGACATCGACATCCGCCACATCGGCGGCGCGCTGTACAAGAACGGTGAGATCGAGGAGTCGGGCACCGCAGCTGCCGTCATGGGCAACCCCATCAACTCGGTAGCGTGGCTGGCCCGCAAGCTGCACGAGTTCGGCGTCAAGATGGAGGCGGGGCACACCGTGCTGTCCGGTTCGTTCATCAAGGCCCACCCGATCCAGGCGGGCGACTCGTTCGTCGCCGACTTCGGTCCGCTCGGCCAGATCAGCTTCGGCATCACCGAGTAAGCCAGCCTCACCGAGTCCTCGGTACGAGACCATCACCAACCACAGGCACCAAACACAGGGGAATGAGAAACCATGGCAGATGAATCCACCCGACCGGTCGTCCTGACCGACGACATGCGCATGAAGTTCAACGCCGTGTCCACCGCGACGTTGGCCGGTCAGCTCCAGGCCCGGGGGATGCGGAACTCGTTCCTCAGCGGGCTCAAGCCGCTGAACGAGAACCAGCGCATGCTGGGCTACGCCCACACGCTGCGTTATGTCCCCAAGCGGGAAGACTTCGAGCGCCGGGAGCAGGGGCCCAATGCCCAGCGTCGCGCGGTCGAATCCATCGAACAGGACGAGATCCTGATCGTCGAGGCTCGGGGCGAGGCGCACGCCGGCACGATCGGCGACATCTTCGCCCAGCGGGTCAAGTCCCTCGGCGGGGCCGGTGTCATCACCGATGGAGCGTTGCGCGACACGCCCGCCATCGCCAAGATCGGGCTGCCCGTCTACCACCAGTCATCGCACGCTGCGACCCTGGGTCGGTTCCACACGCCGCTCGACCATCAGATCCCCATCGCCTGCGCCGGTGTGACGGTCTTCCCCGGCGACATCATCGTCGGTGACGGCGAAGGCGCCGTGGTCATCCCGGCCCTCATCGCCGAGGAGGTCGCAAACGCGTCCTACACCCAGGAGATCGAGGAAGAGTTTGCGTTCCTGAAGGTGGCCGAGGGCGAGAGCAGCATCGGTCTGTTCCCGCTGTCCGACGCCCGCCGCCCCGAGTTCGAGGAGTGGCTCAAGACCCGTTGATCGGGAGTGTTCCGATCGGTTCTGCAAGCTGGCGCCACGCCAGCCTCGTTCTGCAAGCGGGGAACCCCCCAGAGGGGGGTTCCCCGCTTGCAGTTTTGGGCTGAGGGGTCTCCAGCTTGCAGAACCCGATGACCGGCCGGACTGATCGAGAGGGTCAGCGGGATGGAGAGGGGTCAGGGGGATTGTCAGGCGAGAGCAGCGGCGCCGGCGGAGGCGACGACGGTGTCCTCTTCGGCCGAGCCGCCGGACACGCCGATGGTGCCGACGAGTTCGCCGTTTGCGGTGATCGGGACGCCGCCACCGAAGACGATGAGGCGAGGGGTGTGGGTGATGCCGTGGACGAGCGACGGCTCATCCTTGATGGCGCCCCACCAGGCGGCGGTCGGCATGCCGCCGAAACCGGCGACGGTGTACGCCTTGTTGGCGGCAATGCCGGCAGAAAGGCGCGGCGCCCCGTCCATGCGAGCCGACATCACGGGCTCGCCCGAGGGGTCGGCCACGGTGATGCAGAAACGCAGGCCCAGGTCGGCCGCTTTGGCCAACGCAGCATCCAGGACCTTCTGGGCGCCTTCGAGGGTGAGGGATCGGGTGGGAACGGTGTCAGCCATGGCTGGTCTCGATTCGTTTGGGTCCGTCTGATTGACGGGATCGTTGGGTTGGGAGAACACGGAGTGCTAATGTGACTGGAATCATATTTGTCATCCAAACTCGCGGCGCTCCCCGTAGCGCTGAAGCGAATCTGGGCTGCTGAAAGGGACGCATGGACGTCGGCATCATCATCGGTGAAGCAACCCCGCTCACGTGGGATCGCTGGAAGCATGTTGTACACCTGATCGAGGATCTCGGCTTCAACTCGCTGTTCCGATCCGACCACTACTTCAACGGAAAACAGAAAGACGCCATCGACGTCTACCTGAGCTTCGTGATCGCAGCCGAGGAGACCACCAACATTCGCTTCGGTCCTCTCGTCACGCCGATCACCTTCCGTGAGCCGGTCAACGTCGGTCGCATGGCTCAGCAACTCGATGCCCTCTCGGGCGGCCGCTTCGTCATGGGCCTCGGCGCCGGTTGGTACCCCGACGAGCACCGCATCTACGGACTTCCGTTCCCGCCTGCGCCCGAGCGGTACGACCGGCTGCAAGAGACCATCGCTCTGATGAAGGAGTTGTGGTACTCCGAGTCGGGCACGTTCAAGGGCACGTACTACGAGATCGCCGGTACCAACTCCAAACCCCATCCCCCGGCCGGCCGCCCCCAGATCCTCATCGGCGGTTCAGGACCCAAGCGGACCCTGCGCATCGTGGCGGAGTCGGCGCACGAGTGGAACGCAACGCCCATGTCGCTCGAGGCGTACAAGGCGGGTTGCGAGGCGCTCGAGCGTCATTGCGCCGATGTCGGCCGCGACCCGGCCGAGATTCGTCGATCGATGCTGTTGTTCGCAACCATCGGACCCGATGCTCGCACCGAGGCCATGGCCCTCGACCGGTTCCTCAACATGATGGCGCCCGAGGGCTCGGGCATCACGCTCGAGGACGCAATCGCGGCCGGCCACGGACCCTGGCAGGGCAGCGTCGAGCAGCTCATCGACCACATCGGTCAGCTGCGCGACCTCGGGCTCGACGAGGTCGTGTTCGAGCACTTCTGCCACGAGGAAGACGACATCCCCCAGTGGATTGCGTCCGACATCAAGCCGGCCATCGAGGCCATGTAGCCTCGGTCCTGTCCCATCCGATCCAGCAACTACCAAACCAGAAAGCAAGGGGGTTCGCCCATGTCAACCGAAACCATCAACAAGCGCTCCGAGGCCGTCACGCCACGCGGGGTCAATCACCTCGTGCTGAACGTGCGCGACATGGAAGAGTCGCACCACTTCTGGAGCACCATGCTGGGCTTCAAGCAGGTCGGCAAGCTCGCTCCCCGCGAGGACGGCATCCCCAGTATGAACATGCAGTTCTACAGCGGTGTGATCGACGACGTGAACCACCACGACATCGCCCTGGTCGAGCGCCCGAGCCTGCCTGCCCCGCCTGAGCAATGGAGCATGTTCGAAGGCGCGTGCGCGGTGAACCACATCGCCATCACCTACCCCGACCGCGACTCCTGGCTCGAGCAAGTGCAGTTCCTCAAGGACCAAGGGGTCAAGATGAACTTGCGTGTCGATCACGGCATGACGCACAGCGTCTACATCAACGATCCCAACGGCTACGGCGTCGAGGTCCTGTACGAACTGCCCGCCGAAGTCTGGGAGAACGACATCAACGCGGCGCTGAACTACGCCAACGTGCTGCCCGAAGAGCAGTTGCTGGTCGACACCACCGACTACGAAGTCTTCAGCGGCTGACCTCCCACGGTCTGAAACCACGGTCTGAACACCACGGTCCGAACACCACGGTCCGGACATCTTGGGTTTGGCCGGTCGCAGTCGGCCAAACCCAACCGTGTGTCAGGCTCCCTGGACGACCACCATCTGCATGTTGGCGGCGCCGTCCCGCACCCGTCGGGCTTCGACGTAGAGTTCTGAGTCGTAGAACGCCTTGGCCGCCTCGGTCGTATCGAACTCGGCGACCACGATGCGGCGATTCTCTGGTTCGCCCTCGAGCGTTTCGTGCTCGCCGCCGCGGACGATGAACTTGCCACCGGCTGCAGCGATGGCGGCGGGGGTCAGCTTCTTGTAGTCCTCGTACTGAACCGGGTCGGTCACTTCCACCCGAACAATCAAATATGCGGTCATGGAGCAGACGCTACCCGCCCCGATCTCGCCCGCAAGAATGAACCCCAGAACGAAAGCGAACGATCATGGCAACTGTTCCCGAAACCGTCGAGCGGGTCTTCAAACCCATCCAACAGTTCACCCGCGGCTGGATGATGGCGGACGCCACCTACGCCTACGGCGTAGAACTCGGTTTCGAGACGGGCCGGCAGTTCTGGGTTGTCGGGCGGTCCGGCGTACTCGGCGACTGCCCGTGGCAGGTCGCCGCCGGAGCGTTGGCCTTCCACGCTCCGCACCATGTCGAGGAGGCGTGGGCCGCGATCCCCAAGGGACTCAGCGCGCTCGACGTCGTCGACCATTACTCGGGGCGCATCTTCGAATGGGGGGAGCGGGTGCTTACTCCCAGCTTCGACCACGCTGCGCTCGAGACCATCGACGCGCTCGGCCGCAGAATCATCGACGCAGCGCCCGATGCGCTCGGTGCGTTGTTCACCGGCTGGCGCATCCGGCCCCAACCCGACGAGATCGGGGCCCGCGTCGCGTTGACCACCCACATCCTGCGAGAGATGCGGGCGGCCGCGCACATCAATGCGGTGATCGCGTCGGGCATCACGCCCCTCGATGCCATCTTGGCCTCGACCAATGCGCCTCCCCGCACCGGCCCCGGCTACGCCGAGTCGATGGGTTTCGAAGGACCCTTCCGCGATCCCGAGGAAGTGCGGGCCCAACGTCTCGAAGCTGAGGCGCTGACCGCCCGTATCCTGGAGCCCTATTTCGCCGTGCTCAGCTCGACCGAGTTGTCCGAATTCGGCGAAGTGGTCGAAACCACCCGCAACGCGATCGACATGTGAGAGAAGGCGCTATCCATGCACGCCATCCAAGCCAAGACCACCGGCGGCCCGGAAGTTCTCGAATGGGTCGAGCTCGACGACCCGACGCCCGGTGAGGGTCAACTCTGTGTCGATCTTGCGGCCGCCGGTCTCAACTTCATCGACACCTACCACCGCAGTGGTCTCTATCCCATGCCATTGCCGTTCATCCCCGGGAACGAGGGTGCCGGTGTGGTCAGTGCCGTCGGCACTGGGGTCGACAGCTTCGCGGTGGGAGACCGGGTGGCGTGGACCGGAGCGATGGGTTCCTACGCCACGAAGGTGATCGTGCCCGCGGGTCGTGCGGTCTCGGTGCCCGAAGGGGTCGATCTCGAATTGGCCGCCGCTGTCATGCTCCAGGGCATGACCGCTCACTTCCTCGCTTGCTCGACCTTCCCGCTGGCGCCCGGTCACCGGTGCCTCGTCCACGCCGGCGCGGGCGGTGTCGGACTGTTGCTCATCCAGATTGCGAAGATCCGCGGCGCCGAGGTGTTCACCACCGTCGGCAGCCCCGACAAGGAAGCTCTGGTGCGGGGCGCCGGCGCCGATCACGTCATCTTCTACCGCGACACCGACTTCGGCGACGGCGTCGAGCAGATCGCGGGCAAGCGCCCGCTCGACGTGGTGTTCGACGGAGTGGGCAAGGACACGTTCCTGCGGGGCCTCGACGTCCTGAAGCCGCGGGGCATGATGATCACCTTCGGCAACGCCTCCGGACCGGTCGATCCCGTGCTCCCCCTCAAACTCATGCAGGGTGGTTCGTTGTTCCTCACCCGGCCGACGCTGGCCGACTACACCGCCACCCGCGAGGATCTCGAAGCCCGTTCGGGGGACTTGTTCCGCTGGATCGCCGAAGGTCGGCTCGATGTCCGCATCGGCGAACGCCTTGCACTGAGCGATGCCCGAGCGGCGCACGAAATGCTCGAAGGCCGCGGCACCACCGGCAAAGTCCTACTGGTGCCCTGATCCGCAGCCAACCCGCAACCTTCTTTCACCCCAACTTGCTGGAGCACGCTCTCCGCGAGGAACACCCTGTGCGTAGGAACACCCTGTGAGGAACACCCTGTGAGCGAACACCCAGCCGGCTCGAGCATCCTTGGTCATGCCGTCATTCGACGTGAGGACCCCGCCTTTCTCACCGTCGGAGGCACGTATGTCGATGATCTGAAGCTCGACAACGCCACGTACCTGACGTACGTCCGATCGATCGAGGCGCACGCCCGCATCAGCGTCGATGCCGAGGAGGCCCGAACCGCGCCCGGCGTGGTGGGTGTGTTCACCGCCGACGACATTGCCGAGATGGGACTGGCACCCAACGTGCTCCCCATGTTTCCTCAGGAGATGCGCCGTCCGTACGTCGCCTCCGACGTGGTCCGCTACGTCGGGCAGCCGATCGTCGCCATCGTGGCCGAGACGCGTGAACAAGCGGCCGACGCCGTGGAACTCGTGGTCGTGGACTACGAATCCCTCCCGGTCGTGCTCGACCTCGAGGTATCGGCGACCGACGCCGACGTGCTGTTTCCCGAGGTCGGCTCGAACGTCCTGTCCCGCATGACGTCCGAGTCGCAGGCCGACTTCTCCGGATGCGAGGTGGTCGTTTCCGAACGCATCGTCAACCAACGGCTCACCGCTGCACCCATCGAGGGTCGGGCCGGCGCAGCCTGGTGGACCGAGGACGGTCGGCTGGTCCACTACTCGGCCTGCCAGGGCGCCCATCCCACCCGCGACCTCCTCGCCCAGATCTACGGTCTCGAAAAGGACCAGGTCCGAGTGGTCGTTCCCGACGTCGGAGGAGGCTTCGGCGCCAAGTCGCGCACGTATCCGGAGGAGCTGATCATCGGCTTCTACGCCCGCGCCATCGGGCGTCCGGTGAAGTGGGCCGAGACCCGCTCGGAAAACGTGGCGGCGATGCCCCAAGGACGCGGTCAGATCCAATACGCCAAGCTCGGCGGAACTCGAGACGGCCTCATCACGGCGTACCAACTCGACGTGTTCCAGGACGCCGGCGCCTACCCGATCGTGGGCGCCGTGCTCGCGGGGATGACCCAGCGCATGCTCACCGGCACCTACGAGATCCGCAATGTCGGGTTCAACGCAACGACCGTGGTCACCAACAAGGTCTCGACCACCGCCTATCGGGGCGCCGGTCGACCCGAAGCCGCCGTCGCCATCGAGCGGATGATCGACCGGTTCGCCGACGAGATCGGCATGGACCCCGCAGCAGTTCGCTTCAAGAATCTGGTCCCGAAGTTCCTCGAGCCGTACACCACCGGCATTGGTACCCAGTACGACGTCGGCGACTATCCCGAGGCGTTGCGCCTTGCGCTGGAAGGCGTTGGCTACGACGCGTCTGCTGGCCGAACAGGCCGAACGACGGGCCAGTGGCGACCGAAAACTGCTCGGAATCGGTATCGGTGTCTACGTCGAGATCACCGCCGGGGGGCCCGGAAGCGAGTTCGGATCGGTGACGCTGGGGGCCGACGGCCGGGTCAAGGTGACCTCGGGTTCGACGCCCTACGGTCAAGGTCACGAGACCACCTGGGCGATGATCGTGGCCGACCGCACGGGCATCCCGATGGACCAGATCGACGTGATCCACGGCGACACCGACCTCGTCGAGCGTGGTGGCCTCACCGTCGGATCCCGTTCGGTCCAGGTCGGCGGCTCGGCCATCGCCGCGGCCACGACCCAGCTGATCGAAGCGGCCAAAGCCAAGGCGGCCGATCTGCTCGAGGCGGCCGTGGGTGACCTGGTGCTCGACACCGCCACGGGCTCCTTCCACGTGGCGGGGACACCGGCGGCCAGCGTCGACTGGGCCCGGGTCGCTTCGTCGCTCGACGAGCCGCTCTACGAGTTCAACGACTTCACCCCACCCATGCCGACCTTCCCGAGCGGAGCACACATTGCGGTGGTCGAGGTCGACCAGGACACCGGAGCGACCAAGCTGCTCCGGGTCGTCGCCGCTGACGACGCCGGCAGGATCCTCAACCCGCTCCTGGCCGAGGGCCAGGTACACGGTGGGCTGGCGCAAGGCATCGCCCAGGTGCTGCTCGAGGAGATCTCCTACGACGACGCCGGCAACCTCTCGACGAGCAACTTCATGACGTATTCGGTCATCTCTGCCCCCGAGCTTCCGTCCTTCGAGGTCATCCACGTCGAGACGCCGACGTGGGTGAACGAGCTCGGAGCCAAGGGTGTCGGCGAGTCCGGCACGGTCGGATCGATCCCCGCCGTCTACAACGCCGTCATCGACGCGGTGTCCCACCTCGGGGTGCGGCACCTCGAAACACCCTGCACCCCCGAGAAGATCTGGCGAGCCCTGCAGGCAGCGGGAGACGGACCAAGCCAAGTTTGAAAGGTTCTTGAAATGCCCTCGGAGCAGTGTCCGCAGTGCGTCGGTTAGTCCTTCCAATGGTTGGAGGGCTCGAACGAGGGGGAATGTGTCATGTTCAAGAAGATGTTCGGATCAGTTGCGGCGCTGGCCGTGCTGACGGTGGGAGCAGTTGTCCCAACCGCAGCATCGCAATCTCCGGTCGTGAGCCAGACCGAATCCGTCGATTGGGCACTTTCCTCGGAGGTATGCCCCAACCTTCCGCCCGACACGACCGTCACCGGTTCGGGCACGCTGACCCTGACAACGATCACCAACGTCAAGGACGGCGTCACAACGGTCCGAAACGTGGCCCAGGCGACGGGTACCGCAACGGACAACCACGGCAACTCGTACCGATTCCACTACGGGAACATCGATGAAGGGCAGAACAGCGTCGCCTCGCCCCACATCTACACCGGAACGATGGTCGACCAGTTCTCGCTCTCGGGCAACGGTCCCGCCAACCTGAGCAATGGGTTCAAGGGGACGACTTCCTTCGACGCCGCAACCGGTGAGTTCCTGATCACCTCGGTCCTTTGGATGCGCGGTGACCCGGTGACCACTCCCGTCGTCACGTCGGTCTGCGATCCGCTGTAGGCGATGCTGGCGACGGGTTATCGGCAGACCGCGGAAGGTGGAACCACCTTCCGCGGTCTGGCCGTGTTCTTCACGACCATCGTGGCCATCCAAGGGATCCACGTCATCGAACACGTGATCCAGCTCGCCCAGGTGTTCGTCTTCGGCGTGGCCGACGACGATGCGTTCGGTCTGCTGGGGTACGTGTTCAACTTCCAGGGCACCGAGGAGTGGCTGCACCTGGTGTTCAACGCCTGGTATCTCTTCGCCCTCTACGCCGTCGGCTTCGCGCTGTGGCGGACCGGCTTGCTTCTGCGGCTTCCTGTCTGGGCGGTCTCGGTGTTCATCGTGCTCGGGCTGGGTCTCGAAACCTGGCACGTCGTCGAGCACGCGGTGATCATCGGCAACGTCATCCAGAACGGCGGATGCCCCTGTCCCGGAATCGGCGATCGTGCCCTCGGCATTTCCGACACGGTTCTGCATTTCGGCTACAACGCCGTGGCCTTCGCCGGCACGGTGGTGCTGTTTCGCGAAGTGGCTCGGACCCGATGGGCCCGAGCCACTTCACACAACGTTTCCGACTCCTGAAGGTCAGGCCCAGTCCCGGCCTACGACGGAAACGTCGGGGCCGGGATTGATGAAGCCGGGCATGGTCCAGCCGTCAAGGTCGTACTCGGACATGCAGGTCTCGGCGAATCCTTCGAGGAAGCCGGTGAGACCGCTCATGTCGGCCACCATCAGGTTCTCGAACTTGATCTGCTCGTTGTTGCCGGCGTAGTTGCGCTCGTAGAGCTCGTGACGGCCACCGAACTCGCTGCCGACCGCGTCCCACAGCAACTTCATGATCTTGATGCGATCGAGGGCCTCGATACCGTTGGAACCTCGGACGTACTTGTCGAGGTACGGGCGGATCTCGGCCGACTTGAAGTCGGCCGCGTTGGAGTTGACGTAGATGAGGCCCGAGGCCACGACCTGCTCGGCGATCTCCTTGATGCGCGGATAGAACATCGGCGTGAAGGTGCGATACGCCATGCCATAGAGCATGGACGGCTGCACGGCGCCGTTCTCCCATGGATCGGGGCTCTTGCACATGGCGTCGCTGAGGCCCCACATGAGGTTACGGATGGCGATGACCTCACCGAGGTTGGCTTGGACGCCGCGGAAGTCGCGGGTGCCGGTGGCACGCAGCGCCTTCGAGAGCACGCCGGTGAGGAAGTCGAGCTTGACGCAGAGGCGTGAGAGACCGTGGAAGGTGAAGCGGGGGATGAAGCCCGACGCCGGGAAGAAGTTGTTGGCGTTCTCGAGGTCGCCGTAGAGGAACACGTTCTCCCACGGAATGAGCACCTTGTCGAAGACGAGGATGGAATCGTTCTCGTCGAGGCGGCTCGAGAGCGGATAGTCGAACGGGCTGCCGACCGCGGCGGCCTGCAGCTCGTAGGAGTTCCGGCAGATCAGCTTGACGCCGGGGGTGTCCATCGGGGTGGTGCAGACGATGGCGTACTCGGGCTTCTGAATCGGGACGGCGCCGAAGTGAGCGATGAAGTTGTAGTGCGTGAGGGCCGAGCCGGTGGCGACGACCTTGGCCCCCGACACGATGAGGCCGTTGTCGGTCTCCTTCTCGACGTGCATGCACACTTCGCCGGCTTCATCGGCGGGGAGGTGGCGGTCGACCGGCGGATGCACGATGGCATGGTTCCAGTAGCTGACCTCTTCCTGGGATTGGACGTACCAACGGCGAGCGTTGTCGGCGTAGTCGCCGTAGAACTCGGGATACGCACCGAGGGTCCCGAGGAACGAGGCCTTGTAGTCGGGGCTACGGCCCATCCAGCCGTACACCAGGCGCTGCCAGCCGGCGATGGCGTCACGTGAACCAACCAGATCGTCCGCGCTGTAGGGGACCTTGAAGAACTTGTGGGTGAGCCCACCGGAGCCGGTGTCGGTCTCGGCCATCAGCACGCTCTGTTGGGCCGGATCGTGCAACGCGTCGTACATCCTGGCGATGGAGCGGACGCTGTTGCGGAACGCCGGGTGGGTCGTGACGTCCTTCACCTTGTCGCCGTGGAAGAAGATGGTCCTTCCGTCGCGGAGGCTCTCGATGTACTCGGACCCCGTCATGGGCCGGCGAACGGTCTGGCTGGTTTCGGTCATGGAACCCCCTGGTTCAGATGGAGACAATCGGACAAACATGTTGGCCGAAGAGACGGACAAACTCTGGGATGGGAAAATTTCTGAGTAGCCTCAGAAATCCACCCCTTCAGGATACCTGCTGTGACCCCTGACCGCTAGGGCTACCCTCGGCGGATGTCAAGTTGGGACGTTCCACACTGGGCCGAGTTGGGTTTCCGGGAGGCGCGCGCCTTGTCGGGTCGAGCGAGGGTCACCGAGTTCTCCCCGGTGATGGCATCCATGGTCGAAGCGAGCCGGGCGGCGCTCAGGGAACCACTTCGGGGCATCACGAACGACGGTGTGCTTCGACCAGGCCTGACGAAGCTGGCGACACCCGTTGGTGCCGGCGGCAACCATCCGCTGCTGGCCGATGCGGCCAAGCGGGTCGTCGAGGCGGCGCAGAACTTCGTCCAGCTGCTCACGCATGACGAGCGACGGCAGCTCGTCTTTCCTCTCGACGCCGACGAGAAGCGGCTCTGGCTGAACGTCCATCCCAACGTGATGCGCCACGGTCTGATGCTCGAAGCGCTCACGGTTCCCCAGCGCGATGCGGCCATGGGGCTCATGGCGGCGTGCCTCTCCGAGCGCGGCTTCCAACAGGCCCGTGACGTCATGCGGGTGAACGGCATGCTGGTCGACCTCACGGGCAAGCCCGACGAGTTCGGCGAGTGGCCGTACTGGGTGTCCTTCTTCGGCGAGCCGTCTCCTGACCAACCCTGGGCCTGGCAGATCGACGGTCACCACTTGAATGTGAACGTGTTCGTCCTCGGCGACCAGATGGTCCTCACCCCAAGTTTCATGGGCAGCGAGCCGTGTCGAATCGACTCGGGCCCCCTCGCCGGGCTCGATCTCTTCCACCCCGAACAGCACGCCGGGGTGCAGTTCATGCGGTCGTTGAACGACGGTCAGCTGGCCAAGGCCGTCCGCTTCGATTCGATCCTGAACGGAACCCTGCCGCCGGAACTGACCCACATCATCGACGGTCGAATGCAGGCGGGGGCGTTCAAGGACAACGCGGTCCTGCCCTACGAAGGGCTACGCGGCGACGCGTTGGGGGACGAGCAACGCAGGCTGCTTCGCCACCTCATCGGCACCTACGTCGGCTGGGGTCACGAGCACCACTCGGCGCCGCGGATGCACGAGATCGATGCCCACATCGACGAGACCTACTTCAGTTGGATGGGTCGCATCGGCGACGACGGTCCCTTCTACTACCGGGTGCAGAGCCCGCTGGTGCTGATCGAGTTCGACCATCATCCCGGCATCGTGTTCGACAATCTCGAACCGTCGCACCACCACATCCACACCATCATCCGGACCCCGAACGCCGGCGACTACGGCATCGACCTCCTGCGTCAACACCACGACGAGTTCGATCATCGACACGGCGACCATGAGTAGGGTCAGCATGAACCCATGATGGCGCTCAGCCGCGATAGTTGACCGCCGCCTGGCCGGTCGTAGCGGCTCCGGCCTCCTCCAACAGGTTCACCCCGAGCTTGTCGTAGTTGGTCTCGACGACGTGCACGTGGCTCTGGGCGACGAGGAGCTCGCGAACCAGTCGCTGGAGCGGATTGTCCAGCCGCACCGCAGCCCCGCCTCCGTAGCGCAGTGCAGTCTGAGCGGCGGCGAGGGCGGCCTCGGTGGCCAGGGTGGTCGCCGATCGGATCTCGTTCTGTAGGCGAAGGTCGACCGGTCGGCCTTCGTTCTTGGTCGCCGCCAGGCGGTCGAGCACCCGGGCACCGTGATCCCGCGCTGCGCTCAGGCGAGCGTGGGCAACCCCGAGATCATGGTGGAAGGTTTCGCGCTGGGCGAGCGTGACGCTGGCCAGCGCTCGTTGTCGACTGGCCGCCAGTTGGGTGATCTCGTCGAGGGCTCTTCGGCCGACGCCGGTGGCGAAACCGATGTGGGCGGGACTGAGCTGTGGTCCGATGGGTGGATGAAACTTTGAGCCTCCGCGGCGAGGCTCGACGTCGAGGAAGTCGAACCAGAATCCGTCGGGCACGAAGACGTCGGACACCTCGTAGTCGAAGCTGCCCGACCCCGAAACCCCGAGCACATGCCAGTTGTCGTGAACGATGACGTCCTGCTTGGGGACGACGAACACGACGAAGCCCGCAGCGGGGGCATCGCCGGCCTTGACTCGGGCGCCGCCCAGCACCCACGACGAGTGGTTGATGCCGCTGCCCCAGCTGTAGCGGCCGTTGACGCGCACACCGCCCGTCTCGGGCACGGCCACTCCGATGGGTGCCATCTGGCCGGCGACGACGCCCCAGTCCGGGCCACCCCAGATGGCCTCGGCTGCGAGGTCGGACACATAGCCCGAAGGGATCGCGGTGTGGAGGCAGCCGACGAACAGGTTCCACCCGGCGCTCGAGCTGTAGCGCGTGACCGCCTCGATGGCCTCCATCTCTGCCGTCGGGTGGGACTCGTCGCCACCAACCTCGGTCGCGGCCGAGATACGGAACAATCCGGCCTGTGAAAGCGCATCGACGGCGGCAGCGGGGAGGTGGCGCTGGGCCTCGGCCTCAGCCTCGGTGCTGCGCAGCGTCGGTCCGATCTGGTCGATCCGCTCGGCGAGGTCGTCGCTCATGCGGTAGCGGTCCCAGGCGAGCACGGGTCCAACCCCATCGGCGAGTCGAGGGTCTGCTTGGTTCGTCGCGGCCTGATTCACGGGGCCAAGCTACCCTGCGGACATGGCGCCTTTCACCGGACTTCGCTCCCGAGCCCGAACCGTCGACTTCGACGGGTTCGACCCCGGCAAGTACTCGACACAACACCTTTTCCACGGCGAGTCGTGCGCCATTCTGGGGAGCAACGTCCCCGCAGGCAAGCCGGCGTTCGGGCATCACCGCCACGAGTACAGCGACCAGCTCTACTACATCGTGAAGGGGGAGATGCAGGTTCAGCTGGGCACCAAGACCTTCACCGCGGGGCCCGACACGTTGGTGTACATCCCGAAGGGCCAGCCCCACCACAACTGGAACGAGGGCGACATCGACGAATTCCACCTCGAGATCATCGCTCCGTGCCCATTCCCCTCGCTGTCGTTGGCCACCCCGACCTCGGACATCGGTGACGACGATCAGCCGTTCGTGGTCCAGGAACTCGATCCTGACGCGTTCGTCGACAGCGCCAAGTTCCCCGGGTTCTCACTGAACCGGAGCATCTTTCCCGACGGACATTCCAGCTACGCCTCGATCTACGTCGGCGAAGTTGCCCCCGGCGCCGGTGGACCCGGCACCCACATCCACGCCTTCGACCAGTTCTACTTCGTGCTCAGCGGTGTGCTCAGCGTCGAGGTCGGGCTCGATCGGCTGGAAGCCGGACCCGGCACGCTCGTCACTCTCCCCGCCGGCGTCCCCCATCGACAGTGGAATCAGGGAACCGAGACCGAGCGCCACCTGGCGCTCCTCATCCCGAGCCCCGAGCCGGGCAAACCCCTCGACCTCGGCGTCCTCTATCAGCTCACCGGCGAAGCCCACTGACCCGGCGGACCCTCATTCTGCAAGCCCCACCCCCCGCACCCCCGTTCTGCAAGACCGACCACCCCCAGGCGTGGGTGAGGGGCTTGCAGAACGGGGCTGAGGGGTCGGGAGCTTGCAGAACGAGTACGGAGGGAAATAGCGGAGAAATCGGAGGGAATCGGGTGGGCGGAGCTGTCAGTCGGCGATGAAGCCTTTCCAGCTCGACATGTAGTCGATGAAGGGGTCGGACAGGCCTTCGTCTGCCAGGTGCTGGCGGGTGACGGGCGTGCGGCACGGCACCCAGTTGGCGTCCTTCTCGAGCTGCTTGGGGTAGTCGTGGTGGAGGATGGCGACTCGGCCGAGGATCGGGAAGTCGGCGCCGAGCTCGAGGACCCGTTCGACGTCGGCGGGATCGTGGATCTTGCCGGCGACGCCGATGGGAACGACTCTGCCCTGGGGGTCGGTGCGGCGGGCGAGATCGGTGGTGATCTCACACAGCGTGCGGCCGGCCCACGCCGGATTCTCCGAAGCTTCTTCGGGTTCCTTGAAACAGTTCCACAGGGAAAGGTCGAGGAAGTCGACGTGTCCGGTGTCGATGAGCTGCTGGATCAAACCCAGGATCTCGGCCAGGCGCATACCGAACCGCTCGGGCGACACACGCACGCCGACGATGAAATCGGGCCCGGTCTCGGCCCGGATGCCGTCGAGGATCTCGAAGAGCAAGCGGCTGCGGTTCTCGAAGGAGCCGCCGTACTGATCGGTTCGATGGTTGATGTCGGCGCTGAGGAATTGGCAGATGATGTAGCCGTGCGCGCCGTGCAACTCGACGCCGTGGAAGCCGGTCTGCTCGGCGCGGACCGCAGCGGCGACGAAGTCGGCGACGAGTTCGTGCACCTCGTCGGTCGTGAGCGCTCGTGCTCCGGTGTCGGGATCGTCCGATGGGCAGACCGGAGTGGTCCCGATGAGGTCCGCAGGAGAACGGTTGCCGGCGTGGTGCAGCTGCACGAGGGAGACCGAGCCGGTGGCATTGATGTCTTCGGCCAGCCGGCGAAGGCCTGGCAGATGGACGTCGGAGAAAATTCCGAGCTGGCCGGGGAATCCCTGCCCGACGGCCTGGACGTGCGCCGCGCACGTCATGGTCGCTCCGAATCCACCCTCGGCCCGCATGGTCAGCCAACGGTGTTCCTCATCGCTGAGGGTTCCGTCGGCGTGACTCTGCGTATTGGTGAGCGGTGCCAACATGAAACGGTTGGGCATCGCCGGGCCGCGCGGGAACGAGAGTGATTCGAAGAGGGTCATCGGTCAGGGACTCCTGGGGATCAGGGACGGAAGCTGGGCTCGTAGCGACGCAGCTCACGACGGGCGATGGTCATCTTGTGCACCTCGTCCGGGCCGTCGGCGATTCGCAACGTACGCATGTGGGCGTACATGTGCGCCAACGGGAAGAACTGGGTGACACCAGCGGCGCCGTGGATCTGGATGGCCCGATCGATGATCTTGAGGGCCATGTTGGGAATGGCGACCTTGATCCCCGAGATCTCCTGGGCTGCCGCCTTGTTGCCGACCGTGTCCATCAGATGCGCGACATACATGACGTACTGGCGAGCCTGGTCGATCTCGATGCGTCCTTCGGCGATCCAGTCCTGAACCAGGCTGTGCTGGGCCACGGTCTTGCCGAAGGTTTCGCGGTCGAGGGCACGGCGGCACATGGCTTCGAGCGCACGCTCGGCCACGCCGATGGCCCGCATGCAGTGGTGGATCCGACCCGGTCCGAGACGGGCCTGGCTGATGGCGAACCCATCACCCTCGCCGCCGAGGATGTGATCTTCGGGGACACGGACGTCTTCGTAGATGATCTCGGGGTGGCCACCGCGGTCGTGGTAGCCGAAGACCATCGGGTCGCGACCGATGCTGATACCCGGCGTGTTCTTGGGCACCACGATCATCGACTGCTGGCGATGGGCCGAAGCGTTGGGGTCGTTCTTGCCCATGACGATCAGGACTTCACACTCGGGGCGAAGGGCGTTGGACGAGAACCACTTGCGTCCGTTGAGGACGTAGTCCTTGCCGTCCTTGTTGATGCTGAGCTCGATGTTCGATGCATCCGAAGACGCAACGAGGGGCTCGGTCATCGAGAAGGCCGAGCGAATCTCGCCTTCGAGCAGGGGAGCGAGCCAGCGTTGCTTCACCGCGTCGGAGGCGAAGAGGTTGAGGATCTCCATGTTGCCGGTGTCCGGCGCCGAACAGTTGAGGGCTTCGGAGGCGAAGGTGACCTTGCCGAGTTCCTCGGAGATCGGGGCGTAGTCGACGTTTGACAGCTTCGTGCCCGGAGCCTGTGGGTCGAGGTGGGGGATGAAGAGGTTCCAAAGCCCGCGCTCGCGCGCCGCGGCCTTGAGCTTGTCCAGGATTGGCGGCGAGGCGTTGTGGTCGTCGAGGGAGTGGTACTCCTCGTAGAACTCTTCCTCGTTGGGGTAGATGAAGTCGTCCATGAACGACTTCACGGACTCCTGTATCTCCAAGCCCTTGGCGGTGAATTCGTAGGTCATGCGCTTCCTCCTGGCATCCCTCAGGGGGTGCTCGGCAGTCCGATGGTTGACTCTTCTCGATCTCTTGCTAGCAGGAATCTGGGTCGGGTGTGAAGCTGGAACCGCTGTTGAACTTGTCTCAGCCCGTCGATCCGGACCCGGACGCGGCACAGAGGTACGCTCTCGCCATGACTGCAGACGATGCCAGCAAAGTCGACGACGCCGCCATCAACCGCCAGGAGCAGATCTGGGCCGGCATGTACGGCCCGTCCAACGCTGCTACCTACGTTGCTGCGGCGCGGGCAATGCGGGCCGAACAGCCCGAAACCGACATCAAGGACATCCTCCAGCGCGGTCGAACCCGAGAACGAGATGGACGCCGACGAGGTCGGCACCTATCGCCCCGCCGTCGGCTGACCGGACCGAGTCAGACAGGATCGTTGGCGATCTCGCGGGCCTTGAGGTCTTGGGCGAGGTTGCGGGCCTTGCGCTTGTTGCGTCGGCGCGAGTTGACGAGGGCGAGGAAGGCGAACGTCAGCAGCGCACCGATGACGGACCCGACGAGCGTTCCGCCGCGTAGGCCGGGGCCATCGACATCGAGGATGCGCTCGCCGGCGTGGGCGGCGTTGCCGGAGCCGAGCACGATGCCCAGGGTGGCGAGGTTGGGGGCGGCGAGGAGCACCGCAAGCACGACGAAGATCAGCGCCCGCTTGAATCCGCCTCGGAATCGCCAACCGAGCGCCAAGGCGACCAGCGGCAGGATGGTGAACAGGGCGCCCACCGCGAAACCGAAGAAGCTGCCGAAGATGAGCCTGCCGTCGATGAGGTTGCCCAGTCGTTGGGCCCACCAGCGGGGGATGACGGCAGACCCGAGCAGCCAGGCCAGGCCCAGGCCGACGAGGAGGACCAGCCAGGTGATGATGCGCGAGAGAAAGGGCGATCCCTTCGTCTGGGGCAGTGACTGACCCCGAGATGTCGGGTTCAGGGGAGAGGTTGGTTCGGGGGCGCCCATCGGATCAGTCTGGCCCACGGTTGACGAAAGCCGCCGGCACGAGCCGGGTGACAGCGGCGGACGGGTCGATCGGCGTCAGCGGCCGATAGGGCGCGCCGAAGGGCGGCCGCGGATCGTCCCCGCCTTTGTTGGGCCACAGCGCCATGGCCCGTTCGGCCTGGGCGGTGATGGTGAGCGACGGGTTGACACCCAGGTTGGCGGAAATGGTCGATCCATCGACGATGTGCAGCCCGGGATGGCCGAAGACTCGGTGGTACGGGTCGACCACCCCGGTCTCGGCCGACTCGCCGATGGTGCATCCGCCGATGAAGTGGGCGGTGACGGGGATGTCGAAGATCTCGGTGGCCGCGCTGGCCGGGTAGCCGTCCATCTGGTGCGCCATCCGTTTGTAGGTTTCGTTTGCCAGCGGGATGAACGTCGGGTTCGACCGACCCGCTCCCGACGTCGAACCCAGACGGGTCCTACCCAGCCGACTGCGGCGCAAACCGACCGTGATCGAGTTGTCGACCGACTGCATGACCAGGCCGATGACGGTCCGCTCGGCCCACTTCCCGATGCCGGCATACATCGAGACCAATTGGCCCGGATGAGCGAGCACCGACTCGAGCCAGGACTTCCACCGCGGGGCGTCGCCGCCGATGAGCACGGTCCCGAGAAGCGCCATGGCGTTGGAGCCCTTGCCGTAGCGGACGGGTTGGACGTGGGTGTGCTCGTCGGGATGGATCGAGGACGTGATGGCGACGCCGCGGGTGAAGTCGACGCGGGCTGTGTTGCGCCGCCGGGTCTGGGCACCGCCGAGGGACTCCGAGTTGGTCCGCGTGCGGACGCCGAGGCGGGGGGACAGGTGGGGGAGTGATCCGTCGGCCTTCATGCGATGCAGCAGTTGTTGGGTCCCCCAAGTGCCGGCTGCGACCACGACTTGGTCGGCACGGTACGTGCGTCTTGGTCGGCGGCGCAGACCACTTCGGTGGGTTTCGAGGACGAAACCGGTTCCCGTGGACGCCAACCGGTCGACCGTCGTCTCGGGAACGATCACCGCGCCGGCCCGTTCTGCCAGATGAAGATAGTTCTTCACCAGGGTGTTCTTGGCGTTGTGACGGCATCCGGTCATGCACGAGCCGCACTCGATGCAACCGGTGCGCGGCGGACCGGCGCCATCGAAGAAGGGGTCATCGACGGTCACTCCGGGGGTGACCTGATCGTCGGCGCCGAAATGCACGCCGACCGGCGCCATGCGAAACGTGTGGCCCACGCCGAGGTCCACGGCGACCGCCTGCATGACCTCGTCCGCCGGGGTCATGGTCGGGTTGATCACCACGCCGAGCATGCTCCGAGCAAGTTGGTAGTAGGGCTCGAGTTCGCCACGCCAGTCGGTGATGTGCCCCCACTGGTCGTCCCGGTAGAAGGCGTCGCTCGTCGGTTGATAGAGCGTGTTGGCGTAGTTGAGCGAGCCGCCGCCGACGCCTGATCCTGCGAGTACCAGGACATCGTCGAGGAGGTGGATGCGTTGCAGGCCGAGCAGGCCGAGCCTCGGCGCCCAGAGGAAGCGACGGAGGTCCCAGGAGGTCTCGGGGAAGTCCTCGTCGGCGAATCGGCGTCCGGCTTCGAGCACTGCGACCCGGTATCCCTTCTCCGCCAATCGCAAGGCGGACACCGCCCCACCGAACCCCGATCCGATGATGACGACGTCGAAGTGGTCGCGGGTGTTGCCTGTCACCTTTCCAGCCTTCACAATCCCAAGTGTGCACGGTTCCCTGGCAAGATGGCGGTATGGCCTATGTGCAAGACCGCGTGATCCACGACGCCGACGCTCACGTGATGGAGACCCCGGAATGGATCGACGGATACGGAACGGCCCGTCTGGCCGGCTACGCCCGTGACCATTTCGCGGTCGGCGGCGTGGCGGCGACCATGAACGAGATCGACCGTTCGAAGGCGCTCCATGCCGATCCCGAGTACCGGGCGGCCGACGAGGCCGAGGTCATGCTGCGCAAGAACTGGCGGGCCACCGGATCGTTCATCCCCGAGGACCGGATCCGTGCGCTGGATCATCTCGGGTTTGCGTCGCAGTTGGTCTATCCGACGATGTTCAACACGATGCTCGAGGAACTCGAGCACGGTACCGACGACGACTTGACCTACGAGATGGCGTCGGCGGCGAACCGGGCCCACCTCGACTTCTGTTCGCATGATCCTCGGCTCCTGCCGGTGGCCTACATTCCGTTCGTCGACTTCGAGCGGGCGTCGGCGGTGACTGCCGAAGCGTTGGCCGGCGGCGCGAAGGCGTTGCTCATGCCGAATCGCTGCCCTCGGGACCACGCACCCAGTCACATCGGTTTCGATCGCGTGTGGGCGCAGGCTCAGGAAGCCGGGGTGCCGGTGACCATGCACGTCGCCACCCCCGAGCTGGTCATGCCGCCCCAGCACCGCAACAACGGTCTTCCGGTCGAGCCCGATTTCCACGGCGGCGGCGAGAACTTCCGTTCGGTCAGTTACATGGCCATCAGCTCGGCGCCGATCCAGGCGCTGTCGATGCTCATCTTCGATGGTGTGCTCGAACGATTCCCGAACCTCAAGTTCGGCGTCATCGAGCTGGGGGCCGTGTGGCTGCCCGGTTTCATGCGCCAGCTCGACGCGGCCTTCCTGGCCTTCGAACGCCATGAAGATCGGTTGAAGAAACTGTCGATCAAACCCTCGGAGTACGTGCGACGCCAGGTGCGGGTGACACCGTACCCCACCGAACCGACGGGCTGGATCATCGCCGAGAGCGGTCCCGAGCTGTGCATGTTCTCCTCCGACTTCCCCCACGTGGAGGGTGGCCGCAACCCGTTACGGCGCTTCGACGACGAGGTCGGAAACCTTCCTGCCGACGTGCAGGAGCGGTTCTTCCGACGCAACTTCGAGGACCTCATGGGTCCGGCGCTCGGATAGCGTCGGCGGAGCAATGAAATTCCGTTTCCCCATCGTCATCATCGACGAGGACTTCCGTTCCGAGAACACCTCCGGTTTCGGCATCCGTGCCCTGGCCGACGCCATCGAGGCCGAAGGGTTCGAGGTGCTCGGGGCCACCAGCTACGGCGACCTCAGCCAGTTCGCGCAGCAGCAGAGCCGAGCGAGCGCGTTCATCCTGTCGATCGACGACGAAGAGTTCACCCCCGGGCCCGACATCGATCCGGCCGTTGTGAACCTTCGTAACTTCATCGAGGAAGTGCGTTGGAAGAACGACGAGGTCCCCATCTATCTCTACGGTGAGACGGCAACCAGCCGCCATGTCCCGAACGACATCCTGCGTGAGCTCCACGGCTTCATTCACATGTTCGAGGACACCCCGGAGTTCGTCGCTCGCCACATCATCCGCGAGGCCAAGAGCTACCTCGAAGGGGTCAAGCCCCCGTTCTTCAAGGCGCTGCTCAACTACGCCGAGGACGGTTCGTACTCCTGGCACTGCCCGGGACACTCCGGCGGGGTCGCCTTCCTGAAGTCACCGGTGGGTCAGATGTTCCACCAGTTCTTCGGTGAGAACATGTTGCGGGCCGACGTGTGCAACGCCGTCGAAGAGCTGGGCCAGCTGCTCGATCACAACGGCGCCATCGGCGCGTCCGAGCGCAACGCGGCCCGGATCTTCAACGCCGACCACTGCTTCTTCGTGACCAACGGCACCAGCACCAGTAACAAGATGGTCTGGCACCACACGGTGGCACCGGGCGACGTGGTGGTGGTCGACCGCAACTGTCACAAGTCGATCCTGCACAGCATCATCATGACCGGCGCGGTGCCGGTGTTCCTGACGCCGACTCGCAACCACTACGGCATCATCGGTCCCATCCCGCAGCGCGAGTTCGAGATCGAATCGATCAAGAACAAGATCCGGGCCAACCCGCTGCTGGCCGGAGTCGACGCCGACGCCGTGAAGCCGCGCATCATGACCCTGACCCAGTCGACCTACGACGGCGTGCTCTACAACACCGAGACGGTGAAGGGTCTGCTCGACGGCTATGTCGACAACCTCCATTTCGACGAGGCCTGGTTGCCCCACGCTGCGTTCCACGAGTTCTACGGGCAGTTCCACGCCATGGGTCGCCGACGGGGCCGGCCCCGTCACTCGGTGGTGTACTCGACCCAGTCGGTCCACAAGCTCCTGGCCGGCATCAGCCAGGCCAGCCACGTGCTCGTCCAGGACTCGCTCGACACCAAACTCGACCGACACCTCTTCAACGAGGCGTACCTCATGCACACCAGTACGTCTCCGCAGTACAGCATCATCGCCAGCTGCGATGTGGCGGCGGCGATGATGGAACCTCCCGGCGGCCGGGCTCTGGTCGAGGAGAGCATCGACGAAGCGCTCGATTTCCGTCGGGCCATGCGCAAGGTCGAGAACGAGTACGGCAAGGACGACTGGTGGTTCGAGGTCTGGGGTCCCGACTACCTGACCGAGGAAGAGACGGGTCACGGCACCGATTGGGTGCTCGAACCAACCGACGCCGACGGGGTGCAAGAGGACGGCGAAGAGTCGTGGCACGGTTTCGGCGACATCGCGCCGGGCTTCAACATGCTCGACCCGATCAAGTCGACCATCGTCACTCCGGGCCTCAACCTCAAGGGTGACTTCGCCCCGACCGGCATCCCGGCGTCGATCGTCACGAAGTTCCTGGCCGAGCACGGTGTCGTGGTCGAGAAGACGGGGCTGTACAGCTTCTTCATCATGTTCACCATCGGCATCACCAAGGGTCGTTGGAACACGCTCCTCACCGCGCTGCAGCAGTTCAAGGACGACTACGACAAGAACCAGCCGATGTGGCGGATCATGCCGGAGTTCTGCGCCAAGCAGCCGCGCTACGAGCAGCTCGGGCTCCAGGACCTCTGCCAGCACGTGCACACGCTGTACGCCAAGTACGACACGGCCCGGCTCACCACCGAGATGTACCTCAGCGATCACACGCCGGCCATGAAGCCGAGCGACGCGTTCGCCCACATTGCCCACCGGACCACCGAGCGAGTCCCGATCGACGAGCTCGAAGGGCGGGTTACCACCAGTTTGGTGACGCCGTATCCGCCGGGCATCCCGCTGCTCGTTCCGGGCGAGGTCTTCAACCGTACGATCGTCGACTACCTCAAGTTCAATCGTGAGTTCGCCCGGGAGTGCCCAGGGTTCGAGACCGACGTGCACGGACTGGTCCTGGAGACCGATGCCGACGGGGTGGTCACCCACTCGGCCGACTGCGTTCGGACGGTTTGACCGGTTCGGCTACGCGAGCGCCAGTTTGTAGGCGGCCAGGGTTCGTTGTCGGGCATCGGCGTGGTCGACGATCGGTGGGGGATAGTTCTCGCCGATGACGATGCCGGCCGCGGCGAGTTCGAGCGGCCCGAGCGACGTCGGAGCGTGGATCGACCGACCGGAGAGCGCCGCCAGCTCGGGCACCCACCGCCGGACGTAGTCACCCTGGGGGTCGAACGTCATCGCCTGAGTGAGCGGATTGAAGATGCGGAAGTAGGGCGAGGCGTCGGGACCGGTACCGGCGACCCACTGCCAGTTCCCGACGTTCTGCCGCGAGATCGGCATCGAGGAGTTGGCGGCGGAAGTGTCGTTCACCCCAGCGCCAATCGATCAGTAGGTCTTTCACCAGGAAACTGCCGGTGATCATTCGAACCCGGTTGTGCATCAGACCGGTTTCTGCCAGCTGTCGCATGCCGGCATCGACGATGGGAAAGCCGGTGCGTCCGGCTCGCCATGCATCGAACTCTGCCGGATCGTTGCGCCAGCGAACGCGGTCGTACTCGGGCTTCACCGCTCGACGCGGCAGCGACGGATTGTCGAGGAGCATGTGGAACCACCAGTCTCGCCACGCCAACTGGCGTACGAATGACCGGCGCTCGGTGCTCGTACCGCTGCCATTGACCACCTCGACGACGGTCTGTGGAGACAGCGCACCGAATTTGAGATCGACCGAGAGGTTCGAGGTTCCGTCGATGGCAGGAAGGTCCCGGGTCGTCGGGTAGTCGTCGACCCGTTCCAGCCAGTCGGTGAGCCGTCGCCAGGCCGCGTCGGACCCCGAGTTGCCGAGCCATCCGATGGCGAGGCCCGGCTCCCTGCTCGGCAGGCCTTCCGAGAGCCCGGAGACGACGACCCGACCGCTTCCGGGCTCGATGGGTGCCTGGATCGGAACCTGGTCCCAAACCTTGTAGAACGGTGTGAACACCCGCGACAAGGTGCCTTTGCCGGTGAGCACCCGCCCGGGTGGATGCACCGTATTGCCTTCGTGCACGATGGAGCGGAACCGGCAGCGCTCGGCTCGACCGCGTCATCCCTGCGGGTGGCGTAGGGAGCAGCATCCCGATTGACGTGGATCGCCGAGGCTTGGGTGTCGGTCGACCACTCGCCGTACCGCATCGGCGACGCCGGTCGGGCCGACGCCCGGGCCGGCCGTGACGACGGTGAGCCGTCCGCCATACTCGGTCAGCGCCCCGTCCAGGGCACGAAGGTGATCGACGAGCACCGCCCGGCGGGCGGGGGCGGCGGTTTCCATCACCACGGGATCGACGACGAAGAGTCCGATGACCTCGTCGTGGGAGCGGGTTGCATCAGCCCACGCCGGGTTGGCCTCGAGACGCAGATCTCGCCGGAACCAGACGATGCTTGTCATGCTGCGAAGCCCGTCATGCTGGCTTCTCCGGTCGCCCAAGTCGAACCCATTGGTCAAGGTCTCCCGTTGCCGCCGTCCGCTGGGGTACCGTCGCAGGCCGAGCCATCATACCGGTGGAACTTCGGCCGATAGGTTGCACAAAGGCAAGCCTGCCGCCTTCCGTCGCCCGAAACCCCGTGCTCAGACCCGAGGAGCATCGTGAACGATCTTCATACCAACCCCGGACAGTCCGGCCCCTCCAGCCCGCTCGAGCAGCTCGCGGCGAACCTGCGGTGGACCTGGGACGGCCCAACTCGGCGGTTGCTCGACTCGCTCCCCGGAGCCGATCCCGATGTCCATCCGCTCCGCACGATTGCGGAAGCGGATCCTTCGGCTATGGAGCGTTTCCTCGCCGAGCATGCCGCCGAGATCGACGCACCGCGTCGAACGAACTCGCTGCGATCGTGGACGGCGCCGCCGAGCGGACCATCGCCTACTTCTCCCCGGAGTTCGGTGTGGCCGCCGCAGGTGGCCCAGTACTCGGGCGGTCTCGGCATCCTGGCCGGCGATCATCTGAAGGCGGCGAGCGACCTGCAGCTCCCCCTGGTGGGCGTGGGCCTGTTGTACCGCGAGGGGTTCTTCCGTCAGGAGATCGTCGGCGGTCGGCAGAACGAGCGTTACGAGACCATCGACCCGGCCGACATCGGTGCCTTCGACACCGGCCACGTGGTCCACGTCGACATCGCCGGCGAGCGTGTCGCTGTCCGCGTCTGGCAGCAGATGGTGGGCGCCACCACCCTGCTCCTGCTCGACACCGACGTCGCCGGCAACTCGGCCACCGCCCGCAAGATCACCGACCGTCTGTACTCTGGCGACCGGCGCCATCGCCTCGACCAGGAATTGGTCCTCGGCGTCGGCGGCGTGCGCGCGCTGCGCGCAGCCGGCATCACCCCGCGGATCTTCCATCTGAACGAGGGTCACGCCTGTTTCCTGCTGCTCGAGTTGTTGGGGGAGAAGGTCGACGCAGGGGCTGTTGCTGACCACAGCGTTCCGGACCGTGCGGGCCGAGACCCTGTTCACCACCCACACCCCGGTTCCGGCCGGTATCGATCGTTTCGACCGTGCGCTCGTCGAGCCGGAACTCGAGCCCTGGGCCGAGCGCCTCGGCACCACCACCAAAGTCCTGCTCGACTGGGCGCTGCTGCCATCCGATGGCCCCGAGAAGCCGTTCAACACCGCAGCGCTGGCGCTCGAGCTGTGCGACAAGGTCAATGGCGTCAGCCAGCTCCACGCCACCGTCAGCCGAGAGCTGTTCGCCAGCCATGCACGCTCGCGCGGCATCGAGGGCATCACCAACGGCGTGCACGCCCGCACCTGGGTGAGTCCCGCCCTGCAAGACCTGTATGACGAGGTGCTCGGAGCCGGCTGGGAGAACGGTGACACCTCGGCCTGGGCGAGGGCAAAGGAACTTGATTCGACGCGGCTCGCTTCGGTTCGCGCCGGTGGACGCCACGCGCTCGTCGCTCGGGTGGCCGAGCACTCCGGCATCGAGCTGGATCCCGACGCCTGCATCATCGGGTTCGCCCGCCGGTTCGCCACCTACAAGCGGGCCGCGTTGTTGTTGCGTGACCCCGCAGGTCTCGAGCGGGCCCTGCAGGCAGGAGCCCAGTTCATCTTCGCCGGCAAGGCCCACCCTGCCGACGACGACGGCAAAGCCGTGTTGGCCGAATTGGCCGACTTCGCAGCGTCGTCGTCGGCCCGGGGCCGGATCGTCCTGCTCGCCGACTACGACATCAGCGTCGCCCAGGCGATGTACGCCGGCTCGGACGTCTGGCTCAACAATCCCATCCGGCCCCATGAGGCGTGCGGCACCAGCGGCGAGAAGGCGGCGCTGAACGGCGCGCCCAACTGCTCGATCCTCGATGGGTGGTGGGCCGACTTCTTCGTCGACGGCATCGGGTGGGCCATCCCGACCTCCGAACTCGAGGACCCCGACGCCCGCGACCTCGCCGAGGCCAAGGGCCTCCATCGCATCCTGACCCAGGACGTCCTGCCCCGATTCGGTACCGAGGCATGGTGGGACACGGTCCGGACGATGCTGGCCCATCTCGGCCCGTTGGTCACGGCAGGACGAATGGTGACCGAGTACGACGAGCGGTTCTACCGGCCGCGCCCATGATCGACCGCCGGACGATCGAGCTGGGAAACCCGTTCCCGCTGGGCGCAGCGTTCGATGGGCGCGGCACCAACTTTGCGTTGTACAGCGAATCGGCCGACGTGGTCGAACTGTGCCTGTTCGACGAGGACGGCGTCGAGTCACGGGTGGTGCTTCCCGAGCAACAGGCCTTCGTGCACCACGTGTACCTCCCCGGCGTCGGGCCCGGCCAGCGCTACGGCTACCGGGTCCACGGGCACTGGAACCCCGGCAATGGGGCGCGGGCGAACTCACGGAAACTGCTGTTCGACCCCTACGCCAAGGCGGTCGAGGGTGAGGTCACGTGGCATCCGTCGGTGTTCGGCCACGATCCCGACGATCCGCTGCTGCCGAACCTGTTGGACAGTGCGCCCTACGTGCCCCGCTCGATCGTCGTCGACGACTCGTTCGACTGGGGTGACGATGCCCCGCCGCGCACCCGATGGCACGAGACCGTCATCTACGAGACCCATGTCCGTGGGCTCACCATGCGCCACCCTGATGTTCCCGAAGAGCTCCGCGGCACCTATGCGGCGTCGCGCATCCGGCCATCATCGAACACTTGGTGACGTTGGGGGTCACGGCGGTCGAGCTGATGCCGGTGCATCACTTCGTGCCCGAGGGGTACCTGGCCGATCGGAAGCTCACCAACTACTGGGGCTACTCGACGGCGGCGTTCTTCGCTCCCCACGCGGCGTATTCGGCGTCGGGCCAGCGGGGCGAACAGGTCAACGAGTTCAAGCGTCTCGTGCGAACCCTGCATCAGGCCGGCATCGAAGTCATCCTCGACGTGGTCTACAACCACACGACCGAGGGCACCGAGGCCGGGCCGACACTGTCGCTTCGCGGCATCGACAACGCCGTCTACTACCGACTTTCCGAGGAGGACCGCAGCCGCTACCTCGACTTCACGGGCACCGGCAACACGCTCAACATGCAGCACCCGGCAACGCTGCACCTCGTGATGGACAGCCTGCGGTACTGGGTCCAGGAGATGCACGTCGACGGTTTCCGCTTCGACCTCGCGTCGACCCTCGCCCGCGAGGCCTACTCGGTCGACCGGCTGTCGGCGTTCTTCGATCTGATCCACCAGGATCCGATCATCAATCGGACCAAGCTGATCGCCGAGCCCTGGGACGTCGGACCCGGCGGCTATCAGGTCGGTAACTTTCCTCCGCTGTGGTCCGAATGGAACGCGCGGTTCCGCGATGACGTGCGGGACTTCTGGCGAGGCGAGCACGGGTCGCTGAACGAGTTCGCCTACCGCTTCACCGGAAGTTCCGACCTCTACCAGACCGGAGGGCGTCGCCCGACGGCCAGCATCAACTTCGTGACGTGTCACGACGGCTACACCCTGACCGACCTCGTCACGTACGAGCAGCGCCACAACGACGCGAACGGCGAGGAGAATCGAGACGGTCACCACGACAACCGTTCGTGGAATGGTGGAGTCGAAGGCCCGACGAACGATCCCGTGATCCGCGAGAACCGCCGGAGGCGAGCTCGATCGCTGATGGCCACCCTGCTGCTCAGTCAGGGTGTTCCGATGATCTCGGGTGGCGACGAGATCGGTCGGACGCAGCGGGGTAACAACAACGCCTACGCGCAGGACAACGCGATCTCGTGGCACGACTGGGATCAAGCCGACCCGGAGTTGCTCGAGTTCACCCGCCACGTCATCGAACTGCGGCGCAGTCATCCGGTGTTCCGTCAACGCCGCTTCTTCAGCGGCGTTCGGGCCACCGGGAGCTCGCTCGACGATGTGGGATGGTTCCGTCCCGACGGCACTGCCATGACGTCCGACGACTGGCAGGTCGGGTACGCGCGTGCCCTGTCGGTGTTCCTCAACGGTCACGCGGTCGGTGCACAAGGGCCCGGCATCGGTCGGGTGGTCGACCACAGTTTCCTCCTGTTGTTCAACGGCTCGGAGGAACCGGTCGGCTTCACGGTTCCCAAAGGTCTGGGTGGCGAACGGTGGCGGGTTGTTCTCGACACCGCAGACGGCTCCTCGCACGACGAGCTGCTCGCGGCAAGCGACGACTGGAAGGTGGCTGCCTGGTCGCTGGTGGTCCTGGAACGAGATCGGATTCAGCACTGATGACCGCCCCTGAGCGGTCGAAGGCGGGACTGTCGAAGGCGGGACTGTCGAAGGCGGACTGTCGGAGGGACCGTCCGGCGGTCCGCGTGTGTTGTTTGCGACCTCGGAACTGCGGCCATTGGTCTCCGTCGGTGGTCTGGGCGAAGCAGCGGCCGGGTTGACGGCCGCGCTTCCTGCTGCGGGTGTCGGTGTGCTCAGCGTCATTCCGGCGTACCGGCACTGGGAGATCGACGAGGTGGAAGTCCTCGACCTCGACGTGCCCGAGTGGGCATCACCGGCCCGAGCGCGCCTTGGCCGTCATCCCGAGGCTGGACTCCTCGCCATCATCGAGGTTCCCGGCATGGAGCGGTCCGACCCGTATGTCGACGAGCTCGGAGAAGGTTGGGCCGACAACACCGAACGATTCGCTGCGTTCTCCGCCGCAGTGGCTGCCTTGGCCATTCGGCTCGAGGTCGACCTGGTGCACCTGAACGACTGGCACACCGCGATGGTGCCGGCCTTCCTTCCCGACGCCATTCCCACCATCCTCACGATCCACAACATCGCGCACCAGGGTTGGGCCCCGGCCGAATGGTTGCACCGGATGCCCACACGTCGTGAGCTCTACCGCTTCGGCGACGCGGTGAACAGCCTTGCGGGGGCCATCAAGGCGGCCTCTCGCATCGTTGCGGTCAGTCCCGGCTACGCCAAGGAGATCCTGACCGCGGAGTTCGGATCCGGGCTCGAAGGCGTGCTTCGGGAGAACAGCGAGCGTTTGGTCGGCATTCTCAACGGCATCGACACCCGGGCGTGGGACCCCGCAACCGACGTCTACACGCCCCATTTCTCGGCGGCCGATCTGTCGGGCAAGGCCGAGGCTCGGGCGGCTCTGCTGCGCCATGTCGGATGGGCCGACACCGGCGAGCCGCTCATCGTGATGGTCACCCGGCTGGTCGACCAGAAAGGGGTCGATCTGGCCTTCGCTGCGGCCCGGTATCTCGATGGTATGAAGGCCCGGCTCATCGTGTTGGGGTCGGGTGAGGTTCGCTTCGCCGACTGGGCCCGGTGGTTGGCGACCGAGCAGCCCCACAATGTCTGGTTCCACGACGGCTACGACGCGGCGTTCAGTCATCTGCTGTTCGCAGGCGGGGACCTGTTGTTGATGCCGAGCCGCTTCGAGCCGTGTGGTCTGGCCCAGATGCAGGCGATGGCCTACGGCACGCTGCCGGTGGTCACGCCGGTCGGCGGCTTGAATGACACGGTCATCGACGCCGACCGGACCGATGCCACCTTGGCCAACAGCGGTGTCGGCTTCGTCGCTGCCGATGTGACCGAGGTCGCGGTCGTCGATGCGCTCCACCGTGCGCTGCGATCGGTCAGGCACGCGCGTCGACGAGCCATGATCCAACGTCGGGGAATGCAACGGGACTGGTCGTGGCGAGCTCCCGCCCACCAGTTCGCAGACCTGTATCTCGAGGTGCTCAGCGAGGCCCGCCAGACCGACTGAGCGGTCGGGAGCGGTCGGACCGGGCTAGGACGTGACGACCGTGTTCTTCGGGATCGCAACGATGCCGGAGTCCGAGACGTAGAAACGTTCTGCGTCGCGGACGAGATCTTGGCCGATGTGGGCGCCGGTCGGAATCACGACGTTCTTGTCGATGATGGCGCGCCGCACGCTGGAACCAGGCTCCAGGTGGACGTTCTGCATCAGCACCGATTGATAGACCTCGGCCTGGTTCACGGTGACACCGGAGGAGAACACGGACTCCTCGCAATGGCTGCCGGTCACGATGACACCGCTGGACAGGATGCAGTTGGCGACGTGGCAGGGGCCCTCGGGTCCGTTGGCGATCTTGGCCGGCGGCTCGGTGAGGCCGCGGGTGAAGATCGGCCATTGGTCGTTGTAGAGGCTGAACGCGGGCATGGGCGCCACGAGGTCCATGTGGGCGTCGAAGTAGGAGTCGAGGGTGCCGACGTCCCGCCAGTAGTGCTGCCCGCCGGCCTGCTCGCCCGGTACGACGTTGTCGTAGTAGTCGTAGACGTGGGCGACTCCCTCGTTGACCAACTTGGGGATGATGTCACCGCCCACGTCGTGGTTGGATTCGTCGTCGTTGGCATCTCGACTCATGATGTCCCGGAAGACGTCGACATCGAAGATGTAGTTGCCCATCGAGGCCAGCACCTCGTCGGGTGACCCGGGCAGGCGTGGAGCGGTCGGGGACTTCTCATGGAACGCGAGAATGCGAGTGCTGTCGGGATCGCGTTCGATGACCCCGAAGCGGTCGGCTTCGACGGCCGGCTGGCGAATGGCAGCGACGGTCACGCCGGCGCCCGATGCAACATGGTGATTGAGCATTTGCCGGGGATCGAAGCGGTAAATGTGGTCGGCCCCGAACACGATCACATGGTCGGGACGCTCGTCGTCGACGATGTTCATGTTCTGGAACAGCGCGTCGGCGGAGCCGGTAAACCAGCGTGGTCCCTTACGCATCTGGGCGGGCACGGTGGTGACGTAGTTGCCGAGCAGTCCCGACAGCTGCCAGGTCAGGGAGATGTGAACATCGAGACTGTGGCTCTTGTACTGGGTGAGCACCACGATGTGGCGGAAACCGCCGTTGACCAGGTTGGAGACCGCAAAGTCGATCAGCCGATACTTGCCGCCGAACGGGACAGCCGGCTTGGCCCGGTCGACCGTCAGCGGCATGAGGCGTTTGCCTTCGCCGCCGGCCAGGACGACACAGAGCACGGGTTTGCGGCCATGTTCAGGAGAGGTCATGGTCGCATCGTAGGGGAAGGGAGCGACGTAGGCTGCGCTGGTGAACCGCTCCTTCGATGCGAACGACGCCTGGCATTTGGCCAGTGGTACCCACACCCGGCTCTGGGAGGTATTGGGCGCTCATCACGAGGCAGAAGCGACCACTTTTCGGGTCTGGGCACCATCGGCCACCGCGGTTTCCGTGCTCGGCGACGGCAACGGCTGGACTGCGGGAATCGACCGGCTCGAGCCCGACCCATCGGGCGTGTGGCGGGGGACTTTTCGTCGATATCGGCCAGGCGACCGGTACAAGTATGCGGTCACGGGGGCCGGTGGTCTCACGGTCGACAAAGCCGATCCCTTCGCCCGAGCGACCGAGGAACCGCCACTCACGGCCTCGGTGATCGCGGCCCCTCAGGCGTACCAGTGGCACGACGACGTCTGGCTGGCGCAGCGGCATCTTCTGCAACGGTTCGATCAGCCGATCTCGACGTACGAGGTGCACCTGGGGTCGTGGCGCTACGAGCCTCGGGGCTACCTGGGATTGGCCGAGCAGTTGGCGGCCTACTGCACCGATCTCGGATTCACCCATGTCGAACTGCTTCCGGTCATGGAACATCCGTTCTACGGCTCCTGGGGCTACCAGACCACGGGCTACTTCGCTCCGACCTCCCGCTACGGCTCGCCCGACGATTTTCGAGCATTTGTCGATGTGCTCCACCAAGCCGGGCTCGGAGTCCTGCTCGACTGGGTTCCTTCGCATTTCCCGACCGACGAGCATTCGCTCGGCCACTTCGACGGTACCCACTTGTTCGAACACGCCGATCCCCGTCAGGGATTCCACCCGGACTGGAAGTCGTTCGTGTTCAACTACGACCGGCCGGAGGTCCGCTCGTTCCTGTTGTCCTCGGCGCACTACTGGCTGCGGGAGTTCCACGCCGATGGACTGCGCGTCGATGCGGTCGCGTCGATGCTCTATCTCGACTACAGCCGCAAGGACGGCGAGTGGATCCCCAACCAGCATGGCGGCAAGGAGAACCTCGGAGCGATCTCGTTCCTGCAGGAGCTCAGCCGGACGATCTACGCCGACCATCCCGACGCGCTGCTCGTCGCCGAGGAATCGACGGCGTGGCCCGGTGTCACCAACCCAACCGATGTCGGCGGTCTCGGGTTCGGGTTCAAGTGGGACATGGGCTGGATGCACGACACGCTCGAATACCTCAGTAACGATCCGGTGCACCGGCGGTGGCACCACGACCGCTTGACGTTCCGATCGATCTACGCGGCGGCCGAGCACTACGTGCTCCCGCTCTCGCACGATGAAGTCGTGCACGGCAAAGGCAGTCTGCTGGCCAAGATGCCCGGTGATCGTTGGCAGCAGTTCGCCAACCTGCGCATCCTGCTGGGCTACCAGTGGACGTGCCCTGGTAAGAAGTTGCTCTTCATGGGCGGCGAGTACGGCGAGGTCGCCGAATGGAATCATGAGGCCGAGCTGTCGTGGCCGCTGCTCGCCGAAACCGAACACGCCGGTGTGCATGGTTGGGTGCGTCGCCTCAATCAGCTCTACCAGGAGTGGCCCGCCCTCAGCCAGGTCGACCGCGACCCGAGCGGATTCCAGTGGGTCGTCAACGACGACTCCGACCAGAGCGTCTTCGCCTTCCTCCGGCTCGCTCCCTCGCAGTCGCCGCTCCTCGTCCTCATCAACAACACCCCCGTTCCCCGCGATGACTATCAGGTTGGCGTGCCGACCGGTGGATCGTGGCGATTGCTGGCCAACAGCGACGACGTCGGATACGGCGGCTCGGGGGCCTCTCCAGGGGCCGTGACCGAGGCCCGGCCGATCGCCGCGCACGGCTTCGAAGCCTCCCTCTCCCTTCGGCTGCCACCGTTGGCGGTCATCGTGCTCGCCCCCGACAGCGTCCCGTAGATCTGCCGCTCCAAGGCGAGCGAATTTTCGGTTATGGCACTGCGGAAACGTGCCGATGCTGACGCATGCCCACGCTCGGCAACGCCACCAGTATCCACCGACGCGTCAGCGTCGATCGGACTCGATCGTTCGCCGTTGCGACCTTCTCCGATGTCCACGCGTTCGACTCTCAGCTCGACGGAGTCGCTCGGATCGTCGGCGACGACCCTGCGCTGGTGATCTGTTTCGCTTCGCCGCTGGTCCCTCGGGCGGAGCTCGTTGCCGGCGTGGAGGCGATGGCACCCGGGGTGCCGATGATCGGCTGTACATCCTCGGGGATCGTCGAGCGCCACGGTTCGTTCGGCGCAGCACTGCAACTGATTGTGTTGGGCGGGGAGGGCTTCGACGCACGGACGGCGCTGGGTGACTGCGGCGCGCTCGGGTCACGCGGTGCCGGCCGGCTGGTCGGCCAAGCTGTTCCGCCTCCCGCCGACGGCGTCAACCGTGCCCTGCTGCTTCTGAGCGACGGTCGTCGGTGGCGACGTGGCCGAGGTGGTGCGGGGAGCCTACGCAACGGCCGGCGCCGGCGTGTCCATCGTCGGAGGCTGCGCCGGCGACGACCTTGCCATGGAACGAACCTGCCAGTTCGCCGGATCGCATCAGTTGGAGTCGGGGGTGGCGGCCGCCGCGTTGACCTCCACCGGCCCGATGGGAATCGGGGTGGAGCACGGCTGGACTCCGGTGGGGGAACCAATGGTCGTGACCGAATCCGAGGGGACGTCGATCCTCGCCCTCGATGACCGGCCGGCGATGGACATGTACCTGGATGCGGTGGGTCGGGATCTCTCGATCGTCGACAGCGCCAGCTTCGCAAGGTTCGCGCTCACTCGCCCGCTGGGCCTGACCGACAACAAGGCGGGCCATGTTCGCTTCGTGACCGGCGGCGACTCTCGATCGGCGCACCCTCGAGTTCCTCGTACACGTTCCCGTCGGCAGCCTGGTCTGGGTGATGGAAGGCAGCCGGGAGTCGGTGGTGGATGCCACCCGAGCGGCCGGTCGACAGGCCAGATCCAAACTCGACGGGCTCGACCCGATCGGTGTCGTAGCCTTCGACTGTGTCGCTCGGCGCAGCGTGATCGGCGATGCACTGGTCTTCGAGGAGACCTTCGCGCTGTCCTCGACGCTTCCCGAAGGCACGCCAATGGGTGGCTTCTACACGTACGGCGAGATCGCCCGCACCGGCGGTTCGCTCGGGCTGCACCACCAGACGATGGTTGTCCTGGCGTTCGGATGAGCTACGACCGCGGCCCAGTCCAGTCGCTCGTTCGTACCAGCGGGCCCTTCACCAGCGCGGAGAAGCCGTGCTGTCGTCGGTCCTCAGAATGGCTTCCGATCTTGCGAGCGGTCCTGGCACCGGCAGCGGGGGCTGATCATGAGCGAGTACCAAGCGGGGAGCGGGCAGGCTCCCGATCTCGAGCCTGCTGGTCACGGGACTCGGGATGCAGTTCGAGAGGAGCTTCGGGCAGGTCTTTGATGCGGGGGCGGCGCCGTCGCCTGGTGGGGATGAGCGCTCGCATCGCTTCGAGATTGCCGAAACAGAGCAACCGGTCGTTGCCCTGCAGTACACGGGTCGGTAGGGGATTGGGGACCACCGACGCGTCCCGATGAAGGGACAACACCGTGATGTCGCGGTCTCGTAGCCGGGCCTGTTCGATGGTCTGGCCGACGTACTCGCTGTCTTCGCGTATGAGGAGTTCAGCGACGCCGTAGCCCGTACTGACGGTGAGACGTTGCCGCACGTCGAGTTCGGGGAAGGCAACCTGGTTGTCGATGTGATCGATGATCGCGCCGGCGACGTCGAGGCCGGTCGCCTTCTCGATGCCTTCGAGCCCAGGCGACGAATTGACCTCGAGAATGAGTGGACCCTCGGTCGCTTCGAGCATGTCGACGCCCGCAACCCGGAGTCCCATGATCTGCGCGGCGCGCACGGCGGCGCGCTCGAAGTCCGGGCTGATGGACACCGCCTCGGTGGAGCCACCGCGGTGCACGTTGCTCCGGAACTCGCCCGGTTGGGCGATCCGGCGCATGGCGGCGACCACCCGATCCCCGACCACGAGCGCCCGGATGTCGCGGCCGCGACTCTCGGCGATGAAGCGCTGCAGCAGGACGTTGGTGCCGGTGGTTTGCAGCGTCTCGATGATGGCTTCGGCAATCTTTGCGTCGGGGGCGAGAATGACACCGACACCCTGGGTGCCTTCGAGCAACTTGATGATGACCGGCGCACCTCCGACCCTGCGTATCGCGGCGGGGGCGTCTTGCCGGTCGCGGACGAAGGTCGAGGGCGGAATGGAGAGATCGTGGCGTGACAGGACCTGCAGCGACCGCAGCTTGTCGCGCGAGTTCAGGATGCCGTTGGAGGTGTTGGGAGTGAACACGTCCATCTGCTCGAACTGGCGAACCACCGCGGTGCCGAAATAGGTGATCGAGGCCCCGATCCTGGGCAACACCGCGTCGTAGTCGGGCAACGGACGCCCTCGATACTGCAGATCAGGTGCATTGGACGTCAGATCGATCGCGAAGCGAAGGGTGTTGAGGACGCGGGCCGAGTGCCCGCGTTCCTCGGCGGCGTAGACGAGACGCCGAGTGCTGTAGCAATGGGGAGCGCGGGAGAGGATGGCGAGCTTCATGGTTCGGTGGCCCGGTTGATGAGGACGACGGAGGGGGGAGGAGTGCGGGTGAGGTAGGAACTGCCGGCATCGACCGCGAACGTGTGGCGAATGGCCTCACGCCCGAGCAGCATCCGGAAACCCATGGTGTCCCGCCGGGTGAGACTGAGGTCGATGTCTATCTCGGTTTGGCCCACTTGCAGCAGCGTTCGGATCACCGGTCGGGTTTCGACCTGCCCGTTCGAGCTTCGCACCGAGCGTTCGTCGTCCAGGCGTACCTCCACGACCGAGGCGTCACGGGCCGATCGCTGCCACGGATGAATGACGAACCGTACCCAGCTCTCGCCCTCTCGTTCGAAGCTCTGGAGATCGAAGGCATGCAGCGACGATGTCCGTGCCCCGGTGTCGACCTTGGCCTTGATCCACGAGGTGCCGAGGGACGGCAGGCCGACCCATTCTCGCCAGCCGATCAGCTGAAGCGCCACGGTCGCCTCATGGCAGGAGACCAGGCAGGACCACGTCCAACATCTGATCGATGATCTCGGCCCTCGGCAGCCCGATGTCCTCGATCGTTTCCGGCTGGACCATGTAGATGGAGCTTCCGGCGATGGTGGCCGCAACGACCCACGGATTGACCAGCCGGAGCTGGCCCAGTCGGACTCCTCGCTCCACCAGTCGTGCAGTGACTTCGATGGAGAAACGGAAGTGCCGGTCGAGGAGGCGTCTGGCTGCGGGCTCGTCGGCGAGGTCGTCGTACAGAACTGCCTTCAGGGCGAAGTCGGCACCGCCTTTCATGTACTGGCGGATCTGGTCGATCACCGGCGAGTCGGCGATGATCGAGGCCAGTGCGGAACGGCCGGTCCGATGCAGATAGCGGTCGAGAACGAGCAACACCAGGTGGTCCTTCGACGGGGCCAGCTCGTACAAGGTTCGTCTCGAACAACCGACACCGGCCGCGAGATCGCCAATGGTGAACGCCGAGAATCCGCGCTCGAGGAACATCGTTTCGAGGTTGTCGAGTACCTCGCGATGGCGGCTTCCGAGCCGCGCCTCGGCTGATCTGGAGAGCAGGGGGCGGGGTGCTCCCGCCCGCAGTGCTTCGAGCCTGGTCCCCGGATCAGCCGGTGCCGTTTCGCCGGATACACGCTCGCTCGGAGTCATGTTCCAAAGCCTAGAGGGAGGGACCAGGGGTGATGACCACCGCGGACACCACCCCCGATCCGAACTCCGTTCGAGGCCCCGCTGGGAGGGCGACATGCGGGACCTGAACGAACTCGCCGACGCAGAACCGTCCGGCAAGTCGACCTGCAGAATTGAGGTCGATACCAGAGAGTACGCACCAGCAGTCGAGTCGTTACCAAGAGCCTCGAAACCCACGGATTCTGCAAGCTCCAGCCACCTCACCCCCATTCTGCAAGCCCCAGCGCCCCTGTGGTGGGGTGTCGGGCTTGCAGAACCGGGGTGAGGTGGGAAGGGCTTGCAGAATGGGAGCGGAGTAGGCTGCCGGGATGACAGACGTGAACTTCGATGGTGAATACGAACCGAGCAAGTGGGGCTGGGTCGCCGAGCAGGTCGAGCTCTACGAGTCGACCAACGGCGCCGAAGGGGCCACACTGCTCGAAAGCGGACTGCCGATCATCGTGATGACCACCGTCGGGCACAAGTCCGGCAAGGTCCGAAAGGTGCCGGTCATGAAGGTCGAACACGAGGGCGAGTACGCCGTGATCGCTTCCGTGGGAGGACGACCGAAGAACCCCGGGTGGTACCACAACCTTGTCGCCAACCCGTCCGTGCTGATCCAGGACGGACCGGAGCCCTTCGAGACCGAGGTCCGCATCGTCGAAGGCGACGAACGGGCCGCATGGTGGGAACGCGCCGTCGCGGCCTACCCGCCTTACGCCGAGTACCAGGCCAAGACCGATCGGGTGATCCCGGTGTTCATCACTCGGGCCCGTGCCTGACATTCTGATCCTGCATCCCGGTGCCATGGGTGGCGGCGTGGCTTCGTGCCTCGCCGCCAACGGGCACCGGTTGCACTGGGTCGCTGCGGGCCGATCAGAGGACACTCGCCGGAGGGCGGAGTCTGCTGGAGCGGTGGCCCACGACAGCCTCGAACGAGGGCTCGAGGCGCTCGTCGCAGGCGGTGGGTCGGCAATCGTGCTCAGCATCTGCCCGCCGGACAACGCGCTGGAGATCGCAGCGGCGGTGGCCATTGCGGCGGCAGCAACCGGCCGACCGGAGCGAATCGTCTTCGTCGACTGCAATGCCGTCGCTCCCGTCACGATGCGGGCGGCAGCTGCCGTGGTTGCGAAGGCGACGGCCGGGCAGGTCGACGTCGTCGACGGCGGCATCGTCGGTCCACCGCCCCGACCGGTCGAACCTGGCCGACCGGCCTCGACCCGCTTGTTCCTCGCGGGGACACGGGCCACCGAATTGCGGCGCTGTTCGAGGGGAGTTCGCTCGGCACCGTCGTTCTCGAAGACGCCGACCTCGGGTCGGCATCAGCCCTCAAGATGGTCTACGCCGCGTGGACCAAGGGTTCGGCTGCGCTGATGCTGGAGGTTGCAGCAGCGGCCGGCGCCCACGGTGTCCAAGATGCCCTGTTCGCCGAGTGGGGAGTCTCCAAGCCCAGTCTTCTCGGTCAGGTGCAGCGGGCCGCCTCACTTTCGGGCCCCAAAGCCTGGCGCTGGAAGGGTGAGATGGAAGAGATTGCGGCGACCTTCGCCGAGAAGGGCCTGCCGGCGGGGATGCCCTTGGGCGCGGCCGAGGTCTTTCGGCGGCTGGCCGACTTCAAGGACCAGGACCCTCCACCATCGCTCGACGAGGTGGTCGCCCAGCTGCTGTCCTGATCCGGCTTGGCCGCCCTCTGTCGGCCGTCGCTCGTCGGCTGTCTCGGGTCGGCTGTCTCGTGTCGGGCTTGCGGGCTGTGGCAGGCTGGTCGGGTGGTCGATGAAGCCGAAGTCAAAGACGAAGTACAAACCTGGCTCGACGAGAACTGGGATCCGGACATGCCGCTCCTGGAATGGCGTGGGCTTCTCGCCGACACCGGATGGGGCACACCCTCGTGGCCCAAGGCGTGGCACGGACGAGGTCTGAAACCCTCGATGGACCCCGTCGTTGCCGCCGAGTTCTACCGGGTCGGTGCCGTCGGTGTGGCTGCGGGCGTGAGCATGTACCTCGTGGCCCCGACGATTCTCGCGCACGGTACCGACGACGTGAAGCGTCGGTTCCTGCGACCGATCCTGACCGGTGAGCACAAGTGGTGTCAGCTCTTCAGCGAGCCCGGCAGCGGATCGGATCTTGCGGGGCTCACCACGCGGGCCGATCGCGACGGCGACGAATGGATCGTCAACGGCCAGAAGGTTTGGAACTCCGGCGCGCACAAGGCTGCCTACGGCATCCTCATGGCCCGAACCAACTGGGACGTGTCCAAACACAAGGGCATCTCGTACTTCGCCTTCCCGATGCAGCAGGAAGGTGTCGAGGTCCGGCCGCTGCACCAGATGAACGGTCACGCCTCGTTCAACGAGGTGTTTCTCTCCGACGCACGGGTTCCCCACCAGAACCTCATCGGTGACGAAGGCGACGGCTGGCGGGTGGCAACCACGACCCTGATGCACGAGCGCTCGGCCGTGGCCACCAAGCGCCCGCGTTTCGCGGAGAACGGCGGGGCGATGGTCGATCAGGCACGAGCCGAGAGCCGGGAGTACTTCGACACCTACAAGTGGTACCCGCAGCGAGCCGGGCGAGCGAACCTCATTCAGCCCGAAGCCAAACGAGTCGGGGTCAACTCCGACCCCGTCATTCGCCAGCAGATCGCCGGAGTCGAGTCGATTCGTCGCATCGCCGATTGGACGCTGCGGCGGGCACGAGACGCTCGCGCTGCCGGGAAGGAGCCCGGTCCCGAGGGATCGTTGGCGAAACTGAACATGAGTCTGATCGCCCACGCCTGCCACGCGACCCACACGTCGATTCAGGGTGCGGCGGGCATGCTGAACGGCCCCGAGACTGCGGCCGAGGGCATGGTGGCCGAGGTCTTGGTTTCGACACCGGCCATGTCCATTGCCGGCGGTACCGATGAGATCCAGCGGAACATCATCGGTGAACGGGTCCTGGGCCTGTCGAAGGAACCCGAGGCCGACAAGGACGCGGTGTTCCGAGAGGTCCGTAAGAACTGAACGGCCATTACTGCCGGAGCCAGGCGATCAGATCGGGATTCCCCGAGGCCAAACCGGCCTGGCGGGAGGTCAGGTCGTCATGGCCCAGCCAGTCGAGGTCGGCGCCCGCGTCGGTCAGCAGGCCGGCCGCGGCGAGCTGTCCGGCCCGGCAGGCGTGCCATCCGGCGTTGGCGAGCGCTTCGCGGTTCGGTTGGTCATCGTCGATCATCCGCCGGAGCTCGGCTGCTTCGCCCAGCGCGGCGGCCTGCCACAGGGTCATCACCGCGCCACGCTCGACCAGACGCCGCGCCGCATGCCACTGGGCGAAGACCACCGCGTCGGACAGCGGGGTGCCGCCGGTGAAGACCGCGCCGTCGGCTTCCAGATCGGCACCGGCGTCGAGGAGGGCGTCGATCGCAGCGACGTCATCGGAGCTTGCGGCCCAGTGGAGCGGCGTCTCGGAGTGCGGGCCCGCGAACCGTCCGCTGACGGGAGCTCCGGCCGTCGCCAGAAGGGTGATGGTCTCGCTGACCCTGGGCCAATGCCCCGGCCAGTCCGTGGCCAGGTGGAGCGCCGTGCACGACTGCTTGGAGTCACCGAATCGCTCGGCGACAACCGCGTGGTGCGTGACGACGAACCCGGACAAGGCCTCGACCTCACCCGCCCGCACCAGAGCCGTCAGCTCCAGGACTCGGGAGTCGTCGACGGGCAACATGACCGGACCCTAACCGGTCGAACGAGACCGGTCTGTTCAGACGACCGGGACCGCACGAGTGAGGAAGTCGATGACGGCTGCGCCGAAGTTGTCGTTGCGATCGCCGGCCACCATGTGGGCCGCGTCGGTGATGTTGACGTACTCGGCGTGCGGAACCAGGTCGAGGAAGGACCGGGCACCCTTCTCGTCAAGGACATCGGACAGGCCGCCGCGCACCAGGAGCGTGGGAATGGAGAGGCTCCGAGCGCAGTCTTCGAGACGATGGGTTCGAGCTCGGAGCTGGTCGGTGTTCATGGGTGCACGGTTGCGCCAGCGGGGGTCCCAATGCCAGTAGTACCGACCGTCGGCACCGACCCGAACGTTCTTGGCCAGGCCTTCCAATGTGCGCGGTCGCTCGCGATGCGGCTGATAGTTGGCGATGGCCTCAGCCACCTCTTCCAGTGATTCGAACCCGTTCGGCTTCTGGCCCATGAACTCGCCGATCTTCTGCGTTCCGTCGCCGCGGATCCGCGGAGCGATGTCCACCAACACCAACGCGGCCGCATCGACCAGTCCCTCCCCGACGGCGGCCAGGCTGGCCATGCCGCCCATCGACGCCCCCACCAGTGCCGGACGGCCATGATCCAGCTGGTCGACCACGAGGCGCAGGTCTTCCATCATCGCGTCGCGCTCGTAGTTCCCGTCGGCAGCCCAGTCCGAATCGCCGTGCCCCCGAGCATCGAACGCAACGGCGTAGTAGCCGGCGGCCCCAAGGGTCTCACCGGCCCCTCGCCAGGCGTGGCGCGTCTGACCTCCACCGTGTTGGAGGACCACGAGGGGGCCGTTCGGGTCGCCCCAGGTGTCGCCGGCGATCCGAACACCGGCGCCTCGCCAGTAGGTCATCGGCTCGGGCGCGCCTTCCAAGCGGTGATGGACCGACTGGTTGGTCCTCTCGTTCGTCATGAGCGGCGAACCTAGCGTACGGTTCGGCCATGAAGGCATGGCTGTTGCATGAACCGGGCGATCCCTGGGACAACCTGCGGCTCGACGACATCGAGCCGCCGTCGCCGGGCCCGCACTCTGTCCGGGTTCGGGTCGACGCATGCGACCTCAACTTCGCCGACATCCTGCAATGTCAGGGTTCGTACCAAGTCCGCCTTCCGACGCCGTTCGTTCCGGGCATGAACGTCGCCGGCACGATTCTCGAAGTGGGGGAGCACGTCGACCTCGAGGTGGGTCAGCGCATCATCGGATCGAGCATCGGCGGCCATGGCGGCTACGCAGAGCAGACGATCATGAAGCCCTCGGTGTCCAATGTGATACCCGATCGTGTCAGCGCCATCACGGCGGTCGGCATGCACGTGACCTACGGGACGTCGTGGTTCGCGCTGCACCGGCGAGGCAACCTCCAGCCGGGCGAGACGGTACTCGTGCTTGCGGCTGCGGGCGGTGTCGGAAGTTCGGCGGTGCAGCTGGCAAAGGCCCACGGTTGCTGGGTCATCGCCGCCGCCGGCGGCCCGGAGAAGGTCGAGACCTGCCGTCGACTCGGCGCCGATGTCGTGGTCGACTACACCAACGACGACCTCTACGAGCGGGTCATGGAGGCGACCTCGGGGCGGGGCTGTGACGTCGTCTACGACCCGGTTGGCGGTGATTACTTCGACATCGCTCGTCGGCTCGTTGCGTGGGAGGGTCGACTGTTGGTCGTCGGGTTCGCGAGCGGCCGGATCCCCATGGCCCCGGCGAATCACGTACTGGTGAAGAACTATTCGGTGGTCGGCGTGCACATGGGGGCGTATCGGCAGTTCGACGACAAGCCGTTCGAGCAGTGCTACCGAGAGCTGTACGACCTGCTGCTGGCCGGGCAGATCGATCCACTGGTCAGCGAGGTCATCGGGTTTGACGATGTGCCCCGCGCCCTCAAGGATCTGTTCGATCGCAAGACCACCGGCCGGGTGGTCTTCGATCCCCAGCTCTGACCGAACCACGAAGCCGAGAAGGTGACGAATGTCGACCCCTGCACCGAGTGCCATGACCACCGACCAGACCCGTGCGCTGATCGAGCGCTACTACGCCGCGATGGGCAAAGGCGACCGGGCGACCCTCGCCGAGGTTGTTGCGCCCGCATGTGAGTGGATCCCCCCGTCCACCGCTCCCTTCGAGCCGGTGCGCGGGGCCGAAGGCATCATCGACGCCCTGGCGGGCAAGGTGATCAGGACCATGTTCGACCTGAAGAAGCCGTTCTCGCTCGAGGTCCACGAGACGATCGTCGACGGCGGCACCGCAGTGGTGCGCCAACGGATTCAGGGCACCGCCGCCACCGGCAACCCCTACGACAACGAGTATTGCTGGGTCTATCACTGCGCCGACGGTCAGATCGTGAAGATGATCGAATACGCCGACACCCTCCTCGCCTCACGGGCAATGGGTTGGGAGTGACAGGGTTGGAAGTGACGGGCTGGGAGTGACAGGGCTGGGAGCGACCGTCGATCCTTACCACTCGCACACCTTCGCCGAGCTCTGCCGGCTCGACACGGTGTATCGCGACGGGTTGTTCGACGACCAGGTCGTACTGATCACCGGAGGCGCGGGCGGTATCGGGACGGCGATGTCGGTGCTCTTCGGTCGGCTCGGTGCCACCGTCGTCGCCACCGGTCGTGATCCCGAGAAACTCGATCGGCTGCAGTCGGATCTGGCATCGATCGACGTGCCGGTGCACACGTTCGTGATGACCGTACGCGATCCGGAGCAGGTCGCCGAGACCGTCGATGCGATCTGGGATCGATGTGGTCGGCTCGACCACGTGATCAACAACGCCGGCGGTCAGTTCTCGGCTCCGGCGGTCGACATCACCCCCAAGGGCTGGAACGCCGTCGTCGAGACCAATCTCTACGGCACCTGGTACACGATGCAGGCTGCGGCCCGTCGATGGATCGATGCCGAGCGGCCGGGCAACGTCATCAACATCTCGACCATCCAAGGCAGGGCCTCGGTGGGCATCGTGCACACGGCGGCGGCACGCGCCGGCGGGGTGGCCATCACCCGCAGTCTTGCGGTGGAGTGGGCGCCGTACGGGATCCGGGTCAACTCCGTCGCCGTTGGTGTCATTGCCAGCGAAGGCTTGCAGAACTATCCGCCGGAGGCCAAGGGAAGCTTCGGGCACAACCCGATGCGGCATCTGGGAGACGTTTGGGACGTTGCCCAAGGCGCCGTGTACCTGGCCGGTCCGACCGGCAACTTCGTGACCGGCACGCACCTGGAGATCACCGGCGGCGAACACATCTGGGGCGAATACTGGCCCTTGGGCAAGCCCGCATACTTCCGCACCGAATCCGACTGACCGACCGACCGACCGAGAAGAGTGAGCAGAAGATGGACCGCGAGAAGAGCGCAACGTTCCTGAAGAACTTGACCGGCATCATGAACGGGGGAGCGCTCTCGCTGATGTGTTCGATCGGCCACAAGACCGGCCTGTTCGACACGATGGCCGGCATGGAGCCGGCGACCTCCCAGGCGATTGCCGATGCGGCCGGGCTCCAGGAGCGCTACGTCCGCGAGTGGCTGTCGGCCATGACCGCCGGCGGAGTCGTCGAACACGATGTCGACGCCGGCACGTTCGTGCTGCCTCCCGAGCACTCGGGTTTGTTGACTCGAGCCGCAGGAGCGCTCAACCTGACCACGTACTGCCAGTATGTGTCGTTGCTCGGCCAGGTGGAGGACGAGGTAGTGACGGCGTTCCGCGAGGGCGGCGGGGTTCCCTACGATCGCTACCCGCAGTTCCAGACGATCATGGCCGAGTCGAGCTTCCAGCGCTTGTCCAAGAGCCTTCTCAGCCAGGTGATCCCCCTGCTCGGTGATGCCCACGAGCGGATGACCGAGGGCATCGACGTCGCCGACGTTGGTTGCGGGAGCGGTCGTGCGTTGGTGCTGTTGGCCGAGGCCTACCCGAAGTCTCGGTTCGTCGGATTCGACATCGCCGAGGCGGCGCTGGAGCGCGGTCGGGCCGAGGCGCAGGCACTCGGTCTCACCAACATCAGCTTCGAGGTCCGAGACGCTGCGGCCCTCGACGAGCTCGACCGCTTCGACCTGGTGTTCACCTTCGACGCCGTCCACGACCAGGCCCATCCCGATCGTATGCTCGCCGGCATCCACCAGGCGATGCGTCCCGGAGCGCAGTATCTCTGTGTCGAGCCGAAGGCGTCGAGCCACCTGCACGAGAACCTCGACATGGCCATGGCGCCGATGGTCTACACCATCTCCACCATGCACTGCATGACGGTGTCGTTGGCCTACGGCGGTGAGGGGCTCGGGACCGCTTGGGGTGAGCAGCTCGCAGTCGAAAAGCTCACCAACGCCGGGTTCGCCGACATCACGGTCACCGGCACCAAGGAAGACCGCGGGAACCATTACCTCATCAGCCGCAAACCCGAGGCTGCGGACCAGGAAGCTGCGGACCAGGAGGAAGGGCGGCAGCGTGTCTGATACCTACGATCGTCGTGACAACAGCGGTCGCGTCGTGATCGTCACCGGCGCAGCGGGTGGCATCGGAGAGGCGACCGTTCGACTGTTGCACGCCCAGGGGGCCCACGTGGTTGCGGTGGATCTGAGCGACGATGGGCTCGAGTGGACGAAGGAGTTGCCGGGTGTCCTGCGGATACCGGGCAGTGTCGCCGACGAGGCGACCAACGCGGCCATGGTGTCGGCCGCAATCGAGGCCTTTGGGCGCCTCGATGCCGTGGCCCTCAACGCAGGAATTCTCGTGTCGGGCGACATCCTCAAGGGCACGATGGAGGACTTCGACCGGGTGATGAACATCAACGTGCGGTCGGTCGCGCTCGGTTTGAAGGCCTCGATCCCGGCGATGGTCGACAACGAGGGGCCAGGTCGGGGTGCCGTCGTCGTGACCGGCTCCGTCTCGGGCCTCGGTGGCGATGCAGGGCTCTTCGCCTACGACACCTCGAAAGGCGCGGTCGTCAATCTGGCCAGGGCGGCCGCGATGGATGTCGCCCATCTCGGCATTCGAGTCAATGCCGTCTGCCCCGGTCCCACCAGGACCAGCATGACGGCGCACACGCAGGGCCGCAGAATCGAACAGGCAATGGCTGCCCGGCTCCCGCTGAATCGCTTCGGTGAACCTCGGGAGGTGGCCGAGGCCATCGCCTTCCTGGCTTCACCCGCGTCGTCGTTCATCACCGGTGTGGCGCTGCCCGTCGACGGCGGCGTGACCTCTGGTACCGGCCAATGGGCCACCCCCGGTGGCTTGGCCGCCGGGTTCATGTAACCCCGTACAAACGAGGAGAAGCCATGCCCGAGACCGAGACGACGAAGGTCGACACCACCCGCCTGCAGAAGCTGGCCCGTTCGTTCGCCGAAACGGCCGTGTTCTATGCCGCCATCGATCTGGAGCTCTTCACGCATGTCTCGGGTGGGGCACGAGACATCGAGTCGCTGGCGACGGCCATGGGTACCAGCGTGCTGAACGCCGAGCGCCTGGTCGTGTGCGCGCTGGCCATCGGCCTGTTGGAGAAGAACGATGCCGGCGTAATCGTGAACGCTCCGGACTGCGAGAAGTTCCTCGTGAAAGGCACCGACCGGTACGCCGGTCCGTGGATGATGTTCACCCGCAACGAGGTACCCGACTGGTTCTCGCTCACCGAGAAGTTGCGAGACCCCAACCCACCCAAAGAGTTGGGCATGTACGACGACCTCACCGTCGAAGCGGCGAGGAAGTACCACAAGGCCACCTACAGCATCGGCATGGGGGCGGGACGCCGGTTCTGCCGTCAGGTCGATTTGTCGGGCCGCACCAAGATGATGGACCTGGGTGGCGGCTCCGGTGCGTACTCGATCAACGCCGTGCAGTCGTTTCCCGGCTTGACCGCCGTGGTCTTCGACCTGCCGCCGGTCACCGTCGTCACCCAGGAGTACCTCGAACGCAACGGGGTCGCTGACCGCGTTTCGACCCAGGGCGGAGACTTCATCAATGACCCGCTGCCATCGGGCTGTGATGTCGCGGTGATGGCCTCGAACCTGCCCATCTACAACGCCGCCAACATTCAGAAGGTCGTGCAGAAGTCGTTCGACGCGTTGCTGCCGGGCGGGGAGATGCATCTGGTCGGCGAAACCCTCAACGCCGACGGCGTCGGCCCCGTCGACGCCGCGTTGTGGGGCATGGCCGAGATCAATTACGGCAGTGGGGGCCGGGCCCATTCGGTGACCGAATGCATCGGCTACTTCGAAACGGCAGGCTTCGTCGACGTGCGAAACGTCGAGTTCATCCCTGGGACGCTCACCCGGACCATCGGTCGCAAACCTGCCTGACAACCCTCCGGCGACCATCAACCTTCGCCGGGCGCCGCCCTACTAGGGTCACGCTCCGGAGGTGGGTTGATGAGGCGGACTCATTGGCGTGTTGCGACGATCGTTGGGTTCGTGACGCTTGTCGTCACGTCGTCGGTAGCGGCAGGGTCGGTGTCTACAGCACGGCCGGTGCCACGACAGGCAGTGCCGGTCCCTGTGGTAGCCGTGAACCTGAACGGGTCCGCCGTCACCGTCAACGGGGTGTCCTACGGCGCAGAACCTGGCACCCCGAACGTTTCGGTGTCCGGGGTGCGAGCGTGTTCGACGACGCCGCTGCTCGGCGTCGTGCCAACGGGTGCAGCCGATCTCCTGCGCTGTTTCGTCTGGGGAAACGGGGCGTCGGTTCCCGCACCGACCATCACGGCGTCTTCGTTGCCGAGTGGCAACTATGACGTCTACCTCTGGGTGCTCGAGGACAACGACAGCCAGAGCTTTTCGGTGCGCGTCAACGGGGCGACGGTGGCAACCACGACCTCTGGCCCGGCCGGGACGTGGCAGCGGGTAGGTCCACTCTCGGCCTCCACGACGAGCGGAACCGTGACCGTTTCGGCCACCGGCGGAGACGCCAACCTGTCCGCCATCGAGATCTGGCCCCGGTCGATACTGGGACCGACCACCACGACCACTCCTTCCTCCACCACCAGCAGCCCAGCGACCAGCACAACGGCCGCGTCGACGACGACCACGACACCACCGTCGTGGAGCGCCGCCGACTTCGTCGATGAACTGGTGGTGGGGGGCCTCACGCAGAGCCTGTCGGCGGACTGGCTGCCCGACGGCCGCCTGCTGGTCCTGGGTAAGACGGGGCAGGTCACGATCGTCAACCCCACCACCGGCTCAAAGGTCCTGCTCTTCACTGTGCCCGACGTCGACGCCAACGGCGAACGAGGAGCCTTGGACCTTCTCGTCGCCCCCGAGTTCGCGTCGAGCGGGAACTTCTACGTGTACTACTCGGTGGCTCCGTCTACCCGACTCCGCATCATGCAGTACACGTTGCGGTCCACCGGCGCCGAGACCTTGGCGTCGGCCCAGCTCCTGTGGGAAAACCCCGGGCCGGCGCACAGCAGCTTCGGCCAGTTCCACATCGGCGGTTCCCTGACCATCGGCCCCGACAATCACTTCTACCTGACCGTCGGTACGGGCTTTCCAGCAGCAACAGCCAACTGAAGACCAACGTCTTCGGCAAGGTGCTTCGCATTGCCCGCAACGGCTCTGTCCCGGCGGGCAATCCGTTCGCTGACGGCACCGGGACGAACATCGACGAGATCTGGGCCCTGGGTTTGCGGAACACCTTTCGGGCCTCGTGGGACTTGGCGACCAATCGCTACTTTCTGTCCGATGTCGGTGGCAACAACGCGCCGACGGCCTACGAGGAGCTCAACCTCGGCGTTGCCGGGGCGAACTACGGCTGGCCGCTCTGCGAAGGCCCCCTCGCTGCGCCGAAGAATGGTGTCGACTGTCCGGTGGGCGTCACCGGCCCGATCGTGAACTACGCCCACGCACCAACCGAGGGGTGTTGCCTCAACGCGTCGATCGCCGGTGGCGAGATCGCACGATCCTCCAGCCTGCCACCAGAGCTTTCAGGAGCATTCGTCTACGGCGACTACGCGCAGAGCGAGATCCGCTGGACCGCGTTTTGCCTCGTCGGGTTCGGTCATCAGCGACGGCGTCCTCAAGTCCGTGGGAGCGCGGCTACCCGTGTGGATCTCGATCGGGCCCGACGGACACATTTACTACGTCCACTTCAACTACGGCGCTTCCGCAGAGTTGCGGCGGCTCCGCTTCGCCGGCGAATTGAACCCCCCACCGGTCATCACCGCGTCGGCCGCAACCCCCGAATCCGGTCTTGCCCCGCTGGCCGTTCAGTTCTCCGCCACCGCCAGCTACGCCGGAAGCGGTTCCCTCGCCTATCGCTGGGACTTCGGCGATGGACAGACGTCGACCGAACGCAACCCGCAGCACACCTATCGATCCGCCGGGATCTACACAGCCCGTCTGGCCGTGACCGGCGGCGGGCTGACGGCGCTCGGACGTCCCATTCGTCTGGAGGTGGGCCGACCCCCCACGGCCACGATCATCAGTCCCACCGCCGGAACGACGTTCGCTGCGGGGGAGACCATCACGGTCACCGGAAGCGGTGTCGACCCCGACGGCGTGCTCACCGCCGGCAGCTTGCGGTGGTCGGTGCTGTTCCTCCACGACAACCACTCGCACCCGACACTGTCGGGCGTCACCGGGCCGGAACTGCGCCTGGACGTCGAGGACACCGGTCATGACTATGCGGGCAACACCGGGCTCCGGATCGAGTTGACGGCTGTTGATGCCGACGGGCTCAGCCACGCCACATCGATCGATCTGAAACCCCGAAAGGTGCCGGTCGAGTTGCGGACAAATCTTCCCGAGCCCGGTGTTGTCACCGTCGATGGCGTTGTGCAGCAGTCGCCGTTCACCGTGGACACCATCGAGGGATTCAACCACCGCTTCGAGGCGCCCGCACTGGTCTGCGTGGGCACCGACCAGTGGCGCATGATCGGCTGGAATGCCGGAACAGGCACCTCGACGCAGTTCCGAGTCGGCTCGGCGCCCACCACCCTCACCGCCCGCTACGAATCGGTCGGCACAGCGGCGGCCTGCACTCCCGGAGGCACGATGCGCTATTCCGCCACCGGCGATCGGACCGGTTCGGTGCCCCTTGCCGGCTCCTCGATCGTACGCGGGACCGGCATCTACGCCTTCTTCTCGGAGACAGAGCCGTTCGTCCGGGTCGAGTTCTGGCTCGACGACCCCACCGGCACCGGCACACCCCGAGCGCGTGAACTCACCGCTCCCTACGACTTCGCCGGTGGAACGGTTGCGGTTGCCAACGTCTTCGACACCGGTGCGTTGGCGGTCGGGAACCATTCGATTCGTGTGGTTGCCACGCGCGCCGACGGTTCGACCGAGGTCAACCTCACCACCTTCGCCATCAGCTCCCCGCCGACCACGACGACCACCACGACAGCGCCGACGACGACAGCGCTCACGACGAGCACCACCCGCCCGACCACGACGACGACACCGTCGACGACATCGACCGCGGCGTCGTCGACGAGCGGTTTGGTCTACTCCCGCACTGCCGATCGACGGGACCCGTTCCGGGTGCAGGGCGCGTCGTTCCAATCGTCGGCATCCATCTACCCCTTCTTGTCGATCAGTGGCTCCTTTGTTCGGGTGCAGTTCTGGCTCGACGATCCCACGCTGGCCCGAGCCCCGATTCGTACGGAACTGGCCGCTCCCTACGACCTCGCCGGCGGGACCGTAACCGCCGCAAATCCCTACTCGTTGGTCCAGTTGGCCTCGGGAACGCATTCGCTCAGCGCGGTTGCCACCCGGGCCGATGGCACGACGGTGCGATTCGACAGCACCTTCCAGATCGCCGCGGCAGCCACGACCAGCACCGGCCCGACCAGCACGGGCCCGACCAGCACGGGCCCGACCAGTTCGACCACGACGTCGGGCATCGGTGGGCCTCGGCTGATGGTCTCCTCTTCGGCCGATCGTTCGAACGCCGTCCCCCTCGCCGGTCTGCGGGTCACCGGAACCACGGTGTACATCTTCCTGGAGCATCGGCCCGAGGTGGTACGGGTCGCTTTCAGCCTCGACGGTTCGGCCCATCGAACCGAACTCCTGGCCCCCTGGGACTTCAACGGGGGCGACACCACGACCGCGACGGGCTTCGCCATCTCCAGTTTCGCCGCAGGATCCCATCGGCTCTCGGCCGTTGCCACGCTGTCCGACGGGCGGATACAGACCATCGTCGCCGATTTCAGCCGCTGATCACCGGACGGGCTGTTCGCCGGCGCCTGTGCACCTGGTCCTGTTCACTCGATCCTGTTCACTCGATCCTGTCACTCGATGCAGGCGTCCTGGCCCGCAGCGAGTCGCTCGACCAGTTCGGCGTTCGCCTCTGCCGCCTGGAGGTCGGCCACGGTCTGCAAGGATTCTGCGCCGGCCGCCGCGGCCAGGCAGTCAGCGAGCTCGTCGGACGTGCCGACGATCTCGCGGTAGTACGCCGCCAAGGTCATCTCGGGCGGCGCAGCCTGGTTGGCGTCGGCCCGAGTTTCCGCTTCGTCACCGACGCCGGTCGCCGCATCGTCGGTGGTCTCGCTGAGCGAGCCGCGGTCGAGGGCGTCACCGTCGAGGGAGTTGTCGTCGATCGAGGTGCACGCGGCGCCGATCAGGGCCATCAGCAAGCCGAGCGTCAGGACTGGTTGGCGGTGTCGTCGTGACGCCGAGCGTGACAAGTTGAACGACCGGTTACTCATGGAGGGTGATGCTGATTGATCGCACGGCGGAAGTCGAGTCGACGTGGATCAAAAGTCGAACGTGCCGTCGAAATAGACCCAACGACCCTGGACGTGGACGAAGCTGCTGATCTCGCGCAGGACGCGTATCCGGTCGCCCTGACGGAAGTGTGCGGCGAACGCGACGGTGCCGGCGGCGTCCAGCGCGCCGCCGCGCTCGACCGCGCCGACCTCCAACCCGAGCCAGGTTTCGTCGCCGCCGGCGATGTCAGGCGGACGAGTGTCGGGATGCCACGACGACAACAGATAGCCAGGGTCTCCGACCACGTGCGCGGTGTACCGCGCCCGCATGACTTCGACGGCAGTCACCGCCTGCCGGGTGCCTCGATGGAGTCGGGCACAGCACGCGCCGTAGGCAGAGTCCGATCCGCAGGGACAAGGGGCTTGGTCGTCCCGACCCTGCGTGTCCGGCATCGGGGGCCGCCGCTTTCGTTTCGCCATGGCCCCGCACACTAACGTTGTCCCCCATGCCAACCTCTCCCATGCGCTTCGGTGTCTTCATCGCTCCTCATCACCCCGTCGGCGAAGACTTGACGCTCCAGTACGAGCGGGATCTCCAGTTGTGCCAGGTTCTCGACCAGCTCGGATACGACGAGGTCTGGGTGGGTGAACACCACTCGGGGGGATGGGAGACCATCGGGCACCCCGAAATGTTCCTTGCGGCTGCCGCCCAACGAACCGGTCACATCCAGCTGGCCACGGGTGTCACCTCGTTGCCGTACCACCATCCCTACAACGTCGCCGGTCGCATCGCCTTCCTCGATCACCTCTCGCGGGGACGGGCCATTCTCGGCACCGGTCCCGGTGCGCTGCCCAGTGACGCACGAGCGTTCGGCATCGATACCGAGGTCCTTCGGGATCGCCAGGACGAATCCATCGGGATCATCAAGCAACTGCTGTCGACCGACGACCCCATCACCTACAAGAGTGATTGGTTCGAGATGCAGCAAGCCCATCTGCAGGTGAAGCCGTACCGGAATCGGACGCTCGAGATCGTCGCCGCCAGCAGCATCTCGCCGTCAGGCATGAAACTCGCCGGCAAGCACGGCCTCGGCGTGATCTCGGTCGCCAGCTACTCCGAGGAAGGGCTGGCTGCGCTTCCCACGCAGTGGGGTTTCGCCGAGACCTACGCCGCCGAGTTCGGCAACGCAATCGATCGGTCCAGCTGGCGGGTGATGATGCCGTGGCACATCGCCGAGACCCGCGAACAAGCCATCGCCGAGGTGAAGAACGGCCTGCTGCATTGGCACAACGGCTACAACGTCGCCACGTTGGCTCGCGCCGGCGCCAGCCATGTCGACCCCGAGAATGCCGACGGCTTCATCGAAGCCATGATCTCCCGAGGTGGCGCCATCATCGGCACTCCCGACGACGCGGTCGCGGCCATCGGCAAGCTCTCCGAGCTCACCGGCGGGTTCGGCACGCTCGTGGGGTTCATGCACGACTGGGCCAGCCACGAGGCAACCCTCCGCTCCTACGATCTGTTCATGCGTTACGTGGTGCCGAAGGTGCAGCAGACCATCGCCCCGATCGAGCGGGCCGAAACGTTGCTTCAGGCCGACAACACTGCGCTGATGGAAGCCGCGGGTCGGGGCATCCTCAAGGCGATCCGGGAGCACAACGCCACCCACCCGCGGACCTGAGTTTCGCCCAGGCGGGCCTGGCCGCGGGCAACACGGCAATCGGCAGCAGCGTCGTCACCGGACTCACGGCCCGGCTGATGTCGAACCCGTTGAACCAGACCAACTCCGACAACAGCACCGAGAGCACGAGGAAGGCCGCCGGGCCGCTGATCACGGCCAGCTTCCAGAGCCGGGGCAAGCTTGCGGTGAAGACACCGAGCAGGACGATCACGCCGAAGATCATCCACCGGTCGATCGTGCCGTTGTCGGCCCAAGTTCTGGAGGCAACCGCGATGCCGCCGAAGGGCCAGGTGACGATGCGATACGAGGACACGACGTCCTCGGGGTGCAGACGCAGGCGGAGATAGATATCCCAGACCAGGAGACCACCGATGCTGGGGGCGACCAGGGCGATGGGGAGTTTGCGTTTCGAGAACAGTTGATGCAGCGCCAAGCCGGCCACGTAGACCAGCATCACTTCGCGGGTCAGCACGCTGAGCATGAGCCAGATCGATGCTTGGCCGATGCGTCCCCGCTGGACGTTCCAGGTCCCCCACACCGCAGTGGCCAGGGCGAGCACCCCGGCCCCGCCGATCACTACCTCGAACCAGAGGCCCGGGTTGAGGACGAAGGCCAGCCCAGCCCACGGCGAGCCGCCGAGCTCCTGTGAGACTTTGGCTGCTCCCAGGGTTCCCAAACCGAGGATCAGTACCTGGCCGTACGCCATGGTCCACGGCGTCAGATGATCCGGCAGCAACCCGCCGGCGCCGATCAGGAGCGGGAACAGCATCCGGCGGGCCCGGTACAACGGGTCATCCATGGCCTCGGTGTATTGGCCATCGAGGTACAGCGGGTCCCAGGACTGCATCAGGAAGAACTTGCCGTCGTGCCCGACGCCGGCTCGAACCGGCCCGGCCCGCCCGAGGTGTTCCTGGATGACGGGAGTGGTCTCGGTGTCGGTGTAGCCCAGAGCAGCGAAGACCAGGGGGTCGTTCCCCGAACCGCGCAGCATCGAGAACACCACGACGAAGGCCAGGAAAAGCCCGACGAGGGCAACGCCTGGTTCCTGTCGCCGCACCAACGGCCCGTGGCCAGGCCGGGACGACGATTCCGCTCGCGACTTCACGTCCTTCTATCGACGCGCCCACGGGGTTCGTTAGCCTCCGGTCTGGCACACTGACCCGATGCAATGCAGAGGTCGGTGCAGGTGATGGCGGAGATGAAGGCCACGAGAAAGAATGAAGCCCACGAGATGAAGGCCACGAGATGAAAGTCAGAATTGGATTCGCCGCAGGCGCTGGTGTCGCCGATTCGCCTGTCGAGTTCCTCCGGCTGGTCGACGCCCTCGACGATCTGGGCTACGACTCGGTCTGGATCCCCGACATCGTGACCACTGCGACGATGGAGCCGCTCGCCGCGCTCGGCGTGGCGGCTGGGCGACGCCCTCACCTCAAGTTCGGCACGCATCTGATCATCCCGGGCCGGAACCCCGTGATGCTCGCCAAACAGTTGGCGACGCTCGACCAACTGTCGCAGGGCAGAGTGCTGCTCAACGGCGTGTTGGGTCTCCGCGAACCGGCCGAGCTTCAGGCCCAGGGCGTCGAGGCCGAAGCGCGGACCTCGATGCTGGAAGAGTCGCTGCACGTCATGCGAACGCTCTGGAGCGGCGAGCCCCTGACTTTTCACGGACGACATTTCGACTACGACGAGCTGACGTTGGCGGTGCGCCCGATGCAGCAGCCGCTCGAGGTGTGGCTGGGCGGCCAGGTGCCTGCTGCACTCCGCCGGTGCGGCCGTCACGGCGACGGGTGGATGCCCGGCCTTTGCACGCCCGCTGAGGCAGCCGAGGGCAAGGCCGTGATCGACGCGGAAGCCGAGCGAGTGGGAAGAATCGTCGACCCGGAGCACTTCGGCGTCAACCTCAGCTGGGCGGACGCAATCACCGACCGCGTGAGGACCGCCGTGGCGGCCCGTCGACCGGATGCAGTTGCCGAGGACCTGATCGCCGTTGGCACGGCGGGCCTCGTCGAGTCGATGCAGGCCTTCCTCGCCGTCGGGTTCTCGAAGTTCGTCATCCGACCGCTGCTGACGCCCGAATCATGGGCCGACGCGGCCGCCGGCGTGTCCACGGTTCTGGACCAGCAGACCTGACAGCTCGTCCAACTACGCTGAGGCCGTGACCCCCGATCTCGTGCTCGACAACGCCAACATCATCACCATCGACCCCGCTCGACCGCGGGCGGGCAGCCTCGCCATCATGGGTGACCGCATCGTCGGCGTTGGTGACGTGGGCGCGTTCACGTCGAGCGTCGGCCCCGATCGGATCGTCGATCTCGGTGGTCGAACGGTGGTGCCGGGGTTCAACGACGCCCACAATCACATGCAGATCTTCGGGGGTTCACAGTCCAAGGTGAACCTGTCGCCGACTGTCGTTCGGTCGGTGGAGGAGATCGTGGCTGCGGTTGCCGATCGCGTGGCCACCACGGCGCCGGGCGTGTGGGTGATGGGCGCCGGCTACGACGACAACAAGCTGGCGGAGCGTCGGCATCCGACCCGTCAGGAACTCGACCGGGTCAGCGCCGACAACCCGGTGGTGCTCTACCACACGTCGGGTCATTTCACCGTGGTCAACACCGCAGCCATGCGGCTGGCTCGTGTCGGTGAGGTCGCTGTTCCCGAGGGTGGTGTCGTGGCGCTGGGTCCGGATGGTCAGCCGAATGGTTTGTTGGAGGAGCAGGCGCAGACGCTCGTCGGAGCCTTGCTGCATCCGATGCCGATGGCCGACATCATCGGCAACATCGGTGTTGCGTCCGACATCTACCTCTCGCAGGGCATCACCTCCTGCCAGGAGGCCGGCGTCGGCGGCATCCTCGGGACGAAGGAGCCGATGGAAGTGGCGGCCTATCAGCGGGCACGTGCGCTCGGCCGGCTCCGGGTGCGGGTCACGATGATGCCATCGGTCGAGAACCTCCACACCGGGGCCCACCACCCTGACGACGACGAGCCCTTCTGTCTCGACCTCGGACTGCACTCCGGGTTCGGCGACGAGTGGCTCAAGTTCGGTGCAACCAAGATCTTCGCCGACGGTTCGCTGATCGGCCGGACGGCGGCGATGTTCGACGACTTCGACGGCGAGCCGGGCAACTCCGGCTACCTCCAGATGGCGGAGGAGACGCTGCACACCCTGATTCTCAAAGCCCACATCTCGGGCTGGCAGGTGGCGACGCACGCCATCGGCGATCGAGCGGTCGCGTCGGTTCTGGATGCCTACGAGGAGGCGCAGCGTCGGCATCCTCGGCCAGACACCCGCCACCGGATCGAGCACTGCGCCATGACCCGGCCTGAAGACGTCGCTCGCATTGCCCGGCTGGGCGTCATCCCGGTGACGCAGGGCCGGTTCATCTCCGAGATCGGCGACGGCATGCTGCGGGCCATCGGCGACCGGCACCCCAACTGCTACCGCCAGAAGTCGTTCCTCGATGCGGGTGTGGTGCTTCCCGGCAGCTCCGATCGGCCCGTCGTCAACGGCTCGCCACTGCTCGGCATCCACGACCTCGTCAACCAGCGCACCGCCCTGGGCGCGCCGTTCAACCCCCAGGAAGCGTTGACAGCCGAGCAGGCCGTCTACGCCTACACCTACGCCTCGGCCTATGCCGCGTTCGACGAGGCCAGGAAAGGCTCACTCGCGGTCGGGAAGTTGGCCGACCTCACCGTCCTCGATCGAGACCTCACGACGGTCGATCCATCCAAGATCGCCGAGACGCAAGTGTTGGCCACGATGGTCGGTGGCAGCTTCGAATTCGACCAGGGCGGATTCACGCCCTAAAACCTGACTCATGACCTTTGCTCCCGTGGACCTCATCTATGAAGTGGAGCGGGGCCGAGCCCGCATCACGCTCAACCGTCCCGAGAAGCTCAACGCGTTGAACCTCCGGATCCAGCAGGAATTGCAGGAAGCGTTGTGGGAGGCCGACAACGACACGTCCGTCCACTGCGTCATCATCAGGGGAGCAGGCCGCTCGTTCTGCTCGGGCTATGACCTCACCGGAGGCGGCAGTCTGGGCGCGGACCGGGGTGGCTCGGAGCGGCCCGGACCCCGCTACCGAGGCGCGAAGAGTTTCGACGACGACACCTGGCAACTCGAGCGAATGCAGCAGTACCTCATGCCGCTGTTCGACATGCACAAGCCGAGCATTGCCCAGGTCCACGGGTACTGCCTGGCGGGGGGTACGGGAATCATCGGACTGTGCGACCTCGTCATCGCAGCCGACGACGCCACCATCGGCTTTCCTCCGGCCCGGGACCTGGGTGTGCTGCCCATCACCACGTGGCTCTACAACTGCGGCCCGCAGTGGGCCAAGCGCCTGATTCTCACCGGGGACACCGTCACCGGGGCCGAGGCGGCCGAGATCGGCCTCGCCCTCAAGTCCGTCCCGCTCGACCAGTTGGAGCAGGAGGTCGAGCAGTTGGCCGACCGGATGTCCATGATCGATCCCGATCTCCTGGCCGCCAACAAGCGGGTCATCAACCTCGGGATGGAACTCATGGGCGCCCGCACGATGCAGCGAGTGGCCGCCGAGATCGACGCCCGGGGCCACCTCGCCCCATCGGCCAAGCAGTGGGTGGAAGACGTGAAGGAAGTCGGGCTCCATCAAGTGTTGCGTCAACGAGACGCCAAGTTCGGCGACGGCAGGGCGCGGGTGCGGGGCCCGGAGATCAGAGATGAGAACGGTCGCCTCGTCGACTGAACTCGACCGGCCGACGCGGCCGACACCGACAAACAGCACCACACGACAGCTAGAGACACGACAGCAAACCAAAGGGACCAAACGATGCATGTAGGGATGGGCGTTGCCTTCCAGAACCCGGAGAACGCGCTGAGCGACGCCGAGGTCTGGAACCAAGAAGTTGCCATTGCCGTCGAGGCCGAGGAACTCGGTTTCGACTCGCTGTGGACCGTCGAGCATCACTTCACCGACTACACGATGTGCCCGGATCCGGTGCAGCTGCTCACGTACCTTGCGGCCAAGACCAAGACCATCCAGCTGGGTACCGGTGTCATCGTGTTGCCGTGGCACGACCCCATGCGGGTCGCCGAACAGATCACCATGCTCGACAACCTGTCGGGTGGGCGCATGATCCTCGGCATCGGCCGGGGTCTCGCTCGTGTCGAGTACGAGGGCTTCGGGGTCGACATGAACACGAGCCGTGAGCGATTCGTCGAGATGGCCGAATGCATCCTCACCGGTCTCGAGCAGGGCTACCTCGAATACGACGGCGAGCTGATCAAGCAGCCTCGCCGAGAGCTGCGTCCTGCGCCCCAGCATTCGTTCCGCGGTCGGACGTTCGCAGCCGCGGTCAGTCCCGAGTCCATGCCCATCATGGCCAAGTTGGGCATCGGCCTCCTGGTCATCCCCCAGAAGCCGTGGGCCGTCGTCGAAGAGGATTTCCGCATCTACTCCGAGGTCTACCGCACCGAGAACGGAGCCGAGCCGCCCGCCCCGCTGTGTGGAGGCTTCTGCTTCGTCGACGAGAGCGCCGACCGGGCCGAGGAGATGGCCTACAAGTACATCGGCGGGTACTACGGCACCGTCCTCAAGCATTACGAGTTCGGTGAGGCGCCCCACGACGGCGTCTCCGGCTACGAGTTCTACACCAACATCACCAAGTACATCGGCCGGCACGGCAAGGCCGGCGCGGCCGAGGACTTCGTGAAGCTCATGCCCTACGGGACCCCCGAGCAGGTCCTCGAGAAGCTGGCCGTCATCAAGGAGAAGATCGGCATGGCGGCCTTCTTCCCCAACTTCGTCTATGCCGGAATGAGCTACGCCGAAGGCCGCCGCAACATGAACCTCTTCGCCGACAAGGTCATGCCCGAACTCAAGACCTGGGAGGCCCCGCCCGTGGGCCTGGCGGCGGTTCCGGCATGAACGACTCCAACGCCAACCTCGCCGAGCTCATCTACGAGGAAGCCGACAACATCGGGGTCATCACCATCAACCGGCCCGAGGCCCGGAACGCGCTCGGTTGGTCGACCTACGACAAACTCGAACAGGCGGTGCGCAACAGCACCGCCCGCTGTCTCGTCATCACCGCGACCGATCCGGTGTTCTGCTCGGGCGACGACGTCAAGCAGATCATGGGCGGCGGCGACAAGCCGCCAGACCTCGAGAGCCGCACGCCCCGGCTCACGCCCGCCGCCGACGCGCTCCTACACACCGACATCCCGGTCATCGCTGCCGTCAACGGGGCCGCGGTCGGCTGGGGCATGGAACTGGCGTTGTTCGCCGACGTTCGAGTTGCGTCGGAGAAGGCTCGCTTCGGCGAGCTGTTCGTGCTCCGCGGTCTGGTCACTGATGTCGGCGGAATCGGTCGGCTCACCTCCGTCGTCGGTCGGGAGAAGGCCGCCGAGTTGTTGTTCACCGGTGAGATCATCGACGCAGCCGAAGCCCTCCGCATCGGCCTGGTGTCCCGCGTCGTTCCCCACGACGAGCTGATGCCGACCGCGATGGCGCTCGCTGCCCGGATCGCGGCCAACCCGCCGTTGGCGGTGCAGAGCCTGAAGGCCGGGCTGCGCAAGGCGGTCGATCCCGACTGGAACGATCTGGGCGTCTGGGTCTCGACCAACCTCGCTCGGCTGTTCAAGACCAACGATCATCGCGAAGGGGTCAAGAGCTTCCTGGAGAAGCGCCCCGCCAACTACACCGGCACGTGAGAAGCCCACTGACTCTGAACGACCCAAGCATGAGAGGTACGCCATGAAGTTCGGCATCATGTTCTCCAACACCGGGGCCTACGCCCACCCTGAGCACGCAGCAGCACTTGCGGTCGCGGCCGAGGAGTGCGGCCTCGAGTCGATCTGGGCCATCGAGCACGTGATCGTGCCGAACGGGTACGAGTCCGAATACCCGTACCACGACTCGGGGCAGATGCCCTTCAGCAAGGAGATGGACCTTCCCGATCCGCTGGTGTGGTTGGCCTACGTGGCCGCGCTGACCAGCCGCATCCAGCTGGCCACCGGCATTCTCATCGTGCCCCAACGCAACCCCGTGGTGCTGGCCAAGGAAGTCGCGACACTGGCCCGCCTGTCGAACGGCCGCTTCCATCTCGGCATCGGTGTCGGCTGGCTGGAGGAAGAGTTCAACATGCTCGGCGTCCCGTTCGCGCGGCGCGGTGCCCGAACCGACGAGATGATCGCCGCCATGCAGGAACTCTGGTCATCGGAGAGCCACAGCACGTTCCACGGCGAGTTCTACGACTTCGACGAGATCTACATGCGGCCGCAACCTCCCGGCCAGAAGGTCCCGATCATCGTGGGTGGGCACTCGACACCGGCCGCCAAGCGAGCGGGTCGGTACGGCGACGGGTTCTTCCCCGGCGGCGGCGACGTCGACGCGTTGGTCGAGGTACGCGAGCAGATGCGAGGGTACGCGGTCGATGCCGGCCGGGACCCCGACGGCATCGAGTTCACCGCAGGCGTGTGGAGCCCCCGGCGCGACAGCATCGACGAGGTGAAACGCCTGGAGGACCTGGGTTTCGATCGCCTGATCGTGAGCCCACCGAGTTCCAACCCCGACGCCATACGCCAGGCGATGGAGGAACTGGGCGAGAAGATCGCGCCGGTGGCCAGCTGTTGATCGTTCGTCGATGGTGACGCCCATCGAGCGATTGTCCCCGCTCCTCCCGCTGATTTCGGCCTCCGGTCCGGAAACGGACCTGCACCGGCGGCCGTCCTCGGTGGTGATGCAGCGGCTGGCCCAGGCTGACCTGTTGCGCATGGTGGTCCCGCACGAGTACGGCGGAGAAGGAGCATCGTCGTCAGCGTTCCTGACCTTCATCGAGGCCATCGCCAAGGTGCACGCCTCGACCGCGTGGACCGCCATGACCTGCAACGAGGAGGCCGGCATCGCCAGCGCCTACCTCGAACCGGAGACCATGCGCCGGTTGTTCGTCGACACGCCCGACCTGGTCATCGCCGGCTCGGGCGTGCCCCGCGGTGTGGCCCGGCCGGCCGCGGGCGGCTGGTCCATCTCCGGCCGTTGGGACTTCGTCAGTGGGGCCGATGCGGCCGACCGCATGGTGCTTGCATGCCAAGTCGCCGACAGCAAGCCCCTCCGACTGTGCTTCGTGCTCGTGCCCGCCGATGACGTCCGGATCGAGGACACCTGGCACACCCTTGGTCTGCGGGGTACCGGCAGCAACGACGTCGTCGCCGACGATCTCTTCGTTGCCGACGAATGGTGTGGCGTGGTCGACAACTTCGCACGTCCTCGGCCGGACACGCCGTTCTACCGCCTGCCGTCCGGCCTGCGATTTCCCTTCCCCAAGGTCGGCGTGGCCTGTGGCGTGGCTCGTGCCGCCCTCGATGCGTTCGTGACCGTGGCATCGGAGAAGCGTCCGCTGAACCACCGGTCGGTGCTGGCCGAACGCCCGAGCGCACAGATTGCGGTGGCCGAGGCGGAGGCATCGTTGTCGTCCGCTCGTTCGTGGGCCCTGGAGATGGCGGACGAGCTGTGGGCTGCCGCGGCCGAGTCGCCCGAGATCGATCCGAAGCTGCACGCCCGCTGCCGCCTCGCGTGCTCGCACGCCGTGGCGGCAAGCATCGACGCCATCGAGTCGGTCGTCACCGAGGCGGGCTCGACCGCCAACCGGCTGTGGTCCGCCGATCAGCACGAGCACTCGGACCACGGCCCCAACCTCGGCCAACTCTTGGCCGACGCGCGGGCGGTCGCCGGCCATTTCACCGTGGGGGCCTACCAGCGGACCGTTGCCGGTCGGGTACTGCTCGGTCTGCCGGCCAACGATCCTCAGTTCTGACGAGCGCGCCCGACGGGCCCGTCGGATGGCATCGGCAATTCGGAGCCGTTGGTCCGATCGTGCTACGACTACGCCATGGGCAAGCTCGATGGAAAAGTCGCAATCATCACCGGGGGAGCGCGGGGCCAAGGCGCCGCCGAAGGCCGGTTGTTCCTCTCGTACGGTGCCAAGGTGGTCCTGACCGACGTCCTCGACGAAGACGGCGAGAAGACCGCCGGCGAACTCGGCGCCGAGTTCCTGCATCACGATGTCACCAGTGAGGACGACTGGGCCAAGGTCGTCGCTGATGTCAAGGCTCGCTACGGACGCATCGACGTCCTCGTCAACAACGCCGGCATCCTCCATGCATCCCGCCTCGTCAACTACAAGACGGCCGACTGGGACCGGGTCATCGCCATCAACCAGACGGGCGTGTTCTTCGGGATGCGCGCGGTGGCGCCGATCATGATCGAGCAAGGTTCCGGCTCGATCGTCAACATCTCCTCGGTCGCCGGGCTCGAAGGCCCATTCGGATCCATGGCCTACACGGCAACCAAGTTCGCCGTGCGGGGCATGACCAAGGTCGCGGCGAACGAGCTGTCGCCTCACGGTGTCCGGGTCAACTCGGTTCACCCCGGCATCATCAACACCGCCATGACCGCTGACTTCCCCAAGGAACGCATGCTTCGGGCCGTTCCGCTCGGTCGCGAGGCCCAGCCCGAGGAAGTGGGCGAGGTGGTGGCGTTCCTCGCTTCAGACGAGAGCAGCTACTGCACCGGTCAGGAGTTCGTCGTCGATGGCGGCATGCACAGCTGAGTGGTGGGGAGGGCCCCTGTCGGTGGCGTGTTGAGGTGCGGCCGATCGGGGTGGGAGTGTTGAGGTGAGCGGCGTGCGTCGGACGGTCGCGCTTGCGGGATGCTGCACGATCGTGTCGCACACGTTGTCCCGACAGACGTACCCGCTGCTGACCACGGCCATGTCCGATGAGCTCGGCTGGTCGCATCAGAAAGCGGGTATCCCGGTCACGGCCATCTTCTTCGCCTACCTCGTCGGCGTGGCCCTGATGACCGTGATCTCGGGTCGCCTTGCTCCGAAGACGACACTCGTCGGTGGGCTCGCGATGTCCGGAGCGGGGTTCGTCGTCGTCGGCTCGCTCAGTCATTTCCTGACCCTCTTGGTCGGATTCCTCTGTGCTGGGCTCGGCAGCGCCGGCATCTGGCTCTCGATCCCGACCATCGCCACCAAAGCGGTCAGCCCTGCTCGGCGCGGGATGGTGATGGGCTATCTCTCGGCCTCGATGGGCGTCGGCATGGTCGTCACGGGCCAAGTGGTGCGTCTGGTCCGCGAGTCCTCCGACGACCAGGGACTGTGGCGGCCGTTCTGGTTCGGAGCTGCCGTGTTCGCCCTCGGCACGTCGGCCGTCGTCGCCGCCTTCATGCCAACGGACGAAACCGAGGCGGTGACCAGCCGCCTCTCGTTGGCCAACTTGAAGACGGTGCCCGGCTGGAAGTCGCTGACCGCCGGGTTCTTCTTGTTCGGCATCATCGTGGCGTCCTTCTCGCCGTTCCTCGGACCCAAGCTGGAAGAGGACGGGTTCAGTCGTGGCCACGTCTCCACGCTCTTCTCGCTTCTCGGCGTTGCCGCCATCGGGGCGATGGCGACGGGACGACTCTCCGACCGAGTCGGCCGACGTGCCGTCCTGATCGGGTCGATGATCATGGTCGGCGTGGCCTCGCTGCTCATCCTGGTCGGACGCGAGCCGTTCGTCGGCCTCGCCGTAGCCATCTACGGCATGGCCTCCTTCACCGTCCCGGTCCTGGTGGCCACCACCATCCGTGACCACGTCAGCGACCGCACCTTCTCCAACGCCCTCGGCGCCATCACCCTCATCTACGGCACCTCCATGTCGATCGCCCCGCTCATCGCCGGACCGATCGGCGACTCGTCCGCCGGCTTCGATCTGCTCTACATCCTGCTCGCCGCCGCCGCCGTCTTCAGCGTGCTCTTCCTCGCCCGCCTCCCCGCCGATTCCCCCAAACGCCCCACCAACGCAACCTCCGGCTGAGAGCGTCACCACCGCCGAACCTCCGGCTGCAAGCGTCGGAAACCGACGCCTGGAGCCGGAGGTTCGTGGTGGGCGACGCCTGGAGCCGGAGGTTCGGCGGGGACTGGGGCGTGGTAGGCGCGACTGTCAGGCGTTGTGGCGGAGGAATTGGCCGGCGCCGACGTTGGTGTGGGCGCCGTCGCGAAGGGCGATCTGTCCGTTGACGACGACCAGACTGATGCCGGTGGCTTCCTGCTTGGGGTCGTCATAGGTGGCGGTGTCGGTGATGGCGGCGGGGTCGAAGAGGACCAGGTCGGCGAACTGACCTTCGGCCAGGCGGCCCCGGTCGACAAAGCCGAAGCGATCACAGGACAGGCTCGTCATGCGCCGAACGGCCTCTTCGAGCGAGAGCACGTGCCGGTTGCGGACGTAGTGGGCCAGGACCTTGGGGAACGTGCCGAACAGGCGAGGGTGGGGTCGGCCCTTGAGGTCGGGGATGCCGTCGGAGCCGACCATCATCAGGGGATGTCGGAGGTTCTCCTCGACGTCGGCTTCGTCGATGATGAACTGGATGCAGACCGTGCGGTCGCCCTTGGGTGCGCGCAGGACCTTCTCGATGATGGCCGCGGCCGAGACGCCCTCCTCGACCGCGAGATCGACGGCCATGCGACCCTCGTACTCGGGGATCGCGGGGCAGCTGGCGAAACGGATGACCTCGGCCAGTTCGGGGTCGACGTTGTCCACGTCGAAGTACTGGGCCATCGGGCCGCTACCGGCGGTGTAGGGGTAGACGTCAAGGGTGATGTCGGCCCCTTCGGCGTTGGCCGCGTCGACCTTGGCCAATGACGCCCCGATCCGGCCCCAATTGCGTCGGCCTGCAGACTTGTGGTGCGAGATCTGGACGGGCAGACCGGCGGTGCGGCCGATGTGGATGGCTTCATCGACCGCAGCCAGCAGATGATCGCCCTCGTTGCGCATGTGCGTGGCGTACAACCCGCCGCCGGCTGCTGCCTCCTTGGCCAACTCGATGACTTCGTCGGTCTGGGCCCAGCGGCCTGGCCGGTAGATGAGCCCGGTGGAGAACCCGCACGCCCCTTGGCGCATCGCCAACTCGACGTGTCGGCGCATCGAGTCCAGTTCGGCGTCGGTCGGTTCGCGGCGGTCGTCGCCCATGACGAGCGTCCGGATCGAGTTGTGGCCGATGAGGGCCATGGTGTTGACCGACGGACGGCCGGCGTCGACAGCGGCGCGAAACCCGTCGAGGTCGGTCCAGGTCGGATCGACGCCGATCAGTCCGCTGGAATCGCTGCGGCCCAGCTCGGCCGGCGCCGCGCTGAAACCGCAGTTGCCGATGACCAGGCTGGTGCATCCCTGCGACAGCTTGAACTCCATGCCGGGATAGCGGAGGAGCGCTCCGTCATCGTGGGTGTGCACATCGACGAACCCCGGTGCCAGGCAGGCGCCCCGAGCATCGATGGTGGTGGTGGCAGGGCCCTCGGCGTCGGCGGGCACCGTACCGACCGCGGTGATCCGGGTGTCGGTGATCGCAAGGTCTCCGGTGAAGCCGGGCCCACCGGACCCGTCGACGATGGTGGCGTTGCGCACGATGAGGGATGACGACATCGGCGGAGCCTAATCTCTCCTCGTGCCACCCAGTCCAGCCACACCCAGTCCAGCCACACCCAGTCCAGCCACACCCACTCCAGCCGAGCGACCGGCGACCGAGCGGGATTCGCTTTCTCGAGATGGCATCGATGTCCTGGTCGTCGGTGGCGGGGCGGCTGGTGCGGTCATTGCCGCCCGAGCGAGTGAGAACCCGAACCTCCGAGTGGTTCTGCTCGACGCCGGGCCCGACTACTCACTCGCCTCCGATCTTCCCGATGACCTTCGTAACGGCCACGACAACTCCTATGTCGATCACGACTGGAAGTTGCGGTACCAGCCGAGCGGTGAGCGAAGCGACCGTTTCCCACGGGGCCGGGTGACCGGCGGATCCACGGCGGTCAACACCACCATTGCGCTGCGTGGCGTCCCGGCCGACTTCGATCACTGGGCATCGCTCGGCAACCCCGAGTGGGCGTGGCCGAACGTTCTCGAGGCCCACAACCGATCCGAACGAGACCTCGATTTCGGGAGCCAGCCCTATCACGGAGACGCCGGCCCGATCTCGGTGCGTCGTTGGACACCCGACGAACTCACGCCACCTCAGGCCGCCTTCATCGAAGCAGCCGTGGCCGCCGGCTTCCCGCGTTGCGATGACGTGAACGCTCCCGACGCCGTGGGCGTCGGGCCGATGGCGATGAACAAGCTCGGGCGACTCCGGATCTCGACGGCCATCGGCTATCTGGCCTCCGCCCGGTTCCGCGACAACCTGACGATCCGGCCCGACACGACGGTGGCAAGGGTCCTCACCGAGCGAACGGCATCGGGGCTGCGGGCGACCGGTGTCGAGACCAGCGAGGGCGAGCGGATCAACGCCCGGCTCGTCGTGTTGTCGGCGGGGGCCATCCTGACCCCGGGCCTGCTGGTCCGATCGGGGGTCGGTCGCCGGGAGGAGCTCGACCGGCTGGGCATCGATGCGGTCGCGGTCGTCGATGGTGTCGGCGCGAACCTGGCCGATCATCCGGCGCTCGCCGTGCTGCTCGTTCCGAAGTTTCCCGAGTTCTGTGGTCCCGAGCTGCCGCTGGTGCAGACGATCTGTCGGTATACGGGCCGGGGAAGCGACATCGACCTCGATGTGAACATCGAACTCATGACCCGGGCGACCGGTCGCAGCGGCGAGGTGCTCTTCATGCTGGCACCCAGCCTCGAGTGGGTGGAAGGCAGGGGAGAGGTGCGCCAGACCTCGGCCGATCCTCATGCGCTTCCGCAGATCGTCTCCAACTTCGGACAGCACCCGAAGGATCTGGCCCGTCACGTCACTGCGCTCCAAGACGCTCTGGCCTTGACCCGACAGACCCCGCTCGCCGAGTTCATCGAGACCGTCCGGTTCCCCGATCCGAATCGTTCGACCCGCGAAGACCTGACCGGCCTGGCCCGTCAACGTTCGGCGTCGGGGTACCACCCCTGCGGTACGGCCCGGATGGGCCCGGCCTCCGATCCGTCGGCGGTCGTCGACCAGTACGGGCGCTGCCACGCCGTCGACCAGCTCGTGGTGGCCGACGCGTCGATCATGCCCACGGTGCCGAGAGCGAACATCAACCTCTCGACGATCATGATCGGCGAGATGGTCGGGGAATGGATTCGAACCAACGGGACCCGCTATGGGCTGTGACGCACTCTTCCTCCCCGTCGGCCCCAATGCGTTCCAGCCGACCGATTACACCCGCGGCCCGTGGAGTCCGGACTCACTCCACGGCGGACCCGTGGTCGGACTGCTGGCTCGAACCCTCGAGCGGGCGGTGGCGGCGGCTGGTTTGCCAGCCGAGACCCTGCTTTGTTCGCGCCTCACGGTCGAGATGCTCCGGCCGGTACCGCTCGACGTGCTGGTCGCCGACGCAGTCGTCGTCAAACCGGGACGCCGAGCCGCAGTCGTCGATGCGTCGCTCACCCATGGCGGACGTGTGGTGGCTCGGGCCACGTCGCAGTGGATCGCGTTCGACCCTGCCGCTGTGCCGCTGACCGGCCGCGTGCCCGCCCGCCCGTCGACGCCGGCCGAACCCCGCTTGGCGGCGACCATCGACTATCCCGTCCCGGGCTTCAATTGCGACACCTGCGAGCTGCGGTACGTCTCGGGCTCCCACGAGACCTCGGGACCGGGTGTCAGCTGGATCAACCTTCACTCATCGCTGGTGGCGGGCGAGGACAACACGCCCTTGGTCACCGTTGCCACGGTGTCCGATCTGGCTGCTGCCGCAGGTTGGGAGGAGACGCCCAGCGGCGGGAGCTACATCAACCCCGATATCACCCTGCAGCTGCTCCGGCTGCCGCAGAGCACCTGGATCGGTGTCGACGCGCGTGTCGTGCACGGAGGCAACCAGGCGGCCATGATCGACGCGGAACTCTTCGACGATCATGGTCCGGTCGGGCGAGTCCTCCAGAGCCTGGTGGAGGCACCGGCCGCCCTGGGCTACGCTGGTACTTAGAAGCACGTAACATTCTTCGCGCTTCGATCATCGCCTGGGAGGAAGCCCTGAGAACCCGCACCTCGCTACCCGCTCCGGTCCAGACCGCAGCCCTCGGAACCTCGACTCCCAAGACTCCGACTCCCGCGACCCCGACCCCCGATCGGGCGTATCAGCGCACACTCCTCGGGGTCGTGATGTTGTCGGTCATGTCGTTCGGGTCGTTGATGACCATCGTCACCGTGGCCCTCGGCACCATCGCCGAAGACCTCGACAGCAACCGGGCCACCCTCACCTGGGTCATCACCGGCCTCATGCTGGCGATGGCCGCGTGCACACCCCTCACCGGCAAACTCGGTGACCTGTACGGGCACCGCCGCATCTTCCTCATCGGTTTGGCCGGCGGAGCGGTGATGACCGTGGCCTGCGCGTTGGCGTGGAACGCCGCCTCGCTCATTGCCTTCCGGGTGATCTTCGGGATGTTCGGCGCGTGCGTCAACCCCAACGCCTTGGCCCTGATGATGAACGCCTACGGATTGCACGGCCGGGCGAAAGCGGTCGGATGGTTCCAGTTCGCCATGACCGGAGCCCCCACGATCGGGGTCGTGCTCGGCGGGCCCATGATCGACGTCGTCGGCTGGCGCCCCATTTTCGGCGCCTTCGCGGCCATCACCGCGGTCGCCTTCGTTGCCGGAACGATCTTCGTTCGGGCCGGCGCCACCCAGAGCAACGTGAAGCTCGACTACCCCGGTGCCATCACCTTGGCCCTGGGCGTGCTCGCCGGGCTGCTGGCCATCACCCGGTTCGCTTCTCGCATCACCCAGGTTGGCGGCGGCGCTGCGGCCCAGGACCTTCCCGCTTGGGGTCTCGTCGCACTTTCGGCCCTCGCCATCTCGCTGTTCATCAAGGTCGAGAACCATTCATCGGCGCCCATGTTGAAGTTGTCGTACTTCCGGCGACGCAATTTCGTCCTTCCAATGGTCACCTCGGCCTTCATCCAGTTCGCCTACATGGGCGGCTTCGTGGTCACCCCGGCGCTGCTCGACAAGCGGTACGGCTGGACCGTCGGGGCCACAGCCCTCCTCATGGCCCCTCGGCCCGCCGCCTTCAGCCTGGCGTCTCCGTTCGGCGGCCACCTGCCCAGCAAGGTCGGGGAGAAGGTCCCGATTCTGATCGGCGCCGGATGCATGGCGCTTTCGATGATCGCCTTCAGTTCCGCCGCTCCGCTCACCACCAGCCTCGGCATCGGCCTGATCGTCGTTGGCCTCATCCTGTCGGGAGTCGCGGCCGGACTTTCACAGCCGTCGGTGTCGGCGATGGTCGTCGGCAACGTCGACCCGGCGGACATGGGCATTGCAAACGGCATGGCCCAGCAGTTGATGTTCATCGGCACGGTCTGCGGCATCCAGACCATGAACGTCCTGGTCGGTGACAGCGCCGACCCGACACGGTTCCTCACCACCTACCTGGTCGGTACCGTCATGGCCTTCGCCGCCATCTTCACCGCGGCATCGATCATCGACCCGCGCCGGGCAAAGGCTGCTTCGTCAGCGTCTCTGTCCCGGGCGTCGCAGGCTCAGCCGGCCGGCTGACGACTGCTCCGACCGCGGCGAACACGATGGCGCCGCCGGCGAGTTGCACCATGCTCAGCGGCTCGTCGTGGATCAGCCACGCCGCCCCGATGGCGACGATGTTCATCGACAACAGGTAGAGCGACGACCGCGACGCATCGATGTACTTGAGCACCCACGCCATCAGCACGTGTCCGAGGCCGCCGGTGAAGATGATGATGAACGCCAGCCACACCCAGTCGAGGCCGTTGACTGCGAAGTAGTCGGAGCGATCGCTGCTGATGAGGGCCCAGGGGGTCACGGTCAGTGCTGCGAACAGCGTGACGCCGGCCATCCATTCGATCGAGTCGATCTGGTAGCGGCTGCGAACACGTTTGGTCTCGACGAAGTAGAACGTGAAGAACAGCTGTGACACCACCGAGTAGATGATGGCCAGACCGGTGACCTCGAAACTCCGTCCTCCGCCCAGAACCACGACGACGGTGCCACCGACCCCGACCACCGTCCAGAGGATGTGCCACGGCGTTGCCTTCTCCCCAAGGAAGCGGCCGGCGACGAGCAGGATCATGCCCGGCTGAAGTGCGGCAATGACGCTGAGCACCGCAATTGCGGCCTCGTTGATGGTGAGGAACACGAAGACCAGATTGATGCCGAAGGCCGCCCCGGCGAACACCGTTCGTTTGATGGTGGCCATCGACAGCCGATGCCCGGTCGCGAGCGTCATGACGTACAGCACGGGTACCGACAGCCAGAAGCGGTAGAGCACGGCGATGACCGACGGCGCCGTGATCAGCTTGCTCACCGGCGGTCCGAGGCCCCAGAAGATGATGATGAGGACCATCACGAAACCCGGCGACACGAGGAACGCCCGACGCCTCGCGTTGGCCCTCGATCCTGCTGTGGAGGTGGATCGAGTGGAAGTGGATTGGTCGCCTTCGAGCGTGGTCAGTTGGCGCATGGGAGACGAGCAGCCGTCGGCTACTCGGCCACCACGCCGCGGAAGACGCCGGCGTCGTGCATGCGCCGAATGAACTCCGGCTCGTACGCCATCTCGGGATCGGCTCTGACCAATTCGTCGAGGGTGTGCGCGTCCTCGCCCACGAGGATCCGCCACCGGTTCTCGCGAACGCCATCGAGAATGATGGTCGCCGCCTCGGCCGCAGTGGTGGGCGCCATGTTTCGGAACTGGTTGGCCCGCTCGGAGACGCGAGCGTCTACCTCGGCTCCGTGCAGCAGCACCGAATTGCGGGCGATCTCGGTGCCGATGTGACCGGGCATGACCACGGACACGCCCACGTGGGGAGCGTTGAGACGCAGGTCGGAGATGAGGGCTTCGGTGAACCCCTTCACCGCGAACTTGGCCGCCACATACGACGTGTGCGGGGTGTTGGGGCCGAGCGAACCCCAGAATCCGTTGATGCTCGAGGTGTTGACGACGTGGGCCTCGTCGGCCGCAATCAACAGGGGCAGGAAGACTCGGCAACCCAGGTAGACGCCCTTCCAGCAGATGTCAAAGGTACGTTCCCAGGCGTCTCGGGGGGAGGTGACGAAGCTGCCGCCGCCCCCGATCCCGGCGTTGTTGAACAGCAGGTGTGCATGGTCGGTTTCGTGGGCCGCAAGCGCCTCGTCCCGAAAACGTTCGAGCTGGTGTTCGTCCGACACGTCGGCGATGTGCGTGCTGACCCGCCGCCCTTGGGCGCAGAGCGCTTTGGTTTCGGCCAGGGCGTCGAGGTGCACATCGCACAAGGCCAGGTGAGCGCCGGCGGTGCTGAGTTGTACGGCCAGCTCCCGGCCCATGCCGGCACCGGCGCCGGTGACGATGGCCAATCGATCTTCGAAGTTCTGCATGGGGCCACACTAGAGACCCGGGGGTGGCGGGACGAAACGGCACCCCCGGCTCGTGAGCCTGCCCGCATCAACCCGCCCTCGTCAGTCCAGGAGATCGACCAGGAGATTCATCTGCTCGTGGCATGCCCGGACCGAGCGGTCGATGGCCGAGATGGCATCGGTCATCGATGCATTCTCCGATTCGACGAACGCCAGCAGGCTGACCCTGCCGAGGATGACGGCCAGGTGGTTGTTCACCTGGTGAGCGACGTCTTCGATGATGCTCCGGACATCGTCGGGAAGCGGACACTCATCGGGTTTTTCGACCTGGTTCATCTCTCACCTCCTCGGGACCCGCTCAAGTTTCGCAGGTGAACTGGTCGAAGCAACTGTCATGCCCGTGTTGCCTGAGGAAACGTCCCGTCCCGATGCGGCCCATCTGCTTCGCCGGGTCGGCTTCGGTGGGCTTCCGAGCGAGATCGATGCCTTGGTCGGGTTGCCATGGTCGACCGTCGTGGACCGAGTGCTCGACGTCTCGTCGGCTGTTCCGGCAAACGTCGGCGTTCCGAACCTCGATCCGTCGCGGTCGTGGTGGGATCGGTATGTGGACATGACCCACTTCTGGCTCGAGCGGTGTCGCACCAGCACCGCTCCGATCGTCGAGAAGATGGTGCTGTTCTGGCACGGGCACCTGTGCTCGTCGATGGACAAGGTGGGCGATCACCGAGCCATGTTCGAACAGAACCAGCTGTTCAGGATGCACGGCTTGGGGCCGGTCGAAACGCTCCTCCAGACCGTTTCGACCCAGACCGCGATGCTTCGCTATCTCGACAACGACGTGAACGTGTCGGGGAGCCCGAATGAGAACTTCGCTCGAGAGCTGATGGAACTCTTCGTGCTCGGCGTCGGCTTCTACTCCGAGGACGACGTGCGAGCGTCGGCTCGGGCGTGGACCGGGCATGGCGTGAACGACTCGACCGGCCAGTACGAGTTCCGCAACGATCGTCACGACTCGACCCCGAAGACCTTCATGGGCATCACCCGCAACTGGAATGGCCCCGAGATCATCACCCACCTGCTGGCCGGCACTCCGCAAACCCAGGCATCTCGGTTCCTGGCCGCCAAGCTTTGGTCCTTCCTCGCGTACCCGAACCCCGATGCTGCCTTGGTCGACGCGTTGGCGACGGAGTTTCGAGCCGGCGGCATGCGGATCGATGCCCTGCTTCGAGCCATTCTCATGCGGCCCGAGTTCCTCTCGACCCAGGCCAAACAGGGACTGGTTCGGACACCGATCGAGTTCGTCGTCGCCGCCATGCGTCACACGGGAATGCCGTGTTCGGAGGCCCACCCAGAATGGACCCTCGACGGAATGGGCCAAGCGCCGTACTACCCACCCAACGTTTCGGGCTGGCGGCAGAATCGCTATTGGATCTCTGCACCGGCCGTCTGGGCCAAGAGCAACTTCTCGAGTCACCTGCGCTGGCGCACCATGCAAGTGAACAATCTGCTCGGCGACACCCAGAGCCACCAGCTCGCAGATCAGGCGGTCGCGGCGGCACTCGCCGCGTTCGGGATCGATCAGCCGTCGGCCACCACGACGGCGTCGCTGCGCCAGTTCGTCGAGGAAGAACGGACGTCGTCGCGCTGGGCCGAGCAGGCCGGCCTGCTCTACCTGACCCCTCTCACTCCGGAGTTCCAGCTCGCATGACCGAATCAACGAGATCCGTCCTGGCGAGCCTGTCCACACCCGCGCCAACCGACCCTCGTTCGCTGTCCCGGCGTCACTTCCTGCAGGCGACCGCCGCGACCTCGGCCTTCACGGTCCTCAGTTCGTCCGCCTTTCCCGGCTGGCTGATGGACGAGGCCGCAGCCGCCACCGCAGGCGGCTCGGCCGCCGACGGTGTGCTCGTGGTGGTGACGATGGCCGGCGGCAACGACTCCATCAACACCGTGGTGCCGATCAGCGATCGCGCCTACGCGTCGCGCCGCTCCGGGCTCGCCATCCCGTTCGCGTCGACGTTGGCGCTTGACGGCGACCGCGCCCTGCATCCCTCCCTGCCCACCGTCAAGTCGCTGTGGGACGCCGGGAACGTTGCGGTCATCGAAGGAGTCGGCCACCCGACTCCGGACCTGTCACATTTCACCTCGATGGCACGGGTCATGCAGGGCTCCGCGTCAGGTGGCGTTCCGACCTCGGGTTGGCTGGGTCGTGCCGGCGACCTGATGGGTGGGGGAGACAATCCCTTCGTCGGCGTCCACTTCGGCTCGAGCGTGCCGTTGGTGATGGCCGGGCAGTCAAGTCAGGCCATCGCGGTTCCCGAACGGCCGGACGGACTGTTCCGACCGACGACCAATCCCGTCGACCAGCGGCAGCAGCGGGCCTTGGCCCGAATCGGTGGGGGCGCCACTGGTCTGGGCGTCATGGGAGACGAGTTGGCTCGACGGGGAGCCCAGGCCTTCGTCGTCGCCAACGATCTGGCGGGATCGTATGCCGCGGCGACGCCGGAAGGCCGGCTCGCACAACCGATGACGCTGGCAGCCCGACTCATCAACGCCAACCTGGGCGTCCGCGTCCTGCACCTCCTCTACGGTGACTTCGATCATCACGCCGAGCAGGCCGCGGAACACTCGGCGCGTCTGGCCGAGCTCGACGCTGGGCTCGCGGCGTTCTTCGCTGCCCTCGATCCGGCGCATCACCGTCGCACGGTCGTGCTCACCACCTCGGAGTTCGGACGTCGAATCCAGGCCAACGCGTCACTCGGAACCGACCACGGTGCGGCCTCGACCTGGCTCGCGATCGGTCAGGGCGTGAACGGGGGTCGCTACGGCGAGATGTCGAGCCTGGCCGACCCTGACCGATCGGGGAACCTACGCACGACGGTCGACTACCGAGCGGTGTACGACACCGTCCTCACCAAGTGGCTGAAGGTCGACGCCGGTCGAGTGCTCGGCGGGGACTACGGCGACGTGGGCTTCCTCGCCGATCCACTGACAGCACCGCCACCGTCGTCGATCGACGTCACCTCCGAACGGGCCAAGATCTCCCGGCTGTACCTCGCGTACTTCCTGCGTCTTCCCGACTTCGCGGGCATGCAGTACTGGATGGCGCAACGCACTGCCGGACGCTCGTTGGCCGACGTGTCGAGCGCGTTCGCCGCGTCGCCCGAGTTCATCAACACCTACGGCAGCCTCGACAACCGGGGCTTCGTCGGTCTGGTGTACCAGAACGTGCTGGGACGCGCTCCCGACGCGGCCGGCCTCAACTTCTGGACCCAGAAGTTGAACGAGGGAACCGCACGAGGCCAGGCAATGATCGGCTTCTCGGAGTCCGCTGAGTTCGTTGCCGGCACCCGCGCCCGACTCGGTGAGGCCGACGGCCGCACACCGGTCGCTCGTCTCTACTGGGCGTATTATCTCCGGGCGCCCGACACCGACGGCCTCAAGTACTGGCTCGACACCGGCAAACCACTCGACCAGGTCAGCGCTGCGTTCGCGGCTGCCCCTGAGTTCGGGCAACGCTACGGCGCGCTCAGCGACGAGCAGTTCGTTCGGCTCGTCTACCAGAACGTGCTGGGCCGTCAGCCCGACAATGCCGGCTTGGTGTTCTGGTTGCAGCGAGTGATCGGCGGGATGACCCACGGTCAGATGATGCTCGAGTTCAGCGAGAGCGAGGAGTTCCGGCGCAAGCTGGGTCAGTGATCGGACTGGTCGGCCGGCACGTCGACGCCGAGGGAACGGAGCCGGTCGACCTCCCAGCCCGGGCGTTTCGGGGTGCGACCGATGGCGACCAGGGCCATCTGCTCGCTGTCCTCGGCCCAGACATGGCAGGTGTTGAGGTTCAAGCGGAGGCGCCGTTCTCGCTCGACCGGATCCAGCACGCCATCATTCAGGCGATCCTCGGGCTGGAGATGCAGGTTCGCCAGGCTCCAGCTGGCCTGGATGGCAACGGGGCCCATGGCCTGGAGCAGGGCGCCCATGTGCGAGCAGCCCTTCGGCCCGCCGAACATCTCCCGGACCCGGTGGGTGTAGCCCCGGGTGATGGACGTGCCGATCAGCTGCCGGTAGTCGACGAGAATGCCGCTGCACGCCCGATACGGGCTGACCTCCATCGAGTTCTGCACGTCGAGTATCTCGAATGAAGCCGCCGCGACGATCAGGTCGATGGTCATCTCGTGGATGACCAGCCGCCGGCCGTCGGCGAGACACAAACCGTGGGGTTTGCTGTCGACCAGATGGCCGCGGACACGGAGCGTGTCGTCGCCCTCGGTGAAGGCTTCGCAGTCGTAGGTGCGGCGATGAATGAGCGTTGACATGGCTTCCTTCTAGGGGAGGCAGCCGGCGTGCGCCAACGCCAGACGCAACAACCGATCTTGGCCCGACGTCATCTCGGCCTTGACCTCGGGGGTGTCGGCTTCGGCCGGCGTGATCCAGGTGATGTCGAGCGACTCTTGTGACGGCTCGCAGATCCCTTCGACGGGCACGAGGTAGACGAGGCTGACGGCGTGCTGACGAGGGTCGTGGAAACCGGTGCGGTCGGGCTCCGGGAAGTACTCGGCCAGGGTGAACGGCGTGGGACTGGGCGGGATCTTGGGCAAGGCCAGCGAGCCGAGATCCTTTTCGATGTGGCGTACCAGCGCTTCTCGAACCCGCTCGCCCCACAATACCCGACCGCTCACGATGGCACGACTGATGGTCCCGTCGGGCATGGCCCGCAACAACAGACCGATCTGGATCACCTCGCCCGCGTCGTTGATTCGAACGGGAATCGCCTCGACGTACACGATGGGAAGTCGGGCGCGGACGGTGGTGATGTCTTCATCGGTCAACCATCCTTCACGGGTCTCGATTTGCTCGGACAACGGGTTCTCCTCGGGGTTCGCTGCCCCAGGGTAGTTGCCGGTTGGCGGACGGCCGACCATGATCGGCGCATGTCTGACCACTACTTCGCCAACTATCCGAATCTGCGCTTCGAACGGCGGGACAACGGGGTGCTCCTGCTGACCATCGATCGGCCCGAGCACTACAACGCGACGGACGCCCCGTTGCACTACGGCTTGAGCCGAGTCTGGGACGACATTCACGACGACGACGACACCCGGGTCGTCGTCATCACCGGCCAGGGCGACGCGTTCTCCGCCGGCGGAGACCTCGAATGGATCGAGGGCATGGCCGGCAACTACAGCGTCATCCGTAACGTGCTGAAGGAGGCTGGGGATGTCGTCTACCGCATGCTCAACTGCGAGAAGATCATCATCTCGGCCATCAACGGCGTCGCCGTGGGTGCCGGGCTGGCCGTCGCCTTGATGGCCGACATCTCGATCATCGCCGAGGAAGCCCGCTTCACCGACGGTCACCTCCGGCTCGGCGTCGGCGCCGGCGACCACGCCAACATCCTCTGGCCGCTTGCCTGCGGGATGCCGAAGGCCAAGTACTACCTGCTCACCGCCGACTTCATCGACGGCAAGAAGGCCGACGAGATCGGTCTGGTCTCCAAAGCCGTCCCGCGGGCGCAGCTGATGGACGAGGCCTTCAAGGTGGCGAACCAGATCGCCATGGGACCACAAGACGCCGCCCGTTGGACCAAGCGCTCGCTGAATCTCTGGCTGACCCAGGCTGCACCGGCGTTCGACGCCAGCCTCGCCTTCGAGATGCTCAGCTTCCTCGGCCCTGATGCAGCAGAGGGCGCACGTGCGCTGCGCGAGAAGCGAGCCCCCAACTTTCCGTCAGCCCCGGCAACGCCGGCCCCGTCAACCGAGGGGCAGGCGTGATGCGGACCGCAGTCGGTATCGGTAACGCTTACTACGACGGCACCCCATTCGAGGACACGGTGGCCTTCACCCAGGCCGCGGACCGAGCCGGCGTCGACGTCGCCTGGTCGGCCGAGGCGTGGGGGATGGAGACCATCGCGCCGCTGGCCTACCTGGCGGCGGTCACCGACAACATCCAACTCGGTACCGGCATCATCCAGATCAGCGCCCGGGTTCCGGCCATGACCGCAATGACGGCGGCCACCATGGCGATGGTGTCGGGCGACCGATTTGTTCTCGGCCTGGGCGTCAGCGGGCCCCAGGTGGTCGAGGGACTGCACGGCGCTTCGTTCGCGCAGCCCCTGTCTCGGCTCAAGGAGTACGTGGCCATCGTGAAGATGGCGCTGGCCGGCGAGAAGATCCAGTTCGAGGGGAAGCATTACGTGCTGCCACGGCCCGGAGGTGAGGGCAAAGCGCTTCGCTTGTCGACCCCACCGAAGCCGGATCTTCCCATCTATCTCGCCACGCTCGGTCCGGCGTCCCTCGAGTTCACCGGCGCAGTCGCCGACGGCTGGCTGGGGACGGCCTTCGTGCCCGAGCACGCCGACATCTTCCTCGACCCGATCGCCCGTGGCGCCGAGTCGGCCGGCCGCTCGTTGGCCGACATCGACATCCAGGTCGGCGGAACGATCGAGATCGACGACGACGTCGAGGCCCTCATCGAGCGGCATCGGCCCGGCATGGCGTTCGTCCTCGGGGCCATGGGCTCGGCGACGACCAACTTCTACAACGCCGCATTCAAACGGGCCGGCTTCGAGAAGGCTGCGGTCGAGGTGCAGGATCTGTGGGTGTCGGGCGACCGCAACGCGGCTGCAGCAGCAGTCCCCGACGAGTTGGTGCTGGCGGCCAACCTCATCGGTGACGAAGCCATGGTTCGCGCGCGCATTCGGGCGTATCACGCCGCAGGCGTCAACACCTTGAGGCTGGGGGTGCGAGGGCGGGAGCTCGATGAGCGCATCGCCAACCTCGAACATGCCGTCGACCTGGTGAACCAGGAAACGGCAGCACCGGCGGCCTGAGTCGCGCCGACCTGGCGGCTATCGGCCGTCTCGGTGCTCGGCCAGCCACTGCTCGAAGAAGAGGGGATCGACCAGATCCCTCGGGTGGTGGCCGGGCAGCGCCGAGACGGCCATCGCCGGCAGGAGGTCGAAGATGAAGGTGATCGACCAGAACAACAGGCGGAGGTGGGCAAGTGGGTTGAGGATGCGGCCCGTCGCAGCGAGCATGGTCATGGTATTGGTGAAGGAGAACCAGGCCAGGAGCACGGCCGACAGCGCCATCGCCAGTGCATAGCGGACACGGCCGCCGCCGATGGCCTCGTGCACGTCGAACGCCACCGACTTGTGTTCGACCTCCTCGGCCAGATGCCAGAGGAACAGGTCTCGGGCGGCGGGGTCGGCCCCGCCGAGCAGCGTCGTTCGGCGGGTCGCAACCCAGCGGGCAGCGGCGTAGGCCACGGTTTCGAAGCCGGCGGCGAAGGCCACACCGAACTCGGGTGAAGATCGGCGTTCGATCATGCGGTAGATCCGGGCCATCCAGCGTTCGTTGGCCCGCAGGACCGGATAGCGAGCGACGACCAGATCGTTGAAGCGTCGATGCTGGGCGTGATGCTGACCTTCTTGGCGAGCGTACGCAACGGCCTCGGAACGGAGTGGCTCATCGAGGCGATCGACGACGGCCTTGATCGAACGGACCACGAAGGGCTCGGCGTACGGCATCAACATCGACACCGAGTTGGCGGCACAGGCGAGATCGGGGTTCGTGGGATGCCAGGCCACGTCGAAGTCGTCGTCATAGGTGAAGGACGTGGCGTGGAACTCGATGGGCGCGGCGGTCAGCGACACGGATCTCCATCGGCGTTCCGACGATGGAACAAAGGTCCGGAGAACAAAGAAGTCCTCAAGAAGTCGCTGGTGGAGCCGTTGGTAGTTATGATCCTGTTGTACCTCGGTGATGGTGGAGACCAACCCGAGGCCTCGTTCATCAGGCAGATGCCTGACTGGGCGACGGTGCTGGCGCATGAACCTTGAGACACGTTTGAGTGTCTCCTTGAGCTGGCATCGAGTGCGACCATCCATTCTCGCTCCATACGCGCCATCGAAAGGCACGAGCATTACCACTCTTCTCCCGGACGACTCGGACCTGGCGGAACTCGAAACCGAGTTCGCCGCCGACGAGATCGACACAGAACCGACCGACCAGGTCGACACCGACCAGATCGCTGGCCAGCTCGATACCGAGCACGCAGTGCTCGTGACCGCGTCGCTGCCCGGCGACTTCGCCGGCATCGTGCAGCGACACGTCGACGGCTACGCGTCTGACAGTGACGAGGCGGTCCTGCAGCTCAACCGCAGCGCCTGGATTCGCCAGTTGCTCCGGCTCCTCGACGACGTCGAGGAATGCATCGACCACCTCCGTGACCGCGTTCCGAGTAGCCATCGGGCCCAGGTGCTCGCCGACTTCGAAACCGAGCGTGACCGCATCGATGCGTTGCTCACCGGGCTCCTCGGTCCGGCCAGTGGCCAAACGGCAGGCGGCGGCGACACGATTGATGACAGCGAATCGGTCGTCGAGGGTGTGGTCCAACTGCAGCTCTCGTGGATGCCGGGCCGAATCGTCGCGTGGGCCTCGGGTCACCAGGCAACCAGCGAACCGGTCGAGGGAATTCTCGTTCGCCTCGAACAAGCAGGCGTCTCCCGACGCGGCTGGGAGCAGTTCCAGCCCATTCGTCTCGAAGACGGAACCAAGATCGAGACCGTCGCCGTTCCACTCACCAGTGTGCTCGGTTGGTTGGCCGCGCTGGGCCGAACGGCCGCAGATCCCACCCTCGGCGCAAGCGTGACCTGGCTGGGGCTCATCGCCAGCCAAGCCGTCCAGTTGGTGGCGCAAGGGCGCATCATTCCCAAGCTCCGTCACCACTCACGGGATCACGAGCGCAAAGGCGAGCGCGGCGGTTTCGAGGTCAAGTGGCTGCCGGCCCTCGTCGAGACCAGCGACATCGTCGCGCTGTCGGCCTCGCTGCCCATCGCGGTCACCGCGCTCCGGAACCGCCAGGACGCCCGTGCCTTCAGCCAGGCCGTCCTCGCCGACATCGTCGACAACATCGTGTCGACCGCGGTCGAGCGGCTCGAGGTGCCCGCCCCTCCACCCAACCCGACCAGCCGGGCCGATGTGGCCGAGACCTTCCTCGCTCACCTCGACGGGTCGCCGTTCGAGATCCCCAGCCGCTACGGCGTCGATCTCGCGCGGCGCATCGACCAGTGGACCGACCCCATCGCCGGGGCCGCCAACTCGAAACTGATGCTCGACCTCAAGGCGCCCGACTCGGGTGGTGCCTGGAATCTCGCCGTGCTCGCCCCCGGTCAGAACGGTGGACACGAGCCGGTCGAGACCGCGTTGGTCAACGCGTCCAACACCAAGCGCAAGGAGACCAAGGATCAGCTCACCCGCCTCGAGCTGCTCTACCCGCCCCTGTTGCGGCCGGGGGGCCGTCGGCGCGGCGAGGTCATCCTCAGCCAGGACGAGGCATGGCATCTCATGACGACCGTCGGTGACACCCTCATTGCAGCCGGCTTCGAGGTTCGTGCGCCGGCGTTGTCCCGCAAGAAGCCGACACCGGCCCTTCGCCTCACCTCTGACGAGGCCCAAGAGTCCGTCGTCGGTGCCCGACAGTTGGCCAACGTCCGCTGGTCGGTGGTCTTCGACGACATCGAGCTCACCGCCTCGCAGATCGCCGAGCTGGCACTGCAAGCGCGCCCCTTGGTGCAGTCACGCGGCCAGTGGGTCGAACTCGACAAGGTCGACCTTGCTGCGGCGGCCGAGGCCCTGGCCGAACGAGCCGACCGAACCCGTCTCTCGGGTGCCGACATGTTGCGCCACGCGTTGGGCCTCGAAGGTTCACCGCTCGTCGGCGGCATCAGCATCGCCGGCGACGGCTGGGCGGCCGATCTTCTTCGCAGCGCCCGCAACATCCCCGACGAGCTTCCGACCAAGCCCGAAGGATTCCACGGCGAGCTCCGCAGCTACCAGGCCGAGGCCCGGGCCTGGCTCAGCTTCCTCGACGGCGCCGGCCTCGGGGGCTGCCTGGCGCTCGACATGGGGCTCGGGAAGACGCCGACGATGCTGGCGCACCTGCGGGCCAGCGCCGAAACCGGTACCGCGCTGGTCATCGCCCCGCCCGCAGTGGTGGGAAACTGGGCCAACGAGGCTCGCAAGTTCGTGCCCGACCTCAAGGTCGCAGTGCACCACGGACAGAGTCGGGCCGCCGGCGCCGGCGAGATTGCTCGCCTCGTCGAGCGCTACGACATCATCATCACCACCTACGGCACCGCGGTGCGCGACATCGACGAGTTCGCCCAGATCCAGTGGGGCAAGGTGATTCTCGACGAAGCACAGGCGATCAAGAACCCGACCAGCGACACCGCTCGTCAGCTCCGTCGTCTCAATGCCCGCAGCCGAGTCGCCCTCACGGGCACGCCGATCGAGAACGGGCTCGGCGATTTGTGGGCCATCATCGACTTCACCAATCCCGGCCTCGTCGGTGGACGGGCGCAGTTCATCTCGCAACTGTCGCCGTCAGGCACCGGGAAGGATGGCGCCGAGAGCGCCTTGCGTGCGCTCAACGGGATCCTCGTCTTCCGCCGCACGAAGGCCGAGCCGGCCATCGCCGCCGAACTGCCGGACCGTATCGACGAGCTCGATCACTGCAGCATGACCCCCGAGCAGATCGGTCTCTATCAGGCCGTCCTCGACAACCTGGTCCGCGTCACCAGCGGCGCCGACGGGGCCGACAAGCAGAAGGGCGCGGTGCTGGCGGCCATCACCGCCCTGAAGCAGATCTGTAACCACCCGGTGAACTACCAGGATGACGGTAAGCCGCTCGAGGGTCGATCGGGAAAGCTGGCCCGCCTCAACGAGATCGTCGACAACGTGTTCGTGGCCGGCGAGCGCCTGCTGATCTTCACTCACTTCGCCTCGTGGGGCGAGAAGCTGTCCAAGTACATGACCGAACGGACCGGCGTGAAGATCGACTGCTATCACGGCGGCCTGGCCCGTGGTGCCCGAGACCGCATGGTCGAAGAGTTCCAGAACGGGACCGGTGCCGGGGCGTTGGTGCTGTCCTTGAAGGCCGGCGGCACCGGCCTCAACCTCACCGCGGCCAGCCATGTGGTCCTGTACGACCGCTGGTGGAACCCTGCGGTCGAGGACCAGGCCCGCGATCGAGTGTGGCGCATCGGCCAGAAGAGCACCGTGATCTGTCATCGTCTCGTGTGCCCCGGCACGGTCGACGAACGAGTCGAGGAGGTGGTCGCCGGCAAGCGGCAGATCGCCGACATGGTCCTTCCCAAGTCGAGTTCCATCGAGGACCTCGACGCCAGCCAGCTGCGCGCTGCGCTCGGCATCGACCCCGAAGCGCTGTTGTTGATGGAGGACGAACTGCTCGAAGCCGCGTTGCGAGACAGTTCTGCTCAGTCGGAAGCTGCTCAGCCCGAACCTGTTCAGTCGGAAGCTGTTCAGCTCGAAGAGGCGGTGACGGCATGACCCAGGCCAAGGTCGACAACAACAGCAAGCGTTCACGCCGCCGCCGCAAGGGCAAGGGCATCGGGGCCAAGGTCGACCAGTTCTGGGGCGACCCCGCAGCGCTGCCGATTCCCCCGGAGACGGTCCGGATCACCAAGGATCCCGCCGCGGTCATCCGGTCGATTGGGCGCCCACCGCTGTCGGGCCACGAAACCATTTCGGAGCACTACTTCGAGGCGGTGTGCCAACGGGCGGTTGCCTTGGCCAGTGCCTTGGCCGCGGCCGGCGAACTGATCGATCCCGACGAGCTGTAGCACCTAGGGTTTGGCCATGACCCGACTCGAGGACCCCGCGCTACTGACCGGGTCCGAGCGGTTCCTGGCCGACCTTCCCATCCCCGACGGCTGCCTGCACGCCGCCTTCGTGCGCTCGCCCATGGCCCACGCTCGTGTCGTCGCCATCTCCACGGCCGCGGCAAGGGTCGCGGCCGGCGTCGTCGCCGTCGAGACCGCGTCCTCGCTCGGGCTCGGCCCGTTCGTGCTCTTCGCCTCGCTGCCCACTTCCCTCGCGCACCCGCCGCTCGTCGACGACGTCGTCCGACAGGTCGGCGATCCTGTTGTGCTCGTGCTGGCCGACAGTCCCTCTGCGGCCGCCGATGCTCTCGACCTGGTCGACGTTGACTTCGAGCCGCTCGAGCCCATCATTGGGGCCGAGCGCTCGGCGATGGCGGCGCCACTCTACGACGGGCACGACAATCTCGTCTTCGCCCAGGCGGACGACGGGCCCGACCCGGTGGACGGCTTGGCCGGGGTGGCAGTGCTCGTCGAGCTCGACGTGGTCAACAACCGGGTCGCCTCGTGTCCGATCGAAGCCGATGGCATCCTCGTCGTGCCCGACCCTGATGGCGGACTCGACGTGTGGTGCACCAGCCAGGGAGTGCAGGACATCCGAGACCAACTGCTGGCCGGGCTGGCCGACGACGGCCTCGCCGGCCGGCTGCGGGTCCGGTCACCGGCCGTCGGCGGCGGCTTCGGTGGTCGGGCCACCGCGCCTCCGGAGTTCGTCGCCGTCGCCCGCGCTGCCCTGCTTCATGGTCGGCCGGTGCGCTGGGTCCAGTCCCGATACGAGAACTTGCTTGGCATGGCCCAGGGTCGTGACTACCACACGTCGATGCGGGTGGCGTTCGATGTCGACGGACTGATCCTGGGGATGGACGTCGACGTGTTGGCCGACGCCGGTTCGTGGGCCCACATGTCGGGCCTGTTGCTGGTGTCGGCTCGCCGGCAGGTGCCGGGCATGTATCGGGTCCCGGCCTACCGCTTCGCGGCGCAGGCTGTGCTCACCAACACGCCGCCGGTCGGCGCGTACCGGGGTGCGGGACAGCCCGAGGCCAACCACGCTCGCGAGCGGGTGCTCGATGTGGCGGCTCGTCGTCTCGGCCTCGACCCGATCGAGCTGCGGATCCGGAACCTCCCGACGGTCGCTGACTTCCCGTTCGCCTCAGCGGGAGGATTCTCCTACGACGCTGCCGCCCCCATTGCTGTGCTCCGTCGGGCGACCGCTCGGGCAGATGTCGATGGCTGGCGCACCCAGCAGGCATCGCGGCGCGCCGCGGGCGATCCTTGCCAGCTCGGCATTGGCGTTGCGGTCTACGCGCAAACCTCCGGCCGGGGGACGCCGAGCGATTCGGCAATGGTGACCGTTCGGGCCGACGGGACCGTCTTGGTTGCCTGCGCGAGCCCGAGCCATGGGCAGGGCCACCGCACCACCTGGGCCGCGCTGGTCAGCGAACGTCTGGGAGTGGAGCCGTCCGAGGTCGAGGTCATCGATGCCGATACGGCGCTCGTCGACCGAGGCCAGAGCACCGGCGGTTCACGTTCGACCCAGGTCGCGGCGTCCGCGCTGGTGAACGCGTGCGGTGACATTCTGGATCTGGCCCGGGTCGAGGCTGCGCAGCGCCTCGAAGCCGCCCCGGCAGATTTGGTGGTGGTGAGTGCTGGGTTCGGTTTGCCGGCCGGTCTGGCTGTCGCCGGTGTGCCCACCCGCCGGGTCGCTTGGTCCGAGTTGGCTGGTTCGCAGCCGTCGTCGTGCCTCGAGGCCAGCCGGAACGAGTCGGTGCCTGATGCGGCCTATCCCTATGGCGCGCACGTGTCGGTCGTCGAGGTCGACACCGAGACCGGGTTCGTGCGGTTGCTGGCCCACACCGCAGTTGACGACTGCGGTGTTGTGCTCCAGCCTCAGTTGGTCGAAGGCCAGCAGCACGGGGGAGTAGTGGCCGGGTTGTCGCAGGCGTTGTTCGAGCACGTCTCCTTCGACGAAGCCGGCAACCCCGAAGCAGCCACCCTGGCCACCTACCTGCTCCCGGCAGCCACCGAGTTGCCGTTCATCACCACCGAGACCGTCGGCACCGCGGCTACCGGCAATCAGCTGGGCACGCGGGGCATCGGCGAGAACGGATGCAACGGGGCGACCGCTGCGGTCCACAACGCAGTAATGGATGCGCTGGCTTCCTTCGGTATCGAGCACATCGACCTACCACTTCGCCCCGAACGCATCTGGCGAGCCGTGGCCGAAGCCTCGTCCTGACCCCCTCGGGCCGACCCGCCTTCTGGTTCTGCAAGCCTCAGCCACCCCAGCCCCGTTCTGCAAGCCCAGCGCCCCCTTGCAGGTGGCGGTGAGCTTGCAGAACGGAGCTACGGGGGGCAGAGCTTGCAGAACCAGTGGCGGGATCAGAACAGGTCGGTCACCAGGGAGAAGGTGAGGAAGCAGAACATCGCTCCGCCGAGGGTGGTGTACGCCCAGCGCTGCGGATGGCGCACCCGCCAGAAGCGGCGCATGCTGGCCACGATCGAGACCATGGCCACCAGGGCGACGGCGATGCCGATGGGCTTGGCGACCTCGCCGAAGAAGGCGAACGTGGGCGCAACGAACGGCAGGATGACGTAGGTGAGCAGGCACCGGATCGACGAGATGAAGATCGAGGTCTGGAAGGCCGAGCGAGCCTTGGCGTTCTGTTGGGCGACGTCGCCATCGCCGGCGGACGGCACGTCCTCGGGCAGCCGGAGGACCCGAAGCATCACAGAATCTGCGGTCGTCATCGTTGGCAAAGGCTAGCCGGTCAGTAGGCCCCTTGAGCTTGCAGTTCAACGATGTCATCCCAGCTGAACCCCGCTTCGAGCAGGATCTCCTCGGTGTGTTGGCCGAGGTCGGGCGCGACGACCGCGGGCACGGTCGGGGTAGCGCTGAGTCGGATGGGCGAACCGATGAGTCGAAGGGCGCCGTACTCGGGGTGGACGCCGTCGACGAGGTAACCGTTCTCGACTGCCGCAGGGTCGGCCAGCACGTCGAGGTGGTTCCGCACGGGGGCGAAACGTTGATGCTCGGCACGGAGACGTTCACACCATTCGTCGGTGGTGCGGGTGGGGAACGTGGTGTCGACCAGCTCCTTGAGGGCCTCGAGACTCTCGGGTGTCACGAACAGGGTGGCGAAACGGGGGTCGTCGATGAGGTCGGGGCGTTCGATGGCGCGGCAGAAGCCGGGCCAGAGTTGCGGGGGAACACCGACCATCTGGATCCATCCGTCGGACGTCGGGATCATGCGCAGCAGCGCCCGGATGAGCGGATGCCCCCGATTGGCTCGACCGAGCAGTCGGCCGCTCATCGACTGATGGGCCAGCTCGGATGCCTGAGCCCAGATCATGGCGCCCAACAGCGAGACGTCGACACGCTGGCCCTCACCCGTCCGCTCCCGATGGAACAGCGCAGCGAGAATGCCGGTGACCATGTTCTGGCAGCCCGAGTGGTCGGCGATCAGGGCACCGACGGGCGTGGGGTCGCCGTCGTTGGTACCGGTGGTCGAGATGAGGCCACCCCAGGCCTGGCCGAGTGTGTCGGCCCCTTCACGGTGGGCATCGGGTCCGAGCGGGCCGAACGAGGAGCCGGTGGCGAAGATGAGGCGGGGATTGATGGCCCGAAGCGACTCGTAGGACAAGTCCCAGAGCTCCATCGTCCCGGGAACGAAATTGTGGATGAGGATGTCGCTCTGCTCGACCAGCCGACGCAGCGCAGTCTTGCCTCCAGGCTGGCGAAGGTCGAGGGTGATCGATCGCTTGCCCCGGTTGCAGGCCTCCCAGACGCCCGAGCGCCGATCGTCCGGCGAGATCACGATGTGGCGAGCGAGGTCGCCGGCAACCGGCAACTCGACCTTGATGACATCGGCCCCGAGGTCATGCAGCATCTGAGCGGCCTGCGGCCCCTGGACGAGGATGGACAGGTCGAGCACCTTGATGCCGTCGAGCGCAGAAACCATGGGGCGCAAAGCTACCAAGCCTGGGCGAGTACCTCTGCCACTTCAAGGTCGAGCATCTGCCGGCCGTGTCGGCCGGCCATGGCCACGAACATGTCATCGCCGCGCTCGGTCTGCACGACGATCTGTGAAGCGATGACGGCCATGATGTACCCCGAGGTGGAACCGAGCACGTAGTCGTGCCAGAGATCGTCGGGATCCACCGAGACCCCCAAGGCTTCGAGCGACGACCGGTAGTGCTCGACGAGCTGTCGCTCGACGGCCCGGCGATCATCGGCCAAGAGGCCCGCGCCGATGAAATAAGCGACGTCGTTGACGCCGTGGCCGATGGAGCAGGTCTGGAAATCGACAACGACCAACGGCGGGGGAGCAGAAGCCAAGGTGGGCTCCGGACGGGCGAAGAGCATGTTGTCGAGGCGATAATCGCCGTGCACCACGGTACGCGGAGTGCGCGACGCGCTGAACAGGACCTCGAGGTTCCGGTCGATGAAACCGGCGAGCTCGGTGAAGGCGGGACCCAATGCGGCCGAATACCGGGCGACGAATCCCGGGACCACCGCCCGATACAACTCGATCTTGGCGGCAACTTTGTCGGGGGTGGGTTGGGCGAGCCAGTCGAGATCGTCGGGGACCGCATCCCAGAACGGCGCATGAAGACCGGCGGCGGCGGCGACGGAGACTTCGGCCGCGGCGATGGTGCAGCCCTGGAGCTGGTCTCCCTGCACGCTGTGGGGCAAGTCTTCCATCAACAACACGAACCGGCCCGTCCGATCCAGATCCTCCGCTCCAGCCCAGTAGATGGCGGGTGTCCGCAACGACGTGTGGCGTTGCAGGTCCCGATAGAAGCCGAGTTCACGGCGGTAGCTCTCGGTCTGAATGCCCGTGTTGCGGCTGAGCGCATCTCGTGCGGGGAATTTGCCGACGACCGTCGCCGGTCCTCCAGACCCATCTTCCCAGTCGAGCGTGTAGCGCACACTGCTTCCCACTTGGCCCGTGCCGATGGCGGTGGCCGTGAACGACCGCAGCGCTCCCGGTCGGCCCAGCGCATCGGCGAGCCACTCGACGGAGAGTTCGTCCTGTTCAGGGAGCGAGGTTGGTTCGACAGGCGCTGACATCGGTCTACGGTAGCGCTCATGCATGTGTCGAGGGAGCCGGGAACCCTGGCGGTCTACGCGACCGACAATTCGATCTATCAGGTCACGCCGTCCGGGGTCGCCGTTCCCGGTTCCGCGGGCGATGTCGTCGAGTTGATCACGAGCAACCGCAGGTCACCCGCACCCCGCCCGTTGGTGGCACGAGGCGCGGGCACGGGCACGAACGGCCAGAGTTTGACCAACGGGGTGACCCTCGACTTCAAGCGTTCGATGAACCGTCTGCTCGACGTCGATGTCGACGAGCGGACCGCGCGCGTCGAACCGGGTTTGGTCGCCGATGCCCTGAACGAACAGCTTGCGCCGCTCGGGCTGTTCTGGCCGCCGCACACCTCGACGGTGAACCGCTGCACCATCGGCGGGATGATCGCTACCGACGCGGCGGGCCAGGGCTCGCTGCTCTACGGGAGGACCAGTCGCCACGTTCTGGCGCTCGACGTGGTGCTGGACGACGGAACGCAATGGCACGCGTGTCCTGTGTCGGTCGACGAGGCCGAACGCTTGGCGGCCGGCAGTGGCCGGGTGGCGGAGATCTGGCGCGCGCTGCTGGCGCTGCCGCAGGAAGACTTCGACCTGCCCGAGTTGGCCCGAGGGTTCAGCGGGTATGGGGTCGATCGGATTCGCCGCGACGATCTCGTCGACCCGCTACCGGTACTCGTCGGGTCGGAGGGAACACTGGCCATCACGGTCGGAGCCACCCTTCGACTCACGCCGATCCCCGCCAGCGACATCATGGTGATCGCCGGCTACCCGTCCTTCGGCGACGCACTGGAGGACTCGCTTCGACTTCGCTCGTCCGGGCCCTCGTCCATCGAGACCATCGACGAGCACACGATGCGGCAAGGTCGAGCATCCACGGCGTGGCCGCTGCTCGAGGCCATCATCGGCGGCGAAGCCGGGTCGATTCTGATGATCGAATACACCAGCGACGAGAACGGCGACCTCCCCGACGTCACCGAGGTCGAGGCGGTCATCCGATCCGGGGGACGAGCGACGTCCGCCCAGATCGTCACCGAACCCGCGGTCAAGGCTGCGGCCCGCAAGGTCAGAGCCGACGCGGTCGGACTGCTGGCCAAGGTCGAGCCCGGTGCACCTCGACCGACGGCGTTCGTGGAGGACTGCGCCGTTCCGGTGGCCGAGATGCCCGCCTTCGTCGAAGGCTTCCGACAGGTGCTCGACCGACGCGGTCTGCGGTACGGCATGTTCGGCCACGCCGATGTGGGTTGTGTGCACGTCCGGCCGGCCCTCGATCCGCTGGGTGCTGACCACGACCGGCAAGTGAAGGAGATCACCGAGGAAGTGGTTGCGCTCCTGGCCCGCCATGGCGGCATCCTCTGGGGCGAACACGGGCGCGGCTTCCGGGGCCAGTTCGCCTCGGAGTTCCTGACGCCGTCGACGTTGCTGGTCATGCGGACGCTGAAGTCGGCGTTCGATCCGCTCGACCTGTTCAACCCTGGCAAGCTGTACCGCCCGCTCGGCGCCACCGAGCCGCTCTCGGCCATCGACAGTGTGCCGACGCGGGCCGCGGCCGACCGTCGGATCCCGGCACCGGTCCGCGCCGAGTTCACCAGCGCGTTCAGCTGCAACGGCAACGGGCTCTGTCACAACTACGCAACCAACGACGTGATGTGCCCGTCGTACAAGGTCACCGGCGACCCGAAGCAGTCGCCGAAGGGCAGGGCCGATCTACTGCGGGCCTGGCTCTCGGCCGAGGAGAGCGAGGGCGGAGCGCCGAGCGAACTGACCGAAGAGGTCGCGACTTCGTTGTCCCAGTGCTTGTCGTGCGCGGCGTGCACCGGACGATGCCCCGTGCAGGTCGACATTCCCGAACTCAAGTCCCGGTTCTTCGAGCGCTACTACACCACCCGACGCCGCCCGCTGGCACACCAGGTCATGTCCCGCTTCGAGCAGTTCGCTGACGTTGCGGCCGCGGCCGGTCCGCTTGCTCGCCTCGGTACTCGTCTGGTCGCCGGGCGACTGGGCCTCACCGCCCTGCCCACCCCGCCGCCTCGACGAAAGCTCGGGCTGCCTCGATTCGATCCGAACGGTTCGGCCGATCGGACAGGAGGGCAGGTCGTCCTCCTGACCGACGTGTTCACCCGAACCTTCGAGCCGCAGACCTTGGCCCGCACGGTCGAGGTCCTGGCTACGGTCGGCTACACGGCGTCGGCCGCGCCGTTCACCCCGTCGGCCAAGTTCGACCACGTCAAGGGCAACCGGAAGGCGTTCGCCAAGGCAGCCGCCACTCAGGCCCAAGTCGTGCAATCTGTGCTCGACGCCGGTGCGACACCAACCGTGATCGATCCGGCCGTAGCGCTGATGTTCGGCCGCGAATACCCCGAGATCCATCCGGGGTTTCCGACTGGCGTACGGGGGCTGGCCGAGGTACTCGCCGAACGCTCTGATCGACTCCCGAAGTCTGGGACACCACAGTCCGTGACCCTGTTCGGGCATTGCACCGAACGGTCGCTCGCTCCGACGTGGGTCGGGGCGTGGCGGCGCTCGTTGGAAGCCGTCGGGCACGCGGTCACGGTGGTCGAATCGACCTGTTGTGGGATGGCCGGAGTGTTCGGCCACGAGATCGCCAACCAGACGGTGTCAGCCGCGCTGTTCGACCGGGGCTGGCGCCCCACGCTCGATCAGTCGGTCGGTCCGGTGGCGGCCACCGGCTGGTCATGTCGGTCACAGGCCGAACGCTTCGGCTTTCCCGACCTGGTCCATCCCGTGCACCTGCTCTGACTGGCGCTGGTTACTTCATGCCGGCAGCGCCGACGTTGCGCTGGGCCACCTCGACCAGCTCGCCTCGCCTCACCTTGTACGACACGACCCGGTCGACCTGATGCATCCCGCTGCGGGCCTTGCCGCTCACCACGTCGAGCGTCATGCCCGACAACACGGGGACCAGGGCCACGGCCCGGAACCCGTCGTCGTTGCCCGGCAGTGAGCGTTTGTCCTCCCGGATGAGTTCGGGTGCGTCCCAGACCCAGGTGTCGTTGATGCTGATGAAGCGGCAGCGATGGCTGCTCCTGCTCTTGGACACGATGCCGCCCGGACACACGATCACCGAGCCCTGGACCCACGGGTTGGTGCCGAGACCGTCGCCGCCGAAGGCCAACTCGAAGGCATCGGCGATGATGGCGTCGTGGTCCCCCGCCGCAATACCGCGACGAGTCTGGATCTGGTTGACGATCTCGGCGACGTTTGCCAGCTCGTCGTCAGCCAGGCGCTCGAGCACCCGGACCGCATCTGCGGGCGCGCCTTGGAACAGGCGCGCGGCCGCATTGATGCGGCGAGCGGAGGTGGGCTCGTCGGTCAGACTGGGCTTCCCGGTCAGATCTCGACGACCGTCAGTTGACCGTCGGCATAGCGGGCCCGCAGCACCTTCTTGTCGAACTTGCCGACCGAGGTCTTGGGGACCTCCTCGATGAAGGCCCAACGCTCCGGGAGCCACCATTTGGCGACCCGTTCCGACAGGTAGTCACGAAGGTCGGCGGCGTCGACCGAGTCGCCTTCGGCCACCACGACACAAGCCATCGGGCGCTCGTCCCAGCGTTCGTCGGGCACACCGACCACTGCGGCCTCACGCACCGAGGGGTGGCCCATCAACTCGTTCTCGAGGTCGACCGAACTGATCCATTCGCCGCCTGACTTGATGACGTCCTTGGCCCGGTCGGAGATCTGGACGAACCCGTTGGGTTCGACCGAACCGACGTCGCCGGTCCGAAGCCAGCCGTCCTGGAACTTCTCGGGAGCGGGGTCGAGGTAGTAGGAGGCGGTGATCCAAGGACCACGGACCTGGATCTCGCCCTGTGCCTGACCGTCCCACGGCAGGGCCGTGCCTTCGTCGTCGCAGATGCGCAGCTCGACACCCGGTAGGACACGGCCGGTGCGGGCCCGCCAGTTCATCTCGTCGGCCGGCGCAGTGCCGCTGGGCACCGTGGCGATGGCAGCCAGCGGGCTGGTCTCGGTCATGCCCCAGGCCTGCGTCACCCGCACCCCGAAGGTCTGGTCGAAGCCCTCCATCAGGGACCGGGGAACCGCCGAGCCGCCGCAGACGATCTCCCGGAGCGAGGAGAGGTCGGCATCGGGCGCGTTGTGCAGGAGGTCGTTGAGCACGGTGGGCACAGCGCCGGAAAGGGTGGGGCGAGTTTCCTTGATGATCTCGGCCAGCGGTGCGGCCTGCAGGAACTGCTGGGGCATCACGAGATCGGCACCCGTCCACCAACCGGCGAACGGCATACCCCAGGCCATGGCGTGGAACATCGGGACGATGAGCAGGAGTCGGTCGTTCTGGTTGACGCCGAGTGCCTGCGCCGAGGTGACGGCCAAGGAGTGAAGCCAGATCGACCGGTGCGAGTAGGCGACGCCTTTCGGGTTCCCCGTGGTGCCCGACGTGTAGCACATGGCCGCAGCGGCCCGCTCGTCGATCTCGGGATAGGCGAAGCCAGGTGCTTCGGCCGCGAGCACGTCCTCGTAGGCCAGCGTTGCGCCGAGGCCCGAGGTGTCGCCCTCGCCGACCACGATGATGTGCTCGACACAGGTGAGTTCGTCCCGCACCCGGGCGAGCAGCGGGGCAATGGACGCGTCGACGATGATGACCTTGTCGTTGCCATGATTGACCACGTAGGCGAGCTGCTCGGGGAAGAGCCGGATGTTGAGCGTATGGAGCACGGCGCCCATGGACGGGATCGCCAGGTAGGCCTCCATGTGGGCCTGGTTGTTCCAGAGGAAGGTGCCCACCCGGTCGCCAGGTTCGACCCCGAGGCGTGCCAGCGCTGCGGCCAACCGGTCGGCACGATCGGCGACCCGGGCGAAGGTGGCGGAGTGAATGCCTTCGGCGCTGTAGGTGAAGACCTCAGCATCCGCGTGCACGGTTCGCCCGTGCTGCAGAAGGTGTTGGGTGGTGAGGGGGAAGTCCTGCATCGTCGAGGGCGTAACCAGGGTGCTCATGAGCAACAGGGTAGGGATGATCGGGGCTCAAGCGGTGGCGACAAGCGGTCGATGACTGGACCGATGACCGAGCCGAGCTGGGCCGAGCGAGCCCGAACCGCGATAGCGATCTCGCCGATCGGTCACCTTGCGACGCTCGACGTCGACGGGCGGCCCGTCGTCGGCCCGGTACCGATCATCGACGACGGAGCCGGCGCGCCGGTGACCGTTCTGTCGAACCTCTCGACCCACATCCAACGCGGTCGTCAGGACCACCGTGGCGCCATCTCGATCGGCGAGCGGGTGTTGCTGCAGGGCGACCTGCGGCCGGTCCCGGGGCTGCAGCAGATCGCGATGCAACCCGAGTTCCTCCGTCGTCACCGTCACCTCACCCTTCAGGTCGAGTCACTCGACTACTCGTGGCTTCGTCTCGAGGTCACCCGGGTTCGATGGACCGACGACGACGGGACCGAGCGTTGGCTGCGGCCCGAGGACATCGCCGGTGCCGAGCCCGATCCGCTCGGCCACATCGCCCTGGATCTCGTCGGCGAGATCGGCGAACGAATAGGTGATGACCTGCTGCTGATGATTCGTGGCTTGTCGGGGCATTGGCTCGCCAGCGAGGCAACGCTGCTCCACGTCGACCGCTACGGCCTCGTATGTCGCTTCACCGAACCTGCCGGCACCAGAGTCACCAGGGTCGGCTTCCCGGTTCGACTCGATCACTCAGGCGAGATCCATGCAACGATCGCTGCGCTGGTTGCGGCCGCCCACGCCAGCCCGTCAGCCGAGGGAACTCGAACGGCATCGTTCCCCGCAGGGCGGCCGTGCAATCAGAGCCGTCGAGCTTGTTGGACAGCCCAGAAGGCGATGGCGGCGGCAGTGCCGACGTTGATGCTGTCGACCTCCCCCGACATCGGAATACGTACTCGCTCTTCGACGCGCTCGAGCGTGCCGGTCGTGAGACCCGGGCCCTCGGCGCCGACGACGAGGGCGACGGGTTCGTCGGGTTCGAGGCGGATGTCGCCGATGTCGGCGGCTTCGGGATCTGGGGTGAGGGCGAGGAGCCGGAAGCCCCGCTCGACGAGGAGATCGAGGCCTTCGGGGAACTGGCCGAGGCGGGCGTAGGGGAGCGCGAACGCTTCGCCCATGGAGACCCGGCCTGAGCGTCGGTACAGCGGATCGCAACACGTCGGGTCGAGGAAGAACCCAGTCACTCCGAGGGCCACCGCGCATCGCAGGATGACGCCCATGTTGGTGGGATTGTTGATGCCCTCGCAGACCAGGATGGTCGCCGGGGGTGAGGCCCGGACCTGTTCGATCACCTGCTCGGGGGTCGGCACCGGCCGCCGATGGAAGCAGGCCAGCGCTCCCCGGTGCAGGTGATAGCCGGTGACCCGCTGCAGCACGTTCGGGGCACAGGCGAAGACCGGGAGTTCCTCGGTCACCACGTCGGGCAGCGGCTTGTTCCGCTTGCCGTCGATCAGGATCGATGCGAGCGCGTACCCCGACCGGATGGCTCGTTCGATGACGATGTCGCCCTCGGCGATGAAGTACGAGGCCATGTCGCCGCCAGGCCTTTCCCGCTCCTGACGAAGGACGTGGTCTCGGAGTCCGACGAAGACCTCGATTCGAGGATCGTCGGGATCGGTGATCTCGAATCTCACGGCTGGACGGGTCTCACAGTCCGGCCAAGGGTAGGGGATCAGCTACGCTGTCGGCCATGAAGGCCGTCGTGATCTATGAGAGTCTCACCGGAAATACCGCGCAGGCGGGCCAGCTCATCGCCGAAGAGCTCACTCGATTCGGCGTCGAGGCCGTCGCCTGCCCCATCACCAAGGTCAACCTGCCCGCGCTGTCCGAGGCCGAGCTGGTCGTCGTCGGTTCCTGGACCGATGGTCTGGTGTTCGCCGGGCAGAAGCCGGGTCGTGCCGGGCGCCTCATGAAGATGCCTGTCATCGACGGCAAGCTCGCAGCCGTGTACTGCACCTACGCCGTGAAGCACGGCAAGACCCTTCCCAAGCTCGAGCGCATCGTCCGTATGCGCGGCGGAAGCGTCATCGGCGGCTACGCCATCCACCGCAACAAGATGGATGCCGGCGTCACCGAGTTCGTCGGCCGCCTCCTCAGCGCCCTCGAAAACCAGTCCACCGCCGCCTGACCGACCGCCGCCTGACCGAACGCCGCCGGATTCTGCAAGTCCCAACCCACGCACCCCCGTTCTGCAAGCCCCAGCTCCCCGAGAGTGGGGCGGCGGGCTTGCAGAACGGGGGTGAGGTGGCGTGAGCTTGCAGAATGCGGGGGTCGGGGTGTCGCCGGCGTCAAGGAAAGAAGGTCTCGATGATCTGGGCGACGCCGTCTTCGTCGTGATGGGGGGCTCGATGCGGGGTCACGGCCAGGACGTCGGGGTGGGCGTTGGCCATGGCGAAGCCGCGGCCAACCCAGGCCAGCATGCCGAGGTCGTTGATCTGATCGCCGAAGGCGACCGTGTCCGCCTGCTCGACGCCCAGGTCGACACAGAGACGTTCGAGGGCCTTGCCCTTCTCCGACCCCGACGCGGTGATCTCGATGAAGGCTGCGCCCGACGAGGACACCTCGAGACTGGGGTCGAGGAGGGGCGTCGCCGCCGCCAGCAGCTCGTCGAGGTCGTAGGCCGAGTGACCGAGTAGGACCTTCACCAGATGGTGGGTCGAGTCGTGGAGCGGGGGTTCGCTTCGCTGGGCCCACGGGTCGTTGCCGTATCGGGCGGCGATGATGGCAGCCATCGTCTCGTCGCGGAACAGACCGTCCGGTGTCTCCCAGGCGAAGCCTGCACCCGGAAGGGCATCGGCAAGGGTGGCGACGGCCCGGGCGATGCCGTGGTCCAGGAAGTTGTGGCCGACAACGACCTGGGCCTCGACGTCGAACAGGGTTGCCCCGTTGGAACAAATGGCCCACCGGAAGGCGCCGGTAGGCGCCAGCAACGGCGAAGCCGTGCGGTGGCTGCGCCCGGTCGCGGCAACGACCTCGATGCCGGCGTCTCGGGCCGAACGAACCGCAACCGCCGTTCGGTCCGACACGAGGCTCTGGGCGTTGAGGAGCGTTCCGTCGAGATCGCTGGCCAGCAGCCGAGGGGCCGAGACGTCGGGGCTCATCGGTAGGCCGGTGGGCGCTGGGTGCCTCCGGTCAGGTGTTCGATCATCTCGGCGACGGCCAGGCAGGTGTGGTCTTCGAGGAAGGGGCCGACCACCTGCAGGGCCATCGGGAGGCCCGACGAATGGACCCCGATCGGAACGGCGGTTGCGGGCAGGTAGACGACGCCGAACAGGCCCATCCAGCGCATGAGGTCGTTGTAGGGGCGGGTCTCGCCTGCAACGTCGATGGTGCGCTCGGACTGATTGGGGGAGTGGTCGTGCGGGATGGCGACGGTGGGCGCGATCGGTGCAAGGAGCACGTCCCAGTCCGCGAAGAACTCGAGCCATCGCCGACGCATCTGCATGCGGCGCTCGTTGGCGGACAGCCACGCTCGGTGGCGGAGCGTCGCCCCGGCGACCCCGAGGTCGCCGACCAGATGCTCGCCGCGGGCCAACTGGTCGGCCATGCGCTCGATCTCGGCAGGGCTCCAACCTCCCGCCAGGGCGCTGCCGAGAAGCTGGGTGAAGGTGGCATCGGCCTTGGCGAAGTCGAATCCGGCCGGTCGTGCGTCGGCGTCGACCCGTGCGCCCGCCGATTCCAGGTCAGCAGCGATGCGGTCGATGGCCGACGCAATCTCGGGGTCGACAGGACAGTACGGGTCGCTCGACATGACCGCTACACGCAGGCCCGCAGGGTCGTGGGTCCGGGCCGGTGGCAAGGACAACGTCCACGCTTTCTCGTGCCACTCATCGGCACCGGCCAGGAGTTCGAGCCCGAGCCGGCAGTCGGCAACGGTTCGGGCCATCGGTCCGCAGACCGCGATGTCGGCCTGGGTCAGGGTGCCGGGCGGACCGGGAATCTGACCTCTCGCGGACACGATGCCGTAACTCGGTTTGTGCCCGACGACCCCGCACATGGCGGCCGGGTTGCGAATGGAACCGGCGATGTCGCTCCCGATCTCGAGCGGAGTCAGCCCGGCAGCGAGGGCGCCGGCCGAGCCCCCGGACGATCCGCCGACGCTGCGGCTCACGTCCCACGGGTTGTTGGAGGTTCCGAAGACCTCGTTGTAGCTCTGGACATCGCCGGCGTACAACGGCAGGTTGGTCTTGCCGAAGACGACCGCGCCGGCGGCCCGAACCCGAGCGACGGGCGCGGCGTCGTGGGGTGCGATGTAGTCGGCGAGTTCCGGTGCGCCCGACGTCGTGCGCACACCCTCCCGCATGAGGGAGTCCTTGACGGTCATGGGGACCCCGGCCAGCGGCCCCACCACGTCGCCCCGCCCGAGGGCCTGATCGATACGTTTGGCCTCGCCTCTGGCGCGGTCGGCGTCGAGCGTGACGACGACGTTGAGCGGGCCGTTGCGGTCGGCCACGGCCGCCAGATGGGCGTCGAGCGCTTCGACCGCGGACACCTCGCGGGTCCGAATGAGCTCGGCGAGGCTGATGGCCGACCGCCAGGTCAGATCGTCATTGGTGGACATCCGCCGAACTTACTCTCCTCAGTCATAACCTCGGGCTCCGTGACGAGCAGAATCGATCGAGCCCGGTCCGCATCCCCGCAGTTGGCCCTCTCGGCCGAGGTGGCAGCGGCACTCGAGGCCGGCGGTCCGGTGGTGGCGTTGGAATCCACCATCTTCTCCGAGCTCGGGTTGCCGGCTCCGGCCAACACCGAGGCGCTCGATCGGTGCGTTGCCGCAGTGCGTTCCGGCGGAGCGGTTCCGGCGCTGACCGCAGTGCTCGACGGCGTCGCCAGTCTCGGCCTCGGTGCCTCCGAACGCATCTGCGGCCCGGCCCGAAAGGTGGCCGAGCGCGACCTTGCGGTGGCCATCGCCCAGCGCTGGTCGTACGGGGCAACCACCGTTTCGGCGGCGGTGACGTTGGCCGCAAACGCCGGCGTCGAGGTGTTTGCAACAGGCGGCATCGGCGGGGTCCACCGGGGTTGGGCCGAAACGGGGGACATCAGCGCAGACCTCGGCAGCGTTGGCCCGCCAACCCGTGGTGACGGTGTCGGCCGGCGCGAAGGTCTTTCTCGACCTCGCAGCAACGCTGGAGCGTCTGGAGACCGACGGTGTCCCCGTGCTCGGATGGCAGTGCGATGACTTCCCGGCGTTCCACGCACGGTCGTCCGGGCTGTCGGTGCCGCACCGGGTCGAGTCGGCGGACGAGGTTGCAGCCATTGCCCGCGCCCACTGGGGGCTCGGTGGGGGAGGCATCCTCGTCGTCGCCCCAGTCCCCGAAGCGGCGGCCCTGGAGTTCGCGCCGCTGGAGGAAGCGGTCCAGAGCGCGCTCGCTGCCGCTGCGGCCACGGGCGTGAGCGGCAACGGCATCACTCCGGTCGTGCTCGCCGGACTGTCCGAGGCGACTGCGGGAGCCAGCGTTCCGGCCAACCTGGCGCTGGCCGAGAACAATGCACGGGTTGCGGCGGAGATCGCAAGGGCGTTGGCCGGCTCCCGATGAGGATCGGCACGTCGACGAAGGCCGACCTGTTGTTGGGGGCCTACGAATGGGTGACCCGACGAGCGTTCATTGCGGCCGACAGCCGTCGAGGCGCCCGATTCGGCTCGTTCGGTTCGGGGTCGATCATCTGCTTCCCGCCGGTCGCGCTGTTCGGAGAGCACGCCATCCACATCGGGGCCGACACACTCATCGGCCCCCATTGCGCATTGTCCGCGGGGATGGCGCCCGGCCAGAGCCTGCTGAGCGATCGCATCGTGGTGATCGGCGATCGTTGCCTGATCGGCCGGCACTCCAGCATCGCCGGACACTTGCGGGTGGTGATCGAGGACGACGTCTACTTCGGCCCGAATGTCTTCGTGACCGACCAGAACCACGCGGTCACCGACCCACACCTCCCGATCGGTCGACAAAGCCAGCCCGAGGCGCCGGTGTGCATCGGCGCCGGATCGTGGCTCGGCACCAACGTGGTGGTCGTCCCCGGCGTGACGATCGGCAGGCATGTGGCCGTCGGAGCCAACTCCGTGGTGACCACCGACCTGCCGGACAACTGCGTCGCGGGTCGGCGCGCCGGCCCGACCGATCGACCGAATCTGACCCGAAAACCGGCATCGGGAGTGCCCGGGTGCCGAAAACGGCACGCACACACTCCCGATGCGGCAGTGGCAACCGGCTAGCAGGGTGCTGAAAAACGTCTGATGGTGCTCGCGTTCGGTGCTGGGATCGAAAAGAATGGGGGCATGCGTGGAACCCCGATCCGCAGTTGGCGATGTTGACGTCGTTGTAGACCGAGGATCTGATCCCGGCGGATCATCCGATCCGGCGGATCCGGTCGTGGTCGACGCGGTCCTCGCTGAGCTCGACGACGAGTTCGACGCGATGTACGCGGCGTCGGGCCGCCGAGTCGGTGCCGCCGGAGACGTTGTTGAAGGCGACGGTGTTGATGGCGATGTACTCGATCCGTTCGGAGCGGGCGTTCTGCGAACGGCTCAACTACGACATGTTGTTCAAGTGGTTCCTGGACCTGCGCGATCGACGACCGGGCGTTCGACGCGTCGACGTTCTCGAAGAACCGTCAACGCCTGCTGGATCCGACGTCGCGGACGAGTTCTTCGCTGCGGTGGTGCGCCAGGCGAAGCTGCGCCGCTACATGTCGTCGGATCACTTCTCCGTCGACGGGACGCTTGTTGGAGGCGTGGGCGTCGCACAAGAGCTTCAAACCCAAAGACGCGGCCCGACAGCGATCGGACCGGCACGGGCTCGGGCCGCAACGCCGAGGTCGACTTCCATGGCCAGAAGCGCTCCAACGACACGCATCATCCACGACCGATCCCGAGGCCCGCTGTGTCCGCAAGTCGCACAACACCGCAGCGAAGCTGTCCTACGCGGGGCATCTGTTGATGGAGAACCGCAACGCGTTGATCGTCGACGCCGAGCTCACCGCGGCGACCGGCTACGCGGAACGCGACACCGCAGTCGAGATGCTGGCGCGGCTCCCGGCAACGAAACGGCGACGCACCGTCGCGGCGACAAGGGCTACGACACCCGAGACTTCGTCGCCGACGTCCGCGGGCTCGGGTTCACCCCGCACGTCGCGCAGAACACCACGAACCGCAGCTCCGCGATCGATGGTCGCACCACCCGCCACCCCGGCCACGTCGTGTCGCAACGGATACGCAAACGGGTCGAGGAACCCTTCGGGTGGATCAAGACCATCGGCGGCGGCCGCAAACTCCGCTACATCGGCCGACAACGCAACCGGGCCTGGTTCAAGATCGAAGCCGCCGTCTACAACCTCATCCGAATCACCGCCCTCGACACCGCCACCACCTGACCAACACCCCGGCCACACCGGCTCAACCAGCCGAACGGGCGACCAGCAGCGCCCACCAGACGGGCAACCCCGAACCACCCCGAACACCTCAACCAGGGTGGGCAACACCCCACCACTCGACCCCGGCGACAACAACCCCGATTTTCCTCACCCTGCTAGCGCTCGTCATCGACTCCGCCATTTGCCGGACGAGCGGGTGCCCACCACCGATTCAGTTGCGGTGGCTCAGCGCCGGGCAGTCTGTCAGGATCGAGTCATGCCGGTTCTCGATCCCCCTGACCCCCCGCTGTCGGGTGCCGCTGTTCTCCTACGGTTGTTCCGACTGTCCGACGCTCCAGCAGTGTCACGAGCCTGTGCATCGTCGGACATTCCGACGTTCACGATGATGGCCGAGGGGTTGACGGTCGAGGGTGCCGGTGATTGGATTGCCAGGGGGCTTGAGTGGTGGCCGAAGGGAACTGCCCGGTTCTCGATCGTGCTCCCACCGTCAGATGAATGCGTCGGCCAGATCGGCGTGCAGTTCGACTTCGGGATGAGGCGGGCCGAGGCGTTCTTCTGGGTCGCACCGCAAGCACGCGGGCGCGGGGTTGCCAGCGAGGCGCTTGACTTGGTCACTCGGTGGGCGTTCGCCCGACACGACATCGCCCGAGTGCAGCTTGCGACGCACCTGTCGAACGATGCGTCGCAACGCGTTGCGGAGCGGTGTGGCTTCCAGCGCGAGGGCGTTCTTCGGGCGTGGGAGCCGGTGAAGGACTCCCAACCGGACGTGGTCATGTGGAGTCGCCTTCCGACCGACCATCCGGCGAGAACTTCGACCCCCGGCCGACCGCAGCCGTCGCCGACTTCCGATCCGAGGTGTTAAAGGGCCGGAGCGTCGCTGGACCAGCGTCCCCACGTTGGGTCGTCGGTCAGGACGTCCAGCAAAACGTTGCTGTCTACAAGCGTCCCGGACGTCATCTCAGCGTCCTCGAGTGAGTGCCATGATCTCATCGGTCGTCATCGCGACGTCGCCGCGGTTGCGAAGGCGCTCAACGAGTTGACGCCCGCGAGCCGGCGGGCCGTCGACCTTTCGGACCACGATCGTGTTGTCCTTCCGTTCGAACTCAACCTCGGACCCGGCGCTGATACCGAGTGCATCTCGGAGCTGTTTCGGAATCGTGACTTGGCCCTTCTCGGTAATCTCTCATGGTTGGAATCTACTGGTCGCACTCTACATGGCCGTTCACGATTGACGTGACACGAACGGCACGCCGTATCCAGCGAGCCGGGAGTAGCTCAGCTCTCGTCCTCAGCTCTCGGCCAGCGTCTCGCCGGTCGGTAGCTCGACCATCGAGCCGTTCTCGACGTGCATCTCGATGCTCACACCGTCGAGCACCTGTTCACACGTACCGCAGGGCATGTTCGACACGATGATCGAGTCGAGTTCGAACCGGTACGTGCCTGGCTCAGGCAAGCTGAGCGTGATGGAAGGATCGGCCCCGGTGCTCGTCGGTGGCGACTCTTGGTATCGCAGATTGTCGGGAATCACCCACGCCGAGTCGAACTCGAAGGTCTCGACCAGCTCTCCATCTTCGGTGAGGACGCGGCCTTCCGCTGGGCCGATGATGCCGTGCTGTCGGTCGGGCAATCGGACCTCGACGATCACCTGGGCGTCGACGGCAGGCGGGGGCGCCGTCGACCCTGTGGCCGCGGCTTCGGGCGGTGCGCTGCCGGTGCACGCTGCGAGGCTGAAGATTGCGCCAGCAATCCAGCCAGACCGAGCGATGACCATGGTCGGCACGTTAGTTCTGCCCACGGGAATCTCGGGCGCAGCGGCCGAGTAGCGTTGCCTTGGTCGGAGCGGCTCGGTACGAAATCATCGGGCCACGGGCGGATCGGAGGCTCAGGTGTTGCAGTGTCTCTTCATCGAGAACTATCGCTCGCTTCGCAGTGTTCTGATCGAACTGGACCAACTGACCGTCGTGACCGGTGCGAATGGCTCTGGCAAGTCCAATCTCTACCAGGCGCTCGCCCTCGTGCAGGCCGCTGCCGAGGGTCGGTTCAAGCAGGCGCTGCTGGAACAGGGCGGGATGCCATCGGCGCTGTGGGCGGGCAGGCGGGCGAAGGGGCCGGTTCGGATGCGCCTCTCGGTCACCTTCGAGGATCTCTCGTACGACCTGGTCGCTGGGCTCACCCCGACGGACAACCGCTCCACCCGGTTCGTGCTCGATCCCGAGATCAAAGAAGAGTCGCTCTACTTCGGCGACCAACGACGTGCGAGCACCAGGCTGATCGATCGCGGGGTCAACGCTGCGACCCTGACGACGTCCGATGGTGAGAAGGAACAGTGGCGGGCGCTGGACACCGGCGAGTCGGTGCTCTCGCAGGTGGGAGACCCCGGCCGATTCCCCGAGCTGACCGACTTGCGGCAACGCCTGCGAGGTTGGCGGTTCTATCACCACTTCGACACCGGTCCTCATGCCCCGTTACGCCGCGCTCAACCCGGTGTCCGCACCAGCGTGCTCGCAGCTCGCGGCGACGATCTGGGCGCAGCCATCGCCACCCTCGAGGAACGAGGCGACGCGGCGCCGCTCCACCAGGCGGTATCCCATGCGTTTCCGGGATACGAAGTGCTGGTCGACAGCCCCTCGACAGGCGAGTTTGCTGTCGGGTTCGCCGCTCCTGGGCTCCGGCGGCCCCTGATGGCGGCCGAGCTCTCCGACGGGCAACTCCGTTTCCTCTGCTTGGCCATGGCTCTGCTCACGACCCGACCTCCGGAGCTTCTCGTTCTCAACGAGCCCGAGACCAGCTTGCATCCCGATGCCGTCGGCGCCCTTGCTCCATTGATCTTGCAGGCCGCCCAGTTCGGTCAGGTCTGGGTAGCGACGCATGATCGAACGCTCCGAGATGCCCTTGCGCCGAGCGCCCGGTTGATCGATCTAGTGGTCTCGGACGGCGAGACGATCGGTCGGTCGGCTGACGGATGACGGATGAGGCGAAGGGAGTCGAGTCCGCCAGATTGGGTCGGACCCCTCAGGCCGCGGTTTCGTTGGCGTGGCGTCGTCGGTGGCAGGGTGCGCAGCGAAGTTCGAGTTCGTCGGTGATCGTGTGGCGGGTGTGTTCGTAGGGCGGGTTGTGGTCGTATTCGAGGAGTTGTTGTCGACCGCAGTCGATGCATGCTCGGTCTCGTTCTTTGACCAGGCGTTTCTGGCGGGTGGTGGGGTGTCGGCGGCGGTGGCTGACGTTGACCGGTCGGTTGTCGGCGTCGTGGATCAGGGCTCGGATGAACGCGGTGGGTGCGATGCGTTCTACGACGGTGTCGGGGATGGGGGTGCCGTCGTCGAGGGTGCAGCCGTCGCCTCGGACGTGGAGGACGAGTTCGGTGGTGATGGTTCCGGTCCCGTTGGTGAGCAGGGTGCCGAGGGCGTCGGCTTGTTGTTGGGCGAGGGTGGGCCAGGTGCCGTCGGGCTCCCTGGCTGGTGTCGATCGCATGACGATGGCGGCGAGGATCGCTGTGAGGAGGCCGGCGAGGTGGGGTGGGGCTTTGAGGGTGAAGGTGGTGGTGCCGTCGGGTTCGAGGCGGCTGTTGAGGGATCGTTGGGCGTGTTGGTGGGCTTCGAGGTCGGCGGGGTTGCTGGTGCGGTTGAGCCAGGCGGCCAACGCCCGGGGTAGGTGGTTGGCGGTGGTGGCCAGGGCGAGTTCGAGGAGTTCGGTCTCGTTGTCGGGGGTGGCGAAGCGGGTGAGGGCCCGGATCTTGGCGTAGGAGAGTTTGCCGTCGGCGAACGCGTCCGCGGACGCGTGCAGCGACCGCAGAGCACGTCCGATCCGGACCCATTCGCGGGCGGTGCAGGTTTCGACGTCGGCGATGGCGGCCAGCCAGTGGGCTGCGGTTGGTGACCCGTCGCGGGCCCATTCGTCGCTGTCGGCGAAGTCAGCGGCGGCGACGACCAACTGGTAGTGGGTGTGGGTGAGTCCGGCGGTCAACGACCGGAGGGTTTGGCTGAGGGGGCTGGGTTTCATGGTCTTCTTCTTTCCGCCGGCCGGTCGATTGTGCCGGTCGAGCTCCGCTCGACTGAGCATAATGATGGTCTGTGACAGCGAAGAGAGGATCACTTGTTCTCCGCTCCGCTGGAGAACGAACGCACGCGTCCGCGGACGCGTGGCCGAGAATCGGGAGTCGAGAGTCGAGAGTCGAGCAGGTCAGCCCGCTCGAAGATCGACGTTGCTCTCCACCAGCGCAGAGAGGCGTTGGTCGCGGCACCGAGTTGACGCGTCAGCGGACGCGGGACAACCGGTTGCCGACGACACGAATCCGGCGAGACCGACCGCAGCCGGCTTGGCAACCGAGAGATGATCTGCTGTGGCAGACGCCGGCAAGAGAGCGGTCGCGACGACGAGTGCGATCGATGCGATCGCGGTAGTGCCGATGTACTTCACGGTGTTGCCTCCAATGGCCTCACCCGGCCTTCGAGGAGGGGACGATGGGCGAACACCCGGTACCAGGCGCGGTGGTCTCGGTCGAGACTTCGACGGTCTCACGGTGCGACGCGATCGCGTCGCACATCCGATCGGCGGACCAAGGCAAAGCCGTCTGCTCGCGGCGTTGGTCGTCGAGCGGGATCGGTTCGTCTCGGTCGACCGCCTGGTGGAAGCCGTATGGCGCGGCGACGGCGGTCCGCTGCGGACCTTGCGAGCGGCCGGTTTGCCGAGGCAGTTCGCTCGGCCCACGCCGCCCGCTCCGGCCCACCCGATGGGTGGCTGGCAAGTAACTGCGCTGTGGAGATCTATGAGCTCTGCCGTCAGACGCAGGTCGACGTTCGTCGCCTTCGCAGTGAGGTCTCGTGGCTCAAGGCGGCGGTGATCGACATCGCCCGAGATGGCACCCGTCTCGCCGCCAGCACCATCGAGGGGTGGCTCTCGATCTGGGACCTGACCACCCAGAGGGGGCGGTCTGTGTGCGGCGGGCCGAGACGTTGGAGATCGACAGGGGCCCCGCCGATTTGGTCGCTGACCTGAACGTCAGCGGTCAGGGCGAGATGGTGGCAGCGAGCGCGGACGGAGCGTGGGTCGTCGTTTGTACACAGGCCGGCGCCCAACTCTTCGACCTCGAGACACTCGCGGTTGTCGGCGAACCCTTCGGGATCGCGAGGCACCGCCCTAGGCCGACAGCAAACAGCTGTAGCAACCACTGCAGCAGGAAGGCGTGGCTGCGGTGAGAGGCTGACCGGCGTGCTGACCGGGCTCGGTCGTCAGCACCCGGTGGCATCCCTCAGCGTCTGACAGGCGTTGGCAAGACGCGGCGGCTCGAGCTTGGTGATCCGTCGCCGGAACGCGGCCCGTGGAATTGTGTGAATGTTGTCGAAGTTGACGACACAATCGGTTGGCACGCCGTCGTCGGGGGTCAGCACGAGTTCGGAGACGAGTCCTCGGACAGTTCGAGTGATGGCGGCAACCACGACGGAACCGATGCGGTCAGCGGCTGGATCCCGGGTTAGTACCAATACCGGCCGGTCCCCGCCGGGCGTCGCCGCGAACCAGATTTCACCGCGCCGCATCAGCCCAGTCCGACCAGTCTTCGGCAGGTCCCCAGTCGGCGATATGGCCGATTGCCGACTCGTCCTCGGTGAGCGGCGTCGCTAGCCACCTTTCGTCATCATGCTCGGTCGCAAGACGCGTGAGGTGACGGTGCAGCGCCTCTCGCAGAAGTTCTGACTTGTCGATGCCCAGCTCGTCTGCCCAACGCTGGGCGGCTGCTGCTTCGTCATCATCGACTCTGAAACTCAGCATTGTCATACGACAAGAATACAACGTATGACGTCTGTCGACAAGGCCGAGAAAGAGTGGTGGAACGCACCGGTCGATGAGTGTGCCGTTGGACCGACGCGATTGACAGGGGCACGATTAGGCGTAGGGTCAGGCGTATGCCGCGAGTACAGGTCTGCCTGCCGGACGATCTCCATGACGAGCTGAAACGCCGGGGCCTTCCGGCGTCGGAACTACTGCAGATAGCGCTCCGAGCCGAACTCGTGCGCCAGGACGCGGTCGACGAGACCGAGCGGTACCTCGCCGAACTCGTAGCCGACGTCGGCGAACCCAGCGAACGCCAACAGTCGAAAGCTGATGCGATCGCTCGTCGCATCCGCGAGCGGACGCTCAAGCACGCCAGCTGACCTCATCGAGTCGCTTCCTCACGTCGGTGTGCCTCAGCAAGCGCGCATGATCGACTGTTGAAGCTCTCGTTCGAGCAGGCTCTCGACCTCGCGGGGTAAAGGCGTGGCCTACCCGAGCGAGCTGGGCGACGCTGTCTCGTTCAGTTGCAGCGCGATGCTCTCACGGTCGAGGCACTGCACGACGAGCCGGGCCGGCCGGTCCAATGTGGTGTCGACCACGAGCACTTCAGGATCGCGAAACACTGCCCACCATTGCCTCGCGCCGCTCCGACTCCGAAGCTTGTACCACCCAGTAGCGACGAGGCCGGGCACGTAGCCGCCCATGGTCCGCCACCCGAGCTCAGCCTTGGCCGACGCCTGGGACATCACGGCTGCACCGACGATGCTCGAACGAGGGACCGACAGACCTGGGCTCATGCAGAGCAACCTGGCGATGCCGGTACAGCGGACGTGAAGCGCCTGCTCGTCGAGTTCGACGTGGAGCCCGCGGGGTCGTACTGATCGCTGATGCATGAGACAGAACGTACCGCTGACGCACCTTCATCCGCCACGCTGGCTTTGTGCGTCACGACTTGGCGGCCCGCTTGCCTGACCTCGCCGCCGACCGAATCGCAGCGACGATGCAAACGAGGTACAAGATGATGCCGAGGCCGATGGTCCAGACTGGAGGGTGGGCCTGCTCCCCACTCTCGAAGTCAACGATTGCTAGACCGGCAGCGGCGGTGCCCATCACGAGAAAGGCCTCGACAGGGGTGGCCACTGCCGCCAGGACGCCAACCTTCAGGAACTTGCCGATGGGACGGCGAAGCGACGGAGACCTTGCCAGTCGATGAGCGAGTACGTACAGCAGCACGCCGACCGAGATTCCGGAAGTCATGACTACGAGGAAGACACCAAGGTCGTTGCTCAGGGGGCCCTGATACGTTCCGCGGTTCAGGAGATCGTTGTAGCGCACACCGGCGTCGATGCTGACGGCAAGGCCGGTCGGCACGGAGGCGACGCCGGAGAAGACCGAGGCCCGGCTCCCCCCGAATCGTTTGCGACGTTGCGCGACCTCGACGCCGGTGAACGTCAACGTGCCAGCGATTGTGGCCAAACAGCAACAGCAACAGCAACAGCACGAAGGCGTGGCTACGGTGATGGGTTGATCGGCGTGCTGGTACCGGGTCGGCCGTTGGGTGGCGGTGATCACGTGACCGCCCCGACGGCCAGGCCCGAATTCCGGCAACCAGTCCCAGCAGCTTGCGAGTCGGTCCATTGCATCGAGCAGGTCACCCCTGGCGAATCGGCAAGTCATCGTCGGGCCAATACACGCGAGCCCGACCTCGACGACCCCGCTCGATGTCGGCAGCCAGATCCTTCACCAGCGCAGCCAGGGCATCGGGACCGGGACTGGTGCTCATGAGACCATGATGCCACGGTGACGACCATCTCGCGATCGTTGTCGCCACCTGCCGCAGCTCGCTTCGCGGGTGTCGTTGAGGGTGTGCCCTAGTCGGTTAGGGAGCTTGGGTGGGGTCGTTGACTCGACCGATGAATAGGATCGTTCCGGCGCCTTGGTCGCGGATGACGTACAGGTAGGGACGGTTGATCTGGATCGTCGGACCGTGCGATAACGCCATGGCGCCGCCGGTGGCGGCGGCTGCCCGGGCGCCTTCCTCGTCGACTTCGACGAACGCCTCGTGTTCGACCCGGTCGAGCCAAAGCCCGCCGCCGTCAACCATCCCGGAGAAATCGGCCCCAGCGGGGTCGAAAGCCGTCGGCATGCCCATCGCGGCGAGCGTGTCGTTCAGGGTCAGGTGTGTTCGTGCGGACCACTTCGGTAGCGACAGGTGGATACCGCCATCGGTGATCGAGTCGAACACCTCGTTCAGCGACTCGGTTGTCAGCGATGCTTCGAACTCGGCCAGATCGTTCGGCATGAGGACGATCATGGACAGCGCCCCTCCGCCGTAGGGCAACTCGACCGCCTGGTATTCCTCGTTCCAGATCGACGGCAGGAACTCGTCGTAGTGCATCGTCGCAACGGTGACCGTCGAACCATCGGCCCGAGTGAACGGTTCGTCGCGGGTCGCAGCGGGGTCGAACGGGAACTCCCACGGGGCGTCGAGCGCAACAGCGTTGACGAGGACCATGACGACGTCTTCGTGGAGCGACTGCTCGGGGAACAGCTCGGGAATCAGATCGTTGGTGTTGTCCTCGATCCACCGATTGATCGCCAGCCGCTCGCCATCGGGATCGGTGGCGAAGTCGGCCTCGGCGAGCGGGGAGCCGTAGACGCCGGTCAGCACGTCGAGGTAGTCGTCGCGCAGCGCCAACCCGGCTGGGTCCACACCTTGTTCGCCGCAGTCCACGTCGTGGGGCTGCCGGAGGTGCGGGCATCGAGCGTCAAGTCGTAGGCGTTGATCCCCTCCTGCCACCCAGGAACATCTGCTGCTTGGAGCACGTCGGCCATTTCGGTCGCTGTTGTGCCTCGGGCGCCGGCGTAGATCATGCTGAGCGTGAACGTGACGCTGTAGGGGCTCACGACCACGTTGCCCGATTCGTCGGATGCGACCGATGTGTAGAGGTCGACCGCGAACTCGTTCATGCCCTCGACCGCGGCGGTCGTGTTGCGGCCATCGGCTTCGATATCGATCTGACGCTCCGTCAGACTCCCGTAGCGCAGAGACAGCCCTTCCGCCTGAAGAGCAACGTCGCCAGACCCCCCGCAGGCCGTGGCCGCGGTCAACGAAACGAGGAGCATCATCGCAAGAGCCCGAGCCATACGGACACAAGGCTAGGCGAACGCTGCCGCCTCCCGAACGCGAGGCATTCGCGACGCGCCCCACGGGACGGCCGCCTCGTTGCAGCTCGAAACTGGGCCCTGTCACTGCGGCTCGCCCGTCGCAGCCGCCGACAACATTCGACAAGGCTCCCGCTGGTGGCTGGGCGCCGCGTCCGGCGTCACGGACAACTTCGAGCAGTGGATGGATCGGTGGGTTGAGCAGTAGGGTCGGCCGACCACGCAAGGCTGCTGAACAGGGAATACCTACTCGATCCGCATCCCCGAGATGGCCCGGCTGATCACCAGCTGCTGGATCTGCTCGGTGCCCTCGAAGATGTCGTAGATCTTGGCGTCGCGGTGCCAGCGCTCGACGGGGTACTCGCGGGTGTAGCCGTAGCCGCCGAGAATTTGCATGGCTCGCTCGGTCGAGTGCACGGCCAGTCGGCCAGCCTTCAACTTGGCCATCGAGCCCTCGGCGTTGTGAATTCGCTTCTGCTTGCCCAGCCACGCTGCCCGCCATACCAACATGCGCGTGGCTTCGAGTTCAGTGGCGATGTCGGCCAGCATGAAGGCGATGCTCTGATTCTGGATGATGGGTCGGCCGAAGGCGTGGCGCTCCTTCGCGTACTCGAGCGAGAACTCGTAGGCAGCACGGGCGATCCCCAACGCCTGGGCAGCGACTGACGGCCGAGTGGCCTCGAAGGTCTGCATGGCCGCCTGGGCGTTGCCCGACTTGCCCTCGCGTACCCGGGCAAGGCGTTCGTCCAACTTGTCCTTGCCGCCCAGCAAGCAACGACCGGGAACCCGACAATCGTCCAGGACGACCTCGGCGGTGTGGCTGGCCCGGATGCCGTGCTTGGCGTACTTCTGCCCCATCGACAGACCCTCGGTACCCGGCGGGATCACGAAGCTGGCGTGGCCTTTGGAGCCGAGCTCCGGGTCGACCACGGCGACGACGACGTGCACCGCAGCGATGCCGCCGTTGGTGATCCACGCCTTGGTGCCGTTGAGCACCCACTCGTCAGTGGCCTCGTCGTAGCGGGCCCGAGTGCGGTAGCCGTTGACGTCAGATCCGGCGTCGGGTTCTGACGCACAGAAGGCGCCCAGCGCAATCGCATCGGCGGTGCCGTAGCACTGCGGTACCCACTCGATCACCTGGGCTTGGGTTCCCGAGGCGGCGATGCCGGCGGCGGCGAGGCCCGTGCCCATGATGGCCATGCCGAGCCCGGCGTCACCCCAGAACAACTCCTCCAGGGCGACCGGGGTCGACAGACCGCTCGGGTCGTTGCGCATGATCTCGGCCATGAACTCCCAGCCGTAGAGCCCGATGGCTGCGGCCTCTCGCACGACGGGGTAGGGAAATTCCTCCCGCTCGTCCCATTCGGCGGCCTGGGGTCGGAGCACGTTTGCGGCGAAGTCGTGGACCCATTTCTGAAGGGTCAGCTGGTCTTCGCTGAGATCAAGGGAGAATTCGGGCATGGAACCATCCTTCAGTAAGTTACCATGGGTAACATATCGGAAGATCACACGTGCGTGCACGCAGCACCGCTCAGGGGTGTGGTCCTGCACGCGGTTGGCCAATGAGGAGCGCTCAGACGGTGCGGTCGCCGAAGCGGGGGGTCCGGCGTTCGGCGAACGCGGCGACACCTTCGCGGTATTCGTCGGTCGCCATCGCGTCATTGATGCGGCGCTTGGAATCCTCGATCGACTCGCCGACGTCGAAGCAGAGCAGGTCGCGGTAGAGCTGTTCCTTGGTCTGGCCGACGGCGTCGGGCCCGACGTTGGTTGCGATGCCGCGGGCGTACTCGGTGACGGCTTCCATCAAGGCTTCACGGGTGGGGTACACCTGGTTGAACAAGCCGGGTGGGGAGTCGGCAGCGCGGAAGGTGCGGCCGGAGATCAGCAGATCGGCCGCCGCAGTGACACCGACCAGACGCGGCAGCACCCACGACAGGCCGTATTCGGCCGGGAGTCCGAGCTTCGGTGCAGCGGTGGTGAGCTTGGCGTCGGCCGCGGCGAAACGCATGTCGCAGAAGCACGCAAGCGCGAACGAGACGCCGGCGCATCCGCCATTGACTGCGGCGATGACCGGGAAACGCAGCGCCCACTGCCACGGCGAGATCGTGGTCGAAGTCCGGGCGTAGTCCGTAGCCGGGATTGGCGGTGTCATCACCCAGGCCAGGGTTGTAGTAGCCCCGCTTGACGCCCACGTCCAGGGCTTCGGTGTCGGCACCGACGCTGAAGTGATTGCCCGTGCCGGTGACGATGGCGGCCCGGACGCGAGGGTCGCTCTCGAGTTGGCTGAAGATCCAGCGGTACTCCCGGTGCAAGTGGCCGGTCCAGGCGTTGGCCCGTTCAGGACGGTGCAACCACACCGTTGCGACGCCGAAGTCGTCGATCTCGTACCGGGTGTTCTTGAGTTCCATGGGTAGACGGTTAGCCCAGATCGGTCGTTGTTTGCAAGGATGACGGCATGACCGCAACTGAATCGGCAGTGGCACGAACCCTGGACGACGTCGACATCCATTCGCTCGACCGGTACGTGGCCGACGGGTATCCGTGGGCCGATTGGGATCTGTTGCGGCGTGAGGCCCCGGTCTACTGGTACGAGCGCGAGGGATTCCCCTCGTTCTGGGCGGTCACCCGCTACCACGATGTCCACACCGTTGGTTCGCTGCCCCAAATCTTCTCCAACGCCGGTCCCATCCTGCGACTCGATACCGAGCACGGCTTGGAGAGGTTCGCCTACTTCCGGCAACGCCAAGCCGAGCGGTATGGGTGGGACCCGGACGAGCCGATGGACATGGTCTTCAAGGATCGGCCGGATCACCTCGACATGCGCCTCCTCACCATGCGCCGGTTCACGCCGGCCGCGATGCGAAGGCTCGAGTCCGATCTCGACGCGATCACCAAGAAATTCGTCAGCCAGTTCATCGACAAGGCCCGGAGCACGAACGAGCCGCTCGACATCGTGGCGGAGCTGGCGCTGCCGGTGCCGTTGGCGACGATCTGCGGCCTGATGGGACTCCCGGAGGATGACTGGTACCGGATCTCGGCGATGACCGACCAGCTCCTGATCGGTGAGCTCGCAGCCGAGCACGCGCTCCCCGGCGAGACGTTGTCCGACGCAAGACGCCGCCTGGGATCCGAGCTGTTCGACTACCTCGAAGACATCATCGACGACCGCCGCGCTCGAGGCCCCGAAGGCGGAGACGATCTCGCCAACCTGCTGGTGCATGCGACCATCAACGGCGAGCCGCTGACCCAGCAGCAGCTCCACGGCTACCTGATGCTGTTGATCGGGGCCGGCAACGAGACGACCCGCAACTCGATCGCTGGTGGTGTCCGCGCGCTGCTCCAGCATCCCGATCAGGCCGCCATCCTGGCCGGCGACGTCGGCGCCTACACCGAGACCGCGGTCGAAGAGATCATGCGGTGGGTGTCGCCGGTCATCCAGTTCGCTCGCACCGCAACCGAGGACTTCGAGCTGTCCGGCACCCTCATCAAGAAGGGCGACACCGTCGGGCTCTGGTACCCGTCGGCCAATCGCGACGAAGCGATGTTCGAAGATCCCTATCGCTTCGATGTGACCCGCACGCCCAACTACCACTTGGCCTTCGGGCACGGCGGACACTTCTGTCTCGGTGCGAACCTGGCCCGGTGGGAGATGCGTTCGGTGTTCCGCGAACTGGCCCCGCACCTCGAACACCTCGAACTGGTGGGTGAACCACGCCGCCTGCCGCATCTGCATGTCGGCGCGGTGCACTCACAGTACGTTCGCTGGGTTTGAACCTCGGGCGTCAGGCCGCGGCCGTCGCGGTAGCAACTGCGGCGGCCTTCAGCTTGGCGTTGTCGGCATCGGTGGGCGGGCTGATGTGGTACAGCTTCTCGGCGTTGCCCCACAGGATCTTGCGCCGGGTCTCGTCGTCGCTGTCGCCCAGTCCCTTCTGGATCCGGTCCTGCACCTCGTCGCCGTAGAGACAGGTGGGATGGGGGAAGTCGGTCTCGAACAGGATGCGGTCGGCGCCGACCTTGTCGATGAGACGGCGGGGAGCGACCTGTTCGAACCAGTAGCAGGCGTAGACGTTGGTGGCGAAGTACTCCGACGGGAGACGGTCGAGATCGGGCCGTTCCTCGGCGACCCGGTTGCCGAGGAACTGATAGTCGAGGGCCTCGAGGGCGAACGGAACCCAGCCGATGCCGGACTCGACCGAGACGAACTTGATGTCGGGATGGCGGGCCAGCACGCCGGAGATGAGCAGGTCCATCATCTGGAATCCGTTGCCGAGGAACAAGTTGACCGACCCGGCGGCGAAGGTGGCCATGCGACCGTAGGTCTCGACCTGCTTGCGCCCCAGTCCCGCTTCCATGTTGCCCGAGCCGATGTGAAAGCTGACCGGGAGGTCGTACTCGACCGCGGTGCGCCACAGCGGATCCCAGTGGGGGTCGCCCAACAGCGGCTGGCCGAACGCCTGGGGTTCTCCGGTGAACAGGATGCCCCGGTGCCCCTTCTCCGCACAGCGCTTCACCTCGGCGACGGCGAGATCGACATCCCAGAAGGGTGTGGAGGTGGTGGGCAGAAGTCGACGAGAGTCGGCAGATGCCCAGTCGGTCTGCCAGTCGTTGTAGGCCTCGACGCACGCCAGCATCAGCTCGGGATCTCCGAGTTTCAGGAACGCCTGATTCCCGAAGCCGGCGACGTTGGGATAGAGGACCATCGACCAGATACCGGTTTGGTCCATGTACTGCAGCCGCGCGTTGGCGTCGTACGCGCCGGGATGCATGTCGGCATAGGTAGCAGGCCAGGACTTCATGTCGCCGCGTCCGGCAGTGGCGCTGAGTCCGGCAACAGCGAGCTTGGACTCCCCGAGGTACCAAGCGTCACGGTTTCCTCGATCACGTTTCACGTAGGGGACACGGTCGCGCATCTCCTTGGGGACCCGGTCGACCCAGAGGGTGGGCGATTCGGTGACGTGGGTGTCGACGTCGTTGATCAGATACTCGGTTGCGTGCTCGGCCATGTCCGAACAGTACTCAGTTGAACGGCCGAGCCTGAAGTCGAACAGGTGCTCGACAGCGCCATCGGCTAGGAAGAGGCGATGATCCACGAACTACGTATCTACACCGCAGCGCCAGGCCGATTGCCCGATCTGATGGCCCGATTCCGAGACCACACCTTGGCGCTGTTCGAAAAGCACGGCATCACCAACGTCGGCTACTGGACGAACTCGATCGGCGGCCGGAACGACGAGTTGTGGTATATCCTCGGCTTCGACAGCCTCGCGCACCGCGAGGAGGCGTGGGGTGCCTTCGCGAAGGACCCAGAGTGGTTGAAGGTGCGAGCCGAGAGCGAGGCCAACGGTCCCCTGCTCAGCTACCTCGAGAACCGAATCCTGAACCCGACCAATTTCTCACCTCTCCGCTGAACCACGCCCGCCCGCCATTCCGCATCGGGAGTGCCCGAGTGCCGAAAACGGCTCTCGGGCTCTCCCGATGCCGGGTTGAGGCGGACTGGCCTGGTCGAGCGAGCGGAGAGCGCGATACGTTCGGACGTTCCCCAGCGATTGGAGAGATCGATGCCCATCGAAGTGTCGAACCCTGACGGTTTGCCGAAGCCTGACGTCTACCGACAGGTTGCGGTTGCGACGGGAAGTCGGCTGGTGTTCCTCGCCGGTCAGGTCGCCCGAAACGCGGACGGCGAGCCAGTCGGGCCGGGAGATCTGGCGGCACAGGTAGAGCAGGCGCTCCGCAACGTGACGACGGCGGTCGAGGCGGTCGGTGGCACGTTCGATGACATCGCCAAGCTGACCATCTATGTCGTTGGCTGGAGTCCTGAACAACTGCCGGCGCTCGGCGAAGGAGTGGAGCGCGCAGCTTCAGCGCTCGGGATCGATCCGCTCAGACCGATCACCCTGATCGGTGTGGCAGCATTGGCTGAACCCGACCTCCTCGTCGAGATCGAAGCAATCGCCGTCCTCACCTGACTACAGGACGCAGCCGTGGTGGGCGGAGGAGACGAGGCGCACGTACTTGTCGCGGACCGAGCCGGGGCGGACGCGATCGGCCAGGCTCGGCGCCGTCCAGCCGGCCATGCGACGCTCGATCTCGACGTCGGGAAGTTCGACGTCGAGGCTTCGGGCGGCCGGATCGATCACGATCCAGTCGCCGTCATGGACGGCGGCGAGGGGTCCGCCGCGGGCTGCCTCCGGCGAGATGTGGCCGATGAGAATGCCGTGGGAGACCCCGGAGAACCGGCCGTCGGTGATGAGGGCGACGTCCTTGGCGAGCCCGCGGCCCTGGAGGGCGATGGTGAGCATCACCATTTCGGGCATGCCCGGCCCACCGACCGGCCCGACGTTGCGAACGACCACGACCGTTCCCGGGGTGATGGAGCCGGCGCGGATGGCGGACATCGTCTCGGCCTCGGACTCGAAGACCCGCGCCTGGCCACGGAACTGACCGCTGTCGAGGGTCTTGCCCGACAGCTTGAGCAGACAGCTCTCGGGGGCAAGGTTGCCGTGCAGGACACTGATGTGATTGTTGGCGGGAGCGATGGGGGAATCGACGGGGAACACGACCTTCTGATCGCCCAGCTGATCCAACGTCGGGACATCGGCAAGGTTCTCGGCCACCGTCCTGCCCGTGACGGTGAGCGCGTCACCGTGGAGGAGGCCGTTGCGCAGCAGCTCCTTCATCACGATGGGTACGCCGCCGAGCGCGTGCAGGGCCGCCATGGCGTAGGGACCCTGGGGTTGCAGGTTGGCGATCAGGGGCGCACGTTCGCCAACCGCCTGAATCCGATCGATCGTGATGGGCACCTGCGCCTCGCGGGCGATGGCCAGCAGATGCAGGTAGAGGTTGGTCGAGCCACCCATGGCGTAGACGGTGGTGATGGCGTTCTCGAACGCCTCGACGGTCATGATGTCGAGCGGACGAATGCCGGATTCGATGAGGCGGAACAGTGCGTCGACGCTCGCCTTGGCCTGCGCTCGGACGTCGTCGTGGATGTCGCTTTGGGCGTCGTAGTCGGCGGGGTGGGACGCACCCCTCGGAAGCATCATGCCGATGGACTCGGCGATCGTGCTCATGGTGTTGGCCGTGAACATGGCGCCGCAGGTGCCGCTGCCCGGCATGACGTTCTGCTCGAGCTGACGGAGTTCGTCGTCGCTGATGCGGCCGGCTTCGTTGGCGGCGCGGCCTTCGGCGTAGTCGAGAATGGTGAGGTTGTTGCCCTTGGACGCCCACGGTTCGAACGGGACACTGCCCGGCGAGCTGGTCCCCGGGTAGAGCACGAGCCCGAACGCGTTGGTGCGGGCGAGCGGCATCAGCGCAGCGGCCCCCGTCTTGTCGCACCCGGAGATCACGATCATGGCGTTGCCGTGGTGGGCGTAGTGGCCGATTTCGAAGCAGTCGGCCACGACGTCACGAGACACGAGGCTGTAGCCCGCGTTGGGTGTGCCCTGGGTGAGCGCGTCCGACACGGCGGGAGCTCCGACGACCAGACCCTTGCCACCGGCATCGTCGATCAGGTCGCGAAGGAGGTCGGTGATCGTGGCCACCCGGTTGTTGCATCGATGGGCGTTCGTGTACGCGCTGGCGATGGTGACCACGGTGTCGGTATGGGCAACGGCATCGGGATCGAAGCCCGCCGCTCGGAGCTCGACGCGGGACTGTGTCCAGTACCGGTTCTGGTTGTTGGTGTCGTTGCTCACGCAGCGATCCTCCTACTCGATGCTCCGCCGACGGGGAGCAGGACGGTGACCGTGGCCAAGAAGGTAGTTACTACCACGGCGATGATGGCTGGGCGGTAGCCGGATCGGTCGATCAGGAACCCGGCGACGGCCGGCCCGGCGAGCGCGCCCACTCCGAGCCCGGTGTAGAAGACGCCGATGACGCCGCCGAGGTCCCGAACGCCGAACCATTCCGTGAGTACGAGCGGGGTGGCAGTGACCCATGCGGCCCAACCAACGCCGTGGAGCACGGCGCTGACGACCAGGAGACCGTACGCCGAGCCGGCAACCAGCCAGGTGACCAGGCCGAGGAACATGAGCACGTAGCCGAGCTGGTACTGGCCCATGGTTCCGAATCGGTCGGTGCCGAAGAGGTTGGGCCGCCAACTGACGAGCAGGCGGGCTGCAACACTCGAGCCGCCGACGAGACCGATGAGTGCAGCGGCCGCCGGTCGGCTGATGTCATGATCGACGGCGTAGTCGTTGTAGAACGCCAATGGGGTGTAGAAGCCGGGGCCGACGAGCACGACCGACAGGAACAGCCTCTGGAACCGCGGATTGCGGACGATGGGTCCGAGCGGAGACGGCGCTGCACCGGTCTGGCGATCGGGTCCGGCGACGACGATGACGACCGAGATGATCAGCGCGCCGAGCATGCCCAGGACGACGAATGTGCTGCGCCAACCGAACCGGTCTTCGAGCGCTTCGCTGATGTTGGGCATGGCCGAGGTCCCGGCTCCGACGCCCATGAGCACGATGGCGAGGGCCGAGGCTCGGCGTTTGTCGAAACGGCGCCCGACAGCTCCGAGCAGGGGCGGGTAACAGCAACCGACGGCGGGGCCGACCATGAAGACGTAGGGAAGGTAGAGCTGCCAGAGCGAGGTCGCTCGCGAGGAGAGGAACAGTCCGACCGGCAGGAGGAAGCCGGCTGCGAGCAGTACGGGGCGGACGCCGTAGCGGTCACCCAGGCGTCCGCCAAGAGCACCGGCCGAGTAGTAGGTGAACACCGCCAACGAGAAGAGGGCGGCCACTGGTCCTGTCGAGGAGTCCAGCGATTCGGCGATCGATTTCTGGAATACGCCGAACGAGAACAAGGTGCCGAAGGTGATGAAGTTGGCTGCCGCCGAGGCCCATGCGAGCAGCCAAGCATTCCGCGTCTCGGTGATTTCCGGCACCGGGCCACCGTAACCAGGTTTGAGGGACCTTGGCGGTGAGCGGTACGTTCGTGCCATGCCCTACGCAGAAGGTCGCCCGTTCTTCGATGCCGACAGTCACCTCATGGAGCTTCCCGACTGGCTCGTCAACCACGCCGACCCCGGCATGCGAGACCGCATCCCGCCGCTCTCGGTGAGCTCCGGCGGCCCTACCTCGGAATGGGTGATGGAGAACGCACCAGCAGGCGCGCATCCACCGGAACGGGTGGCCGAGCTACTGCAGAATGTCATCGGAGGACCCAAGAACTACGAGGCCCTGGGAGCATTCAACTTCGACGAGCGAGTTCTGGCGCTCGACGATCTCGGGTTCAGCGCCCAGTGGGTGTTCTCGACCTTCTCGCCGGGCCAGGTGTTCTGGGTGTCCGATCTCGACGTCCGCTATGCCGCGTGCCGCGCGCACAACCGGGCGATCGCCGAGTTCTGTGGTGGCGACCCTCGCTTGCTGCCCGTGGCGCTGCTCTCGTTGGCTGATCCGCAACGGGCGGCGGTCGAGCTCGATGCCGCGCTCGAGCTCGGCGCCAAAGGTGTGTGGATCCCTGCGGAACCCTGTGGTGGTCGCTCGCCCGGGCACAACGACCTCGATCCCATCTGGGCCCGCCTGGCCGATGCCGGGATTCCATTCCTGCTGCACGTCGGCGGTCAGCCCATTCAGATCCGCGCCGAGTACATGAACACCGGTCGGCCCGCTCCCATGGACTGGCTCGGCGGCGCCGAGAACGTGCGGTCGAAGGACCTCACGGTGCTGCATCAGTCGAGCGAAGAGTTCCTGTCGGTGATGGTGCTCGATGGCGTCCTCGAGCGGCACCGCAACCTGCGGGGCGCAGCCGTCGAGCTGGGCGCCACCTGGGTGCCGGGCATGTTGAGAAGGCTCGACCATGCAGCCGAGATCTGGTCGCGGTCCGAACCCGAGCTCAAGGCGTTCACCCGCCGGCCGTCCGAGCAGATGCGCGAGCAGCTCGGCTTCACCCCGTATCCCTTCGAAGACGTTGGCGCGCTCATCGAGGACTCGTCGGCCGACCTCTACCTGTTCTCCTCCGACTACCCCCACATCGAAGGCGGGCGCAACCCGATCGGTCGGTTCGAGACGAGCCTGGGCGATCTGCCGGAGTCCGCCCGCGCTTCGTTCTACACCCACAACTTCCTCAAGCTCCTGCCCGAGGCCACCGCCCTCGCGTAGCGGGAGAGCAATAAGCGATCCTGTCGAACCTCCGGCTCCAGGCGTCGATCCTGTCGAACCTCCGGCTCCAGGCGTCGGTTTCCGACGCTTCCAGCCGGAGGTTCGTCGGTGGTGACGCTTCCAGCCGGAGGTTCGTCGGTGGCGATCGATCAGGCGAGGGTCGGGAGGCGATAGGCCCGCGCTGCGCTGTCATGGAAGAGGTCGCGCTTCTCGTCAGGTGAATAGTCGGCGGCGATTCGCTTGAACGCGTTCCACAACACGGTGTAGCCGGTGCCGCGTTTGTCGACGGGGAAGTTCGACTCGAACATGCAGCGTTGCGGTCCGAACAGCTCGATCACCGAGCGAATGGGATCGGCCCACGGAGCGGCCAACTCCTCTGACGTCGGCGGTTGGGCCTGCTTGTCCCAACGAAAGCCCATCATCGGCATGCCGATGCCACCGACCTTGAGGAACGTGTTCTCGCACGCGGCCAGGTCGGCCATCGCCGCGAGCCAGAACGCCAGGATCTCCTCGCGCCGATCCTTGTACGGGCCGGTGCCGAGGAAGCCGCCAAGGTGATCGATGACGATCGGTGTCTCTGGACAAGCCCGGCAGACGTCGACGAGGGCCGGAAGTTGTGGGTGGTAGACCATGGCGTCGTAGGTCAGGCCCATGGCACCCACGGTGCGGACCCCCGCCAAGTACTGGGGGTCGTCCATCGCAACGCTGTCGCCCATCGCCAACGGTGGGTGCGGGTCTTGCGCGGTGATGTACCGAATGCCGCGGAACCGTCCACGCCCCGCCTCGACGTGAGCGTCGAGCACCTCGGCTACGGCCTCGCCGAGCGCGAGGTCGGCGCTGCCGACGATGCCGGCGATTTCGGCCTGGCCGGAAGCGGCGCTCTCCTCGGCAAGCGCAGCGACGAATTCGGTCTCCCCGACGGGACGGAACCGATCAGGGCCGTCCGTCCGGTACTCCGCATGGCATTCGAGAAAGACCGTTCGGACGACGTTGTGGCCCGAAGACGTGTCGGCATGGAGGTCGGCGAGCGTGTACGGCCAGCCCGTGTGGCCGCTGTCCAGCCACAAGTGGTGGTGTGGATCACAGATCGGAAGTTCGGGCTCGAACGCCGTCTCGGAGACCTGTGCGATCCACGCGGCATGGTCTTCGGCGGTGCGGTCGGTCGCCGGCTTGTGACGGGCAGGTTCGGTCATGAACAGGATCGTAGTTCGGTCGGTGCGCTAGCTTTCCACTCATGCAGATCAGTGCAGCAGGGATGTTCGGCAACTCGCCCAAGCGGGACTTCGGCTTCGTCCGAGCCTTCGCACAGACCATGGAGGGATTGGGGTTCCACGCGCTGTCGGTTCCCGAGCACGTCGTGTTCTTCGCTTCCTACGAATCGAAGTACCCCTACAGCGACGACGGCTCGACGCGGTGGAGCCCGGACACCGGCATCTACGATCCGCTCTTCGTCGTCCAGGCCGCGGCCGCTGCAACCACGACGCTGCGTTTCGTGACCGGAGTGCTGATCCTGCCCGAGCGCCCGGCGTTGCTCACTGCGAAGGAAGTGCTGAGCCTCGATCACGCCACCGGCGGCCGCTTCGAGCTGGGGGTCGGCTCGGGCTGGTCATGGGAGGAGTACGCCGCCCTCGGTGTCCCCTTCGAGCAGCGGGGCAAGCGCATGGACGAGTACATCGAGGCCATCCGCGTTGCGTGGACCCAAGATCGCGCCACGTATCACGGCGAGTTCGTCAACTTCGATGAAGTGGTGCTCAACCCGAAGCCGCTCACGCCAGGCGGGCCCCCGATCATCATCGGTGGTGACTCGGTTGCGGCCATGCGGCGGGCGGCACGCCTGGGCGATGGCTGGTACGGCTGGTGGGCCCAGTCCGACATCGAAGCGCATCTCGACCGTCTGCACGCCGCCATGGCCGACGCCGGCCGCTCGGTGACCGATCCGGATTTCAGCTTCAAGCTCGGCGTGCCCGCTCTCGACCGAGAACCCCGACGAGATTGCGGCCCTGGCCGAGCGGGCACGAGGACTCGGTGTCGACGAGCTGATCCTGGCTGGACCGGGCCCGACGAAGACGTTCGAGTCGGTGCTCACCTCCTATGCCGACGCCTGCGGTCTGCGCTGACCGCTTGACGGGCAATCGGCCCACCAGCGTCGGCCGGGCTACCTTGGGCCCGGTGACGCATCGACGAACGACTCCGGAACGGTGGCTGGTGGGCGTGTTCCTTGCGCTCGGCTGGCCACTCCTGGCCGGCTGCTCCGGCAGCGACGACACGGCTGCGCCCCTCGAGATCGACGCGGTGCTGGCGACCGCCGCCGACGCCATGTCCAACGTCGAGACGGTGGCGTTCCGGATCGAACGCAGCGGTGCAGAGGTCTTCCTCGACGACGGCGGGTCCTTGGCCTTCAACGAAGCGAAGGGACGGTTCTCCAAGGCGGCCGCAGCTGCTGACGCCGTCCTGCAGGTGAGCGCTCTCGGGATCGACACCCAGGTGGGCGCGGTATCGATCGATGGGGAGCTGTGGCTGTCGAACCCGCTGACCGGGCAGTGGGAAGCGGCGCCCGAGAGCGTCACCTTCGACCCGGTCGATCTGTTCGACCCCGAGACCGGCTGGACGCCTCTGCTTCGCGACGACCTCACCGAGGCCCAGTTGGTCGACGACGCCGGTTCGGGGCGCTGGCATGTGAGCGGACGGGCCGATGGAGACCGAGTGGCCGTGATCACCGGGGGCCTGGTCGACGAGGATGTTCCGATCGAGCTGTGGATCGACCGTGAGACCGGCCAGGTGCTGGAGGCGACGTTCGACAGCACAACCGAGGGCGACACCAGCAGTTGGCGGATGGAGCTGTCGGACTACGGGGCCGAGGTCACGATCACGCCCCCCGATCTCGGCGACGAAAACTGAACACCCCGACCGACACGCCGCGGCACTCGCCGGCCCAGGTGCTGTCCGTCGTCGGCTTCGGCGCCTTCGTGGCCGCCGACGACCTCACCGTGGTCGCCACGATGCTGCGGCCCATCATCGGCGACCTCGGCATCGTGCTGCCTGATGGCCTCGATGACGCCGCTTGGATCGTGAACGCCTACCTCATCGCCTTCGTGGCCGTGATGCCTGTGGCGGGAAAGTTGAGCGATGCGTGGGGTCGGCGGGCGGTGTTCATGGGCGCGCTCGGGCTGTTCGCAGCCGGGTCGGTGGTGATTGCGGCGGCCACGACGTTCCCCGTGTTCCTCATTGGTCGGGTGCTGAGCGCCATCGGTGGCGGAGCCCTGATCCCAGTAGGAATGGCAGTCGTGGGGGATGTCTACGCCGAACGCGACCGGGCCCGGGCCCTCGGGTTGCTCGGCACCATCGAGACGATGGGCTGGGTGTTGGGGCCGATCTATGGGGCATTGCTGGTGCGATTCCTGAGCTGGCGATGGCAGTTCGGGTTGAACGTGCCGTTGGCGTTGGTGGGCATGGTGGCCGGTTGGAAGGTGCTGGGTGTCGGTGGCCACGTACGGCGTCGGGTGGACTGGAGCGGGGCGGCGGCGTTGGTGGTGGGGCTCGTCGCCCTCAACATTGCCTTGCTCGGCCGGGCCCAGATCCAGAGTGTGACCGGACTGAGCGAGCTGACGGGTGAGGCCGGCTTCGGCGGTCCGTGGCTGTACGGAGTTGCAGCCGTGGCGTTCGGGGTGTTCGTGGTGCAGGAGCGACGGTCGAGCGATCCGGTCATCGACGCCGGCTGTTCCAGGACCGCAACCTGAGTGCGGCTGTGGCGGTGAACTTCTTGGTCGGGGCGGCGCTGGTGATCGCCATGGTGCAGGTGCCGTTGTGGGTGAACGTGGTGGAGATCGACACCGAGCGCAGTGCGTTGTTGGCGGCGAGAGTGCTGACGGCGATGACGGTGGCCATGGCGGTGGCCTCCTACGGGGGTGGCCGACTGACCGCCCGATGGTGGTATCGCCCTCCGATCCTGGCCGGGCTGGTGGCTGGTGGAGTGGGCTTCTGGCTGATGGGCACGGTATGGAACGCGTCCACCGGCTATGCGCTGATGGCGCGCGCACCTGGCGTTGGTTGGGGCAGGTTTGGGCTTGGTGATCGCCCCGACCAGCGCGGCAGTGGTCGATCAGGCGCCGCCGGAGCAGCGAGGGGCCGCGGCCGGCGTGGTCATGTTGTTCCGGCTCATGGGCCTGTCGGTCGGGTTGTCCGCCCTCACCGCCTGGGGGCTTCGCCGGTTCAACCAACTGCGGGCCACGGTCGAGCTACCCCCGCTGACCGACCCCGGGTTCCGCGATGCTCTGCTCGCCGGAGAGCGGGAGATCACCACCGCGGCCATCGGTGAGATGTTCACCGGCACGGTCGTCGTGATGGCCGTCGCCTTCGCGGTGGCTCTGGTGATGCGACGGCCGCGTCGGGTCGCATCGAACTGAACCTGTCAGCTCAGAGGAGAACCGGGTCAGAAGAAGAACCGGACCGCGACAGCGAGGCCGAAGGTGATGACGACAACGCGCAGGACCTTGGGGTCGAGGCGGGTGGCGATCCGGCCGCCGACCGTGCCGCCCGCAAGGCTGGTGACGGCCATGACGGCGGCGAGGTCCCACTGGACCTTCCCGCTGAACAGGAAGAACGCGGCGGCCACCAAATTGATGCACAGCGACAGCGTCGACTTCAGCGAGTTGATGCGGGGTAGTGGGTCGTCGAGGGCCAGACCGAGAACAGCCAGCAGCATGATGCCCAGCCCGGCGCCGAAGTAGCCGCCGTAGATGGCGGCCGGGAACAGGAATGCCAGGCCGACGACGCCGAGGGTGGCCGCCGGAGACTGACGGCGTCGGGTCAGAACCGCCTTGAGCCGGTCCTGGAAGCCCAGCAGCAAGCACGCGCCGATGATGAGGAAGGGCACCAGGTTCCTGAACAGCCGCTCGGGCGAGTTGACCAACAGGATCGAACCGATCAGGCCACCCGCCGCCGAGACGATGATCAGGCCTTTCAACGTGGCGAAGTAGGTGACCAGGTCCCTTCGCTGGGCGTAGGCCCCGCCGAGATAGCCCGGGACCAGGGCCACCGTGTTGGTCACGTTGGCACTGACTGCGGGGACCCCCAACGCAACCAAGGCCGGGAACGATACGAGCGTTCCGCCGCCGGCGATGGCGTTGATGAGGCCGGCGACGAACGCGGCAAGTCCGGCGACGAGCGCATCGGTGACGCTCATCGAGCAAACAGGACGTGCTCGATGCGCTGGTGTTGGCCGGCCATGTCGTCGGGCTCGACGCACCACGTCGGCGGCTTCACACAGACCGATTGCGACCGCTCCATCAGACGCTCGAGTTGTTGTCCGACCTCATCGGCCGTGCCGCACACCGCGAAGGTCCGGGCCGCTTCGAGGGGCACAAGATCGAGACACTGGTCGAGGGGGAGCGAACGCCGGGCCTCGGCCAGGGTGTCGTTCAGATCGCCGAATCCGTGCGCCTCGAAGTACGAACGGTAGGAGGGGATGGAGCCGTAGAAGGCCACGTTGCCGCGGGCCCGCCTGGCCGCAACCGCGGGGTCGTCGTCGATCGACACGGTGAGCCAGAGCTGCAGGTGCAGGTCCGAAACGGATCGGCCGGCCCGAGCCGCACCCCGCTCCATGGCCGGTAACGCCGTGTCGAACATCCAACTGGTCGACCAGATCGGATGACCGATCAGCCCGTCGGCCGACTCGCCGGCGAGCTCGCAGAGCTTCTCCCGCAGGGAGGCGATCCAGATCGGGACACGCCGTACCTTTGGCCCGAACGTCGGGACCAAGCCTTCGAATGAGACTTGATAGTGGTCGCCGTCGTAGGAGGGAAGGCTGGGGGTGCCGGCGACGGCCGCGTCGTTGACGAGCCGGATGATGTCGATGACTTCGCGTAAACGACCGATCGGCGGGCTGAACTCCTCGCCGAAGTACTGCTCGGTCCAGGGTCCGGGTGCTGTGCCGAGGCCGAGGGTGAATCGGCCTTCGCTCAGCCGATCGAGTTCGAGCGCGGCACAGGCCGTCTCGAAGGGGGATCGCACGAACGCCATGGCGATGCCCGCCTCGAGCCCCAGTTCTGTCGTCGCCGCGGCCGAGATGGCCAACGCCGACCATGGTGGACTGTAGACCTGGTTCGCAATTGCGCCCGCGTATCCTTTGGCCTCCAACGCCTTTGCTGCTTCGGCGATCTGCGCTGCGGTGCCCTTGGGGAGCGGGGCCCAGGCGGAAATTGGGGGCAGGGTCACGGGCGACCTTTCGATGAGGGTGACGATGGCGTCGTAGTCTCGCCGCTTACAGGCTGTCCCGTCGATACCGAATGGGTGTGATCCGTTGGCGACGGAATCGGGCGACGGCTGGGGCGACCGCGGCGCCCTCTGCGAGACTGGGCAGATGCAACTCGAAACGGTACGCATCGACGGTGAAGGTCCTGTTCGTCATCTTGTCCTCAACCGGCCTGAGGTCCACAACGCGGTCAACGCCCGGCTGGTCGCCGACGTCCATCAGGCATGTCTCGCTCTCGACAACGACCCGAAGGTGCGGGTGGTCATCGTCCGAGGCGAGGGAAAGAGCCTCTGCTCGGGGGCCGACCTGAAACAGCCGCGCCTGTCGAGCCTGGACAACATGCTCGGTTCCAAACAAGGCGCTCGCATGTACGACACGTTGCTCAACCTCAACGCCATCACCATCGCGTTGTGCCACGGCTACATGATCGGCGGCGGCGCCGTGCTCCCGGCCGCGTGCGACTTCCGCATCGGGAGCCCATCGATCAAGCTCACGCTCAACGAGGTGAGCATCGGGTTCAACCTCACGTGGCATTCGAACGCCACCCTCGTGAATCTGGTCGGGCCCCACCGAGCGAAGGAGATGCTGTTGCTCGGTCGAACCTACGACGTCCATCAGCTCGATCGATTCGGCTTCTTCACCGAGGTCGTGGCCGACGACGAAGCGCTGATTCCTGCCGGCGAGAAGCTGGCGACCGAAGTGGTCAATCAGCCGCCGGTGCCGACGACGGTGAGCAAGGCTTCCATCAACGCCCAGGCGATGCCCATGGGCCGGGCCATTGCCCACCTCGATCATCTTGCAACCGGCTACATGAGCAAGAGCGAGAACTCGCGGCTCGCCCGCATGACCTACTTCGATCGTGAGGAAGGTGCTGCGCCTCGGCAGTGGGGCGACGACTGACCCCGTTCTGCAATCTCCACGCCCCCCAGCCCCGTTCTGCAAGACCAGGCACCCCGAGGGTGGGGTCGGGGGCTTGCAGAACGGGGGTGAGGTGGGGTGGGCTTGCAGTTACGGGCGGTCTCGACGGCGCATCGAGGCGGGATCAGCCGTGGCAGCGCTTGAACTTCTTGCCGGAACCGCAGGGACATGGGTCGTTGCGGCCGACGGTCTCGACCTTGCCGTAGTCCTCGGCGACCGCGGTCCGGACCGTTGCGGCTCGTAGCGGGGCGTTGGCTGCGGCCGTCGAGATGCTGAGCTCGGCAAACCCCGCGTCGGCGTCGCTCGGGATCAGGTAGACCGCACAGCTGGTGTCGTGGCGCACGTTCTCGAGCCACGCGACACTGAGCTCGGGCATGGGCGCTTTGAGGACGCCCTCGCCCAACGGATTGAGCAGCACGATGCTGGCCCGCCGGACCTCGCAGGTCCACCCGAGCGCGTGGCCCAGGTTGGCCTCGGGCGAGCCGATCTCGAGGCTCGGCCAGTCCGTCGGCTGCTCGACGCTGCTGGCCAGAACGAGGCCCGACCGGGGCGAGGCAATGGTGCGCATGAAGGGCGATGCAGTGGCACCGCTTCCGGTACCGACGGGACGGATCGTGCTCATCACGGTCAGGCTACCTGCGGTGACGAACAGACTTTTCGTGAATGAATGGAGCGGGACCAACGCCTGGGCCAAGATGAGGGATGACCTTCGCCCTCGCCAAGCCTGCCCTCGATGTGGGGTTCTACTCGAACGATCTGGAGGCGTGCCAGTCGTTTTGGGCCGGTGATGTCGGCTTGGCCTATCAGGAGCTGCTGAAGGTGGGTGACGGGGTGCACCAGCATCGGTACGGGATGCACGGCGGCGTGCTGAAGCAGAACGTTTCGAGAGAGCCGTTGCCTCGAAGCGACTCGGGTCTGGTTCGCCTTCGCATCGCCGCCGACGTCGACGCCCCTCGGTCGCTGGTCCATCCAGACGGGGTCGAGGTCGAAGTCGTGCCCATGGGACACGACGGCATCCGGGCCACCGAAGTCACGTTGGCCGTGTCCTCGATCGACGAGACCGCGATGGCGTTGCTGTCGGCAATGGCGGCCGAGCGGGCTGGGGGCAGGTTGCAGATCGGCGAGACCCTCATCGCGCTTGACCATCAGCCCAGCCGCCCGCCGACCACCGAGTCTCGGGCAGCCGGGTTCACCTACCTCACCGTCCAGGTCTTCGACGTCGAGGAGCAGCACGCCCGGTTCTTGCGCAAAGGCTTCGCCGAAGGACGGCCGCCCACCCGATTCGGCGACATCGCCTACATCTCGTTCGTCCGTCTCCCCGACGGCGACTGGCTCGAGCTGTCGCAACGAGCCAACCTCACCGGTCCCCTCAGCTGACCAGCACTCGGCCCATCAGGTCCATCATGTTGAGCGAGTAGAACTTCTCGCGGGCGAGGTCGGACACGCCATCGAGCGACCGCTCGAATCGCTCGATCGGGCGTCGCCCGCCCTCGACATGCGGATAGTCCGAGGAGAACATGACGACGTCCTCGCCCCCTTGACCGATGATCCAGCCCACGTCCTCGGTGGGGTACGGAGTCACGCGGATCTGGCGCTGCACGTACTCCGATGGGCGCAGGCTCAGCGCCTGCAGGCGCTCCTCGTGACGCTGGAAGGCATCGAACGCCGATTCCATCTGGCGCATCCATCCCGGCAGCCAGATGGCGCCCTGTTCGATCACGCCGATCTTGAGCTGCGGGAAGCGCTCGAGCACGCCGTCGATGATCATCGTGGCCAGCGTCTGCATCGGTGGGCCGGGAATCGACATGTAGTCGACCGAACGGAAGTTCTCGGCACCCCCGTGGAAGTCGGGCGGGACGGGCCGCCCGTTCTTGAAGTAGTCCTTGTTGATGAGGTCACCGCCGCCGCCGACGTGGAAGACCACGGGGACGCCCGCCTCCTGGGCGACGGCCCAGACCCGATCGAACTCGACGTGACTGGGGGAGTGGCCCTTCGGACAGTTCGACGGGACGAGCAGCGCCGCTGCGCCGCCCGCCACCGCTTCGGCCGCCATGGCCGCAGCCGAGTCGAAGTTCGCAAGGGGCACGTAACAGGTGGCCAGCAGGCGCGCGTCGATCGAGGTGAAGTCGAGCATGGCCCGGTTGTGGGCGCGGGCGACGGCGTAGGCCAACATCGGGTCGTTGCCGTGCTCGAGCCCGTTGATGTAGCCGCTGTCGAACGTGTTGAAGATCAGTTGGCTCTGGAATCCGAGCCCGTCGAGAACCGCGGGGCGGTCGGCGTTGAGGAAGGAGCCGGGGGCGTCCCAGTTCTTCCGGATCATGAGCAGCTCATCGTCCTGCGCCCGGTAGGTGGGATCGGCCTGCTGCGCGTGCATGCGCTCGAAGAAGCGCTGCTCCTCGACACCGTTGGTGCCGCCGACTCCACCGACGAAGTGGCGTTGGGGAAGTCGCTCGCTCACCCCGGGGTCGAGGTAGGGGTCGAGCCAGTCGGGCGTCTCCATGATGTGTGCGTCGGCGTCATGGACGACTCGGTTCTCTACGTAGGGCATTGGTTCAACCTCGCAGCTGCTGCATGAACATCCCGTTGTCGAAGTAGTCACGCCAGAACGTGATGAGGCCTTCATCGTTGACCTCGAAGACGCCGGTGACAGCGATCGCGATGTCCTTGCCCTTCATCACCATCTTGTCGGTGCGCTCGTTGAAGACCACGTTGCCCGTGGCAGCTTGGCGGTGGATCTCGAACTCGACCGGCCCGCTACCGCCGACCATAGGGGCGAGGAACGCTCGCATGGCCGCTTTGCCCGTCATGTCGCCGATGGGCACATTGTCGTAGAAGACATCTTCGGAGACGAAGGAGAGAATGGTGTCGAGGTCCTTGTCGGCGAAGGAACCCATGAATTTCTTGACGACTTCATCAGCGTTCATCGGACATGCTTAGCAGGTTCGGCGCTGGGGTTCAGCGCTGACGGGCGGAGAGTTCGGCTCGGATCTCCGGGCCGTGCTCGTCCAACTTGGCCGGGCGGCGATAGATCCCGGCGGGGGTTTCGGTGAAGCGGATCGGACAGTTGGGCTGCACGGTCGGCCGATGGTGTTCGTGGTCGACTCGTACCAACATCTCGCGGGCAGCGACGTGCGGATCGTGCACCCAATCGGCCGGTTCGAAGACCGGGCCGACGGGGACGGAGCCGCCCAGGCACTCGAGGATCTCTGCGTTGGTATGCGTTGCGGCCCAGCCGGCGATTGCCTCGTCGACCAGCGAACGGTTCTTCACCCGCTGTCGCATGTCGGCCGTCCGCTCATCGGTGGCGAGATCGGGGCGGCCGATGGCCTGGCACAGGAACGCGAACTGTTTGGGAGTTGGCGCGGCGATCGCGCAGTGGCCGTCCGCCGTCATGAAGATGTCGAACGGGACGTTGCCATCCACCGAGTTGCCGGACGGCGCTTGCGGCCGACCGATGTAGCTCCACTGCGTCAGGCTCTCGATGGAGATCGACATCATGGCGTCGACCATGGCCACGTCCAGGAACTGGCCGACGCCGGTGTTCTTGGCATGGTGGATCGCCGAGACCATGCCGAGTGCGGCCATGACGCCCGGCACGGTGTCGCCGATCGGTGGCCCGCACCGCATGATGTTGTCCTTGTCGGCACCGGTGGCGGCGACGATGCCGCCCATGGCCTGAGCAATCGGGTCGAAGGCAGGCCAGTCGGCATACGGACTGGCGCCGGTGCGGGCGTCACCGAAGCCGCGAACGGCGGCGTAGACCAACTGGGGATTCCGGGCATGGCAGGCCTCGTAACCGACCCCTAGTCGGTCGAGTACCCCACCACGATGATTCTCGAGCAGGCCGTCGGCCGTCTCGACCAGTTGGAAGAACACCTCGCGGTCCTCCGCGTCGTGCAGGTCCAGGGCGATCGACCGCTTGTTCCGGTTGCGCGAGGCGTACCGGGACGAATAGAAGCGGTCTTCGTCGTCGCGGGTGAAAGGTCCGATGAACCGGACCATCTCGCCGCCCGGCGGTTCGATCTTGATGACGTCGGCTCCGAGGTCGGCGAGGTACATGCCGGCATACGGTCCGGCCAAGGCGTGGGTGAGATCCAGAATTCGCAGACCCACCAACGGTCCAGTCGCCTCCTTCGCCATCGGGGCTGCGTACTCGTGGGCATCCAAGTGAGCGCTCATCGGACCATCCTGCCCCACCCAACTCGGACCCGCCTCACCCAACCTCCGGCTCAGGGCGTCGCCCTCGCCCAACCTCCGGCTGGAAGCGTCGGAAGCCGACGTCTGGGGCCGGAGGTTCGAGAGGTGCGACGCCTGGAGCCGGAGGTTGGGCGGTGATCGATCTACGATCTTGGGGTGAACGAATCGTCTGAGTCCCCAGCGCCCGCGTCTGCGTTTCCGTCCAAGGTCGATGACCGACCGGTGTTGGTGGTCGGTCGGGTCGAGCGGGACGGTGAATCGATCTACTACGAGTGGGTGGTGGCCGATGGTGGCGACGACCGACCCGTCGTTGTTCTCACCCATGGAGCCGGTGGCAGCCACGCGGTCTGGTACCACCAGGTACTTGCACTGTCACCGAACTACCGCGTGTTGACCTGGGACAGCCGAGGGTTCGGGAACTCGACCTGTAACTCGGGTGTGCTGACCGTGGATCAGGCGGTGGGAGATCTCGCCGCGGTGCTCGAAGCGGTCGGGGTCGCCGAGCCGGTGCACCTGGTCGGTCAGTCGATGGGCGGCTGGTGGGTATCCGGGTATGCGATTGCTCACCCCGACCAGGTGCGGTCACTGACGCTTTCCGACACGCCGGGCGGCGTATGGACAGACGAGCTTCGAGCCTTCTTCGCCACGTTCCGTGGACTCACTCGGCCCGGCCCGGTGCGCATCGCAACCCACGCGGCGCTCGGCGAGACGACCCAGCGCACCCGGCCCGACCTGGCGTTCCTTTACCAACAACTCGGGAGCTTCCATCGACCACCGATGGCCGAAGTGGCCAAAGTTGTTTCAGCGACGATCGACCCTGCCTCGCTCACGGCGCTCGGGGTTCCGCTGCATGTGATCGCGGGCGAGGAGGATTCGATCTTCCCGGCAGCCATGTTGCGGCACGTTGCCACGGTCCTCGGAGCCGAGTATCGAGAAATCGCCGGAGCCGGACACTCGCCCTACTTCGAGGCACCCGCCGCGTACAACGACGCGCTGACGGCCCTGCTCGATCGCAGCTGACGATCGAGCTGACACGGGGCTCAGTCGGTTGTCAGAAACTCGATCAGGTTGCCATCGGGATCACGGGTGTACACAGAGGTTCCCTTGGAACCGTCGGAGGCGATCCTGAACGCGGGCCCTTCGACAATCGGCAGCGCCCTCGACTGCAGAAGGGCAACTGCGTCGTCGATCGGTCCGTCCCAGCGGAAGCAGAGATCGACCGATCCCGGCGTCGGATGCTCGGCGACCAGATCGACCCGGGGCGGGGATGGGTGCACGTTGATCCGATTGGCTCCGACGACCAAGGTGACGATCGGGAAGCCGCGGTCGTTGAACTTGTCGAGATAGAGCACCTCGGCCCCGACGAGGTCCCGGTAGAACTCGACGGTACGAGGCACGTCTCGTGCGGTGATGGCCAGATGATCGAATCCGCGAACTGCCATTCGCCGACCCTACTCGTGAACCGCGCCCCGAACCTCCGGCTCCAGGCGTCGCTTCTCCCGAACCTCCGGCTCCAGGCGTCGGTTTCCGACGCTTCCAGCCGGAGGTTCGTTGGTGGTGACGGTTCCAGCCGGAGGTTGGGTGGGTGACAGGAGGAGAAGGTCGTCGTAGAGGCGCTTGGTCGGAGCATCGAAGCACACGAATACGACCACGGGCACCCGGTCCGATGGCCGAACCGTTGCTACGGCGATCTCGGCTGCCTGTGCTTGGGGGTAGCCGTACACGCCGGTCGAGATGGCGGGGAAGGCGATGCTTTGGGCGCCGACCGAATGCGCCAACTCGAGAGCGTTTCGGTAGCAGGAGGCGAGCAGTTCTGGCTCACCCAGGTGGCCACCCTGCCAGATCGGACCGACGGCATGGACGATCCAACGGGCGGTGAGCCCGAACCCGGGAGTGAGCTTGGCCTCTCCCGTGCGGCAGCCGCCGAGGAGCCGACAATGATGCAGCAACTCCGGGCCGGCGGCGCGGTGAATCGCTCCATCGACGCCACCGCCTCCGAGAAGCGACGAGTTGGCCGCGTTGACGATGACGTCGACGTCGAGCGTGGTGATGTCGGCCAGGACCACGGACAGGGCGGCAGGCGAAACGATCAAACCCAGTCCCTTCCTCAAACCAGTCCCATGGCTGCGGCGAAGCGTGTCAGCGCGTCGGGGATGTCGCCCATGGGTTCGTACGTCAGCTCGGTCACGCCCATGGCGGCGTACTGCTGGGCCCATGACGGGACCTGCCCGGCTGTACAGAGGAGCGCCGACCGCTTCATGGCCTCGGCATCGAGCACCTGTCGATCGATGACATTGAGCTGGGAGAGATGACCCTCGTGGGTGGTCAGGTGGCGCACATCCGGAGGAACCGACTCGACCAACTCGAGGAAGCGATCACCGTTCGGCAGATTCACCACCGAGCCGTCGCGGCGCTCCAGAGCGAGATGATAGAGAATCGCAACACCGGGCCCGGCCGTCGCCAAGGAGCGAGGTGAGTTGACGGCCTCGCCTTCGTCGAGCACAGCCCCGCTGACCATGGCAGTCACGCCGGGGAAGGCGCGGTAGTCGTCGCCGGCCGAAGGGCGACTCACGAAGATGGCAGCACCAAGTCCTTTCGCTGCTTCCATGCCCTTGGGTCCACCGACAGCCAAGCGCCAGGGAACGTCCACCGGACGATCCGGTGCCTGACCGGGCCAGTGCAACATGCGAGTCTTTGCCCCTTCGACCTCGACGGTGTCTCCGGCCAGCAGCCGTTGGACCGTCGCGACGTAGTCCGCGACCGTCGACCACTTCAGACCCCGCTGACCCATGGCGTTGCGGCCGGTGAAGCCGGCGCCGACACCGATCTCGACGCGACCGGGAGCAAGCAATGAGAGGTGAGCGATGGCGCTGGCGGTGACCATCGGGTGGCGCAGGCTGGGGATGAGCACGCCGGGGCCCAGCCCGATGCGCGAGGTGCGCTGGGCGGCGAGCGCCAGTGTCATCCACACGTCGAGCTGCAACGTCGGAGTGTCGAACACCCATGCCCGATGGAAGCCGAGCCGTTCGGCGAGCTCGATGTGAGCCGGAGTGTCTGCCATGGGCGGGAAGGCACACGAGATGTCCATGGGCCTCAACCTAACAAAGCGGCCTGGCGACCTGCCGGTCGAGCGTCAGGACCCCGGCCGAGACTCAGCTGCCGTCTTGAATCCCTTGTTCTCGGTCTCGATTGCCTTGCGAATGGTCCGGCCGAAGAGCATGCCGACGAGGCCGGCGAACGGCCCGTCCAGTTCGATGGTCAGCGTATTGGCGGTGCCACCGCCGTCCGGGGTGAGATCGTGAGCGCCGGTCATCGATCCTCCGAACGCCGAGGTCGTCCATGCGAAGCGGCGGCCGGCCTCGAGCTCGGTGACGGTCCACACCTTGGCCCTCTGTGCCGGTTGCTTGACGCGGGCCCTGCTGCCGACGACGAGCGGGCCCGTGTCGAGGCGCTCGACCTTGGTGACCGTCGGTGTCAGCCGCGGCCAGGACTCGACGTCGAGTGTCAGTTCCCACACCCGCTCGATGGGGGCATTGATGTGCAGCGAAGTCTGGAGGTGCATGGATCAACGTTAGGTGACTGGCAGCCAAGGGTCTTGGCTGGTGGACGCGGCGGACGATCCATTCGAAAGCCTAACGACTCTCGTCTACGCTGTCCGGGTACTCGATCCTGGACAGGGGACTGCATGACTGCCACCGACGTAGGCGCTGAACTCATCGGAAAGCTCGGCTGGACGGCCGAACAACTCGGATTCGATCCCTCGGAGATCAAGGACCGCTACCTGAGCGAGCGCGACAAGCGACTGCGTGACGACGCCAACGAGCAGTACGTCGAGGTCACCGCCGAGTTCTCCCGGTACATCGAGGATCCGTACGTCGAGCCCGGCTTCACCCGGGATCCCATCTTCGACGAAGTCGAAGTGACCATCGTCGGTGGCGGATTCGGCGGCCTGCTCATGGGTGCCAGGCTGCGAGAAGCCGGTTACGCCAGTATCCGCTTGGTCGAGAAGGCGGGCGACGTCGGCGGTACGTGGTATTGGAACCGGTACCCGGGCGCAGCGTGCGACGTCGAGTCCTACGTCTACCTGCCGTTGCTCGAGGAGATGGGCGTCGTCCCCAAGACCAAGTACCCGTTCGCCCCGGAGATCTTCGAGCACTCCAAGGCGATCGCTCGCCACTTCAACCTCTACGAAGATGCGCTGTTCCAGACCGGCATCACCGAGCTGAACTGGGACGAAGCGGCCAGCCGCTGGATCGTCAAGACCGACCGTGGCGACGAGTTCCGCACCCAGTTCATCGCCATGGCCAACGGGCCGCTCAACCGGCCCAAGCTGCCGGGAATCCCGGGCATCAACGAGTTCAAGGGCTACACCTTCCACACCAGCCGATGGGACTACGAGTACACCGGCGGTGACTCCACCGGCAACCTCGACAACCTCTCCGACAAGGTGGTCGGCATCATCGGAACCGGGGCGACGGCGGTGCAGTGCATCCCTCACCTCGGCGCCTCGGCCAAGCAACTGTTCGTCTTCCAGCGCACCCCGTCCTCGGTCGATGTCCGCAACAACCGTGAGACCGATCAAGAGTGGGCCAAGTCCCTCAAGCCAGGCTGGCAACAGGAGCGGATGGACAACTTCAACCTCGTCGTGTCCGGCGCCGACGTCGAAGAAGACATGGTGAAGGACGGCTGGACCGACATCTTCCGGAATCTCACGGGCATCGTGGCCAAGCAGGCGTCACGCGAGCTTGGCCGCCGCCTCAGTGGCGCCGAGCGGGCCGAGCTGATGGAACTTTCCGATTATCGCAAGATGAACCAGGTCCGCAGCCGAGTCGACGAGATCGTCAAGGACCCGGCAACGGCCGAGAAGCTGAAGCCGTGGTACCGCCAGTTCTGCAAACGGCCCTGCTTCCACGACGAGTACCTGCCCACCTTCAACCGACCGAACGTCACGCTCGTCGACACTGACGGCAAGGGTGTCCAACAGCTCACCGAGAACGGCGTGGTCGTCGACGGCACCGAATACGAGGTCGACTGCCTCGTGTTCGCCACCGGCTTCGAGGTCGGCACCACCTACACCCGCCGCGCCGGCTACGACATCGTCGGCCGCAACGGCGTCTCCTTGTCCGAGAAGTGGGGCGAGGGCCTCCGCACCTTCCACGGGCTGCAGACCAACGGATTCCCGAACTGCTTCTTCTTGGGCTTCACCCAGACGGCGGTAACGGTGAGCGTGCCCCACGCGCTGAACGAACAAGCCAAGCACGTCACCTACATGATGACCCAGGCACGTGAGCGCGGCGCCGAAGTCATCGAGACGACCGTCGAGGCCGAGGATGCCTGGGTGGCCGAAATCCGCCGAGCAGCCGCCATGGGCACTCGCTTCTACACCGAGTGCACGCCCGGCTACTACAACAACGAAGGCAAGCTGGGGAACCCACTGGGCTTCTTCGCCGGCACCTACGTCGAGGGACCGATCAAGTTCATTCAACTGCTCGACGAGTGGCGAGCCGACGGCGAACTTGCCGGGGTCGAACTTCGCTGACCGAGCGAACCAGGGCTCAGCCCGAGACCTGACCCGCATCGACCGTGATCGTGCGGGTCAGGTTGACGGCTTCCAGAAGCGCTCGGTCGTGGGTGATGATCAAGACCGTGCCTGCGAAGGCGTCCAGGGCAACCTCGAGCTGTTCGATGGCGGCGAGGTCGAGGTGGTTGGTCGGCTCGTCGAGGATGAGACAATTGGTGCCCTTGGCCATCAGTACGGCCAGGACGGCCCGGGTCCGCTCGCCGGGCGACAAGGAGACCGTCGGACGCTCCACCTCGGTCGCCCCCAGTCCGAACTTCGCCAGCAGGGTTCGGGCCTCCGAGCGATCGAGGGCGGTGGTCTCCATGAACGAACGAAGGAGCGAATGCTCCTCCGACAACTGCAGTCGCCGTTGTTCCAGCTCTCCGACGACGACGCCCGGTCCGAACCAGCGCGTGCCCTCGTCGAGGGCGCGGCGCCCCAGTATCAGATCGAGCAACGTGCTCTTGCCTGCGCCGTTGTGGCCGACGATGGCGATGCGCTCGCCGGCGTTGACCGTCAGATCGACCGGTCCGAGGGTGAAGTCGCCGTTGTGCGCAACCGCCCCGTGCAACCGGACGACAACGTCGCCGCTGCGGGCGGTCTCTCCGAAGCTGAGCCGAAGCTGCCACGCCTCGCGAGGTTTGTCGATGACATCAAGTCGTTCGATAGCTCGTTCGGTGCGCGCCGCCTTGCCGGCGAGTTGCTCGCTCGAGTTCAACTTGAAGGACTTGATGTTCTTGTCGTTGTCGTCGCCCTTCTTCTTGGCCTTGCTCACTCCCTGGGATGACCACTCCCGTTCCCGCTGCGCCCGCCCGAGGAGCGTTGACTTCTTGTCGGCGAATGCGTCGTAGCGCTCCTGGGCGTGTCGAGCTGCAACCTCTCGTTCGGCCAGGAACGCATCCCAACCGCCGGCGAACACGGCGAGCTGGTGCCGATAGTCGTCGAGCTCGGCAACGTGCGTGACGGTGCGACGTAAGAATTCCCGATCGTGGCTCACCAGGAGTAGGGGACTGCTCGCTGCCGCCACCCAAGCCTCCAGACGGGCCAGGCCGTCGAGGTCGAGATCGTTCGTCGGCTCGTCGAGCAGGAAGATGTCGAACTGCGCGAGAAGCAGCGCGGCGAGTCCGACTCGCGCCGCCTCGCCGCCCGACAGAGTGGACATCGTTTGGCTACGCAGGCGGGGTGCCAGCCCGAGGTCGGCCCAGACGGGGCCGATGCGAGCATCGAGGTCGGCAGCACCCAGCGCCAGCCACCGTTCCAATGCGGAGGAGTAGCGGTCGTCGGCGTCCGGTTCGCCTGCGGCCATGGCCGATGTGGCGGCCTCGAACTCTTCGGTCGCTGCCGCCACCCCGGTGCGTCGACCCAGGAAGTCGTCGACCGTCTCGTGCTCACTGCGGTCGGGCTCTTGTGGCAGGTAGCCGACGGTTGCGTCCGGCGGACTCAAGGCCACCGTAGCCGCTGTCGAGATGCTGCAGACCGGCCAGCACCCGCAACAGGGTCGATTTGCCGGCACCGTTCGGACCTACCAAGCCGACGCGCCAACCGGGTGCGAGCTGCATGTCGAGGTCGTCCAACAACACCGCGTCGCCGAGCGTCAGCGAGAGGTTGCGGGCATGGAGCGAGGCAGAGGACACCGCCCCTGTCTACCAGGACTCTTCTTCCCCTGACTGCCAGCTCAAGTTCGCGCAACCCGCTCTGTGAGAAAGTGACGAAGGTCCCTACGGTAGGTTGGGATCACGCCTTGGGCCGCGTCTACTCTGTACTCGAACAGCAGATGGTACCAACAGGACATCCGTAGTACCGCGATCGAACGCCCAACGAGGAGACGAGTCATGACCGACCAAGCATTGCTGGAGGCATCGCAAACCCAAGGCGACGGCGAACTACCGCAGTACGAGGTGGTCGTCGTCGGTGCAGGTGTCGCCGGCATCTACCAGATCAAGCGGCTCGCCGACCTCGGCGTCAACGCCACCGTGCTCGAGGCCGGCGAGGACCTCGGCGGCACCTGGTTCTGGAATCGCTACCCGGGCGCCCGATTCGACTCCGAGAGCTACACCTACGGCTATTCCTTCTCGAAGGAAGTGCTCGACGAGTGGCATTGGAAGGAGCGATTCTCCGGCCAACCCGAGAACCTCCGCTACCTCAACTTCGTCGCCGACAAGTTCGACCTCCGCAAGTACATGCAGTTCAACTCGCCGATCGAGTCCATGGTCTGGGACGAGGCCAACGATTTGTGGCGTCTGAAGATCGGCGACGGGCGTGAAGTCACCACCCGCTTCGTCATCACCGGCGTCGGGCTCCTGTCGGCCCCGACGCCACCGCGCCTCGAGGGTATGGATTCCTTCAAGGGCCAGTCATGGCACACGTTCCACTGGCCCAAGGAGCCGGTCGATCTGGCGGGCAAGCGGGTCGCTGTCATCGGTACCGGTGCCACCGGCATCCAGGTCATCGGCGACATCGGGCCCAAGGTCGGGTCCCTGAAGGTGTTCCAGCGTCGCCCCAACTGGAGCGCTCCGCTCAACAACGGTCCGATCTCCGACGAGGAGATGGCCGAGATCCGAGCCCGCTACGACGAGATCTTCGCCAACTGCGCCAAGACCCCCGGTGGGTTCGAACACCGGCCCGACCGTCGAGGTTTCTACAACCTCAGTCGTGAAGAGCGCATCGAGTTCTGGGACAAGCTCTACGACGAACCCGGATTCGGCATCTGGCTGCAGAACTTCACCGAGATCTTCGTCGATGACGATGCCAACGCCGAGTTCTCCGAGTACATCGCCGACCGCATCCGCCAGCGGGTCAAGGACCCGGTGGTGGCCGAGAAGCTCATCCCGCGAGATCACGGCTTCGGTGTCCAGCGCGTGCCGATGGAGACCAACTATTTCGAGGTCTACAACCAGGACAACGTCGAACTGATCGACATCACCGAGACGCCCATCGAGCGGATCACGCCGACCGGCATCAAGACGACCGAGGCCGAGTACGAGTTCGACATCATCGTCTACGCCACCGGCTTCGATGCCATCACCGGCGCCTTCGATCGCATCGACATCCAGGGTGTCGGTGGAGAGAAGCTTCGTGACCGCTGGAACGAGGGGCCGACCACCTACCTCGGGGCGTCCGATTGCGGGGTTCCCCAACCTCTTCATGTTGGCCGGACCTCAGAGTGGGTCGGCCTCGTCGAACTTCCCGCGGGGCATCGAGACCTGCGTGAACTGGACCACCGATCTTCTCGAGCACGTCTGGGACAAGGGCTATCACCGTGTCGAGGCGACGCCTCAGGCCGAGGAAGAGTGGACGGCCCACGTCGCCGACATGTACAGCATGGTGCTGATGCGCAAGGCCAAGAGCTGGTTCACCGGCTACAACTCCAACGTCGAAGGCCACGAGGAGGGCAAGATCCGCTACTTCGTCTACAACGGCGGCGTTCCCGAAGTTCGTCAAGGTGATCAACGAGGTCGCCGAGAAGGGCTACGAGGGCTTCGACCTGCAGTAGCCCACCGACCTACGAGCCCGGTGTCAGGCCGGGATCGTTGCGCCGAAGAAATTCTTCAGCGCGGCAGCGATCTCGGCTCGGACCGGCCCCCCGCTGATGATGATGTCGACGGCGTGGATGCTGGTGTGCAGGTGACCGCGTGCCTGGAGGTTGCGGCACTCGACCCCGGCGGCGGTCAGCGCCGCGGCGTACGCCATACCCTCGTCGCGGAGTGGATCGAACTCGGAGGTGACGATCAACGCAGGCGGGAGTCCGCTCAGGTCGTTCGCCCGTAGCGGCGATGCCTTGGGGTCGAGCCGCTCGGTCTCATCGGCGTAGTGATCCCAGAACCACTTCATCAGGTCGGCGGTCAGCACGAAGTCGGCGCCGTTGGACTGGTAGGAACCGCGGGTCATGTCGCAGTCGGTGACCGGCGTGATCAGCACCTGACCGGTGATGACCGGTCCGCCGGCCGCAGCGGCCATCTGGCAGACCACGGCCGCCAGGTTGCCTCCGGCGCTCCAGCCACAGACGGCGACAGGAGCGTCCGTGCCGCCGAGCGCCGCAGCGTTGGCGGCCACCCACTGGAGTGCGGCGAACGCATCGTCGACCGCCGCCGGGAAGCGAGCCTCGGGAGCATGTCGGTAGTCGACCGAGACGATGATGGCGTCGGCCCGATTGCAGAGGTCGCGGCAGAATGGATCGTCGGACACCGCGTCGCCCAGGACCCAACCTCCGCCGTGGTAGTAGACGACCACAGGATGCGGCCCGGGGGTCGCCGGCCGGTACAAGCAGTAGGTGAGATCTCCGGCCGCGCCTGGGAAGGTGCCGATGACTCGTTCACCGACCTCAGGTCCGGGTGGGCGGGCCTCGTTACCGACGGCCATGAAGGCGCGTGCTTCGTCAGGACTCATGTCGACAAGGTCGGGCAGGTCCATTGCGGCCATGGCCTCCAGCAGGAACATGACGTCGGGCTGCAGCGGCCGAATGATGCCGTCGACCTCGACCTCGTTGTTCGCCCCGGTGCGCCGGAAGCCGAGGTACTCACGCTCGACGACCTCGTCGCAGGTCCGGCGGTAGGTGCCGACCCCACCCACGAACGGCAGGAAGACCCGTGGCTTACCCGGAACGTTGGCACCCATGTACCACGAGTCGGCCTTGGGGAAGAGGGTGATGTCGCCGGCGTCGTTGACGAACTGGACCCAGCCGTTCTCCGCCGTCACGGTCGGTTCGATGGTGTCGAACCCGTCGGCTTTGAGCCGATCGATGGTGTCGCAGATCCAGTCGACGTGCTGCTCGATCGAGACGGCCATGTTCGACAGCACCGAAGGGCTGCCGGGTCCGGTGACGGTGAAGAAGTTGGGGAAGCCTTCGATCATCAGCCCGAGGTAGGTCTTGGGGCCATCGGCCCACTTGTCGGCCAGCGATCTTCCGTCTCGGCCCTAGACATCGACTCCCACAATGGCCCCGGTCATCGCGTCGAATCCGGTGGCGAACACGATGACGTCGAACTCGAGCGACTCGGCGGTGCGTCGAGCCACAGTGTCGATGCCGGTCTCGGTGATGGTCTTCAGAGGGGTCTTGCGGAGATCGATGAGACGGACGTTGGGGCGATTGAACGTTTCGAAGTAGCCGCTGTCGAGACACGGCCGCTTGGTGCCGAACGGATAGTCCTTGGGGCACAAGGTCTCGGCGGTCTCGGGGTCGTTGGACGATCGAGCGGATCTTGTTCCGAAGGAATTCGGATGCGGTCGCGTTGGCCGCTTCGTTGACGCCGGTGTCGGAGAAGGCAGTGAGGATGGCGAACAGGTCGCCCTTGGCCCACGCGGCCTCGAGGATGCTGTTGCGCTCCTCGTCGGAGACGGCGAGCGCGCTGGTGGTGGAGATCTCGCCCGGCACACCACCCTGGGTCCACTTGGCTTCTTCGCGATACTCGGCGGTGCGGCCGCTGATGGCGGCTTGCTTCTCCGCGGGGATTGGTCCGTTGAAGGCGGGCATGGAGAAGTTGGGGGTCCGCTGGAAGACGGTCAGGGTCTGTGCTTGTTCGGCCATGATGGGGATCGACTGGATGGCGGACGAACCGGTGCCGATGACCCCCACTCGCTTGCCGGTGAGATCGACGCCGTCATGGGGCCAGCTGGAGGTGAAGTAGGACTCGCCCTTGAAGTTGGTGGCGCCCTGGATGTCGACATCCTTCGGAACCGACAGACACCCCGTCGCCATGACGTAGTACCGAGCAGTGATGTCGTCGCCTGCGCTGGTGTGTCAGGTGCCACAGCCGTTCGGCGGCATCCCACTCGGCCGACTCGATCTTCGCGTTGAACGAGATGTCGCGACGGAGATCGTGCTTGTCCGCAACATGCTGGAGGTAGCGGAGAATTTCGGGCTGCGTTGCGTACTTCTCGGACCAGGTCCACTCGACTTCGAGCTCGGGGTCGAAGCTGTAGGAATAGTCGACCGACTGGACGTCGCAGCGGGCGCCCGGGTAACGGTTCCAGAACCAGGTACCGCCAACATCGGAGCCGGTTTCGAAGGCTCTTGCCCGCAGGCCCTGCTTGCGTAGCCGATGGAGCAGGTACAGGCCGGCAAATCCGGCGCCGGCCACCACTACGTCGTAGGTCTGCAGCTTCGTTGTTCTCGTTCGTCATGTCCTGGCCCCCAAATGGCACGATTGTGTTCTGCCGGCAACCCTAGTCACGACAGCGCCCACACGACAGTTGAGGAGGCGAGTTCGCGCCGGGTCGTGACCCGCTGATTCGGGTCCGAGCAGCAGGGTCGCGTACGATCGACGAAGCGAGCCGGGGGACGGCAAGAGGGAGAACTGTGATGCGACTGGGATTCATCGGTGTCGGCAACATGGGCGGGCCCATGGCCGGTCATGTCATCGCAGCCGGGCACGACGTCGGGGTCTACGACCTGCAACCTGCGTCCATCGCCCCGCTGGTGGAGGCAGGCGGGAGACGGTGTGCGTCTCCCGGAGAGGCGGCCGACGGAGCCGAAGCGGTGCTTCTGTCCTTGCCGATGCCCGCTGATGTCGAGGCCATCGTCGCCGGCCCCGGGGGATTGTTCGAGACCATGTCGCCGGGCGCCGTCATCCTCGACCTGACGACCAGCTCACCGGCGGTGAGCCGACGCCTCGCAGCCGAAGCGACCGAGCGGGGGTTCTCGTTCCTCGACGCACCCGTGTCGGGCGGAGTCGGCGGGGCGCGCAAGGGCACGCTCGCCGTGATGGTGGGTGGTCCGCTCGAGGTGTTCGAGGCCTTCGAACCGATCTTGGCCACCTTCGCCGCGAAGGTGGTGCACTGTGGCGATGTCGGGGCCGGCAACGTGGTCAAGGTCATCAACAACATGCTGGCATTCACCAACATGCTGGCCACGACCGAGGCGCTCCTGCTCGGCGCCAAGGCGGGCGTCGACCCCAAGATCCTGCGTGAAGTGGTCCAGGCCAGCAGTGGCGCAAGCTTCGTGTGGGACGGCGGCACACGGGCAATCCTTCGGGATCGGCTGGCGCCAACGTTCAACAACACGCTTGCGAGCAAGGACATCGGCCTTGCCGTCGATCTGGCCCGCGAGCTGCAGGTTCCCGTCCCGATGGGGGAGCACACCAAGTCGCTGCTGAACCATTACCGCGACAACGGTTTCGGCGCCGAGGACGTCCTGGCGACGGTGAAGGCCCTGGAGGAACAGGCGGATTTCGTGGTGCGGGGCGCGGCCCCCGACGCATGACCGGCGACCCGGCCCGGCAAGACGTCCTGCCAGTCGACCAGTTGCTGCCACTCGACCAGGTGCTGCCACTCGACCATTTGCTGGTGCTCGACCTCACGGCGTTTCGGGCGGGGCCCACCGCGGTACGACAGCTCGCGGACTGGGGAGCGAGAGTCATCACCATCGAGCGGCCGGCCGATGACGGCGGCGAGGGTCTGCTCGGGAGCCGCCTGGGTTCGGACTTCCAGAACCTCCGCCGCAACAACGAGTCACTCACGCTCGACCTGAAGTCCCCCGACGGCCATGCGTTGTTTCTGGATCTCGTCCGACGGGCCGACGTCGTCGTCGAGAACTTCGCTCCCGGCGTGACCGAACGGCTCGGCCTCCACTGGGAGGCGCTGCAAGCGATCAACCCCAGGTTGGTGTACGCCAGCATTTCCGGATTCGGGCAGGTTGGCCCTTGGGCGCATCGACCGGGCTACGACCAAGTCGCTCAGGGGATGGCCGGCCTGATGTCGGTCACCGGGCTGCCGGGCCAGGGCCCCGTGCGCTCGGGGCACGCGGTGGCGGACAGCTCGGCGGGTGTGTACCTGTCGTTCGGCATTCTGCTGGCCATCATCCGACGAGATCGCACCGGTGCCGGATCGTGGGTCAGGACGTCGCTGCTCGAAGCCCTCATCGCCATGATGGACTTCCAGGCGGCGCGTGTGCTGATCGAGGGCGAGGTACCCGGCCAACAGGGCAACCACCATCCGACCGGCGTGCCGATGGGCACCTTCCCTGCATCCGACGGCGTGTTCAACCTGGCGCCGGGCACGAACGCGCACTTCCGTTCGGTCTGCACGGTGTTGGGCCACGCCGAATGGGCGGACGATGAGCGCTTCGCCAAGCCGGGCTCACGTCGGAAACGTCGTGAGGAAGTGAACGACATGATCGCCGAGGTGACGAGGCGGCGACCGGCCGCGGAGTGGATCGACGCGTTTCTTGCTGTCGGCGTGCCCGCCGGACCGGTGCTCGACCTCGGAGAAACGTTCGCCCACCCACAGGTCCAGGCGTTGGGCATGGCCCAGCCCATCGAACACCCGGCCCGTCCGCACGCCGCCGTGGTCGGGCAACCGCTGACCTTCGGCGATGGTCTCGGCGGACGAGGTGTCCGCACGTCGGCACCATCGCTCGGCGAACAAACCGACTCGATCCTCGCCGAGCTCGGCATCGATGCCGACCGCATCGAGGATCTCAAGAAACGAAAGGTCGTCTGATGATCCAGTTCGGACTGAGTGCACCGTTCCGAGGCCCGTTGGCGAATCCGACGGATTGCCGCACCTTGGCTCGGGCCGCTGAGAACCTTGGGTTCGACGTGCTCACCGTGGCCGACCACATCGTCGTTCCGCAAACCATCGGGGCGAACTACCCGTACAGCGAAACCGGCGAGTTCGCCTGGACCGCCGACGGTAGTACCGACTGCATGGAGCAGTTCACGTTGTTGGCGTGGCTGGCTGCGGTCACCACTCGTATCCGTCTCCTCACCTCGGTCATCGTGGTGCCGCATCGGAACCCGCTGTTCATGGCCAAGTCGTTGGCCACCACCGACAAGCTCTCGGGCGGCCGGGTCGTGGTGGGGTGCGGCGCCGGTTGGATGCGTGAGGAGTTCGAGGCGCTGAACATCGAGCCCTTCGAGCAGCGGGGGAAGGTCACCGACGAGTACATCAGCGTGATGCTGGCGTTGTGGACACAGGGACGAGCCGATTTCGACGGCGAGTTCATCTCGTTCGAAGGGGTTGCCTGTGATCCGAAACCGGTGCAGTACCCGCACCCTCCCGTCTGGATCGGCGGCGAGTCGATGCCCGCCATCCGGCGCGCGGCAGCGCTCGGCAACGGGTGGTATCCCTTCGGCAGCAACCCGAAGTTCCGCATGGATACGGTCGAGTCGTATGCGGCCCGCCGCGACGTGCTCTTCGCCGAAGCCGAACGAATCGGTCGTGACCCCTCCACCATCGATCTCGCCTACAACTGCGCGCTCTACAACGAGGTCGGGCAGTCCAAGGCCGACGGCTCACGGCTCAGGTTCACCGGCACCCCGGAGCAGCGGGCCGAGGACATCGTGGCGTTGGGCGCAGCCGGCGTATCGACCATGATCCTCAACCTGACCAGCAACCATCTCCAGACGATGCTCGATCGCATGCATCAGTTCGCCGAAGGAGTGCTGCCACTGGTTCGGGGAGAGGGGAGCTGAGATGGCCGACCCGACGACCTATCGCATCGACCGTCCGGGCGTCGTGACCATCACCATGGACGCGCCGGAACGCCGGAACTCCTTCGGTCAACCGATGCTGAAGAGTCTGCTCGCCCACCTGAGCCAAGCCGTCGAGAGCAACGACGTGCGTGTCATCGTGCTGACCAACGTGGGCACGGTGTTCTCTGCCGGTGCCGATCTGAAGGAGGATCGCAGCACCATCGGCCCGGGCGATCCCACATTCTTCGATCTCGTGACCGCCATCGACGAGTCGCCGAAGCCGGTCGTGGGGCGGATCGCCGGTCACGCTGCGGGCGGTGGCGCCGCTGTGGCCATTGCGTGTGACCTTTCGGTAATGGTCGATTCCGCACGCATCGGTATCACTGAAGTTCGGCTCGGGATCGCGCCCGTTGCGGTAGCCGCCATGCTCGCCCACCGCCTCTCACCGCGCGCGATGTTCGAGTCGTTTCTGGCCGCCGACATGATGCCGGCAGTCCGAGCGCAAGAACTCGGCCTCGTGAATCTGGCGGTCGCCGAAGCAGAACTGGACACGACCGTCGATCGCTTCGTCGACACGCTGATCCGAGGCGGGCCGGACTCGTTGGCGATGACCAAGAAGGCCCTTCGGGCCATGACGGGGCGAACCGCCGAGGAGAACGCCGTCGTCGCACAGCATCTGACCGCCGAGCTCACGCACACCGAAGCGCAGGCCGGTGTGGCAGCATTCGTGAACAAGCAGGACGCCCCATGGGTACCTACCCCGCCCGGCCGGACAGGGAGCTGAGATGACGACGATGTCCGACGAGGAATGGGCGATTCGGCGTGACCTCGCTGTCGCCTATCGAATGTTCGCCCACTGGGGGTGGGATGATCTCATCTACACCCACCTGTCGGCGCGGGTGCCGGGACCCGACCACCATTTCCTGCTGAACCCGTTCGAACTGGGATTCGACGAGGTGACGCCGGCGAACCTGGTCAAGGTCGATCGCGACGGCCAGGCCGTTGGATCCACGGAGCACACGACCAATCCTGCCGGCTTCGTGATCCACTCTGCGGTGCACCTCGGTCGGGACGATGCGCACTGCGTGCTCCACCTTCACACCCCCGATGGCCAAGCGGTGTCGTCGCTGGCGGAGGGGCTGCTGCCGATCTGCCAGAGTTCGATGTTCGTCTTCGGTTTCGGCGTCGGGTACCACGACTTCGAGGGCCCGGCGACGGATCTCGACGAGCGGGAACGGCTCGTGCGAGATCTCGGGACCAACGGCGTGCTCCTGCTCCGAAACCACGGGACGCTGGCGGTCGGGTCGTCGATCGCCGAGGCGTTCACCCGGATGTACTTCCTCGAGCGAGCCTGTCAGATCCAGGTGCGCGCCGGCGCAACAGGAATGAAGCTGAACGATCCGCCGCTGGGCATGGTCGACAGCACTGCCGAGGTCGGAGCGACTGGTCTGACCTCGGCAAACGTGTCCCTCGCCTGGCCGATGATCGTGCGCCGGGCCCATCGTCTGTTCCCTGATCTGGTGGTCTGAACATGTCCGACCTGTCCGACAAGCCGGAAGACCGAACCGTCGTGTTCAGTCTCGACCACATCGTGCTCGTGGTCGACGACGTCGAGCGGTCGGTCGAGTGGTACCGCGAACATCTGGGGCTGGACGCAGAACGCTTGGACCAATGGCGGGCCGGCGCCGTGCCGTTCGTCTCGCTCCGCATCGACCCGTCGACGGTTATCGATCTGGTTCAGCGAGACCACCGCAAACATGGGGCTCGAGCGATGCTCCGAGCCATTTGTCAACGTCGACCATGCGGCGTTCGTGACGGATCGGCCGGGTTCGAATCGTTCTGTGAACGACACCGCGGGGTCATCGAAATGGGTCCGAGGTCCCTGTTCGGTGCCCAGGGAATGGGCGACGGGGTCTACGTCCGAGACCCCGATGGGCACCGGGTCGAGGTGACGAACCTACGAGTGAGGCATAGATGTTTTTGACAACCTGATGACGAACGAGGTTCGGCGGGCAGTGGCCATAGAGTGCTCGGAGAGTATGCCGCAAGGGTCTGCTCGAAAAGAAGAGAAGAGAAGATCAATGCAAGGCACCGTCAAGTTCTTCAACAGCGAAAAGGGCTTCGGCTTCATCTCACGTGACGGAGGGGACGACGTGTTCGTTCATTTCTCCAACATTGCGGGAAGTGGCTACAAGTCTCTCGACGAGGGTCAGGTCGTCGAGTTCGACATCGCTCCTGGTCGTAAGGGTGATGAGGCTCAGAACGTTCGCGTAATCTGAGTTCAATCCCGTCAGGTTTCTGACAAGCCGACGCCGCCGAGGCGGTCACCTGCGGGTGATCGGACCGGCGGCGTCTGCCGTTTTGGGCGGGGCTCCCCGATTCGTCGCGAGGGTCCCGGTTCCAATGACCATGTTGCGGCACGATGTGCTGATGCCCCTCATCAAACGAGGTTCGTCGAAGCATCGGACCGCCCTCTCGTTCGCCGTGTTGCTCGCTCCGCTCCTGGGGCTCGCTTCGGCTCCGACTCAGGTCTCGGCCGTGGACGCGGCCGGTCAGCCAGACGTCTCCACCGAGGCTCCCGGTCGACCGGCTCGAGGCTCGATGATCACCGCCCCACCCGATTTCACGCTCACGCCGTGCATCGAGGTGACCGATTCGGTGACGCGTCTGTACTCGGCCTATTTCCTCCGGTGGCCGGAGATCGACGGTTTCAACTATTGGCTCGGCCAGTACCGCTCCGGCGCGCGAAACCTCGACCTCATGTCGCAGTTCTTCTCGGTCTCGTCCGAGTTCCAGTCTCGCTACGGCAACCTGACCAACAGCCAGTTCGTCGAGCTCGTCTACTTCAATGTGCTCGGCCGCGGACCGGACGCAGCCGGACGCAACTACTGGGTCAGCCGACTCGACACCGGCTTGAGCCGGGGAACGATGATGATCTTCTTCTCCGAGTCCGAGGAATACGTGCTGGCGACCCAAACCGGAATCCCGTCGGCCGGCTACTTCAGTTGGTATCCCGTCGGAACCCGATGGGAATGCGGATGGGGCTACCGCGAGATCGGCCGGCTGGGCGGCGGCGACTACTACGACCTGGGATTCTGGAACTCCGACTCGGTCGATGGGCCGCTGGAGATCGACGTCCACGACCTGACGTACGGATGGGTCAGCACGAGCCCGGGCGAGGTCATCGTTGGCGGCGAAACAGTCCTGTACGGGAACAACACGTACTCAGGTCTGGATGCGCACCGGTTCTACGTCGGGAACAATACCGCTTGGTTCCTCGTCGAGTTTCCCACGTTGATGCCGACCAGCCGAGCCGGCTGGCTGAACTGAGCGTGGTTGTTCTGATCAGCGCAGGCCATCGGCCAACAAGAGCAGTCCGAAGATCACAAAGGTCGCAGCTGCTCCGATCTTGATGACCCGCTCCGGCAGGTGGGTGCCGAGTTGCTGGCCGACGATGATGGCCAGCGCATCGGCGCCCACCATTCCGAGGGTCGAGCCGAGCCAGGTCCCGAAGAGCCCATGGCTGGTCGCCAATGTCACGGTGGCCAGCATGGTCTTGTCGCCCAACTCGGCCAGAAAGAACGCGAGGGCGACGGTGAAGAAGACCGAGCGACCGCGCCGCTGGGCCTTGGCTGCTTCGTCGTCGTCGAGCTCGTCGCCCCGAAGCGTCCACGCGGCGAAGCCGAGGAAGGCCAGCCCCGCGACGACGGAGATGGCCTTGGTCGGCAATGCATCGCCGACCGCAGCGCCGACCAGAACGCTGACCAGGTGGACGAGGCCTGTGGCGGCCGTGATGGCGGCCAAAATGGTGGTGGCCTTGTACCGGGTGGCGAACGTCATCGCCATCAGCTGGCTCTTGTCGCCGAGCTCGGCGACGAAGATGATGCCGAAACTCACGAGAAACGCTTCCATGCTTGTGCCGTTCAACCCCAACTGCCGAGTTGAGGGGTGGAGTTCCAGGTCTCGGTGATCCGCCCATCGACGACCCGGAACACCTCGATACCGCTGTGGGTGGCGCCGCCGAACGTCAGGCCGAAGCAGACCGTCACGTGGTCGTCATTCCCGGTGATCAGCGGCGTGTCGAACACGAGGTCCGGGGCGAGGTCGAGAAATCCGGCGATTCGAGCCACGTTGTCCTCGAGGCTCATCACATCGAGGTGCCCCTGCTCGTGGCGCAGACACGGATCGGCCAGAAAGCCGCGTGCCGCCTCGGGATCTCGCCGCAGGTAGACAGCATCGAAGTAACGGTTGACCAGGTCGATGGCGGGCATGAGCCCACCCTACCCAGTCGCAATTGGCGCTTCGGTCTCGGTGACCTACGTTGTCGGGATGAGTGCATCGCCCTATTACGACCCGGAAGTGCAGGCTGAGCTGGAGGCCGGTCCACGCTTGGGGACCGTGAACGCTGCCAACCTTGCCCGCCTGCGCTCCGAAGGCGTGGCGGCGAACGCCCGGATCGCCCTCTCCGACGGGGTCTTGCGGAGCGATCAGGTGATCGAAGGTCCGGACGGTTCGCCACTGCGGCTGAGGATCCATCGCCCATTGAATGCAGACGGCCCACTTCCCGCCCTCTATTGGCTGCACGGCGGCGGATATGTGATGGGTTCGCCCGAACAGGACGACCTGCGCTTCGATCGTTGGTGTCAACGTTTCGGGCTGATCGGCGTCGTCGTGGACTACCGACTGGCGCCCGAGTATCCCTACCCCGCCCCGATCGAGGACTGCTACGCCGGCCTGAAGTGGTTGAAGGAACACGGCGGGGAACTGGGTATCGACACCGGCCGGATCGGCATTGGCGGACCGAGCGGAGGTGGCGGCCTAGCGGCTGCGTTGGCACTGGTGGTGAGGGATCGGGCCGAGATCGTGGTCGACTATCAACTGCTGATCTACCCGATGATCGACGACACCAGGTCCACGGTCAGCGCCAACTGGGCGGTGCCGATCTGGAATCCCGAGTCGAACGAGTTCGGATGGCGCTCCTACCTCGGGCCCCTCTTCGACACCGACGAGATCCCCGACCACGCCGCCCCGGCACGATGTCGAGACCTCTCCGGCCTACCGCCCACCTATCTGATGGTCGGGTCGCTCGATGGGTTCGCCGACGAGGACATCACGTACGCCCAACGGCTGAACCAGGCGGGCGTGGCGGTCGAGCTGCACGTCTACCCGGGGGCGCCACACGGCTTCGAAGGCTTTGCGCCGCAGTCGGCGGTGAGTCGCCAGGCCCGACGCGACCTCAACCATTGGCTGGGTGCGCAGCTCTCCGCTGACCGATTCCCCGCTGACTGATGCTCCGCTGACCGATGCATGCAGTTGGTTCATGAGGCGGATGCAAGACGATGCTTGCTCCGTGGGGGGTCATGCTCCCGAACTTCAATCCATTCGGGCTCGATCCGTGGCCGTTTCTCGACGTCGCCCGCGCAGTCGACGACGCCGAGTTCGATGCGGGCTGGGTGGGGGACCATCTGGCCTTTCATCCGCCGATCATGGAAGCGACGGTCGCCCTTGGCGCAGCTGCCGTGGTGACGACCCGAATGAAGCTCGGCTTCGCGGTGCTGTTGGCGGCGATGCGCCAGCCGGTCTGGCTGGCCAAAGCGATCGCCACGATCGACCAACTGGCTCCTGGCAGGGTCATCGTCGGAGTCGGGGCGGGGGGCGAACACGAGCCCGAGTGGCGCGCCGCAGGTGCCGATGTGGCCGGCAGGGGTGGTCGTCTGGACGAGCTCTTGTCGGTTCTCCCCGCATTGCTCGCCGGAGAGCGCGTCGATCACATCGGTGCCCGCCTGAACGTGCACACACCGCCGCTCGCTCCGGCGGTGTCGGTCATGCCGCCGTTGGTGGTCGGTGGTCGGTCTGACGCTGCGGTTCGCCGCGCTGCGAGGTTCGGAGACGGTTGGCTTGGGGTCTGGCTCTCTCCCGCCGGCTTCAAACGAAGCTGCGATGAGCTGCAGACCTTCGCCGAGGAATTCGGCCGGCCTTGCCCGGAGCCGATGTTGCTGGCTTTCGTCGCCATCGGAGACGACTCCGTGGGCTGCCGCGAAGATGCGGCCCGGTTCTTTCGGGCTCAGTACAACCTCGACTACCGGACCGTGGAGCGTTGGACACTGACCGGTTCGGTCGAGGCGGTCGCTGATCGCCTCGACGCCTATCGCGAGGCGGGAGCGCAGAGCATTGCGCTCGTACCGGCACGACCGGCGCTGCTGGAACAGGTCGAACGAATGGCCGAGGTGAAGCAGAAGGTGGAAACGCAATCATGAACGGGACGCACGTCGGCATTCTCGGTGGCGGGCTCAGTGGTCTGCTCATGGGCATGCAACTCAAACGAGCCGGGATCGACGACTTCACGATCTATGAGCGTCAGTCCGACGTCGGTGGCACCTGGCTCCGGAACACCTACCCCGGCCTGCACTGCGACATCCCTTCCCATCTCTACAGCTACACCTTCGAGCCCAATCCTGATTGGTCGATGGTGTACGCCGGCCATGCCGAGATCCAGGCCTACCTCAGAGCGTGCGCGGAGAAGTACGGCCTGTTCGAGCACCTCCAACTCGGCACCACCGTCGAGACCGCCCGATTCGTCGAGGTCGACGGGTCCTGGGAGGTGACCTATCTCGGTGCAGACGATGGCGCTCCCACCGCGGCCTCCCACCGGCTGCTGGTTTCGGCCACCGGTGGTCTGACCGAGCCTCGCATTCCGGGGATCGCCGGCCGCGAGCGTTTTCGAGGTCTGCAGTGGCACTCGGCCGCGTGGCGCCACGACGTCGATCTGAGTGGCCTTCGAGTCGCCGTCGTGGGCAGTGCGGCCAGCGCCGTCCAGGTCGTTCCCCAGATCGCCCGAAGCGCGGCGTCGGTCACGGTGTACTCCCGCACGCCGAACTGGGTGGTCCCGCGCAACAACCGCTTCTACAGCGACGAGGAGCGGGCTGCGCTCACCGACCCGGACGTGGTCAGGCGGGTCCGTCGGCGCCAGTACAAGGAGGCGCTGCTCTGGTTCCAGGCCTCGCAGAAGGTGCCGGAAGCGATGGAGACCCTGCGGCAGCGCACCCTTTCGAACCTGCGGGCATCGATCAGCGATCCGCAGCTCACGGCGGCGCTCACGCCCGCATACGACCCCGGATGCAAGCGCATCCTGGTGTCCGACGACTACTACGCCGCGCTCGCCCTGCCCCACGTCCGGCTCATCCCGAAGGGTGTCGCGTCACTCACCGAGACCGCGGTAGTCGATGTCGAGGGAGACGAGACCGAGGTCGATGCCGTCGTCTACTGCACGGGGTATCGCCTCGGGAGCCGGCCCGATGGGCGTCCGGCGGTGGCGGTGACCGGGCGCGAAGGAGCAAGCCTGAGTGCGTACTTGGGCGAACGGGCCCGGGGGTATCGAGGATTCGCCACGCCCGGATTTCCCAACTACTTCACCGTCTGTGGCATCAACGGATCGGTGGGCTACACCGCAGTCTTCGCTGCCGCTGAACTCCACACGGAAACCATCGCCGCCATGGTCAAGCGATTCCTCGACCAACCCGATCTGCTGTCCGTGGAGGTCCGGCCGGAGGCAGCCGAGTGCTACACCGACTCGGTGCAGGCCGAACTGGCAGAGATGAGCTGGTCGGGCGACTGTCCGAACTTCTACCGAGACGCCAGCGGCCGCATCGTGTCGTTCTACCCGGGCACGATCGGGCGGATGCGCCGCGAGCTGCGAACGATGGACCTGGACGACTTCGTCTTCGACGTTCAACCAGGAGTGGAGGCAAAGCGTTCGTAGTCGGTGTCGTCCTGCAGCGACTCCTCGCCCTCGAGCGGGAGCGGCTCGAAGTAGTTGAGCGCGGCGTTGACGTCGCCGACCCACACGTCCTCGGGCAACTCATAGAGGATCTCGACGCCGTTGCCATCGGGGTCGGCGACATAGACGCTGTGGGTCATGCCGTGGTTCCCCCGTACCCGGAACTCGACACCGGCGTCCTTCACGATGTTCAGACGGTCGAGCCAGGTCTCCCGGTCGGGGTAGCAGATGGCGAAGTGGTTGATGCCCACCTTGTTCTCGACCATGTTCCACTCGGGGTTGGCCGGAGGGAACACCGTCGGGTCGGGAATCTGCACGAGCGCGATGTCATGGTGGCGATCGGGGGCGCCTCGGTAGAAGCGGAAGTCGACCTCGGTCATGTCGGGCCGTTCGATCTTGCCGCACTGTTCCATGCCGACCACTTCGGTATAGAACCAGTGGCTCTTCTCGATGTCTCGCACCATCAGGGCCAGGTGTTGCAGGGTGGGTCCACTGGGGTTGGTCTGAGCCATGACGTTCCTCCGTACTGATTGGCAGGGTGATGCCGAGCGCCGGGTTCGGAGCCGATCATCCGAGTGCATTGGAACGTAAGGGACCAAACGACCGATGTTCTAGGGTCCAAAGTCCCGAGATCAGAAGCGCTCGAAGTACTCCCGCTGTTCCCAGTCGGTGACGGTGGCCATGAACCGGTTCCACTCGCTGCGTTTGATGGCGACGAAGTAGCTGACGGCGTCGTCACCCCAGCTGGAGCGATAGAGCATGCTCCGATCGAACTCCTCGATGGCTTCACCGAGGCTGCGGGGAAGCAGCGGACCTCCCGCCGGTTCGTAGGGGTTGTCGGCGGGCGGCGGTGGAACACGTGGCGTCCCTCCGGGTGCTTCGAGACCGTCGAGCCCACTGAGGATCTGCGAGGCGACGTACAGGTAGGGGTTCGCCGCCGGATCACCGACCCGGTTCTCGACCCTGGTCGACGGGTCGCCTGGGCCACCGATCACTCGGAGCATGGCCCCGCGGTGCTCGCGGCTCCACGTGACTCGGTCGGGAGTGACCGCCCGCGGCCGGTAGCGCTTGTACCCGGTGACCGTCGGGGTCGTGAGCAGACAGGAGGCCGCGGCGTTGTGCAACAGCCCGGCCACCCAATGGCGGCCGACCGCAGACAGGAGTTCGTCGGCGACATCTGGGCGGAACCGGCTGGCGAAGGCATCGGTCGTAGCAGGACCGCCGGGAGCAAGGGCAACGAGTGACTGGTGGAGATGCCAGCCGCTCGGGAAGCTTTCGTCCCTGACGCGCGGCCGGCTCATGAAGGTCGCGTGCAGACCGCTCCGACGAGCCAGCTGGCGTATGGCCGAACGCACGAGAACCGCTTGGTCGGCCACGGCGATCCCCGACGCGGGAGCGAAGGTCATTTCGATCTGGCTGGGGCCGAGCTCGGCCTCGATCGTGGCCGGTGGGAAGCCGAGGGACACCAGTCCGCGCCGGATGGGCTCGAGGATCGGCTCGAGCCGGTCGAGGGGATCCTCGCCGAGGAGATCCCAACCGGGGTGGGTGTCGGTGAAGGAGCCGTCGACCTCTCGCCGGTAGAGGTGGAACTCGAGCTCCAAACCGGCGACGAAGCGGTGACCTCGGTCGGCCAGGCGGTTGACGGCGTCCGCGCACAGACCGCGGGTCGACAGTGTGATGGGCGAGCCATCGATGGTCTCGAGGTCGCACAGCACCACGGCGGTGCCCTCGGCCCAGGGAAGCGCACGCAGCGTTGTCGGGTCGGGCCGGAGCACGACATTCTGTACCCCGACCAGCGCGTCGAGCACCGGGTTCCCTGTCGGTTCCCAGAGTCCGATGGCGTAGGTGTTGCCCGTGTCCTTGTGCAGCAACGAGGCAGGTACCCCGATGCCCCGTTCGAAGGCCGAGGCGAGCGCTGTGGCGGCAACCGCCTTGCCTCGCAGCACGCCATGCTGGTCGGCGAACAGGACCCGGACCGTGTGCACATCGGCATCGGCCACCAGATGCAGCGCATCGTCGACGTTCATGAGATCGGGGACGCCCAGGTCGAACGAAGACGCCGCGCTCGATCGAGTTCTCTCCAGGCACGGTCGCAGGCGGCATCGAACCCCGGTTCACCCTGTGGGTGTTCCGTCACGGCATCGATGGCGATCGGCCCACCGCCGACACCTGCGCCGAGGACCGTCAAATGTGGTTTGACGGAGGGATCATCGACCGCGGCGAGGAACATGCGGCGATGGGTGCGGATGCCGACATCGGCCGGGCTGAGGTGTTCCTTGGTTCGGTCGAAGATCGGGCCCTGGGATTCGACGGCCCACTGGTCGTGCACGTTGATGTCTCGACCCATGCCGGTGTACGTCTCGGTTCGCTGTTCGGAGGAGTCGAAGGACCACTGGTTGGCAGCACCCGCTTTGGGGCGGTAGCCGGGGAGATCGACCTGCGAGATGCGTTGGGTCCGCATGACCTCGGCATCGACCGGCTCGCCGAAGCTGACGAACATGGCGTACCAATAGCTGCTGACGTCATCGAGGGGGACGTGCCACTGGGTGATACTCATCTCCCGACTCATCGCGATGGTGATGGCGTTGGGAAAGATGCAATTGGACACCCGGACGTGGGTGAATGCCCGGCGGAAGTTTCGGGTCGCCCGCATACGGAATCCGAAGTCGGTGTCCTCGGCCACGATCGCCGGCGGCGACGCCTCCCGCATGAGCTTGGTCATGGGCACACCGGTGTCGGCTACAAGGTCCCGGAACTGACTGCCGTACTCCTGGGTGTCGTCCTGGAGGAAGCGATGGAGGAATTGCGCGTGCGACGGATCGATCCCGACCTCGTGCGATTGGAGCCAGTTGCACTGCCACATGCCCTTGAAGGCGAAAACGTGCGATGACGGGGCCTCGAAGCAGTCGAAGGTCGGAAGCGGGGGTGCGGGACCATCGCCGAGGTACGCCCACACGATGCCGTTCCGCTCGACGGCGGGATAGCTCACGTGTCTGACCCGCTGACAGAACGTGCTGCCGACGGGTTCCGCCGGCGTCTCCAGACATGCGCCACCGGCATCGAAGAGCCACCCGTGGAACGGGCAACGAAGTCCGCCATCCTCGAGCCGCCCGAAGCTGAGATCGACGCCGCGATGGGCGCACGCCCGGCCGATGAGTCCGAGTTCCGACTGTCCGGATCGAGCCTGGTCGTTGCGGAACAGGACGAGTTCTTCGCCGAGCAGCGTGACCGGAACCACCGGCCGATCGCCGTCGAGTTCCTCGGTCAGGGCCGCCGGTTGCCAGTATCGGCGCAGGACGTTTCCGCCCGGAGTTCCCGGCCCGGATTCGGTGAGGACACGGTTCTCGTCCGCAGTGACCATGACGCCACTATGCCAGCCACCTGGCACCGGGCGCAGAATTGGGCGAACGTGTCGGCGTGTGGAGTTGGTCCGCGATCGAGACAGCCGAACGGGTTCGGAGCCGCGCCGTGTCGGCACAGGAGGTGATGGCGGCGCATTTGGCAAGGGTGGAGGTGGTCAATCCAAGGCTCAACGCCATCACGAGGATCAACCCTGCGGCGATGGCCGAGGCATCTGAGGTCGACCGGGCCGTCGCCGACGGCGCCGCCCTTCCCCTGGCCGGCGTCCCGGTGACGATCAAGGACAACATCGACGTCGCCGGTCAGACCACACCGAACGGGGTGCCGGCGTTGAACCGGACGTCTGCCTCGGTCGATGCGCCGTCGGTGGCCAGTCTTCGAGCCGCGGGTGCGGTGGTCCTCGGCCGTACGAACACGCCCGAGTTCTCGTGGCGTTGGCACACCGACAACCCACTGTTCGGTCCGACGCTGAACCCGTGGAACCCAGCGCTGACACCCGGAGGGTCGAGCGGTGGAGCGGCCGCGGCGTTGGCGGCAGGACTCGGATGCCTGGCGCAAGGGAACGATGCAGGGGGTTCGGTCCGGTGGCCGGCCAACTGCACCGGGGTGGTCGGTCTGAAGCCGACGGTTGGACGGATTCCCGGTCACAACGTGACTGCCTCTGGCGAACGTCCGCTCGGCATCGAGCTGATGGCGAGCCAGGGTCCGATGGCCAGATCGGTTGCTGATACCCGCCTGATGTTCCAGGTGCTCGCGACAAGCTCATGGCGGGATCCGTCGCACGTCCCCGCGGAGTTTCTCGCCGGGAACCGGGGCCGGATCGGTTGGTGCCTCGGAGCCGGAGCCGAGCCCCATCCGGACACGGTGGCCGCAGTATCCGTGGCCTGTGTCACCTTGGCCGAGGCCGGGTGGACGGTGACCGAGACCGACGTGCCTGACCTGACGGCGTCGGCCCGGGACTGGGCAACGCTCATCAACACCGACTTCCACACGCTGTCGCGCTCCACGATGCTGGAGCTCGGTTCGCCTGCTGTGGCCATGGTGCTGGATGCGTTCGATACGGTCGGACCCGCCACGGACCTTGCGGGTGTGTACGCATTGCTGGCCCGCCGATCGGCTCAGATTCGCCAGTGGCAGCAACTCCTGACCGAGTCGTTCGATGTCATCGTGTTGCCGGTGACCATGGAGCCGGCCTGGCCCGCCGGAGACGACGTGAGATCGCCGGAGCGGCTGAGGGCGATCTTCGCGTCGAACACACCGCTCGTTGCGTTCAACTTCTTGGGGCTGCCGGCAGTTGTGCAGCCAACCGGCATCGTCGAGGGCCGCCCCAACGGCGTGCAGATCGTCGCCCGACGCTTCGCCGAGCAGGTCGCGCTGGACGCAGCAGAGGCAATCGAAGGCATTGTTGGATTGGTCGGAACGGCGCCCATCTGACGGATGGGCTCGCTTCTCCTACGATCGGCTCGTCCGTTCGAAAGGGGTCGAGATGAAACTCGAAGGCAAGGTCGCTGTCATCACAGGAGCCGCGTCAGGAATCGGTGCCGCCACGGCGCGGATGTTCGTCGACGAAGGGGCCAAGGTCGTCGTCGGCGACATCCAGGACGACGTGGGGGAGAAGTTCGCCGCGTCGCTGGGAGACAACGCCATCTACCGGCACTGCAACGTGGCTCGCGAGGACCAGGTCCGCGATCTGATCGCCGCGGCGACCGACACCTGGGGTCGGCTCGACGTGCTCTACAACAACGCGGGCTTCGTCGGCGCGCAAGGCCCGTTCGAGTCGACGACCGTCGATGACTACGACCTCACCATGGACGTGCTCCTGAAGTCGGTCTTTCTCGGCATCAAGTACGCCAGCCCCATCATGAAGGCGCAGAACTCCGGATCGATCATCTCCACGGCCTCGATCTGCGGCCTCGTGCCCGACGTCGGCACGCACCTCTACAACGTCGCCAAGGCCGGCGTGATCATGATGACCAAGTCGGCCGCGCTCGAGATGGCCGAGCACGATGTCCGTGTGAACGCGATCTGTCCGGGATTCATCGCCACGCAGCTGGCCGCCGGCCGAGAGCTGTCTGCCATCGATGACGATGAGAATGCCGAGCGCCTGGCCAAGGTGAAGGACCGGATGTCCGATTCCCAGCCCCTTCGCCGCATGGGCGATCCCGACGACATCGCGCGCATGGCGTTGTTCCTGGCTTCGGATGACTCGGCGTGGATCACGGGCACCGCGCAGGTGGTCGACGGGGGCCTCACGCTCGGCAAGCCGTGGCGTAAGCAGAGCAAGGCCGTCACCCAGTCCGGTCCTATTCGGATGTACAAGCCGGCCGACTGAGGCGGCGTTCGGCCCCGTCGGCGATGAAGGCCGGCCGGCCGGAGCAGAAGGTCATCTGCACCTCGAGCGCATCATTCAACACGACGAGATCGGCGACGGCGTCGCGGGCGAGGCGCCCACGACGATGCTCGCCGATCACCTGAGCCGGAACCGTCGATGCGCAGCGCAGCGCGGCGACCGAGCTGCAACCGGTGAACGCCATCAGGTTCCGCATCGCCTGATCCATGGAGAGCAGACTGCCGGCCAACGTGCCATCGGGGCGCCGCACGCTCTCGCCGTCAGATCGGATCGTCTCGTCGGCGAGCATCGGTCGGGTGCCGGTGGAGTCGCTCAGCCCCATCGGCGCCACTGCATCAGTCACGAGCAAGAGACCTTCGGGGCCTTTGCAGCGCCACGCAAGGTCGACCACCACCGGGTCGACATGGATGCCGTCGACGATGACGCCGGCGACCACGCCGCGGTTGGTCAGCGCGGCACCGACGAGGTTCGGTGCTCGATGTCCGAGAGGAGCCATGGCGTTGAAGAGGTGAGTCACCAGGGCGATACCCGCGCCGAATGCTGCGCCGGCCTCGACAAGGTTCGCGTCGCTGTGTCCGGCCGATACCACGACGCCCCGCCGTCGAAGCTCGTCGGCGACGTCGTCGGCGCCGGCAAGTTCCGGGGCCAGGGTGACGAGTGCGACGCCGCGCTCTCTGCTCCATCCGTCGATGACCTCGAGGTCCGGGGCTCGTAGGTGTACAGCCGGGTGGGCGCCCGCCCGGATCGAGTTCAGCATCGGCCCCTCGAAATGGAGTCCGAGCGGCACGGCGTGAGGTCCGATTGCGGTCTGCGGCGCGGCCAAGGCGTCGATGGCCTCGCAGTAGCGCGCAAGCGGAGCCGTGATGATGGTGGGCAGGAACGAGGTGACGCCGAACCGAGGAAGCAGCGTTGCGAGGTCCCACATCGCCGAGGGTTCCGTGGACAGGTCGATCCCGAACGCTCCGTTGATCTGGAGGTCGATGAAGCCGGGGGCAATGAGGAGGTCCGAGGCGTCGACCTCGATGTGACCGCTGGTGCCACCGATCGGGGAACCTGCGACCCCACTGTCGAGACCTGCAACCCGGACTTCGACGATGACCGCATCTTCAACCACCAGATCGCAGCGCACGAACTCCCTGTCCAGCAGCGCCTGGCCTCCGCGAAACACGATCCGACTCATGCCGAGAGCGTAGGTCGCCGCCGGCGGTCGGGTCGCGTACCCTGAGTCCTGCTCATGACCGAACAACCCTCGCACCCCAAGATGGCAGCGGCCCTCCTGATGATCGGCGTCGTCGTCTTCATCGTGTTGATGGCCTTCCTGGGTGCCACCAATCGATAGCGTCCCCATGTCACCCTCTCGCCTCCAAGCTCGTGTTCATCGGGTGCACTCGCTCCGGTTCGACGACGGATCGCCCGTTCGGGCGGCCTCGGGCGTCGCCCGGTTCGGCGAAGGTTTCCTGATCGCGCAAGATGATGCCACGCATGCAGCGTGGTGGCACCCGACCTCGCCGGCGCAACGCCTGCGCCTCCTTCCACCCGTCGAGATACCGACCGGCGAACTGCTCGATGCGTTCAGCGAGGCCGACGGGACCAAGAAGTGGAAGCCCGATCTGGAAAGCGCCTGCTCGATCGAGGTCGCCGGACGCCCGGCCGTTCTCTTCCTGGGCTCAGGATCGAGCGAGAACCGGACTCGTGGCGTACTGGTCTCCGGACCGACCTTGGAGCCCTCGATTCGCGTCCTCGACTTGAGCGAGCTCTACACAGCTGTTGCCGACGCACTCGGCCTCGGCCCGGCCCTCGGTTCGACCTTGCTGAACATCGAGGGTCTCTGCTGTCGCGGCGATCAGCTTCGCCTCTTCAACCGAGGCAACTCCGCCGCGGGGTTGGACAGCGCCAGCGTCGACGTATCCCTCGCGGCGTTCCTCTCGATGATGGACGGCACCGGCCCCACCCCTGCGATCACACAACCGCTCAGCTACGACCTCGGAACCATCGGTGGCGTCGGGCTGGCCATCACGGATGCCCTCGCCCTGCCCGACGGCCGGATCGTCCTCAGCGTTGCCGCCGAGGACACTCCGAACGCCATCGACGATGGCCCGGTGGTCGGCGCCGCACTCGCGCTTGTCGTCGACGATGTCGTGCACGCAGTCACCCCGCTGACGGTTGACGGCGAGCCTCAGAAGGTCGAGGGCCTCGCCTTCCGGTCGTTTGCGGCAGACGCCGTCGAGCTCCTGGCCGTCGTCGACTCCGATGATCACACGACCCCGTCGCTCGCCCTCAGCATCACCCTCGCCCTCCCGTAGCCCACCCCACCCTCGTTCTGCAGTACACGGGCCGGGTTTTCGCCGGTGCGTGTACTGCAGAACGAGACCGGTTTCGTTCTGCAGTACTGGGGCCGTGGTTTTGCCGGTCGGTGTACTGCAGAACGGGAGTCGGGTGGAGGGCTGGGGTGCGGTGAACTGGGGTGCGAGGTGGACCGTGATCAGGCGTGGCCGTGGCGGAGGAGGTGACCGGGGAGGTTGGGGCCGGGAGCCACTTGGTCGACGTCGTCCTGGCGGATGACGGTGCCATTGACGACGACCGCCTTGATGCCTTTGGCGTCGGAGATGATGCGGTCGGCGCCACCGGGCAGGTCATAGACCCGGCGCTTGCCGAGATGGCCCACCTGATCGGCGTCGAAGACGACGACGTCGGCCGGCTTGCCCACTTCGAGGGTGCCACGGTCGGTGATGCCGAACACCTGCGCCGGGCGCTGGGTGAGCATGTGGACCCCGTCCTCCAGCGAGAACGCTTCGCGCTCGCGGACGAAGGTCGACAGGAACTCGGTCGAGTACTTGGCGTCGCAGAGCTGGCTGGCGTGGGCACCGGCGTCGGAGAGGCCGATGACCGTGTTCGGGTCTTCCAACAGCTCCTGAATGGAGTTGGGGTCGTAGTTGATGACGTCCTGGGTGATGCGCATCTCGAGGTCGGCGTCGAGCGCGAGGTCGAGGATGACATCGACCGGATCTCGGCCCTGCTCGTCGGCGATCTGCTGCGCGTTGCGACCCTCGAGCGACGGATCGGACGGGTAGTAGGAGATGGTGGTCCGCTCCCAGCGATCGCCGATCTTGCCCCCGTTGCCCGCCTTCTCCTTGAACTGTTCCCGCCACTCGGGATCGGCGTAGATGGCCTTCTTGCCTTCGAGGTCGGCCTGGCTGACGGGGGTGAAGCATCGGAGCGCCTCGTACAGGAACGGTGCCTTCCAGCTGAGTTCGAACTGGACCGGCTGGACCGCCACCTGCGGGAAGACCGGGAGGCCACGCTCGGCGATGGCTGCGGCCTTCGCCAGCTCGACCCGGTGATCCTGTCCGGGGGACCCCGACAACAGTGCCGTCCACGAAACCGGCTTGCCGGTGAGCTCGGCAATGCGAGCGAACTCGTTGTGGCTGAGTCCTCGTCCGATGGTGGCCTGCATCACGCCGTGCTCGAACTCGGCGAGTACTCCGGCGATCTCGATGATCTCCTCGGGCGAGGCGACCCGGGACGGGACCGGCTTGCCGTCGTAGCCGACGTGGGTGGCGGCCTTCGAGCTGGCGAACCCGAGGGCGCCGGCCTCGAGGCCTTCGCGAAGGATCCGTTTCTGCGCCTCGATCTCCTCGGCGGTCGCTTCACGTTCGACCGAGTCTTCGCCCATCACGTACATTCGAAGCGCCGTATGGCCGAGGAGCGCGGCCACGTTGACCGCGCAACCCCGGCTCTCGACCGCGTCGAGGTATTCGGGGAACGTCTCGAACGGCCATTCCATGGAAAGACCGGCTTTCAACGCTTCGACCGACATGCCCTCCACGTTCTCGAGGGTTCGCATGATGAGGTCTCGGTGCATCGGCCGAGTGGGCGCCACCGAGAAGCCGCAGTTGCCCATGACGACGGTGGTGACGCCATGCCAAGGAGAACAGCTGACGAGCTGATCCCAGATGATCTGGGCGTCGTAGTGGGTGTGGATGTCGACGAAGCCGGGCGAGACGATTCGGCCGGCGGCATCGATGGTGCGGACGGCATCGTCCGGCGCTGCGCCGAGGGCGACGACCTTTCCGTCCTTGACACCGACGTCCCCGACGAAGCGGGGGGCTCGTGTTCCGTCGACGATCGTTCCGCCGGTGATCTTGAGGTCGTAGGTCATGGCAGTCCTCCTGCGTATTCGGTTGGTTGCGCTCTTCGCGGTTGATGGTCTTGCACTGCGAGTCCTTCGCGCACGCTAGCGCTTGTGCGGCGGCCGACCCAGCCGAAGTAGGGTCCGGGTATGCGTGACTTTGCCTTGGCTCCCGAGGTCGAGGAACTGCGATCTGCAGCCGAGCGGCTGGGTCGCAGCGAACTCGAACCCCGGGTGCGTGATTCAGAAGCGGCGGGTCGATGGCCCGACGCCGTCCTTGACGTACTCGACGGATTCCCGCTGGGCGGGCTCGATGTGCCCGAGGATCGTGGAGGGGTGGGTGCGGGCGCCTTGGCCAAAGTGGTCCTGCTCGAGACACTGGCCCAGTACGACGCCAGCGGCCTGCCCGCCGCAGACCGACCGGGCCCCACGATCGGGGCCATCCTTGCGTGCCCCGACCAAGCGCTCGCCGCCGAGGTTCTGGCGAGCGCGCTCGCCGGCGACGCTCAGTCCGCGCTCACCGTGGTGGACGTCGACAACGGATCCCGGCGAGTCGACTGGGCGCCGGGTTGGCCCGACCTGCGCTGGATCTGGGTGAGCGAAGGTGACGGCCTGCGGCTCTACGAGGTGACCGGCACCCCCGAACCCGTTGTGGCTCTGGCCTTCCAGGCGTCGGGCGGTGTCTCGATCCCGTTCCGAGAAACCGTCGTTCGTGGCGCGTGGCATCTCGAGCCCCACGTCGCCTTCGAGGTTCGCGCCCGGGCACGTCTCTGGGGCGCCGCCGTCTGCGTCGGCATCGCGCAGGCTGCGCTCGAGGAGACCATCGAGTACACGAGCGAGCGGGTGGTCTTCGGCAAGCCTGTTGCCCACCACCAGGGCAATGCGTTCGATCTGGCCTACGCCGGCTCCCGGATCCATGCGGCTCGGCTCGTCGTTCGTGACGCTGCCGCGGCCTTCGATCGCGGCGAGCAGTTCGCCGCGTTCTGGGCGACCCAAGCGTGGCTCGAGACGCGAGAGGCGGCCTTCGTGGCCACCAACGTCGGCATTCAACTCCTCGGGGGCCACGGCTTCATCGTCGACCATCTGGCCGAGAAGCGTTTCAGAGAAGTGCGCCATCTCGCCATGGCTGCGGGCGGCCTGGATGCAGCCGAGTTCGACGTGGCGGCCCAGGTCCTCCACGTACCCGATGGACTCCTGGCCGGATTGGACAACCGATGATCGAACTCGATGCCCGCACGATGGAGATGCTCGAGGAGGTCCGAGCGCTCGGTCGCGAACACATACGTCCCATGGGACTCGAGGCCGACCGCACCGCCACGCCCCCGCCGATCGACCACCCCTTCTACCTCATCTGCACCCGCCAGGGAGGCCTCGTCAGCAAGATGATCGGCGCCGAGGAAGGGCCGACCTCGCTCGACTGGAAGCCGGTGCGCAACTTCCTCCTTGGCGAGGAGACCGCCTACTGGGATCGCGGTGTCGCCCTGTCGCTGCCGGGGCCCGGTCTCGGCGGGCCGGCGCTGCGCAACTCGGCCACCCCCGAACAGCGACAACGTTTTCTCGAGATCTTCAACGACCACTCGAAGGCCCGTTGGGGAGCGATGGCCATGACCGAGCCAGGTGCCGGCAGCGACGTGGCCCGCATCGCCACCAGGGCCCGCAAGGAGGGCAGCGAGTGGGTGCTCAACGGACAGAAGATGTTCTGCTCCAATTCGGCTCGGGCTGACTGGGTCGTGGTCTGGGCGACGCTTGATCCCGAGCTCGGCCGTGAGGGGCATCGGGCGTTCGTCGTCGAGCGCGGAACACCGGGCTTCGAGATCCTGAAGGTCGAGCACAAGATGGGATCACGCGGGTACGAGACCGCGAGCTTCGCGCTGGACGATGTCCGCCTGCCGGCCGACAATCTGCTCGGCGGCGAGGCGTTCTACGAATCGCGCAAAGGCTTCAAGGCGTCGATGGCCACCTTCAACATGACTCGCCCGTTGCACACGGCACACGGTGTCGGCATGGGCAGGGCCGCTCACGACTTTGCGTTGGACTTCGTTCGCAACGAATACCCGAACCACGGGCCGCGGCGCCAGCGGGCGCTCGAACGGTTGGCCCGTATCCGGCGGGGGCTGCAGACGGCTCGCCTCATGTACCTCAACGCGGTTTGGTTGGCCAAGAACGGCCACTCGAACGTGCTCGAGGCCAGCTACGCGAAGATGTACTCGCCCCCGGTCATTCTCGACGCCGTCGCAACCGCGCTCGACATCCTCGGCGAAGCCGGGGTACGCAACGACCAGATGCTCGAGAAGCTCTACCGCGACGTGAAGATCCTCGACATCGGCGAGGGCACCCAGCAGGTGCAGCGGGTCGTCGTCGCCCGCCAACTCTTCGACTTCCCGCGGGACAAGTAGGCAAGGTTTCCTCGTCGGGGTGGAGTACTTCATGTCATGAAGTATCTTGCGCAGCAATGGATTCGGACGGAACGATCGACACCGAGCAGGCGGCCCGGCTGCGGGTCGCCATCGCCCGACTCGCCCGCCAACTCCGTCAGCAGGCCGGTACCTCGTTGTCGCCGACCCTCCAGTCGGTGCTGGCGTCGATCGCGGTCCACGGCCCGCTGTCGCTCGGTGATCTTGCCGCCCGCGAACAAGTCGCCCCGCCCACAGTCACCCAGCTCCTGGGCAAGCTTGACGATCTGGGGTTGATCGAGCGCGAACGGGACACGTCGGACCGCCGGGTCACGCTGGTGTCGCTGACCGCAGAAGGTCGCCGCCAGTTCGACGAGAGTCGAACGCGACGGACTGCCTGGCTGGTCGACCGGCTCACAGCCCTGGGCGATGATCACGTTCGTGACCTCGAGCGAGCCGTCCTCTTCCTGGAAGCCGTTGCCGCTCCCGTTGCCCGAGAAGGACATCCACAGTGAGCGCCGTGTCGATCTTTGCCGGTGAAACCTTCCGGTCGCTACGAGTCAGGAACTTCCGGCTGTTCTTCATCGGCCAGCTGGTCAGCCAGGCGGGAACCTGGATGCAGTCGATGTCGATCATCTGGGTGGTGAAAGAGCTGACCGACGATGGCGTCGCTCTCGGCCTCGCCACCGCGGCGCAGTTCGCGCCGGTTCTGGTGCTCGGCGCATGGGGAGGCGTGGTGTCCGACCGCGTCGACCGGCATCGGTTCCTGCAGTTCACCCAGGCGGGCTTCCTGACCGTTGCCATCGGGTTCACGGTCCTGTCGTTCACCGGGAAGCTCACCCTCCCCGCCATCTACGTCCTTTCCCTGGCCTACGGTGTCATCACCTCCCTCGACAATCCCGCGCGGCGAGCACTCGTCGGCGAAATGGTCAGCGAGGTCGACGTGCCGAATGCGGTCGGCCTGAACAGTGCCCTCATGACCGGTAGCCGCGTGGTCGGACCGGCGGTCGCCGGCGTCCTGATCTCGACGGTGGGGGAGAAGTGGGCGTTCCTCGCCAACTCGTTGACGTTCGTCGCCATCATCGGAGCGCTCGCCATGATGAAGCGGTCCGAGTTCCGATCACCGCCGGTCGTGCCCCGCAAGAAGGGCCAGCTCATCGAGGGACTGCGCTACACCTGGTCGACGAAGGAATTGCGCCTCACGTTCATCCTGTTGGCGGTGGTCGGCACGCTGGCGTTCGAGTTCCAGGTCTCGCTGCCGTTGCTGGCGGACCGATCGTTGAACGGTGGACCCATCGTCTTCACCACCTTGTATTCGGTGATGAGCCTGGGCTCGGTGATCGGGGCCCTGTTCGTGGCGCGACGCTCCGATGTCGATCCGTCGTTCCTGGCCTGGTCGGCGCTCGGCCTGTCGGTCACCATGGCGGCCCTGGCCCTCGCACCGACGACGCTCCTGGCGTTCATCGCCGTGTTCCCGGTGGGATTCACCATGGTCTTCCTGCTCTCGGGGTCCAACGCCGTGATCCAATTACGAGCTGATCCGGCCATGCGTGGGCGTGTGTTGGCGCTCACCGCCGTTGTCTTCCTCGGCAGCACACCGATCGGCGGACCGATCGTCGGAGCAGTTGCCGAGGCCTTCGGCGCCCGGGCCGGCGTGGCTCTCGGCGCGGTCTCGAGCGGCTTGGTCGCCGTCTGGGTGCTCTGGCAGTTGCGACGAGTCGAAGCGCCGGCGACCAAACCGAGCACGCAGCGCGCCTCGGGCGAAGTTCACGTAGCGTAGGCAAACTACCTCTACGCGTGGTGTCGAATGGTCCGTAGTCTCGGGCTCACGACTGCGTGGAGGCAGAAAATGCGGAAGAGTGTTCAGGCGTTCAGCGTGCTTGCCGGGGCCATGGTGGCGTTGGTCTCGGTTCCGATGATCTCGCCGGACGCGGCCTCGGCTGCACCGGGCGACATCGTGATCAGTGAGTTGATGTACCACCCGATCGATGCGGCCCCGATCGAGTTTCTCGAGGTGGCGAACCGTGGCACGACCGAGCAGAGCCTCGCGGGGTGGTGCCTCACGACCGGTATCGATTTCTGCTTCCCTGCGGGTACCACGCTCGCGGCCGGCCAACGAACGGTCGTCACCGACAATCTTGCGCTCTTCGCTCCCGTCTACGGAAACGCAGTTGCCCCGGCGGGCCAGTACCTCGGCGCGCTGAGCAATGGTGGCGAGATCATCGATCTGCGTGACGAAAACGGTGCCGTCATCGACTCGGTCGCCTACGACGATGAGCTGGGATGGCCCGCTGCGCCGGATGGCAATGGTCCCAGCCTGGAGCTCAAAGACCTGACCATTGACAACAACCTCGCCGCAAGCTGGGGCACGTCGGTGGCGTTCGCCGGCCACACCGCCGGGCTGACCAACTCGCTGGAAGGTCTGGTACTTCCACAGATCTCGGAGGTGGCGGCCAACCCGCTGCGGCCGAACCCTGGACAGGCGATCACGGTGTCGGCCCGCGTCAGTGGTGCAGCGGCGGCCGACCTCACGTGGCTCATCGACTTCGGGGCGACCCAGAGCGCGCCGATGAACGACGGCCCCGCCAGCGTCGGCGGTGCCGGTGACGGAGTCTGGTCTGCGGTGATCCCAGGACAGGCAGCGGGCGACCTGGTTCGCTATCGGGTCGACGCGTTGAGCGCCGCGGGCAATTCGTCCTTCCCGGACGCCGGGGACACCATTGGCTACGTCGGTGTCGTGGTCCTCAACCCGTCGGTGTCTTCCAACCTCCCGGTGCTCGAGTGGTTCATGGAGGATGCAGTTCACGACGACCTCATCGCCAACCACCGTTTCGACGACTTCCAGGGCGAAGCCGTCATCGCCTACAACGGCATCGTCTTCGACGGCGTGCTCATGAATATCCGGGGCAACTCCTCACGCCTCGAGACCAAGGTCAACTGGAAGGTCGAGTTCCCATCCGGCCACCTGTTCGACATGCCCGGACTGCTCGACCGGCCGGTCGACGAGTTCAATCTGCAGCGAGGCAACTTCCCCGAGGATGAGCTGGCCTGGCAGACCGCGCGGGAAGCCGGCGCCCCCGCGCTCGAGTTCTTCAAGGTCCGAACCCAGCGCAACGGCGCCTTCTACAGCGTTGCCTCCGTCGCAGGCACCTATGACAACATTTGGCGCAACGCGCTCGGGCGTGGCGACTGGGCGCTCTACAAAGCCGAGGCCGGCCGGGGCCGTGCCCGCGGGTCGGCGGCCGAGATGCAAGCGAGCGGCGACTGGGACAAGAAGGAAGGCGACGACGACGACTGGACCGACATTCACGAGCTGACCACCGTCCTCGACGCTCCGCCATCTGCGGCGCAGAAGGCCTGGATGTGGGAGAACCTGAACGTCCCGGCGATGATCAACTACGCGGCCACGGTCGCCATTGTTCGCCACGCTGACTCGAGTTGGTACAACTACTACGCCACCCGGGACACCAACGGCACCGGCCGCTGGGAGATGCTGTTCTGGGACATGGACACGCTGCTCACCACCAACGCACAGGACGGTGACGGCGACTTCCTCACGCCGGCGGACAACCAGCAGAAGTTCATGGTCGCCCTCATGAACTATCCCGAGTTCCGCCAGATGTACATGCGTCGATTCCGGACGCTCATCGACCAGAAGCTGGCCACCAACTACTACGAGAACCTGGTGCAGACGTCATTCGCCCGCTACTCAGCCGACTTCAACCTGGATCGTGGCATGTGGGGAGGGCGTACCCTCGCCCGCTACAACGAGGTCCTGACGACGGGCCTTGCCGATCGTCGCCGCGTCGTCGCCGCGAACCAGGGTCCCGACGGGTCGGGTCTCATTCCGCCGACGCCTACCGGCAACCGTCCCGTCGAGATCAGCCGAGTCGAGCATGCCCCCGCCGTCGGCTCGGAGTACATCGCCATTCGGAACAACTCGGCTACCGAGTCACTGGACCTCTCGCAGTGGACGGTCAGCGGCGCGGCATCGATCACGATTCCCGGCGGCACCGTGCTCCTGCCCGGAGCCACGGGCTATCTGGTCGTCGATGACCCGGGCTTCCGGGCAGCCAACGGAGCCACCCGCTTCGTGATCGACGAGTTCGACGGAACTCTGCCCGACGCCGGTGGGTCCTTGACCCTCGCCACCGCGACCGGCGTCGTGGTGGACACCGCATCGTTCCCCGATGGTGGCGGCGAGCCGACCAACGTCGAGTACTTCGCTGCCGGCGCTTCCTGGCGCTACTTGGACACCGCGGCCCCCGCTGGATGGGCCGGCCCGGCATTCAACGACGCAACCTGGCGCCAGGGACCCGCCCAGTTCGGGTTCGGTGACGGAGACGAGGCGACCGTCGTCAGCTCGACGCCGCTGACCACGTACTACCGTCGGACGTTCAACGTGGCCGACCCCAACGCCGTGACGACGCTGACCGCCTCGCTGTTGGCCGACGACGGTGCCGTCGTCTACGTCAATGGCGTCGAGGTGGTCCGAGACAACTTGCCGGCCGGCGCCGTGACGTCCGTGACGCCGGCGCTCTCCTCTCGGTTCGGGGCCGATGAGAATGTTGCCCGCACCTTCGCTCTGCCTCCGAGCACGCTGGTCGCGGGGAACAACGTGATCGCCGTCGAAGTCCACAATCGTTGGTACAACTCGAGCGACGTGAGCTTCGGCCTCGCGCTGAACGGTGTCGTGTCGGGCGGCGGTGGGCAACCTCCAGGCCAGGTGGTTGCCGCCGGTTCGGTCTGGCGCTTCTTCGACGCCGGGACGACTCCTGCCGGATGGACGACGAACGCGTTCGCCGATGGCGCGTGGCGGCAGGGATCGGCCGAGTTCGGCTTCGGCGATGGAGACGAGGCGACGCTGGTCAACGCTGCCGTCCTCACCTCCTACTATCGCCAGACGTTCAACGTCGCCGACCCTTCCGTCGTCACCCAGCTCGTCGCCAGCCTCGATGCTGACGACGGGGCGGTGATCTACCTCAACGGTGTCGAGGTGGCGCGGGACAACATGCCCACCGGCGTCGTCACGGCATTGACGGCGGCATCGAGCTCACGTTTCGGGGCAGACGAGGGCGTGATGCGAACCTTCACCCTGCCGGTCTCGTCTCTTCGAGCGGGGACCAATGTCATCGCCGTCGAGGTCCACAATCGCTGGTACAACTCGAGCGACCTCAGCTTCGACCTCTCGCTGCGGGCGGACTGATCGGGAGCCCGGGGAAGCTGCCCGCTACGGTGCGGCGCATGCGCCTTCTCGCCATCGACCACGTCATCCTCCCAACTGCCGACGTCCGGGCTGCTGCCGAATGCTGGCAGGCCTTGGGACTGCGGACGACCGATCCGATGCGCCATGCAGGCACCTCGACGGAGAACAGCGTGTTCTTCGTCGGCGGTGCCGCCGCCGAGTTCTATGTCGAGCTGTTGGGGGTGCACGATCCCGGGCTGGCCGCTGCCGAGGGTCGTCAGGATCTGGTGCGGGCGATCGAGGCCGGAGGTCTGTTTCGCTTGATGCTCCAGGTCGACTCGGCCGAGGACGCTCTAGCCCACCTCGCTTCGCACGGCATTGCCGCAACGAGTCGGGAGGTCGAGCGATCGGATGGGTCGCGCATCGGGCGGGTCATCGAGCCCCAAACCTCAGCCGCCGGATGTTCGTTCGCGCTGATCGAGTACGAGGGGGGTCCGGTCGAGCGGGTCGATCGACATCGGGCGGCTGGCCTCTTCGACCACGATCTCCCGTTGCGGCGTCTCGATCACCTGGCCGCCATCACGTTCGACCCCGATGCCGCCTGCGCCTTCTGGGCCGACGTGCTCGGCGTACCCACAGCCGGGCGGGTGAACGGCAGGGGCATGGACATTCGCCAACTCCGTATCGGTGATGCGACCCTCGAACTCATCGGTCCCGACGGGGCCGACAGCCCGGTGACTGCTCGGTCCGAGGGCCTGGTCAGTGTGACCGCGTTCGAGGTGGACGATCTCGATGCCGTGGTCGAGACCATCCGTGCCCGTGGTTTCTCGCTACCCGATGGGGCCAGTGGCGTTCTGCCGAACAGCCGGACCGCCACCGTCAGTGCCGATCAGCTCGGGGGTCTCGCCCTCCAGCTCATCCAGTTCGCCTGACGCCGTTTCGCGAGACGGGGCAGCGTCGGGAGTGTCCGGGTGCCGAAAACGGCACCACTACACTCCCGATCCGGCAGGTGGTGGGGGTCAGCGGCCTTCGAACTTGGGAGTGCGCTTTTCGCGTAGCGCGGCGACGCCTTCACGGTGATCGGCCGAGGTGAGGGTGATGGCCTCGGCAGTTGCGGCGTAGTCGAAGGCTGCGCTGAGGTCGAGGTCGAGTCCGCGGTAGACGGCGGCCTTGGCCAGCGACAAGGCAAGCGGCGGCCCTTCGGCCAAGCGCTGGGCGAATGCCATCGTCTGCGGGAGCAGCTCGTCGTGGGAGTAGACGCGGCTGACCAAACCGATACGTTCGGCCTCGGGCGCGTCGATGAGATCGCCGGTCCAGATGAGCTCGAGCGCTTTGGCGATGCCGACCGTGCGCGGGAGCAGGTAGGTGCCGCCGGTTCCGGGGAAGAGGCCGATCTTGGCGAAGACCTCGCCGAAGCGGGCCTTCTCCGACGCAAAGCGGATGTCACAGGCCAACGCAATGTCGCAGCCCCCACCGGCAGCGACGCCGTTGACCGCGGCCAGCACGGGCTTCTCACACGAGCGGATGGCCAGGACCATCTGCTGGATTTCTTTCAGCCACGAACGGCGGTCGTACGCCGTGGGCGAGTTCTTATCGGCGTCGTCGCCGGACGGAGCGAGTTGCCTGACGTCACCACCGGCGGAGAAGGCCCGACCGGCACCGGTGATGATGACCGCACGAACCGAACGATCGGCGTTGGCCTCGGCGAGCGCCTGGATGGTTTCGGCAACGATGGGCCGGGTCATCGGGTTGAGCAGCTCGGGTCGGTTGAGGGTGAGGGTGGCAACAGCACCCTCGCGTTCGTACAGGATCTCGGTGTAGTTCATCGATCGTCCAATCAGGTGTAGGCCGCAGCAGACGGCGTGGTTCGGGCCTTGCGACTGACCGATGTGAGCAGGACGGCGACGACGAGGATGATGCCGAGGGTCGCCGCTGCCAGGTTGAGATCTCGGTAGCTGCGGTAGGCCACGATGGCTCCGGCCGAGATGCCGGCGGTGGCCCCGAAGGCCGCCATGCAGAGGTCACCGGCTCCCTGGACACTGGCTCGTTGATGCACAGGGAACGATTCGGTCAGTAGGCCGCTGGAGGCGATGATGCCGAAGGACCAGGCAAGACCGACGATGGTCTGTCCGGCGGTCAATCCGAAGAACTGGGTGGCAGGCGTGGTTGCGGCGAGGACGGCTCCTACGGCGCAGAGCACGCCGGCGGTGATCAGCATCGGGTAGCGACCAACGGCGTCGGTGAGGCGACCGACGAAGGGGCTGAGCGCGTACATGCCCATGATGTGGCTGAACAACATGAGGCTGACCGCGCCCTTGGTCTGTCCGCCTTCTTCGACCATGAAGAGCGGGGTGAGGGTCATGGTGCCGACCATCGTGGCCTGGCTGATCATCATGCCGAGCACGGCCAAGCGGGCTTTGGGGTGAGCCAGAATGAGTGACATCGACACGGTGAACGGAAGGCGTCCTTCGGCCTGTGTGGAGCCGACGCCGCCCGCCATGACCAGGGGGTCGGGGTGCAGCCGGGTCTCGATGATGGCCGCCCCGACGATGAACAGCAGCGCGCCCACCAAGAAGGAGCCGCCGTAGTCGGGCAGACCCAGCCTCTGGCCGAGTGGATCGAAGACCGAGAGCGAGATGAGTGAGCCGAAGCCGGAACCGATGGTGGTGGCCCACACGATGAGCCCGATGTTCTGCGCCCGCCGTTCGGGCTTGGCCAGGTCGGCTGCGGCGTAACGCGTCGCCATGTTGGCGGCGTTGCCGGCGCCGATGCCGGCGACGCCGAGGGGCAGCAACGGGAAGAAGCCGGTGATGGCGGCCAGGACAGCGAGGAAGGCGCCGAAGGCGCCGAGCAGATAGCCGGTCCGCAAGCCGGGTCGACGGCCGGACTTCGCCATGATGCGTGCCAGCGGGAACGAGGCAATGGCTGCCCCGATGGACAGGCTGGCCGCCGACAACCCGGCGAGGGTCTTACTGCCGGTGAGATCGTTGGCAAGCAGCGCCGCCACCGAGTAGCCGGACACGAGACCCATGCCGCCGCACACCTGGCTGCCGAGCAGCGTCCGGATGGTGCGCCGCTGCGCCGCTTCGACCTCGGGGCTGTGGGGATCGAAGGCGCCGCGGGCCGCTGTCGGTGCGACGACAGGTCCGTCGGATCGGGCTTCGGACGGGTTGGGGGATTGGAGAAGTCGACTCTTCATAGGTAGCCGAGACGGTATCCCAAGCCAATTGCGCGTACATTATCGACATGTCCATCGAACTCGACACAGCGGCCGGAGCCACAGCCGTAGCCGGGACCGAAGACGAGCAGGGCCGCTTTCGTTGGATCTGGTACCTGCTCGCCGGCGTCGGATTGGTGGCTGCCGCTCTCGGCCTGGCCCAGGTCGTGGAGCCGCCGGCGCCCGACCAGGTGGTCATCACGATTCCGGCAGGGACCGGCGACCGGATGGCGGCCGGCGAGAACGTGAACCTGCTTCCACCCGACCTCAACTTCAAGCTGCGGGATCACCTGATCGTGGTGAACAACGACGACCAGGTGCACCAAGTCGGACCGTTCACCGTGGCCCCGGGGGATCGGCTCGACAAGGAGTTCTCCGAGGCCGCCACCATCGAGGGCTTCTGCTCGCTGCACCCCAGCGGAAGGATCACGATCAATATCGGGGAGAACTGAGCCAGGAGCCGCCCAGGCCTGCCCCGGCCTAGGACTTGCCGAACTGCTCCCGCAGATGGAACTTCTGGACTTTGCCCGATGGAGTCTTGGGCAGCGCGTCGACCAGTTCGAGCCGCTCGGGCCAGAACTGTTTGGCCATCCCCGCTTTCGCCAACCAGTCCGTCAACTCGGAAAGGTCGAGCGGCTCATCGCCTTCGGGGATGACGACGGCGCAGGCCCGTTCGCCCAATCGATCGTCGGGATAGCCGATCACGGCGACCTCCCGGACACGTGGGTGACCGAACAGCACCGCCTCGACCTCGACGACGGGAACATTCTCGCCACCCCGAATGACGAGGTCCTTGGTGCGGCCATTGATGCGTATGCCACCGTCGGCCCGGCGCCGGGCGAGGTCGCCCGTGTCGAACCACGGACCGCGGTCGTCGTCGCTCGCCGACAGTTGGGCCTGGTAGAGATCGTCCCGCTTGAAGTAGCCGATGGTCTGGCTTGCGCCGCGGGTGAGGAGCCGGCCGGTCGTGCCGACGGGTACCTCGGATCCGTGCTCGTCGACGACCCGAATCTCCATCCAGGCAATCGGCTGGCCATCGCTGTCGGAGACGACATCGACCGTGTCGCCCCGATGGGTCATGGTCACCGCGCCGTTCTCGGTCATGCCCCAGACAGCGATGAGTTCGTCGACGGCGTCTCGCCGGGTTGCCTCGACCAGCGGTGACGGGATGGGTGCTCCGGCACAGACATAGCTGCGCATCGAGGCGAGCCTGCGGCCCCGCTTCTGACAGGCGGCAACGATGTCGTTCAGGAATGGGGTCGCCCCTGCGCTGAACGTGATCTGTTCGTCGTCGGCCAGTTGGCAGAAGACATCGACGTCCCAGACGTCCTGGTAGACGACCTTCATGCCCGTGGCGAGGGGCAGCACGATGCCGACCAGAAAGCCGGTCTGATGGGCGAGGGTCGATGGCATGAGAATGCTGTCATCGGACGTCAGACCACCGGTGGACGAGAACGCAAGCGTGCCGGCGTGAATGGTGTTGGCGGAGTGCATGACCCCCTTCGGCTCGCCCGTCGTACCCGACGTGAACTGCAGTTCGGCGAGATCGTCTGCCTGGAGGGAATGGACACGCAGCTGTTCCGGGTCGACCTCGGCTTCCCAACGGCGTTCGAGGAACTGCGGGGCAAAGGGCTGCACGTGTGTGGTTGCCTCGCCGAGCCCGAGAGCGAATCCCTTCGTGGATCCGGGCAGCTCGGACAGGACCCGTTCGAGCATGGCTGCGTGGTCGTAGCCCCGGAACACCGAGGGGACGATGACGACGGGCGACTCGGTTCGGCCGAGGACGAAGGTGAACTCGCGGTCCCTGAAGATGGGAACGAGTGGGTTGACGACGGCGCCGATTCGGCCGCAGGCCAAGGCCAAGGCGGCGAAGGTCCAGTCGTTCGGGAGCTGGACCGACACGATCTGGCCGGGTTGCACTCCGAGGTCGAGCAGCGCGCCGGCGAAGCGGTCGACGTACCGGCTCAACTGCCGGTAGCTGACGACGGTCTGCGGTTGGGGAGGGTCGACCCGATTGGTGACGATGGCAACCTTGTCGGGGTTCGACGCGACAGCGTCGTCGAAGTCGTCGAGGTAGGTGCGGTCCCGCCACCAGCCTCGATCTCGGTATTCCTGCATGCTCAGTCCCCTGGATCGGTCGTGTTCGGTCCGACTATCACATGTCGGGACCTCGTGCGCAATGACGCATCGCTCCTGATGAGCGGCTGAATTCGCAAAGCACGACGCCGGCTCTCTAGCGTGCGGCCATGAGTGGACCACTGTCAGGTATGACCGTCATCGAGCTCCAAGGAATCGGCCCTGCCCCGTTCTGCGGCATGGTGCTTTCCGACATGGGCGCGGAGGTGATCCGCATCGACCGGGCGGCCAATGTGCCTGATGCATTCCCGGATCAGCCGCCGATCAGCCCGCTCGAACGCGGTCGCCGGTCGATCGGGGTCGATCTGAAATCGCCGGACGGCATCGACACCGTGCTGCGATTGATCGGCGAGGCCGATGCGTTGATCGAGGGCTTCCGTCCCGGCGTGATGGAGCGGCTGGGCCTGGGTCCCGACGTGAGCCTCGCCCGCAATCCTCGCCTCGTGTACGGGCGCATGACCGGCTGGGGCCAGGAAGGTCCCTACTCCCAGATGGCCGGCCACGACATCAACTACATCGCGCTCGCCGGCGTGTTGGCCCACATCGGCACCAGCCCCGATGAGCCCCCCACCGTTCCGCTGAACCTCATCGGCGACTTCGGTGGTGGTGGCATGCTGCTCGCAATCGGCGTCCTGGGGGCGTTGGTCGAATCGCAGCGTTCCGGTCTCGGCCAGGTCGTCGACGCGGCCATGGTCGATGGCGCAGCAATGCTGATGTCGTCGATGCACGCCGCCCAGCACGCCGGAGCCATGCGCCCCCGAGGCCAGAACCAGCTCGACGGAGCCTCCCACTACTACGGCGTCTACCGATGCGCCGACGGCGAGTACATTTCCGTCGGCTCCATCGAGCCGCAGTTCTACGCCGAGTTGCGGCGGCTCACCGGCTGCGAAGGCCCCGAATGGGACGCCCAACGACACAAGGGCATCTGGCCTGAACGCAAAGCCCAGATGGCCGAAATCTTCGCGTCGCGAACGCGGGCCGAGTGGTGCGAGACCATGGAAGGAACCGATGTGTGCTTCGCGCCGGTTCTGACGATGGCCGAAGCGTACGAGCATCCCCAGAACCTCGAACGAAACACCTTCGTCGAGGTCGCCGGGGTGCGGCAGCCCGCCCCCGCACCTCGTTTCGTTCGCACCCCGTCAGCGGTCGCCGGACCGGCCGCCCACCCCGGTGCACACACCGACGAGATTCTCGCCAAGGCCGGGTTCGACGCCTCCGAGATCGCCGAGCTACGACAGAGCGGGGCGGTCCGCTAGATGGCCGGCGTGATGGACGGCCGCGTTGCCCTGATCACCGGCATCGGAGCGGGCATGGGGACCGGCATCGCCCAGGCGTTCGCCGACGCGGGCGCGTTGGTCGTCGGCGCCGACATCGACGACGCCAAGGGCCGAGCGGTGATGGACGCGATCGGCGCCCCTTCGGTGTTCGTGAAGGCCGATGTAGCCAAGGTGCCCGAGTGCCAGGGCCTGGTCGAGCACGTCGTGGCCGAGCACGGCCGGATCGACGTGCTGGTCAACAACGCAGGGGTCACGAAGAGCCTCGGGTTCTTCGACGTGACCGAGGCGGACTGGGACCGCATCTATTCGGTGAACGCACGCGGGCTGTTCTTCCTGATGCAGGCAGCAGCGGTGGCGATGCGAGAGCAGGGATCGGGTCGCATCGTGAACATCGCCTCGATCGCGGGGAAGGGGTATCGGGGAACATCCAATGTGGCGTACGCGGGCACGAAGGGCGCGGTGATCGCCATGACCAGAATCGGCGCATCACAACTGGCGCGCTTCGGGATCAACGTCAACGCCATCTGCCCCGGGGTGACCCGCACCGCGCTGTTCGATCAGGTCATCGACGAGCTCGTCGAGCGAAACGGCGGAACGCGGGAGCAAGCCGAAGCCAAGGCCGTGCGCTCGATTCCGTTGCGTCGGGCCAACGATCCCGAGGACATCGCATCATTGGCCGTCTACCTCGCGTCCGACGCCGCTCGGAACGTCACCGGCCAATCGTGGAATGTCGACGGGGGTCTGCACTGGGACTGAGCGGGCAGTGAGTTGGACGGTCACGCTGTCCCTCGTTGCCAGGTGGACAGCGGCGGCCAAGGCCTCCGTGCCGAGGATGTTGTACTGGTTGTATCTCCACTGCCACGTCTCGTCGGACCCGGTCGCTGCTCAGCGAGAGAGGATGATCAAGGCCAGTTGACGGGTGGTGGCCACCAGGCGGCCGTCGGCGTCCCACAGGTCGCCGTCCTCGTCGACGAGCGAGCCGTTGGTGACCCGCTGTCCGGAACTGTCCGCTGATCCAGCCGGGCGACGGCAGGGCGAACAGGTGGGTGGTGAGCTGCACCGTCGGCACGTGACCCATGGTGCGTCCGAAGGTTTCGAACAGCGAGGGAGGCATACCGTCGGAGAACACCAAGAGCGAGGACGGGTCCGGGTCGGATCCGTCTGCCAGGCGCATCCAGCCGGTGAGTTGGGCAGGGCCGGAGAATCGGTCGTTGAGCCAGCCGGTCGCAGGGTCGAGGCGAAGCGTCAGGTGATCATGGAGGTTGACGGGCTCGCCTTCAGCCTGGGCGAGAAGGCCGGTGGACAGGCAATCGTCCGGCGGCGGGAGGGCCGGCGCCGGCACCGGGCCGGCGGGATGGTCGGGAGCGGTGGCGGGAAGCTCGCCGAAGGTGCCGACGGCGCGGACCTTCTCGACGCCGTCCTGGACCAACCGCACCGCAGCGGTACTTTGCCGTTTGCCCACGCGAACGGATTCAACGTGGAGTTCGGCAGGACCGAAGGATGGAACCGCAAGATAGGTGGCGCTGACCGACAGGGGATGTGGCTGCGGAACCGCCGACTCCATCGCTTCGGAGACCAACGCCAAGAGGTAGCCACCGTGGGGGATGCCGCGGACGTCCCACCCTTCGGTGATGTCGGCGTGCAGCACGACCGAGTCCGTCGGACGAAAGGCCGGTCCGGACGAGGACCGTGGGGTCGGCCGGGACAGTTGGGTCAGCGTCAGGGCGTCGCGGAGGGTTCGGTGCATCGGGCGACGACGGTAGCAAAACGACCGAGCGCTGCGACCCTCTTGGCGCAGTTCGACGGCGCGCCATAAGGTCAGCCGGTATGAGCCCGTCAGGTGTTGTCTCAGAGCTGCCCGATTTCGACGATCTGCCGCACCTGCCCGGCACGGGTCTTCGCCACGCCTGGGATGTCTTCGGACGCCAGGACGTTCTCGGTTCGATGAACCTGCTGACGCCCGCACGAACGGCGGCCGCCGCCCGCCTGGTCCAAACCGGTCAACGGATCTCGCTCGACCTGCCGCTGAATTGTCCGGACCCACCCCTGTTCGGCCGGCAGCCCTTCCAGCACGTCGTCTTCCCGCTGAGTCGGAACGAGATGGACGATCGGGTCGACAACTTCCACCTCCAGGGATCGACGCAGTGGGACGGGCTCAACCATGTCCGCTGCCGAGAGGACGGCTACTGGGGCGGTCGGCTCCAGGATCCTCCCGATGGCCCGAACGGACTCGGCGTGCATCACTGGGCCGAACATGGGATTGCCGGCCGTGGTGTCTTGATCGATGTCGCTACCTGGCTCGAGACTCAAGGCTCGTACGATCCGCTCGGTGGCCGGCCGATCACCGTCGATGATCTGCAGGCAACACTTGATGCTCAGGGAGTCGCGCTCGAACCCGGCGATCTCCTCTGCATTCGCGTCGGATGGAGCCGCGGCTACCTGGCGCTCTCGGCCGACGAGCGTGTTTCCTACGCCGCGGCACCGAGCTTCTCCGGTCTGCACGCAAGCGAGGACATGGCCCGCTTCCTCTGGAACGCTCATCCTGCTGCCATCTGCTGCGACAACCCGGCGATCGAGGTGGTGCCGGGAGACCCGGCAGTCGGCTCCTTGCACCGCAGGCTCCTCCCCACACTGGGGATGGCACTGGGGGAGATGTTCGACTTCGAGACCGTGGCCCCTGTGTGTCGGGCCGCCAACCGCTGGACCTTCTTCTTCGTCGCCGCGCCCCTGCGCATACCCAACGCGTTGGGCTCTCCCGGCAACGCCGTTGCCATCCTCTGATCACCATCACCGTCTCTGCCGAGGAGCGAAATCCCATGGACTACAAAACGATCGGGTACGACATCGAGGGGCGGGTCGCCACCGTCACCCTGCGTCGGCCCGAGAAGCTCAACGCCATCTCCCTCGAGCTGCAAACCGAGCTCCTTGATGCGTTGGAGCACGCCGCCGCCGACCCTGGCGTCCACGTTGCGGTGGTACAGGGCGAGGGGCGAGCCTTCTCGACGGGATACGACATCACCGTCGGCGGAACCGGAGGCGGAGGGGTGACGGGCGATCGGGCCGGTCTCGAGCGGATCATGCGTAACTGGCTACGGATCTGGGACCTGCCGCTACCGGTCGTGGCCAAGGTACACGGGTACTGTCTGGCCGGAGGGACGCAACTGGCGGCGATCTGTGATGTGACGTTCGTGGCCGAGGACACCAAGGTCGGAACTCCGCAGCTGCCGCTGGGTGCCGGCTACGTGGCATCCATCTGGGTGTGGATGTGCGGGCCGAAACGGGCCAAGGAGATGTTCTTTCCCACCGGCGAGATGATCACCGGCGCCGACGCGGCCGAATGGGGGCTGTTCAACCGGGCCGTCCCCGCCGCCGACCTCGATGCTGCCGTCGCCGAGTACGCAGCAAAGGTCGCCCGCACACCGAAGGACATTCTTGCCCTCCAGAAGCAGTCGGCCAATCGGATCCAGGAGATCCAAGGGTTCCGGGAGGCGTTGTTGCAGGCCGTCGAGATCGACGCCATCGCCCACGCATCGCCGGCGGTGATGACCATCAATGCCTACATCCGCGAGCACGGCCTGCACGCTGCGCTGAAGGCGTTCAACGACGGCCAGATTCCATGACGGCCGCCGTGAGCGTCGCCGACGGGTTCGCCGAGGTTGCCGCCGAGTTCGAGAGGAATTTCTCCGATCGAGGTGAGCTGGGGGCATCGCTCAACGTGCGGGTCGGTGGCGAGACGGTGCTGGACCTATGGGGCGGATCCACTTCGAGCCGCGACGGTCAACCGTGGGAGGCCGACACGCTGGTCACCGCGTTCTCCTGCACGAAGGGAGCAACCGCCGCGTGCGCCCATCTCCTGGCCGACCGAGGACAGCTCGATCTCGACGCGCCGATCGCCGACATCTGGCCGGAGCTGCCGGCTGCCCAGCAGGGGGCAACGGTCCGCATGGCGCTCGACCATTCGCTGGGACTGCCCGCAGTCCGGCATCGTCTGGCCAACGATGCCTGCACCCAGTGGGACGTGATGACCGAGGCGCTGGAAGCGACCGAACCATGGTGGCCGCCCGGCACCCGCAACGGCTACCACATGTTGACGTTCGGTTGGACCGTCGGTGAGCTCGTCCGGCGCGTCTCGGGCAAGTCGCTCGGCACCTACTTCCGCGAGGAGATCGCCGAGCCTTCGGGAGCCGACTTCTGGATCGGGCTGCCGGAGTCCGAGCATCACCGCATGGCGCGGGTCTCCGCCTGGAAGCCCGAACCTGGGTTCTCGTCGAGCTTCACCGAGGCGGTGCAGGCGGACCGAACGGGCATGCCGGCCGTGGCGTTCCTCAACACCGGAGGCTTCAACGCCAACTCGCCCGACACCTGGGTAGCCGAGATCGGTGGGGCAAACGGCGCAGCTTCGGCCAGAGGGTTGGCGGCGTTCTACGCTCCGCTCGCCTCGATGAACGGCGAACTTCTCTCGCCCGAGGCGATCGTCCGCGCCTCCTCGGTGGCGGGGGCCAGCGCGGTCGACGCGATCCTGCAGATCGGCACCCGATTCGGCCTGGGCTTCATGTGCTCCATGGACAACCGCCGCGCTCGTCCTGGCGCCCGGGACTCGGCGATCCTCGGCCGCATGGCCTACGGGCACGTCGGGGCCGGCGGAAGCATCGGCTTCGCCGACCCCGAGTGTGGTCTGTCGTTCGGCTACGTCATGAACAAGCAGGGCGCCGGCATCCTGCTGAACGAGCGCGGCCAATCACTGGTCGACGCCACCTATCGCGCCCTCGGCTACCGCACCAACACCCCCGGCTGCTGGATCCGCTAGCCGACTCGGTACTGCAGACGTAGAACGAACTGCAGTACCGGCACCGTCGTTTTGCCGGCGCCAGTACTGCAGAACGGTGGGGTGGGGTGGGGGTGGGCGGACCGACTAGTGCTGGGCCACTTCGTGTTCGAGGAGATGGCCGAAGCGTTCCATGAGTCCGGCCTTCCTCGTCGGGATGTGGTAGCTGGGGAAGAGGTCGTCGCAGGGTACGTACGACTTCAGGATCTGGCGGGCGAGCGTGATCTGGTGGACCTCGGTGGGTCCGTCGGCCAGGCCGACCATGTCGGCCATGGTCCGCATACGGGCGAAGGGCATCTCGTTGGAGACGCCGAGCGATCCGTGCAGGTGCATCGACGTGCCGACGATCGAATGGGCGACCTTGGCCATCGCAACCTTGACGGCCGAGATGTCGCCGCGGACGCGGCGGTAGTCCTGATGCTTGTCGATGAGCCAGGCGGTGCGCAGCACCAGGAGACGGAACTGCTCGATTTCGATCCAGGCATCGGCCACCTTCTGCTGCGTCATCTGCATCGACGCAAGCGGACCAGTGCGGGTCTGACGGGAGAGGCTCCGCTCGCACATCATGTCGAACGCCTTGCGCACCATGGCAATGGTCCGCATGGCGTGGTGGATCCGGCCGCCGCCGAGTCGGGTCTGGGCGATGGCGAACGCAGCGCCCTCCTCACCCAAGAGGTGGTCGGCGGGCACCCGCACGTTGTTGTAGCGGAGGTAGCCGTGGCTCGCCTCGGCCTCGGGTTCGGTGCCGAGGCCGACGTTTCGGATGATCTCGATGCCGGGGGTGTCAGCAGGCACGATGAACATCGACATGCCCTGATAGGCGGAGACGTCGGGGTTGGTCACCACCATGACGATGAAGAACGCGGCGTACCGGGCGTTGGACGAGAACCATTTCTCACCGTTGATGACCCACTCGTCACCGTCACGGTGGGCGTTGGCGATGAACAGCGTCGGATCGGCTCCGGCGTGGGGCTCGGTCATGGAGTAGCACGAGGAGATTTCGCCGTCGAGAAGCGGTTGGAGGAACCGAGCTTTCTGGTCAGGCGTGCCGTAGTGGGCGAGGATCTCGGCATTACCGGAGTCGGGTGCCTGGCAACCGAACACCGACGGGGCCCAGCCCGAACGGCCGAGGAGCTCATTCAACAGGGCGAGCTTGACCTGCCCGTAGCCCTGGCCCCCCAGCTCCGGACCGAGGTGGCACGCCCACAAACCCTGGTCCTTCACCTGCTGCTGGAGCGGACGAATGTGGTTCATTGCCACCGTGTCGCTCTTGTCGTAGGGGTCACGCAGGAAGAGGTCGAGGGGCTCGACTTCCTCGCGCAGGAACGCGTCGACCCAGTCGAGCTTGGCTTGGAAATCTGGCTCAGTCTCAAAATCCCACATGCCCCGATTGAACTCGATGTCGGTCGTGCGGGCCAGCTGACGCTTGTGTAGTCGATGGTCGCATGTGTAATGGTGACCCGGTGACGCAACCGAAGGACCAGCGAACCGGCCCGCTCGCCGGCATTCGGGTGATCGATTTGTCGGCCGTGGTGTCGGGGCCGTTCGCCACGTCGATCCTGGCCGACCAGGGGGCCGACGTGATCCTGGTGGAGCAGCCCAATACTCCCGACGTCGTTCGACTATCGGGCCCGTCCGTCTCGAGCGCCGAAGGTGTCAGCGCTTTCTGGGCGTCGATGAATCGCAACAAGCGCGCCATCACCCTGAACCTCAAGGACGAACGGGGGAAGGCCCTGCTGTTCGACCTGGTCCGAAACGCCGATGTCGTGGTCCAGAACTTCCGGCCTGGGGTCATCGATCGCCTGGGGTTGGGGTGGGAGGTGCTTCGAACCGTCAATCCGGAGCTGGTCATGTGTTCCATCAGCGGTTACGGGGCAGACGGGCCCTACGTGAATCGGCCTGCGTACGATCCGGTCGTGCAGTGCGTCGCCGGGTACCCCGACGTGCAGGCCGACGCCGATGGCACGCCTCATCTCATGGCCACCATCGTCTGCGACAAGGTGACGTCGCTCAACGCGGCTCAGGCGATCTGCGCCGCGCTGGTCGCTCGTTCGATGGGCCGGGGAGGCCAGCATCTCGAGTTGGCGATGATCGACGCCAGCATCCACTTCCTGTGGCCGGAGGCCATGTGGAGCCATACCTATCTCGATCACGAAACCGATGTGCCTGATCTCGCCTCGATCTACAAGCTGTACGCGACAAGCGACGGATGGGCCATCGTCTATGCCATCTCGACCGACACCCAGTGGCAGAACATGTGCCGGGCCCTGGGTCGCGACGATCTGGCGACCGACTCCCGGTTCGCTGATCTGCAGGGACGGCTGACCTACGGAGAGCAGATCAACGACGAGCTCGTCGTGGAGATGGCCGCCTACTCCACGGCGGACATCGTCGAGTTGATGGAGCGATTCGATGTGCCCGCAGCGCCGGTGAACACCCGGCAGTCGATGATCGACGACCCCCAGGTCCGACATCGCGAGATCCTCGTCGAGTCCGACCATCCCACCGCCGGCCGGATCCGCTCGGCTCGGTCCCCGGTGCGATTCTCCGAGACGCCCTCGACTTGGGCCCGTCACGCGCCGGTGTTCAACCAGGACACCGACGAAGTCCTGTCCGAGGTCCTCGGCTTGGATGCCGAGGCGCTGGCAGAGCTACGTTCCGACCACATCATCGTTTGACCAAGCCGACCGACCCGATCTCACCCGATCTCAACCAGAGGAGCCGACCATGGACGTAGGAATTCTCATGCCGTTTGCCAGCGATGGCTGGCAGGGCATCACCGACAGCCAGGTGTATGCCGAGGAGATCGGACTGGCCAAGTTGGCCGACGAGCTGGGATTCAACGTGGCCTGGGCGGCCGAGCATCACTTCTTCGGCTACTCGTTCTGCCCCGACAACACCCAACTGTTGTCGTACCTGGTCGGAGTCACCAAGCAGATCGACGTGGGCACGGCCGCGGTGATCATGCCGTGGAACGAGCCGCTGCGTGTTGCCGAGCGGGTGGCCATGCTCGACAACCTGGCGCAGGGCCGCTTCCGGTTCGGAGTAGGTCGAGGCCTGTCCCGACGGGAGTACGCGCCGTTCCGGGGTGTCGAGATGGACGAGTCCCGCGGCCGGTACGACGAGGGCACGGCCATGGTCATCGACGCCCTTCGGACGGGGTTCATCGAGGGCGACGGGCCCTACTTCCCGCAACCCCGTATCGAGATCCGCCCCCGCCCCGAGCGGTCCTTCGACGATCGCCTCTACTGCGTTGCGTCCAGCGACGACTCCGTCGAGAGCGCCGCTCGGTTCGGAGGACGTATGACCATGTTCGCCGATCGAGCCTGGGAGCATCGCATGCCCAGCATCACGGCGTACCGGTCACGCTTCCTCGAAGAGCATGGCCGCGAGGCCCCGCCGCTCATGACCGCCGATTTCTGCCTGTGCATGCCTGACGCCGATCAGGCAGCCGAGAAGGCGCGCGCCTACATGGGCACCTACCTCGGCAGCCTCCTCGAACACTACGAGGTGATGGGAGACCACTTCGCGGTCACAGAGGGCTACGACGCCTATGCCAAGGCAGCCGAGGTGCTTCGACGAGTCGGCGAGAGCGGTTTCCTCGACATGTTCATGTCGGCGACTGCGTGGGGCACGCCCGACCAGATCCTGGCCAACCTCGAGCAGCGCAGAGAACTCATCGGTCCGTTCGAGTACACCACGGCCTTCCGCTTCGGCGGCATTCCCTTCGAGGAGGCAAAGGCCTCGATGGAACTGTTCGCCGCCGAGGTGCTGCCGGTCGTCCAGAGCTGGGAGTAGCGGTCACTGCCTCGACAACACGGCGATGAGGAACGTCGACGTGTCGGTGAACGGCCTCACATCGAAACTCTCGAGGAGGAGTTCGGCGTTCAGGCCTGCATTCGCCGCGTCGCCCAGGAACTCGTCGAACTCGTAGCCACGCCCCGAGCCGAAGGCGACGACGACACGTCCCCCAGCCGCGAGGTGCCGGCCGAGGTTCGCCAGGACCATCGGCCGGGTACTCGGCGCAAGGAAGGGGACGACGTTGCCGACGCAGGCAATGATGTCGAAGGGCTCGGCGATGCCGCGTGCAGGCAGGTCGAGGACGGCGAGGTCTTCGACCAGCCACACCGGTCCGGGCCGGTCGGTCTGGGCGGCCGCGATCAGGATGGGGTCGACATCGACGCCGACGACGTCGTGACCGACTGCGGCCAGTAGCGCGCCAACGCGCCCCGGCCCGCACCCGGCATCGAGAATCCGTGCGTTTCGCGGGGCCATGGCGTCGATGAGGCGGGCCTCACCGCCGAGGTCGTCGCCCTTGGCCTCCATCGCCCGGAACCGCTCGATGTACCAGTTCGAGTGGTCGGGATTCTCCTGGGTGATATCGACCCACCGACTCTGTTCGACTGCGTTCGTCACCGCGCCACCGACCGCAGATCGGATCACTTCGACGACGGGGATCTGACGGCTCGAGTTCTGTTCGTACTCGCCGAACATCGGGTAAGCAGCGACGAGCGTCGGCCAGAGTTGGGCTCGTTCGTCGTCGGGGAGCACTCGGGCGGTCGCGGCGTAGACCTCGCTCATGACCCGAACGTGGATGTCGGGATCGGCTTGGAGGTTCTCGAACCACGCCGGATGCTTCGGGGCCCCACCGTAGGAGGCGATGAGGTACCTGCGCCCGTCGTGCTCGAAGAACAGCAACGGATTGCGACGTGTCGTCCCCGTCTTACGCCCGGTGGTGTAGAGGATGAGGATCGGCCGCGGCCCGTCCCAACCATCATCCTGACCGTCCGTGGCGATGTATCGCCGGCAGTGTTCGGCGGCGAATCCGTGTGCGTTGTCGAGAGCTTCCCGGTCGAGCAGATCGACGGCTGCCTTGACGTCGAGGTCCGGATCGGGCGTGCGTAGACGCTGGATCCACGCGCCGAGGTTCGAGTGTTGGCCCATGGGTACTTCTCCCTTTTCCGCGATTGGGCCATACGGCCTATCAACTGAGCGGTTGTGCCCAACGATAAACGGTTACGCCCCGGGCGAACGAGGTGGGGGGATCTGTTCGAAGGATGGCGCGTTGAAGCGGTCACGTAGGAAATCGATTCGGGGCAAGCTCATCAGGAGCACCCTGCCGCTGGTGTTGGTGCCGATCGTCGGACTTGGCACGGTCGCCATCGTCTCCATCAACTCGCTTCGCAAGGACGCCGCCACGACGATTGACGCAACCGAACAGCGGCTGGGCCAGGACGTGATCGGGCCCAAGGTCCAGGCCGTGGCGGACCAGATCGCCCGCGAACTCGGCTACTTCCTCGAAGAACGGGTGCAGGACGCCTCTGCGTGGTCGACGTCACCCCTGCTGGTCCAGCGTGCAGATGAGGCGGCTCTCAGGTTCGAGGAGTCGGGATTGCTCGAACGCTCCACCCCTGAGCTCGAAGCCGCGTTCATGGACGGCACCTTGCGGTCCGAGGTCTTGGTCGTCGATGCGTCGGATCCTTTCGCCGAGATCTTCTTCACCGATCGCAACGGACTCACCGTTGCGTCGACCACGGTGACCTCTGACTTCGTGCAGAGCGACGAGGAGTGGTGGTTGCGGGCCTGGGAGAGCGGCATGCACGTGTCGGTTGTCGAGCAGGACGAATCGGCGGGGGTCTTGTCGGTCGACGTTTCCCTGCGGATCGACACCCCTGATGGTCGCCCGGTCGGCGTGCTGAAGACGGTGCTCGACGTGGCCAGCGTGCAGGTGGTCGCCGACCGCTTCAGCGGCGACGCGAACCAGTACGACATCACGATCACCGATCAGCGAGGCCTGCTCCTGGCCGAGACGGCGTCCGAGCATGACCCCGACCGGTTGCTCAATCCCGGCATGTCGGCCCGGGAGAGCACCAATCCGCGGGTTGCACGGGCCCTGTCCTCGGCGGGCAACATCTTCACCATCGACGAGGAGGCCGTCGCCGGGTACGCGCTCGCCAACCGGGTGATTGCGGCGGACCGGGACCTGTCGAGCGACACGGCGGCCCGGTCGCTCAAACTCTCGTTCGACTGGCGTGTCGTGGTCGAGCAGCCCGTCGCCGTCGCCTTTGCGCCCCTCGACAGTCTCGGTCAGATCGACCAAGACCTCGGCCAGTCGAGCCAATGGCTCTCCCGAGCGTTGATCGGCATGGCTCTCGCTGCGGCCGGCCTGGCGTTCGTGATCATGTGGCTCCTCAGCCGCCGAATCACCCGCCCGATCGAGATGCTGAGCGAGCGGGCGACCCACGTCGCCACGACCGACCTGCCGGAGATCGTCGAACGGATCGATCAACTCGGTGAGGACGACGAGCTGCCTCAGCTCGCGTCGCTCAGTGTCAAGACCAACGACGAGGTCGAAGAACTCTGTACGGCGTTCAATGCCATGCAGGAAACGGCGACCCGCTTGGCGGCCGAGCAAGCGGTGATGCGTCGCCGCAACGTGGCCAAGACCTTCGTTTCGTTGGGACGCCGCAACCAGAACCTCCTCACCCGGCAGCTCGAGCAGATCGACGAGATGCAGCGGAGCGAGACCGATCCCGAGACGCTCCATCAGCTCTTCGGGTTGGACCACCTGGTCACGAGAATGCGCCGCAACGCCGAGTCGTTGTTGGTACTCGCAGGCGAGGACGCACCTCGACGGTTCCGCAGACCGGTATCGATCCACGACGTCATCCAGGCGGCAGGAGCCGAGACCGAGGACTTCAAGCGCATGGACATCGTGCGCATCGACAACGCTGCGGTCGACGGAGCGTCGGCGTCGGCCGTCGCCCACCTCCTGGCCGAGCTGCTGGAGAACGCGGGCAGGTTCTCGGCCCCGACCACCCGGATACAGGTGGAAGGGCGCCTGAGGGAGCACGGCTTCACCGTGTCGATCATGGATCAAGGCATCGGTTTGACTCCGGTAGAACTGGCCGAGGCGAACGAGCGACTGGCCAATCCCACCGAGTTCGATCGGGCGCCGTCGGCCTACCTCGGCCTCTTCGTCGTTGGCCACCTGGCCCGCCGCCATGGCATCACCGTCCGACTCAGCCACTCACCGTTCGACGGGATCGTGGCCAAGGTCGACCTTCCCGCAGTCATCCTGGTGGACCCGGCGTTGCTCGACGATGCGCCGGCGCAGACCGAGCCCGCGCCGACCCCCATTCCGGTGCCTGTCCAGCTGCAGGCCCCCGTGAGCATGCCGATTGCCCGACCGCCGGAGCATCGGTTGGCGCATCCCGAGGCCCAGCAGCTCGTGCCAAGCGGGATCGACCACCGGATCGTCCCGAGCAGCTCGTGTCCGCCTCGACGCACGCCGCCGAACCCTCAGAAACCACGCCCTCCGGTTTCCGGCGACGGCGTCGCGGATTCGAGGGGGCCCCGGTGAGCAGCAACGCCGTGGCCGAGCCGGTGGCCGAACCGATCGAGCGCCGGCCTCGAGATGCGCAGGCCGTCGGGGCCTTCCTCTCGAACTTCCGATCCGGGGTCCAACATGGCCGAATGCAGGTATCGGCCTCGGAATCCTTCGAATTGGAAATGTCTCCACCCGCTACTCCTGAGGGAGGACCCCCCCATGCGTGATCTACGTCAAGAAGCAGACAACTTCCATTGGCTGCTCGGACACTTCGTCCAGAGCACGGCCGGTGTCCGAGAGGCCATCGCGGTTTCATCGGACGGGTTACTGCTCGCTTCGTCCAGCGGACCCGACCGGGAGAACATCGATCAGCTGGCCGCGGTGACCGCCGGGCTCTCCAGTCTGACACGCGGTGCCGCGGAGATGTTCCGCCTGAAGGCCGTTGAACAGGTCATCGTCGAGATGACCCTCGGCTATCTGTTCATCGCAAGCATCAGCTACGGATCCGTGCTCGCCGTGCTGGCGAGCAGAGAGGCCGATGTGGCCCTCGTCGGGTACGAGATGACCCTGCTCGTGGACCGAGCCGGCCGGGCGTTGAGTCCGGAGCTTCTCATGGAACTCAAGAACACGCTTGCGGTCTGAGGTCGACGCCGATGCGCGATGGGGACGAATCCTTTCTCCGACCGTTTGCCCTCACCGGGGGCCGAACCGTCGGCGACGGGGGAACGCTGCCGATCGAGACCATGGTGCTCGCTCGGCCCGAACGAAGCGATGCCGCGCGCAGCCCGGCTCATGGCAAGGTCATGGCGCTGTGTCGGGACACGCAGTCGATCGCCGAAGTGGCCGCCCATTTGAGCGTTCCTCTCGGGGTGGCTCGAGTGCTGGTCGCTGACCTGACCGCAAGCGGTCACCTCGAAAGGTTCGACACGGCAATGTCCGACGACGTAGCGATTGTAAGGAGACTCCTCGATGGCATTCGTGCCCTCTAACCAGCGGCCGATGTCGGCCAAGCTCGTCGTGGCCGGCGGCTTCGGCGTCGGCAAGACGACGCTCGTCGGAGCGGTGTCGGAGATCACGCCGCTACGAACCGAGGGTGCCATGACGTCGGCGAGCGTTGGCCTGGACGATCGTTCCAAGGTCGGCGCCAAGACGAGCACTACGGTCGCCATGGACTTCGGCCGCTTGACCGTGGCCGAGGGACTCGTGCTGTACCTGTTCGGGACGCCGGGCCAGGATCGCTTCGGTTTCATGTGGGACGACATCGCCGATGGCGCGCTTGGTGCGGTTGTCCTGGTTGACACGCGGAGGCTCGATGACTGTTACCCGGCCGTCGACTACTTCGAACGCAAGGGGATGCCGTTCATCGTCGCCGTCAACCATTTCGAAGGGGGACAGCGGCACGCCCACGACGAACTTCGCTACGCCCTCGACATCGATCCGTCCGTGCCCCTGTTCGATACCGATGCACGGAATCCGGCGATGGTGAAGGACACGCTGCTCGTGCTGCTCGAGCATGTGCTGCGCTGCCTGACCCGAACCGACCAGGAGGACGTCAGGCCGTTGGCCGCCCTGGACCGCTACTGAGCCTGGTCCGTCGCCCCAGTCGCAGCCGCAAGATCGGCCAGCACGCGACGCAACTCGACGGTGATCCGATCGGCGCGGGTGTGGACCTCGGCCGAGAGATCCAACGGGACGCCCTTTCGGGCAATGCGTTCCAGCAGCTGACGGTCTTCGGCGCCCACCGACTGTTGAAAGGCGATGGCGTGGGCGATGTTGGCCCGCTCCTCGTCGGGATCGGGCGACGGAATCGCCGTGTCCATCTGCATGCAGTAGAGGTTGGTCGCTCCGACGTCAACGGGCTGATGGAAGAACAACAGCACGACGACGCCGTGCTCGCCGTAGTCGAGACGCAGGCGGAGGTGGTGCGGCGCAGTGCATTCGAACTGCATGGTCCGCTCGGTCAACCGGCCCGAGCCGTCGAGCAGCTTCGCCGAATGGCGATGAAGGGCAGAGAAGACCCACCCGGTTCGACGCAACTCGTACTCGCCGACCCGTTGGTCGCCGGCATCGCCGATGGTGGCGGTATGGGTGAACGGGAAGTGGGCCACGTCGAGGAAGTTGTCGATCATCTGGCCGGCTGATGCCTGCCATGGTTGGACGGGCAAGTGGGCAAGTCCGAACCGGTCGTCGCCCCATTCGGGCACTTCAGGGAGACCGATCATCGGAGGTTCGATCGAGGCCCAGACGAGCCCGAAGGCCTCGGTCGTCGTCGCTGCGGGACGGAGATGGGCGGTCGAGGGAACGTGGCCGGTGGCGGTGGCCGGAATCGAGACGCAGGAGCCGCCGGCGTCGAAGCACCAACCGTGATAGCCACACTGCAGCGCGGTCTTGCCCGATGGCTGCACCATGAGTGCGCCGGCGGTCAGTGGCGCCAACCGGTGGGGGCAGCGATCTGGGAGCAGCACCCAGGTGCCGTCGGCGCGGAACAACGCCCAGTCCTGACCAAGCAGACGCACCGGGTGCGGGCCTGGGCCGTCGAGGTCACGCAGGTCGGCGATCGGGTGCCAGCAATGCCGGAGGGACGGATGTTCGTTGTCGAACCAGGGAACGAGATTGAGTGGATCGGTATCGAGCGGATCGGTATTAAGCGGATCGGTGTCGGGGGAGTAGGTGATCGGCCTGGCCTGCATCTGAACTGCCTATCGCCTGCCGGCCGGCAACGGGCGGTCTACCTGGGCAGACTGGTTGGTACTCCGATGGGTTCGACAGTACCACTCAGGAGGCGTAGCGTTCTTCTGGGCCGCTGAATGGTGGACCAGGTGAACAAGGGGGACTTGTGACCGATTACGACATCCACATCAAGAACGGGACCATCGTCGATGGCACCCGGGCGCCGAAGTACCGCGGCGACATCTGGCTGAAGGATGGCCGGATTGCGCAAATGGGAGGCCGCGCCAAAGGAACATCCGACCAGATCATCGACGCGGACGGCGCCATCGTGGCCCCCGGCTTCGTCGACCTTCACACCCACTACGACGCCCAGATCTACTGGGACCCGTGGTGCTCCATCTCCAGTTGGCACGGGGTCACCTCGGCGGTGCTCGGGAACTGCGGCTTCGGGTTCGCCCCGTGCAAACCCGACTTCCGTGATCGCTCGATGCTCACCATGGTGCGGACAGAAGCGATCCCGTACGAAGCGATGAAAGAGGGCATGTTGCCCTCGTGGAACTGGGAGACCATCCCCGAATACCTGGACACGATCGACAGCTTGCCCAAGGGCATCAACGTTCTGCAGTACATGCCGACGGCATCGCTGATGATCTACGTCATGGGTCTCGATGCCGCGAAGTCCCGGCCCGCCACGGGCGCCGAACAGAAGGAAATGCAGCGCCTGCTCCACGAAGGCATGGACGCCGGACTGTGCGGCTTCTCGATCCAGCGATTGGGGCCGAACTCGACCCAGGCCGACTTCGACGGGTCGCCGATGGTCACCGACACCATGTGCGACGACGACATCTTCTGCCTCGCCGAGGTCCTCCGGGAACGTGACGAAGGATTCATCCAGCTGACCCAGGCCACGAGTGCCGACCCGAACGATCCCGACGATCTGGCATTCAAGCGGCGCTTGGCCGAGGTGGCTCAGCGGCCGATCATCGACAACGTCGTCCCCGTCAGCCAGAAGAACCCGCGGGTCCACGAGGAACGCCTCGAATGGCTGGCCCAGGCCAACGCCGACGGCCTGCGCATCTTCGGTCAAGCGGCGCAGCTTCGCACCGGCTTCGCCTTCAGCCTCGACACCTGGAACCTGTACGACTCGAGCCCGGCGTGGCGCGAGGCGACCACGGGCACGATCGAGGAGAAGATCGTGAAGCTGAGCGACCCGGCGATCCGGGAGCGCATCAAAGCCGAGACCGACGCCGCGTCGACGATCTTCACCCAGACCCAGGGAGCGGTCGGCGGTCCTCCTCGCAAGCTGATCGTGCAGGGCGTCGCTCGCCGTCAGGACATGCAGAAGTACGTCGGAAAGAGCCTCGAGCGCATTGCCGACGAGGAGGGCAAGCACTACCTCGACGTGATGCTCGACCTGTCGCTCCAGACCGACCTTCGGACCGAGTTCCTCGGTGAAGGCCCCGACTTCAACGTCGAACACATGGCCGGCGTGCTCACCGATTCCCCCTACACCGTTCCCGGAGTGTCCGATGGTGGCGCCCACACCAAGTTCTTCAACGGCGGTGCCTGGCCAACCGACATGCTGACCTGGATGGTGCGCGATACCGGAGCGATGACTCTGGAAGATGCGCACTACAAGATGTCGGCCCTCGCCGCCCACGCCGGTGGGTTCGTCGACCGAGGCGTTCTACGAGAGGGCGCGGCGGCCGATGTCGTGGTCTACGACTTGGATGAACTCGCCATCGATCCCCCGTGGATCGGGGAGCCGGTCTTCGATCTGCCGGGCGGAGAGTGGCGCCGAATCCAGCGGGCGAAGGGGTATCGAAGCATCATCGTGAATGGCGCCGAGACGTTCAAGGACGGGGAGTGCACCGGCGCAACGCCGGGCCGACTCCTGCGCCACGGCCGGGGCTGACCCCAGCGGCTCACCCCCTACCCGCCGTTCTGCAAGCTCTCCACCCCACCTCCTCCGTTCTGCAAGCTCTTCGCCCCCTGTCGGGGGCCGGGGATCTTGCAGAACGGGGCTGAGGTGGCCTGGCCTTGCAGAAGTCCGGCGACCGGGATCAGGCGGCGACCGCGGGTTCGGTAGGAACGGCGGGTTCGGAACTGCTGGCCCGAGTCAGCGTCGCCAGGGCGAGGAATGCGACGAAGAGGCCGAGCCCCTGGATTGGGCCGAGCGTCTCGTTGAGGAAGATGGCGCCGGCGATGGCGGCGCCAATGGGCTCTCCCTGCAGCAAGATGCCCGCGGTCGAAAGGGGCACGTGGCCTTGAGCCCAGGCGAGCAGTCCGTGGCCGAGGCTGCCTGGGATGAGGGCCAGCGCAACGATCCACGGCCATCCGTGATCGGGCGGACTCATGCCGTGATCGGTGAAGAACACCACGAACGGCACCAGCGAGAGCGCGGCGACGGCGGCCATGCAGAACAGGTACTCGATGGTGCCGACTCCTTCTCTCGCCCGCTTGGTGGCAAAGAGGTAGAGCACCCAGAGACCCATTGCGATGAACGACAGGATGAGGCCGAGCGGCGTCGTGCCCGTAGCGGCAAAGCCAGGCACGACGAAGAGGACGACTCCGCCGATCGCTCCCGCGGCGCATCCGATCGCCAGTGGCGTGATCTTCTCTCCGAAGATTCGGTTGCCCACGATCATGGCCATGACGGGGACCAGCGCCGCGGTCACCGTCGCGATACCCACGGTGGTGTGCCGCAACGCTTCGAACCAAACGGCCAAATTCAGCCCGAACAGCAGACCGCCGGTCAGGGATCGTTTCAGCATGAACGGCGTGATCCGGCGCCGGGTCACCAACGCGATCAGGCCGAAGGCGGAGGCGACGATCAGCAGTCGCCAGAACGCGAGGACCGCGCCCGGAAGGTCGGCCTTGGTGGCCAACACGCCACCAGACGACCAGGACGCGGTGGCCAGAAGTATGGCGATGACCCCAAGGGCCGCGGACGATTTCGCTTCGAGCCTTGCTGGCAGTCTCACCCGGGCGACGCTAGCGCTGATGGTTCGTCTGAATCGATCTCAAATGCGTACCAGGACCAGTCACCGACTGCGCTTTCTGCAAGCTCAACAGCCCCTCAGCCCCAAACTGCAAGGCGCTCGCCCCCTCGTGGGGGCCGCTGGTCTTGCAGAACGGGGGGTGGGGGTGCTGGGGCTTGCAGAACGAAGGAGTGGGGCTACTGGGTGACCGTGAGCTGATCGAAATGGGCGTGGACGAGGGTTTCGTCCATCGTCTCGAGGAAGAAGCCGATGTTGCCCGAGCCGATGTGGTAGCCCTTGGTATCGAACCTGCCGACCTCGGTGCCGTTGACCGACATGATCACGACGTTGCCTTCGAGCACAACCTCGAGCACGTCGGGGTTGGCCGGATCGCTGACGGTCACGACCCCAGGAAGTGGTCCCGTGGCCTGCGTGCGCAGCGGAAGTTCATCGGCGTGCAGGAGCTCCCACGTCCCGGCGCGAGGATTGAGGGTGAAGGCGTAGAAGATGTGCGGCCGGGGAGGGCCGGCGATCCCGTTTGGCGGGGCCACGGATTCTTCGCCCGAGCGGAAGACCAGGCCGTACCGGAATTTGCCGGTCTCGGTTGCGGTCTTGTCGATGTAGATGGCCAACCTCAGGTGCCCGTCAGCGAGGTCGAATCCGCCGAGCGAGACGATCTGTGCGGAGCTCTGGGTCGCCTCCAGGTGATACCACGTGGGAGCGTGGTAGCCGATTCGCCACGTTTCCGCGGTGACCTCGGCAAAGCCGGAGCGGTTGTCGTCGAGGGTGTCGTCGACCAACTGGCCTTCGGGTGAGTCGTCGTCGACCTTCGGCCCGCTCGCTTCGGCCTCCACCTCCGGGTTCTCGTGGGTGACGTCGAAGGTAAATGGCGGAATGGCCGGGTCGACTTCGTCGGCGGCGCATCGGAAGCCGGTCTCGGACACGGTGGTCTGGCCGGCGGGGTCGACGGTCTGGCGCATGGCGGCACCGTCACGAACCCGTCCGTACTGGCCACCCCGGCGAACCTGCTGGCCGGGCTCGACGTCGGTGTACGGATTCGACACCCACTCCCACACGCTGCCCACGGCGTCGTGGACACCGAACCCGCTGACGTTCTCGGGAACCGACCCGGCCGGACGGCTGCCCGGCGTCTCGAAGTCGACCGCTGCTGCTGGAAGGAGCGCCCCGTCGGGGCCCCGAGCTGCGACCTCCCATTCGGTCTCGGTCGGCAGGCGCTTGCCCAACGACTCGCAAAAGCTCTGTGCCCAGACGAAGTCGACACCGACGACGGGATGGAGTTCCTGGCCGACCGGGAGTTGACCACCTGGCCACACGATGGGCGGTGGGGCGCCGACCTGCTGGACGAAGGCCAGGTACTGCTCGTTCGTGACCTCGAAGGTGTCGATGTGGAACGGTCCGACATCGGCGGTGAACTCGGCGGTGTGCTCGGCGTCGCCGGCACCGACACCAAGGGTGTAGGAGCCGGCCGACACGGGAACGGTTCCTTCAGCCGCAGCTACCGCGCGTGCTTCGCTGGCCCCGGCGACGTCGGTTTCGTCCGGTTCGTCGAACTGCGAGCTCTTGCCTTCATCGATCACCTCGATCTTGTCCTGGACGGTGTCGGCGGTCTCATCGTCGTCGCGCGACTGCCAGTAGAAGTACGCGGCGGGGAGCGAGAGACAAAGCACGAGGGCCGCAGCCGCGAGTACTCGAGTTCGATTGGTGTTGGATGCGTTGGGCGCAGCCAGATCGACCAACGGGACGGACGCTGCCGCCATGGCAGGCACGGGAGCGGGCTGAACCGGCAGGGTCGGTGGCAGCGCGGTCGGCATGACCGGCGGGACCGGGGCAGCGATGCCGGCCGGGCCCAGCGGCGGTGGTGCAGCCGGCGCTGCGGGCACGGCCTCCTGGGTCATCCCGACAATCGGGGCGGCAGCCCGTCGGAGCACGGCTTCCTCGCCGGCCAGTAGTGCGGCCCCACGGGCGACGGCATGTTTGGGGTCGGCGTCGAGAACCGCGCTGTTCGGCCCGACGATTCGGTCGAGTGCTGCTCGGACGATGGGCAAGCGACATGATCCCCCTACCAGCAACACCGCTGCGAGATCGGCCATCGAGGCACCAGCACCTGACACGGCGCGCTGGAACGAGCCGATCGACTCGTCGATTGCGGGCCGGATCAGCTGTTCGAAGTCGGCTCGCCGAACGACGACCGGGGCCACGACACCCGGCAGCATGACCGAGACCTCGACTTCGGGCTCATCGGAAAGCGCTTCCTTCGCGGTGACGCATTCGCGTCGCAGGCTGGCGATGGTCGCCTCGAAACGTGGCCCGCCGGCCCTGCTCGCCTCCTGCCATTGCTCGCCGAGCTGTGTCTGGACGAGATGGAACACGACATCGTCGAAGTCGACACCGCCGAGGTGCTCTTCGCCTTCGGGCTCGCCGGCGAGTTCGAAACCGTGGCGCGTTCGGCGGAGCACGGCCGCATCGAAGGTGCCTCCGCCCAGATCGTAGGCCGCTACCAGGTCGCCGACCGCGAGGGGATGGCCACCGGCGTGGAACATGGCGGCGGCATGCGGTTCGGCGACGTATTGCGGTTTGAGGCCGGCCCGCCGAACGGCCTCGTAGAAGTATTCGAGGCGACTGGCTCGCCAGCTTGCCGGGTGGCCGAGGACGACCACGTCGGGGGGGCCTCCCTCGAGCTCGACGACGCGGTCGTAGGCCCACCGGAGGTGATCGGCGATGAGATCGAGCGGGTCGTACTGCTCGCCCTGGACGATCACCGGACGAGGGTCACCGAGTCGCCGCTTCAGATTTCGAATGAGTCGCAGCGGCTCGCCCGAGCCGCGGAGGAATGCGTCTTCCCCGTGGAGCAGCGTGCGATCTTCCCGTACGAAGACCACGGCGGGCACGGCCCCGGCCCGATTGCCGAGGGTGGCTACCCGGACGACCCCGCCCTCCTCGATGGCCGCTGCGGTGAACGAAGTCCCGAAGTCAAGTCCCAGTGAATATCCCACGGTGTCCCTCGCCTACTTGTTTTCGGTGACCTGGAACTCGTCGAAATGAATATGGGCCATATCCGAGTCGGCGTAGCTGATGAGAATGAACCCCTGGCCCGTGCCGTCGAAGCCGGGAATCGTTCGCGAGTGAATGACCGCGTCCCCGATCTTGAACTGGTATTGGTCATCGGGGCCAGCGACGACCTCGAGTTCGGCCGTCGGTGGAATGGTGCGCGTCGCCTGCTCGATCAGCTTGTATCCCGGGGTTCCGTCGGGATTGAGGAAGCGGGTGCAGATGAGCCACTGCTCGAGTCGCTCGTCGACGATGAAGATCAGGCCGTTGCCGGTGTCATCGAAATTGAAGGCCAGGCCGAAGGCGTAGGTTCCCGATTTCGACGTGAGGTTTGGCTCGGCGAAAGCCGATGTGCGGAGTGTGAACCCGGTTGCGGGATCGGACTTCCAGGGACCGATTGCCAACGCCTCCTTGAACTCGGCGCGAGTCTCGAGGTGGAGGTACTCGTTGGGGTGGTACCCCCGGCGGAACTCTCCGGCGACGGCCTGCTCGGTCCAACCCGAAGTGGCATCGGTGAAATCGTCGTAGACGAGGACGCCCGCCGGCAAGGGCTCCGGCTCCGGGATGTTCCCCTGCTCTGGTGGTGTGTATTCGCCGAACGTGCCCGCAACGACGCCCGGGTCGACACTGGAGGCAACGCAACGGAAACCGGCGATGGTCAGACGCGCTGGAACCGACCGGGTTGACCGGCATGCGGGTCACGGTCTTTCGGAGAAATCCGTTCTGCCCACCTCGCAGGACGCGTTCGTCGTCGCCGACCCGCGTGTCATAGCTGTCGCTGACCCATTCCCAGACGTTGCCCGTCATGTCGAACACGCCGAACGGACTGACATTGCCGGGAATCGAACCGACCGGATAGGTGCCCTCGGAGGGGAGCGCCACGGCGGTGACGTCGTCGCCCCAAGGCCACAGTCGAGCCTCGGTTCCTCGTGCCGCGGCCTCCCACTCGGCCTCGGTGGGGAGTCGCTTGGACAGAGCGGAACAGTAGGCCGACGCCCAGGCGAAGCTGACCCCCTGGACCGGGTGCTCGGCTTTGTCCTCGGGATAGGCGCCGGCCCGCCAACCCGAGGGCGGCTCGGCGCCGGTCTGGTCGACGAACGCCTTGTAGTCGGCGTTGGTGACCTCGGTGATGTCGATGTGGAAGGCCGGCAAATCCGCGCTGGTGGTGAGCGTCTCCGCAACGTTGGTCTCGGGCTTGTCGAGGCCGAGCGTGTACGTGCCTGCTGCTACCTCGACCATTCCATCGGGTGACGCGGGACCGGTCGGAGGGACGGTGCTGGTGCCATCGACGTCGACCTCATCACCATCGTCAGCCGCCTCGTCCTCGGTGTCGTCGGTCGACGAACCCGAATCGGCTGCGACCGAGTCGGCGCTGTCGCGCGTCAGTGCATAGCCCACTCCACCGGCGATCAGAAGCGCAAGGGCGGCGACGCCGACCAGGAGGCCCTTTCGATTGGGTTTCGGTGTTGGGGAGGCGAGGTCGACCGTTGGCACCGAAGCCGGAACCGACGGGTAGGCCGATGGCGCATAGACCGGGTCGGATGCGGGAGCAGCGAACTGCGGTCGGTCCGGAACCGGAAGGCTCGGCGGTTCCGCAAAGGCGACGACCGGTGGGGGAGTCGGCGGTGCCGGTGCCGCCGGCACCGGCACCCGGTCGTCGGCCGGCCAGAGTGATGGGATGGAACCGGCAGGGGGAGCAGACGCCGGCGGGAACGGAGGAGCAGCGAGGGGTGCTGCGTTGGCCTGCGGGAGCATGCCGCCGCTGGCGAAGAGGGCGGCACCACGGGCGACTGCATGGACGGGGTCGACGTCGACGGCCACGAGGCTGCCGTACCGGTCCTGGAGCTGGCGGGCGATGAAGGGGATCCGGGAGGAACCACCGACGAGCAACACGGCGTCGAGCTGTTCGGGCGAGACGCCCGACTGCGCGATCGCCGCTTCGAAGGCGCTGATGCTGTCGTCGACCGCGGGACGAATGCGGGCCTCGAACTCTTCGCGGCTGATGCGGATGTTGGCATCAACGCCGGGGAGCAGAACCGGGATCGTGGCTTGCGTTTCGCTGGAGAGCAGCTCCTTGGCTTCGGTGCACGAGCGGCGAAGGTGCGCCATGGGCGCAGGGAGCGACGGATCGTCCGGATCGTTGGGCCAGCCCGGACCGACGCTGGATCGGACGTACTCCATGATCACTTCGTCGAAGTCGACGCCACCGAGATGCTCGAGTCCCACCGGCTCGCCGAGCACCTCGAAGCCCTGCTCGTTCTTGCGGAGAACGGCGGCGTCGAACGTGCCACCGCCGAGGTCGTACACAGCAATGATCGAGCCGGTGGTCACGCGGTTCTGCATGGCGTAGCTGGCAGCCGCGGCGGCAGGCTCGGTGATGAGCAAGGCGTCCTCGAGATCGGACAGTCGCAACGCTTGACCGAACAACTCGAGTTTGTACGGACCCCAGTTGGCGGGGTGGGTGACAGCGATGGATCGCGGCCGTTCACGCTGGCGATCGACCACCCGCTCGACGACGTGAGCCAGGATGCGAGCAATGAGGGACTCGGCCGAGAACGGCGAGCCCCGGAGGAAGATCGGGGTCGGGTCGCCGAGGCGGCGCTTGAATTCCCTGGCCGCACCGGTGGGATCGAGGAGCGCTCGACGGTTGGCGGCGTCTCCCGCCAGGATGCCGCCATCGCTATCGAGATAGAGCACCGTCGGGATACTGTCCGCGATGGGGCCGAGGCCGATGACCGACACCGTCCCGTCGTCGTCCCTGATGGCTGCAGCAGTGAAGCTGGTCCCTACGTCAATGCCTAAGTGATAACTCATGTCCCTCTCTCACTTCGTGCGAGCCATAGGCTAATCCATCGAGTTGCAGGACGGTCAAGCAGTCGGCGGGTCGACCTTGCGTGGTTCGGAAGCCGTTTCCCTGGTCAGAGTCCCGGAATCGGCACACAGTTACCGCTACCGGGCAAAATTACATGGTCGGCCTCGGCGACCAGCACGCAAAGCTCGGTGACCCCGACCTCGACTGCCTCGTCGAGCTGGAAAGGGGCTTGCGCGAATCCCGGCCCGAAGGTCGGGTCGTCCCACGCGATCCAGGTGGAGCGATCGGACCCGGAGATCCCGGCGTTGCGCTCGTCGGCGAGCACCGAAGGTGTCGGGAAGAAGAAGTGGATGTGCCGGTTGGGGGCCGAACCGACCGTCGGGATGAAGCCGGTCGGTTCGAAGGTGGCTTTCAGCGCCCCGGACGAGTCGATGGAGACCGAGGTCATACAGACGAACGGCGTCGTTTCGACGTCGCACGTAGCAGTATTGACTTCGGTAGAAAAGGCAGGAGCGGCCGTGCTGGAGGGGGCGAGGGACGCTGCCGTGCTCGACGGCGCCGAGTCGGGAGCTGCCGTGGTCGACGTGATGGCTGTCGTGGTCGGGGCCGCGGTACTGGTGGTCGAGGCTCCTTCCGTCCCTTCTCCGCCCGAGAGCGCCACGGCGAGGCCGCCGACCAAACCCACGGCGACGAGACCCCCGAGCGGGACCAGCCACCGTGGACGTCGGGCAGGAGTCCCCTCGCGGACCGCCCGGAGTGGGGGAGCGTCCGCCAACGGTTCAGACCGTATTGATTCCGACCGTGTTGATTCCGACCGTGTTGATTCCTCGCGTGGCCGTTCGGTCTCGGCCGGTACGGTCGGGACCGGAACCACAGCCGGTTCCGGCCGCGACGTCAGATAGTCCGAGGCTGCTGCCGCGCCCAGAGCAACCGATTCTTTGGGCTGGGCATCGACGTCCACCGGCCGGCGGAGCTCTGCGGCAACGAGCTGAGCGACCAGTGGGATGCGGGACGAACCGCCGACGAGCAGCACGGTGTTGACGTCGGTCGCGGGCGATTCCTGCCGAGCTCAACACCCGCTTCATCGCACCGATCGTGTCGGCGATCGCGGGCTTGATCATGGTCTCGAACTCGACCCTGGTGAGACGGACTTCGGTGTCGAGCCCGGGGAGATCGATCGGTATGGAGGCGTCAGACGCCGACGCAAGGGCTTCCTTCGCCTGGACGACCGACCTCCGGAGTCGGGCCAGGCCACGCCGGGTGGCTCCATCCGCTCGGTCTGCCTGGTCGAGGGCGCCCTCGAGGTAGCGGTTCACGTGGGCCCACACTGCAGCGTCGAAATCGATGCCGCCCAGGCGTTCGATCCCCGACGGTTGTCCTACGATCTCGAACTGGTCCTCCGTCCGTCGGAGGATGGCCGTGTCGAACGTACCGCCGCCAAGGTCGTACACGGTGACGATGTCTCCCGGCTGGAGGTTCGCTCGGCCGGCGAACGCTGCGGCCGCGGCTTCCGGTTCGGTGAGGAGGTGGAGAGGCGGAAACGACGTCGTGTCGAACGACCGACGGAACGCCTGGCGTTTGGCCGCGCTCCAGTTGGCGGGGTGGGTCAGAACGACGGCGGCAATCTCGCCATCGTGCTGAGCTCCGACGAGATCGAGCACATGGCGGAGGAGCCCCGACGTCAGTTCGGCCGCAGTCGCGCTGCCGTTGGCCGTTTCGATGGGTGACGGGTCTCCGATCCGACGTTTGAACTCCCGAATCACCCCGCTCGGGTCGTCGTTCGCACGCGCCGCCGCCTCGTCTCCGAAGAAGTGCTCGCCGGTCGGTGCGAGGTAGGCAATCGACGGAATGGATCGCTGCTCGCCCAGCTGGACGATGGCGGCCGGGCCTTGGCCGGCGAAGATGGCCGCAGCAGTGAATGTCGTTCCAAGGTCGACGGCGACGTTGTAGCTCATCTCGGCGCTTCTCCTTCCCGGCTCGGACGTTCTCGGGCAGCCTAGAGGCTCGCCGTAGGGGTCCCGATGGGGGGCATCCCCCATACTCCAAACCGCCCATCGGTGTAGCTTCACCTCATGACGTCACTTCTGCGACTCTTCGAACAGCTCGTTTCCGACCCGGACGCGAAGGCCATGTTCCGGGATGCCCCCGAACGCTTCCTCGAGGACGCCGGATTCGGAGATCTCCCGGTCGACGACATGACCGAGGCGCTGGTGCACGCGGCCGATGCGTTTCCGCCCGCGTTGGCCAACGCCATCCAACCCGAGTTCGGGCTCGACCGGCTGGTCGACATCGATCTGGCCTCCCTCGGACTCGACGGGTTCGCCGACTTCTCCTCGATCTGGGAGCCCGGCGAGGACCTCCTCGACGAGCTCGGGGGCGACATGTTCGACGCTGACTCATTCCTCCCGGACCTGTCAGGGGCGCTCGATGGGGTCGGGGACGCGCTTGCGAATTTGACCGACGATGTCTCTGACGAGTTGGGACATCTCTGGGACCGCCTCTCGGACGCAGAGGACGAGTTCGACGACGCTGATTTCGGTCAAGACGATCCGAACGAGGAGGCACTGGTCGGCGACAGTCTGCTGGATGACCCATTTGCCCCGACCGACGACACCGATGGACCGCTCGCAACCTCCGACGGCGTCGAGGACGATGCGGCTGCGTTCGACCTCGACTACGACGATGGGTACAACGATTTGTTGTAGAAGGCGATCGGCTGAGCCGATCGGACCCCCAGTGGCTGTGGCGGGAATGGGGGTCCCGCCCGATGGCCGGGCAGCGGCCACGGCGTAGGTTGCGACCAGGAAGAATATCGACCAAGGAGGAGCAGCAATGAAACCCGACGACTTGACCGCAACCACGGTCGACGACCCGACACGACTGGATCAGGCGGGGGAAACCCTCGACGACATCGCCAGGTTCCTGTGGGACATGTTGACCGATGAGCGTGGCGGACCATCCACCATCGAGGTGGTGAACGAGAACCCGTACACCGCCCTGGCGGCCGCCGGACATGAGGACGTCAGCCGCGAGGAGTTCCTCGAGGCGCTGGACCGCATCGCGTTGCAGCTCGACTCGAACCACAGCACGGAGATCGAGTCCCTTCGGCAGTCGGTGCTCCACCTGCCGTCGCCGGCACCGCATGTCACCAACGTGACCCACGTGACGCGACGCAATGTCGTCCAGGCCACTGAGGACCACCGGGTTTCCGTTGTCAACAACAACATCGACAACACGACGACCACCGTCGACAACCGTGTCATCACCGAGATCAACGCTCGGGGCGATGTCGACTTCGATCTGGATGTCGAGAACGACACCACGATCGCCGACGATGGCGGCGTCGCCGTGAACGGCAACCTCGAGGACAGCACCGTCAATACCGGGGTCAACACCGGCATCATCGCAGGCGACGACGTGGGCGTCGAAGACAGCATCATCGGCGACGACAACCTGCAGGTGAACGACACCGAGGCCGAGGCGTTCGCCGTCGGCGGCGATGCCACCTCCGTGGAGGCCGACAACGCCAACCTCGGCTCGGGCGAACTGGTCGACGCCGGCCCGAGCGCTACCGCTTCACTCTTGGCCGAACCTGAACCCGAGCCGGAGTTCGAAGAACTGCCGATGGCCGAGCCCGAGCCCGAAATGCTGGCCGAGGAAGAGCCATTCGTGGACACGTCGGCGGACGACGGCCTCTTCCCGGAGGACGAGGACCTCAACCTCTAGGCTCCCGTGAGGTGAACGCCACGAACGTGTCCGACCGCAACGAGGAACGTCAGTTCTGGGAAGTCGAAGCATCCGATCTGCTGACCCGACTGGCTGCAGGTTCGGATGGTCTGCCATCCGCCGAGGCGAGGAAACGCCTGGTCACATTCGGACCGAACCGGGTCGGAGCCGAGTCGCACGCTGGGGACTGGACGCTGCTGGTTCGCCAGTTCGGCAGCCCGATCGTGCTGCTGCTACTCGGGGCCACCGTGCTGTCGGTCTTCCTCGGCGATGCGATCGACGCGGCGATCATCCTCGTGATCGTGCTCGCAAGCGCCGGGCTCGGGTTTCTCCAGGAACGCGGTGCCGTGCACACGGTGAGGACACTGCTCGGAGCGGTCCAGGTGCATGCGGATGTTCTCCGAGATGGCAAGGAAATCGAGGTCCCCGTCGAACAGGTGGTGCCGGGCGACATCGTGGTGCTTCGGGCCGGCGACGTGGTGCCGGGAGACTGTCGCGTCCTTACCGCCGAGGCGCTCCTCGTCGATGAGTCCGCCTTGACCGGCGAGAGTTACCCGGTGGCCAAGGAACCGGGGCTGGTCGAGGCGGGCACGGCGATCGCTCAGCGCGGCAACAGTGTCTTCCTGGGTACGCACGTCGTGAGTGGTGTGGGCACGGTTGTCGTCGCAGTCACCGGCGCAGCAACGGAGTTGGGGTCGATCGGCACGCACCTGGGATTCACCGAGCCACCGACCAGCTTCGAGCGCGGGTTGCGCTCGTTCGGCTACCTCTTGGTTCGCGTCGGAATGGCGCTCATCGCTGCCGTGCTCGCCGTCAACGTCGTGATGGGACGCCCGGTACTCGATTCACTGCTGTTCTCGCTTGCACTCGCAGTTGGAATCACCCCCCAGCTGTTGCCTGCCATCGTGACGCTGACGCTTTCGCGTAGGGGCGCGACAGATGGCGCGCGATCGAGTGATCGTCAAACGCCTGTCGTCGATCGAGGACTTCGGCAGCATGGACACGCTCTGCGTCGACAAGACCGGCACGCTGACCCTGGGAGCCGTCGAACTCGACGCGGCGTTGGACATCTGCGGCCAACCGAACCCGGTCGTCGCCGACAACGCGTGGCGCAACGCGCATCATCAACGAGGGTTCGCCAACCCGATCGACGCCGCAATCCTGCGGTCCGTCGACGAACCCACCGAGCCCGGTGTCCGGATGTCCGAGATCCCCTACGACTTCGAACGCAAGCGACTCAGCATCGCCATCGCCCTCCCGGACGGACCGGTCATGGTGACCAAGGGCGCATTTTCCTCCGTCCGCGAGATCTCGACCGCCGTACAGCACCCCGACGGAACCATCGGTGCACTGGCCGATGTCGATGCCGACCTCGACAAGACCTTCGAGTCGCTCAGCCGCGCCGGCTTCCGGGTGCTCGGAATCGCCGGCAAATCTCTCCCAGCGACAGCCGAAACCATCAGCGAGGCTGACGAACACGGCCTCACGCTGCTCGGTCTCCTGGCCTTCGCCGATCCGCCCAAACCCGGCGTCAACTCGACGATCACCCGGCTGACGGCAGCCGGCATTACGGTGCGAATGGTCACCGGGGACAACCGCTACGCCGCGGCCCACATCGCGGAATCCGTCGGCCTCGAGACGAGTGGGCTTGTCACCGGATCCGAGCTCGATCGACTCCCCGACGACGAGCTGGTGACTCGCATCGAGCGAACCGGCGTCTTCGCCGAGGTCGAGCCTGCCCACAAGGAGCGGATCATTCGTGCGCTCCAGGCGTCGGGGCACAGCGTCGGCTTCCTCGGCGACGGCATCAACGATGCCCTCGCATTGCGAGCTGCCGACGTGGGAATCTCCGTCGACACCGCAGTGGACGTCGCCCGGGAGTCGGCGGCCATCGTGCTGCTGGACAAGGACCTCGACGTGCTGCTCGAAGGCATCCGACGTGGACGCCAGAGTTTCGCCAACACCCTCAAATACGTGTTCGTCACGACGAGCGCAAACTTCGGGAACATGGTCTCGATGGCCGGAGCCACGGTCATGCTTCCCTTTCTCCCTTTGCTTCCACGCCAGATCCTGCTGCTCAACTTCCTCTCCGACATCCCCGGGATGACGATTGCCACCGACGCCGTCGACGCCGAGCAATTGGACCAACCGACGCACTGGAACCTTGGCTTCATCCGACGCTTCATGCTCGTGTTCGGGCTCATCAGCTCAATGTTCGACTATCTGACGTTCGCTGTTCTTCGACTCGCGTTCGAAGCCGACGCCCGATTGTTCCGTACCGGTTGGTTCACCGTTTCGGTCGCGACCGAACTCCTGGTCATGCTGGTGCTTCGGACTCGGCGACCCTTCCTGCGCAGCCGACCGGGTGCTGCGCTCCTCGCCACTTCCGCCGCAGTCGCATTGTTCACGCTCGCGACGCCATTCTCCTTTGCCGGATCCAGTGTTGGTTTCGAGGCGATGTCGGCGCCGATCCTCCTTGCGCTCCTCACGATCCTCGTCGGTTACGTCATCACGACCGAGATCGCCAAGCACGTCTTCTACCGCCACCTCAACAGCAGGGCGACACCTCCCGTCTAAGATCGGTTGGTGCCCACGCTTCCGGTTCGTCACGCAGCCAAGACGCTCTTCGAGCGCTTCTGCACCGCTGAACCCGGAGCCATGGGTCTCGTCGTGGGCATCGGCGGTATGGGCAAGTCGGTATTCGTCGATCAGGTGGAGAAGTCTCGCGAGGCGAAGGAGCTGCCGACGAGGGTCGTGTCTGCTCGAGTCGAAGCCGATGCGCCATCCCTCGAACACACTGGCGGTCTCGACGCGGTCGCGTTGCTGGTCGTCGAAGACGCCCACCTCCTCTCGCCGCTTGGCGCCGAGCGACTGCTTCGGCTGGCCGAGCAACGCCAACCACGAGAAAGCGGCCTGCTGATCACGATGCGCCCGCTGCACCTTCCCGGCCCGTCACGGCTGCAGGAGCTGGCCACCGACACGTCGTCGATGGTGCAGTTCGAAGAGCTCTCCGCCGACGAGGTTGCCGAACTTTGCCACGCCGTGCTGCGAACCGCAGTGCCGAGCCACATCGTCGACACGTTGATGGATGCCACCGGTGGCCACCCATTGTTGGTCGAGCGGGCCATTCGCCTCGGGTTGTCGGTCGACAGTGATCGACCGACGCCCGACGTACTCTCGGCCGTTTCCAGCCGCATGGGCCAGATGTCCACCGAGGATCGGGCGGTGCTGGGAGCCTTCGCCGTTGCGGGTCCACTCATTGCCCGTGACCATCCCGAGGCGGTGGACCGGTTGAGGCTCGCCGGGCTCGTTCCCCGCACCGGGGTGCTGGCGCCGCTCGGTCGAACTGTGGTGCTTCGTGCGCTCGACACGACCGAGGCGAACCGCTCGAACGACCTGGTCCTGGCCGACGCTCCGTGCCCACGGCGCAACTCCGTTGGCCGTCGCTGAACAGCTGGTTGGCAGCGGCGCGCTGCGGCCGGAGCACGCCGGCCAACTCGTCTCGGCCGGTGACGAGCTACTGGCGGACAATCCCGCCGGAGCGCTCGAGTGGTTCGAGCGGGCCGTCGCACTCGATCCAGGTAACCCCGACGCCCATGCAGCCAGAGGTCAAGCGTTGCTGCTGCTGGGACGTGACCCAGAGGCACTCACCTCCGCCACGAGTGTTCTGCGAGCGCAAGCGGCACAGCCCCGCGCTCTCGCGGTGCTTGCCGGATCCTACGCCGCCCGGGGACTCTGGACCGACGCCGCCGAGACGCTCGCCGAGTTGAGCGCCTCCCCGGACGGCCAGTCGGGTCAGTCGGCGGTACTCAACGCAGCCTCGGAATTGCTCTGTCGCGTCTTGGCTGAACAGGCCGACGCCGATGACGCTCCTCCACCCGCCCACTCCGATGTCACCTCCCGAATCGTCATCGAGGCCGCTGCGCTCCTCCTCGCCACCCGCTCGTTCGTCGCTGGGGACATCACGAGGTTGCCCGACGTCTTGCGTCGGTTCGGGCGACGGGTCGAACACCTGGTCCTCGACCCGTCACTGCCGGTCACACCCCACGAGGTCGGGGCAGTGGCGGCCCTGGCTGCCGGCGAGCTCCGGCTGGCCCGGGCAATCATCGATTCTGCGCCGAGTGTCGCTGTCCGCAGGGCGGCTCTGGATCGCCTCGGTGCATGGATCGACGTTCGTCTCGGGGCAGAGGCATCTCTGGTCGGCGACCCCGAAACCGACGATGCCGACATCGTGACCTTGGCCACCGAGGCCGCGGTGGCCCGGCGAGCCGGCGACGTCACCGCGGGTAGTCGCTTGGCCCGGGGCCTGGCTGCCGTCACCGCAACCGCCGACCCCGATCTCCTCAACCTCGACGCTGCTGCCGAACTGCTCGTCCTGTCGCGTCGGTTCCGGGTCGGCAATGTGAGCGAAGAGTTCGGCGCACGAGTCGAGCGGTTCCTCGACCGACTCGGACGACCCCCGTTGTGCACCGCTCGGGTCGCCTGGTGTGGCCTCGAGGCGGCCGCGGCGGTGCGAGACGTCGAAGCTGCGCGACTTCATGCCGACGCGCTGGTCAGCCTCGGTGAGTTGGTGCCGGGACTCCGGCCCCTTGCTGCGGCCGCCGCTGTCTGGCCAGGAGTCCTGGAGAATCAGCCCGACATCGAGGCGGTCCGTGCCGCGATCACGGAGCTGCGAGACAGCGGCTACGTATGGGAAGCGGCCCGGTTGGCCGGCCAGACCGCCATTCGGGTCGACAATGCCGAACAGGCAAAGTCGTTGCTGGGGGAGGCCAGGACGCTTCGAGCGAACCAACGAGGCGAGGTGGCGACGTCCGAGGACCAGATCACTCCAGCGGGACTCTCCGAACGCGAGATCGAGGTGGCCGAACGAGTCCTCAATGGCATGTCCTACAAGGAGATCGGCTCCACGTTGTACATCTCGGCCAAGACCGTCGAACACCACGTTGCCAACATCAGACGCAAACTTGGGGTGTCCGGCGGTAACCGTGCCGAATTCTTGGCGGCGCTGAAGGACGACCTGGGCCTCGCCGTCTGAGCCGAGGATCCACCTTCAGATCAGATCGAGGTACATCCCCTCACAGGTCCGGACCAGGGCGCGGGCTGCGTCCTTGATGGCCCGGCTGGACACCGGGTTCTCCGAACGATGTCGCCACCGTTCGAGCGTCGCATTGAGCGCCTTGTTGACGTCCTCGTCGGGCGTGTCGGCGTCGAGCCCGAGGCGAGCGGTGATGCTGACGCCACCGCATCCGAGCAGCTGTTCGATCTCGGCCACCTCGCCGGAGGCGAATTCGAGTTCCCCGCGGCGGATCTGATTGAGAAGCTGCAGCTCCCGAAATTCGTGCGCGCCGGACTCGATCTCGTCCATCTGCGCTTTGAGTGCGGACGAGTGCTCGTTCGGCGCCTGATCGACGACTGCCGCGACGACGGCCAGCGCCGAGCGGGCCTTCAAGGTGTCACGTCGCAGCGTGAACTGGTTGGTGAGGGCCTCGCGTAGTTCCTCGACTCCGCTGACGGCAACCAGCTGGCGGGCAAGGTCTGAGGCCGAGTGGGCTTCGCCGCGAACCAGGAGATCGACGGCCAGCTTCACCCCGAACAGACCGAAGCGGTCGAGCAGCTGTCGTCGGTCGCTCGGCGACAGATCGAATGTGGTCGTCGCAGTCGAGAACCGGTCGACCGACAGCATCAACCGAGCGACCTCGGACGGGTCGGCCATCGCCAATGTGCGGAGGCGGCGATACTCGACCTCCCGGAGGTTGGTGGCCGCCTGAGCCAGAAGGCCGGCGACAGGGACGACTCTCTGTACCAGTCGACGAAGCCGGGGCTCACGCGAGTACCTGGCCGCGATCTGCGACGCCGACTGCAACGCGTCGAGGCGTCCGACCGCTACCTCGTCGGCGCGGGACAACACGGCGAGGCAGTTGACCGGGGACGGCTGGAACAGGTCGTTCTCGTGGAACGCCTCGAGGAAGTTGACGTCGGAGGTGTGCAGGTGACGCAAGAGAAAGATCACCGCATCGGAAGGCGTTGTCTGCTCGTCGTCGCTCGTGAGGAAGGAAAGCGTCTTCCCGGACACCGCGGTGGAGATCGAGTCCATGCCCGGTGTGTCGATGTACGTGACCCGGTCGAGCGCAGGCGTCGGCCACTCGACCGTGAGCCGTTCGAAGTCGAGCGCATTGCGATCACGCAAGTCGACCTCGATGGCGCCGCTCTCACGGGTGAACCAGACGGGCTCGGGAGTCCCGCCGACCGGTGTAGCCGTGACCCGGTAGACGAGTCCCTTCTCGTACCAAGTGACGATGCGGGTGCATTCGCCCTCGTCGGTGGGAGCGAGTTCGTCGCCGACGAGCGCGTTGAGCAGCGTCGACTTGCCCGCCTTGACCCGGCCGGCGATGGCAACACGAAGCGGGTCGTGGAGTCGGGCGATTGCGTCGTCGATCAGCGAGCGCTGCGGCGTGTGCAGGTAGGCCTGACGCGTGGCATCCAGCAGTGCCTCGACCCGTTCGATCAGCGAACTGCGATGTCGGTGCGCGCTCATGACGACACCAACGCCGGTGTCTTGGCGACGGAGGTGCTGGTTTCCGCAATCGTGGTTCGAAGCTGCTGCAGCAACTGCAGTTGCTGGACGACCCAGGCCCGACGTTCCTTGCGGTCCTCGGTGGTCTTCTTCAGGGTGGCCTGCGTGGCGGTCAGCGACTCGGCGCGGGAGCGGGTCAGCTCCTCGGCTCGCTTGAGGAAGTGGTCACGGAGCTGCCGGTTGATGTAGCGCAGTCGATCTCGGGATTCCTTGGACGCGCTGAAGGAGACCTCTTCGACGTAGCGCCGTGTCGTCTGTTTGGCCGCCAGGCGCCGTTGGGTGATGAGGCGCTGGCGGTCGTCCTTCTGTGCCTTGCGTCCGAGAACGGTCCCGACGCCGAGGACCAACATGGCAGCCGGCGCGAAACCGGCCAACGACGCGAACGCGCTGAGCATGACCATGCCGCCCGACGCACCCCGGAGGCCGGCCAACATGTTGCCGCTGCGGCCGACCCGCTCGAGCGAGTCGGGACGATCACCGAGCAGCGTGGGATCGGAGCTGGGGGCGCTGCCGAGCTCGATGCGCTCCGCGATGTCCTGGGAATCGTCGTCGAAATGACCGGCGACGAGCTGAGCCAACTGAATGGTCCGGTGATGGGTCATCGTGTAGTTGTCGATGACGGCCGCGGCCATGTTGCCCGTGAGCCAGCCCTCGAACTCGTCCCACGCCTTGGCTGGATCTTGGGCGTCGATGAGCCGTTCAGCCTCGGTTTGGAGCGTGCGGACCCGCTGGCGCAAGTCGAACTCGATGTCGGCCACGAGATCGGCCATGCCGTCATTCAGGGTCTGCTGCCAACGGGCAGCCTGGCTGCGCAGCTGCTCGGCCGCCGCCTTCGCATCCTCGAGCCGTCTCACCAAGTGCGAGGAGGCCTCGGGGTCATCGAGCGCACTGAGCTCGGACCGGAGCTGGGACTCGAGGTGCCCGGCAAGTTCGATCAGATCGCCGCGAAGCCGGGCGAGCTTGCGCTCGTCGGACCGCGCGAACCTTGTCCTTGAGGAGATTCACCAGGTCGCCGTAGCCCGACTCGAGGTTGAGCTCCCGGTCGTTGTGGTCGATCGGCGTGATTTCGGAGAGCCGCCGAGGTGGTGAGGACCGGAATCTCCACCGCGCCGCCGCGCCGCGCCAGGTGCCCGAGGTTGATGTCACGGATCTTGCGCCACGCCGGGTAGAAGTCGATCTTGGTCATGACCAACGTGGCATCGGGGCAGATCGAGGTGACGGTGCCCATGAAGTCGAGTTCGGCCGCTGTGAGCTCCTGGGACGCGTCGCTGATGAACAGAACGGCATCGGCTCCTGGAAGGGCGGCGATGGTGGCTGCGGTGTGGATGGACCGGAGTCCTCCGGTGCCGGGCGTGTCGACCAGCTTCAGGCCGTCCTGGAGCAAGCGCCGCGGCAAGCCGACGTGGACGCCCACCAGACGTTCGGCATCGGGGTGCTCCTCGGGCCGACACACGTGGTCGGCGAGCTCCTCGAAATCGATGCTCCGGCTGATCAGGGACCCCTCGCTCGGTCCCCGAAGAATGAGCTCGGCCGTTGGCTCGTCTGCGTAGTGGATCTCCGTGGGTTTTGCGGTGGCGACGTCGTCGTCGACCGGGCAGATCGGTGCGTTGATCAACGCGTTGATCAACGAACTCTTGCCCTGCTTGAACTCGCCGACGACCATCACGGTGCAGGTCAGATCACCAATGGATGCCCGGAGTGCCGCCAGTCGATAGTCGAGATCGGGCCGCTCAGCGACCGCAAGGATGCTGACCATTTTGTCGGTTGCATCCATGAGTTCGGCCCGCCGGCCTCCGGCGGGCGCCGGAGACGCAGCGGGTCGAGCTGGTCGTTCTGGGGGTGTTGGTCTCTCGTTCACGCTTCCCTCCTTCTCGAACACTATCCGACGCCGCCGGCCCGTCTCTACCGAAAAGGTTGGCGTGGCCGGCGGCGTCCTGTCGATTGGAAGGGAGCATCAGTCGAAGTCGACCTCGTTGCCGTCACCGTAGATGTCGGCCATCTGGGCCTCGATCTCGAGCTCCGCATGCCAGCTGTCGTTGCTGCTGTGGCTGCTGGAGTCCTCCTCGGAGAACAGGAGCTCGGTGGTCATCACGTCGTTGTCCTCGACGTCGAGGTTGAAGCTGTCTTCGATCACGTGTTCGGTGGTGTCGTTGTCCTGGTAGGAGACTTCGGTGTCGGTGCGGGTGGCTTCGTTGAAGGAATCCTCGACCGAGAAGTCGGCGTTGAAGCTGTCCTCGATGGTGGTCGACTGATCTTCGATCGCCTGCTGGCGGTTGTCCTCGCCGACAGCGACGTTCACGGGACCTGAGGCGTCCTCGACCTGGACGTCGACATCGCCGACCACGTCGTTGCCGTTGCCGGTGACGATGGTGGCATCCTCCCGGGCGTCGACATCGAAGATCGCTCCGGAGCCGAGGTTCACGTTCTCGCCGCTTGCCGAGGTGGCGTCGCCGCCCAAGGCGAAGGCGCCAAGTTCGCTGTCGTTCACCTGCAGGTTGTCGTCACCCAGGATCGAGTCGTCGAGGCTGACGTCGTCGCCGGCCATGATGCCCGTGTTGATTCCGGTGTTGATGGCAGAGTCCCTGACGTCGCCGTTCACTGCGACGCCGCCAGAGCTGGCGATCACGGTGTCGGTGTTGATGTCCTGATCGAACGCAATGTCGGATCCGGCGATTTCGGTGATGGTCTTGTTGTCCATGGTGCTCACTCTTTCGATTCGTGGTTGGTTCGGTTGGCTGATTTGGTTGTTGCTGTGTGAGAACAACGTACGCCTGACCGACTGACCGTGAATCGGGGCGAGCCCCCATCAACGAACCCCCGCATAGGGGTGCAGCTCGGCGTTCGCTAATCGAAGGTGATCACACAACGGCCACGTGTGCCGCCTGCCTCGAGCCGCGCGTGGGCGGCGGATGCCTGATCTGGCGGGTAGGTCTGGGCGACTCGCAACGTGAGGAGACCGTCTTCCACCTGCTGCCGAAGCTGATCGAGCTTGCCCTGCTCGTGTGCGTAGTCGCGGACAAAAGTGGTAGTGAAGGCAATGTCGCGTTGCGCCGCAGGCGTGAAGCCGCGCACCGATGTGTAACTGCCACCGTCTCGGATGGCGTCGACCACGGCCTCGTTCTGAACGGCACCGTCGGCCAGCCCATCGACGCCGTCGGGATAGAGCTTGCGTACCTCGGACGCGAATCCCTCACCCCTGGGGAGCACGACGTCAGCTCCGAGCGCGGTGACCAGTTCGACGTCGGCATCGGACGCATCGGCAATGACGGTGAGGCCGTCGGCCTTTGCCAGCTGCACCACGTAGCCGCCGTAACAGCCCGCCGCACCGGTGACGGCGAGCGTCTGTCCCGGCTGGAGGCCGAGCAGATCGAGCGAGAGGCGCGCGGTGAGGCCGTTCATCGGCAGCGTCGATGCTTCGGCGTGAGAGGTGTCCCGCGGTGCGAGCGCCACGGCATCGGCCGCGATCACGAGGCTTTCGCGGTAGGCGCCATAGGCGCCCTTCGGGACCACAATGGCCATCACCCGATCGCCGACCCCGACACCGGTCGACACGCCTTCCCCCACCTCGTCAATCACGCCTGCCGCATCCATTCCCGGGACATACGGTGGGGGATCGGCCTTCTGCATCTCGGCCCGATCACCGTTGCGAACGTAGGTGTCCGTCGGGTTGACGGTGGCAGCGTGCACCCGAATTCTCACCTCGCCGGGTCCGGCGTGACCTTCGGGTAGATCGACCAATTGCAGGGCTTCGGGGCCCCCGTAGTTCACAACGCCAATGGCTCGCATGGCTGCACCGTAGTCACGCAATCCGGGCTCGGTCATGCCGGTCACAGGAACTTCACAGCCTCACCTACTGGAGCTCACAGCTCGCGCCTCCAGGATGACCCCATGAGTATCTCCATGCACGAACCGACCTCACCTGAAGACCACTCAGTTGCAGACCGCTCAGCTGAAGACCACCCAGCTGAAGACCCATGACGACCGCTGAAGCCCACCCAGCTGAGGACCACCCAGCTGAAGACCACCCAGCTGAAGACCACCCAGCTGAAGACCATGACGAGACCGCCGGACCGTACCCTGCTGACGGGTCCAATGGACCCAATTTCCTCAACGAGGAAGGCATCGTTCGTACCGACATCACCTCCAGTGTCGGCTCCCGCTCGGGCACAGCAGTCGGTGTGCCGACGACGCTCGCTCTGACCGTCGTCGACGCGGCAACAGGGTCGCCGGTCCCCGGGGCAGCCATGTACCTCTGGCACTGCACCGCCGATGGCAAGTATTCGATCTACGAGGAGGACGACCAGAACTACCTTCGTGGTGTCCAGGTCGCCGACGATTCCGGCAGGGTCACCTTCACCACGATCTTTCCCGGCTGCTACGCCGGCCGTTGGCCTCATTGCCACTTCGAGGTCTATGAAGGTGTCGATGCGGCAACGGCCGGCAATCAGGCCATCTCCACTTCGCAGCTCGCCCTTCCGCAGGCCGAACACCTCGGCCCCCAGATCGGCGAGGATCCTGGTGGCCAGCGGACCGGCCCATACCCGTGTCATGTCGAGGACCCGAATTCCGGTGAGCGGCCCATCCCGGCCCCGCGTAGCGGTTGCCCATGCGGTTCAGCACGGCGCCGTTGTGGGTGTACCGCAGAAGCGTGAACTGATGCAGGGCGACCAGGGCCTCGTGGTGACTCACGTCGACCTGTTGCCCACCGGCGCCCCGCTGGCGGGCGATCAGTGCAGCCATTGCGGAGATGAACGCCATCGCTCCGGCCCCGTGGTGCACCAGGTCGGGGACGCCCTGCAAGGGCTCGCGCTCCGGGTCGCCGGAGAGTCGAAGATGGCCGCTGATCGCCGCGTCGACCAGATCGGTGGATCGCCAGTTCGCGTAGGGTCCACGGGTACCGAAGGGTGCCACACGAACCACGATCTGGTCGGAATCATCGACGGCAGCCTCGGTGCCCAACGGCTCGGTTTCGGTCGAGACGATGACGATGTCGGCCCGCTCGAGAAGCGCCACGGTGTCCTCGGAAGGTTGCCGGCTGGGCGCAATCGTCCGCTTGGACACGTCGTGGAAGGCCGATCGACGGTCGCCGAGCAGCACGACCTCGGCGCCGTAGTCAGCGAACAACTTCCCGCAATAGGACCCTGCGGCAGAGCCCGCCCGCTCGACAACGAGGAGCTGACGAAACGAATCGTGCATGTCCCATGGTCGGGGGACAGTCCCGACGAACGCAAAACGGCAACGACCAACGTGCCGGATCGTCCGGACGGAACTACGGTGGTCGAACACAAACCATTCACTGAGAACCAAACCTCTCTGACCACAAACGGAGTTCCGCCCATGCGCGAAGCAGTATTCGTCTCCTATGCCCGAACCGGATTGGCGAAGGCTGCCCGCGGCGGCTTCAACATGACCCCGGCCATGTCCATGGCTGCCCACGCCGTCAAGCACGCCGTCGAGAAGTCGGGCGTCGAACCCGAAGCGGTCGAAGACTTCTACCTCGGCAATGGCGCGCACGGCGCCGGGAACCTCGGCCGCCTCGCCGGGTTGCTGGCCGGCCTTCCCATCACCACCGGCGGTGCCACCATCCAGCGTCACTGCTCGTCGGGCCTCAACTCCATCGCCCTCGCCGCCAACTACATCCGCAACGACGGCGCCGATGTGGTGGTCGCCGGCGGCGTCGAGTCGATCTCGATCCCCAGCCCCGGTTTCGGTGGCAGCGCCAACATGGACGCTGCGCTCACCGACATGTACCCCGCCATCTACATGGCCATGATCGAAACCGCCGACATTGTCGCTCAGCGCTACAACGTCAGCCGCGAATCCCAGGACGAATTCTCCTACCAATCGCAGATGCGCATGGCGGCCGCCCAGGAAGCGAACCTGTTCGCCGACGAGATCGTCCCCATGCAGACCCAGATGAAGGTGGTCGACAAGGAGACGAAGGAAGAGCGGATCGTCGACGTGACCGTCGACCGCGACGAGTGCAATCGTCCCGGCACGACGCTCGAGGCCCTCAGCACCCTGCCGCCGGTCCGCGGCGAGGGCAACTTCATCACCGCCGGTAACGCCAGCCAGCTCAGCGATGGCGCAGCAGCCGTCGTCATGATGTCCGACGAGGAAGCCTCACGCCGCGGCATCACGCCGCTCGGAGCATTCAAGGGTTGGGCCGTCGCCGGCTGCGAGCCCGACGAGATGGGTATCGGTCCGGTCTTCGCCGTTCCGAAGCTCCTCAAGCGTCACGGCCTCACCGTCGACGACATCGATCTGTGGGAACTGAACGAGGCCTTCGCCAGCCAGTGCCTCTACAGCCGTGACACGCTCGGCATCGACCCGGAGAAGTACAACGTCAACGGTGGCTCCATCGCCATCGGACACCCCTTCGGTATGACCGGAACCCGTTGCTCGGGCCATGTGCTCCAGGAGGGCAAGCGCCGCGGCGCCAAGTGGGGAGTCGTGACCATGTGCATCGGTGGCGGCCAGGGCGCAGCCGGCCTCATCGAGATCTACTGAGGCTCGAGGTTCACTGACGGCGAGCTGCTCGAGGTCCGATTCACAGGACTTCGGCCAGCTCGCCGTTGCGCGTCCAGACTCCCACGGTTCCGTCCCACCCCGCGGTGTAGACCAGTCCGTCAGCGCCGAGTCCGACCGCCGGGACGCCCGGCTTGCCATGATGTCGCAGGGGTCGCCACGACCAACGACCGCCGGCTGAGCGGACCCAGAGAATGCCGGTGCCATCGTAGGACCCGGTGACGATCAGGGAGCCGTCGTCGACGGTGGCAATGGCCTTGACCGATTTGATGTGCCCGTACGGAAGTACCTCGACCAACGCACCGGTCGAGACGTCCCACCGTCGAACCCGAAGGTCACGCGACGCGGTCACCACGATGCCGACGCCATCGGCGACCGCCACTGCATTGACCAGTACGAGGTCGTCGGTGCGGTTGCGCCACAGCTCGGCGCCATCACGCCAAGCGCTCAGCGAACCATCGGACGAGCCGGCCACGATGAGGTCGGCGCTCGTACTCCATGCCAGCGATTTGATCGGCGCGTGATGGGCTCGCCACTCGGCGGTGCACTGACCGGACGGGTTCCATTGACGGATCACACCGTCGTAACCACCCGAGAACAGACGGTCTCCCGACGGGTGCCACACCACCGAATTGATGGGGCCGCCCCCATCAGCGCGACCCACGATGACCTCCGACGATGAACGCGTCGGTGTGAGGTGGAGGGTGCCGCGGTAGTCGGCGCTGGCAACAGTGGCGCCGTCGAGCGACAGGGCGACCGTGTTCACGATGGAGTCATGGTGGGTGAGGGCGACCGACTTGTCGAGATCGAAGACGGTCCCGTCGTCGCGCCCGACCAGGCGGCGGTTGCCAGAGATGCTCAGGGCGTTGATGCCGCGTGTCAACACGGGGGACTCGTCGAGGTTCTGCTGGAACGGGCCAGCGGGGTAGATCATGGGCGCCCCAGTGAAGCTGCCGATGACGATGCCGTTCTCGGCGAAACAGCCCGACCGTTCCCATTGGAACGCCCGCTGGTACTCGTCGACGACCTGCCAGGTGTCGCAGTCGTAGACGCGCATGGTGGCGTCGTATGCGCCGGCGAGCAGGCGCGCGCCCGTTTGATCGAATCGGAGGAACCGGACCGCGGCAGCAGCGTCCGTCAGCTCGCGCACCAAGGCCCCGTTCTGGGGTGACCAGACGCGGGCGATGCCGTCGTCGCAGCCGGTGACGACGACGTCGCCCCGAGGCGACCAGTCGAGAGCTTCGGGATCGCCGGGGTGCTCCAACAGGTGGAGCAGCTCACGGGATTCGAGGTCCCACACACGGGCGCTCGCGTCTTCTGCGACCGACGCGAGATACCGGCCGGTGGGATCGAACGCCGCGCCGAAGACCCCGCTCCGGTGCCCGACCAGCGAACTCTGACGCCAGGTGCCGTCGGGCTGACGGTCCCAGACGCGGATCGCGGTGTCGTGATGATCCATCACGCATACCAGGCGCAAGCCGTCCGGTGACCACCGGACGGCGTTCACGTCGTCGCCGTGCGGGCCGAGCCGTTCGAAACGCGCGCCCGAGGTGGCGTCGAGGAGGAAGGCGTTGTTGTCGGCGACCGCCACCGCGACGACGGTTCCTTCGGCGTTGATCCGGACGTCGTTGACCAGGTCGTCGAACGTGGCTGACCAGACCTCGTCTCGGCCATGCCAGGCGACGACACGGCCGTCGTACCCGCCGGTGACCGTCAGGGTGGAACCGAGGTGGTGATCGACGCAGGTGATGGGGGAGCGGTGGGGCATGTGAGGTTCCAGGGCAGGACGGATGTCTGGGACGGGCCGGTCAGAGGCCGAACTCGGCCAGCACGCGATTGGTGAACTCGTCGGCGAAACGTTCGAGACGCCCGAAGATGAAACCGTTCCGAGATTCGTAGAAGGTCGGGCTGGGCCACCGCTCGATCCACGTGCGCATGGCATCGATGGTCGATGGCGAAAGCCCGGTCGATGCATCGAGGGGAGTGGCTCCGGCGAGCACCGGTTTGAGGAAGAAGTGCCGAACGGACCGGGCCAGGGCGGAACGGGTGAGCGCTTCGACCTGGGCCGCCGGGATGTCCGCCGGCCCGGCGCTCGGGGCCAGCCGGAGAAACGCGCCCTCGTAGGCCTCGCCACTGACGTAGGCGTGTACGTCAGCGAGGAACCTGCGACCACGGTCGATCACGGTGGCATTGGTCTCCACGATGCGGTAGCCGGAGAGCCGAAGCCGCAGGCCCAGGTCCCAGTCTTCTCCTGCGAGGTTCTCGGGCCCTGTCGGCCCTGGCGCAGTGGGTTGCAGGTACGGGCCCGCCGCAAGGTAGGCCGACGTTCGGACGGCGTGGTTGACACCGTTGAGGTTGGTGACACCGACTCGTTCCTCGCTGGAGACGATGCCGCGGCCGAATGCCGAGCTGACCGCAGCGGCGTTGGGGAAGCGGGCGAAGAGATGTTCCTGGTCCTCGAGTCCGTTGATGGCACCGATCCCGGCGTCGGCGGCTGCGGCGGAGAAGGCGGCCTGCCAATCGGAGCACCACGAGGGCGCCACCTCGACGTCGGCATCGGTGGTCAGGATCCAATCGACCGCAGCGACGCCAGGGCTGGGACGACGTGCGGCGGCAACGCCGGCGCTCGCGCGCCCCTCCCGGCGAGCCGTACGAGCCGGCGATGACCCGCAACCGGGGATCGGAGACGGCGAACGCATCGAGCACCTGCTGGGTGTCGTCGGTGCTCGCGTCGTTCACGGCAACGACGAACCATCGGTCAGCGGCATCCAGTTGGGGGAGCAACGAGTCGAGCAGCCGATCGACGTAGCCGGCCTCGTTGTGGCAGGGAACGATGATGGCGACAGACGGCGGAACGGTCACGCCGATTCGGCGGGTGCTTTGGAGTCGTCGTGATCGACCCAGAACGAGTCGTTGATCTTGCTGACGATCTCGATGGCGACGTTGGCGCCGCTGCCGGCGCAGACCACGGCCTGTGACGGCCATCCAGCCACGACGCCGGCGGCCCAGATCCCGGGCACCGAGGTGGCACCCCACTTGTCAGTCACCACGTTCACCTTCACGAAGGGTTGTCGCGCTTCGGTGATGTCGAGATCGAGCGACGGCAACGTGAGGGTGCCCTGGCCGGTCGTGATCACCACGTACTGGGACGCGATCGAGTCGCCACCGGCGACGGAGACCGTGAACCCGTCATCCGACGACGCGATGTCTTCAACCTTGCTACCGATGGTCTGCACGTCGTGATCGGCGAGTTGTGCGCGGAGCTGTCCGAGGAGCTCCCGCCCTTCGAGGCCTTTGCTTCCGGGCAGGTTGTTGAGCTCGGCACGCTTCAGAATGGAACGATCCTGGTCGACGAGGACGACGGACACTCCTGCCCGTGCAAGGAAGAGGGCGGCGGTGAGGCCGGCAGCGCCTCCGCCGACGATGGTGACTGCAGATTCATGAACCATGGCGCAACGCTACTGGCCAGAAGCCGCTGGTCGGACGTCCGTCGGTCCATCCTCGGCGAGGCGGAAGCCCATGGCGAAATGGTCCGATGGGTACCAGCCGTGTCGGCGGCTGCACCGCACGAGATCGCCGTGTCGGGCGTAGCTTCCCCCACGCGCAACTCGGTACTCGTCGCCGTGGGTGTCCACCAGATCGTCGCGGATGAACTCGGCGCCGGGATAGGCGAAGTAGGTGTTGCTGACGTACTCCTCGACGTTGCCGGCGAGGTCGAGCACCCCGAATGGTGACGCGCCCTCGACGTAGATGCCGACAGGTGTCGTTGTGAGAGGGCCCCGCTCGGCGGTGTTTGCGTAGTCGGCGCACCATGCCTCACCCCACGGGAACTGGCGGCCATCGCCACCAGTGGCGGCGTACTCCCACTCGTACTCCGTGGGGAGACGGAACGGTCGACCGGTTCGTTGCGAGAGCCACCGTGCGTAGGCGTCGGCACCGGCGGGAGAGACGGTGTACACCGGCTGGTTGTCGAGCCCGAAGGGAAAGACGCCGTGCGCCCACGCCGAGGGACGCTCGGCGTCTGGTCGGTCGACGACGAATCGGAGGTACTCGCCATTCGTCACGGGGTACTTGGCGATCCGGAAAGCGTCGACTTGTACCAGGTGCCGTGGCGACTCCTTGGCGATCCACGCTTCGAGCACCCCGAAGGCCGACCATTCCGAAGTGATGGCCGCGACCTGGTCGAGCGGTAGTCCGATGGCAACCTCGGCCGCCGGGATGTCGATCATCGTCGGAGCGTCGGCGTCGAGGCGAGGATCCCCGAGCAGTCCAAGGAGAAGGCCCGCGGCGTGACGGGTGGCAACGGGGGCCTCGGGTGCCTCGACCAGCTCCGCCAGGTCGGCCGCCGACGTCCCGTTGAGAGCGGCCAACGGTTGGCGCAACTGCTGGAGCCGGAGCCCCGAAAGGGCGAGGTCGGCTTCGGGTTCGCCCTCGGACTGCTGAGGATCGGGTTTCGGCACCGGGTCACGGTAGCGCAGTCGGTCGGGCACCTTGATCTGGCAGACTCGTGCGGTGATTCGTGACGCCATCGGCGAACTACCTCCGGAGCTCACCGGCGGATTGACCTTCCATCTGCCGATGGAGGTGCAGGCGCTGGAGCACGCCGGCGCCGACCCGTCGGTCATCGATCGCAGGGTCGAGGACGGCATTACCCAGGCATTCGCCGCCGGTCTCGTCGATCCTCCGCTGTACCGCTGGGCCGTCGATCACTACGGGCCGACGGCCTCTGCGTTGCTCTCGGCCGACCCAGCCGTCCGCCGGCATGCCTTCCACCCGATCCGGCCGCTGGGAGAGGGATTGGCCGGCGCCGCGTTCCATGGCCTCATTCGTATGGGATACGCATCGTGGCGCCGTGACGAGACCGAGCTGGCACGTGGACTGGCGTACCTGCGAACGCGACGCCAAGTGCTGAACGCGGGTGTCGTCGGCGACGATGTGCGCGCCGATCTTCCGCCGGCCGATCTCCGCGATGGCTTGACCGTCTTCGACCTGCTCAGCGTCGTCGCCGGCGCAGGCACATCGAGTCGAACCGTTACCGGCCGGACGCTCCCCGCCGCGGCGGCCGATGCCGCCGGCCTGGTACGTCGGAACCCGTCATCGTTCGTTGCGGTGCACACGCTGACGGGTCTGCATGCCATGTGCGAGGTGCACTACTTGGTGTGTCCCGACGAAACCTTCGATCGGTGGGAGACGGCGTGCACCGCCCCCTGGTGGACGGCGTATCTCATCGCGGGAGCTGCCTGTGCTGCGCTCACCGAGACCCAACCGCCCGAGCAGGTTGCCACCTATGACGGATCCCATGGCGTCGTCGATTCGATCGACTCGGTCGTCGCCGCCTCGGTCCACACCGGCGACACGCACGACGTGAAGACCGCAGTCTCCCTGCGCCGATTGTTCGAATTCGGCCTGCTCAGCGAGAGCGAGGCACTGGACACCGGCTTGAGCCGCCTCGCCGCGGGCATGCTCATCTGAGCCCCCGCCACTAAGGTCGGCCGCCATGACCGGACCTCTGGATGGTGTGCGTATTGCTGATCTGACAACCGTGGTGATGGGGCCCCTCGCGACCAGGATGCTGGCCGACATGGGTGCCGATGTCATCCGCATCGAAGGCCCCGAGGGCGACATCGTGCGGGACTACGAGCCGATGAAGTCGCCGAAGATGAGTGCTTTCAGCATGAACCTGAATCGCAACAAGCGGAGCATCGTGCTCGACCTGAAGGATGCGGCCGACCGTGACCGTCTCGACCGTCTCATCGAGACCTGTGATGTCTTCGTGACCAACATGCGTCGCAGTGCGCTCGACCGCCTGGGACTGGACGAGGCCGGCGTCCGTGCGGTCCGACCCGACATCGTCTACTGCGTTGCCAACGGCTACGGCAGCGATGGTCCCAAGGCCGATCACGCGGCCTACGACGATGTGATCCAAGCGGTGTCGGGACTGGCGTCGATGTTCGAATGGGCACACGACGAACCACAGCTGTTGCCCAGCATCTACGCCGACAAGATCACCGGAGTCCACATCGCGTTCGCCGTCGCCTCGGCGCTCCATGGCCGGGCCGTCACCGGCCAAGGCGCCACCATCGAGGTGCCGATGGCCGAGACCATGGCTGCGTTCAATCTGGTCGAGCACCTGAGCGGGCACACCTTCGATCCGCCGTTCGGGGACTTCAGCTACAACCGGATCCGCACCCCGAACCGCAAACCGCGCCGCACGCTCGACGGGTGGATCGTCATCCTCCCCTACAGCGAGGACAACTGGCATCAGTTCTGGCATTTCGGTGGCCGCCCGGAATGCCTCGACGACCCCCGATTCGAGACGAGATCCAAGCGGGTCGTCCACGCCGACGCGCTCTACGGACTGATGGGCGAGATCGTTCAACAGAAGACGACCGCCGAGTGGGAGACGTTCTGTGTTGCCCACTCGATCCCGATGTCCGAGGTCGTGCAGCTCGAGCACATCGGCGAAGAGCCGCACTTCGCTGCGGTCGGTCTGATCCAGGATGACGTGCACCCGACCGAGGGGCCGTATCACTACGTCCGAGACCCCTTCCTGGTCGACGGCGAGGTCCTGCCGATCCGTCGGCACGCACCCCGCCTCGGCGCCGACACCGCCGAAGTCCTCAAGGAGTTAGGCATCGACTGACCCCAACCCCCGCACGTCGACCCCCACCCCGAAATTTTGCAGCGTTAGCCACGTGTGACGTGGTTTTTGGTGCAAATTTCGGTGGGGTGAAGCCGTCGCGGTGGTCTCGCCTATGGTCGGTGTCATGACCGGTACCCCCACGCTCCAGCGTGCCAATGGCAGAGCAACGCTCACACTCCAGCGTCCGGACAAGCGCAACCGTATCGAGCCCGCTGACTTGACGGCCTTGATCGAGCATTGCGATGTCATCGACGACGATCCCGACGTCCACGTCGTCGTGATCGAGGCCAGCGGGCCATCGTGGTGCAGCGGCTATCACCTTGGTGCTCTGGCGGAAGGCGCAGTCAGCCGGCATTCGTTCAGCGATCTGTGCGACCGCGTCGAGTCCTTGGCCGTCCCGACCATTGCGGCGATCCACGGGAATGTGCACGGCGGCGGTACCGATCTGGCCGTCGCCTGCGACTTTCGGATCGGGGCCGCCGGGATGGTGCTCGCCATGCCCGCGGCGAAGATCGGCTTGCAGTACTACGCCAGCGGCTTGCGGCGTTTCGTCGAACGCATCGGCCCCGATGCCACCAAGCGACTCTTTCTCACCGCCGAGACGATCGGCGCCCTCGAGCTGTTACGACTCGGCTACCTGACCGAGGTGGTCGACGCCGGCGAGCTGGCGAATCGAGTCGACGCATTGTCCGAAGCCATGGCTGCGCTGGCCCCTGTGGCAACCAAACGAACCAAGCTCGCCATCAACCAGATCAGTGCCGGGAACGCCGACCTGCCGGTGATCCAGGCTGCGCACATCGAAAGCGTACGCTCGACGGAGCACCAGGAAGCCATGCGCGCCCTGCGGGAGAAGCGACCACCCGCGTTCCGCCCCAGCTGACACCCCCACCAACCGCGGGTCGGGGGTTTCAGGGTGTCAGAGGTTGCGATCGAGGGCGGCGACCTTGGCCCGCACGAGGGGAATCAGTTCTCGACCGTAGTGTTCCGCGTCGGGCAACGGGTCGTAGCCGCGGATGAGAAGACTGGTTGCGCCCAACTCGTAATACCGGGCCAGCGCCGAGGCCACCGTCTCGGGCGAGCCGACGAGCGCCGTCGAGTTCCCGGGCGCACCGGTGGCCACCGCAAGTCGGGTCCACAGGCAGGTGTCGTGCACCTCGCCGGCCTCGGCCGCGGCGAGCAGTCGCCTGCTGGCGACGTTGTCGGGAGTCTTCGGCGGTCTGCCTCCGAGTCGAGCTTCGATTCCCTCCAGGATCTGGTGGGCGCGTTCCCAGGCAAGATCGTCGGTGGCGGCGACGATGGGTCGAGTCGACAGCGAGAACGTCGGTCGTCGACCATGGCGCTCGGCCGCCGTCAGAACCTTCGTCATGAAGTCGGCTGTTTCGGCCAACGGCTCGCCCCACAGCATGAAGACATCGACGTGGGGTGCCAGCGCCTCGATGGCGGCATCGCTGCCCCCTCCGCCGTAGATCGGAAGATGCGGGGCCTGCAGGCACCGGATGTCGGCGTGTGCCTGCTGGATGTCGTAGAACTCGCCCCGATGGTCGAAGGGTTCGGTCTCGGTCCAGGTTCGTCGTAGTACTGCCGCGTACTCGTCGGTGCGCCGGTAGCGCCCGGCGTGGTCGACGTGGTCGCCGTCCTTGGCCTGGTCGGCGTCGCTCCCACCGGCGATGAGGTGCACCGCCAGACGTCCACCGCTCAGTTGATCGAGCGTTGCCAGCTTCCGGGCGGCGACCGTTGGCGCGACGAAGCCCGGCCGATGCGCGAGCAGGAACTGCAGCCGCGTCGTGACCGAAGCCGCGTGAGCACCGATGAGAAACCCGTCGGGAGCGTTGGCGAAATAGCCGATGAGCACCCGATCGAAGTCGGCCTCCTCGTGGATGCGGGCCGTCTCGGCGATGACGTCGGGACTGAAGATCGGACCGGCGGGCCTGATCAACTCCGACGACACCTGGGGTGCGATCCACCCGATCATCTCGACAGGCACCGGCCCACTCCTTCTTGGTTTCCTCTGGTTTCGGTCTGACCCTAGGAAGGAGATTAGGCTTTCGAAGGACCAACGGCCCAGGGATGGCCGCCGGGAAGCAAAGGACCAGCCATGAGCATCATCGAGAACATCAAGATCAGCGATGACATCAAGATCATCGACAGCGACACGCACTGGAGCGAACCCCACGATCTGTGGACGTCGCTCGCTCCGGCGAAGTACCGGGATCTCGTGCCCCAGGTGAAGGACGTCAACGGCCGCAAGAAATGGGTGGTCAACGGCGACATTCCGCTAGCCGGGGATTCGGCGGTCAGCGCCATCCTGCCCGACGGCGAGAAAATGCTCGGCCTGCGGTTCCTCAAAGCCGACATCGACATGGTGCACGCGGCGTCCTACGACTGTCAGGCTCGCCTGGACCTCATGGACTCGTTCAACATCAGCCACGGGATCGTCTACCCCAACGTAGGCGGATTCGGGAACCAGAACTTCCTCAAGATCGAGGACAAGGCGCTGCGCATCGCGTGTGTCGAGATCTACAACGACTGGATGGCCGACCTGCAGTCGCGGTCGGGTGACCGCATCCTCCCCATGGCGCTCGTCCCGTGGTGGGACATCGACGCCTGCGTCGCCGAGGTCGACCGCATGAAGACCAGCGGCGCTCGCGGCATCGTCATGTGCTCGAACCCGCATGACTCAGGCATGCCCAACTTCGCTCAGCCCGAGTGGCGTCCCTTCTGGGAGGTGTGTGAGGCCCTCGAGATGCCGATCAACTTCCACATCGGCGCATCGGAAGGCGACATCAACTGGTCGGGCAGCGTTCCCTACGACACGTGGAGCGGCGATGTGAAGATCTCGCTCGGCGGGGCAGCCATCTTCCTCGGCCAACTTCGCTGGATGGTCAACCTGCTCGTGAGTGACGTTCCCGAGCGGTATCCGAACCTGAACTTCGTGTCCGTCGAAAGTGGCATCGGCTGGATTCCCTTCCTCCTCGATGCGCTCGACTACCAGTGCGGCGAGACCGCGCCCGAGCACCTGTCCCATCTGTCGATGAAGCCGTCGGAGTATTTCCAGCGGCAGTTCTACGGCTGCTTCTGGTTCGAGAGCCGCACGCTTGCGCCGGCGATCGAACATCTGGGTGCCGACCGCATCATGTTCGAGACCGACTTCCCGCACCCCACCTGCCTCTACCCGTCGAGCAATCAGCGGGTCCGCGAGGCGATCGCCGGTTTGGCCCCTGATGTCCAGGCCAAGATCCTTCGGGACAACGCCGCTCGGCTCTACAAGATCCCACAAAGCTGACGGGTCGGGCCTGATGGATCAACAACAGTTGCGACAAATCCATGAGGCCCGAGCCCGAGTGCTCGACCCTGCTCGCGTCCAGACAGCGAGGGAGCGGGTGTCGGCGCTGGTCGATGCCGGTTCGTTCGTCGAGTACGGCATGCTGGCCGGAGAGACCTCGAAGGTCGATGACGATGCCCACTCCGATGGATTGGTGGCCGGGCTGGGCCGAATCGACGGGCGACCAACACTCGTTGCCTCCTACGACGACACCGTCCGTGACGGGACCCAGACCGATCGCAACATGCGCAAGCTGGTGCGCCTGCTCTACCTGGCCATTCGGCATCGATGGCCCGTGGTCATCTTCGTCGACGGTCAGGGTGCGCGTCCGTCCATGCCGGCCGCGCCGCCACCCGTGGTCGTGTACTCGCGTGGAACCTGGGACGCATACGAGGGCCTCGCTGAGCTGTCCGGTTGGGCTCCGACGGTGGCGATACTGAGCGGCCAAGCGGTCGACGGCAACGCAGGACTCGCGATGCTGTGCGACCTGGTCATTGCGGTCCGCGGTTCATCGTTGGGCGCCCGTAGCGACGGCGAGGTGTTCTCGCAGTCGGTCGAGGATCTGGCGACTGACGGCTCCGTCGACCTTCTGGTCGACTCCGAAGCCGACGCAATCGCAGCAGCGGCGGACTATCTCAGTTACTGGGGTGACGGGCTCGGCGACGGGAGCGCTTCGCCGGCACACGACCAGATCGCCGACCTCATCCCCGATGATCGCCGTCAGGCCTACGACGTCCGCCGCATCATCGATGCCCTGGTCGATCATGACACCGTGTTCGAGCTGGGATCGGGTTGGGGTCCGTCGATGATCACCGCCTTCGCCTGCATGGGCGGTCGCCCCATCGGCATCTTCGCCAACCAGCCGTTGTCGCCTGTTGCCGGCGCCATCGATGCCACCGCGGCCGACAAGGCGGCCCGCTTCATCGAGCTCTGCGATGCCTACGAACTTCCCCTGGTCTCCCTGGTCGACAATCCGGGCTACATGGTCGGCCCGACGGCTGAACGCGAGGGCATCGCCCGCCACCACGCGCGCCCACTCGCAGCACTGCACCACCGCACCGTCCCGTTGTGCTCCGTGCAGCTTCGAAAAGCCTACGGACTTGGCCCCTTCGCCATGTCGGGTTGGGGTTCCTCACGGATCATGCCCGAGCTTCGCCTGGCGTGGCCGTCGGTCGAGTCAGGGGGAATGTCGTTGGAAGGAGCGGCGTTCCTCGTCAAGCGCAAGGAGATCAAGGCCGCGGCGACGCCCGACGAGGCGCGAGCCATTCGCGACGCCTACGCCGAAGAGATGCGTGAACCGGCGTCGGGGGTCTCGGCCGCTCGAACGTTCTCCTTCGACGACGTGATCGATCCGGTCGAGACCCGTGAACGGATCCTCGCCCTTCTTCGCAACTTGCCCCGGGTCTTCGCCGACGCCAAGAAGCATCCGATCGATCTGCGATGATCCAAGATCCGCTCCAACGATTGGCCGAGGCAAAGGCCTCCCAACTCGACGAGGCTCGACCCGACGCAGTCGCTCGGGTCCATCAGACCGGTCGACTGACGGCTCGCGAGCGACTGTCCCTCCTGCTCGACCGCGAACCCGAACCCGACGAGGGCATGTCCGAGAGCCGGCAGCTCGGCGTCGAGTACGGCAGCATCGCCGCGGTCACCGCCGATGGCGATTGGGTTCCCGAGGCCGGCGGTGTCGACTACATCGGCTCCATTGCGGGGCAAACGGTCATTGCGTCTTCCACCGACTTCACCGATCGGGGAGGGGGCTACGGCGCCGCCCGACTCGAGCGCCTCTTCGCCCTCGCGCACCAGCACCGATGGCCCGTCGTGTTCTTCGTCGACGGCGGCGGCAGCCGGGCGCGGCACCCTCGGACCGGACTCGACCACCTCGAGCTGAACGGGCCGTTCGGCCGATTCCAGATGTTCGACGGCATCGCCGAGCTCTCGGGATGGGTGCCTACCGTCGCCATTGTCTCCGGACCTTCCTTCGCGGGACACGCCAGCCTGGCCGGCTTCTCCGACGTCGTCATCGCCACGGGTGGCTCATCGATCGGCATGGGGGGCCCACCGATGGTGGAGGCTGCGCTCGGGCTCAGCCTGACCGCGAACCAGCTGGCCGGTGTCGAGATGCACGAGATGACCGGCGGCATCGACCTTCTGGTTGGTGACGAGGTCGAGGCCATCGCCGCCGCCCGGCGCTACCTCGGGTTCTACCACGACGAAACGAGCGGACAGGCCAACCCAGCGGCGTCGAACATCGCCGCCCGGGTGCCTGCCGATGGGTCCTACGACATGCAGCCGGTGATCGAGGCGATCGTGGACCACGAGAGCTTCTTCGAGCTTCGACCAAGATTCGCCCCCTCGGTGATCACCGGTTTCGGCCGAATGAACGGACGGTCGGTCGGCATCATCGCCAGCCAGCCGAACGTGGCCGATGGCGTCATCGACGAGAACGCGGCCACCAAGGCCGGACGAATGGTCGAGCTGTGCGACGCGTACGAATACCCCATCGTGTCGCTCATCGACACACCAGGCACGGCGATCATCCGGAACCAGGGAACAGCCGAAGCCACCGTTCAGCCCGGCATCAATCGATGGCACACTCGGGCGGTGTTGGCGCATCATCACCGAACCGTGCCGCTGTTCGCGGTGCAGGTACGCCGAGGTGGTGGGCTCGGTCCGGCCATTCTCGGCGGGCTCAACAGCGGCCGGAGCGTGCCGGTCTTCTGGGCTGCGTGGCCGAGCACCGAACTCGGGGTCAGCGACGGCTATGCGGCGGTGCGCTATCAGAACGCCTACGACGACGTCATCGCGCCGGCCGACACGCGCCGCAACATCATCCGACTTCTCAACGGCATCCCCCGTCGCCTCGACCGAGCCGCGAAGAAACACCCGATCGACACCTGGTAAACCACACGTAAGGAACATTCCCATGCCATTGACGCAGGACAACTACACCACCATCGCCATCGAGAAGCGACCGAACGGGGTCGCCGTGGCCACCCTCGATCGCCCGGACCGTCTCAACGCGGTGAACGGCGACATGCACCACGAGCTGGCAACGCTGACCCGCGATGCAGACGACGATCCCGAGGTGAAGGTGCTGGTGATCACCGGCGCCGGGCGCGCGTTCTGCGCGGGCGGGGACTTCAGCGCCGGTTCCGACACGACGCACAAGATCACCCTCGAGGAAGCGAGGATGATCGTCGACCATCTGCTCGAGGCCCACATCCCGATCATCTCCGCGGTCAACGGGTACGCAATGGGCCTCGGGGCCACCGTGGCCCTCCTGTGCGACATCGTGGTTGCCGGTCGAGCGGCGACGTTCGCCGACACGCACGTCAAGTTGGGCATCGGAGCCGGTGACGGTGGTCAGGTCATCTGGCCGTTCCTCATGGGTGTCAACCGGGCCAAGTACTACCTCATGACCGGCGACCGCATTCCGGCCGAGGAAGCCGAGCGGCTTGGCCTGGTCAACTTCGTCGTCGACGATGACAAGTTGATGGACGAGGCACTCGCCATTGCCGATCGGCTGGCGGCCGGCCCAGGACTGGCCATCGCTGCGTCGAAGGTCCCGATCAACAACTGGCTCCGTTCGGTCTCGGCTCAGATCCTGCCGCTGTCGCTGGCCATGGAGGGAGCCACCATGCGGTCCGCCGACGCGGCCGAGGCGGCCAAGGCGTTCCAGGAGAAGCGCGATCCGAAGTTCACCGGCCGCTGACTCGACCACGACACGGAACCCAGACCCACGGAACCCAGACCCACGGAACCCCAGCCACACGAAAGTAGGAACCACATGAAGGCAAGAGCCGCAATCTTCCGGGAAATCGGTGGGTCCCTGAGCGTCGAGACCATCGACGTCGACCATCCGGCCCCCAACGAGGTCCTGATTCGCACGGTTGCCTGCGGGGTGTGTCACAGCGACCTGCATTTCATGCAGGGCTCCATCGCAGGGCCGTTGCCGACCATCCCGGGTCATGAGCCGGCGGGCATCGTCGAAGCCGTCGGCTCCGAGGTGTCGGCCGTCGAGGTTGGCGACCATGTCATCGCCTGCACGTCGATCTTCTGCGGCTCCTGCAGCGAGTGCCAACGGGGCTGGCCGCATCTCTGTTCGAACAAGCGGGCCTGCCGACGACCCAAGGGCGCCGCCCCTCGACTGTCCCAGGACGGCGTGGGCATCGCGCAATTCTCCGATTTGTCGGGGTTCGCGGAGATGATGCTGCTGCACGAACGGGCGGTGGTGAAGATCGACAAGGACATCCCGTTCGACCGCGCCGCCTTGGTCGGTTGCGGCGTCACCACCGGCGTCGGAGCCGCACTGAACACCGCACGCGTAGCGCCGGGCTCCAGCGTCGCAGTCTTTGGATGCGGTGGCGTCGGGAACTCGGTGATCCAAGGGGCCCGCATCGCCGGAGCGCGCCAGATCATCGCCATCGACATCCTGCCCCACAAGCTCGAGACCGCTCGACATTTCGGGGCCACTGACGTCGTGCTCTCCACCGACGAAGACGCGGTCAAGGCGATCAAGCGCCTGAGCGGTGGTGGGGTCGACTACGCCTTCGACGCCGTCGGCAACGCCAATCTCGAGCGCGCAGTGCCTCTATGCGTTGGCGCCGCGCGGCCTGGCCGTCATCGTCGGCGCCATTCCGTCCGGCCAGACCCTGCAGCTGATGCCGGGCCACTTCTACGTCGAGAAGATGCTCACCGGCTCGATCATGGGATCGAACCGATTCCACATCGAAGCTCCGCAATACCTCGAGCTCTATCGTCAGGGACGACTCGACCTCGACGCCATGGTCAGCGCCCACGTCACGCTCGACACCATTCCCGATGCCCTGCACGCCATGGAGGCCGGTGAGGTCACCCGCTCGGTGATCATGTTCGACTGATGAAGGCTCGGGCAGAGGCGATCTACGACTGGATCTGGGCGGCGGTCGGTGGTGACATCGACCGCCGCTGCGCGGTGGATGTGGTTGGCGCCGAGGCATTGGACTCGGTCCTTGCGGTATCCGATCTGGCGGTTGGCGCTGTGGCTGCTGCTGCGGCGGCCACGTTCGAGTTCGCTCGGACGGCTGTCTCGCTGCGCCCACCCGAACCGAGCGATGTCGGGACGGTTCTGGTCGACCGTTCACTGGTCAACGGCTGGTTTGCGAGGTCGCTTCGACCGCTCGGCTGGCAGCTCCCCGACGCCTGGGATTCCGTCGCGGGCGACTACCCGACCGCCGATGGTTGGATCAAGCTGCACACCAACGCCCCCCACCATCGAGCGTCCGCGCTCGGGGTGTTGGCGCTGGACAACGCTGCCGACAGGGCCGCTGTCGCCGAGCGTGTGGCCGGTTGGTCCGGCGAAGAGCTCGAAACCGCGGTGGTGCAAGCGGGGGGCTGTGCGGCCCGGATGCGAACCGTGTCGGAGTGGAACCTGCATCCGCAAGGAATCGCCGTCGCCGACGAGCCGCTCGTGCGCGTCGAACGGTCGGCATTCGACGGTCCCGTCGGTCATCGTCCTCTCGATGCCGGCCGGCCGCTCGACGGTGTCCGGGTACTGGATCTGACGCGGGTACTCGCCGGCCCCGTCGCTACCAGATGGCTCTCCGGCTTGGGCGCCGACGTGCTTCGGATCGATCCTCCCCAGTGGGAGGAACCCGCGATCGTCCCGGAGATGACCTTGGGCAAACGTTGTGCCCGCCTCGATCTGCGATCGGCGGAGGGCCGGTCTGCGCTCGTTGGTTTGCTACGAAGCGCCGATGTCTTCGTGCACGGCTACCGAGTCGGAGCGCTCGACGGGATGGGGCTCGGGGAGGACGAGCGTCAGGCGATTCGTCCCGGACTCGTCGACGTCTCCCTGAATGCCTATGGTTTCACTGGGCCGTGGGCGCACCGTCGAGGATTCGACAGCCTCGTCCAGATGAGCACGGGGATCAATGATCTCGGGCGACTCGTCCAAGGGAGCGATCGACCCGTGCCACTCCCGGTGCAGGCCCTCGATCATGCAACCGGCTACCTCCTCGCCTCCACCGTGCTCCGGGGCCTCACCGAGCGACAGCACGACGGGCGGGGGTGGATCGGTCGCGCGTCGTTGGCCCGGACGGCGCGACTGCTCATGGAAGGCTCTGCGCTCGACGGCTCCGAGCCTGGCCCCGGCGGCCAGGCCCTCGATCCGGACCTGGTCGACAGGAACACAGGCTCACCCGAGCAGACACCGTGGGGACCCGCCCGGCGTTTGGCTCCGCCTGCCCGCATGGCCGGGACGTCGCTCCGCTGGGACTCGCCGGCCACCACCTTGGGGTCAGCGAATCCCGTGTGGCTGTGACCGACGCGCAGGAGGACCGCTTCCTCGGGAAGCGACGATTGCAAGTATGTTTGGAGCACCAGCTCCCGGGGGATCCATGACCGACATCCGACCACGCCCAGTTCCAGCTCACGCCACGCGCCGTCTTGTCGCCGTTGTCGGTGCCGTCGTCCTGCTGGCGGCTGCGTGTGGCGGATCGAGCGACAGTGAGGGAGCCGGCACCGACGAGACCACCTCGTCCACGACCGCGACCTCCTCGAGCACAACGAGCTCGTCGAACACGAGTTCGTCCGCGTCGGCATCCACCTCCAGCACCGAAGCCCCGGACCTCGGCCAACCGGCGATCTGGCCGGCAGCCGACGTGGTCTTCCCGACGCCCGAGGCATCGGCCATCGACTTCGTCACCCAAGTGCTGGCGGTGCCCGGTGCGGTCGGCACCTTCCGACAGGGCGACACCCGGAGCGGCGAGATCGACGTGCTGTTCGGCGGCGAGGGCGGTGGCCGGGAGATCGTGCGCAGCATGCTGCTCATGCGCCAACTCGGCCCGTCCAACGGCTGGTTCGTGCTGGCCGCGATCAACCCGAACGCCGAGATCCAGGATCCAGAGTCGGGCTCGGAGGTCGCCGCCGGTCCGTTGACCGTATCTGGCATCGGCCGCGGTTTCGAGGGCACGGTCGTGGTCGAGGCCTACCTCGCAGGCGAGACCGAACCCATCGACGCGGTGGTCACCCAGGGTGGCTCACTGGCCGACCCGGAGCCGTTCAGTGTCAGCCTCGACCTGACGGCCGCCTCGCCCGGCGACGTCATCAGCATCGTGGTGCGGGGCGGCGTCGGCCACGAGGACGACCCCGGCGATTTCGGGGCGATCTCGGTGGTCATCCCGGGCTGAGCACCGCCCCGAACCAAGGTCAGCGGGCCAGGAGCTGATCCAGCTTCGCTTCGATGCCACCCATCCTGGCCTCGAGCACCGCCAGGCGAGCCTTCTTGCCCGACCCGGACTTGGCGGCCGAGCCGTTGGCACCCATCTCTTCCTCACAGCACAGCTGCTCATGACAAGCCCGAAGCATGCGACCGCTGTCGCGTTCCTCGGCGATGTAGCGGCCGAGGAGTGCCCCGGTCTGGATGTCGATGGTCTTGTCGTTGAACATGCCCGAGAAGATGTCGGGTTGATCGTCGTCCGCATTTCGCACGAGGCCGAGGCGTTCGAATTTCTCACGATCGGACAGCTCGGTCGAACACGCAGTGGCGCACTTGTCGGCGATGTCGGGCGCCTCTTTGCGCTGGAGCTCGAAGCCGAGTTCGCACATGCGCTTGGCAAAAGCCTTCCCGTGTTCGCCTTCGCGTAGGGCCACGGTGGCGATCACCTGACGCACATCGTCACGGTCGGTAGCGGCGGCCCAGCCGCCGAGGTAGCACTCGGCGTCGGTCTCGGCGTTGGCAATGGCGTTCAGGAGACCCAGGTAGGACGGTTTGTCAGTCATGGATCAAGTGTCCCTCAGTGCGCCCGATCCGGCAAGGCTGGCCGCTGGAGTGAGATGGGCGACCCGAGGGCCGACCTCCTCGGCCAACAGCTTCATCGAGTGATGCCACCGGTCTGGTTGCTCGCTGTAGTCGAACCCGAAGACGAGGAGCTTGCCGAAGCCGCCGCATTCGTCGTAGACGCCGGCGAGCTTCTCGGCCACGGTGTCCGGAGAACCGACGAGCCAGTTGTGACGGGCGCAGTACTCGACGGTGACCTCGGAGTCGGGCGTGTCCGGATCGTGCTTCAAGAACTCGAGGAATCCGAAGTTCTCGAGCAGCGGCAGGAAGTACTCGCCCATCATGCGACCCATCGGGCCATTGACGGCGAGTTCCCAGGCCTCCTCATCGGTGTCGGCAACGAGTACCTCGCGGACGAGGCTCCAGTCGTTGCGGTCAGCGGTCCTGCCAACCCGTGCTGCACCTTCCTCGACCGATTCCCAGTGGCTGGCCACGTACGCAGGGTTCAAATTGAGCGAGAGAGGAATGAAGCCTTTCTCGCCTGCCAGCTTGAGCGTCTCGGAGCCCTTGCTGAGGCCGGCGATGCCAATCCGCGGGTGCGGCTGCTGCAGTGGCTTGATGTGGGGCTTGAGGAAGCCGAACATCGTCTCGGGCAGCGACGCCGACCAGTACTTGCCTTCGTAGGTGTACGGCGCCTCGTTCTCCCAGAGCGCCAAGATGATCTCGAGCGATTCCTTGGTCATCTCGCGATTCTCGCCGCCCATCCCATCGACGTGGAACATCGCCCAGTCACTCGGCAGGCCGCTCGCAGCTACGCCGAACAGCAGCCGGCCCTCGGAAAGATGATCGAGCATCGCCACCCGATTCGCCAGCGAGGCCGGGTGATAATAGGGGAGGAGGAAGCCGCCGGGACCAATGCGGAGATTCTTGGTGTTGCGGAAACCGTCGAGCACGAGGTAGTCCGGCGCCGGGTGTGGCTCCCAGGGAGCGGTGTGATGTTCACCGACCCAGAAGTCGCCGTAGCCCAGCTCATCGGCCCAAACCATCGTCTGGACGTCCCACTCGTGGCCTTCCCGCAGACCGCGCTCGGGCGGATGGGACGGCATGGTGAAGTAGCCGAATTCCATGGTGCACCTCGTTTCGTGTGATGCCCGGTCCCCCCGGGCGCTGCCCTGAAGGTAGCCCACTCACCGTCGCATCGTCCTGTCAGATCGAATCAGGTGAGCAGCACGAGGGCGACGCCCGCCACGACGAGGACGGCGCCCCAGTACTCGCTGCGGCGCCGCTGTTCGTGGAACACGAAACGGCCGACCAGGAAGGCGAAGACGACGTCGATCTGCCCGACGGTACGGACGACCGCCGCGTTGTGCAGCGTCATGCCGATGGCCCAGCCCGCCGACCCCAGCACGCTCGTCACGCCGACCAGCATCGACGACTTCCAGTTGCGGCCGATCGCCGCTATCTCCGTCGGCTGGCGGAGCAACAGCCAAGACCCGTTGACCAGCGTCTGGATGCTGTTCATCGCAGCCAAGGTGACCAACGCCCGCACGACGGCAGGGCCGTCACCGAGCGACCCGCTCGCGGCCCGAATGAAGACCGCCGCGGTCGCCAATCCCGCGCCGGCACCGATTCCCGCCCACATCGCTCGATCGCCCTCGGGGCGGACGACTTCGGCGATGAGCTTCACATCGCCGCGACACGCCAGGACAACCACACCGACAAGGCAAACAGCGGCACCGACCCAGCTCATCGGCCCGAGCGGTTCGGACAACAGGAGCCATGAGAGGAGCGCAACCTGGATGGCCTCGGTCTTGGAGTACGCAGTCCCGATCGCGAAGTCGCGCAGCGCAAAAGCTCGGATGAGCAGGTTGGTTCCGACGATCTGCCCGATCCCCGCAAGCGCCACCCGCCACAAGAAGCCACCGGTGAGCGACGGCAAGTTCACACCGGCGACCGCCATCACGGCCACGGCGGCGATCGAGAGCGGCGCGCCGAATCCGTACCGAACGAAGCCGGCAGCGTTGGGACTGAGGATCCCCTTGAGCCGCTGCTGCATGGCGGTCCGAGCGACCTGCAACAACGCCGAAACGAGGGTGGCTACGAGCCACATGTCACCCGATGGGCCGACCGGTGACCGCAGCGAGGATCGGCCCCCAGTCGTCGGGCGCAGTGTCACCGGTCCAAGCCACGTGATGATCGGGCCGCACCAGGAGGATGCGGTGGTGGTAGACGCCGCTGAAGTCCTCGTTGATCTTGACGATCGTCAACGGAATGCCGGCGGTTCGGGCAGCAGCAGCGGCGTTCGTCAGCTCCTGATCACCAACGGTGACGACGCTGAACCCGGCCCCGAAATACGAGTACAGCGAACGCTTCCGTCCGAGGAACTCGGTGTGGAACCAGCCGTCCTGGAGAAATACGTTGGGCAGACGATCCCCCGGCTCGCTCGATGGTCGGTAGACGAGCGGGTCGAAGTCGAGGTCGGGTCGTGCGTCGGGGATCACCGGCGATTCGGAGTAGCGAAATCCGTGCTCGATACCCCAGCACTCGTTCTCGGTGTTGCCGATGGCCTGAATGGCTGCGCCCAGGGACGCCCGGGCGACGTCACCGGCCGGTCCCTCGTCGTGCAGATCGGGGCGCGCGGCGTACTCCTTCGCAATCTGGACCCGCACTCGGGCGTGCTGACCGCTGGCATCCCGGTTGCGTAGGGCCACCGGACGACGCTCTGCCGCATAGGAATCGAGCAGGCGGTCACCACCCCAGCCGTTCCACACCGCTCCCAGCTTCCAGCCGAGGTCGACGGCATCGCCGACACCGGTGTTCATGCCGTAGCCACCGGTGGGGATGAACTGGTGAGCGGAATCACCGCAGAGAAAAGCCCTCCCTTGACGGTAACGATCGGCGACGACCAGGTGAGCGGTCCATGCGTTCGCCAACAGAATCTCCGCATCCAGAGGTTCGGCATGGCCGAGGCCGAGGAACGATCGCAGGAAGGCCTCCGGGTCGAGGTCGGCCGGATCGACGCCGTCGGGAACCCGTGCCTGAAGCGTCCATGTGTCGACGTCATCCTGGGCGATCAACGTTCCTGCAGCCGATTGCGTGTGCCAGACGACCCCGAAGCGTTGCAGACGATCGAGACGGCCGGACCGGAAGTGGATCATGTACGACTGGCGGGCACCCATCGCGCCTTCCAGCCCGATCTCGAGTTGGCGACGCACCACGCTGCCCCCGCCGTCACACCCGGCGAGATAGGTGGCGCGAAGTTCATCGGTTTCACCATCGGTCGACCGCAGCGTTGCCGTGACCCCGTCATCGTCCTGCGTGAATGATTCGAGCGCCCATCCGTACCGGACATCAGCTTCGGGTTTGTCGACGAGCGCGTCCCGCAATGCCGGCTCGAGCACGATCTGTGAGATGCGTACCGGCGGCTCGGCCGGGAGGGTGCCGTCGTTCACCTCGAACAAGCGCTCCCACACCTCGGTCTGGGATGGGTACCTGAAGCGATGGACTTCGTGTCCATCGAGGCCCGTCACCCAGACGACGTCGAAGGGGCTGTCGACCGGACAGCCGATCTGACGTACCCGTTCGGAGAGCTGCAGGCGGCTGAACAGCTCCATGCTGCGGCTGTTGGTCAGATCCATCTTGGGGGCCTGCGTCGTCGTCTCGTTCCGCTCGACCAGGACGAACGGCACCCCGTGCAGCGAGAGCTCGTGGCCCAGAGTGAGGCCGACCGGTCCGCCGCCGACGATGAGGACCGGTGTACTGGGCGCATCATGCATGGTCCGATTGTGGCAGGTCCGATTGTGGCAGCAGCGGACGCTTCCGATGCATGATCTCCGCATCGGTCCTCACTCGGAGGGCTTGCGGTTCGAACGAACGCACACAGTGGGAGTGAACACGCACGACGGTCTCGACCTGACGGTGGCCAACCTCGAAGCGATGAGCGAAGAGGTTCGTTCGGAGGGTGGGCCCTCGGCCACGACGCGAGCATTCAATCACTCGCTCATCTCGGAGTTCAGGGCAAACAAGGGGGCCTTGTCCGGAGACTTCGCCCGCGCCCGCTTCCTGCTCCTGACCACGACAGGGCCTCATCGCCAACCCCACCGTTACCGTCGAGTTGGGCGCCGAGACCTATCAGGCGACCGCGGTCACCATCACCGGCCCGGAGCGTGACGAACTCTTCGCCCGGGTCGCGGCGAAGATTCCCAACTTTGCCGACTACCAACAGCGGACCGACCGTGTGATCCCGGTCGTCGAGTTGCGTCCGCTGACTGAAGAAGCGGACTGAGCGACGGTCGGGATCTAGTCGAAGCCGACGAACGAGGCGATGGTCTGCGCCGGTACCCGGCTGGATCGGACGTCGTTCGCGGCGAACTCGTCGGCCGGGTAGCCCATGGCAACGCAGGTCATGATCACCTCGTCCTCGGGGATGTTGGCGTGCTCACGGACCACGCCGGACTGCATGATGCCCTGTCCGTTGATGACCGTCCCCAGTCCACGATCCCACGCGGCGAGGCAGAGGCCATAGGTCACTGCTCCGAGGTCGAAGTGCCCGATGGTCGCCATGTCGAGCGCCCGGTCGTAGGTGACGACGATCGAGACGGGAGCATCGAACTGTCGGAAGCCCCGCATCATCCAGTCCTTGCGCATGACCTTGTCGTCGCGGATGCCCATGGCGTCGAACAGCTGATAGGCGATCTCGACCTGGCGATCACGATGCACGCCTTCGTAGGCGCCATGGGCCTCGATCTCCCGCTTCGGCTTGGCGCCGGCCATCATCAACTCGGTGTTTCCTCGACGAATGCGCTCGAGCGGCTCGCCGGTCACGACGTGGAAGTGCCACGGCTGAGTATTCATCGACGATGGCGCAGCGACCGCCAGGTCGACGATCTCGAGGATCACGTCCTTGGGGACCGGGTCGGGCTTGTATCCCCGAATGCTGCGGCGCTGACGAACCAGTTCTTCGAATTCCATCGAACGATTGTGCCCGATGAATCGGCTCGTGGCCTACTGCAAACCGCCGATAGGGATGTGACGGATCACCCATTTGCCAAATACGCATAATCAGGTAGGTTTTGGGGAGTATGGATTCGCAGCTCCTCCTCGTCGCCCTCGCCGGATTTGCGGCATCGCTCGTCGACGGGGCGTTGGGCATGGGCTTCGGACCGACATCGTCCAGCATTCTTCTCGGTGCCGGAGTCAGCCCGGTCTCCACCTCGACGACGGTCAATCTGGCCAAGGTGGTCACCGGCATCGCCGGCGGAGCAGCCCACTGGCGTGCCGGAAACGTCGATCGGCGGCTCGTGCTGAGGCTGGCCGGCCCGGCGGTCCTCGGTTCCATCGTCGGTGCCCTCGTACTCACCAACGTCGATGCCGATCAGATCCGGCCGGTGCTCGCCCTGATGCTCCTGCTCGTCGGGCTCCGGCTGCTGGTTCGCTTCAGCGCCCCGATGTCGTCGCCGTCGCCTGGCGGGTCGACCGAAGGGGTCGATGGCCCCGGCCGCTCCAGTTGGGGGTTCCGAGCAGTTGCCGCAACCGGGGGTTTGACCAATGGACTGGTCGGCGCCTGGGGTCCGGTCATCACGCCTTACCTGTTGCACCGACGGATTGCCCCACGCGTCGTCGTGGGCTCGGTCAACACCGCGGAGATCGTCGTGGCGCTGGTGTCGGCCGGCTCGCTCATCACGTCGCTCGGCAGCAACGGCGTCGAGCCGTCGATCGTGATCGCGATGCTCGCCGGCGGAGTCGTCGCAGCCCCACTCTCGGCGCACGTGGTGAAGTTCATCGCCCCCAGGGTGCTCGGCATGGCGATTGCGTGTTTGTTGCTTGTGACCCAGACACGGGAACTCGCCCTCGCCCTCGATCGCCCGGTGCTCCCCGCGCTCGGACTGGCGCTTGCGGTCGGCACCCTCGTGGTCTGGACCCTCACCCGACGAAATCGGTCCGTCACCGTCGGAGACGACGAAGCAGCCGACGGCCCCGATCCGGTCCTTGCCCTCGCCGTTGATCAGCGAGCGAGCTGAGCGTCGGGATCATCGATCAGTAGGCGGAGGTCGGCCGGTAGATCGCCGCTGACCAGATCGGCGAGCGTGACCGTTTCCATGACCGAGCGCATCGCGGCCCGCACGCCGATCCACAGATCGTGCAGATGCTCGCTGGATCCGGTGTAGGTCCGATGCTCGGGACGCTGACCGTGAACCAAGGTCAGTGGTCCGTCGACAGCCCTGGCGACGTCGGCGACCGTGATCTCTGCTGCGGGACGCGCCAGCTGGTACCCGCCCGAGCTGCCCCGTTGGCCGAAGAGCAGCCCCGCTTTACGGAGGTCGCCGAGGAGGGCTTCGAGGTAACGCGGCGGAATGTCCTGTGCCTCCGCGAGTTCCTGACGGGTCATCCGGCCGACGTCGTGCGCCGCGAGTTCGATGAGTGCTCGGAGGGCGTAGTCAATCTTCGCGGAGACCTGCACGAGGGCATCTTGCCACGACCGGTGCTCGAACGGCGTCACTCGCCGCCGTGGCTGCCGTCGCCGTAGTGCCGCCGAACCTCTCGTTCGTCGATGTTGTCGGGCAGGTTCGGGAGCACCGAGTCGATCGCCTTGCGCAGCGGCATCGCCGAGATGCCCATGACGGCCTCGGCCAGGTGGACCGGCGTCATGGCCGCCTCCACCAGGCCACGCCCGAGCGCCTCGCCGGCCTGCCTGCCAGAAGGCCGGCGAATCCATCCGGCGGCGATGAAGGTACCCAGGGAGACGATGGCGATGAGCGCCATGAAGATCGTCACGGCGATCCATCCCCAGTCCTCGTGCACGGTCGGCAGATTTTCGTGGTTCATACCGAAATAGCTGGCGACCAGCGTGATGGGCAGCATGACTGCCGAATAGACGGTGAGGACCTTGGTCACGTCGGTTGCCGACTTGGCCTCGGCGCCGCGGTAGACGTCGATCGTTTCGGCGAGTGCGCTTCGAGCGGCATCCAGACCTGAAGTCAGGCGTCCTGCGACATCACCCACATCGGCGTAACGACGCCGCGCCTGCTCGCTGAGCAAGGGCGAGCGGATGGTTCGCATGACGTCGAGCGTCTCGCGCTGAGGGTTCACCACCTTTCGGACGGCGGCGAGGTCGCTTCGGACGGCGGAGACGTCGGCCAGAAGCGACGGGTTCGCGTTCAACGCCTGGGTGGTGAGGTCTTCGAGCCGCTCGTCGAACGCGTCGATGACGGCCAACAGGCGTCGGGTCACGCCATCGGCCAACATCGCGGAGACATCGGATGCACCGCCTTGGGCCAGGGCCTCGTGGGTTTGCAGCGTGCGCCAGAGCGCGTTGATGGAGGGGGAGTCCTCGTCGTGCACCGTGATGAGCACCTGCGCGGTGAGGAAGCAGTCGACCTCGTAGGTCTCGATCCGATCCTTTGCCAATTCGTGGAGCACGATGAGGAGGTGGTTGCCGAAGTCATCGACCTTGGGCAGATCGACGTCGTAGAGCGCGTCGTGGGCCGCGAGCTGGTCGAGTCCGAGCCCGCGGACCAGGTGGTCGAGAGCCAGCGGGGGAGCGTCGGGCACGGGGCGAAGGTCGATCCAGATCCATCCCGACGCGATCGGAAGGTCGGGGACGTCCGCAAGCTCGTACGGACAACCCGAACCGTCCCACCGAAGTATCCGCTGTTCCATCGCTTCATTGTCCATGGTCGGGCGCGGGAAGTGGCTGATGGAACCGAACTGGACCGCGAAGGCGTTCAAGTGGACAGGGCCAGGGGCGAGGTGGAAGGGTCTCGCCTCGGTGACTACCCGTGAGTGATGGCCCTTCGTTCGGTCGTGATCGTCCCGCAGTACTGGTCGGTTTGGTCTGTCTCTCCGCGCTGGGAACCTTCCTGGCCCAAGGCCTTCTCTTCCCGTCGCTTCCCAGACTTCTCGTCGAGGAGCTCGGAACCACCAAGCGAACCGCCGGCCTGATCATGAGCGCCGCATCGCTCTCGGCCCTCCTCAGCCGACCTTGGACCGGTCAGTTCATCGATCGGCGCGGCCGGCGACCCTTCTTGATCCTGGGACCGCTGTTGACGATGGTGTCCGGCCTCGGTCTGCTGGCGGCCCGCTCGGTGCCTCAACTTTTGGCATTGCGCCTGCTCCAAGGCCTCGCCGGCGCGATGTTCTACGGGGCAGCCTCGGCGTCGGTCACCGACGTGGCGCCGAACGACCGACGGGCCACGTATCTCGCTCGGTACAGCCTGTTCTTCTATGTGGGGTTCGCCACCGGGCCGGCATTGGCCGAGTTCCTCATCTCGGAGCGTGGCTTCGACGCGGTCTGGATCGCCGTTGCCATCAGCACGTTCTCGGGCGCGGTGCTGGCCCTGTTCATTCCCGAGACGGGCCAGAAGCAGACCGACCCGGCTCGGATGCGTATGCGTGATCGCTTCTTCCACCCTGCTGCGGTTCGGCCGGGCATGGTGTACTTCTGCGTCGGCGTTGGTTGGACCGCCGTCGGAACGTTCCTCGCGCTCTACGCAAGCAGCATCGGGATGAGCAGCTCGGGCGGCTTGTTCGTCGCGCTTTCGGCATCGGTGATGCTCACCCGGTCCATCGCGGGAAGCCTTGCGGATCGCCTGGGTCGTCGGGCCGTGGCGATTCCCTGCGCAACGGCGTGTGCCCTCGGGCTGGCCATTCTGGCCACGTTCCGGTCACCCGGCCCCGCCTTCGTCGCGGTGGTCGTGTTCGGTGGGGGTTTCGCGGGAGTCTTCCCGACGCTGTTGGCGATGGTGGTCGACCATGCTCCGCCGACCGAGCGCGGACAGGCGATGGGTTCGTTCAACCTGTTCTTCGACATTGGCGCACCGCTCGGTGGCTACGTCACCGGCGCCCTCATCGACTGGTCGGGGTACGGGGCCGGCTTTGGTGCCATGGCTGCGGTCGCCCTGGTCGGGGCGATCCTCATGTTCGCGACGCCGAAACCGTCATGACGTAGCGGCCGTCTCGGCGGCGAAACCGACGGCTTGCTCGATCCACGCCTCGCGTCGTATGCGACCAGGGAAGTCCTCGAGCATGGCGTCGAGATCGGCGGCAGCCTCCGGGTCGAGGCCCGCCAATTGCTGGAACCGAAAGATCCCTTGGCCGTGTAGCCATCGTTCCAGAACCGGTCCGACGCCTTTGATTCGCTGAAGATTGTCCCGCTCGTGCACGGCGGGCACGAGCGGGCCTTCGCCGTTCGAGAATCGGCGGGCCTGCTCGACCCACTCTTCACGACGGATCCGATCGGGGAACTGGGGCAGCTGGGCCTGAAGGGCGGCAGCTCCATCGTCGTCCAACCGGGCAAGATCGAGGAAGGTGTGGATTCCCTGGCGATGGAGGAACTGCTCGAGCTTGGGGCCCACGCCATCGATCATGAGCAGGTTGTCGGGCTCGGGTTCGGGTTCTCGGAGGTCGATGGGTGGGTCGACGGCAGGGTCGACCGGCCGGGCGGCGAGTTGGATGATGCCTGGCGAGGGGGGCGCCGATCGAGCGAGCCGCAATTCGGCGACTTCGGCTTCCAACTCGTCGACTCGGGCCCGGCTGACATGCAGCACCTCACCCAACTTCGCCTCGAGTTCGTCGATGCGGGAACGTGCTGCGGTCAGTTGGGCGTTGCGCCGCCCATCGGCTTCGACGACCTGGTCCCGGGCGGCGAGCAGATCGGTTTCGAGGTCGACGATTCTGGCACTGGCCAATTCGTAGTCGTCCCGGAGAGCGGCGAAGCCGCTGAGCTGCATCTGTCGGTCCGAGGCGCTGGACTGCAACGAGGCCGCCTCGTCCTTCGCCGCTTTGACCGCTCGCTCGAACTCGCCGGCGCGCGCGTTCGCGTCGCCGACCTCTCGACGCGCCATCAGCAGTTCGGCCTCGATGGCTGCCACCTGGGACTCGAGAGCGACGAGGCGTTCGTTGCCGAGATCGAGCTCGCTGTCCAGAAGGGCGATCCGGTCATCGCGTTCGGCGATCTCTCGCTCGAGTTCGTCGAGCCGCCGATACAGCGAGCCGGACTCATCGGACAGGGCCTCGAGCCTCGCCTCGGACTTCATCAAGGACGATCGGCTCGTCTCCCATTCTGTCCAGCTGACCTTGGTTCGGCGCCAGCGCCACAGCGCCCACCCGAGGAGCACACCGACGCCGAAGGCCAGGATGAGCGGGAGGACGATCTCGGGAAGGACGTAGCCCATGATGATGATGTTCCTGGTGATGATGGATGGGTTGTCGGGTGACGGCGTGTCGGGGGAATGGGTGGTGGGGGACTGGGTGGTGGGAACGTTGTGTCACGAAGGGTCGGCGGCAACGAGTTCGACCCGGCGGTTGCGGTCTCGACCTTCGGGGGTCGAGTTCCTGGCGACCGGAGCCGTCTCACCGACGCCGCGGCTGCGAACCCGGGCGGGATCGACCCCACGGCCGACCAGGTACTCGACCACCGCCCCGGCACGGGCCTCGCTGAGTCGTTGGTTCGCGGCCCGGCCGCCGTGGTTGTCGGTGTGACCCACGACGGTGATCACCGGGCCGGGATGCTGCCGCAGGAGGGCGACGACCTTGTCGAGGGACTCCAGTGCCGGCGGATCGAGCGCGATGCTCGACGTCGTGAAGACGACCGTGTCGGCGAACTGGGGAGCCAAGGCCGCCAGAGCAGCTCGGAGGTCGTTCAGCGTGGCCGACGGCGCAGCGGACACGGCGATCGTCGCGGTGCCGCTGACCTCCACCAGCGTCCCGGTGGCGGCCTTTACCGCAGCAGCAACAGCTTCGCTCGGGGCATTGCCCGTGACCGTGAGGAGATCTCCGATGAGGAGGTAGGTCGCGTTGGTCAGTGTCGGGACCGTCGCCAACAACGAACCCAATCCCGCCACTTGGGCATCGGTGAGCGCCGGAGTTGGGGGGCCCTCGACGATCAGAGCGTCCTCGACTGCAGCTGCGCCAACCGCGGCAGTAGCGGCGGCGACGAGCTGGGCCCGCTGTTCTTCCGAGGCGACCGTTCCGGTGAGGTGCAGCAGCCCCCCGGCCCATTCCGCCCGAACCTCGGCCGGACCTTGCGTCGGCGACCCAACTGGTGTCGGGACCGATTGGGCCGGGGAAGCCGGGGGCGAGGCCGCCGGGACGCTGGTTGAGGTGGCAACCGTCGTAGCTGGGCCGGCCGTCGTCGACGATGGAGGCGGAGTGGTTGTGGTCGACGAGCGGCTGGTCGTTGCCCCACGCTCCGGATTTCGGACAACCTCGAGACTCCGAATGCCGCTGAAGGAGACAGCGTTGACCACTGCGTCGGGATCGACCCCCTGCGGGACGCGCACTACTCCCGAACGGTAGGAGAAGTCGACGTCGACAAGCGACGGGTCGATACCGGCACGGTCGAGTTCGGCGAGCGTCTCGGCGGTGAGGTCGTCCTCGATGCTCGGGACGACGAGTGCGGTCGAGAGGCCGATGACCGCCGCACCGCCGAGTAGGCCGATCGGCAGGACCTTCGACCAAGGCCAGGGGTACTTGCCATCGCGCCCATCGACCCACATGGTGGTGGTCTTACGCCGGCTGGTCACCTGGGCGCTCGTTGATCGAATCTGCTGCTGGTCATCGCACCTCGGCTAGGGACGGCGCCGACTGCGTCGTTCTGCTCCTGACGTTTTAGTCGGCGCCGAGTCGCGAAGTGGCCGGTAACCAGAAGAAGTCTGCGGCCCGTCAGATTTCGACGTGCGAGCCGACCTCGAAGATGCGGTTGGGGGGAAGGTTGAAGAACCGGGAGGCGCTGGATGCGGATCGGAGCTGGAAGCTGAACAGGCGTTCTCTCCATCGCGCCATCCCTGGCAATGACGACGAGATCACGGTCTCCCGACCGAGGAAGAAGGTGGTCGAGTTGATTGCTTCCTCGAGCGGCAGTCCGGTCAGAGCCGGTAGCGCGTGCGAGACGTCGGGCTCCTCCATGAATCCGAAGTGCAGGGTTGCCAGCTCGAATCCACGTTCGCCTTTCTCGATCTCGACACGCTCGTCCTCTGTGACGTGCGGAGTCTCGTCGGTCACGACCGACAACAGGATCACACGGTTGTGCAGGACATGGTTGTGGTGGACATTCGAGAGGAGAGCGGGTGGGGCAGCACCGGAACCCTTGAACATGTACACCGCAGTGCCTGGTACCCGGCTGATGGGTTCGGCGTCCAGGCTTGCCAGGAAGTCCTCGAGAGGCACCTGGCCCCGCCGGATGCGATCGGCCACGAGCTGCCGACCGCGGCGCCACGTGGTCATCATGACCAAGAGGATGATGGCGACACCGATGGCGAACCAGCCGCCATCGGGGATCTTCGCCACGTTGGCCCCGAAGAAGCCGAGGTCGATGACGAACAACGGAATGGTCACCGAGAGTGCCTTCGCCTTCGACCACTGCATCTGGTTGGTGGCGTAGGCGTAGAACAGGATCGTCGTGATGGCCATCGTTGCGGTGACGGCGATTCCGTAGGCCGCGGCCAGGTTGGTCGACGATCGGAAGCCGAGGACGAGCGAGATACACCCCGCCATCAGCGCCCAGTTCACGAGCGGAACGTACACCTGGCCCGATTGCGGACGCGGACGTGTGGGTGATGGACATGCGGGGCAGGTAGTCGAGCTGCATGGCTTGAACGGTCATCGAGAAGGCGCCGGAGATGAGCGCCTGCGAGGCGATCACGGTGGCGAACGTGGCCAACAGAACGAGCGGATAGGTGGCCCAGCTGGGGCCGAGAAGGAAGAACGGGCTCTCGATGGCTTCGGGTTTGCCGATGAGCAGGGCGCCTTGACCGAAATAGTTCAACAGCAGCGCGGGGAGCACGAAGCTGAACCAGCCCAGCTGGATCGGCCTTCGTCCGAAATGCCCCATGTCGGCATAGAGCGCCTCACCGCCGGTCACCACCAGGAAGATCGAACCCAAGCTCAGCACGCCGTCGGCGCCGTTCTGACTGAGGTACCGCAGCGCGTACACCGGGTTGACGGCTGCCAGGACGCCGGGCTCGCCGATGATTTCCTTCAGGCCCAGCAAGGACAAGACCGAGAACCAGACGACCATGATCGGTCCGAAGACTGCGCCGACGGTTCCTGTCCCGCGCCGCTGAACGGCAAAGAGGCCGACGAGAATGACCACGGAGATCGGGATGACGAACGAGTCGAGGGCCGTCGTCGCCGTCTTCACGCCTTCCACCGCGCTCAAGACCGAGATGGCCGGGGTGATGACCCCATCGCCGTACAGCAACGCCGTTCCGAAGAGGCCGAGCAGGACCAGGCCGGCCATGTAGCGAGTGGGGGATTTGGCGTGCATGGGCGCAACCAGGCTGGTCAGGGCCAGAATGCCGCCCTCGCCGCGGTTGTCGGCCCGCATCACGAGGAACAGGTACTTGAGCGAGATGATGATGAACAGCGACCAGAAGACCAGTGAGCACGCCCCGAGCACATTGGCCCGGGACACCTCGAGATGATGTCCGTGGAAGGCCTCTCGAAAGGCGTACAGCGGACTGGTGCCGATGTCGCCGTAGACGACTCCGAGAGCACCCAGCGCCAGCGCGCCGACACCGGCGCCGTGGCCATGCCCTTCGTGGCCGGTTCCTTCAGTCATTGGCTGGGTCCTGTACATTCTCTCTGCTCTGCGCGGTCTTGATCAGGTTGCCGATTTGATTACCGGGGCCAAGTGCTCCGAGTGCCGTCACGATCTCGGTCACCACATGGATCTCGTCCCAGCTCGCCCCAGCTCTCCGGGCGCCGACCATGTGGTTGGCGGCCGCGGGCCGGCCGTGCGACATGAGCACGGCAACAGCCACCAGCTGTTTGGTCTTGTCGTCGAGCCCCGGATGGTCGAATGCCCGCGCTCGCAAGGTCTCGAGTGCGTCGAGGAAATCCGGATCGAATCGGGAACAGATTTCGTGGCGGGACTCGACCATGTCGGGAACGAAACCGAACATGGACCGGTAGGTTTCGGCCCACTCGGATGCAGTTTTGCCCCGAGATTCGGGATTGGCCAAGGTGTCCTCGGTTCCTCGTGCGGCGCATCACGTCGATCGATGCAGGTAGGCGAAGCGAACGTTACCGGGAGAGTGACGAGCTTGCGGTCTACCATGCCGCAACCCGTTGGCCGAGCAGGGAAGGAGTATCAGCCTTGAGCAGCGTTGCGTCCTTGGGCAGGGTTGTGTCGCTCAGTCCCCCCGACGACCACCAGCTGCTGGTCTTCTTCACCAGCGTCCTTCTGATCATCGTGGTCGCCCGCCTGCTTGGGTCGCTGATGCGCAGGATCGGCCAGCCGTCGGTCATCGGTGAGCTCGGGGCCGGACTGCTCCTGGGACCCTCGGTGCTGGGTCGACTTTGGCCGGACGCGACGGACTGGCTGTTCCCGCCCGATCGGGCGCAGACGGCCATGTTGTTCACCATGGGATGGATCGGCGTGATCCTGCTGCTCGTCGCCACCGGCTTCGAGACCGACCTGGGACTCATCCGGCGACTCGGACGCGCCGCGGCAACCGTCTCGACGGGCTCGCTCCTGGTGCCGCTTGGCGTCGGGTTCGGTCTTGGCTGGGTCATTCCCACCACCTTCGTCGGCGAAGGCACCGACCGGCTGGTGTTCGCATTGTTCATCGCTGCTGCGCTGTCCATCTCGTCATTGCCGGTGATCGCAAAGATCTTGGGAGACATGGGTCTGATGCGACGCAACGTCGGTCAGCTCACCTTGGCCGCCGGCATGGCCAACGATGTGATCGGCTGGATCATCCTCGGCCTCGTCGCCGGGCTTGCCCAAGCCGACAGCATCGAGATCGGCCAACTCGCCCTGACCCTCGGTGGGGTCGTGCTCTTCTTCGTCGCGGCGTTCACCATCGGACAGAAGCTGGTCGACTTCAGCCTTCGCCGGGTGCGTATGGCGGGCGACGACCCCGTGAAGGCCACCACGGTCGTCGTCGTCACTGCGTTGACGTTCGGGGTCATTACCCAGTGGCTCCACGTCGAAGCCGTGTTGGGCGCCTTCGTCGCCGGTGTGATCATCGCCCGCTCCCGCTTCGCCGAGCACGGGCTCATCAAACCGCTCGAGACGATGACGTCAGCGGTCTTCGGTCCGATCTTCTTCGTGACCGCCGGCTTGCGGGTCGACCTCGGGTTACTGAACGACGCCAACACGTTGTTGTGGGCCGCGTTGGTGGTTGCCGGCGCTAGTGCCTCCAAATTCATCGGGGCCATCGCGGGAGCGCGACTCGGAGCCCTCACGGGTCGGGAAGGCGTGGCGCTCGGCATCGGTTTGAATGCTCGTGGGGCGCTCGAGATCGTGATCGCGGCGTTGGGCCTGTCGTTGGGCGTGTTGAATCAGAGCTCGTACGCCGTGGTGGTCCTGATGGCGATGGCGACATCGATGGCGGCGCCGCCGCTCCTTCGGGCGGTTCTCGCCAACTTCGAGGGGACTCCGGCGGAACGCACTCGGCTCGATCAAGAGGAGGCGCTTGCCGCCAACTCGATCGTCACAGGCGGCCGCTTGCTCATCCCGTCGCGCGGAGGGGTGGCGTCGCTGGTGGCCGCGCAGATCGTCGGGCTGGTCTGGCCCGAGGGAACCCGTGTGACGCTGGTGACGGTCGGTGAGCAGGAGTTCGACCGTCGTCCGTTCGAGGGCGTCCTCTACGGCAAGCAGGTCGACCACCTCCGACTGCCCACGACCGTTGCGACCAATGGCCCGGTGAGCGCCTTGGTCGATGAGTGTCGGCTGGGCTATTCGGTACTCGTCATGGGGGCATCGGCCACTCGGGAGACCGAGACACAAAAGGCGGATTGTGTGATCTCGGAGTTCGTCGACGCCGTGCTCGGTCAGGTGACCGTTTCGGCGGTCGTCGTCCGGCTGCCGCGAGGTCATCAGGACCAGCTGCCGTGGGCGTTCGGACGGGCCATCGTGCCGGTGACCGGATCGACGACGTCACGGGGGAGCGCCGAGGTCGCGGCGTACCTGAGCGCTGCGATCGGTACCCGCCTCCATTTGCTCTACATCGACACCAATCCGGCGACTCGGCATCTCACCGACCTTGCGACCTTCCTCGGCCCCCCGTCGGTCGGTCGTCAGATCCTCGATGAGACTGCTGCGACCGCCGACAAGTTGGGGGCGAATCACGCAACCGAACTCCGCCATGCCGAAAGTGCGGGCGGTGCCATCCTCGAATCGGTGGCCGAGCTCGACGCGGACCTGTTGGTGCTGTCTGCGGTTCGGCGAGGTCAGGTCGGCGGGGCACCTCGGTTCGGCAACACCGCGCATTTCCTGTTGGCCGAGAGTGCAACGACCACCATCGTCGTCGTGGCCGGCGAATCCTCACACTGACCCAGCGCTGCGCTGGTGCCCGGGCTCATTGATGGCTGGGTTCACTGATGGCTGGGCTTATTGATGGCTGGGCTTACTGATGATTGAGGGCCAGCTCGCTCGGGGTGTCCCCGGCGATACGGGTGTGCCACATGCGCCGTGGCTGAGACAGATCGAACGGCGTCGCCCGATGCATCAGCCGACGGTTGTCCCAGACGACTGCATCGCCGACGGTCCACTGATGATGGTAGGAGTTCGCCTCGACGCACGCCCCCTCGTTGAGCGCATCGATCAACGCCTCTGACTCGTCAGGGGTCAGGCCGGGGATGTCGTGGGCGTGACGACCAACGTTCAGGTTCGGCAGGCCCGTCACCGGGTGCAGCTTGACCAACGGCCGGAGGGGGACCTCGAGATCGTGATAGCCGTACTGGTCGTACCCGCCCTTCTCGTTCGTCTTCGACGGCAGATAGCCGGCACGACCCTGGCTGTAGTAGAGCGAGTGATAGGCCGAGAGATCGGCGATGCGGTCCTTGGTCTCGGCATCGAGCACCTCGTAGGAGTACCGCATGTCGGCGAAGCCGGTGGCGGCTCCCTCGGTCGGGACGATTTCGGCGGAGAAGACCGCCCCCTTGGCTTGCAGGGGCATGTACGTGCTGTCGTGATGCCAACCCTCGTTGCCGCGGATCGACTTGACGATGTCGTCGTCGGCTTCGCGATGGATCGTTCCGTCCTTCCCGATGTTGGAGATCGGCGCGGCGGTGAACTCGAGGTCGCCGAAGCGGCGAGCGAACGCATCCTGCTCATCCCGAGTCAGGTGCTGTGCCGGAAAGATGAGCAAACCCCGATCGATCCAGGCGTCGTACAGCGCATTCCACGAAACGTCGTCGATGGATCGAAGGTCGATGTTGGTGACGACGGCACCGAAGGTGACGTCGGGCAAAGGAGCGAGTTCGAACGTCATGTGCGTGTTCCCCATGCCCGGAGGCTACGACCGGCGTCGTGACGGGGTCAAAGAGGGGGCAGGTCAGCCGCTGACGACTCGATCTTCGACCAACCCTTCGATCTCTGCCTCGGACAGTCCGGCCTCGGTCAGGACCGCTCGGGTGTGTTCGCCCAGCTCGGGCGCTCGTCCTCGGATCGTGACATCCGCTCCGTGGAGGTGGAAGGGGGCGGCGACGGTATGGAACGGCCCCGACGGGTGATCGTCGATGAGTTGGAGACCGCCGAGCTCATGCAGCGTGGGGTCATCGATGAGCGACTCGACGGATTGGACCGGTCCCCAGGTCAGGCCGGTGGCGTCGAGCCGAGCCGCCCAACGGTCACGGGGCTCGGAGGCAAAGATGACGTCACATTCGGCGATGAGAGCCGCGGCGTTCTCACGCCGGGCGAGAATCGTCCCGAAGCGGGGATCATCGACCCATTCCGGATGACCGACGCACTCGGCGAAGGCCGGCCAGAAGTCCCTGGGACCGGGCATGCAAAGGGCGATCCATCGATCGTCGGAACATCGGAACCGGCAGGTGAGCGGTGATGGCCACTCGGACCTGGGCCAGCGGTCGGGACCCGTGCCGGCGACGAGGGTCACGGACAGGTCACTGGCGATCGTCCACGTCGCGACCTGCATGAGCGCAACCTCGACCGGAGCCACCTGGCCGGTCGTGTCTCGAAGCCGTAGCGCAGCCAACGTGGCCGCGAGCAACGCGAGGGCCGAGGTGTGGTCGCCTTGACCTGGCCGGAACGCGGGTGGTGCACCGTTGGGTTCGCTCACGAGCGATTGCACGCCGCCCCGGGCGAAGAACGCCGTCATGTCGTAGGCCAGGCGGGCGGCGTCATCGCCGCGAGTTCCGTAGCCGGACAGCGACGCGTGGATGCATCGTGGTGCAACCGATGCCAGATCCTCCGCCGAGAGCGAGTATCTGGCCATGCGATCCGCGGTCAGATTCGTGACGAACACGTCGGCTGATTGGGCGAGCCGGTGCACCAACGCGACGCCCTCGGGTTGAGAAAGGTCGACCGCGATGCCGCGCTTTCCCCGATTGTCGAGTTCGAAGTACGGATCGGGGCCAGGCCCGTCGATCACTGAATTCCGGAGAATGTCCCCGGTCAACGGTTCGACCTTCACGACACTCGCCCCGAGATCTGCCATCAGCGCCGCCATCGACGGGGCAGCGATCATGTTGGCAACCTCGAGCACGCGCACGCCCGCGAGAGGCGCGCCTCCTGCGGCCGCGGGTGGGCCTCCCTCGGTTGGTCCTGTTTCCTGGGGCGCAGACATGCTTGAATTCTCGCAGCAATCGCCACCAATCAGTGAAGGACCGCCATGTCGCTCAGGTTCGGGGTATTCGACCAGCTGGAACATCCCGGCGGCCTGCCGCTCAACGAGCTGTACCGCCACCGCATCAACCTCGCGGTTCGGGCTGAAGAGGCCGGGTTCTGGGGGTGGCACAAGTCCGAGCACCACCTGATTCCTCTCGACGCAGCTCCGAGCATCAATGTGTTCCTGGCAGCGGTCATCGAGCGGACATCGACGATCCGCATCGGATCCCTCGTCCACCTCCTGCCCTTCTACCATCCGCTGCGGTTGTTCGAGGAGCTCTGCATGCTCGACCACTTGTCCGAGGGCAGGCTCGAGATCGGCTTCGGCAAGGGGATCAGCCCACCTGAGCATGTGTTGTGGGGTCTCGATGCCGCCGAGGCCGACGCGAAGACGACCGAGACACTCGACATCATCCTGCGGGCAATGGCGTCGACGTCCGACTCGTTCAGCTTCGAGGGCCGCTTCTACCACTACGACGATGTCCCGCTCGAGGTCGGTCCGTACCAGAGGCCGCATCCACCCCTGTGGCGTCCGGGCACGCTCGAGACAGCCGCCCGCATGGGTGCTCGGACCATGGCCGCCGGTCCGCTGATGGCGGTCGCCGGCGCCGTCGCTCGATATTACGAGTTGTTCAACGCGGACGGTCCGTGCGCCGGACCTGAGCCGATGATCGGCGGGGTTCGCAAGATCATTGTTGCCCCCACCGATGCCGAAGCCGATGCCATCGGCAGGCGGGCGTGGGTCGCCTACTCCGAACACCTGACGAGACTGTTTCGCCGCTTCGGGATGCTTCCTCCGGGGGATCCGACGCTCGGCGGCGACTACGACCTGGCCAAGTCGGTTCAGGCGGTGGTCGTCGGCTCGCCCTCGACCGTGCTCGACCACTGCCAACAGTTCGAGGCGGAGGCGGGTACCGACTACTTCGTCGGCGGGTTCACCTGGGGAGATCTGTCACCGCACGAGACCACACGATCCTTCGACCTCTTCGCCGAGCACATCGTGCAGCCGATGAAGGCGGAACTGGTAACGGGCTCAGCCGGCTGAGCCAAGATCCTCGTTGTGGGCCAGGAACATCAGGTCTGCGCCGCGTTGCCGATGGCGCACGATCAGGGCCAGGACCTCGAGCCCACGTTCACGCACGACTTCGGCCGCATCAGGAGGCGCTCCATCCTTGAAAGCTCCGTCCTTGAAGGCTCCGTCCTTGAACGACATGATCAGCTGCACGTAGGCGTGCGAGCGTTCGATGAGCACGGGGTGCTCGTCCTGAAGGTGCTTGGCTGCGTGCGCCAGGTGCGGTGAATCGGTGGCGATGTTGCTCAAGAATTCACCGGGGGCCTCGGACTCGGCGGCGTGCGCGGCGATGCAGTCCACCACGGAACTGGCCGCTTCGAGCACACGATCCGACCAAGGACCGAAGTCGGCCGCAGGCGACGACAGCGCGTGCTCGAGTTCCAACGTCGTGCGATACAGGCTGGCGCGGCGCCCCCGGACCCGTTCGATCTCCTGGCCGGTCACGCACCACCCCCGATCCAGGGCCCGTGCCCCCCGATTCGGTCGACGCTGACCCGCACGACGACTGCGGTCGGCGAGTCCCGCAAGGCAAGCGGATGCCGTCGAAGGCCGGTGTACTTCATCGCCAGTTGGTCCATCAGCACCGGGTCGGGGCCTGGTTCGATGACGGCCCGACCATGGACGACGAGATGCCGTTGGAACCCCCGCTCGCTGCGCTCGGTGTCCTCGACCGACAGGATCACCTTGGGGTTGGCGGCGAGGTTCCGGGCCTTGATGCTGTTCCCCGCCGTACCGAACAGGATCTGGTCGTCGCGCGCAATGACCCAGACAACCGACACCTGAGGACTCCCATCGGGGTTCATCGTCCACACGTGAGCCACGGCGTCGGTACCGAGAAGCGCCTGCAGCGGGGCAGAGATGACGTTCATATGGCCCTCCGGACGGTGGTCCGCAGTTAAGGGGATCGGCTTCGGCCGCTGATCCAACCTCGGTATCCAAGACGTCTGTGCCGATCGAGCGGCCGTGGTTGGAGTATGTGACCGCCCAACCAGAGCGTCAAGGAAGAACTGGCACGCTGACCTTCAGGACCGGGAGCAGACCGCTCAGCGCCGCCCGTCGTTCGGGATGAGGCGATCGGTGAAGCCGACGTTCAGGCCGAACGAGTCGTCCCGGTTGATCCAGAATGCATCTGCCGATCGACGTTCGAGTCGCTGCCCCTTCGCCTCCAGGAACGCGGCCGCGGCCCCGAGATCCGACGTTGCGAAGACGATCTCGTGGACCCCCTCGCCGTTCTGCGCCAGGTCATCACCGGCAACCGTGGCACCGTCGACGGGCTGGATGGCCTGAATCACGGTCTCTTCGCCGACCGCCCAGAACGCACGTCGGGCGCCGCCGGCCTCCTCTTCGTGCAACAGCACGCCGCCGAGGGCCTCGCCGTAGAGCCTTGACGCATCCTCGAGGTTCTCCAACAAGACACTGATGAACGCGGTCCGCTGAATTCCCAAGGGGTGCTCATTGCGCCAGAACGCATCGGACCAACCGGCATCGAGGCGGGGGTCGGGTGCGAAGCCGGGCTCACAGAACTCCCAGAGCGCCCGCGTGTCCTTCGGGTGCGTCCACACCGCCACCTGGACCCGGGGGTCGGTGACCGGCTTGCCGGTGAGGCCGACCTGGCGGATGCCGTGGTCGGCCAGATGGGCCGAACACGCGGCAATGTCATCGACGTACCAGGCGATGGAGTGCAGCCGATTACCGAACCGGGTCTTGAACTTGCCGAGCGGGGACTGGCTGTCCTCGGGCGCGGTGGAGGGCATGATCGGTTCCATCACCATGTCGCTGATCACCAGCAGCGACGCGGTTCGGCGCGCGGCCTTTTCGTAGCCGTGATAGAAGCGAACGCAGCCGAAGATGTCGTCGTACCATCGGTCGACAGCCTCGAGATCCTCGACGAGGTGGCCCAGGTGGAACAGTTTTCCGACGGCGTAGTCCATCGCGGGGACCCTACTACCCGACGCGAACACCCAAGACGAGTGAAGCCCCCATAGGGGCTCGAGGTAGGTAGGGATCGCCCCGATCACCGAGGGCGTCATCAGGAGTTGAGTAACCCTCATGACCGCCTTGATCCTCCACTCAAGATTCGAATTCGGCGAGATCCACGACGTCCTGACGCACCCCGTCTACGGACCCCGCCCCCGGTTGCGGGGACGCCTCCACCAGGTGGCGGCAATCGCCTCGGTGCCGGCGGGGGTGCATCTGGTGACCCAGTCTTCAGCCTCGGGTGCACGAAGTGTCGCCCTGGTCTACGCCATCAGCTGGACCCTGATGTTCACCACGAGCGCCTGCTACCACCGGTTGGCCCAGAGCCCCACCGCACGGTTCTGGATGAGGCGTCTCGACCACTCGATGATCTTCGTCCACCTGGCGGGGGCGACCACTCCGGTGGCGATCCTCGGCGTTCCCGGGCCGGCGGGTCGACTGATGCTGCTGTTCACCTGGATCGGGGCCTTCGTCGGAGTCGGCCTGAAGATGACGCAGCTCACGGTGCTCCAGGACCCGTGCCCCTGGCTGTTCCCCCTCCTCGGCACCCTTCCGGTCCTGACCACGCCCACACTCGCCATCGGTCATGGCCTCGATGTGGCCGCCTTGATGGTCGGATCGGCAGTGATGTACGGGATCGGAGCTGTCTGCTTCGCCAAGAAGTCCCCGGATCCGGTGCCGACGGTGTTCGGGTACCACGAGGTCTGGCACCTCTTCACCCTGCTCGGCGGTGTCTGCCAGTTCGCCCTCATGCTTCAGCTCGCCGTTTGAACGGCGGGCTGAATCAGCGAGGGTCGTCGAGCCGACGAGCGTCGCGGGTGACCCGGTGGAGTTCCCACCGATCGGGGAGCCCTTTGAACTCGTGGAGTCCCCTCGGTTCGAAGGTGATGCCCGAACCTGCGACCAGGCCCCGGACGACGCCCGAGACGACGATGTCATCGGGCTCGGCAACGGTCAGCATCCGCGATGCGAGATGCACCGCCACCCCGCTGATGTCGCCCGCCCGCCGTTCCACCTCGCCGGTGTGGATGGCGATGCGCAACTGCACATCGTTGCGCCGCAGTGCTTCTCGAAGGTCGACCGCAGCTCGAATGGCGACGGCGGGGCCGTCGAACTTGATCAGGTAGCCATCTCCGAGGTTCTTCAGCGCCGTCCCTCCGTGCCGTTCGACCTCGCTGATGGTGACCGCATCGTGCTGGTCGAGAACGGTCCGCCACCGAGTGTCGCCCAGGCGCGTGGCGGTAGCGGTCGAGTCGACGATGTCGGTGAACATCACGGTCAGCAATTCGCGTTCGCTCGGCCGGGTCGTATGCGTGCCGAGCAGGAACCGCTCGATTTCGTCGACGACCCGGTCGGCATCACCTGACCACCAGTAGTTGTCGGTGCCTGAAAGCTCGACCAGCTGCGCCGACTCGATCTGCTGGGCAAGCCAGCGAGCTCCCTCGACCGGCCACCAGGCGTTGTCGGTCCGATGCAACACCAGGGTCGGGCACCGAACGCTCGGCACGATGTGGCGCACGTCGATGTCGCCGAGCATCCGCATGAGCGCCAGGCCCGCCTGCGGCGAGGCCTGTTTCCGCCGGGACCGTGCGTACCAGTGGTACCACCAGGGATCGTGGGCGGTGGCCGGGATATGCGGTTCGCCTCCGGCGCCGGTGGACCACAATTCGACGATCCCGTCGAGGTCGGGGAGCCAGGTGTCGTGATCGAAACCGAACGGGTAGTCGTCTTTCGCAGTGAGGCGCGGGCCGGTGTTGGCGAGGATGAGCGCCTTGGTCCGATCGGGCAGACTCGCCGCGTAGAGCAGGGCGATCGGTCCGCCCTCGTGCGTGCCGAAGAGCACGGGATTGTCGGCGCCTGTTGCGTCGGCAATGGCAGCGACGTCTCGCACCCAGATCTCGGGCGTTGCAACCTCCGACGTCGGGTCGTGGTCGGACAATCCAATGCCCCGCTTGTCGAAGCTGATCACTCGGGCGAAGGAAGCGAGTCGGTTGAGTCGGCCGGCAATGGCCGGAACATCCCAGCGGGCCTCCAGTGGCGTTGCCCACTCGTCGATGAGGATGAGATCGAGCGGCCCGTCGCCAACGACCTGATAGGCGAGGTTGAGCCCGTCGACCTTGGCGTAGCGGATCGGCGGCGGCGACGACACGGCTAGACCGTTTCGGGCGAGACGCCGAGATTCGGGTGGTAGGCCACCTGGGGACTCTAGGCAGGTTGCTCCGTGCCGGCCGAATTGGCCGAAGCAAACGTCGGGCCGGCGGTCCACGCAGCGGCGAGGTACGTCGCCAGCAGGAGGGCGAACGCAACGATGTGAACCCACCTGAAGTCCTCCTCGTTCATCTGCATTGCGATGACTCCGATGAGGTTGAGGGCGGCGACGGCAGCCAAGCCGATCCGAATCCGGCGATGCCATTCTCGGTGCGCCAACGCAGGGCCCATGGTCCAAAGGAACGGAGCCATGATGATGCCGGCCCCCAATCCGAGGATCAGGTAGCTGAAGCCGCCGAGGAAGCGGACGGGAGCCGTGAACCGGCGTCGGGCGTTCCTGGCCCTCGTGCCGGCGACGACACCCTGCATGGTTCCGAAGATCGTGAACAGCCCAATGATGAACAGCGTTCCGCTCAAGGTGAACTCCGGGTCCCCGGAGAGGAGTCGCATGAACGTGCGGGCGGCAACGCCAATCGCTACGCCGCGGGCCAGCCCGAGGCCGACGTGCACGGGCCAGGACCTGCGGGGGAACGGCTTCGCGGAGTCGACGAGGGTCGGGAATGGGGGGAGGTCAACGCTGGCAAGAATGGTCATACGCCGACAGACGTTCGCGTCGGCCCGCGCGGGTGACAGCGGTCTAACTTGCGCTCACCATCAGGTGCTTCATGCCGTGGATGAAGCTCGAGCGGAGATGTGCCGGTGCCTCGAGGATCTCGAGATGCCCGACCTGGCCGAGCAATTGCTGCAGCATGATCTTGGTTTCCAGTCTCGCGAGGTGCGCGCCGAGACAGAAGTGCGTGGAGAAGCCGAAACTGAGGTGCGGGTTCGGGTTCCGCTCGATGTCGAACTGGTCGGCCGTGGGGCCGAAAACGGCCTCGTCACGATTCGCGGAGGGGTAGAACATGGCGACGGCTTGGCCCGGTTCGACGCGCTGGCCGTTGACGTCGACGGATTTGGTGCATGTCCGGCTCATGTAGATGACCGGGGTGGCCCAGCGGGTGACTTCTTCGACGGCGCTGTCCCACAGCGGATCTTCGTGAGGAGTCGCGGCCAACCGTTTCCAGTCGTCGGGTCGCTGGGCCAACGCCAAGACGCCGTGGGAGATGTTGTTCCGGGTCGTCTCGTTGCCGGCGACGAACAGCAGCAGGATGTAGAGAAAGAACTCGTCCTGGGTCATCTCGCCGCGGGCGGTGCCCTGGGCCAGCGACGTCAGGAGATCGTCGCGGGGCGACGCCAGGCGTTCGGCCGCCAGCTTCTCGGTGTAGACGGCCATCTCGGCGGACGCCTGCACTCGTCCTTCCAGCCCGCTCGAGTACTCGGAGTCCTCGGTGCCGATGATGGCATTGGACCATCCGAAGATCCGGCCGTGGTCCTCTGGTGGTGCGCCGATCAACTCGCAAATGGCGGCCAGCGGCAATTCGGCCGAGACGTTGGTGACGAAATCGAACCGGTCCTGGGCGAGCGCGCGCTGAAGGATCCGGTCGGCCAGGTCTCGGTAGTGCGCTTCGAACTTCCGAACCATCTTCGGGGTGAACCCCTTGTTGGCCCGCATCCGGAGCTGCAGGTGGTCCGGGTCGTCCAGGACCAAGAGGTTGCGGCCGTCACTGCGGCCTCGCACCTTGCGCACGTTGTGGCCGTCGGTGATGGTGAAGTGCTCGGCGTCCTTGGACACGGCAAGGAGGTCGTCGTACCGGGCGGCGATGAACGCCTCGTCCTCGAGATCCGGATCGGGGATCTGCTGGAGGAGCATGCCCGGTTGGCGCCGAAGCCACGCGAACTGCTCGTGGGGGATGCCGGCGGTGTACACCTCGCTCGAGAACACATCGATGTCGGCGGCAGTGAGATCAGGCGTGACCGTTGTCATACCGAAGTCTGCCACATGGCTCAGAGAATGAACGTGAGGTTCGGTTGCGCCTGGCCGGCGGTCACAAGCTCGACGGTCTTGGCGGCCAGCCGATACCCGCTGGGCGTGCGCCGAAGCTGATAGGTGACCCGGCCGGGCCAGAGTCGAACCGTGGCTGATGCCTGCACGGCAAGTTCGTAGACGACCACGTTGGCGGCGACGAGATAGCCGTCAGCGAGCTCGGCGAGGACCTCGATGTTCGAGAGCAGCCGGCGCATCGGGGACGCCGGCGTCTGAGCGTGGCGCTTTCCGGTGCGAAGCTGTCGGAGCCGGGTGGCGAGGCGCGCTCGGTTGTCGTTGATGAACGAAAGCTGGGCAGTCGACGCCGCCGTTTCACCGGCGATGATCGGACTCGCCGGCACCCAGTAGTGCATGTCGTCGGTGAGCAGCTCCTCCCATTCGTCGTAGCGGGACTCGTCGGCCAATCGGGCTTCGAGGAACAGAAACGCCTCGATCGATCGGTGGACTTCTTCGGGTACCACGATCCCGCTCACGAACGGCCTTCGGACATGACCGAGCGATAGCGCCGCCAGAAACCCCGGTTGGTGGTCTCATCGGACACCAGAGCCTGCCGCTGGCCCTGGGGGCCGACGACTTCACGGGCCGCTCCTCGGCTCATGTCGATCCAGGCCCGACCGTCACCGGCCCAGCCCGGACGCGTCGCCGACATCGCCATCTGCATCCGCTCGGCGGTCACGGCGTCATCGGGAACGATGAAGGCTGCGGGCCCCATGGCCGCCTCGGACTGCCGGCGGAGGCGCTGATTGAACGAGGGGTCGACGCCCTCGAGCTGCACCGCGGTGTGCCAGTGGACCATGGCGTCGTGGGCGATGGGTTCGATGATGGCCACGTTCATCTCGCCAAGGAACAAGTTGGGGAAGATGAGCGCGTGCGGCGGACCGTCCCAGAGCACTTGCCGACCGCGGTCGACTCCGAGGCGGGCTTCGACCGCTGCGCAGTACGCGGCAACCCGTTCCCTGGTCGTGCCAAGCCATGCCAGCTCCGAGCGATAGCTCGGCCGGAGGTCGAGTTCGACGTGGCCGAGGCCCCAGTCGACGGCCAGCGACTGGTTACCGGTCTCGCCTCCCAGCACCGTTTCCTCGTAGTAGTTGTCCGGCGCCGCGTCGACCATCGAGGCGTGCACCCAGTTGAGGTGGTAGCCGTCGTTGTCGCTCTCGGGCCACATCTTCCAGTTCGACGACACGCGATGCCCGATCCAGCCGGACGACAAGTCGATGCTGCCGGTGGGGGAGAGGTCGCACAGCCGGTCGATCAGCCCAGCTCCCCCTTCGCCCAGATGGCCCGAGAGGGGTCCGGCGCCACCGTCGAGGTTGGCGAACACGAACCCGCGGTAGGACTCGACCTGACCGGCTCGGTCGAGTCCGAGGTCGGCCTTGTCCCGATCGAAGCCGCCGGGATAGGGAACCGAGCGGAGGTCGCCGTCGAGCCCGAAGGTCCAGGCGTGATAGGTGCATTGGAACGAGCCTGAATGGCCGCGCGCTTCCCAACACAGGGCAGTCCCACGATGCGAGCACCGGTTCGAGAGCACGTTGATCCCGCCCGTGCGGTCCCTGCTCATGATGATGGGTTCGCGCCCGAGTCGCCGGGTGATCCAGTCGCCGGCGGTCGGAATCTCGGACTCGTGACCGACGAAGGCCCAGCCCTTGGCGAAGATGCGATCCATTTCGTCGACGAAGACTTGGGGGTCGGCGTAGAGACTTCCGTGTACTTGATCGTCGCCGAACAGGGCGCCGTAATCGATTGCGGGCATACGCCATCATGAGGCAACCGGCACGGCCGCACCAACATTCGGTTCCGCGGCGGCGTGCGGCGTACCATCTGCGCCATGCGCAAAGAACGACAGATCGAGCTTCTCGAGCGGCTGGGTTCCGCCGGCGAGCGTTTCGCCGGCCTTCACGTGCCCTCGTCGATGATCAACGACGCCACCGCCTACACCGACCCGCAGGTGCTGGCCGCGGAGGAAGAGATCCTGTTCCGTGACGGACCGGTCTTCTTCGCTTTGAGCTGTGAGTTGCAGGAGCCTGGGTCCTATCAGTCGGCCACCTTCGGCGGCATTCCCATCGTGGTCGTGCGACAAGGGGACGGATCGCTGCGGGCCATGGTCAACGCCTGCCGGCATCGGGCAGCACCGGTCGTGGCCCCGGGATCCAGCGGCTCGGGGCTTCGGGCCATTTCGTGCCCCTACCACGCGTGGACCTACGAACTCGACGGAGAACTTCGGTCGCGCCCCATGGCCGGCGACGCGTTCTCCGACGTTCCGATCTCCTGCAACCTCCACCAGCGCGCCGTTGCCGAGAAGTACGGAATGATCTTCATCTGGGCCGCAGGCACCGAACCGATCGACGTCGATGCCTTCCTGTCCGGCGCCGAAGACGATCTCGGGTCGTTCGATCTCGGCAGCTACGTGCACCTCGAGACCCGGGAGAACACCTGGAACATGAACTGGAAGCTGGTGCTCGACACCTTCAGCGAGTCGTACCACATTCGCACGTTGCACAAGGACTCGATTGCCCCCGCGTTCAACTCGGACTCGGTGATCTTCGAGGCCTTCGGCCGCAACCTCGTCTCCATCGGCCTACGCAAGAACGTGCTCGACGAACTCGAGAAGCCCCGCGACGAGTGGTCGCTACTTCCGTACGGGACCATCCAGTACTTCCTCGTGCCGAACGCCCTGGTGGTCCATCAACTCGACCACATCGAGATCTGGCGGGTCGAACCGTTGGGGGTCGACCGTTGCCGAACCCGCACCTCGATGTACGCGCCCGGGCCGGACGTCACCGACAGCGCCCGCAAGTACTTCATCAAGAACCTCGACTTGCTGCTTGCCGTGACGGGCAGTGAGGACTTCCCGATGATGGAAAAGATTCAGGCCGCGCTGTCCTCGGGTGCGGTCCCTGAACTGGTGTACGGCAAGAACGAAGGCCCGCTCATCCACTTCCATTCGAGCATCAACGCGGCACTCAATCGATGAGCGAGGTCGGCGCCTTCGACGCCTGGCGTCGGCAGCTCGAGGCGCGATATCCCGAATGGCGGCCCCGCAGGTCGGCGGCACCATCATCCCGCGCGCTGCGTTCTCTCCTGCCGACTACTTCGCCGGCGTCGAACGTCATCGGGCCAACGACATTCTGGCGGTGCCGACCATGACGGTCGCCTTGCTCGAGCACGCCGACCGTCTGACCACCGACCTGTCATCGCTTCGAGCCATTCTCTCTGGGGCGGCGCCGGCCCCGACACCGTCGGCAGGGTCAAGCAGGGTGAAGTCGGAGCGTGTGGATCGTGCCCGAGCCAGGGGCCGAGATCGACACCGCGCAGCTGTTGCTCCTTTGCCGTGAACGGCTGGCACGGTTCAAGGTGCCTCGCCAGTCACATGCCGGAGCGGAGCGCAGCGATGGGCTCGGTGGCGGATGCCTTCCAGGCCGGGTACGTTCCAGCGAGCAGCCCGATGACCGCTCCGAGGACCGGGGCTGCCAGCGGCAGCCAGGGGTCGAGCACCGGCGTCCACTGACGCGAGGCCGAAACCCCCACGATGGTCAGGATGCCCAGGCTGGTCCCGATCAGACCCGCGAGCGCGCCCAGGGCCGCCGATTCGAACAGGAACTGGCTGGCGATGTGCGCCCGAGTGGCTCCCAATGCTCGCCGAAGGCCGATTTCGCCGGTTCGTTCGAGGACCGAAACGAGCGTGACGTTGGCGATGCCGATGGCGCCGACCAGGAGTGACACGGCGCCGAGGATGAGGAACAGCGAGTTGACGTCGGACGCCACGGCCGACTTCACCGCTCGGGGCGACGGCGGGACGCTGACCCTGAGCATCTCGGGCCGATCCGGTGCCAGAGCGACCGCCGCTTGCGAGCCGATCAGTTCGGCAGCTCCGACCTCGACTTCGATGAGCACCTCGCCGGGGGCGACGAGTCCCAGCCGCTCCTGAGCGAACCCGTCGGGAACGATGATGGCGTTGAGCAGGTCGGGTTCGCGCTCGACGTCGTCGATGATGCCGATCACGGCCAGCACTTCGTCACCGAGGAAGATGGCGGGGGCGATGTCGACTCTTGACACGTTCAGACGTTGGGCGGCCCCCGGGCCCAACACGACCACGTTGTCGGCCCGCTGGTTGTGGCCCTCGTCGAAGAATCGGCCGCCGGTGAGCGTTGCCCGTGCCGCGGTGAAGATCCCCGGACTGGCCGCCACCACCGGGATCTGGAACTCGTTCTGGCCTTGGGGGTCGATGACCGGCACCGCTCGGGCCAGTGCCGAGGTGTCGACGTCGGTCTTGGTGCCGGCCGCCACAACGCCGTTCAGACGCTCGAGCCGGTCGCCGGCATCGAACGGAAGCACGCTGATGACCCGATCCTGAGACGATTGCTGGCGATCGTCGGGTTCGACCGCAACCTTCGTCGCTTCGAGCTCGTCGAAACGCGAGACGATCTGGTTGCCTGCCGTCTTGGCCAGTCCGAGGGTCGAGACCAGCGCGGCGACGCCGAGCACGGTACCGAGTGCGGTCAGCAGCGTTCGGGCCGGCCGAGCGGTGAGCGCAACCGTGGCCTCGGCCACGAGGTCCCTGACCGTGAACCGGGATACGTCGCTCACGACCCTCCCTGAGCACTCGGCGCGTGTGCGGCGGTCAGTTCGCTGAGCCGGCCGTCGTGGATGCGAAGGCGTCGCTGTGCCCTGGTGGCGACGTCGACATCGTGGGTGATGACGGCGAGCGTCAGTCCGTCGGCGTGGAGCTGGTCGAAGAGCTGAAGGATGGCCTCGCTCGTGACCGAGTCGAGATTGCCGGTTGGTTCGTCGGCCAGCAGGAGGCTGGGTGATCCCGTGAGCGCCCGGGCCACGGCAACGCGTTGTCGCTCACCACCCGACAACGTCGTTGGGTACGTGTCCAACCGGTGTCCCAAGCCGACCTGGCGCAACGCGGCCTCGGCTCGGGCTCGCCGGCCCGGGGCCGATCCCGGGCGGTACACCTCGGCCAGCATGACGTTCTCGACGGTCGTGCGGTGCGGCAGGAGATGGAACGCCTGGAAGACGAACCCGATACGGCTCGAGCGCAGCCCGGCCCGCTGCCGCTCGCCGAGCTCTCGGGTGTCGATCCCGTCCAGGCGGTACTCGCCGCTCGACGGCTCGTCGAGCAGCCCGAGCAGGTGCAGCAGCGTCGACTTCCCCGATCCGGACGGACCGACGATCGCGATGTAGTCGCCCTGGTTGATGATCAGATTGGCCTCGTGCAGGGCGACGACCGGTGGCGTGCCCTCGAAGACTCGCGACACGTTAAGCAGCTGAACGACCGGCACCTGAGCAATCGGCACCTCAGGGACCGGAACGGTCATTCGCCTTCCTCGGCTTCGGCCTCGGTTTCGGCATCAGTCTCGTCCTCCGCGCCAGCCTCATCGCCGTCGGAGGCGCCCACGTTGTTACCGACCACCACGCGGTCGCCTTCTTCGAGCTGTCCATCGACCGGGGTGATCTCGACCAGCCCCTGAGCCCGGGCGTTCAGGCCCGGCACCACCGTGACGATGTCAACCGTGCCGTCCTCGCGTTCGACTTCCACCCGCGAGGACCCGTCGGCTCCCGCCGACAGGGCCGCCATGGGTACGGCCAGGACTTCGCCATCGCTCGAATCGAACGGGATGGTGACGCGGAAGTTCTGATTCAGGGCTTCGTCCGGCAGCTCGATGGTCGGCTCGAGGGTCACCGAATATCGCTCGGCGCTGACATCCGCGCCGCCCGGCGAGTCAGCGACGTCGGAGACGATCACCGGCACGGAGATCCCCAACGCCTCGTCTTCCATGAGACCTTCCGCACCTTCGACGAGCAGCGCTCGGTCAGCGGCTGCCACCGATGACGTGATGCGCACGCCGGATCCGGTGACCGTCATGACCGGGCCCTGGGGAACGGAACCGACCGAGGCTTGCACCGCCTGGATCTCGTTGGGCAGCTTCGGGAGGAAGACCAGCTCCGACGACGGGAACGACGTGCCGATCTCGGCTTCGAGACGAGCGAGCGAGCCCTCGGCCTCCTTCAACGCGGCACGAGCGTCGGTCAGGCCGGTGTTGCCCGAACCGGCAGAGGCCGCAGCAATGGCTTCGGCCCGCCGTGCGACCGCGATGTCCAATGAGGCGGAAGCGTCGAGCACAAGGACGTCCTGATCCCGGGCAACGACGGGGAGCGCTGCGTTGGCGGCCTGCGCTTCTCGATCAGCGGTGACCAACTTCGCAGCTGCGTCCGCCCGCACGGCCCGAAGCTCGTCCAACTCCTCGGGCGTCGGCGCAACGCCGGTGTCGGGATGGGTGCCGCTCTCGGCCTGGGTCAGGCGCGTTGCTGCAGTCGTGTCGGCGGTGCGGGCGGTCGCCAACGCGGCGGCGGTGTCCTTGGCCGTTGTCTGGGCTGAGGCGTTTGCGGCATCACGTTCGATCTTGGCCTTGTCGAGCGTGGCTTGGGCTGCGGTGACTTGGCGGTCGAGTTCGAGACGTTCGGATCGAGTCATGCCCTGGCTGCCCGCGTTCTCGGCCGCCGTGACAGCCTCCCGAGCCGAGCGAACGGTCTTGCGGGCCTGTTCGACCCGGTCGAGATCCTCGGCGGTCGGCTCGTCCGGGGTGTACCCAAGGTTTCGGTACAGTGCTGCAACGGCGGTCTCGGTGGCGGTGTCGAAGCGTCCGTCCACGGCTCCGGGGTCGAGGCCAACCCGAATGAGCGCCTCCTCCAATTGGCGAACGTCGGGCCCTTCGAGCCCCGGAGTGAAACTGCGGAACACCGGCAGTTCGCCCTGCAACGCAATCATGGGACGACCCGCCAGCTCGACCACGACGTCACCCTCGTTCAGCACTTCGCCCTCTGCCTTGGGCAGGCGGGTGACAAGGTTCGCTCCGCCGGAGGACGCGGTGGGGGTGATGTCGGTCGACTCGCTGAACTCGACTTGGCCCCGGATGACCACGTCGGAACTCAGGGCCACTCGTTCGACCGGCACGGTGATGAGGGACGCCTCGGGCGCCGCGGCGTCAGCGGCAAGGTCGGCCGGAGACTTGATCTGGCGACCGGCGACCCAGCCGATGCCGGCCGAGCCAACCGCTACCGCTGCGACGATGGCAATGCTGGCCCGTGGGTTCATGAATCGGCGGCCGAGTTCTCGAACTCGGCCAGGCGGTCGGCGTTGGCATCGAGGAACTCCTGCTCCAACGCAACCCGCACCTCGGAGAGAATCGACTCCTCGTTCAGGGGGCCGCCACCACATTCGATGACGACCCGTGCCAACTCGAGCTCTTCGGCCTGGATCTCGGCCAGCTTGGCCAACTCCTCCGCATCGAGTTTGTTGGCCGTCCGGAAGAACTCATCCATCTCCTCCTGGCTCATCTCTTCGGGATCGAGGCCCGTACCTTCGAAGGGATCGCCCGAAGCGAACGGATCGAGCGACGCGAGATCTTCCTCCCACCGGGTGTAGAGGTCCTCTTGATTCGTGTACACGAGTCCCTCTTCGGCGACGCAGGCTGTCACCTCGTCGCGGTACTTCGCCACTGCCGGGTCGGCCTCGATGCGCTCGTACATATCCTCGAGATCGTCGCTGAACTCTTGGTAGAAGGTCTGTGAGGGGTTCTGTTCCTCCCACGCCGTGTTCTGGCACCCGGTCGGTACGAAGTCTTCGTACGCCTCGTTCATTTCCTCTTCGGTTGCGTTCTCGTCGAACTCCGGCTGGTCGCCGTACAGGGCCGCGTAGTAGGCCTCTTGTTCGGCCGGCGAGAGCGATTCGACGTAGGCGCTGTTCGGATCCTCGATGGCCTCGGCCTCAGTTGCGGCTCCCATGCTGTCGTCGTAGCCGACCAACTCGTCGTTGAGCATGCTCTGGGAGAAGCGCTGGGTCGTGATGCCGAACCCGTACTTCTCGACCCATTCGTCGCTGAAGTACGGAATGTCCTGATCGGTTTCGAAACTCATGAACTGCGATTGATCGACGGGGGTGTACTCGAAGCCCTCCTCGGCCATGCACGCCGCAACCTGCTGCTCGACCGCTCGCGCTTGGGCCTCGTACTCGGCCTGACTCTCCTCGTTGTCGAAGTCGAGGTCCTGTCCGAGGAACTCTGCGATCGGCGACTCGTATTCGATGTCCTCGAACGATGTGGGGCCCTCGTCGTCCCCGGCCGCCGACTCACCCGACCCACCGCCACAAGCAGTGCCGATCAGCGCAATTGACGCCACTGCCCAACCCATCGAGATTCTCCGTGCGCATGCCATGGCCACTAGACGCCGCGGGCCAGCCGTTGGTTCCCTTCCTCCCCCATTTTTCCCATCGGGAGTGCGTGGGTCCCGTTTTCGGCACCCTCACACTCCCGATGCGGAGTTCGTAGTGTCTAGGTTGGGCGGATGACCGAGATGCTGTCCTGCGCCGGAGACGAGTCGACCTACTTCACGGTCGGACCTGATGGCTGGATTGCGCCGACCGCCATGAGTCGGGGGCCGTGGAATCCCGACAACTGTCATGCGGGACCGCCGACGGCGATGCTGGCTCGGGCGATGGAAGCAGCAATGGGCGAAGCGGGCATCGCCCATCAACTCGTTCGCATGACGGTCGAACTGCCACGCCCGATTCCGATGGCCGGGTTCTTCGTGCGTGCAACCGTCGTACGTTCGGGCAAATCGGTCACGACGTTGACCGCCAGCCTCGTCGACGGGGAAGGCCTCGAGCGCATCAGCGCGCAAGGAATGGCCCTGCGCACGTTGGCATCGGAGCGGGCCTTCCCGTCGCCTTCGATCCCCACGCCAGACCTCAGCGAAGCAGTCGATGGGCCGTTCCCGATTCGGTCGAGCCTGCATGACTCCGTGGGCTTCGGCCGTTCGGTGGAGACCAAGTTTCCCCCCGGCGAGGGCCCCGACCCAGGTCCGACAACCGCTTGGGTCCGGACCGTCCCCTTGGTAGGGGGAGAGGCCCCGTCGAGTTTCCAACGCATTTGCCCACTGGCCGACAGTGGGAACGCCTTCTCTCGCAACGCAGAGATGGGCGACTTCACGTTCATCAACCCGGATCTCACGATTGTCCTGCATCGTTCGCCCGAAGGAGACTGGCTGGGCTCGCAGAGTGTGTCGCATTGGCAACCGAACGGCATCGGGCTCGCCGATGCGTTGCTCTTCGACCACCGCGGAGTCGTCGGTCGGGCGCTGCAGACGCTCTTGGTCGGCTGATCGTCGGCGTCCGGTCAATCGATGATCAAGGGCACGTCGTCGCTCGGGGCGTCTCCCGAGTCAGCGCTTCGGGCCAGCTTGCTGTGCGCCTTCCAGTCCACATCATCGGGGATCAACACTGATGCGGCTCGAACCCGATCGAAGGACACGTCGTCGAGGTTGGGCGGCACCGCGCCGTTGTCGCGGTGTCGTTTCGCAGCGTTCAGGAGTTGGGCCCGGACGGCGATGATCATGGCATCGGTGGAACCCAGGTGCTCCTGCGAACGGTCGTAGAGCGGGTTGCCCTCGGCATCGCACATCAGCTCGGTCATGGCTCGATCCTGCAGGTTCAGCACGAACGGGATGCCACTGTGCATCAGGGTCTTCTCGACCTCGAGATCTCGAAAGTAGTCGTTGGTCTTGTTGGCGACCGTCATGAAATAGGACCGGGGATCGTTGGTGCGCGCCTGGAACCCACCCACCTCGTCGAACGGGCCATTCTCCCGGTACGCCAACTCGGCGGGCATCGGACCCGCCGGATTGCCCGTGTGGCTGATGAGCATGGTGTGATGGTCATCGAGGGGGACGAAGGACCGCAGGTTGATGACCGACCCGACGCTGATCATCGTGTGGAACGGAAAGATGAACTGGTTGATGCGGTGCCAGATCCGGTTGTCGGTCCAGCGTCGCTGGCTGGAGTAGAAGGCGCCGTACTCGGTGCGTTCGACCTCGAGTTCTGGTGCCTCGGGGTCAGGGCTCCAGAACCCGCGGATGCCTTTGGGGGGAGCGGGATCGTCGGCGTGGAGGCGGCGGTGCAGCCAGTTGAGGTGCACCGAGTCGAGGTCGCCTTCCATGTTCTGCATCCAGTTGGCCTGCTCCATCATGACGGCGGGCGACTGGACGTTTTCGTCCGGCAGGGTGTTGATCTCGAACACCGGGAACGGGGGAGGGGTGCTGCGTGGGCCCATGTAGACCCAGATCATGTGGCTGACCTCGTGGCACACGAACGAGCGGATCTTGACGGTCTCCATGAAGTGGGCCTGGGCGCGACTGCCGCTCTTCTCGGTGGGCAGCTCGACAATCGTGCCGTTTCGGTCGAACTTCCAACCGTGATATTGGCAACGGATGCCGCAGTCCTCGACCCGACCGAAGAACATGCTGGCTCCACGATGCGGACACGCTTCGGCGACGGCGCCCATCTTGCCTTCGCTGTCGCGGAACATGACGAAACTCTCGCCCAGGAGCATCATGCGCTTCGCGGGGCCGTCGTTCTCGGGGAACTCCGATGACGGCAGGCACGGGATCCAGTACTCCCGCATCAGTTCGCCCATCGGCGTGCCGGGCCCGACCCGACAAAGCAATTCGTTGTCCTCATGTGTCAGCATTCGGGTCCCCCTTCGAACCGGCGGCTACTTGACTCGCTAGGTGCAGACAGTAGCTTCGAGCACTGTGGTGCTCACAGCCGAAGAGAACGAACGACTGACCCGAGTAGGCCCAGGCACGCCGATGGGCGCCCTGCTGCGCCGCTATTGGCATCCGATCGCTGCGGTGTCGGAGTTCGACGCCGGCGCACCCCAGACGAAGCCGGTGCGGTTGCTCGGCGAGGATCTGGTGCTCTTCCGAACACCCTCGGGCGACTTCGGCCTCATCGAGCCACATTGCCCACATCGCCGAGCAAACCTGGCAAACGGGTACGCGGAGGAGGGAGGGATCCGGTGCAGCTACCACGGCTGGAAGTTCGACCTGGCCGGCCAGTGCGTGAGCCAGCCGTACGAGGAGGCCGTTGCCGACGGCACCCGGTTCCGCGAGTCGATCTGCGCGCTCGCCTACAAGGCGGAGGCTCGCTTCGGCTTGGTGTGGGCCTACCTCGGACCCGACCCCGCGCCCCTCATCCCGACCTGGGAGCCGTTCACCTACCGCAACTGCTTTCGCCAGATCGTGCTCCACGTGGTCGACTGCAACTGGCTCCAGTGCCAGGAGAACTCGATCGATCCCGTCCACTTCGAATGGCTGCACGACAACTGGCATCCGGGCCGTGCCGGCCAGCCCGATGCGTACGGCGCGCCCCACGCCCAACTGGGCTTCGAAGAGTGGGAGTACGGCTTCACCTATCGGCGCCTGCACGCAGGCGAAGCCGAGACGTCCGACTCGTGGCGCGACGCCCGGGTGAGCATCATGCCCAACCTGTTCGCGCCGCTCCATTTCGAATGGAGGGTCCCGATCGACGACGAGCACACGCTCAGCGTCGTCTGGGTCGCGGAGCGGGTGGTAGCCGAGCGTGAGCCGTACAGCCAGGACACCATCCCGCACTGGTGGGGAAAGGCGACCGATGACGACGGCCGGCCGATCACCAGCCACGTACTTGGGCAGGACGTCATGAGCTGGGTTGGCCAGGGCGTCATTGCCGACCGAACCAAGGAGCACCTGGGCCGCAGCGACCGAGGCATCCAGATGTACCGGCGCCGACTGCTGGACGATCTCGCAGCCGTCGAACGGGGCGAGGAACCCTCGGGCCTCGTGCGTAGTCACGAGGACAACGAGCTCATTTCGTTCCCGAACGATCTGCGTCGGCTGTTCGTGGACGCCCCGACGCCCGAGCAGCTTCAGGCCCGTCTCAAACGGTTGAAGAGTCTGATGCCGGGCAGTCGACCCAATGACTACTTCTTCCTGCTGGAAGGCCAGCCCGACCACGTTCGTGAACAATGGGAACACGCCATGGGCTTGAACGATGCAGGTCTGAACGATGCGGGCTTGAACGAAGGAGCACCCTGATGGCGCAACTCATTCTTGGCGTCGGTTCATCGCACAGCCCAATGGTCACGATGGACGGACCGGACTGGCTCGAGTGGGGCCAACGAGATCTCCGTCATCCCATGCTGTACACCGAGGATGGTCGGCACCTCACCTACGAACAGCAGCTCTCCGAGGCCGACGGACGCTTCGACGAGGTTGCCACCCTCGACCCTGCGATCGATGGTGCGCAACGGGTCGACGCCGCCATCGAGGTGCTGCGGGCACGCCTGGCTGAGGCCAATCTCGACGCCGTCATCATCATCGGCGACGACCAGGACGAGCACCTCCTGGCCGACAACCTTCCACCATTTCTCATCTACTGGGGCGACACCATCGAGAACGCTCCCATGGCTCCGTCCCCCGCCGATGCCGAAGCGCTCACCTCCCTGCAACGCCGATACCTCCCCGGCTATCGGGAGCCTGCAGTTGCGCGCACGTACCCCGTAGCCGTCGACCTTGCGGCTCACCTGATCGACACGGCCATGGAGGTCGGCTTCGACGTTGCCGCCAGCGCGTCGCTTCCTCGGCCCGCGTTGGGCATGGGCCATGCGTTCGGCTTCCCGCTCCGACGGCTGCTCGGCGATGTGCCGATCGTGCCCATCATGGTCAACACGTACAACCCTCCGACGCAGCCGCGCTCGGCTCGCTGTCGTGACTTCGGGCAGATGCTTCGCACGGCCATCGACAGCTTCGACGCCGAGGCGCGGGTCGGGGTCGTGGCGTCCGGGGGCCTGAGTCACTTCATCGTTCTCGAAGCGTTCGACCGACGGGTGCTTGCGGCGTTCGAGGCCAACGACCTCGATGCTGTGGTCGCGGTGCCTGAGACGACGTTCGTCGCCGGTACGTCCGAGGTGAAGAACTGGTTGGTCGCAGCGGCAATGCTCGCCGACCGTCGGTTCGAGGTGATCGACTACGTCCCTGGCTATCGCACGCCGGCCGGTACCGGTACCGGCTTGGGGTTCGGGGTTTGGAGCTGAACCTTCCCGCATAGGCTTCGTGGCGATGCCTTGGTGCGACACCTGCGACGAATACCGAGCTCCCACTGCGCTGACCGCCGAGGGAACGTGTGCGGTGTGTGACGCCAAGGTCGACGTGGCCGATCTCAAGAATCCTCCGACGGCCAAGGCCCCATGGCATTTCTGGCTGATGATCGCGGCGCTGGTCCTGTATCTCGGATGGCGGTTGATCCAGGGCGTCATCTGGCTCGTCCAGAAGTTCTGATTATCCCCCCAGCGGTGGGCAGGGAACGGCTGCTCGTTCAGGTACGCTCGTGCCGCCACGGGCTGTGGCGCAGTTTGGTTAGCGCGCTTGACTGGGGGTCAAGAGGTCGGGAGTTCGAATCTCCCCAGCCCGACGGTGAAAGTCCAGGTCAGAGCCGGCCCGTAAGGGCCGGCTTTCCTCGTTTTCGCTCACCGGCGAGGAGCAGGTATGCAAAATGTATGTCTTTCCTGGAGTAGCGTTGCCGGTAAGGCATGGGTCGCTGGGGGCGAGCCGCTGGTCCAGAAGCAGCGGGGCAGATGGGTGGTGCGACAGCCGGGGTACGACGCTGCGACCGGTCGGCGTCAGCCCAAGCAGGTGGGCACGTTCGCGACGAAGCGCGAGGCCCTCGCCATGGCACGGCGAATCACCGAAGGACGGGCGGGCACCTCGGAGCAGTCGCTCGAGGCGTATCTGCACGACGTGTGGATTCCGTCGAAGGAGGCCCGAGTCGAGCAGACGACGCTCAATCAGTATCGATGGGTGTCAAGGGCCAATGGTTTCTGCCCGTGGGCGGTCAGTGGAACTGCCCGTGGGTGGCCATCAGAATTGCCCACTGATGGCCAGTGGTTCTGCCCGGCAGGTCAGTTGGTCAGTGGCCGCACTCCTTTGCCTCGGGTTGCTTGGGTGAGGCGGATCGAGTCGCCGGTGGTGATGACGACGTGGGCGTGGTGGAGGAGCCGGTCGACGGTGGCGTTGGCGATCGTCTTGGGCATGAGCTCGTCGAACCCGGCGGGGTGCAGGTTCGATGACAGGGCGATGGAGCGTTTCTCGTAGGCGGCGTCGACGACGCGGTAGAGCGCTTCAGCGGTCTCAGTGGTGACCGGCAACAGTCCGATGTCGTCGATTTATGCCGACGTCGGCATAAATCGACCTATGCCGAGGTGGCGACTACGCCGACCTGCCTGTCGGATCTGGACGCTGAGCTGGCCGTTCACGGCCGTCGGTTGGTGATCTGGTCGGCATAGTTACAGGGCTTCGAGGAAGGCGAGGAGGCTGTCGGTGGGCTTGTAGCGGCCGGGAGGGCTGGTGGTTGGGGTGGTGCGGTCGAGCGCTCGTTGTTTGATCGTCATGTCGGCGTGGAGGTAGGCGTTGGTGGAGCGGATGTCGGCGTGGCCGAGCCACAGTGCGATGACGGCGGTGTCGACGCCGGCTTGGAGCAGGGTCATCGCGCAGCTGTGGCGCAGCACGTGGGGGTGGATCTGGTCGGGTCGGATCGTCGGGCAGGCGGCTGCGGCGGTGGTGGCGTGTTTGCGGACGAGGCGTTGCACGGCGTCGGGGCTGAGTCGGTTGCCGGTGCGGGTCGGGAATAGCGGCTCGTCGGGTTGCCCGGCGCGTTCGTTGGTCCAGACACGCAGCACTGCTTGTGTGGGGGCGGTGAGTGGCACGGCTCGGTGTCGTCGTCCTTTGCCGATGCAAGACACTGCCGCACCGGTCCCGAAGGTGACGTCGGTGCAGTTCAACCCGATGAGCTCGGCGACGCGGAGCCCGGTCTGGATCGCGGTGAGGAGCATTGCCCGGTCACGTCGGCCTTCCCAGCGGGTGAGGTCCGGTGCGGCGACGAGGGCGTCGATCTGGTCGGCGGTGAGGAACGTGATCATCGGCTTGTCGAACCGTTTCGCTGGGATCGCGAGGACTTGTTGGATCGTGGCGGCGTGTTCGGGGTGCCGCAACGACGCGTAGGCGAACAGCGAGCGGATCGCGGTCAGCCGCAGGTTCCGGGTCCGGGTGCTGTTGTTCCGGTCGTGTTCGCAGTGCTCCAGGAACACGGTGATCGTCGCCTGGTCGAGATCGGCCCAGTCGAGCCGATGCACCGGCCGGTCGTGGCGGTCTCGGGCGAACGTGACGAGGAGACGCATCGTGTCGCGATAGACCGCGATCGTGCGCGGGCTCACTCGTCGCTGTTTGATCAGCCGGTCGGTGAAGAAGCTCTGCATCGTCGCGGCGATCGCGGTCACAGTTCGACCTCCGTGACCGGGCCGGGGGTGAGGTGGGTCAGCTTCGCGGCGGCGTAGGCGAGCAGCTCGGGGGCGGCGGACAGATACCAATATGTGGATCTCGGGTCGCGGTGACCGAGATACGTCGACAACGCTGGCAGGCGGGCCTCGATGTTCTCGCCGTTGCGATACCAACCGGTGAGCACCGTCACCGCGAACGTGTGGCGGAGATCGTGGATCCTCGGGGGACGCGCCGCTCCGGCGCCGATGCCGTTGCGGTCGCACAGGTCACGGAACACTTGCTGCACGACCGGGTAGATCAGCGGGCCACCCCGGCTCGACACGAACACCCGGGTCGTGGCCCGCTCGACGCGCAGCAACCGATCGCGGTTGATGATGTAGTCGTCGAGCGCGGTGATCGTGTCGGTGCGGACCGGGACGAGTCGGGACTTCCCGAACTTCGATTGGCGGATCATGATCACGGCGTCGGTGTGGTTGATGTCGTCGGGTTCGAGCCGGAGTGCTTCACCGATCCGCATCCCGGTCGCGGCGAGCAGCCCGATCAACGTCGGATAGGTCGCTGATGGGAGTGCCCACCGTCGATGACCGGCAGCGTCCATCAAGGTGTCGATGTCGGTCGTGTTGAACAAGAACGGCGGCCGCCACCGTTGACGCATTGGGATCAGTCCAACCGGTGGGATCTCGGTGTGCTCGTCGAGACCGGCCATGTGCCGAGCGAACCCACGAGCGACCATCATTCGCCGCGCCCCGTTCGTTGTCTCCGGGTCGATGCCATCGGTCGACCAGGCAACAGCAGCTTCGATTGTGACCGTGGTGGCTTCGATCGAGTCGAGGTATGCGACAAAGCGTGGGAGCAGCCGATGATGTTCACCGAGGTTGTGGCCCAGCAGACGGCGAAGACGCAGATACTCAGTTGCGGTGTCGGCGAGCACGCTCATGGCTGTGCTCCCGGCCACGGCAGAGCGACCTGACGGAGCGTGTCGAGGTCCACTTTGGCGTAGATAGCGGTGGTGGCCAGGTCCCGGTGGCGTAACACTTGGGAGACCTCCACGATCGTGGAGCCGCAGCGCAGCAGCTCGCTGGCCAGGGTGTGACGCAACCGGTGCGCTCCGACGCGACCGATCCCGATCCGGACACACGCCCGCCGGCAGATGTCGTTCACCCGTGCCGGCGGCATCGGTTCGATCGGAGCTTTCGCGGTCAGGAACACCCGCCGGCTCGCCGAGGCCGGACGGCCCGAGATCAGATATGCGGTGATCGCTTCGCCGACGTCGAACGGCAACGGCATGCGATCATCGCGGCGCGCTTTGCCGCGCACCATGATCTCCGCGGCACGCCAGTCGATGTCATCCAGTTCCAGGTTGACAACCTCGATAGAACGCAACCCGAGTCGGGCGATGAGCAGCATCGCCGCCCGATCCCGGCAGCCGACCGGGGTCGACGTGTCGCAGCTGGCGATCAACTCCTCGATTCGTGCCGCCGTGATCGTCTTGGGGATCGTCGTGCCGTGCCAGCCGGCGACCGGTGGGATCGCGACCGCCAACGACCGTGACGTGAACCCGTGCAGGAACAGGTAGCGCAGCAACGAACGCAGTTCGGCGACGCGGCCTTTCGCCGAACCGGCCGAGACCCGTCCGCACTCGACGACCAGGAACACGACCACGTCCCGCGCGTTCAGCCCGGTGATGAACTCTGAGCCGCAGGCCTCGTAGTGTTCGTTCAGGAACCGGCGTGCCGTGTTCTCGTAGCGCAACACTGTCCCGGCCGCGAGACCGCGCTCACCGATCATCCAACGCCGGAACCCGTCGATCAGCACCTCCACCTCGCTCGGCGGCGGAGTCGGCAGCAGCCGAACGACACCAGCCTCGATGAGGTAGCTGCGAAGCGGATCGTTGCCACGCAAGCGTGGCACGCGATGAGCGGACCGTGATCGAAGCCAGTCAGCGAACGCATCGAGATCGCCGATCGTGAGCGGTGCGCCATCGGCGACGTTTGCCTGCATCCACCGGCCGAGCTGACCCATCACCATCAACAGCCCGCGTGACGAACCGGATGTGTAACCGGCCGTCCCCAACCACTCCCGGAACGGCTCGATATGCGCCGCCATCCGTCCCGGCTTTCGCCGCGGTGAACCTGACATCACTGGACCTCCAAGTCCCGGCGCATCCTGCACCGACACATGAAGCCTTCAACCGATCCGTAACTATGCCGAGCAGATCACCAACCGATGGCCGTGAACGGCCAGCTCAGCGTCCAGATCCGACAGGCAGGTCGGCATAGTCGCCACCTCGGCATAGGTCGATGCAGATCAGATCGGCGCGCATGATCTTCTTGATCGCCCGGCTGGTGCTGTCGTCGACGCGGTGGCGGTTGATGACCGCGCCGAGGGTTTCGAGGGAGAACCATTGGACGTGGCAGCCGTGTCCGATCGCGGCGTGACCGAGCGCTTCGAGGAGATGGGATTTACCGGTCCCGGACGGTCCGGCCACGACGAGGTTCTCGTGGCGGTCGATCCACTCGAGCGTGGTCAGTGACCGTTGTGTTGGTCCCGGGATCGACGAGACGGTCTGGTCCCAGGTGTCGAACGTTTTGCCGGTCGGGAACCCCGCGGCGGTGCGGCGGATGTTGATCGACGAGGCCCGCCGGCCGGCGAGTTCCTCGGTGAGTAACGCCCGGACGGCTTCGGCCGGGTCCCAGCGTTGCGCTTTCGCGGTGGCGAGCACGTCGGGCGCTTGGCGGCGCATGTGCGGCAGATGCAACTGTCGTAACAGGTCGACGACCTGATCGATCGGAGCAGTCGAGTCCGCCGCGGTCATGGTGTGGCCTCCCCGAAGTTCTCCCACGCCCGTGTGGAGGGTTGCATCGAGTGTTCCTCATCGACGCGGCGTCGTTGCCCGACCGGGTGCGCAGCCAGGATCGACGCGGTGTCGCCGTCGGCGAACCGTTGAAACGTGGCGGCGTGACCGAGCGCCCAATCGACGCGTTCGACACCATGCAACCGGGAAAGCTGAACCGCTTCGGCCATCTTCACCTTCACTCTCGACGTCCCGGCGGCGGCAGCCTCCACAAGCCACATCCGTGCCCCGTCGCCGAGCGTCAAGAACCCGGCCTCTGCCGCATTCGTCGCCTTGGGTTGCCGGGCCAGCGCGCCCGCTGGGCGTGGCGGGTAGTGGGCGTCGTCGATGCTCGGGTTCCCCGGCGTCGACAGCTTGTGGCGTGCGACTTCGACCGCGCCCGCGACTGGGATGTGGGTGGCGACGATCTCGTCTCCGTCGACACGGACCCACACGACCTGATCGGCGAGCGTGTGCGGGACCGAATAGGTGACACCACCGAAGCTGATCGTCGATGTCCACGACACCTTGCGGGTCTCACCGAACGCTGCGGTGAACGCTGCGTCGGGCAGGCGATGGAGCCGGGCCTGTTCCTCGGCCAGCATTTCGACCGGTGCCCGCCGGGTGATCCGATGCTCACGCCCGTTGACCTTCACCATGAACCCGGCGCACGCCTCGACAAGCTCCGCCCACGACGCGTAGTCGTCGCGCAGGTTCGTGTCGGTCGGGACCAGATCGGCTTTCGCGATCTGAACGGTCCGCTCGACCCCGCCCTTGGACTCCGGATCCGCCGGCACGCACGTCGCGACCGTCACCCCGTAATGGTGGCCGACCTGAACGATCAACGGATGCCGCACCGCGATCCCCGCCACATGCCCCGTCGACACGGTGCGTTCGTTGTCCGTCAACCAATACGTCGGCACACCATCGAACGCCCGCATCGACCGATCCAGACACGAAATCACCGTCGGCAACGTCTTGTCCCACACCGGCAACACCACCCGGAACCGGCACCATGCCAACCACGCGCAGAACAGAAACGTCTGCCGGCCAGCGATCCTGGGGCCATGACCCCAGTCCCACTGCGCCCACATTCCCGGCTCGACAACCCACGGCCGATACACCCGCCGCCGCCCGGCACGCCAGTTCACCTTCACCGTCGCCAACGCCCGGCGAACCGTGCGATCCGACCCGGTAAACCCGAGCCCGACCAGCTTGTCGAACACGACATCACCACGAACCCGGCCGTTGGATCGCTCGACCCACTCCTCGATCTTGGGCATGAACCCATCGATCAACTTGACCCGCACCACCGGAGTCGTGCCGTCGGGCAACAAACCCCCGATCGCGCATCGTGACCCAATGCTCGACCGTGTGATGCGAGCACCCCGCGAGTTCCCCCGCAGCCCGATAACTATTCGTCAACGCGAACGCTTCCAAGATTTCCATGATCTCCTCGTAAGACTTCAACTTGTCCCTTCCGGACGGCTGGCTATGTCTGGCGACACCAGTCGAACCGGAAGGGACACCACCAGGCGCGGATGCGCGCAGCGGCAAAGGACTTCAACAAGGGCAGAACCACTGACCGCCAGCGGGCAGAACCGTTGGCCACCAACGGGCAGTCTCGTGACCGCCTACGGGCAGGATCTCATGGCCGCCGACAGATGGGCGATCGACGGGCACATCGTTCCGTTGATCGGAGCGGTCCGGCTTCGCGATCTCACCCCGGAGCTCGTCGACGGCTGGATCCGTGATCTGTCGATTGCGGCCGAGGACGGGAAACCTCGGCTCGGTCCGACGTCGGTCCGCCTGGTCCGGAAGATCCTGTCGATGGCGTTGCAGCAGGCCGTGCACCGTGAAGTGATCCCGCGCAACCCGGTGTCGGCGACGCGGCCGCCTCGTGCGGTGCGTGGTGGCGGACGACAGAGCTGGACGGTCGCCGAGGCTCAGCAGTTCCTCGGTGTTCATCGCTCGCACCGTCTGTACGCCTTGTTCCAGCTTGCCTTGGTCACCGGCATGCGCCGCGGGGAATTGCTCGGTCTGCGGTGGTCCGATGTCGACCTCGAGGGTGGCAGGATCTCCGTCTCCCAGCAGCTCGCCGTGGTCAGCGGCCGGCCCGTGATGAAGTCCCTGAAGACGGAGGCCAGCGAGCAGGTGGTGGCCATCGGTGCTCGCATGATCGAGGCGTTGCGCATGCATCGGGAGCGACAGACTGAAGACTTCGGCCTACTCGGGATGGTGCCAAGCGAGCGGGATCTGCTGTTCACGAGCGAGGTGGGCACCTGGATCGATCCGAACAATTTGGCCCGAACGATGGTCAGGATGACCGGGCAGGCGGGGGTGCCGCGGCTGACACCGAAGGGGCTGCGTCACACCGCGCAATCGATCGGCCGCGTGGTGGTCGTTGACGACAAGGTGATGCAGGAACGGCTAGGTCACGCCGACATCGGCGGGACCCTGAACACCTACACGCACACGGTGAGCGAGCAGCATCGACGAGCCGGCGAACAGATCGACGCCGTCTTCGAGTAGCGCTGTCGAAGTGGCTGTCGGGACTGCACCAAGGACTGCACGGAGGCCGCGCCACGTGCCTCGCGCTGCACCATCGACTGCACCACCCGCTGCACGGGGGTGGCACCGGTCGCCTCGGTGTCGCGTCGGGGGCGCTCGGACCGCCTTCCTATGTCGGGTTCACCGATCACAGGAGGCGCCATGACCCGACGTTCGACCTACACCGTGTCCGAGACTGCCGAGATCCTCGGCATCGCCCGAAGCACCGCCTACGAATGCGTCCGGCGGGGTGAGCTCCCTGCCCTGTGGTTCGGGCGGAGGATCGTCATCACCCGCCAAACGCTCGAAGCCATCGTCGGCCCCCTCGACGACACCGACCACTTCGCCGATCACGCATGACCGCCACCCCAGCACCCTCGTCACAGCCGACCGATCCGCAGTCCCCGACCGCTGCACCACCGAACCCCGAGATGACTGGCACGGACTTGCCACCTCCCCAAAGGGGAAGCAGCGGAATCATCCTCGCACACATGGAAGCGCTACTGGACCTTGCGTTGGCTGCGGTTCCAGCCCCGCCGCTGCATGACACCTCCCGCGCCGCGGCGTACGGGTGGCTGCGTGACGTGCAATCGGGCCTGTGGAGTCGTCGCGAACAGTTGTGGATGGCACGACGTGTGATCGAGGCATTCCACGCCGAAGAGGCGAGCGCCGCCGCGGTGGAACGGACTCGTCGAGCGCTTCATCGCAGCCAGGGAGCAGTTGTGCAGCGTGCAGCGTCGAGCCGGGACATGGTGGGCCGACAGGGAAGCCCGCCGTCGCTCCCAGCGGCCGGCCCGGTTCACGGTCGACGACGACACATGGGAGCGGCACCGCCGCCAAGCTGCAGCGGCGGGGATCGGCCTCGGCGAACACCTTGGAGCCGTCCTCGCATTGCACAACAGAAACGACACGCCCGAGCGCATTGGCTGTAAGGTCGACGATGGCGATACACCGACGCCGCGGTTTCTCCGCATCGCCATCGACGACAAGACCTGGGCCGACCTCAAGACCGCCGCCAGGGACTCGAACCAGACCCTCACCCAGCACATCTCCAACATCGTCGCCAGCGAGTGATCGGTGCACTTGGTCCCTCCGGATGGCTCGAGTAGAGAACGACAGCGCGGCCGAGCCCGCGGTTCCGAGGCCTGGCCGATCGGGTTCGATCACGACGGCGGATGGTGTTGCGACACCAGCATCGGCACTGGCGCCCGGCGAATTGACTGCCGCTCGAGTTGCGTCCGGCCGGTGTTCGGGACGTTACGACTGGTTCTGCTTGCCGCCGTCAAGGGGCGGCCGGTAAGGGCCGTTACCGGGCGGGGGTCTCAGTTGCGAACGCGTTCAACGAACGTTCGAATGTCGGCCTGGCTCTTGGCGGGGAACTCTGGGCTGATTGCGTGGCCGGCTCCCGGGAAATGCGTCCGGCTTACGTCGACGCCGGCTGCGGCGAGGGCGTCGATCTGCGCGACCGGGACGAGCGATCCCTGACCGGAATCGCCGTACGCTATGTGCACCGGGCAGCGGAGCCCGCGTACGACGGCGGCTACCTCATCATCGGTCCAAAAGCGATCCGGACTCGTGACAACATCGAAGAATGCAGGATCTGTCGATGCTGTGAGCCGAGCGAAGAAAGCAACGAACTCGGGTCCTCGGAGGTCGAACATGGTCCCCGGACCGAGTTGAGTCCGGCCAAGCGCTGCAGCGTATTCAGCGATTGAGAAACCAGGCGGCATCGATCGAAGAACTGCTCCTACCACACGGAAGAGGTTCACGAACGGGCTGCTCCCGATCCACGAACCGGTGTAGATGCCCGGATAAGCATCGTCACTGTAGATCCCGTGTATGAGGTCAGGCCGGCGCGTGGCCGCGCCGAACGCAGTGCCGGCACCTGCTGAGGCACCGACCACGATGCACGGGCCGGTCACTTCAGCGACGAACTGGATCGCTACGTCGACCGGGTCTTCGACTTCGTACGACGCGGTAGGCGAGCGGTCGGAGCGCCCATGGCCTGGGAACTCCAGACGGAGACAGCGAAAATCGCTGAGCAACAGAGGTACCAAAACGTCCCAGTACGAGGCGGACCCCATCGAACCGTGGAGGAATACCAGTGGCTCGCCGTTTCCCTCATCATCAAAGACCAGCCGAGAACCGTTGATCTTGATGTCGTGAGTCGCCATGATCGCCCACTCTCACTAGGCCAACGAGGCCCACAGCGTAGCCTGCCGGCGCCGCCCGATATCCGGCGATGTGCGGGCCGATCGCAACACTTCAAGCGACCGTCGTCAACAGATGTTGACGATGAGCGCTCCACTGCGTAGCCTGATCGAGTGGACATCGAGGCGAGCGCCCGCAAGCACGGTGTCTCCGATGACGACATGCTCCATGCACTGCGACACCACTGGCGAGGCTTCGAGACCGACGATGCCGACGTCACGATGTTCATCGGACCGTCCGCGAACGGCGAGCCGTTGGAAGTCGGCGTCGTCGATGACGCCGATGGCGTCGCGATCATCCATGCGATGCCGGCCCGATCCAAGTTCCTGAAAGGTTGGTGGACACCATGACGACACGTGCACAGCGCGCCGACGCGCTCGAACGTTGGGCCGAAGGGGTTGACGCCGATGACCTGGTCGAGGCGAAGACCGCAGCACTTCGGACCATCGCAGAACTTGCCGAACAGCGAGACGACATCGACACGGCGTTGCTCGACGCGATCCGCGATGCTCGCAAGGCTGATCGATCATGGTCGGAGATCGGAGCGATGCTCGGCGTGTCCAAGCAGGCCGCCCAGCGCAAGTACGCGGCGAAGATCTCGGCGTAATCGCCCGCCAGGTCGACGGATCAGGCGCACACTTCGCTCCGCCGATTTCGTAGAACACTCGCCGTCGTGCGGCCGCTCGGCGGCCATCGGCGAGGTACTGCGTCGTGCTATTAACATCACCTCCGTCCTCACGTGGTCGAGCCCGACCCGTGTATGCAGAATGTATGTCTTCTTGGCGTGACTGGGCGCTCTGCACTTCACGGGGTGGATGAACCGTGACGTGTAATCCCAGCTCAGCGGGCTGTAAACGCGGTGGCCGGGACGCAACGTCACGGTCGAACTTCAACTGGGGGTCAAGAGGTCGGGAGTTCGAATCTCCCCAGCCCGAACAGAGTTTCCGCAGGTAAACGGCCTGCGGAGGCCCTGGGCCAGTGGACAGCATGTTCGGTCTGTACGCCAACCGGTACACCAACCGGAGGCAAACGACCTGACCACAACCACAGAACCCACCTACAGCGAGAGACTCGATCGGCTCGAGGTCGCGGCCGCTGAGCTGCGAGCGATGATCGCCGAGATGCTCGCCACCGCCCGCACGCTCGCTGAGCACGTCCGCTCACTGCCACTACCTGAAGAGGGCGTCAAGCAGTAGGCGACACCCTTCGACCAAACGACAACCGACCGATGGCCCCGCTCACAAGGTGAGCGTCATCGCCCGGGCGGTACCTATAAGTCGATTTTGTCGCCCACATTGCTGGGACCGGCGATCGTGGCTAGGAACTCCACACGTTCTGCGCTGTTGTTGATTGCCTGGTGCGCCACGCCGGCGGGAACCGAGACACCTGGCCCGCTGAAGCAACGATCTCAGCGTCAACGAACTTCACGGTCAGCTCCCCGGACAGGACGTAGAAGAACTGGCTGGCTCGCTCGTGCATGTGCGGCGTTTCCGACGTGGCTGGCGGCATCATCTCGGCCACGACGGCGAGGCTCTGCGCTGTCGTCAGTTCCCAGGCGTCGCACCCATTGCCCCACGAGCGGTGTACCGCATCTGACCTCGCAATGGCATGCGGCTGGGGGTCGCTGATGACAAGCAGTTCAGCAGAAACCCTCGACGGCGACAATCGGTGGTAGTTGGTGGCCAGCGAGGACCCACGGGGCAGATTCTCAGACCTGGACCAGTCGCTGGCCACCATTACGACGACGGGCAGCCAGGGAAGGAACAGCAAGAACCCAACCCACCCGCCGCCGACCTCGCTGCCTACACCTCGGGAGGTACGGGCAGCAGAACTTCGATGGTCTGACCGGTCCGAGCCTCGGGCGGCGCAGACCAACTACCGAAGACCGCACGAGGCCCCAACGGACACGCCGGCGGATGGCGTTACACAGCAATGTCGACCGTCACAAACGCCAACGGACGAGGCACAGCGATACCGATCCGGGTCTCGCAACGGAACCGGAGATAGTTGCGGGCGAAGTCGTCACCGACGTTCCAGGCGCCAACATTGACATTCCCAGGGTTCAGCGGACCGTTCCGCCGCTTCCACGGACTCGAAGGCAGCAGCAGCCTGGTCGTCGGTCGTGAGGCCGAAGAGGGGAGGGCCTGCCCTCGGGGCCGATGGGGTCCACCCATCGGCATGACACTTCACCGTCGCAGGCGACGCCGCTCGGGACCAGCACGGCCCATCAGCGGTGATCGCTCGAAGCTCGGGATCGGCCGAAACCTCGTGGGTTGGCGAAGGCCCGGAGCGCCTTCGCCGACGCTCGTCGCTGGCGGACCTACACTCTGAGGCGTGACCGACGTGCGCCGGACTCCGCTCCGAGAAATGGTTGAGGCTCGTCGCAACGAGATCAAGGCCATAACGGCGCGCCATCACGGTCGGTCGATTGCGCTGTTCGGCTCCGTTGCGCGGGGCGACGACCACGCTGCCAGCGACCTCGACTTCATCGTCGAGTTCGAGCCGGGCACACGTCCGTTCGAGGTGCTCCTGCTCGGCGCAGAACTGGAGGCCGCGTTGGGTGTGCCCGTCGACGTCGGCACGCCTGAGACCCTACGCGCCCGGCTTCGTGACGAAGTTCTGGCCGAGGCTGTGCCCTTGTGAGCCGCCAGGATGCCTCCCGCCTGGCCGACATTCTCGCTGCGATCGAGGCGATCAACGATCATTTGACTCACGGCGGTCTTCATCAGGGGATCGTCTATGACGCCGTGCGGGTTCGTCTGATCGAGATCGGGGAGGCAGTGAAGGGCATCGACTCGGCGCTGCTCGACACGGAGCCGACCGTTCCATGGCGGGCGATCGCCCGAATGCGTGACCACCTCGCCCACCGGTACTTCGACTCCGACCACGCTGTCGTCGTCGATGTGGTCGAGAACGAACTCTCCCCGCTGGCCGCTGCTGTCGAGGCCGTCATCGATCGAGCAGGCAACCGCTGACGAGCTCGATTCCGACCACGACCATCTGAGGCGCACACGTGCTCGACGGGCGTTCTCTTGAGTTCAGTCCCCAGGGATCGCAAGGAGTCCGGAGCCGTGGCGTGTATGCAGAATGTATGTCTTCTTGGCGGGGTCTGGCTGGTCTAGCCGATCGATCACCTTGGCCGGATTCGTGTCCGCATCAGATGCCGGCCGAGGTCGAGGCGTTGATCGTGGAGTTGCGCCGGGAGCATCCGGGTTGGGGGCCTCGGACGTTGTTCTTCCAGCTCGTGGCCAGCGCGATGGCGTGGAGACCGGCCGGTTGGGCTGGGCGCGAGGGCTTCCAGCAGACGGGCTCCACTTCGGCCGATACCGAGCGGCTGTTCCCGGGTCGGTTCGGTGATTCTGTTGTCGTTCTCGGGCGGCTCCCACCGACCGGCGCCGAGCTCTTCGCCGACCTCGGTCCAACTACCCGGCGGTTCGCTCTCACCGTCATCGCACGGAACGTCGGAGACGCTTCGACCCCCATCCGTCTGTTGTCAGTCGGTCGAGAGATGGCCATCAATGCACGTACTCTGGGACCCTGACGACGGACGTCGGTGTATGGAGCACGAATCACAAGGGGGCCGAGATGGCTGATGTACGAGCGATGACCCGGGCTGAAGGCGAGGAACTCGTCGAGTACTTGCGCACTATTCCCAGCGAGTCCTGGACAGCGTCGACAGTCTGTGACCCTTGGACTGTCAAACACCTGGTGGCTCATCTGACCGCACTCAGCAACCAAACGCTGCCCAACTTCATGAGGCGCATGATCGCCACCGGCTTCAACTTTCAGAAGGTTGTCGATGGCGACCTGCAGAAGTACTTGGGTGAACAGGGTCCCATGATCGACAAGCTCGAATCGTCGATCCAGACTCCCACCACACCGAAGATGCTGAACCACGTGGCGCTTGGCGAGTTCATGTGTCATGGCGAGGACATCCGCCGGGCGCTGGGCGATCATGGTGAACACCCGTCGGCGCACGTCACCGAATTGGGCCCGATGTATGTGAAGCAAGGCAAGCCGTTGCAGGCGAAGAAGCGGACTGAGGGGCTGTCGTTGCGAGCGACCGACGGAGACTTCGCCTGGGGCGAAGGTCCCGAAGTCGCTGGCCCGGGAATTGACTTGATCATGGCGATGACCGGCAGGGCCGAGGCTCTCGACCGCTGCACGGGCGACGGCGTCGAGATCATGCGATCTCGCAGCTGACTCCACGGCTCGTTCGCCGTGACGGAAAGCGGCGGACCCAAGCCCGTGAAAGTTTGACATCACGCTCGGGCCGAAGTGGCGGGCTGTCCAACGATTGACGACGGATTACTGCGTGTCGATAGCGGGCGGGGTGGCGTTGACGAGGCGAACGCAGCTGAAGTCCTACCGACCATTTTCACCAGCTCGACCAGAGGCCACAGATCAGGTATCAGACGGAGTTCGATCCGCGCCTCGAGGTGGGCGACAACGAGGTCGCTCATTGCTGTGACTGCAATCGGCTCGACCGCCTCCTGGCTGATCCATCGTCCCGACGTGTCGGGCCAGGGTGTGAAATCCCTGCCGTCGAAGTCGTAGCGGTACAGCTGCGTGGAGCACGTTCGGTCGAGCCAGGTAGCGTCGATGGCGTGTAGCCGGTGTGCGCTGGTCGCCAGGAGTTTGCGGAACTCGACGCGCTCGCCGGAATTGCGTGGCCTGGCCGTCACCCGTGGGCAGTCTCGGGGGAACCGGTAGGGGGCGCATGCTCGCGTCGATCGCCCAGACCGCAGGGCGCTGCTTCGGGTTGCTCCTGGGTATGTGGGGCTCGAAGCGAACGATCGACGGGTTCTCGCTGAAGTGGTGAAGGCAACCAAGCGCCCAGCATCCCGGTCAGACACCTAGTCGGCGGGGAACAGCGCGAAGCACTGCGTGCGGCGCGATGACGTTGCATCGGGTGGTCTCCGGGCGATCGCGCTCTGAACGCCGAGTAGCGTGCGACGATGGCCGACGAGGACGACCCCTTCATCGCTGCACACCTGGCGGATCCGTATCCCTTCTACCGGCGGCTCCGTGACAACGAGGACGATCTCGTCGCGGTTCCTCGTCGTGGTGTGCTGCTCGCTGCTCGCCACGACGTGGCTCGCATGGTGCTGCGCGACCACGGCACCTACCGCTCCGGCCTCGGGGTGCAGTGGCTCCCGATCGACCAGGCCGTGGCAGGCGCGCCACGTTCATCGAGAACGACCCGCCGGCCCACACCCGTGTTCGCCGAGCCGTGCAGCGGTGGTGCACGCCGCGCGCGATCGCACGAGATGTCAGCGATGATCGACACGGTGGTCGACGGAACTGGTCGACGAGTTCGTCGACGCCGGCGGTGGAGACGTCATGAGGGCACTGGCTCGCCCTATCCCGGTCAGGGTGATGAGCGAGTGGCTCGGACTCGATCTCCCGGCAGAGGCAACAGTGTGGGCGGAGCCTCGTTCCGGCTCGGCGCACCCGATCCGCCGCCGGACGCCGAGGAGCAGATCGGCAGGTTCCTCGTGTGGGCGTTCGGCGAAGGCCTCGCCACCGTTCGGCCAGGCGGCTTCGCCGAGGCGATTCTCGCCGGCGGCGACGATGACGGTCTCGAGGATGACGAACCCTTCATCGCGCTGGCGTCGATCATCATCGCCGGCCTCGACACGACAGTTCACATGATCGGTAACGGCATCGCCGCGCTCGCCGCGAACGTCGACCAGTTCGAAGCGCTCCTCGACGACCCGAGCCGATCTAGCGCCTTCGACCGTGGAGGAGATACTCCGATTCGATGCGCCGGTGCGGTTCTTCCTGCGCCGGACCGACGACGGGCGATCGATCGTGGTGCTGTACGGCGCTGCGAACCGTGACGAGCGCTGTGTTCACGATCCCGATCGGTTCCGGATCGATCGAGACGTGTCGGCGCATCTTGCGTTCGGATCGGGGATCCATCTGTGCCTCGGGGCACCACTCGCTCGGCTCGAAGGGGCAGCGGTGTTCCGGAGCCTCGCCGAACGTGTGAGCTCGATCGACGTTCTGCCTGGCGCGGTTCGAACCGATTCAGCAGCGATCAGAGGTTTCGCCGACCTGCCGGTGCGCCTGACTGCACGCTCGCGCTGACGAGGCGCGGTCGGCCGAACGACGGCCGCTGATGCTCACGGTGAGACGGGATCGTCGGTCTGCTCACGATCCTGGCATGGCCATGCATCAGCGGCAGGTCAGGCAATGACGAGTGGCTCGATCTGGTCGAGTGCTGCGGCCAGGCGGTCTCGTTCGACTTCGATCTCGTAGCGGCTCTGTAGGTTCAGCCAGAACCGTTCGCTGGTGCCAAAGTACCGGGCGAGTCGAAGGGCCGTGTCGGCGGTGATGCCGCGTTTGCCGTGCACGATCTCGTTGATTCGGCGTGGCGGCACACCAATGGCCACGGCGACGCGGTGTTGGGTGACACCGAGTGGCTCGAGGTATTCGAGCATCAAGACTTCGCCGGGGTGGATGGGTTCCATGGTGGGTGTGGTCATGTCGATCTCCTGTCAGTGGTAGTCCACGATCTCGATGTCTTCGGGCCCGGCAGTCGTCCACCGGAAGCAGATGCGCCACTGGTCGTTGATGCGAATGCTGTACGTGTCGGCTCGATCGCCCCTCAGCTTCTCGAGGCGGTTTCCGGGCGGCACTCGCAGGTCGCTGATCTGGTCGGCGGCGTCCAGGATCAGGAGCTTGCGAAGGGCGGCGCGCTGGGTGGGTTGGTCGAGGCGTTTCGATCGTTGTCGTCGCCAGACCCGTTCGGTGTCTTTGTCTCGGAAGGACTGCAACACCTCGACCACTATAACGAAGTTCGTTATGAACGGCAAACGTTATGTTCAGGTTCGAGTGGAGGCAGGTGCCCCATCGAGCGGTGCTCGGGCGTCGCCCACGAATGCAGAATGTATGTCTTCTCCGCACGACTGGGCGCTCTGCACGTCACGGCGTGGACAAATCGGGGCATGTAATCAGCTCAGCGGGTTGAGAACGCGCAGGCCGGACGCAACGTCACGTCCGAGTTCCAACTGGGGGTCAAGAGGTCGGGAGTTCGAATCTCCCCAGCCCGACGATGAACGTCCAGGTCAGAGCCGGCCTGGGTGACCAGGGCGCAGCAGGTCGCCCCGCCGGTGCCGAAGTGGGCGAGCTCCGCGCGGGCGTCGACGCGACCGCGGACAGCGCCACCCTCCCTGTCATGCCGACGCATCTGGTGGCGCTCGAGGCCGATGCCGAGGCAGAGTCCACCGCCGCGCATCTCCGAGCAGCTGAATGCCGACCTGTACGACCTGCGTCCGCCCGACCCACCCCTCGATGCGACCAACCTGCAGAACATGCGACCGCTGCTGTTGCTGTTCGCCGTGTTCGCCGCGGGATCCGGTCGGCCCTGGGTTGGCAGGCGGCCCTGCTCTCGGTCATCGGCATGCCCGTTGGCGTCGCCCTCGGACGTCTGAGCTGGAGGGTCGTCGCCGGTCACACGCCCTTGGTGTTCGCTCCACCGTGGGCGATTGCGACGCTGCTGCTGGCAGGACCGCTGACCCTTCTCATCGCCAACCTCATCGCGACCTTGCCCGGGTGGCGGGCCTCGAGGCTGCGCCCGGCCGAGCAGTTGCGACACGAGTAAGGCGTCGCTCCGGGAGCTGGATGGTTCCGGTCGGCTCGCTCGATGGCTGCGTCAGGGACAGTCCGATGTTTGGGGAATCGTCGCTTCTGCAAACCGGTAGCCGTCCACATGCTGGCAGATGTATGCTGATTTGCATGCAAAGCACCAGCGTTCGGATCGACAGCGCCACCCACGACGAGCTCAAACGCCTCGCAGCCGAACTCAACACCACCGTCGGCAATACCGTCTCCCTCGCCGTACGGGCACTGCGTCAAGACCGAGTAGGCACCGACCTCGCCACCCCGCTACGAGACGACGAGATCAACTGGCTCGATGCTGACCTCGGGTGACGTCGTCGACCTCGAACTCGGCACACCCGAAGACAGGGAAGCCGGATTCCGACACCCCGCCGTCCTCGTGACCGCACAACGCATCCTCGACGCCGAACCCTCCGTCGTCCACGTCGTCCCGCTCACGAGCACCATCAGGCCCTTCGGCTCCGAGATCACCATCGAACCCGACGACACCAACGGACTCGATGTCGTCTGTGCCGCCCAATGCCAACACATCCGTGCGATCTCCCCTCGCAGGATCATCGGATCGCGTGGCAACGTCGGAACGTTCGTTCTGGCGCAGATCCGTGAGGGCCTCACCGTCCTTCTCGACCTTCCCTGATCGTCGTGCCCGGTGACGGTGCCAAGATCACGCTCGAAGAACTCACGACCTAAGCGCGCCTGTTCGACAACGCCTGACTCCGATTCTGCCTGCGGCAGAGTCGGTTTCGGATGTCGGAGTCCGTCGCCAAACTGCCCGCTCATGACCGACCCTGTCGCACACCCCGTGTGGCCCGTGGCCCCCGACCGGCTGCTCGAGCAGCGCATCGTCATCCTGGGCGAGGCCGTGGACGAGCAGAGCGCCAATCGTATCGTCTCCCAACTTTTGCTTCTCTCCATCGAGGATCCCAAGACCGACATCTGCCTCTGCATCAACTCGCCCGGAGGCTCCGTGCTTGCTGGCCTGGCGATCTACGACACCATCCAACTCATCCCCAACGACGTGTCCACCGTCGCCTTCGGGCTCGCCGCCAGCATGGGTCAGATCCTGTTGTGTGCGGGTACGCCGGGAAAGCGTTTCGCCCTGCCCAACGTCCAGGTTGTCATGCACGAGGGCTCAGCCGGCCTCGGCGGTTCAGCGGCCGACGTGGAGATCCAGGCTGCCAACCTGCTCGACACGCTCGCACGAATGCGACGGATCATCGCCCGCCACACAGGCAACTCGATCGAACAGGTCGAAGCTGACGTCGGGAGGGATCGATGGTTCAATGCCAAGCAGGCGCTCGAGTACGGATTCATCGACCACATCGCAACGGCGATACACGACTTCGTTCCGGTACGAGCAAGTCGCAACGTCGGCCCGGGGGGCGCAGGCCGATGAGTACCTACACGATCCCGAGCGTGGTCGAGGCGACCCCGCGGGGCGAACGGTTCGCCGATGTCTTCAGCCATCTGTTGTCACAGAGAATCGTGTTGATCGGCACTCCGATCGACGACGGCGTCGCAAACGTCGTCGTGGCGCAGATGCTTCATCTGGCGGCGGAATCACCGGCGGACATTCACCTGTACGTGAACTCGCCGGGCGGTTCGTTCAGCTCGTTGATGGCCATCTACGACACGATGCAGTTCGTGAGCCCCGACGTGAGCACCCTCTGTCTGGGGCAGGCCGCGTCGACCTCGGCGATCCTCGTGGCGGCGGGAGCTCCGGGGAAGCGGTCGCTTCTCCCGCACGCTCGAGTCGTGCTCCAGCAACCGCACACCGAGACCAGCCGTGGATCGCTGAGCGACCTTGCGCTCGAAGCTGCTGAACTGGCTCGAATACGCAGCCAGGCCGAGGGCCTGTTGGCCGGGCACACCGGGCGCTCCCTGGAGCAGATCCGTATCGACACCAACCGCGCTCTGGTTTTGCCTGGCCATCATGCGGTGGCCTACGGGGTCGCGGATCAGGTGATCGAACGGGCCGACTCAGGCGGCCAGCAGCACCGGACGGTCGAAGCGCTGCGACCCGGCCCGTAAGCGTTGTGTTGCCCGTTCGAGGACGTCGGCCAATTGCAGATCGAGCGAACGGTTCACCGCAGCGAGTAGATCCGACGAGACCTCTTTGCGTCCTCGTTCGATCTCCGAGAGGTAAGGGAGCGACACCGCTGCTTGGTCTGCGACCTCCCGCAGCGTCCGTCCTTGGCGCAGTCGTTCTTCACGAAGCACCTCGCCGATCACGTGCCGAAGCTGCGTTGTCTGTCGATCCGCGCGTTCCCGATCTGACCGCTCTCGAGATGCTCGCTCTCGGGCAGTTGGGAAATGAGTGACGAGTGCGCTGTTCGCTGGATCCTCGTCTCGGTCGCTCATCGTCGGTCAGCGTAGCCGAGGCGCTCGGTACGCTCCCGACATGACCGCAGAGGAAGCGGCCCGGATCACCGCCGACGCAGCAGCACAGATCGTGGACGGCCTGCAGACGCACGGATTGGTGGTGCTCGACGATGCGTTGCCGGCCGAAGTCCTCGATTCGTTGTCCCTTCGAGCGCAGCGATACCCGATCGATGCCTTCGCCCTGGGCGGCGTCGGGCGAGACGACCACCGGCTCCACGAGTCGCTACGCAACGACAGGATCGTCTGGCTCGATCCCGATGACGACGACACCCGCTGGTACTTCACCTGGATCGAGTCGCTACGAATCGAACTCAACCGAAGCTTGTTCCTCGGCCTGTTCGACTACGAGTGTCACGTCGCCTGGTATCCGGCCGGCGGTTTCTACGCCCGCCATCTCGACGCGTTCCGCGGTCGGAGAAGCCGGCGGGTGTCGACGGTGCTCTACCTCAACCGTGACTGGACCGAGGACGACGGCGGTTCGCTCGTGCTGTACCAACCGGAGGGACTTGCCGCTCACGAGAGTGCAGTCGTCCGAACCGTCGCTCCCCACTTCGGTCGGCTGGTGATCTTTCTCAGCGAGGACGTGCCCCACGAGGTGCGCCCGGCGCAGCGATCCCGCTACAGCATCGCCGGCTGGTTCCGCGTGGCGTAGAGCGATGGCACGTTGGGTGAGCGTGCTCAGCGTCGGAGAGCAGTTGAGCCCATCCAGCTCCAGCGCGGCGCTGTCGATGTATTGGTCAGCGGCACAGCAACCATCACAACCAGGAGCACACATGAATCGAGTTCGGAGTCTCAGCTATGGCAGGACAGCCACTGCGGTCGCCAGTTTGATGCTTGCGGTGGCGTCACTCGGCGCCCCCCGCAAGTGGTAATCCGCACGCCTCACTGCAAGAGCTAGTTCACGTTCAGCCATCCGTAAGCCAAGTAAACGAAACCACAAAGGAACCATCATGAACTTCAAGACCAAGTTTGCCGTCAATGCCACCACCGCAGTCGTCACCCTGGCCGGCCTCGTTGCCTCCCTCGGTGCGCCTCTGAAGTGGTGATTCTTCCCGCCTAGGGAACTCACCCATGCCGATCCGATCGGCCGACTCGACACCCGGTGGAAACATCGGGTGTCGATTGCGTTAGGAACCGGCAGAAGCTGCCGATCTATGACAGAGCGGCCGTCACCCGAGCGATCGTGCGACGGCCGAGCCGCCGCACCACAATCACCGGAACAAGGAATGACCAAGCGCCTCAGCTTCCCCATCTACCTCGTGAGCGTCATCGGGTCAGCCCTCGCGCTCCTGGTTTCCTTGGCGCTTCGGACTCCTGTCGACAGCTACCTGGGTGAACGCCCACTCGTCTTCGTGTGCTTCGCCTTGCTGGTCGCGTTGGCCGAGCTGCGGCCCTTGGCGTGGTTGAGCCCCGGCGACGGGGGAGAAGTAACCGCATCCTGGACGTTCGCTTTCGCGCTGCTGCTTCTCGCCCCCCCGATCGGCGGAACGTTCGTCATGTTCGTGTCGTGCGCGATTGCGGAACTGCTCGATGGCAAAGGGTTCGTGAAGATGCTCTTCAACGCCTCGCAGACGGCGCTTTCCCTTGCTGTCGGCGTCGGCATCTTCAACGTGCTCGCCGACCCGCTCGAGCTTGCCCGTGGCGAAGGAGTCTCACCGGTGTGGGTGGCAGGCGCGCTCCTGAGCGCGGGCGTCGCGTTCATCCTGAACTCGGTGTTCACGTGCATTGCCATGGCCCTCCACCAGCAGGTCTCCGTGGTGAAGATCGTGCGTGATGCCATGGGCGTCAATCTCGGCATGGACGGCATGCTCCTCTCGTTGGCCCCCATTGCCGTGGTCATCTCGATCGAGAGTCTTTTGCTGCTACCACTTCTTCTCGTGACCATCTGGGTCATCTTCCGCAGCTCGTCGATGGCCTTGAGGAACCGCCACGAAGCAACCCACGATCAACTGACAGCCATTCCCAACCGTCGCTACTTCCTCGAGCGGTCGGTCGTGGCCCTTGGAGAAGCTGAAGGCGACGAGGGCGCAACTCGGCCCTACGCGCTGCTTCACATCGACCTCGACGGGTTCAAAGGCATCAATGATCGGCTGGGTCACCACTACGGCGATCAGGTCCTCAAGGAAGTGGCACGACGCCTGGTGCTGGCGAAGCGCCCGACGGACCTCGTGGCCAGGCTCGGGGGCGACGAGTTCGCCGTGCTGCTCGCCGGCATCCCCGATGTCGAATCGGCCACCAAGGCGGCCGAGCGGGTGCACGCTGCACTGTGCGAACCCATCATCATCGAGGGCGTACCGCTTGCAGTGGGCGCCAGCATCGGGGTGGCGCTCCACCCCACGCACGGCCATGAGGTCTCGGATCTTCTGAACAAGGCCGATCTCGCAATGTACGAGGCGAAGACGGCTGGGGTCGGCGTCCACGTCTTCCACGAGGAGCTCCAGACCACGGGAGTCGGTCGCCTGTCGCTCATGGCGGATCTCGCCGATGCGTTGGTGAACGACCAGCTCTATCTCGTCTATCAACCGAAGGTCGAGCTGGGTGACGATTCGATCAGCGGAGTCGAAGCGCTGCTGAGGTGGAACCATCCGACCCGCGGCGACGTGCCGCCCGGTCGTTTCATGCCCTACGTCGAACAGACCGACCTGATCAACCTCATCACCGAGCACGTGCTGCGTACGACCATGGCGCAGCTTCGTGAATGGCGCGACCGAGGCATCGAGGTGCCGATCGCCGTCAACCTCTCGGCTCGGAGCTGCCACGACCTCCGTTTCCCGGACCGTGTTGCTGCGCTGTTCGAGGAGTTCGACGTACCAAGCCACCTGCTCCAGCTCGAGATCACCGAGAACGCCTTGATGTCAGACCCGCATCGCGCGGCGATCGTCATCGCCAACCTTCGCCGCATGGGCGTCGGCATCGCCATCGATGACTTCGGCACCGGGTACTCATCCCTCGTCAATCTGAGGTCGCTCGAGCTCGACGCGGTGAAGATCGACAAGTCCTTCGTGATCCCCCTCGTCCAACGGAGCGAGGAGGCGATGATCGTTCGTTCGATCATCGAGTTGGCGCACAACCTCGGTCTTCGAACCATCGCCGAAGGCGTCGAGGACCTCGCCTGCCTGGCCGCGTTGCGCGAGCTGGGGTGCGATGAAGTGCAGGGGTACGTCATCAGCCAGCCCTTGCTTCCCGCCGAGTTGGTCAGCTTCCTCGACCGCGGTGCCGATCAACTCTTCTCCTCGACCAAGACACGGAGCCAAGGATGATCATTGTCGTAGCGTTCGTTCTCGTTCTCCTGTCCGTGCCGTTGTTCGGCGGGTCGCTGCAGCGACTCGGCACGCTCCGCGCCCGCCATTCCTGGGCCGTCGCCGGCGCGATGGGCCTGCAGATCGGGATCATCAACATCTTCCCGGCCGACCTCCCCGAATCGATCGCCGCGGGGCTGCATCTCGTGAGCTACGCGCTCGCCGTCGTGTTCCTCTACGCCAATCGCCGAATGGCCGGGATGTGGCTGATCGTCGTGGGCGGCGTCATGAACCTGGCCGCCATCGCCGCCAACGACGGCATCATGCCGGCTCGAGCCGGAGCGCTGGAGGCAGCCGGCAGGTCGCACAGCGACACCGAGTTCCAGAACTCGACGACGGTCGAAGACGCCAACCTCGCGATCCTCGGTGACATCTTCGCCTGGCCGGCTCCGCTACCGCTGGCCAACGTGTTCAGCATCGGCGACATCCTGCTGATCGCCGGCGTCGGCGTCACGCTTCACACGACCGCCCAGTCCAAGCTCAGCCGAGCAGGCCGGGCCAAGGACTCCGAGGCGGTCTCTGGGACGTCAACGCCATCGACCCTGGAGTCAGAAACCCGAAGGCCCGTGTCGGCCGAGCGCAAGTAGCTCGAGGACGCCGACGCCGGTGCGAGTGCCATCGGTTGCACGCACGATCTGCTGCACGTGCAAGTTGGACCGGTCGTGCGGATCGACGTCGGCCAACCGGATGCGATCGCTCCCGGAAACCGATTCGCCCAGCCACTGGCCGTGCCGGCGAGCGGGATGGCCATAGCCGAGCCCCTTCATCTGGAAGCGCCCAACCGTCTCGAGGTCAACGTTCACCGGTGCACCCCGCCAGGTTTCGAACTGCAGCGCGGCTGCAGCCGGCCAGCGCGTGTCAGGCTCGTAGGTCAACTGATAGTGCAGCCCCTTGAAGGTCTCGACCGAGCCCCGCCATGGGTCTGCATCGCCAACGAGGGGAGCGGCGAACGCGCCCTCGTGCCATCGTTCGCCGTCGGCTCGTTCGTTCACGTCGCAGTGCATCGCTCCATCGTCGAAACTCAGCGGCGCCCAGAGCCAGAAGAACTGGGGGTCCTTCGGCGGCGCACCGTTGGCCGAACCTCGGTCTCCCCACGAACGATCGCGGCAGCCGCGCCAGCCTTCGACCGCGGTCGTCTGCCCGTCGCATTCGATCGTTCCCGACCACTCGCCGAACTGGGTGTAGCGGGTGTAGTCGAACACCCCGCCGAGGCTGAGGCTGTAGTCGAAGAAGCGCGGCTCCTCGATGGCGGCGGTGCGGCAGCGGTAGAGCACGTCGGCCGAAAGATCGGGATGGTCGACGATGACCCGGAAGACTCGCATCGGTTCGACGACCTCGACCCGTACTGGTCCGGCGATGGTTCGACGGCGATCGGTCGGCGCCCGCTCGCTCCCGAAGACCGACACCTGATCACCACCGACAATCGCGCTGAACGCCCCGTCGATGATGCCCTTGTTGGGATAGAGGCCGAGCGCCACCGCGAAGAACGTGACACCGTCGGTCCCGGCGAGCGACGGGTCGGTCGGATAGCCGTTGAAGAAGTACCGGTCGTAGGCGTTGGCGCCCATGGGGGAGAGCGCGACCGGGATCGGGGCCTGATGAATGAGGTAGTCGTCGAGCGGATCGAGCATCGGCCGACCCTAGTGGCTGCCAAGTTGGGCTGGCTGGTCCAGTACCGGCATCCGTGCGATCGTGTCCCGGTGATTCAAGACCCCCCTTCACCCCACGCGGAATCGACCGTGTTCGCTCCGGTCCAACTGCTCGAGGGATTGGCCACCACCCGCTCCATTCGGCGCTACACGTCGGATCCGATTCCCGACGAAGACCTGTCGACGATGATGTTCTCGGCGACCCGGGCTCCGACGGGATCGAACCGTCAGAACTTCCGGTTCGTCGTGCTGCGCGACGGGCCGGTCGCCGTCCAGGCCAAGGCGCTCCTCGGCGAGGCATTCCGCAAGGGCTGGTCCGAGAAGCGGAGCGATGACGGTTACGACCAGGGGAGCGGAGCGGCCGAGGACAGCCCCAAGGCGCGTACCGCTCGGGCGATGCAGCACTTCGTCGACCACTTCGAACAAACCCCAGTGGTCGTGCTCGGCTGCATCCGAGGACGACACCGCGATTTCCAGGACGGCGCCTCGATCTTCCCCGCCTGCCAGAACCTTCTGCTCGCCGCCCGCGCGCTCGGCTACGGCGGAGTGATGACCGGCTGGCATCGCATGGTCGAGGCCGAACTGCGGGAACTCGTCGGCATCCCCGACGACGTCACCATCGCCGCCACCATCCCGCTCGGGAAACCGCAGGGCAACCATGGCCCGGTGCGCCGGCGCCCCATCAAGGAGCTCGTCTTCGACGACGCCTGGGAGCAGCCGGCGCCGTGGGCGCAAGACCCCGAAGGCACTCGATTCACCCAAGCCGGCCCGCCGAAACCCCGCCCCTAGCTTCCCTCGCCCGCTGTCCCTCGTCCCGCCCCATCGGTTCTGCAAGCCCCAGCCCCCTCACCCCCGTTCTGCAAGCCCTTCACCCCACCACAGGAGCTGGCGGGCTTGCAGTTCGAGGGTGAGGCGGGCGGGTCTTGCAGTTGGGTCGTGCTCGGGTCACACTCCGCGACCTGCTGCGGGTCAGAAGGGGGCGGCGCCGAGGTGGTCGAGACCCTTTTCGAGGAAGGCGAAGGCTTTGGGTAGGCCGAAATGGTCGACGCCTTTGAGGGTGAGCAGCGTGCCGTTCGGCAGCGCCTCGGCCAGAGGTTCGCCGGGACCGGCGAAGTCCTTGTCACCGATGATCACCAGCGTGGGAGCGGTGACCTTGGCCAGCTCGTCGAGTCCGAGATCGGGGGCCTTGCGTTTGACGAACGCGGCAAGGGCCAGCGGGTCGTTGCCGTCGCTGTTGGCCAACGAAACGAAGTGTTGGCCCACCATGTCCTCGGCATCGCCCCGTCCTTCGAGCGCGTCGAGGATCGGGTTCTCGGTTCGGTCTTCGAGCAGTCGTTTGCCGACCCCGCCGACAACGATCCGGCCGAACCGTTCCGGCTGTTGGGACGCCAGGTAGAGCACGATCCGCGCCCCGGCCGAGTAGCCGACGGCATCCACCTGACCCTCAGCCGGGCAACGCAGCAGCGACCAGGGCCTCGACCTGCTCGTAGGCCTCGGGATCGTGCGGCTTGTCGGCGTCACCGTGTCCCAGCAGATCGACCGCGATGACCTCACGGCCGGCGTCGCGGAGGAGGTCGATCCAGCCGGGCTCGGCCCAGGTTCGGCGGGCAGAGGTGGTGAAACCGTGGACGAGAAGGACCGGATTCTTGCTCATGCTGACCTCAAGAAGGGGAAGGGGAGTGACTCGACGGATGGCGGTGATGTCGGCGGTGCGGAAGCTGGCGAGGCGAACACTCCAGGAATCGATGACCTGGCGCTCGTTCGGGACGGCGAAGAACGTGGTGAAGGGGCCTTCCTGCTGGTAGGCGTCGGCTTGGTCGATCTGCTCGGTCTGCTGTTCTGCGAGGGTGACAAGGAAGCGGGCCATGCCATGAACCTAAGCCATCACCCCTGTGGGCTACCAGATGGGAAACCCTGTGTATTGCCGATGTTGTCCACAGATGCCGTTGCCGCAGATCCCCGAAATCGAGCTGTGGCCAAAACGCACTAGCCGGCAGCGTTTCGGCTGCCGGCTCATGTAATCCCCCGTTTGTACCCCCGACGCTGTGGGCGGTGACGCTCGTCACATTGCCGGTACGGGCCACAAGCTATGCATCGCAATCAGCGCTGTCAAGGGTTTCAGGTGAGACACTTGGACGATGCCCGAGCCACGCCCAACGATGCCGTTCGGCAGTCCGCTCAGCAGGAGGCCCACGATGCTGCGGTCGACCGTGGCGACCTCGGCTACCTCGATCCGGTCTCCGGTCTCTTCGTGATGACCAGCGCGGCCTCGACCGCAAGGGGCTACTGCTGCGAGAACGGCTGTCGCCACTGTCCGTATCGGGATCGCCCTCTATCGAGATCGCCCCGATTCAGACCACCGCGGTAGGGTTCGGCCATGAACGATCGCATCGCCATTTATCGCGAGGACGGCATCGCCGATGTGCGCCTCAACCGCCCGGAGAAGATGAATGCCCTCGATCGGGGCATGTTCGCCGCCTTGGTCGAAACCGCTCAACAGCTGGCAAACGACCCGACACTGCGCTGCGTCGTCCTCTCCGGCGAGGGCCGCTCGTTCTGCGCCGGCCTCGACTTCGCGAGCTTCCAGGGCATGGCGGGCGAGGGCGGCGAGAGCGTCGGCGACATCACCGCCGCGGACGAAGGCCGCATCACGCATTTCGGCCAACAGGCGGTCTACGGATGGACCACCCTGCCGGTGCCGGTCATTGCGGCCATCAACGGTCATGCGCTGGGCGGAGGGATCCAGTTGGCGCTCGGTGCCGACATTCGCATCATCGCCCCCAACGCCAAGATGTCGGTGCTCGAGTCGCGCTGGGGTCTCATCCCGGACATGACCGGGACGCAGGCCCTCGTCAACATCGTCGGGCTCGACGTTGCCAAGGAGCTGACGTTCACCGGTCGCATGGTCGACGGCAACGAAGCGGTGCAGATCGGCCTGGCCACGAGGCTCGCCGATGATCCTCATGCCGCCGCCATGGAGCTCGCCCGCGAGATCGCCGCCAAGTCGCCCGAAGCCATCCGGGCTGCGAAGCGGCTGTTCAACGCCGCTCCCAAGGTCGAGCGTCGCCGAGGGGTTCGCCCAGGAGCGAACCGAGATCCGCGGAACTCATCGGATCGCCCAATCAGGTCGAGGCGGTCAAGGCCTTCTTCGAGAAGCGCCCGCCCGGAGTTCGCCGACCCGGCCGAGTAGCTCGTCACGGCCAGTGGCCGCGACCGCTCAGCACCGACTTCAACAACGCGACCTTGTCGCTCATCACCGCGTCGACGCCAAGGTCGAACAAGCGGTGGATCTCGACCTCGTCATTGATGGTCCACACATGCACTTGCAGGCCCATGTCGTGGTAGCGCTCGACCTGGGCCGCCGTAAGCCTCGCCTTGCCGAGGCGCGGCGGTATCTGCACCGCACCGAACTCCTCGGTTGTCGACGCCCGGCCGCGGTCAGGCTTCGGGTGCCCAGACGTGCCAGTGCCATCGGACCTGGTGACGTGCACAAGCTCCGGCCCGAGCAGCCGTCGGGCCGTCTCGATGCGAGCATCCTTGAACGATCCGATGCACACCCGCTTCACCAGCGTTGCGGGCCAGGAGAACTCCCGCCAGCGGAGCAACGGCAGCGTCGGACTTCGGCTCGATGTTGAAGTGGGCGGTCGGAAACGCGGCGAACAGATCCTCGATGCGAGGGATGCCGTGGCCTCCACCCAGCTCGACTCGCTCCAGTTCGGCCCAGGTGTAGTCGGCGATGGCTCCCGGAAGCCCGGCAACCCGCTCGAGACCGACGTCGTGGAAAGCCACGAGGACGCCGTCCCTGAGTCAGGTGCACATCGGTCTCCAAGTACCGAAAGCCCTCATCAACAGCATGCTGGAACGCGGCCATCGTGTTCTCGGGAGCATGTTCGTCGCCGCCACGATGCGCGAAGCCATACGGCCCGCGCGGTGTGCAGGAACTCCCACGTCCTCGTCGTCGACACGAATCCCGAAGGTACCACTCACCCCGCTCGCCCGTGCTGCGCCAGAATCGCCGCTTCAGAATCGGTGCGCTGGCACGCCCGCCGATGGATCGCTAGGTTGGCGCAGTGACAGCAACGGTGCCCGCCTCCTCAGAAACGCCGACCGCCGAAGTTCGTATCGAACGAGATGGCGCCATCGGTTGGCTCATCTTCGACCACGAGGCTCGACGCAACGCCATGACCGTCGGCATGTGGCAGGCGCTCCCGCCACTGTGCAAGGAACTCGAGGATGACGACGACATCCGGGTGATCATCCTTCGCGGCGCAGGCGAGAAGGCCTTCGTCGCGGGCGCCGACATCAGCCAGTTCAACGAAGTGCGCACCGGCGGGTCGGCGACGACCTACGACCAGGCCACCGCCCTGGGCTACGCCGCCATCGAGACGCTGGCGAAGCCGACGTTGGCCATGATCCACGGGGTCTGTGTCGGTGGAGGACTGGCCATCTCGCTGAGTGCCGACATCCGCTATGCCGCCGACGACGCCCGCTTCGCCCTTCCACCGGCCAAGCTGGGCCTGGGCTACTCGCCGGCAGGGACCGCCAAGATCATCGACCTGCTCGGCCCGGCGGTCACCAAGGAGATCGTCTACACCGGCAACATCTACGACGCCGAGACGGCACTCCGCTGGGGCATGGTCAACCACGTCCGCCCCAAGGCCGACCTCGAGACCTACGTCCGTGAGCAGGCCGCCGTCATGGCCACCCGCGCTCCGCTCACGCAGCGGGCCACCAAGCTGGCCGTTGCCGCGCATCTGGCGTCGCATCGCCCCGATGGGGCCGACCTCCTTGCCAAGGCGGAAGCCGCGGCCAAGGGCTGCTTCGCCAGCGCCGACTACGCCGAGGGCGTTGCCGCGTTCATGGAGAAGCGGTCGCCCATGTTCCGGGGACACTGACCGGACCGGACTTGGTGACCCCGTCGCGCCGCAACTCGCGCCCTTTGGCTGAACTCGAAGCCCAGCTTCGGGCGGGGTTCGCTGCACCCAACGGACCTTCGCTGGCCGAGGTGGCCGACGTGATCGCCGGACTCGCCGACGCGCCACCCGAACCGGGCCTCATCCAGGCCGACCTCGACCGCCTCGCCGAGGGCGCCCCCGCCATCTGCGCCGACGCCGAGACCGTACTCGACTACGTGTTCATCGACCTCGGGTTCAAGGGAAACCATCGGGAGTACTTCAGCCCCGACAATTCCTACCTGCATCGGGTGCTCGAAACGAGACTCGGCATCCCGATCACCCTGGCCGTCGTCGCCATCGAGGTCGGCCGGCGGCTGGGCGTCGCGCTCACGCCGGTCGGGTTTCCCGGTCACTTCCTCCTGGGCGACGGGGCCAGGAACGATCGATGGTTCGATCCCTTCGAGGCCGGTCGAGTTCTCGACGTCGCCGGCTGCCAGGATCTGCTGGCTCGTGCCCATCCGGGCGCACGGCTCGAACCCAGCCACACCGCGGTACTCGACGCCGGCGAGGTTGCTCACCGGATGCTCAACAACCTGCGCCACATCCACTTGACCATGGGCGACCTGAGTCGGGCCACTGCGGTCGCCCAACTGTCGGTCGCACTCCCGGGATCAGGGGTGGCACACCGGATCGAGCTCATCAAACTCCTGAACGCCACCGGCCGTTTCGACGCCGCGGCCGAACAACACGAGGTGCTCGCACTGCTCGACACCGAGCACGAAGCTCAGCACCACGCCGCAGCGACCCGCCTACGCTCCCATCTCAACTAACTGCTCGCCAACCAAACCCGAGGTCCTCATGTCCGATGAAGCCACCGTTGACGCCCTGATCGATCAACTCGTCAGCGAACTCGACCCCCGACAGACTCCGGCGCTGGAGTTCCTCGGCCGTCAGTACGACCTCGGGTTGGGTTGGGTCAACTTTCCGGTGGGCTACGGAGGACTCGGACTGAGCCCCAAGCTGCAGACCCGCATCAACCAACGGCTGGCCGAGGCCGGCGCGCCGAATGCCTACTACCGGAACCCGATCGGCTACGGCATGGGTGCACCGACGGTGCTCACCCACGGAAGCGAGGAGCAGAAGCAGCGCTATCTCCGACCGTTGTTCACCGGCGAGGAGATCTGGTGCCAGATGTTCAGCGAGCCAGGTGCCGGATCCGATGTCGCCGGGCTGTCGACCCGGGCCGTCCGCGACGGCGACGAATGGGTGTTCAACGGGCAGAAGGTCTGGACCTCGCTCGCGCACCTTTCGCGCTGGGGCATGATCGTCGCCCGCCACGACACCGAGCAGCCCAAGCACAAGGGCCTCACCTACTTCGTGATCGACATGCACCAGCCCGGCGTCGAGGTGCGTCCACTTCGCCAGATGACCGGGTCCGCCGAGTTCAACGAGGTCTACCTCACTGACGCCCGCACTCCGGACTCCGAACGAATGGGCGACGTCGGCGATGGTTGGCGCGTCGCGCTGACGACCTTGATGAACGAGCGAGTCTCGATCGGCGGGGTCGTGCCGGCCAAGGGCAGCGGCACGATCGGCATCGCAACCAAGGCCTATCAGGCCAGCGCCTCGACCGGGACGGCCAGCGCCGCCGACCGCGACGAACTCATGAAGCTCTGGGTCCGGGCCGAAGTCCATCGCTTGACCAACATCCGTGCCTCAGAGATGCGCAAGGTCGGCGTGCCCGGGCCCGAGGGCTCGGTCGGCAAGCTCGAACAGGCAGAACTGAACAAGGCCATTCTGTCCTTCGCCATGAACCTGCTCGGCCCGGCGGGGATGCTCTACGGCGAGTACACCCTCGGTTCGACCGAATCGGCCGAAGAGGCCGCCTCACCCCAGCGGGCCTTCCTTCGCAGCCGAGCCAACTCGATCGAGGGCGGCACCACCGAGGTCATGAAGAACATCCTCGGCGAACGAGTTCTCGGGCTGCCCGGCGACGTGCGCACCGACAAGGAGCAGTCCTGGAGCGCCGTTCCTCGTAACTGACACCTGGTCAGGTCAGTCCAGTCCAGGATCAGGCCGTGCAGGATCAGATCAGTGCAGGATCAGATCCGGGAACTGCCGAAGGTGGCCGATGTCGTTGAGGCTGACGATCGACCGTTCGCCCGACGAGGCAACCATCATCCGGTTGATGCTCGTGTAGTGCGGGTTGAAGAACATGCGGCTACCCAGGCCGAGAATGCCCGCGGCAACCGCGTTGATGACGCCTCCGTGGCAGACCACTGCGACCCGTTGACCGCGATGGCGGGCGACGATTTCGTCGAACCCCTCGTTCACCATCGCGACGAATTCGGTGCGGTCGGTCGCTTCGTCATGGGCGATCCACCGCTTCCACGCTTCCTTGTCCTGCTTCACTTCTTCGATCGGGATGTAGTGCGACGACGCAGCGTCGTACTCCCGGATGCGGGGGTCGACGACCGCCTCCATCCCCAACGCTTCCTCGATCGGCTGGCTGGTCTGGCGGGCCCGGGCCATGGGGCTCACGTAGATGGCGTCGACGTGCTCGGACTTGACCCAGTCGGCGACGAGCTCGGACTGGCGATGGCCCACCGCAGTCAGCTCGGGGTCGGCGCCGCCTTCGATGCCTTCGAGTCGTTGGGGTCTGGCGTGGCGGATCACGATCAATTCCATACGGCCCGAATTCTAACTCCGGACCGGCCAACCAGAGGACAGCTGAGTCCGGAGCGGCCAATCCGGGGAGCGGATGGCGCAGGGACTAGAGTCGGGCCGTGACCCGTCGTACGAAGATCATCGCCACCATCGGGCCGGCTTCGGACGACCCGACCGTGCTCAGAGACATGATCGATGCGGGGATGGATGTCGCCCGACTGAACCTTTCGCAGACATCCTTGGAGCGGGCGCTCGAGCGGTACCACCGAGTGCGCCAAGCGGCGGCCGCCGCCCAGGTGCCGCTGGGCATCCTGGTCGACCTGCCCGGCCCCAAGATTCGGCTCGGCGCATTCGAGAGCCCGGTGTTCATCCAGGGCGGCGCGCTCATCCGCCTGACCCCCGGTGACGGCGCGAGCACCGGTGAGGCGTTCACCGTCAACTACCCCAACCTGCTCACCGACCTCCGCCTCGGTGACCGGTTGACGCTGGGCGATGGGTCCATCCTCCTCGAGATCGAGGATGTCACGGCCGACGCATTCACGGCGCGGGTGATTTTCGGTGGCACGCTGCAGGGTCGACCGGGAATGCACATTCCTTCCGACCGGCTCACGCTCAGCAGCCCGACGGCCGAGGACCTCCGCCTCCTCGACGCGTTCGTCGATGTCGGCGTCGACATGGTGGCACTGTCGTTCGTGCGGTCAGCGCACGACATCAGGCGGGTCGGTCTCGAACCGGCCCCGCGTGGCCCGCTGGTCGTTGCCAAGATCGAGACCCGGGCGGCAATCGAGAACCTCGACGGCATCATCGCCGCGTCGGGCGCGGTGATGATCGCCCGCGGCGACCTCGGTTCGGAGTGCAGCATCGAAGACCTTCCCCATCACCAGAAGGAAATCATCGCCCGCTGTATCGCCCTAGGTCGACCGGCGATCACGGCAACACAGATGCTCGAATCGATGATCTCCGCGCCCTCGCCCACGAGAGCCGAGGCATCCGACATCGCCAACGCGGTCTTCGACGGCACCAGCGCAATGATGCTGTCGGCCGAGACCGCCATCGGCATCGACCCGATCAACGTCGTGGCCACCATGGCCAAGATCGCCCGAAGAGCCGACCAGGCCTTCGACTACGCCGGCTGGGCGTCTTCGCTTCGAAAGGCCCACCTTCAAGAGCCTCAGAGTGTCGACGCCGCGGTCACCGACGTCATGACCATGGCCACCTGGCGCGCCGCCACAGACATCGGGGTCAAGGCCATCGTCTGCATCTCCCGGTCGGGTTTCACCGTCCGGGCGATTGCCCGGTTCCGGCCCCAGATCCAGATCCTCGGCTTCAGTCCCGAGGAGCGCACGGTGCGGCAGCTGTCCATCAGCTGGGGGGCGACCCCGCTGCTCATCGAGACCATCGACGACATGGAATCGACGGTGCAACGAGCGCTCCGGTCGGCCCGCGACGGCGGGTACGTGAAATCCGGCGACCTCGTCGCGGTGCTCGCCGGAAGCAGCGCCACCGCCGGCATGACCGACACCCTTCGGATGCTTCGCTGTCCGTGAAACCAGGCGCTACGAAGGCGACCGCGCTCCAACGGTTGCGCGAGGCGTTGAACCGACGCAACCACACGGCCTTCGTGTTCTCGGGCGGCGGGAACCTTGGCGCTGTGCAGGTCGGAATGCTGCGTGCACTGGTGGAGCGGGGCATCGAACCGGACGTCATCGTGGGCTGCTCGGTCGGTGCGATCAACGGCGCTGCCTTTGCCGCCGAACCGACGCTCCGCGGCCTGATCCACCTCGACGGCATCTGGGGTCGTCTGGCCGACGGGCGACCGGACCTGATGCCCGACAGTCGACTTCCCATCGCGGTGCAGATGGCGTTGCGGAAGCGAAGCCTCCACGATCCTCGCGTCCTGGAAGCATTCCTCGAGGAGGAGTTGCCGGTCGGTCGGTTCGAGGCCCTGAAAGTGCCGTTCGTGTGCGTGGCCACCAAGTTGAGCACCGCCGACGAGCACTGGTTCGACACCGGTCGCCTGGTCCCCGCACTGATGGCGTCTGCTGCCCTGCCCGCCGTCTATCCGCCCGTCGAGATCGACGGCGAGCTGTACATGGATGGCGGTGTCGTCCGTGAAGCACCCGTCGCTCAGGCCGCCGAGATGGGAGCCAAGCGCATCTACCTGCTCCACGTGGGGCACCTCAACGAGGTACGAACGTTCCGAGCGGACCGACCCTTCGACGGCGCCCTTCACGCCTACTGGGTCGCGCGGCTCCGCCGCTTCGAAGATGACTGCGAGGACCTCAGCCGGCGCTGCGAGCTGATTCGTCTGCCTTCGGGGCCGATGCCCGACATCCGGTTCGACGATTTCTCGATGAGTCGGCGGCTCGCCGCCCAGGCCCACCGCGCGTCGAGCGAGTATCTCGCCGACCTCGAACTACGCTCCCGAGCATGAGTCAGAACATCCAGTTCAGCGCAGCCGGCCCGCCCGAGACCGTCTTGCCCCCAGCCGACGCCGACCAACAGGCGGCACTGGATGCCGCATGGGCGCAACCCGAGGAGCAACGCCGGACGGCCATCGCCGCGGTCGTCGTTCGCTGGCCGCGCTACCTCGACGCATGGGCTCGTCTCGGTGACCTCGGACGCGACGACATCGAGCGCTACGCCGCCTACCGAGTCGGTTATCACCGCGGCCTCGACACCCTGCGTCAGAACGGTTGGCGCGGGTCGGGCTACGTCCGCTGGACCCACCCCACCAATCGTGGCTTCCTTCGTGCGCTCGCCGGCCTGCGCATCGCAGCGGCCGCCATCGGCGAAGCCGACGAGGAGGAGCGCATCAGGCACTTCCTCGTCCAGCTCGACCCCGGCTGGTCCGATCACAACCTGCTCGACTGAGGGTCGAGGCTTCGGTGGGTGCTCGTGCACAGGTCGCCGGCGCCATCCTGCTCGGCGGCGCAAGCAGCCGCTTCGGTTCGGACAAGGCGCTGGCGAGAACCGGCGACGGTCTGCTCGGACAACGCGTGGTCGCTGCCCTCCGGGGCGGGGGAGTGGACCCGGTCGTCGCCGTCGGAGGCACCGCAGGGTCCGCCCTCGGGCTGGTGACCCTGGCCGACGCGGAACCGCTCGGCGGGCCCCTGCCCGCGGTCGCCCAGGCCCTCGCCTACTTCGGACGTGGTCACGTCTTGGTGTGCCCCTGTGATCTGCCCCTCCTCTCCGCAGAACACATCGCCCTGCTCGTCAACGCGTTGCAGCAGCTCGATACCGACGGCCCTCCGACCGCGGTCGTGGCCGAGGTGGACGGCCGGCCACAACCGTCGCTCGGCATCTGGCCGACATCCTGGGCGCTCGCTGCTCGACGGGCCGTTGCCGATGGCCGGCGCGCCTTCCGCGACGCCTTGGAACTTGGTCCGTGGATCCCCATTGAGCTGCCGCCGGACTCGTTGGCCGACGCCGACACCCCCCAAACGCTGGAAGAACTCCTGCGAATCAACGATGCTGGGTCTACCGGAGTGCCTGCGACGGACCTAGATTGAACCGTCGTGCCCAATCTTGTCGTCCAACCGTCAGAGCTCGAAGAGGTAATCGATGCTGCGTTGGCCGCAGATCGGTATGCGATCGACACCGAGTTCCATCGCGAGCGCACCTACTTTCCGCAGGTTGCGCTGATCCAGCTGGGGTGGGATGACGAGGTCGTCCTCATCGATCCGCTCGCCCTCGACCTCACGCCACTGGCCCGCTTGTTGGACGGCCCGGGGCTGTGCGTCCTCCACGCCGGCGTCCAGGATCTCGAAGTGCTCGATCTGGCGACCGGCGCCTCGCCCCGGCGTCTGTTCGACACCCAGATCGCGGCCGGCTTCCTGGGACACGCCAGCGGATCCCTGGCTTCTCTTCTCGACTCGTTCCTCAAGGTGCCCATCGCGAAGGGCGACCGACTGACCGACTGGCTCCGCCGGCCGCTGACTCCTGAGCAGCTGATCTACGCAGCCGGGGACGTCGAGCATCTCCTCCAACTCACCGACGCCATCGTCGCCGATCTCGACCGCTTGGGGCGGTTGGCCTGGGCCGAGGAGGAATGCACGATCCTGCTCGAGCGGCCCCGGAACCTCCGCCCCTCCGACGACGCTGTTCGCCGCATCAAGGACGCCCGGAAGCTGAAGGGTGACGCCGCCCACGTCGCCCGGGCGGTCGCTGCGTGGCGCGAACGAAGGGCGGCGGCGCTCGACGTGCCCGTGCGCCAGGTCCTTCCCGACATCGGCGTGGTCGCAATCGCTCAACGTATGCCGAAGACCCTGGAGGATCTTGGCAACCTGCGCGGCCTCGATCGCCGCCATTTCGGCGGAGATGCCGGCCGTGAGCTCCTGGCGGCGGTACACGCCGGACTACGGGACGACGTGCCCCTCGACCCCGCAGCGGTCGTTCGTCAGGCCGAGCTGCCCAAGCATCTTCGTCCCGCCGTCTCCTTGATCATCGCCTGGGTCGCCCAGGTGGCCCGAGACGCCAAGATGGACCCTGCGCTCATTGCCACCCGCACCGATGTCGAGATGTTGTTGAGTGATCCCCCGAGCGGGCGACTCCTCATCGGATGGCGGGCCGATTTCGTGGGCGAACCCGTTCAGCAGCTGGTCTCGGGCCGGGCCGCGCTCGCTTTCGAGAAGGGCAACCTCCTGCTCGAACCCCGATTCGTCGGCTGAGTCATGTAGACACTGACCAAATTAGGGGTGGCCCCAGTTCGCAGAAGCACGACCTCTCGCCGTACACTTGGGCGCTGTTCGTGTCACACTGGCATGCACAGCATCGCCAGTCTCAAACTCCTGAACTCGTTGGAGCGTGTCCCGTGAAAAGGGGCGTCACCGCCGTTACGAAGAAGCTCGTGCTCTCAAGCGATCGAGCAACGACGACATCGAAAGTCTCATCGACCGTCTCGACGAAGATCCGTTCGATCTTCCTGTCACCAAAGAGGCCTCGGCCCTTTATGACAACGATGACGACTACGAGTCCGAGACCAGGTAGCTGCTAGCCGGCGTTTTCTGCTGTTTCGTCGAGGATTTCGCCCAGCTTCACGATTTCGCTCTCCCAAACGAGCCCGATGAAGGACCGGTCGAGATCGGTCACCGCAAGCACGTCTGTCCACCGCGTCCTCCATGGCGGCCACGACATCGCGCAGTGTCCACGAAGGGGTTGCGGTCGGGCTGTCGCTCTTCACGATGTCGCCCACCAGGGTCGCCTCCCAATCGCCACGGGGGATCCTCGCGCAATCGGTGACCGAACACATGCCGACGTAGGTATTGCCGTCGACCACGGGCACCGTGGTTTGACGACGGCCCAAGGCGTGGATCCAGACGAACTCCGAGATCGTCGCGTCGGGCGGCACCGTGAGCACATCGGTGGTCAGGGCCGATGACACGGGCAGGGTGAACCGCTCCTCGAGGTGGCCGGTGCGTTCGATCCGCTGCCCGGAACTGACCGACTCCTTACCCGCCACGAGTTGGGATACCGCCGCTGCGACGAGCGCGGGAACGACGGCCTGGCCCGAGTTGGAGGTGGTCTCGGCGACGAAGATGACGGCCGCAATCGGCGTGCGGTAGCCGGCAGCCACGAACGCAGCAAGGCCGAGGATCGGCAGGAGGCGGACGCTTTCGGGCGCGATGCCCAACTGCTGGAGTCCGGCACCCACGAGCCCGCCGAGCAACACGCCCTGGGTGGCGAGGGGAATGAACAGCCCGCCCGTGCCTCCGGCGCCGATGGTCACCAGCGTGGCGATGGTCCGGAGCACGAAGAGCGCGGCGATCAGCGGCATCGTGCGCTCGGCCGCCATCCATTCGACGGCGCCGACGCCCGGGCCCAGCGTGAGGGGTGCGTCGAAGATGGCATTCGAGAGCAGCGCCAGGCCGGCGAGCAGAAGGCCGCCTCCACCGATGAGCGCCGGTGCCGGGGCCGAGCGCGAAGCCCGTTTGACCCAGCGGGTCAACGAGGCAAACAGGCGGCCGCCCAGGCCGGCGCCGACACCGATGGCGAACGCCGCGATGAGGTCGCCGGCGCCGATGCCCGGGGCAATGACCTGACCCAGCAACGGCTCTGGCCGGGCGAACGGCATGGAGACGAAGGTGCTGTAGCTGGCCGCCGACGCCAACAGCGAAGGAAGCAGCGCTCGGTGGGCGAGATCGTCGCGGTAGGGCGCCTCGAGGGCGAAGAGCACCCCGGTCGCCGGTGCCTGGAAGACGGCGGCCACACCCGCGGCGGCACCCGCGGTGATCAGCATCTTCACCGCGTCCCGTCCGAGGAATCGGTCGAGGCGGCGCTGCACGGCCAGTCCGATGGTGGAACCGGCGTAGATGGACGGGCCCTCGAGACCGAGCGCCCCGCCCAACCCGATCGTCGAGATGCCGGCAAGGAGACGAGCGCCGAGCGACCGCATGGGGAGCGACGGGTTCCGACTGTGATACGCGGTCAGATACTCGTCCGAAGTCGATGGCGAGATCCCGCCGCCGATGGTGCGCAGGATGAGCGCGCCGATGGCCAGGCCGAAGGCTGGTGCCGCCACCTGCACCGCCAGGGGAGTGCGGGAGAGCCCATCGAAGGTCACGGTGATGGTGAGCCACTCGAACAGGCTCACCACCGCGCCGACGAGGATGCCAACCCCGACCGAGGCCAGGAGCACCCGGGAGCTTCGACCCTCGGGGAGCAGCGACTGCGCCCGGGTCAGCCACACGTTGCGGCTCATCTCAGGGTGACCGGCGTTTCCCGCTCGATGCGTGGTCAGGGCTTCGACGAGTCGAGCGTACAGATCGACGCCGACCAGCTCGACCAGCTCGTCGCGGCTGGTCAGGTACACCGGCTCGGGTGCGGTGTGAGCCTCGGCCTCTTCGACGCACCACCAGTGGAAGTGCTCCCCGCCAGGGCCCCAGTTGCGCCGCTCCCACGCGCGGACGAAGACGGTGTCATTGCCGTAGTCGTTGGTGTGGACGTCGAGTCGGATGGGGACCTGCCAGCAGACATCGGGCTTCCAGTCGAGCGGCCGCTTACCGGCCTCGAGCGCGCCTCGGTGTAGGGCACACCCCGCGCCACCGGCAAAGTCGGCGCGATTGAGAAAGATGCAGGCGCCCTTGGTGCGCCGGGTCATCCAGCTGCCCGATCGATCTTGCTTGAACGGCCCACCGGCACGGAGCGCATGGCGACGGAATTGCCAGTTCTGATCGGTCAGGAGGGCGACCGCAGCGGCTGTCTGGACGCGATCGTCGGTGTCGACGAAATGGGCGCCGTGCACACAGCAACCCAACGCCTCGGTGGGGTCGGGCTGTGTTCCGATCGACGGACACCCCTGCCCGTAGATGCAGTGGTACCCCGACAGGAGAAAGGTGGCGTCGAACAGCCAGACATCCCCCACGTCGTCGGTGAGGGACACCCAACGATGGCCATCGGCCGGCGGGAACGCCCCAGGATGGGTTGTTGGAAGGGGCAGCACTGGGACGACAGTAGCCCGCCTCAGCTCCCGGCTGGTGTCTCGTCGGGCTCGGGTTCGAGATCATGCAGCGGCCGTTGCACCGGGGGCGGAAGGAGCTGCTCGGTCTCGGGGATCGATGGCAGGCCCAGATCGTTGATGCGGCGGATCATGGCGTGAAGTCGTGCGAAGGACCGGCCGTTGAACCTGAACGCAAGTCGGGGCAGGTCGACGTGGTCGTCGTCGCGCCGCTCGGACTCCGTGGCGTCGAGTTGGCTCGATGGTGCCCGAGACGATGATGTCGGCGAACTCGCGAGCGAGCGTGACGAGGTGGGTCGCTTCGAGGGGGCGCGCCAAGCGCAGGACCAGCCGCTGGCCGACGAACCGGAGCGAGTGGAACGTGGAGTAGAAGTGGCAGACATAGCGGGCCGCCTCGTCGGCGTCGTGGGTGTGCAGGAACAAGCCGAGGTCGGCCTCGTTGATCAGGCCATCGGCGTGGAGGCCCTGTTCGACGAAGTTCAACCAGGTCTGCCAGTAGGTCGAACCCGGGGGATCGAGCAGGACGATCGGCGTCGGGTAGCTCTTGCCCGTCTGCACCAGCGTCAGGAGTTCGAAGGTCTCGTCCAGCGTGCCGAAGCCGCCGGGAAGGAGGACGAACGCGTCGCTTTCCTTCATGAAGAAGAGTTTGCGGGTGAAGAAGTAGCGGAACGTGGCGAGTTTGGCGTCGCCTTCGAGCAGCGGTGTCGCCTTCTGCTCGGCCGGCAGGATGATGTTGACGCCCAGGGAGTTCTGCGCTCCCGCCCCTTCGACGGCAGCGGTCATGATCCCCGGTCCGGCGCCGCTGATGACCATCCACCCCCGTTCGGCGATCCGTCGGCCGAACTCGTGAGCCAGACCGTACGCCGGATGATCGGTGGCGATGCGGGCCGATCCGAAGACCGTCACCTTGGTTCGGTCCCGATAGGGCGAGAACACCCGCCAGGCGTTGTGCATCTCGACCAACGCCTGCGAGGCGATCTTCAGCTCGAGGCGATCGACGTCGTCGGCGTCCATGTCGAGCGCGGTCACGAGAAGTCGGCGAACGAGGTCGTCGTTGGTGTCGGCACCCACCGTGGCCAGAACCTCGCTGAGCAGACGATCGACCTCCGCGTCGCCGAAGGTGTTTCTCCCCTTGGGTGCGGTCATGCCAGGGCGGCTGACCGATCGGGTCGGCCATAGAGGGTCGTGCGCTCGACCAACCTCCGTCCGAGCGGTTCGAACTCGCGTCGGAAGTCGTCCGGCGTCAGCGCCGTACCGTGGGCTGCGCCGGCGGCCCGGCTGATGTTCTCGTCCATCAGCGTTCCGCCGATGTCGTTGCAGCCGGCCTGGAGCAATTGCTTCACACTCTCGGTGCCGATCTTGACCCAGCCCGACTGGATGTTGTCGATGTAGCCCCGATAGGCGATGCGGGCGATGGCGTGAACCAGCAGGTTCTCTCGGAACGTCGGTCCGCGATGCGCTTTGCGCTGCAGGTAGATGGGCGACGCCATGTGCACGAACGGCAGCCCGACGAACTCGGTGAAGCCGCCGGTCTCGGCCTGCAGTTCCCGCGTGGCGATGAAGTGCTTCACCCAGTGATAGGGGTGTTCGATCGAGCCGAACATCATGGTGACGTTGGAGCGCAGACCGACCGAATGAGCCACCCGGTGGGCCTCCAACCACTGACCGGAGGTGATCTTGTCGGGGCACAGAAGGGTCCGGACGTCGTCGCTCAAGATCTCGGCCGCGGTTCCCGGAAGCGAACGAAGACCGGCTTCCATGCACCTCAGCAGGTACTGGTCGAGCGGCTCGCCCAACCGGCGCGCCCCTTCGGTGACTTCCAGAGCGGTGAAGCCGTGGATGTGGATGTCGGGCGCCGCTTCCTTGACCGCCCGGGCGACGTCGATGTAGTAGTCGCCGTCGAAGTCGGGGTGGATGCCTCCCTGCAGGCAGACCTCGGTTGCGCCCAGTTCTACCGCTTCGATCACCCGACGCTGCATCTCCTCCAACGTCAGCAGGTACGGCTTGCCCCTGAGGTTGAGACTCAACGGGCCCTTGGAGAACCCGCAGAACCTGCACTTGAACGTGCACACGTTCGTGTAGTTGATGTTGCGGTTGACGACATAGGTCACGTCGTCGCCGACGATCTCCTTGCGGAGTTCGTCGGCCACACGGGCAACGGCGGCCACCTCGGGCCCCCGAGCCCGGAAGAGGATGAGCAACTGCTCTGCGTCGACTTCCTGGCCGGCGCGTACCCCGTCGAGGACCTCGGCCACGGCGCCTCCGATGGGCCGATCGTCGGAGATGAGATCCGGCGGATCGACCGGGGCACCCGAGTACCACTGGGTGGATCGATCGCCGATGAGGACGACGTCGGCACCATCGTCTCCCTGCTTCACGAACTCGGCCTTCTCGGGGAACATCGCGCCGGGATCGTCCCGAGCCATGCCGTCGGATTCCGAGCGGTCGAGGACATTGAAGCGGAGCTCGGGATGCACCCAGTCGGTGCGACCCTTCGGCGATTGCCGGGGAAGGAGCCCCGTCGCGGTGCGGGCGAACTCGGGATACATGGTCAGTCGGGGAGCCAACACGAACCCTCGAGTTTCGGTGACCTCGCGCAGCCGATCGAGCGCAGGCCACGGACGTTCGGGGTTGACGTGGTCGGCCGTGATCGGCGACACACCGCCCCAATCGTCGATTCCGGCGTCGAGGAGGACGCCGAAGTCGTCGGACAAGTTTGGCGGGGCCTGGAGGTGGACGTCTTCGGGCAGGATGATGCGGGCCAGCGCAATGGCGCGGAGGTAGGCATCGTCGGGGCATGCTTCGTGTTTCCACATCGCGGTGCCGGCCTTGGGCAGGAAGTTCTGGACGATCACCTCTTGCACGTGGCCATGGACTCGGTGGCTGTCAGCGATGGCGACGAGGGCGTCGATCCGGTCCTGCTCGTTCTCGCCGATCCCGACCAGAATGCCGCTGGTGAACGGAATCGCCAGTTGCCCTGCGGCCTCCAAGGTCGCAAGCCGGCGGGCCGGTTCCTTGTCGGGCGCATTGCGGTGACAATCGAGATCGTCGCGGAGGGTCTCGATCATCATCCCCTGGCTGGGCGAAACCCGACGCAGCTTCTCGAGCTCGTCGGGGTGGAGCGCTCCGGCATTGGCGTGCGGAAGCAGCCCGGTTTCCTTGAGCACCAGTTCGCACATCGCCACCAGGTAGTCGATGGTCGATGCATAGCCGTTGGCCTCCAGCCACTCGGCTGCCGCGGGGTACCGCAGCTCGGGTCGCTCGCCGAGCGTGAACAGCGCTTCGTGGCATCCCGCCCGAGCGCCCTTGCGGGCGATCTTCAGGACCTCGGCCGGCGTCAGGTACGGCGCCTCGAGCCGGGCGGGCGGCTGCGCGAACGTGCAGTAGCCGCACTGATCTCGACACAGCATCGTGAGCGGAATGAAGACCTTGGGGGAGTAGGTCACCCGGGTGCCGAACGCAGCGTCACGAATGGCCGCGGCCCGCTCCAGGAGTTCTGCGGTCGACAGACTGGCGAGTTCGTCCAGGCTGGCAGTGGGGCCGGTGGCCGTTGGGACGGTGAGGCTCACAGAGATTCCTCTCGACCGGGGCCGGGTCGGCTCCGGATGTGGGTGGGGGTGATGTCTTCGTTGCATGCGGGGCACTCGACCCGCTGCGCGAGGGGGGTGCCGCAGCGATCGTGGACGAGGACGGTGGGAGGTGCGCCGTCCGCCATCCAGCGGTCTCCCCAACCCATCAGGGCAATGAGGGAGGGCGACAGGTCTCGACCCTTGTCGGTCAGGCGGTAGTCGAAGCGCGGCGGGTGGTCCTGGTAGGGAACCTTCTCGAGCACATCGGCATCGACCAGCCGCGCCAGCCGGTGGCTCAGCAAATTCTTGGCGATGCCGAGGTCTTCCTGGAGGTCCGAGAAGCGGTGCACGCCGCGGAACACATCCCGCAGGATGAGCACGGTCCACCGGTCACCAATGACGGCAAGGGTCGCCGCGATGGAGCAGTGAGCCAGTTCGGCCGTCGGTTCGGGTACCACTGACGAGCAACGTAATCGAGTGGGTTTAACTTTGCAACCGACTCAGCCGGATTGCCTCTTCACACCGCGAACGCTTCACCCCAACGATTGCGGAAGGCGATCTCCTCGACAGGCTTGCGCGTCAGCTTGGTGTACTGCTTGTCGGGCTGCGGCCAGCCGAACGCAAGCAGGGCCCCGAGGGCGTAGCCCGGGGGCACGCCCAGAAGCTCGTCCATGGCGGGCTGCTCGGCGGCGACGAGCGTGGTGAGCGACGAACCGAGGCCTTCGTGGGTTCCGGCGAGCAAGAGGTTCTGGACGAAGGTGTAGAGCGAACCGCCGCCGACGATGCTCGTGCGCTCCAGGAACTGGTCGGTCACCGCCAAGGTCGCCAACTCGACGTAGGGCAGGATCAACACCGGAACCTCGTGCAGGCGTTGCGCGAAGTCGTCGGTCCGTTGCAGCCGCCTGCGGGCTCGTTCGGTGCCGTGTTCCATCTTGGAGCCCGAGGCGTCGCCCTGGAAGCCGACGACACCTTCGAGCGCGTGCACGAAGTACGGGTCCCATTGTTTGCGGTGAATGTCGGCCACCGCCTTCTTCATTGCGGGATCGGTCACGACGACCAGGCGCCAGCCCTGACGGTTGCCGCCGCTCGACGCGAAGCGAGCGTTGTCGAGCATCCGGTGGATGAGGTCGTCAGATACCGGCTGGTCGGTGAAGTACCGACAGGACGGCGTGTGGCGCATGGCGTCGTACAGCTCCATGGGCCGAAGCTACTCGCGTTGGTCAACCGCTGTTTCGTTGGTGATGGTTCGCCGGGTTTGTTCGTGGGGCTGGGTGTGGCCGGTACCGACTGTCCGCTCAGACAGCGACGATCTCGACGACCCCGTGAAGGGCTGCAAAGTCCTTGGGATTCCTTGTGTAGAGCGGCAGATCCAACGAGCACGCAATCGCCGCGATCATCAAGTCGACCGCTCGCGCGCCTCGCGCCTTGCGGCCAGCAGATGCGACTGCTGCGTAGATCCGGCCGTACGCCCGAGCCGCTTCGGCATCGAACGGGAGCGGCGAGAAAGCCGCTTCGGTCCGTTGCAGGCGGTCTTGGCGACGTGCTCGTTCATCTGAGCTTGTTGCGGCGTGCGGCCCAGCGGCGAGTTCGGCCATCGTGAGCGCAGTGATCGCGACCTCAGTTGGCAGCGAGCGCGCTTCGATCGTCTCGAGATCGGTCACGACGGAGGTGTCGAGAATCCCACGGGGTGCCCGGGCTTCAGCCACGAGGCTTGATGTCTTGGTCGGCGATGGCGTCGAGGTCACTGCGGAATCGTTCGGCGTCGATTGCCGGTGCTGTGCGGAAGATCTCGCTGACCGACTCAGCGGTGACGAATCGGAGGCGTCGTAGTGGTGTGAGTTCTCCGACGGGTACGCCGTTGCGGGTTACGACGAACGACTCTCCTTCATCGAGGCGGCGCATGATCTCGCCACTGCCGTTACGGAGTTCTCGTTGGGTGATGGTCTCACTCATCCGAACCAGCGTAGCACGTCGTGCTACGCTGGCGGAAGAGAAACAGGACCACGATTGCGGCCGGCCCCTTTCGGTTCGGGGTCTCCGAGCGCTAGTGCTGCGCGCGAATGTCTCGGGCCCGGGTCTCGAGGGTGTCGAGTACCTCGTCGAAGCTCTTGGCGAACGCGGTGACGCCCTCGGCCTCGAGTTGGGCTGCGACCTCTTCGAGGTCGATGCCAAGGCCGAGTAAACCCTCGATCACCGCATGCGCTCCGGCGACGTCGGCATCGATGGTGCGGGCGACGATTCCGTGATCGTCGAAGGCGACCAGCGTGGCGTCGGGCAACGTGTTCACGGTGTTCGGACCGATGAGCGTGTCGACGTACAGGGTGTCGGGGTACGACGGGTTCTTGGTCGACGTCGAGGCCCAGAGCGGGCGTTGGACTCGAGCACCCCGAGCGGCAAGGGCATCCCAGCGGGCACCGGAGAACGTCTGCCCGAACGCGTCGTACGCCAACTGCGCCTGAGCGACCGCGGCCTTGCCTCGGAGGGCGAGGGCGTCCTCGGAGCCGATGGCGTCGAGGCGTCGATCGACCTCGACGTCGACTCGGCTGATGAAGAACGACGCCACGCTCGAGACCGTCGAAAGGTCGGCGTCGCCCGGCCGGGCCTCGAGTCCCGAGAGGTACGCCTCCATCACCGCCGCGTAGCGGCTGAGACTGAAGATGAGGGTGACGTTGATCGACCGTCCCTCGCCGATGAGCGTCTCGATGGCCGCCACTCCCTCGACGGTAGCCGGCACCTTGATGTAGACGTTCGGTGCATCGATGCGCCGGTCGAGCTCTCGGGCGGCATCGATGGTGGCCGCTTCGTCGTGGGCCAACGTGGGCGACACTTCGACCGACACGAAGCCATCCTCGCCGCCCGACGAGTCGTGTACCGGTCTCAGCAGCGCCAATGCCTGACCGATGTCACCAACGACGAGCTGCCAGTACGCGTCCTCGATACCGGTGCCGGCGTGGATGAGCGTGGAGAGCTCGGCGTCGTAGTCGTCGGTGTCGATCATGGCCTTCGCGAAGATCGACGGGTTCGAGGTGAGGCCTCGAACACCCCGATCGATCCAGGCCTGAAGTTCGCCGGTGGTCATCCACCCCCGGCGGAGGTTGTCGAGCCACGGGCTCTGGCCCTGCTCGGCGTGTAGATCGTGAAGGCGGCCCATGGTGGCTCCCGTGCAGCAGAAGTGATAGGGGGAAAGGCGACTGACCAGCGTCAGAGCGAGTCGAGCAGATCGCGAACGGCGTCGGCAATGTTCTCGGCGTTCATACCGAGTTCCTGGAGGACGAGTTCACCGGGTGCCGATGCACCGAATCGGTCGATGCCGACCGCAATGTCGGCGTGCTCACCCCAGCCGAGAGTGATACCGGCCTCGACCGACACCGTCGGAAGGTTCGCCGGCAGGATCGATTCCTGGAGGTCGAACGGCTGATCCTCGAACGCTTCCCAACAGGGCATCGAGACCACTCGAACCGTGATGTCGTCGGAAGCCAGCAGGTCCGCGGCCTCGAGACAAAGTGCCACTTCGCTTCCCGTGCCGACGAGCACGGCGTCGGGTGCCGGAGGATCGATGAGGGCGTAGGCACCCTGGGCGACCAGATCGACCGACGAGTCGTCGAGCACGGGAAGGTCCTGACGGCTGAGAATCAGCGCCGTCGGTCCGTCGGATTCGAGGGCCAGCTTCCAGGCGCCGGCGGTCTCGGTGGCGTCGGCCGGTCGGATGACTCGCAGGCCGGGAATGGCTCGGAGGCTCATGACGTGCTCGACCGGCTGGTGGGTGGGGCCGTCTTCGCCGACGCCGACCGAGTCGTGGCTCCAGACGAAGACCGCTTTGGCGCCCGACATTGCCGCCAGACGCACGGCCGGCCGCATGTAGTCGGCGAAGACCAGGAACGTGCCGCCGAAGGGGAGGGTGCCGCCGTGATGGGCCATGCCGACGAGGGCCGAGCCCATGGCGTGCTCCCGCACGCCGAAGAAGATCTGACGCCCGGCGGGGTTGTCGAGCGAGTTGGCTGCTTGGCCCGCGAGCTTGGTGCCGGTGTTGCCCGTCAGGTCGGCGGAGCCGCCGATGAGTCCGGGTACCGCGTCGGTCAACGCGGAGAGCACGGCCTGGGATGCCTTGCGGGTAGCGACCTTGGCCCCGGGTTCGAAGGATGGGAGTAGCGACTGCCAACCGTCGACCCCCGTGCCTTCCCACGCAGCGTCCCACGCCGCCCGACCCGAAGGACCATCCGCGGGCAGTCCGTCGAGACGCTCAGCCCACGCCAGTCGTGCCTTGCGGCCGCGGGCGCCGGTATCCCGATAGTACGAAACGACCGCGGCCGGAGCCCAGAAGCTCTGATCGGCCGGCAGCCCCATGATTTCCTTGGTCGCGGCGATGTCGTCGGCGTTGAAGGCCAGGCCGTGCGCCTCGTGGTCGTCGGTGTGGGTCGGCGACGGGAACCCGATGTGGGATCGGATGACGATCAGCGATGGACGGTCGGTCACGGCCTTGGCGTCGAGGATGGCCTGCTCCATCGCAGCCAAGTCCTCCGATGCCTCACCGAGCTCGATGACGTGCCAACCGTAGGCCCCGAATCGGGCGGCTGCGTTGTCGGAAAGCGCCAGCTCGGTGACACCGTCGATGGTGATGTGGTTGTCGTCGTAGAACGCGATGAGCCGGCCGAGGCCGAGGTGCCCCGCCAGCGACCCGGCCTCGTGACTCACGCCCTCGGACAGACAGCCGTCGCCGGCGATGACGTAGGTGAAATGGTCGCAGACCGCATCACCGAAGCGAGCACGCAGGTTCCGTTCGGCGAGCGCCATCCCGACCGAGTTGGCGAGGCCCTGACCAAGGGGACCGGTGGTGACCTCGACGCCGGCAGTGTGACCGACCTCGGGATGGCCCGGTGTGGCCGATCCCCACTGGCGAAACTGGCGCAGGTCGTCGAGCTCCAGGCCGTGACCGGTCAGGTAGAGCATCGAGTACAACAGGATCGACGCGTGACCCGCCGACAGCACCAGTCGGTCGCGGTCAGGCCAACGCGGGTCTCCGGCGTCGTACTTCATGACCCGGCTGTAGAGCAGATGAGCGAGGGGGGCAAGGGCCATCGCCGTTCCCTGATGGCCGGAGTTGGCTGCCCGAGGGCCATCCATTCCGAGCGCCCGGATCACGCTGATGGCTTCTTGATCGAGGGCGGTGGCTGCGGCAGGCATATCGGTCAACGTGGGTTCCCCAGGGTCGGCTCAACTCCGAGCTTGCACCGTAGCGGGGAACAGCAGCACCGTGGCGGTGAACGCGTGCAGCGCGTTCACCCGGCCGACGTTCTCACCGCGGCCCACCGGACCGAGTTCGCCGGCGCAGAACATGCCCGCCACGCCCCGGCCAACGGTGAACTCGCTGACCAGCGCAGCATCGTGGTTCGGTTCGGCGAAGAGGTGACTGCCTCGACCCGTGCAGGTGAAGATCAGTGCGCCCATCGGCGGCCCAGCAACGGCGGGCAGCAACAATGCGGCGAGGTCCTCGTGGGCCGAGGCCGCGTCGCGGACCTGGAACTGGACGGCGTCACCCGGCTGAACGAGGGCTCCGACAACGACGTCGCCCGTCGTTCGGTCGGCGCCCAGAACCGAGCGGATGAGAAAGTCCCCGCGATCGAACTCGGTGGCCCGAGGGTTGGCGACGAGTCCGAGGTGGAGACCCTGCGAGGCGCACAGGCGGTCCCGAGGGTCGAGTTCGGCGATCATCTCGTTCACCCGGTCGAGCGCGGAACGTCCGCCGAGCTCGCTGATGACCTGGCCATCGGCGGCCGTGACCGTCCAGGGTCGCCCGATCGGGCGGCACCCCTGGCTCACCACCGGCACCACCGACCCGGGCGGGAACACGACGCCGACCGCGCCGTCGCTGCGGAATTCCGAAATGCTGCCGGTGTCAGTCCGCCGGGAGACCGCAAGCCGGTTGCGCCCCGGGCCGAGCGATGCAAGGCCCCCAGCGAGAGCGACCAACGGGCATTGCGATGCCATCTGATCGATGAGCGCCTCGACGGGAAGGCTGAACGGGTCAGCAAGGACGAGGAGCGTCGAACCATCGGCGAGATCCGAGGGGAGCCCCAGGAGCTGCGGTTCGTATCCCGGCACCGTGTCGAGCTGAAAGGACCGAACGCCATCGATGACTCCGGCCCACACAGCGATGGCGTCGTCGGACTCGGCTTCCTCGCCACCGGCCAGCACACCGACCGAAGTCACGCCGAGCAGAATCGACGGCGACAACAGCGTGTTGGCGGCGTTGATGATCGGTTCGAAGGCCGCTGCCATCCGCCCGGAGACGAAGACGATTGCGAGGGTCGGCCGCTGTTCCAGGTCTTCGAGGACCCACCCGACCGCTTCGGCGATTGCCACGGCGGGATCCGGGTGGCGCGACATGCCGGAAGCACACGAGCGCCCGGGATCGTGACGATCCAACCATTCGGCGATCACGGTTCGACCGTCAAGCGACGGGAGGAAGGAGGGTGTAGGGCACCAGCCGCACCGGACCCTGGTCGATTCGACAGTGCGCCACGATGGTGGTGTAGGCGTCGAAGGCCAACTCTGCCCGTACCAGGCGATAGTTGAACTTGCCGGGCTCGATGGTGAGCGGTTGGACGTTGCGGGCAACGGGTGGTTCGTCGGACGAAGCGTTGGCATGGCGGAACACCACCTCGAGCACCCCGAACGCCGGATCAGCCGGTGCCGGTTCGCCTCCCGAGGTCGGGTCGACAGCCGGGGCCCACACGATCACCACGAGGTGGGGGGCGATGGTGCAAGGGACCGGCGCCGGGGCGGGCGCCGAGAACTGGATGCCACCGAGGTCGATCCGAGTCGAGGGCCCGGGCACCGAGCGGGTCTCGATGTCGTCCATGAACAGCGCGGCGATGATCTCCATAAGCGGTAGTGTCCCCCGTTGTGAGGGACCTACCAACCCGGGACCTCATTCTCCGGGAAGCCAAGGACTGTTTCGCCCGTCAGGGCTTCGACGGAACCTCCCTGAACGACATCGCTGCCGGTGTGGGTATCCGCCGCCCCAGCCTCCTGCACTACTTCCCGTCGAAGGAGGCGATCTACCAGCGGGTCCTGCTCGACGCCCTGGCCGAATGGGGCGCCGAGATCGAACGGACCCGCGTCGGCGGCCTGGACGGATGGGACCTCATCGACGTCGTCCTCGAGGTGAGCTTCCGGTTCTTCAAGGAGAATCCGGAGATCGTGAGGATCGTGCGGCGAGAGGCGCTGTCCGAACAGGGCCCGCTCGGCGTCAATCTCGGTGAAGCCCTCCAGCCGTACTTCCGGCGGTCGGTGGCGTTCTTCGAGCGTGAGATGGAGGCCGGGGTCTTCCGAACGCAAGACGCGCCGAACCTCGTGCTCACCGGGTACGGCGGATTGCTCACCTATTTCTCGGACCAGTCGATGCTCCGCGGACTTCTGGGCGAGGACCCCTACAGCGAGGAAGCATTGAGTCGCCGGTTCGAGCACATGCGCCAGTTCCTCCGAGCCTCGCTCGAACCCTGACCACTAGGCTCCTCACGATGTCAGCCGGTCGAACACCGTCCAATCGAACCCTGTCACATCGAACGCTGTCCATCGATGCTCGAACCCTGCCTCATCGAACCCTGCCTCATCGAACACCATGGCGCTACTCACGGTTCCTCCAGCGCTAGTTTCGCCCCGATGACCACCCGGAGACGACCGTCCCGCACCCTGCGCCGATGGGGCCCGCTGGTCGCGCTCACCGCTCTGGCGCTCGTCGCGTGGAATCGGGCCGCTGCGACCGACAGTGACGATGCCCGTCTCGAACCGCTGGTCTACGACCGGGATCTGTCCACCCCGGTCCTGTCGGCCAGACGCGTTCCACAGGCGCTCCAGGCTCCCATTGCCCAGGCCGCATTGACACCTGCGCTCGATGCCGTGGTTGCGGCTTCGCCCGCCGGTTCCTGCCTGGTCGTCTCCGACGACGGTCGAATCCTCAACGAGTATTCCCCTTCGATGCCGCTGGTGCCGGCATCCAACCAGAAGCTGGTCACCACCTGGGCGGCGCTGAGTTTGCTCGATGCGGAAACCCGGTTCCGCACGACGGTCCGCGCCGATACGGCTCCGGTTGACGGAGTGGTCAGCGGGAACCTCTATCTGGTGGGCGGCGGAGACCCGTTCCTCGCCGTCGATACCTGGTGGGCGCAGTACTCCGAGTCCGATGGACGGGCCAAGACCCGTCTCGAAGACCTGGCCGACGCCGTCGTCGCTGCCGGTGTGCGGACCGTCACCGGCGCGGTCGTCGGGGACGAGAGTTTCTTCGACAGTCAACGGACGGGTCCGTGGGCCGAGCGTCTCATCATCTCCGATCAGTCCGGTCCGTTGTCCGCCTTGGCGGTCAACGAGAACTTCGTCTCGTGGCCGCCCGTCTTCGACGGCAGCTTCAGCCCCCGCATCCCGTCGGTCAATCCACCCCTCGACGCCGCCCGCGTGTTCGGCGAACTCCTTGTCGCTCGCGGCGTCACCGTCGGCCCTCCGACTCCCGGTGTCGCACCATCGACCGCGGTAGAACTCGCCGCCATCGACTCTCCGCCGCTCGTCGAGATCATCACGCACATCAACTCCTACAGCGACAACTTCGGAGCCGAACTTCTGCTGAAGCACATCGGGCGCGAGGTCAGTGGCGTCGGAACGACGGTTGCCGGGGCCGAAGCCGTCGCCGGATTCGCGACGCAGTCCGGCTTACCGATGGACGGCGTGACGATCACCGATGGCTCGGGTCTCTCGGAGGCGAACGCGACGACCTGCCGGTTCTTCGCCTCCCTACTCGAGTCAGCCGTCGACGCATCCGGGACCGAGGCATCGCCACTGGTTTCCTCGCTCAGTATCGGCGGCCAACGAGGCAGCCTCCTCGGCCGCTGGGTCGGGACAAGCCTTGTCGGTCAGGTCTTCGCGAAGACCGGCACCCTGAACGACGTCACCGCACTGTCGGGGGTGGTGAACTCGTTGTCCGACGCCGACACGAGTCTGGTCTTCTCGTACCTCGTGAACGGCGAGTTGGTCGGTGTGGACGAGGCCATACGTGGCCTGCAGACACCGCTGGTCGAGGCTTTGGCGGCCTATCCGTCCGGCCCCGGGCTCGATGCGCTCGCCCCGATCGCCCCGACGGAATAGAGGTTGGCGTGCCTGGACTCCCGATGTTCCCACTCGGATCGGTGCTCTTCCCCGACATGCTGCTTCCGTTGCACGTGTTCGAGCCCCGCTACCGCCAGATGATGTCCAGGGTGCTCGACACCGACGGCGAGTTCGGCGTCGTCCTCATCAAACGGGGGAGCGAGGTCGGGGGCGGCGACGTCCGGTCGTCGGTCGGCACCGTCGCCCGCATCCTCGAGTATCGGACCTTCGATGACGGGCAGTCGATGATCCTCGCCATCGGAGCCCGGCGGATGTGGGTCGAGAACTGGCTGCCCGACGACCCGTACCCAATGGCCAACATTCAGTACTGGCCCGACGTTCCGGCAGAGGTCGATCCGCGCCTGCTGGACGGCGCAAAGGCGCGTCTGCGCCGATCGCTCGAACTGGCAGCGCAGCTGGGAGCGGGAACGGCGCCACTCGATCTGAGCAACGATCCAGCGGTCGCCTCGATGCAGATCGCGGCTCGGGCACCGCTCTCCTCGCTCGACAAACAGAAGCTGCTGCGTTCACCCGGCGCCGTGCGCCGCCTCACCTTCGCCTCCGAACTCCTCGACGAGGCCATCGAGCTGCTCGAGTTCCGCCTCGGACTGGCCTAGCGCGCAGGTCGCGTGGCTCTAGAGGCTCGCGGCCGGCTCCAGGTTGCTGCGGTTGTGCCCTTCGTCCTTGGCCCGCTGCAGGCCTCGGTGTGCTCGTTCGAGCAGGGCATCGACCGGTTCGAGGCGCTCACTGAAGGCGACACCGATCGAGACCGTGACCAACAGATCGCCGGCGATGGCCGACCAATCGTGATTCTCGACGGCGGCGCGGACTCGCTCCGCCGCCCGCTGGGCCTCGCTGACCCCAGCAGCGCCCGGCAACACCAACAGGAACTCTTCGATACCTACCCGACCGACGATGTCGTGGCGGCGCAGTGCTCCCTCCAGCAAGGTCGCAAAGGACTGGAGGACGGTATCGCCGATCGGTGGTCCGAACCGGGCGTTGATCAGATCGAAGTGATCGATGTCCAGAATCGCGATCGAGAACCCGATCCCCGTCCGATCTGCTCGGTCTCGCTCGGCGGCGAGGGCCGCCAGCACCCGTCTCCGATTGGCCACTCCCGTGAGTTCGTCGCGGTCGGCGAGCGCTTCGAGCCGTTCCAGTGCCGAGGCAAGACGACGGTGACTCTCGTCCAGATCCGAGCGCATGCCGGCTCCGGCGACATGGACGCCCGCCACGTTGGCCAGCGTCCAGAGCAAGAACGCAACGGTCAGTGCGCTCTGGGCCGTCGAGTCCAACGGAAGCCGCACCTCATCCTGGACGGCGACCGACACACAGCTCGACATGGCCGCCAGTCCGAAGAGCAGGGCCAGCCATCCGGTTGGCACCCGCATCGCCGCGGTCGCGACGATGGCCAAGGTCGTCAGCACCATGAGCGCGGTGAAGGCGGGATCGGTGACGCCGACGATGAACGCGATCAGTAATCCGGCCAGCGCATGACCAGCGACCAGGCTCTTTGCGTGAGCCGTACCCGACCAGTTGAGACGGGTCGACACCGCCCAGCCCGCTGCCACCGCAAGGCCGGTTGCGACGAAGAGGATTGAGGAGGTGAAGGTTCCCGCGTCGACCAGCGAGAGGGCCCCGAGCAGGGTCGCGTCAACCAGAAAGCGGACCGCCGCAAGCAGCGTCGACCTGCGGGCTTCAAATCCGGTTCGCATCGCGTCAGTCCCGACCATCGTCGCAGTGTCGGCGCTCATCTCGTCGCCATGAGCCAGTCCTCTGCGTCCGTCTTTCGGCACCGGCTCCATGGCTAGACTCGCTTGTCGCTCGTTACACGAACGATCGAGCACGATGATCGCGAGAAGTGATCGAGACGAACGACCCGAACGAAGGAGTTTTCGTGGCCAAGGCGAATCCCCTGGAGGGCGCTCAGGAGATCCAGCAGATGCTGGTCGCTTACGCAAAGCAGGAGACGGTCGAGCCGCTGAAATCGCTCGGCAAGTATCTCGCTTGGGGCATCTCGGGCGCGTTGATGATCTTCCTGGGCGGGATCTTCGTCGGCCTCGGCGTCCTGCGCCTGGTCCAATCAGAGACCGGCGACACCTTCGCCGGCGGTAGCTTCATGTCGGTGCTGCCCTACGTGATCACGTTGGCTGCGCTTCTGCTCATCATTGCGTTCATCCTTGCGTTGATGAACCGGGCCAGGAAGAGGATCAGCCAGTGAACCAGTCCACACCATCGGCGAAGATCTCACCCGCCGACATCGAGGCCAAGTTCCGCGACATTCAAGGACAAGTCGACTCCGTCGCCGAGGACGGCAAGAAGAAGGCCGCAATCGCCGGCTTGGTCGGCGCGGTGCTGTTGCTGCTCGTCATCTACCTGATGGGCCGACGCTCCGGAGTCCGCAGGAGCACCGTGCTCGAGATCCGCCGGCTCTGATGTTCCGACGTATCCTTTCGCTCGCAGTCCGAAGCTATGTGCGCGGCCCGGCCCGCTCGTGGGTGTTCACGTCGGGGGCGATGCTCCTCCTGCGCTCGGTCAAGCGCGTCACGCAGAAGTCGCAAGTCATCGACCTCTCGAGATCCAAGCCCGGCGACCGCTTCGTCATCGAACACCTCGACATCACCCACAAGCAGCAGATCAAGGACCAGAAACGGACCCGCAAGGCCGACAAGGCCACGCGAGGCCGAGGCTGATCACCGATGCAGGTCAGACAAATGCTGGTCAGACCATGCAGGTGAGGCTGCGGAACCCTCACCGAGAACTCGAGTTCCGCGGGCCCGTTTCGGTGCAGCGTCTCCTCAATCAACTCGACCTGAATCGGGAGTCGGTGTTGGTCATCCGGGGCGGCACGCTCGTGCCTGGTGACGCAACGCTGGCCGACGACGATGTCGTCGAGATCCGTCCCGTGATCAGCGGCGGCTCTGGACCCATCGACCCTGGAAACCTCGACCCCGGCCGGTGAAGTGCAGGGTTTGCCGTGAGCCGGCAGTCATCGATATTCGACGCCACAACGCAAACTTCTGCGTCGACCATTTTCTTCGCTACTGCCGAGACCAGGTGGTCAAGGCGATCGACGAGTTCGAGATGGCGCAGCCTGGGGAACGACTGCTGGTCGCCGTTTCGGGCGGCAAGGACAGCCTCGCCGTCTGGGATCTCCTGAACGACCTCGGGTACGAGGCCGATGGTCTCTACATCGGCCTCGGAATCGGCGAGTATTCCGACGTCTCGGGTCAGCACGCCCGAGCCTTCGCCGGGGAGCGGAACCTGAAGCTGATCGAGGTCGACCTCAGAGCCGACCACGGGTTCGACATTCCCACCGCATCAGCGGTCACCCGGCGGGTGCCGTGCTCGGCGTGTGGTCTGTCCAAACGACATCTCTTCGATGCGGCGGCGGTCGAAGGTGGATACGACGCCGTCGTCACGGGCCACAACCTCGATGACGAGGCCGCGGTTCTCTACGGCAACGTGCTTCGCTGGCAGACCGCCTACCTGGGGCGTCAGCGACCGACCCTGCCGGCGGCCAACGGCTTTCCCCGCAAGATCAAGCCGTTGGTTCGTCTGACCGAACGCGAAATGGCCGCCTACTGCATTCTGCGCGGCATCGACTATCTGGTCGACGAGTGCCCGATGGCCGCCGGGAACAAGCACCTCGGCTACAAGGACGCACTCAACGCGCTCGAGGAGAAGTCGCCTGGGGCCAAGCACGCCTTCTACTTCAACTTCCTACGCGATGCGGTCGACCGCTTCGTCGATCCCGACACCGACGCCCACACGCTCACCGCGTGTCAACGGTGTGGAGCGCCTGCGGGTGGTGACCTCTGCTCGTTCTGCCGGCTCATCGAACGAACCGCTGACGCTCAGCCAGTGCCTGTCGAGCTCCTGACCCGGCGCAAGCACAAAGAATCAGGAGCCGACCGTGGCTGAACCGTTGGCACCAGGCGACATGGTGTTGATCACCGACTCCAAGAACCGGCGCTACCTGTTGACGCTCACACCGGGAGCCGAATTCGGCTCGCACACCGGTGTCCTGCCGCATGACAACATCATCGGCCAACTCGAAGGCTGCGAGGTCGCAACGATTCGGAACCAGAAGTTCCGCGTGTTCCGGCCGACGCTCGAAGAGTTCGTGCTGTCCATGCCCCGGGGCGCGCAGGTCATCTACCCGAAAGACCTGGCCACGATGATCATGTTCGGCGACATTGCGCCCGGTCATCGAGTGTTCGAGTCGGGGCTCGGATCGGGAGCGCTCTCCATGGCCCTGCTCCGAGCCGGAGCGGTGATCACGGGCTACGAGATCCGCGAAGACTTCGCGTCGAGAGCCCAGAAGAACGTCACTGCCTTCCTCGGGGCCGCGGCGCTCGAACGCTACGACGTGCACCTCCAGAGCGCCTACGAACCGCTCACCCACGACGGATTCGACCGCGTCATGCTCGATCTACCCGAGCCGTGGCAGGTGGTTCCTCATGTCGAGGAGACGTTGCAGTCGGGCGGTCTTCTGGTTGCGTACACGCCTTCCATCACCCAGGTCCAGAGGCTGCGTGAGGTGCTGGCCGAGAGCCGCTTCACCCAGGCCAGCACCATCGAGGTGCTGCATCGCGGGTGGTACGTCGAAGGCCAGGCTGTTCGACCGGATCACCGCATGGTGGCCCACACCGCGTTCCTCACCCGAGCCCGCCTGATGTGATCCGCGCCGAGGTCAGAGGCCGCTGAAATTCAGCTTCAGACCGGGGCAGTGCCATTCGTGGGCGACGAGGGTGCCGAAGGCCGACGCGGTGATGAACGCGGTGCGAAGTTCGGGCCCACCGAAGCAGATGTTGGTGATCATGGGATCGCCCGGGACCGGCAGCAATGCCCGCATCGACCCATCGGGGGCGAACGCCGTGATGGCGCCCATCCCCAACGTGGCAACACACACGTTGCCTTCGCTGTCGACCGCCAGCGAGTCACACCGTGCGTCGTTCGGAAGGATGCCCAACAGCTTCGATGGGGCCGCGGCCGACGAGGACAATGCGGTACCCGCCGAGGCGATCACACCGGGTGATTCGAGATCCCAGTAGCGGACCCGGCCGGTCATGGTCTCGGCGAAGTACAAACGGTCCTCGTCGGGTGACAGCCCGACGCCGTTCGGGGTGAGCAGCGGCCGGGCCACGGTCACGATCGACGAGCCGTCGGCCTTGGCGTAGTAAATGGCGCCACGATCGAAGTCGCCGTCACGCCCCTTGCCCAGATCAGTGAAGTAGAAGCTGCCGTTCCGGTCGAAGACGATGTCGTTCGGACCCTTGAGCGGCCAACCATCGGCCTCGGTGTACAGGGTCGTCACGGTCCCGGTGTCGAGGTCGACCCGTTGGATGGATCCACCGACGTAGTCGTCGGGTTGGACACCTGGCAGCAGCATGCCGTTGAGGGTCCGCCAGGCGAAGCCGCCGTTGTTGCAGATGTAGACCGCTCCGTCCGGCCCGAGCGCAGCGCCGTTTGGGCCGCCGCCGCATTCCGCGACCACCGAGACGGTGCCGGTTGGGTCGACCCTGGTCAGGGTGCGTCGTTCGATCTCGACCAAGAGGATCGAGCCGTCGGGCATGGCGATGGGGCCTTCGGGGAACCGCAGGCCGGTGGCGAGAACTCGCATGGCTTCGACCGTCCGATCAGTCGAGCCAGGACGCCGGAGCGCCCTTTTGCGGCGAGTTGAACCGGCTGCCGAACGACGGAGTTTCGAAGCGCTCGTCCTTCACGCCGGCGAATCCGAAGAGGTATTGACCGACGCGACGCATCTGCATCTCTTCGGCGCCCTCGGTGATGCGGTACCTCCGATGATGGCGGAAGATGTGCTCGAAGGGCATGTGACGGCTGTAGCCGATGCCGCCGTGGACCTGGATGGCCCGATCGGCGGCCTCGCCCACCAAGCGGTTCGCCCGATAGTTGCACATCGCGACCTTGTCGGAGATCTCCATGTGATCGATGCCCTGATCGAGTTGCCACGCGGTCTTGCGGATCAACTCTCGAAGCATCGCCGCCTCGGTGTGAAGTTCGATGAGGGGCCACTGGATTGCCTGGTTGGCTGCCAGCGCCTTGCCTCGCATCATGCGCTCGCGGGAGTACTTCACGGCCTCGTTGATGCAGTACTGAGCTGCGCCAAGGCTGGACGCCGCCTGGCGGATCCGGTTCTCGTGCACGAACAGCTGCGCGGTTGCCAGCCCCTTGCCCTCGTCGCCGAGAATGTCGGCGTTCGAGACCCGAACGTCGGTCAGCGAAACCTCAGCGTGGTCGGTCGGCATGTTGTAGGTCCACCACATGAACTCGACAACGAACCCCGGCGTGTCGACGGGAACGATGAAGCAGGTGATGCCTTCGACCTCGCCCGGATTCCCCGACGTCCGAGCGAAGATGTAGTCGTGCGTCGCGCGCGTGCATGCCCGTGTTCCAACGCTTCGCTCCGTTGATGATCCACTCGTCGCCGTCGCGGTAGGCGTTGGTGTCCATGCGGGTGGCGTCAGTCCCCACCATTGGCTCGGTGAGGCCGAAACCGATGCGAGCCGTGCCCGCCGAGCATCCGAGGAATCCAGTACTCCTGCTGCTCAGGGGTGCCGTACTTCTCCATCATCAGGACCGTCGGGAAGTTGCCGACGATCGAGTTCTCGTTCTGGAGATCGTTGTGCAGCCCCAGGCCCTTGGCCGCCAGATACTCGCGGATGATGGCCATCCCGAGGTTGGACCCGTCCATGCCGCCGAAGCGCTCGGGCAGGTGGTAGCGAAGGAACCCGGCGGCGTCGGCGCGACGCCGCATCTCCTTCAGCAGAGCCTCCCACTCCTCGTTCGGCCAACCATCACGATCCCAGTCGGTACGAGACGTCTCCCGGCGGTGGTCGAAGAACCGAATGTTGTCGTTCTCCCGTTCCAACGGCTTGATCTCATCGACGATGAACTGGTCGAGCTGATCGAGCAGGTCCTGGATGTCCTGGGGGATGTTGAAGTCCATCGTCGGACCCTAGCGCTCGGTTCTTTCCCCAACCCAACCTCCGGCTCCAGACACCGCCCCCACCCAACCTCCGGCTCCAGGCGTCGGAAACCGACGTGCCCAGCCGGAGGTTCGTGGGGAGTGACGCTTGGGGCCGGAGGTTGGCGGTGGCCGGCGCGGTCGCATCGGGCGTCGGGGCCTCTACCCTGCGCCCTAGCCCCACTACCCGCGAGTGTTCGCCGGTCCGCGACAACGCGGTCGTGGCGTGAAAGGCTGTTGATCTGTGGATCGTGTCGAACGCCATGACGTCATCAATGCCGTAGCGCTTGCCGCTGCGCTTCTCGCCATGGCCCTGGGCTTGGTCTGGGCAGCCAACGCGCTCTTCGGCGCAATGAGCGGCACGGTCGACTCGTCGAAGAACCCCACGTCGACCTCGACCACCGTTGCCTCAGCCGAGGGCGACGACACCAGCACCACCGACGGCGACGCCGAGGTCACGACCACCACCGTCGCTGTCCTCCATCTGCCGGACCAGGTCATCGTGCGCGTCGGCAACGGAGCGGGCCGCAAAGGCATCGCCACGGTCGGCACCGACCTGGTGAGCGGCGCCGGCTACGCCATACTCGGGCCGAAGAACGCCCCCGCCGCCAGCCAGAGCATCGTCTACTACCTCGACGGCTACCAGGCCGACGCGGTCGAAGTGGCCCGGCTTCTGAACATCCCGGCCACCCAGACCGCACCCATGCCGGCTGACCCAGGCATCCCAGTCGCCGAAGCACACCTCATCGCCATCATCGGAGCCGACACGACGATCGGCTGAAGGGCCGTCGGCTGACCGCCTATTCGGGGGTGATGTCGAGCGGCTGCTCGGGCAGGCCTTCGGTGGCCAGATGCGCTATCAGCTCCTGGAAACGCGGCGGCAGGAAACGCTCGGTCGAGGCCAACACCTCGTCCACGGTCCACCACCGTGCACCTTTGAACGCCATGGCCTCGAAGAACTCGAGCCCTTGTGGGGGCAGGATCTCGGTCTGATCGGTCTTCGCAATATGGATGAACTCGTCCTGGTCGAAGAACATGCCGGCGAACGTGAACTGCACGTGCTGGGTCGCAATGACCGGCCCAACCGACACGTCGGCGAAGCCGCCTTCCTCCCACAGCTCACGGGCTGCGCAGTGGGCGGACGATTCCCCAGGGTCCATGCCGCCGCCAGGGATCTCCCACCACGGTTCGCCCGCCGGATTTGCCGGATCGCCCGAGCTGATGAGGAAGATTCGACTCGAGGGATCGAACAGGACGACACGTGAGGCTTTGCGGGGCACGGTCGGACTTTAGCCAACCGGCTCTGTCTCACCTGACTCCGGCCGCGACCTCCGAACCAGTCGCCCAACTCGCAACCCGCGATCAACCCTGTCACCATTCCCCGGTGACAGAACGCACCGAACCCCGACCACTGGCGCTCGATCGTTCCAGCGGCATCACGTCGCCATCGCCGTACCTGCGTTTCACCGCCGAGGAATGGGGGCGCCTGCGGGCGGCGACGCCCGCTGACGCTCGCCGAGTCCGACCTCGAGCGTCTTCGAGGCATCAACGTTGCGCTCGAGTCTTCGTGACGTGGCCGAGATCATGCTGCCGCTGTCCCGGCTGCTCAACCTGTACGTCGGTGCCAGCCAGGAGCTCTACCGAGCGTCGGACACGTTCCTCGGCAAACTCCCCGGCAAGGTTCCGTTCATCATCGGCGTCGCCGGATCGGTCGCAGTTGGCAAGTCGACGACGGCCCGCGTTTTGCAGGCGTTGCTCGACCGCTGGCCCGACCACCCCAAGGTCGACCTCATCACCACCGACGGTTTCCTGTATCCCAACGCCGTCTTGAACGAACGCAACATCATGCATCGAAAGGGCTTTCCCGAGAGCTACGACCGACGCCGGCTGTTGCAGTTCCTCACCGACATCAAGTCGGGGACCGAAGAGGTGACGGCGCCGGTTTACAGCCATCTCGTGTACGACATCACCGACGAGGTGAACGTCGTCCGCCAGCCCGACATCGTCATCGTCGAAGGCCTCAACGTCCTGCAGACCGGCGTCGCCGACGACGCCAACCCGACCTTCGTCTCTGACTTCTTCGACTTCTCCATCTACGTCGACGCCGACTTGGCCGACATCCGCCAGTGGTACATCGAGCGATTCTTCACGCTGCGGTCAACGGCGTTCCAGAACCCCGACTCGTACTTCCATCGCTACGCAGCGCTGAGCGACCTGGAAGCGTTGGAGACCGCGTCCACCATCTGGGAATCCATCAACCAGAAGAATCTGACCCAGAACATCCTGCCCACCAGGCAGCGCGCCGACCTGATCCTGCACAAGGGAACCGACCACCAGGTCACCGAGGTACTGCTCCGCCGACTCTGACCGGATCAGCCCAGCACGTGGTCCACGAGCACGGGGTCCAGGAGGACTGGGTCAGGCGGCCCAGGCAGTTCTCCACCCTCCGCCCTATTGCCACCGGTAGTGACCATGGTGTTCACTGATGATGCGGGTACCGGGAACAGGGCCTGACAGGATAAACCTCTGGCGGGCGGAGGTCCTGTCACCAGGGTCTCATGTTCTCGAAGCAAGGGGGTGGTCACCTTCGGGGGGCCACCCTCTTACTCTTTCCGTAAGCTGCTCCGATTTCCGAAGCGCCCATGTCCGGGATCCTGTCGAGCACCAAACGCGCCGAACTCGTGCGTGGCCTCGACGGTTCGTCGTTCGATGTCGTGGTGATCGGTGGCGGCGTGACGGGCTGCGGGGTTGCCCTCGACGCCGCACAGCGAGGACTGTCGGTGCTCCTCGTCGAGGCCGTCGACCTGGCGGCCGGGACGTCGAGCAAGTCGACCAAGCTCATCCACGGCGGACTGCGTTACCTCGAGCAACGTGACTTCCCGCTGGTTCGAGAGGCGCTCACCGAACGAGGGCGGATGGTGGCCGTGCTGTGTCCCCATCTGGTCAAGCCGTTGCCGTTCCTCTTCCCGTTGGTCAAAGGGGTCGTCGAGCGGGGGTACGTGGGCGCGGGTGTGGCGATCTACGACGGCCTCGCGGTGACCGGGGGCGACAAACTTCCCCGGCACGCCCACCTCGGCCGGCGTGCCGCCCATCGAGCGTTTCCCGTCACTTCGCTCCGACATGCTCACCGGCGCCATTCAGTACTGGGACGCGCAGGTCGACGATGCACGACACACGCTCATGGTCGCGCGTTCGGCAGCGTCGCTCGGCGCCAACATCCTGACCGGCGCCCGAGTCGTCGGCCTGAATCGTTCGCCAACCGGGGCAGTCAGCGGGGCACAGCTCGAGGTGTCGACCGGCCGCGGCGTGACAGTGCTCGACGTCGCCAGTCGAGTGGTCATCAACGCAACTGGTGCGTGGTCGGGGCAGACCGAGCAACTGGCGGGACGAACGAGCCTTTCGGTTGCGACTTCCAAGGGCGTGCACCTGGTGGTGCCTGCCGAGCGGATCACGGGGACCGTGGCACTCATCACCAAGACATCGATGAGCGTCCTGTTCGTCATTCCGTTCGGCCACAATTGGCTCATCGGCACCACCGACACGCCCTACTCGGGCGACGTCGATGACCCGCAAGCAGACTCCGACGACATCGACTATCTCCTGGCCGAAGCCAACCGCTGGCTGACCGCCGGCCTCACCCGCAACGACATCATCGGCGTCTTCGCCGGTCTGCGGCCCCTGATCGCCGACAACCGAGAGTCGGCCACCACGACGCTCAGCCGGGAACATCTCACCGCTCGGCCGTTCCCCGGTCTGGTGTCGATTGCCGGTGGCAAGTACACCACCTACCGGGTCATGGCTGCCGACGCCGTCGATGCTGCAACGGCCGACCTCGGAACCATCCGAGGTTCTGCGACGGCCGACCTGCCCTTGTTCGGCGCCGAGGGCTACGAACAGGCCAAGGCCCGTGCGGGTGAGTGGGCTCGGCAACTCGGGGTGAGCACCGACCAGGTGCATCGCCTCCTGGGTCGATACGGCGGCGCCATCACCGAGGTCGCCGACGTCATCGCCCAGGACCCCACTCGCGTGGCGATGCTGCCAGGCGCCTCGCCCTACCTCGAAGCCGAGGTGGTTGTAGGTGCAAGGTTCGAGGGAGCGCGCACGCTCGACGATGTGCTCCGCCGCCGCACCCGCATCGCCTTCGACAGCCAGGACCGGGGCCGGTCGGCCGCGCCGAGAGTGGCCCAACTCTTGGCCGCCGAACTCGGGTGGGACCACGCTCGCGAAGTGGCCGAGACCGCGCAATGGCTCCACGCAATCGATCGGGAGCTGACGCTCGAGGGTCTGTAAGGCGCAGGGGCCCCGTCAGCGCAAGGTGGGAACGACCTCGAAGAGGTACGCGTCGAGCATGTCGGGGTCGACGGGGGCCCGCAGCGCGATGTTGACGAGGTCCGCTCCGGCGTCGCGGTAGGCGAGGATCTGCTCGGCGGCCTGGTCGGGGGTGCCGAGCAGCGCGCCATTGCGGACACGATCAGCCATTGCACCCCATTGCTCGGTGAACTCGACGCTGCGCCGAGCCACGTCGGCCGCGTCGGCCCCCAACTCGAACATCAGGTTCACCGACCGCTCGATCTCGGCCGGGTCGCGTCCCTCGACCTCGCACCAGTGATCGAGCACGCCGTTGAGATGGGCGAACTCGTCGGCGCTGACGTAGGCCGCGTTCCAACCGTCGGCGTGACGAGCCGCAAGCCGAAGCGTCCGCTTCTCGCCCTTGCCGCCAATCCACAGCGGCAAATGTCCGTTGAAGCCCTTGGGCACGAGCGACGCATTCGACGCCCGGTAGTGCGTGCCTTCGAAGTCGGTGCGCTCGTTGGTCAGCAGACCCGAAATCATCTGGGTCGCTTCATCCAGCATGTCGATCCGGGTACCGACCGAGGGGAAGTCGTAGCCGTAGGCCTGCGCCTCCCACTCGTGCCACCCGGCACCGAGCCCCAGCTCGAAGCGGCCGCCGGAGAGGTGATCGATGGTCACCGCGGCCCTGGCCAGCAGACCGGGATTGCGGTAGCCGACGTAGAAGACCAGGCACCCGAGTCGGGCGTTGGTGGTGTCGCACGCCAGCGCGGCGAGAGCGGCCACCGCCTCGTAGTGGGGGAGGACGCCGCCCTGGTTGGGCGCCTCGTACAGATGATCCCACAGTGAGATCCAATCGAGGCCAGCGTTGTCCAAGTGGCACCACAATGCGCGCAGCTCGTCCATCTCGAGGTTCTGCTGCCCGACGTGGGCCCCGAGCAAAAGTCGTTCAGTTGTCATGCGCCATCCTTGTGCCGATGCGGTCCATAGGACAAGATGTGCCGGTGGTCACAGGGGCCGACACTGCTGCCCTCCAGCGTTTGTCGGTCGACCAGACCAGCTTTGCCATGCAGTGTCATGAGAAATTTCGTCATCAGAAGACCAAAGGGGAGCATCTTGAGATCGACCACTAGCAGGCTGTTGGCGTTGTTATTCGCCTTCGCCATGGTTGCCGCTGCATGCGGCGGCAGCGGCAGCGACGAAGCAACGGGCACGACATCGGCCGAGACCGAAGAAGTCGTCGAGGACATCGAGGAGAACGACGCAACGGGCGAGGACGCCCGGGACGAGGCCGGCGAGGCTGTTCGGGCGGCGCCTTGGTGTACGGCATCGAGGCCGACTCTGCGAACCCATGGACCCACTACGGACCTCGTGCGCCATCAGTTGTCGCATGATCTTCCGCACCATCACCGATTCGCTGTTCGCCACCGATGACACGGGCACGATCCAGCCCTACCTCGTCGAAACGGTGGAACCGAGCGAGGACCTGACGGTCTGGACGATGACCATTCGTGAAGGCATCAGCTTCCACGACGGCACCCCACTCGATGGAGCCGCCGTCAAGTACAACATCGACACCTGCCGCTTCAGCCCACTCACCGGTCCGGCGTTCCTCGGTTTGGCCGACGTGACCGCCGATGGCCAAGACCGTCACCATGACCTATTCGGCACCCGAGGCACTCGGACCACGCGCCGTCTGCGTGAAGAGGTCTGCGGCATGATGTTCTCGCCGACGTGGATGGCCACGCTTCCCAACAACCCCTTGAACAACCCGCCGTTCGTCACCGAAGAAGAGCAGGCAGAACTCGATCTCACCGGCGACCCGGCCGCACCGGTCGGCTCCGGAGCCTTCGTGTTCGAGTCCTACACACCCGGCAACGGCAACAGCTTCAAAGCCGTGCGCAACGAGGACTACTGGCGCGGTGACGGGGCCGAACTCGGTGACCGGGGAAGGTCTGCCCTACCTCGACGCGGTCGAGTTGGTCGTAGCGGTCGACATCCAGAGCCGCTCGAACGGTCTCAAGTCGGGCCAGTTCGACATCATCCACACCGCGAACGCCGACGAGATCGCAAGTTCCTCGAAGGCGACGCCGACTTCGTCATGTTGGCAGGCGAACGACTTCGGTGAAACCAGCCACATCCTGGTGAACAGCGGCGCACGGGTGAGAACCCGACGCTGGCCGCAGTCCGCGGCGTCGACTCGCTCGTCATGGACCCCGGTGGCCTCAACGACGCCAACCCGTTCGTGCAACCTCAGCTGCCGCAAGGCGATGGCCCACGCCATCGACCGCGAGCGAGTCGCCGACGAACGACGGCGCCGGCCTCGAAACCCCGGCCAATGGGCCGTTCCCTCCCGGATCGATCGGCTACCTCGAGGACTCGGGCTACCCCGCCTTCGACCTCGAAGCCGCCCAGGCGGAGTTCGAAACCTGCAAGACCGATCACGGAACCGTGCCGGTCGCCTTCTCGTTCAACACGACCAACGACCCCTTCAACGTCGAGACCAATGAACTGGTCGCGTCGATGTGGCGCGACGCGTTCGGTGACGAGGTCGAAGTATCGATCACCCCAATCGAGCAAGGCCAATACATCGGTCTCGCCCTGGTCGGAACGTTCAACCTCCAAGGATGGCGCAACCACGGTGGCGTCGACCCGACCGAGCAGTGGTACTGGTGGAACTCAGCCACCGCCAGCCCCATCGATCCCGCCATCCCCGAGTTGGCCCTGAACTTCGGTCGCTTCCAGGACATGGAGATGGACGCCGCCTTCACGACGATCCGCCAGAGCGGTGACCCGGCCGAGCGTCAGGCGGCTACCGAAGAGGTCAACCGCCTGTTCGGCAAGAACGTCTGGAACTTCTGGACCACCTGGACCCTGTGGGGCGTCGTCGCCGACACCCGGGTGCAGAACATCGTCAACTGCACCTACCCCGACGGCTCCCCGATCAAGCCAGTCATCCCGGTAAGCACCACATCACCCAGATCTGGTGTCTCGAAGGCGACTGCGAGGGCTGATCGAGCCAGAAAGCGACGGCCGGACGGGAAACCTGACCGGCCGGCCGACATGGTTGCCGCCGACGAGAGGTTCTGATGGGAATGCGCAGTCCGAGGGACCCGGCCCGGGATTTGTGCGTCGCTGCCATCGTCATGGTGATCGTGTGGGCTTGGTTCGCCCGCCCACCGGTCAGTTGGACGATCGCGACTGTTGCTGGTGATCGGGACAACGGCAGCGTTCATCACCAACGGGCGCTACGCATTGCGGCGCATCTTCGGTGTCTTCCGATGCTGCTCGTCGTGTCGTTCATCGTCTTTCAGTCTCATGGCCAGCTCTGCCCGGTGACCCGGCGATCAACATCTCGGGTCCCGCGGCGACGCCCGACGCCGTGGCCCAGGTGAACGCCGAGATCGGGCTCGATGAACCGTTCTTCAGTCGCGGTTCGGGAACTGGCTCGGCGACGCGGTCATGGGCGACCTCGGGAAGTCGATCCAGATTCGCGAGGACATCGCGGACGGTGTCAGTCGCACGATCGCCGTGTCGCTGCAACTCATGGCGTACGCCATCGATTCTGGCGATTGGCATCTCGGTGCCGCTCGGGGTGTACACGGCCTACCGCAACGGCCAGCGCAAGGACCGGGTGATCAACACGATCATGTTGGGCTTCTTCGCGTTGCCGCCGTTCGTGCTCGCTGTCGCGTTCGTGCTGTTCTTCGCGATCGGTGGCATCACGATCCGTGGTGTCGACGTGGGGTTCAAGATCCTGCCGGCACGACCTACGTGCCGTTCGGCGAGGACGTCTTCTTGCACTTCAAACATATGCTGTTGCCCTCGCTGTCGCTCGCGCTTGGGCATTTCTGCGGTGTTCATGCGACTGCTGCGGTCCGACATGATCGGAACGCTGCGGCTGCCGTTCATCGATCTCGCCCGGTCCAAGGGGGTCTCGCCCCGACGTATTCTGTGGCGTCACGCGTTGCGCCCTTCGATGTTCACGCTGCTCACCGTCATGGGCTTCACCGTCGGTGGCCTCATGGGTGGCGCACTGATCATCGAGATCATCTTCGGTCTTCCCGGATTGGGGTCCTACATGTTCCAGGGAATCGCCGCGCGCGATTTCATCGCCGTGCAGGGCGGAACCATGGTCATCGCCACGCTCTACATCCTGGTGCTGGTCATGGTCGACTTCTTGTACCTGGCGCTCGATCCCCGCCTCCGCAGCAGTGGCGGATCCGGCCTGGGGGAGGCGACGTCGGCCAAGACGTCGAAGACATCGTCCTGCCGCAGTTGATTCGGGCCAAACGCGATCGGATCTGTCCTTCCGACGCTTTCATTACACGTCAGCGCTGGCACCCGCAAACGCGCGCAAGCTCGGGTTCATGTTCTGGGCCGCTGTCGGTTTCCTGGTCCTGCTCACGCTCGGCGCGATCTTCGCCGAGATCCTTCCGCTGCGACACCGGATGAGACCAGCGAGTCGGACCAACGACAACGGACCGAGCCTCTCGCTTCTGGTTCGGCAACGACAACAACGGGCGCGACATCTTCAGCCGCGTGCTCTACGGCGGTCAGGTCAGTCTGATAACGGCCTCGGTCGGGGCCACGCTTGCCCTGTTGATCGGTGGCATGATCGGACATGGCGCCGGGTACTTCCGGGGCCGGGTCGACATCGATCATCACCGGCTTCACCGATGCGACCTTGGTCATCCCGCCACTGATCCTCGCCTTGTCGCTGATGCTGTTCCTCGACCACAACGCGCGAGCGACGGATCCTGATCTTGATCGTCGTGTTCGTGTTGCTGTCCATCGCGCCGATTGCCCGGGTCGTGCGGGCTTCGACGCTGGTGTGGTCCGAGCGGGAGTTCGTGTTGGCCGCCAAGACCATGGGTGCCCGCAATGGCCGCATCATGTTCCGGGAGGTGCTGCCCAACGTCGCCCCGGCCCTCATCAGCTACTCACTGATCATCATGGCCGAGCCTCATCGTGGTCGAAGGGGCGGTCGCCTTCCTCGGACTGTCCGTTCCTCCGCCTACGCCGACCTGGGGTGACATGATCAACAAGGGCCGGAGCGAACTCGGCGACCGCTGCCACACATCGCCTTGATCCCTGCGCCGTCATGTTCTTGACCGTGCTGGCCTTGAACTTCATCGGCGACAAGCTCCAGGAACGCTTCGAACCTCGCGAGTCGGTGCTCTAAATGGCCGGTAGCGGAAAGCCCACTTGACGCCCAGCGGAGCCGAGACACTCTTTCGGGTCGAAGAACATGGTCGTCGAGTTCCCGGTCGGCAGACCCGGCGCGTTGTGCACGCCGTCAGCGGCGTTTCGATCGACTTCGTCGAAGGCGAAACACTCGGCCTGGTCGGGGGAGCGGTTGTGGGAAGTCGACAACCGGCAAAGCGATCATGCAGGTCCCGGCGCCCACACCGCGGTTCGATGACCCTCGACGGCGTCGAGCTGACCACCCTCGACCCCGAGACACTGCGCCAAACCCGGCCCATGCTCCAGATGATCTTCCAGGATCCGATCTCGGCGCTGAACCCGCGGCGGACCGTCCGCGACATCATCGCCGAGCCGTTGATCGTCTGGTGGGAAGAGGAGGAGGGGCGGCCCCGATCACGTCGGTGTGGTTCGAGGCGTGGGGCAAGTTCTTCCAGCAAGTGGCTGGATTCATCGTCAAGCCCGCGCGCACGTGGCCCGCTGGCCGGGGTGGCGCTGGTGCTGTGGATCATCAGTCGGAGGCGGCCGAGGAGCGCCGCTTCGAAGCCGCTTTGGGCTGGACCGAGCTTCCCGCCCAGATCATCGGGTTCCCCGTGCTGGCCGTCTCCTTGCCACCGCCGCCATCTTTCGTCCTGGGGCTTTGTGGTTGCTGCTTGGCCTTCTCCGTGCCGTTCGGCGTGGTGTCAAAGGTTCTCGGCACAGTCTCCGGACCCGTCGGTCTGGCCTGCGCCGGGCTCGCCGCCGCAGTGTGGACGTTCATGCGTCTGGCGGACGTGGAACAGCAGCGGAGGTCCGGTCGCTTGGCGAGTGCGCGGGCATTGTGTGCGTCTCGCGTCGGCCACCGTTGTGTGGTTCGTGGCTTCGCTGACTCGAGCCGACGCGGGCGGGCGCAATCAGGCGTGGCGGCCGCCTTGCGTCGTTGTGTTGCGGTGCAGATGTTCTACATCGCTGGACTCGACGGGATCCCCAAGTTGCTCATGCTGCTGGGCGCGGCCACTATCAACTTCGTCTCTTCCGGGTGGTCCGCAGCCAACTCGCACGCGCAGGCCGAGCTTCGGGCACGGTCCGAGCCCCAGGTACGAGAGATGCTCGAGACCGTCGGCATCGATCCCGACGGAGCGCTCGACCGCAAGCCCTATCGAGTTCTCTGGCGGCCAGGCCCAGCGCCTCTCGATTGCCCGGGCGCTCATCATGGACCCGAAGGTCATGATCTGCGACGAGCCGGTGTCGGCGCTCGACGTCTCGGTCCAGGCCCAGATCCTGAACCTGCTCGAAGACATGAAGCAGCGGTACGGCCTCACCTGGTGTTCATCGCCCACGACTTGGCCGTCGTCAAAAACGTCAGCGACCGGGTGGCCGTGATGTACCTCGGCAAGATCTGCGAGGTGGCCAACCCCGACACCTTGTACGCCGGCCCGGCTCACCCATACTCACAGCTGCTTTGATCGAAGCGATTCCCCACCCCGATCCCGACTGGTCGCCGCGCAGGGCACCGCGAATGCGGGTGACCTGCCGTCGCCCATCAATCCTCCCAGTGGCTGCCGGTTCCGTACCCGTTGTCCCATCGCCCAGGAGCGGTGCGCGGCCGAGGAGACCGACGATGCGCAGGTCGGCACCCGATCAGTTCGTGGCCTGTCATTTCCCGCTCATCGGAGGGGTCGCCGGCCAGGAACATCCGCGCCACCGCGATCCTCCGGGGTGCGAATTCATGAGCGAGACCATTCTCGAAGTCGAGAACCTGACGACCGAGTTTGCCACGCCCCGCGGCCCGCTCCGAGCCGTCGACAGGGTGTCGTTCAGCCTCGACAAGGGCAAGGCGCTTGGCGTCGTTGGCGAATCGGGCTCAGGAAAGAGCGTGACCGCCCGCTCGATCATGCGCCTGCTCCCCGCAGAACAAGTGTTCTCCCACGGCGCGGCCCGCTCAACGGCATCGAGATGATGGCCTTGAGCGACAAGGCATTGCGGGACCATGTGGGGGCCCGAGGTCGCGATGGTCTTCCAGGACCCGCTCGGTTCGCTGAACCCGGTCATGACCATCGGCGAGCAGGTCGCCGAAGGCATGCGGGTCCATCACGGAGCGTCCAAGAAGGACGCTCGGGCCAGGCCCTCGAACTCCTGCGCAGCGTCGGCATTCCCTCCCCGGACAAGCGGCTCGACGACTACCCCCACCAGTTATCCGGCGGTATGCGCCAGCGCGTCGTCATCGCCATCGCGCTCGCGTGCGGCCCGAAGCTGCTCATCGCCGACGAACCAACCACGGCGCTCGATGTGACCGTGCAGGCCCAGATTCTCGATCTGCTGCAGTCCCAGCAGCGAGAGCGGGACATGCCGCTCATGCTCATCACCCACGACCTCGGCGTTGTCGCCGGTCGGACCGACGAAGTCATCGTGATGTACGCCGGCCGCATCGTCGAACGGGCCCCGACCAAGGTGCTCTTCCGCCAACATGCAGATGCCGTACACCGAGGCGCTGTTCCGTTCGATTCCCAAGATCGAGTACCCCAGCCACACCCGGCTGGCCATCATCCCCGGTCGTCCGCCGGACATGGTCAACGCCGCCGCGAGGGCTGCAAGTTCGCCCCTCGGTGCCGCTACGCGCAACCCGCAGTGCGTCGAGGAAGAGCCCGACCCTGACTCCCGCCATCAGCGAGAACCACATCTACCGCTGCTTCTTCCCGGTCGGGAGCACCGAGGCCCAGGTCGCCCTCGACAACAACATCGCCAGCGGCAGGGTCAACGCCGAAACCGGCGAGTTGGTCGCCACCTTCTGACCTCCGAGGCCGTGGCTGCAGGTCAGGGGCGTGACAACAGGTCGATCAGGCTCGAGGTGTCCCAGCGGCCGCCGCCACGGGCCTGCACCTGGGCGTACCACTGGTCGACCATGGCGGCGAGGGGAAGGCTGGCGCCCAACGTCCGGGCCTGATCGAGGGCGATGCCGAGGTCCTTGCGCATCCAGTCGACGGCGAACCCGAAGTCGAACTCGCCCTTGGCCATCGTCGATCCCCGGTTCTCCATCTGCCACGAGCCGGCCGCACCCTTGGAGATGACGCCGACGACTGCGTCGATATCGAGGCCGGCCAGCAAGCCGAGGTGAATGCCTTCGGACAGTCCTTGGAGCACGCCGGCGATGCAGAGCTGGTTGACCATCTTGGTCAACTGCCCGCTGCCGGCAGGCCCCGAGCGCGTGACCGCCACCGAGTACGCGTCGACGACGGGAGCCACCGCGTCGAACGCGTTGGGCTCGCCGCCACACATGACGGTCAGTCGGCCGTTCTGCGCGCCGGCCTGGCCGCCCGACACCGGGGCATCGACGAACCCGACCCCGACCTGAGCGCACCGTTCCTCGAGCTCACGTGCCAGCCCGGCCGAGGCCGTGGTGTGATCGACCAGGACCGCTCCGCCAACCATCCCGGCCAACACCCCATCGTCGCCGTAGACGACCGACCGAACATCGTCGTCGTTTCCGACCATGGTGAACACGACGTCGGCGCCCAGCGCGGCCTCTCGAGGGGTTGCGGCCACGTGGCCGCCGTGATCGGCGGCCCAGGTCTCGGCCTTGGCCCTGGTGCGGTTGAAGACCGTCACCACGTGGCCCGCTGCTTGTAGATGGCCGGCCATGGGATAACCCATGACTCCGAGCCCGATGAAACCGATCGTCACCATGATTTGGACCTCCGAGCGGGCAGGATAGAGCAGATGACCGAACAGCCTGCACCGCATCGCCGCTACCGCGAGGTCGGCCCCGGCACGTGGACCATGCTGTGGCGTGGACTCACCAAGGCCTGCCCGGTCTGCGGTCAGCGCGGGTTGTTCCACTGGGAGCGGATGGTCGAGGACTGCCCACGTTGCGGCTTCCACTTCGAGCGGATCGAAGGCCACTGGATCGGGGCCGTCGGTGTCAACACCATCGTGAGTTTCGGTCTGCTGATGATCACGATCTTCGTAAGCATCATCGCCACCTTCCCGGACTTCCCGGTCACCCGGTTGGTGATCCTCTGCCTCGGGGTATCGATTCTCGTTCCGTTGCTGTTCCATCCGTCCAGCCGGACGCTCTGGACCGCCATCGACCTCGGCATGCGTCCGCTGCAACCCGACGAGGCCGACCCCCTGATCGTCCTGAGCCAGACACAAGCCAACCAACAAGCAGCCACCGAACAACCAGCCACCGAACAACAGAAGGCCGACCCTGCACCATGACCGAGACGTACGACCTCATCATCGTCGGGAGCGGATCGGGCAACTCGATCCCCGAACACCTTTCGCATCTGCGTATCGCCCTCATCGAGCGGGGTACCTTCGGCGGAACGTGTCTCAACGTCGGCTGCATTCCGTCGAAGATGTTCGTGCTTCCGGCTGACGTCGCGCATCAGGCAGGCCACAGCGCTCATCTGGGCATCGACACCACGTTCAACGGAGCCGACTGGCCCGCCATTCGGGACCGAGTCTTCGGTCGCATCGACCCGATCACCGCCGGGGGAGAGCAGTACCGGGCGTCGGGCACGCCGAACGTCACCCTGTTGCGCGGGAACGGCGGCCTTCGACGGCGCCCGCAACGGGAACGATCTCGTCATCACGATCGTCGACGGCGCGGACGCAGGGCGGGCGCTCAGTGCCCCCCGATACTTCCTCGCCGCAGGCGCACGACCGACCATTCCCGGCATCGAGGGTCTCGATTCGGTTCGCTACCACACGTCCGACACGGTCATGCGGCTCGAGCAACTTCCTCGGCGTCTCGGTGTCATCGGCGGCGGATTCATTGCGGCGGAGATGGGCCATGTCTTCAGCGGACTCGGCTCCGAGGTCCACCTCTTCAACCGATCGGACCGGATGCTCCGGGCCTTCGACGACGAGATCGCCGAGCGGTTCACCCACGCCTTCGCCCAGCGGGTGCACGCCCACCTCGGATCGCTGCCCTCGCGGGTCGAACAACGCGGCGACGCCATCGTCCTCCACACGTCCGACGGTGAGGTCGAGGTCGACGAGCTGCTGGTCGCCGTTGGCCGCCAGCCCAACAGCGATCTGCTCGGCGTCACCGCTGCCGGGATCGCCACCCACGCCGATGGGCGTGTAGCCGTCGACGACACCCAGGCAACTTCGGTTCCCGGGGTCTACGCCGTCGGCGACCTCTCGAACGATTACCAGCTCAAGCACCTGGCCAACGCAGAAGCCAAGGTTGCGTTCTGGAATCTGCTCAACCCGGACCGCCCTCGACGAGTCGACTATCGAGCGGTTCCCAGCGCCGTGTTCAGCCATCCTCAGGTCGCCACCGTCGGCCTGACCGAGCGCCAGGCTCGGGACCAGGGCCGCAGCTTCGTCGTCGGTCGCCGGGACTACGGCGGCACGGCCTACGGCTGGGCCCTCGAGGACTCGACGTCGTTCGCCAAGGTGCTGGTGGACAGTGCCGACGGTTCGATTCTCGGCGCCCACGTCCTGGGGCCGCAGGCGTCATCGATCATTCAGCCCCTCATCCAGGCCATGCAGTTCCGACAGCGGGCAGCCGACGTCGCCAACGACGTGTTCTACATCCACCCCGCGCTCACCGAAGTCGTCGAGAATGCCCTGCTCGACGCGGTCGAACAACTGGCCTGACCGACTCGGGCTCATGACGATGCACCTGTCGGCCGATAGACAAGCTGACAGGCAACGACAACCGCTAGCTAGGAGTGCAACCTGTGGCTGCTGAAGCCGAGAAGATCGCCGATGTACTCCGCTACGTGCCCGGCGCCTGTCTCATCGTCCAGGACGGCATCGTCCGCGGCGCCAACGAGGACGCCGTCGGCATCATGGGCATCCCGCGGGCTCGCCTGGTCGGCACGCCTTTGCCCGAGCTGACCGTCCCCGAGATGCAGGTGGGATTGGCCCGTTTCCTCGACGAGACCAAGGACGTCGTCACCCGGCACCGGTTCCGCCTCGCCGCCGGGCTCACCCCGATCGAACTGTCGAGCCGACGACTCACCGATTCCATCATCATCGTCGGCGCCCGAGTCATGGAGCTCGAGCACCAAATGTCGGCCCTGGCGGGCGGCGAGCTCACCCACGATCAGGTCACCGGCCTTCCGAACCGCTACCACGTGCTCGAACAACTCCACCAACGGCTCGGAGCCGGCCCGGCCCGACCGCTGGCGCTGATCGCCATCTGGATCGATGACCTGCTCCACCTGGGCGACGAACGCGGCCCTCGCGTCGTCGAACGGGTGTCCCGACAGGTGGGCGAACGGGTCCAGTCCCGCCTGCGAGGTCCTGACCTACTCGGCCGGTTCGAGGACGGAGCGTTCCTGGCCGTCCTGGCGTCGGACTCGACCCCGCAACAGTTGGCCGAGATCGCCGAACGACTTCGCAACGAGGTGTCGCTCCCCGTCGAGTTCGACGGTGGCCTGGTGAGCTTCACCGCCAGCGTGCTGGTGGGAACCATCAGCGGACCCCGCCGACCGACCCTCGATCTGATCCAGACCCGGCTGGAAGCCGCCGGCGCCAAACTGGCAGCCAGCGGCGGCAACCGGACCGAAACCATCACGTTCTGAAGTCCCTCCGGTGGGAGACTGGACTGCCGGTCGCTCCTGAAGCGACCGGCAGTTCACTGTCTCGTTGATCTTGACGGTGCCCCGATTCGATCAGGCGCCTTCGACGAAGGGCATCAGGGCATCCATCGCTCGGAGCACGTCGTCACGAGGTCCTTGGGGCAGGCCGAAGATGGCACGGGTGACGCCGGCCTCTTCGAGTTCGGCGATCTTCGCCGCATCTGGCGGCGCTCCGAAGATGCCCTTGTCGATGGTGGCAACGTCACGACCGGCCGCGGCGGCGGCCTGTTCGATCTCGGCCCAGCCGGTGGTCATGGCGTGACGGCCTCCGATGGGCATCCAGCCGTCGCAGAATTCGACGATGTCCGAAGCCGTCTTCGGTCCGGCCGCCCCCCCGAGATAGATGGGTGGGTGCGGGGTCTGCACGGGCTTGGGCCACGACCAGCTGGAGTCGAAGTTGACGTGCTGACCGCTGAAGGAGGCCTCGTCGTTGGCCCAGAGTTCCTTCATGGCCAGGATGCTCTCGCGGACGCGGTCGCGGCGATCGACGTACTTCACGCCGTGGTGCGCCAGCTCTTCCTTGTTCCATCCGTACCCGATGCCGAACAGGAAACGTCCACCCGACAAATGATCGAGCGACGCAACTTCCTTGGCCAGCCAGATGGGGTCCCGTTGGGCCACCAGGGTGATGCCGGTGCCGATCTTCAACGTGGTGGTCGTTGCGGCCACTGCGGCGAGGGCGACGAACTGATCGTGGGTCCTCCAGTAGAACTCGGGCAACGGGGGCGCGCCTTCCCGTCCGCCCCAGGGACTGACCCGGCTGGTCGGGATGTGCGAATGCTCCGGGAACCACAGCGATTCGAAGCCGCGCTCCTCGGCTTCTCGGCCCAATTCGATGGGCTGCATGGTTTGGTCGGTCGGGAAGATCATCAGGCCATAGCGCATGCCCGAACCCTAGTAGTCAACGACCAATCCTTCCGAGTTCCCATTCCGAGTTTCCCGTTCTGCAAGTCCCCGCCACCTCACCCCCGAACTGCAAGCCCTCGACCCCACCACAGGGGGCTGGGGTCTTGCAGAACGGAGGTGAGGGGGCGCCAGCTTGCAGTTGCGCTGGTTGACGGGCGGGTTGACGGGCGGATTCAGCGGCGGGCGAGGGCGTGGGCGACGTGCGGATTTCCGCCCAGAGCGACCGTGAGCTGCTTGGTGAGTTCGTGGGCGAGGATGTCCCACATGCGGTCGACCAGTTCGGCCTTCATCTCGAGTTCGCTGGTGATCCCCAGTGACGACTCACGACGGAGCGAATCGCCGAGCGTTCGCAGGCCGATCAGGGTCGCTGCGACCCCCAGATCGAGCGGTGCCGCACCCGCGGCCCGAGCGGCTCGAACGCGGGCTTCGGTGTCGACGAGGAGCGCTCGGACAATCTGGTCGACTGCATGCTCATACACCTCGCGGGGGGACCGGTTCGACCGAACCAGCAGCGCTTGGGTCGCGCTTCGGCCGGCAAGACGGCTGAGGCGACCGATCTGGGACTGGAGTCCGGCGACCCACGCAGTCCTTCGCGATTGGCTCGCCTGAGGAGGAGGCTGCGGCGAGAGCGGGAGTACCAGCCCGCCGAGCGCTCGCTGATCGTAGTCTCGTCGGGATTCGGGGTCGGACAACACGCGCCACGCCTCGTTGACTCGCGCCATCGACTGGCCATCGTCGCTGATCCGCGACACGTCAGGGTGGAGTTCCCGGGCCCGTTGGCGGTAGGCCACACGAATCTGATCGACCGTCGAACCGGGCACGACGCCCAACACGTCGTAATGGGTCGACCAGGACATGGCCGCAGTCTAGGAGTGCTCGCCCGGCCGGCCAGTCAAGAAGCGTCCATCTCGTGCCGATAGGAGGCCCATGACGCAGCCCGTGAACTGGAGAACGGCGGTACCGGACAAGCTCCGGTTCGTCTTCCTCCTTGCGGCGGTCATCATCGGGCTCGCGGCCGCTCTCGCCCCGCTGGTCTTCCTCCTGCGACGCATCGGTGTCGGATGATCGCTGTCCGAGGATCGGTGACGCTGGGCCGGTCTGTGACAGTCTGTGCGAGTGAGCACCGAACCGACCTCGATCCTGCACCTCACCACCCTCGACGACTGGCACCAGGGCGAGCCGGCGCCGTACGCGGCGCCGTCGTTGGCAGCAGAGGGTTTCATCCACTGCTCACTTCCCTCCCAGGTGATCCACACCGCACATCGGCACTACCGCGATCGTGACGACCTGATCCTGGTACACCTCGACCCCAGCCGGCTGACCTCCCGGCTCGTCTACGAGGACACCTCCGGCCATGGCGCCTTCCCCCACGTGTACGGCCCGATCAACCGTGATGCGGTGACCGATGTCGAGCCATTCGTAGCAACGGCCAAACGCGAAGGTCGGCGCTTCGGGGTCGGCTGGGGACTGGCAGGGGGAGTGGCGATCGCTTCCGTAGCCGAGACCCGGGCGGTTGCCGAGTGGGCCGGCGACGTCGGCTTCGATTCGTTGTGGATCTCGCAATCCAACGCCGTCGATCCCGTCGTGGCCCTGGCCGCAATCGCAGCCGACGAGTCACCGCTGCGCGAAGTGGGTACGTCCGTCGTGCCGCTCTACGGGCGGCACCCGATCGGGCTGGCGCAGTCGGTCCGCACCGCACAGTCGGTCTGGGGCGGACGCTTCACGCTGGGTGTCGGACCCTCGCACCGGGGAGCTGTCGAGGGGAGCCTCGGGCTCTCGTGGGATCGGCCGCTCGGCTTCACGACCGAGTTCCTCGCCGGCCTGATCCCGCTGCTCGAAGGTCGGGCTGCCGACGTCGACGGCGAGCAGTTGACCGCGCACGGAGAACTCGCCATCGACGCCGCGCCCACACCGGTCTTGTTGGCGGGTCTCGGTCCGCGCATGCTCGACCTGGCGGGCCGGGTCGCCGCCGGCACCACGGTCGGACAGTGCGGCCCTCGCACGCTGCGCACCCACGTCGTGCCGAGCGTACAAGCCGCAGCCGAGGCTGCCGGGCGGCCTGCTCCCCGCGTCGTTGCCCTCATCAGAATCTGCGTCACTCAGAACCTCGACGCCGCCAAGGCGCAGGCGAGAGAAGTCGGGGCGTTCTACTCGTCCCTGCCTTCCTACGCCGCCGTGCTGGCCAAGGAAGGCCTGAACGAGCCGGCCGACCTCCATCTGATCGGATCGGCGGACCGCGTCCTCGACGGGTTGGCTGCCTATGCACTTGCGGGAGCGACTGACCTGCGCATCGAGGTCGTCGCTCCCGACCCCGACAGCCGCGCCGAGACCAAGGAAGCCCTGGCCGGCTGGCTGGCAACCTGCTGAACGGCGCTATCTGCTGAGCGAGCGGAGGCCCCGGCTGATGGCCGCGCCGATGGTCGAGTTGTGGCCTTCGCCCTCGAGGACCGCGTGGTCGAATCGGAGGGATGGGTAGCGGCGCGACGCCAGTGTTGCTGCCAGCGCCTCGACGTTGGCTTTCATGCGAAACGAGTCGGGGCCGGCGGCATCCAGCGCGTCCTCGTCGCCACCCACCGACAGGAAGACGTGTGCGGGGAGGTCGTCGTGGGTTTCGGAATAGCGCTCTTCGAGGCCGAACGCAGCTCGGTCATCCCACCAGATCGATGGACTCGCAAGCAGGAACTTGTCGAACAGTTCGGGCTCGGTCAACAGGGTGGACAACGCGAACAGCCCGCTGAAGCTGTGCCCGATCAGCCACCGCTCGCCGGTTTCGAACTCGGCTTCGACGGCCGGCACAACCTGGTCGGCGAGGAACGCCCGGAACTCGTCGGCCCGTCCGGTCTCTTCCTTCGCCAACCCCTTCACGCCGGTGATCTCCGGAGGCACGAACGGCGTCGGCGTGTACCAACGTGCCCGTTCGAGCAGATAGTCGCTCATTCGTTCGGGTCCGAAACTCACACCAACCACGACGGCTTCAGGTGCCTCGCCCCGCATCGACATGATGCGGGTGGCGTCGAGCGTGGTTCCGAACGTCCACCGACCATCGAGACAGATGACGAGCGGCGGATGCGCGATGCTTCCATGTCGCATCGGAAGCCCGATGTCGAGCACGTGCTCGGTTCCCGTCGACTCGCAGGTGATACGTCGTTGCTCGGTCTTCCAGCTCACGCGCGTATCGTAGGTCCATGACCGACCCGGCTACGGATTCCCTGGCTTCTCTCACCGACTTTCTCCACCCGGAACCCCGACGCACGGTCGATGCACTGCTCGAGGCCATTGCGGCGCAGGCCCGGCAGGCTGACGCCACCAGGTCCGTTGACCCCGATCTCATCGCTGCGCTGAAAGCCGGCGACGTGCTTCGCCTCGCTGCGTCCAAGAACCTCGGAGGGATCGAGGCTTCGATCCTGCAGATCGGACGGGAACTCGAAGCGGTGTCTTCCCGATGCACCAGCACCGCGTGGACGCTGTGGAATCATCTGGCGGTCTTTCACCTGTACGTCGGCAGTCTCGGCCCGGCGCACGAGGAGCTGCTCCGGGGAATCGTCGAACGCGGGGAGTGGGTGTGTTTCCCTGCGGGCGCGGGCTCGGGGGTTGCCGGCGTCATCGACGGGGACCAACTGCGTCTCAACGGTCGGGGGACGTTCAGCTCCGGAGGGCGGTACGCCGACTGGGCCGGGGTGGTTTGTGCGGTCACCGATGCCGACGGCAAGCGGGTCGAGCCGCTCGATCTCCGGTTCACGATCGTGCCCATCGCCACCGACGGTGTGCGCATCGATCCGACCTGGGACGGCAGCGCGGTTCGGGCTTCGGCGACGGACGACATCCTCTACGAGAACGTCCTGGTCCCGCTCGACCGGACGGTCCCGTGGTTCGGCGCCAACCGGGCCGAGAGTCTGCGAACGATTCCCGTCCTCGCCCATCGCTACCGGGAGGACTGGGTCGGCCTGTCCGACCTCTTCCTCGGGTGGATGGGCGTCGGCCTGGTCCGGGCGGCACTGACCGAAGCCATCGACGAGATCCGCACGCGGCGAGCCATCATGGGCAAGGCCATGGTGAGCCGACCCACCATCCAGGTCAACCTCGGCGCGGCGGCGGCCCTGGTGGCTGCTGCCGCTGCCACCATGACGACCGCGTGCAACGAGGTCGATCAACGAATCGACCAGGAGGTCGTGCCGTCCGAAGCCGACTACCTCCGCCAGATGGCGCTCACTACCGCCACGCTCGACCAGTTGTCGCAGGCGATGGGCCTCCTCCTGCGTTCGCAGGGCGGCAACGGACTACGGGAGAGCGGCACGTTCGATCGTCGGTGGCGCGACTTCCAGGCCATGCCGTTGCACATCAACGCCCATCAGGACCGGGTACACCACCAGCTCGGTCGTTTCGTGCTCGGCGAACCGCTCGAACCGTTCTGATCCCCGGGTCGCTGACCCCGGGTCGCTGATCCCCGGGTCCGATTGGGGCACCATAGGGCATGTCCCCGATTCGGCGGATCGGCCGCGGATCTAGGTTGAGGCCATGCCAACCGGAGCCCACGGCGAGGTTGGTCCACAGAGGCTCACGGAGGGAGAGCACGGGTGCTGGAGGGCTGCCCAGGGTGTCGACCGGCAACGGTCGACACCCACTCTGTGATGTTGAAGGACTGTGATGTTGAAGGACTGTGGTTTGGAGGACTGTGGTTCTCGGGCCGACTCAGGACTGACGAAGTGCAGCCCAGACGCGCTGAGGAGTGACCGGAAGATCGAGGTGACGGACGCCGAGATGCGCCAGCGCGTCGATGACTGCGTTCTGCACCGCCGGGACGCCACCGATGGTGCCCGACTCGGCGATGCCCTTGAATCCCAGAGGGTTCTGAGGCGACGGGTTCTCGGTCAGGTGGCTCTCGAAGGACGGCATATCGGCCGCTGACGGGAACGCGTAGTCCAGGAAGTTGGCGGTGAGCGGGTTGCCTTCGCCGTCGTAGACGAACTCTTCGTAGAGCGCCTGGCCGATGGCCTGACCAATCCCGCCATGTACCTGACCCAGTGCGATCATCGGGTTGAGGATGGTGCCGGCGTCATCCACCGACACGAATCGAAGGAGCTCGACCGCGCCGGTCTCGACATCGACCTCGACCACCGCGGCGTAGGCACCGTAGGGAACCGTCGGTCCCGCAGGCTCGTAGTCGGTCTCGCACTTGAACCCGAAATGGTTGGGGTCGGCGGCCTTCTCGATGAGCGCCGTGCCGACCTCTGCCCATCCAACGCTGGCCGCCGCCGGCGAGCCGGCGACGTGGAACTGCCCGGAGAGCAGATCGAGCACGATGTCGGCGGGGGCCGCTTCGAGCAGGTCGGCGGCCTGGCGTCGGGCCTCGTCGACAATGTTGTCGGCGGCGATTGCGATGGCGGTACCGGCCTTCTGCGCCGAGCGGGACCCGCCGGTGATGCCGCCGCGGGGCACCAGGTCGGTGTCGCCGTGAATCACTTGGATCTGGTCCATCGGGACGCCGGTGCGCTCGGAGACGAGCATCGCCCAGGTGGTGTAGTGGCCCTGTCCGTACGGCGAGGAGCCGGTGTACACCCGGAACGTTCCGTCGGGCAGCACCTCCACCGCGCCGTACTCGGCACCCGGCACTCCGGCGGTGCGGTCGATGAAGGTCGACAGCCCGATACCGAGCAGCTTGGTCTCGCCCGCCTCACGGCGCCGCTGCTGTTCGGCCTTCACTGCGTCGTAGCCGACCTCAGCTGCCATCAGTTCGAGCGCCTCGTGGTAGTCGCCCGAGTCGTAGTAGAGGCCGGTGATGTTGGTGTATGGCAACTCGTCGGCCCTGCGCACATTCTTGCGCCGCAGCTCGAGGGGATCCATGCCGATCTCGGCTGCGAACAAGTCGGCCGCCCGATCGATGTGTGCGCCACCTTCAGGGCGACCCGCGCCCCGATAGGCCCCGGTCGGCGTGGTGTTCGTGACCACCGTGGTGTAGCTCCACCGGTGCCGAGGTACCCGGAACGGGCCGGGAAGCACCATGCACACGTTGCGCGCCAACGCGGGCCCTGCCATGGGATAGGCACCGCAGTCACCGAGAACGTGGACCTCCCACGCCTTGATCGTCCCGTCCCGATCGCCACCGATCTTCACGTAATGTCGCTGCGCTCGTGAGTGGTTGAGGCCCGTCATGTCGGCCGACCGGGTCGGCGTCCAACGAACCGGCCGTCCAGCACGCTTCGCCAGGAGGGGGATGGCCAGTTCCTCGGGATGAAAGCGGGCCTTGGCTCCGAAGCTGCCGCCAACGTCGCTGGTCACGACCCGCACCTGGTCTTGGGTCAGTCCGTAGAAGGCCATCAGCCCCTTCTGCAACGGATGCACCCCCTGACAGGACGCGTAGTGCAACAAGCGGCCGTCGTCGGTCCAGACCGACGCTGCCACTCGGGTTTCGAGGGGGCAAGCGGCCAGGCGTTGGTTGACGAACTCGCCCTCGACCACGACCTCGCAGTCGCTGAAGTCGAGCTCGTCGCCCATGGACTCGGAGACCATGACATTGGTCCCCAGTTCGGGGAACAAGAGGATGTCACTCGCCTCGGCTGATTCGAGGTCGACCAACACGGGCAGCGGTTCATAGGTGACGACCACCAGCTCAGCAGCATCGGCCGCCTGGCCGGCGGTCTCGGCCACGAGCGCAACGATGGCCTCGCCTACGAAGCGGACACGATCGCCGGCGAGCATCGGACGAGCTGTGCCCGGAGGGTAGTTGGGAGGGTTGCCCGGCATCGGTCCCTGGGTGACGTCGGCCGCCGTCAGGATGTCGACAACGCCGGGCATCGCCCGAGCGGCCGAGACGTCGATGTCGGTGATGAGGGCGTGGGCATGGATGGACGTGACGAAGTGCGCCACAAGCGCATGCTCGAGTTCGACGTTGCCGACGTAGGTGCCCTCGCCGCGCAGCAGATGGGGATCTTCGACCCGCAGAACCGAACGGCCCATGAGGTTTCCCGGGGTAGTGGTCATGGTGCGGACCTTACACACATGCGATGCTGATTGACGTGTCCCCTCGGTTGTCTTCACTTCTGGCTGTCTTGTCGCTGTCCACGGTCGTTTTTTTCGGGTTCCCGTCGGCCGTGTCCGCATGCACGTGCAGCGCCGCAACCGAGAGTTTCGACGCCGCCCTACTCGACGCACCGGCTGCCGCGGAGGTGGGGATCCTGCTGAATCGGGACGGCGTGTGGGTGGCCGAGGTGCTGCACGACGCCAAAGGCAACCTTCCCGATCAGGTGGCGATCCTTGCGCCAGCCGATGCTCCGGGCGACGCCTCCGATGACGACGACTGTGGGGTGCCATGGAGGCAAGGCACCGTCACGTCGCTGGTGTTCACCGTCAACGAGGCTCGCGGCTGGCTCGCCGCGGACGCGTGCAGTGAGGTCGATGCCACGGCTCTGAAGGAGTTCGAGGTCCCCGCTGGAGCGAGCATCACCCCGCTCGCCCTGAACGAACCCCCGGAAGCAGGGGAGTGGTCCGGTTGGCTCCTGGTCATGGTTGCGGCCGCCATTGCGCTCTACGTTGCCAAGAACTGGAGCGATCCGAATTGGCGGAACGCGTGGTTCAAGCCCAACAATTCCAGGAACTCGCCCGCACGGCGTGGAGACGACCCGAATGAGCGCGGCCACTTCGGCCGCTGATCGACACCCTCCCGATGGCTCCGATTTTCAACAGTCTCCTCGAAACCGACCTCTACAAGTTCACGATGTGGCAGACCATGCTGCACCGATACCCCCAGTCCCAGGCGCAGTACACCTTCGTGACCCGCGCAGCTGCAGGCGCTCCACCTCCTGCCTTCCCGCTCGCCGACCTGGTCGACGAGGTCAACGCCGAACTCGATCATCTGTGTTCCCTGGCATTCGGCAGCGATGAGCTCGAGTACCTCGGCGGGCTTCGATTCATGAAGTCGGACTTCATCGATCTTCTCCGGATCTTCCGATTCCAACGGGACTTCATCCGGGCCTGGGCCGATGGCGACGAGCTTCGCATCGTGGCCGAGGGCCCACAGGTGCACGTGATGGGCTTCGAGATCTTCGTCGTGGCCATCGTCAACGAGCTCTACTTCCGGCGATTCGACGCCGAGGCGGCGATGGATGAGGGGCGGAGGCGGTTGGCCGCGAAGATCACCGAACTGAAGCAGCTCGGCTTCGATCCGGTTCGGGCCCATCCCTTCGAGTTCTTCGACTTCGGACTCCGACGTCGTTTCTCTGCGACATGGCAACGAGAGGTGGTCACCGAGTTCCGGAACCAACTACCCGACTACTTCAAAGGAACATCGAACGTTCTACTGGCCAAGGACCTCGACCTCGTTCCCATCGGCACCATGGCCCATGAGTACCTGCAGATGTATCAGACGCTCGGGGTCCGGCTTCGGGACTTCCAGCGGGCCGCCCTCGAGGACTGGGTCCAGGAGTACCGCGGAGACCTCGGGATCGCGCTGACCGATGTCCTGGGAATGGATGCGTTCCTGGTCGACTTCGATCTCTACTTCGCCAAATTGTTCGATGGACTGCGGCATGACTCCGGCGACCCAGTCGTCTGGGGCGAGAAGGCGCTGACCCATTACCGCAGCCTCCGCATCGACGCGCACACCAAGCGGCTGGTGTTCTCGGATGGACTCACCATCGAGCGAGCGATCGAGCTGTACCGCCACTTCGCCGATCGGGCGCAACTCGGGTTCGGCATCGGCACTCACCTCACCAACGACGTGGGGCTCGAACCGTTGAACATCGTGATGAAGCTGACGACGTGCAACGATCAACCGGTTGCCAAGCTGTCCGACAGTCCGGGCAAGACCCTGTGCGACGATGATACGTTCCTCGCCTATCTGTGCCAGGTGTTCAACATGGACGTCCCCCGGTGACCGAGCCGAGCCGCAGTCTTCGGTGCACCATCGCCCAACTCAACGTCACCATCGGCGACATCGAGGGGAACGTCGACCGAATGCTCGAGGCCGCCGAGCAGGCGGCAGCCGAGAGCGCACAACTCGTGGTCTTCTCCGAGTTGGGTGTCACGGGCTACCTCCCCGGTGATCTTCTCGACGAGCCCTCGTTCCGGCTCCGTGCGATGGAAGGTGTCCGTCGGCTGCAGGAGGCTTCCCTGAGCTTCCCCGATCAGCATTGGGTCATCGGCGCACCCCTGCCCCACGACGGGCTCGGGAAGGGTCTGCACAACACCCTCGTCGTGCTCCACGGGGGCGAACGAGTGCTGACGTACGCCAAGCAGTTGTTGCCGTCCTACAACGTGTTCAACGAACATCGCTACTTCGATTCCGGACCGGATGTTGCGGCCGTCCTGGACCTCGGTGAGCATCGAGTCGGCTTCCTGATCTGCGAGGACGGTTGGAACGACGAGTCGGGTGCCAGTTACCTGACGAACCCGCTCGATCGGTTGCGTGACGCTGCGCCCGACATCGTCGTCTCGATCAATGCCAGCCCCTCCAGCGTCGGCAAACGTGAAGATCGCCACCGCACGTTCGCCGCGGCGAGCGCCCGGTCCTGCGTGCCGATCGTGTACGTGAACCAGGTCGGCGGCCACGACCAACTCGTCTACGACGGCGCCTCCTTCATCGCCGACCCGACGAGGGGCGTCGTGTTCGAGGCCCGGCGGTTCGAGGAGCACGTTGCTACCGTCGAGGTGTCTGATGGGGGAGCGGGGGAGGGCGAGCTGGGCTCGATCCCATCAGTGAGCGGCCTGAGCCCCCCAGAGTTCTATCGCCGCCAAATCGTGCTCGGGCTGCGCGATTACGCCAGGCGGTGCGGTTTCGCCAAGGCCGTGATCGGGTCATCGGGCGGCATCGACAGTGCGCTGACGGTAGCCCTCGCGGTCGAGGCGCTCGGGCCGGAGAACGTCGTCGCGGTCACCATGCCGTCGCGCTATTCGTCTGCTGGATCCGTCGATGACTCGGTCGACCTGTGTCGAACGCTTGACGTCGAGCTGCACACTCACCCGATCATCGACTTGGTCGCAACCTATGTTGCCGGGTTCGAGGAGAGCTTCGGCCAACCGATCAGCGCGTTGGCGCTGCAGAATCTGCAGGCCCGGATCCGAGGCACGATCCTCATGGAGTACTCGAACCACTTCGGGAACCTGCTCCTCACCACGGGCAACAAGTCGGAGTTGTCGGTCGGCTATTGCACGCTCTACGGCGACACCAACGGCGGACTCAGCCTCATCGGCGACCTGTACAAGACCGAGGTGTTCGAACTCTGCCGACACATCAACACCATTGCCGGCCGCGCCGTGATTCCCGTCGCCATCATCGACAAAGAGCCGTCCGCCGAGCTGGCTCCCGACCAGCGCGACACCGACAGCCTTCCTCCGTACCCGGTGTTGGACGAGATCTTGAAGGTGCTGATCGAGGGAGAGCATCTGGGCGCCTCGGAACGCGAGGCAGCCCAGACATTCGTCGCCGAGTTGCTCGGCGCCGACGACGGGCGGGTGCTGGTCGAACGGGTCCGACGCATGATCTGGACCAGCGAGTACAAGCGGCGCCAGGCCCCACCCATCATCCGAGTCCGGGCCCGCGCGTTCGGAGCGGGGCGACAAATGCCGATCGCAGCACGGTATGCCTGAAGCCGATATGTCTGAGCCCGAGATGTCTGACGTGCGGGCTGACGGCGCCGTGGTGATCGGTCGCTTCCAACCGTTTCACAACGGGCACCTTCGACTCGTGCACCGAGCATTCGAGGTGGGGGAGCGGTGCATCGTCGTGCTGGGCTCCAGCCAGGAATCCCGCACCGAACGCAACCCATTCACGGTTGGCGAGCGGCGGTCGATGATCGAAGCCGCCGTCGAGCCCGAACATCGGCACCGACTTCGCTTCGTTGCCGTCGCCGACGTCGGCGATGAGCCCCGCTGGGCCCGAAAGGTTGAGCGTGTCGTGACACAGGTGTTGTCCGACTCGGCCGACGAAGCGACCATCTGCCTCGTGGGAGCGTTCAAGGATCCCAGCAGCGACTACCTTCGAGCGTTCCCCCGTTGGCCGTTGGTCCACGTCATGCCCGAGCCGGAGGCCGATGGCGTACTGAGCGCCACCGACCTCCGTGCCGTACTCGTGAAGACTGGGCTGTTCGGGCAATCGAGTGACCTCCTCCTCGAGGAGGCGTGGCATCGGTTGGCCCCGTTCGTTCCCACCGGCACGCTGGCGTACCTGCGCGAGTGGCGGCACACCTTGGTCAGCTGAACGTGACGTAGCCGGCGACGAACCGCACCAGCTCGTCCTGCGTGCCCATTGACGTCACGTCCGGCAGTCCTTCGGGGCTCGCCGCGCCGGCGCCCGGACCGATCGCCAAGCCGGCCGCTGCGGTGAACGCAGTGAACAGCACGGCTTGTGCCACCGTGATCCGATATCGACACCATCGTTGTTCGTTGATCCTTCTCATGGTTTCCCTCCACTGTTGCTGTGCTTCCTGATGGCAGCATGAAGACAGCATCGACCCTTGCGCCAGGCGGGAAATCCCTACGTTTACCGCTCTGCATCTCGATCGCTGCGGCTGGATAACGTCGGCCGGTGTCCTTGGTCCGTGACTTCTCGGTCTCAACCATCACGGCCGGCTTCGTCGCTGCGCTCGTCGGTCTGACCAGCTCGATTGCCATCGTCTTCTCGGCCGCGCGGTCGTTGGGGGCCGACGATGCTCAGGTCACGTCGTGGGTTTGGGCGATCTGCATGGGCATGGCCGCCCTCACGATCGTGCCGTCGATCAAGCTCCGAGTCCCGATCATGGTCGCCTACTCCACGCCCGGCGCTGCCATTCTGGCCACCGTCGAACCGGGTTCGTTCTCGCTGGGCGAGGCGATCGGGGCGTTCATCATCAGCGGCTTCCTGGTTGCGGTCGTCGGCTTCAGCTGGCGCGTTCGAGCGGATGATGAACCGCATCCCGACGGCGTTGGTCAGCGCCCTCCTGGCCGGTGTGCTCACCAGGTTCGCTCTCAACGGGTTCGCCGACGCCAAGACTGCACCATGGCTCGTCCTCGTCACGACGGTCACCTACTTCGTCACTCGCCGAATCGCTCCCCGCTACGCCGTCGTCGCCGTCCTGCTCGTCGGCGTGGCCGCTGCCATGCTCGGCGGGTCGTTCGAAGCCGGGGCGTTGCAGTGGTCGCTGGCCAGACCGGTGTTCATGGAACCGAGCTTCACGGCGTCGGGACTCATCGGCATCGCCATCCCGCTCTTCATCGTGACGATGGCCGGCCAGAACCTGCCGGGGGTTGCCGCCATCCGCAACGCCCAGTACGAGGCGCCGATCTCGACCATCGTCGGCAGCACCGGGGTCGGCTCCATGCTGCTCGCACCCTTCGGCGGTTACGCCCTCAACCTGTCGGCCATCACGGCGGCCATCTGCATGGAGCCTGCGGCGCATGAGGATCGTGAACGGCGCTATACGGCTGCCGTAGCCAACGGCGGGTTCTACCTCGTGGCCGGCATCTTCGGCACCTCGATCACCGGCATGCTCAACGCCTTCCCGAGCGAGCTGGTTCGCATCATCGCGGCCCTTGCGCTTCTGCCCACCATCGGCAACAACCTCTCCGCCGCCACCAAGGAACCGAGCCATCGCGAAGCGGCGATGATCACCTTCCTGGTCACGCTCTCCGGCGTCACCATCGCCAAGGTCGGTTCACCGTTCTGGGGCGCCGCGGCCGGACTCCTGGCCCTCACCCTTGCGAACCTCCGGCCCCAGGCGTCGGTTTCCGACGCTCTCAGCCGGAGGTTCGCCGCGACCGACGCTTCCAGCCGGAGGTTCAGACGCCGCGGCGACTGACGTTCCAGGCAACATCGCGATCGAGTCGGGGCTCGCCCGGCAGCCCGAGCACCCGTTCACCGAGGATGTTCCGCTGGATCTCGTCGGTGCCGCCGCGGATCGACATCGAGGGCGAGGTGATCGTTTCGGGGGACCCGTGGCCATCGGCCAGCATTCCCTCGGCGCCGATCGCCCGATTCACCAAGTAGTTGCGACCCTTGTAGGCCGTCACCGTTCGGAGCTTCGCCCCTGACCCCGCTGGCCCAGGTGCACCGCCCGCCCGAGCCTCGTCGGACGCTCGTTGCGACGTCCAGCGGCTGACCATGTCGAAGCCGTACACGCGCATCATCTCGTCACGCACGACCGCGGAGCGCGCGTGCTCGGCGCGACGATGGGGGAGTGAGGAGGTCGGCGATCCACGACGGCACCCGAGACTCCCGGACACTGCCGTCGCCACCGCCCCGGCCGGCACCGCCGGCTCGCTCGTGCGCGAGCACCGTCATCGCGACCCGCCAGCCCTCACCGATGTCACCGAGCCGCCAGGCGTCCGGGACTCGAGCTTCGTCGACGAACACCTCACTGAAGTGGGTATCACCATTCATCTGGCCGAGCGGTCGCACGTCGATGCCCGGCGCGTCCATGCGGACGACGAACATCGTGAGACCCTTGTGCTTGGGTTGTTCGGGGTCGGTTCGGGCAAGGCAAATGGCCCAGTCGGCCCACATCGCACGACTCGTCCACGTCTTCTGGCCGGAGAGAATCCACTCGTCGCCATCGCGCTCGGCCCGCATGCCCAGGTTGGCCAGATCACTCCCGGCCTCAGGTTCGGAAAACATCTGGCACCAGATCTCGACGCCCGAGGCGATGGGCCGGAGCCAAAGGTTCTGTTGTTCCTCCGTCCCGTGAGCGAGCAACGCCGGACCGGCCATGCCGAGGCCGATGGCGAAGGCGTAGAGATCGGGTACGACGAACTCACGGAGGACTCGGCCGATCTGCGCGTTCTCGGCCGGCGTGGCGTCTCGCCCGCCGTGGACCTTCGGCCAGGTCGGCACATGCCAACCGTCGCCCACGGTTGCCGCCAGGTATCGACGCCCGTCGTCCAAATTGTCCGACCCGACTCCCATGCTGGAGAGTCGTGTCGAGGCGGTGCGACGCTCGAGGAGTTCGTCGAGGGCGGCACGAATCGCGTCTTCAGTGAGCATGCGCCGAGTGTAAGCCCAGGCCCCCTCGCCGATCAGATCCAACCCACCTACCTTCCACATCGGGAGTGCCCCGGTGCCGAAAGCGGCACCCTCACACCTCCCGATGCCCACAGCAGTCCGCATCGGGAGTGCCCGGATGCCGAAAAGGGCTCTGCCACACTCCCGATGTCTTGGGGTGCACGTGGCCGAGTCGACCACCAGCTCGGGCGTCGATCGAAGTCGAGCGACTCGTTGTTCAGCTTCTAGTAGCATTTTCGAAACGATGACATCAGGGCAGCGTGTCGCCCCAGCGGCGAACGGCCTCCGCCTGTCGCCTCCGGCTCATCGTCGCCTTTGCCCTCCCGACCACCACGGAACCGCCGGCTCCAAGCGTCGACTCGCTACGAACCTCCGGCTCCAAGCGTCGGAAACCGACGGCTGGAGCCGGCAGGTTCGTCAAGGCGAGGGCTGGAGCCGCAGGTTACATCGGGAGTGCCCGGGTGCCGAAAGCGGCACCGTCACACTCCCGCTGGTCGAACGCCTCGAAACTGACATAAGCGTCATTATGCAGCATTACGAGAGGGAGCTGATTCATCGTTACTCGTGGAAGGAGTCGGCGAACAGACCTGCGCTGCTCGTTGACGTGCGGGGCTTGCGGCCGAGCGCCAACTCGGGCGGCAGGATGTCGGACCGGTCCATGATCTGGCTCGGATCGGAGTAGTACCCGAGCGCGTAGTTGCCCATCGTGTAGCCCATGAGTTCCTGAAGTTCCGGGTCGAGGTCCTTGGCGATCTCGGGTGGACACGACAGGTACTGGTTCTCCTCGGTGCGCAGCCAACCCAGGCAGTACGTGATGTTGATACCCCAGCGATCCTCGCTGCTCTGGTTCGCCCCTCCCCCGTGAATCACCGAGCCGGAGTACAGCAGGACGGACCCGGCAGGCATCACCGCCTGGCATTTCTCGTCATCGGCAGCACGCCGGTCATCGGCCCAACGGCTGCTGCCGGGCACGACTCTGGTGGCGCCGTTCTCCTCGGTGAAGTCGGTGAGCGCCCAGATGGTGTTGAACTGCGGCTCGATCGGTGCCGGAATGTAGCCACCCCAGGCCAATCGATCTCGGTGCAGTGGCTGACTCCCCTGCTCCGGCATGATCCTGATGACCTGGGTCAGGTGCAGTTGGATTCGGTTGGTGAACGGCGCAAGGAACGAGTTGGCCAGACTCAGCACCATAGGGTGCATCACCAGCTCCCTCGACGCCGGCGACCGGGCAACGAGGGCACCGGTCCGAGACGTCTGGAAACCCGTGAACGCGTCCCGACCTCCGGGCGTACCCTCGACCCACGGGGTCAACTCGGCCCGGAGTTGGTGGAGCTGTGATGAGTCGAGCACGTCGGTGACGATCGCCGCGCCATCCTCGTCGACAGCAGCAAGGATGGGGTCGAACGACTCCAGGTCGGACGGATACCGGAAAGAACGGAGCTCGGCCATCGCACGATCCTAGGACGACGCCCTGGGGCTGTGCTCAGGGTTCGACGAGCGAACGCATGGTCCGGCGCTCGACCGGGGCCGCCACGGGCGCAGGAATCGGGGCGGGTGCGGGAGGTGGTGCTGGAGCCGGTGTGGGGGCATGAAGTGACGGTGGGACCGGAACCGGTGCTGCGGCCTTCTCGTCCGCCGCTGCCGCTCCCCCGTCGCGATCCGCTGCCTTGTCGATCGCCGTGTCGTGGGTTCCGCCGAGTGCGTCCAGCAGAATTCCCGGTTCTTCGGTGACTTCCAGGTCAATCGGCTTGAGCAGCTGAACTCCGACGATGTCGAGGGGTCCGGCGCTGAAGGCCAGGTGTCGCTTCGCGTCGATCACCTGAAGCGAGCCGTCGAACAGCGGCTCGATCGCGGCGACGATGAACCAGCCCCGGGTCTCATCGGGAACCCGGTTCACGACGTCACCCGGCATGACCTCCTCCATCCGGATTCGGGCGACCTGAATCAGATTGCGTTTCATGGAGCTCCTCGTATCGGCAGGGGACGCAACGACGCACCCATGCCTCTCCATCGACCGAAACGACCACATCCTGAGCCTGCGCTGAAGGACACAACGTTGGGTCGGGCGGATCAACCTAGGAAGAAGGGTTCAACCCGGCGGCGATTGTGCCGATCCCTCTTCCTGTATGGACGACGTGAACTTTCGCAGCGACCTGGTCCGAGTGCCGAACAGGCCAGAGGACCTCGACCTTCCCATCGGGATGGTCGAGGAGTTGTTCATGCGCCGCGTCCTCACCGACCGCCAGACCGACCATCCACGATGTCTCGGATCAGTTGGGCGTCACCATGCCGATCGGGCGGGTCATCGCCGACTCGCTTCGGGACAAGAAGCTGCTCGAGTACTACGGCCTCGAGGGCCGCGACTACCGCGTCGGGTTGACCGAACACGGGCACAAAGTCACCTCTGAGCGGATGGCCGGCAACAGCTACGCCAGCTTCCTGCCGGTCTCGCTCAACGAATACACACGGGTCACGATGGCCCAGAAATCCGACGTGATCCTGAATCGGGACACCATCAGGACGGCGTTCGGTGACCTCGTCGTCGCCGATGAGCTGCTGGACCAGTTGGGACCTGCGTTCCTCAGCGACGGGGCGATCTTCCTCTACGGCCCTCCCGGCACCGGCAAGACCAGCTTGGCGGAACGCATGATCCGCCTGCACAACGACAAGGTGCTCATCCCCCGTGCCGTGTCGGTGGATGGGTCGGTCATCGTGGTCTACGACCCGGCAACCCACAAACCGGTCGACCCGCAGCCCCAGGGCATCGATCGTCGCTGGGTCGTCTGCGACCGGCCCATCGTCATCGTCGGCGGCGAGCTCTCCCCCAAGATGCTCGACCTCGAGTACGACACGATCTCGGGTGCCTACACCGCGCCGATCCAGATGCAAGCCAACAACGGCATCCTCGTCGTCGACGATCTCGGTCGCCAGGTCATTCGTCCCGATGAACTCCTCAACCGCTGGATCGTCCCGCTGTCGCGCGGCGTCGACTTCCTACGGCTGGTGAACGGAGCGAAGTTCACGGTTCCGTTCGAGCTGAAGCTCGTGACCTCCACCAACCTCGACCCGAACGCACTCGGCGACGACGCCTTCCTTCGCCGCTTGCGCAACAAGGTATTCGTCGGCCCGATCACCGAGACCGCGTTCAACTGGATCCTGGTTCGCACGGCCCAGGCTCGCCACATCGAGGTGACCGCCGAGTCGGCCCAACACCTCCGCCGGGTCTGCAATCACTTCCTCGGAGAACTCCGTCCCTACGTGGCCGTCGACTTCTGCGATCTGATGTTGGGCATCTGCAAGTACGAAGGCATGGCGCCGGTCCTCGACATCCCGATGATCAACCGGGTCGCCGGCGTGTACTTCGTGTCCGATGGTTCCAAGGCGCCGCTCGAATCGATGAGCCAGATGCACAGTGCCTCTCAAAACAGTGCCTCTCAAGTACACAATGCCCCTCAGACCGGCCCGCCCCAGGCCGTCCCGCGTCCTCAGCAGCCAACTGCCACTCCCCCGGTTCAGCAGGTCCCCCAACACATGGCACCGGTGCCCGGCCATCCGCAGATGGCCGGGGCGGTCGGTGCTCCCGGGCAACCCGGAGGCGGCTAACGCCCTCTCCGATCAGCTACGCCTTGGCCTCGTAGATCAGGTTGAACGGCGTCGACAACACAACTTCCATCGACGTGTAGCCGGCGGCATCGAAGACCTCCTTGGTCCGATGCGTTCCGGCCTGAGCGCCCAACCCGAGTCCGACGTTCTGCGACAGCGAGTTCGGCGTGCATACAAACGTCGAGGCGTTGTAGAACAGCGCTGCGGCCGGGTTGTCGGCAATGTTCTCTCCCCGATTGGGAAGCGCGAACGGTTCGACCAACAGCACCGTTCCGTCTTCGGCGAGCTGTTCCCTGGCGTGCTTTGCGATGCCGACCGGGTCGCCCATGTCGTGGAGGCAGTCGAAGAAGCAGATCAGGTCGTACTTGCCAGGAAAGGCATCCGCCGCAGCAACATCGAACGAGACCCGTCCGCCGACGCCCCGTTCCGTTGCGTTCTTCGTTGCGGCCTCGATCGAGCCGGGATGGAAGTCGAAGCCGCGGATGGTTGCGTTGGGAAAGGCCTCGGCCATCACGGTGCTGGAGTGTCCGAACCCGCACCCCACATCGGCAACGGTCGCGCCCTTCGCCAGCTTCTCGACCACGCCGTTGAGCGCGGGAATCCAGTCACTCACGAGATAGGTGCGATACCCCGGCCGGAAGAACCGAGCGGTCGCAGGGAACAACGACGGGATGGTGGTCGCCCCAGGACGACTCCGCCGTCGCCTCGGAAGGCCGCCGCCAGTTTGGGGAGCGCGTCGAACATTGCCTGAATCACGGGCGTTCCTCCGGCGAGGAATGCGGGCGAGTCCTCCTCGGCCAGAACCATTGCGGCCTCCGGGCGTCATCCAGTAGACGTCCAAGAGGGGCTCGTACCCGAGCAGCCCTGCGGCGGCTTGGCCGTCGATCCACTCGCGGACGAGACGGCGATTGAGGCCGAGCGTGTCGGCCAGATCGTCCGACACTGACTTCGCCGAGCTCGGCCAGCTTGCGGTAGAGCCCGAGTTCGTCGCCGAGGGCGATGCCGGCACACACCGCACCGCCGGTCATGAAACCGACGAACGTGCCGACCAAGGCTTCGACCTTTGCCAGGTCTGGTGCTGCGGTGAGCGTTGTCTCGTGTGTTGCTGTCTTCTGCGGGGCCATTGTTCCCTCCAACGGTTGTAACGTGACTGTCGCCCCTGTTGCGTGCCATCGATGTGCCACACGGTGGCACAGATCACTTCATGGGTTGAAACAGCATTCGAAGCCCGTGCTCACGCGGGGCCGGAGGTAGGCCGCGGCCGCGGCGTCGGCCGCGTCGATCTCGTCCAACGCCCGGACGATCGCCTTGCGTACCGCGGTTCGCGCCCGTTCATCGATCGTGGCGAAGACGCGGCTCGACCCGTCCAACCGCGTGCTCGTCACCAACAGTCGCTCGATCCACAGCGCCTCGGCCTCGAGCTCTCCGATCCGGTCGGTGTCGCCGCTCGGCCGCAGCCGGCCGAGTTCGCCGACAAGCTCCAGCGCTCGACGCTCGAGGGACCTGCGGCTGATCGTGTCGATCACCGGTTGCGGGCTCATGGTTGCGACCGGTGCCTCGGCCGTCACGAGCTGAATCGCGGCAACCGGTCGGGCCGGCTGTTCGAGCAACTGGGCGAGGTAGGTCAGCCCGGTCAGATGGCGGAGACTGGAGCCGACCCCCCGGAACTCGATCCTCCAACTCCTCCCCGACCGGCGCAGCTCCGGAACCTGAGCCGCTGGCTCGACGAACACCGCGCCGTTGACCGCCGGCGCAAGCATGCCGGCGGTGGCGATGATGCCCTGGTTTCGCAAGAGGGCAAGATCGTCGGGCCACGCTGCGTCCAGCAGCGGCAGTGCCGACGAGGAACGCCTGGGAAGCCTTCATGCAGTAGTGCAGCGCAGCGGCCGAAAGGCATCGAGCCGCGGCACGTCATCGACGAAGAGGAGCAACCGGCCGTCCGATCCCGCTTCCGCGCACAGCGCCGCCACGACGAGATGCAACAGCAGCCGGGGATCGGACAGCGCTGCTCGGCCGCCACGGCGTCGACACAGCACGTCGGCCAGACAACCGAACGGAACCGAGGCCGTTGCCTCGGTCGGATTGATTTCCCGCACCGGGATTCGCTGCCGTTCGGCCAACGCTCGGGCCGCGTGGAGCAGCCTCGACTTGCCGACCCCGGCCCCACCGAGCAGAACCAGCCCCGACGTCCCCTCGGCCGGCCGCAAGACCGCGGCGAGCAAGCCAGTCGGGTCGTCGAACGTTGAACTCGCGGGTGCACCTACCACGCCGCTCACCTCCCTCTGGTGGTGCGGGTGTCAAGAACCGACGACAAGTATGTCAGGTCTGGTCAGACCGTTCTCGCCTCAGCGCTGAAGCGTATTGGTCGCAAATAGGTGCCGGTCGTCCAGGCGTCGATCGTCGACGGCGAAGGCGTCGCCGCAGTTGCGGCACCGCCGCAGGTCGACGTCGGCGCTGGTCACCGGCACCGGCTTCAGCTGACGGTGGTCCGACGCGCTGGCGGACATTCCACAGGTGGGGCAAACGATCTGGCTCGACACGGCGTGTCTCCTGAAGTCTTCACGGTTCGGCCAATCGGCAGTCGTGCCTGGGCCGCGGGTTCCTTCGCCGGATCGACGCGACCAGGCTCCTCGGACTATCGGCCGATCGGCCTGGGACATAAGGCCTACGCTGGACTCGATGGTCGAATCGGTACCGCAGTTGATCGACGAGTTCTTCCTGGCCCGGAAACCCAAGAAGCACTCCGAGCACACCCTCGCTGCGTACCGACGGGACTTCGACGTCATCCTGGTCGCCCTCGAGGCAACGCTCGAACGCCCGGCGAAGGACCTCTACCCCGAGCATCTCGACGTGCGAACGCTCCGGAGAGCCTTCGCCGCGATCTCGCATCAGTCCGCGGCCACGATCTCCCGTACGTGGAGCACCTGGAATCAGTGGTTCTCGTTCCTGGTGGCCGAACAGATCATTCCGGGCAACCCCATGGCGGCCATCGAGAAGCCGAGGGTTCCACGAAGTCGACCGAAGGCGATCACCGGCGACGACAGCCTGCAGCTGCTTCTGCAGACTGCCGCGGGAGGCGGGAAGACCACACACGATCCGTGGCCCGAGCGCGATCTTGCGGTGGTCGTGGTGCTCATCACCTGCGGACTGCGGCTGGCCGAACTCCTCGAACTGTCCCTGCGGTCACTCGATGGCCCTCCCGGAGATCGCGTCATCGGGGTGCGAGGCAAGGGGAACAAGGAACGCACCGTGCCCCTCGAACCTGAGGTCGAAGCCGTCCTGCGTGACTACCTCGAATCACGACTTCGCAAGTTTCCCGGTCGGATCGCCGCCGACGCCAAGCTGTTCGTCGACAACAAGGGACGGCCTATGCAACGCGGTGCCCTGCAGTACCTCGTCGACCGTCTCTATCGCGAAGCGGGGATTCGATCGCGCGTGCCCGCGGGGGCGCTTGTCCATGCGCTCCGGCACACCTTCGCCACCAATCTGGCACGCAACGGCGCCACCGGCACCGAACTCCAGCGCCTTCTGGGTCACGAATCGTTGGCCACCACACAGCGCTATGTCGACGCAACGGCGAGGGAAATCCGAGCGGCGGCACGATCGAATGACGCCTACCGAATTCTCGAGAGGTTGGATTCCCCCATCGAAACGGGGCACGATGCCAGACAGACCACGCAGAAGGACGGTAAGGGAACTCCATGGCCCGCAGACTCGAGGTAGAACTCACCAGCACGAAGGGCGACGGCAGCTGGACCTGGCGGGCGGCGGGAGCGCGTCAACCCAAGGGCGAAATGCCCGGCACCCTGCTCTATCCCAACGCCGCAGTCGGCGACGTCATCAAGGTCGAAGCCGAGTTCCATCTCGACGGCATCGAGATCCTCGAGGTCTTCCCGCCGAAGCAGAAGGCTGCCCGTACCGAGGTCCTCGAACGCAAGGCGCGTCCGCTTACGCGACGACGAACTGGTCACCGAAGTCCGAGCGTCGGGTGGACGCGGCGGCCGTGACCGCGGCGAAGGCCGCGGCGATCGTGCCCGTCGCCCCGGCGGCGCTCGAGGCGAAGGCCGCAATGACGGGCGGTCAGAAGGCCGCGGCGGCGAGCATCGTGGTGACCGTCGTCCCCGCCGCCCCGAAGAGGATCGCCCAAGACCTCAACGGCTGCGCCCAGGCCGGGTGCATCGCAATGCCGTGCTCGCCGAGGTGCCCGAAGAGCATCGGCCCATCGCCGACCAGGTACTTCAAGGCGGACTCCCCGCTGTCCGAACCGCCATCGAGAAGCAGAACGCCGAAGCCAAGGAAACCGGTCAACCCGCAGTGGCGGTCGGCACGGTTCTTGCCATCGCCGAGCCACTCGTTGCGAAGCTTCGAACCGCCGAATGGCGTGACCGCGCCGACGCTGCCATCGCCGGCCTTGTCGATCTCGATCTGCGTGACCTCCGAAGCGTGGTCGTCGCCTCCGATGCTGCCGCCCGTGACGAAGAGACCCGTGCTCTGGCCGAGCAGCTCCGGGCGGGATTGAACGAGCGGGTCGAGACCGACCACCGTCAGTGGCTCGCCGATATCGAAGCGGCCGTGACCGAGGGTCGAACCGTCCGCGCGTTGCGCCTCAGTTCGCGGCCCGTGAAGGCCGGCGCTCCCCTACCGGCCGAGCTTGCCGCTCGGCTCACCGAGGCCGCCTCCGCCGCCCTCGCCGGAGACATCGTGCCCGATCGGTGGGCCACCGTGCTCGACGCTCTGGCGTTCACGCCCATCCGAAACGCAGTCACTCCGGCCGGCTTCCCTGTCGACCCACCGGCAGAATTCCTCGAGGGCGTTCGCCGCGTCGCTGACCGCGTACCAGCCATTGCGGCGCATTACGGCATCGACCCGGCCGAGGCGGAGAAGGCCCGCAAGGCCCGCCCGCCTCGCACCCGCAAGCCGCAGGATCGGCCCAGGGCCGACAAGCCCAAGCGCCCCGTGCCCGGAGCAGAACCCAAGGTCGACGAGCTTCCCGCCGGAGACCCCGCCCCCGACGCGCTCCCTGTTGGACAGCCGGCCCCGGACGCGCTCCCCGCTGGACAGCCGGCTCCGGACGCCCTCGCTGCTGGCCATCCCGCCCCCGATGCGCTCCCCGCTGGAGAGCCGGCTCCCGATGCGCTCACCGCCGGGGACCCCGCCCCGGACGCGCTCCCTGCCGGAGACCCCGCCCCCGACGCCTTGCTCGCCGGCGAACCCGAGACGGTGGAAGCCGAGCGTGTCGAAGCCGACCCTGTCGAAGCCGACCCTGTCGAATCCGAGACGGTCGCAGAAGAGAGCTAGCGTTCGGGGATGCTGACCCCCAATCCACTCGGCCACGTCTGTCTGTCGTTCGACTTCGATGGGCCCTCCCTCTGGATGATGCGCAAGATGACCACGGCAGCGCCGATCTCGCGAGGCGAGTTCGGCGCCATCGCGGTTCCTCGCATCTTGCGCCTGCTCGCCGGTCGGGGCCTTCCGTCCACCTTCTTCATTCCGGGTCACACCATCGAGACGTACCCCGATGTGTGCAAGATGGTGGTGGACGCCGGATGTGAGGTGGGCATCCACGGCTACGCCCACGAGATGAACGCCTTGCAGACCGAAGCAGAAGAACGTTCGGCCATGGCCCGCAGCATCGACTTGGTCGAGTCGCTCACCGGAACTCGGCCGGTCGGGTACCGGGCACCGGCCGGGGACCTCACTGCGCAGTCGATCGAGCTGCTGATCGAACACGGCCTGGTGTACGACTCGTCCCTCATGGGCCACGACTACCGGCCCTACCAGGTCCGATCCGGCGACCAATTGCCTGCCGACGACGCGGCGCAATGGGGAGAGGAATCCGATCTCATCGAGCTGCCGTGGTCGTGGACGAACGATGACTACCCGTACCTCGAGTTCGTCGCCTTCAAACGGATGATCATGCCCGGCCTCGCCCGCCCTGAGGACATGTTCGCCAACTGGATGGGCGACGTTCGCTGGATGGTCCGCGACGTCACGGCCGGAGTCCTGACCCTGGTCTTCCATCCTCAGGTCATCGGGCGAGGCCACCGCCTCCTGGCGCTGGAAGCCTTCCTCGACGAGGTCGCCGCGCTCGGGGTCACGTTCAACACCATGGCCGACATCGCCACCGCCCACGCCGCCGGCGCGGCCTTTGGACTCGAAGCGGTCGGGGGCAGGGACTACTCGGAGGGTAGGACGAACTGATCGGCTCGCATCTCGATGAAAATGCCCGTGCAGCGGGCGAAGACGCCGTCGGGGCCGTTGCCTTCACCCTCGAGGTAGCGACGGCGTCCTTCGGCTCGGACCTGGCGGCCCCGGAACTCGAGCGGCACGCCGAGAGGGGCGGGCTTCTCGAAGCGGACCGACAGCTCTCCGGTGAAGGCTGACGGGGTTCCGGTGACTCGGAACACCGAGCCGAGGACCTCGTCGAAGATGGCGCAGACCGCGCCGCCATGCACCCGTTCCGGTGGGCCTTCGAAGGCGCGGCCGAGCGTGACGTTGCCAACCGCCTCGTCTCCGTCGCGGTAGTACCGTGCCCCCATGGCGAAGGGGTTCAGCTCGCCGCCCACGAACGATCCGGGATCGAACTCGACCTGGGCGCCCTGAGGCGGAGGGCCGGGCCACTCGCCGGTCTCGATGTAGACCCGCACCCGGTTACGTTGGCCGAGATCGTCGGCCTTGCGGCGCTGGGGCAGACGCATCAGCTCTTTCGTGAGCGAGTCGAGTTCGATGGTCATCGCGGCGGCTCGATCGGGCTCGATGGTTCGGCCGACCAAGGCGCCACCCAACCGGTTCACCGCTTCAGCCAGGGCGACGGCGTGGGCGGGAAGGTCTTCGGGTACGAACGGATCAGGATCGGTGGCATGCTGCGTCACGGTCGAGCACGCTAACGGGCCGACCAGGACTTCTACCAGGCAGGATCTATTCGAGTGCTCCTGACGCGGCGATCTCGGCCACCTCATCGAGGTTGAACCCGAGCAGCTCGGTGAGGATGTCGAAGGTGTGCTCCCCCAACATCGGAGCCGCTGATCGGGGTCCGTTGAACGAACCTTGGTGGCCGTCGTCGCGGTGCAGGGTCGGGTAACCCGAGATGCGGTACTGATGGCCGGCATACGGGATGGGGCCGACCTCGGTGTGGTGGAGCGTTCGGTAGAACCCTCGATGCCGGTACTGAGGATCGGCGGCGAGATCACTGCTCCGCTGCACCTTGGCCGCGGGCACGCCGGCATCGGCGAGAGCCCGCTCGACAGCGGACTCCGAACGAACGCTCGTCCACGCAGCGATGCCGGCGTCGAGTTCGTCGTGTCGCGCGTGCCGACCAGCGAGCGACGCCAGTTCCGGGTCGACGGCCCAGTCCTTGCGGTCGAGGGCCTCGCAGAACCGCCGCCACACATCGTCGTCGCTGACGGTCACCGCCGCCCAGCAGTCGACGCCTTCGCACGGATAGACACCTTGTGGAGCGAACCGAGCGTCTCTGCTGCCGAGACGCTCCGCCACAGCCCCATGGTCGGCCAGCGCCAGCAGCTCCGGCGCGAGCAGTTGCAGCGCGATCTCGAGCTGGGCGGCCTCGATGTGGCAACCCGTGCCGGTTCGGGAGCGACGGTCGAGTGCGGCGAGGACGGCGGGGGTGAGGAACCGAGGCGCGATGGTGTCGGTGTACGCCAACCAGGGACCTTCCGGAGGTCCATCGGGATAGCCGACGAGGTTGAAAAAGCCGGCGAGCGCAGCTGCGTGGTAGCCGTAACCGGCCATCGACGAATGCGGCCCGCCAGAACCGAGCAACGACGTGGTCAGGGTGATCGCGGCGGGGTTGACTGCTCTGATGTCGTCGGGACCAAGGCCGAGGCCGGCCATCACCCCCGGGGTGAAGCTGTCGATGATGACGTCGGCCCACTCGACCAGGCGCCGCGCCACGATGAGGCCGCCGTCGGTCTTGAGATCGAGGGACAGCCCCAATTTGGAGGTGTTGAAGGGTCCGAAGAAGTTGGATCGGTTGAGGCCGAACTCACCGTCCTTGAACGGCGGCTGCACCCGCAGCCCGTCGATCCGGTTTGCCGACTCGACCCGGACCACGGTGGCTCCGTGATCGGCCAGACCCTTGGCGGTGATGGGCCCCACTCCGATCCAGCTGAAGTCGGCGACCCGTACGCCGGCCAGAGGCAGCCCAGGTGCCGCCTGCCCGGGAATCGCTGGAGGGTTGACCCATCGCCGAGCAGACCGGGCTCGACGCTCATCGGTTTCGGAGAGCACCTCTTCGGTGTGTTGACCGAGCGCCGGAACGGGTCCGGGGTTCGAGCCCCGAGTTCCGTCGACGGTGAGGAACATGCCAGGGCCCCGACCGCTGGGGCGGTCAACCCAGTAGCCGCGGGCATCGAGATGGTCGAACTGGACCAGGTCGGCGGTGGTGTTGATGGGCGCCATGGTGACGCCGAGTTCGCGGCCACGCTCCAGCAGCTCGAGCTTCGTGTACCGGCTGCAGAACCGATCGATCGCCTGGTTCAGATCGGCCATGGTGAAGCCACTGGAGCTGCCATCGATGGAGCGCTGATCCCATGAGGGCCAATCTTCCTCAGCCCACGACGCATCGACGATGCCGTCGGCAAGCATCGCGGGCAGAAGCCCGAGGATCGTCGGTCCACGAGGCACGACGACGACGTGACCGTCCGAGGCAGGGTGGCGGAGATCGACGGTCATCGCCAGCTCGAGGGTCGCACCCGTCCGCTCGAAATCGTGGCCTTGGATCTCCGACGCTTCCATGGCATTCAACATGGTCCACGTCATCGCGCACTGAGCAGACACGTCGACGACCTGCGGAGTCCCCGTGGCGACCGCAACTCGATGCGCCACCAGCGCGGCGACCGCGGCTTCGGCCGAGGCGTGCCGCCACACCTGGGGGACGCTGACGGGAACAGGCGGTCGCTGCGGGCTTCCCTGCAAGCGCAGTGGTCCACCGAGCGCAGCGATGGTGAGCTCGGACGACGCTTGCTCGGCCCGAGGACCGTCGCTGCCGAACGGAGTGACCTGGAGGTAGACCACCGGAACGTCGAGCGACGAGATCCACGCTGCGTCAAGGCCGTACTCCTGCAAGCGACCAACCGGGCCAGTGTCGACGACGATGGCACTGGCGGCGACGAGTTCTCGTAAACGCTCGGTCGACGAAGGGTCGGCCGGATCGAGCATCACCGATCGCTTGTCGTGGTTGTACGCCTCGAACTGGAGACTGTCGCCCCCGGCTCGGGGGGTCGGTCCTTCGCGTCGGCCGGGACAACCTGCTGGCGGCTCGACCTTCACCACGTCAGCGCCGAGACAACCCAGCAACCATGCGGTCATCTCGCCACGATGGTCGGCCAGGTCGAGCACGGGTAAGCCGTCGAGCAGATCGAGCATCTCGGGACACTACCTGGCTCATCACCACCTGGATTCACCGGGACTGGATCTACCGAGACTGGATCTACAGTGCTGCCTCGTGGCCCAGAAGATCATCATCGACACCGACCCTGGACAAGACGACGCGGTTGCGCTGCTCCTTGCCCTCGCCTCCCCCGACGATCTCGAGGTTCTCGGGATCACGTCAGTGGCCGGCAACGTCCCGATCTCGTACACCACTCGAAATTGTCTGATGCTGGTGGAGCTGGCGCACCGGACCGACGTTCCCGTCTACCAGGGTTCGGCGGGGCCGCTGGCGCGGGAGCTCGTCACCGCCGAGAGCATCCATGGACCGACGGGCATCGATGGCATCGACCAGCCCGAGCCCAGCACCCATCTGGCCGAAGGAACTGCGGTCGAGTTCCTCATCGACACGCTCATGTCGACCGAGGACGTCATCGTCTGCACGCTCGGTCCCCTCACCAACATCGCCCATGCCCTCACCGAGGAGCCGCTCATCGCACCGCGCATCAAGCAGCTCGTGCTGATGGGTGGCGGGCACTTCGAGGGTGGCAACATCACGCCGGCGGCCGAGTTCAACATCTTCGTCGATCCCCAGGCGGCCGCCCAGGTCTTTGCCAGCGGTATTCCCCTGGTGATGATGCCGCTCGACGTGACCCATCGGGCCATCTCGACGCCGTCGCGGATCGAGGCCTTCCGCCGATTGGACACCCGCGCCGGCGATGCCGTCGCCGGCATGCTCGACTTCTTCCATCGCTACGACATCGAGCGGTACGGTCAACCCGGTGGACCACTGCACGATCCAACCGTCATCGCCTACCTGATCGATCCCTCGCTGTTCGCCGGGCGTCACGTCAACGTCGAGATCGAAACCGAGTCGGCCCTCACGTTGGGCGCGACCGTGGTCGACTGGTGGGGTGCCACCGCCCGACCCGCCAACTGCACCGTCATGCGGGAGATCGACGCCGACGGCTTCTATCACCTGCTCGTCGATCGAATCGGACGCCTGCCGTAGTTCTACCGAGCGGGTGGCCCCCAGCACGAGGTGGCCGACACGTCGTCGAGGGGCTTCAGCCATTGCCGTTCGACCCAGAACCCGCCGAACGGGAGCGAGCCGATGACCATCGCCGCTACGGCCTTCCAGATCGGCCACCGCATTGCTCGGTGATCTCGCAGCAGGAGACCGGCGTAGACCAGGAACAAGATGCCGTGAACGGGCCCGATCACCGTCACGCCGAGTTCGGTTCCGCCCGAGCGCTTCACGATGGTTGCCACGACCAACAGCAGGTAGCTGACTGCTTCGACGATGGAGATTCGACGCAGGTTCCTGACCACGTAGAGGGTCTATCGGAGCGGCGGCCGGTTCGCACCTGTTGCGCTCGGCACTCAGCCGAGCGTCAGCGGGGCGCCAGCGCCGGTGAGTTCATCGCCGCCGCCATGGCGCGCGACAATTCATCGATGTGGAACGGCTTGCTGAGCGCTTCGGAGAAACCGAAACGTCTGGCATCTTCGAGGGTCTCGTCGGCGTAGCCGCTCATGGCTACCGCACGCACGCCGGGCTCGACTCGGCGCAGCCGTTCGAGCGCTGCAAGCCCGCCGAGGCCGAGGTCGTTGCGCAGATCGAGCAGCGCAAGATCGAACGGTTCTCCTCGTTCCTTCGCCGCCAACCATGCAGGCACGGCATCTTCACCTTTCGTGACCAACTGATGACGGTGCCCGAGGTGAGTGAGGATGTCGGCCAAGACCTCGCCGAGCAACAAGTCGTCGTCCAGGACCAGCAGGTTGATCTGGGTCGGTCTCGGCGTCTTGGGCGGCGAGTACACCAGACGACCGCTCTGCCCGGGAAGCGTCAGTGAGAAGGTCGAGCCGGCCCCCAGTCGACTGACCACGCGTAGATCTCCCTCATGCTGGAGCGCCGCCCAATAGGACGATGCCAGCCCCAGGCCTGCGCCCTGTGGCTTCGTCGTGAAGTACGGCTCGAAGATGCGACCGAGCGTTTCCTCATCCATACCGACGCCATCGTCGATGACATCTACGTGTACCAACGGAGGGCTGCCCTCTGCGGAACTGGCCCGGAGCGTCAAGTTGCCGGGGCGATCACCGATCGCCTCGAGGGCGTTGACCACCAGATTCATGATGATGTGGGGAACCTGAACCGGATCGGCCCGCAGCAGCGGGAGCCGGTCGGGGATCTCGAGGTGAACCGAGACATTGGTGGCGAGACGTGCGGCCGATGCGGCCTCGTGGAGCACCGCCGCCACGTCGATGACCTCGAGAGACGCCTGACCATGCGACGTCAGCGTGAGCAGCCGGCCGGTGAGCACCCGTGCTCGCTGCACGACCCGGCTCAGGGCGCCCTGCACCTGATCGGCCGACAACTGATTCCGGCGCAGACGCTCGGCGTTGAGTTCGACGACGGAAAGAAGATTGTTGAGGTCGTGTGCCAGCGTCCCCGCAAACGTCCCGATGGCTCGCGCCTGGCGGCCCCGCGCCTGCTCGTCGACCGCCTGACGATCCCGTCGTTGCTTCCACAGAAGAAGGCGGGGTCCGGCGACAACCGCCATGCGTTCCATGGCGAGGCGTTGCCAAGGAGCAAAGCCGTCGACGACCGATGACTCGCTGTCGAAGACCGCCACGAGTTCGTCGTCGACCACCACGGGAACACTGAGTTCGCTTCGGCCATCGAAGTGGTCGGAGATATAGCCGAGACGAGCCGTGGTCTCCGGCGAGGCGATGTCGTCGATGTACACCGTCTGTCGTTGCTCACCTGCAAGGCCGACAATACCGTGGCCGAGTGGGATGCCAATCGGATCGAGGAGCTCGCCGGTTTCGGGTGTCTTCACACCGAACGCTGCCGCTTGGAACAACGATCGACCCTCGGCGAGGTAGAGCACGAAGTCGTCGAGTTCCACGCACGTTGCCAATGACCTCGGCCATCGTCCACAGCAGATTCTCCTGGGCATAGCTCTGCCGGCACGCATCGAGGAACTCCGCAACCGCAGACCACGCCCGAAGTTCCTGCGAATCAACCGACATGCTTGTCGATCCCATGACTAGGTTCCATGCCAGCAACAACCATGATTGGTCCACGCTATCCGACCTCATTTGGTCGAGCTGTCCAGGAATGCCCACCGCAAGAAAGGCCCGCATCTTGACCACCGCACTGCTCACCTCCCGGCTCCCGATCATCGACATCGCCCCGCTGGGTGCCCAGCACGCCACAACCCGGCGCGAGGTCGCCGAAGAGATCCTGTCGGCCGCCATGGACAACGGGTTTCTGTATTTGGCCAATCACGGTGTTCCCGAGCCTCTCCTCGACAGCGTCTATGACCAAGCGGCGCGGTTCTTCGAGCACTCCGACGAGTGGAAACTGCAGTGGTACATCGGCAGCATGCCGAACCATCGTGGCTATGTGCCCACGACCGAGAAGGGCGACTACGGCGACGAGCAGGGCCAGCGCCGCTACGAGGCCTTCGACCTCGGCAGCGGCTTGGCCGGGGACGTCTTCGATCCGAGCAGCCGTTTGCTCGGCCCGAACGCCTGGCCTGACCAGAGCGGATTCCGCCTCACGGTCAGTCGCTATCTCGCCGAAATGCGCCGCTTGTCGCACGTGATGTGCAACGCGTTCGAACTGGCGCTCGACTTGGAACCCGACGCGTTCTGGCGTCACATGTCACGGCCGGTTTCGCAACTGAGGCTCCTCCATTACCTGCAAAAGGAGGGCCCGACGACAGCGGTCGGCATGGGAGCGCACACCGACTACGAATGCTTCACCATCCTGCATTCTCGGACTCCTGCACTGCAGATCCTGAGCCTCGATGACGAGTGGATCGATGCCCCTCCGATCGAAGGCGCTTTCTACTTCAACATCGGCGACATGTTCGAGGCATGGACCGGTGGCCTGCTCGTCGCGACGGCGCATCGAGTGATCGATGCCGGCGCAGAGCGCTTCTCGCTCCCCTATTTCGCGGCGACCAACTACGAAACGGTCATCCAACCCGTGGCGGTGCCACGCTTCTTCCAACGCGACTATCCACCCATCGTGGCGGGCGATCATCTGACGAGCCAACTGCTTCGTGATTTCCCGTATCTCAGAAACCTGAGTCGGCCGCCGTCGGTGACTCCCGGCCTCAACCCGTTCGAACACCGCATCCGCAAATACGCCTAGACCCAGAGCGAAAGGACCCCTGTGCCTACCACCAGCATGCTGCTCGCCGTCGCCTTCTCCGGGTTCGCGCTGAGCGCGTCCCCCGGCCCGTCGATGTTCTACATCCTTTCCCGGAGCGTCAGTCAGAACCGCAACGCAGGCCTCGCGTCGGCCCTCGGATTGGCGATCGGCGGGATGCTCCTTGCCATCGGCTCCGCGCTGGGGCTGTCGGCGCTGTTCGAACGTTTCTCCACGGCGTTCACCACCCTCCAGGTCGCCGGGGGCCTCTATCTCCTGTACCTCGGCGTCGGGATGATTCGAGACGCGAAAGATGCCGGGGCCCTGGCGGTTCTCGATGTCGAACCCGATCCGCTGTCACACATCTTCCGACAAGGGGTCATCGTCGAGCTGCTCAATCCGAAGACGGCGATCTTTCTCGTGGCCTTCATTCCCCAGTTCATCGATGAGACCCGTTCCGACACACGCTGGCAGATTCTCGTCCTCAGCATGCTGGTGCCGCTCACCGCCGTGCCTGCTGACATCTTGGTCAGCTTGTTCGGCGGCACCCTTTCGTCGAAGTTCAAGGCCAATCCCAACGCGGCGGTGGTCATGAACTGGGTTGCCGGCTTGATCCTGATCGGTCTGGCCGTACGGGTCTTCCTCATGGTCATATGAGCCGATGGATTCCAAGCCGATCATCGGCTACCTCGACCGTTGGTCCGTGCGAGCAGGCGAGACCGTCACGCTCCGTGCCAGCGGAGCGAGCCCTGCCACCGCCCGCCTGACTCAGATCGTTTGTGGTGACCCCACCCGGTACGGGCCCGGGTTCGACGAGCGACCGCTGCCGGCGTCTGCTGCTGCCGGGCTGCCGGAATCGGTGGACCTGGTTCCACAGACCGTGACGCCTGGGTCCTATGCGACCATCGATCTCGGCTCGGCTGGCCTCCCGGTGCCGGTCCCTGGGGCCACCGTCACGATCGGTCTGGACCTGATGCTGACGCGCGTCAAGGAGCCGCAAACCGTCTTCGTTCTCGAGTTCGAAGACAAGACCCTCGACCTGATCAGTCTGGCGGGCGGGCTGCTTGTGGTCCGGATCGGATCCGATCGTACGCAGCTACGGGACCGGGCCCTCGAACAAGGTCGGTGGTACCGCGTCGAACTGGAACTGACGGACGGCCGAGGCCAGGCGACGATTTCGACTCGCCCCAGTCGGTCGCCGGGACGAGACCTCTTCGAGAGCGAGCCGTCCAACACCACGTTCGCGTTCAGCGAACGTGGTGTTGGACGGCTGGGGGGCTGGACGCTTGCGGGCCAGGACGGCCGTGGCGACTTCGACGGGCGGATCGGTGGCCTGTCGCTCTCGGTGACTCCCGGAACGACGGGAGACGCCGGCCAGGAGACCCGGCTCGCCTGGGACTTCTCGCAAGGTCCCGCCTCCCGCACGCTCATCGAGACCAGCGAGCGCCGGTGCCACGGAACGCTGCATCAACTCCCGACTCGGGCAGTGACCGGGGCGCGATGGGACGGGACACAGCAACGCTGGTCGGACGCTCCCGAGCAGTGGGACGCGGTCCACTTCCACAAGGACGATGTATACGACGCCGGTTGGGAACCGACCGCCACCTTTCGGTTGGCCGAGGACCTGCCGAGCGGGATCTACTCGGTGCATCTCTCGAACGAGGCGGGCGAGGACCGGATTCCCTTCTTCGTGCGCCCAGCCCCGGGCGCTCCGACAAACGACGTGGCGCTGCTCATGTCCTCGGCCACCTACCTCGCCTACGCCAATCACCGCATGCTCATCGAGGGACTGGACTTCATCGCAGCCCGTCCCCGCCTCCGACCTGAGCACGAGTTCGTGCGCGAACATCCCGAGCTCGGTCGCTCGATGTACGAGAAGCACCCCGACGGCTCAGGGATGATGTTCAGCTCACGACTTCGACCGGTGCTCAATCTCCGGCCTGGCGCCGATGGGTGGAACTTCACGCCCGACACCGACCTCAACGCGTTCCTTCATCATGAGCTCGGCGAACTCGATCGACCCGGACACGATGTCATCACCGACGAGGACGTGCACGCCGAAGGGTTCGGCGCGCTCGAGCCCTATCGGGTTCTGGTGACGTGCACCCACCCCGAGTACTGGTCGACGCGCGATGTTGGACGCGCTGGATGCGTGGCAACGCCAGGGAGGCCGGTTGATGTACCTCGGCGGAAACGGGTTCTACTGGCGGGTTGCGTTCAGCGATCACTGGCCCGGCGCCATGGAACTCCGACGGGCCGAGGACGGCGTGCGGAACTGGCAGACCGGCGACGGCGAGAGCTACCACGCCTTCACTGGGGAGTACGGGGGTATGTGGCGTCGTCTTGGGCGGGCGCCGAACGAACTGGTCGGCATCGGCTTCGCGGCCCAGGGCTTCGACCGGGCGTCGAGCTACGTCGTCAACTCGGCGAGCCGGACCGGTCGCACCGAGTGGATCTGGCAGGGAGTCGATGACGAGGAAGGACGCATCGGGACGTCGGGGCTTGGTGGCGGAGCGGCCGGTCAGGAGATCGACCGCTACGACACGAGGCTCGGCTCGCCCGATCACGCGGTCGTGCTGGCCAGCGCATCGGAGTTCAGCCCGGACATGGTCAGAACCAAGGAGGAATTCGAGGGCTCGGTTGTGTACTCCACCCCGGACCCCTTCGTGCGTTCGGACATCGTCTTCTACGAAACCCCGAGCGGCGGAGCCGTGTTCTCGGTCGGCTCGATCTCGTGGTTCGGAGCCTTGGCCCGCAATGGCTATGACAACGACATAGCGAGGATGACCGCCAACGTGCTACACCGCTTCGCCGACCCGATTCCTTTCGAACCGCCCCGAATCGAGTCTCTTCGAACCAGCCAGGAGTCGTCATGACCGAACCCCTACCCACGTCCGATCGGGCGACCGTCGAAGTGCATGATCACGTGATGACCATCACCATGACGCGCACCGACAAGCGCAACGCCATCGACGGCGAGATGACCCTGGCGTTGGACGCCGCCCTCAACCGACTGGACGACGATCCCGATCTGTGGGTCGGGATCATCACCGGTGGCACCCAGTTCTTCTGCGCCGGGACCGACATGGCGGCCACGTCGGGGCCACCGACGCCTCGCGGCGGCGTGTACGGCGTCGTCGGCCGCACTCGCCGCAAGCCGCTGATCGCTGCGGTCGAAGGGTTCGCCTACGGCGGCGGCTTCGAGGTCGTCATGGCGTGCGACCTCGTCATCGCGGCCGCCAACGCACGCTTCGGGCTGCCCGAGGTGAAGCGCGGGCTGGTGGCCACCAGCGGAGCACTCTTCCGAGCGCACCGAGTCTTGCCGCTCAACGTGGCCAAGCAACTCTTGCTCAGCGGAGCTGATCTCCTACCCGAGGACGCGCACCGCCTCGGCCTCGTCAACGAGGTCACCGAGCCGGGTTCCGCCCTCGCCGGTGCGGTTCGGTGGGCCACGCTGATCTCGGCGAACTCGCCGGTGTCGGTCCAGCAGTCGCTGCGCGTCGTCGACGAGTTGGTGTCTGCCACCGACGAGGAGGGCTGGGCCATCACCCGCGATGCCCGTCGCATCATCGGCGAGTCGGAGGATTCCAAGGAAGGAGTGGCAGCGTTCTTCGAGAAGCGACCACCTCGCTGGACCGGCCGCTGACCGCACTCCAACTCGATACTGCTCGACGATCCCCATTAGGGTCGAGGTATGGGCCAATACTCCTTTGCAGAACGTGACGGCAATCTCTTCCACATCACCATCAACCGCCCGGAGGTGATGAACTCGCTGCACCCGGCGGCCAACAGCGAACTGTCCGATCTCTTCGATGCATTCCAGAACGATCCCGACTTGTGGGTGGCGATCATCACCGGCGCCGGCGAGCGGGCGTTCTCCGCCGGCAACGACCTCAAGTATCAGGCGGGCGGCGGCGATCGCTCGGGCCAGCCCTCCAGCGGGTTCGGAGGCATCACGTCTCGGTGGGACCTGAACAAGCCCGTCATCGCTGCGGTCAACGGCGTCGCCATGGGCGGCGGGTTCGAGATCGCTCTGGCATGCGACCTCATCATTGCTTCGGACAACGCGCGCTTTGCCTTGCCCGAACCAAAGGTCGGCTTGGCTGCCTTGGCCGGTGGCGTGCATCGCCTCCCTCGCCAGATCGGGATGAAGCGAGCCATGGGCATGATGCTCACCGGTCGTCACGTCCCCGCCGCCGAAGGCCTCGAGCTCGGCTTCGTCAACGAGGTCGTCACCCAGGCCGAGCTGCAAGACCGGGCGCGAGCTTGGGCCGCCATGATTCTCGAGTGCTCACCCATGTCCATCCGCGCCACCAAGGAAGCCGCGATGCAGGGCATGAACGTGGCCGGTGTGCGCGAGGCCCACGAGGGCAAGTACGCCGCCGTCAAGGCGATGATGGGCAGCGAGGACTTCGTCGAGGGTCCGGTGGCCTTCGCCGAAAAGCGCACCCCCAACTGGAAGGGTCGCTGACCCCGGCCAGGACCTTGTCGGTAGGTGTTCCTACCTGAGCGGGCGACCGGGCCTCTGCCATCTGGTACTCGTTGTGTCTCGTGCGGACGAGACCAGCGAGGCATCAGGCGGTACGGCCCGTCGCGGTGGTCGTCTCGGCGATCCTCTGTTCCGTCGTCGGATTCCAGGCCCGGGCAGTTCGGGGTGCAGACGAACCAGCATCTGTCGCGGTGCTGAGCATCGGGGACTCGAACTTCAACTACGTCGGCGAGACGTTCTGGGGCTCCGAGTGGCCCGCCGCCATCAGTGGCTCACCATTGTTCTCCGGCCACATCGACGCCGATTCGGGCCGAAGCATCAACCGAGCGGGCAGCACGACGAGCGGTCTCGCCGCGGTGACAGCCAACGCTGACGCCATCGCCGACTCGGGAATCGTCCTCGTGAACCTTGGCGTGAACGACCACGAGCTGGGCGAGGAATGGCGTGACGCTGCACGATCGATGATCGCGGCCATCCGATCCCAGAATGCCGCTGTCGAGATCCACTGGATCACGCCCGTCGCCCAGGTCGGTGTCGCCGATGCCTACCTCGTCGAACGAGCGGTTGACCATGCGACGACCTTGCGGGAGCTGCGTGCAATCGGCGAGATCGACGGGCTCGTCGAGTGGGATCTCTACGCGATGGCCAACCCCGACGTCTTCCATTCCGATGGCATCCACTTTTGGCTGGGTGCCGGCGGTCGGGCCCTCGCCGAGTTCACCGCAGCTGCGCTCCTCGCCGGCGGGACACCGGGTACCACCACATCGACCACGGCTCCTCCCCCGCCGTCGACGAGCGCGCCCACAACTACGGCTCCGACGACAACCACACCAGCAACGACCGCACCAACAACGACAACCGCACCAACGACGACCGCACCAACAACGACAACCGCACCAACGACGGTCCCGCCGACGACGGCGGTCGGCGGAGGGTCGACACCGCCACCAGCCGATCTCGTCGGCAACCCGCGTTGTGGCAGTGACACCCTCCCCTGGGCTACATCCGACGACCCCCTCGGCGACACGATCAACCGGGCGTATCTGACGCTCGCCGGTCGCATTCCATCACTCGTCGAGCAGCAGTCGGCCATCGATCTCATCGTCTCGACCGGGCGCACCGAGGCGCTGACCGATGCGCTCCTCGCGACGGGCGGAATCTCGCTCGAAGGCCCGGTTGAGGCGGTTGTCGACCGCTTGTACCGTCATGTGCTGCAACGCCCCGCTGATGCTGCGGGACTTCGAGCGTGGTCCGCTGCCTTGCGGGCGGGGACGCGACCCCAGCAGGTCGCACACCTTCTGGCCCATTCGCCCGAGGCGGTGGGTCTCACGGCGACCTCGGCAGCCCAGAGCTCCCGCCAGGGCATGGTCTGCCGTCTGTATCTCGCCGGATTGGGTCGGGTCCCTGATGCCGCCGGACTCGCCTTCTGGTCAGGTCAGCACACGTTGGCTTGGGTAACCGACGCCATCGCCGATTCCGACGAATTCAGCGGGCGCTTCCCCGTAGCTGCTGGTGACGGTCTGCTCATCGAGTCGGTCTATCGACACGTCTTGGGCCGTGCCCCGGATCCCGGCGGGACGCACTACTGGACGAGCCGCCTGACGGGTGGGCTGTCCAGGGGCTCCTTCGTCCTACTGGTGAGCAACTCGCCCGAGTACATCGTCCGAACGGCCACGGTTCCCTAGCCAAAGGTGGACGGGGTGGTCAGGACCTGGGCGGACTCACCCAATGTGACCAATAAGTCTCTGTAAGTGGTATTCCTGGGTGACGAGTGGGGAACACCTCCCCGTCACCGACAGGACGGCAGCAATGGCGCTGGTCACCGCATTCGACAACTCACATGCCAGCCGCCCGGGCGAGGCAGCCCCGCGTCATTGCCTGCGGGTGGCGCTTCGCCACGGCAGCAGCGACGGATGGTCGTTCGAGTTCCGGCTGCCCACCGCCCTTCGACTCCACACCCATCGACTGGCCGATCTACTCTTCGGCCATGGACAACGACGCAAAGAAACTGGCCCTCCGGTCGATCACCTACGGGCTGTTCATCGTCACCTCACGCGACGGCGATGAAGCCGGAGCGGGCGGGGTGAACTGGATCAGCCAGGCCTCATTCACTCCCCCTCTCGTCATGGTCGGCATCAAGGCCGACAGCGGTTCGGCGGCCATCATCGCGAAAACGGGATGCTTCGCGGTCAACACACTCGCCGATGACCAACTCGACATCGGCAAGGCCTTCTTCCGCTCGACCGAGATGGCCGACGGCAAGCTCAACGGCTACGCCTTCGAGGACGGCCCGGCGACCGGATCGCCGCTGCTCCTCGACACGCCGTACTGGTTCGAGTGTCGCGTCACGGACACCATCGCAAGAGGTGACCACACGGTGTTCGTCGCCGAAGTGGTCGAGGCCGGCGTCCGCAACGCCGAGTCGGCCCCACTCAACCTGCGTTCCACCGGCATGAACTACGGAGGCTGACCATGGACTTCACGCCCAACCCCGACCATGAGGCCATCCGTGAAGGTGTCCAGCGCGTCTGCGCCAAGTACCCCGACCTGTATTGGCGGCAGAAAGACGAGGAGCACGAGTTCCCCTGGGATTTCTACAACGACATGGCCGCCGGCGGCTGGGTCGGAATCGCCATCCCCGAAGAGTTCGGAGGCGGTGGCCAAGGCATCACCGAGGCATCGATCGTCCTCGAGGAGATCGCCGCCAGTGGTGCCGCGATGAACGGCTGCTCATCCATGCACCTCTCGATGTTCGGCATGGAGCCGGTCCGAAAGTACGGCTCGCCCGAGTTGGTCGACCTCATTCTGCCTGGTGTGGCCAGCGGTCGACTGCACACCGCATTCGGCGTCACCGAGCCCGACGCGGGCACCGACACCACGTCGATCAAGACCCGTGCCACCCGGGACGGCGACGAGTACGTCGTCAACGGTGCCAAGGTGTGGACCACGAAGGCGCCCTACTGCGATTACTGCCTGCTTCTGGTCCGCACCACCCCCAAGGAGCTGTGCGATGGCCCGACCCAAGGGATGACGCTTTTGCTGGTCGATCTCAAGGATCCTGCCGTGGACATCACCCCGATCCCGAAACTCGGCCGCAACGCCGTGGTGTCCTGTGAGGTGCGCTACGACAATCTGCGGGTGCCGGTCTCCATGCGGGTTGGGGACGAAGGCGAAGGCTTTCGCTACATCCTCGACGGTCTCAACCCCGAACGAATTCTGATCGCCAGTGAGGCGCTGGGTATCGGAAAGGCCGCCCTCCGCAAGGCCGTTGCGTACGCCAACGATCGGGTGATCTTCGGCCGGCCGATCGGCATGAACCAAGGCCTGGCCTTCCCGCTCGCCGATAGCCACGCCAAGCTACGTGCGGCGGAGATGATGGTGCGCGTGGCGTCGTGGCGCTACGACAAGGGACTTCCCTGCGGCGAAGAAGCCAACTTGGCCAAGTATCTGGCAGCCGAGGCCGCCTTCGACTGCGCCGATCGGGCCATGCAGACCCATGGCGGTTTCGGCTACGCAAAGGAGTACGACGTCGAGCGGTACTGGCGAGAGGCTCGCCTGATGAAGATCGCCCCCGTGTCCCAGGAGATGGTGTTGAACTTCGTGAGCAACAAGGTGCTCGGCCTGCCTCGCAGCTACTAACGGCCCTGTTCGGGGTCCCGAGCGGGACCCCGAAGGGTCACTCCGCCGTCGACCACCAGGGTCTGGCCGGTGATGTAGCGGGCGCGGTGGGAGGCGAGGAACACCACCGCGTTTCCGACGTCCCAGGGCGAGCCCTCGATCTGCAGAAGGCTGGCGTTCGCTCGTTGGGTGCGGGCGGCCTCGGACATTCCCCCCTTGTAGACCATCGGCGTGTAGATGGGTCCTGGCGCCACGCAGTTCACCCGTATTCCCTGAGCCGCGTGGTCGACGGCCATGGCCTTGGTCAACGCAATCACCGCGCCCTTCGAGGTCGAGTAGGCCGTCAGCCCTCTCGGCATCAACGTCGAGATGGACGAGATGTTGACGATGGCCCCTCCCCGCTCGTCGGAGCTCGCACCAACGCCCGCGGCCATTGCCGGTACCGCGAACTTCGACGTCAGCATCATCGATCGGACGTTCACGGCCATGACCCGGTCCCACTGTTCGACCGTCTCGTCGACGACCGTGCCGCTCGATCCGATGCCGACGTTGTTCACCAACACCGACAGGCCACCCCAGTGGTCCACGGCAGCCTGCACCATCGCTTGGCACGCCGACTCGTCGGTGACGTCGGCCTCGAGGGCCACGGCCTCCCCGCCCTCAGCCTCAATGGCGCTGACCGTTGCCTCGGCGGCAGCGAGACGGCGGTCGACCACCAAGACCTTCGCTCCTTCCCTCGCCAGCAGCAGGGCCGCGGCCTTGCCGTTTCCGATGCCCTCGTCGACCTGACTGCCGCCCCCCGAGACGATGGCAACCTTGCCCGAAAGGAGCGCTGCGCCTTCGTCCCCGGGCACGAAGCTCGTGGTCGGAGGCGTCATGGCAGGCCGGCGCCGGGGATCTCGACGGTGGTGATCTCGATCCGGCCATCGGACTTGGTGGCATTGTCGGGACCCGAGCCGGTGTTCGTGAGCACGAACAGCGTCCGCCCGTCCTCACCACCGAGCATCGCCGCAAAGCTGAACCGGCCATCGCCGGTCGGAATCCAGTCGGAGACCTCCCCGCCTTCGTGGACCCGGAGGACAGCGTCACCTCGTGGGTCAGTCACCCAGATCGCTCCGGCGGCGTCGAGGCAGATGCCATCGGGGTAGTGCGGACCCGCCGGCGTCGCCTCGCCGGAGAGGTCGGCCCACACCCGGCGGTTGGAGAGTCGACCGGTTTCGGGGTCGCGGTCGAAGGCCGTGAGCCGATTGGCGAGGGTCTCCCCGACGATCAGCGTCGAACCGTCGGGGGTGATGACCGCGCCGTTCGGAAACGAGAGGCCCTCGGCAGCGACCGATACCTGGCTGTCGGTGTCCACCAGCGCGAGCACGGCGTCTCGTGCGTCTTCACCCTGATGACGATCGAAGCCGAAGTTTCCGACGTATGCCCGACCCTCGGCGTCCACGACCATGTCGTTGCAGGGGCCTGTCGCCAGCCCGGCGAGGTCGGCATGTTCGGTGAGCGTGATCCCATCGAACCTGAGCACCTTGCGGTCCAGCATCGAGACGACCAACAGGTCTCCGTTCGGCAGCCAACCCAAGCCGGAAGGCTGGTGGGGTACTTCGACGATGCGCTCGCGCGCCCCGTCGAGTCCGACGGCGACCACTTCGTGGCGGTAGAAGTCGCTGAACCACAGCCTGCCATCGTGCCATCGCGGGCCTTCGGCGAAGGAGAGTCCGTCGAGCAGGATCTCCAATGGGGCGAAGCGGCCCGGCGGCGCAAATGGTCTGCGTGATTCTGGATCGGTCATCGGCGCGAACTCTAGATCCGCCAGCGGTCCCTGTCAGTCCCGGGCCGGCTCTTGGGCATCGGCGGCCGGTTCACGTAGGGTCTGGGCATGCGAGCCGCCATTCTCCGTAACAAGGCCATGATCGTCGACGAGATCCCCGATCTCTCCCCCGCCGCCGGGCAGGTGCTGGTACAGCCCATCGCTTGCGGGATCTGCGGATCAGACCTCCACACCGTCGAACACGGGCATGACCTGGTTGCAACCTCCAAGGCCGCCGGATACGCCACGTTCAACTTCGATCCCGACCAGGATCTGGTCATGGGCCACGAACTGTCCGTGCGAGTCATCGGCCTCGGTGCCGGTGTCACCTCGGTGGTCGAGGGAGGCGCCTACGCCGCCATGCCATTCCTCATGTTGCCCGACGGACGCCGCGCCATTCCCGGCTACGACAACACCTACCCCGGCGGCTACGCCGAACGAATGTTGCTGGATCCCCACGGTCTCGTCGCTGTGCCCAACGGGCTCGATCCGGCCATGGCCGCGCTCACCGAACCCATGGCGGTCGGCCTTCACGCGGTCAACGAATCGGGCATCGAACCCGGCCGAGGAGCCATCGTCATCGGCGCAGGGCCGGTGGGCCTGGCCGTCACCGCCTCGCTCTCCGCTGCGGGCATCGAGCCCATCATCGTGGCCGACTTCTCCCCCACCCGGCGCGGCGTCGCCCAGAAGCTCGGGGCCCATGTCGTCGTCGACCCGGCGATCCAGTCGGTCTTCGAGGTCTGGCGCGAACTGAGCGAGGCAGCCGCCCGACCGGTCATCTTCGAAGCCGTCGGCGTCCCGGGCATGATCGACAAGATCATGGTGGACGCTCCCGAGCGCAGCGAGCTGGTCATCGTCGGTGTCTGCATGGCTCCGGACACGTTCCGGCCCACGCTCGGCATCTACAAACATCTGACCATCCGCTTCGTTCTCGGATGGACGCCGCAGGAGTTCATCTCGTCGCTGCGGAATCTGGCCGAGGGCAGGATCGACGGCACCGCCCTCGTCACCGGCGAGGTCGGCATCGCGGGCGTGCCGCAAGCGTTCACCGACCTGGGCGACCCCGAGCAGCACGTGAAGATCCTCGTGCGGCCCGACCTCTAGCAACCGAACCGATCAAGAGGAGCAATCATCATGTCCGAACAGAAGTCAGAAGTGGTCGAGCAAGCAGCGTTCCCGGTTTCAGCCGACCGGTTGTGGGAACTCGTCGCCGACTTCGGCGGCATCGACAAGTACATGGATGGCGTCGACGAATGTCATCTCGAGGGTGAAGGTGTCGGAGCCCGCCGCTCCATTCCTGGCGCAGCCGGAACGGTCGTCGAGTCGCTCGATCGCTTCGATCCCCAGGCCCGCACCCTCGTCTACTCGATCGTCGAAGGTCCCATTCCGTTCAAGGACTACTCGGCCGAGATGGTCGTGACCGAAGATGGACCCGAATCGTCCACCCTCACCTGGACCGGGACGTTCCACGCCGACGGGATCCCCGTCGACAAGGCCGAACGCCTGGCCAGCCGGATCTACCAGGGCGGCATCGCTGGTTACCGCAACGCGCTCAGCTGAGTCGAAGTCCGGGTGTCCAGGCGTCCTCGTTCGGCTCGGACGCGAATCTGCCCGCCGGTAGCGCCGGCGGGCAGATCGACGTCAGGACGAATCGTTGGTCAGTTGGTTCCGGTGAAGGCCCGGTACTCAGGGCTGTCGGAGAAGAACAGGACCATTTCGCCTCGGCTGAGGCCCTTGGACAGGCGATCGAGCCAGTAGCTCTGGCCGGAGGAGTCGGGGAGCCGGTCGAAGACGTTGCGGTAGGTCAGGGTCAAGAAGGCGGTGTCGGTCAGTCCGCTTCCGTAGAGGCGCTCGAACTCGGGCGATGACGCAAAGAAGCTGGCGGCTCGGGCGTTGGTCCACGTGCCGGCTGCGAGCTGGTTCATCCAGAAGCTGAAGCCTGCCTGATCAGGATTGCGCCGGAAGTAGGCGCCGTACAGTCGAACGACGCGTCCCTCGGATCCGTTGCGACCGACCCAGGGCGCAGTGATCGGCGACACCCGGGACGTGGCGGTGACGTTGACGGTCACCGTGACCGCAGCGCCGCTCGACTCCTTCGCCACGGCGGCTGGCAAGGTCCAGCCGGCGGGCATGATGGCCTTGGGCACGTACGTGAACGTATCGACCCCTGAGTAGCCGCTGTCGGGGATGTAGGTCACGGTTCCGCTGTCGTTGGTCGACGCGGTGCCATGGGCAGGATCGCTGATTGCGCTGGGCACGAACGTGCGTCCGTTGGCCACCCCGTTGACGTTGGTGTCATTGGCCAACACCGGGATCTGCACGACGCCAGTGGCGTTGGCGGTATCGGGGGCGCCGGCGGGTGGGGTCATGAAGGTGGTGGCACCATCGGCGGTCGTGTCCAGGAACGTCGTCCCGGTGAAGTTGGCGCCGGTGAAGTTGGAACCGGTGATGGTTGCGAAGTCGATGTGGGCGTTGGCGAAGTTGGCGTTGGTGAAGTTGGTGGTCCGCAGATGGGCGCTGGAGAGGTTTGCCCCGGTGAAGTTGGCCCCGGAATGGTTCGAGAATTCGATGACCGCTCGCTCGATGTTGGCGGCGGTCAGTACTGCTACCTCGAAGTTCGACAAGCTGGTCCAGCTGCCCGAGAGGTTGGCGCCCGCCAGGTTTGCGCCCGAGAAGATCGAGTTCTCGATGTACGCGACGGACAGGTTGCCGTTGCCCAGCGCAACGTTGGCAAAGACCGAGCCGACAATCCTGGACTCGAAGAGGTTGCCGCCGGTCAGGTCGGCCCCGTTGTGGTTCTGGTCCGTCAGGGCACAAAGGGACCAATCGACGCTGGGCGCGGCGGCATCGGTGCACGCAGCTGCCACCGGATGAGGTCCGACGACGATGACGCCAGCCAGCGTCAACGCCGCAGCAGCGAGTTTGGAACGAACGTTTGGCATGGTTTCTCTCTTCGTCGGCCGGCGCATGAAGGGGACGAGTGTAGATGGCTGGCGTGGCGATCGGCGGTCAGCTGAGGCGGCGCGTTCCCTGGAACGCCGGCTTCCGGGGGTCCATGACGAAGCGTGGGGCCGCCAATTCGATGTCGGCGCCGCACACCACCGCGATCAGCTTGTAGACGGGATCGATTCCTTGGGTGCCCAGCAGCTCCGGGTGATAGACGGCGAGGTCGGCACGGCCTCGGTCGGCTGAGGTGAACGAGTAGACGGGATCGACCTGGGCGATGACGGGGTCTCCGCCGTCGACGTTCATCAGATGGAGGTTGTCGAACAGCTCGATGTCGGCACCACCGATGGGCTCAGGGTCGTGGAGTCGAGCCTCCAACGCGGTGACCCCATCGATGACCACGGTGCCCGTGGTGTGGTCGTGGCGGTGGCTGAAGGTCACCTCGGCCACCCTCGCCTTGAAGCCCCACCCTGCGGTCAGCGCATCAGCCGCACCCTTGGTGGACGCGAAGCCGGCAATGAGGAGTCCTCGTGGCCGGATGCCGGCCCGGACGATGAGGCGGACCATCGCCAGGTTGAACGGCCCGACCGGGCTGACGGGGATCCGCAGCACGCTGAAGGTGGCATACGGCGGTATGGACGGATGCAGACCCGGAGGGGTGATGGCGAGCGAGCTCGCCTCGGCGACCTCATAGCTGACCTGCAGCACCTCGGCTCCCGGCATCGACCAGGGTTCCGGTTTCAACGTTGCGACGGTCGGTGCGCCCTCGAGAGCCGCGTCGAGGTCGAGCGTTCCGAACAACGGCATCAGGCACCGCCGCCCGCAGCGAGACCGGCACCAGCGACTGCCTCGGCCCGAGCCGCGGCCCGGCTGGCCTCGGCAGCCGAGTCGTCGACGAAGTGCGGCATGACCTCGTTGGCGAAGAGCCGAAGGCTGTCGAGGACCTGCTGCTGGGGGATGGTCTCGGCTGCATTCAGGAGGAACTGCACCCGGTCGACGCCGGTGGCTTCCCACTTCTTCAGCTCGCGGATGATCTGCTCGGGGTTGCCGACGGCGATGCCCTCCGGTGGCTCCTTCAGGTCGCCGGGGCTGGCGGCCTGCTTGCGGGCGCCGGCGAGGAGACCTGCCGATGGATAGGCGCGGGTCGGGTACACCTCCTTCGCCATGTCGAGCTGGCCTGCCATGTACTGAAACTGGCCCATCATCCGACGTCCGGTATCGACCCCCACCTCGCTGTCGTCGTGGCAGAACAAGAAATTGATCGTGTTCAGCTGGTCGTTGACGAAGGCACCGGCCGGCTCGCAGTGCTGGATACGACGGCGATACTCCTTCACCTTCCGCTCCTGTTCGGCGAACGACGTGAAGTTGACGCCGAGACAGCCCATGCCGCGGTCGGCGGCGTCGTCTTCGGTACCGGGGCTCGACACCGCGACCCAGAGCGGTGGGTGGGGGCTCTGGATCGGCTTGGGCAGCACGGCCCGCGACGGCATCGAGAAGAACTGGCCGTCGTGGGAGTACCGCTCCTGCATCCACATCTTGGGAATGGCGTGGACGAACTCGTCCCAGCTCTTCTTCGTGGTGTCGGGGTCGGCCTGGAAACCGCCGAGCTCGGTCCAGGTTGCCGACCGGCCGGTGCCCATCTCGAGGCGACCGCCCGAAAGGATGTCGAGCACAGCGGCACGCTCGGCGATGCGAATGGGGTGATTGAATTCCGGGACGCAGGTAACGATGCCGTGTCCGACCCGGATGCGCTCGGTGATCATGGCGCAGGCCGTCAGGAACAGTTCGGGTGCCGAGCAGTGCGAGTATTCCTCGAGGAAGTGGTGCTCGACCGCCCATACCTGATCGAATCCCAGCTCGTCGGCCAGGCGAACCTGCTCGAGCGAGTTCTGATACACGATGCGTTCGTTCACCTCGAAGGGACGAGGTACGGACAGCTCATAGAAGATGCCGAACTTCACGGCGAGACCCCCTGGTGCGTTCTGGTGCGTGGTGAGCCGATGCTAAACGCGAACGGCAGACAACGCAGCTTTGGCTTCGGCCACGATCCGACCGACCACGTCACCTGCCGACGGTAGGTCATCGATGAGGGTCCATCCTGTCCCGGCGTAGAGCGGTTGAAGCTGATCGTCGCCGTTGACCTTGGCCGCGTTGAACAGATCGAATCCAGCCGCGGCCTGCAGGAGGCCGGGCAACGCCTCGCTCCCCGACTCGGCCCACTGGTCGGTGAACTCGGTCCGGAACATCCGGGCCCACTGGCCGGTGAAGCCGTCGGATACGACGGTCTCGCCCTGGTCACCCATCAGCTTCTGCTTCCAGATGTCGTTGGCCTGCGACTCTTGGGTGGCGACGAAGCGGGTGCCGAGCAGAGCGCCTTGGGCGCCGAGGGCCAATGCGGCGGCGAGCCCACGCCCGTCGACGATGCCGCCCGCAGCGACAACGGGCACGGCGGTACCCGCGGCCGCAAGTCGTTCGATGACTTCCGGCAACAGCGTGAAGAGCCCGCCTCCGACGGCCTGCTGTTGCGAAAGCTTGGCCCCCACGCTTCGGTGCCCGCCGGCTTCGCTTCCTTGGACGACCACGACATCGGTGCCTTGTGCTGCTGCGGCAAGAGCGTCGGTGGTCGACGTGACCATGGTGATGACCTTCGTTCCGACCTCGTGGAACCGCAGCGTCAGGGGCGCCTCCGGGATGCCAAGTCCGGCGGAGAAGACGGGGATCCGCTCCTCCAGCATGACCTCGATGGCCGACCCGACCAGGTCGGCGGGAACCGACGGGCGGTCGAGCTTCGGAGGGAGATCGTGCCGGGGGCGGAAGTCGTTGAGCACGCTCTGCATGCCCCTCACCAGATCGTCGTCGAGACGTTCGGGATCGACAGGAGTACGCACATCGGCATGCAGCCAGATGTTGACCCCGAACGGCCGGTCGGTCAGCTCCCTCACCTTCTGGATCCCGGCGCGTACGGCTTCGGGTTTCAGGTTGAGTGCCGCGAGGATCCCGAGTCCTCCGGCGTTGCTCACCGCTGCGACCAACTCGGGTCCGGCAACGCCACCCATCCCCGACTGAAGGATCGGGTGGGCGATGCCCAGGAGCTGACAAAGCGCAGAAGTGGCCGGCGACCCTGCATTGGTGGGCGACCCTGAATTGGTGACAGACACAGCCCAAGCCTAGGGTCACGGCCATGCTGAGCTGGAACGTTGGCAACGCCAAAATCACGTCCATCGTCGAGTCCGAGACCCCGACGTCACCCCGCTTCATGTTCAAGGACATGACAAAAGCTGAAGTTCTGGCCCGGGTCGAGAAGGCCCCGTGGCTGCAGCCCCACTTCATCAGCCCCGACGGGTACCTCCTCCAGAAGATCCAGTGCCTCATCGTCGACGTCGACGACCTGCGTATCGCGGTCGACACCTGCATCGGCAACGACAAGGAACGCAGCAACGAACTGTGGACCCACCTGCAAGGCCCCTTCCTCGACGACCTGGCGAAGGCCGGCTATCCGCCGGAGTCGATCACCCACGTCGTCTGCACGCACCTTCACGTCGATCACGTCGGCTGGAACACCAAGCTCGTCGATGGGGAATGGGTTCCCACCTTCCCGAACGCCCGCTACCTGTTCGTCGATGCCGAGTACGACCACTGGGAGACCAACGAGAGCCTGTTCGACGGCGAGGATGTGTTCGGCGACTCGGTTGCCCCGATCGCCGCAGCCGGGCTGGCCGACCAGGTTCCGATCGACCATCGGCTCAGCGAGACCGTCTCCTTCCAGCCGACGCCCGGCCACACGCCGGGCCACATCTCGCTCGTCATCGAATCCGAGGGCCACAAGGCCATCATCACCGGCGACATGACCCACACGCCGATGCAGATCGCCGACCCTGATCTGTCGTCGATGTTCGACACCGACTCCGATGCCGCCCGGGTCACCCGACGTGAGGTCTTCCCCGGGTGGGCCGACGGCAAGACGTTGGTGATCGGCACCCATTTCGGCAGCCCGACCGCCGGCACGATGACGCCCGACGGCGACGGCTACAAGCTCAACGTCTGATTGGATCCCTCGCACGAACATGGTTTCCGACGCCGAAGATCCAGCAGCCGTCCCCATCAGTCCAGCCGCCACCGTCATCCCGTTGCGAGACGGGACCGACGGCATCGAGGTGCTCGTGCTCCGGCGCGACGACAACCTCGCCTTCCACGGCGGGTCGTGGGTCTTCCCCGGTGGCCGGGTCGATGAGGCCGACTTCGTTGCGGGCGGCACGGACGATGTCGCGGTCGCGGCGCTTCATGCGGCGGTTCGTGAAGCGAAGGAGGAGGCCGACCTCGACCTCGAGGCCGACCAGTTGGTCTCCTTCGCCCATTGGACCACGCCCCTCGGCCGCAATCGTCGCTTCGCCACCTGGTTCTACGTGGTGCACGTGCCCGACGGCGCCGGCGGCGAAGTGACCATCGACGATGGCGAGATTCGTGCGTTCGAATGGCACCCGATCAGCGAGGCCATCGCCGGGTGTGAGCGCGGCGAGATCAACCTGGCCGGACCGACGTACGTGAGCCTGTTGACCTTGTCGATGCACCGGTCGGTCGGTGAAGCGCTCGATGTCGTCCGGTCGGCCGACGATCCGATCTTCCTTCCCAAGCTGGTCAAGGGCACCAGCGGCACCTTCTCGCTCTACCAGGGCGACGCCGGCTACGAGGCCGGCGACGTCGATGCCGCCGGTCCTCGCCACCGCATGCAGATGCTCGAAAAGGGCTACCGCTACCTCAACGACCTGACGTGACCTGACCTGACCAATCCGAACCTCCGGCCCCAGGCGTCGGAAACCGACGCCTCCAGCCGGAGGTTCGGACGGAACGACGTCTGCAGCCGGAGGTTCGAGCCGGGTGGCTCAGCTCTTGTGGGCCTTCCAGGTGTCGTAGTCGACGACGGGCATGCCGTCGGACTTCCATCCGCCGAAGCCGGTCTCGATGTGGGCGACCTTCTCGAGGCCCATGTCCTTGGCCACCTTGGTCGCCAGCGCCGAACGCAGACCACCGGCGCAGAAGATGATGAACTGCCGGTCCTCGGCGAACTTCTCCTTGTAATAGGGCGAGTCGGGGGCGATCCAGAACTCGAGCATGCCCCGCGGCACGTGCCACGCCCCCAGGACGGCACCGTCTCGCTCGAGTTCGCGGACGTCGCGGATGTCCACCAGAAGCGCCCCTTCTTCTTCGACTCGGCGTTGCGCCTCGGCCGGCGACAGGTTCTCGAGTTCGGCCTTGGCTTCGTTGACCATGTCCATCACGGACTTCATGGTGAGGGTCCTTCCCCTGGTTGCGATGACTGGGCGAATTGTCCCCCAGATCCTCCCAAAGTTCACGTTCGACTCAAGAAGTGTTCCGGTCATTCCGTAGATCGAACACCAGCCCGCACAGGCGGGCTGAGCAACAAACAGGCAGGGAAGAAGGTCAGGCCATGAAGAGGATCATCGGCGGTGCGGTTGCGGCTGGAATCGCCGTCTTCGGCGGAGCGAACGCGTTCGACGACAACACGACACGAGACGAAACGGGCGAGATCACCGAAGCCGGCGGCCTCGGTGCTTTTGCGATGGAGATCGGTGACTGCTTCCAGATGCCGACCGAGGACCTCGTCGAGTCGGTCGAGGCGGTGCCGTGCACCGACCCGCACGACGCGCAGGTGTACGCCAAGTTCGACATGCCCGATGGCATCTATCCCGGCGAGGCCGCCATCGTTGAAGCGGGCGATGCCGGTTGCCTGGAGCAGTTCGCCGGTTTCGTCGGCAAGCCCTTCGCAGAATCCGCCCTCTATTTCAACTACTTCAACCCGACGCAGGAATCCTGGGACGAGCCTTCGTTGAAGGATCGTGAGATCGTCTGTGTGATCATCACCGCTCCTGGCGAGCCGCGGATGACCCAGGACATGGAGAACTCGCTGCTGTAACCCCATCGGCGTGTTCCGCCGTCTGGTGTCCGCCGGGCCATACTGACCGGATGCAGGGTCATACCGTCACCCATTGGGGTCCGTTCGTGGTCACAGCCGACGAGGGCCGGGTCACCCGGGTCGAGGGGCACCCCACCGACCCCGACCCCTCCCCCATCGGACAGGGTCTCTTGGCCGCCACCGAGTGTCGGGTTGCCCGACCATCGGTCCGCCGTTCCTGGCTGACCGATGGCCCGGGCGCCGCCACGCACCTGCGGGGCATCGACCCGTTCGTCGAGGTCGAGTGGCAGGAAGCACTCGACCTCGTGGCCGGCGAACTGGCAAGGGTCAAGGAGGAGCACGGCAATCCGTCCATCTACGGCGGTTCCTACGGGTGGGGTTCGGCCGGCCGCTTCCAGCAGCCGTCCCTGCAACTCTTCCGGTTCCTGCGGCACTTCGGCGGCTACACCGATGCTCGCGGCACGTACTCCTCATCGGCGGCCGACGCCATCATCCCCTACTTCTTCGGCATGGCCTACGGGCAGGCGGTCGGCCAGCAGACGTCGTGGTCCCAGATCGTGGACCACGCCGAACTGATCGTGAGCTTCGGGAGCCTGCGCCTCAACAACGCGCAGGTCACCTACGGCGGCCAGGGCCCGCACCTCACCCGGCACTGGCTCGGGGCGGCCAAGGAACGAGGCATCCAGTTCGTGAACGTCGGACCGCTGCGCGACGACGAGGAGATCGTCGACAGTCGCTGGCTGCCGGCGCGGCCAGGCACCGACGTCGCGTTGATGGCGGCCCTCATCCACACGCTCGTCGACGAGCAACTGGCCGACGCGGACTTCCTCGAGCGCTACTGCGTTGGCTGGGAGCCGCTCGAGTCGTATCTTCTCGGCCGATCCGACGGGCAACCCAAAGACGCCGAGTGGGCCGCGTCAATCGCCGGTCTCGACGCCTCCACCATCCGGAGCCTGGCTCGCGAGATGGCGGGCAAGCGGACGTTGGTGAACCTCAGCCTGTCGGTGCAGCGGACCGATCACGGCGAGCAGCCCTACTGGATGGGGTGCGCCCTGGCCGCCGCGCTCGGGCAGATCGGCCTGCCCGGTGGCGGGTTGGCCTTGCCGTTCGGCGCGAACGGCAACGTCGGCGCCGGCCAGATCCGCAAGCGCATCCCGGGGCCGCCGACACCCCGAATGCCGCCGGGCATGCCGGTCATCTCGGTGTCACGCGTCGTCGAGATGCTCGAGCAGCCCGGGCAGCCGTACGACTTCAACGGTCGCCGCAGCGTCTACCCCGACATCAAGCTCGTGTACTGGGTCGGGGGCAACGTCTTCCACCATCACCAAGACCTGAACCGCTTGGTACGTGCCTGGCAGAAGCCCGAGACCATCATCGTCCACGAACCGTTCTGGACGCCCATGGCCAAACGGGCCGACATCGTCCTGCCCGCCACCACCCCCCTCGAACGCAACGACCTGGGGGGCGCGGAGACGATGCTGGTCGCCATGAAGGCGGTCTTGGCGCCCCATGCCGACGCTCGCGACGACTACGCCATCCTGGCCGAGTTGGCCGAGCGTCTCGACTTCGGCTTCACCTTCACCGAGGGCCGATCGGCCGACGAATGGCTCCGGTTCCTGTACGAAGAGTTCCGGTCCGACAACGACTACGCCCCGGACTTCGACACGTTCTGGTCCGACGACTACCTCGTCCACGCCGACATGGCCCCCATGGGCGAGACCAATCAAGTCTTCTTGAAAGCGTTCCGCACCGACCCCGAGGCGGCACCATTGGGAACACCCTCGGGCCGCATCGAGCTCTACTCCGAGACCATCGCCGGGTTCGGGTACGCGGACTGCCCACCGCATCCCACCTGGATCGAACCCTACGAACGGTTGGACACCGATGCAGCCGAACGCTTCGGCCTGCACCTCGTGTCAAACCAGCCTCGGACCCGTCTGCACAGCCAATACGACCACTCGGCCGTCAGCCAGGCGACCAAGGTTGCAGGCCGGGAACCGATCCGCATCCATCCGCTCGACGCCGCAGCTCGCGGTATCAACGACGGCGACTTGGTCCGAGTGTTCAACGACCGGGGCGCCTGCCTGGCCGGGGTGATCGTGTCGGACGCTGTTGCACCGCACGTCGTCCAGATGGCGACCGGCGCGTGGTACGACCCCGACGAGACCGGCATGTGCAAGGCCGGCAACCCCAACGTGCTCACCCGCGACAAGGGAACGTCGTCGCTGGCCCAGGGACCGTCGGCCCACACCTGCCTCGTCGAGGTCGAACGCTACGTCGGAGAGCCACCGCCGGTCACGGCCTACGACCCCCCGGCGTTCACGGCTGACCGATGATGCGGTCGGGGTGGATCAGCACCCCGGCCCGTTGCTCATTGGCCATCACCCGATCGAACTCGTCCCAGTCGTCGTGGGTGCCGCCGGCCGCCTTGAAGATGTCCCGCAGGAGCGCAGGCAGGTCGACCTCGGTCGTGCCCGGGGCGAAGATGTCGCAGCGGCCTTCGACCGAGACCCACCGCCAGCCGCGGCGGAACGTCAGCGATCCCCTGCCCGTTTCCCGGAACCGTCCGAGTTTGAACGCATCGGATCGGACAACGAGCGCGACGACGTCGACGTCACTGGTCGGGTGAGGCATCGGACCCGCGTTGACGACCGACGTGTGCACCGACCCATCGGCTCTCGTGACCGCGGCAACACACAGGCCCTGCTCGCTGCTGGCGTAGTGCCGGACGTCGGCGAAGTCGGCGGCCATCAGTCGACCAGCTCGGGCAGCTTGACCTTGGCGGTGCTGACGCGGGCCATGCCCCCGTCGACCGCAAGGGTCTCACCAGTGACATAGCGGGAGGCATCGGAGGCGAAGAACACCACGACGTCGGCGATGTCGTCACTGTCGCCCCAACGTTTGAGAGCGACATTCTGGGCCAGCTCCTCGATGAGGCCGGGAACCGTGTTGCGGCTCTCCTCCCAGATGGCGGTGGTGATGATGCCGGGGGCGATCGAGTTGACCCGGATGCCCTTCGGGCCCCAGTCGGCCGCGAGGGCCCGGGTCATGGCGTCGACCGCGCCCTTGGTTCCGGCGTAAGCCACCCGACCCAGCGGGCCGTGCAGCCCGGCCACCGAACTGATGTTGATGATCGAGCCACCGCCCCGCTGCGCCATCGACGGGCCGAGGCCGACCGTGAGCATCAGCAGCGATCGGACGTTGATCGAGAACACCGCGTCGACGTCGTCCTCGGTCAGCTGGTCGGGGGTGCGTCGCATGGGGATGCCGGCGTTGTTCACCAGGATGTCGACGCCGTCGACCACCGACAGGATCTGCTCGGCCAGCGCAGTCCCCGATCGAGGCTGCGACAGGTCGGCTTGGACGATCACCGGATCGTTGGTCAGCGCACCGGCGACGCGCTCGAGGTCCGACTGTGTGCGTCCCGAGAGGACGACTCGGGCGCCGGCGGCGTCGAGCGCTCGGGCACTGGCCTCGCCGATGCCTCGGCTGGCTCCGGTGACCACGGCGATTCGCCCGGAGAGGTCTGCGTTCGTCATGACCGAACCCTACTTCTGCTCGATGAAGGACGGCCGCTCGATAGCGGCCCGGATGAGCTCTGCCCGTTCCGGGGTGAAGGCCAGGTCGAAGGCCACCGCATCGTCGAAGCCCATCTCGGCCAGACCCTGCAATCGCTCGATGCCGGGACCCGGGTCCTCACCGATCTGGACGTTGGTGACGATTGCCCGCTTGCCGCCGGCGTGGCGGAACCGAGCCAGAGCGTCGGCCAGCGTTGCGTCGTCGTTGTAGCCGGCCGACGCAATCCAGCCGTCGAAGTCGGTGGCGGCGCGGGCCACCCACGGTCCTCGCCACGCTCCGACCATCACGGGCGGTCCTCCCGCTGCGTCAGTCCACGGCGTCAGGTCGATGCCGTTCACCGTGCCGGTGCGAAGGATTTCGACCAGCTGTGCGGACTGGGCGTTGAAGTCACGGAACCGGTCGGCGTAGCTGGCGTTGGTGCTGGTGCCCATGGCCAGGAAGTCGCGCTCGGTCGACCCCGGTCCGATGCCGAACAGGAACCGGCCTCCGCTGATGAAGTGCAGCGTCAGCGCCCGGTAGGCCACGTCGGCCAAGGCCCGCCACGGAAGCTGCAGTACGCCGGTCCCGATCTCGACCGACTCGGTCGCGGTCGCCACCACGGACAGCGCGGTCAGTGGTTCGGGCAGCATGAATCCTCGGCCGACACCGTCGAACACCCAGATCGACTCGAAGCCCATGTCCTCGAGTTCCTTGGACGTGCGGGCCCAGAACCTTGGGTCGATCGTCTGGCCCTTCGGAGGCCCTGCCGGCAATACAGCTCCCAATCGCATGGGCAGGAAACCTACTACTTCTGTCCACCTACCCCCGCAGCCGAACACTCGACCGTTCAGGGCGAGCGAGCTCGGCCGCGATCTGCTCGGCCGCGAACCGCTCGAGGGAAGCCATGGGGTGATTCCGCATGGCGAGCAGGTCCCGCAGGTAGCGCTGCAGGGGGTTGCCCAGATGCATCGCGCCACCGCCGGCCTGGCTGAACACCGTCAGCGCGGCCGCCAGAGATTCGGTGATCGTTCGAGCTGCCGCATACCGACTGCGGGCGGCGGTAATGGCGTCGAGCCTGCTCTCACGTCGAATCTCGTCGTGCAGCTCAGCCCATCCGGTAACCATCGGATCGGTGCAGCGCTTCGACCGACGCGATTCCCTCGGCGAGACGCATCTGCAGGGCGCTGTTCTTTACCACCGGCGGACCGCCGAAGGCGCCGACGCGCGTCATGGTTTGTTGACGGAAGGTGTCGACCAGCCCGGTGGCTGCTCCCAGGGCCGGCGCAGCGATGGCCCAGGCGAACACATTCATCCACGGCAGGCGGTACAGCGGACTGGTATTGATCGCCCAACCTGGGCGTTCCCATTGGCTACTCGCCAGATCGGCTATCGAGTGGGTTCGGTACTCGGGAACGACCGCCCCGTTCACCTGGACGTCCTTGCTCCCGGTGCCAGCGAGTCCTGCGACCTGCCAACTGTCGTGATCGATGCGGACGTCACGGCGCGGCACGAGGAAGGCGCGACTGCCGAGGTCTTCCTCTCCCTCGACGACGGCACCGAGCAGTGACCAGTCACAGTGGTCGATACCGCTCGAAAATCGCCAACGCCCCTCCACGAAATAGCCGTCGGCGACCCTCCGGGCAGTACCTGTCGGGGCGTACGAGGAAGAGATGCGCGCTCGCTCGTTGTCGGCCCACACGTCAGTCTGCGCCTCGGCCGACATGCAGCCGAGTTCCCACGGGTGGGCGGCGAGCACCCCACCGACCCATCCGGCGGCGCCACACGCCGCACCGAGCAGCGCGACGCTCTCGAAGAACGTGGCCGGGTCCATCTCGAGCCCACCGAATCGGCGCGGCTGCAGCGCAACGAAAAGACCACAGCGGTCGAGATCAGCGACGGTGGCGTCGGGCATGCGCCCGAGCGCCTCGGCCTCGGCCGATCTCGCTCGAATTGCCGGCAGCACGTCGGCAACAGCGGCGAGGTAGTCGTCGCGGGTCACGGTCATTCGATCTCCTGTCCGGAGCGATCATCACAGAGGCGCTCGAAGCGCTGCAACCAACACCCGGAAATCGCCGTCTCGACGGCCGATAGCCTCCCGAGCATGCAGTACTCATCCGTTGTGAAACGCATCGATGGTGAGGGAGCCGCCGGATGGGCGGTTCACTTCGCAGCATGGGAGGCGCGTCGCCAGGGCCGTGACGTCATCATCCTCAGCATCGGCGACCCGGATTTCGCAACACCTGAACCCATCATCGACGCCGCCGTCGATGCGTTACGAAAGGGAGACACGCACTACACCGACATTCCCGGCCGCCCGGCCCTGCGGGAGCTGATCGCGGCCCGTTTCGCCGCCCGTGCCGGCGGCAACTGGGGACCGGAGAACGCCATTGTGTTCACCGGCACCCAAGGTTCGCTCTTCGCCGCCTCGCTCTGTCTGCTCGAACACGGCGACGAGGTCATCGCGCTCGAGCCCATGTACCTCACGTACGAGGCCACGCTCACGGTCGGTGGCGCGACGCTGGTCCGGGTCGCACAGTCGGCCGAGACCGGCTTCCGTATCGACGCCTCGCTGGTCGCCGAGGCCATCACCCCTCGGACCCGAGCGATTGTCATCACCAACCCCAACAACCCCACCGGCTCGGTCGCCACCCGAACCGAACTCGAAGCCATCGCCGCATTGGCCATCGAACACGACCTCTGGGTGATCTCCGACGAGGTCTACGCCGACCTGGTCTTCGAGGGCGAACACCTGGCCATTGCCTCGCTGCCCGGTATGGCCGAACGCACCGTGACCGTGTCGAGCTTGTCGAAGTCGCACGCCATGACCGGCTGGCGGATCGGTTGGGCCATCGGCCCGTCGGAGCTGGTCGAACACATGGGACGTCTCGGGCTGACGATGTCCTATGGAGTCCCGGGCTTCATCCAAGCCGGCGCCATCGAGGCCCTGCAGCACCAGGACGCGGCCGTCGCCGACATGCGAACCACCTACCTGCGCCGCCGCGACCTCGTTCACGCCGAACTGAGCAAGGCCACCGACCTCCCGGTCCTGTCGCCGCAGGGCGCCATGTACGTGATGGTCGACGTGCGGGCGTTCGCCCCTTCGGCCACCCAGTTCGCCTGGGACCTGTTCAACGCCACGGGCGTGTCGGTGCTCGACGCCGGCGCTTTCGGTCCTGCAGCCGAAGGCTGGGTCCGCATCTCCTTCACGATCAGCGACGACGACCTCCGCGAAGGATGCCGTCGAATCGTCGACTTCACCCGCAACCGCCGCCGCACCTGATCCCCCGGCGAACTGCAGTACACAGACCGGCGAAACCCCGGCGCCAGTACTGCAGAACGACTCCCCTGGCGAACTGCAGTACACAAACCGGCGAAACCCCGGCGCCAGTACTGCAGAACGGTGGGGAGTAAGGTCCGGCCATGAACGAACTTGCTACCGAACTGGCCACGCTCGACGCAACCGCTCAGGCCCAACTGGTTTCGTCGAACCAGGTGTCACCGCTCGAATTGGTCGACGCAGCCATCGAGCGGATCGAGCGGCTGAACCCGGCCATCAACGCCGTCATCTGGACCGACTTCGAGCGGGCCCGAGAGACAGCCCAGTCAGCCTCGCTACCCGACGGACCGTTCCGCGGGGTGCCGTTCCTGCTCAAGGACATCGGGGCGACGCAGGCCGGGACGCCGCAGTGGCTGGGGAGCCGCAGTCTCAAGAACGTCGACCATCAGAGCCCGGGCGATACCGAACTGGGCGCCCGCTTTCGGCAGGCGGGTCTCATCACCCTCGGCAAGACCAACCTGCCCGAGCTTGGTTCGTGCCCGTCCACCCAACCGCTGGCGTTCGGTCCGACCAACAACCCGTGGGACCTCACCCGTAGCCCGTCAGGTTCCAGCGGCGGATCGGGTGCAGCCGTTGCGTCGGGGATGGTGCCGATCGCCCACGCCAATGATGGCGGCGGTTCGACTCGGTTGCCTGCGGCTTGGTGCGGTCTGGTCGGCCTGAAGACCACGCGGGGTCGGGTGCCCAACCCTGGCAGCACCTCACGGCTCACGTCGGAGTTGGTCGTCACCCGGTCGGTACGGGACACCGCTCGCCTGCTCGACGCCGTCGAGGGTGCACTCCCGACCGATCTGTTCTGGTGCGCCTCGCCCGAGCGGCCCTACGCCGAGGAGATCGGTCGCCCGTCGGGGACGCTGCGGGTGGGCGTGCTGGTCGATGGGGGTCTGCGAACCGTCGACCCGGAATGTGTCGCTGCTGTCCACGCAACCGCTGCGTTGTTGGAGCAGATGGGCCACGAGATCGTGCCGGTCGATGGCGAGGTCTTGTTCGGCGGAGACGCCTCGGTCAACGGTCGTCTGTGGATGGGCGGCATCGCCCGCCGGGTCGACAGCCTGAGCGAACTGGCCGGGCATCCCGTCACCGCAGACGAGGTCGACCCCTACAACTGGACGTCGGCGCAGCGAGGTGGCGCGGTGACCGCAGCCGAGTTGATGGCCGCCGAGGAACGCCAACAAGCGTGGTCGGCCAAGGTCGTCGAGTGGTGCAGCCAGTTCGACGTGCTCCTGACGCCCACCGCCGGCTGCCCGCCGATGCTGACCGCCGATCTCGAGCCGCCGGCCGACAAGCCTTGGAAGATCTCGTCGGCCTACGCCCTCATCGGACTCTTCACCCTCCCGTTCAACGCCACCGGCCAACCGGCCATTTCGCTGCCGCTGCAGTGGACCGCGGAGGGGCTCCCCCTTGGTGTCCAGTTCGTCGCCGGCATGGGCCGCGAAGACCTGCTCATCCGCCTGGCCGCCGAACTCGAAGCCGCGGCCCCCTGGGCCCACCGCTACCCGGCCGCGGCATCGATGTAGCACATGACCGATGTAACAATCTGACGCCGCACGGCATGTAGTGGCAGAAGGTGACAGAACCCCATCGGACGACCGAGCCGAGCGGACGACGTCTCGGGTGCCCATGGATCAAGACTCGGAACTGCTCGACGCCTCACGGCACGCCGTCGATCCGACGCTAAGGCGTTGATCTGGGGTGGCTGGGCCGACGAGGGCGGCACTCCGGCAGCGCCGCAGTTCCTGGCCTACTCCCCTGCCGAGGACTCATGGCGCGAGCTGTCACCCGCCCCGTTCCCCACCACCGGCGACGCCGAGGTCGCCTGGACCGGCACCGAGTTGCTGGTCGTTGGCGGCCAGATCACCGAGGGAGGCGACGTCACCGATTCGGCCGGCGCCTACGACCCTGCCACCGACACGTGGCGGGTGCTCGACGCACTACCGGTACCGAGGGGGAACGACGCTTCGGTCCGAATGGACGCAGTATGGGACGGCGAACACCTCACGGTGTGGTGGCCCGACGCCGGCGTGGTGGCTCAACTCTCTCCGTCCACGGGAGCGTGGACCGCAGTCTCGACACCCACGTTGGAGTTGGGCGTTGGCGGGACCGCCGACCTGTTGTTGCTCGGTGACACCGTGGTGGCCGCCGCAGGGAGCGACCGATCGGCCCCGAGCTTGGCCGTGCTCGACCCGTCGGGACGGTGGCTGCCGATCGAGGCACCCAGCGCGTCACCGGGTTTCGCTCGGCCGTCACCATCGATCAGCGCCTCCTTGTCGCCGGCCAGAGCGGATTCGACCTCGTGTCGGCCGTGTGGGACCCAGCTACCGGCCGTTGGTCGGAACCCGAGGCAGTGCCGCTGGCGTCATGCGAGGGTTATCCCGAGCCGATCCGCGCACCCGACGGCCGGGTGCTGTGGTGGGGGTGGTGCAATCAGGGTGTCGCCCTCTTCGACCCGGCCTCGGGTTGGACCAACCCAGCAACCAGCGGCGACGACCCGATCGTCGGACCAATGACGACGACCGGCGATGCGCTCCTCGGCTTCCCCACGACTTCCCCCTTCGGCACAGGCGCGAAGGCTCGGTGGAGCCGGGTGACCGTGACCATCAACGCGGCGGGGTGAGGAACTCGGGACCACCGCTCCGTGGATCCACCGCTACCCGGCCGCCGCGTCGATGCAACACTCGGCCGCGGTCTCGTTGGCGTGGCGTCGTCGGTGGCAGGGTGCGCAGCGGAGTTCGAGTTCTTCGGTGACGGTTCGGTGGGTCTGTTCGTAGGGCGGGTTGTGGTCGTATTCGAGGAGCTGTTCTCGGCCGCAGTCGATGCATGCTCGGTCTCGTTCTTTGACGAGGCGTTTCTGGCGGGTGGTGGGGTGTCGTCGTCGACGGCTGACGTTGACCGGCCGGTTCTCGGCGTCGTGGATGAGGGCTCGGAGGAAGGCGGTGGGTGCGATGCGTTCGACGATCGTGTCGGGGATGGGGGTGCCGTCGTCGAGGGTGCAGCCGTCGCCACGGACGTGGAGGACCAGTTCGGTGGTGATGGTTCCGGTTCCATTGGTGAGGAGGGTGCCGAGAGCGTCGGCCTGTTGCTGGGCCAGCGTCGGCCAGGTGCCGTCGGGCTCGCGCTTGGGCGTGGAGCGCATGACGATCGCGGCGAGTAGGGCGGCGAGGATGCCGGCCAGATGGGGCGGGGCCTTCAGGGTGAAGGTGGTGAGGCCGTCGGGTTCGAGGCGGCTGCTGAGAGAGCGTTGGGCGTGGCGGTGGGCTTCGAGATCGGCGGGGTCGCTGGTGCGGTTGAGCCAGGCGGCCAACGCCTGTGGTAGGTGGTTGGCGGTGGTGGCCAGCGCGAGTTCGAGCAGTTCGGTCTCGTTGTCGGGGGTAGCGAAGCGGGTGAGGGCCCGGATCTTGGCGTAGGAGAGTTTTCCGTCGGCGAACGCGTCCGCGGACGCGTGCAACGACCGCAACGCACGACCCACCCGCACCCATTCGCGGGCGGTGCAGGTTTCGACATCGGCGATAGCGGCCAGCCAGTGGGCCGCGGTTGGTGACCCGTCGCGGGCCCATTCGTCGCTGTCGGCGAAGTCCGCTGCGGCGACGACGAGTTGGTAGTGGGTGTGGGTGAGTCCGACGGTCAACGACCGGAGGGTTTGGCTCAGTGGGCTGGGTTTCATGGACTTCTCCCGCTCTTGTTCTTTCGTCGACCAGTTGGATTGTGCCGGTCGAGCTCCGCTCGACTGATCATAATGACGGCCTGTGACAATCAAGAGAAGATCAGGTGTTCTGCAGAGACAGGCATCGGCGGACGCGTCCGCGGACGCGTCAACTCGTGCGCGTGCCTCGGGCCAACGGCCGCAGCCAGAGACGAGGGGCCCGCAGTCCCAATCCGATCCCGAGCCAGTTGAGGATGATGTCGTCGACTTCGGCGCTTCGGCCCTGATGTTGGATGAACTGCCGGCCGACAGCCAATCAGTGCGGCAGCTCGATGAACGGGTGGTCGATCCGGCGGAAGAAGTCCGAGAGGAAGCGGAGGGTGAGACCCCAGATGACCTGGCCCTCGGCATCGAGCTGGATACCGGGGAACATTGCGGCCGACCGGGGGTAGAAGTAGTCGATGTAGCGGCCCTGATCGGCCAGCGCACTGACGGGAACCCACAACGCGTCGGCGACCTCGTAGTTCGGCCGAAGCGGTGGCCGGGGACCTTCGAGCCAGTAGACGTGGGCGCAGACCGAGATGAGCCGGTTGGTGGCCCTCCCGCCGTCGAGCTCGGACAACGAGCCCAACCGGATGCCGAAGGTGAGATCGAGGTCGACCTCTTCCAGCGCTTCGCGCTCCGCGGTGTGGTGGGTGTCTAGGTCGGTGGCATCGACCCTTCCGCCGGGGAAGGCCATCTGGCCGGACCACGGGTCGGTGTCCTTGGCCGCGCGCTGGATGAACAACATCTCCGCCCCGTGTTCGGCGTCCCGAAGAACGGCGGCAACCGCCGCCCGCGGCGAGGGTCCACCGCCCTCTCCCAGTCCGGGGATCGGCTCGCTCGCAGCAACACCTTGATCGAGCACCGACCGGAGTTGGCCGGGTGTCAGCCTCACCCCTGCTGCTCGTAGGTCGGCACGATCTGGGCGCTGGCCAGTACCTTGCCGAACATGTTGAAGCCGGCGATGGCGTTGGTGACCGAGTCGTCGATGCCCAAGCTCTCGACGCTCAACGCGTGCACGGTGAAGACATAACGATGCTTGCCGTGTCCAGGCGGAGGCGCTGCCCCGAGATAGCCGGGAAGGCCCGCGTCGTGCTTCACATGGAACGATCCGGTCGGAAGGTTGGCGCCGTCTTGTGAGCCGGCGTTGGCCGGCAGCTCGGTGACCGACGCCGGGATGTCGACGACGTTCCAGTGCCAGAACCCGCTGCCCGTCGGGGCATCGGGGTCGTAACAGGTGACGACGAAGCTCTTGGTCTCGGCCGGGAAACCCGACCACGCAAGGTGCGGAGAGACGTCCTGCCCGCCTGCGCCGAAGATCCCACTGACCTGCGGCTGGGGCAGCGTGCCGCCGTCGACGACGTCGTTACTCATGACCGTGAAGCCGGAGGGAGCGGCTCCGACGGCCGGGGCGAACGCCGGTCCGTCGAATCGGTCGACGGTCGTGAACGACTCGACCGGCTTGCGCTTCAGCTTGGTGAGCTGCTTCGTCGGATAGCCGAGGGGCACCATGGCGGCGATGGCGTGATGGGCCGGAACCCCGAGGAGTTCCTGGACCTTGGCCTCCTGGCCGGCGAGGTAGGTGGTGAGCACACCGCCGAGTCCCTCGTTGCGGGCAGCCAGCAACACGTTCCACACGAACGGATAGATGGAGGCGCCGCTGATGACACCGACCCGGTCGAGATCCTTGTCGAAACTGGCGACGACACTGAGGTCGATGGTGAAGACCAGCACCACGGGAGCCTGGGTCATCTCGACGACGCCGGGGAACGGAGGATCGGCGGCGATGGCTGCGTCGAGGTCGACGGCCGTGGGGACCACCGAGTTCCACGGTGCCTCCCCCGCCTTCGACTGGGCCACGTAGACCGACGTCGTCGGCTTGATCAGCGGGACGAACGCTTCCCGGGTGGCGGTGTCGTTGACCACGATGACCCGCCAGCCCTGCCGGTTGCCGCCGTTGGGAGCGAAGCGGGCATTGTCGAGAATCCGGTGGAGCACCTCGTCGCTGACCGGCTCGTCGGTCCAGGACCGGCACGAGAACGTCGTACGCATCACCTCATCGAGTTCCATCGCCGGAATCTACCTCTCAGCCGCCGTCGATACTCCAGTGCCACGGCTCCGACGGCAGGTTGAAGAAGCCGTAGGTGGCGGCGTGCTGGCTGAGCCACTGGAACTCGGGGGACGTCGACCCGAGCGCTGCTCCCCCTGCGTGGAAGTCGATGGCCAAGCCGAACTCGTGACGGGACGTGCCCGGTACCGCCGTGGGCGGGTTGCATTCGCTCGCCGGCGTGGTCCAGATGTCGGCGCAGTGCGCGGCCCGGAGCGAGATCTGTTGCTCGTGGCTGCGCCAGCCCCACCCGTCGAGGGCGATGCCGTCGGCCGCGGCGTGGGCGATCATCTCGGCCAGCTGCCCGGAGATCGACTCGGCCACCACGATGTTGCCGACCCGGTTCAGTGTGAGCGCTGAACCGTCGGCGATGGTCACCGTTTCCCAATACTCGCCGCCGACACCGCCGACCGATCGGGTCAGCGCCGCCCCCATCCGTTCGACGACCTGGAACGAGGTGCCAGCCTCGGCCAGCCCGACCGGCCGGATCTCCTCGATCGAACCGTCGCGGGCGAAGGTGACCAACGCCGCGATGCCGTCCTGGATCGTCACCAAGCCGATGTCGTCGAGGCCGTCACCGTTCCAGTCGCTGACCACCGGCTTGGCGTCGGTGGGACGAAGGCCGGCGGTGATGAGCGAACGGGTCACTTCGATGGCCCGTCCGTAGGGCAGGCCTTCGTGATCCAGAAAGAGGAGCCGCCGCCCGACGTTCGGGTCGATTGCCTCGGCCCCCGGTTCGACCAGCACGGCCGAGTCGACGAACCCGTCACCGTTCCAATCAGGTCGGCCGTCGACAGGGGTCTGGTCGGACAGGGTTTGGTCGTTGCCACCGGAGCTGCAACCCCGACCTGGACCGTGTCGGCCACGACCAGATCGTGGGCCAAGCCGGCGAAGGGTGAACCACCGACTTCGGTGCTCCATGCCAACTCGAGGAGGTCGGCCCGCGCGTCGTTGACCGAGTCGTTCCACTCGTCGCCGCCGAAGTAGAGCGAGATGGCCGAAGCGGGTTCGGACACGATGCCGGTGTCGCACAACAGCGCGGCCGCCGACGCCGCTGCGTCCCACAGGTTGTGGGGGTCGGTGACACCGTCGCCGTTGCCATCGAGTTCGATACGCCGTCCACGTGGCGGGAATGAACTGGAAGGGACCGACCGCTCGATCGAAGTCGGCCACTCCGTCGACGAGCCCGCCGTCGGTGTCGGCCATGAGCGCTCGCCCCTCGTTACCGTCGAGCGGCAGGCCGAGAACCGGCGGAGTCACCACGCCGTCGGCCCGAAGGCGCTGGGCGCCCCCGACTCGGCCGTGGTCCGAAGCGACGTTGGCGATGCCGCCGAGCACCGTCCAGTCAACGCGCAGGGAGCCGTGGCCGCGGCGTACTCGTAGACCCTGGCCGACTGTTCGAATCCACGGGTCTGCTCGTAGGGAAGCTCGGCGGCCGTCGACTCGCTGTTCTGCGCGACGAGGCCCGGTAGCGGGACGATCGCTCCTGCCCAGAGCGCGACGACAAACAACCCCACGAGCCAACGCATCGGGCGTCACCTTAGCCCGCCGGGGCTGCCGATCAGCGTCGGATCGCGCCTCCCCGTGGGACCAGGTGCCCCGCCTGGCCACCCCTTGACGGCGCCAGCGCGGTCCATCGGAGAGATTTGATACACACAAAGTTGCTTGACTCTAATTGTGTGTCATTTAGAGTCACAGGCGTGAGCCCGATCGTTGATGACCTTCTCGAGTCCTGGACCGGCGAGACCCAGCTCTCGGCGCGTTCGGTTCTGGTCACCGTGCTCGGCGACGTCATCGGACCACTGCAACAGCCCGTGTGGCTCTCGGACCTCATCGTCGCTCGGCGGCCTGCTCGGGTTCTCCGATCGCCTCGTTCGCACGTCGGTGTTCCGCTTGGTGGCCGAGGGTTGGCTCAACGGGGAACGTGTCGGTCGCCGCTCTCGCTACTCGCTTACGCCGTTCGCCCGCACCGAGATCGAGTCGGTGAACGAACGCATCTACGGGCCGGCCCACCCCGAAGCAGGCTCCGACGAGTGGCTGCTGGTCTTCGCCGGCGGCGCCGACGACACGCTGCTCGCCAACCTTCGTTGGCTGGGCTTCGCCGAGATCAGCCCGACGGTCTGGGCCCGACCCGACACCAAGACCCACCGGTCGTCAACGACCTCGCCGCTCGCCTCGACCACCCGACACCGACCACCGCCCTGGCCCGGTTCGACAACATCGAACCACTCATCACCGAACCCTCGTTCCAACAGTCGTCCGGGCTGGCCGACAGCCAAGCCGCCTACCGCCGCTTCGTCGAGCGATACGCCCCGGCAGCGAACGGGCTGAACGATCCGCTCTCGCCCGACGAGGCCTTCGTGCTTCGCACCATGATGATCCACGACTACCGCCGGGTGCGGCTGGCCGACCCCGAGCTTCCGGCGCCGCTGCTTGGCGAGTCGTGGGCCGGGATACCGCCCGCTCGTTGGCGTCGCAACTGCACCGCCTCACCGCCGATCGGGTCTGGGACAAGCTCGAGGCCCTCACCGGCTTGCGACCCGACGCCGGCCATTCCGTTCACACCACCCGTTTCGCCGACCAGACCAGCGAAACCACATCGATGAACCTGCCAGAGGGAACCACATGACCGTCACCGACCCGACCAGTACCGACCAGACAAGCCGCGGCCAGGAGCGCTTCGACGAACTCCTGGCGAACGACCAGAAGATCGAACCGCGGGACTGGATGCCCGACGAGTACCGAAAGACCATGATCCGCCAGATCGCCCAGCACGCCCACTCCGAGGTGATCGGCCAGCAACCAGAAGGCAACTGGATCACCCGGGCCCCGTCGCTCAAACGCAAGGCCATCCTGATGGCCAAGGTCCAGGACGAAGCCGGACACGGCCTCTACCTCTATTCGGCGGCCGAGACCCTCGGCGTCTCGCGCGACGAGCTCAACGAGATGCTGCACACCGGGCGCCAGAAGTACTCCTCCATCTTCAACTACCCCACGTTGTCGTGGGCCGACATGGGCGCCATCGGGTGGCTGGTCGACGGTGCCGCCATCACCAATCAGGTGATGCTCACCCGCACGTCCTACGGGCCCTACGCCCGAGCAATGATCAAGATCTGCAAGGAAGAGTCGTTCCATCAACGGCAGGGCTACGAGATCATGCTGTCGCTGGTCAACGGGACCGACGAGCAGAAGGCCCTGGCCCAGGACTCCCTCGAGCGCTGGTGGTGGCCGGCACTCGCCATGTTCGGTCCGCCCGACGCCGATTCCACCCACACCACCCAGTCCATCGCTTGGGGCATCAAGCTCGAAACCAACGACGAGCTCCGTCAGAAGTTCGTCGACATGACCGTGCCCCAGGCCGAGTACCTCGGGCTGAACGTCCCCGACCCTGACCTTCGTTGGAACGACGACACCGGCCACTACGACTTCGGGGCGATCGACTGGGACGAGTTCTGGGCCGTCGTGAAGGGCGATGGTCCGTGCAACCGCGAGCGGATCGCCCACAAGGTGAACGCGTGGGACAACGGCGCCTGGGTGCGCGAAGCGGCCCGAGCCCATGCCGAACGCGCAGCAAGAAGAGCACAAGACCGAGCAGAAGCAGGAGCATCAGCGTGAGCTACGACGTCCCCCCCATCGAAGGCGAAACGCGGGCCGACGCCACCGGAAAGCCCAGCGGCTATCCGCTGTGGGAGGTGTTCGTCCGAGCCCAACGTGGCCTGAGCCATGTGCACGCCGGATCGCTGCATGCCCCCGACGCCGAGTCGGCCGCCCGCAGCGCCCGCGACGTCTACACCCGTCGCAACGAAGGCGTCAGCATCTGGGTGGTTCCCTCGAGCGCCATCCACGCCACCGATCCCGACGCGGCCGAGGCGTGGTTCGAGTCGGACAAGCCGTACCGGCACCCCACGTTCTACGAGATCCCCGAAGCGATCGGCCACATGTGATGCTCAGCTACCTGCTCCGCCTGGCCGACGACAATTTGGTCCTCGCCCAGCGACTGTCGACGCTCATCGCTCGTATGCCAGAGCTCGAAGAAGACATCGCCATCGCCAACATCGGCCTCGACCACCTCGGTCAGGCTCGCAACTTCTACAGCTACGCCTCACAGTTCGACGCGCGAGGGTCGCGACGAGGACCAGTTCGCGATGCTGCGCAGCGAGCGCGAGTTCCGCAATGCGGTGCTCGTCGAGCAACCCGATCCCGACTTCGGCCACACCGTCGTTCGCCAGTTGTTCGTCGACGCCTACCAGGTCCCGCTGTACCAGGCGCTGGCTGCGTCGACCGATGAGACCCTGGCGGGCATTGCGGCCAAGGCCGTCAAGGAAGCCCGCTACCACCTCGAGTACTCGTCGGGCTGGGTGATCCGCCTGGGCGACGGCACACCCGAGAGCCATGAACGGTGCCAGGCCGCGGTCGACGCGCTGTGGCCGTTCACCGCCGACCTCTTCGCCGGTGACGACGCCGACGCCGAGCTCGTCGCCCAGGGAGCAGCGGCCGATCCCGCCGTCCTGAGACCCCAGTTCGACCAGACCATTGCCGACGTCCTGGCCGAAGCCCAGCTTCGTCTCCCCTCCGATCCGTATCAGCGGCTGGGTGGTCGGACCGGCTTCCACACCGAACACCTCGGTCATCTCCTCCCGGAGATGCAGTCGCTGTACCGGGCCCACCCGGGTGCGTCGTGGTGACGATGGCCCCGTCGCCTCTTACCCAGGAGGCCATCGATCGTGCCCGGGAGCTGGTCGAGTCGGTTCCCGATCCCGAGCTCCCGCCGCTCACCATCGGCGAACTGGGCATCGTCCGCTCGGTTGCCGTTGACGACGACGGCCAACTGGTCGTGCGCGTCACTCCCACGTACTCGGGGTGTCCGGCCGTCGAGTTCATCGAAGGCCGCATCCGATCCCTGCTCGATGCCGAAGGCTTCTCGCCCGTCCGGGTCGAGCGGACCTTCACCCCCGCGTGGTCCAGCACCTGGATGAGCCCGAGCGGCCGAGCCAAACTGAAGGCCGCCGGCATTGCTCCCCCACGCGGCGATGCCGCCCCTGACCAGGGTCCGGTTCCCGTCACCCTCGGCCGGCGCTCGAACCCGCCCTGCCCCCGCTGCGACGCGACCGACACCCGGTTGGTCAGCGCCTTCGGTTCGACCGCGTGCAAGGCGCTCTACACCTGCGCTACGCCTGCCTCGAGCCGTTCGACCACTTCAAAGAGATCTGAGCTCATGACCACCGACTTCCACACGCTCACCATCAGTCGCATCGACCCACAGACCGATGACTCGGTTGCCATCACCTTCGACATCCCCGACGGGCTCAGAGATTCGTTCCGCCACCAGGCCGGCCAACACCTCGTGCTCAAAGCCGACATCGACGGCGACGAGGTCCGGCGTTCGTACTCGATCTGCAGCCCCGTCGGCGCCGACCCCCGGATCGGGGTGAAGCGCATCGCAAACGGCGTCTTCTCCGCGTGGGCAACGACGTCGCTCGCACCGGGCGACACCCTCGAGGTCATGGCACCCATCGGCGAGTTCACGCTCGTTCCCGCCGCCGGCACCCGCAAGCATCGAGTCGCCATCGCTGCCGGGTCGGGCATCACCCCGGTGCTGTCGATGATCACGACCGCGCTCACCGCCGAACCCGACAGCGAGTTCACGCTGATCTACGGCAACCGGACCTCGCAGACCATCATGTTCCTCGACGAGATCGAAGGGCTGAAGAACCGTTTCCCCCAGCGTTTCTCGGTCGTGCACGTCCTGAGTCGGGAACCGCACCAGGTCCCCCTCTTCCAGGGCCGGATCGACGGGGCCAAGATGCAGTCGCTTCTGGACGGCCTCCTCCCCGCCGATGCCGTGGACGACTGGTACCTCTGCGGCCCACTCGATCTGGTCGAGACCGTCACCGCGACGCTGGAGGCGGCCGGAGTGGCGGCCGAGAACATTCACTACGAGCTGTTCTTCGATCAGCGCATCGAAGCCCTTCCCCAGCACGCCCCCGACGACGAAGGCCTCGCCGAAGTTGCCGTGACCCTGGACGGCCGGACCTCGTTGGTCATGGTCGACCCTGCCGGTCCATCGCTGCTCGACTACGCCCGTTCGGTCCGCGCCGACGTCCCCTTCGCCTGCAAGGGCGGCATGTGCGCCACCTGCAAGGCCAAGGTCGTCCGCGGCCGGGTGACCATGGCCAAGAACTACGCCTTGTCCGAGTCCCAGCTGGCCGACGGTTTCGTCCTCACCTGCCAGTCCCATCCCGTCGACGATCAGCCCGTCGAACTCGACTACGACGCTCGCTGACGACGCGGAACAGGGCGGAGGTTCCGGCGGTCGCGTTGTGCCGGGACCTTCGGCCCTAGGCACGCAGCGGCCGCCGGGAACAGGATCGAGCGTGATCGGAACCGAGGAGCGCGTGCACGCCAAGCCCACCGGCTTGCGAACGGTGGTCGATTCGATTCCCGCCCACTGCTACCAGCGGTCGACGGTCCGCGGCCTTGGCCTGTTGGCTCGGGATGCACTCGTCTACGGGTTGGCCGTGTGGGGCCTGCTGTCGACCGACAATCCGCTCCTGCTCGTGCCGCTGTGGTTGCTGGCCGGTCTGGCCGTTTCGGCGTTGTTCGTCCTCGGTCACGATGCGGCCCACGACGCGTTGTTCGACTCCAAGCGGCTCAACGCCGTCGTCGGCCGGGTATCGATGTTGCCGTCGTTGCACGCCACCGAGATCTGGGTCTTCGGCCACAACCGGGTCCACCACGGCCACACCTTGCGTGAGGGCATGGACTTCGTCTGGCATCCGTTGACCATCGAGCAATACGAGAAGCTCGGAACGCTCCAACGCCTGCGCCACAAAATCGAATGGGGTCCATTCGGCTCGGGTGCCTACTACTTGCGAGCGGTGTGGTGGGAGAAGATGGTTCGCTTCGCGCCACCCGAACGCTGGGCCCGGGTCATGCGGCGAGACCAGATCATCGTCGTCGCATTTGCCGCGACCTCACTCGTCGCGCTGATCGCAACCAATGGATTCTCGGGCGTGTGGGACTGGGTGAAGGCGGTGATTGTCCCCTTTCTCCTCTTCTGCCAGACCATCGGCTGGGTGGTGTACGTCCACCACATCAGCCCCGAGATCCGTTGGTGGCCCCGTCGGGAATGGAACCGTTTCCGTGGGCAGGTGGAGGGCACCACCATTCTCTGGGGGCCGCCGGGATGGGACCTCTTCTTCCACTGGATCATGGTGCACCTTCCCCACCACGTCGACATGCGGGTCCCCTGTTACCACTTGCCCGAGGCGGCACGGGCCATTGCCGCTGCCTTCCCCGACGATGTCGTCCAGCGATCGATCAGCGTTCGTGACTATCTGCGCTCGACGAAAGCCTGCAAGCTGCACGATTTCGAGACTGGGGTGTGGGCTCGTTACCCGAGGTGAGCGACTGCGGACTACCTTCGGCGCCATGAGAGCACTGGAAGTCCAAGCACTGACCGGCCCCGATGGCATCGCCGTCGTCGACCGCCCCGAACCGACCGACGACGGCTCCGGCGTCGTGATCGATGTGGTTGCCGCCGGGGTGTCGTTCCCCGATCTGCTGCAGAGCAAGGGTCTGTACCAGTACCGGCCCGATCCGCCCTTCATTCCGGGAATCGAGCTGGCCGGTGTGGTGCGGTCGGCCCCTGCCGACTCGGGGTTCGCCCCGGGCGAGCGGGTCTGTGCCTGGACTCGAGCCGCCTTGGCGGAGGTCACCATCTGCAGGCCGGCCGAAGTCTTCCATCTGCCCGACGAGTTGACGTGGGAAGAGGGAGCCTCGTTGGTGCTGAACTATCAGACGGCCGTGTTCTGCATGGTGCACCGCGGTGGGCTGAAAGCCGGTGAGTCGGTGCTGGTGCTCGGCGCGGCCGGCGGGGTCGGCACGTCGGGTATCCAGATCGCCAAGGGCTATGGAGCGAGTCAGGTGATCGGGCTGGTCTCGACGCCCGACAAGGCCGAGGTGGCACGTGCCGCCGGGGCCGACGAGGTCGTGGTCATCTCCGATACGTGGAAGGACGACGTCGTGGCCCTCACCGGTGGCCGAGGCGTCGACCTCGTGTACGACCCCGTCGGCGGTGACCGTTTCCTCGACGGCCTGCGCTCGCTGGCCCGGTTCGGTCGACTGGTCGTCGTGGGCTTCGCGGCCGGCACCATTCCCGAGGTCAAGGTCAACCGCCTGCTGCTGCGCAACGTCTCGGTCGTCGGAGCCGCGTGGGGTGAGGCCGTTGCGCAGGATGCCGACCTGCCCCACCGCATCCACGCCGAGATGGTGCCGCTCATCGCCAGTGGCGCCATCAAGCCACCAATCGGCCACGTCCTCGACCTCGACCAGGGCCAAGAGGCGTATCGATTGCTCGACGATCGCCAGGCCGTCGGCAAGGTGGTGCTGCGCATCGGGAACGGGTCGTGACCCCCAGCATCGCCGACCTGGCCCGAGCCCACCTCGATGGAAGCGGCTCCCCGGTCGACGCGCTCGAGCGCTGCATCGATGCCATCGAGGGACTCGATCCGACACTGGGAGCGTGGCAGGCGTTGTACCTCGACGAAGCCCGCCGAGCGGCGGCTGGAGCTGAGCAGGCGCTGCAGTCCGGTCACCGGATCGGTCCGTTCCAAGGCGTCCCGTTCGCCCTCAAGGACCTCGTCGACCTCGAGGGCAGGGTCACCACCGGCGGGTCGGCTGCCTGGCGCAATCGCGTGTCACCCACCACCGCGACCATCGCCCGGCGGATGCTGGCGGCGGGCGGGGTGCTGGTCGGCAAGACGAAAACGGTCGAGTTCGCCTTCGGCGGCTGGGGAACCAACCAGCACATGGGAACCCCACGCAACCCGTGGGGCGCCGACGCCCACCGGGCTCCCGGTGGTTCGTCGTCGGGTTCGGGCGTCGCCGTCGCGGCTCGCATGGTGCCCATTGCCATCGGCACCGACACGGGCGGCTCGATCCGCCTGCCCGCCGCCTTCTGCGGCATCGTCGGCCTGAAGGTGACCGAGGGCCTCCTCCCCACCGACGGCATCATCCCGCTGGCCCACACACTCGACACGCCCGGCCCCCTCGTGACCACGGTCGAGGATGCGGCGCTCTGTTTCGACGTGCTGACAGGCCGGGCGCAGCCCCTGGTCGATGACGACTGGCGGCGAGGAGCCGGCCTCTACGACGCACTTCGCCGTGGCATCTCCGGTCTGCGGTTCGGCGTGATCGACGATCGCGAGCGTGGCGCCTGTTCTCCCGAGGTCCTGGCCGAGTACGACCATGCTCTCGACGTCCTGGCCGGGCTCGGGGCCGAACTGTCTGTCTACTCATCACCCTTACCGTTCGAGGAGATGCTGCACGCCACCGGCCTGCTCATGACGGCCGAGGCCTTCACCCATCACGGCTACCTCGTGGCCGATCCCGACGCGCCGTTGGACGAAGACGTTCGGGCCCGCGTCCTTCCCGGGCGGGATCACTCGGCCGTGGACTACATCAGAACCTGCCTTCAGCGAACACGAGATCGACAGACCTTCCTCGACTCGCTCGGCCGGCTCGACGCCCTTCTCACGCCGACCACCACGACCACCGCGCCGATCGTCGCCGACATCGACCAGTCCTCTGCGCCCGGGCACTTCACCCGGGCGGGCAATTACCTCGGCCTCTGTGGCCTCAGCCTCCCCACCGGCGTGGCCGCCGACGGACTCCCCGTCGGGCTGCAGATTCTCGGCCGCCCCCACGCCGAAGCCACCGTGCTCCGCATCGGATCCGCCTACGAAGCGGCCCGCGGCCCGTTACCCCTGCCGCCGTTGTCAGCCGATGGCGCGGCAGTCGGCCGGTCGATGGAGCGGGCATGACTGCGCCTCTCGACCTGTACAGCGAGAGCCAGCGGGCCATGCGTGCCGTGGCCCGCCGAGTCGCCGAGGCCGAGATCGTTCCGAACGCCGCCGAGTGGGACCGGACGGGCGACGTTCCCCGAAACCTCTACCGGAAGATGGCCGATGCCGGCTTGATGGCGGCCATGGTCGCTCCCGAGTGGGGTGGCTCGGGTGCGGACTTCGTCGGCTACTGCCTTGCCATCGAGGAGATCTCGGCCGGCGACGGAGGCATCTCCAACGTCATGGCCGCCAACAACTCGCCGGTGGCTGCCGCGCTCGAGGAACTCGGGACCGAGCAGCAGAAACTCGACTACCTGACCAGGCTGGCCTCGGGCGAATGGATCGGATGCATTCATCTCACCGAACCCCACGCCGGATCCGACGCCGCCAACATTCGCACCCGTGCCGTGCGCGATGGCGATTCGTGGGTCATCAACGGCCAGAAGGCGTTCATCACCGCGGGGTCGCTGGCCGACGTCGCCATGATCACCGCGGTCACCGACCCCGATGCCGGCAAGGCAGGCATCAGCGTGTTCATCACCCCGACCGACAACCCCGGCTACCAGGTCCTGTCCAAGGAACGGAAGCTCGGGCACCGGACCAACGACACCTGCCAGGTCGCCTTCGACGAGATGCGGGTACCGGCCGACGATCTGTTGGGCGAAGAGGGACGCGGCCTCGGCATCGTGCTGGGCAAGCTCTCGAACGGCCGCATCGCCGTTGCGGCGCAGGCGGTCGGCGGCGCTCGGGCGGCCCTCGAGGCGGCGACTCGATACGCCCGAGAGCGCGAGACGTTCGGCAAACCGATCATCGGCCATCAAGCCATCGCCTTCCGCCTGGCCGAGATGGCAACCGAGATCGAAGCGGCCCGGCAGTTGTGTCACCACGCGGCCCGACTCATGGACGCCGGGCTCGAGTGCTCGAAGGAGGCATCCATGGCCAAGCTGTTCGCGTCGGAGATGGCCGAGCGGGTCGCGTCGGCTGCCATCCAGATCCATGGCGGCTACGGATACCTCAACGACTACCCCGTCGAAAAGATCTATCGGGACGTCCGCGTGTACCAGATCTACGAAGGCACCTCCGAGATCCAGAAGCTCGTCATCTCCCGCATGCTCCCCTGACCCTGTTCTGGGTTGGGGGCAGTTGGTTGGGGGTGGGAGTTAGAGTCGATTCATGAAATTCGGGATCATGTTCGCCAACACGATGGACTTCACCTCCGGGCCCGCCGCCCTCGAGCTGGCTCGCCAGGCCGAAGCGGCCGGCTTCGAGTCGCTCTGGACCGTCGAACACGTCATCTATCCGGACACCTACGAGTCGGCCTACCCGTACGCGGCGGACGGCAAGATGCCGGCGAAGGCGTCGACCCCGATCCCCGACCCGCTCATCTGGTTGGCGTACATCGCCGGGGTGACCCAACGCATCCGCCTGGCCACCGGCATCCTCATCCTCCCCCAACGCAACCCCCTGGTACTGGCGAAGGAGGTCGCCACCCTCGACAGCATGTCGGGCGGTCGAGTCGAACTGGGCATCGGCGTCGGTTGGCTGCGCGAAGAGTTCGACGCGCTGGGTATCCCGTGGGAGCAGCGGGGCGCTCGCACCGACGACTACATCCACGCGATGCGGGCCCTGTGGGCGGCTGATCATGCCGACCACGAAGGCGCGTTCAGCAGCTTCACCAACGTGTCGTCCAACCCCAAGCCGGCCAACGGTCAGGTCCGCATCGTCGTTGGCGGACACTCGAATGCGGCAGCCAAAAGGGCGGGCACGCTCGGCGACGGGTTCTTCCCCGGCAAGGGATCGCCCGAGGAGCTGACGGAGATGTTCGACCGAGCACGCCAGGCCGCGGTCGACGCCGGTCGAGACCCCGAGGCCATCGAATTCACCACGGGTGCGCCCTTCGTCCGCAGCAGCGACCCGGTCGGCGAAGTCCAGCGGATGGCCGACCTCGGCGTCGACCGACTGGTGTTTCCGGCGTTTGCGTTCCTGAAGCCAGGCATCGCCGAGGCCTGCGCAGCATTCGGCGAGACCGTCATCGCGCCCTGCAGCTGAAACCCAGCACCTACCCGAAACCCAGCAGCGCCCCGTGTCTGACCCTTCCGCCGATCCCGACCTGGAGCAGGAACGCGGCCGACTCCGACGCATCCAGGCGGTGCACCTGGCCCACCTCGACCGGGCGAGGCGGGTAGCCGAGCAACTGGCGGCGGAGGCGGTCGAGGCCACCGAGGACGGTGGCCTGCGTGACGTCTACGACGAGGACGCCGAGTCCGACGCGGCCATCGCTGCCGGCTTGGTGCGTCAGACGTCGGCTCGGGCCATGCACGCCTATCGGCGGGTGGCCGAACTCGAACGCATGGGCCAGGCGCTGGCCTTCGGCTACACCACCAACGACGACGGCACCGAGGTCGCCGTCGGTCGGCTGAGTGTCATCGACGACAACGACGCCGACGGCGAGCCGCTGCTGGTCGACTGGCGTGCCCGCCTGGCCATTCCCTTCTACCGGGCGACTCCCCTCGACCGGCTGTCGGTGCGTCAGCGCCGGCAGTTCCACTACGGCGACGGCGTCACCAGCAACGCCAATCAGCTCCAGACCTACTCCGACGAGATCTTCGATTTGGCGAACCTCGAGGCGGGGACCTCGCTTCGAGGCGAGGCGGCGTTGCTGGCGTCGGTGTCCGCACCGACCAACGACCAGATGCGGTCGGTGGTTGCCACCATCCAGGCCGAACAGGACGCCGTCATTCGGGCGCCGGCCACCGGCCCGCTGGTCGTGCAGGGCGGACCGGGTACCGGCAAGACCGTCGTCGCGCTGCACCGGGCTGCATACCTGCTCTACGAACAACGGGCCAACCTCAGCGACACCGGCGTACTCATCGTCGGGCCGACCACCGAGTTCCTCCGATACATCCGTGATGTGCTGCCGTCGCTCGGCGAGACCGGCGTCATCTCGGTCACGGCGGCGAAGCTCTTCCCGGGAGTGCTCCTGGGCCTCTCCGACTCGGTAGCGGTGGCCGCGGTCAAGGGTCGGGCGTCGATGGCGAAGCTGTTGGCTCGGGCGGTGACTGATCGGCAGCGACAGCCGACCGAGCCGCTCACCGTCTGGTACGGATCTCGGCGGGTCGTGCTGACCAGCACCGAGCTGGCCCGACTGTTCAAACAGGCGCAAGGCCACCGTACCCACAACGAGGGAGCCGCGGCCCTCCGAGAACTCGTCATCGAGGCCTTGGCCGCACAGGTCTACGACCCGGCGTTCCCCAACACCGACGACGCGGTCGCCACCTTCAGCGATTCCCGCGACGTCAAGCACTTCCTGCTGCGCTACTGGCCCAACCTCAGCCCCGAGCAGGCGCTCAACGACCTCCTCGGCGGGCCGGCATTGCTTCGGTCCGCTGCAGACGGACTCGGGTTCACCCGGACCGAAATCGATTCCCTGCACCGGAAGCGGACACCCGAGGCCGACCTCGACGGCATCCGATGGAGCGAGGCCGACATCCCCCTGCTCGACGAATTACTCCACCTTCTCGGTGGCCCCGAGGTCAACCTCTTCGATCCGCGCGACCTCGAGCGCGACGAAGCGGACGAATTCGAAGTGGCCGAACAGGCGCCCCCGGCCGGCAGCCCGCCCGGTGTCGTCGGCGAGGACGACGAGATCGATCTGGACGCGGCCGAGCGAGAGCTCGAGACCCACGAGCTTGCCTTCTTCGAGGACCTCGACGAGGACGAGTTGTCCACCTTCCTCGGCAGCTACGACGATCCCGACGAGTCGATCCCGCCCTACAGCGACGAAGACGAAGACGAGGACGACGATGAGTGACCAGCCCGGCTTCGGATCGGGCATGGCCGACGACCGGGCCGCCGGCCTCGAACCGATCGACGGGTTCTCCTTCGAGAGCGACGGGTCGCCCATTTCCGAGCTCCACATCGACGACCCCGACTCGCTGGTCGACCGCGGTGCATCGGTCGCGCAGCTCGCCGTCGGCCAACGCTCTTGGCGATTCGGGCACGTGATCGTCGACGAGGCCCAGGACCTGACCCCGATGCAATGGCGAATGATCGCCCGACGGGCCCGCAGTCTGTCCATGACGGTTGTCGGTGACCTCGCCCAGTGTTCGACCGGCGAGCCCGGCTCGTGGCGAGACCACCTTCCGGCCACGGTCAAGGAGTTCGCGTACCGCGAGCTCACCATCAACTACCGGTCTCCGGCCGAGATCAACGATCTCTCGGCGACGGTCCTGGCCAACCTCGCCCCGAACCTCGAACCGTCACGAGCCATTCGTTCGGCCGGCCATGCTCCCGAAGTTCGCAAGGTCGATGATCTCGCCGCCGGCCTGCGCAGGGTGTTGACAGAGATCGCCGAGGCCCACGAGGGCACCGCTCGTCGCATTGCGGTCATCTCCGTCGACCCGGGCGATTTCGACCTCGCCGCCCAAGACCTCCCCGACGACGTCAGCGTGCAATGGCTCACTCCGTGGCAGTCCAAAGGCCTCGAGTTCGACCACGTCGTGCTGGTCGAGCCGGCTGCCTTCCTGGCCCAGGCACGGGGCCTCAGCCTTCTTTACGTTGCGCTCACCCGCTCGACCGATCGACTCACGCTGATCCACCGGGAGCCGCTCCCTCAGGTGCTGGAAGCGGGGCTCAGACCGAACCACTCGAACAGCACCGACGGCCATTCCGCCTGATCAACCGGGGTCTCGTCGGTCACGCCGGAGCGGGTGACCTTCAGGCGATCCTTCAGCAAGGTCACCCGATCGCAGCCTTCGCCCAGTAGTCGAGTCGAGAACGGCTTCTGGACCCAGTAGCCCTGCTCGTCGGTCTGCAGGTGCCGCGATGCGCCCTCGAAGTCGCTCAGCTCCAGCGCCACCCGCTTGAATCGGAACTGGGCCTCGGGAACGCCGTCCACGATGCGAGCCAATGTCGTGCCCCGCGGACTCGGAACGAACTCGAACTCGCCGATTCCACCGTCCTGGGGACCCCGCACGTTCAACGCCAACGGCCGACAGAAGCTCTCGCCGAACCCCACATCGACCAGGTAGGGCTGATCGAGCATGACCTCGAGGGTCAGGTGGTCGATCACCTCGGTCGGGCCGTTCAGCTGCACGGCTGCGCCGATGCGGGTCACGTCGAAACCCAACGCCTCCAGCAATGCCCCAAAGGCCCCGTTCAGCTCGAAGCACCAACCCCCTCGGCCCTGTTCGACGATCTTGGAGTACGACCATGCCAAGTCGGTCCTTGCTCCGATGCCGGCTGCGATGTGCAGGTTCTCGAACGGGATCTCGGTCAGATGGGCCCGCTGCAAGGTTTCCAACCCGTCCCGGTCGACGCTCACCGCGTCCGTCAGCCCGATCCGTCGCAAATACCGCTCGACATCGATCACCCCGAAACTCTACGAACCTCCGGCCCCAGGCGTCGCCTCTCCCGAACCTCCGGCCCCAGGCGTCGGAAACCGACGCTCCCAGCCGGAGATTCGGGGGTGTGACGCTCTCAGCCGGAGGTTGGAGGGAACGTGGCGGCGAACGCCTCGACGAGCGCCCGCTGGGCACCGGTCTCGGGGCCGGCCATGGGGCGGCGTTCGGCCACTTCGGCGAGGGCTTCCTCGAGCGACCGACCGACGCGGAGCAACGCGCAAATCGCCAAGGTCGGGGCACGGCCGATGCCGGCCCCGCAGTGGATGACGACGCCGTCCGGCAGGGCCGCGACGACCCGCTCGACCACGGGCAGGATCTCGTCGACGTCCGGGGCGTGGAGGTCCGGGATCGGGAACCACAGACCGCGGTCGTCGTCGGCTTGTAACCAGTCGACGTAGCCGGGGTAGCGGTCGGCGATTTCGTGGCGCTGGTTGAGACACACGATCAGGCGAGCGTTCCCGGCCCGTACGAGTGCAGCCTCGGGGTCCGGTCCGACGACGTGCTTGCCGCACAACCAGAGTGTGCCGCGACCGTCCACCGGGACCGGGTCGAGGCCGCCATCGAGCGAGCGGGGACCGAAGGCTTTCACGGATTGACAGGGTACGGATCGACAGGGTACGCCGCGCGGACCGCCGAGTAGCTGCTTGACTGTGACCATGACCGCACTCACCGAATCGGTAACCCTCGAACTCGAAGGCGAAGGCGCGGAGCGCGTTGCCGTGATCACCATCGACAACCCGCCCGTCAACGCCCTGAGCCATCACGTCCGCCAGGGCATTCTCGACGGCATGACGCAGGCAGCAGCCGACGATTCCGTCGCTGCCATCGTGCTGATCTGCGCGGGACGGACGTTCATCGCCGGGGCCGACATCACCGAGTTCTCCTCCGCCCCCAAGCCACCCAGCCTCCCGGCCGCACAGGCCGCGATGGAGAACTGCGTCAAGCCCGTCGTTGCCGCCATCCACGGCACCGCCCTCGGCGGCGGCTTGGAGGTCGCCATGTGCGCCCACTTCCGCGTGGCGGACGCCGGCGCCCGCTTCGGCCTGCCCGAAGTCAAGCTCGGTCTGCTTCCGGGCGCGGGCGGCACGCAACGACTGCCCCGCGTGACCGGACCGGCCAAGGCGTTGGAGATGATGACCAGCGGAGATCCCATCGGCAGTGCCGAGGCCCTCGAGTGCGGCTTGGTCGACGAGGTGGTCGGCGACCTCCGACAGGGTGCCATCGATTTCGCTCGCAAGGTCGTCGCCGAAGGACGCCCGCTCACCCGCATCCGTGATCGCAACGACAAGCTGTCTGTCGACCCGTCGCTCTTCGCCGACTTCCGCAAGAAGATCGGGGCCAAGACCCGCGGCTTCCTGGCGCCCGAATACAACATTCAATGCATCGAGGCCGCGGTGAGCCTGCCCTTCGACGAGGGCATTGCGGCCGAGCGGCGCCTCTTCGAGGGGCTGATGTCGGGCACCCAGTCCAAGGCTCAGCAGTACTACTTCTTCGCCGAGCGAGAAGCGGCCAAGGTTCCCGGCCTGGCCAAGGACACCCCCCAGCGGACTGTGGAGAAGGTCGGCGTCCTCGGCGCCGGCACCATGGGTGGCGGCATCTCCATGAGCTTCGCCAACGTCGGCATCCCGGTCACCATCGTCGAGCGCGACCAGGAGTCCCTCGATCGCGGCATGGCGGTGATCCGCAGCAACTACGAGCGCTCGGCGAAGCGGGGTTCGATTTCCGCAGCGGACGCCGAAGCCCGCCTGGCGCTCATCACCCCGTCGGTCGACAAGGCCGACTTCGCCGACGTCGACATGGTCGTCGAGGCCGTCTTCGAGGACCTCGACCTGAAGAAGCAGGTCTTCGGCGAACTCGATCGCATCTGCAAGCCCGGCGCGATCATGGCGTCCAACACCTCCTATCTCGACGTCGACCAGATGGCGGCCGCCACGCAGCGGCCCGGCTCGGTCATCGGCACCCACTTCTTCTCACCCGCCAACGTCATGAAGTTGCTCGAGGTCGTTCGTGGAGCCAAGACCGACGATGACGTCATCGCCACTGTCATGGCGCTGTCCAAGCGCATCAACAAGATCCCCGCGCTGGTGGGTGTGTGCGACGGGTTCGTCGGCAACCGCATGCTGTTCCAGCGCCGGATCGAAGCCGACCGCCTCATCCTCGAAGGGGCGACGCCGGCCCAGGTCGACCAGGTCATCTACGACTTCGGGTTCCCCATGGGCCCCTACGCCATGAGCGACCTCGCCGGGCTCGACATCGGTTGGAACGCATCGACCTCCAGCGGGTCGACCGTGCGGGAGATCCTGTGCGAAAGCGGCCGCCGGGGCCAGAAGAACGGCCGCGGCTATTACATCTACGACGCCGAGACCCGGGCATCCACCCCAGACCCCGAGGTCGTCGAGATGATCCGGTCGTTCGCTGCCTCGCAGGGCGTCGCCCAGCGAGAGGTCACGAACGACGAGGTCCTCGAACGACTCCTGCTCCCCATGGTGAACGAGGGAGCGAAGATCCTCGAGGAGGGCGTCGCCAGCCGGGCGTCGGACATCGACGTCGTCTGGATCAACGGCTACGGCTGGCCGGTCTACACCGGTGGTCCGATGTTCTGGGCCGACACCATCGGGTTGCCGGAGGTCGTGGCCAAGATCAAGGCCTACGGGGAGTCGCTCGGCGGCCGCCACTGGGAACTCTCGCCCCTGCTCGAGCGCGTCGCCGCCGAAGGCGGCAAACTCCAAAGCGCCACCAGCGCCTAGCAGGTGCGTGCTCGGTCCTGGTGGGGCGGATAGCCTCGGCGGTCATGAGCGACTCCGCCAAAATCATCTACACCCTGACCGACGAAGCCCCGGCTCTCGCCACCTATTCGTTCCTCCCCATCATCGCCACCTTCGCCAGCGCGTGTGGTGTGGCGGTCGAGACACGGGACATTTCGCTCGCCGGACGGGTCATCGCCAACTTCGGCGACAAGCTCACCCCCGAGCAACGAATCGGTGACGCGCTCAGCGAGCTGGGTGCCTTGACCCTCAGGCCCGAGGCCAACATCATCAAGCTGCCGAACATCTCTGCCTCGGTGCCCCAGCTCAAGGCCACCATCGCCGAGCTCCAGGCCAAGGGTTACGCGGTCCCCGTTTATCCCGACGACCCCGAGACGCCCGAAGAGGTCGAGACCAAGGCCCGCTACGGCAAGGTCCTCGGAAGCGCCGTCAATCCCGTGCTGCGCGAAGGCAACTCCGACCGGCGGGCTCCGCGAGCCGTGAAGGAGTACGCCAAGAACAACCCGCACTCCATGGGTGCGTGGTCGAGGGACTCCAAGACCCACGTCTCCACCATGAGCTCAGGTGACTTCTGCAGCAACGAAAAGTCCGTCGCCGTGGCCGACGCCGGCCAACTGTCCATCGAACTCGTCGGTGCCGACGGCTCGGTCACTGCCCTTCGTAGCCCGGTTGCGGTCCTGGCCGGCGAGGTGGTCGACGCCACCTTCATGAGCCGCAAGGCCCTGCAGTCCTTCCTGGCCGAACAGGTTGCCGACGCCAAGGCAAAGGGCGTGCTCTTCTCGGTCCACCTCAAGGCCACGATGATGAAGGTCTCCGACCCCATCATCTTCGGTCACGCCGTTCGGGCCTTCTTCGCCGACGTCTTCGCCCAGCACGGCGAGGCCCTCGACCAGGTGAACGCCAACCCCAACAACGGGCTCGGCGGCATCCTTTCGGCCATCGAGAAGCTCGATGCGACCACTCGACAGGCCATCGAGGCCTCCATCAACGCCGCCTACGAGAGCGGGCCGGCAATCGCCATGGTCGACTCGGACAAGGGAATCACCAACCTGCACGTGCCGAGCGACGTGATCGTCGACGCCTCGATGCCGGCCATGATCCGCACCTCGGGCCAGATGTGGAACGCCGACGGCAAGGAGCAGGACGCCAAGGCCGTGCTCCCCGATTCGAGCTACGCCGGCATCTACCAGGTCGTCATCGACTACTGCCGTGAGCACGGCGCCCTCGATCCCTCCACCATGGGCACGGTCCCCAACGTCGGGCTCATGGCCCAGGCCGCCGAAGAATACGGCTCGCACGACAAGACGTTCGAGATTCCGGCCGACGGCACGGTCCGCGTCACCGACGGCAGCGGCAAGGTCGTGTTCGAGCATGCGGTCGAGCAGGGCGACATCTGGCGCATGTGCCAGGTCAAGGACGCACCCATTCAGGACTGGATCAAGCTCGCGGTCACCCGGGCGCGAGCGAGCGCGACACCCGTCGTGTTCTGGCTCGACGAGGAACGGGCCCATGACGCCCAGATCATCGCCAAGATCCACCAGTACCTGCCCGACCACGACACCGATGGTCTGCAGATCGAGATCATGTCGCCGGTGAAGGCCACCGAGTTCAGCCTTCAGCGGATCGTCAAGGGTGAGGACACGATCTCGGCAACGGGCAACGTCCTGCGTGACTACCTCACCGACCTCTTCCCCATCCTCGAACTCGGCACCAGCGCGAAGATGTTGTCGATCGTGCCCCTCATGGCCGGCGGCGGCCTGTTCGAGACCGGCGCGGGCGGGTCGGCCCCCAAGCACGTCCAGCAGTTCGAACGGGAGAACCACCTGCGGTGGGACAGCCTCGGTGAGTTCCTGGCCCTCGCGGTTTCCTTCGAGCACCTGGCCACCGTCACCGGCAACCAGGGCGCGCAGATCCTGGCCGACACCCTCGACGCCGCCACCGGCCGCCTCCTCACCGAGGACAAATCTCCGTCGCGCAAGGTGCGGGAACTCGACAACCGGGGAAGCCATTTCTACCTCGCCCTGTACTGGGCGCAGGAACTGGCCAAGCAGACTGCGGACCCGGCCTTCGCGGCGCGTTTCGCCCCGCTCGCCCAGACCCTGTCGGACAACGAGGCCAAGATCGTCGACGAGCTGAACGCCGTCCAGGGCCAGCCCGTCGACATCGGCGGCTACTACTTCCCCGACCACGACAAGGCATCAGCAGCCATGCGGCCGAGCGAGACCTTCAACAACGCTTTGGCGTCGTTCGCTTGACCATGGCGTCCATGGGCGGTACCGATCTCGATCATCCGACCGACTTCGGCACCCTCATGACCCTGGAGCAACACGGACCCGATACCTGGGTCGGGTTGTCGGCCAAGTACCCGTGGGGTCGCATCTACGGCGGCCAGGTCGTCGCCCAGTCGCTCCATGCTGCGCTGAAGACGGTCAAGCCCGAGTACCTCCCGCACTCGCTGCACGCCTACTTCATCCGGGGCGGCGATCTGAACGAACCGGTCCGCTACGAGGTCGAACGGCTTCGAGACGGGCGTACGTTCTGCACGCGGGCCGTGGTCGCCCGCCAGTCGGGCGGCGCCATTCTCAACCTGTCCTGCTCGTTCCAACGGGCCGAAGAGGCAGCCGAAGTGCAGACGGCCCGCATGCCCCTCGCCCCCGTGCCCGATGATGTCCGGCCCCACGCCGAGGACTGGCCGTGGATCATGGAGAAGCGGCCCCTCGTCAGCTACCCGGGTGCCGGTCAGTCGATGGGGTGGGTGCGCGTCAAAGACGCAATTCCGCTCGACGACGCGCGGCTGCACGTCTGTGGTTTGGCCTTCACGTCGGACACGGTGCAGTTCAACGCGGCCCGCAGCATTCACCCGATCCAGGTGCCGCAAGAGAAGTACCACGAAACCTTCATGGGCGCGTCGCTCGATCACGCCATGTGGTTCCACCGTCCCATGCGGGCCGACCAGTGGCACCTCTACCAGTGGGACTGTCATGGTCTCACGGGTGCGCGCGGCATGACCGTCGGAAATCTCTTCGCCCCCGACGGCACCCACGTCGCCTCAGTCGCCCAAGAGGTCCTGTTGCGGCAACGCAAGTCTCACTGAGACCGCTGGTCAGCTACGGTGCGCACATGCGCAATCTGTTGCTGACGCTGCACATCATCGGAGTTGCCGGCTGGCTCGGCGCGCAACTTCACGCAGATGGTGATGCTCCCGATGTTCGATCGCTCGGGCCACGCCGCAGCCCGCGTCTGGCACGAAGCGTCCGGCCAAATGGCCAAGGTGTACTACAGCGTTGCCGGCGCGGTCATCACCATCACCGGCGTGTTCCTTCTCTTACAGAGCGACTCACCGTGGACCTTCTCCGACCCGTTCGTCAGCATCGGCTTCGTTGTCGTCCTGATCGGTGGGTTGACGGGCGTGCTGTTCTTCGCCCCCGCGTCCCGTGCCGCTGTGACCGCTCACGACGAGCACGACCCGGGCGCAGTGGCCAAGATGCGCCGGCGTCTCACCGTCGGTGCCGTCGTCGACACCGGCCTCGTCATCTTCGCCATCTACGCCATGGTCGCCAAACTGGGCGCCTGACGGACCCTCCCCTCAACCCGTTCACCCACACCCCTCACCAGACAGGACAAACGCATGGAACTTCGCGACGCAATCACGACTGCGGTCACCACCCGCTACTTCACCACCGAACCCGTGAGCGACGACGAGTTGCGGAACGCGTTCGACTACGCCCGGTTCGCGCCCCAAGGCGGGAACCGCCAACCCGTTCGGTGGATCGTGGTTCGAGACGCCGACAAGAAGCGCCAACTCGCCGAGTGGTATCTCGGGCCCTGGAAGGCGTACCTTGCCGGGGCCGCAGCGGGCGATGTCGGAGTCGGCGCGACCAACGCAGACCGGGCGCTTCGCAACGCCGATCACATGGCGGAACATCTGCACGAGGCGCCCGGCAATCGTGGTGGCGTGTGCCGAGCTCTCCGGACTGCATCCCACGGACACCGACCTCGATCGCCTCAGCATCGTCGGCGGCGGCTCGGTGTACCCCGCGGTCCAGAACTTCCTGCTCGGCTGCCGCGAAGCCGGCCTCGGCGCCGCCCTCACGACCCTTCTGGTGATGTTCGAGCCCCAGGTGAAGGACCTCCTCGAAATCCCCGATGGCGTCGCCACTGCGGCCCACATCGCCGTCGGGCGCCGCCCGAAGCCGTTCCCGTTGACCCTCGACCGCATGCCGCTCGGTGACACCGTATTCGGCGATACGTGGGGCCATCAGGTATACAGCTGACAGCACTGACCAAAGAGCACTGACCGAATAGCGCTGACGGAATCAGCACGGGATCAAAGGGAAGAACGACATGGGCCTGCTCGAGAACAAGATCGCCATCGTCACCGGGGCCGCCTCCGGGCTGGGTGCGGCCTCGGCCATACGATTCGCGGCCGAAGGTGCCGCGGTCCTGGCCGTCGACGTGCGGGGCACCAAGGCAGCCGAGACCGCGACAACCATCAACGAAGCCGGCGGCCACGCCTTGTCCTTCGAGGCCGATGTGTCGAAGGCCGAGGACGTCGAAGCGATGGTGGCTGAGGCCGTCGCCCAGTTCGGTGGGCTCGACGTGCTGTTCAGCAACGCCGGAACCCTCCGGCCGGGTACGGCAGTCGAACTGAGTGTCGAGGACTGGGACTTCGTCATGGCCGTCAACGTCCGGTCGGTGTTCCTCGGCGCCAAGTACGCCGTCCCGGCCATGGAGGCCCGCGGCGGTGGTTCCATCATCAACACCGCGTCCATCTCCGGTCTGCACGGCGACGGCGGCGCCGTGGTCTACGCCGCCTCGAAGGCGGCGGTCATCAATCTCACCCGGGCCTTGGCCACCGACCACGCCGCCGCCGGCATTCGGGTGAATGCCATCTGCCCGGGCACGATCGCCACTCCCCCGGTGCTGCGGATGATGGCCGACCCCGACGTATTGGCGCTCAACGTCAAAGCGCACAGCCTCGGACGCCTGGGCAGGCCCGAGGAGATCGCGGCCGCTGCTGTGTGGCTGGCCTCCGATGAGTCGTCGTTCGTCACGGGCGAGCACCTCGTCGTTGATGGTGGGCTTCATTCGAAGTCGCCGCTCGGCACCCTGGCCGATCCCAGGCCCGCCCACAAACGATGACATCAGGGGCTGGCCCCGACAACGGACCGCTCAGCGGTTTGCGGGTGATCGACCTCACCGACGACCTCGGCCGGTTCGGCACCAAACTGCTCGCCGAGGCAGGAGCCCAGGTAGTCCGGGCTGCGGGGCGAGGGGCGCGGGGTGGCTCGATGGTCGACCCCGCCGCCGATGCGCTGGGCGGCGTGCTCGACTGGTGGTACGACGCCGGCAAGACGCACGTGGCGATGGATCTCGACACCGATCAGGGGCGAGCGGCGTATCGAGCGTTGGCGTTGCACGCCGACCTGATCGTCGAGAGCGAACGACCCGGACGGCTCACTGCGCTCGGCCTCGATCACGATGACCTCGTCGGCGTCAATCCGCAACTCACGCAGATCTCGCTCACGCCCTATGGGCGAACGGGTCCGTGGTCGCAGCACGAGAGCTCCGATCTCGTCGCCGGCGCCCTCGGAGGCGTGCTGTCCGTCACCGGCCTTCCCGATCAGCCGCTCAACTCGTGGGGCGGGCAGAACCACAACTTCGGTGGGTTCGCCGCGGCAATCTGTGGGCTTGCCGGTGTTCGGTCAGCCCGCCGAACCGGCGTCGGACAGCTGGTCGACCTCTCGCTGCACGAAGTTCTGACCGGGTCGATCGAGCACCTGTTCATGCAGTACTTCTACGACGACTTGTTACCGATGCCGAAGGTCGCCGGGCGTCATGGGTCGCTCCACTGGCTCGGCCTCTACGAGGTTGCGCCGGCCAGAACGGGCAACGTCATGATCACCCCGACCCCAGCGGCCCAGCCGATGGTGGACTGGATGATCGAGCGCGGTATCGATGCCGCTCGGCCGTTCAAGGGGGCTCCGGTCGAAGAGCTTCTGGGCAACGCCCCGGCGCTGATGGCCGCAATACGCTCGTTCCTGCTCACCGACGACGCCGGGCACGCTCTTCGTCGAGGCCCAGGCCCGCCACATCGCCTTCGGCGAAGTCCAGAGCGTCGCTCAGGCGGCCGACAACCCTCAGTACCGGTTCCGAGAGCTCTACCGCCGAGCGACGCTGCCCGGCGGCGAGGGCGAGGACGAGGTCGGCGTCACGATGCCCGCCCGGTTGGTCCGCTTCCGGGGAACCCCCGTCTCTGCTCCCCGGCCACCCCAGTCCGAAACCGATGTCGCCTCGGTCCTCGAGGATTGGCCGGTCCGTGGCGCCAGCGCCGTTCCAGCGCCTGGCGCCGCCCCGACCGACAAGCCACTCGCCGGTGTACGCGTCCTCGACCTCAGTTGGGTGCTGGCCGGCCCCTTCGCCACCCGCATCCTGGGCGACCTCGGTGCCGACGTCATCAAGGTCCAGCACGAGGCCCGAGCCACGCTGGTCAACCAACCCGAGTATCCGTATTACACGGTGTGGAACCGTTCCAAACGGTCGGCCTCCATCGACCTCAAACATCCCGACGCCCTCGACGCCATCCGCCGGCTGGTCGAACAGTCCGACGTCCTGGTCGAGAACTACAGCTCGGGCGTCCTGGCCCGTCTCGGCCTCGGGTACGACGACGTGAAGGCCTGGAACGAGCGGTTGGTCTACGTGTCGATGTCGGGTCCCGGTCACGAGGGCCCGTGGAAAGACGTGATCAGCTACGCACCCACGATCCACGCATTGTGTGGCCTCACCCACCTCACCAATCCCGAAGGACGCGGCGACGTCGGCTGTGGATTCTCGCTCAACGACCACGCCGCAGGCTTCGCGTCGGCCTTCTCGGTCCTGGCTGCTCTCGAGGCGGTCGAGCGGACCGGCCAGGGTCAGTACGTCGACATGGCCCAGCTCGAGATCGGAACCTACCTTCTCGGGCCGGCGATGATCGACTACTTGAACAATGGGCGGGAGGCGCAGCCGATGGGAAACCGCGACGGCCTCGACGATCGAGTACCGAACGAGGTCTATCGGTCGACCGACGGCTTCGTCGCCGTGACCGCCACCGACGACGGCATGTGGTCCACGATTGCCGAGGTCGTGGGCCTGCCTGCCGACTGGACCGTCGAGCAGCGGCGAGACGAGCGCACGGTCATCGACCAGGCCCTCGCCCGATGGGCAGCCGAGCGGTCGGCGACGGAGGCCATGGAAACGCTGCAGGCCTTGGGTGTGGCCGCCGGACAGGTGCAGGACGCCGACCAGCTGTTCCTCCATGACCCGCAGCATCGAGCCCGAACGTTCTGGCTCGAGGGAAACCATGATGTGTTCGGCCCCCGGCCCCACGACCGCTTCCCCGCGGTGTGGAGCCACTCCGAGCTCGCGCCGTATCGGCTCTCGCCCCCCTACCTCGGTGAGAGCAACTTCGACGTCTGGGCCGAGGTCGCCGGTCTGGACATCGAAGCCGTCGCCGAAGGCATGGGCACGGGCCTGTTCAGCTGACTCGTTGTTCGGCTGAAGGCTGGCTTCTGCCACACCGGCCTGGGAAGATCACCGCTGTGACTGATCCACTCGTCCTCCGAGACGACGCCAACGGCGTCGCAACCCTCACCCTCAATCGACCCGAGAAACTCAACGCGCTCACGCCCGAAGTGTTCATGGAGCTTCGGGCCCACGTCGAGGCCATCGCGTTGGACGAGACCGTCGGCTGCGTCATCCTGACGGGCGCAGGTCGCTCATTCTGCGCTGGCAACGACCTCGGCGGCATCGCATCGGGTGCCAAGCCCCCCACCCCGCACTATCAGGCCGAGACGATCGATGCGCTCGAAGCCCTCCCCCAGCCGACGATCGCAAAGATCAAGGGGCACTGTTTCACCGGCGGGCTCGAACTGGCACTCGGTTGCGACCTGCTGATGGTGGCCGAGTCGGCCCAACTCGGCGACACCCACGGACAGTGGGGTCTGGTCGCCATCTGGGGAATGACGGTCCGGCTACCCGAACGAGTCGGGACGGCCAAGGCCAAGGAGCTCATGTTCACGGCCCGGCGCATCGGAGGCGTCGAAGCTGCTGCCATCGGCCTTGCGAATCAGGCCCTGCCCGACGAGGCCCTCGACCAAGCGGTCGATGCCATGGCCCGCCAGATCGTCGGCAACTCGTGGGATACGTCTCGATTCGACAAGTCGATCCTTGCCGACCAACGCAACCTGACCCGCTCCGAACGTCTCGCCTACGAGCGCACCTCACCCTACGGTCGCCCCCGCGACATGGCCGAACGTCTCGCCAACCAAGCCACCAAGAAGTCCTGACCCCGCCCGTCAAACCCGCCCCAAGCCGTTCTTTGCCGCGTTCGCCACGTCAGACGTGGAAAACGCTGCAAATTTCGCTGGGGTTGGGGGGTGTTCTAAGCTCGCAGACGTGTCTGAAACCGTGAACCAGGTCCCACTCGTCGACTATCTGGTGCTGGGTGACCAGCCACATCTGGCCGTGAACCGCTGCACGTCGTGTGGCGCCAACTTCTTCGACCGGCGCAACGCCTGCGCTGCCTGCTTCGGCACGAGCTTCGAGAAGGCCACCGTTTCGAACGACGGCGTACTGACCGCGTTCACCATCGTCACCTTCGCTGCGCCCGGCATCGACGTGCCGTTCGTGGCCGGCGTCGTCGACTGCGGAGGCATCAGCGTCCGGGCCAACGTCATCAACACGCCGCCCGATCCCGAACACGTCACCCTGGGCATGAAGGTGCGGCTCGCCACCTATTCCCTCGGGCTCGACGACCAGGGCACCGAAGCCATTGGTTTCGGGTTCGAACCCGCCTGACCGCCCCTAACGAACACCTGAGCAGAACCGACCGAGAGGCAACACCATGAGCGCAAGTGAAGACGTCTGGATCCTTGGCATTCACATGACCAAGTTCGGCAAGCACCCGACCCTCGACACCGTCGATTTGGGCGCCGAGGCCATCATGGGGGCGCTGTCCGACGGTGGCGTGACGATGGCCGACATGGGCATCCTGGCCGCCGGCAACCTGATGGGGAGCGGCGGCATCGGCCAGCAACTCCAGAAGCAGGTCGGCCAGACCGGCATCCCCGTCTACAACGTGTCCAACGCCTGTGCCACCGGCGCCACCGCTCTGCGCACGGCCATCATGGCCATTCGCGCCGGAGAGTGCGACATGGGCCTCGCCGTCGGAGTCGAGAAGTTGGCCGGCGCCGGTCTGCTCGGTGGCGGCGGCAAGCCGAAGGGCGACGAGAAGGTCTGGGACCCCTCGGGTCGTTACGGTGCGGTCGCCAATCCCGATGGTCGCATCGGCACCAACACCATGCCTGGTGTGTTCGCCCAGATCGGCATGGAGTACGGCCACAAGTACGGCGGCGCCACCTTCGAGCTCTTCGCCCGCATCAGCGAGAAGAACCACTCGCATTCCACGCTCAACCCGCTGGCCGCGTACAGCAAGGCGATGTCGCTGGAACAGATCATGGGCGACATGATGATTGCCTACCCCAACACCCGCCCGATGTGTTCGGCCAACTGCGATGGCGCGGCTGCAGCCGTCGTCGTCAGCGGCGAGAAGCTCCGCACGCTCTCCAAGGAACAGCAGCGACGCGCGGTCAAGGTGTCGGCATCGGTCCTCACCTCCGATCCGTGGGAAGAGGCCTGCCAGATCCTGCCCAACGTGAACACGCTGACGAAGAACGCGGCTGCGCAGGCCTACGAGAAGGCCGGCGTCGGTCCGGCCGATCTCGATCTCGTCGAATTGCACGACTGCTTCGCCACCGCCGAGCTCGTCCACTACGACAACCTGGGCCTGTGCGAAGAAGGCGGCGCCGTCGACTTCTTCGAGTCGGGCGCAACCTGGCGGACCGGCCGACTCCCCGTCAACGTGTCGGGCGGGCTCGAGTCCAAGGGTCACCCCATCGCTGCGACCGGCATCGCCAACATCTGGGAGGTGTGCCAGCACCTCCGCGACGAATGCGGTGATCGCCAGATCGAAGGGGCCAAGGTGGGTTTGGCCCACGTCATCGGCCTTGGCTCCTCGTGCGGTGTCCACATTCTCGAGAAGTCCGGTCTGTAGCCTTGGCGCCCGATGCGCCGGAGTCAGGTCCATCCCTGATTCCCGCTGAGACGTTGGCCCTCGTCGGCCAGCGGCTCAGCGAACCGGTCACCGTCACCATCGACCAGCGAGAGGCGCAGCGATACGCCTACGCGGTCGGCGACGAGAACCCGCTCTATTTCGACGAGGCCGCGGCGCGCGGAGCCGGCCACCGCACGCTGCTTGCACCACCGACGTTCATTTCCCATGCTCCGGTCCCGGCCCGTTCGGCCGCCCAGCTGAGAGTTGACGGTTTGTACACCACCGGCGACCGGGTGCGCCTCCTGGTCGACCGCATCATGTTCGGCGGCGAGGAATGGGAGTTTCCCGAGCCCGTCTACATCGGGGACCAGATCACGGCCGAGACCCGCCTGGCTGCCCTCGATCAGAAGGACGGCAGCAAAGGCCCCTTCGTCCGAGTCGTCCGAGAGACCACGTACACCAACGCCGAAGGCATCGTAGTCGCCCGCGCCCGGCAGATCGGGATCGCTCGATGACCGTCACCGACCCTCACCCGCAGCTCACCGTCGCCGACGTCGCCGTCGGCGACGAGTTGCCGGTGATGCGCAAGAACGCCAGCCGGGCGCAGCTCTTCCTCTACAGCGCGGCCAGCTTCAACCCGCACCGCATCCACTACGACCGGGCCTACGCCGAGTTCGAGGGGCATCCGGACATCCTGGTCCATGGCCCGCTCCAGGGGGCGTGGCTCACGCAGTACCTCACCGACTGGTGCGGGCCGCGGGGCCGTCTGGTCGGGGTCGCTTGGCAGAACCGGGCCAGCGCGTTCCCCGAGGTCGACCTCGAGTTCCATGGTCGGGTCACCGACGTGAACCACACCACCGGCGACGTCGACCTCGAAGTCTGGGAACAGACCGCCGATGGGCGTATTCTCATGCCGGGCACCGCAACGGTTCGGCTGCCGACGTGATCGTACAGAGAAGCCTTCGAGAGGAACATACATGGGGACCATCGCCGGACCTGAGGTAGGACGCCCCGAGCGCGTCGAGGACATCACCGCCGAGTGGTTGACCACGGTATTCCGCACCAGCGGCGCCCTCGGCGAGGACGGATCAGTCGCCAGCGTGTCGATCGAGCCCTTTGCCGTCGGTCTCGGCTTCCTCAGTGAGTTGACCAAAGCGACGCTCACCTACACCGGCGAGTCGTCGCACGCGCCGTCGTCGGTCATCATCAAGATGGTCACGTCGCTCGAGGTCCAACGCGGCCTGGCCGATGCCCTGCTCTTCTATCAACGCGAGCTGCGCTTCTACCGGGAGTTGGCCGACGATCTCCCTCTCCGCACCGCCAAGGTGCACGCCGCCATCATGGCCGACGACAAGACGGACTTCGTCATCGTGATGGAAGACCTCTCGCCGCTCCGAGGCTTCGATCAGGCAGCGGGAGTGAGCGTCGAGGACGCAGACCCTGTCGATCGATGGAATGGCTGCGTTCCACGCGTCGTTCGCAAGGATCGAGATCCTGCGTCGCTCACTGATACGTTCCTGCCCTTCGACAATCCCGTCTACCGTCATGCCCTCCCCGGCATCTTCGACGCCGGCTGGCCGGTCTGCAAAGAGGTCGCCGCCGATCTGCTCACCCCCGAGATCATCGAGTTCGGCGACCGATTCTCCGGCTTGGTGCCGTTCTTCATGGAGTCAGTCAGCGGCACCACCTCCATCGTCCATGGCGACTGGCGAGCCGACAACCTCATGGTCGACCTCGACGGAGGTCTGGCCGTCATCGACTTCCAGCTCACCGGCACCGGCGGCATCACCTACGACCTCGGCTACTTCATGAGCCAGTCCATGGATCCCGAGGTCCGCCGTCCGGCGAACCAAGAGCTCATCGACCGCTACTTCGCTGCCCTGGATTCCCATGGCGTCGCGTACGACCGTGGCCAGCTCGAAGACATCTTCCGGATCGCCACGGCCTGGTGTCTGATCTACCCCGTCGCCAACTTCCCGACGTTCAACGACCTGCCGCCGAACATGCAGAACATGGCTCGCACCATGCTGCGTCGTTCGATCGCCTCGATCATCGACCAGAACTCGCTGGCGCTCCTGCCCGACTGATGCTGGGTCCGGACTGAGCGCGGGTCAGCGGGTGAGGCGTTGATCGTCCATCATGGCCTTGACCTGTTGATCGACGATCTTGCCCATCTCGGGATGGGTGAGTACCCAGAAGCGGTCGTTCACGACGGCGTCGAGCACCAGGGGTCCGACGTCGTCGGGATGCATGCCCTCGGACAGCTGTCGGGTGAGAATGTCCCAGAACTTCACTCCCGCGTTGGTGCCGACGTGTTGGGCGGCCGACTCGGGGTCCCGGTTCCGTTGACTGTCGACGATGTTGGTGTTGATGGGGCCTGGGCAGAGGCACGACGCCCGAACGTTCGAACCGGCAAGTCGAAGGTCTCGTTCGAGGCTGGCCATCAGCGCAACCACGCCGTGCTTGGCCACGTTGTAGGCGCCGAGCGACGCTCCGGCGTACAGACCCGCCATCGAGGCCGTCGAGTTGATGTGGCCTTCACCCTGGCGCTCCATGATGGGCAGGAACGTCCGAACCCCGTGGATGGGGCCCCACAGATCGATGTCGAGGGTCCAGATCCAGTCCTCGAGCGAGGTCTCGGCCACCGGGTCCGACACCCCCACACCGGCGTTGTTGCACAGGACGTGCACCGCCCCGAAGCGTTCGAGGGTGGCGTCGGCCAAGGCCTGGATGTCCTCGGCCTTCGACACGTCGGTTCGGACCGCGAGGGCTTCGATACCCTTGGCGCTCAGCTCGGCGACCACCTCGTCGAGGGGGCCCGACTCGATGTCGGCCACGACCACCTTCATGCCGTTGGCGCCGAAACACCGGGCCATGCCTCGGCCGATGCCACTGGCTCCGCCCGTCACCACTGCGACTTTTCCGTTGACGTCCATCAGGCATGCTCGGTCACGGCCGGTGCTTCCGTCAAACGCGTCGGCTCAGCGAGTCAGCAAGGCGATCGGTGGCGGCCGGTAGCCACCCAGCAGGGATTCGAGCAGGGCCGCGAACCTCAGCGCCGTGTGGTCCTCGAGGTAAGGCGCCACGATCTGGATACCGACCGGAAGGCCCTGATCGGTGACCCCGATCGGGATGACCGTCGACGGCAGGTACACGTACCCAATGAACGTCGTCCAGGCGATGAGATCGGCATACGGTCGATCGACGCCGTCGACGTGCAGGGTGCGGCTGTACAGGCTCCCCTCCTGAGTGTGGGGGAAGGCGGCGGTGAAGGCCACCGGGCACAGCAGGATGTCGACGTCTTCGAAGAACCTGGCCCACTGCCGGCGGTGCCCGAGCCGTCGATCGTTCAGCGCCAGCCAGTCTCGGTGACGGATGGTCGACGCCTGGGCCCGCATGCGCGTCGGGAGCGGCAACGACTCGTCGTCTGCCTGCACGACCTGCCGTGCGTACTCCTCGTCGTCACGGGCGGGGCTGGTTGCCGCGGACACGAGTGGAAGTCCGACGTCCCACACCTCGGACAACTCGACGCCTGGACGCGCCCCCCGATCGACCGACGCGCCACCCCGCTCGATCACGCTGGTCGCAGCGTCGAGAAGCGCAAGCACATCGGACGCGACCGGGCAGGTTGCGTCGTCGAGCCAAGCAGCAACCCGAAAGTCGGACAGCGTCTGGTGACGAGGCGGTGGCAGCGTGGCCTTCCACACCGTCGACCGCTCGGGCGTCGGACCGGCGAGGACGCCCATCATCAACTGCAGATCATCCACGGAACGGGCCAGAGGGCCGAAGACGTTGACATCGGGTTCGGCGCTGCCGCCGTTGACATGATCGAGGTAGCCGAGTTGGGGTACGAGGCCGTAGCTGGGCTTGTGACCGCAAACACCCGAGAAATGGGCAGGCAAGCGGACCGAGCCGCCGATGTCGGTGCCCAGCTCCACGCTCGTCAGACCGGCGGAAACGGCGGCCGCCGCTCCTCCGCTGGATCCACCGGGGCCGCGAGACAGGTCCCACGGATTGTTGGTCGTGCCGAACATGCTGTTGAACGCCTGAACATCGCCGGACCAGCGCGGAAGGTTGGTCTTGCCCATCACCACCACGCCCTGCGCCTTCAACGCCGCCACGGCCGGCGCGTCCTCGGTCGGCACATGATCGGCCAGTTCCGTCGCGCCGCCAGTGCTTCGCATCCCCGCCGTGGCCACCGCATCCTTGATCGTCATCGGCAGTCCGTGCAGACATCCGAGCTCGTCGTCGGCGCGCTGCAGCCGGGCCTCATCGGCTTGGTCCGCGAGGCGGCGCGCGCCCTCTACATCGAGGGTCACCACGGCGTTGATCGACGGATTCAGTGCGTCGATACGGTGGAGGTAGTGGTCGAGCAGCTCGCGGCTCGAGAGTTCCCGGGCCCGAAGCAGCGCCAACAGTTCGGTGGCGGAACGGAGACCGAGGTTGTTCCCCGTCGTGAGATCGGGACTCGTTGGATCGGGCGGGTTCTGCATTCGGTGTTCCGTCCCTTCGTAACTCGGATGGATGCCGGTTCGGACCCGGCTGGCCGGGGCTGCCAGAATGAGACGATGAGCACCGACCAGCAGATCTCATCGGCGTCCCCTGACGGCATCGACTCCAGCGCAGTCACCCGCTGGATGTCCGACCATACCGAGATCTCGTCGCCACTGCAGTTCGATCTCATCGCCGGCGGCCGGTCCAACATGACCTTCACCGTCACCGACGCGGAAGGCCGGCGCTTCGTCCTTCGTCGCCCGCCCCTCGGCCCGCTGCTCCCGAGCGCGCACGACATGGCCCGCGAGTACCGCCTCATGGACGCGCTTGCGGCCAGCCCGGTCCCGGTTCCCCGTCTGGTCGGCCTGTGCCAGGACCCTTCGGTCAACGACCGCGACTTCTATGTGATGCACCACCTCGACGGGATCGTGGTCCGCGACATCGAGATCGGTCGGTCCCTTCCCGAGGCGGTGCGCACGCGCATGTGTCACGAGCTGGTCGACACCCTGTGTGCCTTGCACCGGGTCGACATCGACGCCGTCGGCCTCGGCGACCTGGCCAAGCGCGGTGGCTACATCGAACGTCAGATCAAACGCTGGTCGGGCCAGTGGGAGCAGTCCAAGACCCGAGACATACCTCTCATCGACGCGGTTCGCGACACCTTGGCCAGTCGCGCCCCCGCGGACGCGGTCACCACCATCGCCCACGGCGATTACCGATTGTCGAACTGCATGATGGATCCGGCGGGTCCGGTTGCCGGCGTACTCGACTGGGAGCTGTGCACCCTCGGTGACCCGCTGGCGGACCTCGCCGGACTCCTCGGTTACTGGTACGAACCCGGCGAACCCGACCCTCGCGGCGACAACGAGACCACCAGCCTTCCCGGCTTCCTGAGCCGGGACGAGATCGCCGGCCTCTACGCCGAGCAGATGCAGGTGTCCCTCGAATCGGTCGACTACTACCGGGCGTTCGCCAGCTGGCGTCTGGCCTGCATCGGTGAGGGCGTCTACGCCCGCTACCTCAACGGCCAGCAAGGTCACCAGGACGAAGAACTCGACCTCGACCAGTACAAGATCACCGTCGCCCGCCGAGTCGAGGTCGCCGCCGCCCTCCTCGGTCTGACGTCCTAGCCCAACCCGCACCGCGCCCCACCGGGTTCGCCCCCCACGGCGACCCGAACCTCCGGCTGGAGACGTCGATCCCTGCGAACCTCCGGCTGGAGACGTCGATCCCTACGAACCTCCGGCTGGAGACGTCGGAAACCGACGCCTGGGGCCGGAGGTTCGCACGGGGTGACGCTTGGAGCCGGAGGTTGCGAGTGGTGGTTCGGGGTGGGAACTCAGGCGGGTGGGGTCCAGGAGTCGGGGCGGATGCCGAACGCTTCGATGAAGCGCTGCCAGCCCGACGCCACAGCCAGGGCAGCGCCCAGTTCGAGGATCTGCCGGTTGCTGAAGTGCTCGGTCATCTCGGCGTGGAACTCGGGGGTCACGACGGGATCATCGCTCGTGAGGACATCGGCCAGCCGGAGGGCCGTGATGGTGGCGGCGGGGAGGTCGGCGTGATCGAGGTCACCGAGCGCAGCGTCGACGTCGGTGGTCTGGATGCGCTTGCCCATCAACGATGAGCTTCGGGCCAGGCTTCAATGCACACAGTGGTTCCGCTGGGCCAACCGGATCCGGCAGAGCTCGACGAGGGCGGGGTCGAGCGACGAACGGTCGGTGTAGATGAACGACGTCCAGTCGAGGAACATGCTCAGGACTTCGGGCTGGTTCGCCAAGGTCAGGAAAAGGTTGTCGTCCTTGTAGGCCTTCTCGAACCAGACGTCCTTGCGGTGCTTGAGATCGTCGGGAAGCGTGTCGGGGTCGGCTTTGGGCAGGTAGCCGTGGTCGTTGGCCATACCCGCACCTTAGTAAAGCGAATGCTCCCGGAGGAATTCACAGAGGCCGGCCACGACGTTGGTCGAGTCGAGGTCGGGCAACGCCACCCAGGCGGCACTGGCGGCGTCGTCTCCGGCACACAGCACCGGCAGCCCCGCCCCGGGTTCGCACGGCTCGGCCGGTTGGGCCAGGAAGTCCATGATGACGAAATGGAAGTGCGGGCTGATGCGCTCGACCCAACCCACAAATGCCCCGCAACGCACCTGCAGCCCTGTTTCCTCCAGGACTTCGCGCTCGACCGCTTCGGCCAGCGTCTCCCCCGGCTCGACCCGTCCGCCGGGCACCGACCACTCACCGACAGCGGGCGGGCGCCCGCGCTCGATCAACAGCAAATGGGCCTCGACGATCACGATGGCGCCGACGGCGATCTCGGCGCGATCAGCCATCGCCCGGCTCGAGCGCAAGGTTGACCACGAGCAGCCGAGCCTTGAGTCCGAAGGATTCGAAGAAGTTCTTGGTTTCCCGGTCGCCGGGAAGGGCGTGGGCGTCGATCGAGGCGCAACCGGCGTCACGGAGCAAGGTGATGACGAGGTTCATCATCGCCTCGCCGATGCCGGCACCGCGAGCATCGGGATGAACGGTCAACGATTCGATTCGCCCCAGGAGCGACTGATCCTGGAGGCGCTCGGTCGTGAACACGGTGTAGCCGAGCACCACGTCGTCGTAGGTGCCGACGATGGCCCGCCCCGCGCCGACAGCGGCTGCAATACGCTGGGGCTCGCCTGCCGCCTCACGCCCGAGGAAGACCGACGCGCCCCGGGCGCCTTCGAGTGTCGCTTCGACCGCTTCGGCGATGGATTGCATGGCCGGCACGTCGGCGGGCAGGGCCGGCCGGGCCGACTCGGTCACGCCGGGTCGAGAAGTTGGTCGAGTTTGGCCAGGATGGTCTTGCGCTTGCGTCCGGCGAGTTCGTAGGACCGAATCTCGGCCAACGCATCGGGGCCGAGCGGGTCCAACAGCCCAAGGACCTCGCGGGCGGAACGCTGGTCGTAGCCGGCGATGCCGCCGACGTCACCCTGCCGGGACACGGCCTCGGGCGCCGCAGCCGGGGATTCGGACGCAGGCGCTTCGGAGGGAGGCGGGGACGCCGAAGGTTTCGCACCGCCGGGAACGCCGAGCGCAACACCGGCTTCGACGAGCACTCGGGCCAACGGACCAGCAAGCGAACCGGCGAGCGATTCGAGCGTCTTCTTGACCTGCTTCTCGACCTCTTCAGGGCCTCGTTGAGCGGCCATCTGCGCCGCCAATTTCGCCAACTGCGTCTGGCTACGGCCGCGCTTGACCAAGCGTTCGAGCACTTGGTCCCGCTCCCAGAGCAGGCCCAGCGGCGCGTAGATGAGCAGATCGGCCAGACGGTCCGACAGGTCGGGGGCGTCAGCCGGTTCGGTCATCCCGCCGGCCGGTGCAGTTCGATACCGTCGCCCATGGGGCACGGAATGTTCAGCTGAGCTCTGCTGACCACGAGGAAACAAAGCCCGCACAGGAACTCGTCGCCGCGCTTGGCCGGCACGGTCGGGTTGCCTTCCTCGCCGTCTGGCTCTTCTTCCTCGTCGTCCTCGTCATCGGACGCAGCCATGCGATCGCGGAGGATTTCCTCGAGGTCGGCCTCGACGTCGTCAGGATCGGTCTCCTCGTCGTCGTCGTCCTCGTCCTCTTCGCCTCGGCGAACGCGCACCCGGGGCTCGGCCGCTTCTTCCTCTTCCTCCTCGACGACCACGACGTCGAACTCTTCGTCGAGTTCGCCGACGAGTTCGTCATCGAGCTCGTCATCCAGTTCGAGCGCGGGGTCGAGCACATCTTCGAGATCCACATCGTCGAGGCTGTCGACGTCATCGAGAGCGTCGACGTCGTCTTCGTCGTCGAGACTGGCGTCATCGCCGAGGGCGAGATCCTCCAACTCATCGTCGGCCATCTCGATGTCGTCATCGTCATCACTCATGCGGGCACCACCAACAAGCCTGGAAGAAAAACCGTCCTCGACGCAGCAACGCGCGATTCGGGGCGGACTCTACACACTCCGAGCCCACCTGCACGGCATCAGGCAAGACTTCTCCCCTACCAGGTCAGTTGGAGGTGAAGAACTGACGATGCACCAACACATTCTCGATGTAGAGCTCGGTCGACGGATACAGCGGACCGTTCGAGACCGAGGTTGGTCCCTGGTAGTAGCCGGCGATGGCACGCCGCTCGTCGCCACCCATTCGGTCGAGCAGCCAACGGACGTAGCGAGCGCTGATGCGAATGTTTTCCTCGGGGTTGGCGGCCGACAACTCGGGGCGTCCGATCAGACTGGTGGCCACCCACACCTCGGTCACGGGCATGAGCTGCCCGATGCCTCGCGCCCCCTTGTTCGAGAGGGCTGCGTTGTTCCAGCCCGACTCCTGCCACGCAATCGCCATCAGGAGATCGACCGGGATGTTGTTGGCGGCAGCCCACTTCTCGAAATGCGGGATGAGGGCCAGCCGCTCGGGCATGTCGACGATGCGCTGCGGCAGGCCGGGGTAGGTCCCGCTCGACGCCACGGCGATCCCCGACCCGGCAGGAACCTGGAGCTTCTGACCGATCCGAATGGTATGCCGGTCGGCCAGCTCGTTGAGTTCGGCCAGCTCCCGGGTGGAGATGCCTGCACCGAGGGCGATCTCGCTGAGGGTGTCGCCCGGCTTCACTTCGTAGGTCACGGTCGAGGCTGCCGCTCCCGGGCCACCAGCGGAACCACCGGATGGAATGACCAGGGTCTGGCCGACCCGGACATGGTTGGCATCGGCCAGACCGTTGGCTTGGACCAGGGCAGCAACCGGGACGCCGGTGCGGACCGCAACGTGGGACAAGGTCTCGTGCTCCCGCACCGTGTAGTTCTCCTCGGCGGAAACCGGCTGCGCGCCGACCATCGCGACGAGACCGACGACACCAGCGACCGCCAATCCGGCGGTTGCGCTGCGGAGCGCTCGGCGGGCTGCGAGGTTGACGCTTCGATTGCTGACGGGATGTGACAACATGTCGAACCCATCGGAGGTTTCCAGGCAAAGATGAGCCATTCGGACCACCGTATCCAGAATCCGTGGGCCAAACGGTTCGGGCCATCCGGCCCAGCGTCAGGTCAGTTGAGCCCGAGCTCGGTCCGGCGCGCCTCGGCCCGCCGTTCGGCCTCGAGCCGCTCGAGGTCGGTCTCGGTGGAGTGATTGACGAATCGCATCATCTCGGCGATGGCGTGATGACCAGCAGTGTCGGCGATCGCCCGATGCATCTGCTGGGCGACGGTGCGGTAGGCCGGATGACCCTGCGGCGTCGAGCGAAGCTCGAGCAGATGCATCGCCGACCGTGCGTTGAGGTTGAACGAGAAGCGAACCCGGTACGCGAGCGAGACGGCGTACGACGACTGCGGCCCGAACGATGGCTCGAGCACTTCGAACAAGCTGTGCGACCGCTCCATGGCGGCGTCGAACTGCGCGGCGACGCCAGCTTCCTCGACCAGTTCCGGGCGGGTGTAGCCGTGGCGGGTGGTGAGCTGCTGCCATTCGACGGTGAGCATGCGGTGTCGCTGCAGGTCACGAAATGCCCCGTAGTCGGCCAGGACGTCGAATCGGTAGAAGGGCCGCTCGATCGCCCGACCCGGGCGGTGGCGGCGGTTGCGACGGTCGCCGCAGTAGGTGCGGACGACCCGGATGCGCTCGTCGACGCTCATGGCCCGCGCCAGCGCTTCGAGGTCGCGCTCGGGGCGGTCGGTGTAGGGGTAGAGCATGGCCGCAACGACCTTGATCTCGGCGTCGGGGTCGAAATCGACGAGGTCGACCATCGGTTCGGTGTCCGGCGGCGCGGGTGGGACCAACTCGGCGGCGAGGCCTTCCATCGCGGTGCGGGTCGTCGCCAGATAGTCGACCCATTCGCCCCCGCGTTCGGGGATGTCGACGCGCCGCACGAACGACGGGATGACCTTGCGCAGCTCGGTCAGGATGAGATCGGCGTAGCTGCGCGCTTCGGGCAACGGGTGGGCCCGGAGGCGCAGGAGCATCTGCTCATAGGCCTGACCCGAGCCATACATGCCGACGTTGGACTGCGCCGCCGCGGGCAGGATGCCACGAATGGCGTCGAGGGCCTTCGCCTTCACCGCCATGCGGTAGATGAAGTCGCTGTCGGCCGGGTTCTTGGGCGTCGTCTGGCGGACGTGATCGGCAACGATGGGTGCCAGCTCGGCGTAGCTGTCGAAGAGCCGGTCCATGTCGCCGACGTAGCGAGTTCCGAGCTCGGACGACAGGACCTCGGGGTCTCGGTAGAACCGGTACCGGCCGCCGGCCCGACTGTCGTAGGCGATGTAGCGGGTCGATTGTTCGAGGTAGGAGGCAAGCCGCCCCCACTCGAGTGCCTTGGTCAGCAGATTCGATGCCTGTTCGCAGGCCAGGTGCACGCCGCCGAGTTGGGCCACCGAGTCGTCGCCGTACTCGACGAACACCCGCTCGTAGAGTTCCTCGGCCCGATCGAGGCCGATGGTGGCGTCGATGCTGGCGTCGCCTTCGATGTCGAGCTCCCCCACGAACTCGTCGAGGAACAGGCGACGCAGACTCTTGGCCGAGCGTGAGTAGCGGGCGAACAACGCCCCTTTCACAACCTCCGGAAGGTTGACCAACGCGAAAACAGGCTGATCGAGGTTGGTGAAATAGCGTCGAAGAACATCTTGCTCCTCGGACGTGAATTCCTCCACCACATACGCACCCACGGCGACAGAGGGTATTGGCACCAGCACGCTGAACGGTGGACCCTCGTCAAAGAACCGCCCAGTAGGCGTCGGCCTGGACTCGCACGCTGAGCGAACGAGTGACGCCGATGTTCTCGCCGTCGGCGTACACCCGGGTCGGATGGTCGAACCGGTGCTCCCAACGAGGGACCCGTTCGGTGCGCAGCATCGGATGCGGTAAGGTGCGTGCCGGTCGCCGCCCGTTTCCGGGCTTCGATGCGCTGCCGGAGCGCAAGCCGGCCGACCGTGACGTCGAGCAGGCCGTCGTTGGGGTGGGCTCTGGGGCCAAGATACAAGCCACGGAACCATCCGGCGTTCATCACCACCGCGGCCTCCCCTCGCCAACCACGTCGGTGCGCAACCACGTGGGCGACAAAGGGGATCTCGTCTCCCCGGTCGGTCTGGACCCAGCCGAGGTCGAGGGGGTACCACCAGTGATCGAGGCGGCTGACGGTGGCGTCCTCGGGCGTCCGACCGAGGGTGTGCAGGAGGTCACCGGCCGCAACCGACAGCGCCGGTGGCGAAGTGGGGTCGAGCGCTCGAAGTTCGGCAACCATGGCCGCGAGTTCGGCGTCGCTTTCGGCGATGGGAATGTCGTTGGGCCGGGACCCGGGGTGGCCCCACTCGACTGCACGCTCGATGACCATCGGCTTCGTCAGTCCTCCGCCTGCACCGGCCCTCCGCCGGTATCGACCGTCGCAAGGCCGGCCTCGACGGAGTCGATCAGACTGGATGCGGCGACAAGATCACGGTGTACCGCTTCGCCGGCCCGGGCCGCGGTGCGTTGCGTTGCGGCAAGCGGCGCCAGGTTGGCGAACTGTCGCAGCAGGTCGATGAGAAGCTTCGCCGTGCGCACGAAGTCGCCGGCCGTGAGATCTTCGTCGATGAGGATCTCGTCGAGGTCGCCGCCGGCCGCCCAGGCGTGGGCCACGGCGACGAAGCCGCCGTCAGGCTCCCGGGTCTCGGCCAGGTGCGCGGCACGCTCGTCCTTGACGATGCTGCCGTGCAGGTTTCGTAGCTCGTTGAACCGCTCCCGGAGCACCGGCGACGGGAACCACGGCTCGGGTAACGTCCCCGGCCTGCGGTCCTCGTAGACGAGCGTGGACGCGAGGGCCGCGACCTCCGCCGGATTGAGGCCATCGAACAGGCCACGTTCGAGCGCCTCGACGGCCAGCAGGTCGCATTCGTGGTAGAGGCGAGCGAGACGTTGACCCGATTCGGTGAGCGTCCAGCCATCGAGATGACCACGTTGTTCGAGCAGGGCGATGACTGCGTCGAACTGACGCGCCAGCGAGTCGGCGTCGTCCCGCAACGTCTTGGTCGTCTCGCCGATCTCCCGGTCGAGTTTCTCGAGGCGCTTCAGACCTCGCCGCGCTCCACTGGGAAGATCTTCAGCCGCGAGCAAACCCAGTGTGGGACCGAGCTTGCGTCGACGTTTCGACCCCAGTAGCGACGCCTTCTTCATCTCCTCGACCGTCTCGTGGACGAAGGACATGCTGTGCGGAAGGTACGGCTCGGGCAGCTCGACACGGCCGATGACCGTGGGCGGCTCGTCCAGCATGGGCGCCGTGATCTCGGTGACGGTCATGTCGGCGTCGGCAACCTGCACCTTGACCCTGCCTCCCTTCCGGTAGGCGACAGCAATGACGACGGCCTGCTGGGGAACGCCCGGTCCGGTCAGTTCGAGCACTTCGCCTCGGAGGATCTGACTGAGTGCGAAGGCGATCTCCCGGGGATCGCCGGAGAGGTCTCGTTCGAGGCTCGCGGCCGCTCGCAGCTCGTCGATCGGCCCGAACTCCTTGGTGACCTGACCCTCGAGCTGGCGTCGCCGGTCGAGCAGCCGCTCGAGACGTTGCTCGCCCCGCACGACGTCGGCGTTCGAACGGAACTGGGCGAACGAGAGGTTGAGGAGTTGCCGTGCCCGATCGGGCTCGTAGCGGCGAACGAGGTTGGCGGCCATGTTGTAGGTGGGGCGAAAGGCCGACGTCAGGACGAAGTCCCGGCTGGCCGCAAGGTGGGCGACCTGTTCGAAGCGCACCCACGGAGACCACAGGACGATCGCTTCGCCCTTGGTGTCGATGCCCCGCCGTCCGGCTCGGCCCGTGAGCTGGGTGTACTGCGCCGGGGTGAGGAAGGAATGGGCGTCACCCGTCCACTTCGTGAGCTTGTCGATGACCACCGTGCGGGCCGGCATGTTGATGCCCAAGGCCAGGGTTTCGGTGGCGAACACGACCTTGGTCAGGCCGCGGGTGAAGCAGGCCTCGACCAGTTCCTTCATCATCGGCACCATGCCCGCGTGATGAGGGGCGACACCGGCCTCCAGATCGTGCAGGAACTGCGGGAACTTGAGCACCGCCAGGTCTTCGTCCGGCAGCATCGCCGAGTGCTGCTTGGCCAGGGCACGGATCTGCTGGCGTTCCTCGTCGGTGGTCAGCACCATCCCTCGATCGACGACTTCACGCGCCGCATCCGAGCATGCGGCTCGGCTGAAGATGAAGTAGATGGCCGGCAGGATCTCCTGCTCCCGCAACAGTTGGACCACGTCGGCACGGACGGGCGTGCGATAGCTGAGCTGAGGGCGCCCCTTGGCCCGGTCGGCACTCCCCCGCTGCCCCTTGCGCCGAAGCTCGGGGTCGAACCGGTAGCCGCGGGCGTTCGGCTTGCCGCCCACCAACGTCCGCAGGTAGTGCAGCTTGGCGCTCCTGCGTTCGGCGACCAGATAACGGTTCTCGAGCTCGACCGGCCTTCGCGTCTCGATCACCAGCTCGGTACGCCCCCGGACGGTCTGCATCCACGCCGCCAACTCGTCGGCGTTGGACACGGTGGCCGACAGGCAGACGAGCTGGATGTGCCGGGGAAGGTGGATGATGACCTCTTCCCACACCGGACCGCGGTAGGTGTCCTGGAGATAGTGCACCTCGTCGAGAACGACCGCCCGCAGGGCATCGAGCGTCCGACCGGCATACAACATGTTACGCAGGACCTCGGTGGTCATGACCACCACGGGGGCATCGCCATTGATGACGTTGTCGCCGGTGAGCAGGCCGACGGCCTCCGAGCCATAGGTCTCGACCAGCTCTTGATACTTCTGGTTCGACAGCGCCTTGATGGGAGTGGTGTAGAACACCCGGGTTCCTTGGCGAAGCGCCTGGTCGACCGCGTAGGTGGCAACCAACGTCTTGCCGGCTCCGGTCGGTGCGGCGACGATCACGTGGCTTCCGGCGTCGAACGCGGCAAAGGCTTCGGTCTGGAAACGGTCAGGCTCGAAACCGAGTCGTTCGAGGAGCGGCCGGGGAATCACACGGTCCTGAATCACACGGTCCTGAATCACACGGTCCGTTTCCTGCTCAGGAACCCGCCGACCAGCATCGAGATCTCGTAGAAGAGGTACATCGGCACCCCGACCACGGCGAGGGTGAAGGGGTCGCCGGTAGGCGTGATGACCGCAGCGAGAATGCAGATGGCAACGGCGGCAATGCGCCGGCTTCGGCGGAACGTTGCGGTCTGGACCAGGCCGGTGAGCTGCAGGAAGACCAGCACCAACGGAAACTCGGCGGCGATACCGAACGCCAGCACCATCTTCACGAAGAAGCTCAGGTACGCGTTCGGCGTGAAGTTCTGCTCGAACCGGTCCGAGCCGATGCCACTGAGCACTTCGAGGGCACGGGGCAGGAAGAGGTAGGCCGCGACCATACCGGTGAAGAGAAGCGCGACGGCCACGGCCAGGAACGGCAGCAGCACCTTGCGTTCGTTGGGATACAGGCCAGGGAGCACGAACCGGCCCATCTGGTACAGCACCACGGGGAGGGCCAGGATCAGACCCCCGTACCCGGCCAGGGTGAGGGCGACGTTGAACTCGCCCAAGGGGTCGGTGACGAGGAAACTGCAGTCGGACTCCGGCCGGATGGCACAGTAGGGCTCGGAGATGAAATCGAACAGCTGCCGTTGGAACAGGTACACGACGATGGCGGCGACGACGACGGCGACCACCGAGCGGATCAGACGAGTGCGGAGCTCCCTGAGGTGCTCGATCAGCGTCATCTCGCCGGCGTCGGACCGGTTGCCCGCCTGCTGGGCGAGATCGTTCACGAAATGACCTCATCGGGGTCCGAGGCGGATGGTGAGGTGGATGGGAGGGTCGGCTCCGGGTCGACAGCCGGTGTGTCCGGTGCTGCGTCTGACTCCGGTGCTGCGTCGGACATCGACGCTTTCTGAAGCGAACCGTTCTGTTGAGAAAACCCGCGGGGCACGACGGGATCGTCGGTGGTGCCTTTGCCCCACTTGGTCACGTCGGCTTGATCGATCCCGTTCATGAACTCGGTCCGCAGGCTGTTCGACATCGAGCGGAGCTGTGACGCGGTTTGGCCTGCTTTGCGCATCAGACCCGGCAACTGTTCGGGTCCCACGACGATGAGGGCAAGGAGAGCGATCACGATGAACTCTCCGCCTCCGACTCCGAACATGACGCAAGGGTACCCGAGTGCCTGCCATCGACCGTGCCGGCTCCGGACTCGAGCGTCAACGGGCCCAGACGCGACCGTGGCACCCGAAGGTGCCACGGTCAAACGATGGTTCGTGCGAGGTTCTGTCCGATGGCTGCCGCTCAGCGGGTGAACTCGGCCAGTGCGGCCTCGAGCGCCCGCTCGTCCTGCAAGAGGTCGTGGAAATCCAGCAAGTCGTCGTGGCTGATGGGGTCGCCGACCCGACGCTCATTGAGTTCGGCGGGAAGCCGCCAGGTGGTGAAGGCCACCCCGCTCGCAACCAACAGGTCGATGGTGCGGACCTCGGCCGACTTGACGACGGTCATCAAGCAGTGCGGACACTTGAACGAGTACGTCCCCTCGTTCGTGTCGTCGCAAATGCGAACATGCACGTCGTGGGTGGTCAGCTCGACATCACCACAATCTGGGCAGCTCGCTCGAATCGTCGCCATGAGTTTGGCTCCTCCTACCAGTCGTTCGTTCTACAAAGAGAGTCGGCAGGAGGTAGGGAACTCTTGAGGTTATGGGCAAGAGAACCTGCTCTCCTGCCCCCAGGGCTTCTTAGTGTGGCCGCCCGAGCGCAGCAGGTGGTGGATGGCGGCGAAAAACTTGGCCTCGTTCTTTCACCGGGCATCTCTAGAGTTGTGCCGTGCCGCCCCGCATCCCGCCGCTGCTCGAGGTTCCCGTTGCGTTTGCTCACCGCGGTGCGCGCATCCTCGAGCGAGAGAACACGATGGCAGCGTTTCGTTTGGCCCTTCGGCTCGGCGCCTCCGGCCTGGAGAGCGACGTCTGGCTGACCGCCGACGGCGCCGCCGTCCTCGACCATGACGGGACCATCGGCGGAGCGATGCGCAAACAGTCCATCGGCCGGATCGATCGAGCCCGGTTGCCTGGACACATCCCGACGCTGGAAGAGCTCTACGCCGAGATCGGTGGCGCCGTGCCGCTTTCGCTCGACATCAAGGATCCCGCTGCGTTCAACCCCACGATCGAGATGGCTCGCGCTGCGGGTGCAGAAGACCAGCTGTGGATCTGCCACCCCGATCTCGACCAGTTGATCGAGTGGCGTCGGTCCACGTCCGCCCGACTGGTCCACTCGACCCGCCTCGGTCGACTGAAGAACGGACCCGAGCGCCACGGCGCCCGCCTGCGTGAGGTGGGAATCGATGCCGTCAACTTCCGCCAAGGCGACTGGACCGGCGGGCTCGTGACCCTCTACCACCGTTTCAGCCGACTCACGCTGGGATGGGACGCACAGCAGCCCCGAGAGCTGGCCAACCTCTTCGACGCCGGGATCGACGGCCTCTTCAGCGACCACCCCGACCGGATGGCCGAGGCGTTTCGCCAGTACTACGGAGACCGTCCCACATGACCAACGTCCGATCGCTCGTCGTCGCCGCGCTCCTGCTCGTCGCCGCCGGCCTCTACGTGTGGCAAACGCCCGGCGGGTCGTCATCGGCGCCCACCGCCGACTCGACGACGCAGCCAAGTGTCCAAACGACCGCCGAGCCGGCGGCCGAACCGACGGCCGAGGCCGGGACAGAGGCAGAGGCAGAGGCAGAGGCAGAGGCAGAGGTCGAAGGCGTCAGTGGACTGCCCGTCATCGCCATCGGTGACCTGCCGCCCGAGGCCCTCGACACCCTGGACGCCATCGCCGACGGCGGTCCTTACGAATTCGCCAAGGACGACAGCGTCTTCCAGAACCGGGAGGGAATCCTTCCCGGTCGGGAGCAGGGGTACTACCGCGAGTACACGGTCGTGACCCCTGGAGAGGACGATCGAGGTGCCCGTCGAATTGTTTCCGGCGCCGATGGCGAGGCCTACTACACCGACGATCACTACGACTCGTTCTCGGAGATCGTCGAGTGAGACACCTGCACCCCGGCTTCCAACGCCTCCTGCTCGGAAGACTGTCACCCGGCGCTTGGACCGTGGCCTCCGTCGAACCTGACGCGTTCGAGGAGGCACGACGACAGGGCTGGGACGTTCGCCTGCTCGACCCGAGCGCCTTGACCGACAAGGCCAGGCTCATCGATGCTCTGGCCAACGCCTTCTCCTTCCCCGACTGGAGCGGCCGGAACTGGGACGCCGTGTACGACTGCCTCACGGACCAGCATTGGGGCCCGGGAGCACGGATCCTCCTCGGCATCGCCGAACCGTCATCGGGCGGGTCGAGCCTGACCGATCGCGACCGATCGATCCTTCAGTCGCTCCTCGTCGATGCCGCCGACTTCTGGGCCGGCCACGGGGTCGGGTTCTTCACCGTGTGGGTCGGGGTCGCCCACGACCCGTCGCTCGACTACTGGTTGGGGCTCGACGAGCCGGGACACCCCCCGGTGGCGTAGTGGTGGGCGGCTGGTCGCGAAGGACCGCTCAGAGCGTGCCCGTCCGGTTCATCGGCCAGAACAGCACGAAGGCCCGCCCGACGATCCGGTCCTCGTGGACCGTGCCGAAGAATCGAGAGTCGTAGGACTCGTCACGATTGTCGCCCATCACGAACACCTCCGACGGCGGCACCTCGACCGGACCGAAGTCGCCGGTCACCTCGTCTGCGGCCAGGTACGTCTCGGGCGCCGCCTCCCCGTTGATGAACAGCTGATTGTCGTGGGCTTCGACGACGTCGCCTTCGACGGCCACCACCCGTTTGATCAGGTCGCGAATCTCACCCGCTTGCTCGTCCGGTCTCCGGAAGACGACAACATCGCCCCGGTTGACGGCATGCAACCGGTAGCTCAGTTTGTTCACGAGGACTCGATCCTCGGCCTGCAGGGTGTGCTCCATCGACTCCGAAGGGATCCAGAACGCCTGGAACAGGAAGACACGGAGCACGAGGGCAACCACGACCGCTCCGACCAGGACGAACAGCCACTCCGTCAGCGCGCGGCCGAGGGTGTAGCGGTCGAGATCGGGGTCGTCGTCGACCCCTTCGGGCTCGGCCAGGAACATGGCGTCGTCGACGGGCCAAGCCACGAAGTCATGGAGGAGCTCCTCGAATCCTGTCTCGCCTGACTCGGTCTCGATCACAGAAGGAGCTATCGGCTCCCTGCGCCCATCCCTGTAGCGACGGGCTGTAGTGACGCGCTCGAGGTGACGGTCTGGGTGCTCAGTCCCGGTAGCGGTCGAGGATGCGCCGGGCGGCGGTCGCCGCCAACTCCCCTGCTGCCGGCAGCTGAGCCGTGTCGAGCAACTCGACCGACGGGCCCAAGCGCACGAGCAGACGCTCGAGCCATGGCACGGCGGTGACGACCATGGTTGCCGTCACCCGGCCGTTCGCGTCCACGGCCACCGACTCGCACGGATACGTGTCGGCGACCCACGCCGCATCGGGATCGAGCCGCAGGGTGATCCGCGGATCGTCCCGCCTGGGGTGGAAGACCTGCGTGCCCAGACCACCGTCGTCGGGGCGACGCTCGCTGCGCTGTCCGGTGGGTCGGGCCGCCTCGATCCGGTCGACTCGGAAGATGCGCTCGTCGGCCGCTCGATGACACCAGGCCTCGACATACCAAGCACCCTCGGAGGCCAGCACTCGCCAGGGTGCGATGGTGCGGGTGGAATGACCGTCGCGACCATAGGAGTAGTAGTCGATCTCGACCTCGGTGCCCTCGGACGCGGCGGAGCGGAGAAGTTCGATGAGCCCGGGTTCACCGGATCCGAGATCGACATCGACCGACTCCTCGCTCGTTACGCCGAGCGACGTCGCCAGCTTCTGGAGGGCTCGGGCCAAGGGCCCATCGGGTTCGGTGCCGGTCATGGAGAGCAGCGCGTCGGTCGACGCAAGCAACGCGAGGCCCTGGGCCGGCGTGAGTCGGAGTGGGCGGGCGAAGAAGTCGGCGTAGTTGATCCACACCCGGTCGCCTTCGTACACCACCTCGATGAGCGAATCCGGGGAGTAGGGCGGCAACCCCACCATGTACACGACCTCCAGATCGGACAGGAGGTCCTTCTCGTTCACCCCGAATCGGGACGCCACCTCGGCGACGCGGACCCCGGGATTGGCCACGATCCAGGGGACCATGGCCAGGACCCGACGCATTCGGTCGCCGGCCGGAGGAGCACTCATCGGGCCAACGCCGTGAGCCAGCTGACGAGATCGTCCCGCCAGTCGGTCGGTTCCACCAACTCGGCGTGTTCGAGGAAACCGAGCAGGAACGAGCGGAAGGCGAGCTGATTGATCACCGGCACGACGAACTCGACCGTTCCGTCGGCGCGCACGCTCGAGGTGACCTCTGGGCCCAGCTGCTTGGCGGCGCCCGAGGCGTGGCTGGCATCGACCACGAGTCGCACCTGCGTCGGTTCGTCCTCGCCCAGCTCCCAGGCTTGCAGCGTCCTCCCCTGCGGGGCCTCGCTGGGAGCCGTCGACCAGGAGGTGTCGGCCAACACCTCGATCGGCGGCTCGATGCGGTCGATCCGGTAATTGCGTTCGCCGGAGCGGAGGTGATCGAATCCCGACAGGTACCAGCGGCCCCGCTGGAACGACAGCCGCCACGGATCGACGGTTCGGGCCTCGGAGCGATACCCGAACGTGACCTGGTGACGATCGGCGATCGCCGAGAACAGCGGAACGAGCGCCGGGTCGGCCGGCACCGAAGCCACACTCGCCCCGGAAACACCGCCGCCGGAACCACCGGCCCCCGAACGACCGGCTCCCGATCCTGTGTCGCTGTCCGTCTGTCCTCCGCCCAGCTTCCAGAGCGCCTCTCGCCCGGCGCCCGGCTCGCCGAGACCCTCGATCTGCACCGTCAACGCCGCCAACCGCAGCGCGGCGAGCTCGTCGGGGGAGAGATCGGGGTCGGGAAGGTAGTACTCGTCCGGGGGGATGCGGTAGCCGTCGAGCGGTGGGTCGACTCCCGGGATCCGTTCGATGCGTAGTGGGATGCCCATGGTCCGCAGGTCGTCCTTGTCCCGCTCGAAGGCGCGATGGAAGGCGACGTCGGAGTCGGGATACCCCTCGACCTCCCGGCGGAGTTCGTCGGCGGCCAAGGGTCGACGAGTGTCCAGAAGGACCGCGGTGAGATTCAACAGACGTTCGAGCTTGGACATCGGCCTACAGGCTGTCGATGAGCTTCGCCACCCGCTCGTCCTCGTACTTGAACGGGTCCTTGCAGAGCACCGTTCGCTGCGCCTGATCGTTCAGCTTCAGGTGCACCCAGTCGACGGTGTAGTCCCGCTTGCGTTCCTTCGCCCGGCGAATGAAGTCGCCCCGGAGCTTGGCCCGCGTGGTCTGTGGTGGGGTGTCGACCGCGGCCATCATCTGGGCGTCGGTGAGGGTGCGCTCGACGAGTCCTCGGTCCTGCATCCGGTAGTAGAGGCCGTGTGATCGACGGACGTCGTGGTACTGGAGGTCGACCAGCTGCACCCGGGCGTGACCCAGGGGTAGGTCGTGCTTGGCCCGATAGTTCTCGATGAGGTTGTGCTTGATCACCCAGTCGAGCTCTCGATCGAGCTTGAAGGGATCGACTTCGAGCTGCGTCATCACGTGCTGCCACATGCGCAGCGCTTGCATTTCGTCGTCGGGCAGGCCCTTGGTGTCGGCGTACCGCAACGCCCGGTTCAGGTACTCGGACTGAATCTCGAAGGCGGACGCCTCGCGGCCGTTGGCCAGGCGCACCTTGCGCTGCATGGTCAAGTCGTGGGAGATCTCTCGGATGGCCCGAATCGAGTTCTCGAGGGTCATGTCACGAAGCACACAACTGGGGTCCTCGACCATCCGGAGCAGGATGGCCATGGCGCCCACCTTGAGGAACGTCGTGTACTCGCTCATGTTCGAATCGCCCACGATGACGTGCAGGCGCCGGAAGTGTTCGGCGTCAGCGTGCGGTTCGTCGCGGGTGTTGATGATGGGTCGGCTGCGGGTGGTCGCCGACGAGACGCCTTCCCAGATGTGCTCGGCTCGCTGACTCACGGCGAACATCGCGCCACGAGCAGTCTGGAGAACCTTGCCGGCGCCGGCGTAGATCTGGCGACTGACGAGGAACGGGATGAGCACCTCGGAGTAGTGCGCGAGGTCGTCGCCTCTGGTGGTGAGGTAGTTCTCGTGGCAGCCGTAACTGTTGCCGGCAGAGTCGGTGTTGTTCTTGAACAAGTGGATGGTGCCGCGAATGCCTTCGTCGCGGAGACGTTCCTCGGCCGAGTCGAGGAGCTGCTCGAGAATGCGCTCGCCGGCCTTGTCGTGGATGACGACGTCGCCGATGGTGTCGCATTCGGCGGTTGCGTATTCGGGATGGGAACCGACGTCGAGGTAGAGCCGCGCCCCGTTTACGAGGAACACGTTGGACGACCGGCCCCACGACACCACGCGACGGAACAGATAGCGGGCGACTTCGTCGGGGCTGAGACGCCGCTGACCTCGCAGCGTGCAGGTCACGCCGTATTCGGTCTCGATCCCGTAGATACGCCGTTGGTGCACGGCGGTCACGTTAGCCGGTGAGTGGTTCAGAGGAGCCCCGTGATCTCGTCGAGGGGCAACCGCCGGAAACAGCGGCCTTCTTCCAAGCGGTCGAGCACCGCCACTTCGAGCTGATCGGCCCCGAGCGTCCGTTCGGGTCCGGCCAGGGCGGCGACCGCACCGCGGAGCGCTGCGCCCAGGTCGAGGTTGGTGCGATCGATGGACGCCAGCCGCTCGCGGATGGACTCGGCGTCGCCGCCGAGAGCGGCGAAGCCCTGCTCATCGGTGACCGAGCCGTCGTAGCGAATGTGGAACAGCCGATTGCCGGTTTCTCGGTACCCGACGGCCACGACGAGGATCTCGACTTCGAGCGGCTTCATCTCGTGGGTGAAGATCTGACCCAGCATCTGGGCGTACTGATTGGCGAGCGCCTGGGAATCGACGTCGTCGCGGCTGTAGGTATAGCCCTTCATGTCGGCGTGACGGACGCCGGCGATGCGGAGCTGGTCGTACTCGTTGTACTTGCCGACGCCGCCGAAGGCGATGCGGTCGTAGATCTCGGAGATCTTGCGAAGGTTCCTCGACGGGTTCTCTGCCACCAACAGCAGCCCGTCGGTGAACTCGATGGCCACGAGACTCCGGCCACGAGCGATGCCCTTCTGGGCATAGTCGGCCCGGTCCTTCATGACCTGCTCGGGCGCTACATAGAACGGCATGTTCATGGCTCAGGCCCTTTCGGAGAACTCGGCGATGATGGCAGCGAAACGGTCGGCCACTTCGGACTCGGGCACGGGCGTGTACCCCTCGGCACCGATGGTGGCGATGATCGGGTAGATGCCTCGCATGCTGTCGGGGCCACCGGTGGCGGAGTCCTCGTCGGCTGCGGTGAAGAGCGCTTTCAGCAGGAGATCGACGCACTCGTTCCGGGTGATTTCGTCACGGTGCCCCAGACGGATGACCGTGCGGGCATGCAGGCTCCCCGAACCGGAGGCGACGTAGTCTTCCTCCTCGTAGCGGCCGCCGGTGACATCGAAGGCGAACAGCCGTCCGTAGCCTCGGCGGAGGTCGAAGCCGGCGAAGATTGGCACGACGACCATCCCCTGCATGGCCGCCGGCAGGTGGGCCCGGAGCATCTGCGAGAGTTGGTTGGCCTTGCCTTCGAGTGACAGCGAGTGGCCTTCGACCTTTTCGTAGTGCTCGAGCTGGAGCTGGAACAGCTTGACCATCTCGATGGCCGGTCCGGCCGCACCGGAGATGGCAACGCCCGACCAGCGGTCGGCCTGGAAGACCTTCTCCATCGTGCGGTGGCTGATGAGGTGGCCCGAAGTGGCCCGCCGGTCGCCGGCGATGACCACCCCATCGGCGAACCTCGCGGCGACGACCGTGGTTCCGTGGGTGATCGACGCGGCGTCGTAGGGGCTCGCAACCTCGTAACGAGGCTGGAGACCTTCCTTCGACAGCAGGGCTGCGAAGCTCGGACCGGGATCATCGGCCGCTGAATAGAACGGGAGACTCATGGCGACAGGGTAGCCGCCACCATCGAAACGGCGGGTAATCGCCCCCGGTTGACCTGAACCATTGGGCCCGGCCGACAGGGACGGCTCCCCATGGCCTGACCGTCTCCGGTCGACCACTATGGTGACCACCACCCCACGGCACAGGACGACCCGTATGCGAACCAATCGACTGCTCACCCTGGCACTCGGCATCGCCGCCGGCGTTGCCGCAGTGTTGGCAGTCGGCTGGCTGACCCTCACCGACGCGGTCAAAGCTGTCGACCGAGCCGTCTTCGACGCCATGGTGCCTGCGCTGCAGTCCGTCCCCGGCGCAACCTCGATCAGCGATCGGGTGACCGACATCGGGGCCGTGCCCGTCAACTACGGGATGGCCATCGCTCTCGGTGGCCTGGTCTGGGCTCAACGGCGGGACCCGCTCCGCGGTCTACTGATTCCCGCAGTCCTCCTGTTGGCGCACTGGCTGCAGCGCCTGACGATCATCGTGGTCGACGGTTACGCACCCTCCGAGCACGTCGTCGGCGCTGCGGGACCCTACTTCTCCGGCGGGGTGCAGCGGGTGGTGTTGCTCACCGGCATACTCCTCGTGATCGCCCGACCCGACATGAAGATGCCGATGATCATGCGATGGGCGGTCGCCGTCGGCCTCATCGAGGCGGCAACGCGATTCGTGCTCGGGCGCCACTGGCCCAGCGATCTGCTGGCGTCCTTCCCCATCGGACTGGCCGAGCTGTTGGCCTTCCGAGTGCTGTGGGATCTCCTGCCGACCGCGCCATTCACTCACGCCGGCGACGGGCCCAAGGCGACCGAGGGGCGCGAGGCCGGCGAACAACCGGCCTACTGACCGCCCTTTTGGATGTAGCTCTTGACGAAGTCCTCGGCGTTGCTTTCGAGCACTTCGTCGATCTCGTCGAGGAGGTCGTCGAGTTCGGCCTTCAGTTTCTCGCCGGACTCGCTGACGGCCGGCGCCTGTTCGGCCGCAGTTTCCGCCGGGCGTCCGGGATTCTTCTTGATCTGCTCACGTTCAGCCATGGTTCACGCACCGAGTTTCTCGAGGAGTTCAGCGACGGTGTCACTGCTGTCGAGCAGCGCACCCACATGGTCCACCGTACCCCGTGTGGGCTCCAGCATGGGAACGCGGCGGAGCGGATCGTCGCCGACGTCGAACACGATCGAGTCCCAGTTGGCCGCAACGACCTGGTCGGGGAACTTCTGGAGGCATCGGCCCCGGAAGTAGGCGCGGGTGTCGGTGGGAGGATCGACCGTGGCGCGACGAGCATCGGCCTCGTCGACCAGCGTCTCGAGGCCGGCCCGCGCCGCAAGCGACTTGCCCGGTCGGAGATCGTGGTATTGGAGGTCGAGGGCGCGGAGTCGGGGGTCATCCCAATCACAGTCGTGGCGTTCGCAGAAACCGTCGAGGATTCGCTTCTTGGCCACCCAGTCGATTTCGGCCGCCAACGACACCGGATCTCGTTCGAGGCCCTCGAGCAGGTGGCGCCAGCGGTCGAGGATGAGCCGGCCGACCGTGTCGCCTCCGACCGCTTCGAACCCGTACCTGTCGGACCAACGCTCCGCCTGTTCGAGCAGGTCAGCCTGAATCTCCAGGGCAGTGGCCGACGTCCCGTCGGCCAGCAGAATCGGCCGACGCAGGGTGAGGTCGTGGCTGACCTGATGCATCGCCGGCACCGGATCGGCCAACGGGATCTGGGTCAGCATGCCGTCCTCGAGCATGGCGAAGAGGACGGACGTGGTGCCGATCTTGATGAAGGTGGCGACCTGGGACATGTTGGCGTCGCCGACGATGACGTGCAGCCGCCGGTACCGCTGGCTGTCTGCGTGCGGTTCGTCCCGGGTATTGACGATGGGCCGCTTCAGCGTGGTCTCCAGGCCGACTTCTTCCTCGAAGTGTTCGGCTCGTTGGGTGAGCTGATAGGGCACGCGGTCCGAGCCGACGCCCGGCAGTTCGCTGCCCACCTTGCCGGCACCGGTGAAGATCTGACGGGTGACGAAATGGGTGGTGGCCGCCAAAATGATCTGGCCGAACGGAGTGGCCCGGTCGAGCAGGAAATTCTCGTGGCAACCGTAGGCGTTGCCCTTCCGGTCGGTGTTGTCCTTGTACAGGACCATCTCCTGGCCATCGGGCAGCACGGCGTTCGCTCGAGTCATCGAGTCGATGGCGATCAGTTCGGCCGCCCGATCGAAACAGACCAGCGACAAGGCGTCACGGCACTCGGGCGTCGAGATCTCGGGATGGGCGTGGTCGACGTAGTACCGGGCACCGTTGGTGAGCACCGAGTTGACCAGGTGGGTCTCGACCTCGGGGGGGAGGGCGAACTCGATCGGCATGAGGTCTCGAGCATCGGCGCCCGGTGTCTCGTCGATGAAGTCCCACGCAACCGACGCCGAGCGGGCATCGACCGATCCGGTGATGCCGCCGACGTAGGCGTTGATCAGCAACGACGACGCCGAGACCGGGTTCCACTCGCTGGTACCGCGGACCATGATGCCGAGTTCGGTCTCTATGCCGACGACCTTGGGGACTGCCACGCCGGCAGCCTAGAGGCTAGAGGTACTGACCGGTTGCGACCTGTTCGATCGCCCGGCCGCCTTCTTGGGACATGCCGTTGGAGATGAGGGTGCGGACGTACACGATGCGTTCGCCCTTCTTGCCCGAGATCTTGGCCCAGTCGTCGGGATTCGAGGTGTTCGGCAGGTCTTCCTGCTCCTTGAACTCCTGGGTGACTGCGGCCAGGAGGTCGTCGGACATGATGCCCTTCTCCCCCGACTCGAGGAAGCGTTTGATGGCAATCTTCTTGGCTCGCCGGACGATGTTCTCGATCATGGCGCCCGACGAGAAGTCCCGGAAGTACAGGACTTCCTTGTCACCGTTCTGGTAGGTGACCTCGAGGAACTTGGTGTCGTCGTCGGCCCGGTACATGAACTCGACCGCACGGTCGACCATGGCCGACACGGCGTCGGCCCGGCTGACCGAGTCGGACAATTCACCGGCATGCAGGGGCAGGTCGGTGGTGAGGTAGCGGGAGAAGATCGACTTGGCGGCCTTCTGATTCGGTCGCTCGATCTTGATCTTCACGTCGAGTCGTCCCGGCCGCAGAATGGCGGGGTCGATGAGGTCCTCGCGATTGGAGGCACCGATGACGATGGTGTTCTTGAGGCTCTCGACACCATCGATCTCGGCCAGCAACTGGGGCACGATCGTGCTCTCGATGTCGGAACTGATCCCACTGCCGCGGCGTACGGAACAACGATTCCATCTCGTCGAAGAAGATGATGACGGGCATGCCCTCTTCGGACTTCTCCCGGGCTCGCTGGAAGATGAGGCGGATCTGCCGCTCGGTTTCGCCGACGTACTTGTTGAGCAGCTCCGGTCCCTTGATGTTCAGGAAGAAGCTCTTGGCTTCGGCGTCGCCCGAGACCTCGGCCACCTTCTTGGCCAGGGAGTTGGCGACCGCTTTGGCGATGAGCGTCTTGCCACAGCCCGGAGGGCCGTAGAGCAGGATGCCCTTGGGCGCAGGGAGCTCGTGCTCGAGGTAGAGGTCGGCGTGGAGGAAGGGAAGCTCGACGGAGTCCTTGATGGTCTCGATCTGGTCGTCGAGGCCTCCGATGTCCTCATAGGACACGTCGGGCACCTCTTCGAGCACGAGGTCCTCGACCTCGGCCTTGGGCAGCTTTTCGATCAGCAGGTTCGAGCGACCTTCGAGCAGCATGGAGTCGCCGGCGCGGATACCGACACCGACCAGGTACTCGGCCAATTCGACGACGCGCTCTTCGTCGGCGCGCCCGACGATGACCGCACGAGTGCGGTCGGCCAGCATTTCCTTGATCTGCACGACCTCACCGGAACGTTCCGGCCCGCGAACCCGCACGACGTTCAACGACTCGTTGAGCACGACCTCGGCTCCGCGTACCAACTCGACGCGGTCGATGGCGGGGTGGAGCTCGACGCGCATCTTGCGCCCGCTGGTGAAGACGTCGATGGTCTCGTCGTCGTTGGTCGTGAGGAACGTGCCGTAGGAGTTCGGCGGATGGGTGAGCTTCTCGACCTCTTCGCGCAGGGCGGCGATGTGCTCGCGCGCCTCGCGGAGGGTGTAGGTGAGTTTCTCGTTCTGGCTGACGGCCTGGGCCAACTGCCCCTTGGTGTCGAGGAGCCGTTCTTCCAGGGTGCGTACGCGCTTCGGCGCGTCTTGAAGCCGACGGCGGAGGCTGACGACCTCCTCCTCCATCAGCTTCAGCTGCTCTTGCAGCTCGGCCATGCCGCTCTCGTAAGCGGCCAACCGACGGTCGTACTCAGACTTGTTGACGGCACTACCTCCTGGTGCGTCCCGATGACTGGGACCCTACACGTCCTGTCGGCCGATTGGGGAACGGATCAAGCCCGGTCGTTCGTCATGGCCGGTCCCGAGGCGGATCGGTGATCTCGTAGATCAGGTCGACCTCGACGGAGACATCGATCGATCCCCCCTCGACGGGCAGGGTTTCGCGAGCGGTGCTGCGGGCGGCGAACATCGGGGAAGGGAACGCCTCGTTGGCGACGCGGACGGTGCTGATGCTCAGCAGCGGTCCGAGCCCGACGCCGGCCGCGCCCGACAATTGTTCGGCCTGATCCCGAGCATCGGCCACCGCAGCAGCCCGAGCCACTCGCTCGGCTCCACTTCGATCGGTCAGCTCGAACTGCAGACCGTGGATACGGACGCTGTCACCGGCGGCAGCCGCCACCGCATCGAGGACCGATCCAGCGGCGTTGAGCGCACGGATCTTCACGCGGAGTTGATTGCTCACCACGTAACCCACTGCCCGCCCGGTCGTGTGGTCGTAGTCGGGGTGCACGTTGATCTGACTCGTCTGGATATCGGCCGCATCGATGCCGTGGGCCCGGAGAACCGACAAGGTCGAAGCCGCCGCGCTGTTGTTGGCGGCCAGCGCGGCTCCGGCCGTCCCCGACCGGGTTTCCACCCCGACGGTGATGACGGCGAGGTCGGGTGGCCGGCTCTCCCTGCCGACGCCACGCACCTGAATCTGTCGACGTGACTCGATCACGACCACTCGATCCATGACCACTCGATCCATGACGACTCGATCCATGACGAGGTCTCCCGTTCGAGCGCCCACACGATGAACGCCAACACCCGAGCCTCGTCCTTCCAGCCCGCGTACCGGCCGGTTGGGCCGCCGTGCCCTGCGCCCATGTCGGTCCACAGGAGGATGGGGCGGTCCGTCGAGGTGTGGCGCCGCAGGCGCTGCACCCACTTGGTGGGTTCCCAGAAGCCGACGCGAGGATCGGTGAGCCCGCCGGTGGCGAGGATGGCGGGGTACGGCCGACGGTCGATGTTCTCATAGGGCGCGTATCCGGTCATGGTCTCGTAGACGTCGGCCGACGCGGCGGGGTTCCCCCACTCCTCCCACTCGGTGACCGTGAGCGGAAGGCTCGGGTCGAGCATCGTGTTCACGACGTCCACGAACGGCACCTGGGCGACCGCAGCGCCGAAGAGCTCCGGAGCCTGATTCAAGACGGCCCCCACCAACAGGCCCCCGGCCGACCCGCCACGCAGCGCGAGGAGGCCAGGTTCGGTCCACCCGCCGTCGATCAGGTGACGGGCACACGCGACGGTGTCGGTGAAGGTGTTGACCTTGTTCGCCAGCTTCCCGTTGAGGTACCACTGCCTCCCCATCTCACCCCCGCCTCGGACGTGGGCGATGGCGAACACGAAGCCGCGATCGAGCAGCGACAGCCTGGCCGACGAGAACGTCGGGTCGACCGAACTCTCGTAGGCGCCGTATCCATAGAGCAGGCAGGGACCGGGACCCTCCGGTCGATCGGCCCTCCAGACCAGGCTCATCGGGATCTGCGTGCCATCGTCGGCGGTTGCCCACGTGCGCTCCGTCCGATACTGGCCGGGGTCGAAGCCACCCAGCACCTCGGTTTGGCGGAGCAGGCGGCGGTCGCCGGTGTCGACGTCGACGATGAACACCGCCGGTGGAGTGACCATCGAGCTGTACCCGTAGCGGTACACGGTCGCCGAGGACTCGGGGTTGGCGCCGGGCCAGACGGTGTAGACGTCCTCGGGCTGGGCGAGCGTCTGATAGTGCCCGTCAGTCCATCGGCGCGAACTCATACGGGTCACGCCCTCGGTCCGCTCGAACAGGATCAGGTGCGAGTCGAGCACGTCGAAGCCGGTCAGCATGACGTCGGGACGGTGAGCAACGAGCTCCACCCAATGCGGTCGGCCCAGCGCTTCGGGCGTGGTCGTCATGATCCGGAAGTTCTCGGCGTCGGCGTTGGTGAGCACCAGGAAGGTTCCCCGGTGGTGGGCCACTGCGTATTCGATTCCGTCCTGGCGGGGCTCGACACAAACCGGCTCGGCGTCCGGCTGGTCGGCGGGTAGGAGCCACACTTCGTCGGTGATCGAGGACGAGCAGCCGAGGTAGAGGTAGGAATCGTCGCGGTCCCGGCCGATGCCGACGAAGAAACGCTCGTCGTCCTCCTGGAACACCAAGACATCGGACGACGGGTCGGTTCCCAGTCGATGACGCCACACCTGATAGGGCCGGTTGGCGTCATCGGGCCGTACGTACAGCAACGTCTCGTTGTCGGTTGCCCACGCTGATCCGTACGAAACGCCGTCGATGTGCACGTCACGATCGAGCCCGGTGTCGAGATCACGGAACCGAAGGGTGAAGCGTTCGTCCCCGGTTCGGTCGTCGGCCCAGGCCAGGATCCGGTGATCGGGAGTCACCTCGAAGACCCCGATCTCGAAGTAGCCCTCGTCGTCCTCACTCGTCGGGCCGGCTTCGACGTTCTCGTCGAGAAGGACCTCTTCGGGTCCCCACCCCAGGGGCGCTTCGTCGGCGTTCGGCTCGGTTCCGCTCGGGGTACCGGTCGAGAGCGCAACCGCAACCGGGTCCGCATCGAGCCCGACGAAGCGGCGGCAATGAATCCCGTAGGGCGACCCTTCGACGGTCCGGCTGTAGTACGACCAGCCATCCTTCACCACCGGGACCGAAAGGTCGGTCTCCTTCACCCGCGAGCGGATCTCGTCGAACAACTGTTGCTGCAGAACCTTGGTCGGCTCGAGGATCGCCTCGGTGTGCGCGTTCTCGGCCTCGAGCAGCGCCACCACCTCTGGATCTTCCCGGTCGCGAAGCCACTGGTATTCGTCGACGACCGCCGCACCCCAGAGGGCTCGCTCGACGGGGCGCTGATCGGCTACCGGCGGTTGGGGAAACATGCAGTCTGGACGAGCGCGAGGTCGGACATCGGCTCAGCGTACGTCGGGCCCGCCGGGGTTCCGGTACTGTCGCAGCCGTGACGCCCGAACCCGAGCCAACCCCAAGCCCCAAGACGTATCCCCAAACCTTCTTCGAACCCCCACCGGGGGCATGTCAGATCATTCTCGTCCGCCACGGTCAGTCGGCCGCGTACGTCGAAGGCCAACCGTTTCCGTTGGCCGATGGACAGGGAGACCCGCCGCTCTCACCGCTCGGGGTCTTCCAGGCGCAGCAGGTTCGGGACCGGCTCCGTCACGAGCAGCTGTCGGCGCTCTACGTCACCAGTCTTCAACGCACCCATCAGACGGCCGCGCCGCTGGCTGAGGCGCTCGGTCTGGTTCCCCGAGTCGAGCCCGACCTCCGAGAGATTCATCTGGGCGACGGCGAAGGAGGCCGCTTCCGCCAGATGGCAGCCGAAGGCCACCCGGCCATCGTGGCCATGCGAGCCGAACGCGAATGGGGCCGGGTTCCCGGCGCCGAGACCAACCAGCAGCTGACCGACCGCACCGTCGCGGCCGTCCGACGCATCGCAGCCAACCACCCCGACGAGATCGTTGCGGCGTTCGCGCACGGAGGCACGATCGGTGCGCTCATCGCCTTCGCCGCCGGCGTGAACCCCTTCATCTTCAACGGCACCCGCAACGGGGCCATCGCCCATCTCGTCGTCTCCGACGACGAGTGGGTCATCCGTTCGTTCAACGATGCCGCGCATGTCGGCCCGCTGACCGCCGATGCCGAGCCACCCACCTGATCCCGAGCGTGTTCCGGCACCTCTGGGTGCATCCCCTTGTTCGTTGTTGATTTCACGTAGGGTAAGGTTCCATGCACAGATGGTGGCGGGTCGGTGTGTTGACCAGCACGAACAGTCAGGCCGGTGTGGTTCGGGACGGTGGCGGAAAGAAAGGTAATGGCGGAGCGACTATGGCGTAGGAGATGGTCGACCGCGGCCGCTGCGCTTCTCGGCGCCTGCGGCCTGCTGGTCGTGCTCGACGGTTTGACTCGCCCTGTCGCGCCACCACGCCTGTTGTCGGTGCTCGGGCTGATGCTCCTGGCCGGATCGGTCGTGAACTGGTTCATTCCCTGGGACCGCATTCGGCCGTCCTACCGGCTCCTGCCTGCGGCCTTGGTGATCGTCACCCTCGGTATTGCCATCTTCGGCGCCGACATCGACCGCTCCCCCGGCGCCCCCGTCGGCCTGGCGACCTTCGCCGCGCTGGTCATGACCTACGTCGGTTTCGTCTCGAACCCGGGCATGTCGCTGGCCCTCAGCCCGGTCGTGCTCCTGGCCCTGCTGGTTGCGTACTGGCGAGAACCCGAACGCCTCGGCCTCGCCTTGCCGCTGGTGGCCGTCCCGGCGTCGGCCCTGTTGGCCGAACTCGTCAGCCTGCTGCACGATCGGACCGACGAGGCCAGCCAGCTCAACCGACGCCGGGCCGAGCGATTCGCCCGCCTGGAACACGTCCTACGCCGATTCAGCCGACCGAGCAGCATCGAGGCCGCCGCCCGTCAGGTCGCCGGTGCCGCCCGTGAGATCTTCGAGGTCGATCGCACGACCGTCGTGCTCCGCGACCGGGACGACCGCCTCATTCCCGTCACCGATGGACCCCCTTCACCCCACGATCCCACCAGCGACGTGGCGCGCCTGGTGGCCGAGGCCATTCAGGGCGACCAACCCACCTTCGTGCCCACCCGCGAAGGCGCCACCATGCTCGTGCTCCCCCTTCCAGCCAAGGATGCCCCGGCGGGTGCAGTGCTGGCCTACCCGATTGCGCCCGACGATCCGGTCTACACGCTCGATTTGGCCCGCCTGTTCGGCGTTCAGATCGGCATCGCCATCGAGCACCTCTACCTCATCCACGAACTCACCGAGGCATCCCGGGTCGACGAACTGACGGGCATCGGCAACCGGCGGCACGCCGACGCCTTACTGGCGTCGTTGGTGCCGGGAGACGCCCTCGTCCTCATCGACCTCGACGGCTTCAAAGCCATCAACGACACCTTCGGTCACCCGGCGGGCGACCAACTCCTCCAGACGCTCAGCGCCCATCTCCGAGCCTGCCTCCGGGACTCCGACACCTCGGCCCGGCTCGGAGGCGATGAGTTCCTCATCGTCGCCCGCCGAGCCCATGCCGATCCGCTCGCCGTCGCTCGCCGCATCCTCGACGGCTGGGATTACCAGCGTCACCGATCCGCCGGGCCGACCCCAACCCTGAGCGCCGGCGTTGCCCTCCACGAGGCGGGCCGGACCAGTGCCGACACCTTCGACCGGGCCGATCAGGCACTCTATGAGGCCAAGCGCCGGGGCAAGAACCAGGCGCAGCTGTGGGACCAGGCGATCGGGCGCCGGGCTAGCGGGCAGCGGCGCTGACCGAGCCCTCAGCGAGGTCGGGATAGAGCTGGACGATGGCGGCGTCGATCTCGGTCTTCACGCCGGCCATCGGAAGGATGTTGAGCACACCCTGACCCTTGCGAAGCAAATCGATCAGCTCGTCACCGCTCCGCACGACGACCGAGCGACTTCCGTTGATGACGAGGTTGGCGGTGCTGACATCCTCGCCCAATCGATCACGAAGGAATTCGAACGCCTCCCGCACCGACTCGAGCCGGATGCCGGCATCGAGCAGGGTCTTGATGACCTTGAGCTCGAGGAGATCCTGATAGGAGTACCGGCGGCGACTGCCCGAGCCTGAAGCGTCGGTGACCGAGGGTCGGACCAGATCGGTGCGCGCCCAGTAGTCGAGTTGCCGGTAGGTGATCCCGACGATCTCCGCCGTGCGCTTACCCGAGAAGCTGTCTTCGATGCTCACGATGTCCTGTTCGTCTGGTCGGTTGACTGGTGGGCGGCTGGTGTGGGTACCGGGTGGCCTGCTTACCCTCATGAAATTACAGGGGTGCAACCACCGAGAGTAACCATACGGCGACCGATCGAGTTCGTCAATCAACCCTTGCAACCCCTTCTCGACCCCGGTGGCCGACGCTCTCCTTGGCAGACTGAGGTATGACCACGCAGCACTCGTCCGGCCAACCCGATCAAGAGGCGAAACGAGCCGGCGAACTCGTCGAGCGACTTCCCGGGTGGAAGGCGCTCCGCGTGACCGACGCCAGCGGTGCAAGAGGCGTCTTCAGCACGGTTTGGCGGGTGCAGGTCGAGGCACCGTCGGGACCCTCGTCGGTCGTGGTCAAACTGCCCGTGGACGGTCCGAACGGCGACGCGGCCCGCGGCATCCGGGGCCTATCAACGAGAGGCGTGGGCCTACGAGGTTCTGCTTCGACCAGGCACACGGCCGAAGGCTCCGTTCTGTCACCTCGTCGATCACTCCGACCCGCGGGGCCCTTCGTTCGTGCTCGAGGACCTCGGAGCGTTCCGAATGCCCGACCAGAACGAAGGGCTGGACCCTGCGGATGCCTGCCGGTTGATGGTGGCGCTGGGCCAACTTCACGACCGGTTCGCTGCTACGGACCTCGACGACCTGCCCGTTCGCCGTGCCGCCCCGAGCGTCTTCGGTGCCGACGGGCTTCGCCCCGGCCTCGAGGCACTCGCACGCCGGGGGAATCAGGAACTCGTTCCGACGTTCTCACGCCTGGTCGAGTTTCGCGACCCCTTGGTCGAGGCCTTCACCAACGCCGGGTCGCCGACGCTGTGTCACGGCGACCCGAGAGCCGACAACCTCGCGGTCGCTCCTGACGAGCAGGTCGTCTTGTTCGACTGGCAGCAGATGGCCGTGCAGCTCGGTGAGGCCGATGTAGCTTGGGCGTGCGGCACGAGCCTCACCGTCGAAGCTCGCCGACGGCACGAGGCTGCGATCGTCGAGACCTACGCAACCGGGCGCAATCTCGACCCCGCCACGACGTTCGAACGCTACCGACTCGGTTATGTACTGCCCGGGCTCGCTGTCCTCTTCCTCGCCCAACGCACCTCGCCCGATGCCGTCACCTCGCGGATGATCTCCAACAGCATCGAGCGAATCGGAACGGCCATCACCGACCTGGACGTCCCCGCCGTGATCGGCTGAGCCAGATCGGGCCCGTCAAGACTTGAAATCGTCGGGGTTCGCCTGGTCGAGGAATTTGCGAAGCTCTTCGACCATCGCCTCCTCCTCGACCTCGTCCTCGACGGGCTCCTCTTCGATGCCGGCCTCTTCGATGAGTGCCTCTTCGGCAAAGATCGGCGCCTGGGCCCGAACCGCGATTGCGACGGCGTCGGATGGCCGAGCCGAGAACACCTTGGTCTCACCGGCAGCGTCGGTCACCGAGAGCTCGGCGTAGAACGTACCTTGGCGGAGTTCGGTGACCACGACCTGGGCCACGGTGCAGCCGAGGCCGCTGATGATGGTGGTGAGAAGATCGTGGGTCATCGGCCGAGCGGTCGGCGTGCCCGACAACGCCAGATCGATGGCGTGGGCCTCGGGCCCGCCAATGTAGATCGGGACGGTTCTGCGCTGACCGGTGGTCTCCCGAAGCAACAGGATCGGTGCGTTGGTGGGCATCTGGACCCGAACCCCGACCAGCTCCATTTCGACTGTCATGGCTCCACGCTAGTGGGCTGACTCCGACGACGCGCAGTCGCTCGCGATCGAGGCAGAGGACGGGGCCCTGAGCGTTCAGAACAACCGGTCGGGGAACTGTTCGGAGATCACCGAGTCGACCAGCGCGGCATGCAATGCGCTCGACGCCGCCGTCAGGGCGTCGAGCTGGGCGAAGACCTCACGCCGCGCCCCGGGATCGCGCCGGCGAAGCCCCGGCTCGATGACCTGAGCGATGAGCCCGACCTCGCGTTCGGCGGCCAGGCGGTAGGTCCGGAGGTGCCGCGGGTCGAGCCCGCTGGCACCGAAGGCGGCGGCGAGCTTGGCAATCGTGACCGCCCGAGGGTCGAACAGGAGCGAACCACCAACCTTCTGACCTTCGATGAGCCGGAATCGCTCGAGCTCGTGCAGAAACGCCTGATCGCATCCGCTCAACGACGCCAGTTCCTCACGGGTGATGGGGTCCGACGGAAGATCCGACGCAGTCAACGGTGCGGGTTCGGACACGGGTTGCTCCGGCTCTCTTGGTTCAGGTTCCGCCTGGTTGACGTCCGCCTGTTCGACCTGGATGCCCGATTCGACGGCGATGGCATGCTCCGACGCGAAGGCCGGTTCAGGACGCATCCCTCGGACGGGCTGATCGATGAGCGCAGCAGCGACATCGGAGGCCAGCTCATCCCAGAGCGCGGCCACATCACGGGTACGCACTGCCTGCAGTTCGGCCGCCCCGTCCGTCAGATCGACCAACGGCGTGGTCAGGAAGGCCTCGAGCGCAGTCGGCTCGACCACACTCTGCTCGACCACACTCTGCTCGACCACACTCTGCTCGACCACGCTCGGCTCGACCGCATCGGACGTCAACTCGTCGAGTGGCTCGCCGGAGAACAGCCGATCTCGGATCACCTTGAGGGGCAAGTAGTTGTCGCGTTGCTGGGTGAGGATCCAGCGGATCCGGTCGAAGTCGGTCTCGTAGAACCGTCGGTACCCCGATGGAGTGCGCTCCGGGTTGATCAGACCTTGGCTCTCGAGGAAGCGGATCTTCGAGATCGTGACCTCGGGGAAATCTTCCTGAAGGAGCGCCAGCACTTCGCCGATCGACCAGTGTTCGTCGGGGCCGACGCCGTTGTGCGCCGGATCATGCCGGCTCATGCGTCATCTCCGAGGGCCAGGAAGACCAGCTTGAACTTCCCGATCTGCACCTCGTCGCCGTCAGCCAGCACGGCGCGCTCGACCAGGACCTGATTCACATAGGTTCCGTTGAGACTGCCGGCATCGGACACCTCGAACGAGCCATCGACCCGGGTGACCTCCGCGTGGCGGCGCGAGACCGTGATGTCATCGAGAAAGATGTCGGAGTCGGGATGACGGCCGATGGACGTCTTGTCGGAGTCGAGCGCAATACGGCTGCCTCGCTTGGGACCCTGACGCACGACCAGCATGGCGACCGGCGTCTCCCCCGTCGCGTCGGACACCGTGGGTGTGTCGAGCGTTGGATCCGACGCCGCGTCGTGCGTTGCGGTGCTGTGCTCGCCGATGTGGCGGACGAGTTGGCGTCCGCACGACATGCAGAAGTTCGCTCCCAGCGGATTCTCGTACCCACAGTTGCCGCAACGCGAGTCCAACGGTCAGCCTTCGGTCAGTTCCCGGTAGGCCGCCGCGCTGATGAGGTGGTCGAGCGACGCGCCCTCGGCCAGCTCGATGACGGAGATCCAGCCGTCCCCGTAGGGATCCTCGTTGACCCGTTCCGGCGCGTCGACGAGTTCGGTGTTGACCTCGACGACCGTGCCGTCGACGGGGGCGTAGACGTCGGAGACCGACTTGGTCGACTCGACTTCGGACATCGGCCCGCCGTGTGTCACCGCGACGCCGACCTCGGGAAGTTCGACGTAGACGACGTCGCCGAGCGCGTCCTGTGCGTAGTCGGTAATTCCGACACGGACTCGTCCGTCCGGTTCGAGCCTGACCCATTCGTGATCGGCTGAGTAACGAAGATCCTCAGGCGTGTTCATCTGCAAGACGGTATCTGACGAGCGACGGCGTTTGCCGGATTCTCCCCATCGTGGTCGGTCATGCCATACCCCTGCGGGCTGCCGGCCAGTATTGGAACACCAGGGAGTACCAGCTGTACGCAATGCCAGGCAATGCGAACACCCAAGCCAGCCAGCCGAGGGTCGGCGCATAGGAAAGCGTGCTGTGGGAGCCGAGGAACATCGGGAACGCGAACATCAGCAGGAACGCGCCGGTCTTGCCTTCGTTCGTGACATCGAATCGAGGTACCCCGCGAGACCCGAGATACACCGCGGCCAAGGCGACCAGCCCCTCCCGCAGGAGCACCGCGACTCCCACCCAGATCGGCGCCGAACCATCGACGAGGATCAAGGGGATGGCGACCAGGAACATGAGGCGGTCGACAGTTGGATCGAAGAGCTTGCCGAACTCGCTCACCTGGTTGAACCGGCGAGCCACCCAGCCGTCGACCCAATCGGTGGCGCCCAGCGCTCCGAGCAGCCAGGCGGCAGCAGCGCGCTGTTCCCGCGGCACGAGGAGCCACACGAACACCGGGATGCAGCACAGGCGCAACAGGGTGATGAGGTTGGGCCAGGTCGCAAGATCTCGACGCTCGATGGTCAGGCCCACCCGGTGATGCTAACGGAGACCCCGGCGCCAACCAGTCACGCCGCTCAGGGCCGGTAGAACAGGAACACGCCCTTGGCCGGATCGTTGAAGCGCAGCAGGTAACCCTGTTGGGCCATCGCCTCGGCAAACGCCCGCCGTTGATCGAGGCGATCTTCCGCGCCGAGGCTCGGCAGGTGACGCTCGTCGATCAGCACAGCCCGCACCCGGAAGACGGCAAACGCAACCTGAGGCTGCTCGTTGGGGTCCAGCTCGTGGATCCATGGGCGCTCAGCGATCGTGGCGAGAGCCGACCGCGAACTTCGGACGGCGTCATCGGGTCCGAGTAGCGCGACGGCCTCGCGGACCGAGTCGTCGATCGGGTCGGATGCCGACCACTCCCACGGCTGCTCGTACGGCGAGATCGGCGAGGCATCGACGAAGGCCAGCAGTGCGGCGACGACCAGAGTGGCCTGGAGGCGCCCGTCGACGAACACCCGGTCGACACCCTGATTCCCCAGGCGCTGCAGGGCGAACACCCCTGCGATGAAGACGAACGCCAGAAGCATCGAGGTCCGCTCGGCGAACGGCGTATCGCCCAAGTCGGTGATCAGATACACCGCGCCCAACGGCAGCGCCGGCAGCAAGTGCTTGAGCGACAGCAGCGGGAGGAAGATCAGCGGCGCCAGGAGGCTCACCAGAAGGGTGACGTTCGGCCGGGCCGTCAGGTCCTGCAAGAACTGCACCGGATGACCCAGCGCCGTGGTGAAGAACGCCCCGAGCGAGTCGCCGTACTCGCCGTACTGGCCGAGCGCTCCCCCGCTGACCAACGGCTGGAGCACCAAGAGCAGCCCGAGCGACCAAAGCGTTCCGATACCCAGCGTCCACAGTCCGGTTCGTCGTTCGCCGTCGCTCAGCAGCACGAAGCCCCAGAGCGCCACCGTGATGCCGAGATCGGCTCGACAGGCAAGGACGAAGGCGATGCAGAACCAATAGGCGACCCATCGGCGTCTCGAGCCGAAGTAGGCGAGGCCCAGCAATCCCGGCATGGCCAACGCCTCGGGATGGAAATCGTTGACCGCCAACGCGTGGATCCCGGGATGGAAGGCGTAGGCAAGCACGACCGCGAGGGAGGCACCGAACCGGAGGTGGGCGACGCTACGAGCGAGCGACCACAAGGGAATGACGGCAAGGCCCAGCAGAACGGACTGGGCCACCAGCAGCACCTCGGCCGCCGGCGCCAGCAACGCCAGGCCGGCGAGCGGGTACAGCACGAAGGACCAGTGGAGCTCGAGGAGGTGGATGTCGGGGCCGATGAGCGAGGCTTCGGGCCGCAGCCCTTCGGTGATGAGGTGGAGGGCTTGCGTGTACCCAGCGAGGTCGGAACCGGCGTCGAGTGATCGATAGCGCGTCATCGCCAACGCGGCGAAGATGGCAGCGATCCCCACGGCGAGCGCGACCGGGAACCAACGATCACTCGTCCCCGATTCGAGTCGGGACTGCACCCGCAGGACCTGCCGCCGGATCTGACGGCGAGCCGGGACCTGACTCACGGCGAGCCTTCAGGCTCCGCGGGTTCCAGGAGTTCGGGGCCGCGGTTCCGAACGTTGTTGACGGCAGTGGTCACCGGATAGAGGCTGAGTAGCTCGTCTGGAGCCGGCACGAGCAGACGCCGGAGCGTCGTTGTGTCCGAGCCGGGATCGAGCCATGCATCCCAGGCCGAGGCCGGAATGAACACCGGCATGCGGTCGTGTATCGGCCGCATCGTCGAGTTCGCCGCGGTCGTCAGGACCGTGCAGGTCTCGAGCGGCTCGACCCCCGGAAGGTCCGATCCGTCGCTCGCCTTCTGGTACCAACGTTCCCAGAGCCCGGCCATCACCAACGGCTCGCCGTCCGCACGTCTGATGAAGTACGGCTGTTTCCGAGGCTTCGATCCCGGCACTGCTTCGAGGGTCTTCCATTCGTAGAAGCCGGTGGCGGGAAGCAGGCAGCGCTTGGCTTGGAACGCCCGCCGGAACGCCGGCTTCTCGGCGACGGTCTCGCTTCTCGCGTTGATCATCTTCGAGGCGATCTTCACATCCTTGGCCCAGAACGGCACGAGGCCCCACCGAAGCACCTCCACCGCACGGTGCCCGTCCCGCGCCCGCACGGCGTACACCTTGTCAGTCGGCGCGACGTTGTAGTTGTCGGGCAGTGCTTCCGCCGGAGGCGTCGCCCCGAAGTACCGGGCCAGCTCCTCGGGCGGCGATGCCGAAACGTACCGACCACACATCACCGGAGACCGTAGCCGACACGCGACCCCAGCCGACCGAAACCCCCCTCCCTCCCGAAATTTGCCGCGTCAGCCACGCCTGACGTGGCTAACGCTTCAAAGAACGGCGGTGGGTGGTCCCGGTGAGGGGTCAGACCAAGCGGGTTGCGGCGGCTTCGAGGGAATCGGCCAACAGATCGGCGAGCATCGACAGCTCGTACGGGCTGTCGACCTGGGCAGAGATGAAGATGCCATCGGTCGTCGCCATGGTGAACCGGGCCAGCAACTCCGGGAGGCCGGGCGAACGTTCGATGACGCTCGGCGGCAACGAGGAGACCCAGAAGGCGGCGAGCGTCTCGAGCACCAAACGTCTGATCTCGACGAAACGCTTGCGGGCAACGGGCTCGATGGCCTGCCGCTCGAGCGCCAGCATCAGGCCCAGGCGCCAGAACTCGGGACTGGTACTGATACTGGCCACGGCCGAGCGCAGCTGGTGTGTCACCACTTCGTGACGACTGGGACCATCCGGCCCGCCGGCAGGTGACGAGTCCCAGCTCGGCATCGCCTCGTTCCACTGGTCGAAGCTCGATTGGAGCATCTCGGCGAACAGCTCGTCCTTGTCGGCGAAATGCCAGTACACCGAACTGGCGGGCAAGCCCGACCGCGCCGACACCTTGGCGATCGACGTGCCCTGATAGCCGAGTTCGTTGGCGATGGCGAAGGTGGCGTCGATGATGCGCTGACGGGATTCCAGCCCCTGGCGGCTTCGTCGATCGGTTCTCGGACTCAAGTCTTCACCTCTTTTCGCTTTTCTTTCTCCGTAGTCATCACTACGGTAAAGCCTGCACTGCATGAGAACAAGCCCGACCAACCAACCAGATCAATGAACCAGATCGAACAACCAAAGGGAGCCGCGCTGTGGGCGCACGTACCGGTAGTCAATTCCTCGAAGGCCTCCAGAAGACCAGCCGGGCGATCTGGGTGGACGGCGAACGCATCGCCGACGTCACCCAACACCCGAAGCTGACCGGTGCGGCCCAATCGCTTGCCTCCATCTTCGATCGCCAACACGAGTTCGCCGACGAGTGCCTCGTGCCCGACCCCGAGACCGGGGAGGCCATCAACATCAGCCACATGATTCCGCGCTCACACGAGGACATCCGTCGTCGGCACCAAGGCCTCGTCCGCCTGTCCGAAGGCACCGTCGGACTGATGGGTCGCACCCCCGACTACATGAACATGAAGTTCTCGGGCTTCGCCTCGGCGCCGTCGGTATGGGCCGGAGCGGCAGGTCAGAACGAGCAAGGGGCGCAGAACCTGGTGAACTATCAGAAGAAGCTGGCCCGAGACGACATCTCGCTGACCCACACCATCATCCAGCCGACCGTCGACAAGCGCACCGATACGCAGATCCTCGGCAACCAGGTCACCATTCGCAAGGTCGGCGAAACCGCCGACGGCATCATCGTCCGAGGTGGCCGAGTGCTTGCGACCCTTGCGCCGTTCGCCGACGAGACCACGGTGTACCCCGCGCTGCCCATTCCTCCAGGCGCCGAGGAGTACGCCCTTGCCTTTGCCATTCCGCTCGACACGCCGGGCCTCAAGTTCCTCTGCCGTGACTCCGCCTCGGCCGTGGGCGCTGACGCGTTCGACAAGCCGCTCTCCTCGCGGTTCGACGAGCAGGACGCGTTCTGCATGTTCGACGACGTCCTCGTGCCGTGGGACCGGATCTTCCTCGACGGCGATGTCGACATCTACAACTCGATTCGCGAGACCGGCTACATCATCAACATGACCACCCAGTCGACGACTCGGGCGTTGACCAAGCTGCAGTTCGCGTACGGCCTGGCCACTCGCATGGCCGAGATGATCGGCGACTACAGCCCGGCGACCACCGAGATGCTGGGCGAGCTGGCCTGCTATGTCGAGGTCACCCGCAGCGCTCTCGAGCTCTCGGTCGAGCAGGCGTTCGAACGCGAGAGCGATGGGGTCTGGTTCCCCAACGGTCGCCCGCTCGACCCGATGCGAGCACTTCTCGCCCTGTGGATGCCGCGCGTCAACGAGATCATCACCCTCATCGGCGGGCACAACCTCCTGACGACGCCGGCTCGCCGCCAGCTCGACGACCCCGAGCTTCGGCCGCTCATCGACGAGATGTTGCTGGGCGCCGATGACACGTCGGCCGAGGCCCGCTCTGCCCTCTTCCGCATGGCCTGGGATTTCGTCGGCTCCAACCTGGCCGGGCGCGGGTTCCTCTACGAGCGCTTCTACCTCACCTCTGCGTCGCGCAACAAGCAGATGATGCACATGTTCACCTCGGACCGAGCCCGACCGGCTGAGCTCGTCGACTCGATGCTGAACCTCACTCGCTGACGGCGACGCCTCGGGCCGAACGCCAAGCTTTCCCGACCGCCGCTCGACGCGAGCCCACCCAACCGCTACAACGAGAAGGTGCCCACCGTCTCCCAAGCGTTCGGTTCCGCTCGCGTCGAGCTGGTCGACGACGATGCCGTCCAGCAGTACTTCCACGATCGCGGATGGACCGATGGCCTCCCGATCGTGGCGCCGACCCCCGAACGAGTGCGTGCCATGCTCGAGTGGGGCGGCTTTCCCGCCGACCACGTCGTCGGTGTCGAGAGCGTGAAGTCCCGCCCGCTCACCGCAGAGAAGGTCGCAATCAACGCCGTCCTCGCCGGATGCCTACCGCCCGATTTCCCGGTCGTCGTGGCCGCAGTCGAGGCCGTCTGCACACCCGAACTCCTGGTGCACGGCGCCACCGCGTCGACCGGAGGCTGCGCCATCCTGTTGGTCGTGAGCGGCCCCGTGCGCCACCTCCTCCAGATGTCCTCGACGTTCTCCGCGCTCTCCAGCCCCGATCGGGCGTCGATCTGCATCGGACGTGCCGTCCGCCTCGTCCTGCGCAACCTTCTGGAAGCCCGCCCCGGCGCCCTGGACCGGTCGACTCTGGGGCACCCAGGGAAGATCTCGTGGTGCCTCGCCGAGGACGAGGAAGGTGCCGCTCCCTGGCTCCCGCTCGGCTTCGAACGCGGAGTACCCGAGGACACATCGTCGGTCACGGCGTTCGCTGCGTCCGGTCCCCGCCAGATCATGAACGAGTGGACCACCGATCCGGTCGAGTTGGCCACGACGATCGTGTCGGAGATCAAGGCCACGATGTTGCACTACTCGATCTGGGCCGGGAACTACGCCCTGATCGTGCCACCCCAGCTTCGCCAGGTCTTCCACGACGCCGGCTGGTCCAAGGCCGATCTCCGTCAGTTCGTCTTCGAGCACGCGGTCGTCAAGCGTTCCGACTGGATCGCCGTCGGCAAGGCGGCGGTCGTCAACGACAAGAATCGGGACTTCGACTACCGAGCCCTCCCCTCTCCCGACCATCTGCTCGTCGTCGCTGCCGGTGGCGAGGCGGGCGGCTTCGCCGCCGTCATTCCGCCATGGCTCGGACCCAAATCGGCCGCCGTCACCGCCGGCGTCGGCGTGTGCCTCGATTGCTGAACCTCAGGATGTCCCGCCGATGATCACTGTGCTCGACCCCACGTTCGAAGAAGACGCCGAGGCCTTCGCTCTGGCGCCCCGACCGCTGAGCTTGCGAGGGGCGACGGTCGGCGTCATCTCCAACGGCAAGCAGAGCACCCGCCCGTTCTTCGACCATCTGGAACGGATGCTCCGAGAGGAGTGGGGCGTCGCCGAGGTGGTTCGCCTGACCAAGTCGAACTACTCGGCGCCGGCCGAAGCCGAGCTGATCAACGCCTCGGCCGGCTGGGCGGTCATGTTCGCCGGCCTCGGCGATTGAGGCAGTTGCTCGTCGTGCAGTTTGCACGACGCCATCAGCGCCGAACGGGTCGGCACGCCGGGCATCGGCATCATGACCGACGCGTTCGTCAGCGGGGCCGAACTCATGGCGTCCGCTCTGGGTCTGGCCGGCTATCCCTTTGTCGTCATCGACCATCCGGTCGCCTCGGCCACCGACGCGCAGCTCGAAGCCAGAGCGCGCGCCACGCTGGCCCAATCGGCGACGCTCCTCGGACTCACGTGAAGCCTGACGTGAGGGATCAGGCGAAGTGCAGTGCGCCGTCGTCCAGGTCGATGAGCGGCAGTTCGTTCTTCTCGGTCCAGTAGTCCTGGGTGTGGCGCCACGGTTCACGGTCGCCCTGCTTTGGCAGAAGATGCATGCCTCGCATGAGGTAACCGGGGTTGAAATTCTCCGGGTCGACCCACGGAAGCAGCGACATCGTCTGATCCTCGTCGCGTAGTTCGGGCACGACGATCTTGGCGCCCTTCGCATCCATGTGTTTGAGCAGTCGACACACGAAGTCGGCGATGAGATCGGCGCGCAGCGTCCAGCTCGCCCGGAAGTATCCGAAGACCCAGGCCATGTTGGGAACGTCGGTGAACATCGTGCCGTGGTAGGTGACCGACTGGGAGAAGTCGAGCGGTACGCCGTCGACCGTGAAGGCAATGTCGCCAAGAACGTTGAGGTTGAACCCGGTTGCGGTGACGATGATGTCGGCCTCGAGCGTCTTCCCCGACGCCAGCGCAATTCCGTGGGGCGTGAAGGTCTCGATCTCGTCGGTGACGACGGATGCCTTGCCGTTCTTGACTGCGTGGAAGAGGTCCCCGTCAGGGACGAAGGCGATGCGTTGGCGCCACGGGCGGTACGACGGGGTGAAATGCGTCTCGATGTCCGCGTCCTCCCCCAGGATGTCGACGATGCCCTTGCGAAGCTCGGCCTTCAGCGTGTCGGGATCATCGAACGACATCCGAGTGATCAACGCCTGATCGTGCAGGATCTTGCGTCGGACGATCTCGTGGGTCCACTCGTCGGGGATCTCGAGCGCACGCAACGTATCGGCCAGTTCGTTGGCGTTTCGTCCGGTCACGAAGTACGTCGGCGACCGCTGCAGCATGGTGACGTGCTCGGCCAGTGGCGCCATCGCCGGGATGAGGGTGGCGGCCGTAGCGCCGGATCCGATGACCACGATTCGCTTCCCTGTGTAGTCGAGGTCGGCCGGCCAGTTCTGCGGATGGACGATCTCCCCGGTGAACTGCTCCATGCCGGGCCACTCGGGGGTATACCCCTCGGTGTGGCGGTAGTAGCCCTGGCACATCCACAGGAAGTTGGCGGCGTAGACGAACGGATCACCGGTGTCGGTTCGCTGCCCCGTCACGAGCCACCGCGCCTGCTCGGTCGACCAGACCGCGGTGTCGATTCGGTGCTGATAGCGAATGTTCTGATCGAGGTGGTGCTCGTCGATCACCTCGCCCATGTAGCGCAGGATCTCTTCGGCCGTCGCAATCGGCGCACCGGTCCACGGCTTGAACCGGTAGCCGAAGGTGTACAGGTCGCTGTCGGAGCGGATGCCCGGATAGGTGTGCGTCCGCCAGGTGCCGCCGAAGTCGGCTTGGGTCTCGAGCACGACGAACGACTTGTCCGGGCACTGCGCCTGGAGGTGGTAGGCACCGCCGACGCCCGAGATACCCGCACCGACGATGAGCACGTCGACCGTGGCGGTCAAGATCGTGTCGTCGGGCCGAGCGTCGTCGGGCGCTTGCGCTGTCGAGAGATCTGTCATGACCCCACGGTAACCAAGGGACCCCCCAAGGTCGAAACCGCGTGCACTGCGCACCTCTCGGCGGGGTGGAACTGCACACGGTTGGCCGAGGGCGGGTCCGACGTGGGTCAGCCGAGGACCTCGGTGCGCCACCGCTCGGGAGTGAGGTGCATCATGATCTCGTCCTCGGTCGCAAACTGCTCGGCGTAGCGCTTGCCGCCTTCGGCGCCGAAGTACCGGGCGGCCATGGATTCGATGGCGGCGAAGGTCCGGTCACCCAGGACATCGATGCTCACCGGGCCCTCGACGGAAACGTACCGGTAGGGGAAGCGTTCGTCGCTCACCAGCATCGACGCCCGCCCCTCGGCTCGCAACCGCCGTGCCTTGGCCGACGAGCCCGACATGCAGACATCGATGGTCCCGCCGGGCGTGTACTGGTACCAGATGGGCGCAAGCAACGGACCCGTTCCCTCGCGCCCGATCGCCAGGTTGCCCAGGCGCTTTTCGAGTAGGAACGCATCTCGTTCGGCATCGGTCATGGTGGCCATGGGACCCATCATGACACGATCGTCAGCGGCGCGAAATCTGCTCGGTATCAGCCTGGGATCAGCTGGCCGCGACCGTCATGGCGTGACGCACGAGGCTGACCAACGTGTCACGGACGGCGGCCTTGTGGCGGGCGTCGGTGACGATGACCGGGACGTGGGGCGGAATGTCGAGCGCCTCGCGCACGTCATCGGGATGATGCCGAAGAATGCCGTCGAAGGCGTTGATCGCCACCACGAACGGCACCTTCGCCCGTTCCATGTAGTCGACCGCCGGAAAGCAGTGTTCGAGGCGACCGGTGTCCACCAGTACGACGGCACCGATGGCACCTCGGACCAGCTCGTCCCACATGAAGTGGAACCGGTCCTGACCGGGGGTTCCGAAGAGGTAGAGAATCAGGTCCTGGCCGAGAGCGACACGTCCGAAATCCATTGCCACCGTCGTCGATGATTTCGACGTGGCGACGCCAACGTCGTCGACGCCTTCGCTGACCTTGGTCATGGCCGCTTCGGTGGTGAGGGGATCGATGTCGGAGATCGAGCCGACGAGGGTGCTCTTGCCAACGGCAAAGCCGCCGGCGACGACGATCTTTACGGGAATCGGAGAAGACATCAGGGCACCTCAGAGGGATTGAAGCCCATCGAGCACCCGCTCGAGGAGTCGAAGGTCAGGTCGGTCGGCAGAGCGCGGCGTCGCACGGTGGGTTGCCACCAGGCCCTGCGCCATGAGGTCACCTACGAGGATGCGCGCCACCTGAAGGTGGATACGCAGATGGGCGGAGATCTCCGCGACGGACTGCGGTTGATGACACAGCGATGCGATGTTTCGCAGTTCGGTCGCCAGCGCTTGACCCGAGTTGTCCAGACACGCCTTTCCGGCCTCGGTCGTCTCGACCTGAGCCTCGAGAGGGAGGTCGACCTCGGCCCGCGTTCGGCCGCCGGTCAACAGGTACGGTCGGACACGGAACGACGTGAACGACTCTTCTTCGCCTCCCTCCTGTGGGAAGGCCCAGTCGGACGGGGAGGTCATCGCGGAAGCGCTGCCTGGAGTTCGGCGCGAAGTTCAGGGGTCAGCACGGCGCCGGTCTTTTCGACGAGCACCGCCATCTCGTAGGCCACAAGGCCGACGTCGCATCCGGCGTCGGAGATGACCGCCAGCAACGAACCATCGCTGATTCCGGTGACGAACAGGAAGGCGCGCTCCATTTCGACGATGACCTCGGTCACCGCTCCGCCGTTGAATCGGCCGGAGGCGCCGTAGGCCAGACCGATCAAGCCGGACGAAACGGCCGAGAATCGGTCGACCGAGTCACGGTCGAGCTTGGCCGAGGCGGCAATGGGTAGGCCGTCGGAGGACACGACCACTGCGTCGTTCACCCCCGGAACGCGGTCGACGAAGTTGTTGACGAGCCAGCTGACGTTGCTGGCCTGGGTGCTCAAGACGGTCATGCCTGGCCTCCGGGGTTGAAGGGATCCTGTGTGAAAGCGTCGGTCGCAGAAGCAGCGCCATCACCAGTCGGGCGATTTCGCCCATCGCGATATCGGGCGAGCATCTGACGAATTTCCTCGGGTGAACGAACGCTCGGAGCGACAGGTCGGCCCTCGCTGGGAGGTGCCTGCGAGTGCGATCGATCACGTTTGGCGAGACCTGAACCCGTGGCCGGGGTCGGCGGCGGACGGTAGCTCGACGGGTGGCCCGGCTGGAGGAGGGAAGCGACGCCTGCGTCGAACCGTTCTCCGTCGGGGATGGCCTGAGCGAGCGAGGCGGGGACGAAAGGCTCCGCCGGCGCCGGCTGATTCACCGGAGCGTCGAAGGTCGGCTGGTCCCAACTGGGCTGATCCCAGGCCGGCTGTGCAGTTGCGGGTTGCTCCCAACTCGTCTCCACCGGCGCCGGCTGCTCCCAGGCCGGTTGGTCCCAGGCAGGTTGATCGACGGGTGTCTGCTCCCACGCGGGTTCCGGTGTCTGGTCAAAGGAGGTCTGGTCGAAGGGTGTCTGATCGAAGGAGGTCTGATCGAAGGAGGTCTGATCGAAGGAGGTCTCGTCGAAGGAGGTCTGGCGGGGTCGTAAGGAGGTCTGGTCAAAGGAGGTCTGGTCGAAGAAGGCCTGGTCAATCGAAGCCTGATCGGGCGACCTCCCGAGCAGTTCGGCCAACGCCTCGCTCTGGAACTCGATCGGCGCGACCGGATCGGCGGCCTTCGGTTCGAGCAGCCGGGCGGGGAGCTCCAGCGATGGTTCGAAGATGGGCGCTTCCCAGTCCGGTGCGGCGTCGGGCAGGAAGGCCGCCGGGATCGGTGCGGTTGCCGGCCGCGACTGGAGGGCAGCGGGCACCTCGAAGGCCGGTGGAACCGCGCCAAGCATCGACTCCGGAATCGGCGCCGTCCGCGGCGGTGGCGCCTGGATCGAGGCGGCCGGGACGGGTTCCGGCCGGATGGATGCCGGCGCTGCCGGTCCGCCGGCGAGGACCGAAGCGGGGACCAGCACCAGCGCGGTGATGCCGGAACCGCCGGTGCCTCGGGCCAGTTCGACCTGGACGCCGAGGCGTCGAGCCAGCCGACCGATGACGATGAAGCCCAACGATCGGGACAGGCCGAGGCCCAGCTCCGGAGGATTGGCCAGCACGGTGTTGGCGGCGTCCAACTGCTCATCGTTCATTCCGATGCCCAGGTCGGTCACCGAGATCAGGTAGTAGCCGTCGCCTTCCTGAATGCCCTTGACCTCGACAACGGTGTCGGGCGGAGAGAAGCTGGTGGCGTTCTCCATGAGTTCGGACAGCAGGTGCGCCAGGTCGGCGGCGGGCTGGTTGCCGACCAACGCTTCGTCGACGCTGTTCAGCGAGACACGGCGATAGTCCTCGATCTCGCTCATGGCCACCCGAAGCACGTCGGCGATGGCCACCGGGGCGCCTCGACGTCGGGGCGGTTCTGCGCCGGCGACGACCAGGAGGCTCTCGGCGTTGCGCCGCATCCGTGTTGCCAGGTGATCGAGCGCGAAGAGTTGCTCCAGCCGCTCGGGATCTTCCTCGTTCGACTCGAGCGTGTCGATGCATTCGATCTGTCGGTCGATGAGGCTCTGATTCCGTCGAGCCAGGTTGACGACCAAGTCGGTCACGCCGGCCTGGACCACGGCCTTCTGTTGGCCCGCAACCTCGGACGCGCTTTCCTGGATGGCGTTGAGCGCTCCCATCAGACGGGCGATCTCTTCGGACTGGTTGTCGACCGACATCGGCTCGAACGAAGGGGCTGGCGAGCCGGGGTTCCGCAAGGACTCGACCAACTGCGGCAATCGAACGTTCGCCAACTCGTCCGCCGCTGCGGTCAGGTCGGAGATGGGGTCGCTGATGGTGCGCCCGACCAGAACGACCACGAAGCCGCTGAGGATCACGGCGGCCAGAGCCACCATGCCCAAGGTTCGAACATCGCCGGCCAATGCATCGGGCGAGGACGACCCCTTGAACCCGAGCAGGACGGCATACAAGGCCACGATCGCCAAGACCCCGAGCGGGGGTAGGACGACGGCGACCAACTTCTTGCGGAGTGTGAGGTGCTTGTACATGACTCTCTTCATCGCATGCCGGACGGAGGTACCTCACTTCCATCGGCCTCTCAGCGCCGACCTTGAGATACGGTTTGCAGTCGTGAGTTCATCCGCGCCCGAACCCAGTCATCCTGCGCCGGCTCCCACCGTGGCCGCGGTGCTAACCGACCTTGCGTCGCACGAACGGTCCGGTGTTCTTCGGATCGCGGGCCACGGCCGGATCTGGCTGCATGCGGGCCGCACCTACCTGATCGAAACCGAGGGCGGAGCCGATCCCGCCGATGTGCTTTTCGGAGCCGGTGTCGGACAGCTCCACGAGATCGCTGAACGGCTCTCGGTTCCCGGTGCCTCCGTCGCCGGTTCGCTCAGCGAACAGCACCCCGGCGCGGGACCTGTCATCGGTCGACTGCTGCACGAGCACAACCTCAACGGCCTCTTCGAGCTGCTCGTACCCGGCGAGATGACCTGCACGTTCGAGGACGACCTCAGCCACGGCATCGGTCCTGCGTTCTCCGAGAACACCACCGAGCTGATCGGCCAGGCCGAGCGCCGACTCGACATCTGGCGCAAGATCGCAACACGAATCCCCACGACGGCGGCAAGCTTCAAACTTGCGACCCTGCTGCCTGACGGCGGCGAGGAACGCCTCATCACCGCCGACGAGTGGCGCTACCTCGCCCTCCTCGACGGCCATCGCAGCGTCGCCGACGTGATCAACGAGACCGGCGAGAGTGCGTTCCGTGTGTGCTCGGCGCTGTACCGCCTGCTGCTCGAAGGCCTCGTCCAGGACGCCTGAACGTCCTCAGACCATCGGGCGGTCGGTGGGACGCACCGGCGACGGAAGCAACGTGTGGCCCATCAACGCCTGATCCACGCTTGCCGCGCACGAACGCCCCTCGGCGATCGCCCACACGATGAGGCTCTGACCGCGCCCCATGTCGCCGCACGCGAAGACCGTGCCGGCAGCTGCCGGACCGCTGGCACCCGAGACCCGCCAGTTGTCGTCTCGGACCACGTTGCCGCGACCGTCGAGTTCGGCACCGAGCTGGGCCACCACACCATCGTGCTCCGGCCCGACGAACCCCATGGCGAGGAACACGAGGTCGACGTCGAGTTCGAACTCCGAATCGGGCACCGGCTCGAAGGTCGGTGGACCTTGCACCTTGACGCCTCGGAGCTTGGTGAGCTTGCCGTTCTCGCCGAGGAACTCGGTGGTGTTGACTGCGTACCACCGTTCGCCGCCCTCCTCGTGAGCCGAGGAGACCCGGAAGACGAGCGGATAGGTGGGCCACGGTGTGTTCTCGGCGCGCTGGTCCGGTGGACGGTCCATGATCTCGAACTGGTGGATCGATCGTGCACCCTGACGATGCGCCGTGCCGAGGCAGTCGGCACCGGTGTCGCCACCACCGATGATGACGACCCGCTTGCCTGCAGCCGAGATCGGTGAGGCGTCCAAGTCGCCCAGCTGGACCTTGGTGGCCAGCGGCAAGTACTCCATGGCCTGATGAATGCCCTCGAGTTCCCGGCCGGGGATGGGTAGGTCGCGCCAGTTCGTGGCCCCTCCGGCCAGCACGATGGCGTCGAAGTCGGCTTCGAGTTCGGTCACCGCAACGCTGGTGGGGTCGTCGGCCGGTCCGCCGATGAACGCACTGGTGCGGAATTCGGTACCTTCGGCCTCCATCTGCGCAAGACGGCGATCGAGCACCCACTTCTCCATCTTGAACTCCGGGATGCCGTACCGAAGCAGGCCACCGATCCGGTCGGCGCGTTCGAAGACGACGACGTCGTGGCCGGCGCGGGTGAGCTGTTGGGCGGCGGCCAGCCCTGCAGGACCCGATCCGACGACGGCGACGCGCTTGCCGGTCTTCTTCTGCGCCATCACCGGTTTGACGAAGCCGCGGGCAAAGCCCTCTTCGATGATGCGCAGCTCGATCTGCTTGATCGTGATGGGTTCGGTGTTGATGCCGGCGACGCAGGCGCCCTCGCAAGGTGCCGGACACAGTCGCCCGGTGAACTCGGGGAAGTTGTTGGTGGCGTGCAGTCGCTCGTTCGCTTCCTGCCAGTTGCCCCGGTAGACCAAGTCGTTCCAGTCGGGGATGAGATTGCCGAGCGGGCAACCGCTGTTGCAGAACGGGATACCACAGTCCATGCATCGGGAGGCCTGGGTCCGCAGATGGGCTTCGGGGAAGTCCTCGTAGACCTCTTTCCAGTCCCGCAGCCGGACCGGGACCGGTCGGCGAGCCGGAAGCTCTCGCTTGTGGAGAAGGAATCCGCGTGGATCACCCATGAGCTGCCTCCATGATTGCGGCGATCGGGTCAGAGCCCTCGGCCTCGGCCATCCGTTGTGCGACGAGCACTCGCTGATAATCGGTGGGCATGACCTTGACGAAGCGCTTGACCTCGGTCGACCACGCCCCGAGAATGCGTTCGGCCACCGTCGACCCGGTCTCCACGAAATGCTCCCGCACCAATTCGAGCAGTTCCTGCTCGTCGTCGGGGCTCAGTTCGTCGAGGTCGACCATCTCGTGGTTGAGCCGATCGTCGAAGGTGCCATCTTCGTCGTAGGCGTAGGCCACTCCCCCGGACATGCCGGCGCCGAAGTTCCGCCCGGTTCGCCCGAGGATCACTGCCCGGCCGCCGGTCATGTACTCACAACCATGGTCGCCAACGCCTTCGACCACTGCGCTTGCTCCGGAATTGCGGACACAGAAGCGTTCGCCGACCCGGCCGCGGAAGAAGGCCGACCCGCTGGTGGCCCCATACAGGAGCACGTTGCCGGCGATGATGTTCTCCTCGGCTGCGAACGGTGACGTGCGGGGCGGGAACACGGCGATGCGCCCACCCGACAATCCCTTGCCGACGTAGTCGTTGGCGTCGCCTTCGAGCCGGAGCGTGATGCCACGCGGGATGAACGCACCGAAGGAGTTGCCCGCCGATCCGGCGAAATCGATCTGGATCGTGTGATCGGGCAAGCCCTCGGCCCCGCGAGCCTTGGTGATCTCGTAGCCGAGCATCGTGCCGACGGTTCGGTTGACGTTGCGGATGGGGCGAGAGAACCGAATCGGTTTGGCGTCGTCGATGGCTTCGCGACATGTCGCGATGAGCTCGTTGTCGAGCGCCCGTTCGAGCCCGTGATCCTGGCTCTTGGTGTTGTGACGCGACGCCGAGTCTGACAACTCGGGCACGTACAGAATGGGGGTGAGGTCGAGGCCGGCGGCCTTCCAATGATCGACGGCGACCCGGGTGTCGAGCACCTCGGCCCGACCGACCGCTTCCTCGATGGTTCGGAACCCGAGCTGGGCCAGAAGTTCCCGGACCTCCTCGGCGATGTACTCGAAGAAGGTCTCGACGAATTCGGGCTTCCCGCTGAAGCGGGCCCGCAACTCGGGGTTCTGCGTTGCGACACCGACCGGGCAGGTGTCGAGATGGCACACCCGCATCATGACGCAACCCGAAACCACCAACGGGGCGGTGGCGAAACCGAACTCTTCGGCTCCGAGCAGGGCCGCAATCATGACGTCGCGGCCGGTCTTCAACTGGCCGTCGCACTGGACGACGATGCGGTCGCGCAAGTCGTTGAGCAAGAGCGTCTGCTGGGTTTCGGCCAGGCCGAGTTCCCACGGCCCTCCGGCGTGCTTCAGCGAGGTGAGCGGCGAGGCCCCCGTGCCACCGTCGTGACCCGAGATGAGCACGACGTCGGACTTGGCCTTGGAGACACCGGCGGCAACCGTGCCCACGCCCACCTCGGCCACCAACTTCACGTGCACGCGGGCGGCCGGATTCGAGTTCTTGAGGTCGTGGATGAGCTGCGCCAGATCCTCGATCGAGTAGATGTCGTGATGAGGGGGCGGCGAGATGAGACCGACACCCGGGGTCGAGTGCCGGGTCTTGGCGATCCACGGGTACACCTTCTTGCCCGGAAGCTGGCCCCCCTCCCCCGGCTTGGCGCCCTGCGCCATCTTGATCTGGAGGTCGTCGGCATTCACCAGGTAGTCGGACGTGACACCGAACCGACCCGAGGCAACCTGCTTGATGGCCGACCGCTTCGAGTCGCCGTTCGGCATCGGCACGTACCGCTCGGGATCCTCGCCGCCCTCGCCGGTGTTCGACTTGCCGCCGAGGCGGTTCATGGCGATGGCCAACGTCTCGTGGGCTTCGGCCGAAATCGATCCGTAGCTCATGGCTCCGGTGGCGAACCGCTTGACGATCGAGGAGATGGGCTCGACCTCTTCGATCGGGATCGGTTGGCGGTCGGTCCGGAACTCGAACAAACCACGCAACGTGGCCAGCTGGTGGGCTTGATCGTCGACGGCCTTGGTGTACTGCTTGAAGATGTCGTAGCGCTTCGTGCGCGTGGAATGCTGCAACCGGAAGACGGTCTCGGGGTTGAACAAGTGGAACTCGCCCTCGCGGCGCCACTTGTACTCGCCACCGAAATCGAGTTCCCGGTGGAACAGCATCTCGGGACGATCGGGGAACGCCCGTTGATGGCGCAGCAGGATCTCTTCGGCGATTTCGTCGAGGCCGATGCCACCGAGTTTGGAGGTGGTGCCGGTGAAGTACTCGTCGACGACATCTTCGCTGAGGCCGACGGCTTCGAAGATCTGTGCGCCGGTGTAGGACGCAACGGTCGAGATGCCCATCTTGGACATCACCTTGATGACACCTTTGCTGGCGGCCCGGAGGTAGTTGTGCGCGGCGGTGATGGGGTCGGCTGCCGACTTGTCCCAGGCGATGCGGTCGGCGATGGCCTCGAGGGTGAGCGACGGGCAGATGGCGGCGGCGCCGTACCCGAGGAGCAGCGCGAAGTGGTGCACCTCTCGGGCGTCCGCCGACTCGACGATGAGTGCGGCCTGGGTGCGGGTGCGCTCCCGGACGAGATGATGGTGGACCGCGCCTGTCAACAACAGCGACGGCACCGGTGCCATGTCGGGGTTCGCGCCCCGGTTGGAGATGACGATCACCGACGAACCTTCGGCGATCGCCTCGGACGCTTCAGCCCGGATTCGGTCGAGTGCCGCTCGAAGACCGGCGCCGCCTTCGGCCGCGGGGAACAGTGCCTGGATGGAGGTGCACTTGAGGTGCGGGAAGTTGCCCTCGTCGTTGGCGTGGACAATCTGCATCAGCTCGTCGCGCGTGATCACCGGATAGGGCAGGGTGATCTGACGGCACGAGTCGGGCCCAGGATCGAGGATGTTGCCTTCGGGCCCGATGGTTCCGGCAGCCGACGTGACCAGCTCTTCTCGGATGGCGTCGAGGGGCGGGTTCGTGACTTGGGCGAAAAGCTGCGCGAAGTAGTCGTAGAGCAGGCGCGGCCGGCTGGACAGCACCGCGATCGGCGTGTCGGTACCCATGGAGCCAATGGCTTCGGTGCCACTGAGGACCATCGGCTCGATGAGAATCTCGAAATCCTCATCGGTGAACCCGTTGGCCACGAGCAGCGGCACGATCTCGCCGTGCACCGGGTGTTCGATGTGACGCTGCGGAAGATCGCCCAGGTTGATGATGTTCTCGAGCCACTCCCCATACGGGCGCTCGGCCGCCAGCTTCGACTTGATCTCCTCGTCGTCGACAATCCGATGCTGTTCGAGGTCGACCAGGAACATGCGCCCCGGTTCGAGCCTGCCCTTCTTGACCACCTTGGAGGGGTCGATGTCGAGCACGCCGACCTCGGAGGCCATGACGACCAGTCCGTCGTCGGTCACCCAGTAGCGGGAGGGGCGCAGACCGTTTCGGTCGAGTACGGCACCGATGACCGATCCGTCGGTGAACGCCACCGATGCCGGACCATCCCACGGTTCCATCAGCGAGGAGTGGAACCGGTAGAAGTCTCGACGGCTGTCGTCCATCTCCTTGTTCTTCTCGTACGCCTCGGGGATCATCATCAGCACGGCGTGAGGCAGCGAATAGCCGCCGAGGTGCAGCAACTCGAGCGCTTCATCGAGCGACGCCGTGTCGGATGCATTCGGGGTGCAGATGGGGAACAGCTTCGAGATCCGGTCGCCCCAGTGCGGCGCGGCGAGCAGAGCCTCACGGGCTCTCATCCAGTTGCGGTTGCCCTTGACGGTGTTGATCTCGCCGTTGTGGGCCACGAAACGGTAGGGGTGAGCCAGCGGCCAGGCCGGAAAGGTATTGGTGGAGAAACGAGAGTGCACCAGCGCCAAGGCGCTCTCGAACCGTTCGTCGGACAGGTCGGGGAAGAAGGTCGAGAGTTGCCCGGTGGTGAGCATTCCCTTGTAGACGATCGTCCGCGCCGACAGGCTCGGGAAGTAGGCCTGATGCCCGGTGGTGCCCGGGACCTCGTGCTCGATGCGCTTGCGCACGAGGTAGGTCTGCCGGTCGAGATCGATACCCGACAAGGGGCTCGGAGCTCCCGGGGGAGACGAGATGAACAGTTGGCAGAACGACGGCATGACGTCGAGAGCTTGATGACCCAACCCTGCGGGGTCGACGGGAACGTCACGCCACGCCACGACGGCGAGGCCTTCTTCGGCGACGATGTCCTCGATGGCGCTCTTGACCTTGGCCACGCCATCGGGCGACCGATCGAGCGGGGGCAGGAACCCGATGCCACTGGCGTAGAAGCCGACCGGTGGCAGACCAGGGACGACGCCTCGCAGGAACCGATCGGGCATCTGCACGAGAATGCCGGCGCCGTCGCCGGTGTTGGGCTCGGCGTTGGTTGCGCCACGGTGATCGAGGCATTCGAGGGCCGTGAGGCCCAGCCGGACGGTGGCGTGCTTGGGCACCGCCGACAAATCCGCGACGAACGACACGCCACAGGCGTCGTGTTCGAATGCCGGATCGTACAGACCCTGCTTCGCCGGAAGCCGACCAAACGACCGGAGGTCGATGGGGGGAGTCGTTGATTCAGTCGTTGATTCGAGGGAATCCACGGGCGTTCTCCAGGTCTGAGCGTCGGATGGCGCGGTCTGTAGGATCGAACAGGCAGGGACTTCACTGGCCCAGCCGGAGAAAGGTCGTCGCATCCTAGCGGAAAACACGATGACCTCCCGTGGTGATTATCGCCAGAACAGATGACTCTTGGTCCGGCCATTCCCCGGTGAGGCCGAATAGTTTGGGCCGATGCTCGAGATCCTGACCGATATAGAAGCGTCCCCCACTCCGTACCACGCCGTGGACCGTGCTCGGGTCCTGCTGAACGGTGCCGGCTTCACGACACTCGATCTCGCCGCGCCCTTCCCCTCGGCCTTCCCCGCATCGCCGGGCAGGTACCTCATCGTCAGCGGTGGAGCGCTGATCGCCTGGGTCCAACCTGACCTCCCGCCGTCGGGCTTCTGCATCGTCGGTGCGCACACCGACTCACCGAACCTCCGGGTGCGGGTGAATGCCGAGACCACATCCGCGGGTTGGGCGCAGGTTGGCATCGAGGTCTATGGCGGTGCCCTCTACAACAGCTGGCTCGATCGGGATCTCGGCCTGGCAGGCCGGGTGATGGTCAGGCGCGACGGCGGCATTGCCGAGGTCCTCGTCATCGACCCCGACCCGATCCTGCGAATTCCCCAGCTGGCCATCCACCTCGACCGTGATGTCCGGGAGAAGGGCCTGCTCCTCGATCCCCAGCGGCATCTCACCCCCCTCTGGGCCCTCAGCTCGTCGGAGGGCCCGAACCTGCGAACCCACGTCGGCGCCCTGGCCGGTGTCGATCCGGAGACCATCCTGGCTTGGGACCTGATGGCGTTCGACACCCAACCGCCGGCGGTCATCGGCCGGGATCACGATCTGTTCGCCTCGGCCCGAATCGACAACCAGGTGTCGTGCTTCGCCGGCGTCCGCTCCTTGGCCGGGCTCGACCCCACCTCGATCAGCCGGACTGCGGTGTTGGCGCTCTATGACCATGAGGAGGTCGGCTCGACGTCGTCCACCGGCGCCGCCGGCGGCTTCCTGGCCAATGTCCTCGAGCGCATCTCGGCCTCCGCCGGCGCGGACCGAACCGAACACCTCCGCCGCCTCGCCGCATCGGTCGTGGTGTCGGCGGACGGAGCGCACGCCACGCACCCCAATTACGCCGACCGCCATGAACCCAGCCACCAGATCGCGGTCAACGGCGGCGTCGTCATCAAACGGAACGCCAACCAGCGTTATGCAACCGACGGCGCCACCGAAGCGTGGTTCCGGTCCCTCGCCGCCGACGCCGGTCTCGGGGTGCAGACCTACCTCCACCGCAACGACTTGCCCTGCGGGTCGACCATCGGACCGCTGAGCGCAGCCGAACTGGCGGTACCCACCATCGACATCGGAGCGCCCCAACTGGCCATGCACAGCGCTCGGGAGATGGCCGGCCTGAGCGACCTGAGCGACCTCGTGACCGCGCTCCGTGCTTGCTGGAAATCCCCGACATAGAACCACCACGTTTGTTGTGCCGAATACTTGCCATGCACCGGGCGGGTGCCTAGCGTGACGGCTCGTCGTGCCCGCCACGACCCCTGAACGTGCGCGTTCCCTCCACGGGACCGCGCCCGTCACCGGGAACGAGAACCGAAAGGAACGTCAACCTCATGCTCACGAATCTGCTGGCATCCGAGGGGGGGTGGCAGGAGTTCGAGTTGGGTTCCACCGAGTGGACCATTCTCGCTCTCTCTGCTTTGTCCGCTCTTCTTGCCCTCGCCGTTGGTGGCTTCTTGACCCGACAAGTCCTCGCTCAGGACCAGGGCACGCCGACGATGATCGAGATCGCCACCGCCATTCAGGAAGGCGCTTCGGCCTATCTTCGCCGACAGTTCAAGACCATCGGCGTGATCCTCATTCCGTTGGCGGTCATCGTTTTCCTCACCTCCACCGAGATCACCCGGCCCGACGGCTCGATTGCGCTCAGCTTCAGCCAGGCCGGCCTGTTCCGGACCATTGCCTTCCTCCTCGGCTGCTTCGCCTCCGGCGCCACCGGGCTGATCGGCATGACGCTGGCGACACGGGGCAACGTACGCACCGCGGCAGCTGCGCTCACCGGTTCGATGCCCAAGGCGCTCGACGTTGCCTTCAAGACGGGTGGCGTGGCCGGCATGTACACCGTTGGCCTCGGCCTGCTCGGGGCAACGGCCATCATCGCGGCGTTCCAGAACACCTCGTCGGTCATCCTCGTCGGCTTCGGTTTCGGTGGATCACTGCTCGCACTCTTCCTCCGAGTCGGCGGTGGCATCTTCACCAAGGCTGCCGACGTCGGTGCCGACCTCGTCGGCAAGGTCGAAGCCGGCATCCCCGAGGACGATCCCCGCAACCCGGCCACCATCGCCGACAACGTCGGCGACAACGTCGGCGACTGCGCCGGCATGGCTGCCGACCTCTTCGAGTCGTATGAGGTCACGCTCGTCGCGTCGATCATCCTCGGTGTCTCGGCCTTCAAGTCCGTCTACCCCGACGATCCCAAGAAGTGGGCCCTCGGTTTGATCTTCCCGCTGGCGGCTCGCGCGGTCGGCGTCGTCGCCTCGATCGTGGGTGTGTTCGCCGTGAAGGCTCGCGAGGACGAGACCGATGCCCTCAAGCCCATCAACCGTGGGTTCCTGGTCGCCGGGATTCTCACCGTCATCGGCGTCGGCATCGTGGCCTTCGGGTACGTCGGCAACGAGGCCGGAACGGTCAGCAACATCGGTCTTCGCTGCTGGGCGGCCGTCGTGGTCGGTCTGGTACTCGCTCAGGGAGTCAGCCGGCTCACCGAGTACTACACCGCCACCCACTACACGCCGGTGAAGGAAATCGCCGAATCGGCTCGAACCGGCCCGGCCACCGTCGTGCTCTCGGGCACCAGCGCGGGCCTCGAATCCTCGGTCTACGCGGTGTTGGCCATTGCGGCCGCCATCGGCGTCGCCCTTGCACTCGGAGACGGAAATCTCCAGGTGAGCTTCTACCTGGTCGCTCTCTGCGGCATGGGCATGTTGGCCACCACCGGTGTCATCGTCTCCGAGGACACGTTCGGACCGGTTTCCGACAACGCCGCGGGTATTGCCGAAATGTCCGGCGAGTTCCACGGAGAAGCCGAGCGCATCATGGTGAGCCTCGACGCCGTCGGCAACACCACCAAGGCGGTGACCAAGGGCTTCGCCATCGGCTCGGCGGTCATCGGCGCGGTCGCCATCTTCGCCTCCTTCATCGAGGGTGCCGTCAAGGGTGGTGTCGGAGTGCTCGAAACCGGCACCGGTCAGCTGTTGACGCAGGAAATGGTCGACGTCGCCGAGACGACCAAGCGCGGCGTCTTCGATCTGCTGCCCATCAACGTGGCCGATCCGCAGGTCTTCATCGGACTGCTCATCGGTGGTGCCGTTCCGTTCCTGTTCTCCTCCATGGCCATCCGCGCCGTCGGACGCACCGCCGGAGTGGTCGTGCAGGAAGTTCGTCGCCAGTTCGCCGACGGCAAGATCATGTCGGGTGAGCGCAAGCCCGACTACGGGCCGGTCATCGACATCTGCACCGCGGCCTCGCTTCGCGAGTTGGCGACGCCGGCTCTGCTCGCCGTGCTCACGCCGGTCATCGTCGGCTTCGGTCTCGGGTTCTCGGCCCTCGGCGCCTTCTCTGCTGCGGTCATTCTCACCGGTCAGCTGATGGCCAACTACCTCAGCAATGCCGGTGGGGCATGGGACAACGCCAAGAAGTACATCGAGGATGGCAACGAGGGCGGCAAGGGCTCCGAGGCGCACAAGGCCGCCGTGATCGGCGACACCGTGGGCGATCCCTTCAAGGACACCGCAGGCCCGGCTCTCAACCCGCTGATCAAGGTCATGAACCTGGTGTCGCTCCTCATCCTGCCGGCCATCATCTCCCTGCATGACAACGACGCAGGCCGGTTCGCCGTCGCCGGCGCAGCCCTGGTCGTCGTCATCGGGGCCATCGTCTACTCGGCCAAGCAGAAGCCGACGCTCATGGTTGCCTGAACCGGATAGTTCCTGAACGAGTGGGACGTCGGCAGCCTGCCGGCGTCCCACGCTCGCGTTCGGGTCGTTGTTCCTGCCTGCTCCCACCACTAGCGTTCCACGGTCGCCCGACCGGTGGCCAACTACATCCCTCTGGAGAGGAGTGACGTGGAAGCGATTCCGTATCTGGCGTTGTTGTCGGCCGTTGCCGGCCTGGTACTCGCCGTGTATTTCTACCTCGACGTGAAGAAGGCCAGCCCGGGCAACGAGCGCATGGTCTTCCTCATGAACGAGATTCAGAAAGGCGCCAAGGCGTTCCTCCACCAGGAGTACACCTGGGTGTCGGTCTTCCTGGTCGTCATGGCCGTGCTCATCGCCGCGGTGATCGCACCGCTGGCCGCCGTCAGCTACGTCATGGGTGCGGTGCTGTCGGCTGTGGCCGGCTACGCCGGCATGACGGTGGCCACCATGGCGAACGCCCGCACCACCGAGGCCGCCAGAGAGGGCCCCGGGAAGGCGCTCCCCATCGCCTTCCGCGGCGGCGCCGTCATGGGCTTCAGCGTCGCCGGTCTCGCCCTGCTCGGCCTCAGCATCTGCTACATCATCTTCGTGTTGGGTGTCGGCGGCGAGGACGCCTTCGAGATCATCACCGCCTACGGCCTCGGCGGCTCGTCCATCGCCCTGTTCGCCCGTGTCGGCGGCGGCATCTACACCAAGGCCGCTGACGTCGGCGCTGACCTCGTCGGCAAGGTCGAAGCCGGAATCCCCGAGGACGACCCCCGCAACCCCGCAACCATCGCCGACAACGTGGGCGACAACGTCGGCGACGTCGCCGGCATGGGCGCCGACCTCTTCGAGAGCTACGCCGGAGCGATCATCGCCCCCATCTCTCTCACCGCCTTTGCCCTCAGCATCAGTGCCGACTCGATCGATCCCGATCTCCACGTGCCGCTGCTGGTCTTCCCGATGGCCATTGCCTTCGTCGGCATGCTGGCCTCGATCCTCGGCTCGTTCTTCGTCAAGGGCGGCACCTCCACCGACAGCAAGGCGCTCAGCAAGGCGCTCCACCTCGGTACCAACGTTGCCATGCTCGTCACCGTCGTGGGTTCGGTTGCCCTCGCCTATTGGATGTTCGGCGGCGATGACTTCGAGAAGCCGTACGGCTTGTCCATCTCGGTCATTGGCGGTCTCATCATCGGTTGGGCGCTCGGGAAGTCGGCCGAGTACTACACCAGCGACCACTTCAACCCCGTCAAGAAGATCGCGCAGCAGGCCGAGACCGGGCCCGCCACCACCGTCCTCGGCGGCATCTCGACCGGCATGGTGTCCGTCGCATCGTCGGTGGCCCTCATCGCCGTTGGTATCGCCGTCGCTTACTGGGGCGGCGAGCAGACGCTGAAGGCGCTCGCCGATGGCAACGACGCCATCCCGATCGGCTTCGGTGGCATCTACGGCATCGCCGTCGCCGCCATCGGCATGCTGGCCACCACCGGCATCGTCGTCTCGGTGGACGCCTACGGGCCCATCTCCGACAACGCCGGCGGCATCGCCGAAATGGCCGGGCTCGACCCGTCGGTCCGAGAAGTCACCGATGCGCTCGACTCGTTGGGTAACACCACGGCCGCCGTGGCCAAGGGCTTCGCCGTCGGCTCTGCCGCGTTGACCGCCCTGGCACTGTTCAAGAGTTTCGAGTTCGCCATCGCCGCGGCCGGCGGAGATCTCGACCTCAATGTCGGCAAGGTCGAGGTGTTCATCGGCCTGTTCATCGGGGCCGGGCTTCCCTTCCTCTTCGCGGCCCTCACCATCGACGCGGTCGGTCGTGCGGCTCAGGAGATGATCGAAGAGGTTCGTCGCCAGTTCCGCGAGATTCCCGGTCTGCGTGAAGGCAAGGAAGGCGTCATCCCCGACTCGGCTCGCTGTGTCGCCATCTCGACCCAGGCCTCGCTCAAGGAGATGATCATTCCCGGAGCCCTCGCCGTGGTCGTGCCGCTCGTCATCGGCTTCATCGACTACAACGCGCTCGGCGGCTTCCTCGCCGGTTCGCTCGTCACCGGCTTCGCATTGGCCATCTTCATGGCGAATGCCGGTGGCGCATGGGACAACGCCAAGAAGTACATCGAAGCCGGCCATCACGGCGGCAAGGGCAGCGACCCCCACAAGGCCGCCGTCGTGGGTGACACTGTCGGCGATCCGTTCAAGGACACCTCGGGGCCGGCCATGAACATCCTCATCAAGGTCATGACCATCGTCAGCCTGGTATTCGCTGCGGCGTTCGTGTAGACCGAGAACCGTGATCCGCAAGCTCTCCACCACTGACGCCTTCGTCGCCATCGACATCGCCGGGGCACCCGCCACCGGCATCGTCCGGGCGGCACCGAAGATCCTGCAAGGCGGCGCGTCCGAGTTGGCCCGATCGGCCAGCTACACCTTCGCGGCGTTCGGGATCGCTCGGAGCGGAGCGTCTGCGGGCATCAACGCGAACCCCGACCAGGTCGACGCGGCCTGCCGGGCCGTTGCCGACGAACTGGCCCCCGACGCGGTCAACGGAGACTTGCTGCTCATCGCAGCCAAGGGAACCGACGCCGACGCTCTGGCGTCGCTCGGTTCCCCCGAGGCCACGCCGGCGGCGACTGTCGCCGGCGTGGTCGCGGCAACCCACTGGGCCCTTTCGGGGCTCGACGGCAAGAAGGTCGCCATCGAAGGCGTCGGCGAACTCGTCGACCTCTTGGGCGCTGCGCTCACCGCGGCCGGTGCGACGCTGGTCACCGTCGACGGCGCAGACAAGAAGCCCTGGCTCGTCTGGGGCGCCGATGCCGACGCCGTGCTCGCCGGGTCCAAGCCGGGCGCCCTGACCCATCAAGGCGGAGCGCTGGTCAAGGCCAAGGCCATCGTGCCTTGGGGTCCGATCCCCGTGACCACCAAGGCTTTCGCCGGTCTCCACGCTGCGGGGGTCGACGTGCTTCCCGATTTCATCTCGGCAAACGGGGCGCTGCTCGCGCCGCATCTCGCCGACACCTCACCCGAAGGCGTGGCCGCTCAGGTCTCTGCTCTGCTCGACGCAATTGGTCGAGATGGCGATGGCACGCTGCTCAACGCCTGCTACCAGGCCGAGGTCTTCTTGGCCACGTGGACCGACCAGCGCCTGTTCGGTCGCCCGCTCGCCTCCTGACGTGTCCTGTTCGGTGCGCCTGCCCATTCAGGCCTGCCGATCGACCCCCGAGATCACCACCACCGCCGGCCGCGCATCATGCGGTCCGGGATCGTGCAATGCCCCGGCAAGTCCCGCAGCACCTGTGGCATCCGGTGGCGGCGTTACCTGCCCCGCGGCCAGTTCGGTTGCCTCGACGAGCTGCGTCCTCGGTCACCAGCACGGGCCAGCCTTCGGAGCGAACGAGGTGCTCCATCAGCGGGCGCCAGTCATAGGTGACGTCGTCGAGGATGCCGGTGGCGACACTCGACCGGCGGGGAAGGCCACGGCCGCATCGCGTCCGACGCAGCGATGACCGCCGCCCACTCGGACGAGCGACTGGCGGCCAACGCCGGCTCGATCCGATGCCACGCCGCAACGAAGGGATGGGCGGACTCGGTCTGCACCGGGTGCAGGCGGGCACGGTATCGGCGTCGCTCCGGGATGGTCGGCTGCGGGACAGGCCGTCCATCGTGGCGACGGCCATCGCTCCCCCACCGACCTGCAGGTAGAGATCGATGGACGTGGCGCGGTAGGTCACGAGTCAGCTGTTCGGCCAGTCTCGAGGCCGAGCGTGCGAGCTCCGTCAAAGGCGTCGGGGCAGGTGGTCCCCTGAACGGTGAACGCCTGGGCCCCACTGGTCAACGCATGCTGCAGCCGCGATCATGCACGGGTCACCGAGCTCGCCGTCGGTTCGGGCGCAGGTGACGATGGTGGCACCGAGCTGAGCGAGCTCGGCGACAACGACAGGATCGGCGTCGACCGGCACGAAGACCTCGAGCGCACGGTTCACCGCTCGGGAGAGGACAGCTGCAGCCAGGGCGGCGTTGCCACACGAGGCGATCGCCAGCGGCGGCCGGTCCGAGGTTGGGTGTGCGATCCGTTCGACCTCGTCGAAGAGGAGGAGCCCGAACAGGTGCCGCGCCTTGTGTGATCCACCCACATTGGCGGTCTCGACCTTGCCCAGGACCTCCCGTTCGCCAGGCACGTCCAGCCGCACCATCGGGGTGACCACGAAGCCGGTGCCCGCAACCTTGGCGACCGAAGCGTCCAAACGTCCGACGAGGTCGACGAACTGCTCGTCGGTCCATCCCCGCTCCATCGCGGTGACGTAGACGTCCAGCGAACGGCGGTACCGCAGGAACGGATTGGCCTTCCGAGGTCACGCCAGGCCGGTGCGCTGGTTGAAGTCGGTGATGAGCTCGTCCCAGACCTCGACAGTCGGCACCATGGCGTCCCACCACGACTGCTCTCGCCGGGCAACGAAGGAGTTCGAGATCGAGGTTCTGCTGCTCGACCCAGGTGAAGTAGCCCGAGGTTGAAGATCCGGCGCCGTTCCCGGTCGTCGAGATCGAGGACGGCATGAACGCCGGGATCCCCGAGATGCCGCTCGACCGTGGCGGCTGCCTCTGACCGACCGAAGGACCCGCCGTAGTCTCGCTCCAGAATCGGCGCTCGACCGCTGGCGTACATGGCCGCTCCGTCGGTGGCCACCGTGATGACCACGTCATCCGGGCCCAACTTGCGCAGCCGGGCGAAGGCGATGGCGGCCGCGGCGTTGGCGATCGACGAGTAGCCGAAGTGCTCGAACTGGGCAATCAAGGCGGGGTCGAGCCCGAACTCGTCGGCCAGGTACTCCCGCCCGACCTCGGACTGGAACACCAGGTCGAGCTGATCGGTCACCTGGTCGCTGACGGCGACCACGACATCGGTGTTGTGCACGTTGTGGATCAGCGGGATGTGTTTGTCGCCGATGCCTTGGATGTTGTGCTCGCCAAAGCCGTTCTCGAGCATCGTCGGACACTCGAGCGCTTCGACAGCCACGATCTCGGTGCCGAACTGCGCCTTGAGGTAGTCGCCTGCAGCAATCGTTCCGGCCGAACCGGTAGCCGAGACGAAGCCGCGCGAGCTGAAGGTCGGCCACCCCACCGCCGCCACGGGGAATGAGGGACTGGTACACGGCCGCCAGGGCAGGGCCCGTGACCGTGCGGTGCACGAGATAGTTGCCGAACTCACAGAACTGGTTGATGACCACGTTTTCGGGGGACTGGGCGAGCACCGCGCACGTGTCGTAGATCTCCTTCACGTTGCTCTCGGTTCCCGGTGTGCGGATGATGTCGTTTGCCGGGTCGATCGTCCATCGGTTCAGCCAATCGAAACGCTCTTGGCTCATCCCGGCCGGCAACACCGCGACGCCTCGGCTGTCCATGATGCGACTGATGGCCACACCACCGCGCGCGTAGTTGCCGGTTGACGGCCAGATGGCCCGATGGACCGTCGGGATCGAACGTTCCGGTGACCACCCGCGGCGCAAGGCAGGCGTAGGCGGCGAGGACCTTGTGGGCGGTGATCATGGGGAACCGATCACCGACGATGAGCACGATGCGGGCGTCGACGCCGGTGAGCGCCGACGGGAGTTCGATGTGGAACGGCACCTCGACCAACTCGGCCACGGCGTTCTCATCGGTGTTGTGCCAGTGCACCCGGAACAGGTTGCGGGCGTCGGGGAGACGGTGATCGACACCGGCCAGATCGGCGAGGATGGCCGGGTCGATGATCGACGGATTGCGAAGTTCGGCGAAGGTCGGAAGCCGAATACCCTTCTCTCGAAAGCGACCGACCGAGCGGTCGCGGCGCGGCCTCGTCAACCACCACATCGGCCAATCCGATGTTGGGTGCCGTCGGCATGATCTTGGGTTCGGTCATGAGCAACCTCCTGGTACAGGAATGTAGCGACGGGCCTGGCGTGTCAGCGTTCGGCCACGCCAACCGGCTAGCTTGTGCATCGGCCGGTCGGAGCGACGCCTGACCGAAAACACACGGGGTGGAGTTCCAATGGTTCGATACGACGAAGAAACAGCGAAGCGCGGCCAGAAATACATCGAGGACCGGCGGGGCTCTGGCGGACGTCGTGGCTCCAGTGCTTCGGCCGGGGGGCTGCCCATCGGGAAGGTCGGCGGTATCGGCGGCATCATCATCGCCATCCTTCTCGCCGTTCTCGGCGGGGGTGCGTTGAACGGGGGCGGCGGGACGAACTCCGGTTTCGACATCGGGGCAACCGGTTTCGACAACGACGCGCAAGTCGCCACCGACATCGAGAACACCGGTCCGGCCGTCGATCCCGACGCCGACACCGTCGAGTTCATGGGCTTCTTGATGCTCGACATTCAAGAGGTGTGGACCGACTACTTCCAGCAGGCGGGCCAACAGTACGAAGAAACCAAGATGGTCCTGTTCACCGATTCGGTGTCGACCGGTTGCGGCAATGCCACCTCGGCTGTCGGACCGTTCTACTGCCCAGCGCCGGGCGACAACAAGGTCTACATCGACCTCGGCTTCTACGACGAGCTGGCCAGCAAGTTCGGTGCGCCCGGCGACTTCGCCCAGGCCTACGTCATCGCCCATGAGGTCGGTCATCACATTCAATCGGTCACCGGCATCAGCGATCAGATCCGCCAGGCCCAGTCGCAGAACCCCGGGTCCAAGAATGAGCTCTCGGTTCGCCAGGAGCTACAGGCCGATTGCCTCGCCGGCGTCTGGGCCTTCTCGGCCAGCAAGCGGACGATCGAAAACGGTCAGCCGATCATCGAGCGGGGCGATATCTCCGAGGGTCTCGGCGCAGCAGCCGCCGTCGGCGACGACCGCATCCAGGCTTCAGCCGGCATGAGCGTCGACCCCCACACCTGGACCCACGGCTCGGCCGAGGCCCGCGAGAACTGGTTCATGGTCGGTTTCCGTTCGGGTGACCCCGAGCAGTGCGACACCTTCGCCGTCTCCTCCGACGAGGTCGGCCTCTAGCAGGGTGAGGAAAATCGGGGTTGTTGTCGCCGGGGTCGAGTGGTGGGGTGTTGCCCACCGTGGTTGAGGTGTTCGGGGTGGTTCGGGGTTGCCCGTCTGGTGGGCGCTGCTGGTCGCCCGTTCGGCTGGTTGAGCCGGTGTGGCCGGGGTGTTGGTCAGGTGGTGGCGGCGTCGAGAGCGGTGATCCGGATCAGGTTGTAGACAGCGGCTTCGATCTTGAACCAGGCCCGGTTGCGTTGTTGGCCGATGTAGCGGACCTTGCGTCCCGTGCCGACGGTTTTCACCCAACCGAAGGGTTCCTCCACACGTTTACGGATCCGCTGCGACACGGCGTAGCCGCTGTGGCGGGTGGTCCGGCCATCGATCGTGGAGCGACGGTTGCTGGTGTTCTGCGCGACGTGCGGGGTGAACCCGAGCCCGCGGACAACAGCAACGAAGTCTCGGGTGTCGTAGCCCTTGTCCGCTGCCACGGTCCGACGACGTTTCGTTGCCGGGAGCCGGCCCAGCATGACTTTCGCCGTGTCGCGTTCCGCGTAGCCGGTGGCCTGGGTCAGTTCGGCGTCGACGATCAACGCGGTCCGGTTCTCGATCAACACGTGTCCCATGTAGGACAGCTCCGCTGCGGTGTTGCTGGACTTGCGGAACAGCAACGCCTCGGGGTCGGTGGTGGAGGTATGGGTCGAGTTCGACCGCTTCTGGCCTTTGAAGTCGACCTCGGCGTTGCGGCCCTTGAACCCGTTCCCGTCACCATCGCTGTCAGGGCCGCGGTCGTTGGGTTTGAAGCTCTTGTTCGATGCCCACGCCTGCAACAAGGTCCCGTCCACCGAGAAATGATCCGACGACATGTAGCGACGCAGTTTCGCCTGCTCCACGACCGCAGCGAAGAACACATCGGCGATGTCGTGATCCAGCAGGCGTTGACGGTTCTTGGAGAACGTGGTCGGGTCGAAGGCCCGGTCGTCGATCTTGAGGTCCAGGAACCACTTGAACAACATGTCGTAGTTCAGTCGCTCGCAGAACGCCCGCTCGGAACGGATCGAGTACAACGCCATCAACACCGTCGCTTTCAACAGTGTCTCCGGGGGCACCGACCGGCGGCCCGACACGGCGTACATCGCGTCGAACTCGTCGTCCATGCCCGCCAGGACCTCGTCCACCACCGACCGGATCCGCCGGATCGGGTGATCGACCGGGATCAGATCCTCGGTCGACAACGACGACAACATCGACAACTGGTGCTCGGGCGTTCCACGCATGCCCCCATTCTTTTCGATCCCAGCACCAAACGCGAGCACCTCAACCGAACTTCAGCACCCTGCTAGTGTGCTGAGTCGTTAGTTCGACGGAATTTTCGTTGGGTGTTTCCGGTTGTTGTCGGTGTCGACGACGATGGGAGGCACTCATGGGACAGCGTGGACGGCCGACAGCTCGGATCGTGTTGAGTGATGACGAGCGTGAAACGCTTGAGCGTTGGGCGCGCCGCCCCAAGACGGGTCAGGCGTTGGCGTTGAGATGCCGGATCGTGCTCGCCTCGGCCGAGGGTTTGACGAACCAGGAGATCGCCAAGCGTTTGGGGTGCAACCCGGTCACGGTCGGCAAGTGGCGGACACGGTTCGCTGCGAACCGTCTCGACGGGCTGATCGACGAACCCCGTCCGGGTCAACCGCGCAAGGTCACCGACGAGATCGTCGAGCAGGTGATCGTCGCGACGTTGGAGACCAAGCCCGATGACGGGTCGACGCAGTGGTCAACCCGGACGATGGCCGCCAAGGTCGGGTTGAACCAGACCGCAGTCTCCCGGATCTGGCGGACGTTCGGGTTGAAACCGCATCGGATCGAGGACTTCAAGCTGTCCACTGACCCGCAGTTCATCGACAAGGTCCGCGATGTCGTCGGGCTCTACCTGAACCCGCCCGACGCAGCCGTGGTGTTGTGCGTCGACGAAAAGACCCAGGTCCAGGCATTGGATCGGACCGCGCCGGTGTTACCGATGCTGCCCGGCACACCGGCCCGCCGGAGCTACACCTACGTCCGCAACGGCACCTCGGACCTCTACGCCGCCCTCGATGTCGCGTCCGGGAGGGTGATCACCCAGATGACCGACCAGCATCGTGCGGTCGAGTTCCGGGCGTTCTTGAACTTGATCGACCGCAACGTCCCCGCCGGTCTCGCCGTCCACGTCATCTGCGACAACGCCTCAACCCACAAGGCCCCAGAGATCCAGCGCTGGCTGAAACGCCACCGCCGATTCACTATGCACTACACGCCGACCTACAGCTCCTGGCTCAACCAAGTCGAACGCTGGTTCTCCGAACTCACCACCAAGAAACTCCGCCGCTCCACCCACCACTCCGTGACCGAACTGCGACGCGACATCGACAACTGGGTCGAACACTGGAACGCCAACCCACGCCCCTTCATCTGGCGCAAGACCGCCGACGAGATCCTCGCCAACCTCGCCTCATATCTTCAACGAATCAACGACTCAGGACACTAGTCGGGAAACTCGTCGGTCCAGATGTCGACGAAGTAGATGATGACGGCCCGCTCAGAAGCGTCCCCGATGTCGTCTACACCGAAGAGATGGAAGCCAGCGACGGTGAGGCCGTCGATCGTGAGTCGGCGGGCTGGACCGTGTGGCACGGTGACCATCTCCCACATTTCGGGTTGCCCGCTCAGGGCCTCGAGGACGGGCCGCAGGTCAAGGCGCTTGAACTCGATCGCTCGCTGAGGCGTCAACTGCCGGTCGATGTCTTCCCACGCTGAGTCAACGAGCCGGAAGCGCCTCAACGGCGGCGCAACGCGCGGTCGATCGCTTCCTGGTGCTCTTCGACACTTCGTCGATTGAGCGCTTCCTGGGCTGCTGGCGACAACGGTGCGTCCGGCCGACGAACCCGTGCGGCCAGCTCAGCTACTTCATCGACGAGGGGCTGAGGCGGTTCCATGGTTCATACGATAGGCGTGGCCAGTGACAGTGACCGCGACGGCCATCCGTCCCTCTCCGAGTTATGGCGATAGACGAAAGCTCAGCTGCACGCCGCGAGCTGATCTACACGGAGGAACCATCTGGGTTACACAGCAGCTCCATGATTCCTCCCATCTGGAAGATGTCGGCTGCCTTGATGGTGTAGCGAGATATTCCCCAGCGCTCCAGATTTCGACGAAGCTGACTCACGATCTCCTGGTCGGTTCCAAACAAGACGAACGGCGTATCGAGGAGGTCCTCGACGGAGGGCAGGAGGGTTTCATCGAGCACGGTTCCGAGGCGACGGCGATACGACTCGGCCGCGCTGCGCCGATCATCCGTCGTCTCCACCTTCTGCACGAGAGCGCCAAGGCGGATCCGATGCCCCGATGCCGTAGCAAGACGCACCCGAGCGTCAACCTGGCTGGCCGACCACTGGGCCTCGTGAGCGTGGCCATCGGCCAGCGTGCGGCCAAGCCCAGTCAGTTCGAGAACGTCCGCCTGCCGGGCGGCGACCTGCACCAGAGCCCGAGCATTGCCACCGACGAGGATCGGCACCTGGGGACGGTCAGAAGGTCGCCAACGCAACGTCGCCTCCTCCAATCGCCACGTAGCCCCCTGACTCGTCACTACTTCTCCGGCCAACAGACCGCGAACAGCAAGCAGAACGGCTTCGAGGTTTTCGATCCGCTGGATCGCCGAGGGATACGCCTGCCCGCGTTGCGTCCATTCCGACGGTGTGTGTCCCGCTCCGATCCCCAGGAGGGCTCTGCCTTCCGAAAGCACATCGAGCGTGGCCACTTCGGCGGCGAGCGCAAGGGGCTCCCATGCACCTGCATTCACAACCGCCGGTGCCAACAGCAGCCGAGTCGTGACTTGCGCGGCCGCAGCCAGAGCGACGAACGGCGCCGCCGTAGATCCCGGATGATCCGCGATCGAGAGGGCTTCGAACCCCATGGCCTCGGCGGATCTCGCCAGGTCGATCCACTGCGATGCCGTCGACAGCTCCCCCTGGATGGCGAACGAGATCATCGGCACACGATCAAACGTACTCGGCGGCACGCTGGCCCGTGAGCTGGACTACGGCGCCAGCTCGGCTCGCAGCTGGGCGAACGCGGCGCGTCCTTCGTCACCCAGCAGCCAGGTGATGTAGTCAGCCCGGCTTCGGTTGCGGAACACCGGTCCGGCGAAAATGCGGGCCCATTCGGCCAGGGGCTTCAGCATGTAGGACATGTCGGCGTCGTAGGTGGGCCAGTTGCGTGCGTGCTCTTCCGACCGGAAGAGGTTCATGTTGCTTCACCTGAACGGTCGGGTCGACGCTTCACCCCCGACCGGGGAGCTGGTGTAGCCGACCATGGTCGGCGGCTCGATGGTCAGGATCTCCTCGTCACGCATCTCGATGACGAGCGGCTCACCGCAGTCCAGGCAAGGGGCCTCGACACGGATCAGCGAACCGGGGAAGAGCCAGCGCACGGCCAGCGATTCGAATCCTCATTGGCCGAACCACGATGGTCGACCGTCGACCGAGATGCGGTACTGGGTCGGCTGGTTGTTGAACGGCGGGAACGAGGCGATGTAGTCGGTGCCGGGATGCACCCACCCCGGTGTGATCGCCATCAACTCATGGACGAGTTCTCGCCCTCGCTCCATGGGGACGTCGAGCGCGGTGGCGAGTTCGGTGAAGTGCGGCGCCTGGCCGGTCTCGATGATGGTGGTCATGATCGACGAGTAGGCCCGATCGAGAAGTTCCGTCATGGTGGCATTCTCGCACAGCTTGGCTCGCCAGTAGCGTGCCCACGATCAAGTGGTCACCGACGTGGGAGCAAGAGATGGACGAACAACATCGAGCAGAGACTCGAGGCCGAGATTCAGGAGTTCATGGCCCGCTACAACGCCGGCTTCGTCGGCGGCACCCGCGCCGACCTCGAACAGCTCGTTCACTTACCGGTGATCTACGTCAGCGAAACCGAGGCTCAGGTTCGAGAGCATTATCCGTTCGACCCCGAGAAGATGCGGGCCGCCACCGGCTTCCACCATCCTGAGACGACGACCCGCATCGTGCACCTCGAGGAGACTCGGGCCCACTTGATCATCGAGGGGACACGACATCGTGCCGACGGGTCGGTGATCGAGTCGATCGACAGCTTCTACATCCTCCACAAGCGCGACGGCGAGTGGAAGGTGTCGGTCTTCTCGGGCATTCGGGGCGCCCGCCCGACCGCTGATTGACCGACCGACCGACGAGACGATCAGGCCTTGGCCGACAGCTCGGCCAGGATCTGGGTGAAGACCTCCGCGGGCTGAGCGCCGGCCACGCCGGCTTGCCGGTCGAACACGAACATGGGCACCGAAGTGATGCCGGCCTGCATGGCGAACTCGAAGTGACTCAGCACCTCGGTCTTGCCGGCATCGCCGGACAGCCAAGCTCGCGCAACCTCGCCATCGAGACCGACCTCTTCGGCCAGACGCACGAGCGTCTCGAGTACTCCGACCGACTCGCCTTCGGTGAAGTAGGCCTGGAGGAGCCGCTCCTTCATCTCGTGCTGGACGCCCTGCTGTTCCGCCAACACCAGAAGCCGATGGGCCAATTGGGTGTTGGATCGCTGGGCGATGTCCATGCGGAAGGCGAGCCCCTCGCCGGCAGCTTCGGAGGTGACCCGATCGATGATCTCCGCCGCCCGTTCGGGACCGCCGAACTTCTTCTCGTACGCGGCCACCACCGGTTCGCCGACCCCGCCGGGTGCCGTCGGGTCGAGTTGGTAGGAGCGATAGGCGACCTCGACGTCGACGTCGGGATGCAGTTCCCGGAAGGCGGCGAGGCCCTTCTCGAACCGGCGCTTGCCGATGTAACACCAGGGACAAACGACATCGGACCAGATCTCGACCTTCATGTCCCCACTTCTACCAGGTTCGCAAGGCCTTGGGCACGGTCGCTCTCGAAGTCGACCACGCTGTGCGTTATGTTGCAACGATGCGTGATCTTCGACCTCCTGGGCGTACCCGACTTCTCGCGCGGAACCGGGCGGTGGCAGCGGTTGCTTTCGTCGTGATGGCTGCAAGCGTGGTTGTCGGCGGGCAACCGGATCCCGCGTCGGCAGAACTACCGGTCGGTTTCGAGATGACCACGATCGTCTCCGGCCTCGACAGTCCGACCGCGGTGGACGTCGCCGCCAACGGCGCCATCTTCGTCACGGAAAAGCGCGGCCAAGTGCTCCGTTACGACGGCCTCACCGATACGACGCCCACGATGGTGGCCGACCGCCGCACCCAGACACACAACAACCGAGATCGCGGCATGACCGGGCTGGCCGTCCATCCCCAGTACCCCGCGGTGCCCTGGGTGTATGTCGCCTACACACTCGACCGGCTGCCGAGCGGCGGAACGATCCCCGCCTACGGCACGGCGGGGGGCGACAGCGATCCGTGTCCTGACGCGGACACGACCGGATGCCCTGCGCTCAGCCGCGTCGTCCGCTTCGACGGCACCACGGCCAACGCCACCGAGCAGGTCCTCTTCGAGGGCCACTGCCAACAGTTCGCCTACCACACGGTCGGCGACCTCGTCTTTGAATCGGCGACCTCACTGCTGGTCAGCTTCGGGGACGGATCGACCGGGTCGTTCGTGGAGTACGGCCAGCGTGGCAACCTCTGTGCCGACCCTCCGGGTCCGGCCGGAACGAATCTGTCGGCACCCACGACCGAGGGCGGTCAAGCACGGTCGCAGGACATCCTCACCAGAACCGACCCCACCGGCGTCCACGGCTCGGTCTTGCGGGTCGACCCGAACACCTTCGCCCCCAAGGCCGAGAACCCGTTGGCCGGGGACCCGGAACCGACGGTGGCTTCCATGGTCGGCACCGGTTTCCGCAACCCGTTCCGCCTGGCTCGAGACTCGGCCAACGGGCGTATCTACGTCGGCAATGTCGGTGGCGCCGGTTCCGAGGAGATCAACCTGATCGAGGGGGCCGGTCTGTTCAACAGCGGATGGCCCTGCTACGAGGGGACGGGCCTGACGCAGAACTCGTTCTGGCTCACCACCAACATCTGCAACACGCTGATCAACTCTGGTCAGCACGACGCTCCCCTGTTCCGCTACGGCCGCAACGTCCCGATCGTGTCGGGCGAGCCGTGCCCCAGTGGCGGACTCTCGATCTCGGGCGTCGCCGTCAATCGGGTGGGATTCGGTCCAGCCGCGCTCGACGGCGCGCTGTTCTTCACCGACTACACCCGTGACTGCATCTGGTATCTGCCCCAAGGCGGCAATGGGCAGCCGAACGCCGCGACGCCGGCGTTGTTCTCCAGTGGAGTCGGCGGGTTGGTGGACCTGAGCTTCGGACCCGACGGAGCGATGTGGGCCGTCGACATCATCGGCGGCCGAGTGCTCCGATTCACCGAGAACGCCGGCAATCGTGGGCCGACCGCCTCCTTCACCGCGACCCCGAGTCAGGGCGCGCCGCCGCTGACGGTCACGTTCAACGCTTCGGCATCGGCCGACCCCGATGGCGACCCCCTCACCTACCAATGGGACTTCGACGGGAACGGCGCCTTCGACGCAACCGGGTCGAACGCCACACACACCTACACCACGGCGGGCTCGTTCCAGGCCCGGCTTGCTGGTCACCGACCCGGGTGGGCTGAACGATTGGGCGCTGACGACGATCCAGGTCGGGGCGTCCGGCGTGACCATCACCGTCGTCGAACCGGCCGACGGCCGGACCTTCAAGGTCGGTGCCGTCGTGCCAGTCCGAGCGTCGGCGACCTACGGCAACGGGGTGGCGGTCGCCTCGTCCGACTTCACCTGGGAGCTCGACATCGTCCATTGCGTTCCGAATGCGCCCGACGCCTGCCACGCCCACGAACTGGCGACGGTGCTTGGCGCAGCGGGCAGCTTCGTCATGCCGGACCACGAGTACCCGTCCTACGTCCAGGCAACCCTCACCGTCGACCCGCCGGATGCTCTGCCGGCCGTCACCATTCGTCGGATCGACTATCGCACCGTGAACCTCACCGTCGCCACCGAGCCGTCGGGCCTGAGTGTGCTGGTCGGCTCGGCTGCTGAGCTCGGAACGTTCGTGCGACCGGTCGCCATGTCATCGACAGTGAATGCGTCCGTGCCCACCCCCCAGGTCGTGGGCGGCACGACGTGGGAGTTCGTCGAGTGGCGGTTGAACGGGACTCGATTCAGCACCTCACCGGGAACCGAGTTCTCATTGGACGCGAACGGCTCCCTCACGGCTGTCTTCCGTCAGGTCGGGGCCGACACCGTCAAACCCTCGACACCGACCGGACTCAACCGAACGGCATCCCCGACGGGCATCAACCTCAGCTGGACGGGCTCGAGCGACAACGTGGGCGTCGTCGGTTACGACATCTACCGATCGACCAACGGCACCCTGGGGCGTTGTACTCGACGTCGTCGACAACGTCCTTCAACGACGGATCGGTGACGGCCGGGGTGACCTACACCTACGCGGTCAAGGCCTTCGACGCAGCGGGCAACCGGAGCTCGCGCAGCAACTTCGCCACCGTGACTGCCCTGGGCGGAGCCATCGACACCCAGCGGCCCACGACACCCACGGGCCTCGGCACGGTGGGCAACGGAACCAGCATCACCCTCGGATGGAACGCCTCGACGGACAACGTCCGGGTCGTCGGCTACGACATCTACCGGTCGACGAACGGGACGCTCGGCGCGCTGTACGCAACGTCCACCACGCCCTCGTTCATCGACTCGGCAACGCTGCCTGGCGTCACCTACACCTACGCGGTGAAGGCCTACGACGCGGCCGGAAACCGAAGCTCCCGGTCGAACCTCTCGTCCGAACAGCCGTAAGCAGCGGGGCGCAGCCCCTCAGACGCCGGCGTGGCCGAAGACGTAGGGCTCCATGGTTTCCTGAGCGTCCTTGCGGAACTTGTGCCAGCGGCCCCCGCCGTAATAGGCGAGGCTCCCCGGCTCGGCATCGCCGTGACCGTTGTAGTACGAGAGGCAATCGCGTAGCGGCGCCGTGCTGATGTCGGCGACACGGCAGTGCTCCGAGTACGCCTCCTCCGGCTCCTTCTTCACGTCGACGATCTGATGGCCTTCTTCCCGCATGGTCTTGAGCAGCCACACCACGTAGTCGGCGTGGGCGTCGATGGCGTCGGTGAAGTTGAAGCTGCCGCCACCGCCCTGAGGTCCGGTGACGATGAAGAGGTTGGGGAAGCCCTGGCTGTGCAGTCCGAGGAAGGTGCGGGTGCCCTCGGTCTGCCACTTCTCGCTGAGCGTGCGACCGTTGCGGCCGACGATCATGTTGAACGTCGAGGTCGCCATCCACTGGAACCCGGTGGCGTAGATCAGGACGTCGAGCGGGTACTCCTTGCCGTCGTGCACCACGCCACGAGCGTTGATCTCGCTCACGCCCATCGGGGCGGTGTCGACCAGGTGGACGTTGGGTTTGTTGAACGTCGGCAGGTACTCGTCGTGGAAGGTCGGACGCTTGCAGCCATACGGGTAGTAGGGCTTGAGCGCCTCGGCGGTCTTCTTGTCCTTCACGATGGCGTCGACCCGGGCCCGGATCTGCTCCATGATCCGGAAGTTCGTCTCGAGCTGCTTCTGGATCATCTCCTCGGGAGTGAGACGACCCTCGTGTTGCTTGCGCTCCTTGAAGTCGTCGACCTTGCCCGCGAGGTAGTCGTCGTTGGCCTTGATGGCGGTGCGACCCTCGGAGATGCGAGCGAAGCGGGCCCGACGAGCTCGGGCCCAGCCCTCCTCGTGCTTCCAGGTCTCGATCTCCTCCTGGGTGGTGGCTCGTTGGTCACGGGTGTCGATGGTCGACGGCGTGCGCTGGAACACGTACAGCTCGCCCACCACCTTCGCCAGTTCGGGGATGGCCTGGACCGCAGTCGCACCGGTACCGATGATGCCGACACGCTTGCCGGCGAGGTCGATGTCGTAGTTCCAGCGTGAGGTGTGGAACGCGTCGCCCTCGAAGGTCTCCATGCCCTTGATGCGGGCCAGCTTGGGGCTGGTGAGAATGCCGTTGGCGAGGATGACGGTGCGGGCCCGCATGGCATCACCGCGATCGGTGTAGACGGTCCACCGGCCATCCTCCTCGTTCCACTCGGTCTTCTCGACGGTGGTGTGGAACAGGCAGTGGTCGTAGAACTTGAAGCGCTCGGCCAACGATTGGCAGTACTCGAGGATCTCGAATCCGGACGCGAACTTCATCGTCGGGAAGTAGCCCATCTCCTCCAACAATGGGAAGTAGCTGTAGGACTCGACGTCGCAGGCGATGCCGGGATAGCGGTTCCAGTACCAGGTGCCGCCGACGTCGCCGCCCTTCTCGCAGAAGCGCACGTCGATGATGCCCTCGGCCTGGAGCTTGTGCCAGAGCAGCAGGCCGGCGAATCCGGCACCGACCACGAGAACGTCGCACTCGTCAGTCAGCGCCTCGCGCGGGATCGGGTCGGCCGAGTACACGTCCTGGAGGTACTTGCTGAACTCGCCGTCCATCGGCATGTAGTCGGCTGCGCCTCGGCGCTGCTCCTTGTACTGCAGGTACTTCGCCTGCTCCTCGGCGTCGAAGACCGCGCCCGGAGGTGGCGGCGGGAGGGTGGTGAGGGTCTCGTCCTCGATCACTGAATAGCCCTTGCCGACGATCTTGTCGCTGGCCTTGGCTGCTTTGGTGTTGAACGTCTTCAGTCCGGTGACAGGGTCAACCATGATCGGTTCGGTGGTGGACATGTCGGCGCACGCTCCTCGACTGCGCGAGTTGTTCTTCGTGCGACACTACATCGACCGCTCCATTCCATCGAAGCCGAGGGCAGCCAACCTTGTGCTCCTGAACACCTTGGACGTAGAGCCAACAGGCGTAAGGTCCGGCCATGCACCAACGCCGCCCGACAGCACCACGCGTTCCGCCGATCGAGAAGGTCGCCGTCAAGGCCCGAGAGGCCATGGCCAACGGACCCGCCAATGCCATCAACGTCCTGGCGACGCTGGCCACGCAACCGCACCATGAGCAAGGCCTTCGGCGAGTTCGCCCAGACCGTGCTCTTCCGAGGTTCGGTCGATGTGCGCCTCCGCGAGATCGTCATCCTGCGCATGGGCTGGAACTGCCAGGCCGTCTACGAGTTCGGCCAGCACACCCTGTTCGGCCGGTCGGTCGGGTTGACCGACGCCGAGATCTACCTCATCACCCGGCCCATTTCCCAGGGCGCCTGGACCGACGTCGAGCGTGCGCTCCTGCAGATGACCGACGACCTCTACGCCGATGACTGCGTCAGCGACGCCACCTGGGCCGAGCTCGAAAGCCACTTCGACCACAGCGACATCCTCGAGTTCATGTTCGGCGCTCTGTGCTACCGACTGGTGTCGGGGATGCTCAACTCCTGTGGGGTCCAGTTGGATGAAGGGGTCCCCGGTTGGCCGACGGATCCGGCCTCGATCAGTGCTGGTGTCGAACCATGAGCCCGTCGGCAATCGTGGACTCGGCGCCGTCGTCGGCGTCGGCGACATCCCACCCAGCCGAACGACGCCGGGCGAGACGACGCTGAGTCTCATGGCAAAGGCCGCCGTCGCCGCCATCGACGACTCGGGGCTCGAGTTCGCCGACATCGACGGTGTCCTCGTGCATCCGATCGGTGGCGTGTCGATGCTTACCCCGTCGACCGTCATGGAGTTCATGGGCATGCAAGCCAACTTCGCCGAAGTCGTCGACCTCGGCGGTGCCAGCGGGGCCGGCATGATCTGGCGAGCGGCCGCCGCCATCGCGGCCGGCATGTGCAAGGCGTGCGTCTGCATCACCGGCTCTTCCCGCAGGGGTCGACCGCCGGCGGCACCCTCGGCCGGCGGCGCGGCGAAGCGACCGGCGTCGGGCTGGAACATGCCGGACACCTCACCGTTCGCCGAGTTCGAGGTGCCTTACGGCAACGTCGGAGCAAACGTCGGGTACGCAATGGTGGCCCAGCGCTACATGCACGAGTACGGCGTGACGCCTGAGCAGCTGGCGAAGGTGGCGGTTCACCAACGGGACAACGCCTGCCAGAACCCCGACGCCATCTTCTACGGCGAGCCCATCACCGTCGAAGACGTTCTGGCGTCGCCGATGATCGTCGATCCCCTCCACCTGCTGGAGATCGTGATGCCGGCCGGAGGCGCCTCGGCGCTTGTGGTCGTCGGGCCCGAGTTGGCCGACAAGCTGGCGAACCCGCCGGCGTGGCTGCTGGGCGCAGGCGAGCGGGTGACCCACAAGTCCATCACCTACGCCCCCAGCCTCACCGACACCGCCATCCAGGCGTCAGCCGCGCGGGCCTTCGCCCAGGCCGGCGTGACCCCCCAGCAGATCGGGCTGGCGTCGGTGTACGACTGCTACACCATCACGGTGCTGTTGACCCTCGAGGACGCAGGGTTCTGCGCCAAGGGAACCGGCGGTCGTTTCATCGAGGAACACGACCTTCGCTGGAACGGCGACTTCCCGGTCAACACCCACGGAGGCCAACTCTCGTTCGGCCAACCCGGCATCGCCGGCGGCATGAGCCACGTGACCGAGGCGGTCCGCCAGCTCCAAGGCCGGGCCGGTGCCCGCCAGATTCCCGACCTCGAACTGGCCTTCGTCAATGGCAACGGCGGCATCCTCTCCGAACAGGTGAGCCTCGTGTTCGGAAGGCAATCGTGCAGCGACCACTGATCCAGCGACCTCTGCAGCCCCGGCCGAGCGAGCACTCCTCGCGCTTCTGGTCAGCGACGGCCGAAGGTCGCTTCCTCATCCAGACCTGCGCTGCTTGTGGCGATGCCACCTTCTACCCCAAGGTCACCTGCCCGACCTGCGGCTCGGTCGATCTCGTCGACACCGACGCATCGGGCAATGGCACCGTGTTCACCTTCACCATCGCCCGGCGCCCGACCCACAAGGCATTCGCCGATGCCGGCCCGTACGTCATCGCCATCGTCGAGCTGGCCGAAGGCCCCCACGTCACCACCAACATCGTCGGCTGCGATCCCGACTGACGTCACCATCGGCATGCCGGTCGACGTCACCTTCGTCGAACCCGTCGACGGCATCGCCCTCCCCCTCTTCCGCCCTACCGCTCCCGTTCTTTGACGCGAGCCACGTCCCACGTGGCAACGCGCAAATTTCGATCAACAGGAGCTTGACATGGCAACACCACCATCCGAAGAACAGGTCCTCGCCTGGTTCGACGATCTGTCGAACTGGGGACGCTGGGGCGACGACGATCGTCTCGGCACCCTGAACCACCTCACGCCGGCCAAACGGGTCTCTGCGGCCCGACTGGTGCAGGAAGGCGTTTCGGTTTCGTGCAGTTGGGACATCAAGACCGGGCAGCAACCCGGGGCCACGGTCGAATCGCAGCGCTACATGCTCTCCACCGGGCTCGGGCTGGACGAGGAGGGACGCAAGGGTCTGATGGGCGGCCGGGCCGGCGGCGCGCAGGAGTTCATCGGCATGGTCTTCCACGGGCTCGATGTCACCCACCTCGATTCGCTGGCCCACTTGTTCTGGGACGGAAAGATGTACGGCGGCGCGCCGGCATCACTGGTGTCAGATCGTCAGGGCGCGCTGAAGCACGACGTGCTTGCCGTCCAGGACGGCGTCACCACACGCGGAGTGCTGCTCGACATCGCCCGCCTACGGGGTGTCGACGTGCTCGATGCCGACGACCACATCTATCCCGAGGACCTCGAAGCAGCCGAGGAGGCGGCGGGCATCCGCTGCGAACCCGGCGACGTTCTCCTCGTCCGCACCGGCGAGGGCGGCGCCCGGCGCACCGAGAAGCGGAACTACAACGCCAACAAGCCGCGGTCGGGCTATCAGGCAGCGTGCCTGCCGTGGCTGAACGAGCGTGGCATTTCCATGATCGGCTCAGACGTCGCCCAGGACCCCACACCGTCGGGCTACCGGAACGTGTCCATGCCCATTCACATGGTCGGCATCGTGGCGATGGGACTCTGGCTCATCGACAACTGCCAGCTCGAGGATCTCGCCCAGGCGTGCGCCGACCGGAACCGTTGGGAGTTCCAGTTCATGCTCTCCCCCATTCGCTTCCAGGGCGTGACCGGTAGCCCGGTGAATCCGCTGGCCGTGTTCTGACCATGCCGGGCATCGATACTCCACTGCTGATCGTCGGTCACGGGCCGGCCGCGTTGGTGGCCGCCAAGCTGGCCAGCGGGATCGGGCAGTCGTCAGTCGTCGTCGGCCACGAGTCGGTCGAGAACGACGAGCCGGTGGTCCTCGACCAACAGTCGGTCGACATCCTCGAACCCGACGGCGTGCTCGGCGTACTGCGCCCCTACGCGGCAGACCAGAACCCCTTCGCCATCGCGCCGGTCACCTTCGAAGCCGGGCTCAAACATCACTGCGTGGTCGACATGCTGGTGACGGTATTCGACGGCTTGTGGGTAGAAGACCTCGAAGTCACCGGCTCGGGTGCCATCGGCCGACTCACCGACGGCCGCAGCAACTGGACCTTCACCGCCGACACCTACCTCGACGTGTCCGACTATCCCACCGAACTGAACGCTGCGATCCACCGAGCCGCGGCGTTCGTCAACGAGCGTTTCGGAGTGACCCATGGCTGACCCCCTGTCGAACGGCCGCCTCGAAGGCAAGATCGCCGTGGTCGTCGGCGCCGGACAGACGCCGGGTGAGACCATCGGCAACGGGCGCGCAACCGCCCTGACCTTCGCCCGTGAGGGGGCCGCCGTGTTGGCAGTCGATCGCCGGTACGAGTCAGCCGTCGAGACGGCCGAGATGATTCGTGAGGCCGGCGGTGTCTGCGAACCGTTCGCGGCCGACATCACCGACGAGGCCGCGTGCCGTGCCATCGCGGCCGAAGCCCGCAAGTGTTTCGGCCGGATCGACGTGCTCCACAACAACGTCGGCATCGGCGCAGGTGACGCCGGCCCGACCTCGCTGACCGAGGAGAACTGGCATCGGATCATGGACGTCAACCTCACCGGTCCCTGGCTGGTCTGCAAGCACGTCCTCCCCCTGATGCGGGCCCAGGAGAGCGGTGTCATCATCAACATCTCGTCGGTCGCCGCCATCGCATCGACGCCGATGCTGGCGTACAAGGTCTCCAAGGCGGGACTCAATGCCCTGACCGAGGCCCTCGCCGCCGGCAACGCCCGTCACGGCATCCGGGTCAACGCCATCATGCCGGGACTGATGGACACCCCCATGGCCATCGAAGGATTCAGCGCCTCCAGCGGCAAGTCGCGTGAGGACGTGCGCGCCGGCCGGGCCAGTCAGGTGCCGCTCGGCCGAGCCCAGGGTTCCGCCTGGGATGTGGCCAACTGCGCCCTGTTCCTTGCGTCCGACGAGGCCCGCTACATCACCGGCGTCGTGATCCCCGTGGACGGCGGCCTCCACGTCAAAGTCGGCTGACCAACCCACCCCCCTCCCCCAAAGCGTTCTGCAGTACTGGCGCCGGGGTTTCGACGGTCGGGGTACTGCAGTCCTATGGTTGGGCGGGATCGAACAAGGGGAAACGCACATGGTTGGTTCAGGTGAGCAGACAGCAGAGGTGACCGTCATCCGTGGAGGCACGGTGGTCGACGGAACCGGAGCGCCGGGGTTCGTGGCCGACGTGGCCATCGCCAACGGCAAGATCATCGAGATCGGCCAGGGACTCCAAGGCGACCGGGTGCTCGATGCCGAGGGCTGCATCGTCGCCCCCGGCTTCATCGACATCCACACCCACTACGACGCCCAGGTCTTCTGGGATCCCGCGCTCACACCATCGTGCTTCCACGGCGTGACCACGGTGGTCGCCGGCAACTGCGGGTTCTCGATTGCGCCCATCCGCCCGACGGACCGTGAGCTCATGGCGAACACCATGGAGAAGGTCGAGGACATGAATCCGGCGGCCCTGCTCGAAGGTGTCCCGTGGGATTTCGAGACCTTCCCCGAGTACCTGGCTTCGGTCGAGCGTCACGGCACCGTCCTCAACTACGGGGCGTACATCGGCCACACCGCGCTCCGCCTCTACGCCATGGGCGACGAAGCGGTCGGCCGGCCGGCCAACCCCGACGAGCTCGAACGCATGGCTGAACTCATCGGCGAGGCGATGGAAGCCGGAGCGGTTGGTTTCGCCACCAGCTTCGCCATCACCCACCTCGGAGCCGATGGCAGCCCGATTCCCAGCCGCTGGGCCGACAAGGACGAACTCTCCGCGCTGTTCAAGGCCGTCGCCGATTCGGGCCGGGGCATCATCGGGGTCAACGGCGGCGACAACCTGACCTTGCGCGAGAACTACGTGATGCAGAAGGAGATCGGCATTCCCTTCACCTTCACCGCCGTGCTGACCCAGCCGAACGGCGGGCACATGAAGGCGCTCGAGATCAACCGGCAAGGCTGGGCCGACGGCGCCGAGGTCTGGCCGCAGGTCACCTGCCGACCACTCACCTTCTCGATGACGCTGGTCGAACCGTTCACCCTCAACACCAATCCGGTCTTCGCCGAACTCATGGCCGGAACGCTCGAAGGGCGCCGTGCGGCCTACGCCAACCCGGCATGGCGACAGCGGGCCCGAGAGGCCTGGAGCGGAACCAAGGGGTTCAAGCCTCGGTGGTCGACCATGGAGATCATGGAGTCGTCCGCTCACCCGGAGCTGGTCGGCAAACGCCTCACCGACATTGCCGCCGGCATGGGCGTCGACGAGTTCGATGCGCTCATGGACATCGCCGTGGCCGAGCCCGACCTGCTGATGCGCGTCAAGGTCATCATCGCCAACGACGACCCCGAGGGCGTGGCTTCGTTGCTCCAGGACGAACACACCACCCTCGGTCTCTCCGACGCCGGCGCCCACGTGGGTCAGCTGTGCGACGCACCGCTGTCCACCGATCTGCTCGGCAACTGGGTTCGGGACCGTGGTGTGCTGACCATCGAGCAAGCGGTACGCAAGCTGAGCGGCCTGCAGGCCGACCTCTTCAGCTTCGAGGACCGCGGCTACCTGCGTCCCGGCAACTGGGCCGACGTCACCGTGTTCGACTTGGCCACCGTGTCGCCCGGGTCCGGTGCGTCGAGTGCGAGACTTCCCCGCCAACTCCGAGCGCCTGACGGCCGACGCGCCAACGGGGATGCGCCACATTCTCATCAACGGCGAGGCGATCCTTCAGGACGGAGCAAGGGTCGACGCCGGATTCGATCGGCGCCCCGGCCAACTCGTCCGCCCCGCCGCCCGGGTCTGACACCGCACAGGCCTGAAGTGCGCTGAACCTCCGGCTGGGAGCGTCGCCCAGTCCGAACCTCCGGCTGGAGGCGTCGGTTTCCGACGTCTGGGGCCGGAGGTTCGTGGGGCAGTCTGAGGCGTGGGCGTCGGTCTGCTGACTGAGCGTCAGCCGGCAGCGCTGAGCCCGGCGGCTTCGATGCCGGCGATGGCGGCGGCTTCGTCGTTGTCGGAGGTGTCGCCGCTGATGCCGACGGCGCCGACCCGGTTGCCGTCAGCATCGAGGATGACGACTCCGCCGGCGACCGGGACGACGGCTCCGCCGACGGCCCCGATCACTCCGGCCATGAAGTGCGGGCGGTCGAGCGCCATCTGCTCGAGCTGGCGGGAGTTGGGTCCGATGCTGATGGCCCCGAATGCCTTGGCGTTGGCGACGTCAACCCGGCCGAAGGTGGCACCGTCCTGACGTGCCGTGGCCCGAACGTGGCCTCCCTCGTCGAGGACGACGACGCACAGTGGCTTGAGCGACTGGGCCGACGCCAGAGCGAGGGCACCGTCGATGATGGCCTGGGCGTGCGCGAGGGTGAGAGGTGTCACCTTGAGGTCATTGTGATTGGGCCTTCTTTTCGAGTCTGCGGGCATGGAGGATGGGTTCGGTGTAGCCCGATGGCTGTTCGACACCGGAGAACACCAGGTCGGAGGCGGCCCGGAAGGCGGGCCCGTCGTACGCAGGGGCCATGGGTTCATACAGCGGGTCGTCGGCGTTCTGACTGTCGACCTTCAGGGCCATGCGCTTCATCGTGTCGAGGACGAGGGCCTGATCGACGACGTCGTGGTGGAGCCAGTTGGCCATGTGCTGGCTGGAGATGCGGCACGTTGCCCGGTCTTCCATGAGGCCGATGTCGTTGATGTCGGGCACCTTGGAACAGCCGACGCCCTGGTCGATCCATCGCACGACGTAACCCAGAATGCCCTGCGCGTTGTTGTCGAGTTCGGCCTGGATGGCCTCGGCGGTGAGGGTCGAGGGGTCGGCGAGGAGGGGCACGGTGAGAATGTCGTCGAGGGACGCCCGCTGCTGGCCGGCCAGCTCGGTCTGGCGTTCCAGGACGTCGACCTGGTGGTAGTGGGTGGCGTGCAGCGTGGCCGCCGTCGGCGATGGGACCCAGGCACAGTTGGCGCCGGCGCGTGGGTGGCCGATCTTCTGCTCGAGCATGTCGGCCATCCGGTCGGGGGCGGCCCACATGCCCTTGCCGATCTGGGCGATGCCTCGGAGCCCGCAGGCCAGCCCGACGTCGACGTTCCAGTCCTCATAGGCCGCAATCCACGCCTGGGCCCGCATGGCCGTCTTGGGGACCATGGGTCCGGCCTCCATCGAGGTGTGGATCTCGTCGCCGGTCCGGTCGAGGAATCCGGTGTTGATGAACGCCACACGAGATTTCGCCGCTCGGATGCACTCGGCCAGGTTCACCGTCGTGCGGCGCTCTTCGTCCATGATCCCGAGCTTGACCGTGTACTGCGGCAGCCCGAGCGTTCGTTCGACGAAGCTGAACACCTCGTCGGCGAAAGCGACCTCGTCGGGTCCGTGCATCTTCGGTTTGACCACGTACACCGAGCCGTGCCGAGAGTTGCCTTCCGAGCCACGGCCGAGATCGTGACAGGCGCAGAGCACGGTGACGATGGCATCGACCAGACCTTCGTATGCATCGTTCCCTTCGGCGTCCTGGACGGCGGGCGTGGTCATCAGGTGCCCGACGTTGCGAACCAGCAGCAGCGCCCGACCGGGCAGGGTGAGCGAGCCGCCGTCGGCGGCGGTGAACTGCCGATCCTCCGACAGGGCCCGGGTGAAGGTCACGCCATTCTTGTCGACCTCTTCGGTCAGGTCGCCTCGCATCAGGCCCAGCCAGTTGTGATACGCCAATGCCTTGTCGGCCGAGTCGACCGTGGCGACGGAGTCCTCGCAGTCGATGATGGCGGTCACCGCCGACTCGAGCACGACATCGGACACGCCGGCGCTGTCGGCCGCGCCGACACTGTGCGAGGGGTCGATGACGATCTCGACGTGGAGCCCGTGGTGGCGAAGCAGCACGGCCGACGGCGTATCCAGGATCTCCGACGTAGCCACGGAACTGCGCCGGATCGGCAAGTTCGACCGCCTCTCCGGCGGCCGTGGTGACGAGCAGACGACCGGAGCCACCGTCCACGGCGACCGTGTAGCCGGCAGACCCGATGTGGGAAGCGCCGCTCGCCAACGGAACCGATTGGTCCAAGAAGTTGCGAACCCAGGCCACAACCCGTTCTCCCCGGGCCGGATCGTAGGGCCCGGGCGGCGGCGCGTCACCCAACGCGTCGGTGCCGTAGAGCGCGTCGTACAGGCTGCCCCAACGGGCGTTGGCCGCGTTGAGCGCGTAGCGGGCATTGGTGACGGGTACGACCAACTGCGGTCCGGGCAGGGTGGAGATCTCGGGATCGACGCCGGCGGTATCGATGGCAGAACGGCGGTCCTTCGGGCACGAGGTAACCGAGCTCTTCGAGGAAGGAACGATAGCCACGAAGACCCTCCTGACCAAGACCACCGCCGTTCAGCCGCTGCGCGCGGTGCCAGGCGTCGATGGCGGACTGGATCTCGGCCCGGCGTTCGAGCAACGCTCGATTACGCGGACCGAAGCGGTTGACCAGCTCGGCGAATCCGGCCCAGAAGACCTCAGGCGTCACGCCGCTCCCGGGAAGGGCCTCGTTGGCCAGAAAATCGTGAAGTTCGAGGCCGACGGTGAGCGCCGTGGCGCCGTCAACGATGACGTTGTGGGACAGAGTGTTTTGGGACATCGCCAGCAACAGTAGGGGACGTCTGCACGATGGCCGAAGTCGCCGGTTTGGTGACGATGGCCAAGGCGAAGGCCACGGCCGACAGCCCTGTGACGACGCCGTAGGCGATGCGACTGCCGTGGAGGAAGGCGTCGGTGGCGCCGGCGTTTGCCGCGATCGCAGACAACGGGATGTCGAAGCCACGGGTGGTCATGACGCCGACGACGATGGCCGACGCCAGCGCTTGTCCGACCACCATGCCGATGTTCCGGGTCAGGTTCATGAACGCGCCCACCACGCCCAGGTTCTCCGGCGGCACGGCCGCGAGGATGACACTGCCGTTCGGCACGTTCCACAGGCCCATGGCCAGACCGCTCGGAGAAGAGCAGCACCATGACCACCGCGACCGGCGTTGCCGGCGTCAGGAACATGATGCCGAGGAGACTGGCGACGTGGATGCCGAAGCCGGCGAGGAAGATGGGCCGCTCCCCCAAGCGGTCGGCGAATCGGCCCGCCTGGTTGCCGGCCAGGCCCATGCCGAGCGACGTCAGGAACAGCACTCCTCCCGTTGCCCCTTCGCGTAGTCCTCGGACGCTGATGAGGAAGATCGGCATGAGGAACATGACCGCGGTCGAACCCACGAATCCCAGGGTGCGTGACGTGACAGCCATGGAGAAGATGGGCTTGGCGAAGAATCGCAACTGCAGCATGGGCTCGCTCTGTCGCAGTTCCCAGGCGATGAACAGGCCGAAGAGGACGATGATCGCCGCCCACCCCAGGAGCATCGGGCCCGAGGTCCAGGCGATGGCCAACGGATTGCTGACCACCATGACCATCACCGTGATGGCAAGACTGGACAACGCCGCTCCGCCCCAGTCGAACGCCGGGCGCTCGGTCGGCTCGCTCCCCGCGACGGCTCCCGACCGGCTGACCTGAGCTTCATCCAACCAGCGTTGCCCGACCACGAAGGCCAGCAACAGCGGGGGGATCAGCATCAGGAACAGCGCCTGCCACGGGAGAACCTGAAGCATCAGACCGGCTCCGATCGGGCCCATGGCCGAGCCGATCGCAACAACCGAGGTTTGGCTGCCGAGGGCCTTGCCCCGCTCGTCGGGCGGGAAGACGGCCACGACCATCGCCGTTCCGACGGCCTGGCCCATGGCGTTGCCGACCGACATGACGGCTCGGGCAGCGATGAGCAGAGGAAACGTCGGTGCCAGAGCGACACACAACGAGCCGAAAGCGAAGAGGAGGAGACCGGCAAGGTGAACTCGCCGACGGCCGATCATGTCGGCGACTCGGCCCAGCGGCATCATCAGCCCGCTGATCACCAATGACTGGATGATCACCACCCAACTGACCGCCCGCAGCGTGACCCCGAAGTCATCGGCGATCGCCGACAAGGCAACGAAGACCATCGACATCGAGAACACCATCGTGACGAACGAGATCGAGATCGCGGTGAACGCTCTCCACTTGTCCGTGACGGCCTGCTGGTCGGCGGACGGCGTCGCAGAAGTCACCGGCGCACCGTAGCGGCCGATTTCTTTCGGTCCCGCATCGACCCGTAGTCTCGAAGGAGAAGCAGCAGAAGGGACCTCGATGTCTGCAACAACCACCCGCCCGTCGGCGGCAGCGCCGGCGACCGGAATCCGCGAAGTCGATGCCGTCGTCATCGGCGCCGGATTCTCGGGCTTGTACATGAACTACCGCCTTCGAGACACCATGGGTCTCGAGGTGGCGGTGATCGAAGCCGGCAGCGACGTCGGCGGCACCTGGTTCTGGAACCGGTACCCCGGTGCGCGCTGCGACTCCGAGTCCTACATGTACTGCTTCGGGTTCGACAAGGACCTGATGCAGGAGTGGAACTGGTCGTCGAAGTACCCCGAACAGCCCGAGATCCTCCGGTACCTCAGCCACGTCGCCGACCGGTTCGACCTGCGACGCAACACCCAGTTCAACACCCGGGTCACGGCGGCCCACTTCGACGAGGACACCAACCGTTGGACGGTCGAGACCGACCAGGGCGAACGACTCCGGTGCACCTATCTCATCACCGGCATCGGCTGCCTGTCCGTCGGTCAGGTCCCGGACTTCCCCGGTCGAGACACGTTCGCGGGTCAGGCGTATCACACCGGAACGTGGCCCCACGAGGGCGTCGACTTCACCGGCAAACGCGTGGCCGTCATCGGCACCGGGTCCAGCGGAGTCCAGTCCATTCCGGTCATCGCGAAGCAGGCCGACCAGCTCTTCGTCTTCCAACGCACCGCGCAGTACATGATTCCGGCCCGGCACGGCACGGTCGACCGTGCCGTACTCGACGAGGTCAAGCGGGACTACGACACCATCTACGACAAGGCCCGTTGGTCACTCGGCGGCTTCCCCTACGACGTCATCGACCGATCGGTCTACAGCGTCGACGACGAGGAGCGGGAGAAGATCTTCGAGCAGGCCTGGCAGGAAGGCGGGTTCCGATTCGTCTTCAGTTCCTTCTCCGATCTCCGCCTCTCCGTCGAGGGCAGCGAGATGGCCGCCGAGTTCATCCGCCGCAAGATCCGTGAGACCGTGAAGGATTCGGCGGTCGCCGAGAAGCTGGTTCCCACCGATCACCCCTTCGGGTCGAAACGCACGCTCATCGACACCGACTACTTCGAGACCTACAACCGTCCCAACGTCACACTCGTCGATCTCAAGACCGAACCACTCGTCGAGATCACACCCACCGGCATCCGCACCGAGGCCGGTTCCTATGACGTCGACATCATCGTGTACGCCACCGGGTTCGATGCCATGACCGGTCCCTTCACGAGCATGGACATCCGAGGTCTCGACGGTGAGCGGCTGACCGACAAGTGGGCCGCCGGCCCCGTGACCTACTTGGGTCTCATGGTGGCCGGCTTCCCCAACCTGTTCATGGTGACCGGCCCCGGCTCACCGTCGGTGCTCACCAACATGCCAATCGCCATCGAGCAACACGTGAACCTCGTCGCCGACACCATCGCCCATCTTTCGGCCAAGGGCCTCGACCGCATCGAGCCCGAGCCGGAGGCCGAAGCCGCTTGGGTCGAGCACGTGAACGAACTGGCGAAGCCCACCATGTTCATGCACGCCAACTCGTGGTACCTGGGCGCCAACATCCCGGGCAAACCCCGTGTCTTCATGCCGTACGCCGGCGGTATGTCCACCTATCGCACCCGGTGCGACGAGGTGGTCGCCAACGACTACGAGGGCTTCGTGCTCAGCAAGACCGGCTGAGGCCCTTCACCCGAAGGTGCTCTTCGACGGGAGCAGGGTGTCGAACTGACGCCCGGTGCGCTGGATCCACGTCCGTTGCGCCCGCTTGATGCGGAACAGGATCGGGAACATCCGACGGTCTTCGCGGTAGCTCGCCTGGGCAGCCTCCCACGACAGTTCGATACCGGCCACGCGGCGCGCCGCCTCGATCACCGGAATCCCCCACGGCCCGATCCCCTCGCGGATCAGCATGGCCAGGACGTCGGTCAACACTCCTTGGGGCGAGGCGTACCGTGGCACCAGTTTGCGGAACTCGCCCAACACGATGCGTCGCAACGGGGCGGGGTACTCCTGCAGGAAACCTTCGACATCGAAGCGGACCATCTGGGTGTCGTCGAGCAGCATCGGCGTCGAGAGGTCGAGCAGCCACGCCTCCTCTCCGTCCCAGAACCAGTTCGCCATCTGGGCATCGAGACCGACACGCGGTTCCACCACGTTCACCACCGCCTTGATGACCGCGGTCACCAGCGGATGCTCGGCGTCGGGGGCCGACCTTCGGAGCACCTCGGCCCCGATCCCGGCGGAATCGAGGCAGGGCTGGGCGTGGTACACGACGTGGGAACCATCGGGGCGTTCCAAAGTGAGGAGTTCTGTGGCGACCACGCGGACCCCCTTTGCGACAACCGCGCCGACGTACGCCGTCGTGAGATCGATGTACTCCTCGGCGAGCGTCTTCGATCGAAACGGTGGGACGCGCTTGAGAACCACCGGCGGTCCGCCTTCGAACGGTCCACCCTCGTCCTGGCTGGTTTCGAACCATCGGATCGCCAGGCTGAACTCGCCGTTCCCGATCAAGTCGAGCGCTGAAGCGTCGTGATGGTCGATCGCTCGACGCACGCGCTGCTCGACCTGTTCGAGATCGACCAGGCCGACACCGCCGTCGGGCCGGGCCTCACGCATTGTCCTCACCTCCGATGGCGCTCGAGGTGCGCAGCGGAGCCGGGCGGGTGAACAACGCGAAGACGAGGACCAGGACCATGATCGGCAGAGCCCTCCAGATGATGCCGACGACGGCATCGCTGACTGCGGCAACGACCGGCTCACGAAGGTCCGGCGGGAAGTCCTTCACCACTCGCGGAGTTCGGATGAGGCCATCGGCACCACCGACCTCGGCAAGTCGTTCGGGCCCGAGCCGACTGGACAACTCGGACTGCAGGCGACTGGCCATGACGGCCCCCGAGGCTGCGGCACCGAACGCACCACCCATGCTGCGGAAGAAGTTCGAAGCGGATGTTGCGATACCCAGGTCCGCCATGGCCGAGGCGTTCTGCACCGTCAGCGTCAAGTTCGGGAAGATCAGGCCCAGCCCGAGCCCGTACAGCAGAAGCACCGGGGCCAGGTCGAGGCCGCTGGTGTCGGGGCTCAGCCGAGTCAAGAGCAGCAGCCCAGCGATCGCAATCGTCGGGCCGAGCACCAATGCCCATTTGTACTTCCCGGTCTTGGCGATGACCGCGCCTCCGCCGAACGCGACGATGCTGATACCGATGCTCTGGGGTGACAAGAGCAGCCCACTTCTCGTCGCCGATGCTCCGGTGGCCACTTGAAGGAAGAACGGGAGAAACGTGGACACGGCCATGAGGGACGCCATCAGTAAGAACCCCATGGTGAAGACGAGCGCAACGGTGCGGTCCCGAAAGAGACGCAGCGGGATGATGGGCTCGGCTGCCCGGCGCTCCTGCAGAACGAACAGCGCCGTCGCTGCAACCCCGATGACGCCCGCAGCGACGACGGGAACGGATCGCCAGGGGTAGGTGTCACCGCCCCAGACCGGGACCAGGATCAGCCCGGTCGACGCGACCACCAACAGGGCAATGCCCAACCAATCGATGATCGGCGTCCGGGTTGCGAACGGAAGCCGCAGCCCGATGTTGGTCACGACGAGCGCGACGGCACCGATCGGCAGGACCGCCCAGAAAACCCATCGCCAACCGGCGCCATCAACCAGCAGACCACCCCAAATGGGGCCGGTGACCGCCGAGATGGTGAAGATGGCGGTGAACACGCCGATGTACCGGCCGCGCTGTCGTGGCGAGACCACGTCACCAACGATGACGAACGCCAGCGACATCAATCCGCCTCCGCCGAGGCCTTGGACGGCCCGTGCTGCAACCAGTTGGGTCATCGATTGGGACAAGGCGCAGAGGACGGAGCCGACGAGGAAGACCGAGATCGAGGTTTGATACACGATCCGTCGGCCGAAGAGGTCCGACATCTTCCCATAGAGCGGGGTGACGATGGTCGAGGTCAGCAGGTAGGCGGACACCACCCACGCGATGCGATTGGCGCCGCCCAACTCACCGGCCATGGTGGGTAAGGCCGTCGCCACCACGCTCTGCTCGGTGGACGAGAGGAAGAGGCCGACCATCAATCCACCCATGAGCAGCCGAAGCTGGCGGGCCGTGAGGCCTGTTCCAGCGGTGGACTCGGCAGGCTCCGGGGCAGTTGACATGCGTCGCAGGTTAGGGTTCGCGGATGCTCACGAGCCAAGACGATCCCAGCACGGCCCAGACAGTGCCGGTGATGCCTGCCGGCCTCACCCTGACCCGCACGACCCCCGAGTTCACCGAGTCGAGCGTGCCGCCCGGCCTCCTTCGTGCACACCACGTCGCCGCCGGCGTCTGGGGAAGGGTCTGCGTTCGGGCGGGTGAGCTGCGGTTCGTCTTCGAGGACGCACCGGGGACGACACACCAACTCCGAGCTGGCGACTGGCTCGACATTCCACCTGCGGTGGCGCACCGGGTCGAGCCGATCGACACCGTGCGGTTCGTCGTCGAGTTCTACGGCCCGGCGCCCGCCCACGTCCCGCCGCTCCTGAACTCCCGTCGCCCCTTCGGTGCACGCGGCATCGCGAACAGGGCCGGCTGCTTCCAGCACGCGGGTCCTGGCGCACCTCGAGACGGTTACTGCCCTGGCCATCGACGTGGCGGGCGACGACTTCGTCGGGCCTACCCAGACCTGCGCCAACGACCAGTACCTGTTCACCGTCGACGGTCCGCTCACCGTGGAACTGGGCGACCGGCACCTGACCGCGGACGAGGGCTCGCTGATCTTCGTCCCGGCGGGTGTTGCCCACCGGCTGATCGGGAACGCCAAGGGTGAAGTCGCCGCTCGAGTTCTCGATCTCGTCGTGCCGTCACTACCGGCCGGTCAGCCCCTCTTCGAACCGGCAACCCTCGACGAACCCCGTACCGGAGGATTCGTGTCGGCGCTGGCGATCGAGGCATTCGCGTCCGGTGCTCGGCCCGGCGGCTTCGCCGTCCAAACCCTGACTGACCCGGCGCAGGGGTCGGTTTCGTGCGTCGTGAACGCAGCCCAGGTGGCGGGAGGCGGCGCCGGACCCCGCATGCACATCCACACCTTCGACCAACTGTTCTTCGTCCTCCAGGGCCAACTCGAGGTCGACGTTGCGGGCCAGCGGATCTCCGCCGAGCAACATGATCTCGTCGTCCTGCCTGCCGGTGTGCCCCACACGCAGTGGAACGAAGGCGAGCAGAACGAACTCCATCTGGCCGTTCTCGTTCCCCCTCCGGCACCGGGCGAGCCGGTCACGCGCCCCGTCGAGTTCCACTTCACCTGACCTGTTCTGCAAACCCAGTCCTTCTGCAAGCCCAGTCCTTCTGCAAGCCCAGTCCTTCTGCAAGCCCAGTCCGCCCCAGCCCCATTCTGCAAGCCCGGCAGCCCCGAGCCGTGGGTCTCGGGCTTGCAGAACGGGGGTCGCGGGGTCTGGGGCTTGCAGAACGGGGGGGACGGGGTAGAAAGGGTGATCATGGATGAGACCTCAGATCAGACCCCCGACTGTCCCCTTTGCACGATGCCCGACCCGATGGTGACCGCCGACGGTTTCGAGTGCGGCACCTGCGGCAACGAGTGGCTGGCCGAACTCTCCGATGGGCTCGACGACATTCGCGACGCCAATGGCACGCTGCTGGCCTCGGGCGATGACATTACGATCATCAAGGACCTGAAGCTCGACGGTAAGACGGGCGGAGTCAAGGCCGGGACCAAGATCAAGGGCATCCGCCTCGTCGAGGGTGATCACCCCATCGATGGCAAGGTCAACGGCAGAGGGATACTCATCAAGGCCGAGTTCGTCAAGAAGGCTTGATTTCGCACGTTCACCACCTCGCCGACGACGATGACGACGGGTGACGGGAAGCGGCAGCCCTCGAGCAGCAGCCGATCGAGGGTCAGGACCGCAACCTGCTGATCAGACCGCCCGGCGTTGTGGACCAACGCCACTGGCTCCAGGTGCGGGCGACCGGCGGCGAGCAGGCGAGCCGCGATCCCGCGGGCTGTCGAAGCTCCCATCAGGATGACCAACGTGGAGCCGGAGCGGGCCAGGGCATCCCAGTCGTGGTCCTCGCCTTCGATGCGGTGCCCCGAGAGGACGGTGAACGACGCCGCGACGCCTCGGTGGGTCAGGGGAATCCCTGCGAGTCCCGGGCCGGCCATGGCCGAACTGAGTCCGGGCACCACCTCGCATCGGATGCCGGCCCGCGCTGCCGCTTCGCTCTCCTCTGAGCCTCGGCCGAAGACGAACGGGTCGCCGCCCTTCAAGCGAACCACCTTCAGGCCCCGCAACGCCCGATCGACGATGAGGTCGTTGATCTCCTCCTGCGTTGCTCCGGCTCCCTTCGACTTTCCGACCGGGACCAGCTCGGCCGACGCCGGCGCCAGCTCCAACAACTCGGGGTCGACGAGCCGATCGAAGACGACGACCTCGGCGTTGGCCAGCGCGGCGGCGCCACGCACCGTGATCAGGTCGGCTCCCCCAGGGCCGGCCCCGACCAGGGTGATCATGCCGTTGCCGAGCCGATCGTCCTTCATGCCGTTGCCATCGCCACGTCCGCGGCGGCCCGGACCGATACCGGCGCCAGGCTGACCGGCGTGTACTTGAAGCCGGGGATCTTGCTGACAGGGTCGAGGTCGTCGCCTACCAACACGTTGCACTCCCTCCAGTGGTACGGCATGAACACGGTGTCCAGCCGGAGACGGTCGTTTGCCTTCCACGCCAGCTCGGAGCGGCCTTGCCGGCTGGTCACGGCCACGGGCCGATCGGCGACGAGGCCCAACCCCAGCGCCGTATCGGGGTGGACCTCGATGTAGGGCGACGGGGCCAACGCCTGCTGGGCCGGAATCCGCATGGTCTGATTGCCCGAGAGGTAGTGCGCGAGGTGGCGCCCCGTGGTCAGCACGAGCGGGTAGGTCTCGTCCACGGTCTGCGCCGGAAGCTCGAACTCGACCGGCACGAACCGGGCCAGTCCATCGGGGTGGGCGAATCGCTCGGTGTAGAGCTGCGGCGTGCCCGGGTGGCGTTCGTCCGGGCAGGGCCAGAAGACCCCGTCACGAGCCCGTTCCCAGCTGATGCCGGCGTAGTCGTTCGGCCCGCCGGCCGACACCCGCCGCATCTCTTCGTACACTTCTCGGCCTCGGAAGAAGCCGAAGTGGTCGGCGGCTCCGAGACGACGGGCGAGGTTCCGGAGGACGTCGATGTCGGCCCGGTTCGGGACGGGCGGCACCGCCTGATCGCAGCGGACGACTCGACCTTCGATCGTGGTCACCGTGCCTTCTTCCTCGGCGAACGTCGAGCCGGGCAGGACGACCGTCGCGTGTCTCGCCGACGCCGACAGGAACGGATCGATCATCACCACGTGATCGAAGCGTGCCATCTGGCGTTCGACCCTGCTGAGGTTCGGCGCCGACACGCTCATGTTGTTGGAGATGGACAGCAGGCCCCGGACTTCGCCGCGCTCGGCCATCTGGAGGATCTCCATGTAGGTGGCGCCGACCCCCGGCAAGGAGTCCGGGTCGACCCCCCAGTGGCCGGCGACGATGGCCCGGTGCTCCGGGTCGGCGATGGAGCGCCCGGCAGGAAGCTGATTGCAGCGCTGACCCCACTCCCGTCCACCCTGGCCATTGCGCTGCCCGGTCAGCATGTTGATGCCGCTCCCCGGCCGACCCGGCAGCCCGCACGCCAGCGCCACGTTGATCATGGTCGAGACGTTCGCCGTCCCCATGGTCTGCTGCTCTGGCCCTCGTGCGTGCAGGATCAGGCAGCGCTTGGCCGAAGAAATGAGCCGCGCCAGCTCTCTCACGGTGTCGCTCGGCACGTCGGTCACCGACCGAACCGCGTTCAGCGACCAGACCCGGGCGGCCTTGATCGCCGTGTCGAAGCCCACGGTGCGCGCCCTGATGTAGTCGATGTCGAGCAGGCCCTGCCGCTCGATCTCGGCCAACAGACCCGAGAACAACGCACCGTCGGTCCCCGGCCGAATCGCCACTTGGAGATCGTCCGGCTGCACCCACCGACCGAATCTCGGGTCGATGGCAACGACCCGCGCGCCGCGCTTGCGCGCCCGCTGGATGGCGGCGGGCAACATCACCGGGTAGGCGTCGGAGAGGTTCGCGCCGACGACCACGACCACGTCAGCGTGTTCGATCTCCGACAGTGGGGTCATCGCCCGATCGCGCCCGAACGCCTTCATGTTCGCCGCGCCGGCCGAGACCATGCAGAAACGCCCGTTGTAATCGACGTGGCGAGTCCCCAACGCCAAGCGGGCGAACTTGCCGACCAGGTACGCCTTCTCGTTGGTCAGCGACCCTCCGGACAGGACTGCGTTGGTGTCGGGCCCGAAGCGGTCCCGCAGTCGCAGGAATCCCTCGGCCGCCCGGTCGAGCGCTTCGTCCCACGAGGCTTCGACCAGCTCACCGTTGTGCCGGACGAGCGGCATCCGCAGCCGTTCGGCGTGCTGCACCTGCTCCCAAGCGGTCGAACCCTTCGAACACACCGCGCCGCTGGTGAGCGGCGAACCCTTCCAGCGCACCTGGCCGGTGAGCTCGCCGTCCGAGGTCGTCTCGAGACCGATGCCGCAGTTGAGCGCGCAGTACGGGCAGTGGGTGAGGGTCGGCCCTTCGGCGCCCGCCTTGGACCCCAGACCGAATCGGCTCATACCGGAACCGCGACCGGCAGGGGCGCCGCCTCGACCAGGTCGACCAGGTCGATCTCGTGATCGGTCGCCGGGCCGTCGGTCAACAGTGTGGTCGAGAAGCTGTCGACCGGCTCGACGAGGTAGCGACTGATAACCAACGCCACGGCCGAAGCGGCGGCGATCGTGAGGAAGAAGGTTCGGCTGTCCACGAAGAGGCCGACCGTGAGGAACACGATTGCTCCGACGTTGCCGTAGGCACCCGCCATGCCGGCGATCTGGCCGCTGACCCGCTTCTTCACCAGCGGCACGATGGCGTACACAGCGCCCTCACCGGACTGGACGAAGAACGAACACACCATGCAGGCAGCTACCGCAAGGCCCCATGGCCAAGCTGCCCCCATGGTGGCGAGCAGGACATAGCCCACGAGAAGTCCGACGATCAGAGCACTCAGTGTCTTGCGGCGCGAGCCCAACAGGTCGGACATCAGGCCACCGGCGGGCCGAGCACCCAGGTTCATGAAGGCGAAGCCCGATGCAGCAACACCGGCCAGCGTCGGGCCCAAGCCCCAGGTGTCGGCGAAGAAGGTGGGCAGCATCGACACAACGGCCAGCTCCGAGCCGAAGGTGGCGAAGTAGGCGGCGCACAGGGCTGCCACGGAACGCAAGGGGTAGGTGTCTGAAGGCTCGTAGGAGTTGGCGAGCGCCGGGCGGTTGACCCGGAACACCGCGATCTCCTGCATTGCCAAGAGCGCGGCGACAGCGACCAGGACTCCGACGAACATCGACGTGCCGATCACATCGACTCGCCACACCCGCCAGGCGATGATCATCAGAGCAGCGTTGAGCGGCACGGTCAGGGCTGCCAGTCCGAAGACCGCCGATCGGTTCGTCACCTCGAGGGCTCCCTGTCGACGAGGCCGGGCGTAGGTGACGCCGTCGGGCGTGTCGGTCACCGCTCGGAGGTAATACGCACCGTACGCCGCCGAGATGAGGCCGGTGAGCAGGATCGAGTAGCGCCATCCGTTGTCGCCCCCGAACATGCCCGCAAGGAACGGGAGTGTGAACGCGGCTGCTGCGGAGCCGAAGTTGCCCCACCCGCCATAGACGCCTTCGGCGGTTCCGACCTCGCTCGGCGGGAACCATTCCGACACCATCCGAATGCCGACGACGAAGCCAGCCCCGACGACCGAGAGCGCAAGTCGACTGATGACCAGGCTGCTGAAGGACGACGACAAGGCGAACCAAGTGTTCGGCAACACGGCGAACATCAAGATCGTGGCGTAGACCTTGCGAGGTCCCCACCGGTCCAGGGCCATCCCGATGAAGATTCTGGCCGGGACGGTGAGGGCGACGTTGCACAGCGCGATCGTCTTCTTCTCGGCGTCGGACAGCCCGAACTCGGCGGCGATGGTGTTGGCGAAGGGTGCGAAGTTGAACCAGACCACGAAGGTCAAGAAGAACGCGATCCAGGTGAGGTGCAGGACGCGGTACTTGCCGTGGAACGACCACAACGTGACGGTGCTGCTGCTCAGGCTTCGATTGTTCATGGTGTGACTACGCATGCTGTGTTCACTCATGGATCGATCGAACTCCATGGGTGTTGCCCCGATGGGTCGAGCGAGTGAACGAGTCATGCACGTCGGCGCAGCCGTCGAGGCGGGGCTTGTGCGTCTGCTCACACCGCGCCCGAGCAGGTTGTGCGTTCATCAGGTCGCGCTCACCCGGTAGCCGCGGCGGAGCACGGTCTCGATACCCGCCGATGCCGTACCCAGACGCTGGCGCAGGCGGGCAACCGTGACCTCGACGAGGTGTTCGTCCTCCTCGACGCCTCTCCACACACTCTGGAGCAGCTCTCGTTTCGAGTGCACCACACCGGGCCGCTCCAGCAGCACCGAGAGGAGGCAGCGTTCGCGCTCCGTCAGTGCTCCGACCTCGTGGCCATCCATGGAAATCATCCGGCCCTGCACGCGCACCGCGTGACCGCCGAGCCGAACGTCTCGGCCCTGAGCCCCGAAAAACGTCGACATCTGATGGACCATGGCCCCCAGACGGAACCGCTCGGGAACGACCACCGGCACCGAGGGGTGATCGGCGAATCCGTTGGCGCAGACCGGACCGACGCAGAAGACGCTCACGTCGTTTGACAGGGCAACCAACACCTCGTCGAGAACACCCAGAAAACCGGCGATCTCGAGGAAGTTGTCGACGGCCGGGCGAGCGGTGAACGTGATGCCGTCGACCTTCCCTTCGACGACCGATCGCACGAGCCGCTCGGCGCCGGATGTATCCGGAGGCAGCGACCATCGGTAGACGGGGACACGAGCCACGGACGCGCCGAGTTCTTCGATGCGGTCGCACAACTCCCCTGCCCCAGCACCGTCGAGCTGCACGGCCACCCGAGCCCCCGTCACGCCACGGGCGGCCAGCAGATCGACGATGTCGTCGTAGAGCGATCGAGGCGCGGTCCAGGCGACCTCGAAGCCGGCGGTCACCAGCGCACCGTTGGCCTTGGGGCCGCGTGCCAGCAGCTCGGAACGGGCGAGAAGATCACGCAACGCGTCGCCCAGAGGCGTGGCATCCGTCGCCTCGAGCCATCCCCGCACACCGAGCGCCGTCGTGAGCACCACCAGGTCCGGTGGATTGGCCAGGAGATCCTCGGTTGCGGCGGTGAGGTCGGTTTCGGAGCCGAGCGGATGGGTCTTGATGACCGGGCCGTGGAGACACGTGGCGCCGCGCCCCGCCAACAGCTTCATCTGTTCGTCCGCCCGGCGATCGGCAGTGACGCCTATCACATAGCCGGAGAGGGGTCCAATGGTCACCCGCCGAGCATCTCCGTCCGATGTTTCGGTGGGGTTTCCGGAGGGTGAGTTCTCAGACGGCGTTGGCTTCAGATGTCCGTCACGTTCCGGCCACGGTCACGGTCCAATTGCGGACGCTGACCTTGGGGTCGTCGAGACACTCGCCGGTACGCAGATCGAACCGCTTCTTGTGCAACGGTGAGGCGACGTACACCCGATCGCCGGCCGAACCGAGCAGGCCTCGGGCCAGGGTCGAGGTTCCTGTGAACGGGTCGACGTGGTCGATGGCCACGACCTCGCCGTTGGCCAGCCGGAAGACCGCGATCTGGTCGTCACCCACCAGAACGGCGACGCCCCGCTCGATGGGAAGGTCGCCGATCGGTACCGGCAAGGTCAGCGTCAGACGAACGTCAGGATCCACGGTCGAGCTCATGCCGGAACCCGCTGACCGCGTTCCTGCACCCAGACAGGCGTCGAGGTGGATTCGGGAGCGTTGACGAACTCGACGAAGTAGGCGAGGCGGCTCGGGTCGGCCAGGGTTGCCTTCCACTCGCACTCGTACCCATCGACGTGGAGGTCCATGTCGACATCGAGTTCGTCGGCGAGACCCAGCGAGTCTTCGAGCACGATGGCACGGAGGTAGTCGAGGCCCCCCTCCAGTTCGTCGAACCAGGTGGACGTCCGCTGCAACCGGTCCGCTGTCCGTATGTAGAACATGAGGAAGCGGTCGATCGCCTGGACCAGTTGTTCGTCGTCGAGGTCGGTGGCGAACAGGTCGGCATGGCGAGGCGTCCGTCCGCCGTTGCCGCAGAGGTAGAGGTTCCATCCCCGTTCGGTGGCGATGACTCCGACGTCCTTGCTCTGCGCCTCAGCGCACTCTCTCGCGCAGCCGGACACTCCCATCTTGATCTTGTGCGGGGCCCGCAGGCCCCGATACCGCTCCTCCAACCGGATGGCCATGCCGACCGAGTCCTGTACGCCATATCGGCACCAGGTGGAACCGACGCACGACTTCACCGTCCGCAACGACTTCCCGTAGGCCTGACCGGACTCCATCCCCGCATCGATCACCCGCTGCCAGATGCTCGGCAGCTGATGCAGCTGCGCTCCGAGCAGGTCGACGCGCTGGCCCCCGGTGATCTTCACGTACAGGTCGAAGTCCTTGGCGATCTGCCCGAGTTCGATCAGCTGATGGGCAGTGATCTCTCCGCCGGGCACGCGGGGCACCACTGAATAGGTTCCGTTGCGCTGCATGTTGGCGAGGTGGTGATCGTTGGTGTCCTGCACCGCGGCCTGATCACCCTCGAGGACGTAACCGGGTGTCAGCGACGCCAAGATCGACGCCACCGTGGGCCGGCAGATCTCGCACCCGAAGCCGCTGCCGTGCGATGACACGACGTCACTCCACGTCCGATGGCGATGGAATCGCACGAGGTCGTAGAGCTCCCGCCGCGAGTGTTCGAAGTGTTCGCACAGGGCGTTCGACACCGAAGCGCCCATGGCCGCCAACTCGACACGTACCAGCGCGTTCACCGTCGGTAGACAACCGCCGCAGCTGGTCCCGGCGCAGGTGCTCGACTTCACGTCGGTCAGGGACGGGCATCCCAGACGTACCGACTCACGAATCGCGCCGGCGGACACCCCGTTGCAGGAACAAACGAGGACCGGATCGGGGAGCGACGCTGCTCCTGATCCAGCGCCCGCCGGCGACGCGTCGGCCCGCTCCGGAAGCACCAGAGCGGACAGTTCGGGCGGCGTCGGAAGATGGCCCAGCGCGATGGACGAGAGCACCTCGTAGCCCGAGGTGTCACCGACGAGTGCACCGCCGAGCAGGGCGCCGGACGACGTGTCGATGACGAGACGTCGGAAGATCCTGCTCACGGGGTCTCGGTACACGACCTCGTCGAGCCCCTCCTCGCGACCATCTCCGGAGGTGACCGTGTTCGCCCGACCGAAGCTGGCGACCCCGACGCCCAGCAGCTTCAACTTGGTCGACAGGTCACTGCCTTCGAAGCACGTGCTTCCGCCGCAGAGCCGGTCGGCCAACACTTCGGCCATCTGATACCCGGGAGCCACCAGGCCGTACAGCTGCCCACGGTGCACGGCCACCTCTCCGACCGCCCAGACGCCGGGCACCGAGGTTGCCATCGAGTCGTCAACGACGACTCCGCCACGGCCACCGATCTCGGCGTCGATCGCTCGTGCCAAGTCATCCCGCGGCCGGACGCCGGCGGAGAAGACGACCAAGTCGGTGTCGAGGATGGTTCCATCGGCGAGGCGAAGACCGTTGACCGCGCCATCTGCGCCGGCCTCGAAGCAGGTGGGGACGACCCCGCAATGGAGCTCCACTCCGAGCGATGCAACCCAGGAACCGAGCATCCTGCCCGCTCCCTCACCCAACTGCTGCGGCATCGGGTACGGAGCCATCTCGACGACCTGCACGGCGAGCCCGAGCGAGCGAAGTGCATTGGCCGCTTCCAGGCCGAGCAGTCCTCCGCCGATCACCAGGCCGGTGCTTCGCCCGGCCGCGCCGGCCCACTGCTTGATCGCGGCAACATCGTCGAGCGTCCGATACACGAAGCATCCCGGAAGGTCGTTGCCTGGTATCGGCGGCACGAACGGCGATGAGCCTGTCGCCAGGACGAGGTCGTCGTAGGCCAGAACCGCTCCGTCGGCCAGGGTCACCTTTCGGCCGACCGCATCGATCGAGTCGACACGAAGCCCCACGCGGTAGTCGACGTTCGGGTTCTCCGCGATGGCGGGATCGACCAGGCAGAGGTCGTCCTCGGAACGGCCCTCGAACCAGGACGTCAACGCAACGCGGTCGTAGGCGAGCCGTGGCTCCTCGCCGACGACCGTGATGGAGAGGCGCTGCTCGGTGTCGTTCTTGATCAGGCGATCCACCAGGCGCTGCCCCACCATGCCATTGCCCACCACGAGAATCTGACGAGAGGTCATGGGCCCCAGTGGAAGCGATCAAGGTTTCCGGTCGATGCCACCCACGTGACGACTCTGCGTCCTGAGCGTTGAACCGGCGTCGCCGACCGCGAGAACTACCTCACTGCGTGGTCATTCGGTCTGTGAGGTCGACGCATCCCGATGCCCTCAGCGTTCGGCAACGGGCAGAAGCCCGTTCCTTCGCTGAAGCCAATGGGCAGCGGCCGCCATCGCAGTGAACACCGCCAACAAGCCCAACACCCGGGGGAAGAGCATGATGCCGTTCACGATCGTGGTCGTGACATCCGGAGCGTCGAACAGGCGCTCGGTCATCCAGCCCAAGCTGATGAGCACCAGAGCAAGAGAACTGATGCGGAAGAACGGCTGGTACCAAACAGTCCGACGGAGCAAGAACAACGCGGGGAAGGTCAGGAGCACGACGAGCGCCTGACCGACCTCGATTCCCAGGTTGCGGCCGAGCAGTGAGAGCAACTGCGTGCTTCGGCTCACCTCCAGTCCCGAGACCAGCGACGCGAACCCCAATCCGTGGAACAGGCCGAAGACGAAGGCAATGATCCACTCGCGGTTGACGGCGATGGGCCGCAGATTGTGAAGCGCAGCCGCAGCGATCGACAACACGATGACGGTCTCCACCAGACGCGGACCGGGCAGCGGAAGGATCTCCAGTCCCGCAAGAGTGAACGTGATGGTGTGGGCAACGGTGAACATGGTGACAACCTTCAGCACCCGCCAAAGGGCCGAACCGAAACTCGAGGCAGGCTTCCACGATCGGTTGGCGAACACGAGCACCGATGGCAGCAGCAGCACGAGCACGAAGAGGATGTGATCAGGGCCGGTCCGGATGTGGTCGAGCCCAAGGGCGAAACTGGCGCCCACGTTCTGGAGCCAGGAGGTGCTTCCCAGATCGACGATTTGCGAGCGGCTGTCGGGAGCGAAGCGGACCAGCGACTCCTCGGCATTGTCGATCACACCACCGGCCCAGTCGTTGCCGATCAGCAGCAACGCATCTCGCTCGTCAGGGAGTTCGTCGAAAAATGGGTCGAAGGTGATCTCCAGCTCTCGGGGAACCTCGTCGCCGACCGATGCGGTGAACGGCAGGAGCACGTACCCGAAGGTTGGATCGGCGAACTCGGCGTCGAGCACTTCGGCGCCGCTGAAGTCCAGTGCCCATTCCTCGCCACCCGAACCCAACGTGAGATGTTCATCCGCGTACCGCCCGAGCGAGTCGGCGTTCTCGTTCAGCTCGGCGACGATCTCGGCGTCTGATCCCTCGAGTTCGAGATCGAGGAACTCACGGACGTCTGCGAACGGCAGTTCCACTCGCCCACCGAGTGAGTCCTCGGTGACATCGAGATAGAGGTACGACTGATCCCCCGTATGAGCGTTGACCGCGCTGCCGGCAACGAGCACACCGACGAATGACCCCAGAACCGAGGCTGCGCCTGCAGCGAGCAAGCTTCGACGGAGTTGGGACGGGCGGCGGAGGTGGTCCGCTGTGCGATTCATGAAGAGCGCTGCCTTTCTTTTGCTGGGAGGGTATCGACGGCCACGTCGGCCGGAGACGGTCGCGCACGGTCGAGCCGAAGCGAACCCGCGACGATGTTTCGGGCAACGTCGGTGGTGCCCGAGTAGAAGAGACCACCCAGTGCATCTCGGAGCTCGACCTCGACTCCAGTGCTCACGCCATACCCGTCAGCACCAAAGACGCGCAATGCGTCGAGCGCGGCCTCGACCCCTTGCTCGGCTGCCTGGATCTTGGTCAGTGCTGCGGCCTGAGTGACCGACGCGCCGCGGTCGTACAGTGCCGCCGCCTTGTAGAGCAGGAGGCGAGCGGCCTCGTGTCGCAGCTTGAGATCGACGATGCGGTGCGCCACCGCCTGGAACGATCCGATGTTCTTGCCCGATGCCGTTCGCGTGCGCGCCCGCTCGATGGACAAGTCGAGGACCCGTTCGGTCGCTCCGAGTTGGCTTGCGTACAGGAAGGCTCGCTCGGCATCGACGGCGTGCGCGAAGACCGCTCCCCCAGCACCTGGACGGCCCAGGACCGCGTCGGCGCCGACGCGCACCGAGTCCAGCTCGATGGAACCGACGGGACACCCGGCGAGTCCCATCTTCGCGATCTGTGGCCCGAGCACCACGCCCGGAGCGCCGGCCTCCACCAGGAAGGCCGTGAGGCCCCATCGGCCCTGCGAAGGGTTGGTCGTGGCGAACACGATGATCACGTCGCACACCGGCGCCAGCGTGGCCCACGCCTTCGCTCCGGTCAGGCGGTACGAACCGTCCGGCTGCTCCTCGGCGAGCGTCGTGATCGCGCCGGTGTCCGAGCCGGTCGCCGCCTCGGTGAGGGCGAATGCTCCGATGGCTCCTCCCCCGACGAGTGCGGGTAGGTAGCGCTGTAGCTGCAGCTCGGAGCCGAAGGCGAGCAGGGCTCTCTGCATCGCAATCACCTGCGAGGCGAATGCGAAGACGAGTCCGTTGTCGGAGGCTCCACGGCCCAGCCCTTCGAAGATGAGCATCGTGTTCACCGCCGGGGAGGGTGTACCGCCGAAACGGTCGGGCATCATCAAACCGAGGATGCCCGCATCCGCTGCAGCCTGCCAGCGAATTCGATCGAAGGTACCGCTCGAGGCGCATCCCAGATGCTCGTTGGCCCATGTCTCCGCCGACTTCTTGAGCGGATGATCGAGCGCGAGCATGGCCGACAGCGCGTCAATCGGCTCCACATCTCCACGAAAGCTCACGACTCCATGAGTACACCACACCGGCGGGCGGTTTGATGGGTCAGGCACGTTTGCCCCTGGGAGCCGTGGGGGCACCGACGGGTACTGTGCCGGTATGGGCATTCCCGAGACTCTCGACCTCCTGTTGCCTAGGGCCGCACGCAACTTTCCCTGCAGCGGGGCCGTCACGTCATCCGGAACCTTCGTGCCTTGGCCCGAGGTCGAGGCGCAGACCGCTGCGATCGCCGCGCTACTCGCCGATGTCGGCGCAGGACCTGGCGACCGAGTCGCCATACTCCATCCCAAGTCCCTGCGTTCGTTCGAGGCCATGCACGCGGCGATTCGGCTCGGCGCCATCGCCGTTCCGCTCGACCCGCTCGGAACGGTGGCCGGCATCGAGGCAGTCCTCGATCAGATCGGCCCGAGCCGCGGTCGTCGGCGACGAGGAGACGCTCTCCCGGCTCGCCGGCGGATGGTTGGCTCGCAACCCCACGCCCTCCCTTCCGCTCCCTACGCTGGGCAACCCGCTCGAGGTACGCCATGGGTCGAGCAAGGAACGGCCTCCCGTCGACCCGGCTTCGCCGGCGTATCTGATCTTCACCTCCGGCTCGACCGGTCGCCCGAAAGGCATCCTGCACACCCATCGCAGCGCCATGGCCTACGCCAAGGAGGCGGTCCGACGGCATCGGATGGATGCCTCGACCCGCCTGGCGGGCATACCGCCGCTCCACTTCGACATGTCGACGCTCGAGCTCTACGCCGCCCCATTGGCCGGCGCCACCATCGTCGACATCAGCGAAGCCGAACTGCGATTCCCGGCTACGTTGACCCAACGCTTCGAGCGCGACGTCGTCACCCATCTCTATGCCGTCCCCTTCCTGTTGCGCCAGATCCAGGAGCGGGGAGCCCTCGATCGAACGACAGCTCAATGCGCTCGTGCACATCGCCTATGGCGGCGAGGCGTACCCGCCCGGAGCACTTTCCGAGCTCATGGCCTGCCTGCCTCACGCCACGTTTGTCAACGTGTACGGACCTGCGGAGGTGAACGCAGTCACCAATCAGGACCTGGACACCCCGCCGACCGACGACGGCGCGATACCACTCGGCACGCCTTGGGCAGGGGTGGAGCTGCGCATCGTCGACGAGAACGAGCAGGAAGTCCCACTCGGTACAAAGGGCGAGCTGTGGATCTCGGCTCCCACCTGCATGAGCGGCTACTGGAACGAGCCGGAGCTGACCGACCGATCGTTCGTCGAGCCGCGGGGCCGGTCGGCCGCCTTGGTACCGGAGCGGCGACATCGTCCTCGCGGCGTCGGATGGATCAGTGCGTTTCCTGGGTCGTCGTGACCATCAGGTCAAGGTTCGCGGAGTGCGCCTGGAACTCGAGGCGATCGAAGCGGTGCTCACCGACGGACCCGGGGTCGAGCATGCCGTCGCTGGTCTCGTGGTCGTTGGCGACGAGGCCCGGCTGGTGGCCGAAGTCGTGCTTCGACCCGGTGCCGACCTCGACGAGCGGGCAATCAGGCGATGGTGCGCGGCGCGCCTTCCGGCCGCCGCGATCCCCGAGCGAGTGGACGCGGTGCAACACTTCCCGACAACGGCGAGCGGCAAGATCGACAAGCGCGCGGTTCGCCTGTCGCTCACCCTCTCCGCCCCCACACACACGTCCTCGATCAGAAACGAATCATGACCCTACGAGACGACCTCCTCCAGCTCTGAACGACGAGATCTCACTCGATCCCGGACAGCACATCGGCAGCGAAACCGATCTTCTGTTGACCGGTCTGGTCGACTCGCTCGGTGTCATCGACGTCGTTGCCTGGCTCGAGGATCGCGTGGGGGTCGACATCGACCCGGTCGACATCGTCCTCGAGAACTTCCAGACCGTCGACCTCATGCTCGGATTCGTCGATCGACTCACGCAGCAGAAGTCAGGCAGCAATCGACCGCCATCGAGCCGCAGGACCCGGTCGCACCGGGCCAACACCTCAGGCCGATGCGACACCACGATGACTGCGCAGCCGCCCGACAAGCGTTCGAGCGTCTGATTGACGACCTCCTCGGCTGCGTTGTCGAGGGCCGAAGTGGGTTCGTCCAAGATCATCAGCGACGGCCGTCCGGCCAACGCCCTGGCGATGCAGACCCGCTGACGCTGACCTCCCGACAACGCCCGGGCCCCCCGCTCACCGACGATGGTCTCATAGCCGTCGGGCCAGCCGAGGATCTCGTCGTGGATGCCGGCGGCGAGGGCAGCACGCTCGACGTCCGCCTGGAGGATGCCCGGCCGCATGAACGCGATGTTCTCCGCGACGGTCGCGTTGATCAGCATCGGATCCTGGGGTACCGCAGCGATCGCGGATCGAAGCGACGCATTGGTGAAGTCGCGGATGTCGGTGCCGTTGACCAGTACTCGGCCGTTCCGAGGCGTGATCAGGCCGAGGATGATCGACAGCAGGGTCGACTTGCCCGCTCCCGAAGCACCAAGAAGCCCGATCGACCCGCCGCCCATGACCTCGAGCTCGATGTGGTCGAGGACCGGTACTTCACCGTCATAGGAGTGACTGACGCCGTCGAGTGCGAGGGACTCGACGTTGATCAAGGTCCTCGAACCTTCCGGGGACGAGCCGGCGGCATAGGTGTCGAGGCGGCGAGCGATCTCGTCGACGAACGGGACGAACTCTGCGGCGCTCTGGGCGTAGGCGCTCACCAGTTGGCTCGCCATCAACGCCCGCACCAGCAACAGCACCACCGTCCCGGCCGACGCCACATTTCCCACCCCCGAGGCGTTCAGCACACCGAGGCCGATGAGGAGGAGGGCCAACACCAGGGCCCGATAGAGGTTGGGGGTGAAGGACGTCGTCAGTTTGGCCACGTAGATCTGGTGGGAGACCTGCCTCGCTCGTTGCGCCAGTCTGCCGGTGACTGCGTCGACGACGTCGAAGACCCGGAGCTTCCTTGAACGCGGCGGCTGCTTCCGCTGCGTCGCTCGTGAACTGGATGCTGGACTCGTTCTGCAATCGGCCGAACCGACTGGCCAGACGCTCGAATGGGCGAGTGAGCAACCAGCAGGAACACGACCGCGACGACGATGACCACGAAGGCCACCGGGTCGATCACCGCAGCCACGCCGGCCAGAACGACGAACATCGCTCCCGCTGACACCGCTCCGGCGAGGTAGTACACGACGAAGCCGGCGCGGGGAACGTGGGTGGCGAGAAGATCGACGAGTTCGCCGCCTCGCTCGTTCTGCTGATGGGTGAACGATGACCGGAGATAGGAGTCGAGCAGTGCATTGCGCAGGTTCGTCAGCGGCTCCGTGCCGATCTTGGCGACGAAATGGGACTCGGCCCCTCGCAGGAGCGATGATCAGGACGATCATCGCGACCCCCACCAGGACCAGGGTGCTCTGCCCGCGATCGTCGAGGAGTCCGATGCCGAGCGCGGTCGGGTCGGTCGGAGTGGCGGCAGCGAGCGACGACCCGAGAAGACCGATCAGCGCCAGGACCCCCGCCTCGAGGGCACCCACCGAAAGGCCGATGGCGGCGAGCCAGCCGAAGATGCGCCGGTGGTCGCTGGGCAGATACGGCTCGAGCAGTCGAAGCCCGTGCACCAAGGGAGACGCCGCGAGTCGTCGGGAGGCGATCGACATCAGGTGCCCCGCCGGTGGGCGGGCCGACGCTCGTGGGCAATGACCCCCAGATCGCCAAACAACCGCTCGATGCGCCGGGACCTGGACGGGATCACTCGGTAAGGTTAAGGCGCGTGGAGAACGTTGCTGACATCTATCCGCTGACGCCGACGCAAGAGGGCATTCTCTACCACGCATTGAGCGACGCAGACCCGGCCTCGTACTTCGAGCAGGTCTCCTGCGAGTTGGTCGGGGACCTCGACACCGACCGGCTTCGCCAGGCGTGGGCCGACGTGTTCACTCGCCACCCGGCGCTCCGGACGGCCTTCGTGTGGAGCGGCGTCAAGCGGCCGCTGCAGGTGGTGCGAGAGACCGTCGACCTTCCCTGGACCGAGCTCGACCTCCGCAACGACCCCCACGCAGAGCGCACCCTCGCCGAGTTGGCCGGCGAGTCCCGAGCGACCCCGTTCGACCTCCAGCGGGCACCAGTGACCCGGCTGACGATTGCGCGAATCGCCGACCGGGTCGCGCATCTTCGTTGGGACTTCCATCATGTCCTGCTCGACGGTTGGTCGGCGGTCCTCGTCTTCGACGAAGTGCTCCAGCGCTACCACGAGCCCGATGCGAACCTCGGCCCTGGGCGCTCAGCGCGAGCGCATGTCGAGTGGGCCAAGCAACAGGACAGCCGTTCAGCGGAGCGTCACTGGTCCGAGCTGCTCGCCGGGCACGAGCCCGGCGCCGAGCTGCTCGTCGGGACGCCGGCCACCGGGTCGGCCGAGGGCCGGCGCTTCATGCGTGCCCGACACGACCATTCGATGCCGACCGACTTGGCTGAGCGTGCCACCAAGTTCGCACGCTCGAACGGATTCACGCTCAACACCCTGATCCAGGGCGCCTGGGCGCTGACCGTCGAGCGGCTGACGGACCGTGACGACGTCGTGTTCGGCGTCGTCACCTCGGGTAGGCCTCCCGAAGTTGCGGGGATCGAGGAGACGGTGGGCATGTTCCTCGCAACCCTTCCGTTCCGGGTGGACGTACGTGCTGACCAACCCGTACACGACTGGCTCTCGGCCATCCAGCGACAACAGTCCGACATGCTCGCGCACCAACATCTCTCGCTGGCCTCGATCCGGCGCTCTGCGGGTGTCGACCCGGGCACTGAACTCTTCGAGAGTGTGCTGGTGTTCGAGAACTATCCGCAACCGCCCGACTCCGACACCGGCCGCCCGGACCGGATCGAGGTGCGGAACAAGCAAGTCTTCGAACAGACCCACTACCCGCTGACCGTCATGATCATCCCCGGAGGTCAGCTGCGCGCCTCGGTCCTCTACGACGCCGCCCGTCTGGACGAGAGCGACGTCGAGCGGACCATGGCGCTCTTCGAGGTCCAGCTCGATGCGATCATCGAGACCGCGGACGAACGCCCGAGCGATGCGTCACGCCTCACCGATGCCGACCTTGCATCGCTCGAGACCTGGAACGACACGGCAACCCCCGCGCCTCCGCCCCACCTCGGGCGCTGGCTGGACGCTGCCGCATCTCGCCACTGCATCACCGTCTCGGAGCATGCGACCGGCCGTCGAGCCTCGCTGGCCGAACTCGACCAGCGGGCCCGGGCGACCGCCGCGCTCTGGTCCGAGCGAGGTGTTGGACCCGGTGATGTCGTCGGAATCCGGCTCGAGCGCAGTCTCGATCTCGTCGTCGCGGCTTGGGCGGCCTGGAAACTCGGGGCCGCCTACGCACCCTTCGGGCCGGCCACTCCCCCGGAGCGGATCGACGTTGCCATACGCACTGCCGGCATCAGCCTGCTCGTCGACGATCCGGCTGATCTCGCCGTGGTCGGCGACCTCGCCGCCGAACGCACCACGCCTCCAGCCGAGCCGGTGGAACCGACCGACGAGGTTGCGTGCGTGGTGTTCACGTCGGGCTCGACCGGCGACCCCAAGCCGGTCGAGATCACCCATCGTGGCCTCGCGAACCGATGTCACTGGCAACTCGACCGGTACCCGGTCGGCGCCGGCGAAACCGCGTTCGCCAAGACCAGCCTCGACTTCGTGGATCACCTCTGGGAGCTGTGGGGTCCGCTCGTCGGGGGAGCCGATCTGGTGCTGGTGAACGACCAGACGACACTCGATCCTCGCCGGTTCCTGGCGGCCGTGGCCGATCACCGGCCCACTCGCCTCACCATCGTTCCCAGTCTCCTCGACGCGCTTCTCGACAGCCGCACCGGCGAGGATCTCGCCCAGTCGCTCGGCCGACTGCGGTGGCTGACCGTCTCGGGTGAACCGCTGTCGTGGACCCTCGCCGAGCAGGTCCGGCGACTGTTGCCCGGCGTCGTCCTCCTGAACTTCTACGGGATGTCGGAGGGAACGGCCGATGTCTCGTGGTCCGAAGTCGGCGAGCGTGAGCCGCAGTCGGCCAGCCCGGTCATCGGCCGCCCCATCGACAACGTCACGGTCCACGTGCTCGACCGCCACCGACGTCCTGCGCCGGTCGGCGTGCTCGGCGAGCTGTACGTCGGCGGTCTCGGTCTGGCGCGGGGCTACCGAAACCAACCCGAGGCGACCGAGGCCGCGTTCGGGCGGGAGCCGACTCGTCTCTACCGTACCGGGGACCTCGGTCGCTGGCTGTCGAGCGGCCAGCTCGAGTTCGTCGGGCGCCGCGATCGGCAGGTCAAGATCCGGGGCGTGCGGGTCGAGCCGGACGGAATCGAGGCGGTGTTACGGCTCCATCCGGCGATTGCCGAAGCCGTCGTGGTCCCTCTTTCCGACGGGGTCACGAGACGTCTCGCCGCGTACGTGCGTGCACACCAAGGCGGTGAGCAGCTCACCGCGGACGGGATCAAGGACTTCCTCCGGTCACGCGCTCGCCGAACAGGCCGTCCCCTCCACCGTCACCATCGTCGAGCACCTTGCCCGACTACCCAGCGGCAAGGTCGATCGGGGGGCACTCGCGCTTCGTCCGGTGGCCACGGGCGACGCCGGTGGTGGTGGTGAACAGTGGTCGCGGTGCAGCTCGAGAGCCCACCGAGGCCGAGGCGGCCATGATCGGCCTGTGGATCGATGTCCTGGGCTCGGACACACCGATCGGGCCTGACGACGACTTCTTCTCTGTCGGCGGCGACTCCCTGGCTGCGCTCCGCCTCTTCGCCCGAGTCGACCGCGAGTACGGGCGTGATCTGCCGCTGGCGGCAGTCTTCTCGGCTCCGACACCAGCGGCGATGGTGCGCCGACTCGGGCTGAACACCAATCCGGTCGACGTGGGCGACGAAGAATCCGGCCGTCCGACACTGCTGGCGTCGTCACCCGTGGACGGCGCGCTCGTTCCGCTCGTGCGTCGTCTGGCGCCGGTCGTGAACGTCGTCGAGACGTCGAATTCGCGCCGGGCGCAGCGGACACCACCGATCAGGCCGACGACGAGCCACTCCTCGCTCTGCGCTCATGGTGAACATGCACTCGGGGCCCTGGAATTCGGCATCGCCGCGGCTCGACAGGGTCGACGGCCGAAGCTGGTGTTGCTGATCGATGCCGCGGTCACTTCCGCCGACCTCGATCGGCTCGCCGCCACGGGCCCGGGTCCCGAGCGACTCGTCTTCCTCGAACCGGCCGAGGAACCCGGGAAACCCATCACCGATCCCGACACGGCATCGCTTCGCCGACGGCTTGCCGACCGTTCGAGCTTCGTCAGGGTGGGCAGCGAACGACCGAGGTCGTCCTGACCCCCGGCGACGCGTCGACCGCCTTGTCCGAACCCAACGTGAGCTGGCTGGCGCACCTGGTCACCGACCAGCTCGAGATCGAACGCACCCAGCACCTGGTCAGGATCAGCGGTACCGCCGAACGTCCGCGGACCCTGTACGCGGTTCACGGCGAGTTCGGCAACATCGTGAGCTACCGAGACCTGGCCGCTGCGCTGGGCGACGACTGGTCGCTGGTCGGCATCCAGGCGAGTGGCGTCCACGGCACCCGACCGCTCCATCACACGATCGAGGACATGGCCGAGGCCTACCTGTCCGAGCTGCGGGACTGGCAGCCCGAGGGCCCGTACCTGCTTGCGGGCTACTCGGCGGGAGGCACCATCGCCTACGAGATGGCTCGCCAGCTGAGGGCTGGCGGTCATGAGGTCGAGGCGCTCATCTGGTTCGACCACTATCGCATGGGAGCGACGAAGGACGAGACCATCGCCGAGCGTGCACTGCGCCTCGGACGCAATCGCCTCAAGGTGCTGCTCACCGACACCGCTGGGCTGCGTGCCGGCATCGAGCGACGACGGCTGAGCCGACTGATGGCGAAGCTCGACGTTCGACAGTCCGATCAATGGTGGATGGAGATCACCCGAGTCGCCACCGATCAGGCCGATGCCGAGCACCTGCGCAGCCTGCTGATCAGCAAGAGCGTCCAGGATGCACGGCAGACGCTACCATCACCGTCCCTACGACGGCCGGATCATCCTCTACCAAGCCGAGACGGTCGACGAAGCCCGGTCACCGGACCGAGGTTGGCGAGAGGACGAGTTCGACCTGATCCGTGTGCCGGTGCCGGGGGCGCACAACACGGTGCTGCTGGCCGGCAACGTCGAGGCGATCGCGGCCGATCTGAAGCAGCGATTCTCGTCGTGACCGCCCTGCGCCTGCGCCTGGGACCGGCCTAGCGCTCCAGCCCGTCCAGGAGTCGAGCGAGGTCTTCGATCTCGTCGTCCTCGAGGTCGGCCAGATCGAAGCGTCGGGCACCGCTCGCTCCCTCTGCGAGCGCTGTGAGTGCATCGATCGTCGACTCGATCAACCGATCGAATGACTCGATGGAGATGTCGTCAGGGTGATGGTCCCAGACGAGCCGCAGGCCTGATTTGTCGAGCGAGGACATGAGGCCGATGCGATGCAGCCGCCGATTCGCCGGATCGATGGATGCTCCCACCCCGTCGCCCACGATCTGCCCCAGAAGTCGGTGCGTAGTGAACGGGGCAACCATCGACGAGGCCGACGACCGACCCAGATTGTTGAGCAGCACGGGGACGACGGATCCGCGTCGGGCCGTAACGGTCGGTTCCGCCACCAAGGAAGTGAGTGTCTCCGCCGGCTCAGCCGACAACCGGATCCGATGAGCGCGGTGAACGGTGAACCATCCGACGGTACGGGACAGGTCGACGTCGCTGAACCGATCGTCGTGGCGACCGTGACCTTCGATGGTGACCTCGGGGTCTTCCCAGCCGAGCGTCCGGTGCAGACCATGGGCCAGCGCAACCGCCAATTGTTGTTCGAGCCGGGCGTCGGCTTGACCCCGGGAAAGACGCTCGGCCAGCCCGGCGTCCACTCGACGCTCGACGCAGCGAGTTCCGCCTTCCGGGAAATCGGGCAGGACCGGAAGCTGCGGGTCGACCGAGCCGTCGAGGTCATCCGGATCGTCCGACTGGAGCGCCGCCCACTGGCGCACCGACGTCGACTTGGGTCCGAAGACGACGCTGTCGCCTCGACGAAGTTGTTCGTAGGCGGCAGCCCAGTCATCGAGGAGCGGGGCCCAGGAGACGACGTCCATCACCAGGTGGTGGACGGTGATGAACATCGCCGGCCCGCCCTCGAGGTGGGGGAAGACCACCGCAGCAAGGAGCGGGCCGTTCTCGAGGTCGAGGCCGCGGTCAACCGTCCGGGCGATGTGCTGGGCCTCGGCGACCGTGCCGGCTGAGGAGCTCTCGATAGTGATCGCGTGGGAGTCGGTGTAGCGGGCAGCATGACCCGCCCCGAACCGCATCCGCAACGCGTCGTGCTGGCGAGGCAGGTGCCGGGCGGCCTGGGCCAGCACTGCAGTGTCGGTCCATTCGGCGAGGCCGACCCAACGAGACTGGTTCCAGTGGTTCGGGTTGGTCAGGTCAGCTGCAAGGAACCAACGTTGGATCCCGAGCAGCGGGACCTCGCCGCTCAGCTCGCCCTGTTCGGCGGTGCCGGCGCCCGGAGCCTCGAGAACCGCAGCCGATGCTCGGACCGTTGGGTACTCGAAGACTGCCCGGGTCGAGAGCTGCCATCCCCGTCGACGCAATCGAGCCACGATCTGAATGCTCATGATCGAGTCCCCGCCGAGCTCGAAGAAGTCTTCGTCCAACCCGACCACTTCCCGCCCCAGCACTTCGGCCCAGATCTGGGCGACCAGACGTTCCCGATCATCGTGCGAGACCGCAGACTGGTCACGCGAGGGCGCAACGTCGGCGGTCATCGCCCGCAGGCGGGCCCGGTCGATCTTGCCGTTCGGTGTCCGCGGCAGCTCGTGCCAGCAGGACGATTCGACTCGGTCGCATGAACGCCGGAAGGTGTCGGCCGAGCGCGTCCCGCAGCTCGGATTCGCTGACGGGCTCGCCAACACGCGGGGTGTACCAGAGGGCAAGTGACTGGCCGGATGCCGAAGGAACGGCGTCAACGACGACCTCGCGCACCTGACCGTGAATGAGGGCCACGCTCTCGACTTCGGCCGGTTCGATCCGGTAGCCCCGGATCTTGACCTGGTCGTCGATCCGACCCAGGAACTCGATATTCCCGTCGGGCAGCCAGCGCACCCGGTCACCCGTCCGATAGTAGCGGTTGGATCCGCTCCCGCTGAACGCAGCCGACGTCAGGTCGGGCCGCCCCAGGTAACCCGGGGTGACGCCTGCCCCCCCGACCAGCAACTCCCCGGGTACTCCGACGTCCACGGGGAATCCGGACACGTCGACGATCTGACAGGTGGACCCGGGAATGGGCCTGCCGATCGGCACGGTCGAACCATCGAACCCCGACGGCACCGGGTAGACGTGACTCCAAATGGTCGTTTCGGTCGGGCCGTATTCGTTCCACAGGCCGGCATCGGGCAGCTGCCGATGATGGGCGCTGGCGATCTCGACGGCACATGCCTCGCCGGCGACGATGACAACCTCGAGCGAGTCCAGCGATGCCGCCTGGGTGCCCTCCTCGAGCAGGAGGCGATACAGGGTCGGCAGCGCCAGCAGGTGCGTCACCTGCCGATGCTCGACCATCTCGGCCAAGTGGACGAGATCGTCGTGACGACCGTGGTCGGGCAGAATCAACGTGCCGCCGGTGTAGAGCGTCCAGAACAGTCCGACCATCGAGCTGTCGAAGGAGAACGAGGACAGCAACAGGAATCGACCCACCGGCCCCGGATAGACCAGGGCTCGTGCGGCCGTGGACGAGGCGAGGTTGCCGTGCGTGACAACGACGCCCTTCGGCCGACCGGTCGAACCGGAGGTGAAGATCACGTACGCCGGGTCGTCCGGAGCGGGAACGGTCTCTCCCGGTGACTCGTCACGGATTGGCGACCTGACGTCACCCATCAGCGAAGGGGTCAACACGAGGACCGGCTCGGCGTCCTCCAGGATCTGTTCGAGCCGATGTGCTGGATAGTCGGGATCGATGGGCACGTAGGCAGCACCGGATTTCAACACTCCGAGGACAACCTCGACCGTTTCGGGGCGTCGTTCAGCGACGACGCCGACGAACGAGCCCGGCCCGACGCCTTGCGCTGCCAGGTCGTTGGCGATGGCGCCCGCCCGCTTCTCCAATTCTGCATAGGTGCGCCGCACGCCGGCACCCTCGAGCGCGTACGCATCCGGGGTCACCGATGCCCAATGCGAGACGGCCTCGGGGATCGACCGGCTCTGCGGTGCCTCGGGTCCCACCATCCACTCCGGCGGAACTGTGGCGTCGGAGCGGCGCAGGGTCAGAGCGAGAAGTCTCACCTCCGACGTCGGCTCCGCGATCAGGGTCGCGATGGCTTGCTCGAATTGGTCGAGGAGGTCCCGCGCCGTCCGCTCGCCCGCAAAGGAGCCCGAGTACTCGAGCCCGAGCGAGACCTGCGAGCCGCGTGTCTGGACGAAGAACGTGGCATCGGTGACAGCGGATCCGCTGGCCAGGATTTCGTGCCGGGCTGCGAGGGTCCCGAGCTTTGGCGGTGCGAGCGCCTCGAACGCGAGCATGATGGCGGTCGAGGGTGCGGCCAAGCCCATGCGTCGTCTGTCCGAAACGATCGAGGCGTAGGGATACGTCCGGTGAGACAGAGCGCCGGCCATGAGCTCGGTTGCCCGACCGGCGACTGCTCCCAAGCTGTCGCTGGGATCGACGTGCACGACCAACGGAAGCGTGTTCAGGTAGTACCCGACGAGTTCGGAGGCGTCGAGCCGATCCCGCGTCGAGGCGCTGACCGCAAGCGCGATCTCGGGACCGTCGCTGTGGCCTCGCAGCACCGCCGCCAACGCGGCCAACACGGCGGTGAACCCGGTGGTCCCGGACACCGTTGCCAATGCTTCACGGGTGAAGCTCGCCGCTCGCTCGACGTAGCCGTCGGCTTGCTCGTTGTGTCGATCGACGGTCGGGTCGACGACCATCGCTGCCGGTTCGCATGCGAGACTCGGCTGGGCCCAGAACTCACGGTCGGCGGCCGTCCATTGTGCGCGCTGCCAGGTCGCGTGGTCGGCCGAGTCGTAGGTCAGGGGCTCGAGGGTCCCGCCGCTGTAGACGATGTCGAGCTGATCCCAGAGTGTGTCGAAGGTGCCGGCATCGATCGAGACGTGATGGAAGAACAGGGCGATGCCGGTCGTACCGTCAGCCAGCCTCGACACCTGGCAACGACCGAGCGGTCCGTTCTCCAGGTCGAAGGGGAGGCGTTGCATCGAACGGGACCAGGTAGTGAACGCCTCGATGTCCACGAACACGGAAAGACCGTCAACTGATCCGATGTTGACGTCGATGGCATCGTCCACCGACAACTGTCGACGGGGCTCGGAGAACGTCCAGTGCAGCGGAACGTGTCGGGCCACCACGGTGCGGAGCGCAGCGACGAAGCGGTCGGTGTCGACCGAGCCGAGCACGTGATAGCAACGGGCCACGTTGTACCGGGGATCCTCGGGACGGTCCAGGTGCTCGAAAAGCAGGGACTGCTCACCGGCCGAGAGCGGAGGCGCCGCTTCGGCCGGACGGATCGGGACGTCCTCGACGACATCGGTGTGAACGTCGATGGCCGCAGCCAGGAGTCGAGGTGTTGTCTCGGTGAAGCCGAGGTCGTCGGGCAGGTTCTGGCCAAGCAGGGTGCTGAGTTCGACCACCATGCGAAGGGCCAGCAACGAATCGCCCCCCAACGCGAAGAAGTCGTCCTCGACACTGATCGGTTCAATGTTGAGCAGGCGTTCCCAGACGGCAATGACCTCCTGCTCCAACGCCGACTCGGCCGCCAAGTAGAGGGCGGCACTCGATCGGTGCACACGTTGGGGCGCGGGAAGTCGACCGGTGTCGATCTTGCCGTTCGAGGTCAGCGGAAGGTGATCGACTTCGACGAACGCTCGGGGAACGGCGTGACTGGGTAGCACCGATGTCAGGAAGGCTCGGAGCGATGCCGGCTCGACCACCGCGCCGGCGACGGGCTCGACCCAGGCGGTGAGCACTTCTCGCGCCCGAGGGGAGTACCCGACCTCACCCAGCATGCGTTCGACGTCGTCGAGATCGAGACCATCGTCCAGTTCCTCCATTGCCTCCAGCCGGGTCTTGTGGCCGAGGCGGACGTCCCACGCATACGGCACTGCGTAGTTGTGGAAGCCCTGCTCGGTCACATGCGCGTGAATCCCCGCGGCATTGATCAGGCAGTTGGTCGACCGGCCGGTGTCGGACGGACGGACCCAGGGAGCCCGGCGATCGAGGAAGTCCAACATCTCGGAGAGTTCGACGTCGACGTAGCGGTAGAAGTCGACGTACTGGACGCGCTCGAAGATGTCCCCACCGTCGATGCCGCGTTCGAAGACCGAGGTGTCGAGCAGCCGGTTGGGGCCGTCGTCGAGCCGGTGGTAGACGCGGCGGGCCTGAAGCGTTGCCCGGTCGATTGCGTCGGGATCGAAGCGGCCCTCGGCGAACTGCTCGGGAATGAGACGGGTCTCGAACATCTGGCCTCGGGACAGGCCGGTGACGATCAGCGGTGCCCCGACTTGCGCAGCCCGCGCGGTGGCCAGGGTGTAGATGGTCTTGTAGCAACCGTGGCACACGTTCGAGTGGCGTTCGAGGCTGTCGCGGAAGATGTCGTTCATCGCGTCGGTCGTGAGGAACTCGTGGTCGACACCGAGGTCTGCAACCGAGCGACGGACATTGGCCTTCGCCCCCTCGGAGATGAACCCGTTGTCGAGGGTCAAGGTCAGGACTTCGAATCCGAGCTCGATCAGCTTGTAGAGCGCGAAGGTCGAGTCCTTGCCGCCGCTGAGCAGATGAATGGCGTCGTATCTGCCGGTGCGCTCGGCCCGCGCCCGATCCCGCAACGCGAGCAGGTCTTGCGGCGAGCGGAACCAACGTTCGGCCTGCTCCTTGATGGCTTCGTACTGATGGCAGGTGACGCAGACGCCGTCGGCGTCGAAGGTCGTCCCGGGCACGTTGTCGGGGAGGCCGCACCGGGCGCAGTGTTGACGTGCCGCTTCGATGGCCGGCCTCCACGCGCGTACCACCGCCCGTGCGACGCCCGGGTGTGAGGACAGCGCATGTTCCACCTCGGTGGGATCGAGGCGAATACCACCGATCTTCAACTGTTCGTCCACGCGCCCGAGGTACGTGAGGGTCTCGGTGTCGACCAGCCGCACCAGGTCGCCCGACCGGTAGAACCGGGTGCCGTCGAGTTCGACGAACGGCCCGGCAGTGTCGTCGTCGAGGTAACCCGCAGTGAGGCCGGCATGGGCAATGTAGAGCTCACCGGCACACCCGATCGGGACGCGTCGCTGGTAGCGGTCGAGGACGCGCAGTTCGACGCCGGGGGCCGGACGGCCGATCGGAACGTCGGTTCGTTGCGCCAGGTCGACGTCGTCGGTCTCGTGGATCATGCAGCCGACGACCGCTTCGGTCGGTCCGTACTCGTTGAAGATCGTGGCCTTTGGCATCAGTGAACGCAGCCGCAGCGCCAGTCGGCTGGCGAAGGCCTCGCCGCCCACCACCAACACCTGCATTGCTGCTCCGAGCCTCGGGTCCGCCATACGGGCCAAGACTTCGAGGTGGGAAGGTGTTGCCTTCAGCCAGGTAATCTCGTCGTCATCGGCGAGCGAACGCAGCCCGAGCGGTCCGTCGGCACCGATGATCTTGAGTCTTCCGCCGGCGAGCAGCGGCACGAAGATCGAGGTGACGGTGAGGTCGAACGTCAGGGCGCTGAACAATGCGGCGACGGGCGGCTCGCCGTCAGGCACGTAGGCCTGGAGCGCGAAACCGAGGTACCCACGGAGACCTGCATGCGTGATCGGGACTCCTTTGGGCTCTCCGGTCGAACCCGAGGTGAACAGCAGGTAGGCCTCGTCGCCGGGCGCGGGCTCGGACAGCTCAACCGATGCGATCTCGTCCGTCATCGCATCGAGCTTGGGGAGCTCGCTCAGAACGAGCGTGCAGCCCGCCCGTTCGACCAGGCGTCGTTTACGGTCGGCCGGGTGTGAGGGTTCGAGCGGGACGTAGGACCCGCCTGCAGCCAACACCGCGTAGATGGCGACGACCGCGTCGATCGATCTCGGGAGGTCGATCGCAACTCGACTGCCACGCTCGACCCCCCGGGACCTGAGCCAGTTGGCCAACGTGGTGACCCTCTCCCAGAGCTCCCGGCCCGACAGGTGCTGACTCCCATCGACGACGGCGATCTCCTCACGGTCGGCCAGAGCAGCCCGCAGCGCGGCAACGAGCGGCCCGGTCGTCGGGGTCGCAGTCCCGGTGTCGCTCGAGTGCTCTCCGCCGTGCTCCCATCGGGAAAGCACGGATCGCTCGACCGTGTCCGGGAGCTCGAGACCCCCGATCGAGCGATCGGGGTCGGCAATCAGATCCTCGATGATCCGCCCGAAGTGACCGGCGACACGGGGCGCGTCCTCTGGCCGGCACGCAGCCTCGTTGAGGTCCAGATGGAGCTCGACGGTGTCGTTGAACTGCGTTCGTTGCACCCGCACGAGGTGCGCAGGGTCGGTGGCTCCGGAGTGCATCCACCGAACGTCAGCGGCAACGCCACCGAACTCGGGCGGAGCGGCATTCGGCAGCACGTTCACGACGACGCAAACGTCAGGGGACGAGGGTGCTCCCCCGGTGCCGGCATGCTGCAGGGTCGACAGGACCGATCGACTGATGTCCCGATAGAGCGACGCATAGGTCTGCCCCTCGGTGACGTGAATGTCGACCGGATACACCTCCATCACCGGGCCGATGATCGAGCGGGCGCCGACCTGATTCCGATGATGCACCGGCAGGCCAACCGAGAAGTCATCGACGCCGCCGGAGCGGTGCAGGAGAACCGCGGTGGCCGTCAGCAACAGCGTGGTCCACGAGAGATCGTCGGACAACAGACGAAGGTCTGCGGCGAATCGGGTATCGATGGCGCCGCGCAGCTCGTGCGGCAGGCACACCGCCACGCGATTGCTCCGCGCCGTGCGAGCCGTTCCGCCGGCGTAGAGCGCCCCGATGGACGGCGCTGCGCTGCGGCGCTTCCAGAACGCAGCGTCGCGCTCGGTTCGCTTCGTCGCCACCGCTGCCCGAGCGTCCGCCCATGGGTAATAGGGGTCGAGGTCGAGATCTTGGCCGTTGTAGACCCTGGCGGTTCGTTCGAACACCATGGCGCTCGAGGTTGCGTCGGTGATCACGTGGTGGATGGCCAGGTACCAGCTGACTCCGCCCTCGGGGTGGACGACGATCACACTGTCATACGAGCGGGCTGCGCAGTCGATGGGCCGCGAGACCCGATCGGCCGCCCAGGCGTCCAGCCCTGATTCGGAGAGTTCGAGAACCTCGGTGATCGCTGCAGTATCGTCGGCCGGAAGCTGAACGATCCGAGGCTCGTCGTGGTCGGTGACGACCCGAGATCGCAGTGCGTCCGAGGCGACCACCACGGCGGCGAAGGCTTGCCGGAGGCGCTCGACATCCACGCCGTCAGCGAACCGTGCGATCTCGGCCATGTTCTGCAGTGGTGATGTGGGCTGTTGCTGCTGGGAGAACCACAGCGTCCGCTGCGCTTGGGTGAGCGGTCGCCCGGCCCGGAGTTTGACGGGCACTGCTTGACGTGGGGAACCGTTCAGCACGGGAGCCTCTCGAAGGTTAGGTAGGGCTCTGGGATCATGGCCATCGCCCAGAGGAATGGCCGCGGTTGGCCCCTGCGGGTCACGACCTGATGGAAATGCAAATCGCCTGCGGCTTCGATCTCGCTCCGCGTCCTCCACAAGATCCCCTGCCGGATGGTCAGGCCGTTGAGGTCGACGAAGGTTGAACGCAGTGGCCCACCGCGAGAAAAATAGCGGAGTCGGTGCTGCAGCATTCGTCGGGTGGGGCGCCCGTCGATGTTGAACGCGCAGACCGGTCGGTTGAACGTGTTGACGACGACGTGACCGCCCGGGCGGACGACTCGGGCGAATTCGCTGACTGCTGCGCTCCGATCGGGCCGCTCCACCAGATAGTCGTAGCCATGGAAGGCGACGAGCACCAGGTCGAACGTGTCGTCAGCGAACGGCAGGCGCCGCATGTCGGCCGTCAGCAGCGTGAGGCCTCGGCAGTCGTCGCTGTCGGCGAGCGCCGCCGTCGCCTCGTGATTGAGGTCGAACGCGGTCACGACGGCGCCCAGATCGCGAAGCAGCCGAGCGCTACGACCCGTCGCCGCGCACCCGACATCGAGCGCCCGACAGCCCGGTGTCACCAGCGAGCCGAGCAGCTTGGTCTCTCCTGGGATCGTGACCTCGTGACGGTAGACATGGCGGTGACCCACAAGGGCCGACAGTACCGCTCTCCGGCCGCAGACCTGAGGGCAGACTTGCCCCGAACTCTCCAGCAAACCACCCCGAGCTCGAAACACTTGTCGACCCGAAATAGGGTTGTGCATGACCAGTCTGCCCAATCGGCCGAACACGGCCTTGCTCGTGATCGACGCCCAGTTGGACGTGGTCGCCGACGCGCACGACCGTGATCAGGTCATCGAGAACATCCGATCGCTGGTCGAACGAGCCCGGACCGAGGACGTGCCGGTGGTCTGGGTCCAACACGCTGACGACGAACTGCACGCCGACACCGCAGCCTGGCAGTTGGTTCCCGAGTTGCAGAGGGCCGACGGCGAGGCGCTCGTCCACAAGCAGTTCGGGGACGCCTTCGAATCGACGTCGCTCGAGGATGAGCTGAAGTCTCTTGGTGTCGGGCGGATCTTCGTGGCCGGCGCCCAGACCGACGCCTGCATTCGGTCGACGTTGCACGGAGCGTTCGTGCGCGGCTACGACACCATTCTCGTGAGCGACGCCCACACCACCGAGGACTTCTCGAGGTACGGCCTGCCACCCGCCGACAAGGTCATTCTCCACACGAACACCTACTGGTCGTGGCAGGACGGCCCCGGTCGCGTCGCGGGGGTCACGCCGACTGCCGACGTCGACTTTTCCGGCTGAGCGTCAGGAGGACCGGCGGGTGTCGTCGGGCCTCAGAAATCGCAACAGCGCATTCGTCACGTAGCTGGAGGCCTCTTCGGGAAGAAAGTGTCCGGCGTCGACCAAGTGGGTCTCCAAGGACTCGAAATAGGTGGGGAACTGCATCACGAACGGATTCGATGTCGGTGCCGGCACGACGGTTCCGTTGCCACTGGCCGCCTTCGAAGGCTTCGAGAACATCCACAGCGCGTGGTGGGCGGCCCGGACACTCCGGTCCTCGGGTGCGAAATCGTAATAGTGAGCATGCGCCGGATGCGCCCTGAGGCCATCGGGATGAAGCCACATCTCGGCCACGACGTTCTCCGACAGCGACACTGGACGCTCGACCAGAGTCCCATCGGACTGGGTCGCCGATTCGATTCGGTGGAACGGCAGACCGTAGCGGTAGTAGCTGATCGCTGCTGCGTGACTGTCCGGATCGGCGAACGCATGTCGGTAGTGATCCAGTGCCTCGTTGTCGATCCCGGCAAGCGCTCCACGCTCGCCCCCGCCGAACCGCCACGGCGATTGCGGCGATCCCGGCAGTCCCGCGCCGTCGCTTCCACCGAGAACGACGTCGATGAAACCCCGGTGATGACGAGCGAAGAACTCCTCGGCCAGACCCTCGGCCTTGAACCAGTAACCGTGCTGACTCTGCGGATGCCAGACCGTGCACAGCGTGTCCAGAAGCGCGATCCGGCGCACTCGGCCAGGATGATCGGCCAAGACCTTGAACGCAATGATGCCACCCCAGTCATGGGCGACGAGGTTCGCCGACTCCAGCCCGACGGCATCCATGAACCGCACGACGTCTCGGGCCAGCAACCCGCGAGTGATGCGGACCCGCGGCTTGTCGGTCTGTCCGAACCCTCGGTTGTCCGGAGCGAAACATGCGAAACCCTGCTCGGACAGGGAAGCCATCTGGTGCCTCCATTGATAGGAGGTCTGCGGAAAGCCGTGCACGAAGATGACCGGCTCGCCGACACCGGCTTGGAGGTAATGCATCCGAAGTCCGGGCGTGTCGATGTGCTGTGAGCTGAGCATGCCACCCATCCTGCCAGAGCTACTGCTATGCACTCGCGCCATGGACACGATCTTCGGACTGCCTACCCACATCCTGGTCATCCACCTGCCGGTGGTGGGCGTACCGCTTCTGGCCCTGCTGTCCATTGCTTCATCGCTGAAGCCGTCGTGGAGTATTCGCTTCGGACGTCACCTGGTGGCGCTCTCACTCGCCGTGTTGGCCGTCACCTGGTTGGCTCTGGAGACCGGCGAGGCCTTCAACGAGCTGTTGGACGGAGCAGCGCCAACGAAGAAGCATCAGCAGCTGGCCGAGTCGTCCATGCTCTTCGTTCTCGGACTCACCGGCGCCGTCGTCGGCATGGTGTTCGCCCGTACGAAGAACCGTCGGCGACCGGCGGCCCTGCTGTCGGTTGCCGTTGTTGCGCTTGCCGCTCTGTCCACGACATGGATCGTCAGGACCGGACACGAGGGCGCTCGCATCACCTGGAGCGGGGTGCTCCCGGAAAACCAACCGTAAGGCCAGGTTAAGGTTTCCTAAGGTGACGTATCAACGGTTACGGACATGACCTACGGTCGCCGCACCCGCAACCAGATCGACCCTGGAGACCCATGAACCTCAAACTCAGCTCCGCTCTTCTCGTGCTCGGCCTGGTGATCGCCGGCTGCAGCAGCTCTGACGACAGCGCCGGCGACACCGATACCAGCGAACCGACCGACGCCACCTCCGAAGACACCGCCACTGACGGCACTGGCTCCGAGGACACTGGCTCCGATGACACTGGCTCCGAGGACACTGCGTCTGAAGAGGACGCGGACGCCGCGGCCGACGGCGCGGTGCCCGTCGGAATGAAGGAATGGGCGATCGAGACCGAGACCTCCGTTGCCGCCGGTTCGGTGACCTTCGAGGTAACCAACACCGGCTCGTTCCCCCACGAGCTGGCAATCGCGAAGGGCGACAGCTACGAAACGCTTCCTCTGCTCGACAACGGAGCGGTCGACGAGACGACGTTGGGAGCCGACTTCCTCGGTCGCAGCGACCGGATAGCGCCCGGCGCCACCGGCACGGTCACCTTCGACCTCGAAGCCGGCACCTACGTGTTCTTGTGCAACATCGCGGTCGGTCCGAACTCCCACGCGAAGGCCGGCCAGGTGCTCAGCGTCACCGTCGAGTAGGCAACCACTTCGCTGCTGCGTCGGGCGGCTCAGCTGGTCTTGATCCGCCGAAATCCTTCGGCCAATCGACCTTCGGGCAGCCCGGCCGCGGCGGCGGTGTGCATCGACCACTCTCGAATCATGGCCGGTAACCGGCCTGGCTCTCGGTGCTGGGACTCGTGGCAAAGGAGCGCCTGGACCTTCTGGTCGATGGTGTCGCTGATGTCGACGAAGTGATCCGGATCCGGGCCACCCATCAGCCAAACCTCGGGAACCTCGTGTGGTTCCAGCCCCTCCACGTCGAGCAGTTCAGGATGGGCGAACTCGTTCCGCGAGTCGGGGTAGACCGCCGCAAGGGTCGCCTCGCCCGTGGCCAGATGGTCGGGATGGCTGGCGAAGATACGGTCGAAATTTCGGACCGGCGACTGGCTCAGCACCACATCGGGCCGGACCTGGCGAATGACCCGGCTCAGCAAGCGCCGCAACTCGAGATCTGCGACGACTCGGCCATCAGGCACGCCGAGGAAGTGCAGCTCGGTCACACCGACAACAGCAGCCGCCGCGGTTTGCTCCCGTCGCCGGATCCGCCCCATCTCGTCCCGGGAGATCGTGTTGTCGAAGCCCCCGGCGTCACCGTCGGTGACCAGGCAGTACACGACTTCGTCTCCGGCTGCGGTCAGGGCGGCGGTGGTTCCGGCTGCACCGAAGTCGAGATCGTCCGGGTGGGCTGCGATGGCGAGAAATCGTCGAGTCACCTCGTCACGCTAGTGCGGCGACGGCCCGGACCAAGGCGTGATTGCGCCCGGCTGGAACACTGCGCCGCAGTAGATCGCAACCAGCTCCGAGCGTGAGCGAAGCTGGAGCTTGCGGAAGATGCTCGTGAGGTACGCCTCGACCGTCTTCACCGAGACGTGGAGCAGAGCAGCAGACTCCTTGTTCGTTGCTCCGCGCCCCACCACATTGACCAATTCGAGCTCTTGTTTGGTCAGGACGTCGAACGCCTTCGGCAACGTACGGTTAGCCGGTGCGGCTCGCCCGATCCGCTGGATCTCTGCTGCCCGAGCAAGCCACCGCTCCGCCCCGAGAGACGAGAACGTCAGCTCCGCCGCTCGCAGAACGGCGAGCGCTTCGCCCGTTCGACCGCTCGCCATCAATCGCTCGGCGAGGACGAGCTGCGATCGAGACGCCTCGAAGATGGCCCCGATCGTGGTGAAGGTGGACACCGAGTTCTGCGCCGCCTCGAGGCGCGCGGCGTCGTCTCCTTCCAACAGCGCAGCCGATCGTTGCAGCAGCCCGAGCGTCCAACGGGTGGGAACCGCATCGTTCTCGATCTCCAACCGGTTCACATGCCGAGCGGCATCATCGTTTTCGCCGCCCCGAACCAACGCCTCGATGTAGTCGCCGTCCCAGAGCCGCACCGAGGCGAGCCGGACGCCGTGCTCGGGCGTCTGGTCGGCCAGGGGACGGAGGAGCGAACGTGCTTGCTCCCACTCCTCCGCCGAGCACGCGGCGAACGCCTCAACGCCCGCCACCCGCCACTGGGTTGACCGGTCTCCTCGCTTGAGTGCAAGCGACCAAGCGCTTCGGATGTGTTCCTCGGCCACCGCGTGTTGACCACGGCCAACCTCGATCCGGGCGGCCAACACGTGGGCATAACCCGCGTCGTCGCCGAGGCGCCGCGCCAGTTCGATGGCCAGCAGCGCCGACTCACGTGCGTTCTCCCATCGACCACGGCGAAACTCGAGCTCGGAGAGGAAGCAATTGAGCGCGATGAGCTCGGCCGGGTCCGAGGAGGGCCGCATGTCGGCCAGCCGATCCACGATCAAGCGGGCCGCATCGGCGTAGCGATCGGCGAAGGTCATCCAGTTCGGAACTTCGAGCACCCAGGAGATCTCCCGGGCCTGACGGCGTTCGGCGACTCCGGCGAGCGACCCCTCCCCGGATGTCAGGAAGTCGGTGAGATCCTCGAGTCGTTCGTGGTCGAAGGGCGAGCGACCGCCCATGGCCTCGACCACCCCGACGAGCGCCGAAATGACTCGGGGCAGGACGCGATGGCCGACCGCTTCACCAGGCCGCGCCGAATGTATGGCCGTTGTGGCTGCCGCGGCCAGACGCCTGGCGGCCACCGTGTCGTCCCGGATCATCTCGCACCAACACGCAGCGGCGAGCAGCATTGCTGCTGCCTCCGGCTCTTTTCGCGCTCGATGCTCGAGCATCGTGGCGATCGTGTCGAACGGCGTGGCCAGCAAGGTCGAACCGAACCCCGCCTGCTCCGCTGCTGACGCCCCCACCGCTGGTTTGCCCGCCCGTGCGTCGCCCATCGCGAGATCGCCCATTCCCGAGTTGCCCACGCTGTTCCCCCAGATCATGACGCCAACGTACTCCGCCAGGTGCGAGCGGTCTGCGTATCAGCGTTCAGTCGGGCAATTGAGCAGAATGCCACGGTTGCTTCATTGATGGCCGATTTCGGCCGATGGATTTTCATGCGAGGATCTGCGCGCACAGATACCGAAGAAAAGGTTGCCGAACTGCTTCGCACCGCGAAGGAGGCGCTCGGGCTGAGCCTCACCTTCATGAGCCGGCTCGATGGCCAGACGCAGCATCTCGAAATCGTCGAGTCCAGCATCCCGATCTTCCGCGACGGCCAGACGCAACCTCAGGCGACTTCGCTCTGTCAGGCGATCCTCGACGGCAAGTTGCCAAGCGTCATCCCCAACGTCGCCAAATTGCCCGAGGCCAAGCGATTGCCGGCCGCCCGGTTCCCTCGGATACGCAGCTTCGTCTCGGTTCCCGTGCGGTTGAGCGATGGGTCGCTCTACGGCACCTTCTGCGCAGCCGGCTTCACCGCGGACAACCAGCTGACCAAACGGGATCGTGCGCTCATGGAAGTGCTGGCAAGCGCCGCCGCCACGATCATCGAGCCCGGCGTGCAAGAGCGTCGCCGCGATGGAGTCATCCGGGCACAGCTGCAACCGGTCATCTCTGCCGGCGGGCCAACCATCCTTCTCCAGCCGATCGTGTCCTTGTTCGACGGAACTCGAGTCGGCGCCGAAGCGCTCAGCCGATTCCCCGCCGAGTGGAACAAGGCGCCAGACGTCGTCTTCGAAGAAGCGGCGTCGATCGGCCTCGGCACCGAACTCGAGCTGCTCTCCTTCCGAGGCGCCGCCTCCAAGCTCTGGGAAGTCGGCGGGTACATCGCCATCAACTTCTCGCCCCACACGCTTCTCAACCCACGATGTCAGGCCCTCCTGGCAGATCTCCCGGCGAACCGCGTCCTCCTCGAGCTCTCCGAGCACGATCAGGTGGAGGACTACGTCGCGCTGGCTGCCGCACTGCGGCCGCTTCGAGACGCCGGCATGGGACTGGCGATCGACGATGTCGGAGCGGGCTTCTCCTCGCTTCGCCACATCGTGGTGACGTCGCCCGACGTGATCAAGCTCGATCGCAGCATCGTCGCCGGCGTCGCAAACGACCACGTTCTACGGACCCTGGTCCGATCACTGGCCGACTTCGGTCACGGCGCCGGCGCCAAGGTGGTCGCCGAAGGCATCGAGACGGTCGAGGATGCCTTGGCCCTGCGGGACGCCGGGGTCGATCTCGGACAAGGCTGGTACTTCGACAAGGCCGTCCCAGCCGAGGAGTTGGCTGACCGCTACCCGATCGGCCAACTCGAACATACGAGTTTCCGCTAGCGAGCGGTGACGGGCATCACCCAGACGATCATCACCCATTGGTGAGCCGGCTCATCGTGTCGCCATCGAGTCGGGGATCAACTGCAGCGACGAGGCGTCGACGAATTCGAACAGGGAACCGTCGAGGGTTTTCAACTGACCCAGGTCATCGTTGTCCCATCGATCATCCGGGGCGCCGCTGAAGTACCAGCCCGAGCCATTGTCGGCCAGGATCGCCCCGTGCTTCCGGAGTGCCTCGATCACGACCCTCGCCTGTCCGGTGAAGGCGGCCGGGTCGACTGATGACTTGAGGCGGACCCAGCTTCCCATTGGAGGATTGTCGACGCCGTCGGTGCCCGCCTGGTGCGACGCAGGCCAGACGAACGAATTGTCGGTGATGGGCGCAGTGAAACGAATGGCGTGGTCGATGGAACCTGCGGCCACCTCGTCGTAGCGGACCAGCCCGGGAAGGATCGGCAATCCGGCTGCATCCGCTGAGGTCCAGCCCGACGGGCGCATCGCGTTGGACGCAAGATCCCACCGTGCTCCGCTGCCCGCCTGGATCGAGGAACCGACCCATTGCGCGGCGAAGATCTCGTGGAGCACGCAACGCCCGGTCTCGACCAACAGGATGTGCGCGTCACCGCCACGCTCGATGGCGGCATCACGCGGGATGGGATAGGGACCGGCGTCGCTCTCGTTGTCGTAGAGGAACGAGACGTTGGTCGCCGGGCCCGGTCCCGGAACCACGGTGAACGGAATACCGAAGGCACCGGTGCCGTCGTAGTCGGAGCCGAAGTCGGGGTGGGCATGACGAGCCCGACCGATGCGGTTCACGTAGGCGTCGCTGCGTGGATGGACCGGCAGCGCATCGACCCGGGCGAACCAGAAGGAGTCCGAGGGGAAGAGCTGACATCCGCCGATGCGACTGTGCTGCGGGCCGGCAGGCTTGCCGGAGAACTCAGGGCTCTCGCTGAATCCGATCATCAGCCCGCCACGCGTCAAGCCACCCCCGAGGCGACCGGCCCAATAGTTCTCACCGGCCGTGTCCGGTTCGCGGTTCAGGACGTTGCGGTAAACCTGCACGACGAACTGCCGATCGGAGAGGGAACCGTAGCGAGTAACGAACTCTGGGCTCCGAGCGAAGGTCTCGGAGATCACCGCCAGATCCATGCCCTCGACCTGCTTCGTCCACCAGTAGCCAAGTCCTCCCGTGTCACCCTCGCGAAGGAAGTAGGCGCGGTACAGGCGCTGCACCTGGCCGGCGTCAAGGTGACCCGATTTGATGATGAACTCGGTCGATTCGCTGAATCCGACCATCACCTGGCCGCGGGAAACGTGCGACAGCTGCTCGGTCCAGTAGGTCGCGCCCACCGCGTCGGGAGCCCGATCGAGCACGTTGTCGTAGACCAACTCGATGAAACCCCGATTCGAGAGCGAGCCGTACCTGGCGGCGAACTCGGGGCTACGGGCGAAGTGTTCGGAGATGTCGGACAGCGGCCGGCCCCGTAATCGCTCGCCCGTCCAGTAGTTCAGCCCGGCAGCTTCGGGCGACCGGTCGAAGTAGGCGCGGTAGAGCCGCTCCACTTGAAACACCGCCGATTGGGGCGACGTCGCGGCGGCCGCCGGTTCGGCCGGCGTCACCGCTGCCGCGCCAAGCCCGAGGGCGATCACGATGCAGGTGAGCCATCGGAGGGAGCGTCGAACACGGGCAACCGGCATACGCAACCATCGACCCGTCGGGTGGCCAACCTTGAGCCACACCTCCCACCGGGGCCTAAGGTGCGGTATGAGCTACCTCGGTCTCCACATCCCCAACTTCACCTACCCCGACGTCGAACCGGCGGGGCTCTTCGAAGCAATCGTGGCGCAAGCCGAGGAAGCCGAAGCGTCGGGCTTCGACCGGGTCACCCTGATGGATCACTTCTTCCAGTTGCCCCAGATCGGTCGGCACGACGAGCCGATGTTCGAGTGCTACACGTTGCTTGCCGCTCTGGCCCAACGCACCCAAGAGGTCCGCCTGTCGGCCATGGTCACCGGCAACACCTACCGGAACCCGACGCTCGTGGCCAAACAGATCACGGTGCTCGACCATGTGTCCGGTGGCCGAGCGACCCTCGGGATCGGCGCCGGTTGGTACCAGCGGGAGCACGACGCTCTCGGGTACGAATTCGGAACGTTCACCGACCGCTTCGAGAAGCTCGAGGAGGCGCTGCAGATCATCCTTCCCCTGCTCGATGGCGAGACCGTGTCGTTCACCGGTCGCCACTATCGGGTGGAGGAAGCAGTGAACGTGCCAGGCACCGTGTCCAAGGTGCCCATCATGATCGGGGGCAGCGGCGAGAAGAAGACACTGCGAATGGTGGCGCAGTACGCCGACGAGTCCAATCTGGTCGGGGTTCGTGACCCACACCTCGTCACCCGAAAACTCGAAGTCCTGGCGGACCACTGCGAGCGACTGGGCCGTGACCGCTCGGAAATCAAGGTCACCCTTACCGTCGCCTGCTGCATTGCTCCGACCATGGAGCAGGCCGAAGCCGACCTGCGGCGGATGAGCGAGGCCAAGGGTTGGAGCCCGGAGGCAGCCGAGATGTTGCGCGCCGGATTGATCTTCGGCGATCCCGACACCGTCGGCGAGAGCCTCGCGGCTCTGGCGGCTACCGGCATCGACGGCTTCGGTGCGAGCCTGGGCGTCAATGGGCATGTGCCCGGCCGGATCGGTCTCCTCGGAGAAACGGCAGGCAAGGTGTTGGGCCTCACCTGAGTCTCGTCAATCGGGCAAGAGCGGAACGTCGGGTGCATCGCAACCGAGGAGCGCGGTTCGTCGAACGGTCTGGCGGCCGAATCGCTCGGCGATCTCATCGACGGCACGGTCGAGACTGCTCCGGTCCCGGCCACCGGTGAGGCCGTCGAACGACAGCGCCAGCTGCACCGCATCGGCCGAGCCGAGCCCGCTGAGAGCGAAACCGATCTTCGTCAAACCTCGTTGTTCGATGTCGGGCCAGGCGTTGTGCAGCAACCGACGGCCGGCCAGGAGCGCCACCGACGTGGTGTTCGTCGCTTGGGGCAAGGTGTGTGACCGGGTGGCGTTGACGAAGTCGCCGAAGCGAAGTCGCACGGTCACGGTTCTGGCGACGCGGTCGGCGCGGCGGAGTCGACCCATCACTCGCTCGACGACGTCGAGGAGCATCAGATCGGCGCTTTCGGGGGTGATCCCACCTCTCGGGAAGGAACGCTGTGATCCGATGGACCGGCGTCTTCGCCCGGTGTCGACCCGACGATGGTCCCTGTTGTGACAAAGCGCGTGGACATGCCTCCCCCACCCTGGTCCGAGTATCGAGACGAGCTGGGTCTCGTCGAGCGACGCAAGATCGGCAACCGTGTTCAGGCCTCGTGATCGAAGTTTGGTGGAGGTGACCGGCCCGACACCCCAGAGCCGCTCGATCGGCAGTGGATGGAGGAAGTCCAGTTCCCGGCCGGCCTCTACCACGAGGAGTCCGTTCGGCTTCGACACGGCACTGGCGACCTTGGCCAGAAACTTGGTGGTGGCCACCCCGACGCTGAGCGGCAGTCCGACCTCGGACAGGACCCGATGGCGAAGTGTCGCCGCGATGGAAGGCCCGTCGCCGACGAGGCGGGCCAGTCCGGTCACATCGATGAACGCTTCGTCGATCGAGATCCCCTCGACCAGTGGCGAGGTGTCGTGAAAGATCTCGAACACGGCCGCGCTGGCCGCCGAGTAGGCCTCCATCCGGGGACGGACCGTGACCGCATGAGGGCAGAGCCGACGGGCTTCGCGTTCATTCATGGGGGGCCGCACCCCGAAGGCCTTGGCTTCGTAGCTCGCGGCGGTGACGATGCCGCCTCCGACGAGGACGGGTCGACCGCGAAGCGCGGGATCGTCGCGTTGCTCGACCGAGGCGTAGAACGAATCCAGATCGGCATGGAGGATCGTGCGAAACGGAGGCGTCGTTCCCAGGTCGTGGTTCTCCCATGCCCGCATTCTGACGAACGGAGAACCAAAAGTCGAACCTATGTTCGATTGTCCTGTTGGACGCCCGACCCGGACTCGGTCACGATGTCGGGGTGCCGAATCCTCCCCCTCAGAAAACGCCTCTCAGAAACAGGATGGACCCACCTGGATCCACGGGACGCCACGTCTGGCGTGCGACGTCGCCGGCGACGGACCCCCAGTCATGTTCCTCCACGGGATCGGCGGGGGTCGGATCAACTGGATCACGCAGACCCCGGCGTTCCCCGACTTCACGACCATCGCCTGGGACGCACGGGGCTACGGCGCCTCGGACGACTATGCCGGCGACCTTGCCTTCACTGATTTCGCCGACGACGTGGTGCGGGTGCTCGACCAGCTCGGCATCGAGTGTGCGCATCTCGTCGGCCTGTCGATGGGTGCCCGCATCCTGATGGACTTCTTCGCTCGCTACCCCGAGCGAGTCGCCACGCTGATCCTCTGCGATTGCTTCTACGGCTTCCGGTCGTCGTTGACCCCGGAGAAGCAGCAGGAGTTCCTCGATCTACGGGAGCGGCCCTTGCGATCGGGCAGAACTCTCGAAGATCTTGCGCCGGCCTTGGTCGACTCGCTGATCGGCCGCAAGGCCACCTTGGCGGCGCGCGAGGCATTGACTCGAAGCATCACCGCACTGCATGTCGAGTCCTACCTGAAGACGCTTCGTGCGACCGTGACCTTCGAGCGGGCCGATGACCTTGCCGACTTCGACGTACCCGTCCAATTGGTTTTCGGTTCGGACGATCGTCTGACGCCGCCGTCGATCGGCGAGGAAATGCTGACGCTGCTACCTGACGCTCGGCTTCACGTCATCGAGGATGCGGGTCACCTCAGCAACATCGAGAAGCCGGACGAGTTCAACCGCGTCCTGCGGGACTTCCTCGACGAGCATCGAGGACTCGCCTCTTGGATCAGCGATCCTGATCGGAATGGCTGAGATGCGTGTTCACCAAATCTCGGCCCGGTCTCGCACCGATTCGAGCTCCTCGGCCGACCGAGCAGCCAACGCGACCCGAACACCTCGGCGCTCGGTTTCAACACTCAGATTCGATAGATGCGTCGCGCGGTCCCGGCGAAGAGGTCGGCCCGTTCATCGGCCGAATAGCCCGCCGACGCTTTCTTGAACGCGTTCCACAGTACGCCGTAGCCGCACGTCTCACCGTCGACGGGGAAATTCGATTCGAACATGCACCGCGAGGGACCGAACGTCTGCAAGCACCAATCCAACAGGTCACCCCAGGTTGCCAGCACGTCGTCCGACGTCGGCGGCAGCGCCTCGGTGTGCCAGGTGACGCCGGTTCGGGCCATTGCGATGCCGCCGACCTTGAGCACGACGTTGTCACACGTCGCAAGCGGGGCGAGGCCCGCCCGGGTCGCTTCGAGGATCTGCGCGAACTCCGCAGGAGTTGCGTCGACGCCGAGCGGACCGCCGACGTGGTTCACGATGATCGAGAGTTCGGGCACGGCGCGGGCGAGGGCCAGCGGCTGATCGAGTTGGTGGTGATATTGCCACGCCTCGAACGACAGGCCCATGTCCGCCAGGACCGCTGCGCCTTGACGAAACGCCGGCTGACTGTAGAGGTCGAGCGGTGGTTGTGGTCGGGAGCTCGGAATCGACGGGTGTTCGGTGTTGGCGCCAGAGTGGCGGATCCCGCGAAATCGACCGCCGGCGGCGGCGATGTGGGCGTCCAACACTTCGCGGACTCCTGAACCCAGCGTCAGGTCGGCCCGGCTCACGATGGCCGAAATCCTTGCGCCAGGTGTCCGATCCGTCTCATCGGCCCGGCCGGCGACGAACGTGGTCTCACCGACGGGACGCAGATGTTCCGGGCCATCGGTGAAGTAGTTCGCACCGCAATCGATGAACACCGTCTCGACGACGTTGTGCCCTGAGCCGGTGTCGATCCTCAGGTCGTCGATGTCATAGCGGCCGTAGACCGTCTCGTAGTCCCACAGGTGATGATGCGGGTCGACGATCTCCAGATCAGGTTCGAGTGCTTCCTCAGTCCGTAGCGCCAACCATTCCCGGTTCATCATCACCGGATCGTAGATCGCCACAGCGACCCCCACTACGATCCGGGCATGAGCGACCACAAGGCCCGATTCGTACTGGTACACGGCGCATGGCACAGCCATCGCACCTGGGACGCCTTGGTCCCGGAGCTGACTGCCCGCGGGTTCGACGCAGTCACCCTCGACCTTCCGGGTGCGGGAGCGAACGCGGCGACGCCTGCATCCTTCGGACGCCGCCCCCTCGACCCTGCCGCGTTCGGTACCGAACCTTCGCCAAACGCCGGGGTCACCCAGGCCGAACGCACCGACGCAGTCATCGCCGCGGTCGAGCAGGCAGCAGCCGCGGGGAGCGGCCAGGTCGTACTCGTCGGGCATTCACTCGGCGGGCTCACGATCTCCCACGTCGCCGAAGCGGTCCCGGACCAGCTTCGGGCGGTCGTGTACCTGACCGCGTTCCTCCTCCCCAGCGGCACCGTGGCCGGCGAGATGATCGGGCACGAAACCATGGCGGCGGCCGAAGTACCGGCCCTGTTCATGGCCGACCCCGAGCAGGTCGGCGCCCTGCGCCTCGATGTGGCGTCCACCGACCCCGAGTACCTCGCCGGCGTACGTTCGGCCTTCTACGCCGATCTGTCCGATGAACAGTTCGCCGAGGCCATCACCCACCTGCATTGCGATGAGCCGGCGCAGGTTGCCGGCGTTCCCTCCCCCATCACCGCCGAGCGCTTCGGCACCGTCGAGCGACACTACATTCGCTGTGCGCAGGACCGGGCCATCGTCGCCGAAGGCCAAGATCTCATGATCGCTCTGGTCGACGAGCAACTCGGCTCGACCACCATGGTCCACCGGATGAACACCAGCCACTCTCCGTTCCATTCCGATCCGGCAGGCCTGGCCGACATCCTGGCGTCGATCGCCGCCGATCGCTGACACCACCCCTCGCCCTCCGCCAACGCGGTCGGCGCCGACGCTTCTTCGTCCTCGGGTACGTTGCTGCTATTAGAAGAATCACCACTTCGCCCCAAGGAGGGCCCATGATCGATGTCGCTGCCAACGCCAGGGGAATCGTCGAGGCCCTCCGCGAGACCGATGCCGAGTCCGAATCGATGCGGCGGCTCAGCGACGATGCCGTTGCCTTGCTTCACCAGGCCGGGCTCACGCGCCTCGTGGCCCCATCGGCGTTCGGTGGCAACCAACTCTCCCCGCGGGCGTTGGTGGAGGCCGAACGCATCGTGGCCCACGGGAGCCCCGCGGCGTCGTGGGTGCTGATGGTGTGCAGTGCGCACACCTTCATCGCCGGCCGGTTGCCGTTCGAGGGCCAGTCGGAAATCTTCGGCTCGGACCCGGGCATGCTCATCCCCGGTGTGCCGTCCCGCCAAGGCACATGTGCACGGACCGATGAGGGCTATCTGCTCGACGGACGCTGGGCGTTTGCCAGCGGGATCGACCACGGCGACTGGGTGATGGTCGGTAGCAGGGGTGTTCGCAACGATGCCGGCGAACCGAGCCAGGGCATGATCGTCGTGGTCCCCAAAGACGAGATCACCATCGACGACACCTGGTTCACCCTCGGCATGCGGGGCACGGGGTCCAAGGACGTCGTCTTCGATCAGGTCTTCGTGCCCGAGCACCGGGCGGTACCCATGGCCGCGGCCGGGCTGGGAACCGTCGAGGGCATCGACATCCCGCTCTACCGGCTTCCCATCAGCGCCACCTTGGCCACGATGCTGTGCGGTTCCCTGGTCGGGATGAGTGAACTGGGTCTCGAACTCTTCCTCGACCAAACGAGGTCTCGTCGCGACGCGTACGCCGGTCAGGAGAAGGCCCAGAGCGTCGGCCTGCAGCGTCGCGTCGCCGAGGCGAGTACCGAGGTCGCTCACGCCTGGAACCTCGTGCAGCAGAACTGCGATCTCCTCGAGGCCGCGATGGATCAGGACGGTCCGATGCCGGTCGAGGACCGCGCCCAAGTTCGGTGGAACGCGGCGTACGCAGCCGAGTTGTGCCGTCGATCATCCGATCGGCTCTTCGCCGGAGCCGGAGCCAATGCGGCGAGGGACAGCAACACGCTGCAACGAGTGTTTCGTGACCTGAATACCGCGACGCATCACGCCATCGTCGATTTCGACAGCCTCGTCGAGATGCAGGGCAAGATGCTGCTCGGGGTCGAACAGTCCGACGCCCTGATTTAGTCGAGCAGTCGTCGCGACCGCCCGACGGCGCTTTGGTCGGCAAGACTCTCGGTCATGCTCATCGACCCCGAGGCCGTTGCCCGGTTCGCCCGGGCGTGCTTCGAAGCGCTCGGACGACCCGTTCCCGACCTCACGCCACCAGCCGAGACCTTCGGGGACAGCCCGGAGCTGGCCGACGAACTCCTCGAACTGGTGATCAACGGACCGAAGCGGGCCACGGCCGGAGCGGTCGCCGACTACGAAGCCGCCGGGGATCCGATACCCACGGCTGGCAGCGTCTGGATCGCCTGCGACGGCGCGGGAGCACCGCGGCGATGCTGACCACAACCGACGTCCGGATCGGCCCGTTGAGTTCCGTCGACGCCCAGTTTGCGTGGGACGAAGGCGAAGGCGATCGGTCGCTTGCCTTCTGGGTCGATGCCCATCGTCGCTTCTTCAGCAGGAGATTCGCCGAACTGGGTCTGCCGTTCCACGCCGACATCCCGGTGGTCTTCGAACGCTTCGACGTGTTCGTCCCGGAGTAGCCCTCAAGATCCGGCGCCTCGATGTCGATATCGCGTCTGGATCGACCAAACAGGAGGACGATGTCCGTCAGAGCTCAGGCAACAAAGCTGATCTGCGCAATGTTGCTTGCGCTCACCGTGCCCTGGACCGGCGGCGCAACGTCGTCGACCGGGGCCAGTGCCGCAACTGCCGGTTGCCAGATCTCCACGCCGACCTCGGCGTTCGCCCGACCGGTCTACGAGTCCTCCACCGCCGCCCAGGTGTGGCGTCTGTATCAGGCCTACTTCCTGCGCCAACCCGACGCCGAGGGATTCGCCTACTGGATCGGGCGAGCGGAGGGCGGCATGAGCCTCATCGACATCGCCAACTTCCTCGGGACTTCGGACGAGTTTCGCCAGCGCTACGGGACCCTTGATGACCGCCAGTTCATGGATCTCATCTACCGCAACGTCCTCTGTCGCGGCTACGACGCCGAAGGCTACGCCTTCTGGCTCGGTCGACTGGCATCGGGGCAGAGTCGACCGCTCGTCATGCTCAGCTTCTCCGAGTCGCCCGAGTACATGGGCACGACCGGGACTCGGTGGTCCCGATGGGCCGATCCGAATACGGCGACCTTGGCGCGCGACAGCTACCAGGTCGAAGCCATTCGGGGCGGCCTCGTGGTCAAGGTCGACTACAGCGAGGTCGACTTCAAGACAAGCGACCGCCGCTGCACCATTGCCTCGATCAACGCCAACTGGTTCTTCACACCCGATCGCCCCAACCCCACTCCCATCGGCTTCGCGGTCATCAATGGGGTCCACGTCCCTGGCTCGGTCAACACCGACGATCGCGGCGTGTTCGGTCAGCGTTGGCGACCAAACGGGCCCGAGCCCGAACGAACGTGGAACTGGAACGGGATCACCAACCAGAGCGCCAACCTGGAAGCCAAGAACGGAACCATGCTCGAGAGCTGGCGTGAGTGGCAGCCGACCGACCCCAGCTTCGCCCGGCTCGACAATCCGGCCGAATGGCGCTGGGCCGCCGCCGGCCTCCCGCTCGTGATCAACGGCCAGAAGGCTCCGCGCTTCGATTCGCTGACGGCCAGCGGGGATGCCTCCCACCTCTACACCCACTTCACCCGCCGCCACAGTTTCGTCGCCTTCGACAAGGAGACCGGGACCCTGGCCTTCGGGTCGACGGTCGACATGACCAGCAACGACCTCATCGCCTGGGCGACCCAGAGTGGCTTCGAGAACCTGATCAAGTTCGACGGCGGCGGTTCCGTCGAACTCAACATCGCCGGCCAGACCCGTGTTGCCGGCACCTCACGAGACGTCCCCGTCTGGCTCGGCCTCGGCTGCTGACGGACACCCCCTCGTTCTGCAAGAGCCCGCAAGCCCCCCTCGACGGGGTCGTGGGTCTTGCAGTTCGGGGGTCCGGGGTGTTGGGCTTGCAGAACAAGCGTGGGTTTGGTCGATTCGTGGGGGCCGGGAGCGGTCAGTACGCTCCCCCGATGACCACTCCTGCCATGCTCGACGGTTGCAAGGTGCTGGACCTCACGCAGTACCTGGCCGGGCCGGGCGTGACCCGGATGCTGGCCGAACTGGGCGCCGACATCATCAAGATCGAGCTCGCGCCAGATGGCGACGGCGGTCGGATGCTGCCGTTCAAGGTCGGCGACCGAAGTGGCTTCTTCATCCAGCAGAACCGGGGCAAGCGAAGCCTGTGTGTCGACTGGTCGACCGACGAGGGCCTGGCGCTGATCCGCTCGCTGGTGTCGAAGGTCGACATCGTGGTCGAGAACTTCGGAACTCGTGAAATCCTCGCGGGCCGCGGGCTCGACTACGACAGCCTGAAGGACGAGTTCCCTGGCCTCATCTACCTGTCGATCTCGGCCTTCGGACGAACGAGCCCGTGGGCGTCAAAACCTGGGTTCGACTTCATCGCCCAGGCCGCATCGGGCATCATGCACATGAACGGCGAGCCGGATCGAGCGCCGTCAACGGTGTGGAGCGCGCTCGGCGACACCAACGCCGCAGTCCACGGCTTCGCTGCGCTCGGCTACGCGCTCTACCACCGGGGTCGCACCGGCGAAGGCCAGTTCATCGACCTGGCCATGACCGACTGCCTCTTCCATTTCCACGACACTGCACTCCAGGGCTATCACCTGAGCGGCGGCGAGTACGTGCCCAAGCGCTACGGCGTGCACCACAAGCTGATCTTCCCCGGGGGGAACTTCAAAGGGCCAACGGGATGGATCACCATCCTCGCCCTTCACCGACAATGGCCCAATCTGTGCAACGCCCTCGGCCGGCCAGATCTGATCGATGACGAACGCTACGCCGACATGGGAGACCGCGCCGCTCGGGCACCTGAGCTGGTCGAGTTGGTCGAAGCCTGGCTTGCGTCGTTCCCCACCGACGACGACGCCGTGGCCGAGCTCGACCGGCATCGTGTTCCCGCCGTTCGTGTACTCAGCCCGATCGACGCCATCGACCACCCGCACTTCGTCGCCCGCGACATGGTCCGCTGGGTCGACGATCGTGCCATCGGCACCCTTCCCATCCCCGGTTTCCCCTTCAAGTTCGGGGCCCAGCCGACGCTGCCCGATCTCCAGGCGCCGTTCCTCGGCGAACACAACCGGCAGATCCTCGTCGACGAGCTTGGGTTCGCCACCGACGAGATTGACGACCTCATCGCGCGCAAGGTCCTGTTCGACGAACCAATCCCCGAGGCGTGACCGTGTCCAACGAAGTAACCGGGTCCCCCGACGCGAACGCGGCTCAACGACGTTATTGGTCCGAACTCGGCGGTCCTCACTGGGTCGAGCGACAGGACGTGTTCGACACCATGATCGCCCCGCACGGCGGCGCCGTGTTGGAGCTCTTGGACCCCCAACCCGGTGAGCGCGTGCTCGACGTGGGCTGCGGCTTCGGAACGACCGCGCTCGAGGTCGCCCAGTCGGTGGGGAGCGACGGATGGGTCCACGGCGTCGACCTGAGTTCGGTGATGATCGAACGGGCGCAGCAGCGAGCCGCCGACTCCGCCATGACCAACGTGAGCTTCGAGATCGGCGACGCACAGGTTGACACGCTCGCACCTCACGAACCTCACGACGCTGCAGTGTCTCGGTTCGGTGTGATGTTCTTCGACGACCCGATCGCGGCGTTCGCCAACATTCGCGCCGCTGTCCGCCCCGGTGGGCGTCTCGCCTTCGTTTGTTGGCAGGGACCCGCGGCGAACCGCTTCTTCACCCTGGGCGCCAGCCTCATCCGGGCTGCGCTCACCGATCCGCCGCCAGCGCCGGACCCCGCAGGTCCAGGGCCGTTGGCATTCGCCGATCCCGAGCGAGTGCGCCAGATCCTCATCACTTCGGGCTGGACCGCCATCGAACTCCAACCTCGGGACCTGTCGTTTCGGTTCGTCGGAGCCGGTAGTGGCGATGGTATGGCGACTGCGCTCGACCAGGTGATGAGCGCAGACCTCGGGCGGTTCGCCGCCAAACAGCTCGACCCCGACCAACTCGAGGCGCTCGTCGAGACCGTCCGCTCCGAGCTCGACCGTCATCGGGTCGACGGCGTCATCCAGTTCGACAGCGCCGTGTGGTTGGTGTCGGCGAGGGCCTGAGCAAAGGCCGAGCTAGGGAGCTGCGGTCAGCCAGGCGTCGACGATGAGCTCACGAAGAACGTCGAGGTCCACGACGTCGAGCTCGATCAGTAGCGCCGGGTAGCCGTCGAAATGCGTGATGGTGAAGACGCCCGCATGACCCTGCGCAAGAAGCACCTCCTTGTCTTCGAGATCGGCCACCGAGACCGCCAACAACGGCCCTGCCGGTGGGGCCTTCGGGCCGAAGCGTTTGACGTCGGCCTTGGACAGCGGACGCTCCCACGCAAATGACTTCTTGCCGACCTTCCATGCCACGTTGCGGTAGCTCTCGCCAACCGACACCCCTTCCAGGGCAGTTGCAAACGCGTTGACATCATCGAACGTCGGCATCGCCGAACAATAGATCCGAACGACACGACTATGGTCGGCCGATGAGACCGACAGCAGACCAGGAGCACGCATGACCACAGCCGTAGTCACCGGCGGATCGACCGGCATCGGGTTGGCCATCGTCCGGGCGCTACTCGACCAAGGCGATCGCCGACGACGTCGTCGTCTGGGACCTCCGCCCCTCGGCGGACGAGCCGCTGCTCGCCGAGATCGAGCAGGTGGCATGCGACGTGACCGATGTCGATTCGGTCCGCGGCGCGTACGCCAACTTGGCAAGACCGGTGGACATCCTGGTCAACAATGCCGGCGGTGACCCGAACCCGCCTGGCGTCAGGGAAGGTGGCCTCGCAGCACCCGACCCCTTCGGATCGGTCGATGACTTTCGGCGCATGGTCGACCTCAACTTCGTCTCGGCCCACGTGGTCACGAGCGTCGTCGGACCACACATGCTCCGGGGAGCGTCCATCTGCAACACGGCATCGATCGCCGGTCAACTTGCCGGCGGTCTGTTCGCCTACGGTGCGGCCAAGGCGGCGGTCATCCATTGGACCAAGTCCATGGCGCTGCATCTGGCCGGTCGAGGCATCAGGGTCAACGCCATCGCACCAGGCATCATCCGCACCCGCCTTTGGGAGGAGATGGCGCCCGAGAAGCAGGCCTACGACGAGCTCATCGATCGACTCATGCCGCTCGGTTCCGATCAGTCGCCTGCCGACATCGCTGACGCTGTTCGCGTTCCTGTGCTCGGCTCGAGCACGCCAGATCACCGGACAGGTCATCGCCATCGACGGCGGTATGACCCTCGGCCGACCGGTGGGTCGGTGATGGACGCAACGATCATCATCGTCGGCGGTGGAATCGGCGGCCTCGCCGCGGCCGTCGCCCTTCAGCGGCGCGGCTTCGGCGTTCGCGTCTATGAGCGAGCGAACGAGCTACGTGAGATCGGTGCGGGCGTGATCATCCAACCGAATGGGCGGCAGGCGCTGGCCGACCTCGGACTCGATGAGCCGCTTGCGGCGCGATCGAGTTGTATGACCGCCATGTACACCTGCGACTACGCGACCGGTGAGGAGCTACAGCGAACAGCCAACGCCGACATGGCCCGGGCCTACGGCCGACCGCTGCTCGCCGTGCATCGAGCCGACCTCCACGACGTTCTCCTGCAGGGCGCCCTCGACCACGATCCGAACACGGTGCGCGCCGGGCACGGGTTCGTCGGTCTCGAGCAGGACGCCGACGGGGTGACCGTCCGGTTCGCCAATGGCGCAACCGACCGCGCCGACGTCCTGATCGGTGCCGACGGAATTTCGTCGTCGGTCCGTTCCCTTCTCTTCCCCGAGGAGCTTTCGTCGTTCAACGGGCAAGTGGCGTTCCGGGCGCTCATTCCCGAGGCCCTCGTGCCGCGTTCGGTTCAGGAGCGTGAGCTGGCGATGCACCGGGCGCCGGGCCGCTACCTCCTGCACTACCCCTTGCGGGGCGGCACCATCATGAATCTCATCGGGTGCGGCCAGACCGACGCCTGGGAAGCCGAGGGATGGTCGATCCCGGCCACCAACGAAGAGTTCCTCGCGGCCTACGCCGACTTCGCGCCCGATCTCCTGCAGCTCATTCAGAACATCCCCGGCGGCGAATTGTTCAAGTGGGGGCTTCGGGACCGGGCGCCGCTCGAGACCTGGACGGTCGGCCGCGTCGCGATGCTCGGCGATGCCGCCCACCCGATGACCCCGTTCCTCGGGCAAGGCGCGTGCATGGCCATCGAAGACGGCCTCGTCCTGGGCCGGGCCTTCGCGGCGTCGGCATCGGTCGACGAGGCGCTCGCCCGCTACGAGCGAGTTCGCAAACCGCGCGGCAACGGTGTGCAGCTCATGTCGCTCGAGGAGGGTCGTGCGTTGCAGGATCCGTCGCTCGAACGCAAGGGCGCCGCCGGCTTCGGACTGCTCGACTACAACGCGGCAACCGTTCCGGTCTGAGGGGCGGCGTATTCACGGTGACCGCAGTCACCGTGCTACAACCTTCTCCCGTGGACCATCAGTCGACTGTTCAAGACGCGCCGCCTCGACCGCTCGCCGGAATCCGGGTGTTCGAGTTCGGAATCGCCATCGCCTCGCCGTTCGTCGGGCGGAACCTGGCGGCTCACGGCGCCGATGTCTTCAAGATCGAGTCGCCGACCAGCCCCGACATCGTCCGGCTCATCGGCTCGGCGTGGCTTCGCGACAACGCAGCGCTGGCCGCCGCCGCGCCCGACTCGAGCCCCTACATCTCGGAGATGAACGCCGACAAGCGCAGCGTGGCCATCGACGTCAAACAGCAGCGCGGTATCGAGGCGGCCCGTCGACTCCTGGCCGAGTGCGATGTCTTCATTGCCAATTTCGGCGCTCGGGTCCTCGCCGATCTCGGCCTCGACTACGAGAGTGTTCGCGCCATCAAGCCCGACATCGTGTACGTCCAGCTTCCCGGGTTCGGCGCCGACCCGACGACGCCCTATTACTCCTACGTGGCGTGGGGCCCCAACCAGGCGCCGCTCGTCGGTATCGACGATCTCACGGGCCATGCCGACCGAGAGCCCGCCGGCGTGGCCACCATCGCACCGCCCGACTATTTCGCGGCCTTGCATGGCACCTTCTGTGTTCTGGCGGGACTCGAGCACCGAGACCGCACGGGCGAAGGCGTGCACGTCGACATCTCCCAGTTCGAAGCGACCATCGCCCTGCTCGGACCCTTCGCCATGGACTACGCCCTGACCGGGCGGGGGCAGTCGAGAATCGGCAACCGCAGTCTCTGGTATGCGCCCGAGGGCGTCTACCCGTGTCGGTCAACCGAGCGTTGGATAGCCCTCAGCTGCGAGAACGACCAGCAGTGGGCGGCGCTCGATCACCTCGCCTCTCAGGGTTGGGGAACCGACGAACGTTTTGCTTCCAACGACGCCCGGATGACCAACGTCGACGCGCTCGACGAGGCACTGGCCCGATGGACCTCGGGGTTCGACAACGACGACCTGGCTCACCGACTGCAGGCCGCAGGCATTCCGGCGCACATCGTGTCCACCAACGAGGACCTCATCGCCGACAGTCAACTGCGCGAGCGTGGCAGTTACGTCGTCCGACCGAACTCCCGGTTCAAACGGGAACTCTTCACCGCCAACGTGCACCGTCTCACCGAACCGCCACCGACCAACGACCGGGGTGCCCCGTCCTCGGGGGAGCACACCGTCGAGGTGCTCACCGAGGTTGCCGGCATGGCAGCCGACGAGGTCGAAGCGCTCATCGACGATCGGGTTGCGTTCATCATGACTGCGCCCGAGTTGACCGTCGAGCGCCCGTATGAAGCGTGGCTCCACATCCTCTTCCCGTTCGAAGCCGAAGACACAAGGGATCTGTCATGAGCGGTCCACTTGCCGGACTCAACATCGTCGACCTGTCCGGTCTGCCTGGAGCCTACGGCACCCGGCTCATGGCCTCCCTCGGGGCCGAGGTCATCAAAGTCGAGCCGCCCACCGGTAACCCCATGCGCCGGCTGGGGCCGTTCGTCGACGGAGCACCCGAGCCCGAGGGCAGCCTCTGGTGGGCCTATCTGGCGATGGGCACCAAGAGCGTCGTCATCGACTTCACCACCGACGACGGCCTCGACCAACTGCGCTCGCTGCTCGTCCAAGCCGACGTCGTGATCGACGATGGCGGTGCCGACCATCTGGACGACCTGGGTGTCGGTCATCGTGCGATTGCCGCCGACAGCCCCGGCGTCATCTGGATCTCCATCACCCCCTTTGGCCGTAACGGGCCGAAGCGTGACTGGAAGATCACCAACCTCGGGGCGTGGGCCGCCTCCGGCGTGCTCTACACCGTTGGCTTCGAGGACCAGCCTCCCGTGGTTCCCGGCGGGCCCGCGCAATTGGCGATGCACGGCACCGCGCTCAATGCCGCAATCAGCACGTTGCTGGCCCTGCGAGTCCGCCGGACAACCGGACGAGGGCAGCTCGTCGACCTGGCCATCAGCGACGCGGCCTTGCTGGCGTCGCCGGAAACGGGCGTCACGGTCTTCCTCGACGATCGAGTGCACCGAACCCGCTCCGGGAATCGGCGCACCCTGTCACGACCCTTCGGGCTCTATCCCTGCTCCGACGGCTACGTCTCCATCCTCATTCTCATGCCCCGGCACTGGGAGGCCATGGCCAACTGGATGTTCGAGGTCAACGGGAACGAAGCGGCTACCGACCCCGTGTTCAACGACATGGTGGTCCGCGGTCAGACCATGGAACTGGTCGACGCGTGGACCGAGGAGTTGTGCGCAACGATGACCCGCCTCGAGTTCTTCCAGGAGGCGCAGCGACGAGGCATCCCGGTCACCCCGGTCAGCACCATCGAAGCGCTGGCATCCGACCCTCACCTCGAGGCAGTCGGCTTTTGGCAGACGAGCGAACTTCCCGGTGGCGGTGAGGTCACGATCCCCGGCGCGGCCTTCCGCACCAACATGGAGTGGTGGGCGACGGCCCGTGCTCCTCGTCTCGGCGAGCACACGTCGAGCGTGCTTGGCTCGTGAGCGCTGGGCGGCCGGGCGCGTTTCCTGCTCGCCCCGTTCTGCAAGCCCCCAACCTCGCTCCTCCGTTCTGCAAGCCCCAAACCCCCTTCTCGGGGTCGGCGGTCTTGCAGAACGGGGCTCAGGCGGCTGTGGCTTGCAGTTGATGCCTCCACTCCGCAGTGCCCTACGGGAAAGGGAGCGTCCTACGGGAAAGGGAGCGTCCTAGAGGAAGACGTCGCCGCCGTTGGGACTGATGGTCTGGCCCATCATGTGACGGGCGTCGTCGGAGGCCAAGTAGACGTACGCCGGAACGATTTCGTCGACGGTCGCAAAACGGCCCTTCGGGATCGTGGCTCGCAGCGCGTCGAGGAAGTCCGTCGTGGCGCCGTCGAGCATCGGAGTTTCGGTCGCTCCCGGGGCGACACAGTTGGCCGTCACGCCCCGAGGGCCGATTTCGAGGGCGAGCGACCGGGTGAACCCGATGATGCCCGCTTTGGCGGCCACGTAGTGCGATCGTTCCGCACCACCGCGGTACGCCAGTTGCGACGCCGTGTTGATGATGCGGCCGTAGTCCCGTTCATACATGCCGGGCAGCACGGCGCGGGTGCAGAGGAAGGTGCCGGTGAGGTGCACAGCCAGCATTCGTTCCCACCGATGCAGCGGTAGGGACTCGATGGGGCCACGGGTGGCGAACCCGGCGTTGTTGACGAGGATGTCGACCTGCCCCAACGCCGCTACGACCTCGTTCATCATCGCGGCAACCTCGTCCTCGCGGGAGACGTCGGCCTGCACGACCATCGCCACACCGCCCTTGGCACGGGCGGCATCCGCCACCGCCTCGGCGGCAGCACGCTCGGCCTCGCCGGGATAATTGATGGCCACCGTGGCCCCCTCGCCCGCAAAGGCAACGGCAACGGCGGCGCCGATGCCGCTCGATGCTCCGGTGATCAGAGCGACACGATCTTCCAGACGTCCCATGACCGCAGTTCAGCACACCGTCCGACAACCCGACGAGCGCGGACTGCGTCCGGCCCGACAGGTGTCGCTACCTTTGCCGGATGTCGGTCTCCAAGGACTTCGCTCTGTCGACGATCACGGCCGGCTTCGTGGCATCGCTGGTGGGATTGACGAGCGGCATCGTCCTGGTCTTCGAGGCCGCTCGGTCGCTTGGCGCCGACGACGACCAGATCGCTTCGTGGGTATGGGCGCTGTGCCTCGGCATGGCCGTCCTGACCATTGCCCCGTCGCTGAAGCTTCGAGTGCCGGTGATGGTTGCGTTCTCGGCTCCGGGGGCCGCCATCCTTGCCACCCTGTCCCCGGGCGACTTCACCCTGGGCCAGGCCATCGGGGCGTTCATCGTCAACGGCGCGCTCATGACCATCGTCGGATTCTCCGGGGCGTTCGAACGGTTCATGGACCGCATCCCGGTGCCACTGGTCAGCGCATTGCTGGCCGGCGTTCTCGCCCGATTCGTCGTCTCGGGGTTCGCTGACGCCGCAACCGCTCCGTGGCTCATCGCCATCACCACCATCGTCTTCATGCTGGCGCGCCGCCTTGCGCCCCGGTACGCCGTGGTTGCGGTGCTCGCCGTCGGCATCGGCATGTCGATCGTCTCGAATTCCATTGCGACCGAGGAACTGGTCTGGTCGTTCGCGAAGCCCGTCTACATGGCACCATCGTTCAGTTGGAGCGCCATGATCAGCCTGTCGTTGCCACTGTTCATCGTGACCATGGCCGGACAGAACCTTCCCGGCGTCGCCGCACTTCGGCAGGCCAAGTACCAGGTGCCGATCTCCAAGGTCGTCGGGACCACCGGTCTCGGCACGATGGTGCTTGCGCCCTTCGGCGGTTTCTCGTTCAACCTGTCGGCGGTCTCGGCTCCGCTTTGCCTCGAGGCCCCCGCGCATGAAGATCCGGCCCGGCGATACACGGCCGCTCTGTCCAACGGCGGCTTCTACCTCGTCGCTGCCCTGTTCGGGACTTCGATCACCGCTGCCCTCCGGGCGTTTCCGACCGAACTCATTCAGATCGTGGCCGCCCTGGCCCTGCTGCCGACGATCGGGAACAGCCTCAGCGCGGCCGTGAGCGGCGCGCAGCACCGTGAGGCCGCCATGTTCACGTTCGTCATCACGCTTTCCGGGGTGACGATCGCCAAGATCGGCTCCCCGTTCTGGGGCGTGCTTGCCGGCGTTCTGGCGATGATGATTGCCGCTACCCGATCAAGCAGGTGACGAAAGGAAGACAACTCCATGTCCGACGTCTCGATTGTGGGCTACTGCGAACCCGTCAGCTGCCGACCCGGAGACACCGTTGCGCTGAAGCTGTCGTGCGACCAAGCCGGCCCCGTGACCATCGACATCGTCGAGCTGATCTGCGGCGATCGGGCCAACCCGGTGATGGGGCTGACCGAGCGTGCGGTCCAGGTTCCCGGCTTTCCTCTCACCGTGGATGGGCGACATCAACCGCTCGTGCCCGGTAGCAGCGCCACCTTCGGTCCGTCGTCGTTGCTCGCCGTCGACGCGTGGACCATCGGCTGTTCGGTTCAGCCCTCGATCCGTCCCGATCGGCCCCAAGCCGTGCTTTCCCTGGGCGACATCACGGTCTGGTGGACCCGTAGTGGCTTCACCCTCGACCCAGGCGACGGCGAGGGAGCGCTCACGGGCAGGGGCGCCCTGGAACATCGACGGTGGTATTCGCTGCGCTTGTCCGTTCAGGGTGCTGTCGGCCGCCTGACCGTGGCCGCCCTCCCGACCCACTCCCCCGGCCAGGACACCTCGTCCCAGGGGGGAACCGTCGAAGCGGCCGTCGGGAGCGGCGGCGCTGTGTTGACCGTCGGTCGCGGCTTCGATGGCCGGGTCTCGGAGCTCTGGTTGGCCACGGCGCCCGACGCCGACGCCGACCGGGCCGCCTTCGCGTGGGATGCCTCGATCGCCGTGGACACCAACCAGTGGCACGACACCGGCGAGCACCGGCTGCACGGCACGCTCCATCAACTGCCGGCCCGGGCGATTCGTGGACCTCGATGGGACGGATCGTCCCAAACGCCGGCGACGGCACCGAGCCACTACGACGCTGTCCACTTCCACACCGACGACCTGTACGACGCGGGTTGGGCAACGGACGCTCTTCTCGAGGTGCCGCCCGACCTTCCCAGCGGCGTGTACTGCTTTCGCAGCCGTTCGAGCGACGGAGAAGACCGCACGCCCTTCTTCGTCGCCGCTCCGGCTGGTCGGCGGGCCGACGTTGCCTTCCTCGTTCCGATGGCGACCTATCTGGCCTACGCAAACCAACGCATCCACCTGGTCAACCCGATTCTGAATCCGGGCAAAGGCCCGACCCCGCCGAATCACCTGTGGCTGCGGGACCATCCCGAGGTCGGCTACAGCATGTACGAATACCACTCGGACAAGAGCGGTGTGATGTTCTCATCGTGGCGACGCCCGGTGATGAACCTGAAGCCCGCCGCCGACACGTGGGGCTTCACCCCCGACACCAACATCGTGGCCTTCCTCCATCGACAGGGCATCGAGTTCGACGTCGTAACCGACGAGCACCTGCACGCCGAGGGGGCCTCCGCACTCGAGGGCTATCGGGTCATCGTCACCGGCAGCCACCCCGAGTATTGGTCGACGTCGATGCTCGACGGACTCGAGGCCTGGCAACGGGCCGGCGGGAGGTTGATGTATCTCGGCGGCAACGGGTTCTACTGGCGGGTCGCGTTCTCCGACCACTGGCCGGGAGCCATGGAGGTCCGCAGAGCCGAGGACGGCACGCGGGCGTGGATCGCCGAACCCGGCGAATACCACCACGCCTTCGGCGGTGAGTACGGAGGGTTGTGGCGACGGCTCGGCCGGGCACCCAACATGATCTGTGGGGTCGGATTTGCCGCCCAGGGCTTCGGTCGGGGTGCGCCGTACCGCCGGACGTTCGATGCGCCGGAACGCACCGACTGGATCTTCCAAGGAGTCGAAGGTGACGTCTTTGGTGCCCACGGGGTCGGCGGAGGTGCGGCCGGCCAGGAGATCGATCGCTTCGACGTGACGCTCGGCTCGCCTGTCCACGCGGTGGTGGTGGCAACGTCCAGCGACCACGACGACGAGATGCTGCGTACCAAGGAAGAGCTGCACGTCACGGTCAAGGACGCTTCGGCGATGTCGACGGTTCGAGCCGACATGGTGTTCTACGAGGTCGATGGCGGCGGTGCCGTGTTCTCGACCGCTTCGATCGCATGGTTTGGTGGCCTTGCCACCAACGACTACGACAACGACGTCGCTCGCATCACCGCCAACGTCCTCCACCGATTCCGGGATCCCGCACCGTTCACGGCTTGAACGAGTCGGACGCCTCGACCTGGCTGTGAATCTCGGCCTGGCCGTGAACTGCACGCCCAGAGCTCCTGAACGGAGGGGAGGTGAGGAGGGCTAGCGTCTACTCATGGTTGGCGGATCGGGAATAGTGTGCGCTGACGTCCATCGAGAAACTCGAGGAGAACCGCTGTGAAGGTCGCGCTGCAGGCCAGTCCATGGAACCGACGTGATCTCTTCGAGACCGCCGGTTTCGAGACCGTTGAAGGGACATGTGGGAGTGAGGACGACCTCATCGACCTGCTCCGAGACGCGGACGGGGCCCAGGTCGGCATCATGCCGCTCACCACCCGTCGGGTGTTGGAGGCTTGCCCGCAACTGAAGGTGGTGAGCCGGATGGGTGTCGGCGTCGACTCGATCGATCTCGACGCGGCAACCGAACTCGGCATCCTCGTGTGCAACGTTCCCGGCGTGAACACCGCCGAGGTCGCCGACCATGCGATGGCGCTCCTCCTCACCATGACCCGCCGCTTGCACGACGCCATCCCCAGCACCCGAGCGGGAGCGTGGAGTTCCGATCGAGCCCTCACGGTCAGCTATCTGCAGTCGGTCCGACGAATTGCGGGGCACACCGTCGGCATCGTCGGGTTCGGCGACATCGGCAAGGCGTTCGCTGCAAGGGTGCGTGGCTTCGGGCCGGCGCGGATCATCGCCTGCGATCCCTATGTCCGGGCGAGCTCGGCCCAGATCCACGGTGTCGAGCTCATGTCGCTCGAGGAGATGCTGACCCAAGCCGACTTCGTGAGCGTGCATTGCAGCGCTACCGAAGAGACCCGCCATCTCCTCAACGCCAAGACCCTGGGCCTGATGAAGCCCACGGCCATCCTGGTCAACACGGCTCGGGGTTCGATCATCGACGGCGCAGCCCTCGCCGATGCCCTCGCCACCGGGGTGATCGAGGCCGCGGCCCTCGACGTCACCGAGGTCGAGCCGATCGCTCCCGCGGACCGGCTGTTGTCCCTCCCCAACTGCATTGTCACCCCCCACCTCGCCGGCTTCTCGCCGACGTTCCTCGAAGACTGTCCCCGAATGCAGGCCGAGAACGTCGTGAACGTCCTGACCGGCACCGCTCCGCACGGGCTGGCCAACCCCGAAGTGATCAAGACCGTCGCGGCCATGCGCTGCCAGCGTGCCGGGACGATGGAAGGCGTTCCCGACTTCTCCACTGCGCTTCGACTCTGACCCCTCGCGCCGCCGGTCCTAGTAGAGCTCGTTGCCCTCGTGCCAGGTGGCGAACCTGGACTCCATCTGCTCGAGCGTTTCATCCGACGTGGTCTGATCGATGAGACATTCGGCGTAGCTGGCGAGGTCGTCGATCTTCGGCCAGTGCTCGGGCGACCAGAGCTTCGAGCGGATCACCGACTTCCCGCAGTGGAACATCGCCTCGTCGATCGTCACCACGAGCGCCAGAGCCGGGGCCCGACCGCCCGCTTCCATCGTGTCCAGGAGTTCGGGATCGGTGACGATCTGGCTGGTACCTGCGATCCGGAACACCTCGCCTCGACCCGGGACGACGAACATCAGACCCACTTGCGGGCGCTCCAAGATGTTGAGCATCGTGTCGAGCCGACGATTGCCCGGGCGATCGGGCACTGCAAGCGTCCGGTCGTCCAAGATCCGGACGAAACCCGGGGCGTCTCCCTTCGGCGAGAGGTCCATTCGGCCGGCGGCATCGACGCTGGAGATGACGACGAACGGGCTGTGCTCGATCCATCGACGGCCATGACCGTCCAACGCGCTCATCACCTTGGTCAGCTGGGCTTTACGGGGCGGTTCGACGAGCAAGCGAAGCTGCTCGATGCTCGTGATGATGTGCCTGAGGGTCGAACACGGAGGCCTTCTTTCGGTTGTCGTTGCTCAGTCGATGGTCAGGGAATGTTCGGTTCGTCGGCGGTCACACCCGACGCGTACAGCGACGCGATCTCCTCTTCGTCGCAACCGATCTCGGCAAGAATCTGGCGGTTGTCCTGGGCGAAGCGCGGCGCGTGACGGCGAAGGGAAGCGGGGGTGTCGGTGAACCGCCAGGGCCAGGTCGAGGTCGGATAGACGCCGACGTCGGGGTGCTCGATCGGCTGATAGAAGCCGGACCGGTGAATGTGGGGGTCGGCCAGGATCTGCCAGTTGGCCAGCACCGGTGCCGCGGCAACGGCCCGAGCCTGAAGGCGACGAGCTACGTCGTACTGGCCCAGCGACGCCGTCCACTCCGAGATGCGGTCATCGAGCTCACGCCTTCGACGCCAACGACCCTCGAGGTCGTCGAGATCTGCGATCGGAGACCAGGTCGTCGAATCCGGCCGCCTCACAGAGTGCCACCCAATCGGCATCGTTCTGCACTGCGATGGCGACCCAAGTATCGGTCCCTGCACATCGGTAGACCCCGTGGGGAGCGAACCGGGGGTCGTCATTGCCCTCTGGCCCTGGCGCGACACCGGTGACTTCGTGGCCGAGCAGGGCTCCCACCGAGAACAGCGCGCCGGCCTCGTTGAGCGCGAGGTCGATCCATTCCCCCGTTCCCGTTTCGGCGACCCGCCGCAGGGCCGCAAGCACCGCGACCGCGCCGAGCTGTCCGCTGATCGGATCGGCGTAGAAGAGCGTTGTTCTCGACAGGGTTCCGTCGTGATAGCCGGTCACCGAAGTCAACCCCGAGGTCGTTTCGATGTTCGAGCCGTACGCCACCCAGTCACGGTCCGGTCCGGTGGCTCCGTAACCCGACATCGAGACCATCACCAGCCGCGGGTTCACCTGCTGGAGGTGTCGCCCAATCGAGCCCCAGGTTGGGCATGACCCGAGCGCTCATGTTCTCGATGAAGACGTCGGCATCGGCAATGAGCCGCAGGAAGATCGCCTTGCCGTCCGGGTGCGACAGATCGACGACGACATCCCGCTTGTTGCGATTGAGCTCGTGGAAGTACAACGAGCGTTCGTGTCCGTTGGGCTCCCGGTCCTGATGCGGACCGGCCCAGAAGAGGGCCCGGGTTGCGGGCCGCGATGCCCATTCGACCTTGACGACGTCGGCGCCGAGGTCGGCGAGCATGCGCCCGGCCAGCGGACCAGCCCAGTTGTTGGTGACCTCGACGACACGCAAACCCTCGAGCGGGCCCGTCGTGCCCGGCAGCGGCGATCGCTCCGTCACGCGGCGGCGACACGGGCGCTGGGTGCGAGTGGTCGTGAACCGTTGCCTTCGTCGAACGGAAGGCCGGCCCGGGCAACCGCAGACCGGATGCGTCGTCCTGCTCCCACCAGCCTCGCGCGTCGAGCTGTCGGTCCGCCGCCAGGTCGGCCGCCGTACGAACGGGCGTCACCGCAACCCGCAGCTGCTGACCAAGCTCGACGATGTCGGCCACCGTGTGGCTCAGCGCCCATTCGGCAACGGCGGCGAAGATTCGGTCGATGTTCTCGAACCACAGGACAAGGTCGGCGGTGAGGTTCTCGGCTGCCAGGTCGGGACGATCGATCAGAACGAAGAGCTCGTCGTTCGGCACGATGCGCATGACATAGCACCAGCCGTCCGACGCGCGGATGAGGTCGCACGGCACCCGAGGGAGCACTTGTCCGCAAGACGCCCAGGACGACACGAGCCAGACGTGGGCCGCCAAAACCGACGACAGTTCGTCGACCTCGACCCGTTGGCCCTTCCCGCTCGGTAGCGAGCCAAGGTCTCGGCGGTGCAGCGCTGCGAGGGCAGCGAAGGCGGCCTGGCAGCCGGCATGCAGTGCCGCCTGGCCACCGGACAGCCAGAGGGGCTCCCGTTGCGGATCGCCCGTGAACGAGAGGTAGCCGCCGAGAGCCCAGGTGGTCAGCTCGCTGGGCCGCCAGTGGGCGTAGGGGCCGGTGCCGTACGCGCTCAGCTCGACGACAACCGTCGAGGCCGGCAGGTCGGATGGAGCAGGTCGATCGTCGCCGACCAGGACGACGTCTGGAGTTGCCGCCCATGCCGGTACCGCGTCGCCCTCGGTCACGACGGTGGTGTTCCGGCACAGGTGGCGGAACCAGGCGCTCGTCCCGTCGGCAGTCAGCGGCGGCCGACGGGACAAGTCCGAGCCCCCGACCGGCTCGACTCGAAGCACCTGTGCCCCACCGTCAGCCAGCAACTTGCCGGCCATCGCCGCTGCCACCGATGTCGACAGAACCTGGACCACGAACCCGGATCGGGCTAGCTCGCTCATGGGCGGCGACCCTACTCGCAACCGGTCCGAGGGACGCCAAGGCGCGTCCCCTAGCGTCCATCAGATGGGTCGAGCCGAGGACAACAAGCGGGACAAGCTCGAGCGCATTCTGCGGGCCGGTCGGGAGCTCTTCGCTCAGCATGGCTATGCCGGCACGACAATGAACGACGTGGCGACCAGAGCCGGCGTGAGCAAGGGCGCCCTGTACTTCCACGTCGGCTCCAAGAACGGATTGCTCAACGAGGTCTTCGGCGCCGACTTCAACGCCTGGATCGACGAGGCGTTCGACCAAGATCCGGTTGAGCCGTCGGCCCCGTTCTCCGATCGGCTCGTCGGCATCTATGCACGGCTGGTCGCGCTCATGTGTGCTGCGCCCGACCTGACTCGCATCTACATGGCCGACGCGGGCGCAGGCGAAGGCCGAGATCGTGCCGTCGACGCCATGGACAACCTCCTCGGTCGCACGACCGCGCTTCTCGACCAAGCCAAGGAGCGCGGTGAACTGAGGCCTGAGGTCGACGGACGCAGCCTCGCGTACAACCTTTGGGCCTTGTACTTCGTCGAACAGCACCGTTGGCTTCTGGACCACCCGAACGCGCCCGACGCCGACCCGACGCCAGAAATCCGACGCCGACTCGAGCGCCCGTTTGTCGTACAGCTCGCGGGCTACCAGCTCGCCCCGGGCTCCTAGGCCGGCACGAACGCCCGACCGACGCGTTGGCGGGCAATGATCGTCTTCATGATCTGCGCGGTGCCGTCGCCGATCTGGAACCCCAGCACATCACGGAGCCGCTGCTCCATCACCCCACGGTCGTACCCGCCATGGCCGAGCACCAGCAAGCATTCATGCACGACGTCGTACGCCAGCTTCGGCGCCCACCACTTGCACATTGCTGCTTCGGCAGTGTGTGGCAGGCCGCGGTCCGCCGCCCAGAGTGCCTGGAAACAGAGCAATCGTGCAGCCTCGACCTGGGTGTCGAATTCGGCCAACCGATGCGACACTCCTTGGAAGGCCGACAACGGCTGACCGAATGCGGTGCGTTCGGTCGAATAGTTCCAGGCGTCGTCCAGTGCCGCCCTGTGCGACACCAAGCACTTGGAGGCCGATGAGCGCGCGGGAGAAGTCGAAACCCTGCATCACCTGAACGAAGCCACCACCCTCGTCTCCGAGTCGATGCGTCACGGGGACCCGAACATCGTCGAAGAAGATGGAACCGCGACCGATGGCCCGCTGTCCGTGACAGTCGAACCGTGAGGTCGTGATGCCCGGCAGGTGCATGGGGACCAGTGCGGCCGTCACGCCGCGAGCGCCGGGCCCACCGGTACGCCCGAAGACCACGGCAATGTCAGCCTGGTCAGCAGCGGAGATGGAGGTCTTCTCGCCATCGAGCACGTAGTCGTCGCCGTCACGGCGCATCCGCAACGACAGGCTTGCCGCGTCGGAGCCTCCCTGCGGTTCGGTGAGCCCGAGAGCCACGATCGCACGTCCTCCGGTGATCTCGTGCAGCCACGGGCCGACGACCTCGGGATCACCGTGATCGGCCAGGATCTGGGCGTTGAGTGAGCCGAGCAGATTGACGTACGACAACGACAGATCGGCCGCGGCGATCTGCTCGTGGATCACTCCGGCGGCCACCTTCGTCGCCCCCTGACCGCCGAGGTGCTCGGGGAGTTCGGGAGCAATGAGCCCCAGCTCCCCCATTTCCCTGCTGAGTCCACGATCGAGGACGCGAGTGGTGTCGCGCTCGGTGAAGCCTGGTGCCACTCGGTCAGCGGCGAAGCGGCGAGTCATCTCGGCGAGGGCGAGCAGGTCGCCATCGACGTAGGGGTTGGGTCGTTCGCTCACTTGGCGAACTCACGGAAGTTCGGGGTCCGCTTGTCCTTGAGGGCGTTGACACCCTCCTTGGATTCGTCGGTTTCGTAGTAGAGCTTCAGTGCGTACATGCCCATGCCCGCGATGCCGGCCTGGTGAGCGGTGTCCATGTTGAACGAGCGTTTGGCGATGGCGATGGCCGTCGGGCTGCGATCGGAGATCTCCTCGGCCCACGCCTGGACGGTGGCGTCGAGTTGGTCGTCGGCGACACAGATGTTGGCCAGGCCCATTTGTTCGGCTTCACGTCCGGTGTAGCGGCGGCACAGGTACCAGATCTCGCGAGCCTTCTTCTCGCCGACGATCCGGGCGAGGAACGCCGTGCCATACCCAGGGTCGACCGACCCCATCTTGGGGCCGACCTGACCGAACACGGCCGACTCTGAACAGATCGTCAGGTCACACAGGGTTGCCAGCACGTTGCCTCCGCCAATGGCGAAGCCCTGGACCCGGGCGATGACGGGGACCGGGATGTCCCGGATCGCGGTGTGAAGCTCCTCGATCGGCATGCCGATGGTCCCGCGGCCGTCGTACTGACCGTCATGGGTCGACTGGTCGCCACCGGTGCAGAAGGCCCGGTCACCCGCTCCGGCCAGCACGATGACCCCGATCTCGGGGTCGTAGCCCGCCTTGTGGAGGGCGTTGATGAGTTCGTCACAGGTGCGGCCGCGGAAGGCGTTCATCACTTCGGGACGGTTGATGGTGATGTAGGCGACGTGGTTGCGGTAGTCGACGGTGATGTCGGTGTAGTCCATTGGGTTCCCCTGGTTCTGGTTGGTCGGCGGGTCTGCGAGGCTTTGGTGAGTATTGGCCGGCAGCCGGATCAGCCGGCCATGGTCAGGCCGCCGGAGACGCTGAGCACCTGACCAGTCACGAACGAGGCGGCGTCGCTGGCGAAGAACAACACGGCGCCCGCCAGGTCCTCGGGCTGGCCGAGACGGCCGATCGGGATGGCGCGCCGGAAGGCTTCGCGGAGCTTCTCGGGGTCCGCGGCCGCGTCGGTCACCGAGGCGAGCAGCGCGGTGTCGGTCGGTCCCGGGCACACGACGTTGAACGTGATGCCGTGGCGCGAATGCTCACGGGCGAGAGTCTTGGAGAAGGCGATGAGACCCGCCTTGCAGGCCGCGTAGACCGCCTCGCCGGTGGAGCCAACCCGGGCTGCGTCCGATGCGACGTTGATGACCCGACCCATGCGACGCTCGACCATCGCGGGGAGAATGGCGTGATGCATGTGCAGAGCTCCCGTGAGGTTGATGTCGATCAACTTCGACCAGTCGTCGGGCTGTGTCTGCAGGAACGGGGTGAAGAGGTCCCAGCCGGCGTTGTTCACCAACACGTCGATGGGCCCCAACTCGGCCACGACCTTCGCGACCGCGGCGTCGACCGACGCCCGCTCGGTGATGTCACCCTCGACAGCAAGTCCCTGGCCGCCGGCGGCTTCGATGGCCTCGACCACGGACGCCGCAGCGGTGAGGGCCCGATCAAGCACGGCGACCTTCGCTCCCTCGGCTGCGAACCCGGTGCAGAGCGCTCGACCGATCCCACCGCCTCCACCTGTGACGACGACTGTACGACCCTCGAACCGATTCATGACTTCCCCTTTGTTGATTGGTGCTTGCCACAATATGCCATGATGTTGTTATATATGTCCAGTGCATGTGACGACTACGTCAGGAAATTTTGTGGCTCTCAAGACTGTCTCCGTCGGATCATCCCCGCTACCATATGACAGCACGGTCGATGCGGTTCGGTACGAGCTGGTCAACCGGCTGTTCTTCCGGCTCTACCAATGCGCCAATATCCTCCACAAAACAGGAACCCGGGCCGTTGAGTCGGAGGGATTGACCACCCAGCGTTGGGCCGTGCTCGGTGCCCTGGTCGGCGACGAAGCCTCGGGAGGGATATCGGTCGGCGATCTTGCCCGCTACCTCAAAGTCAGCAGGCAGAGCCTCGCCGGAGTGATCCGTCGACTGGAGGCTGATGGCCTGATCGATACCATCGCCGATCCCGACGATGGACGCAGCCGCCTGGTGCGCATGACGGCCTTGGGTGCGGGGCGTTGGCACGAGCGTGCGCTCCCGCTCATCACGGAGTTCTACGACGAGGCCGCGGCCGGCTTGTCCATCGAAGACCTCAGCCATGCGTTGCATTATCTCGTACGCCTGCTGGACAACATGACGGCAATCGACGAGCGGCCCGCCTGAGCGCAGTCCCCGACGTCACCATTCGGACGTTCGACCCTGTTCCCTCGACCTCGACGCCATCATCGTGAACCTTGACGACGATTGCGCCGATCGCACCACAACAGGAGTCACGCCCATGAAGCCCCTACGAGTCCTGCTCCTCATCGCCGGTTCCCTGGTTGCGTTGATCGGCTTCGGGCTCCTTGCGGCAGGTGCGGGCCTCGGCCGAGCGGTGGCGACCGAGCGGGACGATGACGGATTCTTCACCACGCCGTTCGAACGCTTCGAGTCGGACAGCTTCGCGATCACGTCGGACAGAATCGACCTGGGAGAACCCGGCCCGGACGACTGGTGGTCGGACCGCGACCTGGCAACGGTGCGAGTGACTGCCGACGACACCGAGACCGGCCGGCTGTTCATCGGCATCGGCCCGGAGGCTGATGTCGAGGCGTATCTCGCCGGCGTTCCTCACGACGAAGTCGACGATCTCGAATTCGGGCCCTTCGTCGCTGACTACCGACGGGAGAACTCCGCAGGAACGGCGAGACCTGGTCCACCCGACGCCCAGGAGTTCTGGGTCGCCCAGTCGGCGGGTGAGGCCACACAACGACTCACCTGGGATCCCGAACCCGGCGACTGGGCGATCGTGGTCATGAATGCCGATGGCACCGAAGGCGTGAGCGCAGACATCGAGCTCGGCGCTCAACTCAGCTTCCTCGTCCCGGTCGCCGTCGGGCTGGGCATCGCAGGAGCGCTTGCGATCGGGCTCGGCGCGGCATTGATCCTGGGCGGAGTCGTCGGGCGCCATCCCGACAGCAGACTGCCGGCTGGGGACCTACCGCCCCCGGTCTCCGGACTCGGCCCAGACGATCCTGGGCGTCGCCAGTATCCGCTGCGACTCGAGGCCGAACTTGACTCCCACCTCAGCCGCTGGCGGTGGTTGATCAAGTGGCTCCTGGTCATCCCCCACGCAATCGTCCTCGCCTTCTTATGGGTGGCATTCGTCGTGCTCACCCTGGTCGCCTTCTTCGCAATCCTGTTCACCGGCCGGTACCCGCGGTCGATCTTCGACTTCAACGTCGGTGTGCTGCGCTGGACGTGGCGGGTCTCGTACTACGCCACCAGCGCCCTCGGAACCGATCAGTACCCACCCTTCACACTCGAACCCGCCGAGTACCCCGCCACCCTCACCGTCGACTACCCCGAGCACCTCTCGCGCCGACTCGTTCTGGTGAAGTCCTGGCTGCTGGCCATCCCCCACCTACTCATCGTCGGTGTCTTCAGCACCACGATGAAATCCGCCGCTGACAACGGTGCCCAATTCGTGTTCAGCGGCGGACTCCTGGGAATCCTCGTCCTGATCGCGGCGCTCGCCCTCGCCTTCAGCGGGAGCTACCCGACCGGGTTGTTCAATCTGATCATGGGCATCAACCGCTGGACCTATCGGGTCATCGCCTACGTCGCCCTCATGACCGACGACTACCCACCGTTCCATCTCGACCAGGGTGGCCGCGAACGGTCAGCCGTCCAGCTGACATCACCTCAGGTGAACGCCACGTAGGTCGGCTCACCTTCCGGTTGTTTGACCTTCTGCATCGTGTTGATCGAGACGTGAGGCCACCTGATCAGCCGGTTGGAGCCCGGCGCCGTGAAGAAATCGAGCATCACGATCTGCAGGTAGCTGAGGAACATCTCGGGAATCCCGTCGACGTCCGACTCGATGATCCAGAAGATGGACCGCATCTCCGTCGCTTCGGCCTGCGCCACGACGAAGGGGATGTTGTCGATTCCGCCGGTCGCGGTGCTGGTCGACAGATCGAGGACGGTCGTCCTCGTGATGACGCCCGGGATGCCCGCCGGATCGAGCAGTTTGTGCGGCTCGGTCGGGTCGAACCCTGGGAACGGTGCAGGGACGACCCCGAGGAAGGGATTGTCGTGAAAGTGCTTGTACGGCGCGAGGTAGGCGCTCGTCTCGAGCGAGCCAGGCACCCCGATCGGCAATCCATCGACCGCCGGGATGACCGGTGGCCCGTTGACGACGACCGAGGATCCGAGGGCCAAAACGGCATTGCCGTGCGGCACCGAGCCGAGTCGTGCAACGTCGGGGTCGCCGGGCTCGATCTGATTGGTGAGATGAAGGAACAGGCCGGGTTCGTGATGGATGGCCGCATCTGCGGGCCCCGCCAATCCCGAGACCGGTTCATCGGCCGCGGCAATCTGTTTGATGGTCTGCTCGTAGTCGAGCGTGACGACGAACTGATCGGTGTTCGTCGTGGCCTCTGCGGGATGCTTTCGCACGCCGCGGTTCGGCACTGCCTTGTCGACCAGCGAGAAGAACAATTCCTCATTGAACTGGTTGACCAAGAGCCGGTAGTCGAACGGCGAGGTGGGCGCCGTCGAGAACGGCAGCGCGATCATGTTCCACCCCCGACCGAAGGTCGTTGGCGCAACGTTCTTCCACAAGCCCGGTAGGAGCTTGAGCGGTCCGAGCGCGTTGTCGCCGGTGCTCGCAATTTCGATCGTGCGGCCCTGCACGACGAGCGCGTCGACTTGATCTGACTGAAGCATTCTGTGTTCCCTCCTTCGAACCGGCCGGTCGACCGGTTCGAAGGCGACGCTACTAGATCGCGGCGAGGGTGTCGCCGCCGACGGGGAGCACGCTGGTATCGATCCCGTAGAGTTCGGCAACGTTGTCGCACAGAATCGCCCGCTGCTGCTCGGCGGTCAGATGCTGGGTCTGCTCGGTCAGCATCTCCTGACTCCACGGCCATGTGGAATCAGAGTGCGGGAAATCGTTGGCCCAACAGAGTCGCTTCCAGTTCATCTGATTCGCGTTCTCGAACGCCACGAAGTCGTCCTGAAACGTGAGATAGATGTGCTCCCGGAAGTACTCGGACGGCAGCCGATCGATCGCCGCGGTCAGCCAGGCACGATGGCGCTTGTAGGCGTGATCCATTCGGTACATGTAGTGGGGAACCCACCCGGCGTCGGCCTCGACGCAGACGATCTTGAGCTGCGGATGCCGTTCGAACACGCCGCCCAGCACGAACATGCCCATCACATCCTGCACGCCACGGATGATGCTGAGGAAGCCGTTCATCTTGGGGCCTCGCCGCTGGCCCAAGTTGTCGGCGCTGTTCGTGAGGATGTGGAAGCTCGGCACCAGCTCGAGGTCGATGCACGCCTCCCAGAATTCGTCGTAGACGGGTGAGTCGTAGTCTTCGACCTGAGGATTGCCGGGCATCATCACGCCCTTCATGCCAAGGGCTTTGATGGACTGCAGGTCGGCAAGCCCGGCCTCGGGGGACTGCATCGCTGTCTGACCGAGCGCAAGCAGTCGAGTGGTGTCGATGGAGCAGTAGTCGGAGATCCAGCGGTTGTAGGCAGCCATCGCTGCGGCCTTGTACTCGAAGTCGGGGTGATTGCACAGGACCATGCCGACGGACGGATAGATGATCTCGGCCGAAACCCCGTCGCGGCTCTGGTCGGCCAGGCGTTCCGACGAGTCCCAACTCGAACGATGAATGTCGGCGAAACGGGTGCGGGTCGTGAGCTCGTTCCACGGCTTGCCCGCAGCGGCCACGAGTCCCATGGGGATGGTGGCCTTCATTCCATCGACGACGAACACGTCGCCGCCGTTCTCGGTCTCGACCACCCGCGGCGCGATGTCGCGGTACTTGGGGTCGATGTAGGACGTGTAGGTGTCTGGCGCCTCAGCGATGTGCGAATCCGCCGAGATGATCGGGTAGTCGACGTGCATACCTGGAACTTACTGCCATATTCCGACTCCTGCCGAACCGAGAGCTACGGTGCGCATCACGAGCCAAGGAGACGACCGATGACCGCACCTACGAAGTTCGCCCACGTCGTGTACAACACGCATCGATACGCCGAGATGATCGCCTGGTACACCAAGGTGTTCGAAGCCCATGTGCAGCACGGCGACGACAAGCTGACCTTCATGACCTACGACGACGAGCACCACCGGTTCGCCTTCGCCAACCTCGGTCCGATGCCCGAGGATGCGCCCGAACCCAGAATGGGTAAGGGCGTGGGCGTAAACCACTTGGCGTACACCTGGACCGATCTGGCCGAGTTGGTCGACCTCTACAAGCGGCTGAAAGCGGACGGCATCGTCCCCGTGCGGCCGATCAAACACGGCATCACGCTGTCCATGTACTACGCCGACCCCGATGGCAATCTGCTCGAGTTCCAGATCGACGTGCTCGAGCCGGACGCCGCCAATGCGTTCATGGACGGCCCATCGTTCGAAGCCAATCCGATCGGCGAGAAGTTCGACCCCGACGCGCTGGTAGCTGCCTTCGAACGCGGCGACGGGATCGACGAGTTCATCTTCCGTTCCGACCAGGAAGTGGTGCCCTTCGGAGTGAGCCGCTGAGTGGCTCCGCGCGTGAGTTGGTGCCTCCGTCGACTGATCGTCGCGCACGGTCTCAGCGCAATCGGTGAGTGGGCCGTAACTGTCGGCCTCCTCGTGCACGCGTTCGCCTGGGGAGGAGCGCCTGCGGTCGGAGCGGCGTCGATTGCGGTTCTCGTGCCACCATTCCTGTTCGCGCCGTTCGTCGGGTGGGCCATGGCCCGTTGGCGCGCGCATTCCCTACGGGCCGTCGGGCTGGCCGTGCAGGCCACGGCCTACGGCTGTGCAGCAGCGATCGCGGTGACCGGGTCGCCGACGACCGTCGTCGCGCCATTCGTTGTTCTCGGGCTCGCCACGACAACCGTCATGCACCCGACCACGGCCGCGCTGCTGCCGCGCATCGCCCGAGCGACGACCGATCTGGTCGATGGCAATCTCTGGGTCACCTACTGTGACAGCTCGAGCGCATTCATCGGATCACTTGCGGCTGGCGTGATCGTCGGCGCCGCAGGCCCCGAGGCCTTGTTCCTGGCCAGTGCCGCGATGGCAGCGGCCGCTGCGGGGGCAACCATCTGGCGCCCCGCTCCCCTGGCGCTGACCGGCCAGCCAGGCAGTGGTTCGCAGCCCCGGCGAGTCGTCTTCAGCGCGCTTGCAGAGCTGCGCGAGCACCCGTGGAGCCGCGGAGTTCTCGGTGTCTCCTCCGCCCGCAACATCGTGGTCGGCGCGTTCGATGTCCTTCTCGTCATCCTGGCACTCGACGCGCTCGGCCTCGGTAACGGCGGGCCTGGCCTGTTGAGTGCGCTGGTGGGCGCCGGCGCGCTTGCGAGCACGATGGTGACCCGCTTCGCTGTTCGGCGGTCACGACTTCGTGGACCATTGATGATCTCGATCGGCATCGCTGCGACGCTCGCTGTCCTTCTCGGGGCGCGCATCCAGCCGAGCGTGGCCTATGTCGCCTTGCCGCTGATGGGACTGTGCATCGCATCGATGGATGCCCTCAGCCGCACCCTGCTCCAACGATCGAGCGATCCGCGGAACCTTGGTCCGCTGGTCGCTGCGCTCGGGTTCGTCGCCGGAATCGGACAGGTCCTCGGATCGGTCGTGGCGCAGATCGCGCTGGCCGTCGCGGGCCTCGGAGGCGCGCTCGCCACGATCGGCGGGATCCTTGTCGGCCTGGCCGTACTCACAGTCCGATCGCTGCACCGAGCCGACGCCCACGCCGATGTACCAGTCGTCGAGATGACATTGCTGTCCGAACTTCCGATGTTCCGCTCGCTCCCTTCTGCCAGTCTCGAACGGGTAGCGCGTCTCGCCGAAACGGTGCAGGTCGAACAAGGGCAGGCAGTTGCGGTCGAGGGTGAGCCGGGCGACACCTGCTTCGTTGTCGCCGACGGCGAATTCGAAGCAGTGTCCAAGGGAGGTCGGCGGCGAGCACTGCGTCGTGGCGAAGCATTCGGCGAGGTCGCCCTCCTCGGGAACATGCCACGGTCTTCGACCGTGACTGCCCTCACGTCGGGCTCGGTGCTGTCGATCGGTCGCGATCCCTTCCTCGTTGCGCTGACCGGCCACGACGTGACTTTGGGGCCGCTGGACTCCGACTACCGGCGGCACAAGCTCGCTACCGCGAAGTCGTTGCTGCGCAGAGTCGCGATCCCCAGGCTGGGTCGATCGATCGTGCGGAAACGTGGCTTGGTCTCGGCGCTGCGGGTCGGGTCCTCGGCGACCCGTCGTTCGCCTCGGTGCTTACCCGAGCAGCTGAGCTGGCGGATGCCACGAGCAACGATGCGCTACTGGCGGAGGCCGCTGCGATGACGACGTGGCCCGGCGCGTTCTTCTTCATCGCGGAGAACCCCGACCACGACATGATCGGCCTGTGCGAGCGCGCGCTCACGAGGTTGTCTGCCGACGATCCGCTACGGGTTCGGGTGCTGGCGACCCTGGCGTCACACCTCACCTTTGCGTCCGAGCCCTCGCACCGGATGGCGTTGATCGCCGAGGCACTCGAGCTCGCCCACCGCCACCGAGATCCCGCGTTGCTCGGTGTGGTTTTGAACGCCGAGTTCATCTGCCTTTGGGAACCCGGAACGCTGGATCGGCGAGAGCAGATCGCGATCTCCCTGACCGAGATCGCGTTCCAGACCCAGGACGCAGAACTCGAGTACATCGGCGGCTTCTTCGCCGCATACTGCGCCGCTGAACGGGGTCGGCTGGTCGAGGCTCGCGAACGTCTGATCGAGTTGCGGACCGTTCTCCCCCGCGCCCGCAACCTCTACTTCGAGTTCCTGGGCGAGCGCCTGATCATCTCGATCGACATCGCGCGATGCGAACCGGGCGTGCCCAGCCGCATCGACGCCCTGGCCGAGCGCCACGGACATACCCATGCCGACACCGACGGAACGTGGGCGCTTCAGCACGGTGGCCTTGCCTACCAGGCAGGCACGCTCGGCTCCATGTTGGCCACGGTCGAAACGATGATCGACGGCCCCCACGCCCGCACCTGGCGGGCTGCCCTCGCCGTCGCGGAACTGATGAACGGCGACCACGAAAGCGCCCACCGAACGCTTTCCGAGCAGGGACTTGCCCCACGAAACTACTTCTGGGCAACCGTTACCCAAGTCCAAGCCGAGGTCGCCGCGGCCCTCGGGGTGACCGAGCGGTGTCAGGCGTTGTTCGATGAGCTCAGCTCGTTCCGCGGTCGGGTTGGCATCACGGCATCGGGCTCGTTGTGCTTCGGCCTCGTCTCGCGTTCCTTGGGCGAACTGGCACTGGCGCTCGGACGGACGCAGGAGGCGATCGAGTTGTTGGCGTCCGCAATCGATGACGCGGACACCATTGGCATGCCGTTCGAGTCCGTCATATCCCGACGCCTGCTGGCCGGCGCACTGCTGCGGGAAGGCAAGTCGATCGAGGCGACGATGGTCATCGACCAAGCGCTGACCGAGGCGCAGGCCCGAGGCTTCGGACGAGAGACCCGGTTGCTGGAGGCGCTGGCGACGGCTGACGGATAACTTGGTCGGGATGGACTCCAAGGTCGACGCCTACATCGCACGTTCGGAGAAGTGGCCCGCCGAGATGACGATGCTTCGTCCGATCCTGATCGGGTGTGGGCTCGGCGAGGCCATCAAATGGGGCAAGCCCTGCTATCGACCACGAGGGCAGGAACATCGCCATTGTCCAGGAGATGAAGGACTTCCTTGCCCTCATGTTCTTCAAGGGCGCTCTTCTGAGCGACCCCCAAGGTGTGCTCGAGTCGCAGGGTCCCAACTCTCGTTCGGCTCTGCGAATGTGCTTTCGATCGACCGACGATGTCGCCCGACTGGCCGACACCATCAAGGCCTATGTCGCTGAAGCGATCGAGGTCGAGGAGGCAGGCCTCGAGATCGGCCCCGCTCCGGCGGTCACGTTCGTCCATGAACTCCAGAAACGTCTCGACAGCGATGTTGCCTTCCGGACAGCCTTCGAGGCCCTGACTCCCGGACGCCAGCGGGAGTACAACTTGCACGTTTCCGAAGCCAAGCAGGCCACGACACGCGAGGCGCGCGTCGAGAAATCCGTTCCCAAGATCTTGGCAGGCAAGGGTTTCCGCGACCGCTGACAGAGCGTCTGATCACGCGAGGCTGGGTCAGGCTTTCCAGGTCAGCAGTTCACCCTTGCCGGCCAGCATCAGCGAACCTGGCATGACCCGCAGCCGCTTGGGTTCGAGGCGGAGGATGCCGAAGGCCTCAGCGTCGGGACCCGTCCACGGAGGAATGATCGCCGGGTCGTATCCGACGGGTGCCGGAGCGTTGGCGAACCGATCCCAGCCGGCCCTGCGTTCCGCCGGCGACTCTTCCCACTCCGCGTCACAGTCGGCGGTGCACGTGTCGTGCGTGGCGTCCCAATAGGTCAGCGACAGCTGGGGGTGGGCGGCGAGGTCTTTCGCCTTTGGGGACATCGGCGATGTTGCGATCCACCCGGTGAGTCGACCGTCCTGCCACTCCCAGATGGGATGGAGTACGCGGGTGCGGGGACGGTCGTCGACACCGACGGTTGCCGCGGTGCACCACACGATGCGATGAGCCATGGCGACGAACGCAGGAGCGATCTGGGACAGTTCGGTCATGACCCAAACCCTAATCCCCTACACCTACGGCCGAGAGGAACCGATGAGATGCGTCGGCGCCGCAACGTAGCCTCAGGTGAAGAGGCCGGCCGCTGCCGCTGCGGCCATGACGCGGCGGACATCGATCACGCGAGGGCCGTCCCGCTCGATCCAAAGCTCCGCCGTGGTGCCCGGCTTCAGCTCGACCTTGCGCTCACCATCGAACGCCAGAATCATCGGGCCGGTCACTGTGACGCGCTCGCCGAGCGCCAGCGGTCGAGCCTCGTCATAGCCGATGCGCTCGTGATGGCCAGGCGCCGTCGGAGCGATGAGCTGATGACGCGCCTTGCTGGGTGACGCGGAACTGAACGAGGACTCCCCCGTCGTCTGCGGCGGTCAGCGGGTGCAGGCGACCACCGATCGACGAGAAGCCGATTGCCGTTGGCTCTGCTTGGGTGAGCACGAGGGTGGCCATGGTCTCGGGATCGAAGAGATCCATGGACCCGACGAAACGGTCCCGAACGCCGACCGCGTCGATGAGCGCCAAGTCCCGCACGGGTTCACCGTCGGGGCCCGTGTACTCGACGTGGATCACTTTCGCCCGAGTCGCCGCGTCAGCCAAGGGGATCTTGCCCGTGGCAACGAGCCCGGCGACCGTGCCGGCGATGGTCGGTTCGACGAACACGGGGAATGCGTTGTTCGTTCCCGTGGACAGCGGGATGACCGGAATATCGGGCCAGCCCAACGCAGCGGCCCGATTCGTACCGTCACCGCCGAGGGTCACGACCAGTTGGGCGCCAAGTTCGCAAAGTCGGCGAGCGGTCTCAGTGGTGTCCTGCTCCTTGTGGCTGAGTTTGACGTCGACCGCCGACACTCGAAGGTGACTGAGGGTGTCGGTCGCCCGTCGGACCAGCCCGTGCGGTTCCGGTAGGACTCGCCAGTCGACCTCGCCGACCGACGCCGCACCGAGCATGACCCGCCGAATGATGCTGATCTTGTCGGTGAGCTCCGACGTACCGGCGCTGGCCACCAAGCGACGGATGTCGTGCCCCGAATGCGGGTTGGCGATGAGCCCGACAATGGGACGGTCGTGAGCCGGTTCAGGCGTCTTGGAGGTTGACACTCGGAGCACCCTAGTCAGCGCGACCGACGCGTCGACAGGAACGTATGGGAGGATCAGCCCATGGGTTTGATCGTATGGCTCCTTGTCGGGCTCTTCTGCGGAGCTGTCGCCCGAATGCTCGTGCCCGGCTCTCGCAGCCTGGGCTGCATCGGGACATCGTTGCTGGGCATTGTCGGGTCGCTGGTCGGCGGCACCGTGTTCAACGCCTTGGGCGGTCGGGGCTTCGAACCGGCCGGTTCGGGAATCATTGGCAGCATTCTCGGCGCCGCCATCCTGCTCGTCCTCGGCAAGGTCGTCTCGAAGGAGTAGCGGTCGCCCGGCGGTCCGGCGCGGGCCGTTGGCTCGTGGAAGACTGAGCCCATGGAGGGGATCCTGAGGCCGTCGGGAACGGTGTCGTTTCTGTTCACCGACGTCGAGGGGTCGACCCACTTGTGGGAACTGGCGCCGGCTGCGATGGACGACGCCCTCGCTGCCCATGATCGACTTCTCCGCGACACGATCGGTCGCTTTGGTGGCTACGTGTTTTCGACTGCGGGTGACGCCTTCTCTGCGGCGTTTCCGACCGTCGGCGCGGCGTTGGCCGCTGCGGTCGCTGCTCAGCACCAGCTCATTGACCATCCGTGGCCCAATGGCGCCGAGCTTCTGGTGCGAATGGGTGTACATGTTGGCGCTGCCCGCGAGAGGGACGGCAACTATTTCGGTACGGTGCTGAACCGGACGGCGAGGATCATGGGCCTGGCTTCCGGCGGTCAGGTTCTGCTGTCGGCCACTGCGGTGTCGATGCTCGCCGACGAGCCTACGACCGATGTCAGGCTCGTGGACCTCGGCGTGCACCCGCTGCGCGGACTGTCGGCGCCCGAGCGGCTGTTCGCCGCGGTGAGCAGCGAGCTCCCGAACTCGGGACGACCACTCCGACGTCCAACGAACGTCGGCAATCTGCCACATCCACCGACCACCTTCATCGGACGCTCGGATGAACTGAAGAGCGTCGCAGCCGCCGTCCGTGCCCACCGGCTGGTTACCCTCATCGGTCCCGGAGGAGTTGGAAAGACCCGGCTCTCGATCGAGGTGGGGCACGAACTTGTCAACTCGTTCGCTGACGGTGTCTGGCAGTGCGAACTCGCGCCCGTGGAAGGTACTGCCGTCATAGCGACGCTGGCATCTGCGCTCGGGGTGGTGCTTCGTAGCGAGGACGATCCCGTCGGGCAAGTCGTAGCCGCGCTCGCCGATCTTCAGCTGCTCGTCATCCTGGACAACTGCGAGCACCTCCTAGACGCAGCCTCGTCCATGGTTCGCCGGATTCTCGATGGGGCCTCGGAAGTCAGGGTGTTGGCGACCAGCAGAGCAGGTCTCGGACTGAGCGGCGAACAACTGCTGCCCGTTGCAGGGCTCGCCCTGCACGCTCCGGACCTGTTCTGCGAACGAGCTGAAGCGCAGGTCCCCGACTTCTCGCCCGATGATGCGGACGACGCAGCAATCGCGGAGATCTGTACACGGCTCGACAACATTCCCCTTGCTATTGAGCTTGCGGCCGCGAGGGTTCGCACCCTCCGGCCGGCAGACATAGCGACACGATTGGAGGACCGCTTCCGACTGTTGCGAGCGACCGCCCGTGATCTGGACCCGCGGCATCACACGCTGCTCGCTGCAGTGGTGTGGTCGTACGACCTACTCGACCAAGCCGAACAATGCCTTTTCGACCGGCTCTCGGTCTTCAGCGGAGGTTTCACACTCGCCGCAGTCGAGGTCGTATGCGCCGACGGAAGCGTGATCGACCAGCTCGATGTGCTCGACCTACTCGATTCGCTCGCCGACAAATCGCTCGTACAGCGGGTCCCGAGCCGAGTGGCGACCCGGTACAACCTGTTGGAAACCTTCCGTGAGTTCGGGCGGAAGAAGCTGGAGGAGACGGCCCGTTGGAGGGGTGCCCACGGCCGGTACTACCGCGATCTCTGTCTGGAAGCGGAGCGACAACTGTTGGGCCCGGATGAGGTAACCGCGTGGCGAACGCTCGATGAGGATTGGGACAACATTCGCGCCGCGTTCGAGCACGGCGCTTCGACTGGAGACACGGACGTCATGGTCAGCATCCCCGCATGCTTGGGTATGTATGGCATGTTTGCCATGCGCTCCGAGGTGGGCCTCTGGGCCCGCGAAGTGGTGCACAGCGAACACATGTTGAGACCTTCTGACGAACAAGACCTCCGAGGGGCGTGGGGACTCGCTGCCTACTTCATCCTCGCCGATAACACCCAACGCGATGAGGCCGTCGGCCTTGACCACATCGACCCCGCCAACCTCGGGCGCGGCACCAGCCAACTGGCTGGCTTCTTGTGGGCGCAGAACCGGAACGAGCGATCGGCTGCCGACGACTTCAGCCGCCGGTGGCTCGAGGCCACCACCGGTCCGTCAGCGCTCAGGTTGCTCGCGCTCACCTGCCGGGCCATCTACGGGGTCTGGCTTGAGGACGCCACGGTGCCCGCCGCCGAGCTGGCGCTCGAGGCGGCATCCCTCGCTGAGCAAATCGGCGCACCTTCGTTGCAGGTCTGGGTCCGCTGGCATCAGGGTCTGGTCGTCGAACGGACCGACCCCGACTCGGCCACGCCGGTCCTCCAGGATGCGCTCGAGACGCTTGCTGTCTTCAACCGCCCCCACTTCCTCAACCTCGCATGCCGGAGCTGGATCCATGCTGCGGCCGCTCAGGGTGAGAATCTAGTCTTGGCGCTGCAAACTGGTCGAGACGTCCTGGAGGCCAGTCTCGCCAGCCGTCTCTCCGCCACCGCCTTTCAGGCCTTGAGGATGGGGTCCATATCTGTCGCCCGGGCGGGTCACGCTCCCGAGGCCGCCCTCATGTTGGGTGCCTCCAACGCGCGGGCCGAAATCTCGCCGGCCACCACGCGACACGCATTCGAGGCTGAGAGGCTTCTTCGTGCGGAGCTTGGCGAGTCAGTGGACGAGCTCCTCGCAAAGGGCAGGCGAATTCCACTGTTCGATGCCGCAGCGATGGCAATCCAGACAATCAACCAGTGTCTGGCCGAACTCGCGGAGCCGTGACGCAGGGCCTACATGCATTAGCGGCTGGCGAGATCAACCCACGTCTCGCAGCGCCGTTGGCACTGCGAACCTAAGATCCGAAAGCGGCACAAGGAGGGGAAAAGATGCATCAGAAAACGATCAACTTGAGGGGCCACGATCTTCACTTCGAACACCTCGACGGCGACGATCCACCCATCGTCTGCCTGCCCGGTCTCACCAACTCCTCGAAGGACTTCTGGGGCATCGTCGAACACCTCGGTCGCAACAACGTGTACGCCGTCGACGTCTGGGGACAAGGTCGATCACCGTGGATCGGCGAGTACAGCCGGGACCGTGACGCCGCCGACATCGCCGAGTTCTTGCACACGGTGTCAGGGCCCGCTGTGCTCGTCGGATACTCGCGAGGAGGCCTGCTGAGCTTCCGCCTCGCCGACAGCCATCCAGAACTCGTGAGGGGTGTGTACGCGATCGACGTCACACCCTATTTCGGCGAGAACCCCAATGTGGGAAGTATTCCCTTCCTCCGCGCCGTGTTTGCGCTCGAAGACACGGTACGAGAGTTCCGCGACGGCACCCGGAGCTTCGCGTGGCTGACTGACGCCGTCGGAGCTGTCCCCGTCGGCGCCGACTCGACCCTTCGCGATCTCCTTGATTCTGACGTGCTCGAGCATTGGTCGCGCGACCTGAGCGAATGCGACCCCGACATCTGGATCGGGCTGCGAACCCCTTCGGCGACGTCATCAACGCCGGCGACGGCGACCCTGGCTGCGACTCAGTGTCCGCTCCACGTCGCCTACGGTGATATCGAGCTCGGCAGCGTCGTCGCTGCCGGGGAAGCGGATCGCATGATCGCCGCGAGCCGCAGCGCCACGGCAACCCACTTTCCCGGGCACGGCCACGGAATCCACCAGCGCTCCCCCCAAGCGCTGGCCGAAGACCTCGGCCGCTTCTTGGCCGATCACGATCTTTAGCCCTGTATGAGCTACTTCATGGGCCGACGGGTAGCGACGGTCCCTCCCATCGCTCGCCACACCAGCGTCGCGGTGCGCTTGGCCCACGTCCGCGGGATCGGTTGGCCCGTGAGCAAGAACGCGTACAAGGTTCCGGTGCACGCCGCGACCGCGTAGTCAGCATCCGCGTCGGCGTCCAGCAGACCTTGGGCGACCCCGCGCTGCAGGATGTGGCGGAGCCTCTTGCGGCGGGGAAGGACAAGGCGCTCACGAAACAAGGCCCGGAGTTCCGGGTCGGTCGTCGTCCTGCATCATCGATCCAATCAGACTGACGCCGTTCGGCCGGGTCACGCCTCGCTGGAACGCCGCAAGCTCGGCGACGAGGTCAGCGAACGGGTCGTCGGTGTCGGGCTCCGCGGCCGACTGAGCGAAGCTGGCAATTGCCGCGGTGGCAAGGTTGGCCTTGGTGGGCCAACGACGATAGAGCGCCTGGCGGGTAGTGCCGGCCTCGGACGCCACCGCCGCTACGGACATGCCCTCGTAGCCAAAGCGCGCCAAATGATCCTGAGCTACGGCGATCACCGCGACGTCGATGTCCACATCGCGCGGGCGTCCGGCACTCGACTTGGGCTCGGGGATCACGCCCGGGTTTCCACCACGCTGAACCGTGGGGTCATATGCCCGACAGGTGGAAGGCGTGCGAACGGCTCCCGGAACGAAGGGCGTGCTCGATCCAAACCATCGCAAGCGGTTCGGTGAGCCGCGCGGCTCGGAGGTCGCCGCAGTCGTGCACCGACCATCCCACCGACGCCGCTAGCTCGGCGACGACACGCTTCGCCTCAGAATCGTCGGCGGCGAGGAACATCGTCGGCGACCCACCTTCGACGTGCGGATGGATCATCATTTCCCAGCCGACGGTGTTGAATCCCTTGACGACACGTGCGTTCGGTGCCCAGCGTTGCACTTGCTCGCCACCGGAGTCGGCGAAGCCAACTGCGAGTTCCAGCTTGTCGGTGAACTGGAGTGGGTTCGTGACGTCCAGAAGAACGGCCCCATCCAGAGCTGTCTCGACCGAGGCCAGTGACGTCTCTGCCCCGGTCCATGTCGTGGCGAGAACCACGACCTCCGGGCTCCCGGCATTCGCAGCCGTCACCAGTCTGACGTCGGCGTCGTTGGCCCACTCGACCAACTCTGAGCGACCGGGATCTCTGGAACACAGCGCCACTCGATTACCTTCAGACCGGAACCCCGCAGCCAGAGCTCGACCAACGTTGCCCGACCCCAGCACCAACATGTTACGTTCCATGTCTGTATTGTATTGAAACCTAATGCTGAAGGGAACCGGATCTTTCAGGTGGCCATCACCCAGGCCAACACCAGCCCGCGGGACGACCACGCAATGGTCCGAAGCCAGTTGGTGGTGATCAGCCGTTCGGCGGCTCGGTCGTCACTTCCTTCGGCCAGGAGCGTGTGGAGCGGAACCTGGACCAGGATCGTGGACCCCAAAGCAATACCGAGCAGTGCGGCTGCAACGAAGGCGCACGTCGCTGACATCGTGTCCGGCCGATCGACGAGGAGCACCAAGGTCGTTACACCCTCGGACGCCATGAGCGGCCCGACTACTCGGCTGATCCGGCGCTGGTGCTCAACCGCCGCGGCTCGAGGTGCCATTGCGGAATAGGAGGCGAGCATCGGATAGTGCACCAGCTGAATGGTCCAGATCAGCCCGACCATGGCCCACGTGGCTGCCGCACTGATGATGAGCGTCGTCATCTCGAACGGGCACCCTGGCGAGGAGTCCCGCCGGTGGACGGGAACCTCTTGCCGGGGATGTTCTCGAACCAACCGACCTGAACGTCGACTCCAGGTGAGTAGCTTGCCCGGGGTGCGCCCACAGGGCTCGGGAGCCCCGCGGCCTCGATGACGTTCTGATCAATCCGTACGTCTTCCACCCGATTGAGCGGCCACCGCGGATGGTGGACCTGGCCGTACAGAAGTTGGTCTCGCCGCCTGGTGACCAACGCCCATCTCGCGGTCAAGAAATGATCGAGGTCGGTAACGTCTTCGTCAGGAATCGTCTCTCCGACGCTGAAGCTGATGTCCGCCGACGGTCGAGGCCCTCGAGGCCAGCGGCGTGTCATTTCGTATCGATGGCGACTGCCGTCCTGGACATGCGACGCTCGAGCCCAGCAGTAGGGCAGCGCGAAGACCGACCGGGCGACCACGACGATTGCGGTGCGGGGAACGTCCAGCGAGAAGAACCACACCGCTCGACGTCCCGATTCGTCGATGACGTAGGTCCGAACGTTGATCTCGATGAAGCTTCCCATCCAAGGCACGGCCGGCGAGGACCCAAGCTGGACGTTCCGCATCTCGAAGGGGATCAGCCCGACCCACGCGGAGCCGTCGAAGACATCGACGGTGAGTCCGCTGGGCAGCAAACGCTGAACCACCGTCGGTTCGTATGGCCAGTGGAAGTAGGCGAGTTCGTCCCAACGCTGACGGAGCGCTGGGCGCCGGTTCCAGGCCGGGGGCTCAGCGGTGACCGGCTCGGTCGTTGAAGCCAGTATCGACGACGTCGGTTCGGTGGTCATGGTTTCTCCGTCGTGGCGGTCGAAACAGCTCACCGAGCTATTCGTCGAGCATCCTCGAACGGCGAGCAAGGTCTTGTTCGATGTCGATGCGGCGGGACAGCGTGATGCTTCCGGCCATGACGCTCCCCCAGACGGTCAGCGCGAACACGACCACGCCGACAACCAGGACCACCGTCTCGGTCATGACCGCACCTGATCGCTGACCGCACGGCTCGGGCAGGTCGGTCGAGCCGATGATCAACGTTCCCAACGAGTGGATGGACGGGACCCACAGCCCGACAAAGATTCCGGCAGTCGTGTTGTCGTCGATGAAGTAGAGCCAGACCGAGAAGAGGAAGGAAAGGAACCCAGCGACGATGAACGGAAGTTTCAGTCGCAGGGTGGTGGGAAGTGCGGACACGGCATGCCTCCAGGTGGGTGAGCGGATCTCATCCCTGGTACGAGGGGACCGAGCTCCGTGGATGCAAGATGGCGAACGCTTCCTGGCGACACGAGTTGCCGCGGCGATGCCGCCCACCAGAGTCGACCGGCCGGGTTTACGATCGGCGCTCATGACACCAACTGACCGATTCGCTGACCTTCGCCGCTGGAACATCGGGGTCGGCGTGATGCATCTGGCGCAAGCCGCGGTGATCGTGGCGCTGAGCAACGATTTTGCGATCCCGGTCCAGACCAGGATTCAGAATGGCCCACCGGGATCGCCCCTCACGATCGACAAGGTCTTCTTCGACGTGCGATTCGGCATCGTCATTGCGCTGTTTCTCTTGCTGGCTTCTGTCGATCACCTTCTGATGGCGGCACCTCGCGTGTCCAACTGGTACCAGACCAACCTCGAACGCGGCGTCAACCCGGCTCGTTGGATCGAATACTCGGTCAGCGCGTCCCTGATGATCGTGTTGATCGCCATGCTTCCCGGCGTCACCGACCTCTACGCGCTCCTTGCGCTGTTCGCCGTCAACGCCGCCATGATCCTCTTCGGATGGTTGATGGAACTCAACAACCCGCCGGACCGGCAGCGGACCTCCTGGTGGCCGTTCGTCTTCGGTTGCATCGTGGGCATCGTGCCCTGGATCGCCATCACGATCGCGTTGCTCAGTTCGCAGTCCGAAGGTGACGGAGTTCCCGGGTTCGTCTACGGGATCTTCGTGTCCTTGCTCGTGCTGTTCAACTGCTTTGCCTTGAACCAGTGGCTGCAGTACCGGCGCCGGGGTCGCTTCGCCGACTACCTGTACGGCGAGAAGGTGTATCTCGTGCTCAGCCTCGTCGCCAAGAGCGCCCTCGCCTGGCAGGTGTTCGCCGGAACGCTCGCCGACTGATCGGCTTCGCGGGCCCGAACTGCAAGCTCACCGCCCCCCAAGCCCCGTTCTGCAAGCCCGCCGGCCCCTGGGCGTGGGTGAGGGGCTTGCAGAACGGAGGGGAGGTGGGTGGGGCTTGCAGTTCAGCTGGGCGTTAGTGGGCGAGGTCGGTGATGACGGCTCGGCCGAGGTAGGCGCCGACCTCGAGTTCGTCGAGAATTTCGGGCAGCTCCGAGAGCGCGCCGGTGCGCGAGACGTGCGTCTTCACGTGTCCGTCAGCGGCCATTTGTACGAGCTCTCGCATGTCCTGGACCGTCCCGACGGCCGAGAACATGATGAGGGGGTCCTTTCCGAACAGGGCCCAGGGGCTGAGCTCGAGGCCGCCCTCGTTGTCTGCAGGGATACCGATGGCCACGAACATGCCGCCCCGTCGCAGGAGGTCCATGCCCAGCCGGAAACCGGCCAACCTCGGCGAGAAGACCAAACTGGCATGCACTCCACCGGGGAACGCCTCACGGGTGAGTTCCACTGCGTCCGCAGCGTCGACAGCGAGATCGACGCCGAGTGAACGTACGAACTCGACCCGCTCGGCGCCGACATCGACCCCGACGACCTTGTACCCCCAGTGCTTGGCGATCTGCACCGCATAGTGACCCAGGCCGCCGGCGGCACCGACGATCGCCACCGCGGAGCCGGGAACGAGGCTGTACTGGTTCAGCTTCTTGACCGCGCCATAGGCAGTCAGGCCACCACAGGCGAGCGGTACCTCGTGGTCGCCGATCGACTCGGGTAGCACCACGAGTGACTTGGCGTAGACCTTCATCTCCTCGGAGTACGTGCCCAGGATGCCCTTGGACTGGCGGCAAAGTCGGGGCTTACCTCCCAGACAATGCTCGCACGCGCCGCACCAGTAGCCACCTCCGCTGCCGCCGAGTCCGAGGATGACGCGGTCACCCACGCTGACGTACCGATCGGCCTCGGGGCCCAGTGCCTCGACGATGCCGATGCCTTCATGTCCGAACGGGCCTGATCGAGGCACCCCCGTCCAGTCACCCTTCATCAGGTGGACGTCGGAGTGGCAGACGCCGGCGGCAGAGATCCGAACGAGCGCCTCCTCGTAGCCCGGCTCGGGAGTTGGTCGGTCCTGGATCGTCAGCTCGCCGTCTTGCAGCCTCGCGGTTCTCATGAACACGCAGCATAGTGTCGGACGCGTTCGGAGCTGGAGCTGGACTAGAGCTGGACGCCGCGGGTCAGTGCCCCGTCGACGAGGAGGTTGGTACCGGTGATGAAGCTGGCCCGGGGGCTCGACAAGAAGACCACGGCGTTCGCCATCTCCTGGGGCGTACCCATCCTTCCGGTTGGGTTGAGCGCCATCGCGCTGGCGAACAGGTCGGGATCACCTGTCTCGATCTGGTTCCACACGCCACCCGGGAAGTAGGTGTTGCCCGGGCTGACCGTGTTCGCCCGGATGCCCTTGCCCGCCAGCTGAAAGGCCAGGCCTTGGGTGTAATGGACCAGGGCCGCCTTGAACGCGCCGTAGGGACCGGCTGCGAAGTCAATCTCACGACCTGAGACGCTCGAGATCGTGACGATGGACGCCGCGTCCGACCGCTCCAGGTGTTCCTTGGCCGCCTCGACCAATCGCACCGCTCCCAGGATGTCGACCTGATACGACTGGTACCAACTCTCCTCGTCGGATCCGATGGCCAGCGCGCTGACGTTGGCTACGACGGCGTCGAGACCGCCGAACTCTGCCGCGACGTCGGAAACCCACGCGCGGAGGGCTGGTCCGTCGCCGACGTCGAGCGCACGCCCGGTGGACCGCACCCCCGTCGCCACAAGCTCGGCGACCATCGCGTCAACGTCCTCACCATTGCGGGCGCAGATTGCCACGTCGGCTCCCTCCTCGGCAAAGGTCTGCGCGATCGAGCGCCCGATGCCCTTGGTGGCGCCGGTCACGAGAACGCGCTTGCCGGTCAGACCGAGGTCCATGTCACGCTCCTGTCTCGAGGTAGGTCTTGGTGATGCCGGCGCCCACGGTGTACTTGGGGTCGACGAAATTGCCGAGCCGGACCCGGCCGCATTGACTGAGCATCATGTAGGCGTCCCACTGGTCGAGGCCATAGTCGGCCACCATCCAGCGGATCAGGTCGCGGTAGGCGATACGGGTGGCGTCTTCCAACGGACGAGCTGAGCCGATGGCCATGATCATCTCCTCGGTCTCGAGGCGCGGCCAATCGATGGTCCAACCCTTGATCAAGTCGACCTGGATCGTGGTGACCGACCGGTATTCGACGGCGGTGCCGCACACCTCTCCATCGCCTTGGCAGGCGTGGGCATCGCCGATGAACAGACGGGCACCGGGAGAGCGGACCGGCAGATAGGTGACGGAGCCGGGACCCATGTCGGGCAGGTCCATGTTTCCGCCGTGGTTGTCGGGCGTGAGCGAGTTGATCGAGTCGATCGTCGGCGACGTGGAAAGGGTGCCGATATGCGGGCGGTATGGGAGCGTAACCCGATCACTCCAGTAGACCGAATGCTCATCCAGCTTCACGACGCGGACCAACTCGGGCAGCGGGTCGTTCAGGGTGGCCGTGAGTACCGTCCCGGTCAGGGCCCCGAACTCAGGGATCATGGCGCACGCTCCTTGCGGCTGGTCGCCCCAGGGAGCCATGGTTTCGATGTAGACCGCGATCGTGTCGCCGATCTCGGCGCCCTCGATCATGATGGGGCCGTTCTGCGGGTTGACGTACGGCATGGTCAATCGCTGCGAGGGCAGATCCGCTTCGGTCTGCACGGCCCCGCCGAACGCGTCCATGGTGTCGACGACCACCCGGTCCCCCGGGACGACGTGCAGGACGGGTTGCGAGTAGGGCCCGATGGTGAAGTGGAAGTCGCCTTGCATCGCCTCGTCGAGGTGATGGGTAGCGCCCGCACGCCCGCCGGCCACACCCCGCTGAGCCATGATGGAACTTGGAAGCCAATCCATCGCAAGACCCTACTGGACCCGGCCCAGACCGCAAGGAAACGAGATCAAGGGAGGGAGGATACGCACCGACAACCCAAGGGTGCCTCTCCCACCACACCGCGGGTTCCTGTCGATTCCTCATCGACCGCGCCTGCAAGTGCTGGTTGGTCTAACCCTCGTCGCAACCGTTGTCTTCAACGTTGCGTTCATGGCATCCACGTTGCTGGTCGAGCGCCCAGACTCTGGGTACCTCACCCTCTGGGACGGGTGGATCTATCACATCGCCACGACCTCGCCGGCCGCGCTGTCGGGCCTCCGGGCGCTGGTCGACCGCCGGCGACGGCTTCCATGGGCACTGGTCACCCTCGGAATCAGCCGCGAATACGATCGCCAGCCTCATCTACACCTACCGCGACCAGAACCTGAACCCGGTCCCCTTCCCCGGCTGGTCCGATGGCCCCTATCTCGCCTCGTACACCATGTTCGCGCTGGCGCTGGTCGGATTCACCCAGTTCCAGTACAGCCACGTAGCAACCGGTCGAGTGTCACTGTCGACACACGTCGACGGCGTCATCGTGGGCCTCAGCGTCGGGGCGGCAAGCGTCATGCTGTGGTTCGATGCCATCCTGCAACAGACAGGTGACGCCCTTGCGGTTGTCGTCGGCCTCGCCTATCCCCTCTTCGACGTCGTGTTCGTCGTCGTCCTCGTTGCGGGGCTCGCCCCCGCCCGATTCAAACCAAGTTTGTCGGCGACCACGTTCATGGCCGGCATCGTGGCGTTTGCGGTCGGCGACGTGGTCTATCTCCAGCAGATCAGCAACGACGCCTACCTGCCCGGAACCACGCTCGAGTGGACGTGGGTGCTGGGCATTCTCGCCTTCGGTCTGGCGGCGTGGGCACCGGCCGACCGGGCCGAGCCATTGGACACGAAACCCGGGCTGCAAACCGACTTCCTCCCGGCGCTGGCGGCAGTGATCGCCATCTCGGTGCTCGTGCCGGCACGGGGTGCCGGTGCGCCGCCGCTCGCCTTCTGGATGGCGATCGCCGCCATCGCCGGCGTCGTGCTTCGGCTGGCGTTCACCATCCGCGACCTCCGTTCCGCGACCGACTCCTTCCGGCTCGCACGAACCGACGAACTCACGGGGCTGCTGAATCGCAGAGGGTTCAACGAGCGCCTCGATCGCATGTTGTCCACGATCGATACCCGGCACTGCACCGTCATGATCATCGACCTGAACGGGTTCAAGGAGGTCAACGACTCGTTGGGGCATCACGCCGGTGACCAGCTGCTGCGGTTCGTCGCCAAACGATTCGAACGGGTGGTCCCGGCCGGAGGCCTGGTTGCACGACTCGGCGGAGACGAATTCGGCGTTGCGATTTCCGGAACCCCGGCAGACGGAGCGGACGTCGCCGGAGCGTTGATCGCCGCTCTCGAACGCCCGATCAGCGCCGACGGAGTAGCCATCCGAGTCGGAGCGGCCATCGGTCTGGCCCAGAGCTCGCTCCAGGGCTTTCATCGGGGCGAGCTTCTTCGCTCCGCCGACGTCGCCATGTACAGCGCGAAGAGCCGCCATACCGGCTTCGCGTGGTACGTGGCCGAGGGCGATCCGCACACTCGGGACCGGTTGAGTCTGATCGAGGATCTTCGTACGGCCATCGAGCTGCGATCGTTCGAGATGCACTACCAGCCAAGCGTCGAGGTCACCACCGGCCGCATTATGGGAATGGAAGCGCTGCTGAGGTGGAACCATCCTGTTCGAGGGCGACTGCTTCCGGACGAATTCATCCCGTTGGCGGAACGAGTCGGCCTCATCCCTGCCATCACCCGGTCGGTTCTCGACCTATCGATCGGTGAACTGGCCCTGCTTCGGGCGCGGGGCCACGACCTCCGGCTGAGTGTGAACATCTCGGCAAAGGACCTCGTGGACGATGATTTGCCTGACCATGTGGAACGAGCGCTACACCTGCATCGGGTGCCATCATCGAGCCTCACCCTCGAGATCACCGAGACCGCGCTGGCCATTGATCCGCAACGAGCGACTCGAACCCTGGATCGGCTCCGAAGCCGCGGGATCCGGATCTCGATCGACGACTTCGGAGTCGGCTATTCGTCGATGTCCCAGCTGTTGCAGCTTCCGCTCGACGAGCTCAAAATTGACCGTAGTTTTGTCGCACAGCTTTCGACCGATGTGCGAGCTCGCGCCATCCTGCGTGCGACGGTCGAGTTGGGAGTGACCCTGGGGCTGGAGGTCGTGGCCGAAGGAGTTGAGACCGAGGCCGCACTGGAGGAGGTCAGCCGGCGAGGCATCGAAATTGCCCAGGGTCACCTCTTCAGCCCGGCCCTGCCGTTCGACTCGTTCGTCGCGTTGATCGAACGATCACCACACCCGTTCGCTCGTTGCCCAGAGTCGGCAACCATGACCGCGCGGTTGCCGAACTGAGAGTCCCCTGTGCAAAGCTGGGGCGATGCAGACCGAGCAGCAATGACGGGCAGCGGCAATGGGCGCCTCGAGGGGAAGGTCGCCCTCATCAGCGGGGCCGGCACCGGCATCGGGCGCGAAGCAGCCAAGCTGTTCGCGGCCGAAGGGGCCAGCGTCGTGATCGCCGAGATCAACCCCGAACTCGGTCTCGCCACCGAGCGCATCGTTCGACAAACGGGCGGTGAGGCGACGTTCGTTCGCACCGACGTCACCGACGAGACCCAGGTCGAAGCCGCGGTCGCTGCTGCGGTCGACACTTACGGGAGCCTGAACGTGCTCTACAACTGCGCCGGAGGTTCGATTCCGGAGGATGGGCCGGTGACCGACGTCGACATGGACGTCTGGGACTTCACCATGGCGCTCGACTTGAAGGGTCCGTTTCTCTGTTGCCGCCACGGCATCCCCAAGCTGATCGAGGCGGGCGGGGGAACGGTGGTCAACATGTCGTCGACCGCGGCGCTGATGGGGATGCGGATGCACGTCTACAGCGCAGCCAAAGGCGGCGTGATCTCGCTCACCAAAGCACTCGCACGCCAGTACGGGCGCAGCGGAGTCCGGGTCAACGCCATCTGTCCCGGCTACGTCCTGACCGATCGGGTCACCACCCGGTTCTCCGCCCCCGGCCCGGCTGGCGATGCATCCCAGGAGGACAAGGCACGCCAGCGTTGGCCGTTCGGTGTCGGCCAACCGATCGAGATCGCCAACATCGCGCTCTTCCTCGCGTCGGACGAGAGCCGCATGATCCAGGGCGCCGCCATTCCTGCCGATGGAGGCATGTCCTACAGTTGCCGTCAGTTAGCCGTCCTGTCGCCGAGCCATTGGAGATTTCATGCCGAACATCATCAAGGCCGCGTTGTTGCAGACCGACTGGACGGGCGACAAGGAATCGATGATCGTCAAGCACGAGGCTGCTGCCCGCGAGGCTGCGGCGCTCGGCGCACAGATCATCTGCTTCCAGGAGTTGTTCTACGGTCCGTACTTCTGCCAGGTCCAGGACGCCCAGTACTACGAGTACACCGAATACATCCCCGACGGCCCGACGACCAAGCGATTTCAGGCGCTGGCCAAGGAGCTGGGCATGGTGATGATCCTGCCGATGTACGAGATCGAGCAGCCGGGCATCTACTACAACACCGCCGCAGTGATCGACGCCGACGGCTCGTACCTCGGCAAGTACCGCAAGCAGCACATCCCCCAGGTCAAAGGGTTCTGGGAGAAGTTCTACTTCAAGCCGGGCAACGGTGGGTACCCGATCTTCGAGACCGCAGTGGGCAGGGTCGGCGTGTACATCTGCTATGACCGTCACTTTCCCGAAGGGTGGCGGGCCCTCGGTCTCAACGGTGCCGAGATCGTGTTCAACCCGTCGGCAACCCATCGCGGGCTTTCCGAGTACCTGTGGAGCATCGAACAGCCGGCGGCCGCCTGCGCCAACATGTACTACGTCGGCGCCATCAACCGGGTCGGCATCGAAGACTTGGGCGAGAACGACTTCTACGGTCAGAGCTACTTCGTCAACCCCCGCGGCCAGTACGTTGGCGACAAGGGTGACGCACACGCACCAGAGCTGGTCGTGCGGGAACTTGACCTCGATCTGATCAAGGAAGTGCGCGACGGATGGGCGTTCTATCGCGACCGTCGTCCCGAGGCGTACGGCGAATTGGTCGAACAGTAGACACGAGTATTTCGGAGCGAAGGAGACTGCATGGCAAGGACGCTCATTTCCGGTGGGACGGTCATCTCGGCGGTTGGTCGCCGCGAGGCTGACGTGCTGATCGACGGCGAGTCCGTCGTCGCGCTTCTGGCGCCGGGGCAGGCGACAACCATGGGGATCACCGCCGACAAGGCCATCGACGCAACCGGCAAGTACGTGGTGCCTGGCGGCGTCGATGTGCACACACACATGTCGCTCCCGTTCGGCGGCACCGAAGCGTCCGACACGTTCGAAACCGGCACGATCGCCGCAGCGTGGGGTGGGGTCACCACCATCATCGACTTCGCGGTCCAGAACACCGGGTTCAGCGTGCACGAGAAGCTCGCCGAATGGCATGAGAAGGCGGCAGGCAACTGCTCGATCGACTACGGATTCCATCAGATCATCGGCGGTGTCGACGAGGAATCGTTGAAGGCCATGACGTACCTCGTCGACAACGAGGGCATCACCAGCTTCAAGCTGTTCATGGCCTACCCCGGCGTGTTGTACTCCGACGACGGGCAGATCCTGCGGGCGATGCAGAACGCGTCGGAGTCCGGGGCGATGATCATGATGCATGCCGAGAACGGCAGCGCCATCGACGTGCTCGTCGGCCAGGCCATCGCTCGGGGCGACACCGACCCGAAGTACCACTCGTTCACCCGTCCCGTCGAGCTCGAATCCGAGGCGACGCACCGCGCGATCCAACTGTCGAAGGTCGCGGGCAACGTACCGCTGTACATCGTCCACATGTCGGCGTCCGAGGCGCTGGCCGAGGTTGCGGCGGCGCAGCACGCCGGTCTGAACGTGTTCGCCGAGACCTGCCCGCAGTACCTCTACCTCTCGGTCGAGGACCAACTGGCACAGCCCGGTTTCGAAGGGGCCAAGTGGGTCTGCTCGACGCCACTTCGCACCAAACACGAGCACCACCAGCGGGATCTGTGGAAGGGGCTACGGATGAACGAGTTGGCTGTCGTCTCCACCGACCACTGCCCGTTCTGCTTCAAGGATCAGAAGGAACTCGGCATCGGCGATTTCTCCAAGATCCCCAATGGCATCGGCGGGGTCGAGCACCGGATGGAGCTCATCTATCAAGGCGTCGTCGCCGGTGAGATCAGCCTCGAACGTTGGGTCGAGACCTGCTCGACCACCCCGGCTCGCTTGTTCGGTCTCGACAAGAAGGGAGTCATCGAGCCGGGCTCGGACGCGGACATCCTGATCTGGGATCCGAACCGGCGCACCAAGATCGGCATCAACGACAAGCACCACATGAACATGGACCACTCGGCCTACGAGGGTTTCGAGATCGACGGCAAGGTGGACACGGTGATCAGCCGTGGCATGGTCGTCGTCGAGAACGACACCTTCGTCGGTCGCAAGGGGCACGGCAGGTACGTGAAGCGAAGCCTGTCGAGCTACCTGCACTGACCGACAAACCGGTGTCGGCCACCGACTTCCTCGAACTGCCGATCAGGAGCAAGACATGGACATCGGAGTAGTACTCCAGACCACGCCACCGGCATCGCGGGTCGTCGACCTCGCCAAGCGGGCCGAGATGTACGGGTTCAGTCACGTGTGGACGTTCGACTCACACATCTTGTGGGAGGAGCCCTATGTCATCTATTCCCAGATCCTCAACGAGACGCGAAAGGTGATCGTCGGGCCGATGGTCACGAACCCGGCCACTCGTGACTGGACCGTCACCGCATCGACGTACGCAACGCTGAACGAGATGTACGGCAACCGCACGGTGTGCGGCATCGGACGTGGCGACTCTGCGGTGCGCGTCACCAACGGCAAGCCAACCACGTTGGCGACAATGCGCGAGTCGATCCACGTCATTCGTGAGCTCGCCTGTGGGCGGGGCGTCGAATACAACGGCTCGACCATCACGCTGCCGTGGGCGTCGAAGAGCGAACTCGAGGTGTGGGGCGCCGGCTACGGGCCCAAAGCGTTGAAGATGATCGGGGAGACCTGCGACGGATTCATCCTGCAACTCGCCGACCTCGACATCGTCGACTGGATGATCACCGCGGTGCGCACCGCAGCCAGCGATGCCGGCCGAAATCCCGATGACGTCACGATGTGCATCGCGGCGCCGGCCTATGTCGGACCGGAATCGGACCTTGCGTACATGCGCGACCAATGCCGCTGGTTCGGCGGCATGGTCGGCAACCACGTCGCCGACATCGTCGCCCGATACGGCGAGTCGGCCCCGGTGCCGGCGGCCCTGACCGACTACATCAAGGACCGCCAGGACTACGACTACAACGAGCACGGACGCTCGGGGAACACGCACACCACCTTCGTGCCGGACGAGATCATCGACCGCTTCTGCATTCTCGGTCCCGTCGAGGCGCAACTCGAGAAGCTCAACGCGCTGAAGGCGCTCGGCGTCGACCAGTTCGCGATCTACCTCCAACACGACGGCAAGGACCACACGCTGCAACAGTACGGCGAGCACGTGATCCCGGCGTTGCGGGAACAAGCGCTGGCCAAACAGTGATGCAGACCGCCGGTTCTCAGCGACCGGTGTAGTTCGGGGCCCGCTTCTCCATGAAGGCCCGCGGTCCCTCCACCGCATCCTGGGAACGGAAGACCGGAGCGCTGAGCTTGGCCTCGAGCGCCATACCGTCCCGCTCGGGGAGGCCCATGCACGCCTTGGCCGATGCCTTGATGGCCCGGACGGCCAGGGGCCCGTTGGCCGCAATGCGCTCGGCAATCTTCATCGCCTCGGCGATCAGCTGATCGGCCTCAACAACTCGATTGATGAACCCGAGCTGGTAGGCCCGGTTGGCGTCCACCAGCTCACCGGTGAGCAGCCACTCCATGGCGACGGCGTAGGGCAGTTGCACCGGCAGTCGCACCGTCGAGCCGCCGCCGGGGAACAGCGCGCGTTGCACCTCCTGGACCCCGAATCGGGCCGTGTTCACCGCGACCCGGATGTCGGTGCCTTGCACCAGCTCACAACCGCCGGCCACCGCGGTGCCGTTGATGGCGGCGATGACGGGCTTGTCGAGGTCGATGACTCGCAAGAGCGCTCGGTCGCCCAGAGACTTGTCGGCCAGCACCCGATGGTCGAACTCGTCCTCGGGCTCTCGGCTTCTGGTCATCAGCGGAATGAGGCGGCCGAGGTCGGCGCCGGCGCAGAACACCGTGCCGGTACCCGTAACCACCGCAACCCGGATGTCGTCGTCGGCCTGGACCTGGTCCCACGCATCAGCCAGGCGACACATCACCTCAGGGTTGATGGCGTTCCGGGCCTCGGGGCGATTGAGCGTGATGAGTGCGACATGACCCTGCTTTTCGAATTCGACAACGGACATGACGCGCAGCATAGGACACGACGCTCGTGGCAATGGCCCTTCGCCCGAGCTGTCGTCGAGTGTCGCTCGACGCGACTGACCATCGACGATCTGCTGGCCAAGGAAGAGATCCGCGAGGTGATCTTCCGCTATGAGCGCGGCATCGACCGGATGGACTTCGACCTCGTCGACGCGTGCTATCAGCCGCACGCCTACGACGACCACGGCATGTTCCAGGGCAACGTGCCGGACTTCATCGAGATGCGCCGAGGCTTCCTACCCCGGTTCGTCTGTACCCAGCACTTCATGGCACCCACCGCGTCGTGGCCACCGAATGGCGCCGCGTCGACCCGATTCCAATCGGCAAACTCCGGGGTCACGTCGGGGGTGTGGGGCCAGCGAGACCAGACCGATGTCGTCAACTGGATCCTCTCGCCACCACCCCGGTCGCGTAGTCACGAGAACGCCGATCGGTCACGGGCCGCCGGCCTCGGTCACCGCGCGATGCTCATCGTTGTCGGGCACCACGACGTCGACGTCGACGACATCATCGTGCCGCGCTCCCGCAGGGCGTGCCGATCCAAATGACGAGCTGTCCGGGACGAACGGCGGAGCGCTGGTGCGAACCCAGGCATCGAATTGCTGCTGCCATCCTGCGCGCCCCAGCTCCAACCTGGCTCGGAGCGACTCGACCTTGGCCGAACTGACGATGAACCAGCCGATGACAGCGGTGAACAGACCTTGACCGCCTTCGGAGAACTGCCACAGACCGAAGGCCACGAGACCCCAACCGATCCAGGCCCCCAAGCGCGCCGCCGAGATCGTGGCCCGAAGGGGGTCGCCTTTGCGCTTCCACAGCAACGCCTGCAACGCCCGGCCTCCGTCAAGCGGGAGCGCCGGCAGCATGTTGAACACCGCAAGCGCTCCGTTGATCGCACCCAGCCAGACCAGGCCACCGACGAGCAGCGCCGAAGCACCCAATGCGTTCACCCCAACCGAGACGCCCACGATCGACGCGGCGAGCAGCATGCTCACGCCCGGCCCTGCCAGCGCGATGCGAGCCGCTGCACCGGGTGTTCGAGGTTCGCTCTCCAACGCGGCGACACCACCCAGAGCGAAGAGCGTGATGTGGCTGACCTGGACGTCGTTGCGTTGGGCGACGATCGAATGGCCGAACTCGTGGGCGACGATCGAGGCAAAGAAGAGCGTCCCGATCACGACCGCTCCGAACAGGTAGGAGGCACCGGAGTAGCCAGGCGCTGCTGAAGGGAGCACCGAACCGCTGAGGGTCGAGACGACGAGGAATCCGACGACACCGATCGACCAATGCAGGCCGACCTGGATACCCCGGTAGGAGCCAAGAGTGAGTGAGGAGCGCATCACGAATCAACGGTTCCAACGGCAGGTCCGCCGAGATCGTTCCCGCGGAGCGTGGTTCGCTTCCACGGTGGTCGGCAGGACGAGTACGGTCGCCGGGAGAAGGTTCGCCCGACTGCGTGAGCCGGTCGTAACCTCGGGCGATGAGTGAATCCCTTTCCTCCATCGAGCAGCGGCCCGCGTTGCGGTTCGGGTTGGCCCACGACTTCCGCTGCCCTCCAGGGTGCGACATCCCGATGCCACAGGTGTACGCCGAGACATTCGAGCAGATCGAGCTGGCCGAGCGTTGGGGCCTCGACCTGTGTTGGTTCACCGAGCACCACTTCATCGCGGATGGCTACCTCCCCAACTTCGTGCCCGTCGCCGGTGCGGCGGCCGCCCGCACGACGACCATGCGCTTCTCGACCGACATCTGCCTGCTGCCGTTCCGCCACCCGCTACGGCTGGCCGAAGACCTGGCCATCCTCGACAACATCTCGAACGGCCGCATGGAGCTGGGTGCCGGCATGGGCTACGCCGCGCACGAGTTCGCCGGGTTCGGCGTTCCACGGAATCGGCGGGTTTCGCTGACCGAGGAGGCGATCGAGGTTCTGCGTCTGGCGTGGCAGCACGAGGTGTTCAGCTATCACGGCAAGCGCTACGACTTCGACGACATCCGCATCACCCCCCGCCCGGTACAAGAGGGAGGGCCGCCGTTGTGGTTGGCCGCGACCAGCCGCGCCAGTGCCGAACGTGCGGTCCGCTACGACACGAACCTGTTACCTCAGGGACCACCGGCGGCTGTGCTCGATCCGTGGCGGGAAGGGGTGCGGGCCGCCGGCCGGAATCCGGAGACCAAGCGGGTCGGCCTGATCAGGGGCGTCTTCGTCACCGACGACGAGGAGCGGGAGTGGCCGCCGGTCGCCGAGGCCGAGGCCTTCCGTCGCCGGGTCTACGTCGACTTGATCAAGGGCAGCGATGACCACAAGCAGGCGCTCGAACGTCGGTCCAACGACGACAAGCCACTCGATGCTCAGCCGCTCAACCCGCTGGCGTGGACGGTCGGGAACGTCGAGCACTGCGTGGCCGAGCTCACCGCCCTGATGGGCGACCACGGCATCACCGACCTCGTGACCTGGGGCGGCCCGCCCGGACTCGCCCCGTCGGTCATGAATGCATCGATCGAACGCTTCGCCACCGAGGTCGTCCCCCGGGTGAAGGCGAACCTCTCCCATCGAGCTTGACCGTCTCGCCTCGGAGGACTCGTCCCTTGGTTTGTCACCACGAAAGCTCAAGCTCAGTTGATCCGGCGGCGATGGACATTCGTGCCTGTCCGCCGACGGGAATCGTCAGGATCGGATCGGTGTGTCCGAAGTCGACGTTGGCCAGGATCGGCAGCCCGTCGAGCCGACGGTTGTTCCGGATGATCTCTTGCAGGGTTTCCCGAGTCATCCCGACGCTCCGCTGAAAGCGGCCGATCAACAGACCTCGGACCTCCCGAATCCTGGTTGTTGCGAGAGCGACGTGAGATCCCGATCGAAGGTGTGGGGCATCGACTCGAAGTCGTCCTCGATGAACAGGACCGCACCGGCCAGGTCCGGCAGATACCCGGTGCCCTGGAGGAGATTGAGGGTGCAGAGATTACCTCCGACCAGGTGGCCCTCGGCAATGCCTTCGGCAGCACCCAGAAACCGTCGTTCTTCTCGATCCGCCGGTCGTGCTGGTCGAGGTACCAGGCGTCATCGCTCCACGTTGCTGCGGGGTGCACCGCAGTCGGGTCGTCGCCCATGAGGGCCGCTTCGAACCATCGCACCGTTTGCTCGAGGTGCTCGACCATGCCGAACGTCGAGTAGTGCGGACCGGAGAAGGTGACCAGACCGGTCTTGGCCCAGATGCTGCAGGTCAACGCGGTGATGTCCGAGTAGCCACAGAAGATCTTGGGGTTGGCGGCGATGAGCTCCCAGTCGAGATACGGAAGCAGCTGATTCGAGTTGTAGCCCCCGATGACGGTGATCACGGCCCGGACATCGGGATCAGCGAACGCCGCGTGCAGATCGGCGACCCGCTCCTCGATCGGCGACGAATCGAACGCATCGCAGGTCTCGACGTGAGCACCGAAGGTGAGTTCGAGACCGAGCTGTTCGAATCGTTCGGCGGCGACCTCACGAAGTTCCCCGCTGATCAGTGCGAGTGAGCACGACGGCGCGACGACTCGAACCCTGTCTCCGGACCGAAGGCGACTTGGGATGATGGGCGTGATCATCATCAGATCGTGCCATTCCTTTGGAGGACCGGCTCGCCATTTGGGCAGGCCGGTCAGCCGAGTGCGTCGAGCGCTCGATTCACCTCCAAAGCGATGTGCACGAGCGTTTCCAGGTCAAGAGCGACATCGGCGCTCTCTGAGCGAACGTAGACGACTCGATCGCCGTCGAAGAGCTCGACAGCTCGGGCCTCGTCACTGTCGGTACCGACGAAGACCCGAGCGCGTGCCTTCGACCCGCAGTGGCTGCCCACGGTCCGACGAGCCCGCTACGCTGCATCGGGATCGCCGGCGCTGACCGACAAGAGCAGTTCGTTGTCGCCGACAGTCAGTACGTCTTCACGGAAGAACGGCTCGGGCGCGACTCGGCGGTGCCCTCAAGCCTGTGAGCCTCCCGCTCCATGGTCCATGAGAGGGCGGTTTGCGTCGCCCACAGATCGGCAAGCTCCTTCATCATCCGCTTGGTGGCTGTCCGCTCACCGTCTGCGCCTCCCGGGCGGTCGGCCAGATCGGCAAGGCCGACCTGCTCGAGTGTCCCAGACTCGCCTCACCGAGAGCATCGACGCCAACGAGCTGGATCAGCCTTGCTGTCGGGTCGAATGGGAAGGCGACCGTTCCTTGGGCCGGGGACTGAACGTAGCGCCGGTCGTCGATGACGGCTTCGACCTCCGCAACGGCCTCGGGCAACCCGGTGGCGAAGACACCGATTCCCTCCACCGCGAGCAGCACGATGTCTTGCTCGCCCACATCCACGACGACGTGCCAGCCACCTCCCTCGTTCGACCCATAGGTGAACCGGGCAGCGCCGTCGTCGGCTGCGCATCCGAGCGCGAGGTCCGAAGCGACACAGATGGCGCCGGCAAGCTGTGGTTCTTCCGCCAGCAGAAGATCGCTCGGTGGACCCGCCTCGACCCGGCCGACGAGCTCTGCGTCGAGCACTGCTCCCGTGGAGGCAACCAGCGCTGGGGCGGCGTCTACCGCGACGATCGAGAGCACCTCCGCCGGGGCCGACACCTCGATGGCTGTCGTCGGGGACGGACGCTCGTCGATGATGGTCGGAGCAACCACCTCGAGTCGGGTGCCCGTTCTGTCACGGCTGAGGAAGAGCGACACCACCGAGAATGGTCAGCAGGCATGCGGCCAGCGGCGAACGCCATCCGAAGCGGTCGCCGTGGTGCGATGTCCGTGGCCGGCAAGTCGTCGCGAGTCGCTTCACCGCGTCGGCCGTCAGACGAAGTTCGACCAGGGCGGCCCGATCGTGCAGTCGCTCGGTGAGCCGGTCTTCAAGTTGTTCATGTGAGTGCCTTTCGCATCTTCTTCAAACCGCGTCTGAATCCACGGGCCAACCGAGCCTGGTGAGCAATCGAGTTGATCGGCGATCTCCCGGTGGCTCAGACCCGCCCAGAAATGCAGAACGATCGCCGCCCGGTGGTTGTATGGGAGTCTGTCCAAAAGATCATCGAGTAGCTCGACCTCGTCAGCAGCGTCGCGCACCAGCGGGTTGAGCCGGGGCAAGAGCCGCCGCACGGTCGCTTGATGGCGGAAGTGATCCCGGCAGAGGTTCAGGACAGTCCTGTTCAGATAGCTTCCCGGATCGTCCAGAGTCATCCAATGCCGATAGACCCGGACGAACGCCTCCTGCACCACATCGTGGGCCAGGTCGACGGAGCCGAGCAGCAAGGAGGCTCGACGGATCTGAGCGAGCGCTTCGGCGCGGAAGAAAGCGTCGAAGTCGGTTTCAACCACCGGTTCGATGTCGACTCCGACTTCATGCCTACTCCACGAACATCCCACCCGGATTCGTACACCTGCTGCGCTGAAGGTGAAGCCGAACGCGAGCACCGTAGGACACAATGCCAATTGACAACTTTTCTCGTCAATAAGAGAATCGCACGCATGATGGATGTCGACGTGATCGAAGACGCTGCCACTGCAGCATCGATACTCGATCCACTGCGGTCGGCGATCATGCACACGCTGGCCGAACCCGGGTCGGCATCCACGCTCGCCGCACAGTTGGGCGAATCTCGCCAGAAGGTCAACTATCACCTGCACGCGCTCGAAGCCCACGGACTGGTGCACTTGGTCCAGGAGCGACCCCGTCGAGGTCTGACCGAGCGCATTGTCGTTGCGTCGGCCCGTTCCTACGTGGTCTCACCCGAAGCCCTCGGCCCCAACGCTTGCGACCCCGGACACACCGACCGACTCTCGACCCGCTACCTCGTTGCCGTCGCAGCTCGCATGGTCCGAGAGGTCGCCGACCTCGCTCGGCGAGCAGACCGGTCGGGCAAGACGTTGGCGACCCTGTCGATCGATACCGAGATCCGTTTCGCGTCTGCTGCCGACCGCGCCGCGTTCACCAACGAGCTGACAGCGGCGATCACCGCGCTCGCATCTCGCTACCACGACGAGACAGCCAAGGGCGGCCGCTGGCACCGGCTCATCGTTGCAGCCCACCCCCGACCAACCGCGATACCGGAGGCATGACCATGTCCGACGAACGTTCCATCGAGCTCGAAATCGAAGTCACCGGCACTCCCGAGGAGGTGTGGCGAGCCATCGCAACCGGTCCAGGGATCTCGTCGTGGTACGTGCCCCACACGGTCGAAGAACGAGCTGGCGGCGGAGCGACGGCGTCGTTCGGCGACGGCCCCGAGATGCAGATCAACGGGCGCGTCGCGGCATGGGAACCGCCGAACCGGGTGGTGTTCGACAGTGGTGATGGTGTCGCCGGACTGGCGTTCGAATGGCTCGTCGAAGCGCGCGACGGAGGCACGTGTATCGTGCGGCTCGTCAACTCGGGCTTCGGCTCCGGCGAGGAGTGGGACGGGCAGTACGACGGGATGGCCGAGGGCTGGCTGCTGTTCCTCGAGAACCTTCGCCTGCACCTTGAGCTACTTCGCTGGCCAGACGGCGACTGCGTCGCTGCCCATGGCGATGTGGTCCGGCTCTCGCGACGATGTGTGGGCCTCCGCCACCCAAGCCCTCGGTATCCCCGCAGCTCCGCCGAAAGGTGAGCGGATCGAGCTCCGAGGCGGCGACGGACTTCGCCTCGCCGGCACCGTGGTCGAGACTGCACCTCATCGTCTTGCGCTCCTCGTGGATGAACCGGCGCCGGGTACCGCCTTCCTGGCGGTGGAAGGAGTCGGCCAGCAGTCCGGCGTGTCGATCTGGTCCTACCTCTACGGCGCTGATGGTGCAGCAGCCGCTGGCCGAGACACTGCCCGCTGGCAGGCCTGGCTCGACGAACGAACCGCAACACCCAGCTGACCACCCGTCGTTCTGCAGTACGGGGACCGGGGTTTCGCCAGTCTGGGTACTGCAGTTCGGGAGCTCCGTCGTTCTGCAGTACAGGGACCGGCGTTTCGCCGGTCTGGGTACTGCAGAAGCAGGGGTGAAGGCGTAGGGTGCGGGACTTGGAGATCGAACGGCAGTCCGACATGAAGGAGCTCGGGTTCCGCTCATGAGGGCCCGCGTTTTCTTGAGCAACCCGGCGGCCGGATCGGTTCGGCTTTCGGGGCTGCCCGCTGTCTTCCTCGTCGGTGCGGTCGCTGCCGTCGCTCAGGCGTTCGGACGATTCACCTACGGTGTGCTTCTTCCCGCCATCCGTGACGATCTCGGGCTGTCCAACACCGTGGCCGGCTCGCTCGGAACGGCGAACGTCGCTGCATACCTGATCGGCACGCTCACCGTCGCCTCGATCGCTGGCCGGTTCCGGCTGCTGGCCATCATGCGCCTCGGCATGGTCATGGCGGTCACCGGGCTGGGTCTCGCCGCACTCGCCCCGGGGCGAAGACCCTCGCCGCCGCCTTGTTCCTTGCCGGCGTCGGTGGCGCGTTCACCTGGATCCCCGCTCCCGTCGTCGCCGCCGGCGCGCTGGCCGCCCGAGCGCCGGCCCCTTGCCATCGGCATCCTCTCGTCGGGCATGGGAACCGGGGTGGTCTTGAGCGGTCAGATCGCCGAGCTACGTCCGCTCCAACGTTCGGGGACGAAGGTTGGCGAACGGTGTACGGAGTGCAGACCGTTCTCGGCATCGTCGTCGTCGGGACGGCCTGGCTTTGCTCTCACATCGACAGGACGGGCTATCGACCCGCTCGGGCTTCGGTGGGTTCGACGTCCTGCGACGCATGCCAGGGTGGCTGCCGGTCACGGTGGCGTACACCGCGTTCGGCCTCATGTACCTCTTCGTGATCGCCTTCCTCACCACAAAACTGGAGGACGACAGCCAGTGGTCCGGCGCTCGGGCGTCGCTGGCGTTCACCGTCCTCGGCGTCGCCATGGTGTTCGGAGGACCGCTCTTCATCCTCGTCGCTCAACGAATCGGGTCACGCCGAGCGCTGATCGTTGCCTTCGCCGGATGGGCCGTAGCCACGTTGGTCATGATCCCGGCCCTTCCCGTTCCGACCTTCGCCGCCGCCATCGCCAACGGCCTGCTGTTCAGCGGCATGCCGACACTCTTCACCTTCTATGTGGTGTCCAACACGACCGCTGGTGACTACGGTCCGTCGTTCGCTGCGGCCACCTTCGCCTTCGGTGTCGCCCAGATGATCTCGCCGCAGCTCGGCGGCCTCACCGCCGACCTGGCCGGATCGTTCACGCCGGTCTTCCTGCTCTCCGTGGGTTTGGCGGTGGTCGGCCTGATCGCCGCCTGGCGGATTCCCAAGCCCACACCATCGACCTGGCGCCGGCGATGGGTCCAGGCCAGTGAGCGAAGTGTTCGGGTGGAGCGGCCGTGGTGGGCCTGAGGCAGAGGATCGGGCCGAAACCTTTGAGGCCCACGACAATCGAGCAACTCGTCGACTTGGGGAGATCGCATGAACTATGCACGAGCTGAGAGTCGAGACCGTGGAGTGCACCTCTCCTGCTCATCGGGGGTCAGACCGAGTCGTGGTGGGGGTACGAAGCGGCGATGGGCCTACTCGCCCAGCACTTCGACGTCTTTGCGGTCGACCTGCGCGGCCAGGGACGTTCGACGTGGACGCCGGCGCGCTACACGCTCGACAACATGGGCAACGACCTGGTGCGGTTCATCGACACGGTGATCGGACGGCCTACCCTCGTCAGCGGTCTCTCCTCGGGTGGCGTGCTCAGCGCCTGGTTGGCGGCATACGCCAAGCCGGGCCAGCTACTCGGCGCCGTGCTCGAAGACCCGCCGTTGTTCGCTTCAGAGCTCACACCCGCGTGCGGGCCGTCGATCCGTCAAGGCGCCGGACCCATGTTCAACGCCTTTGCCACGTTCCTCGGGGCGCAATGGCGAATCGGCGACTGGGACGGGCTACGCCGACATCTCGACGAGCACGGCACCGACCGACAGCGAGCCATGCTCCGGGGTGCGGACGCCCCACCGCAGAACTTCCTCGAATACGACCCGGAATGGGGAGCTGCCTTCTGGGATGGCTCGGTGTGCATCGGGTGCAGCCACGAGCGCATGCTGGCCGCGGTCCGTGTGCCGGTATTGCTCACCCATCACCGCCGCGGCATGAGCTCCGACACGGGCCATCTCATCGGCGCGTTGGCCGACAACCAGGCCGAACGGGCCCGACAGCTCGTCGAGGAGGTAGCGGGCCAGCCCTGCACGTACCGATCGTTTCCCGAACAGCCACACTTCATGCACGCCGCCGACCCTTCGTTGTTCACCGACACGCTCGTCGACTGGGCATCGACCTTGGAGCGTTGAACCTGGGACCGGTGGCTGCCCGGTAGTGGCGAGATCGCCGCGGTGTCGAGCGCCTCGAACGTGCAGACGCACGTGCAGCTGGGAGTCAGATGGCTGCTTCGTCACCGAACCGAGCGATGTCGTCCCACGAGTAGCCGAGTTCGAGCAAGATCTCCTCGGTGTGTTGGCCCAGCTCTGGAGCGGCGACGCCGGTTCGGGTCGGCGTGTCGGTCATCGTGATCGGACAGCCGACGACGCGGATTCGGCCATGAGTCGGGTGGTCGACCGTCGCCACATAGCCGTTTACTTCCGCCTGCGGATCGTCGGCGACTTGACCGTGGTTGCGGACCGGCGCGAAACGCTGGCCCTCTGCTGCCAGCCGTTCGCACCACTCTGCGGTTGTGCGAGTACTGAAGATCTCGTTGAAGACGACGAACAGCTCCGCTTTGATCTCGGGCGTGACGAAGTAGTTCCCGAATCGGGGGTTGTCGAGCAGATCCGGACGCTCGACGGCTCGCACCATGCCCGGCCAGAGGTGTTCCGGGCATCCCACGATGGCGATGAAGCCGTCGGCGGTAGGAAAGATCCCGTAGATGGCATGGACGAGCGGGTGACCGCCGTTCGAACGTCCCGTCGTCTCGCCGGTGATCAGGTAGTAGGTGAGCTCCATCGACTGCAACCAGATCTGACCGCCGAGAAGCGAAACGTCCACTCGCTGACCGCGCCCGGTCCGCTCACGCGCAAAGAGCGCCGCCAGGATGCCGCTGGTGAGGTTCTGGGCTCCACTGCTGTCGGCCACCAGCGTGCCTACCGGCGTCATTGGACCGCCGTCGCTCCCGGTCGTCGAGATGATGCCGCCCATCGCCTGTCCAGCCATGTCCGCGCCCTCCCGCTGAGCTTCCGGGCCATGGGGGCCGAGGTACGAGGCGGCGGCCCAGATGAGTCGCGGGTTGACCGTGGCGAGGTGTTCGTAGCTGAGGCCCCAACCTTCGAGGGTGCCGGGCATGAAGTTCGAGAGGAACACATCGGCCGACCCGCACATCCTTTCCAGAACGGCTTTGCCTGATGGCGTGCGGAGGTCGAGCGTGATGGACCGCTTGCCTCGGTTGTTGGCGATGAACGCCGGCCCGCCCCAGTCAGGGATGGGCGCTACGTGCCGACCGACGTCTCCGATGCCGGGAAGCTCCACCTTGATGACCTCGGCCCCGAGGTCATGCAGCATTGCTGCCGCCTGCGGACCCTGGACCAGGGTCGAGACATCGATGACGACGATTCCGTCGAGCGCTCCAGGCATGGCAGCACCCTAGCCGTCACGGACTGATCGTCGCCGTGCCCTACTCTCTCCGCCATGCCATCGACCAACAGCAACGGCGCCACCATCGAGTACGAGGTTCACGGAGCTGGCGCGGACCGAACATTGCTCCTCGTCAACGGGCTCGGCTCGCAGCTCATTGCGTGGGATCTCGGCTTCTGCCAGTACTTGGTCGACCGCGGGTTCCAGGTCCTCACGTTCGACAACCGCGACGTGGGACTCACCTCCAAGTCCCAGACACCTCTCCCGTCTGACCTGTGGGCGACGATGGCCAAGCTTCGGGCCGGCACAGCAAGCGAGCCACCCCCGTACACCCTGGCTGATATGGCAGCCGACGGGATCGCCGTGCTCGACGCCGTCGGGGTCGACCAGGCCCACGTGGCCGGAATGTCGATGGGGGGAATGATCGTGCAACGCATGGCCCTCGATTTTCCGGAGCGAGTGCGGTCGATGACATCGATCATGTCGACGACGGGAAACACCGACGTCGGTCAGGCAACCCCGGAGGCGATGGCCACCCTCAGTTCCCCGACACCCTCGGACCGAGACGGTTTCATCGAACACACCGTGGCCAATCGTCGGGTGATCAGCGGCATGCACTACGACCCCCAGTACTGGCGGATGATGGCGCCCCGCTTCTACGACCGCTCCTTTCATCCGCCCGGACCGGCCTATCAGTTGTTGGCCATCGCCGCCGACGGCGACCGCACCGCCGAACTGGAACAGCTTCGAGTGCCGACCCTTGTGGTTCACGGGCGGCTCGATCCGCTTGTGACCCTTTCGGGCGGCGAGGCCACTGCGGCCGCGATCCCCAACGCCGAGTTGCTGGTCATCGACGAAATGGGCCATGACATCCACCCGCCGCTGTGGGCCCCGATCGGCGACGCCATCGCCGCGCTCGCCGATCGTGCGTGAGCCGAGCAGCGGAAGCCGCATCGCTCGCCGGCGGCCGACCTCGCCGGCGTTGGCCTTGGCGCTGTTCCTGGGCGCCACGGCCTGTACCGACGGCTCGTCCCCCGGCGAGGATGGTGCCGGGATCGAGACCATCACCACGAGTTCCAGCACACCAGTTCCAGCGCGACCACTTCCACCGCCACCGCGACCACTGGCGGGTCCGCTGACGAGCCATCGGGCTCAGGGTGCGGGCAGGCAATTGCCACTGGCCGATCGACGGTGTCGTTCGAGTTCGAAGACCGAACGCGGGTCTATGAACTCGTCGTCCCGACGAGCTACGACGAGGCGGTGCCGACGCCGCTGGTCTTGAATTGGCACGGTCTCGGCTCGAACGGACCTGACCAGCTCGGGTTCTCCGAGTACCCGGCGCTCGCCGAGAAGGAGGGCTTCTTGGTCGTGGCACCCACTGGCATATCGGCACCCGGCCAGCTGCGAAACTCGTGGGAGCTGACCGATGCCGACGACCCGACGCGAGATGATGTGGCGTTCGCCGAGGCCGTGCTCGACCGGGTGATCGCGTCCGCGTGTGTCGACGAAGCCCGCGTGTACACGACTGGACTTTCCAACGGCGGCTACTTCAGTTCCCGCCTCGTGTGCGAGCTCGCCGACCGGATCGCCGCCGCCGCCTCAGTGGCCGCCCTCGTCCATCCCGACGACTGCCGACCCAGCCGCCCGGTCCCCTACCTGGCGTTCCACGGCGTCGATGACAAGATCGTCCCCTACGACGGCGGCGGATTCTCGACGCTCGTGCCCGGCGTGCGGATCGAGCTTTTCGAGCCGGCCATTCCCGACGAGTTCGCCGAGTTTGCCGCCACCTTCGGCTGCGATGCCACCCCTGCCGAGACGGCTGTTTCGGCCGACGTCACCGCGTTCGAGTACGAGGGTTGCCCCGATGGCGTCGAGGCGGTGTTCTACCGCCTCGAGAACGCCGGCCACACCTGGCCCGGCTCCAGCACCTCTCGAGCCATCAGCCGACTCGCCGGGCTTGGTGTCACCAACACCGACATCAACGCCACCGAACTTTCCTGGGAGTTCTTCAGCCGCCACACTCTCGAGTAGCACGGCGGGGTTGGCGAACCGGGACGATCAATCAAACATTTGTTCGCTTTTTCTCACCTCTCAGTTGATAATTGAACAACTGTTCGTTAGATTATCTCTATGGAAGTCTTACTATCGATCATAGAAGAGACCTCTTCTCCGGAACTGACGCAGCTCACCAACGACGAACTCGCCCAGCAGGTACTCGACTACGAACGCTCCCGAGCCCGGCTCGAAGCCCAACAGGCCGAAGCCGTTGACGAACTCCGGCGCCGCGCCGGAGCAGTCCCCCGCCGGTACCGCAACCAACGTCTCTGGTTCGCCGACCAAACCCACCTCCCCACCCGCGTCGTCGGCCGACGATTCAAACGAGCCGAACTCCTACACGGCGCTCTGGCGTTGGCCCGCCCCCTCCTCCACACCGGCGCCATCAACCCCTCCCATCTCGACGAACTCTCCCGTCTGGCCGACCGGCGAGAACTCGCCGTCGCCCTCCAACGAGACCTCCCCCTCCTGCTGCAATGGGCGCAGGCCGAACCGTGGGAAGTATTCCAAACCCTCACCGCCGCCTGGGCCGAGATGGTCGACCCGACAGACCCCGCCGATCAGGACGACCGCAACCTTGAAGCCCGAGGCCTCAGCTGGGTCCAAGGCCTCGACAACGAAATCATGGCCGCCCTCGACACCACCGGCCTCAACTGGGAACAAGTCCTCACTGCAGTCGAACCCATCTACGAACGGCTCCTGGCCGAGGAGTGGGAGGTCGTGCGAGAGCACTACGGAGACATGGCCACTGCGCAGCACCTTGCACGCACCAACCGTCAGCGTTGGCACGACGCCTTCTTCATCGTCATCCGCGCCGGCATCAATCATCTGACCCCCACCGACACCAGCTACAACGTCAACGTCACCGTCGACATCCAAACCCTCGAGAACGAGGCCCGTCGCCAAGCCGGCCAAGCGCCCGTCGAACGAGACCCCGAGGACACGCGCCACTACCGCTGCCACACCGAACACGGCCTCCGACTCAACGCCACCGCCGCCCTGCGAGCAGCCCTGGCCGGCACCATCCGCCGAATTGTCCTCGACGCAACAAGCCTCAACCTCGATGTCTCCCGCAGCACCCGACTCTTCAAAGGCCCCCTCCGCGAAGCGCTCGTCATCAGAGACCAACACTGCACCGGACCCGGATGCCAGACACCGAGCTACCGATGCGAAGCCGACCACGTCATCCCTCACCACCTCGGTGGGCCAACCACCGCCGGCAACGGCAAGATGCGATGTGGTCCGTGCCACCGGCAGAAGACCCGACTCGAAGCCGAAGGCATCTACCTCTGCTGACAAGGGTGGGCCTAGCGCTGCAGCTATCTCGCTCCAGCGCTCGAACCGTGAAGATGACGAAGAACGCCGGCTGCCGCGCGCTCACCGCTGTACATCGCGCCCTGCGTCGATGCCGTGTCTCGATGGTCGCCGCACACGAACAGCCCGCCGCCCAAAGCGACCCGTTGCTTCGGACCGAACGGAGGGGCCTGGGCGGGCTGACCATGGGGAATGACATCGGTGCGGAGGTGTTCCCAATCGGTCGTGACCGAGCCGAACCACCGGGCGAGTTGCTCACGGACGCGAACTGTGATCGTCGGGTCGAGCGCTTCGGCCCCAGGCACCGCAGCTGCGATCAGCGCTCGGCCGGGCGGAGCATACGAACGGCGAGACCTCGCTCATCACCGCGACGTTCTTCGGCGGGTCCGCTCTTCTCGCCGTCGAGGATGAGCGTCCGGCCCGCCACCGGCGCACCCGAGGCCGCGAACCAGCAGCACGCAACCGCCCGAGACCCCGGATCAGGAACACGCTCGCCGAGCAACCCATGGGCTGAAGGACCTTCGGTGGCCACGACAACGACCCGCGCATCGACGCGCTCCCCAGTGTCCAGGACGACACCTGAGTCGTCGACTTGTGAGACCCGCGCCCCGAGCCGCACGGTCTCCTCAGGCAACGTCGATCCGAGCTGCGCGGCCAGCGCACCCATTCCGAGCCGCGGTACGGCGGTGGCCCCAACGGCCAGCATGCGAAGAATCACGTCGAAACGCCGGCTCGATACCTCGAGCAGCGGATCCAGCTGGATGCCGGCAAACAGCGGCTGCCAGAACGACTCGATGATCCGACTCGAGAACCCGGCGTTCGCCAACCGCTCCGCGGTGCTCATGTCTGGGCGTCGGAGGAGCTCACGGACCGAGTGTCGGCGGACGTCAAGAATCAGCAGAGCCAAGCGGGCCTTGTCCACGAGCGAGCCAATTGGGGCGACCGCCGTCTGCCGAAGCTGCAACGGTCGGCGCAGCGGATCGCCGACCCGATGGAATCCGCCGCGTACTCGAACGAGTGCGCCGGGCTCGAATGGGCAAAGCTCGAGCGCGTCGAGATCGAACCGCTGCTGCACCTGGGGATACCCAGTGAGCACGACCTGAAAGCCACGATCGAGCTGGTATCCGTCCACCTTGTCAGTGCGGACACGGCCACCGAGGCCATCGGATGCCTCGAGGACCTTGCAGTGCACTCCCGCTTTCGTGAGGTCCTGGGCGCAGGCAAGTCCTGCGAGCCCAGCTCCTACGATGACGACGTCGGCCATGTCTACCTGGTCGCTGACCGAGAACGGCATCGGTGATCAGCTGTCCGGTCGAGGCCGCGAACTCCCGTGCCAGCCGGCCTGCTCGCTCTCTCTTGATGCTCAACACCATGGGCCGCCAGAGTACCTATGGTGGCGGAGCATGACCCTTCGCCCAGATGTCGTTGTCGTTGGGGGAGGCGTGATCGGCGTCGCCACAGCCTGGGCGCTCGCCCGAGCCGGTGTTCGAGTCGAGCTGCTCGAACGAGACGGCCTGGCCGCCCACGCTTCGGGGCGCAACCAAGGCTTGGTGATCGGTCCTCACCCACCGGAAATGGCGGCGATCGCCGCTCGGGGCATTGAGCTCTACGAGGAACTCCACGCAGCGGTGCGAGAGCGCCTTCTTCCTCGACCGAGAGCCGCACGGTTGCCTGATGGTCGGCGGTGACGACCACCCCGGCCAAGTCCACGGGGCGGACCTGGCGACGATCGAGCCACTGCTGGGGCCGACGGTGACCAGCGCGTGGCTGAATGAAGACGCTCGACGCATCGATCCCGGTGCGGCGGTCGTCGCTCTCGCCGAGGAAGCCCGGGCCGCCGGGGCGATCATTCGCACGGGTGTCGGGGTACGGGAGCTCATCCGAACGGGCGACCGGGTGACCGGGGTGCTGAGTGACGAAGGCCGCATCGACACCGGAACCGTGATCGTTGCGGCCGGACCCTGGTCATGGCGGGTATGTCGCAGCACCGAGTTCGACGTGCCGGTGCGCGGCGTCCGAGGTTGGCTGGTCGTCACCCGACCGGCTCCGTTCCGTTTGCGGCACGCCATTGAAGACAACTCCTGGGGTGCCACCAAGAAGGGGCTCACGACGCCAACAGTCGGCGAACTGGCTTCGGGAACGGTTGCGCCTCCGGCCGTTGCCGGCCTGATCCAACAGGACGCGGCCGGTCGTTTGTTGCTGGGGGCCTCACTGCAAACCAGCGCCACCGACGATCCCGAGCACCAGGACGAGGCGGTCGCTGCGGTGTGCCGCCGAGCCGCCGAGCTGGTGCCCGCCGTTGCGTCGCTGCCGATCGTCGAGATTCGCAGTTGTCGCCGACCGATGTCCGACGACGGCCTTCCGTTGCACGGCCCTGCTCCCCGGGCTGCAGGGCGTCGTCCTGGCCACCGGCCACGGGAGCCAAGGAATCACGTGGGGCATCGGATCCGGCGAGTCCGTCGCTGCCGGAGTGCTGACCGACCGGTGGGATCCCGCCCTCGCACCGGCTCGATTCGCGGTGACGGGCGTCAGCCGATGACTGGCACTCGAGACCGAACTCCGGTCGGTCAGCACCGTCACTGGGTGTCGAGGGGAATGACGGCTACCGGGCAGCGAGCGTGGGTGAGCGCGTAACGCAGCGCCCGGGTGGCTGTGCGGCTCGTCGTCGACGACCGAACGGTGCTGGCCGATGATGAGGAGTCCCGCCTTCCGACTGGCATCCACGAGCTGATGCGCCGGCATGCCGCTTCGGATGGAGGTCTCGACCTCGACTTCGCCGTCGCTCATCTCCTTGATCTCGTCGACGAGTGCGTCGAGATCTTCTTGTGTCCACTCGGCCCGCTTGGCCGGATCGATGTAGAAGGCGAGGACCTGCAACAAACCCTCGATGCTGAAAACCGGCGCTTCCCCGGTGGCTCGCACGAGGCCGATGGGCAGGTTGCGGTCGCCGGCCAGGTCGGCCGCCCAACGGATCGCCGCCTGCGTTCCCTCGCCGTGCCCGACGCCGACGATCAGCGGGAGGTCGCCACCGAGGCCTTCAGCGGCCGAGTCTGGGACCACGATGAGTGGGCAACTCAGGTCACGCAGAAGCTGACGCACCGTGCTACCGATCGTCTTCGGCAGGACGCCCACCGGCTCGTGTGACCCGACCACGATGGCGTCGGCCCCGTGCTCCTCGGCCGCTCGATGCAGCGCAAGGCCGGCATGGTCTTCGGAGATGTCCGAGGTCAGTGAGGCCACCCGTCCTCGAGCCGGCGCCAACCACTCCCCTTCCAGTTGCTGGGCGAGGCGATTCCGGTAGTCGGCGCGGCCGGCGAGGATCGGTTCGGACGGCAGCTCCGTCTCCGGGGTCACGGCGGCGACTGCGTGAACGGAGCCGTGCGGCCCCACGGTGCCGACCACCCACTCGAGCGCTCGTTGCGCACTGGCGAGCCGTCGATGCCGATCACCAGGTTCCTCATGAGCGCTCCATGATCCCATTGTGGTCCGTTTTGGAAGGAGCCGCGGAGGACCGCAGGCCAGGGATGGCGAACGGAATGGCGACGACGAGCGCCCCGCCGACGGCGATGGCGAGGAGGCTCGCGGACCATACGTCGCCGCTTGGGAGGGTGAGCTCGAAGAAGTCCCGGGTGAGCGGGACGCTCAGAACCGCCACGTAACTGGCCCCCATCGCCACCGCCAGGCCGATCTTCCAGAGCCGCAGCGGCCGCGAGACGACGACCAGCACCACCAGCCCGATTCCGAGGAGCGTGATCGTTGCGGCCGATCGGGCGTCGGCGAGTACCCCTGCCTCGATGCCACGCCCGGCCCCGCCCCGGGCGTACAGGTACACCATCCAGGTACCCATCGCCGCAACGACGCCGGCGGGCAAGGAGAACCGCACGACTCGCTGGAGGAACCCGGGCCGCACGAGGCTCGTGTTCGGGGCCAACGCCAAGACGAAGCCGGGCAGGCCGATGCTGAACGTGCCGATCAGGGTGAGGTGGCGGGGCAGGAACGGGAACTCGATGCGCTGGATGCCGATGATGGCAGTCAGAAGCACCGCGTAGGTCGCTTTGGTCACGAAGAGGTTGGCGACCCGCTCGATGTTGTTGATCACCTTGCGGCCCTGAGCGAGGACCTCGGGCAGCGTGGCGAAACGGTCATCGAGCAGGACCAACTGCGCGACCCCTCGCGAGGCAGCGCTCCCACTACCCATGGCGATGCCCATGTCGGCATCCTTGAGCGCGAGCACGTCGTTCACGCCATCGCCGGTCATGGCCACGACTCGGCCCTGGGCCTGGAGCGCCTTCACCATCGCCCGTTTCTGGTGCGGCGTCACGCGACCGAACACCGTCGTCGTTTCGAGCGCGGCGGCCAAGCTTGCGTCGTCGGTCAGCTCTCTGGCATCGAGGCAGTCCTCAGCGTGCGGCACGCCTGCCCGCTGGGCGACCGCAGCCACCGTTGCCACGTTGTCGCCCGAGATGACCTTGAGCTGCACCCCTTGTTCAGCGAAGTACGCCAGGATCTCCGACACGTCGGGGCGCACTGTGTCCTCGAGCAGGATCAGGGCAACCGCCTCCCGAGTCGGTAGCTCCTCGCCGCCGAGTCGCTCATCGGAGCGTGCGAGCAGCAACACCCTGCGGCCGGCCTCTGCCTCGGTCTGGGCCCGAGCCCGAGCTTCGGTGTCTTCAGCGTCGAACAGGATGTCGGGGGCGCCGAAGTAGAACGTGCCGTGCGTCGCGAACTGGGCGGCCGACCACTTACGCGCCGAACTGAACGGCGCCGTCGCCTCCAAGTCCCATCCTGTTGGCCCGGGCAGCGCAGCAGCGACCGCCGCCATGGTCGGGTTCGGACTGGGATCCGAGCGCGAGACAGCGCCGAGCGCCGCGGCGGCGAACTCGTGGTCGTAGTTGCCGACGGGAACCAGCTCGCCGAACGCGATGTCGCCGGTGGTGATCGTGCCCGTCTTGTCGAGGCAGAGGGTGTCGACCCGCGCCAGCAACTCGACCGTCGCCAGCTCCTTGGCCAACGCGTGCCGGCGAGCGATCGCTATCACGCCGGCCACGAACGAAAGGCTCGTGAGGAGCACGAGGCCGTCGGGCACCATGGCGACCGCAGCTGCGACCGTTCCCTGCAACGCCTGCTGCCACCGCTCCTCGACGTCGAGGAGTGCCAGCAGCAGCAGTCCGCTGGCCGGCGGGATCAGGACCACCAGCACTTTCAGCACCTGATTGACACCTCGGCGCAGTTCGCTGTCAACGAGGGTGAACTGCCTCGCCTGTCCGGCCAACGAGTTGGCGTACGACTCGGCGCCCACCCGGGTAGCCCGGAAGGCGCCGGAACCGACGGCCACGAAGCTGCCCGAAAGCACCTCGTCGCCGGTCTCCTTGCCGACCGGTTCGGCTTCGCCGGTCAGGAGCGACTCGTCGATCTCGAGGCCGTCGGACCACAGCACCGATCCGTCGACGACGACCTGATCGCCCGGTACGAGCAAGAGCACGTCGTCGACCACGATGCCGCCGATGTCGATGTCCTGCTCCGCGCTGTCGCGCACCACCTTGGCTCGAGGGCGCGTTGAGGACCTCGAGCTTGCGGAGTTGGCGGCGGGCGTAGAGCTCCTGAACGATGCCGATGACGGCGTTCGATCCGACGACGCCGACGAAGAGCCCATCGGCCGGATAGCCGGCCACCAGGATCAGCGCGAAGAGTGAGAACAGGATTGCGCTGACCGGGTTGAACACGTTGGCGAAGACGATCTGGCCGAGCGTGCACGTCGTTCCCGGTGGCTCGGCATTGGTTCGGCCGTCGGCCCGGCGCTGCTGCACCTCCGCCGCGGTCAGCCCGGCATGTTGCCGGTTTCCGTCACTCATCGGCGGCTTCCCGCCCGCGAACGGGGATCAGGCCGGGACGCCGAGCCGTTCGTAGGCGGGCGCAAGTGCCTGGAGGTCGGGCATGACCTCGGCTGCGAACAGGCGGGCATTGCGTTCGGCCTCGTCGGCCGGCATGCCGGCGTAGCTGAACACACCCATGTACCCGTCGTTGTAGGTGTTGTCCTGAATGGTCAGGATCTTCTCCTTCACCTGGTCGGGTGTGCCCCACACCTGGATACCGACGAAGAAGTCGATCATCTTCTGCAGGCCGCCCGGCGCGTTGAGCATGTCGTGCATCTGGCCATGGAACTCATAGCCCGGCGTGTTCTTCAGATGGTCCTTGTCGAACTCGTAGTGCGCGATGACCGAGTCCCAGTAGCCGCCGATGTACTTGCGGGCCATCTCCTCGGCCCGATCGGCGGACTCGTCGACGAAGGTCCAGCCGGCGACCATGGGTGGGGGCGGTTCCTCACCGGTGGCCTCCCGGAACGTCGCCCGGTACGTCTCCAGCTCGGCTCGGACGACCTTCCATGGCTTCTGGGGCACGATGAGGATTCCAACGCCCATCTTGGCCATGATCTCGGCCGACTCGGTCGAGACGGCCGCTGCGTAGGTCCGGCCCTTGAACGTCTTGTTGGGGCGGGGACGGATGTCCTTGCGGGGCTGGCGGATGTACTCGCCGTCGTACTCGACCCATCCCCGTTCGAGGCCGGTAAGTACCATCTCCGCCGCCTCGGCGAACCGCTGACGAGCTTCGGGCATCTCGACCCGGAAGCCTTCGAATTCGACCCGACCGGTGCCGCGACCCATACCGAGAATGACCCGGCCACCCGACATCACGTCGAGCATGGCGATCTCCTCGGCCACCCGCATCGGGTCGTGCCACGGCAGCACGCAGACCATCGATCCGAGCTGAACCCGCTCGGTGCAAGCCGCCATGTAGGTCAGGAACTGGAAGACGTCGGGGCACATCGTGTAGTCGGTGAAGTGATGCTCGACGCTCCAGATGGAATCGAAACCGAGCGGCTCCGCCAACCGAGCCAAGCGCCAGATCCTGGGCGTAGATCTGGGCATCGGGGACCTTTTCACCCGGGTTCTGGAAGATGACCGACATTCCGACGTGCATGGTGGACCCCAAGTTCAGTGTTCAGTGTTCAGCGAGGAAGCCACGACCTTACCGGACCATCGACGACCGGTTCCACGTCGCCGCCCACATCGTCCCCCGAACTCTGATAGCCGCAACCATCTCTGCTACAACGTGCAGGATGCTGATGGACGTTGAGCGCTTGTTCGGGTCGTTGCGTGGACGACTGTTCGAGTTGTCGCACGAGCTCACACCGAAGATGCCCGTGTACGGCCCGCACCCGCCCTACAGCATCACCCTCCACCGTCGGCACGGCGACGCCCATCCCGCCCCTCGTGCCGGTGGCTCGAGCTTCGCGAACGAGCAGCTGGTCACCTCGACCCACATCGCCACGCACATCGATGCACTCGGTCACTTCAGTCGCAACGGCCAGGTTCACGGAGGGTGCCCGGCGGACCAGATCGAAACGGCGAACGGGCTGACGTCGCTCGATGCTTCGGAAATTCCTCCGTTGGTGGCGCATGCCGTCCTGCTCGACATCGCCGGCCATCGAGGTGTCGACAATCTCGAAGCCGCCGAACCCATCACCGGCGACGAACTCGAGACCGTCGCGTCCGGTCTCGATCTGGCGCCCGGAGATGTGGTCCTCATCCGAACCGGTTGGGCGAGATTCTGGGACGACCCGATGCGTTTCAACAACGCTGGACGGGGATGGCCGGGACCCGAGGAGACCGCGGCGCACTGGTTGATCGATCGCCAGGTGAAGGCGGCAGGAACCGACACTCCCGCCTTCGAGTGCATCCCGAGTCCCGGCGATTCCGTCCACGCGCTGCTCTTGGTCGACCATGCCATCTACATCATCGAGAACCTCAACCTGGAAGCGCTCGCTGCCAGCGGCACCAAGTCATTCACCTTCATCGCGCTGCCGCTCCCGATCGTCGGGGCCACAGGAAGTCCGCTCCGACCCATTGCCATCGTCTGAGGTCCGTCGGTCATGACCGTTCACCCCGACATTCAGAACGTGCTCGCCGCGCGTGGGGCGCGCCGCCTTTCGACGATGACCGTCGAGGAGGCGCGGGCGGATGGGCCCACCGGGCCGAACCCAGCCGCCGCCTGATGGAGCAAGCCAGTCACTGGCTTCGGACCGAGCTGTAAGTCGCCTGTGTCACCTCGGCTTCACTTCGTCAGCGGTGACGGACCGGTCAACCCGAGGGTGCTCCACGCCAGGCGGGCGTGCGCGCCTTTGACGCGGTTGACCGCCTGTGTCACCTCGACGTCAGCAGCGAGCGACGCCAGCGCGTAGGCGTCGTCTCCGTTGATCGAAAACCTCGCAGTGAGTTGGCGAACCAACGCTTCGACCGCTTGACGAACGGCGAGGTCGAGGTCCTCATCGAGTCCGAGGGCCACCAGGTGGGTTGAGGTTTCCGCCCACGGCAACCTCAGGACGTCGGGGACGTCGGCGGCGGCATGAACGACGAAACGAAGGTGGACCCGGTCCATCGACGTTTCGATTGCGGTCTGGTTGACCTCGCCGTCGCCCTGGGCTGCGTGCCCGTCACCGGCGTAGAAGCCGGCGCCGGGCCGAAAGACCGGAAGGAACAGCGAGGATCCCACCACGAGATCACGCAAGTCGAGGTTGCCGCCGAACGGACCCGGCGGCACCGATGAATGCGGCCCGTCGCCGGGAGGGGCGACCCCCATGATGCCAAGGAACGGAGTGAGCGGCAGGGGTATGCCGGGCAGGAGTTCGGTGGTCAGGGTTTCTCGATCAAGCGGGAGATGACGAAGCGACCCGGCCGGATACTGATCGGCCAGCACGCCGCGGCCCAACGGGCTGGGCAACGCGAGGTTGAAACCCCACTCGCCAGGGACCAGATCGAGCACGTCGACCTGCAGCACGTCGCCCGGCGCTGCGCCGGTCACCTCGATCGGACCGGTGATCGAGTGCGGTCCCATCGGCGCCTCCTCGCGAAGGGCCAAGAGTTCGGCCAGGTCCATGCCGGGCAGAACCTGCCCACCCCAATGGCTCCATGTTTGCATCACGACCTCGTCGCCACTGGCGAGGCTGAGTACCGGAGGATTCGCGGCGTCGATGACACCGACTCGCACCGTTGCCGGGCCGGCGGCAAGCTGGTGAGTCGTCACCTACGTCGTCGTCCGGTCATCGGGGCGTTCTTCACCGGTCAGCGAAGCGACCAATCGATTGACTGCCCTGGTCGCCTCGGGACCAGCAGCGTTCCCGTACATCAGTCGAGCGAACTGGCCGCCGAGGTAGGGGTGCAGACCCATGTCGTACAGGGCCCGGAAGTCACCGGCATCGATTGCGGCTCGCTCATCAGGCGCCAGCGGATACCGATCGAGCACCGATGCCGGGTCGGTATCGAACTCGGCCCGCAGCGCCGCGTCCCACTTCAGGTCCTGGATCAGCTCATGGCAGACGAGGTTGGGATTGAACGATTCCAGTCCCATCAGGCGCCCATTTCCCAACGGACGGCGCCTACTCCGCACTTGAAATTGTCATACGCGGTATACCCGAGCCGGCTGCAGGGACGGGCCCCGATCACGCCGAGGACGACGAACCAGGCGAACAGTTCTGCGGTCCCGCCCTCTCCCGATTGTTCCATTCGAGCCGGGGTGACCTCGTTCAACAGCTTCTCGTGGTCGCCATGTTCGAGCAGCCCGAGGAACCAGTCGTCGAACTCCCGATCGATGAAGAAATAGCGCTTCCCGCCGGGTTCGTGGGAGAGGCCACCCGAGCCGAACAACCCCACCCGCGTGCCGTCGGGCAGATCGTTGCGAATGATGTCGCCGAGCGCCTCGCCGACGGCGTAACAGGTGCGCTGGTCGGGAATCGGTGGCACGGTGCAGTTCTGCAGAATGGGGACAACGGGCACCCCGTTGGTGTCCAGGTTGCAGAGAACCGTCGGTATCGACAGATTGTCGTCGAAGCGAAGGTTCTGCCGGCGGCCGAAAAATTTGATACCCCGCTTCGCCATCCCGGATATCAAGGCCTCGGCGACTTCGGGCTTGCCTTGCAGGGTGTACTCACGGCAGTTCAGCCACGGCTTGAACCATTCGAATGGCCCCGTGTGTTCGTCGGCCATTCCGACCAGGAAGTCGGGGTACTCCAGCACCTTCGAGTTCGCCAGGTGGTCGTTGCCGATCAGAATCAGTACGTCCAGATGGGCGGCCGAGATCTCGGCCTCCATGGTGCCGTACATCTTGTCGACATCGGCCTTGGTGCTTTCGGGTGCGCCGGCATACAACCCGGCCAGGCCGGGAGCATGACTGGCGGCAACGGCCAGGACGATGTCTGCCATGAGTTCAACTCCCGCTTCGGATCGTGCCACTGCATGAGGCTGCCACGTGGTGCGACCGTAGCTCGCTCCGATGGGAGCCCGAAACCCGGATGCCGGCCGACCCCGGCACCGCCGCTACCCCAGCGGGTACTGCAGGACGCCGACCTGACCGAGCGCCGAGCCGGCGGGCGCTTCGTCGTACACGATCAGCGACGCCGGCTCCGCCACGAGATCGGCGACCGTTGTCGAGAACGTCCGTCGTGTTGCCCCTTCACCGTCGGCAACGATCTCGCCCTCTACTACGATCTCGCCATCGGCGTCGACAAGCACCCAGGTCACGGTGCCGTGCTCGAAGCGGGCCAACCCGTCGATCGTGATCACGGTTCCGACGCTCTGCCCCCAGGTCGGGCGTTCGACTGCGATGGGAGGAAGCAGATCGGCGTAGCCCGCACGATCGTGAGGCCGGTCGAGCGACTGCTTCCCCTCCCCCAGCTTCGTGAACGGCGCGCCGTTCATCGTGAATTCGACCGCGTCGACACCGTCCAGTCGAGTGGCGGTGTAGACGAACTGCGCAACCTGCCACGCCGTGCCGGCCGATCCCTCACCGGAACCGAACGCGTCGTTCACGTCGATCGTGGCGACACCATCGGTGACGGTGACCCCGAGCACCACCGTGCCGTCTGGTAGGGCGCTCGACAGGCCTTGGGCACGCTCGTCATCGGTCGGACCTGCTGCGAGGAGGGTCAGTACTTCGACGAGATCTCCTGCATCCGACACGTCGCGATGGACGGGGACGAGGAACGGACCGGTCTGGGTCGGATACCCCTGCCACATCAGGTAAATGGCGCCAGGTGCGGCGTTCACCTGCTGCGCCGATGCGTTGGGCTCCTGCACCTGACTGCCTGATGCTGGCTGATCATCGGTGCCGGCCGCTCCCTCCGTGCACCCGACTGCGAGAGTCAGAAGCAGGGCCACCACCGCGGAGCCGATGACTGCCTTCGCTCGTCGTCGATGGGCGAGGGTCATGCGACCACCTCCGGCACGGTCACGAATCGATACCCGCGATCGCGAAGTCCTTGGATCACATCGGGTAGTGCGTCGTAGTCGGTCGAGGCCGAACCGACGTGCATCAGGTAGATCGCTCCGTTGGTTGCGCCGTCGAGGCAACGGCGGGTCACGGCGGCAGGATCGAGTCCCTGCCATCCGAGGCTGTCCACGGTCCACATCACCGAGTACGTGAACCCCGCCGAACGCACGTCGATCAGCATCTGGTTGTTGTAGGCGCCGAAGGGTGGCCGAAACCAGGGGATCATTGCGCCGCCGCCGATGGACGTGACGACCGCCTCTGCATGCGCCAGCTGTTCGAGCCGCTCGGCCGTCGTGAGGGTCTCCATGTGCGGGTGGTTGTAGGTGTGGTTCATCAGGACATGACCCTCGTTTGCCATGCGCCGCACGAGCTCTGGGTTGTTCTCGGCCCACGCGCCGGTCATGCCGAACGTGGCGGGGATGCCCTCAGCCTGCAGGAGATCGAGGATCGCCGCCGCGTTGCCGGTGTCAGACCCTGCGTCGAACGTGAGCGCCACATCGGTCCGGGCGGTTGAACCTTTCCACACCAGGATCGCCGGCGCGCCCACAACGGGGGTCGAGGTTGGGGTCGTCGGAGTCGAGGTGGTCGGAGCAGTGGTCGGAGGAGCAGTGGTCGGAGGTGCAGTGGTCGGAGGTGCAGTGGTCGGCGGTGCAGTGGTCGGGGTGAGCGAGGGTGCCACCGTGTCGACCGCTGTCGTGGTCGTCGCCGAGGAGTCGGTCGTTGGCATCGTGGTGGTGGTCAGTAGGGAAGTCGTTGTGGTCGTCGGTGCAGAGGTGGAGCTCGAAGCGCTGCTCGACTCCTCGGTTGACGTCGGCGACGCCTCAGGCGACCGGTCCCCACACGAGGACAGCGTCGCTCCGAGCAGACCGAGGCACAGGAGAACTGTGGGCAACCGTTGGACCTTCGGCACCAGCCAAACCTATATGGCTCGGCGTGGCCGGCGCCCGAACCCGGAACGATGCGTGCAAAGTGCGGTCGAACGGAGGTAGAAACTCCGATGGCCCGTCGACTCGACTCCCTCCCGCTTCTCCCGACCACGGTCATCGGAAGCCACCCCCAGCCCGCCTGGCTGATCGACCGTGAAGCGCTTGGCGCAACCGTTCCCCGGGTACGCAGGAGCGACCTCTGGCGCGTCGACCCCGAGCATCTCGACGAGGCCCGACGTGACGCAGCGACCTTGGCCATACGCGAGATGGAAGCCGCCGGCGTCGACATCCTCACCGACGGGGAGGTGGGGCGGGAGAGCTACTCCAATCATTTCCTCACCGCCGTCGAAGGCGTCGACATCGACCATCCCGCCAAGATCGTCAGCCGCGCCGGCCGGTCCACGATCGTTCCCCGTGTGGTGGGGCCGATCCTTCTCACTCCAGGTCACGGCGCCGACACCGAGATCGAGGACGCCAAGCACCTCGTGGCGACGACGAGCCGCGTTTCCAAAGTGACGCTTCCCGGGCCGTTCACGCTGGCGCAACAGTGCCACGATGAGTACTACGGCGACCTCGAAGCCTTGGCGACCGACTTCGCTGTTGCCGTCAACCTGCAGGCCCGCCGTTTGGAGGCGACAGGAGTCGGGGTGATCCAGCTCGACGAGCCCTGGTACCGCAACGACCCCGACAGTGCCGAGCGGTTCGCGGTTCGCGTGCTCGACCGTGCGCTCGAAGGTCTCCAGTGTCGCACGGCGGTCCACCTCTGCTTCGGCTACGCCGCCGTTGTCCCCAGCGACAAGCCGTCGGCTTACCCTTTCCTCGGCCAATTGAACGACAGCATCGTCGACGAGATCTCCATCGAGGCGGCCCAACCTGGACTCGACCTCGGTGTGCTCGACGATCTCTCGAGCAAACGGATCGTTCTCGGGGTGGTCGACCTGAAGGACCGTGCAGGCAATTCGCCGGATGTCATCGCCGAGCGCGCCAGAGCTGCGCTGCGGCGTATCGGCCCCGATCGTCTGACGCTGGGCCCTGACTGCGGCCTGAAGTACCTCGGTCGCGGCGAAGCAGGCGACCTGCTCGGCGCCATGGTCGAGGCGGCGAGGCGTCTCCGGTTGGAACTCTGAGCCGTCGCCGAGCGGGCGCGATCATCTCGACCCCGATGTTGGTGCCACTTCCCTGATCGTTACCCGGGTGTCCCGGACGGTTCGGGACACCGGACCCATCCGCCCGGGACGTTGGCTGTTGGATGCTGAGTGCACCCAAACACCAGGAGGAAAACCATGCGAAGGCTCATCGTGAACGGCTCGGCGGTGCTGCTGCTCCTGCTCATCGGGTGCAGCGACGACGACGACGACGCAAGCGCGACCACGGCAGCGACCGAGTCGACACTGCCGGCGAGACGCAGGCGGGTTCCGTCGATCTCACCCCTGAGGAGGAGGCCTACTGCGCCGAACTCGCAGCCCTTCCCGACAGCGGGGATCCCGGGTTCGACGCCTTCTTCGCCGAGCACCCGGACCCGACTCTGGCTGACTGGGCCGAGTTCCTCCCCGGAGTCGTCGACTCGATTCGAGCCGGCCTCGCCGACTTCGATGCCGTCGATCCCCCGGCGTCGTTGACCGATGCCCATCAGGACGTGAGCGAAGCCATGACGGCAGTCGCCGACTCGCTCGACGCCGCGCTCACGGCGGCCGAAGCCGGCGACCAAGCCGCGTACGATGCCGCCGAGGCCGAGAATCAGGGTGGGCTCTCCGCGACGATGGAAGAGGCAATGAGCGCGCTCGGCGGGGTCTGCGGCCTCGGAGAATGACCCCTCGACCCGTGAATCCAGGGCCTCATAAGATGGTCGCCATGGAGGACGGGCCGACTCGCCGGAAGCGAGTTCTGCTGGCGTTGACGGTGGCGATCTCGGTCGCCATTGCCACCGCCGGCGTTGCTGCCGCCGCGGCGCTCGCCGGGACACCGGACCTCCCGCCGAATCCCTACGCTCAGTACCAGTTCCTCATCGGCCTGACCTCTGTCTCGGTCGGCGCGTACATCGCCTTCCACCGTCACCGGCACCCTGTTGGATGGCTGCTGATCCTCGCCGGCACCGGTGCCTGGTGCTCGTTCTCCGGCTACGAAGTCATCACCTGGATGATGCTGACGGAGACGGGCAGCGCGACGGTCGCCGAAGTCATGGTCCACCTCTCGACACCAGGATGGATCCTCTGCCGAGGCGTCGTCCTGGTCTTGATCTCCCAGGCGTTTCCCGACGGGTTCGGCCGGTCATGGCCCGCCCGTGCGCTCCTTTCAGCGTCGGTGACCGCCATCGCCGTCACCACCGTCGCCCACTCGCACCTCTGGACTCCGGGCTACTTCGATGGTGAGCCGGCGGTGGGCACTGCGGCGCTTGCCGAGGACATCCTCCCCGTGGGTCACGAGGCCATCTGGTTTCTCGCCGTGATCTCGATCACGGGGCTGGTCGTACGCACGCTGCGAGCAGACGCCGGTGACCGGCACCGGTACCGCTGGTTCACCGGCGCGACCGTGGTTCTCTTGGCGCCAGCGCTTGCGGAGTCGTATCGAGGCGTGCTCGGCGATCTGCCCTTCGACCTCTCCAACGTCGAGCTCTGGGCGACCGCCGGCCTCCCCGTCGTGCTCGCGATCGGCATCCTCCGCCATGGCCTCCTCGACCTGCACGTCGCCATCCGGCGAGTGACCGTGTACGCCTCGGTCACCGTGATCGCGCTGGCGATCTACGCCTTGGCGGTGTGGGTTGTCACCAACGTGGCCGACGACGGCTCCGATCTCGCGCCCCTGATCGGCGCGGGTTTGGTGGCAGTGACGCTGTCGCACGTAGTTCGGGCGGTGCAGCGGGCAACGGCTCATCACCTCTTCGGCAGCCGTGACGACCCCTATCGCACCCTTGCCGCGCTGGGTTCTCGGTTGGAGGCAGCCCCCGTCAACGAACGAGCCCTCCAGACCGTCACCGACACCATCTGTGAACAGCTTCGTCTGCCGTACGCCGCGGTCGATCTCGTCCTCGACGACCTCGCGGTGCGGGTTGCCGAGAGCGGTGCGCCGACGGGCGTTGAGTCCACGCTCGAACGGTTCACGCTGAGCTACAAGAGCATCTCGCTCGGACAACTGCTTCTCGCGCCACGCACGCCGAACGAGCCGTTCGGACCCGACGAACGCTCCCTGCTCGGCGACCTCGCCCGGCAGGCCGGCGTCCTCGCGCACAACACGTCATTGACCGAGGCGCTGCGCCGTTCCCGGGCGGTGCTGGTGACGGCACGCGAGGAGGAACGGCGGCGCATTCGTGCCGACCTGCACGACGGCCTGGGGCCAACGCTCGCAACGGTCGCCCTCGGGCTTGGTGCCGCCGCCGAACGCATCAAGGACGAACCCGCCCTCAGCGGGCTGCTCAACGACCTCGAGCAAGAGCTGCAGACTGCCATCGCCGACGTTCGTTCGCTGGTGTACCACCTTCGTCCGGCCGCCCTCGACGACCTGGGTCTCGTTTCGGCGCTGCGCCAGCATGCAGAGGCCATTGCTCGGCGCACGGCCGGCAGCAGCCGACCCCTCGACGTGGCCATCGAGGCCCCGACCCAGCTCGACCAGCTCCCCGCCGCGGTCGAGGTTGCCGCCTACCGGGTTGCCCTCGAGGCGCTCACGAACGTGTCTCGCCACGCGCGAGCGTCGCACTGCTGTATCCGCATCGACCAGGAACGAGGCCTCGATCTCGTGGTCGAGGACGACGGAATTGGCTTGCCGGGCGCGGCGTCGACCGGCGTCGGGATTGCATCGATGCGTGAGCGGGTCGAGGAACTCGGCGGGCGCTTCCGGATCGACCCCCGACCACAAGGCACGAGGGTGTCTGCATGGTTCCCTCTTCCGATCGGAGCGCCAGCGTGAGTGCGGCCGACGGTGAGGCGGCCGGCGCTGTTGGTGCTCCCGGAACCCGCGACCCGATCCGAGTACTCGTCGTGGACGACCATCCCACGTTCGTGCGCGCCGTCTCGATGTTGCTCACCGCAGATGGGTCGATCGAGGTCATCGGCAGCGCCGCGAACGGCATCGATGCAGTCGACCTGGCCATCGACGAGCAGCCCGATGTCGTGCTGATGGACCTCAACATGCCGGGAATGAACGGCATCGAGGCAACCGAGCAGATCGTGCGGGCCGTCCCCCACGTGGCGGTCATCGTGCTGACCATGTTCGACGACGACGACAGCGTGCTGTCCGCCATCCGGCGCGGTGCCCGCGGCTATCTGCTCAAGGGGGCGCGTCAGGACGAGATCCGACGCGCCGTGCACGCTGCGCACGGAGGTGAGGCGATCTTCGGTGCGGGCGTGGCCCGTAAGCTGGCCGGCCTCCTCGACGCGCGACCGCCTTCGCCCGAGTCGACCTCGCCGTTCCCACAGCTGACCCAGCGCGAGCGCGACGTGTTGGATCTGGTCGCTCGGGGCCTCGACAACGGATCGATCTCGCAGTCGCTGTTCCTCAGCGAGAAGACCGTACGAAACTACCTGTCGATGGTGCTGGCGAAGATTCATGTCGCGACCCGAGCCGAGGCGATCGTCGTCGCCCGTGAGGCCGGCCTCGGGGCACGCTGAAGCGGCGCGAGCAGCCGCCGGATCTGATCAGTAGCTGGCGCTCCGACAGAACTGCTGCTAGGCATTGCCTATGCCTGGCGGGCCAAAGAACGTACATCTTCGGTGTTCTCCGTACGCTCGTTCGGCGATGGCCCTGCTCGTGCTCTTGAGCACGGCCGTCGGCCTCGGTTCCGCCCAGCCGACCAATGCCCAGGCACCGCCAACGGGCACGGTCGTCGTGCGACTGACCATCGACGCCGCAGACATCATCAACTGTCTCGACGAGACAGCCGGGTTCGGCTGCGGGGATGCCGACTTCTACCCGGTGGTGACCGTGAACAGCGGGGCCGAACAGGTCGGGACCAAGATCGACGACAACAACCATCCGCTGCCCACCGACTGGCGATTCGAATCCGACCCGATCCCCTACGCCGCTGGATCCGTCGTGCCGATCACGGTGGACCTGTACGACTCGGATGGCACCTTCCGAGGCGACGACGACCACGCCGACATCAGCCCCACCGACGGCACTCGCCAGCTCAGCTTCAACGTCAGGATCGGGGACGTGCCCTGCCTGGTGGACCTGCCTGTTGGCACCTTGGGCAAGTCGTGTGGGCAGGCGCTCAGCGCCTGGGGCTTCGAGGGGAACGAAGGTGCGGAGATCAGCTTCCGCGTCGACGTCCTCAATCAATCGGCTGACGCCGATGGCGACGGCCTCGCCGACGCATGGGAGAGCAGCGGTGTCACCTTCAACGGTCAGTACATCAACTTGCCGGGCATGGGCGCCGATCCGAACAAGCCCGATCTCTTCATCCATCTCGACTGGATGCAGGACGCGACCCACGATCAGCGCCTCGACAATGCTGCGATCGCGCAGGTCGTGGCGGCCTTCGCCAACTCCGGGTACGTGAGCCCAACCGGCTCTGTGGGGATCAACCTCCATGTCGACCAGGGCCTGACGAGCACGCTCAATTTCACCACCGGAGCGACCTGGGGTTCCCTCAGTCGCGCCCAGTCCGTCGCGTGGCAGAACAATCTCGGCACCGGGGGCGGCGACTTCCCCTACAACTGGACGCAGTTCGAGGCAATCAAGACCGTCAACTTCCACCCGACGGGACGCTCACCCATCTTCCACTACGCCATCGCCGCGAACTACCAGGAGCCGCCGCCGCCGGGCCTCGGTGAGGATGGCCAACCGGTGCCGCAGAACACCTCCAGCGGCATCTCCCGCAACCCTGTAGGCAGCGGTTTCGGCGACGGCGCGAGCGACTTCCTTATCACCCTGGCGAACTTCGGGACTGGCGCCGGCACCACCCAGCAGCAGGCCGGCACGCTGATGCACGAGTTCGGCCACAACCTGGGCCTGTTCCACGGTGGCGGCGAGAACGTGAACTTCAAACCCAATTACCCCAGCGTCATGAGTTACTTCTTCCAGTTCGGCGGCCTGGCCGTCACGACCGCTGGCCTCACGACCAATGGCGTGGTGGACTACTCCCACAAGACGCTGGGCCCGGTGGACGAGCGTTCGCTGAACGAGGCCACGGGCCTGGGCGCCGCCTTCTCGCGGTTCGGAACGGGAACCCGCTGTCCCATCGCGGGTTCCGACCCCGTCCGATTCACCAGCCAATGGAGCAATCGTGGGAACCTTCGCGTTCGCCTGGAACTGCGATGGCGACGCCACGGACGGGACGGTCAGCTGGGACGCCAACGGCAGCGAGGCGATCGACGCCGCCCTCCAGGACTTCGACGACTGGTCGAACCTCAAATTCCGGGTGGGTGCCATCGGCGACGTCGGCGACGGCGGCCTGGATCTGCCAATGGAGAGCCCCGTGGAGCCGGTCGTCACCCATGACAACGAGGCGCCGACGACCACGGCAGCTCTCGACGGCACCCTCGGCCAGAACGGCTGGTATGTCTCGTCTGTCAACGTGACCCTGTCCGCCGTCGACGCAGGCGGATCGGGTGTCTCCTTCACGGAGTACCGAGTGGGTGGGGGGACCTGGGCCACCTACACGGGTCCGATCGCGATCACGAGTGAGAGCGCCGGCAACCGCATCGAGTTCCGGTCGACGGACTACGTCGGCAACCAAGAGGTCGTGAAGTCGGTGACGGTCCCAATCGACACGACGCGGCCGACACTGCTCTGCAGCGTTTCGCCAAACCGACTGTGGCCACCAAACCACAAGCTCGTCGAGGTCGCTTCGACGGTGACCGTGTCGGACCTGGGATCGGGGCCGAACGGCTTCACACTGACCTCCGCGGTCAGCAACCAGGCGGACAACGGCACGGGTGACGGCGACGCGCCAGACGACATCGTGGCCTTCGCTGCCGGATCACCGGATACCGCCGGGTCCCTGCGGGCCGAACGGGCCGGCAACGGGAGCATTCGCCTCTACACGCTCACTTACGAAGGCAGCGACCGGGCCGGCAACACCGCAAGCTGCAGCGTCGAGGTCCGCGTCTCGGCCAGCTGATCGACTTGATCGGCGTAACGTCCTCGCCGAGCCGGCTAGCGGACCATCAGAGCTCCTCTGCGAACTTGGCCTCGATCCGGTGATAGTGCTGGAGTCCCGGGTTTCCCTTGGCGATCTCGTCCCACTCCGGCGTGGCGAAGATCTCGGCCATCGCTGCGTGACGGGTCTCGATGTCGGGCCAGCGGATGATCCACGTGACCGTCGCTGATCCCAACTCGTCCAGGGCTTGGCCGGCGACCTCGAGGCGGTTCGTCGATGTTGGTCCAGAACCCCACCAGGTCGACCTTGGCACGGATGTAGGGCAGTGCGCTGTCTCGGGCCCAGGCCTTGTACTCGGTCATGAGACTGGGTTCGAAATGATAGTTGCGGATCTCGTAGATCATGGGTGCCACTCCTCGCTCGGACATGACCCGAACAGTAGGCGGACGGTGCGCCCCAGCGCGAACCCAATGGGCCCTCGTCAGGTGATCTGGGATCCGCGGGATCAAATCAGGAGACCGGGGCGGGATCGAACACCAGGAGCACGACGTGGACAGCTGGCAGATCGGCGAGGTCAAGGTTTCCAAGATCGTCGAGTCCGAGGGACTGTGGGATCCAACCCGCCTGGTCCCCGCCTCGAATCCGGACATCATTCGAGCGCACGACTGGATGATCGGGCCGTTCGCCGATGCCGAGACCGGGCTCATCCGGGTGTCGATCCACACCTTCGCCCTCGAGATCGGCGAGGAGAAAATCCTCGTCGACACCTGCGGAGGCAACGACAAGATCCGACCAGGGTTCGACAACTTCCATCTGCAGGACAGCGACTTCCTCGATCGGCTCGCGGCCGCCGGCTTCCCGCCCGAGGAGGTGACGACCGTGCTCTGCACGCACCTGCACATCGATCACGTCGGGTTCAACACCGTGCTCGAAGGCGATCGGTGGCGACCGACCTTCCCCAACGCCCGCTATCTCTTCGGCGAGGCCGAATGGGCGCACTGGAGTCGAGAGCCCCAGATCTACGGTGACGTTGTCGGCGACAGCGTCCGTCCCGTCATCGAGGCAGGCAGAGCCGATCTGATCCCGTCGGACCTCCGTCTCAACGATCTGCTCTGGCTCGAGCCGACGCCCGGCCATACCCCAGGACATCACAGCGTGCGGATTTCCTCGAACGGCGAGGATGCCGTCATCACCGGCGACCTCCTGCACTCGGCCGTACAGGTCGAACATCCCGAGTGGCGCAGTGCCCCGGATGTCGATGCGGCTGCCGCGGCGGTGACCCGGCGCTCGTTCATCGAGCGCTACTGCGACGATCACACGCTGATCCTGGCGACCCATCTGGGAGGTCCGAGCTGTGGCCATTTCCGTCCGCACAACGACACGTGGCGTCTCGACCCCGCCTGACAGTGATGATCGACTCAACGTTGGAGACTTCCGGTCGCCGGCCTGTTGAATCGGCCGACCCGTCCCACGACAGCGGCCCTGGTGGTCTGTCGCGCTCCCTCGGCCTGGGTCAGATCACGGCAAGCGGGGTCGGGATCATCATCGGCGCCGGGATCTATGTCCTGCTCGGGGCCGCCACCGCTGAGGCGGGCGCCGGGGTCTGGCTGGCGTTCCTCGTCGCCGGAGCCCTCAGCGCGTTGACCGCGCTCAGCTACGCCGAGCTGGCCGCAATGTTCCCCAACGCCGGTGCCGAATTCGACTACACCCGGCGAGTCGCCCCCGACTGGGCCGCCTTCGTCGTCGGTTGGGTCATGATCCTCGGACTTGTCATCGCTGCCGCGGCGGTATCGCTGGGCTTCGCCAGCTACCTCCGATACTTCATTGACATTCCGCAACGCGTCGGCGCATGGGGACTGCTTGGTCTCATCACCATCGTCGCCCTCGCCGGAATCGAACAGTCCGCCCGGCTGACCGTTGCATTCTCCGCGATTCAGGTCGGCGGGCTCGCCGTGATCGTGGCGATCGGCATTCCCCACATCGGCGACCACAACCTTGTCGAAGGCTCTTCAGCGTCCGGTGTCATCACCGCCGCGGCGTTGGTGTTCTTCGCTTTCGTCGGCTTCGACGAAGTCATCACGCTCGCCGAGGAGACAACCAACCCCGCTCGGACAGTGCCCCGAGCCCTCCTCCTCGCGTTGGCAATTTCAACCGTGCTCTACGTTGCCGTAGCGATCGCCGGTGTCAGCGTCCTCGGACCCGTTGCGCTCGCCGAATCCGAACAACCACTCGCCGACGTGATGAGCGAAGCGATCGGCTCCCAGTCAGCGAACGTCGTCGCAGTCGTTGCGTTGATCGCCACGACGAACACCACCCTGCTCGCAATAACTGCAGCGTCTCGCCTTCAGTTCGGTATGGCGGCCACGGGCGCGCTCCCCCGCTTCCTCGGCCGCCTCAACGAACGACGCTCGCCCTGGGTCGCAGTACTCACAGCAGCGGCCGTCGCCGCGGGCTTCGTCGCGATCGGCGACCTCCGCCTCGTCGCCAGCATCACAGACTTCGCGGTCTACCTCGTCTTCATTGCCGTGAACGCTACGGTCATCCTCTTACGCTTCTGGCAGCCGAATCGGCGGCGACCCTTTGCCATACCCGGCACGATCGCGAAGGTCCCGATGCCAGCCGCGCTCGCGCTTGCCGCCATCGCCGTCCTCCTGCCGTCGCTCGAACCCAAAGCGATCTTCCTCGGAGTGTGCGTCCTCGCCATCGGACTCGCTGTCTACGCTTCGCTCCGACACTTCCGACCGGCACAACCACAACCCCAGCTACTGCCCGAGGACCCCATGAAGCCACGCACCCGAATAGAGCGCAACGAGGCGGCCCTCGTATCGGAAATCCTCCGTATCGACTTCGCCGCCGTCGAGTTCGATCTCGACCAGTTCCATCAAGGAATGGGCGTCGAACTCCAACACGGAACTGGCGACCCGGATACGAACATCACCAACGACGATCTCCTCACCATCGGCAAGATCGCACTCGCCCACCTCAACGAGATCCCCGACTACTACACCCTCCTCGCCGCGATGCAAGCCCAGGCCCACGCAAGA